>NZ_CP192574.1:0-4800000 GCF_050632135.1 Pedobacter sp. P26
TGCTTAAAAACTGCTGTATTTCTGGTTCCCAACAGTATATTTTCCGCCATTTATATTTATCGGCCAGCTGCAACATGTTTTCAAAAAAATCAATTCCATCCTCGCAGAAGATAAAATTACCGGATATAGCTGTAAGCTGTTCGGCAAATAATATCTCCAGCTCATCTGTATTTTTTTATACAATGGACTTTCTTCTAAATTAGGATATGGGTTTTCGCGCTTCTCTAATAGTGCTTTCCTTATCTTTTTTAGTATTTGTTCTTTAGCTGTCGTATTATCCTTCATATAAAAAAAGCTACCCTAATGATTAAATTAGGGTAGCAAATGTAATAATAGAAATTATTTATTTATGCCTCAACCGGAGTAATATGTCCGGGTGTACCACTTTCACCTTGGTTTTCGAATAAACGTTTTCCGAAAATCACTTCTAAATCGTCTTTAAATAAAACTTCTTTTTCGATTAAAATATCGGCTAACTGGATCAATTTATCTTTATTTTCTTCCAATAACTGGATGGCTCTTTGATATTGACCTTCAATTAACGCTGAAATTTCTTTATCGATAGTTAAAGCGGTATCCTCTGAATATGGTTTAGAGAAGTTATACTCGTTCTGACCGGAAGAATCATAATAAGTAATATTTCCTAACTTTTCGTTCAAGCCATAAATGGTAACCATTGCCCTGGCTTGTTTATTTACTTTTTCTAAATCGCTCAGGGCACCTGTAGAAATGGTATCGAACATCACTTTTTCAGCGGCCCTACCGCCCATTGTTGCACACATTTCATCAAGCATCTGGTGTGGACGAACAATTAAACGTTCTTCTGGTAAATACCAGGCTGCACCTAAACTTTGTCCACGTGGAACAATGGTAACTTTAACCAATGGCGCTGCGTGTTCTAACAACCAGCTTACAGTAGCATGGCCAGCCTCATGAATAGCAATAGCACGTTTTTCACTTGGTGTGATGATTTTGTTTTTCTTTTCTAAACCACCTACAATACGGTCAACCGCATCTAAGAAATCCTGTTTATCTACAGCTGATTTATTTTTACGGGCAGCAATTAATGCGGCTTCGTTACAAACATTTGCAATATCTGCGCCTGAGAATCCTGGCGTTTGTTTAGCTAAAAATTCTGTATCAAGCTCTTCTGATTTTTTAAGTGGAGTAATGTGGACTTCAAAAATTTGTTTACGCTCGATAACATCCGGTAAATCAACATAAATCTGTCTGTCGAACCTACCCGCTCTTAATAAGGCTTTATCTAAAACATCCGCACGGTTGGTTGCAGCCAAAATGATAACATGTGTATTGGTGCCAAAGCCATCCATTTCAACCAAAAGTTGATTTAAGGTATTTTCACGCTCATCATTTCCGCCCATTACACCGTTTTTACCACGGGCACGGCCAATGGCATCAATCTCATCAATAAAGATAATACAAGGAGATTTATCTTTCGCTTGTTTAAACAAGTCGCGAACACGAGATGCACCTACTCCAACAAACATCTCTACGAAATCAGATCCTGACAGAGAGAAGAACGGAACCTGAGCCTCGCCTGCAACTGCTTTAGCCAATAAGGTTTTACCAGTACCCGGTGAGCCTACCAATAAAGCACCTTTCGGGATTTTTCCACCCAGATCGGTATATTTCTTAGGATTTTTAAGGAAATCTACAATTTCCATTACCTCTGTTTTTGCTTCTTCTAAACCGGCAACATCGTTGAAAGTAATATTTACCTGGCTTTCTTTATCAAATAAAGTAGCTTTTGATTTTCCGATACTGAAAATCTGACCGCCGCCGCCAGCACCACCGCCCATTCTGCGCATCATAAAAATCCAAAAACCGATTAAAAGCAATACAGGTAAAATGATGCTTAAAAACCAGCTTGCCAATGGATTGCTGCGGCTGGTTTTTTCAGCCAATATCCTAGGTTGGTTAGCAGGAAGATCTTTTTGCGAATCGGCAAGTTGTTTATCAAGCCCGTCCATCGTGCCGGCATTGAAAAATACAACAGGACTGGCTGCATTATTTACACTAAATGTGCTAGTGCTTTTGTATCCATCGTATATTGGTTTTTTTAAACTATCTTTTTTGATGTATACCTCTACGCGGACTAAATCGTCGGATTTATAGGCAACAACCTTCTGCACGTCACCTTTAAGTAACATCTGTTGCTCAAACTTTTGGTAAGTTACTTCCTTACCTCCGTCCGTAGTAAATAAAAACTGTGCTGCAATAATGGCTATGATAATGGCCGCATACACCCAGAAAATATTAAATTTTGATCCTTTTTGTGGTTTTTTAGGGATGTTTGGAATTCTTCTCCCCTGTTTTTCGTTGGTGTTTTGATTATCGTTCATTTGTCTTTGTCAAAATGGTTCTATTAGGTTATGCGCTTTGATAATTTGTGCTTTCTGCATCTCCCCAAAGTTCTTCTATGCCATAAAAGTGGCGCTTTTCTGTTTTAAAAATGTGCACAACCACATCGAAATAATCAAGAATAATCCAATCTGCTGATTCGAAACCTTCCTTATGTCTCGGATCGGCCTGAGTGGCTTTATATATTTCTTTTTCTACACTATCGGCAATAGCTTTTACCTGAGTACCGGAGTTGGCACTTGCTATAATAAAATAATCAGCGACTGAAGTATGAATATTTCTAAGATCTAACCGCACTATATCTTCTCCTTTTTTTTCCTGTATGCCGTGAACGGCTAACTCTGAAAGGTATGTAGAAAGGGCTACTATTTTCTTTTTTACCATTAAAATGCTTTAATTTTGGAATTACAATATTATAAATTCGACACTTGCAAAATAACACTTTTTCGACACTATTTGTTGGTCAAAATTTAATCAAATTAAAAGAAGTTGATTCTACGAATAACTTTTTAAAAAACTTGGTGTCAAAATCCGAGCCATTAGCTGAAGGGACTGTAATTATGGCAGACAATCAGTGTGCCGGAAGAGGACAGCAGGAAAGCGTTTGGCAAACCCAGGCGGGTAAAAATATTAGTACAAGTATTTATTTAAAGCCTTCTTTTTTGCCACTTGATAAGCAGTTTTATTTAAATATTGCCGTTAGTTTGGCTGTTAGTGATGCCTTAGCTTGTTTTGTGCCGGAGGGAATAAAAGTAAAATGGCCCAATGATATGTATTACCATAATAAGAAATTAGGCGGGATATTAATCGAAAATACACTGACAGGCAGTTCTTTTAAATCATCAGTAATTGGCATTGGCTTAAATGTAAATCAATCAGAATTTTCTGAAAGCATAAGCGAGCGAGCCACTTCCATCATTCGAATTTTACAAAGAGATGTACCTTTAATGGATATTATGGATAAAATATTCATTTTTATGGAAAAATACTACTTAATTTTGAGGGAAGGGAAATACAGTATTTTACAAAATGATTACCTTGCGAGGCTGTATAACTATCAGGTTTCTGCGTTATATAAACATAACGGCGAGGTTTTTGAAGGAATCATTAAAGGAGTTGAAGATAACGGTAGACTAAACGTTGATACAGAAAAAGGTTTAAAAATTTTTAACTTTAAAAGAAATTGAATTTACACACACAAAATAAACACAAATGAAAAAAATCACTCCTGGTGCTTTCGATGGTACTTTTTACCATTGCTGGCGCATTCGCTCAAATTGAAAAACCGGTAACGTGGGCTTACTCTGCAAAAAAGTGAGTAAAACTGAAGCTATAATTTATTTAAAAGCGACAATTGATGACAGATGGCATATTTATTCTCAGAATGTGAAAGACGGAGGGCCGGTAAAAACTACTTTTACTTTTACCCCTTCTAAAGATTTCAGCCTTGTAGGTAAAACAATTGAGCCTAAAGCTATTGTTAAATATGAAAGCACTTTTAAAATGAATGTAAGTTATTTTGAAAAAGCGGTAATTTTTCAACAAAAAATTAAGCTAAACAAAGCAACTACAGTTGTTAAAGGCGTGGTAGAGTTTATGGTTTGTAACGATAAACAATGTCTTCCGCCAGAAGAAGTTGAGTTCAGTATTCCGGTTAAATAGTTGACATCAAAATATTTGCAAACAGTCCCGGGTTTTCGGGACTGTTTCTTTTTAAAGTAAAATCTACAAGGTGTTGTGGTTTAAAAAAAATCGTTTCTAAAATTATTCTTAATTTCACGGATTCAAAATACACACACAAAACACACAAATGAAAAAGGTTTTATTATTGTTGTTAATGGCTACAATGTTTATTGCATTGCCAGCTATTAAGAGTTACGCCCTCGTAACACAAGATACCACAGCAACCGCTCCTCCTGATGATATTGTTTTTACCGAGGTTGGTTCAGCACAGGATAGTGCTGCCAATAAGCAGGTAAAAACGGAAAAAGATACCCTTAAAAAGATACGGTTAAAGTAGAAAAAACTACGGTTGCTGGAAAAGATGCTCCAAAACAATCACTTTGGGTAACCTTTGGTTTGGGCCTTTTGGCCGGTATTGCTGCTTTTTTCTTCCATGTATTTTTCCGATGGTTCCGCTTACTGTCGGTTTCTTTACCAAAAGAGCCGAAAGCAGGGCAAAAGGAATCAGGAGTGCTATTATTTATGGTTTATCGATTATTGTAATTTATGTGGGTTTAGGCGTAATTATTACCTTGATCTGGGGCGCCAGTGCATTAAATGAAATATCGACCGATGGATTTTTTAATATTTTCATCTTTCTTATCCTAATTGTTTTTGGCGTATCGTTTCTAGGCGCTTTCGAAATCACGCTACCAAGTTCGTTTGTAAATAAACTCGATGCAAAATCGGATGCTAAAGGTTTAAGCGGAATCTTTTTTATGGCTGCAACCCTGGCAGTTGTTTCCTTTTCTTGTACAGGGCCATTAATTGGAACATCTTTGGTCGCCATTAATACCGATCTGTTAACACCAGTTATCGTCATGTTCGGCTTTTCGCTATCATTGGCGTTAATTTTTACCATGTTTGCTATTTTCCCAAGTTTAATGACGGGGCTACCAAAATCAGGCGGTTGGTTAAACTCAATTAAAGTTTTTCTGGGGTTCCTAGAGTTGGGTTTATCATTAAAATTTCTTTCAACAGCCGATCTGGCCTATCACTGGGGAATATTGGACCGGGAGATATTCCTGGCGATATGGATTGTACTGGCCTTAATTTTGGGTGTTTATTTATTGGGAAAAATTAAGTTTTCTCATGATAGCGACCTCCCTTATATTTCTGTGCCAAGATTATTTATTGCAACAGCAACTTTTGTGTTTGCCATTTATCTCATCCCAGGTTTATGGGGAGCACCTTTAAAAGCTGTAAGTGCACTGGTCCCCCCGCTATCTACCCAGGATTTTGTAATCGGACAAGATAGTGGTGGCGGATCAAACCAAACGGCAGCAACTAGCCATGCTAAACGTAAATATGCTGAATTCCTGCACATTCCGCATAATATTGATGGTTTTTTTGATTATCAGGAAGCATTAGCTTATGCCAAAGAAGTAAAAAAACCGTTATTTCTCGATTTTACCGGACATGGTTGTGTAAATTGCCGCGAAATGGAAGCCAGGGTTTGGTCTGACCCAAGAGTGCTTAAAAAATTGAAAGAAGATTATGTGGTGGTATCGCTTTATACGGATGATAAAACCAGTTTACCTGAAGCAGAACAATTTGACTCTAAAATTTTAGGCACAAAAGTGAATACCGTTGGTAAAAAATTCAAACATTTGCAGGCCGAAAGATTTAATACTATTTCGCAACCATATTATGTACTTTTGGGGACTGATGAAAAAGAATTAGTTTCTCCTCCTATTGGAGTAGAATTTGATATAGATAAATATTTGCAATATCTGGATAATGGATTATCAGGATTTGCCAAGAAATAAACAAATGAATAAGATTAAAAAAATTGGTGTTTTAACCTCTGGCGGCGATTCGCCAGGGATGAACGCTGCAATTAGGGCCGTAGTAAGAGGCTCTATTTACTATGACATTGAAGTAACTGGTTTTATCCGTGGCTACGAAGGGCTGATCAACAATGATTTTATCCCTATGGACCGCAAATCTGTAGCAAATATTATCCAGCGCGGAGGAACCATTTTAAAAACCGCACGCAGTGAAGCTTTTAGAACCGTTGAGGGCAGAAAACAAGCTTATGAAAACCTGAAAGCTAAAGGCATTGATGCTTTAGTGGTAATTGGTGGTGACGGAACATTTACAGGTGCCAATATTTTTTCTAAAGAGTTCGATTTCCCGATTGTAGGTTTACCAGGAACAATTGATAATGATTTGGCAGGTACCGATTTTACTATCGGTTATGATTCTGCTATCAACACTGTTATTGATGCGGTAGACAGGATCAGGGATACGGCCGAATCGCATGACAGGCTTTTTATTGTGGAAGTGATGGGTCGTGACTCCGGATTAATTGCTTTAAGAAGTGGAATAGGCGTAGGTGCTGAGGCCATCATGATTCCAGAGGCAAACATGAACGCCGATGACATTCTACATAAATTAGAGCATAGCCGTAAAGATAAAGCCTCAAAAATTATTATTGTTGCCGAAGGTGATGATACAGGAGGTGCATTTAAGGTTGGCGAAATTTTGCAGGAAAAATACCCGCACTACGATACAAAGGTTTCAGTTTTAGGCCACATTCAGCGGGGAGGTAAACCAACTTGTATGGACCGTGTATTGGCAAGTCGCTTAGGTGTTGCTGCTGTAGAGGGTTTAATTAGTGGCGAAAGCGGCGCAATGGCCGGGCAGGTAAACCGCGAAATTATTTTTACCCCTTTCGATCATGCCATTAAACACATTAATGCAGAAAAAGTGAGTGCCAAGTGGCTTAAACTTATTGATATACTTTCGTTTTAAAACAGAAACAGCATATAAAAAGAAAAGTCTTTCCCGCACCGGAAAGACTTTCTTGTTTTTGCTTAGTTTTCGCAATAAGCAATTTCTTAATCTGCTAAAATTACAGCAGTACCATTGGCGCTTACCATGAGCATGCTGCCTCCGCTGCCCACAGTTTCATAATCTAAATCTACACCAACAATTGCGTTTGCGCCTAATGCGGCTGCGTACTGCTGCATTTCGTTAACTGCAGTATCTTTACCCTCTCTTAAAACGCGTTCGTAAGAACTCGATCTGCCCCCTACTATATCTGTTATGCCTGCAAATAAATCCTTAAAAATATTTGCACCAATAATGGTTTCTCCGGTTACTAAACCAATATACTTTATAATTTTTCTGCCCTCAACCGTAGGCGTTGTGGTTACTAACATAGTTTCAGTTTTTTATCATTAGAATAAAATTTTAAAAAAATGTTACATTTTTTCGAAAGAGGAAAGATTAGCAACGATTGCTCTTAAGCTATGCCCAAAAAATTTATGCCCAAAAATTAATCAAAGGAAATATATTGATTGACAACTTTAACTTTTAGGAAATGAATGCATAGATGGATTAAACCACTATACTTGCATCGTTATTTTTATGCAATTAAAATGAAATCTATTATGAACATTAGTTGAACGCTCCATTGAGGTTGAAATGCCTTGATGTAGATTTATAATAACAAACCCGCGACCTCTTCCCAGTTATTTACGCGTTCGTATTCAGTTACCAGTAAATTATGTGGCGAAGTAAACAACAGCGGCCGACCTGTAAAATTTATAAAGTTTTTGGTGCGGTCGTCGATAATGATGTCGACGTTTACAATTTTATTTCCACAGAACATGATGTGCTGCCAATCGATGAAAGAAAAATGTTCGGCCAACCAGTCGTACTTATCAACTAATGAATTACGGAATTCCATCGCCGCTGAAACAATATACACATCATATTTTTCCTGTAAAGCTTTAATTACCCGTTGGCTATCTGCAATAACTTTAAGATCGCGGAAAAAACCGGGCTCATTTATATATTCGAACCATTTTTGGTTTACCTCTTGGGGCACATGGTGATAAATTTCGTTTCCGGCATCAATCTTTAAATCAAGCGGAACATTAAAATCACGGTTATACAGTTTAATAAATTTTCCAACGGCATCGGCAATCACCTCGTCCATATCAATCGCAATTCTTTCCATTTGTATTTGCAAATATTTTGGCGCAAATATCCTGAAAACAAAGAAATTAAACTATGTTTTTAATTTCCAGTATTTTAGTTATCTTTGCAGCCCCGCAGCATGCAGCTCCGGGAACTATGTTGAATACATAAATACAAAAGAAAATGGCAACTAAAATCAGATTGCAAAGATTCGGTAAAAAAGGTAAACCTTTTTTCCACGTTGTGGTAGCAGATTCCCGCTCTCCACGTGATGGTAAATTTATTGAGCGTTTAGGTTCTTACAACCCAAATACCAATCCTGCTACCATCGAAATTAACTTCGAAAAAACTTTAGCTTGGGTTAACAGTGGTGCACAGCCAACTGATACTGCTCGTGCTATCCTTTCTTACAAAGGTGTTTTATACAAAAAACACTTAGAAGGTGGTGTTAAAAAAGGAGCTTTAACTCAAGAACAGGCAGATGAAAAATTTGCAGCTTGGTTAGATGCTAAAGCGGGTAAAATTTCTGGTAAAACAGAAGGTTTAGCTACTTCTAAAGCAGATGCGCGTAAAGCAGCATTAGCAGCAGAAGCTAAGAAAAAAGAAGATAAAGCAGCAGCTATCGCAGCTAAAAATGCACCAGTTGCAGAAGAGGTTGTTGAAGAAGAAGCGCCAGCTGTTGAGGCTGAAGCAACTGAAGAAGCTCCTGCAGCAGAAGCTACTAAAGAAGAAGGCGCAGAATAATTTTAATTATTTTGTCTCATAAAATAGCGTTCCGGATATTCGGAACGCTATTTTTTATTAATACCCCTGCCCCTAAAGGGGGTGTTAATAAGGCCCCTTTAGGGGATTTAGGGGTGGGTATGAAACACGAAGAAGCATTTTATATAGGTTACGTTACCAAAACGAGGGGTTTAAAGGGAGAAGTTCAGGTATTTTTCGAATTCGATGAATATGAACAACTCGAATTTGATGTGGTTTTTGCCGATATGAATGGTAAACTCGTTCCGTATTTTGTAGCTTCAACAAAGCTACAATCCAATAAAACAGGCTACTTTAACTTTGATGATGCCGATCATATTGATAAAGTGCAACCGCTATTAAAAAGAAGTTGTACCTGCCTCTTTCGCAAATGCCCGAACGCGAAGAAGGAGAATTTTTCTATACCGACTTTAAAGGCTATTTAGCTATAGATGAAACTTTGGGCGAATTGGGCGAAATTTTGGAAGTAAACGAATATCCACAGCAATTTATAGCTACGGTGATTTATAAAGAAACTGAAATTCTGTTCCCGCTAAATGAAGATTTTATTGTAGAATACGACGAGAATGAAAAAATCCTCACCCTCGATTTACCTGAAGGTTTGCTGGACATTTATCTCGAAAACTAAAAATATTTTCCTTATTGATTTACCCGACCCTTGGGATTAGCGGGATTCTTCACTCAATGTTGTGGTTTTTCAAAGCAAGCTTAGCAAGACGCCGAAAAACCATTCCCAAAAAGATGCGTCCGCACGGTAGGAACAAGTACAAGGTAATGGCTTGTTAATTTTGTAGTATTAGGTTTGTGGTTTGGCAATCAGGAGGGTATTTACACCCCCACTAATTTTAATTGTTAAATTTTACTACAGACCTTATGCGGGTTCAAGACAGACAATCAATAACCATCGAATCAGGGAAGTATATTCCATCAACCTTATTGGCGCTAAAAAAAGGCCCTGGTTTTTGATAAGCCTGTTGAGGAAATATTTGAACTAGAAGAAGGTGATTAACAGTGTATGTTTTTAGAAGAAAAATTATTAATTTAGATTTCATTCTAATCAATTTAACATGCTCAAAAGAATATCAAAAATTGCAGTAATTTTCTTTGCAGTACTAACTATCTTTTCCTGTAAAACCGTACAACAAGCTAATTTAAAAGAAATCAAGCCTTTTGTTGGCATCTGGAACGATACCAGTAATCCGGGCTGTAAAGTCGTTTTTAAAGCAGATGGAAGTTTTTATAATATCGCCAAAGAAGGTGGTGTACAGATCATCACGCATAGTGGCACATTTAAAATTTTATCCAGCAACATGTATGTACTAAATATTTCGGATGCAAGGACCGATGCTACTTATGATCTTAAAGGCAGGCAATATGCAAACTATTACACCTTGAGCAATGACCGGAAAACGATGAAAGTAAGCGGTGTTGTTGACGGACGGAACGGTAGGAAGCCGTTGCAGTGGGCGAGCGATCTGGTAAAGGTTAATACGCTGGATTAATATTTACCAAAATGAGTTTCTATAAGGGCCAAAATTGATATTGAGCATAGCAAAATTCGACTTCGGGCTAAAGACTTCAGACTAAAGACTTACCTTTGCCTCATGCGTTTCGATATTATAACAGTTCTGCCCGCTTTATTAGAAAGTCCTTTTGCTCATTCTATTTTGCAACGTGCACAAAAAAAGGTATAGCCGAAATTGTTGTGCATAACCTGAGGGATTATGCTACTAACAAACAAAAAAGTGTAGACGATTACCAATATGGCGGAGGCAGCGGTATGGTAATGAGTATCGAGCCTTTTGCAGCCTGCATCGAAAAACTTAAGGCAGAAAGAGAGTACGATGAAATTATTTTCATGAGTCCCGATGGTGTTACTTTAAACCAGAGCACAGCCAACGAACTCTCTATTAAAAAGAACATCATTATTTTGTGTGGCCATTACAAAGGCATAGATCAGCGTATACGTGATATCTTTGTAACAAGAGAGATCTCTGTTGGCGATTATGTTTTAAGTGGAGGAGAGCTGCCTGCTGCAATTGTGGTAGATGCTGTGGTGCGCTTAATACCTGGTGTTTTAAATGATGAAACCTCTGCCCTATCTGATAGTTTTCAGGGAGAACTGCTTGACGCACCGGTTTATACCCGTCCGGCAGATTGGCGCGGACATAAAGTGCCCGATGTTTTATTAAGTGGCCACGAGGCAAAAGTGAACGAGTGGAGACACGAACAGGCCTTAGAACGGACTAAAACCCGCCGTCCTGACCTTTTGGAATAGAAGCAATTAACACAATCGAATGTGGAATTCATAAAGAATGTGGAAAAAATTAAAATAGGTTTTTTTTCTCAAAAATAATCCCTAATATTGCAATCCGATTTTCACGGGATGAAATATCGATTTAATAGCTTAAAATCATGGATTTAGTAAAATTTGTTGAAGAGCAGGCCATCGCGAAAAAAGATTTTCCTGCGTTCAAGTCTGGCGATACAGTGAGCGTACACTATAAAATTCGCGAAGGTAATAAAGAACGTGTTCAAATTTACCAAGGTGTTGTAATACAACGTAACAGTGCAGGTGCTAACGAAACCTTTACCGTTCGTAAAATGAGCAACGGCGTTGGTGTTGAGCGTATTTTCCCTTTTAGTTCTCCAAACATTGAGAAAGTAGAAGTGAATAGCTATGGTAAAGTTCGTAGAGCGAAATTGTTCTATTTACGTGCTTTAACTGGTAAAGCTGCTCGTATCAAATCTTTGAGAAAATAATATTCTTTATTATAAGATATAGCCTTCACGATTAATTTCGTGGAGGTTTTTTTGTTTATACCTTTGTTAAATGTTAGATTCTGCTTTTTTCGACCAAGTTTTTTGGGGTAATACCATAAAAGCCTATTTCCTTTTCGGAGGTATACTCTTTTTTGGCTTAGTTTTCAAAAATATTGTTTCCAAGCTCTTAAGCAAGTTGTTGTTTAAACTTTTCAGAAACTTTTCAAATCAATCACACAACGATGCTTTTGTTGCGCTACTTGTAAAGCCCATAGAGGTTTTTATTCTGTTAGCTACGCTTTACCTTTCTATCAACCAGTTAAAGCATCCGTTAGAGGTAGCGGTATTCCATTACAGTAAATTAATCGGTAAGGTTAAAGAGTTGATCCCGGTAACCATTGGGGATTGTATTGACCGGATATTTTTGTTTGGGATCATTTTATCTGTTTTTTGGATTATCTTAAGAATAATCGATTTTATTAGCCACGTTTTGTTATATAAGGCATCGCTTACTGAAAATAAAGCCGACGATCAATTGGTACCCTTTTTAAAAGAACTGTTTAAAACGCTTGTAATCTTTATTGGTTTTTTTACCCTTTTGGGTTTTGTTTTCGAGGTTAATGTATTGACGCTGATTACCGGACTGGGTATTGGTGGTATTGCCATTGCTTTGGCCGCTAAAGAGAGCTTAGAGAACTTAATTGGTTCATTCACCATCTTTTTAGATAAACCTTTTACCGTTGGCGACCTGGTGAAGGTTGACGGTGTGGAAGGCACTGTAGAAAAGGTAGGTTTCAGAAGCACAAGGATCAGAACTTCCGAAAAAACCATGGCTACCCTACCCAATAGAGGTATGATAGACGGTGTTTTAGAAAACCTTTCCTTGAGAAATTCGCGTAAGGTATCATTTGTGATTGGACTTACGTACGAAACCAGTTCAGATTCTTTAAGAAAAATTATCACCGAAATTGAAAGTTACATCAATAATCACGAGGGTACCAGCAATGATGGAAACGCCTCTTTTAAAAGCTTTGGCGATTCGGGTTTGAATGTTGAAGTTAATTATTTTGTAACGGTACTTAATTATTCCGAATTCCTTAAAATCAGGCAGGAAATTAACCTGGAGATTATGGATATCGTGATTCGTAATAAATCGGATTTTGCTTACCCAACACAACGTTTAATCAGCGACAGGCCACTTGGCAACGCAGCAGAAAAAGAAGTCGGTAATGATGCTACGGATTAGCGCTGCGTCAATTCAATGTAGTGATTTGTAAATCATCAATGATAAACAGATAAAATTATTTCGTTTTTTGGAAAGCAAGGCTTGCGCAATGATTAACGTGTGTTCCTGCTATCCACTACAAGTCCTCTCCCGATTAAAAATCGGGATGCTGGCTTTCCGTTGCTATCAGGTTTAGATGGATTCTTTAGTGTTCCAAAATCCCTTTCATTTCCTTTGGTCTGTGTCCTCAAGAACACCGCGTTAATCCAATGGAAAAACAAAAAGCCGGTTTAGCATTAACTAAACCGGCTTTGTTGTGAAATATTATATCCTTAACTTAAAGTGGCCAAGGTGGTGATTCCGCCTTTTACAACCTGGTTAAGTTCTACGTTAACTTTGGTGCCTATGGGAAGAAAAACATCTACCCTCGATCCGAATTTGATAAAACCGAACTGTTCTGTTTGTATCACCTGATCACCTTCTTTTACATACCATACAATCCTGCGGGCCAAAGCACCTGCAATTTGACGGAATAATACCGGCGTACCGTTTTTATGCTCTACAACAGTGGTGGTACGTTCGTTTTCGGTAGATGATTTAGGGTTCCAAGCCGCAAGATATTTTCCTGGGTGGTATTTGAAAAATTTAACTACACCTGAAATGGGGTTACGGTTAATGTGCACATTAACAGGCGACATAAAAATAGATACCTGTAAACGTTTATCTTTAAAGTATTCGCCTTCTTCTGTTTCTTCGATTACCACGACTTTACCATCTGCAGGGCAAATGACCAGGTTTTCACCTGAAGAGAAGCTACGGCTCGGATTACGGAAAAACTGCAGTACAATAATGAATAAAGCAGCTGAAAAAATATAAATGAACCAGCGCAACCAGGTAATGTCGTGATATTTATAATCAACAACCGCATTGATCACGAAAATAAACAGTATGCTTAAGGCAATGGTGGTGTAACCTTCTTTATGTATGGTCATTTTGTTAAAAATTATTGGGCAAAGGTGCGAAAAATAAATTAATCCAATCTAAAAATTATGCGCCTGTTGCCCTGTAAATATCGGTCAGGTTTCGGCCAAGGCCATTATAATCTAAGCCATAACCTACTACAAACTCGTTAGGTATTTCAAAACCAACATATTCCAGCTCTTCAATTTTGTAATTCAGGGCGCTTGGTTTTAGCAAAAGTGAACTTACTTTAACCGATGCCGGATTTTTTCTTTAATCGTTTTTAAAATGTGGGTTAAGGTAAGGCCGGTGTCAACAATGTCTTCCACAATGATGATATCTCTTCCCTCAATATTTTCAGGCAGTCCGATCAGTTCTTTTACATTTCCGGAGCTTGATGTACCTTCATAAGAGGCCACACGCATAAAGGCAATTTCGCAGGGCACGTTGATTTCTTTAATTAAATCGGCCATAAATAAAAAGCTGCCATTCAGCACGCCGATAAATAAGGGGCATTTGCCTTCATAATCAACATTCATCTGAATGCCCATCAAACGGATGCGTTTATTTAAGGTGTCATTTTCTAAAAATATCTCGAACTCTTTATCCTCTACTTTTATTTTATGCATTTTGATGTTAAATAGTTTAAATGTTGGAAAGTGATGTAGGTTAATTGTTTAAATCGGTTAACTGGTTAATTGTGGATTTAACTAAGAACTGAAAAACTGTAAACCGCCAATTGCAAACTGTGGTTAATTGTTGAGTTTAACTTACAACTGCAAACTGTAAATTGTCAACTGAAAACTACCTACTACTGCTGACTTTTCTCCAGTTCCTTCTGGCGTCTCCGTTCTTCCCTGCGCTCCTGCCTCAATTGTTTTTTGGTTTTAGCGGTATCGGCAGGTGTGGTCGTTTGTTTATTTGTAGTGGTATCTTTTTTAGATCCGCCGCCAAATAATCGTTCGAAGAAGCTTTTATTTTTATCGTGTACAATTATAACCGGTAAACCATCGCCATCATCGTCGAAAGCAGACGTATCAACCACAGCCGTATCAGGTGCCAGGTAACGGCGCAGTCCTTCTCTCAAACGAACATTATAAAAACCATAACCAGAGGTATCGCCAGGTGTTAAACCTTTTCTGGCCATAATATTCCCCATAAACCTGAAGTAGTTGAACATATAAGGTTTCAAGCTGCCATCGGCCATAAATTTATACATCGATGCTTTAGGCTTAGGTACAATACTGGCCAAAAATAATCCATCGCCAATAGTTAAATCGGCTGGTTGCTTTCCAAAATAATATCTTGAGGCCTCTCCTATTCCGTAAATATTCTGGCCTAACTCCATGATATTGAAATACACCTCTAGCATCCGCTGTTTACTGATCAGGTGATTATGTTCAATAAGCCAAACAATCAAAATCTCCTCGGCTTTACGCGCCAAAGTTTTCTGACGGCTTAAATAAACGTTTTTAACCAACTGCATACTGATGGTACTACCGCCACGTTTAAATTTCTTTTCCTTAAAATTTACGGCGATCGATTTTCGGATCGATTCTTCAACGAAGCCATTGTGCGTAAAAAACGAAGGATCTTCTGCCGTTAAAACAGCATTAATGAAGTTTTTAGAAATGGCCGAAAGCGGCGTAAAGTTTGGATTCGATGGACCAATGGTGATATCGCGCATCGGTTTGCCGTACTCATAAGGTGTGTAAACAAACGTATTGTTAATTTTTTGCAGATTCGTTTTGCCCCACTGTACAATTTTAAAATTAACCGGTGTTAGGGTCGAATTAAAGCGAACACTATCGGGTATTTTTGTATCCAGGTAAAAATTGAGGTTATATTTAACCTTACCCTGTACTTTTAATCCTTCCAGCGACTCAAACAAGCCCTGTGGAAAAGCATCTAAAATGCTTTGGGCATCCTGTTCTTCTGCATTTAATTTTAATTCGTAGATCTTGTTTTTTCCTAGGGTGTATTTAACAAAAGGATGGATTTGTGCATTTTTTAGGTAAGCTGTTGAGGAGCTGTCTAAAGCAATATAGTTTTGACCAACCAGAATATCTGCATCCAGTTTTGCACTTTGGACAATAATATCGTTTGAAGCAATACGCGGTTGGTTGATCAGCATATTTTTTACCGACCAAGAGCCTGATATTTTATAATTATCGCCACTGTATTTCGCGTTTTTAAGTTCCGTTTGTAAGGTGTCGAAACTTATTTTTGCATGAAGTTTATTATTCAGGTAGGGTAATTCGAGTTTTTTGCCGTCAGCATAAGCCGTAAAGCGTAACTCTTTGCTGCCAGGATTTACATGGCCATCTACATGCCAGGTAGCTTCGCCATTATTTACATTTATGGCCGATTTTAAATCCCCACCATCAATTGTAGCCATGGTGGCAAAGCTCAGTTTAGCCGTGTCATGATCATTTAGTTTAAAAATCATATTCTGCACATCCATATCATCAGGGATTTTGTACAAAACTTGGTTCAGGATGTTGCTGGCTATTTCTGATAAATTAACTTTTCCTTTATTTTCGGTGCTGTCTTTTTTCTTTCTCTTTAAGATAAAATCGATGTTGGTGGTCGAATCTTTAAGCACTACGCTTACAAAACCTTCTTTCAGTTTTACCTCCGACAATTTTACATTCCCAAAAATGAGTGGAAGAAGTTTTACACCTACACTCAGTTCGCCAATGTTAGAAAGGGTATCCCGCTCTTTAGGAACAACAGAAATATTGGTCATTTTAACGGTACTGAGGCCAGTAAATCCGGCATTGCCGATTTTAACTTCAAGACCGTAATCTTTATCGGCCTTGGCAATTGCTTTGGCCACCATTTTTTTAAGAAGGGCTTCCCTTTTACTATAAGCTACGGCGCCAAAAGCGATACAAACGACTAAAAAAACACCTAAAACCCAGGCTCCGATTTTTAAATATTTTTTGGGGATCTTAATTTTTGGTATTCGCATATAGTCGTTAAAATGGTTAATTGCTTAAACGTAACAATTAAATGTTTATTTCGTGTTAAAATTACAGTTAAAAAGCCTAAATAAAAGTATTTATGGCTATGTTTTGTTAATTTTGAATTTAAATTCATACAATGCAGATTAGCCCGCAACAAGTTTTAGATGCGCTTAAAAATGTTGAAGATCCCGATCTTAAAAAAGATCTGGTGACTTTAAACATGATTAAAGATTTACAGATTACAGATAACCAGGTCAATTTTACATTAGAGCTTACTACTCCGGCATGCCCGATGAAGGAAATGCTGAAAAATGCCTGTACAAATGCCATTAAACATTTTGTATCGCCAACGGCAGAAGTCGTAATCAATGTAACTTCGAGGGTTACGCAGCCAACCAACTCCTCTTCACTAGATAACATCAAAAACATTATTTTGGTTTCATCAGGAAAAGGTGGTGTGGGTAAATCTACCGTATCGAGCAATCTGGCTGTGGTATTAGCTAAAGATGGTGCCAAAGTAGGCCTGATCGATGCCGATATTTATGGTCCATCGGTGCCTACCATGTTCGACCTGGTTGAGGCGAAACCTGGCGCTGAAGAAACCGCAGATGGCAAAACAAAAATTTTGCCGATCGAAAAATACGGGATCAAAATATTGTCGCTAGGATTTTTTGCTGATCCCGGACAGCCGGTGCCCTGGCGCGGTCCAATGGCCTCAAATGCGGTAAAACAATTATTTAATGATACCAATTGGGGCGAACTGGATTACCTGATTGTTGATCTTCCACCGGGAACAGGCGATATTCACATTACCATTACGCAGAGTTTCCCGATTTCAGGAGCAGTTGTGGTTACTACACCTCAGCAGGTTGCTCTGGCCGATACACATAAAGGTTTAGCGATGTTCAGGATGCCAGGAATCAATATCCCGATTTTAGGTGTTATTGAAAACATGTCATATTTTACTCCTGCAGAATTACCTGATAATAAATATTACATTTTCGGAAAAGGTGGGGGTACGGAACTTGCAGCACGTTTTGATGTGCCATTTTTGGGTGAAATTCCGATTATCCAGAGTATTTCTGAAGCCGGAGATCAAGGAAAACCGGTAGCATTGAACCAAAATCCTTTGTTAGATGGCATATTTGGCGATATTGCAAGTAAGATTGCACAGCAGATTTCCATCAACAACGCGCAAATGGTGAATTGCTAAAAAATTACTATTTTTATAACCTTAAAAAATATATAATGAATTTAACAGAACAAGTAGAACAGGCATTGGAAACCATCAGGCCATATTTAAAGGCCGACGGAGGTGATGTTTCTGTTGAAGAAATTACATCTGAAGGAACGGTAAAACTTAAGCTTTTGGGTAATTGCGGCTCTTGCCCAATGAGTTTCATGACAATGAAATCGGGTATTGAACAGGCAATTATGAAAGCTGTTCCACAGATCACTTCGGTAGTTGCCGTAAATATGGCAGAGCAAGAGTAAGCTTTAACACTATTTAACTAGAAAGTTTTATTATAAAAATTACTTTTGTCTTAATGAGATATTGTATTACCCTGGTTTGCCTAATTTTTTCCCTAACCGCTTTAGCGCAACAAAAGCCGGCACAGGATAAACTCATCCAATTTTCAGGGATTATTACCGATATCGATAGTTCAAATGTGATACCTTACGTAACCATCACCAATCTCTCTGCAAAGAGTAAAAGGGTTGGTGCCGATTACAGGGGATACTTTACTTTTATTGTTAACCCTGGCGATACCATCTTGTTTACGGCCATTGGGTACAAAAAATTCTCAACCGTAATACCACAAAGTACACCTGATAGTAAATACACCATTATGGTTAAATTGAAAGCAAATGTGATCGATTTACCTTCGGTGCGTGTTTTTCCCTGGGCTACAACAGAAGAATTTACCCGCGAGTTTTTATCGATGAAACTGGCCGATGATGATATGGCCATTGCCAAAAAGAACCTTTCGCGTTCGTCAATTGATGGCTTGATCCAAACGTTACCGCGCGACGGACAGGAAATCGGCAGTCAGAATTACCGCTATAATTTCGACAGGATGATCAATAAGAACATGGTTCAAACCAATCCACTACTTAATCCTTTCGCCTGGGGTAAGCTGATGCAGCAGATCTTTGATGGTGATAAGAGCAGGACGAATTAGTCTGGAGTCTTAAGTCAGGAGTCCTTAGTCTTGGGTGTAGCGGACGGTTTTAATTAGCAATTATATTTTATCGTCATTCAGATTTTAACGTATCCGGAATGAAAATTTTTCCCTCTCAATCATTCGTATTACATTCGGATATTTCAGCCAACGAGGCCTTGGACAATTTATCGGGCGCTTTACCAAAAGATCAAAAGCTTTCTCTGCGTTTCATTCCCAGAAATCCGGACAATATACCATTTAAAGGATATATTTACGGTTCGACATTTAATATCAAGAGAAATTTATTGTATAGAAACTCTTTTCAGGCAGATATTTCAGGAGAAATATTTGCAGAGGGCAGTGGTTGTAAAATAGATGTTAGGCTAAGTTTAATGCCGCTTGTAAAGGTTTTTTTAATGCTTTGGTGTTTATTCGCAGGAATTTTTTGCCTCATATTTCTTTTTGGGGCGATAAAAGAGCAAGAGCCAAATCTCGCATTTGGTTCATTAATCGCATTGGGTATGCTTGGGTTTTGTTATTTAATCACTTCTTTGGGCTTCAAATCAGATTGTGAAGAATGCAGGAAAGCGCTAAATGCTGTTTTTAAGGTTGAGCCGCAACCGATCTTTAAAGGGAAGGACTGGAAGGGTGATAAATAGTTTGTGTACTAAACAGTGGTTCGTGGAGACACGAACCAAGGTGCGTGTTGGGTTTAATAATTAAAGCAAAAAAGACCCTGAAATAAATCCGATAGCTATCGGATCAGGATGACGAATCGCATGAGAAATTGATCCAGATTGTGGCAATAAGAAAGGGAAAACGTTTCCATTTTCCCTCTTACATCTTCCATTTAAGCCTATCTTTTCTTGCTCTTGTTCGGAAATTTCATTTTGTAATCTGTTTTGATATTTCCTTTTGAAATCGCATCCAGTTTACTTTTAAGCATCGTTTTACGCAATACACTTACTTTATCGGTAAATAATTTACCTTCGATGTGGTCATATTCATGCTGGATTACTCTTGCTGGCATTCCATCAACATCATCAGTATGCTCTACCCAGTTTTCGTCGAAATAGGTAATCTTGATGTTCGGTTTACGCATGATGTTTTCGCGGATATCAGGAATACTTAAACAACCTTCGTTAAAGCTCCAGGCTTCGCCTGTTTCTTCTAAAATTTCGGCATTGATGAATACTTTTTTATAGCCTGGTTTACCGTCTTCGTCTTCGCCAGTATCCACAATAAACAAACGGATTGGCAAACCGATCTGCGGTGCAGCAAGCCCTACACCGTTTGCGTAATACATGGTGTCGAACATATCGCTGATCAATTGTTTTAATTCTGGATAATCTTTATCGATATCAGTTCCCACCTTTTTTAAAACAGGATCTCCGTAAGCTACTATTGGTAATTTCATTGTATTGCATTTTTTTCAGAAGTGAATCTGAACTCTTTAATTATTATAAAATGGTGTCAGTCTGAGCCTGTCGAAGACTCATCATTAAGTCCTTCGACAGGCTCAGGAAGACAAACTGAAAGATTTGACTTGCAAAAATAACAATTATTCCTCTATTGGACAGAAAGTAAAGATATTCAGTTTGTCAATATCTAAAATTTCATGCGTAACATCAACCATCTGTGTGGTGGTAACGGCATTAATTTTCTCAAAAACAGTCTCCAACGAATCTATTTTATCATGATCAATCAGGCTTTTGGCCATTGATATGATTAAACCAATCCTGTTTTCTTCTCCTAAAGCAATCTGTCCGATAAATTTGTTTTTGGCTTTTTGCAGCTGCAACTCGTTTAAAGGTTTCTCTTTAAGTTTTTTGATCTCTTTAAAGATTAAAGAGAGTGCCCTGGTCTGTTTTTCCTTATCTGTACCAAAATAAATGGAAAAAATTCCGGTATCGTGTAATGGCGAGAAATTAGATTCGATGGTATAGGCAATTCCGTATTTTTCCCTGATCTGTAAGTTTAAAACCGAGCTCATTCCATTACCACCAAAGTAATTGTTGAGGAGCATTAAAGGAACTTTTTGCGACTGATAGGTAGAATAGGCCTGTGTACCCAAAATACAGTGTGCCTGCATAATCGGTTTGTAAATGGTGGTATTGTTCTGCGGAAGTATGCCTGGTTTAATCCTTTTTTTAACCGGATTGTTCTCTTCAACATCAGCAAAATGTTTGCTTCCTTTATTTACAATGTTGTTTAAAGTATAATTTCCTAAAATGGCCACCACGATTTCGTTGGTGCGGTAATTGGCTTTTCTGAAATTGATGACATCCTCGCGTGTAAAGTTTTGAACTGATTCTGTTGTGCCCAGAATGTTATTACCCAATGCATGCCCGGCGAAAAGCATATCTTCGAAATCATCATTGATGGCTTCTTCGGGCTGATCTAAATAAGATGAAATTTCATCCAGAATCACGCTTTTTTCTTTATCCATTTCCTCTTCCGGGAAAGTAGAATGGAACATAATATCGTTAAAAAGATCTAATGTCCGATCGAGATAGGGATTTAAAAAAGACGCATGTACGCAAGTATATTCTTTTGTAGTATAGGCATTTAAATCTGCGCCAACGCTTTCTAAACGGTTTAAAATTTGGTTGGTACTTCGTTTTTCAGTCCGCTTAAAAATTAAATGTTCGATAAAATGCGCTAAACCTGCTTTATTTTCAGGTTCATCGCGTGATCCTGTATTGATGATAATGCAAGCGTGAGATATGGCTGAAGCCGAAGGCACATGCAATAAGCGTATGCCGTTTGGCAGGGTGTGAACATTGTATTCCATTGAGGGGCAAAGATAAGGCTAATTGCTTACAAAGCCTCTGTATCGGGGTATTGCAATTGTAAGGCGGAAATCAATTTATCTTTTGTTGGTCTCTTAAGGACTAAAAAACAAAATTAGCGAGGCCAAAGATTAAGAAGAAAGAGTTGTGTGTGATAAAAAAGCCAACGATATTAAAAAGCGCCCCGCCTTCTAAAAGTGCCGAACTGATGATAAAAGCACTTTGGTACATATTGATCTTCGTATCGGCAGAGGCAGATTTATCGATTTTAGAAATTAAATTTCTGTAAAAGAAAATGCTTCCTGATATGGTAATCAGCCCCATAATTGGAAATATAGGGTTAAAAGGTGCAGTGGTTTGCGGATTGGCATCAAAAAACATGATTTCGCGGTTAAGGAAGATGGTTACCAATGCAAAGAGGAAAACACCTGAGCATAATGCGAGGTGAATAATTTGGAGTGTTTTTAGTTTGGTGTTCATTGTAGGGTGAAATAGGTTTTGATTTAAATTTTAAAAGATGGTCGTCATTCCCAACTTGATTGGGAATCCTAAAGCGTTTATGCATTAAGATTCCCAATCAAGTTGGGAATGACGAGCCGGGTAAAAAATTATTTCGTTATTCCCTCCAGCGAGAATAAAAAGGCCCAGCGTAATGCCACATCTTTTAAATAGTCGAAACGGCCGGAGGCGCCACCATGGCCAAATTCCATGTTGGTTTTCAGCAACAGCACATTTTTATCGGTTTTGGTTGCCCTTAATTTGGCTACCCATTTTGCCGGCTCAAAATACTGCACCTGGCTATCGTGTAAACCGGTTGTAACTAACATATTTGGGTAAGCTTTTTCTCTACGTTTTCGTAAGGCGAATAGCTTTTCATGTATTCATAAGCTGCTTTTTGTTTTGGGTTTCCCCATTCATCAAATTCGTTTGTAGTAAGCGGAATGCTTTCATCAAGCATGGTATTAACCACATCTACAAATGGAACATCGGCAATCACACCATTCCATAAATCAGGCGCGATATTAACCACTGCGCCCATTAATAAACCGCCGGCACTGCCACCATGTGCATATAAATGGCCTTTTGAGGTATATTTCTGATCAATTAAATATTCCCCTGCTGCAATAAAATCGGTGAATGTATTTTTCTTTTTCATCAGTTTTCCATCCTCGTACCATTGGCGGCCCATTTCCTGTCCGCCGCGGATATTGGCGATGGCAAATACAAAACCACGATCCAACAGGCTTAAACGTGGTGAAGAGAAATAAACATCAGAATTTGCTCCATAAGAGCCATAACCATAAAGTAACAAAGGCGATTCTCCATTCTTTTCGAAGCCTTTTTTATAAACCAGGGCAATTGGTACTTTAGTGCCATCTTTCGCCGTTGCAAAAACACGTTCAGTAACATAATCTTTTGGATTATAGCCACCCAAAACCTCCTGTTGTTTCATTAGTTTCTGGTCTTTTTTTACCAGATCGTAATCATAGGTAGAGTTTGGAGTAGTTAATGAGGTATATGAATAACGTAAGGTTGTACTGTTATATTCGGGGTTAGCCCCTACGCCAGCGTCATAAACAGGTTCGTCAAATTTAATATAATAATCGCTTTTGTCTTTTTTGAGTACTCGTAGCTCGGTTAATCCGTTTTTACGCTCTGATAAAACAGTAAAATCTTTAAATTCTTCAGCACTTTCCAATAACACATCGGCACGGTGCGGAATCACTTCTTTCCAGTTTTCTTTTTCGGTTTTATCCAGCTGACATTCCATTAAACGGAAATTCTTAGCGTTCCAGTTGGTTAAGATCAAAAATTTGTCATCAACAGGCATTATATCATATAATACGTCTTTTGATCGGGCTGCAAAAACTTTAAAGGGGCTTTCCGGGTGGTCGGCATCGACTATTTTATATTCTGAAGTGAGCGTTCCCTGTGAGGCGATAAAAATATACTTTCCGTTTTTTGATTTGCCTACACCGATATAGTTGGTATTATCTTTCTCATCGTAAACTACCGCATCTGTTTTGGCATCTGCACCAAGTATATGTTTTTTGATTTTTTCGCTTAGTAGCGTAACCGGATTTTTTGACGTGTAAAAGAACGTTTTATTATCGTTGGCCCATGCCACCCCACCTTCAGTATTGATAATGGCATCTTTTAAAATTTCGCCAGTTTCTAAATTTTTAATGTTAATGGTATACTGACGGCGCGAAACCTGATCGACACCAAAAGCTAAAAGTTTATTATCGGGACTAACGCTAAATCCGGTGGCGCTGTAATAGGAATGGCCTTTTGCCAGTTGATCTACATCCAGCAAGATTTCTTCCGCTGCAGATAAACTTCCTTTTTTACGGCAGTATTTAAAATATTGTTGTCCATCCTCTGTCCGGGAGTAATAGTAGTAGCCATTTCTAAAAACCGGAACCGATTCGTCTTTTTCTTTGATCCGACCTTTCATTTCCTTAAACAGATCCGCCTGAAATTGATCTGTGCTTTTCATCATTGTGTTGAGATACGTATTTTCGGCTTTTAAATAATCGACAACCTTTGTGCTGTCAGGACCTTTTTTAAAGTAATCGATCATCCAATAATAATTATCTACTACGGTATCGCCGTGTATAACTCTTTGGTGCGGAATAATTTCCGCTATGGGCGCCTTTGCATCAGGCCACTTTATTGCTTTCATTTCTTTCTTTTGAGGTTGATTACAGGCCGTAATTGCACTGAGCAATATAAGGCTGGGTAAGATACGTTTCATAGCGGTTTGATTTCGGTTCAATTGCAATTTAATAATTTAGTTCAATAGTTCATTAACCATTGGTTTATTAGTGGCGTGGTGGTTAATTGTAAAAGAAATTGTTTAATTATTGAATGGTTAGATTGTTACCTTCAAATTGTTGTAGAGGGTTAATCGGTTAATTGTTTAAATCGGTTAATAGACTCCAAACGCTCAACCCCAAACTCATTTCCATTTTAGCAAAAATCCATCAAGCCTATAGATAATCATCTGAATTAGAAAAATTGATGGTAAATTGCCACATCCAAACGGTTTGAAATCATAATGAAATTAGAATACAAAAAGATAGTTGTTAAGGTTGGTTCGAATGTAATTACGCAAGCGAATGGTTTGCCGGATGAAGTGAGGATTGAACACCTTGTAAATCAACTGGCGGATATTAAAAAGCAGGGTATTGAAGTGATTTTGGTGTCTTCTGGTGCGGTAGCATCGGGCAGAAGTTTGATTAAAGTATCCGAAAAACAGGATGCGGTAACTACCCGACAGCTATTGGCGGCCATTGGTCAGGTAAAACTGATTAATACCTACTCCAATTTCTTTGTTGCCCATGCTATACAATGCGCGCAGGTTTTGGTTACGAAAGAAGATTTCCGAGACCGGGCGCATTATCTGAACATGAAAAACTGCCTGCAGATTTTGCTTCAAAATGAAGTAATCCCGGTGGTGAATGAAAACGATGTAGTTTCGGTTACTGAGCTGATGTTTACGGATAATGATGAACTGGCAGGGCTAATCGCCTCCATGTTAAATGCCGATGCGTTGATTATTTTATCGAATGTAAATGGTATTTATAACGGTGATCCGAAAGTTGAGGGTTCGGCTGTTATTGAGGAAATTAATGGTTCGGTTACTAACCTGGCATCCTTTATACAAACCGGAAAATCACAATTTGGTCGGGGTGGAATGATTACCAAATCGACCATGGCACAAAAAGTGGCTAAATTAGGTATAACGGTTCATATTGCCAATGGAACGAAAGATGATGTACTGACTTCTCTATTGAACAATGAACTGGTGCATACACGCTTTGTTCCCGAGAAAAGCAAGTCAGGCAAAAAAATGGATTGCTCATTCAGAAACCGCCGCTACAGGAATAGTCAAACTAAATGATGGCGCTAAAACGGTACTAACCTCTGGTAAAGCCACCAGTTTATTACCCGTGGGAATTATTGAAATCCAGACGGATTTTTTAAAAGGCGATATTATTAAAATTATCGATGAAAGAAATAACCTGATTGGATTGGGAATAGCAGAATATGGTTCTGATAAAGCCAGAGAGCGTATTGGACAGAAGAAACAAAAGGCTTTGGTGCATTATGATTATTTTTACTCGGCTATTTAAAGGGGTTTACCGCAAAGGACGCAAAGAGATGCGCGAAGGTACACAGAGATAGGGTAAACAAGGTCGTAAATATGCAATTAACTTTAGTGTTCTCTGCGAAAAACTTAGCGCTCTTTACGGTTAATAATTAACAACATGAATTACAAACAATACTTCGAAAAAGCGAAACAGGCTAGTCGCACTTTGATTAGTTTGGGCAAAGAAACAACAGATACTGTTTTAAAGGATCTGGCAGAAGCTCTATTGGCTAATACAGCCGAAATTCTTATTGAAAACGCGAAGGATTTGGCTAAAATGCCTATCGAAGACCCTAAATACGACAGGTTAAAATTAAGCGCAGCACGTATTGCAGATATTGCTAATGACCTTAAAAATGTTGCAGGCTTAAACAGTCCATTGGGTAAAGTCCTTTCTGATAAAATATTGGATAACCAACTCCACATCCAAAAGGTTAGTGTGCCTTTAGGTGTTGTGGGTGTGATTTACGAAGCACGGCCGAATGTTACTGCCGATGTATTTTCGCTTTGTTTTAAAACCGGGAATGTTGCCGTGTTAAAAGGTGGAAGTGACGCTGAATTTTCTAATCTCGCAATTGCAAAGGTAATACATGGGGTGTTGGATAATCATAAAATAAACCGCGATGTTTTAACCTTACTGCCTGCGGAAAGGGCCGCAACCGAAGCTTTATTAAATGCACGGGGATTTGTGGATGTATTGATTCCGAGAGGAAGCCAATCGTTGATTAATTACGTTCGGGAAAACAGTAAAATCCCGGTTATTGAAACCGGTGCGGGCATTGTACATACTTATTTTGATGAATCGGGTGATTTAGAGAAAGGCAAGGCAATTATTTTTAATGCTAAAACCAGGAGGGTGAGCGTTTGTAATTCTCTAGATTGTGTGCTGGTTAACGAAAACAGATTAAATGATCTGCCGGCGCTTTTATCTCCTTTGGCTGATGGAAATGTGGAGTTATTTGCTGATGAGAAAAGCTATGGAGTATTAAAATCTTCTTATCCATCCCACTTATTAAACCAAGCCACACCAGAACATTTTGGAACAGAGTTTTTATCGTTAAAACTGGCGGTCAAAGTTGTAGCGAATTTAGCAGAAGCATTAAACCACATTGCCGATTACAGTTCCAAACATAGTGAAGCCATTATTTCCGAAGGTGCAGACAATATCGCACAATTTTTAAATGAAGTAGACGCCGCTGCGGTGTATGCCAACGCTTCTACTGGTTTTACCGATGGTGCCCAGTTTGGTCTTGGAGCCGAAATTGGCATTAGTACGCAAAAACTCCATGCCCGCGGACCAATGGGCTTGGAGGAACTGACCAGTTATAAATGGGTAGTACGGGGTAATGGGCAAGTGAGGGGATAATGATGTTTTGTTGTCATTCTGAGCGCAGCGAAGAATCTTTTTTGGTTGATAGTTCATTGGCCATGGTTTTTTAGCCGCAATGGCCATCAACTATGAGCCAAAGGACCATGGACTATTAACACGACGACCGATTGAACTAAAGTTCAAAAACCTCTCCCCTTTCAGGTACCGCCACATTAAAGCCATCTTCCTGCAATGCCTGTGATAAACTTTGCAGGCTTTTATCCTCGCCGTGCACCAGGAAAACTTTTTTAGGCTGACCGGTTTGTTTAATTGTTTTCACTAAATCGTTATGATCGCCGTGGCCGCTTAAGAGGTCAGTTTTACGGATGGTGGCGTAAACCATCATTTCGCGGTCTTTAATGCGAACAATAGGTGCTCCGCTTAATAACTTGTATCCAAGGGTCCCTTTTGCACAGTAACCAATAAAAAGGATGGTGCAATAATAGTTCTGAATATTATAATACAGGTGATCCTGGATCCTTCCACCCTCTAACATGCCGGCAGAGGAAATAATGATACAGGGATCGAAATAATTAGAAACATCTTTACTTTCTTTCATGGTTTGAACGTAAGCCAGATGCTCAAATTCAAACTCATCACCCATAGTCTGGTAAAAATCTTTCGCTTCCTGATTTACCAGGTTATGGTGTTTACGGTAAACTTCGGTCGCTTGAATGGCCATAGGGCTATCTACAAAAATCTGAATGGGGGCAACAGTTTTTTGGTAAATATCTGGTTTAAGGCAAATACCAGCGATTGTGTACGGCCAATACTAAATGCCGGAATAATCAATCGTCCAGGACTTTTGATACAGGCTTCGGTAATCTCCTGAACCAGGCGGTCTTCAAGCGTTTGGTCTTTGGTATGCATTCTGCCTCCATAAGTTGCTTCGCTTACTATATAGTCTACTTCTGGCAGTGGTTCTGGGTTAACTAAAACCGGGTAATTTTCTCTGCCGATATCGCCGGTAAAAGCTATTTTTTTCTCTGCACCCTGATCATTTATGGTTAAAATGGCTGCTGCAGCACCCAGCAAATGACCAACAGGGACAAAAGTTAAGCTGATATCGCCATTAATTTTGAAAGGTTTGTTGAAAGCAATGGTTACAAAACGATCGATCGTGTCCATTACGTGCTTGTGCAGGTACAATGGTTTTGGTCCGCTGAAGTTACCGCGTTTAGTACGTGGTTTTCTGCCGGCTTTTCTTAAAAAAAGCTCAACAGAATCGAACAGCAATATCGAAGTAAGATCGGCGGTTGGTGGTGTACAAAGCACCTGGCCGTCAAAACCCAGTCGAACCAATGTGGGCAGATTACCAGAATGATCAATATGCGCGTGAGTTAAAATTACCAGGTTTATACTTGCCGGATCGAAGGGGAATTGTTGGTTTTCTTCCTGGTAGGTTTCCTTCTCGTAATCTAATCCACAATCTATCAATATTTTATAATGCCCAATTTCGAGCAGGTGCATACTGCCTGTTACTTGTTGTGCTGCGCCCCAAAACGTTAACTTCATCTTCTTATCTATCGCGTAAAATCTTTAGCCGTAAAGTAGTATAAATGATGGGATTTTTAAACAATCATGCGTAATTTTTTAATTTCATTTAACACGGAGGTCGCAGAGAAAAACCACAATGCACACTGAAATAATCGTAATTTCTTTACAAAGTAAAATCAGACCTCTACCTTTCCTGAATTTGAACTTATTTATAATTGATTAACTTCTCTGAATTTAAGGCTCCTTGATATTTCACTTTTTGCCTCTTCCGAAAAATCTTCTAAATCAGCTGCTGTGATGATTTTTTCTACAAGCAGAGCAGTTATAGTACCTAAAAACCATGAATTTCTAAGCCCGTCGTATCTTCTGGCGATGTGCTTGTCGAAATCTGTTACAGCAGTAAAAATTTTGTAATAATCGTCTCTGTTGTCTTCAGGCTGTTGTGTTTTCCATTGGTCTAAAATTTCGGAAAATACCTGCATTTCGTTTTTTAGTTCCCGTTGTAAAGCGACTTCGAATAATTTTCGGGCAACTTTATTGTCTGCTTTTGAAAAATCCATAGGTTAAAATTTATTAGGATAAAGATAACAAAGTCTGGCGTATGGCTTAGCTAGCTCAACAAAAAGATTTTTATCTTTGCAAGAAAATATCAGTTATGCAAGAACCTTTTGATATAGAGATAGGACCAATTAATTATTCAGTTTTTCCAGAGGGGAATGATTCATACACCATTTTCAAAGATGGAAGAGAATATATTCAGATCCAAAAAGATACTTCATCGATCTGGTTGAAAATGGATTATAAAACAGAACTTCCAATTTTTGAGGAAGATGAAGAGGTGAATGCAATTGGGCAGGCGATTGAAAATTATGTGCCCGAACCTGAAGACGAGGAAGAAGACGAATTATAATAAGCAATCCTCAACAAGGCTTGGCTAAACCACTCCGTGTTGAGGATTTAAATTTAGGCAAGGAGCTTTAATAATTCTTCTGCAACTTTTTCTGATGAGGCAGGATTTTGTCCGGTAATCAATAAGCCGTCAACTACAGCATAGGGATTCCAATCAGCTATCTTACTGTAATGACCACCATTTTTTATCAACATATCCTCTACTAAGAAAGGAACTATATTTGTTAATTGTACGGCTTCTTCCTCGGTATTGGTAAATCCGGTTACATTTTTTCCTTTCACCAAGTATTCACCATCTATCTTTACATCCTTAAGCACTCCAGGAGCATGACATACAAAAGCAACAGGCTTGCTGGCGGTATAGAACTCGGTAATGAGCTGTTGTGAAGTTGCGCTTTCTGCTAAATCCCAAAGTGGTCCGTGGCCACCAGGATAAAAAACTGCATCATAATCATCCATTATTATATCGGCCAATGGAGTGGTGTTTTTTAATTTGGCCAAAAGAACAGTGTCTTTGTCCATTCTTTTCGTCGTTTCGGTTTGAAAAGAAGGATCTTCACTTTTAGGATCTATTGGTGGCTGACCACCTTTTGGTGAGGCCAATACAATATCAATACCTTTGTCGGCTAAGGCATAATATGGCGCCGCCAATTCTTCTGACCAAAAACCTGTTTTTAAACCTGTATTTCCTAATTCGTCGTGGCTAGTAAGCACGAATAAAACTTTCTTATTCATATTTTTTATGCTAAGTGTATCACAAAATTAGTGCTGTTTGTTAAGGCAGCAAAGGACTTCGATCACAAATTTAATGTGCGCAAAATCACACTTTTGCGGAAAGCCTGCTTAAGGTTTCTCTGGAAATGCCCAGGTATGCTGCGATTATTGTTTTAGAAACCCGTTGCATCAATTGGGGATACTGTTGAGCGAGTTGTTCAAAACGCTCTTTCGGGCTTGTGGTCAAAAGTGATAAAATCCTTTGCTGTAAAGCTACGTAGCCCAAACTGTTTTTTATCCTGAAAAAATGCTCCATTTTATGGCTTTCGCTGCATAGCTGATCTAAATTATCTTTGCTGATGGAGAGCAGATCGGAGTTTTCCAGGCAGCTGATATTGGTAATTGATTTAACATGACCATAAAAAGCCCTGAAATCGGAAAGCCACCAGTTTTCCATCGCAAACTGGATAATATACTCTTTACCATTGGCATCTGTAAAAGTGGCCTTTAATAAACCTTTAACAACAAAATAAATGTGATTGACAAATTCGTCTTCCTGTATCAGGTATTGGTGTTTTTTAAGCGTTTTTGATTTGAAATGTGCCGCTATATGCTCAAACTCCTGATCGGTGAGGGAAATGATTTCTTCGAGGTGTGTTTTTAATTCAAAACTCATGCTATAAATTTAACTAAATTAAGCATGAAACGCATTTTTTGGTTTTGGACTGGGGAAAGGCAAAAAAATAATGCCCGATCTAATCGGGCATTATTTTTAAATATTCCTTGTTATCTGGTACAATCTGCCGTCCAAAGCTGGCTGTCTCTAACTACCCTGATGGTTAGGTTGCTGGCGTCGATGCTAATGCCTGTTAGGCCCGAGCCAATACTTACGTAGCTGTTATCGCCTTTCTTTTCGAATTTTACTCCCGTAATATCCGGAATGTTGTTGCCAAAGTAAAAATTATAGGTTTCGCCAACTTTACTTACGGTTACTTTTCCATCGCTACTGGTAATAGTATTTTCTCCACTGCGGTATGAAACCGAACCTTTGTACGTGCCTACAAAGAAATCGCGATCTGCAGGGTCAGTATCTTTTTTACACGATACCATTACGGTTAATGCTATTAAAAGCATGCTGAAAATTTGAACTGTTTTTTTCATCTCTTTCACTTTTTTAATTTTTAAATAGGTCATAAATGTAACAGTGTTATGACAATGACTATGCCAAACAAAAAATATGATCTGTAAATGAGATGAGGTATTGGAAAGCAGGGATCTTAAATTTGTTTATTAAGTAGTTGTATATTAGGCTTTTGTTAGGGTAATTCTTTATTTTAGCTTGGACTGTTAAATAATCTATTTTCAAACCTGGACTGATCAGTTGAAAGCAATAAAACTGTTCAGTTTAAATGAACTTGTTCAATTTAGCCATTGATAAAGTCCAGCATTTCAACCTTTTTAATTTACTGTTGTTTTTTAGTAAATCAGCTAAATAAGGTGCTTCAGGATCGCAATCTTTTTTGTGAACAGGGTTACAAGTAAAAAATAGTCAAAACAAAATGAGCGGTGTTTCATGCTATTCTTTGGTGTAGTTTGATGGTCCGTTAATATTAACCGTTTCACCTAAAAAATGGGGTTTCCTGCCCATAATCAGATCGATTTTAGATTTTGCTATAGCAAAATACTCTCTGAATGAGGCGTATTTGAAGCCTTGATATGTTCCTTGATCAGCAGCAAAACCATAAGATTTTATTCCTAGTTTATTGCCGGTGCTGATACATCTATTTAAATGATATTTTTGCGATACCAGAATTGCGGTGTCTATATTGAAAATAAATTTTGATCTGTAAAGTGTCGAGTAGCTATCAAAACCTGCATAATCCAGGTAAATTTTATTGGTATCAACACCATGTTCATAACAGTAAAGTTTCATTACAGTAAGTTCGTCGTGTGCATCACTTCCATTATCCCCTGACAGCAAAATTTTATCAATTTTATGGTTTTTATAAAGTTTTATACCCGCATCAAGCCTGTCTTTTAAATATTTACTGGGTTTATTATTGTTTATGCCTGCTCCAAAAATAATGGCTACCCTTGCTTTTGGTACGTTTTGCGGGTTGAAGTAAATCAGTGGATCAGTTTGGTGTTTGACTAACAAATTAATACCAAACACTACAATAAGGCCCAAAATAAAGGCGGAGAACAGCAGTTTTATTATTTTTTTAGTGTTCATTTATTGATGCGCTAATTGTTTATCTTTTTGATCTGCAGTTTTGGATTATTATTATTTAAGATTGCGGCAATCTTTTTATCCAGATCTAAATTGTCAGTATCGTCGAAAGGTTCGCCAATTTTATATGGTACGAGCTTTTTATTAAATCTATGCAACTGATAATAATTGGTACCGGTTAAACCATAACTCATAATTATTTTGTATTTTTTGTTGTAACTGGGGTTAACAATTTTGTCGAAATCTTTGACCCTGGTTAAGGTATGGTTTTTGGGATTAACAAGGTAAAGATTGTAAAACGAGTTTCCTCCCCTGGCACCTGTATCTTCGAAAATTAACAGATCTTTTACACCGTCGTTGTTATAGTCTTCGTAAGTGATATTGTCAGTGACGTGGCGCATTTCTATGTTTTCTTTCCAAAAGATTTTATCGGTTTTTACGCCTCTTTTACCGAAATAGATATTGGCATGGCATAATTCTCCCGAAGGTTCTTTTTCAGTAATTAAATGCTGTATAGCGAGTACATAGTCTTTATTTTTAAAAGGATAAATGTATTGCCAGATTCCTGTTGCGGTTGGCTGATTGAATACTTTTTGAGCAAACGAATGACTGGAAATAAATATGAAGCATAGAAAAAATATCCTGATCATGTTTGGCATCTTATAATATATCTATGTTATATTTCTGAAAGTTTCTGGGCAAGCTCTTCCGTTATTTCATCAAGTGTAAACAATCTGCCCCAATTAAACTTTTTCCATACCGTTTTTGGTTTGTTGGTTTTGTCGCTAAACATATTGCCACCAGAGGTTTCACTTTTTTTCGTGTGGAGAAATTAAGGCTGGTAATGGTTTCTTCTCCCGAAGATCGACTATAACTCTTGATATCAAAGCCAATCAGCTCCATTTTTTGATTCTGGAACCTGAATGTATAATCAAGATTACTCACCCCGTAGGAGCCACAGCTCAGCCAATATTGATAACTTAAAATGAGCGTGCCGTTTTTTATGCTGATGGCACCCGTTTCCTGCAAAGGATCGGCAAGGCAAGTGTTCTCTGCATCATTTTCAGGTGGAATGAAACTGGTATTTTGAGCCTTTAAGCTGTAATTTCCGGATGTTTTAAAAAGTACCAAAAGAATGCGAGGATTCACATTCAGTTTATCACTGCCCATACCGTCGTTTTTGATGATATTTTTTGGATTGGTATTCTGGATAATGATCGCTTCATCAGGTAAATGATCTTTATTTAAATCACCTTTGGCCCGATAAATTATTTTCCACCCTTTTGGAACAAATGCATTTGTATTAGTGCCTGTTTTAGGGATTTGAGGGTGATCGCTTTGGGCAAATAACTGAACAGAAATTAATAATAACAATATGCCTGTAATATTTTTCATACGACATAAATTATGAAATGAGCACAAAAATAAGAAGATAAATTTTTCATATATGGTATTTGCTGATCAATAAACTTAATCTTTATCAAGATAACGAGCAAATTAAACCGCTCTTTGTGTAAAGAATTACCCTGCCCACCCATTCCTATCCAAACTCCTGTAATTAATCGATTCTGCTAAGTGTTCCAATTCTACGGTATCACTTCCATCTAAATCGGCAATGGTCCGTGCAACTTTTAAAATCCGGTCGTAGGCACGGGCCGAAAGACCTAATTTTTCCATAGCTGATTTTAGGAGGATGTTTCCTTCATCGCTGATCTGGCATACTTTGCGAACCATTTTCGGACTCATTTGGGCATTGCAATGCAGTTCTTCTTTATTCGCAAAACGTAGATCCTGAATTTCCCGTGCTTTAATTACACGTTCCCTGATGAGGTTACTTCTTTCTGTTTCTGCAGTAGAGGCTAATTCTGTAAAATTAACGGGTGTTACTTCTACATGCAGATCTATCCGGTCTAAAAGCGGTCCTGATATTTTACTCAGGTATTTTTGCACCACACCAGGTGCACAAACACAATCTTTCTCCGGGTGATTGTAAAAACCACATGGGCAGGGATTCATAGAGGCCACCAGCATAAAGCTGGCTGGATATTCTACCGAAAACCTTGCTCTTGCAATAGCCACTTTACGGTCTTCTAAAGGTTGGCGCATGACCTCTAAAACAGTTCGTTTAAATTCAGGTAGTTCATCTAAAAATAAAACACCGTTATGTGCCAGTGATATTTCTCCGGGTTGTGGATTGATTCCGCCGCCTACCAAGGCTACATCGCTAATGGTATGGTGCGGTGAGCGGTACGGACGGCTTGTCATTAAAGCATCGCTCGCAGAGAGTTTTCCGGCAACAGAATGGATTTTCGTGGTTTCCAAAGCTTCGTTTAAATTTAATGGCGGTAATATAGTAGGCAGGCGCTTGGCCAGCATGGTTTTGCCTGCACCTGGCGGCCCTATTAAAATAACATTGTGACCGCCTGCAGCCGCAATTTCCAGCGCTCTTTTAATATTTTCCTGGCCTTTAACATCGGCAAAATCGTGCTCGTAATTATTGATGTTTTTTAAGAATTCTTCTTTGGTATTCACTTTAACTTGTTCCAGCGCTTCGCTTTTATTAAAGAAAGCAATTACCTGGGCCAGGTTTTCTACACCATACGCCACTAAATCGTTTACAATGGCTGCTTCGCGAACATTTTGTTTCGGTAAGATAAATCCTTTAAAACCTTCCTGTTGAGCTTGTATGGCAATCGGTAAAGCCCCTTTTATGGGCTGTATACTTCCATCTAAAGAAAGTTCGCCCATAATAAAATAATCTTCTAATTCGTCGGCCGGGATTTGACCTGATGCCGCTAAAATGCCGATGGCAATTGGCAGATCGTACGAGGAGCCTTCTTTTTTCATGTCGGCAGGTGCCAGGTTTACCACTATTTTTTGTTTAGGCATGCGAAAACCTGAAACATTAATGGCGCTGGCCACCCTTTGTAAACTTTCTTTTACCGCATTATCGGGCAGGCCTACCATATAGTACTTGGTGCCTGCGCTAATATTCACTTCGATTGTTATGGTTAGTGCATTTACGCCATAAACAGCACTCCCGTATGTTTTTACAAGCATTTAATTTTAATTAAAATAAACTCGGATGTAAATTATTCGGGATGAATATTGATCACTAATATAGAAATTGTTTAGATAAAGATCAAGGTTTAGTTATTATAAGTTCAGGCCCATTGGTTTCAGCAACCGATGTTAATAAACCTGATTGGACGAATGCCGATTCCTTCTATCGGCAGCAGGGAAAGCAGGGCTGAAACCCACTATGGAATACTGAACCCCCATTTCCAAAACCTATAAACAAAAAATCCTGATCATTGCTGATCAGGATTTATATTATTTTAAAAGATGCTGAAACAAGTTCAGCATGACGTGACTACTAATTTTACGCCATAAACCTTCTCTACCCTTAACCTTGCAAACTATCTGCCAAATGGCATTTTAGGCATACCTTTCATCATGGCGGCTGCGGCTGCAGGGTTAGAAAACTGCTTCATCATTTTACGCATATCTTCAAACTGTTTAATGAGCTTGGTTACTTCTTCTACCTTACTTCCTGAACCTTTTGCAATACGTAAACGGCGACTTTGCTGAATGCTATCCGGGTTTTCTTTCTCAAATGGTGTCATCGAATTGATGATGGCTTCGATTGATTTAAAGGCATCATCCTGGATATCTACATTCTTCATCATTTTACCCACACCTGGTATCATGCCCATCAGATCTTTCATGTTGCCCATTTTCTTGATCTGCTGAATCTGGTTGTAGAAATCGTTGAAATCGAATTTGTTCTTGCGTATTTTCTTCTGCAATTCTGCAGCTTCTTTCTCATCGAACTGCATTTGTGCACGCTCAACAAGTGAAACCACATCACCCATACCCAAAATACGCGATGCCATACGATCTGGATAGAAAACATCCAGCGCTTCCATTTTCTCGCCGGTACCGATAAATTTAATAGGCTTGTTTACTACCGATTTAATGGAAAGGGCCGCACCACCACGGGTATCGCCATCCAGTTTGGTTAAAACAACACCTGTAAAATCTAAACGGTCGTTAAATACTTTGGCTGTATTTACCGCATCCTGACCAGTCATCGAATCCACTACGAATAAAATCTCGTGTGGTTGCGTTTTAGCCTTAACTTCAGATATTTCGTTCATTAAAGATTCGTCGATCGCTAAACGACCTGCGGTATCAATAATGATTACGTTATTTCCATTTTGTTTACCGTGTGCAATACCTTCTAAAGCTATGCCAACAGGATCGTTTGATGCACGGTTTGCGTAAACTGATACACCAACAGAAGTTCCTAAAACTTCCAATTGATCTACAGCCGCCGGGCGGTACATGTCGCCTGCTACCAATAAAGGTTTTTTGCCCTTGCCTTTTAAGTGTAAGGCCAGTTTACCTGCAAAAGTAGTTTTACCCGCACCGTTTAAACCTGCAATCAAGATAATGGTAGGGTTTGCTTTAGTATCTAACTCTGTAACTTCACCACCCATTAAGGCTGCAAGTTCATCATTCATTATTTTGGTAAGCAGCTGGCCCGGAGAAACGGCGGTAAGTACGTTTTGCCCCAAAGCTTTTTGCCTCACATCATCAGTAAATGTTTTTGCTGTTTTATAGTTAACATCGGCATCTAATAATGCTTTGCGGATTTCCTTCATGGTTTCTGCCACGTTAATTTCCGTAATGCTGCCTTGTCCTTTTAATACTTTAAACGCTCTGTCTAGCTTGTCCTGTAAATTATCAAACATCTTTTTTTAAGCTAAAAGCTTCATGCCAAAGGGCAAAAAGCTACTTGTTTTTAATAAAAGGCAAATGTATCAAATTTTGCTTGTAAATTGCTGCACCTCAAAGGCAAAAATCTTTTTTTGAAAATGAGCAGTTCGATTTTCATAGGTACTGTACTCCCACCATTCACTTCAATCTTTTTGTGCCTCAGCATGACAGCTAAGTTTGGGAGCAGTGCAGCAAAAAGTATTTCCGTTTCTGTCGGGTTTAAGTACAATGGTTTCCGCCCGGAAGGAAAGGAAATAACGGACAAAATATTGCGCTGAAACAATAAAGTTTAAATCGTTGAATGACTTAAATTTTATGTTTTTTCATTTAGGTGCAACATTTTGGTTAAGGCATGGTCTTATACCGAACTAACCTAAACGAATGAAACGCTGCATCATCCTTCTTTTTATATTTTCTTTTGCCTTTTCTCAGGCTCAGGATATTTCGAAACAGCGGCAACTGGAAGCGAAAAGAACGGTACCAAGCCCAAAAATAGATGGCGTTTTAGATGACGAATGTTGGAACAATGTTCCCGTTGCCACTGATTTTATTCAGATCAGGCCAAATCCTGGAAAGATAGAAACTTATGATCGGCGTACTGAAATGAAGGTGATTTATGATGATGTAGCCATTTATGTTTACGCCCGGATGTACGATCACCCTGATAGTGTTTCGCACGAACTGGTTTCGAGGGATAATATCGGCAACGCCGATTTCATTTCGATAATTCTTGATCCATTTTACGATAAAATGAATGGAAACGGCTTTTTTGTTACGGCTGCGGGTGTTCAATTTGATGCCAAATACTCGCAGGTGGGTGATGAAGATGCAAACTGGAACGCGGTATGGGAAAGTGCCGTTAAATTGGACGATAACGGTTGGACCTGTGAAATGAAAATTCCTTATTCAGCTCTTCGTTTTTCCGGTAAGGATATTCAGCACTGGGGATTGAACTTTAGCCGCAGGATACAGCGGAGCAATACGCAAACTTTTTTGGAATTTCGTCGACCCTAAAGTAAATGGCTTCATCAATCAGGAAGGCCTTTGGACAGGGATAAAAGATATTAAACCGCCATTAAGGTTATCTTTTTCACCCTATATTTCGGCTTATGTAAACCATTATCCGGTTAATTTGCCAGGGGTAAAAAACACCACCGCGCGGTTTAATGGCGGGATGGATGTTAAATATGGAATTAACAACAGTTTTACTCTCGATATGACACTTGTGCCCGATTTTGGTCAGGTGCAATCAGATAACCGGATCCTGAATCTTACCCCTTTTGAAGTAAAATTTAACGAAAACCGCCAGTTTTTTACCGAAGGAACCGAACTGTTTAACAAAGGCGATCTTTTTTATTCTAAACGGATTGGCTCAATTCCGTCTTACTACGATTACAGTGGCGTGGGGAATGATAAAATTGTAAAAGATCAGAAAGAAGCCAAAGTGCTGAACGCCACAAAAATATCTGGACGGACGGCGAAAGGCCTGGGTATCGGGATTTTTAATGCGGTTACCAACGGCATGGAAACAGAAGTGGAAGACGCGCAGGGTAACATCCGCATGGTCGAAACCCAGCCCCTTACCAATTACAATATTCTGGTATTCGATCAATCACTAAAAAATAATAGCTCGGCAACATTTATCAATACCAATGTGTTAAGGCGGGGCTCGGCTTATGATGCCAATGTAACTGCATTGCTGTTTAACCTAAACAATAAGGGGAACAAATACTTTGTTAATGGCGCAGGTAAAATGAGCTATTTAAGGGGTAAAGAAACCAGTACCGGATATAGTTATGGGCTTAAGTTTGGTAAACAGAGCGGTAATTTTACCTGGAGCTATTCGCAGCAATATGCCGATGATAAATTCGATCCTTCTGATTTGGGTTTTTTTACCAATAACAATTTTTTAGATCAGGTGCTGGATTTTCACTATAATGTCTATAAGCCAAGCAGTTGGTACAATCAGTTATTAAGCTACTTTAATATTTTATACTCTAGGAGAGCTATACCAGGCAGCTTCCAAACTTTTTCTGTAGAAGGCGGACCTTATGTTCAATTTAAAAATCTTTGGTCGGCAGAAGTAAACGGTATCTATACCGCTGCAAAAAACGATTTCTACGAATCGAGAAACGGTCAGGTATATAAAACCCCCGAAAGCTATAGTTTCGTTTTATATATTAATCCAAATCGCGCAAAGGCTTATAACTTTGGAGGAAACATCCGCTACAGGGAACAGGAACTTTTTAAGGGCAAAGAGTACAATTTTTACTTTTTCCAGAACCTGCGGATAAATGATAAAATTGCTTTTGGTTTAGATCTTAACTTTAACCCAAATTATAATTATGTAAATTGGGTAACGGCACAGGGTGATAAAGCTATTTTCTCCAAATACGACCGCAGAACGGTAGAAAATTCTTTCGATGCCAAATATACTTTTACCAATTTAATGGGTTTTACAGTGGTGTTGAGACACTATTGGAGCGACAGAAGAAATAAAGAATTTTACCTGCTTAAACCTGATGGCAATTTGAGCAACTATACCGGAACGCCATTAAACGGGCTAGACAGAAATTACAATGTATTTAATATTGACTTAATTTATACCTGGCAGTTTGCTCCAGGCAGCACTTTATCCGTTTCTTATAAAGATGCGGCAGAAACTTACGATACTTATTACACAGAACGCTACAATAAAAACCTGAGCGGAATTTTAAATGCCCCGCAAAATAACAGCCTTTCAGTTAGGGTTTTGTATTATGTAGATTATCTGGACCTTAAGAAAAAAAGGAAAAAAGGTTTAGAAAGATTTGGTCTGGGCATTTCCTGGCCTTGGGTTTAAACCTAAGGCCGGGAAAAAATATACATCCAGGACTAAAGAATAAAGACTGGGGACTTTGGACTCCAAACGCCCAACCAACCTACCGCGCTTTCCCCGGGCTTATGCCGAATTTCTTGCTAAATGCGCTGCTGAAATGCTGTACTGAAGAATAACCCAGTTCATCCGAAATATTTTTGATGTCTTTGCTGCTATCGGCCAGGAGCTCTTTAGCCCGCATTAATTTATAATCGCTCAGATAACCAAAAACAGTATTTTTGAACACTTCTTTAAAGCCATGCTTCAGCTTAAATTCGTTTATTCCTGCGGTTTTGGCCAGTTCGGTTAAAGATGGCGGATGATTGGCATTGGCCAGCAGGTATTCCCGGGCATAATAGATCCTTTCTTTATCATAAGCCGATTTAATAGCAGGATTTACGGTTTTTTTAGCTGCTTGTTCAAAAGCTTGGGCCTGTAGTGCAAGCAGTTCCAAACATTTAGACTGAAGAAACAATAATTTTAACCCACCTGTAAAATGGCAGTTCATAATATCTTTAATGCAGCTATGCATGGCCAGGGTAATGGGCAGGTTTTCTGATGAAATTTCTACCGAACGGCTGTTCATGATGTTTTCGGCAAAATTCTTTAACAGGATGCTGCTTTCGCTGGTTAAATCAATAAAACGTGACCTTTCAAAATTTATCTCAAAAAATTTATGCGGACCTCCCGTATCAAACTCTGCCATCCCGTCAAAATCAGGACTATAAATAATGTTATGCTGGTTTGCTTTAATATCCAGGCGTTTATTGGTGAGGTAATTTTCCATAATGCCTCCGCCAGTAAGTGCAAAGTGGAGCTCTACCATATCAGGTTCATCAAAAGATTTAATGCGCAGGCGGCTTTGTTTCACCACCATATCGCCGTAAACGATATAAATGCCCGAAAAAGCAATCTGTACGATCTCTGCATCGCCAAAAGGGAAACTGTATTTATCCCGCCTTTCGGTTACCAGTGGCTGATTAAATTGAGCAATGTCGAACTTACTTCCTACAACATAATATTTATCATCGCTATCGTAAATGTTTAAGGCCATAAAATCCTTTTGATATAAACTTTAATCCTTTTGGTATAAAAAGATCCTTTTGTTAGACAACTACTTTTGTTCAAAGTTACTAAACAAAAGAATACGATGCCTAAATTACCTTCATGGCTGGCCAACACAATGGAAAAAGTGATCAGCAATAAAATATATCAAGTAGAAGTTGTAGAAACCAAAATGTTAAGCAGCAACTTAAAGTGCGTTACCTTTAAAGGCGATTTTTTTGAAGCTAAATTTATACCCGGAAACGAAGTATTGCTGAGGGTTAACGCCAATGAATACAGACATTATACTTTATCGGGCTTTGACGAAGCACACGAAACCTGCGAAGTGATTTTTTACCTGAACAGGCAAGGGCCCGGACATCATTTAGCTGTAAATATCCAAAAAGGAGACCGTTTAAAACTGATTGTAGATCAGGCAAAAGTAAAATACAATGAAGCATCCAATCAGCATTTCTTTTTTGGCGATGAAACCAGCCTCGGTTTGTATGAGTCGCTGGGTAAAAAGGTAATTGATGAAGATGTAGAGTATTTTGGGGTGTTGGAACTCCAGGAAGAAAACCTGAATTCAGTTGAACACCTCAAATTATTGATTGATACGGTACCATCTGACCTGAATGCCCCTGCGAAAAATGCCATCAACTGGATGGACAATATGCACCCGCTATGTTGGGAAATGTGGCAAAATGCTACGTTTTACTTAACAGGCAGGGCAAAATCAGTACAGCAGTTTAAACGTTACCTAAAACAAAGGGGCGTAGGCTTTAGGCAGATTATTACCATGCCGTACTGGGAAATGGGTAAAATAGGTGGCGGGTAAACCTATCTCGGGAAGGTAAAGCCAAAACCCAGCGCTAAAGTCTGGTTCGCCTGTATTTTGTTCGTGCCTGTATCCTTATCGAACAGGAGTACGCCAGTTAAACTCGTGTTCATAAAACGATTGATTTTTGCCGTTAATGCAACATCTAACCGGTGATCAATATTGCTCATCTTAAAATCCTGATACGGAATGAACATCTGGTAACGTGCCTTAAGATTCGTATTGGTAAATATATCCTTATCAATTGCACTTACAATCTGAAAAGCCAACTCATTACGTACTTTTTTGCCATAATCTACCCCAAAAACACTAGCTTTTGGCGGTTTGGTATTATCAACAGGATCAAGAAAAAGCTTTTCATCCAAGACAAAAGTTTGGCGTGCAGTACCGGTACCTATACGGGTAGAAAAATATTTAACAGGCTTATACTCGAAACCAATAGATTCTGTTAAATAACCCGGGCCCATAAATTTTGAAATCAGCGTGGCGGTTTCCTGGCCGTTTACCATACTGTAAGAATAACCATTATCAAATTGGGATTCAAAACTTAACGATCCAAAAGAAGAACCAGCTTTTAGAAAGCTGGAAAGAAGCTTTATTATCCCAAAAAATACGGTCGTTGGTTTTCTTTTGCAGCTGATCTTTATTTTTGATTTTGCCATATTGCAAAACAAGCTCGCTTACATAACTGTAACTGTCTTTGTTGTATTCTGCCTTCCAGTTAACCAAACCGCCAACGGCTACAGAGTTGGTACCACCACCTTTCCAATTGTTACTGAATTGGGCCTGGTTAATGTTGATACCAATGTTGGTTCTTGTTTTCCAGTAATTAATCCTGGCGTTTACAACCAAAGGCTTAATTTTTACAGGCTCAAAGTTTAATGGTCCCTGCCTGCTTGGCAACGGACTACGTTTTAACTTTTATATTCAGGTCTTTAGTATTGATCGGAATTGTATCAATTTCCTGTGCATATAATTTTGTAGAGCAGAAACTTAGAATCAGGATTATGGCAGCTAAACAGTTCTTCATTACCTACAAAGAAAAAGAAAAATTTTAGAGATAAAAAGCATTTAACAAAATGATTGCCAGAACAACAATGCAATTTGGACAGAAAATCGCCTTATAATATTGATCTGATCCAGCCGTACCAATTGCCGTTTTTCAGATAATTAAGGTCGGTATCATGATTATAAGCTTCCTTTTCAAAAACAATGTTCCGATAAGCCTGGTCGTGGTTTTGGTATTTAAAAAGGTTGATAAGGTAATTAAAAAGATACAGCAGATAAAAAGGCAAAATAAGCAGTTCTAACTGTTGGCGCAAATGGATTTTCTCGTGATTAATCATCTCTGCATCGTTTTTAAGCTTTGAAGATTTTAGCAGGATAAAAGGAAAGATGGCCATGCCAGCTGCCGGAAGTTTTTTAACGATCAGGATTGGCGCCTTCACAGCTTATCAATGGTTATTTTGGGCAATGCCGGCAATTGTAAGGCTTTAGGATTTAACCTGTAGCTTTTATAGGCATTCCTGATAAAAAGATTAAAGGCGTAATCTGTTGCATCTAATACAAATTGATAAGTAGGGCGATATTGCTGCATAAAATCTGTCAGTTCGGCATCTTTTATACCTAATACCTGGCTGACAAGACTGGCACTGAAACGATAATCAATCAGGTCTTCACGATAATCTTTTTCCAGAATTTTTTGAAGGTGACGGGCATTTCTTCCTTGTCTGCTTAACAGGTTATAGATCGCATCGATACCTAAACCAACACCACCATTACTTAAATTCAATAAATCTTTACTACTTCCCTTCATGGTTTGGTAACGGTATTCCTGAACATTTTTTTCGTATTGCTGCTGTGGGCTCAATCTTTTTTGTTGAATAACTACATCGCGTAGTCTGATGCCGAGCGATCTGAGTTGAAAATATGCAGCAGTTTGGCCTTTAAAAACAATGGTATCAACTCCATAGCCTGATAAAGCTGCAACCAAGGTATCACCTGGTAGGGCAAAGGTACTAAATTCGCCTTTTGTGTTGTTATATAAGCCATCACCCGTACGGATGTTGTAAATATACACTTTGGCCAAACGCTGCCTGGTTTCTTTATCAATAACAATTCCCTGCACAGGTTTATTTTGTGCATGAAGCCACGTAGAGAAGCCAAGAATAAATATAAAGGGAATAAAAAATTTCATTAAGCTACAAAACTACAAATATCTTGCTGGCGATGTTTGTACTTAACATTATTTAACCTTAAGTGTTTGACCTAGCTTAATAGCGTCGGTACTCATTTCGTTTAGCATTTTTAACTGATCGACTGTTAAGTTAAAGCGTTTAGCAATATTGTACAGCGTATCTCCTTTAACAACGGTATAAGTGCCATCGGCAAGAATTGGTTTGGCGCCTGCAGGTGGTGTTTCTACTGGTGTAAACTTAGCCTTCTCCTGGGGAATATTTTGATTGATTTCTGTAAAAACACGATCCTCGCGCGCAATTTTCTGCTTTTCGCTTTCTGGTTGATCGTACTGGTAAAGCTGATATTTTTCGATGGTATTGATTAACAGATCAGGATATTTAGGATTAGTGGCATACCCCGCTGTTTTTAATCCCTGTGCCCAGCTTTTGTAATCGTTTTTATCCAGTTGGAAAAGAAAACTATAACGTTTGCGTTTTAGAAACTCAGAATGATCCCTGAATGATTCGCGGGCATCTTTATATACCCTAAAACAGTCGTTTTTTTGGTCATCATCACGGAAATAGTTTTTTCCTTTCCATTCTGAAGTACATTTAATGCCGAAATGATTATTGGCATACTTGGCCAAATCGCTGTTTCCACTGCCTGATTCTAAAATACCCTGTGCTAAAGTAATACTTGCAGGAATACCGGCCGAGTTCATTTCTTCTATGGCTACGCCTTTAAACTCATCAATATAACTTAAGGTATTATAGCTTTTGTATGAGTTATTATTGGCTTTGTTGGCTGCTTTTTCAATCTGTTTGTTGTTTTTGGAAAATTTCCTGGAACCGCATGAGCTTAAAAAAACGAGGATTGTCGCTAATAGGATAAGTTGGTTGGATGAACGCATTGGTATATGATTAATTGTGAACTGAAAACTGTGAACTGAAATAGGTTAATTGTGAACTGAAAATTGCAAACTGAAAATTAGACTTAGGACTCATAACTAAAACTTAATCTTCTGCCCTGGTTTTAAATTTGCTTTTTTGATCCCGTTTTTCTGCATCAGTTTTTTTACTGTTGTACCTTTCTTTTTGGCGATGATACTTAAGTTATCGCCCGATTTTACAGTATAAGTTTTTGTTGTTCTTCTGCTTCTGGTGTGGCGGCGTACCGGAGTGGCATAAACAGGTTCTTCGTATCCTTCCGGTCGCTCATCGTATTGGTAAAGCTCATATTTTTTAATGAGTCCAATAACCTGACTGGCCCATCTTCTACTGCTGGCATAACCACAGCGGCGGATGCCGTAAGCCCAACCCTTGTAATCGTACTGATCGTACTTCGCAAACAGGTTGTTAAAAGGCTCGCGGGTTTCCATTATTTCAACAAAATGGCTGTAAGATTCGTCCGCATTTAAATAATCGCGGTACGAAGAATGGATATCTGCATTGTTGTTAGGCCCTTTTACACCAAAATGGTTATTGAGGTGCTGCGCAATTTTACTGTTTCCGGCAGCAGATTCATGTATGGCAACGGCTAAAATAACGCTGGCCGGAATTTTATGATCATGCATTAAACCTTGTGCATATTCTACGTGCGCTGCAATATATTCTTCTGTGTCTTGCGCTTTTGCAATAATCCCCGCTAAAAGGAGCAGGCAAAAAGTAAAGATTTTCTTCATTTCTTTTTTGGTTAATAGACCATGGTTTAATGGTTAATAGCCTTGGCTTAGCAGGCAATGAGCCATTAACTATATGCCATCATCATTTCTTCCTGATCACAAACAAACCATCACGCACAGGTAAAATCAATTTCTCAACCCGTTCATCTGCAGCTATTTTATCATTAAAACTAGTAATATTTCTGGTGTCTTTATCCTGTTTCTCCTGGAGTACTTTTCCACTCCATAGTACATTATCCACAATAATAATCCCGCCCGGGCGTACACGGTCAAAAATGAGATCATAATAGGTACCGTTGTTTTTCTTGTCGGCATCGATAAAAACAATGTCGAAAACTTCATCTAAACTTGCTATTGTAGTGGTAGCGTCGCCAAGGATGTAATTAATCTGATCGTTATATGCTGATTTGGCAAAGTTTCTGCGAACCATATCTTCCAGTTCTTCATTAATATCCAGCGTATATAGCAGGCCATCATTTGTTAATCCCTCAGCAAGACATAAGGTGGCATAACCAGTAAAAGTGCCGATTTCTAAAATCCTCTTAGGGGAAATCATTTTGCTGAGCATGCTTAACACCCTGCCCTGGTAATGGCCTGAAAGCATACGGGGCATTAAAACTTTAAGGTTGGTTTCGCGGTCTATCTGTTGAAGCAATTCGCTTTCAGGTTCGCAATAAGCAATTAATAGATCTTGTAAATCGTCGTTTATCAGGCTCATTTTTTGGTTATAAACGGTTACTTTCCATAAAATATTGTAAAATGATGGTTGCAGCAATGGTATCAACCCTGTTTTTATCCCTTCTGTCGCTTTTTTTAACCCGCTTTGCATAATGGCCTGATGCGCCATTTTAGAAGTAAAACGTTCATCAACCCAGTGTCTTGGGATATCGGGAAACGATTTTTTCAGCAGCGTAGCAAAACCTTTCACATGTTGTGCCGAATCAGACGGAGAACCATCCATTTGTTTAGGATCCCCAAGCACAAAGGCCCCCACCTGCTCGGAAAGCATGTATTTTTTAACATATTCGATCACATCTTTCGGGTGCACCGTATCCAGGCCTGTTGCAATTAGCTGCAAAGGATCGGTTACCGCAATGCCGATGCGTTTTGTTCCATAATCAAATGCGAGGATCCGTGCCATAAGTTAAGCGTTGGGTGTTTGGCGCAAAGCGTTTACTACCGTTTAAAAATAAAAGCCAAAGGTAAGCTTTTTGAAATAATCGATAAACATAAGTGCTAATGCCTTGGTAACGTGTTTGTTGTTAACTGAAAAATTGATTTGTTCTATTTTTTGGAAAGCAAAACCTGTGGTACTTGGGTAGGTGCTGTCCTGCTGTATGCTTTAGCCCTCATGCTTCGGGGCTGCCGCTCCCATCAGGTTTAGTTGATGCAGGCCAGTTCGGTTGGGTAAAGTTGCATAGTGCGCTACTTGATGTTCCCGAAGAATTACTGATTTTAGTTAAATAAACCTGATAGAACGAAAAGCCCGGAGCGCAGCGAGGACTTAAAGGGATAGCAGGACTGCATTTGCCATTGAAACAGAACCAGCCATTTCCAAAAAAACAATAATGAAGCTTCGCTATCGCTATACGATGGGCAGGCAAACTCTTAAATTTTGAAAACTTAGGCGGTTGCTACATGCCAAATATGTATGCCGAACGTAAGAACATGGTCACTTGTGTGTGAATCTCATATCTATTTCTTATTTTGCACCAAATGCAGTTTAAAGAAATTATCGGACAGGAAAGAGTGAAGCAACAATTGGTGCAAACGGTTAAAGAAAACCGTATTAGCCATGCGCAACTGTTTTTGTCGCCTGCTGGCTCTGGAGCTGTACCCCTGGCCATTGCCTATGCGCAATACATCAATTGCCTTAATAAAGGAGAGAACGATAGTTGTGGCGAGTGTTCGAGTTGCAGAAAATACGAACGCCTCATCCACCCCGATCTGCATTTCTCCTATCCGTTTTTTGCTTCTGCCAGTGTAAAAACTGCTGTAGATGTGTTGGATGAATGGCGGGGTATGCTGATGCAGGATCCTTATTTTGATATGGATATCTGGCGCTCCAAGCTTGATGCGGCCAATAAACAGGCCAATATCAACATTGCCGAATGCCACGATATTATTAAAAAGCTGAGTTATAAGGCCTTCGAAGCGGAAACAAAGGTTTTAATTATGTGGCTTCCGGAATACCTGGATAAAGCTGGAAATGCCTTGTTAAAATTAATCGAAGAACCGCCTGCAAATACACTGTTTATTTTAATTGCGCAAAGTCAGGATCAGATTTTAACCACCATCCTATCCAGGACGCAAATTGTGAAAATCCCAAAACTTTCGTCGGAAGAGGTTACAGGATATTTATTAAATGCAAGCGGATTAACTGAGCACCAGGCTATTGATTATTCCTTTTTGGCCGATGGAAATTTAATTGAGGCCAAAGCTTTGGCTGCCGATACACAAAGCGACAGTTCGGGCACCTTTACCGCCTGGCTAAGGATGGGTTTTGGAAATAAAGTTCCCGATCTGATCGATTTTACCGATGAGGCTGCCAAATGGGGAAGAGAAAACCAGAAGAATTTTTTAAAATATGGCGTAAATTATTTACGCGAATGCTGTTTAATTTTAAGTGGTGCCGAAGAATTGGTTAAATTACCTCCATTAACATTCGAAACCGCCAAAAAACTCAGCACACACGTGCTTACCTTACCTATGGCAGAGGCCATAATCGGCGAACTGGAAAAGGCACATTACCACATTGAAAGAAACGCGAACCCGAAAATTCTGTTTTTAGATGTATCTTTACAATTGGTAAAAATTATCAAGTTTAAAACGCTCCCTGCGGGGACTCAATATATATACAATTAATATGGGATGTGGAAGTTGTTCAACAGGTGGTGGTTGCACCCCTAATGGATGCAAAAGTAATGGCTCATGCGGCACCGGTGGTTGCCAGACAATGGAAGTTCACGATTGGCTGTCTAATTTGGATATGCCTTCTAATTATAAACCTTTTCAGGTTACCGAAATCAAATTTAAAGGTTCACGTAAAGAGTTTTTCCTTAATAATGATAACATTTACCTCGAAATCGGGGAGCTTGTTGCTGTTGAAGGACCAACGGGTGGTTTTGATGTGGGGCACGTTTCGCTTACGGGAGAACTGGTAAGAATCCAGATGAAACGCCGTAAAACCGCACTAGATCAGGTAACCAAAAAATCTACCGTAAAGCTACCGAAGCCGATGTAGAGAAATGGAATGCTGCCAAAGGGATGGAATGGGAAACCATGCACAAAGCCCGTAAACTGGCATTGGATTTACGTTTGCAAATGAAAATCAGCGATGTAGACTACCAGGCCGACAAAACCAAAGCCACTTTTTTTATACGGCTGATGGGCGTGTGGATTTCCGCGAACTGATTAAAAAAATGGCGGAGAGTTTCCGTATCCGCATTGAAATGCGCCAGATCGGAATGCGTCAGGAAGCTGGTCGTTTAGGCGGAATTGGCTCTTGCGGGCGCGAATTATGCTGCTCTACCTGGTTAACCAACTTCAAAACGGTTTCTACGGCTGCGGCGCGTTATCAAAATTTATCATTAAATACGTTAAAACTTGCTGGTCAGTGCGGTAAATTAAAATGCTGCTTAAACTATGAGCTGGATACCTATCTGGATGCTTTAAAAGATATTCCCGATAGAATTGAAAACCTGGATACTGAGGCCGGTTATGCCCGTCACCAGAAAACCGATATTTTCAAGAAAATCATGTGGTTCAGTTACCAGGGGGATGAAAACTGGATTCCGGTGAAAGCTGCACGTGTAAAAGAGATCATGACGATGAACAAGGCGGGTAAAAAAGCGCCTAACTTAAAAGAAGAAGCTGTTCAGATTGCCGCGCCGGTTGTGGTAGAAAAATCTTTCGATTACGAAAATGTAGTTGGTCAGGATAGTTTAACCCGACTGGACGAACGTTCTCGTAGTAAAAATAATCAGAACAGGAACAACAATCAGAAAAATAACCGCAATAACAACCAAAATAAAAGGGAAAGAGTTCCTGCCGGAGAGAAAAATGCAGGCCCTAGTAATAGGCCGCAGCAGCCTCAACAGGGGGCGCAAAAAGCTCAGCAAGGCGGAAAACAACCTAACGGACCAAAACCGCAACAAAATGCAGGTCAAAAGCCTCAACAGTCAGTGCCGAAACCACAGCATGTTAATGGGCCAAAACCTCAAAATAATAAACCAAAGCAGCTGCAAGGACCAAAACCTGTAGTTAAAGCTGAAGGAAATGTTACGGTAGAAGGTGCTAAGCCAGAACAAAGCAAAAACAAGAACAGAAATAATCGTAGGAAAAACAATAACCGCCGAAACAATAATAATGGCTCAGAAAATAAACCTGCTGCTGAATAAAAGACAAGTATTCTTGCTTGGTTTTTTATTGATTACTTCGCTATTTGTGGGCTGTACATCCAGCGTAATTGATAGTAATGTAGAAATTGCAGGCCGCAGGTGGACCTACCGTAACCATGTTTCGACCACATTTGAGATTAAGGATAATACTAAGGCCTATAATATTTATTTTAAGCTTAGACATACCGCCGATTATAAATACGCCAATATTTTTATCCTTGTTCATTTTAAAGATGGCAAAAAGATGGTAACGCGGCGTTATCAATACAAACTGGCCAAAAATGATGGTGAATGGTTGGGTAGCGGATCTGGAAATGTATTCAGTTATACTTTACCTATGCTTACCAACTATCATTTCCCTCATAATGGGAAGTTTGAGATCGAAATTGAACAGAATATGCGCGATAATCCGCTTTTGGACGTAAGCGATGTTGGTTTAACTGTAAGTGAATCCCTAAGCAATCAAAATTAATTAACTCTTGAAAGCACCTCTCTTTAGATTAATCTTTTTGGGTTTAATCTTAACACTTTCATCATGTGTCACCGTCTACCAGCTTAGCCCGGCCAAAAACAACTTCAACTACAAAAATAATATTGAATATGAAGTGTATGGAATGAGTTCTGCAAGCCAGCAAGCCACAGGAAATAGCAGAATAGTTGCTAAAAAAGGCTATACTTTTGTTAGCGTAAAGATGAAAGTGACTAATAAAACAAACGAAACAGTTGATTTAGATTTCTCAGAAGTTTCATTATTAGATCTTGTAAATAAAGTAAAATACCCGGTTTCTTTTGTGTACCAAGCTACAGTTGTTGCAATACCAGCAAAAAATAAAACAACTTTAGGGCCTCAAAAAAGTTTAAAAAGAATATTGCTGATTAGCTATCCGGATAAAATGAAGCCTGAACTTTTAGAAATTACTGGTGAGAGGTATGAAATTCAATTTTCAAAATAAGCTATAGATATTTTAACAGGCTTTCCAGTTTCATTCCTCGCGAGCCTTTGAGTAATACTAAATGATCTTGAACGGAGTTTTCTTGTAAATACTGAGCAGCCTCAGCAGGTGTTTCGAAAAATATGCCTTTAAAATTGTCTTTAAATATATAGAAATCCTTTCCGATGAAAATGAGCTGATCCAAACCACTTTCGTTGGCCTGTTTTGCAATAAGTTCATGCTGAACAGGTGATTCAGGGCCTAATTCGAACATATCTCCCAAAATAGCGGTTTTTTTACCGGACGATAATACGGCGATATTTTTCAGTGCCGCGGTCATGCTACTTGGATTGGCATTGTAGAAATCGCAGATCACCGTATTTTTTTCAGTTTTGGTGAGTTGCGAGCGGTTATTTTTCGGCTGGTAATTCGATAAACCGGTGTTGATCTCTTCTGGACTCATGTCGAAAAAATCTCCTATGCAAATTGCAGCCAGGATATTTTCAAAATTATAACTACCAGTTAAATTGGTTTTTACTGATGATGAAACCTCATGATTGGTCCAGTCTACTTCAATAAAAGGATCGCTGCTTTTTAAAGCGCCTTTAATGGTATTCCCATTTTCGGTTCCATAATAAATCAGTTTGTTTAAACCTGCAGCAGTACTCATTTCGAGCAAATTAGGATTATCCCTATTGATAAAAGTATAACCACTGGTCTGTTTAAGGTAAGCGTAAAGTTCTGCCTTGCCTTTTTTTACCCCTTCAAAGCCACCGAACCCATCTAAATGTGCCATACCTACATTGGTAATAATGCCGTGAGTAGGCTGTGCGATGGTGCAGAGCAGTTCTATTTCCTTTTGGTGGTTTGCGCCCATTTCAATTACCGCAACCTGAACATCATCGGTAATGGATAATATAGATAATGGAACACCAATGTGATTGTTTAAGTTACCAAAGGTTGCAAAGGTTTTATATCGTTCGGCTAAAACAGCATTTACCAGTTCTTTGCTCGTGGTTTTTCCATTGCTACCGGTTAAACCGATAACAGGGATGTTAAGCTGCTTACGGTGATGACGAGCCAGATCCTGTAAAGTACTTAACACATCCTTTACCAATAAACACTTATCGCTGTCTGCGTATTTTTCTTCATCAATTACAGCAAATGCAGCTCCTTTTTCTATGGCCTGAGCGGCAAATTCGTTGGCATTAAAAAGATCTCCTTTTAAGGCAAAGAAGATACAACCAGGCGTAATGTTTCTTGTATCGGTAGAGATAACAGGGTTTTCCAGGTAATAATCGTATAGTTTTTCGGTTGTAATCATGCTTATCGTAAAAAATATGATGTAAAATTAAGCTTTCGCGCCAACAAAAAACAAAATTAGTACATTAGGTAAAATTATTTTCCTATGAAGAGACTCTTAACGTTCTGCCTAATCACCCTTTGTACTGTTTTGTTTGCGCATGCACAGCTAAAATCTCCTGATGATTTTTTGGGTTATGAACTCGGCTCGCACTTTACCCCTCACCACAAAGTAGCCGATTATTTTAGGCAAACCGCTGCGGCTTCTGCTAAAAACATGAAGCTGATAGAGTATGGTAAAACCAATGAGGGCCGGCCGTTAATGGTGGCAGTTGTTTCTTCGCCAGAAAATGTAACCAAACTGGAACAGATCAGGAGCAATAATTTAGTTTTAGCAACTGGCACCAATAATAGTGTCGATCTAACCAATCAGCCTGCTATACTTTGGTTGAGCTATAATGTACATGGCAATGAGGCAAACTCTACTGAAACTGCCATGAAGATGCTCTATACCTTGGTTTCGGGCAATATCAAGCCTGCCAACGAGTGGTTAAAAAATACTGTTGTGGTAATCGACCCCTGTTTAAATCCTGATGGAAGAGACCGTTACGTAAACTATTTTAATAGTGTGGTAGGGAAAATGCCTAATTCAGATCCCTCCTCCAGGGAGCATATTGAACCCTGGCCAGGTGGCAGGCCAAACCATTATTATTTCGATTTAAACCGCGACTGGGCCTGGCAAACACAAATTGAGAGCCAGCAACGATTAGACCTGTATAACCAGTGGATGCCACAGGTACATGTTGATTTTCATGAACAGAGCTATAATGAGCCTTACTATTTTGCGCCAGCGGCAGAACCCGTTCACCAGGACATTACGCCCTGGCAAAAAAGTTTCCAGGTGGTTGTTGGTAAAAACAATGCCAAATACTTTGATGCCGAAGGCTGGCAATATTTCACTAAAGAACGTTTCGATCTGCTTTATCCCTCTTATGGCGATACTTACCCTTTGTATAATGGATCAATCGGTATGACTTATGAGCAGGGCGGAATCAGAGCCGGATTATCAGTGGTAACCAACGATGGGGATACGCTTACCTTAAAAGACCGTATCGCACACCACTTTACAACAGGAATGTCGACCCTTGAAGTGACTTCTTTAAACCATAGTAAATTATTAGCGGAGTATAAAAAGTATTTCCAGCAGGAACTAGCCAATAGCCCGGGCATTTATAAAAGTTATATTATAAAAGCGACTAATTTATCGCGCTTAAAAAAACTGGCCGGACTCTTAACCAAAAATAAAATCGAATTTGCTTATGGTGGAGATAAAACCGGTAAAGCTTACGATTACGATACCCAAAAGGAAGAAAATTTTAGTATCGCCCGAAACGATTTAATTGTTAACATTCAGCAGGCTAGAGCAGTTTTGGCTAACGTTTTATTAGAACCCCAAACTTTTGTAACCGATTCTAATACTTATGACATTACGGCCTGGGCCCTACCCTATGTTTATGGATTAAAGGGCTATGCCAGTAAAGAAAGTATAAAAGGAAAATTCCCGGCAATTGAAGAACCGGAGGTAATCAATCACGAGCTTGAGAAGCCCCTAGCCTGGTTATTTAGCTGGGGAACAAGCGAAGATGTTCAGGTTTTAACCGCGCTGCAAAAGGAAAATATAAAAGTGAGGCAGGCCGATCAGCCATTCTCGGTAAACGGTAAAGACTATCCCGCAGGAACCCTGATTGTGTTGAGGGCTGAAAACGAAAGATTGATAAAAGGGATGAAGGATAAGGTTACATCGATTGCCAAAACTTTGAACAAGCCCATCCTGGCCATTAGCAGTGGTTTTGTAGAGAAGGGAAAAGATTTTGGTTCTAACGTTTATCCATTGTTAAAACAGCCTAAAATTGCCATTGTATCTGGTATGGAGGTTTCTTCTCTCGCTTTTGGCGAAGCCTGGTTTTTCTGGAACACGATTTAAATCTTTCCCCAATTATTATTAATACTAAGGATCTGAATAACCTCGATATTAATAAGGTAAACACTTTGATTTTGCCCGATGGAAGTTATAGCGCTTTTATAGGCGATGGTTTAACTGTATGGCTAAATAAAGGAGGAAGGTTGATCTTAATGGAAGATGCTATAGAAAGTGTATTTGAGAAAAAAGGCTTCGATATTAAAAGAAGGAAGCTGTGGTAAAAAAAGATGAAAAGCCAGAGGCAAACAAACTTCTTTTTAAGAATAAGGACAAGGATGATTTTGAAACTATTATTCCCGGTGCAATTTATAAGATCAATCTTGATTCCAGTCACCCGTTTTCTTATGGCCTGGGTAAAACCTATTATAGCTTAAAAACAGACCGTAAGATCTACGAGTCTCTTGTTAAAGGTTGGAATGTAGGGTTGATTAACGAAAAAAGTTTAATGGCCGGTGTGGTTGGCAAAAAGCAAGGGAAGAGCTTAAAACTGGCCTTCTTATTGGCGCACAAGATTTCGGACGAGGCCAGGTGATTTATTTGGCTAATGATCCTCTTTTCAGGAATTTTTGGGAAGGTGGTAAGACGCTTTTCGGAAATATCCTGTTTTGTAGTTATTAGTGCATGCAGCATATAGTCAGTTTAAATTTTTTTAACAAATATAAATGGCCTTTTGCTATCACAAGAGCGTAGTCGATTGCTTTATTAATGTGTTGGAATGGTCTTCGGCTACGCTCAGACTGACATACGGAATAAATTTTATTTAATTTTAAATAGGCTTTTAGTGATGTCAATTTTATCTTGCTGGAAGCCAACATCAAACAGTAAATGCGGTGAATTTTTAATCCTCGGGTGGGAACGAACCGCGCCAGCTATCCCTGCGGCATGAGTATTCAGGCTGGAAATATAATATCATTTTTCTTTTTGTTCGGTTTGTGAAGTTTTGAGATAAAGATACTCTCCAGGCAGGCATGGCTTTTAATCCTAACCACCATTCCTGTTATGATTTCCTGTGTTAACTACAAAAGTATATAATTGAAATCTCACCATTTTTCAGCTAAATAAAACCTATTTAAGTTTTTGTATAGTCTTTTTAAACTTATCAGCATGTTATAAGTATGTTTTTCTTTTAGTTTTCTATTCTTTATGGTTTTTTCATGAATATCGTCTGTGTTTTTTTATTCGAAATTTATTAATGTTAATTTGTTTTTTATTAAAAATCATTTTTTGTATTATTATTTTGTGTTTTTTGGCTTTATTTTTAATTTAATTCTAAATTATTTAAAAATAAAATCAATTTTTGTATTAATTATTAATTAATATATGTTTTTTTATGTTTTTATTTTAAATAATTTCGGTTTTTAATGCTGATTATTGGTCTGAAGGTCAGGTTTTTATTTTTTTTATGATTTTTTATTAAATATTTGTTTGAAAAAGCTTTTTAACCCGAATATTAACGCTTAAATTAGGCGAATCATTAACTAAACCTATTCTTGACCATGAAAAAACTTTTACCGAGTTTGTTCATCTGTATGTTTTTTGCCTTGGCGGCATTGGCACAGGATCGAACTATCACCGGAACAGTTACGTCTTCAGAAGACAAACTGCCAATCCCTGGAGTAAGCATAAAAATTCAGGGAGCCACAGGGGGCACCTCAACCAGTGCTGACGGAAGGTTCTCCATTAAAGCCTCACCAGACGCTAAAATTATTGTATTTTCCTCAATCGGCTTTGCGACTCAATCCATACCCATTGGAAGTTCAAATGTAATCAATGCTGTCTTATCTTCAGATGCTAAGGCTTTGGATGAAGTTGTGGTAACTGCTTTGGGCCAGGTTAGGAGGAAAAATACCCTGTCTTATGCGGCGCAGCAGGTAAAGGGTGAAGAACTTACACAAACACGGTCATCAAACGCAGCGTCTGCGCTATCAGGCAAAGTATCTGGTTTGCAGATTATCCAAGGCAATGCAATTGGTGGATCAACCAATGTTGTAATTAGAGGAAATAAGTCTTTAACAGGGAATAATCAGGCATTATTTGTAGTGGATGGTGTTCCGGTTGACAATTCAAACAATAATTCTACTAACCAGAGAACAGGGAGGGGTGGTTATGATTATGGAAATGCGGCAGCAGATATCAATCCTGACGATATAGAATCGGTTAACGTGCTTAAGGGAGCTGCAGCAAGTGCCCTTTATGGTTCCAGAGGAGCAAATGGTGTAATTATGATTACTACAAAAAGCAGGAAGAGTAAAGGCATGGGGATTACGATTAATAGTGGTTTAACCGTCGGAACAATAGATAAATCAACTTTTCCGGAGTATCAAACGGAGTATGGTGCCGGGTATTCAAGTGGATATGAAAGTGGAGATGGCTTCTTATTGATTGATGTTCAGGGTAATGGTGTTAAGGAAAAGGTTGTTCCTACTTCTGAAGATGCATCTTACGGAGCTAAATTTGATCCAAACCTACTGGTGTATCAATGGGATGCCTTTGATCCATACTCTCCTAATTATAAGAAAAAAACACCGTGGGTTGCTGCCGCAAATAATCCATCAACATTTTATGAGACCGCAATTTCTAATAACAATAATATAATATTTGATGGTGCATCTGATAAAGGAACAATCAAGCTCGGCTATACCAGAAGTGATGACCGTGGAACGTTACCCAATAGTAAAATCATTAAAAATATATTGAATTTTGGCTCTACTTACCAAATTACCGATCGGTTAACTGCATCGGCACTTGCGAATTATTCAAAAGTTGAGGGTTTGGGTAGATATGGGTCAGGATATAGTGGGTTAAATGTGAACCAAAATTTTAGGCAATGGTATCAAACCAATGTTGATATGATGGCTCAAAAGGATGCTTACTTTAGGAATAAGCAAAAATGTTTCATGGAATTGGGCTGATCCTTCTACGCCTGCAGGCCTGGTACCTAAATATACTGATAATTATTATTGGACAAGGTACCAGAATTATGAAAATGATACCAGGAGCAGGATTTTTGGGAATGCGTCCTTAAATTATAAGGCAACTGACTGGCTAAATATTCTCGGACGTGTTTCTTTAGATAATTACAATGAATTTCAGGAAGAAAGGGTTGCCGTAGGAAGTCAGGGAGCAGCTTCTTATGCCCGCACGGACAGGTCGTTCAACGAAACAAATTTTGACCTTATTGCAAACTTTGATAAAAATGTAACGAAGGACCTGAATTTGAAAGCATTGCTTGGAGGTAATATCAGAAAGAGTTTGTTGAATAGCGTTTTTTCCACAACAAATGGTGGACTTATTGTGCCAGGGCTTTATAGTATTTCTAATTCTGTTGGTGCTGTAGCAGCCCCTATAGAAAACTATCAGCCTAAAGAAGTTGACGGATTTTTTGGTGGAGCCACACTGACCTATAATGAATCTTTAACATTAGAAGGTACTTTTAGAAGAGATAAATCTTCTACTTTGCCAGAAGGCGGAAATGCATATAACTATTATTCGGTTGCTGGCAGCTGGTTGTTTTCTAAGCAACTAAAGGATAAAGTTGACTGGATATCATCCGGAAAATTACGTGTCAACTATGCCACAGTTGGAAACGATGCCCCTTGGGGAAGTACCAAAAATGTTTATACCTCTCAAAATCTATTTGGATCAAGCATTTTATTTGCATATCCTTTTACTACAAATAATCCTTCATTAAAACCCGAAAAGACAGAAAGCAGCGAGATTGGTTTAGATATGGCATTTTTGGATAACCGCATCGGTTTTGATGCTTCATATTACCTGACAAAAACAAAAAATCAAATTATACCCGTTGCGGTTTCTGCTGCAACAGGTTTTACCAATACCTATGTTAATGCCGGTGTGATAAGAAATAATGGTGTCGAGGTTTCATTGTATGGTTCACCAATTAAAACACAAGATTTTTCCTGGAATATTAACATCAACTGGACAAAAAACAACAGTAAGGTCTTGGAATTGTATAATGATAGCAAAAACTTGCAGTTGGCTAGCTTTCAGGCAGGTATAAGTGTTAATGCTACTTTAGGTCAGCCGTATGGCACCATTCAGGGCAAAGATTATGTTTATAACGCAAACGGACAAAAAATTATTGGTGCAGATGGATATTATAAAATAACATCTAGTACAACTAACGTTATCGGCAATATTAACCCAAAATGGATTGGGGGTATTTATAATAGCTTTAAATACAAAAACGTATCCTTAGGATTTTTAATTGACGTCCGTTCCGGGGGCAATGTTTGGTCATTAGACCAATTTTATGCTACTTATACCGGTATTTTACCAAATACAGTTGGTTTAAACGATCTGGGTAATCCGGTAAGGAATCCGGTAACCAATAGTGGAAACAGCGGAGGTGTTATTTTGGATGGCGTAACAGAAGACGGTCAGGTTAATACTAAACGTGTCGTGATAGATGCCAATTCTCCTACCCTTCCGCAATCTGCATTTTCATACGATGCCAGTTATGTAAAATTAAGAGAAGCTACATTAACTTATTCTTTTCCTAAAGCCATGATTTCAAAATGGGGCCCCGTTAAAGGGATTGATCTTTCTGTTTTTGGAAGAAATTTATGGATTATACATAAAAATCTCCCTTATTCAGATCCGGAAGAGAATTTGTCTTCCGGAAATGCGCAGGGGATACAAAGTGGTGCATACCCAACAACCAGAACAATAGGGATTAATGCAAAGCTATCATTCTAATTAAATCGATAATAAAATGAAAAAATCAATCATATTTTTTGCAATGCTCGTTTCTTTCGCAGCTTGTAAAAAGAATATTACATCACTTAATATTGATACCAAAAGGCCATCGGAGGTTCCTGCTGCGACTTTGTTTTCATTCGCAACCAAATCTTACAGCGATGTTGTCACGAGTGCTAGTGTTAACAACAATGTTTTCAGATTCACTACAAGTCAATGGGCAATGGTAACGTATCAGGATGAAACCCAGTACGACTTCGGTACCAGAAATATTCCTCAAGCGTGGTGGACTACGATGTATAGAGAAGTGCTCCAAAATTTAACCGAATCATCAAACATCATAAAGGCTAACAGTACGTTAAACGCTGGTATAAAATCGAATCAACTGGCAATTATTGATATCATGCAGGTGTTGGCCTTTAGTACACTGGTTAATACTTTTGGCAACGTTCCTTATAGCCAGGCATTAGATCAACAAAATCTTTTTCCGAAATATGATGATGCGAAAACGATTTCGTTAGAGCTATTGAAAAGGCTAAATACTGACATTGCCCAACTCAATACCGCAAGTGCAGGGTTTTCTTCAAGTGAGGACCTTGTTTTTCAGGGTAATATTTCAAAATGGATAAAATTTGGTAATTCTTTGCGGATGCAACAAGCTTTAATTTTAGCTGATGCAGAGAATGCAATTGCCAAAGCTGCTGTCGAAGCATCAGATGCAGGTGCAATTTCTGCTGATGTGGATAATGCAGCATTTAAATATCTGGCAGGTGCACCAAACCAAAATCCACTTTTTGTTGATATTGTAACAGGTGGGCGTGGTGATTATGTGGGCGCAAAAGATTTGGTAGACAAATTGTTAGCGCTGGCAGACCCTCGTTTGCCACAGTATTTTGGTACCAATGCAAACGGTGCCTATGTTGGCGGTATAGTTGGGCAGGTAAATACGATATCTGCTGTTTCTAAACCTGGACCTAAGGTTTATGCTCCTGATGCGCAAACTTTGCTGATGGATTATGCAGAAACTGAATTTAACAGAGCAGAAGCTGCTGAAAGAGGATATGCTGTTAGCGGTAATGCAGAAACGCATTATAATAATGCGATTACGGCATCGATTTTATATTGGGGAGGTACTGCTACACAAGCATCCGCTTATCTGGCAAATCCACAGGTTTCCTATACAACGGCATCTGGTACATGGAGAGAAAAAATAGGGGTCCAAAAATGGATCGCTCTTTACAACAGGCCTTTTAATTGTTGGACAGAGTTAAGAAGATTGGATTTTCCAAAAATTACTGCACCAGTAGGAGCTAAATCTGGTTTTCCAAACAGACTTAGCTATCCAAGCAATGAACAGCAATTAAATGGCAGTAATTATAGTCAGGCTTCTGGTGCAATTGGAGGAGATGTTGTAACCACAAAATTATTCTGGGATAAATTTTAGAAATGAAATGACGTTTTGATAGTAGAAATGCACTTTTAAGAGGTTCTGTTATATTACCCCCGTTTTAGAAGCACTTTCTATAATTTAATTTATAAGAAGTTAAAGGGGCTGTCCGATCTTTTTGGGCAGCCCCTTATTTATTCGGGAGCCTGATGGAGAAAATTTTCCTGCAGCCGATTGCGGTTTTGGCTAAATTTTATTAGAGCCTCAAATTCTGATAACTGATTTACACTTATAATATAAAGCGTAGGTTCTTATAAATATATATGGATTAATCGTTAAAGACGATTTCGAAACCACAATGCCGGCTGGAATTTATCGGATCAATCTTGATTCAAGTCCCCCCTCTTCTTATGGCCAACGTAAAACCTGTTATAACTTAAAAACAGACCATAAGCTCTATGAGCCTTTGGTTAAAGGTTTGAATGCATGTTTAAATAAAATTACAAAAGTTCATTGCCGGTGCAGTGGGTACAAAAGCAAGAGAAGAGCTTAAAACTGGTCTCCTTATCGGTGTACAAGATTTCGGGCGTGGCCAAGTAGTTTATTTGGCTGATATCCTTTTTTAGAAACTCTTGGTAGAGAAAAACCTTATTCAGGAATATAATTTTTGTCAGTTTATTAAAACAGCACTTTAAAAATGAGCTGTAGTTAGTAATTTTTTAGTCAAATTTATGATTAGCAAAAAAGTTACGGTTAAGAAATAGGCCTTAAGGGGGCTTAGGGAGCTGCAAGTTAAAAAAGGTTAAAATAAATTTGCTTCAAGAATTAACTAACTCTAATTTAGTGCTTTATTTACACATTAACTAACCTATTTACTATGAAAAAACTTCTACAGAGTTTGTTCATTGTCCTGTTTTTCGCGGTGAGCGCAATGGCACAGGATCGAACAATCACAGGAACAGTTACGTCTTCAGAAGACAAGCTACCAATTCCTGGCGTAAGCGTAAAAATTCAGGGGACCGCTGGTGGTACCTCTACTGATGCGAATGGAAAGTTCTCCATCAAAGTTTCATCAAATGCCAAAACAATCGAGTTCTCATCAATTGGATTTGCAACTCAAACTCGCCCAATCGGAAGCTCGAGTGTGATTAATGCTGTTCTAGCTACTGATTCTAAAGCCTTAGGCGAGGTTGTGGTAACAGCGTTAGGAGTTAATAAGGCTACAAAAACCTTAGGGTATTCCCAGAGCACTTTTAAATCAGCTGAAGTTAATGCTTCTGCACCAGCAAGTTTATTTGGTGGTTTGCAGGGTAAGGTTGCAGGAGTAAACATTTCTAATACTTCTGGTGCACCGGGTGGATCAACCAAGGTTATTTTAAGGGGCTATTCTTCAATAACCGGCAGTAACCAGCCCTTGTATGTTGTGGATGGCGTGCCTTTGGATAACTCAACTGCAGGTTCCAATGACAATTATGATTTTGGTAACAATGCAAACGACATTGATCCTAACAACATCGAAAGCATCAGTATTTTAAAGGGTTCTGCAGCAACAGCATTATATGGTTCTCGCGGATCGAATGGTATTTTAATTGTAACCACTAAAAAAGGAGCTGCTGGTAAGTTGAAGGTAGACCTTTCTACCTCAACTACCTTAACTAATGTTGCCTCTATTTATAAGCCACAGGATCAGTTTGGGCAAGGTTGGGATGGTACTTATATTCCTTCTGAAAACGGTAACTGGGGCCCAAAATATGACGGACAGTTAAGGACCTGGGGTGCTATAGTTGATAACTCTCAGTTGTTGAAACCTTACTCTTTCATTAAAAACAATGTGAGGGATGCATTAACTACAGGTATCGAATTAAATAACAATATCGCATTAAGCGGAGGAAATGAGAATAGTACGGCTTATTTTTCTTATGGTAATATTTATAGCGATGGTTATCTTCCATCAGACAACGATTCTTACAAAAGAAATAATTTTACCTTAAAGGGATCAACCAAGTACGGAAATTTCACCGCTGATGCCTCTTTAAACTATGTTGGTAAAACCACTAAATTTATCAATCAAGGTGGTGGTGATTCAGGTATCGGATCTTCATTTTACGAAGAAATACTACAGATCCCCGGAGATATTCCGATTAAAGACTTTCAGGATTATAAAAACAAATTTTTTAATGTAGATAATTATTTTACCCCGTATGCAGAAAACCCTTATTATGCCCTTTACGAAAATGGAAGTAGGTACAAGAGTGATCGTTTGTATGGTAACATTAATTTAAATTATAAAGCAACAGATTGGTTAAGTTTTCAATTCCAGCAAGGTGCTGATGTTGATAATGCTATAAGCAAAATCTGGCATAATAAAAATGCACCAAGTGTAGGCAGTTATAATGCTGGCGGTAACATCGAGGGGTCTGCGAGAGCAAAGGATGCTGGTGATGTAGTCGAAGGATCTGTAAAAACTTTTGAATACGATACAAAATTTAATGCCTTATTTAATAAGGAATTAAATAGTCATTTCGATTTAGATGGTTTAATTGGGGTGAATTATAATGATCGTGGTTCAAGAATATTAAGCACCCGTATTGAAGATTTAGCGATACCAGGTTTTTATCAGATCAATAACTCTGCAAATAAACCAACATCAACCAATGCAGAATCTCACCGCCGTTTATTCGGTGCCTATGCCTCTGCAACCCTAGGTTATAACAAATATTTGTATTTAACCTTAACAGGAAGAAACGACTGGTCGTCAACACTTCCTCAGAGCAATAACAATTACTTCTACCCTGCTTCCAGTTTAGCTTTCATTGCTTCTCAGGCTATCGATTTAACTAAAACACCAATCAGCTTTTTAAAATTAAGAGCGAGTTACGGTGAAACAGGTAGTGATACCGATCCTTACCGTGTATTTAATACCGCTAACAGAACATCATCTCCGTTGGGTTTTGGAACCTTGACTTTCCCTCTTTTCGGGGTGGCGGGTTATTCGATTTCTAACCAGTTGAACAGCAATAATTTCAAGCCTGAGCGCGTTAAAGAGGTAGAGTTAGGTGCAGAGATCAGGTTCTTAAAAGACCGTATCGGCATTGATGCAACTTATTATAATAAATTACGAAAAGATCAGATTATTCCATTGCCTATCGATCCGGCAACAGGTTATTCTTCTTACATCGTAAACTTTGGTTCGGTTCGTAATAAGGGTATAGAACTTGCTGTAAATATCAAACCGATTAAAACAACAGATATAGACTGGACCTTAAATTATACCTTTACAAAAGAAAACAGTAAAGTAACCGAACTTCCGATCGGATTAGATAAAGTAGTTTTAAATTCGGCTTACGATGCACAATTTGTAGCCCGTGTTGGTCAGCCACTGGGTATTATTGAAGCTCCTACACGAACTTATAGCCCAAGTGGACAGGTAATTGTAGATAAAAACGGCTATCCTGTATACTCTTCTGAAAATGTAAGCTTTGGCACTACACTTCCTGATTTCGTAATGGGATTAAATAATCAGTTTCGTTATAAAGACTTTTCACTTTCATTTACCTTAGACTGGCATAAAGGTGGTGTGTTCTATTCTGGAACGGCTGATTTATTGAACTTCGTAGGTGCTGATGCAAAAACGACTTATAACGACCGCCGTCCTTTTATTGTTCCTAATTCGGTTCAGAAATTAGCAGATGGTACTTATGTAGAAAATACCGCTCCAATAACAGAAGCCAATACAGATGATTTCTATTACACCACATCAAACAAGGCCGATGCTTATGCCAACCGTATTTTAGACAGGTCTTTTCTAAAATTAAGAGAAGCTACTTTAAGTTATAATCTGCCTAAATCTATTGTGGGTAAAGTAGGTGCACAAAGAGCAAGTGTGTCTGTTTTTGGAAGAAATTTAATCACCTGGCTGGCTAAAACAAACAAGACCATCGATCCAGAGGTTTCTAACTTTGGAAATGATTTAGGAAGTGAATTTGGTGAGTTTAGAACTGCTCCTCCGGTTAGGTTCTTTGGCGCATCATTAAAAGTTTCATTTTAATCTCCCTCGTAATGAAAAATAATCATATAAAATATAAAGCGCTGATGTTATCAGCAATAGTGTTTCTTGCTTTTGGATGTAAGAAAACACTTGATATTAATGTAAGTCCAAATAACCCCCTAATTGAAACCACAACCCCTGAAGTATTATTTCCTTCGGCAGTGGCTTCTACAGCAGGACGTGTTGGTGGTGAACTTACTATTCTTGGCGGTATATGGTCGCAGTATTACACGCAGGCAAATGCATCAAACCAGTACAAAACCATTGATGCTTATGCGCTAACGCGTAACGATTTGAATGGCAGTTATAATGAACTGTTTTCTGGTGCTTTGGCCGATTATCAATTGGCTATAAATTTAGCTGTAGCCAGAAGTGATTGGCGTTATAATTTAATGGCCACGGTAATGAAAGCTTATACCTATCAGGTATTAGTAGATTTGTACGATAAAGTTCCGTACACGGAAGCATTAAAGGGCCTTGATAACCTGCAGCCAAAATTTGATGATGGTTATACCGTTTATGTAGGTTTGCTTGCTGAAATAAATGCAGCCCTGGCCAAAGATTATTTAAGCACTCCATTAAATAGCGACCAGATAAAAACAGATTTTCTTTTTGGTGGTGATATGGACCTTTGGACTAAATTTGCAAACACCCTGAAGTTGAAAATGTATTTGAGGATGGTTAATGCAAAACCTGCGGAAGCACAGGCCGGCATTACTAAACTGTATACTGATGGTGCAAACTTTTTAACTACCGGCGCAGGCATTGCTACATTTCAGGATGCACCTGATAACAGTAATCCTTTTTATGAATACAACGTTCGTCGTTTAAATACTACCACCAATTTAAGGGCAAGTAAAACCTTTACCAGCTGGTTGGTGGAAAACAGTGATCCAAGGGTTAATTATTATTTTGGAACAGCTAACCCGGTACCCATGAATCAAGGTGATTATACTGCTACTGCAATTGAACAGCCTACCTATGCAGGCGCAACCGTTTTTGCACAAACAGCAAAAGATCCGGTTTGGTTTATTTCTGCTGCAGAATCTTATTGGATGCAGGCCGAGGCTTTAGAACGTTATTTTGGAGGAACGGGTGCTGCGGCAATGTACCAAAATGGTGTTAAAGAAGCTTTTGCACAAGTTGGATTAGCTGTAGGAACAATTCCTGCTCCATATTTGGTGTATTCAACAGGTACTTTTGAGCAAAAATTAGAACAGATTGTTGTTCAGAAATGGGCCTCTTTTGCAGGCTCACATAGCCTGGAAGCCTTTTTTGAGCAGGAGCGTACCGGTTATCCTAGAATAAGTACTGTATATTCTACTGATGATAATTATTTGGCAGGTCAATGGGTATATTCAAAAAATGGTGTTACTGCTGGTTTGTTCCCTAAACGTTTGGTATTTCCTGCATCATCAAGAGATAGAAATAGCAACACGCCTGCAGAGGTGCCAATTACAACAAAAGTTTGGTGGGGTAAATAGTGTTTATAATTGATAAAGAGATGAAAAGATATTTAACAATAATCATATTGGGGGTTATAAGCATGACTTATAGCTCTTGCAAAAAAGAGTCCTTTGATTATCCGGAAGGTTATGTAGGTATTTCTAAAATAACGGTGTTCCCAATAATTACCATGAAAGGTGATAAATATGTAGCAGTAGCAAAAGGTGCAACCTATACTGATGCAGGCGCAACAGCTGCGGCAGGTGCAAGCAACATCGAAGTGAAAGTTACGGGATTACCAAATACAGCTAATGCAGGTGTATATTTAATTACCTATGCGGCTACAAATACCGATGGTTTTTCGGCCACAACAACCAGATCGGTTGTGGTTTACGATACTAAAGCCGATGCTTTAGCTAACGATTTTTCAGGGGATTATTTAAGAGCTGCTACAGGAGCCATTTCAAAATGGACCAAATTAGCACCTGGCGCCTACCTGGTGAATAATCCAGGCGGTGCACCAACTGGCACAGCCGTTAATGTAATTGCAATAAACCCTACAGGCAGCGTAATTGACATTCCACAACAAAATACCGATAGCGGTCCCTGGGGATCAAATACAGAAAGTAAAAATTTAGTTTCTGGCAATTATTCTTGGGCAGTAGAGAATCCAGGTTATGGTACGGCAGTTAGAACCTTTGTTAAACAATAATTATAAAATGATGAAAAAATATTTTTATATACTAACCCTTTTTGTACTAAGCATATCTGCTTGTAAAAAGGACGAACCTGTTGGTGGTACATCAGTACAAGATCTGTCTGGCGAATGGTGGGTGCAGATTGATGGTGAAGGTGATTATTATGGCATTTCTACCTATAATACAGCTGATAATTCATTAAGCCAAATGTGGTTAAATTTTACAAATTTAAAGGGTGATGCTGACAATACTGTTTTTGGTAAGGTGAGTGTAAATCTGGATAACAAAACCTTTACTGGACAAAAAGTTGTTAATGTAGGGACATATGAATATTCTACTCCTCCAACTTTCACAGTAACCAACGGAAAAGTAACGCCAAATGGAGCCGTAGGGCCATCATCTAAAGCAACAACTGATGCTATCGCATTGGATGTTGAATTTTCGGATGATCCAGGAACGGTTTATCACCTTAAGGGTTACCACCGCACCAAGTTTGTTGGAGACGATCATTAACTTTAACCCAACTAAATAATGGGTTATCATAAAACTGGATTTTTGGAAGACCTTCTTTAAATAACGTGTTATTATAGAGCTCGTTAATGAGCAATTTGTTAAAATCAAGAGGCTGTCGCTAAAAGGGCAGTCTCTTTTTTTGGTAATAGTTGTATATTTTACATAATATTGATTTTTTGGCACAGTTTTTTTAGATCCATATAATAATTTTTATGATCGTTAAAGGATAAATTCGGCTTATAAAGAGTTAAAATATTACTAATTAATCGAAAATTTTCGATGTTCTGTAGAAAATTTCCCCAAAACAGCCTTTTTAATAAGACAATATTATTGTCAAAACAAAGTCATTATATTGTGAATTTGTTAAATTTTGTTAAATTGTTTCTCAGCTCTATTATATTAGCAGCTTAATTAAATAATCATTAACTAATTTAAATTTCATGAAAAAACTTCTACAAAGTTTGTTCATACTTTTGTTTGTTGCATCTGCTGCAATGGCTCAAGACAGAACAATTACTGGTACGGTAACTTCTTCAGACGACAAGCTGCCGATACCTGGAGTAAGCGTAAAAGTAAAAGGTACCCAAGCAGGTACCATTACAGATGCTAATGGAAAGTATTCCATTAAAATTGCTACAGGTACAACAACATTAGAATTCTCTTATATAGGTTACATTGCGGAGACTAAAGCTGTTGGCACTTCAAATTCAATTAATGTAGTTTTGGTATCCGATTCGAAGGTACTAAGTGATGTTGTCGTGACGGCAAACTCCATTTCAAGAGATAAAAGAAGCTTAGGTTATTCTGCTCCAACTTTAAACAATACTGAATTAACTTCTGGTGGAAGCCCAAGTGCAATTAGTTCTCTAGCAGGTAAAGTGGCTGGTGTTAACGTTACTTCTACTTCGAATACTCCAGGAAGTTCGGCGAGAGTTGTACTACGAGGTGGGTCGTCTATTTCTGGATCTAACCAGGCGTTAATAGTGGTTGATGGGGTTCCTATTGATAACTCAAGTGTTATTGGTGGAGCTTCAGTATTGTCGAGTGTTGATTTTGGTAACCGTGGTAATGATTTAGCTGCTGATGATATCGAGTCTGTAACAGTGCTAAAAGGCCCTGCTGCCGCTGCACTTTATGGTTCTAGGGCATCCAATGGTGCTTTGATCATTACAACCAAAAAAGGATCAAAAGAAAAAGCAACCATCACTTTTACTACCTCTAATACTTTTTCAAACGTAGTTAAACTACCTGATCTTCAAAATGAGTATGGTCAAGGTTATTACGATGTTGTTGCTCCAGATGGAAAATCTGCTACGTTTGTAACCGATCTTAAAGAAAACGGAAGCTGGGGTGCTCCATTTACTGGAGTTGTTCAGGGATGGGGACAACAAATTGACGGTGTTAGATTAACAAAACCTTACTCTGCTCTTCCAAATAATGTCCGGGATTTCTTTGATACAGGCTTTGCAACAGATAATAGTGTCAGTATCTCTGGTGGTGGAAAAAGCACTACCTTCTATTTAGGCATTAATGCACTTAGTTCTGATGGAGTATTTCCAACCAACAAAGATAAATATAATAAATACGGCGTTAGATTTAATGGAACAGCTGATTTAGCTGACAAACTTACGGCTGGAATATCTTTCAATTATAATAGAATTGATGCTAATCAAGTTGGAGGTGGTCAAGGCGCTGCTTCTGTTTTTAATAATGTGTTACAAACTGCCAGGGATATTGATTTACCTGCATTAAGAGATTTAAATAATAAATATTATGGTTACGGTTATACCGATGCGGCAGGTATTCCACATCCTAATTCTTATGGATATTACGGAACTTACACTCAAAATCCATACTGGGTACTAGAAAATTTTGCAAACTACGATGATGTGAGCAGAGTTACAGGTAACTTTAATTTAAATTATAAACCATTAAAATGGCTGGATATTCAGGAAAGAGTTGGTATTGATACCTATTCGGACAGAAGAAGAACAATATCTCCTAAATATAGCTTTGTTGACATAGATCAAACTGCAGAATATGCAGGGAATAATACCAGAACCAATGTTGGTGCCTATCAAATAGATCAATATAATGTTACCGAATTGGTTCATGATTTTATGGTTACCGCTAAACATAAATTTAACGAGGATTTTGAGGGATCGTTAATGGTGGGTAATAACATCAGACAAAGAGGAACAAATACACTTAGTTCTGCTACCAACACATCTGGTGGTTTAGTAGTTCCAGGGTGGTACAATTTGTCAAACAGTAATGGGCCGATAAACATTATTGCAGATAATTTATCAAAAAGAAGACTAATTGGTCTTTATGCCGATTTGAACTTATCTTATAAAAATTTCTTGTTTTTAGAGGCTACAGCAAGAAATGACTGGTCTTCAACATTACCAAAAAGTAATAATTCATTCTTTTACCCAAGTGTAAGTGGCTCTTTCGTTTTTACCGAATTACTTAAAGACTCGCCTGTATCAAGTGTTTTAAACTATGGGAAATTAAGATCAAGCTGGGCTCAGGTGGGTAATGATACCGATCCTTATCAGTTGCTATCTACTTATGGAAAAACGACTATAAACGGTAGTTTTGGAAGCACGGTCTTTCCTTTTGGTAACGTTGCCGCCTTAACACCAGGTTCAACCTTAGGTAATGTAAATCTTAAGCCTGAAATTACCACAGCTTTTGAAATTGGTGCAGATTTAGGCTTCTTAAATAACAGGATCACGATAGATGCAAGTTATTACAAAAGCAATTCTAAAAATCAGATTTTGGCCATTCCGATTCCTAACTCAACAGGTTACGGATTCAGCGTAGTTAACGCGGGTGAAGTTCAAAATAAAGGTGTGGAGTTAAGCTTAAGAGGAACTGTATTAAAATCTGCTGATTTTGAGTGGGGTTTATACGGATCATTTACTAAAAACAACAACAAAGTAGTTTCACTAATGCCTGGGATTGATCAGTTTGTAGTGGGTGGATTCTCTGGAATGTCGATCGTTGCTGCGGTAGGTAAACCATACGGTGAGTTTTATGGTGTTACTACATTAAAAGATGATCAGGGAAGAACTGTTGTTGACAAAACAACAGGTATGCCGTTGAGTACTTCTAAAGCAGAATATCTGGGCAATTACAATCCTAAATATCAGGCTTCATGGGGTACTAGTATTAGGTATAAACAATTGTCTTTGAATGTCCTGTTTGATACTAAACAAGGTGGGAAATTCTATTCTAGAACAAGATCAACGTTAGCCTTTGTCGGTGCTTCCGCAGAAACCGGTGGAAATAGATTTGGAGAAATCTGGCCTAATTCTGTTTATCAGGACGCTTCCGGGGCATTCGTTCCAAATACAACTGTGGGTTATGTTAAACAAGATTATTATGGTGGTAGCTTACCAGCGGGCTTTGGTATAGTTGATGGCTCTTTCGTAAAATTACGTTCTGCTAGTCTTTCTTATGCCTTTAACAAAGCTCAGCTTAAACGCCTGCCATTCAGTTCTATAGCCGTAGGTCTTTATGGAAATAATTTATTTATGTGGACAGCTAGTGAGAATCAGTTTGCTGACCCAGAAATTAACTCAGCAGGTGCTGGAAATACTCAAGGATTTGACTTTACTGCGCAGCCATCGGTTCGTAATTATGGTATCAACCTTAAAGTTACATTTTAACAAATTAAAGTAGTTCAATATGAAAACGAAAATACAAAAATCAAAATATACGCTTTTGCTGATATTACTTGTTGGCATACTGAGTATATCAGGATGTAAGAAATTTTTGGATATCAATGCAAATCCAAATAACCCGGATACTGCGGAACCATCTTTATTGCTTCCAACTGTAGAGGCTGCAGTAGGGCAGATTGTTGGTAACAGTTTCCAGGTTTATGGAGGTATGTGGAGCCAATACTGGACACAGAGTCCAAACAGTTCACAGTATAAAACAATTGATCAATATAACCTGGCCAATACTGCATTTGACAGACCTTGGTTAACACTATATCGGAATGCATTAATTAACTGTAATCTGATTATCAACAGTAAAGGTTCAAGCTTAGAATACATGAAAGGCATGGCTTACATCCTTAAAGCTTATTCTTACCAGCTTACCACTGATGCTTTTGGCGATGTGCCGCTATCTCAGGCTTTAAATCCTAGCCTTTATGGTTCGCCAAAATATGATTCACAAGCGCTTGTGTATGATAGTATCTTCAATTATATCGATAAAGGTGTTGCTTTATTAAAGGTTTCATCAACTTCTCCAGGTGCACAAGATATTATTTTCCAAGGAGATATTCCAAGCTGGCAAGCGTTTGCCAACACGCTAAAACTTAGGGCATACCTTAGAATTGTAAAAGCTGATCCAGCAAAAGCTGAGGCAGGAATAAGAGCGTTATATGCTACCAATCCAACGTTTTTAGCTAAGGATGCAGCAATTAAATACTCTAGTATTGGTGGTAATGAAAATCCACTTTACAATGAAATGTTAGCTTTAGGTAAAGTTCAGAATTTAGTAGCCAGTTCAACTGCAGTAAATGCGTTTACCAGAAACTCCGATAAAAGGTTACCAAAGTTTTATGATCTGGTTGATGGACAAACCACTTTGAACTCTATAGTACAAGGTAGCTTTGCTGCATCTGGTGTTGCTAAAGTTGTTTCTATTCCCTCTACCTTAACTGGTGGTAACGCAGCGAACAGTGGCTCTGCAACTGCTCCTGTAAAATTGATTTCTGCATCTGAGTCAGCATTTTTGCAAGCAGAAGCAGTAGCTAGAAATTATGCAAGTGGTACGGTTTCTAATTTATTAACAACTGGAGTAAGAGCGAGTTTCGTTGCTACAGGATTGACAGCTAATGATGCTGACGCATATTTTGCAGCTGCACCAGATGGTCAGGCGGCACTAAGTGCAGCAACAACTTCTGAGGCTTTAGTGAAAGTTATTATTACCCAGAAATATTATGCAATGTGCGGAACACAAGGCTTTGAGGCTTGGTCAGAATATAGAAGAACAGGATACCCAGATTTTCTTATCACCTCTGTTGGTTCAAATATTGGCGCAGGTAGAACACCTTTAAGGTTGCTTTATTCAAGTGCAGAATCAACTTCAAATCTAAACTTCCCAGGAAATATTGTGATTTATACACCAGTTTGGTGGGATAAATAATTTCTATGGTTTGATATTGGAAATATCAATTTGGTCTTAAACGTCTAAATTAGAAATAAACATATAAATAGCAACCGGTTTGTTCCGGTTGCTATTTTTTTGCCCAGAACGGGCGCAAACTCTAGGGCAGAAGGCCTGAAAGCGCCTTGATCGAGGGGATGTTAACTTAAAGCAAGGGCGTGCTCCGTGAGTAGGAATCTGAGGGAAGCAGGGAATAAAAACTTGACCTATTAAACAGAAACATAATAAAAACCTGAGTTCGATTATTAAAATGCCTGTAACTGTTATTCATCAGGTAGTTTTTTATTTTGTTGCGGATGCCCTCAACAGGTGTACACCATCAATAAACAGGATTTCGAAAACTGATTAGATATGTGGCACTTGTCCGCAAAGCGTTTTCCAGATATTTTTTAGAAAACCTTCCCTCTTCAGAGGCCTTTGTCTTTCATTTTTTCCTCGGCTGATGACGAAATTCAAGATTTCTCCCCTGCCGTTGATGATCAGGTTAATCTAGATACAGTAGGCCAGCTCATTGTAGATTTTCCAACTTCTATAGTTCACTTAAATGCCTTTTTTGCCTTGATGCGATTGTTTTTGCAGATCCTGATCAGGGTAGAATCTATAAATGAGATTCCTGTGCATGAAACGGCAGAACAGGTTTTAAGGAACATGGCCAATGGTTGATAATTTGGAATGGCAGCATGATACCGATTACTCCGCTTTCAGTCATTAGGAGAATTTCTGCAGACCTTTTCTAAAATTAAGTTTTTTTGGTTTTGACGGAATTCTTGTGAAATTCATCAACTATAAAGTAAATATCAGTGAATTTAGCGTGTAATCGCGGCCTCTTTCTTGTTAATATTGGAAGGCCAGAAATTTAGATGTAAGCATTTGCCGCATCATTACAATGTTATCCTCAATTCATAGTCGAAGAGGTTATTATCAAAGAAATGTTTGCGCTATAAGATTTTTTTTAAGTGATTCTCTCTTTTAAATAAAGTTCTAATCTAATTGTATCTTTTTGGATGAATTTTTCCCTTTATTAATGAAGGCCATATCAGTTTATTGCGCTTAGATTGTGAATGGAAGTCAAAAACAAGCTTTTTGATTAGTTTTTATTAAAAAAAATAATTTTTCTTGCTTTTTGAGATTTGCATCTAGCTTTTCTAATTGCTATATTGTGTTATTAACCGAAACTAGACTAACTTTTATGAAAAACTCGTGTAGAGATTGTTCTTTCTATGCTATTTATTGCAACCGGAGCAGTATCAACATAGAATAAATAATGGGCACAAAATGTCTATAAGCCAATCCCAGGTAAATATCAAACTAAAAATGCAGCTTTCGAGAACCACATTAGTTGCAGGTAAGGTATACATGGCAGGATTACGCATTTTTTTCTAATAATCAGTTTGTTTAGCTCGATTTAATAAAAAATAAAATTTTTATTGTAAAATTTGTATTACAAAATACTAAATTCTATATTGTATTATTATTAACTAAACTAAACTTTTTTATGAAAAAACTTCTACAAAGTTTGTTCATATTGCTATTTATTGCCACCTCAGCAATAGCGCGAGACCGAACAATCACTGGAACAGTTACGGCTCAGGAAGATGGATTACCGCTCCCTGGCGTAAGTGTTAAAATTAAAGGTGCATCAGGCGGAACCACTACTGGTGCGGATGGTAGATATTCCCTTAAAGTCGCAAACAAAGCTACCACTCTAGAATTCTCCTATATTGGTTTCTTAAGTCAAACCAAAGCCATCGGCGGTAGTAATGTAATTAACATACAACTGCAAAGCGATTCTAAAACACTATCTGATGTAGTGGTAACAGGTTATACTACACAGTCAAAAAAGGATGTTACCGGATCAATAGCGAGTGTGAGCGGAGAAAAATTAAAAAACCAACCCGTACAGAGTTTCGAACAAGCGTTAGCTGGTAAGGCTGCGGGTGTGAATATTATTCAGCCAAACGGATTGCTAAATAATCCTCCGGTTTTTAGGGTGCGTGGAGTAAATTCCATCTCTTTAAGTTCTTATCCGCTAATTATTGTAGATGGTATTCCGGTATTCACGGGCGATCAATCAACAAATAGTGCCGCTGGAAATGCCTTAGGAGACATTAACCCTGCAGATATCGAATCGATTGATATCTTAAAAGATGCCGCATCATCAGCCATTTATGGTTCGAGGGCAGCCAATGGGGTTGTGGTAATCACAACTAAAAAAGGTAAACAAGGATCAACAAAGGTAAATTATGAGGGCTGGGTTGGTACATCCAAAGCACAGAATCTAAACCCTTTGTTAAATGCAGCCGAGTATGTACAAATTAAGAATGAGGCAAGAACTAACATTGGTTTAGCACCTGCATTCTTTTTGCAAACAAAAACGGATGGTACCCAGGTAGAAACCAACTGGTACGACTATGCTTACAGAACCGCGACCTCTCAAAATCATGCATTGAATTTTTCCGGAGCAACAGATAAAACATCTTATTTTGTTTCTTTAGGATACAGTAATCAGGAAGGTTTCATTATCAATAACTCATTTGAAAGAAAAAATGGACGTGTAAATCTTGATCATAAATTATTCAAAAATGTGACTATCGGTACCAACTTCTCGTATAGTAACACGTTGAACCGGGCGCCAAATACGGGGTCTCTTCCAGGTTCATCATTTAATACTGGTGGTTTAGGTCGATTAGCTATTGTACTTCCTCCAAACGTTTCACCATATAATGAAGATGGCTCATATAATGTTGCCGGTTCAGCCATAGGTTTAGGGGCAAACCTAATTGCATCAAATTATCCTAACGCAGCTGTTTTGGTAAATCTTGATAAAAATACCTCAGAAAGCGATCGATTAATTGCAAACGGGTATGTCTCTGTTCAGTTGTTAAAGGGTTTAACATTTAAAACCAATTATAGCATTGATAATTTAAAACTTGATAATAATGTTTTTGTAAACAGATTGCAGGGAGATGGATTTGCATACAATGGCGGCGCAACCAGTAATTATGTTAAAAATAGCCGATGGAACTGGTCGAATACTTTAAATTATTCCAATACTTTTGGCGATCATACTATTGGTGGTTTTATCGGTGCAGAAGATCAGTATACTAAGTCGTATGGTTATGGTGCAACACGCCAAAATGTTATCGATCCGTTCATTGAGGTTTATCAAGGATCGTTTGGGGCAATTACACCGGCTAATTTAATACAATTCGATAATGCTTTCCGTTCATTTTTCGGTAGTGTTAACTATGATTACAAAAAGAAATATTACATCACAGGGTCTTTCCGCCGTGATGGATACTCTGGTTTATCAGCAGGAAACAAATATGGTAACTTTGGCGGTGCTTCTGCCGGATGGGCCCTTTCAGAAGAATCTTTTTACAAAAATTCAGGGATCAGTAAAATTTTAACCCGCTTTAAAATTCGAGGTAGTTATGGCGAAGTTGGTAATATCAATATTGGTAATTATCCGGCATTGTTTTTATATAGTCCAGGGTTGTACGGTTCAGATGCAGCGTTGTCTTTTTCTCAAGCGGGAAATCCTAATTTAACCTGGGAAACCAGTAAAAAAGCTGATATTGGTGTGAACCTGGAGTTTTTAGGAGGCCGTTTCACACTAGATGTTGATTATTACCACAATAACATAGATAATCTAATTCAAAATGCCCCTCAGGCACCCTCGAAAGGGATACCAAACAATGCAATTACAACAAACGTAGGTAAAATGTATAACAAAGGGTTTGAATTTGCTGTTAATTCAAGAAACTTTGATACTGATAATTTTACGTGGTCTACTTCATTTACTTTCAGTACTCTGAAAAATGAGGTAACTGCATTAGGTAATAACGATGCCGATCTTTTTGGTGTAACCCAGTTGGAAACGGCTAATATTACCCGTGTCGGTTATCCAATTGGATCAATTTACACTGTACCAACCGCAGGTGTGGACCCAGCTACTGGTGAACGAATTTTTGTGAATAGATTTGGACAAAAATTAAGATTTAGCTTCCAGAGAGCAGCAGCAGCACGTTATCAATACTTAGAGGGGCCAAATGCAGGTACAAATGCGCCGGCAATTGATGCTGCTCTAGATGCAACGATAACTGGACAGGCTATTCCAAAATGGTTTGGTGGCTTAGATAATAACTTTCGTTATAAAGCTTTCGATTTAACTTTAGGTTTAACGTTCTCCGGAGGTAACAAGGTTTATTATGGCTCTTTAGCAGGGCTTCGCGATCAACGTTTCTGGAACAATGAAGCAGGTATGATGAACAGGTGGACTACGCCTGGTCAGATTACCGATATTCCTAGGGTTGTTTATGGGGATAATGTATCAAATGGTTCGGCCTTTGCACAGTCGCAGAATGTATTTTCTGGTAACTTCTTAAAAGTTCGTAATCTGGCAATAGGTTATACTTTGCCAAAATCACTTTTGAATAAATACGGGATTTCTAATGTAAGGGTTTATGCACAATCAAGTAATCTTTGGATTATTTCTGATTATCCAGGACCAGATCCCGAGGTTTCTGTTAACGGAAACTCTACGGCAGCTGGTAACAGTGGTAGTTTAGCGCCAGGGGTAGATCGAAACTCAGTTCCATCTGCAAGAACATTTACGTTTGGTATCAATGTTGGATTTTAAAAATAGACAGTCATGAAGATTAATATAAATAATAAAATAAAATACCTTTTTATAGCTGCGCCATTGCTGTTTACTACTTCGTGTAAAAAGGATTTCTTAAATACAGCTCCAAAAACCTCATTGCCAACTGAAGAGGCTTTTTCTAGCCCTGATCGTATCCTTTCTGAACTTCGTGGTGTTTATGCCGGAGTTAAGAGCGGTAACTTTTATGGCGGCCGCTACCTTATTTATAACGATATTAGGGGAGAAGATTTTATCGTAAACAAGCCAAATGGGGTAACCAATTTAGAAACATGGAGATTTAACGTAACGTCAAATACAAGCGAGGTTACAGGTTTATGGGGGGCGATGTATGCCGCTATTAATAGGGCAAATCTGGTAATGGAAGGGATTAATGCTAATGCAGCTTTACTTACTCCAGCAGTGGCAAAACAGTACATTGCTGAGGCTAAAGTAATGCGTGCGCTTTCTTACTACAGTTTATTGCAGCTTTATGCCAAACCTTACATTACAGATAATGGATCTAGTTTAGGTGTGCCATTAAGACTTAGGGCTGAAAAAGATTTAACTGGCAACGATTTAAAAAGAAGCACCGTAGCAGAGGTATATGCCCAAATTTTAAAAGATTTAGATGAAGCTGAACCAGACCTGGCTTTGACATTAGTTGCAACCAGAGCGTCTAGAAATACAGCAATTGCATTAAAAACCAGGGTATATCTATCAATGGGTAATTTGCCATTAGTTGTAACTGAAGCCAATAAAATTGTTAGTGCTACAGCTCCTTTTGTCGCATCAACCGGTGTAGCCAACAAATTAGAAACCAATATTGCAACGGTATTTGGTGGAAGTTATATTGGACCTGAAGCCCTTTTAACTTTTCCTATGTCTGATCTTGATGCACCTGGAACACAAAACCAATTGGCTTATTATTATAATATTGAAAGTGCCGGTGGTAATCAGGAATATTACTTGAATACTGCAGGGATATTTGGTAATGCTGCATTTGCCGCAGCATCAGTTGATGCCAGGAAGACACTTACCAGCGCAGTGGGCGCAAACACCTATTTAACTAAGTTTAAAAAACCATCGCCATATACTGATTACGTCCCGGTAATTAGATATGCAGAGGTATTACTAAACCTGGCGGAGGCGACCGTAGTTTCTGATCCGGTACGTTCTATTTCACTGTTAACAGCTGTTAGGCAACGTTCAAATCCAACATATGTGTTTCCTGCGACCGATTTATTACCTGCTAACTTAAAAAATACCATCCTTACCGAAAGAAGAATTGAGCTTTTGGGTGAAGGTTTCAGATCTCCGGATGTGATGAGGTTAGGTGCGGGTTTCGTAGCAAAAAGTGGTCCTCAAGGTACTGCTCCAGCTATTCCATTCAATACTGCTGGTTATATCTGGCCAATTTCTGCAACCGAGATTCAAAATAATAAGTTGGCCGTTCCCAATTAATTTAACTGTGAATTTTATTTACGACAAAAGCCAGCATAATGATGGCTTTTGTCGTAATATCATGTTCAGGATACTTCTTATCCACACGATGACCAAAAAAATCAATCTGAAAATACAATACCCAATTTAATTATGTAGCTGGCAAATTTATATGCAAATAATAGCGATCTTTTTTTATAACAAGTAGCTTGTCATCTATATGATAAGCACTTTGATCGATGACTGAAAATTAAATCGTAAAATTTGTATTACAAAATACTAAATTCTATATTGTATTATTATTAACTAAACTAAACTTTTTTATGAAAAAACTTCTACAAAGTTTGTTCATATTGCTATTTATTGCCACCTCAGCAATAGCGCAAGACCGAACAATCACTGGAACAGTTACGGCTCAGGAAGATGGATTACCGCTCCCTGGCGTAAGTGTACGAATTAAAGACGCGTCAAACTCTGGCGTTTCTACAAATGCCGCAGGTAAATTTTCCATCAAGGTAAGTGCTGGCGCCAAAGTGCTAATTTTTTCTTCGGTAGGCTATTCAATTCAAGAAATTGCCATCAGGGGTAGCGTTGTAAATGCATCTTTAGAAACAGATTCAAAGTCACTATCAGAAGTTGTGGTAACGGCATTAGGCCAAAAAAGAGAAGCCAAATCTTTAGGTTACGCAGCTACTACCATTGATGCCTCAAAATTAACCGCTGGTCGTTCAACCAATGTGGTAAATGCTTTAGCAGGTAAAGTAGCGGGTGTAAAAATTCTATCAACCGGCGGTGCAACAGGAGCATCATCAAATATTAATATCAGGCAGGCCACCACTTTTACCGGATCGAACCAGCCGCTATGGGTGTTAGATGGTATTCCAATTGATAATGGTGGAGGTGACCAATCCGTAAATACGGGAAGTACAAATTCAAACAGGGGTATTGATCTAAACCAGGATGACATTGAGTCGGTAACGATTTTGAAAGGACCAGCTGCCGCCGTACTTTATGGCTCCAGGGCTGTTGCCGGGGCGGTAATTGTAACTACTAAAAAAGGAAGTAAAGGACAGGCCGGAAAAGTAGAATTAAGCAGTAACTACAATTATATAGAGGTTAACCGTTTACCGGATTATCAAAATCAATATTCTCAGGGTGCAAATGGATTATATGATTCTTTTTCGCAAATGTCGTGGGGGGCTAAAATAACAGGCCAAACAGTTACCAATTACCTTGGTAACCCAGAAACCCTTACCGCTTATCCGGATAATGTTAAGGATATATTTAAAGGAGGTTATAATCTACAGAACAATGTTACTTTTTCTGGTGGTACCGAAAAAACGGCTTATTACTTTAATTATGGAAATTTTAAAGAAAGTGGGTATATCGATAATAATACTTTGGCTAAAAATAACTTTACCGTTAATGCCAGTACACAATTGAGTAAAAATTTAACCATTAGTTCTTCGATTCAGTACATTCATAATAATTCTGTAGGTACCCCTACAGGTAATGCAAGGTCTAATCCGTTATTTGATGGTATGACTTTGCCGAGAACGTACAACCTTGCAAATTATCCATTTGAAACGGCAGCAGGTTTAAATAATATACCAAGCAACCGTGTTAATAATGCGGGTTATACTTATTATAATGTTTTAGGCACAGATAATCCGCTATGGTCAATTAAATATGTTTTATATAAGCAAAAGATAGACCGGGCTATTGGTAATGTTGGTTTAGATTATAAAATAGCAGACTGGTTAAGTGCTAATTATAAAATTGGTATCGATCAATATACCAATGTATCGAAAACTATTAATGAAAAATCTTCTAACAATAACCAATCGGCAAGTAGGGCTGGTTCCATTATAGATAACACTACCAACAGGCGTGAGGTAAGTTCGTACTTCAATTTGGTGGCCAGCAAAAGGTTTTTAAAAGACTTTGGCGCCAGATTTTTATTGGGTAACGAGATTAACTACAGAAGAACAGATCAGTTACAAGTTACGGGTAATGGCATACAGGCAGCACATAACTACAATATCTCTAATACCTTGACTTATGTTCCGCTTCAAACTATACGAGAACAAAGTTTGGTGGGAGTGTATGCCGATGTTAGTTTAGATTATAAATCTTTTGTATATCTGTCGTTTACAGGACGTAGAGATGTTTCTTCAACCTTTGCCCCTGATAAAAGAAGTTATTTTTATCCTAAATTAGATGCCAGTTTTATTGCAACAGAGGCTTTCCCTCAGTTAAAACAAAATGATATTTTAACTTATTTGAAAATCAGGGCTAACTACGCGAAAGTAGGTAGAGAAGCACCAATTTACAGTACAGGCACCTATTTTGGTACTGCAGGTCCTTCTGATGGTTTTGGGCCAAATTTAATCTTTCCATTTAATGGGGTAAATGGTCAAACTTTTTCAAATGCTGCTGGTAACATTAATATTAAACCTGAATTTACGGCTTCAAGAGAAGTTGGTTTAGAGGCTAAGCTTTTAAAAGACAGATTAAGTATCGATGTTGCGTACTATAGCACCAAAAGTACCGACATTATATTTTCTGTCCCTAGCGCGCCCTCTTCTGGTTTTAGCAGTACCCTGTTAAATGCCGGAACCTTAAAAGCCCATGGTATCGAGTTGTTGATCAGTGGAACACCGGTAAAATCGACAAACTTTAACTGGGATTTATCTGTAAACTTTACCAAAGGAAGAAACGAAGTGGTAGAACTGGCTCCGGGTGTACCATTTATTGGTAACGGTGGTTTTACCAATCCTCAGGGCCGCATTGTTACCGGATATCAGTATGGAACACTATTCGGTCAGGTATTTAAAAAACTTAATGGTAAGGATGTTGTGGATGCAAATGGTAGGTTAAGCTCTGGCCAGATCAATACCACAGAATTACAGCCGATTGGTGATCCAAATCCAAAATGGACGGGTGGTGTAAATACAGCCTTCTCTTACAAAGGTTTATCATTAAGTTTATTTGCCGATATCCGTTATGGCGGCGATATTTATTCGAGAACAATTACCGATTTAAGAAGATATGGTGTTGCTGCAGAAACAGGTAACAGAGATCGTTTATATGTGCACAATGCCGTATATGCTGATGGTACGCCAAACAATACCTTAATTACGGCCGAACAATACTATAGCGATTTGTATTCTTCAGCAGCACAGCAATATGCGGTTTTTGACGGTTCCTGGATCAGGTTAAGGGAAGCGACGCTATCTTATCGCATCCCAGGCAAATTATTAAACAAACTAAGCTTTATAAAAGGGATTAATGTTGGTTTAACAGGAAGAAACCTATTGATGTATGCGCCTAATTTCCATCACTTAGATCCGGAGAACAACCTTTTGGGTGTGGGTAACGGACAGGGGATTGAGTATAACGGCCAGCCTCAAACAAGAACCTATGGTGGATTTTTTAAAATTATCATTTTAGTATTAGGAGAGTTTAAATATGAAAATTAATATAAAGAAAATAGTTTTTGGATTGGCATTAGCCATAACAGGACTGAGCTCGTGCAAAAAATTTGTAGACATTAATGATGATCCTACACGATTAAAAGATCCTGATGCAAGTTTGGTTTTACCTGCTGCGCAAGGTAGGTTAGGATTTACTATGGGCTCCGATATACATCGTTTCACTTCCTTATGGGTGCAGCAGTTTGCAGCACAGGGAGGTGGTGCAGCCCAACCCACGCAATATGATAAATATGCCATAGGTGAAAGTGATATCAATAATACCTGGGAAGCTACTTTTGCAGGTACTTTGGCTGATTTGCAAAAGGTGATCGAAAAAACCAAATCAACAAGTCCAAAATATGCAGGTGTTGCAGAATTGGTAAAAGCATACATTTATCAAACGCATGTTGATGCATTTGGAGATCTTCCCTACACAGAAGCCATTGGTTATGAAGCAAACCTAAAACCAAAGTTCGATGGATCGTCAACGATTTATGATAATGTATTTAGCTTAATTGATGAAGGTATTGCTGATATCAAAAAAGCATCTTTATTGGCACCTGCAACTGATGATTTATTTTATGGCGGTGATATGGATAAATGGGAACGTTTTGGAAATGCTTTAAAACTAAGAATGTATATTCACTACTTTTCTACCAATGGAACGGCAGCAGATGCAACAAGAGCTAAAACGGGTATAACCGCTATATTAGCTACCAATAAGCTGTTAAGGGCAAATACCGACAATTTTCAAATGCGGTTTTTAAGTTCTGCCAATCAAACCAACCCTATTCACCAATTTGAAGGATCAAGACCAAACCAGTTTTTTCCGAGTAAAACTTTGGTTGATATCATGAATGCCAAGAGCGATAGCAGGAGAAATTCATTTTTTACCTTACTGGGAGCTACTTATGCTGGAGCCACGAATGGAAATGGTGATATAGTGGTAAGTACTTCCTTTTCGCGCATGAGCACTTACCTTCGAGGAAAACTTTCAGCAGGTACATATTCTGGCGAAGCACCAATAAGAATGTTAACATTTGCTGAGCAAAATCAGATTTTAGCTGAATATTTTGCCAGAACAAACGGAGGAAATGATTTAACCACAGCAGATACTTATTATAAAGCAGGTATAAACGCGTCATTTGCAAGTGCGATTGAGTTTTCAGATGGAACAGAAGCTGCGGCTGTAACCGCCGGTTTAGCTACTTATCTGGCTTCAACAAATGGAACTTTGGCAACAGGCGATGCGCTACAAAAAATTATCGAGGAAAAGTTTGTTTCTAACTTTGGGGTTGCCATAGAGCCCTGGACGGACTGGAGAAGAACAGGTTTTCCTGTATTATCTCCGGTATCCCCTTCAACATCCGTTCCGCGCATATTGCCATATTCATTTAACGAAAGAAGCTACAATCCTAACACACCAGCCCGACCTTCAGTATTTGTAAAATCTGTATTCTGGGATAAATAATTATAACTATGAAAAGAATTTTAATCATATTATTTGCATCAATATTAGGCCTGGCCTCATGCAAAAAAGATCCAAAGCAACCTGAAACACTTGATACAGCCGCTACCATTACTTTTGATGGTAATTTAAATACGGTATCGGGTACATATTCAAGTTATGCTTCAGCTACCCCTACCATAAAAGGAACAGGAACTGTAAATATTGTAATTACTTATAGTGGAGATGTGAAAACACTTTCATTTACTACGCCAACAGGTACGGTTATTAACAATCTGGGTACCGCTACAGTAAGTGGCGGTTCTTATACCTTTAATAAACTGGTAAAAGATTTACGTGGTGCGGCTGATGCTCCACTCCCTACCTCTGGTACAAGTGGGGCGGTTGTTTTAACGGTTACGGCCACCCTTGGTAATGGACAGACGGTAAAACGCTTTTTTACGATTACCATTACCGGATAATTTTATAAAAATAAGGCCTGAAATTTTCAGGCCTTTATTTTTAAATTGAAAAAAATTAAGCTTACTTCTTATCTACACTATATTTCCCCGGGCCAATAAAAATCAACCCGAAAAATACAATAGCCAACTCAATTGCGTGGCTGGCACCGCCTAACCCATCTCCTTTGCCGAAATGTACCAAAGCTGCGATTATCATCGTAAAGATTAATAAGATTAGTGCCGGACGGAAAAATAATCCTACAATCAACAGGAAACCACCAAAGGTTTCGGTAGCTGCAGCCATAAAGCCCCAAAATACAGGTAAAAAATCTATGCCGATTACTTTCATGCTTCCGCCTAAACCAGTCCAGCCATTTGGTCCGCCTGCAAGTTTCGGGAAACCATGAATAATAAACATTATTCCTAAACCAATACGGATCAGTAACAAGCCTGTATTGCGGTATTTTCCTAAATTGTCTAAAATTGCCATCTTATAAATATTTAAATTGAACGTTATTGGTTTCTACATATAAAGCTACTTCAGCGCCTAAAGTCATGCATAGGTTGTTTTCGATATGCCCTGTGGGGAAGTTAAAACAAACTGGATAATCATATTCCTTAACAATGTCCCAAATTACCTCATCAGCGGTTTGCCCGAAAGAGATTTTTTCTTCTTCAATTTCATTAAAGGCACCAATAATCAAGCCCTTTAAAGCATGTAGCTTACCCGCTCTTTTCAACATACGCAACATACGATCTATACCATATTCCTGCTCGCCAACATCCTCCAAAAAGAGTATTTTGTCGGTAAAATCCATTTCCGAAACCGAGCCCTGTACCATGGTGAGCAAACTTAAATTTCCACCAATCAAAATTCCTGTTGCCTCTCCTGCCCTGTTCTTAAACGAACTTTGATAAAAATAGGCCTGTTTTTCACCAAATAATGCCCTCTGTAAAGAAAGTAAAGCTTCTGGTGTAGATTCCTCAAATGTATAAGGCATTTGTGCGTGTATGCACTGGCTATTGCATTGCGCAATCAGATGTGATAGCAGGACGGTAATATCACTGAAGCCTACAAACCATTTAGGATTTTTGTTAAACTCCGTAAAGTCCAGATCATCAATAATCCGGATGGTGCCATAACCCCCGCGGCCAGAAATGATGGCTTTTATAGATGAATCATCTATAAAGCGCTGAATATCTTTGGTCCTTAAAGCATCACTTCCCGCAAATTGGTGGTGACTTGCGTATACACTATCGCCAATAATCACCTCCAAACCCCAGCTTTCTAATCGTGCTATGGCATGGTCTATAGGTTTGGGTAATTTCTTTGCCGGACATACCAGCGCAATCTTATCTCCTTTTTTTAAATACGGGGCTGCTTAATCATCTTCAAAACACTTATCTTTGCCAAATTAATAAAAATTGTTTTGGATAATAGTAAAATAAAAAGATATACCGTAACTGCAGCGCTTCCATATACCAATGGACCAGTTCATATTGGGCATCTGGCTGGTGTTTACATCCCTGCAGATATTTATGCCCGTTATTTAAGATCGAATAAACGCGATGTAAAATTCATCTGTGGATCTGACGAAAATGGTGTGCCAATTACTTTAAAAGCCAAAAGAGAAGGAATTACACCCCAGGAAGTGGTAGATAAGTACCATAAAATTATTGGCGATTCTTTTAAAGAGTTTGGTGTATCTTTCGATATCTATCACCGTACCTCATCGCTTACCCATCACCAAACGGCTGCTGATTTCTTCGAAACCCTTTACGATAAAGGTGTTTTTACGGAAGAGGTTACCGAGCAATATTACGATGCCACTGCGAAACAATTTCTGGCCGATCGTTATATTACAGGTACCTGCCCTAAATGCGGTAACGAAAATGCTTATGGCGATCAGTGCGAAAATTGCGGTTCTACACTCAATGCAACCGATCTGATCAATCCAAAATCTACCCTATCAGGCGATAAACCCATTTTAAAAGAAACTAAAAACTGGTTTCTGCCGCTGGATAAGTATGAAGACCGTTTACGTACCTATATCGAAAGCCACAAAGAATGGCGCCCGAATGTATACGGCCAATGCCAAAGCTGGTTAAATGCAGGTTTACAGCCAAGAGCAATGACCAGAGATTTGGATTGGGGTGTACGCGTTCCACTTCGCGATGCTGAAGGTAAAGTACTTTATGTGTGGTTTGATGCCCCTATTGGTTATATTTCTGCAACTAAAGAGCTGTGTAACTATGCCAAGCTCGATGTGTGGAATCCTAAAGCCGAAGAATATTACATCAGCAGTTACGAAAACGATAAATGTGGTTGGGAAGAATACTGGAAAAGCGACGAAACCAAGTTGGTCCACTTTATTGGTAAAGATAATATTGTTTTCCATTGCATTATTTTCCCTGCCATGTTAATGGCACACGGTGAATATACCTTGGCTGATAATGTGCCCGCAAACGAATTCTTAAACCTGGAAGGACAAAAAATATCGACTTCTAAAAACTGGGCAGTTTGGTTAAATGAATATTTAAGAGAGTTTGAAGGAAAACAAGATGTATTGCGTTATGTATTAACAGCAACAGCTCCCGAGACTAAAGACAATGATTTTACCTGGAAAGATTTTCAGGCAAGAAACAACAATGAACTGGTAGCTATACTTGGGAATTTTGTAAACCGGGTGGTGGTGCTTACACATAAATACTTTGGCGGTTCGGTACCAACCTGTATGGAAATTGCTGAGGTAGACCAGGCTGTTATTGACGAATTGGCCGGTTACCCGGCAAAAATTTCTGCATCTATAGAAAACTACCGTTTTAGAGAGGCATTATCAGAAGTAATGAATGTTGCCCGTTTAGGGAATAAGTACCTGGCCGAAACCGAGCCATGGAAACTCATTAAAACCGATGAAGACCGTGTTAGAACGATCTTGCATATTGCACTTCAAATAGCGGCCAATATTCAGATCCTGATCGAACCTTTTATGCCTTTTACAGCAGAAAAATTAATGAAGATGCTTAAAAATGGCGGCCATGATTGGGATGATGCTGGTACTGTTAGCCTGTTAAAACGTGGTCACGATATTGGAGAAGCTGTGCTCTTATTTGATAAAATTGAAGATGCAGAAATCGACTTCCAGATCGAGAAATTAAATCAAAGTAAAGCCAGTAATGCTGCTAATAATGTGGTTGCTGTTCCGGCAAAAGAAAATATCCAGTTTGACGATTTTTCGGCAATGGATATCCGTGTAGCCACTATTGTAGCAGCAGAAAAGGTAGAGAAAACCAAAAAGCTGTTGAAGTTAACGGTAAATACAGGCATTGATGAAAGAACCGTGGTTTCTGGCATCGCTGAATATTACAAACCTGAAGATATTGTAGGTAAACAGGTAAGTATGATCATAAATCTTGCTCCACGCGAAATCAAAGGGATTCTATCGCAAGGCATGATTTTAATGGCCGAAAATGCTGAAGGAAAACTCACTTTTGTAGCACCTGTAGAAAAGTTTCAGGAAGGTAGTGTAATCAGGTAGTGTTTACCTGCACTAAAATATAAAGCCATTTGATTAATTTCAAATGGCTTTTATTATTATTTATCCTGATGCGATGTAAACTTACTTTCTCTCGTTAGGGGTTCATTCGGTTAAAATAATCGGTTATTGCATCATTATTCGCTTTTGCCCGGTCGCTGCTTGTACCGAAAGTCAGTTCTGTTTTACCTTCTTTCATCTGTTCAACTACCGATGCTACAAACTCACTCACGGGAGGGTGTGCATCGTGGATTCCTTTTCCTCCCAAATCAGTGTTTAAGGCTGGCGGAATCATCTCAATCACTTCTATTTTCGAATCTTTAAGGCTATGGCGTAAAGAAAGTGTAAAAGAACGCATAAATGCTTTGGTACCACAGTAAACCGGTATGGTAGATAAAGGCACAAATGCCAGTCCGGAGGTTACATTAATAATTGTATCCAGCGCATCCAGATTACTAAACAGTTTTGTTAAGTGTAGTGGTGCTAAAACATTGGTGGTAATTTCGTGATTTGCTTTCTCATAAAAATCATCATCACCAATGTTCATCCAGCTTTGGATGCCCGCATTGTTTACCAGTACGTTTAAATCGCTATGATTTTCAGCAATCCAGTTGTACAGCTCAACTCTGCTCTTTTCATCAGATAGGTCGCATACTTTGGTAATAACCGAAGGTAGTTTTTCTGCCGCTTCCTTCAAAGCCGCTTCTCTTCGTCCGCAAATAATTACGGTGTTGTTTTCCTGGATAAACCTTTCAGCTAATCCAAAACCAATCCCAGTTGCGCCTCCTGTAATCAGGATTTTATTTTTTGTTAGTTTCATGTTCTCAATCAATTTGATAATACAAAGATTAAGTTATTGAAATGATTTATTATGGTGAGTAGTACAGTTTTTATCAATGCGGCTAATGCCTAATAATCCCGAAAGATAACCTTTCTAATTAATTATTAAATGCAATTCTTGGTGGGAAATCCTTATTAAAATGAATTCTCTTGCGACAAAACTTTTACTATATTTGCGCAACAAAATGGTCCCGTAGTTCAACGGATAGAATAGAAGTTTCCTAAACTTTAGATATGAGTTCGATTCTCGTCGGGACCACTTCCTTAGATTCAAACCAGAACATTGTCGCGCAAATCGTTGATTTTCAAGACTTTGTTTTGGTTTTTATGACTACATTAAGACTCGTTTTCGACCATTCTGAATGGTTAATTTTAGTGAGTCGAAAACTGACGATTTTTTGTAAGGTACTGTAGATCAGTGGATTGATCGAAACATCAAAGCCAGAATTATTCCGAAATGTTCGGGTGCCGGATTATTTTGTAAGATATTGATTTACAGCTCGTTCGACTGACGAACATCTTGATGACTCACTGGCTCAAATGTACATTTGTTTAATTTTAAATGTATCATTATGAGTTACAATTTTCATCTTTTATTTTATCTGAAAAGACCGAAAAATTTTATCAAGGGCGAGATGATGCCCATCTATTTACGGATTACCGTGAAAGGAAAACATTCGGAATATTCTGTCGGCAGGGAAATTGTTCCCAGCTTCTGGTCCGCGCTTAAAGGAAAAGGCACTGGCCTGCGCGAGGAGATCCGGGAACTTAATGATTATCTGGACACGCTGGCCTCAAAAGTTCGAAGGTTTCATACCTCTCTTGTTGAAAAGGAAGATGAGGTGACAGCGGTAGTCTTGAGGGATCATCTTACCGGAAAGAATACGTCTAACCATAGCCTGCTAAGAGTTTACCAGAAGCACAATGACAATATGGAAAAACTGATTGGTAAAGGATACAGTTATGCTACGTTTCAAACCTATCAAAGTTCCATCAGACATGTTAAACAATTTCTTCAGCTCAAATATGAGGTTCAGGACATTAACATCAAAAAGGTGGATTTTAAATTTATCACCGATTATGAGCTATTTCTTAGAATTGACCGGGGAAATAATGCAATGTCTGCTCGGAAATACATTGTTCACCTGAAAAAAATCATGCTGTATTGCCTGGGTGCCGGATGGATAGTAGGGAATCCATTTTTAAATTATCGAAATACGGCTAAAGCTAAGGCAAGGACTTTTCTAAATATGGAAGAGTTGGATCGGATCAAAAACAGGGACTTTCCACTTGAGCGCTTAAATATCGTTCGTGACATTTTTATTTTCAGTTGTTATACAGGCCTTTCTTATATTGATGTGAAGCAGCTTCGGTCGGATCAGATCACAAAAGGTGATGATGGTAATTTATGGATATTCATCAAACGGCAGAAAACGGAAACACCCTGTCACATCCCCTTGTTGGATGAGGCAAAAGTAATTCTTGACAGATATAAAAACCACAGGATATGCCGATGGAGAAAAGTGGCGTTGCCAGTGCTCACTAATCAACGCATGAATGGTTACCTGAAAGAAATCGCCGATCTTTGTACCATCACTAAAGTACTCACTTATCATCTGGCTCGTCATACTTTCGCGACGACTATTACGCTTTCAAATGGTGTTCCGATTGAGACCGTATCCCAGATGCTTGGGCATAACAGCTTGAAAACAACGCAGCATTATGCGAAGGTGATCGATACTAAAGTTAGTACTGAGATGTCTGCATTACAGGAGAAGCTTTTAGACCGAGATAAGGAAGAAGAAAATACTGGTGATATGAAAGTTATGAAGCTATTTAGATAAATTGCTTTCAATGTAAACGGAAATTGGTTGTAATTTGTCTTGTCAACCTTAAATCATTTCTGATGTATTTGATTCAAGTAACAATCAGATTAAGAAATTTTAAAATATGGTATTACAACTGACCGACATTGATGTCGGTCAGTTCGATCAAGATTGGGATTTCGCTAGTTGAAAGGCAAATGATTAGATTCTGATCCGATATGGACCGATACGATCCGATTATGATCCGATCCTTTTAAAAAGACAGCATTTGATTACTTGAAAATATACTGCTAATATTGACAAAAGCAGTGTATTTGTACAGATAAATATTTGCAGTCATAAAATCGAAAAGTATTGTATCTTTTTTTAAGGATAACAACGTTGAAAGTTCCTCTAAAACTTTATGAATGCGCAATAGTTGGGTGGCCGGTACCCGGTTCGTCCAACATGGGTTTCATTGTTGGTGTTGTGCACCTAATGAGAGCTTAGCTGTTATCATTAAGGGTTACGTAAATGGCCCTTCCATTATAAACCTTACCATTAAGCAAAATAACATTAAGGTTACTGGTCGAGTAGCACTAACGGAATGAGTTCGTCGACGCTTCAGGTTCAGGAGAAAAATGGTGATATTTGGTTAAAACAAACGGATTTTGGAATTAAATATCAGATAAAGCGTTGTTAACCTCATGCGTAAGTTTGGTCTGTGTAATTGTTTTACTTATAGAAATCTTAAATATACCTGTTTTACTTGTTTGTAATCAGTTTTACTCAATAGCTAATTTGTTTTATTCGTTTTACGAAGACTAGATTTGTTTTACTTAATGGAAACTCTTTCATACTAATTTTATTGATTTTGTATTTGTTTTACTGAATCATATTGGTATTTTATTAAATTTACTGAAATAATAAACGTTTTACTGAAAAAAATGGCAAGGAACAAAGTAGGCAGTGAATGGTTAAAAGAGCATTTGAACCTGGAAGGATACGGAGTAACGAAACGGTCTTTTATCGGAACTCAAAATAAGATAGAGATGGCAGCTGATGGTACCATAGATCAGCAGTTTGGGTCGAAATATGCTCCTGGGGGCAATACGGTACCGAGCCATCTAGAGTTTCTTCTAAAATATGAGGATGTTAATCTTGATTTATTAAGTGCGGTATTTGCACGTGCAGATCGAAAAGAACTGGATAAGTTTATTTCAGCTAGCCCTTCAGGTAAATACAGCAGGAAGCTGGGGTTTCTTTATGAATGGTTGACTGGTAAACAACTTGACCTTACTGCTGAACCCAGCGGCAACTACGTGAATTTATTGGATGAAGAACAGTATGTTACAGGAAAGCAGATCAAGAATAGCAGATGGAGAATTAATGATAACCTCTTAGGGGGCGAAAATTCTGCCCGATTGTCCGTCGTACAAAGGCCATAGAGGATGTATTAGATATTGATTATAGAGCAGAGATTGAAGAATTAAAAGAAGAGTTTTCCCCTGAAGTCTTTAAAAGGGCAACCCAATATTTATATAGGAAAGAAACCAAGTCCTCATACGAAATAGAGAGTGAAAAGCCGTCGCCTGAAAGAATCGACCGCTTTATAGCCATTTTATATAAAGCTGGAACTGCTCCGAGCGCTGAAGTGCTTGATGTCAAAAGCCTAACTGAATTGCAAAATGCCATTGTCGATCAACGCTATGCTCAAAAAGGTTTCCGAAATTTTCAGAACTTTGTTGGGCAAACGAACTATCGCATGGAGGAAATTTACCATTATATATGTCCTCCGCCTGATATGGTTAAATCTATGATGGAGGGTCTAATTGAGTTGGAAGAAAAAACAACTGGTGGGCCTGCTGTAGTGAGGGCGGCTATCATCGCGTTTGGGTTTGTATTTATTCATCCATTTGAGGATGGAAACGGAAGAATCCATAGGTTTTTAATTCATGATATGCTGACACGTGATGGACTTTCGGAGCATGGGTTAATCATACCTGTATCTGCGCATATGGTCAACAATATGAGAGATTATGATGCAGCGTTAGAGAATTATTCCAAACCTTTAATGCAGAGACTAAAGTTCAAACGGGACGAACGAGGAGAAATAATAATCACTAATCCCAAGGAAGTCAATGCGTATTTTCGATACCCTGATCTAACTCAACAATGTGCTTATCTTGCTACGACTATACAGGCGACAATTAAGCAGGACCTATCTGAAGAACTTCATTTTTTAGAACGGTATGATGAGTTAAAGCGGGAACTGCAAAACCTAATAGACATGCCTGATAGAAGATTAAACGAAGTTATTATCTTCTTACATCAAAATAAGGGTGTTTTCCCAAAACGCAGGAAGAAAAATTTTGAGGAAATCACTGAGGGAGAGTTTGCGGAAATGGAGAAAATCTATAACGACATCTTTGATAACAACTAAACCAGCAAAGCTTTGAATTAGGCAGCATATAGTGGGTATTTCACGATCTTATCTCAAGCGTTCAATTTAAAAGATTTTCAATTCGCGAATCGCGAATTGAGCCAAAAAAGGTAGTAGAAACTGTCACAAATATTTCATGAATTTGTGACAAAAAAATAATTTTATCATGAAATATTCTGCACATAATCAGGTATTTAACAAGATAATTAAGAATAAACGCGGAAAGCTATTTTTTCCAACCGACTTTTTGGTCTTTGGTGGTGCTGATGCGATTAGGAGCAGTCTGCATAGGCTTGAAAATATCCTCTGAAAATCGGTCGATGATCTTGAAGCCCTTCGATAGCGAGGTTCGTCCCTTTAGTTCAAAACCAAGGCCCAGATTTTTCATGCCATAAAGTACATGCATGATCCAATAGTCCTTTTCTATTAAAGCATCAAGTGTACCCGTCTCAGCTGACAATGTACTAATCAGGCTTTTAAAATCCTTTCGCTGGTGAAGAAACTTGCTACTCATATAACTTAGGTAATTACTTAGTTCGTTGCTAATAATTTTCTTGTTTTTGGGTTTCCATATTTTTCAGCGGCATATCCTAAAGACTTTTGATCCAAGCTCATTGCTGTTTTCAGTGCCTTTTCAAGTATCTTGGGCTGATTTTCAGCGAGTGAATCTAAATTATTGATGAGGTCAACCACTAAAAATTCCTTGGTAGGCTTGGTTGGAAAAGCCGACTTTTTCCTAAAGGTGAACAATTTGTTAGCCAACTTGATATCTCCGCTACGCAGGTGGTTGTAAACAATCTGTTTATTATACAACTGGGTAGTCCCAAGACCCAAGGCATTAAAATAATTAAAAGAAGTAATCAGAAAGTTGGTATTGTCCAAGAATTTCTTGATAAGCATCTCATCCGCCGGTGGTTCAAAACCAAATGCATTTTTCTTTGGAAAGTGATATAGCCCCGGACCAACTCTTTTCAAAGTTCCCTCACCTGTAAGTTCCGAAAGATGCCTGTCTATGGATTTTGACCACTTTTGCAGTTCATCCCTCTTGTAGATCGCTCCTTTTTTAAGATGACTCTTTAATTCCTCTAATTTTGGCATACCAATTCCTTTCGGTGACAAATATGTGGATCATTAAAATAATTTGCATGATTTTTGACTAAATTTCATTCAATAATTAATTAAAAAAATCAAATTGAAAAGAGCTATTTGCTTCTACTATCTTTTTACATGCATCTAAATATAAGCACATATTCAAGTTTAAAACTTTACATCTCTATATTTCCAGTTTGAGTTCGTCATGGAAGCGCCATTGATAAATCTGTTTTTATGCACAATTTGTGTTCGAGCCTAGTAAATTCGGATTTTACATTTCGCAATATACTTTTTCCCAAAAGGATATTTTGCAAAATACAGAAATGCCTATGCTAGTTCTACGAACTCAATTTTATTAGATGAACATACAAATCTATCCAACCTCCTTCTTTGTGAAGGATTAAAACCTTTTTAAAAGGTATCCTGTTTGTTATTCGGATTCCAATTACGATGTCACAAATTTCGAAAATATGGCCTTGCTAATAATGGCTTTTCGATCTTAACGGCAAAATAATTATTACAGGAATCGCAGGCTAAACCCTTTGGTAAAATATGATTAATGTTACCTAGTGATTGAGGAACTATATGCTCAACACCTGTGGAAATATTAGAAAATTTTTTTGACAAAAAATACAACTAGTCATATTCCTGAAATAATCTTTTTATTCAATTACAAATAGATAAAAGATTGCGGGGGATAAGCATTAAAATCATCTTTGATAGAGAGAGGTTTTGAATAGATGGTTGTACTTTTAATTTTGATTGCGTGCGCAATTTCTCTATTTGCAAAATATTCATAAAAAAAGCTTCAGAAATGCCCGAATATTTTTCAGTTATACGCCATATTCTATCTGGATCAAAACTTAATATATCTTCTATTTCAAATTCTCCAATTACCTTTTGTACAGGAGATGATGCATAAACAACTACTGTTTTAATATTGGGATTTTTAAATCTAATCTTTCTAAATTCAAATTTCTTGGTCCCCTCAAATATCTTATAGGCGTATTCTGGTTTAATTGACAATAATACTCTCATCGCTATTTGTATCTTTTAATATGTTGATTAACATTTCTTTAGTTATTTTTTGAAATCCTCTAGGTACACTTTCCAAATCCTTTATCACTCCGAGTTCAATTAACCTCTTTAAATTAATTCTATTTGGGAATGAGTAAACATATAAAAAGTTTACCAAGAAAGGGCGATTTCTCACATTGTAATTCCAATATTCTTTAAGTTTGTCGTCCGTAAAGACGCTCCTTTTTCTACATTTAGTTATGAAATCATCTTCCCCTTCAAAATTAAAATAAACACTGTCAACTATTGCAATTGTTGTTACAACACTTTTATAAAATCCACCAGTCCTATAGAAAACGAGAATATCTCCAGTTTTGATATCTTTTTCTCTTGATCTAGAGATGTAAACTTTACCAATCGAATTTCTGTGAGGTTCATTATCAATGAAATTTGCCTTTGCCTCAGTATGCAAAATAGAATCGGGCATTAATTCAGTATGGTATTCTGGGTAAATAGGCACTAAAAAAATATCTTTTTCTAATCCGACAAATGGATAGGTTTCTTTAAGTTTTTTCAGATTGAAACTGGGTTTAAAATCTCTTACATAAACCAATTCATTATCACTCCCCTTTTGACCAAATGCCTTAAATCCCCACTCTTCTAATAATGATATAAGTCTTCTCTGCTCATCTCTTTTATCAAATATGGTAACATATATCTCCTCAACCTTTTGTAATAAAGCATTATCAAAGATGATTTTAAGAAACCTTTCACCAAGTCTAACTCCGTTGCTTACAACCTTAAATGTTCCAACTTTTAATCTTTTCTTTGGAGTAAAAGACGGTAAAAAGCTTGAATACAACTCAGTTTCGTCTTCTTTTTTAATGTAAAGAAATGAAAGGATTTTATTGTTTTCTTTATTAAAGGTAACGTATGCCTTTTCATTTGCCTTCCCATTAAACCATTTATCAAAACCAGTATAATCTTCACGGAGCGTATCAAAAAAGGGATCAGTTAAATCTAGGTCCCCAAATAATTTTTGCTCTACACTTAAAACCTTATATTCAACTAATTCTGGATTTTCAGCATATATTTTTTCTAAAAACGAATTTATTGAATAAACTCTGTCTGAAATTTTCAGTTCTAGTGCTTTCCTATGAATTTTTTTGTCTTCCGATATTAATAAATCAACTCTATCATTAAAAACTTCATTCAATAAAATGGAATCGATCTTATCGTTTTCATTGACATCAAACTTTTGTGAACTCATTGCGACTAGAGGAGACATCGGCGCAATAGTTTGTAGTAGTTCATAGCTTTCCATCTTTATATTAAATGCATCTACTGTGGATTTATTCGGATTTTTGTTTATCTCATGAACGGTGGCTGGGTGTATACATTTTTGATATTTTGCTTTATCCAACCATTTAAATAATATTCCAATGTCTTGGTTAGATGCTCGCCCCGCTTCCCTATGAATTATGATGTTTGTGTCTAAGAGTGCTTTCATTTTTTTCTAAATATTTTGTTAGTCCACGAAAAAAATGCTTTAGTGTAGTGAACACATGTCAGCCACATAAAATAACCTAATGTTAAAATAGCGAATGATAATGATATGTATATTTCTAAAGGGAGATTACACCAAACATCTTTAAGTGCGATTTCGGGATCGAATGATTTTCTATAAGACGGAACAAATAAGAGCACTCCACAAATAATATTTATGAGGATAGCGGCAGCAAATTGTGCCGGACCGATTCTTTCTTGGGTATAAATAGAAAAAAAGTAAAGGTTTCTTTTCTTTTATTAAAAACCACCATCAATTCATCTTTTGGGATATCTATAATTTCCCCAAGATAACTTGTGAACGAATTATGCTCAAGGGTCCGCACATTTTTTAATGACGAATCTGGGAACACCATATCGTAACTACTTGGTAAAATATTAAAGCTGAAACAATCTTCTATTTCACAAAACTCTTTATCTGCGAAATCATGCAATTGATTTAAAGGTATATTTCTCTTTTCGTTTATTTTTATATCGTAGATAATAGTTGACTTATTAATTCCTAGTTTTCGGGCCGATAAATAAACTCCCTTAAGTTGGATACAAAACCTAAAATAGATATTGGGCTTTTCGCTAGTATAATTATTATAAGGCTTTAAATCCACAGTAATGATCAATTTTTTACCTATTTCAATACTAGAGGTGAAAGGAACTATACATAATGGGTCACGGCTCTGAAATTTATGAATAATGCCCAATTTATTTGCTCCACCATCTAAGTTATCACTACCATTAACTGAATCATTAAAAATAAATCGGCTATTTGTGGTCTCGCAAAGCTGTTTGTATAAATCTGTTATTTTAGTGCCATTACTAAGCCAAGGAATAAATAGTTCTAAATGCAAGATGTCCATGCCTTGAATAGAGCTTTTGTTTATTTCTCCTCCAAATTCAATTAGCGTTTTATTGCTGCTAAATTCCCAAGTACAAATGTGAAAGCGTTCGAATTTGATCTTGTCGTCCTTATTACTGCATAAAAAAAGGTGTTTTCCATTGAGAGCGTCGGATGTGTTTATTTATTAAGTGTTAATTTTAGACATTTTTTAATTTCTGAATAATCGTTATGTCTTACTAGAAAAAAGAGGTCTTAAGGTGGCTTGCAATGGTTTTGGCGTGTTCAATTTCACTTAGTTGCATTTCTTCTAGTTTTGTGTAGACATAGGGCAAGTTATCTCGTCTTTCTAACCTGTTCTTTATTTCCGATACCTCATCAATCACAACACTTAGGCATAGAGGATTAATCTCTTGAAATACTTCTTTTGGAATCTTGGAGATATTATTTTGCTTATCCCATAAACAAAAGTGTCCATCTAATAAGTAATATTGATTATCTTTTATTAAACCTTTTAATCCAAGTATAAGTTGATTTTGAGTATATGGTATATCTTCGACTTTTTTATCCTTATAATTCTTCTTAATGGCTTTCCATTTAAGCACATCGCTTGCGGAAAGATAGGTGATGTTTAGCTCGTCACAAATTTTTTTACAAATGGTACTTTTTCCAACACCATGAATCCCTCCAACGAAAGCAATATTTTTGAACATTTAGTTAATCTTATTTCTTTAAATATAAGAGAATTACTTTGACAATATTATTCTAATCAAATTTTGGTGAATCAGGTTTTAAACTTAGTGGGCTGATATCATTGTTTAGGATTAGCCAATTTTTGTAACCTTCAATGCTGGAACCAGCCAAATTGATAACAAATTCATATCCTTTATATGCGAATACTAAATATATTTCACTACCGATTGGTATAAAATAGCACTCAAATATTCTATCTAATAACTTCCCCTTAAATTCAAACACTCTAATCTCATCATAAATTCTTCTAAATTATAAATACAATTTTCCCGTTTGTTATTGAATCTAACATAATTACATATAGGGTCAAACTGCAACTCACTTATTAGATAATCAATTCTGTATATTTCAACTAAATTGGTTCTTCCCCAATTTTGGTGGTTTTTTCCGCTGAGTACTCTAACTTACTAAACAAAATGCATTGGCTAGGATGCTCCCGATACAGTTATTTTCTCACGCAAACAACAATTGGCGATTTCCTTTCGACCCGAAAAAGCCGAGTCATTTCTTAAATAATCATTACCCTCAATTTACGGATTTGGGTACTACTTAATACATGTATTGTGTCCATTAAATAAAATTATTGACCACCAAAATTGGGGAAGAACCCTAAATTGGTCAGCCCCTTTCGGGCCAAACTGTACGCGAATTTGATTGCCGGGCAACTGCCTAAATTGTCCCTTTCCCTCCGAACGCATAGGATCACCAGCCTCAAATTTCTTCTCTCCCGCGAGCCCTCACTTTAGCGTAGTCCAACAGGATATCCCATCCTTTTCTCCAAGCTAGCAAAGCATAACACCAGGAAAACACAGCATTTTGAAATGAACCAATTACAAGTGTAATTTGATTTATGAGTTTTCCTTCGTAATTTACTCAATCAAACTCTGAATCGATGAACTCTCAAATTGTGATTGTAATGCCGTGCTTAAATGAAGAAGCAAGTATGGTCGAAGCTTGCAATTCGCTTGGTTTTGGCCTTGGAGAGTTATGTTATAATTTATCGGCATTTCTAATTATCGTTGATAACAATTCCACGGATTCCACTAGGAAGGTCGCCCAGGAAATTCAAAACTCATCACCTCCAAATCATGTCTTTATTATTTTTGAAAAAGAAAAAGGGTTTATTCCTGCTAGAAAAAGCGGAAATCAACATGCTATTTTTGTTTGCGGTGAAATTGGTATCAATATTAGCAATGTTGTGATCTTACAGGTAGATGCCGACACTATTTATCCATACTTCTATGTTGAATCAATGAAAGCAGCGGCCGAAAAGTATGGGAAAAACTTTCTGGTTGAAGCTTGCGTCGATTACACGCCTGAGTTTAGACATGAGAATAATAACTACATTGATCTCTTGGAAAAAACAGATGCTCATTATGAGAAACTGTTTCTAAAATTACAAGACTATATTGTTGACGACAAAGTAGTAGCCTATTGGCTGAGTGATTATATAAAATGGGGAGGCCACACAAGGGAATACACTTCGAACGGAAACGAAATCTTTGCGGAAACTACAAGGTTGTTTTTGAAAGGACAAATTACGGGGGCAGAAAAAAGGAATATAGGATCGATTAAAGCATATCATTCAGAACGAAAAATCGTTGAAAATCCCTCAATGCATTTTGCTACCGCTGGTTTTCCCAGAGAAAGTGGGTGGGAGATTTTATGGATGGAAAACAATGATGCAGTGAATCTTCAAAACGTCGATGTAGTAAGTTTTAGTGAGCCCGTTTTCGCTAGAATACTCCATATCATAGGACTTTTTTATATCCTGCCGATTCATGTTGGTCGAACGCTGAATGGCAATAAGGACATGCAAGGGGACAACCTAACTCAATTTTTTCTCTCCTTGATTCCTAACCGGAGTAAAAAAGAAATGCAAAACACGCCTGGCGTTTTTTTGACGGATGTTTTTGCAGCAATTGACAACAATCCGACGGTTATCAAATATGAAATCGATAATTATCTGCGAGATTTGATTAAATAGATATAATCTTAGTATATTGAAGAGTCATTAAAATTTTATTTCAGTTTCAAATACAATATTGCTATTTTTAAAAAAATATAAATAAAAATTATGGAAAACCAATTAGTTGCTGCGTCTCAGCAGCCATCCAATCAAGAGTTAATGCCAAAATTGAAGCAAATCACCCCAGAACATCCTGCTTTAAGCCGTATGCGCGCTAAAATGATGCAGGCTTCAGGGGTACAAGCAATTACCGCTTACGACCGCATGCACCATCGCCATAACCGTTCTTAATTTTGATTGCTAAGAGGACATAATACTTTGGTCTCTCTTAATCCTAAACCAAACTTTATATGCCTGAGTTATTGACCGACTTTACTATCCGTTGCTTTTTACTCAAGGTTGCGTCGCGTTGCAATATCAATTGTGATTATTGCTACATGTACAACCACTTGGACCAAAGCTGGAAGTCGCAGCCAAAACTCATGTCAGACAACACGCTCGAAAAGACTACTCAACGTATCCAAGAATATGCGATACACAAAAGATTAGATCGGATAGCAATTGTTTACCACGGAGGAGAGCCGCTACTAATGTCAACAGACAAATTGGTTGCTCATGCAAAGTCATTAAAGAATTCGCTTCCTGATGTTATTGTTGAATTCTCGCTCCAAACAAATGGCGTACTACTTAAAGAAGATGACATTTTAAAATTTCAGGATGCCGACATTCAAGTTTCGTTAAGTCTTGATGGCCCTGCTGATGCAAATGACCGTCATCGTCTTGACCACAGGGGTTTGTCGAGTTATGCGGGAACAGAACAGGCCTTAACCCTTTTAGAAAAATATCCCAAGGTATTTTCGGGTGTAATTGCCGTGATCGACGCAGATAACGATCCGAAGGAAGTATTAGATTTTTTTGCTCAGCGCAGTATTCCACAGCTTGATTTTTTGTTACCAGATGCTAATTACGCAACCGTTCCTCCAGGTATCAATAAAAATCCGAATAGATACTTAAACTGGCTCCTTACCTGCTTCGATACTTGGTTTGATAATTACCCAAGTATGAAAATAAGAACGTTTGATGCGATCTTAGCCTCATTGATGGGAGTGCCAAGTGAAACTGACGGCTTCGGATTGGGTGACGTCAGTCTGATTACTATAGAGACCGACGGAAGCTATCATGACCTTGATGTGCTAAAGATTACCGGCGAGGGTACGGACCTTATAAATGGCAGTGTGTATTTTAATGACATTGAGGAAGCACTTAAGTCAAAGCAGGTTGCAAAACACCGCGCTTTGTTACGAAAAGAGGGCCTAACTGAAATCTGTCAAGCTTGTTCTGTTGTTGATATCTGCGGAGGTGGCGCTGTTGCTCATCGTTTTAGCGAAAACGGATTTCAGAATCCGAGCATTTATTGTCGCGAACTCAAAGGGTTGATTGAACATGCCAATAAGCGTGTTATGGAGCAGATACAGAGTGAGATTGACCATCAAGAAAGTTCTTCAACCTATTTTCCACTTGACCTATTGCCAGAATATGAATCTGTAAGTGAAGATAATTCTGCTTTACAAATAGTTCGAGGGGATTTTATCCAAGCTCAAACTGCGAAATTTAGATCAGTAATTGATAATATCCATATTTCAATATTAGCCGAACCTATTAAACATCTAAATTGTTTGAGTCCAAATGAACTAGGAGAGATTGTAATTCGACCTGAAGTAGTAACATGGACGGACGTAATGCAAAAAGATATGTCAGGGATTCAGGTTCACGATATATCAGGGCAGACTATTTTACCGGATCCCTATTATATTAGTGAAATCGCTTCTTTGACAAAAGATAATAATATAGATTGGCCGAAAGTTCAAAATGAAAGCGTGTGGCTTAGAGCGCCGTTTGGCGATAAAATTTATTTTGAAAACAAAAATATTTCGGATGCAGGTATTGATACACTACAAAGAGCTCTGGCTTTAATTTTAGAATGGAAGCCTTTGTTAATCAAGGAAATGCATTTGATTTCACCGGAGGTTCAATATATACGTGATTTGAGCGCGCATCCGGACAAGGTAGTATCGTTTAGTGACAACAGCGTCCCAGGCGCCTTATATGTTCAACTGATGCGAGGAAACCACATGATCGCTCCGGAAGATCTCTCAGATTCCATTATACATGAACATCGGCATCAGAAGCTCTATATGCTTCAACGAGTGGCTCCTATTGTCAATTCGGACTACCCATTGGTAGCATCACCCTGGAGGGAAGAATTAAGACCCCCTTCCGGATTATTCCATGCCCTATTTGTCTTTGTCGAGCTACTTGATTTTTGGATGTTTTTAAAACACAGCCCAGACAAAGAAGTTCAAATAAAAGCACAAACTGAAACCAAACGTGTGAGAGGACAGTTGCAAACAGGTTTCGATGTTGTTGAAAAATGTGACTTGACCGCATACGGAAGGAATATCTTAAGTATATTACAAACAAGATACTTAACGCTACAGTATGAAAATAACCCTTCCCTTACAACAACTTCCTGAATCAACCGATGACCGGCATCAAATGATAGCGGACTATTTTTCCGGTAAGGAATATCGATTAGATTTTATAGGGGAAATGGTTGACATTCATTTAACCTGGCCAAAGAATGAATTATATTACATTGATGAGAAATTAGAGGATGGTCTAAAATGGTGGGGCAACAAGCTGACAGTTGGCGGCATACCATACGCTGTTCAGGAAAAGCCTTTCTACCAATTTTCTCTTAATGATAACTGGACCCTACATGCATGGTCTAAATGGCTTGATGCAAAAGTGCAGAAAGGTAAAGATGTCAAAAAGGTAATTATACTTCATGTAGATGACCACCGTGATTGTATGTCGCCACTTTTGTTTGCAAAAGGAACTAATAGTTATTTTGATCCTTTGACCGGAAAACCGGTATCAATGAGCAAGCCGGAATCGATTATATCCGCAATAGAAAGTGGAGCAATTGCTGTTGGGAGTTTTATGCCAATTTTCTTCCATCATATTCCGAATATCGAATTCAGGCACCTTTTACCAACCCACCGGATGGCTACAGCTTATCAAGTTGGAGGCATCAAAATAGATTTTGAGAAGGATGACCTGCTTTGCCCGGAATGCGATCGGCCCAATATGATTTTTGAAGATCAAACAGAAAATAGCAAAATGTACTATCCGACGGCAGATTTGACGACATTTATGGCTGATATTCCTACAGACGTTCCGGTTATTTTGCATGTCGATATGGATTACTTTAACAATAGGTTTGATGGGGACTCGGATTGGCAAATGCACAGTGTAATTCATGATCCAAAAAAAGAGCGTGTCTTAGATCAGGTCTCTGAAGTTTTCGGATGTATTTTAAGATCCATTCCAAGATCTCAATTGGAAAACGTTTCTATTGCGTTATCGCCAGGGTTTTTTCCAGTAGAATTTTGGGACGAAGCAACTGCAATCATTGACCTTAAATTCAAAGAAAATGACCAATAAACAAATTCATGATCCGGTCAAAGCAAGTGATGTTTATCTGAAACAGGGGAGCGGTCAGAATTTGCATGACCACATAAGGGGGAAATACTGGCATATAATGCTTGGAAACAAGCGTGTTGGGAAAATTTACATTGACTTCAAGGAAAATGAAGTGTTAGGGAACCACCCTTCTCTGGACATCTTTATTAATAAACAATTTCAAGGACGTCATATTGGACGATATGCATATGAACTCGCTTGCCTCGAAAGTGCACTAGATAAAGTGTACATGCATACACGTAAATCGAATATTGGTTCAATCCGTGCAGCTGAAGAAGCTGGTTTCAAACACATAGAACATCCAGCATTTAAGCAGATAGTGATGGTATGGGAGCGTAAAATATAAACGTAAGATAACAGGTTCTCTTAAAGGAAAATAGGTTTTTATTTTTTATTAAAAATAACTATCTATGTATAACCTAAGTTTAATGACCAAATCCGAACCAAATAAGCCTCAAGATTACCTCGAACTATTTAGAATCAGTGATTATAAATACATCATTGGCATTTTTGAAAGTGGTATAACTTTTTACAAACAACAGATTAGAGCGTTGAACATCTTTGACGCATTGAAAAAGACCAAGAAGATTCCCGAAGGTGAAGAAGAATTCACTATTGCAATAATTGGTGGAGGGATTGCAGGCCTGACATTTGCTGCTGCGTCATTAAAATCCAAGTGCAAAGTAATACTTATTGAAGAAGGATCTCAAACACTCAACATTCAAGCAGGGTGTAACATCAGAGACATTCATCCCTATTTATATGATTGGCCGGAAAAACATTCCACACAAACAAGGACTAACCTTCCAATCCTAAACTGGCATCACGATACGGCAGCGAATGTTGTTAGATTTATAAAAAAAGAATTTGGTGATATCAGAAAAGAAGCGCTCGAATTGGCATCAAATTCTTATGTGGAGTACTGTAATGTTAAAGAATTGCAAGTCAAGGAAAGAGATACCGGAAAGAAATTTGAAATCAACGGGACTACAGTAAGTCGGTATGGGGATCAGGTTATTCACAAGCGAGCCGACATGATCATCTATGCAATTGGATATGGGATCGAAAAGCTAATATCTGAAGATAATAGATCTGAATCCTATTGGCGTGATACATCAATCAAACAAGATGACCTTTCTAAATGCAATTACATTATTCAGGGTACAGGCGATGGCGCGCTGATAGATTTATTCAACATCCTGATTAGAGATTTTTCTTACGAATCTTTTTTGGAAATTTTACATGCGAATCCTGCCGGCAGGAAACTATTCCAAAAATTGGTGAAAATTCGTGATAAACGCATAAAAAGTAGAGTATTAATAGAAGACCTGTATGAAAATGAATTCATGGAGATCCCTGCAAGTGAATTTGAATATATCATCGATGAATACAATAGGCAAAAGTTGTTCACGAAACTTGATGCATCTGTCAATGTATATCTTTTTGGATTAAAGGATGATTTTCATAAGATACTTGATTACAGTAAGATATCTTTTATCAACGCATTTATAGCATATGTCTTATTTTCGTTTAAAAAATTTTCTTACGGAACAAATCTTAATCCAAATGATCCAAAATCTGGAGGAAAGCCTATTGGTGCTCCAAGAAAAATGATACCCAGAGTTGGTACCGATAAGGAAAAAGTGATTATGCGTGCCAATTTTACGGAAAATGAGGCAACGCGATTGAGTGAACTTGCTGAAATTCAGAATAAAAGCGCTGCTCATGGAATAATAAAACCCAATTGGGGAAAGGATGATTTTAACACTTATTTCAAAGAAACGGGGAGACGGCATCATTTGTCAAAAAAGACAAAATCCTTGTGTTCCGTATTTATCGATATTTTAGGTGGTTCTCTTGCTGAACACTATAACGAAGAAAAAGATTTACGGGTCACTATGCACCGAGTAGTAAGTATAGACGGTGATCTATATTATCAAATGCTAACTCCATATGCACCACTACTCACTGGATATAAAAAAAGATCATAAGGTGGGAACGATTTATGAAATCGACAGGGGTAACATCGGATATACGATTAGCACAGGAAAACCATTATGGGTAAAAAATACAGACCAGGAAGAGTTTGATAAACTCATGTCACTGTTCAATGTAATGCGTCGTTACGACACAAAATATTCACCTAAAACTATACTAACAATACCTATTGTTGCTAGGTATGAGGGGGCAAAATCTGGCATCATGAGGCCGTATAACTCAGTAAATGCGGTGATTTACATGGACTCTGGTGATTTAGATTTTTTTGATAATTCCGAGGTTCAAAACATGATTATGCGATTTTGTGATACATTTATTAATACTTTGAATATTTCCTTGACTAGTGAGGATTTAATCATGGCAGAAGTTGATTTTGAGCCGCCTAAATACAACCGTTCTAACGAGATAAAAAATGCGTGCATAATGGAATTGGGCTATTTTAAAGACCTGGATGAATACCCTTTAACAATTAATCAATATTCGTCATTCGAAATGCTTCCTTGGAATTGACCTTAAATATCATAGCATCAACATACACATATGCAATTCAAGTTAAAAAATCGAATAATAGTATTTGTTCGTATTTATTTTTTGAGATATGGTATTATCCAACGCCAAGTCAATTTTCTAATCGTCTGACTGATCCAAAAGTGCTTGTATGTTATTTTAAAGACTTGTATATTGAAAGTATTTGATAGTTTTTCCCTCTCAGATTAGCGATGGAACAGATCACTTAATATTTACCATGGCAGAACATTTTTTTAAATTTCGGGGGAGATTTGACTTTTCTCCACACCCATATGAGATCGGTAATCCAATATTCCCTAACAGAAAATTAGAGGATAATTTCTTTGCTCTAAAACTTTATAGCCTGCCCGATTGCCAATACCGAGCCTTTTACGATTTTCACCAGAATCATTATCTACAACAGAATCCGGATGGAAAGGAAGCTTTCTTTCGTAAAGTAAACCGTAGCATTCAAAGAAGAATTACTTTTTATTCAGCTAAGGATCCGTTCAGATCCGTATATGAGATTCACTCGGCGAATCTCGATAAATTAGAAGCCTTCCAAGGATTTTTAAATACCATTGATGAATGGAATGTAAACACTTCGACAGAAAAGATGCTGAGTCAAAGGGATGCAGAAATTGCGCAACTTAAAAGAAATCTGACAGGTTTACAGGCTCAGCTCGATGAAATCCTGCAGTATGAGGCGAGTGAAAAAATAGTAATTAACAGCGGGAATTTAGCGGCATTTATGGATCTCATGCGCCAATTACAAAAGCTTATGCTGCCAAATGAGAAAAGGTTATTGAGCACTCAAGGTTTCAGCCCTTGGTATAAAATGATTGCCAAGAATTTTGTACATGGAGATAAGTCAATACCATTGGCGACCGCCCAGAATTATTTTTCTTCTGAAGACTCTTCTAAATATATTTTCATATCTGATAAGGATCGAGCTTTTGATATCGTTCCGGTTAAACCTGTTAATCGACATTAGCCTATTTTAAAGCGCAGTTATGCCCAAACACTTCCATTGGGCATCTGATTACATGTTTCTGTTCTCACTTTTGATGTGAAATCTCCAAATAGATAGCTTATTGTTATAGCTAGCTGGAGAGCATTGATCATTAAATTTTAAGAGACATGAATTTAGACCTGGTTACCAAAAGTGATCTGCTTGAACTAAAAAGCGATCTGATCGAAGAGATCAAAAAAATTGTTCCGCTCCAAATGGCAACGCCTGATGAGTACCTCAAAAGTTCTGAGGTTAGGAAACTGATGAAAATTTCTGCCGGTACCCTTTTGCATCTAAGGGTGAGCGGCAAACTACCCTTTACCAAAATTGGCCGCATTGTATATTTTAGTCGTGAGGATATTAGGCGGATCCTGGGGAATGGTACGCCTGAGAATGCGGTTGTCAAACGATTATTTCGGGGGGAGGCACATGAGGAACATAAATAAAAACCTTGATTATCTCAAATGTCGGATTCAGGCGGATCAAAGGCTTTCGGCGTTTCACGTGAGCCTTTTGGCTGCGCTGATCTTTGCCTCGGAAAATTCTGGGTTGAATCACCCTTTTCAGGTCAGCCGGAGCAAGCTGATGCGCTCATCCAAGATCTATTCGACCTCAACTTATCACAAGTGTATTGGTGAGCTTCAGGCTTTTGGGTATATCTTTTATAGCCCTTCCTATAATCCTTTTCTTGGAAGCCGGGTATCCTGGAACCTGGAAGACGAAGCTGTGTTGAGCTGCAATTTATCTTCAAGATGACTATGGATTTTGTGAGTGTAACATAATAATTTGAGCATTTTAAAATAGTTTTTTTGAATAATTCTTATGAGAGATCTGTTGGGATCGGTCTCCACTAAAAAACTTTGAGGGGTTAAAGCAACATGCATAAGGTCCTTTTTCATTTCCAGAAAAAAGGAGCAAGCGGTGGTTGGGCAGAGCCTCACCATCTTAGCCTTACGCTAGCGTAAAGGCTGTTTGGAGAACCCTCCAGGGGTTCTCTTGGCCGCTGGCCGCGGTAAGATTAAATGAAAAGGAACCCTGGTGAGGGTTTGGCATATACAGATATGTATATGCATAAATAGCTGTATATCTATAGGGTAATATATATAGCGATATACATAACAAGTTACTTAACGAACAAGGAAAAGCTGAAATGGAAACTTTAAGAACTATAAAATATAATACGCAGACCGCGCTCAAAATGGACAGGATCGCGCAAAAGCTTGGCCGCCCGAACCGGTTGGTTTTTGCGCAGATGGTAGATTACTTCTTTCGGAGTAAGAAAGATCCGCTTGATATCAATGATGAGCTATTAAAGAATACACTGCTCAAACAGCACAAGGATTACATTGGTTTTATTAGGTCCCAGGAAAATGACCTGCTTATTCCGATAAAAAGAGAGGTGGATCGGATGACGGGTAACCAACAGGATATCAATAATCTTTTAAGGGAATTGGAGAAAAAGAACATTACCCTGGTCAGTGGGCAAGGTGAACTTTTATCGGCTGGAAAGAATTACAGCAGCAAACTATTGAATACAAATGAGATACTCAAAAGCATCCTGGTGAAACTATCGACGAGGGAGCAGCTTAAAAAGCAGTTTCACTATATACTCGGCACTTACATCAAAAGCAGGGATGCCTTTGGTATGATGACTTCAGCTAGGGAGAAAGAGGGCCTGGCCAGGATAACCAGAAACCAGATTGATCTTTTATAAACATGTATATCAATATTACGGACAATAAGGAAGCGAGTAACAAGGGCAGCAGTGGAGGGCTGGTAAATTACCTGGAAAAGGAGAACCGGACTGAGGACCTAAAGCAGCCGGAACTATGGTTCAATGGAAGCCGTCAGGATGTGGAGGCCTATGAAGTACGCCGGGCACTGGATGGAAACAATGCAAAACTGGGGCGACATGAGGCCAAGTTTTTCCTGATCAACATCAGCCCAAGCCAAAAGGAACTGGAGCATTTAAGGAAATCGGTTGGGGATCCTGCTATGAAAAATGTGCTGAAAACATATGCAGAGAAAGTAATGGATGAATATGCAAAGAACTTCAGACGCCCTGGGATAAACAGCAATAAGGGTCTGCTCTGGTTTGGCAAAGTGGAGCATAACCGGTATTATAGCCATAAGGATGCAGCGGTTAAAGATGGTAGCCGGAAGCGTGGAGAAAAAAAGAGTGGAAACCAGCTGCATATACAAGTGATCGTCAGCCGCAGGGATATCACCAATAGAATAAAGCTCAGTCCCATGAACAGTTCGAAAGGACGAAATGCTGAGCACTCTAAAAAAATGGGGCAGTTCGACCGGATGACTTTTAAGCAATGTGGTGAGCGTTTGTTTGATGAGCAGTTTGGCTTTGAGCGAAACCTGAAAGATACGCTGGCCTATGCCAATATATTAAAAAACGGTACTTTGCAGCAAAGGGAGCAGCTGGATGTTCTGCTGGAGGGTGCTGCAAAAAGCTATCAAAGTAGATCGGTAGCCAATGATCTTGCTCGTGATGTAGCTAAAGGATTGTTTTCTTCTGTTGGAGATATGTTGCAAGTAACAGGTAAATCTGTTGGAGACTTTTTAGAGGTATTGATAGCGCCTATTTATATTCCCGACATTGCGGCTGATACTGTTGAAGAAGCTGAAAAGAGAAGGCGTAAAAAGTCAAGAAAGCATGGTCAGGGTATGCAGCGGTGATAGGATAAAGCAAAAACTTCTTGGAAACTAAATCAGTAAGAATCAGTTGGATTGCCCTCCACACAATTGCGGCCTGCAAACCCCACCCTTGGGCCTTCCCTTCGTTTGCTTTTTGCTTCTACTGAAAAAATCTTATCCCTTTTGGTTGGTAATCCAAACAAAATGATTGGTACAGCTAGGCCCGATTAAAAGTCTTAGTCATTTTAAACAACAGATTTACCTGGACTGTGTGTTTAAAAACTTTACTAAGAGTCGGTTTTTAACCAGTCTATAAATCGAGGGGCTTTTGAACGGCTGACGTTTATAGGTTCTGGGGTTTCTGGTCGTAGTCTTACTTTAAGGCCTTTGTGTGGAATCTTTACATAACTATCTACTGCCGCAGAAGAGACAATATAACTTCTTGTTGCTTTGAAAAAGGATGCTTCGTCTAGTTTTTTATAGAGACTGTCTAAAGCTATAAAACATACATCAAGTTCACTATTATGATGCTGGATATAGGTTGTCCCGTTTTCTACATATATATAGGCAATAGCTGCGGTTGCAATTTTCTTCTCTCCCTTCCCATCAGGGATAAATAGATACAAAACTGGCGCTGGTTTTGGTTTTCCAAGGTTATTACTTAGCCATTCTGAAGATCTATGTATATAATAATACACCATATGCAGGAGATTGATCATGATACAGATGAGCACAAGTAAGCTGGACATATTCCGGATATACCTTGTTGAGCTGATATTGACGTTGAGGAAATAAAAAGAAACCCAACTGAAAAAATAACAGATCAGTATAGGTGCCATAAATCCTAATAGAATCTGAAAAACAAGCCGTTTCCATAAATCATTCTCCCAGAGCCACTTTGAATCCAGATAACTTGTGAAAATATTGGTAAAGGTTATCATGATGAAAACGGTTGCAAATGTATTTGCACATGCAATGTGATACCAATCTTGGATGAAGGTATGCCAAAACCGTGAGTTCATTGTTGGCCAGTTTAAACAAAGCGTTATGCATAGCGAGATCAGCATCATCCAGCCAAAGCTGAAATAATCTGGAAGATTTTTGCCATCTGATTTCTTGCTATGCATAAACTGTCTTATTAGTTTCATAAAAATACAAAAAGACCTTTTTAATGGCCAGTCATTGGGATCAATTCATCAAAGTAAGGGACAGTTCACCTCCGAATTTGGTGCAGTTGACGGAAAAACGTTCTTTTTGTCTCTATTTTTCTGAAAGGATAGGCCTAAATTTATTCAAGTAATCCGATAGGCAATGAACAATGATTTCAATGAACAGCCGTCAGGCCCTGAAAAAAAGAGTATAAATTTCTTTGGATGAGATTTAAAAAGCCGGAACGCGGAGAAGTTTATCAAAGCCTTTTTGGCATTATCGCAGTTGTCATTGGGGTTGGACTGGCAGCACTATTTCCTCAGAAAAATTGCACATGCGAGGATCAGATAACGGACCTGCGACTGGAAACACTGGCTCGTGAAGGTAATAAACAGGTCATGCACTATCAGCGCGAACGTGAGAGTGTCATTATTTGTGCCGCTAAGAGGGAAGAGCTCCTCAAAAAGCTTGAGCAAGAGAAAAGACGACGTTCCAAAAAAGAAAACAGCCCCCATTGATTTGGGAAAAAATATTGAAATATGGTGGGTAGCACCTGTTTTCAGCCGCCCTTCCCGGGCGTTAAGTACAAAGCGCTAAGATAATCTGCCCAGAAGTTGATTAGGTTATTGGTGCGGAAACCGGCAGGTGCTCGCAAGTTTTGACCGGACTTTATACAGGGGACGCAGTCGCAGCGATACGCGCGTATATTTTTAGAATGGGCATGCAACAGCCAGGTTGTTGTAAAAGGGTAAATGTTAGGCAAAAACAGGAATTATGAAAACTTTAAGGGTAGCTACATGGATTGATCGGATATCGGAAATAATTTTCCGAACTGACCCTTCTATGCTTGCAACGCTAATCCTTAAAATGATTACTAAATTTTTATCTAATGTAGAGGCAAAATTAGGTTCGCCTGCATTAAGTGAGCCCAATAAATACCATGCCCAAAAGAGAGTAGTTGTTTATTTTCCACATGTTCGAAAATATGCGCTGTTCCCGGCGAGGCCGTAAGGCCTGCTGAAAGGAAAAAGGCTGTCCAAAGCTGAACAGTCCTTTTCGGAATGCCCGCCACAAGGGCGACCATAATTAAATCATTTTAAATTTAAACAATAACGGTATGTATACCAAATCATTTAATACTAAAAAACATGGCTTGGAGCTATGTTTACATTTGCTCTTGTAGCAATCATGGGTTTGACTTTTGCATTTAAACCAGCAAAAAAATACGACGCAACCTGGTTTAGTTATAATCCGTCTGGAAGTCAAAACTCAGCGGCAAGCTATACCCGAAATCCTAGTGGTGGTGGATGTAGCGGAGATGTTTCGTTATGTGAGATTTATATAGAGAATCCATCTCAGGATCCAACAACCGGCTTAAGTCAAACAGATTTAAACGCCCTTTTGGCAGCTGAGAATCCGGGAACTCCATCTCCGACCACTTTTCCTGAGCAAAGCGAAAGTGTACACTTCAAAGTGGACTAAATAAGATAGGTAATTTATAGGAGTAAATAGGGTACTGTAAGTTTACGGTACCCTATTTAGTTTTATTAACGCTCATTCTGTTCAAGATCAGTTAAACTGATAACTTTCTGAGGGATGAGCCAAGTAAATCTTTTATCATTAGGTTCCAACCTATAAATTTTACCATCCAGGTTTCTAGTGAGAAATATCGCGGCACCTTTCATATTTAAACGTCTAATATCCGAGAATCGTAATCCTCTGTAAATAAGCTCTTTTTTACGTTCGGCGAGGATCAGCTGGAGTGCTTCGTCACTGGTTTCGGCCGAGAAATCCGTAAAGCTTCCCGTTTTGAACCTTTTTCGAATCAGGGTGTTAAGTGTTCTCATTGATTCAGGTACATTGCCCGTCCTGGCTTCACATTCAGCTTTAATTAGATAAAGCTCATCATTTGCAATTCCATTGAAAGTATTGGAGGTAGAGCCGTTTAGACTTCCCTTGAAAAAGTATCCCCCCTTACCATTAGATGAAAAATAGACAGATTTTCGAAGATCATTATCTTGATAGCTCCTGTATAAGGCCGTGTCAATTATGGCTCTGCTAGAAACTGAGACTAGGGGTAGATTGGTATTACAGTAAAATACTACTTCATCATTGAACAGAGGCAAAGGCGCAGTAGCTCTAGCATCCAGGGTATTGAAGTCTAGCAATCGGTTATTTAATTCCAGAGCAGATGATGCATTGTTCAGCGCGTTGTCATAGTCGCCCATAACAAGATATGTCCTTGCCATCAGCGCAAAGGCACTGGCCCTGTTCACTCTTGTTTTATAAAGTACATCAATAGGCAAAAGGGTTTTAGCCTCGTTTAAGTCCCCTAATATCTGTTCAAAGGTTTCCTTTATGGTGGACCTTTTCGAAGGTATTGAAAAGTCTGAATTCCCTCGTAACACAATACCTTTAGTGCTTTCTGCTGTGTTAGGGTCAAACTGTGCTGCAAAGGTCTGTGAAAGCTGATAATATGCATGGGCCCTGAAAAACAATGCTGAACCTTTTATGCTGTTGTATTCAGCGGCTGTTCCGTTTTTACCAGCGCGATCAATATTGTCCAGAATCGTATTTGCATAATATACAATAATATAAAGTGCCTCCCAGTCCTGGTCATTCTGTGTTTCAGGGGACCAGACATAGCAGTCCTTATCAAATTGCTTTGGCAATGCTGTCCAAACAGTAGGTTGCAAATAAAACTCATCGCTTGCATTCATAGGGGCGATTGCGGCCCTGTTCATTCTCGCGGCCCCGTCCAACAGTGCCTGGAGGTCCTGCAGTTTATCAGGGGTTGAAAGGCTTCTGTCCGGTTTTTCATCAAGGAACTTTTACACGAAGCCAAGCTCATTGCGATTGACACTAGTAAAATCAAATATGTTGCTTTCATTTTATAAAAGATTTATTTTTAATCCTGCTGATATACTTCTTGGTAAAGGGAATGCAGCGTTCTCATTGTTGTAGTCGGGATCAAGCCCCTCTTTATTTGCCCGCCACAGGATACCGACATTATTGATGTATATATAAAATGATATACTGTTTGCCGGAAAGGCACTTTTTCTTTTCAGTGCCATATCATAGCTCAAACTGATGTCCTGAATACGGATATGGTTGCCATTTAATACCGAGGCCTCTGAGCCCTGATAAAATGAGTCTCTTGCCGGGATGGCCGGATATATCATTGAAGGGATATTAGTCTTTAACTCGTCGCCCGGCACTTGCCATCTTTTAGAAAATTCCGGAGAGGAAGCACCATTGTTGTAAAGGTTATAGTAAGAAATGGTTTTTTTTCTGAAATAATACCCCATTTTATAAGTCATGTTAATGGCGAGACCAAAATTCTTATAATTGAAACTGTTTCGTAGGGAACCGAAATAAGGGGAAGCGCAGTGCCTTTGTAAACCAGGTCCTCTACAAGTGTGCCGTTCAGAATAGCTGTATAGTCTTGACTGGCCTCGCTGTTGAGATAACCGATGGGATTACCTGTTTTACTATCGAGACCACCCCATTTGAAAGCCCATAATGCATAAGGATTCGTATCTTGTGCCTGCAGGATCAATGAGCCGTCCCCCAGGGCATAGTCGAGGCCCTGGCGCTTTGACACATCGTTCTTGATTTTTGTGATTTTGGCAGAAGCCCTGCTGAAAAGCAGTGTTGTACTCCACTTGAAGGCTCCATTTAAATTAAGCGTATTAAGGGTGATATCCACCCCCTCGCCCAACATTCCGCCACTATTCGAAGAAATACCCCCAAAACCGGTTGTCGGATCTATAAGCTGGCCCGCGATGAGATCGTCAGTTCTCTTGCTATACCATTCAATGCTTCCGGAAACCCTGCTCTGGGTCATAGAAAAATCTAAACCTAAGTTCAATGTTCTAACAGATTCCCAGGTCAGGTTGGGGTTCCCGCCTGAGAGGATTGTCGCATTCTGTAAATTGGCGATGATATTGTTCGCGCCTGAAGAATAAGAAAGTATAGGGATGGACGATATGCTGTTGTTGGTATTGCCGCTGACTCCATAGGTGGCCCGTAGCTTTAGCATAGGTAAAAAACCGATACTATAAAATCCTTCCCTGCTGATTTCCCAAGCAAATCCGGATGACCATAAGGGCTTCCATTTATTATTGGTACTGGCGCCGAAAATATTGGAGGCATCTCTTCTTATACTCCCTGATAGGATATATCGCTCTTTAAAGGTATATGCGGCATTGGCATACATCGATACAAACCGGTTTTCAAGCTGGGTAAACCCTGTGTTGAAGGGGATTCTTCCAGTACCAAGTTTACCGTACTTTGTAAAATTGGTAATGTAATCTACGCCCGAGATCGAAAGTGTATTTTCATCGTAACCATATGTTCTGTCGTAGTTACTTTTGGTGCTGCCATCCCGGACTTCAAAACCAGCTATCCCTGTTATATTGTGTTTATTCCATTGTTTGTTGTAACTGAGCTGGGCCCTCGCAGAATGAACACCTAAAGTACTGTTACTTGAATTTAGGATTGAACCTAATGGTACCCTATAGGTAATTTTTTCACCCTGTAGCAATGTAAACTGATTGATCAGGTCCCGTGTCAGAAATGTTCGTTGATTGTACAGGTTTTTGGCTGCAGTCTTGTTTTCTTCAAATTGGTATTTAAGGTCAGCAGCCCAGCTATCGCTAATTCTGTATCTGATTCCTGTATTGATAAGTATCCCTTGGAGACTGTTGGTGTTGTTAGCGTTGGCCAGCTCGTCAAGAGGACTATATTGCCAATTCATGAGTTTCCCTCTTCCTGCTGTATCCAGATACCCGGATCTATAATTTTTTGCAAAATAAACTGGGTTTCCAGAATCATCAGCTAACTGGGCATATGGATAAAGGTTTTTTCCGGATGCATATTGAATGTCGCTTATTCCGCCTGGACTGTTGTTTTCTGAAATGCTACTGGAATACTGTAATCCAAACAGTATTTCAATATTTTTTATGGGTTTATAAGTGTTCTGGGCCCTCAAAGTTATTCTTTGGTATGAATTACCCATCTGGTTAAAGAAATTCTTATCAAAGCCTGCAGAAACAGCATAGGCCATCTTTTCAGATCCACCGTTTATACCAAGATTGTATTGCTGGCTTATTCCATTCCTGTAAAGATTTTTATCGAAATCTTTTCTTATATCCCTACTTTTCAACTGATCAACCAGTACCAATGAGTCTGCCCTGGAGATAAGTTTTTTTCTGGACTGATCGAAAATCTCGACAGCAGGTGAAAGAACGGGATACGTAGTGTTGTTCCCTAAGGCAGAATCATAGAAGCCCTGCCTGAATAAATACTGCTCAATATCAATGAAGTCTGAGCTGGACATACTGGGATATTTAAAGAGATTCGGCTTTTCGGAGACAATCAGGTTTGCTCCCAATGTGATTTTGGTTGAGCTGTTAATCTTTCCTTTTTTTGTGGTGATTACGATAACACCATTTCCTGCCCTTGCTCCCCAGATTGATGCTGCTGCGGCATCTTTCAATACCGTCACCTGTTCAATGTCCGACGGATTTATATTTAGGATATCCCCTTCATAAGGAAAGTTGTCGAGTACAATGAGAGGTGTTTTTATATTACTGGAAAGCGTACTGATCCCTCGTATAACTATATTTCCCGCGCTTGCTGCACTTTGGTCTGGACTTTGGCCGCGTCTGTCAAATTGAAGACCGGTGGTAATTCCTTCGAGCCTGCTTAGGACATCCGTTCCTGTTCTTCTGTTCAGCATTTTGTTATCGATCACCTCAAAAGATCCTGTCGCTCTCTCTTTTGATATTGTTTGATAGCCAGTACTTACCGTTACGTCCTCTAGTTGGTTGGATGCAGGAACAAGTGTAATATTGATAAGCGTTCGTGTTTGAACCGCTATTTTTAACTGGCTGTAGCCCATCTTGCTGGCTATAAGGGTGTCCGGGAGCATGATCAAAACAATTTTAAAGACTCCATTTTCGTCCGAAGTAGAGACAGTCCTGTTTTTTACTGATCTGATTGAGGCGCCGGAAATAATGTTGCCGGTTTCCTTATCATGTACATCCCCGGTTATCGATTGCGCTTTTAGCATAAACGGTAGTATGACTAGAAGACATAGAAATAATAGCCTATTCATTTTTAGCTGATTTTAGGAAGTCATTTTTTATAGGAAAGTTTATTTTCTCTCCTGCAAGAACTTTGTTGATATTTTCCTGGTTAACCTCTTTCGGTCTTGTAATAGCCAGAACTTTTGCGTTTTTTATCCAAACCAGATGTGAGATAAACATGTGGGGGAATAATTTTTTAAGAATTGTATCCCCATATATCATCGGAATTTTTGTCTTTCTTGCTATCTCATTATGTCGGAAGAAATAAAGTGATTTCTCCTTATTTTCGGGCGATACCATAAAGATTTTCAGTTTCTCAAATTTGTTTTTAAGTGAATCGAGTTTTGGAATAGCTGCAATGCAGCCTGCACAGAAGGAATTCATAAAATCAAGGATAATCAGATCATCATTGTAGTGATCTAACGAAAGCGCTCTACCATTTTTAGGTAAATTGTTTGCTGAAAAAATGCTGGCTAAATCTGATCTGCTTAAAGTATCACCAATAATCAAAGGTCTAGCATTATTGACTCCCTGGCCATAGCAACATGCGGCAATAGAAGTAAGTGTGAAAATGAGCAGGCTAGCCGCAGATATTTTTTGGATAAGGTTCTGTCGCAAAATTTGAGTTTGGTTGACCTTACTGAAAGTCTTAGTGTTTATGGCGGAAAAATAGTTTGTAGACTGATTTTCCAGTTTTTTATATCCAGAATTTGCACATAGCAAGTCCCGTAAGATATTTCTTATCTTTATTTTCATGATTTAGTTAGTTGGTTTTGGAGGAAATAATCACGGAGGCAAAACCAAGGCAGGTTATCATTAAAGAACCTATTTCTATTTAACCATTTTTGGTTTACCTGCCTTGATTTGGGTAGATTATACAGGATTCTTAGGCTTTAAAGCGTAAAGCCTATCGAAAGGATAGTGATTGCTTAGGTTCATGTTGTTTGGAATTTATATGTGTAATAAAAAAACAGGCAAAAACCAGCCCTTCCGCATAAAATATGCAGATACGGCAAACCGTATTTGTAATTAGAAAAAGATGACTACCTTGGGATTGCGAAACACCATAGTACTGCACCTTTGCCTAAAAAGCAATAAGGGCTGGTACCAAGCTAAATTAACCCACTGGGAATAAGTGCGCTCTCTCACACCAACCCCTGTTTTTTATTGGGCTTTATTTAAACTTGTAATTCCGGCACGCGTATTACGATGGAGAACAGATAACGTTCTTTAACAAGAGTTTAAGGGAATAACAAAGTATCTCTTCCTGGAATAGATACAATTTGATGGCGCTTAATTTTTTCGTTTTCATAAACGGTAATTTTATGTAAAACGATGTACCCCAAAAGCAAAAGGAAACCAGATTGGAAAACCAATAAGGCGGACTTCAATGCTTTTGAACGTGGTACCGTCAAGAACCGCTTAAGCCAAGGCTTAAGTTTCACAAAAGACTAACATGAAGCCCGCCCTATTGAATATAAGATATCACGAAGATAGCAAAACTCAATAGATAGGCGAACTCACGATCGGCTCATGTGAAAGTTTGACGGTTTTCGTTCATGAGTGACATCGTTAAAGCCAGGTTATACCCCAACTCTATTTGTCGCTATAAATAACTGATAACGAAGATAAGTATAATTTATTTAACAACCAACATGTTGGTTGATTTTTTTCTTAAAATTATGGAGAAAAAAATACTCTCTGAGATAGATTATCTATTAATAGAAGAAGTTAAAGCATTAAGAATAAAAAAGGGTATCTCAAAAGCGCATCTTAGTTCAAAACTAAAGTTGGCTGACAGCTTTGTTGGTAAAGTCGAAGACCTTAGCCAAAGAGATAAATATAGCATTAGACACCTCCCTCTTTTAGTGAAAGCTTTAAACTTGAAATCAATAGGTCACCTTTTTCCGAAGATACCTAGCAATAATATGATTGAAATAACCTACGAAAAAGTTCCCAAACTGAATAAAGACGGAAGTGAGAGTAAGCAGTTTGAGGACAAAATTATTCAGATAGTTCCAATAACCAAAACCTAGAGTAGTATGAATTATTGGTGGGTAAATCACAAGCAAACTTATAAGGCGGAAGTTGGGGGTGGATATATTTGGTCTCCAATCAAAAATAAGAACAATAGCGCTAACAAAAGCTATACAAATTTAACCGAAACCAACATAGGCGATGTTATTTTCTCGTACGCAGGTGCCAAAATTAAAGCAATTGGTATTATTCGTCAACGTTATTCAAATGCTCCTGTTCCTGAAGAATTTGGTGTCGTTGGTGAACAGTGGAGCAAGGATGGATATCTGGTTAAAATTGATTGGGAGGTTTTAAATAGTTCCTTTAAACCAAAAGATTTTATCGATGACATAAAAGAAATGCTTCCATCGAGATATTCTCCACTACAACAAAATGGGAATGGAAATCAAGGTATTTACCTAGCACAAATAAGCGCTAAATTAGGTGAAAAACTTATAGAGATAATCAACTTAGAAAACACCTATATATTACCAGATTTAATACAAGACCAAAAGGAAATTTTAGACGACCAGGAACAAAAAGAAATAGAAAATTTAAATATTCCAGAACAAGAGAAACAACAGCTTATTAAGGCTAGGACAGGTCAAGGTTTATATAAGCGCAATCTTATTAAAATTGAACAGTTTTGCAGAATAACTGATGTAAGTGATCTATCTTTTTTAATTGCTAGTCATATAAAACCCTGGTGTAAATCAGATAACATTGAGAAAATTGACGGCAACAACGGTTTACTCCTAAGCCCCCATGTTGACAAACTTTTTGATAAGGGAATTATTAGCTTCAGCGATGATGGCGAGCTGTTAATTAAAAAAGAAGCGGCTAAAGTTTTTGCAGATTGGAATCTACAAAAAAAGAATGTTGGATCTTTTAATAGTAAACAGAAAGAATACCTTGCTTTTCATAGAAATTGGCATAAATTCTAAAACATAATTATTAGAGCTTATCTACAAATGGTACATCTGCATCAGCCAAATCTAATTCCAAAAGTTTTTCTTTATCGACCCATTTAAAAGCTATGTGTTCAGAGAGAACGATCTCGCCACTAACTATAATACATTCAAAAGCGATCAAGTTAATGGAAAGGCTAGGATACTTATGTATATGGGATCCAATTAATCGAACTATTTTAACTATTATATTTAATTCCTCTTTTAATTCACGAATTAAGCATTGCTCCGCAGTTTCTCTTTGCTCTACTTTTCCTCCTGGAAATTCCCATTTAAGTGGCAAAGACATTGTTGAGCTCCTTTGTGCAACCAATACATTTTTATCCTCATTTTTTATGATTGCGCAACATACGTTAACGGGGTTGGTTCCTTGGGATTTCATCAGACTACAATCTTAAGTTTTCATGATTTGTGTTGTTATTTTGATCAATGACAAACGGTTTTTCCATTATGAGTACTAATATTATTCGGTTAAGTAATGCTTTAGGTCTTTCACAAAAAAAGTTTGTAGAATTAGTGAAGGATCTAATGCAACACTGGTAAACATTGAATCTTGGGAAAAAATCCTTTAGAGTGAAAACTTTTGACGGAATTGTTGACATTTTATCTAAACCATTAAATGAATTAAGGGATAAGAATCTCAAACCTTATTAAAAAATATGAGAAGAACCCTGCAATATTAGTTATTTTTTGAGCAGTTCAACGATTGCCTAGGGCATAAAACAGGAGGTGCTAAATAAACTATAGATTTTCTAATGTTCTTAGAGAAATTAATAAAATCTGAAAATATCTTCAAAAAACAAATTAGACTTCAAAGGTAATTCATTGCAGTTGAAACTAAAACGAATGCGCTAATCTAATAACTATTGAACTTATCAAACTAAAAAATCTACTTTCGCGTACAGCAAAAAATAGATCATTTTTTAAGCACTCTCATTTTATCTGGCTATTTCTCCATCGTATAAATTCCTCAAGTTTATCCTTTGCTTTAGGTAGTATCCTTGTTCCAATATATATACTGTTTTATGGGAAACCGTAAATTAATTGATCTGGGTTAGATTAGCTATGTATAGGGCTTATATCGGTCCGAGAACTAATTATTAATTTAAAAATTAATTATGGAAGCAATCAAACCTGGGCCTAAGCCCAAAACAGAGAAAGGAAATGATGATAAGTGAAAGAGGGTTTTGCCAGAGACCACACCGGAACACCCTGATCTTAAGCCGCACATACACAAACCAAATTTACATTTCAAATGTATCAATTTATCAGATAAGATATTTTTAAATGAATCAAGCCATGGGCCTCCAATGGAAAACTTGAATGACAGGCGGTTGACCATATTTAATTTAAAGCTATTATTCTTTGACTAATAAGCTGTGTGTATATTGCAGAGACTTAATAACTTCAAATACAAATTCATGAGCGCTCATCAAAACAGATTAAAGGATATTTTTCATGGTGTACTACCTAAAGAAGGTACACCTGAATATGAAAGGATCGTTGAGCTACACAACCAGAGAATGGCCAATAACCCAAAGATTAAAAAAGAACTCAAGACTAATTTTGAAAAAGCCAATAAAACGGCTTTTATCCAGAATATAAATGGAATCGATTTAGGAATGGATAATGAAATCAGGCATTTCCTCAGAGAGTTCAATAGCCGACTTTTAAGCCTAGGCTTAAGATCTATGCCCCTTATGTTTAATATTCTGGAAGCATTTTTTATATATGATAAAAAGATCATGTATTTTGAGTTATTGGAAGAAGAGGATTATCTGTTATCGTTTTTTGACTTTACCAATTATATTGTTTCTGAGGCTTTTGATGGAAACATAGAGTCTATAAAGGATTCTCTTGAAAAAGACGTGATCTTCAATTACAATGTCGGAGCGGACATCAATCAGATTACCTTTAAATCGCAAGACGGGGCTGAGTATGTAATTTCAGGGGTCTCTATTGTTAGAAGAGAAAATGAGGTAACTATTTTATTTCAAGCGGGTGAGATAACAGATACGGAAAGTGCTACCAAGAACCTTCCCGGATTTGATCAACTAAATCTTAAGAAAGGAATAAAACCTAATGACAAATATAAGCTTGAGGCAGTGAGGCTTAACCAGGATCCTAATCTATGGAAGTCTTTAATAATCTGCAGGGTTGATCTTGATTCTGAAACGATCGATGGAAGATATATTGCTAAAGACGTTGGGCAAGCATTCAATATCATTACAGATGAACTATCAGGCACGCTTCAAGAGGGCGAGCATTTTAAGGAAGAAAACAGAGAGGCCTATATGAACCATCTAAGGGATATTGAAAAATACAACCCGATATTTGAACTAGCCAAAATGGTACTTCATCTACCAACCTATTATACTTTTTTCGAAGATGAGATACTTGATGAGGTTCATGATACTGGTTACAAAGAAATAGCAAGAAGTCCGTTAAAGAAGAAAGAGTACAACATTGTTGACAATAAATTTAAAAAGCATACGAGAATATTATACATTCTGAATCGAAACAACAAGTTTTCCCCAGACAGGGTTTCAGTAAGAGATGAAAATTTTAAAATAGAAACTGCTGGTTATTGGAAAACGTTGACTCCTGATGAATTTGGAACAGATAAAAAAGGGAAGCAGATTACAGGAAAAACCTGGGTAGAGACAACAACCTCATATTTTGAAAGTAAGACTGATACGTTAATCGTGTCGGATAAGAAAAAGAAGGTTTACGGGGGGCCAATTCTGGATATATTTATGTCCTGAGAAATCCAACGTTACCAGATAATGTTTTCAAAGTTGGTTTGACTACCAGGAATTCTAAAGAACGTGCGTCCGAACTCTCAAAGACAGGTGTTCCGGATAAGCATTATGTAATGAGGGAGTGGAATGTTTTTGATTGTAAATTGGCCGAAAAGGAAATTCATGAATTGTTAAAAGCCTATAGGCTGGATCCTAGAAGAGAGTATTTTAAGTGGGATATGGATATTATTTGTGAAACTGTCCAGACTGTTGTCGACAGAATCAATAGTACAGTACTATAGTGCCACGACAAACAAAAATTAAATCAAGAAAAAATAGGCAACAACCTATAAGAATATTACCTTAGTTACCGATGTTATTGTTCAGACGTGGAGTTATAGAGGTATAATTTCCAGGCGATTGATCCTAAATCCACAGACGAAATGATAATTTAGAAACCTTAATATTAATTTATTTACTTAACGCCTCTCTATGGACCACCTTGACTTTAACATTTACTCTTTACTTGATGAAGTAAATATTCAACTTTCGGAAATCGAAGGTGCCGTGTTGATCCGACCATTTATAACTTCTCAAAAAAATTATACACTCGTAATTGAAGCTGCAATCTTTAGTAACGGTGAGCCGTTAGCGATTTTTGATACAAGGCCGTATTTGGAGCAGATCAGCACGAATGATATTAGAAACTATCAGATTGTTGAGTCGACTTCGTTTAAATATACGATAGTAACCAACGGATTACAGATACTCCTTTACAATAATGACAACACAATCCTCAGTTTCCTTGAAAATGCCAGAGATCTTGTTGAGAAAATCTTCGATATTCCAACGGATGAGGAGCTTCAAGGGATAAAGAATGAAATAGCATTTGTCCTTCAAACGGAGGTAAACAAATTTATCTTGAATGGAAAGATCCCAAAACAAGAATTGTCAAAGTACGAAAGTGTCAAAGAACTTTTCAATAATGAAAGGCTCAAAAAACATTTACACTACAATAGAAGTGGTCAATATTTCCGACTTGGTAAGGATATTACCTTGGATGGGAATTTTGAAAACAGATTGTTCAATATCCTACTTGACGATCTGCCTTTAGATACATTAATATATAGATACGCCTCGCTAGAAACTGTTTTCGCTACAGTGGATGGCAACACCATACGAATGAACGGCATTGCTGGAATGAATGACACTTCAGAGGTTGAATATGTCGACCAATATCTTGATAGCACTTATACTGTTTTTAACAATCCGGCAGAGCTTAAAGAAATGAACAGACGGTTTATTTCCTGCTGCTCTACTGTAAAGGATAAATTAAATCAGTGGCGACTGTACGGGGATGACTGCAAAGGTGCGTGTCTAGTATTCAGGATTGACAAGGGTGGTAACCTACCTGGCGTTAAACTGAAGAAAGTTAGCTATGGAACTCAGCAAAGCAGCGGTATTCCTTACCATTTAGAGCTGGAGCTTATTAAGAATTTAATGGAGCAGGTCCGGTTGAAGATTGGTCAGAAACTAAAGTTCAAAAGTCTGGGTATCTGGAAACACTTTTTCAAGCCATTTGAATATACAGAGGAAAGTGAGGTAAGATTATTATTGGCGCTCAACAATACCAACCGCAGAATCAAGGGGGCAACGGAAAGTCTTGAAAGGAAGTGGAATCTCACTTATAGTCATAAGATAATTGCACCGTTTATAAGCGTTCCTATAGTTAATACCCTCCTTCCTGTCACACTCGAAAAAATTACCCTCGGGAGTAAATGTCCTGAGAAACAACTTAATCATGTTCAATTAAAAATGCTTTTAGAAGAAAGAGGACTTCTTTCGGTTGAAGTCGATTTTTCTGGAATAAATAATTATCGTTAATTTATCGGTTTGGAAAAGATAACTACAGTCATTGAACAATATTTGGCGGAGGCCAGTGCAGATACTCTTCATAGGTATCATTCATGGGATCATTGCCGGAAAGTCTTTGCTTTGAGCGGACCAACAATTCACCATCAGTTACATCTTGGATTTTATTTGGCAAGTTGGGGAATGTACCGGGGATCCGGAGGATTATTACAAAAGAATCATATGGTCCATGAAGGAGTGGTAGATATTTACTATTCTGGCAAGTTTGAGCACTTGAAACACTATCGACCAACAGATTTAAGTGATGTTATAATTGATGAAATATTGGGTTTAAAAAGGGAAGTTTCCAATTATTATAGAGGAATACGGTTTAAACGAGGAAATAAAGAGGAAAAAGCAATTAGCACGACGGATACCCTAATGAGTAAAGTTTTACTAGGAACCTTCGGTTGTACACCCGCTTTTGATGAATATTTTATCAAGGGATTCACTGAGATTACCAAGGATAAGAAAATAAAATTTGATAGAGGGGATTAGGTAAAATATTTCAATTTTACCATGACAATAAACCTGAAATTAATTTATGTACACAAATGATCAAGGATAAAAGATCGATATATTATCCACCAATGAAGATCATTGATATGTACTTTTGGCAACTGGGTTACGATAGCTCTTTAGAAGAGTCGACCACAAAATAAAAGGTAAAAGTCCTGGGCGATGGCCGGACTTTTATTTCTTCCCAAAACAGCAATTGATTGTTTTGCGCTATTTTCTTTTGCCTAGGCTCTGATTTCCTCAGTTTCTTTAAGGGAGCAAGAGGGTATCAACACCCAATGCGTTTTATGTATTACGAATTTGCTTCCACCAAAACAGACCATTTTTCGGAGTTAATTATTTATTTATCAATAAAAGCAATTTCAGAAAATAAGTTGTTGTGGAAAAGGTATAGCGTTATGAATGCAGACTATAGGGTGATTTTTTACTTTTGAAGATTTGTGGAGCTTTAACGAGTAGGATATAAGGAAAGATCTTATGTTTCTTTCTCCACAGATACAAGTTCTGGTAAAAAAATAAATCGTTACTTAGCATCCTATCTTTATTTGCCTCCAATTGCTATTTAGATAGTCTAATTGCTTTGATAAATTTGTCAACTATAAATTCAATCTTATTATGGTGTAAATATTTTATAATTTTAAATGCAAACTTACGCATTTCACATCCCTTGGGTTTTAGATATTGGGTTTGATTTTGTCGTCAAATACACCCTTAATATATTCACCTAGTGCTCCAAACACATAAAACATTCTAGTGAAATAATTAATTAGCAGAACATAAAGAACAACCCTTGTAATAAACACCAAAAAATTAAATGAGAATATTTTTATTTTAACAAGATTTAAATTTTGAAATTCAAATTTGTAATCTAATAAGTCTATATCACTAAAAATATTACCCATCATCAACGGAATTAACAAAATCATTATTAATAGTATAGCTATCAAAAGTGATTCAAGAGAAACATAAACAAATCTTTTTGAAAAATTTTTTGTCCGAAGTAAATTAACTTCTAAGTCACTTGGTATTTCGCTCAAGTCTGCCATAGCTGCTTCAGCTTTGTCTTCAATTTTGTAATGTGAAATGTATTTATCAAAAATTAAAATTAAAGTAGTGGTAAACAAACCTACAAAAATTGAAAGTGCAGTTACCATGTTAGCAGCAAAATCTTTGTTAATTAATTCCCTAAATAGCACAGACAAGAAGATACCAAAAACAAGCTGAGAAAAGTTTTTCTTGATAAGAATTAAAAAAGAAATTTTTTTATCTACAAAATTCCTGTTTTCAAGAAGATTTCTATTTCTCCATCTAAAACTTTCTACTATGATTAATTTAATGTTTTCAAATTTCATTTCAAATCTACTTCTGGATATATTTCCGGTACAACAATCTCGCTCAAAGCTTTAATAGCATATTTTTTTAACGCATCGAAATCAGGTGTACCATTTTCTGAAACTTTTATGTGATTCTTTAAATATATTGTTGCCTTTATATCCATCGCGCTGTCTAGTTCAAATGGGGTTTCACTCGAATAAGTATCATCAGACTTAATATACGCTTTTTTTGATTAAAATTTTCTAAAGTCAATTCTTGCGGATTCTTATCAAAAAAAGATAAATTAAATTTCCCTATTTTTTGTTTTAATTTATCTAATTTACTGAGCTGAACAGTACCTTGTGGTCTAATAGAAATTGTGACTTTATAATCATTGTTATGGAAAACCTCATCTTTTACCGATTTTCCAATTATCTTTTGGGTAAAAGTAAACTCTTTTATTACGGAATGCTCTTTAAAAACCTCTTGTAATTTTTTTGGCATAAATTCAGAAAGAATTGCATTAAAAGAAAATGCTGATAAGCTAAATAAGCGTTCAATAAATGGCTTAAAAATATCGTTAATGGAGTCCTTGGTGTAAGATTGTAAAATCAAGATACCAATACTCTTGTTTAACGGTGTGTAAAGTAAAAATAAAAGTCATCAAGTAATATTTTATCCCTTTTAAGTTTTTCTGTTTCAATTGTTGCGTCAGTAATACTCCCTACTTCCTTTCCCGTATCATAATACCCTCCTGAAATTATTCCATCAATTATATTTAGATCCTTATCCAAATTAATACTTGTTGTTTTTTTATTATCTTTTTTTATTGTTTTTGCCGAAAATGCTTTTTTAATTTTCTGATTATCATTATAGGTCTCGTCAATTTTTTTATAGAGAAATTTATAAAAGCCACTTATTATGTCACTCGTTTTATAAATGCCTTTTTTAACATTTGCATTTTCAGGATTTTCAACTTTATATACCTCTTTGAAAAAATCTTGGAATGTTATAACATTTTTGTGATTAGTAGGTTTTAATTCTATTTTTAAAAATTCTAGTTTGGGATTCTTCGACATTATTATGATTGATTAATTATTTTATTATTTCACTTGTAATTATACTCATTTATGTATAAACTAATATTTACTAACAAAAATTTACACCTTTTTAAAGTTCTTACAGATGAGAAACAAGATCTTAAATAAACTTGTTGCGGTTTTATCAAGGGTTTATTGTCACATTTTATTTATTAATTCTTTTCAAGAAGTTTTGAAATAGTATCTATTTATAACATGATTAATACTAATTAGCTAGCATTGACACTACATCTTTACAAAGATATTGAGCATTATTGTAGATAATTATGGGAAGCCGTAAATCTTATAAATAATCTTAATGGAATATTTAATCCATTCCTAATTCTTACGGATATTACCTCGAAGCCTAAAAATCACATTCTCCCCATTGCCTATCAAGTGTATTATTGATCATCCCTACATGATCAATAATACACTAAATTCTCTTTATTGATAAGATTCTGGGAGAAAGTGTGTTTCCAAACGGTTTACTAACTACCAAGACGCTAAATGATGAAGAATGTTAATTAATAAATAGATCATATAATTATGACATCAAAGATTAAATAAAGTCCCGCTTATTTAAAAAGTAGCTACTTTATTTAATCAATTTGTTTTGAAAGAAATATTATATAATAGAAGACATAAGCTCAATGTGATGCATTATTGATGCTTTTTTGCTACCCCCAATTGTGGATTATGGTTTCTAGCATCTAAGTCCCTGTAAATATCCAAACCTGAAGATAATAGTGATAACGTATAAGGTGATGTAACTAATTGTGAGTTTGCTTCCGCAAATTTTTGAGCAGAAAAACCCTGTACAGTGGGGTTAAATGTTGAAGAAAAATGTCTCACCTCCAGGCCACCTGTGGTTTGTATTGTAACGTGAAGTGTTACGACATATACTTGTCCGCCGCCTAAATTGAAATGATCACCAATAGTCGCGTAATCACCAATACCCGCCCAACCACTTGTAGCCCAAGAAGCAAAATATGAATCAAATGTGCTAGCTGGTGGATAATCTGCATTCCTTAGTTCTCGTTGGAAACCATCTGTTAACAAAATTAGGTTAGAGTAAGATGAAAAGGCATTCCTGGTTGTATAATTGGTTTTTTTCTCGTCGAAAACAATGTATGCAGTCCGATTTGCAGATATAACATTTTGAATAGCAATCAAGTCAGCAATCAAAGGATTGTAATTGAAGATAATAACTTTGTCAAGATTGGAGTTATTTGCAAAGAAATTTGCTAATTCGTTGACAGAAAACCGGTTATCGATAATAAATCCAAGAGATAGGCCTTGGTAACCTGACAAATCAGTATCAACGAGGACTTGAATTTCTGATGTTATAACCCTATTACCAGCTGGGTGAAATGGATTTGTTATCAAAATAAATGGAATATTATTATCTGCAAGACTTTTATATAATTTACGTCTTGGCAGATTAACAGGTTCAATTATTGGTAGTGTATTGGAATATACGCGACTAGGAACCTCGAGCAAAGCTTCGATTTCGAATTGTTTGCCCCTTAAAAAAGGAAAGTACATAAAGAGATTTGATTAAGCGTTTAATTATTAACCAAATATAATTTATTCAAAGTTTCAATACAATATCTTTTTGAAAATCCTTTACTTAAAAATAACATCTTTAGAGAAGTACTACAGTTCTTAATCAAATCAAATTGATGTTTTGATGGTTTCCTCGCTTTAAGTGCAGTTTTAAAGACTGAACGGGCTTTAGAAGCGTTCAATTCAAGATACCATTTGTAGCAAAACATGTGAATTAAAGCTGTACCCATTAATGGTAATTTTTTATGAATATTTTTATAAGCCTTCATTAATTCACTTTGCCTTAAAGTAAGTCCTGCTTTACTAGGATCAAAGTTTTCAATTTGTTTTAAAGGCTTTTTGACACACTTTAAAACTCCATCATTATCAAAAATTATAATACCTATTGATGCTGGTAACATTTTATTTAAGTAGGCTAAAGCCTTGGGGTATGTAACTACATATACGAAGTCAAATAAATATTGATAAGCAGTTATTTGGCTCTCTAGCCTATCAAAACTATCTAATTCGGTTTTGATTTCGTAAGCTGTTGTGGAACCATTGACTATGACAACATCCGCGATTGAGCCGCCTGAATTAACTTCCCTCAAAAGGGTAGCGGAGTTATCATCATGATATTGAAGAAGAAGCTGATTAGCAATTTCATTCTTATAAACATACTCACACCTATAATACTTTTTAAGATAATTATAGGCAATTTCAAGGCCCAGTACCAAGTCCCACTCTTGTCCACTAGGGTAAAGATGATATTTATATATTAGAGATCTTATACTTTCTTCGCCTGTTTTTTGATGTATCTTATCTGATAACGCAGCATTAAAAATCTGCGATATCGCATAATTTATAGAATGACCATATTGGTCTAAATTAGAGGTTGTTGTTGAATCTAAAGTACTTCTCTTACTTTTTGCCATAAATTTAGATACCTTATCGGTACTTTAACGATGGCAAAAATATAAATTAAAAATGATTCCCCTGGTTTTGCTATACATGTTTCTTAAAGATTCGTGTTGATGCACTCTAGCAATCTTATCTTTCCATCCCGAACATACTTCTATTTTTAATTAAAAACTAGTGTTATCTTAATGCAAAAAAAATAGGATTTGGTTTTTTCCTTTGCAGAACTACCACAGCATAGTAAATCTTCGCTTGCAATCAAAAAACAACTAAAAAAATTATTGCGCAAATATATCTTTACAGATTTTTTGTGTGCGTAAATCCGAATGCCTATGGCGGATTGCGATGTCCAACATGCTTTGCCTTCTTACTCTGCGAAAAATGAAAAGCTTGTATAGAGTCGGGCTGGCACATGGTGGGCAATAACCAATTTATGAATTTACTTACAACTGGTAATTGCTTTAATCCTCGTTCAATAAGTTCTATTTAGCAAAATAATAACGCGAATTTGCGTGTGCCAAGCCGCAGGATATTAAAGCTGTTAATTCAGACAGATTTGAATGATATTATTGTAAAATGGTTAGCGGCCAATAACGAGAATGTACAAAATTGTTTATACGCATGATCAGCTATTGATCCCCTTCGAAAATATCATCAGTAATTACTAGCAAGAAACAGGTTCAAAGGAAGATGAGGTTTCCAAAATTGATTTCGAGAGTGCGGGATTTAGTGAGTGTTTACAAACAATGGACAGCCTTGAAAGAAACATATAGTATAATATTTATTGATTATGTCAAAAAGCTTGAAAATAGTTGCAATGATTTATTGGCTGCTTCTAAGTATTTTGAAGGATCAACAACTTTGAAATTGCTGTGTAATTAGTATTTCAATGACAAATCATAGATATAGCTTAATATTTTTACTTGTAATATTTAAATTCATTTGTTAGATTTGAAGGCTTGCATTTGAGCCGAAAAACAGTCATTTTGATAGTCAGTGAGTCCGAACTGTGTTTTTCAATTAATTGATAGTCAGAAAGTTATTTAAATAAAACTTGTTCTGGTTTCGTCGGATTTTTCCATAAGATATTGACTTTCAGATAATTAATTTATTTATCTCAATAAAAAGATGATGTAATTTATTTTGATATGATGGCAAACTCTCCAATTGCTACATTTTGCTATTCAATAACTTTTAGCTATAAATTATTTCTATAGTTATTGGTAAGATTATAGATGGCCAATTTTCAATTGTAAAACACTTAATAACCATGACCTTTCAATACGCATCTGATTTACATTTAGAATTCCCTGAAAATTATGATTATCTGAAGAAATTTCCAATTCAACCTAAGGCTGATGTATTGATTTTAGCTGGCGATATTGTAACTTTTAGCCAGCTTGCAAAACGTATGGATTTCTTTGATTATGTTTCAGATAAGTTTGAACAGGTATATTGGATTCCTGGTAATCATGAATATTATTACGGTGATATCGCCAGATGTTCTGGCCCCCATCTAGAGCAGATCAAAAATAATGTTCAACTGGTCAACAACATTACGATCAAAGCTACAGATTACGATTTAATCTTTTCAACAATGTGGTCTCACATTAGTCCTCCAAATGAGAGACAGATATATGATGGAATGTCCGATTTTTACGTGATCCGTAATAATGGGCAAGTTTTCAGGCCAGCTGATTACAATAAACTACATCAGGAAAGTTTATACTTTATTCAGGATGAAATATCAAATGAAAATGGACAGCAAAAGATTGTAGTTACTCATCATGTACCAACTTTAATGAACTATCCTTCCAGGTTTTTGGGAAGTATACTGAATGAAGCATTTGCTGTAGAATTAACTGAGATGATAGAAAAACATAATCCTCTTTATTGGATATATGGACACCATCACCAAAACACTTTGCCTTTTAAAATTGGTAAAACAATAATGTCAACCAATCAACTTGGTTATGTAAGATCAGGAGAACATACTAATTTTAGTTCAGCTAAACTTCTCGAGATTCTGGACTAGATTTTAAAGATTTGCTTAATTTTGCGGCAGAAAATATTTGTATTTGGGGTATGAGCTATTGTCTCCAAAAATAATCAAATTATCTGTTCTTCAAGAGTGTCTTTCCAGATTACAAATCCTTTCCGTTCATCTGAATAGTCATGTAGGATGCGGCTGAAGTTTGATGGTGCAGAAGTTAAGTAAGCTAGCCTACCTTGATTTCTTATAACTCTGATATACTCATTTATTCTTTCAAGTTCGATTTTTAAATCACCAACACTTTTATTGATACGCCAAATATATGTTGCTTCTTCGCTGTCTAATGTTTCCATTATCATATGGAAGTGATCTTTCCCATCCAAGAGAAACAAGAATGCGAATGGACTTAAGACAAATCTAACTTTTAATATATGAGTTGCATGGAATTCAGCCAAATACCTCAATTGTCTTTGGTGCCTGTAATTTCCTTTATTCAAAACATCATTAAGTAACTCCTCGCCGGATTCATAAGGCAAATTATTGCCCTCAGAAATTGCTCCCCCATTTTGAGTGGCATCTATCTTATATCCTGAATTTCGCTTAAACAAAGTATTTTCTACATACCGGAATCTGGCCGCCTCAATAATTTCCCTGCTTAATTTATTTATATCTTCCGACCTAGCCGATTTAGCTATGATATTGCCACTTCTTAAGACTAAAGAAATTTCGGCTCTAACCGACTTTGATTTTAAAAATTTTTCAAAGTATGGTTTCAAAACCTCAAATTCCGGCCTTATCGTCAAATTTTCAATATCAAAATTGATTTCCCTTCCATAATCTTTCACTGATATATCAAAAGCAACTGCTCCAAATAGGAAATCAAGCTTTTCAATGGGAATATTTATTGATTTTTCTATAATTGATTCTTGCTGTGATTTCGGTAATTCTTTCTGCTCATCAAAATCATCAAATAGAGTTAGTGTTTTTTCTAATTTTCTGTAGTAGACATTTCTTTTAAGAAACATTCGATTTAGATATTCAATCTTTATATCTCTGTAGTCATAGATTATTGGTTTAATTTCAGATCTCTGGACTCTTCCAATATACTGCACTAATTTGCCTTCAAATGAGAATGGATATACAAGGAACAGACATTGTGCGTTGCTCAGATCTGAACCCTCTCCAAAAAATTGACCAGTGGTAATAAGGGCTTGATAATTTCCGGAATTTAAAGCTCCCCATTTTATTTTCCGGTTAGCTTCTGAGTCATCCCCACTAAGTGTGATGACCTCAAAGTTTCTTTTGAGCTGCTGGTGCAAAGTTTCAATATGTTCTTTGCGCTCTGTTAGAATAATTACTTTTTTACCTCGGCCAATTTGTAATGTAATATCCTCTATAATTAAATTATTTCTTAAACTGTCATGTATCAGTATGTTTGATAGTGTTTCAAAACGATCTGTTTTTGCATTATATGATACATCAAGTGCTGTATTCCTTATAATTATTTCCGGAGATTGTTCGTTTTTTATACTACTGCTTTCTATTTCCGATATTATTTCCCCAAGATGTACAGAGATTAAGTTTCCATTATCATTTTTACGAAATGGCGTAGCCGTGAGGCCATAAAGATAAAATGAATTAAGTTGACCAATCGTGTCACTGAAGGTTTCAGCCGCTATATGATGACATTCATCCACAATTATAGTCCCGAATGAGGATTTTATTTTATCTGCATTTTCGCCTTTAAGCTCTTTAACCAGGCTCTGGATCATTGCGATCGTTATGTGGGTGCCGATTTTTCTTTTGCCTTGGCCGATTGTGCCTATGTCCTGTTTTTGTATACCCAAGAATGTTTCGATTCTTTCCGCCCATTGATCTGCCAATTGTTTCCTGTGTACCAATATAAGCGCAGGTTGCTGTTTTGATGCAATTATTTTTAAGCCCATTACAGTTTTTCCTGTCGCAGGCGGAGCAACAATAATTCCAATATTTTTCTTTTCTGCTGCTGCAATAACTGGGAATTGATACTCTCGGAGTTTTGGGTAAAACGAAAAAATTATTTCAGGTCTTAGAGTTCTTATATCTTTAAGATCATAATTAATCTTCTGCTCTAAACAGAATCTGATAAGTTTTCCTATGAAGCCCTTAGGAGCTGAAAAACCACTGGCATTTTCTCGGATAAACCTAAAATATCTGGGTAAACCAAATGTGCTCTTCCCGCTATTTTTTCTAATGATAAATTCTGTATTCGGAAAATTTAATGATTCCCTTAGAAACTCTGTCAAGGCTGGTGTCAGGCCTTCTCTACTGATTTTAACATCATTAGAAAGGCTGATTGTCAATTTTTTAGGGGACGCATTTTCATTAGCCGCTTCATTGAAAAGCGATGTGTATATATCATCTAAATATTGTATGTCGATACGCTCTATCTTTTTTAGAAAGCCCCATTGGTCATCATATTTTTGTAGTGTATCGGGATCTATGAAACAATTATTTCCTTGGCTACTAATTGTTTGATTAAGTGGTAGGGCGATGAGATTACCAATCCCTTTTCCAGAAAGGTAGTCCTGATTTGGAAACATCCTGTCGAAACTCGCATTTTTGTCGAAAATTGACACTACATTACTGTTTTCAAGAAGTTTTAACAGAATCTTCCGGGCTTTGTAAGCAGGGAAAGGCTTGTTAAAAAAATCCATACATGCCCGCCATTGCCAGACCTTGATCTCTCAAGGTAACAAGGGATTTTATTTTTTTGCATTCAGTTATAAATAAGCGACAATCGTTTATCCAATTTTTTTCATCGAAATCTGCAGCTATAAACCACGACGTGTTATTTTGTAAAAGAGGATAAATTCCAACAAATTGTTTTCCATTTAGATGATTCGCGATCTGGATATTGTCCAGCGCTTGATGTGTTTTTTCTGTATAGTTCTGAAAACTTCCACCTTTCATTTTGTGAATTTTATACAGATATGGGTCATACGAATACGCTGGTGAGTATCCGCTTTTTCTTTTCTTTTTCCCATCGCAATGCGAAAACATCTTCTCTTCCCTTAAATAGGGACTTATACAAATTAATTTGTTCTTGAGTCAAATTTTCCATTTACGTAGGATTCGATTATAATCTTTCTGTACTGCTTTTCGAATATACAGCTATGATCCTAAGATTTGATAATAAATGCTATGCGCTAATCTATTTTAAATCTTTTGAAAAAATTCGTGTAAACTTGCTAATCTAAATTTGCGTTTTGAACCAGGTTAGGTAATTCTCGATTTGAGATACCAGATAATAAGGGAGATTCAATAGTTTGTATTTCTTTCCGCCGGGGGTAACGGCATCAGTAATGTGCAGCGAGCCTGCATAAAATCGGACGGCCATATTATGTGGGGACAGATCCATAAACATATGCAAAGATTTTAATTTGCCTTCAGCTCCTGATTTCACTTCTACCGGAATGAGTTGCCCTTCAAAAGGTACAACGTAGTCCACCTCCGCACTTGAAGTGGTTTTCTCCCGTACCCAAAAATGGAGCGCACTTAACGATTTAAACTGTGTCGCTAATAATTCCTGGCCAACCAAGTGCTCAATTAAGGTCCCTTGATAAACTTTATTTAAATCATCAGTTCCTAAAACCTCTGTCTGTATACCAGCAAAATAATTAAGCATTCCAGTATCCAGCACCTGAAGCCTTGGAGATTTCCGATAGTCTGGCAGCAAAGGCAGTTTTACATCACTTGACGGGTAAATGAGCTCAATTAACAGCGCCTTTTCCAGCGTTCTTAATGCTTCTCCCATATCCCTGGACCGGTAGGGCGAATTTCCGAAACCTTCAAATTTAATACGCTGACCGGCCTGTCCAAATGATGCCCTTATCGCATGACCTATATGTAATGCCTGTGCATTTGTACCGGCATATTTCTCAACATCGTCCATATATGCCGTAATCAACGAATCGAAGATTGATGACAATTCCAGTAGATCTTTGTTTTTACTATACGCTGCAATAACTTCTGGCATTCCCCCCATAAGTGCATAGGTATGAAATAGCTGCATGAGTTTATCATGTGTAAAGGGTGGTGCGGGTACTTGTTGTAAATAATTTATCGCTTCCCGCTCACCCATAGCACTCAAAAACTCTGGAAAAGAAACAGGCCTTAATACCATATATTCCACTCTTCCGACCGGAAAGCTAATGTTTTTATCAAATAAAGTTTCGAGCATACTGCCCGCGGCTATTACCGCAATCCCTGGTTGGTCTTCATAAAAATAACGTAGAATGTTTAAGGCCTCAGGCACTTCCTGTATTTCATCAATAAACAAAAGTGTATCGTTTCTTTGGGTAAGTGACTGATTTTTAATAAAAAACAAAGACTGCACGAGTAATTCGATCGTTGTGAACTCTTCAAAAGGCTTTCTGTCAACAGCAAGCTCGAGATTGAGATAGATGTACTGCTTAAATTTTTTTGAAAATTGCCCAACAACGGTCGTCTTACCTACCTGTCTGGCGCCTCTTATCACTAATGGCTTACGATTTGATTTGGTAAGCCATTTTTCTAACTCCGTAAATATTATCCTATCGAACATTTGACAAACTTTAATTCCAAAACTACTTGTTGTTACAAAATTAGGGTTAATTAATGAATATTTCGTCACAGAATTAGGGTTAATTAATAGCTTTCCTGTCACAGAATTAGGGTAAATATAATTAATAATTGTAATAGAATTAGGGTAAATGTATGTGTTGTTATTACTGAAATGTTTGCGAAAATCATTTATTAATTTTCTTGATATTTTGTAGCTAGTTGTATTTAGATGATTTTTCTTGTGTTAAACGAATTCATTTCGTAAATTTGAGTGATAACATTTGAGCCCAATAACAGTCATTTTGGATCGTTAGTGAGTCGTAATTGTGTTTTGCAAGTAATTGTTAGTCAGGAGGTTGTTTAAATAAAGCTTGTTCTGGCTTCGTCGGGACCACTTCCTTAGATTCAAACCAGAACATTGTTGCGCAAATCGTTGATTTTCAAGACTTTGTTTTGGTTTTTATAACGCATTAATACCCATGGCTTTTCATTCTGAATGACTGGTTTTAGTGAGACGAAAATTTACTCATTCTTGTAAATAATTAAAGGTCAGCAACTTAATAAAAAAGTATTTTCAGCTGCTATACCGGACTTTCTTATATTGACGTGAAGCAGCTTCAGTTGGACCAGATCTCAAGAGGAGATGATGGTAACCTGAGGCTAAGGTAATCCTTGACCCTTACGATCAGCACCGCATTGGTGTAATACGTTTTAAGCTTGATCCGGATAGTCCATAAATTACGATCAAAACATGTCTGCTCCGCCAATGACCGCTTTACGAGCAACTTGAAGCAGCAAGCAAAAATGCGATGACGATAGTCATCCGGATGATCTTAATTAAGCAAATGGTTGAGTCTGCTTGTCGCTCCAGTAGGATCACTTGGGGAGCAGCATCCAAATCTGACGTGATTGATCCTCATGGGATACTCAATTAGCCCACCAATGTAAAATTGAGGTTTCTGAGCATTTTTATCTGAATTTCTCTGGTACATACTATACAATTTATTATAAGATATTGGGCAGAGCCCCCAGCTGAAAATGCATTCATTTTGCTTCAGCAATGACATTATTGCTTCAGCAAGATGCAGCAGATCATGCCAGCGGCATCAGCTATCTTGATCTTGCAGAATTCATCAGTCTTAAGTGTTAAATCTAAATGGGATCCGGGATGTCCAACTTAATACAACAAAAGCGAGTATAAATACCTGTTTTATCATTCGCGTTTTTCTACGCGGGGAACGGTCAGGCATTCCTCATTACTTTGACATAAGAAATAAATTAAAAAACTTTAAATGTAAAGTCATGTCAGAACACAAAACAAAAACCGGTACTTTTCATGTGATCTATCTAATCGATTCTCCGGTGGGTACTGCTCCAATCATCGAATTTAATTTAATCGTCAATACAGTGTCCAAAAGGATAACTGGTTCGGCCACTCTTCGTGGGCCGGGCATCGATGCTGACGACGAAATCAGGGGTGAATACCATTTTCAGACCACTATGCCTCATAAAACATCAATTATGGCAAATTTAACTGGGTATGCTTACTTTCAGCCGATAGGCCTCCCTGCTCCAAATTTAAAGGCATCATTGCTTTTAACTGATGATTGGCAAAGCGGCAAAGCCGTATATGAATATCTTGAAAATGGTCATTGGGTAAAAGTAGAAGAGTCTGTGCGAAAACTTGAAATAGCAACTGTATAATCGCAATTTCGAAGCAAACTAATGAAAATAATTATTTTTTTCCAAGCGATTAAATTCAAAACTATTGTTGTAAGCAAATTTGCCTTAAAGTAGCTCTATCAGGATTAAATATTTTCGATGGTGTACCTTATCATTTTATAATTATTGCAAAACTTTGGTTTTGCAATAATTATAAATCCAGGCTAAATATGCCTGCTTTTACAGCAAACAACACAAGGCCGGCGGTATTGCGGCACCCGGTTTTAAGAATAAGGTTATTGCGGTGCCCTTCAACCGTACGTACGCTTAAATATAATTTCCCGGCAATTTCAGCAGCGCTAAGTTCATTACATATCATCTCAAGCACTTCCCTTTCTCGCTTTGTAATATCTGCTGTTATATCCGCCAATTCCCTGTTTTTTTGTTCTTGAAATTTGCTGTATGCTGTAAAGCCTGCATGGTTTGCTGATTGATGTAAAAACCGGTCGCGTGCACCGTATTGATAGTGGTTATCAATTCGTCCTTATTGCAGTTTTTTTCAAGATAGGCATCGGCTCCGGCGGCTATCATTTTTGAGATAAGCCTTTCCTGTATCAGAACCGATAATACCACAATCTTTATTTGGGAGTACTGTTTCTGTAAAATTTCATTCAGCTCAATACCATTCATACCGGGCATGCTCATATCTATCAGGGCGATATCGGGTAGCGTGTGCAGGCCCTTTAATTTTTCCAGAAAGTCAGGCCCACTATGCGCATCGGTAACCAATTCAAAGCCAGGGATACTATTAATCAGCATTCCCAAACTCTGCCTGAAAATATTTTGATCATCCACAATGGCTATTCTGATATTTTCCATGTTAAATAACTGGTATTATTTTGATCAGCATACTAAACCCGCTAAGCTGGTTTTGGCCCATGGTAAAATCAGCTCCTATAATTCCGAGCCTGCTTTCAATATTCTGCAGACCAATCCCCTTTTTTGTTTTGATATTCTTTGGCATTCCACGCCCATCATCCTGATAACTCACGCTCATATAACCGCCCTCGGTTTCAAAGCTGATGTATGCCCGGTTAGCCCCAGCGTGTTTAATCGTATTATTCAGCAACTCTTCCATTACCCTGTACAATGAAATAGCTGCGGCTTCATTGAGCCGATCAGGGAGGTCGCCGGCTTTATTGCTGATGCTGACCTGCAGGCCACTGTGTAGTGTTACAAATTCGCTTAATTCTTCCAGAGCGCCAATAAAACCATAAAGCAAGATGCCCGCCGGAGACAAGTTGTGCGAGATATTACGCACATCCAAAATCACCTTATCAATAATTGATTTACACGAGTTTTTAAAACTGTCGAGGTCTGCGGATGTGCTGCGGTTAAACATCTCGATAGTGATTCGCAAATTCGAGAGCGCAGTGCCCACATCGTCGTGCAGATCCTGTCCTATTCGTTTACGTTCGGTCTCCTCCGATTCGATAACCGTTTGCAACAGTTCTTTTTGATGGGCAATTTCGGCCTGTTGTATTTGCCTTTGCTGCCGCAGCAGCTTGTTTTGGTGCCTGATGAAAATCACAACAAATGAAACAACCAGCATAAATACTCCGCCGATGCTTAGCAGCAACAGTATAAAAATATTATCGCTCGTTTTTTGCATATAAAAACCCGGTAGTAAATAACAGGTACATCACCATCACAAGGGTAGCGTGTATGGTAACAAAAAGATAAGCCACAGCTGAGCTCACTTTTTCAATAAGTACATTTAGAAACGCAAAATAAAAAAGAGAACTGCCAAAATAAACCAGCAAGCCGCTTACTATCCAGGTGAGCGGATAATATACCCATGATTTTTGATTTTCGGTTTCGCTGTATTTTAAAAAATAAAACAAACAGAAAGCAATAATAATTAATGCGGCAACCGGCCGCGGGTACGAATTAAACCGATGAATATCCTGTATAAAAACAAAATTAATGATACCAAAAATGGGGAAAATAACCATTAACCACCCGGCAAGCCTAACCGTCGCCGGGTGGTTTAAGACTAATTGAAAAAATCGCATAATAAACAAAAATTCAATTATGGTATAAACGTGCAATAATGGCAGGTTATTGATATGCCGCATGCCCAGTAGCCGCTCGGCAACATTGGTTATGCCGCTAAAAACCAGGTAGAATAATATTATTTTAAAGCTGCTGGTTTTATAGACTTTTATTATCAAACCGGCAACTATGGGTAGCAGTACCAGCGCCGGTACTATTATAGCAATATAAAATAGCTGCATAAATATTGATCAGCAAGGTCAGTCGGATGTAGGAAAAGGGATATATAACTCACTTGACAGATTGCAAACCGGCGGACAAGGGGTAGTAAAGTCGTATACCAATAGGTCTGTTTCGGTAGTATCATTTTCAATCGGGTCTATTGCTTCGCCTGTGTCTTTCAACAATACCGGAACTATAAGCCCGTCCAGATCGCCAACGGTGGGCTGCGCTTCTCCGCCAAGGCCAAAATACACTCTTATTCCAACTGCACCGGTATATTTTTCCTGTAATTGTTTGATGTCATCCATTGAGATTAGTATTGCCCTTGGTATTTTTTTAGGGTTATCTTTAAATTCAGGCATACTGCCAATCGTTTCCAACCATCGCTTTACGCGTTTTTTTGCCGTTGTTAAGCTAATAGTTTTATCATGAATGCTGTGCAATTCTATCTCGTTATTGCTGACGTAATCTTTATAAATTTTGTCCATTTTTTTCGATTGTTATATTTTTTTATAGGATCCGTTACTAGCACCCGCCTTTTTGCGGCCAGCCAGTAAAACGTAATTGATGTAAGTAAATTATTTTGTAATATTTTTCAATCTTTTTCATCAACCATAGGCTTTGGGTATATGTTAGTTTAGAGGTTGCTGTAAAAATATAAATTGCTGGCAGCATTGAAATAAAAACCCGCGAACGCTGTTTTACTGAAAAAATTACATTGTGCCGGCTCCTTCAGCAGGTATCAGGCACTTAAAAAAACAGGTTTGTCATTGTTTGATTGATTGAGGTTAATTCAAAGCAATCTACAAATATTTGAGATATTTATCTACAAAACGAGCTAAATTTCATTCAATAATAATTTTATAGATATATAGTGCCAAATTCAACTCCTTGAAAGCAAATGCCTGAAAAATAGCAAGTATTTATAACAAACTACTGTAGTGCTTATCCCGAAAAAATTGATTAAATTTAAATAGCGTTAATAGCTATATCTTGAGTTCATTAATTGATTTCCTATGTTGATTTTGACGAAAAATATGAGTTGTAGTATTTCACGACTTTACTGACCTTCGCAGTTAAATACTAATTCGCTTCGGTAAAAAAAGTATTTACCCATGTTGATTTGCCCTGGTAATTATTTAACAGATCTTGATAAGATAAAATGGACATTTGAGGTTGCCGGGAATCCCAAACAGTAAAATGTTGGTCGCAGTTAACCGCGCTTACAACTATAAGGTGGCCTGTTGCCGAGTTATTCCATTTAATAACAGCAATCACGGGGCGTTGATTGATCAGTTCTTCAATTAATTCATCTTTTGATACTGCTGCCGGTATTGCTTTTTTTGCAAACCTGTAATTTTAAGTACTTCACCAATAAACTGCGGTATGTTACAAATCGAACAGCTTACGCCTGCACATTTGCATTCTTTGCCCAAAACCCGCCATGCTAATTGCACCTGATCCTGAAACTCGGTTTTCCCGTAATAACGGGCTATAGATGCTGCTACAGCCGCCCAGCACCAGTTGCTTTTAAGTTGCTTGTCTATATTAAAATCAATTGATTCAACCATTTTGCAAGTAAATTAAAACCAGGGGCTGCCAGCCCCTGGTTTTGTATTAAAGAAATCATCCGGAATTAGCCGCCCGGGTTAACATTATGAACTATTCCGTCAGATTGTAGGCAATTTACCAGCCCGATAATGGCGCCAATATAAGCTATACCTGCACCAACTGCACCAATTATAAGTCCTGCTTCGGTTTTCTTAAAGGCCATACCACCGGCTGCTGCTGCGCCACCGCAATTACTAAGCACATCCTGGAAGTAGGCTCCTGCATTTTCACCATTGAGCGAATCGGCGGGCATTGCCATACAAAATATAACACCATCTGCAATAGCTTCGGCGCCGGCCGCTATTTCTTTTTTGGGAATAAACTTAAACCCCAGATCCTTAATAATCGCCAATACCCAGGTACAGGTTTTTAAGACATAAGAATCGTGGTTTTGATCATCTTTCTTTATCGGAAAAGACAATGATGCTGTAAGCACCGAAAACCCCATGGCAATTTTGTCTAGTGTACTTAACCCTTGATTTTCACCGTCATCATCTTCCATAAAACCAATAAGGGTTAATATGCTTGCCACTACGCCCGCCACGGATGCAATACTTCCGCCTATTTTTGAATAAGCTATTGCGCCGGATGAACTCCCCGCCAGTAAAAATGGCGAGGTTTGGTCACTAAACAGATTTTTATAATAATCTGGTGATTGCATGCCATAATCATCCTGGGCAAATGGAGCATGGCCCAACATAGTTTTGGAGATAAAGGTGTATGGAATGGCAATAATGAAGGCTACTGCATTAACTATGGTCAGGTCTTCTTCTTCGCCCAATAACGATGTAAAAAATTTGTACATCGTGTTAAGGAACGGAATATCGACAATTTCTGTCAAAGCAGCCGCTAAATCGCCCGCCAGGTCTTCTAAAAATTTCAGTATTCCCAGTATAATGGTTTTTATTGGGTCGATGACCAGTTTTATCAGATCTGCTATCAATTTATAAGCATCAGCAATATTCCCCGATAATAAACCTGTAAAATCCTTAAAAAACTGTTCCAGGTCATTAATTAAAACAGAAACGGTTGGTTGTATAACATCATTAACAAATTGCTCAAACGGATTGTGGCTAACACTACCTGATGAGCCGCCGCCGAATAAGTTATTATTAAATATTTGCGAGAATATCCAATCGCCTGCCGACGAATTTAAGGGGCTATCTATTGAACCTGACTGGCTGAGCGACTGGCTGGCGATATTGGCAGGTAACACCTGTTTCAAGATCATATCTTCGGCGTTATTTAAAGTTGTTGATAAAAACGACTCCAAATCCTGCAATTTACTTTCCAGCAAACCTGCGCCATAATTAACTCCATTATTCATTAACGCAGCAATTACTTTATGAGTTTTCCAGATATCGTCTAAACCCAGCAAATGGCCTAACCAACGCAGTATAGCCTGCAGATCAATACCAATTAGTTTCAGTACCCAGTTTATTGCTTTGAATACGGTTAACAGGGTGTCCAGTACAATGGTTAATATTTTATCCGCGATGCTCAGCACAAAGTGTAGGGCATCTCCTATTTTTTAACCACGAAACTTACACCGTCTTTTAGGTAGGTAACGCCCTTTTCTACCAGTTTTATTCCGTCTTCAAAAGCTGTTTCCAGCCATTTAAAAGCATCGCCCACGGCAGTTAAAAAATCGTCGCCGATGCCGCCCGCCCTAATAAATCCGCCAGCATCGGTATGGGGTTTCCAGGTTCCGTTTTCCAACTTCATCCCAATTATAAAGTTATCCGGCAGATGCGAAAGATTAAGCTTGCCTGTTTCCCTCGTACCCTTATCCGTTAACGAAGTAAACAAGTCACCATCCTTTACCACACCTGTTTTATGGGTTGCCGCGGCGCCGGTAAGCTGGCTTAAATTAGACGAAACGCCGTCAAGGGTATCTGATGATTGTGTTTGCGTTAAAACCGGATTTCCATCAGCGTCCTTCGCATTCTGCAAGTCGGCGCCCGAGCTTATTTGCGAAAGGCCATGCTGAATTTTACCATTTGGATAAATGTTCACTATTTTATCCAAAAATGCTGCATCCAGGTGAAAAATCGGCGAGGCGATATTATCTGTCAGTTGGATGATATTGATCATCCCGCGACCATCTGTAGCCACTATTGCAGGGTTGTCCATATCGAGACTGTAAATTTTGCCATTGATATTCACAAAAAGCCACTCAGACGAAGTGATGGAGATGTTTTCGTTAGGAAGGATTTTACCATCCTGGTCGGTAATTTTTACCTTGGTAGTAAACGAATCCAGGTTGATAAGGTAATCGCTTGCTTTTACATTAATGGTTCTTTGATTCCAGATGGTTGATGTGGGGTCCTGCCAGCAATGAATAAGGTTTTCGTTCTGGTCAACCAGGTAAAGCTCATTGCTGAGTTTAATTTTATTCCTTATTGGTGCAATGTGGATTGTTTCGGTATTAAACAGGATAGGATCGTTCCATGTATATCCTGCGCTGCTCTTTTTACCATAAATATAGTAGAGGTTATTAGGGCTTACCATTGCCCAAACAGATATGCTGGATGTATCCTGGGTGATATATAACTGGTGTACATCTTTTATTTTATCAGTAACTACCTGGAAACCACCGTCCTTAATTTTACATCCGTTAAACAGAAATATACCCTGCGCTGTGCCGATGTAAAGGTCTGAGGAAATCAACATCGGGTTTGTTTGTGTACCATAGGCAGTTTGCATACAGTTATAGGCCATTTTTTGGTATTGTAGGGGTATCTCTGCATTACCGGGACTAAAATCATACACCAAACTGCCTTCAAACTTATCGGCAATGGTAGTACATTCCAATGTTTGCGAATCGCCTATGCCGTATAAAAAAAACTTGGCTTTCTGGCCGAAGGCAAAACCAATTTCAATTTCGGTGGCCTGGTGTACATTTTCCGGTAGCTCCATTTTAACGGCGGTAAAATCGGTGCCATTGATCTCGTAATAATATTCATTATCGTTTATTTTACCGGTTGCCAGTACCATGGCGTTATTATTGATGTCGGTTGTTCCCAGGCGAATGTGATCGGCAATGAAAGAAGCATCAATACCCTGCGCCTTTTTGCACAAAGCAGCGAATGTAGACCAGTCTGCATTATTCGGAATATTTTCAGCAATAAAAACATCCGTAAAGCCAGTAGTTTTAAGTGATAAAGAAAAGGCTATTGAAATCCGGCCTTTTAAATCTTCGCTGATATCAAAGGTTATGGCCTTGTCATAGTCTTTAAAACCATCCATTAAGTTGATGGACGAAAAGCCATCGACTGATCCTGCCGAAAATTGCAATAAGCGTAAAATACCATCTGCCCCAATGGTAAATATTAAGGGCTGCCCTTTGCTGTCCTGTGCCACCAGGATATTATCATTGGGTTCAATTGGCGAGGCTTTGACCTGATTTTTCATCAGTTCGCATGAAACAAGTATCTGTGCTGATTTTACATCCTGTAAACCAGTGGATGGCAATGTTAAAATGTCATTGAAATGGGTTTCCATATTTTAATAGTTGAGAAGATTAAAAACAAGCAATTAATGATCTGTTTTGTAGGTTAATGATAGGTAGAAATTAGCTTCTGAATCGATAAATGGGGTTTTGAAATAAAATACCTGTCCGCCGGGCAGTAAAATAGTAGTGCGCACCGCATTAGATAAATTGCCAAAGGCAACACCCATATTGCCGATTTGTGGAATATGTAAATCCAACAGGCCATCAAACAAGCCGGTAAAAAATCCCTGGTCGAGGCCACCTGTAAGGGCATCCAGAATTCCACCCAATATTTTACCTATCCAGGCAAAAGCCTTCGCGCATGTATTCTGATCAGAGTCAGAAGAGAGGTTGTCAATCTTACTGCTGTTCGTAACCTTTAAGGTAGGGTACCCGGATGCATCTTTTGTTGCTTCGATAGTAAACAGGCCCGACCAGTCAACCGTACCACCTGCATATGCTTTTGCTGTACAAACCCCCATGTCTTTATCAACTTCTTTATACAACTGTACATGCCCTTTCAATACAATATCAACACTTGTAGCGTTGTTGTTAAAGCTCACATCGATAGTATTTACATACTGGTCATTGCCCGAACTTACATTTGATATGGTATAGCTAATGCCCGTTGATGTAAAAGTGCGGCCTTGCTCATACGTATTTCCCGAAGTCACGTTTATATTATCTTTTATCTGATCGAATACGCCGCTCTGAAAGTTTTCATACAAGGGCCTTAATATCAGGTTTTCAACCAGGTCGTTATGCGAGATAATCATTTTGGCATTAATATCCTCATTATCACCTATCCAGTTGGTATCAAAAGTTCCGGGCGAGCCTGAAATATGGCCGAAACCGCCTTTGGTAGCCAATACAAAATTCAGGTTGCTCTTTCCTGGTATTACCGCATCACTATACATCGAATAAGTGGTGCCTACCGGTTTAAGCTCGTCAGGTACAACTTCAGTAACTGGAACCTGGGTTTGGTCTGTCTGGGCGATAGCATAGCCCAAAACGTAAGGATTGCCTGTTGCAATTAACCATTTTAAATAAAACTGCATAAACAGCACCATTTGCTCAATGCCTATGTCGCCAGAACTGCCTGCTGTGGTATGGGTTGGGTTAAACTGCAGCAAATCAACCGATTCAAAATCCATCAGCAATGAGTTTACGCTGAACATATTATCGGTAAAGTTTTTTAGCTGTGCTTCAACTAAAGGTGGTACAACTATCTTTTTGCCAATATCATCCTGCTCCAGTTTGTACAGGTCCATATTCACATCAATGCCATAAGCCCAATCAGCAATATCAAAATTGGTAAGTTGCGACATAGGCCCCTGTCCTATCCAAAACGCAGCCGTGCCCGAAACCATGTTTAAAACAAAGGTGATATCCAAACCACTGTTTGAAATATTAATCTGCGGCAGGATATTGGCATTGATATATGAGCAGCCGTCCGGAATTTGGCTTGCATCGTCCAATACTTTATAAACGTATTTTCCCTTTTCAACTGTTTGTACTAAAATAAATGAAGGGTGGATGGTACCAACTCTTGAAAGATGCGTAAGCTGATCGTTAATGGTTTGTTGAGTCATGGATACAACCATGTCAAATTGTTCAAAAATACTTGTGTTTTTCATCACGATTAAGTTTTAACTATGTTAATTAATTTGTTTTTGACAGATCGAGGTAAACGTTGCCGTCGCTATCAATAGTTGGTGATGCAGGCGATGCTGACAGCTGATAATTTGAACCCGTTGGCATAATAATGAGGCCTGTAATTACACTCGAAAAATTGTCCAGGCCGATAGAAATATCGCCAATGCCTGGTATATCAACGCTCATCGCGCCATCCAGCAGATTCGACAGCGCACCGCCATCGGTCCAAAATGTAAACAGGTCAAGAAAGCCGCCCAATATTTTGCCCATCCACGAAAAAGCATCCGCACAGGTATTGGTACCATGGTCAGAATTTTTGCTGGTAATACCGAAACTCTTATCCAAATTCAACTGCCCGTTTCTGATGCTTAATGTAACCGTTCCGGCCCATTGGATGTTGGCGCTTGCATGCGCCCTGGCTGTGCAAAAAAAGGCATCTTTCGATACTTCTTTATAAATATTAATGGCTCCGTTCATACTTAGAACAATTGAATCAGGGGCATTTTGAAGGCCAACGGTAAAGGTGTTTACATACTGGTCATCACCTCCGTTAACATTTGACATGCTGAAACTCCAGTTGCTGCCACTCACGGTTTTTGCTGCATTATAGGGCTCACCGGGGCCAACACTTACATGTTGCGAAACCTGTTGAAATACCTGCTGCTGCAAATTATTATAGAACGGAACAAGGATCAAAGCCTCCAATAAACGGAGGTGTGAAATGATTATTTTGCCATCAGGGTTGCTGTTTGCCGAAAACCAGTTGCTATCAAGTGTTGGCGAACTGCCCTGAATATTAACAAAACCGCCTTTGGTAACCATGGCGTAGTTCAGGTTGCTTGTGCCAGTGTTCACATGGTCAGTAAACATTGAATAGTTGGCTCCGGTTGGCGTTAGTTCGGCCGGGATATTTTGCGAAAATGTGCTATTATTATTTGCATTGGCATTATAGCCTAATATGTACGGATTGCCGCTGGCTGATAAATGTTCAAAATAAAAGCTCATAAACTCCGTCATTTCTGCCGGGCACGAAGTTTCAGCCGGTATGGTACTTTTCAGGTCTGTAGAAACAAAATCCATAAAAAGGCAGCTTATTGAAAGGTTATCAGCACTGAAGTTATTGAGCTGCTCTGCTACCAACGGCGAAGGTATCTTTGTGCCATCGGGCTTAAATTCCGAAAGATCGAGGTTAACGTTAAAGCCATACTTCCATCCCGTCATATCATACTGTTTAAGTTCAGCCAAGGGGCCAAAGCCATTTTTATCAATAAATGAGGCTTTGCCGGCATCAAAATTTAATACCAGAACTATATTGCTGCCAGATTGATCTATACGTACACCAGGTGTAATATTTCCGCTGATGTACTCCGCTCCGGTCGGGACCTGGCTTTCGCTATCCCATACCGTATAGTTATAATTACCGCTATTGTCTGCGGTTCTTGATAATACTACCGTTGGCTTGATTGTTCCACCGGTAACGAGTTTTTTGAGTTCCTGATTTAGCGTATCTTCCGTAAAAGACACCACCATATCATACTGATTAAAGATGAGTTTGTTTTCCATGATTTTAAGGGCTTGAAATATCTGTTGGTTTTGATTGTATTTTAAGGTTCAGGATATGGCACACCTGCGGCCATAGCGTTTTGATGCTTTACAGGCAGCGGTATTGGGTTCGGTTGTATTAAAAGAGTTGTGCTAATCAAGTGGTTCAGCCGCTTGCCTGGTTTTTTGTTTTCATCACGTTTTTCTATTAAGCCGATTCGTGCTCCGCTTAATTTTCTCAAATTAACACGATAAGAAACATCTGTTTAACCGAAAAAATACGGGAAAGTAAAACCAGGTAGAACTACGTGGTTGCTAAATGGATGAATATCATTTTAGCACAGGTTTAAATATTTAATATGCTTTATATCGTTAATACAGCAATCTAATTACAGCATTTCTGATATTTAGAGGGCAGCTTTTAACAGTCAGGTCTTTGGAATAACAAAAGAAAGTCAGATTGAATTACTTGTAACTGATCGTTATCCCCAAACAATAATTTTAACCTGGGCCACATGCTTATCCTCCATATTTGTTCTGCCAACTTGTTTGCCAAATCATTCAATTACTTAATTTACTTATCTAGGCTAAGGGGCTGTTTTCCCTGTTCAAGGAGCTATAAACAATTGAAATGACCATTAGCACTTTTCTTAAAAAGACTGTAAAATGATAAGTAATGAGAATAAATAGTGGATTTCTGCAATGGAAAGTTACCAACCGTTCGTCTAGAAATTACAGGCGTTGGTCTAGCGGTTACCTACACTGGTATAATACCGGGTTTTTGCCTGCAACGTTTGGTGGCTCGTTGCGTCTTAATATCAAAACAAGAACAAAAAACTTAAAATATAAAAGATATGAAAACTTTAGCAAAAACATTATTCGCAGCAGCATTAACAGCAGTAGTATTTACTTCATCAGCCATGGCAACTTTTGCCACTGAGCCCGTTAAAGTAGAAACAAAAACTGCTTCATTATCAAAATTCAACAGAATCTGGGTAAGCGGTAACGTTAAAATCGTCTTAACCCAGGGCGATAAACAAAACGTAGCCGGTGCAAGCAATTATGACGCTGCAAAAACCTCCGTATCAACTGATGGAAAAACCTTATTTATCAACTCGTTAGAAACCAGCCAGGTAACGCTGAATGTTACTGTAAATGATTTAGAAAGAATTGAAGCTTATGGCCAATCAGTGGTGGTAACCAGCAATAATTTCGATGTAAAATACCTTCAGTTATTTTTGTATCAAAGTGCTACCGCGAAAATCAAAACAACAGCAGGCAGTTTATATACTATCGTTAAGGATGATGCGGTATTAAAATTAAGTGGTACTGCTGGTGAAAGTACAATGATTGCCAGCAACAAGAAAAATGTAAAATTAGCTGACTTTGCCAGTCTTAAATCAGCATCATACACATCTGAAGCAATCATGGAAGCAGAGCAGAACGCAATGGTTCTGGCGAAATAAAAAATATCAATCAAATAGGTTAAAGCTGCCCATTTGGGTGGCTTTTTTTGTTTAAGGGAGTAGTTTCATGAATATTTCTGTATCACGCGAAACCATAAGATCGCATGTTTAAAAATGAGCATGATCGGTTTTTACATCTAACAGGTAATCTTGGTTTTAAGCTGGTAATTATTATTTTTGATGCAATGCAACCTTCCTCATTTTCCTTACGTCTTTGTTTTAAGCCCCAACCTTAAACCAATTGAAAATGAACCGCACTATTCTATCCTTACTCCTTTTCTCAGTAACCACTGCATTCGCCCAAAAGCAGCTTAAAATTGTTAAGGCAACTTCTACCAGTGTTGATATCAAAGATGATAATTACCCGGTCAGAAAGAACGCCTGGACGGTTATGCCTAAAGAAAAATTAGATGTATATAGCACCTCGGCCAAAAAAGTAACTTTTTATACCGACCAGGAATCCATATCATTCAATGTCGATCCAAAGGTTGGGGAATATGATTTTATTATCCTGGTTAATGGAACCGATACCGCAAGAACACAGGTAAAATATGATGCAAAGGCTCCCAGCAGGAGACCCATTGCCTACCTGGATACACTTCAAAAGGCGGGAAAATACAACCTTTCAGACAGACGTGAAGTCCCGGTATTTACCTACCAATCCATGGATAACTCCAATCTGGTGCGCATCAGAACAGACCTCAGGCTAGATTCTGTCGCGGGCAAAGGAAACGAGCTTTCTAAAATTTTCAACCTGATGCACTGGGTACATAATCTGATCAGGCATGATGGGAACAGCGGTAACCCTACCCTTAAAAATGCAATTGAGCTGATTAGGGTGTGCAGGGAGCAAAACCGCGGGGTAAACTGCCGTATGCTGGCCACAGTGCTTAACGAATGTTACCTCGCTATGGGCATTACTTCCAGATACATTACCTGCATGCCAAAAGAAACCAATTTTGATGATTGCCATGTAATTAATATGGTATACAGTAAAGACCTTAAGAAGTGGATCTGGATTGACCCTACCTTTGATTCGTATGTGATGGATGAAAAAGGCAATCTGCTCGGTGTACAGGAAGTAAGAGAACGATTGGTAAAAGGTATGCCGCTGGTATTAAATGCAGATGCAAACTGGAACCGTACCGCATTACAATCTAAGGAATATTACCTGCAAACCTATATGGCAAAAAATCTTTACCGCCTTGAAACTCCCGTGATGAGCCAGTATGATACCGAAACCTGGACCAGCGGAAAAGAAGTGGCCTATGTAGAACTGTTGCCACTGGATGGTATTGTTCAGGGGCCTCAGAAGAGGGAATCAACCAATCAGAAAACCGGGGTTAAGTTTATCAATTATAAAACCAATAATCCTGAACTGTTCTGGACTACACCAAAATAATTTTGATGTAAAATACAGAAATAGCCCATTTGGGTATGCTTAAGAAGGAAATTCAAAAAACCTATAATTAATAGCCACGCTGGTTTTGATGAGGTTTTATGAATTTAAAGAGATAAAATGTGTATTCGTTTAAGCATATCTTTTTTCGAACTCCATCACTTCCATTCGGTTCTAAAAATTAAATCTAAATTTTATTGCCTATAATTTTCTCTTTACGGTTTTCCGTAAGGATTGCCGTTGCCATGCTTATACTTTTGATCAGCTAAACAATACTAAAAGCACTAAAATGTATAAATTATGAAAACAGGCAATACCCAGAACTTTATCGGGCTAATGGGATTATTGGGACTATTTGCAATTTCAGCGTGTAAAGGTTCTGGAGGATCCCAATCAGAAGATCCATTCGCGGCTACAAATTTTAACCTTTATGATCAGGATTTAGGAAAGCGTATCGAAGCGTACCATAACGTTAATACTCCAGGCAGTGAAACCAAAAAAGGTACACCGGCACTTTATATTGATTTCTCATCTGGAATAAATAAGGCTTTTAGTGATCCAACGATCAAAAGCATGATGTCGGCCTGCTTCAACACCGTTCTCACTCAACAGTTTGAAGTATATAAATTAGGTTCCAATAAAATATCATTATTAAAAGTAACCAATACAACTGAATTGGGCCAACAGGTAAGCGATCCAAAACAATACGCTGATATTTGGGCACCATTGCAATCAACTGTAGAAAAAATTGTTGACGGTAACAGTGATGCGCTCCTGATTACCGATTTTGAAGAGTGGCAAAAAAACATAGAAGTGACCAATACGGCTTTTCTTAAAATACCCTTCTCCAAATGGCTCGAAAAAGGGAATGCTGTCCATTTTTTTATTGCAGATTATAAAGAAGGTAAGGTGAATAAACACCTTTATTTTACCATATTCAGCTGTGGCAATCCGGATGCAGGAAGTATGATTTCAAAACTCGAATCAAAACTTTCGCCATCAACTATCAGGTTTGATTTATCGAACAGTGCTTATCAACTATCAACCGGATATCCGTCAGAAAAATCAGGTGGTATTTTTTATGATGAAAGTGCAAAATCAGATAAAGCCAAAAATGTACTCGATTTAAAAGAGGGTTACGTTAACGGCCTTAAAAACGGGAAAAACTACGAATTTTATCCACTCGGCTTAGACTGGAAAAACATTGATCAACTGCACAGCACTTATGCCGGCCAAAACCAGTTTAACGATTTCTTCCGGAAACTTTTTATCGATCTGAGTAATGAGGATAGTTACACTTTTGGAAATTTCAGTGTAAAAGTTTCGGATGTGACCACCGATTTCGAAAATTTTACAAAAGCAGAAGAAGCTAAAAAACACCAACCCAAATTAAGCAAAGGAAATAATGGCGAGGCTAAGTTTTCTGATCAGGAAAAGGATGCAATTGCACTGGCATGCTACAATACCGACGGAAAATTAAAGGCACAATGGGTTTATAAAACACAGGCATCAAGCCGGCTTAATGAGGTTTTTACCCTCAACCAAAGCCTTTTTACCAATACCAGGGCATCTAATCCAAAACATGTAGAATTTGGTGTTGCTTTCGACCCTAAATTCAGCGTAGCCAACATCCATAATCCTGATGGATTAGTTAAGGTAGATATTTTATCAAACACGCCACACCAAATCTACAAGGCGCTAAAATAGCCAAATTCGAATGGCTAAACGCTAAAAACACCCCTAATACTGCTTTAGCAGAATCGATCAAAAATACCTTGCAGGAGCTTAAACCTGTAGATAAAGTAGTGTATTCGTACTATATCAAAACTAAACAGTAATCCAACATCATTAAAATAAATTCTAAAATGGAATCAACGTCAGCTTACATCATCTCGATCATTACCGCATTGATCTTTCTTCTTTTATCGGCCATCATTGCAAACGCCATCAAGTTTGAAGGGGGAACAATCCAAAAGACCCACAGGCACGTAAAACCTGGTTTTGGATATTGGCCATCTTAAATCCGGCAGTATGTTTTTTACTGGGTTATTATGCATTCAAGCCTGATGCAAATATTATGGTTGTAAATAATTATGTAACCGCCCTGAGTATCGGTACAGCTATCGGTTTCGTCATCTACATCATCATCGGTTTTGTAATGAGCAAAATATTTTCCACCGGAAAAATCGGACACTGGTTTTAATCCCTAATCAAAATATCAATGGATAAATTATTCGTAATCGCCATAGGTGGTACCGGGATGCGTTGTTTGGAAGCCTTTACCCACTTGTGTGGAATCGGGATGTTCGACAATCAGGAAATCGAAATCCTCACGCTCGATACCGATCAGAATAACGGAAATAAGGGCCGGGTTGAAGAACTGATCGGCCTTTACAACCGGGTTAAAACAACCGGTACCAGTGTAGGCGGAACACCAAATGCAAATACTTTCTTTTCAGCCAAACTGAATTTACACCGGTTTTTCACAAATTATGCTGGCCCTGGAAGAGAAACTTATAAAAACATTACCAAAATTACCACAGGTTCGCCCGAGCAGCAGAAAGCCAATAAATTAATCTCTGATCTGTTTTTAGATAATAGTTCGGTACAGGAATTTGCTTTAGATCATGGCTACCGGGCACAAACCCACTTAGGTTCTATGCTGATGTACCACGGCATAGTAGAAGCCGCCCGCAATATCATCAAAGGTGCAACAGTACAATCGCAGGAGCGCGAACTGGACACTTTTATGGGCAAACTGGAGGGCGCTGGGGCAAATGCCAGGGTTTTTATTTTTGGTTCTATATTCGGTGGTACAGGTGCATCATCTATCCCGGTAATCCCCAAAGCACTCCAGGATTTTGTAAAAATCCGTTCTAACGGTAATGCAAGTATCGATTTCGCCAAGGCCAAATTTGGTTCTACTTTATTAACGGAGTATTTCACTTTCAATAAACCCGATGATAAACAGAAAGCCAGTAAAGCCAATAGTGTAATCGCAGATTCATCGTTTTTTCCACTAAACAGTCAGGCAGCCTTGCAGTTTTACCAAAGCGACCCTACCGTTCAGAAATGTTATAAACTGCTTTACCACATTGGCTGGCCAATAGAAAGCAAAAAAATTGATAGCAACAATGTTTCCAATCAGACTATTACCGGTGGCAGCGAACAGAAAAACCCCTGCCACATTACAGAGTTGTTATGTGCCTGTGCCGCTTACGATTTTTTTACCCGAAATGATGGTTTTAACAGCGCAAAGGCCGATTACCTTTATAAAGCGGTAGAATTTAAAGATAATTCGTTCAACTTCTCTTTTGACGACTTTATTGGCAACGAAAATAAATCGGGTGAAATATTTGTAAACAAACTGGGTGCATTTTTCTCCCTGGCACATATTTCTTTAACCAAAAACGGTGGCGCTTTTGATGATGGTGGTATAAAGGGTTTCATCAAACAGTGCGAAAACCAAAAACTGAACCAATACAGTACCATTACCGATGCGGAGTGTAAAGACATCAACGAATATTTTAAACTTTTTGCCTACACCTTTAAAGATGCCAAATTTATACCAGGCTGGCTTTATCAGGTGAGGAACTCCGTTGCCCCTGGCAGGTTCCTTTTCGATAGCAAGGCATTCCCGGATAATCCTTCCGAACTTAAAAACTGGATGTGGGCACCATTTTCCTGGATGAAAAACACCACTGGAGTAAAGGCGGACTTTTCAGAGACCGTTATGATCTTTTTGTCGAAAAACTGATCAATACCAATCCCAAAGACGAGCAAAAGGTAAATACTACCAAAGAGAAATTCCTCGCGCACATTTTTAATGCACTTACCATTTCACAAAACTTCGATATAAACTAAAGAACCATGTCTGATAAAAGAATCAAAGCACTGGCGATAAAAGTTCATCCCAAAACAGAGCCGAACGGAGTCGAATTTGTCTGGGATAAAATTCCCCAGCTTGAAGTATTTACCAAAAACATCCTGATTCCCGAAATCGCTGTAGATCAGGACGGTAATTCTGCTGTTAATATCGGAACAATTGTATCTGGCATACCTTCTGTATTTGCCCGTGCTAATTTATTCAAAAATGCCATAGATAATATCCGCGATAAAGACGCAGAAGCATCAGGGTTAATGTTATTCTATAAGTCCCTGATCAGCGAATGGAAAGGATTGATCAGCTGTATAGCCTTAAACTATAAAGATATCGAAGCAAATAGAATTCATCTATCTTATTCAGATGGCCGGCATTTAAATGCAACTGCAAATATATACGAGCCTACCGGTGCATTTGGCAATATGTTGTTTGAGCGGAAACCTTTGTGGTGCGATCAATCATTGGCCAATAATGCAGATAGAATACCCTTTATTGATGTCATTTCCTTTAAAGGCAACGTGATCGGTGGAACCTCTCCTGATAGTTTTGTTTTTACATCGGTATCGTACCAGATTAAAGAAAAATTCCCTTTCATCAACGTACAGAACGGAAAATTTATCGATCCTTTACAGTCAGAAATTAACCCGCAGGAACTATCTACCCTGTATGGTTATGCCAAACACATTTTAGAAAACATTGAAAAGTTCAGGTTAAATTATGCCGGAGTAGAAGAACTGATCAGACCTGAATATGGAAATATTTCGACCTGTATCCAAGCCTGGATGAACGATATGGTCATTTATCAGCAGGCAAAGGGATATCCAAAACTTGATAAATCTACATCGCCCGAAGTTGGCTCTTTATTCAATTATCCTTTTGGCCTGCTTTTCAATTATTCAACAGAATTATACGGTTCGGAGGGGATTATCTATAACGAATTGAAAGAAGGAAGTATCCTGTTCGATCCGAAAGATTTACTGCTTCCGGATACTACCGAGATTGCCCAGATCGATTTTGGCAGGGAAGGTATGGAAACCCGGAACTTTCTAAAATCAAAACCCATATTGCTACTGGCCGCCGAAACCAAAGGCCAGCTGAACAGCTATGCTTATTTTACCCTGCCATTAACGCCACTGGCACTAAATGTTTTTGGTGCCACACTTGATGCATTGGTGGGTATTTCAGAATCATCAAACGTAAAATCGAGGATTACCGCCATTTACGACCCAGCAGATAAAGACGGAGAACGTTTAATCGTTCAGTTAAAACTATATACCGAAACCGGAAATGAGATTGTTAAAGAGGTAATTTACAGGGTAACCTCCGAATCGATCAGCGGTAAAGACATTTTAATGTGGCCCAATTTTATTTCCAAACAATGGAACCGCTATTTTCTGTATTCTGAAATACCACATAACGATGCCAAGTTTCAGGCTACGCCATTTATAGGAAATGTGGATGACGATTTTTTCAGGATCGTACTGGATGAAAAGGGTATTCCTTTATACCTGGCTAATAATGGAAAGGCAGCAGTAATCTCCGAAAAATATGGCAACATTAAAGCGCAGTTGCATATCGCATCCAATAATGCGGTTGCCGACAATAAATACAAATACGAGATATACGAAAGCAACAAACCTTTTAAAGGCGTAAAATTTGCCCATGCAGGGGTTGATTGTGGTTTTGGAATTATCCGTTACGATGGATCGGGCAATACGCAGGCTTTACCGGTGAATATGTTAAACGCGCCAAGGACATTGTCGCCAGCCTTTTTAGGTGTCGATTTTGGCAGTACTAATTCTTCTATTGCTTACTTTTCCGATCAGCGGAACGAGGTTTGCGAAAACCTGAAACTCACCAATAAAAGGGTATCATTGCTGGCTACAGACAGCAAAAACAATGATGAAAGGCCTGCGGTGGAAGATGAAATCTTCTTTTTTCAGAACGATGAAATCCTTACTAATTCCATCAAATCTGTATTAACCATACACGATTCGAGAAGAGTGGTAAACGATGGCAACATCCAGGTTAACTCCTTAATGGCGCAGGCCGTAAAAGGTGGTTTCCCCTGTTTTGAAAAAACCTACCCATTGAAAATGCAGAAAACAACAGGTACATTTTAGGTTATAACCGGATTGGCAGGGCCGAGCTGGTGTACAACATGAAATGGTCTACCCAGCAGATTGACAAGAGCTACAAAACCGCCTATTTAAGTACCCTATTGCTTCATGTGTATGCGCAGTTATTTATTGAAGGGCATGAGCCGCATACACTAAAATGGTCATACCCCTCATCAATGGGTAAAGAATTATTAAGCGAATACAGGGGGATATGGGATTCGCTTAAAGAAATATCACCGATTGAAAGCAATGTTAAATTAAAAACCTTCCCTCCTTCCGATCTTTCTGATATAGGCGATACGTCGGGTAACAGCAGCTGGGGATCTCCCGTAGCTCAATCGGGTGGTTGGGGCAGCCAGGATTCAGCACCTGCAGCCACAACATCAGCATGGGGTTCGACAGACACCGGCAATAGTGGCTGGGGCGAACAAGCCAAAACAGCCGTTGCTACTGGATGGGGCAACGAGGCTAAAAAACACTTACAGCGGTAGATATCAAAACAGAAACCGGCCCGGTGAGGTTCGATTTCAAAAAGTTAAGCAATGAAGAATCTTTATCCGAAGCCTGTGCTGTAGCCAATTACCTGGTCCGTCCGAATGGGGGTTACTCCATTAATCCCGGAGAACTGGTGCTTTGTTTCGATATTGGTGGCAGTACAACGGATATTACCGCATTGTGCCAGATGGAAGGTGGAAAGGCAATGATCAAACAGAACTCCATTCGTTTCGCCGCCGAACGTGTGGCACAGGCAACCAAATTTTCGCCCAACTTTAAAAATGTACTGCTCAGGATTTGTGAAAAGAAAAAAATATCGATCCAGGGTTTAAATTCAGGCACGCCTAAATTTAACGAAAATACTGCACCCTATTATTTCGAACAGGTTGTTGACCGTTTAGAAGCTTCGGATTTTGAAACTTTTTATCTTTTAATCGCTGCCGAGTGTAAAGAAATGATGAGCATTAACCTTTACGTTACCGGTTTGATTATGTTTTACGCAGGCCAACTGGCTTATAAACTGAGGAATGAAATTGTTAAATCAGAAGATGCACCACCAGCCGTTAAAGCCATCCCGCCTAAAATAAAAATTGCATTTGCTGGTAAAGGAGCAAGGATATTCGACTGGTTTACCGCGGTAAATCCGGCCGCAGCAGATGATTATTATACACAGATGTTTATCAGGGGAATGGGCGGGGAAGCAGTGGCCAAACAAACCATTAGTCCGATTACCACAAGCCCTTTAAAAATAATCGATATCAATTCGCAGCGCGGAACAGATAATGCGGATGTTAAATACGAAGTATCGAAAGGTTTGGCCATCCCAACCAATATCACCAGCATTCTGGTGCCCACCAACAAACAGGCCATTGAGATCCTGGGCGAAGATAATTTCTGTGTGGTTACGCCAAATGGCGAATTTAAATACCTCGAATCAACCAATTCCATTACGCCTGAGATGCTGGAACACATTGGCAATCATTTTATCTGCCTGCCACAGGAAGGCAAACCACACTGTCCAAGGTTTATGGATTTTGCTGATCTGTTTTACAAGGTATCATCCAGCATGTTCGGTTTAAAAATGAATGCGACAGATTTTATGGCGGGTTTCCAGGATATGAACATCGAGAACTACATCAAAGGAGAGCCCGATTTTATCAAAGCACAAAAGCGGAAACACGATGATCAGAAAGATTTCGATTATGTAGCGCCGATCATCATTCTGGAAGGGATGAAATTCTTTGAAAAACACCTGCTTAAAGGCATTCAAAAACAATAGTAACGATGGGATTCTGTGTATTGGCAAAAATATCGAAGCGGACGGTTACTTTCTGGTATCAAGCCGACGGTAACCCTTATGCCCCATTAAAAATGAGGGAATCGAACGAGATTCCCTTATACTTTTATGTAAATGGCAACGATTTTGTTTTTGGTGCCGCCGCCAGGGAACGCTTTTACAAAAACGATCCTTATGCTTATGGCAATTATTTCGAAATTGTAAAAGATCCGGCTAAACATTTCAGTATATATGGCAACAAAAAACCTGTTAAACAGCTATTTTATTATGGTTTTGAACAATACTTATCACACTTTTTAAACACCGTATTATACAAATCAGATTCTATCGAATCGTACAGGCAGCAGTTTCCATTACGCTTTTTATTTGATGATGATATTGAAGACAATGAGAAATCGCTGATCGAAAACCTGTTTCAGGAGGCCGGCTATTTTAATTTAGACCGCATTGCTTATCACAATACCCTTTTTAATATACTTGCCCAAAAGCAGATTTTATCAAACAACAAGGCTATTTTATTCATGAATGGCATTGATGATGTACTTTATTTAAACCTTTACAAAAATAGTAAGGCTGAAGCGCTTGGATCGGCCAAACTGCCAGGTCAGGGTGCCGACCCCAGGGTAAAAATACTGGCCGATATGATTGTAGAATATATCATCCTGCAAAACTCTTATCTGTCGGTTAATAAAGATGCCGAAATCGCTTTCCTGCTGCCGTTCAGTGCGGCTTTACTTCAAAACATCAGTCCGATTATTAAAGGTGAAGCCGAACTATCTGATGGAAACCGGTATTGGTTTAATGTAAGGGAAAAAACCTGAACGACAGGCTGCAATATTATACCAATGACGGGATGATTTTTACGGCGATAGACGATTTGTTAAGGGCAAACAGTTTACAGGCCGATGGAGTAATGATCCTGCTTGGATCAGAAGAAATCAGCACCGCGTATTTTTCTGATAAACTGCTAAAAAGGTATCATCATGTTATGGCATTGCAGCCAGTTGATGTTAAACATACCATGCTGGCCATTTTCCAAACAATTGCCAATGCCGGTTACAGTGTTAAAGCAAAAGTACCTAATGCGCCTCCCGTACTGCCGTGGCCAGCCCTTCCAACACCAAAAATGCCTCCGCCGTTACCACCCAAAAAGCAAAGCGATGTTCCAAAACCGGTAAACATCCCCAGGTTGCCCGAAATAAAAGTACCGCAAAACACTAAAAACAATCCCGTAAAACCACCGCCTTTACCTCCAAAAAAAAGTTAGGGCATATAACATCTAAAACTTAACAAAATGGCTATACAAATAGAAAAAAGAAAACCCGTTTCCCTGATCAGTGAAGAACCGGACTTAAAACGCATTATTGCCGGCCTGGGCTGGGATACCGCTGTTGTAAACGGACACCCGGTAGATCTCGACCTCTCCCTGTTTATGCTGGGCGAAAACGGCAAACTGCTTGCCGATGAATACTTTGTTTTTTATAACAACAACACGAGCCCTGATGGTTCTACCCATTACCCGGGCGATAGCAGGGGTGGCGAAGGCGATGGAGATGATGAAGTAATCCATATCGATTTATCCAAAATAGATCCGAAAGTGGAGTTCCTTTATTTCGCAGTAACCATTGATCAGAGTGAAGAAAGAGGCCACCACTTTGGCCACGTTCAAAACTCCTATATCAATATCAGGAACAATTCTGATAAATCGGTTTTATGCCAGTACCTGCTCAAAGAGGAATTTACAAACGAAGATTCCCTGATGATTGCTTCAGTTTCCAGAAACGGGGGAGCATGGAATGTTGAGGCCCTTGGCCAGGCCTTTTCCGGCGGTTTAAATACACTAATAGAATTATATCAATAGATGAGCAGTTTTAATTTAAATAAGGGAGACAGGTTCTCTCTTTCCAAAGCAGCACCCGGACTCACCATTGTAAAAATAGGAATGGGCTGGGATCCTAACGAAGAACCCGGTGGTCCGGAGTTCGACCTCGATGTTTCTGCCTTTTCGATAGGCAGTGATTTTAAAATCCCTTCTGATTCTTATTTTACCTTTTATGGACAGATCCGTATAGGTAATAAAATTGAGGATAAGATAGAAAAAGGTCTCTTTAGGCCATTTACTGAAGATGGTGCAATTACTGGCGCCATTGATGATCCGGACGGGAGCAGAAGTGAAGGCGATGACGATGAAGATATGTTTATCGATTTATCCAAAGTCAGCGATAAAATCGAGCAGATTATTATATGTTGCACGATCTGTAAATATCCTCACGACAATAAAAAAGACAGAAGAACATTAGACCTGAATTTTGGAAAAGTGAACGACTGTTACATCAGGATTGTGGATGAAAGCAATGGTTCTGAAATATTGCGTTACGACCTTAAAGACCAATATACCAATGAAGATGCCGTAGAATTTGGACGTTTGTTCCGTGCTGGCGAGAGTTGGGAGTTTGAAGCGATGGGCAGGGCGCATACTGGCAGTTTGCAAACTTTAGTTGATATGTACACCTAAAAAAATAAAATTATGGCATTCGATTTAAATAAAAGTGATGGTTCTAAAGAAGAGTCATCCAAATTTGATCTTTCAAAAAGAGAGATCGAAAAACCCGCAGGCCAATCGAGGGGATGGTTAATCGGTTTATTCGGGATACTGGTTGTTGGTGGCGGCATCTGGTATTATGCATCAGGCAAAGCAGATCCTGCGGCAAAAGCATCTGCAGCTAACGTTTCTTCTGACCCGGCTTCGGTTGTTATACCTGCTGCACCAACAAAAGAAAAAGTTAGCAGTGTAGATACAACTGCTGTTGCACAGGTAAATTCAACGGCGATACAAGCAGATCCGATCAGAAAAACCAGTCTGAATACAGCTCCTGCTAAATTACAAACCAAAGCGCTCAAAGCTTTAAACCATACCGTGCCGGTAACATTTCTTCAAGGTTCATCATCTTTTGCAAGCACCAACAAAACTTTAATCAAACGCATTGTCGTTTATATGATCAAAAATCCTACGGTATCCATCCGTATTAATGGTTATGCCAGCAGCGATGGTCCGATAGGCGTAAACCAGCAGATATCGCAGGCAAGGGCCGATACATTTAAAAATCATTTAACGGCATTAAATATTGAAGTAAGCCGGATAAGCACCATAGGAAAAGGCATTGAAAATCCGATTGCCTCAAATAAAACTGTTAGCGGAAGAAAAAAGAACAGGCGTGTTGAAATTACATTGCTATAAGTTAATCATTTAAGAAAAACCCGTGGCAAAAAGAAGAACCAAAAAAACAAAACAAAGGAGTTTTAAAGAAATCTTAATCCTATTGGGGATGCTGTTTAGCTGCATCCTCTTTATCATCAAAATCATTTTCGGGCGCATAGGCTGGTTAGAAGTTTTTGCTCCTGTGATCATTGTATTTTTGATCCTTTTCCTTCTTTCGGTATTAAAAGCGGCAGTGAGAAAAGTATAGCTAAAAAACAAAAAATTAATAAACCCTGCTCCAACCAAGTATAATCGCCAGTTGGGGCAGGGTTTAATGGTTAAGCTTATGGTGTGGTAAGTTGCCCAAGTATTGACTGTTGGACACCACATTGTTTTCGAATTTAACCCCAAAAATCCATCTCACACTTAGCTACAGGCTTTCTTGACGCATTATTCCGAACTTAAGGTGCCAAAATTGAAACAGTTTACAGGTATAATTGAGCCAAAATGAAACTTTAAAAACTCAACCAGAAATCTGCGCCCATGCTAGCAGACAGCTGGGGGAGAGCATAACCCTATTGCCGGCATCAAAAGACCTCGGCGTTACCTTTTGTTTACCTAAAAGGTAACGCCGGGGTAAACAAAAGGTAAAGAATAGGTAGAGAAAAGGTAAACATGGGGTTAACTTGTCTCGAACAAGAGGTAAAGGATGGGTAACTAAATGCACCCTTTTATTTCGCTCTTTAAATAAGAAGCCAATTCGTCTTTCAGGTAAAAACGGTAGCCACCCGGTAGTTTTATGGGTTATGAAGTGCCGTCTTTTGCTTTCCATTTGTAGGTACTTACGCCTTAGGTTAAGGTAATCTTCGATCTGCCGGTGGGTGAGCTGTTCGTTTGGGCTGCCAACCATCAACTGTAAGTTTAACTGGGCATTATATCGCAAATTGTAGCTTTCGCTACCTTAAAAGTGCCAATATAAAATCAGTTTCATTTACGCGAAATCAGAATGCATGGTTTTACTTAATTAATATACTATGGTGTTGTAAACAGAAATCGCGTAGCTACCTTGCCAAACTGTACCTCATCCCCGCCACACCCAAGGAGCTACGGCACTGCTATCCTGCCATAATCCCACCTTGTTTTTCCTGGCTTTTATTTCTAACCTGGCATATAACGGATCACTTGAGTATTTTTTAAAATGCCAGGCCATACCCAGTTTAATCATTTCCTGATTAACGACCTGTTTGTTTTGGTTAATTACTACGGCAATTAATCTTTTATAGCGGTCGTATTTCTGGCCTTGTACACTAACCATTTGACCGAAACATAAATCGGACAAAGCTTGTTTGGCTTTGGCACCAAAAGGTTGGTGGCCACGTTTCTCGGGGCAATCGATATGGGCCAAACGGATTTTAATGGGATGATCCTGATACAATACCTCCATGGTATCGCCATCTAAAATCCGGATCACTTTGGCCGTGAAGGAAAGGTGGTAGTTGTTTAAAGGTTTGCTCTCGCCTGGCTGGATAAAACAGCTTTGCAGTGTTAATAATAATAAAATTAATACACTTACTTTTCCCACTTGCATAATGTTTTTCCGTCTTTTTTAGCTTTTTCTACTTCAATTGAAACCACCCGATAAGTGCAATTACCTAATCCACGGCAGTTGCTGTTATAATGGTATTTTTTAGCGCCGGGACTGTTGCAAATGTACACGGTTGTGTTTTCTTTACAGGTAATCATGTTAGCAAAGAAGAAGATGAGTAGGGAGAGTGTTTTCATGATTGTGGGATATTTGCTTGTTTATTTTTTAACGAAATCTATAATATATTTAACAGCTTCGGTCTGGTTGCTTGCCGCGGGCTTAAGTTCAAATCTTTTTACGCCAGAATTCTTCAGCCAATCTGTCCAAATTAATCGCATAATTTCCATATCTGTTGGATGTTTTGTGGCTGCGCCTGTTTTAGAAAGTGATCGGTCATACATTTCGATCACGATTAACTCAAGGTTCTTTAAATATGGATTTTTTGCAGGTTTAATTTTATACTTATTGTTTTTAGATAGGAATGACGCCATATCTCCATCCTTCGATTTCAAAAAAGCATTTCGAAAATCTTCAATCTTTTTAGCACTTAAATCGTAGCCTTTATTATAAATACCAGCCTCAATATATCCATCAGTTATTAATACCATGATGTTGCGAAATTTGTGCGTTATTTTACCGACAGCGAGATCTGGCAAAATAATGCGATCATCAATACCTGATTGAAAGTAGGTCCAAATATCAGCTCCATTATTAGAGATTGCGACTTTATCGTTAAACTTCTTATATTCAGTAGTAAAGTTATAGATGTCCTTAGGTAGTGAAGAGATAACTTTATTTCTCGCTAATATATAATTAATTCTATCAACCTGTTTATCAAATTGCTGGAGGTTGATAGTTAATAAATTCGTATTGATTTTATATAATCCTATTAGTCCTTTATTGATAAAATCGACGCTATAATGGTCTAATTGGCCATCTGTTCGTTTGAACTTCAATATGTCTGGCCAGACTTTCTTCAGTAGCCCCTGTACAATATCTACATCGTTTACCGCTTTCGGATAAAATTTAGGGTTCAGCCGATTTGATAGATCGGGTGCAAAGACGATGTTATAGTCAGTAGCCTCTTTTATTTTTTGAGCCGCCACATAGGTACAGGCCGAGCATATCAATACGCTTATTAAAAAATACTTTTTCATCAGATTACCACCCGTTTGTCTATTTGTGAACTTTTTACCTTTTCATTTTGCCAGTTTACAGCGGTATCAAATGCCTCGCGCGATTTTTCTGTAGCTTTTAAAATGGCGTATTCTTCGTGTAGATAATCGTTCCAGCCTTCTAAAAAGATATTGATCCTATCATTTAGGGAATCAATTGAAATTGGAAGATTGTCATTTTCAACATGGCTTTTGTATATCGTAGCAATATCTACAATATGTTGTTTTCCGGTAATTAAGTCTGTTTTTTTAATTTCCCTTAATAAGTTTAATTTACTTGGAATAGATGCGAGCTTAGATTCAATGATTTTATATTGTGCTTCTAAACTGATGTTCTTTCCTTCTATCAGGTAGATTTCACCTTTAACCGTAAGACTTTTTTGTTCTTCTAACTTTAAATCTTCGTCCATCTGCTTAATGAGCAGGTTGTTCTTTAACATAGCAACATCAGGGTTTCTTTCGTCAAAAATTGACATGAGTTTTTCGAAAGCAAACTTTAGCATCAGCAAACCGAAGGCACCTAATAAAAATACCAAATAGAAATTAGGGTCCTTAAAAGCCATTGATATTCGCCAGGCCTCAGTTACATCTCCTATATCATATTTCATTTGATAAATGGCTGACGAAACTTTGTAAGCTATTGCTGTATCTACCAATACAATCCCAACAAGGAACATGCAGATAATAATCCATGTTTGCTTTGTAAAAAGTTTGATGAGTGCGCAGAAAAGCGGGATACTTACGAAGAGCAAGATAAAAATGATACCTGCCCCGCCTTTTGATAAGGTTAAAGACAATGCTTTAGGATTAAATATTTCCATCGGAATTGCATCGAGCCCCGCGGCTTTGGCTGCCTTAGAGTCTTCAACAGCAAACAATAAAATATAACATGCTGAAGAGTAGAAGATAAAAAGGTAAGTAATTAGGCAGATATTTGCGAACAATACTGGAATAAACTCATACCATTTAAACTTGGGGCTAACATAATCTATTTGTGCAATACGTATCTTGTTTTTTACCTCTGCAATAATATTTTCATGAAAACCAATTTTATTTTCTTTAAGGCTCTGGATTTCCTGTTTGTTTTTTTCAGTTTCTGCTTTGAGGTTAATGAGCTGGTTTCTGGCATCTAATGTTTCATTTTCTGCTTCTGCTTCAGCGGTTTGCAATTGCAAGTTAAGATTTTCTTCAAATGCATTAAGACTCTTCACTTCCTGCTCATCAATCTTTGTTTTTAGACGTTTCTTTTTGTCTTCAACTACATCTATGTCATTTATAAAAACAGAATAAACTGTATCTAATGATTTAGTAAGCACCTGATGATCGCCATTATTAAATTTGGAGCGCTCATAACCTTGCCCCCTTAACATGGATCGATCAAAATTGCCAATCTCAGCAGCAATCATCGAATCGAGCACCTTGGTAAACTCAGAAATAGCATGTTCTTTAGCCGTGTGAGTTTCGATTTTTGCCTCAACTTTTAAAGGTACTATGGGAATATCAACTGTCTCGCCCCTTTGCAGGGCTGCCTTATGGTTAATATCGTTAAAATTGGCGATTAAATGAGCTACAGTCTCTTCATGATTGGTTGCGATAATACTTTCATGGTTATTTTTCCTGGCATTTACCGACCAATTGTAAGAGCCATGGAGTGCAATGCGTTTATCAATTACACAGAACTTTTGGTTCATGATGCCATAACCCACGTTTTTTATCTTAGTTACTGAAGCCCCCAATGAAACGAGTTCATCAAAATCCAACTTTAGATTCTCTTGATTATCGGCAATGATCAGCTCAACCTTTACATTTTGAGCGGCCTTACTTTTAACGATATCGAATAATTCTTCGTCAGTAAACCATGCAGTGGCAATTAGAATTTCAAAATCGGCTCCCTCTAGCTCTTTAACTATCCGGGCAAAAATCTCTTTGTTGTCTTGCAACACTTGCTGATCAAGTTGTGTATTTTCCGTGAGCATGAGTTTTTTATTTAGGTATGAATACAACAATGTATTCATACTTGATTTAATTTATTTTAGTTGTTTAATCGTTGTTTGGTAATCTCTAAAACTCTGTCCAAATGCTTCCGTAAACTCGTAATTACTAAATTCGTACTCTTCATTTAAGCCTGTACTTGTACGGAGGTTGATCTGTCCATATTTGGCGATCGGAATCTGGTAGTTGCCTTTAAACCTTTTATCTGGTGTACCGTTTTTATTTACTTTGGCCCAGGTCCTGTCGATTACTTTCGAATCGCGGGGTACTGTTCCTGTTTCTGTAAACCGCACATAACTTTGCTGTAAATTAATCTCGTCAAGTCCAATGATAGCAAAATTTGTATTATTGGAATACATGATAATGAAGCTAGGATAGAAATATAAATCTGCTCCATTTGCATTTTCGAAGTATAGCGCCTGAAAGTTTGATCTGATATCGATAAGTGATTTAAAAGCAAACTTTACATCCCGTTTATTTACAATGGTGCTGGCCGATGAACGCGCTGCCACTCGGTCTTGAAAATGGGCACTAGTTACATCCCAAATTTTATGGGAGGTAGTTAAGTTCCCAAACGCTTTCACTAAGCGATCGTACTTTTCCTGGATTTCGGGTTCAAATTCTATATCAAGCTTGACATAACAGTTGTCTATTTGAACTGATGTTTGTTTGATGGCTTCTTTTTGTGCCGAGATATTTATTTTTAAGCTTTCGGGAATGCTCTTTTTTATTAGGCCATAGAGGAATATATAACTCAGCACGAGTTTAGTTTTCGAAGCGCTTAAAGTAGCCTGGATCTTTAGCAAATCGCTTTTGAGTTCTTTCCTTTGCTGTTGGGCCAGTAGAATAGCCTCTTTAACACCAAGCATGTTTTGGCTGGTTATTTCGTGGATGTCGGCACTGAAAATATTGTCTAAAACCTCTATGGGCTCATTCGGCAGGTATACCTGAGGCTGAGGACTTGAGCCTGAAAGTTTATGCCTGCTGTTAATGCCTAAAAGTGGAACAGAATTGTTTAGATAAGTTCCCGACTTTCCAAAAGTCATACTTGCTCCTTTTATCCCAATAGAAGTAGATATACCACTTTTACTTAAGTTCAAATGAACGCCGGGGATGATTTTTATTCGTTTGTGAAAGCTCCAAGCCATTTTGATGTTTTTTATTTTGATATGCCAAAACTATGCTGCTTAAAGAGGCTTTCCTTACGGGAACCCGTAAAAGAGAACTACTATTTAATGCGATTAAGAAAATAAATACCGGCGGCAGAATTAATAAAACGAGTCGTCATCTCGACTGTAGTGCAGCGAAATGGAGAGATCTATTAAGACAGATTTAGTTTCGCTGAGCACGTCGTGGTTCTCGATTGCGTTGCACCCCGCTCGAAATGACGGTAACTTGAGAGAATTTTTATAAGTAGATTGATTACTGTAACTTATATCGATTTTTATAAAATAAATTACCCCTCAGGATGATAAACGCTTTTTCAACCACAGAGATAAAACACGGAGCACATAGAGGGGGATTAAATTATGTGATATAGATTTCTCCACTGCGGTCGAAAGGACGATGAGGGTTTCGCAAACTTAAATGATCTTATATTTCTTATATGGTTGAAAATAAGAATGTGCTGGTTGTTAATCGTTATAAAAGATCCTTCGACTCCGCTCAGGATGACAAATAGAGAAGGATTTTATGCGTTTAAAAATGAGAGATTGCCCTGCCTGCTCTGAACGCGAACAAATCAGGCAATCCCTGCATTTTTTTGAGTATTGGAGCAGGTAATTAATAATTTTCCAAAGTTTGATGCAATTGAGCCCTGTAATCGTAAAGTTCATCAAGGTTGAACAAGTGTTTTTTCTCACCGGCATCTTTGCCGTTCTGAAAAGTTTCGAGGTATTTATTTGCGGTATTAAAGTGGAACCTGCAGATGGGTTTCCGGTTATTGTCATCCAGTAATACGCCAAAGTAAGATTGGGTATCGCGGGCTGCAATCCGTGCCGATGGGATCTTCTCGCGTAAAATGGCTTTTACGATCTGGAAAGCCTCCAATTCTTCTTCAGTCGTTACAATTTTAGAAGCATCAGGATCTTCTATAACAGGAATTGCTTTGTCCTCTTCCTTTTTCTCTATTTTCTCATTGATATTTAATGCCGATTTCAAACGATCGCTGATCGATTCGTTGATGGAAATAGCCAGGGCCTTTTTGGTATACTCTTTAAAGGCGATCATCCGGTTTGCCGTTAAGGGTTTATCGAAAAAACGGTTCACCAGTAATTTTACCATTTCATCAGATGGTATGTCTATTTCTTTTTCAAATTCTTTTCTGATGGCCTTGATGTATTTTAAACCTTCGGCCGAATCGAGAATGGTTTCTAAATTGTATTCGTTTTTAGTAAAACTTTCGAGCATTTTAAGCGCATTATCTTTCAGGTCTTCGATATCGATGGTCAGAAAAGGCTTCTCGTCCATAATATTCGGTTTTTCTAAATCGGTGTAAAAATTGTAGACGGTACCGTTGGTTAATACACCAAAACGCGCTTTCGAAACATGGTAATAGCGGTGCAATTGAGAGTTGTGTGCATCGGCACTTTCTTTCCAGTGTTTGCATTCGAAAATGAGGATGGGTTCGTTGTTTTTGCGAATCACGTAATCTACCTTTTCGCCTTTTTTAGTGCCGATATCGCAAATATGTTCGGGGATCACTTCTGTAGGGTTAAAAATATCGTAACCGAGGATTTGAATAAAGGGCATTACAAATGCATTTTTCGTAGCCTCTTCGGTATTGATCTGATCTTTTAAGCCGACCACCCGTTTATGAAGTTGTTCTAATTTAAGTTTAAGGTCCATTTGACTTGACTTTTGGTTTTTTGATCTAAAAGTAGAACGGTTGAGATTGTTTTCCTTACGGGAAACCGTAGTGAGGTTAGTTAACTGATGAAAGCGCTGGCCCTGTTTGCCATAGAGATTCATTTTCCATTGTAAAAGATCCTTCGACTCCGCTACCATTGACAGACTTCAATAAAAAGCGTCGTCATTCTCGCGCATGCGGGAATCTTAATGTAACCTACAAGCCCTACCAAGGCATTACGATTCCCAATCGAGTTGGGAATGACGATCTCTCGCAGCCTACCATTTGCAAAAAAAGTCATTCATATTGATTTATACAATAAATTATTTCTCAGGATAACAAGTACGTTAAAGTAATGACCAGACTAAGGATTATGGAATGAAGACTTAGGACTCATCAAATAATCCCCATGTCTTTACAATAAGCAATCAGTTGTTCATTTTTAGTAAAACCAAGGACTTCCTTCATCAGGTTAAGACGTTTTTCGATGCTACTCAGACCAGAAGGTTTAATATCATTTTCCTGGAGGTAATACGGGATGTTTTTTTGAGGTGTTCCCTCTACCAATTGAGAGATAATGGCGATATCGAGATCTGTAAAATCGTGCGAATTATTTTCTTTTCTGGCCAGTTTTAAATCGGGCGAAAGGTATTTTTTATGGTTATGGATGGCAGATATGGCAAGTTTTAAATACTGGGCATCATGACGGGCTTTACGCACATACCCATCAATATTCATTTCTTTAAATAACATATCGATAACCGCCGTTTTACTTTCTCCAGAGAATACCAGTGTTTTTAAATCAGGTTGCACTTCCTTTGCCGCTTTGATGAGTTCGGCACCTCCGGCAATTTTTTGTCGGTTATGGTCCTCCTCAAAATAAAGGTCGGTGATTAACAGATCGTAAGGTTGCTCTGCTTTAACGGCATTTTTTATCCAGGTAATTGCATCATCGCAATAATAAACGTATTCGGGTTTTTCTGCGCCCAGTTCAGACAATGTTTTTTGCAGCGAAATATTCTGTGTTTCTTGATCTTCAGCAATAAGTATTCTTTTAAACATATTTAATACAATTAGGAAACCGGAAAAGAGATTTGGATTTTAAGCCCCTTTTCAACTTTGGTATCAAAGGTAATGGTACCGCCAATTGTTGCAATACGGGTTCCCGTATTGGTAAGCCCGTTGTTGGGTTGCACGCTACCCCTAATGCCTATACCATTATCTGAATAATAAATGTTTATTTTTTGTTCTACCTGCTCAAACTTAAATACTACATCACTCGCCTGGCTGTGTTTATCCATGTTCACCATCAGTTCCTGAAGGATATGTTCCATTTCATCTTTGGCCTGTTCAGAAACTTTTTCCCATAATGGGGCAGAATTCCCGACAAGTATTACCCTGGTATTTTCGGAAGCGAATGACTTTAATGTCTCAGATATTTTTTCGTTAAAAGGCTGATTTTTGGATTTGGGTTTTTCGTAGGAGAGGTCACGCGATTGCTCGTAAAGTTCCTCTATTTCGTTAACAATAGGGTTGTCTTTTAGGGTTTCCTGATTATCGAGTTTGCTCATGATCCTGTACAACCCGTTGGCAACAACATCATGTACTTTTTGGGAGGTTTTAAGCTTATTATCGCGGATGGTGTTCTGAGCTTCGAGTTCTAATCGTTGTTTTCTTTTTTATACCAAAAGGTACCAACAATAATGAGTAGAAGAATACCGATAATGAGTATGATGATCTGGTATCTTTTACCATCATTATCTTTTTGGAGCACAAGGTTATCGGCTTTGCTTTTTTCCGTCTCGTAACGGATGAGGGCAAATTGATTTTTAGCGGCATTACGGGCAGTTTGTAAGCTGTCGTCTAGTTTATAATAGATTTCGAAATATTGTTTAATTTTCGAAGTAGGACCAAGATTTGTTAATTTCTGTAGCGCCTCAAGCTGGTCGTCAGCACTTTTTATCTTTTTGGCTACGCTGTACATTTTCTCCGCATAATGTAATGCAAGTGTAGGCTTTATAATACTGTAAAAATCAGAAAGATGTGCGTAGCTTGCGTTAAGTCCCCATAAGTCGTTCTCTTTTAATCTAATATTTAACGCTTTCAAAAATTCAGGTTCGGCATTGTAATTAAGATTTATTAACCACTTAGTTTTTGCGAGATTTGATAATGCCCTGGCATATTCTTTCGGGTTATCACTATTTTTTGATAGAATTTGATTGTAGATTTTTAGACTTTCTTTAAAATTTTTAGTGTCCTGATAAATTTTGGCCTTATTATTTAAGTATAGATTTATATCAAAAGGCCTATCAGCATAATCAATTGCAAGATTGTAAAATTTTAAGGCATTTGAATAATCAGCCAACTTTGCAGATGCGATTCCAACATTATTATAGTTAGAGTGTATGTATGGGTATTGTTTTTTGTCAGTATTATCAAAGTATTTAATTGCATTAAGTGAGATTTCTTGGCCGCCGAAATAATCTCCCTATCTGTTGAAATAATCCCCATATTAACTAGACATTTCCCTGCTCCTAAACTGTCATTTTCGACTAAAAATAAATCCTTGGCTTGATTGAAATAACTAAATGCACTATCAATTCTTCCTTGCTCTCTAAATTCAAATGCTTTATCATATAAGATATTTCCTTTTATAAACTTTTTTTAAAGGCTGGCTTTGAACAAGACAACAAAACAATAAAGAGAAATAATAGGCTTGAGAGACGTTTCACAATCTTGGTTTTTATCTAAGTTACAATAATTATTATTACTCATATAATAGCCAAATATTATTCTGTGTAAAATAAAAAAGGCGGACATAGCCGCCTTTTTTATTTAGTTAATTTTTGGAGGTGGATTCTGTCCGGTTTCACCACCGGTATCACCTGTAGTAGTTACGGTTGTGCCGCCGTTGTGGTGGCAATTGTGATTTGTATTTGTAGGCGTTGCCAATCCCAATAGGATCGCAATAAAAAAATGTAAAAACATGATTTAAAAATTTTAGAATGAAATACTCGTAGTTCCCCACTCACCTCGAGTGGGGGCTGCTACATGGATTTCAGAAGGCCTTCTGAAAATTTTTGGGAAGTGTTGAGTATCTGTCGCCGGAGCTAGTAACTGCTTCCCAAACCGGCTATTCACAACCGCGATTTCTACTCTTTTATTAATCAGTTTTTTATTTTAGCTTTGATAATGAATCGCCGCCTGTGCTGATCAACGATACAAATATGAGGTGAGTCAAAAGATTAATTATCAGTACATTCCGCTGTTTCCTTTCTTTCCATTATAATTCCGGAAAACCGTAAAGTTTCCGGAAATTCCACCCTATTTTTACGCTAAATTTTTAATGAAATGTTTGAAGAGTATAAATCATCCCTACTAGATTTTTATCATGTAAAAAGAAAAAGCCAGCGGCTCACGCTTAATCTTGATCAACCCGGCAGAGAAAAGTTAAGGAAAGAATGTGTTGAGGTTTTTTTGAGAAAAAACACTCAAAAAGACAAAGATTTTATTAGGTCTATTTTCGATCCCCGAAACCAATTTGATGATCAGGTGAGAAGTATCGAAAGATTCAAGCTGGACAAATTTAGACCGCTGGTAAGTTTTATGGTAGAAGGAAGAAGTACAAGGGATGAAGGACTGGTTAAACTTCTAGCCTGGTTAATAGATTTTCCTGCTTACAGCGAATGGAGAGACCTTAGCGAACAAGAACTAAAACTTACTTTTGAGGAGGCAGCTAAAAAGTATAAAGAAGATGAAATTCAGGAGAAAGAAAATACGAATGAAGTTACAAGTGATGAGGGAGAGCTTAAGAATGAAGAAGATCTGGAGGAAGGGTCAAATGACGATCAGCCCAAAGACGAAGAAGTCAAGGAAGAAGATCAAAGCGATGATGCACTAGAAGATGAAGATAACCGTGAATCAGTCTACATACCTCGCTTCTCACCCCGCTACATCACCATTGCCTGTATTATTTTACTATTTGTTGGAACCACTTCTTTTGTAGCTTGGGAAAATAGCACCTCTTCAGTTAGAATGCCTAATGCGGATGAGAAATGTATGTATTGGGATGAAGATCATTACGAACCTGTAAAATGTAATGCACAAATTGCTAATGCTACAATAATCCCATTAGATCTTAAAAAGTTACAGCGTCAAAGAAAGATTAATCTATCAGATACCCTAACCAGCTATTCGTTGGGTAAAGTATGGTATAAAGGCTTTGTAAAGGATCATGAATTTTTTACAGCTGCAGGCCCATATCCTACCGACACTACAAGGGTTTTAAAAAAGCTTTCACCCATAATTTTAGCAAAATACATCTCCAATAATAGATACCTGCAAACCCGTTTAATTTGGTTATCGTATGCAATCATTTTTGTAGTATTATGTGGCTTTGGCGCAAGCAGGTTAAAGAAAGAAGTAAAACAGCCCGTGGAAAAACCACAGGCAGAAGAAGAAGGGCCATTAAACTTTATACAGCCACAGACTGTAAATTGTTAAGGTATAGGGAAACACTTTCCTGTACCTTTTTTAAATCTTCGCATTCGTGTTGTGCTAAAACCCGGATGCTTTGTAACAGTAGGTTTTCTTTTAGTTTGTTATAATCGGGTGAAATTTCTTCGTCCTTTAAAAAAATACTGATGTTATTAAAGAAAGCTTCTTGTCCTTCTTTAAAACAAGAGGCTTTTATGTACATCCAGTTGTATAAAATGCTGCGGTTGTAGGTATCGGCTTCCATGCTTTCTAATAGTTCCTTAAAAAAGAAATCGTAGTAAAACAGATCGTCAAATGGTGTTTCCTGAACGGAGCAGTTTAAAGCAGCCAATTGCAGAAATACCGAATCGAGGGTATTTTCCATCATCTGCCTGATCTGCGTAAATTTTTGATGGTTCCAGTCTTTTATGTATAATCCATCGGTATTACCACTAATGATGAACCTGAGTATTGAACGTATTAAAGTAAAACCTTCGGAGTATTTTTTACTGCTGAACAAAATGCGCGAAATATTCTGCAATTGTTCTATACGCCTAAACTGCAATACTTCATAACCTTCGGTCTCCAGCCCGGCACTTAAAGATAAACCGGAAACCAATAAATCAATGCCCTGGTTAAACTGCCCAGCCTTATAGTGGTAATTGGCCCAGGCTGATAGTTTAAAAAGCCTGATTAAACGTTGAGGCTCATTTTCAAAGTTTTCGAAAGCCGCATCGCCCTGATGTAACACCGTAAGGGCATCGGTAATTTTATTTTTCCGGCACAGTACCACGGCATTAAAATAGGTATCTGTTACTTCCGAAATGCGATCATTCATTTCATGCCCCATTTTTTTTGCCGCTTCTGCGTTTAACAGGATACTGAATACACCCCGCTGCGGCCTGGCAAACTTATCTGCTGTTTTGTACTGTTCGTTTAGCCTTAAAGTTTCGATAAATGATGTTGTAGCTGTTTTCATGGCTTATTGATTAATTTCCTAATTCAAGTTGATTTTTGATTAATTCATAATAATAGCCTCGTTTGGCCACCAGGGCACTATGGTCGCCCTGTTCTACCACGTTACCATTATCAAGCACTAAAATGTTATCGGCATTTTTAACGGTACTTAAGCGATGTGCGACAATAAGCACGGTTTTGCCCTCAAAAAAGTTATAGAGGCGCTCCATAATTACTTTTTCGTTTGATGAATCGAGCGAGCTGGTAGCCTCATCGAGAAAAATATATTCCGGATTTCTGTATACCATACGGGCAATCAGCACCCTTTGCCTTTGTCCGCCACTTAAACCTTTACCATCTTCGCCAATTTTGGTATAAATGCCCAGCGGCTGACTTTTGATGTACTGCTCAATATTAGCGATATGAATGGCACGGTCCATCTCGGCCGGATCGGTAAATTCTTCATTGAGGGCAATGTTATTGGCAATGGTATCAGAGAAGATAAAACCTTCCTGCATTACTACGCCACAGTGCTGCCGCCAAAACCTTGGACTAATCATACTAAAGGGCAGGTTATCTACATAAATTTCGCCCGATGTGGGTTCGGATATTCTTTGCAGTAACTTTAAAATCGTAGTTTTTCCGCTTCCGCTACTGCCTACAATAGCGGTGGTTTTACCGCCTGGGATGGTAAAATCGAGGTTGTTTAAAACGGGTTTGTTACCTGCCCCGGGATAAATAAAACTCATATTTTTAATTTGTATGCTCCTTCCCGGAGGCATCTTATTGGTGTAATTTTTAGTGGGCGATTCTTCATCTTCCAAATGCTGTATCTGTTCCAAACGGTCCATACTGATTTGTGCATCCTGGTAAGACTGTAAAAAAGAGGCCAGCTGTACAATCGGGGCATTCATTTGCCCGATAATAAACTGGATGGCCATCATATCGCCCAGGCTCACCTGTTTATCAATTACCAAACGGGTGGCCAAAAAGAGGATGAGGATGTTTTTAGCCTGATTGATAAAGGTAGCGCCTACCTGTTGGTATTGACTTAAAGAGAGTGTACTTACATTTAGCCGGAAGAGCTTGGCCTGTATACCCTCCCATTCCCATATTTTTTGGTGCCACAATCGTTTATTTTAATTTCGTGAATACCGTTAACCACCTGCAGGGTTTTTGCGCGGTTTTGGGCCAGCAACTCGAAACGCTTAAAATCGAGTTTTTTCCTTTTCTCCATAAAAATGTAGATCCAGGCGAAATAAATGGCACTGCCAATAATAAATACCATGCATATAGTAGGGCTGTAGATAAACAGCACCACGCTAAAAACCAGAAAGGCAATCATCATAAACAGGGTGTTGAGTGTACTGCCGGTTAGCAGGTTTTCGATCCGTTTATGATCTTCAATGCGTTGTAAAATATCGCTGTTTAGCTTGGTATCGAAAAAAGACAAGGGAAGGCTTAACAGTTTATTTAAAAAGGTGGATAAAATGGCCAGGTTAACCCTCGCGGTAATGTGGAGCAATATCCAGCCGCGCAACAGTTCTACTGAGGTTTGCCCAAGCGTCATTAACAACTGACCGAAAAGGAGGATATAAATAAAGTGGACATCGTCTCCTTTTACCCCAACATCTACCAGCGCTTTTGTGAAGAAGGGGAAGATCAGTTGTATTACAGCACCGGCCAGCAAACCTGCAGCCAGTTGTTTCAAAAGTTTTTTATAATGAAAAACATGTTTAAGCAATACGCTCATACTACCGCGTTTTTCGGTAACATCTTCTTCGGTAAGGTAAAAATCGGGCGTTGGGCTTAATAATAAAGCTATGCCTGCGGCTTTTTGGTTAATGGAGGTATAAGCCCAGTTATTAAGAAATTCATCGTGTGTATAGGCATGCAAACCGCTGGCAGGATCGGAAATGTATACTTTCTTTTTGGTAATTTTATACACCACCACAAAATGGTTTTTACGCCAGTGGATAATACAGGGGAGCTGGCCACGGTTTTCGAGTTTCTCGAAAGTGATATTGCCACCTACAGATTGGATGCCTATTTTCTCTGCCGCTTTGCTGATCCCTAAAAGCGATACACCCGTTTTACCGATCTGGCTCAGCGTGCGGATTTTTTGGATAGAGAAAAACTTGCCATAAAACTTGGTGATGATCTGCAGGCAGGTTGGGCCACAGTCCATCACATCGTGTTGTTTATAATGCGGAAAATTTGCGAGCTGTATCTTCATTCTTGTAAATATTTAATTATAGGAAAGTCTGAAACCTTCTTATTTATCAAAAGAAAAAATATATATTTATCTCTCAACTTTTTTTCGACGAAATCACTTTTAAATACTACAAAATTGAATATTATACATTCTGCCAAAGGAAATTTTAAGCGGGTGCAAGAGCTGGAGTGGGATATTAAATATACAAGCCCGATCAGGATTACTTTACATCTTCTTTTATGGATTCTGCTCGGTTATATGTATTACCGGGGCTATAGCAAATTCGATAAAACCATGGGTTGGTTTTTAGTGGGTAAAGACCTTGTTGCCGTAATCAGTATTTTTTATGTGGGTTCGTATTTTATACTCGACCGGTATTTATTTAAAGGAAAGTTTTTTGTTACCGTTTTATTTGTAGTGCTAAGCTATTTATGGTGGGCAACACTTACCTTTTTGGTGTGTTTGTATTTAAAGGCCAACCTTTCGGCCGATTCGAAATTGATGCTGTATGCTGATTTTGTAGTTAAAAGCAGCTTTTTAGGGATCTTCTCGTTTAAAATGTTTCTTTTTTATTTTCTGGATTTTTTATACCTCCTGTTCCCACCGCTCAGTATTAAACTGATGAAATCAATAGTGGCACAGAGTAATAAACGCATCGCGCTGGAGCGGGATAACCTGAACCTGGAGATTAATTTTTTAAAAGCGCAGATCAATCCTCATTTTTTATTCAATACTTTAAATAATATTTACCGCATGGTAAATAAGAAAGATGAGCAAACAGGGCCAATGGTGCTTCATCTGGCAGGTTTAATGCGTTACACCCTTTACGAATCGAATGATCCGGAGGTGTTGCTATCACGCGAAATTGAATTTATCAGGGATTACCTGGAGCTGGAAAGCATTAGGTATGGTGATGAGGTAAAGATTGACCTGGATATTGACAAACCTGAAAAACCTTTGCGCATTGTTCCGCTTATTATATTCCCCTTTATAGAAAATGCTTTTAAACACGGTCCCGATGCCAGCATAGAATCGGCCTGGATCCGGATCAGGATCAAGGTTTTTGAAGAGCAGTTTTACTTTGAAGTAGCCAACAGCTGTACCCATAGGCTTGCAAAAACAAAATTCGGGGGCTGGGTATTGCCAATATTAAAAAAAGGCTATTGATCCATTATCCTAACCAACACGAACTGATTATCAATAATGAACCAGATGAATATACCGTCACTTTAAAACTGAATCTTAAATAACCAAACTTCATCCCCCTCTATTCAAACAACGCTATGACACTTAAATGTTTAATTATTGATGACGAGCCGCTAGCCCGTGAAACCCTGGAAGAATATATATCAAAAATCCCATTTCTCGAACTTGCAGGCAGCTGCAAACACGTTTTCGAAGCAATAGAAATATTACAAAGAGAGCAGATTGATGTGCTTTTCTCTGATATCCACATGCCCGAAGTAAATGGTATTGAATTGATTAAAATGCTGCAATACCGCCCTTATGTAATCTTTATTACAGCTTATGCAAACTATGCTGTAGAAGGTTTTGAGCTTGATGCGGTTGATTATATTGTTAAACCTTTTTCTTTTGAACGTTTTTTTAAGGCGGTAAACAAGTGTTTAACCATGAGCCAGCAGAAAAACAATAAACCAGCAACCGATCAGTCTAAATACCTTTTCGTAAAAGATGGGCACAAACTGCACCGCGTACTTTTTGATGAAATCTGTTACATCGAAGCGATGAAAGATTATATTAAAGTAGTACTAAAAGACCGTAGCATTATTACGCACCTTACGATGAAACGGGTGGAAGACCAGCTTCCGGAAGAGCAGTTTATCCGGATACAAAAATCGTATATTATCAACATCAACAGCTTAAAATTTATTAGCGGCAACATGGCAGAGCTGCATGATGTAAGTGATAAACTGCCCATTGGTAAACAATATAAAGACTTGATTTTTGAACGTTTTGGCTTAAAGAACGATTAATGGAGTATACGCGAGAGAATGGTTTTATTATCGAGCACCAATGTAAGCCGGGCATCTAAGTTTAAAATGGCTACATAGTTTTGATCAAGGATGATTCCGGATCCAGGCGCTATTGTTCCGGTAAAATCAAGCATGTTATTGGTTTTTAGCGGGCCAAGAGCCGTGAGTTTACCATATAATTCGAGGTCTTTATCCACCTGATTATTAGGTGTTATTTTAAATGCTGAACTTTTTGCATCATTTAACAAGCGGGCATATTCTGTACTGATTTCTCCTTTAAATTTAAAACCTCCTTTAGATGGTACCAACATGGCCAAAGTGTCTTTTTTAACGGCATTGGTTAAAACATCATCATCATAAAACAGTTTTCCTGTAAAAGGGGCGGTAATGATTTGCTTTACCCCGCCATGATCGGCCAGCGCAATCGCCTCACCCTTTTTTACCTGGCCTCCGGATGTTTTCAAAAACTGGCGGACATTTAAACTTTTTAAAAGGATAAAGGCGTTTTGTTCACGGTAAATTTTAACAGTGATGGTCTTTTTGTCAGGATAACGGGTAAAAGCCGATAATGCACCTAACAATAACAAGAGTAAAAGCAGGCTCCCACCCCCGATTTAAGCAGCCATTTTGGAGGTTCGCCCACAATTTCTTTAATTTCCGCACTGTAAACGTGTTCTATCTTATCCATATCAATACATGTTAGAGGTTAATATTTTTTGTTTGTTCCTGGCTATTACGCCCTGGTAATATTTGGTTAAGTAATGATAAATAACGAGTTCGTGCATGCGCTGTTTGGTTACAAAAATTCTATTGAGCGACATGTGGACATAACTTGGAAGAATTTCTGCCAGTTCAGCATCAAGATTCAGATCAGGGTGATGCAAGGTATACACTGTTCTTATGGCGTTATAAGCCATTATATTTTCTGCTGAGCGGGCTTTAAAAAGATTAACCGCATTAGCAACCTCTTCTGTATCATCATCTCCGTTTAAGAAGCCATTTAGTGCCTTGCTAATAGCCCTGTATTTATTGTTAAGCTGCAAAGTAAGGCCAGCGTTTCCTCCAAACTCGCTGAGGAAAGCCTGCTGCATCCGGGTGGCGAGTTTTAGCTTTTGTTCATGATCCAGGCCAAAATCACCCAATAAAACATCTATGCTGCGGGCCGCAAACAACCAACGGTAATATTCGCCTTCATCACCCTCTATCATGTTCAGAAAATTGATAATGGCCCTGCTATCGTAATAAAATATCGATTCGCTAAAGGTCATGGTATGCTTTCCGTAACGTTCAACTTCCTGTTTATAGGTATCGTACTGGATTTTATGAACAATCCGGTCTTCGGCCAGTTGTTTCAAAACCTCATTTATCCGGCCAACAATATTCGCCATGGTTTCGGGCTTATCAGGGTGCAAAAAGCGAATCCTTAAATGTCCTTCGGGATCATGATACCTTAAGAAAAACCATTTATCTACCAAACCTTCGCTGGTTAAAGTATTTACCAAAGGCAGCATATAATCTGTTAAAATTTTCTCTGCCCACTTGGAACCGCAGTATATCTTAACATAAGTCCACTCCGAGCCCAGATTAAACTTACGGGGCAAATTGTGTGCATTAAAGGCTAAACTTGTTATCTGTTTTTCTACAGGTTCTTCATTACGGAAAGGGATTACCACCTCGTTGATAAAGGTTTCGCCGGCATGATCGAGCATTAAAGCATCACCATCTTCGTGCAGGAACTCGTATAATATTACGGTACTCTTTTTAAGGTTTTGAGTAAGCAGCTCTAAACCTAAAACACTTTTAAAATCGATCAGTAGCTCGCGGTCGCCCTCTATCGAAACTACTTTATCGGGCAGTTTATACTTGGCAAGGAAAAGATCAAGCTGTTGCTGAGTTACAATAGCTTTGGTTTCGGCGTACATATCGGGTGTCATTTTCCACCGTGCACGGCTCAAAACCAAATGTTTATATTCTACCCTTGGCAAATAAGGCTGGTCATTTAAAATTCCCCAGTCCCAGCTGATATTGTAGGCGCCATGCTGGTGCTGCAGGTCGCATAAAAATTTATATACAGCTATTCCATTGTTATAATTATGCGCTGAAGAGAGCCTCGGGATCACAATTTTGTTGAGGCGTTTCGAACGCAGTTTAATTTCGTTATTGCTTACCGAGATCATCAAATCCGAAACGGGGATCTGCTTATCATTTGGCAGGGATGAAGTACCCAAAAAGGTATTTCGTAGCCCCTTAACTGTGGGCGCTGTAAAATATTGCCCACCCTCGAATCGGGAAGGTGCACAATTTCGGCAATTACGGCTCCCGCTATATACTTTTCTTCGAGCTGCGCACATTCTTTTAGTTTTTGGGTTAAAAAATCGTCGTTTTGAGCAAACCTCGCCAACAATGGCAGGGCAGAAGGACCACAACATGCGGTGAGATTAAACTTAAAATCGCCGTTATCCAGGCGCTCCGTATTTTTACTTACGAAATTGCCGATAGCATAAAAAGTTGGCGGAACTTGTTTCTGATCTTTTTTACCGATGCCATTTAAATCGTTATCGGTTAAAACCACAGGGCGGCCATGGTTTTTGCTGCTTTCTAAAAACTTATTAAAAACCAATTCCCTGTAACTGGTCCAACTGATGTTTTTGGCAGAAGCTGTACTGTTCAACACTAAATCATCAACCAGAGGCGCATGGTTATTGTTGCCTGTTCCAGCTTTATCGTAACCAACTCCGGCATCATTATCAAGTGCTTCCAAAAGTTCCACTTCCTGATCTTCGTACCGTTCGGTAAATTTTTTAATAAAATTCTTGATCCTTACAGGTGTTTTGTTTTCGTTTAAAACAGAAAGCGACTGCATTTCGGCAGCAAGAATATTCATTACCCCAATATTGATATTGTTATGATCCATTCCGATATGAAGATCGGTTTGAACCAGATCTTTGGCATGCGATAATGGGAAATTTTCTTTGATAATGTGATGGATCTGGGTACAGGTTTTAACAAAATCTTTCGGTACGAGCAGGTGATCTTCAATAGCCGTTAGTGCCGGGATGCAGGAATGACCAGGGTTATTGCTTTTAAGGATGTGGATCAGTTTTTTATAAAATTCATCCCCGGTAACTGTTGGTTCAAGTTCCGATACCAGTATCTGTGCATCTATTACACTATCAAGATAGTTTTTGGCATCATCAATATTAAGGTTGAGCAGGGTTAACTCATCAAGCAGAAACTGATAACTTGCACCGGCATCGGCCTTTTCTATCAAACACTGGATGTACCTGGAGTGTTTAATGGCTACCACATAGTAATGACGTTTTTTGTTAATGAATTTATATTCAAAATAACGGTAAACGCCACCTATTTTATACAAACTGTTATTGACTTTAAAGATCAGTTTGGCTTTGATATGTTCATTTTTAAGCAGCGACCCAACCAATTCTGAAATGTAGTTCATATCCAAACGGGTATATTGGGTTAGGCGGGTTTGGGATTCTGTTAATTTAAGTTCACTGGCCTTTTTAGTAACTTTACCGGTATTATATCCGGAAAACAATCCATAAGGAGTTGCCCTGGTACCCATTCTTAGCAGATATTTATAAAGGGTAACCAGCAATTTATCGTCTATGGCACCGGCAGGACCATCAAGCCATTTTATTACTTCAGTATATAACTCGGGACTGGCCAGATAAATGGCATCCTGCAGTTCGCGCGATTGGTACCGATGGTATATTTCCTGTATAAAAGCGTTACGGTTTTCTATTTCGTTTAACGCTAAAACAGACTGCATACTTTTGGCAGGAAGGCGCATTAAGTAAAAATCAAAAGGCTTGATGTTGTTTCCCATAGGTCGAGTTTTTATTTTAAAGCTTTAAGTGGAATAACTTTATTAAGGCTTTCTTTAAAACTCTCAAGAGAAAATGGTTTAAACAATATATCCCGGGCAAACTTTAAATTATACTCGTCTAAATGTTTGTGAGAGAGTGCCGTAATAACGATTATAATATAGTCTTTAATCTTGAGTTTTGCAATCTGATTAATGTCGCCCCCTCTAAATTTGATGTCCACAAATAAAATATCGGCCTTATGTATGTTCAAAAGGCATTCTAAGCCCTGCATGCTGGTTACTTTTCCCAATAAAACAAGCTCATCGCATTGCGAAATATATGCTTCTACCTGCTCCTGGGCAAGTGGTTCGTCATCTAGTATTATGCAGCTGAATTTCATGATTAATGGAGCCAGGTAAATTGATTGATCGTATACTGATCAGAAGTAGATTGCATAATGGTTAAGGCGATACCAATTAGACCGAAGTTTAAATCGAGCTGTGCATTATCGTATTCGCCGAAGAAAAAGGATTTAAAACCTAAATATTTATTCTGACCGGTGGCATATAACGGGATCTGCTCCTGCCAATAAGCTGAAGCTTCCCTAAAAGCTTCGATTCCGGTAATTTCGTAAATCCTGTTATAAATTAAGCAGGGCGAACACACACCATACTTAACAGAAGCATCGTTTAAAAAGGTTTCTTCTTTGGTTTTTCTTTTAATTGTTTCGAGGGCAATCTGGGTACCTTCTGTCAGGTAATCTTCCTCATCTAAAATCTGGGCTGCCCTGATGATGGCATAGCTAGTACCGATATCGCCGTAAACCAGGCAATGATTAACTATTTTTTCATGCTGTTTAACCCATAGTGGAAAAGCAGAGGTAAACAATTGGCTATTCATACGGTTCTGAAATAGAAATTTCAAACCATAACGCATTAATTCTGCACATTTTTCGGGTTCAATACCCGCTTCATAAACTGACGATAAAAAGTTGATCACCATGGCACTTCCATGGGCCAAACCCGTGTAAACTCTAGGCTCGCTAAAATAGTGTGTCGTCCAGAAATATCCTCTTGCTTCATCACCTTCTTTTAGTTCATCAAGTGCATTAACGATCTGCAATACCGCATTTTTGGCAACAGTTGATAACGAAGCCCTGTTTATGAGGTAAAAACCAATCCCGATGGCACCTTTCGACATCCCAAAGTTGCGTTCAACTATATTTTCTTTCACCCTTTGGGCCAATAAATCATCAATCTGCCGCTTAAAGGAAGTATAATCTTCTTCTATGTGCCCTTCTTTTTCTAAATAAATCAGAAGGCTGCCGAATTCGGCAATATCCAGATAATAGTTTGAGGTAAGTGTCGATTTATATCTGGAAGGGTTAAGGTCATCGAAGGCCGCTTCCAGAAACCGTTCGGCTGCGACATAATAAATTTCGTTTTTTGTATACCTTGCGTATAAACAGTTTAACAGAATGGCTCCGCCTTTGCCATGGCCCACTCCAAAATTAGGCAGGGCATTGAGTGCATGGCTGTTTACCAGATCAATAATTTCTGGTAAGAGCATATTTGTATTAATTTTTCCCAAGTGCTTAGATACTGCTTCCATAATTATAATTTTAACCTACCCAGCTCATCGCTGTTACCGTTTGTTTGTACGCGTCTGTCTTTACCAATCTTTCCAAAATTGTAGCCAAAGGCAATTCTGGCTCTTCTGGTATCTACACGGTGTATACTTTCTGTTATTAAGGGAACAATATTGGTAGATAGGAGTTGATTGTTCTTGTAAAAAACATCACTTACATCAAACTTGATAAAGCCCTGATTTTTAAATATTTTCTTTCTGATCCCTGCGGTTACATTCGAATAGCCTTCGTAATCGTAAAGCCCCGAAATGGTTGGCGATTCGTACGATGCAGACAGCTCAGCGGAAACGGTTGGTGAAATTTTAAAGGTATGATTCGAGCTAATGGTAAAATAATACTTCTCTCTGATCATAATTTTGGCATTTGTTACCGGATCAGGAAAACGGATGTTCTGATAATAGCCTGAAAGGCGGTTATTAGCGTTCCACCAGGAAGCAAACTTAATGGGGAAACCAAAACTGGCGCTTACCAGGTGGTTTTTCAGGAAATTTGCTTTTGTTTTTATAAATTTCAAAGTGTTCTGATCATATAAAATGGTGCTCATAATAGCATCTTCGGTTTGGGTGTATCCGAAACGAAGGCTGTATTTTTGTATAAGTTAGACCAGGTAAAGGCATGTTGATACTCTGGCCTGAGCAAGGCATTTCCCCTGGTAAGGGTGTAGTTATCGATGTAAAGCTCGTATGGAATCAGGTCATCGTAAGATGGACGGTTAATGGTTTTTGCATAGGCCAGTGATGTGGTATAATTTTTAGTGACCTTATAATCTGCCCTGATGTTGGGAAAGAGGTTAAAATAATTAGAATCTAAGCCCATTACCACCTTGTACTGTGTGTACTCAGCCCTTAAACCTGCCTGAAAATTAAACTTGCCTGCTTCGTAATTCAGGTTGAGGTAAGCTGCAGGTATCTGTTCCTGATAACCAAGGTTGTTAAAAATACCACCGGCTTCCTGCCACTGGTTATTCATAAAATTAGCTGGGTTTTGGTGACTGTTATTACTGGTGTAAGTATATTTTAAACCACTTTCCAGTTTTAGTGCCGGATTAATGTTTTGTGTATAATCTAATGAGGTTGTGTAGATATCGTAATTGGATGATGCCCTGTTCCTGAATAGTGAAAGCTCTGGCGTTGCAGCTCCATTGTCAAATTTATCCTGATTAAACTGTTGGTTCTGGTTGCTGATGTAATTGGTATAGTTGCCTGTTAACAACAGGTTAGCGCCTAGAGTGTCGAGATCGAATTTATAAAAAATAGCGTAATTAGCAAAATCAACGGTAAGATCCAAATCATTAAAAGTGTTAATCCTACTGGAAATGTTAGGCTGACTGATCAGCGCATTTACATTCCCTTTTCCGTACATGTGTGCTTTTACAAAGGTATAATCGGCACCAATGGTGTTCTTTTTATTGATATAATAATTTAAACTGGCGTTAATACTCCCATCAGCAGAGGCGCCGTCGGAAATATCTACTGTTTGGTTAAAATCACCTACACGGTTTATGCCCTGAAACAACACCCTGTTGTCATAACCTTTTTCGATATGGCCACGTTTTCCATAATTGCCGTTCAAGGTAAAATCGTATTTGGGCGCACCAATTCTTATGCCGGCATTTGCACCACCTCCAAACCTGTAACCTTGGCTGAGGTTACCGCCGGTATTTGCTGTCCAGCCTATTTTTTTGCTTCGTTTGGTATAAATCTCAATAACACCCCCACTGGCACTTGCATCATATCTTGATGATGGATTTGTAATCAGCTCTATACGGTCAATCTGATCACCGGGTATAGAACTTAAAATATTAGATAAGGTTGCATTAGGTATTTTTTTCCATCGAGAATAATCAAAACATTCGATTTCCCTTCCATAGAGATGTTGCCGTTGGTCATCTGTACAGAAGGTGCCATACCAATAATGCTATAGGCATCGTTGCCCGCAGCAAGCACACTTTCGCCAACATTTAATATAATGCGATCTGTTTTTTGCTGTATAAAAGATTTGTTCCCTACAATTTTGACTTCCTGCAGGTTCTGAACATCAGTGTTCAGGGTAATTTCGCCTAATTCTAAATCTTTATCGGCGGTAACTACAATTTTTTTGTCGACTTAACAAAGCCCATATTGCTTAATATAAGCGTGTATTCGCCGGGTTTTGTTTCAACTGTAAATAGTCCTTCCAGGTCGGTAATTGCACCTTTTACCAGTGCACTCCCCCGGCATTCCACAATGCAACACTAGAATAGGGAATACCTTTTTTTGTCGTCGATAACCCTTCCTTTTATTTTTCCCTGCGCATTTGCGAAATTAATGCTTGATAATATAAAAAGGGATAGGAAAGTTAAATGCGGGACATAGGTTTTTTTCTCATTTTCATAGTGCTGATGTTATATAGGTAGTTTTTAATAGATAGGTAGGGCCAGTTAATCGCTAATAGCGTCCTGTTCTCCTTTAATGGGCCTATTGCAGGAATCTGCCCAACAAGAAAATTCGATGGCATTACCGCCCTCAACCTCTTTTAGCTGATCTTCACTTAGTTCTGAAATAATTTCTTTCTCTAATTGCACTTTATTTGATAACTTTACCTTTTTCATGTTAATAGTTAATATGATTTGAAACTTATCGCTTAGGCCAATACCCCAGAGCATTGGGGTAACAGTAAGCAGCTTGAAAATTGATTTTGATTAATAAAGAGTGCGCCGAGGTCTAGACGGCACACTCTTTAAAGGTTTCTATCCACCGAATTCTTCTTCTAAAGAAGCTTTAGTGTTGTTTTTGCAAGAATCTGACCAGCATGATAATTCAGCTGCGTTTCCACCTTCAATTTCTTTTAATTGATCTTCGCTCAATTTTGAAATGATTTCTTTGTCTAATTGTACTTTTTCTGATAAATTAACTTTTTTCATGATGTTTAATTTTTAAAATGATTTAATTGATTTGATTAATTTGTTTTCCCATTTAATTGCGCTAACCGGTATGCGTATTTTGGTGGGTTTATTAATGCTAACTACGTGGCCAACGTAATCAGTGATTAAACTTTTGAAAACTGCCGTCGTTCTGATCAAACTGGTTACGGTGTTCTTCTTTTAAATAGTGAAGAAATTGTTCTTCGCCCCCTCCACCCAAGATCATTCCTAACTCATCATCCATAAAGGGGCGAAAATCTTCTTCATTACTTTCTGGGTTAAATTCATACTTTTTCATAATGGATAATTTTTTTAATTGGTTAAATACCGAAACCTGTCATGGTACTGGTCATTGTCAGTGTATCACCTAAAATTGTATTGTCTTTATTAGCGATACCACATTTAACATTTTCACAGGTGATGATTTCTCTTTTCAGTTCTAATTCTTCAGCGTTGTTTAAGTTGTGTTTCATAATAGTTTTTGTTTGTTGTTTATGATACAAACATTCACTTTTGATTTTATTCCATAGAATATATTCGACCAAATGATATGTTTTCATGACCAAATCAGAGATATACCACACATTAATAATTAGCCTGATTTGACTTTCTTATTATACGGCACGTATCTTGGGTTTGGGTTGAAGTGAAGAGATGAGAATCTGGGCTGGCTTTCATTAATCTGAAATCCTTGATTGGCAGTCTGAGTCTGTTAGCTAATGATTGATTTTCCTTATATGAGGACAGCTTGCTAAAATGATTCCAGGCAGCTGAGGGCAGGAATGTTTTAAGTAATACTAGCAAATGTGATATCATCCCCTTTATAAAGGAGGTGAATGAGAATGACGATTTTATCGCCAATATGTTTTTATTTCGCATTGCAAATGCGGATCTCGCTAATCCTCTTCATAAAGGAGGATCATACGGTTTTATATGGGATTCTGTAGTTGTTAGTGCATTACAACAGTTTACCGGTTAAACTATAAACTTCCCCTTCATAAATCCCTTCCAATAATTGCAAGGCCATTTTGCTCCGTTGTCCGGTTTGGCAATAACACACTACTTTTTTGTTCTTTGGGATACTTTTCAGGGATGATGTTAATTCATATAAGGAAATATTTACTCCGCCAATATTAAATTCCTCATGTTCATAATCTTCCCGAACATCAATTAAATAGATTTCATCAGGAGATTCTGAAAGCCATTGATCTAAAGTTGTTTTATCGATTTCTTTTGAGGTGCTCACTGTAGTTTCAGCTTTAACTATTTCGGCTTGTTTTCCTTGTGCGATTTTAAATACTAGCACCGTATTGTTCAATGCATTGACGGTCATTAATTTACCGGCTAAAGTTGCGCCAATGCTGCAGATCAGTTTAACTGCTTCATTGGCCATATACAAACCTATTATTCCGGGTAAAATGCCGATTATTCCACCTTCTACACAGTTGATGTTTTCGCTTGGTGGTGCAGGATAAAGATCCCTGTAATTTGGCCCACTGTTATGGTTAAATACCGCCACCTGACCTTCGAACTGTAAAATAGAGCCAAAAATGAGTGTTTTACCTAATTCTACACAGGTATCGTTTATCAGGTAACGGGTGGTAAAATTATCCGAACAATCGATCACCAGCTCATAATCCTGGCAAATAGCTATGGCGTTATCAGCAGTAAAACGTTCGTGATAAGCAGTGAAATCAGCGTGCGGATTAAGTAACTTAAGCTTTGTTGCAGCAGTTTTTGCTTTCGAAAGGCCAATATCGGTATGGTTATATAAAATCTGCCGGTGCAGGTTACTCAATTCTACCATATCATCATCTACTATTCCGATTTTTCCTGCCCCGGCTGCAGTTAAATATTGCAATACCGGACAGCCTAAACCACCGGCACCAATAACCAATACTTTGGCAGCTTTTAACTTTTCTTGCCCTTTTAAGCCTAATTCAAGCAAAATCATCTGCCTGTTGTAACGGTTTAGTTCTTCCTTTATTAACATGATTTACTGATCAAACTCATATCCCAATCTTTCCATATCGGCTCATAACCTTGTTTTCTAATCATCGCTGCAATTTCCTGTGCCGAACGTTCATCGGATATTTCGAACTGCTCTAACGATTGAGGCTCTACTTTATAACCCCCGGGATTGGTTTTAGAACCTGCACTAATGGCAGTAATCCCCAATTTAATTACCTGATTTCTGAATGCCTGCGTTTCGCGGGTAGAAATAGACAATTCTACTTCGCTGTTAAATAAGCGGTAAGCACAAATCAGTTGTACCAGTTCTTTATCGTTCATCACCACTTTTGGTTCCAAACCACCACTAAAAGGACGTAACCTGGGGAAAGAAATACTGAATTTACTCTGCCAATATTGTTTTTCAAGATAAGATAAATGCAGGGCCGTAAAAAATGAATCTGTTCGCCAGTCTTCCAGGCCGATGAGCACACCCAATCCCATTTTATGGATACCTGCCTGGCCCAAGCGGTCAGGGGTTTCTAAACGGTATAAAAAGTTCGATTTTTTGCCTTTAGGGTGGTGTTTACGATAATCGTCCTGGTGGTAGGTTTCTTGGTAAACCAGTACGGTATTTAAGCCATGCGGAATCAGGGTTTCATAATCAGCTACATCCAAAGGCTGTACTTCCATCGAAATATGGGCAAAATGCGGACTAATCAAGTCCAATACTTTTTTAAAATAATCGGTATGAACACTTTGGTTAGCTTCACCTGTTACCAGCAGTACATGATCGTAACCCATACCCTTAATTACGGCCACTTCCTGCATAATTTCCATCGGGTTGAGCGTTCTCCGCCTTACCTTATTGTCATAACTGAAACCACAATAGGTACAGATATTATTACACTCGTTGGAAAGGTAAAGTGGGATATACATCTGGATTACCCGACCAAAGCGGTCTAAAGTTAAACGCTGACTGATCTGCGCCATATCTTCGAGATAGGGCAATGCAGCCGGGGAGATCAGTGCTTTAAAATCTTCCAGCGTCCGTTGCTGATTACTTAAAGCCCGTTCTACATCGGCGGCTGTTTTATCGTAAATACTGGCTTTGGTATCGTCCCAATTGTAGGATTCGAATACCTCGTTAAAACTCTTCATCCAAAAATGCGGTTAGGGGGCTGCTGGCTGCGGCATAATGCTGCTGACCGCCCAGTTTAGATTCAAAAGCCATTCTGCCAGCTTCAACGGCCATTTTAAAGGCAATGGCCATATTGGTCGGGTCTTTTGCAATGGCAATAGCCGTGTTTACCAAAACTGCATCGGCGCCAATTTCCATCGCCTTGGCCGCATCAGAAGGTGCGCCAATGCCTGCATCTACAATTACCGGAACCCTGCTCTGGCTAATAATAATCTCTAAAAAATCGATGGTGCGTAACCCTTTATTGCTACCAATCGGCGAGCCCAAAGGCATCACCGCAGCGGTACCCACATCCTCCAAACGTTTACATAAAACAGGATCGGCATGGATATAAGGCAGCACCACAAAACCGAGTTTAACCAGTTCTTCAGTGGCTTTTAAGGTCTCAATCGGGTCGGGCATGAGGTATTTCGGATCGGGGTGGATTTCGAGTTTGATCCAATTGGTTTCCAGGGCTTCGCGAGCCAGTTGAGCTGCAAAAACAGCTTCTTTTGCATTACGTACGCCAGAAGTATTGGGCAATAAATTGATGTGCGGATATTTAAGGTGATGGAGAATATCGTCCTCCTTACCTTTTAAATCGACACGTTTAAGCGCTACGGTAACCAGTTCGGAAGCCGAGGCAATTAAGGCGTTTTCCATCTCTTTGGCAGAACTGAATTTTCCGGTTCCGGTAAAAAGGCGGGAGCTAAAAGTTTGATCTGCTATGGTTAACATATCTGTAATTTTTAAATCGAATGAATACTGAATTTACTGCTGATTTCTTCAAGAACCGCGGCCGTTTGTGTTTGGTTGGTGAGTGCCGCCGAGATGGCGATTCCGTAAATTCCGGTTTCGAGTATAGCCGGAATATCTGCTGATTCGATACCGCCAATGGCTATAATGGGGGTGCTGATTCCAGCTTTTTTACCCGCTCCATCAATTTTTGGTAACCTTCCAGCCCTACAATCGGACTCAGGTTTTCTTTTGTGCGGGTAAACCTAAATGGGCCCAAACCGATATAATCGGCTCCTTCAGCTACCCTTTGCCAGATATGTTCGAAAGTATTCGCGGTACCTCCGATAATCTGGTGTTTACCGATAATTTTTCTGGCTTCGGGTACAGGCATATCCTGCAGGCCTAAATGCACGCCATAACTATTTACGGCTTTTGCCAGATGCGGATAATCGTTTATAATCAGTTTGGCACCATAATTTTCGCATAAGGCTTGCGCAGCTTTTGCAAAAGGAAGGATTTCGGCTTCGGCTTTGTTTTTAATGCGGAGCTGGATCCACTTTCCACCGGCCTGGAGCACCTGCTCAATGGCATCGATATGGGTGCCTGTTTCAGGGGTTTGCGAGATATATTGTAAGTGCTGAATCATTGTTGTATGGTTAAATTTTGAGTATAAGCAAGGCATTTAGCCCTGGCTTTTTTAAACGTAGTCAGGGCCTGAGAAAGATCGTTCCAGATGCTGCCCAATAGCGCAACTCCATCGAAATTCATTTCTTTTACCAGATCGATTTCGGTTAAACCGATGCCGCCAAGTGCGATGATTTTAAGGGTGGATTGTTGTTTTTCCAAACGGAAATCTGGCGGAATTACGCCCTGATAACCAGGCTTGGAAAGGCTGTTAAACACCGGACCAAAGAAACTATAATCATATTGCCCGATCTGTTCCCTATCAGCCAGGTGGTGGATAGAAGTGCTGAAGATTTTGTTTTCTGGCAATTCCCCATTATTCCTTTCCTTCCTGAAACTTTCGGTATGGTGGATCCGATTGATATTGTAATCTTTGGCAAGCGAATGGAAATGATGCAAAGCAATCCGTAAATGATATTCGGGTGAAATCCCTTCAATGATCTTCCGGTAAGCTGCCTCATCAACATTTTCTTTACGTAGATGAAAAACCTGTAAACCAGCTTCGAAAAGGAGGTTGATCAGGCTACTTTCTTCTTTAAAAATGGTCGGTTTAGAGATTACAATCAGTTCCATAATAGGCTAAGAATAAATTTCGCTTCCTTTTTCGGTAAACTCTTTAGATTTTTCCTCCATGCCTTTGGCCAAAGCCTCATCTGCGGCTACGCCTTGTTTTGCAGCATACTCGCGCACATCCTGTGTAATTTTCATCGAACAGAAATTTGGTCCGCACATTGAGCAGAAATGCGCAATCTTGGCACCTTCTGCCGGCAAGGTTTCATCATGAAATTCTTTTGCCGTATCTGGATCGAGCGATAAATTAAACTGATCCTCCCACCTAAACTCGAACCTCGCTTTACTCAAAGCGTTATCGCGGTATTGCGCACCGGGGTGACCTTTGGCCAGATCGGCGGCATGCGCTGCAATTTTATAGGTAATTACACCATCTTTCACATCTTTTTTATTCGGCAAGCCTAAATGTTCTTTTGGTGTAACATAACACAACATCGCTGTTCCAAACCAGCCAATCATGGCAGCGCCAATGGCCGAGGTAATGTGATCGTAGCCTGGCGCAATATCTATGGTTAAAGGACCTAATGTATAAAAAGGCGCTTCACCACAATGCTCGAGTTGCTTTTCCATATTGGCTTTGATCAGGTGCATCGGCACGTGGCCAGGTCCCTCGATAATGGTCTGTACATCGTGTTTCCAGGCTATTTTAGTGAGTTCCCCCAGGGTTTCGAGCTCCGAAAACTGTGCCGCATCGTTGGCATCGGCAATACAGCCCGGCCTTAAACCATCACCTAAAGAGAAAGCTACATCGTAAGCTTTCATGATCTCACAGATTTCTTCGAAATGCGTGTACAAGAAGTTTTCCTTGTGATGCGCCAAACACCATTTGGCCATGATCGATCCGCCACGCGAAACAATTCCGGTAATCCTTTTAGCCGTTAAGGGCACATAACGGAGCAGTACCCCGGCGTGGATGGTAAAATAATCAACGCCCTGTTCGGCCTGCTCTATTAATGTATCGCGGAAGATTTCCCAGGTCAGGTCTTCGGCTTTGCCGTTTACTTTTTCCAGGGCCTGATAAATCGGAACGGTACCGATGGGTACTGGCGAATTGCGGATAATCCATTCGCGGGTTTCGTGGATATTTTTCCCTGTAGAAAGGTCCATAATGGTATCTGCACCCCAACGGCAGGCCCAAACAGCTTTTTCTACTTCTTCTTCAATGGTAGAGGTAACCGCGGAATTGCCAATGTTGGCATTAATTTTCACCAGGAAATTACGGCCGATAATCATCGGTTCCAACTCAGGGTGGTTAATGTTGCAAGGGATTACCGCTCGTCCGGCGGCCACTTCATCCCGCACAAATTCCGGCGTGATGTATCCTTTTGGGGTATTGGCACCAAAACTATTACCCTGATGCTGATGGTTCATGACCTCGTGCTGATCGCCCAATTGTGCATTCAACAATTCGATCTGCTGATTTTCCCTAATGGCAATGTATTCCATTTCGGCCGTAATGATGCCTTTTTTTGCATAATGCATTTGCGATACATTGGCACCAGGCTGGGCTTTATAAGGTTTAGTGGTATAATTAAAACGCAAAGCATCAAGTTTATCATCTGCAAGGCGTTGTTGCCCATAAGCAGAAGACAGTTGATCAAGCTGCGTAACATCCTGCCTGTCTTTAATCCATTGTTCCCTTAAGCGTGGAAGCCCTTTCCGTACATCAATAACCGTATTTGGATCGGTGTAAGGGCCACTGGTATCATACACGGTTACGGGTGGATTGGGTTCGGTTAAACCAAATCCATTGTGGATTTTCGTTTCGGTTAAACTGATTTCGCGCATGGCCACCTGGATATCGTGGATTTTTCCGGGTACAAATATTTTGCGCGAAGCCGGAAATGGGCTGCGACTGATGACTTCCTGATTTGGTGTTTTTTCTTGTTTCATATTACGATGAATGATTGATTTAATGAAGGAGAGAATGAGGGAATGATTGGGTGACTGAATGAGAGAATGAGTGATTTAGGTGAATTTTGAATGCAGGATTGCCCATTCCATCATTCAAAATTCTCTCATTCAATCCTTCTTTCACCCTCCCTGAGTGGCTTTAATGAGTATAACCTGATCGCCTGGGTTTAATAGATAGGTGTCCCAAACAGATTTGGAAATGATGGTTTGGTTAACGGCTATAGCAATGCCATTTGTCTCCGTTGAAATGACAGCAGTAAGCATTTGTTCGATGGAACAGGCCTCGTTTAGCAGATAGTTTTGATTGTTTATAGTTACTTCCATATTGTAAAAAATTGGAAAAACTATAGAGATTGCCCGTAACAGGGTCGAAAAGACAGCAATTTATTGCTTTCACTTTTCCCTTCGGCAGTACTAACTGCATCAGGTTCAAAGGGTATTTCTCAGCACGTAGGCACCCCTAAAGTTTTTTGTAAATATATGCGATTAAATTTCTAATGCAAATAAAAATTGATATAGATAAAATCTATAGTTTGCTATTAGTAATATTGTTGTCATTCTGAGCGCAGTGAAGAATCTTTAAGTGATTAATGCAAAATCATTAAATAAAGACCCTTCGTTGCACTCAGGATGACAAATTGGAGGGAGTGAACGTCCAATTTTTGGCTTATCAGACTGCCGACTTAGGACTAAAGACTATGGACTGACCAGCCGCTTTTAGCAAAACGCAAAACTTTTCTTACTTTTGCAACATCACCAAATCCCCGATACATGTAAGATTCATTTCTTTTCTGAAAATAGATAACTGGCAGAGCGGTTCCGTTCCTGCAATTATTTTACCAATTAAAAAAGAAATTTATGCTTAATCTACAAGGGGCTAGCTATATCCATGCTAATGGAGATTTATTGTTTTCAGATTTAAATCTCAGCATTAACAAACACGAAAAAATTGCACTCATTGGCCATAATGGCGCAGGAAAATCAACACTTTTAAAAATTTTAGCAGGCAAACTCATGCCAACTGGCGGACATGTTAAAACAGAATCGACGCCTTATTATGTACCACAGCTTTTTGGTCAGTTTAATGATTTCACCGTCGCGCAGGCACTCCGGATTGAAAATAAACTAAAAGCGCTGAACGAAATCCTCAACGGAGAAGTGACCGACGAAAATATGATCATCCTTAATGATGACTGGACCATTGAGGAACGCTGCGCGGAAGCTTTAAGCTATTGGCGATTGGAAGATTTAGACTTAGACCAAAAGATGGAAAGTTTAAGCGGTGGACAAAAAACCAGTGTATTTTTAGCCGGCACCACCATCCACCGCCCTGATATTGTTTTGCTGGATGAACCGACCAATCATTTAGACCTGGAAGGCAGAAACAGGTTATACGATTATATCCGATCGACCCGGGCTACTTTATTGGTAGTGAGTCATGACCGTACTTTATTGAGCCAAATTGAGAAAGTTTGCGAATTAAGTTCGCGTGGAATAACCCTATACGGTGGAAATTACGATTTCTATGCTGCTCAAAAGAAAATTGAAAATGAGGCGTTGAACCATGATTTAAAAGCGAAGGAAAAAGCACTGCGTAAGGCTAAAGAAGTAGAAAAGGAATCGCTGGAGCGGCAACAGAAGCTAGATGCCAGAGGGAAGAAAAAACAAGAAAAAGCGGGATTACCGACTATTTCGATGAATACGTTAAAAAACAACGCAGAAAAAAGCACGGCAAAGTTGAAAGGTGTACATGCCGAAAAGCTTGACCATATTTCTGCTGAATTAAGCCAGCTCAGGTCTGCACTGCCTGATGCAGATAAAATGAAAATCGGTTTCGACCAGGCTACACTGCACAAAGGAAAAAGCATTGTGGAGGCTAAGGAGCTCAATTACGCTTTTCGCAATCATTTCATTTGGAAGGAGCCAATTAGCTTTCAGGTTTTTAGTGGCGAGCGTTATGTGATAAAAGGCCGGAACGGATCAGGCAAAACCACCTTGATCAAGCTTATTTTAGGTCAGCTGCAACCCTCGATGGGGAGTCTAAATCGAGCAGACATTAACTCCATGTATATTGATCAGGATTATTCCCTGATCGATAATCAACTCACCGTTTACGAACAGGCCCAGCAATACAACTCGGGCGTATTGCAGGAACATGAAATAAAAACCCGTTTAAACCGGTTTTTATTTGGTAAAACCGATTGGGATAAAACCTGCACAGCCTTGAGTGGTGGCGAGAAAATGCGGTTGATCCTTTGTTCGTTAACCATCAGTAACCAATCGCCCGATCTGATGATATTGGATGAGCCCACCAATAACCTTGATATCCAGAATATAGAAATTTTAACGGCAGCCATTAATGACTACCAGGGAACGCTTCTGGTGATATCACACGATGAATATTTTCTTGACCAGGTAAAGGTTGAACATACCATTCATCTTTAAAATAAATATATAGCCTTATCTTCGTTCCAAACTATTAAAACCAGCACACTATGCAAAACCTGTTAGCACTCCAAAGTGGCGAAATAAAGGACGCAGTATCGTTAAAACTTTCTGAAAACCTGACCGAGTTTCCAAAGGAAATATTTGAGCTGGCCGATACCCTGGAAGTACTGGATTTATCTTTTAACAAATTAAGTGCGTTACCGGCAGATTTCGGCCGGTTAAAAAAGCTGAGAATTTTTTTCTGTTCTGAAAATCTTTTTTCGGTTTTACCAGAAGTACTGGCCGATTGCCCTGCTCTGGATATTGTTGGTTTTAAATCCAACCGGATTGAAATCGTACCGCCGAAGTCGATCAACCCGAATTTACGCTGGTTAATCTTAACAAATAACAACATTGCTGAACTACCAAAAGAAATTGGCCTTTGCAAAAGGATGCAAAAGCTGATGTTATCTGGCAACCGTTTATCTACACTGCCTGAAGAATTGAGCAATTGCCAGAATTTAGCATTATTGCGGATTGCGGCGAATAAACTCCACGAATTACCGCAATGGATTATGCAACTGCCAAAACTATCATGGATTGCATTTTCGGGGAATAATTTTAGTAAAACACCAGCTGTTGAAACACTTTCATTGATCAACTGGCATGATTTAGAAATCAGCCATTTGTTAGGCGAAGGCGCATCGGGTATTATTTCAAAAGCAAACAGAAGCATTGGAGACGAAACCAGCGAAGTAGCGGTTAAAATATTTAAGGGCAATGTAACCAGCGATGGTTTGCCGGAAGATGAAATGACAGCTTATATTGCTGCGGGTTATCACCCGGGTTTGGTCAATCTAATCGGACAGATTGCTTTACATCCGGAAGATAAAAAAGGACTGGTAATGGACTTGATCCCGCATCATTTTTATAATCTTGGCAATCCACCAAGTTTAGAAAGCTGTACCAGGGATGTTTTTCCTGTTGATCGAAAACTTTCTGAAAAACAGATTATGAGTATCGCTAAAACCATAGCCTCATTAGCGGCTCAATTACATGAAGCAGGCATTATGCATGGCGATTTGTATGCACACAATACCTTGATTGATGATGAGGGCAGCACTCTGTTCGGCGATTTCGGCGCGGCCAGTTTTTACGATAAAACTTCTACAGAAACGGCTAATGTACTGGAGCGGATAGAAGTAAGCGCCTATGGTTATCTGCTGGATGATTTACTTTCTTTAAAAAACGAAGAGGTAAGTGAGGAAATTTATAAAATGATCAGTGAACTTAGAGATGCCTGTTTGGCTTCAGTACCTTTAGAGCGACCAGGTTTTAAGGAATTAGTTGCTCAGTTGGCTCAGATTTAATCACAATTGCTAGAAAAATCGTCATTCTCGCGCAGGCGGGAATATCTTAAAGCATTTTACATTAAGATTATTCATAAGTTTTCCTTGTTTCAAAGGCATTCATGAGCACTCCGTGGTTCCCAATCAAGCCGATAGCTATCGGCTTGGGAATGACGAATCTTCGCGTCCTATCAACTTGCTAAAATAACAAGCCATCTATGTTGATTTGTATGTAATAAATTCAACTTCGAAATGCCGACCACTTTATTGAAAAAAACTATTAATTCTGCTGCTTTTTTGCCCAATCCAATCTTCTCTGATCAGGTGTGGTTGTAACCTTAAAATTTTCGAAAACAGCGTTAAAACCTTTACCATCAGGGCAGGCGGCTACCAAACCCACCATCACTGGCGCATTATCTTTAAAATAACAGGTACGGAGCATGGTATATTTTTTATCATCTAAGGAGTAAAAAATTTCTACTGCGTCCAGTTTCCGAACGGCTTTCATCCAGATTGATGCAGGTGCTTTTTCCAGTTCTACCACGCTCCAATCGCTCGTTTTATGCGTGACAACGGCACTTACATTTTGTTTCCCATTAACAAATTCTACTCCTGCTTTAATCCACTCTTCTTCATTAATGCGAAGCATCAATCCCATCTGATCGAAAGTAGTTACATAATTTCCGGTAATTTTTACCTTCACCTCAAACTCGCCACCATAAGTAGCATAGTAGAAGGGTGCATCATCAACCGTAAAACCATAATGCGAAATGCGCCAATAATCGGTTTTTGCGGGCACGAACATGCTAAAGGTATTTTTATCTTTAATTTCCCATTTTTCAGGCTCGTTAAACCAATTCATTTTGGCCAAACTTTGGGAATGGGCCTTTGGACTAAATAAATAAGATAATACAGCAATTAAGGCTAGTAATTTAAGTTTCATTTGTGTGTTGTAATTGGTTATTGTGTGTTTGTGTATTGCAAACATAATGCAGGGTTAAACTTTTGGAAAGGACATACATCACTATTTTTATGTGATGATTATCACGCAAATATTTTGTCAAAACAGGTGTATTGGATTTAAAAATCTTGAATAAAGAGTACATTTGTTTACATCAGGAACATGGAATTAGATTTTTTAAGAACGCACATCCATCAGATTATTTGTTTAACAGATGAAGAATTTGAACATGCTGCATCTTTTTTTACCAGGCGGAAATACAAAAAGCACCAGTATATTATTCAGGCAGGTGATGTAGCCAGTCAGGAGCATTTTGTAGTGAAAGGCATTGTAAAATCTTCATATACCGACCATGAAGGAAAAGAATATATTTTACAGTTAGCCATGGAAGAGTGGTGGTTTTCCGATCCGAACGCTTTTAACACGGGTATGCCGGCAACCTTAAATGTAGATTGTATTGAAGACACTGAAACACTTTCCATCTCTTTTGACAACAAGGAAAAGCTTTGCGCCTCCTCCCGAAAAATGGAATATTTCTTTAGAAAAAAGTACACTACAGGCAATATGGCCTTGCAAAAACGGGTATTGGCCTTGCTGAGCAATAATGCCAGCGAGCGTTACAAACAATGGCTTAACCAATACCCATCTTTACACAAAAGGATTTCGAAAACCCTTATTGCATCTTATCTTGGGGTAACCAGAGAAACTTTAAGCCGGTTATCGCTTTAAAGTTCTGAGCCTCCGTTTTTTACAACAATGTACACAGAGAAAGGCATGGAGTACATAAAATTGGTGTGTGTATTAGAAGGTTCCATTTTATTCAGTAAATAAATAGATATTATATTTTTTACAGAGATATAAAACTGAATAAGAGAGAAAGATTTTTAAAAATAATTTAAATACCTAATTTGCACAAACCTCTAATTTAATCAGTTCTTATGAAGCAAGCTCTATTATTTATATGCATTTTTTCTGCCTGTTGTGTGAAGGCACAATTCAGGTTCAATGGCGATTTCGAAGATATAAACCCAAGTACCAAAAAGCCCTTATCGTGGCTGTTTTCCTTTAATCAAAATCAGGAAAAAGCATATCAGGTAGTTTTAGATAGTATCACAAAACAGTCGGGAAAATATAGCTTATCTATTAGTCAGATTGGCCAGGAAGCCAATTTTGGTGCAATCGACTTTCCGATTAGCCAGGCTTTTGAAGGCAAAGTGATCGAATTGAAGGGCTACATCAAAACAGAAAATGTAAAAACTGGTTATGCCGGCCTTTGGATGCGCCTTGACGGAAAAGAACATAAAGCAATGGGCTTCGATAATATGAATAACAGAGGCGTTAAAGGAAATACCGATTGGCAATTATTTAGCATTAAACTCGATTACAAAAATGATGAGGTGAGAGAGATACATGTTGGTGCTTTATTAATCGGAGACGGAAAAGCCTGGTTTGATCATTTGGAACTTTTTATAGATGGAAAGCCCATAGAACAGGCTAAGTTTATGAAAATAGAATTGGCGAAGGCAGAATTGGATACTGCTTTCCAAAACAGTTCAGGGATTAAACAAATTGAACTTAATGAACAAAAAACAACGAATCTTATGATTGCCGGACAGTTTTGGGCATTTTTAAAATACCATCACCCGGCCATAGCTAAAGGTGATTATAATTGGGATGCTGAACTTTTTAGGTTTTTACCATCAGTACTCGCTGCTAAGAGTAATCAGGAGTTAAGCATAACTTTAGAGCAATACCTGGATAAATTACCAAAGCCAAACCCCTGTAAAACCTGTGCTAAAATAGCTGCTGAAAAATATGAAATTACACCAGATTATGGTTCCTTACTTAATGGTACGGTACTAAGCAGATCGCTTGGCGACAAGTTAACCTACATCAAAGATAACCGCAATACAGGTCCGAATTATTATATTGAAATGGATCCAAATATTGGAAATCCGATGTTTAAGAACGAGAAGGGATATGCTTCGATGACCTTTCCTGATGCGGGTTACCGTTTATTGTCGCTTTATCGTTATTGGGGCATGATCAATTATTTTTTCCCTTATAAAAATGTTATTGGTGAAGATTGGAATAAAATACTTACCACAAACCTGCCGGTTTTTTTAGGTGCAAAAAATGAGCAGGATTATAGTTTAGCTGCTTTAAGTTTAATTGCACGTGTACATGATACACATGCAAATTTATGGTCGGGCAGTAAAGCATTGAGTGGTTTTAAAGGCAAACTGGCAGCGCCTTTTCAAGCTAAATTTATAGAAGACAAGCTAATTATTACGGCCTTACATACCGATACTTTGGATGTAAAAAGTAAACTTGCAGTAGGTGATGTGATTACGGCTATTAACGGTAAAGACATTCCAGGCCTGATTAGGGAATACCTGCCGATAACGGCTGCATCAAATTATGATACTCAGCTCCGTGATCTGCCGGGTAGCTACTTACTAAGGAGCAATGATAACAGCATTAAAATCAGCGTAAAAAGAGGTAACCAACTTTTCGATTATACCGTGCCAATGGGAAAATTAGCCTTAGCCTATAAAAACCCGGCGGCTGAAAAAGCAGAGGCATTTAAATTGATTAATCAGGATATCGGTTACGTTTACCCAGGTAAATATAAAAATGATCAGTTGCCCGCAATTAAGAAGCTTTTTGCCAATACCAAAGGAATTATTGTTGATATGCGCTGTTATCCTTCCGAATTTATGCCATTTACATTTGGTAATTATATCAAAAATGAAAAAAGTGTATTTGTTAAGTTTACTGCCGGCAGCACAGGCTATCCCGGGGCTTTTAGTTTCGGATCTCCAATAAAGAACGGACAATCATCAAGTGAAGCATACAAAGGCAAAATAGTGGTAATTGTAAATGCAACAAGCCAAAGCCAGGCCGAATATACCACCATGGCATTTCAAAGTTCGCTAAATGTAAAGGTAATTGGAAGTACCACGGCTGGTGCCGACGGGAATGTATCATCAATTGTGTTGCCTGGTGGGTTAAACACAATGATTTCAGGTTTAGGCGTTTTTTATCCCAATGGTATGCCAACACAAAGAGTAGGGGTAAAAATTGATTATAAAATCTATCCAACCATTGCAGGTATTTCAGCAGGAAAAGATGAGCTGCTGGATAAGGCTATTGAAGTATTAAATAATGGTTGGTAAAAGCATTACATTTTAGAAGAGGCTGTATCCTAAATATGGAGTTTGTCATCGTGAGCTGTCGAAGGACCTGTTTTAGATGTCTTACAAGGCATTTCGACAGGCTCATCGCGACAAATTCTAAGCGAATATAATTCAGATACAGCCTCTTTTAATTAGCTCCAGTGCTCTATTCGTAAGATGTTGAAGTTCCTAAAAACAAGCTGGAGGCATATACCACGCAAACATAATGGTTAAGAGGATGGCATAGTTTTTTACACTGGTATAGCAATTCGAGATTGAGTGGAATAAGGATGCTTCATTCATAATTAGTACCCCACAGTACAGTAGCTTATTGCGAATAAATTGCATTATTTTGAACATTTAATAATGTAATGCTCTTAATCTGCCGATCATTGTTTTAAAGTGAAGTGCCGTTATTTGAGCAAATAGCCATAGCGCAGAAGATGTTAGTTTCAAAATGGTCACCAATAACTGATCTATGTGAGCAGAAAACCGTTTTTTGTTTTCTACCCACAATTGATTTTATCTAGTTAACCAGTGTTATGGTTTTGGTTATGCATGGTGAAGGAGAAGAAGGACAGTCCGTAATCACAAAGTTACCTAGAAGCAGGTTCGAAGAGCCGTTTCCAGCTGTTACTGTATAGTTTCTGGTTGTTACGACCTGTGGCTTACCTGGTCTTGTAGTCTTAGTTACCTCTGAATAAGTGAAACTATAACCTGTAGACTGTAGTGTAAATGGAATGGTCTTTGCAGCATCGGCATAAAAATACACGGTATAGTCAGCCGTGGTATAAGCAACATTTGGATCATCACCATTCTGGTAGTTGGAGGCTACAACTTTTTTATAAATGGTTACAGGATTACATAATCCTTGAGCATTTGCATTTGCCTGACCCTGTGTATTTAGTGCCGTGACCGCCTTGTTATTAGCCTCTGTTTGAGATAGCGCACTGTATTGCGCGGCAGGGATGGTGAAGGAGATCGGTGCGCCAGGGACTGAGGCACCTACGCAATCGTTTTTTGTAAATGAGGCGGTTTGCGCAACGTTATAAAATAATGGCAGGCAGGTGCCATTAGCATTTGCGTTAGCCTGTCCTTCACTGTTTAAGGCATTTGATGCTTTCTGATCGGCGTCAGCCTGTGAAACTGTGGAAGAGTAGGTATTAGCGGCCACGGTATAGCTCACACTTGATCCCTGAAAACCTGTTCCACAATTATTTTTTGTGAATGTTGCTGTTTTGGCTGTATTATGCCATACCTGGTTTTGAGCAGGAGTTACGCTAGTTGTTACGGTTATGTCGGTCGTTGTTTGATTGGCGCCATTGTTGTTACCCACAACAACCCTTAAGGTGAAGGTTACTGAGGTGGTCACCGCAGAAGTCGAAGATAAGGTTAAACTCAACGAATATTTAGTAGGCTGTCCAGATGTACTCCATGGATAGCCGACCATTTGTGATTGAGAAAAGATGACACTTTGATTTGCTGGGGAGGTTGAGTAGGCCGGTGTTGCATAATAAAAGACGTTAGCAATAAATCCTGCGTCGCTTTCATTGCTGGCTGTAATAATCAGTGGTTTGCCAGATTCAACCGTATTGGGAACTGTAATGCTTTGAGCAAAGCCGGTTAGATACACTGCCATGAGGGCAATTAATAAAGATAGTTTTTTCATGTAGTTTTTGTTATAAAGGTATGTAAAATAGAATGTTAATTTAAGTTTTTAAGATATAAGTATTAATATATAACTGCATTTTTAGTATCTTTATTATTACTTATAATAGTATGTTTTATATCGTTTTTTAGTCTGATAATAGTTTCGCTATTGTATTTATGGCTTCATGCTGTTAAATTTTATGCTACAACCAACCAAAAAGTACCGTTGCTGGTTAGAATAGGCGATTGTACGAATGTAAGTTCCGGAATTAATATTGTTCACGAATTGGGAAGAATTAAAAACGTCATAGGCTTGAACCCAGACCTGTCCCATGTTCTGAAAAATACTTTTTTAATAGCTGCGTTTGTGGCAAAACTCAGACTTCGGTTAAGGTTATAGTTATAGTTGATCATTGGATAAAGTACTACTTCATAACTTCCCAAGCTAAGGCCTAATTTATCCAGATAAATTAGTGAATACTGGTTACTGGCCTGATCTCCATAGCCGTTCCTGATGTAGGACACCGTTAGGGTTGGCTGAAAGGAAAGCCTCTTTTGCAGAACGGAGCCATTTATCGTGAATGACTGGTTAATCCCAGTGCTTTTTCCTTGTAGAATGCTGTTGTTAGAAGATGCTCAAGAACCCTTGATAGTTCAGCGCGGTTCTTGAGCTGAGTGAAAGGCTGCCAAAGTTACCTGATGCAGTAAAACCAAGCTGGGCATTTGCGACCTTTCCCAGGTTGTCAATATAACTGAGCTGTTGACGGCCTGGACCTGCACTGATATTCATGCCAAACTTAGCTTGGTAAAGGTCAGCTGAGCTATACAGGCCAAGACTTAGCGAATCGCTTTTATAAAGGTCATAATTAATGTCAAAATGGTTTCTGATTTCAGGAGCAAGTAAGGTATTGCCAAGTGTCAATGATATTCGGTCGTAGCTCGAATTAATGCCGGTGAGCTGTGCCATTATAGGGTAATTGGTATTGCGTTGTATTCGCGCGTTGATGAAACGTTTGTTATTGAGTTTATATTCAGCATTAAGATCTGCATCTATTGTGTTAAAATTCTGTTTGCTGTTAGTTATCTTATTCAGCCTCAGGGATAACAAAGTAAAAACATTCCCATCAAGGGTTATTTTTTTCCAGTTCTGCGGATATTGAAGCCAATTTTTGCGTAGTCATTTACAATTACTGCATAGCCATTGTTCTGTTGCAAAGCAATATTTTGTAGCTGAGTTTCCATATAGTAGAGACTTTCTCTTCGATAGGAAGACAGAATTTTAATGTACATGTCCTGGTTCAAAGGTTCTATAAAGGACCAGTTCAGAGAAGAGCTTTTCTCTGTGCCATTCCTCATGCCCGAAATCGCATATTTTTGCTCATCCTGTTTGAGCACCTCTGTCACCAATCCTTCCTCGTTTACATCTGTGGAACGGTTTTCCTGATGGATGCTAAAATTTGTAGATCGCCCTTTCTTCACAGTCGAGCGATGATGGTAGATGATGTCAGAGACCATATTGCGATAAAAGGTATTTCTTACCTTGTTAACTGAACTGAAAATCAGTGAATTTCCATTGTAGATACTGTAATTGAGGGAGTCAGTATTGTCGGTCTTGTTAAATTCTGTCATTACAGATATTTTTAAGGAATTTAGACTATCTATCTTAAAAGCAAGGATAAGGTTTGCCGCATCAATTATGCGGCTATGGGATTTGTTATTATTAACTGTCCTGGAGTTTTGATCCAATGCCCCCTCAAGCTGTTCGGATATAGATTCCATTTTACGTCGAACATCTTTGGCACTAATCAGCATATTTATCTCGAGCCTGTTCTTAAGGTATAGATCTCTGTAAGTGGTCCTCATTCTGGTGACTCCTGTGCGGCTCCCATCTGGTAAAAAGCTGATAAGTGGTTCAAAAAAAGATCCACTTGCCGCGTTTATATTGTTCGAACCCATCTCTAAACTAAGCTGCCTGCTTTTTTGATAGGTGTTGATTTCACCAGTTGCGAGATATTTGCTGGCAGAGCCCGCCCCTACGGCAATACTTCCAAAAAATCCTTTTTTGTATTTTTCCTTTAAATTAAGGTTGATTTTGATTGTCGGCCTTAACAACGAGATATTTGTCATGCTATCGATATCTGTTTCGGTGATAGTAATATGGTCAATAATAAGTGCGGGCAGGTTTTTATATACTTCCATGTTGTTTCTGCCAAAAAAGTCTGCCCATTTACAAGCACCTCGCCAACTTGCCGACCTTTATAGTAGAGCGTTCCAGAAACGTCCTTTGAAAATCCATTGGTAGAGAAAAGATCATCAACCATTATATTGCGCTCGAATATTTTTCCTTTCATATCAATTGAGGTAGTATCTCTATATCTCCGCTTATTCCGGATAATTACTGTGCCGAGGTCTATTCCTTTAGCATCAAGCATGAAATCTGTGAGAACAACATTTTTCCCGATGGGCAGCATTCCTTTCTCTTTAATAAATCTAAAGCTGTGGTAAGAAGTAGAAGTGAACTGAATGTAATTTGCTTTTTCATATAAATGTATCGGGAAACTGAATCTACCATTTGTGTCAGTAACGAATTTGGATAGAAGGCTGTCCTTTTGCGTGATAGAAAGCACTGCTCCTACGATTGGTTTGCCAGTTGTACGATCTATAACCCTGCCATTTACCGAATACGGTTGCGCAATAACGCGAAGACAGCAAAAGAAGAGGGTTAAAACAGATAAGGTTCTGAGCATAAAATATCGCACAGTTTATGTGGATCACTACTGCCGTACAAAGAAGACAAATTGATGCTGTAATATTAGTATTTTATTGTCGGTTTTTATCTAATTTTATTAAAAAGATATAAGAAGTAAATTTCGGACACTTAGCTGAAGCTAGAATGGTATTTTTGATAAGCCATTTACTAAATTTTTATGTTTTTTCAACTTTAGCCAAGTTTACAAATTGATATGTTACTCGTACTATTGCGAGTATCAACTTTCTCGATAAGGGTTAACAAATGAAGTATTGTGCTCTTTTTATTTACGCAAGGTATTCATCTAAAAACACTCTACTTCCCAAAATCGCGACCAGTTTTTGCCTGCATCAAGTTTTACGATGCCCTCTTTGTGTGATAACTCCTGGTTGTGGTTAACGCCATCTGCAACTCCGCACCAAGGCTCTAAACACACAAATGGCGCATCGGTTGCCGCCCATATTCCAAAAAATGGAAAATCTTCAAAATGGAAATGCAGGCCATAATCATTTTTAGTGTTAAGCAAACTAATGCAGTTGCTTTGCAGGGTTTTAAAAACCAGCGCATCGTTATAAAACAGATCATGTGTAAGCTTTAGCTTATGTGCATTAAGCTCAATATTTTTGGTTTCGTTGGCCACCAGGCCATCTTCAAGTTTCCAATAGCTTAATTTCTCATCAGCATTAAAAGCCAGATAATAATCTTCGTAAACAGTATTTGGGGTATTGGGTACTGCAAATGCCGGGTGTGCACCAATTGAAAATAAAAGTTCGGCAGTACCGGTATTTATTACCTCATAAGTTAAATTCAGTTTCCTGTCGATTAGCCGGTACCTCAGTTTGAGCTCGAAATAAAAAGGGTATACTTTTAAGGTATCTTCATTTTGGGTTAACGTAAAAACAGCTTCGCTTTCACTTATTTTTTCGAAATTAAAAACATGATCGCGGGCGAATCCATGACGGGGTAGCTCGTAGTTTTTACCCTGATAAATAAAACTGTTGTTTTTTAATGAGCCGACAATGGGAAATAAAACCGGACTATGTTTTGCCCAATATTTAGGATTGGCATTCCATAAATATTCCAGCTTGGTTTCTTTACTAAATAAACCTTGAAGTTCTGCGCCTTTAGCCGCCAGGCTAACTTTTATATAGTCGTTTTCGAGAGTTATCATTACAAGCTAAATTAGCAAAAAGATAGGCTTTAAAAACATCTTTTTTATTAATTTTGATTACTGTTTAATACACTGTTTATTTTATTACCCGCCACTTTACTTTTCATCAAAAACAAAATCATAAACCTATGGCGATAGATTTAACCAAATTGTCAAATGTAAAAGTAAGGGCTGCGATTGTCGCGTTGCAAAAAGGCGACGAAAAAACATGGTTTCCTTTATTTGCTGCCGAAGTTGCCTTTTATGATGACGGAAACCAGATGAAATTTAATAATTTCTTTAAAAAAGCACTGGGGCATGAGCGCTTTACCAGTATAGATAAAGTTGAAAACAATGGTTTGGAAGTATATGGTCATTTCCACTCCGACCAATGGGGCGATTTTAAAACCTATTTCAAATTTCAGTTTAACAAAGAAGGAAAAATTGCGAGGTTAGATATTGGACAAGCCTCTTATTGAGTTTGGAATCTGGAGTTGGGCGTTTTGAGTTAGATATGACTCCTAACCCAAACTACCAACTCCGAACTGCTACAACGAACCGCACTCTTCCCAGATACAAGCAATATTAATGATCGTTTGCACCGCTTTTTCCATGTCCTGCACACTTACCCATTCTTGTTTGCTATGAAAAGCATGTTCTCCGGCAAAAATATTGGGGCAAGGTAAACCCATAAACGAAAGGCGTGAGCCATCAGTTCCACCACGGATACTTTGTTGCTTGGGCACTACGCCAGCTCTTTCAATGGCTTCAATGCCATATTGTACAATTTCAGGATACTGATCCAGCACCTGTTTCATATTGCGGTATTGTGCTTTAATATTAAGCTCGTAGGTAGACTTTGGATAATGAGTCATCACTTTTTTTACGACTTCTTCTAAAAACTGTCCATGTGCGGCTAGTTTCTCATCGGTAAAATCCCTGATGATAAACTGTGCTTCTGCCTCTTCAACCTGCCCGTTCATGCTTACCGGATGGATAAATCCTTCTTTTTGATGGGTAGCTTCCGGGGTGAGTGTATCTTTTGGCAGCGAATCTAAAATTTCAGCAAGTATTTTAATGGCACTTTCCATTTTTCCTTTTGCAAAGCCCGGGTGTGTACTTACACCATAAATTTTAAGGGTAGCGCCATCCGCAGAAAAAGTTTCATCTTCAATGGAGCCTAGTGTTTCTCCATCTATCGTATAACCAAAATCGGCACCTAATTTTTTTAAATCAGCTTTGTCTACACCCCTGCCAATTTCTTCATCCGGGGTAAAAGAAGTTTGATGGTTCCGTGTTTTACCTCTTTGTTTTTCATTAAAAAGGTGGCTGCTTCCATAATTTCTGCTAATCCTGCTTTATTATCTGCACCCAATAAAGTTGTTCCGCTGGCGGTAATAATATCATTTCCAATCTGATGTTTAAGGTCTTTGTGTTCAGAAAGTTTGATTACAATATGGTGATCATCTGGCAGAATTAAGTCTTGTCCCTGATAATTGTGATGAATAATCGGCTTAACATTTTCTCCGCTACAATCAGGCGAGGTATCCATGTGCGAACAGAAAAAAATTACTGGTAACTGCTTGTTGGTGTTTGATGGGATTGTACCATATACATATCCATTATCATCCATTTCGGCATCAGTAATGCCAATTTCTAACAATTCCTGAACCAGCACTTTACCTAAATTCTTCTGTTTCAGAGTTGATGGACAGGTAGGAGAATTTGGATCCGATTGGGTATCAATCCTCGTATATTTTATAAACCGCTGCTCGAGCGATTTGTTAAAGTTGGTATATGTGCTCATAATTCAAAGGTAAAAGTTATAGATATCCGATAATCATATTATTTTTGTAAAAAAAGATATGATTTTTAATTTGCCGAGAGCTATCTATTTAACCCTTCTGCTCGTTTTTATTGAAAGTTTTTCTTTTGCTCAATCCAACTACTTTAAAATGTCGTATGGTTTTGGCGGTGGGATGAATAGATCATATACCGACGTATATCAGGGAGACTACGGAAAAATTGTTTACGGTGTTTTTGATTATCACCTGACTCCATTCCTAACAATGGGCCTGGAAGGGCAATACGGAAGGATCAAAGGAGGGATTGCCGTTAAGGATCCCGCCGGCCGTTGGTTTGTCAACAAATACACAGCACTTACGGTTAATCTAAAATTAATGTTGGGGGAACTCGTTAATTATAACCAGGGAGGATTACTGTATAATATGAGAGGGATGTATCTTGGCTTCGGATTGGGAGCGATAAATAATGACATTTCCAACATAGCAAGATATCGGCCAGGAAAGACTCATACTCCCGACAACCGCTTTGGCGGAGAAGATAAAAGCGTTAACTTTTTACTGCCGATAAATTTTGGATTTAACTACTACATAAAAGACAGCTATGGTTACATGAGGTATGTAATCAATGTTAATGCTCAGTCTAACATCACTTTTGGCGAAGGATTGGACGGTTATAGCGAGTCGAGACTAAGATCCAACAATGCCTATCCAGATATGTACAATTCGGTTACCTTAGGCTTTAGATATATGTTCGGAAGCGTTCGCTCTTACCGTAAAACGCTGTAAATTTTATTTATAAGTAGCATGAGGATATTATTATCAGTTTTTATATTTTCTTTTTCATTAACTGCTATGGCACAGAAATCGCCCTTCGAATTAAGTGGAAAAACTGAAACAACTACTTATACAGCTGCAATAGCTTATTACAAAGATCTGGCTAACACCTACCCGGAAGCCAGGTTCTTAACTTATGGAAGTACAGATTTTGGTAAGCCGTTACATCTGTTTGTTTTATCAAGGGATAAGGTTTTTGATCCGGTACTGAACAGGAAAAGCAATAAAAGGGTATTATTGATCAACAATGGCATTCACCCTGGCGAACCAGAGGGCATAGATGCATCGATGATGCTGGCCCGCGATCTGCTTAAAGCCGGTAAACTGCCAAAAGATGTGGTTATCTGTATTATTCCGCTTTATAATATTGATGGAAGTTTTAACCGAACAGGCACATCGAGGGCCAACCAGAACGGACCACTGACCTATGGATTTAGGGGCAACAGCAAAAACCTCGACCTTAACCGCGATTTTATTAAAACCGATTCGAAAAATTCGGCAACCTTTCAACTCATTTTTAACACCTGGCAACCCGAAATATTTGTAGATACCCACACCAGCAATGGTGCCGATTATCAATATGTGATGACGCTTATCCCGACACAAAAAGATAAGCTAAACCCTATACTTGCTGATTATTTAACCAAAACTCTGGTACCTGATCTTTATACTGGTATGGAAAAGCTGGGTTACCCGATGATTCCTTATGTAAACTCAATAGGCGAAACCCCTGAAACCGGAATAACAGGTTTTATTGATCCTCCTCGTTATTCAACAGGTTATACCACGCTGCACAATACTATTGGTTTTATGCCCGAAACACATATGTTAAAATCGTACGATCTGCGTGTGGATGCCACTTATAAACTCCTGGAAAGCTACATTAGGATTGTTGAGCGCGATGCTAAAATTATCGGAGAGAACAAGCGCAGAGCGGACGAAGCTGTTGCAGCGCAAAAGGAATTCCCGTTAGATTGGAAATTAAACAAAACTGAAGTAAACGATTTAACCTTTAAAGGTTTTGAAGCCGGGCAAAAGCCGAGCACGGTAACCGGTGCCGACCGTTTATATTACGACCGTAACAAGCCTTACACTAAAACTATAAAAGAATGGAACAAGTTTGAACCTGCATTATCTGTTCAAAAACCTATTGCCTACATTATTCCGAAAGCCTGGGATCGCGTAATTGCACTGCTTAAACTGAACAATGTTAAAATCAGCGAACTAAGAGCTGATCAGAAAATTGCGGTGGAAAGTTATTATATCAGCGATTTTAAAACAGGCACAAGACCTTACGAAGGACATTACCTGCACTCGGCCGTAAAATTGAATACCGCACAACAGAACCTCCAGTATTATGCCGGCGACTTTGTGGTGTACGCCAACCAGTCTGTTAACCGTTATATTATAGAAACACTGGAACCGCAGGCCACCGATTCTTATTTCAACTGGAATTTTTTCGATTCTATTCTGGATATGAAAGAGCATTATTCGGCCTATGTGTTTGAAGATACTGCAACAGAACTGCTTAAAAACAATCCGGAACTGAAAAGTAAACTGGAAGCCAAAAAATCTTCAGATGCCGAATTTGCAAAGAGTGCGGCTGCACAACTTGATTTTGTGTATAAAAATTCTGATTATTACGAAAAAACTCACAACAGATATCCGGTAGCCCGTTTGGTTACAGACGTAAAACTTGATTTAAAATAATGCCCATGGAATACTTCAATATGGCACCAGTTGCCTCCGTAATTTTCGTTTTTACCATTATTACCAGTTTATACGCTTTCTACGATCATTCCCTTTACGGAAAATTTATGCTGCATCCTTTTAGTGTATCAAAAGGACAGAATGTATATACCTTGATTACCAGCGGGCTTGTGCATGCAGATTGGATGCACTTGTTTTTTAATATGTTTACCTTTTATGCTTTCGCCTTTACATTGGAAAGTTTGATGGGGAGCTGGCAGTTTGGATTACTATATTTTTTGGGTTTGGTACTGAGCGATTTACCTACTGTTATTAAACATAAAGATCATTTTAACTACAATAGCCTCGGTGCTTCGGGAGCCATTAGCGCGGTACTTTTTAGCTATATTTTGTTTAACCCAATGTCTAAAATTTACATTATGTTTATCCCGATCGGGATTCCGGCTGTAGTTTTTGGGATTTTGTATTTAATTTATTGTGCTTATGCTTCGCGGAACTCACGAGACCATATCAATCACGATGCACACTTTTTTGGTGCCTTAACCGGATTGATTTTTACGATTATTTTTGTTCCGGGGATCTTGCAGAACTTTATTACAATGTTAACTGGCGGGAGATAGTTTAACTTCGTCAACTTGACTGAAGTGTAGTCCGGAGGTTAAGGCATATCGCGTAGACACGTCTTTTTCGAAATTTTTATGCGTAATGCTGGCTTCCTTTAAAAAAACCAGGAGGTTTTACCGAAGAACGCCGTCAATCCCAAGGGCCAGGAAAATCAAAAAACAGTAGCACAATAGTACAATTGGCACGATCAAACCTCAAACGCAGTGGTTTTGTGTTTCATGTTTGCAAAACCTTTCACTTACCTTTAACAAACAAAACAAAGTGCCGCTGTTTTTTGATGTATATGGGTATGTGTAAAAGGCCCCTTGCCGGATTGACAAAAGCGCTTTGGGTACTTTGGCGCTCCAAAGTACCGTGCCCCCGCGGCGTAGAGCGGGAGATAAATCTATAACAGATTTTTCTACTTCGTTGCACTCCACTCGAAGTGAAAATCGCATTTTGATTATCGAAAAATTTAAATCTGTGTTTATCCGTGTACCTCTGTGGTAAAAACTTAGCCAGCAGTAGGTAAATAAGGTTTCTCGAAGAAACTCATTGGCTCATCAGGATTTTTAATAATCTCAAACACCACGTATCCCCAGGGTTTCCAGAAATTTTCCAGTACCTGTGCATATACTTTGTTTTGCCAAACATCAAAAAGCGGTTTAGTCATGTTTCCACGTAAAGGCATAGCTTCGATATAGGTGGTGCCTTCAACAGGCATAAAAGTATATTCGGGTAAACGGTTAAACAGATAGGCAGAATAATAAAAACGCGCACTCAGCTCTTCAAACTGCTCGGCAGTTAAGGCTTTGCCTTTAATCTCATTGATGAGATCCTGGTGATAACGTTTATTGGTTCCATTATCCTGTAAACAGGCAATAATGCCAAAATCTTTCATTTTTAACGAGAAGGTTAAGGTGTTAATCTCATCACGGAAACTGAATGGCGTTTCTCCGTTTTCGAGTTTTACTACCGTGATAGACCATGGTGAAAAATCTTCAAACTCCAGGCTGGTATACAGGTTCTGCATCATGAAATTCAGATTGGCAAATTTCATCATCAAAGATTGCGACATGTTTAATCCATCAGCAGTCATTTCTTTCCGTAAAGCCGAATGCATTTCGATATACACAAAGCCATATAAAAATTTGCCGATCCAGTTGAAAAGATCCAGTTCAGGCAGCGCAGAAATGGCATCATAACCTTTTGCAAATGCCCCTTCTATTTTATCTTCCAAAGGATCTAAAAACTGCTCGTTTATCTCAGTATTTACCGGGATAACCAGCGTATTGTACGAACGGATACTCTCATCCAAAAACTGGATCTGCTCTTCGCCACTTAAAGCCGCCTGCTCCAATAACCATTTTGGAAGCAAAGGCACCTGGATTACAGGAGAATTAAAAGTTTTTCCGCTTAAAAAGCAGGTTTTATATAAAAAATCGAAGTTTTGGAAAGGATTGTATAAGCCAGTATTCATCGCTGCAATATTAGCCATTATATTTTTAGGGCTAAACAATGATGTTTTATTTTAACGCAGGGATTACAACCACCTCACCCTATTTACGTGAATGGTATTGCAATGTTCAATTTATCCCTCTCCTGCAGGAGAGGGATGCACAGGTAGTGCGTAAAGCAGTTCCTTAAACAAAGGGGGGTGCTAACTCCCCTCCTTTTCAAGGAGGGGCCGGGGGTGGTTAAGTTTTAGTAATTATTATAATAATAACTGATATCGTCAACCAGCTGGGTATAAATCGGTTTGGTAAATTCTAAAAACAATGCACTTGGTGGTGGCGGTAGTTGTTCTTTTCTTCTGGTAATAGCCAATTGTTGTTTACTCAGGGCCCTGTCATCGCCCTTATAACTGGCCCAGCTATCTTTCCAAATATAAGTACCAGGGAATTTCTGTTGGCGTACCAATTTTTTTGTTTTCCAATCAGTAATGCTCATATCCAATAATCCTGATGACGAGATATTCTTTTCGAAAATACTTAAGGTGGCTTTTACTGTACCATAAACTGGTTTTTTATCGCGTGTTTCGCCGATTACCACGCTGTCGCGTTTTAACTTTTCAACCCTTTCTTTTACATAGGTTTGGCCTACCATAAAATCATCAAAGTTTAAGCTTAATACCTGGTCGGGAATAATTTTTTGATCTGTTGCCTGTGTTTCGCCATAAAATATCACAAACTTATTTCTCGAGTAATTTCCGATAAACTGATCAATCTGCTGCTGGAAATAATCGGCGCTTAATTTGTACATGCCGCTGTTTACAACAATTGGCTGTACCACAACCCTGGTTACTGCTGCCCAATAAGCATCCTCCATTTTGGCTTTGGTATCCTTATAATCGGGCTGAAGATTTACGACTTTCTCAAATTCATAATAGGCCTTCTTTGCTGCCTGACGGTTGTTTTCTCTTAAATATCCAAGGCCAGAGTTGTACCTGGCGGCGGCTGCATTATACTTGCTTTCTGCTAATTCACTGATGTATTTTGATGGACCTGGTACAACGGTTAAACAAGCTGGACAGCTATTGATGTCATCTGCCAATTGATTTATTTTTTGATAATCGTACATCACCGATTCCCACCTGAATAGATCGTTTGACATTTTCGCCTCCTCAATTTTCCGTAAATGATCCTTTAAAGCTAAATCGTAAGCCGTTTTTAGCACTTGCATGGCTTCGCTGTTTTTAGGTGAGTTTTGCAGCCTGCTCACCGATTTTTCAACAGAAGCATCGTAATCACCTTTTTGTAAGGCATTTTTCCCTGTGGTACATCCTCCAATAATTATTAAGGATAAATAAATAAAATACCGTAATCTTGAGCTGTTTTTCATGACAGTAGTAGTTGCGTTAATAAAACAAAGATAAATTTGTAAAGCGATAATTACCTTATTTATTTAGAAGACGATTGATAATGAAGATTAGTTGCAGGCAATTTGAATTAGAATTAAAATATCCTTTTTCGATCTCGAAATTTACCCGAACCAGTACACCTTTAATGTTATTAAAGATCGAACATGAAGGCGTTGTGGGTTATGGCGAAGCCTCTATGGTGCCATATATGGGCGAAAGCTACGAAAGTGCGGACAGTTTTCTTCAAATGGTAGACTGGGATAAAATCCAGTTTCCATTCAACTTTGGAGAAATTATTGCCTATCTAGATAGCCTTGCACCAGGTCAACCGGCCATTAAAGCAGCTATTGATATTGCGCTTAACGACATTCAAGGGAAACTTCTAAATAAACCCTGTTACGAAATTTATGAGGCCGACCCTGCAAAAATGCCGATAACTTCTTATACCATCGGGATTGATACCCCAGAAGTAATCCGCGAAAAACTGAAAGATGCCGAAGCTTTTAAAGTGATTAAGGTTAAATTGGGAAGGGATAACGACCAGGAAATTATCGAAACTATCCGCAGCATGACCAGCGTACCACTCTATGTAGATGCAAACCAGGGCTGGGCAGATAAGATAAAAGCGATTGACCTGATTTATTGGCTGCATCACCAAGGTGTGGTTCTGATTGAACAACCTATGGATAAAAATAATCTTGATGGAAATGCCTGGTTAACCGAGCGTAGCCCTATTCCATTACTTGCCGATGAAGCCGTACAGCGTTTAGCCGACATGGATAAACTGAAAGGCGCTTATCATGGTATTAATGTAAAACTGATGAAAAGCTGCGGAATGTACGAAGGGCATCAGATGATTTTAAAAGCCCGTTCTTTTGGAATGAAAGTGCTGATCGGTTGTATGAGCGAAACCAGTTGTGCTACTTTGGCTGCCGCTGCTCTGGCTCCCTTATGTAATTGGGCCGATTTAGATGGCCCATGGCTGACCAGGAATAACCCATTTACTGATCCGGCTTTTGAAAACGGGAAGTATATCTTAAAAAATCTGCCAGGTTTAGGCTTAGCGGATATTACTTCTGATCTTTTTCTTTAAAACTTTTTCTGATGTCTTTAGTAAGTTGATACTTAAAGTAAAACAAACAAGCCGTTGTGCCTACCAAAAAGCCAGCTGGAAGATATTTGTGATTATTGTAACACCAAACCAGTCCAAAAATAGAAAGTATAATGGCTAAGTTATAGAAGATGTTTAAAGCAAATTTTTTACCCACGGTGGAAAGATTGAATTAGAGAGTGATTGAATGACAGAATTATAAAATGAGTTTTGAATAAGCGTTATGCTATTAACAATCACTCATTCAAAACTCATTCATGCTATCATTAATATACTGGCATATTCGGGTCAAAAGCTTCTTGCCAAGCCAAAATACCGCCTTTTAAATTATAAAGATTTTCAAATCCGTATTGCTGCTCCAACTGCATTACTGCTGCAGCGCTTCTTTTTCCACTGCGGCACTGAATAATTACCGGTTTATCTTTAGCCACCTTATCAGCTTCAATTAAAATTCCACCTAAAGGGATATTCTCACCATCAAGATTGGAAACTTCATATTCGAATGTTTCACGAACATCAATTAGTTGAAAATCTTCTTTGTTATCGATTTTCTCTTTTAGTTCTTGTACCGATATTTCTTTCATTTTATAAAATGTATTTATGCAAATATAGGAAAATCAGCTTGACAGTCGCCATCAAAAAAATGCCATAAAATTTTGCTTAAAACTGTAACAACTGGAACTCTCAGGCGTTTAACTATAAATAGTTACAAATGGACAATCTGAACCGTTTCTTCTGGTTTTGTTCCGGCGCTCACATCCCGACACTGGAAAAATACCCTTCAGAACAAAATAAATATACCGGCATTGGTGCCACCATCTTTTTTACCGGCTTATTTGCCGCACTTTCTGGCGGTTATGCCATATATTTTGTATTTAAAGGCGATGACCTGGCCGTAGTTTTTGCCATTGTTTTCGGCTTTTTATGGGGAGCAGCCATCTTTAATATGGATCGGTACATCGTCTCCAGTATTAATAAAAGTGCCAGCACCAATAAACAATTATTACAGGCTACACCGCGTATTCTGTTGGCCATTATGATCGGTATGGTAATTTCGAGACCAATAGAGCTTAAAATTTTCGATAAAGAAATTAAAGAACGCCTAAAAGTGAGTTACTTAAATGGTCAACGTGCTAAAATCGATACCCTGAACAAAGCCTTCGAGAAAAAATATCAGGTTGAATTCGGTAGGTTAAATCAGCAGAAAGCCACCCGGGATTCACTTGAGAAAGGAATTAAAGCGGATAGGCAAAAGCTTAATTTTGAGATCTTCGGAAATAAAACCACCGAAACATCAGGTGTAATGGGCTATGGACCATACGCAAAACGCAAGGAAGCAGAGATTGCACAACGCACAGCAGAATTAGATTCGCTGAAAGCCAACATCAATAAATCAGAAGGTTTTGTAGATAAACGTAAAGAATTTGATGGACTTTTTACTGAGAAGCTATACACCAAAAAACAGTTAGACAGTTTATCGGATATTGCTGGCTTTGCTGATCGCAACTGGGCGCTGGGGCAACTTAAATTCAATGTAGATGGCACCCGGGATAACAATACCGCAATTGCGGTTACTTTTATCGGGCTGCTGTTTATCTTTTTTGAATGTTTACCTGTGTTTGTAAAACTGATGAGTGCCCGCGGACCTTATGACTACGCGATAGCGGATGGAGATGAGGTATCCATTTATCATTCGAAAAAGGATAAGGATTTTCATTTTGAGGTGGCCGATAATATTCACGAAACGAGGGTCGATTCCGAGTCGTCAAAGAAAAAAGAAATAATAAAAGGGAAAGCATACCGTGCTCTAGAAAAATACGATTGGGACGGAGAATAGTATGGATGATGGCTAGTGGAAGTCGTAGCGAATGGTTCATAGTTAGATGGACCATAGATCATGGCCAAAAGCGATACACTATAAACCACTAGGCTATTAATCATGAGCAACCAGACCATAAACCAATAAACTATCGACTACAAAACCTCAGAATTATCAACAAAAATCCTAAATTCACACCTCTATAACTTATTATATGAAGAAAATATTCCTCTTTACCCTTGTCGGGATGGCAAGTTTGCAGCTTAAAGCGCAAAACATTGATAAAATCATCACACGTGAGTACACCGATCACCTGATTAAAACTTTAAGTGCAGATGATATGCAGGGGCGTGCAACATTTACCCCAGGTATTGATAAAGCAGCAACATTTATCGAATCAGAATTTAAGAAAATCGGCCTGCAGCCCTTAGCAGGTGAAAAAACATTCCGCCAAACTTTTAACAAATACCAGGTTGCCAACCAAAGCACCAGCGTTAAAATAGACGGAAAGGAAATTGCACCAGAAAATATAATGGTTACCGGCGTTACCACAGAAAGTGTTACGCTTGATAAATCCAACACCACTGTTGTTAAATTAGATCCTGAAAAGCCTTTTGTAGCGCAGTTCAGAACCATGCTGAACACTAATAAAAACCAGATCGTTTTAGTCGACAATAAGTTTGCTGATCTTTTTAATCGTTATAAAGATCATTTCAGCAAACCTACAACGGTTGATGAAAAAGATGTAAAAGCAACCAACGGCGCTGTACAGGTTTTCGTTTTAGGTAAAGATGCCGCAACAGATTTTTCAGCAACTTTTAAAAGCAAGGTAACCCAAATGCCCTTGTTCAATGTTGCAGGTGTAATTCCAGGTAAATCAAAAGCGAAAGAAATTGTAATTTTCTCAGGTCATTATGATCACCTGGGATTTTTAAAACCGGTAGATGGTGATAGTATTGCTAACGGCGCTGATGATGACGCCTCGGGCACAACGGCGATGATTGCCCTGGCAAAATATTACAAAGCACAAAAAAATAACGAACGCACTTTAATCTTTGTTGCTTTTACTGCAGAAGAAATTGGCGGTTTTGGCGCAAGGTATTTCTCAGAAAAACTAAATCCTGATGATGTTGTAGCCATGTTCAACATCGAAATGATCGGCAAAGAATCTAAATTTGGAAAAAACACCGCTTTTATTACAGGTTACGAAAGATCGGATTTTGGGAAGATTTTACAGAAAAACTTAGCTGGAACCGAATTTACTTTCCATCCGGACCCATACCCCGATCAAAACTTATTTTATAGAAGTGACAATGCTACTTTAGCTGCTTTAGGCGTTCCGGCACATACCATTAGTACCGATAAAATTGATATTGATAAATTGTACCACAGCGTAAAAGACGAATATAGCTCTTTAGATGTAGAAAATATCCTTTCTACCATTAAAGCCATTGCCAAGAGTGCAACCAGCATTGTAAACGGAACAGATACACCAACGAGGATTCCGAAGTTGAAACAATAATAGCGGCTGTTATAAAACGGTCGTCATTCCCGCGCAGGCCTATCGTGTGGACACATCTCTTTTAGTTTACATTTGTTTTTAGCGTTGTTGTCTAGGTCAATCGTCATGCTGAATTTATTTCAGCATCTTTCCTGCTAATAACAAGCTTTGATATCTTAAAAACTATAATTTGGAAATAAATGTTGTTGTTTTTTCCGCTCTATGCCGCGGTGGCATGGTACTTTGGAGCACCAAAGTACCCAAAGCGCTTGGTCAATCCAGCAATGGGCCCTTTACACCATCTCACGCACATCAAAAAAACAGCGGCACGTTGTTTTGTGTTCAATACTATTTTGAGCTTTAATTCATGATTACGAACACAAAACCACTGCGTTTCAGGTTTGTTTGTGCCAATTGTAATGAACTACTCCTGTTTTTTTGATTCTCCTGGCCCTTGGGATTGACGGCGTTCTTCGGTAAAACCTGTAAATTTATTAAAGCAAGCTAGCAAAACGTATAAAAAACCCAAACCGAAAGATGTGTCCACACGATAGGCGCAGGCGGGAATCTTAATGCAATAAGCTTTAAGATTCCCAACTCGATTGGGAATGACGAGCCGCCAAATACAATATTATAAAAATGGCCAGTGATTTTCACTGGCCATTGCTATTTTATAAACCTTTGTAAGCAGATTACTTACTCAAATACATTGATTTGTCTTTGTAAAGCTTGCGGAAGTAAGGGTCTTCTAAATCTTTGATGAAACGGATGGCTTCACCTGTAGATTTCATTTCCGGACCTAATTCCTTTGTTACCTCCGGGAATTTTTCGTAAGAGAAAACCGGTTCTTTAATCGCGTAACCTTTAAGCTTGCGCTCGATGGTAAAATCTTTCAGTTTAGCTACGCCTAACATAATTTTAGCCGCAATGTTGATGTATGGAACATCGTAAGCTTTTGCGATGAACGGAACCGTACGCGATGCCCTGGGATTCGCTTCGATTACATATACTTTCTCATCTTTAATAGCAAACTGGATGTTCAGTAAACCACGTACATCTAACGCTTTTGCAATTTTAATGGAGTATTCTTCCATTGCTTTTGTTACCGTTTCGGATAAGCTGAATGTAGGTAATACTGCAAATGAATCTCCTGAGTGGATACCTGCTGGCTCAATGTGTTCCATCATACCTACAATGTGTACATCCTCACCGTCAGATATTGAATCAGATTCTGCTTCTTCTGCCCTATCCAAAAAGTGATCGATCAATACGCGGTTGCCCGGTAAATCACCTAATAATTTCACCACTGCTTTTTCAAGGTCTTCATCGTTAATTACGATACTCATACCCTGTCCACCCAGTACATAACTCGGACGAACCAATACCGGGTAACCTACCTCATTTGCAACAACAATGGCCTCCTCGGCATTTTCTGCAACACCATATTTTGGATAAGGGATGTCTAATTCTTTCAATAGATCAGAGAAACGGCCGCGGTCTTCGGCAATGTCCATGTTCTCGAAAGATGTTCCAATAATTTTGATGCCTTTTTCAGTTAATTTTTCTGCCATTTTCAGCGCGGTTTGACCACCCAGCTGGACAATTACACCTTCAGGTTTTTCTAAGTCGATAATTTCGCGAACATGTTCCCAGAAAACAGGCTCGAAGTATAATTTATCGGCCATGTTAAAGTCGGTAGAAACCGTTTCAGGGTTACAGTTAACCATGATAGCTTCGAAACCCGATTCTTTTGCAGCCAATAAACCATGTACACATGAATAATCGAATTCGATACCCTGACCAATACGGTTAGGTCCTGAACCCAAAACAATTACTTTTTTCCTGTCAGAAGGTTTTGATTCATTCTCTTCTTCGAAAGTAGAATAGTAATATGGTGTTTTGGCCGGAAACTCTGCAGCGCAGGTATCAACCATTTTATACACCCTGTTTATGCCTAAAGCTTTACGGCGATCGTAAACTTCATCTTCAGTAACATTGCCTAACAACCACGCGATCTGAATATCAGAGAAGCCTTTTTGCTTAAGGGTTACGAAGAAATCCTGAGGGATATTATTTAATGAGTATCTTTTCAGTTCAGTTTCAAGCAATACAAGCTCCTGAATCTGGTTTAAGAACCATTTATCAATTTTAGTAACCTTACGGATAGACTCCAAAGGCACACCCATTACCATGGCATCTTTTATTAAGAATAAACGGTTCCAAGAGGCATGCTCTAAACCGTCCATAATCTCTTCAATATTGCGAACCTGTCTGCCATCTGCACCTAAACCAGCGCGGTTGATCTCTAAACTCTGACAAGCTTTTTGTAATGCTTCGATAAAGGTACGGCCAATTGCCATTACCTCACCTACTGATTTCATCTGCAAGCCAAGCTCTTTGTTAGCGCCTTTAAATTTATCGAAGTTCCAGCGCGGTACCTTAACAATTACGTAATCTAAAGTAGGTTCGAAGTATGCTGAAGTTGTTTTGGTAATTTGATTTTCAATTTCATCCAAGTTGTATCCGATAGCCAGTTTAGCTGCAATTTTCGCAATCGGATAACCGGTTGCCTTACTTGCCAAAGCTGATGAACGTGATACACGTGGGTTAATTTCGATGGCGATAATCTCGTCATTTGCCGGATTAACTGAGAACTGAACATTACAGCCGCCGGCGAAGTTACCGATTGCACGCATCATTTTGATCGCCTGGTTACGCATATCCTGGTAACAACGATCAGATAAAGTCATCGCCGGAGCAACCGTGATTGAATCTCCCGTGTGGATCCCCATCGGATCGAAGTTTTCGATCGAACAAATAATGATTACGTTATCGTTGCTATCTCTTAGCAACTCTAACTCGTATTCTTTCCAGCCTAAAACAGCTTTCTCTACCAATACTTCGTGTGTTGGCGAAGCTTCTAAACCACGTTTTAGCGCAGCATCGAATTCCTCTTTTTTATGTACGAAACCACCGCCAGAACCACCTAAAGTATACGAAGGGCGGATTACCAATGGGTAGCCGATTTCTTGTGCAGCTTCTTTACCTTCTAAAAATGAGTTGGCAATTTTCGATTGTGCAACACCTACACCGATATCAACCATTAACTGGCGGAAAGCTTCACGGTTTTCGGTTTTTTCAATCGCGGCAACGTCTACACCAACCACTTTTACACCGTATTTTTCCCAAACACCACGTTCTTCGGCTTCTTTACAGAGGTTTAGTGCAGTTTGGCCTCCCATTGTAGGAAGTACGGCATCAATTCTAGGTAAATCTGCAGAGTCGATATGCTCTTGTAAAATAACCTCTATCGAATCAACGGTTAACGGACGCAGGTAAACATGGTCGCCGATAACCTTATCCGTCATAATAGTTGCCGGATTGGAGTTGATAATAGAAACGGTAATCCCTTCTTCTTTTAAAGAAAGCGCCGCTTGCGAACCTGAATAATCAAATTCACAGGCTTGGCCAATAATAATTGGTCCAGATCCGATAATCAGTACTGAGCGTATGGAAGTGTCTTTAGGCATGATAAAGCTTAAACAATAATTAAAATTCTAAAGTGTTGAACCCGAAGGTGAAGAAGCAAGAAGGTATTATGCTTATAAGAAGAAAAATCCCAACTGTTCTGTCGGGATGCAAAGATACATCATTAGATATGATTTTAAGGCGTTTTTTTAAAATAAAAAAGAGCCCTATTTAAGCGCTCTTTTTAGATTTTTCTTTTGAAAAATGAGCTACTGTTGTAATTTAATTTCGCCTAAATCTGTTGTCGCGCTATCTTTTACGGCAACCTTTTCTATTACTGCATCTTTATATGGTGCATTGCCTTTTACCACTACTGTATAAACACCTTCTTTAAGGTTTGTAAAAGTAAAAATACCTTGATTAATCTGTGCATTTAGCGTGTCTTTCGCTGCTACAAGCGAAACTGTAGAAGCCGCATCACCTGGCGTAATTTTCCCGATTATTCCACCTGATTTAATAGGAGTAAAGGCAATTGAACCTAAAGCAAGTACAATCAGTAGCGATAATACAATACACAATTTTTTCATGGTATAACGATTTAGTTGCTTAATGTCTTAAATACATAACAGCGTTTAGTACATATAGTTTTAAATAATGAACACTATTTTTCTGATTGTACTATAAATTATACACGAATGTAAAATGAAAATGTGTATTTTTGTTAAAACTGTTAATTAGTGTTAAAACTATTTTGAAAAAGTGGCCCTATTGGTCAGAATTACGTCACGAAGTTGCGATGATCAAAATATTGGCAATAATGTTGTAATAAGCAGAGCATATACGCGTTTTGTATATACTTTAGACAATGATCTAAAGCTTCCTCCGCGGATTAGTTACCCGCCATGAGGATTTCTTCATAAATAGTTTGTTTGGTTTATTATCCGGTTAGAGGAGCCCTCCTCAGCCGGATTTTTTCTTTTAAGGCTTTTTCTGTTACATTTGAACGTATTCAGAAAATGTATCGTGAATAAGAACATAAAAAAGATTGCTATTGTTGGCCCGGAAAGTACGGGAAAATCTACTATATCCCAGGAGCTGGCTAAACACTACAAAGTTTCATGGGTGCCTGAATATGCCCGTTACTATTGCGAAAACCTGGTTGCCGACTATACACTACAAGATGAGGTGAATATGTACTACGGACAGGTAGCTTTAGAGGATGCAGTTTTAGCGATTGCTGAAAGTGATTTCATTATTTGTGATACTACTTTTATTACGGTAAAGATATGGAGTGATGAAGTACTTGGTGAAACACCTCAGGTTGTATTGGATGCACTACCCCAAAAACCATACGACCTGTATCTGTTAATGGATATTGATTTGCCATGGCAGGATGATCCGCTGCGCGATTTTCCGGAGAAACGCGAATATTTTATGCAGGTTTGGCATAACGAACTCCATTCCTTAAATGCAAATTACAAAGTAGTTGGCGGCTTGGGTGATGAAAGGGTAGCAAATGCTGTTAGAGCCATTGATGATTTTTTAAGCAGGTAGGAGGCTTATATTTTTTTGGAAATGATTGTCAGTAGCTTTTGGCTGCCGGCAGTCCCGCCATTCGCTTTACTTCACCCGATGAAAAATCGGGATTCGTGTTCGCTCCTGTCAGGTTTATTGAACAAAGGTTTGTTACCCTTGCGCCAGAACACTCCACACAAGAGAAGTCCCGAGGAACGTTTGATGATCATCCATTAATATTTCTACCGGACTGGCCACCTAAACCTGATTGAAGTGGAAAGCCCACAGCACAGCGAGGACTTGGAACGTAAAGCGGGACTAAAAGTGCCAAACGTGCAGAACCTGTCGTTTTCTAAACCTAAAAGGGATAAAATTCATCCTTATTAAGCAGTTTTTAGATTTATCTAACTCAGAAGGCATCAAAAAACGTGCATATTATTAAATATTTTCTACATTTGTGCCATCATTAGGGGTGCCTTGTTTAAATGACACAAAAACAGGCTGAGATCATACCCATTTTGAGGTAAAAGGTAGAGGGTAAAAAGGAAGAGGGTAAATCCCATCAGCCTTAAAACCTTCCAGCCATCAGCCTCGAATGCACCTGATCCGGGTAATGCCGGCGTAGGGATTGGAGTTATGGAAGTTTAACTGAAATCGGGGAAGCCCCTTTTTCCGATGGGTTTAACTAAAAACAAAAACATTGAAAAATTTACTTTTTGCAGCGCTTGTTGCAATGTTGCCTTGCTTTGCATCGGCGCAAATTACTGTTACCGGTAAAGTAACAGATCAAAACCAGCAGCCGCTTCCGGGTGCTACGGTTAAATTAAGAAATCAAAAAACAGCTGTGGTGGGTGATGCTTCAGGAAATTACAGCATCGCAAATCTGACTAACGGAAAGTATACTCTTGTAGTAAGCTATGTAGGCTATAAATCAGAAGAAAAGACCGTAGACCTTAAAGAGGCTACAACATTGAATTTCACATTGATTCAGCAAAACTTTTTGGCAGATGAAGTTGTGGTAAGCGCAACAAGGGCTTCTAAAAATTCAGCAACGACTTTTCGTAATTTAGATAAAGCAGAGTTGGCTAAAAATAATTTAGGCCAGGATCTTCCATATTTATTAAATCAAACACCATCTGTGGTCGTAAGTTCTGATGGTGGAACGGGAATTGGTTATACCGGAATGCGGATTCGGGGTAGTGATGCTACTCGAATTAACGTAACCTTAAACGGAATTCCGCTTAATGATGCAGAAAGTCAGGGAAGTTTTTTTATCAATTTACCAGATTTAGCATCGTCGGTTGATAATATCCAGATCCAGCGTGGGGTGGGTACGTCAACAAATGGCGCAGGTGCATTTGGAGGCAGTTTAAACATCCAGACCACCACCCGTAGAGATTCTGCTTATGCAGAACTGAACAATACCTATGGTTCTTATAATACCTGGAAAAATACGGTAAGTGTAGGAACAGGCTTAATTAATAATAAATTTACATTTGATGGCCGCTTATCACGAATAAAATCTGATGGTTATGTAGACCGGGCATCATCAAATCTAAAATCTTTCTTTGTTTCTGGTGCTTATTATGGTAAAAAAGACATTCTTCGTGCCAATGTTTTTAGTGGGACTGAAAAAACCTACCAGGCTTGGAATGGTATAAGCCAGGAGGCATTGGAAACTGATCGCACACATAATGATTTCACTTATGATAACCAGACAGACAATTATCAACAAGACCATTATCAGTTATTTTATACCAGAAACATTAATAGCCAATTAGTTGCCAACGCAGCCCTGCATTATACCTATGGAAGAGGCTACTATGAAGAGTTTGTTAAAAATGATAGTTTAAAATTTTATAAAATAAATCCTGTTGTAGTTGGTACCGAACAGAAAGAAACATCTGACCTTGTTCGCCGCTTATGGTTGGATAATGATTTTTATGGGGTTACTTACTCCTTAAGCTATACTCCAAAAAACAACTTAAACTTTGTTCTGGGTGGTGCTTACAATGAATATAAAGGAAGGCATTTTGATGAGGTAATCTGGGCACAATTTGCCAATTATGATGGCAGCGAATCTATCCGCCACCGATATAATGATAATGATGCTTTCAAATCTGATTTCAATATTTTTGGCAGGGCAAATTATCAGATTGATCAATTTAATTTATTTGCCGATCTTCAATACAGACGGGTTTACTATTCTTATTTTGGAATAGATCCGAACGGAACGCCTGCACAACAAAATGCAACCTTAGATTTTTTCAATCCAAAAGCAGGTTTAACCTATAATTTTAACGATAAAAGCAATGTTTATGCATCAGTTGCTGTTGGGAATAAGGAGCCCAATAGAAGAGATTTTACAGATTCAGATATTAACAGCAGACCTAAACCGGAACATTTAACAGATGTAGAGGCCGGTTATCGCACTCAGTTTTCTGCCATTTCTTTTGGCATAAACGGTTTTGCAATGTTTTATAAAGATCAGCTGATCAATACCGGAAAATTAAATGATGTTGGGGGACAGACACGCCAAAATGTTCCCGATAGTTACCGGGCAGGTATAGAGTTTGATGGAAAATGGCAAATTCTTAAAAACCTTTCGTGGGCTGCAACTGCAACTTTAAGTAGAAACAAGATCAAAAATTTTGAAGAATATATTTATGATGAAGACCCCAAAGCAGTTAATCCGGTAGTGGTTAACAATTATAAAAATACCACCATTGCTTTTTCGCCATCAATTATTGCTTCCAGTGAAATCAATTACAATGTATTAAAAAATGCAAGTTTAGCTTTGTTAACTAAATATGTGGGCAAGCAATACCTGGATAATACTTCTGCTGATAGCCGCACACTATCGAGTTTTTTTGTTAATGATATTCGTTTAAGCTATAACACATCGTTTGCGGCTGTGAAAAATATTGGCTTGAGCTTGCTCATCAATAACGTATTCAGTACTTTATATGAAAGCAATGGAGGTACCTATCCATACCTTTTTGGTGGCGATTTGAGCCGTTCCAATTATTATTATCCTCAGGCTACCCGTAACTTTTTACTAAGTTTGAATGTTAAATTTTAATCTGTCATTCAGAGTTGACAACTTTTAGGCAATTAGCCTGTTTAGGTTGTCAACTCTTATTGCCCATAGTAACAAATTAGCATGAAATATATCGAAAAGCTTCATTACATCACACACGATACCCCACATTTAAGCCATATTGAACAGGTGCAACAAGCCTGTGAGGCCGGTGCAAAATGGATCCAGTACCGTTGTCTGAGTAAGAGTGATGAAGCACTTTTACAGGATATTAATGCGATAGCCGAAATTTGTGATGACTGGGGCACCACCTTAATTGTTACTGATCATGTTCATTTAAATGGAAAGGCTGATATCCAGGGATTTCATATCGAAGATATGGACGCCGATTTTATAAAACTGCGCAAACTGGTTGGCCATGATATTACACTGGGAGGATCGGCGAATACTGTAGACAATTTAGTCAGGCTTGCAAAAGAAGGTGCAGATTATGCCGGTTATGGTCCATTTGCAGAAACTGAAACCAAACCCAACAATTACGCGCATTTAGGTATTGAGGGCTATCAGTATATGGTAAAAGAATTGAAAACTCAGGCCATCAGCATTCCGGTATTGGCTGTGGGTGGGATAAAAACATACGATGTGGAAGCTTTAATGCAAACCGGTATTTATGGCATAGCCGTTTCCGGAGCCATTAATTTTGCTGACGATTTTATTGAAGCCTATCAGGATTTTTACACATTAGTTAAAGAAAGCGCTGTTAATTAACATTTTATAATTTGAAGCCCATGGGATAATATTTAGCTTTGGATAAACCGAACAAAATATGTCTGAAAACGCTCTTCAAAACAATACGCCCTGGAATATTTATAAAAAAATTTCCTTCAGGTTCTTTTTCCTCCTCTTGTCTCTTTTCATCATCTTGAATAACAATGGAGCCTTTACGTTCCTGTCAAGTGTGCTGCAGTTGCCTAACCTGGTATTGCACGATCTTATTCCCTGGTTCTCTAAACACATTATCCACTATAATTACGATTTTACAATCTACACCAATGGCAGCGGCGATACCTCTTATGATTGGGTATTGCTACTCTTTATATTTTTGGTATCGGTAATTGGTAGTATCATCTGGTCAGTTTTAGACCGCAAACGCAAAAGCTATAATACAGCTTATTACTGGCTTGTGGTACTGGTAAGATTTTATTTAGCCTTTACCTTGATATTATATGGCGCTATAAAAGTAATCAAACTCCAGTTTCCTGATCCTTCATTAATGAGGTTGCTTCAACCTTTCGGAAATGCATCGCCAATGGGGCTTGCATGGACCTTCCTCGGCTTTTCTAAAGGCTACAATATTTTTATGGGTATTATAGAAGTTTCTGCCATCATGCTTTTGTTCCGTAGAACGGTTGTTGTGGGTGCTTTTCTATCATTGGCCGCAACAGCGCACGTAATGTCGATGAATTATTTTTTTGACGTTCCTGTAAAACTACTCTCAACCGCACTGGTGGTGATGTGTGTTTTTATTTTGGCCCCACATTTCTTAAAACTATATCGCTTCTTTATCAGATATGAAAGCCAGCAGCTCGAAAAAATGTACCGTCCGGCTTTTAGAAAGAAATGGCTCTACTTTGCGGCTTATGGTGCAAAATATCTATACATTACGGCTTCTCTGGCATTCCTGGTATCGTCATTAATTGAACAGAGAAAAACTTATGGTAGTGCGGCACCCAAACCATTTATGTATGGTATTTATGATGTTGAAAGCATGAAGGTTAAAGGTGAAACCTTGGCGCCTTTAACTACTGATAGTACGCGATGGAGACAGATGATTATTAATTATTCAGGATATGCAAGGATAAAGAAGATGAACGACAGTTCCGCTAATTTCACTACTGTTTTTGATCAGAAGAAAAAAGAACTGGTACTAAAATCAACGGATAAAGACTCGACTAAATATGTTTTAAACTATAATATTATTGGAAAAGACAGGCTGATGCTTTCGGGCCTGACAGAGAAAGATTCTATATCGGTAAGTTTTAAGCGAAAAGACCTTAAAGATTTTAAGCTCATCAACAGGGGTTTCCATTGGGTGAGTGAATATCCATACAATCGTTAATCATTTTACCTCGAACTGATTCTTCCTATACCGTACTTAAAGCGAAATTTCTATATTCGCAGTATGTCTTCACACCATATTGTAAAAGAAAAACAAGAGCCGGCTTTGTACATTGATGAGCTTGGGAATTTTAACGAAGAGTTTTTAGGGCAACTGCTCGAATGGAGTCCTACCCTTTTGGTTAACGGAGAAAATTACGATAAGATTTTTTCTTTAGGTTTAAAGGTAGATGTGCTGATAAACGGGAACGGGCAGGAAACGCAGGAAGATACAAAAGTTGTTCAGGGGCCTGTTGATGCTTTAATGGTGGCCGTTAATTATCTGTACGAAGAGAAATATCCTGCGGTAAATGTAATTACGAATAAATTCGATCTTGAGAAATTTGCAGGATTTGAAGACAAAATTAATCTGGTAGTATTTACCGAAAGAGCAAAGCACTATCCCATAAAATCGGGATTCTCTGTTTGGAAACCTGCGGGAAGTGAATTTCTGATCCATGGTAACCGATATCTCGAAGTAACCAACCTCGCGCAGAATGAAGAAGAAATTTTTACCGTAGTTAAAGACGGCTTTGTAGAATTTACCTTTTTAGGACAACCAATTTTTATTAGTGAACCGATATGATTACGCTCAGAAAAGCAAAAGAAGATGATATAGAAATCATCAGGGATATTGCTGCGGCAACCTGGCCATCGGCCTACCTGGATATTATCGGGCAGCCGCAGATCGATTATATGTTGGATAAAATGTATAACAAAGGTGAGCTACTGAAACAATTTATGGAAGGGCATATCTTCCTCATTGCAGAGGAAGGAGAAAATCAGTTCGGGTTTGCAGGATATTCTATTATTGGACATGATGCACGTATTTACAAATTGCACAAGCTTTATGTGCTGCCATCTGCACATGGTAAAGGTGTTGGAAAAATCTTAATTAATGAGGTTTTTAACCAGGTAAAAGATGCAGGAGGAAGCGCTTTGCAATTGAATGTGAACAAGCATAATAAAGCCAAAGACTTTTACCTGAAAGGGGGTTTTACCATTAAAGAATCGGTAAAGCTTGATATAGGTGAGGGCTACTTTATGGACGATTATATAATGGAGTATAAGTTTTAAATTTGGTATAGGTTTAATGATTTGATTTTCAAATATTTATATCTATAAGTAATTGCATTGGTGGGACGCAGACTGAAGATATTGATTAGTCTGATTTTTTAAGCAATATTTGCAGTTTTTGGACCCAGGACTCTTTGCGGTTGTCGATTTGGACTACAGATTAAGGGCTCAAGGATCCAAACTAGATCCTCTGCTGTGCCTTCAGTGCCAGGTACTGATTGATCACATTAACCGTAAGCTTTTGTGGTGGGGTAAGAATAGCCAGAATACCATGTTTGTTCAATTCTTTAACCATCAGTTTTTTCTCATAGATAAACTTCTCTGCAATGGTTTTGTGGTAAATTCCTTCAACATCTTTGGCCGGATCGGTGCTTAAGCCTTTGAGTTCAGTATTTTCGAAAAACACCACTACCAATAAGTGGTACTTCGCGATTCTTTTTAAATAGGGTAACTGACGTTGGAGCGCCGATAAACTTTCGAAATTGGTAAAGAAAACCAAAAGTCCGCGTTGTTTTACTACCGAACGGACAGTAGAATAAAGCACCTCTAAGTTACTTTCCAGGTATCGGGTTTTTTCTTTGTAAAGCACGTTCATAATGCTACCCAACTGCGAAGCTTTACGGTCAGCAGGCACTATTGAACCGATAGTTTCGGATATGGTAATTAAACCTGCTTTATCTTCTTTAAGCATCGCTACTTTAGCCAGCGCAACACTCGCATTGATGGCATAGTCAAGCAGGCTTAAGCCTTCAAAAGGCATGCGCATTACCCGCGATTTATCGATGATGCAATAAATATTCTGCGATTTCTCATCCGTATAGGTATTCACCATCAAACCACCTTTTCTGGCGGTGGCTTTCCAGTTAATGGTACGGATATCATCGCCCCCAACATAGTTTTTAATCTGGTCGAATTCGCTGCTCTGCCCAACCTTTCTGATTTTTTTGATCCCAAACTCAGTTAAATAGCGCGAAACGGCCATTAATTCGTACTGACCAAGATTGATAAATGAAGGATAAACGGGTAGAACTTTCGCTCCATCGAAATTATAACGCCGGCTGATCAAGCCCAATGGAGAACTGATATACGTCCTGATAAATCCGAAATCATATTCACCACGTTTGGTTGGCCTCAGGTTATAGTGGATTGACTTTATCTCTGCCGGTTTTAAATGGAGTCTAAAATCTTTATCACGGATCTGAAACTGAAAAGGGATTTCGTCGATTACCCTTGCATTTACCCCAAAACCGTAATGGTTTTTAATCTCAATCTGGATCGGATTTTCATCGCCGTTGCTCAAACGCTTTGAAGTAAATCTTTTGACTTCAACTCCTTTGCTATTCCGGTAGAGGATAAAAAGATCAATAAAAAACAGAACAAATACAGCTCCGGTTGCAATTTCAGGGATATCGCCCAACCAGGCAAAAAGAACTTCAGCAAAAAAAGTACAATACAAAACCCCAAGGCCGTAAATAAACGATCGGTTAGGAATAGATTGGTATAATATTGCTGAAAGAATTTTTTCAAAACTGTTTAATTGTAGAGTTTGTTTAATTGGTTAATTGTTTAAACTGGTTAACTGTATTATGGTAATTGCTAAATTGTTGGATTGCCACATTGCTAAGCCGAGTGCTAGATTTGAAAATTGTAATTTGCTCATTGGTAATTGTAAACTGGCAACTGCAAACTGACCTACCTTGGTACTTCAATTTTTTTAATAATCTGGTTTACGATATCGGTTGTGGTTAAGCCTTCCATTTCTTTTTCAGGAGATAATAATATCCTGTGAGCCAATACAGGGCTTGCAACGGCAATGATATCATCTGGCGTAACAAAATCGCGGCTTTGTATTGCGGCAAAAGCTTTTGCACTGTGTACAATAGCCAACGATGCCCTTGGCGAAGCACCCAGATAAAGGGAGGAATTGTTGCGTGTTTCGGTTACGATTTTAGCAATAAACTCCAATAACTTCGGTTCTACAAATAAATTGCGGATAATGGCCCTGGCCTCTTGTATCTGTTGCACGGATAATACCGGTTTTACCTCGTTTAATAGTGTTTTATTAACCAAAGTGTGTTGTGCGGTTAAAATTGCTGTTTCTTCCTCCAATGAAGGGTATTTGACCTCAATTTTGAAAAGAAAACGATCTAGTTGTGCTTCTGGTAAACGGTAAGTTCCTTCCTGCTCAATCGGGTTCTGCGTAGCCAATACCATAAAAGGCTCATCCATGATATAAGTTTGCCCATCGATGGTTACCTGGCGTTCTTCCATCACTTCGAAAAGTGCAGATTGGGTTTTAGCTGGTGCGCGGTTAATTTCGTCAACCAGAATAATATTACCGAAAATCGGGCCTTTCCTGAATTCAAAATCACCTGTTTTGGTATTGAAAATCGGTGTTCCCAATACATCCGAAGGCATTAGATCAGGCGTAAACTGTACCCTCGAAAATTGAGCATCGATTGATTTGGCAAGAAGTTTGGCGCTTAACGTTTTTGCTACACCCGGAACGCCTTCAATTAAGATATGTCCATCGGCAAGTAAACCAACAATTAAAAAATCGATCACCTGTTTTTGGCCTACTATGATATTTCCAAGTACGGTTCTAATCTGATTCACAGCTGCATTTAATGCACTTAAATCGGTACGTGGGTTAAACTGTTCTTGTTCCATTGCTTTGCGTAATTTTATAAAACTGTTCTATGCTTTCGTTTAAATTGATCAATTGGGTATCGCTCAGGTCGCCCATTTCAGGCATTTCGATAAAATATCGGGTTAATGTTTTGGCCAGGGCTTCGTTAATGCCTGTTTTTTCCATTAATAACTGGGCAAATTTGCTGTCAATATCATTGGTTTTAAGGTAATACCTGCTCCGCAGGTGTTCCATAAAGTAGTTGATTTTTTTAAGGCTAAGTCGAGATTGTTCCGCTCATTGTAGTAAACACTGCCAACCACATTAACAAAAGCCAGTGAAGAATTGGTAAGCGGATCGGCAATGGGAATAATTCGTTGCCTGCGTTTGATATCGTAGAATACAAAAATAATCAAACTGAAAATGCTCAGGTAATAAGCATATTTAAGTTCGGGGTGTTTAAAAAATACCCTGAGCATATCAGTTGCGGTGTTTTCCTGTCTGGAAAAATATTCATCAAAAATTACCTGGGTATTTCCCTGAAGGTAACTCAGGGTTTTAGCTGCGTATTCGGCCCCATATTTATCCAATAGGTTAAAATTTGTATAAAACCCGGGCTCTGCAATCAGGTATAGATTTCCTTGCCCGTAACTGTAACGGATGAAGTTAGGTTTTCCGTTTCCATTTACACCGAGTATAGTCGCCTTATTGGTGTCAAGTTTATTATAATACTGACTGCCTATACCCCTGTCGAAACCATAGTTCGCATCAGTTTTTAAGTTTGGGTTGGTAAAATTCAGCGTGCTGCCTTCAGCAGACATGGTACTTACCGCTTGTAATTTAAGGTTTTTTTCTACTTTTCCCAGATCGTAAGTGGCAATAAAAACATCATTATCATTCTGCATGTATTTAATCAGCTGATCGAGATCCGTTTTGCTGATCTCTGCCTTTTGGGCGACAATCAAATACGCTGTTTTGTTAAATTTTTTGGCTTTTAAAGTATTATAAATGGCGCTTTTAGACTGCTGAATAGTTGCGTTTGGTAAAATATCCTTTATCCGGTGGTACAAAATGTAAGTTCCATACGGAATTTTATCCTTAATGGCATAAGTTGGTGCCCAGTTTGTTGGTGTAGGTTTGTTGTATTGGGCAACTAAATAAAGGAGGATCAGGATAGAACCAATAATCAGATATATTTTATAACCTTTCATTTAATCTGGCTGTTAAACTGGTTAAACGATTGGTTAATAGGTTCAAATTTCACCTCATCGATAGGGAAATCGCCGTACCAGATGTAATCGAACTGTAGGGTAAGTTTACTGAAATCATTTCTGAGTTCAGGTTTATCGATTTCCATTAAATAATTGTAATTGGTTTTATCGGGCTGCCAATTGATGATTTCGGCATCGCTTAATTTTTTTAGCGCCCTCAAATATAAAAGCCTAACCGCCAGGCGGAATTTTCTTTCGGCAACCAATCTTTGCAACTCCTGTTCGTAGTCAATCTCATGGATGTTTTCGGTTATCACATCATAAGGAAGAATGGTTTCTTTTGATTTTTTCCTGAATATGTTTTCAGCCCCGATGGTTTTGATCACGATATACAGGATAAGCGCTACCCCCAGTCCGATAAAAATATACCTCGAAATTAAATTAGAGGTTGCCCCTTGAATCAATGAGCCGATTAACCCCCAAAACCACATCCAGAATTTATCCCACCACGACAACTGCCGCTGGCCGATTTCATCATATTGAAATTCTTTCTGCTCTTTGTAGCTGCTGATAGAATCTTTATCAAATTTTGATGGGGTAATTTTAGCGCTATCAATCCTGATTTCCTTAACAATAGGTTTTAGTTTAACAGCCTGTGCATAGCTGATTACCGGAATAAAAAACAAGAGGCAAACGAGAAGATATCGGATAAAAACACGCTGCATTTTAATATTCTTCAGGTCTGGTATCAATAGGTTTTTCGGTATTGCCAAAATTAGAAATGCGTTCCATTAGTCCGGGGTTTTCTTTCTGTTCAACCAAACTGAAATAGGTAAGCGAAATAGTGATGATTGGTATAATGGTAAAAACCTGGCAGATGGATTGTAAAACGGTGGTGATCATGGTTAACGTTAACGACATTTGAGGTGTTTTATGCGTAAACATACCGATCATGTTAAATAAAGTGGTAGGTAAAACCACCATACTCATGCAGGCATATACAATAATCCATACCACAATGAGCGTTCCAAAAGTAACCCAGAAATTATCTTTAATTACAGCGAAACTTCTGGTGAAGGAATAACCCAGCGAACCATTTTCGATGACCATGATTGGAAAGATCATGGCTACATACGGGAATAGCCAAAAGAACGGTACCACACAGAAGAAGAAAGATATAATAAGCATCAGGATCAATAAAAGCGAACTGCCAAAAATCCTGAAAAAATAGTATTTAAAATAACCCCAAACCTCGTCAATATTGGGCGTTTCATTGCCCTTTTTAACGTAAACGGCGATATAAGAAAGTATGGCTACGCTCATACTAGCATAAGTGGCCAGCGAAAATAAAATAGATAAAAAATACTCGACAGTATAAATCGATGAAAAGCCAAACTTGTTTGTGTTCCCTTCAATACCAATGGTATTGAAAATATTAACCATTTTATATTGTTGTAACAGCATGGTTAACATACTGGCCAATACAAACAAACCGCAAAACGTAAAATATACCTTAATCAGCGGTTTAAAGTTTTGCCGCATAAAGGTAAACGTATCGTTTATCACCTGTCCGAAATCTCTTTTTTTCTAAATTCTAATTTCCCGATCATGTTAGTTTAGTGTGACTTGTTTACGTTGAATTTTAATGGGATAAATAAATACATACCATATCATAAAGGCTGCTGACGATAATAATATCAATAGGCTTAGTGCTAACGGCATTTCGGTATGACGGGTAACAAAACTTTCGAAAAAAGCAGCAACAATAAAAATCGGGATCAGGCCGATTACAATTTTTAACCCGTCTTTTGCCCCTTTTTGTATGGATGCCATACGGGTGTATGTTTTGGGGAATAAAAAGCTATTGCCTAAAATTAAGCCTGCGGCGCCAGCGAGTACAATGGCAGAAATTTCGAGCGTGCCATGGATCCAGATCACCAGAACAGATTGAAAGCCCAGGCCTTTGCTAAAAAAGAAATATTGGAAGGAACCGAGCATAATTCCATTTCTGAATAATGAAACAATGGAACCAAATGAAAATAAGATACCCAAAACAAAAGTATATAAGGCAACGAAAATGTTGTTGGAGCCTATCTGCAAAAACATCATAAATTCATTATCCTGTTTATATACCCCAAACGGATCGCCTTTGGCAATGTTTTCATTGGTCATGTTTACATAACCATCGCCCATAATCAAACGAACAAAAGTATCGTCATACTTGGCTGATAAGGCACCGATGGAGCAGGAAACCAGAAAGAAAAACAATGCATACAATATCTGTTTCCGGTGCTGAAAAAATATTGAAGGCAGTTCGGTTTTCCAGAAATGGATAAAACGGTTCGATTTCTCTTTTTTGTTTTTATAAACCGATTGGTGCAGTTTAGCCGCTAAGCCATTTAAATAAGCGGTAGTTTTCGAGTTGGGATAAAAAGTTTTTGAGTAAGCTAGATCATTGGTGATCTCGATAAACTGATTGGCCACTTCATCGGGATTGGCTTGTTGCATGGAATCATAATGCTGCCATTTCTCCGAATTCTGTTTAACAAATAATGCTTCTCTCATTTAAAGGCGTTACCAAATCTGGCGTTAAAATAGTTAATTTTTTATGTAAATAAAACCACTATTGATCTTCTTGCTAAACAAATATACACAGATGTTTGATCTGAACTTAATATATAAGAAAACTTTAGTTGTAAAAATTACAGGTTGATATACCCCAACTATCTTTAAAAAAAATTATGTTTGGAATATGGATAGCATCAGAATTAGCACTGCTCAAAATATTGATATTGATTATGAAATTGCCGGACTTGGAGAGCGTATTGCTGCAAGGTGCATTGACCTGGCCGGATTTGTGGTGATTGCTGTAATTACCCTCGTGGTGATGGGGGCAGTTTCAGTAGGCATATCAGGAAGTGCCGGCATGATTGTCCTTTTTGTCTTCATCGCAATATTTGCTTTTTACGACCTGGTTTGCGAGATCACTATGGATGGGCAAACGCTGGGTAAAAAAGGCTTTAAAAATAAAAGTAATCAGTATAGATGGCACCCAGCCAACTTTCAGTCAATATATTTTTAGATGGCTGTTCAGGATGATCGATTTTGGCTTCCCATTTGGATGGGGCGTAGTGGCATTGGTATCTGTAGCGGTAACTAAAAACCACCAGCGTTTGGGCGATATACTGGCTAAAACGACATTGATTAAAACCAAACCACGTACCGAGTTTACCAATGTAGCTTTTAGCTTTAAACTGCCTGAAGAATACGAGCCAAAATTTAAAGAAGTATTACATTTAAACGATCGGGATGTAGAACTGATCCATGAAGTTTTAACAGGGTATTACCAGACCGGAAATGCTGAACTGATTTATTCCATGGCCGCTAAAACCAAAGAACATATTGTTGTCACTATCCCGAGCGGGATGAACGAGTTGCAGTTTTTAGAAACTGTATTAAAGGATTATAATCACCTAACAGCTAATACGAGTGTTTAGCGGATAAAGACTTTGTACAGATAAGAAACCATCACAAAATTACCAACTGCAATAATCAATATTTTAGACAGGAGGTGGCGCTGATTTATCTGGAATTTATAAAAGAGACCTACAGCAATAAAAAGTAACAATAATGGAATGGTAGGTGGATAAAGCGACCAGCTTTTTGATAAATCGCCCTGCACTAGTGCAATAAAAGATCTTTGAAAGCCACAACCAGGGCAATCGATACCTGTTAATGCTTTAAAGGGACAGGAGATTAAATGATTTTGCAGCCAATCAACCAGGTTGATTGAGCTGCAAAATATAAATAAGATAAACATTCTGAATTATACTACTGGTGGAGGAGTATCATTTGGACCAGACGGTTTGTTAAAAGGGTTGTTAGGGCTGTTAAAAGGATTATTTGGGTTGTTGAAAGGGTTGTTTCCAAAACCGCCATTTTGTGCTTCTGCAGCCGATGGACCCAGGTATTTTGCCGGACCAAAGCCAAGGATTGGCAAGAAAACATACGGAAATATGATCATACCAACGGTAAAACCTTCTGTTTTGCCAAAGCTTTTGCTTAGTAAGTTTAATGCCCAGATTCCGAATACAAAGTTTACGCAAGGGATGAGTAACCATAAAACCCAGATCATTGGTTTGCCAATAATTTCAATTAAAACAATGGTATTGTAAATAGGAATAAGGGCTGCCCAGCCTGGCTTGCCGGCTTTTTCAAACGTTTTCCACATGCCGGCAATCAGTAATACAATTATTGCCAAATAAATAATTCCGCCCACTACACCAATACCTGCGGCTAATCCGCCTCCTTCGTACTCATTCATAATTTTACTGTTTTTAAAGGTGATTAATTTAAATTGTTGAACTAAAGTAATTTTTTTAATTCAAAAACAGAATAAATAAGAAGTTAAATTATTTCAACACAGTAGTAACTTTTGTTAGTAAAGCAGTTGCCCATTCGGTATACATTTTGCCGCTTGGATGAAGTCCATCGCTTGCCACTAAAGAAGAATCTGTTGCTGCATTTCTGGATGCAGGCGTGATATTCGTATAGGTTACACCTGCTGCAAGTGTAATTTCCTGATTTGCCCCATTAAAACTATCAATTTCACTTGCTATAGTTTGCGGACTTTTTCCTGAGTTTTTACCAAAAGGGGTAACGCCCCAATCGGGGATAGATACCACAAAAACTTTGCTCTTATTGCCACCCGCAAAAGCAATTGCCGTTTGTAACAATTCTGCGAACTCTTTTTTGTATGTGCTGATCGGATAACCACGGTATTGATTGTTTACACCAATCAAAAGCGTAACAAAGCTATAAGTGCCGGTTAAGTTTTCCTTTTTAATGGCTGCCTGGAGCTCGTCTGTAGTCCAGCCCGTAGTGGCAATAATTTTAGGATTGGCGACGTTGATGTTTTGATTCTTTAATAGACTTTGAAGTTGATAGGGAAAAGATTCTGTTTGTTTAACGGCTTCACCAATCGTATAGGAATCGCCAAGGGCTAAATAAGTGAAATTTCCTGTTCCGTTTGATGGATTTGTAGCTTGATTGATTGCTGGCTCGTTAATCATGGGTGCTCGTTTTGTACAGCCCGAAGTTAAGAAAGAAAATAAAATGGCGCTTAATAAAATCTTCATAGGGTAATCTACGAAGTTGCGTTTGGCTTAGTTTTATCCAGCCGATTAAATCAGTTGCATTTTAAAGAGTCCGGCAATGTGGTTCTTCAGTTTACCTTTTACTTCCTCCATATCTAATTGATAACCCAATTCTTTTGCTAAAGAGGTTACTGCTTTATCATCAATACCGCAGGGAACAATATTTTTGAAATAATCTAAATCCACATTTACATTAAAGGCAAAACCATGCATGGTAACCCAACGGCTGCAACGAACGCCCATAGCGCATATTTTACGGGCTTTTTCGTTATCGGCATCTAACCAAACCCCGGTAAAGCCAGGATAACGTCCCGCCTCTATCCCGTAATCATTTAAAGTAAGGATAACAGCTTCTTCCAGAGTACGCAGGTATAAATGGATATCAGTAAAGAAATTATCCAGATCAAGAATAGGATATCCTACAATCTGCCCTGGGCCATGATAAGTAATATCGCCACCGCGGTTAATTTTATAATAGGTTGCTTTTTTTCTTTTAATCCCTGTTCATCCAATAATAAATTTTCAGGATGTCCGCTTTTACCCAGAGTATAAACGTGTGGGTGCTCGCAAAATACAAGGTGGTTTGGAGTAGGCTTATTGGTGTTATTTACACGGTTTTCGGTTTTAATGGCTACCGTTTTATTTAACAAATCTTCCTGTTTATCCCAGGCTTCCTGGTAGTCTGTTAAGCCCCAGTCTGCAAAAATAGTTGGTTTTAAACCTGTTGCAATTGCTTTTTCCATTGTCTCGTTCATCTCCATTTATATTAAGAATTGCTGGCTACATAGCCTAACATGTAACCGTCTTTTGTTTTAAAGTAATTAATGGTCAACTCTCGCGTACCGGCTGGCAATTCTACCAGTGCATTTAATGAACCTTCGTTTCTTAGCTTAAAAGGTTTAATGTGGATATGCTGTTTAAACTCCAGTCCTTTTTTGCCATGCCACTTATAAATGGCCTCTTTAGCACACCAGGCTACGTATAAGCCATCGGTATTATCTCCAATTTGCCTTTGGGCAAGTTCTACATCACTCAAAAACTTGTGTTTAATGCTTTTTATTTTATGTTTAATCAGTTCAATATCCACGCCAACAGGATGATCTTTGCTGATCATTACCGCTGCATAATCGTAAGAATGGCTTAAAGAAATATGGTAATCGAAATTAACCAGATAGGGTTTACCATGTTCATCAAACTGGCAGTCAATATACTCGTTAGTATTTAGCATTGTTCTCAACAGCAGCCTCGTACTTAACCAGTGCAGTAACCTTTTGCCACTGTTTAATGATGAAATAATATCATGTTCATGCTGCTTAAGTTGCAGTCCGGCCAACAATTCTTCTTCTGTTTCCTCAATTTTCCAAATTGCTAAAACAGAATGCTGATCAATATTTTTGTGGTAAATTATTGGCATTGATTAAATTGGAGATTACATGCAAAATTATCTTAAATAAATGATAATTTAGGCCAAAAATACGCATAAAAATGATATTATCTGATAGCAGGATATTAGAAGAAATTGAGAAGGGTACAATCATCATCGAACCTTTTAAACGCGAATGTTTAGGCACAAACTCTTATGATGTTCATTTAGGGAAATACCTGGCCACCTATAAAAGCCGTGTGCTGGATGCTAAAGCGCATAACGAAATTGAGCATTTCGAAATTCCAAAAGATGGCTTCGTTCTTCACCCAGGTGTTTTATATCTGGGCGTAACGTTAGAATATACCGAAACACATCAACATGTTCCGTTTTTAGAAGGAAAAAGCAGTACCGGCCGTTTAGGCATCGATATCCATGCTACGGCAGGTAAAGGCGATGTGGGTTTCTGCAACACCTGGACACTAGAGATTTCAGTAGCACAGCCGGTTAAAATTTACGCCGGAATGCCTATTGGTCAGCTGATTTATTTTGCAGTTGAAGGCAATATCGAAACCATGTACAACTCAAAAGGAAACGCCAAATACAATAATAAAACCACAAAGCCCGTTGAGAGTATGATGTGGAAGAATAAGTTTTAAAATTTGTTTAATCGGTTAGTTGCCTGTAACTGATTGAAAGCTGACCTCTTATACTGTAAAGTGCTGTGCACTGCTCATTTTCTCTTAATAATAACGAATAGATGTTTTAGTTTTTGGAAATGAAAGCATTTCATAGATACTGTAGCCCTGCCATCCGCTTTACTTAGTTGCAGCACTACGTGTTTGCTCCTGTCAGGTTTAGCTAACATTGGTTTGCTTCAGGGCACCAAACTTTGCATCTAAACCCGATTGCCGGGGAGAGCTTCCGGTCCTTCATCGGAACTCGTACCAAAAAGCGGGACTGAAAAAGCCAAAAGCACAGGACCAATCATTTTCTAACATTATACAAGACTTTTATGTTTTGGAAATGAAACGGCAGTATTTCATAGATACTGTAGCCCTGCCATCCGCTTTACTTCGTTGCACTAAGTGTTCGCTCCTGCCAGGTTTAGCTAACAACGGTTTGCTTCAGGGCACCAAACTTTGCATCTAAACCCGATTGCCGGGGAGAGCTTCCGGTCCTTCACCGGAACTCGTATCAAAAAGCGGGACTGAAAAAGCCAAAAGCACAGGACCAATCATTTTCTAACATTATACAAGACTTTTATGTTTTGGAAATGAAACGGCAGTATTTCATAGATACTGTAGCCCTGCCATCCGCTTTACTTCGTTGCACTACGTGTTCGCTCCTGTCAGGTTTAGCTAACAGCGGTTTGCTTCAGGGCACCAAACTTTGCATCTAAACCCGATTGCCGGGGAGAGCTTCCGGTCCTTCATCGGAACTCGTACCAAAAAGCGGGACTGAAAAAGCCAAAAGCACAGGACCAATCATTTTCTAACATTATACAAGACTTTTATGTTTTGGAAATGAAACGGCAGTATTTCATAGATACTGTAGCCCTGCCATCCGCTTTACTTCGTTGCACTACGTGTTCGCTCCTGTCAGGTTTAGCTAACAGCGGTTTGCTTCAGGGCACCAAACTTTTTATCTAAACCCGATTGCCGGGGAGAGCTTCCGGTCCTTCACCGGAACTCGTACCAAAAAGCGGGACTGAAAAAGCCAAAAGCACAGAACCGCTCATTTCCAATTAAGATAAAACATTTCTTTACGAAATGAGGAAGCTTATTTTACACTCCGTTCTTGTGCCTCGCAGCGCATTTGATTCTAATCTTAATACTGAATTAACATATTTTAAACTTTTTTTATACCTTGATGCAACGTTTTAAAATCCCTTATGTCTTATAATCAGAATATTCGAAATTTTGGAAGCCGTATACATCGATAAAAACCTGGAACTTGTAAAAAAATGCATGCAGGGCAGCCGCGCGAGCACAGTTTGAATTGTACAAGCTGTATGCAAAGGCCATGTATAATGTGGCGCTGCGCATTTTAAATTATGAGGAAGAGGCGGAAGATGTTTTACAGGAAGCATTTTTAGATGCCTTTACCAGAATTGTTGATTTCAGGCAGGAAACTACCTTCGGGCTTTGGTTAAAGCAGATTGTGATTAACAAATCCATCAATTACCTGCGTAAACGCAAGATGGAATTTGTAAATACTGAAGAAATATCTGAAATACCGGATGAAGATAGTTTTGATGACAGTGAAGTGCAGTTGCAGGCCGAAGAAATAAGACAGGCCATTACCCAATTGCCAGACGGTTACCGGGTAGTATTGAGTTTATACCTTTTAGAAGGTTATGACCATGAAGAGATTGCACATATTTTAAAAATAAGTGAAAACACTAGCCGTACACAGTACATGCGCGCTAAAAAGAAGTTAAAAAGTATTTTAGAAACGAAAGGGATGAGAGATGAATAATAGATTAGAAACTTTTGTAAAAGAAAACCGTAAAGCTTTCGATATCATGGAGCCGCCGGCAGGGCTTTGGGCAAAGATTGAACAGGAATTAGATACAAAAAATAAAAAAACCAGTAAAGCTTTATTTATGGATGAGTGCTGCAGCAGCCATCGTAGTGGTTTTCGGTTTAGTTTGGCTGTACGCCGGAAGGTTGCAAAACAAAGATTTAGAAATAGCCGACGTTAGCGCTTCGTATGCAAAAAAAGAAGTCCACTTTGCTGGGTTGATTACCGAAAAAAGGGATAGTTTGGCTATTTTCGCTTCAGCAAACCCTGAATTATATAAAAAATTTACTGCCGACCTGAGAAAGCTTGATGAAGATTACGAAAGGTTAAAAGCAGAACTGCCAACCTCGCCCAACCAAACTTTTGTGGTAAAAGCTATGGTAAAAAACCGCGAAATACAGTTACAGTTATTAAAACAACAATTATTGATTATTAACCAGGTTGACGATTACAAAAGGGTTAACCAGATTTAAGCTGAAAGCAGCAAAAGTGAAATTATTTAATAGCAGAATCAGGCTTGATACCCGATTCACGCAACTTGATACTAAGAGGGGAACGCTCACTACATCGAAAGTTTATGTACCAGCCGGCAGGTTTTAAGCGAATAGGTGTTTAAACAATTAACAACATGAGAACAATAAGAATATTTTTAGCCATTATGGCTTTAATTGCCGTAAAAACCAATGCACAAGAAGGGGCGGTAAATAGTCCATCAGAGAAAGTAGTTGTAGAAAATTTAGAAAAATCATCTATGGTAGCGATGGTTAATACTTCAAGGTATAAACAAGCGGGTGGCGATGCCGAACGCTCAAAATCTTTTAGCAAAAGTTTTAATATAGATAATAACGATAAAGTTAGTTTAAATAACCAGTATGGATCTATCGTAATTAAAACCTGGGACAAAAAAGAAGTACGTGTGGATGTAGATATTAAAGCTTACAGCAGTTCGGATAACGATGCGCAAAAACTGATTGACGGGATAAGTATTGATGCGACCAAAAACGGTGATGTCGTTACTTTCAGAACGAATATGGGTGATAGAAACGGACGTTATGGCCGTGGGGTGAAAAATGGAGTAACCACCTGGCGGAGGGAAGTAAAAGTAAACTACGTGGTGTATATGCCAGCAGTAAATCCCTTAACAGTTTCACAAGAATATGGCAATGTAGAATTGGGTAATTTTTCAGGTCCAACTTCTTTAAAGGTAGAATATGGCAATCTGGTGGCTGGGAGTTTAAGCAACGTAAATAACTATATCAATGTTCAATATGGTAAATGCGATATCCAGGACCTGAATGCTGCAGTGGTAAAACACGAATATAATGGCCCGGTAACCATTGGCGCTGTGGGTACTTTACAACTTGACGCAGAATATGTTGCTGTAAATATCAATACGATCAGGAAATCGGCTGATATTAAAGTGCAATATGGCAAAGGTTTAACCATTGGCACTATTGGTGGGAACCTTCTTTTAAATGCAGAATATGCCAAAGTAAATATCAACACGGTTAAAGGCAATACGGTTGCTAAACAGGCCTATGGCGATCTGAATATTGCATCAGCGGGTAAAATTGCGGTTAAAGCAGAATATTCGAATGTTACTTTAGGCACACTTAATGGCGATGCGAACATCGACATGGATTATAACCGGTTAAATGTGAGCGAAATTACCCCTGCCTGTAAAAACTTCACTTTCGGAGGCGAATATGTGAGTATTGGATTGGGCTTTGCAGATCGTTATAATGGGAATTTCAATGTTTCTACTTCGTATGCCGGATTTAAATATGGTTCAAACGTAACGTCAAGTTTGGTAAGCAAAGATGATGAAACCAAAAAATATAGCGGCAAGATTGGTGGCGGTGGTGCTGCAACCATATCCATCAAAACTGAATATGGTTCTGTTACCTTTAAATAAGATTTTCTAAACCAAACAAATGTTAAAGTCCTGCCCTATTGGCGGGACTTTTTTTATATTTAATGCTAATGAAAACTTATTTGATTCTGCTGCTCTCTGTTTTTTCTTTTACAGCATTGGCGCAAGATGCTCCAGTTAAATGGGCCACGCAGGAAACTTTCTTCGAAGATTTAACGGGTAAAGACTTACCCTCTTTTAATGGTTTAACCATTAATAAAAAGCCGTTCTCCACTACCGATTTAAAAAACCAGGTAGTGGTCATCAACTTTTGGTTCGAAAAATGCCCTCCATGCATTGCTGAAATGCCCGAATTAAATAATTTGGCGGCGAAATATGGCAAAAAGGCGGTAAGGTTTATAGGCATTACACACGATGCCCCTGCAAGCGCTAAACGTTTTCAGAAAAAGAATGGCTACAGATACGAGATTGTATCTTTGAGTAAGGATGAAATCCGCAGGTTAAATATCAACCATGGTTTTCCATCGAATATTTTGGTTGGCAAGGATGGAAAGATTATTTATGCCACAGCCAATATTTCTTTTTCTGACCCACAGTTTAAAGCTAAGTCAGTGCTTTTTGAGGAGAAATTAAAAACTGAGTTAAACAATTAGTCGGAATTATGGAAGGTCCCAAATCGTGAATTGAACGGAGTACAAAATTCTGGAGCGGTCGTTATCTCGATTAGATAGCTATTGGATGAAGTGCAAAGAAATAGAGAGATCTTCGTCCGCTTCGGTATTAAATATGGGGAAGAAAACCTAAAGCACATATTCATCATTAATCGGCTTAACGGGCTCCGGAATCTCTTCTTCTTCGAGCATCTGCAAAAGATTGATCTCTATCGTTCTGGTAATCTGGTTAAGCGGAATGCCTGCAGAATTGTTTTCGAAAGGGTTAATCAAACTCATTCCGTTAACCTGCGTAGATACAAAGACGAAACCGATTAACCAGCCTAAAAATATGGCTGCCGGCCCTGCATCCTGACTGATTACGAGGGTAAATGTTACTACAAATAACCAGATAAATACTTTAGTAAGATAGGTATAGGTTGTGGGGAATATGGTATTTTTAATGCGCTCGCTCATGCCCATAGAATCAGAAAATCTGGTAAGCATCTCATTAATCTCGATAAAACGGAAGCCATCAATAGCATTTGATTTTGATAATTTTTGTAAATCTCTGGATTGGATATTTAAAATGGCGTTATGCTTATTGTTATGTTTTTTTATTTCCTGTAAATCTGCCTCAGTTAAATATTTGGTGTAAATTTCGTCTACCGCTCCCCTCAAATTAGCTTTTAAAGCGTACAAGAATGCAATATGCCTGTAAATCATACGTTTTACACTTTCTTCATCTTCATCAACATAATTGAGCAAAGCCCGTGCATAGGAGCGTGAATCATTTACCAGGGCTCCCCATATTTTTCGTGCTTCCCACCACCTATCGTAAGCCTGGTTATTGTTAAAACCAATAAAAAAAGCAATAGCTGTACCTAAAACTGTTGGGATGATGGATGGAATGGAAAAATGATGCGCAATTAAATATTCACGTACAAAGTAAGCTACAGTACAAGAGGCAATCATGATCAGATCAACGTGCCACGTATTCCTTAAAATTCTACTTAACCTAATGTTTTGTATTAAAAGCATATAATCTGAAGGGAGATAAATTCGTTACGGATGAAAATACAAAACTAAAGCCGAAAAGTTTGATAATGTAACAAATTAAATGACAAAAGGTACAGGTTGCCAATTGTCATTCAAATGTTTATCTTGGGAAACCAAATATTCTAAATTACATATATGAGCGACAATTTACCCAGGAACAATATCTTTAAAGTAATCGGTGCATCATCTTTAGGGACACTGATTGAATGGTACGATTTTTATATTTTTGGTAGCCTTGCGGTTATCATTGGTCATCAGTTATTTCCGGAAGATGCTGGTGCATCAGCCTTAATCAACACCTTGGCTATTTTCGCAGCAGGTTTTATTGTTCGTCCATTTGGGGCACTGGTTTTTGGCAGACTCGGCGATTTAATCGGCCGGAAATATACTTTTTTACTTACTTTGGTACTAATGGGTGGATCGACATTTTTTATCGGTTTAATTCCCTCTTATAAAAGCATTGGTTATGCTGCACCAATTTTGGTTTTAATATTAAGGTTAATCCAGGGTTTGGCTTTAGGTGGCGAATATGGTGGTGCCGCAACCTATGTAGCAGAGCACGCACCCAAAAACAAACGCGGTTTTTACCAGCTGGATCCAAACTACCGCAACATTGGGTTTGTTCCTTTCGTTAGGGATTATTGTCATTACGAAAAATATTTTAGGTGCCGAAACTTTTGGCGATTGGGGGTGGAGAATCCCTTTCGTATTATCGATCGTATTGGTTGTGGTTTCAATTTATATCCGCATGAAAATGCACGAATCGCCGATGTTTTCTAAATTAAAGGCTGAAGGAAATGTCTCAAAAAATCCACTGAAAGAGAGCTTTAATAACAAGGCGAATTTTAAAATGGTGCTCCTGGCGCTGTTTGGCGCTACTATGGGGCAAGGAGTAATCTGGTATACGGGACAGTTTTATGCACAATCATTTCTAGAGAATACCTGTAAGCTGGATTTTAACGATTCAAGATATATTTTACTCTGGGGAATTGCTTTTGCTACTCCTTTTTTTGTGGTATTTGGTGCCTGGAGTGATAAGGTTGGCCGGAAATGGATCATGTTAAGCGGTATGCTTTTGGGCATTCTTTTTATCGCCCCATTTATCAAATGTTTTTGGATGATACCGATTATACAAAAGTTGAACAGACTGATATTTTATCTGCTAATCCGGCTCAGGTAACTTCTCTTTTAATTGCGAATTCAACCGATAGTCTACGGACGGTTTCTACTAAAGTAATGCTTAAAAATGGTGCTTCCTTTAACAGGGTGCAAATCGATACCGTTTCTCAAACCAAAGGGATTCTTTCAGGCAAAGAAGTAATAAAAGACAAAGTTTTACCTACGCCGGTATTCTGGAAATTTGTTGGCTTAATTTTCTTCCAGATTCTGCTGGTAACCATGGTTTATGGGCCAATTGCTGCTTTCCTGGTAGAGTTATTCCCAACTAAAATTAGATATACCTCTATGTCGCTTCCTTATCATATCGGTAATGGTGTTTTCGGAGGGCTTGTACCTTTTATTGCAACGCTAATTGCAAGCTTTTCTGGCTCTACACCATTATCAGGCCTTTGGTATCCGATAGGCATAGCTGCGTTGAGTTTGGTTATTGGCACCATTTATTTATCGAATAAAAGAGACGAGAATATTAACGATTAGAAGAAGATGAATACGTTAAAGAAATTTTTAGGACTGATTTGGATGGTTTTAGGACCATTAACAATGACTTTTTTGTTTATCCATGCGATTGATAAAGTGGGCTTGGCCCATACAGATATTGAACGGACAAATACCATTCTGCAGTGGGCAATTATCCTGTTTATTTTTCTCCCGATTAGTTTGGGGTTGATGATATTTGGCTTTTATGCATGGAAAGGTGAATACGATCACCTGCCAGAAAGTTCTGAAGAATTATAGTTTATACTTCTGTTGCAAAGAATGGCTTAATTAATTCGAATTGCGGTTAATGTTTTTTAATGATTGGTAAACCAACTGTGCGATTGCTTTGGCGCCTTCGGGTTGGAAGTGGGTATTGTCTTTTTGCCCTTTTGGATAAGCTTCATATTTCTCCGAATCTAAATTCATAAAATAATTTTTGCTCACAAATTCGTTGCCTTTGGTGGTGAAAAATTCAGCTGAAAGTAAAGTAAGATCAATTATGGGCACATTTAATTCTTTCGCCACATCCTTTACTGCCTGAGGATATTCGCCATGTGCGCTGCCTAGTTTACCGTCTTTCCATGGGTAATTACGGGTAACTGGTGTAATGAGGATCGGTAAAGCACCTTTTGCCCTTGTTTCTTTTACATACATCCTTAAAAAATCTTTATATCCCGGAATATCTACATAACGTTCAGGTTTGTCTTTCGCTGCATCGTTATGTCCAAATTGGATCAATACAAGGTCATTCTTTTCCAGGGTTGATAAAACATCTTTCCACCTGCCCTCTTCGAAAAAAGTCCGGGTGCTTCTGCCGCCTTTTGCTTTATCAACAACTAAAGCGCTATCACTTTTAATTAGTTTGTTTAATTTTTTTAAACTGTCTTTTGTTAAAAACTGTTGAAAAACCTGTCCCCAACCAGTAATGGGATATTTCTTCTGCATGTATCCCTCATCCAAAGTATAATCTGCAACCGTAGAATCGCCGATCAAATAAACTTTAACAGGCTTAGGTTTCATGATGAAAGACATTAGTAAAATAGCACCAAATGCTGCGATAAGAAATTTATATTTTTTCATCATATTTTATTTTAAAGGTTGTACGCGGAACCAATCATATTCTGCGATGCCTGAGTCATTTGTTTGGGTATCTCTAATAGCAAATAATCCCATTTTTGCACCGATCCATTGCCCGGCAGTGGCTTGAAATTCATCACCAACATTAGTGAAATTTATGCCATCTTCACTATAACTGAACTGGCATTTTGCACCTGCAGCAACTTTTACGCGAAAATAAACCAAGCCCGATTTCAGCCTGGCAATTTCTTTTTCATTCTCTGCTTTTCCCTTATCCGCATTCTGGCAAACACCATATATGAGGTATAATCCGTCTTTTTTGCTTTTGATACTCATTTGTGCATAATTGCGTCCCATGATTACTAAACCCGTTTTTTCACCATTCAATTTTGGATTAGGTTTAAAATTGAGTTTCGTTGTTGCCATAAATTCATCGGCAGGGAATTTCTGCATCAACAGGTTCGGAACGTCCCAAAGATTTTTAGCCTCATCGGGAATTTTTGCCGTGTATAATTTTAACAATCCCTTATCTGCATCAGTAAATAACCAGGTCGGCTGCGGATTGGCCTGCCATTGCCACTGCAAACCTAATTTTACTGTACCAAATTCATCACTTTCTACAGGTGTTTCAATTAGGTAAACCTTCCCTACATTTGGTTTTTTGTAGTTAGCTACTGGTTCACCTTTTCCGTCTCCATCTGCATCGAGGCCGATAACCGGCCAGTTATTGATCCATTTCATGGGTTGAAGATGTATTACCCGGCCATAAGCGTCTTTATCCTGAAAATGCAGGAACCAATCTTCACCGGTTTGTGTGTTTACCCAGGCACCTTGATGTGGACCGTTTACCGCAGATTTTCCCTGATCCATGGCTACTTTTCTTTCATAAGGGCCATAAATATTTTTACTTCTTAGAATCAATTGCCAGCCAGTGGAAACGCCACCAGCAGGTGCAAACAGATAGTAATAGCCATTGCGTTTATAAAATTTTGGGCCTTCTATGGTGGGGTCGAGCTCGTGCCCATCATAAACAATTCTACCCGTTTCTGTCGCTTTAGAGCCATCGATGGTTAATGGCATAATCGCCAATAAACTTTTAATGCCTGCACGACTACCTGCAAAAGCATAAGCCAGATAAGCTTTGCCATCCTCATCCCAAAATGGGCATGGATCAATCAATCCTTTCCCTTCAGCAACCAATTTAGGTGCAGACCATTCGCCGGTTATGGTTTTAGCCTTGGTTAAATATATACCAAAGTCGGGATCCGGGTAATAAATGTAAAATTCGCCATTATGATAACGGATAGCCGGCGCCCAAACACCATTGCCATGTTGTGTCTTTTCGAAATGCTCGAATGGAGGCTGACGTTTTAAAGCGTGACCGATGATTTTCCAGTTAATCAGATCTTTCGAATGCAAAATCGGTAATCCGGGTATGGCATCAAAACTGGAGGCGATCATATAAAAATCGGCACCCACACGGATGGCGTCGGGATCGGAATAATCTGCATTGATTACCGGATTTCTATAAGTTCCATTACCTAAATCAGACACCCAAACTTTAGAAACATAACGGTTATCTGGCGTTTGTTGGGCAAAGGCATTGATGCTAACACTTAAAAATAGGATTGAACTGTATAGATATTTCATCTTACAATGATTTTTTTAATATTTGGTTTTATGTATTGCCCGCGCAGGCGGGAATCTTAATGCGGCTTGTGGTTGGCATCAAGATTCTCAATTATTTGGGCATCAAGATGCATCTATTGCCTGTCAACAAGATTAAGCGTTTTTTTATTTTCAGGCAAGCTGATACTGTGCAATCGTTCCCGACATCGTTTGCAACGTTTAATCTGCTAAAAACTTCTTCCGCTTCAATATTAATGTTTAAAATTGTTCATCATATATTTTAAAACACGGCTGCGTTACAAAGTTTATACTTTTACGTGGCCGATTTTAATTTTAGCCTAACCAAATTGATATGAGAGCAATCATCCTGTTTTTACTGATAAGCATTTCATCAGCAGTTTATGCCCTGGATGTTAAACCCGATTTTGTGGTAGCAGCCGATGGAAGTGGAAATTTTAAAACTGTACAGGAAGCGATACATGCTGTGCCCGATTTCAGGAACAAAACAACCGTAATTTTCATTAAAAAGGGTATTTATAAAGAAAAACTGATTCTGGCGGCGTCTAAAAAGAATGTAAAGTTTATTGGCGAGAGCTTAAACGAAACCATTTTAACTTATGATGATTATGCACAGAAAAAAATATTTTTGGCGAAGAAAAAGGTACTTCGGGTTCATCAAGCTTTTACATTTATGGTGAAGGCTTTTCTGCCGAGAACATCACTTTCGAAAATTCTTCAGGCCCGGTGGGGCAGGCAGTAGCCGTTTGGGCCGGAGGCGATAAACTGATTTTCACCAACTGCAGGTTTTTAGGTTTCCAGGATACACTTTATACTTATGGGGGCAACAATCGCCAATACTATAAAAATTGCTACATAGAGGGAACAGTAGATTTTATTTTCGGGGCTTCGACAGCATGGTTCGAAAGCTGTACCATTTTTTGCAAAAAAGCGGGTTACATTACAGCTGCTTCAACTGCCGATACCACAAAATTTGGCTACGTCCTCAACAAATGTAAAATTAAGGGAGATGCTCCTGCCAATAGTTTTTACCTGGGCCGTCCCTGGAGATCTTATGCCAAAGTTGCCTACCTCAACTGCGAGTTGCCGGATTTTATCCGCCCTGAGGGCTGGAATAACTGGGGGAAAGAAAGCAATGAAAAAACGGCTTATTATGCTGAATATAAAAGCACTGGAAAAGGCGCAGATCCTAAAAACAGGACTAATTGGTCGCACCAATTAACTGATCATGAGTATAAGGACTACATTTTGGAAAACGTTTTCCGCGGGTGGGATCCGGAAGTAAAATAAGTGTATTAAGGAATTGATATACAGCTGTTAAGCGCCTATTTATTGGCGCTTTTTTGCCTTGTTCTCCGGTAACGATTGCATAGATTTCTCTTCTGTTTTAACTGCAAACAACGTACACTTGTTATTACAATAACCAAGTATAATTTAACAGCGCAAATAATGAAACATATTTCTGGTAGTTTATGCCATATAAAAGTAGCTCTCGCATGCTTAATTTTATCTTCTGCAACCGCTGTGGCTCAACAAAAGCAAAGTTTACCCATTATCCAGCAGGTTAAATTTAAAAAAGATACTACAAGTATTGTCAGCTTTGGGGCAAAAGGTGATGGCATTACCTTAAATACCGAAAATATTAATAAAACTATTGCAAGCGTTAGCCAAAAAGGCGGCGGTGTGGTATTAATTCCTTCAGGTTTGTGGTTAACCGGGCCGATCGAGTTAAAAAGCAATGTAAACCTTCACTTAAAACGTGATGCCATTCTTCAGTTTACCGCCGACTTTAACCAATATAAACTCGTTCAGGGAAATTGGGAAGGTCAGCCTGCATGGCGGAACCAGAGCCCGATTTCGGGTGTAAACCTCGAAAATATTGCCATTACCGGAAGCGGGATCATTGATGGCAACGGCGGTGCCTGGCGTATGGTTAAAAAAGATAAACTCACCGAAACACAGTGGAAAAACCTTGTTGCATCCGGAGGTATTGTTAAAGCCGATGGCAAGATGTGGTATCCATCAGAGAAAACCGTTAAAGGCTCGAACACTAAAAATGCGGGGGTAATTGAAGCGGGTAAAACTGCTGCAGATTATGATGATATCAAAGATTTTCTCCGTCCCAATTTACTGGTCTTAACCGGCTGTAAAAAAATCCTTTTAGAAGGTGTTACCTTTCAAAATTCACCCGCGTGGAATTTACACCCTTTGCTTTGCGAGGATTTAACCTTAAGAAATTTACAGGTGAAAAATCCCTGGTTTGCACAAAACGGCGATGGTGTTGATGTAGAATCGTGCAAAAATGTATTAATCGAAGGCAGCACTTTTGATGTTGGCGACGATGGCATCTGTATCAAATCTGGTCGCGATGAAGCTGGCCGTAAACGTGGTGTACCTACAGAAAATGTAATTGTAAGAAATAATATCGTTTACCATGCGCATGGTGGTTTTGTCATCGGTAGTGAAATGAGTGGGGGTGCTAAAAATATCTGGGTGTACGATTGTTCATTTATCGGTACTGATATCGGTCTGCGTTTTAAAACCACCCGCGGGCGTGGTGGTGTGGTAGAAAATATCTATATCAATAACATCAACATGATCGATATTCCTGGCGAAGCTATTTTGTTCGATATGTATTATGCTGCGGTGGATCCGGTTCCTTTGGCTGGCGAAAAACGTGAAGCCATTAAAACGGTTACCGTTCCTGTTACTGAGGCTACTCCCCAGTTTAAAAACTTTTACATTAAAGATGTAGTGGCCAATGGTGCCGAAAAAGCGATATTTTTTAGGGGATTACCAGAAATGAACATCAAAGATGTGTATCTCGAAAACGTAACCATAAAAGCCAAAAAGGGCATCGAGATTATTGAGGCATCGGGAATTTTTCTGAAAAACGTAAACGTAATTACTGATAATACCAGTCCGGTGGTGATGATCCAGAACGGCTCGAATATCAATATTAGCAACCTCACCTATCCAGTTAACAGTAAAGTATTGTTTGATGTTTCAGGCGAAAAATCAAAAGGCGTAAAAATTAGTGGAACAGATGTTTCTAAAGCAAAAACGGCTTCTCTTTTAGGTGCAGATGTAGATAAAAAAGCACTAGAAATTTCAAAATAATAAAAATGAAGAGATCAATTTTATATACAGCGGCTGCCCTCATCGGTTTTTCCATTTTATCACAAAGTGGATTTGCTCAAAAGAAATTATCAGAACAGTTAACCTTAACTGCGATGGAAACACTTTGGCAGGATACTACCGTTTTAAAAGGACTAAAGGGCCCGAGATGGTCCTATGATATGGGGGTGGTTTTGGAAGGCGCAGCAGCAGTTTGGCGAAATACCGGCGATGGAAAATATTTTAAGTACATCCAAAGTTCGATGGATGCTTATCTGGATAAAGAAGGAAATATCACCACTTACAAGCCCGATGACTTTAACATCGATAACATCAAAAACGGTCGTTCATTATTGTTACTCTATAAAGTTACCGGACAGCAGAAATACCTGTTAGCAGCAACCAAATTATACGATCAGCTGCAAAAACAGCCACGTACTAAAGAAGGTGGTTTTTGGCATAAGAAAATTTATCCCAATCAGATGTGGCTGGATGGTTTATACATGGGTGAGCCATTCTACGCTGAATATGCAAAGCTGATGAAAAAAGATGTAGCGTTTGATGACATTGCCAAGCAGTTTATCCTGATGGAAAAAAACGCCCGTGATGCAAAAACAGGTTTGCTCTACCATGGCTATGATGAAAGCAGAACCGAACAGTGGGCGGATAAAACAACCGGTCGATCACCAAATTTTTGGGCCAGGGCAATGGGTTGGTACATTATGGCCCTGGTAGATGTATTGGATAATTTTCCGGCCGGTCATCCGCAAAAAAGAATTACTGGCCATTTTAAACCGTACGGCAACAGCGGCGGTAAAATACCAGGATCCGAAATCGGGTGTTTGGTTTGATATTTTGGATATGCCAGCCCGTAAAGGGAATTACCTGGAAAGTTCGGCATCGAGCATGTTTGTATATGGTTTAGCTAAAGGTGTTCGTAAGGGCTGGTTAGCACCATCTCTTATGTTGGCTGCAAATAAAGGCTATGCGGGTTTAAAGAAAGAATTTATAGAAAAAGCGGGGGATGAAAGGGTAAACCTTACTAAAACCGTTTCTGTATCAGGCTTGGGCGGAAAACCAAAATACCGTGATGGAAGTTTCGATTATTACATTAGCGAAAAAGTAATCACCAACGACCCGAAAGGAATGGGAGCATTTGTGTGTGCTGCTGCCGAGATGGAAGTTGATGCTTTGCCAAAACCTGGAAAAAATTTAACGGTTACCGTTGATAATTTCTTCAACAACGAATACATGACTGGTCCAACCGGTGATAAAATCCCTTTCCATTACCTGTGGGAAGAAGATGATAACAATGGTTTCTCTTTATTTGGAAAAGTATTTAACGATGCTGGCGTAAAAACCAATACACTCAAAGCTGCACCTACCGCTTCAAATTTAAAAGGAACCAACATTTATGTTATTGTAGATCCCGATACCGAAAAGGAAACGGCAAACCCAAATTTCATGAATGCTGCCCATGCCAAGCAAATTAGCGAATGGGTTAAAGCCGGGGGCGTTTTGGTACTCTTGTTAAATGATGCCGGTAATTGCGAAATTTCAAAATTCAATATATTGCCAGAAACCTTCGGGATCCATTTTAATGAAGATAGCCGTAATAAAGTTCAGGGCGCAAACTTTGAACAGGGTGCAATAAAAATCCCGGAAGGGAATTCTATTTTCAAGACAGCCAAAAAAGTGTACATCAAAGAAATTTCTACCATTGTGGCGAAAAGTCCAGCTGTTTCTGCTTTAACCGATAAAGGAGATGTGATTGTTGCTACAGCAAAATATGGTAAAGGAACTGTTTTCGCGGTGGGCGATCCCTGGTTTTATAATGAATATATCGACGGTAGAAAATTACCTGCTGAATTTGAAAATTTTAAAGCCACGAATGATTTAGTGAACTGGTTGATTAAGCAGGTGCCAGGTAAAAAATAACCACAGATGAAAAGGATGAACACAGATAGCTAAATAGGATTGTCATCCTGAGCCTGTCGAAGGACTTGTTAAAATTACTGCAAACAGCGTTTCGACAAGCTCAACGTGACATATTGGATGAAAAAATACTCCGTGTCTCCGTGGCAAATAAAAACTATGGCAGATGTAAACAAAAAGAAATTAGTGGTCTGGACCACGGAACAAACAAAATGATGAAAATAAAATTATTGTTCACCCTAATCTGCAGCACTTTATTACTATCGTGTTATGCCCAGCAGCCTACCGATTCTACGGCAGATAAAATGCTTGTTTATCAATTGGGCAATGGTGGCTGGCCAAAGCAATTGGACGATAAAAGTGTGGTTAACTACGGTGCAGCTTTAACCCCTGAGTTATTGGCCAAAATAAAAGCCACTAAAGATTTACATGCCACCTTCGATAATAAAGCCACAAGCAGAGAAGTGGTTTACTTGGTAAAAGCTTATAAAAAAACACAGAATAAGGCTTATTTAACGGCAGCCGAAAAAGGATTGGATTATATTTTATCCGCTCAATATGCCAATGGTGGCTGGCCCCAATATTATCCTGACAAAGCTTCATACCGTTCAGAAATTACTTACAATGATGACGCAATGATTAATGTGCTTAATATCTTACAGGATATTGCCATGCAAACGAACGATTTCGAAGTGGTAAATCCGGCTTATATCAAAAAAGCGGAGAAAGCAGTTACAAAAGGCATCGATTGTATTATCAAAACACAGGTAAAACAGAACGGAACGTTAACCATTTGGGCTGCGCAATATGATAAAGATTCGATGTTGCCTGCAAAAGCCAGAGCATTTGAGCCGGCCTCGTTAAGCACAAGTGAATCGGCGGGTATTGTGCGTTTCCTGATGAGGCTTAAAAATCCATCAACAGAAGTGAAAAATGCAATTGCTGCAGCAGTGAAATGGTTTGATACTTATAAAATAGTTGGCTACCGCTTCGACCGGAACAAAAATATTTCAGCTTTGGTTGCGGATCATACTGCCAACACCTGGGCACGTTTCTACGACCTTGATAAAAATACCCCAATTTTTGGCGACCGTGACAACACCATTAAAACAAAATTAGAAGAACTAAGTCCCGAAAGACGCAACGGTTATGCCTGGTACGGCAACTGGGGGCAAAAATTAATTGAAAAAGAATACCCAAAGTGGTTAACCACAAATGGGAAATAAATAAAAAAATAAAAATCGTCATTGCGAGGCACGAAGCAATCCTACTACTATAGGTGGGGACTCCTTCATTACTTGCAATGACGGAAACCGCAAGAATATGATTTTAAACAAAGAAAATTTAAAAAACATTAAGGGCGACAAGGTTACAAAACCTACTGCCGAAATTTTAGCCTTGCCCGAAAAAGTAATCCAGTTTGGAACGGGTGTTTTACTGCGTGGTCTGCCAGATTACTTTATCGATAAAGCCAATCAACAAGGCATTTTTAACGGTAGGGTTTTAGTCGTTAAATCTACTTCAAGAGGTGGTGCTGACGAATTTTCGAAGCAAGATAATTTATATACCCTATGCGTAAAAGGTATTGAAAACGGCGTTACTGTTGAAGAAAATTCAATCAATGCTTCAATCAGCAGGGTTTTATCAGCTTCGCAGGATTGGGCCGAAATTTTAAAAGCTGCCCACCAGCCCGAAATACAGGTCGTAATTTCGAATACCACTGAAGTTGGGATTGTTAAAAGTGAAGATAAAATAACCGATAATCCACCACAATCTTATCCGGGGAAATTACTGGCATTCCTGCACGAAAGATATACTGTGTTTAATGGTTCGGCCGAAAGCGGAATGGTGATTGTTCCAACGGAATTAATCAGTGATAACGCTGATAAATTGAAAGAAATTGTACTGGATCTTGCTATTCATAACAAATTGGGCTGGGATTTCGAAAACTGGTTAAAAACCGCCAATCACTTCTGTAAAACTTTGGTCGATCGTATTGTGCCGGGAAAACTTCCGGCGGCAGAGCAAAAAGTCATCGAAAATGAATTGGGTTACGAAGACGAGCTTATGATCATGGCCGAACCTTTCAGGCTTTGGGCAATCGAATCATCCAGCGAAAAAGTAAAAGAGGTTTTATCTTTCGCCAAAGCGGATAAAGGCATTTTTATTGTCCCTTCTATCGATAAATTTAAAGAACTAAAACTCCGTTTACTTAATGGCACACATACCATTAGCTGCGGTTTGGCCATTTTAGCAGGCTTTAATACGGTAAAAGAAGCAATGGCCGATAAAGATTTCGCCAGCAACGTATTAAAACTGATGAAGGAGGAAATTGCTCCCGTTGTGGTAAATGAGGATATTACTTATGATGAAGCCCTGGCTTTTGCCAATAGTGTGGTCGACCGTTTCAGCAATCCTTTTTTAGAGCACCAATGGCAGGCCATTACCTTAAACTTCACCTCAAAGATGCAGATGCGCAACATGCCGCTCATCAGAAGGTATTATGCCTTAAAAAATGAAGTACCTCAACTTACCGCTTTGGGTGTTGCCGCTTATATTCTTTTTATGAATGTGAACAAAGATGGCGATACTTATACGGCCAGTGCCAACGGAAAAACCTTTCCTGTACAGGATGAATTTGCGGAAGTGTTATACGAATACTGGAAAAATCCTGAAACCGTGGTAGATAATACCCTTGGCGACAGACGCCTTTGGGATAAAAACCTGAACAATTACCCCGGCTTTAACGCAGCCGTAAAATCATACGTTGAATTATTACAAAATAAGGGTGCAAAAGAAACTTTAAGTAACTTGCATTCAGAAAGAACAAATTAAAATGGTTACTAGAATTTTAAAAATCCATCCTAACGACAACGTTCTTGTTGCCCTGCAAAATCTTGCAAAAGGCGAAACTGTTATCCACGATGGGCAGGAATATATTTTACAGGATGATATCCAGGCGAAGCATAAGTTTTTTATGCAGGATATGAATGCTGGCGATCACATTATTATGTATGGTGTACTGGTAGGGAAGGCACAGCATTTCATTCTTAAAGGTGGTTTGATGGATACCGAAAATACGAAACATGCTTCCGATCCTTACGAATTTCGTCCATACCATTACGAATGGCACGCGCCCGATGTTTCCAAATTTGAAGGCAGAACCTTTAATGGTTATATCCGTAGCGATGGTCGTGTAGGAACTGCCAATTACTGGTTGTTTATCCCGACTGTTTTCTGCGAAAACCGCAATTTAGATGTCATCCGTGAGGCTTTGCACAACGAATTGGGTTATGCCGTAACTGATAAATATAAATCTTACGCCCACCAGTTGGTAGAGGCTTACAAAAATGGTGAGATTTTAGAAGAGGCCGATCCAGGCTCTATTGGATTGGCAAATCCATCAGCCAACCGTGTTTTTAAAAATGTAGATGGCATTAAATTCCTGAACCATCAGGGTGGTTGCGGTGGTACCCGTCAGGATGCCGCTGTATTGAGCAAGTTATTGGCTGCTTATGCTGATCATCCCAATGTGGCTGGTGTAACCGTGTTGAGCCTGGGATGTCAGAATTTGCAGGTTAAAGATTTTATGGACGATTTAAAACAGCGTAGTCCGAATTTCGATAAACCTTTATTCATTTTTGAGCAGCAGCAATCGCAGAACGAAGAACAATTGGTTAAAGAAGCCATCCGTAAAACCTTTATCGGTTTAACCGAAATCAATAAAATGGAACGTCAGCCTGCGCCGTTAAGCAAACTGGTTTTGGGTGTAAAATGTGGCGGTAGCGATGGTTTTAGTGGCATAAGCGCCAATCCTGCTGTAGGCTATACCTCCGATTTATTGGTGGCTTTAGGCGGAACCGTGCTTTTGGCCGAATTCCCTGAGCTTTGTGGTGCCGAACAACAACTAATCGATCGTACTAAAGACGAAACCGCCGCACGTAAATTTATCCAGCTAATGACGGCTTATAACCAGGCTGCAGAAAATGTAGGTTCTGGATTTTTTATGAATCCATCACCAGGCAACATTAAAGATGGGTTGATTACCGATGCCATTAAAAGTACCGGAGCAGCTAAAAAAGGTGGAACCTCACCAGTGGAAGATGTGTTGGATTACACCGAACCAGCCACAAAACCAGGCTTAAATTTGGTTTGTACGCCTGGAAATGATGTAGAGGCCACCACCGGAAAAGCAGCATCGGGGGCAACCTTAATTTTGTTCACTACCGGTTTGGGCACGCCTACCGGAAACCCGGTTTGTCCAACCATCAAGGTATCAACCAATAATGCCTTAACCAAACGCATGGGCGATATCATTGATATCAACTGTGGACCAGTAATCGAAGGAGAAAAAACCATCGAGCAAATGGGAGAAGATATCCTGGAATATTGCATTAAAGCGGCCAGTGGTGAAGTAATCCCTAAAGCAGTGTTGCTTAACCAGGATGATTTTATTCCATGGAAAAGGGGAGTTAGTTTGTAGCTTGGAGCTGGGAGTGTTGAGTCTGGGGTGCAGAGAAAAACCCATAGTCTTAGCCCTAAATTCCGTGGTCTGTGTCCCCACAGACCACCGAGCGAATAAAATATAAATTCAATTCCAGTCTGTGAGGACACAGACCGGGCTAAATAAAAAATTATTAGATAATCGTTTTAATTATCTCAAACCGATTACTTAATGTCTCAAATCACATAGCATGAAACCTTTTTTAGACGAAAATTTTCTTTTGCAAAGCAAAACAGCAGAAAAAGCTTTATCACAATTTTGCAAAATCATTGCCGATTATCGATTACCATAATCACCTTATTCCAGAGCAGATTGCCAATAATACCCAGTTTGCCAATATCAGTCAGGTTTGGCTTGCCGGCGACCATTACAAATGGAGGGCCATGCGTGCCAATGGTGTGGATGAAAAATATATCACCGGTATTGGATCAGATTATGAGAAATTTGAGAAATGGGCTGAAACGGTTCCTTATACTTTGCGTAATCCATTATACCACTGGACACATTTAGAACTTCAACGTTATTTCGGCGTAACCGATTTACTTTCGGGCAAAACCGCACAGAAAATTTATGACGAATGTTCTGCAAAACTGCAAACGCCTGAGTACTCTGTACGTGGTTTGCTGGCCAAAATGAATGTAGAAGCTGTTTGTACCACAGATGATCCGTTGGATAGCTTAAACTTCCACCAGCAATTGGCAAGAGAAGGTGCAAATTTGAAAATGTTACCTGCTTTCCGTCCGGATAAAGCAATGAACAGTGATGATATTGAAGGATTGAACGAATATATCAATAAGTTAGAAAGTGTTGCTGATAAAACCATCAGCAGTTTTCAAGACTATATCGATGCCTTAAAAAGCCGTCACGATTATTTTGCTGATCATGGCTGTTCGGTTTCAGATCATGGTTTAGAGCAGATTTATGCCGAAGATTATACTGAAGCTGAAATTTCCTCCATTTTTGATAAAATTCGCGCTAAACAAGGTATCTCTTACGAAGAGAACCTGAAATTTAAATCGGCTATGCTGGTTTATTTTGCAGAATGGGATCACGAAAATGGCTGGGTGCAACAATACCACCTTGGTGCGTTGCGTAACAACAACACCAGGATGTTAAGGCAATTAGGTCCGGATACCGGTTGGGATTCAATCGGTGATTTTAGCCAGGCCCGTATGCTCTCTAAATTCCTAAACCGTTTGGATAATCAGGATAAACTGGCCAAAACGATTATTTACAACCTTAACCCTGCCGATAACGAATTGATTGCTACTATGATTGGTAATTTTAACGATGGTTCGGTTGCCGGTAAAGTTCAGTTTGGTTCTGCCTGGTGGTTTCTGGATCAGAAAGACGGCATGATCAAACAGTTAAACGCATTATCGAATATGGGGCTTTTAAGCCGCCTGGTAGGTATGCTTACCGATTCGCGCAGTTTCCTTTCTTTCCCACGTCACGAATATTTCAGAAGGATTGTTTGTAACCTGTTTGGGGAAGATATTGAGAACGGTGAATTGCCTAACGATTTGGAATGGGTTGGCAAAATTGTTCAGGATATTTCGTACTTTAACGCAAAAAATTACTTTAAGTTTTAACCAAAATCGGGCTTTAGGAAGGTATTTCATTGGAATCAGATCATTTCAATCGTTTTCCTTCCGTTTTCATACCCTTGCAGAAAATAGCATGAAATACGCCGATCAGATATAAAAATGAGCACCCAAATATTCGCTTCATCACAAAAAGGAAAAAAAGTTTTAAGCTTTGGTGAAATACTTTTGCGCATCTGTCCTGATATGGATGGTGCCTGGTTAAAAGAAAACAAACTTCCGTTTTATGTTGGCGGTGCAGAGCTGAATGTAGCCACTGCACTGGCCCTTTGGAATGTTCCTTCGGCCTACTTATCGGCTGTGCCTGATAATTCGGTCACCCGGGAAATTGTAGATTATCTTGATGCCCGTAATATTGATACCACGCCGATGGTTTATCGTGGCGAACGTTTGGGTTTATATTATCTCCCGAAAGGAAAAGACCTTAAAAATGCCGGTGTAATTTACGACCGCGCAAATTCGGCTTATGCAGAATTAAAGGTTGGCCAGATCAACTGGGATGAAGTTTTTGAAGACGTAAACTGGTTCCATTTCAGTGCGATATGCCCTGCAATCAATCAATCTATTGCTGATGTTTGTTTGGAAGCTTTAAAAGCGGCAACTGAGCGGAATATCACCATTTCACTGGATCTGAACTACCGCGCCAAACTTTGGAAATATGGTAAGGATCCTATTGATGTTTTGCCTGAACTGGCTCAGTATTGCACGCTGATTATGGGTAATGTTTGGGCGGCCAATAAAATGTTGGGTACTGCGCTACACGAAGATTTAACATCAACTGAGGGTTATGCAAAAGAAACGTTACTACAACAGGCAACAGATACTTCTAAAGAAATATTAAGTTTGTTTCCGGCATGTAAAGCAGTGGCCAATACCTTCAGGTTCGATCATGGGAAAGGCATCAGGTATTACACTGCCATTTATACCGTTGGTGAACTAACGGTTTCTGAAGAATATGTTTCGGACGAAATTTTAGATAAAGTGGGCAGTGGTGACTGTTTTATGGCAGGTTTAATTTATGGTTTTTACAACCAGTTATCGGCCAAAGAAACCTTAAATTTTGCCACAGCGGCAGCTTACGATAAATTATACATTCCAAGTGATGCTACAACCAGTACCGTAGCTGATATAGAAAAAAGAATAATACGCAATGATTAGCAACAAGCACAAAATTTTAGATGCCATTTTAGAGCAGGGCATGTTACCGCTTTTTTATCAGGATAGCGAAGCAGGTAGCGTTGAAATATTACGCACGCTGTATAAAGCAGGTGTACGTGTTTTCGAATATACCAACCGAGGTAAATCGGCTTTGCCGAACTTTAAAAAGCTAAAGGAAGTACGCGATGCCGAAATGCCTGATCTTTATCTGGGTATCGGAACCATTAAAACCCCTGCTGATGCAAATGCTTTTATCGAGGCAGGAACAGATTTTATTGTGGCACCGATCATAAATCCGGCAGTTGCCGAAATTGCCAACAAAATTGGTATGTTATGGATCCCGGGCTGTATGACACCGACTGAAATCAGCATTGCCCAGGAGCATAAGGCCATGCTGATCAAAATTTTTCCTGCCAATATTTTAGGCCCTGAATTTATTTCGTCAATTAAAGATCTTTTCGCCGGACAGCTGTTTATGCCTACCGGTGGAGTGGAAATTAATGCCGATAATTTAAAAACCTGGTTTAAAGCTGGTGTTTGTGCCGTAGGTATGGGCAGCAAATTAATCAGTAAAGATGTAATGAGCAAAGAGCTTTACGAGGAGTTATTCGACAATACCAAATTAGCACTTGATCTAATACAGCAGAGCAAATAAAAATTTAACAAACCTAACCAAATGAACCAACCCAAAACAAGCAAATATAGATGGACCATCTGTTTGCTGTTATTCTTAGCTACGACCATAAATTATTTAGATAGACAGGTACTTTCTTTAACCTGGACAGATTTTATTAAACCGGAATTTCATTGGGACAATAACGACTATGGAAATATAACGGCCCTGTTCTCTATTTTTTATGCGATATCCATGCTTTTTGCAGGTCGTTTAGTTGATAAACTGGATACAAAAAAGGGCTTTTTATGGGCCATTGGTGTTTGGTCGGTAGGCGCCTGTTTGCATGCTTTCTGCGGTATTGCAACTGCAGGTATCATCAATGGAAACTGGTTTGTAGGTTTTGAAGGTGCTAAAGAAATTATTGCCCGTGTTAACGATACAGGTTTGGTGGTTTCGGTAAGTGTTACCCTCTTTATTTTTGCCCGTTTTGTACTGGCGGTTGGAGAGGCTGGAAACTTCCCGGCTGCAATTAAAGCCACTGCCGAATACTTTCCTAAAAAGACCGGGCATTTGCAACCAGTATTTTCAATGCTGGTGCTACTGTTGGTGCATTGGCTGCCCCTATTACCATTCCTTTTATCGCCAAAGCTTATGGTTGGGAAATGTCGTTCATTATTATCGGTGCATTAGGTTTTATATGGATGGGCTTATGGGTTTTCGTATATAACAAGCCAGAATTACATAAAAGGGTTAGCGCTGAAGAATTGGCCTATATTCAACAAGATGTAATCAACGACCGGAAATTGGCCGATTACGTTGAAGAAACCAAAGAAAAAGTTTCGTTTATCGATTGTTTTAAATACAAACAGACCTGGGCTTTCGCCTTTGGTAAATTTATGACCGATGGTGTTTGGTGGTTCTTTTTATTCTGGACCCCTGCTTACCTGAAATCGGTTTACGGGATGGATTCTACTCAAAGTGCATTACCATTATTTGTGCTTTACATGATTACCTTGCTTTCTATTATCGGAGGATGGTTGCCTACTTATTTTGTAGATAAAAAAGGCATGAATCCTTACGAAGGCAGAATGAGGGCCATGTTGATTTTTGCATTTTTCCCGCTATTGGCTTTGGCCGCACAACCTTTAGGCCACATTACCTATTGGATTCCGGTAATCATTATCGGTATTGCGGGTGCAGCCCACCAGGCATGGTCGGCAAATATATTTTCTACTGTGGGCGATATGTTCCCTAAAAAAGCCATTGCAACCATTACCGGCATAGGTGGTATGGCCGGTGGCTTAGGCTCTTTCATTATTAATAAAGGCTCTGGTTTGCTGTTCGACTATACGGGCAAAAACGAGATTGTTTTTATGGGGTTTAAAGGTGAAGAGGCCGGCTATTTCATTATATTTTCCATCTGTGCGGTATGTTATTTAATCGGATGGACGGTAATGAAAACCTTAGTGCCAAAATATAAAGTAATCGAACTAAAATAAACCAAGGGTTGATGTTAGGGAAGCTTTCTGAACCATCAGCCTTTTTATACAAACGAATCTATACTTAAACTATAGATTTAACATTAATTTAACCCTAACAACAATTAAAATTGAGTACAACGCTAAACCTCGAAAGTATTTTCGTTGAAGAGAGCCAGATTCCAGATGAATTTAGGCTCACGGAAGAAATCAATCAAAAGGAGTTTCTATCAAATGGGGAAATGAAACCATGGAACGGACCGTTTAATGAAGTTTTTTCTCCGGTATGCGTAAAAACCCCTGAGGGCTTAAAACGAAAGCGTATCGGTAGTTTCCCGGTATGTACAGAAAAAGAATCGACAGAAGCTTTGGATGCTGCCGTAGCTGCTTATGATAATGGTCGTGGGCAATGGCCAACCATGAGCGTTGCCGACCGCATTTCCTGTGTAGAAAACTTTACCCATAAAATGATTGAGCAAAAGGAAATTGTTGCCAAGCTCATTATGTGGGAAATCGGTAAATCTTATGCCGATTCGGTTAAAGAGTTCGACCGTACTGTAGAATATATCTACGCGACCATCGATGCCTTGAAAGATATCGACAGGCAGTCATCACGTTTTGAAATAGAGCAGGGAATCGTGGCCCAGGTGCGCCGTTCTCCGCTTGGAGTGGTGCTGTGTATGGGGCCGTTCAATTATCCTTTAAACGAGACTTTTACAACCCTGATCCCGGCTTTGATTATGGGCAATACGCTTTTATTCAAACCACCTAAACATGGTACTTTATTACATTACCCTTTGCTGGAAGCTTTCCGCTCCAGTTTTCCAAAAGGAGTGGTGAATACCATTTATGGCCGTGGCAATACCATTGTTCCGGGATTGATGAAATCGGGAAAAATCAATGTGCTTACTTTGATCGGTTCCAGTAAAGTAGCCAATGAACTTAAAAAACTGCACCCTAAAGTAAACCGCTTAAGGGCTATTTTAGGTCTGGATGCCAAAAATGCGGCCATCATCACCAAAGATGCCGACCTGGATTTAGCGGTTTCTGAAACCGTTTTAGGCTCACTTTCTTTTAACGGACAACGTTGTACCGCGATTAAAATCGTTTATGTACACCGCAGTTTGGCACAGGAATTTTTAAAGCGTTTATCGGCAGAAGTAGAAAAACTGAAATTCGGTATGCCTTGGGAAAAAGGGGTAAACCTTACTCCATTACCTGAGTTGAATAAACCTGAATATTTAAAAGAATGTATTGATGATGCCGTTTCGCATGGGGCAAAAGTAGTAAACAAAAATGGTGGACAAACGTTAGAAACTTTTGTTTATCCTGCCATTGTTTATCCGGTAAACAGCAACATGAAATTGTATCGCGAAGAGCAGTTTGGTCCGATTGTTCCTGTTGTGCCTTTTGATGATCTGGAAGAACCTATCGAGTATTTAATCGGTTCGCCACACGGCCAGCAGGTGAGTATTTTTAGCAACAATGCTGCGGTAATTTCTTCGTTAATCGATCCTTTGGTTAACCAGGTGAGCCGTGTAAATATCAACTGCCAATGTCAGCGTGGACCAGATGTGTTCCCTTTCACTGGTCGTAAAGACAGTGCCGAAGGAACCCTTTCTGTAGTAGATGCCTTGCGTTCATTCTCGATCCGCTCTTTGGTAGCCACTAAGTTTACTGAAGATAATAAAAAGTTACTGAACGAAATTGTGAGAGGAGATGATTCGAACTTCTTGAGCACGAAGTATATTTTTTAAAAGGTCACTTTATAAAACTAAGCCGCAAAAACATGGATGTTAATCTGTGGATTTGCGGCTTTTTTTGTTTTGTATTCTTAGCTGTCATTCTGAGGGGGTAATTTATTGTGTAAAATCAATATGAGTGACGTTTAATTGATTTGTTCTGCCATACAGCACGGTCTTGCCTCGGCTCGCCGCCGCCGAATGGCTCTTTCTTTTTGGCATCAAAAAGAAACAAAAAATGCCGGCTGAAAATTTTTCTTTTGAAGCCAGTTGTGTGGCTAGAACAGTGCAGCCCGAAAAATTTGTTAGGCCGGATTTAAGTAGAACGGGGTACCGTGCTATGGCCTAGCTGGATGGAAATACGAAATCGGTTAAAGCGCTGATTAATATTAGTTTATAGAATAACATCAATGGTAGCGCAGTGAAGAATCTCCAAACGAAAGGCAGAACACAGATCAACTTATTTTTAAGAAGATATTAACTAAGGGGCAATACGCTTAACTAAAAGATCCTTCACTGGCGTTCAGGATGACAACTATATTTTTTACTTCAAACTCTTCGCTAAACTCAACTTCAACTCCTTAATCCCTTTTACAACCAATCCTGCAACCTGTTTAGCGCCCTCGGGACTTAAATGTGTATCGTCTTTTTTGCCTTTTGGATAATTTACATTTCCCGAATCAACATGGTTGAATAATTTAATTGAAGGCTCATCCCCCAAACGGGTCAATAAACTTTCTGTTTTAGCCAGCATATCAATTAAGGGTACATTTAGCGAATCGGCCACCTGACGGGTAACCCTTGGATAGTCGCCATGCGAATCGATTAAAACACCATTTTTGAAACTTCTGCGGGAGATTGGCGTGAGTAAAACCGGAAATGCTTTTTTGCTCCGGGTTTCTTTTACATAATTCACCAGATTGATCTTAAAATCGGCCAATGAAACACCAACTGTTGGCTTATCAACTTTTTCATCATTATGTCCAAACTCTATAAAAACATAATCACCTGGATTTAACTGTGCTAAAAATTGGGTCCCAACGTTTTTCGGCCCTGAATGATTTGGTACTTCTTCCATTTAAAGCCCGGTTATCAACCGTTACATCGGTTTTAAAGTATGATTGTAAAGCCATGCCCCAACCGGTTTCCGGATAAGCTTTTTCTTCTTTATTGGCTGCGGTAGAATCGCCGATGATGTACAGCTTTGTTTTCATTTGAATAAAAGTAAAAGAGAATAAAACAGCTAAGGCTCCTGCCGCAAAAATCTTAAGGAAATTGGTTTTCATTTTAATTAATTTGTGAGTGGGTTCCATTGATCCATTCCGCTCAGTATATTTTTTAAAGTATAATTTTTAGCCTCTTTATTAGTGAGCTGTTTCGTCCAGGCTAATCTTGTTCTGGTCAATGCCCCAGCACCTTTACTTTTATATTCAGCATAAAACGCGGTTAATTCCTTATCTGGGAACATCTTATCGCCTTTCCAGGCATTCCAGCCTTCAGGTAAAATGTGTTTTCCAATTTCACAGTTTAAGAATACCGTTTTTGCATACGGCCGCCATGGCCTGCCTAAATAAGCTTTCGTTACAGCAGTATCTGCAATGAGCTTACAATTTAGAAAAACAAATCCGAATTTCTGTTGCGCGGAGGTTGAAGCTGCGGTAACATAAGAATCGCTTAAACTTTTGATGGTACAATTTTGAAAGACTACCGTTGCCTTGCCGAAAATAAAATCGGTTGTGCCCTCGATATAACAGTTTTGATAATATTGACGACTATTTTCAATAGCGGCATAAAGCGTATCCTGATTGCCCAAAAACCTGCAGTTTTTTGCTATGAATCGATCACCTTCTACATGCAGCGCAACAGCCCGGCCAACGCGGCCGGCAGAATTGATAATGGTTAAATTTTCCAGGTGGATATCATTGCCTTGAACCAATACGGTAAAAGAGGTATAAGTGCTGAATTTCCTATTGCCAAACTGGTCATCACCTGCTGGATTAAGTTTGCCCGAATAATCATTGAAGGTAATGATGGTATTTTCTACATCTTCTCCTATAATCCAAATCCTGATTTTCCAGGATGGAATAGTCAATTTTTCTTTATAAGTACCCTTTTTAATATAAATCTTAACTTCTTTCTCGCCTAAATCCCTTACCGAATTTACAGCCTCCTGAATGGTTTTGTAATTTCCGCTGCCATCCTGTGCAACGGTTATTTCTGAAGGATATTTAGGATCTTGAGCGTGGAGATAAAGAAAGGGAGCGATAACCAAAATAAGTATTGCAATAAATTTCAGCTTAGATATTCTTGTCATTCTTTTCGATTAAATCTACAGCATAAAGTTCATTAAAAAAGGGCAGATTAAAACCTGCCCTTATCAATTATAAAATTAGTTTCTCCACCTGGGATCGCCGACTCCATTCGTTTTTAAATCTGACTGGCTAACGGTAAAATTGCCAGTTGCGGCAGCAGTAAAGCCCGGATTTAATGTGGTAAATGTTCCGGTATCGTATTTGGCACCAACGGTTACACTGCCTGAAATAAAAGTTGGAGCATTGAAATAATTATTTGCGGTAAAATTAGCGCCAACAATTGTGGTTAATACCTGATTTGTTAAAATGCCGCCAGAGTTTGCCACAATATTTTTTGAAAAGTAAATTTCGTGTTTAGCCAACCGAACGTAAAATAACCTGTTTCCCGCGCCATTACAAATCCCGTTAAGTGTATTGGTGGCAACGGTAATTACTGAAGTAATGGCCTGAAAATTTGTGGAACCTGCTGGGTCCATTCTAAAAAAGTCTCTGGCCAAAACAGATGCATATACCGTATTGTTAGTGAAATTTAATGTTTTGGCTAAGCCTGATCTAAAATCGATAAAATCTCCACCACTACATTCTATGTTACTGATTACATTTCCTTTAAAAGTTACCGATTCGATAAGTGTTTTTAAATTTACATAAAAAAGACCTTTAGTATAGTTTTTTACAACTGAATTTTCAAGCAGAAAATGGCCATAAACATTATCAGATGCTTCATCGTAGATAAAGGTTTGATTTCCGTTTAAGGATCCGGTACCATCCAATACCACATCTTTAATGGTTAAACCTGCATTAGCCTTTAATCTAAGAACCATCCCGTTAATAATTGGCCTGTCAGTTGGTCTTGTTCCCCTTATGGTAATTGATTTTGAGGCAATAACATCTGCATTAACGGTATAAGTGCCGGGAGCAAGACCGAAAACGGTGCCTGCAGCAGCATTTGTAATCAGAGTTGCCAGGTTATCTGATGGACTTACTAATGTTGCGCCTGTAAAATTATAAAGTGTGGTAAAAGCTGCTGTTCCTCTAACCTTTGTTCCGGCCAGCAATTTTGCCGTGTAATCCGTTTCTCCGGTTAAGCCTGTTATGGTTGCTTCTCCGGCTGCAATTTCTGCAGCGGTAATGGTATGCGTAATATTTCCAGGTGTTACGGTAACTGAAGTTGCTGTTTCGCCAGGTGTCCAGTTTAATACAACAGAAGTAGCCGTTATTTTGGCCTGGTTTACCGTTTGGAAAATCTGTTCGGATTCTGTTTTTGCAGAAGTGCTAACCCATTTGGAATCTGCAACTCCCTGTGCAACACCTTTTACCCTAATTGAATATTGCGTATCGCCTATTAATCCGGTTACGGTATAGGGTAATTGAGCTGCAGTAATGCTGGCAATTGATTTTACCGGGGTGCCGGTAAAGTCGGCATTATCGTATACCTCGATGGTATAAGAAGTGGCATTGGGTACGGCGTTCCATGTTAATTTAACACCGGTTTTATTAACTATTGTTGCGGTTAAGCCAGGGCTGGAAAATACCCTGTCTACGTTAAGTGTGGTAATTTCTTCCAGATTGTCTTTTTTGCATGCCGATAAACAAACTGTCGCCATGAGTAAGAAGGTGTATGTATATCTATTAATCTTTTTCATAACCTTGAGTTTATAAGTTTAATGGCTTATTGTTTAACAATCCGTTAGATAAATCCAAAAATACCTGCCATATCGGCCAATATTGCTGTTGATTTGGTTCTTTTGTATAAAGGGCATTCCAGTAAGAAACCGTTTCGCCTGTTGTAACCATGGTCCATGCTTTGTTTGAAGTATAGCCTAAAGCAACACCCTGGGCATCGGTATCCCCAAATTTCAATCCATAAATCTCTACCGTTTCGCCATTTGCAGCTGTTCTGTAATAAATTTTAGCAGGCAAAGCCGCATATTTTCCTTGTCTGCTTTCTAGCTGCTGTAATTTAGTTTTGGCTTCAGCCAGTTTCGTGCCCAGTAAATTCCAGCGGATCAGGTCACTTTTCCTTAGCATTTCTCCTGTAAATTCTAAAGCTCTTTCATTTACTACTGCATCAAAAAATGTATTTTTAGAGGCAGTTGCTGTGGCCATAAAAGCGGTAACTTTTGTTGGTGCAGTTGGGAAAGCGCGGTCACGGATCATTTTTAAATATGGTGCAGCTGCTGCCGGGCCATCAATATCGTTAACTGCTTCAGCAGCCATTAACACGACATCTGCATAACGCATATACATCCAGTTTAATCCATCATCATTGGTAGAAGTTACCCTTCTTTTCATCCATTCGTAACGGTATTTCCCAAAGTATAAACGGCCAAGTGCCGATGGTACCTGAGCTGCGCCTTTTGTGCCGTCGCCGCCATCCCATTCGTATGGAACTACGGTTACATCCCTTCGTACATCTTCATTTTCATATTCGTACAGCATAATCGGATTAGGTCCATCTGTTCCGCCTTTATTCTGGCCGGTATACTGGTCTGTTTTTAGATGTTTTACCCCTAAATCAAAAATCACACGGCCTCTGCCATCGCTAAATGGAATTTCCCACATGGATTCTAAGCCGGCGGCACCGGTTTCCTCGTTCAGTTTTCTGAACACCTCTTCAAATCCAAGCAATCTTAATTTACCACTTGCAATAATTTCCAGGCATTCTTTTTTGGCAATGGCATACATTTTATCGTGCGATAATTCCGGATCAGAACTTAACCTTACTGTTCCGTCAAGGCGCTGTGCATAACCACCGGCTGCAAGTGCCAAGCGTGCCCTTAAGCCTTTTGCAAAAGCTTTGCTTACGCGTTCTACTTTAGCTGTTATGTTATTCTCACCAGGCCACGGCAGGTAACCTGCAGCCTCATTTAAGTCGGCTAACAATTGTTTATAAATTACATCTCTGTCATTTCTTGGCAAATAAGATGTTGCAGAGGTAATGGGTTCAAAACGTGCCGGCACATCTCCCCAGCCTTTGATAAGATCGTTGTATAGAACAGCCCTTAAGGTTAAAATTTCGCCAAGGATCTGTGCCATTACGGGGTTACTTTGTATATTGCCGTACGTTCTTATTCCTCTTATGGCCAGGTTAGCCCTTTCAATGCCTTCGTAAAACTTAGCCCATGCATTATCTGTGGTGTTCATTTGGCCATTGTTCACACTACAGTTGTAATTAGATAATTTTGCTTTGTCATCATCAACCGATTTTAAGGTATTGTATACTTCTGTATCGTTGTTAAGCCCATAATACACTAAAAAACGTCCCCTGTAGGAGTTGGTTTCGCCAAAAGATTGCAGCACACCTGCTATGGCACCTTCCGCCAAACTTGGTGTCGAAAAAATAACAGACTCATCAAGCGTAGATTTAGCCGGTGCATCCAATGTTTTTTTACAGCTGCTAACAAGTGTTATTCCGGTAATGATGAACAGCGTATATATAATTTTTTTCATTTTCGTAAAATTAAAAGATCTTCTAAAAATTAACATTTAGCCCGAATAGGTAAGATTTGCTTCTTGGATATGCAGAGTAATCAACTCCTGGTGTAAGCGGCGTATTCCGTCTGGTCGAAACCTCTGGGTCAAAGCCCGTATAATTAGTCCATAGCCACACGTTATAAGCAGAAGCATAAAACCTTAATTTTTTCATTTTTAATTTGCGTGATATTTTTTCAGGAAGGGTATATCCAAGGGTCAGGGTCGATAACCTTAAAAACGAACCATCTTCTACCGCCCAGTCGCTTAGCACAAAAGTTTTGGTATATGGCGACCATAAAGTGGTGTTTGCATTCATGGCTGTTAATTCAGCTGGGTCGTTACTAATTGTTCCGTCTGCCCTTAAATTTGTCCAGCGTTGTCCGCTTTCCATAACTGAAATCAGATTTCTTGAAGCGTATTTACTGGTTGAGGTATATTCAATTTTATTGGCATTGTACACATCGTTTCCATAGCTCCAGTTAAAATATGCACCAAGATCAAAATTGTAAATTCTCGAATTAAGTGAGAAACCACCAGTGTTTAATGGGTTGGTATTGCCGATAATAGACCGGTCGGATAAATCGATCTTTCCGTCTCCTGAAAGATCTTGAATTTTCATTGTGCCCGGGCGTACTGTGCCTACAAATGAAGTAGCGTCAACTACTCCTGGCTTTAATATCCATTTGCCGCTTGTGGCGTTGTAGCCAGTAAAATCAGATACTTCGTATCTGCCGGCACTTTTGTAGCCATAAATACGACCAATTGAGGCACCTTCTTCTACCAAGTAATCTACACCAATTTCTGTTGATGCCCAGCCTGAAGTACCATTTATATTTTTAACCGAACCTAACGAAAGCACTTTGTTTCTGTTGAAACTGATATTGGCGTTTACGGTTAAATCGAAGTTTTTCTCTTTGATTGCACTCCAGTTTACCGAAAATTCTAAACCCTTATTTTGGGTCTGGCCCAAATTGCGGTATTGGTTATCGTATCCGGTACCTCCCAGTGGGAATAAAATCAGTAAATTTTTAGTTTTATTCAAGTAGGCATCAATGGTACCGGTTACTTTCGAATCGAATAAAGCAAAATCCAACCCAATGTTTCTGGTTACGTTTGTTTCCCATTTCAAATCGGGATTAGCCATTGTTTTGGAAGCTGCCCAGTAATTACTGAAACCATTTGTAAAGTTGGTATTAGAATTCTGGAAAGACTGGGTGATTTGCCCGGGAGGGATGTTGTTATTACCTGCCGCACCATAACTGGCTCTTAATTTCAAATCGGATAACCATGATTTTGTTCCCTGCATAAATTTTTCCTGTGAAATTCTCCACGCACCAGAAACTGAGGGAAAATAACCCCAATGATTTTCCGGCGAAAATTTAGAAGAACCATCGGCCCTGAAGGTTGCGCTTAACAAATATTTGCCTTGATAATCGTAATTGGCCCTGCCAAAAAACGAGAATAATTTATCATCCGGAGAAAAGTTATTATCTATAATAGCAGCTTTACCTTGTGTAGTCAATACCCGTGTTTGGTCGAAAGTGAAGGTTTTCGGGAAACCACGAACTTCATTGGTTAAAATATTCTGTTCTGTTTTGATAAATTCCTGACCCAATAAAACATTAAGATTGTGGTTTTTGCCAAGGATTTTATTAAAGCTGTAATTAAGTGTATTGGTGTTTCTAAAGCTGTTCCTATTGGCATTGGTAGAAGTAAGTACTGGGAAATTAGGCGCATCGGCCAGGTTTTTTACGTAATAAGTAGTAAGGCCGTAAAAGCGATCCTGATCACTGCGGAGGCCATCATAACCAACCTCTGAACGCAATCTTAGATTATCAATGATTTCGTAAGTTGCTGCGCCATTTATATTGTAGGTTTTTCGGTGAACATACTGATCATTATCCGAAATGGCCACCAGTGGATTATAGAGGTTAAATTCATCATTGGTATCTGTTGATGCTGTTAAGCCCGGTACAGGGAATGATGGATATAGAATCGCATATTTCAAACGCGAATCGGCTGATGATTTTTCATTTTGCTCGTTAGCCCCGCCGCCATTGGTTTTGGTATCGGAATAGCGGAACCCAAAATCTAAAGTTAAGGCGTCGTATAATTTGTGGTTTAATTTGAAATTAATGTTCTGTCTTTTAAAATCAGACATTTGCATAATGGCCTTATCAGTTACAAAACTGTGACTTAAGCTGTATTTTGTTTTATCGCTTCCGCCGGTAATGCTTAGATTTTGATTAAAGGTTGTTCCTGTACGACCAAAAACCAGATCTTGCCAGTCATTTTCCGCGATATTATCGAACAGGTCTATATCTTGATAATTCCCAAAATATTGAGTGTAATCAGTTGGTGTACCATCTAGAAGTGATCTCTCGTATTGCCAGTGCACATAATCAGATGCCGATAACACACCCAGTTTCTTCGCTAGTTTTCTGGTGCCACCAAAAACATTATAAGCGATATTCGTTTTTCCATCTTTACTGTTTTTGGTTGTAACAAGTATTACCCCGTTAGCACCCCTCGCTCCATAAATGGCCGTTGATGAGGCGTCTTTTAGTACATCGATTGATTCGATATCCTGCGGAGCAATATCAGCTATTGAAGTTACCGGGAACCCATCAACAATATAAAGTGGCGAGTTATCGCCGGTGATGGAACCGCCTCCCCTAACCCTTACGTTAATCTGTGCATCCGGCGAACCTTCTGACGATGAAATATTAATCCCGGCTACCCGTCCCTGAATGGCCTCTAGTGCAGAAGATACCGGAGCCGCAGCAATCACATCAGCGCCTACAGAACCAACAGCGCCGGTTAAGTCTTTTTTACGTACGGTGCCGTATCCAACATTAACGGTTACTTCTTCAAGATTGTTGGCATCCTCATCCAAAGCAACTGATAGTTTTGTTTCGTTTGTTACCGTAACATTTTTGGTTTTATAACCAATATAGGTAAAAGTTAAAACCGCACCATTTGCAGGGATGCTGATCTTGAAAGTGCCGTTAGCATCAGTACTGGTTCCATTTTTTGTGCCTGCTAGTGCAACACTTACACCAACCAGGACCTGTCCGTCTTTTTTATCTTTCACCGTTCCGGTAAGCTGCCTGTTTTGTGCCTGAGCCAATGATAATCCGATAAAAGAGAGAAATGTAAATAAGAGTAAGACTCTGCTCATAATTATTAATTTAGTAGATAAGATTTGGTTATTTAAGATGATGCAATCGCTTGCATGTAGAATATAATTCTATTTCGGAGCGTTATAGTTTGTTTATATTTGGTTACTTTTACTTAACAATTTTACAAACTAAAAAGCAATTGAAACCAGATTTAACTAAAAAAGTGTGCAAACGTTCCCAAAAACGTCAACCTAACGTTTATTAATGTTGGTGACTAAATCCACCTTAAGAGATATTTTTTGTAACTTGTACGCAATACGAACATGAGATTTGAAACATCTACCATAAAAGATATTGCTAAAGCATTAGGACTCTCTACATCTACGGTTTCCCGGGCTTTAAGAGACCGTTACGAAATTAGTGAGGAAACTAAAAAGCTGGTTTTAGCCTATGCCGAAAAGGTAAATTATCGTGCCAATCCGATTGCCAGAAGTTTAAAAGAGCGCCGTAGTTATTCTATCGGAATTATTGTTAGTGAAATTGCCAACAACTTTTTTCTCAGGTGATAAATGGCATTGAATCAATTGCTTATGATAAAGATTATCATGTAATTATTTCTCAAAGCCACGAATCGTACAAACAGGAAAAACTAAACGTTGAACACCTGGCATCGCGTTCCATTGATGGTTTATTAATTGCACTTTCTTCAGAAACACAGGATATCGGTTACTTAAGGCATTTATACGCTAAGGGTTTACCCATTGTATTTTTTGATCGCGTACCGGAAGATTTTGAAACCCATAAAGTAATTGCCAATAACTTTAAGGGCTCTTTTGATGCCACAGAACATCTTATTTTATCAGGAAAAAGAACCATTGCCCATTTGACGAATTCAGAAAACCTTTCAATAACGAAAGAAAGGTTAGCAGGTTATAAAGCGGCTTTGGTTAAATATCATATCGAATTTAAGCCCGAACTGGTAAAATATTGCCAGCATGGTGGTATGCACAGCGCGGAACTGGAAGAAGCGGTGAAAGAACTTTTGCCGCTTAAACCCGATGGGATTTTTATCTCGAGCGACCGCTTAACCACAGGTTGCATTATGGCCCTGAAGAAAACCAATCCTGAAGTGGCACATAAAATTGCGATTGCAGGTTTTACCAATTCCAATCTTGTCGAATTGTTTTCGCCATCCTTAACCTCAGTTAAACAGCCTGCATTCGAAATGGGACAGGTGGCCACCGAATTATTGATTTCGATGATCGAAGCTAAAAGGCCTGTTACCGAGTTCGAAACCAAGGTTTTGGATACGGAACTGGTGAAGAAGCGCTGAATGCCAATCGGTTAGCGTATGGCGCAAGGCGTTGAGTGCCTGGCGCTAAGCGTGTGGTGGTTAGCGTTTAATGCTACGTTCGAATAAGCACTCCGATTTAACAGATGTTCTGATTATGCGCATCGTATGAAACGCTTATCGCTAAGCGCCAAACGCTATTCTCCAAACTAATTATTACCTTTGCAGCATGGTAGAAATCATATTAAAAAAGGGTAAAGAAAAAGCGGCATTACAAAGACATCCATGGGTATTTTCCGGAGCATTAGAAAAAGTTAAGGGAAAACCTGAAGATGGTGATGTCGTAAAAGTTTTTGCTTTCGATCATGAATTTCTCGCCTATGGATATTTCAATAGCAATTCGCGTGTTGCTGTTCGCTTGTTAGAATGGGACGAAACACAAACCATTGATCACAATTGGTACCAGAACCGGTTAAAACAAGCCATTGCTTCGCGTCATTTTATTTTAAGCGAACAGACCAATACCTGTCGTTTAGTTTTTAGTGAAGCCGATTTTCTGCCTGGCTTAATTGTCGACAAATATGCCGATTTCCTGTCGTTGCAGATTTTAAGTTCCGGAATTGAAAAGGTTAAAACAGAGATTGTAGAATTACTAAAGGCAGAATTAAAATCGAAAGGCATATTCGATAAAAGTGATGCCACCGCACGTACTCACGAAGGTTTACCTATTGAAAACGGATTGCTTTGGGGCGAAAATCCACCAGAATTTTTAGAGGTAAAAGAAAATGGAATTATTTATAATATCAATATTGCTGAAGGACAGAAATCAGGCTTTTATTGCGATCAGCGGGATAACAGAAGTATTTTAGCCGGTTATACAAAAGATAAAAAAGTTTTGGATTGCTTTAGCTATAGCGGTGGTTTTAGCCTCAACAGTTTGGCTAATGGTGCAGCAAGTGTTACCAGTGTTGATAGTTCAGGACTGGCTGTAGAAACCTTAAAGCAAAACATAGCCTTAAATAAATTCGATGCTGATAAAGTTACAGCTATCCAGTCGGATGTAAATAAACAACTCAGGGCTTTTAAAGAATCGGGCGAACTGTTTGATGTGATTGTGCTTGATCCACCTAAATACGCACCTTCGCGTTCAGCGTTAGATCGTGCAGCCAGGGCTTATAAAGATTTAAACCGTTTAGGTATGCTGTTACTGGAAAAAGGTGGTCTTTTGGCTACTTTCTCTTGTTCAGGGGCAGTTGATATTGAAACATTTAAACAAATTATTGCCTGGGCAGCGCTTGATGCAGGCAAGGAAGTACAGATTATTAAACAATTCTGCCAACCAGAAGACCATCCGGTTCGGATTTCTTTCCCGGAAGGGGAATACTTAAAGGGATTGTTGTTAAGGGTGCTATAATTTATTCTTTTACCGGACAACATTAAACCACAAAGACACAAATTACCAGGTGATTTTAAACATTAACCAGGTGCTATCGTGTCTTTGTGATAAACTGAAAGAGGAATCTGATTATCCAACCATCACTTTGGCGGTAATGGCCAGTCTGTTCCAGGCATTAATGGTAACTATAGCCATAATTAGCTGTGCTAATTCCTGCTCGTTAAAAAAACTTGCTGCTTTTTGATAAGTTGCATCAGAAACATGGTGGCTAATTAAGGTTACTTCTTCTGTTAAAGCCAAAACAGCTTCTTCTTTTGCCGTAAACAAGGTTGTTTCTCTCCAGGCATTTAATAAATACAAACGTTGCTGGGTTTCGCCTATTTTACGGGCATCAGTTGCGTGCATGTTTAAGCAAAATGCACAGCCGTTAATTTGCGATGCGCGCATTTTGATCAATTCTAAAAGAATTGGATCTAATTTGCTGGTTGATAAATATTTTTCTAAACCATACATGGCCTGATAAGCTGCAGGTTCTACTTTTGGAATATCAATTCTACTTTCCATTTTATTTGTTTTTTGATTACGATGTAAAGTTCCGAATCCCGGTCTTGAAAAAACTTAATGTAGTTTAAGAAATGAATTTTCTAATGCAAGGCACAAAGACTTTCGCAAAGTGTGCTAAGTAGGGTTAAAAGTCCTGTTATTTTGACATTTAATGTTACTCGATAAAATGTATGCGATTCGTCATTTTGACCGCAGTGGAGAAATCGATGGATAATTCATTTAACAACAGAGCTTACAGATTTCTCCATTCCGCTTCGCTCCAGTCGAAAGGACGAAAATCAATAAGCCCAACGCTGTGTGCCCCGCGTTTCTTCTCTGCTAATTCCTTTGCGGTTAACAAACGATTATTTCTTCGCCCTGATTTTACTTAAAAATTCTGGAGTAAAGCCAAGGTAAGAAGCCAGCATGTATTGTGGCACACGTTGTACAAATTCGGGAAATAAACGATTAAAATGGCGATATCTTTCTTCAGCTGTCTGGCTATAGAGAAATTTTATCCTTCTTTGCGATGCCTGGTGGTTTTTTTGAAGGATCAATCTAAAATACCGTTCCAGTTTAGGCAGTTTATGAAACATTTCATCATAATGATGATTTTCGATAGCAATCACTTCAGTTGTTTCTGCCGCCTGGATATAAAATTCAGATTGCTCCTGAAAAAGAAAGCTCGTCAAATCGGTAATCCACCAGTTTTCTATGGCAAATTGAGTGGTCTGTTCAGCGCCCTTTATATCAATGAAATAAAGCCTTAAGCAGCCTTTTACCACAAAATAATTTGCCCTGCAGGTTTGCCCTTCCGCTAATAAAAAAGCTTTCTTTTTAACGGAAAAAGATTTGAGAAACGGTGCAAGAATTTCCTGTTCATCGTTGCTCAGATCTATAAATTTATTAATGTGTTTATAAAGTGTACTACCCATTTCCATACTATTGATCAGCTAAAATAGTTATAATTATAAAAATGGAATTAAAGGCTTAGCGTGAAAATGACTTATATAATCAGGCGGTAAAAGCCTGCCAAAAAGGAGAGTTAAGGACAATGGGCTAAAAGCATGTGTATCTCTATCCGTCAAAGCTGTTGACTGTTTCCAAGAATATTAACGGATACCAATACACCATGATAGTTACCTCTTTACAAAGCACTTGTTACGAAGATAATAGTAAGGATTATTTTTGGAGTGAGACAAAGAGTAATCTGCTCATTAAAAAGCCTTAAGCTAATCACTTTCTAACAAATGGCCGGTTTTTAATTAATCCGGTCTTTTTTGTTTGTCGATGTTTCAAAAAATATGCTGGATTTCGTATAGGTTAATTCGGCGTTCGTCTATAAATACAAGTGCATGGTATAATAGCTCATAACTGGCTGAAACGTTTTCGCCAGAACGCAGTCTTAATTACAAAACCACCTAATAATTAGGGATTTAAAATAAAGATTTATAAACATAAAATATTAAGGTCATGAAAACTTCTATTAAAAATTTATTCGCAGCAGCATTAGTAATGGTTACTTTAAGCAGCGCAACAATTGTAGCAAACGCAACAGAAAATAATTCCAGCTACACTGCATTAACAAATGTTAGAAACATCAGCAAAATTTTAGTTTCGGGAAACGTGAAACTGATCCTTGTTCAGGATGCAAAAGAAAGTGTTGAGGTTTATGATCAATATTATACCAAAAATGCCCTGGTACAACAGCAGGGAGCAGAACTTAGAATTAGCTCTTTTGATAAAAATGCCTTAACCGTAATTGTGCGTGTAAATAACTTAACTGCTATAGAAGCTTCAAATACTGCAAGTGTAAGTACTGCCGGAAATTTCAACCTGTTAAACCTAAACATTGTTTTAAATGATGAGGCATCGGCAGATATTAAAGCCAACACCGTTAATTTATCAACCAATATTAAAGATGGTGCATCCTTAAAATTAGAAGGAACTACCGATTTACACCAGGCTGTAATGGGGGTAGCATCCAAAATAAACATGGCTGGTTTTAATGCGCTGGAAAGTAGTATCAGATTAACAGGAAAATCGCTTTTGGCAAACAGCAAATCCCGTTATGATGACATACAGGTTTCTTTATTAGAAAAACTATTCTAACTCCATCATATATTTTACCACAAAGGCGCTGAATTTAAGTTCAGCGCCTTTTTTGTCAGCGAAGGTTTCGGACACTCCTGGTTATAACAAATATAGATTGCTCCGTCGTTCCTCCTCGCAATGACGAATTTTTTTTACAAATCAAATTTTATCCCCTGTGCTAAAGGCAGTGTATTCGAATAATTAATGGTATTGGTTTGCCGGCGCATATAAGCTCTCCAGGCATCAGAACCGCTTTCCCTTCCACCACCTGTTTCTTTCTCGCCACCAAAAGCACCGCCAATTTCTGCGCCTGAAGTACCAATATTTACATTTGCGATACCACAGTCAGATCCTTTGGCCGATAAGAACTGCTCTGCCTCTCTTAAATTCAAGGTCATAATGGCTGATGATAATCCTTGAGGAACAGCGTTTTGCAAAGCAATGGCCTCCTCTAATGTTTTGTACTTAATCAGGTATAAAATTGGCGCAAATGTTTCGTGTTGAACAATCTTGAAATCATTCTGAACCTCTGCAATGCAGGGCTTTACGTAACATCCACTCGTGTAGTCATCGCCAGATAAAACGCCACCCTCTACTAAAAACGTACCGCCTTCGGCCTTACATTTAGCTATAGAATCTAAGTAGGCTGCAACTGCATCGGTATCAATTAGTGGACCTACATGGTTATTTTGATCTAAAGGATCGCCAATACGCAATTGTCCGTAAGCTTTAACCAGTTTCGCAGTAAAAGCATCATATACACTTTCGTGTATAATTAATCTTCTTGTAGAAGTGCAACGCTGGCCTGCGGTACCAACCGCACCAAATACAGCACCAATTAAACTCATGTCTAAATCAGCATGTTCTGAAATAATAATGGCATTATTACCGCCAAGCTCTAACAAGCTTTTTCCTAACCGTGCCCCAACGGCAGCTCCAACTGCCTTGCCCATGCGTGTCGATCCGGTGGCAGAAATTAAAGGGATGCGGCCGTCATTTGTCATGAGTTTGCCAACTTCCCTGTCGCCTAAAACGAGATTACAAACGCCTTCGGCGATATTATTATCTTTAAAAACCTTTGCAATAATATGCTGACAGGCAATGGCAGTTAAAGGTGTTTTTTCTGATGGTTTCCAGATGCAAACATTCCCACAAACCAAAGCCAAAGCCGCATTCCAGCTCCAAACCGCTACCGGAAAATTAAAGGCAGAAATAATTCCAACAATTCCCAATGGATGCCATTGTTCGTACATCCGGTGGTTCGGGCGTTCACTGTGCATGGTTAAACCATAAAGCTGCCTCGATAAACCTACTGCAAAATCGCAGATATCAATCATTTCCTGCACCTCACCAAATCCTTCCTGTAAACTTTTTCCCATTTCGTAAGAAACCAAAGTACCCAAGGCGTCTTTATGCTCACGTAGAGCATCGCCAAATTGGCGAATAATTTCGCCTCTTTTTGGAGCAGGAACCGTACGCCAATCTGCAAAAGCTGCTTGTGCCTTTACAACAACCGCATCATAGTCTGCTTTGCCTGCAACTTTTGCCGAAGCAATCAGTTTACCATCAACAGGAGAAAAACTTTCTAGTGTATCGGTATTCGATTCGCCTCCCCAGTGGCTGCCTGTACTGTAGGCTGCGTTGCTCGCTTTAACGCCCAATTTATTTAAAATGGATTGAATATCTGTAGTCATATATCTAACGATTTACACAAAAAAACAAAAAATTAACAGAAAGGAGGCTACATTTGGGTCTTTACTTTATCACAATCTTTAATATCTTGCTTTAAAGTTAACTGACTTATAAAATCTTAAAAAATGAATAAAAAAATTATTGCCTGTGGCATAATGTTGGTTTCAGCTTTTACAGCTAATCCACTTTTTGCACAGGAACAGCCTGCAGAAAAATCGAGTAACTTAAATATTTACCGTGTAACTGCAACCAAAGTTAACGATCTGGTACATACCAAACTCGATGTATCTTTTGATTATGCAAAGCGATACCTATATGGTAAAGAATGGGTTACTTTAAAGCCTCATTTTTATGCTACAGACTCTTTAACCCTTGATGCGCAGGGAATGGATATTAAAACCATTGCATTGGTTGGTGCAAAAGGAAATACCCCGCTTAAATATGTTTATAAAGACAATAAGCTATACATCACCCTAAATAAAAAGTACACTAATGCTGAGAAGTATACGGTCTATATTGCTTATACTGCTAAACCTGATGAACTGAAGGTAAAGGGGAGTGCGGCCATAACCGACGCTAAAGGTTTATATTTTATCAACCCGGATGGCACCGATAAAAATAAGCCAACACAGATCTGGACACAGGGTGAAACAGAATCATCTTCCGCATGGTTTCCCACTATCGATAAGCCTGATCAGAAAACTACCGAAGAGATTTCAATAACCGTAAAATCGAAATATACAACGCTTTCTAACGGAAAATTGTTGAGCCAGAAAGCCAATGCAGATGGAACCCGAACTGATACATGGAAAATGGATTTGCCCCACTCTCCGTATTTGTTTATGATGGCTGTGGGTGAATTCAAAATCACAAAAGATATTTATAAAGGCAAGGAAGTGAGTTATTACCTGGAGCCTAAATACGCGCCTTATGCCAAACAGATTTTTGGTAAAACACCTGATATGATCCGGTTTTACAGCAATTTGTTAGGTGTGGATTATCCATGGAACAAATACGCACAGGTGGTGGCCAGAGATTATGTTTCGGGTGCAATGGAAAATACGACCGCTACGTTGCACGGCGAACAGGTACAAAAAACCGATAGAGAGTTATTGGATGAAAATGAAGAAGGAACCATTGCACACGAGCTTTTTCACCAGTGGTTTGGCGATTACGTAACGGCCGAATCGTGGTCTAACTTAACCATGAACGAATCTTTTGCCACCTTTGGCGAGGTAATCTGGCATGGGCATGATGCAGGTCAGGATGCTGAAGATAAATCGCGTTACGAAAAACTGCAATCTTACCTTGGTTCGACTAAAAAAGGTGAAAGTCCGGTTTTGGCCCGCTTCTATTATAATGATAAGGAAGATATGTTTGATAATATCAGCTATGCCAAAGGATCTATTATTTTGTATGCCTTAAAAAACCAGATGGGTGATGCTGCTTTCTACAAATCGCTTAACCTTTACCTTACTACCAATGCCTTTAAAAACGGCGAAACACACCAATTACGTTTGGCAATGGAAGATGTTACCGGAAAAGATTGGAGTCCTTATTTTAATCAATGGTATTACAATGGTGGTCACCCGGTTTTAAGTATAGATTATGGTTATGAAAACGGCAAGGCAACAATTAAAGTTAAACAAACACAGGATTCGAGTGTGCAGACCTTTACGTTGCCTATAAAAATTGATATTTATGCAGGTGGTAAAAAAATCAGGAAAGAAATTCTGATTAATAGTCGTGAGCAGAATTTTAGTTTTGACGTGAGTGCAAAACCAGATTTAATCGATTTTGATGTAGATAAAATTTTAGTTGGCGAAACCAATGACAATAAAACCGCAGAAAACTATTATTTCCAATACAAAAATGCCCCAAGTTATGCCAATAGAATTGAAGCCTTACAATTTATTATGCAGAGCAAGGCCAACAGCGGTCAACTGGTGTTGTTAGAAGGTTTAAAGGATAAATCGGCAGATTTACGTGCATTAAGTATAGATGGCATTAATTTAGAAGATGCTCAGATTAAAGCAGCAGCTTTGCCGGTTTTACTTCAGATTGCCAAAACAGATAAAAATACCGAAGCAAGATCAGCTGCAATTGTGAAACTAGCCGCAACCGGCGATCAGGCTTATAAAACTTTAGTGTTAGAAAGTTTAAAAGATAGATCGTACAAGGTAATTGCTGCTGGTGTTGATGGCCTGGCCAAACTGGCACCGCAGGAAACTATTTCAGCCATCGCATCGTTAGATGAAGATACAAGAGCGCATATTGCGCCTTCAATCGCATCCTTGTACATCAACGAACCAAAGGATGATTATCAGGCATTTTACGATAACATTATGCTTACCGGTGATAGGAATAAAGTTTTTGGCGTAGTTGGTCAGTATTTTCAGTATCTGAGAGCCAACACTAACCCTGCAGTTACTGAGCAAGGTATAACGAACATTAGTAACGCCATTGAAAGATTAAAGTTACAACCCTATTTAAACAAGCAATTGGCTGGTGCTTATACTGCAGCTGCTCAAGCCAAAACACAACAAGCAGCCGCAGTAAGCGGAGAGGCTAAAACAAAGCTGGGCAAGCAGGCCGAATTATTTAAAAAAGGCGCAGCTGATTTAGGGAAAAGAATAATAGCAAAATCTCATTTGAAGAAAAGAGCTGGCATGGAAACATCGCCGGCTCTTTCTCTATGCAATAATGAAGTTTGATTAATGCTATTCCAAAACGATTATTTTTAGCCTTTTAAATAACACTATAGTCATGAGGCGGTATTCATATTTGTGATTCCATTTCGAACTTGTCACTTTGAGCCTGTCGAAACGCTTTAGAGAGTATTTAAACAGGTCCTTCGACAGGCTACCATTGATAGAATCCACTAGTGTGGTCGTCATTCTCGCGCATGCGGGAATCTTAAAGCGCTTGCATTACGATTCCCAATCGAGTTGGGAATGACGATCTCTTGTAGTCTAAAATTCTGAGTAAAAAAGCTATGACTCATATTGATTTTAAACAATTAATTAACCCTCAGGATGACAATTATATATTTATGATACAGATCAGGGCGACGGCACTCTAATAATTTGTTTTAGAGATTTTGGAAATGAACAGTTCTGCCTATAGCAGTTGATAGCCCTGCTATCCCTCCAAGTCCTCACTCGTTCCTCACTGCGGGCTTTCCGTTCTATCAGGTTTATAAACGGCGAGTGGTACATTTTAGCCTGTGCAACCTCAAATAGTAGCATGAACAGTTGTTTATAAACGGGATTGGAATGGCAGCTCACGATTGAAAATCGGGACTATAATGTAAACCCGACTAACAATAATCAAGCTACGGGCCTTGCTTTCCAAAAACAATAATAATAACTTACCCATAAAAATCACTAGTTGCAGTTATCCTTTCTCCTCGTATCAATAATATAAACAATCTGCCAGCCCTTATCTCCTTTTACCAGCTGAAAGGAATTAACCCCACACTGGCTAAATTTTTCGCCCAGATAAAATTTATAGTCTGTCCAAACAGAAGCCAAAGGACCGTCGATTAATATTTTGGTAAACACAATACGCTCATCGTATTTTTCCTGGTGTGGAGTGCCGGTAAATTTGATAAAGTTGTTAACGGATTCCGAACGTATACTTACTTTTGCTTCTTTGTTAGTGATGGTTTGCATTATTGCTTCTGGTGCAAAGGCACTTCTGGTTAAAGTGCTGTCTCCATCTTTCATACCCTTAAAAAGGTTATTTATGGTTTTTTTAACCGCACTTTCTTCATCGCTTTGTGCGAAGCCATTTGTAATAAAACATAGTAAAAACAGGGCAAAAATGACTAATCCTTTCATGACTTCTTAATTACGTATATACCATAAATTTATAGTATTTTTGTAAAAGAAGGGAAAAGGAACCGCGATGTTGCAAAAAATCTATCGATTATCCACACATCTTAGTCACAGTTAATAAGCTTTATAGTCAGCTGTTTACGCTGTTTTTAGCTGTTGATGTTAATAATTATTTTAAAAACGAATAATTAAAATTGGTAAACTTATAATGTGTTTTTCTGCTAATTGGCACGGTTCTTTAATAGTATAATATATGGAAGAAGAATTCTTTTTTGAATCCAACGAAGATGCACAACGCTCGGTAGAACGTTACGAAGAGATGCTCCGCAATCAGGATCAGTATTTTTTCGATGCAGGCGCTTTTGAATACATTGTAGATTTTTACATTGAGAAAAATGATCCGGTCAAAGCTTTGCAGGTAGTTGATTTTGCAATCAGTCAACACCCCTATGCAACAGTCTTTTTAATCAAACAGGCACACCTTTATATCTTAACCAACAACAACGAAAAGGCTTTTATTTCTTTGCAAAAGGCTGAGCTTTTAGAGCCGTCTGAACCGGATATTTATTTACTTCGCGGTAATATTTTTCAAAATACTGAACGTTTTGACGAGGCTTTGGAAAATTATGAAAAAGCTTTGGGACTGGCCGAAAGTACGGATGAGATTTTATTGCAGATGGCTTATGTGTACCAGAGCATGAGCGATTATGAAAATGCCATTACCTATATTAAGCTGAGTTTAGAGCAGAATATGGAGAATCAGGATGGTCTATACGAGTTAGCTTTCTGTTATGATGTATTAGATAAGCAAGAAGAAAGTATTAAGTTTTATCAGCAATATATCGATACTGATCCATATTCTTATGCAGCATGGTACAATTTGGGGAATAGTTTCCACAAATTGAACCTTTTCGAAAAAGCTATTGACGCTTATGATTACGCAATACTGATCAAAGAAGACTTCAGTTCGGCTTATTTTAACAAAGGAAATGCACTTGTACAACTGGATAAATACGATGAGGCAATAGATGTTTATAAACAGACTTTCGAATACGAACAGCCTAATGCCGATACTTATTGTGCCATTGGTGAATGTTACGAAAAGCTGGAAAAAATGGACGAAGCCCGTTCCTATTATAAAAAATCAGTAAAAATGGATCCTAAAATGGCAGATGCCTGGTTTGGGATCGGTGTTACACTGAATTTTGAAGAACGTTATTTCGAATCGCTGCATTTTTATAAAAAAGCAATAGATTTAGAGGCCGAGAATCCTGATTTTTGGTTTGCCATGGCCGATGCTTATTATAAATTAGGCCAGATTGATGAATCGATTGAAGCTTACGAAAAAGTATTGGAGTTTAATCCCTTGGATATTGAAGCCTGGTTAGATTTTAGTACAGTGCTTTATGAGCAGGGAAAATTGCTTGAAGCATCAGAAACAATGGCAGAAGCAATTAAGAACAATCCTGAAGCTGCTGAACTTTATTACCGAATGGTGGCCTATCTTTTTGCCATGGCTAATTATAGCGATGCATTGGGATACCTGGAAACGGCTTTAACAACTGACCCCGACAAACACTATATTTTGTTTGAATATTTACCGCAATTGCAGGATAATAGTGCCATTTTGAACGTTATAAACCGGTATATAAGGTAACGACCTTGTGAGAAAAATTTAACAAATAAATCTCAAAATTTTTTTCACTTTTGTAGCTATATGAATTATCCATTATTAAACGTTCCCGAACGTCCAGCTAAACCACGCCAAAAAGGCTTAACAATGGTTATGGATAAGGGATTGAGCCTGCGCCAGGTAGAAGATTTTATTGAAGTTGCCGGTGTACATACAGATATCGTAAAATTAGGCTGGGCTACCTCACACGTAACCCCAAACCTTAAAGAAAAATTAGCTTTATATAAAAGTGCGGGCATTCCAACCTATTTCGGAGGAACCTTATTTGAAGCCTTTATTATCCGTAACCAGTTTTCAGATTATCAACGTGTTTTAGACCAGTATGGAATGGAATACGCAGAGGTTTCTGATGGTTCTATCGAAATTGAGCACGATAAAAAATGTGAGTTTATCCGCGAATTGTCTAAACAGGTCACTGTGATTTCTGAAGTTGGCAGTAAAGATGCCGCTAAAATATTTGCGCCATATAAGTGGATTAAATTAATGCAGGCTGAAATTGAGGCAGGTTCGTGGAAAGTAATTGCCGAAGCGCGCGAAGGCGGTAATGTTGGTATTTACCGTGGTAGTGGCGAAGTGAGGGAAGGATTGGTTGATGAAATTTTAACGCAGATTCCTGAAGAAACCATTATTTGGGAAGCCCCTCAAAAAGAACAGCAGGTTTGGTTTATTAAATTAATCGGTAGCAATGTAAATCTTGGTAATATTGCCCCGGCAGAGGTAATTCCTTTAGAAACCATTCGTTTAGGACTACGCGGAGATACTTTCGACTATTTCCTGAACCAGGTAAAATAAAGACAAAATTCGTCATTACGAGGCACATCGTTAAATAAACCTTACAGTTTTCAAAAGCCTGTAAGGTTTGCTTGTTATATCAATATGAAAACATACGGCTTAATCGGGTACCCACTTTCTCACTCTTTCTCAAAAAAATATTTCACAGAAAAATTTCAAAATGAGGGCATAACCGATCATCAATATGAGCTTTTTCCTATTGCCGATATTAAATCGCTGCCAGATCTGCTGAGTGAAAACCCATCACTATGTGGCCTTAATGTAACTATTCCACATAAAGTTAGTGTGCTTTGCTATTTAAATGAAGTAGATGAAGCTGCAGAAAAAATTGGTGCCGTAAATTGTATTTCAATCAAAACCTTTGAAGGCGCAACCTATTTAAAAGGTTATAATACCGATGCGTATGGCTTTGAAGAATCGCTAAAGCCATTGTTAAAACCGCAACACACAAAAGCACTTGTTTTTGGCGATGGGGGTGCGGCTAAGGCAGTAAAATATGTTTTAGAAAAGTTAAATATTCAATATCAGGTGGTGGTGCGAACAGTTGCTCCTGGTGCTATTCTGTATTCGGAGATTACACCAGAGATTTTGGCCTCACACCATTTATTGATCAATACTACGCCCTTAGGGATGTCGCCAAATGTAGATACCTTTCCTGAAATTGATTACAGTTTAGTTGGCCCCGGGTATTTAGCTTACGATTTAGTGTACAATCCGCTGGAGACCGTATTTTTGGCTAAAGCTGCCGAACGTGGTGCGGCAATTAAAAACGGTTTGGAAATGCTGTACAAACAAGCAGAAAAAGCCTGGGCAATCTGGAATAAATAATTTAACTTGCCGTTTTTGCAGCAGGAACGACAGCCTGCCCGACTTTTCGGGGAAACAATCTTCGATAAAATGCTATGAAACTAAAACAACTGATCTGTGTTCCATTTGTGCTGCTTTTGTTCGTAACAGCTTGTCAGAACCATGATTATAGTCCGAAGCCAAAAGCTTATTTCAGGATTGTATTTCCTAAAAAAGACTACATCACATTTACCAAACCAGTTCCCTTTTCGTTCAAATATCCTACCTATGCTGTAATGGAGCAAGACGAAAGTCGTGATGCTCAAAAAAACTGGTATAACCTGCACTTTAAACAGTTTAACGGCTTTTTGCATTTAACTTATTATGATGTTTCGGGTAAAAGCGAATATGATGAAATGGTAGAAGATGCCCGAAAACTTGCCTTTAAACACACGATAAAAGCTAGGGCGATTGATCAAAAAATTATCAATTATCCTGATCACCATGTTTATGGTATTTACTATGCCATTGAAGGGAATACGGCTTCCTCTGTCCAGTTTTTTTTAACTGATAGCGCTAAACATTATTTTAGGGGGCTTTATATTTTAATGAACGTCCGCAATACGATTCTATTGAGCCTGTTATTAAATTTATTAAAAAGGATATCGATACCTTGATTTCTACCTTTAGGTGGAAAAATTAACTTATTATTGTCATCCTGCTTCTGGAAACAGGATTTTTTCTGAAATCTTATGATTACAATAAAGACCTTCACCTTTAACGCTTACAGCGAAAACACCTATGTGCTTTACGATGAGACCAAAGAATGTACCATTATTGATCCGGGTATGTACGAGGGTTTTGAGCAAAATGAATTGGCCGCTTTTATCAAACACGAAGGCTTAAAACCTGTTTTGTTACTCAATACACATTGTCATCTTGATCATGTTTTCGGCAATAAATTTGTATTCGAAACCTATGGCTTAAAACCACAGTTTCATCAGGGTGAGTTACCGGTTTTAAATGCCGTTCCCGGTTATGCACCATCAATGGGCTTTACCCGTTATGATGTATCTCCTTTGCCAGATACCTTTTTGCTCGAAACAGGAACTATTTCTTTTGGCAATAGCAAATTGACCTTAATTTTTGCCCCCGGACATTCGCCTGCACACCTGTGTTTTTACAGTGCAGCCGATCATATATTAATTGGTGGAGATGTGCTTTTTTACGGCAGTATCGGTCGTACAGATTTGCCAGGTGGCAACCATCAGCAATTAATTCAAAACATTTCTGATAAACTTTTTGTCTTACCTGATGAAACCAAAGTTTATCCTGGCCATGGACCAGCCACAAGTATTGGTTTTGAAAAACAACATAATCCGTTTTTTTAATATTAATTATTGTTTTAAGTTTTTTAAGCGTAGAGGCTTAGAACCCTATACCTTCTACCTTTAAACCCTCAACCTTTTACCTATCTTTGCCACCGTGAATACATCGTTTTATATTGCCAGAAGGTATCTTTTTGCCAAGAAATCAACCAATGCCATTAACCTGATATCAGGCATATCTATGGTAGGTGTAATGGTTGGCAGTGCTGCTTTAATTATTATTCTATCGGTATTTAACGGTTTAGAAACAGTGGTATTAAATATGTTTGATACCATTACCCCACAAATTGCCATTACACCGGCTAAGGGCAAAACATTTAATCCGGATACAAGCTATTTTAATCAGCTCAGAAAAAATAAAGATATTGCTGCTTTTACCGAGGTGCTGCAAGAAAATGCTTTACTAAAATACAACAACAAGCAGGCTGTTGGAATGGTTAAAGGGGTAAGTTCAGACTATTTGAAGAACAGCAAATTAGATAGTACTATTAAGGAAGGCCATTTTATATTGCACAATAAGAGTGGCGATAACGCAGTAATTGGATCTGCTTTACAAAGTTATTTGGCCGTCAATACAGTTGATCCCTTTACAGAGCTGGAAATTTATTCACCAAAGAAGGATATCGCGGCCAATACCTTAAATCCTGCCGACGATTTTGTGGTGAAGAACATCCGGGTAAGCGGCGTTTTTGAAGTACAACAAGATTTCGATAATGGTATCATAGTTCCACTCGATTTTGCCCGTGAACTTTTAGGCGAAGATAAAAAAGTGTCTGCAATAGAGATCAATCTCCAGCCCGGTGTCGACGTAGATGATTTTAAAAGGGAAATAATCGAAAAGGTTGGTAAAGATTACGAAGTCAGAAATCAGGCCGAACAAAATAAATCACTCTACCATATTTTAAATACCGAAAAATGGGCAGTATATATTATTCTTACTTTTATCCTGATTATTGCTATATTTAATATCATAGGGTCGTTAACCATGTTAGTAATTGATAAGGTGAAGGATGTTGCCATTCTGAGCAGTTTAGGCGCGGGCAAGAAATTAATCAAACGTATATTTTTATTTGAGGGCATGATGATCACCATGTCTGGCTGTGTGCTTGGCCTGATTATTGGCCTCATATTTTATTATTTTCAACACACCTACGGTTTCATCAAAATGGGCGATGAAGTAAACAAAACACTGGTAAGTTCTTATCCGATTGCACTAAAATGGAAAGATTTTGTTTTAGTTTTTGTTACGGTAGGCATCTTTTCATTTTTGGCATCTGCTTTGTCATCCAATTTAAGTGTTAAAAAGATAGATCAAATTAATCAAACTATATAAAATGAAGTTATTTAAGCAAGCAATTGTACTCGTTGTGCTCCTTGGCGTAGCCGTTACAGCTTGTAATAGGAACGATAAAGCCGAAGGAGAAAAAAGTAATCTGAAAACTGTTAAAGGTTTGTATAGTTTTGGCCCTGAAGTTAAATCTTTTACCTTATGCGAAGATGGGCGTGAATATTGGGTTAAAGACAGTGTAAAAAACTTAGAGCTTTCTTATAGCAACTTAGGTTTCGAAAAACCATACGAGCCGGTGTATGTAGAGCTGGAAGGTTATTTTGCGAAATCTGATACTGGCGTAGTTTCCAGTGATTTTGATTCTACTTTAGTGGTGATGAAAGTACTTAAAATCAGTAAAGAAATTCCTGATGGGCCTTGCGCACAGTAATTCAATTATTTCGTTGGTGCCCAAGAGCGTTTACTGGTCTAATTCTAATCGTGTCCTGAAGTGGAATTTTGTCGGTCGGTTGATGTGTAACCCAGCACATTAAGTTAAGCACCACGGTCGTCAGTCTGAGCGTAGTCGAAGACTTCTTGAGATTGATAAATCGAATTAAAGGAATATTAATAATCGAACTGAAGTTACTTAAGATAGTTGCTGAGGACACCAGCAAGTAGACGAATAAAAAAGGCTCGCAATGAAAGTTGCGAGCCTTTTGCATATTCTTTATTTTTAATTTTACCAGAAAGTCGAATAAAGCGCAACTAAAATTCCGAACACAATTATTGATCCAACGGCAAACGAAGGATGAACTTTGAACATGCTAGAATCTACTTCTAAACCATTAGATTTATCGCCTTTGCTGTTTTCGAACATACTAATGGCAAACATCACTACAATACAAACTACAAATACAATGCCCATTCTATCTAAGAAAGGTATTTCGTAGATTCCATCTGCATTGGCTACCGAGAATCCAAAATCGTGAAGGAAAGACAGATCCATCATTCCTGGTAAGAATTTTAACAATACCGATAAACCAAAACCACCTATAGTAGCAAATAAGGCTGCATTTGAAGTGGTTTTTTTCCAGAAGAAGCCCAAAATAAACATGGCAAAAATACCAGGACTTACAAAACCTGTATACTCCTGAATAAATTCAAAACCACCTTTTTTATCGATACCTAAGAATGGCGAAATAGCGATTGCGATAGCCATTGCAACAATTACAACCACGCGTCCGGTACTTACCAGTTTTTTCTCACTGGCTTCTAGATTAATGTGTTTCTTAAAAATATCTAAAGTAAAAATGGTAGAGATACTGTTAATTTTACCGGCCAGTGAGGCAACAATTGCTGCGGTTAAAGCCGCAAAAGATAAACCTTTTAATCCTGTTGGTAAAATACTCAATAAAGTAGGGTAAGCCCGATCTGGACGAAGTTCTCCTCCAGGCATCATTGAATTTACATCGATACCTGTTTTTTCCTGGTACAACATATATACTGCAATACCCGGCAAAACCACAATTAGTGGCATTAGCAGCTTTAAAAACGCAGCAAATAAAATACCTGCCCTAGCTGTTTTGAGATCAGCACCTAAAGCACGCTGGGTGATGTACTGGTTACAACCCCAATAGTTTAAGTTTACAATCCACATCCCGCCAAGCAATACCGTCATGCCAGGTAATGAAGCATAATTCGCACTGTCTTTCTTAAATATCATGTGGAAATGGTCTGGTGCTTTTTCTCTTAAGAACGATAAACCATCTAATACGCCGTAGCCACCAAAATGATCACTTACTAAATTAAGCGCTAAATAAGTAGTTGCTAAACCGCCGAAAATTAAAAATGCTACCTGGATTACATCCGTGTAACCAATTACTTTCATACCGCCTAATGCTATAATTACGGCAAAAATGGCTAATCCCATCATACAATACCAAAAGCCAATACCCGAAATACTGCTTACAGCTAAAGCACCCAGATATAAGATTGAGGTTAAGTTTACCACAACATACAACAATAACCAAAACACAGCCATAATCATGGCTACGGTACCATTGTAACGTTGACTTAGAAATTGGGGCATGGTGTAGATCTTATTTTTAAGATATACGGGAATAAAAAATGTAGCAACAATTACCAATGTTGCAGCAGCCATCCACTCGTAAGTAGAAATGGCTAATCCCATTTTAAATCCATCGCCACTCATGGCTACAAATTGCTCGGCACTAATGTTCGAGGCAATTAAAGATGTGCCAATTGCCCACCAGGTAAGTGAACCTTCTGCAAGAAAATAATCCTTGCTGCTCATTTGCTTTTGTTTTTTACGATGGTAAATCCAGAAACCGTAAATTGCTACAATGGCAAAGTAGGCTAGAAAAATAATGTAATCTGTGACTTTCATTTAAGTTATTTGGTTTAGAAATCTAAATGTAGTAAAATCATAAATTAATCTCCGCTTTTTTTGAATTAAAAAATGTTAAAATAACGTTTATTAATTTGACCTTCCTAAAATTCAAGATTGTTGAGCTCAGATGAACTAAATATATCGTCATTTCGATTCGCAGGGCAGTGGCATGCCTGTCCGATAAAGGCGTTGAGAAATTTTTAATTTTGCAAAAATTAATATAATATCATCCGTGATCTGTGAAGATTACAGACCACGGAGAATACATTTATAAGATAAATTTAAATATACCTGTTAATTAGGTTTTCAAGATATTCCTGCTTTCCGCTGCGAACCTCTGGTTCGCCATTTTCTGCAGCATAATTCCTTAAATCTTCTAAACTTAGTTTTCCCTGTTCAAATTCGGCACCTTTTCCGCTATCAAATGAAGCATAACGGTCGGCCCTTACTTTTTTGTAATCAGATTTTTGAAGAATGGCATCTGCAGTCACTAATGCTCTTGCGAAGATATCCATTCCACCTACATGCGCATAGAATAGGTCTTTCTGATCAGTAGAGTTACGGCGGATTTTCGCGTCGAAGTTTACACCTCCACCCTGTAAGCCACCACCTTCTAAAATGATTAACATGGTTTCGGTTAGTTCGTTAATATCGTTCGGGAACTGATCGGTGTCCCAGCCATTTTGATAATCGCCACGGTTTGCATCGATAGAACCTAACAGGCCATTATCTACCGCAACCTGTAATTCATGTTGGAAAGTATGACCTGCCAGTGTTGCATGGTTTACTTCTAAATTTAGTTTAAAGTCAGCCAACAGATCATATTGTTGTAAAAAGCCTTTTACTGTTGCCGCGTCGTAATCATATTGGTGTTTAGAAGGCTCACATGGTTTCGGTTCAATAAAGAATGTTCCTTTAAAGCCCTGTTTGCGTGCATAATCTTTAGCGGCGTGTAAGAATTTAGCCAGGTGCTCCTGCTCACGTTTCATGTTGGTATTTAATAAGCTCATATAGCCTTCTCTTCCTCCCCAGAAAACATAATTTTCGCCACCAAGAGCAATAGTTGCATCTAAAGCTGCTTTAACCTGGGCAGCTCCGTGTGCCAGCACATGAAAATCAGGATTGGTAGATGCACCATTCATGTAACGCTTATGGCTAAATAAATTGGCTGTTCCCCATAATAGTTTTACACCGCTATCTGCTTGTTTTTGCTTTGCATATTCAACAAGGGCTTGTAATCTGCGTTCGTTTTCAGCAATATCGTCGCTATAATCTACCACATCTACATCATGGAAACAATAATATGGGATCTGCATTTTCGTGATAAATTCAAAGGCTGCATCCATTTTATCTTTTGCCCTTTCTACAGCATCTTTCTTTTCATCCCATGGGAAAATGTGCGTTGCTCCTCCAAATGGATCAGCACCATTACCGTTGAATGAATGCCAGTAAGCACAAGCAAACTTAAAATGCTCGCTCATGGTTTTGCCTGCTACTACTTTGTTGGCGTCGTACCATCTAAATGCTAGTGGATTATCACTTTCCAGACCTTCAAACTTGATCTGGTCAATGCCTTTGAAAAATTCAGTTGCTCCTGTTACTACTTTTGTCATGTTTTTTGTTTTTGATTCGTGGTTGTTGGTTCATAGTTGATAGCCGATGGCTGTGAACCATTAACCCATTGCTAATTGTTTTTCTAATATTTTTTTCCAATCCTGATAGATTGCTTCATATTCAGCTGAATGTTGTGGTATTAAAGTCTTAATTACTTCGTGGTTGCTAAAAGCTTCCTCAGCACTTTTAAAAATTCCGGCGCCTATACCTGCACCTAAGGCTGCGCCTACACTACCATCGTTTTCGTAAAGTTCTACCGGAATGCCCGTAACATCTACAAAAGTTTGTGCAAATACATCACTTAAAAATAGGTTTGCCCTTCCGGCCCGGATGACTTTAGGCTGCATGCCATTTTCCCGCATGATATCCAATCCATAACGGAAAGAGAAGGCAATCCCTTCTTGTATAGCCCTGAAGATATCTGATTGATTGTGCAGGTTTAAATCTATGCCCAATAACTCTGCGCCTGTATATTGGTTGTTTAACATTCGTTCTGCGCCGTTACCGAAAGGAAGTACTTTTAAACCATTACTACCTATTGGCGCTTTCGACGCCAGGATATTCAGGTCGGCATAACGAGACTGTGGCGCGAAATTATGTTTTGCCCAGCGGTACATGCTGCCGGTACCATTAATACAAAGTAAAACCCCTGTGTGCTTTTTTTCTTCTGAATAGGTTACGTGCGCAAAAGTATTCACTCTCGATTGTTTATCGTAAGTAAGCCCGTCGCTTACGCCGTAAATTACCCCAGATGTTCCGGCTGTGGCCGCAACTTCCCCAGGTTTTAGTACATTTAGAGAAAGCGCATTGTTCGGCTGATCGCCAGATTTATAGGCGACTGGAATACCTGTTGGTAAGTTCAAAGAATGGGCAATATCGGCTTTTAAATAACCATGTTCCGAGAATAAGGGTTTTACGGTTGGGATGAGGTTACCCGAAATGCCATAATACTCCATTACATCTTTAGAAATTTCGTGGTTTTCAAAATCCCAGAAAATGCCTTCAGATAGTGCCGAAATACTTGTTGTAATTTCTCCCGTTAATTTCATCGCGATAAAATCGCCAGGGAGCATTATCTTATCGATGCGGTTATAGATGTCTGGCTCATTTGCTTTTACCCAGGCCAGTTTTGATGCCGTAAAGTTTCCCGGAGAGTTTAATAAATGTTTCAAAGATTTGTCATGCCCAATAGCCTCAAAAGCATTATTGCCCAGTTCAACTGCTCTGCTGTCGCACCAAATAATACTATCTCGGAGCACCTGCTGATTTTTATCTACAACAACCAATCCGTGCATTTGGTACGCAATACCAATGGATTTAATTTCTTTTGGATCAAAAAGACCTGTCGAATTTAATTTCAGGATGGCCTGTTGAACATTTTGCCACCAATCCTCAGGTGATTGTTCTGCCCAGCCAGACTGTAAAGACTTGATGGCTGTTTCCTCCTCCGGATATTGAGCGGTGGCTATATTTCTTTGTGTAGTTGCATCAACAATGGCAACTTTTATGGATGAGGTACCTAAATCAATCCCTAATAAATACATGCTTTCATCTAATTTTATTATTTGGTTATGCAAACGGTTGCATAAAGATAGTTGGAAAAATATAAAACGCAAATTTTTTATAAAATCTATTGAATTAAATGCAATCGTTTGAACTGAGTTAATGTTTTATTTTTGGTGCTAATGGCGAATTATTTAATAATTTATATTTTTACCATTAATACATTGATTATTTATGGAACAGATTACATGGGGCGATTTCGAAAAAGTAGAATTAAGGGTGGGAACCATTTTAGAGGCCTTCGAATTTCCTGAAGCCCGAAGACCGGCGTATAAAGTAAAAGTAGATTTTGGCGAATTTGGTATTAAAATGAGTAGTGCACAGATTACCAAACATTATACATCGGAAGAATTACCCGGAAAACAGATTGTTGCGGTGGTTAACTTTCCAAAAAACAGATAGGAAAATTTATGTCAGAATTTTTAGTTACCGGTTTTGCCGATGAAAACGGCGACATCGTGTTAACTACGGTGCAAAGCAAAGTGCCTAACGGCAGCAAACTTATCTAATGCTTTGAGACTTCCGAAGTTTTGCCAGACCTTTGCCCTTGGAAACTTCGGAAGTTTCGCGGGGACATTTCCGCAGATTTAAAAGGATAAGAAACACAGATCCTTTTAATAATATAAATCTGTTAAATCTGCGATGTTTATCTGCGGTGATCTGTGGGAGAATAGAGTATCTATTTATACCGCGAAGTTCTCTTATTAAGCACAGGCCTTACCAAATAGCCCTGATTGAAGTAGCCTATACGTACTGACCCTGTGCTCCAAAACAAAAACAAGGACATTCGAATTCAGAGACTTCAGAAGTCTTATCCTATATTTGCAACATGAGTTTTTACAATTTCGAAAATACCGATTCTGAAGAAGAAGACATCCATTACATGAAACTGGCTTTGGAAGAAGCCAAAAAGCTTTAGCTGATGATGAAATTCCGATAGGTGCTATAGTGGTAAGTAAAAACAGGATTATTGGCCGGGGCTATAATTTAACCGAACGTTTTAACGATGTAACTGCACATGCCGAAATGCAGGCTTTCACTTCTGCTGCACAAACTATTGGAGGGAAATATTTAAGGGATTGTACCTTATATGTAACCATCGAGCCTTGCGTAATGTGCGCTGGTGCGAGTTATTGGACGCAGATTGGCCGCATTGTGTATGGTGCCAGAGAAGAAAAAAGAGGATTTATCTCCAAAAATGCAAGCCTGCTCCATCCAAAAACAGTATTAAAAGGCGGTGTAATGGCTGAGGAGTGTGGAGTACTGATGAAGGAATTCTTTGCGAAGAAGAGGTAGATTGAATTGATGGTCCATAGTACTGTAGTTCACGGCCTATTGATTTATAGATATTGCGTGATTCGATGATGAGCCATCCATCCATTGACCACGAACCTTTTTTACTATCCTACTATCTCTAATAGTCTTCGTTTGTAACGAGGATTAGCGAGATCCGCATTTTGTAATGCGTTTAAGATATAAATGTCGATATAATCGCCTTTCTCGTGCATCCCGATTGCAAATCGGGACGATGGTAATTTTTCTCAAATCCTTTCAATATTAAATCCTTCAACATTACAACATTAACCCAGAAAACGATTTGATGATAATAACATGAACAAATCTTAACGTTCTAATGTTATATTTGCTACAAGAAACATTTTTAAATCTTAAAACATAAACATTATGGCTTTTGAATTACCTGCGTTACATTACGCAACCGATGCATTAGAACCGCATATTGATAAAACTACCATGGAAATCCACCATGATAAACATCACCAGGCTTACGTTACCAACTTAAACAAAGCGTTAGAGGGTAAACCAGAGGCGACTTCAAGCATCGAGGAAATTGTAAAACACATTTCAAAATTCCCTGCTGCTGTTAGAAACAATGGCGGTGGTCATTATAATCACTCTTTATTCTGGAACATTTTAGGTCCAAATAAAGGTGGTGAGCCAACTGGCGATTTAGCTAAAGCAATTAACGAAACTTTTGGTTCGTTTGCTGACCTTAAAACTAAATTACAAGAAGCTGGTGCTACCCGTTTTGGTTCTGGTTGGGCCTGGTTATCGGTAGGTGCTGATAAAAAACTTCAGGTTTCTTCTACACCAAACCAGGATAATCCATTAATGGATATTGCTGAAGTAAAAGGTACGCCAATTTTAGGTATCGATGTTTGGGAACACGCATACTACTTAAAATACCAGAACAAACGCCCAGATTATTTAGCGGCAATCTGGAATGTAGTGAACTGGGATGCAGTTGCTGAGCTTTACAAAAAAGCTTTGTAAGATAAGCCTTCCATAAAATTTAAGAGAAGTCCCGGTGCAAATCGGGACTTTCTTGTTTTAAGATAATTAAGTAACTTCGCAGATATAAAATATTCGAAATGAAAAGGCTTGTAATTTTATTCTTAATTGTGATTGGTGTAAATGGATTGGTAAGTGCGCAGCAAAATAAAGTGCCTACTCCTTCAGAAATTGCACAAAAGAATGTAGAGGACCTTGACAAAAGGTTAAAACTAAATGGCACGCAAAAAAGCGTTATCTACAGTTTTACTTTTAATCAGGCAAAAGAACAGGCAGATTTAATTAAAAGACAACAGGCAGGCAACTCACGCGAAGAGGATGTAGATAAATTCTATAAACTACAGAACGAAACCTCAAAAAATATCCGCAATGTTTTAAGGCCAGAGCAACAAACCGAATATGATAAAATCATCGAGGAGCGTTTAAGTGGTAAAGGCTTAAAAGCTAAAAACAAGAAAAAGAAAAAAGGCGAGGAAGAAGAAGTGGAGAGCGATATTAAAGGATTGCTGTCTGCACCTCCTGTAGAAAAACAAAATCAATAGTATTTTTTTATCAGACTAGCTTTTATAATCGATTAAATCAATAATAAATGCCGGAGATTATCTTAGGCACTATTGTACTCGGACTACTGTTGTCGCCACAGTTGCTCGCAGGTTTTTTGGCAAAGCGAACAGGGCGTAATTTTTGGTTCTGGTTTTTTATTTCCTTTTTAATCCCCATTATTTCATTAATTATTTTAATCTTTTTAGAAGATAAAAAACCTGCTGCTCAAAGCTATAAACTGGCGGAGCATGTTGATAAGGACAGGGAATTAGGTTAAGAGGTTGCGAAATCAATCACAGAATCAATCCTGTAAAGAGTCGTCATTGCGAGGCATGAAGCAATCTTAATGCTCACGCTACTGGCGATCGTTGTAAGATTGCTTCGTCGGCTGAAAAAGCCTTCTCGCAATGACGATCGTATTAAAAACTTGCGAAGTTTTCCCTCGCTTAGGTTTCTGAAACTTCGCAAGAAAGTCTAAATCCCAACAACATCTTTTTTCTTTTTTGCTTCATCGCTTTTGGGATGATTTCTAGAATCTCATCTTTTAAAGCATTAAGCATCCGTTTTTTAATGAAGTTTTTATGTGTGACCAGACTGATCTCGCGCACAGGTTCAGGCGATTTAAAATGACGTATTTTACTGGTCTGCTTGGCATTTAATTCTGCAATTGCCAACTCAGGGAGCAAGGTTGCACCACCGTTCAAATCGACCATTCTCACCAAAGTTTCTACACTACCGGTATTATATTCTAAACCCTGTAAACGGTTATTTTTTGTAGAACGGCAGATATTCAAAACCTGGTTACGCATACAATGGCCTTCGTTTAACAACCAGATATTTTCATCGTTTAGGTCTTCAGCATCAACCGCTTTCTTTTTGTACAGTTTACTGTTTTTGCTAATGTAGCTTACAAAGTTTTCATAGTATAACGGAGTTTCTATAATGTTCGGGTCTGTAAGTGGTGTGGCTAAAATACCGCAATCCAGCACACCGGTTTTTAGGTGATGAATGATATCTTCGGTGGTGTATTCCCAGATTAATAGTTTTAACTCCGGGTATTTATCCAACATGGCCGAAATCACTTCAGGGAGAAGGTATGGTGCAATGGTAGGGATCACGCCAATTCTTAATTCACCCAGAACATCTTGCTGCTGACTATTGATCAGCTCTTTAATTTTTCCACTTTCTTGTAAAATAATTCTGGCCTGGGCAATAATCTGCGCACCAATTTCTGTCGGACTTACAGGCTGTTTGCTCCTGTCGAAAATTTTAACACTAATTAATTCTTCCAATTTTTGTACCTGCATACTTAAAGTAGGCTGGGTTACAAAACATTTATCAGCAGCAGTTACAAAACTTCTATAGGTATCTACGGCAACAATATATTCTAGCTGTACTAAAGTCATATAGTTAAAATTGATTTATAATATCAAATATATCAATTTTAACTATAATAAAAAATGATCTGAGCGGGAAAGAAATGAAAGGCTGATTTTTGGATAATTAGATGATAAAATTCTTCGTTTATATGAGACGTTTAAACAAAACGTTGAATAGAATATTTAGGCGCCATTGATTTAATTAGCGATAATCTAACCATCACTTGCTTAACAGATTAATTGGGTATATTAGCTTTATGAACAAAATCGCTTTACGCTTATTTCTTCTTGTAGTTTTTCTTCCGCTGGCCTTTGCAACAAATGCCCAGGGTCTATTTCCCAAATGGGCGCTAGGACCATTTATACGACCGGAAAATGTAAATCCTATTATTTCGCCAAAAACTGAAAGTCTTTTCTTCGAACCCATGAGCAAACAAAAAATTGCCTGGGAAGCAGGCGACGTATTTAATCCGGCAGCTGTCGAATACAAAAATAAAATATATGTACTTTATCGCGGAGAAGACCGCTCAGGTATTGGTATTGGCAAGCGTACCTCGAGAATAGGTATAGCGGAAAGTAGTGATGGCATTAAAATGAAAAGGAATCCGAAGCCTGTGCTCTATCCTGATGAAGACAATCAGAAAGCATCCGAATGGCCGGGTGGTTGCGAAGACCCGCGAATTGCGGTAACCGCAGAAGGATTGTATATCATGCTGTATACCCAATGGAACCGGAATATATTCCGGTTGGCTGTAGCCACTTCCAAAGATTTGAAACACTGGACTAAACACGGTGCTGCGTTTAGTAAGGCCTATAATGGTAAATTTAAGGATCTAAAATGCAAATCTGGTTCTATTGTAACCAGGGTAGAAAATGGCAAACAGGTAATTGCCAAAATAAACAGCAAATATATGATGTATTGGGGCGAACGTTTCATGAATATTGCTACTTCAGCCGATCTTATCAACTGGGAGCCTGCTTTAAATGCAAAAGGTGATTTGGATTTAATTGTGAAACCCCGAAAAAATTATTTCGATAGCGACCTGACCGAATGTGGTCCACCAGCAATTGTTACCGATAAAGGTATTTTAGTTTTATACAACGGTAAAAACAGGGGCGATGCCGAAAGGGATACCAATTATGTAGCCAATACCTATTCGGCCGGGCAGGTGTTGTTCGATTTAAAAAATCCCTCAAAAGTAATAGCGCGGCTCGATCAACCCTTTTTCGTACCTACTGCACCTTTTGAAAAAGCGGCCAATACCCGTCAGGCACGGTTTTTATTGAAGGGCTGGTTTATTTCAAAAAGAAATGGTTTTTATACTACGGCTGTGCCGATAGCCGGGTGGCAGTAGCCATTTATGATCCTGCTGCTAAAAAATAAGGCGTAAATAAAAAATGCGCAGGATGTTATACTGCGCACCATTGTAAAATTTATTTAGTACCGGCTTTCAAAATCCTGATAAGCCAGGGCAATACCTTCTTTAAGCTCAATTTTATGCTTCCATCCCAGGTTATGGAGTTTACTCACATCCATTAATTTACGCGGCGTGCCGTCTGGTTTGCTGGCATCGAACACCAATTCGCCATCAAAACCTAAAACATCTTTGATCAATAAAGCCAGGTCTTTGATGGTTACATCATGTCCGGTACCAATATTAATCAGATGTGGTTCGTTATAGTTTTGCATTAAGAAATAACAGGCATCTGCTAAGTCGTCGGCGAATAAAAATTCGCGCATAGGTGAACCAGAACCCCAAACTACTACCTCTTTTTCGTTGTTTGCTTTTGCTTCATGTACCTTACGGATCAAAGCTGGTAAAACATGCGAATTTTGAGGATGATAGTTATCATTAAAACCATATAAATTTGTTGGCATTACCGAGATAAAATTACAGCCATATTGATCGCGATAAGCATCGCACATCTTAATCCCTGCAATTTTTGCAATCGCATAAGGTTCGTTGGTAGGTTCTAAAGTTCCGGTCAAGAGGTAATCTTCTTTTAATGGCTGCGGAGCCATTTTAGGGTAAATACAGCTTGAACCTAAAAACATCAGCTTCTTAACATTATTTAAATAGGCATTATGGATCACATTATTCTGAATGGCTAAATTCTCGTAAAGAAAATCGGCCCTGTAAGTGTTGTTCGCTACAATGCCACCAACTTTTGCTGCTGCAAGAAAAACATAATCCGGTTTTTCCTCAGCAAAGAAATCAGTAACCGCCTGCTGGTTGCGCAAATCCAGTTCATCTGAAGTTTTGGTAATAATATTTTCGTAACCTTCTTTTTGCAGTTTACGGTAAATGGCCGAACCCACCATACCACGATGACCTGCAACATATATTTTTGCGTTTTTTTCCACGGTAATTTTTATAAGCTGCAAAAATACAATTCATAAACAAGATTGCCATTAATCTTTCTGGCAAAAGAAACTTCGGTTATTGATTTAATTGTATTTTTGCAGAAAAAAACTTTTGGGTAAAGATAAACTTAGGCGTTTTGCAGAAATCGAAACATTTGCGAACGTATATCAATTAGAACAAGGAAAGGCCTTAAAAGGGAATTGGGCTTCAGCACATTTTAAAAATGCTAATCCGATTGTGCTCGAACTGGCATGTGGCAAAGGTGAATATTCGGTAAATCTGGCCAGGTTATTTCCGGATAAGAATTTCATCGGCATTGATTATAAAGGTAACCGCATTTGGCGCGGGGCCAAAACAGCTATTGAAGACGGGATCGATAATGTGGCTTTTTTAAGGATACAGATTGAAAATTTGTTGGATTACTTTAACGAAGGAGAAATTGATGAGATCTGGATTACCTTTCCTGATCCGCAACCACAGGATAGCCGTGAGAAAAAACGTTTAACTTTTCCCGCATTCTTAAACCGTTATAAAGTTGTTTTAAAACCGGGTGGTCATGTTAATTTGAAAACAGATAACGACCAACTGTATGCTTACACCTGCGAAAAGGTTGCAGAATTAAGTTTACCTGTGCACAAAAATACCAATCATTTATATACTTCAGATCTGGTTGATGAAGTATTGTCGATCAAAACCTATTACGAGAAAAAATACTTGTTACACGATAAGAATATTAATTATATTCAATTTTCTTTTGAATAATGGATACCAACTTTTACGAACAGGTTTATGAGATTGCCCGCTTAATTCCGAAGGGAAGGGTTACTTCCTATGGAGCTATCGCGAAAAGTTTGGGTGCAGCAAAATCTTCAAGAATGGTTGGGCATGCCATGCTGTATGCCGGTACAGCTCAACCCAGGGTGCCTGCTCACCGTGTAGTAAACAGCAGCGGACTGCTTACCGGAAAATTTCATTTTAAGCCCCCTGAATTAATGGAAGAGCTGTTGAGACAGGAAGGGGTTGAAGTGAAGAACGATAAGGTAATTAACTTTAAGAAGGTATTCTGGAATCCGCTGGAAGAAATCAACCTCGACTAAGTAAATTAATATGAACGTCATGCGCTCATTCAAAAAATCATTCTTTCAATAATTAATATACATGGGAAAGCTCGTAGAAGAATTTAATGGCTATCGTGAAAAAATGAACGATAGGATCATGGAAACGGCAAATACGAATATTAAACGTTTTTTTGCTCTTGATACAACCTCTTATGCCGATGGAGCTTTAGATATTAAAACGAAAGAAATGTTAGGCCTGGTAGCCTCGGTGGTTTTGCGCTGTGATGACTGCATAAAATACCATTTAGGCAAATGTTTCGACGCGGGTGTAAACAGCGACGAAATGAACGAGATTTTTATGATTGCCAATCTTGTGGGCGGCAGTATTGTAATTCCGCATTACAGAAGAGCTGTTGAGTATTGGGATGAACTAAGTTTGGAGTCGGGAGTTTAGAGTTGGGAGTTTCCTTGCATGTCCCAGATTGGAGTTGCGAGTTTTTAGAGTGGGAATTCTTAAATCGACTAGATAATGCAATTGAATGTTCTTATATTTAGTTATGGGAACAATTAAGGATTTATTGGCTTATCAGAAAGGATTTAAACTTTCAATGGCGATATTTCATATCTCTAAAAGATTTCCATCAGGAGAAAAATATAGTTTAACGGATCAGATTAGAAGATGCTCGAGAAGTGTTTGTGCGAACTTGGCAGAAGCCTATAGAAAAAGAAAATATCCAAACCATTTCGTGAGTAAGCTCTCCGACGCAGACACCGAAAACGGTGAAACTCAAACTTGGCTAGAATTCGCTCTGGCCTGTAGCTACATTTCTGAGGCTGAATTTAATATGTTAAATAATCAGGCAGAGGAAGTCGCAAAGCTATTGGTATATATGATGAATAATCCGGAAAAGTTCCTGATCAAACAATCTTAATGCCTTGCTATGGCAACTCCAGGCTCCCAACCCTAAACTCCAAACTCACCCCTATGCCGACTCAATACTCCGAACCCCAAACTCCAAACTTAACCATACGCTGTAGCTGGGCTGGCACTGATCCGCTCTACATCAAATACCACGATGAAGAATGGGGGAAACCTGTTTATGATGATAAGATTTTATTCGAATTTTTAATACTGGAAGGTGCGCAGGCAGGTTTAAGCTGGATTACTATCCTTCGAAGACGGGAAAACTACCGTAAAGCCTTTGCCAATTTTGAGGTTAACAAAGTAGCTGCCTTTACTGAAAAAGATGTAGAAAGGTTAATGAATGACGAAGGCATTATTCGTAACCGTTTAAAAGTTAACGGTGCCATTAGCAACGCTAAATTATTTATCGGGATTCAGAAAGAATTTGGCAGTTTCTCTAAATACATGTGGAGTTTTGTTCCTGGTGGCAAACCAATCCAAAATCACATCGAAAAAATGAGTGATGTTCCGCCACGAACAGAACTTTCTGATCAGATCAGCAAAGACATGAAAAAACGTGGTTTCAAATTTTTTGGCACCACCATCTGTTATGCGCATATGCAGGCAACTGGCATGGTGAACGACCACTTATTAAACTGCTGCGCCAGATAATGTTTGCTTCAGCTACAATACACACCGATAGATTTTTATTGAGACAATTTTGTTCTGACGATTTAGCATTTGTTTTTGAAGGATTATCCCATCCGGATGTGATCCACTATTATGGTGTGCGCTATGCAAGCCTGGAGGAAACCAATGAGCAGTTGATCTGGTCCAATGACCTTCAAAAAAATGAAAAAGGTATTTGGTGGGTAATCTGTGATAAAGAAAACCTTGATCTCTTAGGGGCCATAGGATTCAATGATTTAAGCAAAAAAGATCAAAAGGCTGAAATCGGTTTTTGGTTGTTGCCCGAACATTGGGGAAAGGGTATCATTACCGAAGCAGCCAATCCGGTCTGCGATTATGCATTTAAAGAATTACAGTTAAGGAAAATTGAGGCTATGGTTGAAACAGAAAATGATAACAGTAAAAAGGTGCTGAAAAAAATTGGTTTTGATTATCAGGAAACAATGGAGAACTGCGAAATTAAAAACGATAAGCTTATCAGTTTAGCCATTTATATAAAGTTAAAGCGCGAGGATAATAGTTAAACGATCTTGCAATCCTGAAATCAGTTAGTCCTGGCTTTATTTCTTTGTCGCGTTATACTCCTTTACCCATTCAATAACATCCCGGCTGTTAAAATCTGTTCCTACTTCAATTTTGGCTTTTAAAGTTGGCTGATCGCCTATTTTCTGCAACAGGATATTTTTAATCTCAATCTTTTTTGAGTCCTCGGTTATTGCCTTCATCGGCACTTCCTGTAGCGGACCGGCACCGGGTTTTTCGATGAAATAGCGTATAGCGGGCGCACCAGCTGGTCTTTCAGGCGCAGAATTTCGTCCGCCGCCGATGCTGATGCCTCCGCCCATACCCATGCCTCCATAGCCACCGGTTCCTGTTCCAATACCAATTGATGGCCTGAATTTCATCTTTTTCTCTTTCACCTGAGGAACCAGAGTGCCTCCGCCAAAGGAATAAAGGTTAACGGTTCCCATTTCAATTACTTTAACAAAACGATATTCGAAATTACGCCCGTATGCAAATCCTTTGCTCACAAAACTATCACCATTCCAGAAGAAATTTTTCACATCCTTTGCAGGTAAAATTACATCCGTTTCATCATTGGCACTGATAAACACCGAAAAATAGTCGGTACCCTTAATCGTTCCGCGGATTACATCGTCGTTATTTTTAAGGATAAAATCCTGTGCAGAAAGCTGGTTTAAAGTAAAGAAGAAAAGAAAGATAGAAAACAGAAATTTCATATAATCAATTGGCTTTTCACAAATAACGGAACTAAATTTCAATTCGTACTAATTCAGGTTAATTTTGATATTTCCTGTTTCTAATATCTTGATGTTCTTTTTGAAAATTATTGAACGACTCTTTCATTTACCTGAGGAATAAGCTTTCGTATTGCAATTCAATAATTTAATTTTAATTTTTTTGTTGATAAAGCATTTTACCGATATGATTAACTTTGGTTACTTTTATCATCCGGTAAATCTATTTGCCGGCAATCATTAAATCGGTGTAATCACATGAATAAAAAACTCTTTCTCCTCGACGGTATGGCGCTGATGTACAGGGCGCATTTTGCATTAAGCAAAAACCCCCGTTTTACCTCAACAGGCATCAATACATCGGCAGTAATGGGCTTTACCAATACCTTATTAGATGTTTTGAAGAAAGAAAAACCAACACATATTGCGGTTGTTTTTGATACTGAAGCCCCAACAGAAAGGCATACCTCTTTTGAGGCCTACAAAGCACACCGACAGGCCATGCCTGAGGATCTGGCCGCTGCAATGCCTTATGTGATTAAACTGATTACCGGTTTCAATATCCCGGTAATTACTTCTGATGGTTATGAGGCCGATGATATTATTGGTACACTGGCCAAAAAGGCCGAAGCGAAAGGCTATCAGGTATACTGTATGACACCGGATAAGGATTTTGCCCAACTGGTTTCTGAAAATATCTTCATTTACAAACCTGCCCGCATGGGTAATGATATGGAAATATTGGGTGTAAAAGAAGTATTGGCTAAATGGGAGATCGAAAATGTACTACAGGTAATCGATATTTTAGGTTTATGGGGCGATGCCGTGGATAATATTCCGGGTATCCCGGGGATTGGGGAGAAAACCGCTAAAGCCCTGATCAAGCAGTATGGCTCTATGGAGAATATTATTGCCAACTCCCATGAGCTAAAAGGAAAACAACGCGAAAACGTAGAAAACTTTGCAGAACAGGGATTAATCTCTAAAAAACTAGCGACAATTCTATTGGATGTTCCGGTTGAACTGGATGAAGCCAGCCTGGAACTTTGTGATCCAAGCCGCGACTTGTTGGAACCTTTATTTACAGAATTAGAATTCAGAACTTTAGGCCGCAGGGTATTTGGCGATGAATTTTCGGTTACCACGGCACGTTTTCAGGAAGGTACCCAAACCGATCTGTTCGGCAATCAATCGGGTGAAACCATACAATATACCAACACACTTGAAGAAGAACCGGTAGAAAAACTTCCTGCTAAAACCATCGAAAATACCGAACACGATTATCAGTTGCTTGATACCGCAGAAAAACGTGCAGATTTAATCAAACTCTTGCTTGCTGAAAAGCGGATTTCATTTGATACCGAAACTACTGGTACTGATGCAAACATGGCCGATTTAGTAGGTTTGTCATTCTCCATTAAACCAGGTACAGGTTATTATATCCCTGTTCCTGCAGAAAGGGAAGAAGCGCAGTTAATTGTTGATGAATTTAGACCGGTATTGGAAAATGAAGCGATTGAGAAAATCGGTCAGAATACCAAATACGATATTTTAGTGCTGAAGTGGTATGGCCTTGAAGTAAAAGGAAAACTTTTCGATACCATGCTGGCCCACTACTTAATCGATCCTGATACCCGCCATGGGATGGATGTGTTATCAGAAAACTACCTGGGTTATTCACCAATCTCGATTACTAAACTGATCGGTGCAAAAGGCAAAAACCAGGGTACCATGCGTGATGTTCCGGTAATTGATGTGGTTGATTATGCAGCTGAAGATGCTGATGTTACTTTACAGTTGGCGCATATTTTCGAACCAAAATTAAAAGAATTAAACGCTGCCAAGCTGGCCGAAGAAATTGAAAATCCTTTGGTTTATGTTTTGGCTGATATAGAAAAGGAAGGCGTTCGGATTGATATCGAAACTTTACAGGCCTATTCTAAAGAGCTTGAAACAGAAATTATCAAGTTTGAACAGAATGTATATGATAAAGCCGGAATTAAATTTAACCTCGCTTCACCGAAACAATTAGGAGAAGTTTTATTTGATAAACTTCAGCTTGATCCAAAAGCCAAAAAACCAAAACAGGTCAATACCAGACCGGAGAAGACGTTTTAACGGCTTTAGCAAGCAAAAGTGATATTGTACAGGATATTTTAGATTTCCGCCAGTTACAGAAGCTTAAATCAACTTATGTTGATGCATTGCCACTAATGGTTAACCCTAAAACGGGCAGGGTACACACTTCTTACAATCAGGCTGTAGCCGCTACCGGCAGGTTGAGCTCTAACAATCCAAATTTACAAAACATTCCGATCCGTACCGAACGTGGCAGAGAGGTTCGTAAAGCCTTTATTGCTAGGGATGAAAATCACATCTTGTTATCTGCTGATTATTCGCAGATAGAATTGCGCATTATTGCCGAAATCAGTAAGGAAGAGAATATGCTTGATGCTTTTAACAAAGGGATCGATATTCACACGGCAACAGCAGCAAAAGTATATGGTGTAAGTATTGAAGAGGTAGATGGAACGCAGCGTAGAAATGCAAAAGCAGTTAACTTTGGCATCATTTACGGTCAATCGGCTTTTGGTTTATCGCAGAATTTAGGTATTCCGCGTAAGGAAGCAGCCGAAATTATAGAACAATACTTTGCGCAATACCCTGGTATTAAACGTTACATGAGCGATACCATGAATTTTGCCAGGGAAAATGGATTTGTAGAAACCATAATGGGTAGAAGACGCTATTTGAGAGACATTAACTCTGCTAACCAAACAGTAAGAGGTTTTGCAGAACGAAATGCGATTAACGCGCCTATACAGGGCTCTGCAGCGGATATGATCAAGATTGCCATGATCAACATCCACAAAGAGATGAAAGCACAAAATTTGCAATCAACCATGACGATGCAGGTGCATGATGAGTTGGTATTTGATGTACTGAGGTCTGAAAAAGAAGCGATGAAAGCCATTATTGAGGATAAAATGGCCAATGCCATTAAATTAACGGTACCAATTGTTGTAGAAATTGGTGAGGGCGATAACTGGCTGGCTGCGCATTAAAAATAAAAATATTCGTTATCTTCATTAAAACTTCATTCCGATTGATCAATTTTATATCAACAAATAACGAGTAAAACAAAAATCGAAAAAACATGAAACCTCGGAGTGAAACGAAGAAGCTTCATGACAACTAAAAAATCAAGAATTATGAAAAAGTTATTGAGTTTAATCGCAATCGCAGCATTTGGTTTAACAACCGCATTTGCTCAAGCACCAGCTACTAAAGCTAAAACTGTTGCCAAAAAAGAAGTAAAAACAACAACAGCACCTGTTAAAGCAGGCGTAAAACAAGAGGCTAAAAAAGTAGAAACTAAAACAACTACTACAGCTGCTAAAGTAAAAGCAGATGGTACGCCGGATATGCGTTTTAAAGAAAATAAAGCAAAAGCAGTAACCAAAGTTGCTGGTCCGACTAAAAAAGATGGTACAGCAGATATGCGTTACAAAGCAAATAAAACTGCTGCTAAAAAGAATTAGGTTCAGGTTTATAATTTGAAGGGTCTCCAATGAAAATCGGAGGCCCTTTTTTGTTTTTAGGCCAGATAGATTACTCCTTAAGTACGCACTCTTTAAAAAAATCGTCATCTCGACCGGAACGCAGTGTAGCGGAGCGATCTACCTCGAGATAGATCGCTCCATTCCGTTGCACTTCAGTCGAAATGACGGTTTGCCGAAGCTATAAACTTATCGTTTCACCGATTGCCGGCAACAACAAGGTTTTCTTCTCACGTTCAAATTTATCAACAGCGGTTTTGGTATCAATTTCAATTACCGGGAAGGTGTTGTAATGAACGCCGATCACTTTATCGCAATCAAAGTATTTTGTCGCAATTAAAGCATCATCCACATCCATGGTATAATTTCCACCAATCGGTAAAATGGCGTAATCCAGGTTGTAAATATCAGCCAACAGCTTCATTTCAATGGTTAAGCCGGTATCACCAGCAAAGTAAATCTGTTTGCCATCAACTTCTAACACAAAACCTGCAGGATTACCACCATAACTTCCATCAGGCAAGCCAGAAGAATGTGTTGCAGGTACCATACGCACCGCTCCCCCAATCGAAAGTAAATTTGCCGAAATTCATTCCGTGTACTTTTTCTACGCCCTGCTTCGAAGCCCAATCGGTAATCTCCGGCATGGCAATAACTGTAGCCTGGGTTTGTTTAGCCAATTCAACCAGGTCGGCAACATGATCGCCATGACCATGGCTCACTAAAATATAATCAGCTTCAATCGCCTTGATATCTACATTTTTAGCTAATGGATTGTGTGATATAAATGGATCGAATAATAATTTTTTGCCAGCAGCTTCAAGTAGGAAACAAGATTGGCCATAATAGGTGTATTTCATAGTTCTAGTATCAAGTATGGAGATTTAAGTATCAAGATTGATCTAACGATATTATTGGCCAAACATGCCACCTAATCCACCTAGCATATCTTGTGCTGATGCCTGCATTTCTGCGGCACTTACTTGCTCGGCGCTTGCCATTGCTTTGTTAATCGCAGTTAACAAAAGTTCTTCCAATTCTTCTTTATCGGCATTTTTCAAAAACTCCTCATTAATGGAGATTCCGGTGATGGATTTGTTGGCAGTAGCGGTGATTTTTATTGCACCATTTTCAACTTCGCCAAATACCGAGATCGTATCCAGACGTTTTTTAATTTCTTCGGCTTTTTGTTGAGCCGCAAATAATTTATCGAACATAATCGTGTTGTTTTATAATGAACTAAATCCGGCCTAAAATCGTATTGGCTTCATCAAGAAAGCGCTCAATCTTTTTAGTGCCTATAAAGCTTTTAAGGTTTAAGGTGATTGTTTTGTTTTTGGCAGGCAATAAAATTTCTGCCCTGACTTCGGTACCCGAATAAATAAGATTGGTTGTTTTACGGATCACCTGAAAACGGATTAGATCATCAAAAGGATATTCTTTTTTAAACCGGCCGGCAAAAGTAGAACGGATAATCTTTCTTTGGCTTTTATCAAAACGGATATTGGAGGTTGCTGCAAAAAGAAGCGCCAAGCCTATCGCCGCCGGGAAATAGGTGAGGAGTATTTTCTGAATTGATCCTTCGTTTGCCAAAAAATCGGGGCTAAATAATATGGCAACGGTAGCACCGATAAAAATCAACCCAAAAATAAAGCTTCCTATCTTATTATCCCGCAACAGGTAAATACCACCTTCTTCTCTGAAGAATTTAAAATCGTAAATGGTCTGTTTAGGAACTAACGGGGCATTAGCGAACACAAGCTCATCAATCTTTGGTAATACCTCCTGCTGAAAAGCGATCAGGTTAGCATTGGTGGTTTTACTATAACCAGAAGAAACAAGTAAGCCTCTGCCATGCCTGTTGCTTTTTTTGAACAGTTTATAATTAAAGCCGCTTCCCAGTACTTCGTAAGGTTCTACTGAAGCGATATCATCAAAAGGGATTGATCCAATTGGTAAAAACGCAATTTTTTTGTATAAAATCCTGCTGTTCCCATCAAAAATTACTTTTGTTTCAGCAATAAAAATCAGCAATAACGGAATTAATAACAGGCAGCCATAATACCCAAAAGTGAGGCCAGCAGAATAACCTTGTACTGATCTTGATAAATAGAAAATAAATGCCGCAATCAATACAAAAAATATAAGCCCTACTATCCTTAAATTTCTTTTAGGATAGATGGTTAATGTACCCGGTCCGATAATCCATTTTGTTTTTGCCATAAATTTAATCTTCGTCTGAACCTGGCAAACTGCCGTTGCCATGGTATGCCCCCTTACGGATAATTGGCATGTCGAAGTGTTTATACAGATCATCGAGATGCATTAAACTTCCGTTGGTCAGGTTGCCTAAAAACACAATAACAATGTTTTTGTTTAGATCTCTTACATAAATATGGCGGAAACCATGCCACCATCCCGTATGGTACACTACTTTGTCCATTTTTTCGCCATCGAACATTCTCCAGCCATAACCATAGTTGAAATGGCCATTTACGGGCTTATTCCGGCCTACATAAGCCGAATCAAGACTCTTTTTAGTTAGTAGTCTTCCGTTTTTTAAATATTTGTCAAACAAAACCAAATCGTGTACTGTACTGTAAATACCTTTATCTCCCACAGGGCCATCTAAAAAGTTTTGTGCTACCGAATAGCGCCAGGTACGGTCGTGACCAACTACATCAACCGGGATTTTTTCATATTCAGTTGTGCTATATACGTGAGTATGCTTCAATCCTGCCGGTTTAAATACATGCTCCATCATATACTGCGAATAACGCTGTCCGGTTACCTTTTCTATAATGGCACCCAATACCATAAAGTTTGAGTTGTTATAATGGAATCGGTTATCTGGTTTGGTGTATGGGTTTGGTTTCCGCTCAGCAATAACATTCATTACTTCCTGGTTGGTTACTCCCTTTTTCATGTTACGCTTTTCTTTACGCCAGATATCATCGATAAAGTAAACGTAGTTCATCATACCGCTTCGGTGAGAAAGCAATAGCTTTACGGTAATGCCTTCATAAGGAAAATTAGGGAAAAACTTTTTTACGTTATCGTTTAAAGAGAGTTTTCCAGCTTCTACCAATTGCATAATGGCCGTACCAGTAAATGTTTTGGTAATTGAAGCCAGTTCAAACTCAGAGTTGATTTTTAAGCTATCGCGGTGAAGGTAATCGGCCCATCCAATGGCTTTTTCGTAAAGGATTTTACCATCCTTAGCCACCAGCATATTTCCGTTAAAACCATATTTTTTATGTAGATTATCTACAAAATCGGCAATCCATTTGTCGCCTTTTTGTGGATTATAGACTAATAAAAGGCTATCCGCTTTATCGTCTTCTTTGGTGCGGATCTTTTTTTCAGATGCCTTTTTTCTTCAGCTTTTTTGCCTGAACATGCGGTTAGTAAAGTTGCGGAGAGGGCTAATGCTGAACATATATATCTAAAATTCATTTATAATTAGGGTAGTATTTAAAACCCGAAAATTAAAGAATTTTAGACGGTTACAACGAAAGAGTTTTACACATTTTCGCAATTTTGTCCGTACCAGCATTCAAATAAATGGCCTTTACTTCCATAAACGGGGTCACTGTCCGGATTTTTCACTTTAGCAATGGTTTCATCTGCTTCAGGACGTTCTTCCGCTTTGCCATATTTAATGTCATAATCTGAGCCATTTGGATATGCCCCAACAACAGTGAAATCGTCAGTTGAGTTCAGTTTTTTATGTGCTACACCTGCCGGAATGATGATCACATCCCCTTTATCCAGTTCAATGCAAACACCATGTTCACCCCCAAACTGTACATCGGCCTTACCACAAAACACGCCCATTACTTCATGTGTATTGCTATGGTAGTGGTGATAATCAAAAATGCCATCAACCCAAGAATTGGTATAACCATTCTGCGCAAAAACCTTTCTGATTACCTCTTCGGTATCATCCGGATGCAGCCTGAAGGTACCTTTATATATCATTAATGGCAAAGTAGGGTTATTGGGGAAATTGCCATTCTCTTCTATCTTATGCGCAACCAGGTAAGCTTCTTGTATCAATTTTTCTTTGTCCATGATTTGGGTGTTTTAATAATTAACAACGGAATTGGAAAAGGGTTTAGAGTTATCAGGTTTTTCTCCCGCAGATTTAAGAAAATCGGCGCAGAGCGGCTCTCTTTTTTCTTAAACAGAATTTAGATTTTGATAATTACAGGGATTATAATATTTTTAGTTAATCATCCTCATTTAAGAATACCCATTAAATTTTTATACTATGGATGAGAATGATATCTCCTATCAAATAAGAGGTGCAATATTTAAAGTTTACAATGCATTAGGCCCCGGTTTATTAGAATCTGTTTACGAAACGGTACTGACTTATGTTTTAACCGAAATGGCTTAGATGTTAAGCAACAGGTGAAATTACCGGTTGTTTTTGAAGGTGTAACCCTTGATGCCGGCTATCGGATAGATTTATTAATAAACGATCTTGTCATTATCGAAGTAAAATCAGTAGAAACACTTGCTCAAGTTCACCATAAACAAGTACTTACTTACCTCAAACTTTCTGGACTAAAACTAGGACTGCTTGTTAATTTTAACTCATCAGACATATCTCAGTCGATATGGAGAAAAGTGAATGGTCTTTGATAAGTGTTTCCTGCCGATCGCTACGAAAAACGCTGAGATGAATGGTTTATCTGCGTTTTTTGCGAAATCTGCGGGAAACACTTTCTAGTATCAATAAAAAGATATAACTACTTCTGGCTTGCAGCCCAGGCATCCATTTTAGTTTCAAAAACTGATAATGGGAATGATCCGTCTTTTAAAACCGCAGTATGAAAAGCAGCAAGTTTAAATTTCGGCCCCAGCTCTTTTTCGTACTTAGTTCTTAATTCACGTATTTTCATCGCACCTGTTTTATAACCTAAAGCCTGTGCAGGTATGCCCATATAACGTTCAATTTCTGCGGTCGCACCTTCAGTACTAATCGCTTCATTGTCTGTCATGTATTTTATAGCTTCCTCCCTGCTCATGTTTTTGGTGTGGATGGCTACATCAACCACTAAACGGATGGCTCGGTGCATCTCATCGCCCAAAGCACCCATGTGTTGGTAAGGATCCTGATATAGGCCCAGTTCTTTCCCTAACGATTCGCAATATAAAGCCCAACCTTCTACATAAGCATTATGTCCGCCAAAACGGCGAAAATTAGGAAGTGATTTATTTTCTTGCGTTAAAGAAATCTGGTAATGGTGGCCTGGAATTGCCTCATGAAGAAACAGCGATTCCATACCCGAAGTGGTGTTAAATGTTTTCGCATCTAAAATGGGCACATAAAAGATTCCTGGACGTGATCCATCTGCCGAACCTTGATTATACTCTGCACTGGCCGATGCTGCTCTGAAAGCTTCTGTTTGACGGATTTCGAAAGGTGTTTTAGGCTCTACCTCAAACATCTTTTTCAAATTGGGTTTCATGCGTTGATGGATATTTTCAAAAGCAGCCAGCACTTCTTGCGGTGTTTTATATGGCATGAATTTTTTATCCGTTTTCATGTATTCGAAAAAAGCTTTCAAATCGCCCTTAAAGCCAACTAAATTTTTGATGCTATCCATTTGGCCTTTAATCCTGGCGACTTCTTTTAAGCCCGTTTGATAAATTTCTTCCGGCGTTTTATTGGTGGTGGTTTGTTGTTTTACCAGATAAGTATACCAAGCCAATCCGCCGGGCATAGCCGAATAGCCGGAGGTAGTTCGTGTTTTTGGCAGATATTCGTTCTGTAGATAGTCGCCCAATTTTTTATAGGTGGGAATAATTACGTTGGTAATTGAATGGCGGTATGCTTCTGTTAATTTTTGTTTGTCGGCAGCAGAAAAGCTGGCTGGCATTAATTTGACTGGCCCGTAGAACAAACTTTCTTCCGGCTTGGCTACCACCATGCTTTGCATCTGAGGAATCATTTTTATCACTAATGCTTTTGGCAATACAATGCCTGCAGCAGCACCTTTTTTAAAATTTCCGATGGCCGTATCGGCCCACACCGAAAACGCATCAACACGTTTTAACCAATCTTCGTAATTTTTTACCGTTTTAAAAGGTTGTGCCCCTGTGCCCGAGCCCAATTGCCCTATGGTTAAGGGTAGCGCAAACATTTGGTTAAATGGGAGGTATTCAGAATGGTATTTTAATCCTTCCAGATTAATTTCCAATTGATCTTTCAGGTAGTCATAAGATAATTTATCATTTGCGTCAAGACTTTCGCGGTCATATTTACCCAGGCTATCCAGATAACGCTGATTGTAGCTTTTAAACTCTTTTAAATAGGCTTGCGATCCATCATTTGCCAAAAGATCGTTATAGCGTTCATCTCCGATGTAGGTAGCGCTTAAAGGGTTTATTTTTAATCCATCCTGATAATATTGCTCGCAAAGTGCCGCAAAGGCTTTGTTTTCTGCGGCATTATCAGAACTGTTTTTTTGCTTACAGGCAAGCATCGCAGTAATGCAGGCAGCAAAAAGAAATATCTTTTTCATTTTATTTTGAGTTAAGGTTCTAGTCAAAAATAACAAATTAAGTCGCCATTTACGAAAAGCCTTAAACGCAAAAAAGCCATCCGAAAAGGATGGCTTTGATATGTAGTCCGTATAAACTGAAAACGGTGAATTGCTAACTGATTACGCTAATAACCTGATTGGTTCTTCTAATAAACCTTTTAAGGTTTGTAAGAACTGTGCTCCGGTTGCACCATCAACCACACGGTGATCGCAACCTAAAGTCAATTTCATTACGTTACCGGGAACAACAGCGCCGTTTTTAACAACAGGAACTTGTTGTATGGCACCTACTGATAAAATTGCACCATCAGGAGAGTTGATAATTGAAGTAAACTCATCAATACCAAACATACCTAAGTTAGATACGGTGAAAGTAGAACCTTCCCAATCTGCCGGTTGTAATTTTTTAGCTTTTGCTTTACCACCAAAATCTTTTACTTCTGCAGAAATGTGTGATAAAGATTTGCCATCAGCAAAACGCACTACTGGTACCAATAAGCCATCTTCAACAGCCATGGCTACACCAATGTTGGTATGTTCATTAAATCTGATTTTATCACCACCCCATGATGAATTAACAGCCGGGTGTTTTTTCAATGCAACGGCAACCGCTTTAATTACGATATCGTTGAAAGAAACCTTAACAGGAGCAACTGCATTAATAGCTGTGCGTGCAGCCATTGCGTTGTCCATATCAATGCTGATGGTTAAATAAAAGTGTGGAGCAGTAAATAAACTTTCTGCTAAACGTTTTGCAATTACTTTACGCATTTGCGAAACCGGAGCTTCTGTATATTTAACTTCACCCACAAAAGTAGGAATAACAGGTGCTGGTGCAGCAGCTTTCTCTGCAGCCGGAGCTGAAGCAGGCTCTGCTTTTGCAGGTGCAGCAGATGGTTTAAAGTTTTCGATATCTTTTTTAATGATACGGCCACCTTCTGCACTACCTGCAACCTGTGCTAAATCGATCCCTTTGTCTTTAGCAATTTTCTTAGCTAAAGGAGATGCTTTAACACGGCTATCTGAAGAATTTTCAGCAACTGGAGCAGATTCGCTTGCATCAGCAGTTGTAGCTTGTTTTTCTTCTTTAGGTGCTTCTGTGCTTTCAGCTTTAGGAGCCGGAGCTGAGCCTCCCGCTAAAATTCCACTTACATCGGTTCCTTCGGGACCAACAATTGCGATAATTCCGTTCACTTTAGCAGCCTGGCCTTTTTCTACACCAATGTGTAATAAAGTTCCGGTTGCATAACCCATTACTTCCATAGTAGCCTTATCGGTTTCTACATCAGCAAGAACATCGTCATCCTTAACTTTATCGCCAACTTTTTTATGCCATTCGGCAATTACGCCTTCTGTCATGGTATCGCTCAATAAAGGCATGCGGATAACCGTAACACCTTTAGCAGCTAATTCTTCTTCGCTTAAACCACCGCCTTGAGCAGGGGCAGCTTCTTCTTTTTATCTTCCGCTTTAGGAGCTTCATCTTTACTCTCAGTCTTCGGACTTGCCGACTCCTGACTTCCAGACTGTTCTGCCTCTAATGCTGCTTTATAATCTTCGCCTTCTTTACCAATAACGGCCATGATGGCATCAACGGGAACAGCTGTTCCTTCTTCTACACCAACGTATAAAAGGACACCATCCCAATAAGATTCCATATCCATTGTTGCTTTGTCAGTTTCTACTTCTGCCAAAACATCGCCGCTTTTCACTTTATCGCCCACTTTTTTGTGCCACTTTGCCAAAACCCCTTCGGTCATGGTGTCGCTCATTTTGGGCATTTTAATTACATCAGCCATTATATCTAATTAATTGAATCTTATTATAATATTAGTCCATTACGTAAGGATAGTTCTCTTGCATATATACATCTTTGTACAATTCAGATGCATCAGGCCATGGAGATTCTTCAGCAAATTTTACTGCCTGATCTACAATTCCTTTTACTTTAGCTTCTACTTCTTCAATCCAGGCTTGATCTGCATACTTTTCTTTAAGGATCGTTTCTCTTGCATGCTCAACCGGATCTTTTGCTTTATAATCTTCTAATTCTTCTTTGGTACGGTATTTTGCCGGATCTGACATCGAGTGCCCACGGTAACGGTAAGTTCTCATTTCCAGGAAAGTAGGTCCTTCACCTTTACGCGCACGTTGAATTGCTTCGTCCATTGCATTGTGTACAGCAACCGGATCCATACCGTCAACTGGTGCGCATGGCATATCGAAACCTAAACCTATTTTATAAATATCGGTCATGTTAGTAGTACGTTGTACTGAAGTACCCATTGCATAACCATTGTTTTCGCAAACAAAAATAACAGGCAATTTCCAAAGCATGGCCATGTTAAAGGTTTCGTTTAATGCACCCTGGCGCACAGCACCATCGCCCATATAACATATATTAACATTATCTGTTCCTTTGTATTTTTCTGCAAAAGCAACGCCAGCACCTAAAGGAATCTGACCGCCAACGATTGCATGACCACCATAGAAGTTATGCTCTTTACTGAACATGTGCATTGAACCACCTTTACCTTTAGAGCAACCTGTAGCCTTACCGTACATTTCTGCCATAATACTATCAGCACTAACTCCTAAAGCTAAGGCATGGGCGTGATCACGGTAAGTGGTAATCATTGAATCGCCTTTTTGCATCGCAGATATAGCACCTGCAACTACAGCTTCTTGTCCAATGTATAAATGACAAAAGCCACGTATTTTTTGTTGTCCGTATAACTGGCCGGTTTTTTCTTCGAATTTGCGCATCAGCAACATCGACTCAAACCACTTTAACCAGGTATCTTTATTTATTTCTACTGCACTCATTTTAGGATATTTGTTTTTTGCGACAGCAAATCTAATTTTTTTATTGTAATTTTTGGCACTTTTTAGTGTAAAAACATCATAGTATTAGGGTTGTAATCAGATTTAACAGTTGTTTTACAATTAAATATAAATCTGGATTATCATTATCGATTTAACAGCGATTTCTTATAATTAAATCAACGCCCTTTATCATAATATGGAATCAATTTATTCTAAAATTTAATTCTGTATTAGCGCTTATTTCCATAATTTAAAAATAAAGCATTTTAATGATTAATGGAAAATTAAAAAGAAACCACACTCGTAAAAACATGTTTTATCTGCAGAAATTTTAATGAATATTGGTGGATGAAAAATAAAAATGTTAATAACTTTAGTTTTTTATAACATTACATTTGGATAACATTTGTATAATCAATACTTTTGACAACCAACAATAAGCCCATGTGGTGTACGTTAATGTGTAAGTGAATACCCAAACATAACTGTATAACATGATTAAAAAAATTTTGTTTTCTACCCTAATCGCTATCTGCACGCTCTCAAACGCATTTGCGCAAACAAAAACAAAAGAATCTGGTAAAGAATTAAATGATCCCGATAACCTTGCATCACAATATTTTTCGCAGGTAATGGGTGTTGCGGTAGATGCGACCTCGAATTTAAAACTGTACAAGTTTATATACGAATGGATCGGAACACCATATAGTTATGGTGGAAACAGCAAAAGAGGCATTGATTGCTCGGCTTTTACTAAAGCAATTTACGACAAAGTTTTCAACACAACCATCAGAAGAAATTCACGCGATATTTTCAGCATGGTAGATCCGTTATCAAAAGAAGATTTAAAAGAAGGCGACCTGGTTTTCTTCAAAATTAAAAGCAGAAGTATTTCACATGTTGGTATTTACCTCGGCGATAACAGATTTGCACACGCATCAAGTTCCCGTGGTGTGGTCATCAGCAACCTTAACGAACCTTATTACAGCCGTTATTTTTACAAGGGTGGCCGCGTTTTAGAATCTTTTAAGAAAGAATTTACAGTAGAATAGTTCTGTTAGTTGTTAACGATTTTCAGTTAACAGTTAATGATAAGACATAAATCCTCCTAAAGAAATTTCGGAGGATTTTTTTTAACAAAACTCTAAGCCGTCATTTCGAGCGGAGTGAAACGTAGTCGGGAAATCTAATGCAGATCTCTCCATTTCGCTGTGCTTCAGTCGAGGATGACCATCATAAATACAATACGCACCTAATGAAGTTCATCAATACCATTCTAATCTTACCCTTTGTTGTTATTATCCTGATCAGTTGCACCAGTAATAATGCAAAGGTTAGCCCGCCTATAGTAAAACAAGATACGGTCTCCCGGAAAATAAAAGATACGATATCGATAACAGCTGTTGGTGATATTATGCTTGGCTCTGCTTTTCCGTCCAAAACCAATCTTCCACCGGATGACGCTATAAACAGCTTCCAGGTGGTTGATAGCTTATTAAAAGGTGATATCGTATTTGGAAACTTAGAGGGCTGCTTTCTGAACTCAGGCAATTCGAACAAATGTAATGGCATTAATCCTAACAATTGTTACGCTTTTAGAATGCCGGAGCGCTACGCTGGGATATACAAGGAGGCAGGATTTAATGTTTTGAGTATCGCCAATAACCATGTTGGTGATTTTGACGCAAAGGGAAGGAAAAATACGGCAAGAATTTTAGATTCGCTGAAAATCCATTATGCCGGACAGGTAAATAAACCTTTTGAAGTTTTTGAGAAAGACAGTGTAAAGTATGCGTTCTGTGCTTTTGCCCCGAATGAGAATACGGTATCGATTAATAAGATTGATAGTGCGAAAGCTTTAGTGGCCCGTTTAAGATTAATGGCTGATATTGTGATTGTTTCTTTTCACGGCGGTGGTGAGGGGGCAAGATTTGAACATGTTCCACGTAAGAACGAGATTTTTTATAAAGAGAACAGGGGCAATGTTTATGCCTTTGCACATGCGGTTATTGATGCTGGTGCTGATGTGGTACTGGGACATGGTCCGCATGTAACCAGAGCAGTTGAAGTTTATAAAAATAAATTCATTGCTTACAGTTTGGGTAACTTTTGCACATACGGCATGTTCAGCTTAAAAGGTAATAACGGTATTGCCCCCTTACTTCAGCTAAAAATAAATGCAAAGGGCGATTTTCTCTATGCCGATATTGTATCAGTTAAACAGGATAAGATTAATCGTTTAACCCTGGATGATAACCGTGGTGCCTTTAAACGGATTAAAGAGTTGACGGATATTGACTTCAATGGTCACCAGCTTAAATTCGCTGATAACAGAATCAGTTTAAAAGATTAATCTTCTGCGACATCAATCTCAATTTAATTCAGAATATTTGCCCTATGAAAACGGGATTAATACTTCACTATATTATCGGTATTGCAGCAGCTATTTTAGTTTTGGCAGCAGCTTACTATATTCAGCAAAACCCAAAGAACCTATTGTCTGCCGGGATTATCATTTTAGCCGGCTGCCTGGTGGCTTTTAGCCAATACCAGATCATTAAACACAAAAAGAAACAAAAATAATTGTTCTTTTAGAAGTACAAACGCCACAAACTTTAAAGATGGAATTTATCTTGGCTTAGCCATTGGCGCAGCAGGTTTACTTTTTATTTTATCGGGGAAGTTTAAAAGGAAGAGTTAATTAACTCTCATCCTTCGTATTCTTTACCAAGCCAATACCCGATACAAAGAATATCAGTCCGATGATTCCATATACCATCAATCCTCTTGTATTTTGATTGTGGTTTACAAAGCCATACCCGGCATATATCAATCCAATTATACCAAGTACAGTTAATATGGTGCCAAAAGTGCGTTTTACGTTCATGTGGTGATTATTTAATAAGATAAAGACAAATTTTTCCTCTATTTGTTTTAAAGCAAAAAAAGTCCATTTCGGCTATCGAAATGGACTTTTCACAAAAAAATTAAGCGCTTAATCTACCAAACACCTAGCCTGTTTGCAGGTGCTACATACATTTTCGCAGTTGCAGGAATGTTGAACGCCTTATAAAATGCTTCCATATTATACACAGGGCCATTCACACGGAACATTTCCGGGCTGTGTGGATCTGTTTTTAATCGTACACGCATGCTTTCGTCACGGGTTTTGATTCTCCACACCTGGGCAAAGCTTAAGAAGAAACGTTGATCGGGTGTAAAACCATCAATCTTTTTATCCCCTTTTCCTTGTTCGGTCAATTTAAACGCATCGTATGCAATGTTTAATCCTCCTATATCGGCCAGGTTTTCACCCAAGGTTAATGAACCGTTTACATGTTGTTTGTCTAACAGTGAAAAGTTGTTGTAAAATGTTTCTACTTTACCAGCCTTGGCTTTAAATTTATCAGCATCGGCTTTTGTCCACCATTCTTTCAAATTGCCTACCGCATCATACTGGCGGCCCTGATCGTCAAAACCGTGTGTCATTTCATGACCAATTACTGCACCTATTGCACCATAGTTAATGGCATCATCTGCGCTAAAATCAAAGAAAGGGAACTGTAAGATTCCGGCTGGGAAAACAATTTCGTTGAAAGATGGATTGTAATAGGCATTTACGGTCGGCGGAGTCATTCCCCACTCTGATTTATCGACATTTTTGCCCAATTTATCCATCATTTCTTTGTAGGCATGTTTGTTAGCAGACTTAAGATTGGCGTAGTAGGTATTTTTAGATACCTCTACATCATCATATTTTTTCCATTTATCGGGATAACCGATTTTTTTGATAAATGCGTTAAGTTTTTCTAGAGCTTTCTTTTTGGTATCAGGCGTCATCCAATCTACTTTCTGGATTCTTTCAGCATATACCTTCTGTAAATTATTTACCAGGGTTAACATGCGCTCTTTCGCTTCTGGTTTGAAATACTTTTCAGCATATAATTGACCTAAAAGTTCTCCTAAACGACCATCGGTAGCATTTACTATAGCTTTCCATCTTTCTGTTGGTGCCTGTTGACCATAAAGTGTTTTGGAGAAAAAGTCGAATTTAGCATCTCTGAATTTTTTGGTGAAAGCATTAGCCGAGCTGTTCAATGCATCAAACTTTAACTTTTCTTTCCAGATTTCGATAGGCTGACTTTTTACCAGTGCTGATAAGGTTTGATAATATTTTGGCTGCCTAACAATAACGGTATCTGTGTTTGCACCTAGTTTGGTCAAAACAGATTTCCACTCAATGTTTGGGGTCTGTTTTTGAAAATCAGCCACCGTCATTTTGTTATAATTTTTTTGCGGATCGCGAAGTTGAACAGGTGTTGAATGAGACTGTGCAATTGCTGTTTCCAGTTTTAAAATATCAGCAGCATATTTGGCTGCGTTCGCAGAATCGCCTGAAAGGTTAAAAATCTTTGTGATGTATTTGATATACTCGGTTCTGATTTTTTTGCCTTATCATCCTGCTCTAAATAATAACTACGATCTGGCAAGGTAATGCCGGCCTGAGAAAATGATAAAGCATTTTTGCTGCTTAATTTATCATCCGGTTCTACGCCAAAGCCAAATAAGTCGCCTTCACCTTCTTTATAGCCATCGGCAACAAAATTAATTAAGTCCTTGTCGTTTTTAATCTCGTCTATTTTACTTAAGAGTGGTTTTACAGGTTCTATACCCAGCTTTTCGATGGTAAGGGTATCCATTCCACTGGTATAAAAATCGCCCACTTTCTGTTCAGTACTTCCCTTAGCCGCATTAGCTTTTGAAGCGTTTTCAAGAATGCTGTTCAGATTTTTTAGGTTGTCATTATATAAGGTATAAAAAGAACCCCAGCCTGTTTCGGTTTTAGGAATTTCCGTATTTTTCATCCATTTACCATTGGCATAAAGGAAAAAGTTATCACCAGGTTTTATGGTGGTATCCATGCCTGCCTTATCGAAAAATTCGGTACGTGTATTTACGGTATCCGTTTCCTGATGGCTCTTATTCTGGCATGCCGCAAAGAGCAAAACACCTGCCGCCGGAAGAAATAGTTTAATTTTCATTACGTATAAGTTAGTTAGAAAACTTAAAGCTACAAAATGCCTGATGTAGTTTATATGAATTTTTTTATAACTTCAAAAAAATCTAATTATGCAATACACCGTTTACATTTTAGTAGTAATAGGAGTTATTATACTGCTAAGCTCGTTCGTTACCGTTAAACAGGGCACCATTGCGGTAGTTACCGTTTTTGGTAAGTACCAAAGGCTCTTAAGACCAGGTTTAAATTTTAAAATCCCTTTAATAGAGCAGATTTATTCGCGGATATCGATCCAAAACCGCTCTGTAGAGCTTTCTTTTCAAGCAGTAACTCAAGATCAGGCCAATGTTTACTTCAAGGCCATGCTTTTATATTCTGTAATTAACCAGGATGAGGAAACGATCAAAAATGTAGCATTTAAATTTGTTGATGCTACTAACTTAATGCAGGCATTAATTAGAACTATTGAAGGTTCGATCAGGGCTTATGTGGCTACGCAAAAGCAGGCAAATGTATTGGCTCAGCGAAACGAAATTGTGCTTCATGTTAAGGAACAGATTGATCAGGTTTTAGACGGCTGGGGTTACCACCTTCAGGATCTTCAGTTAAATGATATTACTTTCGATGAAGAAATTATGCGTTCAATGAGTCGTGTAGTAGCTTCGAACAACTTAAAGGCAGCTGCTGAGAATGAGGGACAGGCATTATTGATTACTAAAACCAAAGCTGCAGAAGCCGATGGTAATGCGATTAAAATTGCTGCTACAGCCGAGCGTGAAGCCGCCCAATTACGGGGACAGGGTATTGCGTTGTTCCGTGCAGAGGTTGCTCATGGTATGAGCAAAGCCGCACAGGAAATGGAACAGGCCAATCTGGATATTTCGGTAATCTTATTTACCATGTGGACAGAATCGATTAAACACTTTGCCGAAAATGGAGATGGTAACGTTATTTTTCTTGATGGTAGTGCCGATGGCATGAATAAAACCATGAAAGAAATGATGGCCATGCAGTTAAACAAACAAACTGAGCCAACAGCGAAGAAAGGGTAGTGCTTTTGCAGGGCAGTCAGATGTTACCATCTGATAGTTAAATAGATTAAAATTGTTCAGTGTCGGATAGAAATATCCGACAGCACGAAATTTCAATTGAGATTTAACACGCCTTTGGCGTTTTCAACTTTACAGCGAATTTGTTATTAAGGATGACAACTCTAAAATCTAATTATAAAAAAAGGCCGCTTTAGTATAAACTAAAACGGCCTTTTTCGTTGGAATAGATTCCTTAGTTGTTCTTTGGCATCACGCCTAAATTCATCACATAGTTACCAGATTGTTGCATAAAATCGCCCATTACTTTTAACGATTCATCTTCAATGAAATCGAAAGCATCCTGCTTGGTAATTTTATCACCTTTTTTAATGGCTGGCAATCCTCTTAGTGCCCTTAATTCATTTTGTCTGGCAAGTGTTTTAGCTTCCTGAGCATCGCGTTCAGCTTTAAGTTTTGCCTCATTTAAAGTTACAGAAACTTCGTTGTCACGTTTTTTAAGGTCTGCAATATCTTGTTTCAGGTATTTAAAATCCAAGGAGTTTGCAATACGCTGCTCACTGTTTTTAATCAATTGTGCTTTAATAGGGGTAAGATTTGCAACTGCTTTAAAGTTAGAACTTGGAATAACATCCCATGGTAAGGCAGATGATTCAGTATCTTCTCCAATTTTATCCATCGGATAAACAGAAGGAAAACAATATCAGGTGTTACACCTTTATGCTGAGTGCTGCTCCCTGCTACACGGTAAAATTTAGCCATGGTTAGGTTAATCTGACCTAAGTTGATGTCAGCAGGACTTGCTCCGCTTGGAGATGTGCCAACGGTTTTATCTTTAGAAATTAACCCTGCTACCCTTTGCAGCATACTTGGGTTTACCAGTTTATTTAAATCGATAGAAGATTGAACGGTACCTTTACCATAAGTTTGGCTACCCATAATAATCCCGCGGCCATAATCTTGTATTGCACCGGCGAAAATTTCAGATGCTGATGCACTTAAACGGTCTACAATTACACCAAAAGGCCCATCCCAGGTTACGCCGCTATTTTCATCCTCGTCCACTTCAATTTTACCGCGTAAATCTTTCACCTGAACTACAGGACCTCTATCGATAAATAAACCAGTTAATGAAATGGCCTCAACCAATGAACCACCACCGTTTCCACGTAAATCCATTACAATTGCATTTACCTTATCGTAAGTTTTTAGCGAGTCGATTAATTTTCTAACGTCGCGTGTGGTACTTTTGTAATTTTTATCACCTGCGTTAGCCGCTTTAAAATCTGCATAGAACGCTGGTAAAGTAATAATCCCGATTTTATATTCTTTACCATTACTATTAATGGTTTTAACTTTTTCTTGGCAGATGTTTCTTCTAAAACAATTTTATCACGAACTAATTCGATAATTACTGGTTTAGATGACATTTCTTTTCCAGATGGGATTACTTTTAACCGCACCTTAGTTCCTTTTGGGCCTTTAATTTTTGATACGGTGTTATCTAATCTCCAACCTATTACATCAACAAATTCTCCATCACCCTGGGCTACGGCAATGATACGATCGCCTGCACTCAACTGCTTGCCTTTAAAAGCAGGCCCACCAGCAATAATTTCTGAAATTTTAACCACCTCATTTTCTAATTGTAAGCGGGCACCGATGCCTTCAAAAGAACGAGACATATCTTCGTTAAATGCTGCGGCATTAGTTGGATTAAAATAATTGGTATGCGGATCAATCGATTCTGTAAAAGCATCCATCAAAATCTGGAAAACATCTTGATTATTGGTTTTTGAAGTTTGCGATTGTAGGTTTTGATAACGTTTTGTTAATGTTTCTACATTCTTTGCTTCAGCTGTGCCAGCTAAATTTAAGTTGATTAATTCGTATTTAACACGTTTTTTCCAGGTATCATTTAATGCTGTTGAAGAAGTTGCCCAGGGCTGCTTTTCTCTGTCATATACATAACTGTCATTTTGATTAAAATCGAATTTTGTTTTAATCTGAGCCAGAGAATAAGTGAAATATTCGTTTAGTCTTTTGGCGTAAACGTTATAAATGAAAAATGGTCCGCTCAGATCGCCATTTTTAAAATCATCATCCAGGGTATATCTGTATTTCTCAAATTCCTTGATATCCGATGCCAGGAAGTAATTTTTGCCCTGATCCAGAGACTTGATATACTTATCTAAAATGATCGAAGAAATAGAATCGTTGATCTGAATTTTTTTATAATTGTAACTCTCGATCAAATTTACAACCTCTTTTATAACAAGTTGTTGCTGCTCATCAGGTTTCACATTGGTAACCCCCTCAACCATTGGCTGAGTTTTAGGTGCAGCATGACAAGCAAGTACTGCCGCAGTAAAAATTACAAAAAATATTCTCTTTAACATCTCTTTAAATGATTTAAAATCCATTTCCAATTCTATATAGCCAATATGATACCATTTTAGCAAAAAAACAAAAAAGAGACAGCATTATTACTGTCTCTTGTTAAAACTTTATCAAATCTAACTAAAAGCTTTTTATTTAACAATTTCTTATGTAGAACGTTGAGGGTTATTTTTTGTTTTAGCCAATAGCCAAAATTTAGTCAGTTACAGGCCCCGGAAGGCTATATTTAGGTAATTGAGGGAAATTTATGGAAAATATGTATTTAATTAGCTGGGGTTTACCTTTTTACTGGTGGTTTTGCTGGCAATTATTTCCCTGGCATCTTTAATCTGCGTTTTATACTGGGTGGTTTTAATGGAGTTGGCCAGCCATTCTGCTGATTTCAGATCTCTCAGCGCAAGTGTAAAATCTTTCTTTTTAATTTTAACCTGGGCAATGCCTAAAATAGATTCGATATAAGCGTTGTTGCTTTTTAATTGTTTTGCAAGAATACCCTGCTGGGTATAGAACCACATTGATTGGGTGTACTTGGTATTGGCCAGATAAACTTTGCCTAGCAGGTTATAGGTATTCATTACCCCTGCTCTGTTTCCAGTTTTAGAATAATTTTTTAAGGCAACGTTTAAGAGAATCTGCTCCGCATCAGTAAAACGCCCGAGTTGGTAATGCATACTGCTCATTTTGATAATGGCCTGCCCATACCTGTTAAAGTTTTTTACGGCATTGTATTCGAAAGCAGCTTTGCCAAATAAGGTGAGGGCTTCATTGTAATCGCCTTTTCGCTCAAAATCTTCTGCTTCCTCAAAAAAAGAATTCCCATCTTCCAGGTCAAATTTAGATACTGCTATGTTTATCGCACTACCATTAGGTTCCTGGATCTCAGATTTATCTATATTTTGAGCTTGTAGTTGTAATGATGCAAAAAGGCCAATTAAAGCCAATACAATTTTGGTCATGCAACAAAAATAATACTTTAAATCTAATTTCAGCTAAATACCTGTAAATTAACATCAAAAGATGCCCATACCATGTATGGATGAGAGTCGCAATGGTACACTTCCCCTGCTGCAGAAATACCTACAATGCCTGCAAAGCCATCAAAAATTTTAAGTTCAGCAAAAGATTTATCTGATGCTTCCTTTAAAGAAAAACCATCTGTAACGCGGGTTACAATTTTTGCGGCCAGGGCACCGCTTACTATATCTTCACCTACTCCGGTACAAGAAATACCCGCATATTGATTGGCATAGTTGCCTGCCACGGTTGCAGAATCGCTTACCCGGCAAGGGATTTCGAATCCTTTTCCACCTGTAGAGGTTGCCGCTGCTAAATTTCCATCATTATCGAGTGCTACACAGCCTACCGTTCCTTTTTTATTATTTTGGTTTAATTTGGCTTCGTATTCTGACAGGCGCTGTGGGGTAACCGGATTGAAATATTCAAATCCGTTTGTTCTTGCAAATTGCCGGGCACCATCACCACTAAGCACCCGGTCATCGTATGTTAATAGGTTTCGCGCAATCTGTATCGGATTTTTGACATCTTCCACATTAATTACGCCACTAAATTTTTCAGTTTTACCATCCATTAACGCTGCACTCAATCTCACCTTTCCATCGCTTTGGATCTGCGAACCGATACCTGCATTAAACAGCTCGTTATCTTCTAACAGCGCAACAGTATAAACAACGGTTTCTAAAGCAGTATGCGTTTTTAGATATTCGTGACCGAGCGTAACAATCGAAGTCAAAGCATCTTGTTTCGCCTTTTTCGTTTCCTGGTTGGTGGACGATTCGCTGAAGAAGCCGCCATGTATGATTAGTTTCATTTTTGTAGTATTGAGATGTTAGTATCAGGTATCAAAACGGAAGTAGCAAGTATCAAGATTGGGTAAATCCTGGCTGAAAATCGCCCACTGTTAAATGCTAACTGAATTACGCTATAGGAATAACCTTTGGATGGTGGATCACTAAGCTATGGTCTGTTAAGTCATAAACGTCGCCATCGCACATCACGTGTACTACCATATTTTTAATGGAGACAGGTTGACCCATTTCTACATCGGTTAAATTGGTATCGGCCATTGTGCGGCCATCTACTAAAATTACCATGCCAGAGCCAATGGCCTCCATTGTATGACCATCTGAAATAAAAAGGCCGGTGTCTTCACCAAGACCGATCCCTAAAATACCGGGATTACTGGCCGCTGCATATAATAAGCGACCAATTCTTCCGCGCTGAACAAAGTGCGTATCTACAATAACATCATCAATAAAGCCTAATCCACCTGTAATTTTAACCTCACCTTTAAGTAAAGCATCTTTGCTACTACCCTGATAAATCATGTTTTTAGAACTTGCAGCGGCCCCGGCCGAAGTACCTGCAATAACCACCGGTTCGTTTCTATACTTATCTAATAGAATCTGATGTATTTTTGTTCCGCCGAAGATTGAAGAAAGACGGAGCTGATCTCCACCGGTAAAGATAATTACCTCTGCAGCTTTGATACGCTCACAATTTTCATCAGAATTGGCTTCTTCGCGGTTGGAAATATTAAGAACACCAACATTATGTACGTCTAATTGTGCATAAGCCTTGATATATTCTTCACCCACTTTTTCAGGCATCAATGACGCTGTGGTGATGATTTCAAAACGAGATTGCGTATCTCTTAATGATTCTGTAGTAATCCGTTTTTAAAATTCCACGCTCAAAAAAATTCATATTTTCAGGTAGTCCAAATTGCGTTTCTGCGAAGCTACCTGTGTTTATTGCGCCACCAATGATGATGAGTTTACCTTTCGGAACCATTCTTTGTGTATTATAATTGTATCAAAAAACCCAAATATATAGGCTTAAGATAAAAAACACGACTTTTTTTGTAAAGAATATTCAGTTTATTAACAAAAGTTAAAATTTTATAACCTAAAATTAACAGGATTGTGCTTGAAAATAAAACAAATACACGTTAAAATTGATTTAGCTAATTGGAGCGTCTATTTTCAAAATAAATGTATAATTTACAGTCATCAATTTCATTCTTAAAATTGAATATAAAGATCGATTCCTAAATCCTTCTTTAACATAAAAAACGAACAAAACATTACATGAAGATATTAAATATACAAGTATTAAGAGGACCAAATATATGGTCTATTAGCCGGAAGAAACTGATCCAGATGCGCTTGGATTTAGAAGATTTAGAGCAAAAACCAACAAACGTAATAGAAGGATTTAGCGAAAGGATTGAGAAACTGTTGCCAAGCATGTTTACTCACCGTTGCTCAAAAGGTGTTGAAGGTGGCTTTTTTACACGAGTGAAAGAAGGAACCTGGATGGGGCACGTGATTGAACACATTGCGCTGGAAATTCAGACACTCGCCGGTATGGAAACTGGTTTTGGCAGAACGCGCATGACCAAAACTGAAGGCATTTATAATGTTGTTTTCAGTTATTTGGAGGAGAAGGTAGGTGTTTACTCGGCCGAAGCTGCGGTGAGGATTGCCGAGGCTTTGATCAATAATGAAGAGTACGATTTAGAACACGATATCCGCAGGATGAAGGAAATACGTGAACTGGAAGCCTTAGGCCCAAGTACAGGTTCGATTGTAGAAGAAGCGGTAAAAAGAAGTATTCCATGGATAAGATTGAACAAAAGTTCATTGGTGCAATTGGGTTATGGTAAAAATCAGGTGCGTTTTAGGGCCACTATGACCGAAAAAACCAGTAGCATTGCTGTAGATCTTGCCAGCAACAAGGAAGAAACGAAACGTTTGCTCACCGAAGCTGCCATTCCGGTGGCCTCAGGGGTAACCATTTCAAATCCTGACGATCTCGAGGCGTCTGTTAAAAAGGTTGGATTTCCTTTAGTTTTTAAACCACTTGATGGCAACCACGGAAAAGGTGCAACCATTAACGTGAAAACAATGGAAGATGCTGTGGCTGCCTTTGAATATGCCAAAACGTATTCGAGAAGGGTAATTATAGAAAAATTCATTACCGGATTTGACTTCCGGGTTCTGGTAATCGACCATAAGGTAGTTGCTGCGGCACAACGTGATCCGGCTCATGTAAAAGGGAACGGAATCCATACCATCCAGGAATTAATTGATAAGGAGAATGAAGATCCACGTCGTGGTTATGGCCATGAAAATGTGTTAACAGAAATAGCTGTCGACCGTGATACCCTGGATTTATTAGCTAAAAAAGAATATACCTTAGAAACCATTCCAGAAAAAGGAGAGGTGGTTTATTTAAAATCGACCGCCAATTTAAGTACAGGAGGAACATCAATTGATGTAACAGACATTGTTCATCCACAGAATATTTTTATCTGTGAAAGGATTTCGAGGGTGATCGGATTGGATATTTGCGGTATTGACATCATGGCACAGAACCTCACCCAACCCTTAACCGAAAATGGTGGTGTGGTGTTAGAAGTTAATGCTGCACCTGGTTTCAGGATGCACCTGGCACCAAGTGAAGGTTTACCGCGTAACGTTGCGGCACCGGTTATTGATATGCTTTATCCACAGGGTAAATTATCACAGATCCCAATTATTGCCGTAACCGGAACCAACGGAAAAACTACTACTACCCGCTTGATTGCGCACATTATCCGCAGCAACGGTAAACGTGTCGGTTTTACCACCAGTGATGGTGTTTATGTGCACAATACCATGTTGATGAAAGGTGATACCACTGGCCCGGTAAGTGCAGAATTTATTTTGAAAGACCCCACAGTAGAGTTTGCGGTATTGGAAACTGCCCGTGGCGGAATTTTAAGGGCCGGATTGGGCTTTAATGCCTGCGATATTGGCGTGGTTACCAACATCCAGGAAGATCACCTTGGCCTTTCTGATATCCACAATCTTGACGATTTAACCCGGGTTAAAGCCGTTGTAATTGGGGCGGTGCGCCGTAAAGGTTGGGCAGTATTGAATGCGGATAACGGTTATTGCGTTCGCATTGCTAAAGAGGCCCGTTGTAATGTTGCTTATTTCAGCATGGATGAAAATAATCCTGTAGTTAAAGAACATTGTAGAAAAGGCGGTATTGCTGCCATTTATGAAAATGGGTACATCACCATCAAAACCGGCGACTGGAAATTAAGGGTAGATAAAGCCACCCATATTCCTTTAACGTTTGGTGGTTCTGTAAACTTTATGATCCAGAATGTACTTGCAGCAACATTGGCAGCCTATTTATGGGGCTATAAACCTGAAGATATCCGTTTATCATTAGAAACCTTTATCCCTTCAGCAGCACATACGCCAGGCAGGATGAATATTTTCAGGTTCAAAGATTTTAAAGTACTGGTCGATTTTGCGCATAATCCTGACGGATTTAATGGTGTAAAAGGTTTCTTGCAAGGGGTAGAAGCGACTGAACATGTAGGTATTATTTCGGCAACTGGTGACAGAAGGGATGAAGACATTATCGAAACGGCCCGGATTTCAGCACAGATGTTTGATAAAATTTATGTTTGTCAGGAGAAATATCTTCGTGGAAGACAGCAGCAAGAACTGGTTGATTTATTAGTGAAAGGAATTAAAGAAGTAGATCCAAATAAAGAGATTATCGTAAACAATAAGAGTACAGCTTGTTTACAGATCGCTATTGAAAATGCTAAGAAGGGCTCTTACCTCACTATTTTAAGTAATACTATTGATAATACGATTCAGCGCGTTACTGAACATTTAGATCGGGAATTAGAATCGTAAGTAACTAATTTATTCTGCCATCGAGGTAATTCGGGCGGAATGCAATGAAGTGGAGAAATCCTTCTGGATAGATCTCTCCATTACGCGTTGCTCCAGTTGAGATGACGAAGCAATTATAAAGAAAAACCTCCTTCGAGCAAATCGAAGGAGGTTTTCATTATTATGTTTTAATTTATTTATGCCTGAGCATCACGTAATCTTTTAATTTCATCGTGAGATGTTCTTAATGATGCTTTTTGATCAGAAATCAGTTCTCTGATATTTGAAGGGATATTTTCTTCCTCTAAAGCCATTTTGTATGCATTCTGTGCCGCGTCCTCTCCAAACTCACAATTGTTTAAAACAGTTTTACGGTCATGACCAGTAAAAAGTGCTTTAACATCCATCCAGGCCCTGTAGATTTTGCCCGAATTGGTTGTTCCTGTTTCAATATCTTCACCTAAAGCTGATACTTCTGTTGCCAATGCCATTTTATATTTTTGACTTTCACCTATCATATTTAAAAATAAGGTTTTTAAGTCGGCATCTTCATCTTTTAATTCCTGGCGGGCTTTTTCGTAACCTTCAATACGATCATTATTAATTTGAATCAAATCGTTTAATACTTCTGCTGTTTCTGTTGTCGTTTTCATGTTTTTTATTTTTATAGTTTCGATGTATAAAAGCAACATGAGCAATTAAAAAAGGTTTGTCATTTTTTTAATTGACCACAACGTTGAGCTATATCAGCTATTTTTGATTAGCGGACAGACTGCCAATTATTATTGTTTGGAAAAATATTGTGCCAGCTTTTCTTTTACAAAACGCCTGATCCGCGTTACCATGTTGCCTTTTCGCTTAATCAAAAAGCTCTTGATGGCTTTGTATGCGATGGGGTCTTCGGCGATAACAGTAGGGAATTCTACAATTGGTTTGGGGTTGATAATTACGTTATAGATGTCGTTTATTCCAGAGTGTACGCCCGTGCCATCGTGACCAATATTGTTAACGAGTGATTGTGATGGATTAAGTGTGATACCTCCTTTTAAAAAGATAGAAGCATACCATCTTATGGCCCAGCTATTGTTTTTACCTCTTTTAAATTCCTGCATTTGTTTCCAGAAATTCATTTTATTGTCGATGGAAAATGCAGTCCTTTTCTTTTTATCAAACTGTTTGATAAGAATGTTTATATCCGGTTCAAAGTTTTTCCATGCTCTTCCCCATGTTGCCCAGCCCCAGCTTGTTGCTGCCCTGTAGAAAAAAGATGGTGAAAGGTTATCTGATTTTAAAGGATACATATAGGCTCCAATATGCATTACTTTTTCTTCTTCGCGGTAATGGTTCAAAGCGTTATTGAAATACGATAAGGTATGCGGAGAGGTAATGAGGTCATCTTCAAACACAATTACCTGATCGTATTCTGCTATTAATTGGGTTACCCCTGCAATTACCGCATTGGCTAAGCCTGCATTAACCTTACTTTCAATTACTTTAACCGACTTAAAACCATCTGCTTTTTTGATGATTTTTCTTACTGCAGTAACTTTTTCTTTATCCAGGTCGGTTTTGGCACCATCAGAAAAAATATACAAATGGCTTTGTGCAGCAAGTTCATTTTGTTGCAGAAATTGTAACGTACGCTCGGTATGCTGCGGACGATTGTATACGAAAAGTGCTATTGGGGCAAGGCTTTGCATTTATATTTATCAATTAAGCTTATCAATAAGCGGGCTAGGCATTTTTACTATATAAGAAATTTAAGTTTCGTATAAGCTATGACAAAAGTATATCAATAAATTGATTCATATATCTCGTTTACATATGTTTTTTGGCCTTCTGAAAAGATATGCAAACAATTAAAATTTATCATTAGTCCAAGAGGCAATTTTAGTAGTTTCATATAAGTCAACAGTTGGGCTACATGGATTGGTACAACGTTTTCAACAGCTTTAAATTCAACAACTAGAGAGTCTTCAATTAATAAATCACACCTTGGTTCTGAATCAATTATTAATCCTTTATAATCTATTGGGATAGTTAACTCAGATTTGAAATTAATATTTCTGATTTCCAGCTCGTGAATCATGCATTTATGATAAGTGCATTCTAAAAGCCCTGGGCCTAATGTCCTGTGTACCTCGATGGCTGCTCCGTTTACCTTGTAAACTAAGTCCTTTAAGTAATTTCTAGTTAACAACATCCTTTATTTTTTATTAATAATTAACTGGGGATGTATTTTTAACAGAATTTAATTTCTATTGCAATATATTAAATTAATTTTGGGAGTAAGAGCAATACGCTTATATTTTCTTCTATTCCTTATATGGTTAAATGGCCAGAATAAAATTCCAAGTATTATAAGATATAGTATATCCAGTTACGGTTTCACCACATAAGAAGTTTAAGTTTCATACAAGTTTGGATATATCTTGCGCTCTGTATTCACATAATCATTAAAATATCTGCAGGTTATGGTCAGACTTTTTGGTTAACACGGTATAGGCATTGGCAAACTGTTCCTGTTTTTTCCTGCCGAATAAGTTACCCAGGGTTTTCTTAATCCGGTATTCCAATTCAATTTTTAAGTTTTTAGAAAATGTTTTAGGTGCTTTTCTATTGATAAACTCATTAAATTTTACTGTTTCAGGAGCAGTCATCGAAACCTTATCTTCTAAAATTTCCAACCCTTCGCTTTGCAGCAAAAACCTTAAAGATGTTGGCGTATACATGTTGATGTGACCATAATCCAAAAAGTGTTTCATTCTTTCGTCTACACCAAAGCGATAGTCTTTAGGTACCTCTACTACAATATATTTTGCAACTCTTTTCAATTCACGGATCAGGATCCGCTCATGTTCCACATGTTCTAAAACGTGAGCAAGAATAATCAAATCGAAAGTATCATCTTCATAAGGGATTTTATATCCATCGAAAGTTTGTGCTTCTTTTAAACTGGCGAGGCTACGATCCCTTATAATATCTACACCACTTTGTGCAATTTCTAAAGCATAAAGTTCTGGTGCGAAATGCCATTCATTTAAAAAATGTAAGATACTGCCATCTCCGGCACCAACCTCAAGTACTTTTTTAGGTTTTAGTCCTTTGCATACATCAACAATGTTCTGGGCTTTATATTTTGCACCAAGCATTCTCCAAGCCACATCGCTGTTGGTATAAAAATTATCGTAGGCTGTTTTTACTTCTTCGCTTAACATGATCCTGACTGATTAAATGCCTAAACAATTATGCTGCTTGTAGAAAACTGAAGTTGCTTTTTCGTAAAAAAGACCCGGCGAAATGCCGCTGAAACTTATCTCCTTAAATCCCTGTTCTTTCAATAGCACACGTGCAGGCTCATACACCTCACGCTCACTGTCATCCAAAACCAATACCCCATTTGTTGATAAAGCATCAACGCTGTACTTACAACAGTTTACCCGGTCCCGTCCGTCAACAATAATAATATCGAACTTTTTATTGAGCAAAGTTGCTTTTTTAGCGTATTCACCATCTTTTTCTAATTGGCAGAAGATCATTTCTGCATTGGCCGGACTTGTATTTTTTACTTTATCAAACCAGCCTTTATCGTGTTCAACAGAGGTTACTGAGCCAGCTCTTTCTGCATAAAAAATAGTAGAACTGCCAGAGCCATATTCGAAAATGTGCTGTGTTTTGTTTATTCGCTCCTTAATAAAATCGATAAACGAATAGGTTACCCAAGGTAAAGCCTTCCCCTGTCCGTCTACGGCCTGTTTTTTGTCAAAGGCCGTAAACCAGCCAATGCTGTTCAGGTAGCCCTTATGTCCGTATGATAATAATGCCTTAAGCCTGCCTGGCTTTGCAATTAGTGTGCTTAATGCTTTAAGAGTACTCAACGTTTAAATATTTTTTGAAATGCGGTGACCAAAAATAATGATTTTAACATCATTATACCTTGTTGACGTGTTTTAGGAATTAATAAAATAAAAAAGGTGGCTGTGAAGTAAGCAATAAGAGTAGCAAGTGCAGCCCCCATGATACCATATTTTGGTATCCATAATACGTTTAAAACAATATTCACCATTGCGCCCATTCCGGTTCGGAGCATTGATAACTTGGTATATCCTTCTGCAATAAGATACTGCCCGCTGGCACTACCTAAAAAAACAAATATACCTGCCCAAACATGAACAGTTAGCACATGTGCACCATCCCAAAATTCTGGAGTGTAAACGATATGGTATATGATTGGTGAGGCAAAAGTCATGAAAAGTGCTACGCTCAAACTTATCCAAACCATAATGTCGTACATATTCTGTAGACGTTTTATATATCTTTCCTGATTATCTCTTTTGGCATTCATAATTGCAGGAAATACAGAAGTTACTATTGCAACCGGTATAAAATACCAGCTTTCACTTAGCGCTACGACGGTTGAATAAATTCCTAAAGCCCCAGTGCCAAGATAATTTTCCACCATCAACTGATCAATTTTCATGTATATTGAAACCAGAACTGCAGATAGTGCTAGCGGCCATGAATGTTTGACGAGGTATTTTGCTAATGCTGAATCAAATACCCATTTGAAAATACTTCCAACTTTTACGCTATAAAAATAAACGTACCCAATTGCCAGAATTATAGTGTCAAGTAGCAGGGCAAAAACAAACCATTCTACATTTAATTTTAAAAGGATAAATACCAATTTTATTAATGCAGAAATAATATTTCCGAATACCTGAACACGCATTACGTATTTGGCTTGTACTTTAGATTGGAAATAACTATCAGTAATATAGAAAGCCTGAGTTATTCCGGTAAGCCCTACAATCACAATGTAGATGAGTGGGGTTTCAATGGGCTTATGCGTATTCCAAAGAATATATGCAAAATATATAAGTGGGATAATACAAATTCCCCCAGTAAGCTTAAGCCAGAAGGCCGTTCCAAGTAAACGATCTCTATTTTCTGGTGTACGAAGAAGTTCACGTGTAGTAAAACCATCTAAACCAAGGGCGGCCGCTGCAACAAAAAACGTTGTAAATGCAGTTGGATAATTTAAAATACCATTTTGAGTCTTTCCTAAATAATTGGTAATTGCAAATCCTACTAAAATTTTAATTACTAAACTTCCTACTCTAGCCAACATTAACCACCCCGTATTCTTTAAATACTTGTTAAATGCTTCTTCGTCAAAACCTTTTATGGCGGGTAATTTCATTAACGCAAAGATGTAAAAAAATGTGCGTTAAGTGTGGTACCCTAAATTCAAATATTTTTATTGCCTATGTGATTGTTAACCTTCACTTTTTGTTTCCAGCACTTTTGTCCCGGTATTTTTAGTCTCAGACGTTGGAATCGGCACCGGGCTTACAACCGGAGCAGGTTTGCTATTTAACGGTGCGCCAACAGCAAGATCGCACCTATGGTTCGGCTGACCATGAGGCGGGTTTAAACCTTTTCCTGCTTTCATACCCGATACCTGCGTAACGGCGGGTTGGGGAGTGGTAACCACCTGTGCTGGCTTACTATCTAAAGGCGCGCCAACTGCGATATCACATCTATGACCAGGCTCTCCGTGCTTAGGGTTTAGTTTTTTTCCTGAGGGATTTACAACAGCCACCGCTGGGGCAGGTGTAGGCTGTGGATTTGTATTTTGTTGAGGCTGCACCCTTGCCGTAGAGTTTAATGGTGCACCAACGGCCAGCGCACAGCTATGTCCGGCTTCACCATGTGGCGGGTTAAAGATCAGATTGCCTTTGGTATTCTGCGTTGCAGGTTCAGCAACATTGCTTTTTTAGTCCCTGGAGCCCGGTTGGAGTTGGAATAACCGCCTGAGCACTTTCTTTCTTTTCGCTACCATTACAGGCACAAAGTATAGCGAGCATGGAGAGATAAAAAACATATTTCATGAGCACATATTTTAGGATTAACCAAATATGGCGAAATTAATTTACTGATTAAAGCTCTTTTCTATTCTTTCTAACTGTTTTAGGTGATGCTTTAAATGTATTTCTATAAACCTAAGCCATTGTTTAGCATTTAAATAACCTAATCTTGGATGTTTCGTTTTGCTATTGGCTTTTGCATGTACAAGTAATGGATAGTTATCGTCCAAAGCTTTTTCAAATTCCAAAATAAAATCGAGGGCCTCTGTCTTACTGATCTTTTTTACACGCTCTGCCAGCCGTTTAGGTACCTTATACTTTTTTGCCGGAGGTAACGCGCCCAGTAATAAAATCAGTTTTACCATAAAATGAGTGGGTTTGTTTTCGCCTTTGCCATTTGCAGCATGTGCAAAGGCAATGATGGAAAGCAGGCTCGAATCAAAAATATGTGAATATACCTCGCTATAACTCCAGCCAGAAATTGGAGGGGTAGTTTGGAAAATATCTTCAGGGTAACGCGATAATTTCGATTTGTAGGCATCGACTACCTGATGTATCGATGCCTTAACTTTTGCAGCCGTCATTTAATAAAGATAAGCCGAATTACTGTTTCTCCAAATATTTTAAGAAATCATCTTTATTGGATGGAAAAACAAAAACATCTGATATTGCAAAATAGTTCTGCGGATCGGCTACGTTTTTATACAGGTTTGTAGCTACCCTTAAACGTTGATCATCGAAAGTGAAAGATTTTAAAAGAATCCTTATCTGAGCACTTAATAACGATGCATTTTTTGTTACCACATTGATCATCCTCAATCTGCCATCATCAAAATTCTCTTTTCTATATTGCACTAAAAAAGTCTGAAAAGCATCTTCAGAAAGTAATCTGTAATACGGATCTGGCTGCGGCAGCACTGGCGGAACAATACCCGTATTATAATCTCCGGTGTACCCGTCAAAATCGTCAAGCGCATATTGTCTGTTCCGAAAGATATTTAGCTGTTTCAGCGTGATTAATTCCTTACCTTCCAGGCTTAAAACGAGCCTTTGTTCTGGAATCACCCTTACCCGTTGTTTTAAGATTTCCGTATTGCCCTGAATAATAGATAGTACTGGTGTAGAATTGTAGACATCGTAAAAGCGAAATCTACCCTTGGCCGACGAAACAAGTTCTTCGTCTAAATACACGTTGTATTTGCCCGGATTAAGGATTTCTAAGAAAACTTCGGCAGATCTGCGGTTGTTTTGAGCGAAACTTAGGGTAGCAAATAACATTGCCAGTCCTAAAAAGATGGTTTTTTTCATTTTAATTAAGGTTTCATTTGTGTGTTTTGAATTAATGCCAAACAAATGCCAAAACCAAACAAAAAAGAAATAGGATTAAAAAAGTTTTAACAATTCTTCCAAGTGAACAATTTCCTGATTTACATCTTCAGGTTTTTCTTTTTGCAAAGGATTAAAAAAGATGGCCTCCATACCAAAATTTAATGCGCCATAAATATCGGCTTCCAAACTGTCGCCAATCATAATGCTTTCTGCCTTTAAAGCCTTTGCTTTATCGAGTGCATATTCAAAAATGACCGGATTTGGTTTATTTACCCCTACATCTTCCGAAATAATCACATTTTCGAAATATGGATTCAGGTTAGAAAGATTCATTTTTGTTAAGGTTGTCTCCTTAAACCCGTTGGAAATAATATGCAGGGTATACTTTTGCTGTAGATAACTCAAAACATTTTCAGCCCCTTCGAACAAATTTGTTTTGGTAGGCGAAATATTTACGTAGTCTTCTTCAAACTGAGGTGGAACGGCATCAGGATGAATTCCCAACTGAATAAACGTTTTGCTAAAACGCTCCGATCTTAAAAAATCTTTTGTGATTTTGCCCAGGTGATAATCGGCCCATAACTGATGGTTATTTTCGGTGTAAGTGCTGATAAAATCGGCGCAGGATTTAAGGCCGAGTTCATCCAGTTTATAAGTATGATAAAGCTCGTTTAATGTTTCTTCGGCATTGCGGTCAAAATCCCAGATGGTATGGTCAAGGTCGAAGAAGATATGTTTTTTCATTCGTGATGTTTTTCACAAAGGTAACTTAATGATCTTTGATTTATAAATAATCAGCCACCTTTGCTTTTAGTTTCTTCTCCTATAAATTGATAATTAAATCTCAGTATTTAGGTTCCTAATAGAACCAAATTTAATCGGTCAAAAAAAATGCCTGAAAGCCAGGCATTGTAATTATTTTTTCTTTGGTTTGGGTAGCCCAAATTTCTTTAGTATTTCCAGCGCTTCTTCAGTCTTTTTAATAAAGTATTGATCATTCTCATATCCTTTCACATGCGTACTGATAATAGCATTGCCATGATCTATGTTTTGATGTTCCTTTTTGATTGTAGTAGGCATATTGTCTCTCCTTCCCTTGTTGTTATCAAATATAACAGTTTATTTTTTCTTTCAAGAAAGCTGTATATGCTTCCTCTCCTGTAAACTCTTCCCATCCTTCGTCTCCTAAACCATATACATCAAATTCTGTGCTAATTTTTGTAGCATTTGCATTAGTTTTCGCTGATATAATCTTGTTCTTATGGGTGTACTCCCGTGTGCAAAAATCAACTCATCAGGGTAATGGTCCAAAAAATCATAAACAGTATTTGCAACGGTATACAGCACTTTCTCCATGTCTCCATTATTGCTGTTTGTAATATCGCTTATATTACCATCCTCCATAAGATCGCCAAACCCCAGATTGTAAACAGTACTTATTCCTTGAATATTTAACTCTGAGTATTGGACAATTTTTTGAATCGAACCATTTACACCCTCACTCGTAAATTGATAAGTTAGGAAATTTTTTTCAGCAAAATATTCATATTGATTTTAGAACATATATAAATTTAGTCTTCTTCAAATATATAAATCTCAACCTAAATCTTCTCTCCATAAGCTAAATCCCCGGCATCGCCAAGACCCGGTACGATGTAAGATTTACTGGTCATTTCCTGATCTATTGCCCCGAGCCAGAGTTTTGCTTTAGGCAGATTGGCGCGTACGTGGGCAACGCCTTCAGCACTCGCTATTGCAGCAACGATATGAAGCTCGGCAATTTTGTAGCGGTTAATCAGCTCTTTACAGCACATCACCATGCTTTGTCCGGTGGCCAGCATCGGATCGGCCATAATCAAAACTTTTCCTTCTAAATCCGGAGTAGAAATGTAATCCATTTGAATTACAAAATCGCCGCCCTTATCTACTTTGCGATAAGCAGAAATAAAGCAGCATTCGGCTTTGTCGAAAACGTTGAGCAAACCCTGTTGAAGTGGCAGTCCTGCCCTGAGTATGGTAGCTAAAACAGGCTGTTGGGTTAAAACTTCACAAGATGATACGCCTAAAGGGGTTACGATTTCCTGGTTAGTGTATTTCAATGATCTGCTGATCTCGTAGGCAAAAAACTCACCAAGTCTCTCCATGTTTTTGCGGAAACGCATTGAGTCTTTCTGGATATGCTCGTCCCGGAGTTCGGCAATAAAAGTATTGGCAATCGATTTTGTCTTGCTAACATCAAAAATCATCATGTTGTGTTTTCGGGTTTATAAAATCAAGCACTAATTAGGACGTTAAGAGTTGTATTATATTATTTTACTTTGCCAATTGCGTTTAATGGTTAAAATTAGTAATTCTAAAACAGATAATTTAAAAAATAGTCCGGTTTCAAGGTAGATTACCAATTGTAAGATCAATAGCATCCTCAATGATTAACCATCTAAAAAATATAAGGGCATGTAGACTTATATTTTCTTATGTGACTTTTATATGGTAGTTTAAAGAGTTGATTGGAGAATCAATTCCCTGCGTAATTAAGCGTTTCGATAAACAGTAACTTCAATTTTTTATATTTAGGATGATCTGACAAACTTTTTAAACTCCAACTGCTATAAAATGTTCCATTTACAACCTTAATCGCATCAATATATTGATGTATTTTTTCTGTCGCTGCTTCGCGGGATAAAAATTGAAGGTCATGATCCGTCAAGCAATAGGAATGAACGACCAAAGGTGTTACTTTTTCGAGCTGGAGATCATACCAGTTGAACGGAGTACAGGTTCCTGCCCTAAATCCTGGTACATTGCCATAACCCATAGAATAATCTGAGGTAATGCCAGAATTAAGAATATTTAAATAACAGATTGGAAACCTTAATACTTCCAATTGCTGACTGGTTAAAGGAATGGCAACGGGTTGGATTTTTTGAGTTTGACCAGTCCCTCTTTAATTTCAGTCATCTTTTGCTTATTGCTGGCGCAGGGCCTCAATAAGCCGACAGATTGTTCCTCGAAATGCTTAGAAATGCCATTAATTTTAATATAATCAATCGGTACTTCAGGAAAATCGATGAAATAAAGAGCTTTATTTTTTTAGAAGCCACGATTTTATTTACTTCTTCCAGCACCTGCTCATTATTGATTCCAACTCCTGTGAGCCGATCGAATTTTGAACTCAGGTAATTATTTTCTTTCTTAAATACAGCGCTGAAAATAAATTTAGTCCTGTTTAAAAAACCCTCAGGCAAATGGGTTAACATACTAAAATGGATGGTGGACTGGTGCTGAAATTTCTTTTCCTGAAACTTAAAGGTTGGATGCTTTTTCCTGATGATACTTTTAATGATTAATGCCCACTCATCAATAATAGGCCTGTCCAGAATCCTCCACTTATGCTGATAACTTTTTGAGGGCTTAAACTCTTCTTCCGTATTTAGCTGATGAAGGTATTCTTCATACCTGCTGACCATAAAAAAGGATGCAGCAAAAACATCGAATGGTAAGGTCGATTGCTCTACCGGAAAAGGCACCTGATATTCTCCAAATGAAATGGTTTTAGGTTTAATTTCTTCTAATTTATTAGAGAAAAGCAAAGGTGTGCTTTTAAAGAAAAGTTCTTCGCCTAAGGATTCATCTCCATAGCTGATTTTGATGTGTTCGCTCTGCAAAAAATACGCGCTATTGCCTGTAAATTCTACTTCTGCTTTAAGGATATCTTTAAAAATGAAATTGAAGATATATTTAATCCGAGGCGTTAATATGTTGGAGAAGATGATTAGATGCATAACTATTTTTAACAACGCTGTATTTAAAAAAAGATTACAAGAAATATTTCTCAGCCTATATTAACCTAACTAATATTGACCATTAAAATTAACGGTAATTTAACATTGAATCGTTATCTAATACAAAAATTACAATTAAAAGTTTGCCGTGAATTTCTTTTCAGGATAAAGGATTTTAGTGCTTTTACGATTGGCACCTTTCACTACATGTACGATACTCATCTGATCATCAAACATATCGTATAAAATCGTGTCGTTAACTTCAACAGATTTTATGGCTGCAACTTTTTCAACTTCCAGGTAAATATTAGTGGCTTCATGGTCGATCTCAAATCCGATGTAGTTAATGGCAACAGCTTTGCCGTTGGCTTTTAGCTGTAAATGAGAAAGCAGGTATTTTTTCACCAACTCATCCATCGTACCTTTCATATTCGGATTGCTGAGATCGGTTTTCTGTTTGTATAATTTGGCTAAAATTGCCTCGAAATCGTCTGAAAAGATTTTGCAGCTTATTTCTAAAGTTTTATCCTTTGCATTAAAGTTTACTTCAGTTGTGCTTACATGTAAAGGATGTTTTATTCCTGCTTTAACCGAACAGCAGGCACAGCATAATAACAAAAGGATATATTTTAATCTATGCATCAATTAAGGTGTTATAACCAGCAAAGTTAAGATTTAAAGGCTAAACCTGGCAATTGCCTTAAATAACGTAAAAATTAGTAACAAATTTGGTATTTATGCTTTTGTTTTAAGGATATTTGGGCTTTTGTAATTAAAAACATAATTTTAAGCTTTATAAACTATTTTAAATCCAATAGTTAGCTTATTGTTTGATGCCGTTGCAAGATTTTATATTTTATTTTAAACTGGGTTGGGAGCATATTATCAGTGCCGACGCTTTAGATCACCAGCTGTTTATTTTGGCCTTGGTAGCTATTTACAGTTATGTTAATTTAAAGCAGGTGCTTATATTGGTTACAGCCTTTACCATCGGCCATTCATTTACCTTACTTTTAAGCGTATTGGATATGATCAGGTTTGATAGTAAGTGGGTAGAATTTTTAATCCCATGTACCATTGTCATTACAGCAATAAGTAATTTGTTCAGAAAGAATTTCTCCTTAAAATCTATCAAGATCAATTACTTTTTGGCATTGGGTTTTGGATTGATCCATGGCATGGGTTTCGCCAATTCCATCAGGATCATGCTGGCAAAAGACCAGAACATTGGCTGGGGATTATTCGGCTTTAATGTAGGACTTGAGGCAGGGCAGATTTTTATGGTGATTATCATTTTATTGATTACTTTTTTATTTTCAATTACACCCGCATAAAACGTATAAGTTGGGTTTTTATTTATATCAGCAGCCGTATTTAGCCTGGCTTTAAAAATGGCTTTAGAACGAATTCCTTTTTAATAAACCGTATAATGAATAAACTATTTACTTTAACCGGCCTGCTATTCCTTTCTGGAAGTTTTGCTATGGCTCAAAATATTCAGAATAACCCCGGGAGCAACCATGGGAATAAATTTGAGCAGTTGGGTACCATTTTACCAACACCAAACGAACAACGTACAGCCAGCGGGGCGCCTGGGGTTAAATATTGGCAGCAACGTGCCGATTACAATATCAAATGTGAGCTGGATGAAAAAATCTGTTACTTACGGGATCTGAAACCGTAAGCTATACCAATAATTCTCCTGACCCTTTAACGTATATCTGGTTACAGCTTGATGAAAATGAGCATAGCACCGATAAGAACGCAAACTATCAGGATGCAACCAGAATGCCAACCGCAGGAAGTATCCAGTCTTTAGATGAGCTGAGCTCGAAAGCAAACAATGGCAATGGGATCAATATCACCAAACTAACAGATGCTACTGGTAAAAACCTGAAATATACGGTTAATAAAACCATGATGAGGGTTGATTTACCGGTAGCTTTAAAAACCGGACAGAAATTTATCTTTAATATAGACTGGAACTACAAAATTACCGACAGGATGAGCGTTGGTGGCCGTGGTGGTTATGAGTTCTTCCCGGCAGATGGGAATTACCTGTTTACCATGACACAATGGTACCCACGTTTGTGTGTGTACAGCGATTTTCAAGGCTGGCAGAACCATCAGTTTACAGGAAGAGGTGAGTTTGCTTTAACTTTTGGCGATTTTAAAGTCCAGATGACCGTTCCTGCTGATCACCTTGTTGGCTCAACTGGCGAATGTATCAACTACAGCGCAGTTTTAAGTCCTACGCAGTTGAGCAGGTACAATGCTGCAAAAACCGCAACTGCACCTGTCGAGATTCAAACTTTGGCTGAAGCTAAAACAGCAGAAACCAAAAAATCAACCGCTAAAAAAACCTGGGTTTTCAACGCCAGTAATGTTCGCGATTTTGCATGGACTTCTTCCCGTAAATTTATCTGGGATGCTATGCCACAAAAAATTCAGGCCAACAACAATACCGTAATGTGTATGAGTTTTTATGGAAAAGAAGCTTACAACCTGTACAGTAAATTTTCTACACGTGCAGTAGCGCATACGATAAAAACCTATTCAGATTTTACCATTCCTTACCCTTACCCGGTTGCACAAAGTATTGAAGCAGCCAATGGGATGGAATATCCGATGATTTGTTTTAACTATGGCCGTACGGATACAGATGGAACTTATAGCGAAAGCACCAAAAACGGAATGCTTGGTGTAATTATCCATGAGGTTGGGCACAACTTTTTTCCGATGATTGTAAACAGCGACGAACGTCAATGGACCTGGATGGACGAAGGTTTGAACTCCTTTGTTGAATATTTAACCGAAGAGCTTTGGGATAACAAATTCCCAAGTAAAAAAGGACCTGCCTACACCATTGTTGATTATATGAAACTGCCTAAAGATGAGTTAGAACCCATTATGACCAACTCGGAGAACATTGCTCGTTTTGGCCCAAATGCTTATTCAAAACCAGCTACAGGTCTGAATATACTTCGTGAAACCATTATGGGCAGAGAACTATTCGATTACGCATTTAAAGAATATGCTAGAAGATGGGCTTTCAAACATCCTCAGCCGGCAGATCTTTTCCGTACTATGGAAGATGCCAGTGGCGAAGATTTAGATTGGTTTTGGCGAGGTTGGTTTTATGGAACCGAGCCTTGCGACATTTCCTTAGATAGTGTGAAATTTGCTAAAGCAGACTTCCCTAAAGAGCTTCCGGCGGCAAGATCGAGGATGATGAAAATTGATAAACCGATGGTAAATGCTTTTGAGGATATTTCAAAAATCAGAAACCGTGAAGACAAGAAAATTAGCTTTTATGTAGATAAAAATACTGCAGCACAGGATTTTTATTATAAATACGATAGGGGAATGGTGACTGTAGATACTACAATATCTACCAAAACAAATCTTCCGTTTTCTGCAGATGTTGTTCTGGAAGCAGAAAAAGGCAAGTACGATAATAAGTTCTTATACGAATTAAGTTTTAGCAATAAGGGAGGTTTGGTGATGCCAATCATTGTAGAATTTACCTATAAGGATGGTACAAAAGAACTTGACCGTATTCCGGCACAAATATGGAGACATAATGAATTGAAAACCGCTAAATTTTATGTAAAAGATAAAGAAGTGGCTTCTATTTTAATAGATCCTTTGCTCGAAACTGCTGATATTGATACCTCAAATAACGTATGGGGAGGCAAAGGAAAAGAAAGCAAGTTTAAGGCTTACAAAATGAAGGCAAGTACTACTGTAAGGGGCCAGTCGGTTGGTAAAAATCCAATGCAGGCAGCTGCAGGGAAATAATAGTATCATCATTATCGCGGATCTTCATTCCCAACTGGATTGGGAATCTTAAAGCTTCTGCATGACGGGATTTCATAAAGATCCCCGTTTAAATTCAACGGGGATCTTTATTGTATTTGAGGTAAAACATTCACTAAGAAATTTTTCAGGTTGATTACTGTTATATCATTTGATATCCGGTAAGTTTCACTTTTTGGCGTAATGATATATTTATACTTTGGTTCCAGATCCTTTATGCAGCTAACAAACCCTTTTGATACTGTTGGAGCATTTGACAGTTTAATTTCAATACATGCTATTGGTGTAATGCCTTGAACCAGGATTAAATCACATTCTGCTCCGGTTTGCGTCCTGTAAAAAAAAGGTCAGTCTGCTTAGCCTTCATCTGATAAATCTGCTCAATTACATAGCCCTCCCAGGATGCACCTATAGCCGGGTGACCAAAAAGATCGTTATAACCTGGAATATTTAATAAACGATGAAGAATCCCCGTATCCCTTATATAGGTCTTAGACGACTTAATCAAACGCTTTTTTGCATTAACAAACCATGGCTGCAAACGTCTGATCAAAAATCCTCCCTCTAAAAAATCTAAATACTTATTAACAGTAGGTGCGCTTACGCCTAACGATCTCGCGAAAGACTCTCCATTAAATAAATTTCCATTCAAATGAGCAAGCATACTCCAAAAGTTTCTTAGCAAAGTTGTCGCTAAGTCTACGTTAAACATTTTTGCCAAATCTCTTTCTACATAACTTACAATAAAATCATCAATCCATTCTTTGCTCAACAAATCGGTTTCTGCCAATATAGATTCTGGAAACCCACCACGGAACCAATGCTGCTCGAAGTTTAATTCCTCAGGCAGTTCCGTTAACCCTATGGGATATAGTTCATTGTAAGAAATTCTTCCGGCTAATGTTTCAGAAACTCCCTTAACCAATTCAGGAGAAGCAGATCCAAGCAATATAAATCTTCCAGGAGTTCTTTTTGCATCAATTAAAAGGGCGTAATAGAGAAAACAAATCCGGTAATAATTGAACCTCATCAATAATTACGGTATAATCTTGCAAGCTTTCTAAAAAAGTATAGGCATCCTGTAGCTTAGCCACATCCCTGGGATTTTCCATATCAAGGTAGATGTAATCGCTGCTTAAACTCTTTGCTAAAGTAGTTTTTCCAACCTGCCGTGGCCCGAGAATTGCGATTGCAGGAGACTTTTTAAGCTTATGCTTTAACTGTGCTGCAAGATTTCTGATAATTAGCATAAACAAATATACAAAAGAACCTAGTAAATCAAAAGTTAAACTTTTGATTTACTAGGTTGATGTTTATTTAAACGCTATAGTCGCAATATTTAATTTTTATCACAAATCATTTATATCATCTTAAAAATTTTATTAACCAGTCAATTTCCAACTTTCCTGACTTTTGCCTGTTTTACTGTTTAGTACCTAAATCGTATATTTGATTTACTCATGAAATTTAAAATCACCTCAGAATATCAACCTACCGGAGATCAGCCTAATGCCATTAAACAGCTGGTGGATGGTGTAAATGCTAACGAACATTATCAAACTTTACTGGGCGTTACAGGATCAGGAAAAACCTTCACCGTGGCCAATGTAATTGAGCAAACCCAAAAGCCTACCCTGATTTTGAGTCACAATAAAACCCTGGCAGCACAGCTTTACGGAGAGTTCAAAAATTTCTTTCCCGAAAACTCGGTAAATTACTTTGTTTCTTATTACGATTATTATCAGCCAGAAGCTTTTATAGCTTCGAGCAATACTTATATCGAAAAAGACCTGAGTATAAATGAGGAAATTGAGAAACTGCGTTTACGTACCACCTCATCACTAATGAGTGGCAGGCGCGACATTATCGTGGTATCATCCATATCGTGCATTTATGGTATGGGTAATCCAGAAGATTTCTCCCGGATGGTTTTCCGCTTTGGTGTAGGGCTTCGGATTTCGAGAAATGCATTTTTGCATAGTTTGGTAGAGATTTTATACTCGCGTACCACAACCGAATTTAAGAGGGGAACTTTTAGGGTAAAGGGCGATACCGTGGATATTTATCCGGCCTATCTGGATCATGCCTACCGTATTTCTTTTTTCGGCGATGATATTGAAGAACTTTCAGCAATCGACCCTGTTTCAGGCAAAACTCTGGAGAAGCTTGAAGATATGGCTATTTATCCGGCCAACCTATTCGTTACGCCAAAAGACCGCTTTAATCAGTCTATCTGGGGTATACAGGAAGAATTGGAGATCCGTAAAAACCAATTGATTGCCGATAGGCACTTATTGGAAGCCAAAAGGCTGGAAGAACGGACCAATTTCGATATTGAAATGATGAAAGAACTGGGCTATTGTTCAGGGATTGAAAACTATTCGCGTTTCTTTGATGGAAGGCAGCCCGGTATGCGTCCTTTCTGTTTGCTGGATTATTTTCCTGATGATTATTTAATGGTAATTGACGAAAGCCACGTTACTGTTCCGCAGATCAGGGCCATGTATGGTGGTGACAGATCGAGGAAATTATCTTTGGTAGAATATGGCTTTCGTTTACCGGCCGCATTGGATAACCGCCCTTTAAATTTTAACGAATTCGAAGCCCTTGCCCCGCAAACCATTTATGTGAGTGCAACACCTGCTGAATATGAATTGGAAAAATCAGAAGGTGTGGTAGTAGAGCAGGTGATCAGGCCAACCGGATTATTGGATCCTGTTATAGAGATCAGACCTGCCATTAATCAGGTTGATGATCTTTTGGATGAAATAGACATTACCATAAAAGATGGCGGACGTATTCTGGTTACTACGCTAACCAAGCGCATGGCTGAAGAATTGACAAAATATCTTGATCGTTTAAACATCAAAACCAGGTACATCCACTCCGAAATTAAAACTTTAGAACGGGTAGAAATTCTGCGCGGTTTACGTTTAGGTGAATTTGATGTTTTGGTGGGTATCAACCTTCTACGTGAAGGTTTAGACTTGCCTGAGGTTACTTTGGTTGCTATTTTAGATGCAGATAAAGAAGGTTTCCTCCGTTCTGAGAAATCATTGATCCAGACCATTGGCCGTGCCGCCCGTAATGATAGAGGACGTGTAATTATGTATGCCGATGGCATCACAGATAGTATGGAAAAAACCATCTCTGAAACAAACAGGCGTAGAGATATACAGATAGCATACAACCTTGAAAATGGCATTACACCAAAAACTGTCGGAAAATCAAGAGAAGCGATTTTAGAGCAAACATCAGTACTCGATTTCTCTCAAAAAGCAAGTGATAATAAAGCCAGGGCTTATGTCGAAAATGCGGAGATCAGTATTGCGGCAGATCCGATTGTACAATATATGGGTAAGGCCGAACTGCAAAGGGCAATTGATACTACACGTAAGGATATGCAGAAAGCAGCAAAAGATATGGACTTTTTACAAGCTGCAAAGCTGCGCGACGAAATGTTTGCGTTAGAGAAAATGTTTAACGAAAAATTCGGCAAGTAACGATTTGGTTTTAAAGATTGATTTTTAGATAATTTAAATTAGAATTGCTGTTCAATAAGTTATCTAAAAATCATTCAATGAAATCTTTTAAACTCGTAACGCTGATCGTACTCGGCGCTATCGGTCTGAAAAGTCAGGCCCAACATGCTGCGGCAATTTCCCTGCCACTCGCAGGCAATGCTTACAGTTCTTTACATCAGGATTCAGAAAAAACATTATCCAGCAATGGAATCGTAAACTGGACCAACCCAAAAGAGTATTTTACGGCATACCTCCGGGTTTCAAAACCAGGTGTTCTGGTCGTTTCTATTAGCGATAAACCTGTTATTGAAGGACAATCTACTTTAGAATTTTCCATAAACAATCAACCCAAAAAGGTCGTTTTTGATGAAAAAAAACTTTGATGGTAAAATTGGCGAGTGGATTATTAACGATACCGGATACGTGTCCATAACCATCAAAGGAATAAGCAAAAGTGCCGGCAGGTTTCCCTCGATAAAAACCTTATCCATCAGCGGCACAGCTGCCGAAGGCAAAATGGCTTATGTTCAAAACAATGAAGGCAACTTTTTCCACTGGGGCAGACGAGGACCATCGGTGCACTTAAATTATCAGCAACCAGAAAATGTAAATGCAGAATGGTATTATAACGAAGTAACCGTGCCTAAGGGACAAGATATTTTAGGCTCCTATTTTATGGCTTGTGGTTTTGGCGAAGGTTATTTTGGCATGCAGGCTAACAGTCCGACTGAAAGACATATTCTATTTTCAGTATGGAGTCCTTTTAATACAGACGATCCGAAAAGTATTCCCGTATCGCACAAAATTAAAATGCTTAAGAAAGGTGATGGTGTACATACCGGGGAGTTTGGTAATGAAGGCGCCGGAGGTCAGAGTTACCTGAACTACATGTGGAAAGCAGGAAACACCTATAAATTCTTACTGCATGGCGTACCCGGAAAAGATAGCCTAACCACATATACTGCTTATTTCTTTACTCCTGAAACCGATAAATGGCAATTGATCGCCAGTTTTACCAGGCCGCAAACAAAAACCTATTTAAAGCGCTTCCATTCTTTTTAGAAAACTTCTCACCCGTACACGGAGACTTATCGCGAAAAGTTTTGTTTGATAACCAATGGATCTGCGATGATAAGGGAACATGGACTGAATTAAAATCAGCCCGCTTTACTACCGATAATACTGGTGCAAAAAGCTATCGGATGGATTATCAGGGAGGAGTTGACAACGGTGCCTTTTATTTAAAGACCGGTGGCTTTTTTAACGATTATACCACTGCAGGAAAAATCTTCAACAGAACATCAAAGGGCAAAAAACCGGAAATAGATTTTAGTAAATTACCTTAACATTCAAAATAATTATAGATTTTTGAAGTTTTTATCAAGTTATTAAGCACAATGAACGGGCAAAACAGAAAAGACATTTATCCAGGCTTGGAAGTCGGAATCATATTGAAGAAAGATCAGCGGTCAGGGAACATCACTTATGGCGTGGTGAAAGATTTACTTACTTCTTCCGCGTTTCATTCCAGAGGAATAAAAGTGAGGCTTGAAGATGGTCAGATAGGACGTGTAGCTGAAATTGTTGAAGAATAATGACGATATTAAAACCTTTCTAGCCTTATTTGTGTATGATATTTGTAATCGGATTGCAATTAAAGGCCAAAAAAGTAACAAAATAAATGTTACGACGTCTATATTTGTAACAACAGTAATTTAAAGAATGGGATTAGGTTTAGTAAAATTCATTTTTATCACAATATTGGTACTTTGGCTGATCAGAATGCTGATCAGGTTAGTTCTGCCAATGTTGTTTAATAACCTGGCCAGCAAAATGCAAAATCAGGCTACAGGACAACAACAACAACAAAGACGGTCAAAACCAGAAGGCTCTATTTCAATAGATTATATGCCGCCAAAACCCGATCAAAGTAAAACAGATAAACTCGGAGACTTCGTAGACTACGAAGAAGTGAAATAAAACTAAACCCTGAACTTGTTTCGGGGTTTTTTGTTAAAATTCAACATGCATTTATTCTATAGCACACATTGTTTCAGCCTGAAATTTGATTACCTCATTTCTTTTCTCAATGAGTTTCAACATATATTTTTGAAGAAATATTTTTTCTACCAGCTGGCCTAATAAACCAAACGGCGCCCGAAACTCAAAAACATCAGTCATTTCTGTCTGAGCATCTATTATTTTAAACTGGTGTTGGTGGTGGAGTTTTTAAAAGGTCCCTTAATCATCTCGTCAATGAAGAACGTTGGATATTCCATTGCGCTAATCTTATTGGTCATTTCGAACAAAATGCCAAAATGCCTGGCGCTCCAGGTAACTGACTCATCCAGGTCGATCATACCACTATTTTTTCCAGCTATTACTTCTTCTCCAGACGATTTCATCGACTGTAAATGAAGATCAATACTTCTAGCCAGATCAAAACAGTGCTCAATTGGTGCATCAATCAATGTTTTTAAGGTAATTGTTGGCATACGCTTCCGTTTAGCTATAATTACCTTATCATTTCCTGCTCAGCGCTGCCATTGCCTCATCAATCTTTCCGTATCTAAACTCAAATCCACTATTTAATAGCACTGCTGGCTTAACCCACCTGCTTTTTAAAATCAGTTCTGTTTCCGTTCCGATGATTTTTGCACCAATAGCCAATAACCAGGCTGGGGCAGGCAAACCGAAATTGCGACCAAAGGCCTTTCTGATGCTGCGCATAAAAACATGGTTTTTAATCACTTCCGGTGCCGTGCAGTTTACAATTCCTTCAATTTCTGGGTGGTTAAGTAGCCATGCTATACTACCTGCAGCATCCTCTTCGTGGACCCAGCTCATATACTGTTCGCCATCGCCCTGTTTGCCACCCATACCCAATTTCACCAGGTTAAGTAAGCGTGGAAATGCTCCGTCTTCCAGACCTAAAACAATGCCCATTCTAAGGGCAATTTTTCGGGTATTGGGCGTGTCTGTTTCAAAAAAGCTATTTTCCCAGGCTTTGCAAACTTCAATAGAGAAACCTTCGCCGATTTCGCCTGTTAACTCATCTTGCGGATGGTCTTCGGCATGGCGGTAAATGGTGGCTGAAGTAATGTTGATCCAAAGTTTTGGCGGATTTTCCATTTCTTCGATCGCTTTGCCCAGTAAACGGGTGGGGATCAATCTTGAATCAAAGATCTCTTTTTTGTTTTTTTCAGTATACCTGCAGTTTACATTTTTTCCGCAAAGGTTGACCAGGAGGTCAGCCTCTTGTAAGGCGTACGCCCACTTACCCATGTTTTTGCCATCCCATACCCATGTTTTAATATTGCCCGTTTCGGCTTGTGCCTTTCTGGCCAGAATGATCACTTCATCAGCCAGGCTGCTAAAATAGTTCGCCAATACATTGCCCAAATAACCATTTCCGCCGGCCAGTACAATTTTTTCTGTATTTCATGATATGATTATAAAATTAAGATTAAGCCCAAAACAATTAAGCGGTAAAGTGCCCAGGTAATGCTCATTAACCAGCCTGTTTTTAATAATTTACTCCTGCGGATATGCTCTAAAAACATCAATCCTGCAACCATTAAAAAGTATAGAACAAAAAATACAGGCTGGATATCAAGATATTTTGACAACGCCAAAACAGGCAGGAGCAACAATGAACCGGCGAATGAAATCGTCATCATATTACCCAGATAGTCCCAAAGTTTTTCTTTCCGGTAAAAGCTAATGATGGCGCCCTGGAAAAACAGCTGTCCACCGCAGATCAAGTATTCGCGGTATCTACTGCCCAGTGGCACAAAACCCGTAAGCAGATGTGCATAATCTGTTAATATATACGCCGTAATAAGCCAGGTTAAAAGCAGGAAGGTGATGCGGTAGTGGAGTTTAAAAGTTGGCTGTAAGCTGTTTACTTTTACTGCAACAGGTATAATTACTTTACGGTTGTAAGAAATAAATGTATAAAATTTACGCATCAGATAAACAAATGGACTAAACAAAAATAAAGGCTTAAAAAAGGGCATAGCGTATGCAATAATTTTGAACAAACTCTGGATGCCGTAAGTAACTTCACCGGTTTCGGTATTAATGAGCGCAATTTCATTGGCAGCTCTTTGCTGGTCTACGAGCGGGCAAATATTTTGTGGCATTTCCTGGTAAACCTCACGACCATCCTGAGCCAGCATGCCTGTTTTTACAAAGGCCTTGGTATAGGCATAACACATCGGGCATTCATTGTCAAATAAAATTACGTGGTTTTTAAGCGTTTTCATTTTATTTAAATTTTAATACTTTCAGTAAAATATGAAAGTTTTGATTAAAAAATAAAGCCGAACAATAGGTAAGGCTTTTTTAGGGTTTAGGGTGTGAGGCCGAAGGTTTAGGGTATAAAGTAAATCTGTCTTGGTACTTGCTATTTCTATCTTACTATTTAATCCATTTATCTTGCCATCACTTTCCTGCTACCGTTGTAAGATTGTTTCGTACCTCGCAATGACGGACTTTTCTATCGGGCTTGATACTCCTGATCAGTCTTAATACTTGCTACTCCTATCTCACATCTCCCCTCTCAAATCTACTTAAACACCTTCAACACCGAACCCCAGAACCAGCTTTCTTCTGCCTTAAGCATCGTTTCTAAAGTTTTATCTACGTTTCCGGCTAATTTATTAATGTCTTTTATAGATTTTTTTGAAGGTAAGGAACTCCGGATCTTTTTCATCGCCATTAACGGCAGATAGTTCGTTTAAAATTTTTAAAACAGGTTCCAGTTCTCTTTTTTTGCGTTCTTTAGCCACCTGCCTGGCAATATTCCAAACATCCTTATCCGCAAAAAAGTATTCTTTCCGCTCACCGGCCTTATGTTGCTTTTCAATCAGTCCCCAACCAATCAGGTCGCGGAGGGTCATGTTCGCATTGCCCCTCGAAATACTGAGCTGCTCCATAATTTCTTCGGTGGTTAACGCTTCGGGCGAAATTAACAATAGCGCATGTACCTGGGCCATGGTGCGGTTAATTCCCCATTCTGAGCCCAATTTGCCCCAGGCTTCTATAAACTTTAATTTTGCTGCTGCTAATTCCATATACAAATGTATAAAGTTATTTTTAAACTTTCAAAAATTATTGAAACTTTATTTAATTTGAAAATATTTATCGTTTATGCTTTAATTCGTCGAGTACCTTTTGCCAGTTACCGGAGTTGCCACTTACATTTTTTAACAGGTCGTTTTGCGCGGGATCGAAATAAAGCGATAACCTTAATACCGGCAAAGCCAGACTGGGTTTAAACATTGTCCCGGGAGCAAATCCAGGCTCATTGTTCCTGGCCCGGTCCCGGTCGAATTTAACGGTTGTATTGACGTATTCTTCGTGTTGTTTTTCACCATTAATGTACGGGATCAGCCATTCTACAGATTTTTTGATCGAAGATCCTTTAGGCGACTCGTAAGTATAAAAGTTTGGGCCGTTCGCCCTATCAATCATAATGCACAACTTTAGCAGAGGTTCCAGGTCGTAAATGTGGTAATGCATGGCATCACGCTCTTTAAAATCCAAACTTGTTCCGTCGGGATATAAATTGATATTGATGTGGCTTTTTAAATTGTCTATGGCCCACCTGATAAAATCCTGATTGTTTAACGTGTAACCGATTTCACCAACTTCTTTCAGGCGGTGCGCGTTCCAGTTGTTAATGGCGGTGGCTCTCCCTGTTTTCATCCGCTTGCTATTAATTTCTGCTAAAGCCGTTTCAGTTAGCCATAGTTCAATCTGTTTTTTATCAGCTGCTGGGATGTCTTTTTTAATCAGGTCGTAAGCTTCAATGGCCTTATCCAGATTGGTGTCGTCAATAGGATCACCATTTGGTTTATTGATTTTGGCCCATGCACCAAGAAATTCTACACATTTGTTTAAATATTTTTGATCACCGGTAATCCGGTATTGTAAGGCCAGTGCAAACATTTTGTTCATGTCTGCCAGGGCTAACCTGGTTGTCTCTTTTTTCGGATTTCCCTGCAATAACCCTTCAGTCCGGATGGTATCAATTGGGTTGGGTTGCCCGGATAAATAATTTAATGCCGATTTTTCAGTGCCCAGGTATAGTTTTTTGGTTTCAATGTCGTTTTTGATCTGTGTTTTTAGCTTTTTGATTTCATCATTATTTAAACTGACCAGCTGAGAAAACGAAGAAAAAGATGATAAAGCAAGAGCAATTGTAACGACAAACTTTCTCATAATAAATAGGTTGAATTTTTATTCTTTATTACAAATCTAATTTTTTATTCAGCATGCATTTAATTTATTACTTTTTTATACCGCCCAATTTTTTATTTTTGACGTTCGTTTAAACTTAAACAAACCTTAATGAATAACTGGTTTAATAAAAATGGCATTCACTTAGCCATTATTGCATTTTTTGTAGTCATTACTTTTGCCTACTTCAGTCCTGTCTTGGTAGGTAAAGCCCCAGCGCAAAGTGATGTGATCCAATCACAAGCGATGCAGAAGGAAATTATGGACTTTAAAGAAAAGGATGGAAAGGCACCACTTTGGACCAACCAGATGTTTGGTGGCATGCCTGCCTATCAAATTTGGGTACCTTATGCCTATAATGGGGCTACTTATGGAATTGCTTTAATTACTAAAGCCTTGCCAAATCCAACAGGTACGGTTCTTTTGCTGCTTTTAGGCGCTTATTTCCTGTTTATTGTGTTAAAGGTTAATCCGTGGCTCGCTGCGGCAGGTGCAATTGCCTTTACATTTACAATGTACAATTTTGTGTTAATTGCAAGTGGGCACAGTAGTAAGGCATTAGCAATTGGTTTTTTCGCGCCAATAATAGCGAGTATATTGTTAACGTTAAGGGGCAGATATTGGTATGGAGCTAGTTTAACGGCACTATTTTTAGCCCTTGAAATAAGAACGAACCACGTTCAAATGACGTACTATTTGATGCTGGCTATTTTTATATTCGTTATTGTAGAATTTTACCAGGCATTTAAGAATAAAACCGTTTCAAATTTATTAAAATCGTTTGGTTTTCTTGCTTTTTCGGTGGCTATTGCTTTAATGATTAACGCAAGTTTATTATGGTCTACCGCAGAATATGCAAAAGAAACAAACCGTGGAAAATCTAATCTAACAGCTACAGAAGCGGCACCGGGGGAAAAAGGGGCAGGCATGTCGAAAGAGTATGCTTACCAATGGAGCCAGGGGGTTGGGGAGAGTTTTACCTTTTTAATTCCAGATTTATATGGAGGCGCTTCAGGAGTAGATAAGTTAGTAAAACCTGAAGGGAATATGTATAAAGCTGTTGCCGAAATTACAGGAGGTGACCCCACTCAAACTGCGCAGGCTATCCAGCAATTGGGAGGGCAATTAAATATGCAACAGTACTGGGGAGAGAAACCATTTACACAAGGCGGCTATTATTTCGGTGCAATTATCTGTTTCTTATTTGTTTTTGGCTTATTCATTGTTCGCAGCCAGTTAAAGTGGTGGATATTGGCAACAACAGTTTTATTCATTCTGCTTTCTTTTGGACGTCACTTCCCTATGGTAAGTGATCTGTTCTTCGATTATTTCCCGCTTTATAATAAATTCAGAGCGGTTGAATCAATTTTGGCAGTAGTTGGTTTAATGGTTCCAATTTTGGCAATTTTGGCAATAAAGGAAATCCAGGATGGGAATACAGACCAAAAGGTATTGATCAGGAAATTAACCTGGTCTGCTGCTATTACCGGTGGTTTTGCTTTAATTGTAGCCATCGTGCCTACAATGTTCTTCAGTTTTAAAGCATCAAACCATATGCAGATTGTGCAGGCTTTAACGCAGTCTTTGCAAAAATAATGCTGCCGTAGCGCAAAAGATAGCGAATGGATTAGTTGAGGACAGAATTGCAATAGGACGCGCAGATGCTTTACGTTCATTCTTTTTTGTGGTTATTGGTTTCGGAATAGTTTGGGCATTTATTACCAGGAAATTAAATGCACAACTGGCTTTAGGCTTGTTAGGCCTGGCTATTTTGGTAGATATGTGGCAGGTGGATCGTAGGTATTTGAATAACCAAAACTTTGAATACAAAAAAACAGCTTCAGACTTCTTTAAGCCAAGAGACGTTGATAATTTTATCATGGCTGATAAAGATCCGGATTTTAGGGTATTTGATGCTTCTATAAATACTTTTAGCGATGCCAGTACCTCTAATTTTCATAAAACAATCGGTGGTTATCATGCCGCTAAACTGAAACGTTTTGATGAACTCATTCAGCATCAATTTACTAAAAGTGTTAACCAGGATGTTCTGGATATGTTAAATACCAAGTATATCATTACACAGGATCCGCAAAACGGATCGTATAAAATGCAGCGCAATGCAACTGCTGCAGGTAATGCCTGGTTTGTACAAAGTGTTCAGTTTGCTAAAAATGCTGACGAAGAGATGAAGGCAATCAGCAGTTTTGATGCGAAGAAGGAGGCTATTGTTGACGAAAGTTTCAAAAAATCGATCGATACCAAGCGCTTAGGAACCGGTCAGGAAGGTTTTATTAAATTAACGAACTACAACCCTGATCATTTAACTTACGAATATTCGACCGCTAAAGACGTGATAGCAGTGTTTTCTGAGATCTATTATGATAAAGGCTGGAAAATGTATATCGACGGGGTTGAGAAGCCATACTTCAGGGCCGATTATGTTTTACGTGCAGCGCAGTTAGAAGCTGGTAACCATAAACTTGAGTTTATTTTCCATCCAACATCGTATTACACTGGTGAGAAAATCTCTTTGGCAGGATCGATCTTGTTATTGGCCGGATTGGGCTTTGGATTTTATTCAGAAGAAAAGAAGAAAAAGAAAGCAGTTAAAGCTTAATATCTCTTTAAATAGATTTACGCCCCGCAGGATTCAATCTTGCGGGGTTTTGTTTTTTAGTACGGGGGCTGCTGTTCTGGGTCGGAAGTCATTAACCCAAGCTCAATCCCCACAATTTGTCATCCTGAGCGTAGTCAAAGGATCTATTGAGATGAGTTTACTAAGCACCTTATGATGCTCTGCATTCACACCCGCGATCGTCTTCCTGAACTTGTTTCAGGATCTATAAAGCGCAATTGTCATTTTGAGGGTATTGCGTAAAAATTAATTTGAGTGATGGTTTTTTGGGTAACAGGTTTGCAATCTCACAAGGATCACTACTAGCGTGTGCTTTAAGATCCCCCGCCTGCGCGAGGATGACGACGCAAAAATAGATTATCAGTCCGCAGTCTATTATTCATATCAACTATGCTCCCAACTCTGTGCCCTCTGCGCCTTCCCTTTGCGTACTCTGCGGTTAAACGGAGACCATACCAATTAACACCAATAAACCAATAACCAGTTAACAAATAGCTAGTGAACCAATGACAAATGAACCAATGGCCAACGAACTAATGAACCATTGAACCAACTTGTAATAAAATTTAACAATGTCGTAACATTTGTTTGATATACAGCGTCTTATCTTTGTAATGAAAAATCAGGTGATATGTTAGAGTCATTCTTTGCCGTATGCTTATTAATTGTCGTACTTTATTTCTTTAGCCCTTTTGAGGTAAAACTCGATGAGGAAGAAGAGTGGTAACACAACTAATTTATCTCTAAACTGCTTTAACCGGGCGGTAACAATATCCTTCCCCCTAAAATTTCCCTTTTATGGATAAAAGAAATGTCGATGTAGTCGTAATCTCCGATGTACATTTAGGTACTTATGGCTGTCATGCAAAAGAACTTTTAAAGTATCTGAAAAGCATTAAACCCAAAACATTGATTCTAAACGGTGATATCATCGATATCTGGCAGTTTAGTAAAAGTTACTGGCCCGAGTCGCACATGAAAGTAATCCGTAAACTGATGAAATTTGTTTCAGAGGGTGTTCAGGTGCATTACCTGACCGGGAACCACGATGAGATGCTCCGCAAATTCGACGGCATGGAGATGGGTACTTTTCACCTTCAAAATAAGCTGATCTTAGAGCTTGATGGTAAAAAAGCATGGTTTTTTCATGGTGATGTTTTTGACGTCACCATGCAGCATTCTAAATGGCTGGCTAAATTAGGAGCCGTGGGTTACGATACGCTGATCCTTATTAACAGTTTTGTAAACTGGGTACTTACCGCATTTAGAAGGGAGAAGATGAGTTTTTCGAAAAAAATCAAAGCTAAGTTTAAAGATGCCGTTAAGTTTATTAATAGTTTTGAACAAACTGCAGCAGAACTGGCCATCGAAAAAGGTTATCAGTATGTCGTTTGCGGTCATATTCATCAGGCCGAGCAACGCGAAATTGCCACTGAAGATGGAAAAGTAACTTACCTCAACAGCGGCGATTGGGTAGAAAGTTTAACCGCGTTAGAATATCAGGATAAAAACTGGACCGTATTTAAGTATGAGCATCAACACTTTACAAAAGACCAGTTAGATGAGGGAATTCTTTCTGATGCTGAAGATTTAAAAAGTAAACTCGACATAAATATTCTTTTACAGAATATAAAATATGAAATTGCCCAATAATTTTAGATATTCGGGCATAAATGAAGATACTTTACGCAATACAGGGGACAGGTAATGGTCATATCAGCAGAGCCAGGGAAATTATTCCCTTGCTTCAAAAATATGGCGAACTGGATATTTTAGTGAGTGGTACCCAGGCTGATGTGAAACTCAGTCAGCCCGTAAAATACCAATTACATGGTTTCAGTTTTATCTTTGGAAAAAAAGGTGGTGTAGACCATTTTAAAACCTGGCTGAACATGAATCTTTTCCGTTTCAGGAAAGATATGAAGCAACTGCCACTTAAAGATTATAATCTGATCGTTAACGATTTTGAGCCCGTGAGTGCCTGGGCCTGTAAACTGCAGGGTATCGAATGTGTCTCTTTAAGCCATCAGGCTGCATTTAAATCTAAAAAGGTACCACGCCCGAGAACTTTAGACTGGGGCAAGCTTATTTTGAGCCGCTATGCACCTACCAAATACCACATTGGCTTTCATTTCGATCGCTACGATAGTTTTATTCATACTCCGGTCATCAGGGCAGAGATCCGAAATCTGAAAAGTGAAAATTTAGGGCATTATACGGTCTATCTTCCAGCCATTGATGATAAACGCCTGGTGAAGCTTTTTACACAACTCCCTGAAGTTACCTGGCAGGTTTTTTCTAAACACAGCAAAGTTGCCTATCAGGAAGGGAATGTTTTTGTAGAGCCGGTTAATAACGAGAAATTTAATAAAAGTTTGGCCACCTGCGAGGGGCTATTTACCGGTGGGGGCTTTGAGGGCCCGGCAGAAGCACTTTATTTGAAGAAAAAATTATTGGTGGCCCCTATGCGTTTCCAGTTTGAACAGCAATGTAATGCTTATGCTTTAAAGCAGTTCGGTTTACCAGTAATTTGGGGAAGTACCAGAAACTGGTTGCCGATTGTTAAAAACTGGGTAGAAAATCCTCAAAAGCACGAATTTAATTTTCCTGATGAAACCGCGCAGATCATTGATGATATGGTGAAGAAATACGCGAGGGTTTAATTTTTTTAGTCTTGGGTCTTAAGTTCCGAGTCTAAAGTCAATTTACCCTCTATTGTCACCCTGAGGGTTAATTAATCGCTTAAAATCAACATGAGTGACAGTAATTAATCTTCATGTAAAAATTCCCTCGTGTTACCGTCATTTCGAGCGGACCCGATAGCCATCGGGTGCAACGCAGTGGAGAACCCGAAGGCTCTGCGAAGCAAAATCTAACTAAATAGATCTCTCCACTTCGCGTTGCTCCGGTCGAGATGACGGCCATGCTATTGGAGTTTGTGGATGGTAGCTTAGTCGAGGGCCCCTGGCATTGAGGCTACAATTAGTTGTCATTCTGAACGCAGTGAAGAATCTTAAGCGATACAGTTTTGAACCATGTAAGACATAAGTGACTATAAGCTCGAACGTTTTCTTGCACCGTAACATTGTTATCTAAACCCGACAGAAGCGGGCATCCCGATTTTTCATCGGGATAAAGCGGATGGCAGGGCTGGCGGAACCGAAAAGAACAGGAACCTGCTTTTCAAAAAACAAGAGCATCTTTTTTTAGCATTTTTGCTTTTTACCTGTCAACCAGTCTTCGACTCCGCTCAGACTGACAAAGCTTGGGTATCTTTAATGAGATGATGTTTTATTTTCGCTTATTTAGTTACCGCACCGTAACATTGTTATCTAAACCTGACAGAAGCGGGCATCCCGATTTTTCATCGGGATAAAGCGGATGGCAGGACTGGCGGAACCGAAAAGAACAGGAACCTGCTTTTCAAAAAACAAGAGCATCTTTTTTTAGCATTTTTGCTTTTTACCTGTCAACCAGTCTTCGACTCCGCTCAGACTGACAAAGCTTGGGTATCTTTAATGAGATGATGTTTTATTTTCGCTTATTTAGTTACCGCACCGTAACATTGTTATCTAAACCTGACAGAAGCGGGCATCCCGATTTTTCATCGGGATAAAGCGGATGGCAGGACTACCTGAAGCGAAACGAACAGGAACCTGCTTTTCAAAAAAATAACACATTCGCTCTTCAGTATATACTTCTTCACTTGCCACATGGTCTTCGACTCCGCTCAGACTGACAATTCTATAATGATCTGACTATAAATTTTCCCTTTAGTTCTTTCCGATTAAGCTTTGGTCTTTTAGCTTTCCGCTTTTGCCTTTCCGCTTTAATCTTTCTTCCCCTAGTCTTAAATTATTTTCTTTACTTTGCCTACTCTTTTAAAGGCATGATTAATCAGTTTAGAAAGCTAAATCCAATTAACCTCGTATTCTTGCTGGCATACACGTTCTTTTTGCGTATTGCCATTTTTCAGGAAACGCATGATAAGCTGAACTTTGATTTTTTAGAACCTTTTGCCCGGTTGCTGATCAATATTGATTTAGATAATGTCTTTACGCCATATTCCAATATTTTTATTGCGGCACTTTTGGTTTATGTGCAGGCATTAATTTTCAACCGGATTGTAAATAATCATAATTTATTGGCCAAACCCAGTTTCCTGCCAGGGCTGATGTTTATCACAGGAACAAGCTTATTTATGCCTTTTATGATCCTAAGTCCGGCATTGTTATGCAACTTTCTGCTGATCTGGATTATAGATAAGTTTTTAAAACTGGGTAAGAGTGCGAATTCCATTACCACTGTTTTCGATATCGGGATGATTATTGCAGTTGGGACACTCATTTACTTTCCGTTTATGACCATGTTAATGATGATCTTTTTAGCACTGTTGCTTTTTAGGTCATTTAACTGGCGCGAATGGGTGGCAGGCTTAATTGGTTTTATCACCGTTTTCTTTTTTTTGGCCGTATTTTATTACTGGAATGATAATCTAAGCTCCTTTTATCAGATATGGAAGCCATTGGGTAATAAGTTTCCTTCGGTGTTTAAAATCAATTATAACGATTATTTGGTGCTTATCCCGGTTACAGTAATTATCATACTGGCATCACTACAGCTACGTGAAAATTTCTTCAGGAGTTTTATCAGCACCCGGAAAAGTTTTCAGTTGTTATTTTTCATGTTTATTGTTTCAGCAGCTAGTTTTTACCTGAAACCGGATTTCAGGACCTGGCATTTTTTGCTTTGTGTACCACCGGGATCGGTACTGTTGGCTTACTATTTTAGTAATGCTAAAAAGCGTTGGTTTTATGAAACATTGTTCGTTTTATTTGTGCTTTCAATACAGTATTTTCTGTTTGTTTAACCTTTTTTAACAAATAACCGGAACGAAACTTAACAAAGATTAATAGCTTTGTGGATGATTTTAAAATTAAAGCTTTTTAGTTTTAATTAAGATGGATAAAAAATGGAGTCATTGGAATTTCTAAGAACATATTATTTGCAACGGGAGAATTTAAATGCGTAGGCTAAGCATTGATATTGGAAATTCTGCTGTTAAGGTTGGTGTTTTTGCAAATAAAGAAATTGTTCACCATCAGCGTTTCAATAAAATTGGAATACTTGATCTGGCTCAATTGATTGAGAAGTTTTCGCCGGCGAAATCTATCATCAGTAGTGTTAACCAGGAAATCGGACCGTTAGAAGTATTTTTAAAAAAGCATACTGAATATATCCGTTTTTCAACGCTATTGACGACCGGAGTACAAAATAGATATAAAACGCCGGTTACTTTGGGATTAGATAGGTGGGCGGCTATTTTGGGCGCAAATGGTTTGCATCCGGCAAATGCAAGTTTGGTGGTTGATGCCGGTACCTGTATTACTTATGATGTTTTAACCAGTTCCAAGGAATATTTTGGCGGTAGCATAAGTCCGGGCATTAAAATGCGGTTCAGGGCTGTACATGAATTTACGGGCCGTTTGCCTTTGGTAGAGTGGGATGCAAATGAAGATATTGTGGAAGGTACTGATACACAATCAGCAATCAGGAATGGCGTTTTACAGGGAATAATAAACGAAATTGAAGGCTTTATCGCCCTAAATAATAAAAAAGAAAGTGCTCTGAAGGTAATTATAACAGGGGAGATGCTAATTTTTTGTATAAACAATTACAAAACAGCATCTTTGCGCCTCAAATTATAAAAGATCCTTACTTAGTATTAAAAGGATTAAATGAAGCTATTGCAGATTAAAATGTACAAAAGAATAAATTATATTGCAGCCATACTCGTTCTAGTTTGTGGTTTAAGTGCTCAGGCGCAGGTTACCACTTCATCACCATATTCAAGATATGGACTTGGAAATATAAAAGGATCTTTGTTGCCCCAGTTTAGGGCAATGGGCGGAATTTCTACTGCTGTAAGTAAAGTTACCGGTTTTAATAATATCAATATGCAGAATCCGGCATCTTATGCTGGTATTTCGTTAACCACAATTGATATTGGTATGAGTGCAAGTGTAACCAATTTAACACGCAACAACTTAAGCGAGTCAAGTTTCAATTCTACTTTTAGTCACCTGGCATTTGCAGCTCCGGTTACCAGAAGATCGGCATTGAGTTTTGGTATTTTACCATATTCCGATCTGGGTTATAATTACAGGAACACCGTGAAAGTTGATACCACAACCTTAAATCAGCTTTATGAAGGAGAAGGTGGTTTATCAAAAGCTTATTTGGGCTATGGTTACCGTTTTGGCGACCATTTAAGGATTGGTGGTAACCTGGAATATATTTTCGGAAATCTTCAAACCAGCCGCGCTACTGAATTTAACAGTGCAAGTTCTTACAATGCAAAACTTCAGACCAAAAATAGTGTTGCCGGCTTAAGCTATTCGTACGGTATTCAATACGATTTTACATTGGGTAAGAAAACGATTGTTACCTTGGGTTACTCCGGAAGCACTTCCGGAAAAGTAAACTCAACACTAACTTCTTACGCTACGCTGTATACAAGAGATCAGGATGGGAATGAAAGTACTGCGGCAGATACGTTAAATACGGTGAATAACGGAAAATCCAATCTTACTTTACCCTTAACACACAATTTCGGGATCGCTATCCAACAGAACGATAAGTGGTTAATTGGTGCCGATTTTAGAATGGGTAAATGGTCTGCAACAAGTATCAATAATGTAAACCAGGGTTTGCAAGATAGCTGGGGTGCTTCGTTGGGAGGTCAATGGACACCAGATGCATTTTCTTACAACAGTTACCTGAAACGTATAGATTACCGCATTGGTGTTAATTATGATAAAACTTATATCAAGATCGGTAATCAGGATATCAAACAAATGGGAGCATCATTAGGTTTTGGTTTCCCGCTACCTACTGCTAATGGCGGTACTGCATTTTATAAAATCAATTTTACAACAGAACTTGGACAAAGAGGAACATTAAATAATAACCTGGTTAAAGAGCAATATATTAACTTCCATTTAGGTTTTACCCTGAACGATACCTGGTTCCGTAAGTACCGTGTAGATTAATGAAACTGAAAGCATTTTTATATGGTCTGTTTCTGGTGTTGCCTTTTTTTCTGGCTTCCTGTGGAGACGACGATCTAAAAAAGCAAATTCAGTTTCAATAAATAAAACCATCCTATCCCGCGACCGCACTATAGGTGTGGATATTATCTACAGCGATTCTGCGAGGATCAAAGCAAAAGGTACTGCCCCGATACTTGATAAGGTTACGCCCGCTAACGGCAGTGCTTATCAGGAGATGATCAAAGGGGTAAACATCGATTTTTATAATCCTAATGGAACCATTGATGGAAATCTGGTATGCGATTATGCCATCAGGAGAGATAATGAACTCAAAACTGAATTCAGGAAGAATGTAGTGGTGAAAAGCAGTAAGGGTGATACCTTCTCCTCTCAGGAACTGATCTGGGATGAATCGAAGAAAATTTTCTATTCCAATCAGCGTGTATATGTTAAGGGAGTAGACGGGAGCGTAGGAGAAGGGATAAATTTTAAGGCACCACAGGATTTTAGTACCTACGAAATGGATAGCGGAAACGGTGAATTGAATATGAAAGAAGGCGTAACGCCCTGATGTGATATGCGCTGTGGGAGGTAAGATAGGTGAAGGATTAAACATCTATTGAAATTCCCGTAGCTTTGAAGTCAATTTTAGCAGTAAATCTTCCGCCTTCCATTGCCATTTTACCTCTTCCATCCCCTTAATAATTAAGCGCTTGATAAATAAAATTTTGTGTTTTCTTTTTTAAGGCAAATTTGTATCTTGCGCCCTCTTAAAAAAGAACTAAATAAATTTATAATTACAATATGGGATTAATGACATTTTTGCGCAACCGTGCAGGCTATATTCTGGTCTTTGCAATCGGTTTTGCAATTGTTGCGTTTTTAGTAGGTGATGCAATTAACGTGGGTAAACCTTTTTGGTCGGCAAATCAAAAAGTTGTAGGGTCTATAGATGGTAACGACATCAATATTGATGAGTTCGGACCAAAGGTTGATCAGGGTGTAAACCAGATGAAACAACAATATGGTGGTAGTGCCAATGCACAGATGACCGCTATGGCTGTTGATCAGGCATGGAATGCAGAGTTGGCAAAAGTTTTGTTAACTAAAGAATATGATCGTTTAGGTTTAACCGTATCAGAAGATGAGTTGTTGGATTTATTACAAGGCCAGAATCCCAGTCCGCTGATTAACCAGTATTTTTCCAATCCTCAAACCGGACAGTTAGACCGTGCTACCCTGATGAATTTTTTGAAATCGAAAGAACCTCAGGCTTTGCAACAATCTACCATGTTACAGGAGGAGATTAAAAACCAGGCATTACAAACCAAATATTCTAACTTAATCCGTAACTCGGTTTATGTAACTTCATTAGAAGCTACAGATGAGTATAACAACCGTAACAAACTGGCTAACTTTAAATATATAAGCTTGGATTATGCTTCAATTCCTGATCAATCAGTTAAATTAACTGATGCTGATTATTCTGAATATTATGAGCAGAACAAAGCGCGTTTCAACAATCCGCAGGAAACACGTGCTTTTGAGTATGTTACTTTCAGCATCAGCCCAAATAAAGCAGATTCGTTGACAATCAAAGCTCAGGTAGATAAAATTGCCACTGATTTCCAGGTGGCTAAAAACGATTCACTTTTCGCAGCGATTAATTCAGATGTAAAAGTTCCCTTCACTTATATAACAAAAGGTAAATTAGATCCGGCTGTTGATTCGGCAGTATTTGCTTTACCTGCAGGCAGTTTCTATGGGCCGAAATTAAGCGGTAACTCATACAAAATTGTGAAAGTAGTTGCTAGCCGTATCTCTCCTGATTCGGTAAAAGCAAGCCACATCTTAATCGATCCGGCTAAAGTTGGCGGCGAAGATAAAGCGATCAAACTTGCTGACTCATTAAAAGGATTGATTTTAAAAGGAGGCAATTTTGCTGAACTGGCTAAAAACTACAGTGTAGATGGTTCTAAAGATAAAGGTGGTGAGTTGGGTACTTTCGCACGTGGTGCAATGGTTCCTGAATTTGAAAATGCTGCTTTTGATGGTAAAGCAGGAGATATTAAAGTCGTAAAATCTCAATTCGGTTACCATATTCTTAAAATCGAAAAACAAATCGGTTCTTCTAAAGTAGTTAAACTGGCTTATGTAGAAAAAGCATTGGCAGCGAGTAGCAAAACCCAGGCAGCTGCTTATAAAGCTGCGAGCAGTTTCTTAACGGATGTAAAAGGTAACGATTTCAGTAAATTTGCAGCCCAAAAAGGATTAAAAGTAGCTGTAGCTGATAAGGTAGCGGCAACACAAGGATTTGCTGCAGGGTTAGATAACCCACGTAAACTAATCCAGGATGCTTATGCAGCCGATAAAGGTGATGTTTTACCTGAAATTTATACCATGAGCAACGCTTACGTAGTAGCACGCTTAACCAACATCAGCCCGAAAGGTATTCTATCATTAGCTGATGTGAAGAAAGAAATCGAACCGATGGTAATCAACGCGGTTAAAGCAAAACAATTGAAAGAAAAATTAGCCAATGCAGGTAAGGGAAGTATCGATCAGATTGCTGCTAAAGTTGCCCGCCCGGTTAATCCGGTACAGAACGTAGTATTTGCTAACCCTGTAATTCCAGGTGTTGCCCAGGAAAATACATTGGTGGGTAGCGTATTCGGTTCACAGCCAGGTAAAGTATCTGCTCCTGTTCAGGGCGAGCGTGGTGTATATGTATTTACCGTTGATGGATTTACAAACCCTGCGCCAATTGCAAATATGTTTAAACAAAAAGAAAGCATGTTGTTAAGTTTAGGTCAGCGTTCATTGGGAGCGGCTTTCCAGGCTTTACAGGAAAATGCCAAGATAAAAGACAATCGTGTGAAATTCTATTAATTAGAAAATACGTAATTTTGTAACCGTTCCGATGATTAGTCGGGACGGTTTTTTTATTTAAGGCCATGGAAATTCAGGAAAACATCATAAATAAGGTTGCCAATAGCGGTTTAATTACTTTAAACCTCGAAGATTTTTATCATAAAGGCGAAAGAGTAGTTTACGATATCGTAGATAATTTGTTTCACGGCTTAATGCTGAGGGAAAAAGATTTCCGGGCATTTATAAAGGATCACGATTGGGCACAGTATCAGGATAAGAATGTGGCCATCACCTGTTCTGCAGATGCCATTGTACCTACCTGGGCATATATGTTGCTGGCCAATAAGCTAAAACCCTATGCTAATGAAGTCGTATTTGGAGACTTAAATACATTAGAAGCTATTTTATTTACCAGGGCATTAGCTAAAATCAATCCGCAGGATTATGCGAATGAACGCGTGGTGGTAAAGGGGTGCGGCGAAATTGATGTACCGGTGGCTGCTTATGTAGAGGTTACCAATCTGCTTACCCCGGTAGTTAAAAGCATCATGTTTGGCGAGCCCTGCTCTACTGTTCCTGTATATAAAAGAAAAGATTAAATTTTGGATTGCTTTTTGTATATCTTCATGGAGGAAGAGTTAATTTCTTTTAAAGGAAACCTTTCCTTATCCAGTCCGTCATCCTGAACCGGTATTATCGGATTTAGTTCAGGATCTCTCATGCTGGTTATAGACACACACACAAATGAGTACAAGAGCAATGAAAAAATTATTTATAACGGTTACGGTAGGCTTATGCAGTCTCTTCACAATGGCTCAGGAACTTCCCCTGAAGAAAGAAGCTGTATTTCAGGAAGGCGAAGTTTTGCAATATAAACTAAGGTACGGGTTTATCACAGCGGCAGAAGCTACTATTAAGGTAACTAATTCTGATTTAAAGTTTGATAACAAACCTACCTACAAGCTTACCGTTGATGCGCAGACCTCCGGAACTTTTGATGTTTTTTATAAGATAAGAGATCATTATGATTCATACATAGATAAAACAGATCTTTTACCTTATTTCTACCAGGAGAATATCCGTGAGGCCAGTTACAGACGCCAGGATAAGGCACGTTTTAATCAGGATGGAAAGAAAGTAGTTTCGAACAGGGGAACGTTTACCACGCCAACAAATCAGACTTTCGATCTGGTTTCGGCTTATTACTTTGCCCGGAGCCTCGATATGGGCAGAATCAAAGTTGGAGATAAGTTTAAACTGAACTATTTTTTGGGTGATGAAATTTCGGCGCTTGAGGTAGAGTACGTAGGCAAAGAAACGGTTAAGAGTAAACTGGGTAATATCCGTTGTTTGAAATTTAGCCCGTCAATTAAGCCTGGCCGTATTTTTAAAAAGGATAGCCGTTTATACCTTTGGGTAACCGATGATGGAAACCGGGTACCTGTAAAGGCGCAGGTTGAAATATTGGTGGGTGCAGTTACGATGGAATTAAAATCGGCCAATGGGCTGAAATATGCTTTAGCAAAAGAATAATGATGATAGAAGTTGAACAGGTGCTGGTGCACGAAGATATATTGAAGGAAAACTTTGTTTGTAATTTGAGCAAATGTAAAGGTATCTGCTGTGTGGAAGGTGATTCCGGTGCACCTTTGGATCATGATGAAAAGGCCGTTTTGGAAGAGATTTATCCGAAAATAAAACACCTGCTCAACGAAAAGGGTATTAAAGCGATTGAAGAACAAGGTGTTTATGTCGTTGATGAAGATGGCGATTTAACTACCCCATGTGTAGATAAAAATAAAGAATGTGCTTATGTGCTTTTTGAAGGCGGCATTACCAAATGCGCCATCGAAAAAGCATACGAGCAGGGTATAGTAGACTGGCAAAAACCGATTTCGTGCCACCTGTATCCTATTCGGATAACCAGATATCCGGAATTTGAGGTACTCAATTACGATCGCTGGCATATTTGCCATGATGCCTGTACCTTTGGTCGCGAACTTAAGGTTCCGGTATATAGTTTTTTAAAGGGACCACTGATCCGTAAATATGGGGAAGATTGGTATAAGGAATTAGAAAGTTCGGTGGCGGCGATGTAGGTTTCCCTTGTATATGGAGAGATTGTAAATATTTATTATATGCTAACTATGCTTTATCATACTTAGGCTAAGTATCTATTTTAACATATACTTCATCAGATTTTACTATATCTTCTCTTAACTGTATTGTCCTAATTAAACATGAACTGCACCCTGCTTAATTTAATTAGAAGCCGACAAATAAGGGTATGCTTCAAAAAATAATGATGCTAAATTGGCCATATGAATCATTGCCTCTTAGAAAGTTCAATGTATGAAATGGAGGCATTAATATTCAATATTTGCTATTCGGCCAAGATTTGTACTAAACATGAAAACAAGTTGCTCAGGCCTACATCATTGCTCTTGTTGCGCTTCCGAAAATACTTTATAATTTAAGAATGTAATATTTAAGTTGTTTTTTGCATAAATCTAACCTATTTTAGCCGATTGAATAATATCATAACTGTGAAAAAATCTTAATTACTGGTGGTGCGGGCTTTATTGGCTCTCATGTAGTTCGCCGTTTTGTTAATAACTATCCTCAATACGAAATTGTCAATTTAGACAAACTTACTTACGCAGGTAATCTGGCTAACTTAACCGACATTGAAAATAAGCCGAATTATAGATTTGTAAAGGAAGATATTGCGGATGCTACTGCAATATTCGATTTGTTTAAAGCCGAAAACTTTGATGCCGTAATTCACCTTGCAGCCGAAAGCCATGTAGACCGTTCTATTTCAGATCCAACAGCTTTTGTAATTACTAATGTGATTGGGACTGTAAATTTATTAAATGCTGCCCGTGAATACTGGAAAGGTGATTATGATAAAAAACGTTTTTACCATGTAAGTACGGATGAGGTTTATGGTGCTTTGGGTGAGGAAGGTATGTTTACGGAAACTACCGCCTACGATCCGCATAGCCCATATTCAGCATCAAAAGCGAGCTCAGATCATTTTGTAAGGGCATATCATGATACTTATGGCATAGACTGCGTGATTTCTAATTGTTCTAACAACTATGGGTCTCATCATTTTCCGGAGAAGCTGATTCCATTAGCCATCAACAATATTAAAAATAACAAACCTGTACCTGTTTATGGTAAAGGCGAAAACGTGCGCGACTGGTTATGGGTTGAAGATCATGCCCGCGCAATTGATGTAATTTTCCACAATTCGAAAACCGGGGATACCTACAATATTGGCGGGCATAACGAGTGGAAAAATATTGATCTGATTAATTTGCTTTGTACGATTATGGATCAGAAACTTGGTCGCGAAACCGGAGAATCAGCTAAATTAATTACTTATGTTACCGATCGTGCCGGTCATGATTTGCGTTATGCTATTGATTCGACTAAACTGCAAAATCAATTAGATTGGGTGCCGAGTTTACAGTTTGAAGAGGGATTGGCCAAAACAGTAGACTGGTACCTTCAAAACGAAGACTGGTTAAACAATGTTACTTCTGGTAATTATCAATCTTATTACGAACAACAGTACAGCAGTAAATAATGGAAATTGAACAAACAGGATTAAAAGACTGTCTGATTATCAAACCAAGGGTATTTGAAGATCCGAGAGGATATTTTTTCGAAAGTTTCAATCAAAATACCTTTGAAGATAAAACTGGTTTATCAGGAAGATTTGTTCAGGATAACCAATCCTATTCTTCTTATGGGGTCATCCGTGGTTTACATGCACAAACCGGTGAATTTGCCCAGGCCAAACTCGTAAGGGTAACCAAAGGAGAAGTGCTGGATGTTGCGGTAGATGTACGCCCAGGTTCGCCAACATACGGAAAACACATTGCCGTACGCCTGAGTGCTGAAAATAAATTGCAATTGTATATTCCAAGAGGGTTTGTACATGGTTTTTCTGTTTTAAGTGAAACCGCAGAATTTTTATATAAATGTGATAACTTTTTCAATAAGGCATCAGAAACAGGAGTGATCTATAACGATTCGGATCTGAATATCGATTGGTTAATCCCTGAAGAAGATCAGGCCGTTTCTGATAAAGATTTACTTTTAAAACCATTTGCCGAACTACAGCATATATGAGTAAGATATTAGTAATTGGCGCTGGTGGGCAGTTAGGCCAGTGTTTAAAGGTTGTAGCTGAGCGAAGAGGAATCACGGAAATTGTTTTTCCTGCAGAACAGGATGCCAACATTCTAAATGAAAGTGGTTTGAATGACCTTTTGGCGAAAGAGCAACCAGGCTTTGTAATCAATTGCGCAGCATATACTGCTGTTGATAAAGCAGAAGACGAAGTTGATCTTGCTAAATCCATTAATGAAACTGGTGCCGCCTATCTGGCTTCTGCCTGCCTGGCAAACGGTGCTAAATTAGTTCATGTTTCTACAGATTTCGTTTTCGAGGGTAATGAAGTGAAATTATTAAAGGAAGATGATGAAGCAAAACCTATTAGTGTTTATGGCGTAACCAAACTCGACGGTGAACTGGCGGTACAAGCTAAACTGTCAGCTCATTTTATTATCCGCACCAGCTGGTTGTATTCTGAATACGCCAATAACTTTGTAAAAACCATGCTTAAACTTGGTGCAGAGCGTGATGAACTAAATATTATTGCAGACCAGGTTGGAACACCAACCTATGCTATTGATCTTGCAAATGCAATTTTTGACATTATTCTTTCTTCATCAACTGCTTATGGGGTATATCATTTCAGCAATGAAGGGGTAACCTCATGGTTCGATTTTGCAAAGGCTATTTTTGACATTAGCGAAACCAGGGTTAAAGTAAATCCTATTCCAGGTTCTGCTTACCCAACCAAAGCTTCACGCCCGGCATTTTCGGTGATGGATAAAACCAAAATTAAAGAAACTTTTAATATCGAAATTCCTTATTGGAGAGATAGTTTGGTAGAGTGTATAAAACAAATTAATAAATAGAATTAATACAGGTGTTGAGATAGCGCTTTCATCTCAAATCTAATGTCTCAAATCTGAAATCTAATACTAATGAAAGGTATAATCTTAGCTGGTGGCAGCGGAACCCGTTTGCATCCCTTAACGCTTGCCTGTAGCAAACAAATGATGCCGGTTTATGATAAACCGATGATTTATTATCCTTTATCTACCTTGATGCTAGCCGGGATACAAGAAATTTTAATTATCTCTACCCCGCACGATCTTCCAAATTTCGAGAAGTTATTGGGTGATGGTGCTTCATTAGGTTGCAAATTTAGTTATGCCGTACAGGCCGAACCGAATGGTTTAGCTCAGGCTTTTGTAATCGGCGAAGAATTTATTGGTAAAGATAAAGTGGCTTTAGTTTTAGGGGATAATATTTTTTACGGTGACGGGATGGCGAAATTATTACAGGCCAGTTCTGATCCGGATGGAGGGGTGGTATTTGCCTACCAGGTATCGGATCCTGAACGCTATGGCGTAGTGGAGTTTGATGCAGATAAAAAGGCTATTTCTATTGAAGAAAAACCTATCCAACCCAAATCCGATTATGCGGTGCCTGGATTATATTTTTATGATAATGAGGTAGTCCAAATCGCAAAGAATATTAAGCCCTCCCCACGTGGAGAATATGAAATTACTGATGTGAACAGAGTTTATCTGGAGCGTGGTAAATTAAAAGTTGGCGTATTGAGCCGTGGAACAGCCTGGTTAGATACCGGAACTTTCACTTCATTAATGCAAGCCGGACAATTTGTGCAGATCATAGAAGAACGCCAGGGCTTAAAAATAGGTTGTATTGAAGAAATTGCATATCGCATGGGTTTTATCAATGCCGATCAGCTTAAAGCTATTGCTGCTCCGCTTGTTAAAAGTGGTTACGGAAGTTATCTGTTGAAACAGATTAAATAATATTTATTATAGTTTATATATCCTTAATAATCACCAATCAGGGCCAATGGCATGATTGGTGATTTTTTTAGATTTTTGACATCCTGGGTGTAGTAAAGGATCTAGGCCTATACCCAAAATTTCTACACATAAGAGCATTTAAGCATGTTTTATGTATATTTCTCTGCCCTTTGTGTTTAAAAGATTGCCAGCATTTAATTCAAGTCCGGTTAAAGCATCCTCCATTTATCTTATCTTTGCTCAATCACCGAAAAAAAATGAATACAAAAAAGCAGATTGCCATTATTGGTTTGGGTTACGTTGGACTACCGCTGGCGATAGAATTTGCTAAAAAGTATAAAGTTGTTGGCTTCGACACCAATGAGACTCGCGTAGCTGAGTTAAATCAGCTGAATGACCGGACAAATGAAGCGAATTTGGATGATTTGCAGTCTGTACTTTCTTCCTCTGAAACAGGATTAACGCTCAGTGCGAGCCTCCCTGATCTGGCAGGTTGCACAATCTACATCGTTACTGTGCCTACACCTATTGATCATCTTAAACGGCCAGATCTGGGGCCTCTGCTTGGAGCCAGTAAAATGCTGGGCATTGTGCTCAAAGCAGGTGACATTGTAATTTATGAGTCTACCGTTTACCCTGGATGTACTGAAGAAGATTGTGTGCCTGTTTTAGAGAAGATTTCAGGCTTAAAATATAATGTTGATTTTTTCTGTGGCTATTCGCCGGAGCGTATTAATCCTGGCGATAAAATTAACACCCTGACCAAAATAAAAAAGGTCACCTCGGGTTCTACCCCTGCAATTGCTACTCAGATCGATCAACTTTACGCTTCCATTATTACCGCCGGCACGCATCTGGCACCTAGTATTAAAGTTGCAGAAGCTTCAAAAGCGATAGAAAATGCGCAACGGGACGTCAATATTTCATTTGTCAATGAACTGGCATTAATCTTCGACAAAATGGCGATAGATACTGCTGATGTACTGGCCGCTGCCTCTACAAAATGGAATTTTCTAAATTATAAACCCGGACTGGTTGGGGGCCATTGTATTGGTGTTGATCCTTATTATCTTGCCTACAAATCCGAATCCCTGGGCTATAAGCCAGAGGTAATACTTTCAGGAAGGCGCGTTAACGACAACATGGGGATGTTTGTTGCAAACAAGGTTATTAAAATGATGATTGCCAGGGATAAAAGGATCAGTGGTGCGAAAGTTCTGATCCTGGGCTTTGCTTTTAAAGAAAATTGTCCCGATATCCGCAATACCAGGGCAATCGATATTTATCGGGAACTGCTTTCCTTTGGCCTGGAAGTTGATGTTTTTGATCCCTGGGCTAATCCGCAGGAAGTTGAAAAGGAGTATGGTTTTCAGCTGGTAAAGCAGTTTGGATATCAATATGACGCTTTAATTCTGGCAGTTTCTCACCATCAGTTCTTTGGTGTCGGATATGAGGAATTTAGAAAGGAAGGAGCAGTTATTTTCGATACCAAATCGTTTATTCCGCGCGATTTAGTTGATGGTAGACTATAAAGGTATCTGATGTGACATGATTTCATTGACGGATAGTACAACGCTTGTATCTTTTTGAATCGGGTTTTTTATAGAAATCAATTAAATTCTAGCTTGAAATTCAGTATATGGTGATTTTTTATACCGTTAATTTACTCTTTTTTTGTTTATGCGTCAGTTTTATTTATTATCTTCGGGTAAGATATTTAAAATCAAGAGGATTTCTGAATTTTTGATTTATTTTGATGCCTGATTTTTCTGTGTGTCGTTGATTTGATGTTAATATTTTATTTATTTTTTAAATTTTGAACGCTTTTTAGGTTAAATTATATATTGTGTCTCTTTACAATATGCTTAATAATGAATATCTGATGGCTTTCTTATTTTTATTGTCCCGTGTTTGAGGCTTCATCAGATAAATGATGCGGTCTTTTTAAGCAGTTTTTATTAGCTGTCCACTTCATACGTAAAGTTGAGAAATATGTTAAGGTTTGGGAAGATATCAAAAATGGATCTCTCTAGTGGAGTTGGTGAGATCATCGATGATCATGATCAGGATATAATTTTTTTTACTGTAAACGCTGATCATGGAATTAATGTCTCGGATGAGGTGCAGTTCAGGATAAGATTTGTAGAAGATGGCCTGCAGGCTGTTGAAATAAAAGCGGCATACTTCGGTACCATTAAAAATTTTTGAGCTTGTTGAAATAAAAAGCTTAGTAAATAAATGGCCATTAGCTTTCGCCGTACATTTTGGTTGAAGATACTTTATCTTGATGATAGACGGTTGTTTAAATTTAAGTAAAATTTATTTTGTATGCCGGTCTGAGCCTAGTCGAAGATCATTTCAACGCATTAATAAAGCAATAGGCCATGCTATCAATTAAAGATTTAAAAGAATCACCCTGATTTCGACTGAAGCCTAGCAAAATGAGGCTTTATCAAAAGTAAAATCCAGCACTTAAGGCCATAATTTTATTTCGTTCTGCGTCATTCCCGCGCATGCCTATCGTGTGGACACAATTCATGATAACATTCTTCTATCGCTCTATGCCGCGGGGCATGGTAGTTTTTCACAGTTAATGTTGTTTTTAGCTGTGTTCAAGAATGCTGCGCATTTTGGAGCGCCAAAGTACCCAAAGCGCTTTGTCATCCGATGGCTATCGGATCCAGCAATGAGCCTTTTACACAATCTCATGCGCATCAAAAAAACAGTGACACTTCATTTAATCAGGTATTGTGTGTATTTTCTTTGGTCTGATTGAGCCCTGCGGGGTTTGTGTTCTATATTTTTTAAAAAATTAAATTATCGGTTATGAACACAAAACCACTGCGTTTCAGGTTTATTACTGCCATTTTTACTGTTGTGCACCTGTTTTTTTGATTTCCCCGGCTCTTGGGATTGACAACGTCCTTGGTTATAATCCGTGCTTCATTAAAGTTAGTTAGCAAAACGCCTAAAAATACTTAAAAGATGTGTCCACACGATAGGCGCAGGCGTGAACCTCAAAGCGCTCTGCAATAGCATTAGGATTCCCAATTAACCCGATAGCTATCGGGTTGGGAACGACGTATCAAAATATAATTGCCTTTTGAACCAGCGTAAATCTTTTTGATATAGGCTCACTTCGGTCGAAATGACACCACACTAGCAACCATGTTTGTCAGTAGCGTTCTGAAGGGCTTAATGGATTAATAATAGAAAAAAAATCAGTGACCCGTTTTAACTGAGTTTATAAACCCGGTTTATTCTTGTATCCAGAGATGCTATGCTTAACTCCAGGGGCAGGGCGGGATAAAAAAATCCGGACAGCCGTTTATTGTTTTCTTTAACCGGCTGTTCCGACACAGCTATATACCAGCAATACCTTAAGGTAACTTTCCCTTTCCCTTTTATTTAGCTATTGTTAGCCTGCCGATCTAAAGCGAGTCAAATCTTTGATTTACCTGATCTCCACCAGGGGCATTACTCCACCAAAGCAAGTGTTAAGCAGTGTGCAGGCAGGTGTCTGGCAAACCTGGCCGGAAGGTGGCTAAAACGTGGGGTAAATGTGGCGTAAAGGTGGACTTGGAATATTTTTTGGGATTTTTAATCAGCGGGATTGATTTGGGTTATCATCGCTTTTGATTAACCTAATATAAAAAATTATGGTAAAGCGTGCAAAAAAGAACTTCGTAATTTTTGGCACGGGCAGCAGAAATGCAATTTGTTCATATCTGTCCGTAACGTTCTGAAAGGCTTAGATGATTAATAAGAAATGATCTGCGACTTGTTTTAATTGAGTTTATTAACTCAGTTTATTCTTCTTTTTGAGGAAGATTAAATACATCACTTCCAGTTCGCCAACCCGGCCGGACATATTAGCCAGCTAATAATATTAAAACCAATCTGAATTTTGTATCAGAAATGATATATTCTATTTGATCTATGTCAATAAATGTAATAATTAAACTAATTGTATTTTTTATTATACAAGTTCTGGTTAAATTTGTTTAAACTAGACCGACAATATGGAACTCAAAAAAATTCTGGTAATTGATTCAGAAATACACATGCTAAACTTTTTGGGAGTGATTTTGGGAAACCGATATGACCTTTCAATGCAGTCGGGATCCGTGGAAGCGATGCAATGGTTACATAAGGGAAATATGCCTGACATCATCATTTCGGAAATCAATATGCCGTACATGAGCGGATCTGACCTCATCAGCAATCTAAAAATCAGCGGGCTTTACAGGCATATTCCGATCATCATTCTTTCTGGGATCAAAGATCTTTCTACTCAGATAAGCGCGATCCCTTTTAAAGTTGATGCATACTTTTCCAAGCCATTCAATCCACTCGATCTCGAAACAGCAATGAGTAACATATTAGCTAACCATGCAGTCAACTGATGATCGGGCCAATGGAATAGTTAATAGTGATTATACCCACGTTATCTATGCCGGAGAAGCCTTTCTTCCTGATCTCCTTCCGCAACTTCAACGTCATTTTAGGGTCGAAACCCAAAAGGAAATTGCAACTTTGGGAGAGTATGTTTCGAAGCAGACCCTGCTGAGTCTTCCGGATGCGATCTTGATAGAAGTGGATGAAGGTGGTGAATGTTTTAGGTTTGTAGAGAAACTAAAGCTGAACAGCTTGCTTAGGGAGATAGTCATTATATTTTTATCTGCCTCACCGAGTCCGGATCTATCCCGGGTTGCCCTGATGCTTAATGTTGGAGATCTGTATATTTCCCCAATTCCTGCAAATGATCTTTGTAACAGGATTAAATTCCTGATCCGGCTACGCTCTTTTCAGCCCCGGGTGAGTGGTGCTGCTGCAATCAGTTTAAAGACCGATTTTCCAGTAAAAAAGCGGATTTTTGACCTGTGCATTTCATGCTTTTTTTCTCCTGTTGCTTCCCTTATTTACACTTATAGCGCTTCTAATCCGCATAGAATCCAAAGGGCCGATAATATACAGGAGCAAACGTGTCGGGGCAGGCTACAAAATATTTGATTTTTTTAAATTCCGCTCTATGCGCCACCAAAGCAGTGATGATTTGGTCAAACTTTCTGAACTCAACCAGTATACGCCCAGTGATGGTACACCAGCCACCTTTATCAAGATAAAGGATGATCCCAGGGTTACCAGGGTGGGTGCTTTTTTACGCAAATATAGTTTAGATGAGCTACCACAGCTTTTCAATGTGATCAGGGGAGATATGTCTCTCGTTGGAAACCGTCCCTTGCCGCTTTACGAGGCAAAGTCGCTAACTTCTGATGAATGGGCTTTACGCTTTCTGGCGCCTGCCGGGCTTACTGGTCTGTGGCAGGTAAGCAGGCGTGGGAAAGGGGAAATGTCTGAACGGGAGCGTAAGAAACTTGATAATTTTTACGCCAAAAAATATTCTTTAAGGCTGGACCTGGTCATCCTTCTCGCCACATTCCCCGCGATGAAGCAAAGAGAAAAAGTGTAACCCTTTCAATCGTGTTAGCTGTTATCAATCATTAAAAAGCTAATCATTTCTGAAAAACTTTTTAATGATTTATAAATATTTACAGATCCCAACGCTATCGCCTTTGTTCTCTATCTGTCTGCACAGTTCTCTCTGGTGATATTAACGCCCTGTAGAATTACATCAAATTCGGTCCGTCTGTTAAGCTGTTGGTCTTCCTCTGAACAGTTGACGCCATCATAGCAGCGATTCACCAACCGGGTTTTCCCATAATACTCCACTTTGATCCGGTCCGAGCGTATTCCGCGTGCAACCAGATATTGTTTAGCAGATTCACCACGCCTTAAAGACAGGTTTCTATTGTATTCTTCAGATGCCCTGCTGTCACAGTGGCTTGATGTTATAATCGTAATTTCCGGGTATTTTCTCATCAGTTCTGCGAGCTCGTTAAGTGCGCCCCTGGCATCAGGTCTGATTTCTGATCTATCAAGATCATAGTATATGTTTTTTACCGAAAAGACTTTCTTTAGCGAGTCGCAATGGTTTAAGACATACTGCTGGGCACTTTCCGTTCTATTGAGCCTGATGTCCAGATTAATCACTGAATCCTTTTGGATCCCTACTGAGGTGGTAAACTGGATATTGTTGATATAACCTAGTTTTTGAGCCGTGACTTCATAATCTGTCTCCGCAGGGAGCTCTCTTCTAAACCGCCCTTTGTTATCCGTTTTAATGGTATCATTACCATCAAGGTGGTGCATGAGGATACGGCCTCCGGGTAGGGGGATCCGGGTCCTTGCATCTGTAAGGGTTCCCTGTAGAATAATTTTATAGGAAGATCGCCTGAATTCATAAATATTGTCATTTCCCTCCCTGTTTGAACTGAAATATCCTTTTTTACCATCCGGGGTTATAATGAGTGCGAAGTCATCTTTAGATGAGTTTATTGGAGATCCCATGTTGACAGGCGAAGTGGTTGGTTTCATTTCTTTGAGTGGCACCTGAAATAGGTCTAATCCTCCAAGACCGGCAAGTCCGGTTGAAGAAAAGAACAGATTTCCATCGTGGTCAAAACTTGGGAACATTTCATTGCCCTCCGTGTTGATTAGCTTGCCCAGGTTTACCGGACTCGTCCATTCCCCATGCCCGGCTTTTACGCAGTAATATAAATCTGTCCCACCAAAGCCGCCAGGACGGTCGGAAGCAAAAACGAGGATATTGCCATCAGGAGTCAGCGCCGGATGACCAGTAGAATATTCATCGCTATTATATGGAAACGCTTTGATTGAATTGAGATCAGGCCCATACGCCGTGTAAAGTTTCAGTTTAATGGTTCCATCGGCACTCCTGGAGGTTTTTCCTTTTAAATAATTGTTTCCCGTAAAAATGATTGATCCATCGGGAAATGCTGCCGCTGCCGCAGTGTGATATCTGTTATTAAATAGTCCACCCAGTTTTTTTACTAGTTTGTTGTGGCCATAAATGAGGTTTAGGGTATCTCTCTCTATGGTGCCGGTATAGGCAGACAAGATGTTGTTATCATTACTGGTTTCTGGCGTATCATCATCATTATATCTGATTTTCTGTTTATCACGACTTTTTGAATTGATCAGGCTATCTGGGTTAATTACCTTTAAATCTGCGAGTTTGTTGACGTAATAGAACTTGCTGAATGGCGTATTGTCCCATTTAAAAATGTGTTTTGAAAAATTTTCTGATTGCCTGTTACTTGAAAACAGAAGACCTTCTTTGTAGAATGCGGGCGAATATTCAGAGGCCTGAGTGTTAATGTTCAAAAAACCTACCTGCCAGTGATTTGGGTTTTTATTGATCTTAGACAGGTTTGTGGATGCGAAAGCCGCTGCTCTTTTATCAACAGGTACCAGGGAGAGATATTTTCTATACCACCTCTCCGATTCTTCATACTGCTGGTTGTTAGCGAGGCTTTCGGCGTAATATAATGCCCATTCGTTCTTCATGGCTGATTGTCCGGTCAGCTTTCGATATGTTTTCAGTGCTCCGGGATAATTTTTGGTCATCCTGAAACTATAGGCCAGCATTTCTATTGCCTCCAGATTGGATGAATCTTTTGCCAGCACTTTCTTTAGTTTACTTATTGCAGAGACGTATTCGAGCGAGTTAAAACTTTTACGCGCCATATTCAGATCGTTCTGGTTAGCTGAACTGTTTTGGGCATGCGTTGCGGAGCACAGGATGAAAGTAAGGCAGAGGTATATTGGTAAGGCTACTTTAATGTCAAGTTTCATAACTTAGAAAAATCTTGGTGATAATATTTTGTTTTTTTCAAACCCGAATTCATACCTGAGCATAATTTCATGACTGCCAGAGTTAAAGTTTTGCAGCTCAGTGGTGCTTCTGTCATAACTATAGCCAATACGTATCTGTGGGCTAACCTGCACTTCCAGCAGCGCGCTGATGTCGGCGCTTGTCCTGTAACCGGCTCCGATGGCCAGTACATCTTTGATCCATAGTGTTGCATTAAGGTCAGCTTCTAAAGGGGCACCTTTTACGCCCTTGATCAAAAATGAAGGTTTCAGCCTGAAGTCTGCAGCAAGTGGAAATACATAACCCGCGGTCAGGAAAAGATGCGGAACCTGTCTGGCCTGAAGGTTGTCTCCACCTGAAGCGTTGTTGAGGCTATTGTTGAGCAGATCCTGCGCAGCAAGACCCAGGTAGAATTTGTCCGAATTGTAATATATTCCGGTTCCAAAGTTAAAAAGCGTTTTACTTGCATCATTCATAAATGCAGGATCATTGCCCGGATTTGAATTTAATAAAACGCTGCTGAGCCTCGCACTATAATGGCTAACAGAGCCTTGCAGGCCAAAGCTCAGACTTCCTTTTTCCATTCTTATCCGGTAGGCAGCGCTTGCAGAACCGCCCGTGGTTTGAGTAATACCCAGTTTATCGCTAAAAACCTGCAGGCCCACGCCAAATCTTTTATTTAATACAGGAGCATCAATACTAAAGGTACCGGTTCTGGGTGCTCCCTCTATTCCTGTCCACTGATTACGGTAAAGTGCAGTTGCCGACACCAGGTTCCTGCTTCCGGCGTATGCAGGGTTTATGGCGAGGGTATTGAACATATACTGTGTATACATAGCATCCTGCTGCCCCCAACTTTTAATAAAAAGCAGGCACAATATTAAAATTATAATATATCTTTTCATCTTATCTGTTAATTGTAATGTAGCCCACACGTCTATCCGTTCCATCAATGGTCAAAACATAGTAATAGGTTCCTGCAGGAACTTCTTCTCCGACATGGATACCTTCGGTTGATTTTCCGTTCCAGTCGTTCTGATAACTTTTCGACCGGTAGATCAGATTTCCCCAGCGGTTAAAAATGTCCAGGTTAATGTTTTTCCCGTTGGTATTGCCTACAACAAAATAATCATTGATGCCGTCATTGTTTGGCGAAAACCCTCCCGGGATGAAAAGATCTTCCCTGATCAGGTTAATTACGGTTGGCTGCGATGGACTGACATCTCCTGCGGTAATGGGATCTGGTTTAGTCCCATCCGTTGAAACATCTGTAGTCTTGCTGTTATCACTTACTGAAAATCCTTCAGCAGTAGCCAGGTTACTGAAACTGCCGTCATACTTGTCCAGAGATACCCTGATTTCGATATCAATCGTGCCCGAAGCAGATTTAGCAAGGGTATTGCTCCCTGTTAGCATATTTTTATTAGAGGAGCCGTTAAAACTACTATTTGCGGTGAGTCCGCCGGTTGCGCTGATCTTTTGCACTTCAAAGGTGTTTCCCCTGAAAGTTGCAAACAGATCATCAGTCACAGTAAGATCCCTTATGGCTATCTGGCCAAAATTGGTCAGCACAAATGAATAGCTTAGGGTATAGCTTCCATCCTGATTTCGGACAGGTGCTGATTTTAACCGTTTAGCCAGTCCGATTTTGCCTGGGATAAGCACCACAATAGTAACCTTACCCGGAGTAGATGGTTTCCCGTCTTTATCCACAATGATATAAGTGAACTCATCAGGGCCCGAATAGCCCGGATTAGGCGTGTAAATCGGTTGACCAGTGATGGGATCAAAAGTTATGCTGCCATGCTTCGGAGGGTCAGTTATGGTAATCTTTCCACCTGATGGGATGGGAACATCAATTACTTTCGGGCCGTTTACCGGTGTTTCCACGCTGATATCAGGTGCATTTATTACGATCGCCGGGCGTACTGTTACTGTTACGGTTATCGGGTCTGAATCAATGCCGTCAGCAGTCCTTAAGACATAACTAAAAACATCCTGACCGCTAAAGCCTGTACCAGGTACATAAAGCGGTAGTCCGGTAGTAGGGTTTAAGCTTATATTGCCGTGCGCAGGGGGCGTTACCCATACCACAGTAGTACCGTTTTTGCTAATGTCATTATCTTTCACCGGGATTTCAACGGACTGGTTAAAAGGAGTGGTATAGGCATCGGGAGAGCCTAATGGTTTTACAGAGACGGTTACGCTGATGGGGTCCGAGGAAAGTCCGTCCGCGGTCTTCAGGGTGTAGGTAAAAGTATCTTTTCCCGAAAAACCTGGATTTGGAGTATAAACCGGGGTTCCTGATGCGTCAAAACCTACATTGCCATTCGATGGGGGAAGCTGTAGGGAAATTGTGGTACCGGTTTTAGCAGGATCATTTTCCTTTACTGGGATCGTAACCAGATTTCCCGCTACCGTAGCGGCCACATCAGGATTGCCGGAAGGCTTCACATTAATGGTTACGGTAATTGGATCAGATTGTAACCCCTCTTTATTCTGTATGCTGTAGGTAAAACTGTCTTTTCCACTAAAGCCGGCATTAGGCGAGTAAGTAAAAGTTCCATCAGTATTGAGCACTACTGTACCCTTTAGCGGATCTGTTTTTTGATAACAATTGATCCCGCTTTGCCAGGATCATTATCCATTACGTGTATGGTTACAGGCAGATCAGTCGTCGTATTGGCCATATCGGCCACGCCAACAGGCTTGATATTTACAGCGATGTTTACGATTGCTGTATTGGATTCGGCACCATAATTATCTTTTACCGTATATACAAATGAATCATAGCCACTATAATTAGCCGCAGGTCTATAATTCACGATGCCACTAACCGGATCAACAACAAGAGTTCCGTGCATGGGTTGGCTTTTGATGATGATGGTTGAGGGATTTATTGTGTAGTTGCCATCGGCGTCGGTATCATTGCCAAGTACGCTGATTGGGATATTGGTATCCCTGCTTGTGGTGATGGTGTCATTAATGGCTACGGGGATATGGTTAACAATAAGCTGAACTTCGTCTGAGCGCTGACATCCTCCCGGAGAAGTTAACGTCCATTTGAATATGTAAATGCCGCCGGTTAAGTTATTTATAGTGGTGTTCGGCTGCTGCGCATTTAGTAGCGATGTTCCGGTTGGTCCTGATGACTGTGTCCATAGTCCACTGTTGGTCCCGGCACTATTGCCCTGCAGTACATAAGTTGTGGTAGGAGTAGAAATATTGATCAGCTGGTCAGTGCCCGCATCTGGTTGATTTGGTGCAGTAACGTAAGTTAATGAAATGGTGGCCGGATTGGATGTTCTTCCGTATGAATCTTTTACCGTATAGGCTGCGGATACCGTACCAGAGAGATTCTGTTCAGGTATGAATTGAACACTCCCCTGAGAATTTACCGAGAAAGTTCCTTTGCCTGAAACGGTATAGGTCGTCTGTATCCCATTCTGGTTAGGATCGAGATCAATGGTCGATTTATTCAATACTGCACCTGTGTTTGTTGTCGTATCATTAACGGTCACGTCTACCAAAGCCTGGTTTCCCTGACAGAGCGTTAAGGCATCATTTTTGGCCAGGGGATTTGTTAAGCCGAACTGATCATGCGCGTCAATGTGCACCTGTCTGATTTCGTGGAAATTTGTCTGGTCACCTGTTGAGGATGCAAACCCGTAACGGAGATTATCCGGTGCTGCCTCAGCATAATAATAGTTCTCAATCACCGTTGTGGTAATCGGCTTGGCTCCCCCACGTGTAACTTTCACCGTGATATTATAGCCTCCGGCCGGTTGTGGGGCCAGATCCATGTAAACTCTCCGATATCCGGCATTAGTTGAATCGGGCTGACGTTGCCCTCCATCACCTACCAGCGTGAAACCGAATTTTTCTACTTCAGCAGTAGTAAGGTAGCTATAGTTACCAGAGGTAAGTGCCGCACCATTTCCCTTGCCCCTAAGCGTTACGGAGCCAGGTTTGAATCCTACCCCACCCTGCCTTCCTTCAGTTGGATTGGAAAAATTACCGTATTCGTCCAGGCCGATGGCCAGGTAACCATTGCTCACCCCGGGAGAAACAGGGGTAGTTGTGGTGATCTGCGCATATCCAAGCGAACCGCCAAAGCCACCAATGACGAATGGATTTGCATTTGCATCGAAAAGAAAGAGACTGATACCGTCGGCACCTGTACCACCGTAGATATAATATTCAAAGGTAACCGTAAGCCCGTTGGCCGAAGGGAAATTGGTCGTATTGATGACATAACCTTTCTGGTTTTGAACATTGCTGGTTAACCTCAGGTATCCGTTTCCATTAGCATCCAGAGGAGTCCCTGTGTGACTGGAGGTCGCTACATTGTAACCGCTGCCACCGGCGGTTAGAAAAGCTGATGGTGAACCTCCAAAGATTATACCCTGCGAGGTAGCGTTACGGAAACTTTCCACATAAGGGAACTGGGCAAAAGCGTTTTTAAAGATACACAGAGACAATACGAATATTATCGGAAAGCGTAACATTTTTATCATAAACTTGGATTAATAGTTTGTTGGTCTTTAACTTGCAAAGTTAAAAGCAAATTTTCACACTATTGCATATTTCGCTGAAATTATTGATATTTCTCAAACCAATAAAGAGTGCAATCCTTTGATTTCCGGCAAGGTAGAATCCAGGTCTGCCATAAAGCAGACTGATACGTTAACTTGTTCCAGACCATAATTCCGTTTTTGGATCATAGCGTTTGATCACCTTTGCAGGATTACCAGCCGCAACGCAAAAATCAGGAACATCTTTGGTAACCACGGCACCCGCCGCAATCACGGTATGCACCCCTATAGTAACTCCAGCTGTTATCACAACATTTGCCGCGATCCAGCTGCCTTCGCCTATTTTGACGGGAGATGTAATAACCGGTTGTTTGGAGATGGGAAGATTAATGTCCTGGTAGGAGTGATTAAGGCCGCTGATGACAACATTTTGGGCCATAATCACATCATCCCCAATAGTTACCGGTCCTATAAGTACATTACTCATGCCAACGAGCGTTCTGTTTCCGATATAAACGGCCCCAACCCCATTATTAATGGTACAAAAATCCTCTATTATGGAGTTATCGCCCATTTCGAAATGGTTAAATGGCAAAACATCCAACCGTGTTCTTGACCTGATGCGGCTGTTTTTACCTTTTTTATGAAAGAAAGGGTTTAAAAAAGACTTACCCAGGTTCTTGGGCGGGCCTCTCCGGTCGGGATCATCATCCAGTGCACTAGTTTTTTTAGTCTATCATTCCCCTTTACTACTTTTAAGAGTGATTTCATTACAAATCTTAATTATGGTTATCTTTACAATATTAGCATAATTTAAATCATAACCATATATTTGACCTTTACTGCACTCGTTTTATGATTAGAAACCAACTCAAGCCGTTAATGGTGTTTTTTATCTTCACCCTGCTTAAGTTAAACAGCGTTCTCGCTCAGGAAAGTATTTTAAGCGAAGTTTCTTACCTGTATATGGAGAAACTTGTGGCTACGGCAAAAGCCAACTATCCGAGGGTGGGTTCTCTTGGTAACCAGATCAATGTGGCCAAAAGTGACCTTTCCGGAGCGCGACTTTCATGGTTGGAGCCGCTGTCGTTTCAGTATGTGGCACGTTCAAACCAGGCCACAAGCAATACCGTGGTAGATCTGCAGACCGCTGATCTGCTTACCGGGTATCAGTTTGGTATTGCCATAAACCCCGGTTCTCTGCTCACCAAGCCAAGTCAGATCAAAAAAGCAAAAGAACAGCTAAAAATTGCCCAGTCTAATCAGGCAGAATATTATCTTCAGTTAGAGGCCCAGGTAAAATCCAGATATGTTACGCTTCTCCAGTTTCAGAAATCGCTGGCACCTATTAACGATATGTATATTACCGCGCAGAGTAATTTTGAGAACATGAAAATCAAATATCAAAAGGCCGAGATAACCTTTGCAGAGTACAACAGCGCATCAAATTCATTAAGTAATGCCCTGCAGGCTAAGCTCCAGATGGAAGCCAGCTACCTCAATGCAAAAATATCACTGGAGGAATTAACGGTCAAAAAGTTGGAAGAAATAAAATAATGGCTGAAGGATATAAATTTTTGAAATTTGTCAAACGCTACCGTCTGGCACTGATATTGGTTCCCTTGATTACCATTATCATCACTGCATTTTTGGTACGGAACCTAAAGAGTTCATACATATCCCAGGCGCAGATTTCAACAGGGATTGTTGATGAAACACAGCAGCAGTCTGTAATCATTGAGGCGGTTCAGGGAGAGCAGGTGCGTCAGCAGTTCAGCAATCTTATCGAAATGATCCGTATGAAAAGGGTACTCAATCAGGTTTCATATTTATTGATTATACACGATCTAACCGCTAAAAAGCCTTTTAAGCCCAAAAGTGACCTGGTTGAAACGCTGAATAAAGACGCCGTTGCCCATGCCATTGAGGTGTATCGTCAAAAATACGAAAACAGCGAGGAACTTGATCTTACCATTCCTGACCAGGAGGGGCTCTCCAGAGTGCTCAAATCCATGAATTACGATGCTGACGGGCTTAAAAACAAAATATCGGTCTTCCGTTCCGGAGAAAGCGATTTCATTACTGTACAGTCTGAAGCGGAAAGCCCGGAGCTGGCCGCCTACATTGTGAACACCCTGTCCGCAGAATTTATTAAAGGTTACATTTCGCTTATCAAAGCCTCGCAGAATAAGGCGAATAATTTTTTGAGGGATATGCTCACCGAAAAAACGGATACCCTCGCTACCAGGATGGCCAGACTGAAGAATTATAAGATCAGAAACAAGGTCTTAAATCTTACCGAACAATCCAAGCAGTTATATGCCCTGATCTTAGACTACGATACCAAAAAACAGGAAGCTGTTGAGAAGACTGCTTCTTATGCGGGTGCGCTTAATGAAATCGATGCAAAGTTTAATCCTAAAGAGCGGAGTTATATTGAGTCCAGGCTCTCTAAGGTAAACCAGGGCCTGGTTGAAACAAAGGCAGAACTAAGCAGCCTTTACGACCTCTACCTTAAAAATGACCTGGACGAAAGGTATAAAAACAGTTATGACTCACTGAGAAATCAGTTGAGTGAACAGATCAACAAATCTTCTGATCAATACATTAACAATCCCCTGAATGCTAAACAAGAGCTGGTCAATCAAAAGATCAATCTGGAAATACAGATGGATTTATCCCGTTATGGAATCAACTCTCTTGAAAATAAAATTAATGCACTGACCAGGGATTTTAGTAATTTGGTTCCACAGGAAGCAGAGGTACAGACCCTGGAGATGAGTGTTGATATTGCCAGTAAAGAGTATCTGGATATCCTGAACAAATATAATCAGAGTAACCTGGAATCCGGGGTTGAATCTAAAATGAATATTGTCCAGATGGGTGTTGGCGGGCTTGTGCAGCCATCGAAGAAATTTTCGCTGGTTGTGCTCAGTGGCGTTGTGAGTCTTGTTTTCTGTATTGTGGCCCTATTTGTAGTTTTCATCGCCGACAGCCGGATTTTTGATGCAAAAACATTAGGCGCCCAAACCTCGGTGCCTGTACTTGGAACAATTCCAAAGCTCCCGGCCCCGGTTGAATCGCTGAACAGCTCCTGGGAGGATCCGGCCCATCGTGATTTTTGGGCCAGTATACGTTCGATCAGGTATGAGCTGGAGTCGGCTATGCAGGACAAGGTCATTGTAATTTCCAGCCTTGGTCCGTCAGAGGGGAAAAGCTTTTTTGCCCGGTGCCTTGCCAGGTCATGGGAAAAAACAAACAGAAAGGTATTGTTAATAGACGGAAATTTTACGCACCCATCCCTGAGTCCGGATCAGGGTAGCAGACACTATGTAGAAGACTTTCTGCAGGAAAAAGAACAATTTGCACAACAGATGCAGAAAGAAACGATCTCCGTGCTAACCAACCGGGGGAATGAGCGGTCTCTTCCTGAACTTGCAAGCGCACAGCAGATCAGCGACCAGCTGGAACGGGCAAAAACAATTTATGACCTGATCATTATTGATGTTGCCGCCATTAATGGCAGTAGCCTGGTGAGGGAATGGCTTTCTTTTACAAATGATGCCATTGCGGTGTTTAAATCGGGAGAATCGATCAGTGAAGACGAAAAGGCCTACCTTGCCATGCTTAAAGAAAGCGGCGTTTTTAGGGGGTGGATACTTAACATGGCCGAAATGGGTTCGGGTGAGCTGGAGTTTTTTAAGACTAAAGGATAATGGAGTGGTTTGCAATAGGACATGGGGTATTATACATTCTGGGAGTCGTCATCTGCTTCTATCTTGTTTTCCCAATGGTTCTGTTTTTATGCTGGAAGTTTTCAGTTAACCCGGCAAAACCTATCCATCCGGGATCCAATCACAGGGATTACGGAATTATCTTAACGGCCTATGAGCAGGTAGATTTTGTAGCCGATGCTGTTAAATCCCTCCTGGATATGGATTATGACAACTTTCATATCTATGTGGTTGCAGATAACTGTAAGCCATCGGAGGCACTTATGTTCACTGATGACCGTGTTAAAGTTTTGTTTCCCGAACGTATTTTAGCCAGCAATACCGCATCACACTTTTATGCCATTGAGCATTTTACGCGTCAACATCAGACCATATTAATTATGGATAGCGATAACCTCGCTCATCCGCAACTGATCAATGAATTAAACAGGTATTTTGATCTGGGGTTCCGTGCAGTACAGGGCCTGAGGTCGGCAAAAAACCTGGAGACCACAATTGCATGCCTGGATGCGGCACGGGATATTTATTACCATTTTTATGACGGGAGGGTAATCTTTGACCTCGGTTCATCTGCAACACTTGCCGGCTCAGGTATGGCATTTGATTCAGCGCTCTACGTAAGCATGTTAAAAGATATTGATATCAGGGGCGCCGGATTTGATAAAGTACTCCAGGCACGGTTGATTGCGGGTGGTGAAAGGATTGCCTTTTGCCCAGTTTGCAATTGTTTACGATCAGAAAAACTTCTGCCCCAAAACAATTGATCAGCCAGCGATCGCGTTGGATCACGACCTGGTTTAAGTACTTTAAGTTTGGGTTTGCAATTCTCTATAAAGGTCTGGCACGTACTAATCTCAATCAGCTTATCTTTGGCACTGTTCTGTTGAGGCCTCCACTGTTTATATTCCTATCGCTGGCAGTTTTATTAATGGTCATCAGCCTATTTACCAGTCAGCTATTGGCCGTGGTGATTTTCTTTTCCCTGATCATCTATGTAATCAGCTTTCTCATTCCGGTTTTAAGCAAAACAACGGATAAAAAAATTCGTAAGGCACTGATTTATATTCCTAAATTTATATTTTACCAGTTTGTATCCTTAGCCAGGTCCATCGTCTCTGATAAGTCAAACGTGGCAACCAGGCATAGCCTCAAAAAGAACAGCAGATGATTTGGCCCAACCTATCGTATGAGATGAAAAGAAAGCTGGTGATCCTTACTGCTGTGCTTTCATTTGCCGTCGGTTCTGCTTTGCTCACCGTTAAGCTTGAATATTTTGCCATTTTCTTTGCGTTGCTATTTGCAGGGGGCATTGTATTCACGATTGCATTATTTTCCAATCCGAAAGTAGGTTTCCTCACTTATCTGGTGTATTGTTTCTTTATTGCGGGCTTATTGAAAAACACGGGGTTACCCTTTGGTCCCTTAATGGAAGTTTTACTTGGAGTTACCTGGCTTTCGCTGCTTTATAACTATAAACAGATCAAATGGAAGGAAATCAGCAATGATCATGTTATCATCGCGCTGATCTGGTTTTCACTTAACATCATAGAACTGGTCAATCCCGAGGGTGCCAGTTTATTAGGCTGGTTAAATGAGGTGCGTTTTACAGCGTTTAACTGGTTGCTGATTGCTCCCCTCGGGTTTCTGCTCTTTAAGAGCAAGCGCGACCTTGATGTTTTTTTTATAGTCATCATTTCCCTTTCTGTTCTGGGTACCCTTTATGGGGTAAAACAATACTTTTTGGGCGTTTCTGCCGGTGAGCAGCGCTGGCTTGATGAAGGGGGGCAACCACACATATTATTGATGGCAGGCTCCGGGTATTTTCGTTTTATACCGATGCAGGCCAGTTTGGGGCCTCGCAGGCGGCAATGGCTGCGATAGCCTTCGTTATGGCCTTGGGGCCTTTTAAAAGATGGAAAAAGGTTTCATTGGGAATTTCCGGGATGATACTCTTTTATGGGATGCTGATCTCCGGTACCAGGGGAGCATTTTTTGCACTGGTGGTGGCGAGTATCTTTGCTGTTTCTTTGAGCAAAAACTTTAAGGTGCTGTTTGCAGGACTCCTGCTGGTCCTGGCTATGTTTGGATTCCTTAAATATACGACTATTGGAAGTGGGAATTACCAGATTGTAAGGTTACGCACGGCGGTAGACCCCCAAAACGACTCTTTCAATGCCAGGCTGATCAATCAGGCCAAATTGAAGGAGCTGATGAAGAATAAACCCTTCGGTGCGGGGGTGGGAAGTATAGGATTGAACGGGATCAAGTTTAATTCAGAGAAATATTTGTCCAACATTCCACCCGACAGTTATTGGGTCAAGATCTGGGTAATGTATGGCCCCGTAGGACTGGTGATATGGTTTTCCCTGATCATGTTTATGATTGGAAAGTGTTGTGGGACCGTATGGAATATCCAGGATAAAGGACTCAAGGTGAAGTGCATTGCACTGACATCGGGCACAGCGGGCCTGTTTTTTTGCAGTTATGCCAATGAGGTAATGAACGGCTTCCCGTCAGTTGTCATCCTTTATATGTCATGGTCATTTGTACTGATGGCCAATAGTCTGGATGGGAAAAAATTGAACCTCAAAAACATCATTAATTTTCGATATGCCACTTGAAATCCTGGTCATCCCCGCCGTTGTTTTTTTTGTGTTTGGTTTTATCAAAGGATATAAGAAAAGTAAGAATAATGTATAAATTTCTACAATCGATACCCGATAAACTGGCCAGGGTCACCTCTGGAAGGAAACTCATCAGCGAAATTGACGGATTGCGATTTTTTGCGATCCTTCCGGTGCTCATACAGCATTTAAATGAGCGGTTTGAGCGAAATACCGCTGTCGATTTTATCAATCCCAGGGGGGATACATTTGCCAATTTTTTGGCTTACAGAGGTTTCCTTGGCGTTTACATTTTCTTTGTGATCAGTGGGTTTATTCTGGCACTCCCATTTGCCTCCTACCACCTGTCCGGTGGAAAAAAGATCAGAATCGGAGAGTATTTCTGGAGAAGGGTAACCCGGCTTGAACCTCCCTATATTTTCTGGATCAGTATTTTCTTCCTGGTTTATGTCTTTCAGCGCCATGTATCTTTTTTTGAATATCTTCCGCATTATTTTGCCAACATTACTTATACACATGCTATCTTTTATGGTGTTTGGTCTCCGTTCAATCCCCCGACCTGGACCCTTGAAATTGAAATCCAGTTCTATATCCTTGCTCCCTTTCTTTCCTATTTTTTCTTCGCAATACGCAAAAAGGGGCTCAGACGTGGTCTGAATATTGCCTTTATCCTGGTTCTGATGTTACTGCAACAATATTTTAAGTGGTATCTGCCACCATTCAGTCTTTCGATCCTGGGCCATCTTCATTACTTTCTGATTGGTTTTATGGTGGCAGATCTTTATGTGTGTGACTGGGCTTCAATCAGGAAAAGCAAGATTTATGATATAGTGGCTATACTGGCTCTTGTTGGGCTTATCGGTCTGTGGAGCTGGGGTTTCGAGTTCATCAACAGATTGGCTGTAGTTATCTGTCTTTTCGTTTTTTTTATTGCCGCATTTAAAGGAAACCTGATTAACCGTTTGATTACCAATAGATGGATTATGGCCATTGGAGGAATGTGTTATACCATATACCTCATTCATCTCCCTTTTGCAGAATTCTTTATCAGGTTTAGCAAATACCTGACCTTCACACGTTATTATACCATCAATCTTCTCTTGCAGCTGGCCCTGTTTATTCCTGTTGTATTGGCATTAAGCGCTGTATTTTTTCTGTGTTTTGAAAAGCCTTTTATGGATAAAAACTGGCCTTCGAAGGTCGCTCAGAAGATATCTGCTATGTGGAAAAGGCGATAATTTTTGTGAAGTAATAACTTTAATATGGAACTAAAGGATAAGGTAATTGTGATATTGGGTGCGACCAGGTTTGACTGGAAATTTGAATCCACCAGTTATCATACAGCAAAGTTTCTGGCGCAAGATAACGAGGTGTACTATGTGGATTTTCCCTATACCCTCAAGGATTACTTCAAAAAAATCAGCAGTCAGAGATTTCCTTAAGGATTCCCCATTTCAAAAAGGGGGCCAGTGGAATTCTTGATACGGAATCTCCCCGTTTAAAGATTTTGATTCTGCCTTTGCTGCTCTCTATTAATTTTTTGCCCGAAGGGCGCATTTACCGCTGGTTATTGCTGTGGAACGAACGCAGGATTTCTGCCAGGATCAACCGTATCATGGCAGAAAGAGGTATTGATGAATTTATCTTTATCAATTCATTTAATTTCCACTATCCTGGTGTTTCCACAATGCTATCCGGGGCGGTACTGAAGATTTACCACTGTGTCGACCCTATCATTACGGACTACGACGAGAGACATGGATTTCTTTCCGAAGATCTGCTCATTAACAACAGCGATCTTGTGATTTGCACAAGTAAAGCACTTTACCGGGACAAAATCAAAAAGAAAAAGCAGACCTTCTTTATTCCCAATGCAGCTGACCTGACGGTTTCTTCACGTGCCCAGGATCAGGATCTGCTGATCCACCCGTCCGTATCTGATATCCCGGGCCCGGTTATCGGCTATTTAGGGGCAATAGAACGCCGTATTGATTTTGAAATGCTAATGCAGGTGGCGACGATGAATCCCGATAAAAGCTTCGTGTTGGTCGGACCAACTGCCAGGGAATTCGTTCCCTCGAGATTCGAAGAACTTAAGAATGTTTATTTTCGCGAAAGTGTGCGCTATGACGAGATGCCGGCAGTTGTGAAAGGGTTCGATATTGCAATGGTTCCCTTTAAAAAGGATGAAGTGAGCGCAACAATCTTTCCACTTAAACTGTTTGAGTACCTGGGAACCGGCAAGCCTGTGATTTCGACAGATTTTAATATGGATCTGTTGGAGTTTACCTTTGATTCCGTCCGCTATTGCCGCAATGCAGATGAATTTTCGGCAGCGATTTCTTTTTATCTGACAAATGACAGCCAGGAGGCTAAAGCATACAGGTTATCAATTGCTGCTGATAATACCTGGTCAAGGCGTATGTCCGAACTGAGTAGTCTGATTGCCGGGTTTTATCGCGAAAAAACAGGGCACAATTAACCTGTTTGTCTTCAGGTCAGCATTTCCCTGTACAGATTGATATGTTTACTTATGGGATCGTTGAGTTTGTACCATTCAAGGAGGCTTTCCTGCAGCTGCCGAAAGTTACCGCTTTTTCTTTTTTTGACATTATTGCTGCCCTGATCAATTTACGCAGTTCAACAGCATCACCAGGACTAAATAAATATCCGCTTACTCCAGGCTCAAGATAATCGATCATTCCTCCTGTTGCAGATGCAATAAGGGGTGTGCCGCAAAGTATAGCCTCGGTGCCGGTAAGTCCAAATGTTTCCTCCAGTGAGGGGTTGATGAAAAAGTCCATTGCACTGTAGAGCAAGGAGTGGAATCTTTTATCATGCACAGGTTCGAAACGGATTATATCAATGGCAGGCCCGGCATCATCCTTAACTTTTGCTTTGATGGCCCCGAAAGTTAAAATGGTGATCAGTTTTTTCTCATCAGGTGTTAATCCTTCTATCGCCTCAAGCAAAAGCCAATAACCTTTTCTGTAGTTTCCGAGATCGTCAGCGCCCGTTCCCAATAGCAGTGAACCTCCGGGGATATTAAGCGCTTCCTTTGAAATAGCCTTGTCAATTCGCCTGAAGCCGGCAATGTCGAGAACACAGGGGATCAGGTTGCATGGTACACCAGGAAGATATTGTTCGATTTTTGCATGGTGAGCTTACTGCTCGCAATAAATCGGATGCCGGACGAGCGAATGCTCTCCTGTTTTTCTGCGGAGCAGGTCTTCCGGATCCCTGAAGTCGGGATTGCGAAGTACGTCCTGTTCGTAGTGGAATCCGCCGAGTATGGGGTTTAGATCATGAGCGGTCCATACCATTGGTTTTTTTATCGCTTTAAAAAGGTAGGGATATCCACGAAATCGGATATCCAGTGGAGGTGGATAAGGTCTGCACGTTTTACCCTGGCATCATGCTCCAACCGGTAATGGGAAAAGGGAAGCTAAAGAGTTCATATTTACCTTTCCGTCCCCCTTAATTCTTGTATTTCTGTCTATGCCAACTTTATGGAACACACGGTCAATAAATGGTCTTTTTTGATCAGTTCTGTAGACACCTGGTGAGAGATTCTCGTCCAGGGCATACATACAAAGGACCTCTGACCCGATGCCTTGTTCCAAAAGCGCCTGATGGAGACGCATGACTGCGATTCCTGCCCCGCCGGTAATATAAGCCGTTATATGAAGTATCTTCATCCGTTTCTGTTAAATTAATCCCCGGTCAATACGTCGCACCAGATAAATTTATCTGTCATCACCCTTTTTGGATGCTCCTTGCCAATGCGGAAGCCTAACCAGTTTTTGGGTGCATATACGGTATTGTTTTTTTCTGACAGATATGCAGCCCACTCAGGCAAAACTACTGTTGGAAATAATGGCGATGTCGGCATTTTTTATAATCTGGAAATCCGTTATCTCATTATTTGATGAGAAGATATAGTTGGGCTGTTCGCCAAAGTAGGTTTTTACGAACTCGATATCATCACTAACAAAATAGATCACACAGTCTGTTGTATCGCCCAGGGCATCCAGCCTGGTTCTGAAATAGGACATTGGCAGGGATATGTCTCTTTTGCCATAGTTCAGGTAATCTGTTCTCCTGATGTGGACAACAACAGTTTTTTTCGTACGGAAAACAGCTCCGAACTCCGCCTCAAAACGCTCGGTGAATTCTTTTTTGATTGGTATGTTGAATCCCTGTGGGATATTCCTGACATAAAAATCGGTTTGGAAGAAGCCCTTGTAGATGGTCTGTTCCTTCACTTCTACCGGGCGTGGAACCTGGATACTTTCAATGTAAATCTCGTTGAATTTTAATATTTTTGGTAAAATCCGGGTATATACCGAATAAAGCTTTGAAGATAAGGTCAGGTTCTGGAAAGTCCCGAGATCAAAATATCTGCTCAGATAGGCATGATGGGGATTTACAAAAAAAAATGATTTTTCTTTGTTGTTTGTTTTTAAGTACTGAAAAAAGCGTATTGGAAAATCTGGTTTCCAAGCCTTCCAATAAATTTTACTCCGATCATAACTTCGCTTTTTTTAATATATATTTATTGATGAATTCCGGATAAAAACGATAAGCGTAAATAAATGCATTGAGTGCATTTACCTTGAGCTCTCTCCACAGAATAATCTGAGATATGGTAAAACCGAAGATGTTGGCAATAAGCGTGGCGTACGCAGCTCCGATTACCCCATATCGATGAATGAGGAAATAGTTCAGCATCAAAATTACGCAGGTATTGACAATTACAATGATGAAAGTGACCCTGGTTTTACCGATAGAATCAATAATTACCCCAAATTGCCGGCCAAAGGGGCCGAATATGCAATAAAGTAACGTGATGTTAAGTATAGGAACGGTATCGGCATACTTGTCCCCGGCCAAAAGCCTGATGATCAGTCCGTCAAAAAGATAGATAAAGATGATCGCGGGGATTACCATGGCTAAGATTGTGCCTACTGATTTTTCATAAAGATATTTAATGGCCTCCTTACCCTCAGTTTCTATGCGTTTTGAACTTTGTGGAAACACAATAGTGGCCACAGCATTGGTTGGGATATCGATGAGATTACCGATTCTCACTGCAATATTGAATGAGCCGGAGGCAGCCGGGGAAATGATACCTGCAAGCATCCACTGATCTATCGTGCCAGAGAGAATGGAACTGACCGAAGTGGCGAATGCATACTTGCCATAATGGAATATCCGGCTGATCCAATTCTTACTAAACCTATAAGTGAAGCTGATGAAATTTTTTACATAGGCCCAGGAGATGGCGATACTAACCAGTACAGCTAAAATTTGTACATAAACCAGGGTGATCAGGTCGGTCTTAAAGTGAAAAAAAGACAGATGAAAAGAAACAGGCACAACACAGACTGTCTGGCCAGGCCGCTGAAAAGAACACCTGTATATTTAAAGTTGGCCTGCTCGATGCAGTTGAACTGGGTCAGGATCCCTGAAAAAATAAATACAATATTATACAGATGGAACATGGGTTCAAGTTCCGGTGCTTTGAGCAGCCTGGAGAGATACCCGGCGAAGATCAGATTCAATAAAATGCAAAGGACTGTAAGGCTCCCGCTTATGGTTAGTGTAGCAGAAAAAATGTCTGAATGTTCTTTCTTTTCAGACCCGGACATAAATTTGATTAGTGCACTCTGGATAAGGCCATTGCGAATGATTTCCAGGATAGTAACCGTCTGAAGAAAAATTCCCCATACCCCATAATCGTTTTTTGTAAGAAGCCTTACCAGTACGAAAAATATCGCCAGGTTGATCAGCGTGCCTGAAAAGTTCTGCAGGATGTTGATAATCCCGGATTTAATCCAATAGTTATTTTTTGTCCCGCTCATTTAGCCTGATTTGGATATAATGATTTGCCTCTTAAATGTCTTTCTGCAAGATCCAGCACATCCTGGTCACTCTTTGCATGGTGTATCTCTGCGCCTGAAAATTTAGGATAGAGTTTTGTGAAACAACCAAAGTAATGTTCAGGCCCTTTTTTAGACAGAAGGATATTAATGCCTCCAAAATAGCTTGCCAATGCACCTGTTCCGCCGTGTGTGGATATAAAATGTTCCGCATTTGCGTAAACCATCAACTGGAAGTGGTTAAAATTCTTTGCCTTGCCCAGGTTTTGTTTAAACAGGTTTTCCATCAACAGCACTTCCGGGTGCTCCCGTTCTATCCAGTCGTATTCATCTAAATCGTAAATATCGCTGTTGTCATTTGTAATATTTTCCGGTCTGGGCCTGTTGTAAATAATCTGGTATTCGGATTTATAGCTGTTAAACAGTTCATCTAAAAGTGCTATGCTGAGAAAACTGACTGGCGGACCATCCCACTCCATATTGTATCGGTTGGCAATGATCAGTATTGGCTTGTGATAACTGTAGATATTATTGTGATATATCTCTTTTAAAGGAACCCGCGCCCATTTGCGCATGTTGTAATTCTGGCTATAAAGAATCCTCGGTGTCTCAAAATTATAGTTTCCGGTTGTTGTCCGGGTGGCAAAAGTTTCAAGATGGTCTGCTGAAAAGAAATACAGTTCGGAGGTATATTTTGCGCCCTCGGTCTGTAATAAAGTCCCGTTTTTGAAATGCCAGTATGCAAATGGAAGTGCAAAGGCGATGTCAGGGGTAAACTCCCCGCTAAAGCTTATTTTCTTATAGGGTTTTTTAATCACATAATCCCTGATCAGGTATTTCCACTGGATCACCTGGCAAAGATAGGTATCCCTGAAAAAATAACGGTAACTCGCGGGAACGTTATAGTGCCGGATTTTTGTATATAAACCTAAAATTTTGATAATCATTTTCCTTAGCATGTCAAACGGTGTTTTGTAGCCACTCTCATTGTTCTGTTTTAATGCCAGCCAGGGTACTACTTAATTTTAGCTGGCACCTACTGGATAAAGTTAACATTAATCAAAAAGACAAGACTGTGCCGGCCAATCTTAAAAATAATAGTTGAGGTTGAATTTAATGTGCCTGTAAAGGTGCCTGGCCACTCCTATCAGAATATTGGAGGGATGTCTCTTCCAGTTCCGCTTAAAGGTGCTGGGCTCTTCACTTGAGTTTTTTTGCTCAAAAAGACCTTTAAAATCCTCATAGAATAATCCTTTGCCCTTGCGTTTGAGAAATGACATCATCATACTGTATTCCGCCTTTTCCACATTAACCCCTTCCTTATAGTTTCCAAATTTTTCTAAAAAGTCACTTCTTCTAAGGTGTGGATGGTCACTGTATAGGTAGAATTTATTATAGGTACTCCAGATGTCTGCAGGGTTAAAATACATTTCAGAAAACCCCTGGGCAAATGTTTTCAAAAATGGAAAACGCTGATAGGCATAAAACCGAACGATATCCAGAGCAGGGTCATCCTGCATAAAACGGATTGATGCAGAGAGTTTCTCCGGAAACAGGGCGAGCGGAACGAAATCTTCCTGTACATAAAGTGTCAGTGGAAGGGTCGCATTTCGTTGTCCTTTATTGATATTATTTCCGAGTCCGGCATTAGCTGGCGTGGTAATGAGCCTGAATCCAAATTCTGCCCCGAGCTTTTTTACCAACAGGAGATTTTCGGCTGTACTGCAGTCATCGGATACGATAATTTCCCCAAACCTGCAGCCCAGTGAAGCGAAACTGGAAAGTAATCTGGCCAGAGATGCAGGCCTATTGTAATGGGTGACCAGCAAGGTGACCTGTGAAAAATTGAACTCTTCTGACTGCATGTATTGATCGTGTTAACTGGAAAAGATTTCCGCTTCCGGTTTTTGACCTTTTAAAGGTGCAGTTGACGAAAACGGATGGTGAACATTGATAAAATTATTATTTTATTTCAAAGCAAAGATTTTTTTGACTGTTTTTTTTACTTTGTAAAACCCTTTTCTAAAAATCCTTACATAATTGGGAACAATTTTAAAGTCTGCCCAGGGTGTCATTTTAAGATAGCGGAAAAATTCATTTTTGTAAAACTGACTTCCATTGTAAGATGAATATATCGGCTTAATATCAATAAAATGCATGATAAAGGGATCCTTTACATCCACACCGGCTTTGCAGTTCCAACGGTGATCGAGCTCTTTCCAGCTATTGGCGAAAACCACATTAAGGGCGTATTGATCTGCTAAAAGTAGCGAATCTTTATTTTCCTCCACGCAGGTCAGTATTTTTTGCGGGATATTTTCTTTTTTCCATTTATCGATATCAATTACCAGCAGGCCTGCATTGAAATATTTTGTCTCCGGATCGAGCCCAAGTTCCCGGTAGTTGGGTATTCCTGCCCATTCGCAACTTACCGTTGCCGAATGGTCCTGTACACAGCCAACGGTCCTGCCATCCAGTTCCACCGCCCATAGCTCAGCGATATCCCTGTTCACAATCATGTCAACATCCAGATAGATTACACGTTTTGCGCTACTGCCTACAATATAAGGAGCAAACATACGCATATAGGTAATCTGCGGCATCCCGGTACCGTCCAGGGGAAGGTGGATGCCTTCCGGAAGTACCGATTGCATATCATGAAAGGTGAGGATATAATCATTCCCGTCAACCATTGATCTCAGCTTTTGAAGGTTTATCCTGGAAATTCCGTTATCAATAATCGCAAAAGCAATCTGCTCACCGGTTTTGTGATTGACCTGTACCGATCTGATCAAGGGTGCCAATAAAATTGCGTAGTGGTTATCCGTTGCTATAACAATGTGGATAGTTTCTCTTTGTTTGGACATTCGTTTGAATTAGAGGCTTTTTGTTTCGGTAGAACGTGCAAATTTAAGGAATTAAAATTGTTATTCATCTTTTACACCTCAATGCTCTAAAATTTGCAGTTTTTATCCTGGTTGCGTGATCAAATATAACCGATGCATTAAAACTATTGAAGTATTTATTTAATATTGTGTTTTAAAATTCAAACCATGTGGCCAATAAAAGTTCCCGAACATATTACCCAGTTTATTGATAAACGGTTTACCCTGGAGGAGTTGGGCGCTAAGGCTAATGCTGCTTACCAAACGATTTCTAATGGTATCCCGGAAGTTTCGGTGGTGATGCCGGCATTTAATGAGGAGGATAATATTCTACCTACTCTTGCCTCTCTGGCTGCCAATAAAACAAAAAGAGTGGTGGAAATTATTGTAGTGAACAATAATTCTACTGATGACACGGAAGCTCTGGTGAGGAGCACCGGTGTACAATGTATCCTGGAGGGCAGACAGGGAATAACTTTTGCACGTAATTCAGGTCTTGCCGTCGCCAGGGGTAAATACATACTGAACGCTGATGCTGATACCATTTATCCTGCAGACTGGATCGAACAGATGACCAGGCCCCTGGAGAATGCAGGGGTTTCACTTACCTACGGAAGATTCGCTTTTTGCCTATTGCAGAAACAGGTCGCGGAACCTATTTCATTTATGAGCACGTGGCAAGATTTTCACGATGGATCAACAAGGTTTTTAAAGACGAGGCCGTAAATGTTTATGGATTTAATTCGGGCTTTAGACGGGAGCAGGGAATTGCCGTAGACGGTTTTGACCATCCAGAGGGAACGAATGAGGATGGCTGGCTCGCACTAAAGTTGCGCGATAAGGGCTTCGGGAAACTCCACCTGGTTACCGATATCAGGGCGCTGACATGGACCACCGACAGAAGAATACAGATTGACGGGGGACTGATAAAGGGCTCTTTAAAAAGAATATCAAGAGTATTTGGCGGTTAATTTTCTGAAAGGGTAAATGAATTAAGGCCAGCAGCTGGCAATATTCATTACCTTGCAAAAACAGGCATCATACGTTTTGTGAAATCTTCTGCACCTTTTTGGTTAATGTGGATTTCGTTATAAAAGAATGTTGGATCATGCTTATAAATGTCTCCAAAATTTAAATATTCAACCCCTTTATCCCTTCTCATCTGCAGGGTAAATTCAGCTATATTCTGTTTATACTTCTCATCAATTTTAATGTCGGCTACAGGTGCGGTAAATAGGATAAGCTCAATTTTATTAGCCTTACAGAGCGCAATGATGTCATTCAGGAATTTGTATTTCCCTTTCAATTCGAAAGTCAGGTCTCTCAGCTTCGTGGGCCCTTTATAGCCGGCGTTAGGATAGAAGAAATCTCCATAGCTGTCGAAATCCTGGGGCAGGATGTTAAATCCGTCATTAATTACCTCGTGAATTCCCCATAGCGTATTGTATTTGGCATACCTGTAAAAGGGTATATACCTGTAAGCATACCATTCATAGCCAAACTGTTTGAAATGGTCAAATACCACGGGTTCTTTGAGATATGGAAAAAATTTAGGAACAGCAAAATCAAAAATCTCTTCTGTATTTGATGAGAAGGGGTCTATCTGCAGATATAATTTTTTGATTTTGTTATTTTTTAATATAAATAGCTTTAGCATCAGGTACTGGTCGGTGATCGAACTTCCGTCTACTGAAATATTGATCCCTTTCTTATGCGTCTGTTCTTCTATCATTTTTAGATCAAGTGAGGTATACGCTCTTGAATTTCCATGAACGGCAAAATCGAAGTCTCGGTTGCTGATCTTGTCCAGCCATTGGATCTTGGTGTAATTGCCTTTCTGAAATACATAAGTAAAACCTTCATCCAGCAACCAGAAGATGAGATAGCAGATCAGGATTAGTTTAAATAGCTGAATAAAAAATTCTTCATGGCTAGAATTGAAAATAAATGAAACTGCTCTGTGATACCAGTACCCCGAACATCGCGATGAGGAGGATCAGAGTAAGATAGCTTAAAAAGCGTACCGACCGGTAGGCATAGAAATAATACTGTACCTTCCGGTTTCCCCAAAAGCCTTCAAAAATGAGCAGTAGGAATATCAGCGGGAAGCCTACAGCAAAGTTGTAAAGATCAGTCCCCGTTGATTGCTTTACCTCTGCGATAAAGGAATGACCATAGTCAAAAAGATTTTTGATGATGGTGAAGGAATCATGGAGGTTGTTTGCCCTGAAAAAGATCCATGCAAAACATACCGCTGAGAATGTCCAGAGTGTACCCATCCATAGCGGGAGTTTAAAATTGAAGAACTTCTTTCGCTGATTTAAGGATTCAAGCGAGATCAGCAGGCCATGCAGTGCTCCCCAGATAATGAAGTTTATGCTCGCCCCGTGCCAGACCCCTGACACCAGAAAGGTAATGAACAGGTTAAATATCCAGCGGCTCATCCCAACCTTATTTCCTCCCAATGGGATATAAAGATAATCCCTGAACCAGGTAGACAGGGAAATATGCCATTTGCTCCAGAATTCGCGTATAGATGAAGAGAAATAGGGCTTGTTAAAATTTCTCATCAGATCAATTCCCATCATTTTGGCTACCCCTATGGCAATATCGGAATAACCCGAAAAATCGCAGTAGATCTGAAAAGCAAAAAATATTGTTGCACAAAGGATGGATAAGCCATGGTATGATTCGGGATTGTTATATACCAGGTTGACAAAAAAAGCCAGCCTGTCTGCTACCACTACTTTTTTAAACAGCCCCCACAATATTCTCCTGGCCCCAATAATCAGGTTGTCAGCCTCGAGCGGCTTTAGGTTATTAACCTGGGGAAGAAGTACCTGCGGACGGTTGATCGGACCTGCTACCAGCTGGGGGAAAAAGGATACAAAAGAGCGAACCTGCCAAAATTCTTTTCTGCAGGCATATTTCCCCGGTAAACCTCTACAGTGTAGCTTATACTCTGAAAGGTGTAGAAGGAGATCCCAACGGGAAGAAGAATCTTCGCACTATGCAATAAGGCCTGGCCTCCAAATAATACAGCTGTTGTATTAATGCTGTCCAGAAAAAATTAAAATACTTAAAGTAGAAAAGAAGCCCGAGGTTGGTGACGATACTGATGCAAAGGAGCAGCTTTTTCGCCGCTGCGGTGTGGTTTTCTCTATCTGTCTGAGCCACGAAAAAATCTATGGTTGCCGGGAAGAAGAGCAGAAAGATGTATTCCCATTTCCAGCACATGTAAAAAAACAGGCTGGCAGCCAGCAACATCATCCACACATATTTTTTTGGCAAAAAATAGTAAAGTAGAAGGACCGTAGTAAAAAACAGAAAAAAACTGAGGGAATTAAAGAGCATGCAGGTCTAAATTTCAAAAAATCTAAGATATAAACAGAACACTTATAAATGCAATTTTTTATTAAATAATCGGGTCATTTCAGCAGAGCGCCCAGTTGTAAATCGGTGGTAAAGATAATATTATGGCGATAAATAATTTGGATTGGTTCGTAAATTTACCAGATAGCTTCGCTTTACTGAACTTTTAAGTCTTTTTAGTGCTATTATTATTATAAATTTGATCATTGTTAACAAGTAGACGGGCAGGGTAATCCGTAACCGTCAGATAATACTCAAAACCGGCAGATAGAAGAGCTATTTAAAAATGGGCCACAACTTTCCAAACGCGTAACCGACCGATGATGAATCTGATTGAAAATCTGCCAGGTAAAAAAATTTCCATTATCAGTGTAAATTATAACCAGCCAGCGGTAACCGGGCAATTACTGGACTCCATTTTCACAACAAACACTTACCCTAGTATAGAGATCATCATTGTTGATAATGGCAGCAGTGAAAATTTTATTCCCATTTGGCAGGACAGGTATCCTCAGGTTAAGTTTATTCACTCGGAGGTGAACCTTGGGTTTGCAGGAGGAAACAACCTGGGCATAGGAGCAGCAGATGGAGATTACCTTTTCCTGGTTAATAATGATACTGAATTTACTGCTGGCCTGTTGGAAACACTAGTTGGGACTTTTCAGGATTTTCCTGATACAGGGATAGTTTGCCCAAAAATCAGGTATTTTGAGCATCCCGGGAAAATCCAGTATGTTGGTTTCACAGAACTCACCTCCATTACCGCAAGAAACCAGTGTGTGGGTCAGTTCGAGGATGACAAAGGGCAGTATGACCAGAGGGTCTTTATCACCGCTTTTGCACATGGTGCCGCAATGATGGTATCCCGTGAAGCCTGTCAGCGCGCAGGGCTAATGGCGGAAAACTTTTTTCTCTATTATGAAGAAATGGATTGGAGCCTGAACATCCGGAAAGCAGGGTTTAAGATCAGGGTGAATACCTCTGCCCTGATTTACCACAAGGAATCTGTTTCTGTTGGGGCAGATAGCCCACTAAAAATTTATTATATGAACAGAAACCGTATATTGTTGGTAAGAAAACATTTCGTTTTTTATAAACAGGTGCTGTTCTGCATTTATTTTGGCCTGATTGTGTTTCCAAGAAATTTTTTACGGTTTCTGATCAGGGGCAAGTTTAAGCATATCGCTGCCATCTGCAGGGCTGTCTATTGGAACCTTAGCAACAGTACCAATTCATTTCAATAGACTTAACATATACCAAACATAATTATCTTATGCATATCCTCTTTATTATCTCTATTCTGCTGGTCTTCTATACCTATATCGGCTATGGGATTTTACTATATTCTATGATTTTGGTTAAACGTGTATTTGCTCCCGGCATACCTAAAGTTTTCAGTTATGAGGAGCTGCCAACCTGTACGCTTATTGTAGCTGCTTTCAACGAGCAGGATTTTATCGAGGAAAAGATTAATAATACCCTGGCTCTTCATTATCCTGCGGGAAAGCTCCAGATGATTTTTGTTACAGATGGATCAACAGACCGTACGCCAGAAATTGTTGCGCGTTATCAGCAGATTCACCTGATGCATTCTTCCGATCGCAAGGGGAAAATAGCAGCTGTACATCGCGTAATGGATCGTGTTGATACTGATCTTGTCGTTTTCACTGATGCCAATACCTTCCTGAATACTGATGCCCTGTTCCATCTTTGTAAACATTATGCGGATGAACGTATCGGCGGGGTTGCAGGAGAAAAAAGTATACGCTGATGAACACGCGGATGCTACTGCCGGAGAGGGGATTTATTGGAAATATGAATCGAAACTGAAAGAATGGGATTCAGAGCTTCATACCGTAGTGGGTGCAGCAGGTGAATTATATAGCATCAGAAGATCACTTTATCAACCTGTACCACAAGAAAGTGTACTTGATGACTTTATGATCTCGATGCGGATCGCAGAAAAAGGTTACCGCATCAGATACGAACCAAAAGCTTTCGCACAGGAAACGTCCTCTGCAAATATTGGTGAAGAACTCAAGCGTAAGGTTAGGATTGGTGCGGGAGGGATCCAGTCGGTTATCTGGTTAAAATCGGTTTTGAACCCTTTCAGAGACCCTGTGCTTGCTTTCCAGTACATCAGTCACCGTGTGCTCAGGTGGACGCTCGCGCCGCTGGCACTCATCGCTGCTTATCTCAGTAATATCATATTGATAGCACAGCGCGGGAGCGAAATATATGATATGCTGTTTTTGCTGCAGACCTTGTTTTACCTGATGGCACTTTCCGGGCTTTGGCTGGAGAAAAGAAAATCAGATTGAAAATCTTATTTGTTCCTTATTATTTCTGCATGATGAATTATGCGGTAGTTGCCGGTGCATACCGCTACTTTTCGGGCAAACAATCTGTTATTTGGGAAAAGGCGATCAGGAAATAAACCCGGGGGCTATAAGACACATATTTAAAATTTAAGCCTTATTTAGGTTCTGGTACGAAAAATTATAGTATAGACACGTCTTTTATCAATTCTATATTTGTTTTTTTACATATTTATTAAGGTGGTTATCATGAGGCTGTCTCAAAAGTAAAATCTAACATTTAAGGATAGAATTTTATTTCATTGCCCGTCATTCTCGCGCAGGCGGGAATCACAACGTGCTCAGCGAAGCTAATCTTAAAGCGCCCTGCAATAGCATTAGGATTCCCAATTAAATTGGGAATGACGACGTATCAAAATATAATTTGCTTGATGAGACAGCGTAAATCTTTTTGATACAGCCTCATCTTTCCAGCTACTAAAAGGCATTTATTTCGAAAAAAAACATTAATTACCCAAACATTGTCTAATCTTTCTTCAATTAAATCTAGTTTCGTCTGCTTATGTTAAACTGGATCCCGGCTGAGAAAAGGTTGAGCAAAAACTCTGATTTTTGATAGGTATTCACTGTCCTGGAAGTTCCGTTTGCATCTGTTAAATCCTGGCGCTCGTAAGAATAAAAATAGTCAAGACTACTCTCGGCAAAAAGATTCATACAAGGTACTAAGTTTATCTTGATACCGATTACAGGAGAGATGACCAACCCGTTTTTTGATGATTCCGCATACCTCGCCGTACCCGCAAACACGGTGCTGCCCGGATAGGTATTTCCACTAAACCGGTTAGAACGGTACCCCAGGTCGACGCCAAAATAGGGCTGAATGCGCGAATAGGTAAAATTCTTTTCAAAGCCTACTTTAAAGGCAAAATCGGTCAGCGTCCCCTCCGCAATCTCACAGTTCGCGCAGGTATTGGGAAAGGTGATGTCTTTTCTGTAAAAATTTCCCCCAACCCGGTAGCTGATCTGGTTATCATTGAATTTCATCAGCAGCGCGTTCGCATACGTATGGTTGAAATCCTGGTAGTTAGTCTGGTTAAGTACTTTGGGCAGTTGCATGATACTGTAGGCCCTTAAACCGATGGAGTAATTGTAATCTGCACTGGTCTGAGAAAAGATGAGTGACGAATGCGCCAGAAGAATTAAAAGGAGTACAATTTTTTTCATTTAATTAGGATATCAACATCAAAAGTAAAGATATTTATCAGAAGTAGATCATGGAGAGGTATTTATATTTTGGAATTAATATTCGGAAAGAGCGTAGGGAAAACACCGTTATTTAACGTTATTTCTAAATGAGCATACTTACGCTATCCTTAAGCTAGAAAAAAATATGTATGTTTGCTCGCTTAAAAAGTTATCAAATAAAGTTTATGAAAGTTGCGCTAATAACAGGTGTTACAGGCCAGGATGGGGCTTATCTCGCAGAATTTCTGCTAAAAAAAGGATATAAGGTTCATGGTTTGAAGAGGCGGTCGTCATTATTTAATACCGATCGGATCGATCACCTGTATCAGGATCAGCATGAGAACAATGTCAATTTCAAACTTCATTTTGGTGACCTGACAGATTCGACAAACCTGATCCGGATTATCCAGGAGACCCAGCCGGATGAAATTTATAACCTCGCGGCGATGAGTCATGTGCACGTGAGTTTTGAAATGCCTGAATATACCGCGAATGCAGACGGAATAGGTACGCTGAGGCTTTTGGAGGCCATCAGGATTCTTGGACTCACCAAAACTAAAATATATCAGGCTTCTACTTCTGAACTTTACGGACTCGTACAGGCGGTGCCCCAGAGTGAAACAACGCCTTTTTATCCGCGATCGCCCTACGCTGTGGCAAAAATGTATGCGTACTGGATTACGGTAAATTACCGCGAAGCTTATGGTATGTTTGCCTGTAATGGTATTCTCTTTAACCACGAAAGCCCCTTAAGGGGAGAAACTTTCGTAACCCGTAAAATTACCAGGGCAACAGCTAAAATTGCCCTTGGTTTACAGCAATGTCTTTTTCTGGGCAATCTGTCTGCACAGCGGGATTGGGGGCATGCGAAAGACTATATTGAAGCGATGTGGCTGATTTTGCAACAGGAAAAACCAGAGGATTATGTAATTGCAACAGGGGTTACCACAACGGTTAGGGATTTTGTAAGAATGAGTTTTGCCGAGCTGGGAATAGAGGTGGAATTCAGCGGGAAAGACGAATATGAAAAAGGAGTAATAATTGGTATTGACGAAGAACAGATGATCATTCTGGGCTTAGATGCAAATGCTTTAAAGCCAGGTCAGACGGTGATCCAGGTGGATGCCAAATACTTCAGGCCAACGGAGGTTGATCTGCTTCTTGGTGATCCGACAAAATCAAAAACCCAGTTAGGCTGGCAGCCTAAATATGATCTCGCAGCTTTAGTAAAAGAAATGGTGCATTCAGATTTGCAAGTCATGAAAAAAGATCAGTATTTAAAAGAAGGCGGGTTCAATACACTGAACTATTTCGAATAATCATAATATCATTAAATAATACTTCCTATACCTAATGAAGTTGAAAAACATATTTACAAGCTTACTGTTTCTGATCATACTTACTGTATTCCAGGTGTCAATGGCTCAGACAAATTATGCAAATGTGAAGGTTGACGATCTGACTGATACGCAGGTCAGGCAATTAATGCAACGTGCGGAATCTATCGGTTATAACGATGCACAGTTGGAGCAGATGGCTGCTGCACAAGGGATGAAAGCCGATGAAATTCAAAAACTACGGCTAAGGGTAGAGAAAATCAGAAAGCAGGACGGGACGACAGGTGGTAATGCACAGCGCAATAACACGCTGAATAGAGATGCAGAAGAAAGCGATGACCGGTCAAGAACAGCGGTCAGGATCAATAGTGATTCAACAAGAATTACAAAGTCGAACAATACTAATAATAGAAACACAACTGAAACCGATATCTTCGAAGGCTTAAAGCCAAAAATTTTCGGAAAAGAACTGTTCTCCAGCAGCGGCCTTACATTTGAGCCTAATCTCAGAATGGCCACTCCCAGGGGTTACGTAATTGGTCCTGATGATGAACTTTTGGTCGACTTGAGTGGGGACAATGAGGCCAGTTATAAATTGAAAGTTAGTCCTGATGGCATTATACGTCTGCAATATGTCGGAAATATAGCTGTAGGTGGTCTAACCATTGAACAGGCGATCAGTAAAATCCGGTCGGGTCTTGCCCCACTTACCCTTCACTAAGAACGGGCAGAACTACCGTAGCTGTAAACTTAGGGAATATCCGCACGATTAAAATTACGCTTGTTGGAGAAGTTGTGAAACCGGGCTCTTACTCTCTCTCTTCCCTTTCAACTGTATTTAATGCCTTAAATGCTTCAGGAGGACCTAATGAAAACGGATCATTCCGTAAGATCCAGGTCATCAGAGGAAACAAGGTGGTGGCCACTATTGATGTGTACGACTTCCTGCTCAATGGTGTCCAGAAAGGAAATATCCGCCTACAGGATCAGGATGTGATTAATATCCCTGTTTATGAAAAACGTGTTGAAATGTCTGGGGAAGTTAAAAGACCTGCCTTGTTTGAGGTCGTATCGGGTGAAAGCCTTGCAGACCTCCTGCGTTTTGCCGGGGGCTTTTCTACGGAGGCTTATAGTTCAAATGTTAAAGTGTTACAAAATACCAGTAAAGAGCGGAAGATTATCGATGTTTCCAGCACGCAATTCAATAATTATAGTCCTCAGAATGGAGATAAGGTTATTGTAGATGCGATTTTGGACCGTTTTGCCAATAAGGTCCAAATCGAAGGAGCCGTTTTTCGTCCTGGTATGTATTCGTTAGAAGATGGTGCTACTTTGAAAAGCCTGATTACGAAAGCCGACGGCTTGAAAGAAGATGCCTTTTTAAACAGGGGGTATATTAACCGGTTGAATTTCGACAATACCGCCAGTTTGATTTCTTTTGACGTTGCTAAGATCATGTCTGGTGCGCAAGCCGATATTCCGCTTCAAAGAGAAGATAAAGTAACCATATCGTCTTTGTTTGACCTGAGGGATGAATATAAGCTGAGTATCCAGGGAGAGGTGAGGCAGCCTGGTACATTTGAGTATGCAGACAACATTAGTGTCGAAGCTTTGATTCAAATGGCAGGCGGGTTTAAGGAAGGTGCTACCCCCAGCCGGATTGAAATTTCCAGGAGGGTTAAAAGTGCAGATACTGCAGGTAAAACTTCACGCACGGCAGAACTATTTACCCTTTCTGTTGACCGAAACCTTAAAATTGAGGGGCCTACCTTTGTTTTGCAACCTTTTGATATTGTATCCGTAAGAAATGCTGAAGGTTATTCTATTCAGAAACAGATCAAGTTGGAGGGTGAAGTTCTCTACCCTGGTGTATATACCATTACCAATAAAAATGAGCGTATTTCTGATGTGATCAAAAGAGCCGGCGGACTCACTTCTTATGCTTACGCTGAAGGAGCAAGTTTGAAACGCCCGGGAGCTGAAAAAGTAAATCCAGCAGATAAGAATGCGATTAACAATAAAGAAGAGGAAGAAAAGAAATACCTTAACTTAAAACGGGCGCAGGAAGCTGGTACAAAAGATACGCTATCTGCAGAGATTGAACAGAAATTGATTCAAAGTGACTTAGTTGGTATTAATCTTGAGCGCATCATCGAAAAACCACTAGGCAAATATGATTTGATTGTTGAAGACGGGGATATTATTCGTGTTCCACGTACCTTACAAACTGTGCGTATTACAGGAGAAGTACTCAATCCAAATAGTATAGTCTATCTGCCGGGAAAAAGTTTAAGGCAGTATATTAATGGAGCAGGTGGCTTTACCTCGAATGCGAGAAAAGGTGGAACCTATATTAAATATGCCAACGGATCTGCGGCGGCGGTGAGCAAGTTTTTGTTCTTCAGCAATTATCCTGTTGTGAAGCCTGGTGCAGAAATCTTGGTTCCTAAGCGCGCGGAAAGAGAACGGCTAACGGCGCAGAGTTGGATTGGGATTGGCACGGCTGTTGCTTCTCTAGGTGCTATTATAGTTAGTTTATTGAGGTAACTTATGAAATCAGAGACTTTGTATCAAAAGCCCGATACTAATAATAATGAAGTAAGTTTTAACGACCTTTTAATAACAATTAAAGGATGGTATAGATACCTGCGTTCAAAATGGCTTATCATTTTTGTTCTAGGACTGATAGGAGGAATGCTTGGATACGCCTACGCATATTTTACAAAACCAATTTATGTGGCTACCAGTACCTTTGTTTTAGAAGAAGGTGACAAAGCCGGCTCTTTAGGACAGTATTCAGGTCTTGCCTCAATGGTTGGTGTTGATTTAGGTGGTGGGGGTGGTTTATTTCAAGGAGATAATATTATTGAGCTTTATAAATCAAGAACAATGATTGAGAAAACGCTTCTGACTCCTATTTTTTATAACAATAAATCACAACTGCTGATTGATCGATATATTGAGATCAATAAATTAAAGAAACAATGGGCTAAAAACCCTGAATTAGTAAGTTTGAATTTTGGGAAAACCGAACCATCAAGACTCAAGGATAGTATTATAGGTAAAGTTGTTTTAGACATCAGGAAGAAGTATTTAACTGTTGCAAAACCAGATAAGGCTTTAAGCATCATCAAAGTGGAAGTAAAAGGAAAAGATGAAATATTTTCTAAGGAATTTAACGACCAGATGGTTAAAAATGTTAATGACTTCTATGTCCTGACAAAAACGAAAAAATCTATGGAAAATTTGTCCATATTACAGCATCAAACAGACTCTGTTAGAAATATACTCAATGGAGCTATTTACAGCGCAGCTCAAGTAAATGATGCCACCCCTAATCTTAACCCTACCCGGCAGATACTTAGGGCTCCTGCCTTAAGATCTCAATTCAATGCCGAAGCCAACAAAACGATTCTCGCCCAATTGATACAACAGCTTGAACTAGCAAAATTATCGCTCAGAAAAGAAACACCTCTTATCCAGGTGGTAGACCAACCTGTTTACCCGCTTGAGAAAGAATTTTTGGGAAAGATAAAAGGAGCAGTTTTGGGATGTATGGTTTTTTGTTTGTTAGCATGTATTGTTCTTTTGATCAGGATGGCCTCTAGTTCAAACATAAATTCCAACAATTATGGAAGAACTCATATTTGATATTTATGATTAAAATTCAATCCACAAAATCAAATTTCGCCTATAATATCTTATTAACCATTAGTAATTTTCTTTTTCCCTTAATAAGTTTTCCATATATCTCCCGAATAATCGGACCACAAGGGATTGGTAAAGTTCAGTTCTTGACTACTTTCGCTCAATATTTTGTGTTAATAGCCGCGCTGGGCATACCTATTTATGGCGTTCGTGAAGTTGCCAAACTCAGCGGGGACCGTAATGCTTTCAGTAAGTTGTTTTCTGAACTTTTTATAATCAATGTCATATCATCGCTAGTTATGCTCGCGTGCTATTTGGCAATAGTTTTGACCTTTAGCCGATTTTCAAATGAACTTGATTTTTACTTAATTGCGGGACTTTTGGTGCTTTTTGGCTTTACATCCATAGATTGGTTTTACAGTGGATTACAGGAATTCAGATTTATTACTATCAGGTCTGTTATCATCAAAATCATTGCACTTGTAGGCTTATTTCTTTTTGTAAAGACCGAGAGCAATGTTCGGACATATCTATATATTACCATTTTCTCTATAATTGGAAACAACATCTGGAACCTCTTTCATCTACATAATACGGTGGATTTCCATATGAGAGAGTTGAGGCTTAAGCGGCACTTGTCTATACTCATTACTCTTTTCAGTACCAGTATATCAACTAGTATCTATACTGTAATGGACACACTATTGCTAGGTTTTTTTACCGATGATAAAACAGTTGGATATTACACAGCCTCTATCAAACTAAATAAAATAGCAATTCCATTGATTGTATCTCTAGGGGTAGTGCTGATGCCGCAGATTTCAAAAAGTATCGCTGCTGGTACCAAAACCCTGACACAAAATTTAATAGATAAATCTTTTGCATTTATCTGCATAATAGGAATTCCCATATCTATTGGCCTCTGTGTTACAGCGCCTGAAATCATGAGGATTTTTTCGGGCAAAGAATTTATACCTGCGACATTCACAATGCAGATTGCATCTCCCTTGGTTTTTTTTATAGGGCTGGGTCATGTTTTCGGTCTACAGATTTTAGTTCCCTCCAATCATGAGAAGTATTATTTGTTTGCAACAATCTGTGGAATGATTGTAAGTCTGGTAGTCAATGTTATTCTTATCCACATTATCCAAGATAAAGGAGCCGCAGTTGCAACAGTACTTGGCGAATTTGTAGTCTCTGCTGTTTCTTATCATTATATTACAACAAAATTGAGCTATAAGTTTGAATGGTCACTCGTATTAAAGAGTATTGCCTCCTGTATCATCTTTATACCTATTGCGGTTGTGAACCGTATGTGTTTTGGAAATGATTTTATTGTATTAGTTATTTCCGCGATGCTATCGTTCTGTAGTTATTTTATGATCCAGCTTTTTGTATTTCGCGATAAGATGTCTCTAGAAATTATCAAGATTTTTTCTGCTAAAATAGGTTTAAAATGAGGAAGGGAATCTCAATAGCTATGGCGTGTTATAATGGCGCTGGTTATATCGCACAGCAGTTGCAATCCATTTTTTTACAAACTTTAAAACCGCAGGAGATTATAATCGTTGATGACTGTTCTACTGATGATACAATACAGTTGTTATTGGAGTTGCAAAATAAACATCCTTTTTTAATAAAACTCTATAAGAATGATACAAATTTAGGACCAGTTAAGTCCTTTAAGAAAGCAATTAGCCTTTGTAATTTTGATTATATTGCACTGGCTGATCAGGACGATATTTGGGAGCTCAATAAACTCGAATTATGTAGTTCACATCTTGAACGCATCCATGAAGATGGTATTCCGGTGATGGTTTACTCAGATCTGAAGGTGATTGATAGCAATGGTACATTACTTGCTCCCTCATTTTGGGATCTTCAGGGGTACAGACCCAAACAAACGGGATTTAGTGACTTATTGATTGGCAATATTGTTACAGGATGTACAATTATGCTGAATGTTGAAATGAAACACGAAATTGAACTCATGCCTGATCAGGTAATAATGCATGATCATTGGATTGCACTTGTCGCTTATGGCATAGGCAGGGTCGAAGCAATTTCTGATACACCAATTAAATATAGAGTTCACCATTCAAGCGTAACAAATAAATCTAGAATTAGTCTGAGGGGACGATTAAAGTTATTTTTTAAGAATATAACGGATTTCAAAGGAACATATCTAAAGGAAAATATTGAGCAGGCAAAAAAATTCCAGGAACTTTACCGAGGTCGTTTAGACAGCGATCGTCTGGCTGCCACAGCGAAAATAATTTCTCTTAGCCCAAGAAAAAGCTGGTATAGGAAATTCTATATAGGTTTTACAAAGTATATCAATCGTTAAATGGGGAACTTAGGTGAAATAGCTTCTGTAATAGATGACTTAGTTATTGTAATTGTAGCTTATAAAACAACCTTAACTGACTCTTCAACCTTTAGAACCCTGTCTGAGGCGGCTACTTATGTAGAAAGTAAACTTGATGTAATCATATATGATAATAGTCCAGAACCTTCGGATACCCCCTGGAGGATCGGCTCAATATTCTGTATATACATAATGGTGAAAATCCAGGCATTAGTAAAGCATATAATGAGGCTGCTAAAATTGGACTGGATCGTGGGAAGAAGTGGATCTTATTTCTTGATCAGGATACAACTCTTTCGAACAAGTCGATTGCAAGCTATGCAGGAGCAATATTTGCCAACAAAAAAATCATGGTGTTTGCCCCTGTTTTGGTAAGTTCAGAAGGAAACATTATCTCTCCTGTTTTGTTTAGAAAAAGAATGGGCTATTCTCCAAAGCAGATTACCTACGGTGAAAACAGTTTAGCTAAACTCTCTCCCGTAAACAGTGGGCTATGTGTCTCCTTATCCCTATTTAGTTGTGTAGGGGGATATAATGAAGCAATCCCATTGGATTATAGTGATTATGACTTTATTGACAGGATAAAGCTGAAAACTACAATTTTTTTTATTATTGAGCTTAGACTTCAGCATGAGTTATCAGCATCTGAAACCCCCTCACTTGTTTCGTCTTTAACTAGATTCAGATTTCTTTGCATAGGTTTAAAGCAATCAAGTAAGAGTCGTAGCGATGTCTTTTTTAGCCTTGTAGTTGGTCTAAAAAGAGCAGTAAAGTTGACAGTTGTCTACAAAAATATCAGGTTTTTTAAAATACTATTTGATGAATTCCATTAGACAAAGTCCTCCGCTAGATAAATGGGTAAAGAAACTAGTCAATATTTTTTTATTATTGATGATAGTTGAATTAGTCGTGGGGGGAGGAGGGAGGTTTTTCGAAATTGGCCCAGTGACGCTCCGGATGTTGTTTTATTTTCTTGCTATTCCGTTATCTGTCGTTCTAATATGGCTAAAACAAAGAGTTGATCGACAGGTTTTTTATTGGATTCTTGCCTATTCTGTGGTTCTATTAGTCGGAACTATAGTTGGAATAGTAAATGGCAATCCCCTGGATTTAATTATAGAGGATCTTAAACCTTTAATTTTTTTTATGTTCTTCCCTTTTTTTCGATAACCATTAACAATAGAAAGCAACTAGATTCAGTAATTGCAGTAATTCAGCGGTCGAGCCTTTTTCTAGGATTTTCGTATATTATGTTAATCCTCTTCATTCTTACAGGGATTATAAATTTTAATGCTTTTTACACTTTAATGGAGCCTTATGGGGAGGTGCTTTTTAGAGGAGGGCAGTTGTTCTTTTACAAAGGTTTTTTGTTCTTATGTGTCGGCTTTTTTTACCTTTCATCCTGGGAAGATAAATAAATTCTTTTCACTGGTACTTTTTGTTGCGATAGTGCTCACTTTAACACGGGGATTTATTTTAATGACTATCCTGGTGACTATATTTCATCTTGTATTCCTTTACAGGAATAAGATTGTGAGTTTTTTGGTGCTCATGGGATTGGTCGCGGCTATTTTAATCGCAATTCCCTTTTATCTGGAGGGGCTCGGTGACAGGGCTGAGTCAGATGCAATCCGTGTTACACAATTCCAGGAAGTCATTGATAAGACAAACCCCATAAATTTTTTTATAGGTGATGGTTTTGGCAAAGGAATCCCAATTAGGCCCATCCATATGGAGATTTCTTTTCTTGAAATTTTTAGTAAACAGGGGGTTTTGGGAATTTTGTTCTGGCTTATCCTTTTTGTTGTAATTAGCTATAAATTCCTCATAATTTACAAAAGCAAGAAGAATGTCAACTACCTGGCTCCATTTTATCTAAGCGTGACATTCGTATATTTGCAGTCAATGACAAATCCTTTCCTAAATAATCCAATTGGAATGTCTATTGTATTGATCAGTCTAGTTGTATTTCAGATAAAAGATTTAGCACCTGAATCTCACATAAAAGACTAACTTAATAATATACAAAAATCTATGAATATTTCGGTTTGCATGGCATCCTATAACGGAGAAAGATTTATCCGTAAACAGATCGATTCAATTATGATTCAGTTGGGAGAAGATGACGAACTGGTTATCGTTGATGATCAGTCAAATGATAATACCGTCAGCATTATACAGTCATATTCAGATAGACGGGTAAGGCTATTTACAAATCCGAGAAATTTGGGTGTAGTTAAATCTTTTGAAAGAACGATAATGCTTTCAAAGAATAACTATATTTTTCTTTCAGACCAGGATGACATTTGGAAAATTGACAAGGTTCAGGTAATCATGCAAAAGTTTTTATTGGATGACGATATTAGTATGATCCTGAGTAATGCAGAGTTTATTGATGAGACTGGTAAACTCTCCGGAGAACTTTTTTACCCCAAAGGTTTTTCTGGCTCCTTTTTTGGTAATCTTAAGCGGAATAATTTTTTGGGTTGCTGTATTGCATTCAAAAAGAAAGGATTTAATACTATTTTTCCTTTTCCTGAAAACCTGCCGATGCATGATGTGTGGCTAGGATTAAATCATATTTTATATGGGAAAATTCATTTTGTAAACCGTCCACTTATTAGCTATCGCCGACATGGCGGAAATGTGACCACAGGTAAAAGTGCGCCTTTTGCTACGATGATTAAATGGCGATGGGTTTTGATAAATTCTTTATTTAAAAGATTTTTAAACCGTAAAAAATGAAAGTATTAGTATTAATGGCCGTTTATAATGGCGCAAAATATATTAAAGAGCAAATTCAATCAATCTTTGCGCAAGAGGGAGTTGATGTTCATCTGATCATTGCAGATGATTCCAGTACCGATGACTCTGTCGAAATAATCAAAGGATTTATTCTAAATGGCGCACCTATTGAGCTGGTTACAAGAGAAGAAGGAACGGGCAGTGCAGCTAAGAATTTTATGAGCCTTATCAAACTGGCAAAAGACTATAGTAAATATGATGCTTTTTCTTTTTCAGATCAGGATGATATATGGCTACCTGCCAAATTAAAGTCTGCTACTGATATGTTATCACGGCACAATGCAGCACTTTATATGTCCAATCTAATTATGTGGGACGAGGTAAGCGGTGATAAGACAATTTTAAGAAGGGACGCTAGACTCAAGAAATTTGATTATTTATTTGAAAGCGGTAGCGCAGGATGTACATACGTTTTAGGCAAAGATTTTTTTTCGCTTTTAAGAGAGCAGGCATTCAAAATATCCTACCATAATTGGAAGGGGTTTTCACATGACTGGCTGATCTACTTTTTGGCGAGAATAAACGCTTGCAAAGTAGTGATTGACCCAGTACCCAATATCCTCTATCGGATACATGCCAACAACGTTCACGGTCATCTAAATAAATCCTCTATCTCATCTTTTCGGGCAAAATTGAAATTAGTACAGAATGGATGGTATCTAGGTCAAATTGAGGGTTTTTTGCCTCTGATTGATAGGGATGGTACCGAGCGCAAAATATATAATTTATATAAAAAAGGAATTTTATTTAGATTATTTGTATTAGTACGTTATAATTTTGGCCTAATAAGGAATCCAACTAAATTAATTCAGTTTGGGTTTGTTAGTTTACTTCCTCAAAAAAATATCTAGATGTATACTTCGTTATTTAAAAGATTAATTGACTGTTTAATAGCTATTACAATATTTGCTTTTTTATTACCTGTCTTTCTGATTATTGCTCTGTTGTTAATGATTCTAAATAACGGAAAGCCATTCTTTTTTCAGCCGAGACCTGGTAGGCATGGAAATATATTCAACATCATTAAGTTTAAAACAATGAATGACAATAGAGATGAGAACGGACTCCTTTTAAATGATACGGAGCGAATAACACCAATTGGAACGTTTATCCGTAAAACCTCACTGGATGAACTTCCCCAATTGATAAACGTGATAAAAGGAGACATGAGCCTGGTCGGTCCCAGACCATTATTGCCCCAATACCTGCCTCTTTATGACCGAGAGCAAAAGCGTAGGCATAATGTCCGTCCCGGAATAACAGGATGGGCCCAGGTCAATGGCAGGAATGCGATCTCTTGGAAAGAAAAATTCATTCTCGATTGCTATTATATAGATCACATCTCTTTTGGTTTAGATTTACATATTCTTTACCTTACCTTTGTCAAAGTTTTCAAAAGAGAGGGCGTAAACGCATCTGCTAATACGACAATGGAAGCTTTTAACGGGAATAACTGATCAATGAGAGATATTATAATTTATGGTGCCGGGGGATTTGGAAGAGAGGTACACGTACTTTTGAAGCAAATTAATTTACATGGGCCGACTTTCAATATAATGGGATTTGTTGACGATAATCCAGCTTTGGAAAAAGGTGAGGTCAATGGTTTGCCTGTTTTGGGAAATATTGAGTTTCTAACAGGCTTTGAAAGGCGGGTGGAAGTTGTCGTCGCATTGGTTCACCCGACAAAGAACGAACTTGTTGACAAGCTAAAGTCAAACCCAAATCTCATTTTCCCAAATGTTATTCATCCGGGTATTTACTGGGATGATACCAATCAAATCGGAGAGGGTAATGTATTATGCCATGGTATGAATCTAACCTGCAATATAAAGATTGGAAATTTTAATGTGTTCAATGGAAGGGTTGGCCTCGGCCACGATGTCTCCCTTGGAAACTATAATCTATTCGGCCCTAATTCATTCATTGCAGGTACTGTTACTGTAGGAGATTTTAATATCTTTGCAATGAACTCTTCAGTTATACAACAGAAGAAGATCGGAGATTTTAATAAAATAAATTTAAATTCTGTCATAATAAGAAATACTGGAAACCATGGAGTGTACTTTGGTGTTCCTGCAACAAAACAATCATTTTAAAAAAAGCATTATGGATATTAACGATTTTATAAAAAACTTTGCAGACCAATTTGATGAAACGCCTTTAGAACAGTTTTCATCATCTACCAACTTTAGAGATATCGACGAATGGGATTCATTGACTTCTTTGTCTATTATTGCGATGGTAGATGAGGAATATGGTGTTAAACTGACAGGTGAGGACTTCAGAAATTCAAACACAATTGAAGACATATTCAATTTGGTGAGTTCTAGGGTATAATTATTATGGCCTGTTTTACAATACCCAATGTTAAATTAGTCGGAATCTCAGCCTGCGTTCCTAAAAAGGTGATTTCCAACTTGGATCACCCGTATTTTTCCGCTGAACAGATGACCCCCTTCGTCAATAGCACAGGAGTGAACCAGAGGCATATCGCATCAGAAGAACAGACAACTGCCGATCTATGCTACAAAGCTGCAGAAGACCTGATAACAAAGTTAGGGTGGGAGAAGTCAGAGATTGATTTACTGATATTGGTCACCCAAACTGCCGACTATAAACTACCAGTGACCTCCGCGATACTTCAGGATCGGTTACATTTGCCAACGAGTTGCCTCGCTATGGACATTCCCCTTGGTTGTTCGGGATATGTCTATGGTGTATCGACCATTGCATCTTTAATTAACTCTGGTGCGGCCCGCAAAGGGTTACTTCTTGTTGGAGAAACGAACTCAAAAGTGGTTTCTCCGTTTGATAAAAGTACTGAACCACTTTTTGGTGATGCAGGAACAGCATCAGCATTTGAATATGATGTCAATGCTGTCCCAATACCTTTTTCTTTAGGTACGGACGGTAGCGGTTACAAAGCAATCATCATCCCCGCTGGAGGAGCAAGGAATAAAACGGATGAAACATCACTGGAATTTGAGCAAGTAGAAGATGGGATAAAGAGGAACCAATGTTCTCTTGTAATGGATGGAATGGACGTGTTTTCTTTCGGAATTTCAAGAGCGCCATCAGCAGTGAGGGAGTTAATGGAATATACGAATCAGGATATCGAAGAAATTGATTATTTTGTGTTTCACCAGGCCAATCTTTTTATGAATAAAAAGATCGTAAAAAAACTGAAGATACCAGAAGAAAAGGTTCCATATACTTTAGGCAAGTATGGGAATACGAGCTCGGCAACCATTCCCCTTACGATAGCCTCTGAATTGAAGGATAAACTTTCTTCTGGCAGGAATCAGCTGCTTTGCTGTGGTTTCGGAGTCGGGCTATCTTGGGGTACAATGGTATTAAATACAGAAAATCTTATTGTAACAGATATTACCCAAATTTAAGTGGATATGCTGAAAAAGTCATATTATTATTCTGAGGATCATCTGCAGATCGAAAATGAAAAGATATTCTCCAATACATGGATATTTGCATGTTTGACGGAGGAACTCAAAGTAAATAGCGATTTTGTAACCTTGGAGATTGGTGGCAATCCGATCGTAATTCAAAATTTCAAGGGTGAACTCAGGGCATTCCAGAACATTTGTACGCATCGTTTCAATAAGATTCAGACACAGGAGTTTGGCCGTAGGGCTTTGACATGTGGGTATCACTGCTGGTCTTTTGATAGGGAAGGCGCTCCATCGTTTATGCCTAAAAAGGAAACTTTTAGTGCCTTTAAGGGAATACAAGCAATTCCCAGTGAATTTTGTTTAAAGAAATACCAGGTTGAAGTGTGTGGACATTTTGTGTTTGTCCTTCTCAATGAAAACCAGACTATTGATCTTAAGTCGCACCTGGGTGAATTTTATAATAAGCTGGAAGAACTTTCGGCTTATATTGGCAGTCGTACCCACATAGCTGATCTACCGCACAGAGCGAACTGGAAAATGCTAATTGAAAACGTACTTGAATGTTACCATTGCTCGGTTGTTCATAAAGATACTATATATGGCAAATTGGGTATAGGAGGGCTTGCAATTTCCGATATTGAGCATCATCAGGCTCATTCAAGTTGTCACTTTCCCAAAACGGTAAAAAAATAGATGCTAAAAAAAATAAAATTCTTGCTTTTTAGAAGACAGAGCATATAAACACCAGTCTTTCTATCACTTATTTGTCTTTCCCAACCTGGTTATTTCTTCCACCGAGGGAGCAAGCTTTTATGTTGGCCAGTTATTTCCTTTAACCGCTACGGAAACCAATCTAAAAATCAGATTTTTGGAGCCGAATATCAGTTATGACAGTGTGAACCCGAGTCTGAGGGCTGCGTTAGCTGACGAATCTGTTAGGTTGGGTGTCGAAATTTTACAGGAGGATAAACAGATACTTGAAAATATCCAAAAAGGTATTAGTCATTCAAGTAGTCCGGGGATAATAAGTGATGAGGAAGTTAGAATACAATATTTTTTTGATGCATACAACAAAGCGATAGCAGAGTAATGGAAGATATTTTCTCTTTACAGGGGTTGAGGATTCTAGTGACCGGAGGGTCTTCTGGGATAGGTTATCAAACATGTAAAACAATTGCCCAAATGGGTGCGACAGTAATTGCCTCAGGCAGAAATGAGGATAATTTAAGGAAACTTATTGGTGAGCTTAAAACGGGTGACCATAGTTATATCCAAGCTGATATCACACAGGCTTCAGACAGAGGCAAGATTTTGGACTTCATTCCTTCAATTGATGGGTTTGTACATTCTGCCGGAGTGGTGATGCTTGCACCATTGAAGTTTATCAAGGAGGAAACCATGGATGCAATCTACGATGTAAATTATAAGTCGGTAGTATTGTTACTCCAAGGTATGGTGAAAGCTAAAAAGATTAACAAAGGTGCCTCTTTAGTATTGGTTTCTTCGGTTGCGGGATTATTTGGAATGAAGGGAAACGGAATGTATGCCGGAACGAAAGGAGCACTGATTTCTGCTACAAAGGTTTTTGCAAATGAGCTTGCAGCTCAAAAGATCAGAGTTAATTGTGTTGCCCCGGGAATGGTGAGAACAGCGATCATAGAAGAGACGATCAATACCTTATCTGCAGAAGTTGTTGCTATGGACGAAGCTAAATATCCGCTTGGTTATGGCGAGCCAGAGGATGTAGCAAGCCCAATCGCATTTCTGTTATCCCGGGGAAGTAAATGGATTACAGGTCAAACCATTGTTCTTGACGGTGGCAGGACAGCCATAATTTAATACAATGAAAGCATACTTAAAGGCCATTTCCTACTATTTGCCACCTCAAGGCTTAGGTAATGAAAAAATCAATGAAATGTTTCCTGAATGGTCGGCAGACAAGATATCATCTAAGACTGGAATATATAATAGATATATAGCAGATGAAAACACCTTTTCGTCTGATTTAGGTGTTTATGCAGCCGAGAAATTATTTGCAGAACACCAGATCTCACCGGGTGAGATCGATTATATACTATTCTGTACCCAAAGCCCCGACTATTTTCTGCCTACAACGGCGTGTCTTGTGCAGGAAAGACTAGGCATTCCGACCAACGCTGGCGCACTTGATTTTAATTTGGGATGCTCCGGATACGTATATGGTTTGAGTTTAGCGAAAGGTTTGATCGCAGCAGGAGATGCATCAAATGTGTTGCTTATCACCGCAGAAACATATAGCAAGTTTATTCATCCAAGGGATAAAAGTAACAGGACTATTTTTGGTGATGCCGCATCTGCTACGTTAATCTCCGCTAATGAAGGCTTAGCTGAAATTGGAAAAACTGTTGTCGGCACCGATGGCAGTGGAGCAGAAAATCTCATTGTTAAAAGAGGAGGACTCCGGTTTCCAAAGGATACAGACGAAAAAGTATCTGTGGATGAATACGGCAATTCCCGTAACGAAAATTACTTGCTGATGAATGGATCTGAAATCTTCAATTTCACCTCTGAGATGGTGCCTGGTCTTGTAGACAATACCATTTCGAAAAACCAACTTACAAAAGATGAGGTTGATCTGTTTGTTTTTCATCAGGCGAATAAATTTATGCTGAATCATCTCAGAAAGAAAATTTCTATTCCAGAGGAGAAGTTCTTTTACTTTTTGCAGGATTGTGGAAATACTGTTTCCTCCACCATTCCGATTGCGCTTTACCATGCAATTAAGGAAAATAGGTTTTTAGGAAATGTTTTATTGGCTGGTTTTGGAGTAGGTTACTCTTGGGGCGCTACTGTTTTGACTGTTACTAAATAATTTAGATAAATTGAAAAATAAGATATGGTTATCCTCTCCGCACATGGGGGGACGTGAACAAAGTTATATAAATGAGGCATTCTCGGAAAACTGGATCGCGCCTTTAGGCCCGAATGTAGATGGACTTGAAGCAGACCTGCAAGCTTACGTAGGCGTAAAGTATGCTGCAGCATTAAGCTCAGGTACAGCCGCAATACATCTTGCTCTAATCCTGCTAGGAGTGGGATCTGGCGATGAAGTTATTTGTCAAAGTCTAACCTTTTCGGCCTCGGCCAATCCAATTGTTTATTGTGGAGCAGATCCTGTATTTGTTGATAGCGAGCCAGAGACCTGGAACATGAGCCCCGACCACCTGGAAGAAGCAATAAAAGATAGAATCTCTAAAGGAAAAACTGTAAAAGCTATTATCATTGTTCATCTCTATGGCATGCCTGCAAAGATTTCTGAACTGATTAAAATTGCTAACAACTACGGCATTGCTGTTATCGAAGATGCAGCAGAAGGCCTGGGGTCTAAATATAAGGGCAAATCTCTTGGCTCTTACGGCGATTTTGGTGTTCTTTCTTTTAATGGAAACAAAATCATCACTACCAGTGGAGGTGGGGCATTATTAGGTAATAACGAAAACGCCATTAAAAAGGCACGGTTCCTGGCTACCCAAGCTAGAGATGATGCACCTCATTACGAGCACAGTCAGATTGGTTACAACTATAGAATGAGTAATATCGCTGCAGGTATCGGAAGAGGACAAATGGAGGTACTTGACGATAGGGTTGGTCAGCGCCGCGCTAACTTTAAATATTATGTTGATAATCTCAAAGATATTCCAGCAATAAGCTTTCTGGAAGAACCTTCCGATTTTTATTCTAACAGATGGTTAACCTGTATTTTGATTGATCCGTCTCAGGGCGTTAGTCCGGAGAAGATTAGAGGAGCGTTAATCAGTGAAAATATTGAATGTCGTCCCCTTTGGAAACCAATGCATATGCAGCCTGTTTTTAGCAAATATTCTTTTTATGGCAACGGGACAGCGCAAGGTCTATTTGAACACGGATTGTGCCTTCCGTCTGGATCGAATCTTTCTAAAGTAGATCTGGATAGGGTGATTACTTCCATCCGGGAAACTTTTCAACTATGAAAAAGATTTCGGTCTAATAAATAGTATGCCTGTGATAATTCCCAGGCAATGTATCCCTCCTGAGATGTATTAAAAAAATGCTCTTCACGGTTGCAGTTTTTAAGGCATTTTGATGTTCTGAAAATGTGATATGTTGGGGTAATAGTTATATGTTTATGTAGATTTGTAAATGAGCTTAGCCATTTCAATTGTATTGTTTGAGAACGGTGACGAACTTGATGGTGCCATTGAATCGGTACTTGCGATAAATGCCAATTTACAACTGTATCTAATTGATAACTCCCCAACGGATCTGCTGAAGAGATATGCCAATGATAAGCGTATAACCTATGTATACAACGGGAAAAACCACGGCTATGGACGGGCTCACAACATCGCACTGCATCACGCTCTTAATCAGAAAATAAAATACCATCTGGTTATGAACCCAGATATTTGCTTTAGTGGCGGAACAGTCGAAGCAATTATCAAATATATGGATGCCAACCTTGAGGTAGGTGCGCTTATTCCAAGGGTCTATTATGAGTCTGGCAGACTGCAGCGGCTTTGTAAATTATTACCAACTCCTTTTGATTTGATCGGACGAAGGTTTTTGAGTAATACTCAATGGGCTGCACGCCAGAACGCAAAATATGAACTCAATAAATTTGATTATGATAAGATACTAAATATACCCTGTTTATCCGGCTGCTTCATGTTTTTAAGGACTGCTGCACTGGAGAAAACAGGTTTGTTTGATGAGCGTTTTTTTATGTACCTTGAAGACTATGACCTGGCAAGAAGGATCAATCGATTTTACCGTACTGTTTTTTTCCTGATGTCAGCATTGTGCATGGTTTTAAGAAGGGTTCTTATCAGGACCCCAAATTATTAAGGTTTCATATACAGTCTGCCATCCGGTACTTTAATAAATGGGGTTGGTTTTTTGACAAGGAAAGAAAGCGGTTAAATGATGATGTTTTAAAACAAATTTCGGAAACATATTGAGAAAGCAGGCGAGCTTTATATTTGGCATCCGTGTAATCAGACTGGCTTTTGCCATTCTGAACCTTTCTTTTTCTGCAAAGTATTTTGGGGTTAGCTTCCAGCGCGATGTCTGGCTCCTGGCCTTAAATGCTATCGTTATATTGGATATTGCTATTTGGGCTCCATTGAATGATACATTCAGGGCAAAGTTTTTGTTCATCAAAGCAGAGAAGGGCGAAGAGGAAGCCTTACAGCAAACAAGGTCATTACTGTTGTTTATTAATCTGATCACTTTTTTGCTTGTGGCATTTATCATGCTCTTTCCCGGATCGATTGGAAGACTTCTCGCTCCGGCCTACGGGGATATTGAGCAGGCTGAATTAAGGTTTATGATCCGTGTGGTTGCTCCTTCTTTCCTCCTCAATCAGATTACGAAAATTCTTACCAGTATTCTCAATACCTACAACGCCTTCATCATACCGGAAATTACCGGATTTATTACACAGGTATTTACGCTTGTCGTAATTCTTACTTTGGCACCGTCAATGGGAATCATCTCTTTGGCAATTTCTTATTATGTGGGCCTGATACTCTTACTTGTTATGCTACTTATGCAATTGAATAAAAGGGAGATCAAGCTCTTTAAAGGGGTTTCAAAGATAACACTCAGACAAGCTTTGCCATTTTTTACCTTTTCGCTTCCCTTTTTTTACCACACTTTAGTTCCCAGATCAACGTTATTGTAGAGAAATCCTTAGCTACGTCTACCGCTGCCGGTTCAGTTTCCATTTTAGATTATGCACGGAAGTTTTCTGATATTCCTTTAGATGTACTCATCGGGGTTCTGGTTTCACTTTTAGTGCCAGTGCTTACCCTTAAATTTTCAACCGGACTGATGAAAGATTTTTTGAAGCCTTTAAGAAGATCTATCAGTTTGGCTTTCTCATCCTGGCGTTGATTATCGGGTTGTTTACAAGCTCTTCTGGTGCCATTGTTGATTTTTTATATAAGAAAGGAAATATCAGCGCACAGTCGCTATCTAAGATCAGTGAATTAACTATGGGCTATAGCTGGGCTGCTTTTGGGATTTTTTTATACCATATTTATGGCTTGTCTCTCCTTTCCTCTGGCAGAGGAAAACTATTTGCTATTTATGGTACCATGGCTCAACTAGTGATGATTGGCATGAATTTTTATTTTTTAAAGATTACAGCCTCTATATTTTTCCTTTTTCGCTGGGGAGCTCGCACCTGATTGCGGCTATGGTTATGGCTTGCTACTTCCCGGTCAGAAACAGCGGATTATTGAACATTACCATTAAATATTGTGTAGTGGTTTTAGTAACTGGTTTTTTGATGTATCTCCTTCATATTTATGTAAATGATTTCGGAACACCAATTCTGGTAATCATTTTTAATGTTATTGCCTTAAACCTTATCTTAGTGGCTATGATATTTATTGCCCGGTTAGAGGAGCGTACTATTATTCTCAAATATTTGAAAAAAATCATTCCCTAGCCTGTTGAATACCTCAAACTATGGATCTTTCATTTATTATCGTCAATTATAACACAACTGTCCTTACCTTAGCTTGTATAGGTTCGGTGTATCAGTTTACACAAGATAATAAATTTGAGGTTATACTCATTGATAATGCTTCTGCTGACCGGTCGATCCTTGAGGTGAAGACTTTATATCCGGATGTGATCTTTCTTGAATGTCCGGAGAATGTTGGCTTTGGACGTGCGAATAATTTGGGTATTACACATGCGGGTGGCAAATATGTTTTTCTGCTCAATTCGGATGCCCTGCTCATCAGTGATGCAGCAAGTGTTTTTTTAAATTTATGGAAGAAGACAGGCACAGGCAGGTGGGCTGTTGTGGCGCTGCTTTGATTGATAGCGATGGTCATGACCAGATTTCGTACGGAAACTTTCCGTCTTTCAGGGAAGCTTTTTCAGCTTTGGGCTTTTTGAAGTTGTATCCCAATTATTATAGAACAAAACTAAGCAGTGGGGTAAAGAACGACTCGGATAAGACCAGGGCTGTGGATTACATCTGTGGCGCGGATATGTTCCTGCGAAAGACTGTTTTGGAAGAGACAGGTTGTTTTGACACGGATTTTTTTCTTTATTTCGAAGAAGTTGAACTTTCGCGCAGAATAAAAAAGGCAGGCTATCTTTCTGTAATCCTGCCAAAAGTGAAAATCATACATTACGAAAGCGCTTCCTTAGGAGGTAGCCTGTTGAATAATGAAAAAGCGAAATTTTTAGCCAAAAGCAGGCATATTTATTTTAGAAAAAGCCAGGGTGTGCTTTCCGCTATGTTGATTAACAAAGTATATGCATTGCAGGCACTTGTATTTTTAATAGTAAAGAAAAATCTGTCATACCTGAAAATGGCGGGCATTCTGTTTAGATCTTAACAGCGTTATCATGGAAAAAATATTACTGGCATGTACGGTTCCTGCGCTTGAATCCTATAATATTGGGATCATCAATGCGGCCCTTTCAGATAGAAATATGGCTTTTTATGCGGTTGTTTTCTTGAATGGTCAGGATAAACGGAGCGATGCAGAATTGATGGCAGACTACGGGGTTGCAATGGGTAAACGAAACAGGATTCAGTTTTACCACCTTTCAGAAAATAAGGTGATCAGGATTCTTTCTGGCAGTAAGTACCTGGATCTTGTTGTGCAGTTTGCCAGCAAGGAGCTGATTGCTAAAATTCACTTTATCTCGCAGGACGTGATGCTCTCCCCTCATCTTGTCAAATTCAAAAATTTCGAATTATACTATACAGTCCATGATTTTGTAGCGCATCCGGCAAAGCTCAATCCGCTGCAGCGGGCCAAACACTATTATTTCAGGATTAGGAAGGATAGACTGTTGATTGAAAAGATCAATAACCTGGTTACTAATAGCAGCTCCCAGCATCGGGCCCTACTTAAGCATTATCCCGGGAAAAAAGTCTCATGGCACCGAATGCCGGGTATGGTTACCAGGAAAATCCTAAATGGAAATAAGGAGATCCCCGAACTTAAAGAGGTGGAAGACTATGTGCTGTTTTTCGGAAGGATTGAGATTTACAAAGGATTAGCATCTTTATATAACTTATTTTTAAATCGATCTGAGTTAAGTGGAACAACACTCGTTATTGCCGGTAAAGGAAATGTTTATTTTGATCGCAACCCGGCAAAAGAAGATAATATTGTATTCCTCAACCGATTCATCGCAGAAGAGGAGGTAGCCGCTTTATTTAAGAAAGCAAAATTCCTGGTTCTCCCCTACCTGAGTGCTACGCAGTCTGCAATCAGTTCCATTAGCTACCATTTTAGAAAGCCGGTTATTGCCTCCTTAGTTGAGGGACTTGCCGAGAGCGTCGATCATGAACATACAGGGCTTTTATATTCGGGTAAAGAACCTGATCAGCTGTTAGCTTCTATTTTGAGGTTGTGTTACGATGCGCAGCTACGAGAAAAGATCTCCAAAAATTTAAAAGACGGGCCTCAGATGTATGATGTATTAAAGTTGCAGGAGGAATTGGCATTGGTTTATCAAAATAATACATTATGAGAATTGCGTTTTTAATTACCTCCCTTGCCAATAAGGGCCCAATCATTATGTTGCGCGCATTGGTTCAACAGCTAATACAAAAAGAAGGTTATCACTGCAAGGTCTATTATTTTGATGCTTTGACAGACCTGGAATTTGATTGTGAAGTAAAACAAATCAGTTTTTTTGATCCCATCGAATTTCATGCTTACGATCTGATTCATTCCCACCTGTTCAGGCCTGATCTATATTGTTTGTTTCATTCTCGAAAAATCAGAAAATCTAAGGTAAAACTGGTTTCTACGATTCATACTGCCATTTATGATGATCTGGCATTTACCTATAGCAGATTTATCGCGAATCTTCTGATTCCGCCCTGGAAGTTAGCATGGAAAAAAATGGATCATGTGGTTGTTTTAACGCAGGCCGCGAAAAATTACTATCACAAAACTAAATTCAAGGCGGTCAGTGTGATCAGCAATGGAATAAATATTCCCTCACCCATGCAAAAGGTTCCTGAAGCGGATCTTGCGGAGCTTCTTGCGTTTAAAAAAATCACATCCTTTTAGGCACAGTATGTAGTATGGATAGGAGAAAGGGGTTGGAGCAGGTCATCAAATTGTTAGCCATTAAGCCGAATTATGCTTTTCTTGTGATCGGTAATGGCATGGAAAGGTCGGCTTTAACAGCATTAGCAATAGAATATCAGGTTTCCGATCGATTTAAAGTTCTGGGTTTTAGAGCAGAGGGCTATCGATACATTCCGCATTTTGATATGTATGTTTTACCTTCCCGATCAGAAGGCATGCCGTTGGCTTTGCTGGAAGCAATGGCTTTAAATGTTCCTGTGGTTTGCTCAGGCATTCCTTCACTTGCCGAACCATTTTATGGGAATCTTTTTTATTATTTTAAACTTGATGATATCGTTGAGCTAAAATCTGCATGCGAATCAGCGGAAGGAGATGCAGGATTTAGAAGCCAGATGGCTTTTAAATCTTATAAAACCAATTTTACAATAGAAAAAATGGGTGCAAATTATTCCGATTTATACAACTCTCTGGTTAATATACCTTAATTTGCAGATAAATAGTCTCTAATGCGTTGTTTTCTTATATTTCTAAGTAGTTTTTTGGTTGTATTTACGATTATTCCCCCACTTATCCAGGTGACTGGAAAAAGTAAATTGTTTGATGCGCCTTCCGAGCTTAGAAAGATCCATACCAAGGTAATTCCAAATGCAGGTGGAATCGCAATCTTTATTGGTTTTTTATTTTCCTGTCTGGTATTTATACCGTTAAATCTATTGCCTCAGGCCAATGTTTTAATGGCCTCAGCTATGCTCATCTTTATAATGGGTTTAAAAGATGATGTTGATGGCCTTGAACCCTATAAAAAATTTGTAGCCCAGTTTGCCGCAGCGCTGATGATTGTGTTTTTGGCTGATATCCGGATTACCAATTTATACGGGACTTTTGGAATTAACGAGCTGTCGTACGAGGTTAGTGCGGCATTAACTGTTTTTTCATTTGTTGGGGTCGTTAATGCCTATAACCTCATTGATGGCATTGATGGCCTTGCCGGTTCGCTTGGTATATTGCTCTGTACATTTTATGCCTATCTTTTTTTCAGGTCGAACAACTAGGCTATGCTTATCTTGCAGCCTCTTTTGCGGGTGCATTAATTGGTTTCCTTTTCTTTAACTTTTCACCAGCAAAGTTATTTCTTGGAGATTCCGGTTCTTTACTATTAGGCTTTATAGCCGCAATTCTTAGTATAAAAGTATTGAATGCAGATTTTTCACTTCGGTTTGTTTCAGCACAACCGCACATAGAGTCTATCCCGGGCTTAGTCGCTGCAATATTGGTTATTCCGGTTTTTGATACATTGAGGGTATTCACAATACGTATCCGTCATGGATTATCGCCATTTACAGCAGATCGTAATCATTTACATCACCGTTTGCTCTCCCTGGGACTTAGCCATATACAGGCTACTGCAGTTTTGTTGCTGATCAACGTGCTATTCATTATCCTGGCCATTTCATTACAGAAATTGGGCAATAACCTTTTAGTAATTGTGATCACTCTTGCAATGCTGGTCATCAATAGTCTGTTGTCACTAATGATCTATCGGGCAAAAAAATAGTTAATGTGTATGGTTTATTGTCTACCGACAACAAAAAAATGGTTAAAAAGAATATGAATTTTTTAAATGCTAAAACAGTTCTTTTGCCCCTGGCAAAAGAACTTAAGCCTGCTTATCAGGATGCGTTTCCTTTCCCGAACATCGTTTTAACTGATTTCTTTAATGAAGAAATGCTTAGTCATGTATTACAGGAATTTCCAGATCTGGCGAAAGTAAAAGCAGTTCAACAGTACAATAATCACAACGAGAAAAAGTACCAGGCAAAAGGAGAGGCCGTATTTGGCGATACGATGCGGCAATTGATGCACTATTTGAATTCGCAACCTGTGCTGGAATTTTTACAGGAAATCACTGGAATCAAAGAGGTTTTACTCCCGGACCCTTATTTTGTTGGTGGGGGTGTCATGAAATCAAACCTGGCGGCCTGTTAAAAGTACATGCAGATTTTAATAAACATGAGCTTACCGGGTTAGACCGGAGGATCAATTTATTGGTTTATTTAAATAAAGACTGGGAAGAATCTTTTGGGGGGCATTTCGAGTTATGGAACAAGGAAATGACACGGGCAGAAAAGCGTGTTTTGCCCATCTTTAATACCGTAGCAATTTTTTCTACTACTTCCTTCGCCTACCATGGCCATCCCAATCCATTAACATGCCCACCCGGACGTAGTCGCAAATCACTTGCATTGTATTATTATACAAATGGAAGGCCAGCGGAAGAGGTAAACCCGGATCTTGGGGAGCATAGCACCATTTTTGTAGGCAGAAAGGATATCGCAAATGACGTTAGAAGAATAAAAAGACCATTTAAAGCCATTCTATTAGATTATATTCCCCCAATTGTTATTAAATTGATTAAAAAAATATGATAACTGTCTATTGGCTACGTATATTTGCTGATAAGTCAGCTCTATATGAATAAATTTTTTCTCTTTTTAGTGCTTGCGCTAATCGCTGTTAGTGCAAAAACTTTTGCCCAAACATTACCTGTTGGTTTACTAGACCAGATAGAAGACAATCTTCGGAGGCAGCAATTGTTGGGCAACGATACATCCAGAAGTTCATTTATGATCCGGCCCTTAAATATTTCTGACCGAAATAATTTTCTGTTGGATAGTGACCATGATATTTATCTCGATGCTTTCAGGAAAAAGATTTATTCTTCCCATAATGATAAATCTGCTGTTTATTTACTACCAGTAACATGGCAGCAGCAGATCAACACTCATCATCCCTATGGATGGAATGATGGTTCGATGATCCAGGCAAGGGGCTATCAAACTCAGATCTCCGCTGGTATTTATGCTAAAGTCGGTCCTTTGAGTATTCAATTAAGGCCAGAATATGTCTACGCTGAAAATAAAGATTTTAGGGAATTACAGGACGCTGGGAATAGTGATGCGTTTTTGAGGAAGTATGCTCAAGTAGCAAACCGGATAGACAATCCAGAACGATTTGGTAATGGTTCCTATTCTAAACTTGATTGGGGGCAGAGCAGTATCAGATTGACTTTCGATCCAGTATCGATTGGGCTTTCTAATGAGAATTTATGGTGGGGGCCCGGTGTTAGAAACTCCTTATTGATGAGCAATACCGCTTCTGGATTCAAGCACATCAGTTTGAATACTTCAAGACCGATAAATACACCGATCGGTTCTTTTGAAACTCAGATTGTAGCTGGCAGACTTGAAAGTTCGAAAATCATCGTGGAAAATCCATTATTTACTGCCAAGCCTAACGATTGGCGTTATCTCTCAGGAATTGCCTTTACATATCAGCCAAAATGGATTCCGAATTTGTTTTTAGGTTTTGATCGTAGCTTTATTGTATACCGGAATGATATGGGGAATTCTTTTGGTGATTACTTTCCGCTATTTTCTTCTGTTGAAAAAATTAGCATTATTGATGGGCCAAATAATGAGGACTCCAAGAAAAGAGATCAATACGCCTCCTTCTTTGCCAGATGGGTAATGCCTGAAAGCCGCGCAGAAGTTTATTTTCAATATGGTAGAAATGATCACCCTTACGATATACGGGATGCGCTGCAAGAACCTGAACATTCAAGGGCATATATTGCAGGTTTTAGAAAACTTGTTCCCTTGAAAAAACCTGATGAATTTATCCAGGTTGGCGTAGAACTGACCCAGTTGGAAGGTTCCAGGACAGGAGAAGGTAGAGAACAGCCAACTTGGTACATTCACCACCAGGTTAGAGACGGATATACTAATAATGGACAAATTTTGGGTGCAGGTATTGGTCCTGGTAGCAATTTGCAATCATTGGATGTGAGTTGGGTAAGAGGTCTGAAAAGGATTGGGATTCAAATCGAAAGACTCGTAAATAATAATGACTTATACTATATGGCGATTACTACCGATCCAAGACGGAAATGGATAGATCTTTCGCTTTCTGGCAAATTTGATTGGAGCTATAAGAATTTCATCTTAAATTCTCAATTGACTTACATCCGTTCCCACAATTATCAATATACGGCTAAAAATATTGTTTATACAGATAAGAATTTTTGGAATTGGGATAAACAAGATATAAACAATCTCCATCTTAAGATAGGCTTAATGTATAGGTGGTAATATTAAATTCCCTGGTAAAAAAAAATGGTGTTGTGTAGATTTTACAGTATTTTTGTGTTTTAATAAAGATAAATTAAGAAATATTGATTATGTTTTTATTATGAAATTATTAATTCGTTGATTTATACCTTGCGATCGATTTTTTTGCGCATAACATTTTGGCTTTGCAGAAAAAGAATAAATTTTAAGCTCATTTTTGTATTAAATGTTCTCTATGAGAAAAAATATATCTACTTTAGTGACCAATAAATGGATTAATTTGTGAAAGTTAACGTTGCTTAATGTTTTCGATATTTAAAAAAGAGCTTCCTTTAGTGACTGATGTCAATTGGCTTAGTGTGGATATTCATTCGCATTTGTTGCCAGGAATAGACGATGGTGCACGTGACCTTAATGAATCCATAAGTTATATCAAATCCTTGCAAAGTCTTGGTTATGAAAAGTTGCTTTGTACGCCGCACGTATTTACAGAATTATATCCTAACAATGCTGACACAATTCTTCTAGCTTTAGGCCAAGTTGAAGCTGCTATAAGAACCGAAAAAATTTCCTTAGCAGTCGGAGCTGCTGCTGAGTATATGATAGATGAAAATTTTAGGATCACAGATGAATTGATTTGCCTTCCTGGTAAACATATTTTAATTGAGATGTCTTATTTAAATGAAACGCCTAATATTGAGCAAGTTATTTTTGATTTACAAATCAAAGGATACATTGTTATTTTAGCACATCCTGAGCGTTATAATTTTTACCATGGGGTTCCACAAAGGTATCAAAGACTTATAGATATTGGTTGTCTCTTTCAACTGAATTTATTGTCGATAATTGGATATTATGGAAAAGAGGTGAAACATGCCGCAGAGTATTTAATAAAAAAAGATTTTATAGCTTAGTTGGTTCAGATCTTCATCATCAAAAACATCTAAATTTTTTAACTGAGTCTGTTAGGTCAGGATATATATATAAAACCATTGGAAATTATCCTTTTAAAAATAAAGAATTGTTTGGATAATGTTCCATTTGCCACAAAAAGTTTTTAAAAAAAGAGTCGTTTATTGAAAGGTTTTGAGCACGTGATTTTTTTTCGGTGTGATAACTTTATCCAGTCAACAAGAATATAATGGTAGCCTCGGAAAAGAATTGTTTAGAGTATAATTTACTATACATTGATTTTTTAGATTACAAAAGAATCTATTTTATTAATCTTCTATGAAAACGGCTGTTAAATAAATAATTGTAAATATTTTGGTTTCGAAATTAAAATTAAAAATAAAAGATGCAATTGCGTCAAGGAGCAATACTGCCCGAAGCATATTCTCTATATTTGTACTCCGTGGAGGGAATATACTCATCCAGCTATTGATTATACCTTTATCTATTAAGTATGTTTCATCATCTTCCTTTGGATTATGGTTGACCGTCAGTTCAATGATTGCCTGGTTGAATATAATGGATATAGGACTTTCAGCGGGATTGAGGAACAAGTTAACAGAGGCGATAACCCTTAAAGATAAAGACTTGGCTAAATCTTATGTGAGCACAACTTATGCTTTGCTTTCATTTATGGCACTCGGAGGATTATTAGTGTGTACATTATTAATTTTCTTTTTGGATTGGAGAACTATTCTCACGATTCCTAAAGATTTGAGTTACGGGAGCTTCGAGGGGTTATTATGCATAGTTGCTATCTCATTCTTTATTTCTTTTCTTTTAAAACCTATCTCAGGTGTGGCTTATGCGACACATAAACCCGAAACGGAATATTTTATTTTATTTATTTCCAATCTTATTAATATACTTCTAATTTGGGGAGTAAGTTTTGTTTATCCCGGGGAGGGTTATTGACAATTGCATTATTATTCTGTTTCACGCCTATTTTAATCACACTGCTTTTAAGTGTGATTCTTTATAACAGGGCGTTCAGGGATTATAAGCCCTCATTAAAGTTTATCAGATTTGAGTATGCTAAAGCGTTAACTGGACTAAGTATCAGATTTTTTATTATTCAGATCTCGGCGACAGTCGTCTTTACAACTAATAATTTCATAATTTCCCACTATTTTGGTAATGATGATGTGACTAAATATAACATTGTTTCAAAATATTTCAATGTACTAATTATCTTACAAAGTATGATTTTAGTTCCTTTTTGGACATATTTTACTGAAGCTTTTGTTAAAAATGACCAGAAATGGTTACAGGAAATTATGAGCAAATTATTGAAAATGGGACTTGTTTTTGTTTTTGGTTGTATAATAATGACCTTAATATCTGGTTTGATTTATAAATTGTGGCTTGGTGATCTTGTTAATATACCGATCTCATTAACTATTGTTGTAGGCATTTTTACTTGTTTGACTCTATATGCAGCTATTTTTTCAACTTTTCTAAATGGAACAGGTAGAATCAAGCTGCAGATGTACACATCGCTAATACCATCGATTCTTCATATTCCTTTAACAGTCTGTGTTATCAAATTTTTTAATTTTGGAATTTTAGGAGTAGTAGGTGTTAGTTCTTTCTGGTTGTTAATTACACTTCCTTTAAGATACCTACAATATAAAAAAATTGTCTCATTTAAACCAACATCCAAAATTTGGATTTCTTAATTATTTCAATATGATTAACTATTATTATAACTACTACAAAAAGTTTGCTAGATCCCTACTTGTAGCCAATCGACCACGAAAAAATGCTAGCGATTATGCGAGTGTCGGACTGGTTAATACGTCAATAGGAACTACCAATTTGGGGGACATTATTATATTTGATGCTGTGTATAAACACTTAAGGGAAGTCTATCCAGATGCATTTTTAACTCATTATCCTTCGCAAATCCACAGAGATTATGATGCAAGATTGTCTATGGCAGGTGAAGACGTAATATTTGTTGGAGGAACAAACCTGCTCTCTTCAAATATGCAATCAAGGTACCAATGGAAAATAGATCCCTTAGACAAATTTTTCCTTAAAAATAAGGTTGTATTAATGGGTGTGGGTTGGTGGCAATATCAATCAAAACCGGATAATTATACTAAGGCTCTTCTAAAAAGTATTCTGTCTGATAAGTACCAACATTCTGTCAGGGATAGCTATACGAAAGAAATGCTTAATAGTATTGGAATAAACAACGTAATAAACACAACATGTCCGACGCTGTGGGAGTTGTCTCCTGAGAAATGTAATGTTGTGAATCGTTTGAAGGCGAAGGATGTTGTTACTACCTTAACATTCTATAAGAGAGACGATGCTGCCGATTTAAAGTTACTAAATCTTCTTATGGATAATTATGAGAATGTTTATCTTTGGGTTCAAGGCATTGATGATGTAGGATATTTAAAGGAATTACTTCCCGATTCTAGTAGAATTACACTGGTATCACCAAGTATCGAAGCTTATAATGAGATTTTAAGCAAAGACAATATTGAATACTTAGGGACTAGGCTCCACGCTGGTGTAAGAGCTATTCAGAGAGGGGTGAGAACTCTTATTGTTGCAGTAGATAACCGCGCTATTGAAATAGGGAAAGACACGAATCTAAATGTTATCGAAAGAAGTAATTTGGATTTAGCGTACGAGTTCATAAATAATTCTTATTCGACGGACATAAAATTACCAAATGAAAATATTATGGAATGGAAAAAGCAATTTAAATCCTAAGTATCATTATGTTTGAAATTTAATAGGGTAGCGATCTAAACTGAGGTAATTTACGTAACCTTGTAAATTAGTATGAAATTTGATTATTTTGTTTTTAATATAATGTGTCTATGAAAAAAATATTGTCTGTTATTAAGCTAGCTTGTATAGCATGGATAATTGTACCATTGTTAACTGGCTGTGTGAGTACAAAGAATGTTCCTTATTTTCAGGATATAAGTTCTGCGGAAACCTCGGTAATTCCCAATGTCAGTACTTTCAAGGAGCCTACTATTCAACCAGATGACATTTTGTCGATTTCTATTTTCACGATTGATCCGACTACATCGATGGTCATCAATCAAATTGGTACACAATCACTAGCCTTAAACCAGGCTACAAACGCATCCAATAGTGGCTTTTTAGTGGATAAGAATGGCGAAATTGAACTTTCTGTAATTGGAAAGGTTAAATTGCTTGGTTTAACGACTTTTCAGGCTAGAGATTTGATTTATGCCAAGGCCGCTTTAAGTTATAAGGATCCAAATGTACAAGTTAGATATGCTAATTTCAAGATAACAGTTTTAGGCGAAGTAAAAAGTCCGGCTACATATACTGTTCCAAATGAAAAGGTTACTGTTCTCGATGCTTTAGGTATGGCCGGAGATTTGACAATATATGGTAAAAGAGAAAATGTCTTATTGGTAAGAGATAATAACGGAGAGAAACAATTTGCCAGATTAAATCTAAATTCCGCAGACCTTTTTAAGAGCAGTTTTTACTATTTAAAACAAAATGATGTTCTTTATATTGAGCCAAACAAAGGTAAAGCAGCTTCCCTCAATACGGCCAGAGCACAAACAATTACATTAGTAGGTACGGCTTTAACAGTTATAATCGCATTAATATCCAGATTGTAGCGAATTATGAGATTTTATTCTCAAATTATTTTATAAAAAATCTATGATTACTTCTTCCAAAATGGATTCAAAGGAAAATTCAAATACCAGTTTTAGACAGATACTATTAAAATATTCATCTAAATGGCATTGGTTTCTTCTTTCACTTTTAATATTTATCGGCATTGGATATCTGTACAGCAGATATACAACGCCAATGTACCGCATTACTGCTCGGATACTTGTTAATGATGAAAAAAAGGGAGGTGGATTTTCTGCAGGAAATGATGTGTTGGGAGATTTGAGTGGTCTTTTAGGCACAAAAAGTACTGTTGATAATGAAGTTGAGATACTTCGGACCCGTTATTTAATGGAACGTGTCGTTGCGGACCTTCAGTTGAACATTTCTTATAAAAAGGAAGGTCGAATAAATGGTATAGAAGTGTATAACTCACCTTTCATTATCAAACCTGTCCATTTAAAAGACACTATTTCAACCACAGAAATAACACTTAAAGTATTAGCCAATAATAAGATCTCGTTAAAAACTGATGATTTAGATACTACTATCACATATGATAAGACAATTAATATCCGTAGGGTTGGCTATTTTCAAATAAACCGGAATTTTAATGTAGCAGCTATTCCAGGTGACTATACTGTAACGATTTCTTCGATAGATAGTAAGGTTTCTGAACTTATGAAGAATTTGAATGTAACAGTTACAAACAAACTAGTAACGATCATAGATTTATCTTTAAATAACTCTATTCCACGCCGGGGAGAGGATATTTTAAACAGACTAATTTTCAATTATGTTCAAGAGAATCTTAAAGACAAAAATGAGGTTGCTGATAGCACTATCGCTTTTATAAAGAGAAGGTTGTTAATAATTGGAAGCGAGCTGGGGGGAGCAGAGGGCGATATTCAACAGTTCAAACAAAAGAATAATTTGGCTGATATGAGTGAGCAAGGTAAGTTACTTATACAAACGTCTGGGCAATATCTTGATCAGCTTTCTACAGTAGAAACAAAAATTTCCATTCTGAAGAGCTTGATTGAATATTTAGATGAAAATAATAAAAGTAAAAGAATACTGCCGAGTTCTTTAATCCCTGCTGATATGGTTTTTACAGGGGCGATAGAAAAGTATAATTCATTATTACTGGAGAGAGGCAGAAAGTTAATTGGGTTAACAGAAAATAACCCAATTATTCTTAACATTGATAAGGAAATATTGAATGCCAGATCTGATATAGAGGCAAATTTAAGGAGTACTTTAGATGGATTTCTAATAACAAAAAACAACTTAAAAAAGCAGATGTCAAGTGCCGAAGGACAGATTCGACAGGTTCCTGAAACTGAACGTAATTATTTGAAATTGGCCAGGCAGCAGCAGATAAAGCAGGAACTTTATATCTTCTTAATGCAAAAGAGTGAAGAGACTGCAATCTCTAAAACTGGAACCATTGCTAATTCTAAAGTAATTGACCCCCCTAAATCTGATGCATATCCATATGCCCCAAAAAAATCTTTAGTTTATTTGTTTTCATTTATTTTTGGTTTGATTTGCCCCATTGCTTTCATTTATTTGAAAGATTTATTAAATGTTAGAGTTGAAACAAAACAAGATATTGTTAATGCAACGGATGTAGCTGTTATTGGAGAGATTAGCCATAGTTCAGATGAAGATTTGGCAATTGCTAATAGCCCTAGGTCAGCAATTTCTGAACAATTCCGAGCGTTACGCACTAATCTTTCGTTTTACTTGCAGAAGGGATCGGATAAAGTTATACTACTGACATCTAGTATGTCCGGTGAGGGAAAATCTTTTATTGCCATTAATTTGGGGCATATACTAGCGCTTTCTGGTAAGAAAGTTTTACTAATGGAGTTAGATTTACGTAAGCCGGGATTAACTAATAAAATGGAAATGCAGAATGGTGTGGGATTTACAAATTATATCATTTCAGAATCTATGACCGCGAAAGATATAGTAAAGCCAGTGAAGCTTAACCCAAATCTTTTTCTGGTAAGTTCTGGCCCGATTCCCCCAAATCCTGCAGAAACTTTAATGAATTCACGCGCAAAGGAGCTTTTGGAAGAATTACGAAAAGAATTTGATTATATTATTATTGATGCTCCGCCAGTAGGAATAGTAATTGATGCACAACTACTGTCTCCATACGCCGATATGTGTGCGTATGTTGTACGTCAAAAATATACCTTTAAAGAACAACTCGCAATAGTTCAGGAACTTTCTCAATCAAAGAAATTCAACAAGCTTGGTATCGTTGTGAATGATATAAGCGTTTCCGAAGGTTATGGTTACGGCTATGGTTATGGCTATGGCTATGGTTACGGTTATGGCACTTATGGTTTGGATTCTACTGCCAATAACAAAAAATGGTGGAGGTTTGGTAGATAGTCAACTAATTTTAAAGATTGAATGAAAATATTATGGTTTACCAATACACCTTCGAGATATAAAGTTATTAAAGCTGGATATAACGGAGGCGGATGGATTTCTTCCTTGGAACAGGAGATGTCCAATAATAAGGAGATAGAACTTGCTGTTTCTTTTATGCATCCAGATAAAATCTTTAAAGCAAAAGAAGGTAGCGTAACTTATTACCCTATTTCTATATCTCATTCTTTTTTTAAAAAAATTAAGGGAGAAATTTTTCAAGATAGCCAGGATAAAAAAGAAGTTGCTTCTTTTTTAGAGATTATCAATGACTTCAAACCTGATATCATTCACGTATTTGGTAGTGAGAGAAGCTTTGGCCTTATCTCGAAATATACTGACATTCCAGTTGTAATACATATTCAGGGAATTTTGAATCCATATTTAAATGCATGGTTTCCACCAGGGACAAATGTTCTTGATTATTTCCGATATAATAACCTGGTACAGATGTTAAAAATTCTCAAATTTTATAGAGTATTCAAACACAATTCCAAGAGGGAGGTCGAGATTTTAAGTAATTGTAATTATTTCTTGGGGAGAACTGATTGGGATAAGGCTATTGTCAATATTTACTCACCATTGTCGAAATATTTTTACTGTAGCGAAATATTACGTTCTGTTTTTTATGCTTCAGAGCAATGGAAAGTCCAAAAAAGAAAAACAATAAAATTGATATCAACAATATCAAAGTCTGACTATAAAGGTTATGATGTAGTGCTAAAAACTGCTAGGCTTCTAAAAGAAATTATGGGAGTTGAATTTGAGTGGAATGTATATGGAATAAAAGAATATAGGTTTTGGGAACGGAAACTTGGATTTAAATCTGTGGAAGTAAATGTAAATTTATTAGGGGTAGTCTCTGCAGATCAATTAGTAGAAAATATTTTGCAATCTTCTATCTATGTCCATCCATCCTATATCGATAACAGCCCTAATAGTGTCTGCGAAGCTCAAATCATTGGCATTCCCGTGATTGCCGGTAACGTTGGTGGGATGAGTAGCATCATTAAGGATGGTATATCAGGAATCTTGGTACCATCCAATGATCCGTTTACTTTAGCTGCTAAAATCATTGAATTAAATAATGACAACAATTTGTGTAGCGAAATAGGAATAAATGCGAGGACTATAGCAATGAAACGACATAATATTACTGATATCGTACAGCAAAACATGTCAGTTTATAAATTATTGTTTGCAAATGCAATAAATCAGGAAAATGTATAAGCAAAATTTAACTAGTCAGGCTAATTATCTTGTATATTTTATTTTAAGTATTATCCCTGTTATTCAACTTGGATTGTCGTTTTACGTTTCTTTTTTTTTTAAGTTTCCTAATTGTATTTTTATTTTCTATAAAAGGACTAAAACTGGATAAAGCCACTGCCATCATAACTTTTGCTGGTGCTTCAATTTTTTTATTAAAGGGATTTTTGCTGTCGTTTGTCTCAGTCGAGACTCGGGATGTATTTATTCCGGTACGAGAAATGTTCTGCTACGTCGGTTTATTCTTTATGGCATCGGAATTATCAAAAGCAAACTTAGAGATAAATACTATCCGGCGTTATTTTTTATGGTTCTTTATTGTTGTACTTACATTAATATTAATTCAGTCTCTTTTTATTTTACAAGGACAGTACCTTGGGTTTCCAATACAGTATTTTGCAATTAATCAAGGTACCTTAGCGAATGCAGATAAAGCGCTAATGTATGGTACCAGATTTAGACCAACGTCATTTTATGGTGAACCATCATATACTGCTTGGATTGTAGTATCTTTTTTGGTAATTATTTTGAGTCGCATTGAATTCACAAATAAGGTCAAGTGGTTATTAATATCATTTTGTTTGACAATAGTTACCATATCCCAATCGCTTTCTGGAATTCTTGCTGTGTGTATTTTAACAGCAACATGGATAACTACCGGAACTGGCAAAAAGCTGAATATAAAGTTTATTTTTCTTTCCGTTATTGGAATTATAATAGGGATTTCACTTGTCTTATATTTTTCCGAAGATTTTGCCAACAGATTATCGGCGATATTGTCAAACTCAGACGAATCATCTACGGTGAGATTTAATAACCCGTTAGTCTATTTCAATGGAATGATAGAAAACAATTTATTATTTGGTGTTAGTAATTTTGGGGACCTTGATATTGATAATGCCGCTTGGGGATTGGTCATACAATATGGAATTTTGTCTGTTGCAATTGCCATATTGGTAATAAAATTTCTAGGTAATAAGTTTTTAATAATTTATTTTTTTATAGCAATGAATTTCAATGGTTCTCTTTTTGGTTTTGATAAGATTTTGGTAATAAGTATGGTTGTTGGATTGAGTAGATGCACATTTTATCAAGCAAAATCATTAAGGCAAATGATAGATTAATACAAAATAAAATAGCAGGTCAATGAAAGTAAGCAATAATCTGAAAAAAAAATTAGAGATATAATGTATTGGTGGAGATATCCAGTTGACATATTATATTGTTCTGTTTTTATTGGACATTGGCATCATACCTGGCGGTTATGGGGATTTCCCCTTATCCAGAAGCATCGGAAAAGTAAGTTGATAATTGGGGATCAATGGATTGCCTGTAGTTCTGCTAGGTACAATTCACTTGGTGTATTCCAAAGAATGATATTAAAAGTTCTTAATCCTGGATCGCAGCTAATAATTGGTAGAAACGTAGGCATGTCAGGAGGAACTATTTCCTGTTCATTGTATATTGAAATTGGAGATAATGTATTAATTGGCAGTGGAGCTGCTATTACTGACAGTGATGCGCATCCTATTAATCCTATGCTAAGAAACGATTCAAGTCAAATTCTCATGGCTCCCGTTGTTATTGGTAATGATGTATTCATTGGGGCTCGAGCAATTATCCTTAAAGGTGTTAATATAGGGAAAGGTGCAGTAATTGGCGCTGGCTCTGTTGTTGCCCGAGATGTTCCAGAAATGATGATCGTTGCAGGAAACCCCGCTAAAATAATTGGTGATGTAAGAGACCCAAAGTTTAACAAAAAATTGAATTAATATGTCAGATTTTAATAAAGAACAAGTATTCTGGTGTGGATCTGTTTTAAATCATGCTGGTTTAGAGCGTTATAAAGGGGAAACACCAGCAGCAACTCAGTGGTCTAGAGGATTAATAACAGGTATTCAAAATAACGAAGTGAATGTTAAATTATTTGCTCCAGTTTGGGATGCACTTTTTCCTAAGGGCAAACTTTTTCCCGGGGATGCGAAATACTTAGATGAAAGTTATAATCAGACATTGGTAAAATACATTAACGCGCCAGTTTTAAGGACAAGTTCTGTTGCATTATCGTTAAAATTTCAGATAAAGAAAGCTTTGGGAAGTGGAAATAAACCACTGGCGATCTTAAACTATAATACCTATCCTCACTATGTCAAAGCGTTGAAATCAATTAAGAAGGAATATCCTGATATACCATGGATAAATATTGTGCTTGACCTTGATGACCCTTTAACAGATAATTGGGGAGGATTCTTAAATGATACTAAGGAATCTGATGGTTGCGTTTTTTTATCGTGGTGGGGTTATCAAAATGCACCAGTTTCTAATAAATTGCATCTGGATTCGGGATGGAGCGGTTCACTTCCAGTAAATGTATTATCTAAACGAAAAAAAATCATATACGCTGGAAAGCTTTTTGATTATGGCGGTGTGCAGGATGTTGTTGACGCGATAAGTTTGGTTGCAGATAGAGATGTTGAATTTATTTTTTATGGAAAAGGCAGTCATGAAGGCCTAAATAAGTTAGCGGCAGTAGACAGTAGAGTTGTTGTAAAAGGATTTGTTTCTGATGATGAACTTCACAAAGCATGTTGTGAAGCCACAGGCTTTTTATCCCCAAGAGATGTTAATTACCATGGAACAAAAATGATTTTTCCGTCAAAAATTCTGTTTTATTTACAATATCGAAAGCCTATAATAAGTCAATTGTTGCCTGGTCTATCTCCAGATTACAAAAAATTGTTAATCCAACCAGATACAGATGAGCCAGTTTCCTGGGCGCGCTCAATTGAAAAGATCTTAAATTTTGCTGTTGACGATTTAACAGAATATGAAAAGAATGTTTCAGCATTTTTATTGAAAAAGACGTGGGACGCACAGGGAAATAACTTAATTAATTTCATTAAGAGTCTATATTAGTTTATATGAGAATTTTGCGTGTTATAAATACAATGCACCCCAGTTATGGGGGGCCATGTCAAGGTATCAGGAACTCTATTCCTGAATTAACTAAAAATGGAGTTATTAATGAGGTGGTGTCCTTGGATGATCCAAATGATGATTTTATTGAAAAAGACAACTTTATAATTAATGCATTAGGAAAAGGAAAAGGCCCATGGTCCTATAATCCTGGATTAATACAGTGGCTATTGAATAATTTTGAGAGATTTGATGCAGTAATTGTTCATGGGCTTTGGCAGTATCATGGATTTGCGGTTTACAAGGCGCTTAGAAAATATAAGAAGAAATTTGCCAGTAGAGTTTCTCCAAAAATATTTGTTATGCCTCATGGAATGCTGGATCCATACTTCCAGAAAGCTGAAGGCAGAAAAATCAAAGCATTACGAAATATTATATACTGGCAGATTATCGAAAAACGGCTGATAAATTCTGCCAATGCAATATTGTTTACTTGTGAGGAAGAAATGAACCTCGCAAAATTATCGTTTAGCGGTTACCATCCTAATAAAGAAATTAATATTGGTTATGGAATACAAAATCCACCTGCTAATGATATGAGGTTTAAAAAAGCATTTATGGAAAGGTGCTCCGGAATCAAAGAACAGTATTTTCTTTTTTTGAGCCGGCTTCATGAAAAAAGGGTGTGGATTTATTAATAAAAGCTTACCTCAAGTTAAAGACTGAAGGATATGATTTGCCAAATTTAGTTATCGCAGGCCCTGGTTTGGATTCCCCGTTTGGAAATTACTTGCGAGGATTAGCATTAAATGATCCAGAAATTTTTTTCCTGGAATGTTAAGTGGTGATGCAAAATGGGGGCTTTCTATGGTAGCTCTGCATTTGTATTGCCTAGCCACCAAGAAAATTTTGGAATTGCTGTAGTTGAGGGCTTAGCCTGTGGTAAGCCAGTGTTAATTACAGATCGTGTAAATATATGGAGAGAAATAGAAAATAGTAGAGGTGGTTTAGTAACAACGGATACAGAAGATGGTGTTTATAATATATTAAAAGAATGGCGAAGTAAGTCTATTGAAGAAATAGAGGCTTATGGAACGGGAGCAAGATTAGCTTTTACTAATTATTATACGATAGAAAGTGCAGCAGGCAAATTGGTGTCAGCAATTATGTAATGATTTTATGTCAAATATTAATGCGCAAAAAACGCGAGTAAAACTTGGGGATTTTGATTCTAGTGTTGGTCTGGATCGTGGAGCAAGTAAGTTTAAAGAAGCAATTTGGTACCTTATAAAGACTTTTTTTCTTATCGGCATTACCGTATCCTAATTCGTTAAAAATAAAAATTTTAAGATCTTTTGGGGCGAAAATTGGAAAGGGCGTTGTAATTAAACCCAGGGTAAATATTCATTTTCCATGGAAATTGATCATCGGTGATGACGCTTGGATTGGTGAAGAATCGTTTTTATTAAACTTCGAGACTTTAACCATTGGAGATAACGTTTGTATTTCACAAAGGGCGTTTTTGTGTGGAGGCAATCATGATTTTACGGTTTCAGAGATGCCATACCGAAATGGCCCAATCACCTTAATGCCTGGATGTTGGATTGGTGCCTCAGTTTTCATTTCGCCAGGAGTTACTATAGGAATCGATACGGTAGTAACTGCAGGCTCAGTTGTAACCAATACTTTAGAATCTAATTCAATTTATAAGGGGAATCCCTTAGTTTATATCAAACCTAGATGGAAGTAAAAAAGAAAATATTAGTACTAGGAATTAATTGTTTGCCCGAACTTACTGGTATAGGAAAATATACTGGAGAAATGATCACTTGGTTAGCTGATCAGGGGCATGAAGTTACCATGGTAACTGCTTTTCCTTATTATCCTCAATGGAAAGTTGAGGAATCGAGTTCTAATAGATTTTATAAAAAAGAAATCCTTCAGAATGGGAAATTGAAAATATACAGGTGTCCATTATATGTGCCTTCCAGCCCAACTGGATTAAAGAGATTGATTCATGAAATTTCATTCTTTATGTCTTCGTTTTTTGTGTTGTTCAGGTTATTATTTAAGCCGAGACATGATGTTTTTTTCTATTGCGCCGCCATTTCATTTGGGATTTTTAGCACTTTTTTATCGGTTTTTTAAGAGAACACCAATTGTTTATCATATCCAAGATCTACAGATTGAGGCAGCTAAAGAATTGAATATGTTGCCTTCCCCACTTTTCTCCATGCTATTTAGTATGGAACGATTTATATTAAATAGTGTAAATATTGTGACGACAATATCCGAAGGTATGAAACGAAAGATCGTTAAGAAAACAAAAAGAAATGTAACGCTTTTTCCTAATTGGGTTGATACTTTTGAATTTCATCCGGTTGTTGGCCGTAATGAGTTGAAATTAAGGTGGGGTTTTCTTCCTAATGATAAGATTGTTTTGTATTCGGGAAGTATCGGAGAAAAGCAAGGGCTAGATGCTTTGATTAGAATTGCTCATGAACTCAAATCATATAGCGATATTAAATTTATTATTTGTGGGACAGGACCATTTAAAAATAATCTGGTGCAATTGACTGCTGATCTTATGCTTCAAAATGTTCACTTTCTTCCTTTACAAGGAAAGGATGTTTTTAACGATTTCCTCAATATCGGCGATATTCATATTGTGTTACAAAAAGCAGACGCCAGTGATTTAGTTATGCCTTCTAAATTAACAACCATACTTTCAATTGGTGGACTGGCGCTGATTACTGCTAACTTAGGTACAACGCTTTGCGACGTAGTTTTAACCCATCAAATGGGTGTTGTCGTTATTCCTGAGGATGAGAACGTATTGAAGGAAGCTATATTAAAATGTTGCAACGGCGACTTCTCATTGGAGAGAGCTAATGCTCGAAAGTATGCAGAAACAAATCTTAATAAAGATAATATACTAACGAAAATGGTCAATAATATTTAGGCCAATTTTAGATTCCTAATCATTTCAGGTTATTAACTTACTTATCCTAGTAAGTTATAGTGATATTCTTGCAGAAAAATTTAAGATTTTATCTTTTATAATAACAAAATTGAATGGAATCCGTTTAAATTTATACATTAGCGATAAGCGCCTATTTGTATATATTTTATTCACATAACTCAATAGAGATATGACATTCAAAGCTATTTTATTTCCATTTCTTTTATTGTTGACGGTTTGTTCCATTCGTGTAAAAGCAGAAACAATATATGTATCTACAAAAGGATCAGATAAAAACAATGGAACAGTTGGCTCGCCCTTACGTTCTTTGGAAGGTGCCAGAGATCGTATAAGATATCTTCGTAAAGCTGGCATGCAACGTGAGCCATTTGAAGTAATAATAGCGGGGGGCAGTTATTATATGTCTGAGCCTCTAGAGTTAGGTTTTGAGGATTCCGGGAGCCCTGATGCTCCCGTAACATTTAAAGCACAAACTGGTGCTAAACCTGTTTTTTACGGCGGCATTCCGGTGACAGGCTTTAAGGCTGTAAATAACAAATTATGGAAAGCAGATCTTATAAAATCAAATATAAATAACGTATTCGAGCAGCTATATGTGAACGACAGGAGAGCTATTTGTTCTCGCGCTCCAAATAATGGCTTTTTTCAGCCGGTATCTGTTAAGGAGACCATTATCAAAAAAGGTAGTGGAGATATTGCTGAAAAAGCAGAACAGCAAATTGTCTTAACAAGCGAGGCAGCAGAATTTTTAAAAGGCGTTTCTTTAGACGATCTCCAGAATATCGTTGTTACCTTTTATCATAAGTGGGACATTACTCGCAAAAGGATTGAAAAGTTTGATGTGAATAATAATTCTATAACAATATCAGGAAGAGGTATGAAGTCGTGGAATAAACTCGATAAAAATACCCTTTTTTATTTTGAGAATTTTAAGCGTGGACTGGACTCAGCTGGTGAATGGTTTTTATCTCAGGGAAGTTTATATTATATTCCAAAGGCTGGCGAATCAATTGGTAAATTAAACTGCATTGCACCGTTGATAGATAAGTTTGTTGAAATAAAAGGAACTAGTGCTAATAAAGTACAATACCTAAATTTCAAAAATTTAACCTTTAAAGTAGTTTCCTATATTACACCAAAAGATGGAAACGAGCCTATGCAGGCTGGCGCAAATATTGAAGCAGCATTTATGATTGATTACGCTAAGAATATTGAATTTAATAATTGCGAGGTTGCCCAAACCGGAGCTAATGCAATCTGGTTTAGAAAGGAATGCTTCAACAGTAAGGTTCAGCACAATTATCTGCATGACTTAGGGGCAGGTGGAATAAAAGTTGGCGATATTAAATTGAGCCAACAAGGAGCTCCTACAACGAGTAATATAGAAATTGACAACAATATTATTAGATCTGGTGGATTTGTTTTTCCTTGCGCTGTTGCATTAATTTCGTTTCACGCTAGCGACAATAGTTTTACACATAACGAAATAGCCGATTTTAAATATTCGGGAATATCAGTAGGATGGGCTTGGGGTTACGGGGCTAGTCCTTCCCAAAGAAATAAAATAGAATTTAACCATATTCATCATTTGGGTTGGGGGCAATTAAGTGATATGGGCGGCGTATATACCCTTGGTAATTCAAAAGGGACCACCATAAATAATAATGTAATACATGACATTTATGCTAATACCTATGGTGGTTGGGGAGTTTATACAGATGCTGGAACTACTGATATTCTGGTGTCCAACAACTTGATTTACAATTGTAAAGACGGCGCCTTCCATCAAGATTATGGTAAAAATAATATTATCAAGAATAATATCTTTTACAACCAAATTCATGCTCAATTAGAAGCAGCTGTAGTAGAAAAACATGTTGGTTTCTATTTTAGTCACAATGTTGTGGTTTATAATAGAGGATCTCTTTTCGGCACTCACTGGGATTCAGTAAATAGCGTTGTGGATTCTAATCTTTATTGGAATTCGTCAAGTAAAAAAGTGACCTTAGGTAACTCTTCGTTTTCAGCTTGGCAGAAAAAAGGCAAAGATTCGGGTAGTATTATTGATGATCCACAATTTGAAGATCCATTAAAGCTTAATTTTAAAATGCTAAATTCAAGAGCACTTAATAAAATAGGATTTATTCCCTTTGAATACTCAAAAGCAGGAGTGTATGGTTCTGCTGAATGGAAAAAACTGGCTAACTTAGATTCTTTGACAACTCAAAATTTTGTCAAGTTGTTAGCTAGAAGAGAACCATAGTTTATTTCTGGCTCATTAAATTGCTTTTCGTTGTATAAGTTATTTTATTTATCAACCCTTCCTCTTTCCAGGCATAAATCTTTTTTCGATTACAATATGAAATAGATAAGAAATCAATAATGCAATTGGGATAAAAAGTATGAACATTATTCCTAGACGTAAATCGATATCCATATTGTATTTCAGTGACATCAAGTTTAAATATCCTAGAATTGGCGAGTGAATCAAATAAATACTATAAGAAAATGCCCCAAGAAAAATAGCAGTTTTACTATTGCATAATTTTAAAAACAAGGGACGTTTATAATTGTTTATTTCGATTAAAGTGAAATTAATTATTATGACAGTTATGAAAAAACCGGTTAAAGTTTCGCTAATTATGTCTCGAGTAGTTCTAAATGAAATAAATATCATTAGAGCAAAGATTAAAAGAGTGGAGATTTTGGATGCTTTTGACCAGTTTAATTTTGAACGTAAATTTACATAGACCAATTCTTTTGAAAAACAGATGATTGCTCCCACCATTCCCATAGCAAATAAACCTAAATACCAGGGATGTATCAAACTAAGTTTAAGTGCTACTGCAACGCCAATAATATTTGCGAGAATAAACGAAGTTAGTAATCCATATTTTCTCCATACCCATAACAGTAATGGAAAGATAAAATATATTTGCCATTCTGTAGCTACGCTCCACATGGGGCCGTCTATCTTTAGAATCCATTCCCGAGAAAAATTATGAACAAGAAAAATATGTGATATTATTGAGCCTAAAGTAACTGGGATTTTTGAATCCCAGGCGGTATTTTGAATGGTTTGCATTATCGGAACTGAGAAAATGAAAACTAGAAATATCAGGAGGGCTGCATAATATGGAGGGATAATCCGCGTAAATCTTCTACTTATATATCTCTTAAAACCTCCCCTTAATTCCTTTCGCTCTGAAGTTGCAATTGGTATCGTTAAGCAAAAACCTGATAAAACAATAAATATAGCTACAGAAAAATGTCCAAAACTCAGAAAAATATTCAGAGGTTTTAGTGTAGATTTTAGGTAGTCATTTGTGTGCCCAGTAAATAATTGAGCATGATAGAACATTACATAAATAGCACTTATTCCTCTAAGTCCATCCAAAAATCAAATTTGGGAGTATCGGTATTCTTCATAAGCTGGCTTTTAGTTTAAATGATTCGTGTATAAAATTATAGATATTTTCATACACAAATCAAAATGGATAAGAGTTTCTAATTCGGAGCATTAGCTTTAACAGTTAATGCTCCGAATCAAATTATTTGGACGATTTAGCTTTTGAATGAAGTCGATTAAAGCGTCTGACAAAAGTTATATTTGTTGTCTCGATTAATTCCAATTACGATCTTTAACATCTTCATAAACCAGTCTAATTCCGTTTTCCAAAGACATTTTAGCCTTCCAGCCTTGAGCGTTGAGTTTAGTTACATCCATAAGTTTTCTTGGTGTCCCATCCGGTTTAGTAGTGTCGGTAATAATTGTACCGGTATAGCCAGCTACCTTGGCAACTAACTCGGCTAGTTCTAAGATAGAAACATCTTCACCGACACCAATATTAACAAGGCCCGACTCATTATAAGTTTGCATAAGATAAAAACACGCATCTGCCAGATCATCCACATATAAAAACTCTCTTTTCGGTGTGCCTGTTCCCCAAATGGTAACGGAATCTTCTTCATTGTTTTTGGCAGTAATTACTTTCCTAATTAGCGCTGGTAGAACATGAGAATTGTTTAAATCGTAATTGTCATTTGGACCGTACAAATTAGTAGGCATTACTGAAATGTAGTTGCATCCATATTGAGCACGATATGCATCACACATCTTTATGCCTGCAATTTTTGCAATCGCATAAGGTTCATTTGTGGGTTCAAGTATTCCGGTAAGCAGATAATCTTCTTTAAGCGGTTGAGGTGCTAATTTTGGATAGATGCACGATGAGCCTAGAAATAATAGTTTTGTTACGTTATTTAGATACGCAGAGTGAATTACGTTATTTTGAATCATAAGATTCTCATAAAGAAAGTCCGCACGATAGATATTATTTGCTAATATACCCCCCACTTTTGCTGCTGCCATGAAAACGTAATCTGGTTTTTCCTTACTGAAAAACTCTTTTACCGCCACTTGATCTCTTAAATCAAGTTCTTTTGAGGAACGCGTAATGATATTCTCGAATCCTTCTTGTTCTAGTTTCCGGACTATAGCTGAGCCCACCATTCCATTATGTCCCGCTACATATATCTTAGCTGATTGTTCCATATTACTCAAACTGATTCTTAACGGCATAGCCAGCTTCTTTCAACATTCTTTCTTTTTGAAAATGTTGGACATCTGATGTCATCATATCATTAACAAGCCCGGCAAGATCATACTTAGGTGCCCAGTTTAGTTTTTCTTTGCACTTAGTCGGATCTCCAATCAAAAGTTCAACTTCAGTTGGACGGAAATAACGCGCATCCACAGCTACAACTTCTTTTCCAATTGCCACCTGAAACTCAGGCTTATCACAGGAAACTACATAACCTTTCTCGTCTGCACCTTCTCCTTTAAATTCTAAAGTAACACCAACCTCCTTAAATGCCATTTTTATAAAATCGCGAACAGTAGTTGTAACCCCTGTTGCAATAACAAAGTCTTCGGGTTTTTCTTGTTGCAGGATTAACCACATCGCTTCCACGTAATCTTTAGCATGTCCCCAATCCCTACGCGCATCTAAATTTCCAAGATATAACTTCTCTTGCATACCCAAAGCGATTTTTGCTGTACCGCGCGTAATTTTTCTGGTTACAAAGGTTTCGCCGCGTAAAGGACTTTCATGATTGAATAAAATACCATTACATGCAAACATTCCATAAGCCTCTCTATAATTTACGGTAATCCAGTAGGCATACATTTTTGCAACTGCATAAGGAGAGCGGGGATAAAATGGGGTCGTTTCAGATTGTGGCACAGCCTGAACTAATCCGTACAGTTCGGAGGTAGAGGCCTGGTAAACTTTAGTCTTCTCCACTAATCCTAAGATGCGGATCGCTTCAAGAATTCTTAAGGTACCAATTCCATCTGCATTCGCAGTATACTCCGGGGTTTCGAAACTTACCTGTACGTGACTCATTGCACCCAGATTGTAGATTTCGTCTGGCTGAACCTGTTGAATAATGCGAATTAAATTTGTGGAGTCACTTAAATCACCATAATGTAAAACAAAACGTACATTGCTTTCATGTGGATCCTGATACAGATGATCAATACGGTCTGTATTGAATAATGAACTGCGTCGTTTGACACCATGCACTTCATAACCTTTTTTTAATAGTAGATCGGCTAAATAAGAGCCGTCTTGACCTGTAATACCAGTGATTAGGGCTTTTTTCATTTATTTTAAGGGTTTAACGATTTTGTGTTTGTTTGGGATATTTAATATTTTTCGGGAGATTTTTTTTATTATTAACGTTGAAATACTGCGAACACAGCATTTTTTTATGATTAATTCATGATTAGTTAATGTTTTCTTAAAATTTGCTCATAACGACTAATAATTTGCGGTAAATATATCGATTTCTGTTTGAAATTTTGCATGGTGTATATCGTACACTAAGTTTTTTTAAAAAAAATTATTTAAGATTGAAAAAGATTTACCTTTACGATAGTAATTAATAAATCCCTACTCGAAATCTAATACTTATTAAATGACAAAAATTACAAACATTTGTTGCATTGGTGCAGGATATGTTGGCGGCCCAACTATGGCAGTGGTAGCAAAACAGTGTCCGGATATTAAAGTTACAATTGTAGACTTAAATGAAGCGCGAATTGCTGCCTGGAATGATCCTGATGTTAATAATATTCCGGTTTACGAGCCCGGGTTAAGTGATGTGGTTGCCGAAGCCAGAGGTAGAAACCTGTTTTTTTCTACAGATGTAGATCAGGCCATTGCTGAGGCGGAGATGATTTTTATATCCGTAAATACGCCAACCAAAACTTATGGTTCTGGAAAAGGAATGGGTGCTGATTTAAAATGGATAGAACTTTGTGCAAGACAAATCGCGAGAGTATCCACTTCTGATAAAATCATTGTAGAAAAATCAACTTTGCCGGTTCGTACAGCAGAAGCGGTACGTGATATTCTGCATAATACAGGCAGCGGCGTTAAATTTCAGGTGTTATCTAATCCGGAATTTCTGGCTGAAGGTACTGCCGTAGAAGACTTATTGTCTCCTGACCGTGTACTGATCGGTGGAGACGACTCCGAGGAAGGCCAGGATGCCATTGCTGCCCTTGTGGATGTTTATGCGAACTGGATTCCCAGGGAACGGATCCTCACCACAAACGTTTGGTCATCGGAACTTTCCAAATTGGTAGCCAATGCATTTTTGGCACAACGGATTTCTTCTATCAATGCCATTTCCGAGCTGTGTGAAAAAACGGAGGCTAATATCAATGAAGTTTCACGCGCCATTGGTACAGACAGCCGTATAGGACCAAAGTTTTTAAAGGCATCGGTAGGTTTTGGAGGGTCATGTTTTCAAAAAGACATCTTAAATCTGGTTTATATCTCCAGGTCTTTTGGTTTGCAGGAAGTAGCGGATTATTGGGAACAGGTGATCATTATGAACAACCACCAAAGAAAGCGTTTTGCCTTAAATATAGTGAAGAGCCTGTACAATACGGTTTCTGGTAAAAAAATTGCTTTCCTGGGTTGGGCATTTAAAAAAGATACTAATGATACACGGGAATCTGCCGCTATATATGTAGCTGATGAGTTGTTGAACGAACAGGCATATATTCAGGTTTACGATCCTAAAGTACAAAAAGATCAGATATACCATGATCTGCAATATTTAGAAACCAGGTCTGTTGAATCAAATACTAGCGGGGTAAGTGTGTTTGAAGATCCTTATGAGGCCTGTGATGGTGCTCACGCCATAGCTGTTTTGACGGAGTGGGATGAATTTAAGGACTATGATTGGCACAAAATTTATTCAAAAATGCTCAAACCGGCAAAAATTTTCGACGGTAGAAATGTTTTGGATCATAAACTGCTTAAAGAGATAGGTTTTCAGGTAAACGGAATTGGTGTATAACACCTGTTAATAACGATTAATGGGCTATTAGCTAAATCTTTTGCCTTAATTTTTAGTTTTTATAAACATTCATTACAAATATCAAGTACTTTTTACTCCTGATAGCGCTTAGTTCCAAAACATTTGTTTAAATTTGATTTCGTCTAATCTCATTATTTAAGTATGAACTCCCCAACGAGATACTTATATCTGCTGAAGTATATTTTGCCGGTTACGGACTTAATTATGCTTAATGTGGTGTATTTTTCTACCTATTATTTAACACCTCTTTTAGGTAAAAACGTGCACAATGAAATCGATAGGCACCATGTGGTTGTCTGCAATTTGATTTGGCTCTTCGGATCTGCAATCTTTGGGCTTTACACCTCCTATGGGGCCAGAAAACTTGAGCGGATCTACAGGGGTACCTATCGTACGCTGGCCCTGCACTTTGTTTTATACTTGTCATACTTATTGTTTTCTGCAGAATATGAATTTTCGAGAACTTTTTTAATCATTTTTTATATTTTACTGGTTGGTGCATTTATCCTGAATAGATTTGTTGGAACGTTTATTCAATACGTTGTGATCAACAAATTTAATGCAGCAAAAAAAGTGGCTGTAATGGGATCAAATGAAACGGCTACGAGGTTGTCAGACTATATTCATAAGCAAAGAAGTTTAGACTTTTTGGATTTGTTGGTGATGATGATGATATCTATGATTCGATGGACGGTAATGACAGGATCTCAGAGAAAATGGGAAAAGCTGTCGAGTCTGGCGTGAAAGAAATTTATGTAGCGATAGCACCGCATAGGATGAATGATGTGAGCAGATTGGTATCCGTTGCGGATCAGCAGTGTGTGAGGCTAAAGTTTGTGCCTGATATTGGCGGAGCGTTGGCAGCCCCTTATACGATATCCTATATGGGTGGTGAATTTCCGATGATCACCTTGCGGAATGAACCTTTAGAGATCATGGGGAATCGATTCAAGAAACGTGCATTTGATGTGATTTTTAGTGCCTTTGTTATTGTATTTGTAATGAGCTGGCTCTATCCGATAATTGCCATCCTGATTAAACTCCAAAGCCCCGGACCTGTACTCTTCAAGCAGCTCCGGAGTGGAAGGAATGATGAGCCATTTTGGTGCTGGAAATTTAGGAGCATGAAAATCAATAAGGATAGTGATCATAAACAGGCTACTAAGGATGATGATCGAATTACTAAAATTGGACGCTTCCTGCGTAAAACAAGTCTGGATGAAATGCCCCAGTTTTTTAATGTCTTTTTCGGGTCAATGAGTGTTGTTGGCCCACGGCCGCACATGCTGAAACATACTGAAGAATATAAGAAGATCATCAGTCAGTTTATGGTTCGCCACTTTTTAAAACCAGGGATAACTGGCTGGGCACAGGTTAATGGGTTTAGGGGCGAAACAAAGGAGGATGATGCTATGGAGAACAGGGTTAAATTTGATATCTTTTATCTGGAAAACTGGACGGCTATGCTTGATGTGAAAATTATTTTTATGACGGTAATTAATGCCTTAAGAGGAGAAGAGAATGCCTATTAGTTTTGGGCAATACTTAATGATTCGACAAAATAAAAAGGTTTAATATCATGTAGGTCATTTTCTATCTCCAAGATGGTTACTTAAAGATCCCTCTATTGGAAAACAAATATTGGATAATTTAAAAAAACACTGATTAATACAAAAAATAGTATTTCATGAAAAACAATACCTACGTTCTCATTATGGCAGGCGGAGTCGGAAGTCGATTCTGGCCTAAGAGCCGTAATAGTTTTCCAAAACAGTTTATTGACATCTTAGGAGTGGGTAAATCACTTCTCCAGCTAACTTATGAGCGATTTTTAACAATTTGTCCAAAGGAGAATATTTATATACTTAGCAATTCTCAATATGATGATTTGATCTCTGAACAATTGGCTGGGATTTCTAAGGATAATATCATTTTAGAGCCAAGCAGAAACAATACTGCCCCGTGTATTACCTATGCATCTTTTAAAATTGCTAAGATAAATCCTGATGCAAATATTGTTGTTGCACCTTCAGACCATTTAATTCTTAATGAGCCCGTTTTTTTAGCACAGGTAAAACTCGGATTGGATTATGCTGAGCAGAATGAAGCATTAGTGACCTTAGGTATTAGTCCTACCCGTCCGGATACCGGCTATGGTTATATTAATTACGTTAATGCCGAAAGTGGTGATATTCATCAGGTAATTGGGTTTATGGAAAAACCTGATTTGCAAAGGGCAACCGAGTTTATAAAGACTGGTGGTTATGTTTGGAATGCGGGAATATTTATATGGAACGTATCGAGCATACTAAAAGCATTGAGTTCCTACGCACCCGAAATCTATAACCTCTTTCTAAACGGAAAAGAGGTTTATAACACAGATAAAGAAAATACATTTATTAGTGAAAACTATCCGCTTTCGACAAATATCTCCATAGATTATGCTGTTATGGAGAAAGCGGATAACGTATTTACCATTACAGGAGAGTTTGGCTGGTCAGATTTAGGAACCTGGGCATCGCTTCATGAAGTCTCAGAGAAAGATACAGACAACAATGCGGTAAATAGTCGCTCGGTTCATCTTGCTCAGAGTTCCAATTGTATCGTGCAACTTCCAAAAGATAAGGTTGCGGTGATAAAGGGCCTCAACGATTATATCATCGTTGATGATGGCGATGTTTTGTTAATTTATCCGAAAAACGAAGAACAAGAAATCAAGAAGGTTTCAGGGCTTATAAGTGAAAAGTTTGGTAATAGCTTTTTATGATAATGAAATCAATGAATTTTGGGCAAAGTGAAGGTATCTCATTATGACAATTTTTCTGATTAGCCGATTATGATTATACAAATCTGTGTGCCTTAGATAAAATTTAATCTGAAAATAGAGAGAGCAACATATCGTTAGTCTTTCAATGATAAGTTTAAGAGGACAGTTCCGCTTGTAACAGATTTAATTTTCTATATCAGTTATTGTTTTTACAGACTGGCCTTGGGAAAATCTAATACAGGATTTCTTAGAGCCAGTTTAAAATTAAATAAAATTTATTTCGTATGTCATTTCGAGGCATAATTTATTGTATAATAAAAATCAATATGAATGGACAGATGGATAAAGAAGGTAAATGGTCTCGAAGTATCGTCATTTCTACCGCATTGGAGAGCCCGAAGGCTCTGCGAAGCAAAATCTTTAAAATTAGATTCCAATAAATAGTACAAAGATCTCTCCACTTCGCGTTGCTCCGGTCGGGATGACGACCATTCTATTAGAGTCTGTCACTGGTAGTGCAGTCCGAAAACCATTTCACACATTAATAAAAGCGATCTATTACACTCAGCGTAACAGCAAAGGCTATAATATTTAAAAAATTAAACAGGCGCTTGGTATTATAATTAATAGGTTTTAGATAAACTTTACCCGGGTGTTGTAAACTGTTTGGTATACTTTTTACTGGGTAGGTATCAACTTAGATCACCTCATAAATATAAAATTTTCAATTTTAAGAACTGATTCTATAAAATTTTCGCTTGCACCTGTAGCAAATAAAATGTCTTAGCGGAATGAAAGGGAGTATTTTTTTTAAAATGAAGTTTCTTGGAATTCGACTTAATTCATTTTTGCATTTAGGACATTTATGCTCTGCTTTAACTACTTCTGATGATGCCATGATGATAGAATAGTTTGTTATTTCATGAAAATCTGTAAATATTCAGATATGGCACAAAGATAAGGAAATTATGCGTTTGTTTTTGGGTTTAGAAGGGTGTAATTGTCCTTATTTTTGATAATTTAACTATTATAGATGACTTTAATCAAGTATTTTATGGTTTTTCAGTTTCATTATTTGTTAATATTAAGTTAATGTTAATAATTTGTTTTATTTGATCATAATAAATATAATTTATGTCAATTTTTAGTGATGTCTAATCTTTTTTTAGGTTAAATAATGTATTTTAGCATTATTTTTTTAAAAAAAAGTTTAAATGAACAATCTCAAACCTTCATTGGTAATTCTTGCAGCCGGAATGGCAAGTCGTTATGGTAGCGCTAAACAAACAGAATCTTTTGGTCCCACTGGTGAAACCATTATGGAGTATTCAATTTTTGATGCCATTAAAGCCGGATTTGATAAAGTGATCTTTATCATCAGGGAGGAATTTGCCGGATCTTTTAAAGCTGCGATGGAACCAAAACTTCTGGGTAAAGTTAAACTCGAATATGTTTATCAAAGCTTGGATAAATTCAGGAACGGGCGGGCTTTGCCTGCAGGTCGTGTTAAACCTTATGGAACACAGCATGCCTTATTGTGCTGCAAGGATGTTCTCGATGCACCCTTTGCGGTCATCAACGCGGATGATTTTTATGGAATGGATGCTTTCAAAAAAGCTTATGAGTTTCTAACGGAGACCATTGAAGATGGAAAGTATGCCTGCCTTGGTTACCAGTTGAAAAATACGCTGAGTGAGCATGGTGCGGTTACACGTGGAGAGATAAAAGTAGATAAAGAAGACTTTGTTGTAGGCATTACCGAAAGAAAAGAAATTTTTAAGCGTGATGGTAAGGCATTCAGGGTGAACGATGGGCAGGAGGTAGAAATGGATTTACTGACGCCGGTAAGTATGAATTTTTTCTGTTTTACACCATCATTTGTGGCATGGAGCGAAGGTGAATACTATAAGTTCCTCGATCAGCATGATGGTGAGCTAAAATCGGAATTTTTGATTCCGGAGGTGGTAGATAAGCTAATCAATAATGGTAAAGGGGTAGTTAGTCTTGTTAAGACCGATGCGAGGTGGTTTGGGGTAACTTTTAAAGAGGATGCTGAGATTGTGCGGTCTGAACTTGAACAGCTAACGTCTGACGGTGATTATCCAAAAAGCCTTTGGTCCTAAGTAGATTGAATTTTTCCGTTCTTTAAAATATTTTTACTGCTTTGAGCGTAGACAAGCACTTTGTTGATAGAATGGCAGGATTATTGCGGACACTGTGTATCTTTGAAATACACACTTAGCCTATAAAAAATTGTTTACACAAATTAATATTGTCCCACGATGGGTTATTTTTACCCTTGATCTGATTTGTTGTTCACTGGCGATGGTTTTCGCCTATATGTTAAAGTTTAATTTAAACCTAACATCAGTGGACGTGCCTCAGTTGTCAACCAACCTGCTTCTGTTGATGTTGATCAATTCGATCGTATTCTTATCGACCAAAAGCTATTCTGGTATCATCAGATATACCAGTGCCCAGGATTCGATTAGAATATTATGCTCCGTCATGATCTCCACCGGGGTTTATTTCATCTTTAACCTGTTCGCTATAAGTTTTCTAACCAAGCCACTTATACCAAACACGATATTGATCATTGGCGGATTATTCAGTTTTCTTTTTCTGATTACCTACCGGATTTTTATTAAGTATATTTTTATGTACATTAAAAATCTGAAACTGGACAAAAAAAGGTCATCATTTATGGTGCGGGCGAAGCGGGTATGGCTACGAAAAGAACGTTTGATCATGACGAGAAAGTTAATAAATACATCGTTGCCTTTGTAGATGACGACCAGCGTAAGATAGGTAAGGCGATTGATGGTGTCAGTATTCTGGATGCCCGCAATCTTGCACATTTAATTGTCAAACACGAGATAGATGAAATTATTTTTGCGTCCTACAGTATTCCTTCTGAAAAAAGAGATGCTATAGTAGACCTGTGCTTAGAACATGATATCAAGGTGTTGAACATTCCTCCGGCAGATGCATGGACCAATGGAAAATTACAGCATGCGCAGATTCAAAAACTGAATATTGAAGATTTGTTGAACAGAAAACCGATCAGCATAGATATTGAAGGTATCGGAAAGATGCTGCACAAAAAAAGAATACTCATTACCGGAGCTGCGGGTTCTATTGGAAGTGAAATTGTCAGGCAGTTATCAAAGTTTGATGTTGGTCTGATCATCTTGTGTGATCAATCAGAAACGGCATTACATGATCTTTATCTGGAGCTTGATGAAAGCGACCGTACTAAAAATTATCAGTCGTTTGTTGGCGATGTCCGGGATGAACAGCGCATGGACAAGCTCTTTAACATGTACAGGCCAGATTACGTTTATCATGCCGCTGCATACAAACACGTGCCTTTAATGGAGGATAATCCTGCTGAAGCGATAAAGGCGAATGTGCTGGGTACAAAAACGGTTGCGGATAAATCAGTTAAATATGGTGTTCAGAAATTTGTAATGATCTCGACCGATAAAGCGGTAAATCCAACCAACATCATGGGCGCATCTAAAAGAATTGCGGAGATCTACGTTCAGTCACTCAACAATTCACTTGGCCAGCGGGATTTTTTATTCAGTAATGGATTGAGTTATATTAACCGGTTGGAAAAAAGACCTGTGACCAAATTCATTACCAGTAGATTCGGCAATGTGCTGGGATCTAATGGTTCGGTTATTCCGCGCTTCAAACAGCAGATCGAAAAAGGTGGTCCTGTCACCGTTACGCATCCTGATATCACCAGATACTTTATGACCATTCCTGAAGCCTGCAGGTTGGTGCTGGAGGCAGGATGTATGGGCAACGGTGGAGAAATATTTGTTTTCGATATGGGCAAATCTGTCAGGATTCTTGACCTTGCCAAAAAGATGATCAAGCTGGCCGGTCTTGAACCCAATGTAGATGTTAAAATAGAGTTTTCAGGTCTTCGTCCTGGAGAAAAATTGTATGAAGAGCTGTTAAATGATAATGAGAATACCATGCCTACCCATCATGAGAAAATTATGATAGGTAAAGTGAGGGAATATGTATTTGATGAGGTGGCAAGCAACATCGCCGAGCTGATCAGATCTGCTAAGCAGGACGATGACATGCAGGTGGTGATCAATATGAAAAAAATGGTTCCGGAATTTAAGAGCATGAACTCAATATTTGAAGAGCTAGACCATTTGGTTAATTAATAAAATGAAGAAAATTTTTGTTCTGGCTGTTCTGGCCTTTTCAGCGATCTGCTCCTGGGGTCAATCTACTCCAAATGTTAATATCCCGTATGATTATCAGTTTTATCAGAAATTCAATCAGCAGATCTATAGCCAGGATAACAAGTTCCACTCCTCAATAAAGGGCATCTATTCCGATGGGGTTGAAATTGCGGGATCTTACGATTCGCTAATGAAAATTGGAATGGATACGCTGAACAAAGGTTCCTGGGTGCACAGGAAGTTATTCAATGAGCATTTATTAGAATTTAATGGTGAGGATTACAAGGTTTATGCTGACTTTCTACCCGATTTTCAGGTGGGCAGGGATTTTAGTGGTAAAAGGAATACCTGGTTGAACACCAGAGGATTTCAGGTTGGTGGATCGGTGGGAAAACAGTTTTCTTTTTATCTAAACGGATTTGAGAACCAGGGCAAATTTGTTGATTATGTAAACCGTTACATTGTCGCCAATCAGGTTGTTCCGGGACAGGGCTCTGGTAAGCTCGGGACTGACACACAGGACTGGTCATACGTTACGGCATTATTATCTTATACGCCGAATACACATCTTAACTTTTCATTGGGTTATGATAAGAATTTTATTGGAGACGGATACCGCTCGATGCTGCTTTCTGACGTGTCATCCAATTATTCGTTTTTTAGGGTAAGGGCTACGCTCGGTGCTGTTCAATACCAAACGATCTTTGCCTATATGCTCGATCCCGGCGCACCCAAACTTACCGACGACCGCAGGTTGGGCGATAGGGGAAAATGGATGGCAGCCCATTACGTGGACTGGAACGTTACCAAAAAATTCTCTCTGGGATTTTTCCAGGCCGTGACCTGGGCAGATGCTGAAGTAGAAGGCAAACGGGGATTTGATTTTAACTATGTACATCCTTTTATCTTTTTACGGCCAGTAGAAAGTACAAATACAACCTCGCCTGATAAGATGAGACTTGGTTTTAATCTGAAATACGAAGTGTTAAAGAATACCGCGCTTTACGGGCAGTTTATGTTTGATGAATTCACCGCAAAGGAATTTTTCGCTGGCAATGGATACTGGGCGAACAAATATGCCGTTCAGCTTGGATTACGCGGATCTGATCTTTTTAAGGTAAAGCGTCTTAATTATCTGGCTGAATTCAATACTGCCCGTCCCTATACTTATGCCCACTTTGACAGGCTGTCTAATTATTCTAATTATAACCAGCCTCTTGCACATCCTTTTGGTGCTAATTTCAGGGAATTTTTAGGGATATTAAACTACAGTTATAAACGTTTCGATTTACAGGGAGAGGCACTCTATTCGAGGTACGGGAAAGATCCTGATGGCCAAAACTATGGTGGGGATATCTTTAAAAGTTATGATACGCGGTCTGTGCAATACGGCAGTAAAGTTGGTCAGGGGATAAAGACCAATCTCTATTTTGCCCGTGCTCAGGTGTCCTACTTGCTTAATCCAAAATACAACCTCCGCCTGGAACTGGCCGGGACATTCCGCCGGGAGAGTAGTACTACTGTAGAAAATAGTAATTTGCTTACCTTCGGTATCAGAAGTAGTTTCAGAAATATATACCACGATTTTTAGCGGGTAAAACTCTTTACCGGGAGAAGAAGATGCTTTAGCGCACTTGGGTTCTGAAGCGCGCTAAAACATTATTCAACAGCATATCTTTTTTTCAATAATGGAATAAGTATTTCAATTTCCTTTTTTAACAGTTCTGTTTCGGCTTTTAAAGAAATGGGGTCGGAAATATTCAGTTCTTGTATCCTGGAACTAATTTCTGCGAGATTGTTCAGTCCTGCTGAAGAGGACATGCCATAAAGCTTATGTGAAAGGGAGATGATCATTTCGGGATCTATGGGAGAGATCATTCTGTCCAGCTGCGAAAATGTCTGATCAAGCTGAATGATCGTAATGCCGATTATTTTTTTTATTCTTTCCATGTCACTATCCAGATAGGATTCAAGTTTTCTACTGTCGAAATGCACAGGCTTGATTATTTCAATGATATGTTCATCAGGTTTTTTAACATCAGGCAGCCATTTTTTTAATATGGTTTCGATATTTTCTTCTAAAACGGGTTTGGTGATGAAATCGTCCATTCCTGCTGCTAAGCTTTTTTCGCGTTCCCCCATTACATTTGCCGCAGTAAGGGCAATTATAGGGGTTCTTTTTCCATTTTCAATTAGTCTTATATTGCCCGTACATTCATACCCGTTCATTTCCGGCATCTGAATGTCCATAAAGACAAGATCAGGAGATTCCTTCTGGAAAGTCTCAAGGGCTACCAGGCCGTTTTCAGCTTCGAGTATGATACTCTGGGGATGAAGTTTTTCAATCAGTGCACGGGCCAGAAAACGGTTGACCTCATTGTCTTCCACAATCATAAATTTATACTGATATCCGTTGTTCTCCCCATGGAAGGCTGTTAGTTCCATGGACTCATTAGCAATTTCGCTGGTTTTGAGCCTGGAAAGTACACGGTAAAGTTCATGCATTTTGATCGGCTTCAACAGGCGGTGGTGAATCTGAAGTTCCCGGCATGCTTTAATAATCTTTTCATCATCAGAGGAACTGTGAAGGAGTATCAGAGGAAGATTTTCCTGATCGAGAGTGAAGTTCTCCCTGATTTTTCGCGAGGTCTCCAGTCCATCCATATACTGCATGTGATAGTCCATCAAAATCGCATCATAAACTCTTCCTTCGGCCAGGAACTGAAGTGCTTCAAAACCATTTCTGGCCTGGTCGGCCTGAATATTTTTCAGGGAGAGCATATTCACCAATATTGCTCTGTTATTATCATTATCATCGACTACAAGAACATGAGTTATACTTTCTATGCCTCTCCATTCAATCGGCTCTCCCTGTTCAGATTTTAGTTTAAGATCAAAGAAGAAAGTACTTCCTTCTCCAGGTGTACTTTTGAGCTCAAGATGGCTACCCATCATCTTGAGTAATTTATTGGAGATTGTAAGCCCTAATCCAGTTCCACCATATTTTTTTGTGGTTGAGGAGTCCTCCTGAGAAAAGGCGCCAAAAATCTTTGCCTGCTTACTTTTTGCAATGCCTATCCCCGTATCCCGTACGCTGAAGCGGTATGAATGCTGATTCTCTGCTATGCCCAGGCTTTCTATTTTGAGTTCTATTTCCCCTTTGGTTGTAAACTTTGCTGCATTTCCCAATAGATTGATCAAAACCTGTTTTAACCGAAGCGCATCCGTCCATACAAATCTTGGCAAATCCGGTGGCAGGTTTAAAAGCATCTCCAGGTTTCTGGCCTGGATCTGGTAAGTAGTGATGTCGCTGGCCTGCCAGGCAATATCGTACAGATCACATTTTTCAATATCCAGTTCAAACTTACCCGCCTCAATTTTTGAAAAATCCAAAATGTCATTGATAATACTTAATAAAGAATTTGCCGACTGGTTTACAATTGTCAGGTATTGTTTTTGCGTTTCACTCAGCTGGGTTTTCAGTACCAGATCGGTAAAACCTATCACGCCATTGAGCGGGGTTCTGATTTCATGGCTCATATTGGCAAGAAATTCCGACTTTGCAGCATTGGCATGATCGGCACGCAGTCTGGCGACGGTCATCTCTTCCCGGTGTTTGACTGCAGCGGATATATCCTGTGTGAAAATCATCATTCCGCCTATAGATCCATCTAGCTGGTGCCAGGGCCGCATCTCCCAGGTGATCTGATGGGGAGTATTGTTCCTGACGTCAACATATATATCTTCTTCCTTTTTAACTATCTTACCACCTAGCACCGCTTTGTGATTGGCGATCCGGTCTTCTGAAAGATTAGGGAATACGTCATAGTACCATAGCCCTTCGATGTTGCTGGAGATCTGTGTATAGTCTTTAATCCATTTGCGGCTGGCTGCAAGAAAATGCATATTGTTGTCAAGCATTGCTACCGAAGCTGGAGCATTTTCGATGAAAGCAAGCAATATGGCTTTCTCCCGGGCGAGTGCTCTTTCGGTTTCTTCTTTTTGAGTGATGTCTGTAGATATACCAAGGTATCCGATTGTTTCCCCTTCGGTGTCCTTGATTGAGGTGATGGATAATGAAACCCTTAAGCGTTTACCCGACTTGGTGATAAAGGTGAAGGGCCTTTCTTTATGTGGACTCTCGGCGCATCTTTTAAAAACATCAAACCCTTTAATTTCATAGCCGAGTGTTGACGAGAAACTTGTACAAAGTTCTTCAACTTCTGCCTTGTCATGCAGCATTTCAGGTGTTTGCTTACCGATCATTTCCGCAGCACTATATTCCAGTAAACGCTCTGATGCCCGGTTAAATACAGTAATGATCCCTTCAGTATCTGTTGCGATAATGCTGACCTCTGTAGATGCGGAAAGTACGTCGTCCAACAGTTTTTTAGATTCCAACAGTGCCAGTTCTGCCCGTTTCTGATCGTCTATGTTCTGAAAGGTTCCAAAGATACGGTTCGTCGCGGACTCCACAGATTCTGCGTGTCCTTTTGCCCTTACCCAAATTTCCTTTCCATTAAAGTCTGTAATTTCAAGCTCTAGGTCCCAGTCTTTGCCTGTTTGAATGCATTCTTCAATGGCCTGCTGAATTTTCTCCCTGCTTACTCCCTCCTTGTAAAATTTAAGTGCGTTATCAAAAGTGGGTATGAAATCTACCGGCACACCATGTATTTCCCTGGTGGTAGCTGTCCAGACAACTTTTTCCTCATTCAGGTTAAGTTCCCATCCTCCTATTTTTGCAAGTTTGCTTGTTTCCTCTAAAAGGTTCCGGGTATGGATCAGCTCATGCTCAAGTTTTTTCTGATCGGTGATATCAACTGCGTTACCAACAATGTAAGGCGTATTGTCAAGATCTTTCTGTAATACGTTAGAATATAGCCAAATCCGCTCTTCTCCCGACTTCCGTTTCACGATCATTAATCCTTTTGAATGCCCGTTTTCTGCAATTTCAGATAGGTATTGACGCAGATTTTTATGCCTTTCAACCGGAATAATGTCAAAAAGGCTCTTATCCTTTAGTTCTTTTCTTTTAAAACCGAGTATTTTTGCGCCGGCAGAGTTGATTGAGATGAAGTTTCCTTCCATGTCATGGGTGCACATCAATCCCTGCGAGCTTTCAAAGAAAGCTTTGAATTTCTGTTCACTGACTTTTAGTGCCCTGTTTTTTTCTACCTCGGCGGTAACATCACGCCCAATGGCAAAAAGATTTCCGTTGATCTTTTCAATCGTTGCTGTCCATTCAATGGTTTTATGTTGTCCATCTTTGGTGAGCATGTTATGTGTTGTCTTATCAGACGGTTGACCGCTTTTTAAGCTATCCCAAACTTCCATTCCCTCTTTCAAGTCCTGAGGTGGAATAAAGTCAAAGATAGTTTTTTGCTTCAGTTCGGTTTCATCGAATCCGAGCCGTTTATTAAAGCCTGGATTTACCTTTTTGAATTTTCCATCCGGTGCCAAAATACAGATCAGATCTTCAGAGTCATTAAACAGCGTACTGAAATTCTTATATTCTTCTTTTTTGCGGCGTTCTATGATTAGCGATATGGCCTCTTCGGCAAGTAAAGACAATATTCGCTGCTGCGCAGCCGTTAATTTTTTTGGTGCCAGGTCTGCTACGCATATTGAACCCAGGGTAAAGCCATCGGGGTCTATTAAAGGATATCCTGCATAAAACCTCACTTTCACGCCGTCCTCAGAAAGCGCATGGTGCCGGAAACGTTCATCTTCGAGTGTATCTTCTACTATGAACACCTCCTCACCAAGTAAGGTATACTCACATATTGCAAAGTCCCGGGGAACCTCTTCTATAATGAGACCAGTTGCTGATTTATACCAGAGTCTATCCTTTTCCGCGAATGAAATTAATGATATTTCACACTCACAGATTAACGATGCGATCTCGGTAAGCCTGTCAAATCCCCTCTCTTGTCCAGAGTTTATGATTTCATAATTATAAAGTGCTTCCAGACGAGCATTTTCATTTTCTTGCATTTCCATCTTTTTGTCAGGTAAAGCATTGTTAATTTTACTTTAAACTAATAAGTAGAAATAAAAGCAAATTATTTAATAGCCTGATTTTTATGCCATGTATCCGGCATTTAAATTAACTGAATTTACAGTTATATTAGTATTCTTTAATATTACGATTAGTTGTTGAATATCAAAAACAAAAATGGGAAAAATTGATTTTCTTTAGAAGTTTATCTGTTCCTTCAGCTAAAGAATTGGGAATGGTAGGCTTTCCAAAGAATATAGTCTGTTTAAACCATAATAAGTTTTTTTAATTTCTCCTTCAGCCGTTAGGGCTAAACGCTTTCTTTCTGGAAAAGCGCAGGGATCGTCTTCAGGATGAGTTTGATATCGTTCGAAAAACTTTGGTTCTTTGCATATTTGTTATCAAGAAGGAGGCGCTCTTCCTCACTCATTTCTCCTTTTCCCCGTTTCTCCACTTGCCATAGTCCCGTTATTCCTGCAGGTGCGGCAAACCGCAGTACATATCTATCTGTCGTAAGTTTTTCAGCTTCATAAATTGGCAGGGGCCTGTTTCCAACAATGCTCATGTCTCCTTTGATTACATTCCAGAGCTGTGGCAGTTCATCGATACTCGTGTTTCTGATGAAATTGCCGATTTTTGTTATCCTTGGGTCATTCGCGATTTTGAAAAATGCAGATCCGCTGTTGGCTGCACTAAAATAACCCCCGTCCTTTTCACACCACTGTACACCATCGCCATACAATGGATACTGGCATTTCCCAGCTTGTAAGCAGTCCTGGCAAAGGACGGTATCCCCGGCTGTTGTTTTTTGCTCAACCCGGTCCAGATCATATTGATTGAGATGCATCAGATCTTTGATCTTTTTATCTGCATCAACATACATGGAGCGGAATTTATAAAATCTAAATACCTTAAATCCGGTTCCGGCACGCAGTGAGTAATAAAAAACAGGGCCTTTTGATTCCAGCCATATTGAAAGCGCAACCAGCACTAATAAAGGAAATAATACGATTAGTGCAAAACCGGCAAAGAAAATGTCAAACGTTCTTTTTGCTAATCCGATCGGGCGTATCACATTTGGTCTGATAGCAAGACTTTTGGTCAGTGCTGTCCAGTTCCGGACAAAAAAATTAATACGTTTTTCTACCCGGGCTTGATGCATAGGCAGCCGGAATACATCTGAAATGCCTGCTGTAAGGGCCAGGATCCTTAAATTCGGATTGAAGTACTTTACAACCAGAAAAAAGGTACGCTTGGCATCTGTATATTTTTGAGGGTTTCGATAAGCGCAAGGCCACCGTTCGACAGAATTTCGCTGTTAGATATGATGGCCACGATTTCAAGATGCTGTTCGGTCCATGTCTGTGCGAGCTTTAGTCCATTGTCGAAATAGACGAGTCGCATGCCGTCAAATCTGCAGTTTTCAAAAAAGGTACGTTGTGTATAGTCATCAAAGCCTATCATGGCTATGATGGGTAGCTCAATCGGCCCGCTGATCTCTTCCTCCGCCATTAAAAATTGCTTTTTCCGGCTCGTCGGAGTACCATCTTTATTCTGGCTTCCAGTTCAGCAGGATTGAAGGGTTTAACCATGAAGTCATCAGCACCAGCTTCCAGGCATTTGATGCGTTTATTCGAGCTTTCCTCTCCTGATAATATCATAATTGGCAGGGAACTGAAAAAGTCGCTGGTCTTTAGCTGTTCGATCAGCTCAAGGCCACTCATATTGGGCGTGTTCAAATCAGATATAATCAGATCCGGAATGTTTCCGTTCTGTAGGAAAGTGAGTGCAGTCATTCCGTCAGGCCTAATATCTATGCGGTATTTAGTCTGCAATATCTCTTCAAGTATTGCCTGCATAAATTCATCATCCTCAACAAGGAGAATATGTACTTTAGGATTAGTCTGTTGGTTCATTAGTCAAGAAGCGTTATTGGAATAGGACTCTTATGTAATTTTTTTGCACAGTCACTGTCTGAAAGTAAAGGCCAACCATTTGAATGTAAAATTGATTTTCAATAATTATTATCTTCGTTGATGCGTTAATAAATTCGAAATAATTTCAGTTTTGATAAATAATAAATTTAATTTAGGCACGGCGACATTTCAATGCAATTATAAGAAAAAATAAATAAATAACTTTTTTTATTCTTTTTAGGAGTATTAAAAATCATTGGGATAAGCCGATTAGCCTTAAACATAATTTCTCTTTCTATAGAACTTTGGCTCCTTGTTATTGTTCTAGTTGGCAGGGGATGAGGTAAGGCATTATGGCCCTGCCTGTACGATATAGTTCCTAATTTACCGCTATAATAGTATAAAAATGATAAACAGAAACCTTTTGTCGCTGGACAGCGCCCAGCTTAACCGGCTATTTCCGTTCTTTGTCATCGTTGATGCAGATATGAATATAGTTGAACTGGCTGAGCGCCTGGAAGAAATCAGCGGTAACTGTGTTGGTGAACCGATTTTCGATCATTTCGAAGATCTCCATACCGGTAAAGATGATCAATATCCTGATTTGGGAAGCACTGGGATGACGATGAAAAAACAGCCTGTGCGGATAAATGGAAGATGGGAAAAAATCTTTGCTCAAAATTTATTTTTTTTCGCCGGATACGGGCAATCACTCCTTAACACGCCTAGGCCTGCTATAGGAGGTTTAGTAGTTGATAGAGATCAAGATAGCCAAATGGAAAACCTGCCGTTTTCTGTTAACGAACACAGTTATTATAATGTTATCGCAAACATGAAGCTTGGTTTGCTGGAACTGGATATAGAAGAGCAGATTGTTTATGCAAATAACAGCTTTTGTGAAATATCAGGATACGATTTTACAGACATTAAAGGCAGATCAGTCTCAGAATTGTTTAACGGCAAGCTATTCTCGAAAGAGGGTGATGCGATAAGTTATGAAAGCATCAATGCAGAGGTAAGTGAAATCCAGTTTTTGGATGCGAAAGGCGAGCGGAAATGGTGGCTGATATGCAGGACCATAAATTTTAACAATAAAAGTGAAGTAATCGGTTCTCTCCTGGTCAACTTTGAAATTACCCGTAACAAGCAACAGGAACTCGAACTGATCGCTTCAAAATTAGAGGCTGAAAAAGCTGCCAATAGCAAGGACATGTTTCTGGCGAATATGAGCCATGAGATTAGAACGCCTATGAACGCAATCATCAATATGGCTAACCAACTTTCCAGGACCAACCTTACTGTTGAGCAGGATTACTGCATCCAGACCATACAAACAGCATCAAAGAACTTACTGGTAATTATTGATGATATTTTAGATCTTTCAAAGATTGAAGCCGGTAAAGTGAATCTCGAATATATCGGGCTGAATATTTCCAATGTACTCAGGGAGGTAATTCAGGTGATTATACACAGGGCTGAAAAAAAGGGTTGGTAATCCATTATCTTCAACCCCACTATGATGATATCGCACCAGTTTTGATAGGAGATCCCTTTAGGATCAGTCAGGTAGTATTAAATTTGTTAAGCAACGCCATAAAATTTACAGACACGGGATTTGTATCCCTTACGGTAAGCCTTCTGGCAGATTTTGATGATGCTCAGGAAATTGAGATCCTGGTGAGGGACACTGGAATAGGAATGGAGCCTGAATTTATTAAACGTCTTTTTGACAACTTCAGCCAGGAGTATGAGTCTGTATCACGCAGGTATGGTGGAACTGGCCTGGGAATGAGTATATCTAAGAAGCTGGTTGCTCAAATGGGTGGATATTTTAATGTTAAGAGTGAAAAGGGGAAGGGTTCTGACATTTCGTTTGTCATCAGGCTGAAGAAAGGTGTTGGGACCGATCTCCCCGTGGAACCAAAATTAGCGCTTAGTGATGACCTGTTTTCAGGCAGGAGGATTCTCATTGTTGACGACAACGAAATGAACAGGCTTGTTGCTTCAACTATACTATTAAACTTTGGTCCTCAGATCATGGTCGCTGAGAGTGGGGAGATCGCTCTTGAGATGGTTGATAGGGAAGATTTTGACCTGATTCTTATGGATATTCAGATGCCAGTTATGAATGGTTACGATACAACACGATTATTAAGGGATGGTGGCTATAACGGGCCTATCATTGCGCTCACAGCCTCTGCAATAAGCGGGGAAAGGGAAAAGTGTATTGCTGCGGGCATGGACGATTATATTACAAAACCGATAAACGAAGAACTTTTTATTACAGTGATCGATAAATGGATGATAAAAAAAGCAGTAGCGCCTGATCAGCCGGAAGCTGTGCTTCCGCTTTACAGTCTGGATGGCCTGTATGTTATAAGTAAGGGGAAGGAGGATTTTGTTACCAAAATGATTCAGCTATTCTGCGATCAGATGCCCGTTACCCTCCGTGATCTAAACTACGCTTTAGAAAATACTGACCTTCCAAATATATCAAAACTGGCACATAAGCTTAAGTCAACCATTGATCACCTTGGTATTATTTCGATTCAGCGTGTAATAAGGGATATTGAATCCTTAAGCGATGAAAACGCTCCGGTTTCAGAACTTATCCCAATGATTGACCAGGTGAATCGTGTCATTGATAGGGTAGTTTTGGATCTCCAAACTGAACTAAAAGGAAGGAATCATGATCTGGCTGATTAACCGTGTGGGACTTATAGCCAATTTTTGACTTTGGGAAATAGGTAGGAAGCCCCTTTTTCTCTGATTATGGTTATTGATTTTGAATTTTGGCGGCTAGAACAATATATGCTGGTCAGTTCTGTACCATCAGCGTTCAATAGACTTAAGATCTAAGCTCAAAGCGTTAAACCGAAACAGGTAATTATACCGATAATATGGGCTTTATCCCGCCATTTTATCGGTAACACGCTTAACGGCAACGTTTTTAACTGCCTTAACGATGGCATCTTTATCATAGCCACACTCTGCCCAGAGCTCGGGCTGTTCTCCATGGTCAACAAACTTATCAGGGATTCCAAGTCTGACTACCTGTGCGTTATAGTTATTATCGGCCATAAATTCCAATACTGCAGCACCTACCCCTCCTGGTAATGAACCATCTTCAACAGTGATCACGTTTTTGTATTTGGAAAATACCTCGTTCAATAAAGCTTCATCCAGTGGTTTGACAAAACGTAAATCGTAATGCGCCGGATAAAAACCCTCGCTATTTAATTCTGTACATGCTTCAACAGCAAAATTACCCACGTGGCCAATAGTTAATAGTGCTACGTCTTCCCCGTCACAAATTTTACGGCCTTCACCAATTTCCAATGCTTTGAAAGGTCTCTTCCAATCGGGCATTACCCCATTTCCGCGGGGGTAACGGATTACAAAAGGCCCTATATTTTCTTGTTGAGCTGTAAACATCAGGTTACGAAGCTCTTCTTCATTCATAGGGGAAGAAACGATTAGATTGGGTATACAGCGCATATAGGCGATATCGTAAGCACCATGGTGTGTTGCACCATCGGCACCTGCCAGACCAGCTCTATCCAGGCAGAAAACTACGTTTAGTTTCTGGATGGCTACATCATGGATTACCTGATCGTATGCCCTTTGCATGAAACTTGAATAGATATTGCAGAAAGGAACCAATCCTTGCGTAGCCAGGCCGGCGGAGAAAGTTACCGCATGTTGTTCTGCAATACCTACATCGAATGCGCGTTTCGGCATTGCTTTCATCATAATGTTTAATGATGAGCCGGATGGCATTGCTGGTGTAATGCCTACAATTTTATCGTTAGCCTCAGCCAGTTCTACCATGGTATGCCCGAAAACATCCTGATATTTTGGTGGTTGCGGCTTATCTGGAATGCTTTTTTGATTTCGCCTGTAATCTTATCGAATAAACCCGGGGCATGCCATTTGGTTTGGTCTTTTTCTGCCAGGGCAAAACCTTTTCCTTTTACTGTAATACAATGTAGAAGTTTAGGCCCCGGAATAGCAGATAAATCTTTTATGGTTTGCGCCAGGCGTGTTACATCGTGCCCGTCAACAGGACCAAAGTACCTGAAGTTTAATGCCTCAAATAAATTACTTTGTTTGAGTAACGTGCCTTTAATACTCTTCTCTATTTTCTTAACGTATTTATGTGCATTTGGGCCAAGCTTAGATAGCCCTGTGAGTACATGAGAAATGTCATCACGAAAACGATTATAAGATTTTGAAATGGTGATACTGGTTAGATATTCTTTAAGTGCACCTACATTCGGATCGATAGACATACAGTTATCATTCAGGATCACAAGCACATTACTGTTTTCGATCCCTGCATGGTTTAATCCTTCAAAAGCTAAACCAGCTGTCATGGCACCATCGCCAATAACGGCCACGTGCTGCCTGTCGGTTTCACCTTTTAGTTGTGAAGCCACCGCCATCCCTAAAGCTGCGGAAATGGAAGTAGAAGAGTGGCCTACACCAAAGGTATCGTACTCACTTTCTGAAATTTTCGGAAAACCGCTAATGCCACCATATACTCGGTTGGTATGGAATAAATCTCTGCGGCCAGTTAAGATCTTATGCCCGTATGCCTGATGGCCCACATCCCAGACTAATTTATCGTAAGGGGTATTTAAGGCATAGTGTAAGGCTACGGTTAATTCTACCACACCTAAGCTGGCGCCAAAATGGCCGCCATTAACACTAACTACATCAATAATATATTGTCGTAATTCCTGGCTTATTTGTACTAAGTCAGATTCGCTATATTGCTTTAAATCAGCAGGATAGTTAATTTTAGATAATAGGGGGCCAGCTTTTACTTGCATTCGGAATTTAGGGGAAAAAACAAGATACAAAGTAAGTTAAATTTGTTTTAATATAGAAGAGAAAAATAGCAGTTTGTTATAGCGGGTTAAGCAGGCTGGCGTTTAGCGGCTGGCGCAGCGCGTTGAGGATTGGCGTATGGCATTGAATTAGGGTGGAGCGGTGAGCATTTGGCGAAGTTTAGCTGAGGGTTGCGTATAACGTTTTAAGTTAGAGGACCTGGAAATTTTCATTATGTTTGTTGCTACATGCAGGCAGAAAATTTTGAAATAAAGCTTCCGGTATTTGAAGGTCCCTTCGATTTGTTGCTGTTCTTTATTGAACGCGATGAACTTAATATACAGGATGTGGAGATTGCGAAGATTACCAACGACTTTTTGGCTTATATTCACCAACTCCTTGCCTTAAATGTAGAAGTAGCGAGCGAATTTATTCTGGTTGCTGCCACCCTGATGCGGATTAAATCTAAAATGTTATTACCGAGGATCGAGTTAGATGAGGTTGGCAACGAAATCAACCCGGAGCAGGACCTTATTGCCAGGCTGATTGCCTATAAGCAGTTTAAATCAGCAGCAGAAGAAATGAAGGTTTATGAAGAGGATCGGTTAAAGCAAAACCAGAGGGGTAACATTACGTATGATCTCACATTGGCTGCCGCTTCATCTACGCATCAGGACGAGCTTTTATCATTAGATTTGTATAAGCTTTTAACCGTTTATCACCGGACCATGCAGAAGTATGAGCTGCGCAGTGAAGAAGTTAAACATACTGTGGTGCAATATCCCTATACCATCGAACAGCAAAAACACTTTATTGCCAACTTGCTTGATATCAATAAACAGATCGATTTTGCCCTCGTGCTTAAAAACTCAGAAAATAAAGTACATTTCGTTTATAATTTCCTGGCCATTTTAGAGATGTTGCAACAGCAAATCGTAGAGATAACCATTGGCAGCGGCTTTAACAACTTTAATGTGAAAGCATTATCCTAAATACGGCCAAAATTAAATTTGAAATCCTTACTTTTGCAAAAAAATACAAACCTAAATATACAATGACACGCGACAACCAAATTTTTGAACTTATCGATAAAGAATTAAACCGCCAGGAGCATGGTTTAGAGCTTATTGCATCAGAAAATTTTGTAAGCAAGCAGGTAATGGAAGCTGCCGGATCGGTACTGACCAATAAATATGCCGAAGGCTTACCAGGAAAACGTTACTATGGCGGTTGCCAGGTGGTAGATGTGGTAGAGCAGATTGCTATCGATAGGGCAAAAGAATTGTTCGGTGCGGCTTGGGTAAACGTTCAGCCACATTCTGGAGCACAGGCTAATGCGGCAGTAATGCTTGCTGTTCTGCAACCAGGCGATAAAATATTAGGATTTGATCTTTCTCATGGCGGGCACTTAACACATGGTTCGCCAGTTAACTTTTCGGGTAAATTATATCAGCCATTATTTTATGGTGTTGAAAAAGAAACCGGACTCATTGATTATAACAAATTAGAGGAAGTTGCTTTAGCCGAAAAACCAAAACTGATTATCTGCGGAGCCTCTGCCTACTCACGTGAGTGGGACTATGCTTTTATCCGTGCAGTAGCTGATAAAATTGGTGCTTTGGTTTTAGCTGATATTTCTCACCCGGCAGGTTTAATCGCAAAAGGATTGTTAGCGAACCCACTTCCACACTGCCATATTGTAACCACTACAACCCACAAAACTTTACGTGGACCACGTGGCGGTATGATTATGATGGGCCAGGATTTCGAAAATCCATGGGGATTAAAAACGCCTAAAGGCGAAATCCGTTTAATGAGCAACTTGCTCGATATGGCTGTTTTTCCAGGAACACAAGGTGGTCCGTTGGAGCATATTATTGCCGCTAAAGCAATTGCCTTTGGCGAAGCTTTAAGTGAAGAGTACGGAACATACATTAAACAGGTAGCTGCTAATGCACAGGCAATGGCTAAAGCATTTGTAGCAAAAGGTTATGGCATTATTTCAGGTGGTACAGATAACCATTTAATGTTAATTGATTTGCGCAATAAAAACATCACCGGTAAGGTAGCCGAAAATGCTTTAGAGAAAGCGGAAATCACCGTGAATAAAAACATGGTGCCTTTTGATGATAAATCTCCGTTCGTAACTTCCGGTATCCGTGTGGGTACTGCTGCCATCACTACCCGGGGTTTAAAAGAAGCCGAAATGGAACAGATTGTTGAATTAATCGACAGGGTTTTAACTAATCCGGAAGATGAAGTTAACCTAAATACAGTGAAAGCTGAAGTGATTAAATTGGTGAGTGCATTTCCACTTTATAAATAGGAAAGGTAATTCGATTTAGTACTGGTATACAAAAAGCAGTTACATTAATTTGTAGCTGCTTTTTTGATTAAATAAAAAGATCTTTAGCGCTTAATGCTTTAAAACAAACGTTTGTTTATATATTTATCCCAAATTAATTAGACATAAATTATGTGTGGAATAGTGGGCTATATTGGCTATAGAGAAGCCTGGCCAATTGTACTTAAAGGCCTTAAAAGATTAGAATACCGCGGTTATGATAGTGCGGGTATTGCATTAATGAATGAAAGCGGAGAGCATATTTATAAAAAAGCCGGTAAAGTAGCAGTTTTAGAAGAGTTTGCTAAAGACCAGGATAAGTCTGGTACTATTGGTATGGGCCATACCCGTTGGGCAACCCATGGTGTTCCTTCTGACCGTAACTCCCATCCGCATACTTCGAACAACGGTAAATTATCAATTATACACAATGGCATTATAGAAAACTATGCTACTTTAAAAGAAGAACTGATTAACCGCGGGCACGAATTTAAAAGCGATACCGATACGGAGGTACTCATTCATCTCGTAGAAGAAATTCAGGAAATTGAAAATATAGATCTTTTGGAAGCCGTTCGTTTGGCTTTGAAGGAAGTGATTGGCGCCTACGCCATCGTGATTATGGATCAGGATCATCCTGATCGTTTAATTGCGGCCAGAAAAGGCAGTCCGATGGTAATTGGTGTGGGGCAGGGAGAATACTTTATCGCTTCTGATGCTACGCCGATTATCGAATACACCAGGAATGTTATCTATCTGAATGATAATGAAATTGCGCTGATCACCAAAGATGATCTTTTGGTTAAAAGATTGGATAATGTGGTACAAACGCCATTAATCCAGGAGCTGCAGTTAAAGTTAGAAATGCTGGAGAAAGGTGGCTTCGATCATTTTATGCTCAAGGAAATTTATGAGCAGCCGCGTTCGATTAAAGATTGTATGCGTGGTCGTATTTATCCTGAAGAAGGGAAAGTTCAGCTTGGCGGGATTAAAGAATTTGCAGAGAAATTAAAAAATATAGATCGCATCATCATTGTGGCCTGTGGAACATCGTGGCATGCAGGTTTGGTTGGCGAATACCTGATTGAAGAATACGCCCGTATTCCTGTTGAAGTTGAATACGCTTCAGAATTCAGGTATAGAAATCCGATTATTACTGAAAAAGATGTGGTAATTGCCATTTCACAGTCTGGAGAAACGGCCGATACCATGGCGGCTATAGAGATGGCTAAAGAACGTGGGGCAACTATTTTCGGAATTTGTAATGTTGCTGGTGCTTCAATTCCACGTTTAACGCATGCGGGCGTTTATACTCACGCCGGACCAGAAATCGGTGTAGCTTCTACAAAGGCATTTACTGCACAGGTAACGGTTTTAACTTTGATGGCCTTTTATATGGCGCAACAAAAAGGAACCATTACTACTTCAAAGCTAATCGAACTTTTAACCGAGCTCGATAATATTCCTGAAAAGATTCAGATTGCTTTAGAATCGAATGAACTGATTAAGGAAGTAGCAGAAAAGATTAAAGATTCTACCAACTGTTTGTTTTTAGGTAGAGGAAGTGGCTTCCCTGTAGCTTTAGAAGGAGCGTTAAAACTTAAAGAAATTTCCTATATCCATGCAGAAGGATATCCTGCTGCAGAGATGAAACACGGTCCTATTGCTTTAATTGATGAAGAGATGCCTGTAGTTTTTATCGCTACGCAGAATTCATCATACGAAAAAGTGATCAGCAATATACAGGAAGTAAAAGCAAGGAAAGGTAAAGTGATTGCTATTGTAACCCAAGGCGATACCGAGGTGAAAAAAATGGCTGATTACTGTATTGAAATTCCTGATGCCAATGAAGCCTTTTTACCTCTCTTGGCCACAATTCCACTTCAGTTATTGTCGTATCATATTGCGGTAATGCGTGGTTGTAATGTAGACCAGCCAAGAAACCTGGCAAAATCAGTAACTGTAGAATAATTTACAACACAACGAATAGATCAAGCAGCTGCATTAATTTGTAGCTGCTTTTTTGATTGTAGAAGTATTTAATGCTGAATTGTTAACTAAGCCCGATCCGATAGCTATCAGATGAATGGATTCCGTTTTGAGCTATATATTTGATATCAGTAAATTAAAACGGCAGAGGAAAAGCGGGGCTGAATGCCGCCATTTGGACCGATGCTAAATTCTAAAGAAATAAATATGATTGATGGAGATCGTTGCCAAAAAAGAGGCTTAAATCTGGATTTGGTAATTTAATATTGATTTTGAGCTATTGTATGACATTTTGTTCGAACAGTCGTCACCCTGAATTTATTTCATGTTCTGTTTTGCATGAAAGATGCTGAAATAAATTCAGCATGACGATAGCGTGTGGTAATCCTATAATCTTAAAATCCTGGTGAAAAGTAAAGGGCCGATATTCTTTAGAAGAAATATCGACCCTTACCATCTAAATTAACGCTCTCATATACATAAACGAGATTTCCCTACGATTGGTTTTAAAAAATAAAAAAAGTTGTTATTTCTCATAACTACCTAAGGTTGAGGGGTAAAATCTGGTGTTGCCTTTGATGTCTTTATTAAGATAAACGGTAAAATAAGGATCGGTACTCAAATCAGCGCCTTTCTTTCTGGCTAAACTGTTCGCCGAGAGTTCAAAATTTTCCATTTCCTGGTTGATGAATAAGGGATCAATATTCAAAATATTGCCGTTACTGTTATAAGTACTGTTGGTGCACCGGATTAAATTACTCCACACATTGAGTTGCACCATGGCAGAAGTTTTCTTTTGGATATCAAGTTCATTAGTTAAACTTCCCCAAATGATGTTATTGGTTAAATTGATTTGAAGTTTATTGTACGCATTTGCTGCTAAGTAATCTGAAAAGCTCAATGAGGCAGTTTTACGCGGAAAGTTTAAGTTGTAACTAACCAAGGTATTCTGTTTCAAATTATAATTCCCTCCCCCAACTCCATATATCAAATAATTTCCGCAGTTATACATCACATTATTAAATGCGAGCAGTTCTGAGTGATAGCCGATATAAGCTGCCACCTGCATGTTTTTGATGATACTGTTGCTTAAAATTAATTTGGGGTTATTGTTAACAGATAAAGAATCGGAGGTAATGCCAACAGATGCATTTTTAATGATCGCATTTTTAATCAGTCCATGTCCGGTGCGTTTTAAGAAAATTCCTTTCCATTGCCCGGGCTCATCGCTATAAATTCTTTCAAGCCTGTCGCTGCAAAATAATACAGGCTCAGTAAAGTCGCCATTAACGATCAGATTTCCTTCTATGTTTAAATTGGCATCCTTATGGAAATAAATTTTAGTTCCGGGCTGGATTGTTAATGAAGCCCCACTCTTAATGGTTAATGATCCATTAATAATATAGGGTAAAGCTTTTGTCCAGATGATATTCGTATTAACCGTAGATTCATTTATAAATACGGCATTTTGTCCGTAAGCTAAGAGCTGAATAACCTGTTTATTCCCATTTGTATTTAACAGGATAGAATCTTGAACAAGAAAGGGTAGATTGGTTGAATTTGGATTGATCGAAACCTTGACAAAAAGATTTATAGAATCCTGACCGTTTATGATGAGATCATTTTTATGCTGCGTTTGCTCTCCGTTAATGTTGATACTAAAAGCAGAAGTATTCCCTCCGGATAATCTGATTTCGGATACTTTAACCGCATCATTATTTTTGTTTACAATCTTTATTCTTCTGGTTGTTGAGCCTACAGAAGTAAAAATGGTATCAAATAATACCTCTTTACTGGAGATATTTAGTTTAGCATTCGGATCTGTGGTGATACGCTCTGCTTTCCGGCAAGCTAAACCAAAGAATGAAATTAAAATCACCAAACCAATATTTAAACGCATAAATCAAACTTAGAAAATTGTTTCGCTACTTACAATAGTACTTAAACCATATAGTGGTAATTATTCTGCGAAGGCAAGTGCTGCTATGCTCACTTTTGTTGCTCCTGTAGTTAAGAGTACATTTGCGCAGGCCTCAAGCGTTGCCCCAGTGGTAATTACATCATCAACCAGTAAAATATGTTTGCCGGTTATATCCTCAGGAGAATTTACCTTAAACACACCTATCATATTTTCGTAACGGTTATACCTGCTTTTTTAGTTTGGCTCTCGGTAGAAGTATTCCGGATAAGGTGGTCCTCGCTAATGCCAATCCCCATCTGCGTCGCAATTCCTTCTGCAATAAAGGTACTTTGGTTATATCCTCTTGACTTATGTTTTTTACGATGTAAAGGAACCGGAATAACCAGATCAATATCCTGGTAAAGTGCTGCGGTTTTTAGCTTTTCTCCCAGCATATTGCCTAACAATACGCCAACATCTGTTCTGCCGTTATATTTTAAGTTGTGTATCAAGTTCTGAACCTTCGCTCCTTTTTTAAAATATAACATGGCCATTGCAGCATGAAGTGGTAAGCGGCCCCATAGTTGCTTAGCAACCCTATTATCTGCATATTGATGATAGTCGGTAAAAGGCAGATCGTATAAGCATTTTAAACAGATCAGCTGTTCGTGGCGAAATAAAGAACGGCCGCATGCATTGCATAAATTTGGAAACAGCAGTCCAAACAAATCAGAAGTCCATTGTCTAACCCGAAGCATCTAACTAATTTATAAAATATTTACGAGGAATACTATGTTTTTAAGGCTAGGATAAAATATAGTTAACTAGTTTTTTAGCAAAGCAGTTGTTTTGCTACTATATAAGCATGTTCCCGCTTTCCATTTGTAGTGCCGGCGTGAAGCCTGCAGCTACCACTGCAATCGGGTTTAGATAGGCGGGCAGGGGAGTAACTTACGAAGTTTCCAGGAAGCGTGTGCGCCGGGAACTTCGTAAGTCTTCAGATCGCAGATTTCAAAAAACCTGCGAGGTTTATAAGTAGGCTTAAACACCTTTTGCTTCAAAAAGTTTTAACTATAGTAATTTTTTTTCCTGCTGAAAACCATCAACTTACGTTAAAGCCTGTGCTATTCTGTAAAAAACCTTTGGAGGGAACAATATTTTTCCTACTTTTGCATCCCGCTTCGGAGGAAGGGTTTAGTTGAAAAGGTGTTATAGAGAGATAGGAGAGCAGGATTTATTTTAAAATAAATATTGCGGGAGAGAAAAAGATTGCTACCTTTGCAGCCCGGTTCGGAAGAACGGAAAGCCAGTTAAACCTGGCGTATTGAAAAGCAAACAAGGAAAGAAGAAGGCTTAAAAAAATAAAATTTATTTTATTTGCAAGTTCGGAAAAGATCCTTACCTTTGCACTCCCAACCGAAAGGAAGGGTGAAAAAATCGGAACGGCGGATGCCGGAAAGATAGAAAAAAGATTGAAACAAATGGAAACACGTTTAAGACGAACACGACTTGAACGAACAGAAGTTTGAAGATATATAAATGACCGGCCGTGAGGTTTACCAGGTCAATAAGTTCTTAAAAGAGATGTCAATGTAGCGTAGCGAGGTAATGAAGTACCGATCAAAGTACATGATTACGTAGCTTTATTTTAAAGGTGGTGTCTAACAGACAACATAAAAAAAGAAGACTATTTTTAACAATAGTTAAAACTGGTCAGCATCTTACAACACATTTTACAATGGAGAGTTTGATCCTGGCTCAGGATGAACGCTAGCGGCAGGCCTAATACATGCAAGTCGAACGATATTTTCCAGCTTGCTGGAAGAGAAAGTGGCGCACGGGTGCGTAACGCGTATGCAACCTACCTTTATCAGGGGGATAGCCCGGAGAAATCCGGATTAACACCGCATAAAAACACAGGATAGCATTATCCAATGTTCAAATATTTATAGGATAAAGATGGGCATGCGTGTCATTAGCTAGTTGGCGGGGTAACGGCCCACCAAGGCGACGATGACTAGGGGATCTGAGAGGATGACCCCCCACACTGGTACTGAGACACGGACCAGACTCCTACGGGAGGCAGCAGTAAGGAATATTGGTCAATGGAGGCAACTCTGAACCAGCCATGCCGCGTGCAGGAAGACTGCCCTATGGGTTGTAAACTGCTTTTATCCGGGAATAAACCTCTTTACGAGTAGAGAGCTGAATGTACCGGAAGAATAAGGATCGGCTAACTCCGTGCCAGCAGCCGCGGTAATACGGAGGATCCAAGCGTTATCCGGATTTATTGGGTTTAAAGGGTGCGTAGGCGGCCTGTTAAGTCAGGGGTGAAAGACGGTAGCTCAACTATCGCAGTGCCCTTGATACTGATGGGCTTGAATGGACTAGAGGTAGGCGGAATGAGACAAGTAGCGGTGAAATGCATAGATATGTCTCAGAACACCGATTGCGAAGGCAGCTTACTATGGTCTTATTGACGCTGAGGCACGAAAGCGTGGGGATCAAACAGGATTAGATACCCTGGTAGTCCACGCCCTAAACGATGAACACTCGCTGTTGGCGATACACAGTCAGCGGCTAAGCGAAAGCGTTAAGTGTTCCACCTGGGGAGTACGCTCGCAAGAGTGAAACTCAAAGGAATTGACGGGGGCCCGCACAAGCGGAGGAGCATGTGGTTTAATTCGATGATACGCGAGGAACCTTACCCGGGCTTGAAAGTTAGTGAATGATTTAGAGATAGATCAGTCCGCAAGGACACGAAACTAGGTGCTGCATGGCTGTCGTCAGCTCGTGCCGTGAGGTGTTGGGTTAAGTCCCGCAACGAGCGCAACCCCTATGTTTAGTTGCCAGCATGTAATGGTGGGGACTCTAAACAGACTGCCTGTGCAAACAGAGAGGAAGGAGGGGACGACGTCAAGTCATCATGGCCCTTACGTCCGGGGCTACACACGTGCTACAATGGATGGTACAGAGGGCAGCTACATAGCAATATGATGCGAATCTCACAAAGCCATTCACAGTTCGGATTGGGGTCTGCAACTCGACCCCATGAAGTTGGATTCGCTAGTAATCGCGTATCAGCAATGACGCGGTGAATACGTTCCCGGGCCTTGTACACACCGCCCGTCAAGCCATGGAAGTTGGGGGTACCTAAAGTATGTAACCGTAAGGAGCGTCCTAGGGTAAAACCGATAACTGGGGCTAAGTCGTAACAAGGTAGCCGTACCGGAAGGTGCGGCTGGAATACCTCCTTTCTGGAGTAGACTCACCTACTCGCCACGCAACATGATATTTCTAATTAAGGTATATGGTAATAAGGTATAAGGCTTAAGGTCTTGATACTGGATACTAAATACTTTAAAAACACAAGAGAAAAAAGAAACACCCAGAAGAAAACGGTGGGCATACTATAAAGGTAAGCTTAACGGAGACAAGAAGGGGAAGCCAAAGGAAGCAGTAGCGGTAAGATACTATATACTGCAAACTATTGCTTACCTGAAATCAAGAAGTCCCGTAGCTCAGCCTGGTTAGAGCACTACACTGATAATGTAGGGGTCTCCAGTTCAAATCTGGACGGGACTACCATTGAAGTTGGGAGTAAAGAGAAAAGAGCCTGGGAGTTATGAATACTCCAGACTAATGACTCCAAACTCAAAACTAATACTCTGGGGGATTAGCTCAGCTGGCTAGAGCGCCTGCCTTGCACGCAGGAGGTCAACGGTTCGACTCCGTTATTCTCCACTGAAGAATGGCAACCGTTTAACGGTTCGTCCCGATAGCTATCGGGACCGTTATTCTCCACCATAAAGGTTGAGGGTCAGAAGGTAGAAGGCAAAGAGGTAAACTTTAAGCCGGTACATAGACCACAACAGAATAAATACCTTATTATCGGGATAGATAATATACATTGACATAAAGATTAAGAAAAGAAGAAACGCCAGGGGGCACATATATAGATATAATAATATCGAAATATGAAACGGTTCGAGACCGCAGTTTTTTACTAACGAAGCTGAAACGAAGCTTAGGTTGGGGACAATGAAACCCTCCGCCTTTATACCTTCGGCCTTCAGCCTCAGTAAAGTTCTTTGACATATTGGAAGAAGTTAAAAAAGAAGAGCAAACAACAATAGGCGACTGTTGTGTTTGTGCTCTCCCGACTTTACGTTGGGAATGAGACATCATAACAAGAGCAAAAAAGCATACCTTGCGGCGCAAAAGGCGCAAGAGTAGAAGAAAGTAATAAAGAGTACACGGGGGATGCCTTGGCTCTCAGAGGCGATGAAGGACGTGATAAGCTGCGATAAGCTTCGGGTATTTGCAAATAGGAATTGATCCGAAGATTTCCGAATGGGGCAACCCGGCATGTTGAAGACATGTCACATATAATGAGCAAACCTGCCGAACTGAAACATCTAAGTAAGCAGAGGAAGAGAAAATAACAATGATTTCCTAAGTAGTGGCGAGCGAAAGGGAAAGAGCCCAAACCTACTTTGTTACGGCAAAGTGGGGGTTGTAGGACTGCAACATGGCATTAGCAAACAGAAGTGGAATGGGATGGGAAGCCCAGCGATACACGGTGATAGCCCGGTACACGTATAGAATGCTAGCCTAGCAGTATCCTGAGTACCGCGAGGTCGGAGACGCCTTGTGGGAATCTGCCGGCACCATCCGGTAAGGCTAAATACTCCTGAGAGACCGATAGTGAACCAGTACCGTGAGGGAAAGGTGAAAAGAACCCCGAACAGGGGAGTGAAATAGAACCTGAAACCGTGTACTTACAAGCGGTCGGAGCGTCCAGGTGGCGTGACGGCGTGCCTTTTGCATAATGAGCCTACGAGTTACTCTTCTCTGGCAAGGTTAAGTGCTTCAGGCACGGATCCGAAGCGAAAGCGAGTCTGAATAGGGCGTATAGTCAGAGGAGGTAGACGCGAAACCTTGTGATCTACCCATGGACAGGTTGAAGGTGCGGTAACACGTACTGGAGGACCGAACCGATAAACGTTGAAAAGTTTCCGGATGATCTGTGGGTAGGGGTGAAAGGCTAATCAAACTGGGAAATAGCTCGTACTCCCCGAAATGTTTTTAGGAACAGCGTCGACGTTGAGTTATATAGAGGTAGAGCTACTGATTGGGTGCGGGGGAGTCAAATCCTACCAAATCCAGACAAACTCCGAATGCTATATAATATAGTCGGCAGTGAGGCGCGGGGTGCTAAGGTCACGCGCCGAGAGGGAAAGAACCCAGACCATCAGCTAAGGTCCCCAAGTTACAGTTAAGTTGAACTAACGAGGTCCGATTGCACAGACAGCTAGGATGTTGGCTTGGAAGCAGCCATTCATTTAAAGAGTGCGTAACAGCTCACTAGTCGAGCGATCGGGCATGGATAATAAACGGGCATTAAACTGTACACCGAAGCTATGGGATTGAAATATATCGGTAGGGGAGCATTCTATCGGCAGCGAAGGTACCTGGTAATGGGTGCTGGAGCTTATAGAAAAGCAAATGTAGGCATAAGTAACGATAAGGCGGGCGAGAAACCCGCCCACCGAAAGGATAAGGTTTCCTGATCAACGCTAATCGGATCAGGGTTAGTCGGGACCTAAGGAGAACCCGAAGGGGAAATTCGATGGACAACGGGTTAATATTCCCGTACTTTTTATAACTGCGATGTGGGGACGGAGTAGTGACACTGCCGCGATCTGACGGAATAGATCGTTAAAGGCTGTAGGTATTAGAACGGTAGGCAAATCCGCCGATCTAGCTGAACGCTGATAGTACCGCAAGCCTTCGGGTGAGTGGATAGTGCAGGTAATCAGACTTCCAAGAAAAACCGCTAAGCTTCAGGTTATAAAAACCCGTACCGCAAACCGACACAGGTATCCGGGAAGAGGATTCTAAGGTGCTCGAGTGAATCATGGCTAAGGAACTCGGCAAAATGGCCCTGTAACTTCGGGAGAAGGGGCGCTGGCAGTAATGTCAGCCGCAGTGAAAAGGCCCAGGCGACTGTTTAACAAAAACACATGGCTTTGCAAAATCGAAAGATGAGGTATAAGGCCTGACACCTGCCCGGTGCTGGAAGGTTAAGAGGGGATGTCATCGTAAGAGAAGCATTGAATCGAAGCCCCAGTAAACGGCGGCCGTAACTATAACGGTCCTAAGGTAGCGAAATTCCTTGTCGGGTAAGTTCCGACCTGCACGAATGGTGTAACGATCTGGGCGCTGTCTCAGCCATGAGCTCGGTGAAATTGTGGTCCCGGTGAAGACGCCGGGTACCCGCAACGGGACGGAAAGACCCCATGCACCTTCACTACAATTTAACATTGACATTGGATACAGGATGTGTAGGATAGGTGGGAGGCTTTGAAGCGGCGTCGCTAGGCGTCGTGGAGCCAACGTTGAAATACCACCCTTTCTGTATTCGGTGTCTAATCCCTCTAAGGGGGAGACATTGTTTGATGGGTAGTTTGACTGGGGTGGTCGCCTCCAAAAAGGTAACGGAGGCTTTCAAAGGTAAGCTCAGTACGCTTGGTAACCGTACGCGGAGTGCAATAGCATAAGCTTGCTTGACTGTGAGACAGACAAGTCGATCAGGGTCGAAAGACGGATATAGTGATCCGGTGGTTCTGCATGGAAGGGCCATCGCTCAAAGGATAAAAGGTACGCTGGGGATAACAGGCTGATCTCCCCCAAGAGCTCATATCGACGGGGAGGTTTGGCACCTCGATGTCGGCTCGTCACATCCTGGGGCTGGAGAAGGTCCCAAGGGTTCGGCTGTTCGCCGATTAAAGTGGCACGCGAGCTGGGTTCAGAACGTCGCGAGACAGTTCGGTCCCTATCTGTTGTGGGCGTAGGAATTTTGAGTGGGGCTGACCTTAGTACGAGAGGACCGGGTTGGACCAGCCTCTAGTGAATCTGTTGTTCCGCCAGGGGCATTGCAGAGTAGCTACGCTGGGAATAGATAAGCGCTGAAAGCATCTAAGTGCGAAACTAGCCACGAGATGAGAATTCCATATAGGACCGTAGCAGACTACTACGTTGATAGGCTACAGATGTAAAGCTGGCGACAGCACAGTCGAGTAGTACTAATCATCCGAAGCTTTCAAAGCAAACAGACTGTTGTTTGTTCTTCAAACTAACTTCTTTCAATAATATGTCATTTAAGGCTGGAAGGCCGAAGGTAGAAAGGCGGAAGGTATAACCCTCCCACCCTAAAACCCTCCTCCCTTTAACCTTAATTAAAAATATTCAGGTGCCTATATCGGTGGTGTCCACCTCTTCCCATTCCGAACAGAGAAGTTAAGCCCACCAGAGCCGATGGTACTGCGGTAACACGTGGGAGAGTAGGTCGGTGCCAGATCTTAAAAGAAACCCTTCAGCAGAAATGTTGAAGGGTTTTCTTGTTATATACAAGGCCTTGTGTTTAAGGTCAGCGAAATTGAAATACTGAAATCGATATACATTAAGGCTGGAAGGCCGACGGTAGAAAGGCGGAAGGTATAACCCTCCCTCCCTAAAACCCTCCTTCCTTCAACCTTAATTAAAAATATTCAGGTGCCTATATCGGTGGTGTCCACCTCTTCCCATTCCGAACAGAGAAGTTAAGCCCACCAGAGCCGATGGTACTGCGGTAACACGTGGGAGAGTAGGTCGGTGCCAGATCTTAAAAGAAACCCTTTAACAGAAATGTTGAAGGGTTTTCTTCGTTTATGGCATTTTTGCAGTACGTTTATTTGTTACCATTTATTAACAGTTCCAGATTATTCTCACCATTAAGGAGTGAAGAAGGGTTAAGATATGGGCGCTATTCTTAATGTCCTTAATCCCTTAATGGTAAAGGGAGCCATAAACTTTTTCTCAACATTAAAGAGTTAAGCAAAGTTAAGGGTTTGTTCCCGCAGATCACGCTGATCTCCGCAGAGCCCATTCCATCGTCCGTTTCCATCTTACCTGTTTTTTCTTCTGGCCAGGGTTAAATAGCCCTGATGGGAGTGAGCACGGAGCCAATTCTTCATGGGCGGAGTAAAACGGACAGCAGGACCGAACCCAACCTAAATGCACAGGAAACCGCGCTTCAAAAAATGAAAGAGATTGTATTAAGAATGTTGTAGTAGATGGCTTAAGCGTTCGCTTCTTCCTTAACGGCCAATTGCCCGCAAGCGGCATCGATGTCTTTGCCACGACTACGGCGAATATTGGTATTAATACCCTGGCTTTTCAAATAATTTGAAAATGCATCAATTTTATCCCCTTCCGCATTGGTGAAATCGGCGAAAGAAATAGGGTTATATTCGATCAGGTTTACTTTACAAGGAATATGTTTGCAGAATTTGGCCAAATCCATTGCATCAGAGATTTCATCATTAAAATGATTAAAAACAATGTATTCGTAGGTTACCGGATTTTTCGTTTTTGCAAAATAGTATTTAAGTGCATCTGCCAATGCTTTTAATGAGTTGGCTTCATTAATGGGCATGATTTCATTACGCTTTTTATCATCAGCAGCATGTAGAGATAATGCAAGATTAAATTTTGCGCCATCATCGCCCAGTTTTTTGATCATCTTTGCAATGCCCGCGGTGGAAACCGTAATGCGTTTATAACTCATATTTAGGCCATCCGGAGCTGTAATACGCTCGATAGACTTCAATACATTTGCATAATTTAACAAAGGCTCTCCCATTCCCATATACACTATATTGGTAAGTGGATTGTTATAATTCTGCTTCGCTTGTTTATCAATCAGTACAACCTGGTCATAAATCTCATCCGCATTTAAATTACGCTTACGGTCCATGTAGCCGGTGGCACAGAATTTACAGGTTAAACTACAGCCCACCTGCGAGCTCACACAAGCAGTCATGCGGTCTTCTAAAGGGATGAGCACCCCCTCTACAATATTACCATCTGCTAACCTGAAAGTATTTTTAATGGTATGGTCGTTACTGAATTGGGAGTTGTTAACCTGAACGGCATTGATAGCAAAAGTTTCGTCCAATACCTTACGAAGGTCTTTAGATAAATTACTCATTTGCTCGAAACTCGTAGCCGATTTTTCCCAAAGCCACTGGTAAATCTGCTTGGCCCTAAATGCAGGCTGTTGCATTGCTACAAGATGTTGTTGCAATTGAGGAAGATCTAATGCACGGATATCGGTTTTTTTGCTGTTACCATTTGTTGCAAAGGTACTTAAAAAAGGCGTAAGGCAGAAAGGTAGAAGGTTGAGGGTGCCTGCAAGAGGCCAAATTTTACAATTAATTAGCTTATCTTCCTCTGCCTCTTGAGTTTGACTTGCTGATTGCCTTACCTTTAGCAGGCCTGGAATTTCTGTTCCCCGCATTGCTTTTTCCTGTTGGTTTTGCTCCGGAATGACCTGCGCTCTTTTTTCCTGTTGATTTTGGGTCAGACGGCTTAGGTTTAAACGTTTTTTTGTTTGCTCTTCTCTAAGTTGAGGGATTTCCCCCCAGGTATTTGTTTTTTTCCTGGTAGCGCTTTTTGTTTTGGGTTTAGCTTCAGAAGATGAGTTTTCGACACTTTTGGTAATGGCTTTCATCTCTTCTTCGGTAAGTTCCCTAAATTCTCCCGTGGGGATACCTTTAAGGCTGATATTCATGATGCGTGTACGCTCGAGTTTTGTCACTTCGTAACCAAAATGCTCGCACATTCTTCTTATTTGCCTGTTTAATCCTTGAATTAAGATAATATTGAAAACAAAAGTGCTGATCTGCCTTACCTTGCATTTACGTGTATTCACACCTAAGATTGGAACTCCATTACTCATCTCGAAAATAAAATCTTCAGTGATGGGCTTATTAACCGTAACTACATATTCCTTTTCGTGTTTATTCCCTGCCCTTAAAATTTTGTTAACGATATCGCCATTATTGGTGAGGAAGATCAGACCTGACGAATCTTTGTCCAACCGGCCAATGGGAAATATTCTTTCACTGTGGTTAATGTAATCGACAATATTATCGCGTACGCTGCCTTCAGTAGTACTGGTAATGCCAACAGGCTTGTTAAAAGCCAGCAGGATGAAATTACTTTCTTCTTTAGGTTCGATGTTATGGCCGTTTACCATCACTTTATCGCCTGCAAAAACCTGATCGCCAACCTTAGCCCTTTTTCCATTGATAAAAACAGTGCCCTTTTCAATATAGCGGTCAGCTTCACGGCGTGAACATAATCCGCTTTCGCTGATGAATTTATTTAAACGGGTGGCAGAATTATTATTCATGCTGCAATTTTACGGAAATAAATTGTGTTATCCATTCTCAACAGTAGCAACAAATGCATGAACAGTACTTTTAAGCTTTGTTAAAGTTTCGTGATCTGTAATTTCTGCATTATGATTAATTTTAGCTTTTGCAAAGGGAATGAGCTGTGAAGATATTTTAGCCTCAAGTACGGTTAAAATATCTATTATGGATTCATAGGCTTTTTCACCCTGTGTAGAAGCAACAAGCACTAAAACGGATTTATCAGAAAACGATGCGGCACTTACCGTCCAATCGAGCAGGTTTTTTAATGAACCGGGTAGCCCCATAGCATATTCAGGTGTAGAAATGATGATGCCATCTGCTTCCTGGATGGTTTTACGAAGATCATAAACAACCTTTGGTGGATCTGCTAAATCCAGATCAGGGTTGAAATGTGGAACATCTGCAATAGTTGGGAAGATGGAGACCTCAAAATCTTTCCCTAGAAGCTGGCTAATAGCCGAAATATAAAGTCCGTTGGTTGATGAAGTTTTGGTGCTGCCTGAAATCGCAAATATTTTTTTCATTGCTAAAAATAGCAAAGTGCAGCTAAAGTATGAAGTGGACCTGGTAATTCGATGGTCATTTCAAATGAACCCATTGAAACGCAACAAGTTTCAACAGCTGATCGATGATAATGCTGATTCAATAGCTTTAATATTCAAGCCCAATGGCCTTAATTTAAAGGCTTTTAACTACAGATCTGCACAGATAAACACGGATTTTTATATCTGTGTTTATCCTTTTTACCTGTGGTTAATGTGTTGGGCGCTTAAATAACGACATCGATTTATGCCTGTACGGAAATGACGATTATCTTTATAAACTAAAAACTATGATCATCAGCACTTGGGCCATAACTTCCCGGAATTGGAATATTCAATAACCTTAAATAAACACCCAATTGTGCCCGGTGATGAGAAGTTTGGTTTAAAGAGTGGCGGATGGTTTCGTATTTAGAATAATCGGCCAAAACCTGTTTACCCATACTGAGTACCCAACGCCCGTTTAAATTATCTTCGGTAGCTTTTTCTAAATCGGCCTTTCCGGCTGCATAATTTTTCTCCAAAATTTTAACCAGGTCACCAGCATTTTCTACATGAGGTTCTGTGTAAGGTTCGGTTTCAAAATCCAGTCCATCGGTATTTAGAGCCAATGAAACCCAGCGTGGAAGGTCGGCAATATGAACCGCAAGCGATTTCATTTTCATACTTTTTTCGTGCGGTGCCCAGTCAAATTTATCTGCCGGTACAATGGCCAGGAATTTTTTCGTGGTATTGAATTCGTCTGCCAACTCTTTCAATAATAATTTAATAATGTCCATATTTTTCTGTTTTGTTTTTTCTACTGTGTGTAACTCCATAAGTAATAAATCGGCGATGCTCATGATTTTTGATGTTTGTTTACACAAAGAAAATACAGACTACTGACAACCCTATGGCAGTGTGAAAAAATAATTTAATTGAGAAATGTTTTATTCAAAAAAGTGTATTTTTGTAGTAATGACGACGTTAACCGTAAATATCGAAAACAAGAAATCTGAAAAAGCTGTAAAGGCTGTGCTTGATGCCTTGGGCTTGAACTACGAGGTTGTATCTAATATTAAAGCAAAAGAAAGAACACCAAATAGACCTGAACAGGCAATCTATAAGCGCCTAAAAGAATCTCTTGAACAAATCAATCTTCATCACGAAGGAAAAATAGAATTACGAGATGCCAAAGATTTTTTAGATGAGCTTTAAGGTTAAAACGGTTCCTAATTTTGAAAGGGAAGTTAAGCGAATCTTTAAGAAACATCGCGGCATAAAATCTGATTTATTAAAACTCATTAATGATTTAGAAGTAAATCCTGAATTGGGAGCTCATCTAAGCCAGAACATTTATAAAATCCGATTATCCATTTCTGGTACGAATAAGGGTAAATCTGGCGGTGCAAGGGTTATAATTTATGTCGTTGTCCTTGATAAAATAGTTTATCTTGCCGAAATATACCTCAAAAGCGACCATTCAACCGTAAATATTGAAGATGTGATACAACGTTTGAAAGATGCAGGAATTTTTGATTCTTAATAATTTACCGGCAGTAGATGCATATAATCGCTTAATGGAATATGTTGCGTTTTTTTGAAAGGAATACCCAAATTTTTGAGGCAGATAATCCGCGTGAGGTTAAAATCGCGGTATTGGTTTCGGTAATGGCACCAGGCAATGAGGTGCCAGCTAAATGCGTAAAAAATTAATCCGATCGGTTCTACCTCTCTTTTGCTTACCTCCTCCTTATTATTTTTATAATCAAGTGCAATAAGGTATTTTTCGGCGATGGCGTGCTGAATAAGGGACAGGTATTCAAAGTTGAAACTCAATCTTTCAGGAATCTGCAGTTTGATATGCTGGTTTAAAGTTTCGAGTTTTTCTTTTTGACTTGTTTTTAATACTGCTTTTACCTTGGTTAGTGCAGAAGAGTAATGCGTACGGATGGAGTTATCCGCAAAACCATTTACCAAACTTTCTACCAATAATAAAGCATTGGCTTCATCCATATTAAAGGAAACCGGTGGCAAAAAATAGCCTTGCACGAGATAATAACCTTTATGTTGCTCAAAACTTACGGGTATTCCCTGCTCGCAAAGCGCTTTAATATCGCGGTAAACCGTACGTATGCTCATGTTAAATCTTTCTGCAATTTTTTCTGCAGTAATATATTTTTTGGATTGGAGTAAAGTCAGGATTCCAAAAAGTCGGTCGATACGGTTCATGTTTGGTTTTTTTAGGCGATGATAAAATTAAAGCTTTTTAACCAATTTTCTTATGGTACGTTATTTGTAAAAGATAAACAGATACCAATTCTAAACGATAAACCGTTATTATAATGGTTTAAGGTAATAATCTGAATTAAATGGCGGCTGTTATTCAAAAACGTTTCTTCCGGGCAATAAAAAGTAAAGTAATTATAGGTTTTCTGTTCGCCTGTTTTGCGCTGCTATTGGCATGGGGTATCAGCAAGTTCGCTTTTACCAGGATGCTGAATACCGTGGAAGAAATTTCAGCGCCGAACGACCGTTTAAGGATTGTTAATGATCTTTCGCACAAGATAGCCAGGTTGGATCAGTTGCAACGTGATGAAGCTTTTAATAAACAGGGCAATTATAGTTTCCTTAAGGAATCGCGTAAGTTAAGATCAAGTTTAGATACGCTTCGCAAATTATATCGTGGAGACTCTGCGCAATTGTCTAGGATAAAATCGATCAAAAATTTACTTTCAGATCGCGATAAACAGTTTGTAAACTACCTTAAAGTAAGGGAAACACTGGTTAATACCAAATCTTTTTCTGACGAAGTTAAGAAATTGAATGAGCTGGTGGCTATACGCAGCAGGCAAACGGATAGTGCAGTATTAACTACCGAAACGACCACATCAACCACCACGGTTGCGCCAGAGGAAGAACAAAAATCAAGAGGTTTCCTGAGCAAACTTTTTGGGAAGAAGAAATCAGATGTTTATAAAATCATTAACGAAGAATTTAAGGTTAAGCGTGATACCTTAAATGCAAAGGCTGAAGACAGCATCATGAAAAGCATGACGGGTTCGTTAAGGAATATCGAGCTGGAACAGCGTCAGAAAAGCCAGAAATTTTTAAAAAGGGAGGCTGATTTATCAAGTGCCAGTAATACCTTAACTGCGAAAATGCTGCAGATTCTTCGTGAGGTAGAGGGCGAGGCAGTAGCTCAGGTTGACTTAAATGGTATTCAGGCCAAGGAAGTAGTTAACGACGGAATTACACAGATCACAACCATTATCATTATCTTTTTTCTGTTAACGGTTATTCTGCTGTATTTAATTTTAGCAGATATTACAAAAAGCAACAGGTATAGAAAGGCGTTGGAGCTGGCTAAAGATGAGGCGGAATACCATGGTAAAGCGAAGCAGCGGTTCCTGTCAAATATGAGCCATGAGATCAGAACCCCGCTGCAGTCTATTTTGGGCTACGCCGAGCTGATTACCCAGCAGGATGTGCCCAACAAAAAAGATGTAGATGCGATTTATCAGTCTTCCATTCATTTACTTCAGATTGTTAACGAGGTATTAGATTATAACCGGATTATTTCAGGTGAGTTTAGCTTTAATAATCAGGTATTTAATATCAAAAAAGCCTTTGATGAAGTAGTTTCGGTAATGCGGCCATTGGCAGAACAGAAATCACTTCAGTTAAATACAGCACTTGATCTTGCCGGTTTGGAATTTGTAAAGGGCGATGCTTTTAGACTAAAGCAGATTTTATTTAATTTATTGGGTAACGCCGTAAAATTTACCTTAAAAGGTGAAATTAAACTTTCTGTATCTTACAAAAAGCAAGGTGAGGATCTTCACTTTCATTTTACCATAAAGGATACCGGAATAGGATTTGAAGAAAAAGATATCCCTAAAATATTTAATGAATTTGAGCAGATAGAATCTCCTGAGAAATATATTATTAACCCTGCCGGTACAGGTTTGGGCCTACCTATTGTTAAATCTTTGATTGAAACTCAGGGAGGAAGAATTTATGTGAAAAGTAAGCCGGGCATTGGTACCACATTTAATATCTACATGAGGTATGAAAATACCACTGAGCGCGTAAATGATGCTTTAGACTTAGCGCATTATGCTATTGTAAACCCTGGAACGGTTTGGGTAATTGATGATGATAAACTTATTCTCGATTTATGCGGAATGATTTTTCAAAAAACAAAATCCCTTACAGAAGTTTTACCCAGGTAGCAGATATTTTAAATGCTGAACCCGACCAGGATTTAAAGTATGTTTTAGTTGATATGCGCATGCCCGAAATGACAGGTTTCGAACTGTGCCATTTATTAAAAAAGAAACTGCCGCAAAATATTAAATTCTATGCCATTACTGCACAGGTTTTACCTGAAGAGCGTGAGATGGTTTTGAGTGAGGGTTTTGACGGCCTGATTATGAAACCGTTTAGGGCGGTCGATATCCTATCTATATTTGATAAAACAGAAGTATTAACAGCGCAGCCCGAATTTGATTTTTCTTCGATAGAAAAAATGACTTTTGGCGATCAGGAGATGCTTGAAAAAATCCTAAACCGTTTTAAGCAGGATTCGATCGATGATGCTGCTGAACTCAAAAAACACCTGGACGAAAACGAGCAGGATAAAAGCAGGTTATTGGTTCATCGCCTTGCAGGACGCACTGCACAAATGGGGTCGAAGACATTGGCCAATGCCTTTAGAACCTTAGAAATAGAAATAGCTGAAAAAGGCTTAACGGGGAACATTAAAACTGAAGTTCTGTTACAGATCGGAAAGCTGGATAGTTTGATTGCCTTTATGGAAAATATAGACTACGCTAATGCGGGCTAACTACTCTATCCCGTAGCGTTCCATTTTGGCATATAGTGTTTTACGATCGATGTTTAAAATTTTAGCAGCTTTTGATTTGTTATGTCTTACTTTGATTAACGTTTCCGTAATTAACGCTTTTTCATTCTGTTCGTTAACTGCTTTTAGATCAGATGAATTGCCAGGAGCTGATTGCTGATGGATAGAAATCATCATTTCATCAGGTAGTGCACTAATCTGGGCAATATCGCCAGGGCTCAATAAAACCATACGTTTGATCACATTGCTAAGCTCGCGCAGATTTCCCGGCCAATCGTAACTTAACAATAATGCTTTCGCTTCAGCAGATACACTTTTAACATTCCGGTCTAAATCGCGGTTTGATAACTGTATAAAGTGATTGATAAACAGTTCCAAATCTCCACCTCTTTCTCTCAATGGCGGAAGCTGGATTTTGAATTCATTTAAACGGTGGTATAGATCTTCTCTAAATTCTCCCTGTTGCATGCTATTGGCCAGGTCATCATTGGTAGCCGTGATGATACGAACATTAACTGGAATCTGTTTGGTACTGCCCAAAGGCTGGATTACCCTTTCCTGTAAGGCCCTAAGCAATTTAATCTGCACTTCATAGCTCAGGTTACCCACTTCATCCAGAAACAAGGTTCCTCCATTAGCCGCTTCAAACTGACCTTTTTTATCATTTAAAGCACCCGTAAAAGCACCTTTAACATGTCCGAATAATTCGCTGGCGGCTAAATCTTTTGATAAAGCACCACAATCTATTGCCACAAAAGGTTTATCAGCACGTTTACTCTGTTGATGCAGGGTTCTGGCAGCAAATTCTTTCCCTGTGCCACTTTCGCCCTGTATAATTACCGACATGTCTGTAGGGGCTACCAAATTAATATGTTCATATAGTTTATCTGCAATTGCACTTTTCCCTTTTATAAAGTCGCTGTTTGTTTCTTTTGGTTCAATACTTTTTAAATCCTTTTTAGCTAAAGAATTTTTGATCACCATTAATAATTCGTCTGGATTAACTGGCTTTGTAATGTAATCAAACGCACCCAATTGAATAGATTTTACTGCTGTGCGAACATCATTAAAGCTGGTCATGATGATTACAGGAATGGAAAGACCCAGATCACGAAGATGAGTAAGCACTTCAAATCCGGTTCCGTCTGGCAGGCGGTAATCGATTAAAAGTAAATCGAATGTATAGGTTTCAACCTGTTTAAATGATTGCTTTACCTGGGTTACGAGGGTAATTTCGTGACCTTTTTTTGTTAAAAAGCCATCAAGTAATTGAGCAAATGTGGTATCGTCTTCTAAAATCAGGATTCTCGCCATGTAACAAAAATAAGAAAAGCCGGACATAATCCGGCTTTCTTATCATAGGTAGATGTAATTATTTGGGTTTTATTGTACGGGCTTACCGTCTTTATCAATTTTAACCGAACCAGTTTCGGCTTCTTTTTTAACATTGATCAAGTAGTATTCCTTTGTTCCTTCTTTAACAGACCAGGCTTCAGTAGCGGTCCATCCTTTATAAGCATCAGATTTTAATGCTGTTGTAACCGGCTCAGGAAGTTCTTCCAATTTAACCGGAGTTTTCACTGCGCTATCTTGAACTGCAACAATTGCAGCATTTTTAATTGTATTTACTTCACTTGCCTGTACTGCTGAGAATCCTGCAAAAGCTAAGAACGCAGCTGATAAAATTAATTTTTTCATCTTGATTATTTTTTAAGTTAGTGCGAGCATTAAGGCTACGCTTATATTGATTATGCCTTTATGGCGTATTTATTTTAAATTATTGAACTGGTTTACCGTCTTTATCAAATTTAAGTGAACCTGTTTCTGCTTCCTTTTTAACATTTACTAAATAATACTCTTTAGTACCTTCTTTAACTGTGAAAGCTTCAGTTGCTGTCCAACCTTTGTAGGTGTCAGATTTTAATGCTGTTGTAATCGGCTCAGGAAGTTCTTCCAATTTAATTGGAGTTTTTACTGCACTATCTTGAACTGCAACAATTGCAGCATTTTTGATTGTATTTACTTCACTTGCTTGTACTGCTGTGAATCCTACGAATGCTAAAGTAGCGGCTAAAATGATCTTTTTCATGATATTGTGTTTTAAATATGATTGTTAACTTCGTTAATGTTTAAATACTTGTTAATTTTGGAGCGTTAATTTTGTATTGATTATTGAACTGGTTTACCGTCTTTATCGATTTTTACCGAACCGGTTTCAGCTTCTTTTTTCACATTGATTAAATAATACTCTTTTGTACCTTCTTTAACTGACCAGGCCTCAGTAGCGGTCCAACCTTTATATGCATCAGATTTTAATGCGGTTGTTACTGGCTCAGGAAGTTCTTCCAATTTAACTGGAGTTTTCACTGCGCTATCTTGAACTGCAACAATTGCAGTAGTTTTAAAATCTTTTACTTCACTTGCCTGTACTGCTGAGAATCCTGCGAATGCTAATACTGTAGCTGCTAAAACGAATTTTTTCATGGTATATATTTTAAAATTTAATTTGTGTAACAATACTTGCTAATGTTTCATAATGGTGCCAAACAGCATTTTTTATTTAAGTAATTGATTTACAGTAATTTATTTCTGTGCCAAAGTTTTAATGTTGTGGAGTTTGTCAACACTTTGTGGTAAATGACTACAAGTTTAGCAGCTATTTGTTATTAGCCCGGTAGTGTGCCGTTGTTATTTTGCCATTAGATATTACCTGAAAGCAAGTCGGAAAAAAACTCAATTTTTGAAAAAAGAAGATTTTTTTCTATCATTGCAGCCCGATTGAAAGCCTCCTTAGCTCAGCTGGTAGAGCAACTGACTTGTAATCAGTAGGTCATTGGTTCGATTCCGATAGGAGGCTCTTTTTCTTTTTCTAATTTCTTAAGAAGTTAAATCAAAAATCATTTTATCATCAAAATAGGTCAGGCAGATAAAATATTTTTTATTTGCTCCGGTTATTCCGCTAATTTGCGATATGTTAAAATACTTTTCAGCAGATTGGATCTTTCCTGTTTCCTCCCCACCAATGAAAAACGGAGTAGTAGCTGTAAATCCAGAGGGCGAAATTGAAGAAGTGTTAACCAGAAAAGAAGCCGAAAACCTTAATTTGGATATCATAAAATATAAAGGGGCAATCGTTCCAGGCTTTATTAATACTCATTGCCATTTAGAATTATCGCATATATTAGATCAAATCCCTGAGCAAACGGGTTTGGTAGAATTTGTACAGCATATTATTAAAAGCAGACAGGGCGATATAGCAGAGATTAAAGCGGCTATGTATGCAGCCGACCAGGAAATGTTTGAAAATGGGATTGTAGCCGTTGGCGATATTTCCAATCAAATTTCCTCTAAAGAAGTGAAAGAGAAGAGTAAAATCCATTACCATACCTTTGTAGAGGCCATGGGTTTTAATCCCGAAAGGGCCGGAGCCATAATGGATAATGTGAAGGGAATTAAGGAGGATTTTAAACCACTGCCTGTATCTATTGTTCCGCATGCACCTTATTCAGTATCTCCGGCATTATTCGAATTAATAAGGGAAGAGGCAGAAAAAGATAATAGCCTTATTAGTGTTCACAATCAGGAAACGGACAATGAAAATGCTTTTTTTGAAAATAAAACAGGTGGATTTTTAGATCTCTATCAATTTTTAGGACTGGACATCACTTTCTTCGAGCCAACCCATAAAACATCATTACAAAGCTGGCTACCTTATATTAAGGAACAGAAAACTTTATTGGTACACAATACCGTTTCAAACAAAGCTGACATTACTTTTGCGAAAGCGAATAACCCGAATTTATACTGGTGCCTTTGTCCGCAGGCTAATCTTTATATTGAAAACACTTTGCCAGATGTTAATCTCCTGATAGATGAAAAAGTGAAAATTACTTTAGGTACGGATAGTTTGGCCAGTAACCATCAACTTAATATTCTGTCGGAAATGTTCACTTTACAGAAATACAAACAGGTTCCTTTTGAAAAACTGTTGAGCTGGGCAACAATAAACGGAGCAGAATTTTTGGAGCTTGATCAACAAATTGGTACAATAGAAGTTGGTAAAAAACCAGGATTGAATTTAATCCGGCTGTCTGCCAATTTTACAATTGAAAGCGACAAAGTACAGCGACTGATTTAAAGAAAGTATCCGTTCTTTAATAACCTTAAAAATCGCTTGTTTTGAAGAGTCATTTTATTTGGTCATGAGTTTAATGCCATTTCGACCTTATACATTAAAAATCAGCTTTTTTATGTATAAGGGTATTATTTCAATTTATTTAACGCGATTTTGGAATTATATGGAATTCTTTCGGAATAAGTGATATTTCAATAATTTGCCAACTATTTGTAAAGTAAATTTTCCTCATGAACCCAATCTGTAAACTATTCAATATTAAATATCCTATTATTCAGGCTGGAATGGTTTGGTGCAGTGGCTGGAGACTGGCTTCAGCAGTTTCTAATGCAGGAGGCCTGGGCATTATTGGAGCAGGTTCAATGTATCCTGACGTTTTAAGAACACATATTCAAAAGTGTAGATTAGCAACTCATCAGCCATTTGGCGTTAATATTCCATTACTTTACCCTAATATTCAGGAAATTATAGATGTAGTAATTGAAGAAAAGGTAAAAATTGTATTTTCTTCTGCCGGTAACCCGGCAACATGGACCAGTTTTTTAAAAGAAAAGGGTATTACTGTGGTTCATGTAATTGCGAATACAAAATTTGCTATAAAAGCTCAGGAAGCCGGTGTTGATGCGATTGTTGCCGAAGGTTTTGAGGCGGGTGGGCATAACGGGAGAGAAGAAACTACAACGATGTGTTTAATCCCTATAATAAAAGAGCTTGTTAACATTCCGGTCATCGCTGCAGGTGGCATCGGGAGTGGTAAAGCCATGCTGGCTGCATTTGCCTTAGGTGCTGATGCCGTTCAAATAGGTTCGGCTTTTGCAGTGGCCGAAGAATCGTCTGCTCATCAGGCGTTTAAACATAAAATTATTGCTGCCAGTGAGGGCGATACTAAACTAGCGATGAAAAAACTGGTTCCGGTAAGGTTACTGAAAAATGAATTTGCTGATGCTATTACCAAAGCTGAAGCCGACGGAGCAAGCCGGGATGAGCTGGCTGAACTTTTGGGCCATGCCAGGGCGAAACTGGGAATGTTTGAAGGCGATATGGAAAATGGCGAACTTGAAATCGGTCAGGTTTCGGCAATGCTGAAAGAAATTAAGCCTGCAAGAGTTATCCTTGACGAAATATGGCAGGAATTTAATGTAAAAATAGCCCAGCTTGCGCAACTGCAAAACAATTTTTATATCTAAATCAACATCGTATTATGCAATTATAAGGCTTATCTCACCACATCTATTGGTTTTGGGGCTAAATGGATGATTGGTAGTGTTGTTGTTCTTTGAAAGACTTATTCGACAACAATCATGCTTCCAATTAACGGTATTGGACTTTTTCGAGTAAAGAAACGGTATGTGAGAGGTTTTGGATTATTTTATCCTTAAGTTCGATGGCTTTATTTTTCTCGCTTAGCAGGCTTTTTAGCCTTTTGATCTCTTCTGCTGATGCCTGCGTTTCCTTTTTACTAAACTCCGAAAATAGTTTACCCTTTTCGTAATAGCTGAAAAAATTGTAGTCCAGTATTTCACTCACATTGGCAAGCAGTGAAACATCCAGGCTTGGACTATTGATGATTTCCTGTGCTTTGGTTTTGCTAATGGCCATTTTTTCTGCGAATAGGGAAACAGAAATCTCTTTGGTTTTCATTTCCTTCCAGATCATCAATCCTATATGTACACTCATTATCGTCTCCGTTTTAAAATTCAAATTACCTAAATGTTAGCCTAATCCGGAAAAATTAGTGTTAATGATAACCAGTCTAATTATAATTTTTGATTTGGCAGATAATTACCCCGTTCTTTTATAAACTCACTTCGGCTATTGATACTCCTTTAAGTTTCAACTTTATTTTACAATTCATATTCGACTACGCTCAGACTGACATACAAAATAAATTTTATTTAATTTAAATAGGCTCTTGTAGCTCTAAGATAAAACGTAATTGATTTTGTATAACCAAACAAATGGGTATAGCTCCATTACATCAGCTTGGTGCCATCATGAACAGGTGTTAAAGAATTGTTATAATTCATTTACCTTTGCAACAGTAAACATTTCAACTTTACAACAATAAATGAAACATCTCAATATAAAAGTAACAGGCAAAGTACAGGGAGTTGGCTTTAGAGAAACTACTAAAATTATTGCCAACCAAATGATGGTAAATGGTTTTGTAAGGAACGAAAAAGACGGATCGGTTTATATAGAAGCGGAAGGCGAAGAAATTTTTTGGAAGAATTTCTAAACTGGTGCAATGAAGGCCCTGACCGCTCACGTGTAGAAAATGTGGCGGTGAGCGATGGCGAAGTGAAAAACTATCGTAATTTTGAAGTCTTAAGAAAATAAATTGCTGAATTGTTGGATTGCTATTTGTTCCGGTATGGAACTTATCTCAATACGCAATGCTCAAATCTCAATCATAAATGTCTGTATATAAAAAGTTTCTCGGGCAAACCATGATTTATGGTATTAGTACCATTTTTTCCCGGTTGTTCAATTTTATTTTAACGCCTGTTTACACGGGTGTTTTCGCTCCTGGAGTTTATGGTGTTTTTACCAAAATGTTCAGTTACGTGTCCATCATCAATCCAATACTGGCTTTTGGGATGGAAACCACTTTTTTCAGGTATTTAAATAAACATGAAGATCGGAAGCAGGAAGTATATAACAATAGCTTTTTAGTAATTGCTTTTATATCAACCCTGTTTTTAATCACCGCATTAATTTTTTCCGATTACCTGGCCAGGTATACATTAGACGGAAACATCGCAGAATTGGCTGACCAAAAATCTTATGTACATTATTTCGCATGGATTTTATTTGTGGATGCCATCAGTGTAATTCCATTCGCCAAATTAAGGGCCGATGGAAAGCCATTTAAATATAGCTTAATCAAGTTTCTCAATATAGGCACATTTGTGGGCTTAAACCTGGTGTTTATTTACGTTATCCCGTTCCTCATCAAACATGATATCTTGAGCGGATGGTTCACTTCGTGGTATAAAGGCCGTTGGGTGGGGTATGTATTCGTAGCCAATTTAATCGCGAGCATTGTCACGCTGCTTATGCTTATTCCACAGTTTTTGGAAATCCAGTTTAAGTTTAATAAAAGCTTATTTAACAATATGCTGGGATATAGCTGGCCTGTTTTGGTGGCCAATTTATCATTTATTATCAATGAAAATTTAGACAAAATTTTATTGGGTAAGTACCTGCCAGCAAGTATTGCCAATCATGATGTTGGTATCTACGGGGCCGTATGTAAGCTGGCCATCTTCATCAGTATTTTTAATACGGCCTTTAGGTTAGGTGCCGAACCATTTTTCTTTAGTCACGCTAAAAATGCAAATGCAAAACAAACCTATGCTAACATTTTATATTACTTTGTACTTGCTTTATCCATCCTTTTTGTAGGCTTAACAGCCAATATCGAAATCATCAAATATTTCATCAATTCAAGGTATTGGGTGGGGCTCAACGCAGTTCCGTTTTTGTTGTTCGGCTATGTTTGTTTAGGTATTTATATGAATTTATCGGTATGGTACCGTTTATCCGATCAAACCAGGTACGGCCTATATATCTCTTTGGTCGGCGCTGTTTTCACCATCATCATGAACATTATCCTGATTCCTAAATTTAGTTATATGGGTTCTGCATGGGTATCAATGTTTGCCTATTTTATCATTATGGTTATTTCTTATTTACTCGGACAAAAACATTACCCCATACCTTATAAACTTAAAGCAATGAGTGTCTATGTATTGGTTTCTATTGTGATGGTATACTTATCTTTTTGGGTTTTTAAACGCAACATTTACATCGGGAATGGCATTTTAGTGTTATTTCTCCTGGGTATTTTCTATTTTGAGAAGAATAATGTAATGAAAATGCTAAAGAAGGGTTAAAAAATATTTATAATTATTGGTTCATGGTCAATGGCCATTAAATTATGAACTATCAACCTGGGCATCCAATTATAAAAAAGAATGGAAATAAAAATCATCAATACATCCGGGCACCCGCTTCCTCAGTACGAAACTGCAAATGCGGCAGGAATGGATTTAAGGGCAGCCATCACAGAAGAAATAATACTTAAACCTTTACAACGTCTGTTAGTACCAACGGGTTTGTTTATCGAACTGCCTATTGGTTACGAAGCACAGATCAGACCAAGAAGCGGCCTGGCCTATAAGCACGGCATCAGCATTGTAAATTCACCAGGTACAATTGATGCTGATTACCGTGGCGAAATAAAAGTATTATTGGTAAATTTATCGGATACAGATTTTAAAATCGTTAATGGCGATAGGATTGCACAAATGATAGTGGCCAAACACGAAACTGTGAGCTGGCAAACCGTTGAACAATTAGGAGATACTGCACGCGGCGAAGGCGGTTACGGACATACGGGGAAATAGTCAACAGTCCTAAGTCCTTAGTCTGGAGTTAATTTTGGATTGATAAATGATATGAAATACAAAGTACATTTTCTTGTTGGAGCCACTTTGGTTAGCTTCCAGGCTTTTGGGCAGGGAACGGTTGTACCAGGTACCAACCGTGATAGCAATATGGTAAAGCAATTGTTTTTTGCCGGTCTGCGGGAGAAAATGTCTGAAAATTATGCTGTCGCCTCTACCAATTTTAATAAAATTGTTGGATTAGATCCAAATAACCACGCCGCTTATTTCGAGCTGGCCAATGCCAATCTCCGTTTAGATAAACTTAGCGAGGCCGAACAGAACATCAAACAGGCAATCAAATTAAATACTGGTAATTTATGGTACTGGCGCTTACTCGGTGAGATATACAAGCGCAGCAATCAAATGCCCGAACTGATTGAGGTTTTTAATCAGTTGATCCGCATTGATCCCGAAAATGATGCCTATTATTTTCATAAGGCCAATGCCCAGTTTTTAGCTAATCAGTTAGATGCTGCAAAAAAAACTTATGATGAAATCCAGGTTAAATTTGGCGATTCAAGAGACCTGACGAATGCCAGAAAGCGCTTTCAGGCAAATGGAAGTGCCACAGAAAGTGATATTGTAAAATTATTGGAAGGTAACCAGGCGGATGTAAAGAACTATTTATACGCAGCAGGTTTGCTTTTACAAAAAGGAAATGATCCGGAAGCATTAAAGGTATTAACCAAAGCCCGGCAGCTGGAACCGAATAATTTTGAGGTAAACCTGGCTCTGGCCGATATTTACCGCAAGCAGAAAAATGATGACGCTGCATTTTCATCCTTAAAATTGGCTTTCCAAAGTGATGAAATGCCGCTTGCTGAAAAGGTAAAGATTATTGCAGCACTTTTTCCGAAACTTAACCAGCCTGTTATTGCTAAAAATGTAAGCGAACTTAGTAAGTTAGTTGCAGAGAAAAATCCGACTGAAGCAAAAGCATTAGTACTTTATGGCGATGTACTTTATCAGCAGAATAACCTGAAAGAGGCATTGGGCCAATATCAGGCTGCTTTGAAACTTAACGAACAGATTTATGTAGTTTGGGAACAGGTAATTAATATCCAAACTTTACTGGGGAATTATGATGATGCTATAAAAGTAGGCGATGAAGCGCTAACCATTTACCCAAATCAGGCCAGTTTATACTACTACATGGCTTATGCAATGTTTAGGACCGGTAAATATGAGTCTGCTCAAAACAATTTAAAAACATCCTTACAGTTAGATGTGGAGAATAAAAGCCTGCAGGCACAAATTTATGCCCTTCAGGGCGATATCTACATCAACCAGAATAATTTTCCCCTGGCTAAAACAGCTTTTGAAAAAGCCATTTCAACGGAGCCCGATAATTATCTCATCATGAATAATTATGCGTATTATCTGGCGTTAAGAAATGATGACTTAACAAAGGCGGAGAAATATGCGGAAACAGCAGCCAATGCAATGCCAAATAATCCCTCAATTGCAGATACTTATGCTTTTATTTTGTTTAAACAGCAGAAATACGATCTGGCGAAAACATGGATAGAAAAGGCTTTGCAAAACAATAACAATAAAAATGGTGTTTACCTGGAGCGATATGGCGATATACTTTTTATGAAAGGTGAAAAGGACGCCGCATTAATTCAATGGCAAAAAGCAAAAGAGTCCGGAAACGGATCAGAAGTATTAATTAAAAAGATAAATGAAAAGAAATATTTTAAATAGTGCATTCCTGTTAGGAGCTGTAATTTTTGTTTCGGCATGCAAACCTAAAAAAGAAATTGTTGTGGCTCCCCCTACCAAAACGGAAACCAAAACAGATAATTCAAAAGCCGAAGCCTTAACCTTATTAAATAGCAAACAACTTAAATTTAATACACTTTCTTTAAAAGCAAAAGCAACTTTAGCTATTGGCACCGATGCAAATGACGTTACCATGAATTTCAAAATGAAAGACAAGGAAACCATTTGGGTAAGTATTACGGCCTTAGGTGGAATGGCGGAGGTGGCAAGGGCTTTGATTACGCCTGATAGCATCAAGATCATGAACCGTATGAAAAGTGAATACCTCAAAAAGCCGTTTAGTTATATTTACAATTTCACCAACAAACAGGTTAATTTTAATACGCTCCAGGCTATTTTAACGGGAAATGCCATGGGTGAGTTTTTAACTGCAGAATCAGATGTTAAACAGGAAAATGGTGTTTGGGTAGTTTCGGGAAGCAAAGCGGAGTTAGATTACAAACTGCTTTTTAATACGCTGTTCAAGGTATCTGAAACCAATTTAAATGACGTTAGAAACGGACAGGCATTAAAAGTTACCTATTCAGATTATCAGAAGTTAAATGAATCTTTATTCCCAAGTGCTTTACAGATCAAAACACTGTCTAAAGCGAAGAAAATAAACATCGATCTACAGTTTGTGAAAATTGATGGCAATGTTCCTGTCGATTTTCCGTTTAATGTACCAAAGAGGTTTGCGGTTGTGAAATAAGCTTAGGACTTAATAATTTAATATTTATAACTGGCTTGCCAAAGGTATCTGCTGCTTCAGTATGGTCACTTTGGCAATCTTTGCATTATATGAAGATTAGGTGAAGACGATTTTGTAATAAGCAATTATGACTTTAGTATCTCGATTTTAATACTTTTTACTATAAAATTTTTATACTTTTGGCTTAATGAAGCTACAAAAACTCCTATTTATCCTTTTTTTAAGCGTGTTAACCCTTTCGGCTGTTGCACAAACTGAAAGTCAGCTCAGAAGGAAAAAAGAAGCTATACAACGCGAAATCGAACAGCTTCAGAAGAATTTGAATAAAACTGCCAGTGGTAAAAAGCTTACTATACAGCAGATTAATACTATAAATGCTCAGATTAGGTTGCGCCAGGATAAAATTGGGACCATTAACTCTGAAATAAAAAATCTGGATAACCAAATCTCTCAGAACACAAATACCGTACATACATTACAAGGTCAGTTAGGAGATCTTAAAAAAGAGTATGCAGGCATGATCCGATTTGCCCAGCGCAACAGAAATTCGTACGATAAAATGATGTTCATTTTTGCAGCGAAGGATTTTAACCAGGCATATAAAAGGATCAAATATTTACAGCAGTTTAGTCAATACCGTAAAAAACAGGCCGGATATATTGAAAATACCCAGCAAGATCTGAACGGTAAAATTAAGGTGCTGGATAAAACACTTAGAGAAAAAAGTGATCTGTTGAAGGAACAGGAAAGAGAGCGTGAGCGTTTAAGCAAAGATAAAAGTAAACAATCAGTAGAATTAAACAAACTGAGCAAGGACGAAAAACAGTTTAAACAGGATATTACCAGTCGTAAAAAACAACAGGCTCAGATAGACAAGGCCATTAGTGCTGCAATTCAGCGGGCAATTGAAGAAGCGAGAAGGAAGGCCGCAGAAGAGGCAAGAAGGAAAGCAGCTGAAGAAGCAAGAATTGCGGCAGCAAAAGCCAAGGCAGAAAATAAACCTGCACCAACAGCTCCTGCTACCCCTACAGCTAAAGCAAAATCGACTGGGGAATTGCTTACCGCAACTCCGGAAGCGGCAAGGTTATCTGCGGGCTTTGAAAATAACAGGGGTAGGTTACCCTGGCCGGTAGCAACAGGTACCATAACCGAAAGGTTTGGTATGCATAAGATAGATCAGGCAAGTTATACCAACGATGGTGTAGATATTACTACAACAGATGGGGCGGCGGTTAGAGCGGTATTTGCAGGTAAAGTTGCTGCTGTTCAGGTAATGATGGGAAGAACGGTAGTTTTGATCAACCACGGTGAATACTTTACGGTTTATCAGAATTTAAAATCGGTTAGTGTGAGCGTAGGTAATTCTGTTGATACCAAACAAACCATTGGGGTTGTAGCCAATACTGGTGATGATGCTGTGCTGAAGTTTCAGATCAGAAGAGGGCAGGCAGCTTTAAATCCGGAAGCCTGGATCAGTAAATAAAAGAATAGTTTTTAAAATGTCTATATTTGTATAAATTATATTAGTGATGTATCAAGGCACGTTATTAGAGTTTTTAAATATGGGTGGATCGGAGATCGTGCTCATTTTAGTGGTAGTTCTATTGTTGTTCGGAGGTAAAAAATTACCTGAACTGGCAAGAGGACTGGGGAAAGGGATCAGAGAATTTAAAGATGCCTCTGATGGTGTGAAGCGTGAAATTCACAGAAATATTAATGCTATGGACTTAGATAAAGAAGAAGCGGAAGAGACAGCTGTAAATACCCATAGTCAACGTCATCATCCAACAGAAGAATCGCCTGTTGATGAAAAAGTTGAGTCAAGTGTGCCACATATCGATTTGGCAAAGCCTACGGATGAGAAAATTGTAACTGACAAAGAAAAAGTTTAAACAAAAAAATCATGTTAAATACAACAATAGCAGCAATGCTTGGAACACCAGAAATTATCATTATTGCGGTAGTGGTATTGTTATTATTTGGTGGTAAAAAAATTCCTGAACTGATGAGAGGTTTAGGTAAAGGTGTTAAAGAATTTAAAGATGGTAAAGATGGCGTTGACGGAGAACAAGTAGATCCGTCTAACCGCGATAAAACTGTTTAATTGCAATAATTTTTAGTTTTGAAGAAATACAGCTCTCTGAAGGAGATTCAAACACTCATTTCGCAAAAGCAATTAACTTTACCCGATTTATTAGCTTATTACTTTAAGCAAATTGAATATAATGAACACCTCAATGCATTTAATGAGGTGTTTTTTTTATCGGCAGAAGTTCAGGCGAAAGCAGTGCAGCAAAAAATAGAAGAAGGCACTGCAGGTAAACTTGCAGGGATGGTAATTGGTATTAAAGATAATATCTGTTATGAAGGCCATATTGTTACCGCATCATCAAAAATGCTAGAAGGCTTCGTATCCCCATATTCTTCTACAGTTGTACAACGTTTGTTACAGGAAGATGCCGTTATTATCGGCCGTTTAAACTGTGATGAATTTGCTATGGGCGGCTCTAATGAAACTTCATACTATGGGGTTGCTAAAAATGCGGCAAATCCCGAACTTGTTCCGGGTGGATCTTCAGGCGGCTCTGCTGTTGCAGTTCAGGCAGATATGTGTTTGTCGGCCCTGGGTACCGATACCGGTGGTTCGGTAAGACAACCAGCTGCTTTTTGCGGACAGATTGGACTTAAACCGACTTATGGCCGCATTTCAAGGTACGGTGTTATTGCTTATGCTTCCTCTTTCGATCAGGTTGGGCCCATTACATCTTCAGTAGAAGATGCTGCTCTGCTCTTACAGGTTTTAGCTGGTGCTGACGATTATGATTCTACAGTTTCTCCAGCTGCAGTACCCGATTATCCTGCTCATTTGGATGAACGTAAAAAACAAAAAATAGCGGTATTAAGGGAAACTATTGAGAGCGAAGCCCTTGATCCCGAAATCAAATCTGCTATTTTAAAATCAATCGAACAGCTTAAGGCTGATGGGCATTCTGTTGAGTATGTTTCTTTTGATCTGTTGGATTATCTGGTTCCGGCTTATTACATTTTAACAACGGCCGAAGCTTCTTCTAATCTTTCGCGTTATGATGGCGTTCATTACGGACATCGTAATATGGATGCGAAATCCCTGAATGAACTTTATAAATTATCCCGCGCCGAAGGTTTTGGCGAAGAAGTAAAACGCCGCATCCTTTTAGGTACTTTTGTTTTAAGTGCAGGATATTACGATGCATATTATCAAAAAGCACAGCAGGTTCGTCGATTGATCAGAGAAAAAATGGACGTTTTGTTTCAGGATTATGATTTGATTCTGTCTCCTGTGGCACCAACAGCAGCTTTTAAAATTGGCGATCATGTTCAGGATGCAATTGTAATGTATATGGCCGATATTTTTACCGTATTACCTTCTTTAAGCGGAAATCCGGCAATTGCTTTACCAATAGGCAATAATGCGGCAGGTTTACCGTTAAGTATACAATTTACAGCCAAACATTTTGAGGAAGACAAGCTTCTGGCTTTTTCTCAGGCATTTTTATCATAGTTTTATCGTCATTGCAATTACGAAGCAATTTTAATGCAAAAAGCATTATAGTTAAGTATGGCAATGGCATTTTATTAACTGTTTTCCAGGCGTCGTCTGGAAGGTTCGCAGATTCTTAACTTTTCCTTATTGTGGGAGAAAAAGGAATCTGGTTAAAGGTTTGTGAAAACACAAACTACGGTTAATGAAAATTTGAACCAATAGCCCATGATTAAAAAATTACTTTTTGCTTCAATTTGTACTTGTTTAGGATACGTTTCTTCCTCTTCCGCGCAACAAACACTCAAACTGGATAGCCTTCCGAAGATTCATAACAACATCTTTATCAATACCGATACTGTAGCGGTACCGGTTGTTTCTGAAAACCCATTAACTATGGGGCAGAACTTTATCTATAAGCTCAGGCTAGATTCTATCGCTAAAACAGTACCCCTTCCATACAACGAATACGTTCAGCAGTACATCGATATTTATGCCAAACGTAAAGATATGTTCGGTAAAATGATCGGCTTATCAAGCTATTACTTCCCGATTTTTGATAAGGCCTTAAAGGATTATAACATTCCGCAGGAAATAAAATATTTAACTATCGTCGAATCGCAGATGAATCCGCATGCTATTTCGAGAGTAGGGGCAACGGGTATCTGGCAGTTTATGTTTGGCACTGGTAAAGCCTATGGGCTAAAGATGGACAATTTTGTAGATGAACGCAAAGATCCGATCCAGGCCAGTTATGCTGCGGCAGCATATTTTAGAGATGCTTTTGAAGAGCTTGGTGATTGGCTGTTGGCCATTGCCGCTTATAATTGCGGAAAGGGAAATGTGAACCGGGCTATCGATAAAGCGGGATCGAGGGATTTTTGGGTAATCAGACAGTTTTTGCCTAAGGAAACCAGAAATTACGTGCCCGCATTTATTGCCGCGGTATATGTGATGAACTATTCACACAAGCATCAGATTATGGCGCAGGCATCGAGCATGTTCCTGAAAACCGATACCGTTCAAACCACTCGTTTTGTTTCGTTGTCCACGCTTGCAAAAGTGTTAAATGTTGATGAAGCAGCGATTATGGCCTTAAACCCATCGTATAAGAAAAAGATTGTAAATGGGACAGATGATGAGCCGAAGCGGATTGTAATGCCCAAATTGAGGGATGTTGATTATGCCGGTATTTACGACGTACTAAACAACCAAGAAGTGGATGTAAGCATGAAAGTGGTGGCCGCGAGTACTGATGATGTAAGAGATTTAAGAAAGAAAAAAACTAAAAGTATAGCTACATCGGCTGTGGTGTATTATAAAGTTACTTCAGGACAGAGTTTAACAACTGTTGCCGACAAATATGGTGTAGAGGTACAGGATTTAAGAGTTTGGAATGGTTTAAAAAGCAAAACCTTAGTGCCAGGACAAAGACTAAAGATCTATGCCAAAAACCGTACACCATTAAAAGCACCATCATCATTTTTAAGTTACAAAGTAAAAACGGGCGATACCTTATCGGAAATTGCGGAGAAATTTGACGGTGCAACTGTTCAAAGCATCAGAAGAGATAACCGTTTATCAAAAGCAGGTTTGCAGGTTGGGATGATCTTGAAAATTAGCAAGGGATAGTACTTTAAACTTGATTATAATATTTACTTATCGATCAGGCTTTTCTGAAATCTTATCATAACAACTGTTTACTCTATTTGACATTACCAGTAGCTTAACGTTGCGTCTTATTTAACTTTTTTGAACGGCTTTTTATTTTAAGCCTCATAAAAAGAATTGTACCTTTGCGACGTCACTAATAAGTTACTTAATGAGTAATACGAATAGAAAGCAAGATGCGTTGGATTACCACTCGCAAGGCCGTCCGGGAAAGATACAAGTAGTACCCACAAAACCCACAACATCGCAGAGGGATTTAACCCTGGCATACTCTCCGGGAGTTGCTGAGCCTTGTTTAAAAATAGCAAACAACAAAGATGATGTTTATAAATATACCGCAAAAGGTAATTTAGTTGCTGTAATCAGTAATGGAACAGCCGTTTTGGGGCTGGGCAACATCGGTCCTGAAGCAGGTAAACCGGTAATGGAAGGCAAAGGCCTTCTGTTTAAAATATTCTCCGACATCGATGTATTTGATTTGGAGCTGGATACTGAAAATGTAGATGATTTTGTAAAAATCGTTAAAGCTTTGGAGCCAACTTTCGGAGGAATCAATCTGGAAGATATTAAGGCACCGGAGTGTTTCGAGATTGAGCGCCGTTTAAAACAGGAAATGAATATTCCTGTAATGCACGATGATCAGCATGGAACAGCCATCATTTCTGGTGCAGCATTATTAAATGCCTGCGAAATTCAAAAAAAGAAAATAGATAAAATCCAGGTTGTGGTGAGTGGCGCAGGCGCTGCTGCGGTTTCCTGCTCTAAAATGTACCTGAGTTTAGGGGTTAAAAAAGAAAATTTGGTGATGTTCGATATCAATGGATTAATTGATATCCACCGGACTGATCTGGATGATATCCGCATGAGCTTTGCAACCACCAGAAAAGGTATTTCTAATATTGGAGAGGCAATGAAAGGGGCCGATGTTTTTATCGGACTTTCAGCAGCAAACGTCATTTCTCCGGATATGTTGGTGGGGATGGCTAAAAACCCAATTGTTTTCGCGATGGCGAATCCAAATCCTGAAATTGCCTATGAACTGGCAATCAAAACCCGTAAAGATCTGATCATGGCTACAGGCCGTTCTGATTATCCGAACCAGGTGAATAATGTACTGGGTTTTCCTTATATTTTCCGTGGAGCGCTTGATGTTCGGGCAACCAGTATCAATGAAGCCATGAAAATCGCTGCGGTTAGGGCAATTGCCGAACTTGCCAAAAAGTCAGTTCCCGAAGCCGTTAACCTGGCCTACAATGCGCGTAATTTAAAATTCGGACGTGACTATATCATCCCAAAACCTGTTGATTTCAGGTTAATTACCGAAGTATCAACTGCCGTTGCTAAAGCTGCAATTGAAAGTGGCGTGGCCAGAAAAATTATTACCGATTGGGATGCCTACAATGAAGAATTAAGGAAACGTTTAGGTTTGGATGATGCCATCATGAGGGCGGTAACTACCAAAGCGAAGATGGACCCTAAACGCGTGGTATTCGCAGAGGCTGATAATTATAAAATTTTAAAAGCTGCTCAGATTGTAAAAGATGAGAATATCGCCATTCCCATTCTTTTAGGGAATAAAGAAAAGATACAAGCCATTATTGACGAGCATGCGCTGGAGCTTGTGGGAGTAGAGATCATCGATCAGATGCAAAATCCTGAAAAAACCCAACAATATGCAGAAGCACTTTTTAAAAAACGCCAACGCAAGGGCGTTTCTTCGATGCGCGATGCGACAAAATTATTGAGAGACCGTAACTATTACGGTGCTTCTATGGTTGAATTTGGCGAGGCCGATGCCATGATTTCAGGTTTGACCAAAAATTATGGAGCTACTATTAAACCTGCCCTGCAGGTAATCGGTGTAGAACCAGGCGTTAAGCGTGTTGCAGGTATGTACATGATGATGACCAAAAAAGGTCCTGTTTTCTTTGGCGATACCACTGTAAACGTAGACCCAACTGCTGAAGAGTTGGTAGATATCACGCTGTTGATTGATAAATCTGTTAAACAGTTTAACATCAAACCGCGCATTGCCTTGTTATCTTATTCAAATTTTGGATCTAACGATGGGATAACCCCAAACAAAGTAAGGGAAACAGTAAGGCTTCTTCATCAAAATCATCCTGAAATTGTGGTGGATGGAGAAATGCAGGGAAACTTTGCCATCAACAACGAACTGTTGCAGGATAATTTTCCATTTAGCACTTTGGCAGATGCCCCGGCCAACACTTTGGTGTTCCCAAATCTGGAGTCGGGAAACATTGCATACAAATTGTTACAAGAGCTTGGCGGTGCCGAAGCAGTTGGTCCAATCTTATTAGGACTGAATAAACCTGTTCATATTGTTCAATTAGGTAGTTCTGTACGTGAAATCGTTAATATGGTTACCATAGCTGTTGTAGATGTGCAGGCAAAAGAAGAAATTGCAACATCGAAACGAAAAGGTATATTTGGGAAAACAACTAAAAAGTAATATTACATGTACGCCTATATTGATGGTAGATTGACATTTAAAAACCCAGCCTATGTTGTGGTTGAAGCCGGAGGTATAGGCTATCATATAAACATTTCATTAAATACATACAGCGCTTTGGGCGATGCAGAAAGGTGTAAATTGTATACCTGGTTGCATGTAAAAGAAGATGCACATACGTTATACGGCTTCGCTGATGAAGGCGAACGCCGTTTATTTTTACATTTAATTTCGGTATCGGGTATCGGACCGAATACGGGCAGGATGATTTTATCCTCCATCACCCCCGTTGAGATTCAGACTGCAATTGTGAAGGCAGATTTGCCACTCATACAGCGGATTAAGGGCTTGGGTGCAAAAACCGCACAACGCCTGGTTTTAGAACTGCAGGATAAGTTAAAAAAGAAGGTGCTGACTCATTAATTTCTATGCCTCAGCACAATACTGTTAAAGATGAAGCGTTATCAGCATTGGTAATGCTCGGATTCGCCAAACAAACCGCCGAAAAAACTATAGACCAGATATTAAAAGTGACAGAGGGAAGCCTATCGGTAGAGCAGTTAATTAAACAAGCTTTGAAAACTTTATAGATTTAACGCCTTTGAAGAGAATATCTACATTTCTGTTTCTCATTCCTCTTTTTTTAATTGCTTCTCAAACTGCTTATGCTCAAGTTGTTCCAAGCAAAACGGATACTATTATCCCGAAAAACAATTTTAGCTTACGGGAAAAAGAACGGTTAGGTCTTAGTCCGGCAATTCATCCATTTTATCCATCTCCCAGTAATTTAAAGCGTGTTGTAGAATACGATGCAAAAAACAGGCGTTATATTGTTAAAGAACTCATCGGCGAAAACTTCGTTCTTAATACCCAATACCTTACCATTGATGAGTACCAACGGCTGGTAAACAGTGAAATAAAAAGGAGTAACTGGCGAAGCATTTCTAATGCTGAGGTGAGCGACTATAGAAGCACCGGCATTATTCCGCAGATCCAGGTAAACAGCAGAGCTTTTGAAAAACTGTTTGGAGGCACGACGATTGATATTCAGCCACGCGGTGAGGCCGAGCTTACTTTTTTGGGAAGGGTGAATAAAAATGAAAACCCTCTTTTTAATGAAAGACAAAGGGTACAAACCAATTTCGATTTTAACCAGAGGATTCAGATGGACCTGGTTGGAAATATTGGTACCAAATTAAAAATTAAAAGTAATTACAACACAGAAGCACAGTTTGATTTTGAAAATCAAATCAAACTGGATTATACAGGCGGCGTAGATGATATTATTCAAAAAATAGAAGCCGGTAACGTAAGTCTGCCATTAAATACTTCTTTAATTACCGGAACACAGGCCCTTTTTGGTATTAAAACGCAACTAAAATTCGGGCGTTTAAACGTAACAAGTGTTTATACCCAACAAAAATCACAATCCAGAGAGATTAAAATTACCAATGGGGCACAGCAAAATACCACCACGGTAAATATCGATAACTACGAAGCCAATAAACACTATTTTCTGTCGCAATATTTTAGAAATAACTATAACAAAAACCTGGCTAACGCACCTATCATTACCTCTCCGATCCAGATTACCAAAATTGAAGTTTGGATTACTAATAAAGCAGGAAATACCACCGACTCCAGGGATGTATTGGGTTTGATGGATTTGGGTGAAAACGTTCCTTTTAACAATAATTTAATTACCGGAGGTACTTCTGGTCTGCCTGCAGGAACTACCGCCACCGGTTTCCCACAGCAATCCAACAACTTGATCTCGCAATTAAATGCTTATCAGGGTGGTGCTATCAGGCAGACAAATTCTAATGCCGTCCTTTCTTTTTTCCAAACAACGCCAGCTAACAGTAGCAATACCGATAATTTTGCTAAATTGGTTTATGCGAGGAAGTTAACAGATCGCGAATTTACTTTTCAGCCACAACTCGGTTATTTATCATTAAACAATCCGCTAAATGCCGATGAGGTTTTAGCAGTTGCTTACCGCTATACCTATAACGATGTGGAATATCAGGTGGGCGAGTTTTCTACCGATGTTTCTTTTGATGCGGCTAATCCAAAAGTGCTTTATGCCAAATTATTAAAGAACGAAACCACGAAGATTCAGCTGCCAACATGGGACCTGATGATGAAAAATATTTACGCTATCGGCGGATATCAGATTAGTAGTCAGAATTTTAAACTGGATATTTACCGTATCGATAACGAAACAGGTGTAGACAATCCGGTCATGACCGAAGGTCAGAATACCGCTAATAAACAGTGGATTGCCCTAACTGAATTCGATCGTTTGAATCAGCAAAATGAGCGGAAGCCCGATGGGGTTTTCGATTTTGTATCTGCAAACAATGCTTTTGGATCTTATTCTACGGCAAGCAATGCCAACCAAGCCAGTATGTTCGGTGTAGGCAGCAATGGGCAGACCTCATTGGTTACCAATGCCAATTCGGGATATATCACCATTGATCCTGCAAATGGGAGGATTATTTTTCCTGTGATTGAGCCATTTGGTAAAGATTTGGCTGCAAAGTTTTTGCCGAGCGAACAGGCATTGATCAATAAATATACTTTTACCGCGCTTTACGATTCAACACAAACCATCGCCAGGCAGCTGTTTCAAAACCAGAACAGGTATACCATCAAAGTAAACTATCAATCTGATATTTCTTCTGAATTCAGCTTAAATGCCATTAATGTGCCGGAAGGATCGGTAAAGGTTTTTGCAGGAACAATGCCGCTGACAGAAGGCGTAGATTTCACGGTCGATTATCAGGGTGGGCGTGTAAGCATCATCAATCAGGCTCTTTTGGTATCCGGTCAGCCGATTAGGATCACCACAGAAAATAGTGAAACTTTTGGTCTGCAACAGCGGTCGCTTTTTGGAACCCGTTTAGACTACCGTGTAAACAATAAACTAAACCTGGGGGGTACGATCATGAACCTGACCGAAAAACCCTTAACCCAGAAGGTAAACATCGGCGAGGAACCCATCTCGAATACCATTTGGGGAGCAGATATTAACTATAGTTCACCCTCACGGTTTTTAACAAAACTGGTTGATAAACTTCCTTTTATTTCAACCAAAGCACCATCAAGTGTAACGTTTTACGGTGAATTTGCTCAACTGATTCCAGGTCACCCAAGGGCGTTGAATTTTGCAGGCAGTAAAAACGGGGTAAGTTATTTAGATGATTTCGAAGCATCAAGATCGGTAATCGATTTAAAGAGTGCCATTGCCTGGCAGCTGTCTGGTACTCCTCAGCTTTTCCCGGAATTTGATAAATCCAACGATTTATCCTATGGTTACCACCGGGCACGAATTGCATTTTATAACATCGATCCAACTTTTTATAATTCGGCGGCTTCTACCACTCCTGCCAATATCAGGGGCAACCGGGGAGAACTTTCCAATCACTATGTAAGAGAGGTAATTGAGCAGGAAGTTTTTCCTTTTAAGGAAACGGCAACCGGGCAGGCCTTAAATATTACCACTTTGGATGTGGCCTTTTACCCAACCGTTAGGGGACCTTATAATTTCCGTACTACTGATTTCAGACCAGATGGAAGTTTATTGCAACCCAGAAATAATTGGGGAGGTTTTCAGCGAAAGATCGAAACAAACGATTTTGAAGCTTTAAATGTTGGCTTTATCGAATTTTGGGTAATGGATCCATTTATTTATAAACCAAATTCGGCAGGTGGTGATATATATTTTAACCTGGGGAATATTTCGGAAGATATTCTTAAAGATGGAAGAAAATCGTTAGAAAATGGTTTGCCGGCAACAAACGATCCAAGCAAATACGATGAAACTGTTTGGGGGCGCGTGCCGAAATTACAACCCGTCGTACAGGCTTTCGATAACAATGCCGATTCGCGCAGGGCACAGGATGTAGGTTTGGACGGATTATCAGATGCTGATGAAAAAGTAAAATTTGCTGCAGCAATCACTCAGATCAAATCGCAACTAAACGCAACAGCTTCAACTGCTCTTGATGCCGATCCATCATCAGATAATTATACTTATTTCAGGGGGCCGGCATTAGATCAGATTAATGCAGGTATTCTTAAACGCTATGAAAAATATAACGGAACTGAAGGAAACTCTAAAACTTCGCAGCAGTCGCAAGAAGAATTAGGACTGGAAAACTCCGCTTCCACTTCTTTACCTGATGGGGAAGACATCAACCGCGATAATAACATGACGCAAAGTGATGAGTATTTTCAGTATAAAGTTTCGATGCGCCCGGGAGATTTAAATGTTGGACAGAATTTTATTACCGATAAAGTAACGTCGCAGGTAAAACTGGCCAATGGAAACACACAGGCTGTTTCTTGGTATCAATTCAGGATTCCGATTAGCCAGTACCAGGATCGGGTAGGCGGTATCCAGGATTTTAAATCTATCCGTTTCTTTAGGATGTTTATGACTAATTTTGCCGATACTGCCGTAATGCGTTTCGCGAAGTTACAATTGATCCGCGGGGAATGGAGACCATATAATGCTTCGAATCTGGCTGCACAAGTAATCGTCGATCCATCTTTGCCCGCTCTTACGCCTGATAATTCTACTATTGAAGTATCAACAGTAAACATCGAAGAAAATGGAAAACGTTCACCAGTTCCGTATGTTACACCTCCTGGTATTCTTCGTGAGCGCGACTATAGCAACTATCGTGGCGATACGCGTTTAAATGAGCAATCACTATCCGTTACCGTAAAATCGTTAAGAGATGGCTATGGCAGAGCAGCTTTTAAAACAGCCTACAGCGATTTCAGATCTTATAAACATTTGGAAATGTTTATTCATGCCGAGGCTGTTAATAACCAAATTTTAAATGATAACGATGTTGCCGCATTCTTAAGAATCGGAACCGATAACCAGGATAATTATTATGAATATGTAATCCCGTTAAAGGTGACTAATCCGGGTACCAGCGATCCTGATGCTATTTGGCCGGAAGCCAACAGAATGGATATTGATCTGATGCTTTTCCAGAATGCCAAGCTGGCCCGTAACGTAGCCAAACAAGCTAACGGACAGCCATGGCCTACAAATGTTCCATTTACCTATACCGACGGAACAAAAACAATCATCGTTAAAGGGCAACCTGATATGAGTAAGGTTAGGGTATATATGGTGGGTGTTAAAAATCCGCTCCGTGCCACCAATGATGAACGTAATGATGATGGTCTTGATAAAAATGCGCTGGTTTGGTTTAACGAATTAAGATTAACTGAATTCGATGAAAGAGGTGGTTGGGCAGCTACGGGAAGATTGAATTTAAAATTAGCCGATTTTGCCGATGTCAATATTTCCGGAAGTAAATCAACCATCGGTTTTGGATCTATCGATTCGAAAGTGAGCGAGCGGAACCGTGCAGATAATGTATTGCTTGATGTTTCTTCTGCCATGGAGTTAGGTAAGTTTCTGCCACAAAAATCGGGGGTGAAAATCCCGATGTTTGTGAGTTACTCTAAACAGGTTTCTACTCCGCAGTACAATCCAAGGACACCAGATATCGAACTCAAAAATGCTTTGGAGCAATCCACAAAAGAACAAAAAGATTCGATTTTAAATTTTGCACAGGATTATACTGTTAGAAGGGGGATAAACTTTACCAACGTAAGAAAAGAAAGGACCAATAACAGTAAACCTGCCCGCCTTTGGGATATTGAAAACTTTGCAGCAAGTTATGCTTATACCCAATATAACCATCGCGACTTTATTAACCAGAGCAGTATTCAGAATACCTATAGGGCATCGCTACAATACAGTTATGCTAAAGAAGCGAAAACAATAGCGCCGTTTGAAAAGATTATAAAATCGAACATGCTGGCTTTATTGAAGGATTTCAATTTCAGTATTTTTCCAAGTGCCATTAATTTCAGGATTGATGTAGACCGCTTGTATTCAGAAAATACCTTACGGAATAACGATCCGAATAATACCATCGGGCTTTATCAGAGTGGCTATGGCACCACCTTTAACAAAAACTTTACCATGAGCCGGATTTATGGTATCGCATGGAACCTTACCCGTTCCTTACAATTAGATTTTAATGCCACAAATTATTCGATCATCGATGAGCCGGATGGACGAATTGACGGCATGAAACGCGATACTGTCTGGCAAAACTTAAAACGCTTGGGACGTACAACCGATTATAACCACAATTTAAACGTTACCTATAATTTACCAATTGATAAAATACCAGGGCTAAACTGGGTTACCGTAAAAACCCGTTATGGTACCAACTTTAACTGGCAAACCGAACCGCTTTCTACCTTACTGGATCCAAATATTAATTTGGGTAATACCGTACAAAACAGCAGAACTGTACAGGTGAACCCAACGTTAAACCTTATTACATTGTACAACAAGTTTGGCTTTATCAGGAATGCTGGTAATGATCAGGACGGTGGCAAAGCGAAGAATTTTTTCATCAACATCTTAACCAGTTTAAAAAATGTTAATGCCAGTTTCGTACAAACTAAAGGTATTTTTCTCCCTGGTTATTTGCCAACCACGAAGTATTTCGGTATCGACAATGCAACAGGGGCACCAGGCTTAGGTTTTGCTTTTGGTAGTCAGCGGGATATTAGGGAAATGGCTTTGAATAATGGTTGGTTAACAACTGATACTTTACAGAACCAATTGTATGTAAATACCTTAAGAGAGGATTTTCAATTCACCGGTTTACTGGAGCCTTTTAAAGATCTACGGATTACCTTAAAGGCAAATAAAGCGCAAACAAGAAACTTTTCTACTAATTTCAGGTATGTGGCCAGCGTATCATCTTTTGAGAATCTGAGTGCAATTACTACGGGCGATTACAGCGTATCGTACATCGCTTTGGGTACTGCATTTAAAGAAAGCAACTCCACCATTATTTCAGGGTTATTTAATCAGTTTATGGCTAATAGGATTATTATTTCCAGAAGGCTGGGCGCTGAAAACCCAAATTCCGGAGGCATTAATGCGGGCTATGCAGATGGTTACGGTAAGGAGAGCCAGGATGTAATTATCTCTGCTTTTATGGCGGCTTATACGGGTAAAGATGCAGGTAAAACAAAAATGAATGCTTTCCCTAAAATACCGCTTCCAAACTGGAGCCTAACTTATAGCGGCTTAACACGTATTCCTTTTATTGCCGATAAATTTTCGTCTGTCGATATCCGTCATGGCTATCGTTCGGCCTATAATATTAATGGTTTTAACTCATTGTTGCGTTACCAGGAAACAAACGGTGCCGTTAGCAGCAGAGATGTAAATAATAACTTTTTACCGGAATACCAGTTTGCTCAGGTAACCATTTCAGAATATTTTTCTCCTTTGGTTGGCGTTGATACGAGGTTTAAAAATAACCTGACCGCTTCTTTTGAATTAAACCGTTCGAGGTTATTGGGCTTAAGTTTATCAAATAGTCAGCTGGCACAGTTATCAGAAAACAATATGGTTTTGGGATTGGGCTACCGTACCAATAAATTCCGTTTCCCTTTTGGATGGTTTAAAAGCCTGAAAATGGATAACAATATGGACTTTAAATTGGATGTGGCTATCCGTGATAATAAAACGGTGATTTACCGTGCCGATGTTACCGAAGCAGAAGTTTCTTCAGGTGCAAAAAACATTACGCTTCGGCCAAGTGTAGATTATGTTTTGAATCAGAAATTTAACATCAAATTGTTTTACGATTCGAACATTACCAAACCTTATACCTCACAAACTTTTAATACCTCATTCAGTAATTTCGGATTTAGTTTAAGGTTTACATTAAATTAGAAGATATAGTCCTGGTATTAAGAAGTGGTACAACCTGTATAAATGATCTGGTGTTGCACGTGAATTTTCTTTTAAAAATACCTGTTTTATGGATAGTCCTGAAATGATTGTTCGTGCTTTACGCTACCATTAACAGACTATAAAAAAAGGTCGTCATCTCGACCGGAGCAACGCGAAGTGGAGAGATCTATCAAACAAATTTTGCTTTACAGAGCCTTCTGGTTCTCAACTACATTACCGATGTAAAATCGATACAGGTATTCCGCCGCTCGAAAGGACGGTAACTCGGGGAATTTTTACACATAGATAAATTGCTGTCATTCATGTTGATTTTTATACAATAAATTACCCCTCAGGATGATAATCTATATTTATGAAACAGCCTCATAACCGGTTTTATTCTATGTTTTTTGCATGCCTTGTATTCAACCAGAATATAGTGCTCGTCAATAGGATAAAAGCAATAATAATAATAGGTTGTACGAACAGAAGGACTGTCCAAAATAAGGTGAAAAAAATAATTGCAATAATAATTAGCTTACTCATATTTGGTTTTCGGTTAGATATCTGTATGGTTAGATTTACATATATACGTAATTTTTGACATATTGGATTTTATTTTTATAAAAAAAATATTTTTTTTATAGAGTCGTATACATTTTGAAATGTGCTGTTTTATTGGTTAACAGATATTTTTATGATTATTGTAGCGTAATTATGTGTGTATGCATAAACAGGCAAGAATGCAGGAATCTAACCGTTAATTGGAAATCAGTTTTTTCCTGGTTTAAGTTCCGGTTATTTTTTTGTTAAGCAATCGGAGATTTTCTTTGAAAGAGAAGTTTTGACTTATTTGTTCGATTTGATATTTATTAATTTTTTCCATTGTGCGGTTCTTTGGTTTAACTGCAGTTCATTTTTCTCTAAATTTGCATGTATTTAATACTCAGATTATGAAAAAGCAATTCACAACAGACTGGATGTTAATTTCGTTATTAATTTGTGCTATAATTATGATTTTAATAGATATGGCCAGTCAGAACAGACGAGTCCAAAAATTAATAACTCCTTTGGAGTTTCGTACAGCAGGTAATTTTAGAAGAGATTTCACAAATAGGACTGGATTTAATTTAAAATGTTGCCGGCCAATTCTATCCCCCCGGCAAATGCGTTTGCATATATGCCTGTCGGTTAATAATAAACCGTACTTTCTGCAGTATTGTGTTGCTTTAAGTTTTTTACTATGTTTGCAGTCTAACCAATTATTTCTTATGAGAGACCGTCCAACAGTGGACTGGGTATTGATTGCTTTGTTAATTATAGCACTAATGCTAATGATATTTGATTTTCATTACCAGAAAAAACGCACTCAAGATAGAAAGAAGTCGATAACAATAGCACATCAGAACTAGTGATTTACTATAGTTATGATGCTTATCCGTGTTGTATATTGCTCCGAAAAGTCAGACACCAGAGCGAATCCAAAACTCCTGACCGAAAATCAGTGTGGTAATCGCATAGTAAGTGGAAAATACGATAAGGCTGTTTAAAAATTAATTCGTATGTCAGTCTGAACGTAGTCGAAGACCATTTTAATGCATTAATAAAAGCAATCCATTGTGCTCAGCGTGAAAGCAAAATGTTATGTAATATTTGCTGTAAAAATTTAAACAGGTTCATAGTAAAAAGCGATAACATTTAAAAGTCACCAGGTCTATCTTCCTGAGTACGCCACCGGGAAATACGATGCCATAATTAAGTTAAATGCTGGTAGATTGATGTCGATCTGCAATTGTTTTATCATTTTTCTCCTGATCTTCTTGTTACTTCTTCTGGATGATAGAATTTCTTTTATCAAGTTCTGATTTTGCTTCGGATTCTACAATATTAAATTCTAATAGTCGGATTGACTGAATATAAAAATGAACAAAGCGAACAACCATTTTATAAAACATTTCGTATGTATCAATTTGTTATCTACTAACTAACCAAATATTATGAGCAACTTTAATATAATCGGATCAATATTTACACTATTACTTATTATCTCATTACTGGTGTGGATAATTACGATGGAATGAAAACCTTATGTTACGGCATAAAGATTTTGATATAGGCACTGTCTTTAAAGCACTGAAGGTTTTTAGAACATCATATTATTAGTGGAATAGAATTGAGTTTTTTGAGGCAGTTACACGAAGATTCAAGTACTGTCTGATCTCACCATAACTTTTCTAGCGAATATCATGGGTTCTTTGCCAGGAAAAATCAATCATTGGTGTATTGAGTAGAATAGGTATCTTAAAGTTGACCGAAGCATAGACAATCCGGCATATTAGCCTTTGTCGAATTCCTTCATGTAATTCACTGCTTCAGCTAACATAGGCATAAAATTCATGCCTTTTGCTTATCAGGAATTCTTTAATAGCTTTATATCTCACCTTAACGCAATCGCTGCTAGTGCAATTAACATACGTCACTATACATGCGCACAGTACTGACACCATTAATATTTTTAAGTTAATTCGCCTGGCATTGCGATATGTAAAACTTAATTGTATTTTTGAAGGGCAAACGAAATGAATAATTAAATGTTTGCAACTATGCGTGCAAGCCTGATAGAGCAACGAACTTAAATAACTTATTTTCAAAAATATATAAATAATGAATTTTCCATCAGAATTAAAGTACACTAAAGACCACGAGTGGGTTAGAGTTGAAGGTAATGAAGCTTATATCGGCGTAACTGATTTTGCACAACGCGAATTGGGCGATATCGTTTATGTTGATATTAACACTGTAGGTAGCGAGGTAGCTAAAGAAGAAGTTTTTGGTACGGTAGAAGCTGTTAAAACGGTATCTGATTTATATATGCCAGTTACAGGGACAGTATTGGAACTTAATGCTGAATTAAACGACAACCCGGAATTGGTTAACTCTGATCCATACGGACAGGGATGGATGGTAAAAGTATCTTTAGCTGATTTAGCTGAAGTAGAGGGTTTATTAACAGCAGAAGCTTATCAGGAACTTGTAGGTGCCTAATTCTAATATTTTGTACAAAACACTAAAACAGCAAAAATGGGCCATTCTTTGGACAGTTGTTGTTTTGGTGTTTTGTAATATGCACATTTCCGATTCTGTTGGAAAAAGCGGCTTTTTCTTCGAAGGCTTTGATAAAATGACCCATCTGGGATTTTTCTTTGTTTTATCTGTATTACTTTTCTATGGTAAAATAAAATACCAGCATACCTATGCTTTCAGAACCTTAACCATTTTTAAGGTTTTACTTGTCTGTGCTATTATCGGTGGCGGAATTGAACTATTACAATGGAAAGTTTTTACCTATCGTTCTGCAGAATGGTGGGATTTTGGCTGTGATATGTTAGGCGCATCAATGGCAGTTTTTAGTTATGTATTGCTCCATAAATTGAATTTCAATGAGAAGAAAGGTTAGCATCATCTGTTTAATCGCAGCCCTATATTTAAGCGGCTGCAGTATTTTTAAAAAGAACTGTAATTGCCCAAAAGTATATTACAAAAGCTATCCTTCTCAGCAAAAATAATCCTCTTACTGATCATCTTCCTGTTTGATCTGACTACCTTCCTCAGGCTGTATTTAAAATGTTACCAAGCTTTTAACACACCTTAACAAACCTTTCTGCTTTTCTACAGTCTGATAGCTTAGTTTTATATTATAATATCTAATTTTTTTAATGAAAAGAAACGTTCAGCGGGCAATATTCATTGTTCTTCTATTTTGTGGTTACATCGCCCAGGCTCAAAATACTGGTTCGATAAGCGGAAAAGTAATTAACGCGAAAGATAAAAAGCCAGTTGATTTTGCTACAATCGCAATTAAGAGTTTAAAAGATTCGAGTGTTGTGGCATCCGGTCAAACCGATCCTGATGGAAGCTTTAACTTTAAAGCCATAGCTCCGGGTAAGTACAGGATTTATTCCGCCTTTTTAGGTTTAAAAACAACAACGAAAGATATAGAAGTGGCTAAAGCAGCCGTAAATGCCGGTGAAATTGCCATGAGTGATGATGGCGTTGATTTAAAAACAGTTAACGTAACCGCTACCATCCCAATTGTGGTGAAGAAAGATACTTTAGAATTTGATGCCAAATCGATTAAAGTGCGCGAAAATGCCGTGGTAGAAGATCTCCTGAAAAAGGTACCTGGGGTTGAGGTAGCAAAAGATGGCAGTGTTAAAGCGCAGGGCGAAACCATTACCAAAGTAAAGGTTGATGGTAAAGAATTTTTTGGCAATGATCCATTATTGGCGACTAAAAATCTTCCGGCCGATATGGTTGATAAGATCCAGGTAATTGACGAACTTTCTGAACAGGCACAGTTTACCGGCATTGATGATGGAACAAGGAACAAAATCTTAAACATTACCACCAAAAATGGCATGAAACATGGTTATTTTGGTAACAGCACTGTAGGTTATGGTTCTAACGATCGTTATGATGCCAGCTTGAACGTAAACAAATTTGATGATGACAGGCAGATCAGCTTTATTGGTCAGTTTAACAATGTGAACAAGCAGAACTTTGGCCAGGGCGGAGGTGTAGGTAATGGATTTGGAGGTGGAGGCGGCCGTGGTGGATTTGGTGGTGGGGGTGGAGCAGGTTCCGGCGGCGGAAATGGTGGGATCACCACTACCAATGCAGCAGGCTTAAACTTTGCCGACACCTATAAAGATGGTACTCAGTTTCAGGCCAGTTATTTCTTTAATAAAGCAATTTCTGAAAATATCCAGAACTCCAACACCCAAAACCTTGCAGGAGGTACGAACAACATTGCTGAAGATATAAATAATACTTCCGATAGGATTAACCATCGCTTCAATTTCATGGTTGATACCAAGATAAATCCATCTTTATCTATTAAAATTCAGCCCAACGTGGCTTATACCGAAACAGACGGAAACAATTTGAATAAATATACGAGAACGCTTGATGATGGCTCGACCGATGGTACACAGCGCAATACCACAACTTCTGCTACGCCTACCATGAGTAATAATTTATTAATCCGTAAAAGTTTTAAACGGAGAGGTCGCACACTTTCCTTAAATGTAAATACTAGTATAAATGATAATGACGGTACAAACCTTAACTATAGAAATGATAAAATTACGGAAGGGACAGCAACGAGAGATACCATTACCAATCAATTCAATAATACCAATAGCCATTCCATAAATAATACCACAAGGCTTGTTTATACTGAACCGATAAATAAAACCCTAAGCGTAGAGGTTAACTATCAGAATGGTTACTCAAATAGCGATTCGCAAAGAGATGTGTTTAATTACAATCCGTTAACCCTTCAATTCGACCTTGTAGATAATGCATTTTCGAATATCTATAACAATCGTACCTTAACAAATGCGGCTGGGTTAAGCCTTACTACAACTGAAAAAAATACAACTGGAATATCGGCTTAGCCGCACAACAAACCAACAGGGTAAATAATAATTTAACCACAGGTTTAAAACGTACGCAGAATTTTATCAATATTACGCCATCGGCGCAGTTCAGGTATAATTTTAGTAACCGTAAACGTTTGTTCATTAATTATAGGGGCTCTACCTCACAACCAACTATCGATCAGATCCAGCCGATTCTGGATAATACAAACTCTCAGACCATTTATATAGGTAATCCGGCATTAAAACCATCGTTCAACAACCAGTTGAGGATCAACTTTAACAACTTTAATATCGAAAATGGCCGGTTTTTCTTTGCGGGCTTAAATCTTACCCAAACCTTTAATGCCATTGGAAATACGGTTGTGCCTTTGTCAGGAGGTGTTCAACAGGTAAGTTATATTAATGTGGATGGCGTTTATGCTGGTAATGCCAATGCCACTTGGTCTTTACCATTGATGGCAGAACGTAAGCTAACGTTGAATATTTCTGGAAACGGAGCGTACAGTAGAAACGTGAATTTTATTACAGGACAGGGGATTACCGATCTGGTAAAAAATATAACCAATAGTTATACCATTTCAAACGGGTATAAATTGGTAACCAACGTTGATAAATTCGATTTAACTGGGGGTATAACCGGAAGCTATACCAACTCTACATTTTCTGCAAGGCCATCATCCAATACGCAGTATTATACCATTAATCCAAGTTTTGATGTCAGTTATGTATTGCCAGCCAATATCAGGTTAGCAATCGATATCGATTATTTCAGGAACTTTGGTGGTGGTGATCTGTTTAATCAGGAATACACTATTCTTAATCCTTACATCAGCCGTCAGTTTTTTAAAAACAGAGGAACATTTAAATTTTCTATAAATGATGCGCTTAACCAGAATACCGGTGTAAGCAGAACTGCTACCGGGACTTCAATTGTTGATTTAACTACAAATGTGTTAAGACGTTATTATATGTTCTCATTCACCTACTCGTTAACGCGTATAGGTGGCAGAAACATGAGTGGCGATATACAGATGCCAGGCCAACGCGGTGGCGGTGGCGGCGGTGGCCGTCCAAGGATGTAAGCTTTTCCAATAGTCGGTGGCTCACCGACCATCAATATGATAATAAAAGTCCCGGTTTTAACCAGGACTTTTTGTTTTACACTTTTTCTATCGGTTAGTCTCAACCACTGATACCCAAACCTTTGGATTAAATGTACAATTGACATTTATGTATTTCAAATGTTACTAAAATAAAAATAAACCTTTATAACAGCCGGTAGTCTTTATCTTAACAATCAAACTAACCGAATGAAACAAATTTTTACGTTCCTGCTTATTTTATCGTCTTTTTATGCTTACGCCCAGAAAACGGGTTCAGTTAGCGGAAGGGTTATTCAATCAAAGGATAAAAAGCCAATTGATTATGCTTCTTTGGCTGTTAGAAATCTGGCAGACTCAAGCATGGTAGGCGCTGTAAGTACTACAGAAGATGGAAAGTTCGTTTTCAAAAACCTGAAGCCAGGTACGTACAGGTTATATGCGGCATTTTTAGGCTTAAAGAATACCACTAAAGATTTTACCATCTCAACAGATAAACTTGATATCATCCTGGGCGATATTATTTTAGAAGGCGGTGCAATAGATCTTCAAACGGTAGATATTAAAGCAGAAATTCCACCAATTGTGGTAAAAAAAGATACCCTTGAGTTTAATGCAAGTTCGTTTAAAGTGGTAGAGAATGCTGTAGTTGAGGATCTGCTAAAGAAATTACCAGGAGTGGAGGTAGATAAAGCCGGGACAGTAAAAGCCCAGGGCGAAACCATTACCAAAGTTAAGGTAGATGGAAAAGAGTTTTTTGGGAATGATCCCTTATTGGCTACTAAAAACCTTCCGGCCGATATGATCGATAAAATTCAGATTATTGATGAACTTTCCGATCAGGCACAGTTTACCGGAATTGATGATGGATCAAGAACCAAAATCATCAATATCACCACCAGAAAGGATAAAAAAACGGCTATTTCGGGAACAGTACAGCTGGTTATGGTTCCAACGATCGTTACGACGTAAATGCGAATATCAACCATTTTGATCAGGATAAGCGATTGAGCGTAGTTGCCCAGTTTAATAATGTGAACAAACAAAATTTTGGTGGCGGCCTGGGCGGCGGAAATGGGGGGAGCAATGGCGGACGTGGCGGTATTACCGATACTAAAGCCGGTGGATTTAACTTCTCGGATGTGTATGCTGATCAGACAGAAGTAAGTTTAAGTTATTTTGTGAATAAATCCGATAATCTGATTTTAAGAAATAGCGTTACCCAAAATCTTTTGGGCAATGTAACTACGGTTTTCAATAATAACCAGACCAATGCTTCCGATCGTTTAAATCACCGCTTAAACTTTATGGTTGATACCAAAATCGATTCGCTAACCTCACTTAAAGTACAGCCCAATTTAAGTTATACCGATAACGAAAGCCTAAACAGCAGTATTTATACCCGCGATTTTGGTACCTATAACACAAGCGGATCTCAGCGCTTAACCAATCATAATACGGCGCCCGCTATCAGTAATAATATTTTGTTGCGCAAAAAGTTTATGCGCCGCGGAAGAACATTGTCGCTGAATTTTAACACGAACATTAACAATAACGACGCTGATAATTATAATTACAATCCCGAAACACGTGAAAAAGATAATGTTAAAACGGTAAAGATTATTAATCAGCTTAATGATCAGGAAAGCGAATCTATTAGTCAGAATACCCGACTGGTTTATACAGAGCCTTTAAGTAAAACCCTTAGCCTTGAATTTAACTATCAGAACGGCTATAGCCATAATACTTCTGATCGTTTTACTTACGACTTTAACCCGGCTACGCTGAACTATGATTTGCTGAATGATTCATTAAGTAACGTTTACGAAAACACCATCTTAACCAATACGGCTGGTTTCAGTTTCAATAAAATGGACAAAAAATACAACTGGAATGTGGGGATGGCCGTTCAGAATACCGATCGTAATAACAATAACATTACCCGTGGATTTATATTAAAACAGAACGTATTTAACTATACACCTTCTGCCATGTTCAGGTATAATTTTAGCAATAGTAAGCGTTTGGTCTTCAATTATCGTGGTAGTACGAATCAGCCTACCATACAACAGTTGCAGCCTATCCCCAATAATACCAATACACAAAGTATCCCGTTGGGAAACCCCAATTTAAAACCCGAATTTAACAATACCCTACGTATTGCATACAACACTTTTACGGTAGGAAAAAACAGGTCGCTATTTGTTAATGTAAACCTAACCCAGACTTCCAATAAAATTGCCAATAGCAGCAGTTTAATCGAAAGCGGGGTTAACCAGGGTAAATTTGCAGTATTGCCCGTAAACGTAAGTGGTGTTTACTCTGGCTCACTATCCTCCTCATTAAGTTTGCCCATTATGGCAGAAAATAAGCTTAATTTTCACATCAACATCAGTAGTAACTATGATCGGGATGTAAACTTTACCAATGCCTTAAAAAATATTACCAATAGCTGGTCAATTAACAATGGTTACCGTTTGGTTTCCAATTTGGATAAACTCGATTTAACCGCAGGTGTTAGTGGCTCAATTAACCGTGCTACCTATTCCGTTCAGCCCAGTTCCAACACGCGTTATTATACTTTTAGTCCAAATATCAGTATCAGCTATATGTTTCCTGGCGATATCCGCTGGTCAGTAGATGCAGACTACAACCAGAATACAGGTAGGGGAGAAGATTTCGATACCCACTTTACTTTGGTGAATTCGTACCTAAGCAAACAATTTTTTAAAAACCGTGGCACTTTTAAAGCTGCCGTAAACGATTTGCTGAACGAAAATCAGGGTGTAAGTCGTACGGCTAACAACAACACTATCCGTGATGAAAGCTACAACGTATTGCAGCGTTATTTCATGTTTTCATTTACCTATTCCTTAAACCGTATGGGTGGGAAAAACAGAATCAGGGGTGGAGAAGAAGGCGGTAAAGGCCGCGGTGGCAATGGTGGTGGCTTTGGCGGAGGCAGACAGAGAAACTAAATCATTTAAGCGTAAAGCTGTGTAATTTATACAACCATATTGGTTTTCTTATTTGGAATAAATCTAAAGAAAGGTTAACTTGCGCCAAATTTAGCACATGAAACTGTCGCACCTAAAGATTGGAGAAAAAGGAACAATTGTAGCATTTACAGATTTAGATATGTCTGTAAAGTTAATGGAGATGGGTTGTTTGCCGGGCGAGGTGGTAGAGGTAGAGCGTTTTGCTCCGCTGGGCGATCCAATGGCGATCCGTGTTGCTGGTTATCAGCTTTGCTTGCGTAAAAGCGAAGCCGATGTAATCATTATACAATAAATAAGCTGGGTTTGGATATTAAAGTTGCGTTAGTTGGTAATCCCAATACAGGTAAATCTACTTTATTTAACCGTTTAACAGGGTTAAATCAGAAAATAGGAAACTTTCCAGGTATCACTGTCGATAAGAAAACTGGTTTTACGAAACTTACTGGCGACAAGGATGCCGAGATTATCGATTTACCCGGAACCTATAGCTTATATCCCAAAAGTTCTGATGAAAGTATCGTTTTTCAGGTACTTGCCGATAAAAATAACAATAGTCATCCCGATGTAATCGTATTGATTGCCGATGCCTCCAACCTGAAGCGAAACATGCTTTTGTATTCGCAGGTGGCCGATTTGGGCATCCCGATGATTTTAGCATTGAACATGATCGATCTTTCCACTAAACAAGGCATTGAGATCGACCTTGATAAACTTGCACAAAAATTGGGCGTTCAGGTGGTTTCCATTTCAGCAAGAAATAACATCGGAATTGATAAGTTAAAACAAGCCATTGCCAATACCAATAAAATTGCCACCCAGTTTCAGGATGTTGATGTGAATTTTCTGGCACCCGAAGCCATTAATGCCATCAAATCGAAACTGAATTCGGATAACGATTATTATGCCCTTCAGGTGCTTCACCAGCACGAATACCTTACTTTTTTACCGAAAAAGAGCAGGAAGAAATTGAAAAAATAGAGCAATCGCATCATTTCGAATCTTCCAAAGTTCAGGCAGCAGAAACGATTGCGCGTTACAAACACCTCAGCAGCATATTATCTGGTGTTGTGGTGGATAATGGTACAGAAAAGAAATTTTCTTTTAGCGATAAAATAGACGCGATCCTTACCCATAAAATATGGGGTTTCGCCATTTTCCTGTTGATCTTGTTCGTCATTTTTAATGCCATTTTTGCCTGGTCGTCTTATCCAATGGATTGGATTGAAGGTGGATTCGGTTATATTACCAATGTTGGTCACGAATATTTACCTGCCGGCATGCTTACCGACCTATTATTGGATGGCGTAATTGCAGGTTTAGGCGGTATTTTTGTTTTTATTCCACAGATTGCTATTCTCTTCGCATTCATATCCATTTTAGAAGATACGGGATATATGGCCCGTGTTACCTTCATGATGGATAAAATTATGAGTAAAGTTGGACTTAATGGTAAATCGGTAGTGCCGATGATTGGTGGTTTAGCCTGCGCAGTTCCATCTATTATGGCGGCCCGGAATATCGAAAACTGGAAAGACAGAATGATTACCATTATGGTTACCCCATTGGTAAGCTGTTCGGCAAGGCTTCCGGTGTATATTTTGATCATTTCCTTAATTATTCCTTCTCAAACCGTCCTGGGTATTTTTAATCTGCAGGGATTGGCCCTAATGGTAATGTACCTGGTAGGGATTTTTGCTGCGGTATTAGTGGCCTGGGTTATGAAATTCATCATCAAAACCAAAGAAAGATCGTATTTTATCATGGAATTGCCGGTTTACCGCATGCCAAGATGGAAAAATGTGTTCTACACCATGTACGAGAAATCGAAAACATTTGTGTTTGAGGCTGGTAAAGTAATTATTGCCATTTCCATCATCCTTTGGGTAATGGCTTCTTTTGGACCTGGAGGCCGCTTTGAAAGTATTGATAAAAAATATGAAACGGCATTGGCCGATACCTCAAAAAATACCGATCATATTAAAACTTTGGTAGCAACTGAGAAGTTGGAAAACTCTTATGTGGGTATTCTTGGTCATGCGATTGAACCTGTCATCCGCCCTTTGGGTTACGATTGGAAGATTGGTATTGGTTTAATTACTTCTTTTGCTGCCCGTGAAGCCTTTGTAGGTACCATGGCTACCATTTACAGTGTTGATGGAGGTGATGAGGATACAGGTACGATTAGAGAGCGTATGTCTGCCTCTAAGAACAGCCGTACAGGTTTGCCTGTTTACACTTTTTGCTACAGGTATTTCATTGATGCTTTTTTATGCTTTTGCCATGCAATGCATGAGTACAGTTGCTATAGTTTACCGCGAAACCAAAGGCTGGAAATGGCCGGTAATCCAATTGGCTTACATGACAGCTATGGCTTATGTTGCTGCGCTGGTTGCTTATCAGCTCCTGAAATAAATAGATCCGTCATTTCGAGCAGAGTGCAACGCAGCCGAGAAATCTGTCTCGATAAACCTGGCTCCAGACTTAATATCTCGGCTAAGCTAATAATAGTTTTTACAACGCATTATAGCGTTATGTCACCTTGAGCGTAGTTGAAGTACATTCGTTATCAAATATATATTATTAAAGGTTAGAAGAGCAATTCCTGTACAATTATCCAGGTTTCTTCCCGCTTTCCGTTTTATCCCGACTGAAAATGTCGGGATGCCCAATCCAATCGGGTCTAGGTGGGCGATAGGTGATACTATTTAATAGCGGGGTGCTTATTTGTACTTTCTCTAAACTTCGTTTTATCGCATTTGTCACCCTGAGCGTAGTCGAAGGGCCTCCTTATAAACATGATTATTAAGGGTAGGAGAGCAAGGCCTGTATAATTATTTGAGTTTGCTCCCGCTTTCCGTTTTACTTATCCCGATGAAATATCGGGATTGCGTGTTCACTCCAATCGGGTCTAGGTGGCCCATTAAGTGGTGCTCTTTTTGGCTGGTTGCTTAGCTGCGCCAATCTTTGTTTCTAAACCCGGTAGAAGCGGCAGCCCCCGATTGTAATTCGGGGCTATAGCGGATAACGGGGCTGCTCTTCCCGAAATCCCACCGAACGTTCATTTTCAAATAAAATCACTAAAGGTTTTTACCATATAAGACATATAAGGTCATCCAAGCTCAGGTATGATTACACAGATTGGGGTCCTTCACCTTTAATCTTTATGCTTTAGTCTTTCCGCTTATCCCAGTTCAATCTGCCGCTTAATGCTTTCTTCCAGTGATATTAAAGTCTCCGTACGCTGGATACCGTTCACCGCCTGTATTTCTTCGTTTAAAACGTGACGTAAGTGATTGGTATCCCTGCAAATAATTTTGGCAAACATGCTGTAGGCACTCCGTGGTGTAGTGTAATTCCACTACTTCTTTAATTTTGCTCAACTGTGAAACCGCATCCTTGTACTGGATTCCTTTCTCCAGGTAAATACCCAAAAAGGCACAAATATCGTATCCAGCCTTTTGCGGATCGATGATAAGATGAGAACCTTTTATAATCCCCATTTCCTGCAGTTTCTTCATTCTAACGTGTATCGTTCCGCCAGAAACAATCAGATCTTTAGCGATTTCTGTATAGGGTTTAGTGGCATCCTGCATCAATTGTTTCAGTATATCGATGTCGAGGTTGTCAATTTCTAAATTGGAATTGTCTTTTTTAAGCATATTTTTGAATTATGATAAGCAAATTTAACAATATTTATCAATATTATAAAAATAAAATTAAATGTTTAAAATATTTGCAAGGTATTGGTTGTTCCTTTACATTTGTATCAAGCAATTAACAAAAAGGAAACGTTCTTTCAAAATTGCATAACATAATGTAGGGTGGTGAAACAGGCAGACACACCTCCTTGTCTCGGTGGCGGAGAATAATGGGAATATACCGGTTTCGGTACTAACCACTCCTTGAAGGTTCGATTCCTTCCCCTACAGCCAGTTCAGTTAACAATTTACAGTTAGCAGTTTAAACTGAAAATTGGAAATTGAAAACTGTCAACTTTTAAAATGTTGGGTGGTGAAATTGGCAGACACGCCTCCTTGTCTCGGTGGTGGGGAATAATGGGACAAACGCAGTTTATTGGGTTGACCACAAATTAATTTTTTGAACTGTAGCTAACTACCCCTTGAAGGTTCGACTCCTTCCCCAACAGCATTTTTTATGAATAATAAGTTAGTTAATCGAGCAATCCTGGATAGGTTGCTCTTTTTCTTTTTAGGCTAAGTTTTTTCATATCCATCATATATTTATAGTAATATTGTTATATTACCAATCAAATTTATTCGTTCAATGCCTGTGATGAAGAAACGCATTTCAATTAAAGATATCGCTAAACAATTAAATATTTCCATTACAACCGTGTCGTTTGTAATTAATGGAAAAGCCAGAGAGAAAAACATTAGCGAATCGCTTACTAAAAAGGTTTTAGACCTTGTGGCTGAATTAAATTACCAGCCTAATGCTCTTGCCACAAGTTTAAGAACAGGCAAAACAAAAATTATAGGTTTCCTGGTTGATGACATTTCTGAGCCTTTTTTCTCTGGTATAGCACGCCGAATTGATGAAATTGCTTCAAGCCTTGGTTATAAAATTCTTTTTAGCAGTACCAGAAACGATACCGGGAAGGCAATAGAACTGTTGCAGATTTTTAAAGACAGGCATGTTGATGGCTATATTATGGCCTTACCTGAGGGATTGGAAGAAGAAGTTAAAAAATTGATTCAAACAGATGCTCCCGTAGTGCTTTTCGATCGGTATGTACAAGATGTTAAAACAGATTATGTAATAATCGATAATCTAAACAGCACCTACGAAGCTACTGAGCACCTCATTAAAAATAATTACAAAAAAATAGGGTTTGTAACCATCGATACCTTACAACAACAGATGGTAGACCGTTTGGCCGGTTATGAAAGCGCTGTCGGAAAATATAAATTGCCGTCAATTGTAAAGAAGATCAAATATGTAAACTCTGCCGATTCCATTGAGGAGATGATAAAATTTTTTAAAGAGGAGCAGCTAGATGCGGTAGTTTTTGCAGCTAACTACATCTGCTTGGATGGCTTAAGAACTTTTAGAAAATTAGGTATTCAGATCCACAAAGATATAGCGGTTGTTTCTTTTGATGATTTCGAAATCCTGGAATTTTGTGAACCTGCGGTTACGGCTATAGCACAGCCTCTTGAGGCCATTGCAGAAAACGTGATGAAGATTTTATTGAATAAGCTTAAAAAAGCTGGCAAATCTATCGAAAACATGCAGGTCTCGTTACCTACCGTCTTAAACGTTAGAGGCTCAAGCGCAAAGAAATAAAGCAATAAAAAAGGGAATAGATTTAAGTCCATTCCCCTCCGATTTTATATTGAACAGATTAAACTGTCATTACATCTTTTTCTTTGGCTTCGGCATGTTTGTCAACCTTGATGATATAGGCATCGGTTAATTTTTGTACTTCGCCTTCACCTGTTTTAATCTCGTCATCAGAAACACCTTCACCTTTCAGTTTTTGAATTTTGGTATTGGCATCCTTACGGATGTTACGAACGGTAATTCGGCCTCTTTCGGCTTCCTCCTTCACTTTTTTCACTAAGTCTTTTCTACGCTCTTCTGTTAAAGGCGGTACAACCAGGCGGATAACAATGCCATCATTTTGTGGATTGATACCAATGTTAGCTACCTGAATAGCTTTTTCAATTGCAGTTAAAAGTGATTTTTCCCAGGGTTGGATTACGATTGTTCTGGCATCAGGCGTATTAATGCTGGCTACTTGTGATAGTGCTGTAGCTGCGCCATAATAATCTACGAAAATACCATCCAACATTCCAGCTGATGCTTTACCAGCTCTGATTTTAGTTAATTCAGATTCACAATGATCGATTGCTCTATCCATTGCAGATTGGGCATCCATTAATTGTAATTGTATGAGGTCGTTCATAATTGTGTGTATTTCTACGAAAATAATAATTTTATTCCTTATTTAACCAGGGTTCCAATAGGTTCGCCACTAGCGATTTTCATGAAATTGCCATGTTTGTTCATATCAAACACAATAATCGGCACTTGGTTTTCTTCACAAAGAGTAAAGGCTGTCATATCCATTACATTAAGGCCTTTATCGTACACTTCTCTGAAAGAAATTTCTTCGTATTTAGTGGCTAACGGGTCTTTTTCAGGATCTGCGGTATAAATTCCATCAACACGCGTTCCTTTTAAAACAACATCAGCTTTGATTTCGATAGCTCGTAAAGCAGCAGCAGAATCAGTTGTGAAGTATGGGTTTCCGGTACCTGCACCAAAAATAACCACACGGCCTTTTTCTAAATGTCGAACAGCCCTTCTGCGGATAAATGGTTCGCAGATCTGCTCCATTTTAATTGCGGTAAGTAAACGTGTTTTAATCCCAACTTTTTCTAAAGCATCTTGTAAGGCCATAGAGTTAATTACTGTAGCCAACATGCCCATATAATCGGCCTGTGCTCTGTCCATCCCACTTTTTTCGGCGCTTAAGCCCCTAAAAATATTCCCTCCTCCAATTACGATTGCGATTTCTAAACCTTTATCGTGTACGGCTTTGATATCTTCAGCGTATTGCTTAACGCGTTCATTATCAATACCGTATTGTTTTTCGCCCATTAGCGATTCTCCACTAAGCTTAAGTAGGATGCGTTTATATTTCATGGCCCCAAAAATATTAACAATTTTTTACTTACGGGCTATCGTTTTTAATAATTGATGTAAATTGTTTATTGGATTTTACCTGGCAAACAATAAAAGCTCCTGTTACAGAGCTTTTATTGTGAAAAAGATACGGATCGCGAATTAATTAAAAATGTAACGCACACCAAATTGTGCCTGCCAACGCGAAATCTGATCAGTAATATTTTTGTATGTTGTGGTATATGGCGTTAAATTGGCCTTATCCTGATAAGGGAATGAATATGTAGGCTTCCCTGATGTAGCATCTAAACCTTTATAAGCCAACAATACAGCGGTATTGTAAGTTGATAATGGGATATTTGGCGTTTGATATAAGCCCCAATCACTATTTAACAGGTTCCCAAGGTTAATGATATCCAATGTAAACTGAAGCGTGTTTCTCTTGCCTTTCTGACCAACAAAAAAATCTTGTGCAATGTGTAAATCTGCCCTTTTAAAGTACGACATGATGGCGCCATTTCTCTTTGCAAATTCACCCCTGTGTTTACTAAGATAGCTATCTTGAGTAATATAGGCGTTCAACTGGTTCCAGATCTGATCCTGGGTACGCGTATCGCCAGCAAAATCAGGAACCAAAGTAATATCACCTTTGTTTTGTGGAATGTAAACTAAATCGTTCGCGCCACCATCGTTATTGATATCGCCAGATGAAACATAACTGAATGCGCCGTTATTGGCCGATTCGAAGATTAAACCTATAGTGGTAGCCGCATGTTTAAAATACTCTTTTTTATAGCTTAAGGAAGCAATAACCCTGTTCGGCTGGATAAAATTGGTATTGGCTAAAACATCCGAATTTGCATCGCCGGAAATTGCCCTTTGCGACCAGATTGAACTTGCAGTAGAACCACCGTCGTTTACAGATTTCGATTGACTGTAAGTATAAGCTACACTTGCATTAAATCCACTTAAAAAGATTTTTGCAACTGACCTGTAATGAAGTAAGAATAGCCTTTTTTGGTATTCTGCATATAAATAAATGGTGAAATCGATGGATTTGCTGCTGTAGTACCTGTATGTGTAGATTTTACGGTATAACGCTGCTGACCTTCAATACCAGGAAGAGTATTTAAGCCGGTTGAATTGTTTGGTAATGCCGCGTTAGAAAAGTTTACGGCATTGATATCTTTAGTATAGGATGCTTCTAAAGTGGCAATAATGCCCATTGGTAATTTTTGGTCAACTGCTACGTTTGTTCTCCAGATCTGTGGGTATTTAAAATCTTTCGAAGCTGCATCTACCTCATAAGAAGTATTGGCTGATGCGGTACCAGGTAAAGGACGGTTGGCATTCACATTCGGATTAAAAATCAAACGTGGATCGCCAGCGGTAGAAACGGTACTTGAGCTAAATAATGTTCCGGTATTAGAGGCCTGGTTAGAGATCCAAACATAAGGCACCTGACCAGTAAAAATTCCGGTTCCACCACGTAGCTGTGTAGTTTTATCGCCAAAAACATCATAATTAAAGCCTACACGTGGCGAGAACAATAATTTCTTGTTCGGGAATTTAGAAATGTCTACCTGCAATCCATTCTGGAAGGTTAAAGCAGCCAAATTTGGGTTTGGATCCAGTTTGGTAGGGAAATAAGTATAATCGGCACGGATACCATAGGTTAATTTAAAATTATCACTCACCTGATATTTATCCTGTGCATATAGGCTTAAGTTGTAAGAAGACATTTTTGCGAATGGAAATGATCCATCGGCCAATGCCGAGTTGCGGTATGAATAACTTACCGCGGGCTGGTTATTGATAAAATCATCAGCTGTTCTAAAATAATACAAGCCGTTATAATTTGGGGCAAAACCATTCAAGAATTTGTTTAACTGGTTGCTGGTACCGATGGTGATTTCGTGTTTACCGGCATAGATCGAGAAATCATCAGAGAACTGATAAATGTCGGAGTTTAACAGGTTGTTAGCGGTAAAAACTTCATAACCAAAACTGGTTAAAATACCACCGTTTCCATTACCGATATCAACCATTGGCAGTTCAGCACCGTTTGAAGCGCGGAAATCTCTCAAGGCTGAATAACCCAATGTTAATTTGTTTGACATATTATTGCCAATCCTGGTGTTTAACTCCACAATGCCAATATTAAAGTTATTGTTGATCGTATAACTAGAACCAAAATAAGGCATAGAAGTTGAAGAAGGTGAGCGGCTACCGTTTAAGCCTGCGGGAATACCCGAGCCACTGGCAACAACCTGTCTGTTCGATTTCAGGTAGAAATATTTTGCACTTAAGGTATTGTTTGCATTGATGTTCCAATCTATTTTTGCCGTGATTTTATCACTCTGTGTTTTGTAAGGATAATTTTCGTAAGGACCGGTTGCATAGTTGTATTTACTCATTAAATAGTTCGATAAACGATCTAATGTAGCGGCATCTGCTGTTGAAACATTTGCACCCGATAAACCTGATCTTGATGCGACGAACGAAGTTGCAGGTGTACTGATCCTTTCCTGTTCACCGGAAACAAAGAAGAATAATTTGTCTTTAATAATCGGTCCACCGATATTTAAACCACGTTGATTGTAGCTAAAATCAACAACAGGTATTTTGGTTACCCCGGCAGAGTATCCGGTTAAATCAGTTCCCCTGGTATAGTAATACGCCGAACCCTTAAAATTATTTGTTCCTGATTTTACAATGGTATTAATACCCGCGCCAGTAAAAGATCCCTGGCGGACATCATAAGGCGCAATATCTACCTGGATCTGCTCAATCGCATCTAACGAAATCGGTTGCGAATTCGCCTGTCCACCCAAACTGCCCGACAATCCGAACGAGTTGTTGAATAAGGCTCCATCAACCGTTAAGTTATTGTAAGAACCACTTCTGCCACCGAAACTTAAGCCCCCAACTGTTGTAGAGTTTGCAGACGGCGTTAATTTGGTGAAATCAGATAATGAACGGCTGATGGTTGGTAAATTATCAATCTGCTGTCTTGTAATGGTTTCCCTTGCGCCGGTACGTGAGGAGTTAATGACCTTGTCCTGAGTTCCTTTTACTACAACATCGGCCAGGTTTTGCGAGGTTTCGGTAAGCGATGCGTCAACTCTTAAATCTTCCCCAATGGTTGTGTTCAGGTTTTCTTTAACCAGTTCGTTGTAGCCGACGTAACTAATTTTAATCGTATATGGCCCGCCAACACGTACATTGGGCAGGTTATACCTCCCGTCCGCCCTGGTTAGCGTTGAGTATTTTGTGCCCGAAGGAATATGTATGGCGGTAACTGTTGCACCGGGTATTACCCCTTTTTGATCTTTAACCGTACCAATAAATGATGCCGTAGTTACCCCTTGTGCAAAACCGTAGATGGTTAAGGCAAACACAAAAGTTATTAATAATATAAGTCTTTTCATCAGTCTTTTTTTTGACAAAAATACACTGACTTACTGCTGCTTATGTTCTGTTTATATTAATTAATTGTTAAGCGCCTACCTTGTTCCGGGAAGATTAATTTTAAACCTTTTATATTTCCCGAAATCAATTGTTGTTTTACTTTTTCTGCAGACTGAAATGGGGGTTTGGTATGGGTTACAATAAAAGAAACTTTCCTAAATGCTTTCTCATTAATTAAAGCTTCAAGTTTCGACAGCTCGCTAAAGAAAAGTTTTGGTGTGAGGTGCCCGAACAATTGTTTATCGGGCTGTTCGTTAGGGAAAGAAACCTCTATAAAGATAGCTTTTAGCTGGCCCGCATTAATCAGCGGTGCTATATTTTGCCATAAGCTGGCCAGTTTATCTGATTTTTCAATTTCATCGGCGCCGGTATCTCCCAGATAAAGTACATAACTATCATCATGGCTGATTAGAAAAGCAGTACTTTTATAAGGATTACCATGGCTCAGTTCAAAAGCTTTTACTTTCATTTCTGTGCCCGCTAACGGATAAGTATTGCCTTCAATCAGTGGGAAATAGGTATACTTTTTTAGCTGTGGTTTTTCGCCTTCGTTAGCAAAATTGGCCCATGCATCCCATGTAAAATATTTATCCCTTAAAATATTGAGGACAGAGGGTAAGCCATAAATGTTTTTGGCCGTATCTGCCGGCGAATTGATAATCAGGCCAGCTAAATGGTCCAGGTGACCATGGGAGATGAGATAACCTTTAATCTGCTTGCGCTGGATTTCTTCGCTATTGCCTTTTAAAGATTTAAAATCAATTGCTTTTTGGATGCCTGCGTTTATGGTTCCCGCATCAAGGCAAACATATTGGTCACTTCCTTTTGGAGTTATCATATACGATGATAAATTGCTCTCATCATCCCCACCTTTTACACCAAGCGGAATGATGGTAAACGCAGAACCGGTTCCCTGCGCCCACAAATTACTTGCATAAATGGATACAAAGATAATTGCTGGAAGAATTCTTTTGAACATGTTGGTTTGATTATACCGTTTTACCTTTAAAAATAACCTCTTTTAAGTTTAGTGTATCATCAAGCACCACTAAATTTGCCTGCTCGCCAGCTGCGATATTTGCCGTTAAGCTTTCGATTCCGATTAATTTTGCAGGATAACTTGTTCCCATTTTAACTGCATCATTTAAACTGATGCCACAGTGTATTACACAGTTTTTAACGGCTTCTAACATCGTTAGCGATGAGCCTGAAAGTGTACCATCGGGCATCGCAAATTTGTTTCCTTTTTCAATATGCTGATAAGGACCGGTTGAACAGGCTGTAACGGCATCAGTGATCAGGAATAAACGCTCTTTCAATATTTTCTGCGCAAATTTAACCACTTCAAAATCTACATGTTGCCCGTCAACGATAATACTGGTCATAGCCTTATCATGACTGAAAAGAGCAGTTGGTATGCCGGGTTCGCGGTGGTGTATCGGACTCATGGCATTAAAAAGATGTGTGGTAGTCTGAATCCCTTTGTTATAAGCTGCTGTAGCTTCTTCGAAAGTTGCGTTGCTATGCCCAAGCGAAACAATCACGCCGTTATCCAATAGATATTGGATAACTTCATCATCTTGAATTTCTGGGGCTATCGTCATCATTTTAATAACACCATCACCAAAATCAATTAGACTCTTAATTTCATCGAGTGAAGCTTTCCTTACAAATTCAGGCACATGGGCACCCAAACGTTTTGGATTCAAAAATGGACCTTCTAAGTGTAGCCCAAGGCAATTTTTTGCAGATGATCGATGTGCTTTGGCTGCTTTGATACACTCATTAAAAACTTCCGGAGAATTTGTTGCCATACAAGCTAAAAAGCCTGTTGTTCCTTTTTTAAGCAGGTCATCTTCCATTATGATTAATGATTCTACAGTTGGATCGGCAGAAAATAATCTGTCGCCTGCTCCATAAATCTGTAAATCTATAAAGCCTGGTACAACAAGTAAGCGCCCATTTTCAGTATTGCTACTTCCTTTAACAGCTGAAATGATATCACCATCGATGATGATGTCTTGATTCTTTTTTAAATCGTTGCCCTTAAAATAGGAGGTGTTGGAAATTACTTTAGGCATATCAAACTTTTGAGTGAATTTAATCTTATACGGCTAAAGTTAAATATTGTGACTATATATTTGGATAATAAGATGAAATAACCAAATAAATGAAATCAGCCCAATAGAAGAAGTTGCAGGCTCAGCCAGGTTAAATCTGTCTTCATAGATCTCTCCTTTTTACTGTGTTTCAGTCGAGATGAAAACATCTTTTATTGAAGTGCAGAATGGTAGTAGCAGAGATGAGGGCCATGCTTTAGAATTATTGGGCAAAAAAAAGCTCCAATTTCTTGGAGCCTTTTTAATATGTTTTCTTTTGCTTATGCACCTAATTGTACGCGTTTGAAAGCAGATACAGTTAATCCTTTAGCAGTATTATCTAAGAATTTACGAACATCTACAGAACTATCTTTTACAAACTCCTGATTTAATAAAGTACTGTCTTTGTAGAATTTGTTCAATTTACCAGCAGCAATTTTCTCAACCATTTCTTCTGGTTTGCCTTCTTGACGAATAACGTCTTTCGCAATTTCAATTTCACGTTGAATAGTAGCCGGATCAACTCCGTCTTTATCAACAGCAACTGGGTTCATTGCAGCAATCTGCATAGCAACATCTTTACCAGCTTCAGTAATATCTACGCCATTAGCGCCTTCAAATACCACTAAAACACCCATTTTACCATTAGAGTGGATGTAAGAAACGATTTTTTCACCAGATATATTTGCGTATTCCTGAATAACGATTTTCTCTCCGATTTTTCCGGTTAGTTCAGTTATGGTTTCGGCAACTGTACGTCCATCTTCCAAAGTGATCGCTGATAACTCTTCAGTGGTAGCAGGATTGTTGGCAACTGCTGCAGCTAAAACAGCCTGAGCCAGGTTACGGAAATCTTCAACTTTAGAAACTGGTTCAGTTTCACAAGCTAAAGCAACTAATTTACCATTTGTACCATCCGCTGAAACAGCGATTGATACTAAGCCTTCTGAAGTAGCATTACCAGAACGAGCGGCAGATACTTTTTGACCTTTTTTGCGCAATAAATCAACAGCAGCTTCGAAATCGCCATTAGCTTCTAATAATGCTTTTTTGCAATCCATCATACCAGCACCAGTTTGTTGGCGTAGTTTATTTACATCAGCGGCAGTAATTTGTACTGTAGACATTTTATTTCCTTTTTAAATTTACAATCTTGTTATAACAATTACAGGTTACAAGTTACAAGCGCCAAGTTAAACTCATGTTAAGCTAACTTAAAACCTGAAACCAGTAACCTGCAATTAAAAAATATTACTATTCTTCTGTTTTAGTTTCTTCTGATGCTGACGCTTCAACTTCTGCTTCAGCAGCTTTTTTACGTCTTGGCTCTTTTGCTTCCGGAGCATCAGCCGCAGCTTTAGCAGCTACCGCTTCTTTTTCAGCCTCATCATCTTTTTCGCGTTTACGCTCGTCTAAACCTTCTTCAATAGCTTTGATAATTACATCAGTAATTAAAGAGATTGATTTTGTAGCATCATCATTCGCTGGGATAGGGAAGTCGATGTTAGAAGGATCAGAGTTAGTATCAACCATCGCAAAAGTAGGGATGTTTAATTTTAACGCTTCAGTAACTGCAATGTGTTCTTTCTTAACATCAATTAAGAATAATGCTGCAGGTAAACGGTTTAAATCAGCAATACCACCTAAAAGTGATTCTAATTTAATACGCTCACGTTGAATCATTAAACGCTCTTTTTTAGATAAGATTGAATAAGTACCATCTTTAGTCATTTTATCGATGTTAGACATCTTTTTGATTGACTTGCGAACAGTAGCAAAGTTAGTTAACATACCACCTAACCAACGCTCGGTTACGAAAGGCATGTTTACTTTTTTCGCTTGTTCAGCTACGATTCCTTTTGCTTGTTTTTTTGTTGAAACAAATAATACTTTACGACCTGATTTTACGATTTGTTTAATCGCAGCCGCAGCTTCTTCAGTTTTAGTTAAAGTTTTATTTAAATCTATAATGTGAATTCCATTACGCTCCATGAAAATGTAAGGAGCCATTTTTGGATTCCATTTACGGGTAAGGTGACCAAAGTGTACACCTGCATCCAATAAGTCTTGATAAGTTGTTCTTGCCATTGTTCTTGCCTCCTGTGATTAACGTTTACTGAATTGGAATTTCTTACGGGCTTTAGCACGTCCTGGTTTTTTACGCTCAACCATACGCATATCACGCGTCATCAGGCCTTTAGCACGTAATGCAGGTTTTTTCTCCGCATCTAGTTCAACAATCGCTTTAGCAATAGCTAAACGAACAGCTTCTGCTTGTCCTTTTACTCCACCACCTTGTACATTTACAGTGATATCATAACGACCAGTAAGCTCAGAAACTTCTAAACTTTGGTTTACGATATATTGCAAAGGTAAAGTTGGGAAATATACTTTGTGATCTTTACCGTTAACGGTAATTGCGCCAGCACCATCTTTTAAGTAGATACGTGCAACAGCTGTTTTTCTTCTTCCTGAAGTGTTAGTAACTGACATTTCTTAAAGTTTAATGGTTTTTGGAGATTGAGCTGCATGAGGATGAGTTTCACCAGCATACACAAAAAAGATTGGTGTATAATTTTTTACCCAATTTAGTTTTCGGTAACATACCACGTACCGCTTTCTCAATTACACGTTGAGGGTGTTTCGCCATTAACTCCTTAGGAGAAATAAAACGTTGACCACCTGGATAACCAGTATAAGAAACATATTGCTTTTCGCTGAATTTGTTTCCTGTCAATTTAACCTTGTCTGCATTGATAACAATTACGTTATCGCCGCAATCTACGTGTGGGGTGTACTCAGGCTTGTTTTTACCACGGATGATCATAGCGATCTTCGATGACAAGCGCCCCAAAATCTCGCCTTGCGCATCAACAACAATCCACTGTTTGTTAACAGTTTTCGCATTGGCCGAGACAGTTTTGTAACTTAACGTATTCACTTGCTTGTATTTAATTTATTAAACAATTTATTATTCCCATTAAATTTGGGACTGCAAAGATAGATAGAATACTTTTATTATCAAATAGTTGAAGAGAAAAATTTTGATATTAAATTATCGTCATTGCGCAGCGCGCAACAATGTGGCAATCTAATTGTTGCTTTTTGTAAAGCAAAACCTGTGGCTCTTCAGGTTGTTCCAGCCGGGCTTTTCGCTAAATTTTTTAAATGCTGCTGTTATGCTGAGGTACGAAGCATCTGTTTCATCGACTGCAGATTCTTCGTGCCTACCATTGATAGACTCCAATAGAATGGTCGTCATCTCGACTGTAGCGCAGCGAAATGGAGAGATCTTTGGACCGAGTTTGATTTTATAAAATAAATTATCCCTCATAATGACATTGTGAACGAAGCCAATGCAAATTTCAAAGGATATCGCTGCAATCTCGTTTAAAAGAAAACTGGCTAGTACAATTATTAAAGGTTAGGGGGTAAGTGCATAGATATTAATGCTATCTCTTACAAATCATCAGGCATATAGCCAATCCTTTTTCTTGGTCCAATTTTCTTATCAATGAGTTTATCCAGATAGGTAAAAACCAATTCGATGTTTTTATCCTGATTACTCACTTTTTGTTTGATTTCTTCGATTTCAAGTTTAAGCTCACCGCTGTCAATAATGAATTGGCGTATTCGGGAGAAAATTCTAACAATCTGAATATTTACCTGAATGGCTTGTTTGCTGTTTAATACACTTGAAAGCATGAGGATGCCATGTTCGGTAAAAACAAAGGGAAGTTTTCTTCTTCCTCCCCAACTTGAAGTCGCAATTTGCGACTTCAAGTTTAACCACTCTTCATCAGTGAGTTGAAACATGAAGTCTTCAGGGAATCGATCTGAATTTCTACCAACTTGCTCATTAAGGCGTTTAGTCTCTACACCGTAAAGCTCTGCCAGATCGCTGTCTAGCATCACTTTTAGACCTCTTAGCTCGTAAATTTTATTAACTACAATATTGTCAGGGATGATAGGAAGCACTTGTTTAGCTGTCATATCATTTTTGGATTTAAATTGAAGATACAAAAAAATAGATTATTTATATCAATATGCTAAAATTCCTTTTGTGGAGTTTTAGCATAACTTCTATATTCTTTAACCCAATGCCGCAAGGCAAAAGCAGCAATAATGGTAAAAATGAAATATTCGACCCCCATGAATTTAATTCCTTTTAGAAAATAAAGATAAGTGGCTACAATATCGATAATCAGCCAGATAATCCAGCATTCCACTCTTTTCTGAATCATCAGAAAAGTGGTGATCACACTCATTACAAAAATAAATGAATCAATAAAAGGGTATGCGCTGGGTAAGTTAAATAATAGAGGCAGCCAGTTGTGTAGCTGGCTGGCCAGGATACCCATCAGTAAAGTACCAATAATGCCAATTGCCAATAAGATCAAAAATTGACTTAGGGGCATAAAACTGATTTTGAGTTCATTATTTTTATCTTCTTCTCCGGGTTTTGGATTTGTCCATCGCCACCAACCCATAATGTTGGTTACAAAAAGAAAACCATTAAAAACATATCGGGGTAAAGCTGGCTTTGGTAATATAGAAAGGCTGATAAGAATACATTGACGATACCCATGGGCCAGCTCCAAACGCTGGCTTTTGCTGAAAGTATAACGGAAATAATCCCGGTAATTACAGCAAAGAATTCTAAATAGCTCATTTTATAGCCAAGAACTTTGAAAAAAATACTGTGGGCATCGAAAAAATCCATCTTTCTCTTTTAAAAAATCTACAAGATACTAATGTAAATAATTTATTTGCGGCTCTTGCTTTTCTATTGGCAAACAATCCCAAAATATAGCTGTTATAAGAGTATCTATTGGCTTATCGCCGTATTTATTAACCAGCAAATTTCGTGTATGCAGTATATCGACCAGATTTTCGGTTATCCCATTCCTTTATTTTTCAAGAACCTGATTATTGGTTTAGCAGCAGTTTTGCTCGGTATAATCATCAAATTTATCATCCACAAAACTTTTATCCTGCTTTCGCGTTGGTGGGATTTCATCATTATAAAATCTACAATTAAACATTTAAGAAGGCCGGTTGCGGTTTTTATCCCATTGTTATTGCTTAATTTCTCACTTACATTGATGGAGATGTCGCCCACATTTAGGTTGCCGATTACTAAAGCATTGGAAATTGCTTTAACCATTACTTTCGCATTAATATTGGTGCGTTTAATAAATGTACTGGAGGATTATTTTTACCTTAAATACGATCTGAATAAAGAAAACAACCTTAAAGAGCGGAAAATAAGGACACAGTTGCAGTTTGTAAGGAAATTTATCGTTTCGCTCATCATTTTAATTACAGCAGCCATTATTTTATTGAGTTTTGATAGTATGCGCAAAATTGGAGCGGGTTTGCTTACTGGGGTTGGGATAGGGGGAATTATCATTGGTTTTGCCGCGCAAAAATCGCTTGGCAATTTATTGGCAGGCTTTCAGATTGCCTTTACGCAGCCGATCAGGATTGATGATGTTTTAATTGTAGAAGGTGAATGGGGTAAGGTAGAGGAAATAACCCTAACTTATGTGGTTATCAATATATGGGATCAACGCAGGTTAATTTTGCCGATAACCTATTTTATCGAAAAACCATTTCAAAATTGGACGCGTGTTTCGGCCGATTTGCTTGGAACGGTTTTTTTATATATGGATTATACCATCCCAATTGAACCACTTCGGAAAGAACTTACCAGGCTCTTAAATAATAATCCCCTGTGGGATAAAAGAGTAGATGTTGTACAAGTGACTGACACCAATAAAGATGGTTCGATTGAAATCAGGTTTTTGATGAGTGCTTCAAATTCCTCCAGGGCTTTTGATTTACGTTGCCATGTAAGAGAAGCCATGATCACTTTCATCCAGAATAACTACCCTGATAGTTTACCTAAAACAAGATTAGAACATCGGGATAAATTTGCTGGTTTGTAGTTTTTACAATGTAAAACAAGTAAGTCATTTTTTCTGTGTAAAAGCAGCTGGTTTAAGAACTTCTGAAAACTGATCACCCGGATGTTGCGATTAAGGAATTTGTGCCGTAAAGATAGGCATCTTAAAACCCGCTAAGTTTACGTTATCTGATTTTTAAAATCCGTGATTTGAAAGAATAATCAGGATAATTTTTAGCACAGGCAGTTATCAAAACATTTTAAAACTACCTAAAAGTAGGTAGTTTTATTTACCTGAAATATAGTGTTTTGATTATAGCAATAGGTTTTGGCATTTTTTTGGCACCTGTAATAAGAAAACAACTAAAAATCTATGAAAAAAATTCAAAATTATTATCTATTGTGCTTGTTCTGGCGTTATTATTTTCTTGTAAAAAAGATTCGGAAACCACTCCTGCAGCAAATGGTAAAACCGCAAAGTTTACCATCACTGCAAACGGAGTGAACTCGTCTGATGACTACGTTTCTTTCGTGATTGTAGGCGGTGATACTAAAGGCACTAAAACCATCTGGAAGGTAAATGGAGTGACCAGAAATAATGAAGCTGCTATTTCTTTAGGGAAAGACGATTTCACGGGAAGCACCAAAACCTATGTAATTGAGACTGTATTGCCAGTTGATGTAATTACTGCCGGCGTGCAGTGCATTAACTTTAATGCCAGTTATCAGATCAGCTATAAAGCGGAGATAAATGGCAAAGTGATCACTAATGATGATGGTGTTACAGTCGATGTTAATAAAGATTATACTCACCAATTCGACTATTAATCGCTCATTGTTAAATTTCCTCGCTGAAGCGGCACAGGCCAAGTTTTGTGCCGCTCAGTACCGATGATAGTTAATCCTTTTGAACTGTCATTCGGTTAAGTTAATATCTCGTTCTACAGTCGAAACGATAAAAGGCATATTATTATTTAAACATCCCTTTTAGCTTTGCCAATTTTTCCTGTAAATCCCCATCAGCATCCTTTGGCTCGTTACGCGGCTTGAAGTTTTGTTTATTGCTGTTCGGTTTGAAGTCCTGTTTAGATTTCTGCTCCTTGGGCTCCCGGCTCCAGACTTCCGGCTTCGGACTAACTTCAGTCTTCATAGATAACGAAATCCTTTTACGGGCTGCATCAACTTCCATAACCGTAACTTCGACTTTTTGATGTACTTTAACTATGTCGTTTGGATTCGCTACAAAACGATTTGCCAGTTGACTGGTATGCACCAAACCATCTTGATGGACACCAATATCTACAAAGGCGCCAAAATTGGTGATGTTGGTTACAATTCCCGGTAACTTCATGCCTACTCTTAAATCGGCAATTTCATTTACACCATCAGTAAAACTAAAAGCCTCAAATTGCTCACGTGGATCGCGGCCTGGTTTAGCCAATTCCTTTAAGATATCATTCAGAGTTGGTAAACCGATTTCATCCGTAACGTATTGTTGTGGCTTAATTTGCTTTTGCAATTGCGTATCTTTCATTAATGCCGAAACTGTTGTGCCTAAATCTTTCGCCATTTGATCTACAACGGCATAACGCTCAGGGTGAACACCACTGGTATCTAAAACATTTTCGGCATTGCGAATACGTAAGAAACCCGCTGCCTGCTCATAAGCTTTATCACCCAGGCGGGGAACTTTTTTCAAACTTGCCCGATTTTTAAAAGCGCCGTTGGTGTTTCTATACTCTACAATATTCTGCGCCAGTGTTGGTCCGAGGCCAGAGACATAAGCTAAAATTTGTTTCGATGCCGTATTTAATTCCACTCCAACAGCATTTACAGCACTGATTACAGTATCATCTAAACTTGCCTGTAATTTATTTTGATCAACATCGTGCTGGTATTGACCAACGCCGATAGATTTTGGGTCAATTTTTACCAATTCGGCCAATGGATCCATTAGACGTCGCCCGATTGAAACTGCTCCACGCACAGTAATATCTTGTGTAGGAAATTCTTCTCTGGCTACTTCCGATGCTGAATAAATCGAAGCGCCACTTTCGTTAACCATTACTATAGTGATGTGCGGTAAATTCAATGCTCGGACAAAAACTTCAGTTTCTCTTCCTGCAGTACCGTTGCCAATGGCTATAGCTTCAACATTATGTTTTTCGCAAAGTTGTTGGATCGTGAATGCAGCGTTTTTCACATTTCCCTGTCCGGTATGCGGATAAATTGCTGTATTCTCTAACAATTGACCTTGTTTATCTAAACAAACGACTTTACAGCCAGTACGGAACCCCGGATCGATAGCCAGTACATTTTTTTGTCCCATTGGAGCTGCCAATAATAATTGACGTGCATTTTCGGCAAAAACCCGGATGGCTTCCTCATCTGCTTTTTGTTTGGTGAAAACCCGAAGCTCGGTTTCCATTGCTGGTTCCAACAAGCGTTTATAACCATCTTCTAAAGCTTGCTGAACCTGCTTTGAAGCCGCATTATTGCCTAAAACAAATTGGTTCTCTAAAATAGCAATGGCATCTTCTGCTGGTGGAAGTGCATCTAATCTTAAAATCAGTTCCTTTTCGCCACGGCGCATAGCCAGAACACGGTGTGATGCAGCTGTTTTAACCGGCTCGCTCCATTCGAAGTAATCTTTATATTTAATACCCTCTTCTTCTTTCCCTTTGATCACTTCTGATTTAAAAACAGCTTTTTCCTGAAAATAAGTGCGCATTTTGGTGCGGGCCTCGGCATTTTCAGAAATCATTTCGGCAATAATATCCCTTGCGCCAGCTAAAGCGTCATCAAGTGAGTTTACTCCCTTTTCGGCATCGATAAATTTACCTGCTTCAGCGTTTAAGTCAAAAGCATTCTGCTCAAATATCTGCAAGGCCAAAGGCTCTAATCCTTTTTCTTTTGCAACAGATGCACGTGTTTTACGCTTAGGTTTAAACGGCAGATAAATGTCCTCTAAAAGTGAAATAGTTTCTGCTTCGTTGATCTTTTTTCCAGTTCTGGCGTTAACTTACCAAGCTCGGTCATTGATTTTAAAATCGCTTCCCGGCGCTTGTCTAAATCGCGTAGTTGCAAAACCCGGTCACGAATAGCGGCTACTTCAACTTCATCTAAACTACCTGTAGCCTCTTTACGGTAACGCGAGATAAACGGTACAGTTGCACCTTCATCTAACAGGTTTACGGTTGCGGTTACTTGTTTTTCTGCAACTTTTAATTCGGCTGCAATTATTTTATGGTGGGTTAACATATCCTAAGGGTAAAAATTAAAGAAGCAAAGCTAATCAGGATTTGCGGGATTTTTAAGATCAATTTTTCCACTGCAAACCGTTGAAAGATTTCAAAATTTACCTAATCAGAAGTTTTTGACTTATTTCTTAGACGTAAACACAACTTAAATGATTTACTATTGGCACAATATTTGTATTTTATTGATTGGGCTAACCAAATAAATTAATAATAAACTAATGTCTAATTCATATCCCCGATGTTGGAAATGCAACACGCAGTACCACTATCAAATCCCCAGACCTTGGCTGATCAAAAATGTGCTTTTTTTTCTTCCCATTAGAAAATATTTTTGTCCTCATTGTGTGACCGCTAGATATGCCTGGATAAAGTCGGAAAATGGAAAAAATTATTTAAAGACTGAGCATACCGAAAAGACTGCCGGGAAAAAGAGTAGAAAAAAATAAATTTTTTCATAGGAAAATATTAACAGTAAGATGTTACGCTTTCTTATTTCTTAGCTTTTTCAAAATCCCGCTCCGCTTTAAACTTAGTAATTCTTATAATCAAATCCAGGGGCAGGGGTTTATCCAAAGGAAACTGAACAGCGCCTTTGCTCCATTTATAATCGACAAATTCATTATTAAAGGTTTCGATGCCCGATCCGGTTGGATAAAAGCCAATATGTTTGTCATAACCTGCAAAATACACCAAAACTGCATGCTGTTTAAAGGCAGGCATACCGTATCTGATCACTTCTTTTGCGGCAGGTACCGCTTTATGGATAGTTTCGCGGACTTTTTGCAATAGTTTTTGTGTTTCAACAGGGAAAGTAGCGATATATTGATCGATGTTCTCGGGTTTTGGTCGCCCTATATCAGTCGGTTTCATAAACTGAATTTACAGAAAATTATTAAAAGTTATTCGCTGATCTGGATATCGTATCTGTACAATAAGCCTGCAAGACCGGATTTTGAAAATCTTGCTTTTTTGATCCTGTTGTTATCCGGGTCTATGGAATAATTGTAAGCCGTTCTAAAATCTGCCTTTTCGAGTATTGTTCTATCAAAAGTAGCTTTTAATAAATCGCAATTGTTGAGTACTGCGCTGGTTAAGTCGCATTCAGAGAAATCAACTTCATGTAATTGTGAGTTTTTGAAATTGGTTTTTTTTAATTTTAATTTATAGAACGAGGAATGATCTAATTTGCAGTTGGTAAAACTAAATGCGAGGCCGAAATCGTTACAGTTGTCTAACCTTAAACCAAGCATTTTGCAATTCTGGAAATCAGCATCGATCAGCGATGTTTTGGTTAAATCCGCCAAACTTAAATTGCAGGAAATGAATTGGCAATCTAAAAATTTTACACCGCTTAAATCTGAACTGGAAAAATCGCAGTTGATGAATTTACAGTTTTCGTATTCTGCTTTTGGAAGTGGACGTATAGTAAAATTGGCTTTTTCGAATGTTTGATCGGCTATGTATTCGGGCATGAGAAAAATTTAATGGGTATAGCTAAGATAAAAATATTAGTTTGGAAACCTCACAGGTTTTTATCTCAAGATTAAATGCCCTTGTCAATAAACCCGATAGTAGCGTAAAACCCGAAGGTGAGGAACGAACCAAGGCTTTGAAGCGAATAGCGGGGCTGATATTGCCGAAGAATTACAGGCTTTGCTTTTCATAAAGATCTAAATTTTATTTAGGATATAAAAGGGACTCCCCCGCCCGTTGGGCAGCCCTCTGATAGAGGGGAATAAAAAAATCCCCCAAATTGCTTTGGAGGATTTTATATGTTTTGGTCTTTGACTATGCTTAGACTGATAATTATTTTTTAACGTACATCACTTCTTTTACCGCTTTAACTACACGTTCAGCATTTGGTAAGCTTGCTGCAATTAAAGTTGGTGAATATGGAAGTGGAACATCTGCACAGGTGATACGTAAAACTGGTGCATCTAAATAATCGAATGCATGTTTCTGTACCATGAAAGCGATCTCGCCAGAAAGAGATGCCAATGGCCAAGCCTCTTCTACCACAACCAAACGGTTTGTTTTCTTAACGGATGTAATAATGGTATCGTAATCGATAGGACGTACAGTACGTAAATCAATAACTTCTACGTTGATCCCCTCTTTTGCTAATTCTTCTACCGCAGGGTTTACAACGCGTGTTAACATTTTACCAAAAGTTACGATGGTTACATCTGTACCTTCTTTAGTTACTTTAGCTTTACCAAGTTCGATATAGTATTCTTCTGCAGGAACATCGCCCTTATCGCCGTACATTACTTCCGATTCCATGAAAATAACCGGATCCGGATCTATAATTGATTGTTTTAATAAACCTTTTGCATCATAAGGAGTAGCCGGAACAACAACTTTTAACCCTGGTGTATTTGCAAACCAGTTTTCGAAGTTTTGAGAGTGTTGCGCACCTAATTGACCTGCGTTACCTGTTGGACCACGGAAAACCATTGGACATGAGAACTGACCGCCACTCATTGATAAGATTTTAGCTGCTCCGTTGATAATCTGATCGATCGCAACTAAAGAGAAGTTAAATGTCATGAACTCCACAATTGGAACAAGGCCAGCTGTTGCGGCACCAGTTGCAATACCTGCAAAACCTAATTCTGCAATCGGGGTATCGATAATTCGTTTTGCACCAAATTCATCAAGCATACCCTGACTTACTTTGTACGCACCGTTATATTCTGCTACTTCTTCACCTAATAAAAAAACGCGGTCATCTTTGCGCATTTCTTCGCTCATGGCTTCGCGTAGTGCTTCTCTAAATTGGATTTCTCTCATTGTAAATTTTTATAACGGGGGCAAATATAATTATTAATCGGTTTGAAACCAAAGGCTAAAATGCCTATGTTTTGTAATAATTATAAGTGTTTTAATCAATTATTTGAAGTTTTTTAAGTTTCATTTGTTGCTAATTCCTTTAAAGAAGAAATAATATTGGGCAATTGCGTTTTTGTTAAGCTTTTTATATCAAAGCCTATTCTTTTTCGAAATATCTTCTCCAAAAGGAATAATATGGTTGTAGTTGATTGAAAAGGATAGCTGACTCGCTTCAGTTTAATATTTTTAACTTCGTTGATTTAATGATTTGGATTTAACAACCCGTAAATCTCACTATCCAAAAACTGCCCCTGAAGTAATAATCCTGTTTAAAATGTGCTTCTTTTACAAAGCCATGTTTAAGCAGCATCTGTCTTGAGGCATCGTTTCCTACATTGATGTTTGCACTAATGGTATGCAAATTAACCTCATTAAAGCCAAAATCAATTGATTTTTTTAGTGCTTCAGAGATAATTCCCTTTCTCCAATAATCAGGGTGGAGCATATAACCTATTTCTGCACGGTGATTGGCAAAATCGGTTCGCCAATAACCCACAGAGCCAATCATCTGTTTGGGGTTTTCTTTTAAAGCAATTACCCAGGCCAGGTTGTCGCCATTTTCATAACCATTTCTGAAACGGGAAATAAAATCTTTGACTTCAAAAATATCTTTTGGCCTTTCCCTGTCAATATATTTCATTACCGTTTCGTTAGTGCGCATGGCAAAAAGTGCTTCAGCATCGGCCAGATCGTGTTCGCGGAGGATTAAGCGCTCGGTTTCGAGTATGGGAAAATTTGTGAAATTTAAGGTTAGCATTTTTAAATTTAAGAGATTAACCGCAAAGCATGCAAAGTTTTTCGCAAAGAACAGAAAGTTTTGTTTTACCACGGAGAACATGGAGATTTTCACGGAGGACACGAAGTTGATATTTTTCAATCCAGCTCTATGTACTTCGTGGCTTACATTGTGTGCGCTGTGGTTATTTTACTAGGCACTTGGCGCTCTTTGTGATTTGTTTAATTCTCTGCAGTTGAAATTATTTCCCAAATAAAGTTTTATAAATAGAATATTTGTAATTATCCTCAACAGCACTGGCTACGAAATAAGGTGCTTCGAAAAGTTCGGTCAGTTTTTTTCTTAGTTCGGCAAGAAATTCGGGTTTAATTTCTTCCAGATAGGCGCCGGACAGATTTTGCCTGCCCGATTTAAACCAAACGCCATCTGCGCTCATTGTTTTTACTACATATAAATTAGGTTCGACGAAGCTTTTGCCAGAGAACTGTTCATAAGCGTATGTGTACAATAGGGTTTGAACCAAGGCTTTGTTAATATGCTTTCCGTTTGAGTTGAAAAGTTCAGGTACATCCTTAAAGGTTAACTTATCACTTCCGGTTTTGTAATCAATAATTTTAGTTACCCCATCCTTTACATCAACACGATCAATAAAACCAAATATCTTTACGCTGGCTTCTTTTCCTTTAAGCGGGAAACTTATTTCGGCCTCTACTTTTTGCTCCAGACTAATGATGTTGAATGGCGTTTGAGCTTCATCCTGGTTTAAAATGATGTTTACATAAGCATCTACAATTGATAAAATTACCTTTTGCATGCCCTTATATTCCATCACCGTATCTGGATTTTTAAACATCACGGCATTAAAGGCTTTTTGTATCAAAGCAGGAATTTGTTTCCTTTTCTCTTTAATCCGCTCTGCTGTAATTTCAGCAGACCTTAAATCCTCATAAAAATACTCCATCACTTTGTGTAGAATTGAACCAATTTCGTTGGCTTCTACCACTGCACTGATCTCTTTAGGCTCTTTAATACCTGCAATGTAATTGAAAAAGAAATCTATCGGGTTGGAAATGTATTGGGTAAGTGCCGATGGCGAAAGCACTTTCTTTTTATCGAGGTATTTTTGAAGTGTTTCCTGGATAAAGGCATTATTGGTCTTTTCGATCTTTACTTCTTTAAAAGGTTCAGTTTTTACCTCCAGATTAAGTTCGTTATATTCAAAATCGAAACCGCTTTCGTACTCAAGTTGTTTTAAGATCCTGCTGGCTTCGCCCGAAGTAGATTCGTCAGTTAAGCTGTTATAGACAAAATTGATATTCTTTGCTCTCTGTAATAGACGGTATGCCATGTAAGAGGAAATGGCATCCAGATTTTCGAGAACTGGGAGGCCATAAACGCGACGTATAGAGTCTGGAATGAAACTATTGCCAATGGATGATTTTGGAATAATGCCTTCATTAAAACCTAAAATGACCACTTTATCGAAGTTCAAGTTCCGAGTTTCAAGCAATCCCATTACTTGTATCCCATTCAGCGGATCTCCTGAAAGCGGTACTGCAATGGCCTGTAGCGATTTTTGAACGAGGTAAATTACAAAAGGGATTTCTTCTTTACCAATATGGTTGCTAAAGGTATCATGCAAACGGTTTAACTCCTGTATTGTTTTTACAAAAAGTTCTGCATCGATTTTTTTAAGCGTTTTTGCGTTGGATAAACGGGTTAACACATAATCCAGCACATCCAGTAAATTGGTGACCACATGCTGCGGATCATCGATTTTTTTATAAAAAGTTTCAAACAATCCACTTTGGCGTAACAGACGTTTATGGTCGATCTCTACCTGGTTTTCTTCCAACAAAGCGGTTAAAATTTTATCCCGCATTTTTTGGGTAAGGCCTGTTAAGGGATGGGTTAAAAAAGCCTCTACATTTTTGTAGCTTACTTTATCCCGCTGTAAAATCTCCAACTGGCTCCCCAGCCATAAATCAACCAGACCAAAAATACTCGAGGTTGATAAAGCGAAACCCATAGTTACGTTGAGGTCGATTTCTTTTCCATTCAGGTGAGTTGGAATCGTTTGCAGCGTAGGGATCAACAGGCTTTCATCAGCCAAAACCACTACTGTTTTTCCAACAGTTTCGGCTGCTGTATAATCATCTGCTAAAATGTTGTTCAGGATTTTGGCCTGTGCCGATTGCCCCTGGACCTTAAAAACATTTACATTGTGCGAGGCTGATTTCATTAAACTTTCCTGCCCTGCAAATTCATTTTTCAATCCAAGCTGGTTGATGTTTTTACGCAAAAACAAACCTGCTTCCTGCGAAACGTCATCTAAATAATAGGTGTCGGCATCAAAATAGAACAATGCTTTTCCTGCCTCCTGTAGTTGGGTGAATATTTTAGCCTCGGCACTACTCAAAGCATTAAAACCTACGAAAATAATCTTCCCTTTATCAAAATTGGAAATAAACTCCTGGTGATTAGTAATATCATCCGCCAGGTAACGGTAAACCGAACCATTAGTTAAATAACCTTGCTCTTTAAGCGTAACGTGATATTTATGGTAAAGCTTGGGCATCCTGCGCCACATCTTGATGAACAGTTCCTGCTGTTTTTTATGTTTTCCTTCTGAATAGGAAGTCCAGAACTGTGCAAGAAACTCATATTGCTCCGGGCTTAAATAATCAAAATCTTTATTAATGACCGATATATCTTCCAAGTCGCGGTATAGTTTTTCAGCATGTACCAGATCGGCATCAATCTGGTTGAAATCACTTAAGATGATCTTTGCTAAAGGAAAAAACTTGTGACTTGATATATTTTCCAGCTTCTCTTCTGCGAGCAGTTGGTTATAAATTCTATGAAGGGTGAAAAACTGCAGGTAAAAATCGGCTATTTTATAACTGGTAGAACTTGCAAAGAATTCCTGTATGGTAAAAAATGAAGGACTGAAAAATGGTTTCCCAATAATATCGGCAAAGTGTTTCTGCAAATACGCAGATGGACGTTTGTTATTAAAAACGATGGCACAGTTTTCTAGCTGATTTCCAAACCGGGCAACTAAATCTTCAGCAACTTCCTGTAAAAATGGTTTTATCTGCATATTATACTAATTTCAATTTCCCTTTAACTGCGTAAAAAAGATAGGTTTTGATATTTTGATAACCCATTTCAGTAAGTAAGATTTTGTAATTATTTACCTGTTCGATGTGTTTATCGCTTTCTTCCAACGTAAATTTATAATCGAGGATAATTACTTCATCGGTGTTGATCAATACCCGATCAGGACGGTGCAGTTTCCCATTGGCATCAATGATGTTTTTTCTACAATACTTTCACTTGCTTTGTCTAAAATTTCTTTGAGCTCTGGGTTGTTCAACACTTCAAGTGCTGAATTAATTAATTGCTGTTTTTCTTCTTCTTTGATAATGCCCTGCAAAACCAGGTTTATCGCATAATCTTCTACTTCTTTTGTATTACTTGCACTGGCCAGGATATCGTGTAGTAAGGAACCTTTTCTCCCTGATTTTTCAATATTGACCAGGTGTTTTAGATGTTTTTCCGCTGAAGGAACATAGAGTTCCGACAAACGGGTTGTGGTTGGATAACTATTTAAATTAATAAAATTCGATTCTTCAGATTTACTTTCGACAATTACAGGTTCTATAATTTCGTACACACCGTTTTCATCAAACTGCTCATCAAAAGTGAAATTAATTACATCACCCATGTTAGATAGTTTCAATTCCTTTTTAGTCATTGTAGCAATGTAGAGGTAATCTTTGGATCGTGTGGTTGCCACATAAAGCATGTTGAGCGCATCCATATTGTTATAAAGAAGCTCTTCGTAATAGGCCTTAGCAATTGCCGAATCGGCCAATGCTTCATTATATTTTAAAGGAATGCCTTTCAATTCTTTATACACCGTTTCTTCCGATGAAACCCAGAAAGTGGCATTGGGTTTGCCTTTGATCTCCCAATTACAAAAGGGAACAAAAACAGCCCCTAAAAGCTAAACCTTTCGATTTGTGAATAGTAATAATCTGTATCGCATCAGCACCTTCAGGCGATGGCAATGATTTTTTAACGCCGTCTTCTTCCCACCAGGTTAGAAACGAAATTATACCTTTTTCGCCCAATTTTCCGGCAGAAGCTGTGAGGTCTCTAAATGCTAACAGATAGGGTAGGTTGGCCGTTAGGTTTTTTAAGCCATAACTTTCAATCAAAATTTCAACCAGTTCAGGTAAGGGAAGCTGTAACCAACTTTGCCAGTTTTCGCATAAAGCAACGGGCAAAACTGCTGTAAGTGTATGGAGTGGTCTATTGGTGAGGTTAAGGTAATAATTGGCATCAATATCTTTTTCGTGCAAAGAATGATAAAGTGCTATACAATTGGCTTTGTAAAGAGCCGTTTGAGTTTCTAAACCAATCAGTACTTTTAAGGTGTTAATGATGAGTTGTATGGCCGAGTTATTCGAAATCAGTAAGGCATCGCCCGATAAAACAGGCAATTTGTGCTCCATTAATTTTTTAACAGTTAATAAAGCTTCGCTGTTTGAACGTACCAAAATGGCAATGTCTTTTAATGCATATAGCTGCTCATTTTTGAGGTGGTTTATTTCTTCAACAATATCATCCAGAGCAATATCCCTAAAAACAGTTTCAGTAAAGCGTGCTTCATTTGGGGCATGATCTTTACCAAACTTTTTGATTTTTATAGTTCCACCTTTTAGCGTATTAGTAGCGAAATTTTGGGTTGATCCGCTATAGATATCGGTAATAATCTGCTGATAATGCTGCTCTTGCCACCATTCGGAAATACTTTCGGGTTTGGTAGCCAGATTTTCATTCAACTCATTCTGTAAGGTAAGCGGAATGGCTTTGTAGAGGAAATTATTAAAAGTGATGATGTTTTCCGCGCTCCGGTAGTTCTCTTCTAAACTTTCTTCCAATACATTTTCAGTACCAACATCTAACTTGGCATGTTTATGCAGGATGTTCCAGTCGCCATTACGCCAGCGGTAAATGGATTGTTTAGTATCGCCAACAATCAGGTGATCGATCAGATCCTGACTTGGCGTGGCCATGGCATTTGTCAACAATGATTTGAAACTTCCCCACTGACTGGTAGAAGTATCCTGAAATTCATCAAACAAAAAATTGCGGTAACGGTTGCCGACTTTTTCCCAGATGAAAGAAGGATTATCACCTGCATCTTCAGTAATTCCCGAAATCAGTTTTTGGGCATCGCTGATTAGCAGGTTATCATTTTCTGCCCTGTATTCTTTCAACAACACTGCAATTTCCTGCATCAACCTTAAATAATAGAGATTTTTATTAAAGGCAATGGCCAGACTATAATTCGGTAAATGCGTTAAATAATACGTTTTTAACTTTTGAAGAATTGGATTTACCGTATCATAGGCTTCAGGGAAGTTTGCATTCTTCTGAAACCACTCATCTGGCTCATCGATTAAATTGAAAAGCGGTTCAATCTTCGAAAAATCGCCCCTGGCGACCAAGATAATTTTAGCCAGCGGACTTCTTGATTTCCCTTTCAGGTGTTCCGTTTCTACGCCAATCACATTTAAAGCTTCGTTGGCTTCGGTTGCCAGCGAAACCAGTTCCTCCTCAAATTTTTTAATTTCTGCCTTGGTAACACTAATATATTTTTTAAATAATTCGTCGATGTTTTCTAAACCTACAGCATTAACCGCATCTTCAAAAATCTGGAAACGTTCAGAAAATATTTCCCCGATCAGGTTATAGAGTTCGAACTTATAATTCCAGCTTTTATTGTCGCTGATGCGTTCGATGGCCAAATCGATAATCCATTGCAAAAGCTGTTTGTTATGATCTAAAGCTTCATCCAGTTTATTTACGAGATCATCTTTCACCTTATCATAATTCATTTCTAAATTATAATCGGCATTAAGGCCCAGTTCGAATGCAAAGCCACGGATTACTTTTTGCACGAAACCATCAATGGTGCTCACCGAAAAACGGCTGTAGTCGTGCAAAATTTTGCGGTAAATTTTATCTGCTTTGAACTGCAGTTCCTGCGGGCTTAATATCGGATAGGCGATTAAAATGAGTTTCCGATAATCATCGATTTTTTTGATGGATTGCCTTTTGCCAACCCTAACAATACCTCCAGAATCCGGTTTTTCATTTCTTCAGTGGCCTTATTGGTAAAGGTTACAGCTAAAATTTCGCGGTATTTATTGTCGCCACTAAATAGCAAAGTGAGGTAATGTGCAGTTAAACTGAACGTTTTACCTGAACCTGCGGAGGCTTGAAGAATTTTGAGGGGTTGGGACATATCGTTTTATTAATTCCCCCTCCTTTGGAGGGGTGCCAGTAGGGCGGGGTGGCTTTAGTTTATAATATTGAATTGTTTTATCGAAACTTTTAGATGATTTATTAAGGAGGAATAATCCCATATTCTTTAATAATATACTCTTCCAAGCCTATGATTACAAAATCCATTTGTTTCATGACATCATCAACCGTAATCCGATATATTTTTAATCCTAATGAAATTAAATTCTCTTCTCTTAGTTCATCGTAAATTTGTTTATCATCATGACTACTGCCTTCAATTTCTATTATTAAGCCAAGCCGCTTGATATAAAAATCAACAATGTAATTTCCGATTATACGCTGCCTGTCAAAATCTATTTTATGAAATCGCTTTTTGGTTACCTGCATCAAAAATAAGACTTCTGGTAAATTTCCGGCTTGCCGAAGTGCCTTTGCTCTTTCTTTTAATCGAGGTTGATAAGGTAAATCAGTAATGGGCACTGTGGTTATAATCGTGCCATCTACTATAATCTCATTTTGCAAATTCTTTTTTAACACCCCGTCCTGCGGATACCCCTCTGGGAGAGGGAAATGCCGGATGCCTAAATTGGCATGGGTGTTAGTTTTCTTTTGCATTTTTTGGTTTTATTCCCCCGATATAAAATTGGGAGGTGCCCGCAGGGCAGTTATAGTTACACCTGGTATTCACCTACCCTAACTTACAACAATTTAAAATCTTCACGAAATCAGGATATCAACAATTCAACTTCTATTTTTTACTTTTCCTCTTATTAAGTGTTTTATGACTGATCCTTGCAGGACGTTCGGCCATTTCGATGGGTAGGCCAAGCAAATCGCGGATGACCACCGATGCACATGCACCGCCAAAAGCTGCGGGCAGGTAAGAAACTGTACCATAAGCAGAACGTTTGAAATTACTTCCATCGGTCATGATCATGGAGTTTTTATCCATTTCTTCTGTAGAAAAAACTGCTTTTATTTTTGCTGCATTAGGGAGTTTATTCAACCTTTTGCGCACATAACTGGCAAATACACATTGATAAGTATCAGGAAGAAGCGTAATCCTTAAACGTGTTGGATCCATTTTACCACCGGCCCCCATCGAACTCACGATTGGGATGTTTTTTTCTAAAGCAGTTCCCAACAAAGTAATTTTAGGCATCACACTATCAATGCAATCCATAATGTAGTCGAATTTCGATTCTAAAATTTCCCTGCATTTTTCAGGAGTAAGAAAGGTATTTACCACATGGAGCTTTAAATCGGGATTAATAGCCAACAAACGTTCCTGCATGATTGCAGCTTTACTTACACCATGGTTGGTGGCTAAAGCGGGCAGTTGCCTGTTCCGGTTGGTTGGATCTACCACGTCACCATCAACAATAGTCATTTCGCCAATACCCGAACGGCAGATAAATTCGGCAGCAAATGAGCCTACGCCACCCAAACCGATCACCAAAATGTGTTTCGATTGAAGTTTATCTATTCCATCATTCCCAACAAGGAGGGCAGAGCGCGAAAGCCAGCTAACATCAGACATATCATTTTATATTTAACCACAGATGAAAAAGGATGAACACAGATTTAGTTTATCTTGCAACTCGATGGTTTTTTTAACTATATTTTAGCTACGAAGTAAACTTTTTCCGTGGCTAGTTTTTTAAATTCAATTTATTCCAGTCAGCAAAAATACGAGCTTTAAGTTCATCAACTGTACATTTTTTTAAAATGGCTGCGGCCTGGTAAATTTCTTCAATCGAAATATCTGAATCATCAGTTTCCAGGAAAAAATGATCGGTACTTTGAATCAGTTTAGCTACGCCTGAATTTTCTTTTAAAACAGTTATTCCAAAGGAAAGAAAGAAACCCTTATCCAGTAGTTGTTGGCCAAGTTGCTCATTTTTGTTAAAACCATGGATAATCATCGGTACTTTAACTTTTAATCGTTCTTTAATGGCAATTAACTCTGAAAAGCATTTAACACAATGTAAAATCAACGGTTTATTAATTTTTTCTGCCAGTTCGATCTGTTTTGCCAGAATAAAAAGTTGGCTTTCCAGATTTTCACCCCTTAGCCGATCTAAACCACATTCACCAATCTGTTTTACATTGGTTTGATTGGCTACAACACTTAGGTATTTCATCTGCATTTCGAGCTGATCAATTTTAGCAAACCAGGGATGTAGCCCAACAGAGATTGGCTTGGTTTTGGGCATTGCTAAAAAGATATCGTTGGTTAACGACAAACTTTGAATGCTGATTACTCCAGGCTGGGTGGCAACTTTATGGGTATGTATGTCTAGGAAATCCATTGGTTAGCAAAGATAATGTTTTGGTGGGGACGGAGGTTTAGTCGTGGTGTCAGATATTTCTATCTGACACTTTAAAAAATAATTTTGAATCAATGGAGTTGCTACCTTTTACTGTTAATTTAGTAGTCTGTCAGATGGTAACATCTGACAGCACAGAAAATGACCAATGTTTCCGCTCTGTAAAGAATTTACTAATCATCTATAACATTAGTAGACTTTATTACATTTGCTGTTATTATTCATCTAAAATCATGAAAAAATTAATCATTTTATTAACTGCTGTATTGATTTCGACTGCAGCTTTTAGTCAGGCGAAAAAGGAGGGCGTTCATATTTATAACCCGCAGGCCGATGCCAAAGCAGAAATTGCTGCTGCTGTCGCAAAAGCGGCTAAAGAAAATAAACATGTTTTATTACAGGTTGGAGGAAATTGGTGCACCTGGTGTATCGCGTTCCATAACTTAGTTGATAGTACCGCTACACTGAAAAAATACATCAACGATAATTTTGAAACCGTTTTAGTGAATTACAGTCCTGAGAATAAAAACGAAACCGTTTTAGCTAGCTTAGGATATCCTCAACGTTTTGGTTTCCCGGTATTTTTGATTTTAGACGGCAAAGGAAAAGTATTGCACATTGAAAATTCATCTTATTTGGAAACGGATGAAGTTGCTGCCAATGGTAAAAAGAAAGTTGGACATGACGTTAAAAAGATCACCTCGTTTTTAAAAGGCTGGACCACCACAGCGGTAAATCCTGAAACCTATAAAGCGAAAGCTAAGTAGAGGTTTAAGGTAGAGGGTATAAGGTTTAAGGCTGAACGGTAAAACCGAAACCTAAAATTAAGAAAGCGGTCCCGATTTTTAAATCAGGACGGCTTTCTTACTAATCATCTAGTTCATCTTCGCTTACCTCATCATCGAGGTTTAGCTCATAAGAGGCCCTTGAAGCTTCATCGGCTTGTTCCAGCAGATCTTTATTATGCTCAATGCTGGTGTCATCGCCACTAATTTCGTTGATATTTTCTACATCGTCTTCTCTGCGCAAAGCATCGTTCGGATCGTTTGAATAATTGTCGTTTTCTGGATCTATCATAATATTGAGATTTTATCATTAGATAATCGTTTTGAAGACGAAATTGTTTTGGGAAAAGCTGAAAGGTAAAAGTCCAAATACTAAAGCTAAAAGACTTATGTCCAGATACACAGTTCTCCGTGGCAAAAGATTTTTCGCTGTACTACCATTGACGTTATTTTATAAAACACTATTAGTTAAAACTTTAGATGCTTTCGTGTTTTCATCCAGCTAGGCCGTAGCACAGTATCCCCGTTCTACTTAAATCCGGCCTAACAAATTTTTCGGGCTGCACTGTTCTGGCCGCACAACTGGCTTCAAAAGAAAAATTTTCAGCCGGCATTTTTTGTTTTTTCATGTGTTTTATATTTTTAATGGCATTCAAGCTAGCTCCGCTGGTCTTTTTGATGCCAAAAAGAAAGAGCCCTTCGACGGCGGCGAGCCGAGGCCAGACCGTGTTGTATGGCAAAAGAAATCAATTATACGTCACTAATATTGATTTTTATAACATAATTACCCCTCAGAATGACAAAATACTAATTCTTGTGCCTTAGTACCTTTGTGGTCTTTTATAACCCCTCACCAAATTTATAAAATGGTGCTACGCTCACCGGTAATTTACCTGTTGGTACCAACCTGTTATTGATCACAGCTGCCGCAGAAATCTGCATGAAATCTTCTTTTTGATAAGCTACTATCAAGCCTTTGCTGTTTTCTAAACCCGATAAGCCAGCCAGGTTATAAGGATTGGCAAATAAAGCAAAAACTGCATTCTTGGCTGATAACTCTTTAATAAAGTTTTTTACACCTGAATTTAAGAGAATACCATTTGCAGGACGTGATCTGCTATCATGAATACCTACAATCACCTGATCAAATGCACCGATTTCGCGGGCGATGTTCGAAATCTGTGTGGCAGTCGCGTCCTTATCTAATACATAATAAACAGAGTTATAATATCCTTTCGAAACCTCTTTTTGAAAAGTGGTAACCGATGGCACGCCTATGCTGATAATGGCCGTTCTTCTGATCGGGATGAGTCGCTTGATATAATCTTTACCTTTTAATAACGTTACCGATGCATTGGCCAGTTCCTGCACCAATGCATTGCTCGAGTTGCGGTTTACACCTGCAACAATACCTTGGGTTACAACCGTATCGCGTTTAGCTAAGCCTGCCCAATATTTTGCAGTCAAGATCTTACGCACGCTTTGGTCAATTTCGGCCATACTCACACGATCTTGTCTTACCGCTTTACGCACCAGTTTAATGGCTCTATCGCTATTTTCAGACAGCTCAATAATGTCATTACCTGCGATGATGCCCATTAAATCGGCTTCACCATCTTTGAAATATTTTACAACGCCTTTCATATCCATCGCATCAGAGATAATCAAACCTTTAAAGCCTAATTTCTGCTTTAAAATACCCGTAACAATCGGTTTTGATAAGGTAGAAGGAAGGTTTGGTGTAGCATCTAAAGATGGAATGTTCATGTGGGCAATCATCACGCCTGAGGCACCTTGTTTAATCAGCTCTTTAAAAGGATACATTTCTAAAGTATCCAGGCGAGTAGCTGAAAAAGTAAGTTGCGGCAAATCGTAGTGCGAATCTACATCAGTATCGCCATGACCAGGAAAATGTTTCAACGTGGTTAATAAACCACCATCCTGCATGCCTTTCATATAAGCGGCAACTTTAGTGGCTACGTTATATTTATTTTCGCCGAAAGAACGGTAATTGATTACGGGGTTTTTGGGGTTGTTATTGATATCCGCATCAGGAGCTAAATTCATCTGCATCCCCATGCGCTTGTAATCTTTGGCCACTTCAAGACCCATTTTATACAATAATTCTTTGTTTTGAATGGCCCCTAAAGTCATTTGATAAGGATAAGAAATGGTACTATCCAACCGCATACCCAAACCCCATTCGCCATCGTTTGCTATAATAAGTGGCACCCTGCTTAGTTTTTGATAAGCATTGGTGGCTAAAACCTGTCGACCAGGGCCCCCCTGAAAAAAGATCACTCCCCCAATTGCTCTTTTTTAATCACCTGACCAACAGAATCGGTATATTTTTTTCCCAGATTGGTATGCGCCCGCACAAAAAATAGCTGTGCAATACGCTCTCGGCGGTTAAGTTTGCTAAAAACCGAATCCACCCATTTCGGTTGGTTGGCCAGTAATTCTAAATAGGTTTTTTGTTGTGCACTTACAGAAAATGCAGTACCGCAGAGGGCAATAAGTATAAATAAATTTCTTCTCACGTGTTTTGTTGTATCAGCTGCTAAATTAATCATCTAAGGGCTAATTAAACAAAAACCAATCCAAGTAATTGATTTAATACAATTTGTTGTAAGCCTGTTGATTTATGGAAGAAAAGATTGATGCTATCTGTACATCCCTTTGCCATCTATAAAATCGATTACTTTATCCGGAAGGAAAAACTGAACGTTTTTTTCTCCTTTATCGCCTTGCGAATAAAAGTGGAGGATATTTCCATTAAAGGGGTATTAGTAAAAGTAATAGCCGGATGGTTTTCCCAATCGCTAACATCTGCCCCAGGGCGGGGGTATACATAAATCTGGTAATTTTTTAGCAATACCTCATAGTTTTTCCATTTTTTAAATGAAACGAGGTTGTCAGCACCCATGATCAATACAAATTCCTTTTCCGGATATTTTTCGTGGAGATAAGTTAAAGTATCTATGGTATATGAAGGCTGCGGCAATGCAAATTCAATATCACTTACGCGGATATGATCTGCATTTTCGGTAGCCAGTTTCGCCATTTCCAGGCGGTCGTACATATTGGTTAAACCACTTTTATCTTTTAGTGGATTATGTGGAGAAACTACCAGCCAAACTTCATCAAGCGCTGTGTGGTTGGCCATATAATTGGCAATAATTAAATGGCCGGTGTGGATTGGGTTATATGAACCGAAGAAAAGACCAGTTTTCATATTTGCGGTTTTCAGTATCTGTGATCGTCATTGAGAGGCTGGATTGAGGGAGCCAAAGCAATCTATTTTGCGAAAAAGATTGCTTCATTATTGTGCGCTTTTCCCGTCACTTCATTTCGCAATGACGGATTTATTTATATTATTAGTTTACCAAAGTGTTTTAGTCTTATAAAAGCTAAAGTTTTGGTCTTTTGTTAAAATGGTTAAATTTTCTGAGATGCCTTGAGCACTCAAAATCCGATCAAATGGATCACGATGATGAAAATCTAATTCGTTCAGCTTAACAATATGATCGAATGAAATTGGCAATATTTCTATTTGATTCTGATCCAGAAAGTCTAAAATCCTATCGAAGTCTGCATTTAAAGACAGCTTATTTAGTTTGCATTTTATCGCAATCTCCCAAATACTGGCAATGCTAATAAAACATTGATTTTTTAGATTTTTGATTTCATCAATTATTTTATTTGGCAAAGATGAATCTCCATTTATAAACCAAATAAATGTATGCGTATCTAACAGAAATTGCATTACATATAATCTTTAAAGTCTTCTAATGGTTCATCAAAATCGGCAAACATTTTAAAGAAATCTTTGGCATAGCCAAATTGTCTTTCTTTCAGTTTTTTACTGGCTTTCGATTTTTTCTTTAGGGATGAGACAAAATCAGACACTTGCTTCTTCAGGTCTGAAGGCAATGAAGATATTTGGCTATATAATTGAATATCAGTCATCAATCAAATATAAAGATTTCTGTGCTCTTAAGAAAACTATTTCTTCAGGAAATCACCTACCAACTGCTCTGCTTCAGCACAAGCCGTAGCCAGATCGTAATTTTTTAAAATTACATCAAACTTATCTGCATAAAGCAATTCTTTCTCCGCTTTAATAAAACGTTCCTGTAATTTTTCCGGACTATCTGTTCCGCGACCGCTTAATCGTTCCTTTAAAACATCTAAAGATGGCGGCTGAACAAAAATAGCCAGCGCATCTTCTTCATATTTCCTTTTCAAACGGATACCGCCTTCTACATCAATATCGAAAATTACATGTTTGCCATCGTTCCAGATACGCTCAATTTCTGAACGTAAAGTGCCATAAAAGGTTCCATTGTAAACCTCTTCAAACTCTACAAATTCCTGATGGGCAACTTTGTGTAAAAACTCTTCTTTACTGATAAAATAGTAATCGTTTTCATGTTGTTCATTACCTCTCGACTCGCGTGTTGTGGCAGAAATAGAAAAGCTCAGTTCAGGAAACTTTTTTAATAAATGATGAACTATAGTGGTTTTACCTGCTCCTGATGGTGCCGAAAATATGATTAATTTGCCTTGCATTTTTAAAAGTTTTGCGATTGGCGTTAGGCGTTAAGCGCTTGTTGCTTTCCGCCTAACGCTACAACACATTCAGTAACTGTTCTTTTATCTTTTCTAATTCTTCTTTCATACCTACAACAAACTGTTGCATCCGGGCATCATTTGCTTTTGCACCCATAGTATTAATTTCACGTCCAATTTCCTGAGAAATGAATCCCATTTTTTTCCGTTTGCTTCTTTGCTTGCTAAAGTTTGCAAGAAATAATCGCAATGGCTTTTTAAACGGGTTTTTTCTTCAGTAATATCAATTTTATCGATGTAATAAATCAATTCCTGTTCGAAACGGTTCTGATCGATATTTACTTTGCCTACTGCATCATCCAAAAACTGGGTAAATTTATCGCGGATGGCCGAAATTCTCTTAGGCTCGAGTTCCTCAACAGATTTGAAATAAGAAAGAATGTTTTTAATTCTCAGCTCTAAATCAGCCTTTAAAACAGCGCCTTCATCTTCTCTGAATTTATTGAAATTGGTTAAAGCCGAGTTGAAAATCTGGAATAAATGGTTCCACTCATCCTCACTCACACTTTCTTCCTTATAACTAATTACGTCAGGAAAGGTTAATGCTGTTTGTAATAAGTTACTGCTGTCAGCACCCAGTTCATTGTTAACGTCAACAAGCTGCTTGTAATAGTGACTTAATAATGCGGTATTAATGGTTGCACCTGTAACTTCGCCATTGGTGCGTTCTACATTGATGCTTAAACTTACCTTTCCTCTTTCGATGTCTTTACTGCAGATGTTGCGCAGAATCAACTCTTTATCAGAAAAAGCTTTAGGATATTTTAAATTCAGCTCCAGAAATTTACTGTTGAGCGATTTGATTTCGACACTATACTTTGCGTTTGCATAATCGGCTGTTGCTAAGCCGTATCCTGTCATGGATTTTATCATGCGCAAAGATAGGGTTTTAAGCTGAAAGGAGAAATAATAATGGTCAAGGAGCCAGGAAATATAGCTTGCCGGATAAAATAGCTTTATCATTAGAAAATCGGCGTTCGGTATTTCTTTGGGGATTGCAGCCCCGCTTTTTATTGCAAGTCCTCGCTGCGCTGTGGGCTTTTCATTTCAATCAGGTTTATTTACAAAGTGGGAGGCTTTTAGCAGGCCTGTTGCCTACATGATGCAGCTCCTCTATCCATAAACATAAATGTGGCAACTGTAAGCATGAATACAAAGAATATAATACACAAAATAAACAAATCTACCCGTTACTTTCTCATGATTATTAACGTTTCTTTAACAGTTTACAAGGTTAACAAATGTTAATTTTACAAAAATATCTTATAGATATGAAAGCATTTTTGATCATGTTATCACTTTCATTGCTATTGTTCATTTTGCCTAAAAAAACGCTCGCCCAAATTACATCAGCAAAAGGAGTTATTTTAGAAAAAGGAACTCAGATCCGTATTGTATTAGCTGTGGTAACCAATATTAATAATAAACAAGCGGTAGGAAGTAATGATATGGGTTTCTTTGAGGTGAAAGCCAAATCCGGCGATACTCTATTGATTACCAAAAGGCATTTCGATAATGTTTATGTGGTTGTACCGAACAATCAGGACTTGATTATTAACCTGGTTAGGACAGATATGCTGCTTGATGATGTAACAATTAAGGCAGAAAACAAACAACAAAACCTATCAGCTGTTAGGTTAGAACACCGTAAGAAAACTTATTTTTATGGTAAAAAAAGAAACCCGCTTTATTATGTGCGTTACCCGTTGGCCGCAATAATGGAGCTTTTTAGCGCAGAACGAAAAAATGCAAAACGCTTTGACCGCTATTATGATAACGAGGCAAAAGAGTTGGAAATAGACCGGCTTTTTAATGTTAGCCTGGTTAAAAATAACACCAGTTTAACAGGAAAGCAACTGAATAAGTTTATGTTGGATTATAGGCCGAAACATAAACAGATTAAAAACTGGAATACTTATGATGCCGCTGATTACATTAAAAAATCTGCAAAACAGTATTTGGATACTTTAAATACCTCATTATAATAAAATGAAACCTTTAAAAGCTACTCTTTTAATCATCATCTTAATGCAAGGCTTAAAAATTAAAGCCCAGGATTTTGTATTGAAAGGGGTGGTGATTGAAAAGGGTTCCAATGTGCGTGTTGCTTTAGCCGGAATAACCAATTTGCGTAGTAAAATGGGCGCTAGCAGTAACGATATCGGAATGTTTCAGCTAAAGGCTAAGATTGGTGATACTTTGTTGATTACGAAGAAAAATTTAACCGATCAAAAATTAGTGCTAAATACCGATGAGGATCTGGTGGTATATTTACTGAGGGGGAGTACTGTGCTTGAAGAGGTGACGGTTAAAGGCCAGGCTAAAAAGCAGGAGATGGAAAGTGTTAAGCGCGACTTTAAAAGAAACGGGTCATTTTTTGAAGGTAAACCTCCATTAAGTTTACTAAATCCCTTCGGTGGTAGTCCGTTAACGTTTTTATACGAATTATTTGGGAAAACACCGACCAGGGCACGTAACTTTAACCGTTATTACAAAAAGGAATTAGGCTTAATGGAAGTGGATAAATTCTTCAATAAAAGCCTGGTTTCAAATAATACCACATTAACAGGGAAAGATCTCGACAAATTTCTGCTTGATTATTACCCAACTCGCGGCATGGTGAGTAACTGGAACAATTACGATGCTGTTAAATACATCAGGGAATCGGCCAAACAATATACCGATACCCTGAAGCACAAATTCGCTACACAATGAAAAATTTAAAATTTGTCATCATACTTTTCATTCTTACTTCAATTGGCTTTGTCGCAAAGGCACAAGAATTTATTATCAGAGGTGTGGTTATCGAAAAAGGTTCAAATATCAGGATTGCCTTATCAGAAATTACCAACCTGCGTACCGGAATAGGGGTGGGCAGTAATGATATCGGGATGTTCCAGCTTAAAGCTAAAATTGGTGATACACTGTTGGTTATTAAGCGCGATCTGATCGATCAGCGTGTTGTGGTGAACAGCGAAAAAGATCTGGTTATTTACCTGATTAGAGGAAGTACCACGCTTGATGATGTAACCATTAGGGGAAATACCAAAAAACAGGATTTAGACGATATTAAGCGTGAGTTTAAAAACAAGGGGGTGTACAACGGCGGTAAAACAACGGTTTTGTCAGCTATATTTAGTCCATTGAATGCGCTATATAACCTATTTGGTACTGATCCTAAAAATGCAAGGAGGTTTGGCAGGTATGCCGATAATGAAATCAAACAATCGCAAATTGACGTATACTTCAATCAGAGTATGATTAAAAACAACACCGAACTAAGAGGTGATACCTTAGAGAAATACATGTTAAACTGCCGTCCTGAATTTGATAAAGCGCGGTACTGGAATAGTTATGATTACATTAAATACATTAAAGAATCTTCTAAGAAGTTTACCGATACTTTGGGGAAAGGCAAGTAGTAGGGAGTCTTTAAGCCATCCTGAGTCAGTTTGGCGTTAGAAGTTTGGGGTGCTGAGTTTTGGGTGTATAAAATAAATTCCGAAGTCAGGTGTTGGAGGTCTGAAGTTTTAACTTATATCGACAATTAACCGACTATTCCCAACAATCTGCAATCCCATCAATAAAGCAATTAAGTTTAATACTGTAAACAGCTAACCCAATGAACCAATGAACCTATATACTCAACGCTTCACAAGCTTTTTCAGCTGCTAATTTCTCTGCGTTTTTCTTATTGTAATCTCTTCCTGTACCATATTTTTCACCTTCAACAATCGCGCTAATGGTAAATAGTTTGGCACTTTCCCCTTCACCATTTTCCGCCAGTTCGAACATTACATCCTTACCATGGCGTTGGCACCATTCAATAAGTTTGCTTTTGAAATTCGTTTCTGTGAGCTCTAAGGTGTGGATATCGATATGAGGTTTTACAATTCTGCGCAATAAAAATTCTTTGGTAAAATTGTATCCTTTATCCATGTAGATGGCACCAATAATGGCTTCAAAAGCATCACCCAGCATCGAATTGTGTTTGGTTTGTATGCTTACTGAACGTTGATCAAACTGAATAAGCTTATCAAAACCAATTTTTTTGCCAACTGGTTTAAATTAGCCCGGTTTACAATCTTAGAACGCATTTCGGTTAAAAACCCTTCTTCTTTATAGGGATAGTGTTTAAAAAGGAGCTCTGCTATTACCGAACCCAGAACAGCGTCGCCTAAAAATTCCAGGCGCTCGTTGCTACTCCTGCTTCCATTTTTTAGAATTTTTGCAGCAGAACGATGTCTGAACGCCATTTTATAGAGCGTAACATTGCCTGGAACAAAGCCTAAAATGTTTTTCAGCTTTTTAACAAACTCCTTTTCAGGAGAGAGATAGAGTTTATATAATTTTAATATCGGCATTAAATAAATAACACAATTAACGGCTAATCAGCATATTTAACTAAGTTATCTATTTTTAATTAGCATACAAAATTATATAGCGGTACTGTTCTAAATTAATCTTCGTATTTCTTGAAAATAACAGAAGCGTTATGGCCACCAAAACCGAATGTATTACTTAAAGCAGCTCTAACAGTACGTTTTTGCGCTTTGTTAAAAGTAAAATTCAATTTAGGGTCAAATGCAGGATCATCAGTAAAATGATTGATTGTTGGAGGAACAATATCATTTTTAACAGAAAGAATTGCTGCAATAGCCTCAATAGCTCCGGCTGCACCCAACAGGTGACCAGTCATTGATTTGGTTGAACTGATGTTTAAACGATAAGCATCCTCACCGAACAATGTACCAATGGCCTTGGTTTCACTAATATCACCCAGTGGGGTAGAAGTACCATGAACATTGATATAATCTATATCAGCAGTTGTTAAACCAGCATCTTTTAGTGCATTAGTCATTACCATTCTAGCGCCCAAACCTTCAGGATGTGGTGCCGTGATGTGATTTGCATCAGCACTCATTCCACCGCCCACAAGTTCTGCATAAATTTTTGCACCCCTTGCCTTAGCATGTTCAAGTTCTTCTAAAATAATGGTTCCTGCACCTTCACCGGCCACAAATCCATCACGGTCTTTATCAAAAGGACGCGAGGCCGTTGCCGGATCATCATTACGTGTTGATAATGCATGCATGGCGTTAAAGCCACCCATACCCGCTTCGTTAATGATGGCTTCAGAACCTCCGCTGATGATGACATCGGCCATACCCAAACGGATATAGTTAAATGCATCAATCATGGCGTTGGTAGAAGAAGCACATGCCGAAACAGTTGCAAAATTCGGCCCACGTAAGCCGTATTTGATCGAGATATGCCCTGGAGCAATATCTACAATCATTTTAGGAATAAAAAATGGATTGTACCTTGGCGTACCGTCTCCTTTGGCGAAATTTGAAATTTCATCAAGGAAAGTTTTTAATCCACCTATGCCCGCACCCCAGATTACGCCGATCCGGTTAGTATCTAATTTTTCAAAATCAAAACCACCATCTTTAACCGCTTCCTCTGTTGATACAAGAGCATATTGTACAAACGGATCTAATTTACGGGCTTCTTTTTTATCCAAAAAGTCTTCTGGATTAAAGTTTTTTACCTCGCAAGCGAATTTAGTTTTAAACTTTTCAGTGTTAAAACCCTTAATAGGAGCAGCGCCACTCACCCCGTTAGTCAATCCTTCCCAAAAATCAGGAACATTATTGCCTATAGGAGTGAGCGCACCCAACCCTGTTACTACTACTCTTTTTAATTCCATTTATACTGAAAAAGCGTAATTCTATTTAACGTTTTTTTCCAAATAAGCAATCGCCTGGCCAACTGTACCGATGGTTTCAGCCTGATCATCAGGAATAGCTACATTGAATTCTTTTTCAAATTCCATAATCAATTCTACGGTATCTAAAGAATCTGCACCTAAATCGTTGGTGAATGAAGCCTCTGGCGTAACTTCGCTTTCGTCAACACCTAGTTTTTCTACGATAATAGCCTTAACTCTTGAAGCAATATCAGACATAATTTTATAATTTAATGGTTAAATAATTCTGTGCAAAGAAAAATAAATTCTTACAATTTTCAAATGTTTTTATTTCGATACGTAATTTTGGTACCTCAATAACACAGCGAATATAGAATTAGTTTTTTAATTTCGTTCTGTAAATAATTTATTTCGCTTTGAATAAGACTTACCTAAAACTTACCTTAGACCTTGATTTTATACTAATTGCGATCACAGCACCCCTAAAAGACTATGTGCTTTGCCACAAAATTAATACCCGGTTAAATACACAATTTGAAAAAATAGAAGACCACGAAATATTTTTTAATATCGACGAACCAGCCTGGTCTTTCTCTAAATATTACTTTTTTGTAGAGCAAGGTGAGGTAGAATACTACTTAATTTGCAATAAAAGTAGTGATGGTTTTCTAATTCCGGAGATGAGCAAAGTCGATTTTTTTATTATTATTAAAGAATTTATTGATAAGGAAGATTTGGATTATTTAATTAACGGATTGAATAAACTGCCTGATATACAGGTGGCTGCAAAGATAGATCCAACAAAATTAAAGAGTCGTGAGAATTTGGTAATATAAAAATTATATACATGGTGTATTAAATACACTATATTTGACGGTTACAAACAAAGAACAAAAAAACAAAATATATAAAATTTAATGCAGTTTGATTATTTTAGATAATAATTAGTGCTTTCTTAAACTGCATTGCTAAAATCAATTAATAAATGAAACCTTTTCATTCGAGAACTAAAATTGTCGCCACGCTTGGGCCTGCATCAGCAAAACCAGATGTATTATATAGTATGTTTAACGCAGGTTTAGATGTTTGCCGTCTAAATTTTTCACACGGATCACAAGCCGATCATCAGGCTGTTTTGGATACCATCCGCGATTTAAACAAAAAATACGAATATAATGTAGGTATCCTTGCCGATTTACAAGGCCCTAAAATCCGTATTGGTTTAGTAAAAGAAGGTGGTATTAACCTGATTAACGGAAAAACTACTGTAATTACAACTAACGAATGTATTGGTAATGAAGAACGTATTTACATCACTTACCAAAACTTTCCTCAGGATGTTCAGGCTGGAGAAATTATCCTTTTAGATGATGGAAAGCTGCAGATGAAAGTGATTTCTACCAATTTAAAAGATGAAGTAGTTTGTGAAATCGTTCACGGTGGAATTTTGACCTCAAGAAAAGGTGTTAACCTGCCAAATACTAAAGTTTCTATTCCTTCATTAACACCAGAAGATCGCGAAAACTTAGAATTTGTTTTAGAGAACGATGTAGAATGGATCGGTTTATCATTTGTGCGTAAGGCAGAAGATATTATCGAACTTAAAAAGATTATTGCTGAACGTGGCAAAACTGCCCGTGTAATCGCCAAAATAGAAAAACCAGAGGCAATTGCCAACATAGACGAGATTATTGCCGTTACAGATGGTATTATGGTGGCCCGTGGAGATTTGGGTGTTGAATGTCCGATGGAAGAAGTTCCATTGTTACAAAAAATGATTGTTGCTAAATGTAGGGCAGCTTCTAAACCAGTAATTGTGGCTACCCAGATGTTAGAGAGTATGATCACTACACCTCGCCCAACACGCGCAGAGGTGAATGATGTGGCAAATTCTGTTCTGGATGGTGCTGACGCAGTGATGCTAAGCGGCGAAACTTCAGTTGGAGAATTCCCGCTGATCGTGATCGAAACCATGCAAAAAATTATTCAGAACATTGAGCAAAACAACTATCCTTTCAATCCTGATAAATTTTTAAAACCAAAATCTCCATCTTTCTTAAGCGATGCGATTTGCGATTCGGCTTGTTTCTTAGCGAAACAGACCAATGCAGTGGGTATTGTATCGATGACTTTAAGCGGTTATACTGCTTTCGAAATTTCGAGTCACCGTCCGGAGGCTTTAACCTTTATTTTTACCAGCAACAGGGCATTATTAAATGCAGTAAGTTTGCTTTGGGGCGTTAGAGGTTTCTACTACGATAAGTGGGAAAGCACCGATAATACCATCATTGAGGTAAATGAATTCTTAAAAAGTAAAAAATTGGTTAAACAAGGCGATATCGTAATTAATACCGCCGCTATCCCGATGGAAGCAAAAAGGAAAAACCAATATGTTAAAAATTACAGTTATAGATTAATTATATAAAATTTATTGCAAGGCGCTTCATTTTAAATGAAGCGCCTTTTTTTATGCCCGCTCCTTTACATACCCGGCTAAGTGCTTATCCTTATCTTCAGATATAAGAGGGAATTAAGTCGTACTTTAGTCGGATTTGATTGTCATAAGTCCGACGAAACCCCGACTTAAGTCCGCCGAAAGTCCGTCAAAAGAGTAAAGCTGTCTGCTTTGCGAACCATCCTTTCGACCGCAGTGGAGAAATCTTTGGAATGTGTTTTATACGATTTCAGCTCTACAAAAAACAAGCGATTAAAAGGGATATAACTTAACAAAAGAATAAATTCATCAGACTGAATTTATTGTCATTAATTTTTTGTGGAGATATAAATAAAAAAATTACTTTTGCAATCCGATACGGAGAGGTGTCAGAGTGGTCGATCGAGCACGCTTGGAAAGCGTGTGTACTGCAAGGTACCGCGGGTTCGAATCCCGCCCTCTCCGCTGAGCAGGGGAATTGAAAAATTCTCCCGCTTTTTTCATATATAAGCAGCCCTTTCTCGCTCATTATCTGTGAGTTATGTGATAATAAATCTATCATTGTAGGTGTTCGATACATACCGTTTTGATAGTAGAGATTTCGCTCGAACACCACCCTTAAGAGCTCCTGTTTATCCAATGGCGACGCATTTTTATAAATAAATTCCAAGTCTGTAAGTTTTTCCACATTAGCCATCAGAATCTTATGAGTAGCATTATAGTCTCCACTCAACCTACCTATCATTCCTTCAATTATCCGCTTATTATTATTTATTGAGGAGTGCCATCTATCGTATGTCTCTTGTGAAATCTGATTTGTAATCCAATTTTCCGGGAATCCCATCATTTCCTCTACAAATAGTGGGTTCAGTTTGTGGGAAGTTTTCCCATCCCGGAATTCTATAGTTCCCGGCAGGCTCGACGGTTTCAGGACCAGGTTGCCCTCTGTGTCCTTTCGGTAATCCCTCGGATGCATCCCTTTCCAGTTCCGAAGCTAGTGGCGTTGGAAGAAGTTGCATCAACCGCGCCAGCCCCACACTTCCCGACTTGCCATTCTGATTGATCTTTCTTGGAAGACCTTTGGTTGGTTTGAATCGGTCGTTCTTGCCAATTATAGCTCCCACTGTCGCGTCGGACACTATTGGTGTGGAAGAAGCATGCGTTGCACCATCTCTGCCAGGCTCATGCCGAAACCGTTGCCGTTCATCTTCATTGCTTTTAGCCTTTCCCTTCTCTCGTCTATCTTCTGGATATCCATTGCCCCCGTATCCATTGCGACCGGAGTAGGCAATAAACCAAACCCGCTCCCTACGTTGCGGAGCGCCGAGACCTGCAGCAGGAAGTACATACGGTTGAACCTGGTATCCTTCAGTCTCCAGCTCAGCCTGTACCTGCTCGAAGACCACTCCGCCATTCCAACTAATAATTCCGCGAACATTTTCGCCCACGATCCATTGTGGTCTGATCTCCCGTATTGCTCTAAGCATGTCGGGCCACAAGTGGCGCTCATCGGCGGTTCCTTGCCGTTTCCCGGCGACGCTGAACGGCTGGCAGGAAATCCCCGGTGAGGATGTCAATGCTACTCCTGTGCGGTCTGAAGTCTGTTTCTTTAATGTTGCCATAGCTCTTTGCTTTTGGGTAATAATAACTCAACACTTGTTTACAGAATGCACTGAGTTCACAGTGAAACACATTGTCCCATCCCATCCATCCTGCTGCCAGGTCAAAGCCGCCTATTCCACTGAATAAACTTCTATGCCTGAATTTTCTCTTTCCTTTCATTCTGGCCTCCTCGTTTAAGGGGCGGTTATCGGACCATCGGGTACGGTGGCAAAATTGGATATGGATGATTTACAATTATGATACTTTGGTAGTAGGTAATAAATTTAACCTGATAGAAATTGAACCAGCTCTCCATTAAGAGGATCGCAAAAGAATTCCGAAAAGCTATTCCATTATTGATTGCGCTACGCAATGGTTTCGGTTGGAAAATTGGTTCGTGTAAAAAACTGATTGGTTGACATCCTGAAAAACAGGCGGTTGATGTAAAAAAAATTATTTCGACTAAAATTTTAGGTAAAATCGATCATCAGATTTTAACGAAACCTCTCTACAATGGAAAAGTGCGCTCTATTCTTTTTCGTATTTACATTAGCCTTTTTAAAAAATTTGATCGCGCAGAAACTGGCCTTCAGCTATGACGCATCTGGGAATCAGACCGAGCGGCGCTGGGTATGTATAAACTGTCCATCCGCGAGACAGATGGCAACAGCGAATAAAAACCTTATTACTCCCGGAAGCGAACTGGGAAGCGAGGGGCTTATTACTGAACGGGGTATAAAGGCCTACCCAAACCCACTTAAGGAAACGCTCAACGTTTCCTGGAGTGCCCCAGATAAAATCTTTCTCAAAAGCCTGGATGTATATAGTGTCGGCGGCAACAAGGTTTTTAGAATGTCATATAAGCCTGATGAACGCCAAACTGTTATTCCTTTTCAACAATTACCACCCGGTACTTATCTATTGGTCGGGCAGTATTCCGATTTGAAAACAGAAACGATAAAGTTGATTAAACACTAACCTCTCATTTTTCAAAAACATCGCTCCAATGAAAAATATTTCTATACTCTTGCTAATAGTTTTTGCCCTCAGCTTTCAGATCAGCCGAGCACAGGTTAAGACCAACTTACCGAAAAAAACTAACGACACAACTAAACGTATTATCATTCCCGGACAGGAATTAAAGTTTATTAAAGGCAGTATCCCTGTATTCAAGACCGACGCATCAGCTGGGAAAGGTGCCAATGCTACAAAAAATGTCTATTATCCTCCGGGCGACCCCGGTCACCCCGGCGATCCGGGAGACCCTAATGATCCAATAGACCCAAGAGATCCGGGAGACCCTGTTGGTCCTGTTATATTTTCTACAGCAGGTAGGATTGCAGGAAGCGTAGATGTATCCGCTACAGGTGGCGCAACTTATTCTATTCCCCTGACCCTGCCGCCAGGACTAGGCAATGCTGTGCCTAAGCTTGCATTGGTCTATAATAGTCAGGGAGGCAATGGGAGCCTTGGCTTGGGTTGGAGCCTATCAGGTTTATCTACTATTACACGTATACCTGCTACAATGTTCCACGACGGATTTATAGGAAATACATACTGGGATTCAAAAGACCGCTTTGCCCTGGATGGGCAAAGGTTAATGCTTAAGAGCGGGGTTTATGGCGCGGATGGTTCGGAATACCAGACCGAAAACTATTCTAATATCAGGATATTCTCCAGAGGGGAATCAGGAATTGGGCCAGATTATTTTGAAGTAATCCACCCTGATGGCTCAAAAGTTTACTATGGAGTTGGTGTTGCTTCTGAAACATCCTTGACCTATGCCATTACTTATTCTGAAAACCCACTTGGTGCGCGGATTAGCTACCATTATAACAATAGTAACAATAATCTATCTATTGCGCGGATAGAATATGGCAGTTTGGGTAACTCTGCTAGTCTAAACCAAATTGTTTTCAATTACATGTCGGCAACTAGGGGTGAACAAGCATATGCCGGGGGTGCTGAATCCTACAGTTCCAACTTGCTTAGTAATATTTCTGTTATTGCCAATGGCAGTGGCTTCCGAAATTACCAGTTAGACTACGGTACGGTATCTGACCTCAACTATCAGCGGATAACGGCGGTACAGGAAAAGAATGGGGACGGGACAACACCCCTTGCACCGGTTTCTTTTACCTATGGGGCTACCGGAAATATTATCCCTTCCAGTACCATTTCAAATTTTGGCATATCTGGAATTGATTTCAACAACTCGGAAATTGTAACAGCCGATTTTACCGGTAACGGTACAATGGATTTTCTGTGGTACAATAAAGCCGATAAAACCAAATTCTATGCTTTTTATGATATGGTTCCAAGTGGTTCAAATCTTCAGTGGGGCATGCCTGTCAATACCGGTGCTTTCAAAGAACTGATTCCGGCTACCTGGCTAAGTCATAATAATAAATTATTGCCACAACAGGGCTTGATCGTAGTTAAGGACAACGGACCGGGCGCTTACAAATTTGAGATGCTTTCCGCAGGCATTACATCTACTGTTTATTATCAATATGACAGGGTATGGGATACGGCCCCATACAGTCCGACATTCTATGCAGAATGTGATGGGATCACCTATCAGGGCACTCCGCTTGATATTAAGTTTGTTTCGGGGGATTTCAATGGAGATGGGCTCACTGATGTTATCGGGATAAACAATTCCTATGCGCTTCTAAATAAATTTTACGGTGCAGACCCCGTAACGGGGGATAATTTCTGTGACTATTTATTCGGAGATGTTGGCTCCTCTGCTTACCTGATTAATATGGACCGGAGACTAACTTCCGGTTATGTGACAAATATAGGAGCACTCGCTGTCTCCTATCGTACAGGCCAACCTCTCTTAACCGCAGACTTTAATGGCGATGGAAAAACAGATATCCTTCAGCTCTCGGATGGTTATTTAGTGGTCTACTCAATGAATGACGCAGGAACACTAGAACTTTTGTGGCAAACTCCTGGTGCGCCTACGAGCAGTACTGATATTCCCTTAATTGGAGACTACAATGGGGACGGGAAAATGGACATCATGTTTTCGACAGGATATAATTCACAGTTTTCAACGTTTATATCCACAGGTTATTCGTTTTTAAAATATACCCAAAACCAACCTTTTTCGAACACTGCGGCTTATTGGTCACCAGGACCAGGGTCTGGCTATGAAGTATTACGTCAATACTATCTTGTTTCCAATGACGTGGACGGCGATGGAAAAACAGATATTATCAGAGGAGAGACCGTTTCGCAAAATGGAGTGAACGGCGGGACAATAAACCTCAATATTTATTATAACCTAGGCCCATCTTCCTCAGATCATACACCAACCTTTGGCTCATCCTATTCTATGAGCCAGTTTACAAATCTCAAGCATAACCCAATCCCGATATTCCTAAATCCAAACCGAAAGAACTTCAGGCCCGAATTTGGATTTATAAGTGATGCCACTATTTCGCTATTTAAATTTCAGAAAGATTTTAGGGATGAGGTGCAGATCACAGGTATTTATCAGGATGGAGTAACGCACTCGATCACCTATAACGAACTTAGCGGTGAACAGAGTACAACTGATATTGAACTCTACCAAGCGGGAAACAGCCAAACTTATCCCTATGCTGACTCGTATACGCTACCTGGAGTGAGCGTGGTCAGTAAGCTGGCAAGGAATTATAACGGGGAGCAAATTCAGCAAGTATTTGGTTATGGCAAAGCCGTAAGCCACATTGGCGGACTGGGGTTTATGGGCTTTGGCGAACTCACACGTAGTAATTGGCATGTAAACAGTAGTGACAATAACAGGATGTTTAATATCAGTATTTCTGATCCGCTTCTACGGGGTGCAGCAGTCAGAAGTTTCAGTGCAAAATCAACCTACATCAATTCGTCGATAAAAGATATGGCCCTGACACCAACAAACACTGCAGACGGGGCATCGCTGAACGACTATATCAGCAGGACAGACCAGGTTTACAGCACACAGCTTTTGCCGAATAAAGTCCTCGTAAACCTAGCTGTGGGAACAATTAGTAAAGATATGCTTGGTGGAACTTTCAGTACTCAAACTATGGAATATGATAATTTCTATAATGTTACTAAAAGCATAGGCAATTTTAACGGTGAGGGATCAAAAACAACAGACATTACTTATGATAACAATCCGGCCGGTAATTACATCGGAAGGATATTGTCCAGCAAGGCTACCCTAACTAATGGGGCAGAGATTTTTACAACGGAAGACGAATATACTTATAGTGGTTTTTTGCCAAGCCGGGTAAAAAAGAAAGGAAACAACACAGGCTGGGTTATAGAGGATATGACCTATGACAGTTTTGGTAATGTGACCCAAAAACGACGACGGCACCCGGTGGTGCCCAGCGGACTATTTCAATGCAGTATGACGGATCAGGAAGGTTTATGGTCAGTTCAACAGATATTAATGGGATGACCACTACTTGTACTTATAATAGTAGTACTGGAAATCTGCTTACTGCAACCAATCCTTTTGGGCAGACGACAACCAATGATTATGATACCTGGGGCAGGGTAATTTCAATCACCGACTATCTCGGCAAGGTGACAGCCACAACGTATGCAACCGCGCCGAACGGGGGTATTACAATTACGCAGATCAATGATGAGGGCGGCGTTGCTGGCACTGCCTTAAACGCGTTCGAGCAAAAAATAAGCAGCTATACTAAAACCGTACTGGGAGACAACCTGGCATCCGAAACGGAATATGATGTTTATGGTCGTCTTGCCCGTCAGAGCGAACAAGCTGCACAAGGTTCGGCTAGCCAGTGGAACGACACCGCATATGATGAATATGGAAGGGTAAAACAAACTACCAGTTTTACTGGCAAAGTGACCAATATCAGTTATGGTGGATTAAGCACTACAATGAACGATGGAATCAAAAGCATAACCTCTACCAAAAACGCAATGGGCCAGGTGGTGAGCTTACAAGATCCTGGAGGGACAATCAACTATACTTATTTTGCCAATGGCAATTTGAAAACCGCCGATTATAGCGGGATTGTACAGACCATGGAACAGGATGGCTGGGGACGAAAAACCAGGCTCACTGATCCATCTGCCGGGGTATACGAATACCAGTATGATGAGTGGGGGCAGGTGATCAAAGAAATAACACCCAAAGGGACCACAGAAATGACCTATGATGGTGCGGGTAATCTGACGCAGAAAAAAATCACTGGTGATGAAACCAATATCCAACAAGACTATACATATGATGGTACAACCAAGTTGCTGAGAGCTATGGCGCTGACCAATGCCGATGGCAATAATGCGACTTATACCTACAATTATGACGGAGACAAAAGGATAAGTAGCACAGTTGAAGATAATCTGCACGCCCGCTTCGTCAAAGGATATACTTATGACAGCTTTGGCCGGATTAGCACGGAAAGTTACGAGGCAAAAAACAAAGCCAATAATATCGTAGCCGCCAAAAGTATAGAATTGCAATACCAGAACGGCTGGCTTGTGCAAACAACTTTACAGGGCACCGGGCAGATACTTTGGAAGGTGGATCTGCTAGATGGCAGGGGGAATTTAACACAAGCTATGCAAGGGACGGCATTAAAAAAACCATTCAGTACGATGCCTATGGATTGCCACAGCAGAACCTGTTAGAAAACGTGTCTGGTACACCCGTAACCCTGATGAGCCTCGGTTATAGTTATGATGCGCAGCGGGGTTTATTAAACAGTAGGAGCAACAGCGCCTTTAACTGGAGCGAAAGCTTCAGCTATGATAACCAGGATCGGCTCACTGCATTTAATGATAACGTGGGCAATAACAGCCAAGTATACGACAATCGCGGAAGGATAACCGACAATAGCCAGTTAGGAACTTACACTTATGATGGCAATACTTACCGCCAAAGTGAGCTTATGCTAAATACTGGTGCCAATCCTTATTATCAAACTGACCATCCGCTTCAACAGATCAGCTATAATGCTTTTAAAAGTCCCGTGGAGATTATAGAGCAAGGTAAGGAGCGTGTCAGCTTTCAGTATAATGCGTTACTTGGCCGGGCGCACATGTATTATGGCGATGAACAGGTCGATAAAATGTTGCGTAGGTACAGGCGGCATTATAGCGAAGATGGTGTCATGGAAATTACTAACGATATACAGTCGGGAAAAACCAGTTTTGTTTTTTATCTGGGTGGCGATGCATACAATGCCCCGGCTATTTGGAAAGAAGAATACTCGTCGGGAAGCGTGCAGACTGCTAACTTATATTACCTGCACCGTGACCATTTGGGAAGCATTGTAATGATCACTAACGACCAGGGAGCAGTGGTCGAGAAGCGTCAATTTGATGCGTGGGGCAATATTGTGAAAATACAGGACGGGCTTGGGAATGATCTTGCTGCATTTCTAGTATTGGACAGGGGCTATACCGGCCACGAACACTTATTAGGGGTAGGGTTGATCCATATGAATGGACGTTTGTATGACCCTAGACTACACCGTTTCTTATCTCCTGATAATTTTGTACAAGATCTTTACAATACTCAAAATTATAACAGGTATGGTTACGCAATGAACAACCCACTAATGTTTACCGACCCAAGTGGGGAGTTTATCTGGGCATTTGTTGCGGTTGGGGCTCTCATAGGAGCATTAACCGGTGGAATAAGTTATGTGGCGTCGGCAATAAGGACAGACAGCTGGAACTGGGGCTCGCTAGGAATGTCTATGTTGTCGGGGGCCGTTATCGGGGGAATTACGGGGGGGTCAATCCCTCCGCATTAATAAGTAATTCATTAACGACAACTTTTGCGACAGCCTTCGTTGGCGGTTTTATGCCATCTGCAAACTTTTCGCTCGGAGATTTTAATTTCAGTATTTCTCCATCAATAGTTTTTGGCAAGTCGTTCGGTATGGGTGCAAATTTAAGCGTCGGATACTCAACAGGGAAATGGAATTTTGCCGCCGGATTCGGGTTCATGGCTTATAGTAACTATCAAGGCTTTGGGAAAGGAGGTGCTGAAATCCGCGCTTCTCTTATGGGTGGTTATGATAACGGAACAAATGGATTTAACTTAGGCACTAATCAATGGTGGGGAACGGGCGAAATGAGCGAATTTAAACAAAGGACCGGCTTGATCGATTTTCATTTTGGAGATTTCAAGGTGTCCTATGAAAATGACGGCGGAAAACCGATTGCTCAGATGCGTTTAGGTGACAGAAATGATAGTTATAGAACAGCGGCATTAAGCTTGTCTTACAAAAAAATCGGTGTAGCTTTTAGTCTTTTTACAGGTAATAGAAGTTTGGCAAACCAAAGAACTGAGAAATTTGCTGAAAGAGCATCAGAAGATCAATTTGGTGTATACCACAGAAATACATACGTAAACGAGACGGGCACCCGTTACAGGCTCGGCGCTTTAACTGTTTCATACGGAAATTATAGGGCCGGTGTAGATAGCGAACACGTACGTCATGCAATCCAAAATAGTGTCATCCACCGATTTATTCACGATACTGAATTTACTAACCAGTCATGGAACTGGAATGGCTTTTCTCAATATAAGACACGTAATAGCTTTACATCATGGTAAGAAAAATTGTGGCTATGGCCGTGGCAGTCCTTTTATCAGGATGCCAGGTTCGAACAGAATATGGCAAGATAAGAAATACAAATGCACCGAAGGGAGGGGAAGTGGATACAAAGGTCTTTAGCATTATAGATACCGCAAAGATATATGAGCAGGTTGGCGCGATTGATACTGCCCATAACGAAACATTACAGAACGTTAAGCAAGAATTTGTCAAATTTTATAGTAATGGGAAAATAGCCACATTCTCCAATTACGACCCTAATGATGTCTCTTCTCTTAATCCAAGGAAAGCAGATATGGGATTTTACGAGTATAAAGATCAAAATTTAAAAGTAAGATTCTTTTTTAAACATCCTCAAGGAGGTGGCTGGGTTAAGGGTGTGTACAAAAAAACCGTTAACGATGATTTCTATATGACTTCTGGGAGCCTCTTAATACGTTATAAAATCCGTAATCTACCCCGTAAGTTTTTAATATATAAGCCTGATTGGTAATTAAATGTTCACTGAGAATGAGTCCATGACGACTTCCTCCGATGACCATTCATTCAATGAGATTGGGATCGGCGATATGAAAGGAAACGTATTTGTTGACAGCAGGCAGTCAGTAATGCCGCCGGACAATTTCCAGCTTAAGGTAATAAAAAATAAAAAAGGTGAATCAGATATTGTAGTCACTAATTGTGATCCAATGAGTACGGCTGATGCACAAAACAATCATAAGCTTTAAAGCGACTGTTGTTTGAGTTTTGAATCGGAACAATAATTTTAAAGCAGCGAAGGAAGCTTTTTCTAAATTTCAGAAAGGCTCAGGTGCATTGATTTTCTAAATAAGAATAGTGTAGTGGATTAACCCGGAATTTATCCCAGCTGTAAAATTATAGGAATGGATACGGTATTTATGTTTTAAGTTGCCATGAATAGACTTGTTTTTACTTTTCTGATCTTTATGAAAAATGGGAGAAATATTTTTTTATGTTTTTTTGCTTGTCCTTATGGACTGGAATACTGTTTGTGCCCAGTCTGTGGAGAAGATTACGATAGACGGTAGCCGCGCCAGCAATATTCTAACCTCTGTGCCATTCCTATTGATCACTCCGCAGGCAAGAAGCGGCGGCATGGGCAATGCGGGAGTCGCCGTCGAAGCAGACGCAAATGCTCCTTCCTTAAATATGGCATCAATGGCGTACCTAAAAGACGGCAGCTACGGATTTTCTGTTACCTATAGCCCATGGCTAAAAACCTGACACAAGGGATGAGCCTTTCCTATTTGAGTGGTTATTACAGAATCGATGAAAGAAATACGATAGCGGCTTCACTGAGATACTTTTCTATCGGCGACGTAAAATTTATTGAAAATAACCAACAGGATCTGGGGATATTTAATCCAAATGAATTTGCTGCTGATTTAAGCTACGCACGGAGTTTCGGACCAGATTTTTCGCTTGGAGGAAGTTTGCGGTTTATCTATAGCAATCTCTATAGTGCGCAATTTAATTCCGAAGGTCAGAGCGGAACTGGGAAAGCCGTCGCGGTAGACGTTTCCGGGCTTTACAAAAAAGATGGTTATTTTTTGGGTGGTCCTGTAATCTGGTCTGCCGGCTTGAATATATCGAATATCGGCACCAAAATTTCGTATAACATTGGGGACAATCCATATTTTCTCCCAGCTAATTTAAAAATTGGGACAGCCGCTACGTTGGTGGGAGAGGAAAGCAAATTGATCATAGCGCTGGACCTGAATAAATTGCTTGTTCCCACCCAACCTGTTTATGATGCGGATGGTAACATTGTAAATGGGAGCTATCCTGACCGATCGGTACCGTCTGGTATCTTCGGCTCTTTGCTGACGCTCCAGGAGGACTGAGAGAAGAGTTGCAAGAGGTGGGGATTTCCACAGGACTAGAGTTCTCGTTCAAGGAAAGGTTTGCTGTACGAGCAGGCTATAATTATCAGAATCCAAATAAAGGGAACAACAATTACCTTACCCTTGGGGCAGGCTTGAAGTATAATGTCCTATCTATTGATTTCTCCTATCTTGCCGGTTCTATAAATAGCAATCCCCTTGCAAATACGCTTCGGTTTGGACTGCAGTTCTCTTTTGATAAAAGAAGAGCGACCAAATATTCAAAAGTAAATTAAGTCGCCAAACCGATTTTTAAAATTACTTCTCAGCAATTCAATCTTGATAAGTTCATTTAAAAACTATTCTGATAAATTAGTCTAAATCAGAAAGTAAAATTATGGAAGCTTTCAGGATACTTATGCATCCATCAAAAGCATTATGCTTTTTTTGTCAACCGATTTTAGTAAACAACTTATCAAAAAATGGATTATGACGATTTATAGAAAAATCAAGCAATTTTCTAAATGTCATTACTTCTATATGAAGATTGGTTGCCGGTTCGATTTTATAATAAGTGCCAAATGGCATCTTCTGCCAACCTTTATTCTCGTTATATTTAACAATAAAGAACTGCAAGAAGAGGTTACTGACCTTTTAGATATAATTCCTGCTGACACAATAACTCTTTTTAGTAATCGTCTGAGGACTTGCTGGAGCGACTATAATGAGGCTCTCGCATCTGAAGAAGCCTTTTCGCAGCAGGAAATTGATCGCGCTACGAACGCATTAATGCGGTGTATTTGCCGGGAGCTGAATCGAGTTTACAGACTAAATGGAAATGTCCTGCCAAATGAACAATGGAAGCAGTGGTGGGATACTTACAGTTGCCAAACCAATTCGACGTCATAATTTATCATGTTATCACAGATTAAATAGATTTATAGTAAGCTAAGAGTTCGATAGAATCCCGCTCACTATTTTTTCGTAGAAAAAATTAAATTTTCGGACCTCTATTTTTCCTTTTTTTAAAGGTGGATTCTTTAGGTTTTTTTGCATAGCAAATTGAGTCTCTTTTTTAATTACCTCATTTTCAATTACTTTTTTTATATTTTGATCGTTTAATAATAATAAAAGAGGCACTAGGGGTTCGATTGTAGCCCGTTCAGCCCGACAGCAAAAACAAAGCCCGATGATAGTCGGGTTTTTTGTTTTCCGGATTTTTCACTAAGGCACTGTCTTAAATGAAAGAGGCACTACAAATAAGTTGAGTCTTTTTTGGTCAAAACACTACTCTAAAACGACTTTTTGTAACCCATTCGTTGTAAGGATAACGCAGATCCCGCAAGCATTATTGCGTTTTGAAAAATATAGGTTAAAAAGGTTGTTTCCGCATTTTATAGCTTATATTTTTGGCTTTTTACTTCCTTTTAAATTGAGTTTAAAGTATTGATAAACAAGGTTTAATTGTTTTTTAAATACGAAGGAAGAACAAAACTCTACCAGATAAGAACAATAAAATAAATGAGTACATACGCGATTGGTTTTCAGGAAATCGACAGGTCTGATATTTCAGGCGTAGGGAGTAAGGGTGCAAATCTTGGCGAACTATCAAGAATTGAAGGGATACAAGTACCCGATGGCTTTTGTATAACAACCAAAGCTTATAAAAAAATAACAGCAAACAATGAGCAGCTTACTGATTTATTGGATGAATTGAGTCAGTTTAAAACAGTAGATCTGGAGTCGGTTGGTATAACGAGTGCAGAAATACGTAAACTTATCGAAAATGTATGCATTCCTGATGATGTAACGGAAGAGATTGAAAGTTATCTTATTAATTTTAACGAACAGGAGGCTTTTGCTATCAGATCGAGTTCGACCGCAGAAGACTTACCAATGGCATCTTCTGCAGGGCAACTGGATACTTATTTGAATATCATCGGTAAAACAAACGTCCTTAAGCATATCAGCAAATGCTGGGCATCGTTATTTACGGATAGAGCTGTAATTTACCGCATTCAGAATGGGTTTGATCACCGAAAAGTTCAATTGTCTGTCGTTGTGCAGAAAATGGTTTTTCCGCAGGCAGCAGGAATTTTATTTACAGCAGATCCTGTTTCTGGAAATCGGAAAATATTATCTATTGATGCCAGTTTTGGGCTGGGTGAGACACTGGTTTCAGGCCTGGTTAATGCTGATCATTATCAGGTTTGCAATGGCAGGATTATCCATAAAAAAATATCAGCCAAGAAACTGGCCATTTATGCTTTAAAAGATGGAGGTACTGAATCTCAGGCGCTTTCGGCAGAAGTGCAAAATAAGCAAGTGCTAACAGACGAACAGATTTTACAGCTGGAGCAATTGGGCCGAAAAATCGAAGAACATTTCGGCCAGCCACAGGATATCGAATGGTGTTTGTTCAACGATACATTTTATATGGTACAGAGCAGGCCAATTACCACATTATATCCCATCCCTGAAACAAATGATGCTGAAAATCGTGTGTTTATATCTGTGGGGCATCAGCAAATGATGACAGATGCCATGAAACAATTAGGACTATCATTATGGCAATTAAGAGCGGCCAGACCTATGTTTGGTGCTGGCGGAAGGTTGTTTGTTGATGTAACGGATAATTTGGCTACACCAGTTGGTAGAGAAAGTTTATTAGATGCGATGAGCCAACATGATCCGCTCATAAAAGATGCATTGATCAACATTACAGAACGGGGTGATTTCATAAAACCGTTACCAGATGATGGAAACGGCCCGGTGCTGGTTAAAAGCACTAAGGGCTTGTCGGCTGCAGCTATTTTGGCACAAATAGGAAACGACCCCACTATTGTTGCTGACCTGATTAAACATAATCAGACATCAGTAGAGACACTAAAGCGAAATATCCAAACGAAATCAGGACCAGCGTTATTTGATTTTATTCTGGAAGATATTGAGCAGTCAAAGAAGATGATATTTGATTCGCAAAATATGGGGTGATTATAGCCGCGATGAATGCTTCATCATGGCTCAATGAAAAGATGGAAGAATGGCTGGGTGAAAAAATCCCGCAGACATACTGTCTCAGTCGGCACCCAACAATATCACTTCAGAAATGGGCCTGGCACTATTGGATGTTGCAGATATAATTCGCCCTTATCCCGAGGTAATTGATTACTTACAAGAGGCAAAGGAGGATGATTTTTTAGATAAACTGATTCAGTTCGATGGCGGAGAGGAAGCTCAGGAAGCTATTTATGCTTATCTCGGAAAATATGGAATGCGGTGCGCCGGAGAGATTGATATTACAAATACACGTTGGAGCGAAAAACCATTAATACTCATTCCCTTGATCCTTAGTAATATCAAAAATTTTGAGCCCAATGCCAGCAAACGGAAATTTGAGCAGGGGCAACAGGAAGCTTTAAAAAAGGAGAATGAATTATTGGATAAATTGGCGTTATTGCGGGAGGGCGAACAAAAAGTAAGGGAAACAAAACAAATGATTAGCCTGCTCCGGAATTTTGCTGGTTATCGCGAGTATCCAAAATACGGAATCGTTAACCGTTTCTTCATTTATAAACAGGCCTTAATGAAAGAAGGCGAACAGCTCTTAAAAGCCGAAGTAATTAATGAGAGAGAAGATATTTATTATCTCACCTTTCATGAATTACATGAAGCGGTAAGCGCCAATAAATTAGATATTCAACTTGTAAATAAAAGAAAAGAAGTATTTAAACGGGACGAAAAATTAATTCCACCCAGGGTAATTACATCCAATGGAGAAATTATAAGGGGTAAATACAAACGCGAAAACCTTCCTGACGAAGCCATTATAGGTTTAGCTGTTTCCTCCGGCGTGATTGAAGGGCGGGCTCGGGTCATCTTAAACATGAAAGATGCGAATCTGGAGGACGGAGATATACTCGTTACCCCATTTACCGATCCTAGTTGGACGCCATTGTTCGTTTCTATAAAGGGCCTGATTACCGAGGTTGGTGGATTAATGACGCATGGGGCTGTAATTGCAAGAGAATATGGCTTGCCAGCAGTAGTGGGGGTGGAAAACGCGACTAAACTGATCAAAGACGGACAACGTATCAGAGTGAATGGAACAGATGGTTATGTAGAGATACTGGAAAGTTGGTAAACGATAAGATTTAGTCCGAAGTTCGATGTCGAAAGTTAATGCGTGAAGATAGATGACTGGCTTTGCGTGCCTTTCGCCTTCTCTCTGCGCTCTTATGGTTAAAAATAAGCCAATCATTTTGTATCACGATTAATACCAATCATTTGCCAAAACAGTATTATTTTTATCGCAAGATTAACTAACATGATGAATAAATATTGGCTTACTGTAACGGCTTGTACTTTAGCCATAACAGCAAATGCTCAGCAAAAAGCTTTAACCGTTAGCGACTACGAAAGAGCGGAAAGTTTTATGAGTTACAACACCGCAAAGTATATCGACCATGCCAACGTGCAGCCGAACTGGCTAAAAGAAGATAAATTTTGGTACAGCATAAAAACCAATGGTTCTGAACAGACTTTTCTGGTAGATCCTGCAAAGAGAACAAAAATACCTACTACTGATTATAAAGGTGGCGAAATGTCATCGCGAGGCATTGGTGGCCGCAACGAGGTAGTATCACCTGATGGAAAAAAAGCCATTTTAATTAAAGATTATAATCTTTTTGTGAAAGATGTGGCCTCTGGCAAATTAACACAGCTCACCACTGATGGCATTAAAGATTATGGTTATGCCACTGATAATGCGGGATGGAAACATAGCGATGCGCCAATTTTGAGATGGTCGCCTGATTCTAAAAAGATAGCCACTTTTCAACAAGACCAAAGAAATTCAAAAGATATGTACCTCGTAACCACTAATGTGGGTGCGCCGGTATTAAAAGCATGGAAATATCCTTTGCCTGGTGATAAAGAGATCGCGACCATCAGAAGGGTGATCATTGATGTAGAAAATCCAAAAGTAATTTCGCTTAACATTCCTGCCGATCCGCATCGTGCAACTTTGAGTGATGATATATCAAGCAGCGGTACTTTTGATGATATCGATTGGAAAGCTGATGGCTCGGAAGTAGCCTTTGTATCTACCTCACGCGATCATAAAAACGAAAAATTCCGTATTGCCAATGCAACAACCGGTGCGGTGAGGGAAGTTTTCGAAGAAACGGTAAAAACACAGTACGAATCTGGCCAGGGTGCCATTAACTGGCGCTATCTTCCTGCCTCAAAAGAAATTATCTGGTATTCGGAAAGAGATAACTGGGGACATTTGTATTTATACGATTCCGGTAATGGGAAATTGAAAAAACAGATCACCAAAGGTGATTTTGTGGTTTCGCGTTTGGTTAAAGTTGATGAAAAAACAAGAACATTATATTTCTTTGCCAATGGACGCGAAAAAGGTAATCCTTATTTCAGTTACCTGTATAAAATTGGTTTCGACGGAAAAAATTTAACCCTTTTAACGCCAGAAGCTGGTAATCACCAGATAGTATTTTCTCCATCTTTCAACTATTTTGTAGATAGTTATTCGCAACCTGATATACCCGCAATAACAGTGCTAAGAAGCATTGACGGAAAACTGATCAACACTTTAGAAAAAACTGATGTTTCGAGATTAACCGCTACAGGTTGGAAAGCACCTACTTCTGTTTCAGTGAAAGCTAAAGATGGTAAAACTGATATCTATGGTCTGGTTTTTACACCAACAAAAATGGATGCTAACCAAAAATATCCCGTTATCGATTATATTTATCCAGGCCCACAGGGTGGTAGTGTAGGCAGCTGGGCATTTGCAGCTTCGCGTGGCGATAACCAGGCCCTGGCCGAGCTGGGTTTTATCGTTGTGGTAATAGAAGGTACCAGTAACCCAGATCGTTCTAAAAGTTTCCACGACATGAGCTACGGTAACATGGCAGAGAACACCTTACCTGATCAGATTGCAGCCATCAGACAGCTTTCTGCAAAATATCCCATCGATACAACAAAAGTAGGTATCTGGGGCCATTCGGGCGGAGGTTTTGCCACTGCTACTGCGATGTTTCGTTACCCGGATTTCTTTAAAGTAGGAATTTCCGAATCAGGTAACCATGACAATAGAAACTACGAAGATGATTGGGGCGAGCGTTACAATGGTTTGGTCGAAAATTCGGATTATGAAGCGCAAGCCAACCAGAACTATGCTAAAAACCTGAAGGGAAAATTGATGTTGGTACATGGTATGATGGATGATAACGTACCGCCATACAATACGCTACTGGTAGTAGAGGCACTGGAAAAAGCAAATAAATCTTTCGACCTTGTAATTTTTCCAAACAGTGCGCATGGTTATGGTGCTTATTCACCTTATATGATGCGCCGCCGTTGGGATTACTTTGTACAAAATCTTTTGGGGGCAGAACCGCCTAAAGATTACCAGATGAAAGCCCCAACAGCAAGATAGTATGATAAGAGCAAATTAACAGTTTGCTCTTTTTGTATATTATGCTAAACAATGCCACTTTTTAGCGGTTTAATTTGTAAATCATTAATCATGGGAAAAACCAGAGATCAAAATAACGTTATTATAACAGGTGCTACGGGAATGGTTGGCGAAGGCGTATTGATGCAATGTTTAAACAGTCCCGAAATTAATAGCGTTTTAGTGATTAACCGCAAACCTTGTGGTTATAGCCATCCAAAGCTGAAAGAGATTATTCATGCTGATTTTTTTGATTTCTCAGCGATTGAAAGTGAGTTATCGGGCTATAATGCCTGTTTCTTTTGTTTAGGCATTACTTCAGTAGGTGCTGATCAGGAAACCTATTATAAAATGACCTACACACTCACTATGCATGTTGCACAGACATTGAGCAAACTCAATAATGATATGACTTTTTGTTATGTTTCTGGTGGGGGAACTAATGAGCATAGCCGTTTGAAATGGGCACAGGTAAAAGGCAAAACGGAAAGCGATTTAACAAAATTACCTTTCGAACAGGTTTTTAATTTCCGTCCGGGTTTTATCAAGCCTTTGCCAGGGCAAAAATATGCACATCAATTCTATAAATACATCAACTGGTTATTTCCGATTGGTAGGGCGGTTTACCCTAATGGCTTCTGTACCATGGCCGAGCTAGGTCAGGCAATGATCAATACCTTGAGCCATAATGACGAAAGGCGGATTTTAGAGGGAAGAGACATTATTGCCTTATCAAAAGAATAAAACCCGGGTGCTAAAATGAGCTCCCGGGCTTTTTAATGATCAGCTCTTTAAAGACTAGTTTAGGTTTGTTAAGTTATTTTTTAATAATTTTTAATATAATACAGCAGTAGCATCTTTATCTTTTTGTGATAATACTGTGGCACCTGATCCGCATTGGCCGCCATTCATGATTGATGATGAATCGGTTCCAGTTACTCCAGGTACATTTGTAGCACTTGACTCACCGATAGCAGCCCAGTTGGTATGTCTGAATGAGATACAGTGACCAAACTCGTGACAAATTGTTCTGGCACGTTGTGCAAAAGAATTACCTGCGATGTAACTTTTATTGATTTTGACCAAAGCACCTGCACTTCCTCCCGAAGGAACTGCCCCTGACCGCAAACACCATTTCCTAAATTTTCATCTTTGATCAGGATGTCGTAAGGAGCGGTAGTTACAATACTGAAACGTAAAGTTGAATTTGGAACACCATTCCATTGTGCAATTGCACTATTGATCTCGCTGCTCATAGAAGTCATAGATGGATCTACAAAAATTCTAATGTTTAGCTTTTTAGTGCTGTTTACAATACTTCCGGTATAATACTGCTCAGTTTTAGTTCCAACACCATTCGCCGGGATTTCCATGTTTTTAGGGAAGGTAATATCTTCTTCAACTATAAATTCATTTCCATTATCAACAATACTTGTTGAAGGGAAGCCCAGATCTTTAATGTACTGCAAAACTTTGTCGGCATTTTTTACTGTTTCCTGTGGTTCGGTGGTTGATGATTCTTGATTTTTTTACAGGCTGCAATTACTAATACAACCAATGCAACGATGGCGATTTGTTTTAGATTTTTTTCATAAGGTTTAAGTTTAGTTAGTCCGGTAAGAGCTGATTAAGCAAATGTAACAGAACGTGTTACATTATTTTTTGCCTGTAGGGTAATTTTACACGAAAACTTAATTAATATGCTTTGTAGTGTTTTAAAGCTTAATTTGTATTTTAAAATTTACACAAAATCTGTTTTTCCGATAATATTTATGCTAAATAATTGCTTTTAAATAAAAACAGGGTTAATCCATATTGTTTACCAATTAAAAAAAGGGTACTACCAGTTAATTCTTCTTACCTTACCAAATTATCGCCAAAAAGGCCTAAATTTTATAGTATGCAAAATGAGAGTATAGCCTTACAGGCGAAAGTATTTTTATACCATTTAAATAATGCTAACAACGAAAATGGTTTTCGGGCCACAGAATCGTGGAAGTTTAGCCAGGTAAGTGAGCAGGGAAAGGCCGCGATAGAGCACGATTTCTTTCCTACAGTTTCTTTTCATGTTGATCCCAAAAAGATACACGATTTTACTGCTAGTGTATTATCGCAGCTTAAAGAGCAGCCCAAAGTTAATGTACCCAATCTTAATGTTAGTATCGAAACCGGATCTGAATATTTTATTGCCTTTTCTCCTGACAGGGTGATTAGATAAGATTGGTATTGCGTGTAGTCGGTTAGCGTATTCTTTTAAAGCATATATCCTTTATTGCAGGAAATTTAGCCGGTAAAAAATATTTTCGGATGAATTTTTACACTGCCATAGTGTTGTCAGTGGGCTGTATTTTCTTTGTATAAATAAAACAAAGAAGAACATGGTACAGGAACAATTATTCGCAGAAACAATGGAAGAAACTTCCCTTGTGTATTTAATGAAAAATTATGCAAACTATAATTTCTGGGCAAACTTAACCCTGATAAACTGGTTGAAAAAACATCCGGAAAATTTATTGGAGCAAGAAGTGCTATCAAGTTTTAAAAGTGTAAAATTAACCCTTGCTCATATTTTACAAACACAAGAATACTGGTATTCCATCCTCGCCAAAACTGAATTTGAATTTAGGGAATACAAAAGTTTGGCAGAGATTTTTAGTTCAATATTAAAACAGTCAGAAAACCTTGCTGTTTATGTTACTGCGATAAGCGAACATAAATTTAATGAAAAAACAGAAATTCAAAGTCCATGGTTTACCTCCGATTTTCAGAATTTTGAATATGTACTGCATGTTTTCAACCACAGTACCTACCACCGTGGTCAGATCATTACGATATGCCATAATTTAGGAATTACCGGCGCACCAATGACGGATTATAATTTCTATAATGTAATGGCCAAATAAGAATCATTTTGTTTTATTTAGTAATATTAAACACTAGATAAAAACGCTATGGATTTAATGCTGGGGGCAATAACCCTTTTTGCCGGCGATTATGCGCCGATAGGATTTGCAAAATGTGATGGCTCGCTGCTATCGATCAGTAAAAATATAAAGTTGTTTTCTAACCTCAAAACAAGGTATGGCGGCGATGGTATATCGAATTTTGCCCTGCCTAAAATTCCGTCAATAGAGGGTACAATACATATTATTGCTAAGGAGGGCTATTATCCCGGACATCCCATGGACTAGGAATTTATAATTTACAAAAAAGGTGATGATCTTGCAAGATCATCACCTTTTTTGTTATTTCTTATTATCGTATTTACGCTGATTGTCCTTATTCGAAGTCTGATCAGATCGTTGTCCGCCGCCATTGGTAATGCCCTGGATTTTTTTATCCGTTTTAACATCATGATTTGCCCGATCGGCGATTGAACTGCCCTGAACTGTGGGGTTGTTTTTTGGTGTGCCCGTATTTTTCATAACTGTAAAATTTAGTGAATAATATTGCAGAGCGCTATATTAACAACCAATGTGGGACTGGATATGTTTTGATTTTTTTGAGTTATTGGACTTCGATTAGTCGTCATTTCGAACAGAATACATTGCAGCCAAGAAATCTAAGAAGAATAGATCTCTCCATTTCGCTACGCTTCAGTCGAGATGACGACAATTTGAAAGGCATATTTGGCCAATGTCAATCAATCAATGAACGAATGGCTACTGAACCAATGAACAATTTAGTACAACAAAAATATAGTTGGCTGTTTATGCAGGTCTATTTCCTCTTTTCGCCAATTGTAAACACTTTGGGTTTTAATAAATTCATCTGCTGCGGTAAGGTTGCTGGCTACACAAACCTGTGTATTAGGCTTACAGCTTTTCAGCACTTCTTCAAAAAGCTGGTTATTGCGAAAAGGTGTTTCGATGAATATCTGTGTTTGTTTGTAGCGGCTGGCCGATAAATCTAAATCTTTAATTCTTTTGGTTCGCTGCTCCTTGTCGATAGGTAAATATCCCCAAAAGGCGAAACTTTGGCCGTTAAAACCCGATGCCATTAAGGCCAGTAAAATTGAGCTTGGCCCTACCAATGGAACCACTTTAATACCACGTTTATGCGCTTCGGCCACAATATCTGCTCCAGGATCGGCGATACCAGGGCAACCTGCTTCGCTCATCAAGCCTACATCTTTACCCGCATTAAGCTCCACAAAAAACTGACCTAAATCGGTGCGGTTATGTTTGCCATAATCGTGTACGATCAAATCTTTCTGAGGGGTTTTTAAACCTGCCTCTTTTAAAAAGCGACGGGCTGTTTTACTGTTTTCTACAATGTAAGTATCAATCTGGTTAATGGTATCAACCAAATAAGGAGTAAACGTTTTGTGTGCTACCTCTTCTGCCAATGGTACGGGAATAAGGTATAAAGTGCCTTTTTGCATGGTACAAAAATACTTACAATAAATAGAATTTAAGTTCTAAAGTTTGCAGTACTCACAATATAATCTCTTTTATAAGGAAAGGTGTAGCAAATTTTATTTCTAACTGACTAATTTTCTGCACAATTAAACTTCACTTAAAACGTTAAATATTAGTTAAATATGCCCTGAAATACAATATTTGAAGGAAAACGCTAAAACTATGCATGCATATTAAACCTTCTGTAATTTTGGTTCTCTAATTGATACACACACATTAGGTTATTAAAATAAACACACAAATGAAAACACTGAAATCTACGGCACTTGTGCTGGGGCTCTTTGCGCTCCTTGCCGGAACCACCACCCTTGTCAGGGCACAAGACTATCAAAACGATTACCAGAATGATGGTTACAGTACTGGCAATATCTCTTTACAGACTTTTTACGATGAACTTTCGCCTTATGGTACCTGGATACAGGATCCCCAGTATGGATATGTCTGGCGTCCGGATGTAGATCAAAGTGATTTCCGTCCGTATTATACAAACGGGCGTTGGGCGATGACCGAATACGGTAATACCTGGGTTTCTAATTACGATTGGGGCTGGGCACCTTTCCACTATGGCCGTTGGGTAATTAACAGTTACAGGCAGTGGATCTGGTTACCTGATACCAATTGGGGGCCAGCCTGGGTAGATTGGAGAAGTGGCGACGGTTATTACGGATGGGCACCTATGGCACCAAGCATCAGTATTAATTTAAGCTTTGGCCGCCGTTATGCTGTACCAGAATTCTGTTGGAACTTTATTCCACAGCGCAATATTTATATCAATACTTTCCCAAGATATGACTACGGTCGCAATAATGTTTACATCCGCAACACCACCATCATTAATAATACTTATGTATATAACAGAAGAAGTTATTATGGCGGACCAAGGATTGAAGATATCAGGCGTGCAACCAATAGAGACGTAACAGTTTATCGTTATGCACAAAGTTCAAGACCTGGTGCAAGCAGGGTTGGTGGTAGAGAGGTTTCTATTTACAGACCAAGACCTGAACGTAATGCAGTAGATAATCGTAATGCTGCACCAAGAAGATTTGAACAAGGTAATGCTGGTATTAGCAGAGGCGGAAGAAACGAAGGGTATACCAACCGCGATCAAAGAGGTGGAAATCCAGGTAATAACGATAACCGTTTTGGATCAAGAGATAACCGCACTTCTACACAACCAGATAGAAATAATGGTACTGTAGGCAGAGATAATAATCAGCCTAGTAACAGGGGCGAGGCTTATAACAGGGATGCAAACGGACGTGTTAGCCGTGGAGGTACCAACGGTATCGATAATGGAAACAGACTGGATAATGCAAGCCGTGGTCAGGATCAGCAACGTTTGGAGCAGATGAGACAGCAACGTAATCAGGACCGTATGAGTGCAGGTCAACAACCACAGCAACGTAGTCAGGATGATCAGCAACGTGCTCAAATGGAGCAGCAAAGGGCACAACGTAATGAACAAATGCAACAGCAGCGTGCGCAACAAGCCCAGCAGCAACAGCAGGAAAGGACCCAACGCGATGCTCAAGCTCAACAACAACGTAATGAGCAAATGCAACAGCAGCGTGCGCAACAAGCCCAGCAGCAACAGCAGGAAAGAGCACAACGCGATGCCCAGGCTCAACAACAACGTAATGAACAGGCACAACAGCAACGTGCCCAGCAAGCGCAACAACAGCAACAAGAGCGTGCACAACGTGATGCTCAGGCTCAACAACAAAGAGCTCAACAGCAGCAACAAAGACAAGAACAAAGAAGAGAAGCTCTGCCTCAACAACAAAGAGGTGGCGGTGAAAGTGGAAGACCATCAAGAGGTGGCAGAGGATAAAATGAAAAGTTCCGACGAAAGTCGGGACTTTTTTACTGATGAGCTTTTCTAAGGTGAGCTTAGGTGACTTAGGTGGTATGACAATTAGAAACTGTTTTTAGTAACATCTGGTTTTTAACCATCTCATTTATGTTGACCACCTCAATCACCTTATAACATTTAAGTTTAAAGTGTGATCGTCATCCTTAGAGTACGGCGGAATAGAGAGATCTATGTAAGTTAGTTTCGATATTTAGATTTCTCGGGGCTACGCTGCACTTCGCACGAAATGACGTAACTAAGCTTGTCCCGCTGCTGCATGCAAATTACTCAAATTATTCCCTCTAAAAGTGCTTTCGGCATTTGGATGCAGGTTTTCAGGATCAAGTAAAAAAGTGCTGATCCCCAGTTCCAATCCGAATTTAATTTCCGATTCGGCATCATCGCCTATAATTAAAATATCATCCCTGTTTAAATCATGCTGATTGATCAGCTGTTCAAAAACGTCCTTCTTGTTGTTAACTGAAACATCCACGACATGTACTTCTTCAAAATCGTCGGCAATGCCCAACATTTTTACTTTTGATTGCTGTTGTTTTGGAAAACCTGCAGTTACAATAAATTTCCGGCCGGTCAGGCTTTTGATATAGTGATAATCATCACTTGGTTTTAAAGGCCTGGTTACTTCCCTGTTGTGGAGATATGAAATCACTTCGGGCATTACTTCTTCCTTAAAACCATATTTTTTAGCCACTTTTATAAAAGGCGTTTTTAACATTTCCTGCTTGGCAAGTTGAAAATTTTCTTTGCTGATCCCTAAATCCATGCTTTCTAAAAAACGGTATAATTCGCCCATCAACTGTTCCTCGTTCGGTTTGGTAAAATAAATGGTATTGTCCAGGTCTATAAAAAATATGCGCTTCATTGTGGATTGGTTTTTGCAAGATGAAAAAAATAAAAACACCTGTGGGTTAAATATGTTTAATAAGTAAATCACTAAGATCATGAAAAAAGAGACAAAAATTATAGTAGGCGTATTAGCCGGAGCAGCACTTGGTGCAACCATCGCATTGGCATTATCATCAGATTCTACCAGCGATCTGAAAAATAAAGTATCAGATTTCTTTGCTGATCTTTTAGATGCTTCGAAAGATAAATTAGCAAACCTGGCAGATAAAGCCACAAGTGTTGCAGACAAGGTTAAAGATAAAGTAGCAGAAATAAATGCTTAAAGAATTGGAAGTGCCGGATAAATCCGGCATTTTTATTCTATATATTTTCTAACCAACATCTTGATGAATATTGCTTTTCATGGTGCTGCCCGTACGGTTACGGGGAGTAAGCACCTTATTACATTAAAAAACGGTACCCAGATATTATTAGATTGTGGCTTATTCCAGGGAATGGGACATGTTACTGATAAATTAAACGATTACTTTGGTTTCGACGCTAAAAAAGTTTCCTACCTCGTTCTATCACACGCCCATATTGATCATTGCGGTTTATTGCCCAAACTGGTTGCAGAAGGTTTTGAAGGCAAAATTTTCTGTACCTCGGCCACTATGGACCTTGCCCGCATACTGATGATGGATTCTGCCAAAATCCAGATGCAGGACGCTGAATATGCAAACCGGCACATTAGTCACGGCGAAGAAATGGAAGAAGCGCTTTATACAGAAGAAGATGTTATCAAAACACTTAGTCTGATGAAGATCGTGGAGTATGAAGAAGATTTTGAAATTGAACCGGGAATACGCTTGAAATTTACCGATGCCGGTCATATTTTGGGCAGTGCTGCCACCCACCTTACGATTACGGAAGATGGAAAACCAACACGGATTACCTTTTCTGGCGATGTTGGCCGCTATGGTGATCTGCTTTTAAAAAATCCCCAGCAGTTTGATCAGGCCGATTATATTCTAATGGAATCTACTTATGGCGATTCACTGCATAAAGACCTTGATCCGATCGAAAACATGCTATTGGAGATCATTAACAATACCTGCAAAGTAAAAAAAGGTAAAGTAATTATTCCAGCATTTGCCGTAGGCCGTACACAGGAACTGCTTTATGCTTTAAACGGATTGGAGTTAAAAGGCAAATTACCTGATGTTCCTTACTATGTGGATAGTCCGTTATCATCAAAAGCAACAGAAATCCTTAAAAGCCACCCTGAAGTTTATAATAATGGAGTTAAAGAAACCTTAAAGATTGATCATGATGTGTTTGGATTTAAGGGCCTGCGTTTTATTGAGAGTGTAGAAGAATCGAAAGCCTTAAATGAAGATCCAAGGCCGTGTGTGATTATTTCGGCATCCGGTATGGCTGAGGCTGGTCGCGTAAAACACCATATCCGTAATAATATCAGTAACCAGAAAAATACCATTTTAATGGTGGGGTATTGTGAGCCAAATTCACTTGGTGGCAGGTTAATTGCCGGACAAAAAGTAGTTGAAATTTTTCGTGATGAATATGAAGTGAAAGCCGAAGTACAATCGATTAAATCGATGAGTGCACATGGCGATTATGAAGATTTACTGCACTTTTTATCTTGCCAGGATCCGGCGAAAGTAAAACAATTGTTTCTGGTTCATGGAGAGTACGAGGTACAACAGCATTTTGCCACTAGATTAAAAGATAACGGTTTTAAACATGTAGCCATACCAGAATACCATCAGGTGTTTGAGTTGGAGTAATCATTTCTCATGCAGAAGTACGAAGCATCTGTTTCATCGGTTGCAGATGCTTCGTACCTCAGCATGACAACTTAATTTTTGCCTCAGGATGATTATCATATCATTCCATTTCCCATCTTCCCTCATACATCTTTCCATTTTCCCTATCTTTGCCTCATGGATGTTTTTGGTAAAGCGTTAACAGATATTTACAGAACAGGCGAAGCTGATACGCTTTGGCTACACAATTCGTATGGTGAGCCAGAAGAAATGCCTTTAGAATTCTTCTTTCGAGATGATGAAGAAATGCCTGTTTTGGAACTTCAAGCTTTGCATTTATGTAGTGGTAAGGTGTTAGATATTGGTGCCGGTGTAGGCAGTCATGCTTTACTTCTACAGGCATTTAATATGGATGTTACCGCGATTGATATTTCTGAAGCAGCGGTAAATATTATGAAAGATCGCGGTGTAAAAAAGCATTTGTGCAGGATATTTTTACCTATCAGGAGAAATTCGATACCATCATCATGCTCATGAACGGTATCGGCCTTACCGGAACTTTAGCTGGGTTTAAAAATTTCCTGATCAAATTAAAGGACCTCATCAATCCAAAGGGACAGGTAATTTTCGATTCGTCGGATATCACTTATTTATATGAAGATATGCCGAAACCGCAAAACCAATATTATGGCGAGGTATCTTACCAGTATGAATATAAAGGTGAAAAAGGCAACTGGTTCAACTGGATTTATATAGATGAAGAAACTATCAAACATACTGCAAAGGAAACAGGATGGGATGCTGAACTAATTTTTGATGATGGAGAAGATCAGTATTTGGTCAAATTGACTTTAGCGCAATAATTTAAAAGTCGTAAAGCTTTTCGAACTCGTGTTTTAAATGAGCAGGCCCATAAGTTCGTTAGATACAAATATGAGCAATGCAAAATGAGACTAGGTGAGTTAGCTTAATAAGCCCCACTGCAATGCAATGAGGCTTAATTTAGAGCACGTAATGTATTAATGAAGATCGTTATAGCTGACTATTTTAACAGATGGATTTTTGGCTAAAATTTCTTCCATCCATTTCCGGTGCGAAGCACCAACACCTACTACAACCCTATTTGCTTTTTTCGCCTTTGCCTGTTCGACGATGTTTTTACACATGCCTTCATTTCTTAAAGTCCATTGTGCGATCATTTCTTTTACTGTTTCAGTAGGAAAACCAGCATAGCCATAAAAATGACGGCCACCATAAAAATTCCAGGCTTCATCTAAAACACCATATTTTGCGGTGTTCATACCGGCATACGGATCAGCGTTGAAAATTTTCGCTTCATCTTCATTGTAAGACCAATATTTTTCTATGGCTTTAATGGTAGCGGCTTCCTGTGAAGTGTTATCGGCTTTCGCTTTGCTTGTTAAAATTTTATATAAAGAATCCGTTTTGCCCCAGGCTTCACTCCATGGTTTATCATAGGTTTGGCAATCCATATTGTAAATCCGATCTTGTTTTAATTGATAAATGAGGGGGAAATAGATTTTGCTGTATTCGCTTCCTGGTCTGTATAAACCTATCTTTTTTAACGAATCTATACCACCAAACATCTTTGTGTAGGTTAATTGTTCTTCTTTGCCGAAGCTTTGTTTCATGTAATTTTCGAGTACAAAAATTTGATAATCGGTATTGCCCCGGTCCCAGTTTTTAGCATAATTAACGGCTAAATTCATTCTTGTTTTATGGTAGTAGGCGAATTTGGCGAGTGCTTTTTGGTCTTTTTTAATTTGTACTTCAATATTTTTCGGAGATTCCGGGTTTAATTTTTCCAGATAATCATATTCTTTTTTAAACAATTCTTTTGCCCAGTTACTTTCTTCCAGTTTGGCATAATCACCTTGGGGCAGGTACTCACCAAAAACCATATCGGGCTTAAAGTTTTTAAGTTTATCAATTATTGCCTGAAAATTTATTGTCGATTTTGAATTGTCATGGGCAGAGCCAACTATAACAATTTCGATTTGATTTTGAGCATTCAATTTAATTGTAAATGCCATTAGCAGTAATAATGCAAGACTAAGTTTTTGTATAGTTCTCATAATTTTTGTTTCGTTTTTGTTGATTCAAAGATGAGTATACAAGCATTACTGCTAAATTTAATTATCCCAAGGGTTTATAATATTATCCCAATTGCAGAAAAAGGGAATTTGAGTATTGAGCATTCAGAATTAAGTGTTTGAATAGAGATTTACAGCTTTCGTCCTAAAAAAGAAGCTATTCCATCAGTTTTTGATTAAAGCCAACGATCAATTTAAATAGATCTTTGTACTCCGTAAGGGGCAAGGTTTCGGGTTTGTCGAATATGTCATGATAGGCTGATGGGCCACCCTGGGTGTAGATAAAAAATGCAGGTACACCCTTTTCGGTAAAGAAATAATGATCGCTATTGGCTGCTTTACCTCTTGAGTTTATTTTAGAGATATATTGATTTTTATTGTTAATGGCGTTGAGCATAGCAAATGCTTTGGGGTAGACAGATGCATTAACCACGGTCATTCCGACTTCACCTGTTCCAACCAGATCGAGGTTGAGGAGGAATTTTATATTACTTAAGGGAACCAAAGGATTTTCTACAAAATATCCTGACCCCAACAATCCAGCTTCTTCGCCGGCAAAACAGATAAAACCAATGGAAAAGGGTTGGGGATTGGCGGCATAATATTTGGCTAAACTTAATAGGGTAGCCACACCAGCCGCGTTATCATTTGCTCCAGGGAAAAAGGTATCAGCCCCCATACCACCCAAATGATCGTAATGTGCGGTAATGATTAAAAGTGAGTCTGGATACTTAGTGCCCTTAACTAAACCGCAAACGTTAGCGGCCTCAAATTTTGGAATGAATTTGTTTTCAATGTCAACATTGATTTCTTTTGGTATTGTAGTAAAGTTGTTTTTATTGAGCTGAATGGTAGTTACTTCTCCAACTTCTGTAGCTACGGACCAGGTAAGTTTATCTTTTAGTGAAATAATTAATGAAGGTGTAGCTTTATAGTTAAGGCTATCAATTTGTGTTAAATTGGCTTTTTGTTTAATGCCCGGACTCTCATTGTTTACAATGAAATCTTTGCCAGGAATAAGTTTCTGTCCGTTGATGGCCACCATCATTTTTCCCGGGAATGTATTTACAGGAAAATTAAAAGGCTGTTTATATGCTGTACCCATTGGTAACAGCCCAATTTTTTGATAAGCCGCTACGAGATAATCTGCAGATTTTTTCATCCCGTTCCTGGTATAACCCCTGCCCCAAAATTCTTTTGAAGTAAGGGTGTTGATTATATTTCTGGTGTAGGTAGAATCCTGTGCAAAAACGTACTTTGAAAAGAGAAAAAATGCAATTAAGAAAAAAATCTCATATCAAAATATTGAATCGTATTGAGGTATTACTCTGTTTTGGGTAATTGTTTTGGTTGATCAAATAACCTGAAAATAGCATACGAAAGCGGAATAATAAGTGTTATGGTAATTTCCTTTGCCTGAAAGTTAAAATTTAAAAATAGAATTGACAATGCACATAATGTCCAGACAATGCCAGCGGCCAGAAAATAGTTTTTAAAAAAGTTCATGAGATTAACATTAGATATTTGCTAATATAGCGCATAATTGAGATTTTCACAAGCCTCCAGTCTTTATAGGTAAAACCTGTTGGCAAAATCTAGACTAACCTCTCAAGTCTTTCAAACCTTTCATGTTTTTTAAAACCTGAGATGTTTAGGCATAAAAAAATGGTCGATGTTTAACAGCTCCTGCCATTAATCACCAACCATTACTTATAAAATTAATCTTTTTTATTTTACCAGATAAGGCTGTAAAGCGGTTTTAATTTTTTCTTTGTTCTGGCTTGCTGACCATTTTTCTTTAATAGATTGATCGCCCAAGCTAAAAAGTGTTTCGTAAAGCAATTTGCCATTTGCCATGGTTTGTACTTTGAAGGTGTTTTGCGATCCGATAATATCGGCCCAAACGCCACGAACATCAGCCCAGTAAGATTTTTGGCTTGCCCACCATTTTTGAGCATTGGCAAAAGTTTTAGGATCTATTTTGGTAAATTCCTCATAACCTTTCTCAATAGCTAAAAGTTTATCGCCACTGGCAGAGCGTACAATCTTTTTATTGTCCTGCTCAAACATCCAGCCATCTTTGGTAATGGTTATTCTGCTGCCGCGGTTTAATACATTGTAATCTTTACGAACGGTCGATTCTCTTCTTGGAAGTGGAGAATCGGTTTCGCTTTGCCATGAATCGTGACCGCCAACATGGCTCCAGGTTCCGTAACCCTGATAACGTGGACTATCATCAACCTGATACACTTTTTGGGTCCATTTACCTTTTACATCAGCCGGGGTTAAATTACCTTTTTCCATGCATTACCTTCGGTATAAAGCATAATGTCGGTATCTTCATAAGTCCAGTCCTGGCGCCAGTGTTTAATAACCGTAGTATCGTTAATGGCCAACATGTGTTGTATCACAATTCTTTTAGGCTCATCTACAATAATTTCGGCCCATTCATTGCCATGGCTTTCGTAAGGTTTGCTGAATTTGTAATTAGGGTCTGGTGCGGTAACCTCACCATAGTTAAAATTCACTTCATAAAAACCGGCTAAAGATTTAATGGCCTTTCTGTCTTTTTCCAATTTTTCTTCCGGCGAATCTACTTTTGTTTGTGCGCTTGTATTAAGGGTAATTAAACCGGTTAATACTAAAATTAGGTTTAAAAATTTCATGTTTATTATGAATTAGGGTGTGCTTATTTTTCCGCCTTTGCGGGATTTTTTTCTTTTTTCCTTTTCCCAACCAGATAATAAAGCCGGTGATGGGCAAACTTGCTGCAATAAGGCTTGCAAAAAATGCCATGATTTTTCCGGGAAGACCTAAAATAGCGCCTACGTGTATATCGTAGTTCATGCCAATTAAAGTTTCACCTCCGTTTTTTTCTGATTGGTTTGTTCTATGTAATAACTTGCCCGAGTACTGATCGAACTGTAAAATATCATAATCCCAGTAAGTTTCTTCACCACGGTAACCTGTGGCATTAATGGTTGCTGTACCGCCTCCCGCTGGCGACACACCAATACGGTCTTCGTTTTTAAAAATATTTTTAGCCTGATCAAAAGCAATATCGAATGGAACAGCTTTAATGGTTTTTGTTGAGTCGGATTTTATTTCTACCACTTTTGGTGGGGCAGTGGTTCCTGCTGCCACTACATACACTATTTGCTGGAACCATTGAAAGGCCCAGACTAGGCCAGTTAGGGCCAGCATCAGGCAAATGATCATCACATAAAAACCTAATACATTGTGCATATCATAGTTGATGCGTTTAAATTTTGCCTTCCACTTAACTTTAAAACTCTTATCGAAGTTCGATTTTTTGAGATTTTTCGGCCACCACATCACCATGCCTGAAATGAGCAGGAATACAAAAATAAAAGTAGACCAACCAATAAGCTGTTGAGCAATGGGATGATTGATCAGTAAACTCCAATGGATCATTTTAACCACCGAAAAAAACTCATATTTATAATCTGCTACCAGGGTTACTTTTCCGGTATATGGGTTTACCAGTACCAGGTCATAATAATCAACTGAATCGAAGTACCAGAAAGCTTTAGGATTACCTGCTTTATAGGTACTAAATTCCCATGCCCTTTCAGGCATCCTATAAGTAGAAATAAAGCCAATTTTCTTTTTATTTCCCAAAGCTTTTTCGGCATTAGTTTGCAGTAAACTTAGTGGCAAGGTTTTAGGATTTGATGGAACATCAACAAAATATGCCTTGCGATGGATCAGCTCAGTAATTTCCTTTTGAAAAACATACATACATCCGGTAACGCCTAACATCAATACGATCAGGCCAGATGCGATACCCAACCACAAGTGCAGCCAATCGCTGATTCTTCTTATCTGCGATTTATTCGTTTTTTTCTGTACAGGTTTTGTTGGCGACATTAAGCTTTATTTAATAAAAGAACCCATTGACAGTTTTCTGTCTGCCAATGGGTTGAAAAGTTTGGAGTTAACCGGTTATTTAACTTCGGTAGTGTAGGTTACCAAATGCCAGGTTTTTTCGTAATCCTGTCCGTTCAGTTTGCCCGGTGTTTTATCTTCGGTAAAAGCTTCAAGAAAGTAATTCCCTTTTGCAACTGGTTTGAAGGTAAATTTACCCTGTGCATCAGTTTCGGTAGTCTGGCCTTTTTTATCAGGACCAACAACGGTTAATTTTTGGTTTGCGAAAGGTATTTTGTTATAAATAACCTCATGAACTGCCGTTTCACCAACTTTTAAAGTGTGTTTATCGGGTCTGATGGTTAAAGCCGCATCGGCAGGAAATGCCTTGTTTATTTTTAAGTTACCAACAGCAACATCGGCAAAAGCATAATATTCAATTTTTGCTTTCTCGTAAACTGTAGCCACCTCGTGTATCACAGAAACTTTATAAGTTCCGTCCTGATCTGGTATAAAACTAGCTTTGTAAAAAAGTACATCCGGCGAAGTTGTTAACACCTTTGTGGTACCATTAGGTGCCGTTAAAACCAATTTGAAATCTTTCAGGTTGCTGAACCATTTTGCTGCGGTATCAGGCTCGTTGCTTTCATATTCTCCAAAAAAACTTTTACATCCTGCGGCTGTCCTTTTTTGCCTGTTGAGGCTGTTTCTATCCATAACGCATGTGCAAATACGTTCGAAATGCTAAAGGCAAGGAATAATGTTAATAATGAGATTTTAGTTTTCATGTTTTCGGTTTTTAATCAGGAGCAGCTGATCTGATCCAGTTGCTCCTGATGGGGGTTATTAAAATTTATAGGCTACACTTACTCTGTAATTTCTTGGTGCTTCGGCTTGCCATGAGTAAGCCGGTTGGTTGTAAGTTGGGGCATTCCAATAGTTGGTATAATACGCTCCGCTGTATAAATACTTGTCCAAAATGTTAAATACATTGGCCGTGATTTTTATTTTTTTATTTCCCCAGAATAAGCCTCCATCCAGTTTGAAATAATCGGGGAGATTCTCGTTTGCATTTTCACCACTGTAGGTACCTACGGCCCTGTCGGCTAAATAGGTAAACCCTCCGGAAATTCCTGCACCTTTAAACGGACCATTTTGTAATGAGTAGGTTAACCATGCGTTAGTGGTATGTTTTGAAAAACCCGGTACTACCTGACCAACATAAACGCCTTCAACGCCATCTGCTACCTTTGTTACCTTTGCATCGGTATAGGCATAGTTTGCAATTAAGTTTAATCCTTTGGCCAGTTCGCCACGAATATCAAACTCAACGCCCTGGGCTCTTTTTTCACCAATTACGATGCTAAAAGTTTCTCCTGCCTTATTGTTAGGATCCCCTGTAATCTCGTTTTGTTTGGTAATCCTGTAAAGGGATAGGGTGGTATTCCAGCGGCCATCAAACCAGTCTTTTTTGATGCCAAATTCTTTATTGTTACCGGTAATGGGTTTTGCGGTACCACCATCCCGAAAAAAGCCGGTTTGTGGAGTAAAAGCTTCATCGTAAACCGCGTAAACAGAGGTGTTTTTATCCGCTGATACACTTAAACCAACCCTGGGGGTAACGTGTTTTGCTTTGTCTGCCGGGCTGCCATACGCCGACTGGTTAACATAAGTATAACGGCCAGCAAGGGTTAGGCGGACAATGTTGTTAAAAAAGCCTAATTCATCCTGCACATAACCACTTAGGTATTTTTGATCCATTAAACCTCCTGCTGCAATAGCCCTTTGTTCTAATGGAGTAGAACGGTCAAAGTTTGGATAACCGTTTGACGGGAAGCCATAATTAGGGTTGTATAAATTAAACGGAGAACTGGCCAGGTCTAAATCGTGAGATTGACCCCAATCGGCTATATAATTTTTCTTACCCCCATCAAAACCAGCTAAAATCCGGTGTACAATACCGCCGGTTTTAACCGTTCCATTCACAAATAACTGAGCTAATTTCATACTGCTTTCGGCATCCCATATACCAACATTTCGAATGATGGTGCCATTTGGATATATCGCCGACGGCCATGAGCTTGAACCATTTTGTAAATATTTGTAATAAGCTGCCTGAGCAGTTAATTTCCAGTTTTGACCTAATTGTTGCGTTAGGTTCAATGTTAAACTATGATCGTTGATTCGCGTAGGTTGTACCCCAGGTTGTGTTAAGGTAAATTCTCTAGGTAAGCTGGCATACCCAGCGGTATTAAAAATGTAATAAGAACCCACTTCGGTCATTTTTGCATTTTGCAAAGTATACTCTGCTGTCAGCTTAGTGCCTGGCGTAATCTGATAGCTCAGTACAGGTGCAAAACTGTAACGGTCATTTTTTTCGTATGGTCTGAATGAAGCTTTGTTTTGTGCCGCAGCATTTAACCGGAATAAGAATTTACCATCTGCTGTTAGCTTATGGTCAAGATCGATTGTTGTCCGGTATAAATCAAAGCTACCGGCAGTAAACGAAACCTCTCCCTGGTTTAAACCAGTAGGCTTTTTGGTTACCACATTATACATTCCGCTTGGATCACCATTGCCCAGCATAAATCCGGCGGGACCTTTAACAAATTCAATATGGTCGACAAAACTCATGTCTTCGGTTAATGGTCCCCAGTAAGAAGAAACGACATTAAAACCATTACGCATGGCCTGAATTTGCGATCCACGCATTAAAATATTGGTGTACATATCTCCCCAATGTTCAAGACGAACTGCACCACTTACATTTCTAATCAACCCATCACTCATGCTAATGATCTGCTGGTCTTTAAGGATTTGGTTACTTACGATTTGAATGTTTTGTGGCGCTTCTAGTAATGGTTCGTTTAACCTAAGTGTAGCAGAAGGTAAGCTTACTTTGTATTTTTGATTAATACCTGCTATCGTAATTTCCTCCAGCGCCTGATCATTTTCTTTCAACACGAAATCGATAATTTTATTCTCCCCTGCAGCAATTGTGACGTTTTTTTCTGAGGCTTCAATACCAACTGCAGAAGCTTTAATCGTATAAGTACCGGCTCTAATACGGTTTATGGTATATAAACCATTAGCATCTGATGTAGTACCCTGACCCTTGCCCTTTAATCCAATGGAAATAAAGGGTGCTGGTTTTCCATTAGAAGTGGTTATCGTACCGCTAATGGTCGAAAACTGCTGGGCGAAGGAAATTATACTGGCAAAGGATAATAGAAACGTTAAACTGGAAAGTTTGATTTTAAACATATCAATATTTATTTGGATTAATTCTAAACAGCGCAAAATAACGTTAGAAAATCTTATAATCCAAATTATTTTGAATTATTCTAAATTATAAGATGTACCATGAAACATGATTTATCAGCTAATCAATAGTGATTTATGCGTATGAAATGTCTTTTGGGTGAGACGAATATTCGTATGTATGATTTAAAAGGTAATTGATTTACTTAGATGTTAATATGTAAGTAGTTTTAGTTAAGAATAAAGTAAATTATATGTCAAAATAAATGTTAATTTGATTCAAGTAATAATGATTTAACACGTAATAATTCCTAAAATATTAACAAGTTAACTTATAAACATATTAATTATGAAAATTGCATCTATTCTCCCGCTCCTCTTAGTAGGTATTCTATTGTTTTCTTTTAAAAAAGAAAATGTTGCGAATTACAAGGTTATGAAGGCAGAGTCGCTATTTCTGAGTTCAGAATCAGCTACAAAGCTAGTTTCTGTTTTTAAAGGAAATTATGTGAAAACATGCCCTGATGGTTTTTCAGGCTGTGGTGGTACGTCCGGTCTGGTGTGTAATGGTCAAAGTAATTGTAATCCAAGTCCTGTTTATCGTCCATATGCCTGTCCTGGATCTCAAGAATATGGTTGTAAGACTGGTATCCAATCTACACTTGTGTGTCTAAATGTAAAGATATGCCCTGGAGAGAATCATCCTGTTCCATGTAACTATGGGAGTGTCAGTTTTGGATGTTTTTCTGGAGCGCCGATTGGTGGCGGGCCAAGTTGTGGTGCTCTAATTAATTGCCAAACACCCCCGAACTAACCTCTAGATATTATTTAATCTAAATGAAATTAAGTTAGCAGTAACTTTAACTTTGTATTTGAAGTTTTTTTAAATGGATACACTGTTGCTTTGGTATTACCGGTACTTTCATATCTGTTTGCAAGGGTGATCCTAAGCTTCTCTTAGATAGGGTGCACATTTTCTCAGGATAATCTTAAGTGTAGAGCTTGTTCTTAAATATCTGAGGTTCAAGAACAAGCTTTAGCCATGTTTTGTACAAAACTATGCTTTACAATACGTAACGAGATTATTGGATCTTTGAGATGGTCTCTATTAGTCGAAGATCTAGCGGTATATTAATAAATTTTGAAATGCAACTAGGCAATGTAATCTTATGTTTAAATTTTTTATCACTTTCTTTTTTTGTATTTGAGCTTCTTTTGTTTTATTTCTTGTAAAAATAAAAATCAAGATTACTACATCATAAAATCAAAATTAGCTAAAGATGCCTCCGAATATGAAATAAAGATAGACTCTATCAAAATACCTGTAAAGCAAGGATATGCAAATACATATTTTACTTACACACAATATAGTGAACACAATGTAGATTATCTTTTAGGGTATAACCCCAACACATTGAGTATTGATATCTTTGATTTAACAAACCGATTATTATATAGGCAATTAAGCTTAGTTGGAAAAAAGTTGTCTTTAAAAAATCTGGACAAGAAGGATTTAGACAAAAGTAGAAGTATTGTAGATATTAGTATAATAAATTTTGATTCCATTTTATTAAACTACAGTAATGATCGGTTGATTGTGATTGATACAAACTTGAATAAGAAAAAAGACATTTCTATGGATAGTATATCAAACAAAAACAATTTTTTTGGAAAAATACTGTCATATAGCCACGAATTTAAAATGTTCTTTTTTAATGGGAAGCTTATTTTTAATCCAATATATTCCAATTTTAATTGGGACAGAAAAATGCCGGCTTTTGCTTCTTTTGATATAAATGCCGGACGACTTGCATTCCTTCCAATATCGTATTCTGATTATCTTTATAAGATTAAAGGTAATGCAGGCTTTCTCACTTCTATTGTAACGAGTGAACACCAGAAATCGGGGATTTTAACTTATAGCTACTTGTACGAATCGAACATTTATCAATACGACCCAAAACGGGCAACTATCACTTGTTATGGAGCTACTCCTTTAAAAGGAAAAAATTTGGCTGATTCTGTTTCCTATACTAAAGGAGAAGACCCAAAAAAATGGGTAACCCATCATATCGAGAATACTCAGTTCTTTAATGTGATGTATGATAAGTATAGACATATCTATTATAGATTTAGTTTGCGAAATATAACTCAAAAAGATGGTAAATATTTTAATTCTATTTTAGATAAACCCTTGATTTTAATGATTTTTAATGAAAAATTTGAGGTGATAAACGAAATAGAGCTACCTAAGTATAAATATTCTCCAAATACGTGGTTTATTACTAAAGAGGGTTTATTTATTTCTCCTAACCACAGAAAAAATAAATTCGTAGATCCACTACATTTGAGATTCGACATTATCAAAATTGACAAAGTAAATTCCAATGAAAAAATATAGCGTTATTTTTATCCTCTTATTAATTATCATAGCATGTAATAAGCATAAATTATCCGAAGATGAAGAGCACCTCAACATGTATTTCAATGAGAAGCAGCACACTGATTTGTCAAAATTGGATAATTATTTTATTATTGTGATATCAGGCAATTGTGGCTCTTGTACTGAAAAAACCATCAAATTTCTAAAGCAATTAGGCGACAAAAACAATAATAAATTTAGTGATTACAAAAAGATAGTTATCATTCCCAGGAATAACGCTGAAGTTTTGGATTCAATGAAAAATACAAATATCCAGTTTATTGTGGATGAAGGTTTTGAGTTAGAAAAATACGGAGTTAATTTTCAGAGAAATGCTTTCTTTGAATTTAAGAAGTCGGAACTTTTTTACAAGGATTGGCTATATCTTGATAATGTTGATACAATATCAAAAAAATATGGTTTTGTTTTGAAATAATAACTCTCTATGTAGTATTAATAGCACCTTAAACTTAAGGGATGCTTCATTGAGAATATTGTTGCTTTCTGTTATTCTTACATTTGCGATAATCTACAATAATTCTGACTAATTGAGTACTTCATATTCATTTCCAGTTTTTATTAGTATTGGTCAAAAAGTGCTTTTTGCCCTACTCATAAAATGATTTAGGTGTATAATAATTCTTTTAGCCTTTATAACTGTTCACTCTGTTCTTAAGACACTCACCCCACTAAGCGGGTTAGAATTTCTGGCTGATTACAAAATAGATTATTTTGTTTCAGCCCGCGTTGACTAAAATTGATTAGCTAAGAATAAAAATGCCTAGATGATATAAGAACCTGGTTTAACTCTTTGTATTTCGAAGATACCTTTATCGTTGGTAACATTTCCAATACCTTTTCCCTTTAAACCTACTGATACATAAGCCGCAGGTTTTCCATCAGAAGTGGTAATGGTACCACTAATTGTCGAAAACTGCTGGGCCAAGGAAATTATGCTGGTAAAGATTAATATAAATGTTAAACTGGATAGTTTAATTTTAAACATATCAATATTTATTTGGATTTATTCTAAATAGCCGTAAAATAACGTTGGAAAATCCTATAATCCAAATTATTTTGAACTATTCTAAATAGAGTAATGTGGCAGGTGATTATAGGTAACTTTAATTTTGGAATTAATCCTGTACTAAAAGATTAGTTTAACGTTTTAGCTGCTGCTTTCTGCAGATTTTTCTTGAAATTTCTTATCAAAATTTATCTGCTAATTAATTAGCGTGATGTATTCCAGAAATGATTGAAAATATGACTTATTTGGTTTAAAAGTGCTATTTGGTGCAATAGAGGCATGTTTTAAATTGCAAAAGTCAGGTGTTGAAGAGTTAAATGTTAATTAATGTTAAATTTTTAAGTTAAAATATGGTTTTATTTAGCTAAAAAGTAGTTAAATGCCTAGTAAAAATGTTGATACTTTAGGTCATAGTCAAACTTAACTAATTAACTAACTAACCATCAATGGAAAAAAATTCTACAAAACATTGCTATGTGAAATTTTTAACGGCAACATTATTTTATCTACTCATCCCCTGGCTGGCCTTCGCCCAGAAAACCATTAAGGGAACGGTTATAGATCAAACCAACAAACCCATACCAGGAGTTTCGATTATTGAAAAAGGTACCAAGAACGGTACTGCTACTAATGCTGATGGAAAGTTCAGCCTAACGGTGCAAAAAGATAATGCGATTATTACGGCCAGGATTGTAGGTTATCGTTCACTGGAAAAACCAGTATCAGCAAGCGGTACATTAAACTTTTCTTTGGAAGAGGATAATAATACACTCAGTGAAGTGGTTACTATCGGTTATCAGAAAATTACCAGAAAGAAAACTACGGCGGCAATTTCCAGTATTTCTGGTAAAGAACTGGCCAACTTACCTGCTGCAAGTTTTGATCAGTTGTTGCAAGGACGTTTATCAGGAGTAAACGTTCAAAACTTTACTGGTCAGCCAGGTGTGGCACCAACAGTGTCGGTAAGGGGTAACTCCACAGGTAGCACAGGTTATGATCAGTTTAATGTAATCAGATCGCCACTTTATGTGGTAGATGGTGTTCCTCAATCATCTGATGATTACGTGCCACCAGGTACAGGCACGGGAACTAACTATATGGCCGGCCTTAATCCGAACGATATCGAATCTATTGACGTATTGAAAGATGCTTCGGCAGCGGCCATTTATGGTTCAAGAGCTGCTAATGGTGTCATCTTGATCACGACCAAAAAAGGTGTAGGTGGCGATACTCGAGTAAGCTTTAACTCTTATTACGGTATGGTGCAGCGCCCTAACTTAAGACAGGCTACCATGGGTACTACAGAGCGCAGACAAAAAATGGAGGTACTTCAAAGGCAGCTTAGTTACGACCAGCGTGTACAATTGCCTTATATACTTACCGATAGTTTAAATCCAGCTTTTAATGGCCATACCGATTGGCAGGATTTATTTTATCAGACAGGTAAAATCAATGATAATAATCTAAGTATAAGCGGTGGTACCGATAATGGAACAACTTATCGTTTCAGTGGAGGGTATTATGATGAGGATGGTATTGTAAAAGGAACAGGCTTTAAACGTTATACTACGCGCTTAAATCTTACCTCTAGAGCAATGAATAAAAAATTGATGATCAACCCGATATTTTCTTATTCAAGTGCTAGCAGAGGCAGAGGAAACGAAGATCCAAACGATCCATCTAAGCCTACAAAAGTTGGTTCAGGGAATTTACCTTCCTCGTTATTTAATATATCTCCAGAAAAATTGGATTATTTTGTGAGTAAGGATGGTGAAAACTTAAACAGAAATGTGTCGAACCAGTTTGCCGCCAACCTCAATCTGGCCTATGAATTTAATAAACACTTTACCTTAAATTCACAATCTTCCTATACTAGTAACAATACCCGTAGGGATGTAAGTATGAGCAATTTGTTAAACAATGGTTTTGGCAACAGCTCTTCCAGTTTTTCCTCAACTGATATGGGCTTAAGAACATCGAATTATTTGGCTTATAACGGTTCCATTAAAAAACATTCTTTTAGTGCAGTAGCGGGTCAGGATATAGAATATAGTTTGTTTCAATCTACCCAGGCATCCGGCTATGGAGGTGCATCGGATAATATTCAGACAGTTACTGGTTTTAAACAACAGAATATTTATGCCTCATCAAGTTACATCGCGCATGGATTGGTAGCTTATTATGGTCGTTTTAATTATGATTATGATAGCAAGTACCTTTTATCAGGAACAATCAGAACTGACGGTTCTTCTGGTTTTGGAGAAAATAATAAATATGGGGTATTTCCTTCCATTTCAGCAGGATGGCTTCTTTCCGAAGAAAGCTTTATGAAAAACTTAACCAATAACCCTTTCACACTAATTAAAATAAGAGGAAGTTATGGTGCTACAGGTAATGAAGATAAAAGAAATGCTTATGTGCAATACAATAAATACCTGGTTAATAATGGTGGATTTGCGGGAAATGGTACAGCTAACGGGGTGGCATTTGGTATTCAAGGCGCTACTTCTTATAATGGTGTTACCGCTATTACCCCTAATTTTATAAATGGTGTTGCACAAAAGGATATTAGTTGGGAGAAATCGACACAATGGAATATTGGTACAGATTTGGAAATTGATAATGGTAGGTATGCCCTTTCATTCGATGTGTATAACAAAGAAGTAAAACAAAAGCTTTTTAATGTTGATTTACCGGTTACATCTGGTTATGACAATGCTTTCACCAATGCTTTTTCAGTACGTAATGCGGGTATGGAGTTGACTTTAACGGCTAATCCTATCCAAAAGGAATTTAAATGGAATAGCTCTTTTAATATATCTTATAACAAAAATCAGATCATGAGTTTGCCGAATGGTGGCCGTGATATTATTTTAAGTGGAGATCGTTTTGATAAAAACCACGTGCTTTCTGTAGGTAGTCCACTAAATGCTTTCTATTTATATCGTACAAAAGGCGTATTTTCTACTTCAGCAGATATTCCCCAGAATCCTTATACCGGAGAAAAGTATAGAAATAGTAACGGAACGTATAATGCTGGTGATTTTTATCTGGCAGATTTGGATGGAGATTATTTTATAGATGTTTTTAATGATGGTATCAATCCGGATAAAGCACCAATTGGCGATCCTAACCCACGTTTTACCGGTGGTTGGACCAATAACTTTTCTTACAAAAATTTCTCTTTGGGGATTTTCGTAACATTCACTCTCAAACGTGACGTATTAAATCTATTTGATTCAGATCGTTTTACGAACGCAACAGATGCTAATGCGGTATATAATTTTGCCAGTGTCTCTTCACCGGATCTAAGTCGCCTGAACATCTGGAGAAACCCTGGAGATCAGGCTGAATATGCAAAACTCGATTTGGGATCCTATCGATATTATTATACGGCTGCACAATCCTTTTTCCTCGAAAAAGGTGGCTATGCAAGGATCAGAAGTATCAATCTTGGTTATGATTTCAGCCCTAAAATCGTAAGAAAATTAGGCTTAACTCAGCTGAAATTATACGCTATTGCTGATAACGTATATATGTTCCAGCAATCAAAAAAATTACCAGATGCAGAAGCTGTTAGCGGATATGGGGAGTATAATGGAACCGGATATCCTATTCCAAGAAAATATACTTTAGGTGTACAAGTTCAATTTTAATATCGTCAATAAATGAAAAATATAATCACAAAAATCGGTGTACTTATCGCAATGGCTACAGCGGTTACCGTAAGTTCCTGTAAAAAATTATTATATGAGGAACCTAAAGACGCACCTTATGAGCAAACATTCTGGCAATCATCAAGGGATGTAAGAAGTGCCATCGCCGGCAATTATGCCATGATGCGTAGTGCGATTACCAGTAAAAACAATCGTTATTTTATGTATGGTGATGCTGTCGCCAAAAATTATTTTACGATACAGTATGGAGGCGATGGTTTAGAAGGGATTCAGGGTGGAGATTTTACCTTTCAATACAATATCAATACGCTGGCAAATTATAGCTTGTACTATAAAAGTATTGCCATGTCTAATCTGATTTTGAAGAAAGTTAATGCCATGAGCGATGCGCAATTGTCAACCGAAGACGATCCTGCTCAATTCCGGAATTCAGTGATTGGTCAGGCGTATTTCCTTCGTGCATTAAGTTACTTTATGACGGTAAGGGTCTGGGGTGATGTACCATTAGTTACAGAGTCTTATGAAGACCCGATCAATGCGCCTCAATTGCCAAGAAGTCCGAAATCGGAGGTTATGAAATTGATTGAAAATGATTGTCACAAAGCCATTAATCTATTAAGCTGGAATTATGAGAATACCGGAGACGCAAAGGTTACTGCAAATAAGGGCTCAGCGTATGCCCTTTTAGCTCATCTGTATCTTTGGAGAGCTACCATGTCAGATGTTTCCGTTGATGCACCTAATTTGACTGATGTAAACAATGCTGATACGACCATAAATACATTAATTAGCAAAGGAGGTTATGCTTTAACAGATACCGCTAATTATAAGAATACTTTTATTGGTCGTTCTTCCGAAGGCATATTTGAAATTAACATTAGTGAGAATACATTGGAAGGTTCTAATAGTTCCATAGGTTCGTATTTTTTAAATGAGAATTATATTAAAGGTTATGGAAACAACCCACGTTTTTATACCACGCCTCTGTATCTTAATAATCATTTCGAAACCACCACTGATATCCGTTATAAAAAGGGCTTTGACCTTGCTAACCCAGATAAACCAATGAGTGTAAAGTACAGTAATGTAACGTACAGAAATCCTGGGCAAAAATTAGACCCTTATCTAAGCAATAACATTATCATTTTCAGACTGGGTGATATGAAACTACTTAAGGCAGAAATTGCACTTTACAAAAAGGATGCAGCAACAGCAATCGGTATTATCAATGATTTCAGAAAAAGAAATGATCCAGATCCGGTATTAATTCCTGCTGGAAGCTCCGTAGACGAGGTAATGGATGAATATGCTTATGAGCGTGGTAAAGAAATGTACCTGGAAGGACATCTATTCTATGATTTGCTTAGGACCAGAAGATACGGTCTTATCGTAGATTGGCTTACAGAAAGCAGGTTTAGAAGAGAAGGATTTTATTGGCCTGTAGACCCTGCGTTGTTTAGAAACAATCCGTTATTGAAACAAACACCATATTGGTTGGGTAAAGTATAAGTTGTTTTTATTAAGAGATTAAAAAATATGAAAAATAATATATTAGTATATCTTTCATTAATATTACTGGCGCTAACGGCTTGTAAAAAAAATGATTATAAAAGGGATGGCGGCCCAAGTGATCCCAATGTAAATTTAAGTACTTACGATTACTTAAAGTCTAACCGCAACTTCGATTCCTTGGTTAAAGTGATAGACAAAGCAGGTTTAAAGGATGCTGTAAATGGCAATGTAACCTTTTTTGCAACTACAAATTATGGAATAGCGGAGTATGTAAAGGCCAAAAAATATCAGAAATCTCTCCAGCTTGGAACAGAAAACTTTGACTTCGGTATCAAAGATATTCCGGCACAGGAATTAAATGATTCATTAAAGACCTATTTATTTGCGGGCAAGATCAACAGAGACCAGATGACCGTTAGCGGTAAGCTTTATAATAGTTTACTTGGAGCTATTCCAAATGTTCAATATCTGATCAAATTGAGACGTTCTTATGAATATACACAGTATGTTAATTATGTAGATTATGTAACTTATACTAAAGTAATCGGAACCCGTGATGATCAGGAGGCGGATCAAAGTACTATTCCCGATTCACAAAAAGATAAGGCTGTGGATTGTCAAACATCAGGAATCGTCACAACCAATGGTATAGTTCATGTGTTAAGTGGATACCACAGGTTATTTTTTAATGCACAGTCTTTGGGCAATTAATTTAATCGCAATTATGAAAATGAAATACATTTTAGGTTTATTACTCTTGTTAGGTGTAGTGGCCTGTAAAAAAATACAGAATGGCTATCTAAGTGATTCTATTCGATATAAAGACAATAATATTTATGCAAAAAGGGGCTTGCCTCTTTTTCAATCAGATAGAATCAATGCAGATGGTTCTACACCACCTTTTACCTATAAATTACTCAATTTGAGGAAAGAAGATGGTTCTCCTGCGCCTGCAGAGTTCTCTAAAGAGTATGAAATCACTGTTTTTAAAACCGGTGCCAATTTTGATCCTGAAACAGACGTAACGCTGGACTTGCTAAATAAGAAAAGGGAGGTGGTTAAAAAGAAACCAATGGAGTTTAATGAATTGAGCGGGCAGCTTACCTTTAACAAAGCATCTGGTTTCTTACCCTTAGGAAGATATGTGTATGATGTAGAAATGACTAATGGTACTGGTACTAAACTATTCCCTAAACTAGCAACAATTAATGTGGTAGATCCCACTATAGATGACCTGTTTGAGATTACTGATAATGTAGCTAACGGCTTTAATGATGTTACAGGTGTAGCAACGCCAATGAAAAACCCAATTATTACCTGTACAAAAATTTCATCTTTAGGTGCAAGAGCTATACTGAAAATGGTGGATAAAAATGGAAATGTCTTTAATCCTAAAGCAAAAGAAATTATAGCAAGGGGAGATAGGCCAATTTTTGAAAACTATGCTAAATTCAACCCGGTTATTCAAACTGATACTGCTATGATCTGCGATTTTGAGCTAGCACCGTTCCCTTTAACAAAATATGTTACACCGACTACCGACTGGGGTTTCTTAATGTATTACAGAATACCGAGTACCTTTATAAAATCAATAGATGGCTTTCCATCATCACCAGGTTTCTCTGTAAACCCAAGGTGGTCCTGGAGACTCAAATTAGAAGGTACTTATGTCATCCAGGTAAAATTTCCTGATGTAATAAAAAAATAATTATTGAAGTTTGGTCAATGCTTAATGCAAAAGGGCAATTTTCGATTCGAAAATTGCCCTTTTTTATGAAAGTCGAAAAATAAAATCCTTCTTACTTGATCGTGATAACCTGTAAACTCAATGGTCGTTCCGTATCATTTGCAGGTGTTACCAAACCACCACAAATAATATCATAATGATAACCTGCTGTAAAACTGGTACTCGCAGATGTAGCTTTAACTGTGCCTGATGAAGTTTCTTTCGCATCTAATGTATAAGTTCCGGCATCTACAGCGATGAAGGCGCTTGCACTTTTAAAGGCTTTATTGGTAACCAACGAGGTGGTTGCGCTGGTTTTTGTCAGGTCTAGTGCAGGGGCATCAGGCGATAAGTTAATAAAACGGATGTAGGCTTTATCAGTTGATGGGGTGGAAAGATCATCACCAATGGTATAAACATCTAATGCAGCAGGTTTATTAATCAAATAAGACGAGTAATAGGTGCTTGCATTCAAAGTAATGGTTTTGGTTAATAAACTCTCCGCACTGCTGGCCGTTGTAAATTTTAAACTGTAAGCACCAGCGGCGTATGAAAGATAATTAACAGCGCCTCCAAATGGCAAAGCTGCTGAGTTAACCATATTACCGTTAAAGTAAGCATTGTAGGTAGCCAAAGATGGTGATGCATTGATTACCCTTAAATAAGATATGGTAGGATCGGTAGTTTCAGTTTTTTTACATGAAGTTATTGCTGTAAAAGAAATTAAAACAAATAAAATGATTGATTTAAAATGAAATGGCGTAAAATTCTTCATACGGTTAAAATTTTATTTAATATTTAAGGAGTACCTATAAAACGATAGCCAGATCGCATTCGCTACAGGCATGTAAATATTGGATTTAAGCAGCATAGTAGGATGTTAAATGTTGTTAAGCAGATGTTAAATTTTATCTCCAGTTTTTAACAATGTTGAAATTGGCACTTGGATAGGTTTGAAAGATAAATTTAAGATAAAAGTTCTGGATGCCTTGAAGTACAATTACGGGCCGTTTAAGTCAGATTAGTTCAATAAAACCAAAAGCTTAACATAAAAAAATCACGATATTATTGTGTAACTCGATTTTTATTTAAACCTTTGCACCTCAATAGAGTTAAAGCCGTTTTAATACGCAAGAAATGATTAAGCAAATTTTACATAAACTTTCAGTTTCCTCAACACAAATGGTGTCTGGGAAGGGTTTGTTTATTAATCATTTTCAACCTGTATTTTATTGTCCCACAAGCCGGCAAAATTTCACTCCACGTATTTAGTACCTACACTAAACGTAACGAGGAATTGATCCTCTCTAAAAACCCAATTAACAAGAATACTTATAATTTTTCGTTAGAAAACGAATGGATATTAACGAATTTATAGTGCAGGTTGCACTTCCTGAACATCGTGTATTTGCAGAAGAAATAGTAACCGAGATGGCTGAGTCGGCAAAAGCTCGTGGAACAGGCATTGCCAGGCGTTCGCCGGAATACATTTCCAATAAAATGCACGAGGGTAAATCGGTTATTGCTTTCCACAAAGATGGTTCCTGGGCAGGATTTTGCTATATCGAAACCTGGAGCCATGGCCAGTTTGTCGCCAATAGTGGTTTGGTAGTAAGTCCTAAATACCGTAAAGCCGGATTAGCAAAAGCCATTAAAAATGAAATTTTCGGTTTATCTAGAAAGTTGTATCCTAAGGCAAAAATCTTTGGTTTAACAACTGGTTTAGCGGTAATGAAAATAAACTCAGACCTGGGTTACGAACCAGTAACTTACAGCGAGCTTACCCAGGATGAAGAATTTTGGAAAGGCTGCCAGAGTTGCGTAAACTTTGAGATTTTAAAAATGAAGGAGCGCAAAAACTGCATGTGCACTGCCATGCTTTACGATCCGGCTGAAAAAAACACGAAGTAGCCAAGCAATTTGCCGAAGAACTGCAGAAAAAACCCAAATTATACGAGCGTTTTATGCGCATTAAACAACGTTTAGTTGTTAAACCTAAGCCCAAAACAGGCTTAAAAGCCCTTTTATTTTTATTTACGTTTTTATTTAATAAATAGCATGAAAAAAGTTGTTTTAGCATTTAGCGGAGGATTAGATACCTCATTTTGTTGTATTTACCTGGCACAGGATCGCGGATTGGAAGTTCACTCGGTAATAGTAAATACTGGTGGTTTCTCTAACGAAGAGTTACAGGAGATTGAGAAAAGAGCTTATGCTTTGGGCGTAAAATCGCATGCTGTGGTAGATGAAACAGAGGGTTACTATGATGATTGTATCAAATACCTGATTTTTGGCAACGTATTAAAAAATGCTACTTACCCATTATCGGTTAGTGCAGAACGTGTAAGTCAGGCGACTGCTATTGCCAACTATGTAAAAAATCGGAGCTGATTATGTAGCGCATGGTAGCACCGGAGCAGGTAACGATCAGGTACGTTTTGATATGATTTTCAATATCCTGATTCCAGGAGTAGAAATCATTACCCCGATCAGGGATTTAAAGTTATCACGCGAAGCAGAAATAGAATATTTGGCGCAACATGGAGTTGAATATAGTGCTGAAAAAGCCAGGTATTCAATCAATAAAGGTTTATGGGGAACTTCGGTAGGAGGAAAAGAAACTTTAACTTCTCACGAAACCTTGCCTGAAAGCGCCTGGCCAACCCAGGTTACCGAAACCGAATCGCGTAAAGTAGAATTAACTTTCGAAAAAGGAGAATTGGTTGCTATTGATGGCGCAAAATTGGCGCCTGTGAGGGCAATTCAAAAATTACAGGCCATTGCTCAACCTTTTGGTATTGGTCGCGATATCCACGTGGGTGATACCATCATTGGTATTAAAGGTCGCGTAGGTTTTGAGGCTGCTGGCCCCATCATCATTATCAAAGCACACCATACTTTGGAAAAACATACGTTAACCAAATGGCAGTTAAGCTGGAAAGAGCAACTATCATCTTTCTATGGTAACTGGTTACACGAAGGTCAGTTCCACGATCCGATTATGCGGAATATTGAGGCTTTTTTAGCTGACACCCAGAAATTTGTGAGCGGTAAAGTGTTTGTTGAATTGTTGCCGTACCGTTTCCAGATTATCGGAATTGAATCAAACCATGATTTAATGAGTAATAAATTTGGTAGCTACGGCGAAATGAACAACGCCTGGAGCGGAGAAGATGTTAAAGGTTTCTCTAAAATATTCGGTAACCAGGTAATGATCTGGCATAAGGTGAATAGTGAAGAAGCCTAGTTTATGAAAGCTGTAAAATGGAAGAGGTGAAATGTAAGTTTATATCCTCTCTTGATACTTGATCCCAAATACTTGATACTTAAAATGAGCGAAATCCTTTCAAAAGAGAATTGTTTAAATCACTATAAATGGGGCAATAATTGTGATGGATGGAATTTTGTAAGCAAACCTGAGGCAGTAATTAAACAAGAATTAATGCCGCCTCAAACTGCTGAGAAATTACATTTTCATACTTATGCAGAACAGTTTTTCTTCATATTGAAAGGGCAGGCAACATTTTTAATTGAAGCTGAATCATTTGCAGTTGATGCCAACAAAGGTTTACAGATTAAAGCTGGCGATAAACATAAAATTATGAACAATGGTGTTGATGATTTAGAATTTATTCTTTTCTCCTATCCATCAACCCAAAACGACAGAACTGATTGTGAATAATATAAAGATAAAGCAAATAGGATTAACAGAATCCCACCTCGTAGTTGGCCTGTTTAACCAATATCGCATATTTTATAACCAGTTTTCGGATATTGGCATGGCCAAAGCTTTTATTGATGAGCGTTTGCAACATAACGAATCGATCATTTTTTTAGCGATAGACGAGGATACTGAAAAACCGGCGGGTTTCACGCAGTTATACCCGAAATTCTCGTCGGCTAAATTAAGTAAAAACTGGATTCTGAACGATCTGTATGTTGATGAGGTTTACCGTAAGCAGGGAATCGGCGAAAAATTGATTAAAACCGCCATGGAGTTTTCCAAAACCACTGGTGCTACATTTATACAACTGGAAACTGCTGTAGATAATTACACTGCACAGCAGTTATACGAAAACATAGGCTTTGAAAAACAAGGCAATGACGAAGAATTTTTTCTTTATAAAATGGCATTAAACTCATAGAGATGAATAAAATTAAAGCAGGAATAATCGGTGGTGCAGGTTACACAGGAGGCGAAATGCTGCGCATTTTGGTTAATCATCCAAATGTTGAAATTTCTTTCGTAAATAGTACCAGTAACGCCGGAAACCTGATTTCTGATGTACATACTGATCTGATCGGAGACACGGATTTAAAATTTGTAAGTGATATTCCACAGGATATTGATGTACTTTTTCTTTGTGTTGGTCATGGCGATGCGAAAAAGTTTTTAGCCGCTAACCCCATCAATGAAAACATTAAAATAATCGATTTATCGCAGGATTTCAGGTTACATGAAAAATCGACATTCGAAAACCGCGAATTTATTTACGGATTGCCAGAACTTAACCGCGATAAAATTAAAGCAGCTAAAAATATTGCCAATCCGGGTTGTTTTGCAACCTGTATACAGTTAGGTTTATTGCCCTTGGCTGCTAAAGGTTTGATCAAAAAGAAGTTCACATCAATGCAACTACCGGTTCAACCGGTGCCGGGCAGAGTTTAGCTGCCACTTCGCATTTTAGCTGGAGAAACAATAACCTTTCTATTTATAAGGCATTTGAGCATCAGCATCTGAACGAGATCAGCGAAAGTTTGTTGCAGTTGCAGCCATCACTTTCGGAGGTTTTAAACTTTATTCCACAGCGTGGAGCATTTACCAGGGGCATTTTGGCTGCCATGTACCTCGAAAGCGATCTTAGTTTGGAAGAGGCACAGAACCTTTACGAAGAATATTATAGTACACATCCTTTTACGCATGTAAGCCGGAAAAATATCGATTTAAAACAGGTCGTAAATACCAATAAAGCGCTGGTGCATGTAGAAAAACATGGCGGTAAATTATTTATCATCAGCATTATCGATAACCTGTTAAAAGGTGCCAGCGGACAAGCGGTTCAGAATATGAATTTAATGTTTGGCTTGGATGAAGCAGCAGGACTTAAGTTAAAGGCAGCCAATTTCTAGGCAGAGGGCGGGAAGGCAGAAGGCAAAAAGGTCTGGATTCAGATCTAAAATTTAAATGTATGAGAGATTATCAAAAACTTGATGTTTGGAAAAAGGCTCACTTATTTACTTTACAGGTTTATAAGGAAATCCTACCTATAATGCCTATTGAAGAAAAATTTGCTTTAACCCAACAAATTCGGCGGGCCACCTATTCTATCCCTTTAAATATTGTAGAAGGAAGCGGTAAAAACACAGATAAGGATTTTGTTCATTATCTTGATAATGCACTTGGCTCTACAAAAGAAATAGAATATGCTTTTATTCTCATCCGTGATTTAGCTTACATCAGTTTAGCAGTTTACGAGGCTGTGAATAAAAGTGTTAATGAAATTAAGGCGATGTTAATCGCATTTATTAAATTTTTGAGAGGCGGTGGAAAAGCTTAGGCATACAAACCTTCTGCCTTCCAGCCCTCAACCTTCAAACCTTATTAAGATATGCAACTATTCGACGTTTATCCACTTAACGATATAGAAATAACCAAAGCAGCAGGCAGCAATGTTTGGGACGCTAACGAACAACAATATTTAGATTTATATGGCGGTCATGCCGTGATTTCGATAGGCCACACGCATCCACATTACGTAAGCCGTTTAACTGACCAGTTGAACAAAGTTGGCTTTTATTCGAATTCCGTTAAAATTCCTTTACAGGTTCAGCTTGCTGAAAAGTTGGGCGAAGTTTCTGGTAAAAAAGATTTTCAGCTCTTTTTATGCAATTCTGGAGCCGAAGCAAATGAAAATGCTTTAAAACTGGCTTCATTTTACAACGGAAGAAAAAGGTAATTGCTTTTACAGGCGCTTTCCACGGACGTACCTCTTTAGCAGTTGCCGTAACCGATAATCCTAAAATTGTAGCACCTGTTAATCAAACTGAAAATGTAATCTTTTTGCCTTTTAATAATGAAATTGCTTTAGAAGAAACTTTCAAAGCACAAGGCAATGATATTTCAGCGGTAATTATCGAAGGTATCCAAGGTGTTGGAGGGATTAAAGAAGCTTCAAAAAGTTTTCTGCAAAAAATCCGTTCACTTTGTGATGAATATAATGCCGTTTACATTGCCGATAGCGTACAATGTGGTTATGGACGTACCGGCTCGTTTTACTCGCACGATTATTCGGGTGTTGAAGCAGATGTGTATACGATGGCAAAAGGAATGGGAAATGGATTTCCGGTAGCCGGGATTTCTATTGCGCCTAAATTTAAACCTTGGCATGGGGAGTTGGGTACAACTTTCGGTGGTAACCATTTAGCTTGCGCTGCGGCTCTAGCGGTTTTGGAAGTGATGGAAAAAGATAACCTGATCAAAAATGCTGAAGAAGTTGGGAACTATCTCATTACTGAATTAAAGAAATTTGAGCAGGTAGTAGAAGTTCGTGGCCGTGGGCTAATGATCGGTATCGAACTGCCAGCCGAACTGGCACATGTTAAAAAAGAATTATTGTTTACACACCATATTTTTACCGGCGAGGCAAAACCTAATGTAATCCGTTTATTGCCGGCTTTAAATTTGACTAAGGCACATGCTGATGAGTTTTTAGCTGCTTTTAGAAAATTAGTAAAATAGATATTGTCATGCTGAGCCTGTCGAAGCACCCTTTAAGCTTTAAAAAATGAAACTTTTCACTTCCGTACACGATGTTCCAAGCATCAAACAATTTGTAAATGATGCACTTGCGTTAAAGGCAGATCCTTATGCACACCAGGATTTAGGTAAAAACAAAACCCTGGGTCTGGTTTTTATGAATCCAAGTTTACGTACCCGGTTAAGTACGCAGAAAGCGGCTTTAAATTTAGGTATGAATGTAATGGTGATGAACATGGATAAAGAAGGCTGGGCTTTAGAAACACAGGATGGTGTGGTGATGAATGGTTCAACCGTCGAGCATATCCGTGAGGCTGCGGCAGTGATGGGCCAATATTGCGATATCCTGGGTTTACGTTCCTTTCCAAAATTGAACAACCGTGAAGAGGATTACAGCGAAGATTTCTTCAATAAATTTGTGAAATACTGTGCTGTACCTGTAGTGAGTTTAGAGAGTGCAACACGCCACCCTTTACAGAGTTTTGCCGATATTATTACCATCCACGAAACCTGGGCAAAGAAACCTGATGGACGCAAACCAAAGGTAGTTTTGGCCTGGGCGCCACACGTTAAAGCGCTGCCTCAGGCGGTACCCAATTCGTTTGCGGAGTGGATGTGTAAAGCGCAGGCAGAAGGAATGATCGATTTTACCATTGCCCAACCTGAGGGTTACGAACTTTCGGAGGATTTTACACCAAATGCAGATATTCAATATAATTTAGAGGAGGCTTTGGCCGGAGCGGATTACGTGTATGTGAAAAACTGGAGCAGTTATACAGAGTACGGTAAAGTATTAACTTACCCGGATGGTTGGATGATGAATAACCAAAAGTTGAAATTTACCAACGATGCCAAAGTAATGCACTGTTTGCCGGTTCGTCGTGATCTTGAATTATCATCTGAAATTTTAGATGGACCAAACTCATTGGTTATCCACGAGGCTGGCAATCGTTTGTGGGCTGCACAAGCAGTGATTAAAGCGATGTTGGAAGAGTTGTAACTATTACTAGCTAAATGAATAAGCCAATAAAAAGTATAACATCAGATTTTGAGCAGGTCATTTTGCTTATTACTGAAGCCCGGAATAGGGTCTACAGTAAAGCAAATGCAGAACTCGTAATGTTATATTTTAGTGTTGGACAAATTGTTTCCGAAAAAGTTGCCAATGGCAAATGGGGCGATGGAACTGTTAATGATTTAGCAGACTATATTGCAGAGAAACAACCTCTGTTAAAGGGATTTAACCGTCGTGGACTTTATAGAATGAAACAATTTTATGAAGTTTATAGTGAGAAGGAAATCGTGACAACACTGCTGACACAATTTCAAGATGCTGATAATGAGTTTGATAAATTTGTGACAACAGTGTTGACACAAATACCGTGGTCTTCTCATTTACACATTTTAAACAAAACCAAAACTATAGAGGAAAAGCTATTTTATATCCATACTTCTATTAAAGAGAAACTATCGGTAAGAGAACTCGAGCGCCAGTTAAATTCAGCCACTTTTGAACGGACTATGCTTAGTGATAAATTTGGACACGCAATAGCTAAACAATTGCCTCGTGGAATTTTTAAAGACCCTTACATTTTTGAGTTTTTGGCTTTACCCGAGATCCATTCTGAAGATGACCTGCAGAACGCATTAATTAAAAACCTACAAAATTTTATATTAGAGATGGGAAAGGGTTTTACGTATATGGGGAGTAAATACAGACTGCAGGTAGGAAATAAAGATTACTATACAGATTTATTATTTTATCACCGCGATTTGCAGTGTATGGTTTTATTTGAATTGAAGATAGAAGAATTTCAACCGGAATTTTTGGGAAAATTGAATTTCTATCTCGAAGCCTTGGATAGGGATGTTAAACGGCCGCATGAAAATCCAAGTATTGGTGTCTTATTGTGCAAAGGTAAAGATGTTGAAGTTGTGGAATACGCGCTAGCTAGAAATTTGTCACCTGCTTTAATTGCAGATTATGAAACTAAACTCATTGATAAAAAGTTACTCGTAGAAAAACTACATCAGCTTTCAGAAATTTTCTATAAAAATGAAGAATAAACAACTCACAATCATAAAAATCGGTGGAAACGTAATCGATAATTCAGAAAACCTGCATCAGTTTTTGCTGGATTTTACGGCATTGCCAGGAGATAAAATTTTGGTTCATGGTGGTGGTAAAATTGCAACTGAACTGGGTGAATCATTGGGAATTGAAGCCAAAATGGTTGAGGGAAGAAGAATCACCGATATTGAAACCCTGCGGATTGTAACCATGGTTTACGCAGGTTTGATCAATAAAAATATGGTTGCGCAACTACAGGCTAAAGGTAGCAATGCCATTGGCTTAAGTGGAGCCGACGGTAATGTGATCAAAGCAAAAAAACGGCCGGTTATTACCAAAACTTATGGTGCAGATGCAGGACCTATGGCCGGTGCAGTAATTGATTATGGTTTTGTGGGCGATTTGGATGAAAATTCTGTTTCTTCAACAACTTTAGATAACTTGCTGAAGGCCGGATTGGTTCCTGTTTTATGTGCTATAACACATGATGGTGATACGCAACTCTTAAATACCAACGCTGACACTATTGCTTCATCTGTTGCGATAGCAATGTCAAACTTATATGAAACCCGTTTGGTATATTGCTTTGAGAAAAAGGGTGTGTTAAAGGATGTTAATGATGATGCTACTGTGGTAAGAGAAATCAAGGCTGATGAGTTTGAAGGTTTGAAAGCTGACGGAACGGTACAGGGAGGAATGATCCCTAAACTGCACAATGCTTTTGAAGCGATTAAAAAAGGAGTTTCGGCTGTATATATCGGTAAAGCAGACGAACTTTCCGAACTCGCGGAAGGAACTTTTGGAACCAAGATGCTGAAATGAGGTAGACGGCAGGGAGGTTGAGGGTGTAAGGTTTTTGGCGAGGGGCATAAACTCATCGCTAAAAGATTTTAACCACCAGGACACAAAAGCACTAAGTTGATTTATAATTCTTTGAGGTTTCGCTTTCTGGTGGTAGTAGCTATATAGGCATTTCGAGGGGAAAAGAAACCGACTAACTACTGCTTTTGCAAACTAAACCTGATAGAAACGGAAATACTTTTTGTGTTCAACACGAAAAGATTGCCACATCGTTCCTCCTTGCAATGACGATGAATAGATGAAATGGCAGAAGTTAAAAAGATTGAAGTGGATAACAGGACTGAGGCATCAATAGAATCACTGAAATTGCTTTTCAAAAACTGTAGGAAAAAAATATAAATCTGTAATCAAAATAATCTGTGATCAACCCGCAGGAAAATTAGTAATCATGTCAAAAAAAATAGCCATTATTGGAAGCGGAAATATCGGTTTATCTTTAGCAAAAGGTTTAGTGAAAGCTGATTTTGCTAAAGCTGCCGACATTACGTTAACCCGCAGAAATATTGATCATTTAAAATCGTATGCCGAATCAGGTTTTAGCGTAAGTAATAACAATAAACAAGCCGTTGTAGAGGCTGATGTTGTGATTTTAGCCGTTCTGCCACAACAATTAAATACGGTTTTGGATGAAATTCAGACTTCGATTGTTCCGGTTAAACACCTGGTTATTTCGGTTATTTCGGGGGTGAGTTGCGCTGCAGTTAGAGAAAAACTGGGAGAAGATGTTGAAGTGATCCGTGTGATGCCAAATACGGCAATTGCCATCGGGCAATCCATGACTTGTATGGCCAGCGATAATGCCTCAGCAGAAAATATCGCAAGTGTGACCAAAATGTTCGAAACAGTTGGTTCAGTGGTGAAAATTAACGAAGATTTAATGACTTCGGCAACAGCGCTTTGTGCCTGTGGTATTGCGTTCTTTTTAAGGGCCATCCGGGCTGCATCGCAGGGTGGGGTAGAAATTGGTTTCCATGCTGATGAAGCGCTAAAAATGGCTGTTCAAACGGCAAAAGGTGCGGCAGATTTGCTTTTATTACATGGAACACACCCGGAATCAGAAATAGATAAAGTAACTTCGCCGAAAGGTTGTACTATTGCCGGTTTGAACGAAATGGAGCATAACGGTTTTAGTTCTTCATTGATAAAAGGGATTAAACTTTCGGCTTTAAAAGCAGGAAACTTGTACACCAAAGAAAGCTAAAAGCCAAATAAAAGGTAAAAAGTTTAAATTCGGGTTTATTCCTGATGCTTTCTAACAATTACTTGATACTATGTTACTAGAAAATATACAAAAAGAAAGTCTCGACTTATTGCGGCAGTTGATCCGTATCCAGTCTTTTAGCAAAGAAGAAGATAGAACAGCGAATTTAATCGCCCAGTTTTTGGAGGAGAGAGGGGTTAAGACTCAACGCAAAATGAATAACGTTTGGGCCTACAACAAACATTTTGATGCCAATAAGCCAACTTTGTTGTTAAACTCGCACCATGATACGGTTAAGCCTAATTCAGGTTATACCCGCGATCCTTATGATGCTGCAATTGAAGGGGACAAATTGTTTGGCTTGGGCAGTAATGATGCCGGCGGTTGTCTGGTTTCGTTAATCGGTACGTTTTTATATTATTACGAACAGGAAAATTTAAAATATAATATCTGTTTGGCAGCCACTGCTGAAGAAGAAATTTCGGGTAACAATGGTTTGGAACTGGTGTTGCCTGATTTAGGTGAGCTTGAGTTTGGTATCGTTGGTGAACCAACAGAAATGAATTTGGCTATTGCCGAACGGGGTTTGCTGGTATTGGATTGCGTTTCGCATGGTAAAGCCGGGCATGCTGCCCGTGAAGAAGGAGAAAATGCCATTTACAAAGCATTGAAAGATATTGAATGGTTCAGAAATTATCACTTTCCTAAAGTGTCTGAGGTTTTTGGTCCTTTGAAAATGACGGTAACGATTATTAATGCAGGTTCGCAGCATAATGTTGTTCCTGCAAACTGTACTTTCACAGTTGATGTACGTGTAACCGATGCTTATACCAATGAAGAAGTGTTAGAAATCATCAGGGCAAATGTAGATTGTGATGTTACCCCGCGTTCCATCCGTTTAAAACCATCATCGATTGATAAAAACCATCCGGTTGTTCAAGCCGGAGTAGCACTTGGAAAAACTACTTACGGTTCGCCAACTACATCCGATCAGGCTTTACTGGATATCCCTTCAGTAAAATGTGGACCAGGTTTTTCTGGCCGCTCGCACATGGCTGATGAATTTTTATATGTTCGCGAGGTTGCAGAAGGCGTTGAAGGATATGTAAATATGCTAAAACCGGTTATTGAAGGTTGAAGGTTTTAAGGTTGAGGCGTAAGGTTCAGATGTGAAACTTAAATGCCCCTTTATCTTTTAAAGATTCAAAAACCTTTGTGCTTAGTGTCTGTGTGGTAAAAATAGCCTTGTGTTCTCTGTGAAAAACTCCGTGAATGCTGTGGTAAAATTATAAAATAGCTTTGTGTGCTTTGCCAAAAACTTAGCACCCTTCGCGGTTGAATGAAAATTCTTATAATATTGTTTATCTTTACATGATGAAAACTTATTCTAATTTCATAGATATTGATTCGAATAAACGCTTTGGCAGGCCATGTATTAAAGGAACCAGGATTGCTGTTTATGATGTTTTAAGTTGGTTATCAAACGGAATGACCATTCAGAATATTTTAGATGATTTTCCAGAAATTAAAGAAGAGGAAGTATTGGCCTGTCTTGCCTACTCTGCAGATAGGGAACATAGTATAAGAGTTGCCTAGTGAAATTATTGTTCGATCAAAACATCTATCACAGGATCACAAAACTTTTAGAAGCCGATTTTCCAGCTTGTGATCAAACAAGACGTTTGAAATTAGAGAACAGATCAGACAAGGAGATCTGGACTTTTGCTGGTCAAAGTGGTTATGTAATTGTAACTTTCGACGCAGATTTCTATGAGTTTTCAAATCTGTATGGTCATCCACCTAAAATTATTTGGCTTCGTTCCGGAAACAATACAACGAGCGGGATTGCAGAGACTTTAATAGAAAAAAGAGAATTAATAAGTGATTTTATAAAACAGGATGAATTTTCTTGTTTGGAATTACAATAAATGCTTGGCGCACTTTGCGAAAAACTTAGCGCCCTTCGCGGTTAAATAGATTATAATGAAAATTTGGCAAAAAAATATAGATGTTAATCAGTTTGTAGAAAGCTTTACCGTTGGGAAAGACCGTGAGCTTGATCTACAAATGGCAAAATTTGATGTTTTGGGCTCTTTGGCGCATACTCAAATGCTCGAAACCATTAATTTGCTAACTGCTGAAGAACTGAAAACCGTTCAGCAGGAACTTAAAAACATTTACGCTGAAATTGAAGCCGGAAATTTTACCATCGAAGACAGTGTAGAAGATGTACACTCTCAGGTAGAATGGCTGCTTACCCAACGCATTGGCGAAGCGGGCAAAAAAATTCACAGTGGCCGTTCGCGTAATGATCAGGTTTTGGTTGATTTAAAATTGTTCTTCAGGGCTTGTATTGAAGATATGGTTAATCAAACTTCAACTTTGTTTAACCAATTGATCGAACTGAGCAATACACATAAAGGCAAATTGGTACCGGGTTATACACATTTGCAGATTGCCATGCCATCATCTTTCGGTTTGTGGTTTGGTGCTTATGCCGAAAGCCTTGCCGATGATATGGAGCTGATGCTTGCCGCCTGGAAAATCACCAATAAAAATCCCTTGGGTTCAGCAGCAGGTTATGGCTCATCATTTCCTTTAAACAGAACTTTAACAACCGAATTATTGGGCTTTGAAAGTTTAAACTACAATGTGGTTTATGCACAGATGGGCCGCGGAAAAACCGAAAGGATTTTAGCGCAAGCCATGAGTGCTGTAGCAGCAACGCTAGCTAAAATGGCGATGGATGTTTGTTTATTCATCAATCAGAATTTCGGATTCATCAGTTTCCCGGCAGAACTGACTACAGGTTCAAGCATTATGCCTCATAAAAAAATCCGGATGTTTTTGAACTGATTCGTTCGCGTTGTAATAAAATTCAGGCTTTGCCAAATGAAATAGCGATGATGATTACTAATTTACCGTCAGGTTATCACCGCGATTTACAACTGTTAAAAGAAAATTTGTTTCCGGCGATTACTTCTTTAAATGAATGTTTGGAAATTGCCACTTTTATGTTCCAGAACATTACCATTAAGGATGATATTTTGAAAGATAAAAAATATGATTACCTGTTTAGCGTTGAAGTAGTGAACGACCTGGCGCTGCAGGGGGTTCCATTTAGAGAAGCCTATAAAATTGTTGGTGAACAGATAGAAAATGGTACTTTTGCTCCATCTGGCCAGATACATCATACACACGAAGGAAGCATTGGCAACCTTTGTAATGAGCAAATTGCTGCTGGAATGCACGACATTTTATCGCAATTTGGTTTCGGAAAAGTGAATAAAGCAATTGAAGATTTGGTTAAATAAATTTTGCTAATTTTGTAATTATGACAACTTTAACAATAGAAATTAAGGATAAAGACGAAGGTTTCGTAAAAGAGTTCCTCAGCAAAATTGGTGCTAAAGTTAAATCGGAACCAACAAGTCAGATTACTTCTGAAATTGCTCAGGCTTTAAAAGAAATTAAGGATATGCAGCAAGGAAAACGGAAGCCTTTAGGTTTAAAGGATATTTGATGGCTAACGAGGTTGTCTATTCCGCCGTTTTTATCAAAAAAGCCAAAATTTACAAAAAGAAACATCTTTCTTTAGTAGACGATCTCTACGAACTAGAAGAAAAACTTTTGGAAAATCCTGAACAGGGAAATGATCTGGGCGCAGGGCTGTACAAAATCAGGCTAGCCGTAAAAAGCAAAGGAAAAGGTAAAAGTGGTGGATTTAGAATAATAACTTATCTAGTTTCAAATATGCCAGATGGCGTCATTATCAATATGCTTACCCTATATGATAAATCAGAAGAAAGTACTATTGATAAAAAAGAACTTCAGAAAATAATTAAAGCATTATAAATCTCCTAATAGCAGTTTTAATATATATTTATGAAACCATCATGATTTTCCATCAGGAATAATTAATAAGTCATGATAGCTTCATCACCCTACAAATAAAATATAAACAGATGAAAGTTTCAATATTGGCCAGTTCATTAATTGGTTCAGAAATTATAAAAATTGGAAACGAGGTTAATGAAATGAAACGCAAAGGCGCTTCAATCGCTAATTTAACCATAGGTGATTTTGATGCAAATATTTATCCGATTCCAACCGAATTAAAGGCTGGAATCGTTGATGCTTACCATGCCAACCAAACCAATTATCCACCAGCTGACGGAGTTTTGCCATTACGCGAAACGGTTTCAGAATTATTGAAGGATAGGTTCGGGTTAGAATATAATACCAACAGTATTTTGGTTTCTGGAGGTTCTCGTCCATTGATTTATGCTACTTACCTGGCTTTGATCGATCCGGGCGATACCGTGGTTTTCCCTGCACCATCCTGGAACAATAATCACTATTCTCACTTAACTTCGGCTAAAACCATTGCTGTAGAAACAGATGCTGCGCATAATTTTATGCCAACAGCTGCGCAATTGAAACCGCATTTAAAAGGAGCAACTTTATTGGCTTTATGTTCGCCATTAAATCCAACCGGAACCATGTTTGATGCAGATTCGCTGGCTGAAATCTGTGATGCGGTTTTAGAAGAAAATGCTTCGCGTGGCGCAGATGAAAAACCATTGTACATGATGTATGATCAGATTTATTCGCTTTTAACTTTTGGTAAGGAGCATGTAAATCCAGTTTCTTTAAGGCCGGAAATGAGACCATTTACCATTTTTGTGGATGGCAGTTCGAAATGTCTGGCTGCAACAGGCGTGCGTGTAGGATGGGGTTTTGGTCCTGAAGATATTATCAACAGGATGAAAGCATTGGTTGAGCCACATGGGTGCCTGGGCACCAAAAGCTGAGCAGGTTGCCATGTCTAACTATTTTAACGACAAGTCACAGGTTGATACTTTTTTAACCAGCTTTAAAGCAAAGATCCAGGATAGCTTAAATGCACTTTATAATGGTTTTAACGAACTAAAAGCAGAGGGTTTTAATGTCGATGCGGTGGAGCCGATGGGTGCCATTTATTTGACCATCAAAATCGATTATATCGGAAAGACTACTGAAGATGGTCAAGTTTTAAAAGACAGTGCAGATGTGAATTTCTATCTGATTAAAGAAGCTGGGGCAGCCTTAGTTCCATTCTCTGCATTTGGAAATGAAGACAGTATGCCTTGGTTCAGGGCATCAGTAGGGGCTTGTACTTTACAAGATATTAAAGACATGTTGCCAAGGATTAAAAAAGCATTAAGCAAGTTAAAATAGATAAAATTGGACACCCACTCAAACAATTACGGGAGATGGGTGTTCAAATAAAAATCTCATTTTACGCTTTATGGAACCCAAATACACGCCTCAAGGATACGCTTCGCCATCAGCTATTCTTACTTCACTTGCCATTGGTATTTTGGCATCTTTTATTCTGCCTCTTTTTTATATTATTCTTGGCAGGCTGATTCCCAATATTTGGTTCATCGCTATTATCGCTTTGCTTTTGGGAATTGGATTAGGTTTTAGTATTGATATTGGTGTCAGAATCGGAAAACTCAGGAATAAAAAGATCGTTACCATCATCGCAATCTTCTGTGGACTATTCGCCTTTTATATTCAATGGGTATTCTTCGATACTTTAGCCTACAGTAATAAGGGTTTTACTTTTAATCTGGATAGTGCAGATTTAAAGGTTCTGGCTTCTGATTTCTTTTTCCTTTTTACCCATCCTAATATTTTGATTCAGGAAATTATTAATCTGAATAAAATAGGTACATTTCGCATCGAAAGTACAGGTACCATTAGTGGCGTATTGTTATGGGTTATTTGGGCTGGAGAGTTTATCGTTATTCTTGGGGGCGCCATTTTTGCAGTTCTGAATGGCCAGGCAAGCATGCCATACTCAGAAATAAATGACCAGTGGATGAAAAGGCGTAAAATCCATAACCGTATTCCTGTAGTTGTAAATAAAGAAGAGATTTTAAATGAGCTTGGTAAAAGAGATTTTACGGTCTTGAATGATCATCCTTCTTTGCATAGCGAAACGAATTATGCCGAAGTAATTATTTTCGAATCAACAGGAGATCCGACAAAGTATATCAACATAATTAATGTGACCAACCTAACCGGTAAACCAAAAGATAAAAAAGTGAAAAGTGTAATTAAATATTATCCGCTTCAGAATGCGAATATTTAAACGAGGCTATCTCGTCAAAACCATAATTCTCAAACAGAATTAAATTTTCAGGCTTTTTTATAAAAAATGACTTAAGTGATTTTAAAAAGAATACTATTAAAACATTGGAGTTAATTGGCAATTCATCTATAAAAGACTGAATTTGATCCTAATATCCGACTAGGATTAATTAAAAAGCTTTCTTCTGTATTTTATGAGGTTAAAACCGATAGGATTGAAGTTCTTTTCTTTTGGCACAATAGGCAAGAACCAATATTTTCTAATTTTTTTATTCGAAATAAACATAAAAAACCTCGCAGGTTTTAAAACCAACGAGGTTAATTTAGAATTTTGACTAAGGACTAAGGACTAAGGACTAAGGACTAAGGACTAAGGACTAAGGACTAAGGACTAATCCTCCCTGCTTCCATCATCAGCCATTCTCACCATTTTAGGCTCAAATTTAGCCACTATATCAACCAGTTCAGTTTGTGCTGCCATTACCTTGTTAATGTCTTTATAAGCCATTGGCGCCTCATCTAAGCCGGCTCCAATTAAAGTAACATTGTGATCCTTTAAAATAGCTTTCATATCCGATTTCGTAATCGATTGAATCGCTTTTGTTCGGCTCATTTGTCTACCTGCGCCATGTGATGCTGAATTAATTGCATTCATTTCGCCTTTTCCCCTAACCAGAAATCCCGGGGCCGTCATACTACCGGGGATAATCCCCATTACGCCTTTGCCAGCCGGTGTTGCTCCTTTTCGGTGAACAATCACTTCTTGGCCATTAAACATTTCTTTCCAGGCAAAATTATGATGGTTTTCTACTTTGGCCAAAACTTTGGCACCAATGGCTTTAGTCAACCTTTTATGGATCACCTCATGACAAGCAGAAGCATAATCACCAGCTAAGTTCATGGCAATCCAGTATTCTTGCCCTTCAGAAGAGTTTAAATCAAGGTAAGCAAGATTTACAGCCTCTTTAGGCAATTTACAGATGTCTTTAGCAAGTTTGGTATAATGACCTGCAATGGTAGCGCCAAAACCTCTTGAACCAGAGTGGGTTAATAAAGCCACATAACGTCCTTTATCAATATTTAAAATTTCATCACGTTTGGCAAAATCAATAATCCCCCATTCCACAAAGTGGTTACCCCCACCAGAGGTTCCCAATTGAGCCCAGGCTTTTCCATGCAGATTTTTCAGGAAAGGAGTGCTGTTGAAAGCCTCATTCTCTAAAACCTCATGATCTGCTTTTTCATTGCCTTTAAAATTTTGACCTGCACCAAATTTCGTAAAAGCAATCAATTCGCGTTTGTACATCGCATCTTTCCCGAAATAATGTTTTTCGGGGATATCGAAAATACTCAAAGCCATTCTGCAACCGATATCTACACCTACGCCATACGGGATAATTGCATTTCTGGTCGCCAAAACACCGCCAATCGGCAAACCATAACCCTGGTGGGCATCGGGCATTAGTGCGCCAGCAACCGAAACCGGTAATTTCATGGCGATATTCATTTGATTTCGGGCACCTTCTTCAATATAATCGGCACCGAAAATTGAATAATCTTTCGTGTTATTACTCAGTTCAATGGTTCCGTCTGATTTTGGATTGGCTTCCTCAATTAGTGCTGTAGCCAAAGTGTTCAATACTTCATCATCTAAGAAACTTTCCGGATAATCTTTTAATTTTTTAAATAAGGCCAGTAATTCTTTTTCTTCAATATCCGCAAAATTTTCTTTCACGATAGCTAAAGCCAGGCCTACTATTTTTCCTTCGGTATAACCTATTTCGATCAGGTTATTACCTGTTATGTTGTTGTTCATTGTTTTGTTTTTTTAATTGGCATAAAGTGTTGCTCGCATTTCTACAAGTAAACATTCAATTTGTCGCTCATCGGGTTTATCCTGAAGTTTACTTGTAAGCGTTTCTTGCTCAATTTGTAGCATCAGTTTTTCTGCCATTTTTAATACTTCATCATAATCAAAGTCGCCTCTTTTTATCGAGAGAAGTTCATCTCTGTTTTGCCGTTTCACGATAAGTTTTCCATCACGCACAATTTCAAGCGCCACTTGCAAAAGCCTTATGGTATGCATCATGTTTTTCGCGTCGTAATCTTTACCATGTGTCTTATTTAACCTATATCGTTCTTCATTCCGTTTTTCTACCCATTCCCAATATTCGTTATGTTCCTTGCAATAGGAGGAATAACTATCCTGATTGAAAAACAAATACCCAATTTCTTTTTCTCCGTTAGGTATAGAGGATACTGAGACATCATTAGCGTTTTCCTTATTTGCAATCCCTTTGTAGCCAAATTTATTTTCTGCATCATAAAATAGTGCATAAAGGTTTTTCGCATTTGGAATTTTCGATAAGCCGCAATCCGCCTTAGAAATATTGCGTTTTTTAAGCCATATATTTGCTTTAACCGATGAATAATTCTCTGTAATGAAACAAAAATCCAGGACGATTTTTCTCGTTTTTGGCATCGGATTTAAAATTTTCTTGTTCAATCCTTTTGCTTTTCTGATCTGTGTCAAGGCATATCCACCAAAAGTATCTTTGCATAGTTTCGACAAAATTATATCGATATTTAACCTATTCATTATGGGATGCTTATATAAAATACATTCTTCTGGAGTAGCTAAAATTTCCACAATATTCGGGTTGTTCTTGATCAATAACTCAACAAAGCGGCCAATTTCATAATATACTTCGTCGTTGCTTTCATTGCTGATCTGCGGGATATATCTCAATCCAAAAAACATGTCTTTTGGCATATAATATATTCCTTTAATATCAGTGTCTGACTGTGGCGTATCCAATCCGTAAGCTTTGCTACCGCTTAAACATTCAAATAAAAGTAGGTTCTGATCTTTTAAATCATTAATCGTCATAATGGCTTATTGTATTTCTAAAAAGTTATCGAGCATTTCGGCATCAAAACTTTCTTTTAGGAGATTTTTAGCTCCTTCAGTGCAACTTTTAAATTCATCATCAATAAACCTGCGCAATTTTGGGTCTATTTGAATAATAAACCCCTCTGCAGAAGTAGATTTTAATACAATCAGATCTTTAACCGATGATTGAAGATACTCTGGCATTAAGGTTAAAAGTGGACTAATGGTCATTGGTGCAATTGTATTTTTCTCTAAACACCATTTTGCTGAAAGTAAAGGTCGCAGTATATAAAAAAGTTTTTTGATCTTAATTTCGTCGCCATTTATCACTGTATCCAATGCACCATGTGCTATTCCTAAATAATGGTTGATATTTGTTTTTCTATAAAAATAAGACTGGCATAATGTCCATAGTTCGTTTCTAAAATCACCTTGCTCTCCGTATACAATAGGCGATTGCAGCCATTCGAAAGGAGTAGTGTTTGATTTTCGGATCAATTTAAGCACCTTTTTTATATCCCAACCGTAAATATCAAGTTCATCGTTGATCGGAAAACCCAGTTGATCATCCTTTTCTGAAACAGAAAGATAGTAGTTAAGCGGGCGAACATAAATAAAGCGAACATCAAAATCGCTGTCCGGTGATGGAAATTCCCATCCGCGACTTCCCGATTCGCAGGCAAATAATATTTTGATATCATTTGATCGTTCGATTTCTGCAAGCCTGTTTATGATGGTGGTTTTCATTTCATTCTTCATTAATCCCCGGCAGGTAACATTCACCTGACCGAGGGGTTTCTAAATTTAGTTTATTTTACGAAGATCTGTTTCAATTGATCTACAATTTGTCCACTGCCAGATAAGCTGATGTTATTGATTTTCTCCGCGATTTTCTCTACGTATTCCATCTCTTTCAACTTATACAACATGCTGTTGTCTTCCATTAATTTGGCAGTATTCAACAAACTTCTGGTCGAGGCCGTTTCTTCTCTGCGGGTAATGATATTGGCTTGTGCCCGTTTTTCAGCAACTAAAACCTGGTTCATAATCTCCTTAACGTCACCTGGTAAAACAATGTCTTTAACACCACAGTTGGTCAATTTTACACCCAGGTTTTCAACCTTATCCAAAGTGATGGCCATTACCATTTCAGCAATTTTTTCCTTGCTTTCCATCAATTCGTCAAAAGTCATTAAGCCAATACACTCTCTTAATGCCAATTGCATGGTGATGTACAATTGTTTTTCAAATTCTTTATTCTCCAATAAGGCTTTGATGATGTCATCAACTTTATATTGAATGCTGAAATTTACCCTCAATTGTGCTTTATCTTTGGTTAAGATTTCTTGACCGATAATTTCCATATTCAATTGCCTCATATCGGTTTTCAAAACTTGAACAGTAGTACTGTTTTTCCAGTAAACATAGTTTCCTGATTCCAATACGTTTTCAAATTTACCATCAACAAACAATAAAGCTTTCTCAAATGATTCTACTTTATAAGCCCTGATGTAATTCAACAATGGCGCTTTCTCCAACAAATTTTTATCAATCGTTTCATCAATTTTGATGTTACTGATATCTACCTTAACAAAGTTATATGCAGACAAACCTTTCCAGATGGCATGTCTGCCGGCGGTTAAAACAGATTTGAAGTTTTTGTTTTGGTAAACCAAAGCCAATTCGTTATCGGCAACGCTTACTAAGTGAATCAAATTCACAAAATCTGCATTTTCCAGCAAAATATCCAATTCGGCAACCGAGTAATAGTACTCTTTGGCCATATCGTATAATGTCATGCTTTCGCCAAAACCTAACCAGTAAGTTCCTGCGGTTAAAACGTTTTTTAATTTTCCTTTTTTAAACACCAATCCAACATAATTGGTGTTAATCGTTACTCTTTTCATGTTTTTTGATGTTAGCCCATCTAAATCCTCCCCTAAAAGGAGAACTTAAATGAGTATGGTTAATTATTTATTCTTTTAAAAAGCGTTGCACAAGAACATTTACCTGTTTTTTGCGGAAGTAAAAGTTTATCAAGCTTTGTTTAAAAATGAAAGGAGGCTTGTCTTATCGGTTTTATACTCCCTTGGAGCATTTTACCTTCTCGATTTAGCCGATTTGATTTTTAAACCTTTTCCTGCTGCACTGATTCTCACTGAGCAAATACAGATTTGCTTCTTGGATTTCGAAAAATCCTAAAGCGAAATGTGGTTGCGCAACGCTGGTTTTGGGAGCATTTGAAAAGTTGCCCTTCTTTTAACACGGAACCTAAATCCATTGCATTACCCTTATGCGATTCCAAGTGATATTTGGAAGCAGGATTCGAACCTGCATTTTGGTGTTGTTACTCTAACCCCTGAGCTATTCCGATATATCGGAAGTGGGATTCGAACCCACGACACACAACGTGTTCAGGCAATCTATCACAATCCTTATCAGTATATTCTACGCAATTGCCCGAATACTTTGGGGCTATTCTGAAACCCACAACCATGGATAAGTTTTTATTTAGTATTGCCATTCCGATTATTCATCGGAATTTCTTTATATATACTGATTTACCTAAACTGTTTAATTGCCGTTAACCCTGTTCCGCATATTCGGAACAGGGGCTTCATATTTTGCTGTTCTAATTGAGCAGCATGATGGAGAGCGCGTATTATTGAAATAGTTTAATTGTATTGTAAATCAGTTATTTATTATTGATCTTTTTCAAAGAACTTCATTATCGACTGGCGACATTACAAAGATGCCACCACTACTACGCGCTAGATTTGCGCAGATAAAAATATTTTTCAAATACTTATTTAAGTGTCTGATAATTAATTAAATAAATTTTATTTTTTCGGTGAAATGTTTCTTTTTATGATAATCTGCGCAATTGTATTGCGTAGATGTAAACCCTTTCTTATATTTAGCTAACCAAAATCAACGGATTTTAGCAGAAATCTAAATACACTCCAAAATGGCAGTAAATAAATTAGCACTTATCCGGTATAAAACCATCGACGATTGTTTGAAAAATCGTTTCAGAAAATGGACACTTGATGATCTCATTGAAAAGGTTTCCGAAACCCTTTACGAATTAGAGGGCATAACCAGCGGGGTGAGTAAGCGGACCATCCAGGCGGATATCCAACTGATGCGGAGTGATAAGCTTGGATATAATGCACCAATTGTAGTGAAGGATAAACGCTTTTATGCTTACGAGGATCCTAACTTCAGTATTACCAAAGCGCCGATCAATAATGCTGATGTAGATAAAATGAAGGAAATTGTTGGCGTGCTGAAACAGTTTAATGCTTTTAATTATTTCGACGAAATGAGCGATATGATTGCCCGTTTGGAGAATAACCTCTACAAATCGACCAAGCAGAGCGGTAATAACATTCAGTTGGAAAGTAATAAGTTGGTAAAAGGATTGGAATGTATTCCACCACTTTATCAGGCAGTTTTAAATAAGCGTTCGCTATTGATCGAATATAAATCTTTCAAAGCGCAACAATCGCAGCAGGGAATTTATTATCCGTATCTCTTAAAGGAATATAGAAACAGATGGTTTTTGATCTGTAAAGCAAAAAAGCGGCCTGGAATACTGAACCTAGCCTTGGATAGGATAATAGAATTTCAAGAACTGCCCAACGAAGAATTCGTTGCTTACCAGGGGGTAGATTTCGACCGCTATTACGATGATTTGATTGGGGTGACTAAAAATGAGAAAGACCGGGCGCACAAGGTAATCTTAGAGTTTACCAACGAACACGCCCCTTATGTAATAACCAAACCTTTACATGCCTCACAAGTAGTATTAAGTAAAAATGATAAAACCACAGTTTTTAGAATAGATGTTATACTGAACTATGAATTGGAGCGGGAGATTTTAGGTTTCGGAGAATGTGTTAAAGTGCATTCGCCAAAATTATTAATCTGGAAAATTAAAAAGCGTTTGCAGCGAACTTATGAACAATATGAACTTATTCAAAAAACAGAAAAAGAAACTATTGAAAATGTGGTGACTTAGTTAAACGTTTTAGTAATTGGATTATTATCCGTATTTTGAAGGCTCAAAAACCATTTATGAGCAGAACCAAATATATTTTATCTATCCTTATTGCTTGTTCATTAAACACTTTTGCACAGCAGGCTACCTCTCAATGGCGGCCCAATTACCATTTTACAGCGCCAACCAACTGGCTTAACGATCCAAACGGATTAATTTACCTAAACGGCGAGTACCATTTGTATTACCAGTACAATCCGTTCGAAAATAAATGGGGGCACATGAGCTGGGGGCACGCAAAAAGTAAAGACCTGGTGAATTGGGAGCACCTTCCTGTGGCCATCCCCGAAAAGATTACTAAAGATACCATCACCATGATTTTCTCTGGCTCGGCGGTTTTAGATAAACAAAATGTAAGTGGTTTGGGCAAAGGCAAAGCGCCCATTCTTGCTTTTTATACTGCCGATTTACCTAAGCAGCATAGCGAATCGCAATACATGGCCTACAGTAATGATGGAGGTTTAACCTTTACCAATTATGCAAAAAATCCTATTATTGATTTAAATAAAAAAGATTTTCGCGACCCGAATGTGTGGTGGCATGAAGCTTCTAAACAATGGATTATGACTGTTGCGATGGTTGATGAGCACCAGGCCCGGTTTTACGGTTCAAAAAATCTGAAAGACTGGACCATGCTGAGCGATTTTGGCAAGCAAGGTAATCAAGGCAGTGGCTGGGAATGCCCTTTTATGATTCCATTGGCGGTTGATGGAAATAAGAACAATACAAAGTGGGTGCTCATGATCTCGCTGTTCGGTCCAAAAGGACCAACCATGCAATATTTTGTAGGTGATTTTGACGGCAAAACCTTTAAAAATGATAACGATGGCCAGTTAACCTTGCTGGTGGATGACGGCGATTCGTTCTATGCGGCCATTCCCTGGAACAATGCGCCAAATGACAAATGTATTCTTTTAGGCTGGTTGCAACCGGGCGGTAAAGAAACCTTTCCGTGGAAAGGGCAGATGTCTATTCCAAGGGATTTAGCTTTAAAAACCACGCCTGATGGGATAAGGTTGTTTCAGCAGCCGAGTTCGGTTATTGCGGGCAATCTTAAAAAACTGGCACAAAACCGGGTAATTTCCAAACAAAATCTTTTTGTTAACGGTGAATTAAAACTGGACCAGATTGCTAATGCCAATTGGATTGAAGCAGAATTTGATTTGAGTAACGCTAAAAATGCAGGTTTTAAATTGGCGCAATTAAAAGATGAGCAAGGCAAAGTGATTAAAGAAATTGAAGTGGGTTACGAGGCCGGTAAAAGTGAGCTTTATGTGGATTGCTCACGTTCAGAGAAAGGTATTAAAAACGATAAGAACATTATTCAAACGGCCAAAATAAATCCTGTTGGAGGTAAAGTGAAAATTCAGATCCTGATCGATAAATCATCGCTTGAAGTTTTCGGCAATGGCGGGGAGAAAGTAATTTCGACCATGATTTTTCCAGATGAAAAGGCAACTGGAATTACGGCATTTTCGAAAGATGGTAAAAGCACTTTAACCAGTTTAAAGATTTGGGATTTGAGAAAAAAATAGTTAAACCGTGATTGCCAGGCACAATCAGATGTTAAAACCTCACTGGATTTTAAAATCCAGTGAGGTTTTTTATGTGCTCTGGGCTAAAGACTATCTGACTAACTCTTAAACTCGCTCGTTTTATGGAAATCGATATCAGGATAATCCTGTTTGGTTAAATTGATCATATATTCGCTATCGGACAAATAAACCGGATTGGCTTCTTTATCAAAACCGATGTGCTGTTGCTTACGTTTCACAAATTCGTCGAGCTTTTTCCTGTCCGTAGAAGTTACCCAGCTCGAACGCGTATAGCTTAAGGTACGGAATCGGCATTTAGCACCATATTCGTGCTCTAACCTGAAATTGATTACCTCAAACTGAAGCTCTCCTACTGCGCCGATTACTTTCCTGTTCCCAGGCTGCATCACGAACAATTGTGCCACACCTTCATCCGTTAACTGCTCAATACCTTTTTCCAACTGTTTGGTACGCATAGGATCCATGTTTTCTACCTCTTTAAAGATAGATGGAGAGAAACTGGGGATTCCTTTAAACTGCAGTTTTTCCCCTTCAGTTAAAGTATCGCCGATTTTAAAGTTGCCACTATCGTATAAACCTACCACGTCGCCTGGCCAGGCTTCTTCAACAATACTTTTTTCGTTAGCCATAAAGTCCATCGGGTTAGAGAATTTTAGTTTCTTATCCTGACGGGTATGGTAGTAGAATTTATTCCGCTCAAACTTGCCGGAACAGATTCTTAAGAAAGCAATCCTGTCGCGGTGTTTTGGGTCTAAGTTGGCGTGGATCTTAAACACAAAGCCACTGAAATTTTTCTCTTCAACCAATACATCACGTTCCTCAGCTTCCCTATGACGTGGGCTTGGCGCGATATCAATAAATGTATCCAGAAGTTCTTTGATCCCGAAGTTATTAATCGCACTGCCAAAAAACACAGGTGCAACCAAACCATCGGTGTATAAATCTTTATCAATTTTGCCGTAGATGCCGTCAACCAGTTCCACATCATCTTTCAATGTATTGATCTCGTTTTCTTTCAGGTAATTCAATAAAGATGGATCATTTAAATCACTTGCTGCCACAACCGAATCGGTCACTTTGGTTTTATCAGAGTTAAACAAATTTAAATGTTTGTTATAAATGCTGTAAACACCTTTAAAGGTATGCCCCTGGCCTATAGGCCATGAAAGTGGACACAGACTGATGTTTAACTTTTCTTCAATTTCATCCAGTAAATCGTAAGCCTCTTTACCTTCACGGTCCATTTTGTTGATGAAAATAATTACCGGCGTGTTACGCATACGGCAAACCGACATCAGTTTTTCCGTTTGTTCCTCCACACCCTTCACGCAGTCTACCACCAAAATCACACTATCCACAGCCGATAAAGTCCTGTAAGTATCTTCTGCGAAATCCTTGTGACCAGGAGTATCCAGAATATTGATACGTTTACCACTGTATTCGAAACCCATTACCGAAGTAGCCACCGAGATACCACGTTGTTTTTCGATCTCCATAAAATCGGAGGTATTACTTTGGTTCGCTTTGTTCCGCTTTACTGCACCTGCGGTATTGATGGCGCCACCAAAAAGCAGAAACTTTTCTGTCAGCGTGGTTTTACCTGCATCGGGGTGACTAATAATGGCAAAGGTTTTACGTTTTTCTATTTCGGGGTTAAGCATAATAAAATTTTGGGTGTAAAAGATGATGAAACCTGGTTAAAGGAATTTAACAGCGATAAGATTTGAATATTGTTGTTTCATCAGGCTGCAAAGATAATAAAAAGCTTTATCATTAATTGTTAGGTTGTTGTATTGTTTTATTGTTGGGGTGAATAGATTTAGAAAATGATTTGGAAAACTAAGGACAGTGGTTCTTTTGTTATTGCAGTCCTGCCATACACTATAGCTCCGATAGAAAAAATCGGAGGCTGTCGTTTCTGTCAGGTTTAGGTTGCTTCTGCAGTAATTCTATTGAGGTTTTTTATTCCGCTAATCAAGAAATTATTGATTAAATAAAAGTGGTGACCAAAAATATCCACTTAAAATTAAAATTTCTCATCAATCATTCTTTAGTTTTGTGCTAAAATGTTTAGCTTTATTCGTCCCTCCGTTTATTGCTAACTAAAATTTTACTGCCGATGCCTACTTTGGAAGAAACTTCTATGCCCGCAGAAATTGCGGCTAAATTTGTTAATTATACCTCAAAACATGTTTTTTTGACCGGAAAAGCCGGAACAGGTAAAACAACTTTTTTGCGGAAACTGATCCAGCTTACGCATAAAAAGGCTTTAATTGTGGCGCCTACGGGTATTGCAGCCATTAATGCCGCAGGAGTAACCATTCACTCCTTATTTCAAATGCCCTTTGGCGCTTTTTTCCTGATGCTGCAGGAGCGCTGGTCAACGAAAATATTAATTTCAACTTTAATACACCCAAAACTTTAGTAAAACACTTAAACATGCAGGGCAATAAACGCCGCATGTTGCAGGAACTGGAACTGTTGGTAATTGACGAGGTGAGTATGTTGAGGGCAGATATGCTCGATGCTATAGATTTCGCTTTGCGGTATGTACGCCGTAACAGAAACCTTCCATTCGGTGGAGTACAGTTATTATTTATCGGCGACCTGCACCAGTTACCTCCAGTGGTAAAAAATGACGAGTGGCGCATTATGGCTAAATTTTATAAGAGCATTTATTTCTTCGATGCGCTGGCCCTGCAGGATAATCCACCGGTTTATATCGAACTGGATAAAATTTATCGTCAGGATGATGCTGTTTTTATCGATCTGCTGAACAACCTGCGGAACAATAAAATTACCGTTGAAGATACTGCCTTGCTAAAGCAACATTTCAAACAGGATTTTAAACCTGCTGCCGATGAAAATTATATCACTTTAACCACCCATAATCATAAAGCTGATAGCATTAACCGCGAAAGGTTGACCCAACTGAAAACAAAATCATATTTCTTCGAAGCAAAAGTTCAGGGAGAGTTTAATGAATATGCTTATCCAAATGATAAAAGCTTAGAGCTAAAGGTTGGTGCGCAGGTAATGTTTATTAAAAATGATATGACCGCCGAAAAGCGCTATTACAATGGTAAAATTGGCGTGGTACACCATATCGAAAAAGATGTAATTGAAATTGAACTACCGGAAGATAAAGTGGTAATCCAGATTTCGCCCTACACCTGGGAGAACGTAAAATATAAACTGGACGAAGTAACCAACGAGATCAAAGAAAATGTTGCCGGTTCATTTATACAATATCCCATTAAACTGGCATGGGCCATCACCGTCCATAAAAGTCAGGGTTTAACTTTTGATAAGGCTATTATTGATGTAGGTGATGCTTTTGCACCTGGTCAGGCTTATGTGGCCTTATCGCGTTTACGCTCATTAAAGGGTTTAGTTTTAACTTCTCATCTTCGCGATAGTGGTTTGCAGCAGGATCAGAATGTGCATTATTTCTCTAAAACAAAACAACCTTCGGAAGTGCTGAACGAGCAGATCAGTATAGAGAGTTATGCTTTTATCCGCAGTTATTTGCTTGCCGCATTTGATTTGAACCTAATCCGCTATTACTTAAAAGAACACCGCCAAACATTTGATAAAAGTGAAAAATCGGCCAAGCAAAGGCACGAAGACTGGACAGATACTATTTATACCGACTTTCAAAAAATTACAGCCACAGCCGATACGTTTGTTAATCAGCTCAAAAACCTGTTCGCACAGCAAACTGAGCATACATTATTTAATGTATCGAAAAGGGTAGAGGCGGCCTTAAAATATTTTAATCCGCTGGTTAAGGAGATCTCAGACCGTTTTCTAGCTCAAATAGAAGTGATAAAAGAAGAAAAGCAGATTAAAACTTATGTTACAGAGCTACTCGAACTCGAAATTTTAGTGTATGAGCAATTGAAAAAAATGCATAAAGGTAAAGCATTGTTGCAAGCACTTATCGCTGGGAAGGAGTTTAGCAAAGCAGATACCGATGCGCTGTTGAATACGGTCGAAAGAAACCATCAACTCCAAAAAGCGATCCAGTTAAAAGGAGAAACACTGAAAGTAAAATCTGCAGCCGAGAAAAAGAAAAAAGAACCAAAAATCGACACCAAACTGGTAAGCTTCGAGCTGTATGAGCAAGGGAAAACCATCGACGAAATTGCAAAAGATCGTGGTTTTTCTGCCGGTACCATTGAGGGACATTTGGCCTATTATGTTTCTACACAACAATTGGATGTAACCAAACTGGTAAAGGCCAACAAGATCAAAAATATTGCTGATGCAGTAGAAAGCCAGAAAACAAAATCAATGGCAACGATAAGAGAGTTTTTAGGAAAGGATTATTCATTTGGGGAGATTAAACTCGTGCTGGCATCATTGTTTCCATCAGAGGAATAGATCGAAATCTAACCGCAAAGATTGCTAAGGACAAAAACGCAAAGGGCGCAAAAGCAAATTCAAAGATATGGATGAGAATGAATTATCAAGAATTGTAATCGGATTGTCAATAGAAGTTCATAGTGCTTTAGGTCCTGGTCTGTTGGAAAGCGCCTATAAAGAATGTCTGTATTATAAAATTCTCAAGGCAGGGTTATTTGTTGAAAAAGAAAAGATAATGCCTTTAATTTTCGAAGAGGTAAAACTAGACTGTGGATATCGAATTGATATTTTGGTTGAGCGCAAATTGGTTTTAGAATTGAAAAGTATAGAAGCTTTTAATGAGATTCATTTGGCACAAACATTAACTTATATGAAGTTAGGTAATTACAAATTAGGTCTTTTGATGAATTTTAACGTAATTAGGTTAAAGGATGGATTAAAACGTGTAGTGAATGGCTTATAACTTTTCTTTGTTTCTTTGCGGAAAACTTTGCGAACTTTGCGGTTAAATGGAAAAGGTTAAAGTTTTAGCGCAGTATATGCCAGAACCAGCGGCACCGCTAATTGCCAAGTGGATTGATTATTTTCAGTGCGAATTTAAAATCTCTAAAACCCGTTCTACAAAACTGGGCGATTACCGTCACCCTTATCAGGGCAAAGGCCACAGGATTTCAGTAAATTTCAACCTCAACCATTATGCTTTTTTGGTTACTACGGTACACGAATTTGCGCATTTACTCACGTGGAACGATTTTAAAAATAAAGTAAAACCACATGGCTCAGAGTGGAAAAAGAATTTCCAAAGGATGATGGTTCCTTTTTTTGAGCTGAATATCTTTCCATATGATATTCATAAAGCAATTGATAATTATATGTCTAATCCGGCGGCATCAAGCTGCTCTGATCTGCATTTATCGCGTGCATTAAAAAAGTACGATAGTAATAAAACAGAAACTTTACATTTAGAGCAATTACCCATCAATACCACTTTTAAAATTAAAGATGGCCGGCGTTTCACAAAAGGAGAAAGGATCAGAAAGCGGTACCGTTGTATTTGTTTAGATGATAAACGGTTGTATTTATTTAATCCTTTGGCAGAGGTTTTTGTGGTAGAATAAGATTATCAAAAATTAAACTAATTGATTAACTTTAAGTTATGGAAAAGATTTTTGACCGTATTTATATTGATGCAAATATTTGTGGTGGTAAGCCCATCATAAGAGGTAAAAGAATTACTGTGCAAACCATAATGGAATTTTTAGCAGCAGGGGAGACTTCAGAAGAAATTTTAAAGCAGTATCCATCTTTAGAAGTGGCAGATATTACTGCCTGCATGCTTTATGCAACTGAATTAATGAACCATAGTTTTGTAATTAAGCAAGCTGTGGCTTAATGCAAAAGGTTTTTCTCATTGATGTAAATTTACCAAGATTCTTTTCGTTGTGGAATTCTGACGAGTATATTCATCAATATGAATTAGGTGATGAATGGTCTGATAGCGAAATCTGGAAATATGCTGAGTCGGAAAATTTGACAATCATTACTAAAGATAGTGATTTCTCCTCCCGTATTTTGCTTCATAACCCTCCACCAAAAGTTATACATATTAAGCTCGGAAACATGAAAATGAATCAATTCTATGATGTTCTTAAAAATCTATGGCCTCAAGTGATTGAACTTAATAAAGATTTTAAATTGATTAGTGTCTTCGCTGATCGGATTGAAGGCGTAAAATAAGCTATATAAACTTAAACTCATCGCCATCAAATAAACCTTTGTCACTGAGCTTTAAATGTGGAATCACCAATAAAGCCATAAAAGAAAGTGTCATAAATGGAGCAAGTAAAGTAGAACCTAAACCTTTCGCAAATTGATCTATAGAAGTATAACTTTCCGCAACTTTATAACCATTCTGGTTACTCATTAAGCCTGCTACCGGTAAAGCTATAACTTCTTTTTTCCTTTTCCCAGCGCCACTACACCACCAGTTGCTGCAATTACCCAATTTACCGCTTCACAGATACTCTTGTCGTCTACACCAACAGCAATAATATTATGACTATCGTGAGCAACGCTTGAAGCAATGGCTCCTTTTTTAAACCAAAATTCTTTACAAAAGATACAGCCACAGGAGCATCATGGTAACGGTTTACCACCACCATCTTCAATACATCGTTTTCCAGATCGCTGATAATGCTATTATTTAAAACTTTTGGTTTAGCGGTTAACCTATTGGTAATCAATTGTCCATCTAAAGCTTCTATTACAGGGATTTCTTCTTGTCCTGTGAAGGGATAAACAAAATCTTCTTCCTTTTTCAAACTGCAATCGAAATGATTTACCGATTCCTGATCTTCTACATGTTTTACCCAATCTCCAACTGTTTTGCCATTTTCGGCAAGCAACAATCCATCAATATAGGTTTGTTTAATTTTGAAGTTTTTTAGATCCTCGATTACAATAAAATCTGCCGGATCGTTATGTTGTAATGTTCCAACATCTAATTTGTAGTGAAGAATAGGATTGATGCAGGCTGCCTGAAGAATATTGAAAATATCAATTCCCTTTTCTACTGCTCTTGCACAAAGCTGATTGATGTGGTTTTCGACTAAACTATCGGGATGTTTATCATCACTGCAAAACATCATCATTTCCGGCCAATCGTTCAGCAAATGGATCAGCGCCTCAAAATTTTTGGCTGCACTTCCTTCACGGATCAGGATTTTCATGCCGCGCTGTAATTTGTCTAAAGCTTCTTCGGCAGTAAAACATTCGTGATCAGTAGAAATTCCGGCATCTATATATTGCTGGACGTCATCGCCTCGTAAACCAGGAGCATGCCCATCAACAGGTTTACCCAAGTGGTGTGCCGCAGCAATCTTTTTTAAAACTTCTTCATCTTTATAAAGTACACCAGGGAAATTCATCATTTCGCTCAGATATTTTATTTCCGGACGCTCTAATAATGCTTTTACATCATCATGATTCAGTTCTGCGCCTGCGGTTTCAAAAATGGTAGCAGGAACACAGCTTGGTGCACCGAAGTTGAATTTAAAAGGCACAGTATTGCCATTTTCAATCATAAATTCTACACCTTCCATCCCACAAACGTTGGCAATTTCGTGTGGATCGCTAATCGTAGAAACCGTTCCATGAACAACTGCCAATCGTGCAAATTCACTTGGAATTAACATACTACTTTCGATGTGCACATGGCTATCGATAAAGCCTGGAGAAATAAAATGAGTGCCTTCCCGCTGATCGGAAATTTTGGAAATTGATTTTATTTTTCCATCCTCAACGGCTACTTCGCCAAAGAAAATATTTCGCTTTGTGATGTTAATGATATTTCCTTCGACTTTGAAATTGCTCATTTTTCTGTTTTTTGATGTCGTCACCCTGAATTTATTTCAGGATCTTTAATGCTGCTGAAATAAATCCGATAGCTATCGGATCAGTATGACGATAGTGTACTAAACCACTCTTAATATTTTAATAACTTATCAATCATTTCCGCTAATCTTGCTTTAGCCAGAAAATCTTCTTCTAATATTTTATTCATTGGAATGGCGGTATCTAAACTTGCACAACGCATTACCGGTGCATCCAGATAAGCGAAACAATGTTCCCCAATCCAGGCTGATATTTCTGCTCCAAAGCCATTTGTCAAGGTATCTTCGTGCAAAATTAAAATCTTTCCGGTTTCTTTAACAGCCTGTTGTACGGCTTCTTTATCCCATGGCTGAAGTGTGCGCAGATCAATTAATGTAGCGCCGCTTTCAGGATATTGATTCAGGTACTCTAATGCCCAATGTACACCCAGTCCGTAAGTAATGATTGCAAACTTGCCTCCTTCGGCAAGCCTGACTGCTTTGCCGATTTCTGTGGTGTAATAGCCATCCGGAACAGGAGCTGTTAAACTTCGGTAGAGGTATTTATGCTCAAAATATAATACAGGATTTGGATCTTCGATCGCAGCTAACAATAATCCTTTAGCATCTTCAGGGAAAGCCGGATAAACAATTTTAAGTCCGGGAGTTTTGGTAAACCAGGCTTCATTACTTTGCGAATGGAATGGCCCGGCACCCGTACCTGCACCTGTAGGCATACGCACCACTACATCAGCCTTTTCGCCCCAACGGTAATGCGTTTTGGCCAGGTTGTTTACAATCTGATTAAAGCCTACCGTCACAAAATCTGCAAATTGCATCTCTACCACAGCTTTATAACCATTTATAGATAGGCCCAGGCCTGCACCCACAATGGCCGATTCGCAAATAGGCGTATTACGCACTCTGCCTTTGCCATATTTAGCGGTAAAGCCATCTGTAATTTTAAAAGCCCCGCCATAATCGGCAATATCCTGCCCCATTAAAACCAGGTTAGGATACTTTTGCATGGCTAAATCGAGTGCATCGCTAATGGCATCTAAATATCGTTTTTCGGTTGAAGATTCATTGGCCTGAGTAACCTGTTGCGTATAAGGGAAATACATGTCTGCTTCTTCCTGATCGGCATTAGCAATGGGCTCATCTTCGTTAAAAGCTTCTTCAATTTCCAGTTCAATATCTCTTTTGATCTGGATTTTGACATCGATAACCGTATCAGAGGTTAAAATACCCTGCTCAATTAAATAGGTTTCGTAATTACTTAGCGGATCTTTCTTTTCCCACTCATCAAAAAGTTCTTGCGGAACATATTTAGTGCCTGATGCTTCTTCATGTCCACGCATCCGGAAAGTAAGGCATTCCACTAAAACTGGTCTTGGATCCTTCCGGATTTCCATAGCCAGCTGGTTGATGGTATTATAAACCTCCAGAATATTGTTTCCGTCTATCTGAATACCTTCTACGCCATAACCGATGGCTTTATCCACCAGGTTTTTACATCTAAACTGTTCTGATTTTGGAGTGGAAAGGCCATATCCGTTATTCTCAATGAGAAAAATAACCGGAAGGCCCCAAACGGCTGCAACATTTACCGCTTCATGGAAATCGCCCTCGCTGGTTGCGCCTTCACCGGTGTAAACTAAGGTAGCATGTTGCTTTTTGGCCAAAACATTGGCCAATGCAATGCCATCTGCTAAAGCCATTTGCGGTCCGAGGTGGGAGATCATCCCGATGATTTTATAATCTTGTGTGCCGAAATGGAAGGAGCGGTCGCGACCTTTAGTAAAGCCGGTAATCTTGCCCTGCCATTGGGCCATTAATTTTTTTAAGGGAATATCGCGTGAGGTAAAAACACCCAAATTACGGTGCATGGGCAAAATATATTCATCGTTTTGCATGGCTAAGGTGCTGCCAACTGCAATGGCTTCCTGTCCAATACCCGAAAACCATTTGCCAATTCGGCCCTGACGCAAAAGTTTAAGCATCTTGTCTTCAACCATCCGGGGGTAAAGCAATCTTTTGTATAAATTCAATAAGAATTTGTCGTCTTTATCTCCTCGATTGAAATGCATAATAGGCTTTTGATTATTGCTTTAAGAAATATCCCATGGATTGAGGACTTGGAGATTTACAATTTTTTTAAAATCGGAAGTATTTCTTGTGATTAAGGTAAGGTTATTGGTTATTGCTGTGGCTGCTATTATTGCATCTGGAAGTTTAATTCTATGCGATTTTCTTATTTTGATAGTGTTTTGGATAATTTCTTCTGATAGATCATAAACAAGCGATGCTGAAATGAATCCGCTTAATTGTTGAAATTGATGTTCTGTCATCTTAGACCAGCCTAAAAGTTCTATTCTTGAAATAACAGATAAATGCATTTCGAGATTATCCATAAATACGAGTATTTTTTCAGGTAATTTATTTTCAAGATACTCAATTACCGAATTGGTATCTGCTAAATATCCCTTTCCCATTCGTTCCTGCTATCGATAATATATTGCTGGAATTCTTCGTATTGCTTGTCAGTAAGGTTTAGTGAACCACGAAAATCAGAATGCTTTCTTTTAGGTTTCTCCATCTCGTTAAGTTCGTCGACAGCATAAACCAAAACCTCAATTTGTTTCCCAATATAAGCCTTAGGAACATCTATTGAGATGTTTTCTTTATCCGGTGTTATTATTGTTCGTACCATACTCAAATATACAAAATATCAAGGACGATTAAAATTACATTTCAGGTATTAGTTAATTTAAAGACCAAAGACTTGGGGGCTTAAGACTCCCGATTCTTCTTCAACTCTTCCCACTGTTTTGCGAAAGATTTATCCGCAACTTTTGGCATTTCGCGATATTTGCCCCAACTCTTTTTAAAGAAAGTTTTAAGCATAAAATTTTTAAATTTCCCACCAAAGAAATCCATCCACTTGCGCTTTTGCATCATTTTATTGAACATGCTCCAGCCCATTTCTTCTTTTTTGCCATTATCATGAGCAGCTGCAGCGTCTCGCCGGTTTAACAGCAACATTTTGTGGATATCGATTTTAACCGGACAAACCTCTGAACATTTTCCGCAGAGACTGGAAGCATAGCTTAAGTGTTTAAACTCTTCCATACCCTTTAAATGCGGCGTAATCACAGAGCCGATTGGACCGCTATATGTGGTGTTATAGGTATGTCCACCAATATTTTTATATACGGGGCAGGCATTTAAGCAGGCGCCACAACGGATGCAATACAAGCCTTGTCGCTGATCTTTTTGAGCCAGTAAGTTGGTACGGCCATTATCCAGCAGGATAACATACATTTCTTCGGGGCCATCGGTTTCATTTGGCTGGCGCGGGCCACTTAAAATGGTATTGTAAACCGTTAAATTCTGCCCGGTTCCATGTGAAGCCAATAAAGGCCAGAACAGATCCAGGTCGGCCATAGAAGGAATTATCTTTTCGATACCTACAATAGCGATGTGGATTTTAGGAAAAGTGGTGCTTAAACGTGCATTACCTTCATTTTCAGTGAGGGCAATACTTCCCGTATCGGCAATTAAAAAATTCCCGCCGCTAATACCAATATCAGCATTCAGGTATTTATCGCGAAGTAATTCTCTCGCTTTTTGTACCAGCTGCGGAGGAGTGGCATCTATAGGCGTGCCAAATTTATCATGAAATAACTGCGAAATATCTGTAGCACTTAAGTGCATGGCTGGGGTAACAATATGGTAGGGAGCCTGGCCCAATAACTGAACGATGTATTCGCCTAAATCACTCTCCAGCGATTCGATATTGTTTTGTTCCAGAAAGTCGTTCAGGTGTATTTCCTCTGTTGTCATCGATTTAGATTTGATGACTGTTTTACCATTGTTTCTTTTAATGATATTGAGGATTTCTTGCTGGGCTTCTTCAGCATCGTTAGCCCAAATTACCTTACCGCCACGACGCTGAAAGTTCGATTCGAACTCGGGTAAAAACTTGTCGAGGTTTTCCATCACACGCCATTTAATTACATGCGCCTTTTTTTCGAGGCTTCGAGGTTTTCGAATTTTGATAAACCGCGTTCAACTGCCGCATTGTATTTGCCAATATTATAATTTATGGTTTTACGGTGCGGTAAATCGAAAGCTTTCTCATCAGACTTCTCTAAAAATTCCTCGGCAGTTTTCATCAATGGCAATTTCATTATAGGGGTAACGAAGAATAGCTGTTTTTAGTTTCAGGCTACTCTGTTAAAAACCAAAGATAGGAAACCCTGTTGAGTTTATTTTTAGAAAATTGAAACTTGACTATCAAGCAATTATTTTTATTGTATATAATCCTTGAAATCATCTAGTGGAGGATTAAAATCATCACTCATTTCATCTTAAATAGATCTCAATTCGATTAATACTATTCATACTGACTAATTTTGAGTCTGTGAAACTAGCGAGATCGTCATGCTGAATTTATTTCAGCATCTTTCCTATTAGATAGACCCTGAAATAAATTCAGGGTGACGAGTGCGCCAAAAATTTCTAATGCAGATTTTAAAGGTATATTAATAATCTAATCAGGTTTTTAATTTTGAAATATATAGCGACAGTTAAGCATAAAAAAGCCCCAACATTTCGTTGAGGCTTAGTATTTTGAATATTATTTCTTTGGATTTCCTTTTCCGTCCATATCTACTGCCGGGCGTTTAGGTCTGTTTGCCAGTTCCCATGCGGTAAAGTAGGTTAATTTTGCTCTTTTTGCCAATAGGGGGAAGTTAATTTTGCTTACTTCATCGCCAGGTTTGTGGTAGTCTTGTTGTAACATGCCGTCATAATAGAAGATAATCGGAATACCCAATTTTGCGAAGTTATAATGATCTGAACGGTAATAAATTTGCTCAGGATCTTTTGGATCATCATACTTATAATCCAGTTTCATTTTGGTATAGGTTGCATTAACCTGCTCGCTTAAGTTAGCCAAATCGCTACTTAACATTCTAGAGCCTACTGAGTAAATGTAGTTTGCTGAATCTGGTTTGCCCAAATACTCTTCGCCAGTACGGCCAATCATATCAGTATTTAAATCAGCAATGGTATTGGCTACTGGAAAAACAGGATGCTCAGAGTACCATTCAGAACCCCAAAGGCCTTTTTCTTCTCCAACTACAGTCATAAATAAGATACTGCTTTTAGCACCCTTACCTGCTTTTTTGGCATCGGTAAAGGCTTTTGCCATCAATAATACACCAGTAGTACCCGATCCATCATCATCTGCTCCATTGTTTACTTTGTCTTTTGCGTTTGGATCAGTTTCTAAACCAATATGATCGTAGTGACCGGTTAAAATTAATACTTCCTTTTTTAGAACCGGATCAGACCCCTCTAAATAACCTAAAACATTTTCGCACCTAACTGATGCCTCATTTTTAGCAGCACTTGCTGAAAAAGGAACACCTACGATTTGTGAAGCAGGAGTAAGGCTTTCGGTAATTTTCTTTTGTAAATCTGCTACCGTAGTATTGGCTGATTTTAACAGATCGTTTGCTAATGCTACTGAGATTGAAATGCGTGGAATTTCGTTTTGCTTCTGAGCCTCAATAGCTGCGTTGGTTTTTACCATTACACGACCATTATTTTGAGCTTGTTTGCTATTTTCGGTAATTCTGTCTACACTTGGATCGATCAGAATGATGGCTTTAACATTATTCTCTGCAAAATATTTTGCTCTTCCTTCCAACATAGCACGGTAAGATGCCCTGTCAATTCTGGTACCTGGTTTAATGGTCGGATCGCCGCCGTTAAACATCATCACCACTTTGCCTTTAATATCAGTTCCGGCAAAATCGTTGTAATTGTCTTTTTTGATTCCATAACCAATAAATACAATCTGATCGGTAGAAAAAGTGAAACCGTTATCGCTGATTAAGCTCGGTGAAACGATATAATCTTTCTGGTATTCTTTCGGCTGACCGTTAACAGTTACATGGCTCTCTTTTAGTGTAACATTAACCAGATCGATCTTTTGGAAATAGCTGCCATTTACAGGTGCTTTTAGACCTAAAGATTTGAAATAGTCGCGGATATAATCTGCTGCCATCCAGGCACCTTTAGTACCTGTTTCGCGGCCTTCATATTCATCAGAAGCCAAAACTGAAAGGTGCTTGTAAGCATTTTCCGGACTAATCGCCTTGCTGAATTTTATCGCATCCTTATTCGGTATAAGGGGCTTTATCTGGCTAAAGCAACTTGCGGAAACAAGTGATACCAAACTAAGGGTTAAAAACTTTTTGTTCATTATGATAATAGTTAGTTGAGTTTGTTGTTAACACGAAATTTTTTCAACCCTGTTCTGGTGGCGACCACCTTCAAATTCAGTAGCTAAAAAAGTTGTCGTTATTTCTTTTGCCAGTTCTTCCGAAACAAATCTGGCAGGGATACATAAAACGTTTGCGTTATTGTGCTTGCGGACCAAAGAAGCTACCTCATTTTCCCAGCATAAACCAGCCCTGACGTGCTGGTGTTTATTGGCCGTGATGGCTACTCCATTTGCCGATCCACAAAGCAAGATACCGTATGTAAAATCACCATTTTCTACCGCTTCGGCAACAGGATGAGCAAAATCTGGATAATCAACTGAACTTTCAGAATAGGTGCCAAAATCTTTTACCTCGTAATCCTGTAAAAAATCTTTTAATATTTCTTTGTATTCGAATCCGGCATGATCCGCGCCAATGGCAATTTTTATTTTTGTACCAGACATTGTCAAATTTATAGAGAATTATGAATTCTGTTCGTAATGTTTTTGTTAGTTAGCGTAGAAAGCAGCATCAGCCTTTTTCTTCTTTTTTCGATGTAGGCCGATACAAAAATACTCAGCTCATAAAGTAAGAACAATGGCGTAGCTACAATCAGCATCGTCATAATATCAGGTGTTGGCGTAACAATAGCGGCAATGATTAAGATAATAACTGCGGCATACCTTCTGCTCGATCTCATTAGTTTCGGTGTCATCAACCCAAGTTTCGACAGGATGAAAATAATAACCGGAAGTTCGAAGATAATTCCGGTGCCTAAAGTTAAAGTTGCCACAGATGATAGATACGAATCGACGGTAAATGTGTTTTTAATTTCGGCACTCACAGTATATCCTGTTAAAAAGTTAACCGATAATGGGCATACTACAAAGTACCCGAAAAAGATACCGATAATGAAAAGTACCGATGCAAAGAATACAAAGCCACTTGCAGATTTACGTTCGTTCTCATGCAGTGCTGGTTTGATAAAACGCCATATTTCCCATAATAAATACGGGAAACCAACAACAATACCACACATTACACAAACATTTAACTGCAGGTTAAACTGACCTGCCATTTCTGTATTGATGATTTCACCATTAATTTTGGTGATACACATATCCTTGCCTAAGGAAGGAAAGTGCTCTACCAGTTTACACATCATGCGATAGGTCCAAAAATCTGGTTTTTTAGGCCCGAAAATAATTTTATCAAGGATTTCCTCGTTGAAATAAAAAGCGATACCGGTAAAAACGGCAATGGCAATTACGGCTCTGATTAAATGTTTACGGAGAACATCCAGGTGATCAAAAAAAGACATCTCTGCCTCTAATGTGGTGCTCTTTTGTCCGATAGCTTTTGTAAGTAGATTTTTTTAGTGTCGCTCATGTTGAAAACAAAAATACCATTCTATTTGAATAGAATGGTATTTACGTGTTAAATATAGAAATAGTTTATATTATTATGAGAAATGCTTTAATATATTATGTAGATCAATATGTTAATTATTTATAATGTCCTCTTAGGGAGTGAATTTTAATAACTTGCTCAACTTCCATAACCTGATAGATAATTCTGTGCTCTGAATTTATCCTCCTCGACCACATCCCTGAAAAATCATATTTAAGTTGTTCAGGTTTTCCGATACCCTTAAACGGGGATTCTAGTATGGCAATAAGAAGAGATTCTATTTTCTTTTGAATAGCGATATTGCCACTTTTTTTCCAGTAACTTAGGTCTTCTTTGGCTATCTCATCAAAAGCTATTTCCATAAATCATCTATAGCTATCTTAGTAAATTTTCCCTCTTTAAAGTTTTGCTCTGATTTTTTTATTTTAGCAACAAATTCGGGATTGTAAGGCTTATCCTCTTTTTTCAAAAGAAATCTTCATGGCTTTTAAAACCTGCTTTACGGCATTTAATTGAGCCTTGTTTTCCGGATGTACAATTAATGTTTCCATAATTCAAATTTACTGAAATAATTCTTAAATTTTTAATAAAGAAAAATCCCATTCTGTTTTACCAAAATGGGATTTAAATTTTTATAATCGTTTATATTATTCCGTAAATTCAAACGTTTCCATAAACTTAGTGGTGAAGTTTCCTGCCCTGAAGTTAGGATCTTTCATCAATTGTAAGTGGAAAGGAATGGTAGTTTTAATACCTTCAATTACGAATTCGCTCAAAGCACGCTCCATGGTACAGATGGCTTCTTCACGTGTTTGCGCTACGCAGATTAATTTTGCAATCATCGAATCGTAGTTGGAAGGAATTGAATAACCTGCATACACGTGGGTATCTACACGAACACCATGCCCGCCCGGAGAATGGAAATTAGTGATTCTACCAGGTGAAGGACGGAAGTTATTCGCAGGATCTTCTGCATTGATACGACATTCAATGGCATGCATCTCCGGCGTATAGTTTTTGCCCGAAATCGGAATTCCGGCAGCTACTTTAATCTGTTCTTTAATTAGATCGAAGTTGATCACCTCTTCGGTAACCGGGTGCTCTACCTGGATACGGGTGTTCATTTCCATAAAATAGAAGTTGCGGTGTTTATCAACCAGGAATTCGATTGTACCTGCACCTTCGTAGTTTACGGCCATTGCACCTTTAATCGCAGCTTCACCCATTCTTTCACGAAGTTCTTCGGTCATAAACGGAGATGGAGATTCTTCTACCAATTTCTGGTGACGGCGTTGAATGGAACAATCGCGTTCTGATAAGTGACATGCTTTACCAAACTGATCTCCGATGATCTGGATTTCAATGTGACGTGGATCTTCAATGTATTTTTCTAAATATAAGCCATCGTTACCAAATGCCGCACCAGATTCCTGACGCGCACTGTCCCAGGCATTTTCGAAATCTTCATCTTTTCCAGACTACACGCATACCGCGTCCACCACCACCGGCAGTTGCTTTTAGAATTACAGGGTAGCCCATTTCATTGGCAATTGCAATACCTTCTTTAACGCTGGTAAGCAAACCTTCCGATCCTGGAATAGTTGGAACACCCGCGATTTTCATGGTTTCTTTTGCTGAGGCTTTATCGCCCATGCCATTGATCTGCTCTGGGGTAGCACCAATAAATTTGATGTTGTATTCGCGGCATATATTAGAAAACTTAGCGTTTTCAGATAAGAAACCGTAACCTGGGTGTATGGCATCGGCATTAGTTAATTCTGCAGCCGAGATAATATTTGGGATATTTAAATAAGAATCTTTACTGGGTGGGGGCCCAATACAAACAGCCTCATCAGCAAAACGTACGTGTAAACTCTCGCGATCTGCAGTAGAGTAAACAGCAACCGTTTTGATGCCCATTTCCTTACAGGTACGGATAATACGCAAAGCGATTTCACCCCTGTTGGCAATTAGTATTTTTTTAAACATAATTTTTAATTTAGGATTACACAGATTTAAACGATTACACCGGTTTAACGGTATGATCAAAAATCTGCGAAATCAAATTAATCTGTGAAATCAGCTTCTAAATAGGTTCTACTAAAAATAACGGTTGATCATATTCTACAGGTGATGCATTATCAACTAATATTTTAACTATACGGCCTGAAACTTCACTTTCAATCTCGTTAAATAGTTTCATTGCCTCTATAATACAAACTACTTTACCTGTGCTAACCTCATCGCCAACGTTAACAAACATCGGTTTTTCCGGACTAGCTGAACGATAGAAGGTACCGATCATTGGCGATTTAATAGTAATGTATTTTGAAGTGTCATCTGCAACTGGTACAGCAGGTGTTGCTGCATTTGGTGCAGTAGGAGCTGTGGCAACAGGGGCAGCAGCCTGTACAAGCGGAGCCTGTGGTACGGTAGCATGCACAACTGTTGGTGCTTGGTTTGTTTTGATCGTGATTTTGAAGTTTTCTTGCTCAATAGCAACTTCATTTACTCCAGAACGAGAAACAAATTTAATCAGTTCCTGTATTTGTTTGATATCCATTTTTTAGGCTAGTTATGTAAAAAATAGTGTTTATTGAATTAACTAAGTTATACTTTTTTTGTTTTATATTTTTATCCGGGCAGTACCTTACTTCTGACTCCCGACTAAAGACTTCTGACTATTTTGTGTCGTACGCCCATTTAAGGTATACCGAACCCCAGGTAAAGCCACCACCGAATGCAGCTAAAACGATGTTGTCACCTTTTTTCAATCTGCTTTCCCATTCCCATAAGCATAACGGAATGGTTCCGTTGGTTGTATTGCCATAACGTTCGATGTTGATCATTACCTTATCGGTAGTAACCCCCATACGGTTTGCAGTAGCATCGATAATGCGTTTATTGGCTTGGTGAGGCACTAACCAGGCAACATCATCAGCAGTTAAGCTGTTGCGTTCCATAATTTCGGCAGCAACATCAGCCATATTGGTTACGGCAAATTTAAATACTGTTGGGCCTTCCTGGTGTGCGAAATGCTCCCTGGCATCAATAGTTTCGTGGGTTGCAGGTTTAACTGAACCACCAGCCTTCATGCCTAAGAAATCTCTTCCGGAACCATCTGTTCTTAAAATAGAATCCTGGATGCCAAATCCTTCTTCATTTGGTTCTAGTAAGGCACAGCCACAACCATCGCCAAAAATGATGCAGGTTGTACGGTCTTCATAGTTAATGATTGACGACATTTTATCACCGCCAACTACTAAAACTTTTTTGTGTCTTCCTGATTCGATAAATGATGCACCTGTAGAAAGTCCGAAAATAAAGCCAGAACAAGCGGCTTGTAAATCGTAACCCCATGCATTTTTAGCTCCGATTTTATCTGCTAAAACGTTTGCTGTAGCAGGGAAAGTAAAATCTGGAGTAGTAGTGCAAAAGATAATCAGTTCAATTTCACTTGCATCAATTCCTCTCTTTTTAAGTAAACCGTTTACAGCATGAACCGCCATATCGGAAGTACCTAAACCTTCTCCCTTTAAAATTCTACGTTCTTTAATTCCCGTTCTGCTGGTAATCCATTCATCCGAAGTGTCAACAATGGTTTCTAACTCTGCGTTTGTAAGCACATAGTCGGGGACGTAACCATTTACTGCTGTAATAGCAGCGTGAATTTTACTCATTTTAAGAATTTTAATAAATTATTTAAATGCCATTCTAATTTTTTCTACCAACCCGGTAGTAATCATTTCCCTGGATTGGAGAACCATATTTTTAACAGCTAGCGGACTGGAAATTCCGTGTCCGATAACAACTGGAGCGTTAACACCTAAAACCGGACTTCCACCGTACTGTTCATAATTAAAACGATCGAAGAATTCATCTTTAAGTCCTTTTTTGATGGTAAGTACGTAAAACGATTCTGCTAATTTAAGCATTACATTTCCGGTAAAGCCATCGCAAACAATTACATCCGCTTTTTCATTAAATAAATCCCTTCCTTCCACATTACCCACAAAGTTGAACAGGTTGCTTTCTTTCATTAACGGAAAAGTAGCCATGCTAAGCATGTTTCCTTTTTCATCTTCTTCACCAATGTTCATTAAGGCAACCTTAGGATCGTTAATCTGCAAAAGATTTTCTGCATATAAACTGCCCAGAACGCCAAATTGTAATAAAATATCGGGTTTACAGTCGGCATTTGCACCTACATCTAAGAGTAAGCCTGTGCCGCCTTTAATTTTGGAAGAATTGTACATAAACAAGGGCGGATGATGCCCGGGATGGTTTTAACGCTAAATACAGCGCCAACCAACATGGCTCCAGAGTTACCTGCACTTGCAAAAGAATCGATTTTACCTTCTTTTAAAAGGTTAAAACCAACTGCTATGCTCGAATTCGGTTTCTGAACGATTGCTTTGGTGGGATGTTCGCCCATACCAATTACTTCATCAGTATGAACGTATTCAAAATGATCTGGATTAAAACCTTCTTCTGCAAGGATGGGTTTAATCTGTTCGGTATCGCCAATAAGAACTAAATGCTCTCCAGCGTTAAGCGATTGATGAGCAGCTATTGCTCCCAAAACAATTGCTTTGGGAGCATAGTCTCCGCCCATTATGTCGAGGCCTATTTTCATAGAAAAAATCTGTTTGTGTTAAGTCAGGTGTAATCCTGAATTTTTCAGTTGACTAAGGTATGACTAAAGCCGCTGAAAACACAAACAATTTTTTAAGAAAATTACCCTATCTGAGTATTTTCGATAACCAGTTTGCCGTTGTAGTATAAGTTACCATCAACGTTGTAAGCACGGTGAGGTACGTGGATAGCACCTGTTGCCGAGCATGTTGCTAAAGAAGGAGTAACAGCTTTATAGTGCGTTCTTCTTTTATTTTTTCTCTGTTTCGAGATCTTCCGTTTTGGATGTGCCATTGCTGTATAATCTAATTATTTTTTTAACTTATTAAGGGCTTCCCAACGTGGGTCGCTTGTTTGTTCATTTTCTTCAGCCTGCTTTTGGATAGATAACTGATTTAAGCGGTCAATCATTTCCTGATCGCAATCTTTACCTGCCTGCTCGCAGTTTTTGATATAAGGTACCGCTACGTTAATCATCTCGTATAAAGGCCCCGATATATCAATCTCGGTGTCTTTTCGGCTTAATGAGATAATTTCTTCATCATCACTTTCCAGTTCATCTTCAGCAAACTTTACAATCTGCCTTTCGTAAAGGTTTACCGGGTAAGCAAATTCTGATAAACATTTATCGCAATCTAAATTTACGGTACCAATAACTTTGAATTTTAGGATCAACATGGTCTCTTGTTTCTCAAGTTCCAGGTCTACCTTTAAATTTCCACTTTTGATTAGCGAGTACTCAAATGCATTAAAAAAGGTGTCATCAAGCTCATAATCAAACTGATGAGATCCCAATTTTAATCCGGTAAACGGTAATGAAAATTGTTTTAGTGGGTTCAAAGTACTATAAAATTTTAGCCTGCAAATGTAGGGATAAAATAATTAGATTAAAAAATGTTTTTTAAAAATTGTTGGCGTTAACTCTTGATTTTTAGAGCTTATAGGTTTCTCAAGGCTATAAGGTCTGCAGAATGATTAGCTGGCCAGTACCATTTCTTTATTATTCCTGCTCCATTCGCTCCACGAGCCTACATAGAGTTTAGGAATGGGCAGGCCTGCATAATCCATAGCCAAAAGGGTATGACATGCAGTAATACCCGAACCACAGTGTACAATTACATTTTCGGGCTTTACATGTGCCAGGGCTTCTTCGTATTTTTCTTTTAATATTTCAGGAGCAAGGAAAGCACCGTTTGCATCTAAGTTTTCGGTATAAGGAATATTGGCCGCTCCAGGGATATGGCCTGCAATTAAATCAATAGCTTCAGTTAAGCCTGCAAAACGATTGGCATCGCGTACGTCGATCACAATGTAGTTATCAGTTTTAGCTACTCTTTCTACTTCATTGATGTTGGATAAAGGCAATGCCCATTCTTTTACTTGGTATGGTTCAACCGATTTTGGGATCTCCACTTTATCGGTAGTCGGAAAACCTGCTTTAACAGCCGCCTGAAAGCCGCCATCAATAACCTGTACTTTTTCATGACCGATTGCTTTCAACATCCACCAGAGCCGCGCAGCTGCATTACCAGCATTTTTGTCATCGTATATAATAACATGGCTATGTTCAGTGATCCCGAGTTTTTGTAGCACATTGGAAAACTGTTCAGAAGTTGGTAATGGATGACGTCCGCCAATTGCAAAATCGCCAATGCTGGCTAAATCTTCATTTACATCGGCAAAAAGCGCTCCAGCCAAATGTTGCTCATCATACCTTGCTTTTGATCCGGCGCTGGCATCAATGATTACGATTTCATCATCCTGGTTTAACCAGGTTAATTCTTCGGGTTTTATAATTGGGGATAATTTTGTACTCATATTTGTTTTTTGGGTTAACTGATGTTATTATAATTCCAGCAATTAATGTTGGAAGCCATAGTATGAAAGAATAATATCCAATCTTTGCTGTTATAAAGGCTATGTCGCCTCGGTACGAAAAAAGTACTGCACAGAAAATCCCCATTAACACACTTACAATAATTAATATAATTCCTGTTAGTCGCATTTAGATTGTTTTTTTAGCAAAGCCCATAGCCCGAAAACTGGTCCAATTGCAAGCACCATATAAAGATATTGAATATTAATCTGTTTTGATAGTAGATTAAGTGACTGGATACTAATGATCGTGATGGCAAAGCCGATGCAATTAACCAAAGTTAATGAAGTCCCTCTCAAACTTTCGGGTGCGTGTTTGGCAATTAAGGAAGAAAATAGTGGCGAATCGGCCGTGCCGGATAAACCCCAGCAGAATAAGAATATCAAAAAAGAATAGACTGAGCAGCTAAATAGAAAAACAGGGGAGAGCAAGCAACATAAGCCCGATATTGTTAAGGCGATAGTGGCAATCCGTTTTGCGCCGAATTTTTGTGAAAGCAAACCGCCAATCATGCAAGATAAACCTCCTGATGCGATAATTAGGAACGAAAACAGCGGTATATTTAAAGTTGTATGTACATGTTAGTGTTGTAAAGCAGTAGCATGCCGGGTAAAAAAGCCCAAAAGGTATAAAGTTCCCACATGTGCCCGAAATAGCCGAAAGCGGCGGACCGAAAACCTGGATTTTTAAAGCCATCGAAACAAGAGCGGAAATTGAATTTTTGTCCGGCAGTTCTAAATGGACCATTTGGTACCAGCCATAAAATACAAAGCGCACCAATTAGAGATAAACCCGAAGTAGCGAAGATTACATATTGCCATTTAAAATTTCCTGTGAATGTCTTTAGGAGATGTGGGAAGGCTGTGCCTAAAACCAACGCACCTACTAAAAAGCCCAGCGATTTGCCGAGGCCTTCTTTAAAGTAATCGGATGCTATTTTCATCCCAACGGGATAAATGCCTGCCAGCATAAATCCAGTTAAAAAACGAAAAAACAACAATAAATGGATATTATATAATTCAAGACAGATGCCCAGATTAAATAATGCAGCAGTAATTCCACAGGTAAAAAACACTTTTGAGGGTGAGAAGATATCGGAAATGGCAAAAAATGCGAAGACTAAAGTGCCGCTGATAAAATCGAACTGCACCATGCTGGTGAGGTTAGCCAAAAGGTTCGCTTCGGTAGGGAAGTTTTTAACGATATCGAGTACTACAGCATTGCCTGCAAACCATAAAGAAGTGCAGAGAAACTGCGCAATAACGATTGTTGGGAGAATATGATTGCTTGCTTTTACGCTTTTCATTTTTTAGTTTACAGCACAATTTTGACTAAAATAAACCTGATAGAAGTGGAAATCTTTTTTGTTGCTGTGCTTCGACAAGCTCAGCATGACAATCAGAAAAAGATTGGAACGGATAGCAGGGCTTTCAGAACCGATGGAACACAAGGCCTTGCTTTGCAAAAAAAAAAGTTGACCATCTAAGCCACCTTAGTACATCTGGGTTTAATACATCTTTGGTCTTTCAGCTTTACTTTTTCTGCTCCTTTTAAGTCCGGCTTCAGGAGTCCGAAGTCAGAGGCCAAGTTTGTTTAGCCTGTCATTTATCTGCTTTGGCCTTTCAGCTTTAGTCTTTCTGCCTTCTACCTTAAGAAGCATCATCCTTAATGTCAAATTGAGTTTCAACCACTTTTCCACCTGTGCGTAGTTGGTTGCCCAGCATTTCCTCTTGCTCGCGGCGGTTTTTTACAATGTGAATGGCTGAAAATAAAGCTTCGGTAAAGGAAGTCGAATCAGCTAAATTTTTTCCTGCAATATCATAACCTGTTCCATGATCGGGAGAGGTGCGGACGAAGTTTAAACCAGCGGTATAATTTACGCCATTATGGAAAGCTAATGTTTTAAAAGGAATTAAACCCTGATCGTGGTACATAGCCAAAACAGCATCAAACTGTTTGTAGCTACCATTACCGAAAAAGCCATCAGCAGGGTATGGACCAAAACATACAATGCCTTTGTCGTAAGCTTCCTGGATGGCTGGCGTAATAATTTCAGCCTCTTCGGTACCCAATAAACCATTATCGCTGGCGTGTGGATTTAAGCCCAAAACAGCAATTTTCGGTTTTTCGATCCAGAAGTCTTTTTTAAACTTTCGTTAATCAGTTTTAACTTATTTACGATTTTATCTTTCGTAATTGCCGCCGGAACATCTTTCACCGGAATATGACCTGTTACAACACCTACCCGTAGATTTTCGCTGATCAAAAACATCAGCACATCTTTACTTCGGCTTTTTTCCTGTAGATATTCGGTATGGCCGGGAAAAGCAAAAGTATCTGATTGAATATTATGTTTGTTAATTGGAGCAGTAACTAAAGCATCAATATCACCGTTTACCAGATCGGCTGTTGCACGCTCTAGTGATAACAAGGCATATTTTCCACCCGTTGCCGTAATCTGACCCAATTCAATTTTTACATCTTCTTCCCAGCAATTGATCATGTTCGCCTTTTTTGGCAATGCCTGATCGGCATGACTAACTACATTAAAACTGAAATCGCCCAGGTTATTCGCTTTTCTATGAAAAGATGAAACTTTGGTATGACCATAAACAATTGGTGTACAATAATTTAAAATTGCAGGATTGGATAATGTTTTAATGATTACTTCTAAACCTATGCCGTTTATGTCGCCTATACTGATGCCAATTTTAAGTTTATTGCTCATAATTACTGGAAAATTTTAGCGCAAATTACTGATTTTCGATTAAAGACTTTAAAAAAAATGAAACCCTAAAGAACAGAGATTGATTCGCAAAGAAATAATAAGCCTATCTTTGCGTTCATAGCGCCGAATCTTAGCGCCCTTTGCGGTTAAGATATTTGATTAATTTTGGGGTATGAGTTTAGTAAAAGCAAAAAAACATTTAGGTCAACATTTTTTAACCGATAAAGGCATTGCTAACCGCATTGTTGAGGCCTTGATAAATACCGACAAATACCACCAGGTTTTAGAGGTTGGGCCGGGGATGGGCATCTTATCTGATTTTTTACTGCAGCGAAAAGATTTAGAAACTTACCTGATCGATATCGATACCGAGTCTTTCCATTTTTTAAATGAAAAGTATCCTCAACTTGGCGAGCGCCTGATTAATGGCGATTTTTTAAAACTTGATTTCGATGCTATTTTTCCTGGTCAGTTTGCCATTATTGGTAACTTTCCATACAATATTTCATCACAGATTTTATTTAAGATTTTAGATAACCGCAACAAAGTGGTAGAAATGGTGGGTATGTTCCAGAAAGAAGTGGCCCAACGTTGTGCAGCACTCGCGGGTAGTAAAGAGTATGGTATTTTGAGTGTGTTCCTGCAGGCTTATTATAAAATCGAATACCTGATTACCGTAAAACCCGGTACTTTTAATCCGCCGCCAAAGGTACACTCTGCCGTAATCCGTCTAACCCGCAACGAAGTGGAGAATTTAGATTGTGATGAAAAGTTATTCTGGCGCGTAGTTAAGGCAGGTTTTAACCAGCGAAGAAAAACCTTGCGTAATGCGGTTTCAGCAGTGATGCCAAAGGATAAAATGGACAATCATATTTATTTCGAAAAGCGTGCCGAGCAGCTAACCGTTGCCGATTTTGTGGCATTAACGCAGCATGTGAGTGGATTGATGGCAGTTTAGTGATACAATCATCATCCTGACCTGTAGCGCAGCGAAAAGCTACGAAGTAAACCGAGCCTTAAGCGAACTCACCGAAGGTAATTTATTTCAGGATCTTTTTTGAAACGCAATTTTAGAGATATGGAAAGCAAGTTTCTGTTGTCTTCGGTTGCTGTAGCCCCGCTTTTCATTCCAAGTCCGCACTCGTACTTCGCTTACGGGCTTTCCATTTCAATCCCTTATGTTTATGTCATTCTTGATACTGCCTTAAACTAAAGTGTTAATAGCACTATTACGAACATTGCCGGAAAGACAATTTAAAATCTTTGTAATCCCAAAATCTGTGCAATCATACGCTTGCGTTTTCTTGCAAAATCATGATCATTTTCAGCTAATTTCTCCTTTCCTTTGCGCTGTAATTTTAAGGAAACCATGATAAATTATCGCGAAATTTTTGAACAACAAGGTCTTGATTATTTAACCTACCGTGCACTGATTGATCAACTTCTGTTAGAGGGAAAGGCAACTGGCGACGTCACTTACGATTTGCACTATACTAAAATGAATGTGCAAAGGATGAGTCGCGTGGATAAAACGATCAGCTTAAATGATGAGTTGGTATCAACTATTGAACATCTTCAAGAAAATTATAAATTTCTGGTGATTACCGAAGGCTGGTGTGGCGATGCTGCACAAATTGTTCCGGTGTTTAATAAAATCGCAACTGCATCGTTGGGTAAAATAGATTTGAAATTTGTGCTTAGAGATAAAAATCTGCCTTTAATCGATGCACATTTAACCAATGGTGGAAGGGCTATCCCGGTTTTAATTGTATTGAATGAATCAGCAGATCAAGTTTTAGCAACCTGGGGGCCAAGACCACAAATTTTACAGGAACTTTTAAAAGAATGGAGAAAAGAAAGTACTGAAATGCCAGTTTTAGCAGAAAAACTTCATGGCTGGTACGCTAAAGATAAAACGCAAACCACACAGGCTGGGTTAAATGAGCTTTTAAAAGGATTGGAGAGTTAATTTTGTGGAATAGTCTTCATCTCGACTGAAACGCAGTGAAATGGAGAGATCTGCCTAGATAGATTTAGCTTCGCTGAGCACTCCGTGGTTCTCGACTGCGTTACCGATGTAAAATCGGTACAGGTAGCACTCCGCTCGAAATGACAATATTGCGAGAATAATTCTCGGGAGTAATCTTTTAATCAACAGAAACAGTTAATCCTTCTTGTTGTAAAATTTTACGGTATACTTCCATCTCTGTAAATGATCCTTCTAAAACAGGGCATTTACCTTCATTATGCACTTTCCATGCAATTTTTTCGGCCTGCGATTCGTTATAATCCAGGTATTTCATCATGCAGTAAATCACATGATCAAAGGTATTGATATCATCATTCCACAAAATAAGGCGGTGTACGGTTTTTAGGGAAGTTAAAATTTCTTCGAGCGTAAAGGTCTCTTCTTTGGTTTCTGTAGACATGGTGCAAAAATAACTATTTTTATGTAAGATATAATAGTTTTAATGTAAGATGGAATAGGTAAAATAGATGAGGTGCAGTAACATAAGTCTATACAACATCTTACATCGTACATTTTACATATCTTCCATCTCTTTTAATACATTTGTTAACCAAATTTATAAAAAACACGAGCATGCACCAGTCTAAAATTGCGGGAATAGGTTACTACGTTCCTAAAAATGTATATACCAACGATGATTTAAGCCGTTTTATGGATACCAATGATGCGTGGATCCAGGAGCGTACGGGAATTAAAGAGCGCCGTTTTGCCGATCGCAATGAGGAAACCACCACTACAATGGGCATTGAAGCCGCCAAAATTGCAATCGAAAGGGCTGGGATTACCGCTAAAGATGTCGATTTTATCGTTTTTGCTACCCTTAGTCCAGATTACTATTTCCCAGGTTGTGGCGTATTGTTGCAACGCGAAATGGGCATGGGTGAGATCGGTGCTTTAGATATCCGAAATCAATGTTCTGGCTTTGTATATGCCCTTTCGGTGGCCGATCAGTTTGTAAAAACTGGCATGTATAAAAATGTTTTGGTAGTGGGAAGCGAGAAACACTCATTTGCGATGGATTTCGAAACCCGGAGCCGTAATGTATCAGTAATTTTTGGCGATGGTGCTGGTGCAGTAGTGTTACAGCCTACAGATGAGCCGGGAAAAGGGATTTTAAGTACACATTTACATAGCGATGGTGCCGATGCCGAAATTTTGGCCATGTATTATCCAGGTTCTCATGCCAATAAATGGTTAAAAGATAAACCTGCTTACCCAGAGCAGGAATTGGGTGGGTTATTTATGACGCAGGAAATTTTAGAAAGTGGTGCCGCGTTACCTTATATGGATGGTCCGGCAGTTTTCAAAAAAGCGGTAGTGAAATTTCCCGAGGTAATTAAAGAGGCTTTGGCTGCTAATCATTTAACTGAAAAAGATATTGATATGCTGGTGCCACACCAGGCAAACTTACGTATCAGTCAATACGTGCAACAGTTATTGGGTTTAAACGATGATCAGGTTTTTAATAATATCCAAAAATATGGCAATACTACGGCAGCTTCCGTGCCTATTGCTTTATGCGAAGCCTGGGAAGCTGGTAAAATTAAAGATGGAGATTTGGTATGCCTCGCTGCATTCGGATCGGGCTTTACCTGGGCTAGTGCGCTGATTAGGTGGTAACTCATAGGTTCGTCATTTCAAGCAAAGAGCAACGAAGTCGAGAAATATGGCCTTTGATATGACCTAAACACTTTATTTACCACTAAGAAGTTAAGAACATTAAGGTTTTATCACATTTTCTTAACTTCTTAATAATAAAAACAATCTATTGTGCTTTAGGCTTAATAAAATCTCCTAAATAACTGCATTCTCCTGCTGCAATAGCGTAAAAAGGCGTTTTGTTGTAGTTAAGTCTTAATTCTTTGAGATAAGGGTTATTATAATTGGCCTTGATAAAGTTTTTCCATTTTACATCGGTTTTATCGTAATAATAAAACGATAATGGATTCGCATTCATAATAATCTGCTTTTGCAAACATTTAGCCAGCATAAAAGTACATTTTGCCTTAAAATCGGCATCAGTGCTTAAGGCCCTGGCTTTTAAATACCATGCTTTTGCGGTTTGTGCTTTTTTGTAATCCCCATCGTACACATATTTCGCTGGGTTGCTGTTATCGTAAGATGACCAATCGTAACTGATCAGGAACCAGCTGTTGCCAAAATAACCTGTCTGATAAACGGCATTGGCCATTTTGTAATAATAAAGCGCAGCATTCTTTTTATCGCTCACCGTTAACTTCTGCAAGCGGAGCATTTCTGCAGCAAAAGCCTTTTTGGTAATAGACGCTTTGGCTGTTACATATTTTTAGGGAAATCGTTAATGGTCTCAATAAAAGGATTGGCATATAATTTAGCATTGGCTTCATCTGCATACCAATTATCTGGATTAAAATATTTGTAGCCTGCTGAAACTTTTGCAAACATTTGTACAGCTTTATCATATTGATGCGTACGCAGATAAGTAGTGCCATAAAGCTCATAAAAATCATCGTTTTTAAGTTGATTTAAAGCCGAAGCCAATAAACCGGTAACATCATTGCCTGATGCCTTTGTCTTATAAACGGCTAAACCCTGCATACTTTTCGGACTTAAATTTTTCTGCCAAAAAGCGATACTCTGGTAGCTCATATTCTGGAAAAGAGAGTTCTCTTTCATGGTTTTAAATGTTAGATCACCTTTAACCATTGCTAGTGCTGCTTTTGCCGTATCGCCCATGTTCAAATAAGCTGGTGCCAATATTTGTTGGTAGAAATTCCTGGTGGTTCTGCTAAAGCGCTTTTCAGCCTGATCGCTATCGTAATACTGTCCGTTTGACTGATTTTTATTTTCTGCGAAACGTTTTTCGTCCAGCCATTTTAAAGTAGGCAATAGGTCATTTTCGTTAAAAGGATTGCCTTTTTTGATGTTTTTAGCCTTAATTAATAAATCGGTAATGCGATATTGGTCGCGCAATCTTTCTGGTAATTTATCAGGTTTTAATAGCGCAAGGTAATTTGAAGCCATGAAATCTTTATTCTCCATCCACGATAAGTAGGCAGCTGTTAATGTACCCAATTCTGGCTGTGGATATTTCTTCTCCGTGGCCAGTTTTACGGCAAAATTCCTGATTTCATTCAGGTGTTTTAGATTAACTGTTTTTAAACTGTCCTTATACTTAGGATTGCCGTTATCAGAAAAGTAATAATTGTAACCAATTTTGGCGATGTCGTTCGCTTCGATAAGGTCTTGTTCCAATTTATTTACTTCGCGCACCAGTAATGTTCCGTTCAGCTGACTTTTAGGTTCATACTGATAAACTTTATTTAAACTTTCCATACCCGAATCGGAATTTCCGAAACCATTTATTGCCCAGATATTCGCTTTTTCATTATTGGTTTTAGCATATTTTAAGGCCCCGTTAACAGGAGTGCTGTTGTAGTAATAGTTTTTATAAGCTTGCACCCTCCGTTCCGGATTGCTTGCAAAAACTTTTGAAAATAAAAAGGCAGATTCTTCGGGATTTCCCAACCTGCGGGTAGATCCGGCATATAATGCCAATGCCCAGCCTTTGGCCGCACTATTTACCTTGCTGTTTCTAATGTATTTATCGTAAGTTGATTTACTTTCGGCATGGTAACCGGCAAAGTGGAACATCCGCTCAGCCTGATAAGCATAACGTAATTTCAGAAAATCATTCTTTTCAGCTTCTGTTAATTGTAATGCTTCTTTAGCTTTTGAGCCCATTGCTGTAGTATCGCGTGGTTTTGGATCCCAAAGACTAAAATCTACATTGGCCAGGGGTTCGCAGCTCTTAGCAAACAGGTAATATTTTAAAGATTCTTTACGTTTGCTTAAAGCCTGCATAAAGCTGTTCTGCTGTAAACTGTCTGGCAATTGCGAAAGGTTGCCATCAAAATTAACCAGTTTTACACCGGTAGCGCTATCGGTTTTGTACATTACTTTTAGCACATCCTCCTTTTTAACATTGAGGTATTTCGCCCATTCGCGGCTGTTAATGTCAGGCTCACTTTCAATATCGGTTTCACTGTTGAGGTAAACCATTTGATTATAAGCAAATGGCGAATATTCATCTCCTTCTATATTGTTATGGAAATAGGAAATGTAATAATCGTAGGGATCTATCTCACCTCCACAGGCAAGATTCACGGCAATTTCGCCGAAAAAAGTAATCAGAAATACACTAAAAATTAGCGATAACTTTTTGAAGGTTTTCATTGGTAAAATGTTTTAATAGGTCGGTGTCTAAATGGTAGAAAACGAGATTCCGCTCTCTTGGGGCTAAAGATCGGGATAAAAATTTAGAGGTAACAAGTAAATCTTCAGGAGAAATTTGCTCCCATCTTACTATATCGTCTTTTTTTAATCCAGCGGCAGGGTAATCAACCAAAAGATCGTAAAGGATGGAATTTTCCTTTCGCTTAAAAAGTTTTTTGTCGTCGATCTGAATTTTACTGATCCGTTTAGAAATACCCGCATATTGCCCGTTCCTGAATACCACCGCCCATTCGAAAATAGGCAGAGCTACATCAAGCGGCAATGGATATTGTGATAAATAATCTTTTAGGTAAAGATCCATTTCGTGTTGGTCCAATATGGAGTTTTGCTCGCCATATTTACGCAGGTTGCCCATGTTGTAGCACATTAAAATAGCCTTTTCTACTGGCGGTACACCACTTGATACAATGTTTTTAACCTGATGAAGGCGCAAGGTTACCGAAATGGTTTTTCCCTTTAAAAGCGGTCTTGCCTTTAACTGTTCGAGGAATTTAAAATACCTGTTCCTGGTGCCTTTAGTCCAATCGCAATCGATCTGAAGTTCGTGGTAATTTTGTTTTCCGGCCTGTTTTACTTTAGCCTCTACAAATTTGGCAATGCGATCGGCCATCACCACAGTCTGCATGGTGTCAATTTTGTTAAAAACCTGGTTAACAATAAACACTACAGGTATAATATTGGTGTGTTTGGGGATTGAATCCGAGAATTTAATTGGCGAAACAGGTACGGGCAGTTGCAGATCGGGATTAAAATCTACATCCATGATCCGCACATACAAAGAGTTGGATTTAAACTGATCCAGATAAGCGGTTTCTTCTTTTTTATTCTGGTAATCCGTCTTCCAATAATAAAAAGTAGGATGCACGATTGATTTTTGCTTACAACCAAGGAAGAGAAATACAAAAATCACTAAAATACTTATCTTGCGCATAATAATTTTATTGGGCAAAAGTAGTATAAAATGCGGGCAGTTTTACAAAGAGTTACACAGGCGAGTTGCACTGTTGATGGTGAAGTAACAGGAACTATTGAAGGCGGATTTCTGGTGTTACTAGGTATTGAAGACGCTGATCAGGTAGAGGACCTGGACTGGTTGGCACAGAAAATTATCGGGATGCGTGTTTTTGGCGATGAAAATGGAATGATGAATAAGGCACTTGCTGATGTAGGTGGAGATATTTTGCTGATTAGCCAGTTTACTTTATTTGCATCTACTAAAAAAGGAAACCGTCCGGGTTTTAAGAGGGCGGCACGACCAGATGTGGCGATTCCACTTTACGAGAAAATGATAGAAAAGCTGTCTGCTTTATTGGGCAGACAAGTAAAAACGGGAATTTTTGGGGCTGATATGAAAATAGCACTTTTAAACGATGGACCTGTTACGATTCTAATTGATACAAAAGATAAGGAATAATTAAAATTTGAACAGTAGTGGCGTAACTTATTAAGTCTTGAATGGTCAGAAAACAATATTAATTTATCCCAAACTTTTAACCTAAGCTTATATGAAAGATAAAAATCCGAACCGTTTAACTGAATATGGTTTTTTGGTATTTTTTTTAGGGCTAAAACTAATTTTATCTTTTGTATTGGTTAATTCGGTTTATGAATTACAACGCGACGAGTTTCTCCATTTAGACCAGGCCAATCACCTGGCTGCAGGTTTTACTTCAGTTCCACCTTTAACCTCGCTATTTTCGTGGCTGATTAAAGCTTTTGGAAATGGTATTTTTATGGTAAGGATTATACCTGCATTATTGGGAGCCATAACCATACTGTATTGCTGGAAAATCGTCGATTTTTTGAAAGGGAACTTATTGGCCAAATGTTTGGTTGCCGTAGCCTGTATATGTTCTTCTTTGCTGAGGCTAAATACCCTTTATCAGCCCAACTCCTTCGATGTTTTAGCCTGGACAGCCATATTTTATTATTTACTGAGATATTTTGATCAAAAAGAGGCTAAATATCTATATGCTTTTGCCATTTTTGTGGCTTTAGGCTTTTTAAACAAATACAATGTTCTGTTTCTGATCATTGGTTTGTTGCCAGCCATAATTCTTACCCCAAATAGAAAAATATTCACCGATAAACACCTTTATCTATCTATATTACTGGTCGTTTTAATCATTTCGCCTAATGTAATCTGGCAAATTGACAATCATTTCCCAGTGCTTAAACACATGAAACTTTTGCGGGCAACACAATTGGTGCATGTAAACCGGATCGATTTTTTCATCGGGCAGGTTCTCTTTTTTATCAGTTCAATTTTTATCCTTTTAGCGGGGATCGGCAGTTTGATTTTTTATAAAGATTTCAGGAAATACAGCTGGATTATTTTGACCTACATTATTACCCTAATCGTATTTAGCTATTTTAAAGCAAAAGATTATTATGCCTTAGGTTTATATCCGGTTTTACTGGCTTTTGGTGCGGTTTATTTAAGTCGGGTTTTAGCGAAGAAATATATACTATCGGGCTTGCTGTTCGCTTTTAATATAGGCACATTTATTTACCTTTTGCCACTTTTGATGCCGGTTTATAGTCCTGCACAAATTATTGCCCACCATAAAAGGTTCGAGCGGGTAGGCGCATTACGCTGGGAAGATGGCAAGAACCATGAGTTGCCTCAGGATTATGCGGATATGCAAGGCTGGAAAGAACTGGCAGCACTTGTTGATATTGCTTACGATAAGGTTAAAGATAAATCTACCGTATTGATACGTGCCGATAATTACGGACAGGCGGGCGCAATTAACTATTATTCGAAATATAAAAACATCAATGCAGTATCGTACAATGCCGATTACCTGTATTGGTTTAAAATGGATAAACCAATAAAAGATTTAATTTTAATTGAATGGTCTGGTGATGAAGATCCTCAAAGGAAGAGAGAGCAACCATTATTTGATAAAATTACTAAAATTGGCGAATTGAAAAATCCTTATGCCAGAGAAAAAGGTGCGGCAGTTTTTTTACTGGAAGGCGCAAAAAAAGAAGTTACCGGTATCATAAAATCAGAAATAGAAGAAGAAAAAATGACCATTAACGAAGCACAGGAAACGGTAGACCGTTGGATTAAAACTACAGGAATCCGTTATTTTAATGAATTAACCAACACGGCCATTTTAATGGAAGAAGTTGGGGAGGTTGCACGGATTATGGCCCGTAAATATGGCGAGCAGTCTTTCAAAAAAAGCGACGAAGAGGTAAACCTTGCCGATGAAATGGCCGATGTAATGTTTGTGCTGATCTGCTTGGCCAATCAAACCGGTATCAATCTGACAGAAGCCTTGGAAAAGAACCTGGAGAAAAAGAGTATCCGTGATGCAGACAGGCATAAGAATAACGAGAAGCTTAACCCCTAATCCCCTAAAGGGGAATTATATTTTGCTTGGGTCAAGCCCCCTTTAGGGGGTTGGGGGAATAAATTCCATCAAACTTCTATAGGCAACAAAACGGTTCTTAAACCTTTCGTTTAATTCAGCCTGTAAAGCTGGTGCAAATTCTTCCTGGTATTTATTGTATTGGTCGAGTGTTTCTGCTACATACTGCGTGCAATAAGTTATGCCCTCATTTGGCGAATCTACAACCTTTAATAAGCGGTTAGAAACAAACAGACCTGTTGCCATCACTTCAGGGATGTGAACATCCTGCATCCATTGTAACCATTCTTCGGCTGCTGCATCTTCGAGGATGAGCGTAACATTATATAAAAGCATATTGCAAAGGTAAATAATATATAAATGGGAAAAAATGCATGGATAACTGTTTTTATTCTTTTAAAGCTATTGTTCAATTAAATTTTTGGTATAATTCATATAGCATGATATGAAATAATACCACTCAAAAAATCGATAACTCAATGAGCAATTACATCTATATGGGTGACCTAACCGCAATTTTTGATTGTGTTTTGTGCTTTGTAATCGGTAGGGGGGATCATGGAGAAAAAAGACATTGCGTACCTGGAAAAGGTATTTTCTTATAACTTAATTAATCGACAGCACGGGGGGCAAGAATTTTAATTTTAGCCTGGATTTGCTTCATTTTGTTGTTAACCTTAACTATTATTACATTAGATGCATAAGTTAGCTGCAATATCAAAATGATTACCATTACCACATCTTCCACTATAAAAGAACTTGAAGGAATTCTTGAACTTCAAAAGCAAAACCTAAAACAGGATTTAACACCCGAACAAATTAAAGCACAAGGCTTTGTTACGGTTTCGCATTCGCTAGATGACCTGGAAAAGATGCATCGATACGAGCCTAATATTATTGCGAAGGACGGAGATACCGTAGCAGCTTACGTGCTGGGAATGACCAAGCAATCAAAAAACGATATTCCAAGGCTGGTTGAAATGTACGAAAGCTTCGATGACATTTTATACCGGGGAAAACCTGTGTCTGATTATCATTATATTGTAGTTGGGCAGGTTTGTGTAGGAAACGATTATAGGGGCAAAGGTTTATTTGATGAATGCTACAATGCCTATAAAGATTATTTTAAAAGTAGGTATGCCTTCGCCATCACTGAGATTGCGAGTATTAACCTGCGATCTATGAATGCACATAATCGTATCGGCTTCGAAGTAATACATAATTATACCGACAGTAGCGGTGTAGAATGGAATGTGGTAGTTTGGGATTGGGATGATTTTAATTAGTATCTTCATCCTAAAGCTTTATTCAAACAATGATGACCACTGATTTTGTAACCTTCCAAAGATTTAATGATAAAGCAGCAGCTTTAGGAATAGCAGAAACATTTAGAGAAAATGGGATTGAGTGTGGGGTGGAAGATGTTTCTGAAAACTTTGATGTTTCGTTTGCCAATAATGAAATCAATAAAGACTTTAGAATAAAGTTAAAGCCTGCCGATTTTGAACGGGCCGACACTTTGCTGCTGCAACTGGCAGAGAAAGATTTAGCAGATATCGATCCGGGTTACTATATTTTTGATTTCAATAATGATGAACTAAAGGAAATTATTGAAAAACAGGATGAGTGGAGCAGTTTAGACTTTTTACTAGCCAAAAAAATATTAAAAGAACGCGGTGTAGAGGTAAACCTTAGTCAGATCCAAACATTTAAAGAAAAAAGGTTAGCAGCGTTGGCTAAACCTGAAGAAAGTCCGAAAGTGCTGATTGTAGCGGGTTATATGCTAGCCGTTGTGGGCGGATTAATAGCCATTGTTATTGGGGCTTATCTACGCACCCATAAAAAACTATTGCCTAACGGAGAACGGGTTTTTGGTTACGCCGCTTCAGACAGGGCGCATGGCGAAAGGATTTTGATCTTAGGTACCTTAGGATTGATACTCTCTGCAGTGTACCAATTTATGAAGTATACTTAATCTAGTTTGGCATTTGGGGCTAGGCGTTTGGCGTTAATCAATCTTTTATTGGCCATTAAGAAGTTAAGAAAATTAAGATTTTTACAATCTGGCTACGAATCAAATTATTGATCAATGAACGATTGAAAAATTTTAAGTAGTTTGGCTGTTGGAACTTTGCCAGGGCAATACAGTCAACCAATTAACCAACGATGCAGTTCCCAATGAACCAATGGCTAATGAACCATTGACCAAAAAAAACAACTAAACCCCGTCTCCCCTTAAATTCCTGAATCTTTTTCTTGCTTCAGCGCTGAACATGCTGCCTGGATAATCTGTAATCAGTTTCTGGAAATAAATTTTAGCCAGTGCAATATCATTCAGTTTCTTTTCATAAAGGTCTCCTAATGTAAAAAGGGCATCATCTGTCCAGATCCCGTCTTTAAATTCTTCTGTTACTTTTTTAAGGATATCTGCTGCTTTTTGAAAATCGTTCGCTTTAATAAAAATACGCGCTTTACTCATCATGATGGCATCTGCCAAACTGTTCTGAGGATAAGTAATTGCAATGCTATCCATTTTTTTACCGCTTTTTCGGGTAGGTTTCTAAATAAAAGCATCTCTGCATCAGCATACATTTTTAAGGCGTTGCTATCAGCTGGTGTTTGGATATTATCGCTAATCAATAAACTAAGATTTAATGCATCATTGGCGATCAGTTGTGAGGTAGCGGCCTTTAAAACCAAACATTGACCATTGCTGTATTCGAAATTGCCTTGGTAAAAGGAAAGTTTAGCACTCCTGAAGCGTGCCTCATTTCCAACGGGCTGTCCTTCAAACTGTTTGCTCACCTGCTCGTACACTAAAAAAGCTTCCCAGGGTTGGTTGGTTAAAATGTAAATGTCGCCTAAATCGAGTTTTAGCTGACCCAAGTCCTGATCGTTAATGCCGGGCATCTTTATCGCTTCTTCCAGTTCTTTTTCTGCACTACCGGGTTGATTTAAATAATAGGCCTGCAAGTTTGCCAGTTTTTTTATGGCAAAAAGTGTGTTCCTGTTCTTGCCGTTTTCGCTTAACAATGCCTGATAATCTTTCGCCAGCAGATCAAGGTCTGCAACTGTATATTTTCCGCTGGTACGTAGGTTGTACCTGGTGTTCAGCATTTCTATTTTTGAAGGAAGATAATACTGGTTATCCTTTCCTTTGGTTAGTAGATAATCGTATGCTTTAATCGCTGTTTCGTAAGCGCCATTATCAACAAAGGTATAAATGGCATTAAACAGGGTAGCCCCATCAGCTTTGGTGCGTTTATCGTAAGCGATAAGCTGGCGCAGGGCCATGTCAAATTCCTGTTGCTGAATGTAATTCCAGGTAAGCAACTGAATATAAATCCTGGCATCGGGTTCTTTCTGTATTTTCTTTAAAATAGCCGCCTGAAATGTCTGGTAGTCATTTTTATCTTCAAAAACAGATGATAATACTGCTTCGGCCTGTGGCAAAAGCTGTGGTATGGTGGCCATCGCATCCAGGTATTCCTGCATCAGCATGGGTTTATCCTTTTTAAAACGATAGATGTTCAACAGTTCGAAAGTGAAAGCCTGATCGTTACCCAGCAATTTTCGACCTTGTTTAAAAGTTTGAACCGCAAAATCATAATTTTCGAAACGATAAAAGCTGTTGGCCAGGTTTCTGATCCTAAATTCTTCTTTTGGCAGTTTTGCAATTACCTCATTAAAAATTTTGTTGGCCGCCTGTACATCGCCTTTTTCCTGGTAAAGTTTGCCCAATGCAATGGGATAAGTATCATTCTGTGAATTTTTTTTGATTTCCCTTTTAACCACTTTCTCTGCAACATCATAACGTTTCAATTTTAACAATGCATTAAAGTAAATGTCGAAATAAGCATCATTATTAGGGATAGCATAAAGTTTTTCGAGCAGCACTACTGCTTTTTCATACTCTCCATCCTGATAATATTGAATAGCCAGACTACTTTCATCAGGCGCAATCTGCTGATTGGGACGAAAGATCTGCGCATTGACCCCAAGCGATAGAAATAAGAAGATGATGAAAAACAAGCGGTTCATAAACCCTAAATTATAAGTTTTAAATGTAACATTTTAATACTTCTTTGGCTAAACCGCCAATTGATATTAAACGTATTTTAAATGTTACCTGCATTTTATTTTGTAGATATTTTATAAATACTAAATTGAACCACGACTTATTATTGACTGCATAAGGTAACATTGTTGGTGTAAATTGGGGTTAAGTAGTTGCGATGCTTATTTTTGTCATCCCATAAAGAATTTATTTATGCTAAAAAGGATTTTTCTATTGTTAATGGTTACATTGATTTGGGCTTGTAAAGGCACAAACCATGATACTATTCCTGTAGACGATTTTTTAAAACGCAGGATAAAGCTTACTATCGCATTTCTCCGGATGGGAAAAGTTTATCTTATTTAAAACTTCATGATAAAAAACTTGATCTTTTTGCTGAAGATCTCGCCACCGGAAATAGCATTCAGTTAACCCATCTGAATGGGAAGAATATCAGTTTCCATTTCTGGACCAGCAACAATGAACTGATTTATTATACCGAGGATGGATCTAAAGAACGCCGGTCTGATATTTTTGTGATCAATAAAGACGGAAGCAAACAGGTGCAGCTAAGTGCCAATGAAAAAAACAGGTTGAGGGTGATAGAAGATCAGCTGATTGATGATAAATATATCATTGTAGCTTCCAATAAACGCGATTCGACCGTTTTTGATGTGTATCGCTTAAACGTGCGCAACGGGAAAATGGATATTGCTGCAAAAAATCCTGGTAATATTACTAAATGGATGACAGATAGTAAAGGTGTTCTTAAAATTGCAGTTGCCAGCGATGGAGTGAACGAAACCTTGATGTACCGCGAAAAGGAAAATCAGGCTTTTACGCCGGTAATTACCAATAATTTTGAAACTACTTTTCAGCCAATTGCATTTTCGGAAGACCAACCCAATGTACTTTATGCGATCTCAAGTGTTAACCGTGATAAAAATGCACTTGTAGCGCTTGATTTAAAAAACGGTAAAGAAAAACAGGTTCTTTTTGCAAACGATACCTTAAACGTAGTAGATGCAACCTACTCCCGTTTCCGGAAAAAAATGCTTTTTGCAACCTGCGAAACCTGGAAAAGGGAGAAGTTTTACCTTGATGACAGTACAAAGATTGCGTACTCGAGGATTGATAAACTTTTGCCCGGTACCGAATGGGTAATTATGGATAGGGATAAAACGGACAAAGTGTTTGTGATACGTACTTTTACTGATAAAAATCCAGGATCTTATTATCTGTATACGGCTGTTGACAAAAGGCTTAAAAAACTTACCGATGTGAGTCCTTCCATTAAACCGGAAGATATGAATGCCATGAAGCCGATCAGTTTCAAAAGTCGCGATGGTTTAACCATTAATGGTTATTTAACGCTGCCTAAAAATAAAAAGGCGGTTAACTTACCTGTTGTTGTGCTACCACATAATGGTCCTAAATCGAGAAATAGTTGGGGATACAATGCTGAAGTGCAATTTTTAGCCAACCGTGGTTATGCCATATTGCAGGTAAATTATCGTGGCTCTACCGGTTATGGAAAATCATTTTATGCTGCGGGTTTTAAACAGTGGAGCGATAAAATACAGGAAGATGTAAATGATGGTGTAAAATGGCTTATTGCAGAAAAGATTGCCAATCCTAAAAAAATTGCCATTTACGGTAATGGTTTTGGGGGCTATATTGCTTTAAATTGTTTGTATAAAAATCCCGATCTTTATAAATGCGGCGGATCAAATTCGGGTGTGATTAACCTGTTTAGTTACCTGAAAACTTTTCCTCCATTTTTAAAGGCCAAATTAAAGATGTATTATGAAATTGTAGGTAATCCGGTAACCGAGACCGATTATATGCGTTTTGCTTCGCCTGTGTTTCATGCAGACCGGTTTAAGTCTCCTGTTTTTATTGCCCAAAACCCAAAAGACCCAAGTGTTAACGTAGCAGAAGGTGTACAGTTTATCAAAGAACTTAAAAAAGGAATGTCCAGGTTACTTATATCGAAAAAGAAGAAGGTCCGGATCCGGTAGTACGCCAACAGAGCAGAACGGCTCTGTATAAAGCCCTGGAAGAGTTTTTAAAAGAAAATCTAGGTAAGAAATAGGTATGGCCTTAGATAAAAAAAGCAGTTACCGTAAAAATTTCTCTTTAGGTGTAACCTTCATTGTACTCATTTCCATTCTTTTTATCCTATCGCTTTTCCTAGCGTTCAACTATAGCAAAAAATCGATAGAGAATGATTTTGTTTCCGAAAAGGTAAATGTGCTGGAACAGAGTATTAAGCCTTACAATGATTTTTTTCAGAACAAAATGCCTGAGATTTCTTATTACAATGGCTATTTGGATTCTTCTACTGCAGCAAAGTTTGTAGATACCGTGATGTTAAAATATCCCTTTATCTCTAAGGTTACTTTTTACGATACAGAGGTGAAGAATGTTCCTGTTAAAGATGGGATCAATGCAAACCACCTTGGTATTGGTCCAAAATCTATTTTCCAGTTTGGGAAAGGGGTAAAGCCCGATTCGGTGAAGTTGTATTCAGAAGATGATACGAGATCTTTTAATGTAGGAAGTGATTTTAATGCAATCGCAATTAAACTTGCCACTTTTGTTGAAGATCTTGATACCGCATCAGTACCCTCACAAGAAGAATTGTTTACCAACTTTTCTATTGTTAATTCTAACGAAAATAAAATCACTTATTTAAATATTCCCCGAAGGGAAGATTTAAGAGTTTATAAAGATATGATCAGGCGGAAGTTAAATCCGGCACCTGTTTATCAACAGGATGTACTTGTTTTTAATCTTGACGCACATAAAATCAAAATCATCAATACCAGGCCATTGTTATACCAAACGATCAGGATTGAACCGCTAACTTATGATCCGATTGATACCTCAGAAGAAAATATTAATACCGAAATAGCGCTGCCGGGTGCATTTTCTGATTTCAAGCTATACCTCATTTCATCAAAATCTTATATCAAGAAAGAAATTTTTATTTACTTCATGCCAATTGCCTTGGTGTTATTGCTGGTGTATGGGGTACTTTTATTGGTTGCTTTTTTGATTTACCGTAATCTGAACATCAATAGTAAAATGTTTAAGCTGCAGTACGATTTCGTGAATAACCTTACACATGAGTTTAAAACGCCCGTTAGCGTAATCAAGATTGCAGGAAACAATATTAAAAGTGCTACTGCATTAAGTCAAAAAGAGCAGCAGCTCTATGGTAAGATACTGGATGAAGAAGCCGACAAACTGAATGGTTTAATGAATAAATTACTGGCCTTTACGCAAATTGAAAATAAGGCAATTAAATTAAATCAGGAAGAAGTTAATGTTGTGGATTTTATTGAAAGTACGATCGAGTCGCATACTTTAAAACATCCCGATTTTAAGATTACTTATGAAGTAGTAGGCTTTAAAACCTTTATCACCGACCCGGTGTTACTAGGGAGTTTGTTCGATAACCTGGCAGAGAATGCCTATAAATATTCAAAACCAGAACAGAAAAAATTACACATCAGTGCAAAGCTGATTAAAGGGGTACTGGTTTTCAGGTTTGCCGATAAAGGGATAGGCATCGCATCGTCAGAATTAAACAATATATTTAAGAAGTTTTTCAGGATTCAGAATGAATATAACCAAATGGGTAGCGTAGGCCTGGGTTTGGCATTCTGCAAAGAACTGGTTAACTTTATGGAGGGGGAAATCTCTGTAAAAAGTAAAGTAGGGAGCGGTACGGAATTTAAAATCGTGCTGCCATACAATAGTTAAATTTTAATAGTTGAAATATTAAACCTTGAAAGGTTGGAATGTAAACTTGACCTTAAAACATTAAAACTTTTCAACCTTACAACCGCATTAAAACACACATAAATGTCTAAAGAAGTAAAAATATTAATCGTAGAAGATGATGAAAATCTTCGCTTTCTGGTAGCCCACCGTTTAAAAGCTGAGGGTTATACGGTGCTTGAAGCAAATGATGGCGAAGCTGGAGAAAGAATGATTTTGGCCGATCAGCCGGACATTGTTTTGTTGGACTGGATGATGCCTGGTAAACAAGGTGCCGAGGTTTGTGAGAATGTGCGCAAGCAAGGTTTCGAAAACCTGGTGATTATGATGACCGCAAAAGCCCAGGATGTAGATAAAATTGATGCTTATAACTTTGGTGCATCTGATTACATTACCAAGCCATTTAATATGGACGTTTTGGTAGCCATGTTAGAAAGCAAGGTGAAATTTATCGTCAATAAGGATTCTGCAGAGATTCACCGTTTTGGCAATATGGAACATCACCCAAATATCCACACGCTGTTCAGAGACGGAAAGAAGATCGAACTAACGATATTGGAAAACCGTATCCTGCTTTATTTTCTGCGCAATCCGGGCAAAGTAATCAACCGTGATGAACTGATGTTGGTGGTATGGGGCTACAACTCTGATGTGAACACCAGAACACTAGATATGCATATTGTGCGCTTGCGTAAAAAGATAGAATTAAATCCTGACAATCCACAGTTGCTACAAACGGTCAGAGGGGTTGGTTATCGCTTTAACGCGGGATAAGAAAATGATTGAGTTTTGAATGAGAGAATGTTTTAGGCGGATCGCCCTATTCTCTCATTCCATCATTCTCTCATTCAAAATTATCTATGCTCTTTTCAAGGTAAATATCGTTATCTCTGGTAAAACTCCAACTCTACCTGGATAACCCAGGAAACCGTAGCCAACGTTAACGTAAAGTTGTTGTTTTTGTTCCTGATATAAACCTGCCCATTCTTTGTAAATGTATTGCACGGGGCTCCATTGATATTCTTTTAAACGAACACCAAATTGCATGCCGTGTGTGTGTCCGCTGAACATGGCGTCGATTTGCGGGTACTTCTGTAAAACTTCTCCACGCCAATGCGATGGGTCGTGACTTAATAAAAGTTTGACAGGTAAATCGTCTGTATTTTGAACTGCAAGTTCCATTTTTCCATATTTTGGAAAGCGGCCCATTCCCCAGTTTTCAATACCTAAAATGCCGATTTCTTCTCCGTCAACCTTCAGTCTGCGGTTTTCATTCATCAATAAATCGTAACCCATTATTTTGTGAACCTCAACCATATTTTTCAGATTTTTTACTTTGGCGGGCGATGACTCCTTGCCGAAATAATAGTCACCATAGTCGTGGTTTCCTAAAGATGAATATACACCAAGTGGTGCTTTAACTTTCGAAAATATATCCTGGTAATCCCTTACTTCGTTGGTGAGGTTGTTTACTAAATCGCCGGTAAAAAAGATAAAATCAGGCTTTTCTCCCAATAACATTTCCACACCGCCTTTTACTGCGGTTTTGTTATAGAAACTGCCCGAATGAATGTCAGAAATTTGCCCCATAGTAATGCCGTCAAATGCCTTTGGCAGATTAGGAAGAATTAAGTTAACTCTTCTAACCTGGTAATCATAAGCACCAGAAATAATGCCCCAGCTTAAAGAGGTTAAAGGAACGGCAGCGGCAACTAAGCCTGCTTTTACTAAAAATTCTGAACGTGATATGGGTTCTGCCTTGCTAATTGGCTGGTCTTTTATGATTTGTTTTTTTCTGAAAAGTTTGATGAATAATCTTCGCAAATCATCCAGAATTAGAAATGGCAGCATCGCCATTTTACAGGCTACTGTTAAAAAGAAAGCGACTAGAATGATGGCTCTAAGCGTAAGGAAAAGGTTAAGGTAAATTCCTGCGAAAATGCCAATAATTAACAGAATGCTATAACTCCAGTACAAAATACCGAAGATTTTTTTGTTCTGGGTTTCCACTTAAAAACTGAAACAATGGCTTTAAAAAAATAAATATCAAAGACTGTAATCAATATGCAGGCTGCAATGATGAAAGGTAATCTTCCCATATACTCGGGTTATTCGATTTAAATTAAAAAATAAGGCAGGTTTCTCTGACCCGCCTAAAATTAAGTATTTGAACTAAATAAATTATCTAAAATTCGCTTAGGATGGTCTAAAAAGGATTTATAAACCCTGTATATCTCTGATTCCTCATATTTTACTTTCGTTATTTTACCATTGGCCATTTCGTAAATCGTTGCATTTGGATAAGCAAGCAAAATAGGGGAATGGGTTGTAATAATGAACTGTGCATTTTTATCAATCAAATTGTCAAGTTTTGATAGCATTGCGATTTGTTTTGTAGCTGATAAAGCAGATTCAGGCTCATCCAGAATATAAACACCACTGCCGCCAAAGCGGTTCATAAACAGCGACCAGAATGATTGACCGTGAGATTGTTCGTGCAAAGAGACACCTCCGTAGGATTTTATAAGTTTTGGCCCAAAAGATGGTTCTTCATCAAGTTTATCAATCTCACTTGCTACATTATAAAAACTTTCACCTCGTAAGAAAAAACCATCTTTTGGTTTCCTGAAACTTTTGCTAATGGTTAAATAATGATGCAATTCTGAGTGTGTTGCTTTACTTGCAAAATTGAAATTTTTACCTCCACCCTCGGCATTGAAACCTAAGCTTACCGCAATTGCTTCAATCAATGTTGATTTTCCGACGCCATTTTCGCCAGTGAAAAAAGTAACGTTTGGATGAAAGGCCAGTTCCTGAAATGATTTTAAGCAAGGAATGTTAAACGGATATCTATCAGGAAGATTCTCCTGATTCAATCTTAACGATAAAAGATATCCGTTAAACTCCATTTTAATTTAATCCCTTATTCATTTGCTTTTACCTGAAATCGTCTTCATCCTCTTCCTCGTCAAATTCGGCATTAAATAAGCTGCCAAACATATCAGAAAAGCCGAAGCCACCATTTAAAAAGTTTTTGCTCAGTTGTGAATATTCGGCTAAACCATGTAATACAAATTCCATTAAGAGCAAGGTTTGGTTTTCGCTCAGTTTAGGATGGAATTTCTTTACCAGATCATACAAGCCTGGTACCAACATCAATGCTTTTTTGTATTGTGTATTGCTCAAGGTATCCGTAACATCAACATTATGGCCTTCGGTAAACCATTCGGTTACTTCGGTGTAAGGATTGGCTGTTTTGGTTTTTTTGCTTTTTCAGGGTCAGGGAAATAGCGTGCAAACAAAGTTTTAACTGCCTTGCCAATTAAGGTGGTAGCTCACATGCGCAGGTCCTTCCAATTCGCCTTCGTAAACCAATTCTATTTTACCCGTTATCGCTGGGATAATTCCTGCAAGATCAGATAAACGTACAAAAGTATTTTTCTCACCTGAAATTAACATTCTGCGTTCAGCAGTGCTGATTAAATTCTCGTATGCCGAAATGGTTAATCTTGCTGATACACCCGATTTCTGGTCAATATATTCACTTTTGCGAGCCTCGAAAGCAATTTGTTCAACCAGGTCTTTCACCAAACCATCAGCTTCAATATTGGCTTTTTGTTCTGCTGTAAGCTTAGCTTCCTGAAAAGTAATTTTACGCGAAATCTCAATGCTTTTTGGGTAGTGAGTCAAGATCTGACTTTCGATCCTATCTTTCAATGGCGTAACAATGCTTCCACGGTTGGTGTAATCTTCCGGGTTTGCGGTAAATACAAACTGGATATCTAAAGGTAAACGCAATTTGAAACCACGGATCTGTATATCTTTTTCCTGCAACATGTTAAACAGCGCGACCTGGATACGGGCCTGTAAATCGGGTAATTCGTTAATGACGAAAATGCTGCGGTGCGCGCGTGGAATTAAACCAAAATGGATTACACGTTCATCATTATAGGTTAACTTTAAAGTAGCGGCCTTAATCGGGTCAACATCGCCAATTAAATCAGCAACGGTAACATCTGGTGTGGCCAGTTTTTCGGTATACCTTTCACTGCGGTGCAGCCAGGCAATTTCGGTATCATCACCTTTGGTGGCAATTTCATTTTTGGCGTACCACGAAATTGGATTTAACGGATCATCAAAAATCTCGCTTCCGGCAACATAAGGCACATATTCATCCAATAAATTGACCATTAAACGGGCAATACGTGTTTTTGCCTGTCCGCGTAAACCTAAAAGTAAAATATTGTGACGTGATAAAATTGCGGTCTGTAATTCTGGAATAACCGTTTCATCGTAGCCGATAATGCCCTCAAATTCGGTTTTTTTATCGCGCAGCACTTTAATCAGATTTTCTCTGAGTTCTTCTTTTACCGATCTTGATTTATATCCTGTGGTTTTTAACTCTCCTAATGTAGTATTTTGCATCTTTTTTAAATGGGTTTGAGGTTTAAGTCTTGGGGTTTCAGTATGCAACATCAATCGCTAAATCCTTGCCTGTTTTAAATATTTCTAAGATTTGTTTAGTAGATCTTTTTGGCTTTGGTCCTAAACCTTCCACCTTTTTACCCTCTACCTTATTTAACTGTCTTACGTCTATTCTTAATGTAATCTTCAAAAATGTATTCACCTAAGCCGTTTAAAGAGCTGTAAAAAGCCCTGCCGCCATTAATTTCTGTAAATTGACGGACAAATTGCTGTAAATAGGGATCCTTCGCAATCATAAAGGTGGTAATTGGGATTTTTAAACGTTTACATTGGGCCGCCATATTTAAGGTTTTGTTAATCACCTTTCTATCCAAACCCATACTGTTTTTATAGTATTTGCCATTTTCCTTTAAGCAGGTTGGTTTCCCATCTGTAATCATGAAAATCTGTTTATTATGGGTTTTCCTGCGGCGGAGCAAATCGGCAGCAAGTTCCAAACCTGCATAGGTATTGGTGTGGTAAGGGCCAACCTGTAAATAAGGCAAATCTTTCACGCTGATGGGCCAGGCATCATTTCCAAAAACAACAATATCTAAAGTATCTTTAGGATACTTCGTTTTAATAAGTTCAGCAAGTGCCATGGCAACTTTTTTGGCCGGGGTAATGCGGTCTTCGCCATATAATATCATCGAATGCGAAATGTCGATCATCAATACCGTAGATGTTAAGGTTTTAAAATCCTTTTCCTCTACTTCCAGATCGCGGTCTGTTAAAGTGAAATCGCCAATTCCGTGATTAATCTGTGCATTTTGGATAGAAGCAGTCATGTCGATCTGATCTAAACTGTCGCCGAAGTTATATTCCCGTCTGTCGGCATTTTTCTCTTCGCCAATACCCGATTGGTTACTGTTGTGGTTACCACGTCCAGATTTTTTCAGTTTCCCGAAAATTTCATCCAGTGCAGATTTGCGGATGGTCTGTTCCGTTTTGGCCGTAATCTTAAACTCTCCCGATTGATTGTCTTCAGTAAGGTAACCCTTATCCTTCAGGTCGTCGATAAAATTACCGATACCATAATCATTATTGGTTAATTTATATTGTTTATCGAGCTCGTTCAGCCAGCTTAAAGCTTCTGCCGCGTCTCCGGCTGTATAATTCAGCAGTTCGCTAAATAATTTCAGCAACTCATCAAACCCACCCTTTGGCGCATCGCCCGGCTTATAATCAGAAAAACGAAAACCTCTCATGTGCTTGTATTAACGATTTATCGAAGATAAAAGTTTCGTTTTGCATAAATTTAAGCGCGGTGTCATATTTGGAGGGAAGAAGAAACGTAAAAACGGAAAGACCAAAGCATGGTTAAATTGGAAACTGAAAACTGAAAACAGCCAACTGATTAGGGCGTTCCCCAAGCTGCGCAAGGGTCTGGCTTTTCAGGGCTACGCTTCGCTTCGGTACCGCTGAAGAACCGGCACTGAACCCTTACAATCCCTAACGTAAAACCCACCGTTTAAAAAATAAATCTAACAGACCTTATAGGTTTCAAAAACCTATAAGGTCTTATAAAAGCTTAACCCAGCGCTATATGGTAAATCTTTTTATTATAATCAGGATTTGCACCCGGTTGTGAGGCTACAAAAGCACCTACCTTACAGGCATTATCCAAAGTGGTTTCCATGGGGTAACCTTGCAGGTAGCAGGCAATAAATGTGGCTAAAAAAGCATCACCCGCACCAACGGTATCCGCAACCTGAACTTTGTAACCGGTATGTTTAAATAATTTGCCTTCTTTTAAAACACAGGCACCCTTATCACCTAATGTCAGGCAAATGATTTCTATATTGAACTGACTCGAAAGCTGTTTTAGTAACTGTTCATCAGTATTGCCCGTTAAACCAAATGATTCTTTTACCCAAAGAATTTCATCTTCGTTTATTTTAAGGATATCTGCTTTTGTCAAAAGCTCTCTAATTAATTCCTTTGAATAAAAAGGAGCGCGGAGATTGATGTCGAATATTTTAGTTTTGGCATTTTCTAAAAGTGCCAGAATGGTTTTTTTAGATTTTTCATCCCTGCAGGTTAAACTACAATATACTAATGCATCTGCTTGTTTTACAGCTGATGTGTTTTCCTCGGTGATTTTGATCTCATCCCATGCTACGGGTTGTTTAATGGTATAAGTAGCCTGATGATTTTCATCCAGTTGTACTACAACTGTACTGGTTGGTAATTCATCGTTAACTTGGATCAAATCTGTTGCAAAATGATTGCTGGCTAGAAAATTGAATAGCTCTTTGCCGTTTTCATCATTGCCTATGGCACTAATAAAGCGGCTCTCTATCCCTTGTTTGTGTAAATTAAGCGCAACGTTCATGCTCGAGCCGCCAGCTTTTTTGCCTTCTGGAAAAACATCCCAGAGTATTTCGCCAATCGTGATTACTTTATTTTGCATAGAAGATTTATAGATACGTAAATAAAGAATTTTTACGCATTGAACAAAATAATTTGTTTCATATCTTTAATTTTTACCTCAACTCAATTAACCATGAAAAAAATACTTGTAATTGCATTGTTTTTAGCTTCCTTCAGCGCTTTTGCTCAAAATGAGAAAGATAAACAGGTCATACTTAATTTGCTGGAGAAGCAACGTACCGACTGGAACAAAGGTGATGTTGAAGCTTTTATGCAGGGATATGAAAAATCGGATAGTTTACTTTTTGTGGGTAAAACCGGACCAACCTACGGATGGCAAAAAACGTTGGATAATTATAAAAAAGGCTACCCGGATAAATCTGCTATGGGCTTTTTGGTGTTTGGAATAAAAAAGGTCGAATTTTTGAAACCCGATCTGGCATTTGTATTAGGCAGCTGGAATGTAAAACGCGAAAAAGATGAGTTAAAAGGGTATTTTACGCTTTTAATCAAAAAAATTAAGGGGGAATGGAAGGTGATCGTTGATCATAGCAGCTAGGAATGGAAGATGTGGGATGGGAAATGGATGAGGGAGATAAAGTTGTCTCGGTAACGAAGTTCCCCTCGTGTCATCATTGGAGTAATAATCAGAGCCTTTACCTGAAAAATGAGGGTGACGTTTAGTGCCTGCTGCATACTATTAGATTTATACTGTGCACATGGCAAGACTCAGGTGAACTAAGGTTGCTTAGGTGGTCATAAAAATAAAGGCTCCTTTATTTAATTAATCACCTCTGGCATCTGGGAACATCTAAGTTGTTAAATTCCTTTTGCAGGGCTGTGCGCAAAATTTACCATTTAAGATCATATAAGAACATGTAATCTCATATGACCTAAATGTCTTATATGGTAAAAAACACCTAAAATTTCAGCTATTTAAATGAATTCATTTTTAGTGGACTGCATTATGTACCGATTTAAGTATCTACTTTTTTACTTATAGTATGCTTACCTGTTTAACAGGTTAAATCATCGGTAACGAAGTCGAGAACCGGAAGGCTCAGCGAAGCTAAATCTGTTTAGATGGATTTCTCCATTCCACTGCATTTCAGTCGAAATGACGCCATTTTTTATTAAGATATGCTTAAATATAGGGGACGATGATTAATTTACTCTCCCAGCTTAAAATCCTTATAATAATAATCCTTATCCGCATCTGTTAACTCGCGGATTACCCTGCATGGGTTTCCTGCAGCAAAAACATTATCCGGAATATCCCTCGTCACCACACTACCTGATCCGATTACTACATTAGAACCAATTTTTACACCCGGGTTAACGACTACGTTTCCACCGATCCAAACACTATTGCCTATGGTCACTTCCTGCGCCCATTCGTATTCCTGATCTCTTAAATGCGCATGCATTGGATGTCCGGCAGTATAAATGGCTACATTCGGTGCGATAAAAACACTATTTCCTATGCTTACTTTTGCGCAGTCTAAAATAACGAGGTTAAAGTTCGCATAAAAATTATCTCCAATTTCGATGTTATAGCCATAATCACATCTAAAGGGAGGCTCAACGTAGAACATTCTTTCTGTTTTTCCGAACAATCTTTTTAATAATTCTTTTCGCTGCTTGATAAATTTGGGTGCCAGGTTATTAAACTCATAAACGATTTCACGGGCTTTTAATCTTTCCTTTGATAGTTCTTCGCCTCCAGCCTGATAAGCTTTGCCTGCAAGCATTTTTTGTTTTTCGGTAAGTGTATTGATATCCATTGATGATCTGATTTTTTAATTTGCACTAGATGTATTCACAATAATAACAAAAAACGGGACTATCGTTACCGATGCCCCGTTGTAGTTTAATTTTTTAGTAATTTTTATGGTCTGCCTTTGGCTAAAGCTCTTTCAGCAATTTTTACTGCTTTTTTCTCTCTCCAGTTAGCATATTTTTCTTTGAAAGTCATTTTAATCAAACTATCAATGGCACCATGGGTAAATAAACTCCAAACACTGGCTACCTTTCGGGTAATTGATTGGTCCCATGCCCTTAGGCTTAAAGAGAATGAACCATCCAGGTATTTCATCCAGTGCCACATACCTGTAGGCATAAATAGGGTATCGCCATGCTCTAAGAAAACTTCATAACCCTCAACACCGTTTAACGCAGGGAATTTTTCGAAATCAGGGTTGGCAACATCATAATCTTCCAAAGCATAAGTTGCATTTGGCAGGCAGTACAACCTATCTTTCCATTTATTATCAAATAAAACAATGTGTTTTCTGCCACCAAAGTGGGTATGGAAAATGTGTGGCAAATCGATATCGTAGTGCAAAAAGGTTACTGAATTAGAACCACCAAAAAACATGGCAGGCATACTTTCAATAAAACCGCCCATTAAATCTTTCGGGATTTTTACATCATTGATTAAACTAGGCACTTTTTTAAACAGGTTGAAAAAGAAAATCCTCAATTCAGTCGGCTCACGTTTGATCAGGTCAAGGTAATCGCCAAATTTCATGTGTGCAGTGGCCGCATTAATGGGTTTTGACGGATCAGCTTTCGAGTTATCGTAAAGTGGAACCTCCAATTCGCCACCAATTTCTTTTAAATATTGAGTGGTCCATTTTTCTCTTGCAGGCCAATCTTTGGTCAGGCCCCTGATTACTAACGGACGTTTAGTTTTCAAATAATTTTTCTTAAAATCTTCAGGAGTGATATTCTCAACAATATCAACAGGTTTTAAAATGAAACTCATGCGCTTAAATCGGTTATTTGTGCCGAACAACAAATGTGTAAATTTTATTTTACAAAATTGATGTTAACAGGTAAATGTGACTAAAATCACGTAATCTAAATTAGCAAATACTTAACAATTTAATAATTGCGCTTCAACTTTATTTTTAACAATTTCTGCATAAGCGGCATCCCAAAGGTCGATCCTTTTTTGTAAGGCCTGTTTTGTAGTTTCTTCAGCCTCAGCCCAAAATGCTTCCTCTTTTTCACAGAGTTTTTCCGTCATAGAAAGTGCCAAATGGCTGTGGTGATCGCCATCTACCTCGATGTGTCGCTCCAGGTAATATTTAAAAACCGATACTTTATCGGCCTGGGTACTGTTCAAATCATTTACCATGCTGTAAAACATATTCGGGATCAGATCCTCCCGACCGAAGGTAAAACTGGCTGCCTGTAAGTGTGTTTTACCGCTGTTGATGGTTTCGAATGTTGCATTCACGAAATCTTTGGCAGCAGCAGGAACATTTGCCATGTCAAATGCTTCATTAAAACTTTTACCGTTTTTTAAGGCGTTTAAAAAATCATTAATGGGTTTTGTATTTGCTCCGCATTGATCCATCGCGTCTAAATACAGTTCGAAATGGCTTTTAATCGCGCCATCAGCATCCACATCCGATTCTTCTCCGGCAACAATTTCGTTGATCAGCTGCCTGGTAACCGGATCACCAACCGGGAACCAGGGCAAACTGGTGCAAGTCAGGTTAATCTGTAAAGCCTTAAGCAGCGACATAAAATCCCAAACCGCGAAAATATGGTGTTCCATAAAAACGCGCAGATCTTCCAGTTCGCTAATGGCCGAATAAACCTTGTGGTTAATAATTTCCTGTTTAAGGGAAGTAATACTTTCTTGTATTTTTATAATGTTAGGATGCATGTATTTTAATGATTGAATGTTGAATGAGAGAATGATTGAATAGTAAATTGGCGACTTTTGATTTAGTGAATTGGCATAAGGCTAGCACTACTCATTTTATCATTCAATCACTTATTCATGCTCTCATTGTTATCTCGGTAAATTTTTTCCAACGCTTTACTTGCCCTTTTAATGGCGAGTTCTTCTTTCCAGTGCATGTATTTTTCACGGTAGTTTGCCTTCATAAAGTCGTCAAATTTACGCTGTAAAGTTAAGTTATACAAGCTTTTTGCTTTTACTGCCCAGCTTTTATCCCACGCCCTCAGGCTGATGGAGAAAGAGCCATCAAGGTATTTCATCCAGTGCCAGTAACCGGTAGGCATAAATAAGGTATCGCCATGTTCTAGAAAAGCTTCTACTCCCTTAACGCCTTTTAATGCCGGAAATTTTTCGAAATCAGGGTTTTCTACATCATAATCTTCAAGCGCATAAGTGGCATAAGGAATCTGGTATAACCGCTCTTTCCATTTATAATCAAACAGGATGACATGTTTCCTCCCGTTAAAGTGAGTATGGAAAATGTGTGCCAGGTCGATATCGTAATGCAAGAAGGTAACAGAGCCCTTTCCACCAAAAAACATATTCGGATAACTATCTAAAAAGCCGCCCATCAACTCTTTTGGGGCAATATAATCTTCCAGTAATTTCGGTGCAAACTTTATCGGGTCGAACAAAAATATGCGCAGGTCTGTTGGTGTTTTCTTAATCAGATCAATATAATCACCAAATTTCATTTCTGCTGCCGATGCATTGATCGGTTTAGAAGGATCAGCCTTCGAACTGTCGTAAAGAGGAACAGTTTTATCTCCAACAGTATCTTTCATGTAATCCATTGTCCACTTTTGGTAAGCCGGCCATTTCTTTGCCATATTTTTAATTACCAGGGGTCTGCGTGGCTTGAGGTAGTTCAGCTCGAAATCTGATTTAGATATGTTTTCAACTACATCTATCGGAGATAAATTGAATTTCATGTTAAATAACTATTAATGCAGCAAAATTAAATAGTTAAAAACAGGAAGTATCAGAAATGGAAAAACTTTAAAAAAACTGACAATTCATCAAAAAAAGTCAGATGGTATGAATCAAGGGAAGTGTTAAAAAAACTAGTTAAAACCAAAACGTTCTGGCTTTTGCCGGAACGTTTTGGTTAGACATAAGGATAATGCTAGCTTATTTAGGCATTAAAACGGTATCAACCACATGGATTACACCATTTTTTTGATTAACATCTGCTATAGTTACAGTGCTCATTCCGCCTTTTTCATCTTTTAAAACCAATTTTTTACCTTCCATCCAGGCCCAAAGTTTACCACCCTCTACTGTAGTTAATTCTGCTTTGCCACCACCAGCTTTAATTGCTTTTGCGATTGCCTTGCTATCCATTTTACCGGCAACAACATGGTAAGTTAAAATTTTGGTAAGGGTTGCTTTGTTTTCTGGTTTAACCAAATTATCTACAGTTCCGGCAGGAAGTTTGTCAAAAGCTGCATTGGTTGGAGCGAAAACGGTGAAAGGTCCGGCGCCTTTTAAAGTTTCTACCAAACCTGCTGCTTTAACTGCTGCCACCAAGGTGGTGTGGTCTTTTGAATTTACTGCATTGTCTACAATATCTTTAGTTGCATACATTGCTGCTCCACCAACCATTGGGTTTTTTGAGCATAAACTTGAGTTGTGAATGCCATTGTAATTACGGCAAATACTGATAAGATTAAATTTTTCATTATTTCTAATTATTAAGTTTCTGTTATTTGATTCCATTTACGACGGCCTACAGATACTTGGTTTTTAGAAATAAAATTTATTATTTAATGAATTGATTATTAGTTGATTAATTTTTGTTTTTTTTGATTTTGAAAAGGTGCTGTAGTGGTTCTTCGGAAATTACAGTCCCGCTTTTTACTACTTTCGATGAAGATTCGAAACCGCTTCAATCGGGTTTGTTTAACAGGGGGCTGCTCTTGCCAGGACTCACGATTTGACAGATCCACAAGCCACTGTGAAATCGCTGGTCACGCTTAACGCAAACCGCAAAACGCCAGTCTAATTCACCTTCGCTGTCTTCACCTTTTTAGAAAAAATCTTGGGGAAAAAACGCTTCAATAGTACTGCTTTTGTTTCCTTTCCACCGATATAAACTTCTTCTTTTTTATTACGGATGGCTTGTACAATCTGTTTGGCGCAATTGGCAGGTGTCATCGCATTTTCATGTGCTTCGCCCATGATGTTTAATGGCTTTCCGTCTGCAGTGAGTGCATTATAAGTTACATTGGTTTTAATAAATCCAGGACAGATAATGGTAATATCGATGTTTCTGTCATAAACTTCTGATCGGAGGGAGTCGAAATAACCATGTAGTGCATGTTTAGAAGCGGCATAAGTAGAACGGAACTTCGTGCCGAATTTTCCAACCAAACTGCTGATTAGGGCAATTTGCCCACCACCATTGGCGATCATCAAGGGTAAAACTGCTTTACTCAACACCACTGTTCCCCAAAAATTGGTGTCCATAATCTGTTGTTCCGTTTGCAGATTGGTTTCTAAGGCTAAACTCCGCTGGCTCACACCTCCACTATTGATCAGTAAGTCTATTTTTCCAAAAATACGGATGGCATCAGTGGCTTTATTTTCCAGTGTTTCGGTTTCGCTTAAATCGAATGGTAAAACATGTACATTAAAAGAATTTTGGCAGTTCCCTTTAACGCGGAACAATTCATCGCGGTTTCTTCCCGAAATAATCAGCTTGTCACCTCCTTTAAAATATTGATATACCAGGGCCTCGCCAATACCTGACGATGCGCCCGTAATCCATACAATTTTTGACATATATTTTAATTAATTATTGAATGATTGAGTTTTGAATGAATGAATGTTGTTTTGGTCGCTAAATCCGTCATTCTCTAATTCAATCCTTCTCAATTCACTCATTCATTCCCTACAATAAATAATTCCGAAGCAATATGATCGGCAAATAATTTTCCATTCTGGCTTAACCTGAGTTTGTCGCCATCAATGATCAGCCAATCTTTATCCTCAAAATTTTTAAGGTTGTATTTTGTTTCCTCTAAAAAATCTTTCCCAAAATCAGTATTTATTTTCTGTAAATCAGTTCCCCACATCGTTCTTAACGAGGTCATTACATATTCGTTAAATCTATCGTTCAAACTCAGTTCTTCAACCATTTCCGGGAGCTTATTATGCCCTAAAGTTTCCATGTACAAGGCATTATTCGCTGGGTTCATGAACCTGTTTTGGCGATTAAAACCATGTGCCGACGGACCGATGCCAATGTAATCTATACCCTTCCAATAATTGGTATTGTGCACGGCATAATGGCCTGGTTTAGCAAAATTTGAAATTTCATAGTGTTCAAATCCGGCATCAACCAGTTGCTCCATTAAAATGAGAAATTGGGCAGCACTTTGGTTATCGTTTACGGGTGTTTGTTTTTTGCTTTTTATGGCATGAGCTAAAGCTGTCCGAGGTTCTACCGTGAGTGCGTAAGCCGAAATATGAGGAACCTCAAGCTCAATTGCCTTTTGGATATTGTTCAGCCATTTTTGATCCGTTAATAAAGGATATCCGTAAATCAGATCAAGTGTTAAGTTTTCAAAACCGGCATCCTGACTTCTCCTGATGCAATCTTCAGCTTCTCTGGCCTGGTGTGCCCTGTTCATCCAGATCAGGTCTTCATCATAAAAAGATTGTATACCCACGCTAAAGCGGTTAACAGGCAATTGTTTCAGTTCTTTTAACTTCTGCGCGGTTAAATCATCGGGATTGGTTTCAATGGTGATTTCGGCATCTGCATCAACCGAAAAAGTATGGCTAATGGTATCGAAAATCTTTTGCAAAGCTGCCTGAGATAAAATAGAGGGGTGCCGCCACCCAGATAAATACTTCCGACTTGTCCGCTAATCCGGTCTTTTTTTATTTTGATTTCCTTGCAGATGGCCTCCACCATTTCTTCTGCATATTTTAATGAGGTGCTGAAATGGAAATCGCAATAGTGACAAGCCTTTTTACAGAAAGGAATATGGATATAGATACCGGACATTGATGCAAAGATAGTGAAGTTAAATTTTCTTTATTGTCATAAATATATGGTTGGCGATTGGAGCTATGAAATTAATAATTCTTAGTAAAGTAATAGCTTTACTTTATTGTTGTTTTTGTAAAGTAATAGCTTTACTTTTTAGATGCTTATTAGGTGTGTAGTCATTGTTCCTAAATAAGTTCTTCATCAATCCATTTATTTTCTTTAGGTAAACCATGATTATTCGACTACTTTTGCATCCTTAAGTTTTGATTTACAGCATGCCGAAATTTATTTTCTTTTTGTTTGCCTTTTTATGGTCTGCAGATTTTGTGGCAGCAAATCAATTGCCCTTTCAGGCAGATAGCGCGGTGGTAAATCAATACCGGTACCGGAGATACCGCCCCGATTCGGCAACGTTGGCCAGGCAGAAATTTTATACCGATTCTTTAATTCACCATACCTGGGTACTTCCTGATAGTTTAATTAATAAAAGTGCACTTTTAGATACTATTGAAAAGGAATATCTTTCTGCAAAGCTGGATTTATGGGCATGGCACAAGAAATACCAGCATTTAAAGAAAAAAGCTAATCCATACCAGTTGGGTACAAAAATCCCTAAGGGAAACGTAGGCTTGCTAGGATTTATTTTTGGTATGCTCATCATTTTTGCGATTCTAAAAAATGCTTTTTCGAAACAACTATCTGCAATCGTGCAATCATTTTTCAGTAACAGGATTTTGAATAATATTAACAAAGAAGATAACCTCTTTAGCTCATGGCCATTTTTGTTACTTTTTGTGCAGTTCGGTTTTGTTTTTGGGATGTTCTTTTTTCTGGTGGCCCAATGGAATGATATGTATCAGGCGAAAGATGGGTTTAAATTTTTCTTTAGTATATCAATTACTATAATTGTTTTTTATGCGTTAAAACTGGTTCTTTTACGCTTTTTGGGCTACCTCTTCAATGTGCAGAAACCGGTGGGCGAATACATCTCAATTTTATACCTCAGCTACTTCAATGCATCATTACTATTTATTCCTTTAGTGGTTGCTTTTGCGCTATCACCACTTAAATATGGCGAAGTTTATATCGTGTTGGCATTCTTGTTGTTAGGTGTCATTTTTACTTTTCAGCTTTTGCGGGCAGGCATAACGATACTTTCTAATAATAAGTTTTCTAAAATGCATTTATTTTTGTACTTTTGCGCCCTCGAAATATGTCCCGTCGTAATACTAATTAAAACGATAGGACTGTAGCAGGAAAAGGAAAATGCAAGAAAAAGAACGACTCTAGAATCCGCAAAGTAAAAAGTATTTTGGTTACTTTACCAAAACCTGAAACAGAAAAATCTCCTTACTACGATTTGGCCAAAAAACACAACTTAAAAAGTTGATTTCAGGTCTTTTATTCATGTTGAGGGTGTACCCGCAAGAGACTTTAGAAAGGATAAGATTAACCTTGCCGATTTTACGGCAGTAATTTTTACCAGCCGTAATGCCGCAGATCATTTTTTAGAATCTGTGAAGAAATGCGTTATGAGGTGCCAGCAGAATTAAAATATTTCTGTCTTTCTGAAACCATTGCATTGTATTTGCAGAAGTATATCCAATACAGAAAGCGTAAGATCTTTTTCGGTAAACAAACTGCAGCTGACTTAGCAGAGGTGTTAAAGAAACATGCAAACGAAAAGTTTTTATACCCTTGCTCTGATATGGCTACCGAAGACACAATGAAGTTTTTGGAAAAAAGCGGGTATAATTTTACACCTGCGGTTTTATTTAGGACCGTAGTAAGTGATCTATCTGATTTAGCTGAAGTATTCTACGATGTTATCGCGTTTTTTAGCCCATCAAGTATTCAGTCTTTGTTTAAAAATTTCCCCGATTTTAAACAGAATAACACCCGGATTGCTGCTTTTGGAACCAATACCAGTAAAGCTTGTACTGATATGGATTTGATAGTGGATATTGCTGCGCCAACCCCAGGCGTTCCATCAATGACGATGGCCATTGAAAATTACATTAAAATATCTAATAAATAATACGATAAATAATTTATTATCAGTCGATACAATAAATGCGTAACTTTACTGTTAATAAGAGAGTTACGCATATTGTTGAACGATACACAAGGTTGTTGGATAATTATTAATCTAACTTTAATTGCCTTTGGGTAATGATTTAATATAAAATATTTGCTTTTATAGATAATTTCAGTGATTTTTGATAAAATTGCTCCTAATCGTGCTGTGCACAATATAAAATATGAAGAAAATCTACCTTCTAGCTATTGTAGGTGTAACTGTAATGCTGGCAAGCTGTGGTCATGGCGGCCAAGGCGAGCTGGTTGGCGCTTATAACCGAAAATTTAAAAACGATAGAATCCCACTAGGAATGGTTTATGTACCACCAGGGCATACCCCACTGGGAGGTTCGGATGAAGATATCACTTTCTCTCAGAATGGGCCAAGTAAAATGGTTACCATTAGCGCATTCTTCATGGATCAGACCGAAATTTCCAATGCGGAATATCGGCAGTTTACCAACTGGGTACGAGATTCTATTGCGATTGTAATGATGGGCAACCCACAACAATTTATGGTTACTCCAAGAGGAAATGCCGCAGCTGCTCTTGGCGGAGAGAAATATATTGACTGGAAAAAAGTTGGTCCAAATGGTGCCAACATTTGGCGTAATAGAGGTAGGGGTGCAGCAGCAGCCCAAGTGAGTCAGCTAGATGGCATGTATTACTCAGGTTTGGATGCTCTTCCAGGCAAGAAAGAATTAGATGTTCGTAAATTCGAATATTCTTATGCAGAGTTGAATATGGAGAAAGCTGCTATCGGGCATAAAGATCCAAACAGCAAACGTCAGGATTATATCGATCGCTATACGGTTGCTATATATCCTGATACAATGGTTTGGAAAACAGATTATTCTTACTCACAAAATGATCCAATGGTGCGCGGTTATTACAACCACCCTTCCTATGATGATTATCCTGTAGTTGGCGTAAGCTGGGAGCAGGCAAAAGCTTTCTCTCACTGGAGAACCAAATTATACGATGGTGTTGCAACGGCAAGGAAACTTCCTGCAGGGTCAAGATCGGATTATAGGTTGCCGGCTGAAACAGAATTTGAATATGCTGCAAGAGGCGGTAATACCAAGACTAAATATCCTTGGGGAGGTCCTTACATTAGAAATACAAAAGGATGTTTACAGGCTAACTTTAAACCAGGCCGTGGTGATTATTCGAGCGATGGTGGTATTTATACAGTAGGTGTCAGATCATATTTTCCTAACGATTATGGCTTGTACAACATGGCAGGTAATGTTTCAGAATGGACTTTAACAGCATATAATAAAGGCGCTAGCCCGTTATTGCATGACTTAAACCCTAACTTTACTTATGATGCTGGTGCAAACGATAGTAAATACAAAAAACGTAAAGTGGTAAAAGGCGGTTCTTGGAAAGATACAGGTTATTTTCTTCAAAATGCTGTAGCGACATACGAATATCAGGATACACAAAGGTCATATATTGGTTTCAGATGCGTTTCATCTTATCCTGGCACCGATTTAAGACGTTAAACCGAACAAACTAAAAACTAAGAAAAACATCAAAATTTATGGCAGCAAAGAAACAACCAGGCTGGTTACACGTAGCGATTTCATGGGGAGCAAGTATTGTAATTATCGGAGCGTTATTTAAAATTCTACATATTGGTGGAATTATGGGTAACTACATGATTGGGCTTGGTCTAGGAGTGGAAGCATTTCTATTCTTCTTAACCGGATTTTTCCCACCAGAACCAGAACCAGCATGGGAAAGAGTTTATCCTGAACTAAAAGCAGATTTTAAAGGCGAATTACCAACAGCTTCATCCAGGCCTGTTGCAGCAGTTGCCTCGTCCAATACAGTAGCTTTAGATAAAATGTTATCTGATGCTAAAATTGGCCCGGAATTAATTGAGAGCCTGGGTGCTGGTTTGCGTACGTTTGGTGATAAGGTAGCAACAATTTCTAATGTTGCAGATGCATCTACTGCAACAAATGAATTTACAGGTAAGATTAAAACGGCATCAGCTGGTTTTGATAATTTGAGCGCATCTTTTGAGAAAGCTACGGCTAATTTAAAAGCAATGGGCGAAAGCAATGTAGATTCTCAGGCATACCACGAGCAGGTTAACAATTTGGCTAAGAACTTATCTGCTTTAAATGCTGTTTATGAACTGGAATTGCAAGATTCAAGCGCACATCTAAAATCGATGAATAAATTCTATTCAAACTTATCATTAACCATGCAGAACTTTAACGAATCGATGGAAGATTCGAAACAGTTTAAAGAAGAGGTGAATAAGCTGGCTAAAAACCTATCATCGCTTAATGCAATTTATGGCAATATGTTATCGGCTATGAACGGCCCACGTATATAATTTGTTTAGTTTTTAATTTTTAAAGAAAAGCTACATCAAATATGGCAGGCGGAAAAGAAACAACAAGGCAGCGGATGATCAATATCATGTATTTGGTATTGTTGGCTATGCTCGCCTTAAACGTATCAGATACCATTTTAGATGCATTCAAAAATATCAACGATAGTTTGGATACTTCTAAAAACAATGTAAATACAAGTATTAATCAGTTGTTTTCTGCCTTCGAAAATTCGAAGTTGAAAGAAGAGCCAGCACGTGCTCAGCCTATTTATGACAAGGCTAAACAAGCTCAGAAAGCAGCTGATGAACTAAATAATTATATTGAAAGTATTAAGAAAGAATTTACTCAGGCTGGTGACGGGATCGATCCTGAAACTGAAGATCTGGTAAATAGATCTAATCAGGATATTGCTCAGAATATCATGATTAACCAAAAGAAAGCTGATGAACTAAAGAAAAGAATTAATGCGACTAGAGAGAAATTAATCTCTTTATTAGATCCTGCAGATAGAGCAAATGTTTCTTTCTCTCTTGAAGCTAAAGATCCGGTAAGAAAAAGAAAGGGCAATTGGCAGGAAACTTATTTTGGTGAGGGAACCCCGTTAACCGCTGCGATGACTATTTTAACCAAACTGCAAACAGACACTAAAAATGCTGAAGCAGAAGTTGTGAAAAAATTGTTTGGAAATATGGATAAAGCGCAGGTTAATTTGGATCAGTTTGCAGCAGTTGCAGTAGCACCTACTTCTTACGTAATCCAGGGACAACCATATACCGCTGAAGTATTTCTAACCGCTAGCGATTCTAGATCAACTCCTGATATTACCGTTAATGGAAGTAAATTATCCGTTAAAGATGGTAAAGGAACTTACAGCGGTGGTACCGGTAGCGTTGGACAGTTTACCTGGGTTGGTACTATACGTGTTCGCCAAACCGATGGTCAGGTAAAGGAATATAAAACCCAACCACAAACTTATCAGGTAGCGAAACCATCTGCATCTGTTTCTTCAACGAAACTAAATGTAATTTATGCAGGTATTGCCAATCCATTTACAGTATCGGCGGCAGGTTTCCCACTAGAAAGTGTCCGTGCTTCCATTTCAGGAGGTTCAATGTCTGGCGGTAACGGAAACTACAATGTTAATGTTCCGGGAAGCATGGTTGGTCAGGAAGTATCCATTAATGTATCGGCAACTAACGCTGGTAAAACCGTTAGTTTAGGCTCACAAAAATTCAGGGTTAAAGCTATTCCGGCACCGGTTGCCAAAGTTGGTGGACGCGCAGGTGGCGATATCGCTTCTGTACAGTTAAAAAGCGAAACCGAGATTGAAGCAGATCTGGATGATTTTCCTTTCGATGTTAAGTTTAAAATACAACGTTATAAACTGACGATTATTAAACCACGTTCTGATGCCGTTACCATTGCTGGTAGTGGTGGAAATTTCGCCGGTGCGGTTAAAGGTGCCATGAACTCAGTTACACCTGGAACAAGGGTGTTTTTTGAAGATATTGTTTCTGTAGGACCAGATGGGCGTCAAAGAATTTTACCTTCATTAGCGTTTAGTGTAAAATAAAAAAGAAGATGAAAAGGATTTTAAGTATTGCTATTCTGGTTTTGCTAACTGCGTTTGCTTTTGCACAAAAAAAGCCAACCAAGTTAGCACCAAAGAAAGCTGCTCCGGTAGTTACTGCTCCTGCAGTAGATACGGTGAAAGCTCCTGTTAAAACAGCTAAAAAGAAACTAAAGGTACCACCTAAAGATGGTTTCTATGCCCGTAAGGACATTGATAGTACTGAAATGGTTCCTTTGGCTGATGTGAGAGAGGAAGATGTTTTTTATGCAAAACGGATATGGAGAGAAATTGATTTACGTGATACGGTTAACTCTGTCTTAAAATCGCCTAAATCAAGATTAATTGATGTTTTGATTGCGTCAATTAAAAAAGATGAACTAACAGCATACTCGCCAATTGATAGCGCCCTAAACGAAGATGATGCATTCCTTAATCCAATGTCTGCAGATTCTGCTGCCAAGTCAGCTTTAGGAACAGCAGAGGTTTCGAACAATAAAACCGGAACAGTTACCACAGTGGTGAATGATTTTAACCCGGAGTTATTCTTAAAATTCAGAATTAAAGAAGATTGGATTTTTGATACTAAACGTTCTATTTTTGAACCGCGTATTGTAGGTATTGCGCCATTAAAATACAATGAAGTTTCCAAACAATGGCAGCCTGTATTTTGGGTGTACTATCCGGAGGCAAGAGAGATTTTAACCAAGAAACGTTTGATTAATACCAATAACGACGCATCGTCACTTAGTTTCGATGATTTCTTTATTCGCCGCTTATTCAGCAGTTATATTGTTAAAGAATCAAATCCTGGTGATAACAAGATCAGAGATATTATTGCCAATCCTAGAGAAAGATTGTACGAATCAGAAAGGATTAAAAAATCTGTTCTGGATTACGAACAAGGACTTTGGGAATATTAATCTTATAAGAAAAGGCTTCGATGAAAATCGTAGCCTTTTTGTTTTATAATGGTTTCGATATAGTGGAGGATTTTAAATTTTAAGAAAACCTACTCATACAGATCTCTCCGTTTCGCTGCGCTTTAGTTGAGATGACGGATTTGTGTGGTGGAAATCGATCATAGAATTGCAGATATAAATCGTTATTTCGACCTTAGCTGGAAAAATCTTAATTCCTCTTAAAAGAGAATCAGAATTAAAAGTGTTATTCCTGATTAAAATATGCTTGCAGCGTAACCATCTGCTTTTTATTCAGTACCTCTGCCAGCTCTTTTTCTGTAGCTTCTTTAATCTTTTTAACCGATTTAAAATGTGTTAACAGTTTATCAGCTGTTGTTTTACCAATACCTTCAATTTGTTCGAGTTCGGTTTTAAGTGTACCCTGATCGCGTTTCTTGCGGTGAAAGGTAATTCCGAAGCGGTGGGCTTCATCACGCAGCTGCTGGATCACTTTTAAGGTTTCCGATTTTTTATCTAAATACAAAGGATAAGAATCACCTGGATAGAACAGTTCTTCCAAACGTTTGGCAATACCGATCACAGTTACCCTGTTTTCTATACCCAGTAATTTTAAACTCTTCATAGCAGATGAAAGCTGGCCTTTACCGCCATCAATAATGATGAGCTGTGGCAAAGTCTGGTTTTCATCCAACATTCGCCTGTAACGACGGAAAACAGCCTCTTCCATGGTCGCAAAATCGTTTGGACCTTCAACCGTTTTCACATTAAAATGGCGATAGTCTTTTTTAGATGGTTTGGCATCCTTAAATACTACAATTGCCGAAACCGGATACTTCCCCTGAAAGTTGGAGTTATCAAAACATTCAATATGTTTTGGAAGCTGCGTTAAACGCAGGTCTTTTTGCATGGTAGTTAAAATCCGGTCGGTACGTAAATCTGGATTTAACTTTTCGTATTGGTTAAGCTTTTCTTTTTAAAGAACAGTACATTCTTTTGTGAAAGCTCTAAAAGTTTTTTCTTTTCGCCCAGTTTTGGAACGGTGAATTTTAAACTTTCATCTTCCAATGAAGGTTCAAAAGGGACGATGATTTCTTTTGAGGTACTGTTGAATTTTGTTCTGAACTCCAGCATGGCTAAAGTTAAAATCTCATCATCACTCTCATCTAGTTGCTTCTTAACCTCAATGGTCTGTGTCTGGATAATGGTTCCGTTCATCACCTTTAGGTAGTTCACAAAGGCATAACGTTCATCTGAAGCAATACTCACCACATCCACATTCGTAATGGCACTGTTTACCACTGTAGATTTGCTCTGGTATTTTTCCAGTACTTCTAATCTCCTTGCATATTGATGCGCAAGTTCGAAATTGAGGTTTTCTGATGCTGATTTAATGATCCCTTTGACATCACGGATAACATTTCCGATTTTACCGTTCAGGATTTCTTTGATTTCGCCAATATTTTTATCATAATCGGCCTCGGTCTGATAATTTTGGCAAGGCCCTTTACAGTTACCGATCTGGTATTCGAGGCATACTTTAAATTTGCCTTCGTCTATATTTTTCTCCGTTAGGGGCAGGCTGCAGGTACGTAATGGATAGGTTTCTTTAATCAGATCCAAAATGGTATGCATCATGCCTATCGAGCCATAAGGGCCGAAATAGGTAGAGCCATCTTTAATCACTTTCCTTGTCCAGTAAATGCGGGGAAATTCTCATTTTTAACGATAATCCATGGATAAGTTTTATCGTCCTTTAAATTGATGTTAAATTTCGGCTGGTGTTTTTTAATCAGGCTGTTTTCCAATAGCCAGGCATCAATTTCCGTATCTACAATGGTAAAGGTGATTTTACGGATCTTAGATACCAGTACCCTTGTTTTGCCATTAAACTGGCTTTTATCGCTATTAAAATAAGAACCCACACGGTTACGCAGGTCTTTCGCCTTTCCAATATACATAAGCTTTCCATCAGCATCCCAATATTGGTAAACACCAGGTTTATGCGGAATTGTGGTTAATGCTGTTTTATGGTCGAAACTGCTCATTATTTACAAAAATAGGATTCGAGAGTAATAGTTTTGATTAAAATGAACTGATTGCTATATTTATAATTTGGGCGTGCCCCTAAGCTGCGCAAAGGGTCAGGCTATCCGTTACAATCTTTTGTTGCCTTTTGGCTGCGCTCAAGGCGACAACAAAAGGATTTCCACTGCTATCCTTCACGCAACCGCCAACACATTAAAAACCTAACTTCTCATCCAATTCTGTTGCGCCTTCTTCCTGTTGCTGGTACTGATTGCAATCAAAAGTAATCGAAACACCCGATTTTGGCGCTTCAAAATCAGCATGACTGATCTTCAATGCTGGATTAGCGTAAACTCTTTTGATAAATCCTGCAAAAATTGGTAAAGCCGTATTGGCACCCTCACCCTGGCTGGTGCTGATGAAGTGGAAAGCCCTGTCCTCGCAACCTGTCCAGATACCGGTTACCAATTGTGGAGTAATTGCCATAAACCAGCCATCGGAGTTATTTTGGGTAGTACCTGTTTTTGCTCCGATCGGTGCATTTACTTTGTATTTATAATTCAATCTCGATCCTGTTCCGTTGGTAACCACACCTTTCAACATCCTGGTCATTACATAAGCAACTTCTTCACTCATTACAGGTTTTGGTATTTCCTTTTGAGAAAATAGTACCACCCCGTTTTTATCTTCAATTCTCAATAAATAAATCGGCTTGGTGTAAGTTCCTTTGTTGGCAAAAGCTCCGTAAGCACCCACCATATTATAAACAGAAGAATCGAAAGTACCTAAACAAATAGATGGGAATGCCGGAACATTAGGAATACCCATTTTTGTGGCCAATGTAGATACGGCAACAGGACCAACCTGTTTCATTAAATAAGCCGTAACAAAGTTCTGCGAGTAGGCCAGTGCTTTTTGTAAAGTAATACTTCCTGGTAATGGTTTGCCTGAGTTTCTTGGTGTCCATGGCTCTCCATAACCATCAATCGTTACCGGAACATTAGGTACGGTATAACAAGGAGAATAACCATTTTCAATGGCTACGGCATAGGTAAATGGTTTTGCTGTTGAGCCTACCTGACGGGTTCCCATTTTAACCTGATCGTATTTAAAATGTTCGTAATTGATTCCGCCAACCCATGCTTTAACGTGTCCATTGGTAGGGTCCATCGTCATCATGGCATTCCGCAAAAGCATTTTGTAATAACGTACCGAATCGATCGGTTTCATTACGGTATCAATATTACCTTTCCAGGTGAAAATGGTCATTTCAGTTTTGGTATTGAAATCATCTTTAATTTCATCATCCGATTTACCTTCCAGTTTTAACGATTTATAACGGTCAGATCGCTTAATTCCCTGTTCAATCTGTAAAGTTTTATCTTTAAAAGGGTTTCTGCCTTTCCAACTGGCAATAAATTGTGCCTGCAGCACTTTCATGTATTCCTTTTGTGCTTCCTCGGCGTATACCTGCATATCATAATTTAATGTGGTATATATCTTCAATCCATCACGGTCTAAGTCGTAAGGCGTTCCATCGGGCTTGGTAATCGATTGTTCCTGGAAAATGGTTCTGATATCGTTTTTCAATACCGAACGAAAATATGGCGCAATACCATCATTAACGGTTGCGGCATTGAAATGCAGGTTTAACGGTTTTTCTTTTTGTTCATCAAATTCCGCCTGGGTTAAGAGCTCAGCTTTAACCATCAAAGCCATTACGGTATTTCTACGGTCTCTGGAACGCTCAGGATGGCGGGTAGGCGAATACATGGTAATCCCTTTTTGCATGCCCACTAAGGTTGCCGCCTGTGTTAAAGTTAACTTATCGGGAGTGGTATTGAAATAAACCCTGGCTGCCGATTTAATACCATAAGCCTGATTACCAAAATCGACCGTATTTAAGTACATGGTAATAATTTCTTCCTTGGTATAGTTGCGTTCTAATTTAACGGCAACAATCCACTCTTTAAATTTTGTTAGTACCAGCGAGAAAAAATTAAGGTTCGATTCGCGTGGAAAAAGATTTTTAGCCAATTGCTGTGTAATGGTACTGGCGCCCTGCTTTTTGCCAATTAAATTATAACCGATAATAGAGAAGGTGCGTTTAAAATCGATGCCGGAGTGTTCTTTAAAACGGGTATCTTCTGTCGCAATTAATCCGTTGATTACATTTTCGGAAATATCTTTATAAGTAACATTCGATCTGTTTTGAACAAAATAAGTACCTAGTGGACGGCCATCTTCGGCAATAATTTCGGATGCCTGGTTACTTTTTGGGTGTTCTATGTCTCTAAAAGAGGGCAAGGCACCAAACAGACCTAATCCGATCATTGAAATGAAAATGGCGAATAGGGCAATTCCCCCAATCAGTATTTTCCAGATGATTAAACTGTATCTTTTTGTTTCTTGTGCAGAAAGGGATTTGTTCATTTTGTGTTGTTATTTTCCAAAAACACCGGGATAGGTGATTTCGGATGCAAATTTATTAATTTTTTATAGAATCAACTTTTAAGCTTTGAACTTTGGCCATTCTACCATTTAAGATATAAGGGCATCAAAGCTTTTAACTTCAGTCTTTCTGCTTCGGTTTTTAGCCTTTTAGTCTCTCCGCTTTGCTCTACTATTTATAATTGTCTTTTAAAAACTCCAGATATTCGTTGATCCGTGTCCTGTCTGTCAGTTTTCCAAAGTTTTCTTTACTGATGATAAAGCCTTTATACAGGTTAGCCGGAACTTTCATAATGTTCTTTAACTGGCCTGTAATGCTCGATTCGTAAAGTTTGGCATCTTCAAGGTCGATAAAACTCGTGATGTAAATCAACTGATCGTTATCCAGTTCTACCAATTTATGTTCCAAATCGTTGTCAGGATAATTTCCGCGGTTAAACTGACCGATTCCGAAACGCGATGAACTTAAGGTTAAAGTGGCGTCGGCCACGTCGATTACATAATAATATTCTTCTGATTTTGCAGCACTGAAAATACTGGTAGGTTTGCTTGGATCTGTCGGTTTAACTTCAGCAGGTTTGGCTATTGGGGTAGGTTCTGCAGCCTTTGCTACAGGATTTTCAACCACCAGCGGTTTTGTCGCAACGGCAGCCGGAGTAGCCTGGGCCACAAAACGAGGTTCACTTGCATCAAAATCAATCAGCGCAACTGGTCGTTGTTTAAATTCATCAAGGTTGGCCTCAATATATTTTAAATGATTGCGTACCAAAGGTGTAATAATTTTATCATTAGGATAGCGATTGGTAATCAGGTTAAATTCGCTAAGCAGCGGATCAATCTTTGCTGTACGGCCAACTGCTATTGCCTTTAAATAAGCATACTGCGGTGCCAGATCGTTATTTGGGAAAGCTGAAATATTATCATCAGCCTGCTTTACTACATTGGCATAATCTTTTCTTGCATAAGCATCAAAAGCTGCATTGTAATTGTTGATGGCAATGTTTTCCATCTGTGTTTGCTTTGCAGAATAGGTTGGGTCTAAAATATTTTTCGCAAAATTAGATTCAGGGAATTTGGTGAGCACCAATTGTTTGTACAGATCAGATTTTGCTTCATCTAAACCTTTATAATTGAGGTAAAGACTGTAATAAATGGCTACGAGGTGATTGTTTTCAGGATATCTTTTGATCAGTTCCAGGTATATTTTATTGGCCTCTGATATATCATTCAATTCCTGTTGGTAAAAACTGGCGATTTCAAAATAAGCATCAATAATTTTTTGGTCGGATATTGCCAATAGCGGCTGTGTAGTAGGTAAAGCATCCAAAAACTGCTTTTCTAATGAAGTTTGGTCGGAGGCAGTCGCATTGGTTTGCCCGTTTGCAGGTATAATTTCTGTAGCTACTTTTCCTCCTGCTAAAACCTGGTTGGTTTCCTGTGCGGATGAGCGTACACTCTGGCGCCAGTTATCTTCCAGCGGTCTGGTGCCCCAGCGTTTTTTAAAGTCACCAAAGCCATTGCTTATCGCTGCATTATTATTAAAATAAAAGGTGTTTCCTGCATTATTGTTGGGTGTATTTAAACTGATGTTCGGAAAATCCGGATCATTTAAAAATTGATTGTTGATTACGCCTCCTGTATTGCTCACTACAACCTTTGGCGTTAAATATGCTTTAACTTTAGCCTCATGTTCAGCAGCCGGAAGTTTGGCAATGGCCTGGGCAGTATCTTCTTTTGCAATTATGGTGTACCTGTCGGTTAGATATTGCAGGTTATCTGCCTTTTTAACAATGTTGTCGTAATCAGGAAAGTTTTTGGGTAAAATCATCACGGTACTATCGTAGTACAGTTTTGCTTTAATATAGTTGTTAAACTCTTTAAAGTTTAAGTCGGCAATTCTTAAGTAAGATAGTGCCTTTTGAGTTTGGTTCCTGGTACTTTTTGCAACTGATTTGTGGTAATTCTCTTCAGCTTTTACAAAGTTGCCTTCTGCAGAAAAAGCTCTCCAACCTGATAATAAATCTGATCGGTATAATCAAAATTCTTATCATCTTTTAACAAAGCCAGCAGCTGCTCTTCCTTGTTCAATTTTACGCCGCTTAACAGGGCACGTAGTTTAATGCGGTTTAAATTTGCATGAAAATACATCTCGAAGGGTGCATTGCTTTTTTCAACTTTAGTGAAATTAGCATAGGCATCCTGGATGTTTTTCTCTTTTTCCTGCAATTGCGCCAATATAAAACGCCAACGGATACGAAGCTGTTTTTCGGCCGGAAGTGCAATGGCGGATTCTAAAAATAAGATGGCTTCTTTATTGCGTTTCTGATAAATGCGCATCTGCGCGGCAGTAGCCAAAGGTTCTGCCAGGTCCTTTTTTAATTCATCAGAAGCACGCAACATGGTATCGATAATTTTATCGGCGAGCACCATATTGTTCAATTGCATTTGGCTACGCGCTTTCCAGTTCATTGCCATAATGAATGTTTTTAAATCGCTGTTATAGGTTTTGGCCGTATAATCGAAGTATTCAGAAGCGATAAAATAATTGCCTTTCAGGTAATTTGCCTTACCCAAAAGCATATAGGCATCATCAATATAGTTGCTAAAACTTTTATCATTGATAATGGTTTGTCCTTTTGCGATCACATCGTCCAATTGTTTATTGGCAACACCAGGCGTTAAAACCAGATTTATTTGTGGCTCAGGATCTAGGTAAACAGGAAGGATTTTTTCGTAATTATCTGCATAACTTTGTAACAGACTCTCATTGTACTCGCTTAGTAAAACATTGGAGTTATAGATATAGTTGTATTTTGCTGTTAAGTTCTGAAACCTACGATCTACCGCTGTATCTTTATTTGCGACACAGCCATAAATAAAGACACTGATGAGGATGAAAAAAGGATTTAAGTTTTTGTTAGCGTAATTTTTCAAGTATGATAAATCTCTTAGGTGGATATACAATAAACAATATATGTAGAAAAATATTTTATTTGGCAACAAATGTTTAATTATTCAAAGTTAATTTAATTATTGCATTAAAAAATGGAAAATCCGAAAGAAGAAAATACAAAGAAAAAGGTAAACGTAGCTGCTAAATATTCTGCTATCGGCTTCCAGATGATCGCCACCATAGGCCTGCTTACTTTTATTGGTTATAAAATTGATGAACACAGAAACAGCAAAACCAATCTCATTACAGCGGCTTTTGCTTTGGCAGGGGTGGGGATTGCATTATATCAGGCTATCAGGCAGGTTACGAGAAATTAGTTTTCGGGGGGCAGTTTTCAATTATCAGTTTCTGGTTAATCAACCAGGCAATTTAACAATCCAGCAATCAAACAATCTTTTAAAGTTAACAGGTTAACCATCTTCACAATATTTTTCTTGCTTATACTTACTTGATACTAAAAACCTTATCTTTGCAAAAGTTTTTATCTGCTAAGAAATTATACATTGACTCTAGCCAAATTTACCAGTATCTATTTCATCTTCGTAGGCTTATTAATAGGCGTTGTTGCTGTTTTACCTTTATTATTTCCCGATGCACCACTTTTTGTAAACAACTTTTGGGTGATGTTTGGCTTTTTGGCCGGTATCACTTACATCGCTTACATGCTTGTTGATATTGGTGTAAAACGCGATCCTGAAGTGGGTATTATGGCTATTATGGGATCAATCGCGGTGAAGATGATTTTTTGTATGGCTTTTGTGCTGATTTACAGTATAAAAGCAAAGGGAATCGGGCTTGTATTTCTGCTTAATTTTTTTCTTTATATTTATTGTTTACGGCCTTTGAAATTTACTGTTTGTTACGTAACTTGCGCCACCAAAATTTAAAGTAAAAAACTGCCAATAAATGGATTGTAACCGAGTTTTTGTGTCTAAAGTTAAAAGGCTAACTATTGTTTTTACGCTTTTAATCGCGTTTTTATCTGTCAAAATTGATACTTTCGCTCAAGTTGATAGCGCTGTTGTACCTGTTGATAGTGTTGTTGCCGAATCTGCTCACGCAGCTTCCGGAGAACAAGGAGAAGCGGCCGAGCATGGCAAAGAAAAATTCGAGCCAACCAAAGTAATTATGGAACACATTGCTGATTCGCACATGTGGCATCTTTGGGGTCATACTTCATTGCCTCTTCCTGTAATTTTATATACGGCTAATGGTTTGGAAGTTTTTTCTTCTGGTAACTTTCATCATGGAGAGCATGATTATAATGGTAAATACAACAACTACCGTTTAGAAGAAGATCATGTTAAAGTGGTTGGTGCTGATGGAAAAATCGATGAAGAAGCAAGTAAGTCAATTTTAGATTTCTCGATCACTAAAAACGTTGCTGCGATGTTCGTAGCGATTTTGGTAATCTTAATCGTATTCATTTCGGTAGCCGGGGCTTATAAAAAACGCGTTGGTAAAGCACCAAAAGGTTTGCAATCTTTTATCGAACCTGTTATCGTTTTTGTGAGAGATGATATTGCTAAACCAAATATCGGGCATAAGTATGCTAAATTTATGCCTTATTTGTTGACTACGTTTTTCTTTATCTTATTTAATAACTTATTTGGTTTAATTCCAATTTTTCCAGGTGGTGCTAACGTTACCGGTAATATTGCCTTAACTTTTGTAATGGCTTTAGGTACTTTGATTATTGTTAACATTAATGGTAACAAATACTATTGGAAACACATTTTTAGACCAGATGTTCCTTTTTGGTTATATCCGATTATGATTCCTGTGGAATTAATCGGTATCATATCAAAACCGTTCGCTTTAATGGTGCGTTTGTTTGCAAACATTACAGCAGGTCACATTATCGTATTAAGTTTAATTTCCTTAATCTTTATTTTCGAAACATTGGCTATTGCTCCGGTTTCAGTTGCATTTGTATTGTTTATGGATGTGTTAGAATTATTGGTAGCATTTTTACAGGCCTTTATTTTTACACTATTAACTGCCTTGTTTATTGGTATGGCAGTAGAAGAACATCATTAATAGAAAACTATTTTTTACAAATTAATATAAATTAAATTAGTTATGGTAGGTTCAATCGCGGCAATTGGTGCCGGTTTAGCAGTAATCGGTGCAGGTATCGGTATCGGTCAAGTAGGTGGTAAAGCAATGGAAGGTATTGCTCGTCAACCAGAAGCTGCATCAAAAATTCAGACTGCAATGATTATCGCTGCTGCCCTTATTGAGGGTGCTGCTTTATTCGGTGTGGTAGTTGCATTATTAGGCTTAAACGGTTAATAATCACTGAAGAAATTAGGCTGGGTATTTAACGATTGGTTATTTACCCGGCCCTATTAAAAAGATTGTTTTTTAAAAATTAGATAAAAATGGAATTAGTAACCCCAAGCATAGGATTGGTTTTTGGACATCGTTAGCATTCATCTGCTTATTGATCTTACTTAGAAAATTTGCATGGAAACCTATTTTAGGTGCAATTCACGAACGTGAGCAAAGTATTGATGAGGCCCTTAACAAAGCGGAATTAGCTAAGCAGGAAATGGCACGTTTAACCAGCCAGAATCAGGATTTGATGCAGCAGGCGCGTGCTGAACGTGATGAGATTTTAAAGGAAGCTAAAACCTTGAAAGATGGTATCCTGAACGAAGCTAAAAAACAAGCTCAGGTTGAAGGTGCTAAATTGATTGAGAAAGCTAAAATCGAGATCGAAAACCAAAAGAAAGCAGCTTTAGCTGAAGTTAAAGATCAGGTTTCTTCTTTATCATTAGAAATTGCTGAACGTGTATTGCGTACTCAGTTAGATGATAAAACCAAACAGGAAGCTTTAGTAGCTAACTTGTTAAAAGACGTTGAATTAAACTAGTTTTGAGAAAATAGATTTGAGACATTAGATATTAGATTGGAGATTCGTTCTCACATCTTCCATCTCACATCTCACATCTCACACCTAAAAATATGTCAGAAATTAAAGTTGCAGGCAGATATGCCAAATCATTAATAGACCTAGCCGTTGAAAACAATGCGTTAGAATCAGCTTATAGTGATATGGTTTTGTTTGAAAAAGTGGTTGATGAAACTCCTGAACTAGAAGCAATATTAAAAAACCCGATTGTACCTTTAGATAAGAAAACTGGTATTTTAAACGGAATTTTTGCAGATAAGGTAAGCAAATTAACCATCTCGTTTTTCAAGATTGTGGTAAGCAAAGGTCGCTCTGCGATTTTATTTGCAACAGCAAAACAGTTTATACAACAATATAATTTAATTAAGGGGATTGTTACTGCTGATGTAACTACTGCAGCTACTTTAAGCCCTGAGGCTAAAGAGCAGATTATAGCGATTGTAAAAAAGAATTAGGCGCCAACCAGGTTATTGTTAACGAAAAAATTAACGAGAAGCTAATTGGTGGTTTTATATTAAAAGTTGGCGATAAGCAATTTGATGCCAGTATCGCCAGCAGTTTAAGTAAACTTAAAAAGAATTTGCGCAGTAAGCGCGAGGCGATAAGCGTATAGCGTAAAACGCCATGCGCCAAACGCCAAACAAAAAAATATTGCGATAAGCGTATGGCACGGAAAACGCCAAGCGCTAAGCACTAAACATTTACAAAAAGATATAAAGTAAAATTATGGTAGAGGTAAGACCAGACGAAGTATCGGCAATTATCAGACAGCAATTGGCGGGCTTCAAATCAGAAACCGAACTGGAAGAAGTTGGTACCGTGTTGCAAGTGGGCGACGGTATTGCCCGTGTTTACGGTTTAACTAAAGTTCAATCGGGAGAGTTAGTTGAATTTGCAAACGGCCTGCAAGGTATCGTATTAAACCTTGAAGAAGATAACGTTGGTGTGGTACTTTTGGGTGCTTCAGACGAGATCAAAGAAGGTGATACGATTAAACGTACCAAAAAAATTGCCTCTATTAAAGTTGGTGAAGGTATGCTTGGCCGCGTAGTAAACACTTTAGGCGAGCCTTTAGATGGTAAAGGTCCGATCTTGGGTGAAACTTACGAAATGCCTTTAGAGCGTAAAGCACCAGGTGTAATTTACCGTCAGCCGGTAAACGAGCCTTTACAAACAGGTATTAAAGCAATCGATGCAATGATTCCAATCGGTCGTGGTCAGCGTGAGTTGGTTATTGGCGATCGTCAGATTGGTAAAACTGCCGTTTGTATCGATACCATTATCAATCAAAAAGAATTTTATGAAGCAGGCCAGCCTGTGTTCTGTATTTATGTAGCTATCGGTCAGAAAAACTCTACCGTTGCTAACATTGTACGTACACTTGAGGAAAACGGCGCTTTACCATATACAGTTGTTGTTGCTGCTTCGGCCGCAGATCCTGCTCCAATGCAGTTCTATGCTCCGTTTGCTGGTGCTGCAATTGGTGAGTTTTTTCGCGATACAGGTAAACCAGCTTTAATTGTTTATGATGATTTATCTAAACAAGCTGTAGCTTACCGTGAGGTATCTTTATTACTTCGTCGTCCACCGGGCCGTGAAGCTTATCCAGGTGACGTTTTCTACTTACATAGTCGTTTGTTAGAAAGAGCTGCGAAAATCAATGCTAACGATGATATCGCTAAAGCAATGAACGATTTACCTGAGTCGATTAAACACATCGTTAAAGGTGGTGGTTCATTAACCGCTTTACCAATTATCGAAACACAAGCGGGTGACGTTTCTGCATATATCCCAACTAACGTAATTTCAATTACCGATGGTCAGATCTTCTTAGAGTCGAACTTGTTCAACTCAGGTATCCGTCCGGCAATTAACGTAGGTATCTCGGTATCACGTGTTGGTGGTAATGCGCAGATCAAATCAATGAAAAAAGTAGCAGGTACTTTAAAGTTAGACCAGGCTCAATACCGCGAGTTAGAGGCTTTCTCTAAATTCGGTTCTGATTTAGATGCTGCAACTAAATCGGTATTGGATAAAGGTGCACGTAACGTAGAAATGTTGAAACAAGCACAGTTCTCTCCATTTACTGTTGAGAAACAAGTTGCAATTGTTTACGCTGGTACTAAAAACTTAATGCGTAGCGTTCCGGTTAATAAAGTAAAAGAATTTGAAACTGAATTCTTAACTCAATTGGAATTACGTCATCCGGAAACTTTAGCGGCATTAAAAGCTGGTAAATTTGATGATACTATCACTGGTGTATTAGATACCGTAGCAAAAGAGATTTCAAGTAAATATTAATAAGATTTGAGACATGAGATTTGAGATTTGAGATTGGGACGGGAATGTCTCACATCTTAAATCTCACATCTCACATCTAAATAAAGAATGGCTAATTTAAAAGAAGTAAGAAACCGGATTGCATCGGTACAATCAACACAGCAGATTACCAAAGCTATGAAAATGGTTTCTGCAGCAAAGTTGAAACGTGCTACCAATGCAATTATCGCTTTACGTCCTTATGCAACTAAACTGAAAGAGATTTTAGGTAATCTATCAGCAAGTTTAGAGGGATCGTCATCGCCTTTTATCCAGGAGCGTGAGCCCAATAAGGTTTTAATTGTTACTGTATCTTCAAACCGTGGTTTGGCTGGTGCTTTTAACATGAACGTAATTAAAGCGGCCAACAATTTAATTGCTGAGAAATATAGCGAACAGTTGAAAAACGGTAACGTTAGCATTATTTCTATTGGTAAGAAAACTCAGGATTTTTACGAAAAACGTAAATACAATGTTATTGGAAACAATAATGAAGTATATTCGGCCTTAACTTTCGAAAATGTAACCAAAATTACAGATGCGATTATGGCTGGTTTTATTAAAGGTGAGTTTGATAAAGTAGAAGTAGTTTATAACCGTTTTAGAAACGCTGCAGTACAATTTATTACTACTGAGCAGTTGTTACCTCTACCTAAAGCAGAAGAAACACCAGCGGATCTTAAAAAGGATAAGAAAACAACAAACGTTGATTATATTCTAGAGCCTTCGCAAGAAGAGATTGTAGAACAATTAATTCCTAAATCAATTAAGATCCAGCTATATAAAGCAGTGTTAGATTCTCATGCTTCTGAGCACGGCGCACGTATGACATCGATGGATAAAGCAACTGAAAATGCAGGTGAGTTATTGAAAGCCTTAAAACTTTCATACAACCAGGCACGTCAGGCTGCAATTACAACTGAGTTAACTGAGATTGTAAGTGGTGCAGCAGCATTGAACGGATAATAGTTTGCAGTTCTCAGTTTTGAGTTTGCAGTACTAATTGCATAAAATATAAAGCCCATTTTTTCATTGAAATGGGCTTTTTTATTGACTTTGCTAGTCTTAATCCTAAAATTATTATGTTTTTTATGGATTATAATCCTAAAATTATTATGTTTTTTATGGATTATAATCCTAAAATTATTATGTTTTTTATGGATTATAATCTAAAATTATTATACTTTTGTTGAGGAATTTTATATTATGATTGTTCGTAAACAGCTGGATTACGCTCTTGCAAGGCTTTTTAAAGGCAAAGCCTTTATCATCTTTGGGCCACGTCAAACTGGTAAAACTACTTTTGTTGAACAGTTATTGGCAAAGGTTAATAAAAAGACCCTGTACCTCAACGGGGATGATGCTGACATACGCGAAGCTTTGGCTAAACCCAATGCGGCACAAATAGCACAAATGCTCGCCGGCTACGAAGTACTTTTTATAGATGAGGCCCAACGAATCAATGATGTAGGCTTGCTCATTAAAATTATTGTAGATCGCTTTAAGCCTGTTCAGGTTATTGCAACGGGGTCATCTGCATTTGAGTTATCAGGTAAAATAAACGAACCCTTAACCGGTAGAAAATATGAAATGATGCTCTTGCCATTTTCATACGCAGAGCTGGTAAATGATACTGATTTTATTACCGAAGAAAGATCATTGGAACAACGGTTAATTTATGGATCTTATCCCGAGATTATTAACGATCCTCAGAATGCAGAAGAGCATTTAAAATTGCTCGCAGATAGTTATCTATATAAGGATCTTTTTACTTTGGAAGATGTTAAAAAGCCGCTACTCTTCGAAAAAATTGTAAAGGCCCTGGCTTTGCAGGTTGGGAGCGAAGTTAACTTTTCTGAACTGGCACAACTGGTAAAGGCCGATCAGAAAACCGTCGATAAGTACATCGGTCTACTCGAAAAATCTTTTGTGGTTTTTAGCTTACCTGCCTTTGCAGGTAATGTGCGTAACGAAATTAAAAAAAATAAGAAAATCTATTTTTATGATACGGGTATTGTGAATGCCATTACGCGGAATTTTAACCCGATAGCAAACAGGAATGATGTTGGTGCACTATTTGAAAATTATATGATTGCTGAACGGATGAAGTTTTTGCACCAAAATCAGATAGAAGCAGAATGCTTTTTCTGGCGTACCACGCAACAACAGGAAATTGATTATATAGAAAAAACAAAAGAAAAAATTTTTGGCTGTCGAGTTTAAATGGAGCGAAAGAGGGAAAAATAAAATTCCACTTACCTTTACACATGCTTATCCTGATGCAGAAACATTATTGATATCAAAAGCTGATAGGGGAACTTTTTTGAACGGTTAAACTTATCTTTGCAGTATAATATTAATACATGAAAAAATACATCCTCATCATCTTATCGCTCATTCCGTTTTTTGTCACAGCCCAAAATCCTGCACGGGATTATACCAATGCAGTACTTTGGCAGCAAACTTCGGGTGAGTACCGTGCGCTATGTTTCCAAGCCTACAATTTTGCACGTTTATCGTTAAAAGAAGCTTTGTGGGCTGATACGAGTAAAAAACCAAATTGCGTGATTGTTGATATTGATGAAACAGTTCTGGATAATTCTGCTTTTCAGGGGCATGAAATTAAAAAAGGACTAAGTTATGTGCCTGCCGATTGGACAGAATGGACCAGTTTAGCTCAGGCAGATACCGTTCCCGGCGCTTTGGCATTTTTAAAATTTGCAGCTTCAAAAAATATCGAAACTTTTTATGTAAGTAATCGTGATGAAAAAGATTATGCGGCTACGTTAAAAAATCTGCAACATTTTGGTTTCCCTTATGCAGATGATGCGCATTTAGTGGTTTCAAAAGGAACCTCAAATAAAGAGCCACGGCGCCAAAAAATTAGCGAAATGTACAATATTCTGTTGTTATGTGGCGATAATTTAAGCGATTTCAGCAACATTTTTTATCGCGAAAATAAAAATACCTTCGGGCAGGTAAATACAAATCAGAACTTATTTGGAACAAAGTATATTGTGTTGCCAAACCCAATGTACGGGGATTGGGAAAAGCCTTTGTATCAGGGAGAAAAACTTAGTGATAAAGATAAAGCGAAACAAAGGTTGGAACGATTAAAAAGTTACTAAGTTTTATAATTATTCAGCAATAAGTATTACTTTTGTAGCATCATAAAAATAAACATTATGGAGAACAACGAATTAAAGCACAATACAGAAAGTATGAAAACGGCTAACCAGCCAGGAATTTATAAATTAATGATTTTTGGTGTACTGGTTTGCATGGTGGGTACTTACGCACGTTTCGCTTACGATTCGTGGCAGGTATCATTAGCATCCTGGATTGTTTTGTTCATTGGAGCAATTATTGCCATTAAAGGTGTATTCAAAATATTAGACGCATAAGCATTCTACTATCAAAATATAAAGCCGGTCATGTTCATTCACGACCGGCTTTTTTGTTTATATACACTTCTTTTTTGAAAAGCAAATTCAGTAGGTACTAGGTTAAGGTAGTCCTGCCATCCGCTTTAGCTCCGATAGAAAAATCGGAGGCTGCCGCTCCTGTCAGGTTTATGATAGAAAGGTCTGCCGATGTAATCTAAACCTGACAGGAGCGGACACCGAACGTAGTGAGGTAAAGCGGATGGCAGGGCTTTCGGAACCGATAAACACAGTAACCTGCTTTTCAAAAAAAACGCCATAAAAACTTCTACTTAAACCTGCGAGGTTTAATACTAGCTGAAAAACTGCGAAAACACCCTTCTCACGTCACTAAACCCAACATAGGGTTACCTAAATATAATTTTCGTATTAAGGGTAAATACAGCGTTAAAAACTAACCAGATACGCTACACTTCTCATGGCCATTTGAAGCAAATATTTAAAATGATTATTTATTTAGAACCGCACAATCATGAAAAGGAATATTATTGCTATAGCCATAGTTTTAACAATTTTTGGCTGCCAAAACGAAAATAAAAATATGCAAGCGCTGATACCGTAGCGCTGGAGCCTTTGAGCAAAGAATCTGCAGATAGTACTGCCGCTGAGAAAATCATCAAAACTGCCGATATGCGGTTTAGGGTTAAAGATGTGCAGCAGACCAAAGAACAGCTGAGTAAAACCATTAAAGCAGAAGGTGGTACTGTTGCTGAGTTCTCTATCGAAAGCACCATCCAGGAAACAGACAAGGTTAAACAATCAACAGATTCGTTGAAAGAAATTACTTCTTACCGCACTCAGGGTTATCTGGTAGCGAAAGTACCATCAGATAAATTGGACGAATTTACCAATACCATCGCAAAAATGGCCGTCTTTGTAGATAACCAGTCAATGAAAATGGACGATCAAAGCATTGCTTATTTAGCTAATAAATTAAAAGCGCAGAACCGCATTGATGCTATTGAAAAAATCAATAAAGTTGCGACGAAAAAGAGCGCCAATGTAGAATCATCACTTTATATCAAAGATGATTATGTGGATAAAAGAATCGAGAATATGCAGATCGATAACCGCGTAAAATTTAGCACCATTACCCTTAATTTTTATCAGGACAATACCGTTAGAACTATGATTGTTGCTAACGATAACCTGTACGATTACCGTCCGGCATTTATAAACAGGTTATGGTTGGGTATTGTAAACGGCTGGACGATTTTTAAAGAAATCATTATTGCTATTTCTAACCTCTGGATGCTGATATTGGTGGGTGTAGTGATATTTTTTGTGATAAAACATTTTATCCGGAAGAATAAACTGGCAATGGATGAAGCGACTAAAAACATGATCGATCAGGCCAGGCAATAAGAATCTATTCCTTCTACAAATGACAGATTTAAATAATCGGCCGTTATTCCCGCGCAGGCGGGAATCTTAAAACTTATAAATTAGGATTCAATCAAGTTGGGAATGACGATACCTCGTGACCTATCATCGTCATTCGCTCTCCATCGGTTGGTGATTCACCAACCGATAATTATTTTTTCGCCTTAGCTGCTAAACCTTTAACCTTGGTTTTATTATCGCTTACAAAAGATTCCCAGCCCGAATAGGTTTTAGATTTACCACCAGTGGTAATTTTTTGAAAAGAATGGCAAACGGCAACAGCCAAACCATCGGTAGCATCTAAAAATTCGGGTGTTTCTTTAAAGTTGAGTAAGCGCTGCAACATGGCTGCTACCTGTTCTTTAGTGGCGTTTCCGCTGCCGGTAATGGATTGTTTGATCTTGCGTGGAGAATATTCGGTTACGGGCACATTTCTGGATAGTGCGGCTGCAATGGCAATGCCTTGTGCACGGCCAAGTTTCAATAGTACCTGGATGTTTTTACCATAAAATGGGGCTTCTATGGCCAATACATCGGGTTTATACTGCTCCATCAGCACTACCGTTTTTTCAAATATCCGCTGAAGTTTAAGAAAAGGATCGTCTAAATGGGTCATTTTAACCACTCCCAAACTGATCAGTTCCGTTTTATTTCCCTTCTCCAAAATTACACCATAACCCATCACCGCAGTACCCGGATCGATGCCCATAATTACCCGCTCCTTTTTTTCGTTCAACATTACAGCAATATTAAGCATATTTGCAAATAAAAAGAGAATCTTGACAGGCAGGCAAAAAAAATATTATCGCTTTTTATCAAAGTTGCAATTGTAATATTTGCCTTTTGGTTTATTTACCATAAACTGGTTGCGAATAAAAATCTCCACGACTTCAGCACACTATTAAAAGATATCCCTCAGATAGAAATTATCATGGTAATCGGGATAGTGATACTCCTGATGTTTGTAAACTGGTTTTTAGAGTCAGGTAAATGGAAATACTTAATGAGCCATATCGAACCCATCAGTTTCTACAGGGCCATCGAATCTGTTTTCTGTGGTTTAACGCTTGCTATTTTTACGCCAAACAGACTAGGAGAATATGGAGGTCGTGTATTTTTCCTCTCCCCCGAAGAAGAATTGTTGGAATAGTGGCCATGAGTGTGGGCAGCATCGGTCAATTGGTGCTGACCAATGTTTTTGGGGCCATTGCAGCCTGCTTTTTCGTGTACCGCTTTATCCCGATCGATAAGGTACTATTTATTGCTTTGGTTTTTTTTGCGGTAATTTTTTGCCTGTTTTTTCTGATTTTTTACTTTAACATCCGTTGGTTAAACGGGATTTTATTATCCTTCAAATTCACCAGAAGATACAAGAAATTTTATAGCATTTTGGCCCGGTACAAAAAAAGGGAATTATTCAAAATTATTACTTATTGTTTTGCCCGTTACCTGATATTCAGTTCGCAATATTTCATTCTTTTTATTTGGCTGGTGCCCGGATTACATTATGCAGATATTGTGATGATGACCTGTTTGCTATTTTTGGTACAGTCGGCACTGCCTTCACTTGATCTTTTCGATGTGGGCATTAGAAGTGTCACTGCGGTTGAGCTATTTAAACATGTAACCGATCAGCACGTGGCGGTTATCGCATGTACTGCCAGTATTTGGCTCATAAATATTATAATTCCTGCTATCTTAGGCACTTATTTCGTTTTTAAACTCAATTTTTTTGGAAATCTTAAATCTAACTAGTCTATTTTCTGCTGCTTTAACTTTAATTTATGGTTTTTTGGTGCTTAATTTTATCAGAGGATGGCATAACCTGATCTATTTTACGCCACAAAATTCTGATCCCCGAACCAAAGTTTCTATTATAGTTGCTGCAAGGGATGAGGAAGAGAATATTGCCAAAACGATTAATGATCTGATTGCTCAGCAATATCCTAAAGCTTTAACAGAAATTATTATTATTGATGACCATTCTACTGATAGAACGGCAGAAATTGTGTTAAGCTATGCCGGCAGTAATGTGAAACTAATTAAGTTAAACGAGGATAGGGCATTAAACTCGTATAAGAAGAAAGCAATACAAACAGCTATCGGCACCTGCTCCGGCGATCTGATCATTACCACTGATGCCGATTGCAGGATGGGGCAGGATTGGCTGGTTACCATTGTAAACCTATACGAACAGAAAAACTATAAAATGATTTCTTCACCCGTAGCTTATTTTCAAGAGAAAAGTTTTTTTGAGCGATTACAATCCCTAGAATTCCTTTATCTTATCGGCTTAGGGGCTTCTACCATTGGAAATAAGCAACCATCTACTTGTAATGGTGCAAATTTGGCCTACGAAAAAACAACTTTTTATGAAGTTGGGGGCTTTCAGGGAATAGATGATCTGGCATCGGGCGACGATGAGCTATTGTTGCATAAAATTGCAGCTAAATATCCAGATCAGATTGGTTTCCTCAAAAATAGAGAAGCCATTGTGTACACCCATGCCAAAGAAACTTTGGGTGCATTTATTCAGCAACGCAAACGCTGGGCTTCAAAGAGTACCCGTTATAAAAATAAGGCTATTATTGTGTTGGGGGTATTGATTTGGATCTTTAACCTATCTATACTCGCAAATTTTATCACAGGCCTTTTTATTCCGGGGTTTTTAACCGTCACATTTTATCAATTATTGGTTAAAATGGTTTTAGAAACACTATTTTTATGGGATGTAACCGGCTTTGCCAAAAGGCGCAGTTTACTCATTTTAATACCTGTTTTAAATGTGCTTCATGTAATTTACATGGTGTACATTGGCATTGCCGGAAACAGCGGAAAATACAATTGGAAAGGCAGAATGGTTAGGTAATGGATAATAGCCCATCAAAAAAAGTATGGTTAAAGTTTAAACGGAATAAGCTGGCCTTCGGCGGGCTGATCTTTATCCTGCTATTAATGCTGATGGGTATTTTGGGCTATTTAATTATGCCCGATCATTCTCCAAATGCAAATGTGCAAACACTCCAGTTAAACAAAAAGAAACCCGGCAGTACCTTTACTTTTTTAATCATCAGCAGAAATCCTAAAGTAGAAAAAGTTAACCTTTTCGAGAGAATGCTTAATGGGCAAACACCTACCTTTAAAAGCATCCCGATAACTTCATACAAGATAAAGGGTAATGCTGTTTTTGTGCAGGAGTATATCGGAGATGACGAAAAAGCCAAAGAAACAGTATACGGATTAAAAGATTTATGCACCGGTTGTGTTTTACCTTCAAAAGCGGGCACTCCACAGACTCTTTTTGAGAAAAACAACATTTACAAAGAAACCTTTATTCTTGGAACTGATATTTATGGCCGGGATTTATGCAGTCGCCTGATTTTAGGCATTCGCGTTTCATTATCGGTTGGTTTAATGGCTGTTCTCATTTCACTTTTTATTGGGGTGAGTTTAGGTGCCATTGCGGGTTATTTTGGTGGCAGGATAGATGCCACAATCAGCTGGTTTATGAATGTGGTTTGGTCGCTACCGTCATTACTGCTCGTTATTGCTATATCTTTCGCTTTGGGGAAAGGTTTCTGGCAGATATTTATTGCAGTTGGTTTATCAACCTGGGTAGATGTGGCCAGATTGGTCCGCGGGCAGGTAATGGCTTTAAAAGAGGTAGAATTTGTAGAGGCCGCAAGAGCCTTAGGTTTTAGCACTAGCCGAACCATTATTAAACATATACTCCCAAATATTGCAGGGCCGATATTGGTGGTTGCTTCTTCTAATTTTGCCTCGGCCATATTATTGGAAACAGGGCTAAGCTTTTTGGGTTTTGGTGCTCAGCCCCCAATGCCAAGCTGGGGCAGTATGATCAAAGAACATTATGGTTATATTATTATGGATGCCGCTTACCTCGCCATTTTGCCAGGTTTAGCCATTATGTTTACCGTTTATGCCTTTAATGTGCTTGCTATTGGCTTACGTGATGCCTTTGATGTTAAGGGTCAGAATATAACGGTCTAAAATCCTTCCATAAAAAAAGCAGTACCAATACGATACTGCTTTACTCCTTAAAAGCAAAAGTTAAGCTGTTGCAGTCAGCGTGTTCCCTGAAACAGTAAGTGGATAAACTTTTAGTGCGCTCGTGGTTCCGCCGTCACTCGGTTGGGCCAAAATGCTGCCCGAAGTGGTATACCTCGAACTATGTAAGCCACATTGAATGTAATTACTGGTCTGAATAAAAGTTAATGCTCCGCCCTGGTGCGGGCAAACGGCTTGTGTGGCTACAAATGAGGTGTTGGTATTTCCCCCGGCAGTACGGATAAATAATATGCTGTTTACGGTGACAGATGCGCCAACTGTTAGTAATTGCGTGCTCAGATCAACACTTGCGGTAGTGCCTGAAGGAACACCACCACCATTTGGTTTACTGGGCTCTGGTGAATCGCTTTTTTGCCACAGGCTGAAAAGCAGGTTCCTGTGCATACCAATGCTACGCCCAGGCCTAAAGATTTGATAAATTCATTACGTTCCATAATTGTTTTGTTGGTTTATTTTGGTTGATTTTGAATTACTTTGCTTTTTTCTTATCGAAAGAAAACCTACGTGCTATACTAAAGCCCCAACGGTATTGCCCTTTAAGCCAAGAAGTATTCGTGTCGGTAATAAACTGTGATTCCTGTATTGCGGTGGCATTGGTGAAATTGAGGTGAAAAATATGCCCTCCGGTTTCAAACTCCAATCCGGCACCAAGCGTTTTGTAATATTGTGTTCCCAATGTGCTTTCGAGATAAGCTTCTTTGTTTTTATCCCTGAATGGAATGGTATAATCGGCTACAAAAGCCATGCGTTTGGTAATTTTGATACGGCCACCAACAGATAGGGCAAGCATATCGTTCTGGTCGCCAAAAACAGTAAAATTTCGGTGCACATACGACGGCATTATCAGCATCGAAAAGTTTGAGTTAAACTTACGGGCAATTACGGCTTGCACCACGTAAGTTAATCGATCCTGGAATTCGCCAAATGCATTTGCAGCGGTGGGGTCAGTTGAAGCTTTCGCTGCTGAAAGGGTAGTACTGCCGAATAAGGTTACTGCAACAGGTACTTTATCATCAGCAGTTTGCTCCAGTAAACGGTATTTTAAGTTCCCTTCGTAAAGCTGTGTTACCACGCCAGCTCCTTTTGCCCTTGATAAACCAACGGAAAGCCTATCGCTGATCCCGTATTCAAAACCAATGCGGATATCTGTTGATTGATCCAGTCCAAAAAAGTTTTTAGTACCCCCGCACTACCCGCTATATCACCAAAACGGTGATCTACCCTGAAATCCAGTTCATTTTTATAAATGGTTTCATTGGTTTGGATGTTGATCAGTTTGGTTGCCTTAAAAGTAGCCTGTACATTCTTTTTTTCAGTAGGCATCTGCAATGCTTTTTCGAGCGAATCCTGTGCAAAAGCCAAAGTAGGCAGGAGGGTTACAGATAGGTATAAAAGAGATTTTAGATGTAATTTCATAAATTTTATTTTTTGGGTTGATAAATAGCGGTCATTTTTACCTGTATGGTTTCTGCAATTTGTTTAAAAACGATCGTTGGGATTTTGATATCATGATCGGCCAGTTTTACATTGAATGTAGAAGTGGCTCTTGCCTCATCGCCGGTAATTACTAAGGATCCTTTTGTCGTATATGCTTTGGTTACACCATGAATCTGCAGGTTACCCTTAACCGTAACGGGATAAGTACCAGGCTTTGAAAAATCGATCTGTTCTACAATTTTTCCTTTAAAATCAGAAGTTGGGAACTTATCGCTCTCCATATAATTTTCGTTAAAATGTTCCTGCATCAGTTTTTTCTTAAACTGAAAAGAAGTATTGTTGATTTTGAAAATGATATCGTTGGTTTTGGTATTAAGCGCCGAAGCACCGGTTTTACTCTGTGCATCGATATCTTCTACAGGTGTTGAAGAAAAAAATGAAGAATTAACGCTTTTACTTACCCAAATCTGGGCTTTTATGCCTGTGCATAAAAACAGGGCTGTTAATGTGAAAAATAATTTTTGCATCTGCAATGTATTTAAGTGATTAATAAAACCGGCGTTAATTTCGAAGGGTTATTCTGGCATACCTTTATCAACCCAGGCCTGTAATAATTCTCTTTCGTTGGCGGTCAAAGAACCGCCTTTTGGCATTGTTTTGGTAACCAGAACAGCATTCGCTACGCGGGTGTCATCTTTAACAGAGGGTAAGCCATTAAATAACCAGATGGATTTAAGTGCGCCGTTTGGACCATGGCAGTTGTTACATTTGGTTTGGAAAAGTGCACCTGCAAAATTGGTGTAGGTTACATTGGCTGTGGTTACAGCTGTCGGGCCTGTAGGGGTTGCTGGTTTTAATTCTTCAGCCTGTCTTTTAGAGCAGGCAAAAAGTAAGGCCGTAATTGCGGCTAATAAAAAGATTGAATTTTGTTTTTTCATAGGTATTTAGTTAAGGTTAAAATTGGTGGTAGATTCATTTCTATATCCTCATGTTCGATTGCGGTGTAATTGAAGTTTTTAGGGCGATAGCCGATTTTTTAAAATTTATGTTCTGTTTGTTTAAAAAGCATAACTGTTTTTGAATAAGCATAGCTTTTCATATAATTTTTGCTTAAATCTTAATCGTTACGTAGCTTTCTTAGGATTGGTTGCCTGCGGGACAAAAAAAGCCGTTCCGATTTTACATCGGAACGGCTTTCGGGATAAATTTTATCTAAAACCTAGTTAAAATCTTCGGCCTTTAAAGGCGGATTAACTTTAATGTCTTTAATTATAACTGAAAACTCCTGAGAACCTTGTGGGCTTGCCACCGATTGAGTTAGGGTAAACGGAAATAATACATCGCCAACTTTCTGGTAGTTTGAATATTCCGTAGACTGACTAATTTCAGCGCCACCTTTGGTAATGGTACGCTCATCTTTTAAAAGTAAACCCGATTTGGTGTCGTAATATTCAGTTTTCTTTTTGCCGGAAGGAGAAGTGATGTTTAACTTAAACGCATCAGCAATACCAACTTTTGCCGTACCTGCAGATTCAATTTTAGTTCCATCAGTAGCATAATAAATTTGATTACCATAACCTTTATCCTCTTTCTTTTCAGTCAGATCATCGCCGGTTAATTCAGCTTTCTGGCCCATTTGCATTGCATATCCTGTTTTACCATTGTAAACCTGTTTCATCGCAGTTTGGCCACCCATAGAAATTTCCATGCTGCTTAGGTTAGGTGCCATATTTTTAATGGTAACGGCAAGCTTTTGACCCTGCATTTCCATTTCACCGTTTTGCTGTAATGAAGTGATTTTTTTAATAGCTTCTTCACCACCAATGGCTTTAATGTAGTTTTTGATAATTTCTGCAGGTGCAACTGTTGGTGCGGCAGCAGTTTCGGTTGCTTTCACCGGATTTGCATAATTATCATAAACCTGTGTTTTAAAGCCTGCTTTATTTAAGCCAGCTGCAAATGCATCAGTTTTACCCACAATAACAATACGGGTGTTATCATGGCTGTAATATTTTTTAGCGACCCTTAAAATATCATCAGTAGTTACTGCATTAATCTTTTGTAAATAAGTGCGATAAAAATCTTTAGGTAAGTTATTAATTAAGATATTACTCGCAAAGCCTGCAGTACGTGCCGGATTTTCTAAGCCCAGTGCAAACGATCCATTGAAAAGATTTTTCGCATTCTGTAATTCATCAGCAGTCACCTTGGTCGTGCGGATACTGTTAATCTCTCTTAAAAATTCTACCACTGCACTATCAACCTTCTCGTTTCTAACCGCTGCATTAGCCGAAAATTTTGATTGGAAACGGCCTGAGCCAGTGCTTGAATATGCGCCATAAGTAAAGCCATGTTTCTCGCGGAGGTTGCCAAATAATCGTGATTCAGAGCCACCACCTAATATCTGGTTCGCCAATAAAACCGGGAAATAATCAGGACTGCTCATTGGCAGGTCGATTAAGTTTACCACTGTAATTTCAGATTGAACAGCGTTGCTTACATTGATGATATCCACTTCCGTTTTGGCAGGATTAGCAACTTTAGTAAGAACAGGTAAAGTTAAGCTAGTGCCTTTCCAATCGCCAAAGGCTTTCTCTGCCAATGCTTTTGCCGCTTCGGGTTTAATATCGCCAACAAAGGTTAAGTAACCTCTTGAAGGGGTAATGTATTTTTTATAGGCTATTTTAACGTCATCTAAAGTAATTCCTTTTAGAGAAGCTTCGGTTTCGAACTCACCATAAGGATGGCTTTTGCCATAAGCCAAAGCATTTACCACACGGGCTGAAATGGCTTTTGCACTTTTCTCGTTGGATTTTAATCCTGTAATAGTCTGCGACTTTAATTTTTCGAAAGATTCTGCAGGAAAGGCTGGTTTACGGATACTCTCGGCCATTAAATTAAATGCCTCTGGAAAGTAACGGGTTAAGGCCGATACCGAGCCACCACTTGCACCTGTACTTACATCAGCCCCCAGTTGATCAACAGCCTCATCAAATTGAGCCTTTGTTTTAGAGGTTGTACCTTCATTAAGCATACTGCCCATTAAACCAACTACCCCAGCTTTTGCACCTTCGTTAATCGGACCAGCATCTATACTGTAACTTGCAGATACTTTTGGTAATTTATGGTTTTCTACAACTAGAACGGTGATTCCATTTGCCAATTTATAAATCACAGGATCGCCAACAGTAATAACGGGTGCCGGACCAGGTTTTGGTTTGTGGCTTCGATCTATTGTTTGTGCTGAAATCCCTTGAGCCAATAAGGAAATTGCAGCTATAATGAATAATTTCTTCATGTTTTTAAATAATTAAAATGAAAAGCAATCTGCTTATTTCTTAGGTAAGTAATACAATACAACTCTTTGGTTTTTGTTCAGATACTTTTTAGCAACATCTCTGATCTCCTCACGGGTGATGGACCTGATTACCTCTAATTCCTTATTGATATCATTTGTATCCTTATCATGGAAAGTATAACCATTGGCCAGGTTTTCGGCAACACCTAACATTTTACTGTTTGCACTTACATAGCTGTTTTCGAATTTATTCTGCAGCTTTTTATAGTCACTTTCGCTGATTAAATCAGTTTGAAGGCGTAAAACTTCTTCATCAATATCTTTTAATAAATCATTAAGTGGCGTATTATTGTTGGGTAATGCCAGGGTGATATAAGCACCATAATCCTCAAGCGAATAGTTAAAAGCAGCAACCTGTAAAGCTGTTTTCTTTTGATCGACCATTTTAGTGCTTAATCTCGAACTTCCACCTTCTGATAAAATAGAGCTGATCATGCCCAACACCTTGCTCTCCCTGCTCTTCATGCCTGGTACGCGGTAAGCGGCAAAGATGGCTGGAATTTGAATATTGGCATCGTAAGCGGTATCGATAATCTCTTTGGTAATATCCGGTAGCTTATAATCTTTACGTACTACTGGTTCACCTTTAGGTACTTCAGCGAAGTAAGCTTTTACCAATGCTTTTGTTTTGTCTACATCTAAATCGCCGGCAATGGTTAAAACGGCATTATTGGGTACGTAGTATTTTTTAAAGAAAGCAATAAACTCGCTCAGTTTTGCCGCATCTAAGTGCTCCATTGAGCCAATTGGCTGCCAACGGTAAGGGTGTCCGTCAAACAAATGGCCGAAAATTTTCTCGGTGAATTTTCCATAAGGAGCATTGTCTATGCGTAAACGTTTTTCTTCTTTTACTACCTCGTTTTGTGTTTTTACACCACCTTCGTTAATTACGGGGTGCAGCATTCTTTCACTTTCTAACCATAAACCGAGTTCTAATTGGTTTGATGGAAAAAGTTCATAATAAAAAGTACGGTCTTGAGAAGTATTGGCATTGTTCTGTCCGCCATTACTGCTTACCAGTTTCATAAACTCACCGCGTTTAATATTATCGGAACCTTCAAATAATAAATGTTCGAAAAAGTGGGCGAAGCCTGTACGTTGGGTTTCTTCATCTTTAGAACCAACATGATACATTACCGAAACGGCAACAACGGGAGCAGTTTTGTCTTGATGTAGAATGACATGGAGGCCATTGTCCAGGTCGAATTCCGTAAACTGTACTTTTTGAGCAGAAGCACTTAAGCTCAGACCGGAAATGGCCAAAGCAAAAAGAATTCTTTTTTTCATAGAAAATTTGTTTTTAATGATTAGAAATAATCAAAAGCGGGCAATTATTTCATTAATAAGTTAATTTGGATTTTTCACTAGCGTGAAACAATATAAATATGGGCCTAAATTATGGGATTTAAATAAAAAAGCGAGTATTTACACTCGCTTTTTTATTTATTTATCTCCAGGCCTTGTATTTATTTATCTCCAGGCCTTGTATTTATTTATCTCCAGGCCTTGTATTGATTTATTAAGCCGTTGGTAGAGCTATCGTGGCTCGAAACTTTATCGTTATCCGCGAGCTCCGGAAGAATTTTTTTGGCCAGTTGTTTGCCAAGTTCTACTCCCCACTGATCAAAACTAAAGATGTTCCAGATAATTCCCTGAACAAATATTTTATGTTCGTAAATGGCTACTAAACTACCTAAAGTATATGGAGTTACTTTTTTAATAATATTGAGTTTGTTGGACGATTGCCTTCAAAAACTTTGAATGGTGCAATTTTTTCAATTTCTGAATCAGATTTACCTTCCTTCTTCAATTCGGCTGTTACTTCTTCTTCGGTTTTACCGTTCATTAAAGCTTCAGTTTGGGCAAAGAAATTCGATAATAAGATAGGATGATGCTCGCCCAGTGGATTTAAGCTCTGCGCCGGAGCAATAAAATCAGCAGGAATAATCCGGGTACCCTGATGAATTAACTGATAAAAGGCATGCTGACCATTTGTACCTGGTTCGCCCCAGATAATCGGTCCGGTTTCATAATCAACCTCGTTGCCGTTTCTATCAACATGTTTACCGTTACTCTCCATATCTCCCTGCTGGAAATAAGCAGCAAAACGATGCATATATTGGTCGTAAGGTAAGATAACCTGCGTTTCTGCATTGTAGAAATTGATATACCAAACGCCTAACAAACCTAATATTACGGGTAGGTTACTTTCAAATTCGGCAGTTTTAAAGTGGTTATCAGTTGCATGGGCACCAGCCAGCAATTGTTTGAAATTTTCAAAGCCTATACTTAAAGAGATGGATAAGCCGATAGCACTCCATAAAGAGTAACGACCGCCAACCCAATCCCAAAACTCAAACATGTTCTCGGTATCGATACCAAAAGCAGAAACGTCTTTGGCATTGGTCGATAATGCTGCAAAATGTTTAGCAATATCACTTTCTTTGCCGCCTTTTTCTAAAAACCAGGTACGGGCAGAATGCGCATTCGTCATGGTTTCTTGTGTGGTAAAAGTTTTCGATGCTACCAGGAATAACGTTGTTTCTGCATTCAGATCTGCTAATGTTTCGGCGATGTGTGTACCATCAATATTCGAAACAAAGTGAATATTTAAATGGTTTTTATAGTGTTTTAAAGCTTCGGTAACCATTACAGGCCCCAAGTCCGATCCGCCGATACCAATATTTACCACATCAGTAATGGTTTTGCCAGTATAACCTTTCCATTCACCGCTGATGATGCTGTTGCTAAATTTCTCCATTTTAGCAAGCACTGCATTTACTTCGGGCATTACATCTTTACCATCAACTAAAATTGGCGTATTGCTTAAATTACGTAAGGCGATGTGGAGTACCGAACGGTCTTCGGTTTCATTAATCTTATCACCGTTATACATTGATTTTATCGCTTCATCTAATTTACACTCGCGTGCCAGTTGAATCAATAGCGCTAATGTTTCATCGCTAATGCGGTTCTTGCTGTAATCAAGCAGGATATCCTCAAAAAAAACAGAAAACTTATTGAAACGATCTGCATCCTCAGCAAAAAGATCTTTAATGCTTTTTTGATTAATATCTATAAAATGATCGGCTAAATACTTATAGGCCTCAGTTTCTGTGAAATTTACTTTAGGTAACATAATCTTTGTTTTTTTGTAAAAGTAATAAAGCAAAAATTTAAAATCGTCTTTTTAATGTTCTAAATCAATAAGAATTTTTAATGTTGATTATACACATTAACTTTAATAGAACGTGCTGTTAGTTCATCGCTTATTCAATGTTAGATTGCAATGATGGCAAATCTGATGTAGGCGATGTAATCGGGATGTTCAATAGCTGGTAATTGCAATAGGTGGATCAGGCTGGCGAAGGCGTGATTATGGATAAGTTGAAGGTTGTTCGGGTAAAAATATCAGATACCTACTTCTAATATGCTTCGAAATTAAGTACATTTGTAAAAAAATATAAATATGTTTAGATCGCTCTCTCTGTTGGCTACCTGCTGCCTGTTTTTTTCTTGTTTCTTTTTTTCTTCATGCGAAAAGGAAGGAATAACTAAAATAGATACCTTAAGAATTATTGACACCCTTGATATCGATCGCCCAATAAATTTAAAAGCAACAAAAGGTGTGTATGGTTCTCGTATTACAGTGTCATGGACCCCAATGCCCTTGGCTCAGAAATATCAGTTATTCAAGTTTAATGATGTTACTCAGAAATACGTTTTGCTAAAAGAATTAACCGATACAACTTTTGATGATTCGGTAATTAGCAAATCTTTAACCAAGAACTTTTACAAAGTTAGAACTTATAATAGTGCAACGTCGTTCAGTAGGTTTAGCGACGCTGATTTTGGATATACTTCTGCATCTAGCTACTATAAGGCACTTACTTTTGGCTCTGAAGGATCAGGGGCTTCACAGTTTAACTTTAATATGCACATTGAAGTTGACAAAACAGGAAATATTTATGTTAGTGATGAAGGGTTAAACAGGGTTTTGAAATTCAGTTCCACTGGAAGTTTTATTGAACAATTTTATAGTGGATCTGCTGCCAGAGCTGTAGCATTTTTAGTAATGGAAATTATATCGCAACCCGTACACAAAGCAATAGTTATGTTCAAATATTTAATCCGAACAAACAACTGATAAAGGAATGGGGTACTTATGGAACAGGAGATAGCAATTTTGGTAATATTGAATGTTTAACAATTGATGATGAACAAAACATTTGGATTGTTGACGGTGTAAATCACCGTATTAAAAAATATGATCAAAATGGAAATTTATTGCTAAAATTTGGTAAGCAGGGAAAAGCAGAAGGAGACTTTGACGCTCCATTTGGTATATGCTATTTCAAAAACAAGATATATGTTTCAGATACTAGGAATAATCGTATTGAAGTTTTTGACAAAAATGGTAAATTCTTAAAAGTTTTTGCTGTAAAGGGTTACCTTTTTGGGCTACGGGCTTTTGGCGATAATATTTATATCGCCAATTCTGGTGAAAGTGTTATTATTAAGACCGATGAAAATGGAGATATTCAAGAAAAAATAGGTGCTGGTTCATTTTTGAACTTAGTAGACGTAACGGTTGCGCCAAATGGAGATGTCCTTGCCTGCGATGTTTATGGCAGAAGGATAATCGTATTTAAAAAGGGGTAGTATTTAATTTTTTTATTTAAAGCCACTCTGCATTGCATTGCAGAGTGGCTTTTGTTGTTTTACACAGCTACATCTCTTCTTAAAATTGATTACCTTAGGGCAACCTAAACTAAATAGTTCATTTATGAAGAAAATATTCCTGATCGGGTTTTCATTGCTGGCATTAAATTCTTTCGCCCAAAAATCAGATTTAAGGCCATTGGTTTCGAGAAAAGCAGATGCCATTGAACAAAAAGTAATTACCTGGAGGCGTGATTTTCACGAACATCCTGAACTGGGGAATGCTGAAGTAAGAACAGCTGGTATTATTGCAAAACATTTAGAATCCTTAGGGATACAGGTAAAAACAGGCGTTGCCAAAACAGGTGTTGTTGGTGTGTTAAAAGGAGGTAAACCCGGGCCGGTAGTGGCTTTACGTGCTGATATGGATGGTTTGCCAGTTACCGAGCGGGTAGATATTCCGTTTGCCTCGAAAGTGAAAACACAATATAATGGTCAGGAGGTTGGCGTAATGCATGCTTGCGGACATGATAGTCATGTGGCTATTTTAATGGGCGTAGCAGAAGTGCTGGCTTCGATGCAAAAAGATATTCAAGGTACGGTGAAATTCATATTTCAGCCTGCTGAAGAAGGTGTGCCTGCGGGAGATGAAGGTGGAGCTGCATTAATGATTAAAGAAGGTGTACTCGAAAACCCTAAAGTTGATGTAATTTTCGGTTTACACATCAACTCTCAAACGGAGGTTGGCGATGTAACCTATCGTCCGGGTGGAACTATGGCTGCCGTAAACGATATGAAAATTACGGTTACTGGTAGGCAGGCACATGGGGCATACCCTTGGAGCAGTATTGATCCCGTGGTGATTTCGGCTCAGATTATCAATAATCTGCAAACCATTGTTAGCCGCAATTTAAATGTTACTGAGAATCCGGGCGTGGTTACCATTGGTGCCATTAACGGTGGTGTAAGATCGAATATTATACCGGAAAAAGTAGAGATGCTCGGTACTGTTCGCAATTTTAGTAAAGAAGATGAGGCGATGTTTATCGAACGGATAAAAACTATTGCCACCAAAACAGCTGAGGCAGGTGGCGCAACAGCCGAAGTGAAAATTCCTTACAGTAACCACTATCCCGTTACCTTTAATAACGTTGCATTAACAGAAAAGATGTTGCCAAGCATGGAATCAACAGCAGGTAAAAATCATGTGAAATTAAAACCGCCTGTTACCGGTGCAGAAGATTTCTCTTTCTTCCAGGAAAAAGTACCGGGTTTGTTTGTGTTTTTAGGAGGCATGCCAAAAGGTAAAGATCGATTAAAAGCTGCATCGCACCATACACCAGATTTTTACCTTGATGAAAGTGGTTTTGCTTTAGGTGTTAAATTATTGTCTAATCTAGCGCTGGATTATATGTCGATTAAGAAATAAGGGGGGCATTAGTCATGATGCCGTATGAATTAATAGCGAAAATAAAATTGTTTAACAAACAGTAAAGATTCAGTTTTAATTAAAATCGCTTTCCGCCATGCGCTATGCTAAAAGCGATTTTATATATTTGCTCCATGAATAAAGAACAGATTCAGGATTTAAGAGACAGAGTAACGTCTCTAAGGAGGTATCTTTGACGTCGATGAGCTACTTTACGCCATTCGCGAAGAAGAAAAAGTAACCATGGCGCCCGATTTCTGGGACGACCCAAAAAAAGCAGAAAAAATTCTGGCAGAAATCAGTTCAAAGAAAAAGTGGACTGATGGCTTTAACCAAACCCATACTGCGGTAGAGGATGCAGCGGTGATGTTTGATTTTTTCAATCCGGAGATGCTTCGGAATCCGAATTGAAAGACCAGTTCGAAACGGGTAAACAGGCTGTTGAAGACCTTGAACTTAAAAACATGTTGCGCAGTAAAGAAGATCAGCTTTCTGCAGTAATGCAGATTACCGCTGGTGCCGGCGGTACAGAGAGTTGCGACTGGGCTTACATGCTGATGCGGATGTATATGATGTGGGGTGAGAAAAACGGCTACAAAATTACTGAACAGGACAGTCAGGAAGGGGAGATTGCAGGGATAAAATCGGTAACACTCCAGTTTGACGGCGATTTTTCTTACGGCTACCTGAAAGGCGAAAATGGTGTTCACCGTTTGGTAAGGATATCGCCTTTCGATTCGAACGCCCGTAGACATACCTCTTTTGCCTCGGTATATGTTTATCCTTTAGTTGATGATACTATACAGATTGATATTAACCCAGCCGATATTGAATTTGAAACATTCAGGGCTGGTGGTGCCGGCGGACAAAACGTAAATAAGGTTGAAACCGCAGTGCGTTTATACCATAAACCATCTGGCATTATTATTAAAAATCAGGAATCGCGTTCGCAACTGCAGAATAAAGAGAATGCCATCCGTTTGCTCAAGTCGCAGTTATTCGAAATTGAAGAACGTAAGCGTAACGAAGCTATTGCTGCGGTAGAAGGATCGAAGAAAAAGATAGAGTGGGGTTCGCAGATCAGGAGTTATGTTTTGGATGATAGAAGGGTGAAAGACCACCGTACCAATTACCAGACCTCTAATCCTGATGCAGTTTTAAACGGCGATATTAATGATTTTTTAAAGGCTTATTTAATGGAGTTTTAATTTTAATCTAAAACAAATGGCAAAATCATCCATCTTTATCATGTTATTGTTTATGGCAATTAACTATTCCAATGCACAGGAAGTAATTCCCTTGTATACTGGCGACATTCCGGGCGCAAAACCTACGCCAGCAACCTATGTAGAAAATACCGAAGTCCGCTCAAATGGCACATTAAGTGTTACAAAAGTCTCTATACCTACAATAACGGTTTTTGAAGCGCCTAAAAACATTTCCACTGGCACAGCAGTAATTATCTGTCCGGGTGGGGGCTATGGTGCGCTCGCATTTAGTCATGAAGGAACAGATGTGGCTAAACGCTTTAATGCCATTGGTGTAACCGCCTTTGTATTGAAATACCGTTTGCCTAGCGATGAAATTATGGTTGATAAGACCTATGGACCGCTGCAAGATGCCCAGCAAGCCATTTATCTGGTTAGAAAAATGCAAAAAAATATAGGATTAAGGCTAATAAGATTGGAATTATGGGTTTTTCTGCCGGTGGACATTTTGCTTCAACCCTAATCGCACATTACAACGACTTAAAAATTGCTGATCCTGAAAAAATAAATTTAAAGCCAAATTTTGGAGCATTAATTTATCCGGTTATCAGTTTCGAAGAATCAGTACATACGGGTACGATGAAGAATTTATTGGGACCAAATCCTGCTGACAGTTTAAAACATTATTTTTCAGCCAATAAAAATGTAAACAAAAAAACGCCTCCTGTTTTCTTTGTGCATGCTAAAGATGATAAAACCGTTCCTTATGAAAATAGTGTTGTAATGAATGAGGCACTAAAGCAGAATAAGGTAGATACCGATATTTATTTATACGAAAACGGTGGTCACGGCTTTGGTTTGATTAATAAAACTTCAGATGTAGACTGGTTTAGCCTATTGGCTGCCTGGATGAAAAAAGAGAAATTTTAAAATCTTCAATAGCAATTTGAACATTTAATAAAGCCTGATCATGATTTGTGGTCAGGCTTTTGCTTTCATATCGTTTTTCTATTTTTCTGCGAAACAGGCTAAAGTCCCATTTTACCACTCTATTTTTACGATTTAGCCCCTTATTTTTCAGTATTTGTTTGTATAGATTTGTTTACGTAAACGTAGTCTTTATGACTGGGTACGCTGCAGATGATCTAACCAAATACCTAAAAAATTATACAAGCAGCTTTACAGTTTTGAATTTAAATATACTTGTATTTCAGTTTTTTATGAAGTTAGACATCAAGTATAATGCGTTTACCAATTAACCAAATATTTACCTAATTCAAAAAAAATGAGAAAAGAAACAATGAAATGGTGCCTGCTATGGGTATGCTTGTTTACCGGACTTTTATCTTGCAAAAAAGATAAGGCTGAAGTTAAATCACAAAATGGCCAGGTTAAAGCCTGGGAGACATTAATTGATGGCAATTCTTTTGCCAGCTATGCTAATTTTGAGGCGCAATGGAATTATAATTATCCCTGGGGTACTGATCATAATGGTTCTGCACGTATGGTAGGTAGTTCTTCTAACCATAATCAAATCTCGTTAAGCGGAGGTGTATTAACAATTAAAGCTACCCGCTTAGCTACCTCGCCTGGAAACAGTACAGCTAACGGCTTTACCAATGTAGCCATTTGGTATAACTCTGGCGCATGCCATGCTAAACAACAGGTGCTAATCAACGATCAGTTTCCCAGTTATACCATTTCAGGAGATTTCGCTGTGCCAACAAGTAAGGGCACCTGGCCCGCATTCTGGATTACGGGTGTTAATTCGTGGCCACCAGAAAGCGATATTATGGAATTTAAAGGCAATAATACCAATTGGCAAAACACTTATGATGGTGGTTGGGAGAATAAACTTACAGCAGTTTCTAATGCAGGTTCTTACCACAATTATAAATGCTGGTACAACAAAGTAAGTGCGACTGATGTAGATTGCCATTATTACATTGATAATGTTTGGGTAGCCAAGCATACCATGAGTAATTCGGTAAATAAACCGATGTGGCTAATCATCAACATGCAAATGGAAGGTGATAGTGGCTCTCCCGGTCCGTCTGGTAATACTTTTTATACTGGTAAAAATATTTATCTGGGTAGAGAAAGAGCTTTCTAGTTGATTAAATAAATATTAATTTGGGGGTAGCTGTAACGCTACCTCCATTTGCTGCATACATAAAATATGAACAAATATTTAATCGCGCTTGGCGGTATGTTGCTCTGTGTTTTACTGATGCAGTGCAAAAAGGATAAAATAACAAGGCCAGAAAACAAAATTACTTTATTGATTGACAGGATTAATCTGCTAAGACAGAGCGGATGTAATTGTGGAACTGAATACATGGCCCCGGTACCTGATTTATCTTTAAATAGCCAGTTGCAAAATGCAGCCATAGTGCATGCAAAAGATATGGCTGAACAAAACTATTTTGATCATTTATCTCCAGATGGTGGTACTCCCGCCGAACGTGCATTAAGCGCAGGCTATAAAGGCGATTTTAGGGCAGAAAATTTAGCCAGGGGATATCCTCAAGTAGATCAGGTAATTACCGCATGGAAAAATAGTGTAAGCCATTGTAAAGCTATGATGGATGCTAAAAGTAGAGAAGCTGGTGCAGGTATGGCACAAAATTATTGGGTAGTAACCTTTGGTAGTTCCTTATAAATCTTTTATCGTTTTATCAATTGCGTCCAGTAAGCCCTTGCTATACGGATCATTAGCTAATTCCCAGAACATGATGCCATTTAATTTTTGATCAATTACATATTTGGTTTTTAATGAAATTGATTTTGGATCATCAAAAGTAACCAAATACCGCGTTTTCGGATTATAATAATAAGGAGCTTTAGCTGTCTCATCCCAATAATAAGTATAGCCATTTTCGGTTGAGAACTGTTTGTTGAAATCCTTAAAAGCAACGCTGCTTAAAAATTTTGTCGGCTGGTATAATCCATGGTTCGCATCGGTAGTGTTTTCAAAAATACGCGCGTAGAATGCTGCTCCTAAAGCAATTTTTTGCGCAGGTACACCTAAAGTAATTAAAGCTTTTACTGCATAATCGGCTGATAAAGTTTGTTGTGGGGTAGAATATAAAGGCGAATGATGGCCACTTTGTGTTGCGTATCCACTTACCAGATCGTAACTCATTACATTTACCCGGTTTACCAGTGGCATCACCTTTTCCCATTCAAAGCAAGAATCGATGCAACTTTGGGTGCCACCAGCTGCGAAACTAATCTCTGATTTTTTGCCGAGTGTGTTTCTCAGTTCTTTGATCAATAAAGTAAAGTTGTGCTTATCATCAGGCGTATACCGGTGCCCGGGATAACCCATAATAGCCGGGTATTCCCAGTCGATATCTATACCATCGGCCTTAAAGAAATCTAGAAGCGCTTTGGTTGTTTTAGCAAATGTTTTTCTTCCTTCCTTTCTGCTAAATACTTCTGAACAAGAAGCGCAGGCACTCCATCCACCCATAGCAATGATTACTTTTAAATTGGGGTTACGTTTTTTCAGCTCCACCATTTTCGAAATCAAAGCCGAATCTTTAGCTGAAGTGATGTTTAAACTATCACCCTTTAAGTGCCCGAAACTGTAAATCAGGTGACTGATCTTTTCAATTGGAAAACTATCGATGACCGATCCTCCCTGGCCAGTGTAGTAAGCAATAACATTTGGTTTAACTATTTTTTGCGCTTTTAGGCTGCCAGCGAAAAGCATTAAAGCCATCAGGCAAATTCTGGGTAGATTACCAATATTTTTGTACACAGGTTGGGGAATTTAAATGCTATTTTCTGCTAAAATGTTTTGAAGTTCGTTTAATTCAGCTACTTTTTCAGTTGCTCCGGCATTTTCATAAGCAGAAATCAGGTTTCTAATTACGCGGCGGATAATATCGGTATTACTGCAGGGTTTATAATATTCGGGTAAAGCTTCTAAGTTAAGCTGACGCAAAAACTGATCCACATCATGTTTGCCAAAAATATTACCACGGTTAAAAGCATTGATATAAAATAGTACACCATACTCAGTGCCCTCTTGTTTACTATCATCAATATAACCTAAAATAAAATGCTGCGGCAAATTAATCCCGTACACAGGCAGATCTAACTTTTGGGCCAGGGTAGAATAGATAATAGCCAGAGAAATCTGATTGCCTTTTTTGCTTTCTAAAACCTGATTTAAGTAAGAGTTTTGCGGATCGTGGTGGTTTTTAGTGTTACCGCCAAAACCATATTGCTGGTATAAAACATGGTTAATTAATTTTACTTTTTCAACCGAACTCATTTCGTACTGCAGTCCCAGCCAGATATCCCTTTTTATCTCTTCAATTTGGTTAATTACTTTTTGCTCGTCTAAATCAGGGTATTGGTAACGGTTTATAATCAAGGCACCCTGCAATAAATCGAAAGCACCACTTAAATACCAAAGGTTTAGATCTTCTTTAACGGTTTTTGAACTGGATTTGATGGACAATATTTTCAATGCGTTCCTGCATCAAGCCATCGAAAGATTGTTCCCAGGCATTTTCTAAATAGTGAATTACCTCACCGCCATATTCAAGCAGTTTTTTCTCCACATGTTGGTACACTTCCTCGTCCGGATCATCCAATAATTTTACTAAAGCACTTATCTCTGCGATATTTTCCATAAAACATACATACGTTTGCGGTGTTTAATTACTTTTGCAATATTATGCTATTTCAATTTATTAAAGATTACCTTAAACACCGTTTAACAGCTAAGAGCAGGCATGGAACGCATTCGCCATTTGTGTACAAGCTCGCTGACGAGGTAATTTACGATTTTAACGACAAATCTGAATACAAAGATATAGAGCAGCAACGAAAAAAACTTTTTAATGACGATTCTGTAATCACCGTTACCGACCTCGGCGCGGGCTCTCACCTCAATAAAAACCGGACAAAGAAGGTCAGTCAGATTGCCAAAAATGCATTAAAAAGCCCAAGGTTGGCCAAGCTTATTTATCGGTTAGCCAAAAATACCCAGGCCAAAAGTGCAATTGAATTGGGTACCTGTTTGGGTATTACAACTGCTTATTTAGCAAAGACAGATTCCCAAACCGAGGTTATTACTATAGAAGGTTGTCCACAAACGGCAGAGGTGGCCAGGAAAAATTTCCGGGATCTGGATTTAGAGAATATCGAACTCCATGTAGGCAATTTTGATTTAATTTTACCCGATGTTATTGCTCACCAGCCCAGCCTCGATTTTGTATATATTGACGGAAACCACCGGAAAGATGCTACTTTGAATTATTTTAAATGGTGCCTGCCAAAAGTTACCGAAAATTCTTTGCTCATCTTTGACGATATTTATTGGAGTGAAGGTATGAAAGAAGCCTGGACCGAAATTAAAAACCACCCTGATGTTACCATAACCATCGATTTATTTTGGATTGGTTTGGTTTATTTTAAAAAGGGTCAGGCTAAAGAACATTTTAAACTTAAGTTTTAACCCATGCAGGAACCGAAATTAGCAGGTATTCAAAAACGATCAGCACTCTTTGTTTTGCTGCTCAGCTTTTTCTCGGGAATTGGAGCTTACCTGCTTTCGTTTCTTTGTAAAATGGATACCCTTACGCATATTATGTTAGGGTGGGATTTTTTTGTCTGGTACTCAATACCCTCCATTGGTATATGTTTTTTCACACCTCTGCTGCCGAAACTCACTTAAAAGCCAAAATGCAGGATGAAACCCGTGGCGAAATTTTTGCCATTGTAGTGGTTTCTACCTTTGCCGGTTTACTGGCGGTAGTTCTGTTGCTGATTAACAAGGATATTGAACCACTTGATTTAATCGTTGCTATACTTGGCATGTTTTTATCGTGGTTTTTAGTACATACCACTTTTACCATGCGTTATGCCCATTTATATTATGGCGGCAAGCGGAAAGAAAAATCAGAAAAAGATGGTTCGGGATTGGAGTTTCCAGGCAATGATGAGCCTGATTTTATTGACTTTGCCTACTTTTCTTTCGTTCTGGGTATGACTTTCCAGGTCTCGGATGTCGAAATTTCGAATAGAGAGCTCAGAAGACTTTCTCTTTTACATAGTTTAATCGCTTTTATCTTCAATACGGTTATTGTAGCATTAACCATCAATGCATTGGCAGGGTTAAGCAAATAACGAATCGTCGTCTCGACCGAAGTATCGCGAAGTGGAGAGATCTATCATCCCACATTTTTTTGTCATCCTAAACGCAGCGAAAGATCTTTAAAATACATCATTTTTAACAGGAGGAGGTGTCGTGAAAAGATTTATTCCAACCAATTAGAGCAGTTTTGGAAATGAGCAGTCCATTTCTTTTGGAGGGCTTCAGTCCCGCTCTCTGTTACTTCCGGGAAGAACCGGAACCACTTTGATCGGGTTTAGTTACAAGGGTTAAATGCTTTTGGCGCTATGCGAGGAACAAGCCATTCGATCATAAACCTGACAGTAGCGAGCATCCCGATTTTTTCATCGGGATAAAGCGGATGGCAGGGCTGCCAGAGCCAATAGCCACAAACCTTTCGTTTTTAAATATAAAATTTTATTTAGCTGTAAGTCATTGACTTATGTTTTTTAAACTGATTTTTCAGTAATGTAACTTGTTTTTTAGTTGTAAAACTGAAAAGTAAGTTATAGATTTGGGTATGGAAGAATTAACCAAAGCAGAAGAACGCATTATGCAGGTTTTATGGAAATTGCAGAAGGCATTCGTGAAAGATATTATAGATGAACTTGAAGAGGAACCTAAGCCGCCCTATAATACCATTTCCTCAATTGTCAGGCTTTTAGAGAAGAAAGGCTATGTTGGTTATAAGGCTTACGGTAAAACCTACGAATATTTTCCAGCCATTACAAAGGACGAATATGCCAAAACTACCTTCTCCAAATTGTTTTCAGGTTATTTTGATAATTCTCCAACCAGCCTGTTATCGTTTATGGTAAAAGAGGAAAAACTAAGTGAAAAAGATATAGAAGAAATTAAGAAAATCATTAACCAGGATACAAAGCCATGATTTTAATTTACTTATTAAAGGTTTCGGCCTGTACACTAATGTTCTTTGCCGCTTATCAGTTATTGCTGGCCAGGCTCACGTTTTTTAACCTGAACCGCATTTATTTATTATTGATGTTGGTGTTGAGTTTTGGTATTCCGGCAGTTACCATCGAAAACCATCAGGAAGTAACCGTAGCCAGTCAGGAGATTCCGTCCAAAATAGCCTATAGCAACGATGGTGTTATTGAGCAGGATTTTGAAGATGAAGCTCGCGCAGCCAATAACAGCCTAAACTGGGATCAACTGCTGATGTATGGTTATAGCTCAATTTTAATCGTTCTTGTTTTCAGAATGCTGTTTGTGATGGTACGTATTCAGATCCAGCTGCGTAAACACGCGATTGACAGGAGTGGAACTGTTATCCTGGTTGATGAGAAATCAACCATAAAAAACTGTTCCTTTTTTAACCAGATTATTATCGATTCCTCTTTGCAGCATGAAGAAAAGAATCTAGTCATTAAACACGAATCTGTCCATGTGGAGCAGTTGCATATTGTGGACAAACTTCTAGTCAATTTGGTTGCGGCAATCCTTTGGTTTAACCCCATTATTTATTTCTGGCGAAATGCCATTGGTCATAACCACGAATTTCTGGCAGATCGTGAAACCTCTAAAGTTGCAGACAAGAAGGTTTATGCTTTTTTACTTTTAAACCTGGCTATGCCGGAAAAAAAATACTCATTAATAGTTTTAGTAAGCTTCCACTAAAAAACAGAATCATGATGATGTACAAAGAACCAAATGCAAAGCTGCAAAAGCTTGCCTATATAGCCATTATTCCGGTTTTAGTGATTTGCTGTATGGCATTTATAAACCGCAAGGAAATTATTATAGAGAAAAAATTGACGGGGAATCAGGCGCCTGCAGATGCACCGGTAAAACCGAATGTTTATGCTATGAACTACTTAAACAGCAATATTAAGGTTAATCCAAATGCTGCTTTTAATGAAGTAGAACCTACATTGGTTATTGATGCCGGTCACGGAGGAAAAGATGGTGCAATAGCTGCCCTGGATGGACAAAAAGAAAAAGACCTGAACTTAAGGGCGGTAAAAATACTGAAGGAAGAAGCCGAAAAAAGAGGGATAAAAGTAATATTAACCAGGAATTCTGACCAGTTTATTTCACTTCGCGATCGTTTACCAAAACAGGAGGCTACGGCTTTTATTTCCATTCATCATAATGCAACACTTGCAAGTGCGGCTGTACCTTTCGGTGGTATTGAAGTTTATGTTTCGAAGCTGAACAGCAATATTAAAACTGCGGAAGATCTGGGTGCCGGAATTTTAAGCAATCTGAAACAGCTTAAAGGGATGGAAGTAAGAGATTCATTAAAAAACGCAAACCTTTTGTTGCTCCGCGAATCTAAAATACCTGCAGTTTTAATTGAGCTTGGAAATATATCAGACAGTAAGACTCTTGATTACATCAATCAGGAGAAAAATATCCGAAGGATCAGTAATTTGATTTTAGATGGATTTGTAGCTTTTTCGAAACGGGGTTGTTAATAAATATAGCTATGGAATGCTTAATCTATCTGCTTAAAGTTACGGCCTGCACAGTGTTTTTCTTTGGGTTTTATATGGTGGTTTTAGGAAAACTGACTTTTTTTAAAATCAACCGCTTTTACCTGTTGGCTAGCTTGTTACTAAGTTTTATTATTCCGGCTTTGCGATTTGAGGTCAAACGTGAAATGCCCATGTTAGAAACTGAGCTTGTGGGCATGCCTGATTTAAAACCAATTCAACCTGCGCCTGTGCAACTTATTCAGCCCATTATGGTCGAATACCAGCCAGAGGTGACATCTAAAATTGATTGGGTGGGGTTAATACCTTATGCATACGGTGCCGTCGCTTTGCTTTTATTGCTCATTTGTCTGTGGCGCTTATTTGTTTTGCTTAAACATACAGGGAGTTATACCAAAAATAGCAATGGCTTAAAGCTGATTACTAAAACAAAAGGTTTTACCAACTGCTCCTTTTTTAACTATGTTTTTATAAATGCTGCGGGTTTAAGTGCAACGGATTTATCGGTTCTGCTTAAACACGAGCAGGTACACGCCAGGCAATACCATTCAATAGATAAAATTATTTTAATGGTTTTTAAATCCGTTTTATGGTTTAACCCTATAGTTTACCTATATGATAAAGCTTTAGAGCAGGTGCATGAATATGAGGCAGATGAAATTACTTCAGCAGATTATGGGAGTGAGGCTTATGCCAATCTATTATTGAAACTGGCCATCGCCAAAAGTGATATGCCCTTGATCCACAATTTTGTGAAAAGCCCCATTAAAGACCGCATTAAAATGTTGTTCCACTCAAAAACTAAAAATATGAAGAAATTAATATACCTATTGGCATTGCCAGTTGCTGTGGGCTTGTTTTGGTTGTTTGCCGTACAGGTAGTGTATGCACAGAACATAAAAGAGCATAAAAAACCTTCGAAAGATTTTTATAAAGGAGCATTGAAAGGCAAAGTCCTTGATATTAAAAAAGAAGCTATAGGGCTTTATACATTCTATTTATTATCGGAGGGAAACGTTTACCCGATTGAAGCCACCACTTTTAAAGAAAAAATTAAAGTTGGCGATGAACTGATTGTTTACATATCGGCTAAAGGCTTTAATATCAAAAAAACGGATAAAAACGGCAAAGTTATCGCAGAAACCAAGGAACCGATTTATAACGCAACAAAAGTTACCACCTTAACCGGGAGCTTAATTTATGAGCAAAAAATAGAAAACCATGCTTTTTTGTACGAAGCGAATAAAGCGCGTTCTGCCTCATCTAAAATTAAAACGATAAAGAAAGACGCTAATGGTAAGATTGAAAAGATCGTATTAAATGATGGCTTTTTTACTATCAACCTCAACTTGCAAACTCAAAATATAAAGGATGATAACTTTAAAGCAGGCGATCAGGTATTGGTTAAATTTATCGGCGAAAAGTTGGTGGCAAAAAATATATATAGTACCGATAAAATGATTGTATTGTATTCTGAACCTAAAAAATACCTGATCAAAAATGAAGTGCTTTACAACCGGTTTTATTTTAATGATGGGAAACAGAAAGCTGCTGCAATAAAAAATCAACCAACTGAAGTTGCCAAACCAGTTATGCCTAAAATCATCTCGTTTTCTAAAATAACAGGTGATGTACAGCATAAAGTTTCTTACATGGAAAATGCAGTTATCGATATTGTGAACTGTAGACTAGAGGCCGGATACGTAGAATTGGATCAACTTAATGGTAAAATGATCGCCAAAAATGCAGTATTAAAAGCCAAAGAAGGTGGATCTGCAACTGCTAAAATTATTGTTTTTAATTTGAAAGACGGAAGCTATAGAGCTGAAAATGGGGAGGGTAAACTTGGAGTGAATATACATGATGCTGTGCTTGAGAAGGATTTTTTAACAAAGTTGAATGACAAAGTAGAATATGTTGCCAACGATTCGGTTAAAATGAGTAAAGATAGATTTATCATATCTTTATTTGGAAATGCGAGGTTGTTCTATAAGGAGATAAGGTTATCAGGAGCTAAAATTGTTTACAATAAAAAAGATAATACAGTACTTGTTAGCGATGCTACCATGACCTCAGGTGATAATAAGGTGAAAGCCGATAGTTTATTTTTTGATATAAAAACAAAAAAAGCCAAGTTATACGGTGCCGATTTAAACCGCTAGATGTTCAGGTTTATTTTCTTTCTTATTGCGATTTTTTCTGGCTTATCTTCACAGGCACAGTTTAGTCTCTCAGGTAAGGTAACTAATCAGGAGTTTAAGGCTTTGCCATTTGTTACGGTTAAAATTTCCGGACTTCAGAATAGCGTATTTTATACCCAAACCGATAGTTTAGGCACATACCAATTCAAATTACAAACAGGGAAATACTCGGTTGTTTTTTCCGCGATCAATTTTAAAAACGTAAGCCGGTTAGTTACAATAACAGGCGATACCATCATTAATGTTCAACTCCAGCTAATCCCAAATACCCTGACCGATGTTCAGGTTAATGCTAAAAAAGTATTGATCGAAAAAAAGATCGACAGGACTGTTTTTAATGTAGAGAATAGTATTTCGGCAATCGGAACAGATGCCTTGGAACTGCTTTCAAAAATTCCTGGTGTACGCGTTTTGAATGACAAGGTTTCGCTGGTGGGTAAAGGTGAGGTTAATGTGATGATCAATGATAAACTTGTGCCTTTGTCGGCAGATGAACTGTCGAGTTATTTAAAATCCATCTCCTCAGCTAATATTGCTAAAATTGAAGTCATCACCAACCCGCCAGCCAAATATGATGCTCAAGGAAATAATGGGCTGATCAATATTGTGCTTAAGAAAGTTAGCACTGAGGGTTTCAAAGGGTCGGTAAATGCGGCTTTGACAAAAGCAAGTTATTTTACTGCATCTACTGGCGCAAATTTGAATTACCGGAAAAACAAAATTACACTTTCTTCAAACTTTAATTTTAGAAAAGGATCGATTGTTCCTTATGAGCAAAGTGATGTGTTTTATGCTGTGCAAACCTGGAATATTGTAAATAAAGACTGGAATTTCAGAACGGTGCCCAGCGGACAGATCGGGATAGATTATCAGGCTTCTCCAAAAACTGTACTGGGTTTATTTTATAATGGCGGACTGACCAATTTCCATTCGGAAGAAAATATTAAAACAAGGGTTTATAACCAAGGTAAAGGCATCGATTCTATGCTGAATTCGGACGCAAATGCCAAAATCAATTCGCATTACCATTCGGCGAATATTTATTTAAAACAAGCTTTTAGATTCGGCCGGTAAGCAAATCACCTTTAATGGCGATTGGTTTACCTATCGAGATGATAAAAACAGGTTTTTTAATAATACCAGTTATTTTCAAAACGGAATGTTAATTCCAAATTCCTTTGCCAAATACCTTTCGACCTGTAAGCAAAACATTGATTTATATACCTTGAAAGCTGATGTTGATCTTCCTTATAGAACCTTTAAATTGTCTTTCGGCACAAAGCTGAGTTTTATTAAAAACCAAAGCGATCTTGCTTTTTACCAATCTCAGAATGGGAGTTACAGAATAGATCTACAACAAAGTAATTTGTTCAATTACAATGAAAATACCCAGGCATTATATGCGAATTTTAATAAAACAATTAAAAAATGGGATTTTCAGGCTGGATTAAGGGGGAATACACACAAATTGATGGGATTTCTCTTAATGAGCAAAATAAAAATGAATATTTCCGCCTTTTTCCAACACTTTACATAATTTACAGGGCAAACGATAAAAATAATTTTTCGATCAACTATGGCCGACGGATTAACCGCCCTGCTTACCGCAAATTGAACCCTTTCCGTTGGTACAGCAATGAATATGCCTATGCCGAAGGAAATCCATTTTTGCAGCCGTCTTATAATGATAACATTGAATTTTCGCATACCTATAATATATTTACTACTTCGTTATCTTTCAGCAAAACTACTAATGGTTTTAATGATGTTAATTTTATTGATCCGGAGACAAATATCCAGGCTTCCAAACCGGTTAATTTTATAACAGGCTATCATTATCAACTGAGTAATGCCATTACTTTTAATGCGCTGAAGGGTTGGGAAAGTTTCAACCAGCTGGATGTTTTTTACAATGCAGCTAATTCCAGTATTGCACAAACTCTGGGGAAACTAAAAGGATTTGGTGCTTATTATTCTACACTCAACCAGTTTGTCTTTAATTCTTCGAAAACCATTTTGGGCGAAGTAAGTTTCTGGTACCAATTCCCAACTGTTGACGGACTTAATAAAAATAAAAATCAATATAACCTTGATTTGGGGGTGAAAACTTTATTGCTCGATAAAAAGATGCAACTGGCTATTACAGCTAGTGATGTTTTTAAAACCAATCGATACCGGTTTAGCAGTTTGATCAACAACATCAGGCAGGAATACAATAACTATTATGATAGCCGCCAGATACGGCTTACCTTCCGTTACAATTTCGGTAATGAGAAAATTAAACAGCAGGATAGGAAGTTGGGTAATGAAGAGGAGCGGAGGAGGAGTAATTAATTATGGAAGATATAATATGGATGATGGGTGGATGGAAGGGATCCTTATGTATCTGTGGTTAAAATCCTTCGACTACGCTCAGGATGACAATCTTAACAAGATGATGATTAGTGAAATTCTCCGTGTTGACCTGTGTGTATCTGTGGTTAATTCTTCGACATCGCTAACATTGATAGAATCCACTAGAGCGGCCGTCATTCCCGCGCAGGTGGGAATCGTAATACAAAGCGCTTTAAGATTCCCAATCGAGTTGGGAATGACGATCTCTTGCAGCCCCTCAGGATGACGAAACGAGCGGATGATCGCATGAAGCCCATCATCCCTCTTACGTCATCCATCCCCTAAAACGCTTCCGCTAAACTGATATAAAACCCTGCCTGGCGTTTTTCATTTGGCAATTTTTCTCCTATACCATAATCTAAGCGAACGCTCAGACCTTTAGCCGGGTCGAAAAAGTAGCGGCCACCAACACCAAAATTTGGTTTTAATCCATCGCCATTAAATTGGCCGTTAGCAAATACTTTACCCGTACCAGCGAAAGCCACGATGCCGAAACGGTTCATAAAACGGTAGCGGATTTCGGCTTGTGCTGCCATCAGGTTTTCATCGCGGTAGCGGCCACTTATAGTAACCGCGCATCATCTGGTCGTTGCCCAGCTGTTGTAATAAATAAAATGGTGTACTTTTACTCTGTACGGTATAATAAATTCCCTGTACGCCCAAAACCACTTTTGGTGCCAAACTAAAGAAACCACGTAGGTCTACTTTAATCTGCGAGCCGTTAAAACTTTCTCCCCCAAAAAAATCCGGTGCATATTGATAGGTTGCCCTGCCGAAAAACCTTTGGTGGGGTAATTGTTGCTGTTGCGGGTATCGTAACTTTGCGATGCACCGATCCAGGCTACCGAACCACCATCTTTATCTAAAATTTGTGGGTTAGTGGTATAAATGCCTCCAGCTTGTTTATCTATAAAATGATAATTCTCAAAACCTAATGAAACACCTGTATAAGCTTTGGGTAAAGTATTCATTTCGGCATCAAAAAGTGTCTTAAAAACCCTTTGGTCTAGTTTGTCCTCATCTATTTTCTTAGCCTCGTTGCCTATACCATAAAAATTAAACGGCTGGTTTTTAAAACGAATATCGCCAATAAAGTGATATTTGTTTCCTTTGGTCCACATATCGCCTTTAAGCATAAAATTAGCTGTCTTTTTGGTGGAGTAGGTGGTGTTCAACGCGAAGTTCGAACTGCGGTTCAGTGTATCTTTACGGTCTACATAAAAAGAATAAATAGCACCAACACCAAATTCAAATCCGGTTTCCTGACTATAGCCAAAGGCTGGCAAAGGTAAAAAGCTGGCTTTACGCGTAGTATCTTTTTCGTTCGAGAGCATCTTCCTGATCAGTTTCATTTGTGCGAATGAACTTCCTGAAACGAGCGCCAGTAAAATAATCAGATAATATTTTTTCATCAAGTTTTTTTGATTTTATAGGCGATGAAGCTATCATGAGCATATCCTCGTATTGTGAGTGGTTTGCTCATGATGGTTTCATTACCGCAAAGAAAAGGAAATTTAGTAAGAAGTTGGTTAACTGGTTTAAACTTGAAATTAAATTCCCTATTATTAAATTTGCTTTTCACAGATCCTGAAACAAGTTCAGGAGGACGATCGCTGGGATTTCATGCAATGCCTGCCGCCACCTAAACCGGATTGCAGGGGAAAGCCCACAGGTGAGGTACGAACCGCGGACTTGTACCGGAAAGCCGGACTGGCTTTGATAGGGGCTAATTCAAGTGCTTTTCAAATAAAAAATACAATTTTCATGAAAGATCCTGAAACAAGTTCAGGAGGACGGCCTCTGATGGAATTTATCGACTTTAGACTGCAGACTAAGGACTCTAGACTAAACCAACGCCATGCCCTTAACGTTAAACACTTTTACGTTTTAACCTTTCGGCCTAAATACCTATTTTTGCGGCAAACAATACAAAACGAAATGAGCAATACAAGAGGACCAATATCTCAGTTTATGGAGCGTAATTACCTCCATTTTAATGCTGCGGCAATGATGGATGCGGCTAAAGGATACGAAACGCATTTGGATGAAGGTGGTAAAATGATGATCACACTTGCTGGTGCAATGAGTACTGCAGAATTGGGAATTTCACTTGCAGAGATGATCCGCCAGGATAAAGTGGCTATTATTTCTTGTACTGGTGCAAACCTTGAAGAAGATATTATGAACCTGGTAGCACATTCCCATTATAAACGTGTACCAAACTATCGAGATTTAAGTCCACAAGACGAATGGGACCTTTTAGAGAACCATTACAACCGCGTTACCGATACCTGTATCCCTGAAGAAGAAGCTTTCCGTCGTTTGCAAAAACACATCCATAAAATCTGGATGGATGCTGAAGCTGCAGGCGAGCGTTATTTTCCGCATGAGTTTATGTACAAAATGCTTTTGAGCGGCGATTTGGAGCAATACTATGAAATTGATCCTAAAAATTCATGGATGTTAGCTGCGGCAGAAAAGAATTTGCCAATTGTGGTACCAGGATGGGAAGATTCTACTATGGGTAACATCTTCGCCTCTTATGTAATGAAAAAGGAACTTACTGCAACCACAGTAAAAGGCGGTATTGAATATATGGGTTGGCTGGCCGATTGGTATATTGCAAACAGCGGTGGTAAAGGAATCGGCTTCTTCCAGATAGGTGGTGGTATTGCCGGCGATTTCCCGATCTGCGTGGTGCCAATGCTTTACCAGGATATGGAAATGGAAAATATTCCTTTCTGGAGTTATTTCTGCCAGATCTCGGATTCGACCACTTCTTATGGCTCTTATTCTGGTGCCGTACCAAACGAAAAGATCACGTGGGGTAAACTGGATATCCACACGCCAAAATTTATCGTAGAAAGTGATGCGACAATTGTAGCACCGTTAATGTTTGCCTGGATATTAAAACAATAATCAGAAAAAATAAATAAACCAAATTGGTTTATGGTATGCCCATTGGAGATAACCTGTCAAAAATGGGCATTTTTATTGGCTGAATGGCTGGAAATGACATTTGTTTAGAATGATTATAAATTGTATTTCAAGTCACTATTATGTCATGGGATTTATTAATAAGTTATACTTTTGTTCAAGTTTTGGTGGGGCTACCCCTAGTTCAGCATCAATTTCACAACAAAAAGTAAATTAAATAAGTATAAAGTGTTCATTATGAGAGATATCTCGATGATTTTAAAAAGCGTTTGGAAGTCGTTATTCGTATTTTCAGCAATTTCCGTAATAGCGGTTTCTACCGTAAATGCGCAGGATGCTAAAGAAGGAAGAACGCTTTTCAAAGCAAAATGTTCTTCGTGCCATGCGTTAGATCACAAAGTTGTTGGTCCGGCATTAGAAGGAGTAAGCGATCGTCACCCTGAAGCGTTCCTGTTAAAATGGATCCCTAACAACGCAGCAATGATTGCTGCCGGAGATCCTGCAGCTGTTAAATTATTTAACGATAATGGCAAAGTACCAATGACTACTTTCCCTGAGTTAGATGAAGCAAAAGTAAAAGATATCTTAGCGTACATTAAAGAGGGTGAGCCAAAAGCACCTGTTGATCCAAATGCACCTAAAGCTGGTACTGCAGAAAGTGGTACTTCAGGTTTATCAATTGCAGGTATTGTAGCTATCGTTGTATTGGCGATTGTTATTTTGGTAATCTTAGGCCGTGCTTCTAAATTGTTAGAGCGCCTGATTTTACAAAAACAAGGTATCGAGATTGAAGAAGATGTGCCATTAAAAGTTGGTGTGCGCAAGATGTTCAAAAACAAGAAATTTGTGATGTTCTTTATCTTGTGTTTAATCATCTGTTTAGGTTCATTCGGTTGGATGGGCATGTGGAATACTGGTGTTCATACCGGTTACCAGCCAGTTCAGCCAATTAAATTCTCTCACGAGTTGCACGCGGGTATCAATCAGATCGATTGTCAGTATTGCCACAACGGCGCATTTAAATCAAAAAATGCAACTATTCCTTCATTAAACGTTTGTATGAACTGCCATAAAGCTGTTCAGGCAAGAGATAAATATGATGGAGAGATTTCTCCTGAGATCAAAAAAATCTATAATGCTTTAGGTTACGATCCGGAAACACAGAAATATGATGAAGGTAAAGCTAAACCAATGGAGTGGGTACGTGTACACAACCTTCCGGATTTTGCTTACTTCAATCACTCTCAGCACGTAGTTGTTGCAGAAGATGCCATCCGTAAAGCAAAAGGATTACAACCAACAGAACCTGTATGTTTCGCTTGTCACGGCCCGGTTAATACCATGGAAGAAATTTATCAATATTCTCCACTAACCATGAAATGGTGTATTAACTGCCACAAAGAAACAGATATTTCTGGTCAGAAAAATAATGCTTTCTACGCTAAGGTTATCGAAGCGCACGAAAAGATTAAAAAAGGCGAGAAAATTACACCAGCGTTATTGGGTGGTTTAGAGTGTGGTAAATGCCACTATTAATAGATAGAGTTTAGTAAGAACATTCGAATAAACAGTAATATAGCTTAAATGGAAAGCAACAAAAAATACTGGAAAGGCTTAGAGGAGTATAACAATACACCCGATTTTGTTAAGAATAACAAAAACGAATTCGCCGAGCCACTTCCAATAGAAGATGTTTTAAATGAAGCAGGGTTAAGTACCGTTACCCCACGCCGCGACTTTTTAAAGGCGTTGGGTTTTGGTTTAGGTGCAGTAACTTTAGCAGCATGTCAAACTGCCCCTGTTCATAAATCTATTCCTTACCTGGTAAAACCTGAAGAGGTTACTCCAGGTATTCCTAACTATTATACTTCGAGCTTTAATGGCCAGAGTATTTTAGTTAAAACCAGAGAGGGGCGTCCAATTAAAATTGAACCAAATCCAAATGCGGGTCAATTTAACTGTGGTACAGATGCGAGAGCGCAGGCTTCGGTTTTAGATTTATATGATGTATCTAAACTAAAAGCACCAGCTTTAGTAAAAGATGGAAAAGTTGAAGAAACTACCTGGGCAAAAATCGACAGCTTTGTTAAAGGCGAGTTGGCAAAAGCACAGGCAGGCGGAAAGAAAATCCGCATTGTATCATCAACTGTAAACAGCCCGTCAACTAATGCTGTTATTGCACAGTTTATTGCAAAATATCCTGCTGCTAAATTGGTTCAGTACGATGCGGTTTCTTATACTGGTATTATCCAGGCCAACCAAAACAGTTTCGGTAAAGCAGTTTTACCTAAATACAATTTTGATAAGGCTGATTTAATTGTAAGTTTCAGTGCAGATTTCTTAGGTACCTGGATTAGCGGAGAAGAGTTTACTGCTCAATATACAGCTAACCGTAACTACAAATCGTTAGAAAATAAAAAAATGAGCCGCCACATTCAGTTCGAAAGTGGAATGAGTTTAACAGGTACCAATGCAGATACCCGTGTTCCGGTTAAATTATCGGAAGAAGGACCTGCTTTAATTGCTTTATATAATGCAATTACCGGCAGTGCTTTACCTGGTGGAACGTTGGGTAACAACACTACTGCCGATAAAGTAATTAAACTGGTAGCTAAAGAATTAGTACAAGCTAAAGGTAAAGGACTTGTGGTTTGTGGTTCGAACGATGTTTCTACACAAATTTTAGTAAATGCCATTAACGCCGCTATTGGAAGTTATGGAACTACTATCGATTTAGATAACCCTTGTTATTTATATGGAGGTAACGATGCCGAATTTAATGGCTTAGTTGCTGAAATGAACCGTGGTGAAGTTGGTGCTGTTTTATTCTTAAATAGTAACCCTGTTTACGATGCTGCAAATGCAAAAGCATTTACTGATGCATTAGCTAAGGTTCCTGCTAAAATTTCATTCTCTGATCGTGCTGACGAAACTGCTACCGCTTGTGATGCTATTGCTATTAACCATAACTATTTAGAATCATGGGGTGATGCAAATGCTTACGAAGGATATTATTCAATCGTTCAGCCAACCATCAACCCTGTTTTCAACAGCCGCCAGGCTGAAGAGAGTTTATTAACCTGGGCTGATGCTCCTGTTAAAGACTACTATCAGTTTGTACGCAGCAACTGGGAAGCTAAAATGCTACCAGCTGTTGGTTTAAAATGGGAAGAGGTTTTAGAAAAAGGTGTAGTTACTTCAACAGCTAAAGCTGCTGGTGCTTATTCATTCACGCAATCTTTAGCACAAGTTGCTACATCGATTGCAAACAACAGCAAAGCTTTAGATAAAGATGTTCAGTTACAGGTTTACGAAAACATCCCAATGCGTGATGGTAAAAATGCAAACAACGCATTCTTACAAGAATTACCTGATCCGGTTTCGAAAGTAACCTGGGATAACTTTGTTGCTCTTGCGCCAAAATTTGCTGAGAAATTAAAAGTTAAAGAATTTGATGTTGTAACGGTTAAAGGTAGCAACGGATATTCAATAGATCTTCCGGTATTGATCCAGCCAGGACAAGCACAGGGAACTGCATCTATCGCATTAGGTTATGGCCGTACCAAAGTTGGTAAAGCTGGTAACGATGTGGGTAAAAATGCTTTCCCTTTTGTTTCTTTTGTAAATGGAACATTCCAATATGCTACTTCGGTAACCATTACGCCAACAGGCGGTTATTATGAATTGGCTCAAACACAAACTCACCACTCTTTCGAGGGCCGTGCAGTGATTAAAGAAGCTACTTTTAAGGAGTACTTAAAAAATCCTGGTGCTGGTAACGAAAAAGGCGAACATAAAGATTACGATCTTTGGGATCAATACGAAAAACCAGGTAATAACTGGGTTATGGCAATTGATTTGAATGCTTGTACAGGTTGTGGTTCTTGTATTGTTGCCTGTAACGTAGAAAATAACATTCCTGTTGTAGGGCGTGATGAGGTTCGCCGTCGTCGTGAAATGCACTGGATCCGTATCGACCGTTATTACAGCTACGAAACTGCAGCTGGTGATGTAACCAAAGAGAAAGAAATTGCTAAGTTAGAAGACTTAGATCACGTTTCTGTGGTTCACCAACCTATGTTGTGCCAACACTGTGATCACGCACCTTGCGAAACAGTTTGTCCGGTATTGGCAACTGTACACTCAAGTGATGGTTTAAATCACATGGCTTACAACCGTTGCGTAGGTACACGTTACTGTGCAAATAACTGTCCGTATAAAGTACGTCGTTTCAACTGGTTTAACTACTGGAACGATTCACGTTTCGATAACTATTTAAATAACGAGTTTACCCAATTGGTTTTAAACCCTGATGTAACTACACGTTCAAGAGGGGTAATGGAAAAATGCTCTATGTGTATTCAACGTATACAAGGTGGCAAATTACAAGCTAAACTGGAGAAACGTCCATTAAAAGATGGCGATATTAAAATGGCTTGTCAGGAAGCTTGTTCAGCAAATGCGATTGTATTTGGTGATGCAAACGATCCAAATTCAGAGGTTTCAAAAGCATTACGTTCTGAGCGTATCTACTACGTATTAGAAGAGATCAATGTGAAACCGGGTATCGGCTACATGACAAAAATTAGAAATACAGATACAACAGTACAAGCGTAAGCTTTAGTATAAAGAAAATACAAATTATGTCAGGACATAACGAATCAATACTTAGAGAACCATTAATTACCGGAGATAACATCACGTATGCAAAAATTACGGATGATATTTTAAGCCCGGTAGAAAACAAGCCGAACAAGGCCTGGTGGATTGGTTTCATCGTTGCCTCATTAGGTGCTTTACTTTGGGTAGTGGCAGTAAGCTACACTTTCTGGAACGGTATCGGTGCATGGGGCTTAAATAAAACAGTTGGTTGGGCTTGGGATATCACCGGTTTCGTATGGTGGGTAGGTATCGGTCACGCTGGAACACTAATTTCAGCTGTACTATTACTCTTCCGTCAGAACTGGCGTAACTCCATCAACCGTTCGGCAGAGGCGATGACCATTTTCGCCGTAATCTGTGCCGCAACGTATGTTGTATCACACATGGGCCGTCCTTGGTTGGCATATTGGGTTTTACCTTTACCAAACCAGTTCGGATCATTATGGGTAAACTTTAACTCACCATTGGTGTGGGATATGTTTGCCATCTCTACTTACTTCTCTGTATCATTATTATTCTGGTACACAGGTTTATTACCAGATATCGCTACCATCCGCGATCGTGCAGTTGGCACACGTAGAAAAATCTATTCTATCTTCTCTTTTGGATGGAGTGGAAGTGTTAAAACCTGGCAACGTTTCGAAGCAGTTTCGTTAATCTTAGCTGGTATTTCTACACCACTTGTACTTTCGGTACACACTATTGTATCAATGGACTTTGCAACATCGGTAATTCCGGGATGGCACACCACCATCTTCCCGCCATACTTTGTGGCAGGGGCGATTTTCTCAGGCTTTGCGATGGTATTAACCTTATTATTGGTTGCACGTAAAGTATTGGGCTTGGAAAACTACATCACCATGTTCCACATTGAGTCGATGAATAAAATCATCATCTTAACCGGATCAATCGTAGGTGTGGCTTATTTAACTGAGTTCTTTATTGCCTGGTATTCAGGTTCAGAGTATGAACAGTATGCATTTATCAACAGATCTACAGGTCCTTACTGGTGGTCTTACTGGATGATGATGACTTGTAACGTAATCTCTCCTCAATTGTTATGGTTTAAAAAGATCCGTTTAAGCATTAAAGCTACCTGGATTTTATCAATCGTGGTAAACGTAGGTATGTGGTTCGAGCGTTTCGTAATTATCGTTACTTCATTACACCGCGATTATATTCCATCAAGTTGGGCAATGTTCTATCCAACCTGGGTTGATATCAGTGTATTCGTAGGTTCAATCGGTTTGTTCTTTACTTTATTCTTATTATTCTTAAGAGTATTGCCATCAATCGCTATAGCAGAGGTTAAATTATTATTAAAAACTGCAAGTGAGCAAGCTAAAATGAAACAGATTAAAGAAGGGCATGAGAATAAAGAATATGTAGCAGAGTACATAGAATCTTTAGAAAAATTTGATAGTGTTAAACAAGAAGATTACGCAAAAATATAACAATGAGTGATATCAAATATATTTTAGGCAGCTTTGGCGATCCTGACGAAATGATGCACGGCATCGAAAAGCTTCAGGAAAATAACATCAGCATTTATGATGTATATACACCGATGCCTATACACGGAATAGAAGCCAAATTAGGAATTAAAAGATCTAGAATCGATATCGCAGCATTTTGCTTTGGTATTACCGGTACTTGCTGTGCGTTCGCTTTGATTTATTTCTGCGCAGTAATCGATTGGAGAGTAAATATAGGTGGTAAACCATCATTTGCATTACCGGATTTTATTCCGATAATGTTCGAACTTACAGTATTATTCTGTGCTTTCGGTATGGTGTTAACTTATTATGCATCTACCCACTTATTTCCAGGAAGAGCACCTAGAGTGATGGATTTACGTGCTACTGATGATCGTTTTGTTATTGCGGTTGATGCAAAAGACAATGTAGAACATACTGTAATTGATGGATTATTAAAAGATGCAGGTGCTTTAGAAATAAAGTATAATGAAAGGAAGTACATTAGCTATGAATAAGAATAAATTTGTTTACACAGCGTTTTTAGCTATCGCTTTTGCAGCTACCTTTTCTGCTTGTAAAGATAAACGCAGTACTGGTTTAGAATACGCCAGAAACATGTATGATCCGATTGCTTACAATCCGGATCAACCGAACAAAAATTTTAAAGATGGTAAAACAGCTCAGTTGCCACCTGCACATACTAAACCGGTAGGTTTTACAGAATATGATGAGTATCCTAATACAAAAGAAGGATATGAAGCAGCAGGTTTGAGTATGGTTAACCCTTTACCGGTAGATACAGTTAATTTGGCTCAGGGTAAACACTTATTTACCGTTTTCTGTAGCCCTTGCCATGGCGAAAAAGGGGATGGACAAGGACACCTGGTTAAAATTGAGAAATTTAGCGGTGTACCTGCTTATCAAACAGGTTCATCATCTAGAGGTGGTAACATGGTTGATCTTACCGCAGGTAAAATTTACCACACCATTACGTACGGTGTAAATAACATGGGCTCGCATGCTTCGCAAATCTCACCAACAGATCGTTGGAAAGTGGTGATGTATGTTCAACAATTACAAAAAGGACAATAGTAAAGCAAATATAAATGGGAACTCACAATATTAATTTTAGTGAACAGTTTGAGTTTACAGGTAAAGTAAAAACATTAAGTATAGTTGGTATCGCTTTAGGTGTGGCTGCTATTGCTTTTGGTTTCTTAAGTGGCCTTCAAGAGCGTACTTTTGCCAACCTGTTGCTTATGGGATATTACTTCGCATGCGTTTGTATGTCGGGAATGTTTTTCTTAGCTGTTCAATTTGTTGCTCAGGCAGGTTGGTCTGCATCAATTTTACGTGTACCACAGGCAATGGCCAAAACATTGCCAATTGCTGCAGTTATACTTATTGCTATCGTATCTGCAGGTTTATTTATGGAGCATACAATTGTAGAACATGGACAAAGTGTTAGTGTACCTTATCTTTATAAACATTGGGCAACTCAGGGCCTGGCAGAAAAAGGTTCGGAACATTATGATGCGATTATTGCCGGTAAATCTGTATTTTTAAATAAGCCTTTCTTTTTAGGTCGTCAATTATTGTTTTTAGGTGTTTACAGTATTTTTGCAATGATGTTTGTTAAGTTTTCATATAATGAAGATTTAACTGGTGGTTTAAATTCTTACAGAAAGAGCTTTAAAAATGCTTGTATCTTCCTGGTAATTTACGGTTTTACAACACCAATTTTTGCTTTCGATACCATCATGTCATTAGAAGCACACTGGTTCTCAACCATGTTTGGTTGGTATAACTTTGCAGCAATGTGGGTAAGCAGTTTAGCGACTATTGCCATTATCATTATTTTATTAAGAAGAGCAGGTTACATGCAGTGGGTTAACAATAGCCACTTGCACAACTTAGGTCAGTTTATTTTTGGTTTCTCTATTTTCTGGACTTATGTATGGTTTGCTCAATTCTTATTGATCTACTATGCAAACATGCCTGAAGAGACTGTATATTTCTACAAACGTTTTGAATATTATAAATTCTGGTTTTTCTTAAACCTAGCCATGAATTTCTTAGCGCCGGTATTATTATTAATGGATAGAGATAACAAAAGGACCGATGCAAAATTATTATTTGTTTCTATCATCGTATTATTAGGTCACTGGGTAGATTACTACCAAATGATTATGCCAGGAGCCGTAGAAGAAGGACATAATGGTTTTGGAATTGTAGAAATTGGTACTGCAATAGGTTTCGTAGGATTGTTTACCTTTACGGTTTTAACATCATTAAGCAAAAAGCCGTTAATTGCAAAAAATCATCCATTATTACAAGAAAGTTTGCATCATCAACTATAGTGGTGATAAGATAAAGCAAATATTTAATTATTATTATAATTAGCAGTACAGCGTACTACTTTTAAGAAAATGAGTTTAAGAAAGTTTATAACGAATAAAACGACCGCAGCTTTAGCAGTATTGATTACTGCTTTTGCAAACACTAGCGTATTTGCGCAAGATGCAGCAGCAGATGCTGCCGCGGCACCGAAGGTTGATATGGGCGAGGTTTATAAATCGGTAATATTTTATATTCTGGTTTTCCTTGCTGTATGCTTATTCATTGCCATTATTGGTAAAGCAATAAAAGTGTATGAGTTAAGCCGCGAAGCACAAGGTAAGCCTGTTGGTATTAACTGGAACAGGGTACACGCAAGTTTATTTGCACTGTTTTTAGTGATCGGTTTATATGGTGTATATTGGGAATATACAGTGCATGGATCAATGTTACTTCCTGATGCAGCATCTGAGCACGGAAAGAAAATTGATAAGATGTTTAATTTAACATTAATCATCACCACTATTGTATTTGTAGTTACACACATTTTATTGTTCGGATTTTCTTATATCTATAAATACTCTGCTAAAAGAAAAGCTTACTACTATCCACACAATAATACGATCGAGAAAATCTGGACAATTGTTCCTGCTTTAGTATTGACCGTTTTGGTATTGATGGGTTTCTTAACCTGGAGATCTATTTTCTTTAAAGTTGAAGATCCAAACAATAAGCCATTGCAAATAGAGGTTACTTCTGAGCAGTTTAAATGGTCTATCCGTTATCCTGGTGCTGATGGAATTGTTGGTAACAAGAATTACAAGTTAACTACAGCTACCAACACATTGGGTATCGATTTTAAAGATATCAACTCTCGTGATGATGAAATGGCAGATGAGATGGTGCTTCCTGTGGGCAAACCAGTTAAACTTATTTTGACCAGTAAAGACGTAATTCACAGTTTTTATATGCCGCACTTCAGAGTACAGTTAAATACCGTACCAGGTATGAGAACGATATTTGAGTTTACGCCTACAAAGACTACTGCAGAAATGCAGCAAGAGACTAACGATCCTAACTTTAACTACCTTTTCTTATGTGCTAAAATTTGTGGTGCCGGTCACTACAATATGCAAAAAGTGGTACGCGTAGTTTCTGAGGCCGAGTATAAAACTTGGATTGCAGAGCAGAAAACATACTTAAACGACGATTTAAGAAAACAATTTAATTTGCCAGTGGCACCTGCAGCTGTAAAATCAGTAGCAGATTCAGCAGCTAAAGATTCAGCAGCTGTGAAAACTAACCAAATGGCTTTAAATAAATAATATTAAGCAGGAGCGAAAGAATTATGTCAACAATAGCATTACACGACGAACACAATCACGATCACGCTGATCATGGGCATCATAAAGAGACTTTGATTTCAAAGTACATCTTTAGTATGGATCATAAAATGATTGCCAAGCAATTTTTGATTACCGGTATTATTATGGCGGTAATTGCAATGGGCTTATCAATTTTATTCCGTATTCAATTGGCATGGCCAGATCAAAACTTTCCATTCTTAGAAACATTTTTAGGTAAATGGGCAGAAGGTGGCCGTATCAAACCCGATTTTTACCTCGCTTTGGTTACCATTCACGGTACCATCATGGTATTCTTTGTACTAACTGCTGGTTTAAGTGGTACATTTAGTAATTTACTTATTCCACTTCAGATAGGGGCAAGAGATATGGCTTCGCCATTCTTAAACATGCTTTCATACTGGTTCTTCTTTACTGCTTGTGTGGTAATGATGTCATCATTCTTTATACAGACGGGCCCTGCATCGGGTGGTTGGACAGTTTATCCGCCACTATCTGTTGTTGCCAAGGCAATGCCAGGTTCAGGAATGGGTATGACTTTATGGTTAATCAGTATGGTCCTTTTCGTAGCATCATCTTTAATGGGTGGTATCAACTACGTCAGTACAATTTTAAACATGCGTACTAAAGGTATGGACCTTTGGAAAATGCCATTAACCATTTGGGCTTTCTTTTTGACTGCTATTTTAGGTATCTTATCCTTCCCTGTTCTTGTAGCTGGGGTAGTGTTAATGGTATTCGACCGTAGCTTCGGTACAAGTTTCTACTTATCAGATATCGTAATGGGTACTGATATTTTACCAAATGAAGGTGGTTCTCCAATTTTATGGCAACACTTATTCTGGTTCTTAGGTCACCCTGAGGTATACATTGTAATTATGCCAGCTTTGGGTATCTCGTCTGAGGTTATCTCTGTAAACTCACGTAAACCGATCTTCGGTTACCATGCAATGGTTTACTCTTTAATTGGTATTACTGTATTGTCATTCATTGTTTGGGGTCACCACATGTTTGTAACCGGTATGAATCCATTGTTAGGTGGTGTATTTATGATTACCACGTTAATCATCGCGGTACCATCAGCAGTAAAAACATTCAACTATTTAGCTACATTATGGCGTGGTAATATCCGTTTCACTCCGGCAATGTTATTTGCTATTGGTTTAGTTTCATTTTTTATCTCTGGTGGTTTAACCGGTATCTTCTTAGGAAATGCATCTTTAGATATTAACTTACACGATACTTACTTTGTTGTTGCCCACTTCCACCTGGTAATGGGATCTGCAGCAATCTTTGGTATGCTTGCAGGTGTGTATCATTGGTTCCCTAAAATGTTCGGTAGAATGATGAATGCTAAATTAGGTTACTTACACTTCTGGTTAACTTTCATTGCAGCTTACCTGGTATTCTTCCCACTTCACTTCTTAGGTTTAGATGGTGTACCTCGTCGTTACTATGCATTTACCGAGTTCGAATTCATGAAAAAATGGTTAACCGTTAACGTATTTGTAACATGGGCAGCTATTATGGCAGCACTTGCGCAGGTAGCTTTCTTGTTTAACTTCTTTTATTCAATCTTTAAAGGAAAAGTATCTCCTCAAAATCCATGGGAATCTAATACTTTAGAATGGACTGCACCTGTTGAACATTTACACGGTAACTGGCCAGGAGAAATCCCAACAGTTTACAGATGGCCATACGATTACAGCAAACCAGGACATGATGCAGATTTTATTCCTCAAACCGTTCCTTTCTCTCAAACCATGAGCTCTAACTTGCCTCACGATTTTGAAGGAAATGAGGAAGCAGAAAAAATCCAGCAAGATTGGGAGCTAGCCAATCCTGTTACAGAAAACAAGGGCTAGTTTAAGCTTAAAACAAAATTTTAAAAGGGGTATCTGATTAAGTTTCTGCTTATCCGGATACCCTTTTCATCTTAATAGATATATGGTCAGCAGATCAGAGCAGCGTTTCATTAGAATTAATCTTATAACCATCATAGTTACGCTATTGGTTATACTTGCCGGTGGTATTGTGCGCAGTACCGGATCGGGCATGGGTTGTCCGGATTGGCCTAAATGCTTCGATCGTTATATTCCACCAACCGATGTATCACAGCTTCCTGCTAACTATAAAGAAAAATATGTTGCAGGCAGATTGAAAAAGAATGAAAAATTTGCCAAATATCTGGAAAGCATGGGTAAAGTTGCCTTAGCTGATAGTATCAGGCACGATCAGAGCATTACTATACCCGAAGAGTTTAATCCGGCTAAAACCTGGACGGAGTACTTAAACCGCTTGGCTGGGGTAGCAGCAGGAATATTCCTGTTTTTGACGGCTGTTTATTCTTTTACTTACCGTAAAACAGCAAAACGGATTATTTTGCTGAGTATCCTCAACATTTTTGTAGTAGGGTATCAGGCCTGGTTAGGTTCCATAGTGGTATCAACCAATCTGGCACAATGGGTAGTAACGGTACACATGCTTTTGGCACTGGTTATTTTAGCGATATCGATCTATACCTACAATTATGCGAAACAGCTAAATAAAGCACCTTCGGTAATTATGTACAGGATATTATGGCTGAAAGGGTTTTTGTTCTTTACACTAGTAGTTAGTATTATCCAGATCGTTTTGGGTACTGATGTGAGGGAAGCTGTTGATGTAATTGCAAAGTCTTTAGCCTATAGTGGAAAAGCATTATGGATATCCAAGGTAGGAAGTGTTTTTTCTTATCACCGCGATTTGGCTATATTGGTAATCATCACCAATGGTGTGGTTTATAAAATGGTTATTGATCGTTTTAGTGGCAAAGCTGCTCCATTGTTAACAGCAAGGTTTATTTTAATTACGCTTTTAGTTCAGTTATTAAGTGGTTTAGCTTTAGCATATATTGCTTTTCCACCTGCAGCGCAGGCATTACATATTCTGTTCTCTACGCTGTTGTTTAGTTTACAGTTTTACCTGTACTTATTGGTTTACAGAACAAGTACATATAAACAATAATATTTAAGAAAATTGAAGCAATATCTTTCAGATTTTTCTAAGCTTATCAAATTCAGGCTATCGTTTACGGTAGTATTTTCGGCATCAATCTCCTTTTTGATCGGGCAGAAAATGCAGGTAGGTAGAGGCCATATTCCCAGCATTGATTGGGGAAATTGGTTAATCTTGGTTGCAGGTGGTTTTTTAGTAACTGCGGCTGCAAACTGTTTTAACGAAATTATAGAGAAAGATTTGGATAAGTTAATGTCAAGAACCAAAGACCGTCCGATGCCTGCAGGTAGGATGACAACCGGGCAGGGATTGATTTTGGGTGTTTTTATGGCTTTTTTAGGTACCTGGTTATTGGGTAAGTTAAACCTTGAAACAGGTTTACTTTCTGTGTTTTCAATACTGTTATATGCTTTTGCTTACACACCGCTAAAGAGGAAATCACCGATTGCTGTTTTTGTAGGTGCTATTCCAGGAGCTTTACCACCGCTTATTGGTTATCTTGCTGCATTTGGTAGTTTAAAAGCCGAAATGTTCCACGAAATTGATTATTATATTGCAGGAATCTTATTTTTAATCCAGTTTGTATGGCAGTTTCCTCATTTTTGGGCGATTGCATGGGTTTTGGATGATGATTACAAAAAAGCTGGTTTTAGGTTATTACCTACCAAAAAAGAGATAAAACATCAGCGCTGCTTACCTTTTTAAGTACGCTGATTTTAATACCTGTTAGTTTATTGCCAACCATTTACGGATTTGGCGGTTATTACATTGCAGGTTTATCTTTAATAGCGGGAATTATTTTTAGCTGGCTGGCTTTTAAACTTTTAATGAGCAGAGAATTGGCCGATGCCAGGAAAGTAATGTTTTGTTCGTTTTTTTACATCCCGGCTGTACAGCTGGGCTTATTATTAAATTTTATAGCAAAATAATTTATGGTGCTAACAATGGAAAAGATGCAGGATACGTTTGACCCAAAACCAAGAAAATTTATTGTTTGGTTATTTGTCGTATCGTCAACAATTATGTTTGGAGGCTTTACCAGTTATTATCTGGTATTCGCCGCCTCAAAAGGAAAGGGACACGGTTTAGTGTTGCCCGATGCCTTTATTTACTCTAGTTTGGTTATTATTGCGAGCAGCATCACTTTAGTGTTGGCTTCGAGGGCTTTAAAAAAACTTAATTTTAGCTTACAGCGCATTATGCTCTGGATTACCGTAATACTGGCTATTGCCTTTGGTGTAATGCAGTTTAACGCCTGGGGGAGTATGGTGAGAACCGGAGCTACTTTGGTAGGAAATAACGCCGCAATATCATTTATATATGTGGTATCTGGTATGCACCTTTTACACATTATTGCTGGTGTAGGCCTTATTATTAATGCTTTAGCTGGTAGCTACAAAAGCCTGCCAGTTGCGAAAGTCCAATACAGGATGGAAATTGCTTCTATTTTTTGGCATTTTATAGATATATTATGGATATATCTGTATGTTTTTTTACTTTTGAACCGTTAAATTTGTTAACAAACTATTATACTATTTCCAAATGAATGCAGTATCACAATTAGATCAAGTTAAAACCGGACCATGGAATGGTGGTCGTTCTCCGTGGTCGGTAGAATATGGTAAAATCATGATGTGGTTTTTCCTATTATCAGATGCTTTTACCTTTTCATCTTTATTGATCTACTACGGCGCTCAGCGTTTTTCTAAATTAACATGGCCAGCTCCAGATAAAGTTTTTCAATCAATTCCAGGTATCGCCGAACACGGTGCACCATTGGTTTTCGTTGGTATCATGACTTTTATCTTAATTATGAGTTCGGTAACCATGGTTTTAGCGGTAGAGGCAGGTCACAGACGTGCTAAAAAAGAAGTTATCGGCTGGATGATTGCAACCATTATTGGTGGTTTTATGTTTTTAGGCTGTCAGGCAATTGAGTGGACTCACTTACACCATGATGGTTTCTGGTGGGGACACATTCCTTCTGCTGAGGAGTTAAAGCACTTTTTCCTTAAACCTGAAGATGTTTCCTTAATAGCCGCGCAACAATTTGCAAACTTATTTTTCACCATCACCGGTTTTCACGGTTTCCACGTATTTAGCGGTGTTATAATTAACATCATTATATTAATCATGACGATAAACGGAACTTTCGAAAGAAGAGGCCACTATTTAATGGTTGAAAAAGTTGGTTTATACTGGCACTTCGTAGATTTAGTTTGGGTGTTCGTATTTACATTCTTCTATTTGGTTTAATTTATCATATTATAAAAATATTTCTATGTCAGAGCACACACATACAACAGAAGAACACGTACACGATGACCACGCAGGTTTATCGAAGGGTAAAATCTGGAAGGTTTTTGGAATCCTTTTATTAATTACGGTAATTGAATTTATCATTGCACTGGTGTTAATTCCTAAAGGATATATGACCCAGCACATTGGTAACTATGTTTATATCGTTTTAACACTATTAAAAGCATTTTATATTGTAGCTTATTTCATGCACTTAAAGTATGAGAAACTGGGCTTGCAGTTAGCCTTAACAGTATCGTTCATTTTCATTATTTACTTTATTGTTTTAATGCTGATAGAAGGTGGGTTTTTAAACATCCACATGATGAACCATTAATGAAAAGAAACCCTATAAAAAGGTAATAATCCTGGTAAGCATTTTAGCTATACCGGGATTTTTGTTTTTTTACTTATTGCCACACTTTGCAAAGAACAGGTATAAGAGTTTGCCCATCTTTGGTGAAAAGGTTGTTGCCACAACTTTCCATAGTGTAAAGGGCAAGAAGATACCCGATACCATTTACCACCAGGTTCCAGATTTTAAACTGATCAATCAACATCAAGATACCGTTAGCTGGAAATCGTTAGAGAACAAAATTGTGGTGCTTAACCTGTTTTATTCAGGTGCAGGTAGTCAACAGGCAAATAAATATATCAAACAACTATCTGATGGCTATGAACAAAAGCCCCTGGTTAAATTTTTAAGCCTATCTGTTGATCCTGGTGATACGGTTCAGATCAAAGATTTTGCAGCTCATTTTAAAGCAAAAGAAGGTAAATGGGACTTTTTAGCTGGCGATACTGCACAAACCTATCCGCTTATCAGAAAAGGCTTGCTGCTTGATATAGTAGCAAACGATGCCAATGGAAAGCGCAGTTTCATATTTAGCAATAAAATAGTGCTTGTTGATAATTTACACCGCATAAGAGGTATTTATGATGCCGACGATGCAGGAGCGAACGCTAAGTTGGAAGATGAGATAAAAGTACTTATTGCGGAGTATTTAAGGAATATTAAAGATGGTAGGTAGTTTAGTCTGCAGTCTTTAGTCAAAAGTCCAAAGTCTCTTGTCCGGGTTTGAAGCAAAATAATAATTATAAAAAGATTTAATATTCATGGAAAATAGTCCGATTGAGAAAAAGTATAATAAGTGGATCATAATTCTTTCTATCCTTATACCTGTAGCTGTAGCCTTTTTATTTGTGGTAAAGCTAAAAGATTTAGGCATTGATGCACCAACCCTGCCTTTTTACCACCAATATACGCTACCATAAATGGGATTACAGCCACACTATTGGTAATTGCGGTTTGGGCAATAAAAAACGGAAAGATACAATTGCACCAAAATTTAATGAAAACAGCAATAGGCTGCTCTTTATTGTTTTTGGTGATGTACATCGCATACCATATGACTACGCCCTCTACTAAGTTTGGAGGGGATGGAGTAATAAAACATGCTTATTTCTTTATTTTATTAACACATATCTTATTGTCAATTGCAATTATTCCCTTGGTTTTGGTTACTTATGTGAGAGCTTTGGCCGAGCGTTTTGATCGTCACAGAAAAATTGCACGGATAACATTTCCATTATGGCTATATGTTGCTATAACTGGTGTGGTGGTCTATTTGATGATTTCGCCATATTATCAGTACTAAAGATGTATTAATGATAAAAAATTTGAAAAACCTTACTCAGAAATGTAAGGTTTTTTTGATTATAGGAATTTTGCCTACAGAAGATATTTGCTTTAACCCATTTTTTTTCACTTTTATGTATATTATATCACACAAAAGGATTCATAAAATTTGTATGTAAATATACCAATTGACTAATTTATGGCGCTAGGAAGGATAGAAGATGAACGTAGGCTTATAGAAAAAATCGTAGAGGGAGATGAGCAGGCCTTTTCTGTTTTATTCTTCAAATATCTTCCAGTACTCCACATTTTTGCTGCTAAGTTCACCAAGTCGGATGATGCTGCCGAAGAAATTATTCAAGATGCATTTTTAAGAGTCTGGCTAAATCGCGATAAATTGGCTGAAGTAGATAATGTGAAAGCCTATCTATATAAATATGTTTCTAACGAATGTTTAAGTTACCTGCGTAAAAAATTAAAAGAAGATAGAGTTGTTGATGCATTTACTGCCAAACAACAAAATAGCCATAATAACACTGTAGAAACTATTAATTTAAATGAGGTAACAAAAATTATTGCTATTGCGGTAGATAAATTACCTGATCAGCGGAAAAATATATACCAATTAAGTAGACGCGATGGTAAAACTATTCCTGAAATAGCAGAAATACTTAATATTTCTCCAAATACGGTTAAAAATGCCCTTGTAATTGCCTTAAAATCGATACGTATACACCTCGATCAACACGGTATTGTGTTCTTTTTCCCAATTGTTTTTTTCTTTTTGAAAATAAAATAGAAAAAAATTAATATCCCGGTAGTCCTGATTTTGTTTTGCTGCTTCTTAGTATCAGAATCTTTATGGAACGTATACATTATCTATTGCAACAGTTTACAGCTAAGACCTTAAGTCAGTCCGAAAAGGAAGAACTTTTAGTGTTGGCCGAAAACAGCACATCACTGCTTTCTGAAGAAATCGTGAAAATGATTACCGAAGAAGAAGCGCATGCTGTTAATGTTGTGGAGGAAAAATGGAATCCTGTTCTCCATAAAATTCTGGCGGTAGACAAGCCAACCCGATCGCCTAAACGAATTCTAATGAATAGTTTAAAGTGGGCTGCCGCTGCTGCTGTTTTTATTGCATTTTCTTTAACTGCCTACCTTTCTCAACAGAAAAAGAAAGAGCACGTTTTTGCTACTGATGTAGCGCCCGGAAAAAATAAAGCTATTCTTACTCTGGCTGATGGAAGGAAAATTTCACTTTCAGATGCTATGAAAGGCGATATAGCCAAAGAAGCTGGTTTTTCTATCACTAAAACTGCCGATGGCCAGTTGGTGTATAATGTTGCCGGATCTGAAAATGTAAATGATACCAGATTAAATACCATTTCAACCCCAAATGGCGGCGAGTGGCAAATCCAGTTACCTGATGGTTCTACGGTTTGGCTAAATGCAGCATCTTCAGTTCAATACTCATTAAACATTGGAACTGCAAAACAGCGTGTAGTTAAGTTAGACGGTGAAGCTTATTTTGAAGTCGCTAAAAATGCATCACATCCTTTTATTGTAGAAACAGATAAACAAGCTGTTGAGGTATTGGGTACGCACTTTAACATTAACAGCTATAAAGATGAAAAGGTAACTAAAACCACTTTGTTGGAAGGAAGTGTGCGTGTTACTCATAAAAATACCAATGAGAGCGAAGTACTTAAACCCGGAGAACAATCACTGGTATCTGTTTCCGGTATTGCCATAAAAGAAGTAGATGTTGATGAAGCAATAGCCTGGAAAAAGGGCTATTTTATGTTTAATAATGAAAGGCAGGAAAGCATTTTACGTAAAGTTGCCCGTTGGTACAATGTAGAAATAGAATATGCTGATCCTGCTGCAAAAGATGTAATGTACTACGGAACAGTAAGCCGTTTCGAAAAAATATCAAAAATGCTGACAAAGTTTGAAAAAACCGGGGAAGTATATTTTGATATTAAGGGCAATAAATTAATTGTTCATAAAGAATAAATGATAACAGATGAAGGCATAACTAACCTTTATCTCTAAAAATAAACAACTAATTAATCAACCTTTAACCTAACAAATCATGAATAAACTTCGACAACACTCCTAACTATTCAGTGCTGAATTAATAAAAAAGGAGTGCCTGAAACACCCCTTTTATATCTGTTTAGCCACTCCGTAAAACGGAATCGATTAAAAAATCAATTATTTCTTGGATAACAGCGAAACGCTTTTTGGCGTCCAAACTTCATTGCGCTTCGCAAAAAAACAGACTAATAAATGTACAAAATTTATACTGGAATTTTATGTACGCATCGACGCTACATACCTAAATTGCTATTAATTATGAAGTTAGTTACGGTCATATTGCTTGCCTCTTTAATGCAGGTAAGTGCAGCTTCATTTGGCCAGCTGGTTACATTGAAAGAAAAGAATGTAACATTAGAAAAAATGTTCAGAGAAATCAGGCAGCAATCTGGTTATGATGTATTATTATCTACCAATAAGATAAAAAGCACGACCACAATTAATGCCAATTTTAGCAATGCTACCATTGAAGAGGTAGTAGAAAAAATTATCTCTGGTAAAGACTTAACTTATACAATTGAAGACAAAACTGTTTTAATTACACCTGTACCAAAATCACTCTTCGATAGAGTTGTAGATTATTTTGCTGCTGTAAAAGTAACCGGTAAGGTAAGAGATAAAAATGGCAATGAACTACCGGGTGTAAGTGTAAAAGAGAAAGGTGCAACTAATGGCGTCTCAACAAATTCGGCCGGCGAGTATACAATTACTGTAAACGACCGGGCAACTTTGGTTTTTAGCTACATTGGTTACCAAACCATTGAAGTTGCAATAAACGGCAGAACAAATATCAATGTTACTTTAGAGGAAGATGCAGCGCAGTTAAATGAAGTAGTAGTAACCGGTATGGGAACTACAGTAGATAAAAGAACCTTTACAGGAGCTACTTCAAATTTAAAAGTAAGTGATGCTGAAATAGGTGGTTTGCCAGATCCCAGTAGGATGTTAGATGGTAGGGTAGCAGGTGTTGTCGTTCAAAATACTACGGGTACATTTGGTACAGCGCCTAAAATTAGGGTGCGTGGAGCAACCTCTATTTATGGTAGTTCTAAACCACTTTGGGTTGTAGATGGTGTGATTTTAGAAGATGTAGCTGACGTAAGTTCTGACGCTTTATCATCTGGTGATGCCTTAACGCTAATCAGTTCAGCTGTTGGTGGTTTAAACTCAAATGACATTGAGTCTTTCCAGATTTTAAAAGATGGTGCGGCGACTTCAATTTATGGAGCTAAAGGAATGGGTGGGGTTATCGTAATTACCACCAAAAGAGGTAAAAACGGTGTAAGTTCTTTTAATTATGTATCAGAATTTACAACCAGAGCAACGCCTTCCTATAATAATTTTAACATTATGAACTCTCAGGAACAAATGGGTGTTTACCAAATGTTAGAGCAAAGGGGCTGGTTAAATAATTCTAGTGTATCAAATGCTTCAAATAGTGGTGTTTATGGAAAAATGTATCAACTGATCAATTCTGGTCAACTCTTAAACACACAGGAAGCTAAAAATGCTTATTTGAGAGAGGCAGAATATAGAAATACAGATTGGTTTAAAGAATTGTTCAGCACTAATATCGCACAAAATCACTCTATTAGTATTAGTTCAGGAAGTGAAAAAGCGCAATATTATTCTTCTTTAAGTGCAATTTCTGATCCTGGATGGTCTAAACAAAGTAAGTTTAAAAGATACACCGCTAATTTTAATGCTAATTATAATTTACGTGATAACCTGAAATTGACGCTGCTTTCAAACGGATCTTACCGTGACCAAAGAGCACCAGGTACTTTAGGCCAATCTACAGATGTAGTTTTTGGTACAGTAGGACGTGATTTTGATATTAATCCTTTTTCTTATGCATTAAATTCATCAAGAACATTAGATCCAAATGAGACTTATACCAGAAATTATGCCCCATTTAATATTCTAAAAGAAATGGAAAATAATTATATGGATGTAAATGTAGCAGATGTTAAATTCCAGGGTGAGATCAACTGGAAAGCCTTAAAAACATTAAACTTTGGTTTTCTTGCCTCAACCAGGTATCAACAAACATCGCAACAGCATTACATCAAAGATGAATCTAATCAGGCAATGGCATACCGGGCTATGGGAACAACCATAATCAGGGATGCTAATCCTTATTTATATACAGATCCAAGCATATTATATGCTGTGCCAGTTTCAATTCTGCCATCAGGTGGTATATATAACCGTACCGACTACAAAATGACGAGTAATGATTTCCGCTTTATTACTCAATATAACGAGACTTTTGCAGAAAAACATACTATTGATATTGTTGCTGGATCAACACTGAGCTCTATTAATAGGAACAATAACTGGAATAGGGGTTGGGGTTTACAGTACGGCTTGGGTGAAATTCCTTTTACTGATTACCGTATTTTTAAAAGAGGTGCAGAAGAAAATTCTAACTACTTTTCTGTAGAAAATACCCGAAGCAGAGAGGTTGCATTTTTTGGTGAAGGTGCTTATACTTATGATAACAGATATACCATAAAAGCAACAGGAAGGTATGAAGGATCTAACCGGTTAGGTAAAGCCACTTCTGCAAGATGGATGCCAACATGGAGTGTGTCTGGTTTATGGAATGTAACAGAGGAAAAGTTTTTTCAAGATCTAAACACTCCGTTTTCTAGCTTATCTTTCAAAGGCTCTTATGGGTTATCAGCCAATAGAGGACCAAATTACGTAACTAACTCACAGGCTATTTATGGTAGCTATAATCCATGGCGACCAGCAACCGGGGACAGAGAGACCGGATTGGAACTTAGAACTTTAGAGAATTCTGGACTAACCTATGAGAAAAAACATGAGGTAAACTTAGGAACAAGTTTTGGGTTATTTAAAAACAGACTAGCTGTAGATGTAGATTGGTACAAAAGAAATAATTTTGATTTAATCGGCATTGTAAATACACAGGGCTTAGGTGGCGAAATTACCAAATATGGTAATGTTGCCGAGATGAAGTCGAGTGGGCTTGAAGTAAGTATTGCTGGTACAGTCCTTAAAAAAGGAGATTTCTCATGGAATTCTAGTCTAATTTATACTCATACTACTAATAAGATTACAAAATCGGAAAATAACGCAAGGGTAATAGATCTGATTACTGGAAAAGGTTATGGTCTTCCTGACTATGCTGCACGATCATTATTTTCAATTCCTTTCGTTAAATTACAGAATGACGGTTTACCTGTATTTATTAATAATGATGGATCAGAAACAGTATCTGGGGTATATCTTCAAAATAGAGATGATGTTAGCTTCCTTAAATATGAAGGAACTTTAGAGCCAACAGATTTAGGAAGTTTTGGAAACATTTTTGCGTACAAAGCATTTAAACTAAATGTTTTTGTTACTTATTCATTTGGTAACGTGGTACGTTTAGATCCGGCCTTTAAAACAGGTTATACAGATTTAGATGCAAACACAAGAGAGTTTTTCGATGCCTGGACAGTTCCCGGTGATGAACTTAAAACCAATATTCCTGTAATATTGGATACCAGGTATATCAGAAACGATGCTGACTATCGTATTGCCTACAATTCTTATAATTATTCTAGTGCAAATATTGCAAAAGGTGATTTCGTGAGATTAAAAGATATTTCTTTATCTTATGATTTTGCTAAAGAAAAGCTTGCTAAAATAGGACTAGCTTCTGCAGGACTACGTTTAAATGCTACAAATTTATGGTTTATTTATGCTGATAAAAAGCTAAATGGGCAAGATCCTGAATTTGTAAATTCTGGTGGGGTAGCCTTACCATTACCAAAACAATACACCTTAACTTTAAGAGTTGGATTTTAATTAATGAAATTTAAGATGAAAAATAAATTTTTATTTATAGCCATTGGTGCGATTACTATCTTAAGTATTTCTTCGTGTAAGAAATTCTTGGATGAATTGCCAGATAATAGAGCAGAACTAAACAATACCGATAAAATCGCTAAAATGTTGGTTTCCGCCTACCCTCAGAGTACTTATGTAATGGCAACAGAACTTTCTTCAGATAACGTTGACGATTACGGAGATTCAAATCCTTATAGTGATAGATATACAACTCAGTTATTTAACTGGCAGGATGTTACCGAAACTACTAATGATGGAATAGATGTATTATGGAGTTCTTGTTACAGCGCCATTGCGAGTGCCAATGCTGCACTTGCTGCAATTGAAGCACAAGGTAATCCAGCTTCTCTTTCTGCGCAAAGAGGTGAAGCACTGGTTGCCAGAGCCTATGGCCATTTTATATTAGTAAATGTTTTTGCTCAACATTATTCTCCAACAAAATCGACTACTGATTTGGGCGTAACTTATATGACAAAGCCGGAGACTACACTAAATCCTAAGTATCAGAGAAATACCGTTGCTGAAGTGTATGACTTTATGATTAAAGATTTAGAAGAAGGTGTGCCGTTGATTAATGACGCATCTTATGCCAACGCTAATGTTGCAAAATACCATTTCAACAAATCGGCTGCAAATGCTTTCGCTGCAAGGTTATTCCTTTACAGAGGAAAAGATGATGAAGATTGGAAAAAAGCAGTGAGTTATGCTACTGCATCTTTCAACAATGCCCCATCAGCTTATTTAAGAGATTGGGCTTATATTTCTACTTTTAGTGCAACTTTTGCGAATATAACCAGAGAATATAATGGTAGTGGTATTAAAGCCAATTTTTTAATTAACACACCCGCCTCTTCTATTGGACTGAATTTTGGAAACTATTATACTGGAAGTAGATATTCACATGGTGCATACATAGCTGATAAAGAAAGTATTAGGTCTGCAACTCCACATGGAATTACAAATGCTGGATATAGAATAAGAACATATGGCTATTCGGGAGCAAACTTAGATAAGGTATTGTTGCCGCATGCATCCTATCAATTTGAGTATACAGATCCTGTTGCTGGAATTGGTTATTCGCACGGTGTTTTTACATCATTTACTGCAGAAGAAGCAATACTTACTCGGGCTGAAGCAAATATTCATTTAAAAAACTACGCATTGGCAATTGCAGATATGCAGCTTTTCGTAAACAATACTTACAACACGAATCCTGTTTTAACCGAGGCTTCAATTAATGCCTGGGCAAATGGAAGAGAATATTCTACACCTGCCGCATCTACTGCCAAAAAGAAATTCAATGCAGAGTTTCCTATTGAAGCCGGTACACAGGAAAATATGCTTCATGCGGTATTATTTTATAGAAGAGTCGAAACTTTACACACCGGTTTACGCTGGTTTGATGTAAAGCGTTTTGGAATTGAAATTACCAGACGTACAATAGTTTCTAATGCAGTTGGAACTATAAGCACAAACACCCTTAGCGTTAGAGATAATAGAAGAGCAATACAATTGCCACAAGATGTAATAAATTCTGGTTTAACCCCAAATCCAAGATAGACATGAAATTTTCAAAATTTTATTTAGTTCTATTTGCAAGCGCTTTAGTGATGAGTGCATGTAAAAAAGAAAAGTTGGACTCAAACAGTGTATTTGTTGATTCAACCATAGAGAAAAATCCATTAGATAACTATATCTATTCTAATTTTATATTAAATTATAATGTTGACATTTTATATAAATATGTGGATAAGGAGTCTGATTTAAACTATAATTTAATTCCTGCGAGTTATACCAGTTCAATACGTTTAACCAAATTGTTCAAATATCTGGGCTTCGAACCTTACGATGATGTAACCGGTAGTAAAGCTTTTATTAAGAGGTATTTTCCAAAACTTATTAATTTTATAGGAGAAGCAGCTTATAGGAACAACGGTACAAGGGTATTGGGTACTGCAGAAGGCGCCAGAAAAATAACCCTTTACGAAGTAAACAGGTTAACTGCAACTACGGGTGTTAATGCAGACTTTTTAACAGATAGTTATTTTCATACCATACATCATGAGTTTCAGCATATTCTAAACCAAACCACAGAATTCCCTACAAGTTTCAGAACAATTTCAGGAACAGGATATGTTGATGATGTTTGGAATACAACCTACACTTCAACAGGTGCGGCAGTAGCAGCTGGTTTCATTTCTCCTTACGCAAGTAGTTCTGATAAAGAGGATTTTGCTGAACTTTACTCTTTTTATATCACTTTATCAGCTACACAATTTAATGCATTGTTAAATTCTAACGGAAGCACAGCTGCAGGAAGAACAATCATCAATAATAAACTTGTAGTTGTAAAAAATTATATGTTAAGCGTATGGAACATTGATATGGATGTACTAAGAGCAAATATTGTAAACAGGAAAGCTAACTTAGGCACTTTTGATCAAACATCATTATAATCTATTATATTATGAAAAGAAATTATTATTTATTATTAGTAATATCATGCCTGCTCTTTGCCGCCTGCGACAAGAAGAAAGACCGGGTATTTGAAGAAAGTCCAACACAGCGACTAAACACTGCCGTTACCAATGCACAAACCATTCTGAAAAGTAAACCTAATGGCTGGATTATGCAATATTACCCTGGTGACGATGCTCAATATGGTGGTTTCAACTTTTTTGTGAATTTTACATCAAACGCCAATGTAAATGTTCAGGCAGATTATATAGCTACAAATGAAACCAGTACTTATAAAGTTTATCCTGGTGCCGGGCCAATACTAACGTTTGATACTTACAATTCTATTTTCGCCTTTTTTGCGGCTCCTGGCGCAATTTCTGGTGCTATTAACTATGATGTTGGCTATGGTGGCGATATTGAGTTTTTGGTAATGAAAGCTACAGCCGATTCTGTAATTTTAAAAAGCAGAAAAAGAGGTAATAATATTATCATGGTGCCAATGCCGGCCAATCCGGCTACAGTGATCTCAAATTATAGGGATGCACTTGATCATTATTATAGCTTTGACTCATTTAGATTTGAAACTGCAACGGGCCAGGTGCCGCTATCCTATGGAGCTGGTAATAATTTGGAATCGCTTACTGATAATTATTCGTTAAGGGTGACTGAAACAGGTGTCGACTTTTATAAAGAATATGAAGTGAATGGTATTAAATTTAAACTGTTAACCTTTAAGCCAGCAACGGCTGCTTATCCTGATGGTTACTATGAAAACGCCGCAGGAACGATAAAACTTGTTCCAATAAGTTAAAAAATGCTATAACCTCTCATAAAAACCTCACCCTCAAAAGTGAGGTTTTTTTATGACATAATTTTTAAACCTCCACATCCGTTTATTCCTATATTTGTAAACGATGAAGAAGAAAGCAATTTTTATCCTGTTTGTTTTGGTATTTACCTTTGTGGTAAGCCCCAATGTTAATGCCCAATGTTCAATGTGTACCATTAATGCTGAACAAGGTGTTAAAAACGGAAATACACAAACTGCAGGCTTGAATACAGGTGTGTTGTATCTTTTATCTCTTCCCTATTTAATGGCTGTTATTGTTGGTGTGGTTTGGTATAAAAAATACCGTAAAAGGAATATCCACCTTAATATGAAAAAGGAACCTTTTAATTTAAATTAAAAGTATGTCTGATCAAACTACTTCAAAACTTTACGCTATTGTACATTGTAAGTGTCCGCATTGCCGCAGGGGAGATATTTTTACAGGCAGTATGTATGGCTGGAACATTCAGCATACCAAAGAAATCTGTGGGCATTGTGCACAACGGATAGAGATTGAACCGGGTTACTTTTATGCAGCGATGTATGTAAGTTATGCGATGAATGTAATCGAAATGCTCTTTGCTAGTTTCATTACCTATTTGATTTTCGGCCCACTTACAGATGAAACATTCTGGCCTTATCTGATTGTTATTTTTGCAGGTTGTTTTATCCTGTATCCGTTTAACTATCGCTATTCGAGAATTATACTGCTCCATGTTTTATCGCCGAACATTAAGTATAAGCCATATTACGATAAGTAAGTCGGGAGTCTGAAGTCAAGAGGTATAGGTTGACTGTTGAAACAGTTTGATGGGCATTTGACCTGTTGACCATGAACTATCAACCATTTTAAATATAATCTTTCAATTTTTAGCAATGTTAAAAAAAGAAACCCTAAACTTTATAAAAGACGTTGCGGAAAATAACAACCGCGAATGGTTTGCTGCCAATAAAGGTGTTTACGAAACAGCAAAAGCAGATGTACTGGCGTTGGTAACCGCACTTATCCCCGAACTGGCCAAGGCAGATCCATTACTTTCGGCAGAGGCAGATCCTAAAAAGAGTCTTTTGCGCATTTACCGTGATGTTCGCTTCAGTAAAAATAAAGATCCCTATAAAAACAACTTTGGTATCTGGTTTTCGGCCAAAAGCAAAGGAGGGAACGAACCGGGTTATTATGTGCATATCCAGCCTGGGAAAAGCTTTATTGCCGGCGGATACTGGATGCCTGATGCGCCGCACTTAAAACTGATCAGGCAGGAGATAGATTATAATATAGGCGATTTTAAAGAAATTATCAACGGGAAGGATTTTAAGAAAAACTTTAAACTTGGTTTTGATAATGCACTAAAAAATGCACCTAAAGGTTATGATCCGGCAGATCCAAACATCGAATTTTTAAAGCTTAAAAGCTTCGAGGCCACCACAAAAATTGATGATGAAGAATTTTTACAGCCAAACCTCGTTAATAAGTTGATAAGTTCTTTTAAAACAGTACAGCCATTAGTTGCATTTTTACGAAACGCAATAGAACAATAATCAATGACCAATTAACAATAATCAATTTTCAAACAGAATACCCTCTTGATACTTGCTATTGAACACTCCAACCCTAATACTAAACTCTTGAAACTTTAAACATGAAAAATATCTTTTTTGCCTTTGCTGTTCTCCTCTTTTTTCTTCCTTAACTTCATGTGTGGTATTATCTCCAAAAAAGTATAAAGCTTTATTGGGAACCAAAGACTCACTTTATACCGCATTTAATGAAGGTTTAATTAAAATAGAAAATCTTGAAAAAGAAGTAGCAAAGTTGAAAAAAGATACGACTTTAATGGCTGAAGAGCTTCGCGATTTGCAAAGTAATTACAATACCATTGATGCAAACTATAAGAAACTTAAAAACAATTCTTCAAGTGAGATTACCAAGCTATCGGGCGATTTAGCTGCCCGCGAGAAACGTTTAAAGGAAGTGGAAGAGGTGTTGCGCAAACGTGATGAAGCCACCAACTTACTCAAAGAAAAACTACAGCAGGCCCTATTGGGCTTTACCAAAAGCGGTTTAACTGTCGAAATTAAAAATGGTAAGGTGTATGTTTCTTTAACCGATAAACTCTTATTCCCCTCAGGAAGTATCATCATTGATGAAAAAGGTAAACAGGCTTTAACGCAATTGGCTAATGTATTAAAACAGCAGCCTGAAATTAACATTGCAGTGGAGGGCCATACCGATAATCAGAAAATAAATAATCTGGGGCAGATTAAAGATAACTGGGATTTAAGTGTGCTGAGGGCCACTTCTGTTGTACGCTATTTAACAGAGAACGAAAAGGTAGAAAGTGTAAGGATGACGGCTACTGGTAAAGGTGAATTTCAGCCCTTGGGTACAAACGCAAATGCAGATGGGAGAAGCAAAAACAGAAGGATAGAGATCGTGCTTTCTCCAAAACTGGATGAACTTTACAATTTGATTAAATGAGAACCTCTTTAAATAACCATGTTTTTATGATCAGGAAATGAAGGTGTAGTAGTTCCTGGCATTTTGCAGTCCCGCTATTCACTTCTATTTTTTTTGTGCCACAGCATATTAAGGGTTGCTGTAACAAAAAGTATTTTCACTGCTGTCAGATTTAGGCACAAGGGTTTGTACACCCTAAAGCCTCAAAAATGAAAAAACTGTTTTAGCGCCTTTAGCCCAGGTTGTATCTTGCAGCAACGAGTTAGGGGAAGCGAAGCGTAAACGCAAAAAACGGGAAGAAACTCAGTGTTTTGTACAAGGCTTGCGCTCCAAACCCGAAAATTTTTTATTAAGAAATGAGAGGCTTGTGTTTTTTGGAGAAGAAGGCCTCTTTATAGGTTTTGGTGCTTGCGATAAGATTTTAAAATCTTAAAGGTATGTTCGAACTCATGACTGCTTAGGTTAGAATAATCTGGCATAGAGAGTTTATGAGCCGTTAAAAAGTTTAACAGTTCTTTAATAACGCTTGATACCTCTTCTGATTCTTCGGTATGTTTTAGGGTATCGATCTTACTTAATAGTAAGGTTATTTCTAACATCTTAAAATTATTCTTTCTGGTAATATCCAAACCAATATTAGTTTCTATAAGTGCTTGTTCGTAATGATGCGTGGCATTGTAAAAGTTGGCTTTAAAAACATTAAAGCTGGCCAATATAAAATTTGTATGATAGGTATAATCGCTGCTGATGATTTTATCTACGAATTGCATAATGCGCTGCGCTTTTTTAAAATAGTTGAGTTTGATGTAGGTTTGCCCTAAATGAAGCAATAAAAAAGGAGAAAATACCGAATGCCTTACGTAAAAAATATTGGGATATTTACTCAGTATGGCCATAATAAAACGGTGGCATTCTGCATAATTTTTCTGAGAAAATAAGGCAATCAATACCAGTCGGTAGGTGAGTATTTCGGCAGAGGTAATCTCTTCGTTTCTCATTGGTTTACTTTGATCTATCTCCTGGCAAAGTTTTATAATTTTTTCTTCAAGGCTTTTGCTCTCGTTAGGTTTATTAATCAGGTTATTATAAAAATAAAGGATTAAATCATAAGGGTTAATTGGAAACAATTCGTTTAATCTCTTATAATTTCTCTTTAACAGCTGCATGGTATTGGCTAAAGCTATTTTATCTACATCAATAAGATTAACGTTGCATTCTATTACATGCAGCATAATCTGGATGTCTTCATTCAGTACATTTTCCGATATGGTTTTGATCGTTTCTTTGTAGAGGTTGCTCATGGTTCGCCCTGTAGCCATAATGTCTATAAAATCGATACCAATGCTCAGCTTGTTGAAGTTCGAATTGGGTTTGCTAAGTTCGTATTTCGATACATAACAAATAAAATCAAAAGCACTGTTTTTTTCATAGTTTGAAAATGGCAACCTGAAAATATTTTTTAAAGCAGCAATTTCGTTACGGTTAATAGAAAATCTGATCGACCAGTTAAGGATATGATCTCTCTGGGAGTTTTGACCAGAGAAACTGTTTAGGATGTGCTCGAAAAATGGTTTACTTGGTTTATATTCAAATTTATCGGTAATCTGTATAAATAGGAAATAGGTATAAATATCATCGTTTAAAAAGCGGACAATTTCTGTTGGAATGGTGGTACTTAACCTTTTTTCCTCGATGATAATCCCAGCATTTATAAGTTCTTCGTATGCATCGGGATAACAATTGATGTAACTCAGAATTTTTTCTTTAGAAACCCTTAATTTCTTATTTCCTTCTGAAATGGAATCGCTTATTTTTTTGAGAAGAAATATTTTTTCGGTGCTTTTTTTGGCCATAAATACGCGCCTCTCTAAAAAATAACTAATTAATTCATAACATAACAAGGGGTTATTCAGCTCAATGTGCTGGTGCTCATCTTTGAGCTTGAAATAAACCTGTAACCAGAATGGTGTTTTAAACTGTGTTAACAGGGGCAAACTTACGTCTGCCCTGTTGATAATTCTATTTTCTATATGGCTTAAGGTATAGAGTACCTCCTCAGCATTTAACGATGGTACATTACTTAGGGTTTCCTCATCATAAAATAAGCCCATATACCAGGCTTTAGTTAAAGATGCAGAACCATAAATGGCCGGCTGAAGATTAATCCAGCTGTCAGTTCGCAATCCAAATATGAGTTTAACAAAATTGTTTTCTTCTATGCTGTATAAGAAGTCGATAAATGTTTTAAAATAATGACTTCTGGCTAAATGTCCATCAATACCATCAACGATAATAATAAAACGGCCATTTCTCTTTTCGGGATTTTTTTGAAAAAACTGATTAACTCACTAAGGCTTCCAAATTTAAATTCCTTTAAAAACCACTCCTGTAAGGTATCTCCACTTTGGATAATAGTATTGATACTGGTAGAGTTAACCAATAAAACAATGTCGTTTTTATAAAGGGCATTTTCTGAAAAGAAAAAATACTCTACCATGTGTGCAAGCAGTATCGATTTCCCCTGACCTGGTTGGGCACTTACGGTTGTAAACTGGTAATTGTTTTTGAAGAAATAATCAAAGTCAGGATACAAAAAACTTCTGTTCGCAGTAGCATTAAATGGAACACCTGAATTATTTTTTTAGCGATTAACGATACTTCTGTAATGGCATGTGCTTTTAACTTTAAATCCTGCCAGATACTTTGAACGGAGGTAGTTTGATTTTTCTTATCTGTACAAAATGAGTCCCAATCGTTATAGCCTATATATTGCGAAAGGCTATTTAAAGTAAATAGGGAGAATTTATGTAATGTGTTTGCAAAGCCAAAGAATCGTTTGATCGTCGTTTCACTTACGTAGTTTTTGGTTTCCTGATATACGTATTCAGAAATAATCTTACAGTGAGCTGGGTCGATATTTCTCAAACCAGATTTTAAAAGGACAAACTTCCGGAGTTCGATAAGGAGGTCGTTAGCGTTCATTAATTATATGGGATGACTTATTGCTAATGTCATCATAATTTCACAATTGAAGAAATCTATTCGTTAAGAAAGCCCTGTATGAATAAAATGAATGAAATGCAACAAGATAAAAATGAATAGTAATGGATAGAATAGGTACCTATTCTAGATTTAGATTTGTCATAGTAATATAATGCCCCTTGAAAAACATTACCAAACTGTAGTATTAGTACATAGTAAGTCTTCCAAAATAACGCCTGACATGATGAAAACCCGTACTTTCTCATCCCGAATAGGGATAATCCGCAATACTTGTGTTGCAGTCATCGTTCTATTAACGCTCTTCTCTGCCAAATCGTATGCACAAACTAAAATTTTTGCAAATACTGTATCTGCTCAGAGCAGAGTGGATAATGCATTAAATGCAACTTTAAACGACAACACGTTTGCTTCAGTTAATTCTTATGGCGGAATAGCTATTGGTATTGGCTCTTATAGTGGCGAGCTGGAATTAAAATATCCGGCTGCTGTAGCTGCGGGAATAACATCTTATATCAGAATAGATTTTGATGGCGATGTACTAAACAGGTTATTAGGGGGAGTTTGGGTACCTTACTGGCTAATGTAGGCGGAACAGTAGTTCTTGGAAACCATTCATTCCAGGTGGGGGCCAGAAACGGTGCTTCTGCAGTTCCCCCAAACGGCGGTAACAGTATTAATGGATTTTCTTCAGATAATCTGCGTTTAGTAAAAGATGCAAATGGTTTCTTTTATATCGCAATAACCCCTACACAGGCTTATGATAGGGTATTTATAAAAGATGTAACCAATGCACTTTTGGTTTCAGTAGCCAATAGTACAAAGGTTTATTATTCTTTTTATACTTCAGGTACTGATCCTTGTGCACAGGCATTTGCTACAGGTTATGAAGGAACCGGTATTACACTTGATGCTTTACAGCTGGGCAGTTCTGGTGTAACAAATAGTGAAAGGGCAATAGATTCAGATCCAAATAATTTTTCTCAACTTAGTTTAGGGGTACTTGGTGTGGGATCATCCATTAGCCAAAATTTCTATTTTGCAACAGCATCAAATCCAGGTGATGATATTAACCTGCGACTTAGTGTCTCCCCTGCATTATTAACGGCAGGGCTTTTACAAAACATTTCTATAACTGCATATAATGGTGCTACCCAGGTTTACACTGGTTCAGCGTCAAGTTTATTAAATCTAGACTTATTAGGTTTACTGAATAGTGGACAGCCAGTATCGATACCTTTTTCTCCAGGTGCAAATGTAGTGTACGACAGAGTGAAGGTTACACTGGGATCTGTACTTGCGCTAAACCTTACTCAAACCATCAATGTTTATGGCGTAATTCGCTCTGCAGGCAGGCCTACGCCAGCAAGTACAGCAATTGATGCATGTTATAATTCTACAGTTGCTTTAAACGCTACTACTCCAAACACCAACGAATTAAGATGGTATGAAGCAATAGAAGGAGGAACAGCATTACAAACAGTTGCTTTTAATGGTACCTTTACTACACCAGTATTAACAGCTACTAAAACTTATTATGTTGCTGCCAGAAGAGTAGGCTGTACGGCCGAATCGGCAAGAATACCTGTTGTAATTACAGTAAATCCACAGATTGTTTTTAATGGGGCGACATTACCAAATGCCACGCCAGGTTTTGCCTACGCCAAACAATTAGATATAGCTACAGGCGGAACAGCTGGATATACTTATGCTTTGGCTGCAGGAAATACATTGCCAGCAGGATTAAGTTTATCATCAGCCGGTGCAATTACCGGAACACCTACTGTTGCTAATACTTACACTTTTTCTGTAGTTGCAACTGATGCAAAAGGCTGTAAAGCAACTGCAACTTATAATTTAACGGTTACTGCAGCATTGGTACTTACACCAGGTGCATTGCCTGATGGTTTAACCGGAACTGTTTATCCAACACAGACTATACCAGTTGCTACTGGTGGAACAGGACCGTATACCTATACTGCAACAGGTGTTCCTCCGGGCTTAACTTTTAATCCAACAACAAGAGAAATTACCGGCACACCAACCCAACCTGGAATATATACGATACCAGTTACGGTTGTTGATGCAAACGGTAATACCATTACTTCCAACTATACCGTAAAAATTACTGATCCTTTATTGTTACCTACAGCAACATTAGCTGATGGCACTACAGGAACGGTTTATACTACACAGATTATTCCGGGTGCAACCGGAGGAACTACACCTTATACTTATTCGGCAACAGGTCTTCCTCCAGGTTTAACTTTTAATCCATCTACCAGAGCCATTACAGGTACACCAACAACTATAGGTACTTATACCATACCAGTTACAGTAACAGACGCTGATGGAAAAACAGTAAGCACTAATTATAGCATTACGATAAATAACCCATTGGTTTTATCTGCGGCAACCTTGCCAGATGGAACTGAAGGAACAGTTTATGCTACACAAACTTTACCAGCTGCAACTGGTGGTGTTGGCCCTTATTCTTATGTAGCTACCGGTGTTCCTGCGGGATTATCATTTAATCCTGCTACAAGAGAAATTACTGGTACGCCAACACAGGCAGGTAATTATACAATTGGTTTAACTGTAACCGATAGCCAGGGTAAAACAGCCAGCAATAATTACCCAATTAAAGTAAATGGTACCTTAACTTTACCAACAAAAACTTTACCCAATGGTATTGTGGGTAATTCTTATCTGCCACAAACTTTACCAGCGGTAACCGGCGGTGTTGGTCCATATACTTATGCGGCAACTGGTCTTCCTCCGGGATTATCGTTTAACCCAATTACGAGAGAAATTACCGGAACACCAACTCAAGGGGGTAATTATACTATTTCTGTAACGGCTACCGATGCAAACAATAATAAAGCTACTACTACTTATGCATTAGCCGTAACAGTAAATGATCCGGTTGTAGCTTCTGCAACAGTTTGTGCTGGAAGCACGGCTACTTTAACTGTAAGCAATCTTCAAACTGGCGTAACGTATAACTGGTATGCCTCTACTGGAAGTACCCCATTAGTAACTGGCAATAACGGTACTTTTGTAACGCCTGCAGTAAGTTCGGCAACTGTATTCTATGTAGAAGCCGTTTCCGGAACAGCAGTCAGTTCGAGGACATCGGTTACGGTTTCAGTTAACCCACCGGCAACTTTAGCCACAGTTACCACTAATAACCAGGTCATCAACTCCGGACAAACTACAACTTTAACCGCGATTGCTGATGCTGGAAATACCATTGCCTGGTTTGATGCTCCATCAGCAGGAACACAGGTTGGAACAGGAACTTCGTTCACTACACCAGCTTTAACTGCAACCAAAACTTATTATATAGAAACCACAAGCAGTAATGGCTGTAAAAGTGCAAGCCGCGTTCCGGTAACTGTAACTGTAATTAATGGTGGAGGCGCAACAGCTTGCAACGCGGCAAATAGTCAGAATACTGGTATTAATGGCATCTGTTTATTATGCGCTATAAATGGTGCAGGTAACTCCACTGATGCTAATACAAACAACTTCACCAGAATTTCTCTTGCTGTAGGTGTTACAGCAACAGGTTATCAACAATTAATTTTCCCATCTTCAGGTGTTGCTACAGATAGCATCCGTTTAGATCTGGCTTTACCAACTGGTTTAGCCGATGTTGGTCTTCTAAATAATGTAACCGTTACGGTATTAAATGGTAATACGGTTGTAAGAACAGTACAATTAAACGGTGCATTATTAAGTCTTCAACTTTTATCCGGCAATCGTTTTGCAGCAACTGTTTTAGCTGGTGGCGTTTATGACAGGGTTCAGGTAAGCTTTGGTGCACTGGTTTCCGCTTTAACCAGCTTAGATATTTATGGCGCAAGGGTAGTTTATCCTAACCCAACATTTATAGCCGGCACGCAATCTATCTGTTCAGGCAGCACTGCAACATTAAGTGCAACTGCGAATGGTGGTACTACTTTAGCCTGGTTTGATGCGCCGACAGGTGGGAACCAGGTGGGTACCGGAGCAAACTTTACTACTCCTGCATTAACAACAAACACTACTTATTATGTTCAGGTAACTAAAGGAACTTGTTCAAATACAACAAGGGTTCCGGTGGTTATTACCGTTAATCCTGCAATTGTATTTGCAGGATTAACTTTAAACAATGCAACAATTGCCTCTCCATACAGTAAGCAACTTCCTGTAGCTTCTGGCGGAACACCAGGTTATACTTATACCTTAGCTGCAGGTAGTACCTTACCAGCTGGTTTAACTTTATCATCAAGTGGCCTGGTTAGTGGAACACCAACTGCAACTGGTAATCCAACATTCGATGTAGTAGCAACTGATACAAAAGGTTGTAGTACAACAGCAACATTTACTTTAGCTGTAACACCAGCATTGGCCTTGGCTCCTGGAGCATTACCAAACGGCGTAACAGGCACAACCTATACTACAAATGGAATTCCGGCTGCAACAGGCGGAACAGGCCCTTACACTTATTCGGCTACTGGTCTTCCTCCGGGATTAACCTTTAACCCGGCAACAAGAGAAATTACTGGTACACCAACGCAGATTGGGACCTATACTATACCGGTTACGGTAACTGATGCCAATGGCAATACCATTACCGCTAACTATACGCTTAAAGTAACCGATCCTTTGGTTTTACCGGCAGCAACTTTGGCTAATGGAACAACCGGAACAGTTTATCCTACGCAAACTATTCCTTCTGCCACTGGCGGATCAACTCCTTATACTTATGCTGCAACCGGTCTTCCTCCGGGATTAACCTTCGATCCGGCTACAAGAGAAATTAAAGGAACCCCTACACAGTCAGGAACTTTCACGGTGCCGGTAACGGTTACCGATGCTGATGGAAAAACAGCAACCAATAATTATACTATTACAGTGGTTAATCCTTTGTTGTTACCAGCAGCTACTTTGCCTGATGGAACAGAAGGAACAGTTTATGCCACGCAAACCCTGCCATCGGCAACCGGAGGCGTTGGCCCATATACTTATGTAGCAAGCAATGTTCCAGCAGGGTTAACGTTTAATCCAGCAACGAGAGAAGTTTCTGGAACGCCTACACAGGCCGGAAATTATTCGATTGGTGTTACCGCTACGGATAGTGAGGGCAGAACAGCAAGTAACACTTATGCAATTAAAATAATAGGTGTATTAACATTACCAGGTGCTACTTTACCAAACGGTATTGTAGGTGCACCTTACCCAACGCAAACTTTGCCAGCGGTAACTGGCGGAACAGCACCATATACTTATTTGGCAAGTGGTCTTCCTCCTGGATTAAACTTTAATACCACAACAAGAGAAATTACAGGAACGCCATTATTGGGTGGAACTTTCACTATTTCGTTAACCGCAACAGATGCAAACGGAAATAAAGCAACAACAGCTTATAGTTTAACAGTAACTGTTAATGCTCCGGTGGTTGCAGCAGCAACAGTATGTGCCGGTAGCCCTGCCAGTTTAAGCGTAAGCAACCTGCAGAGCAGGTGTAACTTATAACTGGTACGCTTCTACCGGAAATACACCATTGGTTACCAATAATACAGGTGTGTTTGTAACACCAGCGATAACTGGTCCAACTGTTTATTATGTAGAAGCAGTATCCGGAACTGCAGTGAGTGCTAGAACTGCTGTAAATGTTTCAGTTAATCCTCCGGCAACTCCAGCAACTGTTACAACAAACAGCCAGGTAATTAACGCGGGTCAGTCTACAACTTTATTGGCTACAGCAGATGCAGGTAACACCATTCAATGGTACGATGCTGCAACCGCTGGTACACAGGTAGGTGCAGGTACTTCATTTACTACCCCGATACTTACTGCAACCACTACTTATTATGTAGAAACAACCAATGCAAATGGCTGTAAAAGTGCAAGCCGTGTACCGGTAACTGTAACCGTATTAAATAACAATGGCGGTACTGCCTGTAACGCTGCAAATTCGCAAAATTCTGGTATAAACGGAATCTGTTTATTATGCGGTATAACTGGTGCAGGAAATTCTACTGATGCTGATCCTGCTAATTTTACCAGAATATCTCTTGCAGTAGGTGTGGGTGCTTCGGGTTACCAGCAATTGATTTTCCCTTCAGTTGGATCAGCTACCGATAGTATCCGTTTAGATTTAGCTTTACCAGGTGGTTTATTGGATTTAACCGCATTGGGTAATGTTACTGTAAATGTATTAAACGGTACTACGGTTGTTAGGACAGTTCAGTTAAACTCATCATTATTAAATCTTCAATTGCTTTCAGGTAACCGTTTCGCTGCAACAGTAGCAGCTGGTGGTGCTTACGATAGGGTACAGGTTAGTTTCGGTGCATTAGCTACCGTTCTAACCAGCTTAGATGTTTATGGTGCAACTGTAATTTATCCTGGTCCAACAGTTACAGCAGGTGCGCAGACAATATGTGCCGGCAGTACTGCAACTTTAACCGCAACTGCAAACGGCGGTACAACATTAGCCTGGTACGATGCAGCAACCGGTGGCACACAATTAGCCACTGGCGAAACATTTACTACACCAGCATTAACTGCTACTACAACTTATTATATACAGGTTAGCAAAGCAGGTTGTCCAAACACAACAAGAGTTCCGGTAACTGTAACCGTTACACCAGCATTACCAACTCCGGTATTGGCAACAATTGCTAATGTTTGTGAAGGCTCTTCAGTAACTTTATCTGTTGCTAATCCTGATCCGGCAGTAACTTACAAATGGTACGATGCTGCAACAGCAGGTAATTTGGTGTTTACCGGTTCAGTATTCCAAACTCCGGCACTGGCAGCTGCAACTACCTATTATGTAGAAGCATCACAAGGAAACTGTACAAGTGCTGCACGTGCAGCAGCTGCGGTATCGGTTAATCCTCGTCCAGCTTTACCTGTAGTAACTGCAAGCTCATCAACTGTGAGCGCAGGTCAGACAGCAATTTTAACAGCAACTTCCGCTGATCCAACCAATACTTTCAACTGGTATACTTCTAACACTTCAACTACGCCGGTTTATGTTGGCGCTACTTATGTTACACCTCCGCTGTTGGCTACTACAACTTATTATGTAGAATCAGTCTCTACCAATGGTTGTACTTCGGCAAACCGCGTTCAGGTGACCATTACTGTTGATGGTAACGGATCGCCAAATCCTGTCCCTTGCGAGGCAGCAATCACACAGGTTAACGGCGTTACTGGTGTAGCCTTGTTATCAGGTGTGTTTAACCCAGCCTTAGCTATTGATAATGATACCCAGACTGCATCTTCATTGGTCATGCCAGTTGGAGCGCTTGGGGCATCAGTTTATCAAAGAGTTGGTTTTGGGTCACTATCTACTGTAGGTGATACCGTACGTGTATTGGTATCATCTCCAGGGAAACTATTGTCGCTTTCATTATTAGGTAATGCGGCCATCACCACTTATGTTGGAACAAACAGCAATGGTGATTCGCAATTATTAAACAATAATTTATTAGATGTTCAGTTGTTAAGCGGTAATACACAGGCCTTAATCACTTTTGTTCCAACCAATGTTTTTGATGGGGTAGAAGTAAGATTGAACTCAGGTGTATTGGGTGCATTAACTTCGATCAACTTAAATTACGCACAACGTATTTTGGTTGCGCCAACAGTAACGGCTGCTAATGTAACCGCTTGTGTGGGCTCAACTGCTCAATTGCAGGTGAATAATCCGTCGGCGGGTTTAACCTACAGGTGGTACGATGCTACCGGTACTTACCTAAGCGGTAAAGACGGTATTATCTTTACTACCCCTGTTTTAACTGGCGATACTAAATTCTACGTAGCGGCAGTTTCTGCAACAGGCTGTGTAAGTTACAAAACAGTAGTAAACGTTACTACGAATCCTGCTCCGGTAACACCTGATCTACTTTCGGCCTCGGTTAATACCTGCCCTAATACATCTGTTACCTTTCAGGTTAAAAACCCTGTTGCAGGTACAACTTATAACTGGTACGATACTGCAACCTCAACAGCAGTTTTATTTACTGGTGATAACTTTACCACACCATTAATTACGGCAGACAGAAGTTACTTTGTAGCTGCAGTAAACAGCTGCGGTACTTCATCAGCAAGAACGGAGGGTAAAATTGTGCTTGGAACCATTGATGTTCCGGTAATCACACCGCCATCAATCACCATTAGTGAGGGTGCTGTTGCCGTATTAAAAGCAACTTCGGGTACAGCAGGAGCAACTATTAACTGGTATACTACTGCAAACGGAACAGTTCCGGTATATACTGGCGAAACGTATGTAACGCCTCAATTAAGCGCCACAACAACTTATTATGTTGAGGCGACAATTCCTGGTGGATGTACTGCAACCAGCAGGGCTACTGTAACTGTCACCGTAGTACCTAATGGTAATCCGGTAGTTACACCTTGCGGCGCAGCGACTACAACAGTGGCAAGCGGAGTAACAGGGGTAGCAGTATTGGCTGGCGTTTATAATCCAACATTTGCGGTTGATAACGACATCAATACAGGATCCAGCCTGGTTATTCCTGTTGGCTTATTAGGTGCATCTGTTTATCACCAGGTAGGTTTTACAGGTTTATCATATATAGGCGATACCTTAAGGGTGAAAATTACCACTCCAGGTACATTACTTTCAGCAGCAGTATTACCGAATTTAACGGTAACTACTTTCCAGGGTACAACCAGCAATAATGATGCGGTATCTGTATCCAACCCATTAATCAACTTACAATTATTATCAGGCGGAACATCTGCCATATTAACTTTCGTACCAACCAGCAGATTTGATGGTGTAGAATTGAGGTTAAACTCAGGACTCCTTGGTGCATTAACTTCTGTTAATTTAGATTACGCACAAAGGGTAATTACTACACCAACAGTTGTTTCTGTTACAGCAACTGCTTGTCAAGGTTCATCTGCAACATTAAGTGTGCAGAACCCACAGGCAGGTATAGTGTACAAATGGTACTTAGGCACAACTTATCAGGCAGGAAAAGATGGAACAACTTTCACAACTGATCCGGCCTTAACTGCGGGTATTTATACTTATTCGGTAACCGCAACAGCGAACGGTTGTGAGACTCCAGGTACCAAAGTAACGGTAACTGTATTGCCTCCGGCAGTAGCACCTGTTCCGTCAACGACCAATCCGGTGACAACTTGTATCGGTACATCTGCTACTTTGAGTGTACAGGCAGTGGCAGGCATTACTTACAACTGGTACGATGCGGCTACAGGCGGAAACATGTTGGTAACCAACAACAGCAGCTTTAACACACCAACAATACTTGCTGCAGGAACCTACAATTATTATGTAGAGGCCGTAAGTGGAGCAGCTTGTTCAAGTTCGACCCGTACCAGGATTTCAATAACGGTTAATCCATCGGCATTACCTACCGATTTAACCGTAACCGGAACAACTTCATTATGTGCTTCTGGCACAACAGTACTTACCGCAGCCAGCACAACTGTAATCAACCCGGTATTTACCTGGTACAGTGATGCGGCCTTAACACAGGTGGCTTTTGTTGGTGCGGTATTTACTACACCGGCTATTACCACAACAACTAAATACTATGTTACTGTAAGCGGAACAAATAAATGTGCTAATACAGCAGGTAATGCAAAAGAGGTTACCATTACGGTAAATCCGGTTGCAGGCCCATCTGATATCAATTTAGCCGGAACAAATACTGTTTGCGGTGGCGCTTCAGTTACTTTAAATGCAACAAGTACAACCGTAATCAATCCGATATTTACCTGGTACAGTGATGCAGCTTTAACCACCGTTGCATTTACAGGTGCTAACTTCACTACTCCGGTACTTACGGCAAACACCACTTATTATGTAACGGTTAAAGGTGATAATAAATGTGAGAATATAGCGGCTACTGCAAAATCGATTACCATTACAGTTAATCCTGCGGCCATTGATTCAGACCTTGCCATTAACGGAATTACATCAATCTGTAAAGGAACTACAGCTGCACTGTCAGCTTCAACAACAACAGTAATCAATCCTGTATTTACCTGGTACAGCAATGCTGCTTTAACTACAGTAGCTTATGTGGGTGCTAGCTTTACTACACCTGCACTTAATGCAAACACTACTTATTATGTAACTGTTAAGGGGGATAACAAATGTGAAAATTCACCAGCCAACGCTAAGGTAGTTACCATAACCGTTAAGGATTTTGCTACCGCTGCTGATATTGCAGTAAGCAATGCCCAAATCTGTTCGGGTTCTACCGTAATGTTGATGGCTTCGAGTACTACGGTAACTCAACCGGTATTTACTTGGTACAGCGATGCTTCTTTAACCAGCGTGGTATTTACTGGCCCAACCTTTACCGTAACTGGCTTAACCGCTACTACAACTTATTATGTAAGTGTTAAAGGAACTAATAAATGCGAAAATGCTGCAGCTGATGCTAAAGCAGTAACCGTAACGGTTAATCCATTGGCTACTACTACCGATATTATTCTGAACGGAAGCACAACAGCTTGCGCAGGTTCATCGGCAGTATTAAGTGCAACAAGTACAACCGTAACCAATCCGGTATTTACCTGGTATAGTGATGCCGCCTTAACCAATGTAAGTTTCATTGGTGCAACATTTACTACACCGCCATTAAATGCTACCACTACTTTTTATGTAACCGTAAAAGGTGATAATAAATGTGAGAATGCACCTGGTACTGCAAGAGTAATTACCATCACTGTTAGTCCGGTGGCAACTGCTTCTGATATCACCGCTGCTGATGCAAGCATCTGCTCAGGATCGGGTACTACTTTGGTAGCAAGCACCACAACAGTAACCAACCCAACCTTTACCTGGTACAATGATGCTGCCTTAACTTCGGTAGCCTATGTGGGTGCCTCTTTTGTAACGCCAACATTAACTGTAACCACTAAATACTATGTTACGGTTAAAGGCGATAATAAATGTGAAAACTCAGGTATTACAGCTAAAGTAGTTACTGTTAACGTGAACCAGGCTGCAACAGCTGCGGATATTACCTTATCAACACCAAGCTTCGTATGTGGATCGGGCACGGCAGTAATCAATGCAAGTTCAACAACTGTAACTAACCCGGTATTTACCTGGTACAATGATGCTTCGTTAACCAGTGTGGCTTTTACCGGACCAATATTTACTACACCGGTATTAACCACTACCACTACTTATTATGTAACGGTTAAAGGAAACAATAAATGTGAAAACAGTGCCGCAAATGCAGCCACAGTTACCATTAAGGTTAACCCGATAGCAGTTGCAACCGATATTATAGTAAATGGTTCAACAAATATTTGCGGAGGATCTGCAGCAGTATTGACCGCTAGCAGCACAACAGTAACCAATCCGGTATTTACCTGGTACACTAACGCTACCTTAACTGATGTAGCTTTTGTTGGTGCAGTCTTTACTACACCAACATTAACCGCCAATACCACTTACTATGTAACGGTTAAAGGGGACAATAAGTGCGAAAACAGTGTAGCAACGGCTAAATCTGTAAATGTTGTGGTTAACCCGGTAGCTTCGGCAACGGATGTTACCGCGGCTGACGCAAATATCTGCGCAGGCTCATCAGCAAGTTTGGCAGCCAGCACAACAACCGTAACCAATCCAGTATTTACCTGGTACAGCGACGCGGCCTTAACATCGCCGGTATTTACAGGTGCTACTTTCAATACGCCAGCATTAACGGCAACTACCAAGTATTACCTAACTGTAAAAGGTGATAACAGATGTGAAAGTTCTGCTGCAAATGCAAAATTGGTTACCGTTACGGTAAATGCAGGTGCAACAGCTGCTGATATTACCTTATCAACTCCGGCAATCGTATGTGGATCGGGTACATCAGTAATTAATGCCAGTTCAACAACAGTAACTAATCCGGTATTTACCTGGTACAACGATGCTTCGCTAACCAGTGTGGCTTTTACCGGACCTATATTTACTACACCGGTATTAAGCACTACCACTACTTATTATGTAACTGTTAAAGGAACCAATAAATGTGAAAATACTGCTGCTAATGCAGTAGCGGTAACCATCAAAGTTAATCCGGTTGCCACTGCAACAGATATTACAGTGAACGGTTCAACATCGGTTTGTGCAAATGCAACAGCAACATTAGCTGCAACCAGCACAACAGTTACCAACCCAATATTTACCTGGTACAGCGATGCTACTTTAAGTACAGTCGTGTTTACTGGTCCGGTATTTACTACCCCGGTATTAACTGCAAATACAACCTATTATGTAACCATTAAAGGCGATAACAGGTGCGAAAGTTCTGCAGCAACAGCAAGGGCAGTAGCCATTATGGTAAATGCATTGCCAAACAATCCTGTGGTATCCGCTCCGAATGGAGGTATCTGCGCAGGTGATGGTGTAACCTTAACCGTAACCAATGCACAGGCAGGTGTTACTTACGAATGGTACAACGCAGCGGTTGGTGGTAACTTATTATTTACCGGTACAAGCTACAATGTTACTGCGTTAGCCGCCACAACAGATTACTATATATTGGCAATCGGTACAGGCGGTTGTAACAACAATAGCGGGCGTGTTAAAGTAACGGTTACTGTTAACGCTAAACCAACAGTACCAACCGTGGCTTCGTCATCGGTAAGTGTTTGTGCAGGGAGCTCGGCTATATTAACAGTTACCAACCCTCAAGCAGGTGTAACATACAATTGGTACACCGCATCAGTAGGCGGAACGTTAGCCGGAACAGGTGTAAACTTTACAACACCTTCAGTTAATACGAACATCACTTACTATGTTGAAGGAGCAAATGGAGCTTGTATATCATCATCTAGAACAGCAGTTAATGTAACCGCGTTACCGGTACCAGTTGCGCCAGCATCAGTAACAGCAACAAATGGAACACTTTGCTCAGGAAGCTCAACTATATTAACCGTAAATAATCCGGTAACTGGATTAGTTTACAGATGGTACGCTGCAAGCTCAGGCGGAGCGGTATTGGCAGAAGGTATAACTTTTACCTCACCAAACTTAAGTGCTACTACAATTTACTATGTAGAAACGGTTGCAGCAGGTGGCTGTGTAAGTCCAACAAGAACAGGCGTTACAGTAAATGTACTGCCGGTATTAGATAAACCAGTTGTAGTTGTACAAACTACTACATCAAATAGTGTAACGTTTGCATGGGCTGCGGTTGCAGGTGCTACAGCATACCAGGTTTCATTAGATAATGGTTTAACATGGATCAATCCAACAAATGGGGCAACCGGAACAACTTATTTAGTATCAGGCCTGAAACCAGATCAAAGTGTAAGTATCCTGGTAAGGGCTAAAGGTCAGATCGACTGCCAAGCCAGTCAAAACGGTTCAGCAACAGGCAAAGCAGCTAATCCTTTTGGAGATCAGGTTTATATACCAAATGCATTTACACCAAATAACGACGGTAAAAACGATATATTCTTAGTCTACGGTAATACCATATCAAGTGCGAAAATGAGTATTTACACTCAATGGGGTCAATTAATATTCCAATCAGACAATGTAGCAAACGGATGGGATGGAACTTTCAAAGGAGTAAATCAGCCGATCGGGGTTTATGTGTACATGGTTGATATTACTTTTAATAATGGAACAACATCATTGAGAAAAGGTACAGTAACACTGATTAGATAAGAAGAGGATTAACAATAAACAGATAAAATAAAAGACCATGAAAATACTATCGGCTTTAAAAATATATGTTGCAGTGCTAGGATTGCTGCTGTGTACAGCTAAGTCCTTTGCACAAACTGATCCGCATTTTTCACAATATTATGCAAATCCGTTATATCTTAACCCGGCTTTAACAGGGGTAATAGATGGCGATTACCGTGCAACTGTAAACTTTAAACAACAATGGAGTGCGCTAAACAGTTCTTTTTTAACGGGTGGAGCATCTTTCGATATGGCCCCTAAAAAGAATCTGGCATTTGGTGCAACCATTTTAAATCAAAGGGCTGGAGAGCTGGATTTTAACTACCTATCTGCCTCTGTATCTGGCTCGTACCGTTTAAGGTTTGGTGCCGAAGGCTTGCAGATGGTGAGCTTTGGTTTACAGGCTGGTATAATTAACCGCAGTTTCGATTTCTCTCAGGCCAGGTTTGGTAATCAGTTTAATCCAATTTCAGGTTATGATGGTGGCATGATGAGCGGCGAAACACTTTCATCTCAGTCATCTTTGGTTCCCGATGTAAATGCAGGCATCATGTTTTTTGACGGCAATCCGAATAAGAATGTAAACGTTTTTTTGGCGCAAGTGCAGCGCATTTAACCCGGCCTATGGATCGTTTTTCTGGTTCAAATTCACGTATCCCTGTTCGTTTCACTGCACATGGCGGTGCGCGGATCAAAGCTTCAGAGCTATTGGATATTGTACCCAACGCTTTGTTCATGTATCAGGGGAATACAAACGAAGTTTCATTAGGCGCTTATGCACAACTTAACGTTAACCCGTCAGCTAACATTTTATTTGGTGGTAATTACCGTAATAAAGATGCTGCAATTGCCTTTGTTGGTTTACAATTAAAGAATATGGTGTTCGGATTAAGCTATGATATAAATACCTCTTCCTTTAATCGTGCATCAAACAGTAATGGTGGTTTAGAGCTTTCAATATCACTTATTGGCCGTAATGGTATAATTGGTCCAAACTTCTTTTGTCCACGTTTATAATTAATCAAATGAAACCATCATGATATTAAATTATGATGGCTTAATCACCATTGAAAACAAGTTTAAAAGATGAAAAAAATATTACTCTTTTTGTTAGTGGCATTTGGCGGTTTTGCAAACGCACAGTATGTGATAAATTATAAAAAGGTTGCTGATACTTATTTCGAAAATAAGGATTACTATGCAGCATCAACTTTTTATAAAAAAGCCTTAAAAATTACTGGCGATAGTACCCAGGCCATTTTACCGTATGGTAAAGAAAGGAAATCAGCAACTGATGATAAAGTGATAGAGGATTATGAAGGATCGATTTATAACCTTGCAGAATCTAGCAGACTGTATAGGGAATTTAACGAGGCTGAAAAATATTATGCTATAGCGGTAACCTTTACAAATACACGTTTTAGAAAGGCACTATATTATTATGCTGAAAGCTTAAGGGCAAATAAAAAATTTAATCCGGCTATTGACGCTTTTCAACAGTTTATCCAGAAATACCCCGGCGATGCTTTAGCTAAAGATGCTCAAAAGGAAATTGAGTCGTGTAAGTTTGCCATTGAAGAAATGCGCTTTCCGCGTATAATACAGGTTAAAAAAGTACCAGGTAATGTAAATGGCCTGGGATCTAACTATGCTCCTGTTAAAGTCAAAAATGAATTGTATTTTACTTCTTCCCGTCCGGTTGCTGTAGGGAGTAAAAAAGACATGGTTAAAACAGATGCCGGAGAGGTTCAGGTATCAACTAAGTCCAACCCGTTTATTAATAACATTTATACAGTTAAAGGCGAATTAACTTCGGCTGATATCGAAGTGAGAAAAATCGACATCAATTTTCCTAAAAACATGGAAATTGCCGCAGTTACTTTTACCCCTGATGGGAATACGATGTACTTTACTGCTTGGAAAGAGAAAGAAAAATATGCTATTTATTCTTCTAAAAAAACAGGTGATAAATGGACAGATCCGCAATCCGTTGGTTTGCAGGTAAATAGTAAAGATTTTAATTCTTCACAACCTTTTGTAACCAGTGATGGTAAATTCCTCCTTTTCTCATCTGATAGAAGTGGTGGTTATGGTAAATTTGACCTCTGGTATTGTGCCGTTCGGGAAGATGGTTCATTAGGTCAGGCGGTAAATTTTGGACCAACCATTAATACCGGAGATGACGAACGTGCGCCATACTACAATTCCTTAACTAAAAAATTATTGTTTAGTACCGACGGGCGTATTGGTTTCGGCGGCCTTGATTTCTTTGAGTCAGAGGGAGATCTGGTAAATTGGTCTAACCCCAAAAATCTGGGTTATCCTTTCAACTCATCAAAAGATGATCTTTACTTTACCGCAACTGATGATATTGGAACAAAAGGATACATTAGTTCTGATCGCGAATCATCGTGCTGTTTGGAAGTGTTTGAAGTGAAAAAAGAATACCTTTCTATTACCGGCCTTTTAACCGATTGCAAAACTAAATTGCCTTTAGCAGGTGCTAATGTAACTTTAACCAATGCCGAAGGGTCACAGAAAATAATTACAGGTACCGATGGGATTTACAGTTTTAAAGTAGACTCGAAAAGACCGGTTAAATTGCTTTTTGCAAAAGATAATTATTTCGCAATTACTAAAAACTATCTTTATGAAGAACTGGCAAAGGCAGATACCTTGATTTATAAAGATTATTGCTTAAGTCCTTTCAAATTGGGTATCCCAATGACTTTGGATAATGTTTATTATGAATTTAACAGTGCCGAACTTACCGAGCCTTCTAAAAAAGTATTAGACTTCCTGATCCCTATTATGGAAGATAATCCTGAAGTGGAAATCGAACTAAGTTCTCATACCGATAATATTGGTACAGATGAATATAACCTTGATCTGTCGAACAGAAGAGCAAAATCTTGTACAGATTATTTGGAAAGTAAAGGAATTGCCGCTGCCAGAATGACTTCTAAAGGATATGGAGAATCGATGCCGATTGCGCCAAACGAAATTATTGTAAAACGCAAGAAAAAAGATAATCCTGAAGGAAGAGCGAAAAACAGAAGAACAGAGTTTAAAGTAACTAAAAAATAAGATGCATAATATCTCTGCGGGCAATGTCAATTGAGTTAAGAATAAATCGCAAAAAGATATCATCCTGACATAATCGAAGAGCATTTATTTGAGAATTATCAGTCTCATTAAGGCTATGCTAACGCTGACGACTGTAGTACTTAACTTAATGATATTGCCGGTGAGCCATCTTCTTTTTAGGAAGATGGCTTTTTTAGTTGCGCTGATTGGGATTTGTAATCCCGACCTATTTTACTGTGGATTTTCAATCCGCTAAATGAAAAAGATCCTTTGTTCACGAGGGATTGTAAATTTCGGCTAACCACATAAACAGTTTTCAATAGGCAATTTTCAGTTAGCTAAAACTGCCAACTGAAAACTGATCGTCTGTTTTTAAATTAATCTTTGTAATTTTCCCCTATCATTTAAATGCAATGAAGCTGAATATCCAACCAACCGTAATTTTTAGAACACCTAAATTTTCATATCAATCCGAACTGGTAGATTGTTGGGAGGAATTAAAATTGGCCATTTCAATATCTTCCGCAGCCTTTTATGAAACCATAAAAGAAGTAAAGGCAAACGAACTCAAAGATCTTCCACCTAAGGTTTATTTTACCATCTGGAAATATTTTAACCGTGCGAAATTCAGAGCGACCCCTTATGGCACTTTTGCTGGTTTTAGTTTGTTAAATAATGCCATTAAGCCATCCGAAAGCAGAATAGTAATTGAAGAAGCTCAAAAGGTGCGCGAACTGATTGATTGGCCTTATAAAAATAGTATTCAATTCCCATTGGCAGATCTGTTGCAAAAGAACTGCCTCATATTTAGCAATAGCAGTTATTATTTAACGCCCAATAGTATCCGTTATATAGCCTGTAACGACGGTGTTTTCGAACTGGCCGAGTTAGATCAAAACGATTTTGTAATACAAATATTAACTGCATGTTTAAAGCCGATCAGGCTTAATGATCTGGTAAAACAATTAAATTTAAGTGATGCTGAGACCGGGGATCTATTTGTTTTGCTGCAGGATATGCACGATTTGCAGCTTGTTTTTACCAACTATGATCCCAATATTATCGGAGATGATTATTTTGAAGGTTTAGGCCTCACCGCTACGGATGAGTTACCAAAATATCTTATCGCGCAACGCACAGCTTTATCTGGTGGTATTAATGAACGGTCGCTTCAGGCTATTCCAGGTTTGATCAGTATGCTTCATACTATAATGCCTGCTAAAGATCGTGATGCCCTTAGTCAGTTCCAGGTTAGGTTTAAGAAAAAATTCGAAGATCAGGAAGTACCTCTTTTACTGGCGCTAGATCCTGAAATGGGTATAGGATACGATGAGTTGGAGCAATCCGGTCAAAATAGTGAATTTATCACACGCTTTAATACTAAACCGCCAAAAAAAGCAGAAACAGAAAATATCAGAGCGGCATTAAAAACCTACCTGACGGCGCAAAAATTTGAGAAAGGAAAAGCCGTTTATCTGAACAAACTTGTCTTGACACCTAATCAAAAACTAGCATCTTTACCCAATTCATTCAGTATGGTAATGTCTGTTCATGATGATTTGATTTTTATAGAACAGATTGGTGGAGTAACCTCAAATGCACTAAGTGGAAGGTTTACCATGGCGGCCGATGAGGTGGCGAAGTACGCTAAAAACATAGCATCGGCAGAACAGCAGGCAAATCCGGAGGTGTTATTTTTCGATGTGGCCTATATGGTAGAGGCCAATGTAGATAACGTAAACCGGCGGAAGCTAATCTATGGGTATCAATTGTCAATATTAAATTTTGATACTTCAGCAGTTCCACTTGCTTTAAATGATATACAGATTTCAGTTCGGGGCACTGAGATTATCCTTCGCTCTAAGCAGTTAAATAAACGGCTGGTGCCTAGAATGGCTTCTGCCTACAACTACATCCGTTCAGATCTTTCTGTATTTAGGTTATTGTGTGATTTGCAACATCAAGGCTTACAAACAAATCTCTCCTTACCGCTCGATACTATTTTCCCTGATTTGGATTATTACCCAAGGTTACAATATCAGAATATTGTTTTAAGCGGTAACAAATGGAAAGTTAAAAAGAAGCCCTTTCAGGGCCTGATCAAAAGTTGCTATCTATCGCCGGATGTAGATCATTCCTAAACAGTTTAGGCGTTAGTGAATATTTCAAAGCCGGTATTTCCGATCAAACTTTGTGCTTTGCCCTACAAAATGACGACGATATCAATGCTTTCTTACAATATATGCAAAAACAAGGCAGTACTTATATTGAAGAAATGTTAATGCCTCAAAATAGCATTGTGGTTGATGAAGCAGCTAAACCCTATTTAGCACAGTTTGTTTTAAGCATAAGTCACGGCGAACAAATTTATCGTGGTTTGGTTGAGCGATCAGCAAATGCCGGGGTAACCCGACTTTTTCCGCCAGGTAAAGAATGGCTTTATTTCGAAATTTATTGCCATCAGCAACGTAGTGATCAGATTTTGACGGAAGTAATTGCGCCTTTCCTAACCACTCATACAGATCAGGTAAAATCTTGGTTTTTTATCCGCTACAATGAAAATGGAAACCACATCCGGTTTAGGATTCAACTAAACAATCCAATGGATGGACAGCTGTTAATATCAAAGCTCATGGATGATCTGGAATTGTTTTTATACTCTGGTTTGGTATCTGACGTACAGATTAAAACCTATAAGCGTGAGTTAGAACGATACGGCAGTAATATGATTGAAGATGTTGAACGGCACTTTGCTATAGATAGTGCATTTGTAATATTACTTTTAGAAACACAGATAGATGATTTTAACAAATATAAACTGTGTAATCTTTTGGTTTCAAAGATTATCGGAGCCGGCATTATAGATAAGCCGGCCATCAATAAGGTCGTGAGATTAATGTCTGATAACTTTAATGAAGAGCATCGATTGGATGCCGCTGATTTTAAACAATTAAATATTCATTATCAGGAGTTTCGAAAAGCAGAATGGGCAGCATTAACAGCAGAACAGGAGCAGGGCTTTAGCTTGTTTTCAGATTCTTTTATCAGAGTTCTTACACAATGTGCTCCTGAAAATGCATTAAAGCTATTCACCGATTTAATACACATGCACGTAAACAGACTCTTCAACAAGGATCAGCGGACGCATGAAATGGTTATGTATTATTTTCTGCTAAAAGACATTCAACGTCAGAATGCAACAAAAATTTAGCGGTTTAACCTGGCCAATGGATTAACTACAGTTACATCTATTTCTGTAATGTAGCGGTTAAGTGGATCCTGGTAATATCTGAATACATAGTCGTTACCATAAAAATTACTCAGGCGCTTGCCAATATTATCAATTCCTACATGATGGCTTTCCGTTTGTTTGCCTTTATTATCATTAATCATGTTTATGGTGCTGATATTCAGCTTATCTTTTTCGTAAGTGATTTTAATGATCGCTGGTTGAGTAGAGTGCGAAATATTTCCGTGCTTAAATATGTTTTCAACCAAAGTTAGTAAGATAAGTGGTGGAAATCTTAATCCAAACATATCGCCCGTTATTTCAAGTTGCAGATTAATTGCATTAGCTGTCCGGAGTTTGTGAAGATTGATCAGGTGTTCAATTTGTTCAATTTCTTCACTTAGCGGAACCATCTCTGATGCTTCAGGACGTTTTAGGGCATAGCGCATCATTTCGGCCAGATTCATAATGGCATCTGCTGCCATAGGTGCCTTTTTGCGGGCATCGTTATAGATGAAGTTTAATGTGTTAAATAGAAAGTGTGGATTGATTTGACTGCGCAGATAATTGTTTTGCGATTGAACCAGATCATTCTCTAAAGCCTGTTTTTCTATTTGTGTAACCAAGTTCTGCCGTTCCAGTGCTTCTACTTTCTTCTGATCCTGAAATGATTTAATAAGATAAACATAACCCGTTGCAAAGCCGATATAATATAAAGAACGATAAATACAGCTTAGAATGAATGCCATATCAATTGCAATTGGAGTCGGGACTATAATTAATCCAACTGCTCTAAATAATGCACTTAATAAAAAGGTAACTGAAGTATACAATAAACTCGCTAACAATATCAGTAACGAAATCCTTATCACTTTAAAAATGTCATTTCTTTTGTTTAGTATCTTATTTAGAAAAAAAGAATAACCATAAAAAACAGAAATATTAGTAACATAAATGATAATATAAACTCCTGGTTGCTTAAAAGATTTTGAAAATAGACCTAGGATAAATACCTCATAAATGATATAAATTCCCCAAATTAAGAAATGAAGTTTATAATTCTGAAAGAATTTTTGAGGTTAAAAAAAATCATTTTATTGCTTTTTATCTATTAAATTAAGGTTTTGGCCCGTTAAAAATGGGGGTTTGTGTAAAAAACTGGTTGCGTTATGTTTTGAGTTGCACCTTTATAGAAATTAATAACAACAACAAGTAAACACATAAAATATTATATCATGAAAGCTCAACACACTACTAAACTTGCTAAAAGAACTGTTTTTGTTTATAAAAACATTAAAGATCAAAACAATTTTACAACACAGCCAACTGGTGATCAAAGTCAAACTATCATTATGACTGGAACAGTTAGCAATATTATATTGTAATATATCTACTGATTCCGGTTGGACTTTAATAAACTGCTCTGTACATAGGCGAAGAAAGTTTCTTTATAACCTTCGCCAATTTGTATCATCTCGTTATTTACCAAACGGATTATATTTCCATCTACTTTTTTGATTGCCGATTTAGCCACAATGTTAGATTTATTAACACGGATAAAAGGGTGGTTCTCTAAGGCCTTTTCAATTTCCTTAAGTGTAAGATAGGTAGTGTGGATTTCAGACTTAGTAATAATCTGTATATAATTCTGTAGTGCTTTGATATAAAGTATTTCATCAATAGCGATGTTGGAAAAAGCATATTTATGGTCGCCTTTGATGTAAAGGGCCGCAACCTGATCAGCTTCTTTCGTAGTGCCTTTGCTATTATTATTTGATTCCTTTTTTAAAATCCTATCAATACCTAATGCAAATTTTGCAAAAGAAATAGGTTTTAATAAGTACTGATCTGATTGTACATCAAATGCTTGCAAGGCATAATCGGGATGAGCAGTTGTGAAAATCAAATATTTTGCTTTTTCTCTGATATTTTTCGCCAGTTCTAATCCATTGATTCCTGGCATATCAATATCCATAAATAATAAATCAATTTCGTCCTCAATACTTATCTCGGTAAGTGCTTGGACAGGGCTGGTAAAAGTTTTAAAAACTGTTAAACCAGGCATTTCTGCAATGTGGTCAGTTAATACCTCAATTGCATGTTGCTCGTCGTCTATAACAACGCATTTTAGATTCATGAGTATAAAGATGTGGGTTTATTTGATTTGAATGCAAGTTAAATAAAAATGAATTGAATTAACAATTGCATCTAAAAAAAACTCATCTCCTGTTTTGTCTAAAAAAACCAGGGTTTCGTGTAATATTCTGGGTGGTTGATGTAAAAAAATTATCCGCACCCATTCTTTTTTATAATCTTTAAACTGTTTGCCAAAAACAAAATAATTAGCGGTGAGAGCTACTAATTGTGAAAAACATCTGCCTGCCCAATCTTGTGTAGCCTGTAGATAATAAAATTGAAAACAGGCCATACAATACTGGGTTAGATTACCAAAAACAAGAAAACCGAAAAGCAAAGAAATATTCCCTACATCTACCCGAGCATCCACATGAAAAACAACGAATACGAGTATTTACTGAATAAAATCTATTACAAGGGGATTCTAAAAAATCAAGGAATCAACTCAGATATGTACCAGAGGATGCAAAATGAATATCGTAATCTTGATGGAAAGCCTGTTAAGGGCCAGTTAGATGGCGAACATGCCTTCAGGAAATCTTTTTTGGTTGTACGCAATTATGTTCAACAGGCTATAAAAGATGGCATGAAAAGCTTTCAGTTTACGATGCAGGCAAATGATATCAATAAATTAACTTATATGGTTGATATGTTGAACAGAAACTTTTTTGATAAACAAAGTTTAGATCAAATTATTATCACTGCAAATTCGGTATTTAACCAGTATAATTTAAAAAATTAACTACCTAAAATAGATAACAATGGAATTGAAAGACGAAATCGGGCAGTTTGCCGTAAGAATTAAGAAAATGCTTCCACAAGTTCAATCTGAGGATTTAACAAGGAATGCGTTAGTTATGCCTTTTATCCAGATCTTAGGGTTTGACCCTTCTGAGGTTCAATCTGAAGCCGTTCTAGACTTCGGGGTTAAAAAAGTAAAAAAGTTGATTACACCATTATGAAAGATGGCGAACCAACAATTCTGGTTGAATGTAAACACCATAACGATAATTTGGATATTCATGATTCACGCCTGTCTAAATACTTCCGTAAAACAAAAGCGAAATATGGCTTATTAACCAACGGTTTAGTGTACCGCTTTTACACAGAGAAAATGGTGAGATCAAAGAAAAATCAAGAGCCATTATTCGAGTTTAAAATAACTGATACCAAAGCAGCTACTATTGCTAAAATGATCGAAGATCATAAAGATTATTTCAATGTAGATCAAAAAACTAATGTAGCAGCTACAAGCTAACAATATTAATTTAATCTAAGAGTTCCCAAAAATTTTCATCTAAAAGTCTTGATCTGATCAGGACTTTTTTATGCCCTGTTGCAAAAGAAAAGGGAGAAACCGGTTCAGTTTCTCCCTTTAAACAATGACAGGATTTCCTGATTAAATTAACGCTACGCTTCTGCTTACAAATGCGGTTAACTCTGCTCCGGTTAACATCCCCTGTGCCAATAGCGCTAAATCTACCGCTTGTTTGGCCAAAGTGCTTTGTTCTGCTTCATCAGCGTTTAAAATCTTGCTGATCAACTTGTGGTTCCCATTAATGGCAACCTTGTAATTGTCCGGCATCTGGCCATAAAAGCCCATTCCACCGCCCATAGCAGCCATATCTTTCATACGGCGCATAAACTCGTCCATGGTGATCGTTACAGGCAGTTCCTCAGGGTGTAAAGCCACAATTTCTACATGCATACCTGGTTTGGTAATTGCTTTTTCAAAAATAGTGGTCACTTCTTTTACTTGATCTTCTGTTAAAACATGCTCATTTTGCTCGTCTTTCTCAATTAATTTATCTGCGACGCTCGAATCAACACGTTTGATCGATGTTTTTTCTAATTTTTGCTCTAACTGATTAATAAAGTGATTATCGATAGGCGAATCCAGCACTAAAACATCGTAATCTTTTTTATTGGCTGATTGGATAAATGCATCTTGTTTCGCAGCATCATTCGTGTATAAATACACTACCGTGCCGTTTTTATCAGTCTGTAAAGGAGATACTTTTTCTTTATATTCAGGAAGTGTGAAAAGCTCGTTTTTCGTGTTGCCTACTAAAGCAAAATCTTTGGCTTTGTCGTAAAATTTCTCTTCGCTAATCATACCGTATTTAACAAAAAGACCAATGTCTTTCCATTTATCTTCATAAGCTTTACGGTCTTTAGCAAATAGCTCACCTAATTTATCAGCAACCTTTTTTGTAATGTAGTTGTTGATCTTTTTAACATTGCTATCGGCCTGCAGGAAACTACGCGATACATTTAAAGGAATATCCGGAGAGTCAATTACCCCGTGCAATAACATTAAAAATTCAGGAACAATATCTTTAACCTCATCAGTAATAAATACCTGGCGAGAGTACAATTTGATTTTGTTGCGTTGCATTTCAAAATCGTTTTTCAACTTAGGGAAATACAGTACGCCCGTTAAATTAAAAGGATAATCAACATTTAAGTGGATCCAGAATAATGGTTCTTCACTAAATGGATATAATTCGCGGTAAAAGTTTAAATAATCCTCATCTGACAAATCTGCAGGAGCTTTTGTCCAGATCGGGTTAGTGGTATTGATAATGTTATCAACTTCAACATCGTTATATTTAGCTTTACCTTCTTCATCTACGCCATCTTCAACAGATTCTGTTTTAGTACCAAACTTAATTGGAACTGGTAAAAATTTAGCATATTTATTAAGGATTTCCTGCAGTTTGCTTTCTTCTAAAAACTCTTCCGAATCTTTGTTTACATGGAGGATAATATCAGTACCGCGGGTAGTTTTAGTACCTTCAGTAATTTCAAATTCTGTACTACCATCACAAACCCAACGTGCAGGCTCGGCGCCATCCTGGTATGATAAAGTTTGAATTTCTACCAAATCTGCAACCATAAAGGCCGAATAGAAGCCTAAACCGAATTTACCAATAATTTCATTGGCATCTTTAGCATCTTTAAATTTCTCTACAAACTCACTCGCGCCAGAAAATGCAACCTGGTTAATGTACTTTTTAATCTCTTCAGCAGTCATACCCAAACCATTATCACTAATGGTAATGGTTTTAGCATCCTTATCAACAGCAACTTGTACCAATGGTGCACCAACTTCGCCATTAAACTGGCCTAATGAACCTAGTCTTTTAATTTTCTGAACAGCATCTACTGCGTTAGAAACCAACTCACGAAGAAAAATTTCGTTATCAGAGTATAAAAACTTCTTAATTATCGGGAAAATATTCTCGGTATGTATAGAAATATTTCCTTTTTCCTGTATGCTCATATGTAAATAAATTGTTTAATCTACATCCTGCATAACAAGGGTTGTTCCAAAAGAATTTATTTGACAAAATGACAGCCGCACGAATCGTCATTGCGAAGCCAATTCTTTATTGGCTGTGGCGATCTAACTTGTAAATGGTTTTCTTGTTGTTGGAAGTTACTTGCTTTATGATTCCATGGTCTGTGTCTCACAGACCACTAGTTTGTTTTTATTATTACACAGTTTAAATAATGATTTGAAAAGCAAAACCTGTATTCACAATTATTGTTAGCCCCGCTGTACCTTCTGCCGACTGAAGGATCGGGCATTCGTCCCATCGGGTTTAGATCAGGTAGTGCTGTGCCAGTAGGAGGGGTTTCCACTCATAGCGCCTATTCAATAGTCTTTATTTCCACTATGTTGTTAAGTTAAGCACAGTCGTTGTCAGTCTGAGCGGAGTCGAAGACCTTTTTCTCAGTAGTCGATTCCAAATCCATGATCTATGTTCCACAGACCAAGGTCCTTAAGTTAAGATTTTTAACCACAGATACACACGGATTTCATATCTGTGTGCATCCTTCCTATCTGTGGTTAAATTATTTTTGCTTGTTGCCTGCCCGAGGCTTAACTTAATGATATTGCCGCACAGGCCATCATTAGTAATCGTAATTTACTCTTCATCACTATAAGCCAATTCAATATCAATAAACTGGATAATTAACGAGCATACATTACCTTCAACATCAAAACCATAATAAACAGGGTAGGTGCCATCGCCAAAACCACTCTGGAAAAATGGAATATGATAATCTGTTCCAGGAATTTTCCAGTTGATCCAGTCGCCGGCTTCGCGTTGATAAATAGGATTTTCTGCATAGTTAGCGGCAAAAAGTACCGCGAAATGATCATCGTATAAGTTTTTACCTGGATTTTCGTTATGAAATTTATCCTGGAAGGCACAGAAATGTTTTAGTGTTTCTTTATCTAGAACACAACCTAAACCCGCATCCACGTTAAACCCGAAAAATTCACCTTCGTTAAAATCAACAAGGTCTTCGGTTCCGATTAATGCTTCTTCAAACCTGATTGCATCATAAGCGGTAAACTGTACCTTAACCGCGGCATAACGGGCACAATCATGATCATCAGGTACCACTACAGCGGCAGTAACGGGAAATTCGCCCGTTGGTACTTTGATCAGATAGGGCTCTGCATCTTTTTGAATATAAACCAATGGATCGCGTACCAAAATATCGCCTGTTGGAATGGAAACGCTACCAAGTTCAAGATGATCGATTTTTTCCTCCTACAGTTGTTTCTTCGAAATAATCATTAAGGTTGTTTGGGCAAGCTAGCAGGTTACGCTTTTCATTCCAGGTTTTCAACCATTCTTCACTTGGTTTCATGATATTCAGTTTTTCGTTTTAAGATATATGAAAATAAAAAAGCCAGGAAGATTAAAGTCTTTCTGGCTAATATTTTGATCCAAATGGGATTTAATTTAAATGAAAACTTGGTTTATCTTCTTCCAATGATAGGATTTTACTGATTTTTTTAAGCAACACATCCATTTGGAATGGTTTCGATAAGAAATCGTCCTGGCCGTAGTTTAAGGTTGTAAAATCTTTTGGATCGTATAAGCCAGAAATAAGCAAAATTGGAATTTTAGAAGTGCTTTCAATTGATTTTAACTGTTCGCATAATACACGCCCATCAATATGCCCAAGAGAAATATCGAGTAAAATTAAATCAGGATTAAATTTTTCAATTCTGTTAAAAATCTCTTCACCATCATTCAGTGCCGAAACTTTAAACCCTCCGATTTCCAGTATTAATTGTATGGTTTCTAAAACCTCAATATCATCGTCTACTACCAGTATTCTTTTCATATATGTGTGTGCAATTATATGCTGTTGAAAGTATAACAAAAGTTTTTGTGGATATGTTTACAATCTTAAGCATATTTTAACAATTTATTATGGCAAAGTAGATTTTGATTTAGCTGGCCTGTTGTATAATGCCTTCTTTATGTAAAATGAAATTAAACAGTTCATCTATCGGTTTTTGTAAAATTTTACCTGGCTCGATGCCATTTTCTACCAATACCGAAATGAGTGCATCCTGATAATAGTAGGCAATAGAGCCTACAAAGTGGCAAGGTACATTTTTGTGTTTAGGGTAGTCTTTAACATTCGTATCTACAAATTCCTGAAAACCGCTTCTTAAAATGTCCTGAATAAATGGATGGTCTTTATGGTTGGCCATAAAACGGCTAAAACCGGCTAAGTAAATATTAGGGAAAGGTTTTTGATACACGTTAGTAATAATCTGCTCTTTTTCTGCAGGGAAAGACTTTTTAAATTCTGCCGCTAAAGATGGTGGCATTTTATTGTATAAATAACTTAGAAGCACTTTTTTACCAAAGAAAGTACCAGAACCTTCATCGCCTAGAACGTAGCCCAGGCCATGGTGCCCGTCATGGATTTTTTTCCATCAAAATAACAGATATTCGATCCTGTACCTAAAATACAGTTTAAACCTTCTGCATTTCCGCAAGTAGCATATACCGAACCCAGAAGGTCGTGATCTACCGAAATAAAAGCATTACCAAAAACAGCTGAAAGACCATTTGAGACAACTTCATGTTTGTCGGGAGAAGAACAACCAGCTCCAAAAAAGTAGATTTCTTTTACCTCATCGGCATATTGTAATAAAGATTCATTTTTAGAAATCAGATTGGTTATTTCTTGCTCACTTAAGAAATAAGGGTTTATTCCAGGAGTGCTAAATTTAATGGTTTCGCCATTGTGATAGCCCATCCAATCAGTTTTTGATGAGCCACTATCTGCAACAAGTATCATGGCACTAAATATAAAAATTAATTATAGAATTTTATACTTGAAATAATTTCGTTACTTCTGTTAAACCGTTTAATTTAAGTAAATAAAATAACCATTCACCAGTAAAAAATGATCAATCAATTACCAATGAACCAATTGGGGTTTAATGCTAAATTCACGGAGTCATTTTACAATAAAATAATTTAATACCGCGAACCATTTGATTTGTGCACCATGTCAGCCATTGACTAAGGAATGAACAAGTACCAATGAGCTAATGACTATTGAACAAATGAACATATAAATCGGCACACTATTTCGATAAATCTATAGTTCCACTAATTGCTTTTAAGTTTGTTTCGGCTATTTTTGCCTGATACTGCATTTCAATAAAGCGGTTTTGCGCGTCGATGGCATTACGTTGTGCTTCTCTTAGCTCTAAAGGAGCGATGCTTCCCAACCGGTATTTTGCCAGCGTGATATCAAGGTTTTCTTTTGCAATATCCACATTGCGTTGCTCTAATTTGATCAGATCAAGGTAAGTACTGTAATTTTGATAAGCCGTGAGCAATTGCGAGTTTACATCGAGTTTGGTTTTGCTTAAGGTTAAGGTCGAGTTTTCAATATCTATCCTGGCATTTCGCTCATTCTGTCTTTGTAAAAAACCATTAAATAAGTTGATACTTGCCGTAACGCCATAGGTAAATCCATTGGCGGCAAATTTTTGGTTAAAACCTGTTGGGCTGGTACTATTTGCCCTGCTATAGCCAGAGTTTAGGCTAACTGACGGATAGCGGGCCCCACGGATAGATTTTAAATTTAAGGAAGCAATGCGTTGATTAATAAACGCATTTTGCACATTGGGATTCTGCTGCTCGGCCATTTCGGCCATTTTACTATATAAGATACCTTTATCTACATCAATATTACTATCTACAGAAAACATTGTGCCAATATCGCGAACCATTAATTGGTTTAAACGAATTTTAGCTACCTGTAAAGCATTTTTGCTTTGCAGGTAATTTGAAGTGTCAGTATTGTAATCAACTTGTGCGGTTAATACATCGAGCTTTGAACCCCGGCCTAATTGTAATTTGGTATTAGCAATATTGGTGCGCAACACTGAAACATCCATGGCGCTATCTGCCGCTATAACCAGTTGTTGTTGCCTCACCACATCATAATAAGCTGTAATTACATCGGCAACGGTGGTTAAGATGGTTAACCTCGAATTAAGTTCGCCTTGTTTTTGCAGTTCTTTCAAGCGGTCATAATTGGCAAACATGCTAAAACCGTCAAAAATAGTCCAGTTTAAGTCGGCACCATAGCTGTTATTGGTACTTTTTGCACCCGTAATTACCCTATCTGGGCCTGTTGCTGGCGTTTGGCGTGTATTTTGGATACTTCCACCATTGGTATAATTTCCGGTTAAATTAGGCAACATCCCCGCATTACCGATATTGGCGTTGTTTTTTGCAATATCGATCTGGTTTTTGCTGATTTTTATATCGTAGTTATTCTGTAAAGCAATGGTGATGGCCTCCTGTAAGCTCAGTTTCTCTTGTGCAAAGGCCGAAAGCGATAGGCTTAATAACAGAATCAATATTTTTAATTTCTTGCTCATCTTATTCTTCTGTATGTAAAGCTTCTTGTTCAAAACGATGGGCTTCTTTTAATTCTTTGTTTGGTTTATATGGTTTTGCCCAATAAGAGTAAATGGCCGGGATCACAAATAAGGTTAATACCAGCGAGAACAATGTTCCACCTACAATTACGGTTCCCATACTCATCCTGCTTTTTGCAGCGGCACCTAAAGCTAAGGCAATAGGTAAGGCACCAATGGCAATGGCCAAACTGGTCATTAAAATTGGGCGCAAACGCGAAACAGCAGCTTCACGGATGGCTTCTGGTATCGGAGTACCTTTTTCTTTTAACTGGTTGGCAAATTCGACAATCAAAATACCATTTTTGGTTACCAGACCAATTAACATAATGGTTCCGATCTGACTAAAAATATTCCAGCTCTGTCCGCAGAGCCACAACGATAAAAATGCGCCCGCAACGGCCATTGGTACCGTTAAAATAATGATAATCGGGTCTTTAAAACTTTCAAACTGTGCCGAAAGGATTAAATAAACCAATAGGAGGGCTAAACCAAAGGCAAAGAAAGTGTTAGATGAACTCTCCTTAAAATCCCGCGATTCTCCACTTAAATCGGTCGAAAAGGTTTCGTCCAATACTTTTTAGAAATGGCATCCATGGCATCTATACCTTCGCCGATACTTTTTCCAGGGGCTAAACCTGCCGAAACAGTGGCCGCAATAAAACGGTTATTTCTGTACAGTTGCGGTGGACTACTTTCTTCTTTGGCAGTAACTACGTTGTCGAGCTGTACCAGTTCGCCTTTATCATTACGAACATAAACCGAACTCAGATCTAATGGATCTTTTCTGTCGCCACGGTCAAACTGACCGATTACCTGGTATTGTTTTCCGTTCATAAAAAAGTACGAAAACCTTTGCCCGCTTAAACCAAGATTTAAGGTTTGGGCGATGGCAGAGATCGAAACTCCTAAATTCTTGGCTTTGTCTCTGTCTATGGTTAGGTTAATTTCGGGTTTGTTAAATTTCAGGTTCACATCCGAAACGGTAAATGTAGGGTCTTTGGCCACTGCATCCATGAACAATGGGATTTTCTCCCGTAGCTTTTCAAAATTTTGTGCCTGAATGATGTAACTAATGGGTAATCCACCACGGCGCCCAACGGAAATGGTAGGCTGCTGGTTAACGATGGTTTTACCTTCGGTATATTTTTTAGTCACCCTGGTAAGCATATCAGCAATATCTTTTTGCGAACGTTCACGTTCTTCCGGATCGATTAAACCCATCCTAACAAAACCAGAATTTACCGAACCCGAACCACCAAAACCCGGTGAGGTGATGGTAATGTTCACATTTTTTCCGGAACAGAATCGATCACCAATTGGTTCAGTTTCATGATAAACTTATCAGTATAGGTAAAAGATGCACCTTCTGGAGTGGTTACGTTGATGTTGATTGCACTTCTATCATCGTAAGGAGCGGTTTCTTTTGGTAAAACCTTCCAGAATAAGAAAATTAGGCCCATACATACCAGAATAATCGGGATGGAAAGCCACCTTTTATCTAGAAACTTATTCAAATTCGATTCGTACGCATCGTTCAGCTTTACAAAATAAGGCTCTGTCCAATTGTAAAACCTTGAAGGTTTATGCCCACCTTTTTTCATCAGGTAGGCATTCAACATCGGGGTTAAAGTAAGGGATACAAACGCGGATACCAATACGGCAGCGCCGATTACCACCCCAAATTCCCTGAATAAACGGCCAACAAAACCCTGTAAGAAAATTACGGGCAGGAATACTGCGGCAAGCGTAATGGAAATGGAAATTACGGCAAAAAAGATTTCGTTTGATCCTTTAATGGCCGCCTCAAATGGCGACATCCCTTCTTCCACCTTTTTGAAGATATTTTCAGTTACCACAATGCCATCATCCACTACTAAACCTGTAGCGAGTACAATGGCCAGTAAACTCAATACGTTTATCGAGAAGCCAAAAGCATACATAATAAAGAAAGTGAAAACTAAGGATACCGGAATATCAATCAATGGCCTGAAAGCAATGGCCCAATCTCTAAAGAACAGGTAAATGATCAAAATTACCAATACCAGTGATAAACCAATGGTTTCGGCCACCTCTGTTACAGAACGTTTAATAAACAAGGTATTATCTAAGGCTACTTTAAGCTTAATGTCCTGTGGAATGTCAGCTTTTAATTTATCAAAACGTTTGTAAAACTCTTTACTGATATCGAGATAATTGGCTCCCGGCTGCGGGATAATGGCAATAGCCACCATCGGTCTGCCCGACTCGCGCAGAATGGTTTCTTCGTTTTCTGGCCCTAAAACTGCATAACCCACATCCTTTAGCTTAACTACCTGATTGCTATCGGCTTTTAAGATTAAGTTGTTAAACTGACTTTCGTTTGTTAGTTTTCCTAAAGTCTTAACCGTTAGTTCAGTAGTTGCCCCGGTAATTTTTCCTGATGGAAGCTCGACATTTTCATTGTCTAATGCGGTAACAATATCCTGCGAGGTTAAGCCGTAAGCACTTAGTTTATTCGGATCCATCCAGATACGCATGGCATATTTTCTTTGCCCCTGGATTTGTACACTACTTACCCCCGGAATGGTTTGAATACGGTCGGCAATTACGTTTTCAGCGAAATCGCTTAGCTCTAATGTATTGCGTTTATCGCTCTGTATCGTCATCGATAAAATGGGATCAGAGTTGGCATCGGCCTTACTTACAACTGGTAAACCGTCAATATCTTTAGGTAAAGTTCTGGCCGCTTGCGATACTTTATCACGCACATCATTTGCGGCCTCCTCAATATTTTTATCGAGGTTAAACTCTATGGTAATATTGCTCGTTCCCTGGTTACTTGATGAAGAAATATTTCTGATCCCATCGATAGAATTGATCGATTTTTCTAAGGGCTCGGTAATTTGTGATTCGATAATATCAGAGTTGGCCCCAGGATAAGAGGTTCTTACCGAAACCACCGTTGGATCGATAGATGGATATTCCCGTACACCGAGAAAGGTATAGCCGATTATCCCGAAAAGGACAATCAATAAGTTCATCACAATGGCCAGAACGGGCCTTTTTATACTCGTGGTTGAGATGCTCATATTATTCTTTTACCAAATGAACTTTTACAGGAGCATCTTTCTTCAAGGCCATTGATCCGGTAGTCAGTACTGTGTCGCCAGCTTTTAATCCTGATGTAATCACAATGTTTTCATCGGTACGGGTGCCGGCTTCTACCTTAACTTCCTTTGCTTTGCCATTCTTTTGGATGTACACGATTTTTCCTTTTAAAACCGGGACAACTGCTTCGTTTGGAATCAGAATGGCATTTTGAAGGGTATTTAGGGCCAGTTTAATTTTGGCGAAAGACCCTGGTAATAGCGCATTATCTGCATTTGGTGCCAAAGCCCTGATTTGTAATGTTCTGGTAGTGGCATTAATCCCTGGCTCTATCGCATAAACTTTTCCTTTATTTTCTTTGGAAGAACCATCGGTAGTAAATATGATTTCAGAATTTACTTTAATCTGTCCTGCATATTTCTCCGGAACAGAAAAAGTAACTTTAACCGGATTGGTACTCACCAGGTTTGCAATTACCGTTGCCGGGGTTAAATAAGTGCCGGCAGAAATACTGCGTAAACCCACGCCGCCTGTAAAAGGTGCCCGGATAGTAGTTTTGGCCAGCTGCGCCCTGATTAATTGCGCTTGTGCCTGTAATGATTTTAAATCAGCTAAAGAAGTATCGTACTCCTCTTGGCTGATGGCACCTTTGGCCAGCAATTGTTTTGCGCGGTTCTCGTTTGTGCCCGAAAGTTTTTGTTTGGTCAACGCATCCTGCAATTGCGCCTGTATATCTCTGTCGTTTACTTTCACCAGCACACTTCCTTTTGATACCGTTGTACCTTCCTGGAAATAAATTCCGGTAACCAATCCTGATACTTCACTTTTCAATACAACCGATTCGTTTGCATCAATAGCACCGGTTATCTCCAGGTCATTGTCAAACGATACTGGCTTAACTATAATTCCATCAACTACCAATGGCGCAGAAGAACCTCCTTTACCCCCGTCTTTACCTTTCCCTGCCCCCGCAGATGCCCCGCCTTTTCCTTCGAGTTTCTTGTTAGCGTTAATTCTGTAATAGACTAAATAAGCCAGGCCTATAGCTAAAACAGCATAGATAATATACCTTTTCTTCATGTTTATATTTGTGTCGTGCGTATTCCAAACATTAAAATAAGATTAATGTTCCAGAATTAGAGCGTAAAAATATTCAAATAGTTTAGTCCTAAATTTGTTGTATTAAGGATGTTACCGATTTTAGTTCGAAGTCTGAAGCGGGAAAGTTTATAGTTTGGATGAAAAATAATAAGTAGCGATCAATTATTATCCGTCGAAAATGAACAAACTAATGCCTGGTGCCACTTGGGCTGTTAAAGTTCCATCCGCATTCCGCATATCCCCCAACGCCAAACGCGGGGCAAACAGAAACAACTATTTTACAACACATTTAGCTATTTTATATTAAAACACCATCAATAAATCTAAATTTGCAGCAAAACACAGTGAATATGTTTAATAAAAAATCAATTTTAAGTTTAGTTTTACTACTAACGTGTATTATGGCAGCGAAGGCGCAGGTAAAAATAGGCTTTGAGGTTTCTTTTAAAGAGCCGCAAGCGCATTATGCAGAGGTGCAGATGAATATTTCCGGACTGATAAAAGATTATGTAGATGTAAAAATGCCGGTTTGGACCCCGGGTTCTTATTTGATCCGCGAGTTTGAAAAAAGTGTAGAAGAATTTAAGGCAACTGCAGCAGGTAAGGCTGTAAAAGTTGAAAAAGTAAAGAAAAACACCTGGAGAATTTTTTCAGCCAAAGCGGCTAAAATCCAGATCAATTACCGTGTTTATGCATTTGAAATTTCGGTGCGTACACCATTTATAGACGAATCTCACGCTTTCTTATCCCCAACAGGGATTTTTATGCATCCTGACGGCATGATTAAATCGCCAAGTACAGTGAAAATTATTCCTTTTAATACCTGGAGCAAAGTTTCTACCGGATTAACCCCGGTTGCTGGCGAGCAGTTTACTTATAAGGCAACCGATTTTGATATTCTTTACGATAGCCCTATTGAAGTGGGTAACCAGGATATTTTCGAATTTACAGCCGCAGGTGTGCGCCATGAAGTGGCCATGTACGGTGGGGGTAATTATGATAAAGAAAAGCTAAAAGTAGATATGGCCAAAATTGTAGAAAAAGAAACTGCAGTTTATGGCGAAAACCCTAATAAATATTACCTTTTCATTGTCCATAATTTCTTAAAAGGTGGAGGTGGTTTAGAACACTTAAACTCTACCACTTTAGGTGCTACAAGAAATGCTTACAATACTGTTGAAGGATATAAAGGCTTTTTAGGTTTGGTTGCACACGAGTATCACCACTTATGGAATGTGAAACGTTTGCGCCCTATCGCTTTAGGTCCATTCGATTACGATAACGAAAATTACACCACCAATCTTTGGGTTGCCGAAGGTTTTACCTCTTATTACGAAAACAAATATTTGCACCGTGCCGGTTTTACTGACGTGAGCGAATTTTTGAAAGATTTAGCAGGTGGCGTAGGTACAGTTTTAAATACCCCGGGTGCCAAATACCAGTCGGCCGCTTCGTCTAGTTATGATGCATGGATTATAGGGTATCGCCCGAACGAGAACTCAAAGAATAATTCAATATCTTATTATAACAAAGGCGAAGTGGTTGGAATTTTGATGGACCTCGAAATTATTAACGCGACCAAAGGTGCTAAAAGCTTAGATGATGTAATGAAAGCCATGTACCTGCAATGCAAAACATTAAAACGGGGTTACACCGATGCAGAGTTTAAAGCAATGGTAGAGAAAATAGCTGGAATTAGCTTTACCAATTTCTGGACAAAATATGTTAACGGGGTAGATGATGTAGATTATGTGAAATACTTCGGTTATGCGGGTGTAGATATATCGACCGAAAATGCAACACCAGGCAAACCGGTTACAGGTGCTTCTGGCCAGTTGACCAACGATGGTTTGGTGATTACTTCTACCACAAGAAATTCTGCAGCCTGGATTAGCGGGTTAAACGTAAATGATGTGGTACTCAGTTTAGATGATTCATCACTAAGTGATGCACTATCAACGGTAAGGTTAAAAAGCCCGATGATTTCTTTAGATGCAATCCCATTGGTAGGTAAAAAGAATATTGGTGATTTATTGAAAGTTATGGTTAAACGTGATGGATTAGAGAAGGAAATTTCTTTAACCCTGAAAGAGAATCCAAGTGTACGCTTAAATGTAACTGTTAACGAAAATGCAACTCCTGCACAAAAAGCAGTATTAAAAAAATGGACAGGTGTTTAATCCGTAGTCTTAAGTCCTCAGTCTTGAGTCTATAGTTCAAGGCATAAAAATCCCGTAAGATTAATTTCCTACGGGATTTTTTATACCATATACTTTTGCTTTAGTCTTTCAGCACTCAGCGCCAAACGCTCTCCGCTTAAAAAGTATATCTGAAGCCTAAACCGAATCTTCCGGCGTTAAAATCGCTATCATTACTTCCGATATATAATCTAGGTCTCCAGTCTAAAGCCAATGCCAAAGGTGCGCCAGAGAATTTATAATCTAAACCAACCATCGGAACCAGGTAAAAACTAGAACCACCATCATACAATTGAATCGAAGGACCACCACCTAAATACCAGTCTAAACCTTTTGCACCAGGGATAGATGAATTGTATTGAAGAAATGCCTGGATAATAGTAGAATTTCCACCAAATAATACATCACCTTGAATGGCTGCTTTAGGGCTAAAGTGATGCCTAACTGATGGACCAACCAATGTTGCGCCATCACCAAAATCAATGCCTAAACCTAATCCGGTTTTGTAGTTTTGGGCTTTAACGTTTGTTGTAGTAAGGGCAAACAATGCAATGCATCCTAAAATTGTAAATAACTTTTTCATAATTTAAATGTTTTGTAAATAATTATCAGCCTAACAACTTTAATGCCGTTTCTGTTTTTTTGGTAAAAATTCCATCAGGATAAAAAACAATGCTTGCATAGTAATTTTGTAATTACTAAGTTTATTAAAATATTTTTAATGTAAAATAAATGCAGCATTTTACTAACTGCGAGGTATTATTTTAATTAAAAAGGCATAATAGGTGGCAATCTTTATGTTTGATTTTTATAATTTAACCAAATAATATACAATTGATATGGCGGCAGAAATTAAACGGGTTTTTGATCTTTTGAAATACAGCCTCGAAAATCCTAAGCAGGAATTCATCAGCGGAAAAATTAACGGAAAATGGATAAATTATAGTACAGTCAATTTTTGTAGCGCTGTAGATAACCTAAGCCGTGGATTAATTAAACAGGGCATAGGCAAAGGGGGCAGGGTTGCTGTAATGTCGCACAACCGGCCAGAGTGGAATATTGCCGATTTTGCGGCCAACCAAATTGGGGCTTATCAGATTCCATTATATCCAACTTTAGCTGAGCACGATATTCAGTTTATCTTAAAAGATGCAGAAATCGCCATTATTTTTGTGGCTGATGAAGATTTGTATAAAAAAATTAAACCTTGTGCCGATGCCATAAACCCGGATATTAAAATTTATAGCTTTAACGAAATTACGGAAGTCGAAAACTGGAATACGTTAATTGAACTGGGCAAAGCGAGTAACGATATCGATTTGGAAGAATATCGCGCAAAAGTGGAGCCTGAAGATGTTTTAACCTTAATTTATACTTCAGGTACAACAGGAACACCTAAGGGAGTAATGTTAACACACAATAACTTAGTCGCAAATTTTGTAAACTCAGCCGTAGTTATACCAGAAGGCGTTAAAAAAGGTTTAAGTTTTCTGCCTTTATCACACATTTTCGAGCGGATGATCATTTATTTATATCTGTTCAATTATACCGGAATTTATTATGCAGAAAGTATGGAAACTATTGTAGCCGATATTCAGCATGTAAAACCCAATGTATTTTCTACCGTTCCAAGGCTTCTCGAAAAAGTATACGATAAGATAATGGAAAAGGGTAAAGCATTAACTGGAATTAAGAAAGGAATTTTCTTCTGGTCTGTAGCTTTAGCCGAAAAATATACCATTGATGCAGGTGCCTGGTATAACTTTAAATTGGGGATTGCCCGTAAGTTGGTTTTCAAAAAATGGCAGGAAGCTTTAGGCGGCGAAATCGTGGTGATCGTATCTGGCGGAGCAGCGCTAAATCCGCGTCTGGCGAGAATTTTCTGGGCAGCTGGTATGCCTGTTTTTGAAGGATATGGACTTACTGAAACCTCGCCGGTAATTACGGTTAACCATTTGGGAGGAACCATGTTCGGAACGGTAGGGGAAGTAATTAAAGGTGTGGAAGTTAAAATAGCACCAGATGGAGAAGTCTTAACCCGGGGACATCAGGTAATGAAAGGTTACTATAACCGACCTGACTTAACTGATGAAGCGATAGATAAAGAGGGGTGGTTCCATACCGGAGATATTGGAGAACTGGTTGATGGCCGCTTTTTAAGAATCACCGACCGTAAAAAAGAAATGTTTAAAACAGCAGGCGGTAAGTATGTTGCTCCACAAATGCTGGAGAATAAATATAAAGAATCGATTTTTATCGAACAGATTATGGTTTTGGGTGAAAATAGAAAATTCCCTTCTGCATTGATCGTTCCTAATTTCGAAACCTTAAAAACCTGGGCAGGTAGAAAAGGCATTACTTTTACCTCGAATGAAGAGATTATTAAAAACGAACAGGTGCTTACTAAATATAATGAGGTTATCGAAGCCGCAAATGTAGGGTTTGGTAAATGGGAGCAGGTAAAAAGATTTGCATTGTTAGCTAAAGAGTGGAGCATAGATGGCGGTGAGCTTACCCCAAAATTAAGTTTGAAAAGAAAGGTAATTACCGAAAAAAACAATGAGGTAATAGAAAAAATATATAAAGATGCGGAAAACTATAAAGCCCCTCAATAACCTAAAAATATCGTTAATATACCTAAGCACTGTGTTGTTATTCGCTGGCTGTGTAACCGGACAATTGGGTAAAAACAACAGCGGTGAATATAAAAATGGAATGGTGGTTTCTGCCCATCCGGAAGCGTCGCAGGTGGGTATAGATATTTTAAAAAGAGGAGGGAATGCTGTTGATGCAGCCGTTGCAGTTCAGTTCGCGCTTGCAGTAGTTTATCCTAACGCAGGGAATATTGGCGGGGGTGGCTTTATGGTATATCGTGGTGCAAACGGCGAAATCAGTGCTTTAGATTTTAGAGAAAAAGCCGCTGCGGCAGCCAGCAGAGATATGTATCTGGATGCTGCTGGCAATCCGGTTGTTGATAAAAGTCTTTACGGCCATTTAGCTGCGGGCGTACCAGGATCTGTTGATGGTATGGTAGAGGCACACAAAAAATACGGAAGGCTTTCCTGGGCACAAGTATTGCAGCCGGCAATAAATTTAGCGCAAAACGGTTTTAAAATTACTAAAAGGCAGGCTGGTGAATTGAATGCTTTGCATAGAAAGTTTATGGATTTTAATCCAAATGGAACGGCCCTTGTAAATTTGGAAAAAACCTGGCAGGAAAATGATCTTTTGATCCAAAAAGAACTTGGTAATACCATAAAACAGATCCAGGAAAAAGGCAGGGCAGGTTTTTATGAAGGTGCTGTAGCCGATTCGGTTGTGGCAGAAATGCAACGCGGCAAAGGACTTATAACAAGAGAAGATTTAAAAAATTACCACGCTATCTGGCGTAAACCCATAACCGGTAACTATAGGGGCTACAAAATTATTACTATGCCGCCTACTTCTAGTGGAGGTATAGCACTGATCCAATTGCTCCAGTCTGTAGAGCCTTATCCTTTAAAAAAATGGGGACACAATGCCGATTCAACCGTGCAGGTGATTGTAGAAGCCGAAAGGAGAGTGTATGCCGATCGCGCAACATATTTAGGCGATCCTGATTTTTACGCCGTGCCACAACAACAATTATTAAATGCCTCCTATAATAAAAGTCGAATGGCAAACTTTAGCTGGACAGCAGCAACGCCAAGCAGTGCTGTTTTGGCTGGCGAAATAAAAGGTGCAGAACACGAAGAAACCACACATTTCTCCATTGTAGACCGCGATGGAAATGCCGTCTCCATTACCACTACTTTAAATGGCTCTTATGGATCGCTGGTTGCAGTAAAAGGAGCTGGCTTTTTGTTGAATAACGAAATGGACGATTTTTCTGTTAAACCCGGCGCACCCAATATGTATGGCTTAGTAGGTGGAGAAGCCAATGCCATTGCACCGAATAAACGAATGTTAAGTTCTATGACGCCAAGCATTGTAGAGAAAGATGGAAAATTATTTATGGTGGTAGGTACACCAGGCGGATCAACTATTATCACTTCTGTATTTCAAACCATTATTAATGTAATCGATTTCGATATGCCTATGCAATCCGCTGTAGCGGCTAAAAAGTTTCATCATCAATGGTTACCGGATGAGGTGTATGTAGAAAAAGACGCCATCGATAGTTTATCAGTAGAGAAATTAAAAGCAAAAGGCTATAAAATCATACAAAGAGGCCCGATTGGTAGGGTTGATGCCATTTTAAAGACAAAATGGGGAAATTATCAGGGTGGTGCTGACCCGAGGGGAGATGATAAAGCCATCGGTTGGTAACTGTTTTTAGGGCAAGAAATTATGATCGACCTGAGTTACTTTTAATCAAATAGCTTTAAATAAGTTACATAGGCGCCCTGCAGCAAATGCTTAGCGGTTTAGTTATATTGCGTCAACTAATTCAAAATGTACGGATCGCTATGCGCAAACTATTTTCCCTGTTTTTATTTCTAACAGTTGCGGTACAATTACACGCTCAAACTAATGAAGCCAGCCTGATAAGTCCACTGATTAATCAATACCAATCAGATGTGACCATGCTTAACCGTAAATATACGCTCAAGCGATCGGATGAATATTTTAAGCGGATGCAAGGCTTTTATGCTGAATGGCAAAAACAGTTAAGGGCATTGCCTTTTAACAAGCTAACTGTAAACGAAAGGGTAGATTATATTTTGCTTAAACGCGATATCCGATCAGACTCGGCAAATTTGCAACAGCAATACACCGAATTTAAAAGCAATATTTTTGCTTTGCCATTTGCCAAAACAGTATTAGATTTTGAGGCAAAACGGAGGATTGGTACGCAACAAGATGGCAAAATTATCCAACAACAGTTCGAACAACTGAAAGAGGCCATTCAGAAAACCACAAAGGCAGTAAAAAACAAAGATTTAATTGTGACGCCAGTACAGGCTTCATGGGCACAGCAAACTGTGAATCAATACCTGGCTGTATTTACTGAAGCTTATAAATTTTATAATGGTTACGATCCGCAATTTACCAAAGCCACAAAAGCAGTTTATCCGGATGTAGTAGGTGCAGTAAATGAATATGCTGCTGTACTGGGTAAAATAGCTAAAACCTCAAATGCCAAAGACGATGGAAGTGGTATTATTGGTAATCCGATAGGAAGAACAGCTTTATTAAGCAGCTTAAACGATGAGATGATTGCCTATACACCTGAGCAGATTGAGGCTATTGCCATGAGGGAATTTGCCTGGTGCGATGCAGAAATGCTTAAAGCCTCGCAACTAATGGGCTTTGGTAACGATTGGAAAAAAGCATTGGAAAAGGTAAAAACTGATTACCCTGAATTGGGTAAACAGCCCGAATTGGTTTATGAACTAGCCAATGAAGCCATAAATTTTGTAGAGAAAAATAACCTCATCGCCATTCCTCCCCTGGCCAAAGAAGGCTGGCGCATGCGCATGTTAAGTCCGCAGGAACAATTATATGCACCGTTTTTTCTGGGTGGCGAATCTGTATTAATTGCTTATCCGACAGAAGATATGAGCGAAGATGCCAAAATGATGACCCTGCGCGGTAACAACAGGCATTTTTCCAGAGCTGTAGTTTTTCATGAACTTATTCCGGGACACAACCTTCAATATTTTATGCAAAGCCGCTACAAGCCTTATCGCAAGGTATTTGGCACCCCTTTCTGGACGGAAGGCTGGTCGCTGTACTGGGAGATGTTGCTTTGGGACCAGAATTTTGCAACATCTCCGGAGGATAAAATTGGAATGCTTTTTGGCGCATGCACCGCTGTGCACGTATTATTTTTTCGATGAACTATCATTTAGGTAAATGGACACCTCAGCAGTGCATCGACTTTTTGGTAGATCGTGTAGGTTTTGAACGTGCCAATGCAGAGGCAGAAGTACGCAGATCGTTTACCGGGGGGTATGGGCCATTGTATCAAATTGGCTACATGTTAGGTGGATTACAGTTTAGGGCGTTGCATAACGAATTGGTACAAAGCGGTAAAATGACCAATATCGAGTTTCATAATCGCATATTGTATGAAAATAATATGCCGGTAGAAATGGTAAGGGCCTTATTAACCAACCAGCGATTACCAGAAAATTTTAGTACGCGATGGAAATTTGCGGGCGATATCAATTAATATACAGCATGTTTAAAATTAAATAAAATTTATTTCGTATGTCAGTCTGAGTGTATTCGAAGACTATTTCAACACATTAATAAAGTAATCGACTATCCTACCATTGACAGACTCCAACAGAATGGCCGTCATCTCGACCGGAGCAACGCGAAGCGGAGAGATCTTTATACTATTTATTGAAATCAAATTTAAAAGATTTTGCTTTGCAGAGCCTTCGGGTTCTCTACTCCGTTTGAAACGATACTTCGAGACAATTCACCTTCCTTATCTATCTGTTCATTCATATTGATTTTTATACCATAAATTATCCCTCAGTGTGACAGCAAAAAGCATTTATATTTAAACTGGCTAGTATAATAAAGTGGTAAATGTGCTTACAATATGAGGTAATAATCGATCAAAAAGTGAGACTTGTAAATATTTGTCTACTTCAGAATGCTTTTAAAACCTGATGTATACCCTTTGATCTATAAAATGGTAACTAAAATAGAGATGTTGACGTCTAAAACTTAAGTTTTTTATAAAATCCATTAAGTGAGTAGCTTATAGCGATTTACTTAATATACTAAATATTTTTTTATTCCTACAAGTTGCTTCATGGTAATTAGTGTTGAAAAGTTGATAAGTATTTTTACCTGCCTGTATTTTTGGTATGGCTATTGTAAAGGATATCAGACGCTATTCAACGTTATACAGAAAATTATGAAACTACAATTATTCAAAACACTACCGGTTGCACTCGCTGGTTTATTGATTGGGTCGGCTGCTTCAGCTCAGGAAAGTCCTGCAACTTCATCAACCACCTTCAGGACCTGGTCTGTCGGCGTAAATGCCGGTGTACTTACGCCATTATCACCATTGGGTGGAAAAAATGATTTCAGTAATAACAAGTCAAGCTTTGGTTATGGCCTTTACGTCAAAAAACAGTTTACACCTTATTTCTCTCTTCGTTTAGATGGAGTTCGGGGTAAATTAAAAGGCGATAATTCCGAGCCTTATGAAGGTGGTTCGGTAAATAACTCTCCTGTAAAAGCTTTCGACACACAGTTGTCTTATTCAGGAACTTTAAGTGCTGTAGTAAACATGTTCAATATAGATATGTTTAAGAAAGAGAATGCTTTGCAACTTTATGCTTCTGCAGGTGCGGGTATTGCAGGTTATAAGCCTAGTATTACCACAGCAGCTGGTACATCTTTATATGCAGGTGATAAAAACATTAATGAATTAATCATCCCGGTAGGTTTAGGCGCAAAATTTAAAATTTCTGATGCAGTTAACTTCGATTTAGGTTGGACGATCAGCTTTGTTGATGGCGATAACTTAGATGGTTACTACAAAAATGGAAATGATAAATACAACTATGCTTATGCCGGTTTAGAGTTTGCCTTAGGTAGCGGAAAACAATTGGCTTTCCACAATCCGGTTGCTTTAACTTATGATGAAGCTTTAAAAGCGAAACAAACCGCAGAAGGTTTAAAATCAGAGTTGAATGCCCAAAAAGCTGATAATGCAAAATTACGTTCGGAACTAAATGATATTTTGAAAGATACTGATGGTGATGGTGTTGCAGACAAATTGGATAAATGCCCTGATACACCAGCAGGTACTGTTGTAGATGGAGCTGGTTGTCCGTTAAAAACGCCGGAAAAAGTTGTAGAAAAAGTTATTGTTACTGAAGAAGACCGTAAGGTAGTTAACGAAGCGATTAAAAACCTGGAATTCGATTTAGGTAAAGCAACTATCCGTTCTAAATCTTATGCATCCTTAAATAGAGTTGCAGCATTATTGATTCAGAAAAACTTTAGCTTAAAATTAGCTGGTCATACAGATAATACAGGTTCAAAAGAATTAAACTTGCGTTTATCGAAAGATAGAGCAGAATCTGTAAAAGCTTATTTAGTTTCTCAAGGCGCTAATGCATCACGTATTGAGGCTACAGGTTACGGTATGGGTCAACCAATTGCTACTAATAAAACTGCAGCTGGTCGTCAACAAAACCGTCGCGTAGAGTTTACACTTTACTAGTCTGTTTTTAACAACAATTAAAAAGTCCCGATAAAAATCGGGACTTTTTTTGATTTAAGAGGTTTTGTTTGTAATAACTAGCTGCTTTGGTTAGTAGTATAAAGAGAATTTGTCAATCTTGAGGGGTAATTTTTTTATAAAAATCAATATAAATAACGGTGATTAATCTAAAGATTCTCTCGTGTACCGTCATTTCAGGCGGAATGCTGCCTTTACCGAGTTTACATCAGTAATGCAATCGAGAACTACGGAGTGCTCGGCGAAACTAAATCTGTTTTGATAAATCTCTCCATTTCGAGTTGATGCGGTCGTGATGACGACCATTCTATTGAAGTCTGTCAACAAGTAATATAGTGAAGGATCTTTTGTTAAACTAATTCTAACGCAACAGTCTTTTGAAATTATAAAACCCGTGGCTCTTTTGTTAGGGATTCTTCACTGTGTTCAGCGTGACAGCACAATAGATATATTTGAACTCCGCTTATTTAAGCGAAACAATTACCTTTTTAATCTCGCTTAAATCATTCATCTCAAAATTTGGTGATTCCGGATAAAAGCGCTGATAAATAATTTTATCGTCTTTACTATCGTACACACTGATTATTTTATCGCTGGATCGTTGTGTGTAAACCACATATTTAACGTTGGCAGTTTTATTCAGAATTAAACTATCAAGTTCTTTATACGGTATAAATTTAAGTTTGTAATTATAAGGTTCAGCAATAATGCCTGACGGTGGTAAAAGCGTTAATCTTGAAGAAAATACTTCCTTAATATATTCGGGTATATAAAGTGTTTCCTTTGCCAGTTCAGGTAAGCGTACCTTATTATAAAACTGGTAATCTATGTTACAGTTTTCATTTGCGAGCAATCCATCATTAATCTGTTTTAAATAACCCGTTAAAAAGCCTGGCGACCAGTTGAAGAAACTAGCTTTGTTATAGAAATAGGATAGAATATTATTTTTTATACTTCTTCTGGTGCCATATTGCTGATCTTGCGTTCTGACCAGCAGATTTGTGTTAGGATCAGCAAAAAGTGTAACTGTTGCCAATATACTTTCTTCTTTTACCTTGGGTTTTTTAGATGGCGTTAATAACTTCAGTGCATAAATTATATTCACGTTATATGTACTGTCTGACTTCTCGCCATAAGCATCGAAATAAAAAACAGAATAATTTGCAAGCGTATCATAACGGGCCAGCTCTTCGGGCTTAATAATTTTATATGGTGTAATTGTCCAGTTTTTTTTAATGGCCTGATCAAATTTTTCCAGTTCAGCATAATCAACATATTGCAAAGTAAATAGGGTGGTTGTTTTTTTAAAAACCTCTAATTTTTGACTGTTTAACAGGGCTTTTCCAAAATAAGATACCTGGCTTTGGCAAATTGTAGCCCATAAAATAAATGGACTAAACAAGATTATTTGTTTCACTTTTAACATATAACGTGTTTTCATTTTGTGTATGACTATGATAAGAAAAATTTGACAAATATTTTGAATTTTTCTATTGCATTAACAAAATACATTCATTAGCTTTGTTATGCAAGCATAATAAATTAGTGAAAATGAAACAACAACAAACCATAGATTACCATGTTAAGTTTGCCTGGCAAAATATGTTTAATAAATACAATCAGATGGCATCCAGTTTCGGAATTACCCAGGCCATTGGTTATATGCTTATTAATATAGATGATGTTGAGGGAACTGCGGTATCGAATTTGGCCGGCTTGCTTGGGGTTAAAGCAACCAGTTTGTCCCGCATGTTAAATAACATGGAAGAGGCTAACCTCATTTATCGTGAAACATCTGCAGGTGATAAACGTTCGGTAAAGGTTTTTCTGACCGATTTTGGTAAAGAGAAAAAACAATTAGCCAAAGGGGTTGTGCGAAAATTTAATGAATATCTTGATGAGCATTTCTCGAAAAAAGAAAAAGAGACTTTTATTAACCTGCTTATCAAACTAAATGATATTACAGTAGCATATACTGTTGATTAATAAATATAATCATGAAGCCTGCTGTGTAAATTTTTACATAACAGGTTACATCAGACCATAAAAAGAAAAATATATACTGATGAAACGAAGCATTAATAAAGTTGCTGTTCTAGGTTCAGGTATTATGGGTTCCCGTATTGCATGCCACTTCGCCAATATTGGTGTTGAGGTTTTGCTACTGGATATTGCCCCTAAAGATTTGAGTCCTGAAGAGCAGGCAAAAGGATTATCACTGGATAGCCCAGCTGTAAAAAACCGGATTGTAAATACAGCTTTGCAAACGGCTGTAAAAACAAATCCATCGCCAGTTTATACCAAAAAAGCGTTAAATAAAATCAAAACGGGGAATTTCGATGATGATATGTCGAAAATTGCCGGTTACGATTGGGTAATTGAAGTCGTTGTCGAAAATCTTGATATCAAGAAAAAAGTTTTCGAACAGGTAGAGCAATTCCGTAAACCAGGTACTTTAATCACTTCAAATACTTCTGGTATCCCTATTCATTTGATGGCTGAGGAAAGAAGTGAAGATTTTAAATTGCATTTCTGTGGAACACACTTTTTCAATCCACCGCGTTATTTAAAGTTATTGGAAATTATTCCTACGCCACATACGCAGCCGGAAATTGTAGATTTCCTGATGCATTATGGTGATAAGTTTTTAGGTAAAACAACTGTTTTATGTAAGGATACGCCAGCCTTTATTGCCAACCGTGTGGGGGTTTATTCCATCATGGCACTTTTGCATTTGGTCGAAAAATTAGATTTAACGGTAGAGGAGGTTGATAAATTTACAGGGCCGGCATTGGGCAGACCAAAATCTGCTACTTTCCGTACGTCGGATGTGGTAGGCTTAGATACCATGATTAAAGTGGCTAAAGGGCTTTATGATAACTGCCCGGATGATAAAGCACATGATTTGTTTAAACTTCCTGCTTATGTGCAAAAATTGGAAGAGAACAAATGGCTTGGTGATAAAACTAAACAAGGTTTCTATAAAAAAACCAAATCTGCTGAGGGTAAAACCGAAATCCTGGCGTTGGATTTAAAAACCCTGGAATATAAGCCTCAGCAAAAAGTAAAATCGGCGACTTTAGAAATGACCAAGCCGGTGGAGAACCTTCGTGAGCGCATGAAAATTTTTTGCCAAAGGAAAAGATAAGGCAGGCGAATTGTTCCGCCATTCTTCCTTTGGTTTATTTGAATATGTATCTGATCGGATCCCTGAAATTTCTGATGAATTGTATCGTATTGACGATGCTATGCGAGCCGGTTTTGGCTGGGAATTAGGTCCGTTTGAGCTTTGGGATGCCGTTGGCGTAAAAGAAGCCATCGAAGGAATGGAACAATATGGCAATAAAGCCGCAGCTTGGGTACACGAAATGCTAAATGCCGGAAATACTTCGTTTTATAAAGTAGAAAACGGTGTCAAAAAATATTACGATATCCCCTCTAAAAGTTATAAAGCTTTACCTGGAACTGATGAGTTTATCATTTTAGATAATCTCCGTGAAAATAAAACGCTTTGGAAAAATTCGGGTGTTTCGATTATTGATTTGGGAGATGGCATTCTGAATGTAGAATTCCACACTAAAATGAATACCATTGGAGGTGATGTAATCTCCGGAATTAACAAAGCCATCGATATGGCCGAGAAAGATTACCGTGGTTTGGTAATCGGTAACGATGGTGCAAATTTCTCTGCGGGTGCAAACGTAGGGATGATTTTTATGATGGCAGTAGAACAGGAGTGGGACGAATTGAACATGGCGATCAGAATGTTCCAGAATACCTCGATGCGCATCCGTTATTCTTCTATTCCGGTCGTGGTAGCCCCTCATAATTTAACTTTGGGTGGTGGTTGCGAGTTCAGTTTACATGCCGATCACGTGCAGCTATCTGCCGAAACTTATATGGGTTTGGTAGAGTTTGGTGTAGGCGTTATCCCTGGTGGTGGCGGAACAAAAGAGTTTGCTTTGCGTGCATCTGATGAATATAAAGATGATCAGATTGTGCAGAATGCCCTGAAAGATCGTTTCTTAACTATTGGTATGGCTAAAGTTTCTACTTCAGGTTACGAAGCTTACGAACTGGGTTATCTGCAAAAAGATAAATTCTCGATCTCGATGAACCGGAACCGTTTGTTAGCCGATGCAAAAGCTAAAGCGATAGAACTTGCCGATGCCGGATATACCAAACCCGTTCAGCGTAACGACATTAAAGTATTAGGAAAGCAAGGTCTTGGAATTGTATATGCAGGTGCAAATAGTATGTATGCCGGGCATTTCATTTCTGAACACGATAAAAAAATATCCGAAAAATTAGGTTATGTCATGTGCGGTGGCGATTTATCTTCTCCAACAGAAGTAACCGAGCAATATTTATTGGATCTGGAGAGAGAAGCATTTTTATCACTCGCAGGAGAGCGGAAATCGTTAGAGCGGATCCAAAGTATTATTACAAAAGGGAAGCCGTTGCGTAACTAGATGTGAGATAAGAGACATTAGATTTGAGACGGACTGTGTCGTTCATAACATAAGCGTTAATATAATAGAACATGAATAATTTAAAAGAGTTGAAAATTTGGAATAAAGCTATTGATTTAGCCGTTGATGTTTACAAAGCAACTTCAACTTTTCCAACTGACGAACGTTATGGGCTGATAAGTCAATCCCGAAGGGCAGCTGTCTCAATTTCATCAAACATTGCTGAGGGAGCTGGTAGAAATTCAGTTAAAGAATTTAATAACTTTTTAGGAATAGCCAATGGATCTTCTTATGAATTACAAACTCAATTGGTAATCGCTAATAAACTCGCAATTCTTGAATCTGAAATTTTGAACCCTTTACTGGATCAAATTGATGAACTACAAAAAATGACTTATGGTTTTCAGCAGATGCTGGATAAGAAAATCAATAGAAAGATATGAGACATTAGATTTGAGAAGTGAGACGGTAATTGGTCTCAAATCTAGTGTCTCAAATCTGAAAAAAACAATAATCGATCTGAGTTTTGAGTTTGAGCAGGTCTCAAATCTCCAGTCTCAGATCTCAAATCTTAAAAAATGGAAGCATATATTATAGCCGGATATCGTACAGCAGTGGGTAAAGCACCCCGTGGCGTATTCCGTTTTACAAGAGCTGATGATTTAGCCGCAGAAGTAATCAGGGCTTTAGTGGCGTCGGTTCCGAATTTAGATAACGAACAAATTGATGATGTAATTGTGGGTAACGCTACTCCGGAAGCAGAACAGGGGCTTAATATTGGCCGTATGATTTCGCTGATGGGCCTGGATACCGATAAAGTTCCGGGTGTTACCGTAAACCGTTACTGTGCATCGGGTTTAGATACCATTGCTACGGCGGTTGCCAAAATTAAGGCTGGCATGGCCGATTGTATCATTGCCGGTGGGGTAGAGGTAATGAGTGGAATGCCTTTTGGCGGATGGAAGCTCGTGCCTAACGCAGAGGTCGCAAAAAACAATCCGGATTGGTACTGGGGCATGGGCCTGACTGCCGAAGCCGTAGCCAAAGAATATAATGTGAGTCGTGAAGATCAGGATGCCTTTTCGTTAAAATCTCACGAGAAAGCCATTCATGCGATAAAAAACGGTCATTTAAAAGATGGTATCCTGCCAATCACCGTAAATGAAAATTACCTCGATGCAAACCTTAAAAAGAAAACACGTTCTTACGTGGTTGATACCGATGAAGGTCCGCGTGCAGATACGACATTAGATAAGCTGGCGAAACTGAAACCTGTATTCGATGCTGTTGGGAGTGTAACTGCTGGTAATTCATCGCAAACATCAGATGGAGCTGCTTTTGTTCTGGTGGTGTCTGAAAAGAAAATGAAAGAATTAAATGCAGAACCGATTGCCAGATTGGTAAGTTACGGTATCGCAGGTGTTCCGCCGCGCATCATGGGGATTGGTCCAATTGAGGCGATTCCAAAAGCATTGAAACAAGCCGGCTTGAAAAAGAAGATATCGATTTAATCGAGCTGAATGAAGCTTTTGCCTCTCAATCTTTAGCCGTAATCAGAACATTGGATTTAAACCCTGATGTGATCAATGTTAATGGAGGTGCAATTGCGCTGGGCCATCCATTAGGCTGTACCGGAGCAAAATTGACTGTGCAGATCATGAACGAATTAAAAAGACAAAATAAGAAATATGGAATGGTAACCATGTGCGTAGGAACAGGACAGGGTGCCGCAGGAATTTTTGAACTTTTATAGACGTGAGAAGCTAGATATGAGATTTGAGACATGTTGTCCGATCAAGAGAACGCAAATCTCACGTCTAATATCCCAAAACTCATACAAAAATGATTTGAGTTTGAATTTGAGCAGGTCTCAAATCTCAAATCTCATTTCTCAAATCCCATAACAATGGAAACAACTGAAAAAAAGACAATTAAAGGCGGTGAATTCTTAATTAAGGATACCACTTATCAGGAAGTATTTATCCCTGAAGAATTTGATGAAGAGCAGCAGATGATTGCACAGACTTGTCGCGATTTTCTGGCAGCTGAAGTTTATCCCAATTTAGATAAAATTGATAAACAGGAAGACCCGGAGTTAATGCCGACACTTTTAACCAAAGCTGGCGAACTGGGCATTCTTGGCGTTTCAGTACCGGAAGAATACGGAGGTTTTGGTAAAAACTTCAATACTTCCATGTTGGTTGCAGATGTGGTTGGTGCCGGACACTCTTTCGCTGTCGCACTTTCCGCACATACAGGGATAGGTACTTTACCGATTCTATACTATGGTAATGAAGAACAGAAAGCAAAATATATCCCTAAACTTGGTTCGGGCGAATGGAAAGCAGCTTATTGTTTAACTGAGCCAAATTCGGGTTCAGATGCAAACTCTGGTAAAACAAAGGCAAAACTAAGCGAGGATGGTAAACATTATATCATCAATGGTCAGAAAATGTGGATCACAAACGGTGGTTTTGCTGATATTTTCATTGTGTTTGCCAAAATAGACGATGATAAGAACTTAACCGCATTTATTGTGGAGAAAGATTTCGGTGGTATTACCATGAATCCTGAAGAGCATAAAATGGGTATTAAAGGTTCTTCAACCCGTCAGGTTTTCTTTAACGACTGTCCGGTGCCAGTTGAGAATATGTTGAGCGATAGGGAAAATGGTTTTAAAATCGCGGTAAATATTTTAAACATTGGCCGTATCAAATTATCTGCGGCTGCTATCGGTGCTTCAAAAGCAACTTTAAATACGGCGATTAATTATTCGAACGAACGGATCCAGTTTGGTCGTCCAATTTCTAAATACGGTGCTATCCGTTTCAAAATTGCAGAAATTGCCGCTAAACTTTATGCTGTTGATTCGGCAAACTATCGTGCCGGACAGAATATTGATGATACTTACGATCAACTGGTTGCTGGTGGAATGGAATCTGGTAAAGCAAGGCTGAAATCTGTTGAACAATTCGCGGTAGAGTGTGCCATTTTAAAAGTATGGGGCTCTGAAGCTTTAGATTATACTGTAGATGAAGGCGTTCAGATTTACGGCGGTATGGGCTTTAGTGCTGATGCACCAATGGATAGGGCTTACCGTGATGCACGTATTAACCGGATTTTTGAAGGTACAAACGAAATTAACCGTTTGTTAACCGTTGATATGATGCTAAAACGTGCGATGAAAGGCGAATTGGATTTAATGACGCCAGCTACTGCCGTAGCAGCTGAATTGATGAGCATCCCTGATTTTGGTGAGGAAGATACCACCTTATTTGCTGCAGAGAAAAAGTACTCTCGAATCTGAAAAAAGCAACTTTAATGGTAGCTGGTGCTGCGGTTCAAAAGTTAATGATGACCTTAAGCAAAGAGCAGGAAATTTTAATGAACATTGCTGACATGGCTAGCTATGTTTATGTGCTAGAATCTGCACTATTGAGAACAGAAAAATTAGCAAGTACCCGTGGAGAGGAAGCAGTTGCAGGCCAATTGGATCTATTAAGAATTTATTTAGTAGAAGCGGTTGACGGTATTGCCAAAGCAGGTAAAGAAGCACTTTGGGCTTTTGCCGAAGGTGATGAGCAACGCATGATGTTGGTTGGTTTGCGCCGTTTTACAAAAGTGGAGCCGTTTAATGTTAAAGATGCCCGTCAAAGAGTTGCGCAACAGCTTATTGAAGCAAATAAATATATTTTTTAAGGTAAAAGGCTGAAAGGCGGAGGGTTTAAGGATTAGGTGCATAACCTATACCTTAAACCTTTTTTAATTTTATGGAATAATTTCAACCTTAATTAAAACATTATTCTTTTCTGGCAGGAGTTCATAATATGCTGTCATGCTGAGGCACGAAGCATCTGCAGCCGATGAAACAGATGCTTCGTGCCTCAGCATGACAGAAGTTGAAAAAATAATAAGTCCTTACCTTTATGATATTAAATCCTATTTTCGCACATGATTAAATTTAGATTCCTCACCATACTCTTTTTATGTGTAGCTGCAGTTTCATCTTGTAAAAAAGATGAGGATCCTGAAAAACAGATTACCGATTTTATCAAACAAAATAATATCAATGCCGTTAGAGATAACTCTGGTCTATATTATCAAATCATTAAACCAGGTACTGGTTCTTTTACTTATCCCAGCAATACAAAAATCACCATCAAATATGAGGGCAGGTTGTTAAATGGCAATGTGTTTGATAATGGTGGCAGTAAAGAGCAGACTTTTAATCTGGCAGAATTAATACAGGGCTGGAGAATAGGCATTCCTAAAATTCAAAAAGGCGGTGAAATCAGATTAATTGTTCCACCAAGTTTAGGTTATGGAAGCGGAGCCGTAGGTTCTATTCCAGGTAATTCAGTATTGGATTTTACAATCCAGCTTTCGAACACACAGTAGGCCTATCTTAAGTGTTAACAATAGGCTTATTTGTTAAAATAGGTTAAAAATTGTAGCATCCGTATTAAAAGCTTATTTTTGCGATTGATGGTTAAGTTTAAACATATTATTCTATTGATATGCCTCACAGGATGTTTTGCAGCTTGTAAGAAAGATGTATCTATTGATGATTCTTACGATCCTACTCCCCAGTTTAAGGCTGATACGGCTGCAATAAGTGCTTTTGTAAAGGCTAATAATATTCCGGCAACAAAAGATGCGAGTGGTATTTTTTATCAGATTATAGCTCCTGGAACAGGAAACGTAAGTTATCTACCCTCAACGGTGATTACTGCAGATTATGATGGCAGATTATTAAATGGTACTATTTTCGATAGCACCAAAGGAACCCCAACCTCTTTTAAACTTGGAAATGTAATTTTAGGATGGCAGTTTGGGATTCAAAAAATACAAAAAGGAGGAAAGATCAGGTTAATTATCCCATCTTATTACGCCTACGGAACACAGTCACCATCATCCTTGGTACCTGCTAATTCGGTACTCGATTTTACTATAACACTTACAGACGTACAATAATAAATGAACAAATTTACTAAACTTGGCCTGTTGACACTTTTACTGGCTACTGTAGTTTTCAGCTCTTGCAAAAAGGACTATGATACTGCACAAACTGTAGATGATGCAGCTATAAAGGCATATATATCAAAGAATAATTTAACACAAATGGTGCCTGATTCTGCTAAAACAGGATTTTATTATCAGGTTACAAACCCTACTGATGGTGAGCTATTCTTAAATACAGATTCGGTATTGTATGATGTGACTGTTAAATCTATGACGAATGGAACAACTTATCTCCAGTCACCCTCAAATGGTAATTTAGGTACTTACGTTGGCTATTTGAATAGCTTTTATCAGGGCTCTTTATCAACAAGTACATACAACATACCCGCATTAAGAACAGCTGTACTTAAATTAAAACCAGGAGGTACAGCCAGGATTTTGTTGCCTTCATATTTAGCCTTTGGTAGAAATGGTGTAGGACCAATTCCTTCAAATGAAAATCTTGATTTTATAATTAAAACTTACCCATACCATAAACAGTGGTTATTTGATGATGCAAAGATCCAAAGCTTTTTAGCTGCTAAAAATTTAACAGCAACTAAAGATCCCTCTCGTGTTTATTATATTACTAATACTGTTGGTACAGGTACTGATGCAATTAGCGATGAAAGCACTGTTGTTTATAAATATACTGGAAGATTTTTAGACGGTACCGTTTTTGATTCATCTACAGATGGTACTTTTTCGGCAACTTTTGCCAGTATTTATGTTCAAGGATGGAAAAATATTGTTAGGAAATATACTGCTGGTGCAAAATTTAGAATGATTATTCCATCTGATTTGGCTTATAAAACCAGTGGAAGTAATGCTATTCCTCCTAATGCCATACTAGATTTTGATATCGAAATAGTAAGTGTTACGAATTAGATAAAGCTTCCTTAAAAACTTTTAAAACCCTTTCCCTTGCAAAAGTATGCTCAACTATTGGTTGGGCATATTTTTTTGTGCCGAATTCGGGTACCCATTTTTTAATATATTCAAATTTTGGGTCAAATTTTTTAGTCTGGAGTTCCGGATTAAAAACCCTAAAATAAGGGGCAGCATCGTTTCCTGATCCTGCAGCCCACTGCCAGCCGCCAACATTACTGGCCATTTCATAATCCAATAGTTTTTCAGCAAAATAGGTTTCTCCCCAGCGCCAATCGATCAGTAAATGTTTAGTTAAAAAACTGCCCACAATCATGCGTACGCGGTTGTGCATCCATCCGGTTTGGTTAAGCTGGCGCATGCCGGCATCAACAATAGGATAGCCCGTATTGCCCTCACGCCATGCCTTAAACTCATCTTCGTTGTTACGCCATTTAATTTTATCGTATTGTTTTTTAAACGAATCTGAAGCCGAGTAGGGGAAATGCCAAAGGATGGTCATGTAAAATTCCCGCCAGGCCAATTCAGAAAGCCAGACATTTGATTTTGCTTCTAAAGCATCTTTAACGGCTTTCCGGATGCTTAAGGTGCCAAAACGCAAATGCAGGCCAATATGCGTAGTGCCATCAAGCGCGGGGAAATCGCGTTCTTTTGCATAATCACCGAGTTTGCTCTTATAACTGATTTCAGGAAAATCCAGCTTACTTTTTTCAAAGTCGATTTCTTTTAAAGTTGGGAGCGGCAGGTGTTTGGTTTGTAATAAATTTCTGAAGTATTTTTTTGTAGGATATGCTTTTACATAAAAATCATTCAATTTAGCATGCCATTGTTTGTAGAAGGGGGTAAAAACGGTGTAAGGCGTCTTGTCTGCTTTTAAGATTTCGTTCTTTTCAAAAATAACCTGGTCTTTATACGTTTTAAACACAATTTTTTCGCTGGTTAAAAACTCGGCCATGTTATCATCACGTTCGCGGGCATAAGGCTCATAATCGTGATTGGTATAAACTTCCTTAATGTTGTACTCCTTTAAAACTTCGGGCCATATTTTTTCAGGTTCACCATATTTTACCAGTAAATCTGACCCTTGCTGCTGAAGTTCTTTCTTTAGCTCTTCAATGGTTTGATAAATGAAAGTTACACGGGCATCATCTTTGGGCAGTTTATCCAATATATTCTTGTCAAAAATGAAAAGCGGTAGAACTGGATAATCGCCTCTAAGGGCATGATATAAAGCGGCATTATCTGCTAAACGTAAATCGCGACGGAACCAGAGAATGGATATTGAAGTCATGTGTAATTTTAAAGTTGTAATTTTTTTGAGATGGTTTATAATTGGCAGTTAGCGGTTTGCAGTTAACAATTAATCTGGTTTCGCGTTAAGCATGTAGCGTAAATTAACTAATTTGAACAATTAACCGATTAGCCATTTATACAGTTCTCAATGGGCAGTTAACAATAGAACAATTAACCACTTTGAAAAATTAACCAGTTAAATTATTTATACAAATCTTTTAAAGCATCATCCAAATGTGTGAATTTAAATTTGAATCCCGCATCCAGAATTTTTTGTGCTGAAGTATTATTGCTCATCAAAACGGCATCTACGCGTTCTCCCAGTAATAATTCCAATGCTTTTTTAGGTACTTTAATTGGCCAGAAAGGTCGGTGAAGATGGTTGGCGATGGCTTTGGTTAAAGCAGTGTTGGTTACCGGGAAGGGAGCACAGGCATTGTAGCACCCTTCCATTTTGAGGTTTTCGATGGCTTCGATATACATTTCAACCATGTCGTCAATGTGCAACCACGGTGTCCATTGTTTTCCTGTGCCTAAGCCAGCCCCAACGAACAATTTTACCGGTTTATCCAGTTGAGGTAATGCACCGCCATCGTTGCTCAATACAATGCCGGTACGGAGTTTTACAACCCTGAGACTTAATTTTTTGCCCTGATCTACTGCATCTTCCCAAAGTTTACAGCAGTCTGCCAAAAAGCCATAACCGTTCGGGCTTTCTTCTGTTAAAATTTCATCACCACAATCGCCATAAAAACCAACTGCCGAAGCAGAAATGAACGATTTTAGCTGATGATCAGGTTTAGATTTAATGGTTTTGAAGAGTAATTCTGTTGACTTTACACGGCTATCGATGATCTGTTTTTTGCGTTCACTGGTCCATTTTTTATCGGCAACTGCCTCTCCCGCCAAATGAATAATGGCATCTACACCATTCAAACAGTCAGCATCAATAGTTCCTTTGTACACATCCCACATAAAATTATTCGCATCTTCATCTTTCTTTCGTGAAAGTGTATTCACCGCATAACCCTTGCTTAGCAAGTGCTTTTTCAGTTCAGTACCCACAAGTCCTGTAGCCCCGGTAATCAGAATTTTCTTTCCCATCTTTTTTAAACACTAAAGATACAAAAGGGTTTTTTTAAAGACTAAAGACTAAAGACTAAAGGCCTGCAATGATTTTATTTTTAGGGGCTTTAACCGAATAGCTTAATTTGATGGTTTTGGTCTCGTTTGGAGCAATTTTTAACTGCCAGGAGAGCATGCCGTTTTCTTTGTTTACCTCTGCACCACTGTTTTCTAACAATTCGGTTTCAATATCACTTTCTGTTGATAATGGATATTGATCTTTTAGTGATAGATCAATGGATTCTTTTTTGGTGTTTCTAATCTTGATCAGATAAGTAAAAACCTGTTTTTTATTCGAACCAATAAATTTTGTGCTGCTAAAATCCTGTTGTTTTTCTTTTGTGATAATAATCTTTTTGTCTTTTCCCATGCTTAAACTAAGTGTATCCAAAATGTTCGCTGGGTTGATATATGATTTTCCGGTATAAGTACCTTCAAAAATGATATTCGCATTTCCAGCCTGGAGATTTAGTTTTTCCCAGTCGGTTACATTAGCCAGTAAATAAGCATCGGTACTTAGTTTTGGAGCAGCATAATATTTGTATCTGGCAGGCACTTCGTATTCTTTAAATGCAACGGTATGAGGTTTGTTGTCACTATTCACATCATAGGGGATGTCAATATCAAATGTTACGCCCAACTGGGTCTCGTTAACAGTAGTATAATCGTTCACAGTAGAAACTGCACCGGTAAAATTTTTCTTTTTTTCAGTACCATAGCCCACAACTACAACTTCATTCAGTTCACTTTTTTCGTCAATTGGTGATGCCATTCCTCTGATCCGTAGTTGTTGTTGCGGATAGGTGGATACAAACCAAGGGTTTAAATTTGGTGCAGTAATGTTATAATTTGGGTTACCGGTAGATAAAGAAAGCTTAACTTTTTTCCAATCGAGGCCTGTACTTTGTGTAATTGCAGCCTTATACACTATGCCTAAGGGATTGGAGGTACCCACCGCTTTTATATCATAACTGGCCAGCCAATTTGCATTTGGTGTAACATACGAAACATGATAACTGGCATCTATATTTTCATTTGCCGTTAATTGAAGAACCAATTGTCCAAGTTGCTGATTAGGATTGTTCCTTAATTCTGAAATTTGCTGCTGTAATGCGTTTAGTTTTTGGTTTTGTTTATCCTCTGTCAGTGTGAGTGCTGATATGGCATTCCTAACTTCTGCATTTTTTGTACGGTAGTATTCGGCTAATTTAATCAGTTCTGCCACATTCGTTCCATTGCTTGTGCCACCCGATTTTCTGTTCTCATCGAGTAAAAGCAAAGTTTGTTCTTCAATGGTTTTTGCATTTTTTGTTTTGATTAATTCGTTGCTTATTATTTTAACACTATCACTCAGTTTTTTTATTTCAGGATTGGCCGCATCGGTATTCAGGAAATCTTTATTGAATTGAACGGATAAAATGGTAACTCCCGGCGAAACACTAACCTGTATCGAATTTTCATTTACCCGTCCGGAAATATTGTTAACTACAATTTCTGATGTTCCGGCTGGGAGGTTTACTTTTCCTTTATGTAAAAGTTGTGCGCCGTTGTTATAAACCGTTACGCTTTCCAGTATGGCTTTACTTTTTATCTGTTGCTGCGCAAATACGCTTATTGGGAATAACAGGCTGATGAGTAATCGTTTCATAGTTTTTTATTAAGGTGTGTTGAGATCAATATTTGATTGAAAGATGTGTTAATACCCAGGTTTCCATAAAAGAGTATTTTTTTGTTACCTATTTGTAAAGAATTATTCAGGGGTTTGATGAAGAAGAAAAATAAGATAAATTTGTAAACGTGTTCTTACACCCTTTTCGATAAAAGATGTCCAAAAAAATTTTAGTCTGGTTTAGAAATGATCTTCGCCTGCATGATAACGAAATGCTGGTCGAGGCAATTGCTAAATCTGATTCGATTTTGCCTGTTTACATTCTCGATCGCCGTTCTTTTGGCGAAACAAAATACGGTACCTTAAAAACAGGTAATATCAGGGCACAGTTTATTTTAGAAAGTGTTTTAGGTTTACGCAATTCTTTAAAAAAGATTGGAGGGAACCTGCTGATTGCCGAAGGTAATCCTGAAGATATTATTCCTCAGCTTGTGCAGGAATATGAGATTACAGAAGTTTATCATCACCGTGAGGTGGCAAGGGAAGAAACACATGTTTCAACTTTGGTAGAAAATGCACTTTGGAAATTACGTGTCAACCTTAAACATTTTATCGGTCACACCTTGTATAATAAGGAGGACCTACCGTTTCCGATCAAGGATATTCCCGATGCCTTTAACCAGTTTAAAAAGAAAATTGAGCGCGACTCGATTATTAAACCATGTTTTGCAGCACCTGATCGGATTAACGTAGCCGAAGTGATTGATTGGGGAACATTATCTTCGTTAGAAGATCTTAATCTTTTACCTCAACAAAAGGATCAACGTTCCGATTTTGAATTTGCAGGTGGAGAAGCCGAAGGTTTGGCCCATCTTCAAAAAGTGATTGTGGCCATGCAACAAGCTGCAACCTCTAAAAACTTAATTTTGGCTTCAAAATTATCGGCCTGGTTGGCCATGGGTAGTTTATCGCCGCGAAAAGTTTACTGGGAAATTAAAAAGATGGAAGGTGTGCCTAACACTAAAGCCATGTTCAATCATATCTTACTAGGCCTGCTTTGGAGAGATTATTTCCGTTTCATGTTTAAGAAATACGGCAATACGTTTTTTAGTCCGGATGGTTTTGGCAGCCAGGGGCTAATTGATGTTGCGAATGAGCAGGATAACTTTAATAAGTGGAAGAATGCACAAACGGGTTTTGCTGTGGTAGATGCGGTGATGACGGAACTAAATCAGACCGGTTTCATCTCGAATATTGCGAGACAAACCGCTGCCTTATATCTGATCAATAATTTAGAAGTAAGCTGGGTTTTTGGCGCAGCGTATTTTGAAGAAAAATTGATTGATTATAATCCTGCAAGTAATTGGGGGAACTGGGCTAATGTAGCCGGTGTAGGTAACGATCAGAAATCAAAAAGTGTTTTCGATCTTGATAAAAATATCAAAAACCTCGATCCAAAAGGCAATTACTCCTTAACTTGGGCATCATAGTTGTGAGGATTGGATTATAAAATGACTGAATGTTGAATGAGCGCATTTGGGTGATTGAATTTTAACAAATTTTGCCCGTTTTTTGTAGGTTAAGCTAGTTCATTTGCTCGCTCATTAATTTAAAACCCGCTCATTTATTTTAATCGAGATTTTTGCCATTTATATAAGGTAAAATTCTAATTTTGTAATGCTTATAGTAAACAGTTAATAATGGATAAATTATCTTATCTTAATGGCGCAAACGCCGAATATATAGAGTCTTTATATCAATCATATCAACAAGATCCCGGGTCTGTTGAATTTGGCTGGCAGAAATTTTTCGAAGGTTTTGATTTTGGAAGAGGATCGGAGGCTCCTGCAGTAACGGCAGAAACGCCTGAACAATTTTTAAAAGAAGTTAATGTTTTAAACCTGATTGATGGCTATCGTAGCCGTGGGCACTTATTTACGCATACCAATCCGGTTCGCGAAAGACGTAAACATTTGCCAACATTAGATCTGGCAAATTTTGGCTTGTCGGATGCGGATTTAGAAACCGTTTTCAACTCTGGTGTGGAGATTGGTATTGGTGCCGCAAAATTGAAAGATATTGTAGCCTTTTTAAAACAAACCTACGCACACTCTATCGGTGCAGAATATAAATTTTTACGTACACCGGAAGTGTTGAACTGGATTCAGCAAAAAATGGAAAGTGCACGTAATACGCCTAATTTCTCAATTGAAGAAAAAAACGCATTCTTCGGAAATTAAACGAAGCGGTAAGTTTCGAAAATTTCTTAGGTACGAAATTCTTGGGGCAAAAACGTTTCTCTTTAGAAGGAGCAGAAGCTTTAATTCCGGCTTTAGATTCAGTAATCGAAAAAGGTGCTGAACTGGGTATTGAAGAATTTGTAATTGGTATGGCTCACCGCGGTCGTTTAAATGTGTTGGCCAATATCATGCAAAAAACATATAAAGATATTTTTGCTGAGTTTGAAGGTAAAAGCTACAACCCGGATACCCCTTTTGGTGGCGACGTAAAATACCACCTGGGTTATTCTACAGATGTGACTACCGTTTCGGGTAAAAGTGTTCACTTAAGTTTATGCCCTAATCCATCGCACTTAGAAACGGTTGATGGTGTGGTAGAAGGCATGAGCCGCTCGAAAATCGATTTCAAATATGGTGGCGATAACAGTCGGTTAGCGCCAATTTTGATTCACGGTGATGCATCAGTTGCCGGACAGGGTATTGTGTATGAAGTAATTCAGATGGCAGGCCTTGAAGGTTATAAAACCGGTGGAACCATTCACCTGGTAATTAATAACCAGATTGGTTTTACCACCAATTATAAAGATGCCCGTACAAGTACTTATTGTACCGACATTGCTAAAGTTACTTTGTCTCCGGTTTTCCATGTCAATGGTGATGATCCTGAGGCTTTGGTTTATGCAATTAACCTGGCAATGGAATACCGTCAGAAATATAAAAACGATGTTTTTATTGATATCCTTTGCTACCGCCGTTTCGGTCACAATGAGTCTGATGAGCCTAAGTTCACCCAGCCTTTATTATACAAAACAATCGAAAAACACCCTAATCCAAGGGAAATTTATATCGAGCAGTTAACTAAAGAAGGTAAGTTGGAAGCTGGTTTGGCAAAAGAAATGGAAAAAGATTTCCGTGGTATTTTGCAGGAACGTTTAAACGAAGCTAAAGAGTTTGTTGCGGGTAATGCTGAAGTTAAATTTGGTGGTGCATGGGCAGATTTGCGTATGGCAACGCCGAAAGATTTCGAATCTTCTCCGGTTACTGCAGTTAAAAAATCTACTTTGTTAGAAATTGGTAAACGCATTACTGCTTTACCATCAAATAAAAAGTTCTTCAAAAAAATTGAAAAATTATTTGTTGAACGGAGTAAAATGGTTAACGAAACCAATGTTTTCGATTGGGCAATGGGCGAGCAGCTGGCTTATGGTACTTTGTTATCAGAAGGTAAACGTGTGCGTTTAAGTGGCCAGGATGTGGAACGTGGTACTTTCTCTCACCGTCATGCCGTTTTAACGCTTGAAGACAGCGAGGAAGAATATGTACCATTGGCAAACATTTCTGATCAGCAGGCACCATTTGATATTTACAATTCACACTTATCAGAATATGGCGTTTTAGGTTTCGAATATGGTTATGCCATGGCAAATCCAAATGCATTAACCATCTGGGAAGCTCAATTTGGAGATTTCTTTAATGGGGCACAAATTGTTGTGGATCAGTATATTGCAAGTGCTGAAACTAAATGGCAACGCGAAAACGGTTTAGTGATGTTATTGCCTCACGGTTACGAAGGGCAAGGACCAGAGCACTCATCAGCGCGTATTGAGCGTTTTATGGAGCTTTGTGCCGATTACAACATGCAGGTAACCAATTGTACTACTCCGGCAAACTTCTTCCACGTATTGCGCCGTCAGTTTAAACGCGATTTCCGTAAACCATTGGTGGTATTTACACCTAAAAGTTTATTGCGCCACCCGGCTTGTGTATCTAAATTAGAAGAATTTACCGAAGGTGGTTTTAAAGAGGTAATTGATGATGTAAATGCTAAAGTTGCAGATGTAACTCGTATTGTTTTCTGCAGCGGTAAAATTTACTATGAATTGTTGGAGAAACAACAGGCTGATAAAATCAAACATGTAGCCCTGGTTCGTGTAGAGCAGTTGTATCCGACTCCGGTTGATCAGATGGAGGCCGTCCAGACAAAATATAAAAATGCAAAAGAAATTTTCTGGGTGCAGGAAGAACCAGAGAACATGGGCGCATGGCCATATTTGTTCCGCAGGTTATACAAAACCGCATTAAAAGGTATTGATGTAATTTCGAGAAGAGAGAGCAGCAGTACGGCTACAGGTTTTGCAAAACAACATGCTAACCAACAGGCTTATATTTTGGCAAAAGCTTTAGAACTTCCTATTAAACAGGAAGAAGTAAAGGAAGCGACCAAAAAGGCCAGTAAAAAAATGGCAGAAGCGGATTAGAAGTAGAAGGTTCCAGGGTTTAAGGTATGGGATTTAAGTAATCCACAATTTTAAACTTTAAATCTTAAAACATAATAACAACAAAAATTACAATTTTAAAAATATGAGTTTAGAGATAAAAGTTCCACCTGTTGGTGAATCGATAACCGAAGTTGTTTTATCACGTTGGATAAAAAACGATGGCGATGTTGTTGAAATGGATGAAGTTATTGCCGAATTAGAATCGGATAAAGCAACATTCGAATTAACTGCAGAACAAGCTGGAACTTTAAAAACCATAGCAGCCGAAGGCGATACTTTAGCCATTGGTGCAGTAGTTTGTAAAATTGAAGATGGTGGTGCAGTCCCAGCGAAAGCTGATGCGCCAAAGGCTGAAGAAAAGGCTGTTGTTGCTGAAGATAAAATTGCGGCTCCAGTTACCGAAAAAGCAGGCGAAAGTTATGCTACAGGAAGTCCTTCTCCTGCTGCTGGTAAAATTCTTGCAGAAAAAGGAATTGATGCTGCTGCGGTAAAAGGTACTGGTGTTGATGGTCGTATTACCAAAGATGATGCGGTGAAAGCGGAAGTGGGTAAAAAACCAGAAGCACCCAAAGCTAGTGCTCCGGTTGTAACTGCTGCTCCTGCAGGTAGTCGTGGCGAGCGTCGTGAGAAAATGTCGCCACTGCGTAGAACGGTTGCAAAACGTTTGGTTGCCGTTAAAAATGAAACTGCAATGTTAACCACTTTCAACGAGGTTAACATGAAACCAATTATGGATTTACGCGGAAAATATAAAGATCAGTTTAAAGAGAAATTTGGTGTTGGTTTAGGTTTTATGAGCTTTTTCACAAAAGCAGTTACCGAAGCATTAAAAGATTTCCCGGCGGTTAATGGTCGTATTGAAGGTGAAGAATTGGTATACAATGATTTCGCCGATATTTCTATCGCTGTTTCTGCGCCGAAAGGTTTAGTGGTTCCGGTGATCCGTAATGCAGAAAGCATGACTTTAGCTCAGATTGAAAAATCGGTGTTAGAATTGGCTTTAAAGGCACGTGATAGTAAATTAACCATTGAAGAAATGACTGGTGGAACATTCACCATTACTAACGGTGGCGTTTTTGGTTCAATGATGTCGACTCCGATTATCAACGCACCACAATCGGCTATTTTAGGTATGCACAACATCGTTGAGCGTCCGGTAGCTGAAAAAGGTGAGGTGGTCATCCGTCCGATGATGTATGTTGCTTTATCTTACGATCACAGAATTATCGACGGACGTGAGTCAGTTGGTTTCCTGGTTCGTGTGAAACAATTGTTAGAAGATCCAGCTAGATTATTATTAGGTATCTAACCCCTAAATCCTCTAAAGGGAACTTAAATTTTTATAGAAAGTCAAGATAAAGAAGTCAAGTTTTAATGGCCAATGTGCTGGAAAAACTTGACTTCTTTTTATACCCGAAAAATGAAATTAACGTTCAACTTAAAATTTCTTTTCATTTTTTTAGCGATATTCCTTATCGAAATTTTAATCGCTAAATATCTTCACGATGCATTTATCCGGCCTTTTGGTGGTGATGTTTTAGTGGTTGTATTAATTTATGCCTTCTTTAGAATATTCTTAACTACCAATAATAAAAGACTTGCTTTAGGTGTATTGATTTTCTCTTTTGTTATCGAATTTTTACAGGCCATTCATTATGTAAATTGGTTGGGCCTGCAGGATAATAAGTTCTGGAGTGTTGTGTTGGGAACTTATTTTTCTGTTTATGATCTGCTTGCTTATTTTGTTGGATACCTGATCTGTTTGTGTTTTAAGGATTAAGATAATACTTTTCTTATTTAGAAAGTGCTTTAATCGGTTTCAGATCCAGTTGTTTAAACTCTACTTCACTACCTTCTGCCTGTAGAGCAATCTGTCCGCTGCTTGCCGTACAGTTTGCACCATAATTTACTAATGTGCCGTTTACCCAAACCTTCACTTCTTTGTTTAAACACTGAATAATCATGGTATTCCATTCGCCAACAGGTTTTTCACTATCGTCTGTTAAATTTTTAATCCGGCGCAGTTTATCGCCGTTTACACCCCAGTTTTCTTTCGGGCCGCGTCTGGCTACCATATCTGGTACGGTAATGTCTTCTTCAATACACCAAAAATCGCCGGCATCTTTATGTTGCATCTGAACTTCCAGCGATTTTGGAAACATACCGTACAGTGCCCGTGGGGTTGAGGCATGTACCAAAACGCCACAGTTGCCAGGTTTGCCTGCAAAGCGGTATTTTACTGTTAACTGGTAATTTTTATAAATTTTATCGGTTATTAAATGTCCGCCTGGCGTTCCTAAACTTACCAGCATACCATTACGTACAATAAACGGATTAATGGTATCGGGCTTTTTGTCCATTGCAGGTACATCTATATGCCAGCCGTTTAAATTTTTTCCGTTAAAAAGGCTTTTTGAGCAAATGCTGAGCTGCTCAGTGTAATGAGCAATAAAAGGGCATAGTAGCGTTTCATGATATCTGGTTTTTGTATTCCAAATATATTTTAAAAAATGATGAAATAATAGTGGTCAGAATAAAGTATAGGGAAATAGTGTAAATGGTTGTCATCCTGAATGAAATGAAGGATCTTTATGAGTGGTACACTTCTGCATTTCTTTGATTAAGATTCTTCACTGCGTTCAGAATGACAGTGAGGCTCCAACTTCAAGATCTGGTCTTAGCGTCCTCGCTAAGACTCCAATTTCAGTAATTCTTCGTATGGATTTCCCTCAAGCCCTAACAGTTTAGCAAAGGCCGGTTCTGTTTTATAACCTTGCTTTTTTAAGGAGATAATTTCCTGTCTGAATGCTTCTCCTTTTTCTAAAAGTAATTTATATTCGATTAACATGTGGCGGTAAGCATTCTGTTGCATCGTCGGCCTGTTTTGTCCGAATATTTCAATCTCAAAATCCTCAATTTTAAATGTCGCTTTGATTGCATCGAATTTGATACTTTCGGTAACCGAGAAATCTTTTTCGGGGCCAAAAATGGCCATTATTTGGTCGATAAATTCATCGTTATCATATACTTCGCAGATGATATCCAGATCACTGTTTTCAATATCGATATTGATTGGTATGGTGCCCACTAGTATCGGATGATAGAAAGCAAGTTTTTCTAAAATCTTATTATCCATTAAAACCTGATAAGCTTTTACCTGTTTTTCGTTGCCAAATTGGAGATAAGATATATCGAGGAAGTTGATCATCATTCTTTTATATTTAGCTTTAGGCCGGTGAGCCACCGACCTTTGGATTCGGATTTTTTCTGTGAGCCTATTGCTTAATAAACTCTTGTTGGTTGGTGTGACACCAACCAATAGATAATTTTCTTTCCTGCACTACCCAATTTACTAAACCCGATAGGATGAATGCCAATGCGTTTTGGTACTGCCTGATTTTTCTGATGAAACGCAGTTAAACACGGGACTTCATTGGCAGTAAGGATAGCGGGAACAGACTTAAATATTTGCTGCTGTACCTGCTTTCCAAATGAATTTAAGGTATGTTCTCCTTTTGGTCGGTGTTGACACCAACAATAGAATTTATAAAATGATGACTTAATAAAAAAAAGCCCATCTCAGTTATGAAATGGGTAGTTATTTAAGTTAAGATGCTGAAACAAGTTCCAGCATGACGATTTGGTAATTTAATCTTCTACAATTTCGCTGTTGATGCTTACATCATCCTTTACATCTTCTTTAAAGTAGTTTTTTTGGAAGATGAGGATCAATATCACGCCAACCGAAATGGCTGCGTCTGCAAGGTTAAAAACAGGTCTGAAGAAAACAAACTCTTCACCTCCCCAAATCGGTAGCCAGGTAGGGAAGTGACCTTCTGCAATCGGAAAGTAGAACATATCTACCACTCGGCCGTGGAACCAGCTTTCGTAACCATAAATCTTTCCATAAAACACCGAATCGATGATGTTTCCTAATGCGCCAGAAAAAATCAGTGCTACGTTTAGGATTAAACCGCGGTGATATTTATGTTTAATCAGATAATGTAAACCATAACCAATACCAGCTACAGCAGCAATACGGAAAAGTGATAAGGCTAATTTTCCAAATTCGCCACCAAACTCCATACCGAAAGCCATGCCATTATTTTCGGTAAAATGGATAATAAACCATTTACCAATGATATGGAACTCCTGGCCCAGGTACATGTGTGTTTTAACCCAGGTTTTTACCAGCTGGTCGGCCAGTAAAACCAAAAAGATAACAATTAAAGGTTTTGTATAGCCTTTCATTAACTCTGCTTTAATTTAGCTTCCATGCTTAAGGTAGCATGAGGAACAGCACGTAAACGCTCTTTTTGGATTAATTTTCCGGTTTCGCGGCAAATACCATAAGTTTTGTTCTCGATACGCACCAATGCGTTCTCCAGGTTATCGATAAATTTTTTCTGACGGGCAGCCAATTGATTGATCTGCTCTTTTTCCATCGTTGCCGAACCATCTTCCAATGTTTTGTAAGCACCTGAAGTATCTTCAGTTCCATTTGCATTAGGGTTACTCAAAGAGGTGGTTAAAGAGTTAAGTTCCTCTTTCGCCATGCGTAATTTATCTTGAATTAATTCTTTAAATTCCTGTAATTCACTGTCTGAGTAGCGTGTTTTGTTGCTGTTTTCCATGTTTTTAATTTAGTTTTCTAATATATGGATTTATATTTTAGTTACTGAAATGCTTAACTCAACATCGTCGATAACGATTTTGTTTGCATTATTTACAGTATCTGTTAATTCAAATTCATCGGCCAATATTTCCGCGCAAATATAGTCCTTGTTTTTAGCAACTGCATGAGCTACCAAATTATCATTTTGTAACGAAACTTTAATCCTGTCGGTTACTTCAAAGTTTAATTCTTTTCGTAAATTCTGGATGCGGTTAACCAGTTCGCGCGAAATACCTTCTTGCTTTAATTCTTCCGAAATGGTCACATCCAAAGCAACCGTTAGGCTGCCCAGATTGGTTACCTGCCATCCCGGAATATCTTCGGCAAAAACTTCTACATCGTCATTTAAATTAATGGTAAATTCTTCTCCGTTGCTTCCAATTACGATAATGAAACCGTCATTTTCTAAACGCTGGATATCATCCTGATTTGAATTTTCTAAAGCCTGTTTAACGAGGCTCATGTCTTTTCCAACCTTTTTACCCAACGATTTGAAGTTCGGTTTAAGCTTTTTCTTTACGATACCATGTGTATCGGTAATGAACTCGATATGTTTCACATTCGTTTCAGAAAGGATATAATCCGCAACCTTTGATATTTTTTGTTCGAAATCGCCACTTAACGATGGGATTAAGATTTTCTCAAGTGGTTGACGCACATTGATGCCCGATTTTTTACGTAATGATAAAATCATTGATGAAATATCCTGTGCGTAAACCATACGCTCATTCAAATCGGTATCAATCAAACTCTGGTCAGCCTCTTTCCATAAAGTTAAGTGAACAGACTGCTCTGCGTATGCATCGGTAACAGTTAAGTTTCTATATAACCAATCAGCGAAGAAAGGCGCAACAGGACTCATTAACTGTGCTAAGGTTTCTAAACAGGTATATAATGTTTCGTAAGCTGCACGTTTATCATCGGTCATTTCGCCTTTCCAGAAACGACGGCGACTTAACCTGATGTACCAGTTACTCAAATGTTCATCAACAAAAGCCTGAATAGCACGGGTTGCTTTCGTTGGCTCGTATGTGTTATAACTTTCATCAACTTCGTTAATTAAGGTTTGCAACAACGATAAAATCCAACGGTCTAATTCCGTTCTGTCTTCCACTTTGCTTAAATTGTTTTTATCGATCTCGAATTTATCGATATTGGCATACAGGGCAAAGAAAGCATAGGTATTGTAAAGCGTTCCGAAGAATTTACGGCGAACTTCAGCAATTCCATCAATGTCAAATTTCAGGTTATCCCAGGGATTTGCATTCGAAATCATGTACCAACGCGTTGCATCAGCACCATATTCGTTTATAGTTTGGAATGGATCAGCAGCATTGCCTAAACGTTTAGACATTTTTTGTCCGTTTTTGTCTAGTACAAGTCCATTTGAAACTACATTCTTGTACGCTACTTTATCAAAAACTAATGTAGAGATTGCATGTAGGGTATAAAACCAGCCACGGGTTTGGTCTACACCTTCGGCAATAAAATCTGCTGGAAAATCTTCATTTCCATCGATTGTTTCTTTGTTTTCAAAAGGGTAGTGCCACTGGGCATAAGGCATAGCACCAGAGTCAAACCAAACATCAATTAAATCACTTTCGCGACTCATCGGTTTACCTGATGGAGATACTAAAACAATTTTGTCGACCACATTTTTATGTAAATCGATCAAATCATAGTTCTCTTCAGACATGTTCCCGATTTCGAATCCCTTAAAAGGATTTTCTTTCTGGAAACCAGCTGCTATAGATTTTTCAATGGCATTATAAAGTTCCTCGACAGAGCCAATTAACACTTCTTCTTTTTTATCTTCAGTTCTCCAGATTGGCAAAGGAATTCCCCAATATCTCGAACGTGATAAATTCCAGTCGTTAGCGTTTTTTAGCCAGTTTCCAAAACGACCTTCGCCAGTCGATTTTGGTTTCCAGTTAATGGTTTCATTAAGGTCGAACATTCTGTCTTTAACATCTGTAACTTTAATAAACCACGAATCTAAAGGATAATACAAAAGTGGTTCATCAGTTCTCCAGCTGTGTGGGTAACTGTGAACGTATTTTTCTACTTTAAAAGCTTTATTTTCTTCCTTTAATAAAATGGCGATTTCTACATCAACCGATTTTTCAGGTGCTTCGCCAGCGTTGTAATATTCGTTCTTTACATATTTGCCTGCAAAAGGGCCAACATGTTTGGTAAATTTACCCTGTAAATCTACTAATGGAACAGGGGTATCATTTTCGTCTAATACCAGCATTGGCGGTACTTCAGGAGTAGCTTCTTTAGCTACTTTAGCATCATCTGCACCAAAAGTAGGGGCGGTATGCACAATACCAGTACCATCTTCTGTAGTTACAAAATCTCCTGAAATTACCCTAAATGCATTTTCAGAATTTTGGTATGGCAATGCGTAAGTTAAAAGTTGTTCATATCTAATGCCAACCAACTCACTTCCTTTGCATTCCGCAAGTATTTGATAGGGGATTTTTTTATCGCCAGTTTTAAAATTTGTAAAATCTTCAACTTCATTGCTTTCAAAGAAAATTTTACTAAACTGCTTGCCAACCAGGTTTTTTGCCAGAATTACATTTGTCGGCAAGAATGTATATTGGTTAAACGTTTTGATTAAAACATAGTCGATTTTTGGCCCAACCGTTAAAGCAGTGTTTGATGGTAAAGTCCATGGTGTAGTGGTCCATGCCATCAGGTAAATATCTCCAAATGCTTGTAAAAAAGATGGTAACGTATTTGTTATCGCCTTAAATTGAGCAACAATCGTTGTATCTGTAACATCCCGGTAAGCGCCAGGCTGATTGACCTCATGCGAACTCAATCCTGTTCCGGCTTTAGGCGAATAGGGTTGGATAGTATAACCTTTGTAGATTAATCCTTTATCATAAATCTGCTTTAAAAGCCACCACACCGACTCCATGTATTTCGACTTATAGGTAATGTATGGATCATCCATATCTACCCAATAGCCCATTTTTTCAGTCAGCTCGTTCCACACATCAGTGTAGCGCATTACTGTTTTTTTACAAGCTTCATTATAATCTTCAATAGAAATAGTTTTACCAATATCTTCTTTAGTAATTCCTAGTTCCTTTTCGGTTCCAAGCTCAACCGGCAGGCCATGCGTATCCCAACCAGCTTTTCTTTTAACCTGATAACCCTTAATTGTTTTATAGCGGCAAAAAATATCTTTAATTGCACGCGCCATTACATGGTGAATCCCCGGCATGCCATTGGCAGACGGTGGGCCTTCGTAAAAAGTAAACGGATTAGATTTAGGGCGCGAAGAAATGCTTTTTTCAAAGATGTTTTCTTTTTTCCAAAAATCTAATATTTCCTGCCCTATTTTGGCAAGTTCCAGTTGTTTAAATTCGCTATACATCAATCAAGTACCTCAAAAAATTAAGGTTGCAAAGTTAACAGAATTGACTGAATTTTGGTAGTTTTGATGTAAATACTTTTAACGTGAAATTATTTAATATCGGGCTTACACTGATGATTGTAGCTGTAATTGCTTTGCCAATTGTTGCGGTTATCAATCCATCTAACCGTGATTTTGTGCTTTATGCATTTTATTTCTGCGGCCTGCTCGAACTAATTGGGCTCATCATTGTTTTAATCCATATTGTAACACTAAAAAGAAAGAATCCATGATCAAGCTGTTAAAATTGCAGAAAGCCGTTTTCGTACTGGTAGCTGGCCTACTTTCTTTTATTGCCTATAAAATTTTAGATGCTTACGAAGTAAAAGGAAGTATCTATTTCCAAATGCTGGCCGGCGTACTCATTATCATTGGTGCATTGTGGTTGTTATATCCAATTTTATTCGCCAAAAAGGATAATGATGGCAATGCCGAAATCATTACCGATCCAACGGTGGAAGTTCCGGTAGATGAAGAGGATAAAAAGCCAGCGACTGAATAGACCTCACCCTATCTACGCTTTTTGCTTTATCATCTGTCTGTTCGGTCCCTCTCCTCGAGGAGAGGGATGCATAGTTTCTGCGTTTAACCACTAATTTGCATAGGGAGAGGTTTTGGAAAGCAAGGCCTGTAATCATTTTAATGTTCATCCTGCTGTACGCTTGTCCCGATGAAAAATCGGGATCGCTACCATCAGGTTTAGGTAACTTGGGTCTGTGTAAGAAGTAGGGAGGCTTTCTTTACATCGCTAGCTAGGCCTCTTTGAGCTTACGTGTTCTTAAATGTCTTATATGGTTTTAAAAAAGGTTTTTGGAAAGCAAGGCCTGTCATCATTTTAATGTTCGTCCTGCTGTACGCTTGTCCCGATGAAAAATCGGGATCGCTGCCATCAGGTTTAGGTAACTTGGGTCTGTGTAAGAAATAAGCGGCTCCTACCCAAAGGCATTAAATATTTTCAAAAAAAATAAATCTACATAGGGGTAAATCTCTTGTGAGTTGTAATAGCTCTAAATTAACAAATAGAGATATTATGATTCCTGCATTAATTATTTGGCTCTGTAAGAAATATCTTGCTCCAAAAACCTACAAAACATTCTCGTCTAAAAGCCCAATCAATCCAAAAAGTGTTGCTTCGGTGCTCTTTCTTATCTGTTCATTTTCATCGGCTTTTGCGCAGCAAAGTAAATTTAACATCAAGCGCAATGGCGAAGTAATCGGTCAGCTATATTTTCAGCAAAAAGACGATGGCGATAATGTTTATCTAAAAATAACTTCGAAAGTACAAACCCGTTTTGTTTTCAAAATAGATGTTGAAACGGAAGATGTTGCCCATTTCAAAAATGGCAAACTGCTTACTTCAAACGTAAACAGGGTTGTAAATGGCAGCGCCAAAGAAGTTAAGAAAACAAACTTGATCAATAATGCCTATCAAATTAAAACCGGCAATAAAACCAGTACGCTCAACCAGCCAATCAGTTATAATATGATGCTTTTATATGCGAAAGAGCCTGTAAATATCCCGGAAATTTATTCCGATAACTTTCAATGTTTTATTCCCATTCAAAAAAATGGTGCACATCAGTATAGAATCAATCTTCCCGACGGTAACTATAACGATTACCATTTCGAAAACGGGATCTGTAAACTGGTGGTCGTAAATCATTCATTGTACACCATCCGGATGGAAAGGGTTTAATATGGAAGTAGTAGCAAATAAATACCTAAAGGTTTTGGTTACCGGAGCGTCGGGCTTTATCGGTCGAAAATTAAGTTTTGCCCTGGCAGAAATGGGTTTCGAGGTGATTGCACTTTGCCGAAATATAAAACATCCATTTTTGATTCAACATAGAAACATCCGGTTTGTAAAAGGTGATATTTTGGACCTTGTAAGTTTAGAACATGCAATGGAAGATTGTTACCAGGTTTACCATACCGCGGCCATGGCCAAAATGTGGTGTAAAAATGAGCAGGATTTTTACGATGTAAATGTAATCGGAACCAGAAATGTACTCAGTTGTGCTTTAAAACTGGGGGTCGGGCGGGTAGTGCATACTTCAACCTGTGGGGTATGGGGACCAACTTTAAATTTGCCGGTTTCGGAGAACGACCCCCGGGCGGTTGGTTTCCCGATCAGTTACGAACGCACAAAATACCTGGCCGAGCTGGAGGTAAGAGAATTTGTAAAAAAGGGACTGGAAGTGGTGATTGTAAATCCATCGAGGGTATACGGTGACGGACCAATTACCGATAGCAATACGGTGAGTAAAATGGTTACAGGCTACATTAACGGTACCTGGCATTTTATTCCAGGTGATGGAAAATCAATAGCCAATTATGCTTTTGTTGATGATGTGGTAGATGGGCATATCGCCGCTATGCAAAATGGAAGAAACGGTGAACGGTATATTTTAGGTGGAACTGATGTCTCATTTAACGGCTTTTTCAATACTTTAAAGCAGCTAACAGGTAAACAGCAGGTTTTATATAAAATCCCGGTCAGCATTATTAAAGCCTATAGTTTGCTGGAGTCGATCAAAACTAGGCTGTTTGACCTTACGCCGTTTTTCCTGCCAGAATTTGCAGATAGATTGAAATGCAATCAGCAATACTCAAGCAATAAAGCCATTGCCGAACTGAATTACAGGATTACGCCTTTTGCGGTGGGTTTGGGAAAAACCATTAATCATTTCAGTATAATTAAAAACAACATTAACCACAGATGAAAAGGATGCACACAGATAGGATTTTAATGCTTAGCACCCAGATCTGTGTAAATCTGTGGTTGAAAATTAAAGTATTTAAAATGAAACAGTTAACAGTATTAATTACAGGAGCAAGTGAGGGTTTGGGCAAATCTTTTGCCATTGAATCAGCCAAACGCGGCCTCGGGCTGGTATTGGTTTCGCTACCTAACAGTGGCTTAGAGCATTTGGCAAATTATCTTCGTGTAAATTTTAACAGCAAAGTTTTGTGCATTGAGCTCGATTTGACCAAAAACGATGCAGCAATCGAAATATTTGAAAAACTAAAGGAACGGAAAATTGAGGTCAACGTTTTGATTAATAACGCAGGTTTGGGAAACTGGAGTTGGTTTGAAGATAAAAATGTAGATTTTTACCGGACACAGATTGATCTTAACATTACGAATACCGTGCTGCTTACCCGTTTGTTTTTAAACCATATCGATAAAAACGCAGCAAGTTATATTTTAAACGTGGGGAGTTTAGGTGGTCACTTTATCATTCCTAAAAAACAGGTTTATGGGGCAACTAAGTCGTTTATAGGTTATTTTACCCGTTGTTTACAGCTAGAGTTAAGCGGTACAAATGTGCATATTAGTTTACTCAGTCCTGGTGGCATTAACACCAAACCAGAATTATTGGTAATGAACAATGAACTTAAAGGTTTTGCCAAAGCGACTATTTTAGAAGCTGATTATGTAGCCAAAACAGCAATGGATGGTATGTTGAAAGGAAAAAAGAAATTATACCGGGTTTTGCGAATCGCATTTTGGTGTTGCTGGATAAAATTATACCAGGCTTTTTAAAAGAAATTATAATTAGGCGTAAATTGAAATCGATTTTAGCAGCATAGCGTGAAATATTAACCACGGATAAAAAGGATAAACACAGATAAATTTTTTGTTTAAAACTGGTTGGTTTAAGTAAACTATTGGTCAGTCTGAGCGCGTAGTCGAAGACTGTTTGAATAATGATTAAATGGGGCAACCCGCATCTTTGTTTATCTGTGCGCATCTGTGGTAAAAATGAAAACATTATAACAAGCTTGGAAAGTAACGATACCCATCTTATCGGATTAATTAAAAGCGGTAATAAACAGGCTTTCGACGAAGTGTTTTTAAAACATTTCAAAAGTCTGCATGCCTATGCTTTTACCATAATCAGAGAAAAAGATGATGCTGAAGAAATTGTTCAAAATGTGTTTGTGCGCATCTGGACAAAAAGGGATCAGCTTAAAGAAGATGGTTTTTTAAAATCTTTTCTTTACCGATCGGTACATAACGAAAGTTTAAACTATCTCAAACATCAAAAAGTGAGGTCAAATTTTAACATCCATTATGCCGATACGGTGAAAAACGATACAGGTAATTTAAATACAGAGATTATGGCAACAGAACTGGAAAAAAATATCCATTCGGCGATAAACGAACTACCTGAGAAGTGCCGGAATGTATTTCAGTTGAGCAGGTTCGACCAGATGAAATATCAGGAAATTGCCGACGCACTAAATATTTCGATCAAAACGGTAGAAAACCAGATGGGGAAAGCTTTAAAAATTTTACGCCTTAAGGTGGTCGATTTCCTGATCCTCGTTTTTATATTATTGAAATAAGCTTATGGATAAAAACTATACAAATATTAACGATGATTTGCTGGCAAAATACCTGCTTGGAGAGGCTAATATGCCCGAATGCGAGCAGGTTGAAGCCTGGGCATCATCCAATCCGGATCACCATAAACAGCTGGAGGATTTCAGGACGATACTGGAGAAAAGCAAACTTCAGATCGACCACTCTATAGACGAGCACCAGGCTTTGGAGAGGTTAAACATCCGTTTGCAGCGCGAGAAAAAATCAATTAATTATCCATTCGTTTTACGTTGGGTGGCGGTTGTTGCCATCATTTTTAGTGCGGGTTTATTCTTTTACAACAATTTAGTCGGCAATAAATTAAGCGTGAGCAGTGGCTTAAATACACTAACCCAGCTTTTGCCTGATGGTTCTACCGCGATACTGAATAAACAGTCTTCTATATCCTTTATCGGTGGTTTTTTTAATAAAACCCGTGATGTAAAATTAAAAGGGGAAGCATTTTTTAAAGTGAGTGCCGATAAATCGAAACCTTTTATCATCAGCATTAACGATGTTCAGGTAACTGTTGTAGGAACGGCATTTAATGTAAAAGGCGATGAAAAAGGAACCATCGTAATTGTAGAAAGTGGTATAGTTAAGGTGAATAACCAAAAAGATAGTGTGCGTTTAACTGCCGGGGAAAAAGTAGAAATTAACCAAAATCAGATGCATTTTACCAAAGGTGAAAATCAGGGCAAATTGTACAATTACTATTATACAAATGAGTTGGTTTGCGATGGAACACCGCTGGCTGACCTGGTTGCTGTACTCAATGAAAAATTTAAAAGCAATATCGTAATCGTGGATCCATCTTTAAAGGCACTCCCGATCAGTACTACTTTTAAAAACGAATCGCTTAAAGAAATCCTGAATGTAATAGCCGAAACTTTTAAAATAAAAGTGGAGTATGGGCAGAATGTGATTAAACTTAAATAATACCTATGCGTGCGCTCAAAATTACCGCTATTTTTTTCCTCATTTCCTGTTCTCTGGTAAAAGCACAATCTACTTTATCCAGAAATATTTCTCTCAATATAGAACGGCAGAAATTAAGTTTGGTTCTGGCTGCAATTGAAGAGAAAGGTGGCTTCAGATTTTCTTATAACAGCAATATATTGCCGCTTGATAGTTTGGTGAGTATTCACGAAAATAACCTGAACATTGCTGAGGCCCTGGATAAATTACTAAGCCATCGGTTCGAATACCGCCAATCGGGTAATTTTGTGATCATCAGGTATGCTCCGCTCGAACTGGTTCTACTGGTCAACGAATCAATTGGTAATCCAGAACTTTACACCATTTCCGGGCAAGTGGTGGATAAACAGACCAATAAACCGATCCAGGATGCCAGTATTTATGAAAAAACCTTGCTGGTTTCCGAAATATCCGATGGGAATGGTTACTTCTCAATGCGTTTGAAAAACATTACACACCCCATATCGCTCACCGTGAGCAAAGAAAATTACAAATCTACCATTACCCATTTTTTGGCCGAGGTAAACATAAGCAATAAAAAGGAAAGCCCGACTGAGCGATTTATCAGTGAAAATTTGGATGTTGTAGAAAATACCTGGCTGGGCAATGCCTTGGTTACAGCGCAACAAAAAATCCAGTCGATTAATATCGGTGGTTTTATTTCTAAAGCGCCTTTCCAGTTTTCACTGATTCCAAAATTAAACTCTCATGGCTCACTAAGCGGACAGGTGGTGAACAAATTTTCACTTAATGTAATCGGCGCTTATAGTGCGGGCGTAGATGGTGCGGAAATTGGTTTTGGCTTCAACATTGATAAAAGTGATGTCCAGTATTTTCAGTTTGCAGGAGGTTTTAATCTAGTTGGAGGAAATGTTCGTGGAATTCAAATTGCAGGTTTTTTTAATCACGTAAATGGTAATGTAAATGCCATGCAGATTGCGTTAGCTCACAACCATGTTAGTAAGGATTTTGAAGGCTTGCAAATAGGAGGTATATATAATAACGTTAAAAACAATTTTAAGGGAGCACAATTTTCTGTTGGCCTTAATACAATCGGCAGAACCTTAAAAGGCTGGCAAACAGGAGTATTTAATGTGGTTGGTCAAGATACTAAAGGAGTTCAGATTGGAGTTGGTGGGAACATCGTAAAAGGCAGAACCAGCGGAATACAGATTGGTGGAATTGCTAATGTCGACCAGGAAACAAGTGGATTAAATCTTGCTGTACTCGCCAATTTTACTTCAAAAACTGCCAGTGGACTGCAGGTTGGGGCAATTAATTATGCGAATAATTTAAAAGGAGTCCAGCTTGGGGTTTTAAATGTTTCTAACCGGAATGATGGTTATTCCATTGGCTTAATTAACGTTGCTTTAAACGGGTATCATAAATTCGGTTTCAGCACGAATGAAAGCACTACTTATAATGTACAGTATAAAGGAGGGAGCAAACGTTTGTACAACATATTGATGTTCGGCACAAACAAAAAATCAGCAGATAAAATATATACCGGCGGACTAGGTTTTGGAAAGGAAATGAAACTGTTTCGTAGTGTTTCATTAAACCCTGAAATCAGCAGTCAATATGTATATCAGGGCAGTTGGGATTACCTGAACCTATTAAATAAATTTGAACTGCCGATAAACATCAGGTTAAATAAATGGCTGGCCATTCAGGGTGGTCCATCGGTTAATGTGTATTACACCAGGCAAAACACTAGAATTGGAGAGTTTGATCTGTTACAGGAAAAACATCGGGATTTTACTTTTAAGGATTCGAGATATACTGGTTGGGTAGGTTGGAATGTTGGAATTGTTATTTTATAAAATGAGGCTGTCTCAAAAGTCTCTTTTTCAAAAGTTGTGCAAAATTAAAATTTGTCTCAAATCTTTAATAAGACCAAAAAGGGCAATTTTCTAAATTGAAAATTGCCCTTTTTACATTCGAGTCTGACCATTTTTGGTATTCTGCCAAATTAAATTCCGAGAAGGCTGTCTTGTTTTTATTTTTTGAGACAGCCTCATAATAATATCGTGTTAATTTAGGCTCCCAAAAATCCAGTCTCCAAACGCCCAACTCCTAACTGATCTTAATGGTCAAACTCACCAGCATTTTTCGCCGATTCCTCATCAGAAACTACTTTTCTTACTTTCTTTTTGTCTAACCATAAAACCAGTGCAGGCAATAACGTTAAATTGAAAATTAAAGCCACCAATAAAGTTATTGATAAAAGTAAACCCAGTACTACTGTACCTCCGAAGGTAGAAGCTGTGAAAATCCCAAAACCAAAGAATAAAATTAGGGCGATGTGCGTCATACTTACACCGGTTTCAGTAATGGTATCCGTAATTACTTTGGGTACACTGAAATTGGTTAAATTTAATTCCTGCTGATAACGTGTAAGGAAATAAATCGTCTGATCGGATGCCAGACCAAAGGCAATGGTGAAAATTAAAATGGTTGATGGTTTTAACGAAATGCCGAAATAGCCCATAATTCCTGCCGTAATAATTAAAGGAACAATGTTCGGAAGCAGGGAAATAAACATAATCCCCAAGCTCTTAAACTGCGCCAACCTTAAAAGCGATATTAATACAATGGCAAGTGCAATACTCTCCACCAAATGCCTTAACATGTAATCTGTTCCTTTCGAAAATATGATACTTGATCCGGTCAATTCTACATCAAATTTGGATGGAGGCAAAATGCTGTCAATACGCGGTTTTAGCTCAGCCATAATCGCATCCAACCGTTTCGAGCCCACATCAGCCATCTGGAAGCTGATCCTGGTGCTTTGATTCCCTTTGCTGATAAAGTTCGTCAACAGACTTGCATTTCCTTTTCCGCCGTTGGCGATGTACGCTAAAATAAAATTCTTTTCTAAGTTATCCGGTAAACGGAAAAAAGTTGAATCGTTATTGTAAAAAGCCTGAGTAGCATATTTCAATCCCATATTTACAGAAATGGAGCGAGAAAATTCAGGATAAGCCGAAATCATTTTTTCCAGTTTTTCCATTCTTTTCAGGTTGGTTAAATTGAAAACGCCGTTCTTTTTCTTGGTATCCACACTTACCTCTAAAGGTAAAATTCCCTCAAAATTTTTCTCAAAAAATTTAAGATCGGTTAAAATTTCAGAGTTTTTCGGAAGATCATCAACCACATATCCGTTAACGTTGATTTTCATTACTCCGATAAAAGCAATAATCGATATAATAATCGTTCCGATATAAATCAAGCCACTTTTATGCTGAACAAGGGTATCGGTTTTAACCAATAATTTATGCAGAAAACCTTCATCAATATGGGTTTGTGGTTTAAGTTTTGGTGCGGGTAAATAGCTGAAGATAATCGGGATTAAACATAAACACATTAACCAGGTAACCATCACATTGATAGAGGCCACACTACCAAACTGCATCAATAGCTCACTTCCGGTAAAATAAAGCACACCAAAACCAATGGCTGCGGTAATGTTTGCAATTAGAGTGGTAATGGCAATCCTTTCAATGGTAATGCTTAGCGCTTTCTGTTTGTCACCATGTTTGCGAAGTTCATTCTGGTATTTGTTCAGCAATAAAATACTGTTTGGAATACCAATAATTACAATCAGTGGTGGAATCAATCCTGTTAAAATAGTCAGTTCGAATCCGAATAATACCAAAGTACCGATGCTCCAGATTACGCCCATCACCACCACTAAAATAGGGAAGAATACGGCATAGAACTTTTTAAAGAAAAACAATAAGATCAGGGCCGAAACCAGGATCGATAAGCCCAGAAACAATACGAATTCGTTACTCACCAATTTACTTACTGCCGTACGGATATATGGCAAACCGGAAATATGCACCTTAATTTTGGTAGAAGCCTGGAAAGCTTTTGCCTTTGCCTCAATTTCTTTTAAAATAGGATTACGTTCGGCAGTATTTAAGATTTTGGTATCGAAAGTAATGGCCATTAAAGTAGCATTCTGATGGTTGTAAACCAGCCCTTCGAAAAACGGGTTGCTATAAATGGTATTCCTGATCGAATCCATTTCGGTGTCAGTTTTAACCAAACCGCCAGGAAGCGGTTTTAAAACAAATTTTTGATTTACAGTATCTTTTTCGAGTTGAAAAATGCGTCCTGAAGATAAGACCTGTTTAATACCCTTTAATTTCTGAATATCATTAGAAAGCTGAACCCATTGGTTGTATACTTCTTTTTAAAAATATCGGGCGATTGTATCCCCACCACCATTACACTCCCATCTTCACCAAAAGTCTTTTTAAAAGCATTGTATTTTACAAATGCGCTATCGGTAACTGGCAGGATTTTGCTTCCGGTATAGGAGAGTTTTACATTTTTGGCCTGATAAGCCATGAAAATTGTTCCTAACACGAAAAATACAATGATTGCGATACGATTCTGAAGAATAAATCTCGATAGCTTAACCCACATGTGCAGCTTAGTTTTAATAATATTAAAGGCAAAACTAATCTTATTTGTAAAACCTGATTACTTTTCGCACAATTAAATTTGCACAAATAACATACTTTTGAAAAAATTGTTTTAACCGGATGTTGCACAAAGTTAGAGGCATTGTTTTAAAGACTACAAATTATAGCGAAAGCAGTGTGGTAGTACAGGTGCTTACCGATAAATTCGGCATGCAATCTTACCTGATCAATGGGGTTAAAAAACCAAAGGCCAGGATTAAAATGAACATGTTGCAGTCGCTACATTTGTTGGATATGGTGGTTTATCATAAAACAAATACCAATATTCAACGGATATCGGAAGTTCGGCAAACGCCTGTTTTTAAAAGTATCCCTTATGATATGATTAAAACCAGCATCGTTATTTTTTTAAATGAGGTGCTGTATAAAAGTATCCGACAGCAATCGGCTGATGAAAGTTTATTCGATTACATTTTCAATTCGATAGCCTGGTTTGACGAAGTGGAAGAGATAAACCCAAATTTTCATTTATCCTTTTTATTAAAACTTACGAGGTTTTTAGGCTTTTCTCCTAACGGAAAAAGAAGGAACGATCAGATTTACTTTGATCTCCAGGAAGGGGAATTTACTTCACGGTTGCCGGTTCACTCCAATTATCTTCAATTAGATGATGCGACAGGTTTTATTTCGTTATTTGATTCACCGCTCGAAAAAATTTCTGAAATAAAGTTAAGCAATACCCAGCGGCGCTTTTTGTTAGATAAGATATTGGTTTTCTATACCTTACATACAGCCTCTTTTGGGGTGGTGCAATCGCATAAAATCCTCGAAATTTTATTAAGTTGAAAAAAAGAAAAAAAGATTTGCAGAACAGTTTTATAGCGCTATATTTGCATTCCCAAACGGAGGATGGGGCATTAAAGTTTGACAAAATTATCAAAGGGAAATTAGCTCAGCTGGTTCAGAGCACCTCGTTTACACCGAGGGGGTCGGGGGTTCGAACCCCTCATTTCCCACTAAGCCTTTCAGTATTCTGGAAGGCTTTTTTATCAAACTTTGACATACACCTGAAAAGGGAAATTAGCTCAGCTGGTTCAGAGCACCTCGTTTACACCGAGGGGGTCGGGGGTTCGAACCCCTCATTTCCCACCATTTAAAGCCTTTCAATTTATTGAGAGGCTTTTTTGCTATTAGTGAAATTAACTCATCTGTTTAGGGATCACCTTTATGCTGAGGGTCGTCCCGATTGGAATCGGGATCATTTCCCACCATTTAAAGCCTTTCAATTTATTGAGAGGCTTTTTTGCTATTAGTGAAATTAACTCATCTGTTTAGGGATCACCTTTATGCTGAGGGTCGTCCCGATTGGAATCGGGATCATTTCCCACCATTTAAAGCCTTTCAATTTATTGAGAGGCTTTTTTGCTATTAGTGAAATTAACTCATCTGTTTAGGGATCACCTTTATGTTGAGGGTCGTCCCGATTGGAATCGGGATCATTTCCCACCATTTAAAGCCTTTCAATTTATTGAGAGGCTTTTTTGCTATTAGTGAAATTAACTCATCTGTTTAGGGATCACCTTTATGCTGAGGGTCGTCCCGATTGGAATCGGGATCATTTCCCACCATTTAAAGCCTTTCAATTTATTGAGAGGCTTTTTTGCTATTAGTGAAATTAACTCATCTGTTTAGGGATCACCTTTATGCTGAGGGTCGTCCCGATTGGAATCGGGATCATTTCCCACCATTTAAAGCCTTTCAATTTATTGAGAGGCTTTTTTGCTATTAGTGAAGTTAACTCATCTGGTTTAGGGATCACCTTTATGCCGAGGGTCGTCCCGATTGGAATCGGGATCATTTCCCACCATTTAAAGCCTTTCAATTTATTGAGAGGCTTTTTTGCTATTAGTGAAATTAACTCATCTGGTTTAGGGATCACCTTTATGCCGAGGGTCGTCCCGATTGGAATCGGGATCATTTCCCACCATTTAAAGCCTTTCAATTTATTGAGAGGCTTTTTTGCTATTAGTGAAATTAACTCATCTGTTTAGGGATCACCTTTATGCTGAGGGTCGTCCCGATTGGAATCGGGATCATTTCCCACCATTTAAAGCCTTTCAATTTATTGAGAGGCTTTTTTGCTATTAGTGAAATTAACTCATCTGTTTAGGGATCACCTTTATGCTGAGGGTCGTCCCGATTGGAATCGGGATCATTTCCCACCATTTAAAGCCTTTCAATTTATTGAGAGGCTTTTTTGCTATTAGTGAAATTAACTCATCTGTTTAGGGATCACCTTTATGCTGAGGGTCGTCCCGATTGGAATCGGGATCATTTCCCACCATTTAAAGCCTTTCAATTTATTGAGAGGCTTTTTTGCTATTAGTGAAATTAACTCATCTGTTTAGGGATCACCTTTATGCTGAGGGTCGTCCCGATTGGAATCGGGATCATTTCCCACCATTTAAAGCCTTTCAATTTATTGAGAGGCTTTTTTGCTATTAGTGAAATTAACTCATCTGTTTAGGGATCACCTTTATGCTGAGGGTCGTCCCGATTGGAATCGGGATCATTTCCCACCATTTAAAGCCTTTCAATTTATTGAGAGGCTTTTTTGCTATTAGTGAAATTAACTCATCTGTTTAGGGATCACCTTTATGCTGAGGGTCGTCCCGATTGGAATCGGGATCATTTCCCACCATTTAAAGCCTTTCAATTTATTGAGAGGCTTTTTTGCTATTAGTGAAATTAACTCATCTGTTTAGGGATCACCTTTATGCTGAGGGTCGTCCCGATTGGAATCGGGATCATTTCCCACCATTTAAAGCCTTTCAATTTATTGAGAGGCTTTTTTGCTATTAGTGAAATTAACTCATCTGTTTAGGGATCACCTTTATGCTGAGGGTCGTCCCGATTGGAATCGGGATCATTTCCCACCATTTAAAGCCTTTCAATTTATTGAGAGGCTTTTTTGCTATTAGTGAAGTTAACTCATCTGGTTTAGGGATCACCTTTATGCCGAGGGTCGTCCCGATTGGAATCGGGATCATTTCCCACCATTTAAAGCCTTTCAATTTATTGAGAGGCTTTTTTGCTATTAGTGAAATTAACTCATCTGGTTTAGGGATCACCTTTATGCCGAGGGTCGTCCCGATTGGAATCGGGATCATTTCCCACCATTTAAAGCCTTTCAATTTATTGAGAGGCTTTTTTGCTATTAGTGAAATTAACTCATCTGTTTAGGGATCACCTTTATGCTGAGGGTCGTCCCGATTGGAATCGGGATCATTTCCCACCATTTAAAGCCTTTCAATTTATTGAGAGGCTTTTTTGCTATTAGTGAAATTAACTCATCTGTTTAGGGATCACCTTTATGCTGAGGGTCGTCCCGATTGGAATCGGGATCATTTCCCACCATTTAAAGCCTTTCAATTTAGAGAGGCTTTTTTGCTATTAGGGAAATTAAATCAGCTGGTTTAGTGACCTCCTTTATGCCGAGGGTCGTCCCGATCGAAATCGGGATCATTTTCCACCGAAGCCTATCAATACCTTTTAAAGAATTTTTGATAAATTCACTCTAATTGCAATTTCACAAAAAATAAGATTCTGGAATAAAACAATTTACTATGGAGCTAATAAATGAATTATTGGAGAATACTTTTACCTATCGGATTGTTAAAAAGTATAAGAGGAGGATTAAATTCTTATCTAAAATTACATTGATGCTATTATTGCTCGGTTTAATTTTTTCTTATATATTTTTTATACTTCATAAGCTTGCCATTGTTATTATATTATTAACAATAACTTTTGTTTTTGGCTGGATTTCAATAAAGATTCAAACTCATGAAAGGATAAGAATAGTGAAGTCCGATGATGATTTAAAGTTTCTTATCGATAGTAAAAATAAAATTGATATGCATGCATTTAACTTGATGATGAAGAATGAAATTTTTTCAAAAATTAAAAATTCAGAAGGTAAAATCAGTATCATTCTTATTGATTACTTAATAATAGAACTTACGGAAACTATTGAAGTACATGTTAAACGTTATCTTGCCTTTGGGGTTATTTTGTCTTTTTTAATCGGTCCACTTTTTAACTTATATTTTGAGAAAATCCCATCTACCAACTCTTTAGAATTGAATATTATTATTCATGTGTTCGTAATAATTGTACTTGTTGCATTCTCTTTTATAATTCTTAGTTTTAAAAACACTTTTTTAGAATTTACCAAAGATTATCATGCAAAAATAGCCATACTGAGTCACCTTAAAAATATTAAGGCTGATGTTTTACTTAACCCTGATCTATAAGCCTGAAAGAGATGTTTTACGCTTATATATTATACTCGAAAACCCGAAATAAATATTACATCGGATCTACCGTTAATTTAACCGAAAGATTAAAGAAGCATAATACAAACCATGCCGGATTTACTGGTCACACAGGAGATTGGTGCATTGTCTGGTTTGAGGCTTTTGATAATCTAAGAGATGCCAGGCTTAAAGAAAGACAGATCAAAAACTGGAAAAGTAGGATAATGATAGAAAAATTAATTTCATCGGCTGAGTCATAGCACCTCAGTCTTTTGCTAAGTAGGGTCGTCCCGATTGAAATCGGGATCATTTTCCACCGAAGCCTTTCATGAAACTGGAATGCTTTTTTTGTGCTGTCATTCTGAACGCAGTGAAGAATCTTTCATCTGAATTAAAAGTTATCTTGCCTTGGAGTATATCTAAAAGGGTTAGATTAGCGTAAAATATTTTAAACGATGATAGTTTATTTCGTAAAGATTCTTCGCTGCGCTCAGGATGACAAAGATAGTAGAGTAATTATTTAGGTTCCCATAACTCAATCTTATTACCTTCTGCATCCATAATATGAACAAACTTTCCATAGTCATAAGTGGCAATTTCATCGAGTATCGTTACACCATTTTCTTTTAGTTTTTCTAATAGCGCTTCAAGGTTTTGAACGCGGTAATTAATCATAAATTCCTTTTTTGAAGGCGAAAAGTATTCATCCCCTTTTTTAAATGGACTCCATTGAAGTGATTCCACTTCGTCAGGATTGTTGATATTCCGGGAATCAAAACTTACAGCACCCCATGCATTGATTTCGACTCCTAAATTTTTAGCATACCAGTCTTTAGTTTCCTTCGGATGATCCGAGAAAAAGAAAATACCACCAATTCCTGTCACCTTTGGTATGGTATCGGTACCTGAAGTTGAGTTTTTTGAATCTTCCATTGAAATTATTTTTTTGAATTATAAATTTAAGAACTAATGTGATAGATTATTAAAATTGTTTTCTTTTTTGGTTTTAAGCTTCGTAATTATTTTAATCTTCATAATTATTTACCTTATTCAATTATATATCCGAAATTGCCTGACGAAAAACAGCGGTAAATGCTCGGTAAAATAATCAGGTTTATTTTCTTTGGAAACTACTTTGTAGGAATTTTGGCAGTAGCCCTTACCCTCGAAGCCACCCTGCAATTAAGGCTGCCTTTTAACTCCCTCAATTATTACCTGTTATTATTTGTGGCACCAACCATTTATTATACCTATGCCTATAATAAAGTTTCTACTGCATCATCCACCACCAATCTCCGTAATCAATGGTATTTCAAGCATAGGAAATTTATCAATTGGAGTCAGGCGGTGCTTTTTATTTCTTGCATGCTGTTGGCTATTAATCTGCTGTACCAAAACTTTCAGCATATTCTGGCACTTCCGCTCAGTTATTGGGTGGCTATAGTAATTGTCATTGTTGCAGCAGGTTTGTACTACGGTTTATTGCCTAAATCTTTCTTGAAATTCAATCTGCGCAATACCGGGTGGTTTAAAGCCTTCGTTATTGGTTTTGTTTGGGCCTGTTGTGCCAATGTGCTGCCATTAATTATGCTTAAAATTGAAACAGGGGTAGGCTATCATGATTCCGTGCTGTGGACCTGGCTGTTTATTAAAAACTGGATGTTCTGTACTGTAAACGCAATCATTTTCGATATTAAAGATTACCCTACAGATGCGAATAAACACTTGCGCACTTTTGTGGTGCGTTATGGTTTGCGTAGAACCATTTTTAATATTTTGATTCCGCTGTTAATTATCGGTTTAATTTCGCTGGGCATATTCGCCAGTTACAAAGGCTTCGGGATACCGCAGGTTTTATTTAATGTTCTGCCGTTTATATTAACCATTTACGTGGCCTATTCTATGCACAGGAGAAAAAATATCCTCTATTATCTGATGGTAATTGATGGATTGATTTTGTTTAAGGCAATATGTGGGATGATAGGAATGCAGTTTGTTCATTAAGCGGAAAGGCTAAAGCAGAAAGAACAAAGCATATTTACGCTTGAGAAATTTATCTTGATACTTGAATCTCAATACTTGATACTACTCCAAAAATGAACAACAACTACGATAAAATAGCCAATCATTACGATACCTTAAGCCGTTTGGTATTTTTTAAATCGCAGGTTAATGCACAGGTTAATCAACTTCAGTATATTCCAAAAGATAGTTCCGTTTTAATTGCGGGTGGCGGAACAGGATGGATTTTGGAAGAAATTACCAAAATATATCCCAGTGGCTTAAAAATTGTTTATGTAGAAATATCAGCTAAAATGATTGCACTTTCTCAAAAACGGGAATTTAAAAACAACCAGGTTAAATTTGTGAATCTGGGCATTGAGGATTTTAGCACAGATACCGTATTTGATGTGGTTTTAACACCATTTCTTTTTCGATAATTTTGCTGAGCAACGTGCCGCAAAAGTATTTAACCTTTTAAATGCATCATTAAAAAAAGATGGTCTATGGTTTTTAGTCGATTTTTCGCTAAACAAAAATAATGGGAACTGGTGGAAATGGCTGTTGCTCAAATCGATGTACAGCTTTTTTAAATTACTGGGAATTGTAGAGGCCAATCAGCTGATCGACATGAATCCTTACTTTCTGAATGCAGATTATCAGGTTTTAGAACTCCGTTTGTATTATGGAAACTTCATTAAGGCGGTAATTTTCAAAAAATAAAATGACATTCAATTAATGCATCAATGTTGCGTTTGTTATTTGAATTCAGATCTTTGTATCAAATGATAAGGATATGGATTTTGATGTAATTATAATTGGAGGTAGTTATGCTGGCTTATCTGCCGCATTAACTTTAGGCCGTTCAACCCGGAATGTTCTGGTAATCGATGCTGGTGAACCCTGTAACAGGCAAACCCCTCATTCACATAATTTTTTAACGCATGATGGCGATCGGCCAGCCGAAATATCCAAAGTAGCAAAAGCTGAAGTGCTAAAATATCCAACAGTTAAATTTTTAAGCGCAAAAGCCGATTCGGCCAAACCAATAGAAGGTGGATTTCGTGTTGGCATAGAATATGGACAGCATTTTACTTCCCGCAAAATATTATTGGCCACAGGTTTAAAAGATACGCTGCCCGGTATTAAAGGATTGGCCGCGTGTTGGGCCATTTCTGCTATCCATTGCCCGTATTGCCATGGCTACGAAGTAAAAAATGAAAAAGTAGGCCTGTTAATGAACGGTGATCATGCCTTTGAGATGGCTAAAAACATTTACCTTTGGAATAAAGATTTAAGCATTTTAACCAATGGAAAATCAGAATTAAATGTAGAACAGGCCGAAAAGCTGAAATCTAAATCGATTGCCATTTTAGAAGAGGAGATTGTTGAACTGGAACAACAAAATGGTCAGCTCGAAAACATTGTTTTTAAAAACGGAGAAAAGATAGCCTTTAAAGCAATTTACGTTAAACCTGAAATAGAGCAGCATGTAAATTTTAGTGAACAGCTCGGATTCGAATTAACAGATCTGAAAACAATAAAAGTAAATGAGCAGCAACAAACTACTGCAATGGGCGTTTATGCCGCAGGAGATTGCGCAACCTTGTTCAGGTCATTGCCTATCGTTACAGCCGCTGGAACCATGGCTGCAGTGATGATCAATAAAGAGTTAATTTCTGAAGATTTTTGATCAATCATCGGAAATTAAAATAAGATGGCACCAATAATAGTGAGAATAAACATTGCTGCCATTACAATTCTGTCAGCCGTGATCCACTGGTCTCTTGTAAGTGGTGCTGCCACTTTTTTTACTGTTTCAGCTTTATGCCTCGAAAGTCTGAAAACTGATGTGTCTAATTTAATAATCATGGGATAATGTTTAAATAGGGTCGATTTTGTTAAGGCAAATCCCAAGCCAAAAATTTAGAAAAATGTTAAATTGTGGATAACTTATATTTTTTCTTAATTAATTGATATTTATGCGGTTGTAAATACAGCGTATGATTGAAAAAGGGCAATCGGGCTGTATGGAAAATCCAACAACCCGATTGCCCAATGTGTATAGCAATGTTTTATTATCGCTTTTCAGCCTGTTTTTCTACAGTGTTTAATTTACTGTTCTTTTTACCATAGCCAAAGTAAATGGCTAATCCGATCGCCAGCCAAACCGCAAGCCTTAACCAGGTTTCCCAGGGTAAAAATACCATCATCGCAATACAGGTTAAAATGCCTAAAATCGGGATTAATGGGACTAAAGGGACCCTAAATGGGCGTTTAGCTTCAGGGTTTGTTTTTCTTAAAATGAGGATACCTACACAAACCATTAAAAAGGCCAGTAAGGTGCCGATACTGGTCATTTCGCCTACCACATTCATGGGCACAAATGCAGCGAATAAACCGATAAATAAACAAAGGATAATGTTCGATTTATATGGTGTTTTAAATTTTGCATGTACATCAGAGAACATTTTTGGTAATAATCCATCTTTACTGATGGAATAGAACATCCGCGATTGTGCCATTAAATCGATCAGGATCACTGAAGTATAGCCAATCAGGATAGCTAAAATAATGGCCTGACTTAACCAGGCGTAGGGTGTTTTTTCTATGGCTATGGCTACCGGTGCACCGCTATTGGCAAATTCTTTGTAATTGGCCAGGCCTGTCATTACGTGACCGAACAATCCAAATAAAACCGTACAAACCACCAATGAACCAATAATACCGATCGGTAAATCCCTCGCTGGGTTTTTGGTTTCCTGTGCTGAAGCGGCAACGGCATCAAAACCGATAAACACAAAAAATACCAGTCCTGCGCCGCGCAATACACCACTCCATCCAAACTGACCAAATGTTCCTGTATTTTCGGGGATATAAGGATGATAATTTGCCGGATCGATATACTGCCAGCCTAAAGCAATAAAAACCAACACTACGCCCACTTTAAGAAATACAATAATTCCATTTACAATGGCCGAGCCTTTTGTGCCGCGGATGAGTATAGCCGTCATCAATACCACAACCAATGCTGCGGGGATGTTAATGATGCCGTGAACAGCAGAACCATCTGCCAGTTTCGCGGTTTCGAAAGGGGATAGGGTTAATTGCGGGGGAAGATAAATGTGTAGGCTGGCCAAAAACCGGGTTAAATACTGCGACCAGCTAATGGCTACTGTAGCGCAACCTACAGAGTATTCCAATACCAGATCCCAGCCGATAATCCAGGCGAAAAGCTCGCCCATAGTGGCATAAGAATAGGTATAGGCACTGCCTGCAACGGGAATCATGGAGGCAAATTCTGCATAACAAAGTGCCGCAAAACCGCACCCTAAAGCGGCAATTACAAATGATAGGGTTACCGCAGGGCCGGAATGATTGGCTGCTGCCAAACCCGTAATGGAAAATAAACCGGCGCCAAGTGTCAGGCCAACACCAATTAAAATCAGGTTGATGGGGCCTAAGGTTCTTTTAAGCGTTCCTTCGCCGCTTTCGTTTGCCTCGGCAACAATGCTGGCAATAGATTTCTTCATGAAAATAAGTTAAGACTTTGCAAAATTATTAAAATATATTAAATCTATCGTATTTATGTGTTTAATCCCTATGGCCAACTTCCGCAGTCTGCAATGGGCTTTTGTGATAGCAGACTTCGGAAGTTTAAAGGGCTTTGGAGAAATCTGTTAATTATTTTTGAAAATTTGCGTGCTGCTTTTCATAGGGGCCTGCAGTCCCGCCATCGATTGTAGTCCTCGTTATGCCTTGTTTCACTGTGGGCTACCCGCTCTGTCGGGTTTATTTACAAAGGACCGTTATGGAATTATTCCAACACCCATAAATAGTAATACCAGCCCCCTCCATTCTAAACCTGATAGAACCAAATAGCTCCCGGTTTTACCGAATATTTTATATTTAAAAAGGTATCTAAATCGGGACTATAGGTGATAGCAGGACTGCAGGAAGCTAAGCATTACAAGGCCTTGCTTTTCTAAAAAAAACATCAAAATTTTTACCTTTTAAAGAATTATTTCTAAAAAACAGAATTTAATTTAAAATTATATGATTGATAATCAATGTTTTAATAATTTACTTTGATTTATTTTAGTACTATGTATTGCATGGTAGTATATAAAACATATATCTTTGTTATATGATAGCAGAAAATACGCAAACGCAAATGCGGAAAGGAATTCTGGAATACTGTGTTTTATCAATCATCTCTCGGGGCGAAATTTATGCTTCGGATATTATTGCCGAATTGAGGTCGGCAAAACTGTTGGTGGTTGAGGGTACATTATATCCACTATTAACCAGGCTTAAAAACAACGGTTTGTTAAGCTATAACTGGGTAGAATCTACCTCGGGCCCACCGCGTAAATATTATACCTTAACCGAAGATGGTCGGGGCATTTTATCACAATTAGATCAAACCTGGCAGGAGCTGGCTTATGCTGTAGGTATTTCACAAAAAGGAGCCAATTCATAATTAGTAAAAAAGGAAATGGAAAAGACTATCATTATCAATATAGGAAACACAATTATTCACATTGAGGAAAGTGCCTACGAACGCTTAAAGGCCTACCTGAACGAAGTAAAACAATATTTTGCCAATCATGCAGATGACCTTGAAATTGTAACGGATATTGAAAACCGGATTGCGGAACTGTTGACCGAGCAATTGGAAGAGCAGAAAAAACAGGTGGTAGATTCGGCCAATGTAAATTCGGTAATTGGACAGATGGGCAGGGTACAGGATTTTGATACGACGGAAGAAAGTGAAGAGCAACCGGTGATTAGCAATGCCTATCAATACCAGTATACGGAGAAAAAACTGTACCGGGATATGGATGACCGTGTTGTCGCAGGTGTTTGTGCAGGTATAGCGCATTATGTAAATGCCGATCCAAAATGGATCAGGTTGGCTACATTGCTGATCAGTTTTGTTGGTGGATTTGGCGTATTGGTATATGCCCTGCTTTGGATCATTATGCCGAAAGCAAAATCAAGGGTAGAAAAAATGGAGATGAAAGGCGAACCCGCAAACCTTCAGGGTTTCCAAAAAATCTGGATGAAGAATTACAGGCGGTTAAGGAACGTTTAAATGAAGTAAATAAACATGCTCAGCCTATATTCGGACGGATAGGCATTTTTATCGGTGAATTTTTCGAGTGGCTTGGGCGTTTTATATCGGGCACGGGAAAAGTGATTTTTAAAGTGATAGCAGGTTTTATCGTAGTGCTCGGGATATTCTTTTTACTGGCCTTGATTATCGGCATAGCCGCTTTCCAGGGATTTTGGGATGCCAGTATTTACGAATATTTTCCCTTCTCGATTGTTAATGAAGGCAATAGGGGCATCATTGTATTCGGTGCATTTATTGTATGTTTTGTGCCGGTTTTAGCTTTGGTGTTATTCTCGATCAGGGTTGCTTTTAACAAACAGGCCATCAATAAAACATTTTCTTTCGCACTGTTGATTATCTGGCTGGCAGGTGTGGCGGTAACTGGTTATCAGGCGGCCAAGATTTCATCAGAATTTAAACAACATGCAGAGTTAACACAAACCACTGACCTGAAAGCGTATCCGGTTTATACCATCAATATCGATAAAAGTAAATATTTCAGTAAAGAAGATAGTGTGGCTTACCACATTGATGCGAACAACCGCCACCAGATTGTAGTTGATGATTTTGAGGACGGGCCATTTGTTTCTCCGAACCATATCCGTATTGATATTAATAAAAGCGAAACCGGTACTAGCCGTTTAACACAGAAGTACGAATCGCAGGGCAAAACCTTCCAAAGTGCATTGCAAAATGCGCAGAACATTAGTTACAATTATGTAGTGAAAGATTCTGAACTGATTTTTAGTCCGCGGTTTCAATTGAGAAAGGGTACCATCTGGAGAAACCAGGAAGTAAGGTTAAATCTTGAAATTCCGGTGGGAACCAGATTAATTTTAAAGCAGGATGCTTACCGTTACGTTAATAATTACTGGACGTGGGAATGTAACGACAGCGAAAATGATCATAACGATTCCAGTACATGGATTATGACCGATGATGGTTTGAAATGTGTTGCCAAATTAAAAGAAGAAGCTTTAAAAAAACAAAAGCTAAAAGAAGAACTATACGATTTAGAATTGTTGCAAAAGAATAAACTTACGGATACCATTTATCAGGATTCTGTATCAAACCGGATTAAGGAAGTTAAAGAAGAATTGGGGATTGAACCTGAACAATAACAGCATTATTTCAAAATAGCCTGTCTTTTCAAACGTCAAATAGGTCGTTATTTCAAGCGGCGTGTAACGGAGTCGAGAAATCTATCGGGATAGATCTCTCCATTCCACTACGTTCCAGTCGAGATGACGATCGGACGCGGACAAGATGACGATCTTACCTAAAAAGAAGAAACCATGAAAACATTATTTACACTAATTGCATGCCTGATGGTGTGTGGGGCTTCTTTTGCCCAAAAATTAAATAAACTGACGGGGAAAATCGTCGATGAAAAGACTGTCCCGGTGTCGTTTGCCATTGTCCGGGTGCTGAATTATCCGGATACCACTGTCGCCAAAAGTGTATCCACCAATATAGACGGTGAGTTTAACATCGACCAGTTAAAAAGTGGCGATTATATACTTTCGGTTTCGATCGTCGGTTTTAAAAGCAAAAAGACCGACCGTTTTTCGCTTAACGGAGATTTAAAATTACCTGTTATCAGCATCGAAAGCTTAACCAAACAATTGAAAGAAGTGAGCGTACAAGGTAGAAAACCTTTTGTTGAGCACCAGATTGATAAAACCGTGCTGAATGTGGAAAACAGTATTGTTTCGTCAGGCAGTACTGCACTCGAAATTTTAGAAAAAGCGCCGGGTGTACAGATTGACAGGCAAAATGAACGGGTTTTATTGAACAATAAATCAGGTGTAACGGTAATGATTGATGGGAAGAACAATTTTTTATCAGCTGCTGATTTAACTATTTATCTGAATAACTTAAGCAGTAGCCAGATTGCAACCATTGAAATTATTACCAATCCATCAGCCAAATATGATGCGGCGGGTAATTCGGGAATTATCAACATTAAACTGAAAAAGAATAAGGCATTTGGTACAAATGGAAGCATTTCATCAACCTATCGTAATGCAATAAGGGCTAATCTGCCTACCAATATTTACGGATCGGAACTTAACTTCAATTTAAATCACCGCGTAGAAAAGTGGAATTTTTACACCAATGCAAATGCCTCTAAAAACAACAATTTTTCTAATTTATTTTTATACAGGAATACCAATTCCAATGGTTTGCAAAGTGCATTTAATCAAAACTTTCAAAAAATATATACCGGATCGCGCCTGGCTGCAAAAGTGGGTGCAGATTATTATGCCAGTGAAAAAACTACGATCGGGATTATGCTTGATGGCAGCAGCAGTACGCGGAAACTGGATAATTTCTCTCAAACATTTATAAATGAAACTCAGGCTGGTGTAGTAAGCAACAATTCATTGATCCAGTATTCTGATGCCAATACGCCAAACAAAAATTATAGTATAAATTTTAATATCAGACACGATTTTAAAAAGGAAGGTGCGAGTTTAAATTTCGATGCTGATTTCTCTGGTTTTGATTATTCGGGACTGGAAAATTTTAACACCAATTTTTTCGACGAGAAAGGGGTGGTTTACAACAATACCATCATTAAAAATGATAGTAAAACAGCGATTGATATTTATGCGGCAAAAACAGATTTTACCTGGCCATTATCAAAAACTACCAAGCTGGAAACCGGCCTGAAAAGTACTTATGTTAAAACCAATAACGATTTTCTGTCGTCGGCATTTCTCAATAACGAATGGCAGAATATTGTAGGGCAGAGCAATAATTTTATTTATAAGGAAAACGTAAACGCCGCTTATGCGAATTTATCAAAGGATATGGGCAAGTGGCAAGTTCAGGCAGGTTTACGGGCAGAGTACACTCAATCTACGGGTATATCGGTAACCAATAATACTGTGGCAAAACAGCATTATTTATCGTTGTTCCCAACGGTTTTTGTTAGTCAGAAAATTTCTGAGAGCAGTAATTTGCGTTATTCGTATGGCAGGCGGATAGATCGCCCCAATTACCAGCAGTTAAATCCTTTTAATTTTTACATGGATCCTTACACGATACAACAAGGCAATCCGTATTTGAAGCCTCAGTTTACCAATAATTTCGAAGTGAGTTATAATTATAAAAGTGGATTATCATTTTCTTTGGGTTATTCAAAAACAAAAGATCTCATTTTGGACAGTAAAACTGCACAAAACGATAGCACCAGGATTGTTACGGTTGGACAGGGTAATATAGGCAGCGGACAATATTATACAGCCGGATTATATTTTCCTTTGGCCATTACTAAATGGTGGAACCTGCAGAACAATTTTAGCCTATTTTACAATAAATTTAATGATGATAACTTAGAAGGTGCACCTTTTATGTTGAGTAAATTATCATATAATTTTAACATCAGCAGCTCCATCACTTTGCCGGATAACTGGACTTTAGAAACCAATTTCTGGTTAAATTCTCCCCGGGTACGTGGTTTGGAACGGACCATTATTTATCAGAACGCGTTAAATATGGGCGTACAAAAAAGTTTCTTGAACAAAGCTTTAAAACTTAGGTTAAATGTCGATGATATCTTCCAGACCAATTACTGGAAAGGTACATTGGATTATCAAAATGTGAATTTAAGGGTCCAGAACAATTACATTAGTAGAAGGGCTTCGTTCAATGTCAGTTATAGCTTTGGTAACCAGAATTTAAAGTCGAACCAAAACCGGAAAACAGCTGCCGATGATATTAAGAACAGAGCGGGAGGGTAGTTTCGAGTTTTGAGTTGGGCGTTTGGAGTCGTGAGTCTGAAGTCTGTAGTCGGAAAGTCAGAGGTCCGAGGTCTGGAGCAGATGGATGAAAAACAGTTAAAAATTAACAAAAAAACATGAAAAATATCTTTTACAGCATCGCAATTTTAGTTGTCGCTTTAATTTTTGGCTGCAATAGTGGCGAAGGACATTTATCGGTAAGCACGATAGAAAACCAATCTGACTTTAAATTTGAGGCAAATTACGCCGAAAGTAAAACGGATAAATTGGAGAAATACCTCGACAGTGCTTTAAACAATGAACTACCACTAGATCAGCATATTGATCTGTTCGTGAACTTAAATGGCAGCGATAAATTTAACCTTAAAGCCAAAAAGGGTTGGTTAGTGATCGATTTCGATAAAAGGAATAGCTCTTTGGCAGGCTATATGAAAGTGAAAAAGCTTACTGAAGGGATTAAAAAGAAGTTAACAGAGTAATCGTGTTTTAACCGCAAAGTACGCAAAGAGAAAGGCGCAGAGGGCACAAAGTTTAGCAGTCTGCGACTAGGCTCAGACTGGCAATTTACAAAGAAAAATCTGCGGATATCTGTGTGATCTGTGGGGAACTTATGGTTTTTCTCCGCAGATTTAAGATGACGGGCGCAGAGATCGAAGGCGATGGTTATCCCCAGGCGGACGAGAACCGCGTATTGCTGAGCGAAGCTAATCTTAATGCTTCCGTATTTCTGTGGCTTTTTTAACCACAAAGTACACGAAGAGAAGGGAGCGATTAACTGTTTTTATACAATTCAATTTTCCGGCCATCGGGATCAATGATTATTGCCATAAAATCAAATTCTGTTTGGGTTGGTTCTTGTGAAAAATCAACTTGTAATGTTTTTAACGTTATCATCACCTGATCAAAATTTTCTATACCAAAACCTAACCTTAAGTTCCTGTCTGCTTCAATTTGGTTTTTCGCCAATGGATAAATTTCAAGAACAGTTATCCCGATTGTAGCCGAATAATGATACGGTGAATTGTTATGTTTGTGATATTCAAATTGAATTCCAAGTAAACTGTAAAAATCGGCTAGAAGTTTTGTGCCTCCAGTTCGTAGCACCAGTAATCGAATATCCATATTTATTTTTTATTGAAGCTAAAACTAAAAATGCTTTATATACAATCTATTCAAAGCGTTGTATTTTTCTTAATGAATTGGATATCTGGTCTTTCTGAGGTAATCCAAATTTCAAATTCGTAAGGTTTATGGTCTATCTCAAGGATTAATTTTCTTTGATTGGAGTTTAATTTTATATCTCTCCCAATTTCTTTAATTTTTCCTTCACATAGGAAAGTATAAATTTCCGCCCGGCCATTCTTTATCGCATATGGGAAATACCGGTCTTTTAAGTCAGGATTAAAAGATGCAACATTACTTTTTACATTGTCAATTGAGATTATTGCAAAACAATGATTTTGGGACACCTTTACAGATTTTAGGGTGCCTGTAAACTCAATGTTGTTCTTTAATAGCTTGTCATTTTCAGTTTTTTGGCTTTTACCCGTTTTATACCAGATAAAAATAAGTAATAGCCAAAGGATAAAAAAGATAAAAACAATTTTTGGGTGTTTCATAACATGGAAAGCTATATATTAATTTAATCAGTGTAAATCCGAGCAATCTGCGTGTTTAATACATCAGTAAATCACAAAAAAATCATCTATTAATTCCCCATTGACGGTAAAAACCAATCTATAATAGCCTATTTTTTTGCCGTCTTGATCAATTTGACTTTTGAAAGCAATCGCATCTCCATCAAGCAGTTCGAAATCAATATTTTCGGTTTCTATTGAAATATTCTTGTTACTAATGTCTAAATCTGCACAAGTATTTTGCTCCAGTAATGAGCTGAAAGATTTGATGAACTTTTGATGTACATCGTGTATCGCTATAAAATCTTTTTGAAAGTCGGCCATCATATTATTTCTTTGCATTACCAATCAATAGTTTTATTGCTAACCCACTAAACTTTATATGTACATCTACTGATGCATTTATAAAACTTAAAACATACATTCCTTCAGATTTGCTGTCTCTTTCTAGTTTTACTTCATCTGTATCAAATTAGAATGTTCTGTTATTCTCGTTTAGGAAATTGATTTGATAATTGGAAACATGTGTTAATATTAGTTCGTAGATATTTTCATTTAATTCATGTTTGTTGCTGCTTGGCTCTATTAACATGACTTTTAATTCAACCTTACTTTCCAGGCCTTCATTTTTAACGGAAGTGTCGATTGTAGCATAATGTTGAATGGTTTCGATTGCAACAAGTTTTAACAGAAACTCAGGGTTTAATACTGCTTCGATTTCGCTCATAAGTTTCGTACGCTATCTCCATTTATTTACATGTTCTACCTTATTTTGTAATTGTGCTGCAAGCGACTTTATTCTTGATTGTAAAATCAGTTTTCGGCCTTCAATTGTACGGGTAAAAATTAAATCGCAAGTACCTACATAGCGTTCCCAGTGGTTTTTGAAATGCTCTGCCAGGTTTTTATTTCTCCCGATCAGCTCGGGCACAGCATGGTAATCCTTCTGTTTAATAAAAAGCATAAATCTGTTTTTCCTGATGATTACATACCGTGGATTATTGATCGGGGCAATGATTTCTTGCAGTGCATTAATAAAAGTAGATTTTTCGAAAGTGGTTCCACCTTCTAAATGGCAAAAAATAGCACCATTTTCATCCACATTGCTTTCTACGTAAATTTTCGAAATGTCAGTATGAATTGCTCCAGCTTTAATCAGCGCACTTAGCAGTGCTTCGCCAATTTGCTGGATATCTTTTGAAATATCACGGTACTTGATGTAAAGGATAAGGGTTTTGTAGGTTAGCCGCCCAAATATGATTACTCCAACAATTCCAACTATGGCAAGCAGTAGGTACAGGTCATTTGCCGATCTGATATTTCTACTGCTCCTAAGTAAAACTTCAAAGCTTTGCAGACCAAATCCGCCCAGGCCCGAAGCTAAAGTTGCAGAAAGATTGGCAATAGTTTTATTGAGATACATGTCTTTAACCTCTTGGTATGACCGCTCCTCCTGAAATGGGATTTTAATTTCTTCGATCAGGTTTACACCTCCTTCGAGTGCCAGTTTCCAGCGTTGTTTTAAATTTTCCCTGTCGGCCGCATACGTAAACATTTCATCATTCTTTTTTCCGGCTTCTATCTCCTGGGCAATGTTCTCGGGTAAGTTTAATCGGTTCAGCCCGTTTTCGATACCGGGATCTTCCTTAAATGAAACACCCACAAAACTTTTAAAACGTCTTTTTAATAAATCGAAATCATCCCCTCCGGTTTTTGTGGTTGGGTCTATTGTTACCAGGTGCCAGATATTTCCGGTTTTACCGGCATTTCCATTTTGCGTTCTGATTGCCCTGCCACGCATTTGATTGGAAGAAACAAAAGAGCCCACAAAACTGGCCAGTATTAAAGAATTAATGGCCGGCGCATCCCACCCTTCGCCCAGTAAGGATTTTGTTCCGATCAATACTTCAATTTCTCCCTCCTGGAAAATTTCCGTTACGATGTGAATCAAGTCATTTTTAAGTTGTTCGATTTGGTCGATAATGATATAGTCATGATCGAAAGGAAGCGGGGATAGGCTTATTTTCGAAATGCCCTTTCCAGCTGCTTTTTCTTCAAATGATTTACATGCTGCTTTTGGTATAATAACTATCGAACCAGTGAGCACCCCTATTTTTTTACTATTGTTGTTCTCTCTCCGTAATTTTTCGAAGATGGGGATTACACCTATTTTGGTTAGCTCAAGCTGATTCTCTGACGTATTTACATAAAATTCTTTGCGGATGTAATCAGACAAGATTACCATCCTGAGCTGATGACCCAATTGCTTAAATTCAAAATCGACAATTTTACAAATGCCGGCGAGCTTGCTAATGCTGGAAGTTAAAAAGCTTGTAATGCGTTTATTGTTCGAAAAATCAATTTGTCTTTTTTCCATCGCACCGCAGCGTCTCAATTTATTTTCAAGTTGCTTACGGTGTTCATCAAAGGGTTTAAAGCGGTCTTTTTCCTGATGCAGGTAAAAATCCAAAAGCTTTTCCATCCAATGGTAATCTAGCGGTGGGATTTTCAGTTTTTCATCTCCCATCACCTCGGTATGCAGTTCGTGGATTTCCCTTCCGTTGGCATTTAAGAAAATTAAACAGGCCGAATAGCAGGATAGGTTGGTGTAAATCCATTCGAGATGTTCAGTTGGGTTTACCCATATCGGATGGTTTTCAATCGCGATGATAATCGTTTTATCCTGTTTGATTTCGTGAAACAGTTGTTCTATATTTTCTCTGAACCTGATGATGTTCTGGTTTTCTTCTGCTGTTGGAAAAGTGAAATGTACATAATCCTGATGCGGACATAAATCACCCTCAATTACCAGTTCGGGCACGGATATTTCGGCATCAACAGGGCCGTTAAACTCGAGGTACCTTAACCATTCGGTTGGGGTAACATCATAAGGCGGGGTTGCCGTTAAGCCCACAATAATGGGGTCGAGTTTTTCTTTTATCCTGGTTAGGGTTTGCCACCATTCGTTTTTTAAGTGATGGGCTTCATCCACTACAATGGTATTAACCTGCTGCAATTTTAACCCATTTACAATGTTATCCAGATTGGGATTTGATGATTTTAAGGTTTCTTCCGCATCTTCCTCTTCGTCGGTTTCATCTTCCTCTTTTATACGCAGGTTATTGCAGGCCGCATGGAGCCCTTGAAAAGTAACCACCGTCATAAATTTTGGGTTTCTGATATCTTTCGAAATCCATTCAGGCACAGTATCGACCTGAAGAAAAAGATCGCAGAAACGCTGTATCCACTGGTTGCGGATGGCAATGGTTGGAGCAAGAATCAGGGTTGGTTTATTTAAACGGATGGCCACTTCAAGGCCTAAAACCGTTTTTCCGGAACCAGGCGGAGCAATGATGTGTAAATGCCGGTTGGCAATATAATTATCTAAATGATCGAGTACCCGTTTTTGATATTTTCGCCAGCTGGATACAAATTTTATTTCTTTTGGATAGGAGGTCAAGGTTTAACAGCTTTAATATATTTCGGAATTTTAATTTTTTAGATCATCAGATTTATCGTCTGTTACATTGTTTTACTTATTATGGGAGAAAGTTCACAGTGCTATTTAATACAATTATAGTTGGATTCATGAAGCGTTGGATATTATTTGAAGATCATTTTAAAAAGTTTTGACCCGCCTACAATATACTTCGATTCAATACTTTTTCCAAGTCACCAATCCTTAGTAAATCTTCAATGGTTTTCTCGATGCATTCTCTTGTCAGTTCTTTCACAAACAGATCAGGTGGTATCTGGTAAATGCCACTTAAATTTTGACCAGTTGAGCTATCCTGATTAACAACTTTCTCTAAGAATTTATAAGTCCAGATATTTAAACCATAATGCCGCCCATCTTCAAGATCAACGTGAATATTACAAAAGTCATCATTTATATTCCAATCATCTGGAGCTACTTCTTCAAATTCTAACCACAGTTTAAAAATTGGACTTTCTGTTGATATACCTTTAAGTTTATGATATAAATTTCTTAATTCTTTATTATTAGTCCATCCACCGCTTTCTGCCATCGCAATAATCAAAAAATCTTTAGCCTCTTCAATGGTATTGGCTTGTCCTTTTACCATAGCATATTTCCAAGGACTTTTTGTTTCAGGCATTTTATATTCAAACTGAAATTTTTGGTCACCATAATCTTGGATAACGATATACCAACCACTTTCCCAATGATCTTCAGCTTGTATACAGAGTGAGTAATGCGAAGTACAACCATATATTGTTGTATCTAAAAATGTATTGTTAATCATTGAAAGAAAAGAAAGCATCGTTTTTCCTATTCCATTTTCAATACTGCTAGCCTTTTCGTTTGTTAGTTCCTTATAGAACTCCTCAAGTGTTTCTTTCTTTTGATCAGAGATTCTGATAATTGGCATATCGTTAATTTTTTTTATTTGTTATTTATTCGGTTATTTCTACAGAACAGCTGATCCAGTAAATCCCCATCTGTCCTCTGTTATCCATGCTTCCTTTGGGTAACTGTTTTTTTGGACAGGATAAAACGGCAGTATGTACTTCTTTGACAAACCTCGTCAATGCATTAAGGTTGTTTTCTGAAAAGGGAAGTATGGCGAAATTCCAGCTGGAATAATAGGATAACATCCATGTAAATTCTTTATCGATTTTATTATCGATGAGGTACTCGTTAAGGATTGAATAAGACTCGAAAACGACTGTATGATCGAGATCCTGAATGCCTTTATAACAGCCTGGTTCAACCTGTGCATACCAATTTAAGAATATCAATCGTTTCAGGATTTCGAGTTTTGTTTCCTCGTTTTCTGTATTGAAAAATAAATCGAGATAAATTTTGTGGATGTTTTTATATTTATCGTAAATACCACGTTCTTGAAGTTGCTCTTCCATTTGATCAATAGTTCCTTTTAAAGAACCTGTATAGTTGTACAGCTCCAATTCTTGATTTGATAAGCTATCGATAGTCATCTCCATAATGTTGACAATTTATCTATCTGTATTTTTTAAAACGTATTGCAAATAACTTTGGAAATTGCTGTACCCATTTTTTTCGGGATGTTCAAGGTTTAACATCTCTTCATTTCCCATATCGAATATTTGCCAGTCGTAAATTTTAGCAACTCTTACTAATTCAAAAAGTGCAACCTCCCCATAAAGACTAAATACTTTATTGCTTACAGGTTCGGTATCAACAAAATAATCGATATCGTATCCTTCTCCTTTTATTTTCCTGTGATTTTCTTTAGCGATAATATTGATAAAATGCTTTTCTAGAATAATGTTGAAATCTATTGGCACAAGTAATTCCTCGTCTACTTCTTCAACAGCATATATTTTTTGCCTAGAGTTAAATATTACGATGTTCCAACTCATGTTAGTTGATTAAGTGAAAATGTTAATGTTTGTTTAAGTTCGTGATATCGACCTGTACCGCTTTAGATTGATCGTAGGATAATACTGCAGTAAGATTAAAAATGATGAGGAGCATTAGAAATAATTTAATTATTAAGACTTTTACTAAATGGTGCATAGATTCTAGAATTGGATTGGTAATTCAAAATCAGTTGTTTTTGCACCGTTTTCAATTTCCCTGCCCTTCAGACTCATATAAGTTTTTCCACTCTTTTCGAGTTTACCTATTGTGAATTTATATTGCCTCATTTTTAAATTATTTAAATCTTTCATCGCATTGGCATCTATATCCTTTGGTTCTTCTAAAACCCAACTATAGCCCATCCACTTGCTTTTTAACGCATTTTTATCGGATGTTATATTTAGCTTATCGGCAAAGGGAATTTTTATCTTCCCAAATGATACCATATTACGTTTAAGGTCAATAGTCAGCGAATCTAGCTTTGAAAGCTTGTCCTGAGATTTAAAATAAATTAAATCATTTTTGATTTGAATAGAGATGTTTTCTGTGCCAGTCGAAACCATTTCTATATTGTCCATAAAACCCATAAGTTCCATGTATTCTTGTTTTGTTAAACCTAACTTAACATGATAAGGTATTTTTTCGCCCTGGGGTACGGCTTTCATATAGTCTACAAACCATTCATAATTTTGTGCTATTGAAGATTGAAACTTTTTTGTCAACTCCATTTGTCTTGGGTTTTGTTGTATTCCACCTATAATGTCTGCTTTAACCGTCCCTATTGGCAATAGCCTGATAAGATCTTTTTTTATATCACCTGTTAGTTTTTGATCGGAAATGGTTGTTTGTGCTTGCATGCAACCGCTAAAAAACACCATGAATAAAATGAGATAAGATGTGTGTCGTTTATAAGAGTTGGTGCGAAAAGAAGGCATGATAGTTAATTTAGTTACCACAAGATAGAAATTTAGTAGGTTTTTTTAGGTAAGCAGTTTAATAATTAACCATATAAGAAATATAAGGCCATATAAGTTAGAACATCCGAATAATGATGTCGTAAGCGGTAAAATGGAAAATATAATATTTAAGACGCTCCAATAATCATCTTACATCAAATGCAAATGGTCATAAAAGCGCCTTTATATTGTCACGATTACCCCTCATTTGCATAACTGGCCTGTTCTATCTTTACATAAACATTTAACCAAAATAAAATGAGAAAGATCAGGATCATGGAACATATCTCGCTTGATGGCGTGATGCAGCACGAAAACAGCGAGGATTTTACACATGGCGGATGGACAACACCTTACCGGAGTGCAGAAGGTTTAGCAGCAGTACTGGAAGCTCAGGGCACTCACATCGACCTGCTGCTGGGCCGCAAAACCTACGATAGCTGGGCTCAGTACTGGCCGAATGCAGGAGATAATCAGATGGCGAACAGTTTAAATAATGGCAGGAAATATGTAGCAACACACAGGCCCGAAAGCCTCGAATGGGGGCCGGTTGAAGATTTAGGTACAGACATCGTCGCAGGTATCCGTGACCTCAAATCAATCGGAGGCCCTGACCTGATTGTGTATGGAAGTTCAACGTTGATCGCCGTGCTGCTAGAGGAGGGACTAGTAGATGAGGTTGTGTTGATGGTATACCCGGTATTGCTGGGCAAAGGCAAACGTTTCTTTTCGGACACTGCCGATGCACGCGAACTGGCTTTTGTAAGCACGAAAACTACGCCCACAGGAGTACAGGTGAACACTTATCGGTATGTTGGAGAACTGAGGAAGGGTTAGTCCGAAATCCGGGGTCGAAGGTGCGAAGTCTGGATTTCTAAAAAGAGAACTAGAAGAGGATCTGTTTGGAGTTGAGAGGTTTTTTGGAGCGCAGAGGCTGTGATCCTTGGGTTGGCTTCTGTCCTGCTGTCCGTTTCACTTCCATCAGGGTTATTTTACTGAGGGCTGCACCTCGAAACGCAGGAAATGACGGGCAATCTTTTGATCGGCTGATCATAAGTCGGAGGTTCAGGTCTAAATGTGCATTGATTCGTCATTGCGAACGGAAGGCTAGGGGTTGCGAGGTGGCGTGAAGAAATCTATTTTGTGAATTAGTCAGAGGTTTGAAGTTTTGATTTAGTAACCAGGTAGATAATTCTGTACAACACCTTAAACAGAACCAGATTAAGGCCAATCGTTTTCTACCTGAAACTATTGCCGCTAACATAGAGATCGAAATCGATGGAAAGCCCAAGGTTGTGCATTCTGGCAATGCTTTCCCTTTTGATACTCGGACCACCAATCATTCCATTGCCATTATGAATATCCATGGCCACCTGAATGTAGCCCTCAGCTTTTTCTACAAGTTCGCTAACTCCTTTCTTGTCTGTTTCCAGATAGGTTAATAACTTATCAAGTTTATCTTCAAACTCATCCGGTTCGATATTGGGCATTATTTTAAGCGCACTAAAGTTATATGCCGATCTGCCGTTTTTCTTTAAATCTCCAATGTTCCAGCTCTCATCAACCGATAAGCTACACATGGCTTTAAGCTCCGTTTCCGAGAAATTTTCGGAAGTGGCCAAAAAATAAACCCGATGATCAGGTTCGGTACCGATATTGATCAGTTTACCTGAATCCTCATCAATATATACCGCAAAGTAAAACCGTTCATCAATAACCGGTAAGTAAGCTATAATGAACTTGTCACGGTCGCGATCGATCCGCACGATCTGTAATTTATTATTGATGTAGATTGGCGCATGGATTTCAAGATATTGTTCGGTTACACCAAACGTTTTTTCCTGAAATTCCTTTTCAATTAACGTGATAACTTGTTCGTCTGTCATTTATTGTTTGTGGTGCCTAAATATAAGGTTTGATTGTTATTCCCTTAAACAAAATCAACCGGAAATCTGATTATTCCCGGTTGATTAAGTGATTTCAAACCTTTAGGTTCCGAAATATGAGCGTTATAGGATACGGGCAATTAATCTTTCACTAATCTTACCGCACAGCCTGTGGTTTTACTGTAATCAGTTACACGCGGTTCGCTGTATTTGTTAAAGTCAAGGTAATAGGCAAAGCTGTCGCCGCTTGATTTGGTACTGCCCGACCACCAGTAGCTTAGCCATACGCCATAAAGGAAAGATTTTCCACCACCATACTCATCACCACCTGCACTGCCATTGGTCAATAAATTGAGGCCCGATGAGTTATCGCCATTGCCATGTGCAAATTTGTAAGAATCTTTTACGTCCCAGCCGGTAGTACCACGCATTTTTTTACCGGCTACCTTTTCACCACCTAAAGCTGCAATAAGGGTCAAAAACTCACTGCTGCTGGGTACATGCCAACCGGCAGGCGCTAAACCACGGCGATCGGTAACTGCATAAAAATTGTACAGCTTTCCATATTTCTTTTCATTACTGCTATCAAAATTAAGGTAACAATAAGCCGGAATCTTTTCCCTGCTTACTTTTTCCCATTCTTTTTGGTTGGCTGCGTAATAAATCTGCTCGCCGTTTCTATAAGTACTCACGTTTAAATTGGTGCTTGTCCATACCTGGTTGCCAATTTTTACCGGACCTGTAATTTCCGGCGAGGCATTGTATATTTCTTTTAACTGTGCCGCTTGTGCTGCATTACAACTCCAGACAAAGTTAGCAGGTTGTATGCCGCCGCTTCTTTTTAAACATTCTTTGGTAGCTATTGCATCAGCTTCTTCTTTGGTTTTGGCTATGCCCCAGCCAAATGCGGTACCTACATTACCGTTTATGGTGCGGTAGGCGACACAGCCTGTACCCGAGTAGGTAAGTACAATACTGCAGGCGCCACCGCGTTTGTTGCATTCGTCAACCGCTTTCTTCTCTGCTGCCACCAGGCTTGGCTGATCGAATGAAAAACCATAATAAAAACCATTTGATCGGTCTACAGCTAAAGCGCCGTATTTGGTTTTAACCGGAGCAGCCGTTTTGGTCGCCGGTTTTTTTACTTGCGCAATTAAACTGGATGTAGTAACCAGTTGCACAAGCATTGCCTTTAATAGTAGTTTGTTTATTTTCATGCCTTATTGTTTGTTTGTTATTGGCAAATTTCACAATCGTATATGAGGCAGTCAATACCGCTTAGTGGGTATATTTTGATGAGGGTCGTGAGAAGTACGGAGACAAATATTGAAGTATGGGCTTATAAAAGCGAAACGGTATGTCATTGCGAACGGAAAGACCAGGGCTTGTGAGATAGCGTGAAGCGATCTATTTGAATGCGATTATCATCCGCAAATAGGGTTGTTACTACGTTTTCTTCATTTGAAATTATTGTTATATATAATAGCCCGACGTTCAGCGAGAGCACTATTCCTCTTCTTCCTGCCATTCATCGCCAAATATTAAAAGTTTATTCGCTCTTAAATATTCGTATTGTTCTTTTTTAAATAAATAATACCTGCTTCCTGTCCACCTGTATAAAGTTCATAAAACTGTCCTTTGAGTTTATTTTCTGTTACTACAGCTTTTATAAAATCAAAGAATTTCGGATCAATCCAATCGTTCTCAATTTTAAATGTTTCTTTGTATAATTTTGCCCCTAATTTAAATCTGAGCACAACTTCTTTGTTTTTCTCTATGTCAAAATTGTCTGAAACTTCAGTTGGGTTAAAATCCTGATGCGAAATTTTCTGATATTCTTTTATTAATTCATCATAGGGCGCTTCGAGGTTTGCCAATTCCGTATCGAACCGATATATAACTTCAGGAAAGGCCATAAGCACATCGTTCAGATTAATATTCTGCTGTTCAGAAACTGTTTCTTTTGCCTTTTCAATTTGGGCAGCAGTTAAATGAGAAAATAATCCTATTTTCTTATATTCTCCGATTGCATTTGTTATATTCTTACTGGTTAAAGTGTTTTTAAAACTTTCGTAACTGGGCGAAAAATAATCATCATCACTGCGCAATGAGTTTGCCTGTTCTTTAGATAATGCAATTATTCCAAATACTTTCTCCTTCATTGCATCTCCTTGATTGGCTTTTACTTCGTGTAGTCTGTAAGGTGATTGCAGATCTGCCAAAATTTTATTGAAGATGTTATAATATTCTTGCTGATCTATTTTGTCTCCAAAATATTGGTCTTTAGTTTGGCGGTACAAACGAAAAAAAGTTTTCTGTTTATACTTTTTACCATTTGATTTTAATGAAACAATAAAGTCGTAAAATTTACTTTCATCATCAGATATTGTACTGTCTAGTACAACCCGGAACTGAAAGTCTGTAAAAGCCAGTTCTGGAAAAATGCTTGCTGTTTTTTTATGGATTTGTTCAAGATATTTTTCTGGTTCGTTTGCATAGTCGTGTTCGTTAATAATAACAGCCTTGTTGCAATAATTCAAGAAATCGATAGGGTTTTGCAATTGCCTCTTGTCAATATCTGAAATAAGCTGGTCGTATTTAACACTTACAATTTCTTTGCTTTTTAGTTTGTTGGCAAATACTTTTAATTTTTCAGGGCTCATATGTTCTTGAAAAGCAGCTTGCGCGGTAATGCTTAACAAAAATTGGAGGCTCTGTGAAAATTCGTTATTACTGATCTTCGCGCTAAACTGTTGAAATTGAATTTCATTAATGATACTGCACGATTTCAGCTTTGAAAGGTAAACTGTTAAATCTTTGTTGGTTTTTATTTGATCTTCTGGTTTGAGTTTCTCATCACTAAAATTCAGATATGAGCTGAATTCAGAATACTTTTTCCCTTTTAATTTCTTGTATTCGATCTGGAAGAGCGCATATAAATATCCAGAATTAGACTTCATCTCATTGCTTTTCAAAAACGCGTCAAATTCTTTTGTTTGGGTTTTATTGATTAGATTGTTTTCGATGAGTTTTGCGGAAATATCCATGGTTTGTGCACCGGTTAAATTTGCAGCCAAAATGAGTATGGTTAAAACATTGAAAAGGTGTTTCATATACTTTGCTCAAAACTAAATTTATACACCTTTTCTTTTGTTAGATTTTTGATTTGAATAATGCAGATCCTTTTTAATGAGTAAGGGCATATTCAGATCCGATAAATTGAGCATAGAGGTTAATTTAAATATTATTTTTATCGGATTAATTTTTTCAATGAGTTTGATGTAAATCTAGCTAAAAGCAATTTTATTTTTGCAATCTTTCAATATTTTCTCTCCAGGTATATAGCCCGTCAAAAACACCACTGGTTAAAAATGTTTCTAAAAATTTAGGGAATGAATTTGTTAATGTGATTACATTTTCCACCTTATTATAAATGTGGTAATCATTTCTGTCGACAGGATTTATATTGATTGTCCACATATCAGAATAGATTAAATATTCGGCAAAATGGAAATCATTTTGTTCCACTGCATAAGTATCTGGCTGTTCTATATTGTCAATAATTTCGTCCAAAGGAATGACCCTAAACATATCTTCCCCTGATTCGAAACCATTTGAAAAGCTATAGAATTTAACTAAATCATCGGGTAATTTAATGCCAATGCTATTCTCAAAATCCGATATTTCTGTTGAGGAAGCTGGCGCATAAAGCGTAATCCCAAGTTCTTCCTTCTCAGCCTTTATTCTGACTATAATGTCTGTTATTGATGGATGCATGACTTCTTAGATCTAAGGGTGCAAAATTACTGTCTGGGTTCACTTTAATGTGTAAATACAAATTTGAGCTACTCATCTTTCATTTATAATGTCGAACGGTGTCCCAAATGAACCCTTATTTTTAATGAATTCTTTTTCATCTTCCGTCAGTTCGTTTGTGCCAAGTGCAATGTCTTCCCATATTTTTCCGTCTTTTCGTTTAAGTACAAATTCAATTGTCTCAATTTTTGGTCTCTTATTCAGACCTAACATTGTGAGATCTATAAACTGGCCTTTTTTGATGTCTCCTTTCGCTACTGTTCCAAGTAAGAAAAATTGTTTTCCTTTCAATTGATAAGCATTGTTAAGCTTAAACTGAGCAACCGTTATTCGTGCCAGTTATGACCACAATGCCGGCATTGCCTTGCATACGGTGTCCTTGCAAGTTTATTACACTTTGAACAATTATTGAGAAATACCTTTTCCAGATTTTCCATCATTATTCGTCTGGCGATGTTCAACTCAAATTTATCATAGCCGTCTTTTAGATAGTCGAGTATTTCGGGTTCCGTTCTAATCCAACCCCTATCAGTCAAAATTCTTCTCATCTTAGGATCATCAGAAGTTTTATAGGTGTGCATATGATGTTTTAATGCTAACTTTTCATGATCAGTCATTAAGTTGCCAAAGTATGTTATAATATAGTTTGCTTGCTCTTGGTTCATGTTAAGTATTGTTGCAGTTGCCGCCAACGCTTAAATATACATAATTGCTATTGGTAACTGTATTCTTCTTCAATCGCAAAATTTAGCAAATAAATTCATTTGCCCGTTATTGTCGAATTACTTTTAGTGTAAAGGCGAAGCGAATAAAGGTAAAATCGTTATCTCTGATTGAAGGTTGAGACGGGGTTGGTTCGGAGTTGGTTCGGACTTCTGACAGCGTTGTTACAATTGTACCCGAACAAAGCCAGAAGTAGATCTGTAGATATTACTTCCTAATTGTTAACCTCTTTAGCGTCGGAAGTGTTCGTGTACAAGGTAGCGTGATGAAGGGCTTGTGCATATACCGCATCTAACCCGTTAAGATTTTTAGTGAGATTAATGATCAAAAGCACAAGCCTTACTGGCGCAGGTCTTAGCGTGCAGGCGCTTGGGGTGATGACTTGTGTATTTACCTTACACAAGTCGTTAAGCCATTAGTGAGATTCGCGTATCATTTATTAAAAGCATTTTAAACGTTTGGCGATATTGTTGATATTATTTTACACTCGTCACATTTAAAATCATACTGATTGTTTAGTTGTGTTTTTAAATTCCATTTCTTATTGCAACCCGGACAAGGCCTTGTCAGCTGATCTCCTTTATATTTCTTGTAATTATGCAAATAATAAAAAGTTGGGATTGAAGTCAGTTCTTCGATTTTTCTGCAAATTTCGAGTCCTTGTTTGGATAGTTGAGATTTAATTTCTTGCATCTGATTTAAAGCCCAGCGTTCTCCAACTTCACAATTCATTTGCAAACTGTCGCAGGAAATATAATTTGTTTCCCAGTTTAAAATAGGCATATAGCCATGATCGTAATAAATTGGCAATCTATAAAGCGGTACTGATTTGTTACAAGCCCCACAAGTCAATGGAGATTCAATTGTGATATAATTTGTAATCAGAATATAGAAGTCAGCCTTTTTACATTTGCAGGGAGATTTGTAACTGTCATACGACTTGCCAACAGTTTTATATTTCAGTCTGGAATTACAGAGATCTTCAATTTTTTTTGTTTGTCTATTTATATAGAAGTTATTAAATTTTTTGTCAAGAGAATTTTTCTCAAGAGTAAAAGGTAAACAAACTATTTTGTCATTTTTAATATACTGAGATTCTATTCTTCCCTGTGTCTGCCCACTTCCGCGATAAAAAGACATCAGTACACCAAACTCATCAATGAGTTCATCTTTATCCAATTTTGTCTTGATATCAATTGATATTTCTTGAATGTACATGGTATCTTTTATGATTGCAAGTAATAGTCGAATTCAAGTATAATAAAAAAGAATCTGATCAGCTGGCTTTAAAATCATTATTGAAACCTTAGTTTCTCATGGCCGCAATAAAAATATTTTCTAGATTAGTACATAATTGTTATGTTTAGACTGTAGATGTTTTCGATCAAATTCCCCTTTTATCTTATATTTAATTCACCAGACTTCTTAGCTCAGTTGGTAGAGCAACAGACTCTTAATCTGTGGGTCCAGGGTTCGAACCCCTGAGGGGTCACTAGCTTTAATAAACAAAAAACGCCCATACTTTTCGGCATGAGCGCTTTTGTTGGTTTCTTTTCTTTAATGTTTTACATCAGCAGGGGCATTCGTGGTCGAATCTGCTGTAGAATCGGTCTTAGTACTATCAATCACCTTGTTGGTGTCGGTGTATTTGTACATGCTGTCAGCATTTTCCTGATCAGCCTTTTTACCGCTACAGGCTGACAATGCCAGGCCAAAGGCGGCCACTAAGATTATTATTTTCGTTTTCATATCAAATTGTTATAGGTGTACTTATATAATTCTTTTTAAAAGGCAATTGTTTTGGGAATGGTTAAATAAGTCGGGAGTCGGAAAGACCGGGGACCGAGGTTTGGTGCGTTACCGTGATCGTTCAATATGCGGTCGCTGTTTGATTATTGAAATTTGATTATTGGTAACTAACTATCCCACTTTGTCATTGCGAACTGAAGGGAAGGGCTGTTGCGGTGGCGTGAAGCAATCTTTTACTCCAGTCAGGAGTCGGGAAGACCGAAGACGGAAGTTTAGGCGCATTTTTTTTAACCGCAAAGGGCACAGAGAAAAGAAGCGCAGAGAACACGAAGAAGTATAAGGACGAATAAGTTAGTCTGAAAGAGTACGTCATTGCGAACTGAAGGGCAGGGTTGTTGTAGTGGCGTGAAGCAATCTTTTTAGCAAAATATTTGCATCCAAAATTCATTTTTTAGCAGCTTAATTATAAAATTTTTCTATATTTATATCGCGAACACAGTTGGAGCAATTCAACGAATAATTTTCTTAACAATATCCCAGGCATACCGGTGAAAGTCCGGGAACTCTTCGGCTTGCCGACTGTGTTCGCGGTGACCTGGGCTTTAATTTAATTTTTCAAAAATGCGAACACAGAAAAATCAAATTGCTTTAGCTGAACTAGAGTTCAGTTATCAAGCACTCAAAAGGCCGGTAAACGTAAACCTGGCCCAAAATTCAACTCAATTTTTAAAGCAGCTCCGCGGCAAACCATCATCTGGTAAAGCCTGCAATTGGTATGTGCTGTTTGTAAACCAAAACCACGAGGTTTTTTGCTGGTACAAACTAAAGCGGCAGGCAAAACCGATTAACTGCATACAGCAACTCGCTGGTTTAGCTGTTGCTTGCAATGCTTATGGTGTACTGGTGTTAAACTATTGCGATGTTAAAAGCATTAAGGTTAACCCACTCGATGAGCTTTTTGTAAGCACCTGTTTTAGTACCTGCGCAAAGCTAAACATCGAAATTATCGATTATTTAATCTGTAATGCACAAACGCATTATAGTTTCAGGGAAGGGTATAGGGATTAAAAACTACTGGGCTGTTGAAAAGCAGCCCAGTACATATAAGTTAGTTTTATCGTTATTTGCTCTATACCCATTATTTATAGCTCATTTGAAAGATCATTTAAATAGCTTTAGATTCTCAAAAAATTAGTTGTAATTTGGGATACTTAAATTAATGCATAACATGGATTACAACGACTACGAATTCTTTCAAAACTTCAGCTCACGCACAGATCTCACCAAGTATAAGGACAACGCTTTATTATTATACAGTCTCCAGATTAAATTCGGAATAGAAGATATAGATGATTTGGCTACAACTAGTTTGACCGACGGAGGGGGAGATAAAAAAGCTGATCTCGTATATATAAATAGTGAAAAAAGAAGCTATAATAGCTCAGGGATATGTCAGCAAAGAATTTAAAAAAGAGGCTCCTGCAAATAAGGCAAGTGATTTGAACACTGCCATTGTTTGGTTATTAGCTCGAGATATCAAAGACGTTCCCGATAGATTAAGATCTGCAGCAAAAGAGTTAAGACAAAAAATATCGGATGGAGAGATTACGAAAATCTCTCTTTGGTATTCACACAATTCTCCAGAATCAAAAAATGTTCAGCAAGAACTTAAGTCAGCAGAATCTACTTTAAGCTCAACTTTAAAAAACCATTTTAGAGATCATGATATAGAATGTAGTTATTTAGAGATTGGATTAAATACCGTCAATACTTGGTATTCAAGTTTGACGATTCCAATATTAGTTACGGATAAAATAGAGATTAATCATTGTGTTGGATTCGAAACTGCAGGACCCGATTGGAATTCATTTACAACTTCATTTCCCGCAGATAAACTTTGGGATTTATATCAAAAACATAATACTCTTTTATTTTCAGCTAATGTTCGTGATTATCTAGGAAGTCGGAAGGCGGATTCCAATATCAATAATGGCATAAAAGAAACTGCGTCTAATACACCAACACAGTTTTTTGTTTATAATAATGGCATCACTGCTTTAACAAATAAGTTTGAACTTTCTCAAGACAAACTAACCGTAATGGGTATTTCAATAGTGAACGGAGCACAGACGACTGGAGCAATAGGTTCTCTGAAATCAAAGCCATCGGCAGATCTTATGATACCAATAAGATTTATTAAATGTAGTAACCCTGAAACTGTTTCCGATATAGTAAAATATAATAATAGTCAGAATAAGGTTAATGCGCCAGACTTCAGAAGCAATGATGATGTTCAAAAAGAATTACACAAGAGTTCAAAGATTTAGGAAGAATGGAGTATTCTGCCCGGAGGGGTGGTTCTGTTGATGTAATAAAAAGAAATCCTACCCTATTACCATCATTGACGGCCGGACAGGTTTTAGCGGCATTCCATGGGAAGCCTAGTGTGGCCTATAATGAAAAAAGTAAAATTTGGGATAATGACAGCCTATATACTCAATTCTTCAACGAGCGAACCTCTGGAAAACACATTTTTCTATGTTATACTTTAGTAAAGGCAATAGAAGACATTAAATTAGAACTAATTCAAAAAACTGAACTTCTCGATAATGAACAAGATTTGTTGACTTTTTTACGTAGTAGAGGGTCAATCATACTATTTGCAAGTGCAATAGCTAACAGCCTTGAAGTAATTTTAAATAAAAAAATCGCTAATAACTTCAGTATTGTGTTTTGTAAAAATTTGACGCTTGAAAGTGCAAAATATGAATGGAAACAGATTCTTAATATGGCTAGTGCTTTTGTAAGTACACTTAATGAAGGTTTGGAGGATGGAATAAAAAATGAGGAAAGGATAGATAAGTCGATAAAAACTTTCACAACATTAATTAATGCAATAAAAACATCAAATAAAGTGATTTTGAATAAATTTAGTGCTAATATTTGTATTTAATTTTGGATGTTATGCCGATCTAAAAAGGTTTTGTTTAAACAAATGTTAGAGTAAGTCTAAGTAGTAATTTATGCTTGTGACTTGTATGTTTAAGTAACTAAGTATATGATTTAAGGATTGATATATAATTATAATATGAAAATTTTCTGCTCTATTTACTATTTGCTACAAGATAGGGAGTATAACTTTGGATTACTTTATAAAATATGTTTTTAAAATAAATTATTTTGTCAATTGGCGTTACCTACCCAATTAGTGTTGTTTTCAAAAATTACAAATCCTCCTGTCGAATCCTTTACGAACAAGCCAATAACTTTATTTTTTAGATCAAATATTGTGAAACCATCCTGCGAATTTTTTATACCAAATTTAATTTGTTGCTGCGAAGTTATATCATATATAATAATATAATTATTGGAGGGAGCAGTGCTAAATTCAATTGGTTTATTTTGTTTGTCAAAAATATAAAGCCCAGGAATAGATTGATTATATATTGGATTTATAGAATGATTGTAAATTGGGTTTATTGAGTGATTATATATTGGATTTATGGAATGATTGTAAATTGGATTTATTGAGTGATTATATATTGGATTTATTGAGTGATTGTAGATTGGGTTTATCGAATGATTGTAAATTGGGTTTATCGAATGATTGTAGATTGGGTTTATTGAGTGATTGTAAATCGGGTTTATCGAATGATTGTAAATTGGATTTATTGAATAATTGTAGATTGGGTTTCGGTTAGTTGAAATCATAAATTAAATAATTATTAAAATTAATGTTGTTGTAAAGTTAATATTTTAATATATCAAACAGAGAATAAAGCAATTACGGGTTTCCGTAATTGTTCAGCTTTAGTTGGATTGTGTAATGATATAAGGTTGCAAAACTTTCTGTCTCCTCCACATTCCAAATAATCAAATCCTCTCCTTAGTGTTCAGCGCAGCGTCACTACGGAGTAAACACGAAGATTAAGTCGCAACTACTACTCTAAACCCAAAGAACAAATCGGTATCTGGTTTTCTATAACCATTTACTATGCATGCATTATAAATCTGTTATCTTTGCAGCTTTTAACCGTTTATCCGCATTCATTAACTTATTTCATGGGCAAAAACAGCATCGGCTCTACCATTTCGTATTTCTTTTTAGGCGAGTACTTTTCTGATGCCCTGCGCACCACCATTACCGTGGTATTACCCATTATTTTATTCTTTTACCTAGGCAATCCGGAGGCGGCCAAGGGAATAGGGGTTGGGGCATTGCTGATCAGTTTAACCGATCTGCCTGATAACCGACTGAACAAACTGAAAACGGCGCTATCAAGCATTATCGTCTTTTTTGCCACTACCTTGGTGGTTTCATCAGTTTTAGATCATGTTTACCTCACTGCGGTGGTTGTTGTAATTGCCGCTTTCAGCTTTTCGATGTTTGCGGTATACGGGCAGAAACTCTCACTGATCGGCACCATGGCGCTGATTGTATGTACTTTTGTAATGGGCCTTCACCCGGCGCGGCCAATTTATTTTAGTAGTTATATTTTTGTGGGTGGGGTTTGGTATTACGTGATTAGTTTGATCCAGACCTTGTTGAGGCCTTACCGCTCGCTTCACCATGCCATTTTCGAATGCCTGATGAGCAGCGCGGTATTTTTAAATGCCAAAGCGAAGAATTATGATGTGGATGTTTCGCTCGATCTGCAACAGAAGGAAGCGATAAAACTGCACATTAAGGTAAACCAGAAACACGAGCTGATCCGGAACCTGTTGCTTACCGATAAATATGCCATGAATCCCGATAACCCCAAAGGCCGGTTGTTGTTGGAGCGGGCGAGGTTACTGATCGATTTGTATGAGCAGTTGAATGCGGTGCATTACGATTATGTTTTAGTTCGAAAAACTTTGGATACTGGTCCGAGCTTGAAACTGATTGCGACCTTGATTAGATTACTGGCTAAAGAGCTGGAGCAGTTGGGCAGGCACGTACGTTCGGCAAAGGCTTATAAAGGTGAGGTAGCCACCAACATCGAATATCAGCAGCAACGCATCCTGTTATTGCAGGAAATGGAGCGTTTGAACGAAAGCCAGCGTAAAATTGTGCTGAAAGTGCTTTCGAACATGAACGATATTGTGCGCATTATCGAAATGATCAGGGGCAATGAACGTACATCCGAAAAACACTTGCAGGAACTGAGCGGAAAGATTTCTTACCCACTGTTTATTACCGGCGATCGTTTTTCTATTAAAGAACACCTGACGCTAAAATCGCCCATTTTCAGGTTTTCGTTGCGGTTGGCCATCTGTTTCCTGTTTGGTTTTTTACTCATCTGGCAGCTCGAACCCAGCAAATACAGTTACTGGCTTTTTCTTACGCTGGTTATTGTAGCCCGGCCTAAATTTTCAATCACCTGGAAACGGAATTTACAGCGTTTAAAGGGCAGTATGGGGGGCGTTGTCATCGGGCTGGTCATCATCTATTTTGTGAAGAGTCCAGCCATACTGCTGTCATTTTCGGTGATTTTCTTGCTTGGTTTTTATGCCTTTAACCGTTTAAACTATACGATAAGTGTATTGTGTATTACCCCTGCGGTAATTTTAACCCTGGGCAGTTACCAAGGCCATTTCGATCATATTGTACACGACCGGATTATCTTCACCGTACTGGGCTGTGTTATTGCCATTTTTGCTACCTATTTGTTCCCGATTTGGGATAGCCAGCAACTAAGGGCAAAAATTACGGATGCGGCTAAGGCCAGTATCCGTTACCTGGAGGTGGCCATTCAAAATCAGACAGAAAGGGATGAGAATCAATCCCGTATGGCGCGAAAAAATGCCAATTTAAGTTTATCTGGCTTAAGCGAAGCGATTGATTCCGCCAGCCAGGAACCCATGCGGGAGCATATCGATTTTAATGATTTGTATGGTATCCAATCGACCATTTACCAGATCAATGCGATTATCACTTCCATTTATCTTTCTGTTAACCACAAACCCGGGCAGGCTGATCCTTTGCTGGTTGATCAGATCGTAAGCAATTTAATGGACGGAGAGGAGGTACAAAGCAATACCGAATGGCATGCTGATGAGATTTATCTGGTTGATGAGGGTGGCCATTCCACTAACCAGAAACTAACACATATTGCAGCTTTATCGTTCGATTTTATCAGGTTTAGTACTGGTTTTAAGGGATAAATTTATTTGTTGTCAGTCTCAGAGGAGTCGAAGAGCTTGTCAATACCATAGACAGAATCCATTAGCATGGTCGTCATCCGATAGTGCTAATTTTTTTGGAAATGAAAGGGCGGTGAGCCTTGGCGGGCTGTGGTCCTGCTTTCCATTCCAAGTCCTCGCTGCGCTGCGGGCTTTCCATTCCATCCGATGGCTATCGGATCAGGTTTATTCACAACGTTCAGAGCTGGTTTTCGACGATAAATTTAATTTGTTGTCCGTCTGAGCGGAGTCGAAGACCGTGTCTGTCCGTATCGTTCCAAAGGGTTTTACTGATTAATAATAGAAAAGAGTCTGTCACTCGTTTTAATTTAGTGTATAAATTCAATTTTATTCTTGATAGAAACACCGCTATGCTTAACGCTACGGACAGCGCGGGATAAAAAATCCGGACAGCGGTTTATTGTTTTCTTTAACCGGTTGCTCCGACACAGTAATACATCAACAATACCTTAAGGTAACTTTCCTTTTATCTTTTATTTAGCTATTGTTAGCCTGCCGATCTAAAGCGAGTCAAATCTTTGATCTACCTGATCTCCACCAGGGGCATCACTCCACCAAAGCAAGGGTTAAGCAGTGTGCAGGCAGGTGTCAGGCAAACCTGGCCAGAAGGTAGCTAAAACGTGGGGTAAATGTGGCGTAAAGGTGGACTTGGAATATTTTTTGGGATTTTTAATCAGATGGGTTGATTTGGGTTATCATTCCTTTTGATTAACCTAATATAAAAAAATATGGTGAAGCAGGCAAAAAAGAGCTTCGTAATTTTTTTCACAGGCAGCAGCAATGCAATTTGTTCGTGTCTGTGACTCGTTTTAATTGAGTTTATAAACTCAATTTTATTCTTGTATCCATAGAGAGGCTATGTTTAAACTATGGACAGAGCGGTTTAGTGCTGGTTTTAAGGGATAATTTTTTTGTTGTCAGTCTGAGCGGAGTCGAAGACCCTGCCAATCGTTAATTGTTGTAAGTATACCTATCGTAAAAGATCCTTCGACTAGGCTCAGGATGACAATGCGGGGGAAACAACCTGATTTGTCCGTCTGAGCCGAGTCGAAGACCTTACCAATCGTTAATTTTTGAAGTATAACCTATCGTAAAAGATCCTTCGACTACGCTACCATAGACAGAATCCATTAGTACGGTCGTCATTCCCGCGCGGGCTGGAATCTTAAAGCGCTTGCATTACGATTATTCATAAGTGTTTTTTATTCAGGGGCATTCATGAGTACTTCGTCGTTCCTCCTCGCAATGACGATTTTTCCTTTGGAATCTGTTAGGCTTTTAATAACCGGGCGTAATAAATTTGATTGAATTGATTGTAAAAAACAGGATATTGGTATATTGTGGGCCTTAAATCCTTATTCGCATGAAAAGATCATTTTTAAGCTTCCTTTTAATTTCTTTTTTAACTGTAACTGCTTTTGCCCAAAAGAAACCAAACTTTTGGGATGATGTGCAGACCATTAAAAAATACGATCAAATGTATAAACCACCCGTTCATCCGGTGCTGTTCGTAGGCAGTTCATCCATCCGGAAATGGGACGATTGTACACAGATTTTTGCTAAATACAATGCCTTGAACCGCGGTATTGGTGGTGCAGTAATTAATGATATTACCTATTATTTAAATGATGTGGTTTTTCCCTATCAACCAAAACAGATTGTACTTTATGTGGGTGAGAACGACCTGCCTAATGATATGGTAACACCCGATACCGTTTTAAACCGCACCATTAAGTTATACCAGGCCATCAGGGCCAAACTGCCAACGGTTCCTATTGTGTATATTTCGATTAAACCGAGCCCAAGCCGCGATCAATTTAAAGAAAAAGCAGTAGCCTCAAATGCGCTAATTCAAAAGTTTTTAGCAGGCGAAGTCAACACCAAATTCGTTAATGTTTATTCTTTGATGCTTACTAAAGACGGGAAGCTGCGCCCAGAGCTGTTTGTTAGCGATATGCTGCACATGAATGCTAAGGGGTACGCCATCTGGCGCAAGGCTGTAGAACCGCATTTGTTGAAGTAGATTTTAGTCATAAGTCCGATGTCAGAGGTCCGAAGACTAAAGTTGAATAGCAACAGGAAATTTCATTTAGACCGGAGTGCAACGAAGTGGAGAAATCTATGGTAAGGATATTGAGATTAAAATTCATTGCAATAGGCGATCAAAGTGTATTGGAATAGCGTAACGATGCAATCGTTGAGCTATTTCTGCACGCGTTAGAAACGCGCGCAAGCTTGATAACTAAGGCTTACCATATAAGATATATAAGAACACATAAGCTTGCATGACCTTAAATTCCTTATATGGTCAAGAATTTTTTGAGATATTGTTCAGTACAAATAAACCCTGGTCTATTTTCTTACCACCTTAGTCACTTGAGGACACCCGATTGTATCTTTTCTTGCACGGTCTCCAATAAACTAGCCCCGATCCGATAGCTCCTAAAATCCGCATGTCTGTCTTAATCTGAATATTACTAAGTTCTAAAAATGAATATCACCTGATTTTATTCCACGATAATTATATTTACAGGCGGAAGTTCATTTTTGATTGGCATTTCTGAACAGATTTGGGATCTAAATTTTATTTTAGGCATAAAAATGAAATAGAGGTCCCCTCCTGGCTGTATTTCAGGTAACAATATTAGCGCTATTATTTCTTTTAGTGATCCTGGCCCTATGGGTAGCTATGATCTATTGAGTAAATTCTTAATTTCAGCTTTCTGCCTTGCCTAACCCATTTGGCTGGCCGGATAATGAATCTAAAAAGAAACTTTTTTAGTCTGAAACATGGCTTCAGCGTTTTTACCTTTTGTGAAAAATAATCAATGATTTTATTATATATGTTTCTGCAGATCGCTGTAAGATAAAGGAAAACCAGGTTTTTGTTTAATGTAGAGAAAGGCATGTTATTCCATCCAAAATCATTTTTAAGGATATCAAATTGCCGCTCCATCCTCCCTCTCTGATTATAAAAATGGACAAGGTCAACAACATCCATTTCAAAGTTGTTGGTTAGAATTCCCCTGTATTCATAGGCATCCTGGGTAATCAAATCTACCTGGCCATCTTTTTTCAATCTTCGTTTAGCAATCAGTCGATATGTCTGTGGCTGTTGATTTTGTTCCCTGGCCTGGTTTATAAAGGGAATGATGTCCGTGTACCCTACTTCCAGCAGGCCATTTTTGTCCTCCATCACTTTCCAGTTGCAAATTTGAGGAAAATATTTCTCGACATAGCTGTTTCTGCATCCTATGTAAAAGTGTTCTACCTTTTGTTGCAGCAAAGTAACTACCTCATACTGGTAGGATGCCGCATCTGCCCGAAAGTTTTTAATCTTTTTTACCTTCTTTGTTTCAAGCAGATTAAAAATTCTTTCCAGCGTATCCCTTTGAAATGACTTTGCGTCAGAATTTCCGTTTCTATTTTCGATATAAAGTACAAACTGCTCATTGACGGTACAAACACCTGGCTGATAGCCATAATCCCTTTTGTAGGTCATTTTACTGTCCTGTTTTTCATTGAAAATGATCGTGTTATCATAATCAAGGGTAAGTTCCTGGGAATCAAGAACCCCGATTTTTTGAGGACTTCCAGATTAAAGTTCTCAAGGGTCTGGTTGGTACAATATTGATGTGTAACCACACCCCGCTTGGTTACACAGGTTTTTGTTTCTTCGGTAAGCCCGGAGAGTCTTCTCAAAACAGTATCGGGGCTTGCCAGTCTAAGATAAGGATTGTCGAGAAAATGACTTTTTAAGTGGGTATGAAGATCTTCAACACTATCGCCGCCACAGAGAAAAACAGATTTAAGTGAGTAGAAAACATCCTTCCAGGAATACTTGCTTTGGGCAGCAACGCAGGGCAGATGGGCATGGCAAAGTTTATCGATTTCTAATTTGTTTAAGTAGTCAAAAACAAAATTTATGCCTCCGAAAGAGGATATTGGATTTGAATTTCTTATTTTCACAGCAGTAATATTGGTCAACACTAATTTAAGTGAATATTACATTGCTGCAAAACATTATTTATCAAGGTTTTGCAGCATCTTTTTTTAACCTGCGGACATTAGGAGCTATCGGATGAACGGAAAGCCCGGAGCACAGCGAGGACTTGCAGTGAAAGCGGGACTGGAACAAGCCTAAGCACTAAAGGCTTTGCGCTACAAAGAAATAAGATCAAATTTTCACCTTTGGAACCGCTACTAACAGATTTCTATCAATTATACCATGTAAGACACATAAGAACACATAAGCTTACATGACCTTAAATTTCTTATATGGTTAAAAAACTTTTTTTGCAGATGGCTTTGAAAAAATAACCTTTTTTTCTCACCACCTTAGGCACCTTAGCACCTAAATATTTAGGCATTCCTTGGTTTATTGTACTGTCTTTTGTTAACTAACCCCGATTGAACGGCTCAGACTGACGACTGCAGTGCTTAACTTAATGACATTGGACACACGCAAGCCACTGAAATTGTAAGCGCGGCTAACCGGAATTAAAATTATATATTTATTATTGCGTTTTAACCGTTCCCTAACCAAATGAAGAAACTTCTAGCTGCTATATTATTTTTTTGACTGCTTATTGTGCCCAAGCCCAGGTGCTTTTAGGAATCCCTCAGGTGGTAAACTACAATAATGAGCAATATAGTGGGGGTATTCAAAATTGGGATGTAGAGCAGGATAAAAATGGCATCCTATATTTTGGTAACAATGAGGGGCTGCTTACTTTTAACGGCCGCTATTGGAACCTGTTCAGGTTGCCCAACTTTACCTCGGTACGTTCGGTAGGGATCGATTCTAAAAACCGCATTTACGTAGGCGGGCAAGATGAGTTTGGTTATTTCTACCCTAATGCGCAAGGTATTTTAAAATATACCTCGCTGTTAAATCTATTGCCTGAAAATATGCGGAAACTAGCCGATATCTGGGGCGTTTCAGTTGTTCAGGATGAAGTATTTTTTAGGTCGATACATGCTATTCTGCATTATAAAGACGGGGTAATTAAAAGTTATAAAACCAATACGAACTGGCTGTTTATGGGGGCCGTAAAGAATAAGGTTTTTTCGCAGTCATCTGATTCGGGCCTGATGATTTACGACCACGCTATGTGGAAGCCATTTTGCGTGGATAGTGTTTTAAACCGTTCGGGCATTACCGCTGTGCTTCCTTATGGTGGCGATACGCTATTGGTTTCGATGTTAAAAAAAGGATTCTTTTTAGTTATTAACCATCAACTAAAACCTTTGAGGACCAGTTTAGATCAGGTTTTTTTAAACGAAAGGATTTATTTTGCCACCCAAATCAGTCCCGATTTATATGGCGTGGCCACCACTTCGGGTGGGGTGTATATTATGAACAAGCGTGGCGACCTGGTACAAAAATACAATTATAAAGAAGGCCTGCAGAACAATAACGTAAGAGGCATATTGCTTGATAAAGATAAGAATATGTGGCTGGCGCTTGATGACGGAATTGCTTATGTGGCCATAAACAGTGCGGTGAAAAGTATTTCGCCCGACCGCAATAAGCAAATTACCAGTTATACTTTCCGCAAATACGATCAATCTATCTATATCGGTACGTCTAATGGTTTGTACCGGGCAAAAATTAATACAGCTATGCCCGATTTAAGCTATTCGCCTGCCAATTTTGAAGAGGTAAAAAATACTAAAGGGCAGGTATGGGGGCTGGATGAAATTAACAACCAGCTGTTAATGGCTCACGAGGATGGGACCCTCCTGGTGAAGGATAATACGGCTACGCCACTATATAACCTTATTGGCACCTGGACATATCAAACCATGGATAATGTTTATCCCAGCAAAGAGGTAATTGCAGGTACTTACACCGGATTGCAGGAAATAACCTACGCCGGTGGCCACTTTGTTAACGGCGGTAAAATTGCCGGCATTAATGAAACCCTTCGCTTTATTGTAACCGATAACAATAACCCCGATCTAATCTGGGCCTCACACCCCTATCATGGCGTGTATAAAATAGAACTCAAGCCCGATCATAAAAGCATCTTACGCACTACGCTGTTCTCTGATCGGGATGGTTTACCAACTAAGCTGTATAATTATGTATTCCATATTAAAAACAGGGTAGTAATTGCCACTACAAGCGGGGTTTTTGAATATAATGCCGCGAGCAAAAAGTTTACCCGTTTTAAATTGTTCGGCTCGGCACTTAATGGTATCCCTATTCAATATCTTAAAGAGGATAACGATGGTAACATCTGGTTTGTAACCAATAAAAAAGTAGGTGTAATTGATTTCCACAGGCCGAATGGAAAAGATGCCTTCAGCATTTTATACCTGCCCGAGCTAAACGGCAAAGTGGTTGGCGGTTTCGAATCGATATACACGCCGGATAGCAAAAATATATTTATAGGGGCCAATAAAGGCGCCTATCATATCAATTATAAAAAATACATTCAGAATATTACCCGGCCAAAGGTGGTGTTGGGCACCGTTAAGCTAATGGGAAATAAAGATAGTGTGGTTTTTGGAGGATATTTTGTAAATAAGGGCGCTATTACAGCCAGGCAAGACCTATACGAGATTCCTGAATACGTGTACAGCTTAAATTCGATCCATTTCGAATACGCTTCAACGCTTTTTGAGCATGATAAGAACATTAAATTCAGTTATCAGCTTACGGGTTTTGATAGCGAATGGTCTGCATGGGGTACGAAAAGTGAAAAAGATTATACCAATTTACCAGCCGGAAAATATACGTTTAATGTAAAGGCGAGTACCGGCATCAGTAACGAATCTGAGGTGGTAAGTTATACTTTTATAGTGCTGCCAGCCTGGTACAATACTATATGGATGCGGATTTTTTACCTCATCTTAATTGTGATGGCTTTAAGACTGATTATCAGATGGCAGAAAAAGAAACACATCAAGGAGCAGGAGCGCATGAGTTACCTGCATCAGCTGGAACTGGATAGGAACGAGAAGGAAATTGTGCGGCTGCAGAACGAAAAGCTCGAAGCGGATGTAAATTATAAAAACAAAGAGCTTTCTACCATGACCATGCATTTAGTGCAACGAGGTAAGGTATTGGCTAAGATTAAAGAGGTGATATCGGCGGTAATTAAAAACCACGACCTCAATGAAAGTTCCCCAAGTTTCAGGCACCTGATCAGGCTGATTAAAGATGTAGAAAAGAAGGATCAGGAGCTAGACCACATGAGTGTGCACTTTAATCATGTAAACACTGAATTCTTTACCCGGCTTAAAGATCTATATCCAGACCTGAGCCAGAATGATCTGAAATTCTGTGCCTACCTGTCTATGAATCTTTCTTCAAAAGAAATGGCCCAGCTCATGAATGTGACGATTAAGGCGATTGAAGTGGGGCGTTATCGCTTAAGAAAAAACTTCAGCTTAAGCCAGAAACGAATTTATACGAGTTTTTGATCGAAATAGCGCGACAAAAAATGGCCTAACGCCTGTTTTTGTTACAAATGATGTTATTTTCTGATGAAAAAATTAAATTACTGTGATACAGGTATTTACATTTATGCTGTAGGGCTTATGTAGGCCTGTTTTTTTGTTTTTTTGCCTTTTTAAGGGGTGATGTATGGTTGGTGTAGTAGTAGCAAATTCTGCTATTGCGTACACAGGTGTATAGATTTGATTGATGAACAGAAACCAGTAAGACTGTATCATGAACTAACCAAATATCATCACTTAAAACTAATTTCTATGAGAGGAAGATTTACATTCGTATTCTTCATTTACTGTATCATGGCATTGCCGCTGGCCTTATTGGCACAAGACATTCCCGTTACAGGAAAAGTAACAGAACAAAATGGTAGTCCATTACCAGGCGTAACCGTTCGGCTGGAAGGCACAACCAAGGCTGCATCTACTGATGCAAATGGTGTTTTCAACATCCAGGCGCCCCTAGGTGGAAAATTAAACATCAGTTTGATTGGTATGACCACACAGACGATAACTGTTCCTGCTGATGGCCGTATTAATGTATCGCTATCTGCCAATTCGAAAGATTTAACCGAGGTGGTAGTTGTGGGTTACGGTACTCAGAAAAAGCCCTTGTAACCGGATCCATCTCCAGCGTAAAGGCAAAAGATCTGGAATCGATGCCCATTAACAGGGTAGAGCAAGCCTTACAAGGAAGAACATCTGGTTTAACGATTGCAAGTGGTAACGGACAGCCGGGCTCCGCATCAACAGTACGGGTAAGGGGCTTTACCTCTTTTGCCTCTTCAGGTAATAACGATCCGCTTTGGGTTGTTGATGGGGTAATTGTAGATAATGGTGGTATTGGTTATCTAAATCAATCAGACATTGAATCTATTGAGGTTTTAAAGGATGCAGCTTCGCAAGCCATTTATGGCGCCAGAGCAGCAAATGGGGTAATTATTGTTTCTACCAAAAAAGGTAGAGAAGGAAGGTTATCTATTAATTACAATGGATTTTATGGTACACAGGCACCGGCTAAAAAGTTAAAACTGTTAAATGCCACAGAATATGCTACAATCAGGAATGAAGCGTATGCAAACAGTTATAATGCGGCCACCGACGGTACTTTTACACTTCCGTATGCAAATCCATCTGCTTATGGAGAAGGTACTGATTGGCAATCGGTTGTTTTTAATGACGATGCCCGCAGACAGACCCATGAGTTTAGCGTTTCAGGCGGAACGAATAAATCTACCTTTTATACTTCCTTTGGTTATATCGATCAGGATGGTATTGTATCTACACCTATTTCTAGTTTTAACCGTGCAAACATCCGTCTTAATTCTACATTTAAGCCTGCCAAGTGGATAAGCTTTGGCGAGAATTTAGGTTACAGCCATTCAGTTAATAAGTCGTTAGGTAACACCAATAGTGAATTTGGTGGTCCGCTAAGCTCGGCCATTCATTTAGATCCCATAACTCCGGTTATTCAAACAGATCCAAACATCATTAGCAAATCTCCTTATACCATTGCCAATATTATAAGAGATCCGGCAACAGGATTTCCTTATGGTATCTCGGGCCCTGTTGGTCAGGAAATGAGCAATCCTTTAGCATATAATCAAACCAGATTAGGTAACTATGGCTGGGATCACAACATTGTTGGTAATGCGTTCTTAGAAATTGAGCCTATTGAAAATTTAAAATTCAGGTCATCGCTGGGAACTAAACTTGCTTTTTATGGTTCAGAATCTTATACCCCACTATACTGGTTGAGTCCAGCAAATACGAATTCGAAGACTAACTTCTATCGTGAGATGAACATGACCCTAAATTACAACTGGGAGAATACCATTAGCTATTCTAAAAGTTTTGGTAAACACCATGCTTATGCAATCTTTGGTCAGGGTTATTATATGGACAACAATAACCGTGGTTTAAATGTAAGATTTAACAATATTATTGCTCAGGATTTTTATCAGGCCAATTTAAACTATAAGCCGGCAACTGCCGATATTCAGGGTGATGGCAGTGATGCTACCTTGCATGTTGTTAACTCTTTATTTACCCGTGTAACTTATGATTATGATGAAAAATACCTATTTACAGGTATTATCCGTCGTGATGGTTCTTCACGCTTTGGTACCAACAACCGGTTTGGTTACTTCCCTTCAGCTTCAATAGGCTGGGTGCCTACAAAAGAGGCTTTCTGGAAAGAAAATAAAGTCGTTAATTTCTTAAAATTACGTGGTAGCTACGGAATTACAGGAAATGATGCCATTGGCGATTTCAGTTACGTATCGTTAGTCAATAGCGGGCGTAATTATACTTTTGGAACTACTGATGTAAGTACCATTGGATGGAGTCCGGCTGCCTTATCCAATCCTGATTTGAAATGGGAGGAAACCCACCAGACAGATATTGGTTTGGATGCAACCTTGTTTAATGATTTTAGCCTTAGCGCTTCTTATTTCAAAAAGAAAACCATTGGTGTATTGCAAACGCCATCTATTCCACTTTATTTAGGTGCAGCTGGTGGTGCCTGCAGAAAATGTCGGCGATATGCAGAATACTGGTATAGAATTCGAATTAGGCTACAGAAAAAAATCGGGGAGCTTAATCTGGGGATTAATGCCAATATCTCAACCTTGAAAAATAAGGTAACCAAGTTATTGCCAGGAAGAGAGTTTATAGAGGATAATGCACAGAGTTTTCAGGGCATGGGCAACTTTACCCGTACCGGACTTGGGCGTGCATTCAATGAGTTTTATGGATACGAAGTGCTTGGTATTTTCCAGTCGCAGGCAGAAGTTAATGCTTATAAAGGTCCAGGAGGTACCGTGTTGCAACCTTCAGCAAAACCCGGAGATATTAAATTTGCCAACTTAGATGGCAATGAAACCATAAACGGTAGCGATCGTACTTATTTAGGCAGTCCGCTTCCAAAATATACCTACGGTATTACCATTAATCTGGCTTATAAAAACTTTGATTTTGTTGCCTTCGGAAATGGTGTTGGCGGAAACATGATTTTCCAGGGATTAAGACGTTTAGATGTAACTTACGGAAACTGGCAACAATCAATTCTGGACAGGTGGACACCAACCAACACTTCAACTGATATTCCTCGTGTTGCAGACAAGGATCTGAATGGAAACTATACCAAGTTCTCTAAAAATTATTTAGAAAAAGGAGATTACTTCCGTTTAAAAACCCTTCAGGTAGGTTATAATCTTCCAGCTAATGTGATTAAAAAATTGGCGCACAAAAAGTTAGGGTATATCTAATGAGTGAAAACCTGTGGACCATTACAAAATATACAGGTTACGACCCTGAAATCGGTGGAACTGTATTGGGCGTAGATCGTGGAGTTTATCCGCAAGCACGTTCGTTTATGGTAGGTTTAAATGTTGGATTCTAAAAAAAATTAAAAATGAAAAAGAATATTTTAGCTATTGCAGCCCTTTTAACCGCTTCTCAGCTTATCGTTTCTTGTCAAAAACAGCTTGATGTAAATCCGCGTGAACGTATCCTGGAGACAAGTTATTATCAAAATCAGCAGCAGGCATTTACGGGTTTGGTGGCGGTTTATGATCAATTGGGTAACCAATCTAGTGGCTACCTCACCAAACTTAATTTATTTAGCTCTGCATCGGATGATCACTATGCTGGTGCCGATTCTCCGTCAGATTTAGGAGATATGCAGGCGATGAATAATTATACAGTAAACTCCTTATCAGGAGCCCCAAGTTATTTATGGAGTAAGGGCTTTACCGGTGTTTACCGTGCAAATGTGCTATTAAAAAAATAGAAGGCATTTCAATGGATGCTACAACCAAGGCAAGGTATATTGCCGAAGCTAAAGCATTACGGGCCATATTCTATTTTGATTTGGTACGTATCTTCAAGAATATACCTTTAATCTTAGCGCCGGTAGAGCCTTCTGGTATGTTCGATGTTACACAGGCTGCCCCTGCAGATGTATATAAACAGATAGAAAAAGATTTAGGAGAGGCATTAACTGCTCTTCCTGTAACTATCCCTGTTGCTGATGCCGGGCGTTTGAATCAAGGTGCAGCTCATGCAGTTTTAGGTAAGGTTTATTTATGGCAGGAAAAATGGGCCCTGGCAGCTACAGAGTTTGCGCTTGTAAATGGTACAGCTCCTGGTGCAAGCACTTATGGCTATAAGCTGCTTCCAAATTTTGCTGATTTATGGAATGTTAAAAACAAGTTTAATTCTGAATCCATTTTAGAACTCAGCTACAATACTACCTCTAACATGGGTTGGAGTAACGTTGGCAGCCGTGAAGGTAATGTGATGGGCATTCTGGTAGGGCCACGTAACTATGTTCCTGTAATTGCTGCACAAGCGCCAGACTATGTTTCGGGTTGGAGTGTGATGCCAATAACCAAAGAATTGTTTGATCTGATTCACTACGATCCGCGTAACAAACCTACGGTTGCCAATTTAGATAGTTTGGAAAAGGCAGGCATTGTAACCTATAAACATGCAAATGATAACACCGGATATTTTGTTGAGAAATACGCCGGAAGAGTTTCTACCAAAGCTGCTGTTGGCCAGTTGGAGTTAAACTTTGGTCAGAATATGTATGAAATACGTTTAGCTGATACCTATTTAATGGAAGCTGAAGCATTGTTGAGAAGTGGTGCTGCAGTTGGTGCAGGCACCAGGGCTTATATTTTCCTCAATGCAGTAAGAGCCCGTGTAGGTTTAAATCCTGTTGCCGTAACCATGGATAATATCATGAAAGAAAGGCGTCTGGAACTGGTAGCTGAAGGACAAAGATGGTTTGATTTGGTGAGATGGGGGCTTGCTCCTGCTAAACTGGCCTTTAAAGGATTTCAGGCAAATAAAAATGAGACCTTACCTATCCCACAGGCTGAGTTAAACAACACCAAAATTCTTCAAAGTAAAGAATGGGGTGGCACTAAGTAAAGTCGAGTATAATATCCTTAAAGTTTAATTGTTACAGGAAGAGAGCGAGTTCTTTCTTCCTGTTTTTTATCAAATCATCTTTCTTATGCTATTTACCAGGTCCATTGGACTCTTAATGTGTTGTGCTTTTACTTTTTCGGTTATGGCGCAAAGCCAGCCACAGGTATGGTTAACCAAAGCCGATCGTACAGCCTTATTTACCCGTCAGGCTACAGGTTTAAGGTTGTCTACAGCTAAAAACAAACAACCTGTAATTGCAATAAACGATAAAAAAACTTTCCAAAGTATAGATGGCTTCGGTTATGCCCTAACAGGTGGAAGTGCCCAGCACATTATCAAAATGTCAGCGCCAGCAAGAGCAGCTTTGCTTAAAGAACTTTTTGCAGCCGATGGCAATAATATCGGTGTTAGTTATATCCGCCTGAGTATTGGTGCATCGGATTTAAATGAAAAAGTATTTTCTTACAACGACCTTCCAGAAGGACAAACCGATTTGGAACAAGCTAAATTTGATTTAGGCCCTGATCAGGCAGATGTTATTCCGGTAATGAAGGAGATCCTCGCCATTAACCCTAAAATTAAAATTATGGGTTCGCCATGGTCTCCTCCCTTATGGATGAAAACAACATACGATGCCCGCGGAGGCATGCTTAAACCTGAATATTATGCGGCTTATGCCAAATATTTTGTGCATTACGTACAGGAAATGCAAAAAGCAGGTATTCCTATTGATGCCATTACCGTTCAAAATGAACCGCTGCACCCGGGCAATAATCCCAGCTTGCTTATGGTGGCACCGGATCAGGCACTTTTTGTAAAGAAATTCTTAGGACCTGCTTTCGCAAAAGCCCATATTAAAACCAAAATTATTATTTACGATCACAATGCCGATCGGCCCGATTATCCGATCAGTATTTTAGATGACGCGGAAGCCAGAAAATATATCGATGGATCTGCCTTCCACCTTTACGGCGGCAGGATTGAAGCCTTAACTGATGTGCACAATGCCCATCCAGATAAAAACATCTATTTCTCAGAGCAAATGGTAGTAGAACCGCCTGATGCCACGACCATTGATATCGTAAATCCGGTAGCACGCTTAATTATCGGTGCCACACGTAACTGGGCTAAAAATGTATTGGAGTGGAACCTTGCTGCAGATCCGGAAAATAAACCTTATACCGATAGGGGTGGTTGCTCCATGTGTCAGGGGGCAGTTACCATTAATGGCGACAATTATAGCCGTAACCTGGCCTATTTCTCCATTGCCCATGCTTCGAAGTTTGTAAGGCCTGGCGCTGTACGGATTGCTTCGAGCGAGCCAGATGGTTTGGCCAATGTTGCATTTAAAACGCCAGCAGGGAAATATGTACTTATTTTGGCCAATACCGGTAAAGCAACTGCAGCATTTAACATCAGCCTAAAGGGCAAAACCTATGCTGCGGCGCTCGATAAGGGTGCTGTAGCTACTTATATCTGGTAATTTTCAATCAATCAACTATGTTTTTAAAAAAATCACTCTTATCTGTTTTTTTGTTCAGTAGCATTTCGTTCACCGGTTTTGGTCAGGGTTTTTTAAAAGCATCAGGCACAAAAATTATTGATGGGCAAGGCCAGAATGTGTTGTTACGCGGCATTGGCCTGGGTGGCTGGATGTTGCAGGAGGGCTACATGCTTAAAATTAATAAAGAGGCACAGCAGTATCGCATCCGCGAAAGGATAGCAGAGCTGATGGGCCCGAAGCAAACCCAGGAATTTTACGATGCCTGGTTGACTAACCATACGCGCAAAATAGATGTCGATTCGATGAAACGCTGGGGTTTTAATTCCATTCGCCTGCCTATGCATTATAATCTCTATACTTTACCGGTTGATCAGGAACCTGTAGCAGGAAAAAATACTTGGCTTGAAAAAGGTTTTGCCTTAACCGATAGTTTACTCAACTGGTGTAAGGCCAATAACATGTACCTTATTTTAGATTTACATGCAGCACCGGGCGGACAGGGTAATGATTTAAATATTGCCGACCGCGATCCGTCTAACCCCTACCTGTGGGATAGTGAGGCCAACCAGGAGAAAACCGTTGCCCTTTGGCGAAAGCTGGCCGAAAGGTATAAAAACGAGCCCTACATTGGTGCCTACGATATTATAAACGAACCAAACTATGGTTTCACCAATCCCGAAGAAGATAAAAATGGTACTCAGGAAAAAGTGAACGCTCCCTTAAGAAAACTGATGGTAGCGATTACCAAAGCCATCCGCGAGGTAGATGAGCAACACCTCATTATAATCGAAGGCAACGGCTGGGGCAATAACTACAATGGTATTTTCCCGCTGTGGGATAAAAACATGGCCTTAAGTTTTCATAAATACTGGAATTATAACGATCAGGCTTCGATAGCGCACATCATCAAAGCCCGCGATGAACAAAATGTACCCGTTTGGCTGGGCGAAACAGGCGAAAACTCTAATGTTTGGTTTACCGACGCCATCCACCTTTTAGAAAAAATAATATCGGCTGGTCATGGTGGCCTTTAAAGAAAATAGGCGTTAATAATCCGCTTGAAATTAAATCGAATCCCAATTATGATGAACTGGTAAAATACCTGAATAATGGCGGCAACAAACCTAAGGATAGCAATGTGTACAGCGGCCTGATGGAACTGGCCATTTATTCGAGGTTAGAAAATAATATCATTCACCGCGATGTAATTGATGCAATGATTCGTCAGCCCTTTAGCAACGAAACCAAACCTTTTAAAGCCAATTTAATTAAAAACAAGAGCATTGTTTATGCGGTTGATTTCGACCTGGGGAAAAACGGGTTTGCCTATTTCGATAATGATACAGCCGATTACCATACTTCAACCAATAAAAGATCAGCAGGAAACCGCGGCAGGATTTACCGGAATGATGGTGTCGATATTGCAAAAGATTCACTACAGTACGAAAAGTATTATGTAAACCATATCGAAAAAGGAGAGTGGTTGCAATACTCGGTTAATGTTGCCCAAAAAGGTATTTATACTTTAAAAATTAAGACAGCAGCAGATCATGCTGGCGGACGGATCACCATTTTAGTTGATGGTAAAACCATTGCCAGAGAAGTGGCCGTTCCCAATACTGGTGATGAGAAAAAGTTTAGTACTTTCGAAATCAAAAATGTGTCTTTAAAGGCCGGGAATCAAAAAATTAGGGTATTGGCGGCTACGGGTGGTTATAATTTTAGTTATATTCAGTTTATAAAATAAAAAGTAAAACATCATCTTGAAAGGTATAAAAAGGATCCTGGTTATTTTAGGAGCGATGGCAGTAATCATCAGTATTCTTTCAAGATGCATGAATGCGGCCGATGAGTTACCAAAAGACATTAGAGGAGAAGCTTACACCGGCGCTGCCACCTGCGTAAAGTGCCATCAGGAGATTAAGCAATCTTTTGCACATAACGCACATGGTTTAACCTCCAAACCTGTTTACGATCAGGAATTGTTAAAGGTTTTTACTCCCGATTCTAATGTCTTTAACTTCGATGCACACCAAAAAGTGGTTATTGAGAAAAGAGGTGGTGGTGTTTTTCAGGTCGCTTATGTAGACGGAAAAGAAGTGCGCGCCGAAAAATTTGATATGGTATTTGGTTCGGGCGAAAAAGCCTATACCTATGCTTACTGGAAGAGCAAAAAACTGTATGAACTACCACTTTCCTATTTTTCGGAGATCCGTAACTGGGCCATTAGTCCGGGTTTTACAAAAGAAACCTTTTATTACGACCGGCCCATTGGTAGCCGTTGTTTAGAATGCCATGCTTCGTACGTAGATAAAAAAAATATCCAAACTTCGGGCATCACTACAGATGAAGAAATGGAGCGCGGTGCCTTGCTTTATGGTATTGATTGTGAGCGTTGCCACGGGCCTGGCAGGCAACATGCGGTTTTTCATCTTGAAAATCCAGCAGAGAAAACTGCCCAATTCATCACCATTTATAAAACATTAAGCCGTAAACAAAAGATGGATGCCTGCGGAGTTTGCCATTCCGGAAATACCCTGGTTGCCCAGAAGTCGGTTTTTGGTTTCACACCCGGCGATAATTTAGATGATTACTACGCACAGGATTTTGTGGGTTTTGGTGGTGGCAATCCAGATGTACATGGTAACCAAACCAACATGTTAATGGGAAGCAATTGTTATCGGAAAAGCGAAAATATGACTTGCCAATCGTGCCACAATACACACGAAAATATTAAAGGTAATTTAGCGATTTACTCGCAACGCTGTATCGGCTGTCACCAAAATACAAAGCACAGTCAGGCAATTTTGGCAAAAGGATCGCTCAGTACCAATTGTATCGATTGCCACATGCCTAAAGAATCTTCGAAATTAATCACGTTTCAACAGGCAGGTAAAGATCATCTCAGCCCGTACCATTTACGCTCGCACCATATTGCCATTTATCCCGTTATCAATTAGTAAAAACCAAACTTTTATTAAGAAATGCTCCAATATCTTTTAATAGGACTTGGATTTCGTACATTTGGTTTCCACCTTAAAAATTAGATAGTAGCCAATATGCCCCTAAAATACTACTTAGCTTTATTATCCTTCCTTTTTCTATCTACCTCTATTTTTGCTCAAAAGAAATTTACCCTTAGCGGCACTATTCGCGATGCAGGCACAGGCGAAACCTTAATTGGCGCAACGGTAAGAATTTCCGGAGCTTCTACCGCAGCAACCTTAACCAATAATTATGGATATTTTGCCTTAACGCAGACCCAAGGAACCTACACGGTGGCGGTAAGTTATACCGGCTATGCATCCATCGTTAAAACCATCAATTTAACAAAAGATACCAAGTTAAATGAGGAATTAAGAAGTGCGAACGATTTAGATGAAGTAAATGTCAGTGCCAATAACCGTAAAAACGAAAATGTAAAAAGTGCGCAAATGGGTTTGGAAAGAATTGATATGAAAACGCTCAATTCCATTCCCGTATTGCTTGGAGAAAGAGATATTTTAAAAACCATCCAATTGTTGCCGGGTGTAAAATCTGGTGGCGAAGGAAATACGGGTTTCTATGTTCGTGGTGGTGCTGCCGATCAGAATTTAATCATTTTAGATGAGGCTGTGGTGTATAACTCTTCGCATCTTCTGGGCTTTTTCTCTACTTTTAATGCCGATGCGATTAAGGATGTAAGTTTATATAAGGGGGGCATGCCGGCACAGTATGGAGGCCGTTTATCATCTGTTTTAGATGTTAAAATGGATGATGGAAACAATAAAGAATTTAAGTTTCAGGGCGGTATTGGTTTAATTGCCTCGCGTTTAAAAGCTGAAGGACCAATTGTAAAAGACAGAGGCTCATTCATGGTGAGTTTTCGCAGAACCTATATAGATCTGTTTTTAAGGGCTTCGCCAGATTCGTCGGTGAATGGAAGCACGCTGAATTTTTACGATATTAATGCAAAGGCGAATTATAAAATCAATGATAAAAACACCATTTATATTTCGGGCTATTTTGGTAAGGATAATATTGGTGTGAAGGATTTGTTTGAGAATAACTGGGGAAACGTAACCACCACCATCCGCTTAAACCATATTTTTAACGATCGCTTGTTTTCTAATACTTCGTTAATTTACAACAACTACAATTATACCGTTCGTTTGTTAAATGATGCGACTAATTTTAAGGCTACTTCGCTGGTACGCGATTTTAATTTTAAAGAAGATTTTCAGTATTTCAGTAACAAACATATTCTCAGGTTCGGGCTAAATGCTACCCAGCACCGCATATCGCCGATTGATATTGATAGCGATGTATCCTCGCAGGTAAATTCGCTTACGCAAGAGCGTAGGTATGGTATAGAGTCTGCTGCCTATATTTCTGATGAATGGAATGTAAACGAGCATCTTAACTTTTTATATGGTGTAAGGCTGGCCGCTTTTTCTTTAATGGGGCCAGGAAATTTTAATAATTACAATGCAGCAGGCGAAATCACCTCAACAGAAAATGTGGGCAAAGGCAAGTTTTACAAAAACTATCTCAACCTCGAGCCCCGCTTTTCAGTGAGTTACCTGTTTAACGAAGAAAATTCTATTAAGGCATCGTACAACCGCAATACGCAGAATGTTCACATTTTAACCAATGCCACTTCCAGTTCACCAACCGATCAATATGTGTTGAGCAGCAATAATATCAAACCAGAAGTTGCCGATCAGGTAGCGCTGGGTTATTTTAAAAATATTAAGGAGAATACTTACGAGCTATCAGCCGAAATTTATTATAAATGGTTGCAAAACCAGATCGATTATAAGAATGCCGCCCAGTTGCTGGCCAATTCGAATGTAGAATCGGAACTGATATACGGCGTAGGTAGAGCTTACGGGATGGAATTGTTTTTTAAAAAGAAATTTGGCAAGCTGAATGGCTGGGTAGGATATACCTTATCCCGCACTGAGCGCAAATTTACAGAACTGAATAACGGCAAATATTTTCCGGCCAGGCAAGACCGTACACACGATATTTCGTTGGTTGGTATTTACAACATGACCTCAAGGTGGACATTTTCGTCAAGCTTTATTTACAGTACCGGTAATGCAGTTACCTATCCGGCAGGGAAATATACCGTTGGCGGGCAACCGGCCTACTATTACACCCAGCGCAATGCAGGCCGCATGCCTTACAATATGCGTTTAGATATAAGTGCCACATTAGATGGCAAGAAAAAGGCAAATACCAATCGAGCTGGAATTTTGGTATTTACAATGTGCTGGCCAGAAAAAATCCTTATTCCATAGAGTTCATTACCGATCCGCAAAATCCGAACAAAACTGCTGCACAGCAAACCTCTCTTTTCGGACTTATTCCATCTGTTACCTGGAATTTTAAATTTTAATGCCATGAAAAAACTGACCATATATTTTGCCTTATTTACCTTGTGCCTCGCTTCATGCAAGAAAATCATTTCTATCGATACGGAGAATGCCGACCCACAGTTAGTGATTGAAGGGATCATTAATAACCAGTTGATGGACCAGGAAATTAAAATCAGCAAAACGATAGGGTATACCGAGGAAAATGTTTTTCCGAAAATTTCGGGTGCCATGGTTACCGTAACCGATAGCAAGGGAAATACGTTTGTATTTAAAGAAGGAACTAAGCCAGGTACTTATGTTAATCGCATGAAGGGTGAGCCTGGTGTTACCTATAATTTAAATGCGACTGTCGAAGGACAAAACTATACCGCCAGTTCTAAAATGCCTAATGTGGTTAAGATGGATTCAATCGGGATCATTAATAACACTTTTTTGGTCGTGAACGCAAAACAGCGGCAGTCTTCTTTAAAGATCCGGTTAATGAAGTAAATTTCTACCATTTTAACCTCTATGTAAATGATGTGTTGTCGCGACGCTATTATGCCAGTAACGACAGGCTAACCAATGGTAACGATTTGCGGATCCAGCTCTTTTTTAAACCCAATAATGATCACGACAGCGATGAGCTGAATGCCAATGATAAGGTTAGGGTTGAAATGGAATGTGTTGACAGTAATATTTTTAATTATTGGTATGCACTAAGCGAGCAAGCAGACCGCGGGCCTAATCAGGGTACCACGCCGGCCAACCCCACATCAAACCTTTCGAATAATGCATTGGGGTATTTCAGTGCAAACACCTACCAGGTACTCACGGCTACTGTAAAGTAAACATTAAGCAAAACTCCTGTTCAGATTTACTGTTAAATGAGTATGAAAGTATTTATAAGCGGCAATATTGCTCCAGTTGGTTTAAAGGAACTGGAAGAAAATAATATTACCATTACTCAATGGAAAGAAAACAGGCAGATTACTGCCGAAGAACTGATTGAAGCCTGCCATCATCAGGATGCGTTGATTAGTGTTGGCCCCAATAAGCTTAATGCAGCATTTTTAAATGCCTGTAGCCACTTAAAGGTGATCGCGCTACATTCAGTAGGTTTCGACCAGGTAGATGTAACTACCGCTAAAAAATTAAACATTCCTATTGGTAATACGCCCGGAGTTTTGAGCGGTGCAACTGCTGATACTGCTTTTTTACTGATGCTGGCTGTATCGCGAAAGGCTTTTTTCTCGCATAAAAAAATCATTCAGGGAGAGTGGAAAAACTACGAGCCCTCGCCAGAACTCGGAATTGAAGTAAATGGGAAAACCCTCGGTGTTTTTGGCCTGGGCAAAATTGGGTTAGAAATGGCCAAAAAATGTGCTGCAGCCTACCAAATGGAGGTGATTTACCACAACCGATCGCGTAACGAAGAAGCTGAAAGAGAAATCGGCGCAAAATATGTATCCTTCGAAAAACTTTTGGCACAAAGTGATGTACTCTCTATCCATACGGCGCTAACGCCCGAAACGAAAGATAAATTTACACTTGATGTTTTTAAGAAGATGAAGCCCAATTCTATTTTTATTAATACAGCCAGAGGTGGTATCCATAACGAAAAGGATTTAATTAAAGCCTTACAAGAGAAAATAATATGGGGAGCCGGTTTGGATGTAACGAACCCGGAACCAATGGATAAAAATAATCCCTTGTTGGCTATGGAAAACGTTGCCATTTTACCACATATTGGCTCAGCCACCGAAGAAACGAGAGCAGCAATGGCCAGAATTATCGTTCAGAATATCGTTGCAGGGCTAAAAGGGGAGAAGCTGCCGTTTGAAGTGATGTAAGATGGGAGATGTGAGATGGAAAATGTAAGATGGATGAGGGGGCGAAAAGCCAATTCCATCATCCATCTTACATTTTCCATCAATCAATTATTTTACGGTGTACTTAAAAATCGCTCTTCCCAAATTTCCATTGGCATCTATTCCTTCGATAATTACTTTGTACTGTCCTCTTCCATCAGCGTTATAATATTCAAAAGAAGTATTACCCGTTACGTCTGTAACTACTTTAGGATTCCAATAAATGGTGGTTCTTAAATCGTTCCGGTTCATGCTGGCAGGAACATCATATTTAGGTGAGTAGAACTGTTTTTCTTTGTTATAACCCTGTGGCGAGAAAGTAAGCTCATAGTATTTAGGAAGCATATCCATTAACTGAGCTTTCGTAATCTTGGTGCCTTTAGGTGCTTTTTTCTGGTTAAATACAATTACACCGTTTACATTGTTGGCACGGTTCACCAAACCTAAATCGTCTCTTAAAAATACCTCAACCGATTCAAGCTGGTTCGGATCTAATGTATTGATTTGGTTAACATCCACGTTCATACCATTGATGAAAATACCCATCGGGATTTTTTTGCCCTGGTTGTAATCGCGGGTTACGTAAAAGTTATTATCGGCAAAGGTAACCCCCGCAAGCATACCTTGTAAACAATTAATCAATAAACCACAGCCTTTAAACCGATCGCCACTAACTTCATGGTCGGCCATTTGGCTTAGTCCGCTCAGTGCGGGGTAATCCTTATGACTTACTTTCGGAACCACTGTGGCTTTAATATTTACATCTTTTAGTGTATGCAAATAAGCATATTGTCTTTTGCTGTTATCTAAATAACTGGTTAAAGCACTGTCTATATTTAAAACCTCTTCAGCTGCACTAAAGTTTCTGGTTAATGTCGGTACTGGTGCACCATTTAAGCTTAAGGTCATGTTTTTATAGTTTACATTATACTTAGCGGTAATGGTTACTTTAGAGGAGTCGTTAAATACCAGGTTCGAAAATTTAAAATTCCCAACCGGGTCGGTAGTGCCTTCCAAATTGAAACGTTTATCCGGAATACTCAATAATAATGCACCTTTCCTCACCGGTATGCCGTTGTTCTGTCTTAAAATACCAGAAATTTCGATTCCTTGTTCCGGTAAGAAATCAATTTTTGGCAATTTATTGGCAATGATATCGGTATATTTAAAACTGCGGTATCCCTGGGTAAGGAGCAATACATCTAAATCTGAATTTTTCTTTGCGTCAGGTGCATTAAAGTAATAATTTGCTTTTTCAATGTAACCTTTAACATCGCTACTTAATAACAGGCCGGTTAATATCGTACTGGTTGCATCTTCGCTGGATGGAACTTTGGTTTCATCTACAACAGCTACCGAGAAGCTACCTTCTACAGGGGCGCCATCTTTTTTAGCAGCAACATTTATCTTAACCTTTTTCTTGATTCCATAAGTAGTTGCAGCACTGGTTAGCGTTACCGCCATGGTATTTTTGTGCTGAACAAAAACCAATCTTTCGCTTAAGGGTTTACCAAACTCGTTAAACAGCGTAAACTGGGCAATTCCGGTAGGAAATTTTGATTTAAGCACAGTAGTATTATATTCTTTATTTGATAATGCAGTTTGTGCACCATAACAGATAACACCTTTACTTTGCGCGATTAAATAAAGCTTTTTGCCTTGGTTCTGTTCAAAGAAGGCATCGTTAGCCGAAATTTTTATGGCTATATTATCTGCACTGCTGTTATCTATAATTACAGAAACGCCATTTGCGGCAACAGCTGGCAAATTATAATTTTGAGTGGTTCCATCTGCATAGGTAACAGCTGCTTTGTACGTTTTTCCAGTCTCGGCCAATAAGTTGAAACTACCCATCCCCAAATGCTGAGCCGCAAAAGTAGCAACAGTTTTGCCATCATTATCGGTTACCGTACCTTTTGAGTTAATGCCCAAACCATCACTTTTAATGGCTTTGAAGGCTACCTTGTTGGTTAAGCCGGCAATTAAACTCCCACCTTCAGGGAAAAATTGAAAATCTTTGCTTAAAATAGCGTTTTTAAGTTGAAAGCTATTGCTCACCACATCTTTATCAGTGGTATTAATGCTGGTAATCAATTCACCTTTTTGTAATTGATATTCCGCTTTCTGTGCATTGCTCATCGCGATGGTTAAATAACCGTTCGCATCTGTTGTACCTCTGCCTTTGGCAATTACCGTAAAACTGGTAACCACCTGCCAGCTTACATTTTTATTGGCGTAGGGTTTGTTATTGGCATCTTTAAATTGTACACGGGCATCAATTTTTTCTAACTTATCTGTAGAAGTATTTTTATAAGTGATATGGGTTTTTACCTCCTTGTCAATCGCTTCGCCTACATAAAAGGTCTTGTTAAAATAAGCGGGATCATCACTGTTGAGCATCCATAGCGTATAAGCCCTGATGTGGTAATTACCTTGTTTATAGTTGATCTGGTCTAGGGGAAAACTGCCATAAGCAAAACCACCGGTAATGGGTAATTTTAAGGTTTGGATAAGGGAATCTTTCTGATTGATAACATCCACATAAATGATCTTACTAATTCCGGATAAGAAATTCTGGTTTTCGGTAACATAAGCTTTAAACCAAACCGTATCGGCAACAGCATAATAAGGCTTATCGAAATGAAGATAAATTTTTTCGGAAGGGTAATCGCTCAATACCTTGTTGGTTTTGGTAATGATGGTATTTATGCTAATGGTATCGGTTTGGGCCGAAGAAGAAAAACTTAATGTTGATAAAAGTGACAGTATGATAAACGATAATCTAAAAATCTTCATGTATTGGATATTAAATGCTAAGCCCGTAAATATATCCAATTATAAAGAGAGCGCATAAAATGTGATGAGGTTTAACATTTTTTTACAAAATTTTCTCAGAACATCGTCATCCTGAACTTGTTTCAGGATCTACGAATGAAGTGCTTTTTAGGTTAACCACTTAATTGTTTAACCCGGTTAACTGTAAACTGAAAACTGGGAACTTGTAAATCGGTTAATCGACTCCAAACTAACTCTGCTAAAACAAAACAAGCCGCTAAAAGCGGCTTGTTTTAAAATATAATGGTGTTTGCCTGTTATTTAAACTCGATCAAGAATTCTTCTTTAGGTGAACGTACTTTTTTAAGATTTACCAACCAATCGCCGGCCTCGTCCCTGTTTCCTAATGGCAATAGGGTAACACTTTTTAAACCTTTTTTATCTAAGCCTAAAAGTTCATCTAATGCAGGTCCGTTAAAACCTTCCATTGGTGTAGCGTCTACTTTTAGTACCGCAGCTTCTGCAATGGCAATACCGAAAGCAATATAAGCCTGACGGGCTGCATGGTTGAAGTTTTCTTCTGCAGTTCTGGATAAGATCATGCCTTTAAGTTGTGCCTTATAGGCATCTGTGGTATCCAGTGGTAAGCCACGCTCTGCATTCATTCTGTTAAAAACGGCATCAATGCCTTCTTCTGTGTAATTTTCGTTTGCCGCGAAAATTAACAGGTGAGAAGAATCGATCACTTGCGATTGGTTAAAAGCAATCGGCGCAATTTTCTCTTTTAATTCCTGGTTGGTTACCACAATTAATTTAAAAGGCTGTAAACCTGATGATGTTGGTGCCAAATGTGCTGCAGCAATAATTTTATCAACCTTTTCTTGTTCAACAGGCTGACCGTTCATTTTCTTAACGGCATAACGCCAGTTCAGGGCATCTATTAAGCTCATATTTTTGGAGATTTTTTTAAATTTTTATGGAGCAAATATGCAGATAAGCTTTAAGGCTAGTGTTGATGTATGGTAAGAATTTTTTTATTGGGCTCCGCTGGCTGAAGTCAATGGTAAAGAGGGGCTTGGCCATTGACTTTTCCTATCCGTTGGTATCTCACCGACCGAAATAGAATTAGGAAATGAATGGCTTGTGGTTCTTGGCGGTTTTCAGCCCTGCTTTACGCTTTACTCCGTTGCACTTCGTGTTCGCTCCAAGCAGGTTTAGGAACAGGGGCTGTGCGCACTGCAACCGCAAAAGGAAATGCTGTTTTGCTCATCTAGCCCCGGTTGAAGTGTTACCCTGCAGCAACGAGGTACGAGGAAGCGAAGCGTAAAAGCGGAAAACGGGAAGAAACTTGGTGTCTTGTAGAGGCAACGCGCTCCAAATATGAAATGCACTTTTTTCCTATCGGTTGGTGTCTCACCGACCGAAATAGAATTAGGAAATGAATGGATTATGGTTCTTGGCGGTTTTCAGCCCTGCTTTACGCTTTACTCCGTTGCACTTCGTGTTCGCTCCAATCAGGTTTAGGAACAGGGGGCTTGTGCGCACTGCAACCGCAAAAATGAAAAACTTTTTTTGCCTACCTGGCCCCGGTTGAAGTGTTACCCTGCAGCAACGAGGCACGAGAAAGTGAAGCTTAAAAGTGGAAAACGGGAAGAAACTAACTGTTTTGTACAGTTATTGCGCTCCATATGACAATGTTTTTTTATTTTTCCTATCGGTTGGTGTCTCACCGACCGAAATGGAATAAATTCAGAATGACGAATTATGAAAGAGTTTTATTAAAATTAGGAAATGATTGGCCTGTGGTTCTTGGCGGTTTTCAGTCCCGCTTTTATTTCAAGTCCTCGCTGCGCTGTGGGCTTTACATGGCAATCGGGTTTATGAACAAGGGTTCTGCATCCTGCAACCGCAAAAATAAAATACTGTTTTTCCCACCTAGCCCCGGTTGAAGTGTTACCATGGCAGCAACGAGGTACGAGGAAGCGAAGCGTAAAAACGGAAAGAAACTTATTATTTGTAGAGGCAAAGCGCTCCAAATATGAAATGCAATTTTTTCCTATCGGTTGGTGTCTCACCGACCGAAATAGAATTAGGAAATGAATGGCTTGTGGTTCTTGGCGGTTTTCAGCCCTGCTTTACGCTTTACTCCGTTGCACTTCGTGTTCGCTCCAATCAGGTTTAGGAACAGGGGGCTTGTGCGCACTGCAACTGCAAAAGGAAATGCTGTTTTGCCCACCTGGCCCCGGTTGAAGTGTTACCCTGCAGCAACGAGGTACGAGGAAGCGAAGCGTAAAAGCGGAAAACGGGAAGAAACTTGGTGTCTTGAAGAGGCAACGCTCCAAAGAAAGATCATTAAACTACAATCGAAAGCGTGATTTTTTCCATTGCCATGGTTCGTGTCTCACGCACCATAAGATCGTAATTAAGCTTTAGGGAACAAACCTCAAATCGCTGCGCACCGGAAAGTGATCAGATAATTTGGCTTGGGTAATTTTGTAGTTTAACACCTCGAGTTCTTTAGAAGTAGCAATATAATCAATCTGAAAATTGGGAAATTTACCATTATAGGTTTTACCAAAGCCATTACCCTTTTTAATAAAACTATTGTTTAAACCGGCGGTAATTTGCGTAACCACATAAGATGCTGGCGTATCGTTAAAATCGCCTGCAATAAGGTAAGGTGTTTTACAGGTGGCCATTTCCTTTTTCATAATATCTACCTGACCGCTCCGTTTCAAAAAGGCATTTTTCAGCATTCTTAAAATCCGTTTGGATGGTTGCAGTTCGGTATTCATTTCTTTTACCTTATCCAGGTATTCGTAATCCTGTTTTTCAAAAGAAATAGATTGAAAATGTACGTTATAGACCCTCAGGATTTTGCCCTTAATATTTAAATCGGCATAAATACTCATGTTATTGGAGAAACCTTCAACAAAAGGGATTTTGCCAGAATTTTTAATAGGATATTTGGAAAATATGGCCAAGCCAACGGCCTCATAATCATTTTTATTGATGGGTACGAAGTAATAGTATTTTGTGTTCAATAATGCTTTCAAGCTATCAACAGTATCAAATGCGCCTTTGTAACGGGTAAAAAATTCCTGGAAACAGATAATATCGGGATTTTGGTCTTTCACCACCTGAAGCATTTTTTCTTTTACCGATTCGGTATTGTCTTCACCATATAGTTTAAAACTGTGCACATTATAAGTCATCATTCTGATGCTATTGTCTGCTTTTTCAGCTCCACCTTCATCGCCGCCAATGGCAAAGGTTGCTTTTAAAGTTTTAGCACCAAGTGCGATCACCAGAATGGTTGCGATTGCAAAAATCCATTTTTTGCCTATAAACCACCAAACCAGAAAGATGATATTCGCGAATAGAATAAAGGGGTAGGCGAGACCGAAAAAAGCAATAATGGCATGTTTTCTTGGATCCATATTTCCGGCCAGAACTCCTAAAAGCAAAGCTACTGCCAACATAAAGGCAATAGGCAAGAGGAGTTTGTCCATGAAACTATATTTCTTCTTTTTCGTGGCCATTAATCTTTACTTGCCTTAAATAGTTTTTCTTTTTCTACTGCTGTTAATTTATCGTACCCTGAAGTCGATATTTTGTCTAAAATGGCATCTATTTCCTGTTGAGAAACGCCACCTTTGAATTCGGGTTTTTTAACAGGTTTTTCATTCCGAACAACTTTTAATTTTGGCTTACGCTCAAAGAGCTTGCTCCAATCTCTTCCGTTTTGTAAACTTTTAATAAAGGTGAAACCCAAAAGTGCGCCACCAATATGTGCTAAACTTCCACCTGCATTTATTGAGCCGATAGCAATAAAATCGAGAACAAAATATACAATCGCAATCCACTTGATTTTAACCTCCCCAAAAATGAAAAGCACAATGGTATAGTTGGGAACCAGCGTCGCCGCAGCAAAAATAATGGACATTACTGCCGCAGAGGCACCTACTATGGTTACATTGGTTAATCCTGCTGCATATACCGGGAATATATTTAACATGGCTACCGCAAACAAACCACCAAATAAACCACCGGCAAGGTAAACAAAATGAAATTGCCTGCTTTTTAAGAAATTCATGAATATATTGCCGAACCAGAATAAGCCGAGCATATTAAACAGGATGTGCAGAATCCCATCATGAATAAACATGTAGGTGAATACGGTGTAAAAACGTTCTGGTAATTTAGAAATGCTTGCAGGTAAACCTACATACTCCCTAACCAACGGACTGATCAAATCTCCTTTGCCACTTAGCCAGCTAAATACCCCAATAACAGCGATAATCAGAAACAACAGCACATTAATGCCAATGTAAAAGAATATTGGGTTGCCAGATTGAAAAACCTTGTATTTTAAATCTTTGAAAGTATTATTCATAGAGTGTGTAAAATGTATCGTTCTTATCTTTCCATATTTTAACGAGTATAAAACCAATTAAGGCGCCCCCAAGGTGCGCATAATGAGCAATAGAATCGCCTTCAAACTGGGCAACACCCAAAGATAACTCTACTAAAATATAAATTGGTATAATATATTTGGCTTTTACCGGAACAGGAATAAACATGATTAATAATTCGGCATTTGGATAAAGCATGCCAAAGGCAACCAGTAAGCCAAATATCGCACCTGAGGCACCAACCATACCACCAAAATAGATGCTTCTAAGTGTAACCGCTTGTGTCATAGAGAGTTGTGCTGTATTAAATTCGCCCTGAAATAGTGCGGGAAGATTTATCTTCCCGTTGTTGGTCGCACTACCGATAATCTGGTGTACTTCGTAAGCCTGTACAGCCCACTGCAATGCCAGGGCACCTAATCCGGTAATAAAATAAAAGATAATAAACTTTTTGCCTCCCCATCTTGATTCGAGAATACTTCCAAAAGAGTACAATGCAAACATGTTAAAGAAAATATGCGCAATGCCACCATGCATAAACATATAGGTGATAGGCTGCCAGATCTCAAACTTCGGGGAATCGAAATAATATACTGCTAACCGGTCATCAAGGTGGAGCGTTGTGAGCAGGTAACTAGCCGCGAAAAATAAGATGTTAATAATCAGTAGGTTTTTTACTACCGGAGGAATATGTATGTTATTCATTTAATTTTTTTCTTGTTTTTAAGCGGCAAAGTTTAATCTTCAATTGTTTTCCCCAAACCCCAAACCTATTTCTCAAACTTTTTATCCAGCTCTGCCAGAGTAATGGTTTGGATAATCGGTTTGCCACTCACGCTAAAGTTAGGGGTTTTGCAGGCAAAAAGCTCATCAATCAAAGTATTCATTTCTTCCTGACCAAGACTTGTTCCAGCTTTTATGGCACTGTTTTTAGCTAAACTTCTGGCCAGGCTATCGCGTTTGCTCAGTTTTAGTTCTTGCTGTGAGTTCTTAAAACCTTCAATCAATTGTTCAAATAACTGGGTTTCGTTAATATTGCTGCTCCCTAAATCAACCGGAACACCTTCTACTACCAACGTATTTTTCCCAAATTCCCGTACATCGAAGCCTAAACTTTTTATATCGTCTAATAAACTTTTGGCCAGTTCAAAATCATGGGCATTCAGTGTAATGGTTTGCGGAAATAAACTCTGCTGCGATGCGCCTTTGCGATCATCAAGATGTACGAGAAAACGTTCGTAAAGGATCCGCTCATGAGCCATTTGTTGATCGATTACCATTAAACCCGACTTGATCTGTGAAACAATATATCTATTATGCAATTGCATATACTGCTTTTGCTTCGTTTCCAAAACTGTTTCATCCTCGTAAATAGAGGTCTGTTCTACAACAGGCTGTTCGGTTATATCATATAACGAGCCCCAGTTTTTTGCACTTGGTTTTGCGTCATAATTTCTTGGTGATGAGGCGTAACCCGATGTAGAACTGCTATCACTCGCAAATGGATTAAAATCAGGATTGAAGTTAATGCTTGGCGGTATAATATCTTCGACTGCCTTATGCGTAATCATATTGCTGAAACCTGTTTCCTGATCAAAATCTAAAGTAGGCGAAATGTTATAACGGCCAATGGAACGTTTTACCGCCGATTTCATGATCGCATAGATCGACTTTTCGTCGAGATATTTAATCTCTGTTTTAGTAGGATGCACGTTTACGTCGATTTTCGACGGATCGATCTCAATAAACAACACATATAGCGGATAACTATCATCAGGCAATAACTCTTCGAAAGCAGAGCTTACTGCGTGGTTTAAATAAGGATCTTTAATGAAACGGTTATTCACAAAAAAGAACTGCTCACCCCTGGTTTTCTTTGCAAAAGCAGGTTTTCCGATATAGCCTTTTAAGTTTATAATAGTCGTTTCTTCTTCAACTGGAACCAAACGTTCGTTATAGTTGTTACCAAAAAGGTGGACAATCCGCTGTTTTAAGTTGCCTTTTGGAAGGTTGAAAATTTCAACTCCATCTTGGTGCAGAGTAAAAAAACAGCTGGATGTGCCAATGCTACACGCTGAAATTCATCCAGAATATGACGCATTTCTACCGGATTACTTTTAAGGAAGTTCCTTCTGGCGGGCGTGTTGAAAAATAGGTTTTTAATCGAAATCTGCGTTCCGGGAGAGGTAGCTACAGGTTCCTGATTGGTTACCTGTGCACCTTCGATAGAAATGCAGGTGCCGATTTCATCTTCATACCTGCGGGTTTTCATTTCTACCTGCGCAATGGCCGCAATTGAAGCCATCGCCTCGCCACGGAAACCCATGGTGCGGATGGCGAATAAATCCTCTGCTTTTTTTACCTTCGATGTAGCATGACGCTCAAAACACATTCTTGCATCCGTAACGCTCATTCCACAGCCATTATCAATAATCTGAATCAGTGCCTTACCGGCATCTTTTACTACCAGTTGAATTTTATCTGCGCCGGCATCTATCGAATTTTCGAGCAATTCTTTTACCGCAGAAGCAGGTCGTTGTACAACTTCTCCGGCAGCAATCTGATTGGCAACAGCATCAGGCAATAAGTGAATAATATCAGTCATGTATTAAGGCAAAGTGAATTCGCTAAATTATGCAAAATAAGCTTAAAGAACCCGATTTGTTTAAAACTCAACATGTAAATGACTGTAGTTAAATAGGATTGATTGCTCCTATCGGTTTATTATACACTTGTCATCCTGAGCGGAGTCGAAGGATCTGGCGCAAGAATTAATTGTTACCTGTTATTTTGAACGTAGTGAAGAATCTTTGTAATGATCAATTTGTTATTCCTGCCTCGGTTTTGTTTTTTTTGAAAAGCAGGGTTCTGCACCAATCGTTTCCGGTAGTCCTGCTGTACACTGTATCCCGATAGAAAAAATCGGGATGCCGTTCCCATCAGGTTTATTTTACATAGGTCTGTCGTTCTGAACCTGGTGAAGAAATTTCTGTTGGATTACTGCTGTTTTGATCAATCAATCTATATTTTTCATGCTTCTGTGCCTCCGTGGCAAAAAATAATTGCTGCTAGCCATATTGGCGGCAAAGCTAAGAGAAAGGAAAGTGCCTGTTGGGACACAGACTATGGCGTATGATAAAAATCGGTGTTTATCTGTGTGCATCTGTGGCAAAAAAACTAATTGTCGCTGGTCTTAGCGGCAATGCTAAAACCAAGAGCACAAATCCTTACTGTAAAACCGAATTTACAAATCCAAATGCTTTCAATTTTCTATCTTTATCGGTATGAAATCCATCCTATACAGCCTTTTTCTGGCTTTATTGTTCACTTCCTGCACCAAAAAAGAAGCAGTTGATGTAATTGTTTACAACGCCAAAGTATATACCGTTAACAGTAAGTTTGATACAGTCGAAGCTTTCGCAGTAAAAAATGGAAAAATCATCGCGCTGGGTAAAAGTGATGAGATAAAAGGTAAATATACTGCCAATGAAGAGGTTAATGCCAATAGAAAAGCTGTATACCCAGGTTTTATAGATGCACATGCACATTTTTATGGCTATGGACAAAGTTTGCAAACAGCTGATTTAAGAGAAACCAAATCCTGGGATGAAGTGCTCAGCCGTTTAACTGCTTTTGCTAAAACACATCCCGATGGCTGGCTGATCGGTAATGGCTGGGACCAAAACGATTGGGATAATAAAGCTTTCCCAACAAATGAAAAGTTAACAGCTCTTTTTCCGGATCGCCCGGTATTTTTAAACCGGATTGATGGGCATGCAGCCATTGCTAATCAAAAAGCGTTGGATAATGCCGGAATTAAAAGTGAACAGAAATTGGCAGGTGGCGATATGCTTACCGAAAATGGAAAGCTCACTGGTGTGTTAATCGATAATGCTGTAGGCCTGGTAGAACGTAAAATCCCATCACCAGATGCTAAACTGGCTGAAAAGATATTTGTCGATGCAGAGAAAAACTGTTTCGCTGCTGGTTTAACCACCATTGATGATTGCGGCTTGAGTTACCTGGCTGTAGAATTTATCGAAAAACTGCAGCAATCAAACAAACTTAAAATGAGGCTCTATGTAATGCTTTCGGATGAGCCTGATAATTATAAATATCTTTTTAACCGCGGGCCAATTAAAACCGATCGGTTAAATGTTCGGGCTTTTAAGGTTTATGCCGATGGTGCTTTAGGTTCGCGTGGTGCTTGCCTGCTGCATCCATACAGCGACATGCCGAATAAAACAGGTTTTCTATTAAGTGATCAGAAACATTTTGAAGAAGTAGCCAGAAAAATTGCTGTCAACCACTTTCAGATGTGTACCCATGCCATTGGCGATTCGGCCAACCACGTAATCCTGAATATTTACAATAAAATTTTAAAAGGTAAAAACGATCAGCGCTGGCGTATTGAACATGCACAGGTAGTTAACACTAAAGATTTTGACCTGTTCGGGAAAGCCAGTATTATCCCTTCCGTTCAACCTACACATGCTACTTCCGATATGTATTGGGCCGGGCAGCGTTTAGGTGCCGAAAGGTTAAAAAGTGCTTACGCCTACAAACAATTGTTAAAACAAAATGGTTGGATTCCTTTGGGTACCGATTTCCCGGTAGAAAACATTAATCCATTATTAACGTTTTATGCAGCAACAGTGAGAGCAGATGCAAAAGGTTTTCCAAAAGGGGGCTTTCAGATTGAAAATGCCTTAACACCCGAAGAAGCCTTACGCGGGATGACGATATGGGCCGCCAAAGCCAATTTCGAGGAAGAAGAAAAAGGAAGTTTGGAGAAAGGTAAATTAGCTGATTTTGTTATCCTCGATCACGATATTTTAAAATCAACACCACAGAACATATTAAAAACCAAAGTCTTAAAAACCTATTTGAACGGAGAGAAAGTATATGAAGCGAAATAGATTGTGTATCCTGGCTGTAGCATTTTGCTGCAATGTTTTATGCTTAATGGCTTGTGCACAGGATCATACAGCAAATGAGAAAAAACTGGCTGTTGCCAATGCGATTTCTAACGCAACGGTGTTGTTAAACAACCAGGATGGAATTATTCCTTTAAAATCATTAGAGAAGAAGAATATTGCTTCGGTCAGCCTTAGTTTTGCTTACAGTGCCGTTTTCGATAGTTTGGCCAATAAATATGATAAAATTACCTCATTTTCTGCCGATTCTTATAAAGATAGTTTGAATTTGAACGATTTAGAAGATGACCTTAAATATTTCAACACCATCTTAATTTCTATTGATGATCAAAATGTAAGTAAAGCCAGATACATTAACTTTATTAACAGTATCAGTAAAAATAAAGAGGTAATTATTTCTTTTTTTGGTAACGGACCTGGTTTAAAATCATTCGATCTGTTAAAATCGCCAATTGTATGGACTGGTCAGAACAATATTGATGCTGCCGCCATTGTGCCGCAATATATTTTTGGAGGCATTGCGGCTTCAAATAAGTTAACTACTGCTTATTCATCTCGTTATACTTCGGGTTCTGGTTTTACTACAACAGCTACGCGCTTAAAGTACACTGTACCCGAAGATGCAGGCTTAAATTCGAACAACTTAAAAGAAATCGATGCCATTGCTGCTGAAGCGATAGCGCAGAAAGCTACACCAGGACTAGTGGTTTTAGTAGCGAAAGATGGTAAAGTAATCTTTAATAAAGCTTATGGTACCCATACTTACGATACCACTGTGCCTGATAAAGTAACCGATATTTTTGATCTTGCTTCAGTAACCAAAGTAACGGCAACCACACCTGCTGTAATGCGTTTGTTTGAAGAAGGAAAACTAAAGCTAGACACTAATATTGGCGCTTATATCCCGAAAGCGCGTACCACACCCATGAACAATATCCAGGTTCGGGAAGTAATGTTGCACCAGGCTGGTTTTATCCCATACATTCCTTTTCATGATTATGTTAAAACAGGTGATTACAGCAGAGATTCATCTGCAGCTTTCCCAACAAAGGTGGCTGATAACTATTATATCAAAAAAGGCTTTTTTAAAGATTTTATGTGGCCTAAGATGCTTAATTCGCCCATTAAAACACGTGGCAAATATGTGTACAGCGATATCAGTATGTATGTAATGAAAGATATTGTAGAGCACATCAGCGAAGAACCGCTAAATCAATATACTTACGAAAATTTTTATAAACCATTGGGCATGCAAACTGCAGGTTTCTTACCGCGTAACCGTTTTAAACCAGAGCAGATTATTCCAACGGAAATGGATACCTATTTCAGGAAAACGCTTTTAGTTGGCTATGTTCACGATCAGGGGGCAGCTTTGGCTGGTGGTGTATCTGGCCATGCAGGTTTATTTGCCAGTGCCAACGATCTGGCCATTATTTACCAGATGCTATTGAACCGTGGCACCTATGGCGGGGTGGAGTATTTCAAAAATTCGACGGTTGATATGTTTACGTCTAAGCAATCGAATGTAAGTCGCAGGGGTTTGGGTTTCGATCGCTGGGATCCGGACAGCACCAAACATTATCCCTCTAATTTAGCTTCACCACAAACTTATGGACATACCGGTTATACCGGAACATGTGTTTGGGTAGATCCATCACGTGGTTTGGTTTATGTGTTTCTGTCGAACCGTGTTAACCCTACCGTTACCGATAAACTTTCTAACCTGAAAATCAGGGGTAGGATACAAGATGTGGTAAACAAAGCAATTGACGAATCAAAGAAATAGAATCAGCTGTAATCATTGATCAAGTTTATTTTTATTCGTAATTTCAGAATACAAACCTAAAAACAGCTTAATACTATGAAATTAATTAAAACATTAACTTTTTTACTGCCTTTTTTGGCAGTGATTTCAATCGCAAATGCACAGCAGATTAAAGATGGAGAAACCGTAGATGTAAACGGAATTGCCGTAACCTATTCTGTTACCAATAAAGAAAAGTTGACCATAAAAGACCAGGATTTTGACCGCTATAAAGTTTTAGTTTCGATCAAAAACAATACTGGCAAATCTTTTAACATCCGTTTGGCCAATTCATTGGATCTTACTGGGATTTCCAATTCAAAAATTATAGAGTTAGATTGTATCAATGCCACAGGCGCGAGGTTAACCTCAAAAAAGGTTCAGGTGAGCATGAAAAGCCATTTAATTAATGTCACCTATCCTACAAAAGACAAAGATGGAAAATCAATCACGGCGATTCTTCCGGTTACAGCCGGATATTACTTTGATGAAGGACAGGTAATCGAAAACGATGCAATTTTTATTGTGCCTGCTGGAGAAACGCCAAAGGTTAGTGTAAGGAGTTTGTTGAAGAATTAAAATTTAGAGTTGTCAACTTTAATAGCCACCTGGCTGGAAAGTTGACAACTCTCCATTGGGATATTTAATATTCGTCATCAAGTATACTCACGCAATCAGCAGCGTTTTTCTTTAGCCTTTCATCAAGCGAAGCAATAGCTGCATTATCCTTTAAGCTCCGGTATAAATTAGTAATGACTGTTCTGGTTTCATCATCAGGATCACAAGCCTGTGATTTTTCTAAATAAGGTAGTGCTTTAAGTGCGATGACTTTATATTGGGCATAAAGTTCGACATGCGCTTTTAAATCTTTCGCTTTTCCCGCTTCGTTCATCTTTGCGCCAATGGCATTACATTTTTTAACGAAAATAAACCCTAAGGCCCTGTAAGGAACATAATAAGCTGGTGTAATTTTAATGGCTTCCTGATACTTTGGGATTGCCTTTTCTATTTCTCCGGTTTCTTCATAAAGCCTTCCTAAATGATAGCTAGTATTGCCCAGTTGGGTTTTGGTGAGCTCAGGCGATCTTTTAATGAGCTCTTCCGCTATTTGAATAACTTTTTGTCTTTCTGAGTCGGTCATTCTAATTTGAGCGTAATCCCAATATAAATCTTTAATGCTTTTGCTTTGAGAAAAACAGGTTTGTGCAACCGTTAGTGGAAATAAGAGTGTTAATAGGTGTTTGATCATAGGTGTTTTAATTTTTCTGAAAATAATAATTTAGTTTGAAGTTGGTTTAGGTTAAAAACTATTTGCTAATTATATAGCGCCATCCTTTTCCTTCTCTTCACTAGCTTTAAATAAAATTTGCCAAATTGTTAAAGCTGCACTCGTTATAGATATAAGTAAAAACATTATAATCGTAGCGATAGAAAATGTGCTTTCAATTGGATTGGAAAGCGCTTGCCAAACAGGTATGGAAAGAACCGCAATACATATTAAGTGAAGTATATTGTTGTTTTGTATTTTTCTGAAATAAGATAATAATAAAAAAAATATTGAAAAAAAATTCCCGCAACATATATTATATCAATGATGTAAATGATTTCTTTGCTTAAGGTTAAAGAAAATATATTTCCCGAACCATCAATGACCAACAATGGAAGAAATGTTATATACATGAACATGAACATTGAATTTTTTTCCCCACTAAAAAAAATTGTTAGAAAAGATAGAACAATGAAAAGAGTAAGAACTCTTGGGTGTTGAATGATTTTCATATTAATTACATCCTCCTTTCTTTGCGGGAGACTTTTTTTCTCCTTTAGATATGTTTGTATAACCGTTTTCTTTCATCGTTAATAGCTTGTTATATAGTCCGTTTGGTGTTTTTCCATAATTGAAACCAGATGACCCTACCCAATCGTTAATTTCAATTTGGTGGTTGGCATCTCTAATAATGTTAAATACATCTAATGCATAATTAGTACAATTATAATTGTTTATATCATAGCTAGAATTTTTTTGTGCTAAGGCTTTTGTTTGAACCAATTGAAATTCTTCTTCAATATGACCTAAAGAAACGCGTTGAAAAAGCTGAGGGCTTCGTTTCAACAACGTTTCATAACGCTCTTTGGCGCTTAACATCCGCAGTTCGTTGGCCTGTATTTCATTACGGATATAATAATACTCCGTAAGTTTCCGGCCAATAAAGTTAAATTCCATAAACTGGAGATAAATTTCATCGAGTTTTTCTCTTTTTACTACTATTAAGGTTGTGTCTTCTAAGGTTTCAATGTATTCGAAGCTGGGCTGTCCCGTGAAGAAACCATAAACAGAAATTAATAGTTCATTTTCGAATAAAAACCAGGTATTGGTTTGTTTGCCATCTTTATCAAGATAATATACCCTGGCTCCACCTGCTACAATGAAATATATGGTATTACTATTTTCACCAGCGCTTAATAACGTGGTTTTTCTTTTGACTTGAGCAATATGACTATTGCTCATAATAGCTGATTTTAATTCCTCACTAAGTGGATGAATGGCATTAAAAACGGCAAATAAACCTTGGTAACTTTCTGGATAAATCTCTTTTAGCATAAATTAATATATTGGCGGGACGCCATCATTCAATAGGGATCAATTCGAATATAGGATTAATAGGTTAACATCGGTTTGCAAATAAAGAATTTAGAGTTGTCAACTTTACTGACCTGCTTGCTAGAAAGTTCACAACTCTTCTATCTAAAAATTGATTGCCAATTTATAAATAACCGTTTTAAGTTCTTCGGTATCGCGATCTTCACATAATAAAAAAGTTGTATTATGTTCGGTTTGACTGAATAAAGTAATGCCTTCAAATTTATGTTTGCCAGAGATTTTATTGCTGAAAGTTAGCTTCAAAGTCTGCAGGTTAATACTGCCAATAAAACTTCCCATAATTTCGCCATCGGCATAAGTCGATTGGCTATCTTCTGCGGTAGCAATAAAAAATATCTCATTTTTTACCAATGCAGCATCGGTAAAGGACGATTCAACGTGGTTAATATTTGGAAGCTTAAAATAGTTAAAATGAGCTTGTTGAATTTTAGCTAAATCTGCTCCATGGGTTTTGAATATGCCATTCTTTGTATCGGTTCCGTTACCACGGTTAAAAAGCAACCACTCAGTTCCCGTAAAAATTGCTCCTTCGAGGTTAAAGTTCTGATCATCTACTTTAGTAACAGCTTTAATTCTGGCGTAGGTATTGGTCAGGTCTTTTTGAACAAAATTTTGTGTTTTCAGATCGAATTCGATCATCAGATTTCTTTTGGGTGTTGAGCCTGAACCTAAAATGTAAAGCTTATTGTCTTTATGACAAAGGATTTCGAAATCGGGTTTTAAGGATTTAGGTATATTTTCTAACTGATTAAGTGATCTGTCAAATAAGATCTTAATTTTCCGTAGCTTCCTGGTTTTGATGTTATATTCATTCAAATAGCCACTATTATCGCCAATGATATACAGTAAATCTTCATGAAGGAACAAGCCTGAGGCAGAACCAATCCCATCAAGTTCGGCGAAAACTTCTAAAGTTGTTGAATGCATGTTTTGAAAATAACAAAAAAGCACCGGTTTTAGCCGATGCTTTTATTTAATTACGATTCTCTAGGACTCATGACTGAAGACTCACGACTCCGAACTATTTCTTCAATCCAATTTCCCTTAATCTTTCATCCAGATATTCACCCGCCGTCATATCGCTATAAGCTTTAGGGTGTTCCGCATCGATAGTTGATGGTAAACTGGTTAAATCCATATCACTGCGCGGGTGTAGAAAGAATGGAACAGAGAAACGAGAAGTTTTCATCAACTCACGCGGCGGGTTAACCACTCTGTGTGTTGTCGATTTTAATTTATTGTTGGTTAAACGCTGTAGCATATCTCCAACATTTACTACGATATCTGTGTGGTGTGCTTTAATTGGCAACCACTCATTGCTGCGGGTTAATACTTCCAGTCCATCGGCACTGGCACCAATTAATAAGGTAATCAGGTTAATATCTTCGTGCGCACCAGCACGTACTGCGTCATCAGGAATGGTTTCCGGATTTTCGATCGGGAAATAGTGGATACCCCTTAAAATAGAATTTCCGTTGTGAACATGTTTATCAAAATAATTGATCGGCAATTCTAAATAAGTCGCAATGGCACGTAATAAATGCGTTCCGTTCTCTTCCAGTTTTTTATAAATGTCGCCCGTTACTTTGTTAAATTCAGGCAGTTCCTCTAAAATTTCGTTGTCAGGATATTCGTTTTTAACCGGATCTCCGTCAGTAACTTCCTGACCAATTTGCCAGAACTCTTTCAAATCCGGGGTTTTAGCACCTTTTGCTGTTTCTTTACCCGCACTGGTATAACCGCGTTGACCAGCTAATTCTGGCTTTTCATATTTTCTTTTGGTCTCAACTGGTAAAGAAAAAGCAGCTTTAATATTTTCATAAAGCTTATCAATTAATTCCTGGCTTAAACCATGGTTAGTGATGGTGACAAACCCCGAATCGTTAAAGGCCCTGCCCAGTTCATGAGAAAACTTTTTGCGCTCTTCTTCAGAACCGTTGACGTAGGAACCTAAATCTAAGCAAGGAATATACGGTGTAGACATAATTTTAAATTTTAATGTTATACGAATTTAAAAAAGAATTGTTAATAAGTGCGTTTGGCTATTGAGATAGCTGTTTAATAATTTGTTAGTCAGTATTTTAAGTTATTAACATAAACAACGAAATCAACAAATTTTCTTATTGTCATACAAAACCCATTATTGATTTAATGCAAACTACAGCCTCTTTTTTTGCGTATAATTAGATGTGAATAATTCAATTTAACTGTAAGGTCTGTGGATTATTTTCGACTAACAAATAAAAACACACACATACATGAGAAAAATAATTTTAATCTTACTGGCTGTATTGGCGCTGAACCAGGCCAATGCACAAGGGAAAAAGACAGAGAAAGCAACTTTCGGAATGGGTTGTTTTTGGTGTACAGAAGCCATATTTCAACGTTTAAAAGGGGTAGTTTCGGTTAAATCAGGTTACGAAGGTGGTACTTTGGCCAATCCAACTTACGAAGAAGTATGTACCGGTGCCACCGGACATGCAGAGGTTTTAGAAATTACCTATAACCCAATGGTGATTTCTTATGATGATTTACTGGAGGTGTTTTGGAAAAGTCACGATCCGACTACATTAAACCGTCAGGGAGCTGATAGTGGCACACAATACCGCTCGGTGGTTTTTACCACACGCCTGAACAAAAATTGCTGGCTGAAAAATATAAAGCAGAATTAAACAAGACTAACGCTTATGGCAAAAAAGTGGTCACCGCTATTGAAGCTGCCAAACCCTTTTATGTGGCTGAAAATTATCACCAGAACTATTTCAATAAAAATGGAAGCGAACCTTATTGCAGGTTAGTCATCCAGCCAAAAATTGATAAGCTGGAAAAGATATTTAAAGCGAAACTTAAAAATTAAATATTTATTTTGTTAAGCCCTGCACTAAACGTTGCAGGGCTTTTCTTGTTTAACATTTTAATTATCCGGTTATGGTAAAAAGGATTGTACTTAATATTGATGCCCCAAAAATTGCCGATGCAGCGCGTTTTTATAAAGATATCTTAGGCTTAGATTTAATGATGGATCATGGGTGGATTGCCACTTATGGTGCTACTGGACAAAAGATGGATGTGCAGATCAGTTTTGCTTCCGAAGGTGGATCGGGCACGCCGATGCCAGATTTATCCATTGAGGTTGACCATGTTGATGAGGTATTGGAAAATGTAAAAACTGCTGGATTTCCTATTGAGTACGGTCCTGCCAATGAACCTTGGGGTGTCAGGCGTTTTTATACCAGGGATCCCTTTGGCAAATTGATCAATATTTTAAGCCATATAGATTAATTTTAGGCTTTAGAACCATCAGCTCGGTTAGGGTTACACACATTAACGCTATTACTATTTATCTGTGTGCATCCTTTTTATCTGTAGTTAAAAAAATTAATTCCATAAACCTTTAGCTTTTTCGAGCAATTCGTTGCCTTTTTTGCCAATTTCTTTCTTGCCCTTTTCAATTGTTGAGGGTTGGGTGTATTCACTCACCGAATTGGAAAGTGCTTTAAACTTGCCTATGCCGGCAAATACTTCTTCGGTATATGGAACACCCTGCTGTTTCATCAGTTTTTCCCAGTCTATTTTCGAGAGTATCGCAACCATGTATTTGGTAGCAATTTTACCAATAAATGCTTTATCATACACATTTGTTAAAGCCTGATCTGATTTGCGGCCTTTTACATATACCATAGTTTGTTGTAGTGTTTCGCGTTCACTATTAGAAAATAATGGGCTTTTACTTAAGTTTTCTAACGCTGGAAGCGACTGTTCCGGTCTTTCTTTTTTTAAGTTCAGGTAAGCGGTTATTCCCCAAACCAGTTCATTTTGAATGCCCAGTTTATTCATGTCGTTTAAAAAAGCCTCAAAATCTTGAAGTGATCTTTCCTCGTCAATTTTTCGCTCCATTCTCATCCGGTCAAAGCCTCTAAAAAGATAATTCATGCTATGAAATGCAACATGGGTTTGCTCATCGTTTAAACGGCCCCAGCCAAAAAATGATTTGGTGTAGGGGAGTGGGATTTTCTCGTTTTTATCCAGCCATTTTATGTTTCTCGAAAGGCCATCTTCAGATAGATAAAACAGGTTGTTGCTAAAAAATAAAAAACCACGCACAAATTCTAAAAGTGTTTTAATTTCGCAATCATCCAGCAGTTCAGGTTGAGTTTTAGCACATTCATATAACGCAAAAGGTTGCCCCAGATCTCTGGTGGCCAGTACAGCCATGCTTAAAATGGCATGTTCTATATTTTGATAATAGGCCTTGTTGGCATCCTTGAAAAATGGTTGTAGTGCTTTTGCACCCGTTTTCATCGCGATAAAACCAGCGGTAAGCAGTGGAAAAACATCTTCATCAGTTTCTTTTACAAATTGTTTAACCGATCGATATTCTTTATACACCCTTAAGGCGTCAATCACAGAAATATTTTCATTTCCGCGTCCGTTCACCTTATTTAAGGTTCTGACAACACTTTGTGCCTGTTTGCTGAATTTTTGATACTCGGGCTGGGTAGTATCCTGAACAGCAGTTGAACGGACAGCTATTTTAGCAAATTTATAAAATGTGATTTTATCGTAATTGATGTTTTCGGCCAGTTTCTTTTTATCAAGTTCGAGTAAAAGCTGATCAGTTTTTTCGCCAGAACAGGCAGCTAAAAATAAAATCGTACAAAATAAAACTAAATTCTTCATGAGTATGTTTTAAGCAAATAGATTTATAAAACTAATATTTTAGGAGAGAAAAAAACAAGAATTGTTGCTTCTTCTTCATTTCATCAGTTAAATGGCTGGGCTTGTTTTCGAAATTTAATTTATTTTGGTCATTTATGAATAAAATGGCAAATACTTTAGGGAAATGAGGAGTGCAATTAGCAAATTAATAATCCGCTTTTAATAGGGGGCTAATATCTTTTTTTGCTTGTTCGTATTCTAACTGAGTTTTGGATTAAAATTTGATTAGAAGTAGTCAAAAAAATAGAAAGTATTTCTAATTTTTTGGCAATTTTTTCAGATTTAATGTTTTAAAATTCGTGGTATGTTTAAAATCATTCTAAATTTGTAACTCCTTTAAGCTAAGATGACAAAAAAGAAAAAGACAGTTGGTAAAACTGACGCTGATGTAATTTTAATAGGGGCTGGCATCATGAGTGCAACCCTGGGTGTTTTGTTAAAACAATTAGAGCCCAATTTAAGCATAGAAATTTACGAACGTTTAGATATTGCGGCGGCAGAAAGTTCTGACGCCTGGAATAATGCCGGAACGGGACACTCTGCTTTTTGCGAATTAAACTATACACCTGAAAAAAAAGATGGTACGGTTGAAATTAAAAAGGCGGTTCAGATTGCTGAACATTTTGAAGTGTCTAAGCAATTTTGGTCTTACCTGGTCAATAAAGGATTGGTTTCTGATCCCTGCAATTTTATCCGCAATATTCCTCACATGAGTTTTGTTTGGGGTAAAAAGAATGTAGAATACCTTAAAAAACGTTATGACGCATTAACTCAATGCGATCTGTTTAGCGACATGCAATATACCGAGGATGCTGAACAGGTAAAAAACTGGGCACCATTGATTATGGATGGCCGCAAGAAAAACGAAAAAGTTGCCGCAACCAAAATGGATCTTGGAACCGATGTTAACTTCGGTACCTTAACCCGCGACATGTTCAACAACTTAAAGGAGCAAAGCAATGTGAGCATGTATTTTAACCACGAAATCCGCGACCTGAAAAAGAATAAAGATGGCAACTGGATTGTAAAGGTTAAAGATTTGGAAAGCGGAGATAAACGTAAACGTGTAGCTAAATTTGTATTTATTGGCGCAGGTGGTGGTTCTTTGCCATTGTTAGAAAAATCAGATATTCCTGAAGGAAAAGGTTTTGGTGGTTTCCCGGTAAGTGGGCAATGGCTGAAATGTACCAATGAGGAAATCATTAAAAAACACCATGCAAAAGTTTACGGAAAAGCTGCGGTTGGTGCGCCACCAATGTCGGTACCGCATTTAGATACCAGGATGATCAATGGGAAACAGGCTTTGTTGTTTGGTCCTTATGCTGGTTTTTCTACCAAATTCCTTAAAAATGGTTCGTTTCTGGATTTACCGAAATCGATTAAATTCAATAATATCCGTCCGATGATTTCTGCCGGATTGCACAACCTCGATTTAACGAAATATTTAATCGAGCAGGTGAGGCAATCGCCAGAAGACAGATTGGAAGCATTGAAAGAATATTTACCAACTGCCGAACTTAAAGATTGGGAACTGGAATATGCCGGACAGCGTGTTCAGGTAATTAAAAAAGACGAAAAACAAGGCGGTATTTTGGAGTTTGGTACCGAGGTGGTAAGTGCTGCTGATGGTTCTATTGCAGCTTTGCTGGGTGCATCTCCCGGAGCTTCAACAGCAGTTTCTATTATGCTCGACTTGTTAAACCGTTGTTTTGCTGATGATTTGGCTACTGATGAATGGCAGGCAAAAATCAAAGAGATGATTCCTACTTATGGAAAATCACTTGCTCAGGATCCTGAATTGTGCAAAGCAACCAGAGATAAAACCTCAAAAGTGTTAAAAATTGAAAATGCTGTGGTAGCTTAAGCGATAACAATTATAAATTTTAGAAGGTCGTGATGTAAATCGGGACCTTTTTTTGTTACCCTATTGTCTACCCAGTGTACGTCCCTCTGGGACGGCGCATAGAATTATTATGCATCGGCATTGGATAGCCCAATTGAGCAATGTCACTAAGTTAAGCCATTGGCAGAATGAAATAATTTAACCACAGATAAAAAGGATGCGCACAGATATAAAATCTGTGTTATCCGTGTACATTTGTGGTAAAAACCTCAACTTAATGAGACAGTCTAATAAATATAGAATTGTCATCCTGAGCTTGTCGAAGGACCTATTTTAAATGTTTTACAGGGCTTCGTTAAGCTCAGCACAGGCTAAGCTCAACGTGACAAATTCGATTGAATACAATTTATGATACAGCCTCATCGGTAATATAAACCAATATGCGTTTTTCGTTCCATAGGAACCTTTGATGTTTTCCTTACACAGGCCTTACGGTAATAAACCTGATGGGAACGGCAGCTTTTTGGCTGTCACCCTGAGCGAAGTCGAAGGGTAGCCAAAAAGGTATAGTATACAGCAGGACTACCGCAACCGATAACACACCGGACATTGCTTTTCTAAAAAACACCAACCACAAAAAAGGGTATCCAATGCTTGAATACCCTTTGTCTTAAATCTTTTTATCGTTAAGCTGCGATTACTTCAGCAACTTCATCAGCAGAAATATCGCTATGTGAGGCTTCCAATACGCAATCGCCGTTTTTAATTAATAAAATCTGCGGCGATTGATGAGCTACCTGAAATATCTCGGCAATTTTGTTCGAAATGTCGCGGTAACTGATCAGATCTAAAAAGTAAAGTTTTGTATCTGCCGGAATTACATCCCAATCAAATTCGAAATTCTTTTTAGCCATTAAACTAATGGAGCATCGTGTGCTGTGCTTAAAAATAAGGCTAAAACCGCTTGCGTTTTTGATTTCATCAAGCTGTTCTATTGAAGTTAAGTTAACCCAAGTCATGATATGATAAATTATTTACAGGACAACAATTGCAGTTGAATAAAGTTCTGCAGATGACCTGAATATGAAGATTGTAGATACGAAGCTTAATTTCTTCTGCGTCTACCTTCTGGATATGATCCATAGGCAGGACAAAGTTTAGAAGAACAAGATTCTAAAATGCTAATGGTGCAGAACACCGCCAATAATAAGATGGCTACTTTTTTCATCGATCTGATAAATTTAAACCTCTAAGTTACAAATAATTATTAAAACGCAAGTTTAAATCTGTGCAGAAAAATCGGCCATTTTAATGGCGGTAATTGCAGCTTCATCGCCTTTATTGCCATGCTTGCCACCTGCACGGTCTTGGGCCTGCTCTAAATTATTAGTGGTTAACACCCCAAAAATAACCGGTTTACTGTATTTAATGCCAACATTGGTTACGCCCTGCGCCACTGCATCGCAAATAAAATCGAAATGTTTGGTATCACCCTGGATTACGCAACCTAAACAGATTACGGCATCTATATCGCTTCTTTTGCTCAATAAAATTTCTGCACCACCGGTTAATTCAAAACTTCCTGGTACAGGTAAAGAAACAATATTTTCTTCGGCAACGCCATTTGCTAATAAGGTTTTTAATGCACCATCGTATAAAGCACCGGTAATTTCAGCATTCCACTCGGCTACAATAATTCCGAATTTATAGTTTGCACCACTGGGAACAGTGGTGTGAGAGAAATCAGAAAGATTTTTTAATTGTGTTGACATGGGGCAAAGATAATGTTATGCCGTGAATGTTAAAAACCTTAATGTTTGCTGCTTGTAACATTTAGTTCATTAATACTTAGATTCGTATAAGAATCAGATAAATATCTACCGCTTATGGAATTTAGGCGTTCATTCCATCTATACTAAAAACGCACGCTACCTATGAATATATCATTACGCCTCCCCGCCCTATTTTTTCTCCTCATTTTGCTGTCCTTACGTATTTCTGCACAACAGAAATATACACTCAACGATTTTTACAGGGTAGATTCTATTGCCAGCCAGGCCAAACCAAAAAATGCACTTGCTTTGATTGAAAAAATTAATGAGCAGGCGCGCCAAACACATAATACACCTTTGTTGGTTAAATCGGTTATTTACCGGATGATGTTTCAAAGTTACCTGGAAGAAAATGCCTTTGATAAGATTTTGATCAATTTGCGCAAAGATATCAATATCACCAAACAGCCTGAAAAAAGCATTTTACAATCACTTTTAGCTGAAACCTATTGGAACTACCTGCAACAGAACCGTTGGCAGATTAACCAGCGTACGCAGGTGCAGGGTGATATTGGCGATGACCTTAAAACCTGGAGCATTAAAAAGCTGAATGATGAAACGGTTAAATATTACCTGTTATCGTTAAAAGAAAGCCAGATTTTACAACAGACGAAAGTAGATACTTTAGATGCAGTTTTAGCGGGTGATAAAAAATACAGAAGCTTTAGACCTACTTTATACGACCTGCTGGCCCACCGTGCCATTGATGTTTTTAGTAATACACAACTCAATCTTACGCAATATGATGATGAATTGATTGACATGAGCAATGCTGATTGGTTTGGCAACAGGCAAACATTTTTAAACATTACCATACCGGCCGATAGTTCTTCATTTAAAGCACAGGCTTTGCAGCTGTTTAAAAACCTGATCAGATTTCATCAAAACAGCAGTAATTCTTCAGCACTGGCCGATGTGGATTTAAAAAGGTTAAAATTTGTACAACAGCATTTTACCGGGGACAAACAGGAATTGTACTATAACGCTTTAAGTCTGTTGGCTGAGCAAAGCATGCAAAGCGAAGTTTTTGCTGATATTTTATATGAGCAGGCTGCTTTACATAAAAATGCACAATTACCCGTTGATACCAATAAACAAAACCTGATTACAGCGGTTGCTTTGTCAGAAAAAGCGATAAATGCCTTCCCAAAAAGCATCGGGGCAGAAAATGCCAGGAATTTAATCGAAGAGATTAAAAGCAGTAGTTTATCGGTTAAAGTAAAAGAATTTGTACAGCCAGATCAACCTAGTCAATTATATCTATCCTACAAAAATACAGATACTGTACAGCTGAAGTTGTACCATTCGCCCGAATTTAAAAATGACTATGAACAGTTTAACAATAAGGCCGATTTTTTAGCTTTTTTAAGGAAGAATAAAATAGTTAAGCAGTGGGCAGTGGCTGTGCCTAAAACCAACGATTATCAAACCCACAGTTTAGTTGATAAAATTGAGGCATTGCCTTTTGGTAGTTATACTCTAATTGCCCGGACCATTAACCGCAAACAGAACGATACTGTTTATAGTAACATCAACTTTAAGGTTACGGCAATGGCGGTTATTAACAGGTGCAATATTGATAAACATGAATATTTTGTTCGTCAGTCGAATAATGGTGAACCTTTAAAAAATGTTACGATCAGGCAACGGAGATATGATTACAATACGCGTAAATATATTGATGGTGAATTGTTAACTACAGATGGGAATGGTTATGCCAGTACCGCCGAAACCCAGTCTGGCATGAGTGCCGCATTATTAAAGCTTGGTAAGGATGAATTGCAGATCAACATTAACAATTATAATGGCTACCGGGATGATGAAGATGAAGAAGAGGAACGTGTAATTCTATTTACCGACAGACCTATCTACCGCCCGGGACAAACCATTTATTATAAAGGATTGTGTTTGAATATTCTGAATGGGAAGAATAAAATTGCCGTAAATAAGGCCGTTGATATTTCTTTTAATGATGCCAATGGAAAAGAGATTACCAAAACGAAATTGATGAGTAACAATTACGGCACATTTCAAGGTTCGTTTACCATCCCAATGGGCATATTGAACGGTCAGATGGAAATTGAAACCGAATATGGCCACATTGCTGTACAAGTTGAAGAGTATAAGCGGCCTACTTTCGAAGTGGTATTTGATAAACCCAACAAACAATATAAACTGAATGATAGCATTAAAGTAGAGGGTAAAGCCAGTTCTTTTTCTGGCTATTCGGTGAGCAACGCGAAGGTAAATTATAAAGTTTTCCGGAGCGTGATGGATGATTACAGGCTCAGCTATGAGCAGCGGAGTGTTATTTATGGCTCAAGGATGTACGCTGAAAGAAAGCAGGTAGCCATCGGGAAAACAAGCACCAAAGCAGGTGGTAAATTCGAGATTACTTTTTTGCAAACGTTACGGATGCCAGGGCAAATTATAGCTATGAAATTGTGGCTGATATCACTGATTTAAATGGCGAAACCCGTTCTAAAACGACCGGCCTAAATGTTGGAAAGAAGGATATTACACTTAATATCAGTGCAGCGCAAGTTGAGTATTTGAGTAATAAAACAGATAGTATCTCCTTTTCGGTTACCAATTTAAACAATGAAGCCATTAAGGCTGATGTTAAAGCTGAATGGAGTTTACTGCAGGCGCCATCAAGGCTGATGAACAAAAGCCCTTTTTATGCCGAAAATTATGCCATGAGCAAGGAAGATTTTATTAAAAACTTTCCTGATGATGACTATAACAATGAACTTGAAGTAGCCAAATGGCCGGTAAAATCAGTAGAATTTAAGCAAAACCTTAGCGCCAAAAACGGTCGTGGAAATTTAAGCTTTAGTCAGAAAGATCTGAAACCAGGTTATTATAAAATCAGCTTAATGGCAGTAAATGGAGCAAATGATACGGTTACAGTAGATAAATACGTGGTGATTTATCATGCAGCACCTGCGGTAATACAATCAAACCTCGAATGGATTGCACCAGAAGTTACTGTGATCAAACCAAACGAAAGCGCTGTATTTCGTTTGGCAGGTTTGGCAGAAAACAGCAAGGCTTATTACGAAATTTATTATCGCGATAGCATAGCAGAAAAAGTGTGGATCAATTTATCGCCAAAACAGACCATTGTTAAAATACAACCAAAAGCCAATTACGAAGATGGTTTTGCTGTGCAATTTACCATGGTGCATCAAGGCACTGTTTACAACTCCATGCAACAGATTCAAATTGCAGACCCACAAAAAGAACTGGACATCCGCTTTTTAACCTTTCGCGATAAGTTGCAACCTGGTGAAAAGGAAAGCTGGAAACTGCAGATCAGTAATAACAAGGGAGAAAAACAAATGGCCGAAATGGTGGCTACACTTTACGATGCAAGTTTGGACGACCTGAGGAAGATGAACTGGAATACCAATCTGCAAACCAGTTTTAATTATGGTTTTTATAACTGGAATTTCAATGTAAGCAATGTTGCTAACCCAGGTTATCTATGGTTTTTAAGACAGGATAGAAATTATAGCGTAATTACCCGGGGCTACGAAAACCTTAATCTGTTTGGGTATAACTATTATGGCGGATACAACTCTGGTTACAGGAACTACATCAGCAATTTACAAAGGGCTAAACGAAAAGGTTTATCTCCGGAAGCGTTAAAAAAACTCGCGGAGTTGGAAAATGGTAAATTAATTTATGGGGTGGTGTTTGATAATCAGGGCGAAATACTGCCGGGCGTACAGGTTAGCGTAGGTAAAATGGTTACTACCACCAATATTTTTGGTATTTACACCATTAATGCCAAAGCAGGGGAGACGCTTAATTTTTCTTTTATCGGCTTTAAACGCTATTCTATAAAAATAGGTAGTAAAAAACGGATTGATATAACGCTGAAAGAAGATGGGAATGCTTTAAATGAAGTGGTGGTTACTGGATATGCTACACAAAAAAAGCAAAATATGACTGGTTCGGTTGTTCAGATTAGGGGTGTTGCCACTTTACAAAGTGCTCCAGTTGCGGCCAATGCAATTTATGGCAGTAGATCTGCCGATGCGATTATCTTTCCAATGGCAGCTGAAGATAAGTCAACAACACTACGGGAGGAAATTGAACCTCTTAAAAAAGCCAACGTAACCCCACGCACCAACTTTAACGAACTTGCATTTTTTTATCCGCAGTTGTTAACTGATGCTAGAGGCGAAATCAAGATCGAGTTTACCATCCCGCAAAGTTTAACACGTTATAAAATGATGGGTTTTGCACATACCAAAGATTTAAGAACGGCATCTATCACAAAGGAGTTGATTACGCAAAAACAATTGGCCATTGCCATTAATGCACCACGTTTTTTTCGTGAGGGTGATACCATTTTATTAAGCGCCAAACTGAATAACCTGGCCGGTAAAAAACTGACAGGTAATGCCAGTTTAGCGCTCACCGATGCTTTAACAGGAAAACCGGTCCAGGTTTTTGGTGCAAATGAAAAATCGGAAAAAACTTTTGAAGTGGATGATGAGGGCAATACTGTTTTAAAATGGACATTGATTATCCCGTCAGGCATTAGTGCCATTACCTATAAAGTTTTGGCCCAAAGTGGCAAATTTAGCGATGGTGAAGAAAATACCATTCCGGTTTTAGCAAATGCCATGTTGGTTACCGAAAGTATGCAGATAAATGTACGCGGCAACACCACCAAAACTTTCGATTTTGAGAAACTGAAGAAATCAGGAGCCTCAAAAACTTTACGCAACCAAAGTTTAACTTTCGAGTTTACCTCCAATCCGGTTTGGTATGCGGTGCAGGCCTTACCTTACTTGATGGAATATCCGTATGAGTGTGCCGAGCAAACATTTAGCCGCTTTTATGCCAATAGTTTCGCAACTGGAATTATTAATTCATCGCCAAAAATTAAAACGGTTTTTGAACAATGGAAAAACACCAATAACGGCGAAGCATTGTTATCTAACCTGGAGAAAAACCAGGAATTGAAATCGATTTTATTAGAAGAAACTCCCTGGATGCGCAATGCAGCTAATGAAAGCGAACGTAAAAAACGTTTGGCTACACTTTTCGACTTAAACAGAATGACCTATGAGTTAAAAGCAAATTTTGAGAAATTAGAAAAAATGCAGTTTAATAACGGTGCTTTCCCATGGTTTAGTGGCATGCGCGAAGATCGCTACATTACCCAGCACATCGTTTTGGGAATGGGTCAGTTAAAAAAACTGAAACTGATCGACGAAAAATCTTATCCAAATTTTAATGCAATGCTAAATAAGGCTATTATTTATTTAGATGCGGAATTCGTTAAGGATTATAAGAAAGAAGTCAAGGAAAAACGCTTTGGTTACTTGCCTTTACACTACCTGTTTGCCAGAAGTTACACCAATCAAAAAAATACTTCAGCAGCCTTTGTAAAAGCTAAAGATTTTTACCTCAAAAAATTAGTGGCCGACTGGAAAACCTTTGATACTTACCAGTTGGCACAGGCAGCTTTGGTTTTAAACAGAAACGGCAATAGTGTAGAAGCGAAAAAAATCATTACCCTGTTAAGTCAAACCGCACAACAAAACGACGAACTGGGTATGTACTGGGCTACGAATAGAGCGGGCTGGTGGTGGTACCAAAGTCCGGTTGAAACGCAGGCTTTGTTAATTGAGGCTTTTGATGAAGTGGCCAATGATACCAAAGCGGTAGAGGAAATGAAAATCTGGTTGCTCAAAAATAAACAAACCAACGATTGGCAAACTACAAAAGCTACTGCAGCAGCCTGTTATGCCTTATTAATGAAAGGTACTGATTTACTAGCCGAAAATAATGAACCAGAAATCACCATTGGTGGTCAGAAATTAACGGAACTGCAGCAACCCAATGCTATAAAAGAGGCTGGAACCGGTTATCAGAAAGTAAGCATTGCGGGTGCAAATGTTAAACCTGAAATGGGCAGGGTAGAGGTTAAAAACAATAATCAAACCATAGCCTGGGGTGCATTATACTGGCAATATTTTGAGCAATTGGATAAAATCGCATCGGCCAATACCGGGGTTAAAATCAAAAAGCAATTATTTATTCAGAAAGCCAGCAATAAGGGCGATATGTTAACGCCGCTTACTACCAGCAATGTTTTGGCACCAGGCGATTTATTGAAGGTGCGTATAGAAATTAACTGTGATAGGGATATGGAATATATCCATTTAAAAGATATGCGTTCATCAGGTTTCGAGCCCGTAAATGTGATCTCCCAATATAAGTACCAGGATGGTTTGGGTTATTATGAAAGTACAAAAGACGCTTCAACCAATTTCTTTATCAGTTACATGCCAAAAGGAACTTATGTATTCGAATATCCGTTAAGGGTTACACATGCCGGTAATTTTTCGAATGGGATTACCAGTTTGCAAAGTATGTATGCGCCAGAGTTTACCACACATTCTGCAGGAATAAGAGTAAGTGTAAAATAAATGGGGTACAAACCTCGCAGGTTTTTAAAACCGGAGAGGTTTAAACCTACATATTACTTAGATGCAGGTGACTTAAGTGATCAATGTTTTTGGAAAGCAGGGTTAGGCGTACTTGGGTTATAAAAGTCCCGCTATCCGCTTCAAAGCCTTGGTTCGTGCCTCACCTTCGGGTTTTACGCTACTATCGGGTTTATTAACAATGGTTCTGCGTTTCATATCGCTGTTCCAGACCCAGCAGATTTCGAAAACCTGCGAGGCTTAAATTGCATTAAGTAAGTTGTATCCCACCGTAAGTGGCCCCAATGGGTATAATTTTATCTCCCATCCAAATTTGGCTGCGGTCAAATTTGGATACTTTGTTTTTGGCCACAATAAAGGCCCGGTGGCAGCGGATAAAATCTGTTTTTGGTAGTAAATCAGCCAGATCGTTAATGGTAATACGCGAGCTCAGTAATTTATCTTTAAGCTGGATCTGCGTGTAATTTCCCGAGGCTTCCACATAGCAGATTTCATCTAAATTCACTTTAATTTGTTCATAACCATCTTTTACAAAAATATAGTCCGTTTTAGCTTCCCGTTTCTGGCTACGCAGGTTAAAGAGTTCGTGGGCCTTATTGCAGGCCTTTAAAAAACGGGAAAGTGAAAAAGGTTTTAACAAATAATCAACAGCATCAAGTTCAAAACTTTGTACTGCATGTTCGGTATAAGCCGTGGTAAAAATAACCATGGGCGGCTTACTTAAACTCTTTAAAAAGTCAATGCCACTAATATCTGGCATTTTAATATCCAGAAAAATCAGGTCAATCTTATTGTGCTGAAGATAAGTAATGGCTGCAAAGGCATCAGTAAAGGTTTCCTGCAATTCTACAAACGGAACTTTTGAGGCATGCGATTTTATAATATCAAGTGCAATCGGTTCATCATCTATAGCAATGGCAATCATTTTTTATTTATTCTTATGGATGTCAGGCTGAAGGTAGTCGAAGCTCATTACTTGGTAAGATTCGTATGGCTAGTCGTGTTTTTGCAAATAGCCAATTCTTTAAGTCTATCCCAGTTATCATTTATAATAGCCTCTTTCTTTTTTCTCGTCCAACCTTTAATTTGTTTTTCTAAACTTATTGCTTCGTTAATGTCTTCAAAGTGCTCGCAAAATACTAAGATTAAAGGTCTTTTTCTAGCGGTATAACAATTTGGGTCATCCTGAGCGGAGTCGAAGGAAATTTAATCCTAATAAATATAGCAAAATCATGATAAGTTTAAACAACTAGTTTAAAAACGATCTATTGGCGCTTCGACTTCGCTGGGCGTGACAAAACTAATAATGTCATCCTGAGCGGAGTCGAAGGAAATTTAATCCTAATAAATATAGCAAAATCATGATAAGTTTAAACAACCAGTTTAAAAACGATCTATTGGCGCTTCGACTTCGCTGGGCGTGACAAAACTAATAATGTCATCCTGAGCGGAGTCGAAGGATATTTAAGCCTAATAATATAGCAAAATCATGATAAGTTTAAACAACTAGTTTAAAAACGATCTATTGGCGCTTCGACTTCGCTGGGCGTGACAAAACTAATAATGTCATCCTGAGCGGAGTCGAAGGAAATTTAAGCCTAATTAAATATAGCAAAATCATGATAAGCGTAAACAACCAGCTTAAAAACAATCTATTGGCGCTTCGAATCCGCTCAGTGTGACAATCAGCCTAATCCAACTGCAAAGTCAAATGGACAAAAAACTCATTAGCACTTTCACGGATAATCAGTTCATGTTTTCCATAATAAAGCAGCGACAGTCGCTGTTTTACATTTTCAAGTCCGATACCGCTTTTCAATTTTTCAGGATCGTTATCTGCCTTGATGTAAATGCTGTTGCTCACATCAAAATATAAGGTACTTTCTTTAGTTTGGAGCGTAATTTTAATATATGATGGCTGTTGCAAACTGATCCCATGTTTAAATGCATTTTCGATAAAGGGAATTAACAACATTGGCGTAATCTGCAAATTGTTCAATTGTTCCTCAATATGGGTGTCAATCCTGATATCTGCCGAGCGTGAGGTACGCAGTTTTTGCAGATCGATATAATTGTTCAGGTATTCCACCTCCCGGGTTAGCGAAATCTTATCCTGGGTATTTTCGTGGAGCATAAAACGCATCATATCACCCAGTTTTTGAATCCCCTCACCCGTTCTTTCCGCATTTTCCTGTAAAGCCGTGCCAAAAAGGGTGTTTAACGCATTAAACAAAAAGTGTGGATTGATCTGCGATTTTAAGAAATTCAGGTTGGCGTCCGATTTTCCCAGCTCTGTTTTAAGCATTTGTATTTCGCTCAGCTTTTCAAATTTATGCTTGTAAACATACCAGGCAGATGGTGTGGTAATGCAGATTAAACATATTGCATTTAAACTTAAGGTAATTGGCACAACTACGCCATTGCGCATAAAAGGAATAAGGATAATGAGCAATAGGAGTGAAGTGATAATAGTTAAACCTACATTGCCCCAAAAATACCGGCCAAAACCCTTAAAGTTTTTTCGAAGATTTGGAATGATGTAATAAATAGCGCAAAAGGCAAAGAAAATATTTACCGGTGGTACAAGTAACCAAACGATCAGCAATTCATAATCGATTTTTAAAGAGAGTACTGCCGCAAATACCATGAGCGTAACCAGCCAGATTTTTGTACTCACAAATATCTCTGAAACAATATTTTTATTATAAGTCTTTAAAAAATGGATTCTATTAAAAAGCTCCATGCCACGCTCGTTAAAATAGGCGTAAGCGTTAAAAAGCAGGTAAATAAAAAATATATAGGTAAAAGCTTCTCCAAAAAACATGTCATAACCGCGGTCTATATCATCATATTCCACCAGACGGTAAGCTTCCGAATAGGTATTGGCTATCATCCATCCAATAATAGAAAACGCGGTAACAGCAATGGTCATGATCAGGTTCATGGTTAAGTTACGGCCCTTTGCCAGTTGAGGCATTGAAACAAAATTGAAAAGCAAAAAACTGAAGTAAATGATACTGATCTTAAATATTTCGGGAAGAAAGAAATTTGCCATGATGCTGTATTCAACTGAATTTTCAGAAAAACGGTACGATCCGCCAGATCCGTAAGTAATTTGTGTACAAATACTGATCAATGCAAGAATGTATAATGTTGTAGAAATCCAAAACTCAAGCTGGTTGATGTTTTTAGATTTGATAGCAGATGAATTACCTGAAAGAATTTCCATTTTTGTTTTAATTAATGGTACAATTTTACAAAGAGAATCGGCTACAATATTTAAAATGTGATAGATGGGGCTAAAAATGTGACGAATGATCAGGATTTATACGATTGTGGGATTTTAAGATTGAGTTTTTTCGTTCATCGTGCAGTCAGATGTTACCATCTGATTGTTCGCGAAAATCAATTGTTCAACTTTGTGTCGGATAGCAATATCGAACACCACGGATAAACAATTTTATTATCTTTGAAACGGATTGCTGGATTGGCTTCCCTATCATCCACTATACATTTTCCATCTTACATTATTATATATGACCGTTTACGGAATTCCAAATTGCAATACAGTTAAAAAATCGCTCGATTGGTTAAAAGCACATCAGGTAGATTTCGAATTTCACGATTTTAAGAAAAAAGGCATTACCGAAGAAAAATTAAACGAATGGTGTAATACTTTCGGCTGGGAAACGGTATTGAACCGTAAAGGTTTAACCTGGAAAAAACTCACCAAAGAGGAGCAGGCAAAAATTGATAACCAGAATTTGGCAATCGCTTATTTAAAAGAAAATACCAGCGCTATAAAACGCCCGATTATTGAGCAGAATGGCAAAGCCATATTAATTGGATTTGACGATGACAATTATTTAAAAACACTAGCCTGATTCATTTGTTCTAATGTTAAAGTTTGTTAAAAGCAGATTTTAAATGTCGAACTAAGTTACTTTTGAGTATGTACAAACTGATCATTTTTCTATTACTTGCCTTACCTATGGGCGTTTTTGCACAAACGGTAACTACGGGTACAGTTTTCGATTATTCGAAAAAAACACTCTCACTGCCTGGCGTTTCCATCAGAAACCTGAACAGTAAAAAATCTACCAGTACCAACAAAGAGGGTAAATATACCATTGCAGCCAACATTGGTGATCTGATTGAATTTTCTGCCGTAGGTTACCATACCGACACGCTTTATTTAACCAATCTCCTAAACAGGACCATCTACCTGCCTGTTAAATCAAATAGTTTAAAAGATGTTGATATTACCGCAGTGCGGATGAACAGCCAGGTAACCGATGCAAAGGATCCACTGGCAGAGAAATATACTTTATTAAATACCGGGGGCAACCTAAACCGTAAGCGCATGAAAGATAAGGTTGGAGGTTTAAACCTGAATTTAGGTTATGGTAAATATAAAAGACAACAGCGTAAAGAAGCCGATTTAGAAGAAAAGGAAATGTACCAGGATGAAATCGACGAAAACTTTACGCCAAAGGCCATCACTGATCTTACCAAGCTGGAAGGCGAAGAACTTAAAAACTTTATGATCATTTACAGGCCTTCGATCGAAGCCGTAAAGGCCGAAAGACCGTTTAAATATTCGTTTTACATTTCACGTGCCTTTGTAGCGTGGAAAAAATTAACTCCGCAGGAAAGAAAATTGCAAGATCTGCCAAAATTAAAGGCTAATTAAGTCTTTTTACAGATGTTAATTACATTATAACCATTATTGGTAACATTATAACCACATATAAATCTATATGTGGTTATTTTTTATATTTACAGCAGTATTACAACCTTATTATGATCATGAAATTGACTAAACTGATTAATTTTGGTTTGGTTTGTTGTGTTTTTGCTTTTTCAGCATCGGCCCAACAGGCTACACCCCCTGTACCAGCAACCAACTATAATCCTGCTGAAGCATTTGGACCACTATTTTATACCCAAAACGGAAATGAATTCCGCTCGGCAATTGGTGCACCAGGGCCAAAATACTGGCAAAACCACGTAGATTATAACATTACCGCCAACCTTGATGAAATCAAGAATATGGTGAAGCGGAACAGTTACCATTACCTACAAAAACAACAGTCCTGATAAGTTGCCTTATTTATGGTTACAATTAGATCAGAATACCTTTAAAGAAACTTCGCGTGGTTATGCCATTACCCCTTCACGCAGCCGTTACGGTGCTCAGGGCGAAAAATTTGATGGTGGCTATAAAATCCAGAACATCAGCGTAGCACAAAAGCAGGTGCTGTAAAATTCACATCTATTGTTGAGGATACCCGTATGCAGATCCGTTTAGATCAGCCTTTGGCCGCTAATGGCGATTTGGTAACCATCAAAATGGATTATTCATACATTGTACCAAAAGAAGGATCGGACAGGACCGGGCATTTAACCACCAAAAACGGAGAAATTTTTGCCATTGCACAATGGTTTCCACGTATGTGTGTATATGACGACGTAATCGGTTGGAATACTTTGCCTTACTGGGGAGGTGGTGAGTTTTATTGCGAATATGGTGATATTAACTTTGCTATTACTGCACCTGCAAGTCATATTGTGATGGGTTCAGGCGAATTATTAAACCCTGCTGAAGTTTTCACTCCGGAGCAATTAAAAAGGTGGAATGCAGCTAAACTGAGCGATGCTACCGTGCACATCCGTAGCGAAGCTGAGGTAACCGATCCGAAATCACGTCCGGCGAAAGATAAATTAACCTGGAAATTTAAAATTACCAATGCGCGCGATGCGGCCTGGGCTTCATCAAAAGCGTTCGTTTTAGATGCGGCAAGGTATAAACTGCCTAGTGGTAAAACAGGTTTGGCTGTTTCTGCGCAACCGGTAGAGAGCAACGGTGTTGATTCTTATGGTCGTGGGGTAGAATATGTAAAATCTACTATCGAACATTATTCATCAAAATGGTTCGAATATCCTTATCCAATGGCTGTTAACGTGGCGACCAATATTGGTGGTATGGAATATCCTGGCATTGTTTTCTGTGGATGGACTGCTAAAAAAGCCAGCGCATGGGGAGTAATCGATCACGAATTTGGGCACACCTGGTTCCCTATGATCGTGGGTTCTAACGAGCGTAAATACGGTTGGATGGACGAAGGATTTAATACTTTCATCAACGGTATTTCTAAGAAAAACTTTAATAATGGAGAATACGCTGGTCCTCCGGCTGATCTACATAGAATTGGTAAAAGTGTAATCGGTAACCCGATTTACGAAAACATCATGCAGATGCCTGATGGTATGGCCGAAAGAAATATTGGTGTTAACCTGTACAGCAAACCAGGATGGGGCCTGGATATTTTGAGAAACCAGATCTTAGGCGAAGACCGTTTTGATTATGCTTTCCGCCAGTACATTAAAAACTGGGCATTTAAACATCCAACACCATTTGATTTCTTCCGTTCGATGGAAAATGGAGCGGGCGAAGATTTAGCCTGGTTCTGGAGAAGTTGGTGGTTAAATAGCTGGAAAATGGATCAGGGCATTGCTGGTGTTGAGGCCGTTAAAAAAGATGATAAATTGGTAGGCTATAACATTAAAGTGGTGAACTTAGAGAAAATGCCGATGCCGATCATTCTTCAGATCAAAACCAAAAGCGGAAAAACTGAAACCGTAAAAGTTCCTGTTGATGTTTGGATGAAAAATGCGAGCTGGTTGGTTCGTTTCCCAACAACAGAAGAAATTGAATCGGTTACTTTGGATCCGGATAAAGTATTGCCAGATTCAAACCCTGATAACGATACGTGGACCGCTACGGGCAACTAAGCTAATGTCATTAAGTTAAGCGCCGCGATTGTCAGTCTGAGCGTAGTCGAAGACTTCTCGAGATTGATAAATCGCAAATAAATGCCCTTAGAATACGCTCAGGATGACATCTTTTAGAGATTTATCCTTTAATCAATGATATTGGGGCAACTAGCTTACCTTAAATAATTCCAGACCTCCTGATTTTAAAAGATCAGGAGGTTTTTTATTGCAAACTACCGACGGTTTACGAGAAACTATCAGATAATTTAGCGATCATAAATTTTACAGATATGGAAAAACCTACATTAGAAATCACCAATCCAGAAGGCATATACGATCCGCGTCCACATGGTTATTCTCATCTTGCCTCCGTTCCTGCAAATAGTCAGCTGGTATTTGTTGCCGGTCAGGGCGGTAGCAGAACAGATGGTATTTTAAGTGATGATTTTAGGACGCAGGTAAGCATCGTTTTCGGAAATATTGCCTTAGCTTTAAAAAGCAAAAAATTAACGATGGCCAACATTGCAAAACTGACTACTTTGGTAGTAGATTATGATGAGGCTAAGCATCACGTGTTGATCGATGAATCGAACAGAATATGGCCTGATCAGAAATTCCCGGTAAATACCCTTATCCCGGTACAAAGACTGGCCTTAAACGGTATGATGATCGAAATTGATGCTACCGCTGTTGGTTAATTTATAAACCCGGTTCCAATTATTGTTAACTGATATTATTTTTTGGGAAATGAAAGGTTCTGTTTCTCTTGGAGTTTTCAGTCCCGCTTTCCGTTCAAAGTCCTCGCTTCGCTGCGGGCTTCCACTTCAATCAGGTTTAAAAACATCAGTTCGATACCTTTGGCGCCATGCTGGAAGCAGACCGTTCATCCTAAACCTGACAGGAGCGGGCATCCCGATAAAATCGGGATAAAGCGGATGGCAGGGCTGCATTTGCCAGGAACCATTGTACGTTTGTTTCCAAAAAAAATAAAATATGATTAATTTGGTGTTACTAAAGCATGAGGTGATGTTCCGGATATTTTAAAACTTTGAATTAAAAATTAACATCGATAACCGAAAATTTATACGGATGGAAAAAGGAGAACGCAAAAATGTTTACCAAGTTTACAATAAGATAGGCTACTGGTTTGCCGAAAACCGTTATGCCGATTCGGTAGAAAAAGCTTATTTAAATGATATCCTCCAATACTTTCCAAAAAATGCAAAGGTTTTGGACCTGGGCTGCGGTAATGGGAAACCTATATTGGAATATTTTATCAACCATGGGATAAATGTTTTAGGAGTTGATGCCAGCGAGCAAATGATTGGGCTGGCAAAAATCAATTTCCCTTCTAACAGGTTTCTGCTAAAAGATATGCGTGAACTGGATCTTGATGAAAAATTTGATGCGATAATTGCCTGGCATAGTTTTTTTCATCTCCCTGCCGATGACCAGCCGGATATGTTTGCTATTTTTAAACGTCACCTTAAACCCAGCGGTATTTTACTGTTTACATCTGGAACGGAAAGGGGAGAAGTATGGGGCATGAATGGTGGCGAAAATCTTTTTCATGCTTCTTTGGCTACTGTTGAATATCAAACCTTGCTTCAGGCAAACCAATTTGAAGTGCTCAGGCACAAAATAAACGATCCCGATTGCGGCGGTGCAAATGTTTGGATGGCTCAGTACAAACCCTGATAATTTTGCTTTAACTTTGCTCCATGGCCGAACAGCAAAAAAACAATCCCTTACACGGTATCACCTTAGAAAAAATAGTAACCGATCTGCAAACGCATTACGGTTGGGAAAAACTGGGATCATTAATCAGGATCGATTGTTTCAATAATAATCAAACCATCAAATCGAGTTTAAAATTTTTAAGAAGAATGCCCTGGGCCAGAAAAAAGGTAGAGGATTTATACCTCGATACTTTTAATAAATGATGGAATGATTGCTTTTAGAATGATAAAATGAATGAGTGGGCGAGTCTAATCCAATATTCTCTCATTCGATCCTTCTGTCATCCAATCATTGAGTCATTCTCTCATTCAATCATTTCTATTTCCCTTGCAACCTTTTCTCTAAAGCCATCGTCATCTTGATCTAAACCTTATCAAATGAAAAATATTTTCTACTGTTTTTTGCTTACGCTTATGTTAAGCAGCTGTGCCCTTGGAGTCGCGACAACATTTTATTCCATGTCGAGAGGTAAATTAGATGTTCCTCAGAAAGAAACTTATAATGTGGTTTATCAGGCTAATTTTGGCGATCGATTAAGTGCTGATGTTGCCTATACCAATGAAAGCGGAAAACAGACCGAATTAAAAGAAGTAAACGGGGCCTGGGAAAAGGCTGTTACTTTAAAATCGGGCACACACGTTCAGCTTAAAACTTTAGCTACCGCTAAATCAAAATCAAGGGGCGAATACAAAATCCTGGTGGATGGTAAAGTAGTTTCTGAATACGTTTTGAGTGGGAAAAGACTCAATTATACTTTCTCATTTGATTTACCTTAAGAAGCTAAATTTTACTCAATTATTCTTGCATCCAATCATTCTCTAATTCAGTCATTTAATAATTAATTATTCATAAAATCTTCATATTGATTTTCGAGATTTAATAAACAAAATAACAAGGTTTATTCATCATTAATCAATGTAAAAATGAAAGCAATTAAAGTTTTAGTAATCGCCATAATAGCCGCTTTTACCATTAATACCGTAAGCGCTCAAACCACCACTCCGGCAAAAGCAGGAACAGAAAAAACACAGACCAAAAAAGGTCATAAAAAACATCATCATAAAAAACATACAAAAAAAGTAGCTAAAGCTTAAAAAAGGAAAGTCTTTCAGGTAAAACTGGAAGACTTTTTTGTTTGTTGCCTCAGACCTCCGAAGTTGTCTCTTTCCCACAGCCTCTTTTAAACTCCGGAAGAAAAAAATATTTTTCTGTCACACTTTCCACTTTTTCGTGTCTTATAGTTGAAACCCTGAAAAAGGTTAATCAAACAAATTAATAAAAAACAGAATTTTAGCTATGAAAACCTATTTATGGATGTTGCTGTGTGTATTATCTACGAAGACTTTCGCACAACAGCCGGGCGATATAAATGGAAAAATTGTGGATGGGAAAACGAACCAGCCCATTGAATATGTGGGGATTATCTTATCAAATAAAGCCGATTCGGCCAAAAAAGTAGGTATGGTAACCAACAAAGCCGGAGAATTTTCTTTTAGTGCGGTTGCCAATGGTGACTATAAAATCAGGATTTCTGCAATGGGCTACAACCCCATCACCAAAAACATCAATGTGAACGGAAAGGCTGTTCACATTGGCACTCTAAAATTGCTGGAAGATGCCATTGCCCTAAAAGATGTGGCGGTAAGTGGCCGTTATGCTTTGGCTACGGTAAAAAAGGATACGGTAGAATTTAACGCCGACGCTTATAAAACCAGGCCAAATGCGGCTGTAGAAGATTTGCTGAAAAAACTGCCTGGTGTAACCGTTGATAAAGATGGAAGTATTTTGGTGCAGGGGCAAAAAGTTACGCGCTTAACGGTTGATGGTAAAGATTTTTTCGGCACTGACCCTAAAACGGCAACCAAAAACCTTCCTGCCGATGCCATTGCGAAAGTTCAGCTGATTGATAGTAAAACACAAGAAGCGAAGGCAACCGGAATTGATGATGGTCAGCGTGAAAAAGTGCTGAACTTAACCATTAAAGAAGATAAGAAAAAAGGATGGTTCGGAAACGCTAACCTTGCAGGAGGAACAACTGATAAATACGGAAGTTATTTAAGCGCCAATCATTTTAATAAAAACCTACAGTTTGCTGTTTTGGGTATGAGCAACAATACCAATGATGCCAGTTTCGGTTATGACGACCTCAGTAGCTTCAGTGGAGGCAACATCGGCAATATTTTCGCGCCACCGGCCGGGGAAGTTTCTCAATCAACAACAATAACGGTAAAACTACCATTGGTGGCAGCGGTGTTTTTGATAACAATGCCATCGGATTGTATACCACCCACAGTGGAGGCGTAAATTATAGCAACTCCTGGGGCAAAAATAACAAGCTGGCTATTAGCGGAAGTTATTTCACTTATTTTTCTTCTGGTTTAGGTAATAGACTATCCAATATTCAGGACTTGAGTGCTGGCGATATTTTGCGTACGCTGGATAATACCGACCGCAATAGCAATAACCAGGCACACCGCTTTAATTTTAAGGCAGAATATCATCCCGATTCGTTAACAGACATGGTATTCCGGCCTAATGTAATTTTGAACAGTATCACCAATATCAATAACCGCACCTTCAACGCTAACTTTGATGCTGCAGGAAAAGCAAATGATGGAAGTCAATATTATAACCAGCATAATTTCACTCCATCTTTATTTGGAGAGTTTACGGTATTGAGGAGGTTGGAGAATAAAAAAGGCTCGGTCTCGCTCCGGTTAAACGGTACACAGAATACCTTTAATTCTGATTGGTTAAATCAATCTTTGCTCAACCAATATATAAATGGGGATACTACGGTTACCAATATCAACCAGCAGGCCAATCAGGAAAATGCCTCAAAAACCTATACCATTAATGGCAATTATGCCAGGCAGTTAAGCCAAAAATGGAGTACCAACCTTGCATATAGTTATACAAGAAGCGTTGTTGACGCGCAGCAGATCACCTTTGATTATAATCCAACTACCGATCGTTACGAAACCATTGTTCCATCTTTAACCAATACTTTTGATAACCATAACAGTTTGCAAACAGCTGGATTGGGTTTTATTTATACCGGAAAAGACTGGACATATAATTTCGGGTTAAATGCACAGGAGAGTTTATTGAATGCCAATGCATTTAATAACATAGGTGCCAACATTGGCAATATTGAAAAATCATATTACAATCTATTACCAAGGTTAACGGTCAACTTTAAAAACAAGGCCAACCAAACCATCGCCATCAATTACCGGGCGAGCGTTAATTTGCCCTCAGTAACCGATCTGCAACCTGTTCAGAACAATACCAATCTGTTATATCAAAGAATAGGAAACCCTGATCTCGAAGCCAGGAAAAACCATCGCCTGTCGGTAAACTTTAATACTTTTAGTCCGGATAATAACCGCTATTGGAATGGTTATTTTCTTTACAACCTATCATTTGATGATACCGGAAATGATATTACCTATAATAACGGCATCCAAACCGTTAAGCCTGTTAATGTGGATGGCAACTATTATCTGCGCGCCGGAACATTTTTTGGTATGCCATCGAAACTTAAAGGTTTAAGGATGAATTACGGTGCAAATTTCTTTACCGAGCATAGAATAAACTATATCAGCGGCACAAAAAACATTACAAACAGGTTTGAAATCGGTCCGAATATTAACTGGAGTTACGATATAGATGATAAATTTAATGCAGGTATTTATGCTTATGTGGGCTATACCAGGGTAAATAACACGGCAGAATCAGCCATTAACAATAAATATTTCAGTCTCGAAAATACCCTCAACCTCAGTTACGAGTTTATAAAAGATTTAAGGGTAGAGGCAGATGTAAACCACATTGGCTCTGCAGGCCGTGCCGATGGCTTTAACAATAATTACTTTTTGCTTAATGCCGGTATCAATAAATATTTGATGAAACGAAGGGTAACCTTAAGCTTAAAAGGTTTTGATATTTTAAACCAGAATACCAGTATCGATAGGATTGTAAACAGTAGCCGGATAGAAGATGTTCGTTACAACAATATCACCCGTTATTTTTACCTGTCGTTAAATTATAAATTAACCAGGATTGGGGCGAATAACGAAAGAAGTAATCCGCGTAATACGGTGAATTAGTTTTTCCAATTATTTTAAGCCCTTAACATTTCTATTAGAATAGAATGTTGAGGGCTCTTTATGTTTTTATATAATTAAGTTTTAAAAGCAAATTTACCATTTGCTTTTTTTATATGCCTTTAGAAAAACACCGGGCATTGGCCACCGAAATTATCGGTGAGCAGTATTTTGAAGTTTTTTAGACTGCTCCTTGACCATTTACCAGGAAAGAGATGTAAAAGGTTTATTTGGAAATGCCGGCCTAAACCTGATTAAAAACTTTACCGGTGTTATGTTAAGTTCGAACCGGCTGTCAACGTTATAAGAAGTATAACTTTTATTCCCCAAAGTGAATTTTTAAGGTTTTTTATCTGTGTTAGGTTAAAAATCTTAACGCAAACGTTTGTTAGTTGTTTTATCCCTGGATGAACATCTATTTTCTTAGACAGATTTCTTTAATTATTGGTTCTAAAAAACAATTTCAATAATATTAAGAGGATGTTCTCTTAATAAGTTTCTATCGCTATCCGGTAAGAGGTATAAAATTGGCCAATTTCCTTATTTATAATCAAACGTTTGCGTGGTGTTTGAAGATTTTGCATGCTTCAAATCGTTTAAATTAGGTTTGAAAATAGAAAATATGGAGTTTAACCAGCCTCTGCAAGTATTTGTTTTCAACGAGCGAGCAAAAATAACATTCTGAAATTCTTATGTATTTAAAAAAGATAGTTAGCCTATGATTTAAAAAGCAAATCTGGATTATCTCGCAACAACCTATCAACTAACTTAAAAACAACAATAATATGAAGATTAAATCTTTACTGATTTTTGGTGCAGTTGGCTTATTATGGCTTAACGAAAGTAAAGCTTTTGCCGATCTAAACCATCACACAAACCTTAATCACGAGGCAATGGGGCCGAACCACTTCGCCGATATTACCGTTAAAGGAAAAATAACCGATAAATCTGGTCCGGTTCCTGGAGCAACCATCACTTTAAAATCAAATCCGGGTATCGGCACCTCTACTGATGGGTCTGGTAATTTTGCAATCACTGTGCCTGCTGATGGCATTTTAATTATTAAATCTGTCGGTTATAAAACACAGGAAATTCCTGTGCAGGGCAAAACTACAATCAACATTAGCCTTGAAGAAGAAAATAATAATCTTAGCGATGTAGTAGTGGTTGGTTATTCGTCAAAAAAGCAGGGAGAATTGTCGAGCTCTGTTTCAGTTATTTCTGCAGAAAAATTAAAGGGTGTAGCCTCTAATGATGTAATTTCTATGATTCAGGGTAAAGCCCCGGGTGTAGTGGTTTCTTCTGGCTCAGGAGACCCGACTTCTGCACCTAAAATGACAATAAGAGGTATTGGAAGTATTAATGGCGGAACAGCACCGTTGTTAGTGGTAGATGGAAATATTCTTGGTGCTTATGGTACCGAAGGTGCTACCTATAGTCCAAATGATGTGGAATCTGTTACTATCTTAAAAGACGCTGCGGCTACCGGATTGTATGGCTCACGTGCAGGTAGTGGCGTTATCATCGTAACTACTAAAACAGGTAAAGCGGGAGAAGCAAAAATAGAATTCAGTTCAACAGTAGGTTTTAACTCACCTTCTACCGGTCATTTCAAATTGATGAACAGTCAGCAATTGTATGATTATCAAAAAACATTTTCCAACCCCGATCCATCTGTTTTAAAAAATGATACCAATTGGTGGGATTTGGCTACCCAAAACGGAATGACGCAGAATTATACCCTGTCTGCATCAGGAGGTACAGAAAAAACAAGGTATTACATTGCCGGTAACTTTTATAGAGAACAGGGTACCGTAATCAATAACGATAAAAATGCCTATAACTTAAGGGCGAATTTAAATAGCCAGTTAACCAAAAAACTTAAATTGAGTTTATTGTTGAACGGGGTATTTACCAGAAATAACTATGCTAACAGTAATTCTTTAGGCGATGGATACCTGAACCTCCCTTTCGACCCTGCTTACAATGCAGATGGAACACCTGTTGATCCACGGATTACACCAACCTGGAAAGGCCGCGATGTAGAAAATTTTCTTCATTCTACGCAATATAATCTTTCCTATCAAAGAAGTTTAAACTTAAGTGCCGATGTAAATTTAGATTATAACATTGTAAAGAACTTAACTTTTTCCAGCTATAACAGAACCACTTTTTATAACACCTTTGCAGTAGATTATTATGATAAAAGAACTAAAGAAGGGGTGCAACCAACGGCTCACTTTATAACTCCACAACATATAAAAACAGGTTATTAAGCTCAAACAGACTGAAATATGAGAATAGTTTTGGCGAAAATCATTTAACCGTACTGGCTGTTGGCGAAACGGAAAAATCGTACTATGATGATGCTTACTCAAATGGGAAAAATTTACCTGCCGGCCGTCCGGTAATGTCTACCGCAACCGATATTATCAGCAATCCATCCGGTGGGACAAATGAGTATAATTTTAGCAAATATTTAAGCCAGGTTGATTACAATTATGCAGGTAAATACTTTGCAATTGCCTCCTTTGTGCACGAAAATTCTTCGCGTTTTGGTTTAAATAAAAGTGGCGGCGATTTTTATCAGTTAGGTGCGTCATGGATTTTGAGCAATGAACAATTTTTAAAAGGCGTAAAACCGATTAGTTTCTTAAAATTAAGAGCAAGTTATGGTACAACGGGTAATGCCGAAATTGGTGATTATCCTTCATTAGGATTATATGCCATTGATGCGTCGGCCAGTTATGGCGGTTTACCCGGTGCAAGGCCTGATCAAAAAGGCAATCCCGACTTAACCTGGGAAAAGCAAAAAACAGCCAATATTGGTTTAGATATCGGATTTTGGAATAGGATAGATTTAACTGTTGATTTATATGATAAACGCTCTGATGCGCTATTGTTTAAAGTGCCTTTACCTTCAACTGATGGTTACGGATATATTTTCCAAAACGTTGGTGCCTTAAAAAATAGAGGGCTTGAGTTCAGCATCAATACTAAAAACTTTACAGGCCAGTTTCAATGGGAAACCAATTTCAATATGGCCTTTAACCGCAATACCATCTTAGGCCTTACTGAAGGAAAGGATGCTATTAACCCAGGTGGTTCTCAGCCAAAGGCGATAGGTCGCGATATTTATGATTGGAAAATGCCGATTTGGGCAGGAGTAGATCCGAACAATGGCGATCCGCTTTGGGAAAAAGTAATTACTGATGCAGATGGGGTAAACCATATTGCGGTAACCAATACTTACGCTCTGGCTACCCGCCAGTATACCGGTACATCGGCTTCACCGAAATTTACTGGAGGTTTTACCAATACCTTTAGCTATAAAGGTGTTTCACTAAGCGCATTTTTCAATTTTGTTTATGGTAACGAAGTGTATAACAATAGCCGTGCTTATTTTGATAATGATGGTTTGTACGAAAGTTATAATGCGATGGTATTAAAGTCGGGATGGAGCAGATGGGAAAAAGTTGGTGATGTTGCTACACACCCTAAACCGGTTTTAGGTGGTAACCATGATTCTAATCAACAATCATCACGTTACCTGGAAGATGGAAGTTATATCCGTTTGCGCAACATTACACTCGGCTATCAAATTCCAACCAGCTGGTTAAGTAAAATTAAAATAAGTAGTGTCCGGATTTTTGTAAGTGGCGATAACCTCTGGACAGGAACTAAATTTTCGGGTATAGATCCTGAGGTTGTACTGGCGCCAGATGATAATGATCCCAATGTTGTCCCGGGAAGTTCAAGTTTTAGATACCCGATCAGCAAAAAAATATTGTTTGGTGTAAACATTAGTTTATAGGAGAGGAAAAATATGAAAGCGAATCAAATTAAAATATATATAGTTGCACTTGCACTTATTTTTAGTGTAAGTAGTTGTAAAAAAGAAGTAAAACCATCAACAGCCATTGATGACGAATCTGCATTGACGAACCCTGGTGACATTGAGACTGCAACGATTGGTACTTATGCTGTACTGAGAAATGCTACTTATGTGAGAAGTGCTCATTTTTTAACAGAATTTCAGGGGGATAATGTGGCTCAGGGACAGCCATCTTCTGATGATCTTTCGAGGTGCTACCGCTATACCCATATTCCCACAGGGACACATGGTGCTAACTTTTGGAAACAGGCCTATTACGTTATTGTTGCTGCAAATAAGATTATAGCAGCTATTCCAGATAATTCGGGTGTAGATTTAAAACAGCTTAAAGGCGAAAATCTTTACCTAAAGGGAATGATGGAGTTTAACCTGGTTCGGGTATTTGGAAGGCCATATACACAGGGCAACGGCGAAAATCCGGGAGTTCCCGTTTTAAAGGAGGGTGTGCCTGCAGGTACACCAGCAAGAAATACCGTTAAAGAAGTATATGCCGCAGCTATTGCAGATTTATTAAAAGCAGCCGATTTGATGACTGTAGCAAAAGCGGATATTTTTGCATCGAAGGAAGTTGCTTATGCTTTGCTATCTCGTATTTACTTAAATATGGGCGATAATGTCAATGCCATAAAATATGCCGATCTGGTAATTGCTTCTGGTCGTTATAAATTGCTTCAGGGTGCAGATTATGCCAGTTACTTCACTAAAACTCCGGAAGCCAATCCGGAAACCATTTTTGCCATCCGTTATACCAAAACAGAAGATCAGGATTTTGGTGCCATTGGCTCCATGTATTACAGCGGTACACCAGGTGCATTATCTACCCCGGGTGCTCAGGGCAATACCGGCTATGGCGAAATTTATGCTTCTCAGCAATATGTGGCAGAGCTGGATAAAAATCCGGCAGATTTAAGACACAGTTTTATTGCGCCTTATAAAATTAACGGTGTGTTGCAGGTAAATACTAAGATATCCCCAAATGTACCGATGTATTATGTAACCAAATACAATTTGCAGGAAGGGATCGCAAATTTAAGCTCACCGGTTTACCTGCGTTTGGCAGAAATGTATCTGAATAAAGCTGAAGCAAATGCCAAACTCGGCAATGCACAATTGGCACTTGATGATGTAAACCTGATCCGTACCAGGGCCGGAATTCCGGTTTTAACGCTTGCAGGCATTGCTGCAGCAAATAAAACGGCTTTGGATGTTGTTTTAGAAGAACGCAGGCTTGAATTTGCTTTTGAAGGACAGCGCGCGTACGATCTGTTCAGGAATAACAGACCGATGACAAGAAATTATCCGGGTACGCACGCCTTAAATAACACGCCCAATACAAACATCACGCAAACCATTTTGCCTACCGATGCCCGTGTTATTTTTTACGTTCCGCAGTATGAGATAGACAATAACAAAAATCTAACTCAGAATCCTTAGCTCATTCGTGATAATAATGAGGGCTTTATCACCATTGAAATCAAAATTTAAGAGATGAAAAATATAAAAATATATGCCATTTGCCTCCTTTTTGCAGGTTTGGCAATAAGTTGTAAAAAGGACAAAAGTGCTGAACTTACGTCCAATTTAGAAGAGGTTGTGTTAGACCGCTCGGGCTGGAGTGCCACAGCTTCAAGCCAAGAAACAGCTAATCTGCCGGTAACCATTTTGGATGGTAATACGAATACTTTTTGGAGTTCGAATGCTACTGCTGCATTTCCACATTGGTTATTAATCGATATGAAAAAACAGACGGTAGTAACAAAAATCGGTTTAACTACAAAACAGGGCGATCCGAAAGGTTTTACCAAATTTAGGCTGGAAGGCAGTAATGATGGATCCAGTTTTACAGCTATTGGCGAGCTTACTTTTAATCCTGCCACTTATACCGAACAGGCATTTGCCTTATCGCCCGCCAGGAATGTGCGTTACCTTAAATTAACCGCTTTAGAAAAAGCCGCAACGCAAACGAGCAATGTTACTTTTTTAGCAGAGTTTAGCGTGACCGGCCTGCAGGAAAGAAAACCGCTTACCGATATTGCGTTGAGCAAAACAGGATGGACGGCAACAGCTTCGAGTGAAGTAAATTATCCTGGCGATGAAACTAATTTAGCAGCTTATGTGGTAGATGTAATTTCGGCCAAAAGTCCAACTGCGCCAACTGTTCCATCATTCTGGCAGGCCGATTACGATATATTGCATCCATATCCACATTGGATTATTGTTGATATGAAAAAGGCAAGTTTACTTTCTTATATCGGTCTTAATGCCCATACCGATCCAAAACAAGGTTTTAGCAAATTTTCTATTTCGGGAAGTGTAGATGGCGTTACCTTTACTCAATTGGGCGATGACCGGAATTTCAATCCAACTACAGTTAATGAGCAAAAATTTGCTGTTTCGCCAACAGCTCCGATCCGTTATGTGAAAATTACGCTGCTAGAAGGTACCAGTTACCCTTGCCTGGCAAATTTTGAGGGATATGTGAAACTCTAAAATTGTGGTGATTCGAAGAAAGCGATCTTAATTTTGATCGCTTTCTTTGTTTATGGCGCTTTTGTATTATAGGTTAGTAACGGATAAACAATATCTTTGAGGGTGTATTTTGTCCCTTATCTATGAAGAAAATTTTACAAATCATTCTTACGTTAGCCTTAATTACATCCGGTTTTAGCTGCAAAAAAGGCAATATTAAAAACCTGAACAGCATTGCCTATGGCTCATCATTCGGCATGTGCACAGGCTATTGTTCCAACAACTTACTCATTAGCGATTTAAAGCTTACCTTTTCCAAATCGAAGAATGGTCAGTCTGCCGATACCAAAACCTGTAGCAAGACCATTTCGGAAGCGGATGTTACCGCCATTAAAAATGAGTTGAACATCAGTAAGATTTCGAACCTGCCCGAAGTGATCGGTTGCCCAGATTGTGCTGATGGCGGAGCCGAGTGGATCTCGATCAATGCCGACGGTAAGCAATACAAAGTAACTTATGAGTATGGTAAAGCCCCAAAAGAACTGGAGGCCGCAGTGGAGCGGTTAAAAGTACTTAAAGATAGTTTTAAGGATTGCAATTAGTAGCGCGCGGGCTCTCATTAATTTAAATCCGTCCTTTTCAATGACGATAACTTGATTTTTTAAACCTGAGGGGAAAACGTAAATAGCAGTGATTTGCTGTGCCACATAAACCCGATATACGTGGATGCCGGTTTTTCATCGGCAGAAACATTAGCGGGACGGAACCCAGACTAAGGATTGCTGCAGTTGCTTTCCAAGATATCAGTTGTTAACTATGAGATGATGTTATAATTGATTCAATGTTTAAGCTGAGATAGATTGCTTCATGCCATCACAATTCCTCCGCTTCGGTTCGGCAATGACAATGACCCGGAAGAAAAATTACAACTCCTTAATCCTGAACTGAAAACCGGTAATTGCCAACTGAAAACTTTTTACGCTAACCCCTTGATTTTTAAAAAGAATTGTTCTACTTTTGCAGTCCGTTTTATGGGCTATCTGTAAGGATGCCGGGGGAGCGGTAAATTTTTTAAATAAAAAACATAAAAAAGCACAATGCCAACCATTCAACAATTAGTTAGAAAAGGTAGAGTAGCACTGGAGTTCAAGAGTAAGTCTCCAGCGTTGGACAGCTGTCCACAGCGAAGAGGTGTATGTACACGTGTGTACACCACTACCCCTAAAAAACCAAACTCAGCAATGCGTAAAGTAGCCCGTGTTCGTTTAACGAACGGTAAAGAGGTGAATGCTTACATTCCTGGAGAAGGTCACAACTTACAGGAGCACTCAATCGTATTGATCCGTGGTGGTCGTGTTAAAGATTTACCAGGTGTACGTTACCACATCATCCGTGGTGCATTAGATACATCAGGTGTGGCTGGTCGTAACCAACGTCGTTCTAAATATGGTACTAAACGTCCTAAACCAGGACAAGTAGCTGCGGCGCCAACAAAAGGTAAAAAGAAATAATCGGGAGGAAATAAGAAATGAGAAAGTCAAAACCAAAAAAGAGAATTATTCTTCCTGATCCAAAATTTAATGATGTTCAGGTAACTCGTTTTGTAAACAACATGATGTACGATGGAAAAAAATCTATCGCTTATTCAATTTTTTATGATGCTGTTGAAATTGCTGAGAAAAAAGCAGGTGAAAACGGTTTAGAGATATTCAAACGCGCATTAACTAACATTATGCCAGCTGTAGAGGTTAAATCTCGTCGTGTTGGTGGTGCTAACTTCCAGGTTCCAACTGAGGTTAGACCAGAGCGTAAAACAGCTTTAGGTATGAAATGGTTAATTTTATACGCTCGTCGTCGTGGTGAAAAAACCATGAAAGAGAAATTAGCTGGTGAAATCGTAGCTGCTGCTAAAGGTGAAGGTGCTGCTGTTAAGAAGAAAGAAGATACGCACAAAATGGCTGAGGCTAACAAAGCGTTCTCTCACTTCAGATTCTAATTTAGGATTAACAGATTAGTAAGATTACACAGATTTAATTAGAAGATTATACTGATTAGATAAATTACACCGATTTGTTTTAACATAATCGGTGTAATCATTTAAAATCAGATAAATCAAAAACATAACATGGCAAGAGATTTAAAATTTACAAGAAATATTGGAATTGCGGCTCACATTGATGCGGGTAAAACTACAACAACTGAGCGTATCCTTTATTATGCTGGTGTAAGTCATAAAATTGGTGAGGTGCACGAAGGTGCTGCAACAATGGACTGGATGGCACAAGAGCAAGAGCGTGGTATTACCATTACTTCTGCTGCAACTACAGTTAACTGGAAATACAGAAACCAGAACTATCACATGAATATTATCGATACACCCGGACACGTGGATTTTACCGTAGAGGTAAACCGCTCGTTACGTGTATTAGATGGTTTAGTGTTCTTGTTTTCGGCTGTTGATGGTGTTGAGCCTCAATCAGAAACCAACTGGCGTTTAGCGAATAACTACAATGTTGCCCGTATCGGTTTCGTGAATAAAATGGACCGTTCTGGTGCTGACTTCTTAAAAGTTGTTAAGCAAGTTAAAGACATGCTGGGTAGTAACGCAGTTCCTTTGCAGTTGCCTATCGGTTCTGAAGATAACTTCAAAGGTGTGGTTGATTTGATCAACAACCGTGGTATCGTTTGGAATGAACACGATAAAGGTATGACCTTTACTGAAGTGCCAATTCCTGATGATATGATTGATGAGGTTGCGGAGTGGAGAGAGAAACTGTTAGAATCAGTTGCTGATTATGATGAGTCTCTAATGGAGAAATTCTTCGATGCTCCTGAAACCATCACTGAGCGCGAAGTTTTAGACGCTTTACGTGCAGCTGTTTTAGATGCTAAAATCGTTCCGATGGTTTGTGGTTCATCTTTCAAAAACAAAGGTGTTCAAACCATGTTGGATTACGTGATGGAATTATTGCCTTCACCTCTTGATTCAGAAGGTGTAACAGGTACTAACCCAGATACAGGTGCTGAAGTTTTATTAAAACCAAGTATCAATGAGCCATTTGCAGCTTTAGCATTTAAAATTGCAACTGACCCATTTGTAGGCCGTTTATGTTTTATCCGTGTTTACTCGGGTAATTTAGAAGCTGGTTCTTACGTTTATAATACACGTTCAGAAAGCAAAGAGCGTATTTCACGTATCTTCCAAATGCATGCTAACAAGCAAAATCCTGTACCTAATGTGGCTGCTGGTGATATTGCTGCTGTAGTAGGATTTAAAGATATCAAAACTGGTGATACACTTTGTGAAGAGAAAAACCCAATCATTCTTGAGTCGATGAACTTCCCTGAGCCAGTTATCGGTTTAGCTATTGAGCCTAAAACTCAGGCTGACGTTGATAAATTAGGTATGGGCTTATCTAAATTAGCTGAAGAAGATCCTACATTCAGAGTTCAAACAGATCAGGAAACTGGTCAGACTGTAATTTCTGGTATGGGTGAGCTTCACTTAGATATCTTAATTGACCGTTTAAAACGCGAATTTAAAGTAGAAGTTAACCAGGGTGCGCCGCAGGTAGCATACAAAGAGGCAATCTTCGGTACTACTGAACACCGCGAAGTTTACAAAAAACAATCAGGTGGTCGTGGTAAATTCGCCGATATCAAAGTTGTTATCTCTCCAATTGATGCTGACTTTGAAAAAGGTGGTTTACAATTCGTCAATGAAATTGTAGGTGGTTCAATTCCTCGTGAATTTATTCCTTCAGTTGAAAAAGGATTTGCATCTGCAATGTCAAATGGTGTGTTAGCTGGTTATCCGCTTCCTGATATGAAAGTACGTTTGATTGATGGTTCATTCCACGCAGTCGATTCAGATGCTTTATCATTCGAGCTTGCAGCCCGTATGGCATACCGTGAGGCTTTACCTAAATGTAAACCTGCTTTGATGGAGCCAATCATGAAAATCGAAATCTTAACCCCTGAAGAAAACATGGGTGATGTTATCGGTGATATGAACCGTCGTCGTGGTCAGTTACAAGGTATGGATACCCGTAATGGATCTCAGGTAATTAAAGCATTGGTTCCACTTTCTGAAATGTTTGGTTATGTAACGCAGTTACGTACCATTACTTCAGGCCGTGCAACTTCTACCATGGAATTTGATCACTATGAGCCAGCGCCTAAAAATGTTCAGGACGAAGTAGTAGCTAAATCTAAAGGCAGAATTAAATCTGAAGACTAATATTAGATTTGAGTATTGAGATGTTAGATCTGAGACTTTTCTCCCTTCTAACATCTCCTATCTCACCTCTCAAAATAAATCCGGTTTCTGTTGTTAATAGCTCTAACAGGAAACCATAAATAAAAATAAGATGAGCCAAAGAATCAGAATTAAATTAAAATCTTACGATTACAACTTAGTAGATAAATCTGCTGAGAAAATCGTAAAAACTGTTAAACCTACGGGTGCAGTGGTTAGTGGTCCGATTCCACTTCCTACAGAGAAAAAAATCTTTACTGTTTTACGTTCTCCACACGTAAACAAAAAAGCTAGAGAGCAATTCCAATTGTGCGCCTACAAACGTTTATTGGATATTTATAGCTCTAACTCTAAAACAGTTGATGCTTTAATGAAACTTGAATTACCTAGCGGTGTTGAAGTTGAAATCAAAGTTTAATTGATTTTAAAAGAACAGAAAAGGTCTCGATGAAAATCGGGGCCTTTTTTATATACCCAAACTCCAAAACAAAAATTGAGCTGGCTGGTTCTACTGATATGACGAGTAAAGATAAGAAACAAGAAGGGTTACCTGTTGAGGGACAGGATTTTGCTGATCCTAAAGAAGAACTGACAGATAAACCATCCTCACATGGTGAGGTGGCCAATCAAAAAGGTGGTGATTTTTCTGAACTGGAAGAAAGCAGAATGGAAAATCCACCTAAACATCGTGATGAAAATGGGTCAACCAAAGACGATTTGGATAGTGGTACTGAGATTGATCAAAGTGAAGGTGTGCAGTAACTGCAATTGATTGCAGGACTGGTAACGCTAGAGGAAAAGACTGGGCAATAATAATGGGATCTGATTAAACTTTTTTATCGTACCAATGTTGTTAAAGGAGATTGACTACAAAGAAAATGGCTATGGAAAGTAATGAAAACAAAAATGTTGATCCTAATGGGGAGGTTAACCACAATGACGAGTATATAGAGTGGGATAACGGAGAGGCTACTTATGGCCATAAACGCACTGATTTTAAACGTAAAGACGAACCAGAGGCTTCTCATTTATTGAAAACAGAAAATGATCCTAAGCATGCCGTAAATGAAAATTTAAATAACTCGAATTTAAGTCGCGGTGAAGACATTGGAAACAGAAACAAGAATAACGAGAAGGGGTTAAGGGGTAAAGATTTATGATTTAATTATAAAGAGACTATTCTTATAGAATAATCCCTTTACAAGATTTATGCCTTTTCCGGTAGATGGAAATTATTTAGGATTCGACAACTGTAATGCGTTAATCAAGTAGCGAATGCCCTCAAATAGTTAGTCAATGATTTTTTTTAATCTTTGTCGCGAATCCTACAGCGCAGCAAATTTCAGTAACTTATAGCCAATTCACAAAGTAATATGGTTTTAATACATTGATATATGTCAAATATGATGTGTTTTTTTGTGTTCGATTAATTATTAACCCGAAATTGGTTAATAAAATGCCGTTGAAGATTTTCTGTACATATTTTCAACTTACTGTCTTCACCCTGACCTATAGCCCATCGGAAAAATAGTTACTCAACCGAGCCTTAAGTAATCTTAACGAAGACAATTTATTTCAGGGTTATAAATCATTCGTTTGCCGATAATCCCGTCTTATTCTTTCTGCATAATTATTAACCTCATCCAGATATTCAGGAACTCTTTTCTTAAAATCATCAATTAAAGATTTTCCGTCCGTTGTACGCTTTTTTGTGACATATTTAAGGCCATAGAAGGTTGTTGCGCCTAAAATTGCATATTTTAATAATCCCATAATCGTCTCTTTTATATTCCCGTATTTAATGCATGGTTTTCATCATCTTCATTGATGCCTTTATTCGTTTTAAAATCATCAGATGAACTTCCGGTATGACTTTCAGCACTCTTTATGCCAGGGTTTTTATCAGCACTGTTATATGCATCATCGCTAAGCGAATCTTTACCCTGTGTGCCAGAATTATCGAAACCATCCTTTGCTAAAGGATTGCCTTTAATCAGTTCATCTGGTTCCTTTCCATAAGCGGTTACAACATGAGTATCGTTGCTTTCTTCGAATGCTTTTTGGACATCAGATTTTTCTGATTGCTCATCACCTGATCCTACATAACCTTCAATATGCTCTTTTTTGTTATATATGCTCGTTTTCATAGAAATAAATTAAATGTCACTTAAACAACGTTTCTGAAACAAAAAGGTTTGTATTTTATTATTGAGTTCGTGACATAAAACTTAGGATATATTTAATTTAATCATGGATATTTAACTTCACATTAATAAGCTGAAAGTTACCGGGCAATTGCTGTGATTTTAGCAAATAGCTGATGAATTAATATTTGAGTATGAGCAAGGCAGAGCAAAATAGGGTTAATCAACAATATGCCGGTCAAAAAGCATGGCTTAAGTGGGGGCCATACCTTACCGAGCGACAGTGGGGAACCGTGAGGGAAGATTATAGCCCCGGTGGAAATGCCTGGGATTATACAACGCATGATACGGCGAGGAGTAAAGTTTTTAGGTGGGGAGAGGAAGGTATTGCGGGCATAAGTGATGATCAGCAAGTGCTTTGCGTAGGATTAGCTTTGTGGAATGGCAAGGATGCTATTTTAAAGGAACGGCTTTTTGGTTTGAATAATGGAGAGGGGAATCATGGGGAAGATGTAAAGGAACTTTATTATTATCTGGATAATACACCCATGCATACCTATATGCAGATGTTGTATAAATATCCACATTCTGCTTTCCCTTATGCCAGGCTAGTAGAAGAAAATGCCAAACGATCAAGGCAGGAGCCTGAATTTGAATTGATGGATACAGGCATCTTTGATGAAGATAAATATTTTGATGTTTTTATCAGTTATGCAAAAAATGATGTAGATGATTTGCTTATTAATTACACCATTTTCAATAGAAGCAATGAAGATGCCGGGCTTCATATTTTACCACAATTATGGTACCGTAACAACTGGAATTTGAATGGCGAAATCGCTAAACCTGCAATTAGCAGCATCGGACAAGATAAATTGCTTTTACATTCAGAAAAGCAAGGTAAATTGTATTGTTATACGGATGGCAAACCTGAATTTTTATTTACCGATAATGAAACCAACAATGAACGTTTGTATCAATCGGCCAATGCATCAGATTTTGTAAAGGATGGTATAAACGATTATTTGATACACGGAAATAAGAAAGCGATAAATCCTGCCAAAACAGGAACCAAAGTAGCAGTTCATTATACCAAAATTATTCCGGCAAAACAAAGCATCAGCATAAAATTAAGATTAAGCCGTAGTCAGTTAAAAGCACCATTTGAAGATTATGATCAGATTTTTGAAGATCGTAAAAAAGAAGCCAATGAGTTTTATGCCGATAAATACGCGGTGGATGGTAATGATGAAGAAAAAATGGTGCAACGACAGGCTTGGGCCGGTATTTTGTGGAATAAACAGTATTATAATTATGATGTAAATGCCTGGCTAAAGGGCGATGTGGGTTTACCTAAACCGGCAAATGAAAGAGCCTGTGGTAGAAATTGCCACTGGAGCCATTTTATGGCCAATGATATTATTTTAATGCCTGATAAATGGGAGTATCCATGGTTTGCGGCCTGGGATCTTGCTTTTCATTGCATTGCGCTTGCGCCTGTAGATCCGGATTTTGCAAAACAGCAATTGCGATTATTATTAAACAATAGTTATATTCATCCAAACGGACAGTTACCCGCATACGAATGGGATTTTACAGATGCCAATCCGCCAGTGCATGCATTAGCTTCTTACAAGGTTTACCTGGTAGATAAAAAAATAAAGGGAACCGGAGATATAAAGTTTTTAGAAGAAGTATTTCAGCGCTTACTCCTCAACTTTACGTGGTGGGTAAATCAAAAAGATAGCGAGGGTAATAATATTTTTGAAGGCGGCTTTCTGGGGCTTGATAATATTGGAGTGTTTAACCGCAGTGAGCCAGTACCCGGAGGTGGGTTTTTGGAGCAGGCTGATGGCACCAGCTGGATGGCGATGTACGCTTTGAATATGCTCCAAATAAGTATAGAACTTGCCTTGCAAAATCGATTGTATGAAGACATGGCTATAAAATTTGCGGAACATTTTTTATTCATTGCCGGATCAATTGATAATATGGGTGACCATCACATTGGACTATGGGATGAACATGATGGTTTTTACTACGATTTATTACGTAATCCTAATGGAAATTGGGATCGGTTACGCCTCCGCTCACTTGTTGGTTTGATCCCCATGTTTGCAGTAATCGTTTTTAGCGAAAAAGATTGGAAAGATTTGCCAAAACTTAGGTCTCACCTGGAAGCTTTTATGATTCAACGACCTGATTTGGTGCAGCTAGTGAGTCACTGGGCCGATAATAGTGGGAATGATAAACACTTGTTTTCGCTTTTGCGGGGTCATAGGATGAAATGCTTTTGCGCAGAATGCTGGATACTACCGAGTTTCTTTCTGATTTTGGTATTCGATCAGTTTCTAAAATTTATGAAGAACATCCTTATAGTTACTGGTTAAATGGAAGCGATTATTCTGTAAAATACATTCCTGCAGAAAGTGATACCGGTATGTTTGGTGGCAATAGCAATTGGCGTGGACCAATTTGGATGCCTTTAAACTATTTATTAGTTGAATCCATAAAACACTTTCACGAATATTATACAGACGATTTTAGGGTAGAATACCCCACCGGCTCCAACGACTATTTCTCATTGAACGAAATTGCAGATTTGTTGAGCAAAAGGATGAAAAATTTATTCCTTAAAAATGATAAAGGTGAGCGTGCGGCATTTGGAGGTTATCCCAAATTAAATCACGACGAGCATTTTAAAGATTACATTTTATTTTACGAGTACTTTAACGGTGACAATGGAAAAGGGCTGGGCGCTAGCCATCAAACCGGGTGGACTGCTTTGATTGCCCTTTTATAGAATTAAAACTATCCATGCGATGTATTACACTTGGCAGGCATAAAAAATCAGAGGTTTTAAAAACGAATCTTTTTATTAAAGCACCTGAATCATTAACTTCGCCCCAAATTAATTGAACGCATGGAATGGAAATATTTACTTTCGAATAAACGGTACGGACAGGAACAATATGGTGCCAGTACCGATCGTGCGCGTTCAGATTTTCAGCGCGATTATGACCGTTTAATTTTTTCATCCCCGTTTAGAAGATTGCAGAATAAAACCCAGGTTTTCCCATTACCTGGAAGTGTTTTTGTGCACAACCGCTTAACCCACAGCTTAGAAGTGGCAAGTGTGGCCCGTTCAATGGCAAATATATTTTTAAAAAGTATAGAAGAACATCAGCCGCAACTCATTAAAGATGTTCCTTTAATTAATGAAGTAGGTAATATTGTGGCTGCGGCTGCTTTAGCCCACGATTTGGGTAATCCGGCTTTTGGACATTCAGGAGAAGCAGCCATCTCGCGCTATTTTACCGATGGTGATGGTAAGGTTTACCAGAAAGAAATGAGCGAAACGCAATGGCACGACTTGATTAATTTCGAAGGAAACGCCAATGCCATCCGCATTCTTACTCATCCGTTGAAGGGAAAAGGAAATGATGCTTATGCGCTTACTTATTCTACTTTAGCCTCTATTGCCAAATATCCATGTGCCTCAATTGCTGGCAAACAAAAGGGGCTTTTGCACCGTAAAAAATATGGTTTCTTCCAGTCAGAAGAAGAGAGTTTCAAAAAGATTGCAGATGAACTTCACCTGGAGCAGGAAGATAATGAATACCTCATTTATAAACGCCATCCTTTAGTTTACCTGGTAGAAGCTGCCGATGATATCTGTTACAGTATCATTGATCTGGAAGATGCACACCGTTTAAAAATCCTGTCGTACGAAGAGGTAAAAAACTACCTGTTGCCTTTTGCCAATTCAATCACAATTGAAGAGCGTTTAAAAAACGATTACGAAGACGATGATGCCAAAATTGGCCTGCTCCGCGCTAAAGCGATTAATACCTTAACAAACCAATGTGCAGCTATATTTTTTAGAGAACAAGAAAAACTACTAAAGGGTGAACTCAACCATAGTTTAACCGATTTACTGCCCGAACCCTATATCTCGGCCTGGAAAGCTGTAGAAAAAATCTCAGTGGAACGCATATATAATTTCTCGTCGGTTATACAGAAAGAGGTGGCAGGTTATAAAATTATGGCTGGTTTATTAGAAGAGTTTGTTCCTGCACTTATTCATAACAATACACACTATTACAAAAAACTGGTTAAACTTATTCCTAAACAATATCATACTGATTTGACCGATATTTATTCTATTATACAGAGTGTACTAGACTTCGTTTCTGGAATGACAGACCTATATGCTGTAGATTTATACCGGAATATTAAGGGAATATCCTTTCCTTCAGAAACCTAAAGCTGTAGTTTTTAGGTAAAATAAACCGCTCGCAATTCATCAATTGAAGGAACTGGATTTGGCTTTGATTGAGTTCAGGTTGCCAAATGTCGCTGCAGCTATCATTGACAGGCTCCAACAGAATGGTCGTCATTCCCGCGCATGCCTATCGTGTTGACACAATTAATTATAACATTCTTCTATCGCTCTATGCCGCGGGGCATGGTACTTTGGAGCGCCAAAGTACCCAAAGCGCTTTGTCATCCGATGGCTATCGGATCCAGCAATGAGCCTTTTACACAATCTCATGCGCATAAAAAACAGTGACACTTCGTTTTGTGTTATATATTTTTTAAAAATTAAATTATCGATTATGAACACAAAACCACTGCGTTTCAGGTTTGTTACTGCCATTTTTACTGTTGTGCACCTGTTTTTTTGATTTCCCCGGCTCTTGGGATTGACAGCGTCCTTGGTTATAATCCGTGCTTTATTAAAGTTAGTTAGCAAAACGCCTAAAAATACTTAAAAGATGTGTCCACACGATAGGCGCATGCGGGAATCTTAAAGCGCTTGCACTACGATTCCCAATCGAGTTGGGAATGACGATCTCACGCTGCCTACTATTTTGCCAAAAAGATCTGTGTTTTATATTGATTTTATGAAATAATTAACCCTCAGGATGACAAACTTTGTTTCTGATACAACCAGTGGTGTCAGAATGTTGCCATCTGACACTAATTCGAATAATCTAATGATTGTTACAGATGCAAGCAAATTTCTTCGTGTTGATCTTTGCATCTGTGGTTAATCTTTTATCTTCCCCTGCCTTCGTCCCATTTATTCCGTTCGTCCTGAAGCTCACGGGCAAGTTTCATTTCTTTATCTTTTGCCTTTACTTTATGCGCCTGAAATTCATCGGCTACTTCCTGGTAAAGTGCTGTTCTGTACTTTGCTTCGTGCCTTAATTTGCCAGATTGGAAAATAACAAAGGCTAAACCTATGCCTAACACAATAATAATTGTCCACACAATGGTATTATAAGTGCCTTTATCAAAGGCAATTCCTAAAAACTTAATTTCGTTAACCGAAGCGGTAGCGTTGGCCAGCGAGTTTTCTTTTCCGGTTACTTCACCTTTTAAACTCGAAATATTGCCGGCCTGTGCTTTAATTTCCTGCCTGGCTTCCTGCAATTGCTTGCGTTCCTTTTTCAGCGTGTCGTTAACACTTTTCCATAAAGAAGATAACCGGCTCGGATTAATCAGCCTTGCGCCATACAAACTTTTAGATTTCGATAACATAAAGTTATACTGCCCGTTTAACGAAGGGTCTGTATTCTTCGTCGTGTCTGGCTTAACCTGCCCAAACGCAACGTTTAAAAATAGCATAGCGCCTAAAAAAATAGGATGTGTTTAATTTTCTGCATAGTTTAAATATAGGTGTTTGAATGTAAAACTACATTTTTATCTATTTCCCGTTTAATATTTTTAAGTTAAGTTTAGGAACGGTAGAACAAAAATATTTGTGTTTAACATGTTAAATAACAATTTTATCTAAGTTTTATTATAAAATTATTTGCGATAGGTTACATTTGTTTTATGCAAATAGGAATTATTGGTTTAGGCGATATGGGCAAATTGTACGCTGTATCGTTTATAAATGCAGGTTATAAAGTATTTGGGGCAGATATGCCTTTGCGTTTTGCAGATTTAAAAAATGAGCTGGAGCCAAAAGGAATCGAAGTTTTAATTGATGGCCATGAGGTAGCACGTAAATCTGACTTTATCATCTATTGCGTTGAAGCCGAAAAAATTGATGAAGTGGTAGCCGTTTTTGCACGTTCTACTAAATATGGTGCAATTGTTTCTGGCCAGACATCAGTTAAGCATCCGGAAATTGCGGCTTTTGAAAAATACCTTCCAAACGATACCCAGATTGTAACCTGCCATTCTTTACATGGTCCTGCTTTTAGTCCTGAGGGGCAAACGCTTGTGGTGGTACGTCATCGTGCTACAGATGAAGTTTATGCGCAGGCCCTTGAGGTTTATAAATCTTTAAAATCGAACATTATTGAAATGGACGATTATAGAGAACACGACCGTATCGTGGCCGATACACAGGCTGTAACGCACATGGGCTTCGAGAGCATGGGCTCTGCCTGGAAAAATGCCGGTTTCTTCCCCTGGGATAATCCTGCCTATGCAGGTGGAATCGATAACGTGAAAATATTGACCACGCTCAGAATTTTCAGCTATAAATCTCACATTTATGCAGGTTTGGCCATTTTAAACCCTTATGCACAAAAGCAGGTGAAATATTATGCCCAGGCAGAATCTGAACTGTTTAAACTGATGATCTGTGAAAATGAAACCGAATTCAGGAAAAAATTTACGCGGCCCGCGATTTCGTTTTTCATGAAAGTAGGTCGCTTCTACTATTGGACGATAACATCATGAAAGAATTCAGTCTATCTGATGCCAGCCATAAACAAAAACCTAATTCGCATTTAAGTTTGCTGAGTATGGTATATGCCTGGTATAAAATGGGCGTAAACCCTTACGATAACCTGATCTGCCAAACACCACCTTTTAAACTGAGATTGGGTATTGCCGAATATCTTTTTAAGAACAAAGAAATGCTGGAAGAGTCGATTAATACCGCTTTATATGATAAATCTATCCGTGGCGACGATTTGGAATTCCATACTGCTGTGCACGAATGGGCATCGATTATTGGTTATGGCGATTTAAAAGGTTACAAAGAACATTTCGAAGCTGCCAAGTCATTTTTCGCGAACCGTTTAAATGATGGTAGGGATTTAAGTGCAGAGATGATTAAGCGATTAGGTAAGTAGCTATTAAGGATGAAGACCATTCCGAATAAACCTGAATTGGTTTCGCTGTTGCAACAACAATTAAGAGCGATAGAAATACTTTGTGTTGAGTACGATAACGGAACTGATATTGTTATTCCATCAATTGCCGAAAAAATTGCCGTGATTTTCCATAACGCTGATCATTCAAAAGCATTGGTGAGTCAGCTTAAATTAAGTCATCTTGAGCTGTATTGCAGTTCTGAGATTTACAACTCCAAAAGCCTCACCAATTTTATTGGCTTATTAAAACTGGAGCACAGTGCGGGAAAGGGTTGGGGCTATGTCGCCAGGTTAGACCATGCTGCTTTAAAAGCCGTGACACAAGAAAACTGGTGGAACAATAAAAAAGTAATTATTGATTCTGATGGTTTACCTTTTACCAGAGCTAAAATAATAAAATCGCTGGCCAGTTCCAATCCACTGTCTCTAAATACTTCAGGCTGGACGGTTAAAGATGCCAATGGCAACAAATCAACGATTTCTCCAATAGCCGAAACAGTTAGGCAAATTGCTTTTGAGCTGTTGGAAAGTTTCCGGGATGTTGATGTAAATAAAGAAAGTAAGCTTTATTATAAATCTTAATTAAGCTCAACAAAAATTGACAATAAAACAATCTCAACAATCAAACAATTCTGCCTTTTATTTTTATAATCACTTTAACTTTAAATATCGATAATAAGAAATCAGAAAAGCTGTTAAGTCTGTTTTAGATGCTTTAGGCTTAAATTATAATGTTGATAAGCCTCAAGCCCTGGAGCAGTATAATGCCGATCTGGAAGAAGGGACTTCTGAAATTGAAAAGGGAAACTTTATTTCTGCTGATCAGTTGAAAGCCGAAGCCATTAAATGGTAGTTGTTTGGAATTATAGAGGAAGATTAGAACTAAAAAAGGTTTTTGATTGTTAAATCAATAAGTTCATCACGCACTAGTATGGCATATTTTAAAGAGTCTAAAGCAATGTAATTGCGCTTAGTGAAAATCCCGAGAAATATGCTTTGGATAAATATAAAATAAATAATGATGGCAGTTGGCGGGCCTTCGAAAAATATTGTTACCGTATATCATATAAAATTACTGCTAACCAAATCCGTATAGTCTAGTTACGCCATACCATTAAATCTCCTTTGCATTATTGGCATCTCCTGTACGCCTTTCCATTTTCCACCTCCATCTTACATCATCCATATAACATATAGACTTTATTTTATTCCTTTAATCCTTCGTTTAGGCAAAAACAGTACATTATATTTGCCCGCATGTCGGTATTGCTGTTTACACTTATCGTTTTATTAGGTGCCTTTTTAGCCGGATTATTAGGCTCGCTAACCGGTTTAGGCGGTGGTGTAATTATTATTCCATTGCTTACTTTGGCCCTGGGTGTTGATATTCATTATGCCATTGGCGCATCTATTGTTTCGGTAATTGCTACCTCATCAGGGTCGGCTGCAGCTTATGTAAAAGAGGGTATCACGAATATCCGGATCGGGATGTTTTTGGAAATCGCGACCACAATAGGGGCGGTTTGCGGAGCAATAGTGGCTGTTTACCTAAATGCCAATTACATTGCCATTCTTTTTGGCTGCATCCTCATCTTTTCTGCCATCATGACTTTAAAGAAGAAGGTAGACCATACCACTTTGGATGATACCGATAAATGGGCCAAATTTTTTAAACTGAACGGCTCGTTTCCTGATAAAGGCATTGATCATCCTTATGCTGTAAAACATGTACCAGGCGGTTTTCTGATGATGCTTTTTGCAGGAACATTGTCTGGTTTGCTGGGTATCGGGAGCGGAGCCCTAAAAGTAATTGCGATGGATAACATTATGCGTTTACCCTTTAAGGTATCAACCACCACAAGCAATTTTATGATGGGCGTTACCGCTGCAGCTAGTGCGGTGGTGTACCTGCACCGCGGGCAAATTGATCCAGGTATTGCTATGCCGGTATGTATCGGGGTTTTAACAGGTGCTTCTTTAGGATCTAAAGTTTTATTAAGGACCAAAACCGATAAACTGAAAATTGTATTTGCAATAGTAGTGGCCTTTTTAGCCCTGCAGATGATTTATAAAGGAATAAGCGGATTATAATGGATACAGCAAAAAAAGAAAATCTGAACGATAAAGATATCCAGGTAATTCTGGGTACACTTCTGCGGGCGGGCGTAATTATTTCAATGAGCATTGTATTAATCGGTGGCGCCATTTTCCTCATTCATAATAAAGGGGCTTTTACCAACTATAAAGTTTTTAAACCCGAACTAAACAATTTTTCTTCCATAGCTGCAATTTTTAAAGGTGTATTAACTTTCCAGGGCGATGCCATTGTGCAGTTTGGTATCCTGATGCTTATTTTTACGCCGATTGCACGCATTGTTTTTGCTATCTTCAGCTTTTTAATAGAACGCGATTACCTTTATGTACTGATTGGGATCATCATTTTAACCATCATAACCATCAGTTTAAATGGTGGTTTGGCACATTAACTTGGTTTAAAAATTATTTTATTGAAAAAACTATTAAGATTTTAATTTAAACGCGTAAAATTGTGGCTTAAAATTAAATCTAATGGCAAAATCTGGAAAAGTTGTTCAACTGTTTCAAAAACCAGAGAATTTTATCAAAACCCGTGCTAGAGAACTGGAGTTGGGTAACTGTTACATCAGTCGCGATTGGGAAGAAGCGGGTCTTGCAAATGCAATGGTTAGCCGCAGGCATACTAATGGGAATTTTACCTTAGGTATGTACCTTGTAGATATGAAATGCTTAGGGGTTAAGGATACTACTTTTAAGTTTAATGTATCAGAAGAAGAACTGGAAGATTGTGTGGATTACATACAGGGCGATGAAATAGAATATGATAAATTACATAATATCATCTATGGTGCTGAAGCTTTTGCTAATGATTGTGGTTTTAAACCACATAAAGATTGGGCAATAACACAATTTATATTAGAAGAAGACGATGATCACATCCCGTTAATTGATATCGAATTTGGAGAAGATGGCGTACCTGCATATTTTGTTGGACCAAATGATAATCCTGCCAAAATAAAGCAAATACTGGCTACCTTAGATAAAAATGTTGGAGCGGGTAATTATCTGTTTTATTATGAAGATGAGTTTGAGGATGATGAAATTATTGAAGACGATAAAGAGCAAAGTTTTAAGCTGATATACTACACTTTCACTGGCGCTTACCGTGATAAATTTGGGGAAAGCGAAGCCGCTACCTTAAATAAAGATCATATTGCCGAAATTTGGGACCAAAAGGTGGATTCCGGACTTTACAGCCTCAATGATGAACTGGATGATCGTATTATTGAATGTGCCAAAGAATATGGGTCGATTTTTGATGTCAAAAGTGTCGAAAGTCTTAATCAGATTCATTCTTTTCTTATCAAAAACCCCGATATGCCATTATTTTACGCAGAATTATTTTTGCAATATAAAGTTTTTGGACTTCATACAAAGGCTGATGCCATAGCTAAAAAGGGGATGCAGCTTTTTCCTGATTTCTTATACTTAAGACTTTATGTGGCCCATGCCGCGATGGTTGATGGTGAATTGGACAAGGGCTTAAAGTTATTGAATAAAAAGCATAACCTTGATGAAGCATTCCCACAGCGAACAGCATTTGCAGAAGGCGAGTTTATGCTTTTTTATGCTGCATTATGTCAATATTTTTTAGCTAAGGATAATTTAATTGATGCCATAAACTGCAGCGATGCGCTGATTATCGAGATTTATAAATATGCTTGTAGTGAGAATGCAATACTTGATCTTTTACCGCGGATAAAAGCCAAACTGGGAGAGCCATACTAAAGGCAAAAATTGATCAAATTAAAGTGTTTTTAAACCTTAAATAAGATCTAAAATGCTTTTAATCAAATTTATAGCTATTGCTTTAAATGCTCCAACAGCCCATTAACCTTCCTTTTCAGGTTAAATCCCATCATATCAGCAATTTATTTGAAAAAATATTTAGCTAACTATTTGAAAATTAATAATTCTTGTCTATCTTTGCCGTCCCTTTCGGGGGATGTACAACCACCTTGAACGAAGCCCTACTGCTTCGATGGGTGTTAAAAAGAAAAGATAAAATGTCAGGAATTATTGGAAAAAAAGTAGGAATGACCAGTATCTTTGATGCCGAAGGAAGAAACATTCCTTGTACGGTAATCGAGGCTGGGCCTTGTGTAGTTACACAAGTAAAGACCGAAGAAAAAGACGGGTATTCATCAATCCAACTGGGTTACGATGAGAAAAAAGAGAAAAACACAACTCAACCGTTAAAAGGCCATTTCGCGAAAGCAAACACAACTCCGAAACGCAAGCTGGTAGAATTCGATTCGTTTACAACTTCACTTAATTTAGGTGATGTAGTAACCGTTGACGCATTCGCAGAAGGCGATTTTGTTGATGTTGTAGGTACCTCAAAAGGTAAAGGTTTTCAAGGTGTTGTAAAACGCCACGGATTTGCCGGTGTTGGTATGCAGACTCACGGTCAGCATAACCGTTTACGTGCCCCAGGTTCATTGGGAGCATCATCATTCCCATCACGTGTATTCAAAGGAATGCGCATGGCAGGAAGAACAGGTGGAGACAGGGTAAAAATTCAGAACCTACAGGTTTTGAAAGTTTATGCTGAGCAAAACTTATTAGTAGTTAGTGGTTCCATTCCAGGAGCTAAAGGTTCTTACGTAATCTTAGACAAGTAATCAGATGGAAGTTAAAGTATTAAACATTTCAGGTAAAGAAACAGGTGCCAAGGTGCAACTTCCTGAATCGGTATTTGGTATCGAGCCTAACGACCACGCGATTTATTTAGATGTAAAACAGTATTTGGCTAATCAACGTCAAGGTACTCACAAATCTAAACAACGTAATGAGATTGCTGGTTCAACTCGTAAACTATACAAACAAAAAGGTACAGGTGGTGCAAGAGCAGGTAGCATTAAATCTCCGTTATTTAACGGTGGTGGTCGTGTTTTCGGTCCTCAGCCACGTGATTATAGCTTTAAATTGAACAAGAAATTAAAATCATTAGCACGTAAATCTGCTTTAGCTTATAAAGCCAAAGATAACAACGTGGTAATTGTAGAAGATTTCAACTTCGATACAGCTAAAACTAAAAACTATACCAGTTTATTGACTGCGTTAAACGTGGGTACACAGAAAACTTTATTGGTTTTACCTGCGCAAAATAATAATATCTATTTATCAAGCAGAAACATTCAGAAAACTAAAGTAATCTCGGCGGCAGATTTAAATACTTATGATGTATTAAACGCTGGTGTACTTGTGTTAACTGCTGATTCTGTTAAAACTTTGGAGGAGGCGTTTGCCAAATAATATGGAAATTTTAAAAAAACCAATATTAACCGAAAAAGCTTCAGCTTTAACTGAGAAATCTAACCGTTTCACATTTAGCGTTAACCACAAGGCTAACAAAATCCAAATCAAAGCTGCTATTGAAAAGTTGTACGGTGTAACTATCGTTGCAGTTAACACAATGGTTGTTGATGGAAAAGCTAAATCTCGTTACACTAAAGCAGGTTTTGTTTCAGGCCGTAGCCCGAAATACAAAAAAGCAATCGTAACGTTAAAAGACGGCGAAACAATAGATTATTACGCAACCCTTTAATTTAATAATTCATTATAACTATGGGCTTAAGAAAATTTAAACCAGTTACTCCAGGTACCCGCTTCAGAGTTGGTGCTAGTTTTACGGAGATTACAGCAACCAAGCCCGAAAAATCATTGGTTGTATCATCAAAAAAGTCTGGTGGACGTAACAATACAGGAAAAATGACTATGCGCTACATGGGCGGTGGTCACAAAAAATCATATCGTTTAATCGACTTCAAACGCGATAAATTCGATATTCCTGCAACAGTAGCTACTGTTGAATACGATCCAAACCGTACTGCCCGCATCGCATTATTACACTATGCAGATGGCGAGAAGCGTTATATCATCGCTCCTGAAGGATTGCAAGTTGGTTCGGTATTATTGTCGGGCGACACAGCATCACCAGAAGTAGGTAACACTTTAAAATTATCGAACATTCCATTAGGTTCTATTATCCACAACGTGGAGATTCACCCTGGAAAAGGAGCACAATTGGCTCGTAGTGCAGGTGCTTATGCACAATTAGCTGCCCGCGATGGTAAATATGCTACTTTAAAAATGCCTTCAGGCGAAACCCGTTTAATCCTGACTACTTGTCTTGCTACTATCGGTGCTGTATCTAACTCAGATCATGCAAACGAAGTATTAGGTAAAGCAGGTCGTAAACGTTGGTTGGGCCGTCGTCCGAGAACCAGACCGGTAGCGATGAACCCTGTCGATCACCCAATGGGTGGTGGTGAAGGTAGATCATCAGGTGGTCACCCACGTTCAAGAAATGGTGTTTTAGCTAAAGGCTTCAAAACCAGAGAACTTAAAAAATATTCTAATCGTTACATCATAGAGAGAAGGAAGAAATAATGGCTCGTTCGATAAAAAAAGGACCTTATATTGACCATAACGTAGAGAAAAAGTAAACTCTATGAATGATTCAGGCAAAAAGTCTGTAATCAAAACTTGGTCTCGCAGATCAATGATATCACCAGATTTCGTGAATCATACATTTGCTGTACACAATGGAAATAAATTTATCCCTGTGTACGTTACAGAAAACATGGTTGGTCACAAGTTGGGAGAATTTGCTCCAACCAGAACATTCAGAGGACACGCTGAAAAGAAAAAATAATTAGACAATGGAAGCAATAGCAAAATTAAACAATTGTCCAACCTCACCGCGTAAGATGCGTTTGGTTGTAGATCTTATCAGAGGTGAACGTGTTGAGAAAGCATTAAGCATTTTAAAGTTTACCAATAAAGAAGCAGCAATAAGAGTTCAGAAATTATTATTATCTGCTATCAAAAACTGGGAAGCTAAAAATGAAGGTACCACTGCTGAAGAAAACCAACTTTTTGTAAAAACAGTAATGGTTGATGGTGGCCGTCAGTTAAAACGCTTACGTCCGGCTCCTCAGGGCCGTGGATATAGAATTCGTAAACGTTCTAACCACGTAACGCTGATTGTAGATAGTAAAAGTACAGAAACAACTCAAAACTAATTAGGAAATGGGACAAAAAGCAAATCCAATAGGTGCCAGGTTAGGAATTATCAAAGGATGGGATTCTAACTGGTTCGGTGGCAACAACTACTCCGATAAATTAGTTGAAGATGAGAAAATAAGAAAATACCTTTCTGCCCGTATCGCAAAAGGCGGTGTTGCTAAAGTGGTAATCGAACGTACGTTAAAACGTATTACAGTTACTATCCACACAGCTCGTCCGGGTATTGTAATCGGTAAAGCAGGTGCTGAGGTTGATAAAATCAAAGAAGAGTTAAAGAAATTGACTAAAAAGGAAATTCAAATTAACATCTTTGAAATTAAACGCCCGGAACTTGATGCACAATTAGTTGCAGAAGGTGTTGCAAAACAATTAGAAGCAAGGATCTCATTCCGTAGAGCAATGAAATCTTCTATCGCATCAACCATGCGTATGGGTGCTGAAGGTATCAAAATCATGACTTCTGGTCGTTTAGGTGGTGCTGAGATGGCACGTACTGAGCAGTACAAAGAAGGAAGAGTGCCTTTACATACATTCCGTGCTGATATCGACTACGCTTTAGCTGAAGCCTTAACTACTTATGGTAAAATAGGTGTTAAAGTTTGGATCTGTAAAGGTGAGGTTTATGGAAAACGTGATTTGTCTCCAAACATTGGTGCAACAAACAACGGTCCAAAAGGCGCATCAGATAAGCCAGCTTTCGGTGGAAGAGATAACCGTGGTGGTGGAAGAGATAACCGTGGCGGTGGTAACGACAGACGTGGTGGAAACCAAGGCGGTGGTCGTGGTCCAGGCCAGGGTGGTGCAAACAGAGGTGGTGGCGCAGGCGCTAACAGAGGTCCTCGTAAATAATTGATTTATTAACATCGTTTAACGATTAGAACAAAATAAAATGTTACAGCCAAAAAGAACGAAGTTCAGGAAGATGCAAAAAGGCAGAATGAAAGGTTTAGCTTCTCGTGGAGCTGAGTTAGCATTCGGATCTTTCGGTATCAAATCTCTAGAAGCTACTTGGATCACAAGTCGTCAGATAGAGGCTGCCCGTATTGCCGTAACTCGTTTCATGAAACGTGAAGGCCAAGTGTGGATCAGGATCTTCCCGGACAAACCGGTAACTAAAAAACCTGCTGAGGTACGTATGGGTAAAGGTAAAGGTGCTCCTGAGTATTGGGTAGCAGTTGTAAGACCTGGACGCGTAATTTTCGAAGCTGAAGGTGTGCCTTTAGAAGTTGCTAAAGAAGCATTGCGTTTAGCCGCTCAGAAATTACCGATCCAAACCAAATTCGTAGTACGTAGAGATTACGTAGAAGCATAGTAAAGTGTTGAGGTGAATGTTGTAAATACTTGTTTATTATAACCGCTACACTCAACGTAAAAGAAAAAGAAAAATGAAAAATTCAGAAATCACAGGGCTTTCAAAAGAAGAATTAGTAGCTAAGATTGCGGAAGAAAAAGAGAACTTATCAAAATTGAAGTTTGCTCACACTATTTCAGCTATCGAAAATCCTTCACGTATTGCAAAAGTAAGGAAAGACATAGCCCGTTTAAACACTGAGTTGACTAAAGTGAAAAACACTGAGTCAGCTACTGAAACTAAATAATTTGAGAGTCGACATGGAAAGACAATTAAGAAAAACAAGAACCGGGTTAGTGGTAAGCAACAAGATGGATAAATCTGTTGTAGTGAGCGTGGAACGTAAAGTAAAACACCCGATTTATGGTAAGTTCGTAAAGAAAACTACCAAATTTATGGCTCACGACGAGAAAAATGAATGTGGTATCGGTGATACTGTATTGATTATGGAAACTCGTCCTTTGAGTAAAAACAAGAACTGGAGATTGGTACAAATTTTAGAAAGAGCTAAATAAGATGGTACAACAGGAATCAAGATTAAACGTTGCTGATAACAGCGGCGCAAAAGAAGTATTAGTAATTCGCGTGCTAGGTGGAACCGGCAAACGTTATGCTTCAATTGGTGATAAAGTAGTTGTTACCGTAAAAAGCGCGTTACCTTCTGGTAACATTAAAAAAGGTACAGTTTCTAAAGCAGTTGTTGTAAGAACTAAAAAAGAAATCCGTCGTAAAGATGGTTCTTATATCCGTTTTGACGATAATGCTGCTGTATTATTGAACGCACAGGATGAGCCAAGAGGTACACGTATCTTTGGCCCGGTTGCGAGAGAACTACGTGAAAAACAATTCATGAAAATTGTATCATTAGCACCGGAGGTATTATAAAATGGGAAACAAAGTAAATACACCATCAAAACTTAAAATCCGCACAGGAGATTTAGTTAAAGTCATTGCTGGCGATTCAAAAGGTCAACAAGGAAAAGTACTTTCAGTACTTATAGATAAAAACAGAGCCATTGTGGAAGGCATTAACTTAGTATCTAAGCATACTAAACCAAATGCTGCTAATCCAAACGGTGGTATTATTAAAAAGGAAGCTGCTCTTCACATTTCTAACTTGATGTTGGTTGATCCAAAATCTGGTAAAACTACCCGCGTAGGTCGTAAACTTAACGCAGATGGTAAATTAGTTAGAGTTGCTAAAATTTCAGGAGAGGAGATTAAATAATGGCTACACCAAGATTAAAAAGCAAATACAAAGAAGAAGTTGTAAATGCACTAAAAGAAAAATTTCAGTACAAAACTGTAATGCAGGTTCCTAAATTGGAAAAAATCTGTATCAATCAGGGTGTTGGTCGTTTTTCTGTTACAGATAAGAAAATTATGGATACCACTATCGTTGAGTTGACTACCATTACTGGTCAGCAAGCGGTTCCGGCTAGTTCAAAGAAAGATATCTCTAACTTTAAATTACGTAAAGGTATGCCGGTAGGTGTACGTGTTACTTTACGCGATAACAACATGTACGAGTTCTTAGATCGTTTGATCTCTGTAGCTTTGCCTCGTATCCGTGATTTCAAAGGTATTAATGATAAAGGATTTGATGGAAAAGGTAACTATACATTAGGTGTTACTGAGCAAATCATCTTTCCTGAGATTAATATCGATAAAATCAATAAAATTTTAGGTATGGATATAACTTTCGTAACTTCGGCAAAATCTGATGTTGAGGCTCTTGAGTTATTGAAACAATTCGGATTACCATTTAAAAATCAAAAAACAGCAGAATAATGGCAAAAGAAGGTGTAAAAGCACGCGAAGTTAAGCGCCAAAAATTGGTAGCTAGATACGCTGAAAAACGTGCAGTATTAAAAGCTGCAGGAGATTTCGAGGGTTTAGATAAATTACCTAAAAACTCATCTCCGGTACGTTTACACAACCGTTGTAAATTAACTGGTCGTCCTCGTGGATATATGCGTACCTTTGGTATTTCAAGGGTAACATTCCGCCAGATGGCACTAGACGGTAAAATACCAGGTGTTAAAAAAGCATCCTGGTAATATAGAATAGTATCAAGTACTGTAGTATCAAGTATAGAGCAGCAAGTATCAGGACCATATTGGACTTGATACTTGTATCTTATTACTTGATACTTATGTCTTACTAAAAAAGAATTTTAACCGGTAGCAGGTCCCACAGCTGGGTAGCAGAAGGAAACCACTATCAAAAACAATAAAAAATGAATACAGATCCAATAGCAGATTATTTAACAAGAGTAAGGAATGCCATTAAGGCCAACCACCGTGTTGTAGAAATTCCTGCATCAAACCTTAAAAAAGAAATTACTAAAGTTCTTTTTGACAAAGGTTACATCGCGAACTACAAGTTTGAAGATACTACAGTTCAAGGCACTATTAAAATTGCTTTGAAATACAATCCAATTACTAAAGTTCCTGCTATTCGTACATTAGTGCGAGTAAGTAAACCAGGTTTGAGAAACTATGCTGGTGTTGAAAATATGCCAAGAGTATTAAACGGTTTAGGTATCGCAATCTTATCTACTTCTAAAGGTGTAATGACCGATAAAGAAGCAGCCAAATTAAACATTGGTGGTGAGGTATTGTGTCACGTTTATTAATATTAGGAGAACAGCACAATGTCAAGAATAGGAAAAGCCCCAATTACAATCCCTGCAGGTGTTACAATTACCGTATCAAAAGATAACGTAGTAACTGTAAAAGGACCAAAAGGTGAATTAACACAAGCAGTAGATTCAGATATCACTGTAAGTCAGGAAGATGGAATTTTAACAGTTCAACGTCCATCAGATCAAAAGAAACACAAAGCATTACACGGTTTATATCGCTCATTGCTTAACAACATGGTTGTTGGTGTTACAGAAGGTTATAAATTAACTCAAGAATTAGTAGGTGTTGGTTACCGTGCTACAAACACAGGTAATACATTAGATCTGGTTTTAGGTTATTCTCACCATTATGTATTCCAATTGCCAGCGGAAATTACCGTAACTACGCAATCAGAAAAAGGTCAGACTCCTAAAATCATTTTAGAGAGTACCGACAAGCAATTGATCGGTCAGGTAGCAGCGAAAATCCGTTCGTTACGTGCACCAGAGCCATACAAAGGTAAAGGTATCAAGTTTGTAGGTGAAGTGTTAAGAAGAAAAGCAGGTAAATCAGCATCTAAAAAATAGTAATCATGGCAGGTAAAAAATTATCAAGAAGAGATCGTATTAAAAAAGGGATCAGAAAAAGACTTACCGGTTCAGAAGAACGTCCAAGGTTATCTGTATATAGAAGCAATAAAGGGATTTATGCGCAGGTAATTAACGATGTAACCGGTACAACAATAGCATCAGCATCATCATTATCGAAAGATTTTACTGGTACTGGAAACAAGAGCGACCAATCAGTTGCAGTAGGCAAATTAGTTGCCGAAAAAGCAATTGCAGCAGGTGTTAAAGAAGTTGTTTTCGATAGAAATGGCTATTTATACCACGGTCGTGTAAAATCGTTGGCAGAGGGTGCCCGCGAAGCTGGTTTAGTATTTTAATCTGAAGAAAAAGTAAGATGTCAACTATTAATATAAAAAGAGTAAAAACCACCGATATCGAATTAAAGGATCGTTTGGTTAGTATACAACGTGTTGCCAAAGTAACCAAAGGTGGCCGTACTTTCAGCTTCTCAGCAATTGTTGTTGTAGGTGATGAAAACGGTGTTGTTGGTTTCGGTTTAGGTAAAGCGAAAGAGGTAACTGAAGCAATCGCTAAAGGTGTGGATGATGCTAAAAAGAATTTGGTAAAAGTTCCAATTTTAAACGGTACTGTTCCTCACGAGCAAATCGGTAAATTCTCAGGTGGTTTTGTTTTAATCAAACCAGCTGCAGTAGGTACCGGAGTAATTGCTGGTGGTGCGATGCGTGCCGTATTAGAGAGTGCTGGTGTACACAACGTATTGGCAAAATCTAAAGGATCATCCAACCCACACAACGTGGTAAAAGCAACTGTTGATGCGTTAACTAAAATGCGCGATGCTTATACGGTAGCTCAAACCCGTGGTATTGATTTAAACAAAGTATTTAACGGATAATATCATGGCTAAGATCAAAATAACACAAGTAAAAAGCGTTATCGACAGAAGCGAGCGCCAAAAAAGAACCGTTCAGGCTTTGGGTTTATCTAAAATGAACCAAAGTGTTGAGGTTGAAGCTACACCACAGATTATCGGTATGGTTCGCAAAGTGAACCACTTGGTAGCAATCGAAGCAATTTAATAAAGTTTTAAAGGTAATATTGGGTAAAACCGGTATTACCTTTATATATGTTTAATCGTTGTACCTGTTTAGTGAAAGCGAAGGGCAACACAAATTCAAAAAGATGAATTTAAGTAATTTAAAACCTGCAGTAGGTTCTACAAAAAACAGCAAAAGAATTGGTCGTGGTACAGGTTCTGGTCGTGGCGGTACTTCAACCCGTGGTCACAAAGGTGCGGGTTCTCGTTCAGGTCACAAAACTAAAATCGGTTTTGAAGGTGGTCAAATGCCTTTACAACGTCGTGTGCCTAAAGTTGGTTTCAAACCAATCAACCGTACTGAGTATGTTGGTGTAAACTTAGATGTTTTACAAGCTTTAGCTGAAAAACACAGCTTAACAACTATCGACTTTGCTGCTTTACAAGCACATGGTTTAGCTTCTAAAAACGACTTAGTTAAAATTTTAGGTCGTGGTGAAGTTAAAGCAAAGCTGGAAATTACGGCACATGCGTTCTCTGCAACCGCACAAAAAGCTATTGAAGCTGCAGGTGGTTCTATTGTAAAATTGTAATTATTAAATGAAGAAGCTATTTACTACTTTAAGTAATATCTGGAAAATTCAGGAATTAAAAGAGCGTATATTGTTTACGCTCTTAATTCTTTTGGTATACCGTTTCGTATCTCACGTGGTTTTACCAGGTGTAGATCCAACTGCTTTAGGCAATAACGAAAAATCAGGAATCTTAGGCTTACTAGATATGTTTGCCGGAGGTTCTTTCTCTCGTGTGTCTATTTTAGCATTGGGGGTAATGCCTTATATCTCTGCATCCATCGTGGTGCAACTATTGGGTATTGCTGTTCCTTCTTTCCAAAAAATGCAGAAAGAGGGCGAAAGTGGTAGAAAGAAAATGAACCAGATTACCCGTTACCTTACGGTAGCGATCACAATCGTTCAATCTGTTGGTTACGTTAAAACGCAAGTTCCTGCAGAAGCTATTTTGTTGCCAAATACTTTATTTTTAGTGTTATCTACATTTGTATTAACAGCAGGTACATTATTTGTAATGTGGTTAGGTGAAAAAATTACAGATAAAGGTATTGGTAACGGTACATCACTAATCATCATGGTTGGTATTATTGCCCGTTTACCTGTTGCAATTTCTCAAGAATTTAGTGCGCGTGTAGGCTCATCTAGTGAAGGTGGAGGCCCTGTTGCATTGGTTTTAGAGATCGTTGCTTTATTTGCGGTGGTAATGTTTACCATTTTAATTGTTCAAGGTGTACGTAAAGTACCTGTACAATACGCTAAGAAAATTGTTGGTAACCGCCAGTTTGGTGGTGTTCGTCAGTACATTCCTTTAAAGGTTAATGCTGCTGGTGTGATGCCGATCATTTTTGCTCAGGCGTTAATGTTCATTCCAGGTGCTTTAATGCAGTTTGTTCCTTCATTACAAGGTTCTTGGTTAATCCAGTTCAGTAACACAACTTCGTTGGCTTATAGCTTAACGTTCGCATTTTTAATTATCGCATTTACTTTCTTCTATACTGCCATTACAGTTAATCCAACTCAGATGAGTGATGATATGAAGAAAAACGGTGGTTTTATCCCAGGTATTAAGCCAGGTTTTGCAACATCAACTTTTATTGACGATGTAATTTCTAAAATCACTTTTCCAGGTGCAGTATTTTTAGCGATCATTGCTATTTTACCTTCTTTAGCAGTTAAGTTTGGTATTAAACAAGAGTTTGCGCACTTCTTCGGTGGTACTTCTTTATTGATTTTAGTGGGTGTTGTATTGGATACTTTACAGCAGATCGAAAGTTATTTATTGATGCGCCATTATGATGGTTTGATGAAAACGGGTAGAGTTACTGGCAGAACAGGAGTTCCTGCTGCAAGTAGCAACGCAGCGTTGTAGTGTAACGGATGTCTAAAATTTATTACAAATCTCTTGAGGAGATCGAGTTAATAAGAGAAAGTTCCATGCTTGTTTCTAAAACTTTAGCCGAAGTGGCCAAGGTGATAAAAGCAGGCATGACTACTATCCAGTTAGATAAATTAGCCTATGAGTTTATAAGTGACCACGGAGCGATTCCGGCATTTTTAAACTATAATGGTTTCCCTAATTCTTTATGTATTTCGCCAAATGAGCTAGTTGTTCATGGTTTTCCGAGTGAATACTTAATCAAGGATGGGGACTTAATTTCGGTTGATTGTGGGGTAATTAAAAACAATTATTTTGGCGATTCTGCTTACACTTTCTCCATAGGGGAAATTGATGCAGAAAAACAGAAATTGGTTGAGGTTACTAAACGTTGCTTGGAATTGGGTATAGAAAAAGCTGTTGTTGGTATGCGTATCGGTGATATCGGTTTCGCTGTTCAGCAGTATGCAGAAGCTAATGGATTTGGCGTAGTAAGAGAACTTGTAGGACATGGTGTTGGTGTAAAACTTCATGAGAAGCCAGAAGTTCCGAATTATGGGAAACGTGGTGCAGGACCAAAACTTGAAGAAGGGATGGTAATTGCGATAGAACCCATGATCAATGCAGGCATAGCCGGTGTTAAATTCCATAACGATGGGTGGACGGTAACCAGTAAAGACAATAAGCCATCGGCACATTTTGAACACACAGTAGCCATAAAAAAGGGCAAAGCAGATATTTTATCAACGTTTTCTATAATAGAAGAAGTTTTACAACAAAAAAATAAATAATTAAAATTTTTTATTTAATTTTGCAACCCTGTTTAGAAGCAGCTAATTAAGTAACAATCAATAAAATATGGCTAAACAAGCCTCAATTGAACAAGACGGAGTAATAAGAGAAGCATTATCCAATGCAATGTTCCGGGTAGAACTCGAGAATGGGCATGAGATTATTGCGCATATTTCAGGAAAGATGAGGATGCACTACATCAAAATCCTTCCTGGAGATAAAGTTAAATTGGAAATGTCTCCTTATGATTTAACAAAAGGACGCATTACTTATAGATACAAATAAAATGAAAGTTAGATCATCAATTAAAAAGCGTAGCGCTGATTGCAAGATTATTCGCCGTAAAGGAAAACTTTACGTAATCAACAAGAAAAATCCTAAATACAAGCAACGTCAAGGGTAATTAAGAATATTGTAATCAACCGCACAACGGTGGCCCGCCGTTCGGAATTACTTAAAACATAAATAAATATGGCAAGGATTTCAGGTATTGATTTACCAAGAAACAAAAGAGGAGAGATCGGTTTAACCTATATCTACGGAATTGGTAGAACAACTGCTCAACGTATTTTAACTACGGCAGGTATCGATTTAAACAAAAAAGTACAAGACTGGTCTGATGATGAGTTATCAGCAATCCGTACAATGATTAACGATGAGATTAAAGTAGAAGGTGCTTTACGCTCAGAGGTTCAGTTAAACATCAAACGTTTAATGGATATTGGTTGTTACCGTGGTTTACGTCACAGAAAAGGTTTACCTTCTCGTGGTCAGCGTACTAAAAACAACTCACGTACTCGTAAGGGTAAGAGAAAAACAGTTGCTAACAAGAAAAAAGCTACTAAGTAATAGATAGATAGGAGAAGTGAGATTTTAGATATGAGCACCATGTCTTTAAAATCTGCTCAAATCTGGAATAAAAGAGAAAAAGTAGGATACTGAGTATCGGGGTAGAGAAAGTCTCATATCTCAAGTCTCATATCTAAAATCTAAAAGATAAAATGGCTAAGAGTAAAAAAGTAACAAAAAAACGTATCGTTGTAATTGAGCCTGTTGGTCAGGCGCATATCAATGCTACCTTCAACAACATCATCGTTACCTTAACAAACAACAACGGACAAACTATTTCATGGTCTTCTGCTGGTAAAATGGGCTTTAAAGGTTCTAAAAAGAACACCCCTTATGCAGCTGGTCAGGCAGCTTCTGATTGTGGTAAAGTTGCGTTTGATTTAGGTTTACGTAAAGTTGAAGTATTTGTAAAAGGTCCGGGTTCAGGTCGTGAATCTGCAATCAGAACTTTGCAAGTAGCAGGTATCGAGGTAACATCTATTAAAGATATTACTCCACTTCCTCACAACGGATGTCGTCCTCCTAAAAAGAGAAGAGTTTAATTAATTTTAAAGCTAAGAATCTCCAGCTTCAGGTTGGATGATACTTTAAAACAGAAAAAATGGCAAGATATACAGGCCCAAAATCAAAAATTGCACGTAAATTCAGAGAACCAATCTTCGGTCCTGATAAAGTGTTAGACAGAAAAAATTATCCTCCTGGGCAACATGGCTCATCAAAAAGAAGAGGAAAACAATCTGAATATGCTATCCAGTTAATGGAGAAACAAAAAGTAAAATACACTTATGGTGTATTAGAAAAACAATTCAGTAACTTATTTAAAAAGCATCTTCACGTGCTGGTATTACCGGTGATAACTTACTTCAGTTATTAGAGGCACGTTTAGATAACACAGTTTACCGTTTAGGTATTTCAACAACCCGTTCTGGTGCACGCCAGTTAGTTAGCCATAAACACGTTACCGTGAATGGTGAAGTTGTAAATATCCCTTCATATCAGTTAAAAGCTGGTGATGTGGTTGCTGTTCGTGAAAAATCTAAATCTTTAGAATCAATTAGTAACTCAGTTGCAGGTAGAACTATTAATAAGTTTGCTTGGTTAGAGTGGAATGCCAGTGAATTAACCGGTAAATTCTTAACCTACCCTCAACGTGATGAGATTCCTGAAAATATCAAGGAAAACTTAATCATCGAGTTGTACTCAAAGTAATAAATGATCTGGTTAATTACCTCAAAAGGGTAATTAACTTTTTCATATTACTATATATTCAATAACGAATTTAAAAAAATATAAATGGCAATTTTAGCATTTCAGAAACCAGACAAAGTGATCATGCAGAAATCAACCGATTTCGATGGCACATTTGAATTTCGTCCTTTAGAGCCCGGTTTCGGTGTAACAATTGGTAATGCCTTAAGAAGAATTTTACTTTCTTCGTTAGAAGGTTATGCTATTACTACTATTCGTTTTTCAGGCGTATCTCACGAATTTTCTACCATGAAAGGTGTTGTAGAAGATTTAACTGATATTATCTTAAACTTAAAACAAGTTCGTTTTAAGAAAACAGGTGATTCAGGTGATTCTGAAAAAGTTTTCATCATCGTTAATGGTCAAGATCAGTTTAAAGCTGGTGATATCACTAAATTCTCTAACAACTTTACAGTTTTAAACCCTGAGCATGTAATTTGCAATATGGATAAATCTGTTACTTTGGAAGTGGAATTAACCATCAATAAAGGACGTGGTTATGTACCTGCTGAAGAAAATAAAGTTGCTGATGCTGTTGTAGGTGTAATCGCAATCGATTCGATTTATACTCCAATGAAAAATGTAAAATACACGATCGAAAACTTTCGTGTTGAGCAAAAAACGGATTATGAAAAATTGGTTTTAGATATCTCTACTGACGGTTCAATTCATCCGGAAGAAGCATTAAAAGAAGCGGCTAAGATCCTTATCCAACATTTTATGTTATTCTCTGATGAGAATTTGGTATTAGAATCTCAGGCTAAAGAAGAAACTAAAGAAGTTGACGAGGAAATTTTACACATGCGTAAAATCCTTAAAACTGAATTGGTAGATATGGATCTTTCAGTTAGAGCATTAAACTGCTTAAAAGCTGCTGACATCCGTACTTTAGCTGATTTAGTTTCTTACGATGTTGCTGATATGTTAAAATTCAGAAACTTCGGTAAGAAATCTTTAACAGAGATCCAGGAATTAGTAAAATCAAAAGGTTTATCATTTGGTATGAACCTGTCTAAATTTAAGTTAGACGAAGAATAAGCGCATGGCGCTCCGCGCTAAGCGAAATAAACTATTAGTTCACAGTGTATAATTCCCTCTGAGACAGAGACGGTATACACTTAATCAAAAAACAATGAGACACGGTAAAAAAGTAAACCACTTAGGTAGAACCGACAGCCACAGAAAAGCGATGTTAGCTAACATGGCTACATCACTTATTAAAGCAAAAAGAATTACTACAACTTTAGCTAAAGCTAAAGCTTTACGTACTTATGTTGAGCCATTAATCACTAAAGCGAAAAATGACACTACTCACTCACGTCGTACAGTTTTCTCTTACCTACAGGATAAAGAAGTAATCACTATTTTGTTCCGCGAAGTGGCTGAAAAAGTTGCTAACCGTCCAGGTGGTTATACTCGTATCATTAAATTAAACAATCGTCAGGGTGATAATGCTGAGATGGCTTTAATTGAATTGGTAGACTACAATACAGTTTACGGTAAAGATGTAGAAGTTAAAGAAGAGAAGAAAACAACTCGTCGTGGTAGAAGTAAAGCTACTGCTGCACCTAAAGCTGCTGAAGCGAAAGCTGAAGTTGCCGAAGAAGTTGCTCCTGCTGAAGAAGCTCCTGCTACTGAAGAACCAAAAGGAGAATAATTTTATTCGCCTTAAGCATACGAAAGTCCTGTTCGAAAGAGCAGGACTTTTTTTGTTTTCTGTCATTCTGAACGCAGTGAAGAATCTTTAAGCCATGAAATGATGACCTGAATAAGGTGATAAAAAAACCTGGATTAGTTGAAATCTGTAGACATACCAGGTTTCTGTGGTATTAGCAAAGTGATTCTTCGCTGCGCTCAGAATGACAATACCTTAAAACCAATAACTATTGAACCAATGAACCAAACCAATCAAACGTTTGTCTCATTTTTCATTACATAGCCTTATTTCATTCTGCTATACATAAATTAGCCTAAAACAAATTGATCATGAAATTTAGGCTTGTTCTACTGTTCTGTTTATTCGGACAACTATCCCTTAATGCGCAAATACTTAAATATACCAATAGTAACAATGCCTGGAATCCTGATTCTTTGGGTAATCACAGGGCTGTTGTTCAATTTGCTGGCACAGGTAAAATCGCACATGCAAAAATTGATTGGCGCAGGAGGGATGAACATCCTGAATTAAAAGGGATCATCATTCAGGATGCCAATGGAAAAACTGTTTCGCTTGTAGTTACGGATAAGCTAACCAGAGAAAGTGCGGATATTTATTTCGAAACTTCTGGCGCTGGGAAATATTATGTGTATTACCTCGCTTATAAAAATGAGGGGAGGAGTAATTATCCAAAGGGCGTTTATATTAAACCTAAACAAATTGATGAGAGTTGGTTAAATAGGGCGAAAAAAGTTAAAGTAAACACTGCTGTGAAGGAGATCCAGTCTATCGATGCTTTTAACTCCTTTTATCCCATGGAAGTAATTGCTACAGGCAAAGAAACAGCTGCATTAAAGGCCAAACATGCTTCGGAAGCTTTTGTCGTTTTTCCCGAAGACAGAATGTTTCCAATTAAAATGCAGAATGATTTACCTTATCGTTGGATACAAAAGGGTGCTGCAAATACTTTTACAGGTTTAGCAAGCAGAGGCGAAAATTATGCGCTACAATTAGGCGTATTTGCTTTGAAAGATCTAAATAACCTGACAGTAAGCTTTGGTGATCTAAAAACTGCCACCGGAAAAGTAATCTCTTCGAAATACATCAACTGTTTAAATACGAATGGAATAAGTTATGATAACAAGCCATTGGTTAAAACGGTAAATATGGCCTCCGGTAAAATTCAACCGATGTGGATAACAATTAACATTCCTAAAAATACAGCTCCTGGTATTTATGCAGGTAAATTCACGGTTAAAGCCAATGGAAAAGCTAAAGTAATTGGTGCCAGAATTACTATTGGTAACGAAGTTTTGGCTGATGCCGGGGTAGGAATGCCAAACAAACAGACCCGTTTAAGCTGGTTAAATTCTACTATGGCGCAAGCTAATACCGTAGTGGCTCCTTATACGCCCTTAACAGTTGAAGGTAATGTAATTTCTCTTTTAGGTAGAAAATTCGAAATCAATGCAGATGGTTTTCCTAAGCAGATCCAGACTTTCTTTAATGCTGAAATGACCGCTTATAAAGAAAAACCAAATAATATCCTGGCCGAGCCGATTCACTTTCATTTTTTTAATACACCAAAAACGCAGGAGAAATTTGCACCAGGTAATTTCCAGATTACCAGTAAAGAAGCTGGGACAGTAAAATGGTCGGCGACTAACATCTCTGAAAACTTGAAAATGGATTTAGAAGGTGCTTTGGAGTTTGATGGTTATGTGCATTACGTTGTTAAGGTTACTGCCTTAAAAGATGTTGAATTTAGCAATGTTGATTTTCATATCCCTTTTGATAAGGGTTCTACTAAATACTTGATGGGTTTAGGAGAGAAAGGTGGTGTTAGACCAGATACCGTAAAATGGAAATGGGATGTAGCCAATAAAAACCAGGATGCAGTATGGGTCGGAAACGTGAATGCGGGCCTGTATTACAACTTGAGAGATGAGAATTATATCAGGCCATTAAACACCAATTTCTACCTTCAGAAGCCTTTATTGTTGCCTAAATCGTGGGGAAATGGGGATAAAGGAGGGATCCAGATCAATGTAAAAGGCAGTTCGATGCTGGCCGATAACTTTACAGGGCCAAGAAGCATGAAAAAAGGTGATGTATTGTACTACAATTTTAATTTACTGATCACACCGTTCCATTTACTTAACACCGATTTTCAATGGGACAACCGTTTTTATCATAAATATGGCGATTTAGATTCTATTAAATCGACAGGTGCAACCGTAGTGAACATTCACCATGCTACACCGATTAATCCCTGGATCAACTATCCATTTATTGAGTGGAAAAAGATGAAAGGTTATATTGATAATGCACATTCAAAAGGATTAAAAGTGAAAATTTATAACACTGTTCGAGAATTATCTAATCATGCATACGAGTGGCCTGCTTTACGGAGTTTAGGTGCCGAAGTATATTCTCCAGGTAATGGCGGTGGTTTTAGCTGGTTACAGGAACATTTAGATTCGAACTATATTGCAGCCTGGTTTGTGCCTGAAATTAAAGATGCTGCTGTAATTAACAGTGGAATGAACCGTTGGCATAATTATTATGTAGAGGGCATGAACTGGCTGGTAAATAATGTTGGCATTGATGGGGTTTATTTAGACGATGTGGCCTTCGATCGCGTAACCATGAAGCGGATTAAACGTGTGCTGACACAGCATAACCATCCGGGCATTATCGATCTGCATTCAGCAAATCAATACAATAAAAGTGATGGTTTTAACAATAGCGCCATTTTATACCTGGAGCATTTCCCTTACCTGAACCGTTTATGGTTTGGCGAATATTTCGATTACCAGAAAAACAATCCCGATTTCTTTTTAACAGAAGTAAGCGGCATTCCGTTCGGTTTAATGGGTGAGATGTTGCAGGATGATGGAAACCCTTGGCGCGGCATGATTTATGGCATGACAAGCCGTTTGGGCTGGTCGGAGAAAAGCGATCCAAAACCGCTGTGGAAAGCCTGGGATAACTTCGGTATTAAAGGATCTGAAATGATTGGTTACTGGAGCGAAAACTGTCCGGTTAAAACTGATAACCCAAAAGTATTGGCAACGGTTTACAAACAAAAAGGTAAAACGATGATTGCTTTGGCTAGCTGGGCAGAAGGAGATACTAAGGTTAATTTAGCTATTGATTGGGCTAAGCTTGGTTTAGATGCATCTAAAATAAAAATTACTGCTCCTGCAATTGATAAATTTCAAACTGCAGGAAGTTACCCTGAAGGTGAATCGGTTCCTGTTGAAAAAGGAAAAGGTTTGATTTTGATAGTGGAGTAATTTTATTTGTCAAGGTTTGTGTCTTCACGAGCCACGTAATTTCTGTTAAAGATAATATTTTTACCGTCATTTCGAGCGGAGTGCAATGCAGTCAAAAAATCTGTCTAGGTAGATCTCTCCATTCCGCTGTGCTCCAGTCGAGATGAAGATTTTTTTAGAAATTATATCTTCACATTTTCCATGCGCCGTGGTTTTGTTTCCCCCACGAACCACACGAATCAATAAAAAAGGTCAAGTTTTTTAACTTGACCTTTTACGTTTAATAACGTTGTTATATCTTCACATTTTCCATACCATACTGTTTCAGTACATCGGCAGGAACACCGGCCCATTGGTTTGGTGCATTACCCACATAACCAATGTCTTTTACGCCCATTTCTGTAGTGTAAAAACCCGATGCCGTTAAATTTCTCATTCTATTGAAAAAGGTTACGCCTGCCTGCATTTCTGGCCTGGCTTTTTTAGGGTATGCAATTTCATCAACGATCGAGATCTGCTGATCTGCCGAAGCTTCAACAAAAGGTTTTTGAAATTTATTAAAGCTGTATACGTCCAGCCATTTCAGGCCGCCACGCATAGGTACTTTATGTTCAGGAATATCTTTTACTATAAATTCGATAAACTCTGGCACTTTGGCATCGGATGCACTGCCCGAAACCTCGTCCTTAGGAATAATGATATCGGCCAAAACCGTAATGGTGGCCATTTCATGTTTAGTGAAAAAAGTTTCTGATTTCAGGTTTTTATCACGGTCTAGTTCCCATTGCTCCCTCCCTGCTTCTTTTGCACTTTCTTCTGGTGCGGCAACTTCGGTTTTTGTTTCGGGCTGCTTACAGGCATCAAGCAACACGGTTGTGCTTATGGCTGTTAAGCCTAGTGCTTTTAGTGAATCACGTCTGTTCATTATGGTAATTCTTAAATGTTCTGTTTTTTCTTTTGAGCTAAAATATATTCTGCAGTACGCATCGAAAGGGCTAAAATCGTCCAGGTGGCATTTTTGTCACCCTGTTGCACAAACGGTCCTGCATCTACTACAAATAGATTTTTACAGTCATGTGCCTGGCAGTATTTATTTAGCGCTGATTTTTTAGGATCATCACCCATGCGGATGGTACCTACTTCGTGGATGATTTTTCCAGGGTTGAGTAAGCCATAATTGGTATCTGCGCCTTGAATTTCGGAAGTCACTACTGCCCCCATCTCTTTCATAATCGAAAGAAAGGTTTCCTGCATGTGTTTAGCCTGTAGAATTTCATCTTTGTCCCATTTATAGTTAAATCTTAAAACAGGGATACCATATTTATCTACTGTGTTCGGGTCGATTTCGCAATAGTTAGTTTCTCTGGCAATTGCAGTACCACGGCCAGCCATGCCAACACCGGTTCCATAAAACCGGCGGTAATCATCTTTTAATGATTTTCCATAACCTCCCGCTTCTTTCATTTTACCATCTCTGCCAGGCACCATTCCGTTCATTTGAGCCACACCACCACCAAAACCGTAAGCAGGCATACCCATTCCGCCCCAATATTCGATATGGTAACCGCGTGGGAAATTCAATTTCCTGTTGTCTAACCACCACGGAGAATAAATGTGCACACTGCCTACACCATCTTCATTATAACGTTTCCTATCCATCAATTGTGGCAGGAATCCCGAAACACTTGCCCCGGTAGAATCGTGCAGGTACTTACCAACCACGCCACTGCTGTTAGCCAGGCCATTTGGATGTGAAGTTGATTTTGAATTTAATAATATACGTGCAGATTCGCAGGCACTGGCACCTAAAATAACCAGTTTGCCGTTTACCTGGTATTCTTGCAAATCTTTACGGTTCACATAAGAAACACCTTTAGCCGTACCATCCTTATCCGTAATCACTTCGCGTACCATCGCATCGGTAATCACAGTCAGGTTCCCTGTTTTTACTGCCGGGTTTACCAGACATGATGAGGACGAAAAATCGCCATAAACTTTACAACTTCTGCCACATTGGCCACAGTAAAAACAAGGTGCGCGATCATTGTTATTCGGTAAAGCTTCGGTTAATACGGAGCCGCGACCGGTAATTACCTTTACCCCAGCTTTTTCTGCTCCTTTTTTAATGAAAAGCTCATTTAACCTTGGTTTAGGTGGTTTCATAAAGATGCCATCAGGTTCATTTTCTAAACCTTCAGCTGTTCCGTAAATACCGATCATGCGGTCAACTTTATCGTAAAATGGTTTTACGTCAGCATAGGTTATCGGCCATGCATCGGTTAAACCATCTTTAGGTTTAAAATCGTCAGGCCCCATCCGCAAAGAAATCCTTCCCCAGTGATTGGTACGGCCACCAAGCATGCGAGAACGGAACCATTCGAATTCGCTTTTGTTTTTCTGGGTATAAGGCTCGCCTTCTAATTCCCATCCTCCGTAAGAAGCATCAAAATCACCAAATGGACGAACAGTGCCTGCCCCACGGCGTGGCGACTCCCATGGCCATTTTAATTGATGTGAATCTAATCGTGGATCGAAATTTTGACCAGCCTCAAGCAATAAAACCTTTTGACCAGCATGCGCCAGGACATAGGCTGCCATCCCGCCTCCAGCTCCTGAGCCAACAACAATGGCATCATAAACAGTAGGCGATTTTTTTATCTGAAAGTCACTCATGTATTGTGATTAGCTATTTAAATATCCTAATCTAGAATTTAATTTTCTGAAAAAAAAGCGTTGCGCTACTTTGGAATCAATATAGATAATGGTGCCCTTTTGTATTTCTAAATCGTATTATGTCATTCATTTAAATCAATACCAACGATTTTTCTGGTTGAAAATGGCTGTACATATTACATTTTACCTCTTCCATCATTTTTTATGGTCGCTCTATTGTTACATTATTATAAGTATATGCCGCTCCAGATAAACTTGATTATCTTTGTATTTTAAATTAATGTCAGTGACAGAATATATCAACCAATTTATTACAGCTTTAAGAGAAAGTTTAAATGCTGAAACTTTTGCGAAAATTTCTTTGGGGAACTACAAAGGAGCAGAGGAAGCCTTAAAGCAATTGCTGATCCGTAAGGTGGTGATCAAACGCGAAGATAAACTGGCTTTTACCTATCGTTATAAAACACGCGACGTGGTAAAAAACTATGCTATAAATGAAGCAATCGATTTAATTGGGGGTTATCTGGAGAATGGATTTAAAATAGCTACGCTGTTTACCACAGAAAATGACCTGATATTGGAAGAACTGAACAATGGAAAAATTGTATTGAGGAAAGGTAAAGCCTCAAGTGTAGTAGCGCCATCAGTCTATCATGACCAAGAAAAAACCAGGTTGATCAAACCTGATTCGAAATCATACTTAACGGAATTAAAGATTACCGACACAGATGGTAGGGTTTTTAAAAATGCGCAGGATAAATTCAGGCAGATTAACCATTACATTGAAATTTTAAGTTCTTTAATAAAAGAACTGCCAGAAGGGACGATTAAAAAAGTGGCTGATATGGGCTCGGGTAAAGGTTATCTAACTTTTGCAATGTACGATTACCTGCATTCGGTTTTAAAGCTGGAAAGCGAGGTGACAGGAGTAGAGTACCGTCAGGATATGGTTGACTTGTGTAATCAGGTTGCTGTTAAATCTGCTTTCGATAGATTGAATTTTGTACAGGGAACTATTGAAGATTATCAGGCTGAGGATGTAAACCTTTTAATTGCATTACATGCCTGCGATACAGCAACCGATGATGCCATTTATAAAGGGATTAAAGCGGATGCCGAACTGATTGTGGTTGCACCATGTTGTCATAAACAGATCCGCAGGGAAATAGAGAAAAGCAAAGTGAAAAATGATGTTTCTTTTTTAACCAAATATGGGATCTTTTTAGAACGTCAGGCCGAAATGGTTACAGATGGGATCAGGGCTTTGATTTTAGAGTATTTCGGTTATAAAACAAAGGTTTTCGAATTCATCTCTGATGCACACACACCAAAAAATGTGCTTGTAGTGGGGCTGAAGGGCAAAGCGCTAAGCGCAGAGCGGAAAGCAGAAGTTTTGATGAAAATTAAAGCCAGCAAGGCGTATTTCGGAATTGGTTATCATCATTTGGAACGGTTGCTGGAGTTATAATTTAACCGCAAAGAACGCTAAGTTTTTCGCAAAGAAACGCAAAGCTGTGATGGCGACGGAAGTGTTCATGTTGTTTTTCTGGCAGAAGACTAAGGCTTCGCTAATTCTATCTGAACTTATTTTATTCGGAGCAGGTTTAAACCCAAAGAGCGTAAATAAGATGAGGAGAGCGTGTAGCTTTTGCATATACAATTAATGACATATCGAATAATTCACTATTTTGGTCGGTGTGACACCAACCAATAGAATGGAACTTACAGATGTAATAAAATCAATGCGATTAATGCCGGGATAGATTGCACATAAAGGATTTTTTTACTGGCTGTTGCAGCGCCATAAATACCTGCAATGATTACGCAGGTTAAAAAGAATATGGCTACATATAGGCGCCAATGAGGATCGCTGATACATAACGACCAGATTAAACCTGCGGCTAAAAAGCCATTGTACAAGCCCTGATTGGCAGCCAAGGTTTTTGTTGGCACAAATAAATCTTTCGGGATGGTTTTAAAAACTTTTGGCGCTCTGGTGGTCCAGGCGAACATTTCCAACCAAAGGATGTAGATGTGGATCAAGGCGACTAAGCCGATTACGATTTGTGCTGCTATTTGCATTTTATAATGGATTATACAGATTTAAGTGATTGAAACGATTGATTGTAATTTAAAGATATAAAACTTTGAGGCATTTAGATGACTACTTAATATTTCTGCTTGTGTTTTTATAACCGGAGCGCAAAAAACGCTGTTCAATAAACCCGATAATAGCGAGCACGAGTGAAACGAAGTAAAGCGGTTAGCGGGGCAGGTGCTCCCGACGAGATTAGAACGCTCATTTTCAAATCACCTTAAAGAACTTCTCTTTAAGCTTTAGTCTTTCTGCTTTCACCTTTGGTCTTTAGTCTTACCCTCCCTTACTTCCATCTTCCATCCTGTATCTTTCATCATTTTCTGTCATGCTGTCAGTAAACTATAGCTTCTTTTTTACATTTTAACAGTCTTTTACCCATATTTTTCTGCCAAAAACCAATTGGCACAAGCATTGTTTAATAGCAGTAGAAATTATAATACTTTAAAAAGAGAAATTAAAAATACAATGGGAAAAATTATTGGAATAGACTTAGGAACAACAAACTCTTGCGTGAGCGTAATGGAGGGCAATGAGCCTGTAGTTATCGCAAACAGTGAGGGTAAACGTACTACACCGTCTATTGTTGCTTTTGCAGAAAACGGTGAGCGTAAAGTTGGCGAGCCTGCTAAACGTCAGGCTATAACCAACCCAACAAAAACGATATATTCGATTAAGCGCTTTATGGGTAGCAGCTACGACGAAAGTGCGAAAGAAGCTGGCCGTGTACCTTATAAAGTAGTAAAAGGTGATAACAACACACCACGTGTTGAAATCGACGACAGAAAATATACTCCACAAGAGATTTCTGCAATGATTTTGCAGAAAATGAAAAAAACTGCTGAAGATTTCCTGGGTCAGGAAGTTACTGAAGCGGTTATTACTGTACCGGCTTACTTTAACGATGCACAACGTCAGGCTACCAAAGAAGCTGGTGAAATTGCTGGTTTAACGGTAAAACGTATCATTAACGAGCCAACTGCAGCTGCTTTAGCTTATGGTTTAGATAAAGCACACAAAGACATGAAAATTGTTGTGTTTGACTGTGGTGGTGGTACGCACGACGTTTCTGTTTTAGAATTGGGTGATGGCGTTTTCGAAGTAAAATCTACAGATGGTGATACACACTTAGGTGGTGATGACTTTGACCACATCATTATTGATTGGTTAACTGATGAGTTTAAATCAGAAAACAGCATGGACCTTTCGAAAGATCCAATGGCGTTACAACGTTTAAAAGAAGCTGCTGAGAAAGCTAAAATTGAGTTATCAAGCACAACTTCTACTGAAATTAACTTACCATACATTACTGCTGATGCCAGCGGCCCTAAACACCTGGTGCGTACATTATCTCGTGCTAAATTTGAGCAATTGGCTGATAGCTTAATCAAACGTACTATTGATCCTTGTAAATCTGCTTTGAAAAATGCTGGTTTAAGCACAAGCGATATCGACGAAATTATCCTGGTAGGTGGTTCAACCCGTATCCCTGCTATTCAGGAAGCGGTTAAAGCTTTCTTCGGTAAAGAGCCAAGTAAAGGTGTTAACCCTGATGAGGTTGTGGCGATTGGTGCTGCTATTCAAGGTGGTGTGTTAACTGGTGATGTGAAAGATGTACTGTTATTAGACGTTACGCCTCTATCATTAGGTATCGAAACTATGGGTGGTGTAATGACTAAATTAATCGAGTCTAACACGACTATCCCAACTAAAAAATCTGAAACTTTCTCAACTGCAGCTGATAACCAGCCTTCAGTAGAAATCCATATTTTACAAGGTGAGCGCCCAATGGCTGGCCAGAACCGTACAATTGGCCGCTTTATTCTGGATGGTATTCCACCAGCACCTCGTGGTGTGCCTCAGGTTGAAGTATCATTCGATATTGATGCTAACGGTATTTTACACGTAAGTGCTAAGGACAAAGCTACTGGTAAAGAGCAAAAAATCCGTATCGAAGCATCTTCAGGTTTAACTGATGCTGAGATCAAAAAAATGAAAGAAGAAGCCGAAGCTAATGCAGCAGATGATGCTAAGCAAAAAGAAGAAGCTGATAAAATCAACGGAGCTGATGCTTTAATTTTTTCAACTGAGAAGCAATTAAAAGAGTTTGGTGATAAATTATCTGCTGATAAAAAAGCACCAATTGAAGCTGGTTTAGAGAAATTAAAAGCAGCTCACTCATCACGTAACTTTGCAGATATCGATGCAGCACAAGCTGAATTGCAAAATGCATGGAACGCAGCATCTGAGGAAATGTACAAAGACGGCGGTCAGCCTCAAGGTGGTGAACAACCACAAGCTGATGGTCAGCCTCAGGGTGGTGGAGATAACGTTACTGATGTTGATTTTGAAGAAGTAAAAGAAGACGATAAGAAATAGTCTTATAGTCGGAAAGTCTGAGGTCAGTAAAGTCCGAAGATTTGAATATAGAAAGCGTTTCTGATTAAGTTCAGGAGCGCTTTTTTTATTAAATAGATCGTCATTGCGAGAAGGCTTTTCCAGCCGACGAAGTAATCTTTTACGTTAAACCTCGCAGGTTTTTAAAACATGCGAGGTCTGGAAAAGCGACCGTTTAACTTATATGTCTTATATGGTTGAAAAGATTTTGGAAATGAATGTTCCTGTGCTTTTTCGGGAGCTGCAGACCCGCCATTCGCTGCAATCTTTTTTAACTTCTGCTATGCTGAGGTACGAAGCATCTTTTCCATAGTTCCTCAGCATGATATGGTTTTAAGGGTTGCTGCAAACAAAAAGTATTTTCGCTGCTGTCGGGTTTATAGAGGAGGGCTTGTGTTTTAAACCTCGCAGGTTTTTAAAACCTGCGAGGTTTATTAAACAGATTTAAACTAAATTTTCTTCAATAACACCCTGCAATTCTTTTTCATTCACCGATAATTCATAAAGCAGTTTAAACTGGTTTTTGACACGGTCTAAGTTTTGGTTAGGATAAGTCGTCGGATAGTACTTGTTCCCACTTAGAAAGTCGGTTAAAAAGCGCAGGGCCTGCATGTAGGTCATGTACTTACCTGAGAATAAAATAAGCTCTTTTTCCATCTCCGTTAAAATGCTTTTCATTTCCGATAAATAGCCTTTTATCATCGCTTCGAAATAAGGCAAACGTATTTTGATTTTATCCAGGTCGGTTTCATTTTCAGAAAAAGCACAAAGATAGGTACGCATCATATCACCCAGATCGGAGATAAACTTTCCGGGCATAATGGTATCCAGATCGATTACGCAAACCCCTTCGTTTGTTTTGCTATCCAGCAACACATTGCTGATTTTGGTGTCGTGATGCATCACACGGTCAGGAAAATCATCTCTATGGACGTATGAGTTATAATAATCTAAAATATACTTATGTGTTAAAGCATTTGAAAGTTGTGCTTTGGCAGCCTGTTTTAATGTTTCATCAGCCTGATTTAAGGCAAACATAAACTGCTCATACCTTAAGCCTAAATCATGGAAACCCGGTATAGTTGGCCGGAGTATTCTGGCATCAAATTTATCCAACAACCTGCTCAGTTTACCAAATTGCCTTGCAGCCTCGTAAGCCTGCTTAGGATCGGCCAAAACATCCAAAGAGATGGTATTGGGCACAAAGGGCAACATCCGCCAATATTCATGACGGATGTGCGCCATTTCTTCACCCCTTGTAGTAGAAACAGGTTTTATAAAAAGATATTCAGGATAATTAAAGTTGAGATAATCTCCAATTGCCTTAAGGTTATTGGCAATGGCCTGGGGTGATTTAAATACCGAGGTATTGATGTTTTGAAGAATGTATTTCTGCTCTTCGTTTGAGGGAGAAAGCAAATAAGTACGGTTAATTAAACCCGTACCTATTTGTGTTATTTTTGTATTTTCTTTAGTATATCCGTAGGCTTCTAAAACTTCGGAATCTAAATTTAATTCCATAGTTTTTCCGGATATGTTCCGTTCTTAACCAATTGGTCAATACTATCCTGAACATAAGGTTTATCTTCCTTGTAAGTTACACCAAACCATTTATTGGGTGTTGGCACCACTTTAAAGGTTGCGATATTGTTTTTTACCAGATTTTCGCCAATTAACGGGATAAAAAATTCTGCTTTAGGTTTATCTTTATTAGCTTCTGCAAATTCCCTGAACATTTCTTCGGTAATTTTAAAAACAGCCGGTGTAAAACCCCAGAAATTCATTGAAACGGGTGTTTCATAAGCTAAAGGAAATTCTTCGCCATTTTCTTCGTAAAAAATACTGCCATCTTTAGGATAAACTTTAGTACGTTCTACAATTTCTTCTAAGTTACCTGATGCATCTACTTTACAAACACCACGCGAAACTGCACCGAACTCTGATAAGGTTTTACCAATTTCGTAACCAATAATAGAATAATTGCTATCCGTCACTTCTGTAGTCAGGAAATCAACCATTTTTTTAAAGGCATCGAAACCATAATAATCATCAGCGTTAATTACGCAGAACGGTTCTTTAACTACGTTTCTACCCGATAGGATTGCATGTGCAGTACCCCAAGGTTTTTCTCTATAAATTTCTTCTTCTATTCCAAACTGTTTTAAATCGAAATTTTGGAAAACATAATCTGTTTCGATCCTCCCTGCAAGTTTAGGTTCAAAAATCACTTTAAAGTTATCTACAAACTCTTCTTTAATGATAAATACAACTTTACCGAAACCGGCTCTTATTGCATCATATATTGAATAATCGATAATCGTTTCGCCATTTGGGCCAAAACCATCAATCTGTTTCATACTTCCATAACGGCTTGCCATACCGGCTGCCAATATTAATAGGGTGGGTTTCATTTATTACTGGTTAATTTTTGTTAGTGCCGAACTTTTTGATGATTAATGGAATAATCCTCTCTGGTTCGTATGGCGAAATTAATAATTTGAGCGTTTTAAAGGTTAAATAATTTGTTTAGAATCCAAAAAGTCCGCCACCGGTTTTTGACCGTGTTTTCTTGCCGGTAAGCATGCCAAAAATACCGCGAACAATTTCTTTACCAATTTGGCGGGTTATTGTCGCGCCCATTACCTGTTCAACCAGGCTTTTTTCGCCAGGTTTAGGTTTGCTTTCCTGTTCGGCCTTTTTTGGGCTTCGGCTTCTTGCTTTTGTTGTTCTACAGCAGCAGTCTGGTCGTTAATGCGTCTGGTTAAAATTTCGTAGGCACTTTCCGGATCAATTGCATCTTTATATTTGGTATACATCGGACTGGCGTGAACCACCTGATCAAAATCTGCAGCAGTTAACGGTCCCATAACGGCCCTTGGCGGAGTAAGCATGGTTGCAGAAACTTCAGTTGGAATACCTTTTTCATTTAAAACAGTAACCAAAGCCTGTCCGGTTCCCAATGAGGTCAATATTTTATCAATCTCGTAAAAGTCTGATTTTGGATAAGTATTCACCGTCTTTTTTAATGCATCTACATCGTTAGGTGTAAATGCTCTTAACGCATGCTGCACACGGTTACCCAACTGGCCCAAAACACTTTCAGGAACATCGCCAGGGGCCTGAGTACAAAAGAAAACACCAATTCCTTTCGAGCGGATTAACCTGATAATGGTTTCTATCTGTTCTAAAAATGCTTTAGATGAGTTTTTGAACAGTAAATGTGCTTCATCAAAAAAGAATACAAGTTTTGGCTTATCTAAATCGCCAACCTCTGGCATAGTATTAAATAACTCAGCCAACAGGCTGAGTAAAAATGTTGAATATAATACAGGCTGGTTCTGAACATCGGCAATGTTTAGTAGGCTGATGGTGCCTTTGCCATCAACCCGCTCGAAAAGATCTTCAATATCAAATGATTTTTCACCAAACATACCGCCTAATCCCTGCTGTTCAATGGCAACGATTTTCCTAAGCATGGTACCCGATGTAGCTGTTGAAATACTGCCATAACTGCTTTTAATTTCGGCAGCACCAGCACCTTCCGAGAGATAAGAAACCAGTTTCTTTAAATCATTTAAATCAATAACCGGCATTTTATTATCGTCGGCATATTTAAAAATAACCGCCATCACACCTGCCTGTGTATCGTTTAAATCTAAGATTTTTGATAAAAGTGTAGGGCCAAACTCAAGGACTGTTGCGCGCATCTGCGAACCTGTTTTGCCCGAGAGGGAATAAATCTCAACAGGGAAACCGGTTGGCGAGAATGCTTTATTGAGTTGGTTCGCCCTTTCCTCAATTTTAGGGTTAACTGATCCGGGCTGGTTCAATCCTGATAAATCGCCTTTAACATCCAGCATAAAAACGGGAACTCCGGCATCCGACAGTTGTTCTGCTAACAATTGTAATGTGCGCGTTTTACCAGTTCCGGTTGCCCCGGCAATTAAACCATGTCTATTCATCATTTTTAATGATAAATTAACTTCAGCTTCACTGTAAACCTGTCCGTCTAAAATTCCGGCGCCTAAATAAATATACGAACCCGAAGGAGCATAGGATGCCTTTATTTTTTCGATGAATTTTGAAGAAAGATCGCTCATTTTTTAAAATTAGATGGCCAATTTAAGAAACATATCTTAAAAAGGTTATGTTTTTGTTAGCACTTTTAATCTGAAATACTGCACAAACGGTTGTTTAATATTGCTGATTAAGTTGCTTATAATAATTTAGTTCGTTCTGAAGTATTGTTATTTCCTGTTGCATATTTTGCAATTGATTGAGCAGATGAGAAACAGCATGGATGCCTTCCAAATTAATCTGCAGATCGTTTGCCAAACGCAGGTACTGCTCCAGCTTTGATAATTCATCAACTGGCAAAAAGACAGATTGCTTTTTAATGGTGGTACGGATGAGGCCAAAATCTTCGAGAGAATGGATAAAATTGATCTCTACGTGGTGATAGGCGCAAATTTCTTCTACAGGAATTAGATAGGTTTCCATAATGGTTAGAATTTGGAAAGTTTTTCGAATAGTTCTTTTTGTTCAGCATTTAAATGGGTGGGTATTTTAACCTGCCATTTAATATACAGATCGCCAAATTGATTATCTTTTTTGTAAACCGGAAAGCCTTTGCCTTTTAATCTTAAAGTGGCATCGGGCTGTGTTCCCTCCGGCACTTTAAGTTTAACTTTGCCATTCAAGGTTTCCACAATTTTTTCGCCCCCTAAAATGGCGGTATAGAGGTCTATTTCCTCCCGGATATAAATATCGTTCCCTTTCCGTTTGAATTTAGGATCATCGGTAATACTGAATTTTATAAATAGATCGCCTGGAGGGCCATTATTAACTCCCGGCGCACCATAGCCTGGAAGTTTGATCTTTTGTCCGTTTTCTACACCTGCCGGAATAGTAATGCGTACCTGCCTGCCATTAACCGTTAGGGTTTGTTTGTGCGTGGTATAGGCATCGAGTAGGTTTAACTGTAAATCGGCATTGTAATCCTGGCCTTTAAAAGGTGAGTTTCTGCTGCTTCTACCACCGCCTCCGCCAAACATGGAAGAAAAGAAATCAGAAAAATCTTCGCCGCCAAAACCACCAGAATAGCTATTACCACCATAACCCTGACCTTGCGACTGGTATTGCCTTTGCTGCTGTTGCTGGGCATCTAACTGATCGGCATGCTGCCAGTCTTTGCCGTATTTATCGTATTTCTTTCTCTTTTCGGGATCGCTTAGAACTTCGTTAGCCTCGTTAATTTGCTGAAATTTTTTATTGGCTTCTTCATTGTTGGGATTGAGATCCGGATGATGTTTTCGGGCTAATTTTCTATAAGCTTTTTTAATATCCTCAGTGGTTGCATCTTTCTTTAAATCGAGGATTTTATAATAGTCTATGTAGTCCATAATGGCTTAACAAATTAATAAAGGGAATGTTCATTTTTATTGTATAAATGTAAGGTTTTAGGATGGAAATGTGGATAGGACTCTAAGACTGACCAACCGCTTGATGTAATTTATTGCAAAAAACCAGGCAGAAAGCCATGTATAAAATTTTACGTTTTTTGCTACAGAAAGAATAGAGATATTGGAAGCTGTTTCATAAATATAGATTGTCATCTTGAGCTTGTCGAAGGACCAATTAAATGTCTTACAAGGCGTTTAGATACTTCGTCGGGCTCAGTACAAGCTAGGTTCAACGTGACAAATGCGAAATGAATTACAATTTATGATACAGCCTTTTTACATTTTGGAACTATAAGCCTCTGACTCCGATCTCCTTACTTTTCGGACTTACGGATACATACTCCTGATTCTCGCAACAGAATTAGTAACCATTTCTTTTAATACCTCCACATTGATATCACTCATTTTTTTAACGTACACACAAGCCTTGGCAGTTTTGTGTTTTCCGAATTTAGCCAGCAATTCTTCGCGGTTTTTGAACTCAGATGATAAATATAAGGCTATGGCATCTTTTCGAGGGGAAAATCCAAAAAGAGGTGCGTCGCCTGCTCTGCCGCTTTCGTATTTGTAATGGTAACTGCCAAAACCAACAATGGCCGTTCCCCACATTTTCGCTTTAAAGCCTGTGGTTTCAACAATAATATCCAAAAGGTTAAAACAATCAGCTCTTTTATTTTCGTCTGCAATGGTATTTAAAAAATCTGGAACGCTGAAATCGTTTTCTGTCGTTTTATTCTGTGCCATATCATGAATTTTATAGAAGTTTACCCAAATAATTTCAGTTTCGTGATGATAGTATTTAATAATGCTTCCATTCCTTACTTATCGTGTGCCACATAGTGATTTACTATGGAATCAATTTATTTGCCGTGATTTTAATGGATGTGAAGAAATCAGCTCAACAGGTAAATGCTTTTAATTAGCTTGACGTAAAACAAAATAGCCACCTGTGCGATGGCTATTGGTAAGAAGAATTGTAGCTTCTTTATGGTGTGCCTGCCCTCCGCGGATCTCCCGCTCACAGGACTTTTTTGTCTTTCCTTATATGCATAACAATTTAGGCAATAGTTGGTTTTGTTCCGCAAAATAATTTTACACATCGTGTGGAAAATGTTAGTATCTCCATAAAATTTGGCAAATGAGATTAAAAAGGGTAAATCCCAGCGTATTTCCACTAAATTTTTAAAGAAAAAACTTTTTTGAATATTTGATGTTTGTGATTTGGTTGTTCTATAGGGTTTGGGTAGTCCTTCATATCGAAAATTATCAAATATAAAATCATGGTGGAATTAAATAATGAGCTTTTTTGTGCACTAGGCGATTTGTCTGCTGACGGATATTTTATTTTTGAACCCCAACAGCAGAAATTTTTATACCTCAACAAGTCCTTTGCCGGAATTTTGGAATTGGAAACAGATCAGATTTTTGATCATCCGCAAATACTTTTAAATCATGTACACCCCGAAGATTTAGCACACGCAATATCCTGTTATGAAGAGTGTATGGAGGATGGGAAAGAAAAAAATACGAATTCCGTTTGTTATTTGCTGGTCGGGAGAAATATGTGCGCATTATTGTTTTTGCCGTTCAGGATAAAAAAGATAAATATTTAATCGGTACAGTAGAAGATACTACGGTAGCTCGGCATAACAAAATCCATATCGAACAGATCAATGCCCGTAAAAATATCACACTGGAAGTATTGGCACACGATTTAAAAGAACCGCTGGGCATGATGAAATTAACCGCTTCATCAATGGAAGATAGTATTGCACAAATGGGTGACGAGCAGATGATGAATTCGCTTTCCTTTATAAAAGACATGTGCGAACGTAATTTGCTGCTGGTACGAAGCATGATTAACCGGGAGTTTCTAAAGTCATCGGTTATAGAAATCGGTAAAGAAAGGGCCGACCTGGTATGGGAGCTTAGAGATGTGGTTCGTTTTTACAAACGGTCTAAATTGGGTAAAGTTAAAAATATCAAGTTTACCAGTTCTGCAGAGCAGATTTACCTCTATTTAGATAGTATGAAATTTCTTCAGGTGATCAATAATTTAATTTCCAACGCACTAAAGTTTACTGATGATAATGGCTACATTGCCTTACATGCCGAAGAGTTGGAAGACACGGTGCTGATTACAGTAACAGACAATGGAATCGGAATCCCAGAGGAATTACAGCCCGGACTTTTTGATCACTTACCAGAAACGTTAAGACCCGGTTTAAAGGGTGAAGAATCTGGCGGTTTCGGCATGGGCATTATCAAAGCAATTGTTGATTTACATCAGGGGAAAATCTGGTTTAAGAGTAAAACCGGTGTCGGAACTACCTTCTATATCGAGCTGCCAAAGTAGCTGTTTTTAATTTTAAAATACCGTAAGTTATATTTGGATTATGATTAACATTATTCTTGCGGACGATCACCATATCATCCGGACCTCACTTAAAGCACTTATAGAAAAACACGAAGGCATCAATGTTGTTGCAGAAGTGTCAGACGGTTTAGCAGTTTTGGAGCTTCTCGAAAAAGGAATAAAAGCTGATATTATTTTATCAGATATTGTAATGCCAAGGCTAGATGGAATAGCTTTAGCCAATACGATTAAAGAGCGCGGATACACCACAAAGGTTGTTGTTTTATCCATTTTAGATGATGAAAAATATGCCTCAAATGCCTTTACATCAGGGGCTTTTGCTTACCTGTCAAAAGATATCGAAGAAGACGAATTGCTGTTTTGCCTAAAGCATGTAATGAAAGGAAAACGCTATCTTTCTTCTAATTTATGCATTTCCATTTTAGAGCGTTTTAATACCCAGTTAAATATCCTTTCGCAAAAAATGAATACTGAAATCAACTTTTCTGAACGCGAAATTAACGTGTTAAAACTTATCGCCGATGGGCTGACGAATCAGGAAATAGCTGATAAATTGTACTTAAGCAGGCGGACGGTAGAGAGCCAAAGGGAAGCCTTAATCAGTAAAACGGGGGCGAAAAACTCCGCTTCTTTAATTCGTTTTGCCATGCGAAATGGTTATGTAGCCTAGTGTTTTTATCGTTTTAGCGCATTTTTTTTAGTGTTTTAAATAAACCGTAAAAAATCGGGTATTTCTACAAATAACATTGTATGGTACTGTTTGTTGAATATTTACATCAGAGCTAAAACGAATCAATCATGGAGACATTAAATTTCAATTGTGACATATACCAATACCGGCAACCACTTTTCGATCGCGCATTAGCCTATACGCATGATGAAGATGATGCTGCTGATTTAGTTCAAGACACCTTTATGAAAGCATTTAGGTTTTCGGCTAAATTTGAAATGGGAAGTAATGTGCGGGCCTGGCTTTTTACCATCCTGAAAAATACCTTTTTAAATCATTATTATAAGGTAAAGCGTAAAAATGAAATGATCCAGCAGGAAGAGGATTTAACTTCTGTTCAACTGGTTCCAAGTGCATCTTCGAATGCCGGCACCGCAAAGTTTATGATGGAGGATATCCAGAAATCGCTAAATGCCTTGCCTGAAGATTGTCGTTTTTGCTTTTGCCGTTACTTTGAAGGTTATAAATACCATGAAATTGCTGCAGAGCTTGACATCCCACTGGGTACCGTAAAAACCAAAATACACGTGGCCAGAGGTCTGCTGAAGAAAATGCTTAAAAATTATAAATCTGGTTTGGCGGCCTGATATCTTTGATTTATTCGATAAATTCGGGTATAAATACGTGATATGAACTAAGCTACTTAAACTAGATTTGTTGCACATGAGCAACGTGTTAGTTAAGAAAATTCTTATAGTTGATGATGACGAGAACATTCACGATATTATAAAATTAATTTTCGAGGAAGAACATTATCATATAAAAGGTATTTTGAATCCTGGTAATTTAGAAGAAACAATCGCTGATTTTTTACCAGATATTATTTTATTGGACATACTTATTGGTAAGTATGATGGTCGGGATATTTGTAATAAATTAAAGCATAATCCTAAAACAGCATACTTGCCGGTTATATTGCTTTCAGTTTTGAATATGGATGATCTAAATTGTTCGCCAAATGATACCATTGAAAAACCTTTTGATATTGTGAATCTCCAGCAGAAGGTGAAGGCATTGCTGGATAGACCTTAAAGCTTATTTGAACATAAAAAAGGGATAGACTAAAAGCCTATCCCATATCTAAACTCAAACATGCGCTCAAACATGAATGAATCTTAACAACTAAACATTTCAGTTTAGTATTGGTTTTAAAAAACAGGTTTATCTGTTACATTTTGCATAATTTTTACCTGATTTTTTGTTTTAGTTCTATTTTTAATTCTTTGATCTGTTCTTTTGCCTGTCTGTTCTCCAGGTAAAAATAAATGGCACCCGCTAAAAATATTTTTCCTAATACAAATACTGCAATAAATATCCATTTCCAGGCTTTATTTACGCGCATCTGGTTAGATTCTGATTCTACCTGTATATACTTTTCCTGACTGCTTTCCTGTTCAGATTTTTCATGCCTGTATTTGGGCTCAAAAGTGGTTTGTACAGCTTGGTTACGGCGTTGGATTTCATTAATCTCATGCTCAATTTTAGATAAAGTGCCTGCAGGCGGCTCGATACTCATGCTTTGTGCTAATACTTCCATATCATATTCGAGCTGTTCCAAAGCTTCCTTGAATGCAGGGTATTCTTTTTTCAGCGATAAAACTTGCTGTACCTCCTCTTTGGTGGCAATCCCCATTACATAGGTCTCCATTAAACCGCTTTCAATAATTTTATTAATTTCCACTTTTCCTCCTCATTTTATCGATTGATAATTTTAACTGATTGCGGATTTCGCTTTCATCACAGCCAATTGCTGCTGCCAGGTATGAAATTGATTTTCCATGGTAATATATTGCACAGAATATTTGTTTCTGTAAATCATCTAACAAATCCAGCCTTCCCTTGTTTAATGGTGGCGCCGGTTTTAACTGATGATCTTTTGCCGTAAACAAAGTTAATTTACTTTGTGCATATTGACGCAATTCCAGCCAGATATTTAACCTGCTTTTTTCTTGCAAAATAACAACGTCCTTAACAAATGAAGTAAGAATAGCAACCAGATGCTCTTCTGATTTTTGATGATTTTGGACGATGCCGTTAATATAACCAAGCAGCATGGGCGCATACTGATCATAAAACCAACGGATGTCTTTTGGCTCTGCAGAAGGATTGTTTGAAACTGCTTTGAACATAGGCTGTTTGAAAGTTTTATGCTAAATGAGATGCAAGATAAGACCAAATTTTAAATTATCTGAATTATCTGACCAAAAGTGGCCTAATACTTAGAATCAAAAAATATAACAGTCTTCTGTTTTTGGCTTTTAATGCTGAGATTTATAAAATGAAAATAGCTACTTATAATGTAAACGGTGTAAATGGCCGCTTACCTGTGCTGTTACGTTGGCTGGAAGAAACCCAGCCAGATGTAGTATGCCTTCAGGAATTAAAGGCCCCCATGAAAAATTCCCTGAACAGGCGATTAAAGATGCAGGTTATAATGCGATCTGGCATGGACAGAAAAGTTGGAATGGAGTAGCTATACTTGCCAGAAATTTAGAAATAACAGAATTGAAGCGTGGTTTGGATGGAGATCCTGAAGATCTGCAGAGCAGGTATATAGAGGCAATGGTAAACGGTATAGTAATTGGCTGTTTATACCTGCCAAATGGCAATCCGGCACCTGGCCCTAAGTTCGATTATAAACTGCAATGGTTTGAACGTTTTGCCGCACATACTGCTACGTTATTGGCGCAAAATATTCCTGTGGTTTTGGCAGGCGATTATAATGTGATTCCAACTGAACTGGATGCCTATAAACCTGAAAGATGGGTCGAGGATGCTTTATTTCGTCCGGAAACACGTCTGGCATTTAAAAATTTAATTGCCCAGGGCTGGACAGATGCTATCAGGAAATTATATCCTACTGAAATCATCTATACTTTTTGGGATTACTTCCGTAATGCCTATGGCAGAAATGCCGGACTAAGAATTGATCATTTTTTAATAAGTCCGCAGGTGAGCGATCGCTTAAAATCAGCAGGTGTGGATAGGAATGTTAGGGGTGGGAAAAAACAAGCGACCACGGACCTGTTTGGATTGAACTAAATGATTTGTAACTCAGATTAAAATTGTTTTAAATCGGTAACATCTAAAGTTGTTCCAATTAATTTTAACGTTTCGCCGTCCTCTTGTGATAGTATTCCATTGGCTTTAATCCATCGGATTTTCCCATCCGGGCGGCGAATACGGTACACAACATCATAACTGTTTTTTTCTTTGGTAACGGTAAGCTCTATTTCATCCTGAACATGATCAAGATCTTCCGGTAAGATTAAGCCCAGAACGGTTTCATAGCTTAAAACACCATCTGGCGGATAACCAAAGTTCTGTTTAAACGACCGGGTTGAACGAAGTATGCCTGTTGCTATACTCAGCTCCCAAAAACCAAGGCCAAGGTGGTCGAATACCACATCCCAATGACCATCGCAAATAATGGATAGGTCAATATTTTTTTTGTTCATAAATAAAAGGATAAACTATTTGGGTAAATTACATAAACAATGTAAAGATATTTCGAATTTTAATAAAAATAAACTTAAAAATCAGGAGGTTACCTCAATGCTGAACAAAATTAGCTTAAGCTAAAATGATTGGAGGTATAGAGGAAAAAAGAGAGGCTGTATCATCAAAAAATAGAATGTCATCCTTGAGCTTGATGAAATTGGGCTCAACGTGGACAACCTCAGAGATTTTTTTGTGATACAGCCTCTTCCGTATTATTAAATATTAAACTTAATGCTGATTGATGTCTTTTGACCTTTCAATCAGTTGTTTTTGATCCGTTAAATCTTTATAATAAAAATAAGCCGTGAACCCCAAAATGAGGATGATGTTGCTAAACTTAAAACTATGATCAAGCCAATAATCAAAAGGCGGGGTATTGCCACTAAAACTTTGATTGATACTGGGCCAGGAATTTATCGTAAAAATGATAAAAACCATCAGCAAAAACTTCAGCAAAGTACTGATGATAATTTTTTGATGATTTACTTTTTCCATTATTTAAATTCCCTGAAATCCTGACCGTTGGTGATGTTCAATAAGCTTTCATAAATTAGGCTGATCACATTGTCAACATCTTCTTTGTGTACCATTTCTACAGTTGTATGCATGTAGCGTAGTGGCAGCGAAATTAATGCAGATGGTACGCCACCATTAGAGTAGGCAAAAGCATCGGTATCGGTTCCGGTAGAACGTGATGAAGCCTGGCGCTGGAAAGGAATATTGTTTTTCTCAGCAGTTTTAATCAATAATTTGTTCAGATTGGTTTGTACAGCAGGGGCATAAGAGACCACCGGACCTTTACCTGCAGATAAATCGCCCTGAACATTTTTGTTGATCATTGGGGTAGTGGTATCGTGCGTTACGTCTGTAATGATGGCCACATTTGGTTTAATGCGCTGGGCAATCATCTCGGCACCGCGTAAGCCAATTTCTTCTTGCACAGAGTTTACAATGTATAATCCGAAAGGAAGTTTTTTCTTGTTCTCTTTTAGTAAACGCGCAACTTCGGCAATCATAAAGCCACCCACACGGTTATCTAAAGCACGACCCACATAGTAGCGGTCGTTCAAAACCATAAACTCATCTTCATAGGTAATTACGCAGCCTACGTGGATGCCTAATTTTTCCACTTCTTCTTTTGATGTGCAACCGCAATCTAAAAAGATGTTTTTTAACTCCGGAGCCTGTTCTTTCTCGCCATGGCGTGTATGGATAGCTGGCCAGCCGAATACTGCTTTAACCAAGCCATTCTCAGTATGGATGTTTACGCGTTTCGAAGGCGCAATCTGATGGTCAGATCCGCCATTACGGATCACGTAAATTAAACCATCATTGGTGATGTAATTTACATACCATGAAATTTCATCGGCGTGGGCTTCTATAACTACTTTAAAATCAGCTTTAGGGTTAATAACACCTACAGCGGTGCCGTAATTATCGATAAAATGTTCATCGATATATGGTTTTAAATAATTTAACCAAAGTTTTTGTCCTTCCCATTCATAACCGGTAGGAGCAGGGTTATTGATGTATTCTTCAAGAAATTGCAGCGATTTTTTAGTAACCACAGCAACATGTTTTTTCTTTTCGTCGTCTTTTTTTAGCCATTTTAATAGATATGAGATTTGAGTATTCAGATTTGAGACATCATACTCATTTTAAATTTAACTTGATAATTCTTTTTCCATTACCACAAAATCATAACCATCTTTAAAAAAGGTTTTATCTGTTTCGTGGAAGCCAAATTTAAAATAAAATTCCTTAGCATTTATACGGGCATTACACCATAGTTTTGTCGCTTTTTGAATTTTACAAAAATCAAGAATATAAGCCATTAGCTGTGAGCCGTAACCTGCATTTTGAGTACCCGGCAGAATGGCCAGTTTACGGAACTGATAAATATCTTCATCATGAAATAGAGAGACTACACCTGTTAACTTATGATCAAGGTATAATCCAAAATGGATGCCATCAAAATCATCGGGTAACTTTACATGATCGAAAGGTAATTCCGGATACATAGCCTCATGCCTGATCCGCCAGGTTAAAGAAGGGAATATTTGCTCAATTTGAACCATATTTATAATAAAAAGCTAAAGCCGATTTTTCCGCCAATTCCGTAATAGGTATCGGTTTTGTTAATTGCAGCAAGAGGACCTAAAGCCAACTCGAAGTTAACTTTTCTGCCAACAGTGGTTTGAAATCCCCACTGTGGCATAATATTGATCTGGTAGCCATATACGGTATCGCTCTGTGTGGGGATAATGGCTAATACATCAAGACCTAAATAACCAGCACTGTTATTTAAGGTTCTTTTACCTTTTTTAATCCTTCTGTTAAAATTGTAATAATGCCTAAATCCGGCATTAAGGGCAGGATAAACTTTAAAATCTGTGTCTGTTTTAAAACTGAAATTATAATTGTTATCAATTGAGATCTCCGTTTGATAAATAAAAACGCCTTGGGCCCCTGCACCAAAATAAACTGAAGTTGTTTTACCCACTTTTTGCTCTCTTTCATAACCAAGTCCCAATATGGTCAACCTGATTTTATTTAATGACTTTACTTCGGTTGGCTGTTCTACTTTTGTACTGTCCTGCGCTTTTGCTTTACCGAAAATGACCAGAAAGATTAATAATACTGAAAGTGTGATTGCGTTTTTAGATTTCATAAAATTTATAAGGGTTATTTAAGTTGTGATTTTTTCCTTCCGTAAAACTGATAAGTTAAAATATTAAGGAGAATTATAGCCGTCATTCCATAGCAGAATAAGTTCCATCCGCCCTGGTCCCAAAGCCACAAACCTAGCGCTGATCCACAGCTGGCACCAATAAAACTAACCGACATAAAAATGGTATTCAGTCGGTTTCTTGCTTCTGGTATTAAGGTATAAATTCGGGTCTGATTGGTTACATGTATGGCTTGCTGACCGATATCGATCAATATAATACCAATTACAAACAGATATAAATGGCTGCCGGTAAAATAAAACAAGGCGATGCTAACGATTTGTAATATAAAACCAATCATTAAATTTTTGCGCGGATTATTACCATCGCTTAATTTTCCAACTAATGGCGCAGCCAATGCGCCTGCCGCCCCGGCTATTCCAAATAACCCAATCTGTAAAGTCTGGAAATTAAAAGGTGGGTTAGCTAGAAATAATACCATGGTTGTCCAGAATGCACTAATAATGGCGAATGCCAGGAAGTTAATTATCGAAGTCTCCCTTAAGGCGGGTTGGGTTTTAATGTAACTGAACATCGAACGCATGAGTTCTTTATAGGAGCCTTTAAAAGCAGGATAACTTTGTGGAAAACGTTTGGCCATTAAAAGAATAAGCATGCCGCAAATTCCTGCAGCGATATAATAAACGGCTCTCCAGCCTAGCCAAAAGCCAATACTGCCACTTACGGCGCGTGAGGCTAAAATTCCAACCAGTAAACCACTCATAATCACGCCAATGTTAGCTCCGCGGTTTTCATCGGTACTTAAATTGGCTGCCAGCGGCAAAATTAATTGTGGTACAATAGAACAGGTTCCGATCAGGATAGAAGCCACTTCCAATATGAAAAAGGTATGTGAAAGCGCGGCCACCAGCAAGGCAAAAATAGCCAGGCCGGTAATGATGAGGATCTGTTTTTTACGCTCGAACATATCACCAAGTGGTACTAAAAGGAAAAGGCCTAAAGCGTAACCGATCTGTGTGAGGTAAGTAATTTTTCCTGCATCGGGTTCGGTAAGATTAAAATCTTTAGCAATCAAAATTACCAGAGGTTGGCAGTAATAAATATTTGCAACAATCAGGCCTGTGCAGAAAGCCATGAGCAAGATGTCTGTCCGGGATAGTTTTTGAGTAATCTGCATGTGAGTCTTGAGTCGGAAGTCCACAGTCATGAGTCTTAACAGGCAAGTTGATTACTACCTGACTATGGACTAATGACTATGGACTATTTTCTACAAAGGTATATTTCCATGTTTCTTCCTTGAATTATTCACCACCTTATTTTCTAACATCTTAAAGGCTTTTATCAACTTTGTACGGGTTTGGGCTGGTTCAATCACTTCATCAACAAAACCACGTTCAGCAGCGCGATAAGGGTTGGCAAAGATATCTGAATACAATTTCTCTTTCTCGAGCCATTTTTCTTCCGGGTTTTCTGCTGAAGTAATTTCTCGTTTAAAAATGATTTCTGCTGCGCCTTTTGCACCCATTACAGCAATTTCTGCACTTGGCCAGGCGTAGTTCATATCTGCACCAATATGTTTGCTGTTCATTACATCATAAGCACCCCCATACGCTTTTCTGGTAATTACAGTAATGCGTGGTACAGTAGCTTCACTAAAAGCGTATAATAATTTTGCGCCATTGGTGATAATACCATTCCACTCCTGGTCTGTACCCGGTAAAAAACCCGGAACATCTTCAAATACCAACAACGGAATATTAAAGCAATCGCAAAAGCGGACAAAACGTGCGGCTTTGGTTGAAGAATTGCTATCTAAAACACCCGCCAAATAAGCGGGCTGATTGGCCACGATACCAATACTTCTCCCTGCGAGTCGGGCAAAACCCACCACGATATTTTCTGCGTAAGCGGCATGTACTTCTAAAAAGCTGTCGGTATCGGCCACGGCAGCAATCACTTCACGTATATCGTAAGGCTGTGAAGCATTTTCCGGCATAAAAGTGTTTAGTTCAGGTCGGTTTTCATCAGCTGCTTCATAAGGTAAATGATCGGCTATCTCCTCGCAATTTTGTGGCATGTAGCTCAATAGTTTTTTCACGTGTTGAATAGCCTCAATTTCATTGGCACAGGCAAAATGGGTAACGCCTGATTTTGTAGCATGTGTGCCGGCACCACCTAATTCTTCTGAAGTTACCTCTTCATGTGTTACTGTTTTAACCACATTGGGGCCGGTAACAAACATATAGGATGTATTTTCTACCATCAAAATAAAATCGGTAATGGCTGGCGAATAAACAGCTCCGCCTGCGCATGGGCCCATGATGGCTGATAATTGTGGAATTACCCCCGAAGCTTGTACATTTTTATAAAAGATATCGGCATAGCCGCCCAAAGAAACAACACCTTCCTGGATACGCGCACCGCCGCTATCATTTAAGCCAATTAACGGAGCTCCGTTTTTCATGGCCATATCCATTAGTTTGCAGATTTTTTCGGCATGGGTTTCAGAAAGTGAACCGCCAAACACGGTAAAATCCTGAGAGAATACATAGGTTAACCTGCCATTAATTGTTCCATAACCTGTTACCACACCATCGCCCAGGTATTTTTCGCGTTCCATACCAAAGTCGGTGCTCCGGTGCGTAACCATCATGCCAATTTCTTCGAAACTGCCTTCATCCATTAAAAAATGAATACGCTCGCGGGCGGTGAGTTTACCTTTTTTATGCTGGCTGTCGATACGGGTCTGTCCGCCGCCAAGATTGGCCTGGTTGATTTTATCTTTAAGTAATGCTATTTTTTTATCCATTGCTGAAGCTATGAGATTTTAAAATTAAAAATTACCAGCGGTAATGCAATGGGACAGGTTGTTATTTATCTGGGTGCCAAAGTATAGATTTTAATAATGTGAAAATAAATCAATAAAGATTTCTTTCCGCTCTATGCCGCGGGGCATCAAACTTTTTGAGCATCAAAAGTATGCAAAAATGCTTTGTCAATCCAGTAATGTGGCTCTCCACCACCCCACGCTCATCAAAAAAACAGCGACACTTTGTTTTGCGCGTTTCTGCTAAGTGAAAGTTTGAAGGGTATTTTCACAAAACCACTGCGTTTCAGGTTTGGTGGTGCCATTTGTATTGTTCTGCAACTGTTTTTATGATTCTTCTGCCACTTGGAATTGACATCGTCCTTCGGTAAAATCTTGCTTTATTGAAGTTGGTTGGCAAAATGCCGAAACTATTCTTGAAAAAGATTTATCCACGCGGTAGGAATTTATTATTTGTAATGAAAGGTCGGTGGGAATTTATTAACCCAAAGAACCACTCTCCTTGTTTATAAACCTGACAGCAGCGGTATCCTTGTTGGCTTCGGTTAATTTTAATGTTGTAATAGATGTTGCCCAAAAAGATTTAGCGGATGGCAGGACTGAACTGACCGAAATAGTGGAACCTACTGTTTTCAAAAAGTATACCGAACCCCTGCATCGTCTGAATGATGCCTGCATTTTACTTAAATTACATTTTTTTTACAGCTTATAGTATTGAAAAACCAATAATCCGTTTACATTTGTAATCATAAGGATTAAAACAGCATTAGAATTTAAATGTTTTTAAGGAAATACAAGTATTTAATCGTTGCCACTTTTATGGTCATCTTCACGGCGAAGATGGGTATATCCGGTGCACCGGTATTTTTTACGAGTATTGATAAGGAAATTATGAATGCTGTAATCATGCAAATTGAGTTAGAGCATGAAGGCGGAAAGGATGCCGCCAAAGACACTGCAAAGTTTACTGATTTCAAACTTATCGAACTTAATCATCCTATCTTTTCTTACGAGTTCTCTTCAAGCCATTTCTTTTTGAAGAGCAGTTTTATAGAACATTTTAAAAGATATGTAGACCCATATCACCCTACGGTACCAACACCTCCGCCTAACTTTATCTAGTTTTTATTATTTGGGGTATAAATTGCCTGCTCAATGGTATTGAGCGTTATTGCTATGTTTAAATTTATGTAGTACGTAAATTCTTTTTGTAGCTTGTTTTTTATCCCCTACGATTTTATTCGTTAAAATTTACTAGATAATTATATCGTTATGCAAAAGTTTAACCCGGCCTTTTCAGGTTCGGATGTGAAAAAATATTTTCTTAAAAAGAATTTAAAGAAAGATTTACCTTCAAGTATAGTTGTGTTTTTAGTGGCCTTACCGTTATGTTTGGGTATTGCCTTAGCTTCTGGCGCACCTTTATTTGCCGGTTTAATTACCGGAATTATAGGGGGATTGTGGTTGCCTCGTTTAGCGGATCGCAATTAAGTGTTAGTGGCCCTGCAGCAGGTTTAACGGTTATTGTTTTAGGTGCAATAACTTCATTAGGAAGTTATCCTACGTTTTTACTTGCTGTAGTATTGGCAGGGGTATTTCAGATGATTTTAGGCCTGGTTAAAGCCGGAACCATTGGTAATTACTTTCCTTCGAGTGTAATTGAGGGAATGCTTGCTGCCATCGGACTGATTTTAATCTTAAAACAATTACCGCATGCACTGGGTGTAGATACCGATTTTACCGGCGATGAAGGTTTCTTTCAACAAGATCACGAAAACACTTTTTCTGCGATTAGCGCGGCAATGAGCCATTTTAGTTTGGCTGCAGTAGTTATCAGTCTATTATCAATAGCTATATTGATTTTGTGGCCTAAGTTTCCAAAATTGGCGGTTGTACCTGCTCCATTATTGGTGGTAACTTTAGGAGTACTAGGAACTATACTTTTTGCCGGGACAGATCATCCTTTACGTGCTGATCAAATGGTGAAAATCCCGGTGGTAAATGGTTTCGGCGAATTTTTAGGACTATTTACGACCCCTGATTTTTCACAGCTGGCCAATAAAAATGTGTATATAGTGGCTATAACCATTGCTGTTGTGGCGAGTTTAGAAACTTTACTCAGTATCGAGGCTGTGGATAAAATCGATCCGATTAAACGTATAACACCAACAAACAAAGAGTTGATTGCACAGGGCATAGGGAATATTACCAGCGGTATGGTGGGTGGTTTGCCTATGACATCAGTAATTGTGCGGAGCTCGGCAAATGTAGGGGCAGGTGGCAGAACCAAGATGTCTGCTATTTTTCATGGTATTTGGTTGTTATTGTCGCTGTTGTTTATTCCAGGGTTGATTAACATGATTCCATTATCGTGTTTAGCCGCAATTCTTTTGGTAACGGGATACAAGTTAACGCGGATCAGTTTATTTAAACACATGTACCACAAAGGTTGGGATCAGTTTGTACCATTTGTGATTACAGTATTAGCTGTATTATTTACCGATCTGTTAAAAGGTGTGGCTGTGGGTATGTTGGTCTCAGTTTTTTATTTATTACGTACCAATATGCGCAACCCCTTTTTTACAGAATTACGAACGAAGGCGACAAAAAGAATATCAGGATTAAACTAGCAGAAGAGGTTTCTTTTTTAAATAAAGCAGCGATACAGGTCGTTTTAACGAATATCCCTAAAGAAACAAATGTAATTATTGATGGTTCGAATGCCAGGTATATTGATCCTGATGTATTGGAAACCATTTACAATTATAAACATAATGCTTATACAAAAGGCATTGTCGTTACCTTGGAGAACATCCAAAAACATTATACAGTACCAAAATTAAATATTAAAGTAGAAGAAGATATTAATAAATTATAGTTATGTGCGCAAAAACAATAGATACAGAAGATATAACTTACGAGAACTTATTACAGGGTAATAAAGACTGGGTTAAAGATACAATAGACAACGATCCTGCCTTTTTTGATAAATTATCAGAAGGCCAGAGCCCACCGGTTTTATGGATTGGCTGTTCAGATAGCCGTGTACCGGCCAACCAGATTACGAATACCAGACCTGGTGACATTTTTGTACATAGAAATATAGCTAATGTGGTTGTACATACCGATATGAACCTGCTTTCAGTACTGGATTATTCTATTAACGTATTAAAGGTTAAACATGTTATTGTTTGCGGCCATTATGGTTGCGGTGGGGTTAAAGCTGCTTTGGGTAATAAACAAGTGGGTATTATTGACAACTGGCTGAGAAATATCCGCGATGTGTACCGTACACACGAACGTGAGATGGCTACCATTAAAGATCCGGAGCAACGTTTTGACCGTTTAGTGGAGTTAAACGCCATCGAGGGTGCAGCAAATGTGACCAATACTTCGATTGTACAAAGTGCCTGGGCAAATGGACAGGAATTAGCTGTACATGCCTGGGTTTATAGCCTGAAAACAGGAATCATCAAAGACCTGAAAGTAACTTGTACTTGTCTTGATGATGTTGCCCCTGCATTTAAGGTAGGATAAAACACCCCATAGGTGTTATTTTTTAGTTGTTAGGGAAAGCTTCCGGTTTTACATCGGGAGCTTTCATTTTTCTGTACTGTTCGGCATGTTGCCTGCATGGCCTTTATTGCCTTTTTCGGCATCTTCTCTGGCTTCTTCGGATCCAAAATCACCTCTTCCAAAATTTCTACCCAGATTACCGGCATCGCTTTCTACCGTATTTTTCTTTTCGTTATCGTTGCTGCGGTGGCGGGGTACCAACTGATCGGGCATATTGGTTTTATCTGCCGAGTTATCTGCATTTTTATCAGATAAATTCTCGTTATTATCTTTTGTGTTTTTCATAATCTTATTTAAACTGCTTATATAAAACAGTAAAAAAGAAGATTGGTTTTACATCTTTAAATAGGCAGATCGTGTGTTTGATAAATTTATGTGTTACAATCCCTTTTCTCCCCTCAATCCGGTTTGCAAACGAAGATCACAAATAAAAAAGACCAGACAATAATGTCTGGCCTTATATTTAATATTAATCTTCTGCCAAGAAGGGATAACGGTAATCAGTTGGAGGATTAAAAGTTTCTTTAATGGTACGTGGAGAAACCCAACGCAATAAATTAATCATTGCCCCGGCTTTATCATTGGTACCTGATCCTCTTGCTCCGCCAAATGGTTGTTGCCCAACTACGGCACCTGTACATTTATCGTTAATGTAAAAATTACCAGCAGAGTTGCGTAAAGCATAACTGGCTTTTTCTATAGCATATCTATCTTGTGATAAAATAGCTCCTGTTAAGGCATAGGGTGAAGTGGTATCGATTATTTCTAAAATCTGGTCAAATTCCTCATCTTCGTATACGTAAACAGATAATACCGGACCAAAAAGTTCCTCACACATGGTGGTATATTTCGGATCATCAACCACTAAAACAGTAGGTTCGATGAAATAACCTTTGCTCTTGTCATAGTTTCCACCGGCAATAACTTCTACACCTTTATCTTTTTTAGCCTGATCGATATATTTAGCCAGTTTATCGAAAGAACGCTCATCAATAACGGCATTAATAAAGTTACCGAAATCTTCTGTTCCGCCCATTTTAAATGAAGCTAAATCTCTGATCATTAATTTTTTAATCTCAGGCCACAGGCTTTTTGGAATATAAATACGGCTGGCTGCAGAACATTTTTGTCCCTGATATTCGAACGCGCCCCTAACAATTGCAGTAACTGAAGCAGCAACATCTGCACTTGGATGAACCAAGATAAAATCTTTACCACCAGTTTCGCCAACGATGCGAGGGTATGATTTATATTTATGGATGTTTGTTCCAATTGTTTTCCAAATTTCCTGAAAAACTTTTGTTGAGCCTGTAAAGTGAATGCCTGCAAAATCAGCATGATTAAAAACCACATCGCCAACTTCAGGACCATCTGCAAAAATAAGATTAATTACGCCGTCAGGTAAGCCTGCTTCGCGAAAAACATTCATAATTACATTAGCCGCATAAACCTGGGTATCTGCAGGTTTCCACACCACCACATTACCCATCATGGCTACACAAGCAGGTAAATTACCAGCAATTGCAGTAAAGTTGAAAGGTGTTAAAGCAAATATAAATCCCTCTAAAGGACGTTGTTCTGTTCTGTTCCACATGCCATTTGGAGATACCGGTGGCTGTTGGCCATAAATATCCTGCATATAACTTACGTTAAAACGCAAAAAATCTACCAGTTCGCAAGCGGCATCAATTTCAGCCTGATAGGCGTTTTTACTTTGCCCAAGCATGGTTGCCGCATTAATTTGGTAGCGGTATTTTGTAGCAAACAAATCAGCAGCTTTCATAAAAATAGCAGCTCTATGTTCCCAGGCTAAAGCTTCCCAATCTGCCTTGGCAGTCAAAGCAGCATCTATGGCTTGTTTTACATGGTTTTTATCGCCATAACTAAAGGTAGCCAGTACATGTTGATGATCATGTGGAGCTACAACTTTCTTTTTATTTTTAGTATGTACCTCTTGTCCGCCAATAAACATCGGAATATCCAATTGTTTAGCACGCGCCTCGGCAATAGCTTCTTTTAAAAGCGAACGTTCTTTTGTGCCTGGTGCATAGCTATTAATGGGCTCGTTAACCGGGGTAGGTACGTTAAAAAATCCTTTAAGCATATTTTATTTTTTATGATTTGTGCAAAGATAATGCTTTTTGGGGTAGGCAATTCTATTATTCTGTAAAGAAAATAGGGCAAAGGTTTGACCGCAATAGTCCGTAGATAGAAGTTTTAAGACCGAATCAAATGAGCAGGTAATTTTAAAGAAGTTGTGGTTAAAATCCGGGCAGTTTAGGCTTTGCACGAAGAGTTGACAACTTTACCAGCAAGTTGATAAGAAAAGTTGTCAACTCCGAAATTAATACACCAAAGCCAAATACTGCCCATGATGACTCGCACTGCCCGGTTCAGTGCGTTTATAATCATACGGATGATTTGGTAACTCGTAAATGGCTATTTTAATTTCTTCTAACTTATTGTAAGCAGGCGTAGCAATGGTATGTATATATTTTGATTGTATGTTACTTTTAGTAAAGTAAGTGTCTTTATCAATACCTACTGTGCCGTTTACCTGATCTGCGGTTGGATAAATCGTACAGTATAAGCTTTTGGGAGCGAAATTCCGGATGCCTGTTTTTCGGTTATGAATTTTGTAAGCCGATTCTTTCATGCTCCATAACAGCCATACCATTTCATCAGGATTTTTGGCTGATGTAATCAATAACTGTTCTTCTGCTGTGAAAATTTTATCGAGGTAATTTTTGCGCCTCCAGTTACTCTGGATTTTAGCCAGATCCAAATCAACGATGTCGTTACCCAGCATGCGCTTCCAGTTTTTGAGCTATAATTTCGGTTGTAGCTTTTACTGTAAGCATTTTAGCCATCGAATCATTGTCTATTTCGATGTTGAATTTCTCTTCAATATCCAGGACAATATCAACCAGGTTAGCCGAATTTATTTTCAAATCATTAATAAAATCAGTGTTTTCGTCGATGTGAGCCAAGGCTGTTGACTCTTCGCTGTAAGGTTCGACAATTGTTTTTAAGGCTTCGATGATTTCTTCTTTATTCATGGGTATACTTTTTAAAAATAATGCAGGCATTAATATCGCCAAAACCAAAACTTGCTTTGGCTAAGGTATTAAATGGTTGATGAATTAAGGTTTGCGGAATGCATTTCTCATCAATTAAGGCCTTAATCTCAGGGTTTAAATCTTCGCAATTAATATTGGGAAATATAAAACCCTCTGTAAGCTCAAGTATCGAAGCAACACATTCTATACTCCCTGAAGCTGCAATGCAATGACCAATCATACTTTTCAAAGAATTGATGTATGGAAAATCATCAGCAGGTAATTGTAGGGCTGCTTTCCAGTTTTCTATTTCGAGCGCATCTTTAGTTGTTGCGGTAAGGTGGCCGTTAATCACGTCAATTTCATGAGCTTCAATACTCGCATTTTTTAATGCTGCTTGGATACATCGCTGTACCGCAATTGGGTTTGGGGCAGTCATGGTACCTAAGCCCCGCTGACCACCAGAATTGATATGACCGCCGCACACTTCGCCATAAATTTTAGCTTTTCTTGCCAGTGCGCTTTCAAGCGATTCTAATACTAAAGCACCTGCGCCGCTTCCCGGTACAAAGCCACTTGCCGTTGTGCTCATTGGGCGGCTACCTTTTTCAGGATCATCATTGTGCTTAAAAGTACAAACTTTCATGGCGTCAAAACCACCCCAAATATAAGGCCCGCTATCGCTGGTACTTCCTGCTAACATTCTTTTAGCCTGCCCGGTTTTAATTCTTTCGTAGGCCAGCAATATACTTTCGACTCCTGTTGCGCAGGCAGATGAATTGGTGCTTACCTGGTTTCCTAAGCCAAGCTTCCCGCTGATAAAAGCACTTACTCCACTGGCCATGGTTTGTATTACGACTGAACTGCCCAGTTTTTTAATTTCAAGCGCATCTATCTTATTAATTGCCCATCTAAATTTATCTATACCAGAAGTGCCGGTTCCGAAAATGGTGCCGCTATCCCAGTCTGGTTCGTCATTATTTTCAATGGTTAGACCCGCATCCTTCCAAGCATCTAAACCTGCAATAACACCATATATAATTCCTGTGCTGTTTAGGTTTCGTAATTCGAGCGGTGTAAAATATTGGTTGATGCGATCTTCGCTAAGTGATGGTTTGCCTGCTATCTGGCAAGAGAAATTTAGGGCTTCCAAATCTGGCTGATGACAGATCCCGGAGAGTCCTTTCTTTATGGCATCTGAAAATTCAGCCAGGGTAGTGCCATTGGGTGCACATACGCCTAAACCTGTAATTACAACTCTGTTATTCATTCTCTTTCGAAATTAACATGCCGGAAATATTTCCTTTGCAAACCATCTCACCTGCCGCATTTTCCATTTTTACCTTGCAACTCAGTTTATTAAATCTGAAATATACTTTCTCGCTCGTTACCGTTACTTTTTCTCCCGGCGCAACTAGTTTTAAAAAATCGATTGCGTTTGAGGTCATGGCAATGGCTATATTTTGATCAGTTTCAATGCTTTTTAACAGGTAGATGCCCAAACAAACCAAACCAATCTGTGCCATGGTTTCGGTAAGGATTACTGCGGGGGTAAGGGGACGGTTTTTAAAATGACCTTCATAAAAAGGTAGATCTTTAGCATAAGTATAAGTGCCTTTTGCTCCATTTTCATCAACATGTAATAACTCATCAACAAAAAGAAAAGATTTACCATAAGGCAGTTTATCTAATATTTCTTGTGGATTCATAAGTTGAATTATTGAATAATTAATTGAATTATTGAATGGTTACCATTGTAGAAGTATGCGTTGTGCTGAAAATCCCGGTCCGAAGCTTAACATCAGCCCTTTTTCTCCGGGCATTGGCTTTTTATCCATAATCCGTTCCAAAACATACAACACCGTTGCACTACTCATGTTTCCATAAAGCCTTAATACCTCTTTTGTTTCGTTTATATTTTTGCCAAGCTGTCCGAATAACTCTTCCACAATCTGGATAATCTTTTTTGCCGCCCGGATGAAAGATCAAATGGTCTATATCATTAATTTCGAATCCGTTTTTCACCAAAAATGGATGGATGATATTGGGGAAATGATTGGCAATGGTTTCAGGAACGGCTACATCCAGTATCATTTGCAGTCCGGTATTGGTGAGTTTAAATCCCATCATCTCTTCAGCATCATAAAAATGGTACATTTCTTCAGCCAAAATCTCTGGTCCGCTATCATCTTCATTCGAACTTAACAGTACACAGGCGGCACCATCGCCAAATATTGCGGCACTTACAATGTTGGCCATCGAAAAATCATTTAATTGAAAGGTTGCCGTTGGCGATTCTACTGCAATAACTGCTGCACGTTTGCCTGGATTAGCTTTCAGAAAATTCTTGGCGTAAATCATACCTGATACACCTGCTGCACAACCCATTTCAGTTACGGGTAAGCGAACAATGTCCTGACGCAGTTTGAGCAGATTGATCAGATAAGCATCTAAAGAAGGAATCATGATTCCGGTGCAGCTTACCGTAATGATATAGTCTAAATCCTGTGCCTGCCAACTGGCTTTTTCGAGTGCAGTTTTTAAACATTCAGCACCCAGCTTTATCCCTTCTCTTACGTAAATGTTGTTTCGCTCTTCAAAACTTAAATCGCTAAAAACCTCTTCGGGCGACATGATCGAGTACCTTTTATCTACTGCTGCGCTTTCAAAAATCTTTTTTACCTTTCTGATGAAGCGATCATCCTGACCTTTTAGCCAAATATCCAGAAATGGTAAAATCTCCGCGGTTGACCGCCAAAATTCGGGCAATGCTTTACTTACTGCTTTTACGGTTACGCTCATGTTGTTTTAATTATCCATTGGTAGCGGAAAGCCCATTTCCATTTTATGGAACTCAATTTTAAGTTTAATTGTTTGCTGTATTTAATTAAATCTGCTCTTTTAAATCCACGTAGAATGGAGACTAAACCGTCCTCTCTCGACATATTATTTAAACGGAAAACATAACACAAAGCTTTAAAAAGGTAATATGCTACTGCACTTCTTTGCAGGTCATTTATCACAATACCCATTGTTGCCGATCTTTTAAAATTGTTTAGCAGATTAATAATTTCTTCATCTTTAAAATGATGTAGCGTTAACGTACAGAGCATAATGTCGCAGGGTTCATCTTTATTTAAATCCTCAAAAATGTCGCTACAGGCATAGGTGATGTTCGGGTAGTTTGCAGACAAACTTTGTGCGTGATTTATGGTGAATTTATTGGCATCTATCCCTTTTAAAATAAAATGTAAACCTTGGTTTTTTGCATAATCGGCCAAAGTGCGTAACATATCTCCATTTCCACAGCCTATATCGGTAATACGTATAACCTGATCAAATGGTTTGTTGTTAATTAAGGTTTTAACCCCATTTAGCGTAACTTTATTACCACCAAGGAGTTGGTTAATACTGGCTATTTTGTCAAGTGCATCGCGTAATATTTCACCTTCCATGGCGAAATCATCCATAATCTCTGGTGCTGTGCTTCTAAATGTGGTATCTACTGGCATTTATGATTAAATTATGATGGGCTTGCCATGTGTTTGTTTAATTATTTTATGGAGCAGAAAGGGCATTTTAATCAATGCATTGATGGCTAAACTTTCGAATTTAGTATTTCTCAGCAAAGAAGATAAGATTCTCCCCATTTTCAAGCGGCTATTAAATTCCCTGTTCCAATGTGCGGCGTAACTTTCTTCCAGTCCTTCACGCGAACTGATGTAACCTTCGATTCTTTGATGCAAAAGTTCTGAAACAATTTTGGCAGCGTGAATAGCCATGGCCATACCGTTTCCGCAAAGCGGATGGATTAATCCCGCAGTATCACCAATCATTAAAACATGGTTATGTACGGGCGCTTTACGCTCAAAAGAGATCTGACTAATGGTTAACGGAGCATCAAATAAACTGGTTGCATTTTCAAAAATAGCCTTCAAATGCCTGTTTTTGTAAAGTACGTTTTCCTGGAAGGTAAGTAGATTTTTGTGCTTCTTGAAACTTTCATAGTTGGTCAGATAACAGATATTTAACCGATCATTTTCAACCCTTGAAACGCCGCAATAGCCACCTTGAAAATTATGCAGGCTAACCAGGTTATTCGGAAAATCGGCCTTGTAATGTGCTTTAACTGCCAGATAGGGCGATTGTTTATTAATGAAACTCCGGTTTAACTTAATATCAATGGCTGATCTTTTTCCATACGCGCCAATAACGTAAGCTGCCATAAAAACGTCATTAGCAGTTGCTACTGTAAATTGATTATTGGCAAAATTTATTTCTACAACACGGTCATGAACGATGCTTACCTTTCTCCTGATCAGTTCGGTATACAAATAATGATCGATGGTATACCTGCTTAAACCAAAACCACCCAGCGGCAATTTTGTCTGTATACTTTTTCCAAGATTTGAGGTGAAAAGCAGGTCGCTGATGAGTGCAGGTGCAAGATTTTCGATATCCAGGCCTAGCCATTCAAAATAAGGGTTTACCTCGTTTGAAATATATTCGCCGCAAACTTTATGGTGGGGATAAGTATCTTTCTCGATCAATGTAACCTTTAAACCCACCTTATTCAGGTGAAGTGCTGCTGTTAAACCTGCCAATCCACCACCAATAATTAAAATTTCTGTTTCGGCCTGCATAAAATGAGATGGAACGCTAATATAACACTTTAATGAGGCGTTTGTTCACCTTAGATTTTTTAACCATACAGAACATCATGTTTTCACTAAGACTAAAGCATTAAAGAAATAATTTTACGATTACATCATAGTTTTAACCACATCGGTCGCCGGGAGAAGACACCGAGGTCACGGAGCTGGGCGTATAGATAGCGTGCTGGCAGGTATTATCATCTGACAGGAATGTTGTCAGTTTGAGACTGGGTTCAAAACCTTTAATAATAGCACTGCAAGTTCTGATTAAACGGGATTGCAGCGGTATACTTTTGTTTTTCTATAACAAAAGATTTAGCGGAAAGCCCGGCTAACATTAATTATGTTTGCTGGCCCTGCTTTCCTAATTATTAGGATGTATTTATCACTTATATAAGAATCGCTTAACGATTTTCATCGTTAAAAACGATGGGTTATCCAAAGCTCCATAGCAATGAGTATTAGTGCCTTTTTTATCTATCACTCCGTTCTTCCATATTCAAATCGGTATCAAACGGACTTTTAGTAAAGGGATAAATAGATTGTTTAACAAAACCCTTCGGATAAGAGGCTTCATGCACACCTGTTCCGGCTGGCCATTCTTTGCCTGGTAAATAATAGGTGCCGAACATCATATCAATAAAAGGGAATATGGAAGCGAAATTATGCCCATAATATTTAGGATCTTCGCAATGGTGCCAATGGTGATATTGAGGGGTAGTAAATATGTATTTTAGCGGGCCAAAGTTAATCCTGGTATTGGCATGGATCAGCACGGCATGGATAGCAATAAATATAATGTACACATTGAAAACGGTAGATGAAAAGCCTAGCACATAAAGTGGTATGAAAGTCATAGCCCTGGTAAAAAAGATGTCGATAAAATGGGTACGGCTTCCGGCCAGCCAATCCATATTTTGTGTAGAATGGTGTATGGAGTGGAAGCGCCAAAGGGCTACACGGGTGTGGAAAAAACGATGTGCCCAATACTGAAACAAATCGGTACTGAAAAAAGCCAAAAATAAAGCAACTATGAAGGGGAGGCCCTGCACCCAACTATGCAATTTATCTAATCCCATCCAACCAAAAAATAATACGGCAGGCTTTTGCGTAATGATACCGAAAAACTGGATAAACAAATGGCTGATAACAAAATAGGTCAAATCGGTACGCCATTCTTCGTGGAATTTGGTTTGCCCATTGTTTTTTGGAAAGAATAATTCTAAGGGGACAAAAATGGCCACCATTAAAAGCAGATCTAAAATCATCCAATCCAAGCCAAAATGCCAGCTCGATTTGGCAACATCCCTGCCTTCTACGCTTAAAGCACCCAGTATTACTGCCAGGGCGCCAAGCACAAAGCCCGGCCAGGCCCATTTTAGTTTTTTGCTAAGGATTAAGCTTAATAATGAAAAAAGAAACAGCCTATAACACCAGCAAGCATTAGAATTTCCATGCTGTTTTTTGTATATATTTCACGGAATTCGGGCGTGGTTAGCTTTTCCGGATAATGAAAACACAGGATGCCTAAAAGCGCTAATGCAGCTAAAAAAATAGAAATATATCCACTAATCTGGCCCTGGCCCACTACTAATCTTTTGTTTGGTGACATTAAAATATGTTTTGGTAGATAACAATGATAATAAAAAAAGATAAATTATGGACGAATAAATTTGTTAGCTGGTCAATGGTTCACTGTTTAATGGTTAATTGACAACAAACGCCCTGCGGCGAACGCCCGATTTAACCCGGTATATTTTTGTTATTTAAAGAGAATAATTATTTTACACCTGAAATAACCAAATATTAGCTGGTAAAGCCTTAATCTACCTATGTCATATCGCTCAAAAATCATATTATCAATTATAATTGGCTGCTTTTTCACCTTCCCCCGCGCCTGGGCGCAACAGCTTATTAAGGGACAAGTAGTTAATGAAACTAATAAAGGTATCGCATCCGTATCCATTTATAATAAGCAGAAATTAATTGCCCTGAGCGATTCTGAAGGAAACTTCAGCTTTAAAATAGATTCCTTAAATAAAGGTCAGTCGCTTTCCTTCAGTTCGGTGGGTTACGAAAGCCATTCCGTTAAAGTTGATGAGCGCAGCAGTACCAGTGACCTCATGGTTAAGCTAAAAGACAAATACATTAAACTGGACGATGTGCATATTTATGCAGCCAATTTTGCTTCTACTTTAATTAAAAATGCAGTCGCGCACCTTGCCGATACTGGGGTGGTGAGCGAAAAATTGTTGTGCAGGCAGTATATGGTAAAAGATGGTAAGTATTATAGTTATGCCGAGGGATTATTTAACCTCCATACCGATGAATATAAAAATGATATCAGGTTACAGCTTGAAGGATTAAGAAGGCTTAAGGAGCTCAAAAAAACAGGAGGTGTGAAGATTAACTACGCTGTTGATTTAAGAATTGAGCTCAAATCTTATTTTGTAAGTAATCTCAACGATAATATGCTCAGCGAGGATAATGATTACGAAATTGAAGGACAGGTTGAATATGAAGGGTCAAAATGTTATAAAATCTCTTTCACAAGGGTAAGAAATGTATTGTATAAACGCAGGAATGGATGGATTTTTATCACGGTAGATAAACATCTGATTAAAGGAATGGAAAGCAATATCGCTACAATAAACAAAAGCATGATCTGGATAAACAGGCAAAACTATACCATCGATAATGGTTTGTCGAAGTTATCTTCTACGTATTTAAAGTGTAATGTAGTGGCCGGGTTATTTTCGGAAGGAGAACCTTCGGCAGAGATGGAACTGATTTTTCTGGAAAATATCGATCCGGAACTAAAAAACAGCAACAACTATTCTACCTTAAAACTTAGACAGGATTTTTATCAATATCCTAAAAAGAACAATGCCGGGTTTTGGGCAGTACTTTATCAAAAACATAACTTAACGATTCCGGAGGTAATTGTCGAAACCTATAAATCGGATCAGGATATTTTGGAACAATTTTAAATTCATCGGATCATTCGTTCATTGGGGTTAATCGGTTAATTGTACTCTAAACGCCCAGCTCCAAACACTCAAACTAGTTTCGATTATTGATCATTGGAAATTGATTATTGGTCATTCCATCATCCATCTTCCATTTTACATCTTTCCAAACCATTTCCCTCGCTCAATGGTTGCCTTATTGGGCATTAGACCAGGTTATGCCTTTCTTTTTTAAATAATCAGTATTTTTGAAACCACGAACATGCTACTTAATTATCTACGCCTTTTATTGCTTCCTTTTTCAATCATTTACGGAATAGTCATTATTCTCCGTAAAAAACTTTACGACTGGGGATTTATGCGATCTGTAAAGTTTGATCTGCCGGTAATCTGTGTAGGCAATTTGGCTGTTGGCGGATCGGGTAAAACACCAACAACAGAATATTTGGTAAGGTTGTTGGCCGATTACAAGATCGCCATTTTAAGCAGGGGTTATGGCCGTAAAACGAAAGGTTTTATAGTTGCAGATAGTGCTGCAACTGCCGAAACGATAGGAGATGAACCTTTACAGTACTACCAAAAATTTGCGGCTGTTACCGTTGCGGTTTGCGAAGACCGCGTGAAAGGGATTAAGCAATTAAAAGACAATCATGATTTAATTATCCTTGATGATGCCTTTCAGCACCGCGCTGTAAATGCAGGATTTAATATTTTGCTTTTCGAGTTTAGAAAGCTGGGTACTTTACAGTTTTTATTACCTGCCGGTAATTTAAGAGATGTTTTCTCTTCCCGTAAAAGGGCAGATGTTTTGTTGGTCACGAAATCGCCTGTTCCGTTGTTAAATGTTGCCCGGCAAGCCTCGATAAATGAGTTACAGCCAAATGCAAATCAACCTGTATTACATTCTTATCTAAAATATGGCGATCTTATCCATTTATACCATAACGAATACCAAACGCTGGAGTCTGTTAAAGGTTTCGAAATTTTCCTGCTCACCGGAATAGCAAATCCCAATCCGTTAAAAGAAGAGCTTGAAAAATATGCAGGAACCATTAAACACAAAGAATTTCCTGATCATTATGCTTTTAAAAATGATGATATTGATAAGTTTAAATCGGCTTTTATGGCCAGTGTTAAAAAAGATAAAATCATTATCACAACAGAAAAGGATAGCAAGCGTTTAAGAGCTACCGGATTTAAAGATTTACTGGTAGATTTACCTGTATATTATTTACCCATTGAGGTTGAATTATTTGAAGAAGATAAGATTAACTTTGACGAACTCATTTTAAAATATGTTAAGAGCAATAGAAGAAACCGTTGAATATATAAAACGTAAAACAGAAAACTTTAAGCCAGAAATAGGCATTATTTTAGGTACTGGCTTGGGTGGCCTGGTAAAAGAGATCGAAATAGAGCATCAACTGATGTATTCTAATATTCCAAATTTTCCAATTTCTACTTTAGAGTTCCACAGCGGGAAACTAATTTTTGGAACATTGAACGGGAAAAAGATTATTGCCATGCAGGGGCGCTTACATTATTACGAAGGTTATAGCATGCAACAGATCACCTTCCCGGTTAGGGTGATGAAAGGTTTGGGTATCGAAAACTTAATTGTATCTAATGCTGCGGGCTCATTAAATCCTGAGTTTAAAAAGGGTGATTTAATGATTATCGATGATCATATTAATTTGCAGCCAGATAACCCGTTGCGCGGTTTAATTGAGAGCGAATTAGGTCCACGTTTTCCAGATATGAGCCAGCCCTATAAACGCGATATCATAGCCAAAGCATTGGAGATAGCTAAAGATGTTGATATTAGGTGCCATAAAGGGATATACGTTGCGGTTTCTGGTCCGAATTTAGAAACCAAAGCCGAATACAAATACCTGCGTTTAATTGGCGCTGATGCAGTTGGCATGAGTACCGTGCCCGAAGTTATTGTGGCCAACCACGCTGGTTTACCTGTTTTTGCCATCTCCGTATTAACGGATGAAGGTTTTCCAGAAGATCTGCAACCCTTTAATTTAGATGAAATTTTAGCTGCAGCAGCTAAGGCCGAGCCTAAAATGACTGAGATTTTAACCCGCTTAATTTCTGAACTATAAGATGCATAAAGCCGTTAAAATCTGTTTTTTTCTGTTCCTGCTGCTAGGCATTAACAAAGCATTTGCACAAGATTTAAAAACGAGTGTGGGTACCAATAAGGAACTCGATTCTGTTCGGAAAAAATTAGATTCGGGAAAGGACTCCGTTGTTTTTACCGCAAAATATATCCGGTTTACTAAGTTATCCTTAGTTAAAGATAGTATTGTGCTACTGCCCTTAGATACTTCCACAACCAATATTCAAAATTATAGTCCGCTTTTACAACCCTTGCACCCAACCATTAGCAATGGTAATATGGGCCTGGCAGCGAGGCCTTTATTGTACGAGCCAAGTAAAAGGATTGGTTTTGATGCAGGATTTCATTCACTTGATTATTATGCTTTAACACCAGAAGATATTATTTATTACCAGGCCAGAACTCCCTTTACCAGCTTATATTTTGTGAGTGCAGGTCAAAAAGAACAGCTTTTCAGGGCTATACATACGCAGAATATTAAAAAAACTGGAACGTTGGAGTTAATTTTAACCGGGGCGATTCTAAGGGTTTTTATGCCAGGCAGCGGGGCGATAATCTGAATGTCGCTGTATTTTCCTGGTACCAATCGCCCAGCAAACGTTATAATATGTGGGCATCGGCAATTTTTAATACCATGCGTGCTTACGAGAATGGCTCTACGGTAGCTACAGGTTTATTCGATCCGGGCTATTCTAAAATTGACAGAGAGGCGGAACCCATAAATTTATCAGATTCAAGAAATTTGTACCGTAAAAACACCGTTTTCTTAAAGCAAACCTATTATGTTGGCAGGATAGATACCTCTGCGAATGTTAACAATGCGGTTTTACCAACCAATAAGGTTTCGTATACATTTGAGTATAATAACGACAGTTTTGATTTTTACAAAAATGGAACTGATGTTAATAATGTGCTGCCTCCAGGCATTGCGAGTACAATATTTACCAATGATTCGACCCACGTAAAACATATCAAAAATGAATTTATTTATAGTTTCTTTTTAAGACCCAAAAACAGTTCGGTTATTAAAAATGAATTAAAGGTTGATGCAGGCATAAGACACGATTATTACAGACATGAATATCTTGGTATGAAACAAGATGGAACCAATTATGAACACAGTAGATTTGCTTATCAGAACATTACCATTTTAGGTGCAGCGGGTTATCGGTTCTCTAACAATATCGATTTCAATTTAGATGTACAGCAAATTTTGCAAGGTGAAAATGCCGGCGATTATTTATACGAGGCAAAAAGTAAAATTCTTTTAGGTAAAACCATTGGGAGAATAGAATTGGGTGCATACGCGCAGAACCAAACTCCAGCGGCTATTTTTAATTACTATCACGGCAATCATTACCAATGGACGAACAGTGATTTTAAGAATACTAAAATCGCCAATTTATCATTCAACTATATCAATGATAAATATGGTTTTACTGCGGGAGCCAACTATTACTTAACCAGTAATTATGTTTATTTTGCAGCTGATCAGACCAATAATACAAATGCTATTTTACCAAAACAAGCTACTGCAGATATTAGCTTAATCAGGTTGGATGTATCAAAGAAAACCAGGTTTGGTAGATTTGTGATGGAAAACTATATCGCTTATCAAAAAACAGATAAAAATGCCGTATTAAGAACACCCGAACTTTATACTTATAACAGTATTTATTTTGATAATACGTTTTTCAAAGTATTAAAAGCTAATGTGGGATTTGATGTGAGGTATAATTCAGAATATGCAAATTACTTATATTCACCAGCAACGGCTCAATTTTATATTGATGAGCGTAATCCGACAAATCTGATCTCAAGACCAGTAATTGATGTCTTTTTTAAGGCCAATTTAAAAAGAGCTAATATCTTTGTTAAATATGATTTTGTAAATCAGGGTTTATTTCAACCGGGTTATTACACGGTAAACAGGTACCCTATGCAAGATGCCTTGTTAAAATTTGGGGTAAGCTGGAATTTTTACGATTAATAATTTAAAAAGCATAAAAAAACCTTCCCGAATTTTATACCGGGAAGGTTTTTTACGTTTAAGGCTTTGCTTAAAATGAATAACCAACTGAGAAGCCTAATACACGGTTAGTTAATTTACCATCTCCAGATCTAGAATCTTTAGGTACCAGGTTTGATAAACCTAAACCATAATTAGCACCCACTAAAAATCCAGAGTTGGTACGATATGCTAAACCGAAGTTGGCACCAAACTCTGTAGACGAATAGTTTTTATCGGTGGTTGAACCAAATTTTAAATCATTTTCATCAGATATTGTTCCTGCAGCAGCGCCACCAGTTGTAACTGTTTCGAATTTGTTTTTTCCTGATATGTTAAATCCAATATAAGGGCCTGCTGAAATTTGTACAGCACCGGCATCACCTGTAGGAATTCTGAAAACTGCATTTACAGGTACTTCAATAGCCATCAAATTTACTTTGTTAGTGGTTGTATTGGTAATGCCACCAACTGTTCTCGTTTCCTCAAATTTGCTGCCTTTATTCTGTAAGGATACACCAGGTTGAATGAAGAAATTGTTTCCTACACCGAAATCAGCAAATGCAGTAACATTAAAGCCAACATTGTCCTTGGCATTGTCGTTGAATGATGTACTGCCATCAGTACCGCTTGCGTGAAATCTTGCCAAGTTTACTCCGGCTTTTATTCCAAATCTCGCATCACTACCCGTCATGGTATTTTGTGCGAAAGCACCTGTTGCCAATAAAATGATTGATGCGCTTAATAGTAACTTTTTCATGATATTTTTCTTTTATAAAAATCTTGTTTAAATTTTCAGGTTTAATCCTGTTTGTTAATTGTCCATGCTAATCCAAAAGCTGTGCCAAAGTATCAAACGTGTTACATTTTAGTGGCTAAAATATTGGCTACCAGTATGATTCTTGTAAAGATTAAGAGTGGTTATGATCCAGATCGGAAATGGTATGAGCAGCCATTTAGTGTATACATAACAGGAATATAGCAGAGAATTAACAATTTTTTAAACTCAAAAGAAAAATGTCAGGAGTTAAATTCTGATTGGTTTTATGTTTTTTGAGGTTTCTTTTTTGCCGCCGGGAAAAGTACATTGTTTAAAATTAAACGGTAGCCCGGAGAATTAGGATGCAGACTTAAATCTGTTGGTGGATCGCCTACAGCGTGCTGATAATCTTCCGGATCGTGCCCGCCATAAAAAGTAAACTGGCCTTTGCCAATTTCGCCATGTAGATATCTTACCTCTGCTGCGCCTTTATTTTCACCTAAAACGGTTACACTTGTTTTTACTAAACTTTTTTTAAATGCTGTGGTTTGTCCCATAAAACCTTTAATTACCTTATCATGATCCTGGGTAAGCATGGTTGGAACAAGGTCCCACTTGGCAGAAAAATCGAATAAAGTAAAATAATCGTTGGTTTGGTTCAGTGTACGGGTTTGAGTAACATCTATATCCGAAAACTCATAGTTCATCGGGTTGTTGTCTAACTTGAAATTCTGGAAGGCCAGCGTTTTGTTGAAATCAAGTTTCGATTGCGCATTAGGGTCGGCAGGATCACCATCAAACATCTGTGCACAAATGTCTACCCCTTCGGCAGCCAGGGCAATGTCGAAACTATCAGTACCAGAGCACATGGCAAACATGAAGCCTCCACCAGCACAGTACTCCTTAATATGTTTGGCAACGGCTAATTTCATTTCAGAAACCTTTTTATAGCCCATACGTTTAGCTAAAGTTTCCTGATTTTTGACATCTTCCTGGTACCAGGTTGCATACCTGAAATTGGCCCAGAAACGGCCATATTGCCCGGTAAAATCTTCGTGGTGCAAGTGTAGCCAATCGTATTTGCTCAATTTATCCTGAAGAATATCGTCATCGTAAATTACATCGTATGGAATTTCTGCGTAGGTTAACACGAGTGTAACCGCATCATCCCATGGCAATTTGCTTTTTGGAGAGTAAACTGCAATTTTTGGCGTTTTCTCCAGTTTAACCATTTCCATGTTTACAGATGGGTCGCTGATTTCATTTAGCAAACTCACTACTTTTCCATCAGCCATAACCTCATAAGAAACCCCGCGGATTTTTAATTCATCCTCCACCGCTTTATTATATTTGATTAAAAAACTACCGCCACGATAGTTTAAAAGCCAGTCAACCTCCAATTGTTTGCTGATGGTCCAATAGGCAATACCATAAGCTTTAAGATGGTTTTTTTGGTCTTCATCCATATAAATTAACAAGGAAGAAGCCCTAAGCCCAAGGGAGCAAAGCAGGCAGATGAGTAGGATATAATATTTCTTTATCAAATCGGTATGGTTAAAACACTAAAATACCGCATTTAAACTGTATAGAAAAATTTAATGATGTCATAAGTTATACAATTTTGTTATTTTTGCCCTCTACTAAAAAAATATGAAAGTTTTTTAGGGGGAGAAAAATTAAAATTAGTACCGATATTGATATGAGTAAAGCAATAATAAAAACAGAAAAAGGCGATATGACCGTAGAATTCTACGAAAATGATGCGCCAAAAGCCGTTGCAAACTTTAAAAAATTAGCTAAAGAAGGCTTTTTATGATGGTGTAACTTTTCACCGTGTAATTCCTAACTTTATGGTTCAGGGCGGATGTCCAAATTCAAAAGACCCGGCTAAAGAACATTTGGCAGGTACTGGTGGTCCAGGTTATAAAATTGATTGCGAATTGGACGGAGAAAATCAATACCACGATCGTGGTGTTTTATCTATGGCCCACGCTGGCCGTAATACTGGTGGTTCGCAATTTTTTATCTGCCATAGCAGAGCAAATACTGCTCATTTAGACCGTAACCATACTTGTTTTGGTAAAGTTATCGAAAATGTAGATCTTGTTGATGATATCCGTCAGGGCGATAAGATTGTAAATATTGAAGTTTTAGAAGATTAAAAATAGATACTAGATTTGAGACATTAGATTTGAGACTTGATTTCTCTGATTGATGCTCCTATCTCATTTAATAATTGAACAGGGAATTTTAGTTATTTGATTTGAGTGATTTCTCATATCTCATATCGCGAATCTCATATCTCAAAAAAAATATGAATTTAAGAGGAATTGTTGCCGTATCCGGCAGACCAGGTTTATTTAAACTGGTTGGACAAAATAAAGTAGGTTACATTTTAGAGGGCTTAGATGCTCAAAAAACTAAAGTTGTAGCCAACATCACCAACACAAAATTAGCTTCATTAGAAGATATTACCGTATATGGTGAAGAGGAAGAAATTAAACTGGCTGATATTTTTGCTAAAATTTCTGCTAAAGGATCTACTCCTGACTTGAAAGGCGATTTGCGTGCATATTTTCTTGAAGTAGCTCCAGGTCACGATCAGGAGAAAGTTTATGCTTCTGATATGAAGAAAATCATTACCTGGTATAACTTATTAAAAGATCTGCCTTTATTTACTGAAGAAACTCCGGAAACTCCTGGTACACCAGCAGAAGTTAAGTTATCAGAAGAAAAGGCAGCTTCAGATAAAAAACAAAAAGCTACAGGATCTAAAACTTCGGCAAGTGCTAAAGCAACTACTAAAACTTCAGCTCCAGCTAAAAAAGCAAGTATGACCAGTAAAAAAGGCGTTTAAGCTTTATTTAATTATTATAGAGAACACCAGGCTATTGTCTGGTGTTTTTTTATGGGGTTTAATCTAAGAAATACCAAAGCAAAGCTACAATCACTAAAGAGAGAATAATGCTGATCCATAAGTATTTATTATTGCGGTTTTGATCGCTTTTATATCTGTATTCCCGTTTATATTTATCTAATATCATAATCTCTTTTATTTAATGATGATTTTAATTCGTCTTTTCCATATCTCATTCACATAGTTCTTACCTCAAAAATTTCATCTCTAAGCATGATGATAAGGTTCTCCTTTTAAAATGCTAAAACCCCGGTAAAGCTGCTCTACAAAAAACAATCTGATCATCTGATGAGAAAAGGTCATATCAGATAAGGAAATTAAACCATTTGCTCTTTTGTAAATGGTTTCATCAAATCCGTATGGCCCCCCAATGATAAAAATTAAATGTTGTACACTGCCCACCATCTGTTTATTCAGGTAGTTTGAAAATTCTATAGATGAATATTTTTTCCCTTTCTCATCCAGCAAAATAACAACATCGCCATTGTTGATTTGTTTGTGGAGGAGTTCTGCCTCCTTTGCTTTTTGTTGCGCCTCACTCAGGTTTTTAACATTTTTTACATCAGGTATGGCCAAAAAGGTAAAATTAACATAATGCTTCAGGCGGTTGATGTATTTATCAATTCCTTCTATTAGGTATTTATCTTCTGTTTTGCCAATGGCGATCAGGGTAATCTTCATTTAATATTTTGCCTATCTTTAGAATTTCGAGATTCAAACTTAGAGAAAATTGTAACAAAAAAGACAATCTATCCATCTCATAACTTCTGAATATATACTGAATAAAAATTATGCTGAAACAACAACAAGAAATAATAGCCGGTTACCATGATAAAATAAAAGATGTTACGACAGATATAGATCAAACAAAAAAACTGATCGATCAACTTTCTTTCCTCCGCATAGGATTGTTTTTGGCCGAAATTTTATTTTTCGTTTTGCTGCTGCGCTCGGCAGACGACAGCTTACGTACATTAATCCAAATTTGTTTATTACTGCCTGTAATTGCTTTCGCCTATGTTGTGCGCAGACAAAGCCAGCTTGATCGTGAAATCGACTATAAAAAACAACTTCTGTGGGTTTATCAGAACGAATGGAATATTTTAAATGGTGCCGCTAACGGATATGACCATGGTAAAGCTTTCGAATCTGAACAACATCCTTACACTTCCGATCTTGATATTTTTGGTGCCTCATCGCTATTTGCCCTGATTAACCGTTGTAGTACCAAAAGTGGAAATAACCTGCTGGCTAAAAATTTCGCAGAAAAATCGACCAGGGCTGGGATATTACGCCGTCAGGAAGCCATAAAAGAGATAATAGATAAGATAGCAGAAACTTATAGTTTTAGGGCTAACCTCCATGGTTACGATCCTGATAAAATAGAACAGATCAAAACGCAGTTAAAGAGTCAATTGGGTGCGCAATTGGGCTTTGTTCAGGGAGCCTTTATGAGGTTTTATGTGAAACTGGTACCCTACATTACTATCGGCCTAATTCTGGCAGCAGTTTTAATCAGTAGTCTTTTCTGGAAGGTATTGGCGCTTTTGCTTGTGGTCCACATCGGGTGGAATGTATTACTGGGCTCAAAAATCAACAAAGTGTTTTATAGCTTTGGCGGGAGTTCGAACCTGCTGAACGGATATGCAGGCGCTATTTTATGGACAGAAAATCAACAATGGAAAAGCAGTTATACGCTAAGTTTACTCGATTCAAAAATTCCGGTTAGTAAAGAAATTAAAGGTCTTACAAAGATTATCGAAAATTTTGATGCGAGACTGAATATCGTTGTGGGTGGAATACTGAATGCCCTTTTACTTTGGGATTTAAAATGCTGCATCAATTTAGATATCTGGTACAAATCATCATCAAAAGATGTAATTGCTGCGCTTGATCATCTGGGCGATTTTGAAGAACTGATTTCGTTAGCAACAACGGCCTATAATCAACCAGATTGGATATTTCCAGTGATTAACGATCACTTTGCATTAGCCACTACTCATATTGGCCATCCGCTTATTAATAAGCAATTACGGGTGAGCAATGATTTTTGTGTGGAGGCAAAACCAACTGTTGATATTGTAACGGGCTCTAACATGGCAGGTAAAAGTACTTTTTTACGTACGCTGGGTATCAATATGGTATTGGCTTACGCAGGTGCGCCGGTTTGTGCCAAAACAATGCAATTATCTGTTTTTTCGATCAACACCTATATGCGGATTAAAGATTCGCTGAACGAAAGTACCTCTACTTTTAAGGCAGAGCTTAACCGTTTGAAGATGATTTTGGATAATGTTATAAAGGATAAAGATACTTTTGTATTAATTGACGAAATGCTGAGGGGTACAAACAGCCGGGATAAATATTTAGGATCAAAGGTTTTTATACAAAAGCTGATTGCCGAAAAAACTCCTGCACTTTTTGCAACCCACGATTTACAATTAGCAGATCTGATTATTGATTACCCCGAAACTGTTCGTAATTTTCATTTCGATATCCAGATTGCCGAAGGCGAAATGAGATTTGATTATCTGCTAAAATACGGACCGTGCAAAACTTTTAATGCAGCTATTTTGCTGAAAGAGATTGGTTTAAAGCTGGATAATGTTAAATAGTAACATTTATATGTGATGTCAGATGTTTCCATCAAACACGTAAATATTTGGACCAGTCAGGTAGTAACACCAGAATGCACTGAAACAGTTACCTGATTAAGGTTATTGAACCTGTATATTTAATATTGTTATTCGATAAGTTAGTGCCAGTAATGACATAATAATACACGCCAACAGGGAGTTCGTTACCCTTAAAAGTACCATTCCAGTTTTCGAATATGTTCTCAGTAAAGAAAACCTGAGTGCCTAAACGGTTGTAAATCTGTAATCTATATTTTTTGAGGTTTGTTACACCAACAACCAGTTCATCATTAATCCCATCGCCATTTGGTGAGAATGCATTTGGAACAAATGTAGATGCATTTTTTTGATAATGAGGTCGCCTTGCGTGATTGAATTTGAGCAGCCGTTTTTAGAAAATGCGGTTAAAGTAATCTGGAATAATCCATCGGTTTGATAAATGTGGGTAGGGTTTTGTTCTGAAGAAATAATTCCATCACCAAAATTCCATTCATAAAAATCGCTGTAAAGCGATGTATTGGTAAATGTTATGGGTACTGGAGCAGAAAACTTAACGTCGAAGGTAGGTTCGGTATAAAATTTAGCCACTGGAATTCTGGCAATTGCGGGAACAATGATCGTTGCGGGTTCGGAGTTACAAGAGCCTGATGTTAATATAACCTGATATTGTCCTGCCACATTAAAATCTGTTACCGGTATTTCAACGGCATTTGTGGTGGCGGAATAATTGTTTGGCCCGCTCCATGCATAAGTGATACCTTCCTTTGCCGGTACAGATAATTTTATGATGTCTTTTAAACAAAAGAAGGGTTGATTAATATTTATTTCTGGTTTTTCCGGCTTCAACTCTACCAAAATATCTTTTGTAAAGGTAGAAGTACAGCCATTATTGCTTTCAACTGTTAGTGTGATTGTTTTAAGTCCAGGATCTGTAAAGGTTAATATCTGACTGTCGTTATTGATGGCTACCTGGCTTTTTATGCCCGGACCAAAATCCCAGCTGAGTTTCGTGTAGTTTTTAGAAGCATTGATAAACGAAAAAGATTGGTCTGATTCGCATTTATGATTAACCTCAATCGAAAATAGTGCTTCTGGCTTTAAATCGACCGATAAAATATCGATTGAATTTACTTCGCTCACACAATCTCCAACCTGAACATAAAGTTTATATGTTCCAACTATTTCTGGTCCGCTTACCTGGATTTCGGGGTTTTGGTTTGTTGAAACAAAACCGTTTGGCCCTGACCAGTGGTAGCTGGCTAAATTTAAAAAAGGAGTGCTTAATTTTAATACATCTCCCTGGCACAAATTAACCTTGGAAGCGCTTATGATAGGTTTTTCGGGTGTGTTTGCTACAATAAAAGTTTGCGTAGTAACTACATTGCAACCGTTTGTGCCTTTGGCTTCCAGAACTACAATTTTCTCACCTGGTGTATTGTATGTTACGGTAAATGGCCCGGCTGTTGTGGCCGAAGCCAGGTTTGCTCCTTCACCAAAAGACCATTTTAAGGAGGCGAAGTTCGATGCTTTACTTTCGAAAGTATAAGCCTGGCTATCGGTACATGGGTTTAGTTTTTTAACATCAATTTCGGCAGTTGGACCCGCAAAATCTGCCGTGCCGCCGAATTCTAAGGTAAAACCATTATTCCCCCCCGAAAAATTATCGATTAATATAGCATAAACATGGTCCTGTTGCAGTTCTACATATTTTACAAACCCATTTTGGCCGGCAGGGCAACCTAGCGCTTCAGTCAAATCAGTTTCAGTCATACTTAGGCCGGTTTTATAATAGGACGGGCTACAGGTTACGCCACTTCCTGATGCACACCGGATAGCATTTGCCGCATTTATTTTACTGCAATCCCCGTTCAGGCCTAAATCGTAAAAAACCCAGTCAATATCGTTTGTAGTTACCGTTGGGGTGATTACAAAAGTAAAATCGCCGGGTACAGAAGCTTTAAACATATACCAGGCAGAGTTAGATTCTGTACCTAAACAGGTTCCAGCCGATTCGTGATTATTTGCCCCCGAACCAGTTACATTTAACTGTGTAAATGTTTCTTTGGTACACAACACTGAAAATGTCCCACAATCTTGTCCAGGTTGGATTGGTGGGAAATAATTATCGATACAAAGCTTAAAGGTACCGGTAGCATCATTCGCTGCACTCACCCTGATATAGTAAACCTGCCCAACCGTTAAAGCACCCTTGTACAAAGAAATAACATTATTTGATGTCGCCTGCGTGCCAGGCTGTTCGGCAATAGAATTAGTAGCTGGATCATACGAATATAGGGCAAGTAAAGGACCGATTAAGGTATTTGTACTATTGGCATCAATATTTCCGCTAACAGAAATGTTTACGTCAAACTTAGATGCAGTAAACTTATACCAAACATCTTTTCCAACAGCCAGCCAGTTTAAAGCTTTATTATAACTGCTTGGTGTAGCTTCTAAATTATTAAATTCGGCATCGCCACTACAATATGCACTGGTATTGGTAATATTAATGGCATTTATCAATTCATCATTAATGGGTGGGGTAAATTTTCCAAAGGCAGAGAGATTTAGTAATGCCAATAGGAAAGAAATTAATGAGTAGCGCATAGGTAAAAATATCAAAAATTGTTTTTATTTCGAATCATTTTAATTGTTAATGATTTGTTAATATTAAACTCGCAACTTATGGCAAATAATGGATAACAATGGTTAAGGCAAGCGATTTCGGTTCGGATTTTTGTGGGGAGTAGCTACTGCTGCAGCGCAGATAGAAGGCACAGCAACCCAGTACGGTAAAGGCCCTTCCATTTGGGATACTTTTACGGCGAAAAACGGCAAAATAAAGAAAAGCCACAAATTAGATCCCGCCTGCGATTTTTATCACCGATATACCGAAGATATAGCTTTAGTAAAATTACTAGGCTTTAAAGTTTTTAGGTTTTCTATTGCCTGGTCCAGGATTTTGCCCGGCGGAAGGGGAGAAATAAATCAGGAAGGTATCCGTTTTTACCACAATCTTATTGACGAATGTTTAACTCATGGAATTACCCCATACGTTACGCTTTATCACTGGGATTTACCGCAGGCGCTGGAAGATGAGGGCGGCTGGACAAGCTTCAGCATCAATGCTGCCTTTAATGCCTATGTGAGCATCTGTGCATTAGAATATGGAGACAAAGTAAAAAATTGGATTGTGTTGAACGAGCCTTTTGGTTATACATCACTAGGGTATATGCTTGGTATTCATGCTCCCGGTAAAACAGGTTTAAGCAATTTTTTCCCTGCGGTATTACATACGGCTTTGGCACAGGCAGAAGGTGGTAAAATTTTACGTGCAGAAATTAACAGAGCCAATATTGGCACTACTTTCTCCTGTTCAGAAATTATCCCTAATACACAAAGTGATAGCGATATCCTCACCGCTAAACGCGTAGACTGCCTGATGAACCGTTTGTTTGTAGAACCTACACTAGGCATGGGCTTTCCTACTGCAGATTGGGATGTACTGGAGAAATTTCAGATCGAATATGGTACCTGGCGACTGCAGGAAAGGATGAAATTTGATTTTGATTTTATCGGACTTCAAAATTACTTTCCCCTGGTGGTAAAATACAATGCTTTTATCCCGGTGATACAGGCTTGGGAAGTAAAGGCCAAAAGCCGGAAAAAGCCACACACTGCGATGGGCTGGGAGATTAATGCCGATAGCTTTTATAATATTGTAAAACAGTTTGCAGCCTATCCAAATATTAAAAATATTATCATCACCGAAAACGGTGCAGCCTATCACGATAAATTGACTGATAAAAGGGTAGAAGATCCGGAACGAATCGAATATTTTAAACTTTACCTGGGCGCGCTGCTAAAACTCAAAAATGAAGGGATAAATGTTACCGGTTATATGGCCTGGACACTCATAGATAATTTTGAATGGGCCGAGGGTTTTACGGCAAGGTTTGGACTGGTCTATAACGATTTTAAAACTCAGGAACGTACTATTAAAGATTCGGGCTACTGGTGGAAAGAATTTCTGAAAAGCTAGTTGATCGTTTACTCTTTTCACTTTCATAATTAAACAAATTCTTATGTTTGGAATATGAATGATAAAACAGTAGTATATAGCACCTATTATAATCCAATGGAGGCCAATATTGTTAAAGCTAAATTGGAGGATAGCGGATTTGCCTGTTTCCTGGCCGATGAAAATGTTGCAACGCTAAATCCGCTTTATAACCAGGCCATTGGCGGTGTTAAACTCATTGTTTTTGAAAGAGATGTAGAGGCCATCAACGCTTTACTGGCTGAAGACAATAGTTTGGCTTTTGAATTGTCAGATGAAATTATTGATGAAGAGGCATCAGAAGAAGGTAAAACAGTTTGTGAGAAATGTGGATCTACCAATGTGGGCTATGGAATGGCTACTGATAAAAAATATAGTATTTGGGCAACTATCCTTGCTTTTTTAACGCTTACAACTCCAATTAAAGCCAATAAGTGCCATCATTGTTACGATTGTGGTTATGAGTTTGAGTAGATTGATTTCTTCGATGTAATTACGTCATTGCAAAAGAAACGTACAATTTTTTGAAGCGCAAGGTCAGAGGCAACTATTAAGACCTGTTCCCGTGCTCCGCTGTATCCTTACGCTGCGCTTCAGGGATGCCGCTGCTCCCGGGGCTAGAAGGTTCTTTTACTGCAAGCAAGGTAAAATTTCTCCTCATGGTGATCCAGGGAATATTTGTGTGAAAAGCACCTCTGTCTCTGCCATCTAAACCCGATATACGCGAATGCTGGTTTCTTCAACCAGCAGCAGCATTAGTGGGACTAACCCTAACCTAGAAACTACTGCAATTGCTTTCCAAAGAAAATAAAAAGGTTAATCCTAAAGGATAGATTTGTCAATCCTGAGCCTGTCGAAGGACTTTTTGTAATGATTTTAAGGCATTTCGACAAGCTCAATGTGACAAATTGGAGAAACAGATATCATTTTAAACGGTATCTGGTAAAAGAACAAAAAATCCCGCTTTGAATTAACAAAACGGGATTGATATTCTTTTCATCCAGACCTCGGACTTCTGACTCTAGACTTCGGACTATTAAAGCGCTGCCTTAGCTGCTGCTTCAGCCCTGATAATATTTAACGCACCACCAGCTTTAAACCAATCGATTTGTTGTGCATTATAACTGTGGTTAACGGCAAACTGTTCGGTAGCGCCATCAGCATGGTGCAATACCAATGTTAATGGTTGATCAGGTGTGAATTCAGTTAAGCCTAAAATATCGATCGTATCATCTTCCAGAATTTTATCGTAATCGTCTTTATCCGTGAAAGTTAGGGCCAGCATACCTTGTTTTTTAAGGTTGGTTTCGTGGATACGGGCAAAAGATTTTACCAATACCGCGCGAACACCCAGGTGACGTGGCTCCATGGCTGCATGCTCACGGGATGAACCTTCGCCGTAGTTTTCGTCGCCTACTACAATTGACCCTAAACCAGCGGCTTTATAATCGCGCTGGGTTGCCGGAACAGGGCCATACTCGCCGGTTAATTCATTTTTAACGTTATCTGTTTTATCGTTGAAGTAGTTAACCGCACCAATTAACATGTTGTTAGAGATGTTATCCAGGTGACCACGGAATTTTAACCATGGACCAGCCATTGAGATATGATCTGTTGTACATTTACCTTTGGCTTTGATTAAAAGTTTTAGACCTTTTAAGTCAGTGCCTTCCCAAGGGCTAAATGGATCTAATAATTGTAAACGGTGTGAAGTTGGAGAAACCAGCACCTGAACTGATGAACCATCAGCAGCCGGAGCCTGGAAACCTGCATCTTCTACAGCGAAACCTTTTGTTGGCAATTCAAAACCAGTAGGTGGATCTAATTTAACCTGTTCGCCTTTATCGTTAGTTAAGGTATCCGTTAATGGGTTAAATCCTAAATTACCCGAAATGGCTATAGCAGCAACCATTTCTGGTGAAGCTACGAAAGCGAAAGTATTAGGATTACCATCAGCGCGTTTTGCAAAGTTTCTGTTAAACGAGTGTACAATGGTGTTTTTTTCTGCTTTCTCTGCACCCGTACGGTCCCACATGCCGATACATGGTCCGCAGGCATTGGTAAAGATCGTTGCGTCTAAATCTTCGAAAGTTTTTAAGAAACCATCGCGGTCTGCCGTGTAACGTACCTGCTCAGATCCCGGGTTGATACCGAAAGCCGATTTGGTTACCAAACCTTTTGCAATAGCCTGGTTGGCGATTGAAGCTGCTCTTGATAAATCTTCGTATGAAGAGTTGGTACAAGAACCAATTAAGCCCCATTCTACTTTTAACGGCCAGCCATTTTTCTCTGCCTCCACTTTCATCTGCGAAACCGGAGTGGCCAGATCTGGTGTAAAAGGACCATTTAAGTAAGGTTCTAAAGTATCTAAATCGATCTCAATAACCTGATCGAAGTAATTTTCAGGATCAGCATATACTTCAGCATCACCGGTTAGGTAAGCCGCAATTTTGTTTGCTTCGTCAGCAACTTCATTTCTGCCGGTAGCACGTAGGTAACGCTCCATGCTTTCATCATAACCGAAAGTAGAAGTAGTTGCACCAATTTCGGCACCCATATTACAGATGGTACCTTTACCGGTACAACTCATTGAAGTGGCACCATCGCCAAAATATTCTACAATAGCACCGGTACCACCTTTTACAGTAAGGATACCTGCCACTTTAAGGATTACATCTTTGGCTGCAGTCCAGCCATTTAATTTACCGGTTAGTTTTACACCGATTAACTTAGGGAATTTAAGCTCCCAGGGCAAACCTGCCATTACATCACAGGCATCAGCACCACCAACACCAATCGCAACCATGCCTAAACCACCTGCATTTACTGTGTGCGAATCGGTACCGATCATCATTCCACCCGGGAAAGCATAGTTCTCTAAAACTACCTGGTGGATAATACCAGCCCCTGGTTTCCAGAAACCAATACCGTATTTATTGGATACAGAAGATAAGAAATCAAAAACTTCTGCACTTTCTGTTTTGGCATGAGGTAAATCTATGGCAGCGCCTTCTTTAGCCGTAATCAGGTGATCGCAGTGAACTGTTGAAGGAACTGCAACCTGTGGACGGCCCGCTTGCATAAACTGCAATAAAGCCATCTGCGCCGTAGCATCCTGCATCGCTACGCGGTCTGGTGCAAAGTCTACGTAATCAGAACCACGCTTAAACGCCTTTTTAGGATCTCCATCCCAAAGGTGTGCATACAATATTTTTTCAGATAATGTTAAAGGCCTGCCAACAACTTTACGTGCAGCCTCTACGCGGCTGCCAAAGTTTGCATACACCTTTTTAATCATGTCTATATCAAAAGCCATACTTTAATTTTTTTATAATTATTGTCAATAAGATACTTTCTAAAGTAAACAATTTTAAACAGATTTATTTTTGAGATTTGTCATAATATCTTATTTAAAACCATTCTATGCAACTCTTCTGTAAAAGAAAAGGCTACCAGATTCCTCAGGCAGCCTTCTCTAGGAATTAACAAATAATATACTTTTTTGTTTCTTATTGTTTTGTAGAAATAGGGGTAAACTTGGTTAAGTTAATGCCCTCTACTGCCATTTTATATTCTTCAATGCTCGGAATACGACCCAAGATAGCTGAAAGAACGACTACCGGGGTTGAAGCAAGTAAAGACTCTCCTTTTTTACCATCTTTATCTTCTACCACACGGCCCTGAAATAAACGGGTCGACGTAGCCATTACCGTATCGCCTTTAGCCGCTTTTTCCTGGTTACCCATGCACAAGTTACAGCCCGGGCGCTCTAAGTACATGATGTTCTCATATTCTGTACGTGCTGTGCTTTTAGGTAATGCATCGCTGAACTCAAATCCAGAATATCTTTGTAAATATTCCCAATCACCTTCTGCTTTTAATTCATCGATGATGTTGTAGGTAGGAGCTGCAACTACCAGTGGCGCTTTGAACGCTACTTTACCAGTCTGTGTCTCTATATTTTTTAACATTTGGGAAACGATTTTCAAATCGTCTTTATGCACCATGCATGAGCCAACGAAACCCAGATCTACTTTTTTATCGCCACCGTAATAAGTTAAGTCTCTGATGGTATCGTGTGTATAACGTTTAGAAACATCAGCGTTATTCACATCCGGATCGGCAATCATTGGTTCTTCAATTAGATCCAGATCGATTACAACTTCAGCATAATATTTAGCATTATTATCCGGCATTAAAGCTGGTTTGATACCGGTTTTAATTTCTTCAATACGTTTGTTTGCTTTATTAATCAAACCTTGTAGAACCTGGTTATGGTTATCCATACCTTTATCTATCATAATTTGAATACGGTTTTTAGCAATTTCCAATGATTGGATTAAAGTATCGTCTTGCGAAATACAGATAGAAGCTTTTGCTTTCATTTCAGCAGTCCAATCAGTAAAGGTAAAGGCCTGGTCGGCTAATAAAGTGCCTATATGTACCTCAATGATACGACCCTGGAATACATTTTCGCCATCAAACTGCTGTAACATTTGCAATTGCGTAGCATGAACCACATCACGGAAATCCATGTGTTGTTTCATTGCCCCTTTGAAGGTTACTTTTACTGACTCCGGAATTGGCATAGAAGCCTCACCTGTTGCCAATGCCAATGCTACTGTACCAGAATCGGCACCGAAAGCCACACCTTTAGACATACGGGTATGCGAATCGCCACCGATGATGATTGCCCACTCATCAATGGTAATATCATTTAATACTTTGTGAATAACGTCGGTCATCGAATGATATTCCCCTTTAGGGTCGCGGGCAGTAATTACCCCAAAATCATTCATGAACTTCATCAGTTTAGGGATATTTGCCTGTGCTTTTTTATCCCAAACAGATGCTGTATGGCAACCTGACTGGTAAGCGCCATCTACAATAGGAGAAATCACTGTAGCAGCCATTGCCTCTAATTCCTGAGCCGTCATTAAGCCGGTAGTATCTTGCGAACCCACAATGTTTACTTCTACACGAACATCAGAACCAGCATGTAACACTTTACCTTGTGTTAAACCTACTGCATTTCTGTTAAATATTTTCTCTACAGCAGTTAAACCTTGCCCTTCTACAGATACCTCTTTAGCCGGAGCAAATACTACCGGAGCTTCGATGCCTAAAGTTTTAGCTGCAAAAGTTTGGATTTTTTTACCGAAAACAATGGCATAAGAACCGCCTGCTTTGATAAATTCCATTTTTTGAGGAGTCAATGCTTTCGAAATATCAATTAGCTCCTGGTCTCCATTATATAATTTTTTAGTTCTGGTATTGATGGTAAGTACCGTACCCGTTTCTATGGAGTAAACTTGCTCTAAAATTGGCTCGTCATTTTCGTTACGGATAACATTTCTGTTCTCATCGGTTTTCTTTACCCAGTTTTTAAGGTCGATACCAATACCACCAGTTACATCAACTGTGGTTAAAAAAATTGGAGAAATACCATTGGTACCACCTACAATTGGCGCTATGTTTACAAATGGGATATAAGGGCTGGATCTTTTGCCTGTCCAAAGTGCCACATTATTTACGCCCGACATACGAGAGGAACCTACACCCATGGTGCCTTTTTCAGCTACCAGCATTACACTTTTATCTGGGTGTTGCGCCTGCAATGCTTTAATTTCTTCCTGAGCCTCTGGCGTAATCATGCATTTACCGTGTAATTCACGATCAGAACGGGAGTGTGCCTGGTTACCCGGAGATAATAAATCTGTAGAAATATCGCCAATCCCGGCAATAAAGGTTACCACTTTAATCTCTTCTGCTACTTCAGGAAGTTTGGTGAAAAATTCTGCCTTGGCATAACTTTCTAATATTTCTTTAGCAATGGCATTGCCATTGTTGTAAGCTTCTTTTAAACGATCTGTATCGGCATCGTACAAGTAAACCTGTGTTTTAAGAACATCTGCAGCTTTATGGGCTTTATCACCATTGTCGGCCAAAGCAATGTCTAACAGCACTTTGATAGAAGAGCCACCCTTCATGTGTGATAACAATTCGAAGGCAAAATCAGGTGTGATTTCTGCAACGATAGTTCCGCCTAAAATAATTTCTTTTAAAAACTCTGCTTTTACACCAGCTGCTGCGGTAGTGCCCGGCAAGGTGTTGTAGATGAAAAAATTAACAGCATCTGCCCTGTTAAAATTATTTACATTTTTGATTTGATCGATGATTTCACTTAATAATTCAGCGCCATCAATAGGTTTGGGATGAAGACCTTGAGCTTTTCTGTCTTCAATCTCCTGGATATAATCGTTATAAATACTCATCTTAGATATCTATTCTTTTTGCTATAGGCTTGCGCAACAAAATACACAATCGCTTTTCATCAAAAGAATACTGCTTTTATATATTAATTTGTGGTTTTTTGACCAAAAAACTCAATTTTTTGACTGAAGCCAAAAATAGCAAAAAACAACTTTTAAATGTAATTTGCACAGGCGATTAAGTAATTTGGAATTGTTCTAAACAACCGCTAAAGGTGTAAATGATAGGCCTTAAAAGCATATAAAATATGAAAACAGAATGTGGATTGATGATTTTAATCGCCTGATATTTCCGATTAAAGTAAAGGTTTATCACGGAGCGCTGAATCATTAATCTAAACAGGTATTGTTATCAATGTTATAATAAAAACCTAAACTTTTTGTTTTTATATTCCCTGCAGTATCAATGCTTACCCGATATGGTTCTGTTTTTACCGGGCATTTGTGAAACTTTGCAAGATAAAACTCAAATCCTTTTTGGTTTTTCTGTAAGATCCACCAATACCCCAGGTGTACTCAGCCTTTAAGTTATCGAGTTCGGCAAGTAATAAAGCTTCTTCCAAGCCATCAATTTTTCCAATAAATCTGATCAACTCTGCTCTGTTTGTAACCAATTTCACCCGGTCGTTTTCAATGTAAGCAATATAAAAATAACCTTTCCACATTTTGAATAAAAAACCTGATTTTGGCTGATCAAACCTATTGTTCATTAAATAGGAAAGATTTCCATGTCCTGTTATAATCTCAGTTTCTGGATGAATTTTGCCACTAAAATCCTGCCGGATGCAGGCCCAGTATTGATAATCTTTATTCGGTCGTATCCCCTTGATCAGGTTCTCTGTTGAATTTAAACCGGGAGGTATTATCTCAAAACCTTGTTCAATACGAGTATTGCAGGCTATCAGAACCAGGGAAAAAATCAGTAGATAATATTTTATCTTCAGGAGGCCGTTTAGCATATCAGTTTTCATCTGATGATGAAAAAGAACTGATTATTCCATAAACGTTCATTAACGGACATATTTGTGCGATTTTGAACAGTTGTTTATTTAATAGTATATTAATGTATTGATATATAGCTTGTTGAAATGTGTTTAGAGCCTTGGCATAAGATTAGCTTAACGCTAAAGCGTTGAAAAAGTAAAACCTTTTTCAGAAAAATAAGCCAATACTTTGGGAAGTGCGTAAGATAAACGGTCGAATGCTTTTAAACTATCGTGGAATACAATTATAGAACCATTTTCGGTATGTTTAATCACATTTTGATAACATTTTTCGGGTGAGAGTTTAGTGTCGAAATCGCCGCTAAGCACATCCCACATTACGATTTTGAGATTTGAGATTTGAGATTTGAGATGTAAGTCAGTTTGTGAATTTTGGGATATTGACTCCGGACTCCGGACTTCGGACTTCAGACTCAGAATCTGGCTCTTCTTAATCCTCCCATAAGGTGGGCGGAAAAGATCGGTTTGGGTAAGTTGCTGGCATTTTAGCGTGTTTTCGAGATAGGTTTTATCATCGGTTTTCCAGCCTTTTAAATGGTTGAAAGTATGGTTTCCAATGGCATGTCCGTCGGTTTTTACGCGTTCAAAAACTTCGGGGTGTTTAATGATATTATCGCCGATGCAAAAAAATGTAGCTTTAGCATTGAAGACTTTTAAAGTTTTTAATACAAAGTCTGTAACATTGGGTATGGGTCCGTCGTCAAAGGTCAGATAAATAACTTTTTCGGTGCGGGATTTATTCCATAACAGTGATGGATAATACCATTTTAGCAGAAGCGGTGATTTGATCAGGTACATTTAAGTCCAAAGTTAGTAAATGCCTGAACAGATTGAAATTATTAAAGTTGTTTATATAGATTTGAAACAAATTATGAAGATGTTTACCAAGAATAAGTTAATTACCGGATCTGCGTTATTAGTGACATTAAGTTTTAGTCAGCAAATTAAGGCTCAAGAAGTGATCAGCATTCAACAAGCAGTCGAAAACACATTAAAAAACAATCTAAACATCAAACAGGCTGCATTTAATGCCGCGCTTAGCGAAGAAAATGTGCGCCAGTCTAAAAATGCTTTATTGCCTACTGTAAATGGTTCGGTTAACCAATCTATGCAATGGGGAAGGAGCCAGGTAACATCAGGGTTGTTTCTAAATACACAAAATTATACCTTAAACCCTAATGTATCTGCGAATGTGCAGGTATTTGGAGGTGGTGCTCAACTGAATCAGATCAGACAGAATAAGTTATTGTTAGCTGTAGATCAAACCAATGTAGAAAAGGTAAAAAATGATCTTATTCTGCAGGTCGTAACCGCTTACCTGCAGGTTTTAAATAGCCAGGATCAGGTCAAAGCTACACAACAACAATTAGACGTTGCTAATTCTACTTTAAAAAGAGAACAAGCGCTTTTGGATGTTGGTAATAAAACTTTAGCCGATATTTCCCAGGCAAAATCGCAGGCTGCAACCGCTGAGCTTAATCTAACCAATGCGCAGAATCAGTTGACAATATCCTATTTAACTTTAGGACAATTAATGGAAATTCAGCCACCAATGACATTTAAGGTGCAGCCACCATTGGTTAACGAATTGAATAACATTCAGAACAATTATGTTCCAAGTGATATTTACAGCCAGGCTTTAAATACTTTCCCGGATATCAAATTGGCAAATTTAAATACACAGGCAGCAGAAAAAGCAATTGATGTTGCCAAAGGCAGTTATTATCCTAAAGTTACATTTGGAGGAGGTTTAGGATCGTTCTATCAATATCAGTTTGCTTTCCCTGGAAACAATCCATTTTTTAGTCAACTGTCTGACAACTTCGGGAAATCAATTAATATGGGTATTTCAATTCCTATTTTTAATGGTTTTACCACCAGGTCGACCGTAAGAAAGGCTAAAATAGTATTCGAGCAGCGCAAAACAGATGAGCAAATCTCTAAAAACAACCTGATCAAAGTAATCAATCAGGCTGTTGCCGATTTAAACGCCGCACAAAGCAGGTATTCTTCTACCCAAAATGCTTTTCAGGCTCAAAAGGATGCTTTTTATGTTATCGAACAACGTTATGCTGTTGGTTTAGTAAACTCTTTAGATTACAGTACGGCACAAACCAATAAAAATAAAGCCGAAATAGATTTTATCTTAGCAAAATACGACTTACTGTTCCGTGCCAAGGTAATTGATTACTATTTAGGCAAACAGATTGTTTTTTAAGAAAAAGACTAAAGCTGGAAGCAAATTGAATTTAACATCAAAACCTTTCAACCTTACAACGTTTTTTTAACCTTAAAACATTACAACTTAAAATAAACGAAATACAATACAAATTATGAAACTGAAGCATATTATTATTACCTTAGTTACTATCGTAGTTCTTCTGGTTGTGCTCAAACTGACCGGAGTGATAGGTGGAAATAAAACCGAAAAAGTAACTACAGAAAAAGCATCAGATAAAACTGTTGTGGAAACAGTTACGGCAAGTGGAAAAATCCAGCCAGAAACTGAGGTTAAGTTAAGTTCTGAGGTATCTGGAGAGGTGGTAGAGTTAAAAGTAAAAGAGGGTGATATTGTTAAAGCAGGCCAGTTGCTTTGTAAAGTACGTCCGGATGTGTTACAATCGGGTTACGAAAGAACCGTGGCAAGTTTTAATGCACAAAAAGCCAGCGTAGCTGCAGCGCAACAGCAGCTTGCCCAAAACCAGGCTAATTTTGTGAATGCAGAAGCTACCTACAAACGTAATGTTGAACTTTTTAATAAAAAAGTAATTTCAGCTTCAGAGTTCGATGCAGCAAAAGCGGCATTTTTAACTGCTAAAGCAAATTTAGCCAGCGCAAAAGAAAATGTAACCGGCGCCAAATTTACTTTAGAGCAAACTGGTGCAAATGTTAAAGAAGCGGGTGCTAACTTAGCTAAAACCACTATCTACGCGCCGGTTGATGGTGTCGTTTCTAAATTATCAATTGAGCTTGGCGACCGTATTTTGGGAACTTCGCAAATGGCAGGTACCGAGATTATGCGTATTTCTAATCTTTCATCTATGGAAGTTAATGTTGATGTAAACGAGAACGACATTACCCGTGTTAAAGTTGGCGATAAGGCTTCTATCGAAGTGGATGCATTTTCCGATAAGAAATTCAGAGGTGTGGTTACCGAAATTGCAAGTTCATCAACGGCAGTTGGAACTACCACATCTACTTCGGTTGATCAGGTGACGAACTTTTCTGTAAAAATCAGGATTACCGAAGAAATGGAAGGCAAACAACAATCTATTTTCCGTCCGGGTATGTCGGCAACGGTTGATATTGAAAGCGAATCGTTAACCGGATTGGCTATTCCAATCCAGGCAGTGTTTACTGATAATGCAAAGTCGGGCGGTAGCAACAATAACCAGGGCAACCAGGAAAATACCGATAAACAGAAATCGAAACTTACCGACAAAAAGGTGAAGCAGTATGTTTACACTTACGATGCTAAAAGCAAAAAAGTTAAAAAAACAGAGGTGACTACAGGTATCCAGAACGATCAGTTTATCATTGTAAAATCGGGTGTTAAAGCCGGCGATGAAGTGGTAACTGGTCCTTATTCTGCCATTCAGAACAAATTGAAAGATGGTATGGTGGTAGAAAAAACAGCTAAAGACCAATTGTTTAGCAAAGACGGTAAGAAGTAGTTTATAAATAATAGCAAGAAATAGTAACTTGCGTTGTTTAAGGTGTATTCCTCAGGTTTAGGGTGTAAGGTTTAAGGTAGGGCAAGTTGCCTAAAACCTTAAGTCTTACACCTTTTGCCATATACCTTTTGAAAAAGAGTTTTACACCTTTTACCTTAAACCTTTTTTATAATCATGGTACCTAAAATAGCAATGATAGGGGGCGGGAGCTGGGCTACTGCCATCGTAAAAATGCTTGCAGATAATTTGTCTGAGAAAGAGATTTTTTGGTGGATGCGTAATGAAACAGCCATTGAGCACATTAAAAAATTTAAACACAATCCTCATTACCTCAGTTCTGTTGAGCTAAAGCTCGGTCAGGACAATATCTCGTCTGATATCAGTTCGATTATAAAATCAGCTGATTTTGTTATTTTAAACGTTCCTGCAGCTTTTTTAAAGGAAACACTGTCTGCCATAACCCCTGAAGATTTAAAAGGCAAGAAAATAGTATCTGCCATTAAGGGAATCGTACCCGAAGATAACCTGATTATAGGCGAATTTCTGCACGAAAAATACAACATTCCTTATCACGATATTCTTGTGGTAAGCGGTCCCTGCCATGCAGAAGAAGTAGCCTTTGAGAAACTTTCTTACCTGACTATTGCCTGTACTGACGTAGATAAAGCGGCAGCATTTTGCCTCGATTTTGAATACACGTTATATTAAAACCAATGTTTCTGATGATATTTTCGGTACTGAATACGCTGCAGTTTTAAAAAATATTTACGCCGTAGCCAGTGGCATTTGCCATGGCATAGGTTATGGAGATAACTTTCAGGCCGTGCTGATCAGCAACGCCATACGGGAAATCAAACGCTTTGTAGATTTGGTTCATCCCATTGACCGCGACATTAAAGAATCAGCCTATCTTGGTGATTTGCTCGTAACGGCATATTCACAGTTCAGCCGCAACCGTACTTTTGGTAATATGATAGGCAAGGGTTATACTGTAAAATCGGCACAGTTAGAAATGAATATGGTAGCCGAAGGTTATTATGCCGCAAAATGCATGCACATCAAAAACCAGGAGTATAATGTAGACATGCCCATCTGTAAGGCCGTTCACAGCATCATTTACGAGAAACGATCGCCACAGATAGAAATGAAGCTATTGGCGGAGAAATTAAACTAAAATCAGCGGAGGTTAATGATTATAGTGATTTGATTCAATAATTGTTTTTGTAAAGCAGGTTTTGTACCGGTCGGTTAGGGCAGTCCTTCTTTCCACTATTATCTTTTTGTGAGCGTTAGAGGAAATGTTTTTGATTGTGCACCAAAAAGGATAACCGCTGCAATAAGGTTTATTTAACGGAGGGCAGTGTAAGGAACAATTAACGCTTTGCCTATCATAGATGTTTGTATTTTGTTCTTGGCAGGAACAACGTTTCTAGCCCCAGGCGCAGCGGCATCCCTGAAGCGCAGCGGAGGGATACAGCGTAGCACGGGAACAAACTTTAATCATTATTACTGTCTTTGCGCTCCAAAAACAAATCTTTATTTTTTAAACCTGAGTTCGATTAATAATGTGCTTTAATTTGGGTTATTTGGCGCCTTGTATGAACGGTCGTCACCCTGAACTTGTTTCAGGGTCTTTATAGCAAGGCTGTTTAACAGGAAAGATGCTGAAATAAATCCGATAGCTATTGGATCAGCATGACGAAACGGCTAGCCAATTCGTCCTAATAAAGTACATTAATTTTTAAACATTAATCGAACTCAGGTTGAAAAGCAGGCTCATTGCTTTTCGGTTAGGGCAGTCCTTCTTTCCGCTATTATCTTTTTGTGAGCATTAGAGGAAATGTTTTTGATTGTGCTTCAAAAAGGATAACCGCTGCAATAAGGTTTATTTAACAGAGGGTAGTGTAAAGAACAACCAAACTGATTACCCTGCACGCTAAAAAAGCATCCTGAAAATTACGTTTCTCAATCTCAAAAAAAATCCTCTAATAACATTTATTAATAAATACTTTGCTATCAAACAAAAGAGGTGGCGAACTGTTATCATTATCAGTTAAATAAAAATATAGCTGTCATGAAAAAGAAATTAGTAATGGGTTTATTAACAATGGCCTTAATTGGCGGTGTAACCCTTAGCGTAAGCGCACAAGAAAAGAAAAAAACTGAGGTAGGTAAAGCATTGGATCATACCGGAAAAGCAATTGGTAAAGGTGCTAAATCGGTAGGGAATAAAACTGCTGAGGTAGCGGTAAAAGGCAGTTCGAAAGTTGCTGATAAAACCTGGAAAGGCAAAATGGCACCAGATGGTTCTGATGTTTATATTAATGCCAAAAATGAAAAATACTATGTAAACTCAAAAGGAGCTAAAATCTGGTTAAAACCTAGTCAGATTAAAACCAGACCAGCATCAAAAAACTAATAAGTATAAAATGTGCTGTATCATAAAATAAGTTATTGAGCTTGAATCGAGGAAGCATCTAAACGCTTTAAACAATATTATGGCAAGGTGATTCGACAGGTTCAGGATTACAAGTCTATATTTCTGATACAGCTTCTTTTTATTAAGAGGTTTGATTATAGCCTTAAAACAAAAAAATCCCAAAAGACTAGCTTTTGGGATTTTTAATTAATTATGTTTTATTAAATAATTGTTCCGTATAAATCGAAATCTTCTGCTCTGTCAACCTTTACATTAACAAAACTTCCATTAGCAGCATAGCCTGTTGTTGCGTCGATTAACACTTCATTATCTACCTCAGGTGAATCAAATTCGGTTCTGCCTACAAAAAAATCACCTTCTTTTTTATCAATCAGCACTTTGAAGGTTTTGCCTACTTTTTCCTGGTTGATATCAAATGAAATGCCTTGTTGTATTTCCATGATATCGTCTACGCGTTGTTGTTTAACTTCATCCGGGATATCATCAACCAAAGTATGGGCATGTGTTTTTTCCTCGTGCGAGTAGGTAAAGCAGCCTAAACGATCGAATTTGGTTTCGGCAACCCATTCCTTCATTTCTTCGAAATCGCGCTCTGTTTCGCCAGGATAACCGCATATTAAAGTGGTACGCATGGCAATATTCGGCACTTTATCTCTAATTTGGTTAACCAGATCGATGGTTTTCTGTTTAGTTGTGCCACGACGCATCGATTTTAGCATGTTATCGGTAATGTGTTGTAGCGGCATATCCAGGTATTTGCAGATGTTGTCGCGCTCATTCATGGCGTCTAAAATTTCCATCGGGAAACCAGAAGGGTAGGCGTATTGTAAACGGATCCATTCGATTCCGGGAACATCCGACAGGCGACGCATCAACTCGTCTAATTTACGTACGCCGTAAAGATCCAAACCATAATAAGTAAGGTCCTGAGCAATTAAAATCAGTTCTTTGGTGCCATTTTTAGCCAGAATTTTAGCTTCGTTAACCAGTTCTTCCATTGGCTTGCTCATGTGCTTGCCACGCATTAAAGGAATAGCACAGAAAGAGCAGGGACGGTTACAGCCTTCAGCAATTTTGAAATAAGCAAAATGAGAAGGAGTGGTTAATAAACGCTCACCAATCAGCTCGTGTTTGTAGTTCGCACCTAGTTCGTGCAAAATATTTTGTAAATCGTTAGTACCAAAAAATGCATCCACATTGGTAATTTCCGATTCCAGTTCTGGTTTATAACGCTCAGAAAGGCAGCCTGTAACTACAACCTTACCAATTTTACCAGCTTCTTTAAGTTCGCTGAACTGAAGGATGGTATCAATTGATTCCTGTTTAGCATTGTCGATAAAACCGCAGGTATTGATTACAACGATATCATCTTTGCCCATTTTGTCTGATTCGTGCACAACGTTTAAATTGTTGCCACGCAACTGTCCCATCAGTACTTCCGAATCGTATATGTTTTTTGAACAACCTAATGTAATCACATTGATTTTAGGCTGTTTAACTGCACTTTTACTTCTAACTATTTTGGTATTCATCTTTCACTTAATCTTTCTATAAACACAACATTTTGTAATCTGTGTCTTGTTGGAGTAGTCGTCATCCTGAATTCATTTTAGGATCTCAAGGACAGATGCTGAAATAAATTCAGCATGACGATTGATAACGATTTTATTTATAAATTTAGCTTACTTAAACAAACTATTCACAAACTCTTTCTTGTCAAAAAGCTGTAAATCGCCTATTTTTTCTCCTACACCGATATATTTAACAGGAATTCTGAATTGATCAGAAATGCCAATTACTACACCACCTTTTGCCGTTCCATCTAATTTGGTGATGGCCAATGCATTCACGTCAGTAGCTTCGGTAAACTGTTTGCATTGTTCAAAGGCGTTTTGTCCGGTCGAGGCATCTAATACCAATAAAATTTCGTGCGGTGCACCTGGTACTACCTTTTGCATTACCTGTTTAATTTTGCCCAGCTCATTCATCAAGCCGATTTTGTTGTGCAAACGGCCGGCGGTATCGATAATCACTACATCTTCGCCATTTGCAACGGCCGACTGTAAAGTATCAAAAGCAACTGAAGCAGGGTCAGAACCCATAGCCTGTGCCACCACCCTCACGCCAACGCGTTCGCCCCAAAGTTTAATCTGGTCAACAGCCGCAGCCCTAAAGGTATCGGCCGCACCAAGAACAACCTTAAGTCCTGATTCTTTAAGTTTATGCGACAGCTTCCCAATGGTAGTGGTTTTACCTACACCATTTACGCCAACCACCATAATTACATAAGGTTTATGGTCGCCATATTCGAACTGACGGAAATCGTTACTGTTATTTTCCGATAACAGCAGTTGGATCTCATCACGAAGAATAAAATTCAGTTCAGAGGTGTTAAGATATTTATCTTTGGCAACACGCTCTTCGATGCGCCTGATGATTTTTAAGGTGGTACTTACGCCTACATCAGAAGTTACCAAAACCTCCTCCAGATTATCAAGTACTTCATCATCAACAGAAGATTTTCCTGCTACGGCCTTGGTAATTTTGTTAAAGAAACCATCCTTAGTTTTCTCTAAACCTTTATCCAGTGCTTCCTGAGCTTCAGGTGCAGTTTCTTTCTTTTTGAAAAAATCGAATAAACCCATTAGTTATTTGTATGTTTTTTTAGGAAATCGGTAGGTGTTTGAAAGCTACAGCTGGATTAATTTTCCATTAAATCTTCAGTAAATTTATTGGGAAATTTCTGAAGACCCTTCTTGAGCAATACTTTGTTCCGTTTGAACCAAAATAATTACTTCAACTTCTTTATTTTTTATATCAAATCCGTCAGGAACAACAATAGTTCCGTTTTTCAGAAACTTTTGCTTTAAACTTATACGCTTCCATGGTTATGCTTTTTTCAAAGATAATCAATTATTTCCTAAGGTAAATTTCACTAACAAAAAAAGCCCTTCCGGTTAAAACGGAACGGCCTATAATATTTTATTTTAAAAATATTAACCTTATTTAGATGCGATAGCATCTTTTACGTGGTCGTTGTGTACGATAAGTTCTTTGAATGAGTAAGCACCGGTTTTTGGTGATTTTACCATTGTAATTACTTTCGAATATTCTTTACCTGTACCTGTTTTAAGGGTTGCAACTACTTTCTTTGCCATGTTCTTATAATTTTAATTACTAGATTTGAGATATCAGACATTAGATTTGAGACTTGCTAATGCTTTAGTCTTTAAGCTTTGGTCTTTTATTCTTAACCTATTTAATTTCTTTATGTACGGTTACTTTTCTCAATACTGGATTGAATTTTTTCAATTCTAATCTTTCAGTAGTGTTTTTACGGTTCTTGGTAGAAATATATCTAGACATACCTGGCATGCCACTTTCTTTATGTTCAGTACATTCTAAAATAACCTGAACTCTGTTACCTTTTTTGCCATTTTAATATAAATTGAAAACTGTTAATCTCAACAGTTAATGTTTTTTACAAAAATCCTTTTTTTACGAAACGGTTAATTGCTTCGCTAATACCCACTTTATTGATGGTTTTGATCGCTGAAGTAGAAACTTTCAACGTAATCCAACGGTTTTCTTCAGGAATATAAAATTTCTGAAGTTGTAGGTTTGGGTAAAATTTGCGTTTGGTTTTAACGTTTGAGTGAGAAACGTTGTTACCTACCATTGCTTTTTTCCTGTTAAATCACAAACTCTTGACATGACTTGTAAATATAGTTGTTAATATCGTCCGCTTAATTTTTTTAAGAGTGTGCAAATATCTGAAAAATAATTGTAAACGGCAATAGCATAGCTAATTATTTTTTACAATTAATATTTACAGGCGGCAAGGGCCTTTACAATGATTGTTATGCGGAATATTTAAATCTCCGCATTCTAAAAATAAATATTTTTTATCAAACGTTTGATATTCATTTTGATACGATAAGACTATTTTTCCTTGGTATTATTTATTTAAATTAGCTGCCACTAATCCAAAATATAAAAACTAGCAATGCAAATTACATCTTTTAAGCAATACGAAGAAGATTATAAGAAAAGCGTAGAAAACCCTGAGCAGTTTTGGGGCGAAGTGGCACAGGACTTTCAATGGCGCAAACCCTGGTTTAAGGTATTATCCTGGAACTTTAACGAACCAAATATCAAGTGGTTTGAAGGTGCTAAACTTAACATCACCGAAAATTGTTTAGACCGGCACTTAGCTACCAATGGAGATAAACCAGCCATTGTTTGGGAACCCAATAATCCGGAAGAAGAAAGTGTTACTTATACTTATAAAATGTTGCATGAGCGTGTTTGCCGTTTTGCCAATGTTTTAAAACGTAATGGTGCTAAAAAGGGCGACCGTATTTGTATTTACATGCCAATGGTGCCCGAACTGGCTATTGCTGTTTTGGCTTGCGCCAGGATTGGCGCTGTTCACTCCGTTATTTTTGGTGGATTCTCTGCTAAATCTATCGCCGACCGGATCAATGATTCGCAGTGTAAAGTGGTGATTACGGCCGATGGTTCTTACCGTGGAAACAAGCAGATTCCCTTAAAAGATGTAATAGATGATGCATTAATTGGTTGTCCAACTGTAGAGAAATGTATTGTATTAACCCATGTTCGCACACCTGTTTCTATGTTGAAAGGAAGAGATGTGTGGTGGGAAGATGAAGTTAAGCACGTAAATGATATTTGCGAAGCGGAAGAAATGGATGCAGAAGATATGCTCTTCATTCTGTATACTTCTGGCTCTACCGGTAAACCTAAAGGTGTGGTACATACCTGTGGTGGTTATATGGTTTATGCGGGTTATACCTTTTCAAATGTGTTTAATTACCAACCTAGAGAAGTTTATTTCTGTACGGCCGATATTGGCTGGATCACCGGTCACTCTTATATTGTTTACGGACCGCTTTCGCAGGGTGCAACCTCAGTGCTTTTCGAAGGGATTCCGACCTACCCAAGTCCATCGCGTTTTTGGGATATTGTAGAAAAACACAAAGTAAATACCTTATACACCGCACCTACCGCGATCCGCTCTTTAATGAGTTTTGGTGAAGATCCATTAAACGGCAAAGATCTAAGCACAATCCGCGTTTTAGGCTCGGTAGGAGAGCCCATTAATGAAGAGGCATGGCATTGGTTCGATGAAAAAATCGGGCACGGTAAAGCGCCTATTGTTGATACCTGGTGGCAAACGGAAACGGGAGGCATCATGATTTCTCCCATCGCTACAGTAACACCAACCAAACCTAGTTTTGCTACATTACCTTTACCAGGAATTCAGCCAATTTTAGTTGATGAAAATGGAAATGAAATCGAAGGAAATGGGGTGATGGGAAATCTTTGTATTAAATTCCCGTGGCCGGGCATGTTGCGTACTACTTACGGCGACCATGAACGTTGCAAACAGACTTATTTCTCTACTTACGAGAATTTATATTTTACTGGTGATGGCTGTTTGCGTGATGAAGATGGTTATTATCGGATTACCGGTCGTGTTGATGATGTATTAAATGTTTCGGGGCATCGGATTGGTACAGCTGAAGTGGAAAATGCCATTAACATGCATGCGGGTGTGGTAGAAAGCGCGGTTGTAGGTTATCCGCACGATGTAAAAGGGCAGGGGATTTATGCTTTTGTAATTTACCCTGAAATGCATAGTGAAGCAGAATTATCTAAAAAAGATATATTACAGACGGTTACCCGCGTAATTGGGGCGATTGCCAAGCCCGATAAAATATTGTTTGTTTCTGGTTTACCCAAAACACGTTCAGGCAAAATTATGCGTAGAATTTTGCGTAAAATTGCCGAAGGTGATACAGCTAATTTAGGTGATACCTCTACCTTGCTTGATCCGGGTGTGGTAGAAGAAATTATTGAAGCAGCGAAGAAGCTTTAGTAGCTTATCATATTTAACGGGAAAGCCTCCAGATGTCAATCGGGAGGCTTTCCCGTTTATAAGCAATTATGATTAGTAGCCTGGGTTTTGCTTTAAAGCTTTGTTCACATTTATTTCACGATCTGGAATTGGAAATACCAATTTAGGGTCATTATAAGCAAAACTGCCTATAGAACGTTTGGTACGTTTATAATCATGAAGCCTGAAACCTTCATAATCCAATTCTTTTTCGCGTTCGTTTAAGATAATGTCGAGAGTTGGCACTACGTCTCCCAGTCCGGCTCTTGTTCTCAAAGTGTTAATATCATCAGCTGGAGTAGCTCCAATGTTAGTACCTAATCTGAAATTACATTCTGCACGGATCAGGTACTGTTCTGTAACCCTGCAAACAGGTATATTATCATAAAAGCTATACCATTTTTTAGTAAAAAGACCTGTCCTGGCACCAGTACCTTCATAAATCATTTCGGTCTGTCTTTTATCACCCGTTTCAAAAGAGTTGTAAAATGTGCTATTTACCAGCGCATCAGCTCTTCCTACATCCCCACCCGTACTGTTCTGGTAACTGGCATAAAAAGTAGCTAATCCATCGTTTGATGTTCCGGCATTACTTTGTTCGTTCTGTTTGATTTCGAAAATACCCTCACTTGAATTTTTGGTTCTGAACGGTGCTTCAAGAGAATTGGTAATTAAGTGATATGGACTGTTGGTAATAATATCATCGGCCACATCCCTTGCTAAAGCATACTTGCCTTCCTGTAGGTAAACCCTGGACAGAAAAGCTTTGGCTGCATATTGATCATCAACTGAGGCCAATTTCGTTATGGCCGATTTTAAATCGTTTTCTACTGCAATATAAACCTCGGCAACCGTATTTCTTGCAACTGAATTGGTTACATTATCAATGGTTTTTACCGCTTTTGTGATGATAGGAACGCCTAAGTTTGTATTAGCGCCGGATGCATCATAAGGCAAACCGTAAAGCCTCACCAGCTCAAAATGCATAATACCCCTTATAAATAATGCTTTACCTTCTATGATGTTTTTGGTATCGGCATCGCTTACCACATTTAAGGCAGAAAGTACAATATTTGCGGTATTAATTGCACTGTAAGCGGTTATCCAGGTTCTCCTCACATCAGCGTTATCTGCTACAATAGCCTTGCTCGAAATGTTGCGGTAGGTAGTAAAAGTGCCACGCCAGGTTAAGTAGTTATCGCTGGCATAAAGATCTGGTATAAATACCAGGTTATTCCCGTATAGATCGCCGGTAGCCATAAAGGTATAGGCACCCGTTAATGCATTTTGAACATCTGCAGTTGTATTGAGTGCCACATTGGCATCAATATTTTGTTTAGGATCTATTTCTAATTGCTTTTTACAGCTGGATATGCTTAAAACAATAAGAAATGCAGCTAATATATTTTTATAATTTTTCATATTCTAATGTTTTTATAAGCCAATGTTTAAACCGAAAGTAATGGTTCTTGCTTGTGGAGGAGTGTAAAAATCGTGGCCCAGTTGAATGTTATCAGACTGGAGGTTGCCGCCACTAGGGGTATTTACTTCAGGATCGTAGCCTTTATAACCTGTTATGGTAAATAAATTAAGGGCTGAAGCAAATATTTTTACATTTTGCAATTTATATTTATTGGCAAACGCTTTAGGTACATTATAGCTGAAAACCACACTTTTTATCCTAAGGTAAGAACCATCCTGTATCCATCTGGATGACGGGCTTGTTCCGTTTCCTTCACCAAATCTTGGCTGTGGGATAGTCGTAATGGTGTTTGTTGGTGTCCAATAGTTTAACTGATCAATAGTCTGGTTATCAAAGTAGTCGCCATTAGCAGATTGGAAAACGCCTGCCATGTTATAAATATCATTACCAGAAACAAACTGCGCCTGAACATCCAGGTCAAAGTTTTTGAAAGAGAAATGATTACCAAAGCCACCAAAGAATTTAGGATTGGGATCGCCCAGCTTTTGGTTTTGCGCAAGGGCATAATCATTGGTCGTTGCTGTTCTTGATGCATCAACAAAATAAAGGGCATCACCATTGGCCGGATCTACACCTGCATAAGCTTTGCCGTAAAAGTACCCTAATGGTTCTCCAACAGCCACACGGCCTAGAAATCTTCCACCAGGATAAATCGGTTGGTCATCCACCAAGCGTAAAACTTTGTTCCTGTTAAGTGAGATGTTGAAAGAGGTAGACCATTTAAATTCGCCGACAAAATTTCTGGTATTTAAGGAAAATTCAAATCCCTTGTTTTGCATATCGCCAATGTTCTGTGTAATAGACGAAAAACCATTTGTAGCAGCAATTGGTGCATTTAATAATAAATCGGTTGTTTTCTTTTTATAGTATTCAACAGTACCAGAAATGCGGTCGGAGAATAGACCAAAATCTAAACCAATGTTGTAATTTGTGGTATTTTCCCAGCTTAAATTCGGATCGCCTAACTGGCTCGGACGTGTACCACCTACACCTGCATAATTAACGCCACGGTATAGATTCCTTGAGGCAAAATCGCCAATTTCTGCATTACCCGTTAAACCATAACTGCCTCTAAGTTTTAACAGGCTTACCCAGCTGCTCGATTTTAGAAACTCTTCCTGGTTGACAATCCAGCCTGCAGAAACTGCCGGGAAAGTTCCATACCTGTTATTCACACCAAACCTTGATGAACCATCCGTTCTTATTGATGCACTTAACAGGTACTTATCTTCATACTTATAATTTACCCTGGCCAAATATGAAACAAAAGTGTGTCTGGTTTCTGAAGATTCACCTGCAGAAATTACTGCTGCACTTGCAATCTTAGTAAAACTGTCTGATGGTAGTGTAGTTCCCGTTACAGATGAGTATCTGAATTTCGTATCTTGAAAGGCAAAACCAGCCAATACGTTCAGGTTATGTTTTTCATTAAATGTTTTGGTATAATTAAGGGTATTATTGGTATTAAAGTTTATGGATTTGGCCATGTAATCAGAAGAATAACCTCCTGTACTACCTCCATCCTGTGTTTTTGATCCTAAAAACTGCTCTTCTTCCAAATTGTTAAAATCAAAGCCGTACTCACTTCTAAAAACTAAATCGGGTGTGATTTTTAGGCTTGCATAAGCATTGGCAAAAGTTCTGTACGTAGTTGATAGATTTTTACCATTTTCATAATCGATTAAGCTGTTATAATAAACAGTAGAACCATTCAATTCACCTGATGCATCACGTACAGGCTGAATTGGTGGCAAGGCATTTAATTGTAATGGATTAGAGAAGGCATTATCAGTAGGAATACGGTAATTATCTACTTTAGAGATGTTAACTGACCCTCCAACATCTAAAATTTTCGAAACAGTATGGTCTAAACTTAAGCGGCCACCAGTACGTACATAGCGGTTGCTCACTATAATTCCATCGTTATTGTTGTAGTTTCCGGAAAGCATAAACCTGGTTTTTGCATCACCACCATTAATATTTAAGTTGTACTGTTGTGTATGTCCTTTTCTAAAAGCTTCGTTTACCCAACTGGTATTGTTGTTGCTCGTCCAGTCATCTGTGCCCGTATAATCTTTCCACATTTCGGCGGCATTGGCATAGTCTCCGTCATCATAGTTGTTATATTTAAAAGATGCGTCTAATAATTGACGGTATTGATCGGCATTTAAAAATTCGCCCTTTTTGGTTGGATCGCTGAAGCCGGCATAATATCCAAAATCAATATTGGTTCTTCCTTGTTTGCCTTTTTTGGTTGTAATCAGCACAACCCCATTCGATCCCCTGGCGCCATATATGGCTGCAGATGCTGCGTCTTTTAAAACTTCCATCGATTCTATATCATCAGGGCTAATGGCCGCAAGCGGGTTATCCGCTTCAGTATAGGTTCCCAATGCTTCACTCACAATTGGCACGCCATCAATAACAAATAAAGGCTGGTTACTTGCCGAAATAGAAGAAATACCCCTTACCCGGATTTGAAGCGCCTGGCCCAGTTTACCACTACCAGAGTTGATAAATACACCAGGTGCTTTGCCTTGTAAAGCACTTTCGATAGTTGTCAGGGGTTTGTCTTTCAAATCGGCTGCTGTAACTCTTGCTATTGATCCCGTCACATCCCGTTTATTCTGTGTGCCATATCCCACCACAACTACGTCTGATAGCGTATTGTTTTCCTCATCGAGGTTTACATTAACGGTCTGCCCGGTAATGGGCACCTCTTTGGTTTTGTAACCGATAAAGCTAAAAACAAGTGTTTTAGCATTGTCTGCTACAGTTAATTTAAAGGATCCCGAGGCATCACTTTGCGTGCCGTTAGCGGGTGAGCCTTTTGCAAATACGCTAACGCCTGGAATTGGTCCGGAGGCTGACGTAACTTTCCCGGTAATTACTTTGCCTTGTGCGAAAGCAAACGAAATTGCACCGAGAGACAAAATCATACTTAAGAGTAGTTTTTTCATCAAATTATTAGTTTAGTTAGTAATGTTTGATAGTTGACAGAAATGATACCCTTAATATAATTAAAAAAACATATAAAACCTGAGGGAATAAGGTAAAATAACTCAGTTACTGAAGTAAAGAGGTGAAAAACTAAACAAAAAGTGCATAAGATTGTTATTTAATTTATAAAACACATTATTCACAACAAAAAAATACGAGCATGGATAAGTTAGAATTAAAAGGAAAGTGGAATGAAATAAAAGGAAAGGTTAAACAAGCTTATGCTGATTTAACAGACGATGATTTAAAGCACGAGGAAGGTCAGGATGATGAATTGCTGGGGAAATTGCAACAAAAAACTGGCAAAGGAAGAGATGAACTCGTGAAATGGATTAACTCATTATAGTCACAATTCTATAAGACAAACAGGCGGTCAATTTGGTCGCCTGTTTTGCTTTAAAAATATTTTTTATGCCCGATATCGCAAGAAGATTTCCCGAAAACCCAATTTTATGTCCAAAAGATCTAAGTGCCAGTAGGGCAGGACTGGAAATCGTTTGTCTTTTAAATCCGGGGGTTTTTACATTCGGTGGTAAAACATGGCTGCTTATACGGGTTGCCGAAAGACCTGAGCAAACCAGAGGTATTATTTCTTTCCCTGTATTGAAAGATAATGGAATTGAAATTATAGCCATAGCAGAAAATCATCCCGATTTGGATACTGGCGATCCGAGGGTGATCAATTATAAAGGTGCTGATTATTTGACCACTTTGTCTCATTTAAGATTGGTTTGCAGTGATGATGGTATAAAATTTTATCAGCCAGCTGGTTATCCTTTATTACAGGGTGAGGGAGAAGATGAAACATTTGGCATTGAAGATTGCCGTGTATCCTTAATCGATAAAACTTACTATTTAACCTTTACTTCAGTATCTGCCCATGGGGTTGGGGTTGGATTAAGAACAACAAAAGATTGGAAGATCTTTGAGAAACACGGAATGATTATCCCACCCCATAATAAAGACTGCGCCATATTTGAAGAATGCATTAACGGTAAATTTTATGCTTTGCACCGTCCTAGTAGTGTGGCGCTGGGTGGTAATTATATCTGGCTGGCCGAATCTCCCGATGGAATCCATTGGGGCAAACACAAGTGTATTGTTAAAACGAGACCTAACTACTGGGATAGTGCCCGTGTGGGCGCCGGTGCAGCACCCATAAAAACCGCAGCAGGCTGGCTCGAAATCTATCACGGTGCAAACGGAAAACATCAATATTGTTTAGGCGCCTTTCTCATGGATTTAAATGATCCATCGAAAGTACTGGCCAGAACCGAAGAACCAATTATGGTACCGAAAGAAGATTACGAACTGCATGGTTTTTTTGGCGAGGTGGTGTTTACAAACGGCCACATCGCTAACGGTGATGAATTAATTATTTACTATGGAGCGGCAGATGAATTTGTTTGCGGGGCTAAATTTTCGGTGAAGGAGATTTTAAGTACATTGATGTATTTTTAACTGTTGACCGTTAAATGTGAAAACACAATTTGCTTTTTTCTGCGCTACACAACTAATGAACTAATCAATCGATGATAAATAGCGTTAACGAGCGTGAAATATATCTCAAGTGATAACAGAAAACGTCTTTTTGTGCTTCTGAAGTGATAAAATGACTAAGGTTGGGAGATGCTTTTTATGCGCTCTATAGCTCTAAATAATAACAGAAATTTCGTTTTTAAACCGGATTGAAGGGGAGATCCTTTTTTGCTGCGGGGGCGTTTAGGTATGGGCAAAAAAGATCGGATCGGAAAGCCGGAAGAAATGCCAATAAAAGCTACGGACTCTGCTCTACCAATCTTTATTAAGGAGTAATACTCATCGCTCAACGTATGACGAAACATCTGCTGGTATTTGGCATTCAATTTATTTAAACGATTATCTGCCTAGAAACTAACTATTTACCTAAATAAAAAAAGCGATTCCCGGAAAAGGGAATCGCTTGTGATTTTAGTTTTATGGCAAAGGGTTTACCTTAAACCCTCCGCCTTCAAACCCTTAACCTTGTTAGTATCCAAAAATCTGCTCCAGGCTTAATTTAGTTACCGGGCCAAATTTTGCTAAATCAGTCATGTTGATTTTTTTCTCTGAAGCAACAATACAATAGCTGTATGGCTTGCCCGAAAGATTGTTCTGATGGAACGATTTTATATCAGCAAAAGTAAGTGGTTTCAGGTTTGCGTATTCATCAATTCTTGAATCGTGATCAAAACCTAATTTTTTATCGGCAAGGTAATTGTAAATGATACCGTCTTTAGTAATGCGGCTGGTTTCTAAACCATTTAATGAGTTGGACTTAGAAAGTGCGAATGATTTGTCGGACTCAGGTAAGGTGGTTAATAACTCATTCATACCGGCAACTGCCTCGTTCATTTTGTCGGCCTGTGTACCTACATAAGCAACAATTGTATTCTCTTTCTCTTTAGTATTTGGAGAAGAATATACGGCAAAGGTAGAATAAGCCAAGGCTTTAGATTCGCGGATGGTTTGGAATACAACCGAGCCCATGCCACCGCCAAAATAATTGTTAAATAAAGCAATTTTTGCAGCATTAGCCGGATCGTACAATCCACCATTGCGTACCCAACGGATTTCGGCCTGTACCATATCATAATCGGCAAAGTATACTTTGTTCGAATCGGTTTTGGTATATACAAATTTCTTAACCGGCGCAGCATCAGTAAATTCTTTCGCCAGTGGATGTGCCTTTACAATATCAGCAGAAAATGCAGCCAATGTTTTAGGTCCGTAATAAGTAATGGTGTGTTTGTAATTGGTAAGGTTATGTAAAATGTAGATCAAATCTGCCGATTTCATGTTTTTGATCTCGTCATTGGTTAATCCGTAATTAAAAGGATTATCTGCACCATACTGTGCATAACTCATTAAACCACTCAGAATTGACGATTTATTTAATTTTGCATTATCTCTTGATTTTAACAACCGGCCTTTTAAATCTTCTAAAGCTTTTTCGTTTGGTTTGCAATGTGCTAAAACATCTTCAAGTAAAGCCACCGCCTTATCAAAATTCTCTTGTAAACCGGTGATGGAAACGGTAGTTACATCAGTACCTACATTGATGCTATAGCTACAGGCAATATTATAAAATGCTTTATTAATATCTTCTGCAGAATATTTATCAGTACTTAGGAAAGATAGGTATTGCGTAGCATAAGGCAGCAATTTGTAGTTATAAGAACCCATATCAAAACGGTAACCCATACGGAAAATGCCATTTTCGGTATTTTGTATCGCAATTACATCGGCAATACCTGCTTTACCAAAATTAAGGTCTTTGGTATAATCTAAAAACTTTGGTGCGATAGGTTTTACAGGAGCATCAATAATGTTTTTGGTAAATGGCGAAACTTCATTAGCATTGGTTTTTACCGCTGTAATGATAGGTTTTTCTACTTTAGCAATGCCTTTGTCTTCGCCCTTATGTTTTAAGATAGCAGCATAGTTATTAATGAAAAACTTGTTGGCAAAATCTACAATTTCCTTTTTGGTTACTTTAGCCATTGCATCGGTTGATGCCAGGGTTTTATCCCATTCTGTGCCGCGGTTTTGGATAAAGGCATTCATGGCAAAATCTGCGCGAACGTCGTTATTGTCAAAACTTTGCAGTTCTGCCAATTTAATGTTGGCCACGGTTGCTTTAATCAGGCTTTCGTCGAACTCGCCTTTTTTAAGCAATTCTACCTGCTCTAATAATAATTTTTGGGCCTCTTCTAAACTTTGTCCGGCTTTCGGAGAACCAGATAAAATGAAGATTCCGTAATCTTTCATCGAGTTATAACCCGCACCTGCACGCAACATTTTTTGTTGTTGGTTAATGTTGATGTCCATTAAACCTGCTTTGCCATTAGATAAAATGCTCCCGATTAAATCTAAAAGTAAACTTTGGTGGGTATTTTGGGCAAAGCCCCTGTAAGCAATATATAAATTTTCGGCACTTGGACCGTAAATATCAACCGTTTGAACCTGGGTTAATGGCTTTTCTGGCGCAGGATTGTAAAGTGCAAATAGTTTAGGAACCATATAAGCAAAATCTTTGTCGATTTTTTTAATTAAATCATCATAATTAATATCACCACTCATAATTAAGGCCATATTGTTAGGCACATAATATTTGTTGTAATATTTTCTGATTTCGACTAATGATGGATTTTTTAAATGTTCAATTGTACCAATGGTGGTCTGCTGTCCGTAGTTATGTGTTGGAAACAATGCATACAGCATTTTCTCATACATTTTACGACCATCGTTATCCATGCCGATGTTTTTTTCTTCGTAAACAGCTTCTAATTCTGTATGGAAGATGCGGAAAACAGGAGCGCGGAAACGCTCAGCCTGCACAGCCAGGAATTTATCAATAGCATTTGATGGAAGGTCTTCTTCGTAAACGGTTTCTTCTACCGCGGTATGCGCGTTGGTAGAGTTACTTCCGATTGATTTCATCATTTTATCGTATTCGTTTGCGATAGAATAATTAGAAGCTTCGCCCGATGTTTTGTCTATTTCTTTATAAATCTCCTTACGTTTAGCCGGATCGGTAGTTTTGATGTACGTTTCGTAAAGTGCTTCGATCTTGTCTAAAAGTGGTTTCTCTTTAGCATAATTTAGTGTTCCGAATTTATCTGTTCCTTTAAATAAAAGGTGTTCTAAATAATGCGCCAAACCGGTATTGGTACGCGGATCGGTATTACTGCCCGCTCTTACTGCCATTTTGTAAGTAATATTGGGCTCTTTGTTGTTTTGAGATAAAATTACAGTCAAACCGTTTTTTAACGTATAAAAACGTGTTTTGGTTGGATCGTTGGTCACGTACTTGTAGGTATAGCCACCAGAAGTTCCTGTTTTCCATTGGTAGGTTGTTTGCGCCTTCGCTAAAGAACCTGTAATTAGAAAACAAGCCAAAGTAAATAGTTTAAATTTCATTGAATTGTTTGGTTTATGATCATGAATGTGTACCGGTTGATTTAAGTGTGATCTCCAGTACAGTATTCATTTTTAATAAGTTATTTGTTCAAATATAGATGCTTTCTGGCAGTGAACGAAATAATTTTGATTTCTAAACTAAAAATCCAGGAATAAATGGTTTTAGTATATAAGCCATGGTTTATTGTGCCTTGAATTTATAATCTGTATTTTTACAGGCATGACAAAGCAGGGCACAAAACCAAATATTTTAGTGGTAAATGATGATGGGATTACCGCTACAGGTATAAAGAATTTACTGGAGGTAATGCAGGAGCTGGGCAACGTGGTGGTAGTGGCACCAGATAGCCCTCAAAGTGGAATGGGCCATGCCATTACCATTGGCAAACCGATCCGTTTTGATAAGGTTGATCTTTATGCAGGCGTAGAAATGTATAAATGCAGCGGTACGCCGGTTGATTGCGTTAAAATAGCGGTAAATAAGATTTTTAAAGGTAAAAAACCTGATTTATGTGTATCAGGAATTAACCATGGACTAAATAATTCGATTAATGTGCTGTACTCGGGCACCATGTCTGCTGCAGTAGAAGGTGCGATAGAAAGAATTCCATCTATTGGTTTCTCTCTCGATGATTTTGCTGCCGATGCCGATTTCAGTTGTACTAAAAAATACATTAAAAATATCTGTGAGCAGGTTTTAGCGAATGGTTTACCCGAAGGCACGCTTTTAAATGTGAATTTCCCGAAAGGTGACAAGCTAAAAGGGGTTAAGATTTGCCGCCAGGCCAATGCCAAGTGGATGGAAGAATTTGATGAGCGGACAGATCCTTACAAACGCCCATATTATTGGCTTACGGGTGTTTTTGAAAATTTCGATAAAGGAGAAGACACAGACGTTTGGGCATTGGAGCACAACTATGTTTCTATTGTTCCTGTTCAGTTTGATTTAACGGCGCATCATGCTATACAAGCCCTTAACAGCTGGGATTTCATAGGTAATAGCGATTCAAAAGCTGCGGGTACCAAAGTTTCAGCGCCCGATGGCATTAATTTAGGTTAAGCGCTTGCCATTATGATTGATCAGTTAAAAAGATTAAATAATTCGGTGTGGATAGGTTTGGGCATTGGTTTGCTTGTACCATCAATATTTTGTTCAATTGCCTGGTACATTATTCACCATGTGGCTTCCCTTGCTAAAGCTGATCTGTTATATATTGGTGGCATTGCCATAAATGCTTATACCATGCAATACTTTTTTAAATACAACAAAGAGAATATTGGCAGAGGTATTTTAGCGGCAACGTTTTTGTGTGCTTTTATATTCTTTGTATATAAAGTTTTTTAGAGATGGAAAATGGAATATGTAATGCGGATGATGAGGATTTTACTTTACATCTTCCATTGTCCATCTTACATCATACATAACAAATTATGAAATACTACCTCGTAGCCGGAGAAGCCTCAGGCGATTTACATGGCGCCAACTTAATGAAAGCGTTAAAAGCCGAAGATGGCGAAGCGGTGTTCAGGTATTTCGGGGGGATAAAATGCAGGCCGAAGGTGGCGAGTTGGTTAAACACTATGCTGATATGGCATTTATGGGTTTTACCGAGGTGATTTTAAACTTACGCACCATTTTCAGAAACCTCAAAGCCTGTAAGGAAGATATTCTAAAATGGAAGCCTGATGTTTTGATTTTGATCGATTTTCCTGGCTTTAATTTAAAAATTGCTGAATTTGCAAAGGCCAATGGCATAAAAGTGTGTTATTACATCTCACCCAAAGTTTGGGCCTGGAACCAGAAACGGGTGCTGAAAATTAAAAAGGTTGTGGACGATATGTTCTGCATCCTGCCATTCGAAGTAAATTTTTATAAAGAATGGGGTATGCAGGTAGATTATGTGGGCAATCCTTTATTAGACGAGATTGCACAATTTACACCAGACCTAAATTTTCACAGAAGTCATCAATTAGGAGATAAAAAAATTATTGCCTTGTTACCAGGTAGCCGCAAGCAGGAAATAGAACGTTTACTCCCGGTGATGTTAAGCATTACCGAAAATCATCCCGATTATATTTTTGCCATTGCTGCTGCACCAACCTTTACCGAAAGTTATTATCGCCAGTTTACGGGAGACAAAAAAGTTCATCTTCTTTTTAACAATACCTATAATTTATTGTACCATGCCCATGCTGCAATTGTAGCTTCAGGAACAGCTACATTAGAAACTGCTTTGTTTAAAGTACCACAGGTAGTGATTTATAAAGGAGGCACAATTTCAGTTGCCATCGCACGGATGTTGGTGAAAATTAAGTTCATCTCGTTAGTTAACCTGATCGTGAACAAAAAGATTGTAACCGAACTTATCCAGGAAGATTGTAACCCCCAAAAGGTAAACGAAGAACTCAAAATTATCTTAACAGGCGAGGGCAGGAACGAGATGTTAAAACATTACGACGAACTGCTCTTACTTATGGGCAAACCAGGCGCTTCGGCAAAAACAGCCAGATTGATTGTAGGAAAGCTAAAAGGATAAAATTTTAGTCGAGTAAGTATCAACAACAATATACCCGGTGTTGGGTATTGATGGTATTTTAAACGTGAGTTATTTTTAAATAAAAAATTAACCTCATGATTAAAGCCTTAACGACTGCCCTCTTAATTGCCGTTTTTTTTATTTCCAATAAATCAATTGCGCAGAACCCGTCTGGATACGATACCATAAAGGTAAATTCTGTCCCTTATGCAGAACTTCCTAAGCAAATTAAATATTTTGTAGATAGAAACCGAAATAATTTTAGTTTCAATGAAGATATTTCCTCTTCTGTTTTTTTATCAAAAGCTTCGTTTGCTGCGAATAAGCGATGGATGACCAAAAGTGATTTTTCCGACCGGAAAAGCTTGATTTTAGATGCTAAGATCAGCCCTTACATTAATATTTCGCCTTTTAACTGGACAATAAACTTAAATAAAGAGAAAGAAAGTTATCTTATGTTTGCTCTTTATTTCAATCCTGAATTTGAAGTGCGGATTTTTAATAACGACAAATCGGTTGGAGATAGTTCGCTACCGGTGCGTACAGCTTCATCACGGCCCGGAGGTGAATTATTTATCACTCATAGCGCGCTCTATAAAAAAGATAGGAGTCATAACTTTGGTTTCTCTGTTAAGGGTTATCATCATTCTAACGGCCAGGATGGGGAAGAGTTTAACAGTACCGATAAGGCTTGGGGTAAAAAGGGATATTTTAATACCTACAACGGTAATTTCAGTGATGATTTTGTAGTCGAATTTAATGGGATTATTTTTCTGAAAAATGCCAGTAACACCCTCAATCAGTATTTAAAATTTGGTTATGGCCAATCATCAGGATTGGCACCAGGAATGAAAAAGTATAATATTTATGGTACCAATAGGCTTAATTTATTTTATACCTATAAATGGTCTCCTAATTTTAGGCGTAATATTGTCGATCATAAAGATAAAAAGGTCTATCGTCTTACTGAAAAATATTATCCTGTAGAAAAATTAAGGATAGAGTTTTTTGCAAGTTTCATCACAAACTCGATGAATGTTGGACCCATTTATAATTTATCTAAAGCAACTTTCCGGGATCGGATAAATTTTCATTCTACTCTGCACTACAGGATACGTGGCTTTAGTGCTGCAGGATTGTTTGTAGAGGGTGGTTATTATGGACAAGACACATACAATGCCTATTTTCAGCGGTCAGCCTGGTTTGCAAAAGCTGGTCTTAGTTTTGGATTATTTACCTATCCAAAACATACTGATGACCTTAAATAATCAGGCTTTTTCATTTTGTTATTTTTAACCCTGTTTTTTATTATTTATAAATTCCTGCACTTGTTTTATTAGTAAATTTTTGTTTTACTTATAATGTAACATTTTAAGGTGTTTTCATTTTTTTTAAAACAAAACTGTGTTTAAGGCGTTACTAAATCGTTTTGCGGAAAACCTAATCGTAACTAATTAATCTCATAGCTCTTATTAATTTGGTGAAATTTGGCCGCATTGTGTAACTAATTATAAACTAAACTAGTGAGTGCCAATGAGAAACATTTTACTCAGGACGACAGGATTCCTATGCCTTGTCCTACTTTCAAGCCCCCAGTTGTTTGCGAAAATTAAGAGCGAAAACAAGAATTTTAACCGCTACTATTTTCAGCAGGATACAACTAAAAAACAAGACACAACAAAAAAAGTCCCGGTGGCCAAACCTGCTGATTCGGTAAAAGTACCGCCAAACCCGCTGGGTGGCTCGCGCCCTGTTACTTCCCCGGCACCAGCCCCAACAACAACAGCACCTGCCACACCAGCAAGCACCGCCCCAGCAACATCAGCAGGTCAAAAAACAATTACCGGTATCGTTGTAGACGAGCAGAAAATCGGTTTACCTGGCGTTGGAATTAAGATCCAGGGCAAAACAGGTGGTACCGTAACACAAGAGAATGGTAAATTTAGCATTAATGTTACTGCTCCAACCGATGTGCTCGTATTTAGCTATATCGGTTACCAGACCAAATCTGTACCCGCAGGCAATGGAGCAACGCCGTTAACCATCAGTTTGGTGCCATCGCAATCACAAAAATTAGATGAAGTAGTGGTGGTTGGTTACGGAACATTAAAAACCAAAGAGGTTACTTCATCTGTTGCACACGTAGATACGGCTCAATTCAGGCAAAGTGGGGCCCGGAATCCACTCGATCTTATTCAAGGTAAAGTTGCAGGATTGAATATTACCAGGGGGAGTTCAAATCCTAACGCTGGCCCAAGTGTACAACTAAGGGGTGTTGTTTCTGTAACCGGAAGTGCAAGTCCGCTTTTCGTTATCGATGGTATTCCCGGTGGTAATCCCGATCTTTTGCAGCAAGATGATATCTTATCTGTTGATGTTTTAAAAGATGGATCAGGAGCAGCAATTTACGGTACTAGTGCCAATGCCGGTGTAATTTTAATCACCACCAAAAAAGGTAAACCCGGTGCACCTACTTTTAACTACTCCGCGTATGCAAGGAAAGAATTTATACAAAACCGCCTTGATTTTTTAACAGCGGATGAGTTTAGACAAAAAATTGCTTCTAAAGAAATTAATGCAATTGATTATGGTGGCAGCGAAGACCTGTACGATCGATTGGTTAACCACGATAACCTGTCACAAAACCATAACCTTTCATTATCCGGGGGATCTGACAAAACAAGTTACCGTGCAAGTATAAACTACAGGGATTTACAAGGTATTGCTTTAGAAAATGGCCGTAAAGAATATACTTTAAGGCTAAATGTAAATCAAAGAGGATTGAATGATAAATTGAATGTTCAGATGAATCTGGCAACCAATTTTAACAATGCCAACCTGCTTGCGAACGGAACAAAAATTGATTTTTTTGACAATGAACTCACAGGAAGCGGTTGGGAAGAAGAAGCAACTAAAAATCCAACCAAGCTGATTTATAACCCAGATGGCTCTTATTATTACGATAACCAGAGTACTAATCAATTTGCACGTTTATTTCAGGAAACAAGTTACCGTAAACAACAAACCAGTTCGGCAGATATTAAAGCTGATTTAGATATTGTTAAAGGTTTAAAAGGAACTGTTTTTGGTTCAGTACAAAGAGACAGTTATATAGATGGTGGCTATGCAAATATTGCCAGCGAAAATTCTGTAGAGAATAGTGATTATCCTAATGGAGGTTATGCTTTCAAAAATAACTTCCTATCTCAGAGTTTTGCCTTCGAGCCAACTTTACAATATACCAAAACCATTGCAGATAAACATTCATTTACTGCATTGGCAGGTTACAGTTACCGCTATTATATCGAAGAAGGTGCAAAAGCGAGTAACCGTGGTTTCTTAAACGATCAGTTTCATGAAGATAATTTAAATGCCGGTCAGGCACTGGCCGATGGTAAAGCAGCGATGGGAAGTTTTAAAAACGACAATACCCTGATCGCTTTCTTTGGCCGTATTAATTATGCATTTGATGGAAAATACCTTGCCCAGTTCATTTTAAGAAGAGAAGGATCATCAAGGTTCGGAGACAACAACAAGTGGGGAAACTTTCCAGCCGTATCACTAGGGTGGAATGTAACCCAGGAGAAGTTTATGGAAAATGTAAAATGGGTTAACAATTTGAAATTAAGAGCGGGTTATGGCGTAACAGGTAACTCAGGTTTTCAAAACAATGCCTCAAGGGTTACTTTAAGTACCGGCGGAAAATATTTATATCCTGATGGTGCATACCGCGAAACGTATGGCCCCAGCCGAAACGCAAATCCGTTTCTTAAATGGGAAAGCAAACGTGAGTTAAATATTGGAGCTGACTTTACCTTGTTCAATAACAAGTTAACAGGTGCTTTAGATGTATTTAAACGTACAACTAAAGATTTATTAGATACTTATACCACACCTCAGCCACCTTACGTGCAATCGAGCATTTTTGCCAACGTAGGGCAGATTTCATCAAAAGGTATAGAACTTGCCTTATCATACCAGGCCATTAAAACCAAAGACTTTACTTTTAGTATGGACTTCACAGGAAGTACGATCAAAAATACCCTGGATTCTTACTCTAATGATATTTATACCGTTAAATATAAAACCTTTGGCAGCATAGGCGGAGCCGGTGATCTTGGTGATGCCATTACCACTTACGAAGGGGAAGATGTTGGTGTTTTCTATGGTAAACGTTTTGCCGGTTTTGATGCAGATGGAAAATGGTTGTTTTACAACAGAAATGGACAGGCCGTACGTAACGATCAGATCAATTATTCAAAAGATAAAAACTTAACAGATCTTGCTCCAATCGGAAATGCGATTCCAAAATATTATGCCTCATACACCGCAAACTTTACCTACAAGAATTTTGATTTCAGGGTATTCTTACGCGGTAAATTCGATTATCAGATCTTAAATACTACTGCACTTTCTTATGGTAACCCATCTATTTCAGGGATTAATTATTTAAAAGAAGCATTCGGAAAGTATAGCCAGATTAACGATACCTATATGTATTCTGATTACTATCTGGAAAATGGAACCAATGTTAAAATTGATGAGGTAACCATCGGTTATAATTTCAAACTTAAAACCAAGATGGTTCGTAACATCCGTGTGTATGCAACCGGGCAGAATTTGGCTACAATAACCGGATATTCAGGTAACGACCCTGACTTTATTCAGGATACAGGCTTAGGTCCTGGGATTGATAACCGTGGTGCTTACCCAAGTACTAGATCATTCTTATTTGGTGTTAATGTGGGCTTTTAATTATATAACAATGAAAAATAAAACAATATTACATACAGCATTAATTTTATTGGTTGGTATAGTAAGTGCCTGTACCAAGTTAGATGAGAATGCGTACGATGAGATTCCTTCTGATAAATTTTACACGAATAAAAACGAAGTATTATCAGCTGTTTTACGCCCTTACACACACGCAAATGCCTGGGTAACGCCATCGGGACAAGACGGCTGGTGGAGGCCGGCAGAACTATCAGCAGATCAGCTGGCCTGGCCAACCAAAGGGCCGCATGGTGAAGATAGTGGAAAATGGAAGCGGTTGCATTATCATAGCTGGACAGTAGATGAAGCAGGTTTAAATAATGCATGGTCGCTAATTTATGGCGGTATCGGATATTGCAACGATCCTATAGCAAACATTAGCACACGCGATATTTCTACAATGGGGATTACCCAAAAGGAAAAAGATGAATTTATTTCCGAGTTAAAATTATTACGTGCATTTCATTATCTGAAACTAATGGATTTGTTTGGTGGAGTGCCTATAGTAACCGAACCTGCCGATCCTGCAAATCCGGTTTATCCAAGTACCTCAAGCAGAAAACAAGTATTTGATTTTGTGGAGAAAGAAATTAAAGACAATATTAATAACGTGCCGAAATTATCAAGGGCCATGTTAGGCAGGATGAGTCAGGCAAGCGGCTACGCCATGCTTGTAGAACTTTATTTAAATGCCGAAGTATGGTCGGGTACAGCCCGTTGGGATGATTGTATTGCTGCTGCTGATAAGTTGATCAACAATGAAGCTGGTGGGCAAAACGGAACCATGCAATTGGATACTACCATAACCGACCAGTTTAAAAACACCAACGATTTATCTAAAGAGGTCATCTTTTCTATTGCTTACGATTACACTAGAGCTAAATTCGAACCATCCTGGACAGGTGAATTTTATCATTTTGCCCAAAAAGATATTTATGGTGGCGGTAGAAACGGTAATGATGGTATTGTACTTATTCCTGGAGTTTATGATACTTATGAAGCAGACGACCGACGTAAAACAGAATGGTTGTTAATTGGTCCACAATACAAATTTGCCGATACTAACCTTAAAACAAGAGCAGTATTGGGCACAGTAGAGTACCAGGGTTTGCCTTTGGTTTTTGTAGATAATATCCGGAAAAACAAATCAGGTTCTACTGTTTCTAACATGAGTGAAGGAGAAGAAAATAGTGGTGTTCGTTTCAATAAATATAAACTCGGTAATTCAGTTCCTGGTTTTGTGATTAACGGCAAAGACACAACTGCTGTTCAGCCTGATCCTAACTATAACAATACAGACTGGAATGTTTACCGTTTAACGTGGATTTACTTTGCCAAAGCAGAAGCACTAATGCGTAAAAGCGGAGGTGTAGCTACGGCAGAAGCGGTAGCCTTGATTAATACAACAAAAAAACGGGCTTATACACCGGCTATACGCGAAGCTAAAGCTTATACAACTGCTACTTTAACTTTAGATGAGCTTTTGAAAGAACGCGGCAGAGAGTTTATTTTCGAGGGTTTCAGAAGAGATGATTTAATCCGTTTCGGGAAATTTGCAACCGGAACCTGGTGGGATCACACAGCCTCATCAGCAACCAAAGCATTATATCCGATTCCTCAGCGGCAACGGGACCTCAATCCTAAGCTGACCCAAAACCCAGGATATTAATTTTGATACAAAAGGCGCTTAACAGGCGCCTTTTGCTGTTTTACGCCTCATTTTTTTATCCTGCCTCCCTTTAATAACTGTTTCTAAAACGATTATCATAAAAAATGTTAAATTGCGTTTTTATAACGGGCAAAAAATTAAAAGCTATAATTTTTATTTAGCTTTGAATCGAGTAACTTAAAAGAATTCCAGCCAAATGAAATCGCTTTCTATCAAAGATATAGCCGTAAAAGCCAATGTATCCATTACCACAGTTTCGTTCATTATTAACGGTAAAGCAAAAGAAAAATCGATAAGCGAAGCAGTAATAGAGAAAGTAGAAAAAATTATCGAAGAAAGTGGTTATAAACCTAATCAGATTGCAAGAAGTTTAAGAACCGGTAACTCCAATATCATCGGCCTGATTATCGAAGATATTTCCAATTCATTCTTCTCCAGGATTGCCAGATTAATCGAAGACAAAGCTTATAAAAGAGGATATAAAATTATTTATTCCAGTACAGAAAACAGTATCGACAAGGCGAAGGAACTGATCAACATGTTCAAAACGCGAAAAGTTGATGCCTATATCATCTCTCCTATAAAAGGGATAGAAGAAGATATAAAAATGTTGTTGGAAGATGGTAATCCGGTAATCTTTTTTGATAGAAACCTGCCCGATATCAACACTAGCTACGTTGGAGCCGATCATTTTAATGCTTCATACCAATCAATACAGCATTTTATCGGTCAAGGTAAAAAGAACATCGCCCTGGTTACTACTGATATCAACGTAGAGCAGATAACAGCGCGTTATGATGGTTATAAAAAAGCATTAGAAGATCATGGAATCAAGTATGACGACAACCTGGTTTTAAAGATCCATTTTAACCAGGAAGAAAGCGAAACCATTGCTCAGGTTAAAGAACTTTTCGATAATAAAAAAATTGATGCAGTATTATTTGCAACCAATTATTTAGCAATCAGCGGATTAAAAGTATTGAAAAAGATCAATAAGAAAATAGGCGGGGATTTTGCTGTTATTGCATACGATGATCATGAAGCTTTCGAACTGCACACACCTGGTATTTCAGCAATTCAACAACCACTTGAGGAAATTGCAGAGAATGTAATTAAGCTGATTCTTAAACAATTGTCGACCAAAGCCAAACCCGAAAACCAGGAGATCATTATTCCAGCTAAATTAATCATAAGGGATTAAATTCAGTAACTTAAATATTACATTAAACTATTTTAATATGATATTTATTTCTCTAATATTGAATTAGTAAAACGTTTTACTTTAATTGAACACCAAACAACAATATTCCCATTTAATTTAGTGTTGATTTGACATTTTTTCTGTTGCAGAATTAAGAAATCAATTAAGGTCATTAAGTAAAACGATTTATTAATTGACCAAATATTAATTTATGAGAAAACTTTCCTTAGTAGCACTTTGTCTTTTTTTTAATTTAATTACTAAAGCACAAGATAAGGCACCTGCTTATCCGTTAATTACACATGATGCCTATTTCAGTATTTGGTCTTTCGGCGATGGGCTTAACCAATCTGTTACCAAACATTGGACCGGGAAGGAGCAATCTTTATTAGGTGTAATAAAGGTTGATGGCAAATATTACCGGTTTCTGGGCGAAAAAAGTAAAACTTTTAAAGACATACTTCCAGCAGCTGATGCATTAAAATATCAGGCCGGTTATCGCTTCGATAAACCTGAAGCAGGTTGGGAAAGCATTACATACAATGATAAGGACTGGAAAAAAGCCGAAGCTCCTTTTGGAGACGATAATTCTGCCAAAACAAAATGGAATAGTGATGATCTTTATTTCAGAAGAACCTTCGATGTGGCCAAAGTATCGGCTGCAAAAAAATACCTGAAACTCAATCACGATGATAATGTAATTGTTTATTTAAATGGTAAAATAATTTACAAAAAGAACGGATGGGTTTCTGATTATAGCTATTTGCCAATTGAAGATGGTATTTTAAAAACAGGAAAAAATGTACTGGCTATCCATTGTAAAAATACCGCTGGTGGCAGGCACCTGGATGCCGGGATAGTTGAAGAAGAGGCAGATCATCTAAACATTGCTCCAGCCACTCAAACCAATGTATCCATTCAGTCAACCACAACCAAATACACTTTTAGCTGTGGCCCGGTAGAACTACAGGTAGCTTTTACCTCCCCATTATTACTGAATGATATTAAATTAACCGCAAGGCCAATCAGTTATATTAATTATGCCGTTAAATCTACTGATGCCAGGCAGCACAGCGTAGCTATTTTCTTTGGGGCATCATCAAACCTAGCCGTGAATACACCAAATCAAAGCGTATCGGCTTGGAAGAGTTCAAAAAACAATCTCTCTATATTAAAAACAGGAACCGTAGAGCAGCCGGTGTTAAAGAAACGGGGAGACGACCTGCGCATTGATTGGGGCTATTTGTACCTGGCCGTTCCGGGCAGATTTAATGCCAGGCAATTTATAGCTCCGCAGAACGAAAGCTTAAAAGCTTTTATGGAGGCAAAATATCCAACTCAAAACCAGGTTTTAAATTCCAGGAACTTAAGTTTAAGTAGTGTTATTCCTTTCGGTTCGGTTTCTTCCACACCCGTAGATAAATATATGATGTTGGGGTATGATGACCTGAAATCAGTTGAATACTTTGGTGAAAAACTACAGCCTGTTTGGCGACAATCTGGTTCAAAGCAATTCGAAGATCAGTTGGCTGAGGCCAGTACCCAATATCCTGATTTAAAAAACAAGTGTGCCATTTTTGATGCCCAACTATATGCTGATGCAGAAAAAACTGGGGGAAAAGAATATGCCGAACTGTGTAAGCTAGCTTATAGACAGGCTATTGCTGCGCACAAAATCGTGTATGCCCCAAATGGCGATATTCTTTTTTTATCCAAAGAAAATTTCAGTAATGGCTCCATCAATACGGTAGATGTTACTTACCCTTCAGCACCGCAATTTTTGGTGTACAACCCTGAATTGTTAAAAGGCATGCTGAATGGTATTTTCTATTATTCAGAAAGTGGAAAATGGGAGAAACCTTTTGCCGCACATGATTTAGGTACTTATCCTTTGGCAAACGGCCAAACCTACGGTGAAGATATGCCGGTAGAAGAGGCTGGAAATATGATCATCTTAACTGCTGCTATTACCAGGGCAGAAGGAAATGCAAAATATGCAGGGAAACATTGGGAGGTAATGTCAGTATGGGCCAATTATTTACTAAGAGAAGGATTCGATCCTGCAAACCAGCTTTGTACCGATGATTTCGCAGGTCATTTGGCCAGAAATTCGAATTTATCGGTAAAGGCCATTGTGGCTTTAGGTGCTTATGCACAAATGGCGCAATTATTAGGCAAAGCTGATGTAGCTGCAAAATACAGAACGGCTGCTTTGCAAATGGCGCAGAACTGGATGAAAATGGCCGATGATGGCGATCATTATGCTTTAACCTTTAATGATAAAAATACCTGGAGCCAGAAATACAACCTCGTTTGGGACAAATTGTTAAAACTTAATCTTTTTCCTGGAGAAGTATACAAAAAGGAGATTAACTTTTATTTAACCAAGCAAAAGGATTTTGGATTGCCGTTGGATAGCCGCAGGACCTACACTAAATCGGATTGGATTATGTGGACTGCGACTTTGGCTGATAATGAAGCCGATTTCCAAAAATTTATAAGTCCGATATACCGTTATGTTACCAAAACAGAAAGCAAGGTGCCATTGAGCGATTGGCATGAAACCACCAATGGTAAAATGACCGGCTTCCAGGCCAGGAGTGTTGTGGGAGGTTATTTCATCAAAATGTTAGCTGATAAATGGAATATTAAATAAAATATTAGCCGCTTTGCCTGCAAGCATTTACCTCCGCAGGCAAAAGCTGATTTTTAAAAATACAGTTGATTTATATTGACTGAAAAGAACCAACACACACAAATGAAACTCAAATTAATCACATCAATTTTATGCTGCATTGCAGCCAAGGGGTTATTGGCGCAACAGAAGGATTTTGTCCATTATGTGAACACACTGCAGGGGACCAATTCTAAACATGAACTCACGCGGGGGAATACCTATCCTACTACTGCCTTGCCTTTTGGTATGCATACCTGGACGCCTCAAACCGGTCGGAATGGCGACGGATGGAAATACCAATACTTTAAAGACAAAATCAGGGGCTTTCAGCAAGCGCACCAATGCAGTTCGTGGACGAGAGATTATGCCGTATTTTCTTTAATGCCAGTGGTTGATGAGCTGATTGTAAATGAAGATAAACGCGAAACTAAATTTAGCCACCAGGATGAGATTGCTAAACCAAACTATTATAAAGTAACATTCGAAAACGATATCACCACCGAAATTTCACCATCTGAACGTGGTGCACACCTCAGGTTCAGCTATCCAAAAGGCAAAAGAAGCTTTTTAATTTTAGATGGTTATACCAGATTGAGCGGTGTTCAAATCTATCCTAAAGAAAATAAAATAACTGGTTGGGTAAACAATGGCGAAGGTTTTAAAAGGGGGTGGAAAAGTTATTTTGTAATCCGGTTCGATCAGCCAATTAAATCTTACGGTACATGGGAAAACAAACATAATACCATTGCAAAAGATTCCATTTCTGCTGAAGGATTAGGTAAGGGTGCATTTGTACAGTTCGAATCGGGCGCAAAAGTGCAGGTAAAGACAGCATCATCTTATATCAGTTTACAACAGGCCGAGCTTAATTTAAAACGAGAACTGGGCAACGATAAAACTTTGGAAGATACAAAAGCCAATGCTGCTGCGGTATGGAATAAATCGCTCGGAAAGATAGAAGTGGAAGGTGGATCGAAAGCAGATATGGAAACGTTTTATTCTTGCTTTTTCAGGGCAAGTTTGTTCTCCAGGAAGTTTTACGAAATTAACGAAGCTGGAAAACCATATTACTTTAGTCCGTATGATGGTAAAGTACATGATGGCTATATGTTTACCGATACAGGGTTTTGGGATACTTTCCGGGCCCAGTTTCCGCTAAATACACTGATACAGCCAGAAATGCATGGTCGTTATATGCAAGCCATGCTCGATGCCTACGTGCAATGCGGTTGGTTACCCTCATGGTCTTTCCCCAGCGAAGCCGGAAGTATGATCGGTAACCATGCTATTTCTTTGTTAGCAGATGCCTGGGCAAAAGGAATCAGAACATTTGATCCGAAAAAAGCTTTAGATGCCTATTATCACGAAGCGATGAACAAAGGGCCATGGGGACCGGCAAATGGCAGGGATGGCGTAATCGAGTATAACCAGTTGGGTTATGTTCCTTATCCAAAATATAGAGAAGCCACTGCAAAAACATTAGAATATGCTTACGATGATTATTGTGCTTACACTTTAGCCAAAATGATTGGCGATAAACATTATATGGAGGTTTTTGAGAAGCCGATGTTCAATTATAAAAATGTTTACGATCCGGCTACACGTTTTATGAGGGGAAGGAATGCGGAAGGCAAATGGTCGCCAAATTTCGATCCAACCGAATGGGGAGGTCCGTTTACTGAAGGAAATGCGTGGCATTGGCAATGGTCGGTTTTTCAGGATACCAAAGGTTTAATTAATTTGATGGGAGGAAGCAGCAATTTTATCTCAAAGTTAGATTCTGTTTTTAGTGAACCCAATAAAGTAAATGTGGGTTCGTACGGGGGGATGATTCATGAAATGACCGAAATGGTAATGGCCAATATGGGGCAGTATGCACATGGCAATCAACCCATACAGCACATGGTTTATTTATACAACTATGCCAACCAACCCTGGAAGGCACAATTTTATGCCCGCGAGGTGATGCATAAGCTGTATGATGCAACAGAAAATGGTTATCCTGGAGATGAAGATCAAGGGCAAACTTCTTCCTGGTATGTATTAAGCGCTTTAGGGTTTTATAGCGTAACCCCTGGTTCTGGCGAGTATGTTTTAGGAAGTCCGGTATTCAAAAAAACAACCATAAACTTAGAAAATGGCAAAAAATTCATCATTGAAGCACCTGCAAATGATATTCATCATGTTTATATAAAATCAGCAAGCTTAAATGGTAAAAATTATACCAAAAATTTTATAAATCATAGCGATTTGTTAAAAGGAGGGGTGTTAAAATTAGAGATGAATGTTAAACCTTCGTTAAATAGAGGGCTATCAGAAGAAGATAAGCCATTTTCAATCAGTAAATAGATATGGAATTGCTACTTTTGGCGAATTAATTCAGATTAATAAAGAATAGATAACAGAAATATATATAGAATGGAAAAGCCTGTTGCATTAGGTGTAGATATTGGCGGCTCGCATATAACGGCCGCATTGGTGGATTTGGAAACAAGAACTTTAGTGAAGAATTCTATCAAACGTAGCCCTGTGAATTCGCAGGAGAGTAAAGAAGTGATTTTATCGGCATGGTGCGATATCATCAATAAGGCTTTTAAAAATATTAAAAACGGTGCCCGGAATGTTGGAATTGCTATGCCAGGTCCGTTTAATTATAGTGAAGGCATTTCATTAATTAAAGATCAGGATAAGTTTAAATCACTTTACCAGATCAATGTAAAAGAAGAATTGTCTGAAAGATTGGATATCCCTGCAGAGCATATTCACTTTATAAACGATGCGGCAGGTTTTTTACAAGGTGAGGTTTTTGCCGGCGCTGCCAAAGGAAATGGGAGTGTATTGGGCTTAACGCTTGGTACCGGACTGGGTTCATCGCTTTGTCTCAATCATAAAGCTTTTGATGCTGACCTCTGGAACTCCGAATTTTTAGACGGAATTGCGGAAGATTACCTTTCTACGCGCTGGTTCGTAAAACGTTTTAACCAGCTTAGCGGCAAAACGGTAGACGGGGTGAAAGAACTGGTGGAATTAATAGAAACAGATCATTTCGCGACCATGGTTTTTATGGAATTTGGCTATAACCTGGCTCAGTTCCTGATCCCTATTATTAAGGAGCACAAAATAGACACTGTAATAGTTGGTGGTAATATTGCCCAATCTTTTAACGCATTTGCCCCAGAATTAATTGCAACACTTAAAGGAAATGGAATAGATACTGAAATCAAAATTTCAGAACTTAAAGAACATGCAGCGTTAATTGGTGCTGCGAGTTGCTGCGATATGAGTTTAACTTAACGTATTTGCCATAATAGCTCACAATATTTTAAACTTATTCTAAAATAATCGCAGAATTGCAATTTTCATAATGTAATTCTGCGGTATATCTCCACTTTTTCTTTTTTCTTAAAAAATAGTGCTTTTCACAAGATTTTTATTACTATAATTTAATCCATATAGGCTACTGTCCGTAATTTCCGGAGATTAACTTTGATAAAAAAATAAAATAATTTTTGATTTATTAATAATATGCTTATTATTGTTTAATAAAACGTTTTAGTATTCAATTAATTAAACATTTTAGTTTATTACAACAAGTGTTGATCACCAGATCAGGGCTTTTTTTATCTGACATTACTAAAACGTTTTAGTGTATTAAACTAACTATCTATTCATGTACAAATAAAAAGGAGAATCCAATGAAGTAAAATTTACATTTTAACATGTCCTCTTGCGCCTCCAACGGAAACCAAACCAAACTAAAACCCATTTATGAACAAAAAAACATCCGACCAGAATTGGCCATGTCTTTGGCAATACCAATGTTTTTTCTCGCCTTAAGAAGCCAGCACATAAGGTAGGTGTATAAGCTAACCCCTCCTTAAAATCAATTTAAACTCCTGATCATTCATTGATCTGCGATTAACTATTGCACATTTTAATAACCACCAAACTATAAATTAATCAATTATGAATCTTTTAAAAATTACCAGGAGCACTTTCGGACTCTGTGTTGCCCTGGTTTTACTTTTTGGATGCGGTAAAGAAGAATATCCTGCAGTGGATCTTTTTACCTGGAAAGCCAAAGTAGATGTAACGGCAAAAGCCGCACTTTCTGTTAACATTGAGAGTTCCGGAGGATCAGCAGGTGCAGAGGGATCTGCAAAGGTGGTTGATAATGATCCAGCCACAAAATTCCTGATCAACCCTTATCAGAACAACTTTTATTTGCAGTTATCTTTTGCTGCTCCTCAACAGGTTGCCTCTTACACCTTAACATCAGGTAACGATGCTCCGGGCAGAGATCCGAAAAACTGGAAATTAAGCGGTTCTTTGGATGGCACCAATTGGGTAGATCTGGATACCAGAAATGGCGAAACATTTTCAGGTCGTAACATGCTGAAAACCTATAGCTTCAAAAACAAAGTTTTGTATAAGCATTACAGGTTAAGCATTACAGCAATTGGTAGCGGTTCATTATTTCAGTTGTCAGAATGGCGTGTAATCGAAGTGCCAGAGGAGCAACAGTAGCTTTCAATCCAACTTCTGTAAATAAGATACACAAAGATTTATTCAGCCGGTTCAATAGGTTAGGCAATAAATCTATTTCAATTGATCAATAGACCTATAACAGTAATCTGTTAACAACAAATGAATTTTATGATGAAAAAAATACAAATTTAACTGGAGGCAGGCTCAGGCTTAAAGATTGTGCTTTTAAGGCTATCGCTTTTACTTTAGCTTTAAGCAGTAGTTTTTACGCAACAGCTAATGCTTCAGCGATTAATATAAACAGTTCGGTTTCAGTTAATCAAGCCAAGGCCGATATTGTGATACGTGGTATCATTAAAGATGAGGCAGGTTTGCCACTACCTGGAGCAGGTGTTAAGGTGAAAGGTAGTTCTACCAGTGCAGCTGCAGATGTAAACGGAGCTTTTACCATTACCGTTCCTGATCAAAATACAGTTTTGATTATAACTTATGTTGGTTATGATACCAAAGAAATTACAGTTGGTACCCAAACCACATTGGATATCCGTTTAAAGGAAACAACAGGTTCTGATTTACAGGAAGTTGCCATTGTAGGTTTCGGTGTGCAGAAAAAGGAAAGTTTAGTAGGTGCACAGTCATCGGTAAACGTTGCAGATTTGAAACAACCGGTTTCCAGTATGAGTCAATTATTGGCAGGTCGTATCCCGGGTGTAATTAATGTATCAAGGAATGGCGAGCCAGGTGCAACCGGATCAGATATCTTCATACGCGGTATATCTTCATTGTCATCTGGCGATAGAAGCCCGCTTGTGATTATTGATGGTGTTCCTAACCGTAACTTAAATGATATCAGTGTTTACGATGTAGAAAACTTCACTGTACTGAAAGATGCAGCTGCCACAGCGGTATATGGTATCCGTGGTGCAAACGGTGTAATCTTGATCAATACGAAACAAGGAAAAACCGGTTCACCGAGAATTAACGTAGAATATTACGAAGGGATAAGCCGTTTCACCAAAAGACCACAATTGATTGACGGTGTTAATTACATGAACTTAGCTAATGAGGCCAAATACTCTGATTATTTGAGAGGAGGAGCTGCAGGTGCATTTACACCAGCATACTCGATAGATGCGGTTCAAAAAACTGCTGCCGGTACCGATCCGATTCTTTACCCGAATGTAAACTGGTTTGATGCCATTTATAACGATTTTGGTAGAAACAGATCAGCAACGGCCAACCTGTCGGGTGGTGTAAGCAATGCAAAATATTATGTATCATTAGGTTATTATGGTGAAGATGGTTTATTTAAAACCGATGAAGCTGTAAATTCTGCTGTTAAACAAAACTATGGCCGCTATAATGTTAGTGCAAACTTAAACTGGGATATTACCGGTACCACCAAGTTAGATTTAGGGATCAAGGGTATTTTGGGGCAAAATAATTATCCAAGTAACTTGCTTGCACAGGATATTTTCAGTCAGGCCTTTTTAATTAACCCTACCTCTTTTCCAGTGCTTTATCCAAATGGCAGTTTACCCGGCATCAGCCCGCAAGCCGATCAGCGTAACCCTTATGGTGATGTTACGAGAAATGGATATAGAACCAGTTACACTAACCAGTTGTATTCAAATATCCGTTTAACACAGGATTTAAAAGAAGTAACACCTGGTTTGTCGGTTACCACCATGTTTTCTTTTGATGTGAATAATACCAACGGAATTAACAGGACGAAAAGAGAGAGCTTGTACAGGATTAACCCCAGCGATCCTTACATCACTCCGGGAGATCCAAATTCAGGTTATAAATATGGTTTAGTTTTACAGGGACAAGACTTTTTAAACTACAACTATGATAATGGTGGTGACAAGAAAATGTACTTTGAAGGAGCTGTTAACTATAACCGTACCTTTGGCAAACATGCTGTAAGCGGCTTATTGTTGTATAATCAAAATGATAATACTAAAGCTTCTGCACCTAACCTAACACTATCACTTCCTTACCGCTTACAAGGTTTAGTAAGTCGTGCTACTTATGCTTACGATAATAAGTATTTCTTTGAATTTAACATGGGTTATAATGGTTCAGAAAACTTTGCTCCAAATAAACGTTATGGATTTTTCCCGGCTGTTGGACTGGGATGGTTGCTTTCGAGTGAGAAATTTTTCGAACCGCTTAAAAATGCTATCCAGATGGTCAAATTCCGTTATTCTGACGGTATTGTGGGTAGTGGAGGCAGTGGCAATAGTTATGCAGATAACGAAGGGCAACGATTCTATTATTTGACTAAAGTTGGGGATGCGGGTGATTATACTTTTGGCCAAAATGGAAATCTTGGAACGAACGGTTTAGGTGTAACGGCTTATGGTGTAGATGTAACCTGGGCGGAAACACGTAAACAGGATTTGGGTTTTGAATTAAAAACGTTGAATAACAACTTATCGTTAATCGTCGATTTTTATAAAGAAAGAAGAAAGAACCAATTTATCAGTAGGGGTACAGTACCGAATTATATCGGTTTGGCCAATACACCAATTGGTAACCTAGGTATTGTTGATAACAAAGGTATAGATGGTACCATCCAATATGATACACAATTCGGTAAAGATTGGTCGCTTAATTTAAGAGCTAACTTTACTTACAATAAAGATAAAGTAATCGAGAATGATCAGGCACCGAAACCTTATCCCTGGATGGAGCAACGCGGTTATAATGTTTTAGCTGCCACACGTGTTGGTTATATTGCCGAAAAGTTATTCGATAGCCAGGCAGAGATCAATGCAAGTCCAACACAATTTGGTACGCTAATGCCAGGAGATATCAAGTATAAAGATTTAAATGGTGATGGTAAAATCGATTCATTTGATCAGACGATAATCGGTAGGGGTGATATTCCTAGCACAACCTATGGTTTCGGTTTCTCGTTAACTTACAAAAACTTCGATTTTGGTTTGTTCTTCCAGGGACAGGACAATGCTGATGTTATTTTAAATATTCCTTCATTCGCCAACTCGGGTGGTTTGGGTAATATGCTCGCCGTAGCTGCAGATCGCTGGACACCAACAAATCCTCGTCAGGATGCAGTTTATCCTCGTTTATCTTATGGTGGCACGAATAACAACAACTATCAATCGAGTACCTGGTGGAAGCGCGACATCAGCTTCCTGAGGTTAAAAAACGCAGATTTGGGTTACACACTTAAGGAAGGTATAAAATCTATTGGCGTTAAACGCTTAAGGGTCTATGCAACAGGTTATAATGTGTTTACCATTAGCAAGTTTAAGCTTTGGGATCCTGAACTTGGTACTAATAACGGTACACGGTACCCACTAACCTCTAATTATTCTTTAGGTCTTACCGCTAATTTTTAAAATAAAAAGAATGAAAAAATATTGATATATACAGTTGGCGCATTACTGATCGTTGGTAATTATGGCTGTAAGAAATTTTTAAATCAAGTACCTGATGATAGGCTAACCTTCGATCAGATGTATGAAAAAAGTCTACTGTTGATCAGGCATTGGCAAACGTTTATTCTACACTTCCTGATCAGGATCAGGACCGCTCACCATCAGCAGGTGGAAACATTGGTCCGTGGACAGCTGCTTCTGATGAGGCGGATTACACCTTGCCAAACTTTAGCGAAAACGTAAATTCGGGTGCATGGGATGCAACAAGTGGCGCGGTAAACTACCATTGGCAAAGGTTTTATCAGGGAATACAATCTGCCAGTTCTTTTATGGCAAATATTAACAGGTGTACCGATTGTAACATTGGCGGAATTGATATTGTTAACCGATACTATAGCGAAGCCAGGGCTTTAAGAGCCATTTATTATTATTATTTAGTGAGGCAGTATGGCCCTGTAATTTTATTGGGCAATGATCCAATCGCATCTGACGCCCCACTACCGGAAATCAGTAAGCCGCGTAATTCAATGGATGAATGTATCGATTATATCGTAAGTGAATTAGAGGCAGCAAGCTCGCGTTTACCCGCAACGCCACAAGCGAGCCAGGATTACGGACATATCACTGCTTCAGTTGCTGATGCCTACAAAATAAAAGCATTATTAACCGCTGCACGTCCATTATTTAATGGAAACACCGATTATGCCAGTCTTAAAAACCAGGATGGTAAACAATTAATCAGCCAAACTGCTGATGTTGCAAAATGGACAAAAGTGGCAACTGCTGCAAAAGTATTTTTAACCAACTCCCGTTATGCAAATTATGCACTTTATAATGTTACTGCTACCCCTGCTGGTTTGCCGGATAATGTTTTTAATAGGGCTTTCATTGCTACAAGAGATGTGTTTTTGAACGGCTGGAACTCAGAAATTATTTTTGGCAGGGGAGGTGATGTTACGCTTTATCAATATTCATTGGCACCAAATCACAACGGAGCTTCCGGTGGCGACAAAGGCGGGTCTTTCTTGTCTCCTTCGCAACAACTGGTAGATGCTTATTTTACAGCAAATGGATTACCAATTGAAAATGATCCGACTTATACTGCAAGTGGTACCTCGGCTTATCAGGCGCCAGATCCGAATGATCAGGATGGACCAAGGACAATTAGCAATATGTATGTTAATCGCGAGCCTCGTTTTTATGCAAATATTACGTATAGCGGGCGTAAGTGGATCAATCCATCATCAAATATTATCACCAGTTTTGAATTTAATGGTAATGCCGGCAAAAATGCTATTGCCAATAACGATTATACTAAAACAGGTTATACTTCAAGAAAGCATTTAACTGTTGCAGGTTGGACAGAAGGTAGACCTATTTTTACCATGATCAGATTAGCAGAGATCTATTTGGATTATATTGAGGCACTGCAGGAGTCGAATCCTTCAGATCCTGATATCTTGATTTATTTGAACAAGATCCGTGTTAGAGCGGGTATAGCACCTTACGGAAGTGGCGCTGGCGCATTACCTGTACCAACCGATATGAGAGATGCTATCCGCAGAGAAAGACGTGTTGAACTGGCTTTTGAACTAGACCGCTATTTCTATACCAGGGAGTGGAAAATTGCAGAAACGACCGATACGCAGATCAAGGGTTTAAACATTACCCAAAATGCACCAGGATTTTTTACACCTGTGGTTACCGAAAACAGGGTTTTCCAAAAGAAACATTATTTATGGCCTATACCAAATGGCGAAATTCAAAAAGTTCCTGTAATTGTACAAAATACAGGCTGGTAAATACTTATGGCACCGGGTGTTTCACCCGGTGCTTTTTTTAACATTAATACTAGCGCTATGAAAAATATTTTATCGTTATCCGCAATTGTACTATTTGCTGTATTAGCTTGCAACAGTAAAAAAGCACCAGTAGAAACCGTAAAGCCCGCGCCGCCGTTGGTAGAAAGTGTAGATACACCAGATGCGCCACCTAAAACATGGAAAGAGCATTGGTTTGAGCATGTGCAATTGCTGAACCGGGTTTATTATGATACCAGTGTAGTGGTTTACTACGATGGCGATGTTAAACCAACTATTGCCTGGCCAAAAACATACATGGCAGAAGCCTGGAACTATACCAAAAAAACTTACGGCAAGTTTGGAGAGGATAGCCGCTTATTTGTAATTTATCATGCAGGTAAATATAGCGGAGGTCATCCGGGTACTTATCTCGATGCAGGGCATGATTATAGAAACGTAACCGATTGCGGTGCCAGCAGTCTCGATGCCTGGACTACCGGCATTGATAATGATATTGATTTGTCTACCCACGAAATCGGTCACATTGTAGAAGGAGCATCAAAAGGAGTAAAAGAATCGCCGGCTTTCGATATCTGGCATGATAGTAAGTGGATGGAGATTTATCAATACGATGTGTATTTAGGCTTAAACAGAACCGACGATGCGCAACGTTGGTACAATAAAATGATGACTGTTACTGACAGTTACCCTAAAGCAGGAACACAATGGTTCAAAAATTGGTTTCTTCCAATTTATGATAACTATGGTAAAGCAAAGGTTTTAAATGGTTTCTTTACCTTATTGTCTCAACAATTTCCTAAACAACAACTCATTGTACAAGGTAAAAGCTATCAACAATATACCCGGAAAATGAATTTTGGTGAATTTATTCATTTTTGGAGCGGTGCAGCAAAATCAGATCTGGCACCGCTGGCATTAACGGCTTTTGGACCAAAGGACGAAAAAGGAGCAGACTGGGCCCCAATGCTGGCGAAGGCTAAAACCGATTTTCCTAACATAAACTATTAAGATTTAATTACGATGAAAGATTCAGGATAACAGCCCTGGATCTTTACTTTTTATCAAAAACACATATATAGAACCAAATGATTAAGAAAATTTTAGTCCTCGCATTGGCATCATTCTTAGCAGGTACTACTGTTGCTCAAAACAGAGAAAGAGAATATAAAATTACCATCAATAACAAAGACAGTATAACAAATGCCTTGATTAATGCTAAACTTAAGGCCGCTTTTTTTCAGGTTTACCCAAAATTTGCCCAGGCAGATGGATACCGTACCAAAAGAAATGTAGTGTTAGATTTAGTAACGGAAGAAACACCAACAATACAAGCTAAAGCCGGAGAAATTAAAGTAAACAGTCAATGGGTTAAAAATAAATCGCAAAAGAGAATCCAAAAGGAACTATTTACCGCACTTTCAAAAAACTGGGTTTCTTACAGTAAAGAAAAACATAAAGGTTATGAATTAACATTTATCAGTAAAGACCCGGATTTAGATCCAATGGTAAGGAAGAAGTTAATTGCCACTTATTTCGAAATCTATCCAACTTTAGTTAAAACATTTAACGAGAAATCTACACACGATGTGCTTTTTGTGGTAGATACAGCTTATAAAGCAGTTGCAGAAGCAAGCGGAAACAGAATTTTATTTAGTGCTGGTTACATGAAAGCACACCCAACCGATATTGATGTGGTAACACACGAAACCATGCATATTGTGCAGGGTTATGGCTATAGTGCCGGCCCGGTTTGGCTAACTGAAGGCATTGCGGATTATGTGCGCTATAAATATGGGGTTGATAATGTAGGATCAAAATGGAGTTTGCCAGCCTACAATGAGAAACAGAGTTACACCAATAGTTACAGGATCACTGCGCGCTTTTTTGCCTGGTTAGAACAGAATGTAAAACCTGGTTTAATTGCTGCGTTAGATCAGCAACTAAGAGCGCATCAATACACACAAGAATCATGGACAGACCTAACCGGAAAGACCTTAGATCAGCTTTGGGCTGATTATGGTAAGGAACCACAAAAAGTAAACCTTACTTATAGCAGTAAAGAATAAGAAATTTATCTACACAGAACGATCCGATAGCCTATCAGATGAACCGCAGTGGAATGGAAATCCTTCGACTCCGCTATCAATGACAGATTTAAAAAATCGACGTCATTTCGACTGAAGCGCAGCGAAATGGAGAAATCTTTGAACTATGTTAAAAGATTTCTGCACTGCGGTAGAAATGACGTCCCTTGTATATCTGTCATCAACACTCCGATGTATTGAAAAATCCTAACTTCTACCATTGACATACTCTAAAAAAGGTAGTCATCTCGATCGGAGCAACGCGAAGTGGAGAGATCTATCAAAACAGATTTAGCTTCGCAGAGCTTTCGGGTTTTCGATTCCGTTGCACTCCGGCCGAAACGACAACCGCTGTTATGTAAAAATAACCATCACTAAAGTAAAATTTTTGATCATTTACTAAAACGTTTTACATATTATATTTATTTTGCAGAACTAAACATGGCTAACCAAAATAATAATAACACAGATAAATGAAAAAAACAGCTATTCTTTCAATTTTCGTAATGTTTGTTTCCACGTTTTCATTGCAATCAAAAGCACAGGAAATTACCAAAAAGAGCGGTTACACTTTATCTTTCGAAAGCAATTTTGCGGCGCTGGATCCACAATTGAAAAAGCGCTTAATTAAGACCTTTTTTAATGTTTATCCAAAACTGGCAAAAGAATACAATCCATCAACCATTAAAGTGGTAAAGTTTTTTGTTGATACAGCTTATGATGGCGTTGCCGCGACTGCTGATGGAAAAGTAACCTTCAGTTCTATCTGGATGATTAAACATCCCGAAGATATTGATGTGGTTACCCACGAAGTAATGCACATTGTGCAGGATTATGGTCGGAGCGTTGGGCCAGGTTGGTTAACAGAAGGTATTGCGGATTATGCCCGTTATAAATTCGGTGTAGATAATGCAGGCGCTAAATGGTCTTTACCTGCTTTAAAACCAGATCATAGTTATAAAAATAGCTACCGTATTACTGCTGCATTTTTTGCCTGGATGGAAAAAAGTATAAAACCTGGGATTATTAAAACCGTTGATGCTTCTTTAAGAGATCATACTTATACTAAAGATATCTGGACAAAATTAACCGGTAAAGATTTGGATGCGCTTTGGGCAGATTATGTTAAAAATTCTGAAGTTTAAAAAATAAATACAAGCATATAAAAAACACAAACACAACAAATGAAAAGATTATTTATCGCCTTATTGAGTGTCGCGGCATCAACCAGTTTCGCGCAAACAATTGGTAAAATCACAGATCCGGTAGATTGGATTAACCCATTGATGGGAACAGCTTCGAAACCAGATCTATCAAATGGAAATACCTACCCGGCAATCGGATTGCCATGGGGAATGAACATGTGGTCGCCACAAACCGGTAAAAACGGAGATGGATGGGCCTATGTTTATGATGCCGACAAAATCCGTGGCTTTAAACAAACGCATCAGCCTTCGCCCTGGATGAACGATTACGGCGCTTTTTCTATTATGCCCGTTACTGGCAAATTAAGATTTACTGATGATGACCGTGCAAGTTGGTTCAGCCATAAAGCAGAGGTTGCAAAGCCATATTATTACAGTGTTTATTTGGCAGATGCTAATGTAACCACCGAAATTACCCCAACAGAAAGAGCCGCACAGTTCAGGTTTACTTTCCCTAAAACGGATAGTGCTTATGTAGTTGTAGATGCACAGAATAAAGGTTCTTATATCAAAATTATTCCTGCAGAAAGAAAAATTATCGGTTATACCACCAAATATGCACGTGGTCCATTGCCTAAAAATTTCAAAAACTACTTTGTAATCTATTTCAATAAAGATTTCAAGTTGGCTAAAACCTGGGATGATAAAAAACTGAACGACAAAGATTTAGAGTTAACGGTAGATCATGCCGGAGCCGTTATTGGTTTTGCTACACAAAAAGGCGAGCAGGTAACTGCTAAAGTTGCTTCTTCTTTCATTAGCTTCGAACAGGCTGATCTTAACTTAAAAAGAGAAGTGGCCAGCGATGGTTTCGATGCAACAAAAGCAAAAGGCAGGGCAACCTGGAACAAAACTTTGAGCAAAATTTCGGTTGAAGGTGGTACCATTGATCAGGCCCGTACTTTTTATTCGGCCATGTACCGCACTTTGTTCTTTCCAAATAAATTATATGAAATTGATGCACAAAACCAGATCGTACACTGGAGCCCTTATAACGGGCAGGTTTTACCAGGTTATATGTTCGCCGGTACAGGTTTCTGGGACACGTTTAGGGCATTATATCCTTTCCTAAACCTGGTTTATCCTTCCATCAATAAGGAAATGCAACAAGGCTTAATCAACGATTTTAAAGAAGGTGGCTGGTTGCCTGAGTGGAGCAGCCCGGGTTATGCCAACATTATGGTGGGTAACAACTCTGCTTCGGTAGTTTCTGATGCTTACATTAAAGGTATGCGTGGCTACGACATCGAAACATTGTGGCAGGCTTTAAAACACGGGGCAAATAACGAGGGGCCGATGGAAGCCGTTGGCCGCGATGGTGTTAAATATTACAACGAATTGGGTTACGTACCTTTCGATGTAAAAAAGAATGAAAATGCAGCTAAAACATTAGAATATGCTTATGATGACTTTACCATTTACCAATTGGGAAGAGCTTTAGGTAAACCGGCTTCGGAAATCGATATTTATAAGAAGAGAGCCATGAACTATAAAAATCTTTTCGATCCTGCTTCTGGTTTAATGCGTGGTAAAAATCAGGATGGAACTTTCCAAAGTCCATTCAGTCCGTTTAAATGGGGTGGTGCGTTTACCGAAGGCAATAGCTGGCACTATACCTGGTCTGTTTTTCAGGATATTGATGGTTTGGCCAGATTAATGGGTGGACATAATTCGTTTGTAACCAAATTAGATTCGGTTTTCTCTATGCCTCCGGTATTTGATGAGAGCGCTTATGGTGGAGTAATCCACGAGATCCGCGAAATGCAGATTGCAAACATGGGCCAGTACGCACATGGTAACCAACCGATTCAACACATGATTTACCTGTATAACTATGGTGGTGCGCCATATAAGACACAATATTGGGTAAGAGAAACCATGAACAGGATGTACAAAGCTACTCCGGATGGATATTGTGGTGATGAAGATAACGGGCAAACTTCTGCCTGGTATGTTTTTTCGGCAATGGGATTTTACCCGGTAACACCAGCAGTTGATCAGTATGTTTTAGGCGCTCCTTTGTTTAAAAAGGTAACCATTACTTTAGAAAATGGTAAAACGGTTGTAATTAATGCAGCAGCCAATAGCGATAACAACCGTTATGTTCAGTCGCTACAGATGAATGGTAAACCATATTCTAAAAACTGGATCAGCCATAGTGGTCTGCAAAAAGGTGCAGTGTTAAATTTTAATATGACCGCAACGCCGAATAAAACCAGAGGTTCAAATCCAGCTGATTTCCCTTATTCATTATCAACAGAAAAATAGAGAAGATAAAGACTGCATCATAAAATATAATTGTCATCCTGAGCCTGCCTAAGGACAGATTTAGGTTTACACTTTATGATACAGTCTCATTTTTAAAGTAATAATTGGCCTCAATATGCCTTAAACTAATAAATCAAATATATGAACATCTCAAAGACGGGTTTTACAGCCATTTTCTGGTTTTGCGGAACCCTGTTGGCATTTGGCCAGCGTATCGATCTAAAAGATCTTTCAGCCTTTAAAAACCCATCAAATTCATGGTCATTGGCACAAAATGTAGTGGCCGACCTAAACACCGAAAATGTTTTAAAAACAACAAAAGGCGAAGGGATTTTGGTTAACCAATCTACAGCAAAAAAGCCGGATCTGATTTATACACCATAAATGAATATGGTGATGTAGCTGTAGAATTAGATTATTTAACTGCAAAAGGAACAAATTCCGGTATTTATCTTCAAGGTAATTACGAGATCCAGATTGACGATGCATGGGGATTGAAAAATGCCACATCATCAAACAATGGCGGTATTTACCAACGCTGGGATGATAGCAAACCCGAAGCCGATAAAGGATTTGGTGGTGTTGCTCCCCGTCAGAACGCAAGCAAGGCACCAGGTTTATGGCAGCACATTAAAATTATCTTCCAGGCACCAAAATTTGATGCCTCAGGAAAAAAACACAAAATGCTAAAATCGTCAGTGCAGAACTAAATGGTGTGCTGATTCATGAAAATGTTGAATTATTTGGTGCAACCAGAGGCGCTGCAGGAGCTGAAAAAGCAAAAGGACCTTTACGTTTGCAAGGCGATCATGGTTCGGTAGCGTTCAGAAATATCCAAATCACTGAACTATCCGAAATTCCAAAACCAAACCAAAATGACGGTGCAGATCCTATATATATTGAAGCAGCAAGCAACAATATGATCAGAAGTTTTGTAGATATTGCACCACGAGTACGTTCGGTACACGCTATTTCGGTAGGTGGACCGGAAAAGGTTGCTTATAGCTACGATTTAGATAATGGTACATTATTACAGGGATGGCATGGTGATTTTATTGATGCTACACCAATGTGGGATGGCCGCGGAAACGGTACCTCACGTGCTTTGGGCAGTGTTACCCGTTTCACTAAAAAACCTGTTCTGGCTATATCAAAGTTAGCAAACGATCAGGCTAATTGGATTGCAGACACGGTTGGCACTGGTTTTAAAACCAAGGGTTATGTAATGGATAAACAAGACCGTCCGGAGTTTAAGTACATCATTAACGGAACAAATGTTACCGATGCGATAAAAGTAATGGAGAATGGACAAGGCTTAACCCGAGAGATTACTGTTGATAAACCATCAAAAGATTTGTATTTCCTTTTGGCTACTGCTTCAAACATTGAAGAAGCTGGCAAAGGTTTGTATTTAATTGATGATAAAGCGTATTACATACAGCTTGGTGAAGGCACCGCAAAACCGGTTATTAGAAATATTGATGGCAAATGGGAAATAATTGCAGCCATTGGAAGTAAGTTGAATTATACCATTTTGTTTTAATTGTGATAGTAATGAGAAATACATTTAAAAAATTAGCAATACTGGCATTAAGTTTTAGCTTTACTACAGTTTTTGCACAAGAAACACCGAAAGAAGAAGATTTTTTCAGGATAAATAAAGTACGCGTACCCGAAGGCCCGATTTTAGAAGTTGGCGGTCTGGTTACTTTACCAAATGGCGATTTAGGCGTATCTACCCGTAGAGGAGAAGTGTACATCGTAGAAAACCCCACAAGTGCTAAACCCTACTGGCGCAGATTTGCCTATGGTTTGCACGAAATTTTGGGCATTGCCTATAAAAATGGTGCAATCTACGTAGCGCAACGCGGCGAATTAACCAAATTGACCGATAAAGATCAGGATGGCAAAGCCGATGTGTACGAAACCATTTATGCATGGCCTTTAAGCGGTCACTACCACGAATATAGTTTTGGTCCGAAATTAATGCCTGATGGTACTTTTATGGTTACCGGAAACGTAGCCTTTGGCGATGAAGAATGGTGGCGTGCAGAAAGTCGTGTACCCATGCGTGGTTGGGCCATGAACATTACCGAAGATGGTAAAATGAGCCCTTATGCTGCTGGTTTCCGTTCACCAGCGGGTATTGGCAGTATTGATGGTCAGTTTTATTATACCGAAAACCAGGGCGACTGGGTAGGTTCAGGTGGTTTATGGAAAGTAAATAAAGGTGATTTTATGGGGCATCCGGCCAGTTTAAGGTGGACTAACCTGCCAAATTCTCCGGTTAAACTACAGTCCGATTTCTTCTATTCTCAAATGGATGAACGCCGTATTAAAAACGAACAGGGCAGATATATTAAACCGGAAAACAGGGTAAACGAAACTTTCAAAACTTTGTTTGAAATGAAAAAGGTATTTCCAGAGCTGCGTTTACCATCAGTTTGGTTGCCTTATGGTATTTTGGGTATCTCATCTGCAGAACCTGTTAAAATTCCAGCCAATACTTTTGGGCCATTTGCAGGCCAGATTCTGGTTGGTGATCAGGGGATGAGCATCATTTCCAGGATTTTCATGGAAACTGTAAAAGGTGAAGAACAGGGTGCTGCCTTCCTTTTCCGTAAAGGTTTCCGTTCGGGTGTGTTAAGGTTAGAGTGGGGTACTGATGGATCATTATTTGTGGGCGAAACCAACCGTGGCTGGGGATCGGCAGGTGATGCCAACGAGGGTTTGGAAAGATTGGTATACAATAATAAAACGCCTTTCGAAATGAAAGCCGTTAGGGCAATGCCTGATGGTTTTGAAGTGGAGTTTACTATGCCTGTTGACCGTAAGTCGGCAGAAGACCTGGCTTCTTACAATGCAGAAAGCTTTATTTACAAATATCACCCTGTATATGGTTCACCTCCTGTAAACACAGAGAAATTAAAAATCTCCGGGGTTAAAGTTTCGGCAGACGGTTTAAAAGCAAGAATCATTGTACAAAATCTTCGTCAATATTATATCCATACTTTAACATTAGATGGTTTAAGATCTCAAGATGGCTTTTACTCTTTAGTTCACCCGGTAGCTTATTATACCTTGAATCAGATTCCTGATGGCAATAAACTTTCTGCGAGCGAAGTGAGTACTAAAAACTCAGCAACACCTGTAAACGCTCCTGCTAAGAAAACAGTTGCACCAAAGGCAGTAACTGGAAAAGCGCCTGAAGCAAAGGGAACGGCAACTCCTGCTAAACCAGCTGCTATAGCCAAGGCACCTACCTTTAAAGAAGTTGAGGGTTTGTTAACTAAAAATACTTGTCTGGCTTGCCATAATCAAACCAAAAGACAAATTGGCCCACCATTCGTAGAAATTGCAAAACGTAAATATTCACCAGAGAAAATATTTCAGTTGATCCATAATCCGCAACCGCAAAACTGGCCGGGTTATTCAACAGAAATGCCTCCGATGCCGCAAGTAACCAAAGCTGAAGCGTTAAAAATTGCAGCCTGGATAAACTCTTTAAATAAATAAGTTGATTGTTAGGAAACGGTTGGTAGAAATACCAGCCGTTTTTTGTTTTATAAGAAAATGAAGTGTGTTGGTGTGGGGGTTAGATGAACAGAAATTTTTAATTGAAGCGTCACCCTGAATTTATTTCAGGGTCTATTAAATGAAAAGATCCTTCGACTATGCTCAAGGATGACAAAATGCTTAGAAAAGAAATGGGGATTCCACTATTGCAGAATCCCCATCATCTAAATTAACGCTCTCATATACATAAACGCTGTAAAAACGATTTATTGCATTAGTAAAAAAAATTTTTCGTTTTTGGGATGGTTTTCATAAAGCCTATTCTTACTTTATGCTACTACAGATAACGGTATAGGTATCCTGGGTACCTGCTGGCAGGTAGCATGGGCCCTGGCTTACCGCAGAAAGCCCCAAAAAGACGTTGGCTTTACCTTTTAGGTAACCAAAAGGTAACGGATAGGTAAGCCAGGGGTAACCGTGGGGTTAACCTGGTGCCTAGAAAGGGTAAATAAAGGGTAAAGAATAGGTAAACAAAAAATCTTTTGTTTTTTAAATTATTCCTCTTTGTTGCATCGCATCGGGATTGCCATTAACGACCTTTACGATCTTTCTATAATATCATCTAAAAGAAATGGGGATTCCACTATTGCAGAATCCCCATCATCTAAATTAACGCTCTCATATACATAAACGCTATTAAAACGATTTATTGCATCAGCAGTAATTTATTTTTCGTTTTTGCAATGTTTATCATTTAAACCTATTTTTACTTTATGGCTACTATAGATAAAACCCAACAAGATGCAGAAAAACTGGCGGCCGCCCAGGCTGCAGTAAAATTTGTTAAAGATGGCGATATAGTAGGCTTGGGTACGGGATCTACCACAACTTTTGCCATTAAAGAATTAGGTAAACGAGTAAAAGAAGGGCTTAAGATAAAGGCTGCTGCAAGTTCCATCCGAACAGAAGAACTCGCGAAATCTCTGGGCATAGAAATTCTTGACCTTGGGCGTTTAAGCAAAATTGATATCAGTATTGATGGGGCTGATGAATTTACAGAATCACTCGATCTGATTAAAGGCGGAGGCGGGGCACTGTTTAGAGAGAAGATAATTGCTTCACTTAGTAAAGATGCCATCATTATTGCCGACGCTTCAAAAAAAGTTAAAAAATTAGGTGCTTTTACTGTTCCTGTTGAGGTAGTTCCATTGGCCTATCAATACGTATTCGATCAAATTAATAAACTTGGTGGAAAGGGTATATTGAGAACTGTAGAAGACCGAACATTTATTACTGACAATGGTAACCTGATTATTGATGCAGATTTTGGTCTTATTGATGATCCTGCAAAATTAGCTTCTGATCTTAATCAGATTAACGGATTATTGGCCCATGGTTTATTCATTAACATCACTTCGAAAGTAATCATGAGCGAAGGGGCAGATATTATTATTTTTGAATAGCTATTAGTTCACTGGTTAATTAATCATTGGTTCATTTCCCTTTATTGCGCTAAAAGAAAATTTTTCTTAATGATCTTAATTTTCTAAATGGTGATCTAATTTTTAGTAAAGGAGTTAAGGAAATTAAGTTTTAATTCCGTGTTCTCGGTGTTTCCGTGGCAAAACTGATAATTTCACCGATAATTTCTTCTTTTCTTAAATCACCGTAAATTTTTACCGACAGTTTTATTTCACTCACCGATAAAACATCACAATTAGGGGAAAAGCCATTCTCCGGCATTGGTATTCGTGATACATTTGAATCATAAAACAAAACGGTCATGGAAAATTTAATCAAAAAAATCACACAGATAAACAATTTGGTCTAGGCATTTTAATCATCGCCATCGGTTCGGTATTCTTATTAAGAAACTCGGGAATAGATGTTCCACATTGGATATTGAAATGGCACACCATTATGTTAGGTATCGGTTTATGGATGGGCTACCGTAAAGACTTTCAGGGAAGCGGCTGGTTGGCATTGACCATTATTGGAGGCTTATTCACTTTTAAAGCGATAAACATATTTGATTTTGATCTGTTTAGAATTAGTGTGCCAATGGTATTGATCGGCTTAGGTTTATATGTAATCTTAAAGCCTAGAAAAGTACAAAACTTCGATCAGTATTTTGAAAAGAAACCAGTTGATTTTACTGATAAAGAAAGCTAAAATTCTTAACTCTATCATATATTTTAAAAAGGGACATTTTTTGACAATGTCCCCTTTTTATGCTTAATAGCAGAGGTTATTGAGCATGGAGCTCTGAATGCGTTTAATTGCTGCCCCAAGCGCTCCGCGCTTAGCTAAAAGAAACGGGGATTCCACCCTTAGGCAGTATCCCCGTCATCTAAATTAACGCTCTCACATACATAAACGCTGTAATTGGAATATATTGTGTTGGGTTTAATTTTTTTCATTTTTTTGCTAAACCTGTAAAACCGGCACCGCTTTATGGTATTTATTGCGGTATTCAATAGGGGTTAAGCCTGTTATTTTTTTGAAAACATCCCTGAATGATTTAGTATCGGTATAACCTACATCAAACATCACTTCTGTAATATTTTTTCTGCTCGATTCGAAACTCCGTTTTGCCGCTTCAATTTTAACCCTCTGAATATACTCGATTACGGTATTTTTGGTAGCACTTTTAAACCTCCGCTCAAAACTCCTTCTGCCCAGCGCCAGCATATCAGCCAGTTGGTCTACCGTAATCCGTTCCTGGTAATTTCCATCAATAAATTCCTGGGCCTTTTTAATTTTTGCATCCTCATGTCCTTTTTGTCCCTGGAACATCATAAAAGCCAGCTGACTTTCGCGATCAATATCAATAGCGAAATATTTAGCGGCTAAAATGGCGGTATCCCGATCCGTATATTTCTCTACCAGGTATAAAAGCAGGTTCCAGTACGAATTTGCGCCACCGCTCGAATATAATCCCTGCGCATCGGTAATGATGCTGCCATCAACCAATTCTACATCAGGAAACATTTCCCTGAACTGATTGGCAAACAACCAGTGTGTAGAACATTTCCGGCCGTTTAACAAACCTGTGGAGGCCAATATAAATGCGCCTAAACAAAGTGAGGCTATTTCGGCCCCTTTTGCATGCTGTTTTACAATCCACGGTACCAGATCCTGATTTGCCTCCATGGCATAACCTACATTACCGCTTATTGCCGGAACAAAGATGAGATCGGTATGTTCCACTTCATGCAATAATTTATCGGCATGTACTGAGAAAAGACTATTGTTCAGCTTTACCTCTTTTGTCATCGCTACCAGCTCTACTTTAAAAAGCGGTAATTTACCTGATGCCTGCAAAAATTCGTTAACAGCGGTAAATAAATAACGCGGATCTGCAATGGCCTCAATCACGGCAGTCTCTGGTATTAAGATAGATACGTGTTTCATATCTCAAATATAGCAAGGCTATTTGTCGTAAACAACCCCCGGAATTGTCGTTTCTACGGGTTCCGCTTGCTGTAATTACCCTGTATGTTTGTATATAATTAAGGGTTTATGCCAAAATGTATGATGGAGGAACCGATTGCTAAATGGCATCAAATAAATAGGCAAAAATGGCTAGCATAAATTCATATCTCACTTTTAACGGAAATTGCCGGGAAGCAATGACTTTTTACCAGGATTGCCTGGGTGGAGAACTCACACTCGAAACCATTGGAGAATCGGATTTTGCAGGAAAAATGCCCAATGTCATACGAAGGAGCGTGATGCATGCCATTTTAGCTAAAGATGAAATGGTAATTATGGGTACTGATATGGTTGAAGAAAAGGGGCTTGTAAAAGGAAACTCCGTATCTATGATGCTCAACTGCAATTCCGAAGAAGAGGCAAAAGCTTTTTACCATAAACTTTCCGTTGGCGGCAGAGCCTCACACCCTTTACAGGAAACCTTTTGGGGAGCACTTTTTGGCGATTTAACAGACCGTTTTGGGAACAACTGGTTAATTAATTACGATAAAAATAGATAAACATGAAAAAGTTGACAACCTGGTATTGGATTGCAACCATCACTTTCGCTTTAATGATGATTATGGATGGCTTTGGTGGAGTAACACAGCAGGAAGCAGGGAAAGAAGTACTTAAACACCTCGGTTATCCGATGTATATGCTCATCATTGTAGGCATTGCAAAATTGCTTGGGTCATTATCAATTTTACAGAATAAATATACAACTATTAAAGAATGGGCTTATGCAGGTTTTGCCATCAATTTTATTGGCGCTTTTGCTTCTACAGCATTTGTTGGAGATGGTGTATCGTTGTTGATCCCTCCACTTGTTGCTTTGTTATGATGTTTATTCCTTATATTTTATGGAAAAAAGTAAAGCAAATGTTAAAAATAGTTAAAACTAAATAATTAGTTTAATTAAAGGCTTTTGAGAACCAAATATTGTTAACTTTGGGTATTGTAAACAACCAAACACAATAAAAAACGATCATGATTTCAGGTTTAATGTGGAATCATAATGGTTTAATTACCCTAAAAACAATATTATACGAATGAAAAAGAGCCTTTTATTCATAATCGCTTTACTATTTACTACTTCGGCATTTTCTCAAAATGTGATTCAGCTTTTCAATGGCGCAAACGATTTTTTTAAACTGTTACAGGAAGAGAAATTTAAAGATGCGCACGCTTTCTTTGATGATACTTTGAAAACGAAATTAACAGAAGAAAATTTAAAGAAACTTTGGGGAGATATAGGAACAAAATATGGAAAGGCAGAATCTTTAGATGCCATTCAAAGTAAAGCTCAGGGCGAGTTTTTCGCTGTAACGGTTGAAGGTAAATTTGCTAACGGTAATCAGAACTTTATTTTAGGTTTTAATAAACAACAGAAAATTGTCGGAATCTTTCTGGCACCTTCCCGCAAATCGTCCACTTATTTAAAACCAACCTATGTAGATACCAGTTTATACCGGGAAAAGTCGGTATATATTGGTCCGGCAGGAAAACAATTGGCTGCCATTATCACAACTCCAAAAAATGCCAAAAATTTCCCTATAGTGGTTTTTGTACACGGCTCCGGACCTGCCGATATGGATGAAACAGTTGGTGCAAATAAACCCTTTAAAGATTTGGCTGGCGGTTTAGCCTCTAAAGGAATTGCTTCTGTTCGATACGTAAAACGAACTTTAATTTATCCTAACGAATTTAATAAAGCTTTTACTGTAAAAGAAGAGGTGCTGGATGATGCAACTGCAGCTATTGCACTTGCAAAAACGGTTGTTGGGGCCAATCCCAAAGCGGTTTATGTATTCGGTCATAGTTTAGGTGGAATGTTAGCACCTAAAATAGCAACACTTACACCTGATTTAGCGGGGATTATTTTGGCGGCAACACCAGCGAGAAAATTAACAGATATTATTGTAGATCAGAATAAATATATGTTCGATCAGGCTAATGATACTACAGCTGCCTTTAAAAAACAATTGGCAGATGCTGATGCGGAAATTGATAAAAGTAGAATTTCGCAGTTGGGAACAACCATAAAACCTGATTCTGTAATTTTAGGATTGCCTGCCAAATATTGGGCAGATTTAAATGCCTACAATCAGGTTGCTGTAGCTAAAACTCTTTCGAAACCTAAAATCTACGTATTGCAAGGTGGTAATGATTTTCAGGTAGGTAAAGTAGATTTTGATTTATGGAATGCTGCTTTGAGTAAAAAGAAAAATGTGGTTCTTAAATTTTACCCGGATTTAAATCACCTGCTAAGTTCTCAAACCGAAAAGGGAACAATGGCACAATACCAGGCAGCGGTAAGTGTATCCGAAACTTTGGTTAACGATATTGCCTTATGGATTAAAGCCAAATAGTATAAATCACTTATCAAAAAAGAATAAAGCTCCGATCAAATTTCAGGAGCTTTTTTTGTGAATTAAGTTTCTTTACATCATGTCTTTGTTCATTAATCACAAACAATTCAAAAAATAAGCGGTTTAAGTTTATGACATCTCATCTTAAATAGTTTGTTTATGGAAAAGCGGAAAATCACTTTAAAAGGAATATGGGGCATTTTAAAAGCATCGTTTACCGGATTTAATAATCATAAGGTAACGAAACTTAGTGGCTCATTAGCCTATTATACGGTGTTTTCTATGGCGCCATTGCTTGTGGTTATTATTTCTTTGTGCGGTATATTTTTAGGCAGAGAAATAGCCGAAGGGCAGGTTTATGCCCAGCTTGAAGGATTTTTAGGTAGAGAATCGGCTACTTCCCTGCAACAGCTGATTAAAAATGCTTATTTGGATGGAAAAAGCACTATCGCCTTAATCATTGGTATTTTTACACTATTGCTTGGGGCAACTACCGTTTTTGGGGATATCCAGGATTCAATTAATACCATTTGGGGCTTAAAACCAAAACCTAAAAGGGGTTGGGTAAAGATGTTACAGAACAGGTTTTTGTCTTTCTCAGTAATTATCAGTTTGGGCTTTGTGCTATTAGTTTCACTTGCTGTAACCTCAGTCTTAGATGCTTTTAGCAGCCGTTTACAGGCCAGGTTTGCCGAAGTATCGGTCATTGTATTTTATATCATTAATCAAGTGGTTACCCTTGCTGTCATCTCTTTAATATTTGGAGTAATATTTAAAGTATTACCTGATGCAATTATAAAATGGCGTGATGTAATTGCCGGAGCAATTGTAACGGCAGTGCTTTTTATGATTGGTAAATTTGCCATTTCAATTTATATTGGGCAAAGCAATGTTGGGAGTACTTATGGGGCAACGGGTTCATTAGTAGTGGTGCTTTTGTGGACGTACTATTCTTCTATCATTTTATATTTCGGTGCCGAATTTACCAAGGCTTATGCGGTTGCTTTTGGGTCGGAGATTTATCCTTCGCATTATGCGGTCACCACGAAAGAAATTGAAGTAGAAACAGAGGGTAAATCTATTCAGGATAATCACCCTGAAATCAAAGAAGAGGTTAAAAAAGCATAAATTATTCTCCCCAGGCCGTAATGATCAATCTTCTTTGTCCACCATGGTTGCGGTGCTCGCAAAGGTAAATTCCCTGCCAGGTACCAAGTGCTAATCTGCCATTTCTTATCGGGATAATTACGGAACTACCCAAAAGTGCCGATTTTAAATGGGCTGGCATATCGTCCGATCCCTCGTAGTCATGCTCATAATCAGGATCGTTTTCCTTAACGGTTTTATTAAAGAACATTTCAAAATCCATTCTGACCGTAGGATCAGCATTTTCGTTAATCGTAAGAGAAGCAGAGGTATGCTGTATAAAAACCTGACAAATACCAATGTTAATCTCGTCAATTTGAGGCAAGGCATCCTCAATCTCATCGGTAATAATATGGAATCCCCTTCTACGTTCTCTGAGTGCTAAGGCTTGTTGATATATTTTCATTTGAATTAATTCTCGATGATTTTGATGAAATCCTTTTCACTAGGTAAGACAGTTAAATACTTACTTGCGAAAATTTGTTCATTGTTTTCAGGAAGTGTATATCTTACTACCGATTCACTTTTATCCTGGCAAAGAATAATACCGATGGTTTTATTTTCATCCTCAAGTTTTACTTCTCTGTCAAAATAGTTCACATACATCTGCATCTGACCAATATCCTGATGTTTGAGTTCTCCTATTTTTAAATCGATAAGTACAAAACATTTTAAAATACGGTTGTAGAAAACTAAGTCTATTTTGAAATGTCTTTCTTCAAAAGTTATTCTTTTTTGACGGGCTACAAAGGTGAAACCATTACCGAGTTCTAATAAGAAATGTTCAAGTTTATCAATTAATTTTTGCTCTAAGTCACTTTCTGAATAAAAACTTTGCTCTGGTAGTCCTAGGAATTCCAGTACATAAGGGTCTTTTATTAAATCCTTGTTTTTTTCAATTATTTGTCCTTTTTGGCCAAGTGATCTTATCTCTTCCTTGTTTTTGCTTATTGCCAAACGTGTATATAATGCTGAATCATATTGGCGCTGCAACTCGCGTAAACTCCAATTGTTTTTGATTGATTCTATTTCGTAAAAATTACGTTCGTTTACATTTGTTATTCTCATTAACTTGAGGTAGTGAGACCATGTAAGTTTGAATTCAGCAGACAGTGTCTGCTGAATTTTAGATTTACGAAATACAATGTTGGCAATTTCTTCATTTTTGAATTTATCAGTGGCTGTCTGATTTTTTCCAATTGCGCAGACACTGTCTGCGCAATTGAATAAGTTAAATAAAACTGGCGCATTTGTTCTAAATTTCTTTTTGAAAAACCTTTGCCAAGTTCAGCAACTAATTTTTCAGAAAGTTCATTTAAAATCTGTTTACCGTATTCTGCTCTTTCTTTTCCCCTGTTGCTCTTCTTCAACAATCATTCTGCCAATTTCGAAGTAAGCAGTAGCCATTGTATTATTAATGGTTTGTACTACATTTTGCCTCGCTTGGTTAAGCAATTTAATAACCTTTGTATATAAGTTTTGCTTTTCAATTTGCATTTTTATATTTATCTTATATATTGAAAGAATGTTTTTTCACTTTAAAACTGGTATTGATGATTATTTCAAAAACTCCACATTCCATATTTTTTCTGCTTTTCTGCCAATCAACCAAAAAGAGGTCGCTAATACAGAGAAGAATAAGGCTTTATGCCAACTGTCCCAAAAATATTCAAAATAGCGCGTATAGAGGTTAATAAAGAGAAAGGTAATGCCGAATTCGCGGGCAATATCATCACGGTATTTTAAGCCAAATAAAGTGCTTGCTACACAAATAGCTCCTGAAATCAGCGCCCAATAAAACAAGCTCAGTTGCCTAACCTTGTACCATTCTTCTAAACTGGCAAAATTGCCGAATACAGATAGGGCCCAAAGCGATACAAAAAGGTACACCATTCCGGCAATATAAGTAACCTGAAAGAAATTTTGCGTTTTAGGAAAAGCTTTCATAATGAAAGATGCCGCAGTTAATACTGCGCCGAAAACGACAAAGCGCAAGGGATAATTCATGCCAAGGAAATAATAATTCCATCGGCTTAAATAGCCTGTTTCTGTGCCAAACCAGGCACCTAATGATATCAAGGCAAAAATCCATATTAAACGTGAATTGAAGAGATAACCTAAAGCACCATAAATGAAAACAGATATTAAAATCAGGATGGAAAAATTGCCAGATCCATTATCCAGCACTTTTCCGAAATAAGCAATTGCATTTGCCGTGAGCAAAATAGCAGAAAACACAATGGCTTCATTGCTAAACTTTAAATGTGCCAGCTTCTTCTTCCGCCTGAAACCCAGGATATAAAGCCATCCCGCCAATCCGCCAGAAATGATAGCAATAACGATATTAGGCGTATTGTAAACCCGTTTTAAATAGTCTAAGATTGAATTATCAATAAGGAGCGATCCAAGAGCAATAAAACCACAAGCTAAGGCTACCCAAAAAGCATATTGTGCCAGACGTAACCAATCGAAGTTTTTGGCTTCATAACTTTTACGGAGTTTATCGCCTGTTTCATCATTAATTAAGCCATCATTTTGCCATTGCTCAATCATGTCATCTAGAAACTCACTCTTTTCTCTGTCAACTTTCATAGGTTAGGTTATACACGAAGATATGTTTTTTGACCGGAAGTCAGAAGTCCAAGTTCCTAAAGTGAAAAAACATATTATCTATACATATAGACTTCTGACTTCGGACTAATCTATATAACCTCTTTGATTTTTTTATTGTTCCCAACAATCCAAATTACATCGCCGTTGTCGAACACAAAGTCGGATGAAGGATTCAATATCCGATCAGCACCACGTTCAATACCCACAATTAGTGCCTGTGCTTTTTCGCGGATCCCTGCATTTCTGATACTCATGCCATAAACAGGCGATTCGGCATGAACAATAACCTTTTGCAAGGTCATTTCTTTATTCGGGAAATTATTTTCTTCGGCTGTTTCCGGAGCATCAACTTCTAAAAGTGCCTTAACAGCGGCCAATTGATCATCAGCACCAATCAACAATAGTTTGTCGTTAGGATAAAGCCGCTCGTCTCTGCCTGGCGTTGGGATATTGTTTCTTCCACGTTCGATTAAGGCAATATTTACCCCATATTTTTCCCTGATCATTAATTCGGTAAGCGTTTTTCCTACCACTTCCGATTCAGGTGAAACAGTAAGTTCTGTGAGGTGGGTATCCCAAGGCAAAATGTCAGGTTTTTGATTCTCACGGGCATTTAAATTCAACATGAAACGTCTTTCCAGCTTATCATAAAAAGACTGCAGTTTCCTGGAGAAGATAACCATGCCTAAAATAATCAGGCCTAATGCGATTACAGCTGCAATCCAGGTGTCGAAGAATTCATACATTAAAAATCCTACAAAGAAGATCCCTAAAGCTATTCTGAAAAATTCGATGGCAATTAACGGACCACGGGTATATTTTTTATTCAGCCAAAGGTGAGAATAGGCTGTTCGTTGAATCCTTCGGATAGATAATGCCCATAAAAATGGCGACATTAAAATGAACGAAACCACTACGCTGATGATAATAGAAGTTAAGCTATTGGAAATATTGCTTACAATAAAAGGCTGAACATATCGGTAAGCCAGAAATATGATTGCTATGATGATTACCGAGTGGATAATCGTATTAAAAATATAAGACCTTAATAGAACTTTCCAATCGCTTAACGTGGTAATCCCTTCAGTACTGGAGCTGTATCTTTCTATACCATCAAGCCATTTTTTTGGTAAAACGCGGTTTAAATACTGGTAAAAAGGTTCGGATAGTTTAATCAGGTATGGTGTGGTAAAGGTTGTAATAGCTGCCGCTGCTACAGCGATTGGGTAAAGGAAATCGCTGGTTACTTTAAGGGTTAATCCTAATGAGGCAATGATAAATGAAAACTCACCAATTTGTGCCAAACTCATGCCCGATTGTACCGAAGTTTTTAGCGGCTGACCAGACAATAACGCCCCTAAAATGGTAAATATGATTTTCCCAAAGATGATAACCACGGTAGCCACTAAAATGGGAACAGCGTATTTAACCAGCATCGAAGGATCAATCAGCATACCAACTGAAACAAAGAAAACCGCGGCGAATAAATCTTTTACCGATTTTGTTAAGTGTTCTATTCTTTCGGCCTGCGTAGTTTCGGCTAAAATAGAACCCATAATAAATGCACCTAAAGCCGGAGAAAACCCAACCTTATCGGCCAGTAATACCATCACCAAACACAAACCTAAAGATACCACCAGCATGGTTTCATCATTCATTAATTTTTTGGTTGCTTTAAGAAATGAAGGGATTAAAAATATTCCACCCAAAAACCAAAGCACCAAAAAGAATGCTAGTTTTAAGATAGAATACAGCATTTCTGTACCTGCCGACTGCTGGCTTACGGCCAACGTAGAAAATAATACCAATAACAAGATGGCCACCAGATCTTCAACAATTAAAACCCCGAAAACCAGACCGGCAAACTTTTTATGCTTTAGGCCAAGTTCTTCGAAGGCTTTTATGGTAATCATGGTTGAGGATATGGATAAGATTCCACCTAAAAACAGGCTGTCCATATCTTTCCAGCCCATTGCTTTACCAACCAAGTAACCTGCCAGAATGATAAAAAGGACTTTCACAATCGCGGTGATGGAAGCGGAACCGCCAACTTTAACCAGTTTTTTAAAGCTGAATTCTAAACCAAGGCTGAATAAAAGGAAAATTACACCAATTTCGCCCCAAATGTTAATACTCTTGGTATCGGTAACAGAGGGAAAAAATCTAAATGAGAACCAACCAATAGGCCAGCCAGTATATAGCCCAGAACGAGGGGCTGTTTAATTTTTTAAATATAAGAGTGGTTATTCCTGCGGCAGCAAGGATTAATCCTAAATCGGCTATTAAATCGGGTAAATGCATCTATATAAAAAGTAATGTTGTTTAAATAATTTATTTCCAGCTATAATTGATACCTGGCATTTTATAACCCACATTGAAGTGGTTAATAATGAAATTACTTACCAAAAAACATGTTTTGGATAGAGCATCTTAAACAGGCACCAATAATTATGATTTAATCTTTTGATTACAACTTTTGTATTGATGGTTTTGTTCTTTAAAAAAAGGAATAGCCAAAAAGTGATGAGAACAAAAGCACTGGAAGATATTTTTACAATAGAACTGTTAATAAAATCTTTTTGCAGGCTTTCATTATCCTGATTGAAACCAAGATTAAGGTTGATGTTTTTTTTACAGGAAAAGAAACTGATTTTAGTGTTTTTTAATGCGGCATCATTTCCTTGTTTTTGCGATGCGAAGACCGCAAAATTAATGGAGATAGATAGAAAGAAAATGATGTAAAAAACCCTCATTGCCGCTAATATAACGAAAATAAGGCTTTTTTGAAAGGGAAATCTGATTTAAACAGACTTAAATACCCTTTTGACTTAGATTATTAAAATTGAGTTTATAAAATCACTCTCATCTCGAGTTACCGTCATTTCGAGCGGAGTGCAACGAAGTCGAGAAATCTGTTTAGATAGATCTCTCCATTCCACTGCGTTTCAGTCGAGATGACAATCGAGCTGGATACCCTAAAAAAATCACCTGTTAAAATAATTGAGCGTCGCTTCTTTATCTTTTTGCAATTGGACGGTAAGCGCTTCTAATCCGGTAAATTTTACATCGTGACGTAAGAATTTCAAGAAATTCATCTTGATGTCCTGTCCATAAATTTCCTGGTTAAAATCGAAAATATTAACCTCAATATTTCTGGTCATCCCATTAATGGTTGGACGCTGCCCGATGTAGGCCATGCCTTTATAAGTTTGGAGTTTGGCGTTTTGCGTTTGGAGTTGATCCACCGCTAAGCCCTCAACGCCCAGCGCTGAACCAATCTCAACTTTAACGGCGTAAATGCCATCGCCTGGAATCAGTTTATATATTTCTTCTACAAAAATATTGGCTGTTGGGAAACCAATTGTTCTGCCTATTTTATCGCCTTTAATTACCCTTCCGAAAATAGAAAAAGGATAACCCAGATAATCATTTGCTAAACTTACGTCGCCAGCCAAAAGTGCCTGTCGAATTTTGGTCGAGCTTACTGCAACATCATGAATATCTTGTTCCATAATTTCCTCCACACTAAAACCATAATGTAAGCCGGCGGCTTTTAAATCATCTAGGTTGCCAGAACGGTCTTTACCAAAACGATGGTCATAACCAATAATAATATGCCTGGTGCCAATGTTGTTTACCAGTATGTTTTTTATGTAATCTTCAGGCAGTTGATTGGAGAAATCTCTGGTAAATGGTGTGATGATTAAATGATTTACCCCTAAACCTTTTAAAATTTCTGCTTTTTCAGTAATTGTGTTAATCATTTTTAGATCCTGATTTTCAGGATCAATGATCATTCTAGGGTGTGGGAAAAAAGTTAGTATTACACTTTCTCCTTTATCAGATTTTGCTTTTTCTACCAGTTGTTTGATGATTTTTTGGTGCCCGAAATGTACACCATCAAAAGTGCCAATGGTTACAATGGCATTATCTAATTTCTTAAAATCCGAAAGGTTGTTGTATATCTTCAATGGGATGGAAAATTAATGTAAGGCATGGCGTTTAACTACCCCGCCCTTTAAATCGGCAATTTGTTGTTGTATCACAAAGGCATCCGAATCAATCTGCCGGATAGCAGTCTGTAATTTGCTCATTTCTAGTTTGGTAACCACGGTAAAAATAATGTCTATATCTTTCTTTTCTCCGTAACCACCTTCGCCTTTATAAATGGTCACACCTCGTTTCATTTCGTTAATGATGAATCCTTTTATAGCTTCCTGATGTTCTGAAATAATGGTCACACCTGTATATTGTTCTATACCGTTTACGATAAAATCGATGGTACTAGATGCGGATAAGTATGTTAGAATGGCATAAAGCGCAGTTTCGATGTTTAAGAAATAAGCTGCGAAGGCAAAAATAATGATGTTTAAAATCAGGATGATATTTCCAACAGTTAAAATGCTGTTTTTACTGATGTAAAGCGCTAAAACTTCTGTACCATCAATTACACAGCCGCCACGCATGGCCAATCCGATTCCTCCGCCTAAAAACAAACCACCAAAAAATGCAATAAGTAATTTATCGTGTGTAATGGGCTGAAAGGGCAGTATAATTAGCGCCAGTGAGAGCGCAGCAATGGCGATAGCAGTTTTAATGGCAAAGCCTTTACCAATCTGCCTATAACCTAAAATAACAAATGGGATATTGATGATAGCAATGAGGTACGATAAATTCCAGCCAGTTAAGGTGCTTAGCAAGAGGGAAATACCAGTAACACCACCGTCAATAAAATGGCTCGGCATTAAAAAGCTTTTTAGGCCAAAACACGCCGAAGTTACACCAGCAATAATTAAAAGAATTTCTTTTACAAACCTGGTGTGCCTGTTTTTGATTCGGTTCATGCTTCTGTTTCAGTTTTAGCTTCTTCTTTTTACTGCGAATATAATTAACAAGTTCTAATACCTCAAACGCATCTTTTAGTAAAAAGTTTCCGCTTCGGGTACGGGTAAGTTTAGAAAGGTAAGCGCCGTTATTTAAAGTTTTACCAAAATCGGATATTAATGAACGGATATAAGTACCTTTGCTACACACAATCCTGAAATCGATTTCTGGCAGTTCGATCCGTGTAATTTCAAATTCCGGTACACTTACAAAACGTTTCCTTAATTCAACCTCTTCACCCAATCTTGCTTTTACGTATAAACGTTCACCATTTACCTTGACTGCTGAATGTGCAGGCGGATATTGCTCGATATTGCCAATAAATGGTTTACAGGCAGCATAAATTTCTTCTTCGGTAATGTGGCTGATGTCGAAGGTTTCATCAACCTCCGTTTCCATATCAAATGACGGGGTAGTAGCGCCCAAAATCATGGTGCCGGTATATTCTTTCTCTTCAGCCTGAAAAGTGTCTATCTGTTTGGTTAGCTTGCCGGTACAGATAATCAATAAACCTGTAGCAAGTGGATCTAAAGTGCCGGCATGACCAACTTTTAGTTTTAGTGGTTTTAAAGAATTACGTATTTTGCCAACCACATCAAATGAAGTCCATTTGTATGGTTTGTTAATTAAAAGCAATTCGCCTTCAGCAAAATTGAAGTCTTTGAATTTAGAATTTTCGGTACTCACAAATCTTTTTTGCGCAAAGATACGGATTCAATGTGGTTTGCTTAAGTTTTTTTAACCACAGATGTATAAAGATAAACACGGATGATTATTATCTGTATGCATCCTTTTTATCTCCCGAAAATCGGGACAAGTTGTGGTTAAAATATTTACATGAATTATATGATCTGTAAGTTGTGTCCGCTTAATAACAGGATGATAATGATTAAACCAGCAGCAATTCTGTACCAACCAAAGACTTTGAAACCATGTTTGTTCAGGTATCCGATAAAACTTTTAATAGCCAATAGTGCTACCACAAAAGCAATAACGTTACCGATAATTAGAAGATTAGTTTGATCATGGGTAATGGTGTGCCCTTCTTTGTAAAAATCGTACAGTTTTTTCGCGGTTGCAGCAAACATAGTCGGTACCGCAAGGAAAAATGAAAACTCAGCGGCCACTTTTCTGCTTAATTTCTGACTCATCCCACCAACAATAGTTGCTCCCGAGCGCGATACACCTGGTAACATGGCGATACATTGAAAGAATCCAATTTTTAAAGCGGTTAAATAAGTTACCTTTTCTTCTTCCAATACCGTGGGTTTATTAAACCATTTATCAACAAATAAAAGGATGATCCCCCCAATTAGCAGAGAAATGCCTACTGCCATCGGACTTTCCAATAATTCGTCGATTTTTTTGCTTAATAACAGGCCAAATACAGCCGCAGGAATAAAGGCAACAAGCAATTTAATGTAGAAAGTTATTGATTTGAAGAATCTCTTAAAATAGAGTACAACCACCGAAAGTATTGCGCCCAACTGGATGACAATGGTGAAGAGTTTTACAAATGGTTCGGATGCGATGCCCATAAATGATGATGCAATAATCATGTGACCAGTGCTCGATACAGGTAAAAATTCAGTTAATCCTTCAACAATTGCAAGGACAATAGCTTCAAAAGCGTTCATATTTTTAGGAAAGGAAGGAAATAAATAAAACGCTCAATCAATTAATTAAGCGTTTTAATATAATCCTAATAGGATAAATTTATTTTTTTAAGATTGCATAAATACCAAAAGCAAAACCTGCCAATACCACTATCGGAGCCAATAAAGTTCTTCTGAAGTCGTAAATGTCACCAGTAGTGCCCATCATCAAGATAAAACCAACCGCTACAATTGCTATGCTGATTAACAATAACTGATAGTTTTTTTGGTAAAAACCAATTCGCTTTTAACGTCCTTTACAACCGGACTTGTTTTTTTCTGCCATTATCTATAAAGATGATAAGATTTTAAACGTAAATATCTGCTTACTGCAAACCATGTACTAATGCCTGTTATAAAAATACCCACAATTAAAAGGCCTGTAAATACGAAGCCAAATTCCTGGTAGTTATTTAAAATAATAATCTCAGGTACCTCTTTGCGGGCATAAATTAAAGTTGCCAATAAAATAATGATGGCAATAAATGCCGCAATCAGGCCGTGCAAAGCAGCATACAATAAGAAAGGACGTCGAATAAAATTTTTCGTTGCACCAACCAGCTGCATACTTTTAATTAAAAAGCGCTGTGAATAGATTGCTAGTCTTATCGTGTTGTTAATCAGTGCGATAGAAATGATTAATAGCAACGCTGCGAATGCTAAAATAATTAAACCAATAGTATTGATATTTTTGTTTACCATATCAATTAAAGAACTTTGGTAAACCACTTCTTTAACTACAGGATTCTTAGAAATACTTGTTTTTAAGGCATCTATACTTTTATTGTTTGCATATTCTGCTTTTAAATACACATCAAAGGTAGATGTTAGTGGGTTGTAGCCTAGGAAGTTAACGAAGTCTTCACCTAAATCCTGTGTTAAATTTCTGGCTGCAAGTTCTTTATTTACATATTGAGTTTGCTTTACCGCCGGGTTCGCATTTAACTCTTTTTGGAAAGCCAAAACATCCGCTTCTTTTGCACCTTCATCAACAATAATGTTCAAAACGATGTTTTCTTTAACGTAGTTAGACAGGTTTTTGGCATGTACAAGTACTAAACCAAGTAGCCCCAGCATCAATAAAACCAATGCAATACTGATTATAGTAGAGATATAAACGGTTTTGGTTTTCTTAGATGCATCACTCACTTCGAATTCTTCCATGTATTTCATTTTTGTTTCTGCGAAAATATAAATTATACCTGATAAACACCAATTAATGATTGTTAAATGAATACTAACGTATGCGATTAGCTTTTAGTTTGAAGATTAAATTCCATGGCAAATCTGATTCTTTTTCGAATGCCGGTACGAAATTTGCTAAAACGGCGTTAATTATGGATATCTTAAAACTAAATTTAACTATGAAAAGACAAATTACAATTCTAAGTTTATTAATGCTTCTTACCTCAACCATTATTTCATGCAAAAAAGATACTACTTCTTTAAAAGCTCAAATGATGGGCCGTTGGACTTTAAATAGGATTGTGACCACAGGTTATACTGACCAAAAACTTAATGGAGACGTTAATTATGGCAAAACCACTGATTATATTGATTATAAATCAAATAATGATGACCAGGTGGAGATAAGTTTATCTGGAAACAGGGCAATTGGTGAGTATGTGATCATTTATTCTGATCAGTTTAGTATGAGTATTAATGATGGTCTTAATTATTGTAAAATAAACAGTCTTACTGCAAACAAATTAGAGTTTACTGCTAAAATTGATAAAACAAACATTACTAAAGTATATTATTTATCAAGATAAAATCTTAATCCCCCGATTATTTGCTTTGCCATTGGTTTTTAGATCAATGGCATATTTTTTTTGCGAAGGTATATTATAGCCATGGTGTCGGTTGTTACCAATTGACACTGAATCGCATAAGCTTCATTTTATTTTCGTGGTGTCAGTTGTTACCAACTGACACTAAAAACACATATTCTAGATATTTCATTATTTTAAGTAACCGATAGTCAGATCGTAACATCTGACTACACAAAAGGTGCCGGGGTTTTACTCTTAACTTCTTCTTATTCTGCATTTCTGCTGGCAAAATAATATCATGAATCTCCTTTTTTAAGCCCCTTAATTTCCGTATTTTCGCCCCTTTAAAAAATTAAAACTTGCAATGGATTACCAATTCAAAGAAATAGAACAGAAGTGGCAGAAATTCTGGGCAGATCATCAAACATTTAAGGCCGAAAGCAATTCTGAAAAACCAAAATACTATGTGTTAGATATGTTTCCTTATCCATCAGGAGCAGGCTTACACGTTGGTCACCCACTGGGTTACATTGCATCAGATATTTTTTCGAGATACAAACGCCTTAAAGGTTTTAACGTATTGCACCCGATGGGATACGATTCTTTCGGATTACCAGCGGAGCAATATGCGATACAGACCGGACAACATCCGGCCATTACTACTGAAGCAAACATTGCAACTTACCGCCGACAGTTGGATCAGATCGGTTTTTCTTTTGATTGGAGCAGGGAAGTACGTACCAGCGAGCCGTCTTATTACAAATGGACGCAGTGGATTTTTATGCAGTTGTTCAACTCGTGGTATAATATTGAGAACGACAGGGCAGAAGATATTACCACCTTGATTGAAAAATTCAACGCATCGGGTACTGCTGATGTAAAATCGGTTTGTGACGAAGATACAAAAGAATTTCTGCCAAGCGACTGGGCAACTTTTACTGATGAAGAGAAACAGATCGAATTGTTAAAATACCGTTTAACTTATCTTCGCGAGAGTACTGTAAACTGGTGTGCAGCTTTAGGTACCGTTTTAGCAAATGATGAAGTAAAAGACGGTTTTTCAGAGCGTGGCGGTTTCCCGGTTGAGCAAAAGAAAATGATGCAGTGGAGTATGCGGATTACTGCTTATTCAGACCGGCTTTTGCAAGGTTTAGATACGATTGACTGGCCAGAGCCAATTAAAGAAATGCAGCGCAACTGGATAGGCAAAAGTGTGGGAGCATCTGTTAAATTTCAGGTAGAAGGAAAAGATAAACAGATTGAAGTGTTTACCACGCGCGTAGATACCATTTTTGGCGTTTCGTACCTGGTTTTGGCTCCGGAACACGAATGGGTTGCAGAATTGACGACTCCCGAACAGAAAGAGGACATTGCAAATTATATCGCTTTAACGAAAAAGAAATCGGAATTAGACCGTATGGCTGATACCAAAACCGTATCCGGTGCTTTCACAGGTACTTATGTCATAAATCCGGTAAGTGGTGAGCGCGTTCAATTATGGATTGCTGATTACGTATTGGCTGGTTATGGAACAGGTGCGGTAATGGGTGTGCCAAGTGGCGATCAACGCGATTGGTTATTTGCTAAACACTTTAATTTACCGATTATCCAGATTTTGGACGGGCAAAAAGATATTGATGTGCAGGCAGATCCGACCAAAGAAGGGAAATATATCAACTCTGGTTTTATTAACGGGTTGACTTATAAAGAAGCTGTAGCATTCTTGAATAACTGGTTAGAAGTTGAAAAAGTTGGAAAAGCCAAAGTGAATTTCCGTCAACGCGATGCGATTTTCGGTCGACAGCGTTATTGGGGTGAACCGATTCCGGTTTACTTTAAAGATGGGTTACCATATTTGGTAAATGAAGAAGAATTGCCTTTGTTGCTTCCGGAAATTGATAAATATTTACCGACTGAAACAGGTGAGCCACCATTGGCCAGGGCTGAAGACTGGGTACCTAAAGATGGCGGACATTACGAATTAAGCACCATGCCGGGTTGGGCAGGAAGCAGCTGGTACTGGTACCGGTATATGGATGCCAATAATGACGCAGAATTTGCTTCGAAAGAAGCAGTTGAGTATTGGAAGGCTGTCGATTTGTATATCGGTGGTTCTGAACATGCAACTGGTCACTTATTGTACAGCCGTTTCTGGAATAAATTTTTGAAAGATTTAGGTTATACCAAGGAAGAAGAGCCTTTTAAAAAACTGATTAACCAGGGGATGATTCAGGGTAGGAGTAATTTTGTTTATCGTATTAACGACGAGAACGGAAAACCTACCAATACTTATGTTTCTGCCGGTTTAAGAAAAGAATATAAAACTTCAGCTTTACATGTTGATGTAAACATTGTTGAAAACGATACGTTAGATCTGACGAAATTTAAAGCCTGGAGAGAGGAATATGCCAATGCAGAATTTATTCTTGAGGGTGGAAAATACATTTGTGGTGTTGAGGTAGAAAAAATGTCGAAATCAAAATTCAATGTGGTTAATCCTGATGATTTGATTGAACGTTACGGAGCCGATACTTTGCGCATGTACGAAATGTTCTTAGGTCCGTTAGAGCAAAGTAAACCCTGGAATACCAATGGCATTGAAGGGGTATTTAAGTTCTTGCGTAAATTCTGGCGTTTGTTCCACAACGAAGACTGGACTTTCCATGTAAATGATAATGTACCTACCAAAGCGGAGCTGAAATCGCTGCATAAAATCATTAAAAAAGTACAGGATGATATCGAACGTTTTTCTTTCAATACTTCTGTATCGAGTTTCATGATTGCGGTAAATGAATTAACGGATCTTAAATGTAAAAACCGTCAGATTTTGGAAGATATGGTGATTATTCTTTCGCCTTATGCGCCACATATCTGTGAAGAACTTTGGGTATTGTTAGGTAACGAGGCTGGAACTTTATCCTATACTGCTTTCCCAACATTTAAGCCTGAGTATCTGGTAGAAGATGAGTTTGCTTACCCGGTTTCCATCAACGGTAAAATGAAAATGAACCTGAATTTGAGCTTAACTTTAGCCCAACCAGAAGTAGAAAGTATTTTATTGGCTGATGAGCAATTCCTGAAATTCTTAGATGGGAAACCAACCAAAAAGATCATTTTCGTTAAAGGAAAGATTATTAACGTGGTGGTTTAGAGAGGTAGAAGGCGGAAGGTAATAGGGTGGAGGGTTTTCCTTGCGCTTGCCTAAGCTAGAAATATAAAAAGTTCCGTCATTCCCGCGCAGGCGGGAATCTTAAAGCTATCGGATTGCGATTCCTAATCAAGTTGGGAATGACGCGGCGTTTTAATTCATTGATTATCAGATTAGACTAAAGCGATAAAAAACAAAACCCGGACTACGTTTCGTAATCCGGGTTTTTTATTTCTTTGGGACAGGTCCCAATAGAAAGGTCGTCATCTCGACTGAAACGCAGTGAAATGGAGAGATCTCCTTAGCAGATTTAGCTTCGCTGAGCACTTCGTGGTTCTCGGCTGTGCTCGAAATGACGATTGCACTGATATTAATTTGTAAATAATATACCTATTCAGCTATGTATCGTTCAGGATTTTGTTGCTAAATATAAATTAAACCTTCAGCCTTCCACCTCAAAAGCCTATCTATCTCCTCTTTTTCTGTTTCCACCAAATCTCCTGTTGTTGCTGGCATTACGTGGCTTACCACTCATATTGCCATCACCACTTTTTAGCACCGCCGCCGCCTTTAGATTGGGCTTGTGGTTTGCGTTTAACCTGATTTTTGGCTAACATACTTTCCCAGCTTAACGGGTAAGGGTGGTCGTCAACTACTGGCAACGTAATTTTGATCAGTTTCTGGATATCCAATAAGTATTCGTTTTCCTCTGCATCACAGAAAGAAATCGCAATACCGTTTGCACCAGCACGACCGGTACGGCCAATTCTGTGAACGTAAGATTCAGGAATGTTTGGTAACTCAAAATTGAAAACATGTGATAACTGATCAATATCAATACCACGTGCAGCAATATCAGTCGCTACCAAAACACGGATTTTTCTATCTTTAAAATCAGTTAATGCCCTTTGACGGGCATTTTGCGATTTATTACCGTGGATAGCAGCAGCTTTAATACCAGCATGAGCCAAATCCTTAACAATACGGTCTGCACCATGTTTGGTACGGGTAAAAACCAAAGCAGTTTCGATCTTTTTATCTTCAAGAAGATGGATCAATAATTTCTTTTTATCAGGTTTGTCTACAAAATACACCGACTGAACAATTGTTTCGGCAGTAGAAGAAATAGGGGTGACCTCTACTTTTGTCGGACTAGATAAAATCGTATTCGCCAACTTCTGGATTTCATCTGGCATGGTTGCCGAGAAAAATAAAGTCTGACGTTTAGCTGGTAATTTAGCTACTACTTTTTTCACATCGTGAATAAAGCCCATATCGAGCATCCGATCAGCCTCATCCAGTACGAAAAGTTCAATGGTATTTAAGCTAATGAATCCCTGGTTCATTAAGTCTAATAAACGGCCAGGTGTTGCCACTAAAATATCAACGCCTTTTCTTAGGGCTTCGACCTGCGAGTGTTGGTTTACACCCCCAAAAATTACCAGATGACGTAAGTTTAAGTGGCGGCCATAAGCTTTAAAGCTTTCTTCAATCTGAATGGCAAGCTCGCGTGTAGGCGTTAAAACTAAAGCCTTTATGTTTTTAGTTGCTTTGGTGTTGATGTGTTTTTCGTGCAATAACTGCAACATCGGAATAGCAAAGGCAGCAGTTTTTCCGGTACCTGTTTGTGCGCAACCTAATAAATCTTTGCCTTTTAATATTGTTGGAATGGATTGCTCCTGTATTGGTGTTGGTTGTGTATAACCTTCGGTCTCAAGGGCCTTTAAAATGGGCTCAATGAGGTTTAATTCTTTGAATAACATGTATTTTCTGTGTAATATTTATCGAAGAAGCTAGAACAATCATTTGTTGAAGGACTAACTTGCGGAGAGAATATGCCATTCAGAATGGCAAGCCCTTATTCCTGCTTCAGGTGCAAAGATACAAAAAATGTATAAAGAATGTGTTTTTTGATAAATGTAAATCTCAATCATTATGTTGATTACGCGTGTAAGCCTATTATATTACATCATAATCTTTTTAGTTAGTATTTTGTATATATATAATTTGTAGTATAATTATTTTTTATATGTATATTTATTTTAAATAAGTGTATGTTTTACACTAGTTTATATTTATTTGTAAAATACCACTATGTAAATCATAAATAAAGCAACTAACAATCTTACCTAACCAACCTACTTATGAGAAAAAAACTACTCCCTAATAGAAGAAATCAATTCTTCCTGCATCCTCCGTCTTTTAGCGGTTGTAAATCCTTTAAAGCAAGTTAATTAATACACCATCTTAACAGAGACAATAAACTGATGTTGTCTGTTTATCAGATATCAGAAGTATGAGTACGCATTATTAACCTAATCATTATAAACCTATGAAACAAAATCTATTTTGTATCAAGAGGAGTTTTCTTCTCTTGTGTTTGGGGATGCTATTTGCCCTTGGTGCAATGGCCCAATCAAAAATTACTGGTAAAGTTGTTGCCAGTGATGACAAATTACCTGTTATTGGAGCCACAATTAAAATTAAGAATGCCGCCGGAGGTACCACTACTGATGCCAACGGAACGTTCTCTTTGAATGTAAAGCCTACTGATATTTTGGTGATTTCTTTTGTTGGCTACGGGAATAAAGAAGTGGCAGTGGGTAAACAGACCAATATCACTATTATTTTACAGGCTGAGAATAACAATTTAACAGATGTGATTGTAACCGGTTATTCTTCTCAGCGGAAAAAGGATTTAACCGGTGCCGTTGCTGTGGTTAACATGGAACTATTAAAAGCGCAACCGGCTGCAAGTGCGGTAGAGGCCCTGCAAGGTAAAGCAACGGGTGTGCAGATTATAAACGACGGTGCGCCAGGCTCAACACCACAGATCAGAATCAGGGGAATCAGTACCATTAATAACAACGAACCACTTTATGTTATTGATGGCGTTCCTTTTGAAGGTAAATTATCATGGCTTAACCAAAATGATATCGAAAGCCTGCAAGTATTGAAAGATGCGTCTTCGGCATCTATTTATGGCTCAAGGGCAAATAATGGTGTGGTAATCATCACCACTAAAAAAGGGATAGTTGGTGCACCCAAAATCACGCTCGACTCTTATTATGGTACACAGGTTCCCAGAAAAAACAGTTTTCCTGAAATGATGAATCCCCAGCAATATGCACAGTATATATTTGACGGTTATGCCAATGCGGGGCTACCAGTTGCAGCAGGAAAAAATTATGGTTCTGGTTCAACTCCTGTATTGCCGGAATATTTGGTGGCCGGTTTAAGCCTTGGTCAGGATGTTACTGCTGCTGATGCAGACCCTTCTAAATACAACTATAGCCGTGATCCTGATCTTTTTTATCAGATTACAAAAGCAAATAAAGCGGGTACCAACTGGTTTGATGAAATTACTGAAGTCGCGCCTGTTCAAAATTATCAGCTTAGCGCTACAGGAGGTGGAGAAAATGCAACTTATACTTTCTCTGGTGGTTATCTGGATCAGAAAGGAACCATAAAATACACCGGATTTAAGCGGTTCAATTTTAGATCGAACACCAATATTTCAGCATTTAATAAAAGGGTTCGCTTTGGTGAGAATGCACAATACAGCTATTCAGAAGGCTTTGGTTTGGGTGTAAACCCGAATGTTTCTGGTGATTATCAGGATCAGGGAAGTGCACTGGGCTGGGCATACCGGATCCCTACCATTATTCCGGTTTACGACATTGCCGGAAATTTTGCCGGTAGCCGCGGAAGCCAGCTGGGAAATGCTGAAAATCCTGTTGCTTTTCTGTATCGCGCAAAAGACAATAAAAATAAAAGTAATTTCTTTTTCGGAAACGTTTACGCGGAGGGCGATATTATTCCTGGATTGGTATTAAAAACCAATTTCGGTTTGCGTTATGAAAACTTTAATGGTTTATCTATGCGTTATCCAAACCTGGAATTTTCTGAAGGTAACAATTCGAATAACCTGAACGAATATCAGGGGTATAATACCGAATGGACCTGGACCAACACTTTAAATTACAGTAAAGTATTTAATGAAAAGCATAGGGTAAATGTATTGGTGGGTACTGAAGCCATCAGATCACGATCAAGACAGCTAAATGCCGGAAGAAATGGCTACTTCATTTTAGGCAGTCAGGATTATTACTACCTCAATACAGGTTCATCTAATATCAGCAATTCGAGTTACGGATCAATTGGCTCCCTTTTCTCGCTATTTGCCAAAGCAGATTATTCTTATCATGACCGTTATCTGGCTAGTGTTACGATTCGCCGTGACGGTTCTTCTAACTTCGGCCCTGCAAACAAGTACGGTTATTATCCGGCAGCGAGTGCAGCATGGAGGTTATCGGAAGAAGAATTTATGAAAGATGTTAAATGGATCAGCGATTTAAAATTGAGGGTTGGATATGGCCAAACCGGTAACCAGCGAATACCTCCATATCAATACATCAACAGATACCAGAGTTCTATTGTTAACTCAGCCTATGCTGTTGGCGGAGGCAATGGCCTTACTACCGGTGTGTGGCAAAATGCTTATCAAAATCCGGATGTAAAATGGGAATCGTTAAAAGCCTTAAATGTTGGTCTTGATTTTACGCTAATTGGCGGTGCCATTGACGGATCATTAGACTGGTACAACAAAAAAACTTCCGATATGCTTTATAATTTGCCATTACCATCGAGCGTAGTTGGTTTAGGTAGTTCGCCTTATGTTAATATCGGTGATATGAGCAATAAAGGGGTCGAATTTAATGTTGCTTATCACTACGGAAGAAGCGCAGATAACCCTTTTAAATTTGACATTGGTTTAAATCTCTCCAAAAACGACAATAAAATTGTGAGGTTAGCGCCTGGTATTTTTAATCAGATTTATGGCAATTACAGAAGCTTACAGACCAGTGTTTTGCAGGAAGGTGAGCCTTTCGGATCTTTCTTTGGATACAAAACAGCCGGAATCTATCAAAGTACAGCAGACATTCAAAATAATCCTTCGTACGCAGGCGCAAGGGTTGGCGGTTTGCGTTACCAGGATATCAATGGCGATGGTATAATCGATCCTAAAGACCGTACCATTATCGGCAATCCGAATCCAGATTTTACCTATGGTGTAAATTTAAATGCATCTTACAAAAACTTCGATATTTCCGCTTTCTTATACGGTGTTCAAGGCAATGATTTGTTTGAGGCGACCCGTTATTTTACTGATTTTCCATCTTTTGCCGGTGCTAAAAGTACAAGATTGTTAAACGCCTGGAGTTCGAGTAATTCTTCAAGCCTTACCCCATCTGCTTACGTGGGTGCATCAGATGTTGAACTGGCTTCTTCAAGTTATTATGTTCAGGATGGTAGTTTTTTAAGGTTGAAGAATATACAGATCGGTTATTCAATTCCAACAGCTAAAGCATTCGGACCAAAATCGGGTATTACCAGAATCAGAGTTTATGTAAGTGCTACTAACCTTTTCACCATTACCAATTACACAGGTCTGGATCCGGAGGTGAGTCAAACCAGAGATGCTGCTTCTTCTGTAGGAAGTTCGGGCCCTCCTGCCGATACTTTTTCGGCACTTGGGGTTGATAAAGGCGTTTATCCTTCGCCACGTCAGTTTTTAATCGGTATTAATGTTGGATTTTAATTAAAAGATATCAAAATGAAACATATAAAATATATTCTTCTTTCCTTATTGATTTGCAGTACGTTTTCCTGCAAAAGGAGTTTTTAACGCTTCAGCCTCAAGGCGAATTAACAGAAGCCCAGCTTACTACGCAAGATGGGGTAGAAGGTTTGCTGGTAGGGGCCTATGGGTTACTCAATGGCAATGTAAACGGAACTTATGGCAATTATGGCGCAGCGCCAAGCCAATGGTTGTTTGGCGAGGTGGCTTCTGATAATGCACACAAAGGGAGTGAGATTGGCGATCAGCCACCAATGAATGCCATTGAGCAACATGCGCCAACCAGTACAAATGATAATTTATCGAATATTTGGGACAGGTGTTTTGAAGGGATCCAACGTTGTAACAATACCCTTAAAATTCTGGCCAACCTCCAGGCCGGACAAGGTACCGCAAAATTTAGCGATGCCCGCGCAAAGGAAATTCAGGGGGAAACCAGATTACTTCGGGCGCACTATTATTTCTTTTTGGTACGGATATTTAAAGTTGTGCCATACATTACAGAAGCCACAAGCGGTACATTTGTTCCGAATGATAAAGATATTTATCCAAATATTGTAGATGATCTTCAGTTTGCTGTTGCCAATTTAAGCACAACTAAACCAAAAAATCAAAAGGGCAGGGTAGATAAATATGCTGCTCAGGCTTATCTTGGAAAGGTATTTTTATATCAAAAAAAATATCCTGAAGCCTACGATTTGTTGAATGCTGTAATTTTGGCAAAACCATCTCTGATTGATATGCCCTATTCCGATAACTTTGATATCACTAAAGAAGACGGACCAGAAACCATTATGTCTGTTCAGCATTCTGTTGGAACAGATGGTACTGGCGGAGATAATGGCAATGTAGGCGATATACTTAACTTTCCTTATGGAAATGCACCTATTAACTGCTGCGGTTTTTTTCAGCCAACTATAGATTTAGCCAATTCATTTAAAGTAAGTGCTGTAGGGTTACCGCTATTGGATGGCAGCTACCGTACTAATCCATATAAATCTGATTATGGGTTAACCGAAGCAGATAAAATAAATTATGCTGTAGACAAGACCTTACCTTTAGATCCAAGAATTGAATCGACAATAGGAAGACGCGGTGTTCCATATCGGGATTGGGGTATAATGCCTGGCGATACCTGGATTCGTGATGCCAGTAATGGCGGTCCTTTTCTGGCTGTTAAGAATACCATTGATGTTGCTCAGATTTCGAGCGGAACTGCACCAGGTACCACCAATGTAACCGGATTAAATGTGAATCTGATCCGTTTAGGCGATGTTTATCTGATGGCGGCAGAATGTGCGGTAGAAAAAGGCGATTTAGCCAGGGCCTTAACGTTGGTAAACGCAGTGAGGGCCAGGGCAGCCAAAATAACGCCCAGAGATATAAACGGTGTGCCGGCTGCGGCTTACAAAGTTAGTGAGTATGTATCGTTCCCAAATGATACTTATGCCAGAAATGCGGTACGTTTTGAACGCAGATTGGAATTGGCAATGGAAGGCCACCGGTTTTTCGATCTTGTGCGTTGGGGCATAGCCAAACAAACCCTTGAGAGCTATTTTGCTTTTGAAGGCGGATACTTTAATTACTTAAAAGGCATCACCATCGAAGCCAGGGACGATTATTTTCCTTTACCTCAGGATCAGATTGATAGAAGTAAAGGCACACTCAAACAGAGTCCGGGATATTAGGATACTGATATAAATAAAATACATGGGTGGAGTAATGGTATTAAATACTGGTATGCCCATTCATGTATTTTTACTTAATTAATCTTTAATTCAGGCTAAAATCAAAAGTCATTTTTCGTGGCTGCTGTTGTTGCATTTCTTGATTTAGCTTATCTGCCATAAGATTAAATTCTATGTTGTTGATCACTTCATTGTTGGCTAACCACACCAGGTTCTGGTAGTTTTCTTCAAGGGTACAACTGAAATTTATTTGCCCATATTTATTAAGTAAAAATGTATTCCTTGTTACTTTTAGCACCTCAATAAAAGCGTTAACTTCTGCTTTGGATGGTTTGTTCTGTAAAAATTCGATAGCTTCTACATTGCCATATTTCACTAAATAAAAGGTCCGTTTATAAGTGAGTAAAAACAAAATAAAGAGTATCAGCGATATTCCAAAATAGAACAAGTATACTGAGCTATCAACGCCTTCTCCAGTATGTCTTAACAAGTATAATAATACGGAAACCAAGCCCAGTAATGTTGATGAAAATAGCAGTCCATAAATGCCCTTGTTATCTTTATAAATTCTTGTGCCAACATTTTCGTATGCTAATAGGTACTCTCCCGAACGGAGCAGGCTCTTATGTTTTACCTGAAGTCCTTTTTCGGTAATTAAAAATGATTTATACCTTAACCTTAAGTCTTTTTGTATAATTGATTCATTCATATTTATTAGATTGCATCGACTCCCAACTCAAAACGCTTAACGCCAAACTATTTCTCCTCCTTAAATCTGCTGAAAACCAAAAGCGCGATTAAACACAGCCCGAAACCTACCACGCCATTTAACCTTAATCCATAATCATTGCCCGGATCTTTGCCGTAAATGGTAAGCATGGCGAAAATGGCAATACCCAGGGTTTGTCCGAGTTTTACAAAAAGGTATTTGACAGCAAAAACATTCCTTCGTGGTTTTCACCTGTTTCTAAAGTATCTCTTTGGGCGATATCAGCCAGAATAGCCGTAGGTAAAATGCCTAGAGCAGCTAATGGAAACGATGCCGATAATACCAAAATATAAATCTGTGTATGCGGGCCAAAGGGTAATTTGCCTAAAAAGAAAATGGTGACAAAGATTAAGCACAACACGCCAAAGGCAAGCAATACAAAAGGTTTTTTGCCTATTTTAGCCGAACCAAAATTAACCAGCGGATAAAATAACAAAGAAGCCAAAACCATGGCGCCCATAAATTTCCCGCCTTCCGATTCCGGCAGGCCCAATAAAACGGTACAGAAAAATAATAAACCGCTCGAAATAATGCTCAATGCCGTGTAAAAAGCAAAATCAGATATCAGGTAATATTTAAAATTGCTGTTTTTAAAGGTGCTCTTAATTGCTGGCCATAAAGGCACATGAGTAGGTTTCGCAACCGAGAATTCCTTTTCGTTGATGAAGAAAATAGGCAATAACATCACCAGTCCGGATAAGATACACAAACCCCAAATTGCGATCTGGATGGCTTCGCTGCGGTTGGCTACATGAAAATGAGTCTCAACCAGATCGGCAAAGTTGTTGGTGCAAGCCGATAAAATGATTCCGATTACAAAACCAACCTGCTGATAACTGGAAAGCTTAACTTTTTGTCTTGGTGTGTTGGTTACTTCTGCCAACAGCGCGTTATAAGGAATAATATAGGTAGTAACCGATACAAAAAATAAACAAAGTGTGACGGTTAGCCACCAGGCATTGTGCAGGCTCTCCGTTTTTTGGATGGGGTAGAAAACCAGTCCGCAGAAAAGCATGGCCGGAATAATGGCCCATTTCATAAAAGGCATCCTGCGACCGTTTTTATTGGTACTCGCATCGCTCTTTGAGGCTATGAAAGGATCGTAAATGGCATCTACCAGCCTGCCTGATGCAGCAATAATAGAAAGGATATTAAACGCACCCAACAAAACAAGCTGTGGCACCAAAGGTGGTAAGCCAGCATTACTTGGGGGCAGATAGAAATAGGGAAGCATTACGATGATGATGTTTGTCATCGTGCTCCAACCAATCATACCGGCAGCGTAAGCAATTTCTTGTTTTAAGGAGAGTGTTTTGTTCATTAATTATTTAAAATTATTTTATGTTTAGCAGATTTATTTTACTACGGTTTGCCTTAAATCATAAACCCGACAGCAGCGGAAATACTTTTTGTAGCTCCTTCGACAGGCTCAGGATGACAACAACAAAAAGATTGTAGCGTATGGCGGGACTATCGAAACCGACCAGCACTGCAATTGCTTTTCAAATTAAAACTATTTTTTATTAAACCACCTGCTTACAAAATAAATCGCCAGAAAGCCTGCAAAAATATATAATCCGTTCAGCGCCGCATTCGGATCATCGGCATAAATGCTAAAGGCCACGAAAGTATAAGCCGCAATAAATATAATAGGCAATATAGGATATAAAGGAACAGTATAGATAGTTTTTTTATCAAGATTTGCTGTTCTTTTTCGAAGGATGAAAATTGTGGCAGCCGAACTGGCCCATACTGATGCTCTCTAAGAAAATGGTATAGTTTAAAATCTTATCGAAGGTTTTGGCATAGAAAATAATCACCACTGCAATCAAGGTGAAAACCGTTAAGCTAATCGTAATTACCTCGGTTTTTCTGTTCATCCTGCTGAATATTTTTGGCAGTGCACCTTCTTCGCCCATGGCAAACATCGCCCTGGGGTTGCTTAACAGATTTACATTTACATAACCCATTACAGAGAAAAATATAATTACCGAAAGTGCGTTAAATCCTGCCGGGCCAAAGATTTTTGAGGCCAATATCGCGGCTATACTTTCTGCCGATTTTAATGCTTCGAAACCGATTACCTTTACATACACATAGTTGATGGCCAGGTAGAGCATTACAATAATGGTTAAGCCAATAATGATAGCACGTGGGATCACTTTTTTGGCTTCTTTCACTTCGCCACCAAAGTTGATGGTTTGTGCATAACCTGCATAAGAAAAAGAAACGGCAATTAAGCATAGGCCTAAAGCTTTTCCATAATCAGACCAGGTTGGCAAAGCGCCAGCTGCTGTTTTAAAAATTGGTGTAACTGTTTGCGTTTGTCCGCCAAAAAATACTGCGCAAATCAGCATTAAAATCATTCCGATTTTAACTACCGTTAATACATTTTGCGTTTTAGAACTTGCTTTCAAACCGAAAAGGTTAATGAAATAGAATGTTAAGATCGTAATAATGGCAATGGCTACCCGATAAGTTTCTGTTTGCTTGTCAACCGGTAAAATAATTTTACTCAGGTATTCTGCCCCAATAATTGAGATTGCTGCTACAGAAGCTGCGCTCGAAATAATCACGATACAATTAATGGCAAATGCAATGGATGGGTGATAAGCGGAAGAAAATATTTTATAATACCCGCCCGTTACCGGAAAACGAGAGCCAATTTCTGCATAAGTTAATGCACCGCAAAAGGCTACAAAACCACCGATAAACCAGGCCAGGTAAAACAGTTCGGGAATCTGGGCCTTAGCTGCTACGTTTACAGGTGTGCGGAAAACGCCCATCCCAATAACCAAACTCACCACAATCATAGATAAATCGAAGAGCGAAAGCTGTTTCTTTTGTTGCATTAAATAGAATTTTGAATATGGGATGAAGATAGGGAAATTATGGAAGATGTAAGAGGGAAGAGGGGGATTGACTTATGGTCTTTTGGTTCATGATTGATAGCTTAAGGGGTTATCAATAATTGCCTATAAAAACCATGAACCATCAGCCGCTAGGCTATTGACTATTAGCCATGAACTGAACTATTAACCATAAAACCATGAAGTATCTGCAATCGCCCTGCTATCTGGCCATCGTCCATCTTACCTAATACCTCTTCCATCTTTTTGTGGAAATTTTATTTTGCGAGCCTCACAGAATAAATCTATTATTGTATAATAATTCTGAAGAGCGTATTTAAAAATATTTTTATTTCAATCATCAGGGTTATTTCTACAAATTCTTCATCGCTTTGCAGGCCTATAAATGCAAAGTTTTTCACTGAAGAACAGATAAATACAGTATGGCAGAAGTAATTTATAACGACGACAGTATTCGTTCACTAGATTGGAAAGAGCACATCAGGCTTCGTCCGGGAATGTACATTGGTAAACTTGGCGATGGTTCTGCACAGGATGATGGTATTTACGTTTTGTTAAAGGAGATTGTAGATAACTCTATTGATGAGTTTGTAATGGGAACGGGGAAGACCATCGAAATTACACTATCTGAACAAAAGGTGAATGTGCGCGATTATGGTCGCGGTATTCCATTGGGCAAAGTAATCGATTGTGTAAGCAAAATCAATACGGGTGGTAAATACGATAGCAACGCCTTTCAAAAATCTGTTGGTTTAAACGGGGTAGGTACCAAAGCCGTTAATGCACTATCTACCAGTTTTACCGTACAATCTTACCGTGATGGAAAAACGAAAAAGGTAGAATTTTCTAAAGGCGAAATTGTAAACGAGCAACCTGTTATCGATACCACTCAGCGCAATGGTACCGCAATTACTTTTTATCCTGACGAAACCATTTTCAGGAACTACCATTACATTCCTGATTTTGTAGAGAGCATGGTGTGGAACTATGTTTTCTTGAACACGGGTTTAACCGTAAATTTTAACAACCAGAAATATTTTTCAGAGCGAGGCCTGTACGACCTGCTCTCTAAATTTAATAAGCCAGAAGAAATCCGTTACCCGATTATTCACATGATTGGACCGGATATTGAAATTGCCATGACCCACGGTCAGCAATATGGCGAAGACTACCACTCATTTGTAAACGGACAACACACTACGCAGGGTGGTACACACCAGGCGGCCTTTAGAGCTGCAGTAGTGAAAACGGTTAGAGAGTTTTTCAAAAAAGAGTTTGATGCGGCCGACGTACGTTCGTCCATTATAGCGGCAATTTCTGTACGTGTGCAGGAGCCTGTTTTCGAATCACAGACCAAAACAAAACTGGGTTCGCAGAATATGGGACCGGAAGGACCATCGGTAGCTACTTTTATTAACGATTTTGTTAAAAAAGAGCTTGACGATTATCTGCATAAGAACCCAGATGTTGCCGATGCCTTGCTGAAAAGAATTATGCAATCTGAGCGTGAGCGTAAAGATATTGCAGGCATCAAGAAACTGGCGAATGACAGGGCAAAAAAGGCGTCCTTACACAATAAAAAACTGCGCGACTGTAAAGTGCATTTTAATACTACGCACGAGAAACGATATGAAACTACCTTGTTTATTACCGAAGGAGATTCGGCATCGGGTTCGATCACAAAATCGCGCGATGTAGATTGTCAGGCCGTATTTAGTTTAAAGGGTAAGCCGCTTAACTGTTATGAGCTTACCAAAAAAGTAGTTTACGAAAATGAAGAATTTAACCTTTTACAGCACGCTTTAAATATCGAGGATGGTTTAGAAGGATTGCATTATAATAATATTGTGATTGCAACAGATGCTGATGTAGACGGTATGCATATCCGTTTGTTAATGATGACTTTCTTCCTTCAGTTTTTCCCTGATCTGGTAAAAGCTGGTCATGTTTATATTTTACAGACGCCGCTTTTCAGGGTTCGGAATAAAAAGGAAACCATTTATTGTTATAGTGACGAAGAGCGTAAAAATGCGATCGAAAAACTAGGCAATAAACCAGAAATAACGCGATTTAAAGGTTTAGGCGAAATTTCGCCCGATGAATTTGGATTATTTATTGGAAAAGATATCAGGTTAGACCCTGTGATTTTAAAAGATCAAACCATTAAGAGCCTGCTCGAATATTACATGGGTAAAAATACGCCAGACAGGCAACAGCACATTATCCGTAACCTGAGGGTAGAGAAAGACGAGGTGACTGAAGAACCTAAAGTGATTAGTGAAGAGGTAGCATAAATCCTTCGACTCTGTTACCATTGACGGACTCCAATGGAATGGTCGTCATCTCGACTGTAGCGCAGCGAAATGGAGAGATCTTTGTACCAAGTTATTGAAATCTAATTTGAAAGATTTTGCTTCGCAGAGCCTTCGGGTTCTCCACTGCGGTCGAAATGACGCCCCTTGTATATCTGTCATCAACCTCCGATGTATTTGAAAATTCTAACCTCTACCAATGACGGACTCCAATAGAATGGTCGTCATCTCGACTGTAGCACAGCGAAATGGAGAGATCTTTGTACCGAGTTATTGAAATCTAATTTAAAAGATTTTGCTTCGCAGAGCCTTCGGGTTCTCCACTGCGGTCGAATTGACGATACTTCGAGATCATTCACATGAAATTGCAATAGCACTATTCTCCAGCGTCTTTAAGAATTTGTAAAGTCAACCAATCAGAAATCCTGAAATTAGTTTGCTGTATTTTTGTGACATAGGGTTTAACAGCGGGAATAATGCCATTAAGTTTTGCGCTAAGTATCACGCCAATTGTACCTGTAATATTAAGCTCAAGCTTTTTAGCAAATCTCCTGGCTTTCGCATCATCTATAATAAGTAAATCTGCACGGATTTCTGTTGCAAGAGCCATTGCACTCGCTTCGCCAATATCTACAGTTTCAGCATAGTCATATAACAAGCCACGATTCAATACCGCTCTTACGTCAACCCAATCAGGTAGTCTTTTGCCGAATTCAGCAGCTATTTCGGGAGTTGTTATTACCTGCTTGTACAGGGAGTGGAGTAAATTTATACCATCTATTTTGTCCAGCGTAATGAAACAGCTAGCATCGGTAATGACAATTTTATCCTTTAAGAGCATTTCTGAATGTTTCAAGATCTTCAGTCGCACCTTCGTCGAGATAATGGACATTATACTTGATCAGGATTTCAGCAAAATCCCATTTTTTCATCTGGCACATTTCAGCGGCTTGTCTTAAGGTAAGCTTACCTGCTTCATATAGTTTGGCTGCAATAAGGCGCGTTGTCTCATCATGCTCTTTCTCAAGGGCATCAGGAACTTGTATGGTCATTGTAGTCATTATATAAAGATACAGATTATTAAAATTTAAAACAAAATGTACGCTGATAGGTTTACTACTCCAATTTTAAAAGTAAGGATTTATCTGCCGTGGTCGAAATGATGGTTTATATCAATCTGTTATTCAGTTATTTATATTCTAAAAAAAGCATTTGGTAATGATGATCGTTTTTTGAAAAGATTCTGAAACAAGTTCAAGATGACGGCTATAATCTCAAATGGTAATTATTCCTTAGGGGCATTCACCGTATCCTCCGGATGTTGCGGTGGCAGTACATCTACCTTTTTCTCTACGATGGTAATTTTGGTGAACACTGCATATTTACTAGGAGAGATGCCGTTATCATATTTTTCGGCATAAGCCTGGGTAAATTCTGCCCCAAAATACAAGATAATAGATGTATAATAAATCCACAATAAAATAACAATGATAGAACTGGCGGCGCCAAAAGCAGAACCTGGATTACCTTTTTCGATATAAATCCCGATCAGGTATTTACCTAAACTGAAAAGAACAGCAGTAAATAATGCGCCAATTATTGCCGATTTCCAGCGGATGATCACATCTGGTAATACTTTAAAAATAACAGCAAATACAGCGGTAACTGCTGCCAGTGTGATGACGTTGTTCAGGATATAAATAATCAGCGCCATGGTATCATTTGCAACCGGAATAACTTCGTTTATATTGCTCCTTGAAAGCAGACTGGCCAATTTAGAACCCAAACCCACCACTACACTATTTACAACCAGCGATACCAGTAATAAAAAGCCCATCGAAACAATCAACGAAAATGATAATAATCTGTTGGTCAGCATTTTTATCCAACCCTTTTGGGTACAGCCTTTACTTTCCAGATCATATTGATACTGTCCTGAATTTCTATGAAAATGGCCGTCGAACCTATAATCAGCACCACAATACCTACTATTAAACTAAAAGTAGACTGACCTGTTTTATTGGCATGTTCTACAAAACCCTGTATTTGGCCGGCAGCATCTTTACCAACCAGTTCGGTAACCTGTCCGAAAAATTTCCCTCTTGTTTCTTCATTTTTTTTATCGCCTAAAAATAAAGTTGCAGCCGACAGGAGGATAATGATTAGCGGCGTAAGTGAAAAAATGGTGTAATAGGCAAGTGAAGCACTTAATTTAGTGACCCTATCTTCAACAAAACCTTTTCCTGCAGCAATAAATAGGTGATAAAGCGCAATAAAGAAGTTTTTGATCCTGGTGATTACTTTCATCGAAAAATTAAAACGGATATCCTATTCCTATGTTAAAAATTAAATTTTGTCTGCGCCAATCTTTATTGCCAAAGGCAATATCATCAAATACCCATCTTTGTCCTTCGGGTAGGTATGGCTTGCGAACAGGGAATGCCACATCTAACCGCACTACAAAAATTGTAGCATCTACACGTAAACCTGCTCCGGTACCTACGGCCAGTTGGTCAAAAGCATTACTTAATTTAAAGCCAGACCCTAATCTCGCCGTCTCTGGTTTGCCAGGTTCTCCCAGATCTTCTTTCCTTAACCAGATATTACCTGCATCTACAAATAATGCACCATAAAGCACACTTACTATCTTAAACCGAAGTTCTGAATTGAGCATTAATTTAATATCACCACCCTGATCTGCAAAAAGCGCAGTGTCTGGTACCTTGTAAGTACCCGGACCTAACGTACGTGCCGGAAAGGCCCTGATATCGTTGCTACCCCCTGCAAAAAACTGCCTTACAAATGGTAATGAAGTACTATTGCCATAGGCATAACCATACCCCAGGTTTAAACGGTTTGCCCAGATCAGGTTACGATTGATTTTGTAAAAATCCCTAAGATCAGCCTCAGCCCTTATAAATTGAGTTAATGGCTTATTTAAGAAAGTTTTTTGTCCTTTATCATTAGTTGGGGTAAACAAACCCCAAACGTTGCCGCCCGTTTCCAAACCACCATAAAAATAAATATTATTACGGCGTTTAGTTTCCATCTGGTTGGTGTAGGTAAAATTGTAGCTACTTCCGATGATAAACTGCTTTTCTAAGGTAGTTCTCAATAAAGGATTTTGCGCATATATCCTTTGTTCTGTTGTGTCAGAAGGGAAAGTAGTTGATACATAACTGATTGATATAGGATTAAAATTGTGCTCTTTATATTGATTTTCTCTAAAATTGTAACCGTATTCACCCTTTACTGCATGTAAAGTATACTCTGAACCCCGGTTGAGCATTTGATAAGATAGGGTTGCGATGGTTTTTGGAATGAATGCGTTTGTGCTATTCGGTTTATAAAAAGGAACAATAAATCTTGGGAAGGTTAACTTTCCCTCAGCTGTTAACGATAATGAATTCCGCCCTAAAGAAGTTCCTTTAGTTTGTGTCTCAAAACCACCGCTCACACTTATATCCAGTTGTTCGGCATTTCTAAACAAGTTTCTGGTAGTTTGCGTAACTTTCACTTCAGAACCTACAAAATTGTTCGATTTACTGGTACCTGTAACGGAAAAGCTCAGCGAGTTTTTCTTTAGCGGAGTAAGGTAAATGTTCAGGTCCAATTCGTTATTCTTGAAGCTATCAACTGGTAAGAACTCAGCCCTAACATCCCTGAAAGCACCAACATTCACCATCCTGTTTAACGATTGATTATGATCTTTACGGTTGTAAGGTTCACCTTTCTGGAAGAAAACCAAACGATCGAACAATTTTGGTTTAAAGGTGTTTCGGTCATCGTAAATACTGAAATCGTGATATTCTAGTGGTTTTAGCTTTCTTAATATGGTATCTCTCCTTAAGCTATAGCTAGGGTAAATATTAATATTCCTGATGGTGTAAGGTTTCAATCCGGCATCAGGCGCAATGTCTTTAACTTTGACGGTCACATTTACCAGATTTTTACCAATAGTACTATCAATCTGCATAATCAGGTAATCAGGACTGAAATAGAAATAACCCTGCTCTTTAAGGTCATTATCGATCCTAATACGCTCATTTTTATAATTATCAAGGTCATAGTAGTCGCCTACTTTTAATAAAGTTTTATCTTTGTTCTGATTGATGATTTTGGTTAAAATTCCACTATCAGGCGGGAAGGTAACTTTATTTATTTTATATCGGTTACCAGTTTCTGCAGTGTAAACGGCTTTACCTTTTTTATCTTTCACTACAGTATCGCCGGTAACAGTGGCCTGTAAATAACCCTCGCTGATTAAATAACTGGTAAGAACATCATTATTGTATTTTAGTTTTACCTCGCTAACCAATACAGGTGGTTCGCCTTGCTTGCGTAGCCAATTTCTAAAACCTTTTGGCTTTTTAGGTTCGCCCGCCAGGTTATAAATGCCGAGTTTATATTTTACACCCAAAATGGATTTGTTCGGGCGGGGTCTTGTTTTGCTTTCTAAATCACGCTTTACCTGTTTTTCGTCATCAATTTTGCCTGATGAATCTGCATTGATCTTTACTTCAGCACCTGTATATAAATGTTGTCCCGGCTTTAACGATTTGGTAGAGCTACATGCAGCCCAAACTAAGCAGGCCAGTACAAATAAAATTGGTCTAATTAGTTGTTTCATTTTTTGGTTTTTGTTCAATGTTTCTTCTGTTGCGTTTTTTCTGGAAAATCTCTTTGAATTTATTGTAATCGACTACGAGGGTAAAACCTAAGCCAGTTTCGATAATCTGCCCCTGTACAATTACGTCATTTTGGTTGCGTCGGTAAGCCCTTAGTCTGTATCTTCCATCAGCTGATAAAGCATATTCAACATTTACGTTCCCGCCGATATCTGTCGATTTTTCGCCCGGTGCCTGCGGTCCTTCCAATGCGAAAGAACTACCCACCGTTACTGTGAGCCTATCGTTCAATAATTTTTTAGATAAACCAACTTCCAGGTCTGTTTTCTGTTGAAGTGATCCGGTAGAATAATCTTCTGAAGAATTTACCCCAAAGTTCAATTCTACACCTTGAATTAAATCGGATGCAAGATTATTTAACTGCTCGGTTAATAATTTACTTACACTCGATCTTGCCAGGGTAGAAACACCACCGCCACCGCCCGCCAAACTTTCAAAAGGATTGTTTGCGATAAACCTGTTCAAGGCCAATAGTGCAAAAACCTGTTTATTTAACTCACTTTCGTCACGGTTTACATTGATTAGTTTGGTATAAACCGTTCCATTTAAGGCGCCACGTTCATTTTCCGGCAAATCAAGTTTGAAAGAAATGATCGGTTTCAACAGTTCACCTTTCATCATTAAATAAACCTGGAAAGGCAGTTTAGTTTTAGCCTGAACATTATCCGGCTCATTAATCAGATCGATAGGAGCCGCGTTTACTTCGTACAATGCCGTTAAATTGACATTTGCCGAAGTAGGCTCGCCCGTCCAGATAATGGTACTTCCTTTAACCAGTTTAAATGCTTTTTTACCCAGCGGACCAACCGATAAATTATAAGAACCATCAATAATTTCGTAACGGCCTGTTAAACTGATTTTACCGCTCGGATCCATAGTGGCATTAAGATCTGCCTCGCCTTTAATATTCAGGGCATCGCCATTTGACGGATCTACCACAACATTAAGTTCGGCCTCAGGATCGATGGTGATAGCTGCAACCAGGTTAATCCCTTTCATAGCAGCTTTACTTACGCTATCTACTTTTAAAGCCTTCTGACCGTTAAATGGTGGGGCATCCGCATCGATAAATTGCACAATTCCCTCCTGATCAATAATAGCAGGATCGCTTGATGGCAAGGCAAAGAAGAATTTGGTGCCTTTGTTTACCCTGATGTTCATGTTTACATCGGGCTGGTTCAAATCGCCGCGCACTTTTATATCACTGGTTAAAAATACAGTTCCATAAATCATATCATTATCTGCCGCAGTGGAATTGATGGCTCTGAAATTGTTCATTTTGATATCTAAACCAAAACGGTAATTTTTAAAATCGCTGGTATAAACTTTTCCGTTGATGGTTGCTTTTTGATTTAAAGAATCAATCAGGGTAAAGTTGTTAAAACCGATGCCTTCATTTGTAAACGATATTTTCTCATTCGGCATACGGAAATAGGAGTTTACATAAGCCACTCTAATCCCTGCATTATTGAAAGTTAAATCACCGAGTATTTTAGGGGCCGTTAGCGCACCTTTAACAGTAAGGGCGCCAGTTAAGGTACCTGTGCCGTTTTTAAGCTGACCAGCAGATAAACTTTCAATGTTTTTCATTTCAATTTTATCGATGTTCACCGTAAGGTCTAAAGCACTTTGAGGTGCGGTATAATAAAACCCATTTACCCTTAACTCATGCACACCAGTTAATGCTACGTTTACTTCAAAAGCATTTTCGGTATCGTTGTTTACGGCTAAACGTAAGGTACCCAACTGATCTTTCTGATAGCGCAACTGATCGATGGTTAGGTTGGCTTCAAATTTTGGTGTGCTGGCCAGATCTTTAACATTTGCGGTTCCGTTTAAACGGCCACCAACCAGCGTAGTGTCGGTTTCTGCAAATTTGGTTAAGGTTTCCAATTGGAAATCTTTAAACGCTACAGCCAAAGGTGCATTAGGTTGGGTAGGGTTGCTGTTGATGGAAAGTGACTGCCCGCTGTTGCTGATCTGAAATTGGTTAACCAATATACCTGATGCGCCAAACTGAATGTAATTATCCTGCGAAACCACCCATTTTTGATAATCGAGCAATAACTTTTGAGGATCTAAAGTGAATTTAAAATCTTTATTAATGGATTGAAAAGTGCCACCAATTACATATTTATTTTTGAGCTGCCTATCGCGTAGGAAAATGTTAACGCCTAAATTATTGTTAGCCGCATCGCCGCTTACCTCGGTATTGAAAAGTGAAATAGATGGACTTTGAAGGCTTTTAACGGTTAAACTATAATCTAATTTATCGTTATCGTTATTGATGTTTAGAACCGTGGTATCTACTTTGAAATCGCCATAAACTACCTGCGGGAAATTACCTTTGAGCTGCAGGCTGTCTTTTTGCGTATCAATCAATCCGTAAAACTGTGATTGTTTAAATACTGTTAATTCAGGCACAAAATTCTTTAATAGTTTAGAATCATAAACCTGGACAAAAAATCTTAAACGCTGATCGGGAACCTTAGTAACAGTACCAAAAGCATAATATTTATTGATTTCGTTAATTATTGCACTACCCACTTTGGTCAGTTGGTATTTGCCGTCAATTTTTGCTGAAAGTATTTCAGATTTAAGGGTCAATTCGTTTTCCATTGCGGTAGATTTTGCACGGATTGAAATCGTATCAACATTAATTCTTTGTTTATCTTTTACCAGTTGTAAACCCGTAACATCAACCGATCCATTTAAATAATCGGCATCCGCAGTAGCCAAATCTACTTTAACCACTCCGGCAGCACTTAAAACTGTTGGACTGAAGTTTAAAGCCTGGAGGTTTACCTGTTTTAAATTCAGATCAGCCTTTACCGCAGGATATTTGCCCGCCATATTTACTTTCGCGTCTAAATTAAAATTGGCGTTGCTATCGGGCATGCTACTTTTAATGCTGATGTTCTGGTTGCTATAATTTCCGGCAAGGGTTAAATTGCGATAGGTATATTTATTATAATAAGCACTTAACACCTTTGCATTAAACTTCGCATTGATTTTTTTAGGATCGAGTCCTGTACCCGCCACATTGGCCTTAACTGAAACGCGGCCTAGTTTAGGTTGCATTTTTAACAGCCTGCCCACGTTGAAGTTGTTTAAACTGACGTCTGCCTTGTAACTTTCTTTACCCTTAGGGCCATTCATGCCTGCAACCACCACAGCACCACCCATATCAGTATTGATGTTCAGGTTGGTGTTGAAATCAGTCATCGAACCTTTAAAATTACCTTTTGCATCGATTACGTTAGGCAGTTCGATTGAAGGGGAAGAGACTTTTTAGGTACAGCCACCAAAATATCACCTTTGGTAACATGAATTTTTTTAATGTTTAAATCCAGAAAGGTTTTTTTTATATCAGGCAGCCCTTTTGCTTTTCCACTGATATCAATCTGTGTATTTTTTAATCCGCTGATCTGCAGTTTCGGAATATTGAGGTCGTTTAAATAGCCGTTAACATCAGCATTGATTTTTATTTTTTCGTTGCGGTAATTGGCCGGTACGGCAGTGCTAAAGTATCCGGCATCTTTTAAACCAATGATGGTATTTTTAAGGGTAATATTCAGTTTTACACGTTCAGGGTGTTTGGTTAAATCCTCCATTGAGGTGAAATTTAATTCTGTAGCATTCTCAATTGAAGTATTTGGTGTTTTCAGGATAAAATTGCTCAGCTTGATCTGTTTATCGTTATATACCGCATCACCACGTAATTCGTCTAATACAAATCCGCTTTTTTCTTTTAGTGATCCGTTTTTAACATTAGCTTTGATACCTGCGGCGCTATAACTTACATCACTTGCCCCCAAGTTAAGCTGGTTAATTTTAAGGTGGTTAAAATCCATTCCCTTAGGTGTTGGCTTTGCACCCAGATTATCAAACTGTACATCGTTATCAGCTAAACTAATGTTCTTAATTATTAAACCCAAAGGCGATTTTTCGGGAACTACGGTATCTTTAACCTTCTTTAAATCGTTGCCTGGTACTGGCTTAAAGGCGAAAAGAATATTCGATTTATTTAAATGTGCATCATCAACTGAATATTTGCTATTGGTTAAATCTACATTCAGGTTTACCAGACCAAGATCATTTACATCAGCAACTGCTTTGGTGGTCGAAATCTGGTCGTCGTAATTTACCTTTACATTGCTGAAAACAAAATTTTGTACTTCGATCAACGGCAATTTACCCTGCTTTTTCTCTGTACTATCCACACTATTGGTGATGTGCTGAACCAATTTAACTAGTGGCTTTTGCTGTAAATAACGAAGCGAAGTATTCACCAGACTTAATTCTTTAATTACATAGTGCTGATTGGCCAGATCAAAATCTTTTATTTTGGTTTTAAATGCGCCTAGATATAATTTAACATCGTTGCCTGCAACATCATCGCGATAGTTAATGCCAATATCTTCAAACGAAACTTTATCAACAGAGAATTTGAGGGTAGAAGTAGTATCTTTCTTTACGTTCTCTTCTGGTTTTTTCTGATCGCTTGCAAAAGCATCCACCAGGAAAGAGAAGTTAAATGTTGTGTCAGGACTGATACGCTTCACATTTGCACGTACATTTTTTAGTTCAATGTCATTGATCTCAACCGTATTTTTTAACAGCTTAAATAAACTGATGTCTACAGCAAGTTTTTCAGCATATAATAAGGTATCCCCTTTGCGATCTTCGATGTAGAATTTGTTTAAGACCACGTCTTTCGGTAAAAGCAATTTTAATGCTTTCTAAGCTTACTTCTGTCTTGGTTTTGTTTTTAAGGTAGTTTATAGCTTTGCCTTTAACAAAATTCTGAACGGCAGGGATATTTAAAGATAGGGCTACACCCACCACCAGAATGATGATGGAAGCAATTACCCACAATAAAATTTTAAGACTTTTGCGTACGTATTTATTCAAAGCTAAAGGTGTTTGGTGTTTGATAAATGCCAAAAGCATGCCGCTAAAATTAATTTTAAGGCATGTTTTACTAAATAATACAAAAAATAACTTAAATTGTTCGCCCGCTATAAAAATTTAACATTGGCGGTTTCATAAATAGTTAAAAATGAATTCAATAAATCTAAATATAAGTTTTGAACAATACTCGGGTATTTCAGAATTAACATTAGCTGATAGAACCCTTTGTGAACTTTCAGAACAGGCTTTAAATACTTCTTACTCTCCCTATTCCAGATTTAGGGTGGGTACAGCAATCCGTCTGGCCTCGGGCGAAACCATTCTGGGCAGCAACCAGGAAAATTTAGCCTATCCATCAGGACTCTGTGCGGAGCGTGTTGCACTTTTCAGTATCGGTTCTACTTATCCGGATGCGGTGATAGAAAGCATGGCAATTACAGCACAGACCGATAATTTTGAAATTTTAAAACCAGTAACTTCTTGCGGAGGCTGTTTACAGGTAATGGTAGAATTTGAGCGTAAACAGAATGCACCTATAGAGGTGATTTTTTATTGCTTAAACGGAGAAGTTTTAAAAGTACCCAGCGTAAAGAGTTTAATACCATTTGCTTTCGTTGAGGATAGGTTGGAAAGATAAAGCAATATCAGACTTTCGATGATATATTAAGTTAATCGTCATTACAACCGGAGTGCAACAAAGTCGAGAAATCTATACAATTAAATTTTTCCACTCCGTGTTGCTTCGGTCGAGATGACGATTTCTACTTTAATCTACCGGTTGCCATCTTACCTACCACACTTATTAAACTATTCTCTATATTTGGGTTTTAATCATAATGAAGCACCTCTACATCCTTATTTTTTCGGTTTTTCTTTCTTTTAAGCTGCAAGCTCAGGACTTACTTAAAAGTAATGCGGTTTATAAAATAGTTTACTTCCGTTCATCCGATGGGAAACCAAAAGAAGATCGAAATCCCGCTGTGGTAATGGCTTCAGCAAAGCAGAACTTAATCAGCAATACGTCCATTCTTGATCATAAGGCAAAATATCCTTTCGAACAAAGCATCGTAACCAAACCAGATCAGATTTTATTTCAGGTGGCTGATTTAGGAGCTAATAATCAGATTGCCACTGCTGATAGCGCTGCAATTGTTAAGCAGGTTTTTGAGTTTGGTACAGAAACCAAAGTAATTTTGGGCTATACCTGCAAAAGAGCAACAACAGTGGTAAACTCTAACCGTATCGATTTATGGTACACCAGAGATGCTGGTATAAAAGCTGCACCAACCAGTTTAGGGCAAAACTTGGGCCTAGTTTTGGAGCAGGTTCGTAATGGAAACAGTTATGTAACGGCTACAAAAATTGAAGAAGTTAAGAAAGCACAGACTATAGATCTACAAAAAATAAGTGCTAAACTTACCGATGGATTAACGTATAAAGATTTGCTTTGGAAAAGCAGGTTTACCACGATAAGTGTTTTTAATAACGAAACGATTAATTTTATAGATAAACCGCAATCAAACGATTCTGTATTCCGCTTTGCTGGTGGAACTGTAATTGCCAGAAAGATTAAATTCCCTCAATTGACCAACCCAAATGTATTTGTCGATTTAACCGAACAATCAAACGGTGATGCTTATGATAGAACAGGATCAGTATTTATCATCCCGACAGATAAGCAGATCAGTTTAATGGATGCGCTTAAAAATTCCATTAAAGACCTACCGGTTTACGACAATGGTAATGGAAAGAAATACCAGGGGGTTGTTGCCACAGCAAATTATAATCCTGTAATAGAATTGATGCGTTTTTTTACCCCCTTTGGTGTGGGCAAATACAATAATTTAAAATTGAAGGATAAAAATTGGGCTGAAAAGGTTTACTATAGACAGGATATCTCGGAATTGTTTCCACTGGTAAATGACAAAGAAGCCTGGGTAGCAGTTTTCGTTGGTAATTACGATAAAGGTGGCCATAACGTTTCTTTAAATATAACCCTGCACAACGGCGGAAGGCCAAAAGAAGCGAGGGGAGTGATTTTTCCTTTATTCAATTCGACCAATGTAATGGAAATGTCCGGACAGGAATATGCAACCATGTTCAGTAGTGAAAAAGGTTTGGAAGTTTCTTTTACTTTAGCAAAAGATTTAAAGGATGCGAAATTGCGCTACATTACCACCGGACATGGCGGCTGGGGTAATGGCGATGAGTTTGTGCCACGGAAAAATACCATCTGGCTGGATGAAAAAGTGGCATTCGCTTTTACACCATGGCGCCAGGATTGCGGTTCGTACCGGTTGTCGAATCCAGCTTCAGGCAATTTTGAAAGCGGACTTTCTTCGTCGGATTTAAGCCGCTCTAATTGGTGCCCGGGTACGGTTACCAATCCGAACTGGATTAGTTTGGGTGATTTAAAAGCCGGTACGCATACCATAAAAGTAACCATCCCGATGGGTAAACCAGAGGGTGGCAGCTCTAGCGCCTGGAATGTTTCGGGCGTGTTGTTGGGGGTGGAATAACCAAATGATTTGTCATCCTGAACGCAGTGAAGGATCTTTTTCCTGCCTCTTTTTACCATATCAGGCATAAGGGGATATAAGTTCGGCTGACCCTATAATTGTTTTTTTATTTTTACTTTTCAAATAGCGTCTAGGTGTGGTTTTATGCACCCTGTAACCCTAAATAGGACCACAAACTATTTTTCTAAACCGGATTGCAGTGGAGATACTTTTTGCTACCCTGGGTTGAGCTGGAGCATCAAAAAGATCGCATCTGAAAGCCGGAGGAAACACTTAATAAAACTTACGGAACCCTGCTTTCCGAATCAACACAAACAAATTTAGATTTCGGCAGGTGAGACACCAGCCAATAGGATAATATTATTTTCTAGAGATGGGTACCAAGCGATCGTCATTTCGAGCGGAGTGCAACGCAGTCGAGAAATCTATCTAGATAGATCTCTCCGTTCCACTTCGTTTTAGTTCAGATGATGACTTTTCACATCGCAAAATGTGAATAACCTCTCTTCACTCGGTGTAATCATTTTTATTATATTTACGGCTGCCAATTTTTGTAAATAAATGAGTGAAGAATTAGATCAAAACGTAAACGAAGAGCACAAACATACCATAACCCCAATCAATGGTTTATACGAAAACTGGTTTCTCGATTATGCGTCTTATGTAATTCTGGATAGGGCAGTTCCACACATCAACGATGGATTGAAACCCGTTCAACGACGCATTATGCACTCTTTAAAAGAGATGGATGATGGACGTTTCAACAAAGCTGCTAACGTAATCGGTAACACGATGAAATACCATCCGCATGGTGATGCCTCAATCGGCGATGCGATGGTACAGATCGGTCAAAAAGATTTATTGATTGATATGCAGGGTAACTGGGGCGATCCGGTTACGGGCGATAGCGCTGCGGCACCACGTTATATTGAGGCACGTTTATCAAAATTTGCCAATGAAGTGGTATTCAATCCTGATACCACTGAGTGGCAGTTGAGTTATGATGGGCGTAACAACGAACCGATCACTTTACCTGTAAAATTCCCTTTGTTATTGGCACAAGGGGCTGAAGGTATTGCCGTGGGTTTGGCCACCAAAGTAATGCCGCACAATTTTATCGAGTTACTGGATGCTTCAATAGAGGCACTGAAAGGTGTGCGTCCAAATATATTGCCTGATTTTTTTACAGGCGGGATGGCCGATTTCTCGAATTATAATGAGGGACAGCGTGGCGGAAAAATCCGGGTGCGTGCAAAAATAACTGAAAAGGATAAAAAGACTTTGGTGATTACCGAGGTTCCGTTCAGTACCACAACGGGTTCTGTTATCGATAGTATTTTATCTGCCAATGATAAAGGCAAAATCAAGATTAAAAAGATTGAGGATAACACGGCAGCCAGTGTAGAAATTGTAGTGCACCTGGCACCAGGTATTTCGCCTGATGTTACCATTGATGCATTGTATGCCTTTACGGCCTGTGAGGTTTCGATTTCACCAAATACCTGTATTATTCAGGGTGATAAGCCACTCTTTTTGAGTGTGAACGATATCCTGATTGAGAATACCAAACACACTAAAAATTTATTAAAAAGGGAACTTGAGATCCGCTTGCACGAGTTGCAGGAGAAAATTTTCTTTAGTTCGTTACTTAAAATATTTATTCAGGAGGGGATGTACAAAAATCCTGAATATGAAAACTCATCCAATTTTGAAACCGTAGTTGAGGTATTACACATTTTATTCGATCCGTTTAAACCATCACTTTACCGCGAAATATTACCTGAGGATTTTAAAAAGCTGATTGATAAGCCAATGAGTAGCATCACCCGTTTTGATGTGAAAAAGGCCGATGAGCAGATGAAAAACCTGGAAGATGAGATTAAAGTAGTTAAAAACCACTTAAAACACCTTACCGATTACGCCATTGCCTGGTACCAGAAGCTGAAAGATAAATACGGTAAAGGTAGAGAACGTAAAACTGAAATCCGTTTGTTCGATAGGGTAGAAGCATCTAAAGTGGCACTAGCCAATGTGAAGCTGTACATGAATAAGGAAGATGGTTTTATCGGGACGGGGTTAAAGAAAGATATCCATGTTGCCGATTGTTCGGATATAGATGAGGTAATTGTTTTTCGCGAAGATGGTAAATGTATCATTACCAAGGTTGCTGATAAAACCTTTGTAGGTAAAAATATTATACACGCACAGGTATTTAAGAAAAATGATGAGCGTACCATTTACAACATGATTTATAAAGATGGTGCAAGTGGTACATCATATATTAAAAGGTTTGCCGTAGTTGGGGTAACACGTGATAAGGAATACGACTTAACCAAAGGATCAAAAGGATCCAAGGTATTATATTTTACCGCGAACCCGAATGGTGAAGCTGAAGTAGTGAACGTTGGCTTGAAACCGCATTCTAAATTGCGTAAACTTCAGTTCGATCAGGATTTTGCAGAGGTGGCTATAAAAGGGCGCGGATCTCAGGGAAATATCATTTCAAAATATCCGGTTAAAAAAATCGTTCTGAAGAGCAAAGGCGTTTCTACCTTATCAGGACTTAAAATCTGGTACGATGATTTATTAAAGCGCTTAAATGTTGATGGTCGCGGAAAATACCTGGGTGAATTTGATGGCGATGACCGCATTTTACAGGTACATAAAGATGGCTACTACGAGTTAAGTTCTTTCGAACTGAGTAATCACTTTGATGACGGATTAATCTTGATTCAGAAGTTTGATCCTGAACAGATTTTTGCCGCTGTTCATTTTGAAGGAAAAGCGCAGAACTATTTTATCAAGCGTTTTGCATTCGAACTGCAGGCTAACGGGAGAAAAACTATTTTTATTAGTGAAGAGCAGAAATCGAAGTTGCTGTACCTTACTTCAAATCCGGCTGCGAAAATTATTGTTGATGTTTTAAAAGGTAAAACCCAAATTCCGGAAACATTGGATTTAACCTTAGCTGAATTGATTGATGTTAAAGGGTTAAAAGCAAATGGCAATCGATTATCACCACATGATGTACAGAAAGTAGTATTAGAAGAGCCTGAAGTAATTGTTGAGGAAGCTGAAGAAACCAGTGTTGATGAAAATCAGGATGATGGGATAACGGCTAATGAGGCGATTAGTAATGAAGAAACGGCAACCGGTATTGAAATAACCAATATTGAAGCGACCGATACTACTGTTATGGATGGAGCTGTTGTTGTACAGCCAAAGCCAAAATTCGAACGCACCGAAACACCTGTAGTTAAAGCTGATCAACCAGAGCTAAAAGAAAAACCAAAGCCAGCAGCCGAACCTGTTAAAAAGGAAGAAATTAAAACCGAAGAGAAACCCGGGATAGAAGAAAAACCTGGTAAGAAGATAGATTTCGAAATCACCAATCCGGATGATATCGATATTGATGATAAAGGGCAGTTGGGCTTGTTTTAAATAGACTTGAGAGTTGTCAACTCTAATGGCCTGGCGGCAAGAGAGTTGACAACTCTTCACATTTCAATCAAAACATTTCATTTTTAAACCTATATTTGCCTTGCTCAAAGGGGTGCTTTTTGGTATTGCAATTTCTTTTGCTTCCAACTTGCTGAGATTATACCCATTTTGAGGTGAAAGGTAGATAGGTAGAAGGCAGAGGGTTTTCCCCTTTACCTTACAACCCTCCATCCCTCAACCTTAAATGAACCTGATGCGGGTAATGCCGTCGTAGGAAGAGGTTAAAATTTACAAAACTGTTTCGCCCTGAAAATAGTAGCTAATTGTTTTTTTACCGGCTGCAAAGCAAATTATTGTAAATGAATTTTCAAGATTGGTTTAAGCTTTTTCAGGAGCAAATTTTACACACCTCATTAATCGAATGGCTGGCTGTAGGTTTCGGCGTATCTGAAGTTTTACTGGCGAAGAGGAATAATATCTGGCTATATCCAACTGGGATCATTTCTATTTTATTGGTGATGAGCTTACTATATAAAGCGAATTTATATGCAGAAATTGTACTGAATGTTTATTATTTGGTAATGAGCGTGTATGGTTGGCTAATTTGGAAAAATCAGGAAAATCATCACCATAAGGAAGTTCTATGGTCAACAAGAAAAGAATTACTTATAGCTGTTTTAATTTCTGTGATAGGATTCGGAATTTTCTACACCGCTCTAATCAATTTGCCTGAACATTTTGTAATTGCTAAAATAGATATTTTCTTTACCAAATCGGATGTTCCAATCGCAGATGCCTTTGTTTCTGCATTTGCATGGGCAGGTATGTGGCTGTTAGCCAAACGCAGAATAGAAAACTGGATATTCCTGAATATTTCGAATATTGTTGCCATTCCATTACTGTTTCATAAAAAGCTCCCACTCATGGCCTGTTTAACTACGTTTTTGTTCACCGTAGCTATATTTGGATTTTTTGACTGGAAGAAAACCATTAACAAAAGCAAACTTAAGTTGGCTTAATTACATACTACACAAAAAAATCATGAGTGAAATATTGGCAACTACCTGGCAGGAGAAAGTAAAAGCTTATGCCGCACTTTCTGAAAAAATGGGTAAACTTCATCCCGAAATTTTAGAACTGGCCTATCAGGAAAATTGGTTTAAGCTTTTTGTGCCTGAAATTTATGGAGGACCAAATAAAAAACTTCCTGAAATTTTAAGACTGGAAGAAGAATTGGCAGAAGCCGACGGAAGTTTAGGTTGGACCATTACACTTTGTGCCGGTGCTGGCTGGTTTGCCGGGTTTTTAAATCCAGGGTTGGCCGCAGAGATTTTTGCTGACCATGAAGTTTGTTTTGCAGGAAGTGGTGCTATTGGTGGAGTGGCCATTAAAACACATCGGGGTTATCTGCTCAATGGAAAATGGAGTTATGCCAGTGGTGCATTACATGCTACTATATTTACCGCTAACTGTACACTTAAAAACGAAAATGGCGATGACATCTTGGATGAAAATGGAGTGCCGGAAATTAAGTCATTCATTCTTAAAAAAGAGGAAGTAAATATTTTGCCTGGTTGGTCTTACTTTGGCTTAATAGCTACAGGAAGCCATGCTTTTGAAGTTTGCGATTTAAACGTTGAAGAAAATCGGGCTTTTAAAATTAACCAACAAATTGAAGTGGCCGATTCCGGCTTTGATTATCCTTTTTTACAGCTTGCAGAAACTACGCTAACGGTGAATAGTTTAGGAATGACCAATCATTTTATTAAACTGGTAGAGCAATCATTTTACTCCCGTTCTGGCTTAGGAAGGTATAACGAAGCACAAATTTTGTTTTTTAATAGTGAACTTAACCGTTGTAAAGAAGAAGTAATAAATCTTCGTACAAAATTCTATCATACGTTTGATAAATCCTGGAATCAGTTAATGAGTGAAGGCAAAATTGCTGAGGATACTTTAATAGAGGTGAGTTCAATCAGTCGTAAATTGGCTCATACCTGTTGGAAGTCGGCAGCTAATTTATTTCCGTATTGTGGTCTAGAAGCAGCCAAAAAGGAGTCAGAAATCAACAGGGTTTGGAGAGATATTCATACGGCTAGTCAGCATGCCTTACTTACTTTCGAAATTTAATTATTCCAAAAGCTCCGGCTTAATTTTATCTCTAAAATCAATAGCAAACTTATTCAGTTTTGGTTGTATTACAAAGGCACAATAAGGCTTTCCATGATTGTTATTGAAATAGTTTTGGTGATAGTCTTCAGCCTCATAAAATTCGGCTATGGGAGAAATTTCGGTTGTTATGGGCTTTTCGAAAATATGTTGTTGTGTTAAATCTGCTATTATTTTCTCCGCCTGTTTTTGCTGATCTTCATTTTGATAAAAAATCACCGAGCGGTACTGTGTACCCACATCATTACCTTGCCTATTTAAGGTTGTTGGGTTATGGGTTTTAAAAAATACCAATAGAAGTTCACTAAACGAAATAATACTTTCATCGAATACGACTTGAACTACTTCTGCATGTCCGGTATCACCATTACAAATTTCCATATAAGTAGGATGCTTTAAATCTCCCCCATATAGCCTGATGTAACCTGGCTAACGCCGTTCAATGTCTGAAAAACCGCTTCGGTACACCAAAAACAGCCTCCGCCAAATGTTGCTATTTGCATATCCTACATATATAAAATCTATACCAATTTTTTAGATCAATCAAAAAAAGACATTTTTTTGATATTAAACATTGGTTACATATTGATTATTCCTTTAAGTTTTAAGCAGGCGGTGTCTGGACCACTCTTTGAGGCAAATACATAATGAAATGTAGCTATATAGCAGTAAAAACAAAAAAGCCTGTAATCGTAAATTACAGGCTTCAATTTTATTGGTATTGAATATATATCGGTTTTGGAGTAAGCTTCAGTAGCTCCTCAGGGGTCATCAAACGCTTAGGATCTTTCTTTAAATCATTTTTGTAAAATAATTTAAAGCCTGTAAACTGTACAGGTTCGCCCTGTATGAAGTGGCGATAGGTGCCTTTTTTTAAATCGGGTTCGCCCCACCCGTCCATGTGCACTACCACCTGCACTTCAGGACGTAATTTAATGTTAGCTGAATTGGTTACCATTTTCTTAGTAAAACGGTGCAATACAAATACTTTTGGAGGCAAATTGTGTTTTTTAACAATATCGGCCAGGTATTGAGTTACATAATTTACATCGGCAGCATCATAAGTGCCTATTTTTCTGCCAGGTAATGAACCATCCTTCATTGAAAATTCCGGGTCTATGCCTAAATGTACATAAGGCAGTTCAAGATATTTTTCGATGTGCGGTAATTCTGCTTTTATGGTACTTAAAGCTACCTGAAGATCCAAAAATACAATTGTGTTAGGTTGCATTTTAGCAATTTTTAAAACAGAATCTATCTGCTTATTGCCCATCCTGTTGATGTATTTTCCATCTTTTCCTGGTGTTCCGCTTGCTACTGCGGCAATATAGTGTAATCCTGGTTGTACAGGGGTAGTAGGATCAGCCTTTTCCCAATGTTTAACCTCAGCATTTAAGCGTTGCCACATTTCTTTAGGTGCATATTCACCGAGTGCGCCCATTTTTTTCGAATGCAAGTTTCCATAATAAACAACAATGCGTTTAAAAGGTAAAATAGCTCCTGTTAATGGATACGGCTGTTTTTTAACTGGCCATTTCCCGGTAGTATCTCCGTTTGCCAGTTTTTTTACCAACGAATCGTAAAGCTTTGGATCAACCGGTTTCATCACGTTTACAGTTGAGTCGGTTTTCTTTTTCGAGGTATCAGATGAGAAGATTTTACCAATGCTGTTTCCGCCTTTACCGTCTGAATTACAGTTGGCGAATAAACTGATTGCGGCAAAACCAAGTATCAGGGTGCCTGCTAATTGAGGGAATTTCATAGATATATTAGATAATTAAAATTTAGTCTTTTTCCGGACCGATGAAAGTAGGGCGGAAATCTGATAGTTTAAAATAAAGTAATCAACATTTACACATTACAGAATTTACCGAAAACGCCCAATGGCAATTTAATGCCTGAGGTAGCCTGTAAATAAAGTTCTCCCGTTTCGAGATTTTTAACCGCAGGAAAAGAAGTACGGATTAAATTTTCAACAATTACTGATGAAAAACCAAGCGAGTAGGTATTTAATATAAGGAAATGTTCTTTTTCATCTAATAATTGTACTACATCCTGCATCATTTCCTGGATATGATCTTCGAGTTTCCATTTTTCTCCATTAGGACCATGGCCATAAGCCGGTGGATCTAGAATAATACCATTGTATTTTTTGCCTCTTTTTAATTCTTTTTTTACAAATTTTAAGGCATCTTCCACCATCCAACGGGTATCTTTCAACCCCGAAAGTTCCTGGTTTTCATTTGCCCAGGTAACTACTTGTTTAATCGAATCTACGTGGGTAGTTTCTGCACCAGCTGCATTCGCAATTAGCGATGCCGCACCGGTATATGCGAAAAGATTTAAAACTTTAGGTTGTGGCGTTTTAAATTTTTTAATCGAAGAGGAGATAAAATCCCAGTTTACAGCCTGCTCAGGAAATACGCCTACGTGTTTAAAAGAAGTTAAACCTAAGCGGAGTTTAATGGCCACTTCATCATTTTTATATTCTACATGCCAGCGATCAGGAATAGATTGATTTTTTTACCCATTCGCCAGAAGTTGCCGAACGGCCCCTGAATATGATGTTGGCCGTTTTTTTCCAATCCTGTTCTGAGTATGTTTTTTCCATACCGCCTGAGGTTCAGGACGGATAAGGGTTACACTTCCAAAACGTTCTAATTTTTCAAAATCCCCGCAATCAATCAGTTCATAATCTTTCCAATGGGTGGGGGCAATTAATTGTATCATGTATTAAAATAACTTTAAATTTGGGTAGCTTCTGATATATTGATCATCGGTTATCAGTGTTAAATCATTAGCTATTGCTTGTGAAATAATAAGCCTATCAAAAGGGTCTTTATGTATTAAGGGTAGTTTAGAATAAGTAGTAAAATCATATTTAGAAGGCTGAAGAATTTTTACCTGATACTTGTCGAGCAATTGATAAATGGAGTTTATATCATCTTTTAACTTCAGTTTCCCAATATTTAGCTTTATTGTGATTTCCCAAATGCTAACAATACTTATATGTTTTTCAGTATCAGGATTGTTTATGATCTCTATAATCTTTTTTGAAATAGCATTATCTCCATTAATAAAAAAAAGAAATATGTGTGTGTCTAATAAAAAACGCATTACATATAATCCTTTAGCTCGTCTAATGGCTCATTAAAATCATCAGAAATATAAAGAATTGTACCTTTTGCTGCACCATACAAGCTTTTTGGTTCTTCAACAATGTTTGACTCTTCACTTTTCGACTTTGGAAAACTCTTCGAATGTTTGGCTTTTAAAAAATCAATAAAATCTTCTACCTCGTTTACCATGCTTTCTGGTAAGGTTTCCAATTTGTGAATGATATTTTTTGTAGCCGCAGTCATAATAAACAAATATAAGAATTTTCTTAAAACTTATCTTTTGCAGCTTTCATGAAGCGACTTGCAAATACGAAATCGTTTAGCTCTTTAATATCAGTATGTGCTATTTCTTTGTTGCTGCCTTCCCAGAATTTTTTCCTTCGTGTAAGAATAAAATATAATCGCCTATACCCATAACCGAGTTCATATCATGTGTTACCACAATGGTCGTGGTTTTATATTCTTCTGTAATTTCCTGGATCAGTTCATCAATAACGATCGAAGTTTTTGGATCTAAACCCGAGTTAGGCTCATCGCAGAACAAATATTTCGGGTTCATAGAAATAGCACGTGCAATACCCACACGTTTTTTCATTCCACCAGATAATTCTGCCGGGAATAATTTGTTTTTACCTGCAAGGTTTACCCGTTCTAAACAAAAATCAACTCTTTCCAGCTTTTCTTTTCTGCTTTGGTCAGTAAACATGTTTAACGGAAACATGATGTTTTCTTCAACAGTCATACTATCGAAAAGGGCAGAGCCTTGAAATAACATACCGATTTCTTTACGCACCTCGATACGCTGCTCATAGGTCATCGGTGTAAAATCGCGGCCATCGTACAATACCGAGCCCGAATCTGGCTGATGCAAACCTACCATACATTTCAGTAAAGTTGTTTTTCCTGATCCCGAACCACCAATAATTAAATTGGTTACACCTTCTTCAAACTTTCCGGAAATACCTTGCAATACGTCATTTCCGGAGAACGATTTATAAATATCTTTAATTTCGATCATTACAATAAAAGTTGAGTAACTAAATAATCGCAAACAAGAATAGAGATACAGCTAATTACAACTGCTCTGGTACTGGCCTGCGAAACTTCTAAAGCACCGCCACGAACATAAAAACCTTCATATGCCGGAACTGATGTAATGATGAACCCAAATACAAAAGCTTTTACTAGTGCTACTACGATGGTATAAGGATTAAAATCGGTTGTAATACCCTGTATATATTCAGCAGGCGTAACCGCTCCTGAAATAGAACCGCCAATATATCCGCCGGTAATACTTAAAAACATAGAAATGATTACCAACATGGGTACCATGGTTATGCCTGAAATAATTTTAGGGAGAATGAGATATCCTGGTGCGTTGATACCCATAATTTCTAAAGCGTCAATCTGTTCAGTAACACGCATCGAACCAATTTCTGATGAAATGGCCGACCCTATTTTTCCTGCCAATACAATTGCACTAATGGTTGGGCTTAACTCCAAGATACTGGAGTCACGGTTTACAGAACCGATAATTGTTTTTGGAATAAAATCACTAACCAATTGGAAAGCAATTTGTAAAGTCATTACCGCACCGATAAAAGTAGAGATAATCGCAATTAAACCTAAAGAGCCTACACCAACATAATCCATTTGTTTGGCGATTTCTTTCAGGTAAATTTTCAGTTTTTCCGGCCTTCTGAATACAGACTTGAGTAGCAGGATGTATCTGCCGAAATTGGTAAAATTCATTCCGTATGTATTTGCTTAATTTAAATGATCGTTCTATACTACTACAAAGAAACAATAAAAAAGTTGGAGCGCTTTGCTAATTACAAAAATATTCGTGGTTTTGAATATAATTATGGTTTTTTGTTAACAAAAATTAAACCATAAATGATGAAAGCGGTAATTACGGGTGCAACTAAAGGAATTGGAAGAGCCATTGCGACTAAATTTGCCCAGAACGGGTACGATTTAGTTTTAGTAGCAAGGGGATTAGATGAACTTGCCCGACTTCGGGAAGACTTAACCCCTTATGGGAATATTATTGTTACTCATGGAGCAGATTGTTCGGTTAAAGAGGAAGTGTATGCTTTTTTGAATTCGACAGCTATAAATTTTGATTACGTAGATGTTTTAGTCAACAATGTAGGGATCTTTTTGCCTGGCAGCATGCTTGATGAGGAGGACGAAACCTTCGAAAAGCAACAGCATTTAAATACCAATGCCAGTTATTATATCAGTAAGTTTTTTGGAAAAAAATGCGTTCAGCCAAACGAGGCCATATATTCAACATCTGTTCTGTGGCTGGTAATGTACCCGTAAAAAATGGTGGTAGTTATAGTGTAACAAAAGCAGCGATGTTGAGTCTTAATCATGTATTGCGGCAAGAGTTAGCACCTCACAATGTTAAAGTAACAGCATTTTTGCCAGGCGCTACTAAAACTTCATCCTGGGAGGGAACAACAATTCCGGATGAGAAATTTGTACAGCCTGAAGATATTGCAGAAACTTTATTTACCATTTTAAACTTAAGTAAAGGGGTAAATGTAGATGAGGTTTTAATCACTCCGCTTGATTTTTAAACACAAAAATGAACAACGTTATGGAAAAGAAGCTTTTTAGAAACGAACACGATAAGATGATTGCCGGTGTAGCTTCGGGACTTGCAGATTACATGCAGGTGGAGGTTACCATAATTAGATTATTGTTTGCATTATCGGCTATATTTATGGCTGGAGGTGGCTTAATTGCCTATATTGTAATGTGGATTATTGTTCCGGTTAATAACGATCCGGCGGCAAGATTTTCCAAATTCAACGACTACTTTGGTAATAAAAACTCAAATCCACAGCCATTTGGAACCGCCGATCCTTTTGCAGGGCCTGCTAATCAAGGAAATCAGAATTGGACACAACCTGTAGATGGCACACAGAAAACACCTTTCGAAACACAGCCAGACTTTAGTAAATTCAATAAATCTAATGATACTGGTCGCACCATAGGCGGATTGGTATTGCTGGTAATAGGATGTTTTTTTCTGATGCGCGAAATGGATTTTATACCTGACTGGTTTAGCATCCGTAACTTATTCAGGTATATGTGGCCGTTAATATTTATTGCTTTAGGTATAAGTATTATTGCCAAATCAAAAAGAAAAAATGACTGGGCGACTTTTCAGCACCAACAAGAGGCTGAGCAGCAGAAAACGGCAGATTTTTCTGAAGCTGTTGTAGAAAATGAGCCTGTTGCCCCTGTAAATAAAGATGATCAATCAACACCCGCTAACCCTCAAGTATAAATAAAATGAAACTAGATAGATTAATATGGGGTATCATCCTGCTTTTTATTGGCGGTGTACTTCTACTCGAAAACTTTGGAGTAATCGAATTTTATTGGCGCAGCGTATGGAGCTTTTGGCCGGTATTCTTAATTATAGCAGGCTTAAATATCCTTTTTAACAGAAACAATTCGCAAACAGGCAGCATGATTTCGATTGGTGTTCTGGTGATTGCTTTATCGTTCCTTTTTTATAAAGGACAACAGGTGCCAGAACATGGGAATTGGTGGGGACGCCATTTCAAAAAAGATATTGACGTAAATATCGATCACAATGATGGCGACAATGATAATGACGATGATCAGGATACAACATCCTATCACTCCAGTTTATCAGAGCCATTTGTAAACGCCGATAATGCTAAGAAAACGGTTTTGAATATTTCAGGTGGTGGTATATCATTTAACCTTGATGGCGAAACCTCCGAATTGATTAGTGCGGATATAAAGAAAAAACATGGCAACTTTTCTTTAAAGAAAGTCCTTACCGATAGTGCGACTGTACTTACTTTCCAAATGGACGATAAAAAAAACAAATGGAATTTTGGAGATGGGGGTAACGATGTTGATTTTAAATTGAATAAAGGCGCCAACTGGGATATCTTAATGAAACTTGGTGCAGGCGAAGCAAACTTCGATTTCGCTGATTACAAAGTACGTACTTTTCGTTTTGATGGTGGGGCAGCAGCTCTTGATATCAAGTTTGGAGATTTGTTACCAATAACTGATGTGATCGTAAAATCGGGTGTTGCCGATGTTAAAATTAAAGTACCTGCCAACTCGGGCTGCAGGATTAAAACCAAAACAGGTTTATCGGCAAAGGATTTTGATGGGTTCGAAAAACTGAGTGAGGGTGTTTATGAAACTTCAAATTACAAAACTTCCACTAAAAAAATCTTTATCAATTTAGATGGGGGATTGAGTAACTTTGAAGTAAGCAGGTATTAGGAAGACTGAAGGTTTTAAGGTGGATGGTGTAAGGCTTTATTCGATCTAAACTTTTATGCACTACTGATCTTACAATCCTAAAATCTCAAATCCCGATCCAACCTAATGAATCCTGATCAATACACAGTAGTAATTAATGGTAAGCCACAAGGCCCATATAATTTATCCGAACTGAAAGATTTAAACATCACAGCGAATACTTTTATACGTAAGCCCGGAATGGACGATTATAAAGAAGCTCATGCAATTTCCGAATTGCGTGAGCTTTTGGGCTTTAGTTATCAAAAAACAGCCCCCCAATATTTCGCCGCTTTTGATCAAAGATTATTGGCTTCAGTAATTGATCATTTTATTATTTTTGGAATATATAGCATCATTATTTTAACAAGCTATATTTTTATCGAAGGCAAAGACCAGCGGATTATGGCTTTTCTAATCCCATTCCCATCCATATTTATCATTAAACTCATTTATGGCAGTATTGCAGAGGCATCAGCCAGTCAGGCTACTATTGGTAAAAAACTCCTCAACATTAAAGTAACCGATTTAGAAGGAAGCCGGGTTTCTCTCGGTATGTCTCTGGTTAGGAATTTTTCCAAAATCTTATCGGTAATTCCTGTTTTTTTTGGCTATCTGTACAGTTTCCTGAATAAGAAAAACCAGTGCTGGCACGATATTGCGGCTAATACTTTAGTAATAAAGGATAGATTGATCTGATTAGAAAAGCAAGGTTATCACATCTATTTTCGTTATCCGGGCTGTACGCTATATCTTTGGCTAGCTTTCGACTACGCTACCATTGACTTTATTTCACAAAAAAATTGTTAATCAGTGCTTTGACTGCTTTCGCATTTCCATCCAGCTAGGCCATAGCACAGTATCGCCGTTCTACGTAAATCCGGCCTAACAAATTTTTCGGGCTGCACCGTTCTGGCCGCACAACTGGCTTCAAAAGAAAACGGCGAAGCCCTCATGAATGCAGCTGAAAGTTATAAACAACAAATGAATAAATTTTCAGCCGGCATTTTTTGGTTCTTTTTGATGCCAAAAAGAAGGAGCCCTTCGGCGGCGGCGAGCCGAGGCAAGACCGTGGTGTATGGCAAAGAAATCAATTATACGTAATTCATATTGATTTTTATTAAATAAATTATTCCTTAGGCTGACAGCCAAAGGATGCCGCTTTCATCCCGTTTATGAAACTTAGGTCGGTGCAATGATGCCAAACCCACCCACCGTTAAAAAATAACCCCAATTTCAATTTCTGCTTTCAGTTAAAAGATGTTAAATATGAATTAAGCTATTATTCTATTGATTAGTTTTAGTAAAATTAATCTAATATGCTACGTATATTTCTCACCGCTGTTTTTGCTTTTTATCAATTTAGCTCTTTTTGCCAAACATCATCAGATTCGTTAAAACTTGTTAAGGATGAATATAATCTTGGGTTTGAAAAAATAATCCCTAGTACTAAGTCTTCTGTTGGATGGAATACGGGAACAACCAAAAGTGGATATAAGGTTGAAATCGATTCAACCCAAAAACATACAGGCAAATACTCCTTATTGATAGAAAATATTGCCCAAGATGTTGAATCAAATTATGCCATGTCTAGTTTAATTATTCCTGCAAAATTTGATGGGAGGGAAGTAGAAATTAGATTTTATCTAAAATTAGAGCATATTACCGGCCATGTGGATTTTCCATTTAGAATTGATGATGAGAATAATGACAAGTTACAATTTACCAATCTACTAGCGAAGAGGATATATGGAACGCAAGACTGGAAGCAATATAGCCTTAAATTGCCGCTTCAAAAAGAGGCCACAACAATTAATCTTTTTCCTTTGTTATATGGTCCAGGTAAGATGTGGATTGATGATGTTCAGGTTCTGATTGATGGTGTGGATATTAGTCAGGCTAAGATTAAGACAGATTATAACCCCAATCCGCCACAGCCCATTAATTATGGTAGTAATGTTTCAGCATCAGGTAAAGTTAAAGTAAAGGATGCTGACCTATATTATGAAACTTACGGAAAAGGCGAGCCCCTATTGTTATTGCATGGAAACAGCCAATCGATAAGTGTTTTTAAGAAACAGATTAAAGCGTTCTCAAAAAATATAAAGTTATTGCAGTAGATACCCGTGGACAAGGTAAAAGCACTGATTATATTACAGATCCACTTTCTTATGACCTGTATGCTGAAGACATGAAAATATTACTTGATTCTCTGCATATCAATAAAACGAATATTTTAGGGTGGAGCGATGGTGGAAATACAGGATTGATAATGGCTGCTAAATACCCTAAATATGTAGATAAACTCGCCGTTACTGGTGCCTGTACAAATCCAAATGATGCCGTTTCAACCAGCACGTTAGAGGAAGTTCGCAAGGCTATTGAAAGTTTAAAAACGAAATTAGATGCTCAGTCAAAGTATCAGGTTAAATTATTTACCATGTTATTAACTGAGCCACATCTTACGGCTTTAGACCTAAAGAAGATTAAAGCTCCGGTATTGGTAATGGCAGGCGAAAAAGATATGATTTTAGAAAAACACACTAAGTTTATAGCTGATAATATTCCTAAATCGCAACTTTTTATTTTTAAGGGCGCTTCACACTATGTGCCTGTAGAAAAGGTTTCCGAATTTAATACTGAGGTACTCACTTTTTTAAACCAGTAATATCTGTTACAGGTAAGAGTTTTTGACGTTGCTAACCTGCATCTTTTACAACATTCCAACTTAAAACATTCCAACAATCCTTATCTTTGCAAACAGATGGAAAATATATTGGCAAAACATGATCTGGCTGGCGGATATTGCAACAGTTTAACCACTTATTCGAGGTATTTAACCCGGGAAGTCAACATTGGTGATATCGCACTGGGTGGGCACAATCCGATCCGGATTCAATCGATGACGACCACCGATACGATGGATACTTTGGGTACGGTAGAACAGACGATCCGCATGGTAGAATCGGGTTGCGAATATGTGCGTATTACTGCGCCAAGCATTAAAGAGGCCGAAAATCTGGCCAATATTAAAAAGAACTGCGCTTGCGTGGTTATAATGTTCCTTTAATTGCCGACATCCATTTTACACCAAATGCAGCTGAAATGGCAGCACGAATTGTAGAAAAAGTGCGTGTTAATCCGGGTAATTATGCTGATAAAAAGAAATTCGAAAATATAGAATATACGCAGGATGCCTATAATGCAGAACTAAGCCGGATTTACAAAAAGTTTATCCCTTTAGTTAAAATTTGTAAGGAATATGGTACGGCCATGCGCATCGGTACTAACCACGGATCGCTTTCTGACAGGATTATGAGCCATTATGGCGATACACCCCGCGGAATGGTTGAATCGGCAATGGAGTTTATCCGAATGTGCGAAGACCAGAATTATTATAATCTGGTAATTTCGATGAAAGCCAGCAATACCCAGGTGATGGTTCAGGCTTATCGCTTACTGGTAGAAACCATGGCTAAAGAGGGGATGAATTACCCTTTGCATTTGGGCGTTACAGAAGCTGGTGACGGCGAAGATGGTCGCATTAAATCGGCCGTTGGTATTGGTACTCTGTTAGAAGATGGACTGGGTGATACCATCCGCGTTTCATTAACCGAAGACCCTGAATTTGAAGCACCGGTGGCTAAAGCTTTGGCAGACCGCTATGCTTTAAGGAGTCCGAAGTCCGAAGTCGGAAGTCCGGAATCGATTAATTTACGCCCCGCGCCCCACGCTCCACGCCAAACTTATAATCCTTACGAATACAACCGCCGCATCACCACTCCAGTACAACATATTGGCGGGCATCACCATCCGGTAGTGATGATTGATGTTTCGAAAGAAAATTTAAAAGATCCTTACTTTTTAAGTTCGGTTGGTTATAACTATAGTGCAGGTTTAGATAAATATAATCTGGCCGATCAGGCATGCGATTTAGCTTATTTAGGCGATAATTTACCTTCTTTCTCTTTTCCGGGAAATTTAAAACAGGTTTATAATTATCAAACCTGGTTAAAATTAAAAGATAAGAACAATTGTCATCCTTTATTTTCCCTGGGAGAATTTATTGAAAGTGAAGTTCGAGATGAAGTGTTGAACTTTGTCCAGGTTGATTCAAAACAATTCAGCAATATAACAATTGCACAATTGGATAGCACGGTTGTTTTAATCCTCGAAACCAGTTCAACTCACGGAATGGCTGAGCAAAGGGCATTTTTTGTTTCAATGCAGGAAAAAAATGCTCAGATTCCGGTTATTATAAAAAGAACTTACCAGGATGCTGATGCCGATCATTTAATGCTTTATGCCGCTACGGATCTTGGTGCCTTGCTTACCGATGGTTTCGGTGACGGTCTATGGATTGACGCGGAAGGACAAAATCTTTCGTTGATCAACCCGACCAGTTTCGGGATTTTACAGGCTACCCGTACAAGGATTAGTAAAACGGAATACATCTCATGCCCAAGCTGCGGCCGGACCCTTTTCGACTTGCAGGAAACCACACAACTGATCCGCTCACGTACCAATCATTTAAAAGGAATTAAAATAGGTATCATGGGCTGTATTGTTAACGGTCCCGGCGAAATGGCCGATGCCGACTATGGTTATGTTGGTACCGGACCTGATAAAATTACTTTATACCGTGGTAAAGAAGTGGTAAAGAAAAATGTAACTACTGCTTATGCTTTGGATGAGTTGATCGACATTATTAAAGATGATGGCAACTGGGTAGAGAAAATTTAATAAAATTCAAATGTTTAATAGCGCTCCAAATAAATATTATCTTCCTCCTGAGTTTAACCTGAGGAAGAAAGTGATGCAAATTTATGATGATAAGATTATCGTCACCGATCGTCCTGATTTTAGTTATGATCATGTTTGGAAACCATTTGTATTTATAGGAATTTATCTGATCAGCTTTTTTTACCGGGTTTATGAATTATGTTCAGATAGCCATCACTCTGATTGTCTTTTTTGAGAGTTTAAAAGAGCCTGATAATAGATTAACCAATTTCGAAGCTGCATTTCTAATATTTCAACGTTTAATTGCGGTTGGGTTGCTTTTTTTATTTGACTTTAAAATTTTTCTAGGATATGTTCTATTGACTGAAATATGTTTTAACTTAAGGTTAAAGTTTTTGAAACGAGAAGAACCAAGTGAATTTAATCGAGCTGATATTCAATCTATAACTTTTAAAAAAGCTGCTGTTTTTAGAAGCCCAATTATTACCATTTCATATTTTGATCATCTACATTCTTTGAAAACGGCTAGCTATACTTTTTCAGATGATTGCGAGCTAGATTTCGGTAGAATTAAATTAGCTGAAACTAATGTCGTTTTATTATAGATAAGATCCTTTAGTCCGTATCCTTACAGACCACTATACTGTCATTCTGAGCGCAGCGAAGAATCTATATTCTGGTAGCACTCGACTACAAACTACTGTGCCATTATCAATACTAGCATAGTTTTAGCAGTACCAATATTCTCACAGCAGATTCTTCATTGTATTCAGAATGACAAAGACTACAGCACCATTTAATTTTCTGACCAATAAATCCTAAATTGCCTTGATGAATATCCCCGAGTTTCAATACCTGTTTAGTGAACTTAGAAACTGGCTGGCTGGTAAAGGCCTTGCAGGTAGTGAACTTGTTTATTCTTATTTTTTTATCGGACTGGTAGGCGTTACGCTATTTTTATTCATCACTATTTTTGTAACTCGTCAGGCTTTTATCGTAGTCGTAAAAAGTGCCAAAACCAAATCGGATTGGCAAAAGGCATTGTTCGAGTTTAGGGTGTTCAGGGCTTTCGCTTTAATATTTGGAGCATACATTATTTATAATGTTGTTCCTTATCTTTTTATCGATTTTAAAAACGGGTTATTTTATGCTTTAATATTTGCTAAAATCTACATGGTTTTAGCCGTAATGTTTGCTATAAATGCATTTCTGAATGCTTTGGTGTCCATCATGGAATCATCAAAGAAATATGCCGATAAACCCATAAGGAGTTACAAACAGGTAGCCAAAATTGTATTTTATATTGTTGGCTTCGTGTTGATTCTATCAATTATTTTAGGTGAATCACCCTTATATGTCTTTGGTGGTTTCGGTGCGGTTACTGCTGTTTTTATCCTGGTTTTCCGGGATCCTATTTTAGGTTTTGTAGCTTCGGTACAGATGAGTGCCATCGATCTGGTGAGGGTCGGCGATTGGATTACGGTAGAAAAATATGGTGCTGATGGCGAGGTAACCGAGATTAATTTGACGACCATTAAAGTACGTAACTGGGATAAAACGGTAACCATTGTACCTAGTTATGCCATTGTAAGTGAGTCGTTCAAAAATTGGCGTGCCATGGAAGAAAGTGAGGGCAGAAGGATTAAACGCCACATCAACATCAAAATTTCGAGTATTAAATTCTGTGATGAAGAACTGATCGGGAGGTTACAGAGCATCGATTATTTAAAAGATTATCTCAAAGAAACCCAAGCCTTTATTGAGCGTTATAATGCGGAAAATACGGTGAATCCCAACAACCTGGTTAACGGCCGCCACATGACCAATATTGGTACTTTTAGGGTTTATGCCGAAAAATACCTCGAAAGCAATCCTCATATCAATAAGGAACTCACCTTTATGGTACGTCAGTTACAGGCTACAGAAAACGGATTACCGATTGAAATTTATGTATTCTCGAAAGAAAAAGGTTTAAAACGTTTTGAAGAAGTGGCTGCAGATATTTTTGACCATTTGTTGGCTGCGGTTCCCTATTTTGATTTGGAGATTTTCCAAAGCCCTAGTGGAAGCGATATGCGTAATTTTGTAAGGAGAGGCGATGATTAATCATCGCCGGGGGTTCTCTAGCACAATAATATCTCCAATCCTCTCTAGCACGTAGTCAATTAATTTTTGATTTTTAAAATCAAACCATAGCTGCCTGTATTCGCCTGAATTATCTATCTCATATTTGAATTCTCTGAAAGGTTTTCTTTTATTAAGTGCTTCGATTAATGTAACTTTTATCCGTGTATTGTCGGGTAGCTCATCTGTAAAATCTTCCATAAACCTAAAAGACTCAGTGGAATCCGGTTTTTCAATTTTCCTATAATCGTTAAAATTATGCTCTACTTCTTTAATATCCTCATCCCATGCATCCGAGTCGTTATATTGCATTAGTTGATCGCTTGGTAGAAAGATCAGTTTATTATTCTTAATATTCCAATGGCACACTAAACCGCAATCAATAGTGTCTGCTATTTCTTTAATTTGTTCTGAAGTTAAAGCAGTCATAAAATTCAATTATTCTTCACCCAAAAATAATAAAACCTTTTCGCAAACCTTAAACAAAAGTGGTGGTAAAGTTTCACTAGTGTAAGGTTGTGTTGCCCCATACACGTGGTTGGCGCCTTCAATTTTAACCAACCTGCTGCCCGGGTTGGCTTCTGTCAAGGTCTGAGCAGTTTCAAAAGGAACATTAACATCATCATCACCATGGATAATTAACCAGGGGATATTTACACGTTTTGCCGCATCTGTAATATTCAATGTTGCGGCATTTTCTTCCAGATCTTCCAATAAAGTAACATTTAAAGGCATTTGTTCTTTGGTACGGGCATTGGTGACGAATATTTTACTGTTTTTCTTCCACTCTGCCTCCTGTTCTTTTTTCCAGAGACTATTAAAATCGGCAATGGCACTCCAGGTAATCAGTTTGTTAATCCTCAAATCGTTTGCAGCCTCTATGATGGATAATCCACCGCCACGACTATGGCCAATCAAATTTACTTTTGTGTTTGCGCCGTAAGCTTTTTCAATAAAATCGAGTACCGCGTTTACATCAAAAAGCTCTTTCGATACGGTATTGCTGGCAAAAGCTTCCATATCCGTCACATCTTTCGGGTCATCAACCGGCACACCGCTATGTGATAAATTGAACTTGATGTAACGGTAACCATTGCCGGCAAAATACCGGGCGACTAAATTATGTGCGCCCCAATCTTTAAAACCTTTAAAGCCATGTACAAAAAGTATAAGGGGTGTATTGGGATTTTTTTCATCAAAAGTGATGTCGCCGATAATTAATTTTCCGTCAGCACCGCTAAGGCTAAAATTGCTTTGTATAATCATAGTTTAGGAATTGGTATAAAATATAAACCTAAAAAATCTAATTTTGTTGTATTTGGGATAGTAAGAAACTGATTACAACATTTAGTATAATAGCCCTGATGGAAATGGAAATCCCTTTTGGAACCGATGAATTGTTGTTTAAAGATTTTATCCAAAAGGATTGCAATGTACAGCAGGACAGTACCTTTCCTAATTGCACAGGTATTGCGCTTCAAAAAAAGCATATTATTTTAATAGGGCCTGTTTAAAAATTAAATAAAATTAATTCGTATGTCAGTCTGAGCGTAGTCGAAGACCATTTTAACACATTAATACAATCAATCCATTACGCTCATCGTGAAGGCAAAAGGCTATGTAATATTTGCTATAAAAATTAAACAGCTTAATAATATATTATTCTTTAGTGTAATAATACGATGCCCAGCCAATAAAAACTAACTGAAAAGGCAACCTCAGCCACGCAATTAGTGGCGTAATCATTATTTGGCCCAACATAAAGGGTGCTTTCCGGATCATGTAAATGTGCGCAGGCAAAAAAGCAATCAGCATTAGTATAATTAGTACCGAAGCAAGCTTTCTGGTCTTGTTAAACAACAATAAAAACCCTAAAATAATTTCTAATATTCCAGAAAAATAAATCAAAAAGCCAGGTGCAGGCAACCATTTTGGCATAATTACGTAATATACTGCAATGGATAAAAAGTGGTTACATCCGGCCAGAACGTAGAAAAGGGCATAAACCCAGAGAAAAATTTTATGGACTGGTCTGTTTATCATGATTAATAGATGGTTTAATTTTTAGAAGGTTGCTATTTAAAACCGTTCTAAATTGATGTAAATTACAGGTTAATGACAGTCACATGCCTTCACCATGTTACTTTTGTATCCCGATAATAGTTAATAACGGAAGCACTTGGAATATTTAAAAGTAATAGCTTTTACGCATCACCACATCGACCTGAAATCTTTAGGGAAATTAGTTATTTGTGATCAGAGTTTAGATAGCAGGTTGAAGAATGTTCAGGCTGAGCTTCCCGTTAGCGAAATTTTCTATGTCGGGACGTGTAACCGTGTGGAGTTCGTCTTCCTTACCAAAGAGAAAACAGACAAGGAATTTGTAACCAGATTTCTTACTGTTTTAGACATGGGTCTGCCTCCTGAATTTATGGAGCGTTTTCTGGATAATGTTACCGTATACGAAAACGAAGAAGCTTTTAACCATTTGCTCAGAACATCATGCTCTTTAGAAAGTTTGGTGGTTGGTGAAAAAGAAATTCTTGCCCAGATCCGTAAGGCTTACGAAAACTGCCGCGATGCTGGTTTTACGGGCGATTACATGCGTATGATTATGGATCGTGTGGTTAAAACCGCAAAAGAAGTTTATACGCACACCAATATTTCTAAAAATCCGGTTTCTGTTGTTTCATTGGCCTACCGCAAGCTAAAAGAGTTAAATATGTGTGGCAACTCGCGGATCTTAATTATAGGTGCTGGCGAAACCAATCAGAATATTGCAAAATATCTTAACAAACATAAATATTCAAATTTCTCAATTTTCAACCGTACGTTCTCTAAGGCCGAATCTTTGGCAGGAGAGTTAGGTGGTAAAGCTTATCCATTAGCAGCACTTGAAGATTTTAATGAAGGATTTGATGTGATCATTACCTGTACGGGTTCTACTGAGGCGATTATTAATGAAGCGTTGTACGCTAAGCTTTTAAATGGTGATCAGGGCAAAAAGGTGATTGTAGATTTGGCCATCCCGAATGATGTTACACCTGCAGTAATCCATAACAATCCTGTACATTATATTGAGGTCGAATCGCTGAAAGAGGTGGCACGCAAAAATATCCAGGAACGTTATAACGAACTGGTACATGCCGAAGAAATTATCAGCAATAACATTACCGAATTTTTCTCTGTTTTAAAACAACGCCGTATCGAATTGGCGATGCAGGAAGTGCCAAGAAAGATTAAAGAAATCAAAAATACAGCCATAAATGGCGTGTTTGCCGATGAAATTAGTCAGATGGATGAAGCCTCACGCGAAGTTTTAGAACGTGTAATGAACTACATGGAGAAAAAATATATCAGCGTTCCGATGGTAATGGCCAAAGAAATCTTGGTTAATCAATCTTAATTTAACCGCAAAGAGCGCTAAGTTTAGTTTTTCATTTTTATCATTCTTTTTAATAAAAAGAGTCGTCATCTCGACTGAAGCGCAGCGAAATGGAGAGATCTAAATCAAAAGTACTCTCGAGATAGATTTCTCGACTGCGTTGCACTCCGCTCGAAATGACGGTAACGTGGGGAGTTATATAAATTAACTTCTCTGTCATTCATATTGATTTTATTCCATAACCTTAAACCGAGATTGACAAAACCTTATGGTGTCAATCGCGTAATGTCACAGAAATCCTTTAAATTATCCCTTCTGTAACCTCACTGTCTCATTTTTAAACAATTCATGGTATAAACCACTAATTAAATTAAATTTGCAACTCATTTAACCTTTATAGTGAAGAAATTAACCATCGGAACACGCGGTAGCGACCTGGCTTTGTGGCAAGCAAATCATATAAAAGATGAATTGGCGGCCATTGGAATTGAAGCAGAAATAAAAATCATTAAAACACAGGGTGATAAAATCCTGAATTTAAGATTGGACAAACTGGAAGGCAAAGGCTTTTTTACCAAAGAACTGGAAGAAGAGCTTTTGGGTGGAACAATTGATCTGGCTGTACATTGCCTCAAAGATTTACCTACTACACATCCAGAAGGATTAATTATTGCTGCTTTACCCCCGCGAGAGGAAGCAAGCGAATATTTATTGATTTTAAAAGATTGTGTAGATGTTTCGCAGAAGCTATCGTTAAAAAAAGGTGCAATGGTGGGTACTTCATCTAACCGTCGCAAAGCCCAATTATTGGGTTTACGCCCCGATTTAGAGATTGAAGATTTACGTGGAAATGTACCTACCCGTATCCAAAAGCTCCGTGATGAAGATTACGATGCCATTTTGATTGCGAAAGCAGGTGTTAAGCGCTTAAATCTTGATGTAACCGATTTACATGTAGAAGAATTGGAAACCACTGAATTTATCCCAGCTCCTGCGCAAGGCGCATTGGCTATTCAGATCCGGGCAAATGATACCGAGCTTTTTGATGCACTGCAAAAACTGCATGATCCGGAGACAGCGGAAACAGTAACCGTAGAACGTAAGGTTTTAAACCTTTTTGAAGGTGGTTGCCACATGCCTTTAGGCTGTTATTGCAAAAAGGAAAACGGAAAATTTGAAATATGGACTTCAAAAGCTGAAACTGCTGATGATTTTCCAGAACGTTTGTTTTTACGTGCAGACACTACCGAAGGGTTAGCCGAAAAAATTGTAGCCAAGTTTAGTACAGACAGAAAGAAACCTGCAAAGGTTTTTATTTCGCGAGAAATAGGTGAACACAGTTATTTTCGTAGGGCATTAGAAAATAATAATATTGAAATAGAAGGACGTTCGCTAATACGTACGTTTCCGATTGTAACTGTTTTAGATCAGTTTATACTGAAGCATGTAGACTGGGTTTTCTTCAGTAGCCGCAACAGTGTCGAATATTTTTTCAATCTGAAACCGGTATTGCCCAAGAAAACCAAATTTGGTGTCGTGGGAAGAGGATCGGAGGATGCTTTGCGTAAATTTGGTTATATCGCCGATTTTGTTGGTGAAAGTGGCGATATTACAGAAGTTGCAGAAGATTTTGCGAAATTGGTTGGTGGTCAGCAAATATTGTTTCCAAGGGCGCAGGATTCTTTACAGTCTATTCAAAAATCGTTACCGGATGATGCTAAAATAATCGATCTTCCGATTTATGAAACGGTAATCGAAGAAGATATTGACCAGAGTTATGCTGATGTACTCATTTTTACCAGTCCATCAAATGTTGACGCCTATTTCGCAGATAATTTATTAGAACCCGAGCAACAAGTAATTGCCATTGGAAACTCCACAGGAAAGAAATTTGATGAAATGGGTGTGAAATACGCTTTGCCATATTCGCCAGATGAAATTGGATTGGCCGAAGCAGTGTTTGGAATAGAGATGAGGTAAGAAGGTAGTAAGGTAGAAGGTTTAGGGTGTAAGGTAAGGATAGGAAGGTTTACGAGTCTTGATACCGTAATCTTGATACTCGATACTACAATCTTGATACTCAATACTGTGCAATCACCCCCGAAGGAAAAATAAAAGATATTCAAGTCTTGATACTCGATACTAAAATCTCGATACTTCAAATCTTGATACGAAATACTTGATACTAAAAAATGTTAAATCGTCCGCGTAGATTACGGAAAAATCCGTTAGTGAGAGAGATGATAGCCGAAACACGGTTATCGAAAGATATGTTTGTGTACCCTTATTTCGTCGTGCCGGGCACTAATGTTACCCATGCCATTGATGCCATGCCTGGGGTAAACCATTACTCAGTTGATACTTTGGTAAAAGATGTGGAAGCCGGATTGAAAAAAGGACTCAACAAAATCATGCTTTTTGGTGTTGGCGATGAAAAATCGGAAGATGCAAAATCTGCTTACCACGATCATTCTTTAGTGCCAACGGCGGTGCGTGAGTTGAAAAAACAGTTCTCCGACGATTTATATGTAATTACCGATGTTTGCGTTTGTTCATATACCACCCATGGTCATTGCGGTATTTTAGAAAACGATTACGTACAAAATGATAAAACGGTTGAGGTAATCGCTAAAATGGCTTTAACACATGCAGAAGCTGGTGCTGATATGTTTGCACCATCGGATATGATGGATGGGAGGATTGAAGCCATGCGTAATCTTTTAGATGAAAACGGCTTTGTAAATGCGGCCATTATGAGCCATGCTACAAAATTTGCTTCTGCATATTACGGCCCTTTTAGAGAGGCTGCAGATTGCGCACCGGGTAAAGGTGATAGAAAAGCCTATCAAATGGACTTCAGAAATCCATTAGAAGCCTTACGTGAAGCTGCTTTAGATGAACAGGAAGGTGCTGATGTGTTAATGGTGAAACCGGGATTAGCTTACCTGGATATTATCCAACGGTTAAAACAAGATACCAATCTACCTATAGCGGTTTACAATGTATCCGGCGAATACTCCATGGTAAAAGCGGCTGCCGAACGCGGTTGGATAGACGAACAAAAAGTAGTGATGGAAACCATGCATGCCTTTGCCAGAGCAGGTGCAAGCATTATTACCACTTACCACATTAAAGATATTTTAAATAACAACTGGCTTTAGAGGTGGGTGGCAGAAGGTTTAAGGTTTATATCCGTAATCTAATCCCAAGCTATTCAGTAATAAAATCTACAAAATATTAGGAGAAAAGTTGATGGTTTATCGCTTGTGGGGTATGTACCCAAAGCCTTCCGCCTTCTACCTTTCAGCCTTCAACCTTAAAAAAGATGTTAGATTCATTAAAGAAAATGTTTTCAGGCAACGAAGCCGATATTCCGGTAAATACAGGTAGTAAACCTGATATTTCGAGGGTAAAATCTGCCGAGCTTTACGAAAAATCAAAAACGTATTTCCCTGGCGGAGTAAACTCTCCGGTAAGGGCTTTTAAATCGGTTTATGGTACACCGCTTTTTATCGAAAAAGGTGATGGCTGTTACATCTGGGATGCCGATGGTAATCAGTTTATCGATTTCTGTGGTAGTTGGGGACCATTAATTTTAGGACATAATAATCCTAAAATTCGCGAAAAAGTGACCGAAGTAATGCAGAACGGCATGAGCTTTGGTGCACCAACTGCATTGGAAAATGAATTGGCAGAGCTGATTATCAAAAACAACCGTTTTGTAGAAAAAATACGTTTCACCAGTTCGGGTACCGAAGCCGTAATGTCGGCTATTCGTTTGGCAAGAGGGTTTACCGGCCGGGATAAGATTTTAAAATTCGAAGGTTGTTACCATGGCCACAGCGATTCACTTTTGGTAAAAGCAGGTTCGGGTTTGGTTACTTTTGGTGAAACTTCTTCTGCAGGTGTGCCAAAATCTTTTGCCGAAGAAACCATCGTGGTACCTTTAAATGATAAAACAGCCATTGAACAGGCTTTTGCCCAGTTTAAAGATCAGATTGCCGCGGTAATTATCGAAGGGATTCCTGCAAACAACGGTTTAATTATGCAGGATGAAGAATATATTCATTTCTTGCGTAAAATCTGTACCGATAATGGTTCCCTTTTAATTTTTGATGAAGTAATTACAGGATTCAGGATTGGTTTTGAAGGTGCTGCTGCACATTATGGCATTATACCTGATATTGTTACTTATGGAAAAATCATCGGTGGTGGTTTACCTGTGGGAATGTATGGTGCGCGAGCTGAAATTATGGAACATATTTCTCCCGATGGTGGCGTTTATCAGGCCGGAACCTTATCAGGAAATCCGGTAGCCATGGCAGCGGGCATCGCAACATTAACCGAATTGAATAAATCCGGCTTTTATAAAGATTTGAATAATAAGGCACAGGAATTTGTAGCGAGCATTCAACGTTTTGCAACGGCACGTAACTATAAATTTAAAGTATTCACCATTGGCTCTATTTTCTGGTTTGCCTTTACCGATAAAGATAAAATCCAATCTGCTGATGATATTGATGCCAGCAGCATGGAGAAATTTAAAGTGATGCACCGCGAATTATTAAACAGAGGAATTTATTTAGGTCCATCGGGATATGAAGTTGGTTTTGTATCTTCAGCTCATACGAAGATCGAGTTGGAGAAAGCAAAGAGAGCTATTTTTGAAGCATTAGATTTGGTGTTTAAGAAATAGTTTATTACTCATTATATGATACTGTGCGATGGTTCGTGGAGACACGAACCATGTATAAAAATAATCGGTGTAATCAAATCATCGGTGTAATCAACCCTAAGGGAATGAAGAAATCTATAATTATATTTTACGCCTTATTGCTTTACGCGCTGATTCAGCTCATTTCGTGGGGTACTTTAGTGGTGCGTTTGCAACCCAGCCGCATGACGATGATTATGGGCGAAGGCTCGGTATTTTTATTTCTGCTTTGTATTGGTGGTTATTTTCTCCATCAATCTTTAAAACGTGAAGATAAACTGAGGGAACAGCAGCAGAACTTTTTAATGTCGATCACGCATGAGTTAAAATCTCCATTGGCCGCAATAAAACTTTCTATCCAAACCATTGTTAAACGGGATTTGGATAAGACCCGCCAGGTATCGTTGCTCAACAATTCATTAAAAGATATTGAGCGGTTAGACGATTTGGTTGAAAATATGCTTTTAGCTACCAAGATTGAAAACCGTTCTTACACTTTTCCGAAAGAGGAATTTAATTTTTCAGAACTGGTGTATAAAATTACTGATCGGTTGCAGGTTCACTCTTGTGGCAACGAACAATTGATAAGTGCCCAAATTCAGCCAAATTTGCAGTTAATGGGTGACAAATTTGCCTTATCGTCAGTAGTGACCAATTTGATAGAGAATGCCGTTAAGTATTCGAGCCCATGTGATGAGATAAATGTGCATTTAAACAAAGTTGACGGACATATTCAGTTAAGCGTGATTGATAAAGGTCCGGGTATTTCAGATGCCGAAAAAATGTTGATATTTGATAAGTTTTACCGCGTTGGTAACGAGAATGTCAGAAAAGCGAAAGGAACAGGTTTAGGCTTGTTTATTGTGAAAGAGGTTTTACAATACCATGATGCAGATATTACAGTAAAAGACAATTTGCCTCAGGGAAGTATTTTTGAAGTAACATTTAGTTAATCTCAATTATGTCACAAAAATTAAGAATTCTATTGGTAGAAGACGAGGATCACTTGTTAGATGCTATCAAATTAAACCTCGAACTTGAGGGTTATAAAGTTCACGCCGTTAAAGACGGTAAAACCGCTCTTAAAATTTTTAAAGAAGAACGCTTTAATCTAATCATTTTAGATGTAATGTTGCCTGAAATGGATGGTTTCCAGGTTTGCGAAACAATCCGTTTAGAGAATGCAGAAGTTCCGATTATGTTTTTAACAGCTAAAAACACTTCTGAAGACCGTGTTTTAGGTTTGAAAAAGGAGCTGACGATTATCTGGTTAAACCATTCAACCTGGAAGAACTCATTCTTCGTGTGGGGATTTTGGTGAAACGCAGTTTAAAATCTGATGATTTAAAAGAATTGAATTCTTACAAAATCGGGGATAAAACAATCTACTTTAACTCTTTCGAATTAAAACATGATGATGGCACCATCACACCGTTAACCAAAAAGGAAACGATGTTGCTGAAACTGTTAATTGAGCGTAAAAATGATGCCGTTTCAAGAGAACAGATTTTAGAAACGGTTTGGAATTATGATGTTTATCCGTCAACCAGAACGATCGATAACTTTATTTTAACGTTCCGTAAGTATTTCGAACCTGATCAAAAAAATCCGGTTTATTTTCACTCTATCCGTGGTGTAGGCTATAAATTTACAGATAGTCATTAATGTACAATAATAAAGGCAGGTATGCTTTAATGGCAGTTTTTGCGCTGGCTGCATTGGTTTGTATTTTTTACTATCAATATCAGTTGGCTGCTGTTTCTGGTGTTTTATTTGCCTTTGTTATTTGGAGCCATTTTAAGCATAGCTCGGTGTTAATGGCATCGAAACATTTCAAAAATAACGAATTTGGTAAAACCAGAGCATTGTTGGCCGAGGTAGCAAAACCGGAACGTTTGGCCAAAAGCCGCAGGGGTTATTACGAATTTATGCAAGGCAATATGGCTTTGAAAGAACAGGATTATGATAAAGCTGAATATCATTTTCAATTGGCCAGCCGTTTTCCGGTAGGGGGTAAAAATGAAAAATCGTATGTGCTGATCCATTTGGCTAACCTCGCTTTGCGGAAAAAAGACAAGGAAAGGGCAGAAGCTTATACCAAACTGGCAAAGGAACTTGCCGAAACACAACGATCAAAGGATATTATCGTTAAAATTGAAAAAGAAATAAGCAAAATATAATAGGACTATTGTCATTTTGAATAAACGAAGCACCGGTTTTTGATAAAAAGGTACTTCGTTTTTTTTTTATTTATACCTTTGCAGCCGATTCGTCATGCTGAATTTGTTTCAGCATCTCTTACTTTATTTATATGTTAAGTGTGGCAGGATGACGATAAAGCGATACCAAATACAGATCATGAAGAATAACTTATTTTTAGACGCAGCATTTTCAAAACAAACAGAACGCCCACCCGTGTGGATGATGCGTCAGGCAGGCCGTTTTATGCCACAATATTGGGAGATAAAAAACAAATACTCTTTTTTAGAGATGTGTAAAACTCCTGAGATTGCAGCTGATGTAACGATGTTGCCTGTTGATCTGCTGGATATAGATGCCGCGATTTTATTCTGTGATATTCTGGTAACCGGTGAGGCTATGGGTGGTGATTTAAGCTTCACTCAAGGTGTTGGTCCTAAATTTTCAAATCCGGTACGTACAGCCCAGGATATTGAAAATCTAAATGTTGATTGTTTGGATGAGTTACAATATGTGGCTGATGCGATTAAAGTGATTCAGCAAAGGTTAAATGGGAATATCCCTTTGATCGGTTTTGCTGGTGCACCGTTTACGGTAATGAGTTATTTAATTGAAGGTGGATCTTCTAAAGATTTCAAGTTAACTAAACTCTTTATACATAACCAACCAGAACTGGCACACAAGCTTTTGGCTAAAATTGCAAAAGTAACCGCAGATTATCTGAACCTTCAGATTGCTGCTGGCGTAAATGCAGTTCAAATTTTCGATAGTTGGGCACTTGCCTTAGCATGGAATGATTACCAGGAGTTTTCGCACCGTTATATTCAGGAAATTATTGCCAATCTAAACAGAAAAGATATTCCGGTGATTTCGTTCTGTAAGGGAAGTTCGGTTTTTGCTCCGATTATGGCAGAAGCTAAACCAGATGTAATTTCGGTTGACTGGAATGCTGATTTATTGAATATTAAAAATGCTTTGCCAAAAGGTATTGCTGTACAAGGAAATTTAGACCCACATATTTTATATGCGGATAAAGCTGTAATTAAGGCACAAATCCATAAGTTATTCGAACGCATGCGTGGTACTGAAGGATTTATCTTCAATTTAGGTCACGGTATTATGCCTGATATTCCTTTCGATAATGTGAAGTATGCAATTGATGTGGTGAAGGAGTTTAGGTATTAACCCCTGAATTCCCTAAAGGAGACTTTGAACGGTTGCTGTAAATCGTTATATTTGGATATGGAAACACTTATTATAAATATTCCTGAAAAAAAGCGAACTGGTAAAACAGCTTTTAAGGGAGCTTGGTGTTACTTTTAAAAAGGAGAGTGCAAGTAAATCTGTACCCAATTCGGTTACGCAAAAAACTATCGATGATGCACACAAGGGTATTGGGATAGGCGAACCGATTAAAGATATAAATTCATATATCAATTCCTTGTAGATGTTTGTTCTAAAGCCTACCAATCAATTTGATAAAGATATTAAGCTAATGAAGAAACGTTCTGCAAAGAACATAAATCTCATTAAGGATTTTTTGTTTAGATTAGAGATTGATGGTGCCAGTGGAATTGATAAGAAGCATCGCCCGCATAAATTAGTTGGAAACTATAAGGACAATTGGGAAGCCCATATTAAGCCCGATTTATTGATGATATGGTTTGAGATAACCGAAGAAAAGGAAATAATTCTATTAAGAGTCGGAACACATTCTGATCTATTTTAAATAAAAGGCTTTATCCTACAAACATTCCATGATAGAAACCTTATTGCCATATTACCACTATTTTCTTGCAGTACACATTGTATTTGTAATTAGCTGGATGGCCGGTTTATTTTATATTTTAAGTCTTTTTATTTATCACACGGAAGCAAACGATAAACCTGAACCTGAAAAAAGTATCCTCCAAAAACAGTTTGTTAAAATGGAAGCTACTTTATGGAAAATTATAGCTACTCCGGCCATGGTTATTTCTGTTTTGGCGGGCGCATCTATGCTCACTTTAAATCCGGGCCTGCTTCAAGCTGATTGGATGTGGGTAAAGCTAGGTTTTGTTGTTGGCCTGCTCATTTATCACTTTATCTGTCAAAATCTCGTTAAACAGCTTAAAAACAATCAATATAAGCTAACCAGCTTTCAGTTGAGGTTATGGCGTGAGCTGGCTACCATTTTTATGATTGCTATTGTATTTGTCGTGATCTTAAAAAGTGCCATCAATTGGATTTATGGTTTAATTGGTATCATGGGCGTAGCAATGGCCATCATGATTGCAGTTAAGCTGTATAAGAATTATCGTAAAAAAGTGGTGAATAATCTTTTAACCACAAAGTCACCAAGGCACAAAGAATATTGTTTGTAATTAAAGGTGTCAATAAAACTTTGTGTTCTTTGTGCCTTGGTGGTCGATCCATATTAACTTTGTTTCCTTTGCGTAAACTTCGCGTACTTTGCGGTTAAATAAACCAAAAACTATTCTAAATTTGGGCGATAAAATCCAAGCTCATGTTTACAAACACAGGTCTGAAAAGGGCCTTAATCTTAATAGCTTTTCTTTTCAGTTCTTATTTTGCTTCTGCACAGTTTAATCAATCGGCTTTCGAAAACAGAATCCGCCCCGATAGCAGCTTAACTAACGAGGTTCACTTCAATTTTTACAATTTAAACTACGTCCGCAATTACGAGTACACTAATGATTTTCATGATGGTTATACTTTGTACGGAACGCAATTGCAGCCGCAAATCGTTTATTACGCACATCCAAACCTCGCCATTACTGCAGGTGCTTTCATCAGAAAGGATTTTGGCAGGAACGGGATTTCTGATGCTAAACCTTTATTCAGCGTAAAATATCATAAGCGTAACCTCACCTTAATTTTTGGTAGTCTGGAAGGAAACATTCAGCATAAATATATTGAGCCTTTATACGATTTCGAAAGAACAATAACTACACCAATAGAATACGGTACGCAGTTATTGGTTGAGCGTAAGAAATTTACCTTAGATGCCTGGATTGCCTGGCAAAAAATGATCTACAAAGGTGATCCGGCTAAAGAAGAAATTATTGGTGGTTTATCAACCGAAAGTTTTTTAATCAAAAATGATGACTGGGAATTAAGTATTCCTGCACAGTTTTTGGCTTTCCATCAGGGCGGACAGATTGATGTGTTAAAAGAAATCCCGATCACCACCATGTTTAATGGCGCCACAGGTATAAAGCTGCATAAAGACATTGATGCCAATATTAAACAGGTGTATACCGATAACTATATTGCGGTTTACAAAGATTTCTCTCCGGATAAAAGAAGGGCCTACCAGGGTGGTTTTGGTTTATGGTTAAATGCTGGTGTAGAAAGTAAATGGGGAAGTTTAGTGGCCTCTTACTGGAAGGGCAATAACTTTATTTCGATTAAAGGTATGCCACTTTATGAATCTGTTTCCGATAATTTGTATAGTCCGGGCTTGAGGCAAAGTTCAAGAAACATTGTTTTATTGCGTTATGCTTACCAAAAAGAGTTAATCCCACATTTATATCTTGATGTGCGTTTCGAACCGCATATCGATCTTGATCATACAGATAAACAACTTCAGTTTAACCACTCCTTCTTTTTGACCTATAAACAGGATTTCAAGTTGTTTAAGGTGAAAAAGGATGAAAGGTAGAAGGTAGAAAGGTTGAGGGTAATTTAACTAATCCATTACAAACCCCATAGGTACATAAACCTGTGGGGTTTATTGTTGATAGACTTCCGAAGTTCCCCCTGCGCCTAACTCCCTGTGAAACTTCGGAAGTTCCTGCCAACTAAACCCGATAGCAGCGAAAAACACGAAGGTGAGGAACGAACCGAGGCTTTGAAGCGAATAGCGGGACTGCTGCTCCCTATGAAATGCTGCATGTTCATTTTCAAATAAAAAATCTATATCTTTCTTGAAAATTATTTTAATTATATCTGTCTGATAATCAATTGGTATAATTCTAATTTTAACTTTATTTAACTTTTTTCTCACCTCATGCAACCATTGTTTGTAATCTGCCATCTTCTATATACAAACACACAATGAAATTGACGCGAAGCTATACAATAAACGATTTGATGGAAGGCTGCAAAGCTGGTGACCGGAAGATGCAGGAGCTGCTCTACAAGCAAACTGCATCTAAGATGTTGGCCGTTTGTATGCGCTACGCCAAAGATAGGATGGAGGCAGAAGATGTGCTGCAGATGGGATACATCAAGATTTTTCAAAAAATAAAAGAGTATAGGGGCGAGGGTTCTTTTGAAGGCTGGATTAGGAGAGTAATGGTGAATACTGCGATTGAGAGTTACCGTAAAAATTTACGCAGCTTAAACGTAGTAGAAATAGATGAAGCTTACGAGCAACCATCAATCGGATTTGATTTTGGCACACTAGGCATGCAGGATTTGATGAAAGTGATACAAAAACTGGCAGATGGTTACCGCATGGTTTTTAACATGTACGTAATAGAAGGCTATTCGCATAAGGAAATTGGAGAAACGCTAGGCATCTCAGAAGGGGCGAGTAAATCGCAATTATCGAGAGCAAGGGCAATATTAAAAGAAGAAATTATAAAAATGGAGGGATTTGGTTATGCAACCTATACTGGATAAAGATTTTGATCAGTTATTTAAAGATGCTTTTGCTGACGCGGAAGTAACACCTTCGAGGGATTTATGGAGCAATATAGAAAGTGGAATAACGCCGAAGAAAAAAGAATTATACCAATTTATTGGTTATCGGCTGCAGCGGTTTTACTTATTGCCACAATTGGGATTTTGCTTTATCAACAGCAGAATAATACTAATGAGGGTAAACAATTAGCCAATAATACAATTGAAAAGCCTAAGCAAGTAGTGGAAACACCAGTTGTAAAAGATCAGTCACCTGTAGTAGTTGAACCGGTTAAAGATGTTGCACCAATTTTACCGGTTGAGGCTAAACCAGCAAGGGCTATTGCCAAAACAAAGGTGAAACAAGATAAACCTGCTTTAGCGCAACCGCGGATAATTACGGCCCCTGAAATGCAAAAGCATGAAACCACTGTAGCTAAAGTTGAAGAGCCTAAAAAAGATATTAGAACGAAAATCGAAGAGGCGATTCTGCAACCCAAAGAGGAAACTGTAATAGTTGCTAACCCTACAGCCATTAAAACGGATGATCCTATTAACGATAACGAACAAGGCATTAAAGGTATCCGCAACGTTGGCGATGTAGTAAACCTGATTGTTAACAAAATGGATAAAAGAAAAGATAAGCTGATCCAGTTCCGTACTGATGATGACGACTCTTCTTTGTCATCAATCAATATCGGGCCTTTTAAATTTGGTAAAAAGAAGAAATAATAGTTTTCAGTTGGCAGTTTTTAGTTAACAGTGTCGACATTTATTAAAACCTTACAACATTTAACAAAATAATACACACAGATATGAAACGTCTAATATTTACAACACTTTTGGTAAGCGGGCTTGCCGGTGTTATGGCTCCAGGTGCTTTTGCACAACAAGATAGTACTAAAAAGAAAATGGATTATAGTGAAGGTCATGGTATTATGATTAATACAAAATCAGCAGATTCAGCAAAAAAAGGTCGTTTTGTAGGTGGAATTACTTTTACCAGAGTAGATTGGGGATTCTCCAGGCTGATAGACAATGGAAGTTTTAATTTATCACCTAATAATGATTTCTTAGATTACAAAGGTGGAAAAACCAGTACATTTTCTTTTGATGTTTTACAGTTTGGCTATCGCTTTAATTCTAACTTTAAAGTTTATGTAGCAGGAGGATTTGATTGGACCTTAATCCGTTTAAGAAAAGATATTACGATTGCTAAAAACGCTAACGAGTTTGTTTATACCGATCAATCACCGGTACATTTCTCTAAAAACCGTTTCTCCAGCAGTTATGTACATATTCCATTAAACTTCGAATTCCGTACCAGCGAAAACAAAAACGGCAAAAGATTTTACCTGGTGTTAGGTCCGGAGGTTAGCTTTTTGCTAAATGGAAAAATTAAACAGATAAGCGAAGAACGTGGTAAAGAAAAACAATATGATAGCTACCACTTTCAATCGGTTCGTTACGGGGGTACAGTTAGATTTGGTTACGGAGGTATAGGATTGTTTACCAAATATTACTTTAACGATATGTTTACTACCTCACAACAAGCTGGCTTAAAGAACATGAGTTTCGGGGTTACCTTTGGATTAAACTAAGCCATATCAATTTATATAGACTGATTAAGTCTCTCCTTTGGGAGAGATGTCCGAAGGACAGAGAGGTTAACACACAAATGAACAGATCCTGTTTCGGTTAGGCGAGACAGGATTTTTTGTTATAACGTTTCAGCAGGCTTATTCTCACCGATCAAAGACTTAAAGCAATTCTCCATAAATTCATCTAAACTTATTCCTTGCTCTTTCGCATAAATTTTAGCCTGCTCTATAACAGCATCATCAAGAATTAGTGTGATTTTAGCTTTCATGTCTTTGTATTTAGTTGATTTAAAGATAAATACCGTTTTTGTGAATTTCTAAACAAAATATTAACAATTATACAAGTTGTAACCTTACCCTCTGCCTCAAAACCCTCCACCTTTTTCTTATCTTTACCACGTGAGCAATACCCTAATCAGCGTTAAAAATTTAACCAAGCAATATCAGGCAGAGCAGGCCGGTGGAATTAAAAATGTAAGTTTCGACATTAAAAGAGGCGATGTGGTGGCCATTATAGGCGAGAGTGGTAGCGGAAAATCGACCTTACTGAAATCCATTTACGGATTGCTGAAAACCGATGAGGGTGAAATCTTTTTCGAAGATCAAAGGGTTAAAGGGCCTGACGAACAACTGATCCCCGGCCATAAGCAGATGAAAATGGTGACGCAGGATTTTTCGCTGAATATTTATGCGAAAGTGTACGATAACATTGCCTCACAGCTATCAAATACCGATCTGAAAACTAAGGCCGAAAAAACACTTCAGATCATGGAGCACCTTCGGATTTTACCACTGCAGCATAAAAAAATTATTGAGTTAAGTGGTGGGGAACAGCAGCGTGTGGCCATAGCTAAAGCCATGGTTGCCGATACACAGGTTTTACTATTAGACGAACCCTTTAGCCAGGTTGATGCTTTGCTTAAAAACCAGCTAAGGGCTGATATAAAACGTGTTGCAGCAGAAACCGGGGTAACTGTTATTCTTGTCTCTCACGACCCTGCTGATGGTTTATTTCTTGCCGACCAATTACTGATTTTGCGAAACGGCGAACTTTTGCAAACCGGTAAGCCTATCGATATTTATCAAAATCCAAAACACATTTATACTGCTCAAATTTTAGGTAATGCAGTTGTTTTGTCTCGTGGGGATGCAGAAAAACTAGGCTTAAAAACATTTGCAGGAAATGTGGTTTTCTATCCCGAATGGGCCGAAATTAGTAATAATTGGAGCAGCAGACGTTTTGAAGTAAAAGATGTTTACTATAAAGGTTTTTACGACGAATTGCTCTTAGAAAGAAATGGCGTTAGCGTTCGGGCCTTACAGTTGAACAGGGGAGAGCATAAAAAAATGACCACGTTCAATTGAATATCACTCGGTATTTAGAGTTTTAAATGTAATTATATATTTGGTGATTTTTTATAAAAGTTATAATTATAATTATAACTTTTTAATACACTGAGAAGAATACAAGCCGTTTACATCCGTGACATTTTAATGTGGGAAAATTAGAGCATAAAAAAACGACCACATTCAATTGAACATTAGTCGTTTTTTAGCGTTTTAAATGTTTTTAATTTCCAGCGTAATCAGACGGAATAATAACAACTTTTACTAAAGTATTGTAGTTAGGTGGTACAGTAGCTGTTAAATTATTGGTATCTTGAACATCAAACCTTAAACCTCCATTAGAAACTTTATAGCTAAAAGCATTGTAATTGAATGTATAAGGCAACTGGATATCACCATTTGGATCACTAGGGTGTTCAAAATAGACTAGTACGCCTTCATCATCCAATGTTACGCCATCAATTGCGGATAAGGCCTTACTTACAGAGTAACTTCCGTTGCTGTTACGTAACCATTCATTCGAATTGATTGTAAAATTATACGTTTTAGCTCTTAGTTCTTGATAAACAGTTTCTTTTTTGCAAGAGGCCAGACCTAGTGTGGCGATGCAAAGCATTAAGATGGTAAATTTTTTCATTTTGATTTTGTTTATTTGCGTGTGTGATATTGGTATTACAAATCTTTTGCCAAAAAAATAATTGTTGTTAATAATGGATTAATTATTGTGCAACAGCTTAAATACACCAATGTTATTATCCAATATTTTTAAAATATGAAGCTCTTTTTCCGACTTTTACCTTGGTTAATTTTAGTCGTTGCAGGGTACTTATTTATTTCCAAAAAGTTTAGTATCAATACTACTGTTGAAAGCAAACATCAGCTTCTGGTCGAGAAAATTGAGGCTATTGGTAAATTGGAACTGGTGAGATATCAGATTAGTGATGTTTTGGAACATAAAAATAAAACAGATTTTTTACCTGAAGCGAGTGTTTTATTAATTGTTAAAGCCGAGGCGGTAGGCTGTATTGACCTGACCAAAATTACCCGTGAAGATATTAGCATTCATGCGGACACTGCTGTAGTAAATTTACCACAGCCCGAAATCTGTTATGTAAAAATCGACCATAAAAACTCACGTGTTTATGATACGAAGATGGCTTTCTTCCGTGAGGCCAGTTTAGTAGACGAAGCTTATAAAGCAGCTGAAAGACAAATTACCGCAGAAGTTAAAAAATCGAGCATTTTAGCACAGACGAAAACCAATGCGACAACCGTCCTTAAGCCAATTATTGAAGGATTGGGTTATAAGAATGTACGGTTTACTTTTGAGTAAAGGTGTAAGGCTGAAGGTAGAAGGTTGAAGGTATAAGGTTCCTGGCGATCTTTACACTTTAATGTCGTCATCTCGACCGGAACACAGTGGAGTGGAGAGATCTATCTCGAGGTAGATTTAGCTTCGCTGAGCACCTCGTGGTTCTCAACTTCTTTGCACTCCGATCGAAATGACGTACTTAATATGCACATAAACCTCCAACTTTCCGACTCCTGACCCCGGTCTTATTTCCTTACTTTAAAAAATCTTCCCGATGTGGATTAAAAATATCAACTAATAACCCGGCTTCCAGGCAAACCACACCATGAAAAACGTTTGATGGGGCAAAGAAAACATCCCCTTCGTTTAAGATCTTCTTATCATCGCCCATGCTTACTTCAAAACTTCCTTTGGCAACGTAACTCATCTGTAAGTGAGGGTGATTGTGAATGGTGCCAATGGCATCTTTTTCAAATTCTACTTTAACCAACATCAGGTTGTCATCATAAGCCATGATTTTGCGTTTAACGCCCGCACCTAAATCTTCCCAGTCGATATCGCTATCCGTAATTAATGCTTTGTTGCTTAAGTCTTTGAAATTCATTTTTATATTTTTTGCGCTAAAAAAAATCGTCATCTCGACTGGAACGCAGTGGAATGGAGAGATCTATGCTCGATAGATTTTGCTTCGCAGAGCTTTCGGATTCTCGACTTCGTTGCACTCCGCTCGAAACGACGGAAATATCTATACGGTAAAACCTTAAACCAAATACTCAAACAAAGTCTGATCCTGGTTTAGTTCGATAATTTCAAATTTAAAATCTTTCATACGCTGCAACAAGCTGGCATAATCATTTTTGTTCGAAAGTTCAATGCCCACCAATGCAGGTCCGTTTTCTTTGTTTGTTTTTTAATAAACTCGAAACGGGTAATATCATCCTGTGGACCCAAAACCTCGTTTACAAATAATTTTAAAGCCCCTGGTCGCTGTGGGAAACGTACAATGAAATAATGTTTCAGCCCTTCGAAAAGTAAAGATTTCTCTTTAATCTCCTGCATGCGCTCTATGTCATTGTTTCCACCGCTAACTATACAAACTACCGTTTTACCGGTGATCTGATCTCTCAGTTGATCTAATGCGGCTATAGATAGTGCGCCAGCCGGTTCTACAACAATGGCATCTTCGTTATACAGCTTTAAAATGGTGGTGCAGATTTTTCCTTCAGGGATTAAATGCATCTGATCAAGAAGTTCCTTGCAATATTCGTAAGTAATGTGGCCAATCCTTTTTACAGCGGCACCATCCACAAAGCGGTCTATTTCTTCTAAAGTGTAAGGGCCGCCGTGTTCCATAGCCGTAACCATCGATGGTGCACCCAGCGGCTCAACACCAACCAGTTTTACATCGGGTTTAACCGTTTTCATATAAGCACTCACACCCGAGGCCAAACCACCACCACCAACAGGCATTACCAAAATGTCTAAATCAGGCAGGTCTTCATAAATTTCTACACCAACTGTTGCTTGTCCTTCAATTACTTTTTCATCATCAAAAGGTGGAATAAAAGTGGCCGATTTTTCGGCACTGTAGGCCAGCGCCTCTTTCAGGCAATCGTCGAAAGTATCGCCAACCAAAACCACTTCCACACTGTCGCCACCAAACATATAAGTTTGTTTAACTTTTTGTTTAGGGGTAATTTCCGGCATAAAAATAACGCCTTTGATACCGAGTTTTTTACATGAATAGGCCACGCCCTGTGCATGGTTGCCTGCACTTGCACAAACTACGCCGTTAATCAAAGCATCCTGTGGCAAGGTGCTAATTTTGTTGTAGGCACCGCGTAATTTATAGGAGCGTACAATCTGAAGGTCTTCTCTTTTCAAATAAATATTGGCGTTGTAATGAGCAGAAAGTCCGGCGTTAAACTCTAAAGGCGTACGTTTTACCACGCCTTTTAATCGTTGGGATGCAGATTGAAAATCCAGTGTATTCGGTGTTGTAGTATTCATTGTTGTAGTATCAGGTATAGAGAGAATCAAGTATCAAGACCGATATTCTCTTATGTTTTTTGTAAAGCAGGGTTTGGTACTTTTCGGTTATTGCAGTCCTGCTATTCGTTCCAATCTTTTTAAAACCACTGTAATGCTGAGGAACGAAGAGTGTGTTTCATCGGTTGCAGATGCTTCGTGCCTCAGCATGGCATTGTATCCAAGGTTGCTGCAATTAAAAAGTATTTCCACTGCTATCAGGTTTAGCAAGCTTACTTCAATGCGTTAAATTAAAACGCTTACCGCTCAACGCCAAACCCTGAGCATTTAGGCCAAGTGCAGCGCCACCAATTGGTTTAAATCCTGGTCATTAATGCCCTGTTTGCTATCAGCCAAAACTAAAAACTGTTTGTAAACAATATCTAAATGGTCTTTTTCTAGTTTATGGCCTAAACGGTCTAAGTGGTGTTTTAAAGCATGGCGACCGCTTCTTGCCGTTAATACGATGGTTGCATCAGGGAAACCAACATCTTCCGGTTTAATAATTTCGTAGTTCTCACGGTTTTTCAAGAAACCATCCTGGTGGATACCCGAACTGTGCGAAAATGCATTTCCACCAACAATTGCTTTGTTCGGTTGCACGGGCATGTTCATCTGGTTTCTCACCATGTGGCTCATTTCGTAAAAACGGGTAGTATCAATCTGGGTATTTAAACCCAAAATTTTGTGTGTTTTCAAAATCATGACGACTTCTTCCATAGAAGTATTGCCTGCGCGCTCTCCAATACCGTTAATGGTACACTCTACCTGGCGGGCGCCATTTTGCAAGCCTGCAATAGAATTCGCTGTAGCCAGGCCTAAATCGTTGTGGCAATGCACGGAGATAATGGCTTTATCAATATTTTTTACGTTTTCTTTTAAATAAAGAATTTTAGAACCGTATTGGTCTGGCAGGCAATAACCATTGGTATCCGGAATATTTACCACGGTGGCCCCGGCAGCAATCACTGCTTCAACCATTTTGGCTAAAAATTCGATATCAGCACGGCCGGCATCTTCTGCGTAGAACTCAACATCTTCTACAAATTTTTTCGAATACCTCACAGCTTCTACAGCACGTTCTAAAATTTCTTCGCGGGTACTGTTAAATTTATGTTTAATGTGGAAATCAGATGAGCCAATTCCGGTGTGGATCCGCGGTCTTTTAGCATAACGCAAAGCATCTGCAGCAACATCAATATCATTTTTATTTGCACGGGTTAAGGCACAGATAATCGGGTTGGTAACCGCTTTCGATAATTCTATTACGCTATTAAAATCGCCCGGACTTGATACCGGGAAACCAGCTTCAATCACATCAACACCTAAAAGCTCAAGTGATTTTGCGATTTCTACTTTTTGGTTTGTATCTAACTGGCAGCCTGGAACCTGCTCGCCGTCACGCAATGTCGTGTCGAAAATATAAACTTTGTTCGGGTCGTGAATCATAATCTTAAGTTTAGGAAGTGATTAATTTTTGTGATAAGAATTTAATTACCAATTTGCCCATTTCGGCGGTGCCTAAAACTTTGAAACGGTTTGTGTTTTGATCGGCAATATCATGGGTTCTGAAGCCTTCTTTTAGTACCTGATCGATGGTATCAACCAATAGCTTGGCTTCTTCCTTAAGTCCGAAACCAATTTCCAGCATTAAAGCAGCCGATAGGATAGAGGCCAAAGGATTGGCTAAATCTTTACCGGCAATATCGTGTGCCGAACCGTGGATCGGCTCAAAGAAACCTGTGCTTTCGCCAACAGATGCCGAAGCCAGCATTCCCATTGAACCTGCAATCTGCGAAGCTTCATCGGTTAAAATATCCCCAAATAAATTAGCCGTTAAAACCACGTCGAATTTTTTAGGATTTTTGATTAACTGCATGGCTGCATTGTCGATAAACATGTGCTCAGTTTCTACATCAGGGTATTGTTTTGCAATTTCCTGAACAGTTTCGCGCCATAGGCGTGAGCTTTCCAAAACATTTGCTTTATCTACCGAGCATAATCTTTTGTTGCGTTGTTGTGCAGCCTGGTAAGCTTTATGTGCAATGCGTTCTACTTCGTAACGGTGGTAAATCATCAAATCAGAAGCAGTATTTCTATCTTCAGATCGTGTTTTTTCTCCGAAATAAACATCTCCTGTTAATTCGCGGAAGAACAAAATATCGGTTCCCCTTAAAATTTCCGGTTTAATGCTTGAGGCTTCCAGAAGTTCATCAAATAGTAATATCGGGCGGAGATTGGCAAATAAACCCAATTCTTTACGGATTTTTAAGAGGCCTTGTTCAGGTCTAACTTTTAAACTTGGGTCGTTATCGTATTTGGCGTGACCAATGGCTCCAAAAAGGATGGCATCGCTTTTTCTTGCTTTATCTAAAGTTTCATCTGGTAAAGGCTCACCAGTAACTTCAATAGCTGCATGGCCCATTAAAGCTTCGTCAAATACAAATTCGTGGCCAAAAATTTCGGCAATTTTTTCTAATGCTGTTTTTCCCCAAGTGGTTACTTCGGGTCCGATACCGTCTCCAGGTATTACTAAAATGTTCTTCTTCATTGTTGACTCCTCTTTTGCCGTTGCAGTTTTTACCACAAATAAACACAGATTGATTTCTGACTCGGTTTGTATCTTTACAAACCATTAGATTTTATCTGTATTTATCCTTTTATCTCCCGTTAAATCGGGACAAGTCGTGGTTAATTTTGCATTAGCCTAATATTTCTGTGTTTAAACTTTCGACGACTTTTACCTCGCCTTTTTCTAACAATATTCTTTTTTCTATGCAGGTTGGCAGCTGCGATTCAAAATGGCCAACATAAATTAATGTCATTCCGTTGCTGCACAGTTCGTCAACCAATTGGTTAAAGTGCTGTGTTTGCTGGCGGTCTAAACCCTGGCAGGGTTCATCCAGAATTAACAGTTCCGGGTTTTTTATAATCGTTCGCGCTAACAATACCAATCGTTGTTTACCGAGTGGAAGCGCGGTTAATAATTCATTTTTGTTTTCAGTCAGGCCAAAATAAGCTATCAGTTCATCCACCTGTGTACTTTTGGTATAAGGCAGCTGCTGAAATAAACCTACGGTATCATAAAAGCCAGAGGCGATGCTTTGCCAAACAGTAGCGTTTGGATCGAAATACCAGTGAAACTCAGGAGAGATTAATCCGATATGCTGTTTAATGTCCCATATACTTTCGCCGCTTCCACGCCTATTGCCGAATAAATAAAGTTCGTTGGCATAAGATTGTGGGTGATCGCCGTTTACCAAGCTTAACAAAGTCGATTTTCCAGAACCATTATGCCCTTGCAAAAGCCATTTTTCTCCCGCTCTAACTTCCCAGTTGATATTTTTCAGTACCTGTTTTTCGCCATAGCTAATGTTTACATTAACCATTTTTACAATATCCTGTGAACTATAAACAGGCGATTCTTTTAAGAAATCCGGAATTTCCCTTAAATGGATTTCGGTACTGACAGAAGGTTCTAAAGCGTCTACTTGAGCTAATTGTCCATCTCTTATTTCGGCAAAAGAATTGATACAGGCTGGTAATTCACTTTCATTACAGATCAAAATCAATTGAACTCCTTCTTCAGCCACCTGATCCAGTAAAATGTTCAGGTTTTTGCGAGAAGCCGCATCTAAACCTGTGTATGGTTGGTCGATAATTAATAACTGTGGTTTTAACCAAAGTGCTTTAACCAGTTGTAATTTTTTGTGTTCGCCGCTGGATAATTCTATTAATTGTGAACTGGCAAATGTTACAAAGCCCAAAGCCTCTAAAACCGGTTCAACCTGATCAAAATGAAGCCCTTTTTCTTTACCATAACTGACCAACTCTGCATGAACGGTTAAAGTTTCTTTAGCCTGCTGACTGGTATAACGTTGCTGGTAATAAAAATTGGCAACACCTTCTAAGTTTTTAAACTGGTACCAGCTTTCTACATAAAGTACTTCTTTTGGTAGTGTGCTCAATACATCAAAATCAATCTCAATACTTCCCTGAGCTGGAACTAAACCTGCAATTGCTTTTGCTAACGAAGTTTTTCCTGTTCCGCTTTTACCACCAATTACATAATTTTCGCAAACATTCATTTCCCAATACAAATCCTTTAGCACCACTTTGTTGTGGTAACTCAGATTTAAATTCTGTATGTGAACGAATGGTTTAAACATTATCTTGCTTGCTCGAATTCTTCAATTAATTGTTTTTGGTTTAAGATGAAATCGATATCATCATAACCGTTAATCAGGCATGATTTTTTGTAAGGATTGATCTCGAATGATTCCTGAGCTCCGGTTTCTACAATCGTTACAGTTTGATTTTCAAGATCAACTTCTAAAGCTGATTTTGGATTGCTGTCAACCGCTTTGAAAACCTGCGCTAAGAACTCATCGCTTACCTGGATAGGTAATAAACCATTGTTTAACGCATTGCCTTTAAAAATATCGGCAAAGAAACTGCTGATTACCGCATCAAAACCTGCATCCTGAATGGCCCAGGCCGCATGCTCGCGACTACTGCCACAACCAAAGTTTTTTCCTGCAACTAAAACCTGACCGCTGTAGGTAGGGTTATTCATTATAAATTCTGGTTTTGGTGTATTATCGCCATTATAACGCCAATCGCGGAACAGGTTCTCACCGAAACCTTCGCGCGTAGTCGCTTTTAGAAACCTCGCAGGGATAATCTGGTCGGTATCAATGTTCTCTATGTTTAAAGGCACTACTGCCGATGTTAATTTTGTGAATTTTTTCATGTCAATTAGTATCAAGTAAGTAATAATAAGTATCAAAACTTATAATCCACTTTTTTATCTTTTATCTCAGGCCTTTTGCTTGAATGGTGGTAATTTTATACTTCATGTTTTACCCTCCGCCTTAAGCCTTACTACCTTACACCCTGTTAAAGTGCTCAACTACCGGAAAAGGATCATAAAAGTGGTGCAATAACTTTTTCCAATCCTGGTATGCTGCCGATCCTCTGAAACCTTCGGTGTGTGCCTCCAGCGTTTTCCAGTTTACCAGCAGGATATATTTATTTTCTACTTCTACACATTTCTGAAGCTGATGCGAAATGTAACCTTCCATTGAGGAAATGATTTTTGCGCTTCGCTAAAAGCTTTTTCAAAATCAGCCGATAATCCGGCTTTTACATTTAATATGGCAACTTCCAGTATCATATATTTTCGAAAGTTGTCATTCTGAGTTACGAAGAATCTGTTTTTTAGGTTGCAGATGCTTCCTTCGTCAGCATGACAGTGATCTTAAATTTTTTCTAACAAATCCCTTACATCGGTAATTTTGCCGGTTACAGCTGCTGCTGCTGCGGTAAGTGGACTGGCCAATAAAGTACGTGCATTTTGTCCCTGTCTACCTTCAAAGTTTCGGTTCGATGTGGATACACAGTATTTACCCGCAGGGATTTTATCTTCGTTCATCCCTAAACAAGCGCTACAGCCAGGTTCGCGTAACTGGAAACCAGCAGCTTCGAAAATTTTATCCAAACCTTCGTTTTTAGCCTGTTGCTCTACCTGTTTTGATCCTGGTACAATCCAAACCGTTACGTTATCTGCTTTGCGTTTGTCCTTTACAAAATCAGCCACTTCACGTAAATCTTCAATGCGTGAGTTGGTACAGCTTCCGATGAACACATAATCAACTGGTTTTCCGATCAACGACGAATCATCATCAAAACCCATATAATCTAATGCTTTCTGGTACGAAAGTTTTTCTTTTTCCGGTTGTGCGCCAGTTGCCGGAATATGTTCCTGAATACCCATTCCCATTCCAGGATTAGTACCGTAAGTAATCATTGGAGCGATATCTGCAGCATCGAAAGTTAATACACTATCGAATTTTGCATCAGCATCGCTATATAACGTTTTCCAGTATGCTAAGGCTTTATCCCACTCTTCGCCAGCAGGAGCAAACTCTCTTCCTTTAATGTAATCGAAAGTGGTTTGATCTGGTGCAATTAATCCACCGCGTGCACCCATTTCGATACTCATGTTACAGATCGTCATACGGGCTTCCATACTTAAAGCTTCGATTGCCGAACCTGCATATTCTATAAAATAACCAGTACCGCCAGCTGCAGAAATTTTGGCAATAATGTATAAGATAATATCTTTTGCTCCAACGCCTTTTCCTAGTTCGCCGTTTACCTCAATTTTCATGGTTTTAGGTTTCGACTGCAATAAACATTGCGTTGCAAAAACCTGCTCTACCTGCGAAGTGCCGATACCAAATGCAATAGCGCCAAAAGCACCATGCGTAGAGGTATGGCTATCACCGCAAACCATCGTTTTACCTGGTAGGGTTATACCCAGTTCAGGACCGATAACGTGTACAATACCTTGAAAAGGATGACCCAAACCATATAATTCTACGCCGAATTCTGCACAGTTTTTCGTGAGCATATCTACCTGATAACGCGAAAGCTCTTCTTTAATCGGCAACAACTGGTTTAAGGTTGGTACGTTATGATCGGCAGTTGCTACCGTCTGCTTTGGACGTAAAACAGGTAAACCTCTTTTGCGCAAGCCATCAAATGCCTGTGGAGAGGTTACCTCGTGTATTAAGTGTGTATCAATGTATAAAATATCAGGAAATCCTTCTTCACTTTTTACAACGTGAGCATCCCAAATTTTTTCTACTAATGTTTTTGACATCTTTTTATGTAATTATTTAAACCTCGCAGGTTTCGCAAACCTGCGAGGTTTGTAAGTTTACTATGCAGTTTTAATCGCCTTCATTGCCGTCATTGCTTTACGCAACGTTGCTCCAATCTGCTCTACTTCGTGTGAACGGATAGCTTCGTTAACATCAATTAATTTTCTGTTGTCAACCGCGCCATCTTTACCTTCGTTAAAGCTTTTACCAACTAAATCGGTATCTACTTTTTTCATGAAATCGCCTAAAAGTGGTTTACAAGCCTGATCGAACAAATAGCAGCCATATTCTGCAGTATCAGAAATTACGCGGTTCATTTCGAATAATTTTTTACGTGCAATGGTATTGGCAATAAGTGGTGTTTCGTGTAACGATTCGTAATAAGCCGATTCTGGTTTGATACCAGCCTGTACCATAGTTTCGAAAGCCAATTCAACACCTGCACGAACAAAAGCAACCATTAAAGTATAGTTATCAAAATATTCTTGCTCGCCGATTTTAACATCACCAGCTGGTGTTTTTTCAAAAGCAGTTTCACCGGTTTCAGCTCTCCATTTTAATAGATTTTTATCACCATTTGCCCAATCTTCCATCATGGTACGGCTAAACTCGCCACTCATAATGTCGTCCTGGTGTTTTTGGAATAATGGACGCATAATGTCTTTCAATTCTTCCGAAATTTCAAAAGCTTTGATTTTAGCAACATTGCTTAATCTGTCCATCATCGCAGTAATACCACCTTGTTTCAAGGCTTCTGTAATTACTTCAACACCATATTGAACCAATTTAGAAGCGTAACCTGCATCGATCCCTTTTTCTACCATCTTATCGAAAGATAGGATAGAGCCAGTTTGCAATAAACCACAAAGGATGGTTTGCTCGCCCATTAAATCTGATTTTACCTCAGCTACGAAAGATGATTTTAATACACCTGCTCTGTGACCGCCTGTACCAACGCAATAGGCTTTAGCCTGTGCCAAACCTTTACCTTGAGGATCATTCTCAGGGTGTACTGCAATTAGGGTAGGTACACCAAAACCACGAACATACTCTGCTCTAACCTCGCTGCCAGGGCATTTAGGTGCAACCATGATCACGGTTAAATCTTTACGGATCTGCATACCTTCTTCCACGATATTGAAACCGTGAGAATATAATAAAGTAGCACCTTCTTTCATTAAAGGCATAATTGCATTTACAACAGCAGTATGTTGTTTATCCGGAGTAAGGTTAATTACTACATCTGCATTTGGAATCAGTTCTTCGTAAGTGCCAACAGTGAAATTGTTTTCAGTTGCATTTTTCCAAGAATCGCGTTTGCCTTCAATTGCTTCCTTACGTAAAGTGTAGCTTACATCTAAACCACTATCTCTCAAATTTAAACCCTGGTTTAGGCCTTGGGCACCGCAACCTACAATTACCAGTTTTTTGCCTTTTAATGCGCTAACGCCGTCTAAAAATTCAGAACTGTCCATGAAGTCGCAAACACCTAATTGGTTTAATTTTTCTCTAAGAGGTAATGTGTTAAAATAATTTGCCATTGTTATTATTGGTTAATTTCTATTTAATTATTGTTATATATTCTTTTTTGTTGTGGTTCGTGTCTTTACGAATCGTTTTTGCCTTCGGTTTGATTACACAGATATGGTGATTTCACCGATTTTTATCCATTTTCCATCTCACATCTTCCATTTTACATATCTTCTATTTTTCCTTCTGATTGATCACACAGATGAGGTGATTTTTACCGATTTTTATTTGAAAAGCAGATTCCTGTGCTTTTCGGTTCCTTCAGTCCCGCTATTCGTTAAATTAGGCTGCGCTTCGACTACGCTCAGCATGATACCCTAATTTAACTGCTATCGGGTTTATTTTACTTGGGGCTGTTTTCCAAAACCCTCATCCATTTTGTTTAAACATGCTTTTTCAAAGCCCAGGCATAACCTTGGTGTACATTATCGTGGCCAATGGTTGTGATCAGAATTTCTTCAATACTGTTCATCTGTACGCCATAGGTTGCTGTTGTAAAAGGAGTGATGCTCGAAAATTTTCCATTTGCATAATCTTCCTTTATTTTTTCAATACTCTCTAATGCAAAGGCTTTCAATTCTGCTACCTCTTCTTCAGTTACGGTATAAGATGGCTTTGTATCTTTTTTATAATACTCGTTAAATTTTACAGAGGTTGCATCTTGCAATACACCTGTACGAACATAACAAAGCGTTTGTGTACTCACTACAATATGGCCAAAGTTCCAGATAATGTTGTTATTGTAACCATCAGGGATTTTATTCAATTCTTCGATGGTTAAGCCATCAATTAACCGGATAAATGCCTTGCGCGAGTTTATTATAAAATCAAATACTTCGTTCATATTTTTTCTTTAATCTCTGTATTTTCAGCTTCGTTTCGCTCTTCGTTAAAAGTAATCTGGTTAAAGAACGGGTCGTTTACGGTTACTGCCCAGGTTCCATGAAAAGTCTTCTCTAAGCCTGGTCTGTTATATTTGTAATTCTTTGCTGTTATTTCTTTATGGAATTCCTTTAAACCTACACAATCAATGTAAACATGTGCACCAGGGGCGCTGTCTCCATGGTGTTCGCTTAAATGAAGTTCAAGACCGTTCAATGAAACCTGGATATAAACCGGGGAATTCTTTTCCAGGGGGTATTCCCAGTCTATTTTAAATCCAAGCCAGTTTACATAAAACTCGATTGCTTTATCGTAATCGAATATTCTTAAAATTGGTATGGTTTTATTGCATTTCATATTTCTTTAATTTTTAACCGCAAAGGGCGCAAAGATTTTTCGCAAAGATCGCTAAGCATCGTGTTGTTTACCTTTCACCTTATGCCTTTCTACCTTTTACCTTTGTATTACATCGTAAAGATTTTCTCTCCTTTTTCTAAAAATTCATTTTCTACCAATTCTTCTCCTGGCTCAAAAGCTTCGAATTCCTTTAATTTTTCGTGGAAACCAGCGCTGTCTTTAATAATGGCTACTCTTGCAGATCTCACAAATTCAATTAGCTCGTAAGGTTCCAGGGCTTTCACCAAAGCATCAGTTTCTTCTCTGTGACCGGTTACTGCAAAAACGGTATAATCTTTACGGATCACTACTGCGCTTGCTCCATATTGTCTTAATAAACGCTCAACAGTTACTTTTTCGGCAATTTCATCTGTAGAAACTTTGTAAAGCGCCAGTTCCTGCCAGATAATTTCTTCATTTGTGTTGAAATAAACTTTTAATACCTCGATCTGCTTTTCAATCTGACGGGCCAGCTTTCTCACGACTTCGTAACCTTCGTGGATGACGATGTTGAAACGATGTATCCCTTCAATTTCTGATGGAGAAGTGTTTAAACTCTCGATATTGATTTTTCTTTTAGAGAAAATAATCGCAATCCTGTTTAATAAACCGATGCGGTTTTCGGCATAAACAGTAATGGTGTATTCCTGTTTACCTTCTAAATCGGCTTTATCTATTTTATGTTCTAATGTATTTTCAGTACTCATGTCCAAAATTTTTACCACTAAGGCACAAAGGCCACAAAGGTTTTGTTTATGCTATTTTTCGCTTTAGTCTTTCAACTTACTTCAATCTGATTTCGCTTACACTCATTCCTTGCGGAACCATTGGGAAAACGTTGTTTTCTCTTCCAACCATCACCTCTAATAAATAAGAGCCTTCGTGGTTGATCATCGTTTCCAGTGCTTGTCTTAAGTTTGCGCGCTCATCAACTTTGCTTGCTTCGATGTAATAAGATTTAGCTAAAGCCACAAAATCAGGACTGGTAATGTTCACAAATGAATAACGTTTATCATGAAATAACTGTTGCCATTGACGAACCATACCCAAAAAGCGGTTGTTCAGAATCAGGATTTTTACAGCTGCACCAAACTGCATAATGGTCCCCAGTTCCTGAGGCGTCATCTGGAAGCCCCCATCACCAATAATAGCGATTACAGTTTTATCAGGCGCACCGTATTTAGCGCCAATTGCAGCCGGTAAACCAAAACCCATGGTACCTAAGCCCCCAGAAGTAATGTTGCTGCGGGTATTGTTGAATTTAGCATAACGACAAGCTACCATTTGGTGCTGACCAACATCGGTAACGATTACGGCGTCACCACCACAAATTTCGTTGATGTTACGCAACACTTCTCCCATGGTCATTTCATCACCAGTTGGATAAAGCTCTGGAGTAATAACCTGATCTATTTCTTCCTGGTTGTATTGTCTGAACTTGGCCAACCAATCTTCGTGTTTATTTTCGTTCACCAAATTGGTTAACAGGGGTAAAGTTTCTTTACAGTCGCCCCAAACACCAACTTCAGCTTTAACATTTTTATCAATTTCTGCCGGGTCGATATCTAAATGCACAACTTTAGCTTGTTTGGCATATTTATCCAGGCGGCCAGTCACGCGGTCGTCGAAACGCATACCAATGGCAATTAGTACATCACATTCGTTCGTTAACACGTTTGGTCCGTAATTGCCGTGCATGCCCAACATCCCTACGTTTAGTGGGTGTGAAGTTGGAATAGCGCCTTCGCCCATGATTGTCCATGCAGCAGGAATACCTGTTTTGTTGATAAAAGCCTTAAATTCTTCTTCGGCCTTACCCAAAATAACACCTTGTCCAAATAGAATGAAAGGTTTTTTTGCTGAATCGATTAATTCGGCCGCTTGTTCGATATATTCAACCCTAACTTTTGGTTTCGGGCGATAACTGCGGATGTGGTTGCATTTTACATATTCAGGAAATTCCTCCAATTGTAACTGCGCATTTTTAGTAATGTCAATTAAAACAGGACCCGGCCTACCGCTTTGAGCAATGTAAAAAGCTTTGGCCAATACTTCCTGAATTTCTTTGGCATCAGTAACCTGATAATTCCATTTGGTAACCGGAGTGGTAATATTGATCACATCGGTTTCCTGGAAAGCATCTGTTCCCAATAAGTGAGCGAAAACTTGTCCGGTGATACAAACCAATGGTGTACTGTCTATCTGGGCATCTGCTAAACCAGTAACCAGGTTGGTTGCGCCCGGTCCACTGGTTGCAAAACAAACACCAACTTTGCCACTTGTTCTGGCAAAACCTTGAGCCGCATGGATACCACCTTGCTCATGGCGGACTAAAATATGTTCTAATTTGTCGGCATAATCATAAAGAGCATCATAAATAGGCATGATAGCTCCTCCCGGATAACCGAAAATGGTGGTTACACCTTCTTCAATTAATCCATTCAACAAAACCTGAGAGCCTGTACCCTTGAATAAGGTTTTTGAGCTTTCTGCCTTCGCCCCGGTTTGTTGTATTGTATCTTGTGCAGTTTCCATAATTATGTTTTTGCGGTTCTGTTATTCTTTAATTTTAAACCCAATTCTTTCTCTGTCTTTCCACTTTATTTGAGCAATTTTCTCGTCAATTAAGTTTTCCATGGCATCATAAAGTTCGTTAAGCTGAACGTCATGTTCGCCAATCCGTTCTTTAATTTCTGTTAATTGTTCATTAAGATTGCTTTGTTTCAGCAATATTTTGCGAACATCAACAAAGGCTCTCATAATGGCAATGTTCATGTTAATGGCTTTATCGCTATTTACAACACCACTTAACATGGCTACACCTTGTTCTGTAAAGGCATAAGGTGTTACACCCACATTTCTTTTATTTTGACTTATCATCACAATTTTTGAGGACGCATCAGTCTTTTCTGAAGATGCGGTCACAATTTGTGACCGGATACTTTCCCATTCAACTGGCGTGAGCCGGAACATAAAATCATCTGGAAAACGCTTTATGTTACGTTTTACTGCCTGATTTAGCGCTTTCGTTTCAACCTCATAAAGTGCTGCCAGATCAAAATCGAGCATTACTCTTTCTCCCTGGATTTCATAAATCCTATTCTGAATACTTTTAATTATTTGCATCATCTGTTTTTTAATAATCAACTAATCCAGGGATGATTTTTTGATTTTAGTATTCGTCAGTTACGCAACCACTAGCTGCGTCTGAAACTGTTTTAGCATATTTATATAAAACACCTTTTGTTACTTTTAATGCTGGCTGAACGTAGTTTTTTCTCCGCTCGGCAATCACTTCTTCGCTCACCTGTAAACTGATAATGTTGTTTACGGCATCAATTAAGATTCGATCTTCATCTTCAACCAAACCGATTAAACCACCTTTGTAAGATTCAGGTGTGATGTGACCAACTACAAAACCGTGTGTACCACCTGAAAAACGTCCATCAGTGATTAAAGCAACTGATTTACCTAAACCTGCACCAATAATTGCTGAGGTTGGTTTTAACATCTCTGGCATACCTGGTGCACCTACCGGACCTGAGTTTTTAATTACGATGACATCGCCAGGTTGAACACGGCCGCTGGAAATACCTGCGATCAAATCATGCTCACCATCAAATACGCGTGCCGGACCTTCAAATTTTTCACCTTCTTTACCGCTGATTTTGGCTACAGAACCCTTTTCGGCAAGGTTTCCGTAAAGAATCTGTAAGTGACCAGTTGCTTTTATCGGTTCGCTTAATTTTTGAACGATTTTCTGATCGTAATCCATAACCGATTTCACATCGGCTAAATTCTCAGCCATAGTTTTTCCGGTTACGGTTAAGCAATCGCCATGCAACAAGCCTTCATTTAATAAATATTTTAGTACAGCAGGGATACCGCCATATTGGTGTAAATCCTGCATTAAATATTTTCCACTAGGTTTGAAATCGGCAAGTACCGGAGTTACATCGCTCATTTTCTGAAAATCATCCTGTGTAATTTCTACGCCAATGGCTTTACCCATAGCGATAAAATGCAAAACAGCATTGGTACTACCACCTAATACAATGATCGAACGGATTGCATTTTCAAATGCTTTTCGCGTCATGATATCTGATGGTTTAATATCTTTCTCCAGTAAAACCTTGATGTATTTACCGGCATCTAAACATTCTTGTTTTTTCTCCGGGCTTATGGCTGGATTTGAAGATGAATAAGGTAAACTCATACCCAAGGCCTCAATTGCTGATGCCATGGTATTTGCGGTATACATACCTCCGCATGCCCCGGCACCTGGACAAGTGTGTTTAATAATGCCCTGATAATCTTCTTCTGAAAGATTACCGCAGATTTTTTGTCCTAATGCCTCGAATGCCGAAACAATATTCAATTCTTCTCCTTTATAATGGCCTGGGGCAATTGTACCGCCATAAACCATAATTGAAGGACGGTCTAAACGTGCCATAGCCATGATGGCACCTGGCATATTTTTATCACAGCCAGGGATGGATATAATGCCATCATAATATTGCCCGCCGCAAATGGTTTCGATACTATCAGCAATTACATCACGGCTAACCAATGAGTAACGCATCCCATCTGTACCGTTGCTCATCCCATCACTTACCCCAATTGTATTAAAAACCAAGCCGACTAAATCATTTTTCCAGACCCCAGCTTTGACGTCTTTTGCAAGGTCGTTTAAGTGCATGTTGCAGGTGTTGCCATCGTAGCCCATACTTGCAATACCAACCTGAGCTTTAGCCATATCAGCATCGGTTAAACCGATTCCATAAAGCATTGCTTGTGCAGCAGGTTGTGTTGGATCTTGTGTAAATGTTTTACTGTACTTGTTTAATTCGCTCATTGTTTAAAATGTATATTCTGGTTCTGTTAGTTGTAAATATTTTGAGGCAAAAAAAAACCGCCTCGTTTTGGAGGCGGTTTCGATAGGGTATATTTTGTATTATACGCAACGATTTCCACCTCTCTGTTGAGAAATGACAATAATTAGGTTGCTAATAATGTTTGTGTTTAAATTCATGAATCACAAACATACTAACTTATTATAAATGCAAAGAACTATTTTAATGTATTTCTCTATTTTTTTACTCCGATTACAATTCCTGTAGCCCAAACCTGCTTGGTTAAATGCAAATCATCACGAGATTCTAAATCTTTAACCAATTTAATCGCTTTATCCTGATGACCTTCAGGCCAATTCGATTGAGGCAGCATATCATCAATGATGTAAAGTCCGCCGGTGTTAAGCATGGATAGTACCTCGTCTAAAAGCAAATATTTTCCATGCCAGGTATCGGCAAATATGTAATCGAATTTTTTGTCTCTATTCTTTTCAATCCACTCCGCGCCATCGGTATCAACTAATGTTAAACGATCGTCACTACCGAGAAATGTTTTGGCAATGGCTAAACATTTAGCGTCGTTATCTATCGAAGTAAGTGTGCTTTCCTGATCTAAGCCATCTAAAATCCATGAAGTAGACAAACCTGTTCCGGTTCCAAGTTCCAGAAATTTACCTGAAGGTTTGGTTGCAGCAAGGGTTTTAAGCAAAGAGCAGGTTAATACGTCTGATGCCATATCAAAACCCGAAGCCTTGGTAGCCGTATTTATTTGTTGGTAAGCTTCTTGATAATTTTGATTGATTTCTTCAGTCATCTGTTCTCTACCTGAATGGTCTTCTATTGGTTAACTTTTTGTTTTTGGTCAATTGTTTTTTGGTTGATAGTTCATAGTCAAACTGACCATTAACCATTTGACTATGAATTATCAAACCAATCTATATAATCACCTCGTAATTCACTTTTTCTAGCACCAGGTTTTTATAGGCACGTTGTATGGTATAACCAATAGATTCCCGCCATAGTGGGCGATAAACAATATCATCGATGGAGGCAATGCCAGCTATCTCGGTGGCTGTTCCGCATAAGAAAGCGCCATCGGCATTTTTAAGGTCTTCTACCGTTAATTTTTTCTCAATACACTCTATATCCAAAACAGTGCAAAGCTCTTTTACAGTTGCACGGGTAATGCCTGGTAAAATGTTCCCTAAAGATGGGGTGTACAATTTTCCGTCCTTTTCAAGGAAGATATTTGCTCCTGATGCTTCGGCAACAAAGCCATGCATATCTAAAAGTAAAGCTTCATCGTAACCTTTAATGTTTGCTGCTGTAGTTGCCAAAATAGAATTAACATAGTTGCCACTCAATTTCGCTTCCATTGGAGTCGATTTTGGATTTGGCCTCTCGTAATCAGAAATGGTTAAATTTAACAGCTTATTGCCCGAGTAAGCATCCCATTCCCAGGCACAGATCAATATGGAAACGCCGCTAGGCTCATTCAATTTCATGTTTGGATGGCAAAAAACCAGCGGGCGGATATAGGCATCTTTCAGTTTGTTCAACTGAAGTAATTTATAGGTTGCAGCAATTAATTCTTGTTTATCCCATGGAAAAGGAATGTTTGCTAACTGGCAAGAACGCTCTAAGCGATCGAAATGGGCGGCAGCTTTGAAAATGCGGTTGCCATTATGCGTTTTATAGGCTCTAATACCCTCGAAAGCAGCATAACCGTAGTGTAGCGACTGTCCGTAAAGATCAGTACTGCTGTTTACAGCCTTTTCAAACTGTCCGTCAAGGTAAATAATCGTATTAGAATTATAGTATTTCATCTGTTTATTCTTATTGTTTTTTAACCGTCAGATGGAAGCCTAGCATGATAAATAAGCATTCCATATTTTATTTTGACTATTTATTATGGACGGTTCATAATACTGTCTTTTGTTATTTAAAAAAAGCGTCCCGTTTGTATCGGGACGCTTTAGGTATATTTAGTTTTTTAAAATCTATTTAAAAGCTGCCCATTTTCTTACTCCATAAAATGTTTAGGAGTAGGAGGTTAAGTAAAATGACAGGTAACAGCACTACATTACCTGCCGCTTTCGCAGTAATTTGTCTAGTAAATGAGTTGTTCTGAATTGTCATTATTATCTTATTGTTTATAAAAACCAATTTAGTTTTTGGTTCATTAATATGCAAGAGAAATCAGAAAAAAGTTAAATAAGAATTTTATTCTTGTATTTGTGTTGTAACCAGAATAATATTCTTAAATAGAGTTGAATTAGTTATTTAATGCCGATAGCTGTAGACCAGATATCAAAACGGTATATGGTCTGTTTGTTATGCTTGCATTATAAATTTTCTGTTTTTCTGCCTAAAATGCCTCAGGGTGCTCCGAAAATTGAAAATTTATATGTTATTTTGGTGATGAAATATAGAGAAAACTAGTGTTTTAATATAGACACTGAAATAAAGTTACTTCGTAGCTTTCCGCTTCGCTACAGTTCAGGGTGAAGGATCGATTTTAAACAATCTCTAAATATTTTTTAAAGCCTAATTCTGGTTATAATTGTTTTGAAATAGCAAATTAAACAAAAAGCCTCCCGTATTTTTTAAATCGGGAGGCTTCTTAAATGAGTTAATTATTTGCTTAAGCGATACCTTCAGCTAAAACCACAATTTTGTTGTGGATAGCTTCAACTACACCGCCTTTAATAAAAAAGCGTTGTTCATCAGCTTTATTTGCTTTTATAATAACTTCTCCATCTTCTAAAGTAGAGATGATGGCAGCATGGTCTTTTAAAATCTGAAAAGAACCTAAAGTACCAGGAACCGTAACTGCTGTTACTTCACCTTCGAAAACTTTTTTATCTGGAGTTAATATTTCTAAATTCATGTTTTTGGATTTGAGTATCAAGTAAGTAGGACCAAGTATCAAGACTGTGTTTGCAATCTTAATACTTGATGCTCAAATCTCAATACTAGTTCGCTTCTGCTAATAATTTTTTACCTTTTTCGATTGCATCTTCAATGCTACCAACTAAGTTAAATGCAGCTTCAGGGTACTCATCAACTTCACCATCCATGATCATGTTAAATCCTTTGATAGTGTCTTTAATGTCAACCAATACACCTTTTAAGCCTGTAAACTGTTCAGCTACGTGGAAAGGTTGAGATAAGAAGCGCTGAACACGACGTGCTCTTGATACCACTAATTTATCTTCTTCAGATAATTCGTCCATACCTAAGATTGCGATGATATCCTGTAATTCTTTATAACGTTGTAAAGTTTCTTTAACACGTTGTGCAGTGTTATAGTGCTCATCACCTAAAACAGCAGGAGAAAGGATACGTGAAGTAGAATCCAATGGATCTACCGCAGGATAAATACCTAACTCTGCAATTTTACGCGAAAGTACCGTAGTAGCATCTAAGTGGGCAAAAGTTGTTGCCGGAGCAGGGTCAGTTAAATCATCCGCAGGTACATATACCGCTTGTACTGATGTAATTGATCCACGTTTTGTTGAAGTAATACGCTCTTGCATTAAACCCATCTCTGTAGCTAAGGTTGGTTGGTAACCTACCGCTGATGGCATACGACCTAATAAAGCCGATACCTCAGAACCTGCCTGTGTAAAACGGAAGATGTTATCAACGAAGAAAAGGATATCTTTTCCTGCGCCTTCGCCATCACCATCACGGAAATATTCCGCAACTGTTAATCCTGATAATGCTACACGTGCACGTGCACCAGGAGGCTCGTTCATTTGTCCGAAAACCAATGTTGCTTTAGATTCTTTTAATTTTTCAGTATCAACAGCTTTCAAATCCCATCCACCTTTTTCCATTGAGTGTAAGAATTCGTCACCATAGTTGATTACGCCTGATTCGATAAACTCACGAAGTAAATCGTTACCCTCACGTGTACGCTCACCAACACCTGCGAATACTGATAAACCAGCATAAGCTTTAGCGATGTTGTTTACCAGCTCCATGATCAATACTGTTTTACCTACACCAGCACCACCGAATAAACCGATTTTACCACCTTTAGCATAAGGCTCTAATAAATCGATTACTTTAATACCTGTAAAAAGCACCTCAGTTTCAGTAGATAAATCTTCGAACTTAGGAGGGGTTGCATGAATAGGACGACCGTCTGTTTTATCAACTGTGTTGATACCGTCAATCGCTTCTCCAACTACATTAAATAAACGACCTTTAATCTGGTCGCCAACTGGCATTTTAATCGCAGCGCCAGTATCAACTACTTGCATACCACGAACCAAACCATCTGTAGAATCCATCGAAATTGCACGTACGCGGTCTTCACCTAAGTGCTGTTGAACTTCTAAAACGATTTTTTGTCCATTTTCTTTCGTTATCTCTAACGCATCAAAAATTTTAGGTAGATGGGCATCATCAGCAAAGCTAACGTCAACCACAGGGCCGATAATTTGTGCTATTTTTCCTAAGTTAGGCATATCTGTTGTGAGTAAATTTATTACAGTCAATGAATTAAAGCTGTTTATAGGGGCTCCAATTCGGTTGGCAAAGTTAAGTTATTCTTGCTGAATTTTAAATATATATTACAAAATTTTTTAACATCTAAAATGTTGCTGGTTTTTAATGAAAAAATCCCCTAAAAATCTAGCTTTTTTAGGGAATTGAAGTGGGGATTGTAATACTAAAAAGTGTAACCTATCCTTAAATGAAGGTTTACAGCGACATCACTTTCATTTTTTAGATAACCAGCACTTTTTGCGAAATAATAGCGATAGCCAACTCCTAATCCGGCCTCATAATTGAAATGGTTTCCGATGTGGCGTCTGATGCCCCAGGTTGGAATAATGGATAAATCGCTAACGATACTGACCTTTTCATAATTGGAAATGGTAAACCAATCAGGATGAAAACTGGTTCTTAGTGAAATAAAATTCGCTGAGTTATTTTTGATGCTTTTATTTTTCCTGGTTCTTTTACTAAGATTATAATAAAAGCGAGGTTCTGCTGCGATGATCGGCGTAAACACATAGCCGTTTTTTGGATAAAAGCTACCGCCCCAGAAACCGCCATCAAAACCGATCTCACTCCTTAAGGCGATGGCATTAGTTAATTTGGCTTCATTATTAACCCAAATACCCAAAAGGCCAGCCTGAGCACCAAAAACAGACTTTTCGACACTTGGTTGTACATGCTCCTGATTTTGGGCCTTAACGGTTGCGTTTGAAGATAACAAAGCAATTGTAATGAAAGTTAACAAAGGCTTTTTGAAGCGTTTTTTTAGATTTTTGTTTTCCATATAAGATGGTTTAAATATTTTTAATTATAAAATAAGATAATTTGCGCCGAAGATACCCGGAATAATCTTGTATTTACAAATGTTTGAAATGAATGTAAAAAAATATATTATTTCTGATTGTCATGACTTTTTTTGCATACATCATTTAAAAAAGTACTTAGATTGTTTGGTGAGTAGAGAATTCGATTAGACAAAGTTTTTTCACATGATTTTAATAGATAATTTAGCGGCATAAATAAGGGATATGAAAACCATTTTAACAACCGGTAGCAATGGTCTTTTGGGACAGAAAATAACAGAAAAAGTATTAGTCGAGGGACGGGTAAATCTGGTTGCCACATCGGCAGGGGTAAATCGTTATCCTGTTAAAGAAGGATATGAGTATGCAGAAATGGATATCTTAAACCCTGAACAGGTAAAAGCGGTTGTTGAAAAATATCGTCCTGACGCGGTTATCCACACCGCTGCAATGACGAATGTAGATACCTGTGAGGCAGATAAGGAGCTTTGCCATCGGTTAAATGTTGATGCGGTTGGAACCTTATTATCTATCTGTGAGGAAAAAATATACAGTTAATCCATTTGAGTACCGATTTTGTTTTTGATGGACTGAACGGGCCTTATAAAGAGGCAGATGCTGTAAATCCAGTTAGTTATTATGGTAAATCGAAGGTGCTGGCTGAAGAACTGATCAAAAATTCAAATGCAAATTACGCTATTTTAAGAACAATATTAGTATATGGAATTAGCAATGATATGAGCCGGAGCAATATTGTGCTTTGGGCTAAAGGAGCCTTAGAAAAAGCGTCACCCATAAATGTGGTGAACGACCAATGGCGCATGCCAACTCTTGCTGAAGATCTGGCCGAGGCCTGTCTGTTGGCTGTTGAACAAGATGCGCAGGGAATTTATCACATATCGGGTAAAGATTATATGAGCATTGCCGATTTAGTTCGGAAAGTTGCCGAATATTGGAAACTGGATCATTCGTTTTATTAATGAAATAAGTTCGGCAAGTTTAAACCAAACGGCTAAACGACCTATAAAAACGGGATTTGTGCTGGATAAGGCCATTAAAGATTTAGGATATAATCCGCATTCTTTTGAGGAAGGATTATTAATTTTGGAACAGCAAATGAAAGGATAGTTCTGAGTCGCGATTCTGGAGCCTCAAATAACTAAGCAATTAAAATATTTAACAATATATAAATAAAAAAATCCAATGGCATTACAAGTTGGCGATACCGCCCCTGATTTTAAATTATACAGTTCTGATTTAACAGAAATTTCTCTTTCCGGCTTTAAAGGCAAAAAAGTAATTATTCACTTTTTCCAATGGCATTTACCGGAACGTGTACCGAGCAGTTATGTACCATGCGTGATAATTTCAGTTATTACGAAGGAATAGATGCACAGGTAATTGGCATATCAGTTGATTCTCCTTTTTCTTTGGCTAAGTTTAAAGAAGAGCAGAATTATCAATTCCCATTATTATCTGATTTTAACAAAGAAGTATCTGCAGCTTATGGTGCTTTTTATGATGAATTTGCCTTTGGATTAAAAGGTGTTTCTAAAAGAGCAGCATTTGTGATCGATGAAGAAGGAAAAATTGCTTATGCTGAAGTTTTGGAAAATGCAAAGGATTTGCCTGATTTTAAAGCAATTAATGATGTGTTAGGCGCATAAAGCAAATTCTGTAAAGAATTATTTTGAGATTTTTTTTAAATTTAATTGGAAATTAAAATATCAAATTATACCTTTGCAGTCCGTTAACGATACGGAAACGCATTTGTAGCTCAATTGGATAGAGCATCTCACTACGGATGAGAAGGTTTGGGGTTCGAATCCCTACAAGTGCACTTGAAGGGAGGATTGTAAAATCCTCCCTTTTTTTGTCTACATCCAGAACTCCTAATTCTCTCATTTTCAGGTAATTAATGGATAGTAAATTCATCATCGTAGGTGTTCGATACATGCCGTTTTCATAGTAGAGATTAGAGTCGAACACCAGTTCAATAAATTCACGCTTTTCCAGGGTATCAAATTCATGGTAAACGGATTTTATGTCCGTAAATGTATCCAGGCGGTTGTTGAGTATTTTATAGGCTTCACCGTGGTTAGTGCCTAACCTGGCGATAGCGATTTCCAGGTCGTCGATATTGGTCTTATACTTTAAATACCACCTTCGGTAAGTCTCTTGGTCGATTTCATTTCTAATCCACTTTTCTTCGACAGCATAGAGCATTTCCTGTTCACCTGCCAGTTCTGCTTTTTTGTTGGCCAGACCCTTTCTGTTATTTTCGACTTCTTTTTCGATCTCTTGATTCGCGCGGTCTCTGATTTTTTTACTGATTTTTTTGGCAGGCTCATTAATTCCAGTGCGGTATCAAATTGGATGTGTGCTTTCTTTGCGCTAATGTTGTTGTGTTTAGAGAATCTGCATTTATAGTAGTAGAAATATTGGCCGGATTTGCCACGTGAGGCTGCGCCGGTCACTACATTTCCGCAATGGCATTTTAAAATGGCTCTCAAGGGGAGTTCGTCGTTTACGATTGTTCGGGTTTTGGCGGGCCTGGTAAATTTACTCTGCACCATTTTCCATGAGATCATGTCGATAATAGGTTCGTGAATGCCAGGGAATAGCCCTCCGGGATGTTCTTTATAGGGCTCGGCTTTAATCAGTCCCGCGTAAACGGCATTGGTGAGGATCCGTTCCACGATCATGTTGCCTTTACGGTCTAGGCCCATTTCGGCCGCTTTTTGTTTGATCAGGTAAAGCGGTACGTTTTTTAGATAAGCTTCATAAATAAAACGTACGATTTTTGCTTCTCTTTCATCGATGATTAATCGTCGGTCTCTGGGTTCTCCTATTTTTTTATAGCCAAAAGGACTGATCCCAAAAACAAACTTTCCTTCCTTGGTTTTCTTAGAATACAGCCCGGACCTGATTTTAATACTGCGGTTGATGTTATCTTCCTCTGCTAACAGCAATTGTAAGCCTGCCCTGAAGAAGCTACCTGGGGTATTGTAGTCAAATTCTATACCTTCTGAGACACTGATGATCTGGATGCCATATTTGGACTGCAATGTTTTCACCATGCTCATGGCCTCGCCCGCGTCCCGGCTAAACCTGTCCATCTGGTCAACCAATAGGTAATCTACATTTTTATGGTATAACCCGATAAACTCTTGTAGCTTGATGAAATCAGGTCTATCGAAGGTTTTTGCACTTTTTCCCCTGTCTATGAACGTGTCTACGAGGTTGATTTTGTGAAATTCTATATAGTGGTCAGTAACCACCCGTTGACGCTCAATTGAGTTTTCACTCTGCTTTTTGTCGCTAAACCTTAAATATCTAATTGCTCTCTTTTCCATATAGTTCTTCCAGTGTGGACCTGACCAGCACTTTGACGATTAAATTTACCAAATTTTCCTCTTTTTGGTCGGCGATCCTACTGATATCGTTATCGGAATTTTCTATACTTTTAGCCTCTGTTATTGAAGAAACGAGACCTTTCTGGTCCATACCTGTTGATTTTTTACTGTTGTTGCTTCCAGGAATTTTGGCGGTAACGGTTTTTCGTGATCTTTTTTGGGTGTTGCAAGTAGGTTCCTGGTAACTTTGCTGCCCTTTCTAATCGCTTTCCTTTTTGGTTTTCTAAGTGTGGTTTCCATAAGGATCAAGGTTTTTAGTTCAAAAGTCTGCTATTTCGCTTGCGTTCTGCCCAACGTTGGAGAGGTTGGATTTTTTAAGCCACCGCATTTAGATACATTTTAACTTCGATTGATATAGAAGGTGTCGAGGCCACTGCTACCACTCTGTTGTAAGGATGGACGTATGTTAGGATTAGGCTTCTTTAGCTGGATGGGGTATATCTTATTCAATTCTGATGCAAATTTAAGGTTCAGTTCTGGCACGCAAAGGAATTTCCGGCATAAACGCTCCTGTGGCCTTTGCCCGCTACCCATTTATTCCGTTCCTCCTTTTGCTTTGGCAGAAGCTGAACCTTGGCCGGGCTCCATAATTAAATCAGAAAAATTATGGAAAATTTAAGTTTTAAAGTAGCAGAGATTGAGATCAGTTATCATCCGGCGTTTAAATTGGCGGAGTTGCCACAGGTTACATCTGCACAGGAAGCTTACGGGGTATTAATGGAAAGGTGGGACAAAGGTAGGCTTGAGCTTTTGGAAGAGTTTAAGGTGATTTTGCTCAACAGGAGGGCTAGGGTATTGGGGGTAGTGAACATTTCGCAGGGTGGTCTCTCTGGAACGCTTGCTGATCCCAAAGTAATTTTTGCAGTGGCACTGAAAGCCTGTGCAAGTGGAATGATCCTGGCGCATAATCATCCAAGTGGGGAATTGTCTCCAAGCGATGCAGATATCTCGTTAACCAGGAAATTAAAATCCGGTGGTGAAATCCTGGAAATTAGTGTGAATGACCATTTGATTGTTTCCAGGTATGGGTTTTATAGCTTTTTGGATGAAGGGATGATGTAAGAATTGACACAAGATTGAAGGTGGTGGTATACTTGCTTTAAGTTCATAGGGATCCACCAGTAAAATAGATTAATATATGAAAAGAGGCGGTGGTCTTGTTTTTTTGCTATTAATTTAACACATGTGGTGAATATTTATATTTGTATATGGAAAATGTTGTTATCAGTTGCCTGCTCCAGGGCATGAACCAAAAAGAAATTTCAGAAAGATTATCGGAACTGGAAATGGTACCCTGCAGCTTGAGTGCCATTGAGAAGATGATAAAAAAACTGAAGGCTCAATACAGGGCAAAAACAATGTTCCATCTCGGGGCAAAGATCGCTAAACGAAAGTAATCACAAAATTATCCCAATATGCTAGTTCTCTCGCACTATCTTTTGATCTTTTTTGGAAACATGCCTATTTAATTCTCAGAACTGGCAGTAAATCAATTGCCAGTTCTAAGAAGACCAATCCTACATTACCCATTATAAACCAGTTTGTTTTTATCAACTGTATTCAGATGGATCACATGTTTTCCCAAAGACAAGGCATACCTGACAATATCACCAGTGCCACCCAGTCCCTTTGCAGGCAATCCGTCCCATACTGCGAATATCAGATCGGAATGATCGGTAATATATTTGCCTGCATACAAAAATGCTTCTTCGCTTGGACTAGAGAAATTAAGGATTTCAATACTGCTGGACAGAGATTTTAACCTGAAGTATTCCGACTGATCCTTGATTTCGAAGGTTTCTTCATAACCTGCAGATGGTATAACCGAAACAAGGTCGATCTTCATTTTGAGCACCACCTGCGCAAATAGCTGATCTGCGCCGATTGCTAAGGAACTTCTGGCTGTTTTAATCTCTTTATTTCGGGTTATTTCCTGCATAAGTTCTTTTCTTACCCAATTGACAAGTTTTTTGCCGCCGATATCCTGATGTCCGGTAATTCCTATGTTCATATCTTATTCTCTTTAACTAATTTCCAATAGTACCTTCCCAGCGGCGTAAGTTCACATGATTTATTATTAATCGCTGCGAAATACATGTGTTCCTCCCCAATGGGTAGGAGCAAACCGTTTCGGTTATATTTTTGAAGTTGTGAAAAAATACCTTCATTATCATGTCCTTTAGGTTCCGCTTCAGGTTCATAGCTTGGATCAAGAGGAAAGATGTAATCCGCTTTTGGAAATAATGTTGGTAGTTTTCTTAGCGCCTCCATGTCGATTTTAGGTTTGCTTTTTCGCAGGGGAAGCATCCTTTCTATATTTGCCTTAAACAGTGGGCGCTGATCCCAAGGGCCAAGGAGTTTGTCTGCAAATTCATATATTCCCGCTACAGTGACAAACCCTAAGGTATCCGCGGCACCTTCTTCAAGGGCTTCAACGACAATATCGGTGAGGATTCCGCCTGTGGGACTTTCGAATGAAACCTGAGATTCATGGCTGGAGGTCAGAATTGATACCCCTTTTCTTAAGACCGAAAGATTGTCCAGAAATTTAAGGTTTCCGGCCGCTCCGCTAAAGCAGCAGTCAAGAATAATAACGATCTGTTTGGCCTTGGATTCATTAGCTTTTTCCATTAAAAACTCGAGTTCAACCCCCATATCACTTTGGTCTGCGTGTTGGGTAACCAGTGAAGCTTTGATTTTTTTGTTTCCTTCAAAGCCATGACCTGAAAAATAAAAGAGAGCAACTTCACAATCGGTATCAAAAAGTTCTACAATTATATCTTTTAAAGCTGCCTTTGTAATTTTAGTTTCTGTGGAAATGTATTTTTTGCAAGAAAAGTTAGGGGACTCATCGTGATTTTTGGATAGGATATTGAACATCCTGTTGGCATCGGGAACACAAGCTTCCAATGGCTTGTTGGGATAATCATTTATCCCAACCATAACTGCTTTTCTACTGGTCATAACTTATACCTTTATTTTGTTTTTGCCTTCGTTCATACATTGTTTCATTGCGCTAAGAATACTTTCCCAGTTCCATTTTATAATCCGGTTTAGCGGCAAACCCTGGGGAAGGCGACATGAGGAATCAGCACCTCCGACAAAAATCCCGAATGTGGGAATGTTATTGGCTTTTGCAAATGCAATCTCCTTGATTACGCCGATCGCGGTACTGGTTTTTTTCCGATCAATACGATGACCATGTTGCATTTATTGATTTTTGCATTGATCAGGGCTTCCCATTCTCTTTGGGGAAGTGCCTCTTTGCTTGACCAATCCTGCATGTCGAATGGTGTTTTGGTATTGTAGGCCTGGCCTACAAGGAAATCTCTGTCGGTTTTGTTATTATCAAAGTCGAAACTGATAAATACTCTTGGATGTGGCATTGTAGTTAAATTTAAATGTTTATAATGATTGGATTAAAAAAAGCTGGTTGAAGAATAGGAAGGTTTTTTCCCCTTGATCCATTCCTGAAAATCTACATAGGTGTATGCACCCTCTACTGCCCATAGTTTGTCCCTGAAGCGTGAAAGGTCATTTGGCTTTTCAACATATGGGTATAGTTTAAGGTATTCTGTCCTGTGAAATGAACTCCTGGACAGATCATCTGTAGATACAGGTAAAAGTGCGCATTGCTGGGTATTCCCATCTACATAACCAAGCTCCCAAGGAACCCATTTCGAAAGCCCTGCATTGGCCGATAGGGCAAGCAGCAAGCTTTTTGATGATCTCAGCCGTCTACGGATTAGTTCTGCTGCATCTTTTGTAACATCACTGCGGTTCAGTTGAGGATCAATGATCCAGTCGACGTAAACTTTAAAACCCATCTTAGTAAGTTCCAAATATAAACCTTCGACAATCTCTTTATCCAGGTAGCTGTGGCAAAGGAAAATATCGAAAGTGTGGTGCGTAACCTGTGATTCGGTCATCAGTTTTACTCTTTCTGTTGCTGTTTTTGTTCGGGTGAGATTTTTTAAATAATTGCCGGTGTATAGTGCCATATTTTTGTGATTTATGCCAGCAAAACTATTGGTAATGGCTTTGGGTAAAAACCTGATTCGCTCAGGAAAAACCCCTTTTATGCATTAATACATCCTACCGGCTGATCCAGTACAGTTTTAACCGCCCGCTCTTTACTGAAAAGAAATACATACTTGGTGATTTTTTAGGATGCGGGGGAGGGTTTATCCTGAAATAGACCAGGGTTTGTCCTGTAAAAGTGCTGAAAACAGGCTAAAAGCGGTGTCAAGGGCTATCGCTGAGGGACCTACTATTGATCTGGCTTCTTTGCTGAAGTATAATTGCAACTGATTATTTCACAAAATAAATTTAAAATTATGTTACAACAAGATGGTGCTAAGTCACTCCCGTTTTTCTTTGTCGGAAAAACAATCACTAACGAACGCATTTTACGGTTCAAAAAAACAAAACACAATCTGCTTTCTAATGCAATGGGCAGGTCAGAAACCCAGGCAGTATGGTATACTAGAGAACATATTTCCCACCTGTTGGAAGAAATGAACAAAGCGGATGCAGATGGATTAAGGGTTTATTTTGGAACTTATGGGGAAAATGATGCATATAGTGGGCAGTTGTGCCTGCTTATGGTTATGACGCGTGCAGAGGGAAATGCCCACAGGGATATCACTATCGAAGACGCTCCTGATTTTCAGTCCCGCTCGATGGAGGGACTGAAACCTAAGGATTTCAATGTGGGCTCGCCATGTCCGCCCATCTGTGATGAGGAAGGTATGGAATTTCCGAAAGAAGACGTATCTTAAGCCATGCCAAGATTTGCCCATTTCCTTTACCTCCTTCCGCTGACAGTCAGTGCGATAATAAGTATCAAAGCTTTGATAAGGGAATGGGCAATTCCTTTTAAATGGTTTTCTGTTTTTCTCCTGGCCACTATGGTTGTTGAATGGCTTGCTGTTGGTTGGAAGCTGTTTTTCCATCAGGGACCATATTGGGATTTCCCAAAATCCAATTTATGGATCTACAATCTTTACATCATCCCAGAATATCTGTTCTATCTTGTCTTTTTCTGTAAAATGCTGGAAAGTCAAAAGATCAAAAAGGCGATGTGGCCTTTCGGACTACTATATTTTCTCTTTGCAGTGATCAATGTCGGTTTCGTTCAGGGCCTTGCCAAACTCAATACCTATACCATTATTTTTGGGGGACTGATAACGGTTGTGCTATCATCGGCTTACTTTCTTCAGGAGCTGAACAGAAAAAATCCTCAGTTGGTACATAAACAGCCATTGTTCTGGATAGCCACTGGAGTATTGGTGTTTCATTCGGTAAGCCTGCCTAATTTTATATTTATGAACTATCTGAGCCGGACAAACCTGCCTTTAGCTATTGCCCTATTTAATATCTTATTGGTATTGAATATTTTGATGTATTCATTTTATCTAATTGCTTTTTTATGTCACAAGCCTATTCCGAAGAAATTATCTTAACGGTTTTAATATCTACATTGCTCTTGCTCGGATTTGTACTTCTTGCCGGTTATTTTTTCTTTCAGCAGCAAAAAAGAGATTTTTGCATCAGCGGGAAGTCTTGGAACTTCGTGAATCTTTTAATCAGACCATATTGCAGTCTAAATTGGAGATACAGGAAAGAACACTGGACCATATCGCCAAAGAACTACATGCCAACTTTAGCCATTTGGTATCGCTTATCAACATAAACCTTTCAGTTATAATTTCACAGAGCTCAGGGGAGGTACGCGAACAGATTAGCGAGACCAAACTGCTGGCGAAGGAATTGATGCAGGAAGTAAAGACGCTTAGTGTATCACTGAACTCTGATTTCATAATGAAGGCAGGTTTTATCAAGGCCTTTGAAAATGAACTTTCCCGCCTAGAGAAAACAAAGAAATATGAAGTATTTTATCTACAGAACGGTGTTCCTGTACGGATGCCTTCAGGTCAGGAAATCGTACTTTACCGACTTTGCCAGGAAGTTTTGAACAATATTGTAAAACATGCGCAGGCAAAAAAAATATCGGTATTGTTGGACTATCAGCCGGATAGGTTATATTTGAGTATTGAAGATGATGGTATAGGGTTTGATAAACAGCAGGTTTTTGAACACGCTGTGGAACTAGAGAGTACAGGCCTGCTTAACATGGCTGGGAGGGCAAAGCTAATTAATGGAGAATTTGAGCTCAAGACTGAACCCGGCAAAGGAACAATTGCAGAAATCACTATCCCTTTCAATATTTCACAGTTTGCCAGTAAATGACATATAGAAGAAACCCCATCAAAATAGGAATCGTTGATGATCATAACCTTTTCAGAAAAGGCCTCATAAAACTGATCAATCCCGCAGAAAACACAAATTATCTGATTGTCTTGGAAGCAGAAGGGGAAAGGATATGATCAGGAAACTGGATAAAAAGGCACTCCCCGATATTCTTTTGCTCGATATTGATATGCCTGATATGGACGGTTATGAAACGATGGCTTGGCTAAAGGCAAACCATCCAGGTATCGCGGTACTTGTTGTCTCTATGGTTGAGACTGATGAGGCGATAACAAGAATGCTTCGTCTAGGTGTTAAGGGATATCTTTCGAAAGATATTGAGGAGGAAGATATACATAAAGCTTTGCAGGCCATATCAAACAAAGGCTATTATTATACGGATTTTTTGACCGGGAAACTCATAGATGCGCTTCAGAACGATGAGGTCGAGCGGGGAGAGGTTGCTGAGCAATTGATCTGGAACCAGATCAGTGAGAATGAACTCAAGTTTTTGAAACTTGCCTGCTCGGAGATGAAATATGATGAAATTGCAGAGAAAATGTTTTTGAGTCCAAAAACTGTCGATGGGTACCGCGCAGCTTTATTTACAAAGTTCAATATAAAAAATAGACAGGGCTTAGTGCTCTTTGCCATCAAAAATAAGCTCGTAAAAGTCGAAGATATTTAATATTGGGTTTAACTATCCCATGGGAATTTTCCACTGCCATATTTATAGCTGAACGCCGAAACAGCAACCAGAATGGAAATGATTGTGCCGAGTACCGCTGCTATTTGCGCAATAGTTAGGGAATGGAATAACATCTTAGGCGTTAGCTTTTCCAAATCTATTATTTCTTTTCTCTTTTTGGATTCGCTATACTGCTGAATTGCGGATTTCCAGCTTTCTACAACACCACGAAAACTCTGTGCTTTAGAAATGTCGGGATCCAGGCTGGTCCAGTATACCCTCCAATCGTAACCTTGTTCGATTAATCCCTCGGATTTTAGCCCATCTTCCGCAATAACTAAAATTGGCATACCTAAAGAATAGGCCAAAGCGCCTTCTATATGGTTCCAGGTGGTGGGAAGGGAAATGTCGTTAAGTGTTTGGGCCACTCCACGCTGGTATTCATAACCGCTATCAAAATGGCTTCTGGTAAATGCGATGATAACAAGCCCTTCACATTCGGATATGACTTTTTTTATCGCCTTTAAAGGTTGTTCGTGCGACCATTCATTCCCATTCATAATCCTGGAATCCAGTCCGCTCAGCTCAAGGGTGTCCAAGATGGAGGTTACAAAAGCTGTTTGTTCCGGTGTGGTAGCAGTACCTTTGCTGATAAAGACTTTATGTTTCATTAATAAATCTGACAAATCGAAATCTAAAGTATAAATTTAAATTGAGCCAATCATAGCTGATTTTACAAAGGCTTGTTGAGCGAAGTGCTTACGATGTCTGGTTGGAAAAAGGCATATTAACGGTTAAGTTAATATGCCTTTAATGCCCTTGTTACTTTTTAACGGTTATGCGCTCTGCAAATTCACCGGAATCCACAGGTCCCCAGTCATCAAATAGGGCTTTGTCATCATCGGCACTGAGTTCACCTGAGCTAGGTTGTTTTTTTGCAAGCCGGGCATAGATTACCGGATGTGAAACCTTGAAGGTATAGGTTCCCACATTATCCTTGGTTACCGATAAGGACAGTTCTCCATCACTTAAGATCTTCCCGGCAACAGTATTGGTAGGGAAATTAATCTTGCTATCGAATTCAGCAGCCTTTTTTTGATCTACTTCTACAGTGACAGATAAACCATCGATTACGCAGTCTGCTACTATAATGGCCAGACGTCCTTCATCAAATGCCTCTTTCAAAGGGATAGAAGAATCCAAGGTTTTGATATAGTCAAGTATTGGTTTTTTGCGTAACATCCTGATATAGGCTTTGCCGATGGCCAGCGTCACTTTTGCTGTTTTTTCATTTTCAATATTGGAGGTAAGGCCTACCACATCATAAATTTTGGGAAGCAGGATTTTGAGTGCAAAGGTCTTTTTTCTTCATCAGTTAGGTCAACTGAGCCTCCCGCCCCAACTGCTGCGAAGCCTTTCATGCTAAGCCAGTCTGGAGAAGATGTTGCAGGCCTTTCCTGTCCGATGCAGTTCCACATATCACATAGGAAATTCTTTGCTTTGGTCGACTTGTTGTCAAAAGAGGTAATGAGCCCATAATTATCCGTGGGATAGCTAAAGGTTTCATAGCCTTTAAGGTCGTTTCCAATAGCTTTTTTAATGGCCTTTCCCATTAATTTGTTGTAGTTCTGGGCATTGGCAGTCACGCTGCCCAATAGCACCATTAGTGATAGCAAAAGTAATCTAGACATGTTATTTATTTTTTAAGTAAAACTAATTGTTTGAAATTTTCAATGAATAGCTCTTTGTTGTTGATTTCAATCGTGTCTGTGCCTGTAGATATCTTGATCTTAATGGAGGCCATTTTGATAGGATGCCACAATAGTGCATTTTCGCTAAAGAGGTAAAAATCATTTCCGGACCGGGCAATACCGCAACTGGCATCTGTGAGCGCGTCGCCGACCCGAAAACTACGTCCAAGTCTTTTTGAAGTACCATCATCAAAACCGATCAGACCCATATCGTAGGTTATCGGTACAATTTCACCTGAATTTTTTTCGATATATCCAGAGCCCGTCTGTAATAACTTCTTAATATTGACTGCTCCTCCAGATGCAAATTTTCCTACAAATGCAGGTTCTATATCTGTGGCAAGCAGCAGACGGATGCGGGATTCATAGGGGTTCTGCGGAACTCCCTGCTGTTTCCAATAGGCTTTGGCAATGTAAAGCTGTGCACCTATATCCGGTGTGGCGAAACTCGTTCCTGTTTCTTTGGGCTGTATAGTGCTGGTGCTGGTGCCCCATCCGGTTCCCTGCCCTAAAACGGTTACATTGTTTCCGTATTTGGAGTGCCAGCCTTTAAATTGGCCCGGGCCGGTCCGGTTACCGACCATTATCACTGGCGCATTGGGATATTTTTGGACATAATTGTACAATGGTTGCTTGGCTGTCGATCTTCGGGAGGTATCCTGGCTGGCGTTTAATATATTTTCAATTTCTCCCGGATCATTTAGCACCGCAGTAAGAAGGTTTGTTTTCGCCCGTTGGGTATAAATTGGGGAAACGTCTTCTTCCAAGGTAACATAAAATGAGGAGGATATCAGGTCAGGGTTAAGCCTATAATAATGCTTGAAGATAACGTTCAAATAGCCTTGCGGTATACATTTCTCGCAGTCAACGTACTTCGATTCTTTAAGTTGCTCTAATGCTAAGACAAGCCCCATGCCGGGAATGTTTTCGAAGTCAGGATCTGTGTAGCTTGAGCTATTGATCTGGTAGTAGAGTTTAAGCAAAGCCAGGCCTGAGGGTTGGTTTTGAAAATAATTGATCGGTACGGGGACAATCCGTTTTCCTATGGTATCCAGGCCATATTGTGCAAATCTTTCACTGATCACATCCAGTACTTTTTTCCCATGGTTGGTACTGCCAGGAAAATAGTCAAGTACATAGTATCCTTCAAAATAATCAGCGGGTATTTTGCTCACGATGGCTACAATCGAGGAATCTTTGACCTGGTTTGTTTCCAGGGTTCTCAAGGTGTCGGTTTCGGCTCCTATATCATCAATTTCAAGGATTTTATTGTCTTTTACTTCAGTTATCGCATGCCCATAAAGTTTGTCAAAAAGCGGTTTTGAGATTTTACTGATCAGTGCATCCAAATCATTTCCAGAAAGTTTATAGGCAAAATATTTAGCCTCATTAAAAGCTTTCCCATCCCTTGATTTTGGGTCCGTAGGAATTGCGGCAGCGAGTGATGCTGTGGAGGAAAAGTAACTTTTATTATTATAAAGATCAAAGTATTGTGTAAAGGCACCGGTATAGCTTCCAGTATCCTGTATTGGAATCTTGGGGAGCACAAGCTCTTTTCCGGCAATGATCTTATTGTCGTTACCGATACCATTGGTTGCCTTTAGGAATTTGGTCATAAAATCAGTCAGGGTTTTATGGCCATTGGATTTGAGGTTATATTTTTGGTCCAGAATAAGGTTGAGGTTGTCGCCTTTCGCAATGGTCTGTGAGGTGACTGCCTCTTTTTTAATTGATAGTTCTGCCAGCGCTTGATAAATAGTTTTAAGCTGTTCTGGCGGGATTTTTTCGGGTTGAAAAATACAATCGAGGTGTCCACGGGTTTTTCCGCCAGCCTTTTATCAGCGAGATCCTGTGCTGAAAGTGCTGTCCAGGTCACCGTAAGGAACAGTGAGGGTAAGATCCAATTAGTTTTGATTTTCATAATCTATGTTATTGGAAATAAGAGGTTTATTCGGTATATTAAATCTCGATAAAATATATGGTATGTCCAATAATATTTCCTCAATTACACAAAATTAGTTGATATGGCAGCGCGTTGGGGATCATAAAAACGATTTATCTGGTTGAATTATCAAGTCCATTTTTTTTTGATGGGTTATTTTCGGTTGAGATCTGACTTGCAGGTAATATTACGATCTTAGGTTAATCCAATCTATCCAATATTGGTTACCGCTAGTTTTTTCCTTAGCAATTTTGGGCAATCAATTTTGGAAAACATGGAAACAACTGTGCTCGAATTAACCCCTGAACTGGAGATCGAATTAGAACCTAAAAATTATCCTTATACCAGGGAGGATGTGCCGCTGGGGAGCTATCAAGCTAAACTAGACTTTATGCTGTGGTCAAAAAGCGGGCTCACCATTAACTGTTTTTTTACTTTACCTGATTTAGGAAAAAAGATTAGTTTACCAGTCTACCGGAAAGCTGCAAATCAAGGCAAGTATCTGGCTGGAGAGTTCGAAGTGCGTTATCTGCCTTTTGGAACTTTACTGGTATTAACAGTAGAAGCCAATGAATTGGGGAAACCCATTTTAGCCGCTATGCTTATTAAAAAGCCACAATCATAACACGGGTTAATTCAGTTTAAAAGCACGGCTCGGTTTCTTCGCCGGTTGTCCTTTTCCCCTAAAGGAAAAGGAGCAAGCGGAAGTTGGGCTGGGCCTCACTTTATGCCTTTGTAGCAGGCTACAAGCGCATCTAGAGAATTCTCCGGGAATTCTTTGGTAGACTAGAAGTGCAGCCATGGCCAATAAAGGATATCCCTAAAGAATTCCCTTTCAACGAACAACATGGTAATGGAAAATCTGAACGCGATAAAATATACCAAGGTAACGGATGATAAACTGCAAAAGATCAGCCTTGCCCTGGGCCGTTCCAAGCGGACGGTTTTCGCGCAGATGGTGGATTATTTCTATCGGAATAAAAAGGATCCAACCGATCTGAACGATGAACTATTAAAAATCTCCTTAGCAAAGGGACATAAAAGTTATATGGCTTTTATCCGGTCACAGGAAGATCTGCTGTTAGTTCCGATCAAGCAGGGTGTGGATAAAATGATCACCAATCAGAGGGATATCGTTAAATTCTTCAATGAGCAGGTACATGGTGCGAATAAAAACTTAATTAAAAACCAGGAGTTGCTGATCAAAATCGCTCAGGATAATGATAAGGCTATAAAGCTCATTGCACAGAAAACGGAATCCAAGGAAAACCTAAAACTTAAAGTGCTACAGATATTGAACAGCTATATCAAAGCACGAGAAGAACTGGGCACTTTTAAGACCAGAGAAAAGGAAGAGCTGGCTGAACTGACACGTAAACAGATTGAAAATCTATAAACCATGTTCATCAATATTTCGGCAAGCGAAACAGGAAACAATAAAGGTAGCAGCGTGCAGTTGGTGCATTACCTGGATAAGGAAAATAGATTATTCCCTCATCAAGAGACAGAGCATTGGTTCAATGGCAGCGATAACCAGATCGATTCCTATGTGGTAAAAAGATCAATTGATCGGAATATAGCTAAACTCTCTGGGCATGAAGCGAAATTTTTCCTGGTCAATATCTCTCCGAGCCAGAGAGAGATAGCACATTTAAAAATGCTCGATGAAAGAAATGCTAAGAAAGAGTTAAAAGCATTTGCTATTAAGGTTATGGATGAATACGCCCGCAACTTTCATCGCAAAGGTATCAATGTCAACGAAGATTTGTTATGGTTCGGCAAACTGGAAAACCACCGTTATTATTCAGCGAAGGACAAAGAGGTAAAAAATGGGATGGGCAAAAGAGGAGAACCAAAACCTGGGGAGCAGATGCACATCCAGGTTATCGTAAGCCGTAAGGATATTACCAATTCTATCAAATTGAGCCCGATGAACAATTCCAGGGGAAGAAACCCTGAGCATTCCAAAAAGATCGGGCAATTTGACCGGATAGCTTTTAAAGCCTCAGGAGAAAAGGTATTCGATGAAATGTTTGGCTTCGAGAGACCAATAAGCGAAAGTTTTAAATATGCCAATACCCAAAGCAAAGGAACTCTTGCAGAGCGAATGAAGATGGCCGAACAAAAAAATAAGCAGCAGATGGTACAATCGCCGTCAGCTCAGAAACAGAACCCGAACGTTTCGCCACAGCTATTGGCCGAACCTTCGGATACTTTAATGGATCTGCTTTTGGCCCGGCCAGAATTTGATCCCCTTGCTCCAGCCCTGCGGAACAAAAAACGGAAAAAGAGAAAAGGGCAACAACAGGAACTCAAATTTTAAACAGAAAACATGAATACAGGAGAGGATACACAGGGCCTGCGAAAGATTACAGATTTTACCAGGTTGATCAGCCTTTTTATTTTAAGCATCCATTTTTATATCAGCTGTTATTTAGCTTTTAAGATCTGGGGCTTCTCGGCAGGGATTACCGATAGATTAATTTTAAATATTTCAAAGACCGAGTTTTTTGACGGGTTCATGATACCAAAACTTGCGGCATTATTGTGTTTAGCGATTTCCTTGCTGGGAGTGAAAGGCAGAAAAGATGAAAAGATCAAAAGAAAAGAAATTGTTATTTATCTGATAGCAGGGATACTGCTATATTTTGTGGCCTATTTCGTTTTTAGGTTAGGATTTGGGGCTCAGCTTACTGCTGGGATTTATATCCTAATAACCTCTACCGGTTATCTTTTGATGCTTTCCGGAGGTGCAATGCTTTCCAGACTAATCAAAACATCTTTAAATACCGATGTCTTTAACAGCGAGAATGAAACCTTTCCACAGGAGGAGCGCTTATTGGAGAATGAATATTCGGTAAACCTGCCAGCCACGTACAATTTAAAAGGAAAAATCAGGAATTCTTTCATCAATATCATTAATCCTTTCCGGGGGCTGCTGGTTACAGGCACCCCCGGATCCAGGTATCCGGGAAAAGTTATTTTGTGATCCGTCATGTGATCACCCAGCATATCCGCAAGGGTTTTTCAATGTTTTTATATGATTTCAAGTTCGACGATCTTTCGATCATTGCCTATAATGCACTGTTAAAATATCAGGGTAATTATGCGGTAAAACCCACGTTTTGGGTAATTGATTTTGACAGGATTTATCACCGCTGTAATCCGCTGGATCCCCAGAGCATGGAAGATATTACCGATGCCACTGAGGCGAGCAGGACAGTAATGCTGGGTTTAAATAGGGACTGGATCAAAAAGCAGGGCGATTTTTTTGTGGAGAGTGCGATCAACTTTGTAACGGCGGTGATCTGGTTTTTAAGGAAATATAAGAATGGCCGTTATTGTACTTTACCGCATGCGATCGAGCTGATCCAGGCGGAATATGACAGGTTATTTGCGGTTTTGCAGGAAGAACCGGAGATCAGGGTGCTGATCAATCCTTTTATTTCGGCGCTGCAGCGCAAGGCGATGCCGCAACTGGAAGGGCAGATCGCCTCTGCCAAGATTGGCCTGGCAAGGCTGTCTTCACCACAGTTATACTATGTTTTGAGCGGTAATGATTTCTCTTTGGATATCAATAATCCGTTGGAGCCTAAGATTGTCTGTATGGGCAATAATCCGCAGAAGGTGCAGACCTATGGGGCAGTGCTTTCACTTTATGTGAACCGGATGTTAAAACTGGTAAACAAAAAGGGCATGCTGAAAAGCAGTATTGTTTTCGATGAATATTCTTCGATTTTTGTTGGGGGCATGGACAGTCATATCGCGGTGGCCAGGGGATATAAATGTGCTACGACTTTGGGTTTGCAGGATTTTTCGCAGTTAAGAAAGGATTATGGGCAAGAGCAGGCGGATGTAATCACCAATATTGTCGGCAATATTATCAGCGGGCAGGTGAGTGGGGATACGGCAAAAAAGCTGTCAGAGAATTTCGGGAAGATTGTGCAGGATAAGGAGAGCAAAAGTATTAACAGTTCGGATATTTCTATTTCACGGTCTACGCAAATGGATTATGCAGTGCCGGCTTCAAAGATTGCCTCTTTATCATCGGGGGAATTTGTGGGTATTGTGGCAGATAACCCGGAGGAGAAAATTAAACTGAAGATGTTTCATTGTGAGATTCAGAACGACCATCTGGCGATTGGGGAGGAAGAAAAACACTATAAACAGATACCCAGATCCAAGGAAGTGAGGCAGGATGAGATTGCGGCGAATTATGTGCTGATCAAGGTGCAGGTAGAGGGGTTGGTCAGGGAGGAGTGCGAAAAGATATTGGCAAGGGCAAATACCAAACCTCAAAGCCAGGCTGCCGGAGCAGATGCGAGTAGTCGAAATGGTGAAGGTAAAAAAGTCGGTACAGGAGAAGACGCAGCGGATGGTGATCAGGAGCAATTGGTATCACTTTGATGTTAGGTTTTTGATTCGTATTTGTAGCGGGCATAATTTATACCATTTTTTGTGCCTTTTTATTTGTTTTGATGGGCTTGGTACTTAGTATTGGTGCATGATTAATTATAAAAAATCGGGTGGAGGTTTCATTTGTTGAAAAGTTTCATGGCATGTCCATTCTTGGCAAAATATTTTTCATTAGATTGCACTTGAGAGCGTTAAAAAACCGAATTCTACTTTAAGTAGGTTCGGTTTATCTTTTCAGAAGAAATTAACGCTAAAAACTTCCCCGCTTTAATGCTTAAAAACAATAACGTTCAATGGATTTAGACTTCATGACTTTATTCGAAAAACTCTCACCCGAGGACAGAGAGACACTAATCGGCAATTTATTGAAATCTGTAAGAGGGGAACCTACTGAAACGCTGTTAACCAGGAAAACCTTTAAAATATCAAACCAGGGTACTGATGAAGAAATTAGACAAAGAATAGCAGACGTATATGGAGTTCCATTGAATCAAGTTCCGCCAATTAATATTAAAGCTGAGTCCGAAAGAAATAGAAACCATTGGATGAAGGTTTCTGAATTAACCCAGCCTTATGAACTTTATTTAAAGGGGCTGGCACATACCAGCCAGGATAAATTTGAAGAATTGAACGATATTGGACGTTTCATTGTAGACTCTACAGAAGAATTAGAGCTGATTGTACCAGAAACACAACTCGCATATCCTGATTTTACCGTTCGGCAGGATGGGCGAACGATAGGTATTGAACATACACGGTTGATCAATCCAAAGCTTAAAGCAGCATTTAACAGTGCCAAACAGGTGATTACGGATGCGGAAATTGATTTAAAAAACAGAAATCTTGACTTCAAATGCACGGTAAATATCTTTATTAATTTTTCCAGGCCAATCCTGAATGGTGCCACTTTTTATACCAGGAACTTTAACCGCCAGGAAAAAAGAAGATTTCAATAACGATTGCTGACTATATTGAGGGTTTGTTAGCAGGCGAATCCAGAGAAAAGCCGGCATTCCTCGAAAACGTTGTGGTTACATCAAGCTACGATGCGAGAATTGATCTGATTTTGGCTGAAGAATATATCGCCAAGGAGGGTTTTCTTGAATTATTGGTCAAGCGTATTCAGTCCAAAGAAGCCAAATTTGATAAATACATTTCGGCGGCGGATTTTGCGTCATGCTGGTTATTGGTGGTTATTGATGGGGTGAGCAGTTTTTCTGGATTCGATCTGTTGGAGTTGAAGGAAATAGAGACTTCGAAGAAGTTCGAAAAAATTATACTCTTTGAGAGTTTTGCTAGTAAAATTTTCGAATTGTAGTGGATGAAAAAAAATGAACCATGGAAAACAAAAAATTTGAAGCGGTCAGAACTGAAGTTTTTAGATATTGGTTAGAAGAACTGAATCGAACCCGTGCCGAAGGGGAGCTTTCAGATAATTATAGTGAAAGCTACGTGTGTAAATGGCAAAACGAACTGACGGGACAAGGATTGCATTGTAGTTTTCTGTGCAGTATTGCTGACTGGCTGGATAATTTCTCAGACCTTCTTGATGATAATAGATATGATGCACTCAATGAAACGGACTCTGAAGTGCTATTTCGGTTCTATACAAAAATCATGTTGATTGCATCCGAAATTCTAGAGGATTTTGTTTATCTGCATGGGAAGGTAAAAGACATTAAAAAGAAGACTTCTATGGGTAGGGATTTGGAACAAAATGTTTTCGAGGCTGGAGAACTGGAGCAACTTTCGAGCTTTATAAATTCTGTATGCAAACATAAAACAGAGAGGGAAAATTATCATGTACACAATCACCATTTAAAACATAAGTTTGAAGACTTTGGAGGTGTCATTCATGAAAACCAGATCAGCCTTAACGCGCTTGCATGGACGACGGTAAATGATGAAACCACTGTGTTGATGCCTCCTTTGAAATATTTTGCTGAGGTGATTGTGAAGCTTAATCACAACATGGACAAATTGCTCAGAGAGGAACCTGGATATCGAGATAAATTAAACGAAATTTTCACAAAAGATTGGAAAGAAACGGAATGATCAAAAGGAGTAACTAATAATACTATCTTTCAGGTAATGCCAGACCTCAAGGATATCAGAGAATATAGTCAAGCCGAATAAGGAATTTTATTTGCTCTTATTTTTTAGAGCTGTCCCGTGGAAAGTAATCCATATTTGGCAAGTATGCCTGATTTTTTAATTACCAGTCCAAAAATAGTTTATTCTATGCTATTTCGAGCTTTTAATTCGTCATACTGATCTAGTGCTTTTAGAATATCACTATTTTCTCCGTATAAATAACGGTCTGCTTTTTCAACTTGGTGCATGTTATAAACCGATACAAAAAAAGCTGATTGTATTGGATCATGATTTAACCTTAAAATTTGCAAAGGATTTGGGGCAAGTTCTCTGTCAAATGGATAAAGACTGATCATGTGCATTCGGTCGATTGGAAGGTTAAATTTACAGTCCGGGGAATAGAGCGGCCACTCAGTGTGTACCGGCCTGTCGCTGGAGATCAAACCTAAATCCCCTTTGTACCTGGTTACCACAATGTGATAATCCATCTTTAGTTCGGCTAGACGTTTAAGCCTTCGGACACTTTCCAGGTTGGCTGACTGTCTATTTGAATTGTTACTTTCCTTTATAGCTTCTTCCAGCGTTTTACCCTCAAGGTTTAATATTTCGTTATCGTCTTTTGAGTAAATTTTCTTTTCCGTACCCAACTGCTCGTGAGCTAAAAACGCATATTCAATTGTTTTATTGGAAAGTGAGTTTAATGCCTCTGCAAGTTTAGGTGTTCGGAGTTCCTGTGCTATAATATAAACCAATATTTTTATCTTCAATTCGTGGGCGATAACCTCGGTATCAGGATCGGTCAACGCTTGGTAAATATCATGGTATATACTTTCAATATGTTTAGAATAATATCTTTCCAGCCACCGTTTTTCATTTTCAGGCAGATCGTCGAAAGTATAATAATCTCTAATCTTACAGATGTTTTTTACATTTAGCCTGTGGATTTTGCGATCATCATTCTGGTTGAATAACACATCTACGTAAAACCCGTCTTTACGTTTTTCCAAAGCAAAATTTTGCAGGTAACATTTGGGCACGATATGTTGGCTAACCGGTTCGCTCATTATTGGTATTTGTATGGTAATTTAGGAATATTACCTGATTTTATAACTATAGTATTTGAATTGCCTGTCACATTAATTTTCTTTTAATTCTTTATGTCTTTATTTTGAGCCTGCTTTGGATAGGTTACTGAGCACGGATGGTGAACAATGTTCGTCACGATCAGATATAGGTAATCTTAAGCTGCGCCTGAAAATGATTTTCGTTCAGGCCATAATTAAATTCATAGTTTTTTGGGTAGGCATGTTCCAGCCTGGCTTTAATATTTCTCAGTCCCGACTGCTGTCCGTCAATTTTATTGGTAGTCTTGGCGAGGTTGCTTGTCATGAAAAGGATTTCTGATGGCCATGTTTGCCTCGGACCGGATAAACACTATTACAGTGTGCCTGTCCGTTTTTGAACTGCAGGGTCAAAATTCTTTTTTCCGCATCTACCGTTGAAATTTTCCATAAGGCCGAGCGTATTGCGGTGCACAAACGTGATCGGGCACGCCATGCCTATACTACGAATTCCGGTCACCTCAATAACCTGCACCGTTATTCTTCGGAACGTTCACCTGCAGTTTTTCTACAGCGTGCTACAGACATCCATGAAAATGTACGGCTGGTAATCGAAGCCATTTTGCAGAGCGGGAGGCATGAGGATCAGATTACAAGATCTTGTGAAGGGGTTTTAAGCCTTGCGAAAAAGTTTGGACATGAACGTTTGGCAGGTGCATGCAGGAGGGCTATGGATTTCGGTGTACATACCAGATTCAAATCGATACAATCCATACTGGAGAAGAATATGGACAGCCACAGGGAAAATATGTTTGCAAATGAGCGGCCTGCCCCAAGCCATGATAATATCAGAGGCGAAAAATACTATAAATAAGCATATACACAGTTAAACATGAATAATTCTGAAACCTTAGATAAGTTAAGACAATTGAAACTTTTCGGCATGTTCCATGCCTTTAAAACAAACCTAGAAATGGGGAAAACGGATGGCTTTACCGCTGATCAGTTATTGGCAGAGCTTGTGGAAGCCGAGCATGAGGATAGGATGAACCGGAAGATCAACCGCCTGATAGATGCGGCTAAATTCCGTTATAAAGCATCGGTTGAACAGATTAATTTTCACCGCGACAGAAGTATTGACCGGACGCAGATCATGCGGCTCGCCGAATGTGGTTTTGTTGATAAACATGAAAATGTTCTTATAACAGGGCCAACGGGTATCGGTAAGAGTTACCTTGCATCAGCATTGGGTTACCAGGCCTGTGCACTGGAATATAAGGTTCTGTACTGGAGCACTCCTAAATTGTTCACCAGGCTAAAACAGGCAAAAGCAGACAACAGTTATGTAAAAGAGATGATGAAGATCGAGCGTTCGGAAATGCTGATCCTTGATGACTTTGGGCTTCATCCGCTGGATGCACAGTCGAGGGCGATGCTGATGGAAATCGTAGAAGACAGGCATGAAAAAATTCCATAGTAATTACCTCGCAATTACCGGTGAGTGCATGGTTTGAAATGATCGGTGACAAAACAATAGCTGACGCGATCCTGGATAGGATAGTACACAATGCTCATCGCATAGAAGCAATCGGTGAATCGATGCGCAAAAGCAGGCCAAAAAGGATGGAGGAAAACGTTTATGAATAAACGATTTTGGGTGAAAAAACGTCATTTTTTGTGTATGGGCATTTCGGCAAAAATGGCCAGCCGTTCCGCATTTAAACTGTCACCCCATTTCGCTTTAAAGTGACCACCTGTTTCGGGGCAAACTGGCCGTTCTGATCTTTCGATCAGCTTTTTTCGCAACTGGCTTTCGGGAATAATTTTTCAATTTCTGCATAAAATAAAGGCTCCTGGGAGCATATCTACTATTCGGGATGACTACGGTCACTTCGCTGTTTTGAAGGGGGTATGGCGTTTTTTTACGCGTTCCAGTACCTGCGAATGGATTTTGATCGCTAGAAAGGTCTGAATTGAGGATAAATCCGGCAGTAAGATGGATTAAACCGAAAAGTCCTGAGGAAAATGGATTTGGATCCGAAGTGTATATTTGTTCGGAGGGAAAGGAACTTAGATGTGCATCATCCGGTAATCAATTTGGTGGCCAGTTTGGCCCGAAACAGAGGGGTCACTTTCACCGAAATACACAACAACACCTGGCGGACGAAATGGGGATGAGCAGATCTGTACTTTATAAAAAAGTACAACAGCTCACCAATTATGCTGTAGCAGATTTAATCAAAGAAGTGAGATTGAAAAGGGCAGCCCAATTGCTTGCAGAAACATCTTCAACATTAACGAAATCACTTTCATGACTGGTTTTAATAACAAAAAATACTTAAGTCAAGAGTTTGAGAAAAAATATGGCGCTAATCCTTCCTCATTCGCCAAATACAAAATAGCTGATTGATTTGATGAAAAACGGATATGAAGTAAATTCAGGACCGCACAGGTACCTAATCGAATAAGCTAATGTTTAAATTTTGGCGACAGATGGCCATTTACCCACTATTTCGGGACAAGCGAGGTTTGCAATATCGGTCACTGAGCTTACTTGTTAGTTTTTATGGCCGTGAGGTAGTAGTTGCAAAGGGAAAGTGTTTCCCAGACATCCTGCTCTTTTTCATCTCCCAATTGTGTTTTATCATATTCAATAAAAGATATATAAAACTGGGAGGAAACAGCAAGGCACATGTAAATCAATCTAAATTTGAACATTTCATTTAGTTCTCTCCATTTTTTTCTGGATTGGAAATAGACTTGTGATAGGTTAGAACTAAACCCTTCAGAATGTGCGAAAGAGGAAGCGTAAGAATAGTATGAGGTTACAAACTCTGTTGGCAATGGGCTATCTTTGATCAGTTTATTAAAGTTGATAAAATTCAGATAATCTAGGTCTCCGGTTTCGATTTTCAGAATAGCATTGCGTATTCTTAGGGGCAATGTTCCAAAGTTATCGCTGCTTTTGATTTTGTTTATGAGCTTCTTGATGCGTGTTTTGACATTTCCTTCTTCAAACTTACTGGGCCTTTTATTTTGTAATGATTTTCCATATTTCAGGAAATGCAATACAGAAGAAAGATCATACATATTGAAGTAAAGGGTTTGGGTTTCTTTATCCCCCTTACAGCCATTGTAAAGCCTAAAATATACCAAATAACTCTCCAGTAAACTTCGTACAATGATATTAGCTGTACCCTCATCAAAAATCTCCCCACCTTTTAGATCCACCAGGTCACTGAAAATTTTGATTAGATTAATAGTTCGCAAACGGAAGTTACAAACTATTGTGTAACGGGTGTTGGCTCGAAAGGCTGCTTCTCCTTGATGATTTTTAGCAACCCTGAGGCTTTGTATAGCGCATTCCAGAAGTAGCTTGGTGATTTTATTAAAATGTCCAAGCAGTCTTGTTATTTCGGGAAATTTACCTTCAGGATATGGGAATTCCCTGGTCATAAAGCTGTCGTAATCAAAGTTGTTTGAAGAGTCGTTTGCATCCATATTGTTATAATTTTTATAGCAGCTTAACCGGCACTAATTGCTAATGACAAAGAAATAAAGTTACTGCGCAGTGTATTTGCGTAGATAGATAAAATAAAAAATAAGGAAAATATTTTTTGGTGATTGCAACAAGAGATTATTATTTCCATTGGTAAGAAGTTTATCTTCTGAAGCATTTTCAACATCGTTTTATTTAGAGTCTCAGAAAAAACGGGCCCACACCCAATTTTGGACATTTTTGAAAAATCTGCATACTGAATTGCAGAGTGGTTCAAAAACATGCTTTATTGTTGTTTAAATGGGGTTCGATTCTGATCCCTAAAATGCATTTTTTCGTTTTTTTTGGACGTTTTTTTAGGTGTTTATTTGGTTAAAAATATAACTTTCCATTTTTTAGGTTCAAGGGAAGAAATTTAGAAACAGCCTTCTCGCTACCATAAATAGGCTATTTTTGCCTACGTTCCACATTATCAAACAGTGTTAGTAATGGAATTATTTGTTCAAGTGGCGTCCCCAGATGTGCACTAAAAGGGAGAATTGAAAAATTCTCCCTTTTTTTGTCTTTTTTTAATTTAAACATCTCATTTCAATTGGTTAATGGATTAAAAAATCTTGTGTCGTAGGTGTTTGATAAATACCATTTTCATAGTGGAGATTTGAGTCGAACACCATATCTATAAACTCTCTTTTTTCCAAAGTGTCCGATTTATTGTAAATGTACTTAACGTCTGAAAGAAGTTCCGTTCGTCGATCCAGGATATTGTGTGCTTCGTTAGTGTTGCCAAGCCTTAACACAGCGGTTTCCGATACATCAATTTTCTATTTGTAAACTTTAAGCGATTATGCGGTAGTGTCTGAATTGAAGATAAATCCGGCAGTTGGATGGATTAGAAATGAAAATTACCGATGGAAATGAACTTAGGTCCGCATTATCCAGTAATCGAATTGGTGGCCTGTTGGCCCGAAACAGAGGAGACAATTCATTTCCTGCTTTATTTTCAATCAATCTTCGGAATTTCTTTGCCAAGGCCATGTGCGCTATAATTCAGTTGATGACTGGCACAATCTGGATATTAGCCTCTTTTGAGCATTGCTAAGTTTAGTTCCAGGAGCCAAACTATGATATTCAATAAAATCATGAAGCTGAATGAGCTTATTGTGCGGAATGGCCTGATTTTATTTCCTCTTCTTTTCTTAAACTTTCTTTGTGAATGGCATTGAAAACTTCAGTTACAAAATCCGGCGATAAATTATGCTTTTTACCCGCTGCTATATTTTTATCCAGCACCTGCTGAAAACGTGCGGCCTGTAGGGGTGGAATGTGGTTCTTTTGCTTTATAAATCCCTATTTCTTTCACTACAAGTTCGCGCTGCCCTAATAATTCAATGAGTTGCTGATCTAAGGAATCTATTTTCTTTCTATTACTTTCCAATGGATTCATGGTATAAGATGTAGAAGTTGATTGTGCAAACAGGCGTTCGCTGCCAATGATGAGTAAGGTAACGAGTAAAAATTTTTGAAGTTTCATAACCCATTAACGTCAATTGAAACGTAATTGATATAAAAACGTCGTTATTATTTATAGAAAGCAGGTTATCATACATTTTAATATTAAATGATGAATGGCTTTACAATGATTTAACATTAACAATAATTTTCATTTGTTAAGCTACTTATATCAATAGTATATCTATATTCTTATTTTACTGTCCTATAGATAGTATGTTTGCATAACAGTTCTCTATTACCAAATAAACCCTAAACAAAATTGATTGCCGGTTCGCATAAATGCACTAAATGTAAGAAATCTTTAAACTCATAGGATGAAAAGAGGATTTCTTTCCTGTATTCCTCCATAACATTATTTATTTCCAGATTAAAAGATCCACGCTCATCTAATATTAAATATTTCAACGGATAAAGGCGGATACTTAACATTGAGCAAATAGGGGTTATTTATTCTGAATAACATTTAATTAAGAAACAAGATTATATCCCGATCATTATCATATTGTTAATGGTGTGCTTTTACCCATTTCTATTTACAATAAATAAGTTCTATTTTTACTCATCAATGGATCAGGATTATGCTACATATCATGACGACAAGTTACTTTCGCTATTAATAGATCGGGATAACAGGGCTTTTTCAGAAATTTATAGCAGATACTGGCCATTGCTCTACAAACACGCGCTACGGATGCTCAAAGAAGAGGATGAGAGCGAGGATGTAGTTCAGGAGGTATTTACCAAGTTGTGGCAGAAAGCACCTCAATTGCCATCTGATACTTCAATTGGAGCATATCTTTATGTTTCCACAAGAAATGCAATTTTGAATTTTTTTAGTAAAAATCAAGTGCATCATGCTTATTTAACCGATCTTGGTCAATTTTTGGATCAGGCACAGGAAATCACCGATCATCTCATTAGAGAACGCATTTTAAGCAAACTAATTGAAGAGGAAATTGAAAAACTACCTCCTAGGATGCGTGAGGTTTTCGAGCTAAAACGAAAACAAAATCTTTCCTACAGAGAAATTGCGGGTATTATGGATATTTCTGAGCTTACTGTTAAAACGCAGATGAACAAAGCCATCTCTACGCTGCGAACCAAATTTGGTAATCATTTGCCTTCCTTTTTCATCTCATTATAGTGCTCTTTTCAATAAATTAATAAAAAAGTAACTTTTTTTTAATATTGGATACAACATTGCCTTGAGCTGGCTGTCATACTATTATACTACCTATAATAAACATGAACAAACAAACTATAAGTGGATTTATCAAAGACTATCTTGATAATAAACTTACTGCAAAACAAAATGCCCGGCTCGAAACCTGGTATTTGTTAAAAGCTGAAGAAAATGAATCAGTTGATCCGCCGATAGAATATGAAAAGTTGGGAGTCAAAATTTGGACTAAAATTCTTTCCGATGTTTCACAAACAGCACCGGAATTATCTAAAGTTCAAAAGTTAAACCGTTCATATAAAAAAGCAATTTCAATAGGAATTGCTGCAAGCATATTATTGATCGCAGGAATAGGCTACCTGATGCTTAAGAATAACAGTACTACTCATGATCAGTTTGTCATTGCAAAAAAATACGACCTGCCTGCTGGTACTGATAAGGCAATATTAACTCTATCTGATGGTAGAGTAATTGATTTGAATAAGGATGCTGTTGGAAAAATTGCAACCGAAGCTGGAATAGAAATTACAAAATCTTCAGAGGGAACTTTGGTTTATAAGGCATCAAATACAAAAGGTAAAAGTGTAGGGTTTAATACCATTACTACACCTATTGGTGGACAATATACTATTATCCTGCCTGATGGGTCCAAAGTTTGGCTAAATTCAGGGTCGTCTTTAAAATATCCGACAGCTTTTGCGGCAAGTGGAAGACATGTATTTTTAACTGGTGAAGGATATTTTGAAGTTGCGCATATAGCGGGAGCTAAAGGGAGAGTGCCTTTCTCCGTATCAGTGATTAAAAATAATGCCCAGTCTGAAAAGGTACAGGTACTGGGAACGCATTTCAATATCAATGCCTATGCCGATGAGCCTTTTATTAAAACTACTTTACTTAAAGGAAGCGTAAGTGTTGCTTTAAATGATAATAAAACAACATTGCTTAAACCAGGTCAGCTGGCAAAGCTGAGTAATCAAAACATACAGGTACAAGAGGCAGATACGGAAATGGCAGTTGCCTGGAAAAATGGAGCGTTTGTATTTAGAGAAGATTTACGTAGCGCGATGAGAAAGGTAGCCCGATGGTATGATGTAGAAATAGTTTATGAAGAAACTGCACCAGAAAATTTAATGCTGGGAGGTTGGATGTCGAGAGGCACAAATATTTCAGAAGTGCTCAACCATATTCAGTTAACAGGAAAAGTACATTTTAAACTTGAAGGAAGGAGGGTAATCGTTTCTAAATAAATTAAAAACGATTCCAAAAAAACCAGAAGTGCTTGGCGGCACCTCTGGATAATTGGTAGTCGACAATAATTAATCAACTAATAATCGCATAAGGTCCTGATTTCGAAGCCCGGGCCGAATGCAATAACCAAACAAACAAATGTATAAAAATTTTACTTCACTCGGATTGCTTAACCGGCAGTTCCGAAAACTGCTACTCGTTATGCGACTAACTGCTGCGATTCTTCTTTTAACGTTTATGCAAATCAGTGCATCAACAATGGCACAAAAAGTTTCCATTGTTGAAAAAAATGCATCACTGGAACGCGTGCTTAAAGAGATACGTAAACAGAGCGGTTACGACATTATTTATGACCTCAATATTATTCTGGATGCTAAACCTGTTTCCATTAATGTAAATCAGGTTAGTGTATTCGAGGCTATTCAAAAATCACTAAATAACCAGGCCCTTACTTTTTCGCTGGATGGTAAAACCATTGTAATTAAAGAAAAGAGCGTGACGGATAAACTGGTTGATATTATTAAGGCCGTTGATGTAAAGGTTTCGGTTAGGGATTCCTCAGGCAGGCCACTCCCGGGAGCCAATGTTTACAACAAAACAATCAATAAGATGTACACCACCGACAAAAACGGGGACTTAGTGATTAATGATGTGCCTGCCAATGGTTATGTTCTGCAAATCAGTTATCTGGGCTTTAGGGGTGAGGAGATTTTCGTTGACCGGAAAACGATCACTTATTATATCACACTCCGGCAGTCTTCAGCTGCGTTGGAGGAAGTGTCAGTGGTTTCAAACGGATATCAAAAAATAAGCAAGGAGCGTGCTGCAGGCGCTTATACTGTTATCACCGGTAAGGAACTGGCAGCTAACCCCGCCATAAATATTATGGAACGCCTGGAAGGACAGGTAGCGGGCGTGAAGTTTGATATCAAAGGCAATAGCGTACAAATTAGAGGGGTAAATAATTATGGAGCAGGCAATGGAATTCCTTTAATTGTTCTTGATGGGTTTCCTTTAATGAATTCAAGTGACGCAGCAACCCTCACCAAACAGGTTGCGGGAAATACCTTTGGCAATTCAGTGATCAGTAATATCAATATGGCAGATATTGAGCAGATTACTTTCCTGAAAGACGCTTCGGCAACTTCTATATGGGGCTCAAGAGCCGCAAATGGCGTAATTGTTATAGAAACTAAGAAAGGAAAAAAATTGCACCTTCCTTGAACGTTGGTTATATTTTCGGCATTTCAAAAAATCCATCTATTGCCGATTTGCATTGGATGACCAGTGCTCAATACATCAATTTAGAGCAGGAGATGGTGGATAAAGGGATACTTGTAGACCCGGTTGCAGCTGCTTTAACAGATCCGAGCAATGCCATATATACGCCCAACAACAGTGAAGCAACGGAATGGATGTTCAGGGTTAAACGCGGTACTGCGACAGTGGCACAGCGAGACGCCGCATTGGCTGAAATTGCATCGAGAGATGGAATGAAACAGATTGAAGATAAATTATTGCAAAATGCCGTAAATCACCAGTATAACCTTTCTTATTCAGGCGGTTCTGAAAGCAGTACCTATTACATATCCGGAAATTACACTAAAGATATACCGGTTTTTAAAAGCAATTTTGCTGAAAACGCCTTTGTAAACGCGAATACATCAACCGATTTTTTTAATAAAAAAGTAACACTGAGGGCATTATTTAATTATCAATACTCCAGGTCGCAATACAATGCAGCAGCAACAAATGCGCTATCAATAAGCACTACAGCATTACGTCCTTATGATTTATTGCAGGATGCAAATGGTAATAGTATCGGCAGAAATATTATCATTACCGATACTTACGCGAACAAATTGGTAAACCAGGGTTATTTGCCATTTACTTACAATACATTAGATGAGTTAAATTATTCAAATTCTATCGCTAAAAATAATGTACTCAGAATGAGTGCAGGTTTAAATGGTAAAATTGCGAAATGGCTAAATGCTGATGTTTCCATATCTAATCAGCGGCAGTTTGGTAGCTCTTATACGCTGGATGATGCAAATAGTTATGCAGGCAGATTGCTTACAAATAACTTTACCCCGCTTGTTAATGGTCGGGCAGTTCCACCATCTTTTGCGGGTGGACGCTACACTACCTATGGGAACACATCATCAGAAACATCGCTAAGAGGTCAGCTGAACTCTGACTTTAATATAGGTGGTAAACACCAGTTCAATGCAATTGCTGGTGCCGAAATCAGAGAAACCAATTCTGATAATACATCTGAAACCAGGTACGGATTTAATGCAGATACACGTACGACCGCAACAGTTAATCCTACGCAAATATATCCAGATATTTATGGTTATGGCCAGTCTTTAGGTTCTAATTTAAGTAGTCTAATTGCTTACCGTAAGAGGTATTTATCCTATTATGGAAATGCATCATACAGTTATCAGGAAAAATATTTTGTTACAGGTAGTGTGCGGTTTGACGATGCCACCCTGCTGGGAGTTGAAAGGCGTAAAAGAGCCGTGCCATTTTGGTCGGTTGGTTTGAGGTGGAATGCGAACAAAGAAGAATTTTTACAGAATACAGAATGGCTGAATGCACTTAGCGTTCGTGCAACTTTAGGAACGGCAGGTGTAGCACCACTGACTGGCACAAATGTGCCTATATTAGCGATAACAGGTACCGATCCACGAACTAACCAGCCAGTAGCCAATATCGATTTACCTGCCAATTCTGATCTGGGTTGGGAAACTACAAAAATGGCCAACCTGGGAATTGATTTTGGATTATTTAAGGGTAGATTAAATGGAAGCTTTGATGTATATTTCAAAAGAACAACAGGCATTTTAGGAAACTTTGCCTTCAACCCGACATACGGATGGTCGAACCTTAATTTTAATAGTGGAACGTTAAGTGGTAATGGTTATGAATTTACTTTAAACGGTGAAATCATCAGGGCTGGAAAATTCAGCTGGAAATCCATATTGAATTTTGGCTATAACACCAATAAGGTTACTGATCAGCGATATGCCAATAACGCCAGTAGTATCGCAGGGACAGCGGCGACAATTGAGGGCATGCCATTAGGGGCTACCTACGTTTATCGCTGGGCAGGACTTGATAATAAAGGTCAATCGCAGATTTATGATCGCAACAACAAAATTATCAATAACACAACCAACCTGACTAATGCATTTACCAAAGATGATTTAGTTTATGTGGGTAGACGCTATGCGCCTTATACAGCTGGTTTCAACCACAACTTCAGCTATGGTCAGTTGGAGTTAGGAGTAAGATTTGTAGGTTATTTTGGACATATTTTCTTAAAAATGCCGTGACCAATTATCCAAATTTTGCAGGCACATATTCAGGCGTGCTTGGTCGTCAGGGAGAACTGGATAATCGCTGGAGAAAACCAGGTGATGAAGCCAATCCCGATGTTATTCCGGGCTTGACAGACGTGAACTTTAACAGCATTAACCGTTACCGCTTTTCAGATGCTTTAGTCCGAAATGCAGATAATATCCGTTTACAACAGATTTCTCTTGCTTACATCGTTCCACAGCGCTTCCTGCCCCGCAACTTTGTGAAATCTTTGTCGCTATCGGCCAATGTGCGAAACCTTGGAATTGTCTGGCGCGCCAACAAAGATGGTATCGATCCTGAATTTATCAACACAGGAAATTTTGGTAGCGTAACACCTACGCCAAGTTATGTTTTTGGAATTAATGCAACGCTATAATCAACATGAAAAATAGATATTCAATTATATTGTTTGCCTTAGCAATTACTTTGGCAAGCTGCAGAAAATATGTGGAGATTGATCAGCTTTCAGTCAGAACACTAAAATATACTTCCGATTTCAGGAATACCATGAACAATAATGGTGTTCTGGAAGGGAACTATTCTTATCCGATTCTTTCGGGTGATGATATAGAAATTACAGATGCAACAAGGCAGAACTCCCTAGGGGACATTTTAGGTAATGTATACAGCTGGGCGCCGAAATATACGTCCGATAGCCAGAGCGATGCCGATTGGGATAAGCTGTATAAAACCATTTATGTATGCAATCAGGTGTTGGACGGCGTTTTGACTTCTCAGGGTGGAACGGAAGCGGAAAAGAAGCGGATTTATGCAGAGGCTCTTGTACACCGGGCTTATACCTATCTGGTATTGGTGAATATGTATGGCAAACAGTATAACGCAGCTACCGCATCAACTGACCTGGGCGTTCCACTGCTTACGACACCAAATTTATTTACTAAACTCAACAGAGCCCCTGTTGCCGATGTATATAAGCAGATCTTAAATGATTTAAGAACATCAATAAGTCGTTTGCCTGCGCTTGCGGAGTATAATGTACGCCCGGCGAAAGTATCAAGCTATGCCATATTTGCTAAAACGTATTTAAATATGCGCGATTTTGGCAACGCAGCTCTATATGCGGATAGCGCCCTGGCCTTGCAAAGTGGCTTACTCGACTTGAAAACCTACGAAAATACGCCTGGAACCATTCCCGTAAGATTGTTAAATCCTGAAATCATATTTTCGAAGACTTCAAATGTAGTCTATCAGGCTACTTCGCTAAGCAATGATTTACTTACTTCTTTGGGAACAACAGACTTACGTTACAAGCTTTTTACAGATATGGGGAGTCGGTTTAGGGGCCAGTTTAGCTCTTCCTTCACCGGAAGGGCATCCACCAAATACCTGATTAATGAATTTGTAATTAACAATGGTCCAACTGTTCCTGAAATGATGCTGATTAAAGCGGAGTGTTTAGCCAGGGCTGGAAAAACTGACGATGCTATTCAAATCGTAAACAATTTAAGAATCAAACGCTTTACAACGGCCAATTATGTTCCGTTAACAGCAGCAAGTGCCAGTGAAGCACTTCGTATAGTTGTTGAAGAGAAAAGAAGGGAATTTTTTGGAACAGGTACGCGTTGGTTTGACCAGAAGCGTCTGACTTTTGATAACGATTTCGCCATAACAAAAAATCGTAGTTTCAAGGGTGTTAATTATACTTTACAACCCAATAGCAACCTTTACTTATATCCTATCGGAGATAAATACATTCTTCTGAACCCGGAATTGCAACAAAACCCTAGATAGAAAATCAATCCATGAAAAAACATTTTTTTAGAAAATGTATGCTACTGCTTTGCCCATTTTTTGGGCAGCAGTTAGCTGCACAAACGGTAACCTGGCAGCCCGAAATACTAAAACAAAACCAGAAAATCAGCTTTCAATACCAACCGAAAGGTGGCGATCTTGAATTTAGTGACGGGCCAAAAGCACTCGCAGGAGTATACAGCGGTAGCAAATGGAACACTGTCCCGGTGCAGTTAGAGAAAAAGAACGACGTATGGACTGGAAGTTATCAACTTCCGGAACACGCGGTGTTAATCGCCTTAAAATTTTATCAGGGTGACCTTCAGCAACCTGAAGCAATTGACAATCAAAATGGTAAAGGTTATTATCACCTTGTTAAAAATACAAAGGGGCAGGTAATCCCGGGTTCCTATCTGTCAGAAGCCGCTTTCAAAGCAGGGACAACGGGGAATGGGATGCTGAGTAGCTTCATTATTCCATCTATGGATAAAAAAATGATTGACTCTTTGCTCCAACAGGAAAAAAGCTTTCTAAACGTATACCAACGTCACTTCTGTTCAATTATCTCGATTTAAAGCAACTCACCATGCCCGCTTCTGAATTCAGCGTATTGGCTGATAACCTTTTAAAAAGCGAACTAAAAAACGGAAATCTTAACGAACAGTTTTTAGCACAGGCACAACGCTATTACGATAGATTAAAAGATAAAAATGGTTCAGCAGCAGTAGAATCACTTATTTTTAAAGATTACCCTAAAAGCAGCACAGCCAGGTTTTTATCCTTCAGAAAATATACGGAGGGAAAATACGGAAAGGATTTCGAAACAGGTGCTGAAGATTTTCTTAAGGCTTTTCCATATTTGGAATGGAAGAAATCACCAGACAACCAGGCATATATTTACTACACGATATTCAGAAACCTGGCAACACAATACTTTGACGGCGGGCAAAATGATAAATTTTTAGAGCTCTTTAAGGATATTGATTTTAAAACTGCCAATGAAATCTACCGCTGGAATATAAGCCGAAATCAAATGGCGGGAAAAAGCGATCAGAAATTACTTTATAACGATAGCCGCATAATTATTCCTTATCTGCTGGAAAGACAAAAGGACAAATCCTATTCAGGCGATTTCGATGATGCGGAAAAAGCACAGGAAAATGCAGATAATCAAATGGATGATCGCTTATTTACCCACATCGCCCTCGCAAATGCCCAGGGTGATTATGCCGGGGCAAACCAGTACTTCAAATATTTATCAAAAAAAGGGACTTTCGGAAATGCGGATTTAAATGCAATGCATGTTAATGTTTTGGAAAAACTGAACGATACCAAAGCCATTAAAGCCTTATTGGAATCCAGTGTAGCTGCGAATGCAGTAACGCCGGTTATGTTTACCAAACTTAAAGAACTATATAAAAGCGAGCATGGCGGGAAAGAAGATGGCTATGAGCAATACCTTGTTGGTTTAACGCCATCGGACAAGAAAAATGAAATGAGGGCACATGTAATGGCAAATATGGTCAACTACCAGCTCGCTCCATTTAGTTTAGAAAATGCCGATGGTAAAATGGTCAATTCAAAAGATTGGGCAAACCAGATTGTGGTCATCGACTTTTGGGCAACATGGTGCAGACCATGCATTGAAGCTTTCCCGGGTATGCAGCTTCTGATAGACCAATACGCAAAAGATCCCAAGGTTGCTGTATATATGATCGGTACCATGCAGTTTGGCGATTATAAAGCCAAATCTGTAAATTATGTAAAAAGTCAGGGCTTTCGTTTCAATCTTTTGCATGATGCTATTAGTCAAACAGGGTCGCAGGATCAAGTATTTAAGAGCCTTTTGCCATTGTTTAAACAGTCCTCTATCCCACGCAAAATCATCGTAAAAAACGGTGTAGTACGCTACAGTTCAGAAGGATATTCCGGTAGTCCTAGCCAGTTACGCGATGAATTATCTACCGCGATTGAGATTTTAAGAGCAGAGAAATAATGATAAGAAAAACGATAATTACAGCCTTTTTTTCCTTTTGGATTGGGCTTTCTGTTCAGGCACAGATGAATCCGAAGATTAAGCTGCAGGATGCACTTAAACTCATTCAGGATAATTATGTAGATCCGGTAAATGATGAGCAGGTTGTTGATGCGGCTATCAAAGCGATGTTAAGCAGCCTCGATCCGCATTCCAGTTACATTAGCCGCGAAGAAATAGAAGCCATGAACGAGCAAATGACTGGCAGTTTTGCCGGTATCGGTATCTCATTTGCAATGGTGGCTGATAGCACCTTTATAACTGGTATTAATCCTGAGGGCCCGGCAGCAAGGGCAGGTTTGCAGGTAGGAGACCGGATTAATATGGTTGATGGTGCCTCTATTTTCGGTAAAGGTTTAAAAACCAGGATGTGATGCGGATGCTGCGGGGCGAAAAAGGGAAGGCTGTTAAGTTAGGCGTTATTCGCAAGTCGCAAACCACACCGCTCGAATTTAATGTGATGAGGGAACAGATTGCTGAACTTTCTATCAATACCAGTTACATGGTAAGCAAAAATGTAGGCTACATTTCGCTGGCTATTTTTAGCCAGTCAACCAGAAGGGAAATGGATGCGGCATTAAAGAAATTAAAGGCTTTAGGCATGACCAAATTAATCCTGGATTTACAATCTAATGGTGGCGGACTTGTTGAAGCTGCTATCGGTGTAGCAGATGAATTCCTGGCCAAGGATAAACTGGTTTTCTATTCAGTAACCAACTCCGGTGTAAAAGATAATTATATGACTGGTGGATTTGGCCAGTTTATGACAGGCGATCTGGTGGTTTTAATTGATGAATCTACCGCATCATCAAGCGAAATATTAACAGGTGCTTTACAGGATTGGGACAGGGCTGTGGTAATTGGCAGAAGAAGCTTTGGTAAAGGCATTATGCAAAAAGGCCTTGAATTGAGCGATGGTTCAGTAATCAAATTGACAGCAGCACGTTATTATACACCATCAGGCAGATCGATTCAAAAATCTTATGCTAAAGGCAAAACAGATTACTTTGAAGATTTTAACAGGCGTATGGCTTCTGGTGAACTTACTGAGGGCGGACATGTGAACTTTCCGGATTCTCTAAAACACACGACCCTCCTGAATAAAAGAACGGTTTATGGTGGTGGCGGGATTATGCCTGATAAGTTCATACCAATCGATACGGCACTGTACAGCGCATGGTTGAATAAATTGATGAACAGTGGGCGGGTAACCCAGGCGGCTTTCAATTATGTACAACAAAACCGAAAAAGCTTAACTGATAAATATACGGATTTTGATGCTTTTGATCATTCCTTCAACATAGATGAGCAAATGGTTGATCAGATTATGACCAGCGCAATTAAGCAAGGGCTTAAATTACCACCCGTAACGGATAAGGTAGCCAGAAAAACCATTGCGGTAGAATTAAAGGCAGAGATGGCCGATATGCTCTATCTAGGTAAAGGTTATGCACTTCGCGTTCGAAATGAGGCCAGTAATGCATTTAGTACGGCGCTTAATATTTTAAATAATCAAAAGATTTATAATCAGTTCCTCGAAGCTAAATCTTTACAGAATACATCATCTCCATCCAAAACCACAAAAAAATAATTTATAAATCATGAAAAAAACATTATTGGCAGCAACATTGGTGATTAGTGCTTTTGTTGCCTCTGCACAAACAGGATATGTAATAAATGGCCAGATTGGCAAATTGGGAAAACCGGCAAAAGCCTTTCTCTTAATCAAATTAGAAGGGGCCCAAAAATTAGATTCGGCAGAACTGGTTAACGGGGCTTTCACATTTAAAGGTTCGGTACCTTCACCAATGGAAGCTACGCTTCGCCTTAAACACGACAAATCAATCGATACACCGGGACGACGGATTAAAATTGATGGCATGGCTATCATTTTAGGAAATGAGAACATCACCATTACCGGAAAAGATTCCATTAAGACAGCTGTTATCAAAGGTTCTACTTTAACCGATGAAAGTAAAAAAGTTGATGCCCTTTTAGCTCCTGTTTATGGAAAACTGAAAGCGCTGGAAAAAGAATTTGCTGATCAGCCAGAAGCTAAAAAACAGGATAAAACCTATATCATGGACCTGGAAAAAAGAGCAAAGGTGATAGAGAAAGAGATTTTTGATGCAAAAATTAATTATGTTAAACAAAATCCTTCGAAATACATGGCCTTAATGGCACTTAATTCGACTTTAGGCCCGGGTTTCGATGCCATAGAAATGGAAAAAATCTTTGCAAATATTTCTCCGGAACTCAGAAACTCTTTTTCGGAAAACAGGTTGCTGAGCGTATTGCTAACTTCAAAAAAACACAGGAAGGTGTAGAGGCACAGGATTTTGCCCAGCCAGATGTAGACGGTAAAATGGTTAAGCTTTCTGATTACAAAGGAAAATATGTGCTGATCGACTTCTGGGCATCATGGTGTGCACCATGCCGGAGAGAAAATCCAAATCTTGTTAAGGTTTATGAACAATATAAATCAAAAGGGTTTGAAATTTTAGGCGTATCTCTTGATAAGGCTGCTGATAAAGCAAAATGGCTTAAAGCCATCGCTGATGATAAATTGACCTGGAAACAGGTTGGCGATTTAAAAGGCTGGGAAAACGAGGCGGCGGCTAAATATGATGTTAAAGCTATCCCTATGAATTTTTTAATCGATCCAAGTGGAAAAATTATTGCCAAAGAACTTCGCGGCCCTGCACTGGAAGCTAAAATAAAAGAGATTTATGAAAATAAGTCTAAGTAGTAAAAATTTTATTAGTTAATGATGACGAATGCAGGTTGATGGATGTCGCCTGCATTTTTTGTATCATTTACTATTGTTCTATCAATTGACAACTGGATTAAAGTCATGTAGTGTCAGGATACCTAACAGATCAAATCCATAAGGATAGTATTGCAATTATCAAAGCCGCAGTCATAATTACACTTCCTAATTTTAAAAATTTCCAGGCACTAACTTCTTGCCCCTCCCGTCTTAAAGCTACCAGCCATAGTATCGTAGCCAATGAACCTGTTATAGAGAGGTTGGGACCAAGATCTACGCCAATAAGCACCGCGCTTTTAACCATTTCGGGAGTATGTGTATTTTGCAACACACTTCCTGCTATTAATCCGGCCGGCAAATTATTCATTAAATTGCAGGCTACTGCGATCAGAGCACCACTAAGCCACACGGCCCCCGTCTCAGATTGTGCTATCGCATCATTTAACCATCTACTTAACTGCTGTGTCATCCCGGTTTTATTTAAAGCTTCTACCACTACAAATAAACCTGCCACTAACGGAAGTACTGCCCAGGATATCCCTTTAATAATATTGACCGGGTTTTTTCTTGCCCTGGCCAATACAATTGCGCTGGTGGTGACACCGGTAATTAACGTGGGCAATCCAAGTTGAATATTCCAGGCTGAAGCAGCCAGTAAAACAGCAGCAGTTCCACAAATCCCAATTAAAGCTGTCTTACCGCCCGGACTTAATTCAGGCAAACTAATGTCAGTTCTGATTTTCTGTTTAAAACAGTCGCGCTGAGAGAACCGGAGCATAAAATAAGTAACGGTAATGGCACATATAGAGGGTATCAGGTACAAGCTTAGCCAATGCATTAAGGAAGGCATGTGTGTGCCATAAATGACCAGATTTGCAGGGTTTGAGATGGGCAGCATAAAAGAAGCTGCATTAGCAATGAAAGCACAGATCAATAAATATGGCAGTGGTTTTTCTACTTTAGCTGCTTTAACTGCAGCGGCCACGGCTGGCGTTAGTACAACAGCTGTGGCATCATTGGAAAGAAATGTGGTTACAATAACACCAACAAGATAGATCAGCAAAAACAATTTCCCGGAAGATCCCCTGGCCCTTAAAGTGGCATGGGCAGCCAGCCAATCGAACAGTTTTTCCTCCCTGGCTGTTTCGGCCAGTAACATCATGCCCGTGAGGAATAAATAAACATCTAAACCTTTTGCTATCCCGGAAAAGGCATCAGAAACGGTAATCAGATGGAATAATAACAATAAGGTAGCCCCAATTATGGCGTATACTGCTTCTGTAACTTTAAAAGGCCTGATGATCACACCTGCTATTGCCAGGAAGGAAATGATCCAGATTAGGATGTTATTCATATTTTTTTATAGCGCTAAGATATCGGTTTTCCATTTCGGTTAGGGCCAAGCTGTGTACCCATGATCCCGTTTTCCGGCCAGGTGCCAATAGTATCTGCATCGCTGCCATCTTTAATATTTTGAGGTGAAATGTATTTATCTGTAGCAGGCTGTATGGTCCAGATACCGGGACGGCCTGCAACATCTGTGGCTTTGATGGTCAGATTATTCAAAGGTTGTTCCAAAACTTCGACTCTGACCTTCCATAATCGATCTTTCTCTTCAAAGGTCATATCTTGCCAATCCGATAAACCAGATTTGCATACTACAGACGAGATTTTCCGAGGACCCAATACTAAAACAGAAGCTTCATATTCTCCTTCAACCCTTTGGTTGTCTCTGTTCAATAAATGGTAATCAGCCGGCCAGGTAGTCATTACAAATGGAAAAGGTTCTGCTAGTTGTTTAAAACGCCAGGTAACAGCAGATTTATGAACAGAAATGATTGAATAACCAACCGGACCCTCTTCAATCTGCCCGGTCGATCTGGTTGCTGCAAAAATGGTTTGACCGTTATTGGCGATCTCGTTGTAATGCGTGTGTCCCATATCCACCAGCACTACATCGTATTTTTCCAGCATCTCATTGATGGATTGCCGCTCATCCGGTGCTTTCAAATCAGCAGGAAAAACATGCATAAACAGTAGGATTGTTTCTCTTCTTTCCTTAGCCGCAGCCATTTCTTTTTCCAACCATTCTAATTGTTTAATACCTAATCTAAAATCTGGTCCGCCATTTCCAAATCCGCAAACGTCTATAAACAGGCACCTGTTATTCTTATGTAAAACGGATAGCGGTAGTTTTTGGGTTTGAGGCATTTTATACATATTATCGAGGCTGCCTTGTTCCATATCATGATCACCCGCCAGGATATAAACCGGTATGCTTAACATTTTAAGGGCAGTAGCCACTAACTTATATTGTTCAGGCAAACCGTTATCGGCATTGTCGCCGGGTAACAGGACAAAATCAAGCTGGTTGTTTAGTTCTGTTTCAATTTGAGCTATAATCGATAGCAGATCTAGGTAATTCTGTTCTTTGGCTTTAGTAATATGCAGATCTCCTAAATGAGCGAAGACTAGTGGGGCTGGACTCATAGATTTATTTTTTTGTATTCGCGAAGTGTTTTTAAAAGATCCTGTAGAATCTTGTTTCTCTTTTGTTATCGTTTGATGTATTTTTTTAACCTCTTACAACAGCGTTTATTTACTACCATGCTATCATATAAGAATTAATAGGGGTTAGCAAGCATCCTTAATTGTTTTTGCAAATATGATCCACAATAGGATAGAACCGATAGCAAACGCACCAAGGATCATAAAAGTAGTATTATAACCTATTCCCTGCGCTATCCAGCCTCCAATTGCCGGACTAAATGAAGCACCCAGCCCCTGTACGGTCATTACTGCACCTTGTCCGATATTTACGCGTCCCGTGCCATTCAATATATGAGCAACCAATCCGGGAACTGCAACACTTTGCAGACCGGCTCCAATCCCGTCTAAAATTTGTACAGGGTAAATACCTATATGACTGTGCATATAGGCGGCAAATAAACCACGTATTGGCAACGAAAGGAAAGAAATGAATAAGACCAGCCAGTAGCCTTTTTTGTCTGCCATCTTCATGGCTAGTAGTGATGTGCCGATCATAACCAGTTGTGCGATAATAATAGTCATGGCCACAAACATGGAAGCGTTACCCTGGCCATTAGCGGCAGCGGCGAGGCCATAGAGTGGCAGCATAGCGCCGTTTCCTAAATGAAAAAATGCTAATGCGCCTGCAAGGACTAATAATGATTTACACTGCAATAATACTTTAAATCCACTCGCTTTCTCATCTTTATCCCCCTCTTTCATGCCTCTAGCTACGTTATCATCAATGGAATTGGCCGGAATCAACAAAACTGAAATAATGGATAGTACACCAAAAAAAGCAGCCAGAATAAATATTGCTGTTATGCCGAATTTATAACCCAAGTAACCTGAAAGCGCAGAACCTACCACATTGCCTGCATGATTAAATGCCTGGTTGTAACCGTTTTGTTTATTAAACCCTTTTTGCTTCACTATTCCAAGCGTGATTCCTATTATAGCCGGACCTATAGCCGATCCGGCAATAGCTGTTGCCACCTGCGAAATGCTAACCAGCCAAAACTCCTGGGTGAATAAGATTATCGCTGATGCCAATATGGTGAAGATCGCTGATACAACTACATAAAACCGCTTCCTTTTGGTGGCATCGATTAATGCACCCGCTGGGATAGTCATAATCATTCCGGCAACTCCGCCAATGGTCATGACTGAGCCAATCAGTCCGCTTTCCAGCCATGCGCTAAAAGGAATATTCCTAAAAATGGCCCGATTCCAGCCTGGAGATCAGCCATAAAAAAATTAAGAGATTGTAATGGCCAGATTACCCTCTTATCTGTTACGATTGTTGCTACTTGTTTGCTCATACGATTTCCTTAACATCTTGAGCATCATTATGTTTAAACCCTTAATAGGAATGATTGATGTTAATTTGCTGTAAATCAGAATATTGTGTTATTGTTTGATGGGATTAATTTTTCTTCATATTAATAAGTGCCGCGAGATAACGTGTTAAATCAGTACTGAGCCCTATGCACTGATTGGCAAGTCTACAATGGCTTCAAATGAAAAATTGCTGCTTTCCATGCGGAAATTTCCATCATGTAAGTGCGTGATCTCTTTAACAAGCCAGAGACCAATGCCAGCGCCATTTGAGTCTATAGCCTCTCTATGGAAGGCATTTTGAAGATTTTCAGTCGGGAAACTTTCTTCGTTAATCGTATTTTTAAAGCGTATGGCGATATGATCCTTCAACGTAGATTGCTGGACAGAACAGCCGATAGTGGTGCCTGGAGTAGCATATTTAACTGCATTTTCGACGAGGTTCATCAGTAAGATATTCAGTTTATCATCATCGGCAATTATTAAAAATGTCTCTGCATCTTTATCAAAATTAATCTTCGGTTTTAATCCTTTTTGTTGCAGGAACGGTTGAAACCTGTGAAATAACCGAAGTATAACCAATGAAAGATCCATTTGCTGCTTATGTAAGGTAATGCCGCTACTTTTTAACTGACTTACCAACAAAAATTCCTGTACCACCTGTTGCAGCCTGTTAATTTCAGCAAGCTGACTTTCCATCAGGTTTGATAACTCCGGCGCCAATACCGGTTTAGATAGGTGGACTTCTATTTCGGCTCGCATAATGGCTAGCGGTGTCTTTAATTCATGTGAGGCAGAGGCAAAAAAGTTTTGTTGTTGTTGTAACGATTCATCGATCCTCACTAACATCATATTTATGGTTTCCGTTAATTCCTGCAATTCATCATTCGTTTTCTTAACCGGAATTACATCCCTGAGTTGATGCGCATTGATGAGTTTGGCCGCTTTAATGATACGCTGCACCGGCTGTAATAAATAAAACGATAAAATATAGGCAATCAAACCTGCAAGCAAAACACTCAACAGGCTACAGGCAAAAAGAAGTAGCAGCAAGTATCGTAAATTATTATTTAATTGGTCTGCACTGCGTACAAGCATCAATTCGGCGGGGTTATCTTCATTACTGCTGATTACATAGGCAACCCTCATTCCCAGGGTATCGGTTACGCCCGTTTTTGTAGGTGTGCAGATATTTTTAATGATCCCGGGTGACTGAAAAACTGTTATGGGCTTTCCTGCTGAATGGTATAATACCCTGATGGAAGTATTGTTATCAGGCAAAGGAATAATTGCCGGTAATACTTCGGTTTTATCCAAAAGTGTTTGGGCCCTGGCCATTAAATAGGCATCATTATCGGATATCATCAGTATCCTGATCTTCCGGTAACAGTAGAGGTTGAAGGAGAAACTCAATAAAATAAAGATCAGACTAAAGGCTGCTGTTATTTTTAACTTGATACCGAACTGACGCTTTCCTGTTATCATTTAACCTTGTTTTACGTCGCCTTTCAGTACATAACCCCGCCCAACAACCGTGTGGATCAACTCTTCATCATAACCTCTATCCATTTTTTTCCGAAGCTGGTAAAGGTGTACTTCTATTACATTGCTACCAGGATCGAAGTGGATGTCCCATACTTTTTCGAGAATCTGTGATTTTGTTACTACGTTGTTTTGATTGGCGAGCAGGAACTCCAGCAAGGCAAATTCACGATTACTTAATATTACTGGCTTACCGGCCCGGCTAACTTCTCTTGTCAGCAGGTCTACCTTGAGATCCGAAACCTGTAATTTGAGTGAACCCTGTGCTAAAGACCGGCGTTGTACAGAACGTACCCTGGCTAACAGCTCATCAAGCTCAAATGGCTTTTTAAGGTAATCAATAGCACCATGGTCGAGCCCGTTTATCACGTGTTCTGTATCGTTCAATGCACTTATTATAATCACCTGCGTTTGGTTGTTAAAGCTGCGCAGGTTTTTTAAAACTTCCAACCCGTTAAGTGTGGGCAACATCATATCCAATAGTATAAGATCATAATTACCAACCATAGCCGTTTCCAGCCCCTTATTACCATCGGCAACCTGATCACAGATGTGACCCGCCTGCGTAAGGCCGTCAGCAATAAATCCTGCTAACTTTATCTCGTCTTCTATTAATAATATTTTCATCTTACCAGGAATGTTTTGTTATCTATAGTAATGCTAAGCACAATATATACTTTGTCATGATTTATATTAATAAAGCCCTGGTCATCCTGACGCCTCACCGCTACAAGATGAAATGTGTCGCTTTCTTTGATGAGGTGTGCGATATCATCTACCAGCCCTGGCTTAAAGTGAAATAAAAGGTTATTTTTTCTCAACGCCACAATACCGCCGTATTGATCTGTGATCAAAACAGGCTTCTCCAGTTTAAAATTTTCTGTCTGATGGTTTGGAACATCCGGAGGCGGGGGCAAATCATCAAGGGTTTGGCTAATGCCCATTCTATTATTCTTAATGGCTATTAATTGGTAACCAACTACTTCATCGCTCGGGTTTAAACCATAAGTTACTGTAACCGATTCTCCTATGGCACCAATCCTGGTTACCCATGATGCAGTATGTGGCCTAAAATCAATAGTGATTGAACCAGCCTTTTCGGTTTTCAGTTCCAGTGAATTGATATCTAAATGAGGGTTGTTTTTATACCTGGTAACGATTCCGGTAATTATCCGTTGTTTATGCGGTCGTTCAACCTGTGGCCTGTTATGGTGTGCCGGTGCTTTCGGTAATAAAGGCACAGGAGGTTTTATTAATAACCAGATAATAACCAATAGTAAAATGATGATCACGACCAGCAGGGGGCGGTAATTTTTCATCTTTAATGGCTCTACGTCATTATCTTGCTCCATTTTCATACAATCTGCAAAATATCTGTATATTTTATCAGTTAACAGCGAAGCAGCCAATTAGTTCATACGCGTCAACAATTAATTTAAGATTGGGAGAGCTATCTCGCTCTCCCAATCTAACCCTATCGTACATCCCTTTTAGTTTACATTTTTTTTAGCGTCGTTGCCTAGGTCGATCGTCATGCTGAATTTATTTCAGCATCTTTCCTGCTAATAGCAAGCTTTGATATCTTAAAAACTATACTTTGGAAATAAATGTTGATTTTTTCCGCTCTATGCCGCGGTGGCATGGTACTTTGGAGCGCCAAAGTACCCAAAGCGCTTTGTCAATCCAGCAATGGGCTCTTTACACAATCTCACGCACATCAAAAAAACAGCGGCACTTTGTTTTGTGTTCAATGCTATTTTGAGCTTTAATTCAGTGATTACGAACACAAAACCACTGCGTTTCAGGTTTGTTTGTGCCAATTGTAATGAACTACTCCTGTTTTTTTGATTCTCCTGGCCCTTGGGATTGACGGCGTTCTTCGGTAAAACCTGTAAATTTATTAAAGCAAGCTAGCAAAACGTATAAAAAACCCAAACCAAAAGATGTGTCCACACGAAAGGATCTAACCAGATTATCTCAACAAATAAGTCTGTCCATTAATCTCTATGGTTTCCGGGTGAATGATGGTTGGGGCACCAGTTTCCAATGCTACACCTGATGGTGGTGTGTCTTTAATTCCGGTTACCTTTACTTTATCACCAGCTTTTAATAAAGATTGTAACTGTTCAATTGCAGGTGGAGGCAAATCTATCTGTACCTTATTGTCGAGGCTAAGCCCGCGGATTGCACCTCCCTGGTCACGCTTAAAATCACTGATTTTTCCTGTAAAGGTTCCAGACTGTGCATTAACTGGTGCAATAGGTACGGTTGGCGGGCTATCTGCTATTTGCGTTCCATCAACCAGCAAACTCGCCATTTGGAATACATTTACACCATCTGGTCCATTATCTGTAAAGCCTTTTACAGTTACCGATTTACCCTTAGCTGCTGCACTCATTAATTGTTTACCTAGTTGTTCCGGAAACCTGACTGTGATCGCCTGACTGCCATTTTGCAAGGTGAAACTATTATAAATATACCTGTCATTCGTTTGGTAGGCAATAACCTTTCCGTTTAGTGACGTTAAAACTTTTAAAGCACCGCCTTCCAAACCGCCTCTGTTTCGCCCAGGATGAGGAAGCATTTCTCCAGGCCCTATAGGTGGTGCCGGAGGGTTATCATTTGGACGTACCTGCGCTAGTGTTACTATGCTCATCAGCGCGAAACAAGCAGTTATTGCTGTTTTTTTGATTTGACTTTTCATATTCTCTTTTTTTGATTATCAATAATTTTATGATTCAAAACTACGCTTGTGATCTGAAGAGGATATGAAAAGCGAATTAAATTTAATTCATTTGATTATCCTCACCGGTTTAAAATGCGATCGTTGTTCTGAGGGGTAACTTATTTTATAAAAATCAATATGAGTGACGTTTAATTGATTTCTTTTGCCCTAAGGCGCGGTCTTGCCTCGGCTCGCCGCCGCCGAAGGGCTCTTTCTTTTGGCATCAAAAAGTAACAAAAAATGCCGGCTGAAAATTTTTCTTTTGAAGCCAGTTGTACGGCTAAAACAGTGCAGCCCGAAAAATTTGTTAGGCCGGATTTAAGTAGAACGGGGATACCGTGCTATGGCCTAGCTGGGTGGAAATGCGAAAGCAATTAAAATTCTGATTAATAACGATTTGTTAAATAACGTCAATTGTAGCTGTAGCGAAGCGGAAAGCTATGGAGTAAACCAAGCTTTAAGCGAACTCACAGAAGGTAATTTATTTCAGGGTCTTAATAGCAGCGAATAGCCTTTTCGCAATGCTGATTTCTCAAAGAGATCCACAAATCAAATGGAAATATCTGACACCATGAATAATCTCAAATGACCTCAATATTTTGATTTGCAAATGATTGTTAAACGTCATGTTAAATTAAAAAATCTAACCTGACGTTTAATGGCTGTTTTCTTAACATTCCAATGCTTTTCCTTCCCTAATTTAACAATTCAGTATTTTTTACATCATAAATTCCTAACCAACCGGGCTCATCTTTGTAGCAAATTAGTCATTGGGTTTTGGCCAAATGAGGTGCCGTTCTGGCTAATGCAAACAAACTATAAATTATTCATTCATGAAAAAAATTTACAAACTGATTTACTTTACTGAGGTACGCAGGCTGCAGGGTGTATTGATTATGCTAATGCTTTTCTCCATAAATGTAATGGCACAAAATACCCGGAACATCAGCGGTAAGGTTGTTGATGAAACCAACCAGCCAATTCCTGGCGTAACGATAAGAATAAAAGGTTCGACAGGCGGAACTTCTACAAATCCTGATGGAAACTACACCCTATCGGTAAAATCATCAAACGTTTTAGTTTTTTCCATGCTGAGTAGCATCTCAAAGGAAGTGCCTGTTGGTAATCAAACGCGAATTAATGTAACGCTCATGCCAGACAATCAGACATTGAAGGACGTTGTGGTAATCGGTTATGGTACAGCGAATAAAAAAGATGTAACGGGTTCAGTAACCTCCATTAAGTCTGAAGAATTTAATCAGGGTGTAATGGTAAATCCCGCCCAGTTACTTCAAGGAAAGGTTGCCGGTTTAAATGTAACCAAAAGTGGCGATCCAAATGCTAAGCCATCAATTACACTTCGCGGGCCTTCATCATTCAGAGAAGGTGCAGCACAAGAGCCTTTTTATGTTATCGATGGTGTTCCGGGAGCATCAATTGATTTATTGGCCCCTGCCGATATTGAAAGTATAGATATCTTAAAGGATGCATCCTCAACGGCAATTTATGGTTCACGCGCTGCAAATGGGGTAATTATGGTGACCACAAAAAGATCTAAAAATGGACAGGCACGCCTTTCATACAATGGTTATGCTGCGGTAGAAAAGGTTTCCAAGAAATATGATATGCTATCTGCGCCAGAGTTAAGGCAGTACCTTGCAGATAATAAACAGACTTTAAACCCGATCGATGACGATGGTTCTGATACCAACTGGCAATCGTTATTGGAAAGAACAGGTTTTTCACAGAATCATAATGTTTCTTTCGGTGGTTCTGGTCAGGCATCCGATTATGGCGCTAGTGTAAATTACCTGGATAACAAAGGAATACTAAAAAATACTTCTTTAAAAAGAACTATTGTAAGGGCATATATCAATCAGAAATTTTTTAACGACAGGTTAAAACTTGGCTTAACGGTTACCAACAGCAATTCAAAAAGCTCGGATATTTATCAAACGCAGGCTTTACCAAATATGCTGTTCTATTTACCAACGGTAAGTCCATTCAACACTGATGGTACTTACAAAGAAAACTATAACCGTACCGGAAGCGGAACGAGAAATCCTTTATCAATTGTAGATAATAATGTCATCAATAACCTGAACAATAAAACACTGATTAATGGAATGGCGCAGGTGAATATCCTTGATGGCCTGAAGTTCACAGCCAGTGTTTCTTCGCAAAGGGATCAGAATAATTACAGCACTTACCTGAACAGCCAATCGGGATTAGCAAGGGGTGTTAACGGACAGGCGCAAAAATTTGATGTTTTAAATAAAAGTCAGGTACTTGAGGGTTATTTTAACTATGATAAAACTTTCGGGAAACACGGTTTGAAATTACTTGCAGGTTATTCATGGCAGGAAGACAGAACCAATGATGGTTTTGGCGTTACCACACAGAATTTCTCAAATGATAATTTAGGTTACAACAACCTTTTCCTTTCAAACCCGACGTTGCTTTCGCAAATCGCATTCAATAACGCCCCGATATCTACCTTAAGATTAATTTCCTACTACGGAAGGGTTCAATATAATTACAACGAGAAATATTTATTTCAGGCCTCGTTACGAAATGATGGTTCATCTGCTTTCGGAAGAAATAACCGTTGGGGTTTATTCCCTGCTGTATCTGCCGGATGGAGAATTATTGGCGAGGATTTTATGAAAACTGTTCCGGTAGTGAGTGATTTAAAACTACGTGCAGGTTATGGTGTTTCAGGCAACAGTTTAGGTTTTGATGCCTTTTCTGCACTACTGATTTACGGTACGCCTGCCGGAAATAGTAAGTTTTTAAATAATGGCAATATCAGCAATGCAATTGGGCCGGTAAGAAATCCGAATCCGGATTTGAAATGGGAAAGTACGGCAACCACCAACATTGGTTTAGATTTTGGCTTATTTAAAGACAGAATTACAGGTTCAGTTGATTTTTATGTGAAGAAAACTTCTGATTTAATTTACGATCGTTATGAAGTATCTACCACGCAGTTTTTCCTGCCAAACATAACAGCCAACGTAGGTAAAATCAAAAATAAAGGTGTGGAGTTCTCTTTAAACGCTATTGCAGTTAAAACTGACAATTTCAAATGGACAACCTCTCCAAACATAGCACACAATAAAAACGTTGTAGAAACCTTATCTGATGATTTCTATAAAATCTCATTCATTCAAACGGCTCAGTTGGGTGGTAAAGGCCAGTCAGGAAATTTCAGTCAGTTAATTCAGCCAGGTTATGCCCTGGGTACCTTCAATTTATGGAACTATGCGGGTAAAAATGCGGCTGGCGTAAGTACTTATGTTAATGCTGCCGGACAAACCATCGCTACACAACCCTTAACCACTGATGCTAAAATTGCAGGCGATGCACAACCAAAATTAATTTACGGATGGGCAAATACCTTCAACTATAAAAACTGGGATTTGAATTTCCTTGTTCGTGGGGTATTAGGTAATAAAATCCTAAATGCAACAATGGCATCATTAAACAATCCGGCTGATGCCAAGCTGCAAAATATCCCCAGATTTACTTTAGGCGAATCTTTCAACGATACAAATGCATACCTGATTTCTGATCGTTTTGTGGAAAGTGGTTCTTACCTGCGCTTAGACAATGCTACAATCGGTTACACCATTAAGCCAAAAGCACAATCAATTAAAGCGATCAGACTTTACGTTACAGCAAATAATCTTTTCGTGATTACAAACTACAGCGGTATTGATCCTGAGATTAATATGGGTGGTGTAACGCCAGGTATAGACAATAACAATTATTATCCAAAAACAAGAACCTATAGTTTTGGTGTAAGTGCATCATTCTAAAAAAATAAGAAAATGAAAAAGTTTATCATCCTGTTTAATATTCTTGCCTGTTTGATGGTAATGGAGTCGTGCAGCAAGCTAGATGTCGATGTAGAATCGCAATACGTTAAAGAAAATTTTCCCTATACCCCTGCAGATTATACAGCACTTTTTGGCACCATGTATTCTAACTTATCATCACAGTACGGCGTGCCTTACTGGAGAATGCAGGAACTTTCTACCGATGCGGCTATCCTGCCCGCCCGTGATGGAAATTTTGATGATGGTGGCCAGTACCGCCAGTTGCATTACCATACCTGGACCATTGATCATCCAAATGTTAGAGATATCTGGCAGTGGGGTTTCGGCGGTATTAACAATTGCAACCGCTTAATAAATCTTACAACTGAATCAGTAGCATCTGATGCTTCAAAAGCTAAAAGTATAGCTGAAATAAGAGCAATGAGGGCATTGTATTATTACTTTATGATGGATTTGTATGGAAACGTACCCATTATAGATGCCTTTCCGGTGAGTACGCCTCCTGGAAATCAAACCCGCGAAAAAGTATTCGAATTTATAGAAAAGGAGCTTTTAGCTATTGTTGCTCAATTACCGGTAAAGGATAACACCAACCGGATTTTGGTTTACGGCAGACCAACACAGGCAATGGTTTATGCTTTGCTGGAGAAAATGTATTTAAACGCAGAAGTTTATACCGGCAAACCAAGATATACAGACGCCGTTACCATGGCCGATAACATTTTGAAAAACAGCAATTATAGTCTGGATGCAAAATATAGCGATATTTTCGATGTAAACAACGGTCCGCAGATTAACGAAACCATTTTTGCAATTCCTTATGATCAGCAGATTCCAGGAAATCAAATCACCAGATTTGGCTTTTATCCTGCGCTGGCGCCAGCCTATGGAATAAACGTGGGTTTTAGTATTTCGATGAGTACCACGCCTGAATATTTCAACCGTTTCAACTTAAGTAATGATATTCGTACAACTTTCTGGCTGGTTGGTAAGCAATATGCGCCGGATGCAAACCGTAAACCTGATTTAACCAAACCTGTTTATGTTGCAGGAACAACAACTCAAATTGAGATTACCCCTGACCTTATTTTAAAACCAGGTAAACCGATGGATTTAGGTAATACAGTTGCTGATCAGGCAAAAGGTGTCCGCTCAGTAAAATACTGGCCAGATCCAAATGCCATCCAGGCAACCAGGTTAAACGGAAACGATATGCCGGTTTTACGTCTTGCCGATGTCATGTTAATGAAAGCCGAAGCCATATTAAGAGGTGCAACAGCAACAACCGTTAACAGTGAGTTACAAACGCCTTTGGTTTTAGTTAATAAAATAAGAAGCCGTGCCGGCGCTGAAAGCGCAACAACGGTTACTTTGAGTACTTTGCTTGATGAAAGAGCGCGTGAATTTAGCTGGGAGGCCTGGAGAAGAAATGATTTAATCCGTTTCGGGCAATTTGAAACTGAATATCCACTCCCGAATGATGTGCTTTTTATGAATAAAGACATCACCAGGAGGATTTATCCAATTCCTGCAAATGAGCTGAAACTGAATGCAAATTTAAAACAGAACCCAGGCTACTAAAATTAAAAATATGAGACTGATTACCTGCTTTGGTTTATTGCTGGTTGTACCTGCAATTGCCTTAATTACTAAAAAAGACGATTTGCCAATCAATCAAATACAGGTTATCGGCTCGCACAACAGTTATAAGCAAGCCATTAATCCTGCGCTGTTCAATGTTATTAAATCACAGGATTCGGTAGCCGCCAACAGTCTGGATTATGAACATATTCCGATGCCCGAGCAATTGGATATGGGTTTAAGAAATCTCGAAATCGATGTTTATGCTGATGAGAAGGGTGGTAAATATGCCCATCCCAGAGGTTTAGAACAGGTAAAGGGGCAACCTGCATTCGATAAAGACGGTGAAATGAATAAACCCGGATTCAAGGTATTTCATGTTCCGGATTTAGATTTCAGGTCGTCGGCACTAACTTTTGTGATTGCATTACAGCAATTAAAGAAATGGTCAGATGCTAATCCGGACCACACACCAGTTTTTATCACTTTAGAAGCTAAAGATGACTCGATAAAGCGTAAAGGATTTACGCAGCCTGAGCCCTTTACAAGTAAAACTTTTGATGAACTGGATGCTGTGATTATTCAAAATTTAGGGAAAGAGCATATTTTAAGTCCGGATGAGGTGAGAGGCAAATATAAAACTTTGGAAGAGGCTGTGCTGGCCAAGAACTGGCCGAAACTTAGTCAGGCCAAAGGTAAATTCCTTTTCGTTTTGGACGCTAAAGACAGAAAGCGCTCCACCTATATTCAGGGGCATCCTTCACTTAAGGGTCGCGTACTATTTGCCAATGCAGACCCGGGAACGCCTGAAGCAGGTTTAATGATTCGAAATAATCCGAAGGATGAGCAAATTCCTGAATTGGTGAAGAAAGGTTACATCATCAGGACCAGGGCCGATGCGGATACGAAGCAAGCCAGAAATAACGACTGGAGTGATTTCGAAGCCGCCTGTAAATCGGGCGCCCAGATTATTACAACAGATTACTACAAAAAAAGTACGCACTTTAAATCAGATTATGCCATCAGTTTTGCTGATGGAAAATACTTTAGAGCGAACCCTTTATTTAAAAAGTAAGTTAGATATGAACAGAAGATCGTTATTAAAAGGAGGCTTTTTAGCCGGTTTAGGTTTGCCTTTTGTGGGTATGAAAGATGTAATCGCTTCTCCAGTAGTTGGGAGTAAAAAGGCGAAAAACATCATCATGATGGTAAGTGATGGGATGAGTATCGGAACGTTGAATATGGCAGATATCTATTCCAATCGCATATTTGGCAAAAGCAGTAAATGGTTGGGGCTTTACAGAGATAACAAAGCAGTAAGAGCGCTGATGGATACCGCTTCGGCGAGTTCTTTGGTTACTGATTCTGCTGCGGCAAGTTCATCCTGGGGTGGAGGCATGCGCGTTAGAAACGGATCACTAAACGTTGGCATGAAAGGAGAAAAGCCTCAACCGATTCTTCAAAAGTTTAAAGAAAAAGGTAAAAAGGTAGGTTGTGTAACCACTGTGCCCATTACGCATGCAACGCCGGCAGGTTTTTGCATCAATATTGATAACCGCGGCGGTCAGGATATTATTGCAGAAATGTATCTGGGTCTGAAATTCGATGTGATGATGGGTGGCGGGCATAAATATTTCGGTGAGAAAAGGGAAGGTGGGAATCTCATTCCGAAATATTTAATTCAGGGTTATAAAGTTGCAGAAAACAGGGCCGAAATTTTAGCCTTAGATCAATCAAAGCCTGTTTTAGGTTTGTTTGCAGAAGATGGCATGCCTTACGAGATCGACCGTCTACACGACCAGGAACTCATCAAATCGACGCCAACACTGGCAGAGATGACCATGAAAGCAATCGAACTAATGAAAGATCATAAAGATGGTTTTGCATTACAGGTTGAAGGTGGTAAAGTGGATTGGGCTGCGCATTCAAATGATTTGAGCGGTTTAATTTTCGATCAGCTTGCTTTTGATGAAGCTGTTGGAAAAGTAATAGAATTTGCTGAAAAAGATGGAGAAACCTTAGTGATCATCACTACAGATCATGGTAATTCGAACCCTGGTTTGTTTTATGCTGATGAAGCCAACAAAAAGTTCGATAGCCTTCAAAACTTCAAACACAGTAATACCTGGCTTTTGGCTCAGCTTAATCAATCATTTAGCGAACAGAAAATAATTGATTTGATCAAAGAAAATCAAGGTTTTGAAATGAAATCAGAAGATGTAAAATCTTTATTGGTTCACTTTAAGGATATTGTTCCAGGGCAGCTTTATAATGAATCAAACCTGCCATTTTACGAGTATGGCAAAATTTTGGGTAAATATACTGATGTACAATGGGCGGGTATGAACCATACCGGAGATTATGTTGAGTTAACGATGTTTGGTCCGGGATCTGAAAATTTAAAACCTTTTGTTAAAAATTACGAGCTGCATAATTTCATGCTCAAAGCTGCAGAAATGCCTGAAGCATTTTTAGTAAAAGTTTAATCTTAATTACGCAGCAAACAAATAATCAGGAGGCTGTATCATAAATGCAAAATGTCATCCTGAGCCTGTCGAAGGACTTTAAAAAAATATTTAAAGCGTTTCTATGCTTCGGCAAACTCAGCACAGGCTAAGCTCAACGTAACAAAACTCAAAACAAGTTGATTTTTGATACAGCTTCTTTTTTAATTCTATCTTTAAACCAGATTATGGCTATTCAATCAAAATATTTTCGTTTTTTAATTTGCCTTATTTTAATGCTCAATGCTGGCTATCTCCAGGCACAGGAAACCGTAAATCCTCCGGCAATAATAAATACATACGGAATTTGGCTAAAGGGTGATTTACATGTACACTCAAGACATAGTATAGAATCATCTAATAATTCGATTGCGAAAATTATTAATTTTTCAAAGTCAGTTGGTATGGATTATCTGGCCATAACCGACCATGATAATCATGTTAATGGCGATGTTGCTCACCATACCTGGGCGGATCCGGAATTTAAATCTGATTCATTGCTTTTGCTTTATGGTGCCGAATGGACAACAACCAGGGGACATGGAAATGTATTTTCTGATAAGCCATACAACCATCAACGTCTTTATGATATCAGAGATGCCCGTGACGTCAACATTGGGAAAGTTAAAAAATCTTTAGGTATCCATTTATCGGCAAATCATCCCAGCGGAAAAGATAATTTTGGCTTTTCGTACGATTTGGTTCAGTCTATAGAGGTCTGGAATTCGGCTGTTTGGCCGAAGAATGCCAACGCAATAATGATTTGGGATGACATGCTTTCTTCGGGCAGGATGATGACAGGCAGAGGTGGAAGCGATACCCATCATGGTGTGCCTACTGCAGCTGAAAAACCAAGTGCAAATACATATCAGGCAGAATTTAATTATGTAGGTACACCAACAACATGGGTTTTTGCCAAACAACGTAGCCTTACTGCGATTATAGATGCTTTAGATCATGGAAAAACTGCTGTAAGTTCCAATCCTTTCGCGCCAAGAGTTGAGTTTTATGCTGATTATGGAGGCAATGGTAAGTTTGAAATGATGATGGGTGATAATGCGGTTTCAAAGGGTAAACCTATAAAGTTTCAGGTGCAATTGATTGGCAATAAATTACCTAAAGAGCAATATACTGTTACAGTAATCAAGAATGGAGCAAAGCTGAACAGTTTTCAGGTTAGCGGTGAAGTTCCTGCTTTTCAGTTTACCGATACACCAGATTTAAAGGGCCGCGCCTATTACCGTGTTACGGTTGAAGGTAAAAATACTGATTACCCTCAGGTGCCAAAGTCTGCCGGGTTAAGCGAAAAAATGGTGGCGCTATCTAATCCGATCTACTTTAATTTTGATCCTGAATTTTAATTATAGCCAGTGTCAGATGGAAACATCTGACACTGGCTATAATTGACAGAGTCTGGAGTTCCATCCAGTCTAATAGAATGATCGTCATCTCGATCCGATAGCGATCGGATGTAGTGTAGCGAAATGGAGAGATCTATCCGGACAGATTTGCTGAGCAATCATGGTTCTCTGGATGACAATTCTATATTTAAAACACAGCCTCCATTTTTTAGAAAAGAATATCTATCCTATCGACGCTGTTAATTACATGCGAACGTTGGCATAATCACCTTCCTCACTGCTAAATCAGCATCAGAAAGTAGTTGAAATTTTATTGTGGTTGAATCAGGATTATAGGTTAGATTTTTAGAATCATCAAAGCGAAATGCCATAAATATCAGCATTTTAATATATCGTCAGGTCTGGCATTATGTTCGTAGTTTTGGATTCAATTTTTTTATAATTTTACTGGCTATGAGCAACCAACATAATCATACTGATGAAGAACTGATCGTAATGTTGAGGGAGAACGAAGTGGTTGCTTTCAAGGGAATTTATACCAGGTATTGGTATGATTTATATCTGATTACCAATAAAAGATTAAGATCTAAAGAAGCCGCAGAAGAGATTATCCAGAATTTCTTCACAACATTCTGGATCAATCGGGAGAAAATAAATATCACAGGGTCTTTAAAGGCTTATCTCCATTCTGCTATCCGCTATTCTATTATTGATTATCTGGCTAAGGAGGCTACCCGGAACAATTACCTCGAACTGCTTTCATTTAGTTATCAGGAGGCTACAAATACCACTGAAGAAACCATATTTATAAAAGAGTTGGAAAACGGAATCAACGGAGTGATTTCGAAGTTACCCGCCAAATGCAGAAGGGTATTTGAACTCAGCAGGAAAGAGCACAAATCTAATAAGGAAATTGCCGAATTACTGGGACTGTCTGAAAAGACTGTTGAAAACCATATTACCAATGCCTTAAAGCACTTTAGGGTGCATTATAAGGTGATTTTGATTGCTTCTGGTTTTGCCTGGTTACTCCGTTAAATAAATTCGCCCACACATCCGGGATGCATTTTAAATTTTTTTTATTTTTTTTGGGGGGAAGTGGCAGGCTATCCGACTATACTATTAACGAACCAAATATAACTACATATCAACATGGGCAGATCAATAGCCGTTTCCCTACTTAAAAAATATCTTTCCGGGGATTGTACTGTTAGTGAAATAAAAGAAGTAGATCAATGGTTTGATAGTATGGATGAGGTACCTGAAGATCTTGCCGGTCTTTCTGATGACCAGCGCAAACTCGTGGAAGATAAAATTTTTGAACGCATTCTGCTCAATATCCAAACTAAAGGTCAGCAAAAGATAATATCAGTTCCTAAAAAATCAATACGTATAAGTACCATGTTATGGGCAGCAGCATCACTCGTTGTGGTTCTGGGCGCGGTGCTGACCTGGAGATATAGTTCGCAACTACACCTGCAAAATCAAAATACAAAATTACATCAATCGATTCATATAAAACCGGGTGGTAACAGGGCGGTTTTGACATTAGACGATGGATCTGCAGTTGTATTAACCGAAGCTAAAATAGGTGCACTGGCCGACCAGCAAAACGTTAGTGTTGTAAAAACAGCTGAAGGCGAACTCAGCTATAAAATGCATACCGGATCTGCATCTTCAAAAATAAGCTTTAATAAGATTACCACGCCGCTTGGTGGGAAATACAGCGTTGTTTTGCCTGATGGAAGTAAAGCCTGGTTAAATGCGAAATCAAGCTTGCGGTTTCCAACTGCTTTTAAGGGCGCTGAAAGAGTTGTGCAGATGACAGGCGAAGTATATTTCGAAGTGGCCAAGAATCCTAATCAGCCCTTTAAGGTACAATCGGGTGGAACGGAAATTAGGGTACTGGGTACGCATTTTAACGTAATGGCTTATGACGATGAGGCCGAGCAGAAAACAACGTTAATTGAAGGCAGTATCCATTTATCATCTGGTAAATTTTCACAGCTATTGAAACCCGGACAACAAGCCCTGGTAGATCCGTTTGGCATAAACGTGAATAATAATTGCGATTTGGAAACTGTAATGGCCTGGAGAAACGACCTTTTCATCTTTAAGGATATGGAGATCAAAGCAATTGCCAGGCAGTTAGTCCGATGGTATGATATTCAGGTTGTATTTAAAGGAACGCCTTCTAAAATATCTTATACAGGAACAATATCTAAAGATGTAGAACTCTCAGAGTTGTTAAGTATGCTTCAATTTACAGGATTAAAATATGAATTGAACGGACATGTGCTAACTATAATCGATTAAAGAGACGTAATCGGTAAAAAATAAATTTTAACCAAATAAATATTCAAACATGAGAAACTACTACAATACTGTATAATGTGAAGGCGTAACTATGCTTTTTAAGAAAAAACCGGATAGTGTTTGCACCACATCCGGTTATTGTAAAGGTTACTTACAATCCGATTTAGACAACATTATAATTTAACCAAAACTCCATAAAGATATGAATTTATTTTTTAGGATCAGGCAGGTATTGCGCCGTGATTCTTATCAAATCCTGTTAACAATGAGACTCGTAGTGCTTTTCTTTACGCTTACCCTTATGCAGGTTAGCGCTAGCAGCTTCAGTCAGAATCTAACGCTTAAACAGAATAATTCTGACATTATTTCCATCTTAAAGCAAATAGAAAAACAGAGTGGTTACCACTTGCTTTTCAGACGTGCTGATATTGACGATAAATATAAAGTAAACCTTAACGTAACCGACATGCCTATTGAGCAGGTAATGGGCGTGGTTTTAAAAAATACCAATCTCGATTTCAAAATCATCAAAAAAACAATTATTCTTAAAAAGAATACCTATTCGCCATTTACATCTATCTCCGTTCGGGATATAGAGATTTCTGGTACGGTGAGTGATGAAAAAGGGGTAACGCTTCCCGGGGTAGCCGTTAATGTGAAGGGGACTAAACAATCAACCATCACAGATATCAATGGAAAGTACAAGATTTCGCTGCCTGCCGGATCGACGACCCTCGTATTTTCTTTTGTTGGGATGGAACCCCAGGAGATTAGTCCGGGCAATAATCGCGTACTGAATGTGGTACTTAAGGCACAGACTACATCACTTTCTGATGTGGTGGTGATTGGTTACGGAACTCAAAAACGTACAGATCTTAATGGATCTATTTCGTCTGTAAAAGCTTCCGATATTGCCAATGTGCCTCAAACCAGTATCGATCAAATGCTGCAGGGCAGAGCTTCAGGACTTACGATTTCGCAAAATTCTGGTGCACCCGGTAGCAATACATCTGTACGTGTACGTGGCGTAACCTCTTTAAGCGGTAGTAATGAGCCTTTATATGTGATAGATGGTGTGCCGATTTCAGGCGATGCGGGCAATCAGAGTACCAGCGGAAGATCTCCTTTACAGGCTTCATCTTCTAATGCCAATTCGCAGACTACCGTAAGTCCGTTATCTTTGATCAATCCAAATGACATTGAGTCGATTGATGTACTAAAAGATGCATCTGCAACAGCAATATACGGAAACCGGGCTTCAAATGGGGTAATTATCATCACTACCAAAAGGGGTAGGAGCGGTAATTCTTCGATAAATTATGATGGTTATTACGGTTTCCAGCGTGTGGCAAGGTATATGGATGTAATGAATCTTCGCCAGTATGCAGCACTTCAAAATTCACTGGGTGATATTTACGGTACCGGAAGAAGGGTCGAATTTGCAGATCCTTCAGTATTGGGAGAGGGTACCAACTGGCAAAAGGAAATATTTACAACTGCACCACAGCAGAGTCATCAGGTAGCTGTTTCCGGGGGTAAAGAGGGACTAAACTATTACATTTCTGGTGGATACCTCGGGCAGGATGGTACAGTTATCGGTTCAGATTTTCGCCGCTATAGTCTTCGGGTAAATGCTGATGCCCAGGTAAAGGAATGGTTTAAACTTGGAATTACCTTAACCGGAAGCCGGTCTGCAGAAAATGTAGTGACCAGTGATAATAACGGGATCATTTACAATGCTTTATTGCAGGCTCCTGATTTAGCTGTAACTAACCTTGATGGTTCGTATACTGGTCCTCCTTTATCTGATCCACTTGCTGCCGCTGCTGCATTAAATCCGGTGGCCCAGGCGCAGCAAATTAAAAATAAGCTGAACAGGACGAATATCAACACCAATATTTATAACGAAATTAAGTTTCTTAAGCCATTGTCGCTAAGATCGGAACTTGGAGGTGATTTTAATTTCTCAGATAATAATGTATTTACGCCGAGTTATTCTTGGGGCCGTTTTACCAATCCTACCGCGTCGTTAAAGGAAAGATTCCAGCAAAGTACATTTTTAATCTGGAAAGAATATCTTAATTACAACCAGACTTTTGGTCAAAAGCATAACCTTAGTGCCATTTTAGGTTACGAGGTGCAGCAGTCAAACTGGAGAGGGATTGAAGGAACACGCCAGGGATTTTACAGTAACGATGTACAATCACTGAATTTAGGTCAGGCTGTAACAGCTACCAATGATGAATATATTGGTACGCAACGCCAGGAGTCGGTTTACGCACGTGCCATTTATACCTATAATTCTAAATATAGCCTTACTTCAACAATCAGAAAAGACAAGACTTCTAAGTTCGCTGAAGGGTCTCAATCTGGTTATTTCCCATCATTTGCGGCCTCCTGGAAATTATCTGAAGAACCATTTATGAAAGGGATCAATAAGGTTGTAAACGGGCTTAAGATCCGTTTGGGTTACGGAGAGGTGGGTAACCAGGATGTTCCCAATTATTTATACAGCTCTTTGTTAAGATCTTCACAAACGGGTTTGGGAACTGGTTTTCTTGCCGGACGGATCGATAATAAATCACTAAAATGGCAAACCTCTATCCAATACAATGGTGGTGTTGATATGAGCTTTTTAAACGGTAGGATTAGCACAAGTATAGATGTTTACAAAAAAACTTCAAAAGACTTCTTATTCCAGCTTACGCTTCCAGCCTATTTAGTGGGTGGTCCTGATTATTTGGGCGGTATTAATCCTCCGTATGTAAATCTTGGAAAAATTGATAACGTAGGTTTTGATTTGAATATTAACTCGCGCAATTTTGAAAAAGGCGATTTCAAATGGAATACAAGTGTTGTGCTATCACATTATAACAACGAAGTCAAAGAACTTGGTAACGGCCTAACCGAACTTTTTGGCACAGTAACCAATGCTTACCTTCAAACTCCGGTTACCCGTACTGTGGTAGGCAGATCAGTAGGTGAATTTTATGGTTATAAAGTAAAGGGAATATTTAAAACGCAAGCGCAGCTTCAATCTGCTCCAGTTCAGTTTGGCCGTGGCATTGCCAACAATAGCAGTAGTACCTGGTTGGGCGATGTGCAATATGAAGACGTTAATGGTGATGGGGTAATAAACGAAAAAGACCGTACAGCAATCGGAAATCCAAATCCTAAATTTACGTATGGTATTACCAATACTTTTAGTTATAAAGCTTTTGATTTTACCTTGTTCCTGAACGGATCTTACGGCTCCAAAATTATGAACCTGTTAAACAATACCATGGGCAACCTGGCTGCAGTATATCAGAATCAATATGCGGCATATAGTAATTTCTGGTCACCACAAAATCCTGATTCCAACATTCCTGCACCTAAAATCGGTATTGATAACCCCAATCTGTTTGTATCAGACCGTTATGTAGAAAGTGGATCTTTCTTGCGCATCCAGAATGTTAGTTTGGGTTACAGGGTACCTGCTTCATGGATCAGGAAATTTAAATTCTCCAATTTAAAAGTGTACTCAAGCGTACAAAACCTTTACACCTTTACAAAATATAAGGGTTATGATCCGGAAATCGGGGCGATGAACCAGAGTGCCATTTTAAATAATATCGACCTGGGAAGATATCCAATTGCCAGGACCATCACTTTTGGGATAAATGCACAATTTTAGTGACCTACAATTATTGAACAAAATGAAATCATATTTAATATACAGCTTTATTTTTATAGCCATTGTTAGCGCGGGCTGTAAAAAAGAATTTTTTAATATTCCTCCACAGGATTCGCTCAGTGCTGATAATTTTTACCAAAATACCGAGCAGGTTCAGGCCAGTACAATTGCTTTATATAATTCGCCATGGTTCGATTGGAATGCCAAAGCGTCCTGGTGTATTTCAGAATTGCTAAGTGGCAACGCACACACGTATTCTCCGGATGTGATCAATTTTGGGAATTTTTCTGTAACAGGAGATAATACCCAATTGGCATCAGCCTGGAATTCGCTATATAGTGTAATTGCACAATCTAATGCGTTGATTAATAACCTGAAGGCGAAAGTGCCAGCCAGCGTGCCTGCACCAATCGTTAATAATGCCATTGGCGAAGCGAGATTTATGCGGGCTATGGCTTATTTTTATTTAGTAAGAACATGGGGAAATGTGCCAATTATCGAAAATAGCCTGGATTATGTGAACAATTACCAGATTAATACCAACCCGGTAACTGATGTTTACAAGTTTATCATCAACGACCTCAAATTTGCGGAAGATAATTGTGATAAAATGATCAGAACGGGTTCTGTTTCTCAGGGTAAAGTATCCAGTGGATCAGCATCTGCATTATTGGCTAAAGTTTATTTGTACATGCGCGATTATTCGAATGCTCGGTTAAAAGCCGAGCAGGTAATCAATAGTGGCGAATTTAAATTGTATGGAATAGATATTTCGGGCAAAACCTATGCTGATTTATTTAAAACGGCCAATAATAACAACGAAGAAAGTGTTGCGGCTATTCAATGGCTTGGTGGATCTTCGTATGGTCATGGTAATGCTTTACAATCTTTCCTTGCCTTTAACTCTGAAATTACGGGTACGGGAGATGGTTACGGAAGTGTTACGCCCTCTATAGATTTGCTTACTGCTTTCGAGCCTGGCGATCTAAGGAGAAAGCCAACAGTGATGATGCAGGGCGATGTTTACCCTGAAATTAACCAGGCTAAAGGTGGTTACACTTTACCTGCCGGAGCCGTTGCCCAAGGGATGCCGGCATTTATTAAAAAATATGTAGTGGGTACACCTGCAGATAATGGCGGTAAAGGCGCAGCATTTTCTGCAGGTAATAATACTTATCTAATGCGTTATGCCGATGTATTGTTAATTGAAGCAGAAGCTGTGCTTGCTGGTGCCGATCGTACTTCTGATGATGCGGCGTTGATACCTTTTAACAAAATCAGAAGAAGGGCCGGCTTAATCCCTAAAACTTCGATTACCATCCAGGATATTTATCAGGAACGTCGCATGGAGTTCGTTTTCGAGGCTGATTATTGGTTTGATCTGGGTAGGTTAGATGGTTTTAATGTGACCTCGCATCCTAAAGCAATTGCCATTATCTCTAACCAGGAAAGAGGAATTTACAGCAACACTACACCTGTTGTAATCTGGGGACAAAAGTATACCCCAACCGATGTCAATTTCCGTTTGCCTTATCCTACAACAGAAACCATTCTAAATCCTAAATTACTATTGGCTCCGGTGCCTTACAATTTTAAATAAGCTATTATGAAAACGTTATATAAAAATACTATAGCCCTTTATCTGATTGGCATCTTTTGCATGCTGATCTTTGCCACTTCCTGCAAAAAAGACAAAGAAGGACAGGGCGCACCTAGCATTACTAGGATTCGTACTTTAGTAAGGCCAGGAGATAGTAACCTTACCCCGTTGGATTCAACAGTTACTTCCGGCGATGTTGGCGTTACTTATGTTATAGAAGGGGTAAATTTGAAATCGACCAACAAAGTCGAATTTAATGGGGCATCAGCCTATCTTAATACTGCTCTTTTTAGTGATAACAGCATTGTGGTGATGATCCCAACAACCGCCACCTGGATCAATCAAACAGGGAAATTAACACTGACCAATTCATCTGGTACTACTTCCTTTAATTTTAGTATTAAACAACCTGCTCCGGCGATTAGTGATTTGAGTCAATTTGCCGGTAATCCAGGTGATGTAATTACCATTACCGGCCTGCGTTTTGATCAGGTATCAAGTGTTAAATTCGGTACAACAGAAGCCAGGGTAATTTCTTCAACCAGTACTGAACTTAAGGTAACTGTTCCAACAGGTGCGCTTGGTGCAGTAAGTGTTACTACTCCAGGTGGCACGGGTACTGGTCCGTATGTATCTTACGATGGTGTTGTGGTTCCAATATTACTGCCATTTGGATTCAGCCATTTATTTTATGATGATGAAATAACAGCTGGTTACGATTTCAATTTTGGAGGTGCTAACGCTGACGTAAATAGTACCGAGATGGTAAAACGCGGTACCCATTCAATCAAACTTACCTATACCGGAAGTTATGCAGGATATGCAGTAGGCAGTAATAACGCTGTTGATCTAAGTGACAAAACCTATGTTAAGTTTTCTATTTATGGCACAGCGGGTACTGAAGGTAAAGTGGTAAAGGTTGCATTAGATGATTTTGACAACCGTAATGTAAGTGTTGTACTGCATGCCGGCAAGTGGACTAATTATGTAGTTCCTTTGGATCGTTTCCAGAATGCGAGTCATCCGGGCAAACCTGCAAGTCTAAGTTGGATCGGGTTTCAGGAATTGAGTGGCAACGCACCGGAAACCATTTACCTGGATGATATTGGAGTGTACTAGTTTAAGGAGATCTTTTAGCTTAATGAGGTAGCTTCCTAGAGTTATCGTCATTTCGAGCGTAGTGCAACGCAGTCGAGAAATCTGTCTCAAAAGATCTCTCCATTTCGCTGCGGTACATCCGATTGCTATCGGATCGGGATGACGATCCTTTTTATTCGAAATCTATCAATGGTAGTAGATACAACCTTTGGATTTATAATTTTAAATAATTAATCAATGAAATTAATACAATATATGCTAGTTGGCATCGTCATGCTGGTAACTAGTTCTACCGTATTTGCACAAAAAAACCTGGTGGTTAATGGTGGCTTTGAAAATGAGTTGGATGGGTGGGTTGATTATTCAGCAAAGGCAACGCCTTACATGTATAGCTCCGGGAAAATGAGTAGCGCTATATTTTCTTCAGATTCTTCTAAATGGACCGGTATGCATCAGGTCGTTTTTTTGCCTAAAAATACCCAGTATATACTCATGAGTGCGAAGATTAAAGCAGATGCAGTGAGTACCGGAACAAAATCATGGAATGGGGCATTATTTCTTTTCGAAACCCTTAACAAACAAGGTACTAAAATAGGCGAAGGAATCAACATTGCTTCAGTTACAGGAGACGAAGATTGGAAGTTATACGAAAAAGCATATATTATTCCGCCAGGTGTTACGCAAATAAAATTGTTGTTCGCGCTCGGTTATGTTACTGGCACCATGTTTATAGATGATGTAAGTCTGAAAGTGATTACGCAATCTGAGTTTGAAAAATATTTGTAGTTATAATGAATAGCATTGTATATAGGTGGTTTTTAATATTGTTATCGCTGGTTACAACTGCGGCTACTGCTCAACAAATAGCCCCCGGAGATTGTTCTGGACCAGTCAGGTTATTATCCAAAGCTGGAAAAAAGTGCGGTTGTACTCCAGGCAGTTTCAGCTAATGGTTTCGAGTTGTTATCTATGCCAGACCGAAAACCAGTGTACACGGGTGTATTATCTGAACCAAAGGTTACCGGCTACTCGAAAATTAAAACCAGGATAGCAGATTTTAGTGCCTTCAATCAACCTGGCCAATACATAATCCGTATTCCCGGAGTTTCTGACTCTCCTGTTTTTAGGATTGCAGAGGGGGTGCACCACGATCTTGCAGTAGCTGCATTAAAAGCATTCTATTATCAGCGTGCCTCATCTGCACTGGATGTAAACTATGCAGGGAAATGGAATCGTGTTGCCGGGCATCCGGATACTTCAGTCTATATTCATCCATCGGCCGCTTCTAAAAACCGGAAGGCCGATAGTAAAATTAATGTTGCTGGTGGATGGTATGATGCCGGAGATTACAATAAATATGTTGTTAACAGTGGGATCTCTACCTCAACCTTACTTTCAGCTTATGAAGATTTTTCTGAATATTTCCTGGATCAGGAGGTGCATATTCCGCATGCAAAAAACAAAGTTCCAGATGTTTTAACAGAGGCTGTTTACAATTTGCGATGGATGCTCAAAATGCAGGACCCTGCTGATGGCGGAGTTTATCATAAATGTACCAACCTGGATTTCGACGACATGGTGATGCCAGATAAGGCCTTATCAAAACGTTATGTAGTGGCGAAAGGTACTGCAGCTACACTTAATTTAGCCGCTGTTGCCGCACAGGCTTATCGTATTTTTAAACATTTTCCTGAGCAATATCCCGGACTGGCAGATAGTTGCCTGTTAGCATCCAGGAATGCCTGGCGTTGGTCGCTAAATAATCCAAGCGTTATTTACGATCAGGATCTGCTCAACAAAACGTCAGACCTTAAAGTAACCACGGGCACTTATGGCGATAAGAACTTAGAAGATGAATGGACCTGGGCCTCTGCAGAACTATTGGCCTCAACCGGAGAGCAAGCGTATTTTGATGCTTTTTTTGCCCGTTTAAATGATCCGGTAAGCCTACCCAGTTGGAGTAATGTAGGCATACTGGGATATTACACGTTGATTAGATGCGAGGGGCAGTTACCTGAGCGTTACAAGAGTGTAACCAGTATTTTGAAGAAGAAAATACTCACACTTGCTGATCGCTACTTGGCTGCTTTTAAAACAGGCCCATATCATACCGTAATCGGCGCCTCGCTTTACGACTTTGCCTGGGGAAGTAATTCTTCAGCTATGAATCAAAGCATATTACTGATTAATAGTTATTTATTTTCCAAAAAGGATGTTTATCTCGATGCTGCGGTTAGTAATCTGGATTACGTTTTGGGTAAAAATGCCACGGGTTATTCATTTGTAACCGGTATTGGTTATAAATCACCTATGCACCCGCATCATCGCCTGTCTTTTGCAGATGGTATTGCTGAACCTGTTCCAGGGTTGCTGGTTGGAGGGCCTAACCGGGAAAAACAAGATGGATTGAAATATGATCCCGAACCAGAATTATCATACCTGGATGATGCCAACTCTTATGCAAGTAATGAAATTGCCATCAATTGGAATGCCCCATTGGTATATGTGGCAAATGCAATGGAGTATCTTGAAAAGGGGATGAAAGAAGGAATGAAATAACCGTAACTGCAAAACTTGTCCATTTCATGGAACGAGGAATGAGCGAGGACTTGAAGAGATAGCGGGATTAAAGTCCAACATTGGAGCAGAAATGTTCGTTTCCAAAATCTTTAATCGATGCTGCTCTCCGTACCAATCTATTTTCAGCTGTATATTTGCTGTCTGTTTTTTGGAAAGCAGCATTTGTAGCTTTTTTAATGTTATTCGGGCTTTCCGTTATAGTCCCGATGAAAAATCGGGAGCTACCACTTCAATCCCGTTTAGTTAGTTGGGTTTGTGCTGCTATTTGGGCTTGCATGGTGCTTAGCTGTACCTCCCGTTAATCATAAACCCGATAGAACGAAAAGCCCACAGCGCAGCGAGGATTTGAAGAGATAGCAGGACTGTAGTCTGCCACAGGAGTTGAACTGCTCATTTCTAAAATTTTTAATAAATGCTGCTCTTTGTATCAATCTGCGCTCAGTTATATGTTCGATAACTATTTTATCAAATACTATTACCCGGATAATCATAAAATTTTGCCATTCCGGTTGGTCGTTTTTGAACCAGATGAGTTCTGGTATTTAGCTCGAAGTGCTCAGTGGAATACTGAAAGAAAACGTACTGCCTTTCCCAAATTCACTCTCCACCCATATTTTTCCATGATGACGGGTTACAATTTCTGCGCACAAATACAGCCCTATCCCGAACCCTGCTATGGTGCTGTCATTTTCAACCCTGTAATATCGATCAAAAAGTTTTTGTTGATGTTCTGGCTTAATCCCGATGCCTTTATCAATAATACTGATGATAATATGGTCATTATCAATAGCGTATTTTATGTTGACCTCGCTTCCCAGATCAGAATACTTAATGGCGTTACCAATCAGGTTTTGAAGCACCTGGCTTAATTTGTTCTGGTCTGCATTAACCATAATCTCATTGTTGAGGTGCAGGTTTACACGATGACCTTTTGTCAAAGTCATGGTTTCCTCGCAAACTTCCTTCAATAAGTTTGTAATTTCAAATTGTTGCTTATCAATCGCTATCTTTCCTGATTCCAGTCTCGATACATTTAAAAAGCCATCGATCATACGGGTCATCCGCTTAACCTGGTTTAGGGATTTGTCAATCGTAGAAAGCATCCTGTTTTCACTCTGCAGACGGGCATGATATTGCAATAACTGAAGGTAACCGTTTATCGAAGTAAGCGGTGTCTTGAGCTCGTGGCTCGCCATGCCAATAAAATCATTCTTGCGCTGCTCATCTTCTTTTTGCTCTGTAATATCCAGCACCGAACCTATAAACCTCAATGGTTTATCGTTTGCATCGAAATAAACCTGTCCTTTGGCTCTAATCCACCTAAGGCGTTTATCTTCATATCCAATGGTGCGATATTTTACATCGTAAATACCATTACTGGCCTGTTTGTCAAAAACGTGGGTTAAAATCGAATTTATCCTTTCTACATCTTCCGGATGAAGGTTATTTAAAAAATCCCGCTCAAAATCTACTTCATCGGAATGGCTTATCCCGAATAAAAGCCGGCAACGGTCGTCCCATTGCAATCGGCCAGTAACCATGTCCATATCGAAAGTGCCTAATTGCGCTGCCTCTTTAGATAACCTGATTTGTTCGTATGCCTTTTGAAGTTTATCTTTTGAAGTAACATATTCGGTGATGTCGGTGGCCGTCTGCATCAGCCCGATTACTTTCCCATTTTCTTTCAGAGGTGTATAAGTCAGATCATAATAACCCAATGTAGATTCACCATTTTTTATTAGTGATATGCCAACACCTGGTAAATGATGGGCGAGCCCCGTGCGGTACGCGTAAAAAAGTTCATCTACAACCGGTTGTCCAACCAATTCGGGGATAGCCTCAAACCAGGGTTTTCCTAAAACAGAGGAATCCCTGCCAATCAAATTTAGCATGGCATTATTAATCACATCAAAAACCATGTCTTCACCCTTGGTAATCAACATCGCAACAGGAGAGGAGTGAACCATATTTTTAAACCATTCCCGGCTGGTTTCCAGTTCTATCCAGGTTTCTGATAAAGCTTGCTGCGCCTCCGCCGATTCACTTTTTTTAATATCGCCATTAGAAATCAATAAATTGTCAGTTTCTATTTGCTGGCTTTCCCCAACCGCTTGTACATATTCAATGTTTGGGCGTTTTTCTGTCGGTTTCATATCTGACAGGACTTCTTTACCAGATTCCTGTTTTACAAGGGTTTGATCACTCGTGATGGATATATCGGGCTCCGTTGTAACTTTAGTTTTAGCAATTAACCAAACGGCAATCTTCAGTTTGGTGCCGTGTGCTTCTTCAAATGTACTAGCAAAATAACTGTAGCTTGAAAATGGCGTTATATTGCTCTCTATATCAGGAATCTGTACGGGAATCGAAGTATTGTTTGAAGCATTTTCCAACTGCAAAAAGAAGGCAGAGATCGCTAAGGATAAATCCTGACCAAGGATGTCATTAATAATCAGTCCCTCAATTTCCTGAAGACTTCCATTCACTAAATCTAAAAATCGGGCATTTGCATATTCCAGTTTCAGTGAATAGGGATCAATGATAAAGATCGGTATTGGTGCAAGTGCTATAAAACTGGAAGTGTTGGTACTCGTTCGCATTGATATATCCCTTTAAATACAAAAGTAATAATTTTGATAATTTACCGGAGTCACAAGATTAAAAACCTTAACTTGATTTTTTTAACTTTAAGTGAATAATAAAGGGCATTCCGAATGGTTAGTTAGCAATGATGCCTATCCATTTTAACTTAAAATCTCTGCTAATTGCAGGGGCCATTTTGTTCATCTATGCGTTTGAGAATGGAAGATAATATGATATTATAAGCTACATAAGCAACAAAGATAAAGAAGCCCAGCTGTAGTGCTGAGTTGTTTACGGTAACCACTTTTAAGGCCTCAGTATCGATATTAAGCCCTGATAACTGGCTTTTTAATATCCCGTTAAGGCCAATGTAAGTCATTGCTATCCCCACTACCATAACGTCTGCCATATCCCATTTGCCAAGGTCGAATGCCAGAAAACGGATGAATTTAGAGTCGCCCAGTATCTTAGTGCAAGATACCTGCAGCCCGCGGGCAATCAGACGTAACAGCGGCAATATCACCACAAAGAGCATAAGCAGTATGCCAACCAATACCGCATCTGGTTTAGGCTGTTCTACCAATGTACCAATAATACCCAGTATACTCTGACTTTGGAAAAAGAGCACCTGATTGGTGAAAACAAGTTTTTCTCCAAGCAATGCAAATTCAAGAGTACTAATTCTGGCATCTACTTCAATAATAGGGGAAGATACACCTACTGCAAGTAAAATAAATGCAAAAAGCAATGAGATAACAAAAAGGGCAACCTCACTATCTACCCGCTTGCGCAATATCAGCCAGAGCAGTAGGGCGATAACAATGCAAGCGGTCATACCTATTGCATATTGATAGCTTAACCCTTTAATCTGCTTAAGTTTTGAATTTACAACTTTGTCAAATGCAGTTGCATTGTTTACTTTATATTTTTGATAAATGCTATGCTCTACGGATGAGATGGTTTGATCGCTTAAGTCGTAAGTCTGTGCTTCCAGTTCATCAAGTTTACCCACCGCTACAGATTTTAACTTTTTCAGGCTTTTAGGGCTGGTTACTTTGGTAACGATGGTACGGGAGAAAGATGGAACCAGTGCATGGATCTCTTTTACATCGACAAATGTATTGAAAGCAAGTTTTTTGAGTTTCGCTCCAAGCCCTTTCTGAGGCCTGGTAAATTCTGCCACAGCTTTATTAACCATACCGTGCAACTGTTTTTCAACCTCCTGCTGCATATCAGCTTTCTGGCTTTTAGTGAGGTTAAAGCCCTTTACCCGGCGATCAACCACTGCTGATATTTTATCTCCCCAACGGTCAACCGAAAATATACCAAAAGTGATGTTGTTCGAAAGACTATAATCTTCTTTAATGTGCTTCTGCTCATAGGCAAGTGTCCTGAAACGGTATCCGCAGTATGCTGCAACCACTAATAACAGCGAAAGCGCTGCAATCAGGATAAAAGATGCTGATCTTGATCGACCTGGCTTAACCTGGTTATGACTGCTGGTGTTATCTTTTTGCAATTCGCTCATTCATTTTCGGATTTAATGCACGTCGTGCGGAGTAATAGATTTAAGAATTGTCGAAAGGATCAATCCATAAAGTACAAAACAGATAAAAATAATGTAGCCCGGTTGCAGGGCAGTGTTATTGGTCGTAAGGATAGTCAGCGAATCATTATTAATGTTTAATGCCCGCAGCTGGTTTTCAAGCAGTCCGTTAAGGCCAATATATGCCATTAAAATAGCAATTACGATTACATCTGCCATGCTCCATTTTCCTGATTGAAAGGCAAAATACCGGATGATCCCGTTTTCTGCCCACCTCTTGCCACCCAGCAGGTGCACACCTGTCGAAGTTAGTTTAACTACCGGGAACAGGATACTGAAAGCCAGGATTAATACACCAACCAGAACGGAATCTATTGCGGATTGGCTGATCAATACCCGAACGACATCCATAATACTCTTGCTCTGGAAAAAGAGTACCTGGTCGCTAAAAACTACGTGTTCTCCTAGTAAAACAAAATCCAAAGAGCGGATCCTGGCATCAACTTCAATCATAGATGCAGTTAGGCCTACAGCTAAAAGGATGAAAGCGAATAATAACGACATAATAAAGAGCGTGGTGTGCAAATCTGTGCGTTTGCGTAGCAGCCACCAGAATGCAAGTACTACAATTACGCAGCTTAACATGCCAAAACAATAGTAATAGGTTTGTTGTCGAATGTTGCTTAATGTACTGCTAAGCTTTTGGTTTAGCTGTTGATTAGAAGATACGTTATAACGGTGATAAATTTTTTTCATTATGGCATTGTTAGCAACAAATGCCGTATCCTGGCTTTCCTCTTTGGCTATTTCATTAAACTCACCCAAAGCCATTCGGCCCAGTTGCTTTTTATTTTTTGGATTATCTATTTCTGCAATGATTTTTCTGGCAAAGGCAGGTACCTGCGCGCGGATACTATCAGAATTGACAAAATTTTTGATGGCAAATTTTTGGATCTTGCCACTGATGGTTTTTTTTGGTTTGTTTACCAGGGTTTCAGCCTTATCAATAAGTGCCAGCAATACCTGCTCAACTTCACTCTGTAGTATCTTTTTTTGTTTGCTGGTTATTTTTAGCCCGGAAACCTGGTGGTGAACAATGTCTGCTACCTTATCTTTCCACTGTTGTACAGAAAACAGCCCATAGGTAATGTTATTTACCCTGGAATAATCATGTTTAATCTGTTCCTGTTTTTCCGATAATTCATGCAGCCTGAAACCGAAAAAGCCTTCGGCCAAAAGCAGTACGCCTAATGCAAGGATCAGCAAAATGCGATAAATAAGCTTTCCTTCTGCAGGTTTGTTGATTATTTTTTTCAATCTGTGCGTTATAATAGTGATTACATTTCCTCCAAAGGAACTATTTGCAGATAAACATTAATTTTTTGGAAAATGTTTTAGCCATTTTAAGTCAGCATAAAAAGATCATTTATGGCTAACTATATGGGTTTCAGTTTTGCAAGGCAGGCTACCAGGTCAATGTAAATAAGTAAGGGATAAATCGTAAAAAGATGTCGCCGTGAGGGATTGTATAAAAATCAAGATGAATGGACAGATGGATAAAAAGGTGAATGGTCTCGAAGTATCGTTTCAACCGTATTGGAGAACCCGAAGGCTCTGCGAAGCAAAATCTTTTAAATTTGATTTCAATAAATAGTACAAAGATCTCTCCACTTCGCGTTGCTCCGGTCGAGATGACGACCATTCTATTGGAGTTTGTTAATGGTAGCGTAGTGAAAGGGCATTTATTTGCGATTTATCAATCTCAAGAAGTCTTCAACTACGCTCAGACTGACAACTGCGGTGTTTAACTTAGGCTGCCGGAAATACCGGCAGCCGGATCGATTTTCAACTAACCGATTTTATAGTCATTTTAGGTAGGTGTGGATTTTTAACATACGTAGTTTCCAAATTGTTTTTGAAAAAAATTATTTTAGCAGGATATTTAAACTAATTAGATTTCACATTGCCACAAAACCAGGTCAGGAAAGGAGAAAATATTCTTGATTCTTCTATTTTTATCCCACAGATATGATCTTAAACAGTCGTCCATATTTTGGCAATATCACCGTATTTTAGTTGTAAAGAAAAAACAAAATATCGCTTAATGGGTTATAAGATGGATTTAATTTCATTAAGCGTGATTAAATCACTATTTAAAATATAAGTCAGATACTCACATTTTATACTGATCAATTGGAAACATCAAATAATCGAAAATTCGAACTTTCAGGAAATGCAGGCGCATCTAATTTCCAGCTGATGACCATGGCATTGGATGCCTCTATTTCTGGCATAATTATCACCGATCATACCCAGCCAGACAACCCAATTATCTATTGCAATAAGGCCTTTGAAAATATTACAGGATATTCCAGGAAGGAGATTATAGGTCATAATTGCAGGTTTCTGCAGGCGCAAGACCGAAACCAAAAAGAAAGGGCAATTTTAGCCAGGTGTATTACCGAGGGTGAAGAATGCCGGGTAGAAATCAGGAATTATAAAAAGAATGGAGACCTGTTCTGGAACGAACTCTATATGTCGCCGGTTAAAAATCCAGACGGTGAGGTTACCCATTTTATAGGTGTTCAGAATGATGTAACCTCGAGAAAGAATGCAGAGCAAGATTTGCGGCAGCAGAAATTGGTAATGGAAAAGAGGATCAGGGAACGCACAAAAGAACTCCGCGAAAGCGAAGCATTTCTATCGAGTATTATTGAAACAGTGCGCGAGGGTCTTTTAGTGCTCGATCCTGATTTTAATGTGCTGAGTGCAAATTATCATTTTCTGAGGACTTTTAAGGTAAGTAAAGAAGAAACAGTGGGTCGTCAGTTATATGATTTAGGTAACCATCAATGGGATATTCCGAAGCTCCGCGATTTACTCGTTAAAATTCTGCCGACCAATAATCCTGTTGTTGATTTCGAGGTTGAGCATGATTTTCCGCATATTGGAAGGAAACTAATGCTCCTGAATGCTTATCGGGTAGAATTTGAGGGGCAATTTAAAGACCAGATTCTACTGGCTATAGAAGACATTACCGAAAGGCGTGAGGTAGAAATTAGGAAGGATGATTTTTTATCAATTGCCAGTCACGAACTTCGTACACCGCTAACTACCATAAAAGGTTATGTGCAGCTGTTGGAACGCGCTATGCCACAAAATGCCAGTGAGAAATTTTTGTCGACTTTTGGTAAAGTATCTGTGTACGTAGAGCGGTTAAATTCGCTAATTAGTGAACTGCTCGACGTTTCGCGTATTCAAAGTGGTAATATGGAACTACACATGGCGAAATTCGATTTCGATGTCATGATTGCAGAAGCCGTTGAAGGTATGCGCGCTACGGTTCCTGGTCACCAAATTGTACTTAATGGCCAAACCGGGGCAAGCGTGATGGCTGATGAGTCGCATATTGCCCAGGTAGTGAGCAACCTTTTGTCAAATGCCATTAAATATGCGCCAGATTCTGAGAAAATTGAAGTGAACATCGCCAACGTAAGTGATTATGTAAAGGTATCAGTAAAGGATTTTGGATTGGGAATGAGTCCTGAAGATAGGAAAAAAGTTTTTGAACGGTTTTATCGGGGAGTAGAAATCCAGAAGAAATTTCCAGGTATGGGAATAGGTCTTTATATCTGCGACCAGATTATTAAAAACCATAACGGCACCCTTTGGGTAGAAAGCGAAATAGGCAAAGGTTCTATATTTAGTTTTACTTTACCTAAGGCAGGAAAGGAACCGAATGGATAAAAAGAAAATCATAATCTGCGATGATGATGAAGGGATTATTGATGTGTTGGAAATGATTCTGGAAGAAGTAGGACATACGGTGATTTCGGTAAATGATAGTTTAAAGGTACAGTCGGTTATAGATAAGGAACAACCAGATTTATTGATTCTTGACTTGTGGATGCCAAGGCTTTCAGGGCAGGAGGTACTGAGGCAATTAAGAAGCCATTCAGGCCATGATGATCTGAAGGTTATTGTAATTTCAGCCAGCAGGGATGGAGAACAGATCGCAATGGGTGCAGATGCAGATCAATTTATTGCCAAACCTTTCGATTTGAACAATATTTTAGATTCGGTTAATACCCTACTTAATTAGAAGAGATTAGTACGTTATTTTGTTTTTTATGCTTCTGTTCTGCCAAATAACGCTTACGCTATTTTGGATCGTGTTTCAACTATGTCTCCGTAAATTTTATTGGCTATTTCATATCTGGTTTTATTAAGTTTTAATAAATAATCAAACCATGCGCAAGAACAGATGGTTCTATAGAGAAAAGACAATGAAAAAATTAAAGAACAGCCTGGTTCCCCAACAGGTTATTGGAAGCCAGATGGATGTAGTTGAAGAACGTAAGTTAAGCAACCTCATTCAGGCGCAGGAATTTTTCTCAATAGCTGCAAAAAGATTACTTGAAGTGAATGAATGGAGTAAAATCTCCGGACTTTCAGACTTTAAGATTTTTGCGCCTGAAGGGAAAGAAGCTATGCGATCAGCCCAAAAGGGAGATTTCATTAGAATAGATATCCCTGGGCCAGGTCCGGTATCAGGAGATGGATTTGATTGGGTAATGATTGAAGAAATTAAAAAAGACCATGAGGGTGATCAGGAAATGATCAGTATGTGTGTCCGTCCATGTCCTTCACCTTTTAATAACGATAAACAAACTGCTCATTTTTTAAAAAACCATGCCACTTCCACCTTTATTGTCCGCAGAGATGGGATTACTGTATGGGCAGAGGAACATGGCAGGAATGAGCAGGCGAATACCGATGAAGGAATTTTAATCGATAGAACACGGAATCTCATTGTTGGTTTTAGTGCAAAGCTTGGTTTATCCTATCCTCAATGGAAACTGCTGGTAAAAGGACTACTTGATGGCAGATCTTAATGCTGTAAAATTGCAAGTCCTTCTTCATTACCCTGCATTGCGGCAAGTTCTGCAGCACGCTGACCGCGGATATCGGTAAGCGACGGATCTGCACCTTTTTCAAGTAAGAGTTTCAGCAGGTCGTTCCTGCCGAACATGGCTGCAAACATAAGGGCAGTTCCTCCATTCCCATGTTGAAGATCTAATTTAGCACCCCTGGCGATCAGCAGTTCTGCAATAGGAAGGTAACCCTTAAAACAAACGCCCATCAGCGCTGTGTTGCCGCCATAGTCTGCAGCATCTATATCTGCTCCAGCAGCCAAAAGTATCTCTGCAGATGATAAATGGTTATTGTAACAGGCAATGATCAACGGGGTATAACCTTTCTCATCCCTGAAATTCACATCAGCGCCCCTGCTAATGAGCTCTTTTAATACTTCGTTTTCTCCCTGTCTAGCTGCGGGTATTATCAATAGGTCTAAGTTTTCCATGTAAATATAACTGTGGTTATAGAGAAAAGGTTTTATACTTGAAGTTAAATAATGCTATGATGAAGATGCTGCGATAAACAACTGTTGCTGTTGTTTCGCAAATCAATTATTTCAATAATAAATACCTAAGAAATGTCGTCATTGCTGAGGTGAAACGACGAAGCAATCTTTCCTGCTAGCGATCTTTGCTAAAAAGATTACTTTCCCTAAAATCAGGGCAGGCTTTCAGCATAACACCTTGTAGAAATACGCTGTCATTCTGAATGTAATGAAGAATCTTTCCCTTATTGGTTGTATATTTCAGTAGGCTATTTTGATCAGTGTTTCGGGATTTGTATTTCTTCGGTTTGAGATCCCTCACTTCGTTTTGATTTGAACAAAAGACAAAAAAGGCTCCGTAGAGCCTTTTTTGTCTTTTATTCTGTTACTGCTTCCGCATTAACTGCGTTAACCGCTATTTCGGTCAGGGCTACATCTGTTGCCTTTTCATTTTCTAGTGTTTGCGTAAGGAGTTCAGCTACATCATTGTGGCCAATATTCTCTGCAAATACCCTTAAGGTTCCGTAGGTTGCAATTTCATAATGCTCAACTTTTTGAGCAGCAAGGATAAGCCCGGCATCGCGGATCATGGTACCTTTATCAGTATCAGCAATAATTCCGTTTGCCTCTTCCAGTAAACCAGCCATGGCATCACATTTTTTTGCAGTCGCTTTTTCGCCTAAAAGACTAAATACTTCTTCGAGGGTGCTGATATGTTGCTCCGTTTCCTGAGTATGCTTTTCAAAAGCAGCTGCCAGCTCCGGGCTTGTAGCAGCTTTCTTCATTTTTGGCAGTGCTTTAGCAAGATGCTTTTCTGCCCAATAAATATCTTTTAACTCATCTACAAAAAAATCATGGAATTCTGAATTCTCAATTTTTCCTGTTTTACCTGTAGGTTTCGCGGTTTTCTTTGCCGGTGTTTTTGTAGTTGCCATAATTATATTTTTAATAGGTTCTTTATTATAGAACAGGATAAAATTGTGGATAGTTTTGAGTTTTTTACTTGTTTGTACTTTTCGATGCTAAAATCTTTTATTATTCTTTCTGACCGAACGGAGTTTATGCTAAAATTTTTCATTAAAAATTGGACTCATCACTAAATTTTGATGAAGCCCGGTTTATCAGCTCGTCAGGTTATTTCCCTGTTTTGAAGTGAGGGTTCCGTCTGGCAGCTATCTTTTATTAAAAGACGTATTAAAACGCGGATAAATTTCGGAAACTAAATAGCAAAATATAGGGTTATAATACATGATGGTCAACAACGAAACATCTTAAACATAAACATACCATGAAAAAACAAGACAGCGGCAGTAAACCAAAACTTAGCGCTAAAGATACGATAGCGGCTTCTCCGGCCTTGAAAGAACTCTTTAAAGATGGAATCTGTGATCTTTATTGGGCCGAGAATCATTTGGTTAAAAATTTGCCTAAAATGATTTCCAGCGCAACATCACCAGTACTTAAAGGTGCAATTGAATCGCATCTTACTGAAACCACAGGACATGTAGCCAGACTTGAAAAGGTATTTGAACTCCTTGGCGAAAAACCCATAGCCAAAAAATGTGATGCGATGGAAGGATTGAGTAAAGAGGGAGAAAGTATTATTGAAGAAACTGAGGCTGGAACAGCAACCCGGGATGTGGGCATTATATTAGCCAGCCAAAAGGTAGAACACTACGAAATTGCTTCTTACAGCGGGCTTTTCCAATTGGCAACTACATTGGGTTTAACAGAAATTGCAGATTTACTTGAACAAACACTAGCAGAAGAAAAACTTGCTGATGTAAAGCTTACCGATATTGCTGAGAATGAAATTAATTATAAAGCAGCTGAGGAGGCTTAAGAAAGGAGAAAAAAATGGCAAAAAAACAACAGTAAAAGATACCAGTCCAATACAACAGGACAATGATAAAACGACAAAACTTGAGGCCTTTGTTGCGGATTCTACCGGTCAGAAACTAACCACCAATCATGGAGTCAAAATAAACGACGACCAGAATTCTCTTAAGGCCGGCGATCGCGGTGCAACCTTATTGGAAGATTTTATATTACGGGAAAAGATTACCCATTTCGACCATGAGCGGATACCCGAGCGTGTTGTACATGCCAGAGGATCTGGGGCACATGGGGTGTTTAAGGTATATGAGGACATGTCTGACATGACAAGGGCAGCTTTCCTTTGCGATCCGGGTTTGGAAACACCTGTTTTTGTCCGGTTTTCAACTGTAGCAGGATCAAGAGGTTCTACCGATCTTGCCCGTGATGTCCGGGGTTTTGCCGTAAAATTTTACACTCAGGAAGGTAATTTTGACCTTGTAGGTAATAACATGCCTGTATTTTTTATTCAGGATGCAGTTAAATTCCCTGACTTAGTGCATGCTGTTAAGCCTGAGCCAGACAATGAAATGCCCCAGGCGGCATCTGCACACGATACTTTTTGGGATTTCATTTCCTTTATGCCCGAGTCTGCTCACATGGTTATGTGGCTGATGAGCGACAGGGCCGTTCCAAGGAGTTACCGGATGATGGAAGGTTTCGGGGTACATACTTTTCGCTTTGTTAATGGATCGGGGGTGGCAAGTTTTGTGAAATTTCACTGGAAACCACTGCTGGGCGTACATTCGGTTGCATGGGATGAAGCGCAGAATATTTCTGGAAAGGACCCAGACTTTCATAGAAGAGATCTTTGGGATGCGATAGAAGCAGGTGCTTTTCCGGAGTGGGAACTTGGTGTTCAGATTGTTGCAGAAGAAGATGAATTTAAGTTTGGCTTCGACTTATTGGATCCGACAAAATTAATTCCTGAAGAGCTGGTTCCGGTGCAACGCATTGGAAAAATGACTTTAAACCGCAATCCCGATAATTTTTTTGCAGAAACTGAACAGGTTGCTTTTCATGTCGGGCATGTTGTTCCGGGAATAGATTTTACCAACGACCCGCTTTTACAGGGCAGGCTTTTTTCTTATACCGATACGCAGCTGATCAGGCTTGGCGGACCAAATTTTCATGAGATTCCGATTAACAGACCTGTTGTGTCTGTACACAATAACCAGCGCGACGGCTATATGCGCCAAACTATAAACCGTGGGAAGACCAGTTATGGTCCTAATGGAATAGCTGCAAACGATCCACAACAGGCTACAGCTGCAGATGGCGGCTTTGTAAGTTATAACGAACGTATTGATGCGAAGAAGATCCGCGCAAGAAGCAGGAGCTTTTTCGATCACTTCTCACAGGCGAGGTTGTTTTTTAACAGTCAGTCTGATGCCGAAAAAACCACCTTATAGATGCATTAAGCTTTGAGCTGGGCAAGGTAAAAATGGTTGAGATAAGGGAACGCATGCTTGGCTTACTTAACCATGTTGATAAAGGACTTGCTGCAACAGTAGCTTATGCTCTTGGGCTTCACGTTCCCGTTATTCCTTTGGAAGAACTAAATGGCAGTGTGCCGGCAGACGCTGATCCTGCTGATTATAGCCCCGAACAGAAAGATGGAGAACTTGCAAAATCGGAGGCATTAAGTATGTCTGGAACACTTAAGGATAGCATTGCTACCAGAAAAATAGCCATCCTAGCAGCAGATGGGGTAGATGGTAAATCGCTCAGTCAAGTTAAGGATGCACTTATTGCCCAGGGTGCAGTTGTGCACATTATAGCGCCAAAACTTGGTGCCATTCTTTCGCAGGAAGATCAGCAGATCAAGGTTGATGAGAGTTTTCTTACAGCCGCTTCTGTACTTTATGATGCTGTTTATCTTCCGGGAGGAACAAACAGTTCTGCTACATTAGAAGCAGAGGCTAATGCAGTACATTTTCTGAACGAGGCCTTTAAGCATTGTAAGGCAATAGCAGCCGATGTTACCGCAATACAGGTTTTGGAGGCTACATATTTCTACAAGAAACTTCCGGATGAATATTCGGAGGAGACTGTGCTGCGCGAGGGGATAATTGTTTCGGAAAATCTTTCTTCATTAGCAGAACTGTTTATCAGGATGATTGCCCAGCACAGATTTTGGGACCGGGAAGTTCCAAGAAAAATTCCGGCATAGAAATGTTAAATTTTTTAGTATAACATTGATTTAAACATCATTTCAGCCAGGTATTATTTTGCCTGGCTGTTTTTTTAAAAATAAAACCAAACTGATAAAGGTTTTTACTGGTTCTATAAATAGTGTGGCATTTTATTCCTGTTGCGTGATGATGCAGCGCGTTTGCAGAGTACTTATACCCTTTGCGGGTGAGTACATAACACATTACATATAAGGGTAGAATTCATCTGCCCGCTAATATCATTTAACAACTTTAAAGCTATGGAAAATCATAAAAAAGAGGTCGAAACGCAAAATGAAGATAAAATAGGCATTATCCCGGTCTCGCAGATAAAGGGAAGTGATGCAGACAGTGCTAATCAGAATGATGCTGCAGAGAAACTGGCTGAACAGTCCGCAAAATCTGATTCGGATATTGATGAACACACTGGAAAAAGCAAGACTGACTAAACAGGTTATAATGGTTTTGATTAGCCTGGAAAATACACTTCGAACTTCATTAACAGATTCTAAAATTTCGTCATCTCGACCGGAGCAACGTCGAGTGGAAAGATCGTTGGATTGCGTTGCCGAAAAGTTTAAAGATTTCTCCATTACGCTACCAATGAAGAATCGGGAAGCTTCATCTGATAGCTAGCTATCAGATCGAAATGACGATATTATTTATATTAATTTTCGTGTTCATAATGATGTATTTAATAGGGTATAGATATAACCAGATGAAGTTTTAGAAGGTTTAGTTTTCTTGAACTTGTATAAATGAGCTTGTTGTCTCCAAAACTATTGGCTTATGTTTTTTGTTTTTTTCTAAAGTGCTTTAATGGAAATAGATATACAGAAGAGAAATATTGGATTAAATTTTAGTGAAAACGGGACTGCTGAAATCAGGCTTTGGGCGCCATTGGCTGCAAATGTTTCTATTTTAATTGAAGATGGGGAACTGACTTTAGCAATGCTTGATGAGGGCTATGGTTACTGGTATTTGCAAACAGACCAGATCAAAGCATTTGATCAGTATCGCTTTAAAATAACCCCTTTAAGTGGTAGAGAAACGCTTGATCGGGCAGATCCAGCCTCTTTATGTCAGGAAGAAGGCCCAAATGGACACTCTACGGCATTTGATTTGAATGCTTTTCCATGGAAAGATGCGGGATGGAAAGGTGTAGATCTTAAAGATCTCGTTATTTATGAGCTCCACACCGGAACCTTTACCCCAGATGGAGATTTTGCCGCAATGGAAACTAAACTCGACTACTTGGTTGAGCTTGGTATTACTGCTATAGAAATTATGCCTGTAGCACAATTTTCGGGTAACAGGAATTGGGGTTATGACGGCGTGTTTCCCTTTGCTGTTCAAAATACTTATGGCGGACCACTAGCCCTGCAGCATTTGGTTAATGCCTGCCATACTAAAGGTTTATCCGTAATTTTAGACGTTGTTTATAACCACGTAGGACCTGAAGGGAACTATTTCTCCGATTTTGGTGAATATTTTACCGATAAATACCATACCCCATGGGGGAAGGCCATTAATTTTGATGATGCAGGCTGCGATGCCGTGCGTAATTTCTTTATCGAAAATGCTTTAATGTGGTTCAGGGATTTTCATATCGACGCCCTCAGGCTGGATGCAGTACATGCAATTAAAGATTTTAGTCCTGTGCATATTCTGGCGGAGATTAAAACCCATACCGAAAAACTTTCTCAATTTACCGGCAGGGGATACCAATTGATTGTTGAACTTGATTTAAATGATGAACGTTATATCAGGCATCAAAGCCAGTATGGTTATGGAATGGATGCACAGTGGATCGATGAGTTTCACCATGCACTTCGGGTTTGTACCGGGCAGGCAAAAGAAGGATACTATTCCGATTTTAATGGTGTAGCAGATCTCGCCAAATCCTACCGGGATGCTTATGTATACACCGGACAGTACTCTGTGCACCGGCAGAGGAAGTTTGGAATGCCCCTACAACAAGTTTCAGGTGCTAAATTTGTTGTTTTTTCACAAAACCACGATCAGGTGGGTAACCGTATGCTGGGCGAAAGAAGCAGTACCCTGGTTAGTTTTGAAATGCTAAAGGTGATGGCTGCTGCAGCTTTTTGCAGTCCGTTTTTGCCCTTAATATTTATGGGCGAGGAATGGGCAGAAACCAATCCTTTCCAGTTTTTTGTGAGCCATAGTGATGAGGAACTGATAGAAGCCGTAAGGAAAGGAAGAAAGGCAGAATTTGCGGCTTTCCATAATAATGGAGTTACACCCGATCCACAGGCAGTCTCTACTTTCGAACGTTCTAAGCTCGACTGGGAAAAAACCGGTGAACCTAAGCATAAGGTGATGCTCAATTATTATAGAAACTTAATTGCATTGCGAAAACAACATGCTGTACTTGCTAACCTGGATCGGGAAAGTGTGACTGCGGAAGCTTTTTCTGAAAAAAACTGCCTCGTGTTAAAGCGCTGGAAAGGTCGCGATGAAATCATGGCGATGTTCAATTTTTCCAAACATATACAAACCTTATTCATTGATCCGGCATTTCAATATGCCCCGGTGCTGTTAGATTCTGCTTTAGTAAAGTGGAACGGTCCAAACCAGGAATCAAACAATATATCTGCTGAAGGCCAGATTACTTTATTTCCCGAATCAATTATTATTCTTTACAAAACAGATGTATAAACCAACTTCTACCTATCGGATCCAGTTTCATAAAAATTTTAACCTCAAATCGCTGGATCAAATCATTCCTTATCTAATAGAATTGGGGATCGGTACATTATACGCTTCCCCAATTTTTGAGGCTATGCCCGGAAGTACACACGGTTATGATGTGGTAAATCCCCTGAAGATCAATCCTGAAATTGGTACTGAAGCCGAATTGATAGAGGTCTCTAAAAAGTTGAAAGCAGCTGGCATTAACTGGCTTCAGGATATCGTTCCTAATCACATGGCCTTTCATCCTGATAATTTGTGGTTAATGGATATACTGCAAAAAGGAAAGGCATCTGATTTTGTAAATTTTTTTGATATTGATCTGCAAAAGGGGGATGGACGTTTGATGGTCCCTTTTTTAGGTGAGGATCTTGAAGCAGCAGTTGCAGAGCAAAAATTAAAGGTACTCGAGATTAAAGGCAAATACTACCTAAGTTACGGCGATTCCAATTGGCCGGTAAATGCGGAAACCGCCAGGACTCTTTCCACACAAGACCTTAAGGAAATAAATAGGGATACTGCTGCCTTAAGCAGGATTGTCAAAAATCAGCATTACCGTTTGTGCAACTGGCAGGAAACCAACTATAACATCAACTATCGCAGGTTTTTTACCGTTAATGCCCTGATCTGCCTCAATATGCAACATCAGGAAACATTCGATCTTTACCACCGCTACATTTTTGAATTGATTGATAAAGGAGTTTTTCAGGGTTTGCGGATTGATCATGTTGATGGCCTATATGATCCTAAGGAATATTTACAACGGCTTAGAAACGCTGTAGGCAAAGACATTTATATCGTTGTAGAAAAAATTCTCGAAAATGGTGAAGAATTACCTAAAGACTGGAAAGTGCAGGGAAGTACAGGCTACGATTTTTTAGCAATGGTAAATAATCTTTTTACAAACAAAGAAGCAGAAAAGCCCTTTAATAAACTTTATCAGGAAGTAACAGGTAAAAAACTCGATCCATCCACGCTGATTTACGAAAAGAAAAGCAACATCTTGTTTAAGCACATGCAGGGAGAACTGGATAATTTATTCGAACTCTTTTTGGAACTTAAACTGCCCGATTTTTCGATCATTAAGCAAGCTGATCTTAAAAAGGCACTTGCCGAAATGCTTATCACTATGCCTGTATACCGATATTACAACTATCGCTTTCCCCTGGCAGAGGCTGAATCACTTCATATTCAAAATTTGCTTGCACCCATTCTCCGTGATAAAAAGCTGGCTAAAGCAGGAGAGTTGTTGAACAAAATCTTCTTAGAAACCCCAAAAAGAAAAACAGGGCCTACAACAAAAAGTTGAGTCATTTTTTTCAGCGCTGTATGCAGTTTACAGGTCCGCTAATGGCCAAAGGCGTAGAGGATACCGCCATGTTCACCTATAACCGGTTTATAGGCCATGCAGAAGTGGGTGATGCGCCAGATGCTTTTGGAATGGCAGTGCATGAGTTTCATAATGAAATGTATAAACGCCAACAGGACTGGCCATTTAGCATCAATGGAAGTTCCACTCACGACACCAAAAAAGGGGAAGATGTTAGAGCAAGATTAAATGTACTTAGCGATCTTCCGGATGAGTGGTCTCAATTGGTGCAGCAACTAAAAAGAACTTTCGTATCCCTACAAAAACAGAATACGTCTTTTAAGCTATTACATGATAATGATGTTTATTTAGTCCTGCAGACCATTATCGGCGCTTTGCCCTTTCATAAAGATGATGATCATGAAATCGAAAGCCGTTTGGCGCAGTTTATTGTAAAAGCATTAAGAGAATCGAAAAAACGATCAGACTGGGCAAATCCTGATGAAGACTATGAGGATAAACTCACTGAATTTTCGCAGGCTCTTTTAACTGAAAAGCAGGAAAGTAATAGTTTAATCAGAAATTTTTTAAAACGCATCTCCGATTTTGCAGTCATCAACAGTTTAGCCCAGCTCGCCCTGAAATTCACCTCTCCGGGCATCCCGGATATTTACCAGGGAACCGAATTATGGGATTTAAGTCTTGTTGATCCAGATAACAGAAGACCAGTCAATTATGCCGATAGGACGGATTTGATCGCAGCATTTGATGCGCCTGTTAATTTTAAAAGGCTTTGGGAAGACAGGTTTTCGGGAAAAATTAAAATGTGGCTAACTAAAACTTTGCTAAAGATAAGAAAGTCTGAGTCAGAAGTTTTTGAACGTGGAGCATACATTCCTTTACAGGTTCAAGGTAAGTATAGCCAGCATATTTGTGCTTTTGCAAGGCAATATAAACAGCAATGGCTAGTCACTGTGGTTCCTTTGGGGTTTGCTAAATGCTGTAAAAATCAAAATGTAGCAGCCGATAATTTTGATTGGGAAGATACCCAGGTGTTGTTGCCAAATGAGGCACCTCTTAGCTGGCAAAACCTGCTGACCGAAAAAAGGAGTATAAAGATCCCTTAAATGAAGGTATCCTGATCAGCCAGTTGTTTAACCACATGCAGTTGGCGGTAATTAAGTTAATGCCTAAAAATAATCCGCGTTCTGCAGGTGTGCTTATGCACATTAGTGCTTTGCCGTCTCGTTTTGGTATTGGTGATTTAGGCCCTGGCGCCTATAAATTTGTAGATTTCCTTGCCAAGTCACGGCAACGCTACTGGCAGGTTTTACCGCTTAATCCAACTAAAAAAGAAACTGGGTATTCGCCCTATTCCAGCAACTCTTCCATGGCCGGAAATATGATGCTGATCAGTCCTGAATCCTTATTTGAACAAGACCTTTTAAATGAAAGTGATTTGAACGCCTGTATGTTACCAGAAACAGGGCCGGTAGATTTTGAAAAAACAGAAGTAATGAAGCAGCAGATATTAAATAAGGCTTATCAACTGTTTAAAGCTAAAAGGAATGAAAAACTGGTAGATGAATTTAACCTGTTTTGTAGAACCGAACAAGATTGGCTAGCCGATTTTTCTGTTTATACCTGCATAAAGCAACATTTTAAGGGTAAGGAATGGTTTAACTGGTCAGAAAAATTTAAATTAAAGGATGTCCAAACTATCGTTAAATTTGAAAAAGGCAATCAGGCCGAAATTGAAGAAATAAAATGGAACCAGTTTATTTTTTATCACCAGTGGTATAGGTTAAAAGAATACGCAAATGCGAAAGACATAGAACTGATTGGCGATCTCCCGTTTTACCTTGATTATGATGCTGTTGAAGTATGGGCACAGCGTGAAAATTTTTTATTGGATAAAAACGGAAACAGAACAGAGGTTGCTGCCGTTCCTCCTGATTATTTTAACGAAAAGGGGCAACTCTGGGGCATGCCGGTATACAACTGGGAAAAGATGAAAGAGGATGATTTTAAATGGTGGGAAAATCGGTTAAAGAAAAACCAACAGCTATATAATCTTCTTCGTTTAGATCATTTTAGGGCTTTTTCTAATTATTGGCAGGTTGCGGCCAGTAAAGAAGATGCTGTAGATGGTACATGGAAGCCTGGAGCTGGTGCTGCATTTTTTAAAACGATGGAAAAGAAATTGGGCAAACTCCCCTTTATTGCTGAAGATCTAGGTGAAATTTCAGCGGATGTTGAGCAGTTGAGAAAACAATTTCGGTTGCCGGGCATGAAAGTACTTCAATTTGCTTTTGGTGAAGATTTAGCAGGATCCGTGCATATCCCACATCAATTCGGCTCGTCAAATTTTATTGTTTACACAGGCACACATGATAACAATACAACCTTGGGCTGGTTTAAAAATGAAACCGATGCAAACGTTAAAAAGCGACTTTCAAAATATGTTGGCGCCGAGGTTAATGAAAAGAATATCAATACCATCCTGATCGGGCTCTGCTATGCTTCCATTGCTAAAATTGCCATTATCCCCATGCAGGATATTCTGCAATTAGACGAAACTGCCCGGATGAATATACCCGGTAAGGCAACAGGGAATTGGGCATGGAGGGCAGATAAAAATTTTATAAAAGAAGAAACGATAAACTGGCTGAAAGCAGAAACCGAACTTTATGGGCGCTAAAAACTTCAGAAAAGGGGATCCTATTCCGCTTGTGTAATCAATTTTGGTGCATAAAAAGCTTTTTTAGTAACAGCTATTTAACTTGTTGTTTACTGAATATTTTAAAAATGAAAAATTACCTAAACTATAGCCGATTTTTCATTGTTGATTCTTTAACACCACGGGTAATTTATGAAGGGTTAAACATCAATATCTTAAAATCAATACTATGAAAGCAGCAGTATTTCACAAACCTGGCGATATCCGGGTAGATAACGTTCCCGATCCGGAAATTCTGGATCCAAGGGATGTAATTCTGAAAGTTACCTCAACTGCCATTTGCGGTTCCGATCTCCATATCTTAAGCGGTGCAGTTCCACAAAAAGAACCATTGGTTATGGGGCATGAATTTATGGGGATCGTTGAAGAAGTCGGTGCTTCCATCACCAATCTTAAGCGTGGCGACCGTGTGGTGGTTCCTTTTCCAATTTCATGCGGTAAATGTTTTTTTGTACGCATGAGGCATCCCCTGCATGCGAAAATTCGAATTTTAAAAACTATGGTCCTAACGGGGATATGATGAGCCAAAAAGGTGGCGCATTATTTGGTTACACCGATCTGTACGGCGGATATTCGGGCGGGCAGGCACAGTATGTAAGGGTACCTTATGCGGATGTCAGTCCGAGGATTGTTCCGGAACATTTAAGTGATGAGCAGGCACTTTTTCTGACCGATATTTTTCCTACAGGCTGGTCGGCTATTGACTGGGCACAACTTAAAGGAGGAGAGGTGGTGGCCATTTTTGGCTCAGGTCCGGTGGGTTTAATGGCCCAGAAAGCAGCTTGGATTAATGGAGCGAGCCGGGTAATTGCGATTGATCCCCTTGATTACAGGTTGGAAAAAGCAAAAGCTGTAAACAATGTCGACATCCTCAATCCACATAAAGTTGATGTTGTAGCAGCCATCAGGGAAATGACCGGTGGACGGGGAGCCGATGTATGTGTAGATGCTGTTGGTTTCGAACCTGAGCGTAGCTTTATGGATAAGGTTAAGGCAACGATAAATTTTGAAAAAGGATCAATCAAAGTCCTTGAAATGTGTTTTGAGGCTGTCCGCAGGATGGGAACGGTATCTATTATGGGCGTTTACGGATCTCCTTATGATAATTTTCCGCTTTTTAGGATATTCGACAAAGGTATTACCATTAAGCAGGGGCAGGCTCCGGTACTCAACTATATTGATAAACTGATCGGGCTTGTAGATGAGGGTAAAGTAGTGCTGGATGATATTATAACCCATACAATTCCGCTTGAAGATGCCGCACGTGGCTATAAAATTTTTGATGAAAAGGAAGACGATTGCGTTAAGGTTGTTTTGAAGCCTTAGCCCCTAATAAATGTTAGCCTGGTAGCATAACCAGGCTAACATTTACTCTGTTTTAAAATTTGCTTTTTTATGCTGCTTTATGTTGTAACTGTTTTTCGCAGTACCCGTCGATCAGATAAAAGGCTTTTCGAAATAAAACGAAAAACCATGGATATTCGACGTGCTACCAATCTTTTTTTCGCTACACTTTAAGCTGCTACTATATGGTTTGGTATGTTGCTGGTTGCTGTGTACATCCTGCCATAAGGAAGATACTGGGGCCTATATGGTCACATCTGAAAATTTCTATGACATGGCCGTGCCTGAGCATAACTATCAACAACTTCTGAATGAAGAGCTTTTCAAAATCAATGCTGATCCGCGTTTTCCTGTACTTGCAAAAAAGCGTGTAGAGTTTTCAAAAAATACATTTTGGAGTTGAATGCGCTGTTAGGAATAAGCGGACCTGATTCTTCCATTGCTATCAGTGATGAAAACCATGAAAGGCTTGTTGAATTAAAACAGCTTACAGGAGATAGCTTTAAGAAGGAACTGGTCAGGTTAACTGTTGAATCGGATCAGCAATTTGTCGGATTTCATGTTAATGCGATTTCTTCAGAAGGGGCTAAGGATCTTGCATTAAGGGAGTGGGCCCGACAAAAACTTCCGGTGCTAACCGAGAATCTTTCAGAGATTCAGGCACTTCATTAGATTGGATAATTACTCATTGAATTGTAATAGGAAAGGATTCATCAAAAATTGAATTTATGACCAATAGTTTAAATGAAATCAGTTAAACCATTAGGCTGTGTTGCAGGCAACATGCGTAGAATAAATTGATTTCATTTCAGGGATGTATAGAATGGGGCCTATATATTGACTAAAAAATTATCTTAATGATACATTAGCTATTTGGTTTAGAGTCTGCAGTATTAAAATAATTAGCAATGGAATATTATTAACCAATACGTTCTGTAAGTTCACTTAAATTCAGGATTCATTGATTGGGATTGTTTTTTTATATGGATAGGTTCATATAATTAGAAAATTGTTTCAAACATCTAAATTCTTTGTGAAAATTGATCAAAATTTAAAAAGAATCTTTTGTTTATGTGACTTAGTATTTGATGGAAATTCTGTCAAATATAAAAATGGCACAAGATTCTTCTTAGAATAAGATAAATGTCATTAAAATAGCCCTTTTCTAAATAAATTGCCAATTTTAAATGGCATCTAAATTAATAATTATATATTTGCAGCCTTGAAACTAAGCAATGTCTAATGCTATTAATCAGTGATTTGGATATTACTTATAACAGAGCCATAGGAATAAGGCTTTTTTAATTTTTTGAAGACAACCTAAACAACTTGAATGCTTAATTTAGTTCTCTTTGGCCCTCCAGGGGCGGGTAAAGGCACCCAATCTGAAAAGCTGATTGCAAAATATCAGTTGGTACACGTTTCAACAGGCGATCTTTTTAGAGCACACGTTAAAGGAGAAACAGAATTAGGAAAAAAAGTAAGTCAATTGTTAGCTGATGGAGAATTGGTTCCCGATGCCATTACGATTGCCATGCTTGAGGAAGAGGTGGATAAAAATCCTGATGCTAAAGGATTTGTGTTTGATGGATTTCCGCGTACCGTTCCGCAAGCAATTGAGCTTGATTTATTTTTAGAGCGTAAAGGCAGTAAAATTGCTGGTGTTATCGCTTTAGATGTTGACCAGGACGAGCTTACAAAACGTATTGCCGAACGTCATAAAACCAGTGGCCGTCCAGATGATGATGCTGAAAAACTGAAAAAACGGATTTCAGAATACTTTGATAAAACGATCCATGTATTGCCTTATTATGAAGAGCAGGGGAAGTTGAATAAAGTAAACGGGATTGGTGAAATAGAAACAGTATATCATGATCTTTGCGCCGTAATTGATCAGTATAAAGTGTAAAGTATCGGGTTCAGGAAGCAAATATAGTATCAGGGAAACGGTTTTAATTAATTCCTGATCCGTTATAAAAAACATAAAAGGAGTTATAATGTTAAAACGTTATAACTCTTTAATTTTAATGGAGTTGTCATTTCAACGTTCCAATAGTAAAACATTTCAATATTAAAATATGTCGCAGGGTTCGAATTTCGTAGATTATGTAAAAATTTGTTGCCGTTCTGGTAAGGGTGGGGCAGGTTCAGCACATTTACATCGTGATATTTTAACGTCAATGGGTGGTCCTGATGGTGGTGATGGCGGTCGTGGTGGCCACATTATCGTTAAAGGCAGTATTCATATCTGGACATTATTACACCTTAAATACCGTAAACATATCATCGCAGAAGATGGTGGGGCAGGTGGAAGTTCCCATAAATTCGGTAAACAAGGTAAGGATGAAATCTTAGAAGTTCCGCTTGGTACTATTGCCAAAGATGCTGAAACTGGAGAAATCCTTTTGAAATTACAAAAGATGGCGAAACTAAAATTTTAACGGCTGGTGGCCGTGGCGGTTTGGGTAATGCGCATTTTAAAAATTCTGTTCAACAAACACCACGCTTCGCACAACCAGGCGAACAGGGACAGGAAGTTTGGAATATTTTAGAATTAAAAGTTTTAGCCGATGTTGGTCTCGTAGGTTTCCCAAATGCAGGAAAATCAACTTTACTTTCTGTAGTTTCGGCGGCTAAACCAGAAATTGCCGATTATCCTTTTACTACCATTGTTCCTAATCTGGGTATTGTAAGCTACCGGGGTGGAAAATCTTTTGTAATGGCAGATATCCCTGGAATTATTGAAGGTGCATCAAAGGGTAAAGGTTTAGGATACCGTTTCCTTCGTCATATCGAGCGTAATTCGGTGCTGTTATTCATGGTTCCGGCTGATACAAGTCGCTCAATTAAAGAAGAATACGAAATTCTTAAAAGCGAACTGGAGTCTTACAATCCTGAATTAATGCAAAAGCCACACGTTTTAGCCATTACCAAATCAGATATGTTAGATGAAGAACTGATGGAAGAAATGAAACAGGATCTGCCAAATATCCCATCGATATTTATCTCATCAGTAGCCGAAAAAAATATTTTAGAGCTGAAAGATATGCTTTGGAAGGCAATTGAAGGATAAAGTAATCCATTAGTTCAATGGTCAGTTGTTCATTAGTTTCTACTCTCAACTAATGACTAATGAACGTTACCAAACCAGGCGCTCAAACACTTAATTGAAATTCCCTGTTTTTGATAAAATTGGCTGGATATCAGTTTAATAAGGAAAGGCAAAATTTTCGAGAGGATAAAATGGGAAAAGGTGCTAACCTCCAATACTAAGAAATTATTTAAAGGCGAAAGGTTTGCATGGATCATTAATCCATGCAAATGACTCATTAAATTTTTTTGTATTTTTTATCCTTGTCCTTCCTGTACCTGACCATTTTCGTGGGCATTTTCAAGAATCTCTTTCACATCTGATTTGCGTTTTTTAGCAACTGTGTGTTTAAAATGAGGCACTTCATGTTCAACAATATCTTCTTCAATGGCTTCTACGCCAAAAACTTTCTCTTTTAACAGGTTATATTTGTCTTGAAAGCCATAACGCAGGTTTTTGGCTCCACCAACAATTTTTCCCCGGGTGCCTGCACCGCTATCTGGAGCAAATAAAATACTAATTACTGCACCAGCTGCTAAACCAGCCACCAAGGCAAGGGCTATTTTTGCACTGTTATCCGATTCGTGCTTTAAATATTTTCCGATTAACTTTCTGTATTTCATGATCATGTGGTTTTATAAATGAACAATTCGGCTGATATAATGTTTGATGTTTTTTAATTTGGAAAGCAAGTACAGTAGTTTTTTGGAAAAGCAGTCCTGCTTCCGCTCCTATGAAACCTGTGAAACAAGCAAGCACACCATAAAACAACAAAATAAGTGCTTAAGTCGGGAGCACCCGCTGAAATCGCGTTTAGATGGCAATGTAGCTGTGGTATACCTCTGTGAATTAATGTTTACAATTTTATATCTGTATTTAGGTGATCAATGAGGTTAGTGGTGAACCGTTAAGGCTGCAGCAATCATGAAATTACGATATCGATCTTAAAAAAAGACCAGACTTTTACCTAAGTTTAAAGTTAAAGCACAATATTTGGGTTACTAAACGAATTAAAATGGTAAAAGCAACAATAAATAAAGAACATTATGCATGTTCGGTAACCAATGGTTCACATGATATTATCGTAGACGAACCTTTAGAGTTAGGAGGAACACATAAAGGTTTTGCACCAAAAGGATTATTAATGGCTTCTTTTGCATCGTGTGTAGCCATTACTTTAAGAATGTATGCCGATAGGAAGGAATGGCCCATTGATAAAATTGAGGTGGAAGTAAACATTGATACCGAAAACGGTGAAACAATCTTTTTGGAAGAAATTACCTGTACTGGCGTGCTTACCGAAGAACAAAAAATCAGACTGGAAGAAATTGCAACAAAATGCCCGGTCAGTAAAATCCTTGCCGCTGGTCATGAAATCAGATCGAAAGTGCTTTAGGGTATGATGGTGCAAAACTCCTTTGCACATTCATAAAAAGCTTTAATATCTTTGTAATCCACAGTATTTACTGCGGTAAAAAATAATTTATGCCTACCGAAATAAAATGCCCCAATTGTGCCCATATTTTTCCGATGGAAGAAGCTATGGCCGAAGATTATAAGAAAGAGTTACGTGAGAAAGCGGCTGCTTATGCAAGGCAGAAAGATGAAGAATATCAACGTAAGCTACAGGTTTTCGAGTCAGAAAAACAGCAACAGCTGAAAGCTTTTGAGGCTAAACTTAACGAAGAGAAGACCAAACTTAAGGATAGCTTAGAGGAGAACCTTCGTAAAAGTATTTCGGCCGATTTTGAAACCAAACTGCAAATGCTGGAAGGTAATGCGAAAGAGAATGCCGAAAAACTAAAGTTAGCCAGAGAAAAGGAACTGGATTTCTTACGCCGTGAAGAAAGCCTCAAGGTAAAAGAAGAAGAGATGGAACTTGCTTTTCAGCGTAAAATGCAAGAACAGCGTAATGAGCTGGTAGAACAGATTCGGAAACAAGAGGCAGAAAAGAATAGCATTAAAGATACTGAACATCAATTGCGTTTAAAAGAATTGGAAAAACAGCTCGACGATCAGAAAAAACTAGCTGAAGAGATGAAACGCAAAGCCGAGCAGGGTAGTATGCAATTACAGGGCGAAGTACAGGAATTGATCCTGGAAGAACTGCTCCGTGTTAATTACCCTTTCGATTTAATTGAAGAAGTTGGCAAAGGTGTACGTGGGGCAGATTGCGTACAGGTGGTGCGTAATCAATTTGGACAGGAATGCGGTAAAATTATTTACGAAAGCAAACGTACCAAAGACTTTGGTGGCGACTGGATCGAAAAACTGAAGAAAGATATGCGCAGTATGGGCATTGATGTAGCGGTGATTGTAAGTCAGTGTTACCCAAAAGGCATGGATTGTTTCGGACAGCGTGATGGAGTTTGGATCTGTTCTTTCGAAGAAGTAAATGCCGTAGCTTATGTGTTGCGGGAAGGTATTTTGCGTTTGGCAGGCGCAGTAAAATCGCAGGAAAACCGTGGCGAAAAAATGCACATGTTATACGATTACCTAATGGGGGCAGAGTTTTCTGAACAATGGAAAGCCATCAGAGAGGGTTTTATGAGTATGAAACTATCCATACAGCGTGAGCGCGATGCGATGGAACGTTTATGGAAAGCACGTGAAAAACAATTGGAGAAAGTATTGTTAAATGCGACCCATATCCGTGGTTCTATAGAGGGAATTGCAGGTAGCGATAGTGTGCAGCTGAGTTTAACAGATGAAGATGATGATACCTTGCTTTTAGAGTAAAGCACAGCATCGTCTCCTGTCCCGATTTTTATATCGTAACGTCATCCTGAACTTGTTTCAGGATCTATTTGAATAGATCGGGGTTGGCCCATCAACAGGTGTGAATTGCCAACTGATTTGGGCGTTACCCAATCCCGTGGAAAACGGGATTGGTTTAGGCTTTTCAGGGCTACACTACGCTTCGGTACCAATGAAAACCTGTGAAACAAGCAAGCATACCGTAATTAAATAAAAACAGATGCTTAATCGGTGCTGAACCCTTACAATCCTTAACGCGGAGGTACTGCGTGACCACCTCGCCGATTTTAAACGATGTAGCGCTCAATGAGGCCATTAAAAAAGTATTAACTTCTGCCGCGGTTCGTGGAGCCATGAATCGAAATATAGTAAAGAGGAAATACTTTTTGTAACAGGTTATACCGGATTAGTATCTACCTTAGATACAAATTGTATTTAATTACATGCTTTTTTGTATCAGAAACCAAAACCTGCAAGTTCTGATGTGATATAAATAATAACAATAAATAAATAATAACATGAACAAGAAATCTAACCAATCTTTTAACCGCTTTAAAATCCTTACTTTAATATGCACTTTGCTATTTTTTGGGGATGTCTTCGGGAACGTTCCCGGAAAGAGTTTGAAGTCGCCGGATGGCAACCTGGTGACCAGTTTTGCTTTGGCTGAAGGAGGAGTACCCACCTATACTTTAAAATACAAAGGAAAAGACGTTATTAAAACCAGTAAACTGGGTCTCGAGCTTAACGACGGTAAATCTTTAATGAACGGTTTTACCATAAGCGATACCGAAACGAGCACTTTTAATGAAACCTGGAAACCCGTTTGGGGCGAGGTAAAAGAAATTGTAAATCATTACAATGAACTGGCGGTAACTTTAACCCAAAAGGAGAGCAACCGTTTTATTATTTTACGTTTCCGCCTGTTTAATGACGGTTTGGGTTTTAGATATGAATTTCCGGAGCAAAAAACTTAGATTATTTCGTAATTAAGGAAGAGAAAACCCAGTTCGCTTTAGCCGGAGATCATAAAGCATTCTGGCTTCCTGGTGATTATGATACACAGGAATATAGTACCGTAACCTCAAACTTATCAGAAGTTCGCGGTAAAATGAAAGCTGCGGTAACACCAAACGCTTCGCAAACTACTTTCTCGCCAACAGGATTACAGACGCCGTTAATGATGAAGAGTAAAGATGGTTTGTATATCAATATCCATGAAGCAGCACTGATCAACTATTCTTTAATGTCGTTAAATCTTGATGATAAAAACATGGTTTTAGAATCCTGGTTAACACCTGATGCAATTGGCGATAAAGGTTATATGCAGGCGCCTTGTTTATCACCCTGGAGAACCATTATCGTAAGTGATAAAGCAGGTGATATTTTGACTTCAAAATTAACCTATAACTTAAACGAACCAACAAAATTTAAAGATGTATCGTGGATTAAGCCAACAAAATATGTTGGGGTTTGGTGGGAAATGATTACTGGTAAAAGTACCTGGGCATATAACGATTTAACCAGTGTGCAATTAGGAGTAACCGATTACGCCAAAACGAAGCCTAATGGTAAACACGCTGCAAATACTGCACATGTAAAGGAATATATCGATTTCGCTGCCAAAAATGGTTTAGATGCTGTTTTGGTTGAAGGCTGGAACGTAGGCTGGGAAGATTGGTTTGGCAAAACAAAAGATTATGTATTTGATTTTGTAACCCCTTATCCCGATTTTGATGTAAAAGAACTGCACCGTTACGCCGCCAGTAAAGGCATTAAAATGATTATGCACCACGAAACTTCCTCGTCGGTACGTAATTATGAGCGTCATTTAGATACTGCTTACAAATTTATGAAAGCCAATGGTTACGATGCTGTGAAAAGCGGTTATGTAGGCAACATGATCCCAAGAGGTGAGCACCATTATGGGCAGTGGTTAAACAATCATTACCTGTATGCCATCCAAAAAGCTGCTGAATATAAAATTATGGTGAATGCGCACGAGGCTGTTCGGCCTACTGGCTTAGCGCGCACTTACCCGAACTTAATTGGAAACGAATCAGCAAGGGGAACTGAATATGAAGCTTTTGGCGGCAACAATGCCGATCATACTACGATTTTGCCCTTTACACGTTTAATCGGCGGACCAATGGATTATACACCAGGTATTTTCGAAACCAAGGTAAGTGTTTACAATCCAGAAAATACTTCATTTGTACACAGTACATTAGCCCGCCAGCTTGCGCTTTATGTGACCATGTATAGCCCGTTGCAAATGGCTGCTGATTTACCAGAGACTTATAATAAATACATGGATGCTTTTCAGTTTATTAAAGATGTGGCTGTAGATTGGGATGATACCAAAGTTTTGGAGGCGGAGCCAGGCGATTATATCACTTTTGCGCGTAAAGCAAAAGGTAAGAACAACTGGTTTGTTGGCCGTACCAATGATGAGGTGGCCAGAACATCTAAAATCGATTTTAGCTTTTTGGATCCTGGTAAAAAATATACCGCAACCATTTATGGTGATGCAAAGGATGCCCATTATGAAAAAAATCCTAAAGCGTATACTATCCGCAAAATGGAAGTAACCAACAAAACTAAATTAACGCAGTATTGTGCGCCTGGCGGAGGATATGCGATTAGCATTATAGCGAAATAATTTTATGTTTAGAAATTGATGTGGTGTCGGTTGTTACCAACTGACACGACATTATCTATCAGTCAGATGGTAACATCTGACTGCACAGAACACCTTTTTTGTTTTTATCTGGCTGATTTTCCCGCAGATTTCACAGATTAGCGCAGAAAAAACAATCAATTTGTGGTAATCATTTTATGTCCGCGCGACTCTTTTTTTGTATTTGGCTGTTTATTGTGCTGAGTCTCCTTAACAGATCATAACAGCTAACTGCATACAGGAAAATATCTTATTTTATAATATCTTAGCGAAACCGTTAAACCAAGCAGTATCACCATGCCCAGAACTAAAAATCATATTGAACTTCAATTTTTAAGCGAACCCTCTGATGTTAACTATGGGGGTAAGGTGCATGGTGGGATGATGATGAAGTGGATTGATCAGGCTGCTTTTGCCTGCGCCTTGCAGTGGAGCCAAACCTATTGTGTAACGGTTTATGTGGGCGGAATCAGGTTTTTCCACCCGGTTCATATTGGGCATTTGGTTAAAATGGAAGCACGCATTATTTACACGGGTAAAACCAGTATGCATATTGCCGTTGATGCTTTTTCTAAACCCGTAGGTCAAACCGATTTTGTGAAGAATACACACTGTATTATTGTGTTTGTTGCCGTTGATGACAATGGACAGCCGAAAGCAATTCCGGCTTTTAAACCCAAAACCGAAAAAGAAATCGCCATGCATGGTTATGCCATTAAATTAATGGAATTGCGTAAAAGCATTGATAAGGAAATGGAACCGTATATTGTTTAGCGCCAGGCGGGTTGCGTTCAGCGATGCCGTTTTCCACTATCCATTTTTTATCTTATTTCTTCCATTTTGCCTCTGCCACACTTTGCGTCCTTTGCGGTTAAAAAGAGCATGAATCTATTCTACAACTGGTAAACTGAAACAAAACTTGCTGCCCTCACCGATGGCACTTATTACCCATATTTTTCCGTTTTCGGCTTCGATAAAATCTTTAGAAATGGCAAGGCCCAATCCAGAACCCGATTTATTCTGACCATCGGTTGGTACCTGGAAATACCTGTCGAATAATTTTTTCTGGTATTTTTCGTCAATGCCTTTTCCAAAATCGCGGACAGAGAATTCAATAAAATTGTCTTTTTGGAAAACATCAATGATTACCTTCGATTTTTCTGAACTGTACCGCAATGCATTAGATAAAAAGTTAACCATTACCCAGGCCGTTTTCTGAATATCGGCATTTACATTTGGTAAGTTGTGGTCGCAGTTAAGCACCAGCTGGATCGATTTCTGTTCAGCCTGGAATTTAACAGCATCAACCGCATAACTCACAATTTCTTCAGGTTTAGTGATGGCTAAAGTGAGTTTTAAATTGCCGGTTTCTACCTGCGATAGATCAAGCAGTTCGCTGGTAATTTTTAACAATCTGTCGCTATCCTCTTTAATGTGATTAAGTAGCTCGTGCTGCTCTTCATTCATCATGCCCACACGCTCATCGTTAAGCAATTTCAGGCTCATTTTGATCGACGAAAGCGGTGTTTTTAACTCGTGCGAAACGGTTGCAATAAAATTTGTTTTGGCTTCATCAAGCTCTTTAAACTGTGTAATATTTTTTAACGTGTAAACGCTTCCGGCAGATTTAGAGGAGGCAATTAATGTGCTATCATCCTGTTCTTCATAATTCGGGATGATGATTTCGCGATTTTCCAACAGGAAATATGATTCTTTATCATCAGTATAAATTTTTAAGGTGTTATCATTGGTTTCAGGTTTAATAATCCTTTTGAGCAACTCATTTTTTTGTGTCAGTTCGGCTACATTCTGACCAATAACCTTGTCTTCATCCAGACTCATCAGTTTCGCCGCCAGATGATTTAGAAAGAGCACTTCTCCTTTCTCATTTAAGCCGATAATGGCATCCTGCATTTGTGCAATAATGGCTTCAATGCGCGACTTTTCGGATTTGATTTTAGATAAGTTGCTATTTTCCCATTCATTTAATTTAATCACCATGCCATTAAAGGAGTTTGCCAGTTCTGTAAACTCATCCTCGTTTTCGAAATGTAAACGCTGTTTATAATTTTTACGACTGATCTGCTTAATCGCTGCACTAAACTCGGCAAGGGGGTTGGCTACAAAACCCGGAAAATTAACAATAAATGTAAAAAGGATGATAAAACTCAGCGTCGCGGCAATCATAATATAAACGTTTGCTCTTGATGAGGTTTCGTTAGCCAACTCGTTTTTATCATAAATGGCCTTCATGTTTACCTCTTCTATATTTTGCAGTGCCACACGCAAATTTTTAATACTACTTTCTGTAGTGGTCGACAGTTGTGGACCGTTCAGCGCATTAAAAGCTGTTTCCAATTTCCTGAAGGCTGCTTTTTCGCCAGGTTCGGTAATATTTAATCCCTCATTTTTGAGGTTTTCAGTAAATATTGTCAGCTGTGTGTGGCTTAATGGAAAAGGATGCTGGTCGATTACATTGCGCATGGCAGCAACATATTTCAAAGATTTATAGTTGTCTTTAAGAATTACCTTCGATTTATCAGAAAGCTCGTTTAAGAAAAAGAGCGCAATCAATCCGAAGGATAAAACGATTATAAAGAGAAACCCGAATCCGAGGCGGAGCTTGGTTTTAATTTTCATGGTGTTTTGGTTTAACCGCAAAGAGCGGAAAGTTTTTCGCGAAGAAACGCAAAGTAATTTCTCTCTTTTCGTGGTAAAAATAGCTTATAATTAAATCTGTTTCCTGATGAACTAAATTACATAACTGCTGGTTAAATAAATAGCATCTGTTTAGCCTGTAGTCAATAGCTATGCCAGTAGATATGGGGATTGCTTAAGTTGTTGTTTTTTAGGGTGATAAGCTGTTTTGTGATTATATTAAGCAAAAAAACCTTTTCATTTTGGAAGGGTTTTTATCATTATGAACTATTACTTCGGAGGCTTTAATGCACAGTTTTATGTTGCTAAACCTGATTGCAATGGAAAGCCCGTAAGCGAGATACGAGTGCGGACTTGGAATGAAAAGCAGGACTGATACTCCTATGAAATGCAGGCTGAGCTTTTCAAAATAAGAATAAATTTCTGTCTTTTTTTGGAAAGCAGGTTAAGTGGCATTTAGGTTAATGTACTCCCGCTGTCCGCTTTACTGCGTGCCGCTTCCATCGGGTTTAGGTGGCGCGGGTAGTAATAATATTTGGGGTTGCAGTGCGCTGAAAATAAATCTGATCTTACCCGAAAAGTTTTTAAGTCATGGTAATTCCCTTATTCCTAAACCTGATTGACGTGGAAAGCCCAGCGCAGCGAGGACTTGTAACAGAAAGCAGGACTGACGTTCCTATGAAATGCAGGCTGGGCTTTACAAAAGTAGATTAGACTATTATTTTTTGGAAAGCAGGTTAAGTGACATTTAGGTTGGTGTAGTTCCCGCTGTCCGCTTTACTGCGTGCTGCTTCCATCGGGTTTAGGTGGCGCGGGTAGTAATAATATTTGGGGTTGCTAAGTGCGGAAATAATGCGCCTTTAATTTATTTTTTGAGTCTTACAGCACTGTTCTTTGTTTCTAAACCTGATCGTAGCGAACACGGAGTGCAACGGAATAAAGCGAAGAGAGAAATATTCCTATGAAATACAGATTTGGCTTTCCAAAAAAACAGTAAACATGAATTTTGTTTTAGGAAAGCAAATTTAGAAGCATTTAGAATGATGATTAGAATTTAATAAACTTTTCTATCTGCTCGTTGATAAACTTTATCGTATCAGGATGATTGAAATTGCCTTCAGCATCTAATTCGGCCTTAATATTTGGAATATGCAGGCGTAAGGGTAAAATATTGAGATGGATGTAATGACAAACGCCTGTAAAATGATCTACACCACGGATATTGCCGTATTTACCAGATGAAATGCCCACTAATGCCGCTTTTTTATCGTAAAAACTATCCGGGAAATTACAGGCATCGATTAACACTTTTAGCACACCAGGATAACTGCCGTTATACTCAGGCATGATGAACAAAAACTTTTCGGTTTGGTAAATCATATTCTGGATTTTCTGAAAAGCTTCCGATCGTTTGCCATACATATCCGTATTCAAAACATCTACAGGCAGGTGCTCCAGACTGAACAAACTGGCATCAGCTCCATTTTCTTTTAGTTGCCTTTGGTAATATTTAGCAACTTTTAGCGTATTGCTATTGGGCCTGTTGGTTGCAGCTATAATTGTGATCATGGATAATTGTTAATAAGATGTGTAAAACCCAAAGACGCTTCTTGCTAAAATTGCCATATAGTTTGTATCTTAGCTGATTGTGAAAAAGGCCGTAAACAACGCAAAAATAGAACTTTTTTGCCAATTTAAACGCATAAATAACACAGCCCAAATAAACGTTAAGTAAATTTCGGATACATAGATGAGCAAAATTATTGCATTAGCAAATCAAAAAGGTGGTGTTGGTAAAACAACTTCATCTATAAACCTGGCTGCGAGTTTGGCCGTACTAGAATACAAAACTTTACTGGTTGATGCTGATCCTCAGGCAAATTCGACTTCAGGTATCGGTTTCGATCCCCGGAATATTAAAGACAGTATTTATGAGTGTATCATTAATGATATCGATCCTTTACAGGCCATTCAAAAAACAGATACACCGAACTTAGATTTACTACCTGCCCACATCGATCTGGTTGGTGCGGAAATCGAGATGATTAACCTGAATAACCGTGAGTATAAAATGAAAGCGGTTTTGGAGAAAATCAAAGATCAATACGATTTCATTATCATCGATTGTTCGCCATCCTTAGGTTTAATTACCATCAATGCCTTAACAGCGGCCGATTCAGTTATTATTCCTGTGCAGTGCGAGTATTTCGCGCTGGAAGGTTTGGGTAAGTTATTAAATACCATTAAAATTGTTCAGAACCGTTTAAACCCTGATCTGGAGATTGAAGGTATTTTATTAACCATGTACGATGTACGTTTGCGTTTATCTAACCAGGTGGTAGAGGAGGTGAAAACGCATTTCCATGAATTGGTTTTTGATACCATTATTCAGCGCAATACACGCTTAAGTGAAGCACCTAGTTATGGCGTTTCGGTCATTATGCACGACGCGAATTGCAAAGGTGCCATTAATTACCTAAACCTTGCACGCGAAATTGTGAAGAAAAACGGCCTTTTAAAGGAAGAAGAAAACATTGGAACAGCAACTTTATAAATTATAGATGACATCTTTTCAGCGAAAAACAGGTTTAGGAAGAGGGTTAAGTGCGCTTTTAGATGATAGCGAATCTACTCATCCGCCCAAACAGCAGGTAAATGCTGTTAGCGAAACCGAGCAGATTGGCAATATCAGTCACGTAAGTTTAACGGAAGTTGAAACCAATCCATACCAGCCACGTACCGAATTTGACCAGGTAGCTTTAAACGAGCTTGCCGATTCGATAAAAGTACAAGGTTTAATACAACCGATTACGGTTAGAAAACTGGCTGCAAATAAATACCAGCTCATTTCGGGTGAGCGTAGGTTCAGGGCTTCGAAATTAGCTGGTTTAACACAGATTCCTGCTTACATCCGCAGTGCCAATGATCAACAGATGTTGGAAATGGCCCTGATCGAAAATATACAGCGCGAAAATTTAAATGCCATTGAAGTAGCATTGAGTTTCCAGCGGATGATTGACGAAGTGGGTTTAAAACAGGAACAATTAGGCGAGCGTGTTGGTAAAAACCGTACCACTGTAACTAATTACCTGCGTTTGTTAAAACTTCCTCCTGCTATTCAGGCTTCCATCCGCGATCAGAAAATTAGCATGGGGCATGCAAGAGCCTTAATTAATGTTGATGGTGTTGACAAACAATTGTTTATTCACCAGGAAATTTTAGAAAAAGGTTTATCCGTACGTAAAGTGGAAGAGCTTGTACGTAATTTGCAGCATATACCTTTAAAAGGTAATGAAAAATCGAAAGAAAAAGCTGTTTCCTTTCAATATCAAAAATTACAGGATGATCTGGCTTCTAAATTTGCTACCCGTGTAAAGTTAAAAGTGAGTCAGAACGGTAAAGGGGCGATAGAAATTCCTTTTATGAGCGATGACGACTTAAACCGGATTCTAGAGTTATTAGACTGGTAATGCAAAAGACTAAGCTTTTCATACTGGTTACTGCATTTACATTTTTTCTTGTAAACTTAGCCTCGGCGCAGGTTAAGGATACCTTATTAAAACCTGCTGATACCTCGAAAATTAAATTATCCAAATCATTAGATACTGCGGCTAGAAAACCGATGACGAGAAAGGATTCGATGAAAGCCAAATATGTTAATCCGGGTAAGGTTGCTGGTAGAAAAGCTGTTTTCAGATCGATGATTATACCCGGTTGGGGGCAATTGTATAATATGCAACTGTTAAACGATGGTTATGGCACAAGAGCAGGAAAAAGCCAGTTTTTTCAAAAGCTGTATACCGGGGGCAAAATTGCGGCTATTTACGGTGGGATAACCGTGCTTACCATGTCGTACATAGAAAGTAGCAAACAATATAATTTATCATTAACGGAATTACAATATCGCGATTCGCATAACGGTCAGCCTGATCCTAACGGTCCTTTTGGTAGCCGTTATTCAACAACAGGTATCACCCAGCGTAAAGATACTTATAGAAGGAATAAACAAATTGTCTTGTTCTCTTACGGTTTGGTTTATTTTGCCAATATAGTAGATGCCTACGTTGCTGCGCGTTTGCATTTCTTCAATATTGATGATAACCTTTCTTTTAAGGTAATGCCATCCATGATTAATGCCAATTCGATGTATGGTTTTAATGCAACTCCTGCGTTAAAATTATCATTAACATTTTAATGCCGAAACCATCGTGAAAATCAATAAAGCAGACTAAATTTGAAATTGTGATGATTTGCCAATTAACGGTTAGGGATAGGGTAAGAAATAAGGATATAAACAGAAAATAAACATAAAGATGAAGATTGCGCTTTTAGGATATGGTAAAATGGGGCAGATTATCGAAAAATTTGCGGTGGAACGTGGCTACGAAATTGTTTTGAAAATAACGATCGATAATCAGGAAGATTTAACCAGACAAAATTTAAAATCAGCTGATGTGGCTATCGATTTTAGTACGCCTGATTCGGTTTTAAAAAATATTGACGCCTGTTTTGATGCCAATGTGCCAATAGTAGTGGGTACAACAGGTTGGTATGGCAAACTCCAGGAAGTAAAAAACGATTGCAGCAACAGTAACAATACATTGCTTTATGGGTCTAACTTTAGCATTGGCGTAAATTTATTCTTTAAGCTTAATCAAACTTTAGCGAAGCTGATGAACAACTATCCGGCTTACGAAGTTCAGGTTGAAGAAATACACCATATACAAAAACTGGATGCACCAAGTGGTACAGCCATTACGCTTGCAGAAGGGATTGTGGATAACCTGGATAGAAAACAAGAGTGGTTAAACGAAGTGGTAGGAACTGATGTTGAATTGTTTCCGAAAGCAGAACAATTGTTGATAGAATCGCACAGGATAGAAAATATTCCGGGTACACACACTGTAATTTACAGTAGCGAAGTGGATGAAATAGAAATTAAACATACTGCCCATAATAGAGCTGGTTTTGCTTTAGGTGCAGTTGTAGCGGCAGAATGGTTGAAAGATAAAAAAGGATTTTTCAGCATTACTGATATTTTTGAATAAAGTCTAAAGCCTAAAGCTGAAAGACCAAAGCACAATATAATCTGTGAAATCACTCAATCAGTGAAATCACACTAAAGGATTACAGATAACAGGTAGTCGATTAAAATAAATCGCGAAACCAAAAATAAGATATATGAATTATAAATTCTGGCAACGAAAAAAGATGCCCCAAAGAAGAAGAAAACTAAAACCCGCGAATGGGTTGATGCAATTGTTTTTGCAGTAGTGGCTGCAACCATCATCCGTGTATTTTTTATCGAGGCCTATACCATTCCGTCTGGTTCGATGGAGAGATCGTTACTTATCGGCGATTTCCTTTTTGTGAGTAAAGTTAATTACGGTGCGCGTATCCCGATGACCCCGGTTGCTTTTCCTTTCGCTCACCATACAATGCCTTTAACCACGTCCACCAAAGCTTATTGGGATGGTGTGCAGTGGAAATATCACCGTTTACCAGGTTTATCTAAAATTAAAAGAAACGATGTAGTGGTATTTAACTTTCCTGAAGGAGATACGGTTGCAGTAGAAAACCAGGCAGAAAGTTATTACGCTTTGGTACGTGGTATGGGCCGCCAACAGGTGAGGAGCACCTATACCATAATAGATCGTCCGGTAGATAAACGCGAGAACTTTATTAAAAGATGTATTGGTATTCCGGGTGACGTGATTTCGATGAGCAATGGTGTTGCCAGTGTAAATGGCAAAAATGAGCCTTTAAAAAATACAGGTATGATGCCATACCGCATCGAGTTTAAAACCATGGACTTTAATTATGCAGCACTTGATGAATTTAATTTAAATTTAGGCGGTGCACCGGCAGTGGCTACCAATACCTACATCTTAGATGCTTCGCCGGAAATTGCAGAAAAACTGAAAACTTTTGATTTTGTAAAGTCAGTGACGTTAAGTCCCGATCCAGCCGGAGCCGTTCCGGGTGGTGTTTTTCCAAACGATCCAAACAGAGTTTGGAACAGGGATAATTTCGGACCGATTAAAATCCCTTCAAAAGGATGGACCGTAAACATAGACAGCAATACAATGCCGCTGTATTACAGGGCGATCAGAACTTACGAAGGAAACAAAGTAGAACAAAAGGCCGGGGTTTGGTACATTAATGATAAACCAGCTACTTCTTATACCTTTAAAATGGACTACTATTGGATGATGGGCGATAACCGCCACAATTCGGCTGATTCACGCTATTGGGGTTTTGTGCCAGAAGATCATATTGTAGGTAAAGCTTTATTTGTTTGGATGAGCTGGGATAGTACTGCTTCTTTCTTGCACAAAATAAGATGGAGCAGATTGTTTATGGGAATTCATTAATTGAGACAATATTTTTTAGAAAAAGCTTGCTTTATGCAGGCTTTTTTTTGTCAAAACTACCTTTTTAAAAAAATTAAAAAGAATAATGTGGTTTTGTGTTTTTTTATTAAGTTTGTTATAACTAATCAAACACCAATAATTTATGAATCCCATTATCCAATGTAACCATCTGGTATTATAGCAATACTTATCAAGCGGAAATCACTTTAAATGACCTTATTGCGTTTTAAATCGATTTAGTACCATAAGAATCGAAAATTATTTATGCTACCTAATCTTATTATATAATCTTAAATCGTTCAAAATTCAAAAACCAACAAACCCAAACAATTTTACTTAACTAATCTTTTAAACATGAAGAAAATGTACTTTAAATGTTTGAGTGTGCTTTTGCTTACGTTTCTTGCAATTGCAGCTCATGCACAAACTATTACGGGAACCGTAAAGGATTCAACCGGGCCGCTGCCAGGAGCGAATGTTTCTGTAAAAGGCACTCAAAAAGCCACACAAACTGATGGAAATGGTAAATTTAGCATCAGCGCATCCAGTAACGAAACACTTATTTTCTCTGCCGTAGGTTTCTTGCGTCAAGAAGTACCGGTTGGCAGCAACAAAAATTTCAATATTTCTTTAAAAGAAGATTCGAAATCTCTGGAAGAAGTTACCGTAACCACAGGCTTTGGTGTCAAACAACAAACCAGGAAGCTGAGTTACTCTATTCAAGAAGTAAAAGGCGAGGATTTAGTTAGGGCTAACGAACAGAACATTGTAAATGCATTGCAAGGTAAAGTGGCCGGTGTAATGATCAATCAAGGTTCAGGAGGACCACAGTCGTCATCAAGAATCAGAATCAGGGGTAACTCCTCTTTAAGTCCAAATACCCAGCCATTGGTTGTTATTGATGGGGTGCTTATTCAGCCTGGCGTTACAGGAGCAGATTCTTATGGTAACTCGCCACAGGATTTTGGTAATATTATGAAAAACCTTAATGCAGATGATTATGAAAGTATCACTGTTTTGAAAGGTGCTGCAGCAAGCTCCCTTTATGGTTCCAGGGCACAAAACGGAGTATTGTTAATTACATCTAAGAAAGGTAAAGGTGGGCAAGGTTTAGGAATTTCCTTTTCGCACACCCAAACGATTGAAGAAGCATACAAAACAATGGATGTACAGAATGAATTTGGCGCAGGTATCAATCCTACATTTGCAAAAGATCCCTCAGGCACCCCAATAGTAGATGCAGCCAATTATTTTTGGAGTTTTGGTCCTCGGTTCGATGGCAGCACTGTAAAAGATATTGATGGAAGAATGATCACCTGGAATGCACAACCAAACAATTTATTAGATGCGTACAAGTTGGGGAATTATAGTAACTCAAACTTGGCGTTTCAAGGTGGAAATGAGAATGGAACATTTAGGTTATCTTATTCGAAATTATACAGTACTGGTATTCTTCCAAATAATAAATTTGATCGTGATGCATTAGATTTCAGGGGATCTCAAAAAATCGGGAAGATATTTGAAATTAATGCAGGTGTTAATTACACAATTAGTAATAGCTTAAATCCAATTAGTCAAAGTAATTCAGATAATCCGTTATTTGCATTAGTATATGGAAATCCAAGAAGCTACGATACAAAATATTGGAAAGATAAATATATCGACCCAGTTAACGGTGGGATATTATCGAATGCTGATAATCCATACGGTATGGCATATTTGTGGTGGAACATCAATCAGAAAAAAGTTAACCAGCGTGAAAACGTTTTTAGAGGTAACATAGATGTAAAAGCGAATATCGCACCTTGGTTAAATGCATTGGTAAGAGGAAATTTAAATCAGGTGAATACGAATGGAGAGACCAAAAATATTGGTGATGGTGTTGGTTTTACTGGTGGCGAATATGCTTTGATGCAATCAAGTCAAAGAAGTAGCAGATTACAATTTCTATTAAACGGGAATACAAAATTTGGCCAAGACTTTGATTTTAATATGAGTCTTGGTGCTGAAACAACTAAAGATTTTGGAAATAATTATACCCGTACAAGAACAGACGGAGGTTTACGGGACCCTGGTAAATTCTTTGTGTCTAATTCAGTAAATACGCCAATTACCGATACCAGGCTTGATGGAAGTCAGAGAACAGATGCTTTATATGGCTTTGGTGATTTAACGTATAAAAATATGCTGACATTAAATTTTAGTGTTAGAAATGATTGGTCTTCTACATTAACTTATCCAAATGGAACCGGCGATTATAGTTATAATTATCCTTCTGTTGGATTAGCATATGTATTTTCAGAATCATTAAAAAATAAACCAGCCTTTGATTTTCTTTCTTATGGTAAATTAAGAGCCAATTTTGGTTACACAGGTATGGGTACTTCACCTTATGTTACCAGCGCTGGTAGATATAAGGTTATAGATTTATTTACAAACGAAAAAGGACAACAAGTGCCGAGATACGGTTATGAAGATTACGTGTTAGGCAATGATAACCTTAAAAATGAATTAACTAAAGAATTTGAATTAGGTACAGAATTGAGATTTTTTAAAGATCGCTTAGGTATTGATTTCTCTTTTTACAAAAAGAATACAACAAATCAGATTCTTTCTTTAGAATTACCAGCCGAATCTGGCGTTCGGAAGAGGTTGTTTAATGCTGGTAATATTCAAAATCAAGGTATTGAGATTTTGTTAACAGGAACACCAATCAAGACTAAAAACTTAGAGTGGAATTCAACAATTAACTTTGCAAGAAACAGAAATAAGATTATTTCATTAGCACCAGGTGTAGAATCTTATACATTAAGTAATGCTTTTGGTGCTGATATGGCATCAGTTGCAATTGCTGGACAAGAATATGGTAGTATTTACACTGGTTATGGGTATGCAACATATCAGGCAACTGATGCTAATGGTAATAAGATTGATGATCCTAATAATGGACAAAAACTTTTAAAAGCTAATGGTAGCTATTACAGAAGTAGTGATGTTGGACAAGGGAATAAAAATTTAGGGAGTATGATGGAGAAATTTAATGCAAGCTCCATCAATAATATCCGTTATAAGAACTTTAACTTAGGTTTCCAGATTGATGCTAAAGTTGGTGGATTACTAGCTTCAGCTACACATCAGTACGGTTCAAATTTTGGCGCTTTTGAAAGTACCTTGTTTGGTCGTTCGGCTGAGTTTGGCGGTTTGCCAAGAAAAGACGCCTCTGGAAATGTTATAGCCAATGATGGTATCATCCCTGAAGGTGTATTTGCTAAAGGAACTGTCATCAATAATGTTAATGTAACAGGTTTAACTTTTCAACAAGCCGTTGATAAAGGGTTAATACAGCCGGTTAGTGCCCGTATATATTATGCACGATTAACGCAATGGTCTACCGGTATAAGAGAGTATTCTACATTCGAAAATAGCTGGGTAGCTTTAAGAGAGGTATCTCTAGGTTATACGTTGCCTAAAAAATTCACTGATAAAATTAATTTTAAGCAGGTTAACGTAGGTGTTACCGCAAGAAATTTAATGTATATCTATAATAGTTTGCCCGATCATTTAAATCCAGAAGGTTTATTTAGTAATAGTGCTGGTTCTTTTGCCGAATATGGAGGGATGCCTTACATTCGCACATTTGCTTTTTCGGTAAGAGCGGCGCTATAATTATTAACATTTAAAGCAATTAAAAATGAAAACGACAAATAAGATAACCCTTCTGCTAACCGCATTAATTGGGATTTCAATATCATCATGTAAAAAAGATCAGTTTGTAGAACTGAATACAAACCCCGCTCTATTAGAAGTAATCACGCCCGAACAGCAATTTATGAATTCTACCGTAAATATGCATGGCGATAGATTTGAATACTATTATGATAATTTTAGAGCAATTATGCCCTGGATGCAAATGCTAACCCCATTGGCTGGTAACAGTACTACCTTTATCGCTGATGCTGCAAACTTTAGAAACGTAAGATACGGTAATTTTTATCCTAAAGTTGGTGGCAACTTAACTGATATGGAGCAGTTAATTAAAAAGATGTCTGCTGAAGAACAAGCAAAAAGAGTATATCAATTAGAAATAGGCCGTATTGTTAAAGCCTATTATGCCTTTTATGTTTCTGATGTAAGTGGAAGTATAGCCTATACAGATGCATTTATGTTTAGATATGGAGGTACAGTTACACCTAAGTATACTACGCAAGAAGCATTGTTTGATTTATTGGATACACAATTAAAAAATTCGGTAACCATATTATCAGCTACTCAACCAGTAGCTCAAACTTCTTTGGGAACAAATGATTTATTCTATCAAGGAGTTGTAGCCAATTGGATTAAAGTTGCAAACTCTACGCGCTTGCGTATGGCTATGCGATTAATGAAAAGAGATCCTGCCAAAATGAGAACTAAAATTTTGGATATACTTTCAGCACCGGGTGGCTTAATTAATAGCGCTAGCGACAGTTGGGTTTTTAGGGCAGGAGCTAACTTTGCAGATGGTGGAGATTGGTCACCTCAAAATTTACGCGCACCAAAACAAACGGTAGATTTCATGTACACCAATGCTGATCCTAGAATTCGTTTCTTCTATCAGGAAAATTCCTTTACTCAAACTAATTTTAACCTTGCTAAGGCACAAAATAAAGTTCCATCTACTGCTGTTTTTGATGCCAGAAGATTTTATGGTGTGCCTTCTAGCCCTGACGCTTCATCCAGTGCTTCATTTGCAAATTTCTTTAATAATATTAGTATCTCAGTAGTTAATTCTACAGGTCAAACGGTAAATCAAACCATGGATTCTTTATCGTTTATTCAACCAAGATTATGGGCAGCTGGAGAAAATGGTTCAAAGGGGATTAATGCATTCCCTTTAATTACGTACGCTGATGTTTGTTTCATGAGAGCGGAATTAGCAGCAAGAAATATAACGACAGAATCTGCTGAAGACTGGTACAATAAAGGGGTAGCTGCATCGATATCTTTTTATGATGATATGGCCAATAAAGCTCAGATTGTTGATAGATTGAATGCATTAAGTTACGTGGCTTTAACTGCTACTGAGATTCCTGATTATATGGCTAAAGCTGATATTAAATATGATCCGGCAAGAGGACTAGACCAGATTATTTGTCAGGCGTATATAAATTTCTTTAAACAGCCAAACGAAGCTTGGTCTTTGTATAAGAGAACTGGAATGCCTAATTCTACAACCGTGTTAAAATTAGAAAAAATAATGGCTAGTGGAACAGAACAAGTTATACCAAGAAGAGCGAGTTTGCCATTCCCGGCACCAACAAATTTAAACTATCAAAATATTGTTGATGCTTACAAAATAATGCAGGCAGATCCAGATTTTGGAGTCGGATCTACAGATATTACCGGCAGAGTTTGGTGGGATAAAAAATAAAAATATCTTTATGTAAATTAATGGAACTCCTAATGTAATTTAGGAGTTCTTTTGTATTATGAAATTAGCTATAGCCATTACATTAATTTTTCTTTTTCCGTTTACAAATGTACTTGGCCAAGGTATTTTGCCCAACAGATTACTTTGGACACAAATTAGTGCCAGTAATCTAATTAATGTTAAAAGTAAAGCGACAGTTGCACTGAAAAAAATACTGCATTTGTATTTATTTCACCGGAGTGCCCGCTTTGTAAAAACTATATACTTGTTTTAAATGATTTGTGTAAAAAGTATCCCCAGGTAAATATTGTTGGTATTGTACCAGGGAAAAGTTACACGCTACAGGACATAAAGCGATTTGCTGAAAAGTACAATTCCGGTTTTGACATCTACTTGGATAAGAATAAAATCTTTACAAAAATCTTAAAAGCTAAAGTTACACCAGAAACAGTTGTGATAGATAAAAATGGCAATGTAAGGTATAGAGGCTTAATAGATAATTGGCAGGCCAAATTAGGGGTGAAAAGGAAGGTCATCACCGATCATTATTTGGATGATGCACTTCATGGAATAAATACGGCAACCTATAAATATGTAGAGACGATACCATTAGGCTGTCTCATAAATGATCTTTAATATGCTTAATAAACTCTTTACAATAATTATACTTTGTTGCGCTTTTGGAAGTTCTTATGGACAGAAAATTACCTACTATGAACATATCGCTCCAATAATCCGAACTAAATGTGCACCTTGTCATCGTCCGGGTGAGGCAGGACCTTTTTCGTTGCTAACCTATGCTGATGTTGCCAAAAGGGTTTCATTTATCAGAGATGTAGTTGAATCGGGATTTATGCCGCCATGGAAACCCGATAATCATTACCGCATGTTTGCAAATGATCGTTCGTTAACCAATCAGGAAAAGAAAACAATTATCAGCTGGATAGACAATAAAGCTCCCGAAGGAATGGAAAAAAACAAAGAGCCAGTTAATACGCAATTTATTTCGGGTACGCAGTATAACAGAAAACCTGATATTACGCTGAAAGTTAATAAAGCATTTGAGGTGAAGGGAGATAATGAGGAGCGGTTTATTGTTTTTAAAATTCCTTTCGAAATGGCTTCAGCTAAAAATGTAGCAGCTATAGAATTTATTTCAACCAACAAAAAAAATATCCATCATGCAAATTTTGCCATACATCCGGTTCCTGATGATATAGATATTAAACAAGGTGCTGATTTTGTAAATTTAACTGACGAATCAAGAATAAATTACGATCAATACCTGCCCTTTAAAAAAGAAATGACTTACTATGGTGGTTGGATACCTGGTACTACATTCGAATCATACCCTGCCGATTTAGGATGGGTAATGCCAAAACGTGGTGTTGTTTTGCTTACCATACATTACGCACCCATTGGCAAAACCGAAGAGGATATTTCGGGTATAAATTTCTTCTTTAAAGATACACCAGTTAAACGTGTCGTAAATGTAGTTAGTTTAGGTTCTGGGGGAGTAGGCGAGAGCTCTATCGATCCCTATTTTATGATCCAAGCTGATTCTGTAAAAAAATTCAATCTTAAAATTTTAACTCCTCAGGATCAATCTTTGTTGTATGTATGGCCACATATGCATTTGTTGGGTAAGAGCTTTAAATCTTATGCTGTTACGGCTGCAGGTGATACTATTAAACTGATATCCATTCCCGCCTGGGATTTTAGATGGCAAGAGATTTATAGATTTAATAAGTTAATTAAAGTTCCTAAAGGATCAGTACTGACCATAGAAGGTACATACGATAATACAAAGGATAATCCAAATAATCCAAATAATCCTCCAAAAATGGTATTTTCTGCCAACGACATGAAATCTACGGACGAAATGCTCACCATGTTGCTGATATTTCTAAAATATGAAGAAGGTGATGAAAATAAAAGCCTTGATATTTTGGAAAGCCAAAAAAATAATTAGAAGGAAGCTGCAACTGACAATAGCTTCATTGCTTAAAATAGCCTGTATAAAATAAAATATCTTTTTTCTCAATTGATATAAGCATAATGCATTTTCTTATTAAAGCTGAGGAGTTTGTTAATAGAAATTTATAGGATGCATTCTGTGGCATTTCTAATTAGCTATCAATTTTTTGCATTGTTTTTATTTTAATCGTATTAAAAATTACAATTTTCTACCCATCAAATTGATTTATTTGCAAAGTATAACAGTAAATAAGTCAATTTTACTAATCTTTTTAATTTTTTTAAAAAGATTGATTTTCTTTTCTTTTTTTTGTAAATTTATTTAAACCAATCAAAAATGTCAGCAACTACTAAGAAAGCACAACGATTAAGGGCCGACATCATTAAGCTGCTTTATTATAAAAAAATCATCTCTCACCGATTTAAGTAAACGTATTAAAAAGAGCCTGCCTCTAATCACGTCTACTGTAAATGCTTTAATAGAAGATGGTTTAATTATTGAGCAAGGACTCGCTCCATCTACCGGAGGCCGTCGCCCTTTAAATTTTTTATTAAACCCCGATTATAAGAGGTACATCATAGCCGTAGCCATGGATCAGTTAACCAGTCAGTTAACCATATATGATTTATCTAATCATCAGGTTTTGCCCACACAGGTGATTGATTTAGATATGACCGAGCGTAAAAGTGCAGATACTTTAATTGAATTCATTGATCGCTGTATCAAGAAATCAACAATCGATAAAGAAAATTTATTGGGAATTGGTATTGGTATGCCGGGTTTTGTGAATGCAGATAAGGGAATAAACTATTCCTTTATGCAAATTGAAAACGATATAAGCCTGCAAGATTATCTCGCTAAAAAATTAAGTTTACCAGTTTATATAGATAACGATTCGAGCTTAATCGCCTTAGCTGAATTAAACTTTGGTGAAGCAAGAAATTTAAAAGATGTACTTGTAGTAAATATTGGCTGGGGTACAGGTTTGGGTATGATTATTAATGGCAAATTATACAGGGGTAGTAGTGGTTATGCGGGCGAATTTAGCCATATCCCTTTATCTAATTCAAATGCCTTATGCTCTTGTGGTAAGCGAGGTTGCCTTGAAGTTGAAACGTCACTTTTGGTGATGGTTCAAAAAGCAGAAGCGGCGGTAAAAAATGGAGAAGAAACGAGTTTGAAAGCCCTTTTTAATGACAAAAGTAAAAGCCATGTAGATCATTTTTTGAATGCAGTTGTAAAACAAGATCCTGTAGCCATTTCTATATTGGCTGATGCCGCATTTCAGATTGGTAAAGGATTAGCCACTTTAATCCATATTATGAATCCTGAACGGATTGTATTAAGTGGTCGTGGTGCAAAAGCAGGAAAAATGCTGCTCCCTCCCATACAACAGGCTATTAACGAATTTTGTATACCGAGAGTAGCTGAACAGACGGAAATTAAGTTATCTACATTAACCGACGAGGCCGAACTATTGGCAGCAGCTAGCTTGATGGTAGAAAATAGTTTATTTGAATAGTTTAACTTAATAATAAAGCAAATTAAATTTTAACTAATAGGAGAAATATATGAAGAAATAAAGAAAAGTTATTAAACCAAATAGTGAACCACCTTAACTAATCTAAACCTAAATAAATTATGAAAAAAATGTACTTAAAGTGCTTAAGTGTGTTGTTATTGAGTTTTTTAACAATTACCGCATTTGCACAAAAAACCATTACCGGTACGGTGGTGGAAGCATCTGGCCCACTGCCGGGCGTCAGTGTCTCCATTAAGGGCACAGCTAAAGTTACCCAGACAGATGCAGGCGGTAAATTCTCTATTTCTGCAGCAGATGGAAATATCCTTGTTTTCAGGTCTATTGGCTACACTTCAAAAGAAATTACAGTAGGAACATCTTCCGTTGTAAATGTTAAACTAGAGTCTTCTGCTAATAGTTTGGAGGAAGTTCAGGTTACTACAGCATTTGGAATTAAAAAGGAAAAAAGAGCGCTTGGCTACTCTACGCAGGAAGTATCCGGAAAAGATTTAACAATTGGCCAGGCGCCCACTATAGCACAGGGTTTAATGGGTAAAGTGGCTGGTTTACAGATTTCACAATCAGGAGGTGGGGTAGAAGGAGGTTCATCAAGGATTGTTGTCCGTGGAAATACCTCGTTAACAGGTGATAACAGGGCGCTTATTATTGTAGATGGTGTCGCCATAAATAATGATCCAGCCAATGTAAACGGCAATAACACTTCATCTGTTGCCGGTAATACAGGAGCCGATGTTTCCTCAAATAACGATTGGGGTACAGGTATGAACTTTATTAACCAGGATGATATAGAAAGCATTACGGTATTAAAAGGACCAGCTGCTGCGGCCTTATATGGTGCAAGGGGAGGTAATGGTGTTATTTTAATTACACGCAAAAAAGGGAGTAACCGCCCAGGACTTGGTATCGATTATAATTATTCTTACCGACATACAGATCCTTACGAAATACAAAATTTTCAAAATGAATATGGGCAAGGCGGTGTAGCTTCCATGTTAACTGCAGATAACAGTAAAATGTTCCCAATTAATGGTGCCGGACAAAGATATCAAATTGGTAATGGGAATACAGCACAGGGTGAATATTTAAGTAATTCTTTTGGTACGGTTCCTTATCCAAATGGAAAAGCAACAGATGCCTATTTCAGTTATCCCGGTAGTCAATCTTGGGGGCCCAGATTTGATAATCTACCCATATTGAATTATGATGGGGTTTTTAAGGCCTTATTCGGCTCAGCCAGATAATTGGAAAGCATTTTTTCCTGATGGTTCTGTGGTAAGCCATAATGTAGCCATTTCTGGTGGCAATGACAATGCTACTGGGCGTATTTCCTATACCCGAAATGATACTAAAGCCAATATTTTAAATAGTAATATCCAATCGAACGTTTTTAACTTAGGCTCTACACTTAAGGTTTCTAAAAAAGTAAGTGCAGAAGTAACCGCAAGTTATGTAAACTTTACCCGTTTAAATGCCCCTACTGTTGGTTCGGGCTATTTAGGTGGAGTAATTTATTCCATGCCAAGAGATTATAATCCTTACGTAGATTTTGACAATACTTATGGTCCAAATAATTCGCGTAAAGATGTACTTACCCCAGGTAATTTCCCTGCGGGTTCACCAGCTTATCCTTACAGCGGAAGTTATTTAGCTAACCAGTATTGGAATATTAATAACAATAACACGCTTTTTAATCGTAATGGACTTACCGGGGGATGAAGGTAATGGCTGATTTAACAGACTTCTTAAATGTAACCGCACAAGGAGGAGTAGATAATTCGAACGATGTAACTACTGTAAAAAATTATCCTACCGATGTTTTAGGGCAGGCAAACGGTGCTTATAAGTTGGCACAAGCCAAGAATCTGTCTACCAACCTACAAGCTTTCGCTCGTTTGCATAAAGACAATCTTTTTGGCAAAGAAATTAATGCAAGCTTAACCGCTGGAGTAGAAAGCTATTATCGTAATGATTATATTTCGAGTAACCGCACTGATGGAAGTTTAGTAAAACCATTTGTTTTTGCTTTAAATAATGGTTCAAACCCGGTTCCACAGCCAGAGGAAACAAAATACACCAAAAAGATAAATTCTGCATACAGTTTTTTAAACCTTTCTTACAAGAATTATTTGTTTTTAGAAGCTACAGCCCGTAACGACTGGTCGAGTACATTGGCAAATGGCTCAAACTCCTACTTTTACCCTGCAACTAATTTGAGTTATGTATTTACGGATGGAATTAAGGGGTTGCAGAATAGTTTGCCATGGTTAAGTTTCGGAAAGTTGAAACTCTCTTATGCAGAAACAGGATCAGATACCGACCCATACTCTATTTTTAATCTTTTGGATGTAACCACAAATAATGGGCAGCAGGCACAAAGTTTACCGGGCACATTAAAATTTGAAGGTGTAAAGCCACAAAAAAGCAGATCGTTCGAAGCTGGTATCAATTTAGGTCTATTTAAAAACAGATTAAATATAGATTTAACAGGTTACACCATGAAAAGCTTTAACCAGATTTTGGATAATCCATTGGCCTTATCATCGGGCTTTAACAATGTGAAAATTAATACAGGATCGTTGGGTAATACCGGTTTTGAGTTTATTATTAGTGGTTCTCCAATAAAAACGAAAGATTTTAGCTGGGATGTATCTATAAGTGGAGCGCATGCTAAAACTAAAGTATTGGAATTACAGGATGGCGTTGAAACCTTAACACTTGGAAACTTTTTTGGTGGCAGTGGTATTACCCAAAGGGTAAAAGTTGGTGATTATTACGGAACACTTTATGGAAAAGATTTTACCTATCTTAATGGCCAAAAAGTTGTAAAACGGGCTACTGGCACGGACGATTTGCCTTTGCAGTATACCGTTGATGGAAAAACTTATTACGCGGGTACGCAATGGGTATTAACGCAGGATGAAGTGCCAATTGGTAATTCTCAACCAATGTTAACCGGTGGTATTACAAACACCTTTAAGTATAAGGCTTTTTCATTATATGTATTGGCTGATGCTAAAATTGGAGGCGATACCTTTTTTGGTTCCTATGCTGCAGGTATGGGTAGTGGAAACTTAGTAGAGACCTTAAAAGAGCGTAATGGGGGAGGTTTACCTTTAGTGTATCCAGATGGAACCACGGCGAATACCGGAGTTAATTTTGGTGGAGTTTTTACAAATGGTACGCCTAACACGGATGTGGTAAACTATCAATGGTATTATCAAGGCACTTTCTCAGCCTGGAATCACCTTGGTGTACCACGTTCTGCATCGGTATTCAAAAATTCCTGGATGAAATTAAGGGAAGTAGCTTTAACTTATCAAGTGCCAGCTAAGTTTATCCAAAAAACCAAGGTTATCCAAAACTTATCACTTTCATTGGTTGGAAGAGACCTGTTTTACATCTTTACCACTATCCCTAAAGGTTTAAATCCTGAAGGTGTAAACAGCATTGGTAATATGCAGGGTATAGAATATGGATCTCTGCCAAAAACAAGATCATTTGGTTTTACTATCAGATCTTCATTTTAATCATTTAAAGCATTAATCACATGAAAATTCAACATAAAGTAATCCATAGTATACTTGGCCTCTCGCTTGTCATTGGTGTGGCATCGTGTAAAAAAGGTTTCGAAGAATTAAATAAGCCCTATAAAGATGCAACTGTTTCTACGGCAACACCTGCAGGCTTTTTAATAATTTGGCAAAACGCGCAACAGAAGAAGATTATACGATCTATGCCGGTCTGTTTATGCCTATTACCAATCAGCAGGGTGTTCAGAATAAAAACTTGCCATACATTAATTATATCACTACTTTTTGGCGTAATTACTACCAGGATCTGGCCGATTATAAACAACTTTTAAAGCTTGTTAGTGCTGCCCCCAACCCAGGTATTTATAATGATGTAAAGTATATGGCAACTATCCTGATGAGCCAAAAAACTTTATCGATGTTAGATCGCTATGGAGATATACCATATAGCCAGGCTGCTGTTGCTACCGAAGGCTCAGCAAACTATAAGCCAAAGTATGATAAAGAAGAAAGTATTTATAATAGTGTACTAGATGATCTAAAAGCTGCTGTTGAAGGTGTTGGTGGACAGAACCAAAGCTCAATAGGGACCTATGAATCTTTTTTGGCCAACGATTTTGTTGCTTGGAAAAAATTTGGAAACGCTTTAAGATTGCGTTACGCTGTTCGTTTAAGTAAAACCAATCTGCAAACCAAGGCGAAGGCCATCATTGCAGAAATTCTGGGTAATCCATCTACCTACCCATTACCTAACGATCAAGATCTTACAGCTTTATACAAAAGTAATTTCGGCAGTTTTCCTTTAGTGGTTATCCCAAATTCTCCAGATTATGGTGATCGCTATTGGTATGCATTCCGCGAACTCTCTGTTTCAAACATTAGGATGAGTTCAAATGTATTCGCTAAAATGTCATCAACCAATGCTGATGATGGTTCCGGATTTTTTGATCCGCGTTATAAAGTCTGGTTTATGCCAAATAATGCCGGTAAGTGGGTGCCTCAACCACAAAATGGATCTGTACAAGATGGCGGTACACCTTATCCTAATGAATCAACCAATAGTCCAAAAGCACCGGGTACCGATCCTGGTAATAAATTTGCTGCATTTAATTATTATCTCGTGCGTGATTTTCAGAGTTTCCCTTATGTAATTATTTCAGAAGCAGATGTACATTTCTTAAAGGCCGAAATTTATAACCAAGGTATAGGCGTTGGTGCTGATCAGGCTTTGGCCGAAACAGAATATAATGAAGGGATGAAAGCCTCTGTTAACTTTTGGTATACTACAGTTAATAGCAATACCACCGCAATATGGCCTGCTGCTGCTAAACCTGGTCCAATTACCCAGGCACAGATAGATATTTTTACCAGTAATCCTGCTGTTAAGTTTACAACTGGTGATGTAGCCGGAAATTATCAGAAAATAATTACTCAGTCGTGGTTGGCAAGCATGTTTAATGCAGTAGAAACTTGGTGTACAGTCAGACGTACCGGGGTGACACCTAAAGATGGCACTTATACCCCTGTTACTTATAATAGGTTGCCTTATCCTGACGATGAGAAAACCAACAACCTTTCTAATTTGAATGCGATTGGTGGTAATGTAGACGCTAATGTTCAAGTTGCTAAAAAGGTGTATTGGATGCCATAATCCTAAATCAAATTTATTCATTTCCCGGCCAGCATTTGGTCGGGATTTTATACCCTGATAATGAAGATAAAAATTTACTTTCTTTTCTGTTTAATACTGTTTGTACATCGTTCTTCTGCCCAGCAGAACGACATTATGCCTCAATCAGAGATTTACGAATGGCCAAAAGATGACGCTGTTAAACAAAAACTCGATACTTGGCAGGATAAAAAATTTGGAATGATCATTCACTGGGGCTTATATGCGGTACCCGGAATTATCGAATCCTGGTCCATCTGCTCTGAAGACTGGATCGAGAGGGATAGTACCATCAAATACGAAGATTATAAAAAATGGTATTGGGGGCAGAGCGAAAAGTTTAACCCTACAAAGTTCAACCCCGAACAATGGGCAAAAGCAGGTAAAGATGCAGGCATGAAATACCTGGTGTTTACCACGAAACACCACGATGGTTTTGCGATGTTTGATACCAAACAATCTGATTTCAGCATTGCAAAAGGTCCGTTTGCCAACAACCCTAGAAAAGATGTTGCTAAATATGTATTCGATGCATTCCGCAAAGAAAACTTTATGATCGGTGCTTATTTTTCTAAACCTGATTGGCATTCGCAATACTATTGGTGGGACAAATATGCCACTGCAGATAGAAATAACAATTACGACATCAGAATGAATCCGTGGCGTTGGAATAAGTTTAAAAGCTATACCCAGAACCAGATTGGCGAGCTAATGAAAAATTACGGAAGCATTGATATTTTATGGCTAGATGGGGGGTGGGTAAGGCCTTTGGCGTCGGTTAATGAAGAAGTCCGCTCATGGGGTGCTCCAATTCCGGAGTGGAGCCAGGATATTGATATGCCTAAAATTGCAGCTGATGCCAGAAAAGCACAACCTGGTTTAATTGTGGTGGATAGAACGGTACATGGCCAGTATGAAAACTACCAGACTCCTGAGCAGAAAATCCCTGAAAAGCAATTGGATTACCCATGGGAAAGCTGCATGACTTTAGGCGGAGCCTGGGGTTTCGTACCCAACGATCAATATAAATCAGCAGGTGAAGTGGTGCATAAACTGGTAGAAATTGTTGCCAAAGGCGGGAGTTTGCTTTTAGGTGTTGGTCCAAAAGCAGATGGAATGCTGCCTGACGATGTGATTAAAAAATTAGAAGAAATTGGGCAGTGGACTTCAAAAAATGGTACAGCTATTTACGGAACACGGATTACCAAAAACTACCATGATGGGCAAAATTGGTTTACCCAAAGTAAAGATGGTAAAACCATTTATGGAATCAGTTTGCTGGATGGTAACGCGCCTAAAGAAATTTCCTGGCAGGGAAGCATCCCCAAAAAAGGGACTTCTATTATCCTGTTAAGTAATAAGCAAAAAGTAAAATGGAAGCTGATAGATGGCAAAGTACATTTTGATTTTCCAAAAACCGAGGAGAAAATTGCCTTGACTTTTTCTTTTACACCCGAAACCAATTAGTAATGCTAAAACAGAGAAGATACCTATGCTTATTGCCCGCATTGTTTTTATGCAGCAGCCTTTTTGCTCAGGTTAAAAAAGAACAAACCTTGCCTTATAAAAATCCAAAATTAAGTATCGGTTTAAGGGTAAAAGACCTGATTTCGAGAATGACTCCGGAAGAAAAATTCTGGCAGTTGTTCATGATTCCGGGTGATGTAACCGAACAAAATAAAAACCAGTTTAAGCATGGGATTTTTGGTTTGCAGGTAAGTGCTGCTGCACAGGGAAGTGGCAATGCACAACAGATGTTAACCTACAATACCTCTGAAGACGGACTTTCTCTGGCTAAAAAGGTTAATAAGATTCAAAAATACTTCATTGAAGAAACCCGTTTGGGCATTCCAATCATTCCATTTGATGAAGCTTTACATGGTTTGGTTAGGCAAGGGGCAACGGCCTTTCCACAATCAATTGGTTTAGCGGCAAGTTTTGACACTGCTTTGGTAGCCAAAATCGGTACAGCTATTGCCAGTGAAGCAAAGGCACGTGGTTTAAGAGATCTTCTGGCGCCGGTAATTAATATGGCTACTGACGTAAGATGGGGCAGGGTAGAAGAAACCTATGGAGAAGATCCTTATCTAACAACCGTTCTGGGCCATGCTTTCATGAATGCTATAGAAAGACAGAATATTATTGTTACGCCAAAGCATTTTATTGCCAATGTGGGCGATGGTGGGCGCGATAGTTATCCTATAGAAGCGGACAGACATTTTCTGGAAGAAATCCACTTCCCTGCATTTAAAGATGGCGTTAAAAATGTAGGCATCCGTTCATTAATGACTTCCTACAACAGTGTTTTTGGTACTCCGGCAACCTCCAATAAATGGCTGCTTACCTCTAAACTAAAAACAGAATGGGGCTTTAAGGGCTTCGTGATTTCTGATGCAGGCGCAGTTGGAGGAGCCAATGTATTACATTTTACGGCTAAAGATTATAAAGATGCAACGGCACAATCAATTAATGCTGGCCTCGATGTCATCTTCCAGGTAGATTATAACCATTATAAACTTTTTCTCCCAGCATTTTTGGATGGCAGTATTCCCAAATCGAGAATAGATGATGCATTGGGAAGGGTTTTAAGGGCGAAATTTGAGTTAGGTTTGTTTGAGCATCCTTATGTAGATGAAAGTATTGCTGAAAAGATGTTAAGCGATCAAAGTAATCATCATCTGGCAAAAGAGGCTGCTTTAAAATCTTTTGTGCTGCTAAAAAATGAAAACAATACGCTTCCGTTAAAAAGTGCAAAGCATATTTTACTTCTCGGGGAAGATGCTGTTGAAGCCAGGTTAGGCGGCTACAGCGGTACTGGAAACAATAAGCTAAATATGTGGGATGGACTAAAAAATGCAGTATCAAATGACATTAAGGTCAATTACTTAAAAGGCAGTAGTCGTGAGCCGCAAGTTTATATTCCAATTGACAGCCAATTTCTTTCTGCCGATCAAAAAGCAGGATTAAAAGGAAGCTATTACAAAGGGCTTCACTTCTCCGGAAAACCTGTTAAAGAAGTAAATGATCAGGTTGTTAATTTCAGCTGGACATTATACCCACCAGATGAGCAGCTCCAACTGGACGATTATTCTGTAAGGTGGGATGGTAAAATTAAAGTACCGCAGAATGAAGATGTTAATATCGGATTGGAAGGTAACGATGGTTACCGATTATACCTTGACAACCAATTACTGATCGATAACTGGGACAAAAAGTCATTCAATACCAGGACAATTCCCTTTCATTTTGAAAAAAATAAGGAGTATGCAATTAGGGTTGAATTTTTTGAACCCAAAGGTAATGGTAAGATCAAACTGATCTGGGACTATAATATCAGGAAATCAAGCGAAATAGCTGATGCAGTGGCTGCGGCAAAGAATAATGATGCCATTGTATTTGTTGCAGGTATAAAAGAAGGAGAATTTTTGGATCGGGCAATGTTAAAGCTGCCCGGCAACCAGGAGTTGTTACTGGAAGAACTCGTAAAAACCGGGAAGCCTATTGTTGTGGTATTAACCGGCGGAAGTGCCATTAATATGCAACCCTGGTTAAATAAAGTAAGCGCGGTTTTAAACGTATGGTACCCTGGTGAAGCAGGGGGAGCTGCCGTTGCCGATGTATTGCTCGGAAAAGCAAATCCATCAGGTAAACTTCCAATTACTTATCCGATTGATGAATCGCAGCTACCCTTGGTTTACAACCACAAACCTACCGGAAGAGGCGATGATTATAACAACTTAAGCGGTGAGCCACTTTTTCCATTTGGATATGGATTAAGTTATACCAACTTTTCTTACCAAAATTTGAAGTTTAGCCGTAAAAGCATCGCTAAAAATGAAACAGTTATGGTAAATTTCGAACTTAAAAATACTGGCAATTACGATGGTGAAGAAGTGGTGCAGCTGTATATGAGACCTTTGTTAAGCAAATTGGCCCAACCTGTCCTTGCACTGAGGGCTTTCCAGCGGATACATTTAAAGGTTGGTGAAACAAAGCTCATTTCATTTAAACTGAATAAGGAAGTGTTGCAAACACTTGATATCAATAATGTATGGGAAGTAATGCCGGGAGAATATAGAATCATGATAGGATCATCAAGCAAGGCTCTTTATTTAAAAGATAACTTAACGGTTAAGCTCTAAAAATATCTCCTATGGTTGGGTATAATCCATATCAAGTAATTTTGCCGCAGATCCTGGTTAAATCTGCGGCTTTTCAAAGGTTAATCTAATCCATAGTTCTTTAATGCAATGGATACAAAACCATTTTGTACAGACATGTTAAGATTAGAAAAAGTAATTGTTTTATCGCTGGCATTAATAACACCATTAACTGTAGAGCCGTTAGCACTTGCTGTGGCAGACACCGGTATATATCCTGAACTTATTTTTACCACCAGCGTCGAACTTGGATTATAACTGTTAATGTTATAAACATAGGTTGAAGTAGTATTTACTGGTGGAGTAGAAATTGTTGCTGCAATATGAGTTCCATTTAATATTAATCCATAATAAGTTGGTGTATTACTCATGGTCGTAACCCTGAAGGAGTAAGTATATGTAGGATAACCATATAAATAGTTTAAGGCAACGATATCATTTGTATTAAAAGAACGATCTACACCGCTATTGCAGGCAAGCATAAGTGAATTGGGCTCGGCAGAAGCAGGAGTTCCAGGTATTTGAATTGCCCCCGGAAAGTTTTGAATATCAGCACTATTATAGCTATTACCTTCATCCCAGCTTACTGGACAGCTATAACCCCGGTCGTAATAGTCAGTATGTCTTAGACCTATACAGTGACCTATTTCATGCTGAATTACAGAGGTGATATAGCCTACATCTGGATTTGTACCGAATGCAGCAGGATTTGTATTTAATCCAATTTGATTAAAAGGATTTCCTGAAAAAGGAAAACCACCATAGCCTAATAGGGTGCCATTAGGAGTTGGACCTTGATTAAAGCCAGTGATATCAATATTCCCGTTGCTGCTAACCAATTGAAAATTGATTTTCAGGTTTAACGAGTTGTACCTTCCAACAGCATTACTTGCTGCTGTTGAATAAACAGCAGGTAAATTTGAAACAGAAATTGTTATTGTACGGGGTAAGTTTTGAACAAGATTATTGGTTTGGTACTGTTCTGATTTAGCAATGATTAAGTTTGAAGAGTTTGTGGCCTTACCTAGAGAAGATTTTGGCAGAAAAATATCTCCTTCCACAATATATCCATCTTTCATAATTGTTATGCCATTGGTATTAAATCCCATTTCTTTAATAGTAGCTAATACAGATTCAGGTATTTCACTGTGTTGTTGGGTTTCTGTATTTTGTTTTTTAGCACATGAATAAATCATGAAAATAAATAAAACTGCAAAGAGCGAATAAAGATTTTTTTGATCATAGTTTGAATTTAGCTTGTAGATTTATAATTAGATTATTTGAAATCTAATATACATGAATGTACTAATATATGATATTAAATATAAAATTATATAGGTAGAATAAGTATTATTTAATAGATGATATATGTGTTTAATATAGGATAGGACAATCTTATCAGAAATTAATTAAATGATTTGATCATGTATCTGCTGTCTGTAAAGTTAAGCTTAGGTCTCTACTGATGACCAATAAGATTGAGTTTTCGAAAATCAATAATCACGAAGCCGAGGCTAAGATTTTTTTCTATTGCTTAATCCGTAGAGCCTTTGGGAGCGCTAAGAACAGATTATCGTATTCGTCCTCCTGAATTATTTCAGGATCTTGAAACAAGGGAAACTTATGAATAATCGTAATGCAAACGCTTTAAGATTCCCGCCTGCGCGAGAATGACGGCCGGACTGATAGATTCTTTCTAATGGTAGCGGACTTGAAGGATATTTAGAATTTCTCACCCAACTTTGCGATCTTCGCGCTTTGCTTCTCAGCACCCTTTGCGGTTAAATAAAAACGAATTACTTCAGTTCTGCTATTCCCAGTTTCACAGCAAGTTCATTCAGGTCTTTTACCACAACATCGATTAATGGAATACCACTGATTTTCCTTTCCTGCTCAAATTCGTGTTCAGGTTCGCCGGGAATGATTACCTTTTTATCAGGATCTATTGTTTTTGCGCTTTTAAAGCGTTCTACCCAATTATCTAAATGATTTTTGAAGTCTGCAGCGGGTCTGAAGCCGTCTACACGCATAGCGCCTAAAAAGTGGCCAAGTCCTTCGCCAACCGGATTGGACGATGGCTCTAAGAAAGCTACAAATGGAGGTACCCATGGTCCGTAATTGGCGCCAGATAATACTGCCGATAAAATATCAACCGTTGCGCTCAAACCATAACCCTTATGGCTGCCATGGTCTTTATCACTCCCTAAAGGAAGAAGCGAGCCACCGTTTTTTAGTTCATTAGGATCGGCAGAGTTTTCGCCATTTTTATCCTGAACCCAGCCATCGGGAATACTTTTATTTGCCCTTTGCGCAATTTCTAACTTTCCATTAGCAGCAGCTGCGGTGGCCATATCCACAATTACGGGTGGGTATTTTCCCGCTGGAAAGGCGTAACACATTGGGTTAGTGCCTAATAATCTTTCATTTGCATAGGTTGGTGCAACCAGCGGACTCGCATTGGTCATACTGATGCCGATCATATCCTTTTCAACCGCAATCAAAGCATGATAACCGGCAATTCCAAAATGATTGGAATTTTTAACTGAAACCCATCCGCTACCATATTTTTCTGCTTTTTCGATTGCAATCTTCATTGCGAAAGGTGCAACTACTAAACCTAAACCTGCATCGCCATCTACAGTGGCAGTAGTAGGTGTTTCATGTACGATTTTGATGTCGGGCTTAGCATTGATTCTTTTCTTTTCCCAAAGACGTACATAGCCACTTAAACGGGCAACGCCATGCGAGTCGATCCCCCGTAAATCTGATCGGATTAATACATCGGTTGCTAAACCGGCATGCTCATCAGAACAGCCCATTTTTTTAAAAACGTTGTAGGTGAAGGTTCTAAGGTTGGTTTCAGTAAAGGTGATGAAGTTCATTTTGTTAGTATCAAGTAGTAAGTATCGAGATTGGCGCTTTGAGGTATCGGCTTCCGACTCCGGACTTCGGACTAATATTACGGCAATAAAACAGTAAAATCGCCACCCAGTGGTTCGAAGTTTTCTATGCAGGATGAAAGAAAATCTTCTCCATAATTTACATACATGGGCGCAATATTCAAGATTCTTTCTTGCAATGTTCCATTGGGGAAAAGTCTTTTCTTTACATTATCAATCTGTAGCAATGCCGTTTCATGCTTTCTTTTCTCTGCCCTGAATAGTTTCTTTTCCAGGTTAGCTAACAAATGGTTGGTTCTTTGCTTCGCCGTATCGGCAGAAACAGAAAGTGTTTTATCAATTTTATAGGCATTGAGCTTAATCTGATCGAAAATACTGTTGATGGCTCTTGTTTCATCAGCTAAACTCAATTCTGCGGTTGTATTCCGTTTGACCCAAATGTTTTTTAATTCTTCAACCGGCAGGAAAATGTCTTCTAAAGAAAAGCCTAAATGGTATAAATTCTGAGCACTGCGTTGATCTATCAATAAAGCTGAATTACGCAATAGTAAAACCGGAAAATCGACCTTGTAGAAATCGAAATTTGCTTTCAGTTGCATCCAGTAAGCTACCTCGGCGCCACCACCTATATAAGCGATATTAGGTAAAATAACCTCCTGGTACATGGGACGCATCACTACATTCGGACTAAAACGTTCAGGATGTGATTCGATTTCAGCTTTTAGTGTTTCTTCTGTAAAACTGATATCTGTGTGGTTTACGATATATTTTCCTTTTTCAAAGATCAAACGCTCACGCAAATTATCAATTAAATAAAAGAAATTAATGTCGCGCCCGTTTACCTGGGTTTTATAGCCTAAATCCTCCAGGTTTTTTGAGCTGTTTTCTATGTTTTTAGCACTGTTATGCTGAATAATATCTTCAGTAATGATATTAGCAAATTGTTTTTTTAATAATTCATCATCTGCATTCACGATCACCAGTCCATATTTCTCGAATAAGTTGTTGACCAAAAACCTGGTGGCATCGGCCAAATTATCGTGTTGCAAATAGGCCTGTTCGACCAATTTGGCAATCCGTTTTCCGTTTTTAGAAATACCCAGGTAGCCTTTGTAGGCCGTTACTGCAGCAGCAACGGTTTTGGTGCTTAATCTTCCGGTGGCACCGTTGGTTTGCTGTATCCAGCTGATGTTTTTCTCATCAACACTTACATGGTTAATTTCATCGAAATCATGATCCTCAGTAGCCATCCAATAAACCGGAACAAAATTCTTTTCAGGATGTGCCATTTTTAGCTCAATGGCTAAATTAATAGTGGTTACAATTTTATAGATGAAATAAAGTGGTCCGGTAAACAAGTTTAACTGGTGACCGGTAGTTACAGTGAAAGTATTGTCGAGGGCTAAAAGTTCGATATTTTTCGTAACCGATTTATTAGGCTGTAAATGCCGGTATTGATCTTGCAAAACCTGCACTAAGGTAGTCCGGTCTCCGGGGAAATTTCTATGCTTAATTGCGCTGGCTAAACCGGCCATGTCGGGGCGGTAACTGTAAAAAGCTTTAAGCTGTTCTTCATCGTTAATATAATCTAAAACCAGTTTTGAAAATGATCCGGTTTCCTGATAAGAGATATATTTTGCCTGCATGATTTGCGAAAGTAATGCAATTTAAGGATAATCTTAAAGTCGCGCCACTATTTTACAATTGTTAAATAATTTTTTGCCACGGAAGCGTGGAAATCACATATGCTCATCCTCCTGACTTAGTTTTATAAAAACATATAAATTTTGATGACTGGTTTTTTGTGGGTTCGTCATTTCGACCGGAGTGGAGAAATATTTTAAATTTCAATTTTTATCGTAAATGATTCAAAGATCTCTCCATTCCATTGCACTCCAGTAGACACGAAGACTTTTCTGTTGGAATCTGTGTTTAGTATCGGAGCCGAAGGATTTTTAAACGGAACATAATTAGAGGTTGCTTTCAATGGCGCCGACTTTTTCACGGTACAGATCAATCGGGCTATCTAAAAGTACAGCAATTACAGTTAATTCAGGATCTAATTTGTCTTTAGGCACTGGAATGTAAACAATACCCGGTATTTTGCTCCAATACAGTTTGTTATAAATTTCGTGCGGAAGCATGGTGCCTTCACCTACAATCCTGATCCTGCTGATGTTATTTTTTAAACCTTTAATGGCAATTGGCCCGGTTGGCGTGCCTTCTACAAATAAATAAAGCGTTTGTTTATCTGCAGAAAGTGCGGTATTGCCCTGATAGTGACCTGCCAGAATTCCACCCGTTGTTTTGTATAGTGCTTCCGCATTTTTAATTACCCAGTTGTTCACTGTTTGATCCAAAGGTTTAATGTTCGCGTTGAAATTCATTCCATCGGCTGCTAAATTGGTGTCATTAAAAATATTGATGCCCTTATCTAAGGTTTTAGCTAACTTTTTCAGCTTGTAAGATGCAGAATTCAATTTCTTATTTGCCGTAAATAAATCTTTTAATGAAATAGCTTCATTTTTGGCTTCAATAAGGCTGACAGGCTCGTTAAAACTCACTTTTATTACAGTAACGTCTTGATCAAAATCAGTTAACGGAATATTAAATATATAGTCTGAGGCACTAATGTTGGCAAATTTTACCTCACCACCACCAACTAGCTGCATGTTTTTTACTTTTGATTTTATACCCGATAGCAAAATGCCTTCATCTGTTTTATAATCGAGGTAAAGGAATAGGGTTTTTCTATCTTTCGAAACTGCAGTTTTTCCATTGAAATGTTTTTCAGAGATACCTGCTTGCGTTTCGTAAATGGCCTCACTGTGTTTTTTGGTCCAGCAGCCTAAATCCTTTAAAATTTTAACCTGCTCTGGCGCAATAGTTCCATCCGCTTTTGGTCCAATATCAAGCAATAAGTTACCGCCCATACTGATACAATCAACCAATGTACGGATAATCATGTTGGATGATTTATAGTGATTGTCATAAGGCTGATAGCCCCACGAATCGTTCATGGTGTAACAAAGTTCCCATTCAGGCGAGCTTGGTTTTACCACCGGAACACCTTGTTCGGGTGTATCATAATCTCCATGGCCATTTAACCGGGAGTTGATGATGATATTCTGATTTACCCTGCGTAAGTCCGATAATATATTTTTGGCCTGCCATTCTTCTCCACTATGCTCCCAATCGCCATCAAACCATACCAGGTCAGGATTATATTTGGTCGAAAGTTCATTCAACTGCCCTTGGAAATAGTTTTGAAATTTTTTAAAGCGCGCGGGATTCTGTTTATAATCGTAACGTTTCCTGTCGCGGGTAAAACCATCATAATCCGGATAACTCCAATCAGGTAATGAGAAATACAAGCCTGTTTTTAATCCTGTTTTTTTAAGTTCAGTTACAAATGGGGTGATTAAATCTTTTTGCTGCGCTGCTTATTACTGTTGTGGTTGCATTCGGAATTTTACTATCCCAAAGGGCCACACCATCATGGTGTTTGGTGGTAATTACCGCATATTTAGCACCGCTTTCTTTGATTAAGTTTACCCATTCTTCTGGTTTGTATTTTGCAGCGGTAAAACCATCAAGCTGTTTCATGTAAGCATCATGATTGATGTAGTTGTTAAAAAATGACCAAGATTCGGAAATACCGTTAACCGAATAAATACCCCAATGGATGAAAATGCCCAGTTTGGCATCGGCAAACCATTGCATTTTTTGATCAGAAACCTTTTGTTGGGCAGAAAGCCTGCTGTTTATGAATAGTGCAAATAAAATGATGAAAAACTTTAAATAACGCATGATCTTATTAGTATATATAAACGTTAAATATAATATTTCGAAAGCGATTTGGTTAGGAAAATATGCGCGTTTGTATCATTTAAGTATGTCAGATAGAAATATCTGACACCGCTGTTGTACTCATTGATGCTGTGAAATTTGTAAATTATACTTAGATTTCGTGTCAAATGTCAATATCCTGCATTACTAGAATAAAACAGACTCACACCTTGGAAAAAGTAACTTTATTTTATCTGGAAAAACCTGACATCAAAATATCGATGGAATTGTATTTTAATGATAATGACCAATTGTACTTTGATGGATACGATATTGGAAAATCGGTAAAAGAGATATGGGGAGATTCTGATTATGAGTATTGCTATTCCATTGAATTGAAAGAAGTAGCTAAATTTTACCAAATATTCAATTTAGAGCAGGGTGACAGATCTGGTTTACTACAAGCTTTGAAGCTTCAATTTAGTGGAAATAAAGCTTATTCATTATTTGGTGAATTCATGGATGCTGAGAATATTAAGTATGATCGTTTTTCTTGGGCCTGACGGTAGTTGAAAATTTTAAATTGCATAAAAAAACCGGCCTCGAATAAACAAGACCGGTTTGTAAAATATTGTTTTTTTAATTTACCATTTTTTTCTGCGCTCGCCGCTTCCACCTTCACGGTTTCCGCCTTCTCTGCGTGGGCCTCCGGTGTTACCACCTTTGTCATCACGGCTACGACCAGAGAAATCCCTGAAACCGCCACCGCTGTTTCCGCCTTCGCGTCTTCCGCTGCCACCGCCAGATCTTCTCTCACCTCCGCCACGGTAACCACCGCCACCGCCGCTTCTGCGTTCTCCGCCGAAACCACCGCTACGTCTTTCACCGCCACCGCGTCTTTCGCCAGCACCTTCACCACGACCACCGTCTCCGCTTTTCTCAATACGAACCTGACGTCCATTGAATTCAACGGATTTAAAGCCTTCGAAAACTTTGTCAGCTACAGCGTCTTCTACTTCAAAGAAAGAGAAAACACCTTTTAAATCGATTTTACCAACGCTTTTACCGCCAATTTTACCGTTGTTACAGATAAATGATAACATATCGCCGCGGGTAAACTCATCTACAGAACCTAAGTTGATGAACAAACGGGTGTAACCTTCGCTACCACGTCCGCGTCTTTCACCACGCTCACCTCTTTCACCACGATCATCACCAACAGCAGCATTTAAATCAGGAGCTTTAGAGTAGTAATCCAGGAAACGGTTAAATTCTAATGAAGCAAAACGTTTAATTACATCTTCCTTAGATAAATCTTTGAATTCATCCATGATACGAGGAATGTACTGATCAATTTGCTCTACATTAACTTCTACGTTATGTACTTTATGTACCAAAGAGAATAATTGTTTTTCACAAACGTCAAATCCTGTAGGAAGCTCAGCTTTGGTGAATTGTTTACCAATAATGCGCTCTAACTGACGGATTTTTCCTAATTCTTTAGAGTTGATGATACAGATAGAGATACCGGTTTTACCTGCACGGCCAGTACGACCAGAACGGTGGGTATAACTTTCGATTTCGTCAGGTAAAGAATAGTTGATTACGTGTGTTACATTGTTTACATCGATACCACGGGCAGCAACATCAGTAGCAATTAACAATTGCATGTTGCGCTCACGGAAACGTTGCATTACTTTATCACGTTGTTGTTGCGATAAATCGCCGTGTAAAGCATCAGCATTGTAACCATCTTTAATTAAATGCTCGGCAACATCTTGTGTATCCAATTTGGTTTTACAAAATACTACAGCAAAAATTTCAGGGTTAAAATCTACAATACGTTTTAAGGCAGCGTACTTATCACGTGCACGAACAATATAATATTCATGTTCGATGTTTACGTTACCTGTATTTTTTGTGCCCATAGTTAATTCTACAGGGTTATCCATATAGTTTTTAGCTATACGGCGAACTTCTGCAGGCATGGTAGCCGAGAATAACCAGGTTTTTTTGTCATCAGGAGTAGTTGATAAAATGTCGTTAATGTCGTCCTGGAAACCCATGTTCAACATCTCGTCAGCTTCATCAAGCACAACATATTTAACGTTTGAAAAATCAATTGCCTTACGGCCAATGATATCCAGCATACGGCCGGGCGTGGCCACTACGATCTGAATTCCCTGACGGATTTCGCGTAGTTGTTGCATAATGTTCGCGCCACCGTAAACGGCAACAACGTGGGCATTAGCAATGTTTTTAGAAAAGTTTTTAAGGTCGTTAGCGATTTGCAAGCATAACTCACGGGTAGGGCATAAAATCAATGCCTGTGGTTTGTTAACTTTAAAATCGATTAGTTCTAACAGCGGCAAACCAAATGCGGCTGTTTTTCCTGTTCCTGTTTGGGCCAAACCAACAAAATCATTAGTGCCTTCTAACAGTACAGGAATACTTTGCTCCTGAATAGGTGTTGGAGTTTCAAATCCAAGATCCTTTACGGCATTAACGACGTCATCACTTATCCCCAATAATTGAAATGGGTTTGTCATTCGTCTTTTTATTTTTAATTGAGCCGCAAAGGTAAGGTTAATAATCCGTATTTCACAGATAATCAAGTAAATAGTTTTTTAAGGCTAAATATTTGAAAATAAGGAAGTAAGGGGTGATGTGAAATGGATGATGGAAAATGAGGAATGAAGCAGGTTTAGATTGAGGACGTGATTGTGATAAGGATGTGTGTTTTTTACCTGGAAAGCAGTTGAAGTGGGCTTAGGTTGCATCAGTCCCGTTTTCCGTTTCAATCTTTCAAACCTTTCAAGTTTTAAAAGGATTATCACTCCAACCGGGTTTAGGTGGCGGGCTTAATGCAATTATTTACGTGTATTTTTAAATAACCACTTCGGTAACTCATAGGTTAATAGTTCTGGAGCAAATATATCGTTGTGGGCAAGATTGTCGAATTCCCAAAACCTGGTTTTGTTTTGATAGCTTACCTCTTTAAAGAATTGCTTGTCGCTGTTGAAGGGGTTTTCACTGTCTATATTGCCATGGATCAGCCAGATTGGAATGTTTGCGAGTCGATTTACCTGGTTAAATTGAGGTATGCCCGAAATACTGATTCCTGCGGCGAATACATCTGGTTTTAATGCTAAAGCATTGATCACTGAAGAAGCCCCCATTGAAAAGCCAATGAGGTAAATTCTTTTCTCATCAATGTTTAAAGTGCTTTTTAAACTATCAATCAGTTGTAATGCCGTTGTTAGGCAAGGCTGTGGTACTGAAGTTAATGCATTTCTGTTTCGATCTAAAACATAATTCGACGAACGTGAAGGAAACTGGGGTGCTAAAATAAAAGCAGGGTATTTCGCCTGTATTTCATCGGTTGCAAATAGTTTTGCCAAAATACCTAACTGACTGGTATTATCGGTTCCAACCGCATTCGATCCATGAAACACGATCACTAATGGAAGTTTGCTTTTAGCGTGATTAGGTTTTAATAATCGGTATACAATTGCGGTATCGGCTGTGCCTTTGAATGATGCTTTCGTAAAACCATCGGTATTTAAGCCTTTGATCTCTGCTATTCTCTGTTTAAGGTAAATAGAATCAACACTTTTATCGATTTTGGTTTTTCCGAAAGTGTTGATACGCTTACTGCAGGATAAGATTCCGCAAAGCAAAAATACAGCAAAAATATAAGGGACATTGTTTAATTTCATCCGGGTAGAGCGGTAATTTTCTGCTGAAATTAAAGAATTATCGCAACCTTTCAGCCGAACGGATTAATCTTTCGTCTTTATTGATACCGAAAATACCCAACACAACAAATAAAATAGCCAATGCGGGCAAATAAGCACCGAAGCCAAAACTTGCACCCTCAATACCGCCGGGTAACTTTTGAGCATAAATACTGCACCAAAAAGCAAAACCACCGATTAATATGATCGAAACGATGGCAAAGCGTTTTTGGAAACTTCTCTTTTTATAATTGAAAATATTGATAAAACAAATAAGTGCAACAGCAATATTGGTAATGAGTAAGGGTAGATGAAATGCCACTGTGAATCCACTTCCAGATTTTCCGATTAATGTTTGATGTAGTCCCGTTGTATATATTGCAACTTCTGTTTCATTGCCTACTTTAGTTGCGATAGGTAAAAACAACATTAAAATTAAGGTTAAAGCCGCTAAAAAAAACCAGATCGATTGTATTCTTTGTATCATGAATGTAAAATGTATAGCAACAAATCTAGCCTTTTTTGAGAAAAGAAAGAAAGATTAAAGTTCCGAATAGGAACAGGGATTCATAAGACGCATTAATTGATGTCTATGATGGAAGTTTGCTCCAAACTCCCACCTTAGCGCTTTGCCCTTTGCCTGCTAAACTGTACTTTTGCATCACTTTGAGTAAAAAAAGGTATTTCATCCAATTGGCTTATGATGGCAGCTTGTACCACGGCTGGCAAATTCAACCTAATGCAATCACCGTTCAGGAATTGTTAGATAAGGCGATGTCTGTTTTTTTAGGCAACCAATCGAAACATTGGGCTGTGGAAGAACGGATGCTGGCGTGCATGCCACAGATTTTTATGCCCATTTTGATGTTGAAAATGTAGAAGAGCTTAAGGTCTTGAATGCCATTACAGGAATCAATGCCATGTTACCTTATCAAATTGCAGCAAAACAGATTATACCCGTACATGATGATGCCCATGCCCGCTTTGATGCAACTGCCCGTGCTTATAAATATTACATTCACTTCGAAAAAAATCCTTTCAAGCTTAACAGATCATGGTTGGTTAAAGATAAATTGGATGTAGAAGTGATGAACGATGCAGCGGCATTATTATTAAATTATACCGATTTTTCGTGTTTTAGTAAGTCGAACACACAAACTTTTACCAATAACTGTAAAATAACCAAAGCCGTTTTCGAACAAACGGAAGATGGACTGGTTTTTACCATTCAGGCCGACCGTTTTTTACGCAACATGGTGAGAGCCATTATGGGTACTTTGGTACAGATCGGTAAAAAAGAAATAAATTTAACGGATTTTAAAGCAATTATAGAAAGTAAAAACCGCAGCAATGCTGGTCAATCGGTACCTGCTTGTGGCTTGTACTTAGTGAAGATAGAATATCCTTATATAAGGTAGAAGGGATTAAGGTGGAAGGTACAGCGACCACCATAGAAAAAGTGAAATTACAACAAAAAAGATAGTATAATTTAAATTTTAAGACGGTGTAAGGTCTTATACCCTAAACCTTACACCCTAAACCCTAAAAATGGCAGTTACAGGCGACGTATACAACACCGGATTACTGAAACGTATTTTTCAATACGTAAAGCCTTACCGTACCGTGTTTGTGTGGTCGGTTATTTTAACCATTATGCTCGCGGCTATTTCTCCGGTACGTCCGTTTTTAATTAAGTATACGCTTGATCATTATATTTTAACAGGCAATTATTCTGGCCTGGTGAATATGACAATGCTCATGATCTTTATGTTGATTTTACAGACTTTGATCCAATATAATCATACGCTTTTAACCAATACATTAGGTCAATCGGTTATCCGCGATCTGCGGATCAATGTTTTTAACCATATTACGAAACTCCGCCTAAAATTTTTCGATAAAACACCCATTGGCCAGTTAATCACCAGGACAGTTTCAGATTTAGAAACCATTGCGGATATCTTTTCGGAAGGTTTAATCTCCATGATCGGAGATAGTTTGCAGGTGGTGGTAATTGTATGTGTAATGTTATACACCGATTGGCAATTGAGTTTAGTGGTACTTTTACCTATTCCCCTGTTAATCATGGCTACCCGGAAATTTCAGAAAGCCATTAAAGTTGCCTTTCAGGAAATCAGGAATGAAGTATCCAACCTGAATACCTTTTTACAGGAACACATTACAGGCGTATCTATTGTGCAGTATTTTGCGAGGGAGAAACAGGAATATAGGAAATTTTATGCCATTAACAAGCGCTATCGTAATGCCAATATCCGTTCTAACTGGTATTATTCTATCTTTTTTCCTGTGGTGGAATTAATCTCCGCTATGTCATTGGGTTTATTGGTTTGGTATGGTGCAAAAAGTATTCTTTCTAAACCTTTGGATGTAACGCCCGGAACCATTACACAGTTTATCATGTACCTGGGCATGGTGTTTACGCCGATCCGTCAGCTGGCAGATAAATTCAATACTTTGCAGATGGGAATGGTTGGTGCCGAACGTGTTTTTAAAGTTTTAGATACTGATGAAACTACGCCAAATGAAGGAACACAGAAACCAGCAAAGCTGGATGGGAACATCAAATTTGAGAAGGTTTGGTTTGCCTATAATGATGAAAACTATGTGTTGAAAGATTTATCGTTTGAAGTAAAATCAGGCGAAACCGTAGCATTAGTAGGGGCAACCGGAGCGGGTAAATCTTCTACCATCAATATCCTGAACCGCTTTTATGAAGTCGAAAAAGGAGATATTATCGTTGATGGCATCCGTATTGAAGATTTTGACCTGGATTACCTGAGAAGTAATATCGCAACCGTACTCCAGGATGTTTTCCTGTTTTCGGATACGATTTTGAACAACATCACACTCAATAATCCCGAAATTACGCTCAATGAAGTAGTAAATGCAGCCAAAAAGGTAGGTGCGCACGATTTTATAGAACGTTTGCCAGGTGGTTACCAATATAACGTAATGGAAAGAGGAGCAACGCTTTCGGCAGGGCAGGCCCAACTGATCTCTTTTATCCGTGCATTGGTCCACAATCCGGCTATTTTAGTATTGGATGAAGCCACTTCTTCAGTTGACACCGAAACGGAATTATTGATTCAGAAGGCTATTGATAACTTAATGGAGGGGCGTACTTCGATCGTAATCGCCCACCGCCTGTCAACTATTCAGAAAGCCGATCAGATTATTGTGCTGGATAAGGGAGAAATCAAAGAAAAAGGCACACACCAACAGTTATTAAAGTTAAACGGCTATTATAAAAAGCTTTACGATCTGCAATTCTCCTCAAAAGGGATTGCTAAAAGTTCTTAAAAATGATTATGTTTGGTTTCCCAACAAACCTAATCATTGAAAATTCTGAGAAATAGTGATGACGATTATGTGCTTTTTGACTTATTAAAGCAAGGAGATGAAGTTGCGTTTGGCAAGATTTATAATCTGTATTGGGCAGAACTCTATAACGCCGCCTACAAGCGTTTACCCGAAAAAGAGAAATGCCAGGATATTATCCAAAATATTTTTACCGATCTCTGGAATAGAAAAACAGAACTGGATCTAGAAAAACCATTGGCTTATTTACATACCGCAGTCCGGTTTCAGGTACTAAAACATATTTCCAGAAGCCCAAAAAATAATTTTTTTGCCGAATCTTTCGAAAATGAATTAATTTCCCCCTACAGACTGATGGTAAGTTGTTGGAAAGGGAAGTGGCGGAATTAATAGCGTTTTTTATAAAAGCGTTGCCCGAAAAGCGCCGAAAAATATTTTTAATGCACTATTTTGACGGTTTATCGACCGCACAAATTTCTATCGAACTCAATATTTCTCAAAAAACGGTTCAAAATCAATTAACCACAGCTACCCACGCTTTGCGTTTCAGGTTAACCCATCTGTTTTTAGTAGTTTCTGTCGTTATTACTGCAATTTCCAAATAAGTTTTAGCCCTGTTTTAATTTTGTTTAAAATATTTTAAAATTCTTTTGGGATATTTTATGCTTTCTGGTACATCTATATAAAAGTCAGAAAAAAATGATCCCTTTTAACAATAAAAAAGAACTGCAGAAAATCATTCAACGTTATGTTTCGGGAACAGCAACTGCTGATGAAATTCTTTTTGTAGAAAAATACTATCAATACTTAGATAAGAACCCGAACGTTCTGGATCAAACTGATGCTGATGAATTAGCCAAAATGGGTGAAGCTAATTTAATGGCCATCAAATCTAAAATTAATGGCATACAAAAGCCTAAAATAAATCCACTTTATAAATACATTTCCGCAGCAGCCATATTGCTCTTAATTTCTGGAATCACTTTTGTTTTTCTGCATAAAACTGCACCATTGCCTAAAAATGAACTTGCAGGAAATAAAGTTTTAGATATTTTGCCAGGTACCGATAAAGCGATTTTAACCCTTGCCGATGGATCAAAGGTTATTTTGGATGAGCACACCGCTGCAAATATTAGCGATACCAATGGTTTAAGAATCTCGAGGACAAAAAATGGGCAGTTGGTATATACCATTCTTGATCAAAAAGATTTAAAAAACGCATCAGCATTTAATACTATTCAAACGCCAAAAGGTGGGCAATATCAGGTTATTCTGCCCGATGGTACAAGAGTTTGGTTAAATGCTGCTTCATCTCTAAAATATCCTGAAGTATTTGTAGGTAGCCAACGTACCGTAGAACTCACCGGCGAAGCATATTTCGAAGTGGCTAAAAATAAAGCAAAACCTTTCCATGTTAAAAACCATAATCAGGATGTAGAAGTATTGGGTACGCATTTCAATATCAATAGCTACATGGACGATAACACTATTAAAACCACTTTGCTCGAAGGAAGTGTTCGGGTAAGCAATGGTAAATCGACCAGGATTTTAAAACCAGGAGAGCAGTCTGTTGCTGATATTTCGGGCAATGGCAGCATCAGGTTGGCTGCCAATGTAGATACGGATGATGAAACCGCCTGGAAAAATGGTTTGTTCCAATTCAATAATGCCAATCTGAAAAGTATTTTAAGTCAGTTAGAAAGGTGGTACGATATCAATATAGATTATAGCTCAGTTCCTGATAAAAAATTTAACGGTATGGTTCCGCGTAAGGCAAAACTATCTGAAGTATTAAAGATGTTGGAGAAAACCGGAAGTATCAGGTTCGAGATTGTAGATGGAAGAAATTTAAAAGTATTACCGGAAAAATAAAACCGCTCGCAAGCTAATCAATCAATTTACACCTAAACCAAACTGAATGTATGAACTTTTACACTCAAGGTAATCAATCCGATGCCCCAAAGGCTGTGGGCTGTATTACAAACTATTTAAACCAACCATTTATTAGGACTATGAAACTTTTTATTATTCTAATGACGGTTTTATGCGTGCAGGTAAGTGCTTTGGCATTTTCCCAAAACATTAGCATAAACCAAAGGAACGTGCCGCTTGTACGCGTTTTAAAAGAAATTAAACGACAAAGCGGGTATTTCTTCCTGTATGATGCCGATTTAATCGAAAAACAATCGAAACCGGTAACCATCGATCTTAAAAATGCAGAGATCAAAGAGGTACTCAATCAGGTTTTAAAAACTCAGCCATTTAGCTGGGAGATTAAAGAAAATACCATTTTAATTATGCCCATTGCAAAAAGCAACAACACTAAAGCAATTGATGTTAGTGGCAAAATTGTTGATGAAAAAGACAATCCTATGCCAGGTGCTTCAGTAAAAGTTAAGGGCCAACCGGCTGTTTCAGTTACCGATAATAATGGAAATTTTGTCATCAGAAATGTTGATGAAAATGCCGTTCTGGTTATTTCTTATATTGGTTATACGGATAGGGAAGTAGCAGCCAAAAGCCAGTTGGGAACTCTTAAATTAAGTTTGTCGGCTGGTACATTAAATGATGTTGTAGTAACAGGTTATACCAGTTATAAAAAAACGCAATCTGCAGCAGCAAGTTCTCTGGTTACTTCCGATAAAATTAATCAGGTTCCGGGTTTAACTTTAGATCAGATCTTGCAGGGGCGTGTGCCGGGCATGAGCGTTATCTCAACTTCAGGCCAGCCAGGTACAAGTGCATCTGTTGTAATTAGAGGAATCGGTACCATTAATGGTGTTAGGGGGCCACTGATTATATTGGATGGCGTACCTATCGAGGCAGGCTATTTCCAAACCATTAACCCTGATGATATAGAATCAGCAACAGTGCTAAAAGATGCATCAGCTACCGCTTTATATGGTTCGAGGGGGGCTAACGGGGTAATTGTTTATACCACTAAAAAAGGCAAGGCAGGTAGTGTTTCTGTAAGCTATAATTCACAGTATGGTTTTTCTAATCTGAGCAGGCCAAACTTTGTAATGATGAATACCAGTGAGCGTTTACAGTTTGAAGAAGAAATTGGCTTAACAGGGGTGAACATTGGCCCGGGATGGACATATTCTCCGAAAAACCCATCTTACGCAGCAGGAACGGCAGCATCAAGAGGCCGCGCAGATTTTATTTTAGATAGTTTAAGGCAGATTAATACCGATTGGAGAGATATCTTTTTCAGAAAAGGTAAGTTTCAGGAACAACAGGTGAGTATTAGCGGTGGTAATGATAAACTGCGTTTTTATAACTCATTAAATTATTACAGCCAGGAAGGTGTCGCCGTAAATACAGGCCTTAACCGCTATGCACTCAGAAGTAATTTAGACTTTAATGATGATAAATTTAGTGGGGCCGTGAACGTATCATTAGGTTATTCTCAATCTACTTTTATTGATGGAGAAGGCGCTACTACGGCAGGCACACCAATGTCTGCAGTTTATTATGCATTGCCTTATGAGAAACCCTATGCCTTCGATGGTACGCTGGTGCATCCAGGTATTAGTAGTCTGCCTAAGTATAATATTTTGGATCAGCGTGAAGGAACCCTGGCCCTGGAACGTTTGCTAAATTCCAGTAATAAAACCGATCAGTTTAAAGCCATAGTTGGCGGTTCATTTGCTTATCAGATTTTACCATCATTAAAGGCAACTACCAGATTTGGTATCGATTATAGAAATTCATCAGATGAAAACTATGTTAATCCAAATTCTTATTACGGCTCTAGATCTGTTGCAAATACCCTGGGTGGAAAAGGCCGTTTAGATGAGATTAGCCGTAGAAATTTTGGCATAGTATCTACAAGTGGTTTAACCTTTGCTAAAACATTTGATAGTAAACACGATGTTGAATTTTCGGCATTGTACGAGTATATATACAATGACTATAAATCTTTCGGTTACAGAGGGTTTGGTATAGATGATCGCTTACCGGAAACACCTGCTGGCATAACCGTAAGCACGGTTTTCTTACCATCACTTTCCGGAAGTAAAACACGAAATGCCATGGCATCATTTATGGGCATTGGCCGTTATACCTACGATCGTAAATATACTTTAACCGGAAGCTACCGTTATGATGGTTCTACAACTGTTGTCGAAAAAAATAAATGGCATGGTTTCTATTCTGTAGGTGCCAATTGGAATGCTAAACAGGAAGATTATCTTAAAAATTTAGAAATTATCTCAGATCTGAGTGTTAGGGTAAGTTACGGAACTGCAGCAAGTCCATTTGGCGGCAATTTCGATTACCAGCAAGCCTACGGTAATACTACCTATGGCGGTAATGTTGGGATTAGGGCAACTGCCGCAGGTAATATAGATTACGACTGGGAGTACGTAAGTACATTTAATGCTGGTTTCGACCTGAGTTTGTTTAAAAGCAGCAGATTACGTTTGAGTGGCGATTTCTATAATAAAATTACCAGCAATATGTTCATCAATCAGCCTCCATCGGCCGTTGCAGGTTATGCAACTTTGCCTTTAAGTTCGGGTAAAATGAGAAACAGGGGTATCGAATTTGACGTTAGCGGAGATGTAATTAAAACCAAAGATTTTATATGGACAGTTGGCGCTAATGCAGGCTACAATAAAAACATGATTTTACGCGTGAGCGATGTAACTGATAATTTCCCTGATGGAGATTCGAGAATTATAAAAGTTGGATTGCCTTATGGAACTTATTTTGCGCCAGATTGGGCAGGTGTAAACCCGCAGACCGGAGAGGCTCAATATTATAACCTTGATGGCAGTATTACTACACTGTACAATGCGAATACCCAAAGTACCACAAATTCTGGCAGCATGTACCCGACATTTACCGGTGGATTCAATACCTCATTAAGTTATAAAGGAATAACGGCTTCTGCGCTGTTTTCTTTTGTAAGCAATGTAATGCGTTGGAATAATGAAGATTTCTATAACGAAAACAGGACCTATCGTACCAGTAACCAATCGGTAAGGATGTTGTATAATCGTTGGCAAAACCCCGGCGATACCGGAGATGATGCCATTTTACAAAGATTTGATATCCCTAGAAATTTCACTTCGAAAGATATTCAGGATGCTTCTTATCTAAGATTAAGAAATGTAACTATTGGTTATACTTTACCTAAATCGATCTTGGAAAAAACTAAAATCATCAAAGGTGTTAAAGTATTTGTTCAGGGCCAGAATCTATTTACCTGGACCAGTTGGAGAGGTTTGGATCCTGAAAACAATGATGTTTTCGGACGTTTTCAATATCCAAATACCAGAACGTACACTGCAGGAATTAATGTTAACTTTTAATAAGTAAGTTATGATTAACAAAATATATACAAAATGCACTGTGTTATTGGCAGTAGTATTATTGGTAGCATCTTGTACCAAACTAGATTTTAAGCCAACAGATTTAATTTTACCTGAACAAGCATTCAGGAACATTACAGATGTTAATTTAGGAGTAATTGGCGCTTATGCACCAATTGATTATTCTACATTAAGCTATAGTTCAATCGTTTCTGACGAAGCCATATATCCGCAAGAAAATACAGTAGGAAACAGCGATGCATTCAGGTGGCTGTACAATGGGTCTAATGGTTCTGTTACCGGATTGTACTATACAAATTATACAGCTATTGATAGGGTTAACCGGGTTTTAGAAGCAATGGAAAAATTAACTTTTACGGGAACAGATATTGCTTTGGCCGATCGTTATAAAGGTGAGTTACTGGCGCTCCGGGCCTATTTGCATTTCGAATTGTTAAGGGCTTACGCATCTTCCTATCAAACAGGCGCCTTAGGGGTAACCTATATGCAAAAATCTGCTATCATTTATCCAGCCAGAGAAACTTTTGAGGCTGTAATTGCAAAAGCAAAAACAGATTTAATCGCAGCAAAAGCATTAATTCCGGCAACCTTTACCGATAAAACGAGGATTACGAAAACTGCAGTTTCGGCAATTCAGGCACGTGTTGCTTTGTACGAAAAAAACTGGGCTGATGCCATTACCTACTCAACTGAAGTAATTAATGCTTTACCTTTGGCTACCAAAGCACAGTTTCCTGGTATCTGGACCGATGCAAATGATGCTGAAGTAGTCTGGAAATTAAAACGGGTAACCGGTGATTCAAGAACCGGAGATTTCTTTTCAGACAATCGGGTAGCTATGTTTTATATGCGCCTTCATTTAAATTAATTGCAACATTCGATCAGACAAATGACATCAGGTTTGTGCCTTACATTAAATTCGATAATACACGTACAGGCACAAAATCTAAATATCTGGTAAATAAATATATCGGTGGAACTTCATCTGCACCTGGTTTATCAGATGTAAAACAATTTAGAACCGGCGAAATGTACCTGATCAGGGCAGAAGCCAGGGCAGAAACTACAGGCGATGCGGCAGGAGATATTAATACCTTACGTGCAGCAAGAATTAATGGTTATGTTAATGCAGTATTTGCAGATAAAACGGCTTTAATTAGTGCTATTTATGATGAAAGATATAAAGAGTTAGCATTTGAAGGTCATCGTTTCTTTGATTTGAGACGTAGAAATATGGTAATCGAAAGAACTGCCGCCGATGTCGCCGCAACGCAAAGTGCACTCACTTTGTCTCCAACCCAGGCGCAATATGCATTGCCAATTCCTGCAACAGAAATATCTGTTAACAAAAATATTATCCAAAACCCTAAATACTAGGAAGTTTTTTTGCCGGGGGAACTTATTTCTCTCCCGGTATATTTAAATTTTTATTATGAAACAATCATTTCTTGTGCTTTTGATGGTTTTTTGCATCTCATCTATCGGCTGCGGTAAATCGGATGGTACAACAGCAATCGTTCCGGCAAATACTGGAGGGACAGTATCAAAGCCCAACAGGCCAGGTTCTATTGGTATAATTGGCGATAGTGCCAACGTTGTTAAACCAGTTACCGGAGGCATGGTACTAATGGGTGGTGGTGCAGATGTAGAAGCCGCATTTAAATGGATGATAGCAAGGAGTGGAGGAGGAGATGTGGTTATTCTCCGTTCCACAGGAACTGATGGCTATAATCCCTTTGTAAACGCGTTAGGAACTGTAAATTCTGTAGAAACATTATTAATCAATTCGAGGGAATTGGCTAATGATGATGGAGTTGCTTACATAATCCGCAACGCCGAAATGGTTTTTATTGCTGGTGGCGATCAGTCTGACTATATGAAATATTGGAAAGGAACTAAAACCGAGCTGGCTTTAAATTATCTGTTAAATGATAAAAAAGTACCCGTTGGTGGTACCAGTGCAGGTTGCGCCATTTTGGGTGGTTTTTATTACAGTGGCGAAACAGGCGGGGTAACCTCTGCCCAGGCGCTGGCAAATCCATACGATGCTAATGTTACTTTATACAATAACGATTTCCTGAAAGCGCCATACCTTCAAAATATAATTACCGATCAGCATTATTTAACGCGCGATCGGGAAGGAAGATCTGTTGTGTTTTTAGGCAGGATCAGCAAAGATTTTTCTGTACAGGCTAAATGTATCGCGGCAGACGAGCGGACAGCAGTTTGTATCGATGCAACTGGAAAAGCACAGGTTTTCGGCGATTATTCAGCCACCAGGCCATACAGTTATGCTTATTTCATTGTTCCGGATGCAGCTAAGCAACCAGAACAGTTCGAAACGAACAAGAAGGTAAATTGGAATAATGCAGAAAAAGCGGTTTCTGTTTATGAAATTCCTGCTTCGGTTAATGGTGGCGGAAACTTTAATGTTGCTAACTTTAAAGCAAACGAAGCCAGTGGTGGAAAATGGTACTGGTGGTGGATAGATAATGGTGTATTAAATAAAAAAGATCAATAAAATGAGAGCATTAAAATTAGTTGTGGTACTGATTATTTCAGTATTCGCATTAAATGTTGCTGCACAGCAGAAAAAATATGTAATGGTGATTCATGGTGGTGCAGGTACGATTCTGAAGAAAAACATGACACCAGAAAAAGAGGCGGCTTACGTGGCTGCCCTGACAAAGGCGCTAAATGCAGGTTATGCTGAAATTAAAGCAGGTAAATCAAGTTTAGATGCTGTCGAAGCCACCATCCACGTGCTCGAAAACGATCCGCATTTTAATGCGGGTAAAGGTGCTGTTTTTACCCATGATGGCAGAAATGAACTCGATGCAGCCATCATGGAAGGAAAAACCTTAATGGCTGGTGCAGTTGCTGGCGTTACCACAATCAAAAATCCGATTTCTGCTGCAAGGGCAGTGATGGAAAAATCGGAACATGTAATGATGTTTGGAGATGGAGCGGATAAATTTGCGAAAGAAGTAGGATTGGAAATCGTTGATCCTAAATACTTTTGGACAAAAGAACGTTGGGATGGTTTGCAGGAAGCCATTAAAGAAGATTCAACTAAAGCCGTTTTGGATCATGGTAGTAAAAAGTCTTCTCTTTTAGGGACAATTAATCACGATTACAAATTCGGAACAGTCGGTTGTGTGGCCTTAGATAAAGCCGGGAATCTGGCTGCAGGAACGTCAACAGGCGGGATGACCAATAAAAAATACGGACGCGTTGGCGATTCGCCAATTATCGGATCAGGAACCTATTGCAACAATGAAACAGCTGGTATTTCCTGTACAGGCTGGGGTGAGTTTTACATCCGTAATGTTGTGGCTAAAACCATTTCCGATTTAATGGAATACAAAAGTTTATCGGTTGCCGAAGCGTCTAAAATCGTATTGGATAAAGTAGGTAAAATGGGCGGAGACGGTGGTTTAATTGCGCTTGATAAAAAGGGCAACGTAGCCATGCCATTTAATACCGAAGGGATGTACAGAGGTACGGTAACTGCAGATGGAAAAATTGAAGTAAACATTTATAAATAATGAAGAAAATATTTTTAAGCTTGTTATTTGCCAGTTTTGCACTATTGGCAAATGCGCAAAATAATGCGGCTAAAGGTAACCTCTTTATTATTGGTGGTGGCAACCGTTCCGATGCATTAATGACGGAAATGCTGAACACCGCTGCTTTGAAAGCAAATGATTATATTGTTGTATTACCCATGGCGAGCGAAATTCCAGATGCTGGTTTTAATACCCTCGCTACCCAATTAAGAAAGCTTGATCAGAGATTGATCAGGAACTTCAATTTTAGCAAACACGATGTAAATGATAAAAAGTGGGTTGATTCTCTCGCTCGTGCAAAGTTGATTTATATTTTAGGAGGTGATCAGAACCGTTTCATGAAATCTGTACTGAATACCCCAGTTTATACCGCTATCCATAAAGCTTACCAGAGTGGTGCTACCATTGCCGGAACCAGTGCCGGTGCCGCTGTAATGAGCAAATATATGATTACGGGCCAACAGCTTTTGGATACGGTTTATAAAGAAACCTTTAATAAGCTGTGGGGCAAAAATATCGAATTTTCCCCGGGAATGGGGTTATTGGAAAATACCATCATCGATCAGCATTTTCTAAAACGCAACCGTTACAACCGTTTAATCTCTGCCTTAGCTGCCCATCCGGATCTGATTTGCGTTGGTATTGATGAAAGTACCGCCATTATAGTTCATGGCAATAAGGCAACCGTTGCAGGCGAAAGTCAGGTAATCCGTTTGGCAAATCCGAAGGAACTTAAAAAGACGGATAAAGGTTTGTTAAAGTTTAAACAGGTCGATTTTGGCATTTTTACCGCCGGGGATGTAATCGACATTAAACCTTAAATTATCCACTCTGATAAATTGGAAGCGTGTTCTGAGCAGTCGGATCACGCTTTTTTATTTAAAAAATATCTTTATATTTCATTCTTCAAATCAAGTAGATGATTTTTATAAAGCGAATATTCTCCAATTTAACCTTTCAGGTTTTAGTGGCCATCATCATAGGGATTAGCGTGGGTACCTATTTTCCTGGTTTTGCGCCAACTGCTAAATTAATCAGTGAGGGTTTTATCAACCTGATTAGCATGTTAATTGCGCCAATTATATTCTTTACTATTGTTTTGGGAATCGCACACATGGGCGATATGAAAAAAGTAGGCAGGGTAGGTGGCAAAGCACTGTTGTATTTCGAAATTGTAAGCACAGTAGCCATTGCAATTGGTTTATTGGTCGCTAATGTTCTAAAGCCGGGTGCCGGAATGGTAGCTAAAGCGGGTGATGCCACAAAAATTACCCGTTATGCAGAACAGGCGAAGGATATGAACTGGGCCGAATTCTTCCTCCATATTATTCCACATAATGTGATTGCTGCTTTTGCAGAGGGTAACATTTTACAGATTTTGCTGTTTGCGATTCTTTTTGGTTATGGTCTGAATAAATTGGGCGAAGAGGGAACAAGCCTTTTAAACGCCTTCGATAAAATATCGAAAGTACTCTTTAAAATTATGAAAGTAATTATGCGTTTAGCGCCAATTGGGGCTTTTGGAGGGATGGCTTTCAGTATTGGTACGCATGGTTTGGAAAGTATAGTGGGCATGGCTAAACTAATGGGCTCAGTTTATTTAACCTGCATCCTGTTCATTTTTATTGTTTTAAATGGAATTTGTAAATACTATAAATTTAGTCTTTGGCAATACCTGAAGTATATCAGACAGGAAATTTTAATCGTGCTGGGTACTTCTTCTTCCGAATCAGCCCTGCCGAGCATGATGCAGAAAATGGAAGCCATCGGTTGCGATAAATCGGTTGTTGGTTTGGTTATTCCTACTGGCTATTCTTTTAATCTTGATGGAACGGCAATTTATCTGGCCATGGCAGTAATATTTCTTTGCCAGGTTTTTCATGTCGATTTATCCTTAGGTCAGCAGATTACGGTTTTAGGCGTGCTCATGGTTACTTCTAAAGGTGCCGCAGGCGTAACCGGAAGTGGTTTTATTGTATTGGTATCAACCCTTACTGCCTTAAAAATTATGCCTGTTGAACATATTTCCATATTAATTGGTGTAGACCGTTTTATGAGTGAAGCTAGGGCTATAACCAATGTAATTGGAAACGGAGTGGCCACCATCGTAATTGCTAAAAGTGAAAACCAGTTTGACCAGGAAAAATATTTGAAAGCGATTCAACCCATAACGATGGAAAAAGTAGAGGAAGGTTAGGCTGGAGTTGAGCGTTTGGCGTAAGGCGTTAAGGGAGTCGAAAGCAAATGGTTAGGTTGGAGTTATTCTCTCGAAGCGTCACCCTGAATTCAGGGTCTTAATAGCAAGAAAGATGCTGACCATGTAGTGGCTACAAGGCAATTTAAAATACTACTTCTGCTTGTAAAATAAATTCAGCATGACGAGCGCTCGATAAACCCTTCTACCCTCAACCTTCGTGCCTTCACCTTTTTTACCTATCTTTGCAGCAGAAACATGCACACAGCTTGTTTAATTAATCCATAGCACATTGGCTCAAGAAGAACAAAATAACCGCAAAGAAAAAAGCGAGTTACACCCACGCAACAAACACCGTTCGCGTTACAATTTCAAACAACTTATTGCAACTTCAAAAGAATTAAGACGTTTCGTTTTTAAAAACGAGCATAACGACGATTCGATCGATTTTGCTGATCAAAATGCTGTAAAAGCATTAAATAGGGCATTGCTGAAATACTTTTACGATATCCAGCAATGGGATATCCCTCTGGATTTTCTTTGTCCACCTATTCCGGGCAGGGCAGATTATATCCATTATATAGCTGATCTTTTGGGCTCGAGCAATAAAGGAAAAAATCCAAAAGGCGCTAAAATTAATGTACTTGATATTGGTGTAGGTGCCAACTGCATTTACCCGATCATTGGTCACCAAGAATATGGCTGGAACTTTGTAGGTTCAGAAATAGATCCGCTTTCGGTTGAATCGGCAAGACGCATTATCGAAGCCAACAAACCACTGCAAGGTGCGATAGAAATCCGTCAGCAATCATCAAAAATGGGTATTTTTAGAGGGATTGTGGGCAGAACAGAGCATTTTGATGCTGTTGTTTGTAATCCACCGTTCCATTCTTCTTTAAAAGAAGCTGAGCAAGGCACCCGCCAGAAATGGCGCAACCTGGGCGGAAACGAAAAAGAAGTAAAACATGTATTGAACTTTGGTGGAAACAAGGCCGAACTGTGGTGCCCGGGTGGAGAACGTGCCTTTGTAGAACAGATCATTATCCAGAGCGCGCAAATCAAAAATCAGGTTTTATGGTTCAGTTCACTGGTTTCTAAAAGTGCAAACCTAAAAAGTATTTACAATAATCTGGTTAAGGCAGATGCTTTTGAAGTACGTACCGTGCAAATGAGCCAGGGACAAAAAATAAGCCGTTTCGTAGCCTGGACTTTCCATGATGAAGCTGCACAGGCGGAGTGGGTTAAAGGATGGAAGGCCTAAGTTTGGAGTTTCCAGTTTGGAGTTTTTAGTTTTGAGCGCATAACCCAGGCAAATGATATAGTAATGCCGAGTGGATATTAATTCATTCGGCATTTTTGTTTAAAGTTGATTTCGTTTGAACATTGGAATTTGGATATTGTTTATTATGATTAGAATCACTAGCTTATTTTTCGTTTAGTTAGTCGGATTTGCAATTCCGATTCGAGAGCTAAGGATTTATAATCCTTTAAGTTGTTTATAAAAGGCTGGTAATTAACTGCCGAAACTGTCAAGCTTTTTAAGAATGGGATTACTGAAACTATAGAACTGTTTACTGAAAATTGTAGACTGCCAACTGAAAACTAACTCGTCTTAGCCCCGAAAATATATCCAGCTAAAGCGGTTACCACCATTGCCACCGTTCCCCAGAAACAGATTCTAATTACTGCTTTAATTACATTTGATCCCCCTGCTTTAGCTGCAATTGTGCCAGATAAAGCTAAAAATACAATGGCGAAACCATATTGATAAAACACCATCGATTTTATCGGGGCAAAAAAAGCAACCAGAAAAGGTAAAATGCCGCCACTGATAAAAGATGCGCCAGATGCAAAAGCTGCCTGAAGCGGTTTTGGCTGCGTAATTTCGTTAATGCCTAGTTCATCTCTGGCATGCGCGGCCAAAGCATCTTTCCCGGTAAGCTGTACTGCTACCTGCATGGCTAAATCTTCATCCAATCCCTGGACCACATATATTTTCGCGAGCTCTTTAAGTTCCACTTCGGGCATGGTTTCGAGTTCCATTTTCTCCCGGGCCAGATCTGCTTTTTCAATATCGGCCTGAGAGCTTACCGAAACATATTCACCAGCAGCCATCGATAATGAGCCTGCCACTAAACCGGCCAAAGCCGCCAGTACAATGGGGCTTCTCGTATCACTCGCAGCAGCTATACCGATCACCAAACTGGTCGTAGAAATAATACCATCATTGGCGCCCAGTACAGCGGCCCTTAACCAGCCTGTTCTATTTGTATAATGCTTTTCTAGTTCCATTTTTGGTGATGTGTTATCTGTTTTTGTCAGGCTGAGCGGAGTCGAAGGACCCTTATTCTTCTAATATCATCATTTCTTTTCATAAACAATCAAAATGGTCAAGTCGTTGCCCGCATTGGGTGCAATGCCATGCGAGCTGCCCGGACGCGTTAAAATCGCATCGCCAGGCTTAACTGCAAAAATTTTTCCATTCATTTGCATGGTTCCGTTTCCGCTGATTACATAATAAATTTCATCTTCTTTTTGCAAATGGTAACCGATAGATGACCCCGGTTTTAAAGTTCGTTTTTTGAATACCGTTTTGAGGTTTTTAGCCTTATCGAAAAAATTGAAACCAATGGTTTTCCCTCCGCCATTGTGCGTGCCGGATTCTTCTTTCGCTACTTCGACATCGTTTTGGAGGATATATTTTGTAGTATCGCTATTTTGTGCAGATGCTTTAAACGAAATGAAGGTTGCAGTAACAACGATTACAACTAATATGGATTTTTTCATCTTGATATTATTTAGCTTTTTGCTTTAGTCTTTCCGCTTTGGTCTTTCAGCTTTAAAGGTAAATTTAAGTGTTTTCACCGGATGTTGCCAAAAGTGTATAACCTTTGTTATTAAACCTGGATCGCGGTTGTTTCTCCCGATTTTTACATCTGTATTCATCAGAAAGAACGGAGAGCGGTACTGAATCCCTCCAAAAGAACTGAAGTGTTCGTTTTCTAATCCTAATGTTGAGCTTTTGATTTGAAAACGAATGTTTCGTAGTGCTTAGGTCAGGTTCTGTCCCGCCATCCACTGTAGCTCCGATAGAAAAATCGGAGGCTGCCGTTCCTGTCGGGTTTATACCCAAGGGCTTGCTCCTGATATGGTGCCAGGAACGGCCAAACTTTGTTCCCTAAACCTGATCGCAGTGGTTCCAATTCTTCATTGGAGAGAACGGAGAGCGGGAGTGCAGCTCTCCAAAAGCGCTGAACTGCTCATTTCTTAATCCTTAATGTTGATATTTTAATTTGAAAACAAACATTCAGTTTTCTTGGCCTTGCAGTCCTGCCATCCGCTTTACTTTGTTGCACTACGTGTTCGCTGCTGCCAGTTTTATAACCGAATGGCTTGTTTTAAAAGCAGTAATTCTAAATTTGTTATGACGGTGGTTATTTCTCGCCTCGTGCTTTTAACTTTTTTCCGCTTTGGTCTTCCCACTTTGGTCTTTCTTCACTAAAGTAAAGAATCCTTACATTTTCCTGAAAAAACGGACTAAATAATATGGTTTTAGATTTGAATTCCAGTTCAATAATATTAGCTTTGCACAAAAAAATATTGATACATGAGCGTTTTAGTAAATAAAGATTCTAAGGTTATCGTTCAGGGTTTTACCGGAAACGAAGGAACTTACCATGCTGAGCAGATGCTGGCATACGGTACAAACGTAGTTGGTGGTGTAACACCTGGCAAAGGTGGGCAATTGCATTTAGAAAAGCCTGTTTTTAATACTGTTAAAGATGCCGTTGATCAAACGGGTGCAAATGTATCTATCATTTTTGTACCACCGGCTTTTGCTGCTGATGCAATTATGGAAGCTGCCGAAGGTGGCATTAAAGTTATTGTTTGTATTACCGAAGGTATCCCTACAAAGGATATGATTCAGGTTAAAGAATATATTGCTGACCGTGATGTTACGCTTATTGGCCCTAACTGTCCGGGTGTAATTACTGCTGATGAGGCTAAAATTGGTATCATGCCAGGTTTTATCTTCAAAAAAGGTCACGTTGGTGTGGTTTCTAAATCAGGAACTTTAACTTACGAAGCGGTAGACCAGGTGGTTAAAGCTGGTTTAGGTATCACTACAGCTATTGGTATCGGTGGTGACCCAATTATCGGAACACCAACTGTAGAAGCGGTAAAATTATTAATGAACGATCCTGAAACGCACGGTATCATCATGATTGGTGAAATTGGTGGTGGTATGGAAGCTGAAGCAGCCCGTTGGATCAAAGAACACGGTACTAAACCTGTTGTTGGTTTCATCGCTGGTCAAACTGCGCCTCCGGGACGTAGAATGGGCCACGCAGGTGCTATTGTTGGCGGTGCTGATGATACTGCAGCTGCTAAAATGAAAATCATGCGTGAGTGTGGTATCCGTGTAGTAGAAAGTCCTGCTGAAATCGGTGCTGCAATGGCAGAAGAATTAGCAAAATAAGATTTAAAAATCTTTTTATAGAAAAGCGTTTCGATTAATTTCGAGGCGCTTTTTGTTTTTAACGGCAAAATTCGCAAAGATTGGGTTTGACCACGAAGGCGCAAAGAGCACAAAGTAGGGGCTTTATTATTGTTTTTCGTTTCGTCATTCCTGCGCAGGCAGGAATCTTAATGCCTTTGGTTAAGCTTAACTTTGGGTTAAAGCCACTTCACTTTGTTTCCCACTCTTCTAGAAGCGAGACAGCACAAAGAGGATACTCATCAAACTTTGTCAGGGTGAAGTAAACAGTAATTAATTCTCTTAAACCATCAAACCAAAACAGAATCTATAGCGTATATTGAGATATGAAAACGATGTTAAATAAACTATTTTTGCTTTCTGCTGTTGTTTTAATAACAGGTCTTTCTGCTTGTGCACAAAAGCAAGATAAAGAAGCTGCAAAACAATCAAAGGAAACAGAACAAATCATACCAAAGAAGAAAATGAACTGGAATCCATTAACACCCGAAGAAGAAAGAGTAATCGTAAATAAAGGTACGGAATACCCTGGTACAGGTAAATACGAGCATACAACAGATAAAGGAACTTATACCTGTAAACGTTGTAATGCGGCCTTATACCGTTCGGAAAGTAAGTTTGATGCACATTGCGGATGGCCTGCTTTCGATGACGAAATTAAAGGCGCGGTAAAGCGTATTCCTGATGCAGATGGTTCGCGTACAGAAATAGTTTGCGCCAATTGCGGCGCGCATCTTGGTCACGTATTTTTAGGAGAAGGATTTACCAATAAAGACACCCGTCATTGTGTAAATTCCATCTCAATGAATTTTGTGCCGGATAAAAAATAAGGTGGATGTAGATGGGTTAGGTAGAGGCGTATGGCGACAAGCTGTACGCCTTTTTTAGTGCACAAAGCCGGGCTGTTTTTCCACAAATTATTGATTATAAACTAAATGCTTATATTTGCAGGCTCGATAAAGAAAATTTAGCCTATGAAGTATCTGTTGTTATTAAGTTTTTGTTTCCTGTTTTTACAAGGTAAAGCACAAAATTCTGATTCCTCAAACGAACCGGATAGCATCAAAAAAACAGTTCTCGCCACTTATTACCACAGAAAATTCGAAGGCCGCCGAACCACCAGTGGCGCTAAATACCGGTCAAAAAAACTAACGGCCGCCCATCGTACCCTGCCATTCGGTACCATGGTTACAGTAACCAATCCAGATAATGGAAAATCGGTTATAGTAAAGGTAAATGACCGTGGTCCTTTCTCTAAAAGATTAGCCATAGATTTATCTGAACGTGCTGCAAAACAGATTGGTATATACCGTAAAGGCATCGCTAAAGTAAGCCTCAGTTATACGGCTGAGTAATACTCCTTTTAGCTCTATTTTACCTTGGTTATACCCCTCAAATTTAAGTTATTAACACTCATTTTAGTTTGCTAAACCCTTGAAAAGAAACGATTAGGTTTTTTTCGCTTGAAAATGATATTTGGCTGATCGTTTTTCCCCAGTAATTGGGTGGGGTGTTAACAACTTTGGTACACTAAAAAGGACCGGCGTATATATATTTGTTATAACAAAGTTCTTTAACTTCTTGCGTTTGGAAACAAATATAAAAGCTTAATTTTTAGTAGTTTATACATACAACATCCCGATTGTAATTTTAAATTTCCTTAACTAAAAATTCAGTTGTTCGCCAAGCAAAAGGGTTAGCACTTTCACAACAGCGTTTTGATAAAAGACATTACAATCATCATATAAAATTGATGGATGCGTGTCTTTGTCGGCTCTGTTAAAAATAGATTTAAAAACATCAGCGTATGGAACAGGAATTATTACTACAAGAAAACAAAGACAGATTTGTGCTTTTGCCGATCAAGTATCCGGCAATCTGGGAAATGTATAAAAAGACCGAAGCTAGTTTTTGGACAGCAGAAGAGATTGATCTTTCTGACGACCAGAAACACTGGGACAATTTAAATGATGGCGAAAGACATTTCATTTCGCATATCCTTGCTTTCTTTTCTGCTAGTGATGGTATTGTAAACGAAAACCTTGCCGTAAACTTCATGAGTGAGGTTCAATTGCCAGAAGCACGTTGTTTTTATGGTTTTCAGATTATGATGGAAAACATTCACGCCGAAACCTATGCTTTATTAATCGATACTTATATTAAAGATCCTGAAGAAAAAGACCGTTTGTTCCATGCGATTGATACCGTGCCTGCGGTAAAAAGAAAAGCAGAATGGGCTTTACGCTGGATTGAAAACGGAACTTTTGCCGAACGTTTAGTGGCTTTTGCTGCAGTTGAAGGTATTTTCTTCAGCGGAAGTTTCTGCTCTATCTTCTGGTTAAAAAAACGTGGCTTAATGCCTGGATTAACTTTCAGTAATGAGTTAATCTCAAGAGATGAAGGTTCTCACTGCGAGTTTGCATGCTTGTTATACAGCATGTTGAGCAATAAACTCAGCGAAGAACAAGTACATGGCATCATCAGCGATGCGGTTGAAATTGAAAAAGAATTTATTACCGATGCTCTGCCAGTTGCACTTATTGGTATGAATGCAAAATTAATGAGTCAATATATCGAGTTTGTGGCCGACAGATGGTTACAGGAGCTGGGTTACAAAAAAATCTACAATGCAACCAATCCATTCGACTTTATGGAAATGATTTCATTACAGGGTAAAACTAATTTCTTCGAGAAACGTGTGGGCGATTATCAGAAAAGTGGTGTATTAACTGCTGCTGATAATAATAAACAGGCGTTTTCTTTAGACGAAGACTTCTAGGGTAGAGGGCTAAAAGGTAGAAGGCGGAAGGTTTAATCTAGTTACTTGCTACTCAAATCTTGCTACCTGATACTAATAAATAAATAAATAACAAAAAAATATAAAGCGGTCATTAAGTCTTGATACTTCATACTCGCTACTAAATATTAACTAAAAATCTCATAAAATATGTTCGTACTAAAAAGAGATGGCCGCAAAGAAGCGGTGCAATTTGACAAAATCACAGCGCGTATTCAAAAGTTGTGCTATAGTTTAAATTCAGACCTTGTAGACCCGATTGATGTGGCCAAAAAGGTAATCGAAGGCTTATATGATGGGGTTACTACATCAGAGCTGGATAACCTTGCTGCAGAAACTGCTGCCTCGTTAACGACAAAGCACCCTGATTATGCGCTGCTGGCATCGCGTATAGCGGTTTCGAACCTGCATAAAAATACCACTAAATCATTCTCGGGTACGATGAAAATGTTGTACGAATATTTCGACCCGAAAGCGCAGAAAGAGGCTCCTCTTATCGCTGATGATGTTTATGAGATCATAGAAAAAAACAAGGATATTTTAGATAGTTCTATTATTTACGACCGCGATTTTGGTTTCGACTATTTCGGTTTTAAAACTTTAGAAAAATCTTACCTTTTAAAAGTTAACGGTCAGATTGTAGAGCGCCCGCAACATTTGTTTATGCGCGTTTCTGTTGGTATCCATAAAGAAGATATCGAAAGCGCCATCAAAACTTATAACTTAATGAGCGAGCGTTGGTTTACACATGCTACACCAACTTTGTTCAATGCTGCTACACCAAAACCTCAAATGTCATCTTGTTTCTTGTTAACCATGCAGGATGATAGCATCGAAGGTATTTACGATACATTAAAGCAAACGGCTAAAATTTCGCAAAGTGCTGGTGGTATTGGTTTAAGTATCCACAATATCCGTGCAACTGGCTCGTACATTGGCGGTACAAACGGTACAAGTAATGGTATTATTCCAATGTTACGTGTATTTAACGATACTGCACGTTATGTAGATCAGGGTGGAGGTAAACGTAAAGGTGCCTTTGCTATTTATTTAGAGCCCTGGCATGCAGATGTTTTCGAATTCTTAGATCTTCGTAAAAACCACGGTAAAGAAGAAATGCGTGCCCGCGATTTGTTCTATGCCCTTTGGATTAACGATTTGTTTATGCAACGTGTTAAAGATAATGGCGACTGGACCTTATTCTGCCCACACGAAGCACCAGGCTTAGCAGATTGTTTTGGTAAGGAATTCGAAGATTTATATACTAAATATGAAGCTGAAAACCGTGGCCGTAAAACCATTAAAGCTCAGGAACTTTGGTTTGCCATCTTAGATTCGCAGATCGAAACTGGTACACCATACATGTTATTTAAAGATGCTGCAAACAGCAAATCTAACCAGCAGAATTTAGGAACCATTAAAAGTTCTAACCTGTGTACCGAAATTATCGAGTATACCTCTAAAGATGAAGTTGCCGTTTGTAACTTAGCTTCTTTGGCATTGCCTCGTTTCGTAATCAACGGTGCTTTCGATCACCAGAAATTATACGATGTAACTTATCAGGCTACTTTAAATCTGAATAAAATCATCGATCATAACTATTATCCTGTACAGGAAGCCGAAAATTCAAACATGCGTCACCGTCCGGTTGGTTTAGGTGTACAAGGTTTGGCTGATGCCTTTATCTTATTGCGTTTACCTTTCGAAAGTGATGAGGCTAAACGTTTAAATAAAGACATTTTCGAAACGATTTATTTTGCTTCAATGACGGCTTCGCATGATTTAGCTGTGAAAAATGGTCCTTACCAAACTTTTAAAGGTTCTCCGTTATCAAAAGGTAAATTCCAGTTCGATTTATGGAATGTAACACCAGATAGCGGCCGTTGGGATTGGGATGCGTTACGCAAAAAAGTAGTTAAAGATGGTGTGTACAACTCATTATTGGTTGCACCAATGCCAACTGCCTCTACTTCGCAGATTTTAGGTAATAACGAATGTTTCGAGCCATATACTTCAAACATTTATACCCGTCGTGTATTAAGTGGAGAGTTTGTCGTGGTAAACAAACACTTATTGAAAGATTTGGTTGCATTAGGTTTGTGGAACAACGACATGAAAAACCAAATCATATTGGCTAACGGTTCAATCCAGGCTATTGATACCATTCCTGATTACATCAAAGAATTATACAAAACCGTTTGGGAAATCAAAATGCGTAACATCATCGATATGGCAGCCGACCGTGGTGCTTATATCTGCCAATCGCAATCATTAAACTTGTTCGTAAACGCACCTAATACTTCAAAATTAACTTCGATGCATTTCTATGCATGGGAGAAAGGTTTAAAAACCGGTATGTATTACCTGCGTACACAAGCAGCTTCGCAAGCGGTTAAATTTACAGTAGAAAACCAGGGTGGTAAGGCAATTGAAGCGGTTATTCCTGCTCAAATGACACAAGATCAGGTGGCAGAAGAAATCGTTGACGGACCAGTTTGTTCAATGGAAGAAGGCTGTATCAGCTGCTCTGGATAAGGTAGAGGGTAGGAAGGCGGAAGGTTTAAGGCTTGCTTGCCGATTAAATATTCAAAATTAAGTAAGGTTTTGGGCAAACGCTCAAAACCTTATTTTTGTTCTTACTTTTGTATCATAATAGGTTTCACCTTAAACCTTACCCCCTTATGCCTTCAACCTTGAAACATAGCAAGCACGAAATCATTCCTTGTGAGCGATGCAACAATGCTATAGAGTGCAAGGCAAATTCATATACCAAATGCCAGTGTAGCGTGGTGCAACTCAGCATTAACGAAGTACAGTACATCTCCGAACTTTATGATGGCTGCCTCTGCGCAAAATGCCTGTTCGAACTACAACTGGAATACAGAGAAGAAATAGGTATATAATCTTTCTTCCAAATTCTATAGTCTAAGTCCCTTGGTCTGTGTCGCACCGGCTAAAACCTGTCAATTTTTTATTGATTGAAGAAATCAGGCATTCATCCAATTGGGTTTAGTTAACCTGGGTTCCTGTCTTTCCTGGAAACACATTTATCTCAGCAGCTTTTTATATAAAATAACAAAAACTGATTTTTTGGTGTATCCCAATTCGGTCAATTGTATAGGTCCAAAAAAGGACATGTTTTTTGCATTAATTGTAATATATACATTTAAAATTTCTGGTACCAGTTACATAAACCTAAATGGTTAGTTTTTGGCCTTTATAAGCGTTCAGTTAAGTTATTCTGTAAAATGTCATCTGCAGATGACATTTTGCTTTTAATCGATCCTGAGTCATTTTTTAGGGCTTAAAATCAATAAAAAATAGTTTAAAAATAAGTGTTAAAAATGGTAACAAAGCATATCATTTGATATCTATATCGTGCTTGATAAATGGTTTATCAGGCTTTAAAAAAAGAAAAATATAGAACATTATGGAAGCGCTCATTTCTAATTACTGGTGGGTTTTAGTGGCACTGTTGTGCATCGTTTTATACAAATATATTTTACGTTTCTTATTCGGGATGGTTATCGTACCTGAAGACAGGATCGGGTTGATTACCAAAAAATTCGTGCTCTTTGGATCTGCAAAAGAATTACCGGATGGAAGGATTATCGCCATTAAAGGCGAAGCGGGTTTTCAGGGTAAAACGCTGGCGCCCGGATTGTATTTCGGAATGTGGTTCTGGCAGTATAGTGTAACCATGGAACAATTTACCATCATCCCTGAAGGGAAAATCGGGCTGATAATGGCAAAAGATGGTTCGGAAATCCCAACAGGGAATATCCTCGGGCAAAAAGTAGAATCTGATAATTTTCAGGACGCCGTGAAATTCCTCGAAAATGGCGGTCAGAGAGGCCGGCAGACCTCTTATATCACTTCGGGTTCCTATCGTATCAATACCATGTTGTTTCAGGTTTCCGTTACTGATATGATCCGTATTCAGGAAAGTATGGTAGGTATTGTGACCACTTTAGATGGGCTGCCAATTGAGGCCAATCAGATCGCGGGTAAACTGGTAGAAGGACATAACAATTTTCAGGATTTTGATGCCTTTATTAAAATGGGCGGGAACCGTGGTTTGCAACCGCAGGTAATTCTGGCTGGTTCTTACAATTTAAACCCCTGGGCTATCCAGTTAGAAGAAATACCAATGACCGAAATTGCCATCGGTTATGTAGGTGTGGTGATTTCGTTTATTGGTAAAGAGGGTGATGATTTAACGGGTGTCGATTTCAAACATGGTAATATTGTTGCAAAAGGATCGAAAGGGGTTTGGTTAGAGCCGCTTGGTCCTGGTAAGTATCCGATTAACAAATACATTATGAAGGTAGAGCTGGTGCCGACAACCAACCTGGTGCTCAACTGGGCATCGGCACGTAGTGAGGCGCACAACCTGGATAAAAATCTGTCGACTATTACCGTACGTTCAAGAGATGGTTTCCCGTTTAATTTGGATGTTGCGCAGATTATCCATGTACCCACAACTGAGGCACCAAAAGTAATTGCCCGTTTTGGGAATATGGTGAATTTGGTTTCGCAGGTTTTAGAGCCTACTATTGGTAACTATTTCCGTAACTCAGCCCAGGGAAGCGACGTAATTGCTTTCCTGAGCACTCGTAAAGAACGTCAGGAATCGGCTAAAGAACATATCCGAAAAGTGCTTGATGAATATAATGTAAATGCGGTTGATACGCTGATTGGTGATATTGTTCCGCCAGAATCGTTAATGAAAACTTTAACCGACCGTAAAATTGCAGAAGAGCAAAAGGTGACTTACGAAACCCAAAAACAGGCACAGGAAACCCGTCAGGGGATGGAGAAAGAAACGGCCATCGCAGATATGCAGAAAGATATTGTGAAAGCTCAACAAAGTGTAGAGATTGCGGAACGTACCGCAAGTGCAACCGTGAAAAAATCGGAAGGTGATGCCGCTGGTGTAAAACTTGCTGTAGGAGCAGAGGCTGAGGCCACTAAAATGAGAGCGCATGCTGAGGCAGAAGCCACCAAAGCTAGAGCCCAAGCAGATTCAGAGGCGATTAAATTAAGGGCATCAGCAGAGGCTGAACAGATTTCGTTAACTGGTAGTGCAGAAGCAGGTAAAATCTTAGCCGTAGGTAAATCAACTGCCGAAGCTTACGAACTTGCTGTGAAAGCTTTGGGCGGTGAAAACTTTACCCGTTACAAAATTACTGAAGAGTTATCGAAAGGTAATGTGAAACTGATTCCTGATGTACTGATTGGCGGTAATGGTGGTAATCATGGAGGATCAGCGATGGATGGTCTGTTGGGCTTGAAACTGATGGAATTAATGGATCCTCAGGCACGTAAAGAAGTGGTAGCCGTTGCAGAAATTGTAGAAACAAAACCAAAACCTAAAAAGGATAATATTAATCCTTAAACTGTTTAAGTAATAGTAAGGGACTGGTGAAAACGGAGGTGTTGAAAATATAGACATACCTGTTTTATACACAGTAAGCGGATGAACAGATTTTAAAATGTTCATCCGCTTTCTTTTTTAAAGGGCTTTTTCGATATCCTCTTAAGTTAGCGCTTTTTTAGTGCTGGGTAAAGTAACAGATATAATAAACGCGAAGGTTTGAATTATTTTGATGCTTTACTATCTTTGCCGCGTGAATAAAGTTGTCCTTCTGCTACTTTTACCGGTACTCATTTTTAACACTTCCGTTCGTGAAGTTATAAAAGCGCCTCAACTTGTTCTTCACTTTTTGCAGCACCATCAGCTAAACGCCGAAATCAGTTTCATCGATTTTCTCGAAATGCATTATCTGGGCCAGGATTTAGATGACAATGATGATGAAGAAGATATGAAACTTCCCTTCAAAAAGATTGATAGTCACCATATTATTTCAGTAGGCGTTCCATCTGAAAAATTTATGTTACTGAAAGCAGTATGCTTAAATGTGTACACCAGAAAAACTTTCGATTACACAAATTGTTACAGCAATCCTGATTTCGGAAGCTTATTTCGCCCACCTATTTCAATAGCGTAAAATTTCTTTTTCAAATCTTTTTCAGAACCATTTCTAATGGATTCTGAATATGTCTGTTATTTTAATTTAAGCTATTATGTTAAATAAAATTATTGGTTTTTCCATTCGGAATAAACTAATCATTGCTTTGTTCGTATGCTCACTTATTGGTTGGGGTGCTTACGAGGTTACAAAATTACCGATAGATGCACTTCCTGATATTACCGACAATCAGGTGCAGGTAATTACCGTTTCTCCATCTTTGGGTGCACCGGATATTGAGCGCCTAATTACGTTTCCCATTGAGCAAGCCTGTAGCAGTATCTCAGGGCTTAAGCAAATCCGGAGTTTTTCACGTTTCGGACTTTCCCTGGTTACCATTGTTTTTAATGAGGAAACCGATGTTTACTGGGCAAGGCAACAAATTGCCGAACGCTTACAGCAGGTACAGCAAGAAATTCCACAGGGTATTGGTTCTCCTGCAATGGCTCCTGTTTCCACTGGTCTGGGTGAAATATATCAATATGTAGTCCGGCCAAAAAAAGGCTATGAAGGAAAATTTAACGAACAGGAATTGCGTACCATTCAGGACTGGATTGTGAGAAGACAGCTTTTAGGCACTCCCGGAGTAGCCGAGGTATCAAGTTTTGGCGGCAGGTTAAAGCAATATGAAGTTGCTGTGAGGCAAGACCAGCTTAAAGCCTACGGAATTACCATTGCTGAAATATTCGATGCCCTCGAAAAAAACAATGAAAATACAGGTGGCGCATATATTGAAAAAGGACCAACTGTTTTATATATCCGAAGTGAGGGGTTAACAACCAATTTAGCCGATATCGAAAAGATTGTAGTGAAAACGCTTGATAACGGAATGCCTGTTTTAATGGGGCAGGTTGCCAGGGTTCAGTATGGTTCAGCAATACGTTATGGCGCCATGACCTACAATACGCAAGGCGAGGTGGCCGGTGCAGTTGTGATGATGCTAAAGGGTGAAAATTCTTCCGTTGTAGTAAAGCGTGTAAAAGATAAAATTGCAAAAATTCAAACAATGGTTCCTGATGGCGTTGTTATAGAACCCTTTCTCGATAGAACGAAAATGGTTGATAACGCTATCAGTACTGTAGAAACCAACTTACTGGAAGGTGCACTGATCGTAATTTTTGTACTTGTGTTTTTCTTAGGGAACCTTCGCGCAGGTTTAATTGTATCTTCAGTAATTCCACTATCAATGCTTTTCGCTATAATATTGATGAATAAGTTTGGGGTTGGTGGAAATCTGATGTCACTTGGGGCTATTGATTTCGGTTTAATTGTAGATGGTTCTGTAATTGTTGTAGAAGCAATTCTTCACCGCTTCTCGCATAGCAAGCACTTTAGGGCTATCGGTAAAATAGACCAAAACCAGATGGACAATGAAGTGGAAAAATCAACTGGATCGATGATTAAATCGGCGGTGTTTAGTCAGATTATTATTCTTATTGTTTATCTGCCAATTCTATCACTGGAAGGTATTGAAGGTAAGATGTTTAAGCCAATGGCCTGGACAATTGCTTTTGCCATTCTTGGAGCATTTCTCTTATCCATCACTTATGTTCCAATGATGTCAGCTTTGTGCCTGAATAAAACCATCAGCCACAAGAAAAACTTAACCGATAAATTGATGGCATGGATAGAAAGAAAGTACCAGCCAACGCTGAGTAAAATATTCCTTTTTCCTAAAACCATCTTAGCAGTTACGCTTTCATTATTCGCCATATCCATTTTTATTATGGGCACACTCGGCGGCGAATTTATTCCACAATTGGAGGAAGGGGATTTTGCAGTAGAAACCCGTTTACTTACTGGAAGTAACCTGAATAATACCATCGAAACTACTCAGAAAGCATCGAAAATTCTATTGGATAAGTTCCCTGAAGTACAAAAAATAGTAACCAAAATAGGTAGTGCTGAAGTGCCTACAGATCCCATGCCTTTTGAAGCAGGGGATATGATGGTGATTTTAAAACCTAAAAAGGAATGGACTTCTGCAGGATCATTTCGAGAGTTGAGTGCTAAAATGACCAAAGCAGTTGAAGTAATTCCTGGCATTACGGTAGGTTTTCAATTTCCGGTGCAAATGCGGTTTAACGAGCTGATGACCGGTGCAAGGCAAGATGTTGTTTGTAAAATATTTGGAGAAGATTTGGATTCGCTGGCTGGTTATGCAAAACGTTTAGGAGCTATAATTGGTACAGTTAAAGGTGCAATTAATGTTTACGAGGAACAAGTAACCGGAATGCCTCAGGTTGTAATCAAATACAACCGCGATGGAATGGCCAAATATGGCATAAATGTAGGCGATGTAAACCGGGTGGTTAATACCGCATTCGCAGGTCAGATAGCAGGTCAGGTTTATGAAGGAGAAAAACGTTTTGATATGGTAGTCCGCCTTGATGAAGCGGCGAGAAAAAATATTAACGACGTGGAAAATCTGATGGTTTTAACCAAGTCAGGCAACCAGGTACCTTTAAGTATGGTTGCAAATATCGAAGAAGTGGAGGGGGTTAACCAGATTCAAAGGGAAGATACTAAACGCAGGATAATAGTTGGTTTTAATGTTAAGGATAGAGATGTGCAGTCGATTGTAGAGGAATTGCAGCAAAAGGCAGGTTCAAAACTTAACTTATCTAAGGGTTATACCATTTCTTATGGCGGCTCTTTTGAAAACATGACGGCAGCAAAATCACGTTTGGCGATTGTAGTGCCAATTGCATTACTTCTAATTTTCTTACTCCTGTATTTTGCTTTCAGTTCTGTTAAACAAGGGCTTTTAATTTATACAGCCATTCCGCTTTCTGCAACAGGTGGCATATTTGCCTTATGGATCAGGGATCTGCCTTTTAGTATTTCTGCCGGCGTTGGTTTTATTGCCCTTTTTGGTGTGGCAGTATTAAACGGAATTTTACTTGTTTCAGAATTTAATCGGTTAAAAAAAGAGGGTTGGACAGATGTAAAACGAATTGTAATCCATGCAACAAAATCAAAACTTCGTGCCGTTTTAATGACAGCATTAGTTCCATCGCTAGGTTTTATCCCGATGGCAATAAGTACTGGTGCAGGTGGGGCAGTTCAAAAGCCACTTGCCACAGTAGTTATTGGGGGCTTATTAATTTCCACATTATTAACATTATTTGTTTTACCCATGTTATATATTTTATTTGAAAAAGGCTTCTCGTACTTCAAGCCAAAAAATAACTTAGCTGTCATTGCGATCATGGTACTTTTTGGAACTTTAAATGCCAGTGCTCAAAAGCCAATTGGTTTGAAAGCCGCATTGGATACTGCGGTTAAAAACAATATATCACTGCGGATTGCGAAAACCAACGTTCAATATTACCAGCAAATTACCAAAAGCAGTTTTGATGCACCAAAAACAGCAATCAGTTTCGATTATGGTAAATTCAACAGTCTGGAAAATGATAATAAATTTTCTGTAGTACAGACACTCGATTTCCCAACGGTATATGCAAGGCAATCTGCCACTCATAAAACAAGCCTGCGCATCAGTGAGATTGAAGTAGATGCCCGTCAACTAGATTTGAAAACCGAAGTAAAATCAGCATACTATAATCTGTTATTGATAAGAGAAAAACAGAAATTGTTACTTTGGGCCGATAGCGTTTATAGTGCATTTCTGGACAAATCGACACAGCGTTTTAAATCAGGTGATGTTGATCTACTTGAACTTCGTACCGCTGAAAATCAAAAGCAGCAAATTAGCAATCAGCTTGAACTACTGAGAACAGATGATATATTAATGCAAAACAGGTTTAAGTTCTTGTTAAATAGCAATGAGAACCTGCAGCCAAAGGCTGATAGCTTGCTTTACGCCTCTGAGCTTTTATTTAGTCAGGAACAAACTAACCATCCTTTGTTAAAATTGGGAGAAGAGCAATTGGTGTTAGCCAGACAACAAAAAGCACTCGAAAAAAGTAAATTGATGCCCTCTCTAAGTTTTGGCTACAATAACTCGAGTATTATTGGTTGGCAAACCAACAGTATTGGGACAGAGCAGTATTTTGATAGAAACAAAAGGTTCTCTTCGGTTAGTATTGGTGTTGGAATTCCAATTTTTTTCAGTGCACAAAATTCCCGTGTTAAAGCCAATAGTATCTTAATACAACAGCGTGAAAAAGAATTAGCGTTAACTAAAAAACTCTAGATCATAACTTAACAAACGCCGTTGAACGTTATAACCGGCTTGAAAAACTTATTGGCTCTTACCAGAAAACCGCTTTAAGAAATGCTGGTGATATCATTAAAACAGCCTCTGATAAGCTTAACGCAGGAGAGATTGCATATCTGGATTGGGTGCTTCTGGTTAACCAATCTATACTACTCAAAGTAGAATATTATGATAAAGTGCAGCAATTTAACGAAGCTGCTTTTGAAATTGAACGTGTTACAGCCACAGATAAATAAGATAAAATGAAAATTCAAATATTAGCCGGATTAGTTTGTATGTCACTTTTGCTGGCTTGCAATGGTGCAGATGAAAAAGAAAATGTTCGGGCAGAGAAGCCCGCAACAACAAATACAGACGAGGTGCAGCTTACAGATGCACAAGCAAAAAATGCTGGAATTTTAATCGGTAAAATAGAGCAAAAGACTATGCATAGCATCATTAATGTAAATGGAGTGGTGGATGTGCCACCAGAAAACACCTATTCTGTCAGTGTGCCTATGGGAGGATATATTAAGAAAATGATTATTATGCCTGGAATGCTCGTTAAAAAAGGAGCCGTGTTAGCACTCGTTGAGGATCAACAATATATTCAACTCCAGCAAGATTATCTAACTTCTGGAAACAGATTGAAGTTTTTAGCAGCAGATTACACAAGGCAAAAAGGATTAAATCAAACGAAAGCAACAAGTGATAAAATCTTTCAGCAAATAGAGAGCGATTATAATAACCAAAAAGTTTTGGTAAAAGCGCTTGCGCAAAAACTGAGGTTAATCGGTGTTAATCCTGAAAATTTAAATGAAAATTCAATAACCCGTAATATCAAAATTTACGCTCCGATTAGTGGCTATGTTACAAAGGTTAATGTAAATACAGGTAAATTTGTTAATGCAACCGATATTTTATTTGAATTAATCAGCCCTGGAGAATTGCATGCAAACCTTACAGTATTTGAAAGGGATGCTGCCAGTTTAAAGACAGGACAGGAGGTGATCTGTAACACTACGGCAAATCCTGAAAAGAAATACATAGCGAAGATACATTTGATTACTCCTAATATTGAAGACGACCGAACCACTAGTGTTCACTGCGATATCCAAAATTCAGATAATAAGTTATTGCCTGGTACATTTCTAAACGCGGCAATTTCTATCGGAAAAGCAAAAGTTAATGTTTTATCAGAAGATGCTATTGTTAAATGGGAAAATAAATATTACATTTTTGAGGAAGTTGGCAATAAGTTATACAAAATGGTTCCCATAGAAATTGGGACAGCATTGAACGGATTTATAGAAATTAAAACCAATAAAAAGCTGGGGAATGTTGTAACAAAAAATGCTTATGCAATTTTAATGAAAATGAAAAACGGAGGAGAAGAAGGTTAATAATTTGGTGTAGTAATCAAATATTTAAATATGTTGCAAAGTGTTTCAGGATATAAAGGGAACACTTTGCAGCATTTTGTTGATTTTTGTAAGCTTTAATTTAAAACAAGCCCCTCACTTTAACCACAGGTAATGGAAGCTTATTAAAAATAACATTTACAATTTTATGCCGTTCTACTTTTAAACAAAATAGTAACTTTGCACCTAATTTGAATGAATGAAATTTGAATGACTCAATGATGTGAAATTCACTCGTTTTATCATTCGCTCATCCAATAATTTTAAGAAATGAAGAAAGTAAAAGTTGGCTTAGTGCAAATGAGTTGTACTAAAGATAAGCATGAAAATTTAGATAAAGCGATTGCTAAAGTAAAGGAAGCGGCTGCAAAAGGTGCGCAAATTGTGTGCTTGCAGGAGCTTTTTACTTCTTTATATTTCTGCGATGTTGAAGATTACGACAATTTTGACCTGGCTGAAGCTATTCCTGGTCCTTCTACGGATGCTTTGCAGGTGGTAGCCAAAGAATTGGGTGTGGTAATTATCGCTTCTTTGTTTGAAAAACGTGCTGAAGGTTTGTATCATAACACCACTGCTGTTTTAGATGCTGATGGCTCATATCTAGGAAAATACCGCAAAATGCATATTCCTGATGATCCTGCATTTTACGAAAAGTTCTACTTTACCCCAGGCGATTTAGGCTATAAGGTTTTCGAAACTAAGTTTGCCAAAATCGGTATCCTGATCTGTTGGGATCAATGGTATCCTGAAGCTTCTCGTATTACGGCCTTAATGGGTGCTGATATCATGTTCTATCCGACTGCCATTGGCTGGGCTACCGATCAGGATGAAGAAACCAATCAAGATCAATATAATGCTTGGCAGACCATTCAACGCTCACATGCAGTAGCAAACGGTGTGCCTGTGGTAAGCGTAAACCGTGTAGGTTTTGAGCAAGATGGTGCCATGAAATTCTGGGGCGGAAGTTTCGCTACAAATGCACAGGGCAAATTGCTTTACTTAGGCTCGCACGATTTAGAGGAAACTGAAGTAGTTGAACTGGATTTATCAGAATCTGATTTCTTCCGTAAACATTGGCCTTTTTTAAGAGATAGAAGAATCGATTCTTATCAGCCGATTACAAAGAGGTATATTGATGGGGATTAAAAAAGTCGGGAGACCGAAGACGGAAGCCAAAGAGCATGCATGCCAAGATGGCTAGTTTGAAATCCATAAGCAAGTCTGGAAACGTAGATTATAAGTTTGGATTGCATTGTAAGAAATTGTAATTTGTTAGTATATTTCTAATAAATTATAACTTCAGACTTCAGACCTCCGACTTTCGGACTTAATTATGGCATTCAAATTTGAAAAACTCAAGGTTTGGCAAAAGGCTTTAGATTTAGCTGATGAAATCGATAAGATGATGAAAACTTTTCCAAAGGATGAAGTTTATGTTTTAACATCGCAAGTTAAGCGTGCTGCAGATTCTATTTCAATGAACATTGCTGAAGGGAGTACAGGTCAAAGTAACCCTGAATTTTGTAGATTTTTAAGATATTCTTTACGGTCTGATATAGAAGTCGTGAACTGTTTACACTTAGCAAGAAGAAGAGGTTATATTACAGAGGAAATATTTCAGAAACATTATCAGTCTTGCGAAGAAATTTTGATCATGATTTCTGCTTTAATCAAATCGCTGAATTGAGTCTGGGGGCAGAAGACAGAAGTCCGGCGATACTGGCGATTTATGAATACACTAAATCATCTGGCCTTGGACGGCCACATTTCGAACTTTAAAAAACTAAAAGACAAAATCATCCGACCTCGGACATCCGACTTTGGATTTTATTAACACACTAAATCATCCGACTTCGGACACCCGACTTTCGGACTTTAAAAACTATGTCAAACTTTCCTCCTAAAAAAGATTTAAATATCAATCAATTCGATTATTCGCCGAAGCAGCAAGGTTATACTTTCCCTGCCGAATGGGCAAAACATGAAGCAACCTGGTTAAGCTGGCCACATAAAGAGGCTTCGTGGCCCGATAAAATCGAAACCATTTATGAGCCTTACTGTCAGTTTATTAAAGCTGTTGCCGAAGGCGAAAAAGTGCGTATCAATGTGAAAGACGAAGAAATGAAAGCTTTTGCTATTTCTGAATTAACAAAAGTAGAGGCCGATTTAAGTCAGGTTGAATTTTATTTCAATGAAACCAATGATGCCTGGTGCCGCGATCACGGTCCTGCATTTTTGCTAAAAGGAAATGAAAAGGCTGTTGTAGATTGGGGTTACAATGCCTGGGGTGGAAAATATCCTCCATTTGACCTGGATGATGTAATTCCGACAAAAATTGCCAAACATTTCAATCTCCCTTTATTTACGCCAGATATTGTTATGGAAGGTGGTTCGGTAGAGTTTAACGGCGCAGGTACAGTTTTAACCACCACAGCTTGTTTGTTGAACGAAAACCGTAATCCACATTTAACAAAAGAACAGATTGAGCAATATTTGCTCGAATATTACGGACAGGAGCAGGTTTTATGGTTGGGTGATGGGATTGTTGGCGATGATACAGATGGCCACATTGATGATATTACCCGTTTTGTAAACGAGGATACTGTTTTAACGGTTGTGGAAAGTAATCCTTTGGATGAAAATTATATCTTATTACAAGAGAATCTTGAGGCCTTAAAAGACATGAAGCTGAAAGATGGTCGCCCGTTGAATATTGTAGAACTGCCGATGCCATCACCAGTAATTTACGATGATACGCGTTTACCTGCATCTTATGCGAACTTTTACATTGCTAATGCAGCGGTAATTGTGCCAATATTTGATGATGTCAACGACCAGAAAGCTTTAGATATTATCCAGGGCTGTTTCCCTGATCGCAAAGTAATTGGAATCAACTCAGTCGATATTATTTGGGGATTGGGAAGTTTCCATTGTTTGAGTCAGCAGGAACCGGCGGTATAATTTATTGATATGAAACTGAGCAGAATAATTTTATTCGGTAATGATATTAGTGCCCTAAAGGTCTTTTATCAGTCCATTTTTAATTTTTCTTTAATAGAAGAAATTGAAAACGAGTGGCTGGTTTTCAACGCAGGAGTCATCGAAATTGCGTTTCATCGGATTGGGGAATCATTCCGAAATGAGGATTCTTTTCGTGCTGAAAGTAATGTGAAACTAGTTTTTAGTATTGAAGAAGATATTGAAGTGGTTCGAAAACGACTTATAGAAAGAGGTGCAGAAATGAAAGATATCAAATCTTTTGAAGGCATTGATTTTCTTTTTTGCGACGGGGAGGACATAGAGGGAAACATTTTTCAGCTTAGCCAGAAAAAAGCATAATCTTTTATTGCTTTAAATTATAACTTTACAACATTAAAATATTTCAACTTTACAACATTTCATAATGAAATTATTAGAAGGAAAAACAGCCTTAGTTACAGGCGCATCTAAAGGAATTGGCCGTAAAATAGCGGAGAAATTTGCCGAGCAGGGCGCTAATGTAGCTTTTACATATTTATCATCAGTAGAAAAAGGTGAGGCTTTAGAGCAGGAATTACAAAGCTTCGGAACAAAGGTTAAAGGTTACCGTTCTGATGCATCTAAATTTGCTGAAGCTGAACAGTTGATCAATGATATCGTAGCTGAGTTTGGAACTATTGATATCGTAGTGAATAATGCGGGCATCACTAAAGATGGTTTATTGATGCGTATGAGCGAAGAAAACTGGGATGATGTAATTAATATCAACTTAAAATCAATCTTCAACGTAACCAAAGCGGCTTCTAAAGTAATGATGAAAGCCCGTAAAGGCGTTTTTATCAATATGGGTTCAATTGTTGGCACTACAGGTAATGCTGGTCAGGCAAATTATGCTGCTTCTAAAGCTGGAATCATCGGTTTTACCAAATCAATCGCAAAAGAATTAGGTTCGCGAAATATCCGTGCCAACGTAGTTGCGCCAGGTTTTATCCGTACCGAAATGACAGATATTCTTGATCCGAAAGTGGTTGAAGGTTGGGAAAAAGATATTCCATTAAAACGTGCCGGCGAAACGGAAGATATCGCCAATGTTTGTGTGTTCCTGGCTTCAGATATGAGTGCTTACGTGACCGGACAAACATTATCTGTTTGCGGCGGAATGCTGTAAGAAAGGTTGAAGGCGTGAGGGTTTAAGGTGGAGGGTTTTCTTTCCAGTTTATATAAATATAAAGAAGTCAAGTTTTAATGGCTAGTGTGCTATGGAAACTTGACTTCTTTTGTTACTTTACAAGGTATCGTCCTTTAACCTCACTAACGTCCGGCTGGGTTTTATTCTTCTCAAAAGCTAAATATCCTGTTTGTAACGATTTCCAAAAGTTTGCCTGCGCTGGGAATTGAGCGACGTATTTTTTCATGTTCCCATCGGTCATTTTGAAAGGATAGATGTTAACCGGAATCTTTTCCTGGCCCGCATTTCTGGCTTCAACCCCCAAAACATATACTTCTTTTATTTTTTCGTCTGTTAAAGGAATACAGCCTACCGTTACACAATTGCCATGGATGTAAATATCACTTCCGGGTTTTCTATCTTTTCCGGTTCTTGCATAATCAACAGCGTTTGGATAGTTTATACCCAGCGATAGATGGAAATTGCTCATTGGGTTAAAAACATTGATGCAATAAAAACCTTCAGGCGTTTGACCGTCGCCTTCAATTATCTTTGGGCCAATGGTGCCAGAATGTGCACAAAAATCGTAAGTTCTGAATAAAGAATAGGTTTTAGCCGAATTATTCTTTAACCACACCTCAAGTTTGCCTTCCGTTTTATAAGCATTAATCACCATCGAGAATTTATCTCCATAACCACCGGCCTGAACAAATTTTCTCAATGTTTCCCATTTTTCGCTGTATGCTTTTTCTACTCTTTCAAATTTGATTTGAGTGGCTTTAAAATTATTCTGGGCATTAACCATAAGGCTTAGAGATAGCAGAAATGTTAGACAGATTATTTTCATAAGGATTGATTTTGTTAAAACTAACGAATTTATTTTTTTAACCGCAAAGGCCGCTGAGATTTCCTTATTACGATGGCGCAAAGGTCGCTAAGCTAAAAAATGAAGGGTGCACATTATCTTTGCGATACTTTGCGTAAATTCTTTGCGCACTTTGCGGTTATAGCCTTGAAAATTTCCCTAAAATTATCATCTTTATGAATTATGACTGGTTTTTTTCAGGTGCTTCTATTTTGTCTTTTCTGGGTTGCCTGGCTTTGGGCGTGCTGTATGCCTGGTTGCTTTATCGTGGTAACAAAAATCTGGATAAAAAACTTCAATATGGCTTAACAGCATTGCGGATTGTAGTGGTTACCACCATTGCATGGTTAATATTTGCTCCACTCATTAAAACCTTAAATTATACCTTAGATAAGCCTGTAATCATTATCGGACAGGATAATTCCCAATCTGTTGGTCAGGTTAAAGCAGCAGGTTTCGACCAAAAATTATACGAACAGAATCTTAAAGCTTTACAAGATAAACTATCAGACAAATATGAGGTGAAAACGCTTCACTTTGGTGATCAGGTTGCCGATGGTTTCGATTTTAAAAATCAGGGTAAATTAACCGATGCCTCTGCTTTTTTTCAAAAAGTTAGAGATGAATATACCAACAGAAATGTTGGTGCTGTAATTTTAGCCACTGATGGTATTTTTAACCATGGTGGAAATCCGCTTTACAGCATCAATCAGATCAATGCGCCAGTTTATACTATTGCCTTGGGAGATAGTGTCCCGAAGCGGGATGTACTAATTTCAAATGTGAATTACAATAACATCGCGTACCTGGATGACGATTTTACGATCGAAGTGCAGGTGCAGGCTTTTCAAAGCGATGGCGAAAATAGCTTTTTAACTGTTAGCCAGAATGGAGCAAAGCTTGAGCAGCAAAATATATCTATCATTAGCAATTCTTTTGTTAAAACGGTTCCTGTTAAGATTCATGCCGGTAAAATTGGTGTGCAGAAATATACTGTTCAATTGGGTGTTTTAAAAAATGAAATCACTAGCCGAAATAACGTTCAGACTTTTTATGTAGAGGTGATTGATGGCAGACAGAAAGTATTACTGGCTGCTGTTGCGCCACACCCCGATTTAGGGGTATTAAAAGAGGCTATATCGCTTAATAAACATTACGAAGCTAAACTTGCGCTGGCTGATGATTTAAACGCAACTGATCCATCCAAATTTGATTTAATTGTTTTGTATCAGTTGCCCGATGTTCAAAATATTTCATCAGTATTTTTAAAGAAGTTGGCCGGTTTGAAGAAACCGGTCTGGTACATTTTGGGTGCTCAGAGCAATATTAATACTTTTAACCAGATCCAGAATCAGGTAAATCTGAGTTCAGCAAACGGTTTCATTCAGGAGGTATATGCTGATTTTGCCAATGGTTTTACCAGTTTTAATCTTACTGAAGAAGATAAAAAACAGTTTTCGGCTTTTGACCCTTTGCTTAGTCCGTTTGGAAGGTTAACCGTAAATACAGGCGCAATACCTGTTTTTAACCAGCGTATTGGCAAAGTAAGCACACAGCAGCCGTTACTGTTCTTCGCGAATGAGAATGGCTCAAAGGCCGGTTATTTGATGGGAGAGGGGCTTTGGAGATGGAAACTTTTAGAGGCTGAAAATGAAAGTAATCAATCGGTTTTAAACGACCTGATTTCAAAAACGGTTCAGTACTTATCTGTAAAAGATGATAAAAGAAGATTTAAGGTTTTTACCTCTAAATCGGCTTACGATGAAAATGAATCGATCCAGTTTAATGCTACACTTTATAATGATAGTTATCAACCTGTAAATGAGCCGGAAGTTAAACTTTTGGTAAAAAATGAGGCAGGCAAATTATTTAATTATATTTTTTCTAAAACGGAAAATGGCTATCAGTTAGATGCCGGAACCATGCCCGCTGGCAATTATTCTTACTTAGCAAATGCGGAACTGGGAGGAAAGAAATTCACAGCCTCGGGTAGTTTCTATGTAAACGCATTGATTGCAGAATACCAACAGACAACTGCCAACCACCAGCTTTTAAATACGATCTCTAAACAAAGCAATGGCAAGCTGTTTATGCCCGAAAATCTGCTTAAAATAGCGGATGAGATTGCCAAAAACGAAAATATTAAAACCATCAGCTATGAAGACCGGAAGTACGATGAACTCATCAATATAAAATGGTTATTTGGCTTAATGCTGATCTTATTGGGCACGGAGTGGTTTTTAAGGAAAAGGAACGGGGAATTGTAAATTTATAGTTAGATGTTACCATCTGACTGATAGATTGTTTTTTTCAAATAATTGATGATATTCAATTAATTCGAAACGTGTCAGGTGGTAACATCTGACACCACGAATAAACTCTCAATTCCAAACTGAAAACTCCCAACTGAATTAGTGCCATTCATCCCTATACACGAACTTCGGCATGTGCCATTCGAAACGGATGGAAAGTAATCGCAATGCTAATCCGATAACAGCAGCCGAAATGGTAGCTAACATTTCACTTCCATGAAAATGTTCTACACCGATATAAACAGCACCAGTTACAATCGCTGCACTCGCATAAATCTCTTTTCTAAAAAGGAATGGTACTTCATTGCAGAGTACGTCACGTAGTACACCGCCTGCACAACCAGTAATCATCCCGCTAAAGAGTACAATTAAATAAGGCAAATGGATTTGCTGCGCTACCTGACAACCAATGATCGTAAAGACCACTAAACCCAAAGCATCGAGGTAAAGAAAAAGCTTTTTGAGTTTAGTCATGATAGAGGCGATAAATGCCGCCAATAAAGCCGCTACCGCCGTAATCACTAAATATTCCGGATGTTCCACCCAGCTCATTGGGTAATGACCAAATAATACATTTCTAACCGTGCCGCCGCCCAGAGCTGTAACCCAGGCAATAATGCAAACACCTACCCAATCCATATCACGTCTGCCTGCAGAAAGTGCTGCCGTCATGGCTTCAGCTGTTATGGCGATAATGTAAAGAATGTGGAGCATTAGATAGGTTAACTGTTTAAATTGCTCAATCGGTTAATTGTTAAATGGTTAAACTGCAAACGGTCAATCAAAATTCTTTTGCTTTGGATCCAGAAACAAGTTCAGGAGAGCTAGACTAAGGGAAGAGAACTTAAATGCCAAACGCCCAGCGCTAATCCTTCTTCTCTTCCTGGATAATCACGAAAACATCTTCATTATCTTTTTTCATGAAATATTTTTCACGTGCAAATTTTTCAGCCGTATTCAGGTTGGTATTCAGTTCGTTAAGGTCTTTTTTTACCTGGGCGGTTTCTTTCTCGAAATATTCTTTTTCTTCCTGCAATTTATTGGCCTGACTGCGGTATTCGTACTGCGACATCATATCGTTTTTGTCGAAAAATAGCATCCACATCGCAAAAGCGACAGTAGCAAGGAAATATTTATTGCGGAAAAGATCTATTAAACGTTTCATAGTTGGAGATATGAGTATTGAGATATGTGATTTGAGATCATGCACATAACTCAGAACAAATATAGTATTAAAATAAAAACATCCGAAGATTTAAAATCTCCGGATGTTTCGCAAATAAGTTTTTCAACTTGTTAACACCCCAAACCCCTAAAGGGGCTTTTCGGCATTATCCTTAGTCCCCTTCAGGGGATTTAGGGGTTATTTCTTAGCATATTTGAATTTTGAACCTATGAAACGTGCGTTTTCACCTAATTCTTCTTCAATACGTAATAATTGATTGTATTTTGCAATCCTGTCAGAACGTGATGCAGAACCGGTTTTAATCTGTCCGCAGTTTAATGCAACAGCTAAATCAGCTATGGTCACATCTTCAGTTTCGCCAGAACGGTGACTCATTACCGAAGTATAACCACTGTTTTGTGCTAAAGTTACTGCATTGATGGTTTCAGTTAAAGAACCGATCTGATTTACTTTTACCAGGATGGAGTTAGCAGTAGCCTCGTCAATTCCACGTTGTAAACGCGTAACGTTGGTTACAAATAAATCATCACCAACTAATTGAACATGGTCGCCGATTTTATCGGTTAAGCTTTTCCAGCCAGTCCAGTCGTTTTCGTCCATACCATCTTCGATAGAGATAATCGGATATTTTGCAGAAAGATCAGCCAGATACTGTGCCTGCTCTTCACTAGAACGAATTACACCAGTAGCACCTTCAAATTTAGTATAGTCGTATTTACCATCTTTGTAGAACTCAGACGAAGCACAATCTAAAGCTAAACAGATTTGAGAACCAGGTTTGTAACCGGCAGTTTCGATTGCTTTTAATACCGTTTCTATTGCATCTTCAGTACCATCAAAAGTTGGTGCAAAACCACCTTCATCACCTACTGCAGTAGATAAACCTCTATCATGAAGAATTTTTTTCAAGCTATGGAAAACTTCAGTTCCCCAACGTAAAGCCTCAGAGAATGATGGAGCGCCAACCGGCATAATCATAAATTCCTGGAAAGCGATAGGCGCATCAGAGTGAGAACCTCCGTTAATGATGTTCATCATCGGAATTGGTAAAGTGTTTGCATTAACACCACCAATGTAACGGTATAATGGTTGGCCAATTTCGTCAGCAGCTGCTTTAGCAACAGCTAAAGAAACACCTAAAATTGCGTTAGCACCTAAGTTACCTTTGTTTTCGGTACCATCAAGTTCTAACATTAATTTATCAATTGCATTTTGCTCAAAAACATCGATACCTCTTAATGCATCAGCAATTTTAGTATTTACGTTTTCTACAGCTTTTAAAACACCTTTACCTAAATATGTAGATTTATCACCATCACGTAATTCAACAGCCTCATATTGTCCAGTAGATGCGCCGCTTGGTACAGCTGCACGGCCAAAAGCGCCTGCCTCTGTTACTACTTCTACTTCTACTGTTGGATTGCCTCTCGAATCGAGAATCTGTCTGGCATGGACATTAACGATTATGCTCATTTTTATTTAATTTTTTGTTGATTTTTTAACCTGCTTAGTGTACAAAGTACAATTACTAAGTGCAACACCAAAGTTAGTATAATTTTTAAATAAATAAAGCGTTTTAAGGGTTAATGTTACGATTGTGATTTGAGTTAACCGATGGTTAATTTTAAGTTAATATCGGTTGAAACTCATGTTTAAGTTGGCAGCTTAAAGAGCGTAAGAGCATTTATGTTAATTTGAAAAGCAGTTGGGGGAGTACTTCGGTTGGGGGTTGGTCCCGCTTTCATTACAAGTCCTCGCTGCGCTGTGGGCTTTCCATTACAATCGGGTTTAATTACTTAGGTTCGGTAATTTATAGGGAATTATTTCTAAAGATGCAGTCATCTCGACTGGAACGCAGTGGAATGGAGAGATCTATCTAGGCAGATTTTGCTTCGCAAAGCCTTCGGGTTCTCGGCTGCGTTGCACTCCGCTCGAAATGACGGCATCGAGGGGTTAGTTTCATCTATCAGTCGGTGTCTCACCGACCGAAATAGAATCTTTTTATTTTTTAGCTTCAGCCAGAAGTTCAGAATTGAGGCGTATATATTCATCTACCTTTTGAGCTGTTGCAGCGTCGATGCCTTGTTGTGCAGTAATTGCTGCAGCTGCTTTATCCCCCATTTTAAGTTGGATACGGCCTTTCCATAGTTTAAACCATGGTGCTTTTGGGTCTGATTTTTCTGCTTCCGTCACCCATGCTAAAGCTTGTTTTAAATCTTTTCCATGTTGAAAATAATATTGTGCAGCGGCAAAATATGGTTTCTTTTCACCTTTCATCGCTTCAGCAATATTGCCCATTACTTTTTCATCAATAGAAGTTGTGATGTTAATGCCATACGCACTGTTCTCCCACATCATATTTAAAGTTGCCGAAGTTTCGCTAACAGCAGAGAATAGCATGGTTAAAGTTTCTACTTTATCCTTTAAAGTTATAGTTTTAACTTTTACACGAAGCACATCATCACTTTCCTTATATTCATAAGCTCCCCATTGATCGGCAATTTTGTTAAAAATAATGGTCCATTCGTTTTTACCCGGAATACTGAACAGGCCATATTCGCCAGCCGGTAAATCTTTGCCTTCAATTTTAACGGCCTCGGTAAATTTAATGCGTGTTGCAGCATTTGCTCCGTTGCGCCAAACTTTGCCCATGGGTTCCATTCCGCCAAAAATTTTTCGGCCTTTAACATTGGGGCGGGAGTAGCTTAACGTTATTTTGCCTAATCCAAAATCCTGAATGATGGTTTGGCCACTACTGGCTTGTGGAAATTTTACTTCCTGGGCACCTGCAAAATCTGCTGCACCCAAAAGTGCTACAAACAGCACTATTGATTTGATCGATAACTTCATTGCTTTGTTGTTTTTGGTTTGTGCGAATTTACGCAATAAGCTTTGGGTTTAACAAAAGTTTTAATGCAGCATTTAGATCAATTGATTTTTCCTGAAACCAAAAATCAGTTCGTCAAAATATGCTCCATTTTTAAAAATAGTACCCTTTAATTTCGCTTCGAAGATAAAACCTGATTTTTGTAAAACCCTTTGTGACGCCAGGTTGGTATGTGTTGTCCTTGCGAAAATTCTATCAATATCAAAGGTAGCGAAACCATATTGAAGCATTTCTTTTATGGCAAGCGGAATAATTCCTCTTCCCCAAAAGTCTTCAGCAATCCAATAACCCATTTCTGCACTTTTACTATAAATATCTGCGAGTTGATGCACACCTATCGATCCGATTACTTCGTCGTTTAACACAATGGCCTTGATCTGTAAAGGATCGTGACTTAAAGCCAGTTGAATAAAAGCTTCCCCATCTTTTTTTTCGTAAGGAAATGGGAATTTATTGGTCAGGTATTTAGAAATATTGAAATTATTGGCGTGTTTAACCAGATTTTCGATGTCACCTGGTTGGTAGGGGCGTAAAATTAATTGCATTAGTTTAAAATTTTGTCGAGATGAGATAAGGCTGTAACTTTTTAATAAACATGAAGTCAGAAATAAAATATTTTTATGTTACACTTCAGTCAATTTGAAAAATCCTATTTCGATCATCTTGTTTTAAAGATAGATAATATTAAACTTCCTGGGGGCATTTTTTGGATAAAAGGGAGAAATGGTACAGGAAAAAGTACTTTTTGAAAGCAATTGCAGGGATATTATCTTTTAAAGGCGAAATTGCAATAGGAACTGTTTATTTAAAAAATCATGGTGTAGCCTATAGAAAACTGGTCAATTTTGCTGCTGCGGAACCATTATTTCCTGAATTTTTAAGCGGGGTGGAGATGATTGCTCTTTTTGCAAAAGCGAAGGGTGCCGGAGCTGGTCAGGCGGAAATCCTGGTTACCGAAATGGGAATGCAGGGCTATATCAACAATCCGTTAGGATCCTATTCCAGTGGTATGCTCAAAAAACTTTCGCTGGTACTGGCTTTCCTGGGGAAACCAAAATTGATTTTGTTGGATGAACCTTTAAATACGATCGATGCCGAATCTCTTGAAGTATTATACAGTTGGATCAACGAAAAACATGAGAAAGAGAAAATCAGTTTTCTCTTATCATCTCATCAACCTTTAGATGAGTTAAAATTACCCGGACATAAACAGATTAATATCGTGGATAAAAAATTAACACTGAACTTTTAATGTTTCCACTTTCGAACATTGCCTTAAGAAAAATATTTGTTGATGGGTTTTACCGTACACATGCAGGTATGCTGGTATTCTTTTTCGTCATGTTGATCAGTTATGGTTTGTTCATCAATACTTTGGGTACAGTAATGCCTGATCAGATAGATTTTTGGCAGTTTTTCTTTACCATTAGTTTGGTGAGCAATCCGTTGATTATGGCTTTTTATCTGGTTGCAAGCGCATTATATGCCTATAAAGGCTTAAAATATGTGCTTAACCAGCTTCTTTTGCCTCAACATGAGTTTTTATATTACAGTTTTACCTCATCTTCCAAAAAACAACAAATTCTCAACTGGTATAGTGTGTTGGCTTATATATTTATCCCGGTTTGGTGTTATACTTTATATGCAATAGTTATTGGATTAATATTTGGTTATTATTTTATTTCTATTGGGATTTTGCTCTTTCAGCTGCTGTTGATTATCGCTGGTGCTTACATCATTCTAAAAGAAAGTAATCGTTTAATTGAAACCAATAAACCTAACTGGTTGATCCGGATTAACAGAAAATGGAATAAACCTGTGTTTTTATTGTATAGCTTTCAGGTTTTTAACCAATCGAAACTGGCTTATTTATTAACCAAACTGCTTTCGTGGTTATTGATTTCTAGTGTTTTTATACTTTTCTCCGATATTAAAGATAATTCAAAGCTATTAATGCTCATTACTTCCTGTATTGTTGTGCCGCATATAGTACTTGTCTATCAGGAAAGGATTTTTAATGATCGGTATTTATCTTTTTTGCCCAATTTTCCTTTTAGTAAGGCCAAGGTATTTTTTAGCTTCTGCTTAAACTATCTCATTTTATTATTACCCGAAATATGTTGGATGACTACCCGTTTTGGCTTGATAACATCACTCGAATTAGCTGCATTCGCTTTTTCCGCTATCCTTTTATTCAGAAGTTTGCTTTTATTGAATGGGATTCAGGTTAAAGGATTTTTGATAGGTGTTTTTTGTCTGTTTTTCCTTTTTTATGTGTGTATTATGTTTGGCCTAGGCTTAATGTTAATTCCGGTAAATATGGTTGTGGCTTGGGTGATATTTAGGAGGAATTGTTTGAATGATAATAGCTTAGGTATCTGATTACGATGAACTTGCAAGATGTCGTCATTTCGAGCGGAGTGCTACTTGTACCGATTTTACTTCGGTAACGCAGTCGAGAACCACGAAGTACTCAGCGAAGCTAAATCTGTCTGGATAGATCTCTCCATTCCGCTGCGCTTCAGTCGAGATGACTACTTTTCTATGGAATTCTTTTAACATTTTTAAGAATCCAATAGTATCAAAATCTTTCTTACTAAATATTCGAAAACAAAAAGTTTAACCTGGCAAGCTCTGTTTTGATCTGGTTCATGCCGATTAAAACCACCTGACATACCACTCGATTGCTGAAAAACATTTACAGTAAGTTCATTTTCAGTATTTGGTAACATGGTTACACTAAATTTAAAATAGGTTGCAAATGCACCTAATAAAAGCCTTTTGGTTCGGCTTCCTTTCTCTAAAATTAAATTTCCATATTGATGGTCGAAGACTTTATAGCCTTGTTGTTCCATCAGATGGGTAATTTTGCCCGTCATTTCTTCTACCGAAACATCCTTGTATAAGTTAGATATCAGTCCATCAACAGTATGAAGGTTTTTTACAAAAAGCGTCATAGTATTTAAATAAGGTTTATTTTAATTCATCTAATACTTTAAACAACTTTTTGTTGATACTGTTTCCGCTATAATTATTAATATTGATCACTACTACATATTTGTTACCGGCAGCATCGGTATGGTAACCTGCAAAGGCTGAAACATCGTTTATGGTTCCGCTTTTAATTTTCATGCCATTGTATTCTGGCAGGGCTTTATAATAATCAGGGAACCAGTTTTCTTTCTGAATTTGAAAAAGTATAGTTGCCATTGCAGAGGTTGTAATCCGGTCGCCTGGTGAGAGTCCGCTGCCGTCGATAATATTTAATGCTGTTCTATCAATGCCTTTATCAGCCCAAAAGTTAATCTCCGTTTCTGCACCTTTGCTTGTTGTACCCGCTTTGCCTGATTTTATCGCAATGGTTTTTAAAATCGATTCGCCATATAAATTGATGCTTTTCTTTAAAAACCAATAGGTCATCTCGCTTAAACGAGGTGAACTGATGGTGCTTATTTTTTGTGTAACCGAAGGAATGACCTGATTGTTTAAAGTCATTAACCGGGCCGTTGTGGCCTGTTGACCGGTTGAAATCTCCAATCTCTTCAAAGTATCCTGTAAGCGGTAAGCGCAATCAAAAGCAGGATCGGGGAGGGCTACAGAAATGCCTGTTTTGGTAATGCCCATTCCCCAACTTCCGCGGAGGTAGGCAACATTACTGTAAGGAGGAAGAAAAGCATAACTTCTATCGCCCGTACCAGTTGAACCGGTTTTGAGTTCATTTACCAACTGCACATAGGGCGTAGCCGGAACAGTTTTTACAATTTTCACCTCATCCGCCGCGCTGCTCCCTGGTCTTAAATGGATATCGAACTGATTTTCCCGCCAGGCCAAACCCGAAGTACCAGCGCCATAATAATTGCCGATGTCCTGCCAAACCCAACCTTCAGGTGTGGTTTGTGTGCCAAAAATACGGTCATCACCAATTACTGAACCTTCAATTTTTTTATGCCAACGGCTTTTATGGCCGCCACCCATTGTGTTAAAACAGCATTTTCTTTGTTTTGATAACGCCAAGAGCCCAAAGTAGGGTCGCCGCCACCGATAATGATGAGGTTACCTTTTAATGTTCCATCTGTAGTAATGGTTCCGGTATAGGCTAAAGTAGTCTGAAACTGAAAATCTTTCCCTAAAATACTAAAAGCTGTTGCTGCGGTAATGGTTTTTAGTGTTGAAGCAGTGGCCAAACCAATCTGCTCGTTTTTAGCATAAAGTGTTTTGCCGGTATTGGCATCCAAAACGCAAAGAGATACCAGGGCATGTTTTGCCTGTTCGTCGTTTAATAAATTATTAAAAGCTTTTTCTAGGTTTTGGATTCTGTTTTGAGCATTTGCTGCGATTGTTAAACACAGTGATAGGGACAATATTTTGAAAAATTTCATTTTTTTTGCAGGCGATTATTTTATACCAGGAAACTGGTATAGTTAGCTTTATTTATAACGTATGTTTCGTTGGTGGGGTATGCATCTAAAAATGTAGAAGGAAACTTTACTTTTTTATTCGCGTTCCATTTAATCTCTATGGCATTTATTTTTCCATCAACTTCTTCTATTAAATCAATTTCCTGTTGCTGAAAACTGCGCCAAAAATAATATCTGGCATGCTTTCTTTTATTATTGCTGGCCTTTATGTATTCAGATACAATATAATTTTCAAACAACTGACCAGCATCCTGCCGTAAGCCGAGCATGCCGAAATTTTCGATTACCGCATTTCGGATTCCTGTATCATAGAAGTATATCTTTTTGCTCTTTTTAATTTCGTTCCGCAGGTTGCTGCTGTAAGCACCTAGTCTAAATACAACGAAACATTGTTCTAATAGATCGATGTAACGCTCAACAGTGAGTTTATCGGCCTCAATCATTTGTCCAAGTTCACTATAAGAAACTTCGTTACCAATCTGTAGGGCCAATGCCTGTACCAGTTTTTCGAGTTGTAAGGGTTTTCGGATACTCGTAAGCGATAAAATATCTTTAAAAAGATAACTGTTAGCTAAATTTAATAACAGCTCTTTTTCTTCCCCGGATAATTGATGGCATCGGGATAAGTACCGTAAATTAATCTTTTTTCTAAAGCCTGTTCTTCAATAAGTACGTTCGTTTCGTCAACAAGTTCTGCAACTGAAAAAGGGAAGAGGTGATATTCAAATTTTCTTCCTGTTAACGATTCTTTGATGCCAATAGCCAGATCTAATGATGAAGAACCAGTAACCAATAACTGAACATCTGAAAAATTATCAACGATCAGTTTTAAGGTTAAGCCAATATTGGTAACGCGTTGTGCTTCGTCGATAAAAATGATTTTGTTAGCACCAATAATTGATTTCAGCCTTTCGATACTGATATCTGTTAAGGTGGCGCGTACGTTTGCCTCATCACAATTTAGAAAAACAAAAGGTAGCTCAGTCTTATTTACTAACTGCTTTAACATAGTAGTTTTACCCACTTGCCTTGCACCGGTAACAATAATGGCTTTTTGTTTAAAAACTTCAATTCGATATGGTTTTGCAGATTTCTGATAATCATCATACAAATTTTGCTTCTCTCAAATATAACAAAATTTTAAATCTAATCACTAAATTATATATAATTTGGTGATTATGATCTTTTTTTATATGTAATTTAGTGGTTAAGATCGCTAAATTATATATCTTTAAATTTTTAACCTTAACCATTGAATAATTTATTGCGCTTAATTTCCTTTCCCTGCCTCAATCTCACTGCATGATAAACGGTGGGTACATCGTTCGTCCATTTTTTGAGGGTGAGAACAATTGCAAGTATTTCCAAGCGGGTGGCCATGCCGAGCCAAAAACAAATTTCAAAGAGCACGATCGATTCGTAATGCACCATAATTTCGACTAAAGTAGCAAATATTGTCAGCGTCCAGATTTTAGCGCCGATAGAATGGGTGGCAATTTCTTTTTGAATTTGATATAGCTTAATGCATAGGTTGAAGCTTCGAAAGTACCAAGGACAATTAATTTGACAAGATTGGTTTTGAAGAAATCCGGACATTGAATATAAGTGGCAACTGCTACCGAAATAAAAAATACCTGATCGATACCAGAGTCCAGCCGCCTTAACTTTTCGGAAGAGATATTAAGCTTACGGGCGATGATCCCATCAAAAACATCGGTTAGCAAACCAATAGATAATAAGGTGATGGCTAAAAAAGAATAATGGCTAGCATGGAAAACACTTAACAGAATGATTCCAAAACCAATAAGCAATCTGGAATAAATTAAAGCAATTGGAAGTTGTTTCATTGTAGCGCATAAAAAAGCCCCGAATAAATCGAGGCTTTTCTTAAATTATTTATTGATTAAACCAATTCTTTCTGAATTAGATATTCGGCAATCTGAACAGCATTGGTTGCTGCACCTTTACGTAAGTTATCGGCAACAATCCAAAGGTTTAGTGCTTTGGGAGCTGATTCATCTCTACGGATACGGCCTACAAAGACCTCATCTTTTTCATGGGCATCTTTCGGCATAGGATATTTTAAGTTGGCCACATCATCCACAACGATTACGCCTGGTGCTTTTTCTAAAATGCTGCGCACTTCAGCTAAATCGAAATCATTTTCAAACTCGATATTTACCGACTCTGAGTGACCACCCATTACCGGGATACGAACCGTTGTCGCGGTAACTTTGATGCTATCGTCGCTCATAATTTTGTTCGTTTCCTTAACCATTTTCATCTCTTCTTTAGTATATCCGTTTTCAGTGAAAACATCAATATGAGGAAGAACGTTCAAGTCGATTTCATAAGGATAAGCTTTAGGACCATCAATGCCTTTACGCTCGTTCATTAATTGCTCAACCGCTTTAACACCAGTACCGGTAACCGATTGATAGGTAGAAACCACCACACGTTTTATTTTGTATTTATCGTGCAAAGGTTTTAAAACCACCACCATCTGGATGGTCGAACAGTTTGGGTTAGCGATAATTTTGTTATCGATAGAAAGTTCGTGTGCATTAACTTCCGGCACAATTAATTTAATTGCAGGATCCATTCTCCAGGCAGAAGAGTTATCGATAACAGTTGTTCCGGCCTCTTTAAAACGAGGTGCATGCTCTAATGAAGTGTTGCCACCCGCCGAAAACAAAGCGATATCTGGTTTCATACTGATTGCAGTATCCATGCTAACAATTGGGAACTTCTTACCCTTAAAAGTAATTTCCTTACCAACACTCTTTTCTGATGCTACGGGAATCAACTCTGTTAAAGGGAAATTTCTTTCCTCCAATACTTTTAACATGACAGTGCCAACCAATCCGGTTGCACCTACTACTGCTACTCTCATTTTAATTTTTTTATATTATTAATTATTTGATATGAGCTCAAATATGCTAAAAATTAAGCTGATATCCCTATTGTTACCAATTAAATTTGCTTTTAATATTTGAAATTTTTGGTTTTCGATAGAAAATATGGTTGGAGAATAAAGTCTGAGCACAAACTTCCAAAGTTTCGCAGGGGGCGGGGCAGGGGGCAACTTCGGAAGTCAATGAATGTTTTTTTTGGAAAGCAGGTTCCATCGTTTATCGGTTACGAAAGTCCTGCTATCACTATAATCTTTTTAAACAACTATTGTCAATGCTGAGGTACGAAGCATCTGTTTCATCGGTTGCAGACAACAAGATTTATAGGTACTGCAATTAAAAAGTATTGCCGTTCTATCAGGTTTAGATAAACAGGGACAATTCTCCTAATGACAGTGAAATCTTTTAATGAGGTTTGGGTTGTTGAAGAAAGGAGAAGATTTTATTTACGAAGATAGATCTCTCTATTTCGCTACGCTTCAGTCGAGATGACCGACAAGCGAGTAGTTAAACCCCACAGATTTTTTAAAATCTGCGGGGTTTAATAAATTTAAATCAAACTGGCTTTGATATAATCGCAGCTTGTTTTGATCGAGCCAATTGGATCTGGCTGATAATTGGTTTCGTGCTCTACAAAGAAATGTTGCATGCCTGAAAGTTTTGCCTGGGCAAAAATGGTTTTAAAATCAATTGATCCCTTACCCACCTCAGTATTTAATTCAGGTTTGGCCTTGTCCATATCCTTCACGTGCCACATAGGGAAACGGCCGGGATATTTTTTAAATAATGCTAAAGGATCATTACCTGAGCGTACTACCCAGTATAAATCCAATTCAAAATTAACCAGGTTTTTATCGGTTTCAGTTAAATAAACATCATAACCAGTAGTATCGCCCAAATTTTTAAACTCGAAATCGTGGTTATGATAAGCGAATTTTAATCCTGAAGCTTTAGCAATTTCTGCCACTTTGTTAAAATCGCTGGCGGTTTTTTTGAAACCATCGGCACCTTTACTCATATCAACGTGTGCGCCGGCAATGGTGAAATATTTACCACCAATTGCAGCTGATGATTCGATATCTGCTTTTAATCTATCGGCATTTCCTGTTTTTACAAAATCATCCATGTGGTAATGACCACTTGGTGCTTTTAAACCATTGGCATCAAGTAAGGTTTTAAATTCTTTAGGCGTTAAGCCCCAAAATTTTCCATTGGCAAAACCATAGGTTTCAACTTCTTTGTATCCGGCCTTTGCTACTTTTTCGATAACGCCTTTTACATCTTTCGGCAACTCATCGCGCAGGGTGTATAATTGCAGGCCAACATTTTTACTTGCTTTATCAAAAGCAAATGATGGAATTAATAATGCCGCTCCGGCAGCTAATCCTGCCTGTTTTAAGAATGTCCTTCTTGAATTCATTACCTAAGATTTTAAATAATCTCCTTTTTAATATAAGCGCAGCTTGCTGCAACAGATCCCATTGGATTTGGTTTGTAATTGGTTTCGTGTTCTACAAAGAAATGTTTCATACCCGAAAGTTTTGCCTGGGCAAAAATAGGTTTGAAGTTGATAGAACCCGTTCCTACTTCAGCATTTAATGCCGGATTGGCTTTATCCATATCTTTAACGTGCCACATGGTAAAACGTCCTGGATTTTCTTTAAATAATTTAATTGGATCGTTACCAGAGCGTACTACCCAGTACAAATCAAGTTCGAAATCAACCAATTTTTTATCGGTTCCTTTCAAGAGGATTTCGTAACCGGTAGTATCACCTTGTTTTTCGAACTCGAAATTGTGGTTATGATAAGCTAATCTGATACCTGCTGCTTTCGTTAATTTTCCAGCTTCGTTAATCCTGGCTGCGATTTTTTTGTAATCGTCGGCATTTTTTCTGATACTTCCTTCCAACCAGGGAATGGTTACATATTCGCTGCCCAGTACTTTTGCTGCTGCAATTGCTGCTTTGAGTTCTGTGGTATTTCCATCAGCCAGATAAGTGCCCAAACCGTAATGGCCACTTGGTGCTTTTAAACCGTTAGCATCCAACAATGCTTTAAATTCTTTAGGCGTTAATCCCCAAAATTGATCTTTTATCGAAAAACCATAGGTTTCAACCTCTTTGAAGCCAGCTTTTGCCACCTTGGCAATGGTTCCTTTTACATCTTTAGGCAATTCATCCCTTAAAGAATATAATTGTAAGCCTACTGCTTTTTTATCGGCAGCAAAAGCGAACGATGGAGCCAAAAGTGCTGCCGCTGCAGCCATACTACTATTGAGTATAAAACTTCTTCTTGATATCATAGGTATATTTTTAAATGTCGCAAATTGAGATTGCCTTTTTTAAGGAGGCTATTTTATCAGCATTTTTGGGTATAAATTCTTGTGCAACGAAACCTTTAAAGCCGGTTTCGGCAATGGCTTTCATAATGGCAGGGTAATACAGTTCCTGTGTATCATCAATTTCGTTTCTGCCCGGAACACCGGCAGTGTGGTAATGTGCAATATACTGATGGTAATCTCTGATGTTCCTGATCACATCACCCTCATCAATCTGCATGTGGTAAATATCATATAACAACTTGAAGTTTTCAGATCCTAAGCGTTTGCAAAGCTCAGCTCCCCATGATGTTCTGTCGCATTGGTAATCTTTATGGTTAATTTTGCTGTTTAGCAACTCCATTACCAATACCACATTGTGCTTTTCGGCCAATGGAATTAACTGTTTTAATCCTTTAACGCAATTGTTCCAGCCTGTTTCATCATCTTTACCACGACGGTTTCCACTAAAGCAGATCAGATTTTTATAACCAGCTTCTGCAACAAGTGGAATCATTGCGGTATAATTCTGAATTAACTTTTCGTGGAATTTTTCGTCGTTAAAACCATCTACCAAATTAATTTCAGCACCATTACACATGGTTGATTCTAAACCATGTTTTTTTAAGGTAGGCCAATCTTGCGGACCCACCAAATCAATACCTTTAATACCTATTTTTTTTGCTTCAATGCAAAGTGTTTCTACATCAAAACTACTAAAACACCAGCGACATACAGCATGGTTGATATTTCCTTTTAGCCTTAGCGGCCGATCTGATTCTGGTTTCTCCATTGCTAGTGCTGAAAATCCTGAAGAAACACCAATTGCAGCAGTTCCTGCAATGATGTTCTTTAAAGCATTTCTTCTATTTACGTTTGAGCCCATGTTAAATTGCTTTAGCTTCTATTTCAGATTTAGTTTTATCATTGAACAACAGGGCGAATAATAAGAAAACGGCAGCTGCAATTCCTGCTGGAATAATCCAAACCATTTTCCAATCGGTTACCTCTCCGGTTTTATACATATCTGTAATTAAGCCCGCAACTTTAAAGCCGATCAACATACCAACGCCATAAGTTGCTAGGGTAATAATACCCTGCGCAGCACTTTTGAATTTTTCTCCAGCTTTTGAGTTGGTATAAATCTGACCAGAAACAAAAAAGAAATCGTAACAAACGCCATGTAGTGCAATTCCTATAATCAGCATAAAGCTTAAGTTGCCTGCATTGCCATAAGCAAACAGTACATAACGTATCGCCCATGCCAGCATACCAACTATAATTGTCTTCTTAAATCCGTACTTTGAAAAGAAAACAGGAATAGCCAATAAAAATAATGCTTCAGAAACCTGACCGATGGCCATTTTACCTGTTGGATTGGAAACTTTGATATCAGCCAGGAAAAGGCCTGCATTTTGATAATAAAAGGCTAATGGGATACAAATCAGGATCGAAGAAATAAAGAAAACAGCAAAATTTTTATCTTTTAATAATTTCAATGCGTCCAATCCTAAAATGTCACGTAATTTTATTTTTTCGTCTTTGGCAATCTTTGGAGGAGTTGCAGGTAAAGTAAAACTAAATAATCCCAACGCCAAAGAGGCAATGCCAGCCATTAAAAAGGTACTTTTCAATAATCCAGCTTGAATTCCTTCCGGAGAATCCCAGTGGAAAGCAAAACTGATTAATAAACCAGCGATGATCCAGCCGATTGTACCGAAGACCCTAATATTTGCGAATTCTTTTTCGGCATCTTTCATTTGGTTAAAAGAAACCGAATTTACCAGTGCAAGGGTAGGCATGAACAAAATCATGTAAGCTAAAACGTAAGGATAAAAAACACTTACATCTGGGGCACTATACATCTGGTACATTAAAATAGCACCAATAATATGTAAAACACCTAAAATTCGTTCAGCGTTAAAATATCTGTCGGCAATAAGGCCTATGATAAATGGAGCAATAATAGCGCCCCAGGATTGTGTTGAAAATACAGAACCAATTTCGGAATTGGTTGCCTTTAGGTTATTGTTTAAGAATGCCCCTAATGTTACAAACCATGCGCCCCAGATAAAAAATTCCAGGAACATCATGGCAGAAAGTTTAAAGCGAGTAGTGCTATTCATTTGGCTAGTAATTATGTAAAATGGTTAAGGTAAGAGGGATGATAGAAACGTATCCCCGTAACTCATCTACAATTTTATAATATTTTAACTGGATTGGCAGGAGGGATTTTGTAATTCACATTATACATTTTTCCCTCTTACATTTTCAATTTTTATAGTTCTTTTATGGAGATGTTTTATATCAACATCATCTGAATTTGTAAGAAGGATTTGTAATTCACATTATACATTTTCCCTCTTACATTTTCCATTTTTATAGTTCTTTTATAGAGATGTTTTTGTACCAAACTTCGTCTCCGTGATCTTGCAAGGCAATTCTGCCGGTTTTAAAGATTCCCCAGTTTTCCCATGTCGCAAATTTACTACCTGCAACAATTTTTTTCCAGTTATCATCCCAAAGGGTGGTTTTTACTACTTCAACACCATTTAAAATTAAGGTTAATTTACCCTTTTTGCTAATGATCTCTGCTTTGTTCCATTCGCCAACCGCTTTAACCGGTTCTGATGAACTTTTTACCAAGTCGTACAAATCGCCAGCACGGTGTTTCGTGATTTTTCCATCCGGGTGGCCATCGTTATCAATAACCTGCATTTCTAAACCTGTAGAATAGGTCGCATGGTATTTAGGTTCTTCGTGAACATAAAAAATCAGGCCACTATTTGCTTTCGGAGCTACTTTCCATTCATATTTTAAGTGGAAGTCGCCGTATTCTTTGTTTGTAACTAAATCGCCACCGCCATCAGCACCTTTTTTAACTAAATCTAAATGCAATGTACCATCCTGAACTTGCCAGGCACTACCAACTGTAGTTTTGTTGTAGGTATGCCAACCTGTTGTGGTTTTACCATCGAACAGTGGTTTAAAGCCTTTTTGTGCTTTTGATATTTGTGTAACTGCTAATATGATAAAAGCAGAAAGAAAGATTTTTTTCATTTTTTTAAATAAAACCTCGCAGGTTAAAAAACTGCGAGGTTTGTGATAGTTAAAGGGTTAAATTATTCCAGCCTTTACGGTATTCACGTTTTACAAACTGGTTGGCTTCATCAAAGTTGGTCACTTTCATATTATCATTATCCCATAACATTTTAGTGTACCTGCCTGGATAAGTAATCTTATCGTTTACCGTTTTCTGGATATCAAAACTTCTGATTGCCAGGTTTGCCATTAATAAAGCTTCCGTTAACGGACCAGCAATTTCAAAAGGCGAACTTACTTCCTGTTTGCCATAACCGGCAATTGCTGCTTCAACCCATTGTTTGTAGTGCCCATTTGCACCATCTGGTACGCGGGCATATTTTGGCGCAACTTTAATGTCTTTGTTTTTACTTAAAGGCAATAATTTTGGATTTGCACTATACGTCTCAGACATCATTTTACCTTTTGTTCCAATAAATAGGGTACCGTTACCACCATCTCCAAAAGTTTCGTTTGCTTCCAATTCTTCCGGGCGTTCTGGCTGGATACCACCATCCATCCAGTGTAAAGTAACATCGCCTTTAGTTTTATTCGTTTTAGGGAATTTTAAGGTAACATGACTTGATGGAGGACAGCTTTCTGGGAAATAACCGCGCTTAAATTCATCAACATAAACAGAACCTACACTTGCCTCAACTTCTTTAGCATATTTTAAATTTAATACACTAAAAGGAGCTTCAATTAGGTGACAACCCATATCGCCCAAAGCACCTGTTCCGTAATCCCACCAGCCACGCCAGTTAAATGGAACCAATTTATCAACAAAATCCTTTTCAGGAGCTGTTCCCAACCATAAATTCCAATCTAATTCTTTAGGGACTTCTGCTTTTTTGCTTGGCCAAGGAATGCCTTGAGGCCAAACCGGGCGGTTAGTCCAGGCATAAACTGTATGTACGTCGCCGATCAAACCAGCTTCGTACCATTCTTTCATCTGCCGTGGACCGTCGTTTGATGCACCTTGATTACCCATTTGTGTAACCACTTTATATTTTTTTGCAGCTGCGGTTAGAATACGCGCTTCATAAATATCGTGTGTTAAAGGTTTTTGAACGTAAACATGTTTGCCCAACTGCATGGCTGCTAAAGCCTGGATGGCATGGTTATGGTCTGGAGTAGAAACAGAGACAGCGTCGAAGTTTTTATGTTCTTTATCCAGCATCTCGCGCCAATCTTTATAGTATTTTGCTTTGGGGAAAGCTTTTACACTATTGGCTGCACGGCGATCGTCTACATCACATAGAAAGGCGATATCCGCTTTTCCACTTTTGTAGAACATATCTAAATCACTTTGACCTTTTCCGCCAACACCAATGCCGGCAACCAATAAGCGATCGCTCGGTGCTAAATAACCTGTTCCGCCTAAAACATGGCGTGGAACAATCATAAAGGCCGCGGCAGCAATTGCCGAAGTTTTAATAAAATCACGACGGTTACTCGTGTTTTTATTTTCTTGCTCTGTTTTCATATAGTAAATCGATTTGCTAACGGAATTCGACTATTTTTTCTTTAGAGATAAAATATACTTTACCATTAATTTTGCGTCATCTTTTTTAAGAGTAGCATGAGCGGTCATTGGCATATTGCCCCAAACTCCGGTTCCACCTTTAATAATCTTATCTGCTAACATATTGATGTTTTTATCTGTAGCCGGATATTTTTTTGCGATGTCTACGTAAGCAGGGCCAATAATTTTGTTGGTCTTGTTGTGGCAACCTAAACAATCTGATTTATTGATCAGTTTTTCTCCTGGATTTGATTGAAAAGTAGCATGGTTTGCTGTTGTTGCCGTTGCAACCACGGCTTTCTCTTTCGCTAAATCAGCTTTTGAAAACGACGCCATAAAAATGACTACAGCGCCTAAAATTAAAAATGTTTTTTTCATGTGTTGTGTGTTGTTTTTAATTGCATTCAAACTTGCATAAGCGTTAATATTTATTTGTTGTTGCTTATGCAGGTTTTCATGTTGTGTGTATTTTTATTCTTGTAATCCTAATATTCTTTTATTGAAAGCGCTATCACTACCTGATGCAGCAAAATCATCAAATGCTTTATCAGTTACGTTAATGATATTCTTTTTGATAAACTCTGCGCCTTCGCGGGCACCATCTTGCTGGTTTTTGATACAGCATTCCCATTCCATAACGGCCCAACCTTTAAAATCATATTGGGCTAATTTACTAAAAATGGTTTTAAAATCAACTTGTCCGTCACCAGGTGAGCGATAACGTCCGGCGCGGTTTGCCCAACTCTGGTATCCACCAAAAGTGCCTTGTTTGCCTGTAGGGTTAAATTCTGCATCCTTTACATGGAAGGCTTTGATGCGTTCGTGGTAAAAATCAATGTACTGAATGTAATCCAATTGTTGCAACACAAAGTGAGATGGGTCATACAATAAGCATGCCCGAGGGTGATTATTTACCGCAGCGAGGAACATTTCGTAAGTTTCGCCATCAAATAAATCTTCTCCAGGGTGTATTTCGTAGCAAACATCAACTCCGCACTGGTCAAATTCGTTCAAGATTGGCGTCCATCGTTTTGCCAATTCTGCAAAACCTTCCTCAACCAACCCAGCCGGACGTTGCGGCCAGGGGTGGAAATATTGCCACAATAATGAACCACTAAAAGTAGCATGCGCATTCAAACCCAGGTTTTGTGATGCTTTTGCAGCATATTTCATCTGCTGCACTGCCCATTCTGTCCTGGCTTTTGGGTTTTTGTGTACTTCTTTTGGTGCAAAGGCATCAAACAAGTCATCATAAGCAGGGTGAACTGCCACCAATTGTCCTTGTAAGTGTGTAGAAAGCTCAGTAATTTCTAAACCGTAAGTTGCAATTTTGCCTTTTAATTCATCAGCATAGGTTTTGCTTTCTGCCGCTTGTTTAAGATCAATAAAGCGGGCATCGAGTGTTGGCATCTGGATACCTTTGAATCCTAAATCTGCTGCCCATTTGCAAATGTTATCAAGTGTATTAAATGGAGCTTCGTCGCTTATAAATTGTGCTAAAAATACTGCTGGTCCTTTTATCGTTGTCATGCCGGATTATTATATTTTATAGTCGAACCATTTTTGATCTGATTGGCTTGAAGCCACCACATTTTCGATAAATGCCATTCCTCTGATTCCGTCTGAAGTGCCAGGGAAATCGAGCATTTCTGCTGTAGGTTCCTCATTATTTAATTTTGCATTTACCGTAAGTGCAAAGTTTTTATAAATGTTGGCAAATGCTTCTAAATAACCTTCAGGATGACCGCCTGGTGTACGGGTATTGTGTTTTGCAAAACTACCCATATAGCCGTTACCTGTTCTGTAGATCTGGGCAGGAGCATTTAACCACCTTACAATTAGTGTATTTGGTTCCATCTGGTGCCATTCTAAACCACCTTTTTCGCCATAAACCCTGATTTTTAGTGCATTTTCTTCTCCGGCAGCAATTTGTGAGGCCACCAGTACGCCGTTAGCTCCATTATCGAACTTTAACAATACGTTACCGTCATCATCAATGGCTCTTCCAGGCACTACAATATTTAAATCAGCACAAATTTTAGTGATTTTTAGTCCCGAAATGTATTCGGCAAGGTGTGCTGCGTGTGTGCCAATATCGCCCATGCAACCGCTTTTCCCAGTTTTAGATGGGTCTGTACGCCAAGCCGCTTGTGCATTGCCTTCACGCTCAGAAAGTGTACTTAACCAGCCTTGAGGATATTCTACCACGATTTTACGGATAGCACCCAATTCGCCTTCGTTTACCATTTGCTTAGCCTGCTTAACCATCGGGTATCCTGAGTAAGTGTGTGTTAAACAAAGGGTTAGTCCGGTTTCTTCTACTTTAGCCTGCAGCTCTTTAGCTTCTTCTAATGTCAAGGTCATCGGTTTTTCAATCACGACGTTGAAACCCTTATCCAAGGCCATCATTGCAGGAGCAAAATGAGCAAAGTTTGGAGTAACAATGGTTACAAAATCGATTCTTTCGTCTGCTGGCAATTCACTTTCTTTGGTCAGCATTTCTTCGTAATTATTGTATATCCTGCTATCGGGAAGAAAAAGTATTTTTCCAGATTCATATCCAATTTCAGGATTTACACTTAAAGCTCCGGCAGATAATTCGATCAGGCCGTCCATATTGGCAGCCAAACGGTGTACGGCACCGATAAAGGCGTCTTTTCCGCCGCCTATCATGCCCATTCTTAATTTTCTTTTCATTTTTGAGGTATGGGGTATAGGGCTAAAGGTTTAAGGCATAGAGACACTGAGCCCTATACCTTAAACCTTTTTACCTTAAACCTTTCTAGATATTCTTTTTCTTTAGTTCTTTTACAGCATAATCTGCAGCGCGCGCAGTTAATGCCATAAATGTTAATGAAGGGTTTTGGCAAGCAATTGATGGCATGCACGATCCGTCAGTTACAAAAACATTGTTTACTTCGTGCATCTGGTTCCATTTATTCAGCACAGAAGTTTTTGGATCATTGCCCATTCTAGCGGTACCCATTTCGTGGATTGCCATACCTGGATAACAGCCTGCATCGTATGTTTTAATGTTTTTGATACCTGCTTTTTCCAACATTTCAGCAGCATCGTTCATCATATCCACACGCATTTTTTTCTCATTTTCTTTGTATTCGCAATCAATTGCCAATACGGGCTGCCCCCACTTATCTTTTTTGGTTTTATCAATGTAAACCTTGTTTTCATAGTAAGGTAACATTTCTCCGAAACCGCCTAATCCCATAGTCCATTTTCCTGGAGTGGTCATTTTTTGTTTCAGGTCAGCACCAAATGATAACTCTGCAACATCATTTTGCCAGTTGTTTCTGCTTGCGCCGCCTGGTAACCGAATCCACGTAAGTAATCGCGTTTATCGTTACCGATGTTTTGATACCTTGGTACATAAATTCCATTTGCACGGCGGCCATAGGTGTATTTATCGTCAAAGCCTTCAGCCTCTCCGGATGCGCCGCAACGAAAATGGTGATCCATTAAATTATGACCCAATTGACCACTACCGTTACCTAATCCGTTTGGATGTGCTTCTGATGTTGAATTTAGCAGAATGAATGTAGAAGCTAATGTAGAACCGTTTACAAAAACAATTTTCGCATAAAACTCCATCGTTTTGTTGGTTTGTGCGTCAATAACCATTACACCTTTGGCTTTCTTGGTATCTTTATCATAAATAATATGATTTACGATAGAATATGGCCTTAATGTTAAACGTTTGGTTGCCATTGCTGCAGGAAGGGTAGAAGACTGCGTACTGAAATAAGCACCAAATGGACAACCACGGCTACACAGGTTCCTGTATTGACAATTACCACGACCTTTATGTGGAACAGTAAGATTGGCAACACGGCCAATCATGATGATACGTTCTCTTTTATAATGTTCTTCAACACGGGCTTTTACTGATTTTTCTACAATGTTTAAATCCATCGGAGGTAAAAAATCACCATCCGGACAAGTAGGCCAGTTTTCTTTAGAACCACTGATGCCGGCAAAACGCTCTGCATAATCGTACCATGGCGAAAGTTCTGCATAACGAACCGGCCAATCGCTTCCATGACCATCTTTTGCATTATCTTCAAAATTATGGTCGCTTAAACGGTAGCTCTGACGGCCCCACATTAACGATTTACCTCCCACGTGGAAACCGCGGTACCAATCGAAACGTTTGTCTTCAGTATATGGACATTCTAAATCGTTTACCCACCATTTTTCATTTGCTTCCTGGTAGGGGTAATCTCTTTTTTGTACCGGGTGGGTACGTTTTTGCTCTTCGGTAAGTTTACCTGCATGTTTAAAATCCCAGGGATTTTTCATTGCATTTTCGTACCCGGTAATGTGCTCAATGTTCATCCCTCTTTCGAGCATCAGTACACGTAAGCCCTTTTCGGTAAGTTCTTTTGCAGCCCAGCCGCCACTAATCCCCGATCCTATAACAATAGCATCGTAAGTATTTTCTGCTTTTAAATTGGTATTTAAATTCATGATGTTTTGTAGTTGTGATTAGAAGTTAGGTTGCCCAGGATCTTTGGCCTGGCTTTAATGGCGCATTGCCATCATATCGGCCCGGAATAAGGACATATTCCCTTGCTTTGGTGCAACCAATTTCTGAAGAATAGTAACCGAGTAAGGTCAAATCTCTTGCCGTGATAAAAAAGTAAACTAAATCTTTGTTCTCTTCTGATTGGCCATCTTTTTGTGCAAGTGCGATTGCCCTCAAATCGATCATTAACTTTTTGCGGTCGGCCGGTGTTAAAGTGATATAGCTTTTCCCGAAATCTTTCATTGATTTTGCCTGAAGATCTTTAAATCCTTGTGCAAAGGAGGTTTGCATGGTTGCAGGGTAACAATCTTTCATCATCATCGGAATAAACTTACCTAAACCTGCGGCCTTGGCACCTGCAGAGGATTTGGTCGTCGGGACAATAATGTCAGCAAATTCTGCAAAGATCTTTTCGTCTTCAAGCGAATAGCTTACGAAGTTTTTTTCATTTTCGGGGAGCGTAAAACTTTCAAATAACACGCCCATTGTACTTGCCGAGATTGCTCCTCCCAGCAAAAATGCAACGTTTTTGAGTGCTTCTCTTCTGTGCATCGTCTTTATGATTTTATATTTTGGTTATTTATGTGTTGAATTAGTAATATTAGAAAAAATATAACGTAAACAATTAATTTTTTAAGTTAAATTATCAGTTTGCAATATCATTGTTACCTTATAGAATAATTCTAAATAATAGTTATTTTACTGCCTGATTGCTATTTAAACCCTGTTTTTATCTCAAATTTACTTGGTGTAAAAAGTACATTTAGTACGGGCTGACATATTATTTACTAATATATCCAAAAACATAGCCTTTTTAAGGCTAAAATCAGACTAAAGCAGATTTTTTCTGATGTAATTATAACTTTCTGTAATACTCTCGTAAGGTTCCTTTTTAATGATGTCCTGTTCTGTAAAAATATAATCTACACCAGCTAATTTTGATGCGGCGAAAATGCTTTTGAAATCGATCCTGCCGGAGCCTACTTCTACGAAAACGGCTTTATCTGCTTTGTCCATATCCTTAACATGAAACATTTTATAACGGCCTGGATTTTTCTTGAACATATCAACCGGGTTCAAACCTGCATTTACCGCCCAAAAGATATCGAGTTCAAAACCTACCATATTGGCGTCGGTTTCAGTAAGCAAGGTTTCATAACCTGTAACCCCATTTCCCTGATCTTTAAATTCGAAGTTATGGTTATGGTAAGCCAATTTTAAGCCTGATTTTTGGCAAAGTTCGGCTGCCTGGTTAAATTTGGCAGCCATGCGTTTATAATCATCTAATGTTCCATTGGCCCTGATATCAGTCGGTAAAGCAGGGATAACAAAATATTTCTGGTTAACAGTAGCTGCGGTTTCGATGTGCGATTTTAACACTTTATCATCGCCAGAGGATAAAAACTCCGTGACGTTGTAATGTCCGCTGGGAGAGGAGAGACCGTTGGCTTTTAATAATGCATTGAAATTTTTGGCTTCCAGTCCCCAGAATCCTTTCACTTCATATTTCCCCGGATAGCCGTAATAGGTTTCAACTTTTTTATAGCCGATTTTAGCTACCCGTTCAATAGTGGCCTTTACATCTGCCGTTAATTGTTCGCGTAGGGTGAAAAGACCAATTCCGATTTTTGAAACCTTCGCCGATTGTGCTAAAGCTGTTGTAATAATGGATGGACTTAAAAAAGCTGCTGCCCCGGCAACGCTTACTTTTTGTAAAAATGATCTTCTTGTTGTCATGATGTTTTAGAATAAAAAAACCGGAGCGTGAACTCCGGTTTTATTTGTTTAGAATGAATAAGCTAATGATCCCCAGAAGGTACGTTGTAGTAAAGTTCTGCCAATCATTAATGTGCCAGGTGTTACGGTTGAGAAATCTCTGAACTGATCTCCACGAACATCGCCCTCTGTCAACACTTTTGCATTTAACAAGTTGTCTGCCCAAAATCTTATTGAAATCTTTTTAGTAAAATTATATCCTGCTCCGGCTTTCATTACCACATAGGATGGAAGCTCGTAACTTCCGCTAGGTGAGGTAAAACGGCTGCCAACATAATTGGCTGCTACATACAGGTTAAAGTTTTTGTAATCGTAGTTGGCACCTAGCTCTGTATTCAATACAGGTACCCTTTCGGTTCTTTTGCCGGTAAAACTATATACACGGTATCCAAATTCGGCTGCTACAGCGGCGTTTCCACTTGTATTTGCTTCATAATCGGTGTATTTAGAATCTTGCAGTGTTCCGGTTAAGCGTAAGCTTAGCGGTTTAAATATTTTGTAGGAAACTTCATACTCGGCACTCCAGGTACGTGTAGAGCCAAAGGCCACCAGTGCTTGTGTTCCAGCTGCTGTCGTAGGCACATTAATCGTTAACGAAACATTTTTAATGGCAGAATAACTTCCTGATGCAAAAATTGCCAGGTTGTTTTTTGCATATTTAAAACCTACTTCGCCTAAATAAACCGGGCGTTTTTTAATGTTTGCACCATTATATCCTGAAGCATTATAATCGCCTATATTTGGTGCGTTATAAGCTTTTGTAGCCCGTGCAAACATACTTGCAGTAGTGCTTATCTTATAATTTGCGCCTATTGATGCTGCCCAGTTGGTTAAGGTTTCATCATAGCTGGTATAACCCAGTATGGTTGGAGTGGCTGGCGCTGCAATATTTACAGTGCCATTCGAATTAAGTGCATAATAAGGTCTGTCTCCCTTAACATTCTGGTTATCAATTCTCGCTCCGATATCTAAACGCCATTTTTCGGATATTTTAATCTCATCACCAGCATAAGCTGATAATGTCCTGGTATCGCCAATAAAGGTGTTTTTGGTTTGAATTGTTCTTTCTGTTGCTGTTGGCGACTGTAAGATGATACTTGGGTGCTCCTTAAATTCTGTAAAAGATCTAAATGCATAGCGTAAATCGTCGCGATTGTATTGATGAATACCTGCGCCGATATTTAAACTATGATTTTTAAAAGTCTTTTTCAGATCCAGGTAATCAATAATTTGAACATCGCTGTTAATCTGTCCCTGTGCGTTTGATGTAATTACATAATCTCCGGTTACAAACGGTGCAACGGCACCTCCAGGGTAATAATAGGGTGTAGCCGCTGTTCTCGCTGTAATTCCTGCCGGAACGGTATAGGTTGAGTTTGTATGCGTATTTTGATAACGGAAATTGTTCACTATCTGCCAGCCGCTATCGGTTAGGTAATTGAACTGGAAACCTGCTGAACCCAATTTGGTATGGATACCATCTGTTAGACTAAAATTATGGTTTCCGGTTGAAGGATCGTTATAACTCCATTCGGTTTGAACCGGTAAGATTGATTGTGAAGCCATATTATAATCCCGGTAAGTGGTTGGTTTCCCGGTACCATCGTAAGGGTAATAACTCGTTAGTAAGAACTGGACTTTGTCATTAAGGTATTTACCATACACCCTGAAAAAGCCTTTATTGTTTTTGAAATTAAAAGTCATGTTGCCTTTAATCTGTCCACCCTGGTTGGCCGGGTTAAAGCCCTGTTCTACCACGCCGTTATCGGTACGGTAAAAACCACCAATGTTATATTTAATCTGATCGTTTATTTTTCCACCGGTATTCCCATCAAAACGGTATAAGCCTTGTGAAAAACCTGTGGTGAATTTAAACTGGCCATATTGTTTATCGGCGCCCGCGTAACTGATGTTGTTTACTACAGCACCTGGCGTATTGGCTTGAATAATCGAGGCATTTCCCCCTCTAATTGCTTCGATATTCTGTATGGTTAAGTCTGTTTTATAGTATTGATCTACTGATGGGTTGGTATTGAAACCTGTTGGTAAAAGCGGTAAACCATCTTCTTGTATGCCTAAGAAAATATAACCACCCTGTTGTGGAAAGCCCCTTACCCAAACGTTGCCCGGACCATCGCCACCCGTACTTTCTACGGTCAGGCCTGGTATAGCTTTTAATAAATCGGTACTGTTTAAGGGTGCCCTGTTGGTGATATCTTTATTACTCACCGAGGTTAAGGCCACACTGCTTTCTAATTTTTTCTTTGGATTACCACCGGTTACCATCACACTTTCTAACTGTAGGTTATCTTCTGATAGACTGATGTTCAGGTTTTCGTCGGAATTGCCTGGTGATAGGCTGACTTCTTTAGATATGAAGCCTACATATCTCACCACGAGTACGCGGCTATCAACCGTTAAGCCTTTTAAAGCAAAAGCCCCATTTTCGTCGGTTGTGGTTCCGATTGATTTCCCTTTTACGGTAACCGAAACTCCTGGAATGGCATTGCCCTTGCTATCGGTTACTTTTCCGGTTACAATGCCTTCGAAAGTTTTTAAGAGTTCGAGATTGTTATTGGCGGGGATAGAATAGAGCAAAATCTGATCTTTAACTATCCTATATCCCACGTCATAACGTTTTAGCGAATTCTCAAGAAAGTATTTAAGCTTTTGGTTAACTACATTAATAGAAACTTTACGGCCGGAGTTTATTAATTGCGGACTGTAAACAAATTTAACATTGGCTAATTGTTCTGTTTTTTCTATAATGGTTTTAATATCTGTTTGATCAGCTTTGATCGAAATTGATTTGTTGAGAAAGTCTTGGGCGTCGACATTTTTGGCAAAAGCACCACAAGTAAAAATTATTATTGCAAGTATTTGGTAAATCGAAATTCTCATTGCATATATCGCCAGCGAAATAAGTTGATTTTTTTTCATAAATTTGGTTATTGTTCATTAAATGATTGGATTTATTGGACATGGAAATACCATGAATACATTTCTAATGTATTTAACTCGCCGGCAATGCCCCACATTGTCGGCTTTGTTTTTTAGAAAAATATTATGGAAAATGGAGCCGCGCTATGGGCTGTTAGTGCTGTGGTTTTTCTTCATCATATTTTATTTGGTTAGTTTTTGGAAACCACAATGCTGGTTCCCTGGATGTAATATTTGCTTGAGATGGTTCCGCAGATCAGGTCGAGCTGCTCATATAGCCCTTTTTTGCTTAAATCACCGGTAAAAGTATAGGTCGAAATCTGCTCATTATCTAATTTTATCTCTATCCCGTAAGCTTCAGATAAGGTTTTGAAAATTTCTTTAATGCTTTCTTCTTTAAAATTATAGCTCAGGCTTGTGGGTAGATTATAAGCTTCGGCCAATGGAATAGGCTTGGTCACCAATGTTTTATTTAATTTGTGGTCAGCAAAAATGCCCTTTTGGTTGGGTGTTAGCAGAATTGGTTTAGCCAGTTTTTCTTTATCGAAAGTGAAGAGTGAGCTTTTCTGATTTTCGGATATCTGAACTTTTCCAGTTCTTACTTCAACCTGAGCCTGAAGTTTATCCGTTGATGATTTTACCCAGAAACTGGTACCTAAAACACGCACAACCAATTTTTGATTGTACACATAAAACGGGCGCTTAGGATTTTTACTTACCGAGAAAAATGCACTTCCTTTTAAGTAAACCGTTCTTTTGTTAGCCGCAAAAACCTTCGGGTAAATAATATTCGCCTGTGGTTTAAGTATTACTGTGCTTTCATCACTGAGTGATATCAACAGGCTGCTATCACTCTCATTCGTTTTGCTGATTAAGGTCAAGCCTTTATTTTCATCAATAAAAGATTGTTCAGCATGGTTGTAATTGCTTAAATATAAACCGGCAATAAAAAATGCAATAATAATAGATGCTGCAATAGCGAATTTTGGCCAACGTCTTCTAACTTTAAGCGCTGGTGTAGATTTGCTTTCAACGTTATTGATGTTAAGCCAGGTATTCACCTGCATTTCTTCGAGCGCAGTTGATGATAAATCTTTAAAATTCTGGTTATTTAAGTTATGATACCATTTATCTACCCATAGCTTTTCAGCTTCAGTACAATTTCCGTTTTCATAACGGCTTAGTAAATCGTAAAATGATTTCTGGTTCATAAAAAGAATATTTGGCCTTATACTATACAAGTAACACAACTGGAGCCAAACCCTAAAGCAGTGTGTCATAATAATAGAAATAAATTCTAAACAACTGATAGTCAGTTACAAAAAGATATAAAAATTTTTAATGTATTCTTTTATCCTCTTAATAGATTGGGTGATATGGTATTCTACAGCCTTTTCGGAGATGTTTAGACCGGTGGAAATATCTTTGGTAGATTGGTGTTGATAACGGCTCAGTCTGAAGATTTCCTGTGTTTTTTCGGGTAACGAGTTAATGCCTTCTTCGATAATGGAAGAGAGATCATGAAGGTCGACCAGGTTTGCGGTATCATGATGGTTTTCTGAATAGGTTAGGGTTTGGTACTCCATGTACTTATTCTGCATCACCAGGCTCCTGATGTGGTTGATTACGCTTAACTTTAAGGCACCAAACAAATAAGCCTGGAGATTGTTGATCTGTGCTTCCTGCCGTTTTTCCCAAAGAGAGATGAAGATATTCTGTACCAGTTCTTCAGCGATTATTTTATCGCCTGTTTTTTTGTAGGCTGCCAATAATAGCTCGTTACTATAGGTAAAATATATTTTTTCGTAAGCCTTCTTATCGCCAAGCTTTAGGCGATTCAGTAAATCTTCAGATTTTTCAGGCTCTGGATGAGTCATTTTTATTTGGTTATTCGATAAGCGTGTAGTAAATGTATAAAATAATGTTGAAAGTTTCAGTTGGCAGTTAACAGCTTTCAGTTAGCAATTTGCAGTTAACAATTTAGTAATCCAACGGTTAAAAAATCTGGTCTGCAATTAATCAGTTTATACAATTACCCCCTTCTTATCTATAAATATTTTATTGCCTTTTATCTCATTTTTTTACCTTTGCTCATTCTCAAAAAAAATATGCAAGAAAAAATTGTTGTTTTGGGCTCTAACGGGCAAATTGGTACCGAATTGGTCACCATGTTACGTAAAATATATGGTGATGATCATGTTGTTGCATGCGATATACGCAGGCCGGATTATGATATCAAAAACTCTGCACCATTTGAATTTGTGAATGTGCTTGATAAAGAAATGATCAATGGCATTTTCCATAAATACAGACCGACACAGGTTTACCTCTTAGCCGCTTTATTATCAGCTACAGGTGAGCAAAATCCAAAGCTGGCCTGGGATTTAAATATGAACGGTTTATTGAATGTTTTAGATTTAGCTTTAGAATATAAGACAGCAAAAGTGTACTGGCCAAGTTCTATCGCTGTATTTGGACCGAATTCGCCAAAAGATAATACTTCACAATTTTGTGTAATGGATCCGAATACTGTTTATGGGATCAGTAAACTGGCAGGAGAGCGCTGGTGCGAATATTATAACCAAAAATACGGATTGGATGTACGTAGTATCCGTTATCCGGGATTAATCAGCTGGAAAGCTGCTCCGGGTGGTGGCACAACCGATTATGCAATCCACATTTTTCACGATGCGTTGAAAAAAGGCAGTTACCAGAGTTTCTTAAATGCGGAAACAGAATTGCCAATGATGTATATGGATGATGCCATCCGAGGAACAATTGAACTGATGGATGCTCCTGCAGATCAGATTTCAGTGCGTAGTAGCTATAATTTTGCTGGTGTAAGTTTCACGCCAGAGGTTTTAGCCGCCGAAATCAGAAAACATATTCCGGATTTTACACTAACTTACAGCGCTAATGATCCCCGTCAGCAAATTGCAAACAGCTGGCCACGTTCTATTGATGATAACTATGCAGCAAAAGACTGGGGATGGAAACCAGAGTTCGATTTATCGAAACTGACAACTGATATGTTAAATAATTTAAAGAAATAATATAAAGGTAGAGGATTGGAAGGTTGAAGGCCTAAGGTCTCATATCTCAAATCTCATATCTCAATACTAACAATAATGGGAAGAGCATTCGAATTTAGAAAAGAGAGAAAATTTAAGCGTTGGGCCAAAATGGCGGTTCAGTTTACGCGTATTGGTAAAGATATCGTAATGGCGGTAAAGGAATCCGGACCTCATCCGGAAACCAACTCGCGTTTACGTACAGCTATGCAAAATGCAAAAGCAGTAAACATGCCAAAGGATAGGGTAGAGGCGGCAATTAAACGTGCATCTGATAAATCGATGGCCAATTACGAGGAAATTGTATACGAAGGTTATGCGCCACATGGTGTAGCCGTTTTAATTGAAACAGCTACTGATAATACCAACCGTACCGTAGCAAATGTTCGTAGTTATTTTAACAAAACTGATGGTTCTTTGGGTAAAACCGGATCTTTAGATTTCGTTTTTAACCGCAAATCAATTTTCCGTTTTGTACCTGCTGAAGGTTTAGACCTGGAGGAATTAGAGTTCGAATTAATTGATGCTGGTTTAGAGGAACTTTATGTTGAGGCTGATGAAGAAGGAAATGATATTGCGGTAGCACAAGGTGCATTCGAAAACTTTGGTTCTTTACAAAAAGCTTTAGAAGAGAAAGGCATTGAGTTAAAAAGTTCAAAATTAGAGCGTATTGCTTTATCTCACCATGAGGTAACAGAAGAGCAGGCAGCTGATGTTTTGAAATTGATCGATAAGTTGGAGGAAGATGATGATGTGCAGGCGGTTTACCACAATATGGCGGAGTAATATCAATTAGAATATTTTACAAGAGCCTGAAGATTTTTTCTTCAGGCTTTTTTTGTAATTTTTGTTTTTTTGAAGAGCAAAACCTGTGCATTTATGGTACAGCAGTCCCGCCATCAATTCAAGTCCTCGGCCTCGTACCTCAACCTCCGGGCTTTCCATTTTGTCGGGTCTAGGTTACTTAGGTTAACTCGGGTAAATTAAACCTGACAGGAGCGGGCACGAAGCTCCGATTTTTCAATCGGAGTGAGTAAAGCGGATGGCAGGACTGTTGGAACCTATAAGATATCGAACCCTGCTTTTCTAATTCTTTTACCTCTGATCGTCACCCTGAATTTATTTCAGGTCTTGAAAAGATAGATACTGAAACGAGTTCAGTATGACTAACCGTTTTGCTATCTCTTATGAGAAAACAACCAGCTAAACAACTCTGGTTCGGCAAAGGCACTATCCCAGCTATTGTGGTTTGCGTTAGGGTAAAGGGTAAATTTCACTTCGTCGCCAACCGTTTTTAAACGTTCGGCAATGGCAATCGAAAATGCAGGATCCACAATATCATCTTTTGCACCATGAAAAATCCAAAGTGGTATCTTTTGATATTTTTTAATGTTGTTGGTGTTGTCTCCACCGCAGATGGCAATGGCTGCGGCAAACTTACGGTGTTCTCTTCTAAGCAGTTCATAAGTGCCCATTGCACCCATTGATAAACCACCAACATAAACCTGATTTTTATCTACATAAGGTTTTTTAAGGAAATTTTTAACCATTCCCTGCAGCGCATGCATTATTTTGGTGGGTTTGCCACCTTCTACAAAACTGATTTTTCTTTTGCCTTTGGCATCTTGTTCAAAATTGGCATTGGCCCAAAAATCGTTCTGCGGACACTGAGGGAAAACTACAATGGCAGGGAAGTTCTTGCGGACATCATTTTTTAAAAACAATTTACCACCGTGTACCAGTTGACTGGCATTATCGTTACCTCTTTCTCCGCTTCCGTGCAAAAAGAAAACGATAGGATATTTTTGGTCGGGATTAAAATTCTCCGGGAAAAGTATCCTATAGTAGATAGAATCCTTTCCTTTTATATAGCTTCCCCTATCGTATTTTTTAAAATCCTGAGCATTTAAAAAGAGTACAGAAAAAAGAATGCAGATGGTAAAAAAATCTTTTTCATCCGTTTTATATTATTTTTAAAGGTGATGAAGCTTTCATGACTTGTTATTTCAAGGTGTGTTTTGGTAAATCATGATGGTTTCATTCGACAAAAATAGAAAACCCTGGCTACTTTACAATAGCTCAGGGTTTATAACCAAACCTAATTGTCTTTATTTCAAGGTGAAAGATGCTTCTTTTACATCGCGTGAATTTGTACCAATAAATACTTTGAAATCGCCGGGTTCAGCAACGAATTTCAGATCAGAATTGTAAAATTTAAGGTCATTCTCCGTAATATTAAAAGTAACGGTTTTACTTTCTCCGGCTTTTAAATTAATCTTTTGAAAACCTTTTAATTCTTTAACCGGGCGGGTAATACTTCCAATAAGATCTTGAATATATAATTGAACAACTTCTTTGCCCTCATATTTGCCTGTATTGTTTACAATAACAGATGCCGTGATCGATTTTCCTTTGCTTAATGTATTGGCGCTTAGTTTAACATCACTATAATTAAATGAGGTATAGCTTAAACCAAAACCGAATGGATATAAGGGGTCATTGCTTACATCTAAATAGTTGGAACGAAATTTTTCGAACCATTTACCCTCAGCCAACGGGCGGCCGGTATTTTTATGAGCATAATACAAAGGCACCTGACCCACATTCTGAGGAAAAGTTGCACTCAGTTTACCCGATGGATTAACATCGCCAAAAAGTACATCGGCAATTGCATTTCCTGCTTCACTACCCGGGAACCATACATTTAAAATGGCTGGAATATTTTGCTGTTCCCAATTTAATGCCAATGGACGGCCTGTAAACAGCACCAATACTACTGGTTTACCTGTTTTAGCCAGAGCTTTTAAAAGGTTTTTCTGTGTTTCAGGAATCTGGATATCGGTTACACTACTACTTTCGCCTGTAAATTCAGAACCTTCGCCAATAGTAGCCACAATCACATCTGATTTTTTCGCTACTTCTAAAGCTTCTTTAATCATTTCAGCTTCGGTACGTGGATCACGTTTGTATGTAGGGTTGTGGATGTTTACATAACGCTGCTCCATAGCAGAATCTGCCAGGAAATTGGCACCGCGAGCGGTTAATATTTTTGCATCATTACCCAGGGCATTTTTTAAACCTTGTAGTACTGTTACTGACTTGTCAAAAAGCGCAGCAACACTCCATGTACCGTACATATTTGCGGTATTATCTGCTAATGGACCGATCAAACCAATAGTTCCTGATTTTTTTAATGGAAGCAGGTTATTGTTATTTTTCAACAGCACAAAACTTTCTGCTGCAACTTCGCGTGCCACCTGGCGGTTAGCCGGACTAAAAACTTCTTTTTCTGCTCTTTCTGCATTGCAAAATTTATAAGGATCGGTAAATAAACCGAGTTTGTATTTTGCTTGAAGTACTAATCTACAGGCCCTATCGATCTGAGCGATACCTACTTTTTTCTCAGCTAAGGATTTTTTTAAAGTACCTAAAAAGCCTTCACCCACCATATCCATATCAACCCCTGCATTTAAAGCCAGGGCAGAAACAGTTTGCAAATCACCCATGCCGTGCGCAATCATTTCAGGGATACCTGTATAATCGGTTACCACAAAGCCTTTAAAACCCCATTGGTTACGCAAAACATCCGTCATCAACCATTTGCTTCCTGTAGCTGGAATGCCATCAACTTCGTTAAAAGAAGCCATAATGCTGGCTGCTCCGGCATCAACAGCAGCTTTGTATGGCGGGAAATATTCGTTGTACATGCGTACTTTACTCATATCGGTGGTATTGTAATCTCTACCGGCTTCTGCTGCGCCATATAAGGCATAGTGTTTTACACAGGCTAAAATCTCATTATTGGCCTGAAGTTTTCCCTGATAACCTTTTACCATTGCTGCAGCAATTTGTGAGCCTAAATAAGCATCTTCTCCACTTCCTTCAGAAATACGGCCCCATCGTGGATCTCTCGAAATGTCAACCATAGGAGAGAAAGTCCAGTTGATGCCACTTGCACTGGCTTCTATCGCCGCTATGCGGGCAGATTTTTGCACAGTTGCCATATCCCAGATACAGCTAACGCCTAAAGGGATTGGGAAAACGGTATTGTATCCATGGATAACATCCATTCCGAAAAGCAATGGAATTTTCATACGGCTGTTTTCCACCGCGATTTTTTGGACCGCTTTAATCTTATCTACACCTTTGATGTTGAATAAACCACCAACTTGTCCGGCTTTAATTTTTTTAGAAATGTCACTGCTGTTGGCCTGTCCCGTGGTAATATCTCCGGAACTTGGTAAATTCAGCTGGCCAATTTTTTCATCAACTGTCATTTTCGCCATCAGGTTGCTGATGAAGGTGTTCATCTTTGCCTCTTCTGCAGAAACAGGTTTTTTGGTCTGTGCCGATCCGTTCAGTACAAACAGGGTTAAAAAAACAACCAGGATATTCGCTCTCTTCATTATATATGTGTTTTATTCTTTTTATTAACTGGCGCTTGTTTCCAACGAGTGCCTAAACGGCTTTACGATTTTATTTTGTTTAAACATTAATCACTTAAAGCAATTCTTTATTTCCACACTCGTTACAAACGAGCATGAGCATTTATTTTAATCAACTTTCTTTACCTCGGTTTTTACCGATACGCCATTCTCGTTTATTGCTTCGATAGAAAAAAATAAGCTTTCTGGCTGTCCATTGCTTTGAACCAGTACTCATTAAAATCATGGATCATAATGCAGTTATACAGTTTATCAGGCGCAGTACCGTAATAAAGGTTATAGGCAAAGGCATTATCAACAGGCTCCCATTTAATGTAGGCACTGCGTTTGTCTTTTTCTGTCCTTAAAACGATCAGATTTTTCACTTTTGTCGGTTTCTCACCATTTCCATTCCCAAAAACACGTAAACCACTAATGGCAAATTTTCCAGTAGGCATGTGGATGTTTACCATTTTAACAAACCTGGTTTTTACCGGTTTCCGGAGTTCTATATAATCATGCGGAACGTCTGTTTTGTTCTGGCTTTTATCAACCAAGACGCTCCACTTTTTTCCATCCGTTGAGGAAAGGATTTTATATTGGTGGTAAATTCCGTTCTGTTTTCCTAAGAATTCGGCATCCTGATCAGCATAGTTGATCTGTATGGCGTTAACGGTTGCTAGACTACCCAAATCAGTCTGGATCCATTCGCCATTATTGGCTGTTTTGGCACTCCAATAGGTTTTAATACTTTCGTCAACCGCATTATTGGCATTAAAGCTTCCCAGGGTAGAAGAAACGGTTACCGGTTTTTATAATTAATGAGCATCCAGCCTGGCCCTGCAGGTCCGCCTTCTTTTCTTTCAGCCGGTAAATAAAGTGGGTAATCGCCGAAGGCAGTATTGGTCCACATCACATCATCTTTATCAAAACCGGTTGGCCAGATCCCCATTCGGCGTTCCCAGGTATTTTTTACGCAGATAATGCTGGTAGAAATGTGCCAGTAATTTTTGTTATTGTCCTGAAAGGTTGCACCGTGACCAGCACCGCGGGAAAATCCTCCGCCTTTATAGCTCAAAGGATCGGATTGTGGTGTTGTTGGTGTATCGTAAAACAGCGGTTTGGTGCCTACAACCACTCCATCCGAATAGCCGCTAAATTCGGTTCCGGGTGCGCCATATTGGAAATAATATTTACCATTATGTTTGGTCATCCAGGCACCTTCGGCAAAGGGATCGAGAAAGGTATTGTCCATATACTCGCCGAAACGTTGCCAGCCATAGCGCCAGCTTTCGAGCAAATACATTGGTGTACGGGTACCTTTTGGTTTAAAAGTTTTGCGGTCGAGCTCTACACCATACATCGGATAATTATTACTGCTGCCGTTATACATGTAAAATTTACCATCATCGTCGGTAAAGAATGACGGATCCCAACCGCCTATTTCTAAAGAATCGACCAGAGGAAACCATTTATTGCCTTTAGGATCGGTACTTCCCCACAGGGTGAAATTTTTAGTATAAGTGCTGCCGAAAACCACCATGGTATCGCCAACAATACCCACACCAGGTGCACAGAGTTCATCTTTGGTTTTATTCCATGGGCGAAGAAATTTTCTTTCATGGAATTTCCAGTTCAGCATATCGGTACTGTGCCAGTAACCCCATTGGTTGGTGCTGAACAGGTAAAAATCACCTTTATAATTTACTATTACCGGATCGGCTGTGGCACGGTGTTTACCCCATTCAGTAAAAGATTCGAAAGGCGTATAACCATAATCTACATTGATGGGGTTGCAATAGGTTTTCTGCTGTGCAGAAGCCGTGAACTTACCGCAAAGTAGGGGTATTATTAAAAATATTTTGAATAAATGTTTAGCCATTATTCGTTGGGAATTAATTAAAAATGTTTATTCTGGCGCAGCTCGAACATCCTATCGACATGCCGCTAACGCTTAGTCCGGTAACGTGAGATTGGTGCTCCCAATAAACCCACATATCATGTGCGCCACCAGTTGAGGTTAATTTTACGGTATAACTGTCGCCATTTTCTGGTATCTGTCCGATTACTGTTCCGTTTGGAGAATTGGGTTGGATAAAGAAAACATAGGCACCACCACTGGTATTATTTTCTAACCTTACGTACACACCATCACTGGTTGAGTTGGTGGCCGTTACATTTACAGTAGCAAATTTTGCTTTTACAGTTTTATGTTTAGCATTGGATATGGAAGTAAAACTTGAGTTTAGGATTACACATCCTATCATTGCTGTTAATATTAAAATTACTTTTTTCATGGTTCTGTAGATTTAATTTAAAATATATGATGGCTAAACATTTATACGCAACACTATACTATGGTTGAAACTGAAAATCCAGTTTCTTCAAACCATTTTGAACATCTTTATTTCCCATAAATAACTTCCAAAGCAGTCCTGATCTATAGTTTTCGATCATTACTACCATTGGACCCTGATCAATGCCCAGATATCTTTTCGGATACCAGTTATCCGTTTCAGAGAAAGCATCATAAAAACCGTATTTCCCCCAAACCTTATCGCCCAAATCCTCGTAAAGGTGTCTGATTACCTTCATCGATTCTTTTGGGGTATATGGGATAGAAGAAATGGCTGCTGTGGGCGAGATAACGCCATAATCTTCCTGAAGGCTATGGGCAGCATAACCTTTAACTGAGTAACTGGCAGTTAAACCCCAGTTATTTTTGCCATAACCTTTAAATTTCTTGGGGTTGGCTACACAGTAATCGTATATAGCCAGTGTCTGGTTTACATTGTTTTGCCAATAATCGGCATAGCGGTCTTTTAATCCCTTAGGATTTAAACCTAAATATGAATAATGTGCCCAAAATAATGGACCCACAGAATTTTTTGCACCTTGATAATCTAATGGAATATGATGTCCATAAAGATCGAAATCTGCTTTAATTGCTCCTCCTCTTGCCCAGCCTTCGTGATAGACTTTGGCGGGTATGGTATGAGTAGGGGAGGAAGCTGCCATAACATACATGATTAAACATTCGTTATAGCCTTTTACCGGGAAGTTCATTTCCCAGTTATACTCTGGCGACCAATGCCAATACAATACGTTTTGTCCGTTGCGGAACCAATTAAAATCGATTTCCTTCCAAAGGTCATCGGCCTTTTTTGCTAATGCTTTTTCGGGTTCAGAACCATTTTTATAATACTCGTTAATGCAGATTAAAGCCTGCGCAACAAATGAAGTCTCCACTAAATCACCTCCATTATCTTTTTGTCCGAATGGACGTACTTTTCCTGTTTCGCCGTTTATCCAATGCGACCACGCGCCATGAAATCGATCGGCTTTGGATAGGAAGTCCAATATTTTATTTAAGCGGTCTAATCCTTCTTTTTTGGTTACGTAATTCCTATCAATTCCGCTTAAAATGGCCATTAAACCAAAACCTGTTGCACCTGTAGCTACTGTGTTTTTATCATTTTCAGGATAAACGTTATCTACATGGAAACGCTCTCTGCCTGCACCAGAAATTGGCTCGGCACCATCCCAAAAATATTGGAAGGTTTGTTTTTGAACGAGATCCAATAATTCGATATCGGAAAGATTCTTTTTGATATTTAGATCTGGATTGTAGGCACTTTTTTTTAGCTGTGCACATGATGATAGCGTAAAAAGAGTAAATGATAATAAGAGGAAGTTTCGGAATATAAATTTCATTGCTGATGTATAATGTTAAAGATTGGGGCCACTAAAACCAAGATTTTTCATGCCCGCTTTAACTTCAGGTGCCGACATAAATAAGTTCCAGATTAATTTGGTTCTATAATTTTCGATCATCACCACAATCGGTCCCTGATCTATCGCCAGGGTAGAGGAAGCAAACCATTGATCTTTTAGGGAGAAAGCATCGTAAAAACCATAGTCTCCCCAGGTTTTATTGCCAAGTTTGTAATAAAAATATTTTAGCGCCTGCATCGATTTTGTTGGCGTATAAGGAAAAGACGATAAAGCTGCAGTTGGGGCAATTACCCCCACATCATTGCCTGGTGCACTTGCAGCATATCCGTTAGGGATATCACTCGCCGTTAAACCCCAGCAATTTTCGCCATAACCATAGTTACCGAGCGGATTAGCTTTACAATAGTTATAATTAATCTGCGTATGTGCCCTGGTTTGTATTTCATAATTGGCATAAGCATCACTTAAACCTGTTGGATTGATGCCCAGGAAAGAATAATGCGAAAAAATAATGGTCCACCATTCGCTATACCCAAAGGAAGTTGGACGCCGTAATAGGTGTTCCCGTTTTTCATTGCTCCATTTTGAGCCCAGCCGCCATCATATACACTTTTAGGGATCGAAGAGGTAGGAGAGGCTGCGGCCATCACATAAGTGATCAAACACTCATTCCAGCCTTTAACGGGCAGGTTCATGTCCCAATTGTAATTAGGGCTCCAGTGCCAGTAAAGAGTACTACTGTTATCTTTTCTGTACCAGTTCCATTCGACCCCATTATAAATGGTATTAATATCGGCCCTTAACGTAGCTTCTGCTGCATCAGTACCGTTGAAGTATTGGCGGGCTGTAATTAGACCTGCCATTAGAAATGAAGTCTCTACAAGGTCACCACCATTATCTTTGGTGCTGAAGGGAATTACTTTTCCTGTATTTCCATCCAACCAATGTGGATAGGCACCATGAAAGCGGTCGGCAGTTTTTAAAAAGGATATCATCTTTTGGATCCTCGCCAATCCATCGGCCCTGCTGATGAAATTCCTGCTGATACCGGTAACCAAGGCCATGATCCCAAAACCCGATCCACCTGAAGTTACAGTATTACCCGATGTATTTCTTTCCCTGGCTAGGCCACTGATTGGATGTGCAAAATCCCAGAAATATTTAAAGGTTTGCTTTTGAACTAAAGTTAAAAGGTCATCGTCGCTGATGCGGGCAAATTTATCTGCATCATCTACAGCAGTGATCAGGTTTACAGCAACTGCCGATTGAAGTTTGCCACCGGTTTTTGATGATAAATTGTTATTAACGCTTAAAATATATTTAGTAATGGGCTGTAATGCCGTAGTAGTAATTACAACCGTATTATCGTTGTTCTCTAATTTGGAAGTGAATGCGGCCGGAGTTCCGGAGGCATCGGTAAGTGTGACATTGCCACTTATAGAAGTAGAATTAATAGGTGATGAGAATGTTATTTTGATAATTGGGCTATTGTTTACACCATAATAGGTAAAACCGCTGTAAGCATCGTTTACCTTTAAATCGCTAAAAGCAAAAGATGTTGGTGTAACAGGTGGATCAACCGGAGTAGGCGTATCACCTTTTTTGCAGGCTGTTGCAAAAAGAAAAAGAACTAAAAAATATGGGAAGATTTTTATCATTACAACATGGTTAAAAAGGGTTGCCATTACTGACAACCCTTTATTATTAATTGCCTTTCTCAGCGTTGGAAAACTATTATTTTCCTCTACCTTCTAAAATAGAAAGTGCGCTTACTTCTGCATCAGTTAAGGCTTTATCAAAAAGTCTAACTTCATCAATCTGTCCGGTTAAAAAGCTGGCCCAATCCTGTTTGGTATTTCCGGTAGTCTGACTTGGGGTAGTTTGGAATTGAACGGTACCAAAAACAAATTTTCCTGTATTGGTAAAGGCAAGCGGACCAGTTGCAGTTGAAGCAATTGCAGCAACCCTAGAACCATTGATATAAACCTTAACCATTGAGCTGGTCTGATCATAAGAAACCGCTAAGTTTACCCATTTTCCGAATAGGTTTTGAACACCATTTACCTGATATTCTTTATCTGAGCCACCCTGATTAAGGTGTATTCTTAATTTACCATCAGTTGCTGTACTTCCATTTTCGATAAAGATTTCAATATTACCCCAAAATTGAGTGGTATTGGCTAAGGTAAATAATCCGATAATGCCGGTGCTTGGCGCTGGGCTATTAAACCATTCACTTACTGTAAAACTTTTTAAAGCAGCAACCTTGTTTGATGGTGTTGCTAATACATAACTGTTTAAAGCACCCTGTAAGGATTGCTTTTTAATGCCCGTTCCAAATGTGGTACCCGTATTTACACCGGCAGTATTAGAAGCACTGTCAATCAAGCCTCCATCAAATGCAAAGTAGGAAACAAGATTACCTGATGCAATTTGTTTTGCGCTGGTATAGCCACCAATATTTAATGCTGGTGCATAACTTGATGGATCAAATTTTTTCTGGCAGGAGGATAACCCTAAAGTTACAGTTGCCATTAATAAAAAATATTTTGTTTTCATTTCTTTCTATAAAAATTAGCAATTAATAACCAGGATTTTGTGTGATTGTACCTGCGCTTTTTTCAATCTCCTGAGAAGGAATTGGCCAAACCTCGTTTTTACCGGTTTTCCAGCCTTTAGGACCAAAAACTGTAGCAGCACGTCCTTGACGGATCACATCAAAATAACGATCAGATTCCATAGCCAATTCAACAAATCTTTCTTTCCAGATTGCTTGGCGTAAAGTCTCTTTGTCTGTTGTAGTTACATCGGGTACAACACCTGCTACACCACCTCTTGCACGCGCACGGACACGGTTTAACGAAGTTAGTGCTAAAGTTGTATTTCCCTGTTCGTTTGCTGCTTCAGCATTCATTAATAAAACCTCTGCAAAACGCATTACTCTTACGTTTTGATCAGCCCCCTGATTAAAACCAGTAACAATTTTATTAAATGGTACATAGGCTTTTTGATTATACATCGGATTATCTGCTGTATTGGAAATAGCATCACCTTCCGGAGTAGTTTCTCCCCTGTAAAGGATGGTTGCATCACGACGTACATCGCCAGCTTCGTAAGCCGATTCTAATGCAGCAGTTGGTACATTAAAGCCCCAGCCTGTATCCGGGGTGTTTCCTCTGGCACCCTGTACCTGGCTATATTGTGAGTTAGATGCATCTTTGTTGTTCAACAAAAGTTCGCATTGGATTTCGAAAATAGATTCAATATTGTTCTCATGATTTAAACGAAAACTCTGTTCGAAATTAGGGTATAAATCATATCCTAAAGTCATAACGGTATTGGTAAGTGATAATACTTGATCCCATTTTTTAAGATACATTGCCACTTTAGCATGAAGTGCTAAAGCTGCGCCTTTAGTTGCCCTGCCTAAATCAGCAGATGGATAAGATTGAGGCAATACTGCAGCTGCTTCGTCTAAATCTTTTTCAATTGCTGCATATACCTGTGCTTTAGGTGTTCTTGGAATGTTAAACTCAGATGGATCTTTAGGTACATTTAAGCGTAAAGGAATATCGCCAAATGCACGTACTAATCTGAAATAAGAATAGGCACGAACAAATTTTGCTTCTGCCAGATATCTGGCTTTAAGACTGGCATCCATATTTATTCCCGGAACATTATCCAATACCTGGTTGCATAAATTGATATTCTGATACTGGCCTTCCCAAAAACCATTTAATTGGATTGTGGTAGAAGAAGCAGTAAACTGATCATATTCATTCATATAACTAGAATCGTTCGGGCTACTGCCTTTTTCCGCTTCATCACTTCCAATACTTTCGATTGCAAGGGCTGGAAACGCAGTGTTGGCCCAGTTTCTCAGGTTACCATAAATAGAATTTACTGCAGAGGTTGCATCATCGGCCGTTTTCCAAAAGGTTACTGCAGGTTGTTTTGCCTGTGGATCTACATCTAAAAAACTTTTTTTACATGCAGACATTACTAAAAGAGAGGAGCAGATGGTTAGCATCCCGATCTTTTGTATATAAGTATTTTTGTAATTCATTTTCGTTGTGATTAAAAAGTAACTTGAGCACCAAATCTGTATGTGGCCTGAAGCGGATAAACATTTGCATCAATACCTGCATTTGTAGGGGTACCACCAACCTCAGGAGTAAAACCTTTGTAACCAAAAAGCGTTACCGGGTTTTGTGCATCGAGGAAGAAACGGAGTCTTTGCATTTTCCACTTACTCACCAATAATGATGGAAGAGTGTAACCTAACTGTACATTTCTTAAACGGATATAAGATCCGTCTTCTACATAAAATGAATTAGGAGCTGAGTTGGCCGTTGTTCCTAAATTAACGGAAGGGTAGGTGGTAGAAGTGCCTTCGCCATGCCATCTGTTATCATAAAAATCTTTGGTGAAGTTTTCGTTACCAAAACGGGATGCGATATTTGCATTATAAACTTTAACACCAGCTAAACCCTGGATATCAACAGTAAGATCGAAATTTTTGTAAGCTAAATTTGCGCTTAAACCGTAAGAATAAGTTGGATTTGGATTGCCTAACACAATACGGTCATTACCATTAATAATTCCATTACCATCTGTATCTACGTATTTAAAATCGCCCGGTTTAGCTCCTTTTTGTGCTGAAGCAGCAATTTCAGCAGCATTTTGGAAAATACCGGCAACTTCGTAGCCATAAAATTCTCCTATTGCACCACCCTGGATGGTACGTGTAGCAAGGCCACCATTTGAAAGCCCTGCACCGCCTGCATAAATTGGGTTGTTACCGGTTACAACGGATAAAACCTTGTTTTTGTTATAACCAAGATTACCGCTAATTGAGTAAGCGAGGCCTGATTCGTTTGTATCTCTCCACGTTGCAGAAAATTCAAAACCACGGTTCTGAAAATCAGCCTGATTGCCGATCTGATTACCTGAACTGGTACCAATTGATGTTAAAACCGGGATTTCGAAAATGGCCTGCTCGGTTCTCTTATTGTAAAAACCGGCTTCGATGTTTAACCTGTTTTTTAAGAATGCAGCTTCAAAACCGATATCGGTTCCGGTAGTGCGCTCCCAGTTTAAAAAAGAAGGAACTAAAGTACTTACGTTTTTACCTGTATAAGCTACCCCGTTAAAAATTGATACATAGCCACCATTTTGCGTAACTGTTAATGTGGTTGGGTTTATTGGCACACCTGCATTACCTACCTTACCCCATGAAGCTTTTAACTTTAGATTGTTAAAGACTGTTTGGTCTTTCATAAAATCTTCCTGAGAAATTACCCAGCCGGCACCTACTGAAGGGAAATAACCCCAAAGATCTCCTCCACCGAAAAACTGTGAGGCAGCATCAGCACGAAGTGTTGCGTTTAACAGGTAACGATCTTTGAAAGAATAATTTATCCTTCCGAAATATGAAGCATAAGTTGTTAAAGCACCACCATCTGTAACCGAACGCTTATCTGCATTACCTAAGGTTAAGTAAAGATCGCCATCACTTGAGTATGGCACATCAAATGCTGTTGCGTTTAAGAAATAAGATTTTCTTCTTTGTGCAGTCTGACCTGCCAATACTGTTAAATTGTGGGCACCAAAAGTATTTTTGTATGTCAGGGTGTTTTCAATGATCCAGTTTCTGGTTTCTTCGCGATTAACATCAAGTTGGCTTTGTGTACTTTGCTGGCCTTGAGTAGCCTTATATACCGGAATATATGCCCTTACTTCATTTTGTCCAAAATCTCCACCTAAACTTGTTTTAAAGGTGAAATTTTTGGCAATTGTCAGTTCTGCATATACATTTCCATTAATCCTGTAATTTAAAGATTTTTGATTGAAAAAATCTATTGTTGCCTGAGGGTTAAAATTATTACCACCTCCCAAGCTGAAATCGTTGGCATCGCCATAAGTTCCATCAGCATAATATACCGGAACTACCGGACCTGCGGCATACAGTTGACGGAATATGGTTGAAGGAATATCATTTGATTTGATGGCTGTACCAGAAACAGTATAACCTATTTTTAAAGGGGCCAGTATCTGGAAATCGTTTGATAATTTTGCCGTATAACGCTGATAGTTTTGTTTTTTTACAATTCCATCTTCATTGGTATAACCCAAAGAGAAATTATACGTCGATTTATCACCTCCACCATTTACAGATAACTGATGATTGGTTTGTAATGCATTTCTAAATACCTGGTTATACCAATTTGTACCTTCTCCATAACTTGCCGGATTGGCAAATAAATTAGGTGCCCCGGTTGATGCAGATAATTCATTTATTAATGTTGCATATTCAGTTGCATTGGCCATTTTTATCTGATTGGTTACAGCCTTGTAACCCACAGATCCATTATAGGTAATAGCCGCCTGACCTTTTGTTCCCCTTTTAGTGGTAATCAAAACTACGCCATTTGCTGCACGGATACCATAAATAGACTGCGAGGAAGCATCTTTCAAAATACTCAAATTTTCAATATCAGCAGGGTTTAGAAAGCTGATATCATCGTACCAAACGCCATCAACCACATATAAAACGCCTGTGTTTCCGTAAATTGTTCCTGTACCACGAATGGTGATTTGTGGAGATGAGCCCGGTGCACCATTATTCGTAATTGTTACACCCGCAACCTTGCCTTGTAAGGCACTGATTGCATTTACTGATGCCTGCTTAGAAATATCCTCGCCCTTTACCGTCCCAACCGATCCAGTAACATCAATTTTTCTTTGTGTACCATAACCCACAACCACAACTTGCTCTAATTGTTGTGTTGATGATGCTAATGATACATTAATTGTTGTTTGATTATTTACAGCCTGCTCAAGTGCTGTATAACCTACAAAGTTAAATACCAATGTGGCGTTGGCCGGCGCGCTAAGGGAGTAGTTGCCGTTCACATCTGTTTGTGTGCCAGTTTGTGTGCCTTTAATTAAAATAGATACGCCTGGTAATGGAGTTTTGTCACCCCCATCAATTACTTTACCTTTCACGGTAACGTTTTGCGCTAATGCTACGTTAATTGTTAGCAAACAAAATGCAGCGAGAACAGAAAGTCTTGTAAAGATTCTTTTCATGCTTTATTATAAATTTAGTTTAATTGTTAGTTAAATGTGAGGTTGTTTTTGCTGATGTGCAAGTGTTTTTACCTCTACATTAATACATCATCAGGTACTGTGAGGTATCTCAACTAAATAAACCAAATGCGATTTTAGGCTAAAAATGCATTTTTTTCGATTTTAACATAATATTAACATACGCACAAGTGTACAATTAACACTAAGTGTTTTGTGGGGTGATAAAAACAGCTGTGAGAGGTAATGATGTAGTGGTTATTTAATGATATAATATAAAAAAGCGTCAAAACCATTTTTTATGCAAACGTTCAAGAGGCTGGTTATTGAAGAAGTTTGACTTAAAATCTGTTTCTCGAGGTAATATTAAAGCTCCATCAGGAACTCAGTTAAGTTTTTATCATGGGGTACTTCCAGCTTCTTGCGTAAGCGGTACCTGCGGATTTCTACCCCACGTAAACTAATATTCAATAACGACGACATTTCTTTACTGCTCATATTCATCCTAAGGTAAGCGCAGAGCTTTAAGTCGTTCGGAACAAGGTCGGGATGCTGTGATTTTAATTTCTTGAAGAAACTTTCATGCGCCTCGTTAAAGCTATTTTCGAACAGGTGCCAATCGCGCTCATCGTTCATGCCGTCGTTGATAACTTTCTGAATTTTGCGGGTTTGATCGTCAGAAAGTTTCTTGCCATTTTCATCCTTTAACTTGGTGATCTCGTCGCTCAATTTTTGGAGTAGCTCATTTTTATAGACTAATGTCATGGCAGAATTGGCCAGTTCCCTGTTTTTTGAAGCCAGTTCTGCCTGAAGTTTCTCTGTTTGAAGCTTGATGATCTGTTTCTCATTCGTTTCTGCTTCCTGCCTTAATATTTCTTCCTGTTCGGCCTGCAAGCGCTCGCTGATTTTCTGACTATCCCTTTGCAGCTTCCTTTCATAAATTTTCTTCCCCACAATCAATACGGTCACAAAAAGAATGGCATAAAGTAGTATGGCCCAGTTATTCAGGTACCATGGGCGCAAAATGGTAAACTTATAAACGGTTTCTTCACTCACCGTACTGTCATCTATCTTTGCTCTAACCTTAAAAACATAGTTTCCAGCGCTTAAATTAGTGAAATCTTTTTCGGTGGCATAACTCCAGTCAGACCAGGTACGGGAGTAACCTTCAAGGTAAATCTGGTATTTAACCTTGGCCTGACGGTAATAGGGCAGTGCGTAAGAAATACGGATATTATTACGGTTGTTCTGAATCTCTGTTGCTTCTTCGCTGTTTCCGGCTTCGCTAATGAGCGAAAATTTATCGGTAATATCTTCTACACGCCTGATCAAAACGGCAGGAAGTTTTTGTTTCTGCTGGTTGAGTTGCGCAGTCGGGTTATAAATGACAAAGCCATCATCCACACTAATTAGGTAAATCGCGTTGCTGATGCGGCTGATGTTTTCATAATATTGTACCATGCGGCCATCCAGAATACTGAATTGATTGGAATCGATCTCTACCTTGCCCGGTTCACTAAAATTAACCAGGGCCGTTTTACCGTGGTTGATAAACCAATATTTTTTGCCGCCAGCATTGATAATTTTATTGGAGGATTGAAATGAACCGAGCTCTTTATTCAACGCTGCGTACTTGGTAAATTTATCACTTAACTCATCATAAGTATAAAAACCCGCATCAGAAGAAAACACAATTTTGTTCTCTAAATTGAATATATTGATGTTGTAATTGCCGGGCAGACCGTTCTTTTCGTCGAAATATTTAACGCTGGTAGCGTTGCTGTAATTTTGGCTTAAACTCAATTTGTATAAACCCTTATAGGCATGTGCTACCCAGATATCACCTTTATTATCTTGCTCTACGTATCTCGATGGCGCATCAAATCCTGCAATCTTTGTTACAAATTTTAATCCCGAACCCGGAGACTCTGTAAAGAGCGAAAGTCCGGTATAAGTACCTTGAACGAGGTAATTTGGGTTGGAGTTTAGCTTTTTGATTGTCCACCCGCCAGCAGATCTGGATAACCAGTTAATTTGATCACCATTTACTTTGAATGTACCGCTATTGTGGCCGCAAATCAGTTCGTTATCAATAATGGTCAGTTCCCACACCTGTCCCTGCGAATTTGGGATCAACCGAAAATTAAAAGGCAGTAAATTATCAGGCGACCACTCACTATAAAATAAGCCCTGATTGGTGCCAAGGTAAATTTTATTGTTAAAAATAATGCTGGAGTATACCGTTCCAAACTGGCCGGTTTTATCAAAATAGAAGTATAGGGGCGAATTTAATTCTATCCGGTCGATTCCATTGTCAAGCCCGGTCCATAGGTTTTGTTCATTATCGGCGTATAAACTCAAAACCGTATTGTTTTGTAAACCGCTCGATTTGTTGATCCGCTGAACAACCCTTCCATTTTCGTCGATAATAATCAACCCATTGAGGATAGTGCCATAAGCGAAATATTTGCCGAGTAAACTTACCCCGTTATTAAGCTGATAGGTTTTTAAATAGCTATTAGCTGAAGTGTTTAAGGGCGCAAAATCTTTCCCGTCGTAAGTAAATAAACCGTTTTTACTGGTGCCAATAATAAGTCCGTCAGTTTTATAGGGAAGAATGGACAGAATACCTTCTTTTCCCAGCTTTTCGCTATTCGGAATGTGGATTAATTTATTGCCAACCAGTTCGAATAAACCTTTTTCAAGCACTTCAATAATATACTTATTACGTACTTTATGTAAAAACAAAAAAGAAGACGGCGATTTTACCACTTCGATTTTATTGTTTTTATAAATAAATATTTTGGAGAAAGACTGAAAGATGACCCGGTCCTGATCTACATAAATTTTCCAAACCTCGTCATTTATTTCAATGCCTTTTGGTAATAAATTGATGAGCGAGTTGTAGCTTAATTTGTTGTTTTTAATCGCCCAGAAACCAAATTCGCCAAAACCGCCGGTATAAATCCTTCCTTTGTTATCTGTAGCTACCGCTCTAACAATCTGCCGGTTTGGCATCTGGTATTTCTGCCAGTAACGGCCATCAAAAGTTAATAACCCTTCTGCGTTGCCGAAGTACATCACCCCTTTATTATCTTTTGCTATGCTCCAATTCTGGTTCCCTGATGAATAAACAGCTTTAGGGTAATTTTCGATATAGGGTACACCAATGCTTTTAATTTCTGATGCATAGGCACTTATTGTAAAACAGGAAAGCAGTAATAAAAAACGGAAATAGTTTAGCATAAAATGGTTACTCGATAAAGCCATTATTACACAAAGTAAGTGAAAAATTGTTTAATATAGGTGAGCAGTAGTAGATGTCAAGGAATCAGGCGCGAAAAGATCAAAATTTCAATAGTTCGTAAAATTGCCGTCATTTCGAGCGGAGTGCAACGAAGTCAAGAAATCTATCTCAATAGATCTCTCCATTTCACTGCGTTTCAGTCGAGATGACGACCCGTCTATTTAATCACTTTAGCCTTTCACCGCTACCGGCTGCGGAACTTTTACATAGTAACCCGTGCCATCGTAAGGGCGTTTACGCGGATTAGTAGTGCATGCTGTTGAGCAGCAGCCCTGAAGTTCTTCGCCACACTCATCGCATTGGGTAATGTGCTCGTTACATTCCGGATTGGCACAGTTGATCATTTTTGGTGTAGTTTTACCACAGTTATAGCAAACCGAAACAATGGTAGGGTTTACCTCGTTCACATCAACAGCAATGCGGTTATCGAAAACATAACATTTGCCTTCAAAATCCTTTCCACCGGCTTCCTTACCATACTTGATAATACCGCCATGCAACTGGTATACATCGTTAAAACCATGGTGCAATAATAGGGCAGATGCTTTTTCGCATTTAATACCTCCAGTGCAATAGGTTAATATTTTTTTGTCTTTATATTGGGCAAGCTGGTTAATCTGCTCAGGGAAATCGCGGAAATTTTCGATATCCAACGTTACTGCATTCTTAAATTTACCTAGATTATGTTCGTAATTAGAACGCACATCAAGGATTATGACATCCTCATCATCTTTCATTTTCATGAAATCTACCGGCTCCAAATGTTTACCCGTTTGTTTGTTTGGATCAATAATCGAAGTATCCCTTAAACCAGAATGTACAATTTCCGATTTGTAACGGCAGTGCATTTTCAGGAAAGAAGGTTCTTCTACATTATCGATTTTAAATTCTGTTTTGGCAAACCGCTCATCAGCATGTATCGCTTCCATATAGGCTTTGCATGCTTCAGCAGTACCGGAAACGGTACCATTTAAACCTTCGTCGGCAACGATAATACGCCCAACAAGATCTAAGGATTTACAAAATCTAAGATGATCGGCAGCAAATTGTTCTGCCTCCGCTATGTAACTATAGCAATAGTAAAGTAGTGTTTGATATTTTTTCATAACGCTGTTGATACCGTTGCAAACGGCGTTTAAAGCGGGGCAAAGATAATAAAAAAGGTGGAAGGTAGAAGGCTTAAGGTGGAAGGTTTTTAACCCCTGTTTTCAGAATATAGGTTTTTTAACCACAAATTTGCACAGATAAACACGAATTTTTATATCTGTGTGCATCCTTTTTATCTGTGGTTAAATTATTTTCACCTGTGCCAATGGCTTAAACTTAATGACATTGACCTTACACCTTATACCCTACACCTTATCAGAAGCCATAAGATATCCTAAAACCCTGGGTTAACTTAGTTCCGCCATCATAAGCGAAACCATAACTTGCCCGCAGTACCAGGCGTTGAATACCAAAATAAAATTCTTTGTAATTTCTTTTTTCAGGTGAGGATAAATAACCACCACCGATAAATTCTTCCAGTTTAGCTTTGCGCAACAATGGAATTTTATTCATAAAGAAACCTGCAAAATTATGCTCCAAATGCGCTTCGAAATATTGTTGGTTGGTACTGAACTGATAAAAATCTAAATATTGAAATTTCCTTAAATTAGGAGGAAATATGGTGGAAATGTTACCTGCGAAATGTTTGAAATCAGGGTAATACATGTTTTTGTTGTTCAGGAACTTGCCTACACCTGCCAAAAATGAGGTGTAACCCCATAATCCAAATCCGATCCTGTCCTGAGAAACCTCAAGCTTCACGAAATCGTAATCAACATCGCTGTTTAATACACCATTAAATCCTTTTTTATATAATACCGTAATTTTAGGAAATTTTGATTCTGTGTAAAACTTACCATCCGGACGGGTAATGTATTTTTGCCCAAAAGTATAGGTTAAACTTGCTGTTGCGCTGAAAGAATTGTAGGTTGGGAAAAGCGGTGTGTCTTCGGTTGGGTTAAAAGGGTTGTTTGATGTAAATTCGCGGTCTTTCGCATCTATAAATTTAAACTTTGAGTTATTGGTGAGGCTTTTATTCCGGTTGTAATCTACAGCCACACTTCCCTGAAGGCCTGAGGCCAGTTCGCGGGTGGTATTGATATTTATAAAACTCTTTTCGTAAAACTTGGCGAAATTTTTCTCATAAAATAATGAGTTAATAGTGTTGCCCAGCTGTGTCATAGAGCCCAGGTTGTTCAGGTCGAAGACTCCGTTTCCGAACGATGCACCTACACTGGCCCGTTTAAGCGGGTTGTAATAATAGCTTCCGGTTAAGCTTCCGGTAAGCCTCTTGTTAGCAAATCCGTATCTCAACTCAGGTCGGATAGAATAAGATCTTCTATTCTCAAAATCCTTTCGGTAGGTAACACCATATTTTATGGCAAATCCTTCAACAGTATTGTAGAATATAGCTTTTAATACGGGGTCGAAATTCCAATATTCCTTGTCATACCGATCATTAATACTTACCCCCTGAGTAAAAGCTTACCAATACCAAATTTATTGTTTTCTCTTTCAAGAGAATCAAGATATTTTTTCGATTCTTTTAGCTTCGCTATGCTGTCTTTTTTTACATAATTGATTTTTTCATCTTCCGTTAAAGGGATAGGCCTGTTATTTTTCCAGTAAACGGAATCTTTTTTGTTCACCATTTCAGTAACTTTTAAGATTTCTCCACTGAAAAAGTTTTTTGGAAATTTAGGGTCCAGATTATAATTACTATAAATCCCCACATAATAACCGGCTATTTTAAATCCCAGCACATTACCTGCAAATTGAAAATTAATAGCCGTAGGCATGTAAACCTCATTCACTTTGGTAAACTGCTGGCTGATGTTCAGTGTATCGATAAAGTTGATACCTGCGTTTTTGGTCAGGTAAACATCTGTATTGTAAATTCTCCAGCTATCGTCAATAATATAGATAATCCCCCTAAAAACAGGATCGTTTTCACGGCGGGGAATCACTTCTATTTTATGGATAATTTCTCCGTTTTCCTTGCTTTCGCCCAGTAACTTATATTTATAATAGAAGAGTGCATTGTCTGCAATTGGAGAAATATATCCTCTTGAACTTAATTTATTTTCGAGCAGGTAGTTATCGTAAAAATTGATGATCAGATCAGATGCCTTGTTAAAACTGAATGAGTTGTTCCTGCCAGCGACTTTTGATGAGATCATTTCTTCATGCACATCATTTGGCCTTCTGAAATTGAACTTGCTTTGCGATTCTGATAGGTATATAATGCCTTTTCGGTTAGTATCCAGCTCTAAAATTTTTTGTATATCCTGCCCGAAGAATTTTTTTGGTGCACCTTTTAATCTTTGCACTCCTTTAATGTAAACATCACAACTGAAAACTTTAACCTCCTCTAAATGTGTTTTTCTTTGTTTAATGGCCTTACGGATAATGGCATAAGCCGGATCTTCGGCATTGGCCCTGATATTTACGTTGTCTAAAGTATAACTTTCTGCCGTTAGCGTTACATTAAGCACAAGATCTGCTGAGGCATTTACAATATGCTCTTGCTGTTTGTAACCTACAGCTCTAAAACTTAAGGTATGCTCACCGCTTTTCAGCTTAATCGAATATTTTCCGTCAATATTTGCAGAGGTTCCCGAAGTAGTGCTTTTTAAATAAACCGATGCAAATGGAACAGGTTGTCCGTTCGTATCTTTAATTGTGCCAGTAACTGTAAAATGTTGTGCAAATGCAAAATTGGTGAGGCCGCAAAAAAACAGGAGCGCGCAAATTCTTATCATACGTTAGATTAGTAAGCTATAAAGATCGAATAACTTTAAGACTATATACACATAGGTGTATGTTAAAGTTTGTTAAGATCGAAAAAAAATAATCTGGATAGATAGTTTTTAAAAATAATATCACGAAGATCCCCTGATCAGTCAAAAGTTTATCTGCAAAATAATGGAGTAAAATTGCCTTTTTAGGTTATAAAATACTTTTTTTATAACTTTGACGTCAAAACAACCATATAAAAAGGCCATGTATAAAACATTACAACCTGTTCTGCAAAAGGAACTTGAAGAAATCGAAAACGCTGGATTATTTAAACGCGAACGTATAATTATTACACCTCAGGGTGCCGACATTAAAGTAAGTGGTGGTGCTGAAGTAGTTAACTTTTGTGCAAATAATTATTTAGGACTTTCTTCTCATCCAAAAGTGATAGAAGCGGCAAAAAAAGCAATCGATGATCATGGTTATGGAATGTCTTCAGTACGTTTTATCTGTGGAACACAAGATGTGCACAAAGAACTGGAAGCTAAGATTTCCAAATTTTTAGGTACTGAAGATACCATTTTATATGCTGCTGCATTTGATGCAAACGGTGGAGTTTTTGAGCCATTGTTTAATGCTGAAGATGCTATTATTTCTGATGAGTTAAACCATGCATCAATTATAGATGGTGTTAGATTGTGTAAAGCACAGCGTTTCCGTTATAAAAATGCCGATATGGAAGATCTGGAAAAGCAGTTAATTGCAGCTAAAGATTGCAGACATAGGATTATTGTTACCGATGGCGCTTTCTCTATGGACGGATCTGTTGCTCCGCTAGATAAAATTGCAGATTTAGCAGATAAATATGAGGCATTGATCATGATTGATGAATCACACTGTACTGGTTTTATCGGTAAAAATGGTCGTGGAACACACGAGCATTTCAATGTGATCGACCGTATTGATATCATTACCGGTACTTTAGGTAAAGCTTTAGGTGGTGCATCAGGAGGTTTTACTTCTGGAAAAAAGAAATTATCGACATGCTGCGTCAGCGTTCACGTCCTTACCTATTTTCTAATACTCTTGCTCCGGCTATTGCAGGTGCATCAATTGCGGTATTGGATATGTTGAGCGAAACCACCTCATTGAGAGATAAATTAGAAAACAATACCAAATATTTCCGTGAGAAAATGACCGAGGCTGGTTTTGATATTAAACCAGGTTTCCACCCCATTGTCCCTGTAATGTTATATGATGCCAAGACTGCCCAACAATTTGCTGCGAAAATGTTGGAAGAAGGCATTTATGTAATCGGTTTCTTTTACCCGGTGGTACCTCAAGGCAAAGCAAGGATCCGTGTACAGTTATCAGCCGGGCACGAGCAACATCACTTAGATAAAGCAATCGCTGCGTTTACCAAGGTGGGTAAAGAATTAGGCGTAATTTAAAACTTATAAATCTGCTATAATTACAAAAGCCGCATTAAGCGGCTTTTGTGCTTTATGGGTTCATTTTCTTTTATAATGGTATTGTAAACAGATTATTTGAACCCGTTTACCTTAAAAATATTAGATAATTTGCTGTATATTTGAAGCCATGTTACAGGACAAAATAACACAATATACCGATAAAATTAATGCTTTCGTAACTGAAAAAGCAGACGAGTTAGAGCAATTCCGCATTAAATATTTAGGAAGCAAAGGCATTATAAAAGAAATTTTCGACGAATTCAAATCTGTTTCTGTTGAAGAAAAAAGATCGTTGGGCAAGGTTTTAAATGAATTTAAACAGCTTGCAGAATCAAAATATCAGACTTTAAAAGAGTCAACCGAAAGCACTGATACTAAAAGTGAAAATTCGCAATTGGATTTAACTTTACCTGGCGAAGGTTTCGAGATTGGTTCACGCCATCCTTTAGCCTTAGTACGAAGAGAAATTGTCGAGATTTTTGCAAAACTTGGTTTTACGGTAGCAGAGGGTCCTGAAATTGAAGACGATTGGCATAATTTCTCGGCACTAAATTTCCCTGAAGAGCATCCTGCCAGAGATATGCAGGATACTTTCTTTATTAAAAAAGGTGGAGAGAAAGGCGATATTGCTTTACGTACGCATACATCTTCGGTACAGGTACGCATGATGGAGCAAGGTCAGCCACCATTCAGAGCAATTATGCCGGGCCGTGTTTACCGTAACGAAGCTATTTCTGCCCGTGCACACTGTTTTTTCCATCAGGTGGAAGGTTTGTATGTTGATGAAAATGTTTCATTTGCCGATTTAAAGCAGACTTTGTTTTATTTCGTTCAGGAATTATACGGAGAAGGTACCAAAGTACGTTTCCGTCCGTCATATTTCCCTTTTACCGAACCATCTGCAGAAATGGATATTTCTTGTACCATTTGTAAAGGTGCCGGCTGTCAGTTTTGTAAATACAGTGGTTGGGTAGAAATTCTGGGCTGTGGTATGGTAGATCCAAATGTTTTGGAAAACTGTGGAATTGATTCAAAAAAATACAGTGGTTTTGCATTCGGAATGGGAATAGAACGTATCGCCAATCTGAAATATGTAATTAAAGATTTGCGCTTATTCTCTGAGAATGATGCACGTTTCTTAAAGCAATTTAAATCTGCTTTAATTTAATGATGAAATATTTATTCAGTATATTGTTTGTACTGCTAATTGTTACAGGTTGTGGTAAAGATCAAGGTTACATTCCTGATGTGCCAGTAAATTATAATGTAACGATAACTGAATTTAGCTTAAAAGCAGTAAATAATGTCCTGGTAGTTTCGAACAACGGAGTAGGTGGATTACTAATCGTAAAAACACCACTTGGAGGATATGTCGCCTTCGATCGCTGTAGCACAGTAAATCCGGAGAAGATCTGCAAGGTAGCACCCGATGATAGTGGTGTAACAGCAACCGACCCTTGTTCCGGAGCTAAATTCTCACTGCTCGATGGAAGTCCACAAAAAGCACCTGCCGAAAGAAGTCTAAAAGCCTATAATATTTCTTTGCAAGGCAACACACTATTACACGTAAGCAATTAAAATGGAAGCTGAAAAAATAAAAGAAACAGTAAAAAAGGCTGCCAAAGAACTATTTAGAAAATATGGTTACCATAAAACCAGTGTAAACGAAATTGCAAAAAAGGCCCGTATCGCTAAAGCTACTATTTACAAATATTTTGAGAGCAAAGAGCAGGTTTTAGATAGTATTCTGATGGATTATCTGGATCAGAACCTTTACGAAATACTGCACAATAAAGTAAGTTACGCTTCAGAAGAAGAGCACTTAAAAGCACTGGTGATGAAAACAAGCCGCTTATCATTTACCGCGTGTAATGAATTTATCGGCTGGGATTTTGTTCGTGAAAACGCAAATTCGCAGGAGTTTTTAAAACATTTATCAGATCAGCTTGAAGCCTTACTTTTATCCGCTTATTTACAATTGGATAACTTTAAGAATAATCCTGCAAGAAGAGAAGGCTTAGCCTTTTTGCTAAAAGCAAGTAAAAGTATCGTGTTTTCATTTGCATTTACTTCAGTTAGCGATTCAGATGTGCGTAAGAACTTTGTAAGTTTCCAGAAAGAAATACTGCCGTTTTTGGTAAAAGCAGCACTTTAAAAAGCAATTAAGCTCTGTATAATTAATCACAGATAAAAAAGGATGAACACAGATAGAAATCCTTGTTTATCTGTGTGCATCTGTGGTCGGCTATTGATTATAATAATCTTTCATCTTAAATTTTTGCACGGTTCTTTTCATTTTGCCATCAACCAGTTTTTGGGTAATTACGGTAACATAGTCGGCAATGCTCGAATCTTCAATTACCGATGAGTCTTCGTATGGTGCCTTTTTAGCGTCAAATTTGTAGTTGATGGTTTTGTCAAAACAGCAACCGTCCTTTTGGTGGATTGATACCTGTCTTAATTTTTTATCTACATCAAACATACCTAAGTTTTCACTGGCCAGTTTGGTAAGTTCATTGTTCAATAGAAACTTGTTTTCAGCTGCTGCTAAATAAACATCATAAGATGGACTCGAATAAGCACCTTTACTACCATTTCTGATGGCAAGGTCCTCAAGGCCGTCGAAATTAAAATCACCGAAAATTAAAGGGGTTTGATATTTGCCTAGTTCCAGCCATCCAAGTTTAGCATTCTGTGTTTCAGTTAAACCAAACTCCAGGCCATCTGAATGAAAAGTATCAATTTCACGGTCTCTCACCTTGTCGTAAACAATAATAGTGGCTTTTCCGCTACAAGCATTCCCTTCACATTTATCAACAAAAATTTTGGCCTTATATTGATCAGAACTGTTATTGGCTAAGAATTTAAACTGTGCTTTTAAAGTATTGGTTATCATTAAAATACCGCAAAAGATGATTAAACTTTTCATTAAATGTTTTTTCGGTAAAATTACATCAATATCATGCAACGAAAAGTTAAAAAAGGTTAACGTTTTCTTTTACGTGTTCTAATATAGCTTTGTACGGCAGATTTTGTGGTAAGCCAATCTTTGCCTTCTTTATAGGCATCAATTTTGCCTTGCCTTGCCAATAGGCTCACATACTCTTGGCCATAAGGAACATCAGGTTCTGAAACGATATGTGATATGGGTTCGTAATCTCCGTAAGTGTTTCCAGGCAATGCATTTATATAGATATTTAACGAACGTTCTAAAGCTTGTAACATCAATAAACAAAGTTTATGGTAATTGCCCTTGTTAGCCTGATTAAGGGCTTCGTAGTATTTCTTTCTGTCGTTCTTGAGGATGATAGCAGGGGGAAGCCACTTCGCATAAGTAGTAAATTCATCGCAAGCCTTACAGTACGCCCATTCCCATCAAAAAATGGATGGATCCAAACCAGTTTATGGTGGAAAATAGTAGACAATACAATATCATTTAATCCCAGCGGATTATCGTTAATAAAAGTGATCAGCTGATCTATCAGATCAGAAACTTTACTGGCATTTGGCGGCGTAAAATTTGCACCTACAATACGTACTCCGCCATTTCTTAAGCGACCCGCGTAATCATCTTCAATGCTTCGCAATACCAGGCCATGCAGCGATAGGATATCAATGCTCCTTAACGTATAGTTTTTTTTGACTAAGCCATATAAGTAATCAATGGCTTTTTCGTGGTTATAGGCTTCGAAATGTTCCCTAAGTGATTTTCCCTTTACGGTCATGCCTTCCTGTAAAACCATCTGGGTTTCTTTCAGGCTTAAGGTATTTCCTTCTATACTGTTTGAGTTGTAAGTCCACTCGAGCGTGAGGTCTTCTTTAATACGGTGTAGGGCACTGTTAGGCAGGGGCCTCGAAGTTTCTAACCTGGCCTTTTTTTCGTATAACCTTTTTATTTGCGGTAACAGCTCTTCTAAATCGCTTAAATCAAAATCCCACATAATCAAATATAATAATTATCGGTTATACATAAAAGTAAACCTATCCGATATTAATTTTTTTAGCCAAAAAAAATGATAACGTTACATTATCATTTTAAAATGTTTTTAGGGTGCTTATTCCCACTTAAATACTTTTACCGCCACGGCATAAATGCCAATACCCCAAAGCAATAAGATCATGATCTGGAATTTAACATCCCACAGGCCAACGCCTTCAAAGGCTACTTTACGCATGGCGTCGTTTAAATAGGTAAGGGGTAAGGCCCGGCTAATCGGTTGTAACCAACTTGGAAAAGCCTCGATAGAAAAGAATGTTCCTGACAACAAAAACTGTGGCAGGGTAATAATATTTGATATTGGAGGTACCATGCTTTCGCTTTTGGCAATGCCCGAGATAATAAAGCCAAAGCCCATAAAAACAATAATGCCCATTGTGGCCAGTACAAGCATGTTGACGACTGTGAGTGCTCCATGTACAAGGGTAAAGCCAAAAAGAAATGGCCAATTAAAATGATAAATAACGCACCAATTAAGGCAAAACCAATGCGGGCAATTCCTTCGCCAATTACAATGCTCGAACGCTTTACAGGAGTAGCAAAATAGCGTTTAATTACCAGGGTTTGGCGAAGACTTAAGAATACGAATGCTGTACCGAAAACGCCTGTGCTTAATAGCGAAAAGCCCAATTGGCCCGGTAGGATAAAATCGATGGTTTTATATTCACGGCCTGTAATGGTACTTTCTTTTATTTCAGCTACAGTTGGTTTTAAAGTTTTGTCGTAAAAAATATTATTTAAAACCGATTTTAAAATCCCGCCTTTATCCCTTGATGCTGAGGTGTAAACCACATTAACCGAATAGGCGGCAGAATTTACTTTCCTGTGCACATCAATCATGGCATCAACATTGCCCTTTTCAAGTAATTTATCAAATTCGGTTTTAGATTTATCTTTAACCAGACGGATCATTCCTGTTTTTTCGAGCATGCCCATTACCGGGTTGTTCACATCAGAACCTGGTGTTACCCCAACATCGATATGGGTTCCGCCACCACCCAAAAAGCCAAAAACAAGGATAAATATCAAAGGAAAAGCAAGCGTAAATACTACTGCCGATGGACTCCGCATAATCGATCGGAAACTCGCTTTGGCAAGGGCCAGGGTTGCTGTAAGGTTATTGTATTTTTTCATTTACTATTTGATTAATAGTTGTGCTGTTTTATGTTCTTAAACCCGATTGTAGTGTAAATCCTTTTTGTTTTAGATGCTTTTATTTGGGCATAAGATTTACAAAAAGATTGTAAAGAAAAGCGGGAGTAACCTTAACTGGAATGCTGCCCTTGCTTTTCAAGAAAAAGAATTTTAATTATTCTCTCCATTCCTGACCGGTAAGGTTGATGAAAACATCTTCCAGATTGGCCTTTTTAACTTCTTTTTTGCGTTCAAAACCACTGTTTACTAATTTATCTATTAAATTATCGGGAGTATCTAAAGCGATAATCTGACCACGTTCTACAAAAGCAACCCGATCGCAAAGCTGTTCAGCCTCGTCCATATAGTGTGTGGTAATCACCACGGTTGTTCCTGCATCTCGGATTTCTGTAATCAAATCCCAAAGATTCCTGCGGGCCTGTGGATCCAGCCCTGTTGTAGGTTCGTCCAAAAAAATAATCTTTGGTTGATTGATGAGCGTTGTGGCTATAGAGAAACGCTGCTTTTGTCCGCCTGAAAGTGCTTTGTATTTGGCTTTGGCCTTATCCTGAAGGTTCACTTTCTCCAGCATCTCCATGGGTTTAATATTGGCGCCATATAACCCGGCAAAAAGTTCAATCAGTTCGGTCAGGTTTAGATTTGGATAATAACCAGCTGCCTGTAGCTGTACACCAATAATCTGTTTAATATCCTGCGGATGTTTATCAACAGAAAAACCATCAACAATAATTTCACCTGATGTTTTAGCTCTCAATGTCTCGATAATTTCGAGGGTAGTGGTTTTTCCAGCGCCATTAGGGCCAAGCAGACCGAAAATCTCATGCTCATATACCTCAAAACTAAGCCCTTGAACGGCTACAAAATCATCGTATTTTTTTACCAGGTCTTTAACACTGATAATGGCTTTTTTGTTTCCATGTTGCGAATGTAAGGAGCTTTAAATGAATAGGAAATGAATTTTTAAACTCAGAGTCGAAAATGTCGGTAAAATGATGTTTTAAGCAGGCGAAAATAGGTTATAAAAGAAATCTGCGGATCGGCAGCTTATTTTTGCCGCAAATCCGCAGATCTTTTTTATTGTATTTTGGCCTTTAAGCTTTAGTCTTTCTACCTCAACCTTACCAAACCAGTTCGCCTTTCATTACTTCAACGAAATCATCGAATAAGTAACGCGAATCGTGTGGACCAGGAGAAGATTCCGGGTGATATTGAACTGAGAATGCTTTTTTGCCTTTAACACGGATTCCCTCGATTGATTTATCGTTTAGGTTAACGTGTGTAATTTCTACTTTATCAGAGTTTCTAACCTCATCCGGAATTACACCAAAACCATGGTTCTGTGAGGTAACCTCGCAGTGGTTTTTGATAATGTTTTTAACCGGATGGTTTAATCCACGGTGACCATTGAACATTTTCATGGTACCGATACCGTTAGCTTCAGCCAATAACTGGTGACCTAAGCAGATACCGAACAATGGTTTGTCTTTTGCTAATATATCTTTGATGGTTTCTACCGCATAAGGCATTACCGATGGATCGCCAGGACCGTTAGAGATGAAATAACCATCAGGACTGAATTTCTCCATTTCAGCAAAGGTCGTTTTAGCCGGGAAAACCTGAACATAGATATCACGGTTTTCAAAACTGCGCAAAATGTTTTTCTTGATGCCTAAATCTAAAGCGGCAACTTTTAAGCTTGCCTCAGGGTTACCGTAAAAATATGGTTCGCTTGTACTAACTTTAGATGAAAGTTCTAAACCTTCCATGGAAGGTACTTCGGCCAATTTTTGTTTTAATTCCTCTAAATCAGTTATTTCTGAAGAAATAATGGCGTTCATGGCACCTTTATCGCGGATATGGCGAACCAATGCACGTGTATCAATATCAGAAATGGCAACTAAATTATCATTCTGGAAATAATCCTGGATTGATTCTGTTGCTTCTTTACGGCTATAAACGATGTTGTAATTTTTGCAGACTAAACCGGCAATTTTGATCGAACCCGATTCGATTTCATCTTTATGGATACCATAATTTCCAATATGTGCATTGGTGGTAACCATTATCTGTCCAAAATAACTTGGATCTGTGAAAATTTCCTGGTAACCTGTCATCCCGGTATTAAAACAAATTTCGCCAGTAGTAGTCCCAATTTTTCCGGCCGCTTTGCCGTAAAAAACTGTGCCATCGGCCAGTAATAAAATCGCAGGTAACTTGGTGTAGTTAGTCATGGTAATTACAATATGGATTTTGATTTAAAAAAGAGTTGAAAAAAGAATGGCTTTCGGCATTAAAGCCGTATTTGCAGGGTGCAAAAAAAGATGAATATATCCCTTCCATTTCGGGGTACAAAGATATGGTTTAAGATTGGCAATGTAAAGAGAAAAGTAAAATAAAGCATAAGCTGAAAGCTAAAAGACTAAAGCTGAAAGCAAGGGAACTGATTTGTATAAAAAATGATTTTAGCCTGAGATTGCTTTGGTCTTTTAACTTTGGTCTTTCGGCTTAATTAAAGAAAAAACAATACTTTTGGCAACACAAAACAAATCTCATGTCGGTACATAAAGAAATCAAACGCATCACTACACACATTTTACAAGAAATGAAACAACGTGGTGAAAAAATATCGATGTTAACAGCCTACGATTATTCGATGGCGACCATCCTGGATGATGCAGGATTAGACGTTTTATTGGTTGGCGATTCTGCATCGAATGTAATGGCTGGTCATGAAACAACTTTGCCTATAACCCTGGATCAGATGATTTATCACGCTGCATCTGTAATCAGAGCAGTTAAACGTGCTTTTGTTGTAGTTGATTTACCTTTCGGCTCCTACCAGGGAAACTCGAAAGAAGCTTTGAACTCAGCGATCAGGATTATGAAAGAATCAGGAGCGCACGGTGTTAAATTAGAGGGCGGCGAAGAAATTATTGAATCGGTTCAACGTATCATTACAGCAGGAATTCCGGTAATGGGACACCTGGGTTTAACACCTCAGTCGATTTATAAATTTGGAACCTATACCGTTCGTGCAAAGGAAGAAGAAGAAGCAAATAAGTTAAAAACAGATGTTTTGGCCTTACAGGCTGCTGGTTGTTTTGCAATCGTATTGGAGAAAATTCCTGCTGCTCTAGGCAAAGAAGTTACAGAAAGTCTGCATATTCCAACTATTGGCATTGGTGCCGGACCAAACTGTGATGGACAGGTTTTGGTAGTAAATGATATGATTGGTTTAACCAAAGGATTTAAACCACGCTTTTTACGCCAGTATATCAACCTGTATGACGAAATTTTAGGCGCGGCGCAATCTTATATCCGGGATGTGAAAGGAAACGATTTCCCGAACGAGAAAGAACAATACTAAGTTTGGAGCTGGGCGTTGAGTTTGGAGTTTTTTCAAGCGCAGATAAACTATCCAGCTTAAAACAACTAACAGATTAACCAATAGATGATTTGCTTGGTCAAATGAACTAATAACGAATGAACCAATAAACTAACCGATGCCAATTACCGATAACGACATCCTTTTTGAAGACAATCATTTAATCGCTATTAATAAAAGGGCGGGTGATATCGTACAGGTTGATGAAACTGGGGATGAACCTTTGGATGAACAGCTGAAAAAGTATATCGCTAAAAAGTACAATAAACCTAATGGTGCTTTTTTAGGGGTAGTACACCGTTTAGACAGGCCCGTAAGTGGTGTAATCTTATTTGCTAAAACCAGTAAGGCTTTAGAACGGATGAATGCTGTTTTCAAAAACAGGGAAGTAAAGAAAACCTATTGGGCGGTAGTCAAAAATAAACCTGAAAAGGAATCAGCTACTTTGATTCATTGGCTGGTTAAAAACCCACAAAAAAATGTGGTTTCTTATTATAATACGGAAGTTACCGGCAGTCAGCGGGCTGAGCTTTCTTATAAAGTGAAAGCAAAAGTAGGCGATTACTATCTGTTGGAGGTAGATCCTTTAACGGGTCGTTCGCACCAGATCAGGGTTCAGCTATCCTCAATGGGCTGTCCGATTATGGGTGATAATAAATATGGTTATCCGCGAGGAAGCAGAAAAGGAAGTATTTGCCTGCATGCCCGTCGCTTACAGTTTATACACCCGGTAAAAAAAGAACCTGTAAACATATTCGCCAAATTACCTGTTGACGGTTTTTGGGAACGGTTTGAGGATTTATAGGTAGTAATCACTATACAGTAAGTATTAAAGGAGACCCGGTTGAGTATTTAACCGGGTTTTTTATGATTTGGCACAATATTTAGTCATCTTCGGGCTAAAACCAAATCAAAATGAAACCATCATGATTTTTCAAAACCGACAGGGAAAATACAAAATGATGATAGCTTCATCACCTCTAATAAAATATAAAACAATGAAAAACACCATTTTATCTATTGCAGCAGTTGGCCTGTTGGCTACTACATTAGTTTCTTGCGACAGCACAAAAAAACAGAAACGACAAAAGATTCGAGCAAAATTGCCGTAAACGGCGATACTGTTACCAAAGTTACTACGACGACCACTGAAACCGTTAAAACTGAAGTTCCGACTTTCTCGAGCGAAGAGGTAAATAAAGGTTTGGCTGAGTATAGCAAATTAAAAGACGAATACGTTGCAGCTGTAAAAAGTAAAAATGCAGCAGAAATTAAAGCCATAAGCGATAAATACACTGCATGGGCAAATCAGGCAACAGGTTGGGCCGCCAAATTAAAACCTGATGAAATTCAAAAGTATTCTGAATATATGATTAAGGCAAGCGAGGAGTGGGCAGAAGCTGCGAAAAATGTTGTAAGATAAACAACACTCCAACTACTAGGAGATCGTCATTTCGAGCGGAGTCAAGAAATCTATGATACTAGACAACAGATTTCTCCACTTCGGTCGAAATGATGAAATTTTATTTACAATCAATTTTACCAAAAGCCATTGATCCATCAAACTTTAGCTTGCTGATATCTTTGTACCTGGTTTCGCCTTTAACTTCCTGCACATCGCCAAAACCTTCAATTAACTGAGCGCCCTGTTTTAAAAAGGCTACTTCCCTAACAGAGGTTTGTCCTTCAGACTGAAAAGTATAATTGGCTACAATGGTATCGCCTTTAACAATCCCGGCTATAGTCCCTGCATTTTTATCTTTTTCGTATAAATTATAGCCTAAAGTGCCTGTTACTTTGTTATTCTCACTTTTTAGCGAAAGAGTAGCCGTATCGCGGTTTTTAAGGTATTGATAACATTGAACCGAATCTGTTGCGGTTTCGGCGTTGGTTACAATGGTAGAGTCTATTTTTGCCTGTGTTTTTTTAGCGGTACCGCCCTGGCATGCAGCCATTAATAAAGTGGCAATGCCTAATACTGGGATCATGTTTTTCATTTTCTTATCGGATTGATTTTCTATTATGGAGCAAAGCGCCTGCCAAAAAGAATAAGTTTCGTTATAGAAAGTATTATAGCCGAAGAAGAGGTTATATTATAAAGGCAATTTCTCCTCAGATTTTGTCATGTTGAGCCTGTCGAAACACATAAAAGTTATTTAACCAATTCCTTCGGACAGGCTCAGGACGATAATTCGAAATTTATGAGACGGTCTCTTTGGGATAACTTTGGATTTTCTAAAAAAACTGATCAGTTATATGCTTTTAATAACAGAACTCAGGTTAGTAGGTACGCTAAATATGAGGTAGTTGATGGAGGTTTTAGTAAGAAAGATCAAAAGCGATGTATATGTGAATATTGAAAAGGAAAATTAGTTTTAGAAAATTAACGAAATGCTTGTTCCTTCGTTTTCTGCGGACTTAATATCAACCTTGATTTTATGGAACCTGGCTATACTTTGCACAATGGCTAAACCTAAACCGAAACCGTTTTCTTCGCTGTTTCCACGTTTAAAGCGGTCGAAGGCATTTTCGACAAGCTCAGCGCTCATACCCGATCCGGTATCGCGGATGGTGAGTATGTAGTTTTCAGTCTCTGTTTTATCTGTAATGGTTATCGAACCGCCGTCAACATTGTATTTGATCGCATTATTGATAATGTTGATCAGAAGTGTGTGGATTAAGGCTTTATTGCCCGTAAAATGGAAATCGTTGGTAAGATTAGCCTGATAAGTAATGTTTTTATCGATGATGCGGTCTTCCAGGTCTTCGTGAATATCTGTTATTTCCTGCTTGAGGCTAATTTCTTCAGTTTTTAAATATTGATTGTTCTCCACTTTTGAAATCAGTAGTAAGCTGTTGATAATCAGTTTTAAACGGTTTAATGTTTTTAACGAAGCATAAATTTTATTCTCATGCTCTACCGGAATATCGGGAGTATTCAGCATATTCTCAAACCGTGTACTTAAAATGGAGATAGGGGTAAGCAATTCGTGCGAAACATTGGCAATAAACTGTTTTTCTAAAGCGAAAAGGGTGTTTATTTTTCGCATTAATGAATTGATGCTGTTATCAAGGATTTTAAAATCGTTGGTGCTGGTTGGGATATTCTGATAATTGTAATGGGATGGATCATCAACCAGGTTGATTTTTTTATCAATAATGAGGTAAAATGGTTTCAGTAAGAAATTGGAAAAGGTAAAGTCGGCAACCAAGGTAATGAGTAGGGCGGCTACCAACACGATCAGCATGTAAAAACGGATTGAATTTTTAATCGACTGGAGGGTAGTCATGGTCTCTCCAATTTCTAGGTTGTACCAGTTGGTATGATACGAGAATTTATAGTTAAGGATTCTGTAGACTTCTATATCACCTTCAATCTCTCTCTTTTCGGTAAAAACCTTGGCAGAAGAATCCTGTTGATTATCGGGAATGTCGGTTAAAACAATAAATTCTTCTTTTAAAATGTTATAATCGGTAAATGATTGTTGTTTATTTAAAAGACTATCGATCTCGTCATCATTTAAATGCTCAATAATTTTATTTTTCTTTTTAATTAAACGGTTGTCGAGCTGGTTATAAGCTAATCTATCTAACGAAAACAAAATGATTAAACCCAAAACGAGGATAATCGCAATTTTGGTTACTGCATTATATAAAGAAAACTTTACCTGTAACTTCATGCAAATGGATGATGTTTGATGTAAGATGGATAAAGGTTCATTCGTTCGTTAGTCATTTGTTCATTGGTTGGTTAATCTGTTAATTATTGAATCCGGTTAAATGGACGCCAGCCGCCAAACGCCCAACCCTAAACGCACTAGCAATTAATTCTGTATCCAATACTTCTCACCGTTTCAAACCAATCAGTAGGGCTTAATGCCGCCAGTTTTTTACGTAAGTTTTTAACGTGCACATCAACAAAGTTCGAATCGGAGTTTACTTCTAAGATATCGCCCCAAACGTGTTCTGTTAAGCTCATGCGAGATACCACGCGGTTTTTATTCAGCACCAGGTAGTTGAAGATCTCGAATTCCTTTTTGGTTAAGTTTAATCTTTCTTCGCCAAAAGCAACGGTTCTGTTCTGTATGTTAAGCAGAAAATCGTGAACATTGATCTCGTTTTTCTCCAGCTTATGTTTCCTGCGTGTAATGGCATGCATACGCGCTAAAAGTTCGTTTAGCGAAAATGGTTTTGGTAAATAATCATCTGCTCCCTCATCAAGGCCTTTAATCCGGTCATCAACAGCGCTACGCGCAGTTAATATGATTACGGCATCATCGCGGTCTTTCATGGCTTTCAGCTGTTTCAAAATATCAAAACCATCACCATCAGGTAAGCCCAAATCGAGTAAAATGAAATCGTAACTGTTAACAAATATCTTTTCTTCTGCAGAAGATTTTTTCCATGCATGTTCAACAATAAATCCTTCTTTACTTAAGAATTCATCCATTTCGAGCGCCAGGCTCTTTTCATCTTCAACTATGAGTACGTTCATTCTGCTAACTGTGTCTTAATGTTTAACCGCCATGCGCTTTGCGTTCAACGCTATGCTTTTACCCTGCAACTAAGTTAATGTTTTTTATAATGATCGTACAGGCTTCTTCAATTTCTTCTTTGGTTATAATTAGCGGAGGAGCAATGCGCATAGAATTGCTGCAATGTAAAAACCAGTCTGACAATACACCATCTAAAATACAGGCATCGATGATTTTTTTATTGATCCCGAAATTCTCAAACTCAACGGCGAGCATTAAACCTTTGCCTCTGATTTCTTTAATTGCGGGATGTTTTAAAAGCTGTTTAAACAACTGACCTTTTTCGTCAACTTCATCCACAATATGACCATCAACCAAGGTTCGTAAAGTGGCTAAACCAGCTGCACAACAAACCGGATGACCACCAAAGGTAGTCATGTGGCCCAAAATAGGTGTGTGCGATAATACCGACATCATTTCCAGTGAACTGATAAAAGCACCGATTGGCATTCCACCACCAATTCCCTTAGCTAAAAGCAGTACATCAGGTGCCACATTATAATGCTCGAAAGCAAACATTTTACCACTGCGGCCAAAACCTGATTGTATTTCATCGAAAACTAATAATGTACCCGTTTCCGTGCATTTAGTCCTTAAAGCCCGCATGTAATTTAAATCAGCAACCCTTATTCCGGCTTCGCCTTGTATAGGCTCAATAAAAACAGCAGCGATTTCTGTAGTGATTTTTTCGAGATCAGCAAGGTTGTTATGCTCAATAAAACTTACATGTGGCAAGAAAGGACCGTAGCCAGAAGAATAAAAATCACTTTCCATTAAACTTTCTGCGCCCTGCGTACTGCCATGATAAGCATTTTTGCAGGCAATAAATCCTTTCCGGCCAGTATAACGTTTAGCCAGTTTCATGGCACCTTCCACAGCCTCGGTTCCAGAGTTTAAAAAGTAGGTGCAGCTTAAGTTTTCGGGTAAAATTTCGGCAAGTGCCCTGGCAAAATTTACCTGCGGCGTTTGTACATATTCGCCATAAACCATCAGGTGCATATAGGTTTCGGCCTGATCCTGAATGGCTTTAACTACGGCTGGATGGCAGTGGCCCACATTGCTTACGCCGATACCGGCAATAAGATCTAAATGTTTTTTATCAGCAGCATCGTATATATAAACGCCCTTTGCCCTTACAAATTCGAGCATTAAAGGTTCGGGAGAAGTTTGTGCATTGTGTTGTAAAAACAACTGACGTTGGGTAAGCATAACACAAAAGTACGGAAATGAAAGAGTGCTTTAAAACAAAAAAAGACCTACATTACTGTAAGTCTTTTTCTTTATTGCTTTTGGCCGCCTTTAAACCGGTTGAGTAACTCTCGTTTAAAACCTTCCTGAGCCCGGTAAAACTTTCCAACAACTTTTATGGGCAATACTGCTTTAAGTTTGTTGTAATATTTTTTATCGAGATTAAGATCTCTTTGTTTAAAATCAAATTCGCTGGTAATTAAGCTCTGTACCTGCGCATCTGTTAAATTATCAATTTCAGTCGTTTTTCTGAAAGAGATCATTTTTTGCATGCGCTCTTTGCGCAGGGCATTTTGCTCTTCCTGCATATCGTTATAAATCGGCCAGAAAATTTTGGCCTCTTCAGGTGATAAATCCAGTTTTTGTGTAAAAAAAGCTATTTTAAGTGATTCTATTTCTTCTGCCTTTTGTCTTTGGGCCAAAAGGGTAGTAGGTAATAAAAACATTAAAGCGACAAAAAGTAAATTCTTCATTTCTTTATTAATTATTTAATTCCTGAGATAAATCATTTGATGAGAAATTGCTCAGGATGTAGTTTTCCATTTCTGTATCTGAGGCAGAAGTAGCTTTGATATTTGATGATGTGGTATTCTGAGATTCTAAATGATCAATGATGGTACTTTCATCAATATCATACAATAGCTGCTCGTTCACGGCCTCTGCCGATTGTGCTTGCTGAACGGTAGCAGATGATCCATTCTGATAAAAATACACACCAAATGAAGCCATTAAAACAAAACATGCAGCACTTGCATATTTAACAATGTTGCGTCGCCATAAAGGAACAATCTTTGCCTCTTTTTTAGGCTCTGATGTTGCAATCCTGTTCGTAATTCTACTTTGTAAATTATCAAAGTAATTTTCGGGCACCGCAAAAGTATTTTCTGCCTTAGGCATTTCTGTAAGGACAATCTGGGTTTGTATTCGTTCCGTTAAATCTTCAAAGTAATGCTGCGGAACTTCAAAATTATTGTTATTGGTTTTCTGTTTCAATCCATCCAGGAATATGGCAGAAAAAATGGCCTCATCACTATTTTCGAAATATCCATCAGGAACGGAGAAAGGATTACGTTTCCCCATAGCCGCAAGTACAGGAGCCTCGTTCATCCAATCATTGTTTTCTATATTTTCGTTCATCACAGATATATGATACAATTAAAGTGAAAAGGTTTAATAGTCTACTTCATCATTTGTAATAAAAGCTTCAATTTTTTTTGCAGCAATATGAAATGATGCTTTTAGTGCGCCTACTGAGGTTCCCAGTACCTCCGAAATCTCTTCATATTTCATATCATCAAAATATTTCATATTAAAGATAATCCGTTGTTTCTCAGGTAAGGTAAGAATTGCTTTTTGTAATTTAAGCTCGAGTTTGTCGCCGTTAAAATATGATGATGCCACCAGATTATCGGCAAGTTCGGATGATACCTCATCCAAAGGTGTATTGTTACGCTGCTTTTGCTTATTTAAGAAGGTAATCGATTCGTTGGTCGCAATACGGTAAATCCACGTATAGAGCTGAGAATCGCTTCTAAATTTATCGAGATTTTTCCAAACTTTAACAAATACTTCCTGCAAAAGATCATCGCAGTCATCATGGTTTAAAACCAGCCTGCGGATGTGCCAATATATTTTTTGCTGGTATTTTTTTAGTAACAGGTTAAAGGCTTCATTACGCGTATGCTCGACAGCAAACATGGCAAGAATTTCTGAATCTTCAACTTGTTTCATTATTTTTTTGATGTGAGATACGAGGTGTGAGATGTGAGATTCGCTTAGACACAATGTCTCAAATCTCACATCTCATTTCTCACATCTATTTCTTTCTGCCAATTACTTTTTGAACCGCTTCAACAATGTTTACAGCATCTAAGCCATATTTAGACATTAATTGATCTGGTGTTCCGCTTTCGCCAAAAGTATCGTTGGTGGCAACAAACTCTTGTGGAGTTGGTAGTTCAGTAGTTAACAAACGTGCTACGCTTTCGCCCAGGCCGCCAAATTTATTGTGCTCTTCACAAGTAACCACGCATCCGGTTTTCTTAACTGATTTTAAGATGGCCTCATCATCCAAAGGTTTAATGGTATGGATGTTAATAATTTCGGCATCTATGCCCAATTCAGCTAATTTCTCGCCAGCCTCAATCGCTTTCCAAACCATGTGGCCCGTAGCAATAATGGTAACATCAGTTCCTTCGTTAACCATCCACGCTTTACCGATCTCGAATTTTTGATCTGGATCTGTAAACACAGGGATTACCGGACGGCCAAAACGTAAATAAACCGGACCTTCATATTCTGCAATAGCCATCGTTGCTGCTTTAGTCTGATTGTAATCGCAAGGATTGATTACGACCATTCCCGGCAACATTTTCATTAAGCCGATATCTTCTAAAATCTGGTGTGTTGCTCCGTCTTCTCCCAAAGTTAATCCGGCGTGAGATGCACAAATTTTAACGTTTTTGTTTGAATAAGCTACCGATTGACGGATCTGATCGTAAACACGGCCAGTAGAGAAGTTTGCAAAAGTACCTGTAAAAGGAATTTTACCACCAATGGTCATGCCCGCTGCAATACCGATCATATTTGCTTCTGCAATACCAACCTGTGTAAAACGCTCCGGAAAATCTTTAATAAAAGCATCCATTTTAAGTGATCCAACTAAATCGGCACATAAGGCAACCACATTTTCGTTTTTCTTTCCAGCTTCATGTAAGCCAGCTCCAAAACCCGAACGTGTATCTTTTTTTCTGTATATGTATATTTTTTCACGTTTTTATATTTTTAATTAGCTGCGTTCAAGCTTGCTTCGCAGGTTTTCATTATTTCTTAAGATATGAGAATTGAGATTTTAGATGTGAGATCAGGCAACAATTCGTCTCAAATCTCATATCTGTTGTCTCAAATCTAATTTAGTAATCCCCTAAAGTTTCTGGTAACTGCGCTAGTGCAGCTGCTAATTGCTCATCATTTGGTGCTGTACCATGCCATTTGTGTGAACCCATCATATAATCTACACCGGCACCCATCTGTGTGCTCATTAAATTCATGATTGGTTTACCTTTTCCCGTTAAGGTTTTAGCATAATGTAAACCTTCAACTATGGCTTGCATATCATTACCATCAGTATTAATTACATGCCATCCGAAAGCCTCAAACTTAGCTTGTAAATCATCTAAGGCAAGAACTTTACTCGTAGGGCCATCAATTTGCTGTCCGTTATAATCAACCGATGCAATTAAATGGTCAACTTTATTGAAAGGGGCAAACATCGCTGCTTCCCAGTTTTGTCCTTCCTGTAATTCTCCGTCACCCAATAAGGCAAAAACATGAGATTTATCACCGTTTAACTTTTTAGCCAATGCTGCACCAATGGCAACTGATAAGCCCTGACCTAATGATCCAGAAGCAATACGGATACCTGGTAAATGCTCGTGGGTAGTTGGATGACCTTGTAATCTAGAGTCCAGTTTACGGAAAGTTGCCAGTTCGCTTTTATCGAAATAACCAGCATGAGCCAATGTACTGTACCAAACCGGAGAAATATGTCCATTCGAAAGGAAGAAAAGATCTTCGCCTGCGCCTTCCATCGTGAAATCTGTCTTGTGGTTCAATACTTCAAAATATAAAGCGGTAAAAAAATCAGCGCATCCAAGCGAAGCGCCCGGGTGGCCAGATTGGCATCCATGAACCATTCTTACGATATCTCTTCTGATTTGAGAGGCAATATCTTCTAGCTCTTTAATTGTATGTTTCATTAAAATAAGAGGTTGTTGTTACATAGCAAAGTTAATATTTTAACCGCTATATCATAATTAGTTATTGATTAAATTGAGTACTTGTTGTGTTGAGTTTTTTGTGTCAACTTTTTTGATGATATGGATGATTTTTCCATCGCCATCTATAATAAAAGTGGTGCGAACGGTGCCCATGTATTTTTTGCCATACATGTTTTTTTCTGCCCAAACGCCATAGTCATTTACAATTTTCTGATCAGTATCGGCCAATAGGGTAAATGGTAAATTGTGTTTGGTTACAAATTTTGGTGCGATCTTTCATCGTCAACACTAACGCCTAAAACTACAATACCTTTGGCCTGTAAACCTTGGTAGTTATCTCTGAAATCGCAAGCTTCGGCGGTGCAACCAGGAGTATCATCTTTTGGATAAAAATAAAGTACAACTGTTTTGCCTTTATAATCGCTTAACGAAACTTCAGTTCCATTCTGATCTTTTGATGTAATTGCCGGTGCCTGATCACCTTCTTTTAACTCTGCCATATTTATAATGATTGAATTTTGAATGATAACATGTTTAAATCATGCCTGCAATTTAAACAGTTTAACCTATTATACTGTTGGATATATGTTAAAAGATTACATTTGTTGGTTTAAATTGTGAAAAGTTGATATCAGTAAGGTCACGAAATCCAATATATCGTGTCTCTATCTAATAAATGTTACCGTATATTTTCGGGTATTCTCTTTCATATCTACCACAACCAGTTCAAGTGTATGTTTTCCCGAAGTTGTTCTTTCATCGAAACTGTGCCATAGTGTAGCCGTTTTCGTGTCAAATTCCATCAAAGTCCACTTACCATCTATATAGCCATTAAAACTTTTTATTCCGGATAGATTATCGCTGATCTTAAAAAATATTTTAGATAAACCGGCCATATTTTTCCTTTCCGAGATATTTACTGGTATTATCCTCGGTGCAATGGTATCGATGGCAATGTAAAAGCTGCCGAAGTTTTTTGGCGTGGCCTTGATATAGCCATTTTCGAAAAAACCACCCTGAGATGAACCGTTCGAATTTACAATCAGCGCTTTACTCCTGAGGTTTTCGGGAAGTTGATCAGCCTTGATTGAAATATCGAAACCGATGTGCAATGGCGTATATCTATTATGAATCTGATGTACAGCCGACCAGGCATTACCTGCTGGTTTAGGCAATTTTTTATAAGTGAAATTTAAATCGCTGTACAATGTCCCGAATGGGAAAACCACTTTAATATCATCGGTATTAAATTCATTCACCTTATTATATTGATAAATTATTCCGGCTGGAATAACTGGCGCCGCAACAGGTGCAGTACCTGCATTTACGGTAAAAGGCAAAACAGAGTAATTTCCTTTCGAATCGGTAATGATGTAACGAAGCTGGTGTGAAGCTCCATCATTGAAATTAATCTTACCACTGTTTACCAAACCGCTATAAATTTTTAAAGGGTTGCCAGGTTCGACAAAACTTTTCTGGATACTTCTTTTCGTATTTAAATAGGTAGGATAATCGATATGCGAATTAATTGCTTTACTATCTTCGAAAGCAAAACGTTCAAGGGCAGAAGTGTATACTTTCTTTTCATCTACCTCTAGCTGAATGGAATATACGCCATTGGTGCCTGATAAACCATTGTGCCTGTCGGTTACCACTATGCCGAAGCCAACCTCACCGGTTAAGCTGATGGGTGCAACGGTTTTATAACTACCATTTGCTCCGCTAATGCCAATGGCCTGTTTTGGTGTATTTTCGTTAAAGGTTTTGCCATTTAAACGGTATACATACAATCCATGTATAACAGGGGGAATATTATCGGGAATAATGATCCCGAAAAATTGCGGATTTATGGTCTCTTCAGTTTTAGTATCTCTGATTTCGAAATGCAAATGTGGTCCGCCTGAACTGCCACGGTTACCAGACCAGGCAATAATTTCGCCTTTATGTACCGGAATTAATGTGGCATCAGGAAACTCATCAATCTCAAATGATTTCTTTTCGTACTCAAGGTTTTTAACAATGGTGGCAATTTTTGGGGCGAAACGCTGTAAGTGGCCGTAAACCGTAGTAAAACCATTGGGGTGATTGATGTACAATGCCTGTCCAAAACCACTGTTCTGAACCCTTAACCTCGAAATATAACCATCGGCAACTGCATAAACAGGATAACCTTCCCGCTGATTAGTTCTGAAATCGATCCCGGAATGAAAGTGATTGCCTCTGATTTCGCCAAATGAGCCCGCCAGTGCAGGGGGAGTGATATCTAAAGGTTGTCTGAAATCTGTAATCGGATATTTATTCGTACTAAAAATTTGTTGGGCCTGAACAAAATTTGAAGCAAATAAAAGGCAAACTGAAATTGAAAATTTAAACTTATGTCGGATCGGGTTTTTAATCATTCGTTACTTTACATCAAAATTTAAAAGTTGCTTTTCTTCTAACCAGGCTTCCAGTTTATCGCCTTTATTTATTTTTCCAACTCCCTGAGGCGTTCCGGTAAAAATTAAATCTCCTTTTTTTAAAGTAATATATTGAGAAACAAAGCTGATTATCTTCTCGAACGAGAATAACAAATCTTTAGTATGGCCAATCTGACGGCACTCACCATTTATCTTTAACTCAAAATTTAAATTATAAAGATCTTCGTAATCACTTTTAGGTAAAAAATTACTAATTGGTGCTGAGTTATCAAAAGCTTTGGCCAATTCCCAGGGTAATCCCTTCTCTTTATGTTTACTCTGAATGTCACGTGCAGTGAAATCAATTCCCAATGCCACTTCATCATAGTAATTTGCAGCAAATTTTTCGGCAATATGTTTTCCTTCCTTACAGATTTTTAATACCACTTCCAGTTCATAGTGAATATCGTCAGAAAAATCAGGCAGGTAAAAAGGTTTGTTGTCTTTTAAAACAGCTGTATCAGGTTTCAGGAAAATTACTGGTGTGGTTGGAACTGGATTGTTCAGCTCTTTTGCATGTTCGGCATAATTTCGGCCAATGGCGATGATCTTCATTCTTAAGAATATGAAATATGATAAAATAGACGGTAATTAATTCCGCATCAATCAAAAATAGAAAAGAAAATGGTGTTATAAAACAGAGATCCGTTTTACCTGGCTTTCTGAACCTGCAATAACCCTTAAAAAGTAAATGCCTGGGTTAATTCTGTTAGGAATGACAAAGTTTTTGGTATGCTCACCGGCATTTAAACGTTCGTTCAAAAGCGTTGCAACTTCATTTCCTAACAAATCGATAATTTTAATAGTCGTTTGGGTACCATCTTTTCCAATAGATAGAATAATATTTAACTGATCTTCTACAGGATTAGGATATATTTTTAAGATACTTAACAATTTATCTTTTGCTACAACTGTTGCATTTTTAGGAACTGTAGAAGAAGTATTGAACATTCCGGAACCACCAACTGTCATAAAAAACGGCTTGTAAGGTGTAATATTGGCTTTAATTTCAGGAATCCGGCTTGTTTTTTTTGTTCTGTTTTTTAAGCTGATGTGAATGCTATCACTCTGTTGCGACCAGGAATTTACGCTGCATAACAAAACAATGCACAATGTGCAGGCGAGTTTTGTGAGTAACGTTATCTTAGTGTAGAGTTTCATCAAATTGGTATAGCAAATGTATTAATTTAAAACAAAGAAATTAAACATTTTGTTTAAAACCGATAATTTAACACAATTTAACAATAAAATTTAATTTTCATAGTGTTGAAAATACACAATAATTTGGTTGTTAAATTGTTATAGTTAGTTTACTTTTGCCGCACTTAAATAATCAACAAAGTGTCAAATCATAAAAATGTCAACGCGTTAACCGCCGGCGGTGTTCTAATTAGTTTAGGAATTGTATTTGGTGATATTGGTACATCACCCTTGTATACCTTAAATGCAATTTTTACAACAATTCTAGGGGGAAGCAAGATATCAATCCAACAAACGTTTTAGGCGTTTTATCTTGTATCATTTGGACATTAACTTTACAAACCACCATTAAGTATGTTATTATTACCCTTAGAGCTGATAATAAAGGTGAGGGTGGTATTTTCTCTTTATTTTCCCTGGTGCGCAAAAAGGCTAAGTGGTTAGTGGTACCAGCCGTTGTAGGTGGCTGTGCACTACTTGCAGATGGTATTATCACGCCCAGTATTACGGTAACATCAGCCATTGAAGGGCTTACCAGCAAATTTGATGTGCCGGTTATTCCAATTGTAATCACCATTTTAACCATCCTGTTTATTATCCAGCAGTTCGGTACCAATATGGTAGGCAAGCTATTTGGCCCCGTAATGTTTGTTTGGTTTGCTGTACTGGGTGTTTTGGGCGTGTCTTTTGTGATTAAAGATTTCAGCATCCTTAAGGCATTTAACCCTTACTATGCCATTCATTTATTGGTTACCAATAAACTCGCATTTTTAATTCTGGGCGGTGTATTTTTATGTACAACCGGGGCAGAGGCTTTATATTCTGACTTAGGTCACTGCGGTAGAAATAACATTAGGATCAGTTGGATCTTTGTTAAACTGACACTTATTCTAAACTATTTGGGGCAGGGTGTTTGGATTTTGCAGAACAGCGGCAGTTATGTTCCAGGGGCAAAAATGAATCCTTTTTTCCAGATCGTTCCAGATCAGTTTCAAATTCCAATGGTTATACTCGCTACTATGGCCGCAGTAATCGCCAGTCAGGCTTTAATTAGTGGCTCGTTTACCTTAATTGCTGAGGCAGTACGCTTAAACCTTTGGCCAAAAATTAAAATTGTTTACCCATCAGTTTCTAAAGGCCAGTTATATGTGCCTTCTATTAATTGGATGTTATGGATTGGCTGCTGTGGTATTGTATTCTTGTTTCAAAAAGCAGAGAAAATGGACGCCGCCTATGGTTTATCTATAACCATAGCCATGTTAATGACCACCATCCTGGTGAGTTTTTATTTGAGAAGCAGACGTTTTCCGAGATATCTGATAGCGTTATTCTTTTTTACCTACGTCATTATTGAGGGTACATTTTTGATCAGTAATTTAACCAAATTCTTACATGGTGGTTGGGTAACCGTATTAATCGGTTCCTTATTATTTACGGTGATGTGGAGTTGGTTTGTAGCCCGGAAAATCAAAAATCGCTTTGTTAAATATGTCGAAATTGAAGATTATTATGAGATTTTAACTGAATTGAGCAGCGATGAATCGGTCCCGAAATACTCTTCTCAGTTGGTTTATTTAACCAGTGCCAACTTTAAAACGGAGATCGAATCCAAAATTATCTATTCCATTATTCAAAAAGAGCCAAAACGCGCTGATGTATACTGGTTGGTGCATGTTGACGTAATGGATGAGCCATATACTTTAGATTATAAAGTTGAATTCCTGATTCCGGGCAAGTTAATCAGGATCGATTTTAGGTTAGGTTTCAGGATTGAACAGCGTGTTAACCTGCTTTACCGTAAAGTGGTTGAAGAGTTGGTGAAAAATGGAGAGATCGATATTACCAGCCAGTACACCTCGTTAAACAAACATAAAATTGCTGGCGATTTCAGATTTGTTCTTTTAGAAAAACATTTATCTAAGTTTACCAAGTTAAGTTTTTACGAAAGACAGATTATGGATTACTATTTTATCCTTAAAAAACTAAGTTTGTCTGAGGAGCGAAGTTTTGGTTTGGATAGCAGTTATGTTGATGTAGAGAAAGTTCCGTTAATTTTCGTTACGCCAGATGATATTGAATTACACAGGTTGCCAGTTTAATTAAATGAGGACTGCACTTTTGATTTTGGGCATTGTGCTATTTATAGCAGGTCCCGCAGCGAAAATATACCATCTTGATCATGCGAATAATTATATGATCGCATCTGGATTAGGACTTGTGATGATTACCGCGCTGGCTTTTATAAAGAAGAAATAAATATAATCCTCTTTCTCTTAAAGAAAGGGGATTTTTTTATAAATGGAATTTATCCTCGCTCCATTTTCCTATCGGTTGGTGTCTCACCGACCGAAACATCTAAATTCAGTCGATCGAGATTCTCACCGACTTAAACATTTAATCTCTGAAATGTGTATGAATCCCAAATTCATCAATCCCTGTTTCGTAAAAAATTGCGCTACTCCATTTATAATCTTCTGGTTGAGTACATAGATTTTTCCTGTTGTTGGTGTCTAACCGACCTAAATGATTAATCTCTAAAATGTGTGAGGATCTTGAATTGATCAATCCCTGTTTCATAAAAGTTTGCGCTACTCCATTTATAATCTTCAGGATGAGCACATAAATTCCATTTCTCTTTAATTGGGTTATCATGGATATAATCTAATTTTTGTATTATAATACTTTCCTTACTTAATGGAATAGCTAGCGGATCTCTTTTCCAAAATTGAAAAATCCTATCATTCTTTTGAGAACGGTATTGATTTATAAGTATAGGATTATTAACCAAAAGATGCTTTCTAAATTCATGTGCTGTGAATTTAGTAAAGCTGGCTGCTGGAGATTCCTTTCCATTTAATTTGAGCATATTCCAGATCAAATGGATGTGATTGGGCATGATCACGTAGCCATATACTTCAATAAGTTTTTCATTGACTAAAAATTTCAGCGAATTTACGATGATCATTTTTAGGTTATCATCATTTAATAAATGTGCAAAGTTACAGATGGTATCTGTATAAAAATATGGATAGTTGTAATCCATTTGTCCCTGCCTTTTATCGAAGATATGCATAATTATATTTAAGTTGCAGGGACAATTTAAATACAATATAGAAAAAATAATATATGTGAGACTAATTTCGGTCGGTGAGACACCGACCGATAGAATAATAATTACGCTGCCAAAGCTTTCCCATTATTTTATTGTGTGACTTGAACAACTGCAGGCATGCATTTGAAACAATTGATTTGTAAGCTCCGACGATTTCAGCAATTGCCGGGGCGACCCTTGCGGTCGCCATTTTTATTTTATCTTTTTCTTGGGCGACCTCAAGGGTCGCCCCGACAGTAGTTCGATCTGATAAGACGATGATGCCATGCATGTGATTCGGCATAATCTGAAAAACATCAAGTTCAAAATTCGGAAATCTATCCGCTAAATTAATCCATTCATTATAAGCAATAGTGCCAGATTTATTTAGGATCATTTCATCACCTGCAACTTTTCCAAATCTATGGATTCTATTTTCACAGCAGATCGTGATGAAATATGCCCCTGTTTTTGAATAGTCGTAACCCTTTAACCTGATCGATCTTCGATGATGTATTAAAGGGTTGTATTTCATTTTAATTTAAACCTCTGGATTTGCCAGTTTACTATGTCTGTAACCATAGGCAAAATAAACCACAAGCCCAACTACCAGCCAGATGCCGAAACCGATCCAGTTTGAAATTCCAAGTTCGCACATCATGTATAAACAGCTGATCAATCCTAAAACAGGAATTAAGGATAAGTTTTTGGTAATACAATAGTAGGTGATGACCACGCAGATAATCATGAAAATCCACATTGGGATTTTGTGCTTAAATAAACCCCAGCCACTTTCGTACTTCTTCTCTACAGGTACTTTTGACGCTGAAATAAATTGCTCATAACGATCAGCAGGTAATGCACTTAGATAAGATTCTGCATCTACTTTTTCTGCCAATAAAATTTGTGGCGCAGCATTTTTAACAATTTCCTCTTTAACAATTTTTAGTTCGTCGCCACTTAATGAAGTAACAAAAGTTACGGTTTGGATGGTTTTAGGCGAATTTAAAAAGAAAGCTTTTGTCTCTTTTCCATATTTTGTAAAGGCGAAAATAATCGTCGCAATTAAGGCGATTGGAATAATAAATTTACTGTTTACATAAGGTATCTTGAATTTTCCTCGTTGAACGTCAGGCCTGTTCTGTAATACTAAAACCCCTGCACAAACCAATACAAAAGCGAAAAGTGTTCCGATAGAACAAAGATCAGTAACTATGGTTAGATTCATAAATAATGATGGTACAGCTACTACAAAGCCTACTACAATAGTTGCAAATGAAGGTGTTTTATATTTCGGATGAATTTTAGAAAAAGATTTTGGTAATAGCCCGTCTCTGCTCATACTCATCCAGATCCGGGGTTGACCCATCTGAAAAACCAAAAGTACACTTGCCATAGCAAATACCGCACTTACGGCAATAATACCGCTCATTAATTTTAAGTTAATCTGATCAAAAACAAATGCTAAGGGATCGCCAACGGCTAAGGTGTCTGATTTAACTATACCGGTTAAAACCAATGCAATAGCCACATAAAGGATGGTACAGATAATAATGGCCCACATCATTCCACGGGGTAAATCGCGTTGCGGGTTTTTACATTCTTCAGCTGTCGTAGAAATGGCATCGAAACCGATATAAGCAAAGAATACTGCCGAGACGCCCTTTAGAACTCCTGCAACGCCATTAGGTGCAAATGGATCCCAGTTTTTTGTGTCTACATAAAATATGCCTACCGCCAATACCAAAAGAATTACCGCAAGCTTAACCACCACCATGGCGTTGCTGGCATTGCGACTCTCTTTCATGCCACGATAAATTAACCAGGTAATTAAAATGATGATGCCTAAGGCAGGAATATCTGCAACGAGGTGAAAGCTACCGATTTTCGGAGCGGTGAGCCATGCATTATTAGCCAAAGCTGTAGCCGGATCTAAATCTGCGAGGTTTTTGCCGGCGGCTAATAGCGCTTCAGCATGTTGATGTCCGTTATAAGCACTTAAATAGTCCATTGTCATCCAATCGGGTACATGGATACCATCTATGCCTAGCGGCGGTATTTTTATGGTAGAAAGTAGTCCGGTAAAATAATCAGACCAAGATATAGCAACTGTTATATTACCGATGGAATACTCCATAATGAGCGACCAGCCAATAATCCAGGCCACCAGTTCGCCAAAGGCTACGTAAGAATAAGTATAAGCACTACCAGAAACTGGTACCATTGAAGCAAACTCTGCGTAAGCAAAGGCTGCAAAACTACACGCTACTGCCGTAAAAATAAATAAAAAGATTACCGCCGGACCGCCATCTGCACTTGCTTTGCCAATCGTACTAAAAATTCCCGCTCCAATAATCGCTGCAATTCCAAAAGCTGTTAAATCGCGAACACCAAGTGTTTTATGTAATGTATTTTCGTGGTCGCCATAGCCTTTTGCCGCATCTTGTAATATCTTGGAAATAGATTTCTTTCTGAATAGCTTTTCGAACATCTTTTGTTTGCTTGTTTCTTCAAACTTATAAAAAGTTTGGCTAAAAACGTTTAAAGCAGGATATAATTTTCAAGGCACTTTATTTTGGGAAGCAAAATGCAGCCGAAAAGAATGGGATTTATTAGATTAAAGTAAAAATTTGAAATTATTTGGCTTGAATAATCCTTTGTTTGATTGGCATAATTTTACGCTGAGTGAAAGTCCTAATTTTGTTGTCAATATTCAATCAGGTAAATAAGTGCTCTTAAATTAATGTTTGATTGGAATATTTTTAACGATTACAGTAATGAATATGAATTCAAACACAGTACAAATAAAATATATCAAAGAAGGTAACCAGGGTTTAGCTACCATACTGGCCTTTGCTTTAATTCCATTGTCGGGTTTTGCTACCGATATTTATATCCCCTCTTTACCAACAATGGCAGGCGAAATGCAGGTAAGCAGTGTTCAGGTTCAACTCACATTAAGTATCTTTTTAATTAGCTATGGTGTTTCGCAACTTTTTATCGGGAGCGTGCTCGATAGCTTTGGCAGGTATAAGATCTGCCTGTATGCGTTATTGATTTTTGCTGGGGCTAGTATTGTTATTGCCACAACACATAACATTTACCTCATTTATTTAATGCGCGTTATTCATGGACTTACTGTTGGTGCAATTGTGGTAGCGAAAAGGGCATACTTTGTCGATCTCTTCGAAGGCGACCAGTTAAAACACTACCTCAGTCTGTTTTCCATCATCTGGTCTACCGGGCCAATCGTAGCGCCTTTTATTGGTGGTTATCTTCAAACAGCATTTGGATGGGAATCTAATTTTTATTTTTTGGCAGGTTTTGCACTGGTTTTTGCGGTACTGGAGTTGTTGTTCAGTGGCGAAACTTTAAAACATTTTACCGATTTTCAGTTGAAGAAAATAACAGGGATTTATATCGAAATGATTAAAACAACGAGTTTTACATTGGGTATTGTAATGTTGGGTTTAGCCTATTGTATGGTGATGGTTTACAATATGACCGGTCCGTTTATTATTGAGCATCACTTTAATTTTTCGCCGGTTATTGCAGGTTACAGCTCATTGTTTTTAGGTTTTGCATGGATGGTTGGAGGCTTTATTGGGAAGGCTACCATTAACAGACCTTTCTTTAAAAGATTAATGATCAACTCGCTGTTTCAGGTAGCATTTGTAATTATGATGATTATAAGCTTAAATTTTGTTTCTAACATCTGGTCGTTAATTTTCTTTGCCTTTTTAATCCATGTAGGAGCAGGCTTTACTTTTAATAATTACTTCACTTTCTGTTTGAGCAAGTTCCCTAAGAATGCAGGTATTGCAGGTGGATTAACGGGAGGGATTACCTACGTAATTGTTTCATTTTTAAGCTACGGAGTGGTAAACCTGATTCCTGCGAAAGATGAACGTAACTTGAGCTACAGTTATCTGATCATGATCTTAATATCAGTTTTAGTGATGTTTGTTATTTTGAAACTCAGAAGAAAAGAAGAAGGATAACTATTATTTAATTCTGCCTTCCTCGTCTGCTACACTTGTTTTCCGTTCGCGGGTTCCCTTAATACTGCTGCTGCCGAAAATATAATTGAAGCTTAACCTGTAAACCCTGCTCTCTTGTTTTTGCGTGAGGTTATAGTCTAAACCCGAGAGTGCACTGCTGATTCTTGCTTTTCTGGAGTCGAAAACATCGTTGGCAGCAAATCTAACATTGAGTTTCTTATCGAAGAACGATTTCTTGATTCCAAAATCTATTCCATAATAAGGTTTTATGGCATAAGTGCCATAAATCTGCGAAGAGGCATATTCTCCTGAAAGTTCTGCAGATGTTGACGGACTGAGCGTAAAACTGTGACTACTGTTGATCATAAAATTTACTTTCTTTCTGTCGTATACACCATCACCTAGGTTAGCGGTTTTGATCTGGTTATAGGTGCTGGTAAGTGTATTGTCCATGCTCCAGAATTTGGTAATGGTTGTAGGGTAGCCAATCGTTACATCGTAGGCATATTGTTTATCGAGGTTTTGAACGGTTTGATACAGTGTTTTCTTTTCGTTTTCTGGTAGCAAAACATCAATAATTAAGTTGTTGGTGATACTGTATCCCAATGAAATATTTAATGTTTTTTTATAATTGTATGCCAGTTGAAAAGAATTGGTATACTGCGGGTTAAGAAAAGGATTTCCCTGACTAAAAGTATATAGATCAACAAAGTAAACAAAGGGATTGAGTGATTTGTAATCAGGCCGGTCTATCCTTCTGCTGTATGAAAAACCGATTTCATGATTAGGATTTAAACTTTGGTTGATGTTAAAACTTGGGAAAAAATCAAAATAACTACGCTTTACAGTCTTATTGTCGCTAATGGAATTGCCTTTAGAGTTGGTTTGCTCCGTTCGTAAACCAATTTCTACACTGGTCGACTTAAATTCGTGCTTTAGGGTGGCATAAGCAGCATTTATATTTTCCTCGTAAATAAAATGGTTGCTTCTGCCCGCATCATTCTTCCAAGCTGTTCCGGTTAGGTTTTCAAACCGAAAATCATTATCTGTACTTACCCAACTGCTTTTTAAACCTATGGCTAGTTTAGTAGTGGTGTTAAGCGGAAGTGCATAATCAATTTTCGCAGCTTTGATTGTGATAAGAGAAGGGGTGGCATTTCGAAAGATGGCAGGTGATTTATACATCGAAGCACTTTGGTCGAAAAAGGAGTTTTGGTAAATGGTATTTTCTTCACTATGGTATTTCGCATAATCTAAATCGATCGATAATTCCTGACCTGAGGTATCGATCACACTTTTGTAATTGAGGTTGTAAGCCTGGTTACGGTATTTATTCTTTGCGGGATTATCAGCAACAATTGATGAATCAATCTGTGTAAAACTTCGGCCTATAGCAGTTAGGCCATTAGACGCATCGTGACCATTGTTAAAATAACCTGTAGTGAGGAAACCTAAAGTGTTTTTCTCGTTGACGAAATAGTCAATCCCAGCTTTGTAATTGTTGTTATGTGTGGATCTGGTCTGTGTATTAGATTGATGGAAATAAGTATTTTGATCACTGCCATTTACTACCCTCAAAATGTCCAGGTTTTCGGTGGCTTTATTATTGTTGTTAGCGAAGTTCCCAAAAATGTTAAGATTCTTGTTTCGATGGTTAATGGATATCGCCGCATCGCTTTTTGGATTCTTGCCATAGCCTAAACCTAAATCTATGTTTCCGTTTGTACCATAGTTCGCATTCTTTTTTAGCTTGATATTGAGCAGGCCTGCATTTCCTTCAGCATCGTATTTAGAAGATGGGCTGGTAATCAGTTCGATCGTTTTTATTTCGTTACTATTTAATGAGCGCAATCTGGTAGCCAATTGTTCGGCCGATAAATAAGTCGTTTTTCCATCAATAAGCACATTGACACCAGATCTACCTCTGATACTGATTATTCCATCCTGATTAACCGCTACGCCGGGCATTTTAGCAAGCACTTCGAGTGCAGTATTTCCGGTTGAAATAATACTGCTCTCTACGTTCATCACCGTTTTATCGCTATGGCGTTCTATTAAAGGCTTGCGGCCAGCAATAACGACACTTTCCAGTTCATTTATATCTGATTGTAGCGTAAAACTTAAATTGATATTGGTTTTGTTCGGTTTCAGCTCCAGCGTTTCTAAAAGAGTTTTATAACCAAGTGATTTAACTTCTAGTGTACACTTGCCTGATGGGAAATTATCCAATATAAAATTCCCTTGTTCGTCGGTTGTCACGGTTTTGATAAAGGAAGAGTCTGTTGCATTTTTAAATATGAGCGTAGCCAAAATTTTTGTGTTGCTTTTAGAGATAACCGTTCCAGTAACATGGATTTTTACGGTTTGGGCATAAAGCAGATTGGCACAAAATAAATTAAGTATTAAAAAGAATGGAGCGAATAGTTTCATTGTTAATTAGGATCTGATGATTGGTTTTTCCTTTTATCTGATTAGGAATTAAACGAAACTAGATCATCAGTTACATTAATCGGTAGATTTTAACAATGTTTAACCTAATTAACATTTTTTTACATGCTATAGTCCATGAGTATTGGTACATAACAGAAGTTCAGCATTTGCTGTAATAGCCTCTTTTTAAATAATCTTAGTTTCTGTGTCCTCTGTGTTTCCATGGCAAAAAAGTTAAGCGAGATGCTAAGGCCAGTTAATAATTCTCCTTCGGGCTGTCACGCTGAGTGGAGTCGAAGAGCCTATTACAAAATCTGTATTTTATGTTTCCCTGGAAAGAACTAAGACGCCAGGACCAGATAAGATGCGGTTATGGTGATTGGTACTAAAGACTCTTTTTTGGAGAGCAGCGTCTGTATTTCATAGCCAGGGTTCTGTCCTGCTGTACGCTACAATCCTTTTGGGAAATAGTTGGTAAAAATAATTTTCCAATACCCAAAAGGGATTTTCACTTCCATCAGGTCTGTTATTTAGGTACTGCAGATGAAACATCAGTTTTGATTACAAAAAAACATTTTAGTGTATTAAGGTTCTTCATTCTTACTTAATTTCGGTGCCTTCTATGTTTCAGTGTCAAAAAAAGTTTAGCGAGATGCCAAGGCGAATTGATAATTCTCCCTCGGTTTGTCATGCTGAGCGGAGTCGAAGCGTCTTTACAACATCCCTACGCCACGATAAAAGAATTAAACTTCAGTCTCTTAGCGAGACGCTAAGACCAGAACTAGGAGTAAATCAGATATAATCTGTGTTCATCCTTTTTATCTGTGGTTATTAAACAAAAGAGTCGTGGCATTTACCACGACTCTTATTAATAATCCTTTGAGGGGAAAAAGCCTTATATCTCAAAAATTTCTGCCTTATCCCAGTTTCTCCAGTTCTGTTTTAACAAAACCTGCCAGTTCTTTTACATATTCTGCGCTGAAATCAAATTTGATGCCCGCGGTTTCATATATCTCGTTCATCGGCTTGGTATAACCTAATGCAAGTGCAGCCAGGTATTGTTCTAAAGCCTTTTCAGGGTTTTCTTTATAATTTTTCCAAACGGCAATGGCACCTAGCTGGGCAATTGCATATTCGATGTAATAAAAAGGAACTTCAAACAAATGCAGTTGTTTTTGCCAGCCATTTCCAAATTGTTGTTCTAAATCCGTCCAATCGGCAAAACCAGCACCAAAACGGTTAAAAATCTGTTTAAAGGTTTCTTCGCGGTCAGCGGCTGTATGGTTAGGGTTGGTATAAATCCAGTGCTGAAACTGATCAATTACCGCCACCCATGGTAAAGTTTTTAAAACATCGGCCAACTGCTCTTTTTTAGCACGGTTTAAATCTTCAGCGTTATCAAAATAAACATCCCAATTATCCATAGAAATCAATTCCATGCTCATTGAAGCCAGCTCAGCAACTTCAGATGGACAATGTTTAAAGTCGTTTAGCTCTAAATTTGCTGTTAAAAAGGTATGTACCGCATGACCACCTTCGTGAACCATGGTAGTTAAATCGCGCAACGAGTTTGCCGAATTCATGAAAATAAAAGGTGCTCCGGTTTCGGCTAACGGGTAATTGTAACCGCCGGGCGCTTTACCTTTTCTGCTCTCCACATCAAAAAGGTTATTGGCTTTCATGGTCGCCAATTTTGAACCTAATTTTTCATCTATGGCATTAAAACAGGCAATACTTTTATCAATCAGTTCTTCACCGTTGTTAAAAGGTTTTAAAGCTGGTTTGCCACTGATGCTCACTTCCAGGTCCCAGGGTTTTAATACTTCCAGACCTAATGCTTCGCGGCGTTTTTCAGCCTGTTCTTTTAAAATCGGAACAATTTCCTTTTCAATCGCGCTGGCAAAATCATAACAATCCTGTGGGGTATAATCGAAACGGCCTAAGGCCTGGAACATATAATCGCGATAGTTTTCAAAGCCAGCATTTAAAGCTACCTGATTGCGTAGCCTGATGAGCTCATCAAATAAAATGTTTAAATCATCTTTATCAACCAAACGGCGTTGTTGGATCGTTTTCCAGGCATTTTCACGTACCTCTCGGTTTAAATCTTTAATAAAGATCGAGGCTTGCTCCAAGGTATATTCCTGCCCATTCAGCTCAACGCTCATGGCGCCTGTAGTGCTTTGGTATTTTTGTTGTTTTACCTGAAGTTCAGTGAAGAGTTCAATGTTTTCGTCGCGGTAAAGCTCCAATGCTTTTTTAATGGCGCGACTGTACACGAAATATTTTTCTTTGTCCAAATCATCCATAAACGGACTTTCGACAAATTTTTTGTTCAATTCATTGGCTAACGGAGAAATTTTTGGCTCTATTTCGGTCGCGAAGTATTGAAAATTTTTAACCAGTTCTTCATTTGCGGTATCGCAGCTCATTTTAATATATCTCCAGGCGAAATCTTCTTCCAAAGCCGCCTCCAGCTCAGAACGGTCTTTTAACCATTGCTCTAACTCAGCTGTGCTGTTAATCTCACGGTTTTGCAGTTCAGTAAAAAGTGGTGCTAAATTTTCCCAGGTAATGGTTAATTCCTGAGGGATATATGTTCTGGGTTTCTTTGTTATCATAATAGTTAATTATTAAAATTAGAGAATGATTGAAGGAGTGAATGGTTATGGCGCAATGGTATATTCTCTCATTCAAAATTCAATCATTAACTCATTCACTCATTTATTTATGTCTCAAATATGCATCTATTAAAAAACATACAGCAAATACCACCGATGCATAACCGTTTAAGGTTTGAAAAGCCCGGTTTACTTTGCTGATGTCGTTCGGTTTTACCAATAAATGCTGATAAATCAACATCGAACAGAAAAACACAATACCTACGTAATACACCCAACTAAAAGATGTAAAAAATACCGGCAATATTACGCAAGTAGCTGAAAGTATGTGCAACAGCACTGAAACATTCAGAGCATTTTTAATGCCAAGTGCCGATGGAATGGAATGTAATTTTTCTTCGCGATCAAATTCTTCGTCCTGTAAGGCATATATAATATCAAATCCACTTACCCAGAATAATACTGTTAGAGAGTAGAGCACAGTAACCAGTGCAAAATGCCCGGTAACGGCAATGTAAGCACCAATAGGAGCAAGCGCCAGGCCTAAGCCCAATACCAAATGGCAAAGCGCAGTGAAACGTTTGGTGTAGCTATAGAACAAAACCACGAACAAAGCCACTGGCGATAAATAGAAACAAAGCGGGTTAATAAAGTAGGTGGTAATGGCGAAAAGAACACAATTGGCGATAACGAAAATCAATGCTTCATTTGCTGAAACTTTACCTGCAGGGATATCGCGCATTTTGGTACGCGGGTTCTTTGCATCAATGTTTCTGTCGAGATAACGGTTAAAAGCCATGGCCGAGTTTCTGGCAAAAACCATACACAGCAAAACTAAAATTAGTTTATACCAGGAAAATGGATTTTCTGTTGTAGTTACGCCCAAAAAGAAACCAATCATAGCAAATGGTAGCGCAAAAACGGAGTGAGCGAATAATACGAGTGAAAAGTATTTTTTCATTTTTTTAGAACTGATTAATTTCCCATCGGGGACGATTACACAGATTATTTGATTGCACAGATTTTTTTAATATTAAACTGAAAATTGTGCACTGCGAACTGAAAACTGGTTAAAACTTTTTATAATCTGTCGGAACCACGAAATCTTTATTCACCTCATAAATGAAATTTAAAACTTCATCTTTTCCGGTTCCTTTTTCAGCAGAAGAAATAAAGGTGGAAGGAATCTCTTCGAAAAACTCACCTAATTTTTTCTTAAAAGCGGCTACATTTTTCTGTGTGGTGGTCATGCCCTGTTTATCAGCTTTGGTAAAAATTAACGAAAACGGGATCTGTTTTTCACCTAACCAATAGCAAAATTCTATATCAATTCCCTGAGGTTCTAAACGGCTGTCTATCAAAACAAAAACACATTGTAAACTTTCTCTTTTGGTGATATAGGCGCGGATAAATTTCTCCCATTTCTCTCTGCTGGTTTTAGAAACCTTGGCATAACCATAACCCGGTAAATCGACAATGTACCAGGCTTCGTTAATTAAAAAGTGATTAATCAACTGTGTTTTTCCAGGACGTTGCGAGGTTTTGGCCAACCCATGTTGATTAACCAGCATATTGATTAATGAAGATTTACCCACATTAGAGCGACCAATAAATGCATATTCGGGCATAGTTGGTACCGGTAGTGCCGAAACCTGGGTGTTGCTGCAAACAAATGTTGCCGTTTTGATAATCATAGTACAAAGGTAACAATTAGTTTTGAGTTGGGCGTTTGGAGTTGGGAGGGGAATAGCTACCGCCGTTTGCAATTCGTAAAGTTTAATACAATCGTTATACTCAAACTCTCAACTCCCAATTGCAAACTAACGCTAATGTTTACTTTGATCGATAAATACCTCTGTCGTCAGCGATTCGTAAAGTTTAAGGCAATCGCTAAACTGCAAACTCTAAACTCCCAACTGCAAACTCTTTTCTATATCTTTGCTCCATATCATGAATCAGAATATTACTCCATACCAGGTAGAAGATGCAACTAAAAAAGAGCAGGTTGCAACCATGTTTAACAACATTTCTGGCACTTACGATTTTTTAAACCATTTTCTTTCTTTAGGCATTGATGTATTATGGCGTAAAAAAGCCATTAAAGAATTAATTTCTATCCAACCCAGGATTATGCTTGATGTAGCTACTGGAACTGGCGATTTTGCTTTTGAAGCCATTAAAAAGCTTCATCCGGAGAAGGTAACTGGTGTTGATATTTCTGAAGGCATGTTAGAAGTAGCTAAAAAGAAAATTAACGAGCGTAGTTTAAACGAAGTTTTTACCGTTCAGGTAGGCGATTCTGAAGGCCTGCATTTCGAAAATGATACGTTTGATGCCATTACCTGCGCTTATGGCGTGCGTAACTTCGAAAATCTGGAAAAAGGATTAACCGATATGTACCGGGTATTAAAACCCAATGGGAAAATGGTGATACTCGAATTTTCAAAACCAAAGGTTTTTCCTGTAAAACAATTGTATAGTTTTTATTTTAAACAGGTAACGCCGTTTTTTGGAAAACTCTTTTCTAAAGACCATAGAGCCTACACTTATTTGCCAGAATCGGTAGCAGCTTTTCCAGACGGGAAAGATTTTACTAATCTGATGGAAAAAGTTGGCTTTAAAAGTACCAAACAAAGAATTTTAACGTTTGGAATAAGTTCGATATATGTAGGAACCAAATGATCAGAAAATTAAGCCTCATTCTTTCACTTTTTATGGTTTCTACAACCACCTTTGCACAAAATTGGGGTGGCGGAATAGATGATGAAGATTGGAGTTTTGGTTTTAATTTTCAGTATATCTCGGCCGAATACAAAATCCTAAAAAAGCCAAATTGGCGATCGCCTTTTTATGAAGTGCCAAATTCTCTGGATCCATCTTACGATCTAAATTCAGGCATTCCGGTTACCTCAACATTAAATGCTATTTCCAGCTCGCCATCTCAAGGTTTTGGATTGGGTTTTGTAATGAATAGAATGATCTCTGATAACTTTGATATCAGGGCAACACCCTCCCTAATTTTTAGCGATAGGGTAGTCACTTACGAGTATGAGCCAATGGCGCCGATTGACGTAGGCAACGGGCAAACAAAAAACTTCCAAACCGTGGTAGACAGAAAAGTTCAGGCTACGATGTTCGAATTTCCATTAGGCATAAAGGTAAAATCGAACCGGCTGAATAATTTTAGGGTATATTGGTTAGGTGGTGCTAAATATTCTATAGATATAGCTTCGAAAAAGAAAACCTTCGATGAAGGAGAAACAGCCGTAAATAAGTTTTTAAAGAATAAAAGAAATTACCTGTCATACGAAACAGGTATTGGTTTCGATATTTATTTCGAGTATTTTAAAATGTCGCCCGAAATAAAACTTTCGTATTCGGCCAACGATTTGCTTCAGCATGATAATACTGTTTACGCCAATCCGATAGATAAGTTGAAATTACGTCAATTAACGTTCAGTTTGATTTTTCAATAGTCCTGCAATCCAAAAAAACTTACCTTTGTTGTTATAGGTAAATCAAGACCTTATTTTAAAGGATTACCTGGACCTAAAATTCATAAAAATGTCTAAAATCGCATTAATTACAGGTGCAACTTCTGGTATTGGCGAAGCTTGTGCACATACATTTGCCCAACAAGGTTATAACCTGGTATTATTGGCCCGCAGAGAAGACCGCCTGGCTAAAATTGCACATCATTTAGAAGACAAATATGCCATTACGATTAAACAGGTTTTTGCAGATGTTCGCGAAAAAGAAAGTCTTACCAATGCATTAGAAGTTTTGCCTGCAGAGTGGAAAAAGGTTGATGTTTTAATTAACAATGCAGGCTTGAGCCAGGGTTTAGATCCCATTGATAAAGGTGATACCAACGATTGGGACACCATGATTGATACCAATGTGAAAGGCTTGCTTTACGTAACCAAAATTATTTCCAACTGGATGATCCCAAATCAATCGGGCCATATTATTAACATTGGTTCTATCGCAGGAAAAGAAGTTTATCCAAATGGAAACGTATATTGTGCCAGCAAACATGCTGTAGATGCTTTGAGTAAAGGCATGCGTATCGATTTATTACCCCACGGCATTAAGGTTACAGAAATTAATCCGGGTATGGTAGAAACCGAATTTTCGGTGGTACGTTTTAAAGGTGATGAGGATCGGGCGAAAAAGGTGTACGAAAACCTGGAGCCGCTAATTGCCGACGATATTGCAGATGCCATTTGGTATGTTGTGAGCAGGCCAAAGCATGTTAACATTAACGATATGCTGATTATGCCTACCGCACAGGCTACCGCAACAATTATAAATAGGGTATAAAGTTTTCAGTTGGCAATTTGCAGTTAACAATTTAGCAATCCTGCGATTAAACAATTAACTTAACTGAACAGTTAACCAATTTAAACGATTAACCAGTTAACCCAGCAACGATTAACCGATTAAAAGAAATGATATCAAACACAATAGATCAGGAAATAAAAAAAGCCATGCTGGCTAAAAACAATGCACAGTTAAGAGGTTTAAGAGCAATAAAAGCTGCCTTACTTTTAGCAAAAACAGAGAAAGGATCTTCAGAAGAAATTACGGAAGAAGCTGAACTCAAAATCCTTCAGAAACTGATTAAACAACGCCGCGAATCTGCTGATATTTACAAGCAACAAAATCGCGAAGATTTGTATCAGGTAGAAGAAGAAGAAATTGAGGTGATTAATCAATTTTTACCAAAACAGTTAGATAGGGCAGAGGTTGCCTCAATTATTGAGGAGGTAATCAAACAATCTGGCGCTACATCGGTTAAGGATATGGGTAAGGTAATGGGCATGGCAAACAAAGAACTGGCTGGTAAAGCAGATGGTAAATTAATTGCGGAGATTGTTAAAGAAAAACTGGCTTAATTGAGGTAGAGGGAATAAAGGCGTAAGGCAGAAGGTTAATAATCGCTGGCCGCTTATCGCTCTACGCAATGCAAATGACGTTTTTATACCGTTTTTGGTTTTATTTCAGAAAAAATGGGATATAAATGCATAAATTTAATTTTACTCTACTAACTTAGTAGCACAATACCATCTAGAATATATATGACTTACCCGATAATAGAAGAGGACGGATTTAAATACATTGAAGCTGGAACAGGCGAGACACTGGTATTGCTACATGGCCTGATGGGCGAACTAAGCAATTGGGAACTGGTTATCGAACAGTTTAAAGATCGCTATCGTGTAATTATTCCGATTTTACCAATTTACGATCTGCCAATTTTAACATTGGGCGTAAAAGCATTGTCGAGATATCTTCATCGCTTTTTAAAATATAAAAATTTAAACCAGGTAGTGCTTGTGGGTAATTCGCTTGGTGGCCATGTAGGTTTAGTATTTACCGTTGCTCATCAGGAATTTGTTAAAGCGCTGGTACTTACAGGTAGTTCTGGTTTATATGAAAATGCTTTTGGAGGATCTTTCCCACGTAGAGAGAGCTACGATTATATTAAGGAAAAAGTTGAATTTACTTTTTACGATCCGGCAACGGCAACCAAAGAACTGGTAGATGATGTTTTTAAAACAGTTAACGACAGATCAAGGGTTATTCGTATTTTAACCATGGCAAAATCGGCAATACGCCACAATATGGCTAAAGAACTTTCGAAAATTACCATACCGGTTTCTTTAATCTGGGGCAAAAATGATAAGGTTACTCCGCCGGAAGTGGCAGAAGAATTCCACCAGTTATTGCCGAACTCAGAATTAAATTGGGTTGATAAGTGTGGGCATGCGCCTATGATGGAACACCCACAGATATTTAATGCATTTTTAGAGAAATTTTTAGATAGAATATTGTTAAAATAAATGTTTGCTGCAGAAATCATATCAGATGCAATTCCGTCACTAAGAACTGATGACACGGTGCAGAAAGCTTTAGATCGTATGAACGACTTTAAACTGAAGCATTTACCGGTTGTTAACGAGGTAACTTTATTGGGTTTGGTTTCTGAAGATGATTTATTAAATATTGACAATCACGATACACTTTTAAGCGATAGTGCTGTAAACACCCTTAATGTTTTCGTGTTGAATAATGCACATACCTATGATGTAATCAGGTTATTCAGCCAGTTAAAATTAACAGTTGTTCCGGTTTTAGATCAGCAGAAAAATTATGCTGGTTTAATTCCAATCAATAGTATGGTAAATGCTATTGCCGAACAGTATGCGGTAAATGAACCTGGTGGCATTATAGTTTTGGAGATTAGTAACCGTGATAATTCTCTGGCACATATTGCGCAGATTGTTGAAGCTGATAATGCTCAGGTACTCTCTTCTTATGTGAATTCTTTCGAAGACTCTACACGTCTGGAAGTAACGCTCAAAGTAAATAAAACAGAAATTACTTCATTGGTAGCCTCTTTCGAAAGGTATGATTACCTGGTGAAAGAAGTATATAATAATACCCAGATTGATGATGGGTCGCAGGAGCGTTACGATTCTTTCATGAATTATTTAAATGTATAAACCTACTTTATGAGGATTGCAATTTACGGGAGAGATTTTAATGATACGGTATTGCCCTATGTTCAGGAGGTTTTCGATCATTTGAGCCGAGCAAAAGTATCCAGCCCGTTTTTATATTCTAAATTTAAAACATCTCTTCACGGCAAAATTAAACTGCCTTCAAATACAATCATTTTTCACAACCATGCCGAACTTAAAGACCATGCTGATGTACTGTTGAGTTTGGGGGTGATGGGACTTTACTGGATACCTTATCGTTGATCCGCAATTCTGGCATACCCGTAATCGGGATCAATTTTGGCCGTTTAGGGTTTCTGGCCAGTATCAATAAAAATGAAATCGGACAGGCATTAAAGGCTTTAAGCAATGGAGAATATACATTAGATTCCCGTTCGCTGTTAACTTTAGAATCGGATAACCATTTGTTTGGCGAAGAAAACTTTGCATTAAACGATATCACCATTCACCGTCGCGATAATTCGGCCATGATGATTATCCACGCCTCTATGAACGGAGAGTTTATCAACTCCTACTGGGCAGATGGATTGATTATTGCCACCCCGACAGGATCTACAGCTTATTCATTGAGTTGCGGAGGGCCGATTATCTATCCCGACTCGAAAAATTTTGTAATTACGCCCATTGCACCACATAATTTAAATGTTAGGCCAGTAGTGGTTCCTGATGGCAATACCCTCTCTTTTGAGGTAGAAGCCAGGGAATCAAAATTCCTCGTTTCCTGCGATAGCCGCACGGTAACAGTAGAGCGTTCGGTTAAAATCAGCATAAAAAAGGCAGATTTTTGCATAAATCTGATCCGCCTTAATAATGAAACCTACTTGAATACGTTAAGGAATAAATTATTATGGGGCATTGATACCCGTAACTACTAAGCATGACGCCAGGCAAACAGCTATTAATTATCTTCTTTCTCATCTTTAGTGGGCAGTTTGTTCGTGCGCAGCGTGCAGTGATAGGTGAACCCTCCTGGGAACTTGGTGTAATGGCTGGCGGTGCCGGTTATATGGGTGATCTTAATCAGAATAATCCATTGTATATCAGTGGTTTGTCTGGTGGAATTTATGCAAAGCGCAACTTTAACCAGTACCTGGGGGTCCGTTTAAATTATACTTATGGGCAGGTAAAAGCGGATGATTCCTATTCCGGCAATGAGCAGTTACGGGAAAGAAATCTGCGTTTTAAAACATCACTGAGTGAATTCAGCGCGCTGGTGGATTTTAATTTTTTTAATTTTAACCTTGGCGGCGGAACGCGGCAATTTACGCCATACCTGTTTACGGGAGTGGGGTTACTTGTATTTAAACCAACTGTAAAAGTAAATGGCGAGCGTTACCGGTTAGATCGCCTGGCCACCGAAGGACAGGAAAATGGATATAAAAATGCCGTTTTAACCATTCCTTATGGCCTGGGCTTAAGGTATAATTACAAAGATACCTGGAGCATTTTTACCGAACTGGGCTATAGAACACCTTCTACCGATTATATTGATGATGTAAGCGGCCGTTATCCGGTTAACCAGGTAATTGTTGGAAATGGCCAGAATCAGGTTAATTTATCCGATCCTTCACGCTATAAAATTGGACAGCCGGGAACCCAAAGAGGCGATTTTCGAAAAAGGGACACTTATCTATTTGTTAGTGTTGGCATATCTTTTACCTTTGTATCCTCAAAATGCTATTCCTTTTAAGCTGATTTTGACATAATTAATGGGATTTAAAGAACAAATAGACTATAGCCGCCTGCCAAAGCACATTGCCGTAATCATGGATGGTAATGGAAGATGGGCAAAAGGCCAGGGCAAAGTGCGGGTTTTTGGACATGAACAAGGTGTAATTTCTGTAAAAGACATTGTTGAAGGTTGTGTTGAAGTAGGTATTGAGTACCTCACTTTATATGCTTTTTCTACCGAAAACTGGAACAGACCCAAAGAAGAGGTAGATGCTTTGATGCAGATTCTGATTTCTACCATCAACAAAGAAACCGAAACACTTAATAAAAAATATTAAGCTGAATGCTATTGGCAATATTGCATCCTTACCTCAGGAGTGTATTGATGATTTAAAAGAAGCCATGGAAAAAACAGCCCATAACAAAAAATGTACACTAACACTGGCTTTAAGTTATAGTGCGAAATGGGAAATTTTGGAAGCCGCTAAAAAAATTGCATCAGCGGTAAAAGATAATACCATTTCTTTTGGATGATATTAACGAAGACCTGTTTTCGTCGAAACTAACAACCGTAAATATACCAGATCCTGAACTTATGATCAGGACCAGTGGCGAACACCGTATCAGCAATTATCTGCTTTGGCAAATGGCTTATACCGAGTTTTATTTTACTGATGTTTTATGGCCGGATTTCAGAAGTGAAGATCTTTTCGAGGCCATTGTAGACTATCAAAAACGCGAACGCCGTTTTGGTAAAATTAGCGAGCAATTAAACTAATTTTTCTTTTAACACTTTTTAACAAGCGTTTAAGCTAACTTAGCACCACTTTTATACGATAAATGAAACCATAATAAGGGAACAACATAAAGTAATTTTGCTTTATAAAATATCGTTACCTTTTGGCCATTACTGAACAAATAATTTTAATGAAAAGAATATTTCAAGTTTTAATCCTACTAGTTTTAGCCGCTCCGGCCTTCGCTCAAGTACGTCCACAAGGTCAGGCTCCGGTAACCCCTTCTTTAAAGGTTGGTGGCTTAGATCTCGATTATTTTAGTCCAAAAGAATATATTATTGGAGGTACAACAGTAACCGGAACCCAATATTTAGATAAAGAAGTATTAATCACCTTGTCTAAATTAACTAAAGGCGATAAAATCGTTCTTCCAGGGGAAGCAACTTCTGATGCAATTAAAACGTTGTGGGCACAGGGCTTGTTTGATGATGTTAAACTTAACATCGAAAAATTTGTTCAGGATTCTGTTTATTTTGAAATTGAAGTAGTAGAACGTCCGCGTTTAAGTTCTATAGATTTAAAAGGTATCCGTAAATCTGAAAAAACTGCCATTCAGGAAAAGTTAAATGATAAAACGGGTAAAATCGTAAACGATAACTTATACAATACCACATCTGCCATTGTTAAGAAATACTTATTGGATAAAGGCTTTTTCTTTACCAAGATCGATTACAAAACGCGTAAAGATCCGAATGCAGAAAATAGTGTGGTATTAGAAGCTTATATTGATAAAGGTCACCGTGTTAAAGTGCAACATATAGATTTTACAGGGAATAAAGATTTCAAATCAGCAAAACTTAGAAAATTCCTTAAAAGCCCTAAACAATTTGCGTGGTGGCGTTTTTGGGGTTCCGGAAAATTCGCAAGAGAAATACGAAGAGAATAAGGTTAAAATGATTGCTAAAATGCACGAGAAAGGTTATCGTGATGCGGAATTATTAAAAGATACCATTTACCAGTATAACAATAAAAAAGTTAATATTAGAATGGACCTTTACGAAGGTAAAAAGTATTATTTCGGTAATATTACCTGGGCAGGTAATGCCATTTATCCGGATAGTATTCTGAAAAAAGTATTAACCATTGAAAAAGGTGATGTTTTCAGCGAAGAAAAATTAAATAAAAAATTAAATGGTGGTGGCGAAAACGGTGGCGACATTAACAGCATGTACACCGATAATGGATATTTAACTTTTAATATTGATCCGGTACAGACCAAAATTTATGGCGATACTGTTGATGTGGAATTACGCATGTACGAAGGACCACAATATACCAACAACCGCATTACTATAAAAGGTAATACCATTACAAATGATAAGGTTGTTTTACGTGAGATCCGTACCAAACCAGGACAGAAATTTAACAAAAGTGATTTAATCCGTACCATTCGTGAAAAAATTGGTCAGTTGGGTAACTTTGACGAGTCTAAAACTGTACCTACACCTCGGCCTAACCCTGCAGATGGTACTGTAGATATTGAATATGCAGTAGAAGAGAAACCTTCAGATCAGATTGAACTATCAGGTGGTTTTGGTGGTGGCCGTATCATTGGTACATTAGGTCTAACTTTCAATAACTTTTCGTTACGTAACTTATTTAATTTAAAGGCTTATAAACCATTGCCAAAAGGTGACGGACAGAAATTAAGCTTACGTGTGGGCAAACCAACGGTAAATATTATCAATCGTATAGCTTCTCATTCTCACAACCTTGGTTTGGTGGCGAGAAACCGGTAAGCTTCGGAGTGAGTGCATTTACCTCAATTACAATCGAACGGTTTAAGCAATGGAGATGCTTTATTTCAAAAAATCCGTTTAAATGGGGTAACCGTTAGTTTAGGTAGAAGATTAAACTGGCCAGATAACTATTTCCAGTTAACCCACGCGGTGAGTTTACAACAGTATATCTTAAATAACTATACAGGGTATTTATTTAGTTCAGGTACATCTTATAACTTAAGTTTATCACAAGAAATCAGCCGCGATTCAAGAGATTCGCCAATCTTCCCTAAATCAGGATCATTCATCCGTTTCACTGTTCAGGCAACGCCACCATACTCACTGTTCAACAAAGTGAATTATGCAACGGCATCTGATAAAGAAAAATACCGTTTTACCGAATACCATAAATGGAAGTTCGATTCGCAGTGGTACCAACGTGTTGCAGGTAACTTAGTAGTTAAAGCGCAGGCACAATTTGGTTTCTTAGGGCAGTATAGCCAGGCAGTAGGTCAATCCGCATTTGAGCGTTTCAAACTGGGTGGTGATGGTATGCAGGGATTCGATTTCTTACAGGGATCTGAGCTAATCGCAATGCGTGGTTATGCAAACAATACCGTTATCCCAAATGGTTCTGATCCAAGAATTGCTCAACAATCTGGTAGCCCTATTTATACAAAATATGTACTTGAGGCGCGTTATCCGGTTATTGCAAGTCAGCAAGCTACAGCCTTTGTCTTAGCCTTCGCAGAGGCCGGTAACACCTGGAACAGGTTTGGTGATTTTAATCCGTTCAACGTGAGAAGATCAGTTGGTGTAGGCGCACGTATCTTCCTACCTATATTTGGTTTATTGGGTATCGATTACGGACATGCATTTGACAGGATTCCTGGAGTAGCAGATGGCGGTAAGCAAAACTTTACTTTTAGTATCGCACAACAATTAGGTGGATTTTAATTGATAAAGAATAAAAATTTAACTAATTATGCAATAAATCATTGCAATAGGAGTTTAAAGAAAGCTTAGGTTATTAACTATATCATTAACACACACACACAAATGAAGAAGTATCTTTTTATCGCATTCCTGCTTTGCACCTCTATTGGTGCTTTTGCACAGAAGTTTGCTTATGTAGACACGGAGTATATTTTGAAACATTTACCAGAATATAAATCGGCACTCAGTCAGTTAGATGTAGCGTCTAAACAATGGCAGCAACAGGTTGATCAGAATTTTTCTGAAATTGACAGGATGTACAAGGCTTATCAGGCCGATCAGGTTTTATTAACTGATGATATGCGCAAACGACGTGAAAACGAGATTATAGAAAAAGAAAAACAAGCTAAAGAATTTCAACGTTCTAAGTTTGGACCGGATGGAGATCTTTTTCAAAGCAGGATAAAATTAATTAAGCCTATTCAGGATAAAGTAGCTGAGGCTATTAAACAGATTGCAAAATCAAAATATTTAGACTTCATTTTTGACAAAAGCAGTGAAGCAACAATGATGATTTATGCAAGTAGCAGTTACGATGTTAGTAATGATGTAATTGTAAAATTAGGATATAAACCAGGGACTGTAAATAATTAGTATATTCGCCCTGATTTTTGAAGGAAAACAATTAGAAAAAAATAAAAAAGTAAAATAAAACGATGAGAAAGTTAATTAACGTATTCTTTGTAGCAGCAGGGTTATTGTTTACAGCGAATATGGCAAGTGCACAACAAAAATTGGGTCACATTAATTCAGAGGAGGTTTTTGCAAATTTACCTGAAGCTAAAACAGCTCAAACTACTTTAGAAACCTTAGGTAAACAGAAGCAAGCCGATATTGATGCAATGATCAAAAGAATATCAAAGCAAAATGGCTGCTGCAGAAGCGAAACAAAAAACTTTAAGTGAGGCTAACAAAGAAACAGTGGGTAAAGAATTACAGGCTGCAGGTCAGGAATTACAGGATTTAGAAAAAAGAATTACTGATGCACGTACTAAAGCATCACAAGATATGAGGCACTAAACAAGGTGAATTATTCCAACCAATCCAGGCTAAAGTAGCAACAGCCATTTCTGCTGTAGCTAAAGAAAAAGGTTTAGCTTATGTTTTCGATATCGCAAACGGACAAGGTGGTAACAATTTAGTATTCTGGGATGGTGGTGATGATATTACTGCTGCAGTTAAATCTAAATTAGGTATTACAGCAACCGCTGCAAAACCAGCTGCACCTAAGAAATAGTCATGAGTCGTGAGTTCGGAGTCGAGAGTCTCCTGACCAGTTCAAGATATATGGCGGAATTAAGTTTAACTTAGTTCCGCTTTTTTGTTTTTAGGATTTATCTAAACTGTCGTCATCTCGATCCGATAGCTATCGTACGAAGCGCAGTGAAATGGAGAGATCTATATTCGATAGACTTCGCTGAGCATTCGGGTTCTCGACTGCGTTACCGATGTAAAATCGGTACAGGTAGCACTCCGCCTGAAATGACGATTTTCTTGTTGGACGTTTTGTTCAGAAATGCTAAGCATTTTAATTTTACAACATGCGAACTATCACTAAAACATTCCAATTTTCAACTAACTTTACAACGGTTTCAATATTTAACTTTCCAACATAATGCAGGTTTCGCCGATAGGTATTTTCGATTCAGGTTACGGTGGATTAACGGTATTCCGTTCCATTGCCGATAAATTGCCCGATTATAATTATATATACCTGGGCGATAATGCCCGTTCGCCCTACGGCGATCATTCTTTCGATACCATTTATAAATATACTTTAGAATGCGTAGAATGGCTTTTTGCAAAAGGATGCCATTTGGTTATTCTGGCCTGTAATACGGCATCGGCAAAAGCACTCAGAACCATTCAGCAGATAGATCTTCCTGCTAAATATCCAGATAGGCGGGTGCTTGGGGTAATAAGGCCCACTGCAGAAGTAATTAATGATTATACGAGTACCAAATCGGTAGGGGTAATGGGTACAAGAGGTACGGTTAATTCTCAATCCTATCTTTTAGAGATCAGTAAATTTTTTCCAGAGGTTAAGGTTTATCAGCAAAGTTGCCCCATGTGGGTTCCGCTGATCGAAAACAACGAACACTTAGCGCCCGGAGCAGATTTTTTATCAATGAATATTGTGATCAGTTATTGAGCCAATCGGCAGCTATCGATTGTATATTATTGGCCTGTACGCATTACCCTTTATTAATGCCTAAACTGAAGAAAGTATTTCCGGATCATATCAATATTTTAACGCAGGGTGAGATTGTAGCTGAACGTTTGCTCGATTATTTAGAAAGACATCCGGAGATTGAAGAAAAACTGGCTAAGCAAAAAGAAAGACATTTTTATACCAGTGGCGATCCTGCTGTATTTGATGCACATGCTTCTATATTTTTCGGCGAAGCGCTGAAGTCTGGTAAGATGTGATGGATATGAATTGTTGAATGGCCAGATTGTTTGATTGCTGACAGCCAATCGCCGGCTAAAACCGGTTAACAGTTAACTGCAGATTACTAACTGGCAACCGATGTCTGGTTAGTACTTTTTGCTAAGATGAAATATTAACAAATTGTGGATGTTATGTGGCAAATCTATGCTCCTTTTTAAGCAGGTAGGAACGTGTTTAAACTATTCTTCAACAAGGGCTCTTCGTACCTGCTGGCGGTCAGCATCGGCCCTGGCTTACCTAAGAAAGTCCCAAAGCAGAGCCTGGCTTTACCTTTTAGGTAACCAAAAGGTAAAGAATAGGTAACTAAAGAGGTTAACCTGGGGTTAACTTGGTGTAGAGAAAGGGTAAACAAAAGGTAAAGAAAGGGTAAGCAATTTTTTGTTGTCTTATACTAAATCTAGTTTAATTGCTTCCAAACTCCCAATTCAACACTCCAAACTAATTACTGTGGCAATTGCGCTACCCTGGTCAGCACTGTAGGCGAAGATAATGCTTCTAAAAAGGCAACAACTGCATCTTTTTCTGCTATACTCAATTTTAATCCCTTTAATAACTTATCGTTTTTAGGTAGTAAAGGATCATTTACCTGTTCCGGTTTCACACGTTGTACCGGCATGCCCACATTGTACATGTTCATCACGCCATCCATATCAGGGAATAAACCATTATGAAACCAGGGAGCCGTTTTCATCACGTTTCTCAGTCCGGGAGTTTTGAACTTGCCCACGTCTTCTGGTTTCTTGGTTACATTGTATAACCCTAGGTCTTCATATTTACGGCCATAATAGGTTAGACCATCATTATGAAATTCGTTATCAGTAAAAAATGGTCCGTTATGACAATTGATACAGCGGGCTTTTGTGCGGAATAAGTGTAAGCCCATTAATTGTTGATCTGTTAAGGCTTTTTTATCTTTCGCCAGGAAACGGTCGAAAGGGGTTCTTCTGCTTACAATGCTGCGCTGAAAAGTAGCCAGACTTTCGAAAATTCTTTTATTGGTAATTTCTTTTGAACCAAATGCAGCCGTGAAAAAAGGTTGATAACCTTTAATTTTACTAAGCTTTTTGGGTAAAACTTTCATGTCCTGGTGCATCTCATTATGTGCCGCTACAGGACTGCCGGCCTGCTCTTCTAAACTGTTTGCCCTGCCATCCCAAAACAGGCGTTTGTAAAACCAGACATTCTCCAGTGAAGGTGCATTTCTGATATTGGTCAAATGATCATGACCGATTGAAACCTGACGGCCATCTGTCCAGTGTAAATCTGGTGCATGGCAGCTCGAACACGAAATCTGGTTCGAACCCGACAAACGCGGATCAAAAAACAAAATTTTACCCAGCTCCACTACATTTTTTACCGAGTCGTTTTTTAAATCAACAGGAGAGGGTGGAAGTTCGCCCAATTCCTGAAAAACGGCATCTTTATCAACCGTAGGTTTTGGCCATTGATCGGTAGGTTTTGAATAAACTTTGCGCAGGCTATCTATGCTCAGTTCATCGTCGTCATTAAAGTCGGCTGATTGAAAAGAAAATAAGATGAGTCCGGTAAGGGCTAAAGCAAGAAGGGCAAAAATTTTATTCATGGGTTAAAAATACAGGTTTAGGCTAATATTAGAAGAAAAACGGTCTTTACCGGGGGTTGTGACAATTGTTCTATTTAAGCTTTTTTGGTTAAGCTTTTGTGTATAAAAGGCATTTATTTTAATGCTCGACAGCATCATTTTAAATAGTGGAAATCCGTATTCTGCTGTTACTCCGCCTCCTGCAGCAGAAGAAGTATTAAACAGATAGTCGTGATAGATCACATATCTCGTAAAATAAGCTTCATTGGCAGGCGCCACTGTAAAATGATCGCTCAGTGAAAACTGATGATGTGCAGAAAAACCAATGCCGATATAACCGTTGTTTTCTTTGATCCACCTTTTACTTGAACCTACCATCAGCATTAAGTGGTTAAAATAAACATCATTTGCCCTGATGCCATCAATCCTCTCTTCGTCAAAATAATTGGCTTTTATAAAATGGTTATATATACTTTTAGCAGATTGGGTAGTTAGAAATACTTTTGCCCCTAAGCTACTGGATAAATACTTGTAGTTGTTGGCACCAAAATCAATGTTATAATCAGCACCATCAACTGATTGATATTGTGCCTGCGTGCCAATGGTACCATGTGAAAGTTTTTTATTCCAAAGCAGGTTAACGTCAGTTCTTTTGAGTTTATATTTTGAATAATCAGTAAAACCAGAACCATTAGCAAAAAAATAACGCTGATTTTCTTCAATATAATTTCCAAACAAATAAAAGCTGCCAAAGTTGCCGGCATTCATGTCAAAATATATATCCAAACCATTGCGTTGTTGATCGTCATTATATCTTCTGTCGTTTAGTATTGGTTTCGTTTCTCCATAGCCATTTACCAGATGGTTATAATACATTGGAAAGCTTGAGCTTTCATAGTACCGGGGATTTTTGTATCCAATGGTTATTTTTTCCTGACCATAACCTTTTCGATAACCGAATCCCAATCTAACAAATGGCGATAATTTGTAGCCTAAAGCTGCATTCAAATTGAACTGGTATTCGCCTATTGATCCCCTCGGATCATTTGTTGAGAAATGATCTCCTACTTTATAATCAGTTCCAATACTCAGACTTAATTTTTCATTAAGGAAATTCTTATTGGCCATAGCCTGAAAACTGTAAACACTTCTTTCATAATGAACATAAGCTGGAGAACCAAAATAATATGGAGAAGAAGTATTGTTTCTGGTTTGATGTGAAAAACGTGTACTATCCTCAAAGGTTTTAGCATAAGAGAAACTCCCAAATAATTTAATACTGCCGAGTTTAACCGTACCTTCTGTTGATAATTTACCCGCATTAATTTTTGTGGCTCCTTGTGAAGGAATATAGGTGCCTTTATCAAAATTGTAGGTAAGGCTGATTTTGCTAAACCTTTCGGGCATCATCGTACTGAGGTAATAACTGCTCAATTTAGCAAATTTGAGCAGTTCCTGGCTAGCCGAATCTGCATAAAACTGATTGGTAGCCAATGCCTGCTGAAACTCTTTGTCAGTAACTGTTTTTTGAGCCAGGGCAGATAATGGGAGCACTAGCAAAAACAAATATTTTAGAATTTTTCTATTCATAGAAGGTTTAAAAAGCCGGTCGGATGAATCCGACCAGCAATTAACTTTTTATTTAAATCCTCTCGGATTGGCAACGTTGAAGTAATCGAAATCTTCAGTACTGTTATTGGTGTCTTTCAGGATAATCCTACCATTTATCGTTTTTTCTGTTTTCCTGACTACAGATTGTGAAGTATATGAACCAAGTGGTACAAAGGTAAAACCAGCATCAAGGGTTGCTCCAAATTTTTTCGGGATACGGTCAGTTGCTTCATTAGGTTGCACTTCTACAGCATCAATGATCCATTTTGCTGGTATTTGATAGTATTTTCCCGCTGATGATGATGGCGTGGCTTTGGTAGGATAGTTATATTGCGGCCAGTTTTTCGGCTTTTGCGTACCATCAACTTTCACTAATACATACCCATACCTCCCGGGATTATCAAATATCATATCAGTACCGAAGTATGACAGTACTTCAAGATTTGGCACACTGGCATTGTCGATGTCAGAAGCTAAGGGTTTGCTCAAAAATGGTGCATAATAAGCTTCGAAATCAGCTTTACTTAAATCAACGGTTAAACTAGGATTTAATACCGTAATTGCTTTTCCATCTACTCCAGTAAACGGACTTTTGTGGTTAACTGCGGTTTGGGCAACCACAATACTCTTACCTGGCTCAACAGGGTGCTGTTTTCCGGTTCCAGGGATCATGAATAATGCACGTGCATATACATAATCATTATTAGCGTCAATATCAGTAGGCATATTTTGTGATTTATTCCAGTCTAATTGCCCGCTTGGCAACAAATTATATGATCCTGATGTGCTTTTAGTGATTAATCCGGTCGTTTCTGCAAAGTATAAACTGTCGGCATAAAGTGTTTTATCACTATTGTTGTAAAACTCAATAAATTGATCCCTGTAAAGCGCTCCATTTACACGATCTGATCCTGCAAAATAGATCTGTTTGATCACCCAGTCGCCAAGACTGCCCGCAATCAGGTTTAAGTTGATGGTTTCAGAGAAGCCTACAGTAATCTGCTTATTTTTTAAGGAAGCATTAAATGTAACTGCTTTTTCCGTAACTGTTCCTGTGATAGTGGAATACTCAGCTGCGCTAAAGTTGGAGGAAGCGTCGATGTCGTAAAATCCAGGTGATAACTTAGAAATCAGAATAACACCTTTATCATTTACAGTAAATTCCTGCACAGTTCTGGTCTCAATATTGGTAATTTTAAGTTTAGCAATATTAAGCGGTAGCGTATAGCCACTGGTTGCCAGTTTGTAATTAATTTTGATATTTAAATCAACAGGCTCAATCTCGGTTGAGTTGTTTTTTTACATGCCGCGAAGGGAAAGATAACTAGAAACAGGTAAAGGTACTTTTTCATGACTTTGAAAATTAGAGTTTTAAGGATATTTCTGCGCCAAATGATGGAGCAGAATTGGGATAAGTATATGTGCCGGATGAGCTGATGTAATAAGGCTGATAATTGAAAACATTAAATACATTAAAAGAGAACCTCAGCCTTTTCTTGATTTCTTTTGAAAGAGATAAGTGGAAGTTCGGAACAATTTTAGGCATATTGTCTTTATTAACTTCTGATAACGGTTTAAATAATTGCCCGTAATCTGGGTTTGAAGCATCAAAGTTGGTGATGGTAACATACTTGCCATTATTGGTGATGTAGGCAAATGGAATACCCGAATTAGGCGATTCAATTGATTTTTGGGCAATTGAAAAATCTGCAATAAAGCTAATCACAAGGCTAATCTTCGGAATGTGTGTAGCAGAACTGATACGGCCGTTACTTAAGTAAGAAATTCTTTTAAGTGGTTCATAAAAGCCAACTTTTGCATAATCATCTCGTGTGATGGTTTGATCGGAGGTGTTACCCAATCGTGGAATATTGGTTTGATAATTCGTTCTGAAAATACCACCACTGATGTTAAAGGATGTGGAAATGGCTTTAATTTGAGGTGTATTTAAGATCAGTTCTAGACCCTGGTTGTCAGAGCTTAGGTCGTTATCAAACCTATGGTACACAAAATAATAATTCTTGGTTCCGTTTGTGGTAATTAGTGGTTTCTGACCGGGTTGCGGAACCACGTTGTATGTGGGTAATGTTACAATAACAGGTGTAGCAATAGTACCAATTCCATTTCTCGAAAGTTTGCTAAACAAACTGAGTGAAAGATTGAAATCTTTAATTTTAACCTGTGAGCTTAATTCAATGGTTTGGCTATATGCTGATTTCAGATTTTCTGAATGATGATCGTAACGGTTTACGTATACTAAGTAAGTGCTTTCTAAGGCACTGCTATTGTTGTATGAATTGACTAAAGGAATTTCGTAATAAGTTGGCCCCGGAAAGCGTTGCGCAAGCGCCGGCGATTTAAACGAAAGCCCGTATGCCAAACCAATCTTTACCGACTTACTGAGAGCGTAATTTAAGTTAAGCCTTGGCGAAAATGATGGTAAGGCATTTTGAAGATCGTACCTTAAGCCCGCCCTTACATTCAATTCTTTTTTAAATAGCGGGAGTTTAAACATGTCTTCGGCGTATAAACCAATATTGTTTTGTGGAACCGCCAGGTTAAAATCGTAGTACCTTTCAGAACGAGATGGGCTTAACGAGGTTGTAGTAATGGCCGTCCCAAATCTTGGTCTATTTGGGTCGAGTACCTGTCCTAAACCATTATTAGCGCTATAATCGTAACTCGCACCAAAATTTAAAAAATGGGTAACACTTCTTGTTCTAAAATCTGCATTCAAATCAAGTTTTGCTGAAGCATTAACAGGCCTGCCATCAATCAGGGTTTGGGCTGTATAAATTCCCCTTACATAAGCACCCTCGAATATGCCCGTTGAAGTCGCATCGGAGATAATTACATAAGGCTCGTTTTTAAATTCTTCTTTATAGGTTACCTGATGGCCTTCTGAATAGCGTAAATTAATCGAAATGTTTTTCAGAAAATTATGGTTCACACGGTATGAACTTCTGTTGCTTACACTGAAATTCCAGCTGTCGAACCTCATCAGTGCTTTTTTAATATCATCTGGGTCGCTTTTTACCCCATCCAGATTTTTTCCGTAATCAAGGCTTAGGGTGTTCTTTAATCTGGCTTCCCGGCCAAAAGTATTAGAATACATTAAATTGCTGTTAATCCGCTTATAAGCTTTTAGCCTATCACGGTTGTCAGCATAAGAATTTACATAGTTTAGTCCAACATTTATAGCACCAGCCTTAGGGGAGATTTTAAAACCTTGAGAATAGCCGTAAGATGTGGCATCATTTCGGAGTTGCATGCGAAGATATCCTGGTGCTTTTCCTGCCTGCCTTTCCACAATAACTGCTCCGTCACTTAAATCTCCATATTTGGCGGGTGCAACTCCCGAAATCACCTCAATACTTTCAATATTATCTACAGGGACCTGCCTTAAATCGGTTCCTCCAAAAGCATAATCACCTGAGTAAGCTGTTCCTCTAGAACCATTTAACCCGTAACCTTCTGATGATAATAATGAATTGCCGGCCCCAAGCATACCTGGATTGTAACTCTGCATATTCATATTGTTGCTAATGGCATTACCATCAACAATAATGGCTACACCGAAAGCATTGCTAAGTTCAAATTGGCCTCTTTGATCGGTGGTGGGTTCGAATGAAGATCGCAGGTTTATGGTTTGCACGCGCTGTAGAGAGGGGGCTACAATTTTTCTGTTCGGTATCTGGTTCAGTAAATCGCTTATACTCAAAGCTGGGGTTTGCTCAATAACATCTCTTGACATAATTAAAGAAGAGTTTGACTGCCCTTCATAATTGCGTTTTGCATTAATATCGATGGTTTCCAGACTTAAATTCAGTTCTTTTAAAACAATATTGCCCACATTAACATCACCAGCAAAAATTTTAATGTCTTTTGTTAAACGCTGATAACTAATAAAAGAAAATTCAAAAGTTAAAGTCGTATTGGTTAAATTGCTTAGGTTGAATTTAAAAGTCCCATCTTCAGTAGTGGTTCCATATTGATTAGTTTCGATAATTTTGATATTTGCAGAGGGGATAGGCCGGTTGTTTACGTCAACCACTTTTCCGGTAACAACGCTCTTGATTTGCGCCAGCGCACTGCCACAGATCGATAAGAATAATAAGGATATGTAAATTTGTTTCAATTTAGACTAAATCTTAATAATGCTGCAAAAGTGTTAATTTTAACTCTGGTTTGCAAGTTATTTAGAATTATTCTAATTAATCATACAGGTTTTTAACTCGGGAAATGCAGTGATAGTCTATTTGTATCATCTGTCAGATAAAACTCATCATCACAAAAGAAAACACTTTTGTTTAGGTTGTAATGGTTTAAAAGGATAACTTTGCGGCTTCAAACCCACACAATGAGTGATCAGATAAAACACGAATGCGGAATCGCTTTTATTCGCCTGTTAAAACCACTTTCTTACTACCAGCAAAAGTACGGTACAGCACTTTACGGCCTTAACAAATTATACCTTTTAATGGAGAAACAGCATAACCGGGGCCAGGATGGCGCAGGTATTGCCACCATTAAGCTGGATATGAAACCGGGCAGTAGGTACATTAGCCGATACCGGAGCATGGCATCAAATGCGGTAGCTGATATCTTCGAATATGTACAGAACAAATTTGTTGATATACAGGAAAATACCCCTGAATTAATGCAGGATACAGAATGGCTCAAAAACAACGTAAGCTTTATCGGCGAGGTGTTAATGGGCCATTTGCGTTATGGTACACATGGTAAAAACAGCATCGAAAATTGTCACCCTTTTTTAAGGCAAAACAACTGGATGACGCGTAACCTCGTAATTGCGGGTAACTTCAACATGACGAATGTAGATGAGTTATTGGAGCAATTGTACGAGTTAGGTCAGCACCCAAAAGAAAAAGCAGATACTGTTACGGTATTGGAAAAAATCGGTCACTTTTTAGATGATGAAAACCAGGAACTTTTCGATCAGTATAAAAAAGAAGGGCACGATAACGTTGCGATTACACACAAAATATCTGATAACTTAGATATTGCCAATATCCTTCGCCGTTCGGCCAAAACATGGGATGGAGGTTATTCGATCTGTGGTATGGTAGGTAATGGCGATTCGTTCATTATGCGCGATCCGGCAGGTATCCGTCCGGCGTATTACTATTATGATGATGAGATTGTTGTAGCGGCATCTGAAAGGCCAGCTTTACAAACTGCATTTAATATTCAGTTTAAAGATGTTAAAGAGATCGATCCTGGTCATGCTTTAATAATTAAGAAAAATGGCGAGGTGAGCATGGAGCAATTCCGTGAGCCTACCGAAAGGTTATCTTGCTCATTCGAGCGTATCTATTTCTCAAAAGGAAGTGATGTAGAAATTTACCGTGAGCGTAAACAGTTGGGCCGTTTATTGAGTGATAAAATTCTTCAGGCAGTTAATTACGATTTAAAAAATACAGTATTTTCATTTATTCCGAATACGGCTGAAGTTGCCTTTTTTGGAATGGTTGATGGCGTTCAGCAATATGTGCGCAGGCACCAGAAAGATATACTTTTACATAAGAAAGAAACACTAACAGACCAGCAGCTTGAAGACTTACTGTCTTTAGCACCTCGCGTAGAAAAGCTGGCCGTTAAGGATGTAAAGCTAAGAACGTTCATTACCCAGGATGCTGACCGTAGTGAAATGGTGGCGCACGTTTACGATACTACTTATGGTATTATCAATAACCACCAGGATACTTTAGTCGCACTTGATGACTCGATTGTACGTGGTACTACCTTAAAGCAGAGTATCATTAAAATTGTGGACCGTTTGCACCCTAAGAAAATCATTATTGTTTCTTCAGCACCTCAGATCCGTTACCCTGATTGTTATGGTATCGATATGAGCAGGATGGGACAGTTTGTAGCTTTCGATGCGGCTATTCAACTGTTAACGGAGCGTGGTATGTGGCAGGTGATAGAAGATGTTTACACGAAATGTAAGGCTTCGTTACTTTTACCTAAAGAGGAAATTGTAAACCACGTTAAGGAAATTTATAAACCCTTCACGCCTGAAGAAATTTCAGCTAAAATTGCACAGATCATTACCCCAAAAGGTACTGTTGCTGAGGTTGAAGTCATTTACCAAAGTTTAGAGAACCTGCATGAAGCTTGTCCGAAAAACAAAGGTGACTGGTATTTCTCAGGAAATTACCCTACACCAGGCGGTAATAAAGTGGTTAATAAAGCTTTTGTTAACTGGAAAGAAGGAAATAACCAAAGGGCTTATTAGTCCCTGAATCCCCTGTGGGGGACTTAAATAACAGATAGCTCATAGTAATATGGGCTATTTTTTTGCGCATACATTTCACCACAAATGCAGGAAGGCATAAAGAAGGTTTGTGCATTTTTTTCCGCTCCGTGGTTCATGTCCCCGCGAACCACTAACATAGGTTCATCCTCCATGCCATCAATCGTAATCTTTGATTTAGATATCTTATCTGGTCAAAATGATAACTCTATTTTTTGTTCCCGCAGATTAAACAGATTAAAACGCAGATTTTTATATATAGTTCGTACCCTCATTGATCGCTCATGTTACATTCTTTTTGGCGTTGTTGCTCTTGCCTCCTAAACCTGACATTCGCGGAAAGCCCGGAGGCAAATTCTTCATTTGCCGAGGACTTGCAGCATTGGCAGGACTAACAACAATAGTTATACTGCACCTGCTTTTCTAAAAATATTTAACCACCTAAGACATGTAAGCGCATCTAAGTTGGGGAAGCAATATATTATGCGTAAAACTTCAGATAGGTTTTAATAATAAGCCAGAAGGCAAAAAAGATAATCACTACACCTGCAATTTTATTCAGTTTCTTAAGCGCATCTTCTTTTATTTTATACCGGAGCTTGCTCGAGTAAAAACTCTTAGCGCCATCAATACTGAGTTGTGTGGCCATGGCAATAAAAAAGCAGACTAATTTCTCATTAAGCATATTGTTGAGCTTAACGGAAATAATACCGCTCACAATAATCCAGAACATGAGGGTAGAAGGAGTGAGGATGCACATTAAAAAACCTTTAAGCACATAACCCCGTTTACTCACTTTTTGTAGTGTGGTACTATCATAATGCACGGTGATTTTAGAAACCAGGTAATAAATACCAACGGCAAGTAAAAATATACCGCCAATACTGCCTACGTATTTATCAAATTCGGCTTTATAATCGACAAACTGACTACCAAAAAGAACCAGACCGATCAAGATCACATCACTAATAATTACACCAACAGCTAAAGAAAAACCAGCTTTGAAACCCCTTTCTATGCTGGTTTTAATCATTGCAAAAAAACCGGCCCTGTTAAAAACGACGAAATAATCCCTGCTCCTATACCTAGTAATATGGCTTCAAACATGCATTGTGTTGTTTAGAATATGCGAATATGCAATTTTATACCTAAACATATAACATTTATTTTTGTTGCATAGGTTGCATAAAAATACTGATTATTAGCTTTTTTTATTTATGTTTAGCCCCAATAAAACTAGATTTATAATATGAATTCAGAACAAACGCAAACCAAGTGGGCGCAGTTTATCCCACTGGTCACTGTATTCTTCTTTTGGGGCTTTGTAGCCGCCAGTAATGACATTCTCATCCCGGTATTTAAAAAGGCTTTTGATTTATCGCAGGCCGAAAGTCAGCTGGTTTCGCTGGCATTTTACATTGCTTACACGGTGGGTGCTTTAATTTATAATGGTATTTCTGTTTTAATAGGACAAGATATTGTAAACAAACTGGGCTATAAAAATTCGTTGGCACTAGGTTTGGTTATTTCCGCACTTGGGACCTTGTTATTTTATCCGGCGGCAAACCTGCACTCATTTCCTTTAATGCTTTCGGGTTTATTTATTGTGGCACTGGGTTTCTCGTTACAACAAACGGTAGCTAATCCTTTAGCAATTGCCCTGGGCCCGATTAAAACCGGTTCGCAGCGTTTAACACTTGCCGGAGGTATTAATAACTTTGGTACAAACCATTGGGCCGCTTATTGTAAGTTTCGCCATTTTTGGTTCTGCTGCAAACGCCAATACCAACATCAGCGTAGAAAGCGTTAAAATTCCTTATTTAATATTGGGAGTAGCTTTTATTGCAGTAGCAATTTTCTTAAAAATGTCATCTTTACCTGATAGACCTGCTTTGGTGGAAGCGTCAGCAGATGATACTAAATCGATTAAGGGATCAGCTTTGCAATATCCACAATTGGTTTTGGGTATGATTGCTATTTTTGTTTACGTAGGTGTTGAGGTATCAACAGCGAGTAATTTGCCTGCTTACATGGAAAAAGATCTTGGTTTTGCCATTAAAGATATTGCTCCTTATATCTCGTTATACTGGGCTAGTATGATGATTGGGCGTTGGACAGGTGCTGTTGAAGCTTTTACTGATAATATCAGCACACAAAAAGTATTGCGTTTTATTGCACCATATTTAGCTTTTGGTATTTTCTTAGCTGTTAACGCCATTGCGAAACATGATTTGGCTCCATTTTATGTATATGCATTGATTATTCTGGTATTAATTGCTGCTGATATGGCGAGTAAAGGTAATCCTGCCAGAATGTTATTGATTTTTTCGGCAATTGGTATTACTGCGTTGTTAATCGGAATGTTTACAAAAGGTATGGTGAGTGTTTACGCCATTACAAGCGTAGGTTTATTCTGCAGTACATTATGGCCTTGTATTTTTACTTTAGCGGTTAGTGGCTTAGGTAAGCACACCAGTCAGGGAAGTAGTTTCCTGATCATGATGATTATGGGCGGTGGTATCATTAGCTGGGCACAGGGTGCAGTATCAGAGTTTACAGGTATTCAACACAGTTACATCGTAGGGATCATCTGCTTTGCTTACCTGGCATTTTATGCCTGGAAAGTGGCATCAATATTAAGATCACAAGGAATTAACTTCGACCAGAAAATTTCTGGCGGACATTAATTTTTAATAAAGTAATTTAGCAGCCACAAAGATGAATTTCTTTGTGGCTTTTTTGATTTTTATATGGCAGATAAACCAAGTTTCGATTCGATATTTATGAACCTTGCCACCGATCTGGCAGCCCGTTCGCATTGCGTACGTGCGCATGTTGGTGCAGTGCTCACAAAAGATACCCGCATTATTTCTATTGGCTATAATGGACCACCGGCCGGCACGCACAATTGCGATGAGGAATGGCCAGAGCATGGTTGCGCACGCGATAGTAAGGGAAGCTGTTCATTGGCGTTACATGCAGAAGAAAATGCAATCCTCTATGCCTCAAAAAATGGATCTAAAATAGAAGGTTGTACTTTATATACAACGCTATCTCCCTGTATTGCCTGCGCAAGGTTGATTTTATCTTCAGGAATTAAATTGGTGTATTATTCTAAATCGTATGCAGCTTATAAAGGTTTGCCTAGCGACGAGGGTGTAGATTTTTTACGGAAGTTTGGTGTTGAGGTCGTTTTGATCGAATCGTAGAGGTTTATTGGTTCATGAGTCATTAGTTCATTAGTTGCTGCAAATCGTATATCAGCAAACGAAGTTTAGATCTAAAAACATAAGTCAATTTCAACTTGACAACTTTTGTTTATATTTGATTATAAATCTATTAGCTATGAAAACAATGTCGGTTGGGGAATTTAAAGCTCACTTTTCTGAAGTACTTGAAGATGTTAAGGCAGGTATTGGTATTGCCGTAACTTATGGTAGAAAGAAAGAAGTTATTGGTTATTTTCTTCCGGAATCTGGCAAAAATAAAGGTAAAAGAAAATTAGGCCCTTTAGAAGGAAAAGCTCAGGTGATTTTCAATGACGATTTTGCCATGACAGATGAAGAACTTTTAGGGTTATGATTTATTTGTTAGATACTCATGTGTTTTTATGGGCAATAATTGATACAAAAAGACTTTCAAACGAAGCAATATCTATTATTGAAAATAATGAAAATACAATTCTTGTAAGCGCCATCAGCCTTTGGGAAATATCTTTAAAATATGCACTTGGTAAACTTAATCTTATAGGGTTAGAGCCTAATGAATTGTCGAGCCAAGCAAAAGATTTGGGCTTTGACTTAATGCCGGTTTCACCAGAGTTGGCAGCAAGTCATTATAAATTAAATGCCATCTGGCATAAAGATCCATTTGACAGGATGTTAATATGGCAGGCCATTCAGAATGATATTACTTTAATCAGCAAAGATGAAAATATTAATAAATACCAATCAGCAGGTTTAAAGATTATCTGGTAATTTTCTACTTTGTTTTTGTTCTGTTAATTTTTTAAAAAAGATTAATTAACGCCAAACACTATGCGCTAAGCGTCAAACTTTTTCCTTCAAAAATCTCAAATCTCCCCTCTCAAATCTCATATCTAATTGGTACCTTTGCGGATGCAAGAAAAAATCATTATCGTCGATTTTGGTTCGCAATTTACACAACTCATCGCTCGTAGGGTTCGCGAACTAAATATTTACTGTGAAATATATCCATACAACAATCTTCCTGAGATTACAGATGACGTAAAAGGTGTTATCTTTTCGGGTAGCCCATACTCTGTTCGCCAGGAAGATGCGCCTCAAATTGATTTATCAAAATACCACTTAAAATATCCTTTACTGGCGGTTTGTTATGGTGCACAATATATTGCACAACATTCCGGTGGTGCAGTTCAGCCATCTTCAACACGCGAATATGGCCGTGCTAACCTGAATTTTGTAAACCAGGAGAATAAATTATTTAAAGGCATCAACATCGATTCGCAAGTTTGGATGAGCCATGGCGATACCATTACCGATATTCCTGAAAATTTTGAACTGATTGCCAGTACAGACAGTGTTAAAGTTGCGGCTTACCACATTAAAGATTCTGATACTTATGCCATTCAGTTTCACCCTGAGGTAACGCATAGTATTGATGGGAAAATCCTTTTGGAAAATTTCTTAGTTGATATTTGCGGTTGCAGTCAGGATTGGACTTCAGCTGCATTTGTTGAAACAACCATTGCCGATATTAAAGCTACTGTAGGTAACGATAAAGTTGTTCTGGCACTTTCTGGTGGTGTTGACAGCAGTGTTGCTGCGGTACTTTTGCATAAAGCTATCGGCACAAACCTACACTGTATATTTGTTGATAATGGCTTATTACGTAAAAATGAATATGAAAGTGTTTTAGAGCAGTATAAAGATTTTGGCCTGAACATTAAAGGCGTTGATGCTAAAGATAAATTCTTAAGCCAGTTGGCCGGGGTAGAAGATCCTGAGCAAAAACGTAAAATCATTGGTCGTGTTTTTATCGAAGTTTTCGATGAAGAATCTCACCTTATTCAGGATGTTAAATGGCTGGCCCAAGGTACCATTTATCCTGACATCATCGAATCGGTTTCGGTTAAAGGTCCGTCGGCTACCATTAAATCGCACCACAACGTGGGTGGTTTGCCAGACTTTATGAAACTTAAAGTAGTAGAACCACTTAAAACTTTGTTTAAAGATGAAGTGAGAAGAGTAGGTACTGCCTTAGGCTTAGAATCGTTTATTTTAGGCCGTCACCCTTTCCCTGGACCAGGTTTAGGTATTCGCATTATTGGTGAGGTTACTGCAGAAAAAGTAGCTATCTTACAGGATGCTGATAAAATTTATATCGACAATTTAAAAGAAGCAGGTTTATATGATCAGGTATGGCAGGCAGGAGCCATCTTTTTGCCGGTTAGGTCTGTTGGTGTAATGGGTGATGAGCGTACCTATGAAAATGTAATTGCATTAAGAGCGGTTGAATCATTGGATGGAATGACTGCAGATTGGTGTCATTTGCCTTATCCGGTGTTGGCTAAAATCTCTAACGAAATCATCAATAAAGTTAAAGGGATTAACAGAGTGGTATATGATATCAGCTCTAAACCGCCAGCAACTATTGAGTGGGAATAATTCAGTTATAAGTTTTCAGTTTGGAGTTTTCAGTCCAAACTGCATAAAATAAGTGTGATGCTAGCAAGGTGGAATAAACTTTGCTAGCATATTTTGTTAAAAAACGATAGGTATGAATGTTAAGAAGGTTTACGGATTGCTGGTTTTGTTTACGATAGTTTTGAGTGCTTGTTCGCCTAAACTCAGGACACCTAAGCCCGAAACGAATAAACCGGTTGAAAAGAGAAACCTGCAGATAAAAAGCCTGTCAAAAAGTTTTCGCAGGCAAATGTTTCCCTGCTTGTTCCATTTAAATTGGATGAGCTGAATTTAAAAGCAGCTACAAAAGCCGATATCGAGAAGTATGCGATGCCTATTGATTTTTATCAGGGGTTTAAATTGGGACTGGATTCTGCTGCCGCGCAAGGTTTAAATTTTAAACTTAATGTTTTTGATACGGAGGATGACAATGCACATATATCACTCTTGTACAAGAATGATCGTTTCAAACAAAGCAATTTAATCATTGGCCCCGTTTTTCCTGACGGATTAAAGTTTATCTCCAGTTATTCCAAAGAAAATAATGCAATCATTGTATCTCCATTGGCCGCCTCCGAACCTGCTGAGTTTAACAATCCAAATCTGGTATCGATTGTAAATAATATTGGCTTACATGGAAAAAAGATAGCCACATACATTGCTAAAAATTACAATCCAGCTAATACGATAGTGGTATTGATTAACCCTAAAAAAACAGAAGACGAGCAATTTGCAGCACCAATAAGGAACTATTTTCAAACCAATACCAAATTTATTGTACAGGAGTATGCTTCGGCTTATGCCTTTGAAACAAGGATGATCAAAGGCAAACAATATGCGGTAGTGCTTACCTCCGCCGACCGGCCTTTTGTGCTCCCGACTATCGAAAAACTTTATAAATTAAAACATCTTCCGTCAGGTGGATATAACCTCTCGCTTTTTGGTCACCCGAACTGGGTTAAACAGAATTATCCTACCGATAAATTGCAAGATCTGAATACCATCATTAGTTCATCCTACAAAATAGACTATAAAAGTAGTGGCGTGATTACTTTTATCAAAAAATACCGCTATAAATATGGCTTTGAGCCTGGAGAATATGCTTTTAAAGGATTCGATGTTGGCTATTATTTTGGCAAACTACTGGTAACTTACGGCGAAGATTATAAAGATTATATTGTAAAGGATAAGTACAAAGGGTTGCATAATAATTTTTCATTTATCCATGATGAAAAATTAGGCTATATTAACACCAGTTTAATGCTGTTGAAGTTTAAAAACTTCGCTTTAAGCCCAGTTGAGTAATCTAAAATTTTTCTTCCATTTTAATATTGCATGAGAGCAGATCATCAGTTAAGAGCCTTTGAACAGATTTTAAATAGTTATGATGGAAGTTTGCCTTTACATCGCTTTCTGCCCGCTTATTTTAAACAGCATAAGCAAATGGGGTCGTCAGACAGGAGGTGGGCTACCCGCCATATTTACAGCTTTTTAGATTAGGAAAAGCTTTACCAACGCTTCACAATGAAGTCCGTTTGAGTATTGCAGATTTTCTGTGCCACGATACTTTAAGCTTGCTGGTGGAGAAGAATTTACCAGATTTAAAGGAAAATATCACTTTGCCGCTCGGGGAAAAATTAGCGCTGATTAAAGTTAAATATCCTGACTTTAATATAGAAGAAGTTTATCCTTTCCATACAACGCTTTCTAACGACATTGATAAAGAAGCATTTTTTACTTCGTTCTTTAAACAACCCGATCTGTTTATCCGCGTGAAAACCGAAGATTCTGCAGCAATTGTCTCTAAATTGGAAGGTGAAAGTATTGTAGTGAAAATGATTACTGATACTGCCCTGGCTTTACCCAATGGAACCAAGCTTGAAACCATTTTAAATGAGGGAAGTTATCAGGTTCAGGATTTATCTTCACAGCATACAGGTGAATATTTCAAACCAAATAAATGGGATAAATGGTGGGATTGCTGTGCCGCATCGGGTGGGAAAACCCTGCTTTTACATAGTTTGGAGCCAGTTATCGAACTTTTGGTTTCTGATTTGCGCGAAAGTGTATTGTTAAACCTGGATGAGCGTTTCCGTTTAGCGGGAATCAGGAAATACCATAAAAAGGAAATCGATCTGTTGCAGAACAACGATCAGGTTTTGCACCATTATCAATTTGATGGCATTATCCTGGATGCACCTTGTACTGGTTCAGGAACCTGGGGAAGAACGCCTGAAATGCTTACTTTTTTCGAAGAACGTAAAATCAATCAGTTTGCAGGTATTCAAAAAGCATTGTGCAAAACGTGGTGAAATACTTCAAAACCAGGTAAGCCATTAATTTACATTACCTGTTCTGCTTTTGCGCAAGAAAATGAAGCGGTTGTGCAGCATATACTTGATACACTTCCGTTAGAACTGGAAAAAATGGAACTGATAAAAGGTTATGAAAATAATGCGGATACGATGTTTGTAGCCAGGTTGATTAAGAAGAGTCAGGATTAACAGGATTAATGGATTTTAAGATCAGTGAATATCTTCCCAGACCGTCATTCCCGCGCGGGCGGGAATCCTAATGCTTTAAGATTTCCAATCAAGTTGGAAATGACGAATCTATTTAAAAAATAGAAATCGATTCAATGCGTACTAAGTATGTTCAAACCAGGATCTGAAATTCCTTTTGACGTATTTCACCGCCTCGACTAACACGGCGATGGCTCCAATAATTAAGGTATATTCTTCAAAGCTGTTCATGATGTAAGCTTTATGTTTAGATGAATATACGAAATTATTGTTACTAATTGATTGGAAGGGTTGTTATTTTGACAAGTACTTTCCTACGTTCGTCGTCTTGCTTAACTTGTTTCAGCATCTTTTTTGCTTATTGGACCCTGAAATAAATTCAGGGTGACGAATCTTTGAAATGATCCCTAAAGCCCTGTATTGTTCCTGAACAATTTAATCGCAATGGCCAATAAAATTACGCCAAAAGCCTTACGTAAGATGTTTAAGCCTGATTTTCCGAAAAGTTTTTCCAGCCTGTTGGTGTTCTTTAGTACGAAATAAACAAACAACATGTTGAGTATTATGCCGACCAGGATATTCTGGGTATGGTATTCTGTTTTTAACGAAAGTAGGGTGGTCATGGTTCCAGCTCCGGCAATTAACGGGAAAGCCAATGGAACAATGGATACCGTTTCGGGTGCTTCTTCCTTAAAAATGGTTAATCCCAATACCATCTCCATTGCGATAAAAAAGATTACGAATGAGCCTGCAATTGCGAAAGATTCTACATCTAATCCGATTACCTTTAACAGCGATTCGCCAACAAATAGAAAGAGGATCATTAAACCTGCTGCCACTAGTGATGCTTTTTCCGATTCGATATGACCTGCTTTTCTACGTAATTCGATTACAACCGGAATGGCGCCTAAAATATCGATAATCGCAAAGAGTACCATCGTTGTTGATAGGATCTGGCTTAAGTTGAACGTCATAAAATCGAATTTCATAGCGGGACAATTTTAAGCAAAGGTAGCGGAATTTGTATCAATTCCTCAATTGTGTGATTATTTATTAGAAATAGAACTGTGTTCTTAAAGTGAGCACATTGTCCTTCCTGTCAGCCGTATAATCTTTAATCTGCGTTGATTCGTTTTTAATAATATCGTAATAAATTACCGCCTTAAAGTGTGGATTAAAGTGATGTAAAAAGCCAAAACCAAAAGTATCAAAGCGAACATCTGCAGCAGAAAGTCCTCTGTCGCCTGAAACATCAAGTCCTTTCACCTTTGCATTCGGATCGTACCAATCATACTTTAAAATAAGCTGGTTATCGGTACTGTTTAATGTCTGCACAAAGGTAAGGTAGGCTCCGTTAAAATTTCTGGTATAATAAGGCAAGGCCAGCGATTTATTATCAACAGGATAGGAGCCTGGTGTGGTTGAGGTAGTTGAAGTGCCTGTTTGTAGCCCTGATACCACTTCGGCCCTTAATTCTGATTTCCAGCTTTTGGTTTTTGTAGCCAACTGAATATCGGCACCATAATATCTCCTTGGAGCTACCTTATTAATTGTTGAAGCGGATGAATCCTTAACCATTCTCCATTGATCGCTACTCCTGTCCATTTTATAGCTGAGTGGTAAACGATGGTTTAAACCGCCTTGTAGTGTGCTGATACCGCCCGCGATAGTAAATTTATTAAATGAATAAGTTTTATGGCTTAACCTGAAGATGAAATCCTTGCTGTTATCAAACTCACCCGGGCCGGCCAAACCCTGCCCATTGTAAATGCCGAAATCGAATACAAAGTTTTTAAGTGTAGCATCTTTCCAACGTGGATTTAGGGTAAAAGTAACCCCCAGATCGCGTTCTGTTTTCATTAAAATCTGTGACATCCGTCCACGCTCTGGTGCTTCTCTGACAGAAGAAGACAATTGCAGTTCGTTCCCAAACGGACGGCCCGAAAGACCAAGGGTTACTGCCAGTATCTTCCATTTGTTTTCGTAATAACGTCCCCAGAAATCGCGGATAGCCACACCTTGTTCCGTACCATCAAACTGAAGTACAAAATAGGTAGAAGGACTGCCATCTTCTGTTAACATCATGTAATCGGCCCTTAAACGACCTCTCCTCAATCTAAACCGATTATTGGTGAATTCGCCAAAATTCCCTCCCTGGTATTCTGCCTGTGTGCCGTTTGATTGCGCAACCTGAAATTGTGGCTGTAAATATCCACTAAACGATAATGAGCCATATTTCTTTGATATAATAAGCAAATGGTTTACCGTTGTAGAATCCATTACATCGTTAATTGTTCTTTGTGCATACCCTAATGTGGAAATAAAGAGTAAAACAACAGTTAAAGAGAAATAAACGCTTTTAATTTTAGCAGAATTGCGGTACATCTTATCAATTTTCTGCAAAGGTAGTTTTATTAACAATTATTTAACATAAAAAAAGCCCCGACTTTAAATCGGGGCTTTAATTTTTTTGAAAAATATGGCTTATTTAGCGTCTTTCAAATGTGAATTCTTTTTGCTGTATCCGAAATAAATGATAAAGCCTAAAGCTAACCAGCCAAATAATCTTAACCAGTTTGTCCAGCCTAAGCCAAGAATCATTAATCCACAGGCAACTACACCAAGAATTGGAATTAATGGTACCCAAGGTGTTCTGAACTGACGCGGAAGATCAGGATCAGTTTTTCTTAAGATAATTACCGCTATACAAACCAGCATAAAGGCAAATAAGGTACCAATACTGGTCATATCGCCTACCACATCACCAGGAATGAATGCTGCAAAAAGACCTACAATTACTAAAATTACCAGGTTGGCTTTGTAAGGTGTTTTGAATTTTGGGTGTAAATCGCTGAACATTTTTGGCAATAAACCATCTTTACTCATTGAATAAAATACACGACTCTGACCCAATAACATCACCAGGATTACAGAAGAAAAACCTGCCAGGATAGCTACTGTAACCAATTTGGCTAACCAGCTATAGCCTGTCATATATTCACTTATCGCAGCCACAACTGATGCCTCACCACCCTTAGTTCTGAAGAACTCAACTGGAGCAATACCGGTTAAAACGTGTGCAAATAAGATGTATAAAACTGTACATACTGCTAATGAACCTAAGATACCGATTGGCATTGCGGTTTTAGGGTTTTTAGTCTCTTGCGCTGCAGTACTTACGGCATCAAAGCCGATAAACGCAAAAAACACTGTTCCTGCAGCACCAATAACTCCCCAGAAACCACCAAAACTATGGCTGATACCTGCATGATCTACATAGGTAGTCGCTTTTGGAATATATGGATGGTGGTTCGCTTCGTGTATAAAGCCCCAACCTAATACAATGATCAGGATTACAATACCTACTTTTGTGATTACGATCACTCCGTTTACAAAAGCAGATTCTGATGTTCCTTTAATTAAAAGTAAACTCAATAAGGCTACAATAAATAATGCCGGAAGATTGATTATACCATTTACGGTTCCATCAGGGTGCGACTGGAAAGGAGAGTGGCACCACTCATACGGTATGGGCGAAGTATGCAACACTTCTACCAGTAATTTATTTAAGTATTCGCTCCAGGCAATACCTACTGTGGCAGCTCCAACGGCGTATTCCAACACCAAATCCCAGCCAATTACCCAGGCCATAAGCTCGCCCATGGTGGCATAAGTGTAAGTGTAGGCACTACCTGAAATCGGAATAGATGATGATAATTCTGCGTAGCATAAACCGGCTAATGCACAACCAATTGCAGCTATAATAAAGCCAATGGTAACAGATGGCCCGGCATTTTGTGCTGCTGCTGCTGCTGTTCTAACAAACAGACCAGCACCAATAATTGCGCCCACACCTAATGCCACTAATGCACCGGCGCTAAGTGTACGCTTTAAGCCTTTGGCTGAATCTCCCGCTTCTTCTAGCAGCAAATGCATTGGCTTCTTAGTAAATAAACCCATATTTTAGTTTTTGTTTAGATTATTTCAGCTCCAAACCTAAATAAAAATTACGAAAATGTGAAAGGGATTTAAGTTAAAAATCCCTTTTATACTTTTTCTATCTAGGTTTTTACAACTAATGCGCTAAAGTATCGGTTGTATTGATTAAAGTATCGGTTTTTGTGTTGCCCAAACCATCGGTTTTTTGCTCAATTCTGATTTCTTTGCGAACTTCTGTACGGTGTTCGCCTGCAATTGCCTTGACTGCGATGTAAGGAGCAATAACTAGTGAAACGATAGACATTAATTTGATCAAAATGTTCATCGAAGGGCCAGAAGTATCTTTAAAAGGGTCACCTACAGTATCTCCGGTTACAGAAGCTTTATGTGGTTCTGATTTTTTATAGTGCATTTCACCATTAATCATTACACCCTGTTCGAAAGATTTTTTAGCATTATCCCACGCACCTCCGGCATTACTCTGGAAAATTCCCATCAATACACCAGTTACGGTAACACCGGCCAATAAACCGCCTAAAACTTCTGGTCCAAAGGTAAAGCCCACAATTACGGGAGTTATTAAAGCAATAGCGCCAGGCATCATCATTTCACGGATAGAGGCTTTGGTGGAAATGGCCACACACTTTTCGTATTCAGGTTTAGCTTTGTATTCCATAATACCTGGGATTTCCCTAAACTGGCGACGCACTTCCTGCACCATATCCATCGCAGCTTTACCCACTGCCTGAATACATAAAGCAGAGAAAATAAAGGGGATCATTCCGCCAACAAATAAACCCGCCAGAACAGGTGCTTTATAAATATCAATAGCAGTAATGCCTGCAATACCAACAAAGGCAGCAAATAAAGCCAAAGAGGTTAAAGCAGCTGATGCGATGGCAAAACCTTTTCCGGTTGCTGCGGTGGTGTTACCCACTGCATCTAAATTATCGGTACGTTCACGTACTTCCGGAGGTAACTGGCTCATTTCGGCAATGCCACCGGCATTATCCGCAATCGGCCCAAAAGCATCTATTGCCAATTGCATAGCTGTAGTGGCCATCATGCCCGCTGCAGCAATAGCCACACCATATAAACCTGCAAAATGGTAAGAAGCCATAATTCCTCCGGCAAGTACCAGAATAGGGATTACAGTAGATTTCATGCCTACTGATAAACCAGCAATAATATTGGTGGCATGCCCGGTTGAAGATTGTTGAATAATCGAATTTACAGGGCCCTTGCCCATTGCAGTGAAATATTCGGTTACGATACTCATAATGGTACCCACTACCAAACCCACTATAATGGCATAAAATACATTGATGTTTGAGAATTCATATCCACGAAGCCTAAGCGTTTCCGGTAACATCCATTTTACGATAAAGAATGAAGCCACCGCTGTAATCACAATTGACGACCAGTTACCCAGGTTCAACGCATTTTGAACATTCGATTTTTCATCTTTAATGGTGACGAACCAGGTTCCGATGATTGAAAATATAATGCCTAATCCACAGATTACCATGGGTAAAAGGATAGGTGACATTCCTCCAAAATTATCTTTCACGTCAATCTCCTGTCCTAAAACCATTGTAGCCAAAATAGTGGCTACGTAAGAGCCAAATAAATCGGCACCCATACCGGCAACATCACCCACGTTATCGCCCACGTTATCGGCAATGGTAGCCGGGTTGCGCACATCATCTTCAGGAATGCCAGCTTCAACTTTTCCAACTAAATCGGCACCAACATCAGCGGCTTTGGTATAGATACCACCACCAACACGGGCAAATAAGGCAATAGATTCTGCTCCTAGTGAAAACCCGGTTAATACCTCAATGGCGGTTTTCATCTCTACACTATTTACCGATACTACGTTAAAATGCTTTAAGAATATAATAAATAAGCCACCTAAACCTAAAACGGCTAGTCCGGCAACACCCAAGCCCATCACCGTACCTCCGGTAAAGGAGACTTTTAAGGCTTGTTTTAAACTCGTTCTGGCGGCCTGCGTGGTTCTTACATTGGCTTTAGTGGCTGATTTCATGCCGATATAACCTGCGGTTGCAGAAAATACAGCTCCAATAATGAAAGAAATGGAGATAATCCAGCTCGAATGCATCGGGATACCATTTATTTCCGTAATTGTTCCCGAATAGGCCAGGAGTGCAGCCGTAAACACAGCAAAAATGCTCAATACCCTCCATTCAGCTTTTAAAAAGGCCATAGCACCATCGGCTATGTAGCCCGCAAGTTCCTGCATGTTTTGATCACCTGCATCTTGCTTGTTTACCCAGGCGCTTTTAATCATCATAACTATAATCCCAACAAGGCCCAGTGCCGGGATACAGTAAATTAAATTGTTTTGTAAAAAATCCATAGTTAATAAGTGGTTTTATATTTGGTTAGTTGTTATTGCTTAACTGTTTAAATCGGTCGATGGTTTAAGTTGTTTTATCGACTTCAAGCGCCCGCTCCAAACTCCGAACTTAGCTAATCCGTTAATTTACTGCGGACTTCGGACTTATAAGTAGCAAGTTAATAAAATATTCTTCTTGTGATTAAAAATTTCATTACCGTGTTAAATAAAATTTTGTTCAATTAAAATAATACAGGCGAAGCGCTCCTATTTTCTTTTTTTAAATAAATTAGCCACAAACTAAACCAAACTGAAAAATGAAAATTGAAAAAGAAGATGAACCTTCCAAAAGAAAGTTAAGCCTTTTCGATGCCACAATGTTGGTAATGGGCTCAATGATCGGAAGCGGTATCTTTATTGTTAGTGCCGATATCATGAGGAATTTAGGTTCTGGTTATTGGTTAATAGTAGTATGGATAATAACTGGAGTAATGACAGTTGCAGCCGCAATTTCTTATGGAGAACTTTCTTCTATGTTTCCTAAAGCTGGTGGGCAATATACCTATCTGAAAGAGATTTTTGGTAAGATGATGGGGTTTCTTTATGGTTGGGGCTTGTTTACCGTAATTCAAACGGGTACTATTGCGGCCGTTGCTGTTGCTTTTGGTAAATTTACAGCCTATCTGATACCCGCTTTAAACGATGCTGCTCCAATTTTTCAAAGCGGCGGTTATAAAATTACCTGGATCCAGATTTTGGCTATCGGCGTGATTCTGCTTTTAACTTATATCAATACAAAAGGTGTAGAGGGCGGCAAAATTTTGCAGAATATTTTTACAGGGTCTAAAATTGTTGCTTTAATCGGCTTAATTATTTTGGGCTTTCTTTTGGTGAAAAACAGTTTTTGGACAGGTAATATGAGTTTTGGCTGGGGCGCTTTCAATAATCTTAAAACAGACCCGAGCGGCAATTTTCTGAAATCGGGATGGGAATCTATCTCCGGAATGACAATAATGGGAGGGATTGCAGCTGCAATGGTAGGTTCTGTATTTTCGAGCGTTGCCTGGGAAAACGTAACTTTCGTTTCAGGAGAAATTGAAAACCCTAAAAAAATGTAGTGCGTTCTATGGTTTTGGGCACCTCGGCCGTAATGATTCTTTATTTATTGGTTAATTTTATCTATCTCAATACCTTGAACCGGGATAGTATTGCTTTTGCCCTCAATGATCGGGTTGCTGTTGCAGCCTCAGAGCAAATTTTTGGTAGTGGGGCTGGCACCATCATAATTGCTTTGCTGGTAATGATTTCTACTTTTGGTTGTGTTAATGGAATCGTATTGGCAGGGGCAAGGGTATTTCAAACCATGGCAAAAGATGGAATGTTTTTTAAAGCAGCGCTTAAAAACAATAAAAACGGGGTTCCGGAAAAATCACTTTGGATGCAGGGCATCTGGGCTTCTGTTTTATGTTTAAGCGGGCAGTATGGTAACCTTTTAGATATGATCTCTTTTGTTATTGTGCTCTTTTATATGATTACTGTTTTTGGTGTGATTTATTTAAGAATAAAAAAACCTGATATAGAAAGGCCTTACAAAACCTGGTTATATCCGGTTACGCCAATTATTTACCTATTAATAGGGGCAGCGTTTTGCATTTTGTTACTCATTTATAAACAACAATATACCTGGCCTGGACTTGTGATTGTCTTGCTCGGGGTTCCTGTTTACTTTTTGATCAATAAAAAAGAGGAAGAGGTTTAGCCGTCTCATAAATATTGAATTGTCAATCCTGAGGGCTAATTTATTTTATAAAAATCAATATTAATGGACAGAAGAATTTTTAATGAGCTGTAGACTGTGAGGAATCGTCATTGCGAGAAGGCTTTTCAGCCGACTAAGCAATCTTACAATGATCGCTACTAGCGCTCGCATTAAGATTGCTTCGTTCCTCGCAATGACGGTTTTACTATTGGCGTCTGTCAATGGTATCTTGTCGAAGGACGTTTTTTAAATGTCTTACAAGGCGGTTCGATACTTCGTCAAGCACAGTACAGGCTAAGCTCAACGTGACAATTCGATTGAATACAATTTATGATACAGCCTCTTTACACTAAAGTATAATGGCTTTCAACCGGCTTTTAGGTTTCAAATCTCATATCAACCTCACCAATCTCATTTTTAAATTTTGAAAATCAGGGTTCTGTTTCAATCGGTTCCGAAAGTCCCGTTATACGCTTTACTCACCCGATAGAAAAAATCGGGTTCGTGTTCGCTGCTACCGGGTTTATTAACTTAAATCTGTGCATTAAACTCAATTTCTAAACCAGACACAGCGGATACCGGCCATGCGCCTAAGGCCTGAAGGCGTATGAGCATGTGGCGGGACTGACACAAAAAAGAGCCACAGGCTTTGCTTTTCTAAAAAAGAGAACTCAATTTTTAAACTCTGAAAGCAGTAGGGTGTTTTCCCTAAACCCTATGCTTAATCATTCATACCTTTTCTCAAAAATTTAAACTTTCTGCCTAAATTTTGTATCAGTTTTTATACTTATTTCCTACATTGTTGTATGCTTATAACTTCGTTGTAAATAGTTTTTCCACATTTATATAAAACCTAAAATATTAGTTCTAGCGTATTTTTAGGCTATTTTTTTTATAATTTTTGTTCTTTGATTAAAGGTTTATGGATTGTTAATGAATGGTATAGTGCATTATTGGCCTGATATTTGGTTTAGGGAAAGCGGTAGCTGCAGCAACCTTAACCAAATTTTTAACCTTTAAATTTTAAAACTATGGCTTTCAAAGCTAGATTAAACTTTTCAGGCAAGGAGTACGATGTGCTTCACTGTGCCTATGCGTTAAACCGAGATGTAGATGCTAAAGGAAGACCTTCTTCCGGAGTTTACGGCGGTACCATCGATATTGAGATCGAATCAACCGAAGACACTTCAATTATCGAAGCGATGGTAAATAACCAGTACAAACCTATTACAGGAACCCTTCTGATCAAGAAAACAGAGGAAGATGCCAAAATGAAAGAAGTTAACTTCGAGGATGGCTACATTGTTAAATATTCCGAAGGAATAAACATTGTGGGCGATCACCCGATGACGCTCAAGTTCCAGATTTCAGCGAGAAAGCTTAAATTAGGTAACGCAGAGCACCTTAATGATTGGCCAAAAGCTTAGTTAGGTTTAAGGCGTAAGGTTTAAGGCAAATATATTCCATGCTCTTCGCTCCGCGCCAACCGCTGACCGCAATTAATTTATCTTTCATTTTAAAACTTTACTACAATGGCATTCAAAACCCGTTTAAACTTAGGATCAAAAGAATTTGATGTACTACAGTGCAGCTTTTCATTAAATAGAGATGTTGACGCAAAAGGCCGTCCATCCTCAGGTGTTTATGGTGGTACCATCCACATCGAAATCGAATCAACTGAAGATACTTCAGTGATCGAATCAATGGTTAACAACCAGTATAAGCCGCTTTCCGGAACATTGGTTTTCAAAAAGGGCGAAGAAGATTCCAAAATGAAAGAACTGTCTTTCGAAGATGGTTATATCATCCAGTATAACGAGGGTATTGCGGTAAACGACAATACACCTATGACTTTAAGTTTCGTAGTATCTGCCCGTAAGCTAAAACTGGGTAACGCGGAACATGAAAACGATTGGCCAAAAGCTTAATAGATACTGGTGGTATAAGGTAAATTAACCAGCCCCCTTAAAAGGCGAAGGTAAGCCATAGCTTGCTTTCGCTTTTTATAGTATTACAAATTCGGAAAAAGATAAGCTGAGGCAAACTGTTTGTTTTAAGGTCATTATCATCTCTGTGATGACTACGGCGTTTAGACTTATAGTAAAGTGTTAGAAGCAGTCTGAGATGAATAGGGAACTTTAAGATAATCACCTTTCTCGTAATTTTAAAACTAATGTAAATGCTACGCTCAATTTCTAAGGTTAAAGTACTTTCAGTCGCTTTTTTTGCGGTTATGCTTTGTTTTTTAAGCTGTAATGAAAATCGTGTTCAGCAGGATCAAAAAGACGATAAGTCACTAAAAACTGTTCATCAGGAAAAGGATAGTAAACATTTATTCCTTACTTACATAGATTCGGTTTCAAAAATACCTTTGTCAAAACTCAGCGAGACCGGGCTGATCTCGTTAAATAAAGCATTTTCCGGTAAATTACCATTAGCCATACATAAGAGTGCGGAAGACAATGCGGATAAAAATATCATTGCACAGGTTTATAAAAATAAAGATACAATCAATAAGATAAAAGCAGGGGTTATATTCCTAGTGCCAAAATCCATTACGGATTCTTTGTACATCGGAGATTTTACGCGCTATTTCGGGAGCCTCAAAAAGGAAAAACCTACGATTGGTGTAACCGAGCAACCACTTCCGGTGCAGATTAATGTTTCTACCAGCACTTCAATTAAATTAACCTTCAACAATAATGAAAAACTAGATCAGGCACGGGTAATAATGGTAGAGGTTTTAAAATACAATTAATTTAACAAAATGAATACGCTCGTAAAGATTAAAGAATTTGATGCCCACGGTGGGCCTTCGAACGTTAAAATGGGAGGAGATGGGCACGCGCAGACTTCTACAACAGCTGGAAGGTTTGTTATAAAAAGTATTGAGAAACACGTGAGTTATGGAAAATATGCTGAATGGTCGGGAATAGCATGGGGTACAGAAGTTAAAATAAGTGGAAACATTGTAATGGTAAAACATCTGGGTACCTGGAAAAAATTAACCGATGTAAATGCACAATGGGGAAAATATAAAAACGATCAGAATGGCGTTACAAATGCGGTGCTAAAATATCAGCGCGATCTTTATCCTAATACTCCTATACCAACAAAATGGTTGTTTAATGATTTTGGACATGTTTCTGTTAAATATTTCAAAGACACTAACAATGATCGTAAAATGAATGGGAAGGAATATATCATGGGAGATTTTATACATACCACGCCACCCGATGAAGCTGCAACATCAATGGGAAAAATCTTTCAGCTGGCAGAATCACATGGATGTATCCATGTAAAGCCTAATGATATTGATACAATGATTGGGAATGGCTATTTAAAAAAAGGAAATACCATAGAAGTGCATCCCTATAATAAGAAAGTTATAGATGCCTCATACAAACGAAATACAGCAGGTGTATCATTTGAAGTACATTTCTATCCGGGGCTTTATAAAATTGCAGTGTATAGATCAATGTAGCCTAAAACGCTGCTCCCACAATAAATTATAATATTATATTATGGAAAACAAACTTATCGTAGAAATTAGTATAGAAGATACGACAATTGCTCATTTTTCTTCTTTTAGTTTACTACAAGCCTTTAATCAACACCATTATTTTGAACTGCACTGTAATCATGATCAGCTGGGTACACCAGGTTTAATCAATTTAGATGACAGTCGCGACTTTGTAGGTAAAACCTTAACGGCTGCTTTTGGGCACTCCATAGAGGGTATGCAACATTTTACCGGCCTGGTTACCAAGGTAGAGCTCTCGCAGAGCCATGGCTATCATGGTGTTTTAATTATAAGTGGTTATAGCCCTACTATATTAATCGACCGCGGACCGGATCTGGGTTCTTATCTCGATAAAGATCTCGATACCATTGTAAAACTTGCTACAAAAGATACACCGGCCAACGATTTAACAATAGTGGCCAATGCATCCAGAAAAACGCCGATAGATTATCTGATTCAATACCGGGAAAGTGATTTTGCATTCCTAAACCGGCTATCGGGCGAATACCACGAGTGGTTTTATTATGATGGCAGGCAGCTTAATTTTGGCAAGCCCGACGAACAGAAAGAAATAGCACTCTTTTATGGTCGCGATGTGCATAACCTGCAATACGCCATGGAAGTTTCGCCGATAAAATACAAGCGTTTTGCCTATAATCCTAAACAGGATGAAATGCTGCATAGTGAAAGTACGGGGAAAGCAGACGGAAATCCAGATTTGGCGCATGCCATTAAGGCCTCCAATTCGATGTACAGCAAAACCTTTAACCAGCCTTCATTAATCAGGGTTGATAATGGCAATGATATTAAAAGCCATGTAGAAAATGAAGAAAAGGCTCACATTAGTGAATTGTTAAAGATTAATGCCGGTGGTGATAATGCCGCACTCAGCATTGGCAGCATTGCCGAAATCACCATGAGTGTAAGAAAGGAACTGGCTTTTGCAACCGAAAGCCTGGGAAAATTTCTGATCACTAGTATCAACCATCAGATAGATGGAACAGGTAAATATAGCAACACTTTCGAAGGCCTGGTGGCTACAACGGAACGTTTAATGGTCAGAAATTACGAAAAACCACATTCGGATATGCAGCTTGCCGATGTGATCGATAATGATGATCCACAGGGACAGGGCCGGATTAAGGTTAAATTTAAATGGGAATGCCAAACCAACGACCCAACTGAATGGTTAAGGGTTGTTAGCCCCAATGCCGGCAGTGGCGATACCGGGAAAAACAGGGGTTTCCATGTCATCCCTGAAAAGGGCGATCAGGTGGTCGTTGCTTTTGAAGAAGGCAACGTGGCCAGGCCAGTAGTAATGGGTAGCGTGTACCATGGCAAAAGTGGTGATAGCAGTGGATTTAAAAACAGTAATACAAAGGGCTTAACTTCAAGAAAAGGGAGTTGCCTAAGTTTTGATGATTTAAACCATGCTTTAAACTTGGGTACTAATGCTGCTAATTTTGTGAAGATTGAAAATGGTCCAGGATTTATTACTGAGCAGGCTGACACCAAAATAACATTAAGTACAGGCGGCAAGGATGGAAGTAGCATTACACTAAATAGCAATGGGACTATTGATATTGTTGGCAAGATCATTAATATTCGGGGTACAGATGAGATTAATGCGAATGCGGGTAAAATGCCAGGTGCCAAGGTGAATATTGGTACAGTTGGAACAACTGCAGTAAACTTAGGTAGTAAAACTTATAATTTGGAATCGCAGGGAACGATTGTAGTGTGCTCGGATGCCACTATTTCTCAAACTTCAGGAGGTGAACAAAAAATAACAGGTAGTCCAGTTAAAATTAATTAATATATGAGCAGATTTAAATTTTTCGATGAGGATGAGCCTGTCCACGTAGAAAATAAAATTGATACAAAGATTGATAAGGTAATTGATACTGAAAGGACAGAACCCATTCTCTTGAAGTATCGTTGCGAGCAAACTGTTGCGACTAAATTTAATAGCGTGATTACTAACCATGCAACCACAAAGCGCGAGTTTCATGTTAAAAATAAAATTGATAATGGGAATTTGATTGTAGAGGTTTTGCTTTTTGATAATATTATTCAGATAAATCCTTCTAATCTCTCTGAAGCAATGGACTTGTTTTCGTCTCTGGACCTGATTAAATGTAATATAACTGTACAGGTTGACAGTGAGACAGGGAAAATAAACAAGATATTGAACTACAAGGAAGTGCTAAAAAATTGGGAAAGCTTTAAAAACAATATAAAAGAGAGATATTCTTTTTTGAGATCAAGTAATGCTGAGATTGAACTTCAAAAATTTATTTATTTGGCAGAAGCGCAGATTAAAGATGAAAAACTTCTCATTGAAGATATACAAACGAAGTTATTTTTTGATCTTTTTTTTGATCGGTATTTAGTGAATCTATCAGAAGTTTATAAGCATTACACTTTAAATTACAATTCTCAGCTTTTTGAAGACGTTTCGGTTCCTTTACACGTTTCTTCAGAAATTGTTTTTGAAAAACCTGAGTTTGTCGAAATTAAAAAGCAAAGTAAAATTGACCTTAAAGAAATAGATATCAGCTCTATAAAAAAGCAGTATGATCAAAAATTTCAGCCCATTGTTGGATATAAGTTTTCTAGTTACGACTTTCAATACCAGGTAAGGCAAGTTATCAATACAGATTTGTCATTGATTGAAGAGACTGACGTTTTTTTAGCTGAAGAAGTTAAAAACAATGTCGAAGTAGTTGTAGACTATAAATTAAGGAGGATAGAATGAGTTATTCTTATGTACATGAGGGTGCTAATGTTATTTGTACCAATATGACTAATGGTAAACCTCTTCAGATAGGTATCACGAGGGTTTCCACAGTAATATTATCAAGCAAAAAAGCGCCCTTGTTAAATACCGATGATAAAAAAATCAGTGATACTTTTTCATGTAAAGTTGCAGGTAAATTTTGGGGAGGCCTGCAGATTTTAACAGCAGTAATTGCTGTAGCTGCGCTTGCCGTTGCAACAGTTGCAACCGGTGGGTTAGCATTGGTAGCAGCAGGGGTAATGCTTGCGGCTGCGGCAACGAGTATTGGTGCTGGGGTAACAGGTTTGTATAAGATAGCGCACGATTGTGATGCTACTTTAGAGGGGAAGTGGATGTTGTCGCATGGAGGGGTCGAAATTGATAAAAAACAAGCTTTACTTAGTCAATCATTGATGAACTGCCCAAAAGGAGGCGTGGTTTCTATTATCATAGATCCGGTCATTGCAATGGCTGCCGCAAAAGAAATTACCAGCAATAACAATGCTGAAATTGCCGCCCATTTTACATCTCAGGCAATAATTGGTGTAATTACTGCTGCTACAGCTTTTACACCTATAGGTTTACTGGTGGCAGCTCCTATTGCAGTTTATGGTTATGTAGATGGCGAAAATAGTAAGGAAGAAGCAGCAAAAAAAATCTTCCTATATGGAGATGGAGCGATGTTGGAGAGAGTGCAAAAACAGAAGGATTAGTCAATCAGCCTATAGGGGCTGTTGGAGCTGTTGTTGAAAATGGAATAAATCTAACACGTACTAATCAACAAATTACCCGCGAAATGATGGAATTTAATACCCAAGCCGCGATAAGAGAAGCAGCCGGTGACGTAGCTGGTGCTGCTAACTCCAGATTGGCAGCCGATATTGCATCAAGATCTTATCCTTCAACACGTTCATCACTAGTAGGTAAGGATTTTTTAAAGGCTTGGCAAAAGGGATTGCTGGTGCCATTGCGAACTATTTGATTGATAGAGGATCGGATAGTTATGAAGAAGCTAGGCTAAATGAGTCTAATGATATTTATGTAAACTCAAATAAAAAAGATAATAGTAACAATATAGGTGTTGTAGCAATAAATCCCAGATAATGAACAAACAGATTTCACAGGCCATTGGTTGGGCACTTGGTGTATTAATTATTTTTCCTTTATTAATTTATGGGATAAATTATTTTTTTAAGAATAGATCTAATGATAGCAGATGTGCGATTCATGATTACATTAATAATTCTTCTGAATATAAGATTTTTATCCCGCATAATACTGAAGTAAAAACATTTAGCTATAGAACATCGTTTTCTGCACCTCAATCAAATTATTATACGTTGAGGTTTAGAGATGCTAAGAAGGGTAAATGGATTTCTTTTATTTTTTTAATTATCCTATGGATAGACGACTGGCTTTCGACGCAGTAATGGATGAAAAAGAAGCTCTTTTAACAATTAACAAGGATGATTTAAATAATCCAAATTATGGAACCAAAGAAAATCCTATACCTGTTTTTAAGGTCAGGGAGAACCTGCCAGATTCGGTTAGTATGAAAAAAGGTGAAGAAAATGGATGGAATGTTGATATTACGGATAAACAATTTAAATATAATGTTGAACAGTATTTAACTTACATCATGCCGAAAGAAGAATTTCAAGAGAGGTTTGAAAAGAAATAATAGTTTCAGGCTGTAAATGAACAAACAAATATCACAAGCAATTGGCTGGGCTTTAGGTGTATTAGTCATATTTCCTTTAATACTTTATGGCGTTAACTATCTTTTCAAAAAAAAGATAATAATTCAAAAACTGCGATTCCTATGTATATAGATGATTGTGTAGAACTAAGGATTTTATTTCCTGATCAACTAGATTTTAGAGATACTCAATATAAAACATCTTTATTATCTCCAGAAGAAAGTATTTACAAAATTTTTTTTAGGGAAAAATCGATAAACAAGTACCTAGAGATTACATTTTTTAATTATCCTGATGATAAAGGACTTGCTTTTCCTACTTCTTTACGGGGGAAGAAAATAATAATAACAATCAATAGAGATGAAGTAAATAATAATAATTATGGTACCGCTAACAATCCAATACCTGTTTTTAGAGTAAGAGAAGATCTTCCTGATTCAATCAGTAAAACAAGGGGACAAGAGGATGGATGGAATGTTGATATTACTGAAAATCAATTTAAATATAATGTTGAACAGTATTTAACTTATATTATGCCGAAAGATGAGTTTAAAAAGCGGTTTGAAAAAAATAGACCTTTATCAGGCAGTTTCCGCTGCCGCTAAAATGTTTGCCCAATCTCACATCTCACCTCTAATATCTCAAATCTCGTCTTACCTGTCAAACAAAAACCGTATTTTTGCAGCAAATGGGAACACTCGTAGATTCAGGTATAAAGGGATATAAAAATTACGGAACGCATTTGCGCGAAAAGTATAAAGGGCAGCGCGTATTTAAAGTAATTGTAGATGGTGGTTTTACCTGCCCCAATCGTGATGGGAGCAAAGGCTTTGGTGGATGTACATATTGTAATGTGGATTCTTTTACACCCGAACCATCGCGTAAAAATCCAAATATTAAAGATCAGCTTGCCGAAGGCATGTTAAGGGCTAAAACTTCTTATAAAGCTGATAAGTATATTGTTTATTTTCAGCCGAATACCAATACTTACGCGCCAGTACATTATTTAAAGATGATGTATGATGAAGCGCTATCGATTAATACAGAAGATATTGTTGGTTTTGCAGTAGGCACACGTCCTGATTGCATTGATGCCGAAAAGGTTGCGCTATTGGAAAGCTATACCGATCGTTTCGATGTGGATTTAGAGATGGGAATGGAATCCATTTATGACGAAACCCTTGATCAGATCAACAGAGGTTGCAGTCATGGTGAATTTGTTGCTGCGGTGGAACTTTTAAAAGACAGTAAACTCGATCTGTGTGTGCATACTATATTTGGTTTCCCATGGGAAACCAGGGAGCAGATGCATGGTTATATTCACGAAATTAACCGTTTCCCGCAGATCAAGTTTGTTAAGTTCCATCATCTTCATGTGGTAGAAGGCTCGATAATGGGCGCTAAATATAAAAAAGAACCTTTTAAATTGTTTTCCCTCGAAGAATATACTGATTTACTTTGTGAGTTAATCCCTTTATTGCGCCCGGATATTGTTATTCAGCGGCTTTTTGGTATTTCAGATTGGGATTTGTTGATTGCACCCAATTGGGGGCTTAATAAATCGGCAATTCAGACCTATATGGATAAAGAAATAGAAAAGAGAGGGGTTGTTCAGGGATCTGCTTATTTTTATTAGAAATTTAAATTATCTGTTTATTTTTTTAAAAAACTCATGAATTTTCATGGGTTTTCTCGTTTTTGGGCAATTTTTCGTGGTATTCTTCATTAATTTTTGCTAAAATAATGCAAATACTGGATAATATGTGATTTTGTTTTTGTCAAAAACTTGCATTAAAATAACCAGTATTTTTTGTTATTTTTATTTTTATGGTTAATTTTTGTTTTGTTTTATAAAAATTTATCGTTTTTATTAAAAAATTTCGATTAAATAGTGTTAAAAATGTAATAAGTCGTATTTTTATAGAAATAAATCAAACATATTTTAAATTATTTAAACGTTACAAACAAATTAAGCTAAAAACTATGGGTAAATTCTCCTTTAAACAGTACGCGCCTTTTGCGATATTGATGATTGTCGCAATTTTCGCTCTATTTATTCCACTTCTTCCTAATTTTGATGAAGGCAAATATAGTGGACCAGACATTGCGTTTATATTAATCGCAGCTGCACTAGTGTTTTTAATGACTCCAGGTCTTGCATTCTTTTATGGTGGAATGGTTCATCGTAAAAATGTATTGTCTACCATGATTAAAAGTGTGGTAGCAGCAGGAGTAATTACGGTTTTATGGACAGTAGTAGGTTTTAGTTTAGCCTTCGGAGATACTATCGGCGGTTTCATCGGAAACCCATCAACGTTTTTGTTCTTTAAAGGCGTAAATTCCGGAGCACCACATCTTCAGGGAGGATCAGACTTAACCATCCCGCTATCTTTATTTGCTGTATTTCAGTTAATGTTTGCCATCATTACACCAGGTTTAGTAGTTGGAGCAGTTGCAGAGCGGATCCGTTTTACTTCTTATATTTTGTTTATTGTTTTATTCGCCATTTTTGTTTACTCACCGTTAGCACACTGGACATGGCACCCACAAGGTTTCCTGTTTAAAATGGGCGTGTTAGACTTTGCAGGAGGTACCGTAGTGCACATCTCTGCAGGTATGGCTGCATTAGCAGGAGCATTGGTGCTAAAGCGTAGAAAATCTCACTTAGAGCATAAAGAAGTTCCGCCAGCTAATATCCCTTATGTATTAATCGGTACTGGTTTATTATGGTTCGGTTGGTTCGGTTTTAATGCCGGTTCTGCATTAAGCGCAGGTAGTTTAGCTGTTTCTGCATTTTTAACTACAAATACCGCTGCAGGTGCTGCCGGTTTATCTTGGATGTTCTTTGATGTTGCAAGAGGTAAAAAACCTTCAGTATTGGGCTTTTGTATCGGGGCGGTAGTTGGTTTAGTAGCCATTACACCAGGTGCAGGTTTTGTAAGTATTTCATCAAGTATATTTATTGGGGCTATTGCCGCAGTTATCTCCAATCTTGTGGTTTCATGGAAACAAAAAACCAGTTTAGATGATACATTGGATGTTTTCCCTTGCCACGGTGTAGGTGGTATCGTTGGTATGTTGTTAACTGGTGTTTTTGCTACAAAAACGGTAAATGCTGCTGGTGCTGATGGCTTATTTTATGGCAACCCGGCTTTCTTTATCACACAATTAAAAGGTGCGGTGATTGTAATCATATTCAGTTTTGTTGTATCATTCGTAATTTTCAAACTGGTAAATCTGATCAATCCAATCAGGGTTTCTGAAGAGGAAGAAGAACTAGGTCTCGATGCTTCTCAACATGATGAGAAATACTCTCAAGGTACCTTGTTAGTTGAGGAGAGAGCGATCTATATCGAAAAAAACAGTCCACTAACAGAACCAATATCTTAAGGATTTTATATATCTAAACTCAAATCAAGCTCAAACATGAAGAAACTTTTAACCGCTATTTTTGCAATGGCCAGCACGACGTGTGCCCTGGCTCAGGAGACCACAACAACATCACCACTTGAAATTTCAGGGTCGGTAGATACGTATTTTAAATATGACTTTGCTAAAAATCCTTTAAATGCAAAAACATCTTTTGTAACAGATCACAACTCGGTATCATTAGGTATGATTGATATTGCTTTGAAGAAAAAAACAGGTAAGGCCTCATTTGTAGGAGAGCTTTCTTTTGGTCCAAGAGGACAATCGCAATCTATCCCTGATGCTGCGGCTAACGGTTCATCATTCAATATTCAGAACTTATATGTAAATTATGATTTTACCGATAAATTTTCAATGACAGCAGGTTATATGGGTACATTTATTGGATACGAGGTAATCTCACCAGTTGGAAACTTCAACTATTCTACTTCGTACTTATTTACCAACGGTCCATTCCAGAATGCGGGTATTAAAGCCACTTATAAATTCAGCGATAAAGTAAGTTTAATGGCTGGTTTATTTAACGATTGGAATGTTTATAGTGCATCACGAGGTGTTTCGGCTATTGGTGGGCAGTTAATGATTGCTCCGGTTGAAGGCTGGACAGCTTACATCAATGCTTTATCTGGCGCTGGTTTTGGTGGATACGGAACTATTGTGGATTTAACTACTTCATATCAAATTACAGAGAAATTTAAATTGGGTTTAAATGCAGCTAATTATGATATTAAAGATAGTTCGGTACAGGGAAGTTATGCAGGTGCTGCATTATATCCTCAGTACGCCGTAGCTGATGCCGTTACGATAGGTTTAAGGGGAGAGTATTTTAAAGCTAAAGCTTTCGGTACTACTGCTGCTACATCAACTACAGCGTTAACGCTTACTGCTAATGTTAAATCGGGCGGTTTAACTTTTATCCCTGAGGTAAGATTAGATCACAATAGCGATAAACCTTTCTTTAACAAGAGTGGTGCTTTAGCTCCAAATGCAGGGCAGTTCTCTTTAGCCGCAGTTTACGCTTTCTAAGGAATAAAATTTTAATATTAAGCCGTTCCGGTATACAATCGGGGCGGCTTTTTAGTATCTTTAATATTCAGTTCGTACATTAATCCATTCTGATGAAATACATTATCCTGTTTTTTTAGTCGCCTTTTCAATTGATCTTTCTGCACAGCAAAAACAGTTTGCTAAAGATGATAACGGTAAATTTATTTACTATAGAGTGGTAGATTCTCAATCGTTGAGTAAAGATACATTGTTGCAAAGGGCTAAATCTTTTGTTAATGTGACCTATAAAAAATCGATGAAAGCTGAGCACATTACTGATACCTCTATTTTGGCCAAAGGAACTATGGTGATCGACAAGACCATCTTAGTCGCCGGCCATCCAAGTGGAGAAATCAGCTACAATTTTGTTTTTGAAGCCCGTAATGGAAAATACCGGTTTTGGTTAACTGATCTGTTGTATATCCCATACCAGCGCGACCGTTACGGAAATTTTGTTGCCGCAACTAAAATAGGTACCCCATTAGAGCGAAACCCGGGTAAACTTAATGCGGGTGCGTGGAAGGATATGGTTAACAGCGCTTATAATAAAATAGATAAATTTGCAGATGACTTTAAAAAGTATTTAGCAACCAATAGGGTAGAGAAAGCCAAAAAGAAAACTGAAACCATTTCTACCAAAAAATGGTAAAGCTTTAGGTTAAAACTTACCGAAAAGTTCTTCAACTTTCTGATAACGGAACTTAAAAATTTCGTTAATTTTATTATTCACGATTACCGCATTTGCGATGGTGCCAATCGGTCCCCAACCTATGCTATAGTGTAAAGTATCGTGCATTAAAACGCCTCCGTCTATTTTTTCGAAATGGTGTTGATGGTGCCAGAAAGCAAATGGGCCGAAACGCTGTTCGTCAATAAAATATTCTTTATCCTTAACATGTGTAATTTCGGTTACCCAACTTAACTTAATTCCAAAAAGAGGAGAGACTTTGTAAGTAATAATTAAACCCGGATACATTTTGGTGTTGGCCATATTTGGCGAGGTAACATCAAAAGTCATATCTTTTGGGGTAATTTCTGCCAGGTTTAAGGGAGAAGAGAAAAAGTCCCATGCGGTATCTAACCCTATCGGAAGTTTCTGCGTAAATTCTAATCTATAAGTTTTCAAGTGCTTGTTTTAAATTACAACAACAGAGATGCGGTTTTGTTGGGTTTAACCGCAAAGTTTGCAAGGAAAAGCCGCTATAGATTCGTCATTCCCGAGAAGATTGGAATCCAGAAACAATTCATTTTATAAAAATGAATATAAATGACAGTAATAAATCTACTCGTAAAAATTCTTTCAAATTATTATTTCGAGCATAGTGCAACGCAATTGAGTACCTGAAGGCTCTGCGCAGCAAAATCTGCCTAGATAGATCTCTCCATTGCGCTGCGCTTCAGTCCAGATGACTGACCATTCTTTTGGAGTCTGTCAATAGTAGTTTGTCGAAGGACAAGTTGTTTTTTTCAACCATAAAAAGTTTTCGACAGGTTCAGACTGACAATAACTGATGTTTAGCTCCACGATGTTGGGGAATGAATGTGCTTGGCTTCGGACCTCTGACCTCGGACTTCCGGACTAACTCCATCCCAAATCTTCCATCCTAATGCACCATCTTATCCGCACAGGTTGAACTGGCAAATGCTTCCGGTTTAGCCTTAAAAATAAAGCCCATGCTTAAGATATACCCCATGGCATCATTTAGCGCTTTGTTCGACTTAAAGGATGGACTGGTATTGATATCAGCATGTACTTCTAAAGCCACATCGTAAATGTCAAGTAAATCGCAAATGGAATAAGCAGTTTCGATTGATTTCTGTACTTCCATTAACATTCTTTCTTTGATGCTTACCTGCTGTGTACTCTTTTCCTGATGGATGTACATAAAACCGCCATGATGCTCTCTTAACAGCACAATTACGGTCGCAAAATCGGTTACTGAACCTTTTACCTGCGAATCTGTACCAATGCAAACTTTAAGTTTAAAGCCGTTTTCACTTTCTCTGATAATCGCATTTTCTACTTCTTCCAGAATTGAAGATTGAATAATTTCACCACTAAATTTTTTCCATGTCATACACTGTATTTTTTGAGGTTAACGAATGGTAATCAGGTTTTTATAAAAATAAGCGCTAAAAATTAAATATGTGTTAAGCCAAGATTGTTTATTTGCTAACAAAAAGTTAGTTATCAACAAGTTACTAATAATAGTTTGAATGAACTTCTAATTTGTTGAAACAAATTATTATTCGGTCCGTTAATATTAATACATTCATTAAAATTCTTAATTATGAGAGCAGAGTTAATTCAAGAGCTTCAGTTATTACAAAATAGCAGAGCGAATAAATTTGTAGATGAACTGGCAGACAAAATATTATCTTCGGTTGATGCCGTCAATGAAAAGGTATTATCTTCAATGTCTAAACGCGGCAGCATGTTAATGTTGCTTGACAAAAGACTCAACTTTTCTACTCTTCGGAAGCTGCGGAGCAGATTTTTAAAATCCTAACTAAGGCTACCGTTTTCGCCCTGAAGAGAAATGATTACCTTTATGGCGGAATGATGGAAAATGCCTTAAAAAAATTAAACATTTCTGCACTTAATGAGATGCAGGAGTCTTCTGTAAAAACAGCTAAGACTGGTAAAGATGTAATATTAATAGCGCCAACGGGTTCGGGGAAAACGTTGGCCTTTTTATTGCCATTACTTTCTAATTTAAAAACCGGAGTGAAAGGCGTACAAGCTTTGATTCTGGTCCCTTCAAGAGAACTTGCACTTCAAATTGAGCAGGTTTTTAAACAAATGGGCACTTCGTTTAAGGTAAACTGCTGTTACGGAGGTCATGCGGTAAGGATAGAAAAAATAACCTTGCCCATCCTCCTGCGGTTTTGATCGGCACGCCAGGCAGGATCGCTTATCATCTGGAACATCAGAACTTTGACGAATCTTTTATCGAAACTTTGGTTTTGGATGAATTTGATAAGGCGCTGGAGTTCGGCTTTGAAAATGATATGTCTTATATCATCGGGTCGTTACTTTCTTTAAAGCAACGGATATTAACTTCAGCAACCAAAATGGAAGAGATTCCTGGTTTTGTTAAAATCAAGACGCCGGTTGAAGTCGATTTTTCGAAGAATATCGAAGCAAAACCAGATCTAAAGCTCAAAAAATAACAGTACCTGCAGCCGACAAGTTAGATTACCTATTCAGATTATTGAGTAAAATAGGCAATAAAAATACATTGGTATTCTGTAACCACAGGGAAACGGTAGACCGGATAAGTGATTTACTATTCGAGAATGGTTTAGGTCACGATGTTTTTCATGGTGGAATGGAGCAATTTGATCGGGAAAAGGCATTGCTTAAATTTAGAAATGGTAGCCATCGGATTTTAATTACAACAGATCTGGCAGCACGTGGTCTCGATATCCCGGAAGTGGAACATATTGTGCACTATCAATTACCCTACACCGAAGACGCCTATATTCACCGCAATGGTCGCACGGCACGCATGCATGCAAAAGGGACAGCCTACGCCATTTTAACCAGCGAAGAAAACTACAAATACCTGCCTGATGATATTGACGAGGAAGTTTTGGAAGACCAATATGTTTTACCACAAGAGAGTGATTGGGTAACCTTATACCTGGCGCATGGTAAGAAAGATAAAATTAATAAAATTGACATTGTGGGTCTGTTTTTACAAAAAGGAGATTTGGTAAAAGATGATTTAGGACTGATAGAAGTTAAAGATACAACCAGTTATGTAGCTGTAAAAAGAAGTAAGATAACTCAATTGTTAAAAAAACTAAACGGCGAAAAAATTAAAGGAAAGAAACTTAAATTAGAGATAGCAAGTTAGAAGATAAGTCTGAAGTCCGAAGTCGGGAGTCCGCAGTCGGAAGTCTGGATAGCAAAATCAAAAATTTTAAGCATTTTGCAACATTAAAATATTCCAACATTATAATTCTTACAATTAGCAATGAGCAACAACGATATATTAAAAAAACTGAGAGTAGCCTTATCATTAAAAACAGAAGATATTATTACCATCTGCGATTTAGTTGGGTTTAAAGTGACAAAGGCAGAGCTGGGCGATATTTTCAGAAACGAAGACCACGAGAATTTTAAACCTTGCGGCGATCAGATCCTGCGTAATTTTTTAAATGGTCTTGTTATTTATAAAAGAGGTCCGAGGGATGAGAAAAAGCAATAATTTATGCTTTTTATTATTTTTTATACTGATCACATTTTCCTTTAACGCTCTCGCTCAGTCTCAGTTTAAAATAAGTGGTAATGTAATCGATTCTTTGAAGAAGCCTGTTGAAGGCGCAAATATCAGATTGATTACCGATCAGGATACCCTTCGCTCAAATTCTGATGCGAAGGGAAACTTTGTGTTTACAAAGGTAATCCGAAATAAGTTCTATCTTTCTATTACTGCGTTAGGCTACAAGCCTTACGCATCATTCTACAAGATCGAATCTTCGAAAAAAAGTTCCGATCTGGATCCGATTATGCTCAAAACGGAAAGTATCCGCCTCAATGATGTAGAGGTTAAAGTAAAGGTTGATCCCATTAAAATTAAAAAAGATACTATAGAATACAATGCAGGAGCCTATACCATTAGGGAAAACGACAAGGTTGAAGATCTTTTAAAGCAGTTACAGGGAATTGAGGTTGATGATAAAGGCGCTGTTACGGCAATGGGGAAAAAAATGACCAAGCTGCGGGTTAACGGCGAAGATTTTTTTACCAGCAATGTAGAAGATTACATCAGGCAGTTACCGGCAGATATTATTGCCAAGCTACAGGTAATTGATGATTATGGTGATGAAGCTAATTTTACCGGGATTAAAACCGGTACTCCTCAAAAAATGCTGAACCTGGTTACCAAGCCTGGTATGGATAAGGGCGTTTTTGGGGGAATGAGTGTGAATTCTGCCACCAATAATGCGCATAACCTGGGAACCAACGGTAGTATATGGAAAAAAACAAAACAGATTGGTTTTGACGGTCGCTACGGCATTACCAATAATGAGTTTGCTCAATTGAATAATGGAGCCTTAAAAGGTAATATCAGAGATAAAATATCGAAAGAATTTAGTGTTAATGGCAGTTATGATTTCAGTAACGGAACCAGTAAATCTATTCAGAGTAATTACGTTGAAACATTTAATCCGCAGGGAACCATCAACGACTTAAGGGAAAGTGCCAATAACTCCAAATCGCTGACCAATAACATTAACCTGGGGTTAAACGGCGCTACAAAAAGAATTATTTTAATGCTTCTTTGGCTGGCTCTTTGGCTGATACCAGGAACGATGCTTTTTCTACCTCTAATAAAACAGGCTATATCAAGCAGGACCTTATTTCCAATTCAGGTTCCCGCAATAGCAATCCAGATCTTAACGGAAGCATCAACTGGTCGCGGCGTTTGGCTAATAACAAGCGGTCGCTTTCTATGGGTTTCAATTTTGGCAGCAGTGCCGGAAACAGTAACAGTACCATTAACGATATCATCCGTTACTACAACGAAACCACTAATGTATTGGTTAAAGATTCATTATTAAACCGTTTGGTAGATAACAATACCTCAAATTCGAACTTCGGCGGAAATATCCAGTTTTCAAACTCCTTAAAAAAGACAGATGATAGTAGTGGATACAGTTTTATCAATTTTTCCTACCGCTTTTCAGTAAGCAGAAGCCGCAACTTGCAAACTACAACGGTTACCAATCCTTTGGGAAATAGTTTTGTGGTCGATTCGCTGGGACAGGATTATGTATCCAATTTCATAAATCAGAACATCAGCATCGGTTATAATACCAACAGCAACCGGATCAGCTATAATTTTGGGCTAAATTTTTCGCCGAGCATAATTATTGGTAAATACCAAAATACGGGACAAAAACTAAAGAATTATCAGCTGAATTTTTCTCCTTCGGCCAATTTGAGCTATCAGATTAAAGATAACGGAAATTTGAGTTTTGGCTACAATGGTTATACCAATTCGCCCGATTTTAACAAACTGCAGCCTGTGAGGAATAATAACGATGTGCAGAACCTGATTATCGGTAACCCGGATCTTAAAGCAACATCGAGTCATACCGCTGATTTTAGCTATAATAAATTTGGGCTTAAATCAGGCCTTAGCATTATGGCAGGCTTATCGGGCAGTTTTGCCATCAACAGTGTGGTAAGCAATACGGTTTTTCTTCGGGATACGCTAAACAGTTTGAAACAGCAAACCACTTACGAGAATGTAAATGGCATCTATAATATCGGTGCTAATTACTCTTTGAACAAAAGGATGCTGGATAATAAACTTTCCCTATCCATAAATGGGATTGTTGCCTATAGCCACAATGTTTTTTACACCGACAATGTGCTGAACCGCAGTAGTGGCATTAATGTTTCTAATGCTTTTAAATTTAACCTCAACCAGAAAAAATATGCTTTCAATACCAGTGCATCTTATAGTTTCAGTTCCAATACCTATTCGGTAATGAACCAGAACATTAAAAATGTGCAGGTTGTGGCCTTGAGTGGAAGTGCAAGCTGGATCCCCGGTAAACGTTTTAGGATAAACGCATCGGCTTCCAAAAGTTTAAATTTCGGATATAGTTTATATGCCGGAAATCCTTTATTGGTAAATATGGGATTGAATACTTCTTTCCTGAAAGGTAATAAATTGCTTTTCTCCGTCCAGGCGAATGATTTATTTAATCAGGGCGCTCTATTCAGCACAAGCATTACCAACAATTCCATTTCTGAGAACAGAACAAGGTTTATCAGCCGTTTTATACAGGCAACATTGAGTTATAACCTCAGTCAGTTTGGGGGAAAAAAAGGCAGATTGGACAGTAACATTAATGCTGAAGAATAAATAGTTAAACCCAGATTATTTAGTTTTAGTGTTTTGTTATATTATGCAATTTACCTTATGAATAAAATCCTGTTTTTTATTTTACTGATTTCTGGCCATGCTTTATTCGCACAGGATCAGAAAGTAGATTCGTTAAACAATAAACCCCAAAAAGAAAATTTTGCAGACGATTGGGCCGCGTTAACGAAGTATCAGAAAGAAAATGAACGCTTGCAGTCACCTAAACGGAAAGAGAAAAGAATAGTTTTTCTGGGCAGTTCTATTTTTGAATTCTGGAAACAGAAAGATCCTGAATATTTTAGCCGGAATGCTTATGTGGATAGGGGAATAAGCGGACAGATTTCGCCACAGCTGCTGATCCGTTTTCGGCAGGATGTGATTAACCTTAAGCCAAAAGCGGTGATTATTTTGGCAGGTAGTAATGACATTGCAGGCAATACAGGCCATGTGACTATAGATAAGATTATGGATAATATTAAATCGATGGCAGAACTGGCAAGGTTACACCGTATTAAGGTAATACTTTGTAAATATTTGCCTGTTTATGAATATCCATGGAATAAGCAGATTAAGGCAGCCGATATTATTGTTGATTTAAACGAAATGATTGAGACCTATGCCAAAGAGCGAAATTATACCATTTTGGATTATTGGACACCTTTGGTTGATGAACGTAAAGGCCAACGACCGGAATTAACGGTTGACGGTGTTCACCCTAACCTCGCCGGTTATAAGATTATGGAAAGGGTAACTGATGTGGCGATCAAAAAAGCTTTGAAAAACAGGCGCTAATCGATAAATGCCATTCGACTCCGCTACCATCGGCAGACCCTATCAGTACGATCGTCATTCTCGCGCAGGCGGGAATCCTAAAGCGCTTGCATTACGATTCCCAATCAAGTTGGGAATGACGATTCCTCGCAGCCTATAATCTGCTAAAAATCTGTCATTCTGAACGCAGTGAAGAATCTTTAATAAATCGATGAGATCCTTCATTGCCATTCATAATGACTAGGGACTTATTTTTAATTAATTTTCAGTAATATTTGAAAGTTTAATAAATTTAATTTACTTTTACACTGTGAAAGGAAAATAGAGCATAAACATTTTAAAGAATGCCACTAACGGGGCTTATTTTTTTAGTTTATATTTTCATTTTTTCCTGAAAGTTTTATAATTAAATCTTTTGCTATGGATTACAATATACTCGGATATGCCATCTTTATAGCGGTTATCGTATTCATCATCGTAGTGGTAGGGAAGATATGTTACCGAAATGGAAATATTTTTGTAGCTGAACTCATTCCCGATCATTTGGATCTTTGTCATCAGATTAATAAATCGCTTTTGGTTTCTTATTACCTGGTTAATATTGGCTATTGTGCCATGACATTGGTAGGATGGGAGACGATTGCCTCATCGCAGCAGCTTGTAGAAGTGATGGCCGTAAAAGTGGCGACTATTGTTTGCATCCTGTCGATTCTTCATTATTTAAATATCTATTTGCTTACCAAAACCATTCATAAATTAATAAAATAACACCTTAAACTTTTCATTATGGAAACGACAAAAATTTTAATCGGCTATGCAGTTTATTTACCAATTGCACTTTTTCTGACTTTTTATGTTTCAAAAACGCTGTTCAAAAACAGTAAGATATATATGTTGGATATTTTTAAGGGAAGGGAAGAGATTGCCAACGCGACGAACAAACTTTTCGAAACAGGCTTTTACCTGCTCAATATCGGTTTCGCACTGTTGATTATGAAGATTACGATTGGCGCAAACGATTACCGCAGTTTGGTTGAAGCACTAAATTCTAAAATAGGTGGTTTTGCCATTTACCTGGGCATTATGCTGTTCATTAACCTGTATTTTTTCTTCAGGGGCAAACGCAAAGCGAAAGAAAACCAAAGGCCAAATCCTTTTCAGCCTGCATAAATTGTAAGAAAAATTTTCATCCTGAGCCTGTCGAAGGACCTATTCAGGTCGCTAGTAAGCGTTTCGACAAGCTCAACGTTACAGATACAGAAAGCTTTCAAAATTACGCCTCAAACAAAAAAGTCCCGATTTTACCGGGACTTTTTATTAATCTAGTTTTTTATACCTAATGCGTTTCGGTGTAACATCACCCAAACGTTTTTTGCGGTTTTCCTCATAATCTGAGTAATTACCTTCAAAGAAATAAACTTCAGAGTTACCTTCGAAAGCGAGGATGTGCGTACAGATCCTGTCTAAGAACCATCTGTCGTGACTGATTACCACGGCACAACCACCAAAGTTTTCTAAAGCTTCTTCCAATGCACGTAAGGTATTCACGTCGATATCGTTGGTAGGCTCATCCAGTAGCAATACATTGGCCCCTTTTTTCAAGGTAATGGCCAGGTGCACGCGGTTACGCTCACCACCAGATAGAATGCCAACTTTTTTCTGTTGATCGCCACCATTAAAGTTGAACTTTGAAACATAAGCACGTCCGTTAACCGCTTTAGTACCCAATTGTATGTTATCTAAACCATCGGTAATATTTTCGTACACCGTTTTATCGGCATCCAGGTCATTGTGCATCTGATCCACATAACCCAGTTCAACCGTTTCGCCTACGCGGAAAGTACCGGCATCAGCTTCTTCCTGTCCGGTAATTAAACGAAACAGAGTGGTTTTACCCGCACCATTTGGTCCGATGATACCCACAATACCTGCCGGAGGTAGTGAAAAGTTTAAATTATCGAATAATATTTTGTCGCCATAAGCTTTGGTAACGTTCGTGGCTTCAATAACCACATTCCCCAAGCGTGGGCCTGCAGGGATGAACAGCTCTAATTTATCTTCTCTTTCTCTGCCATCTTCTGAAGCTAATTTATCGTAATTGGCTAAACGTGCTTTAGATTTTGCATGACGTGCTTTTGGTGCCATACGTACCCATTCTAATTCACGTTCTAATGTTTTCTGGCGTTTGCTTTCTGTTTTCTCTTCCTGTGATAAACGTTTTGCTTTCTGATCTAACCAGCTGCTGTAATTCCCTTTCCAAGGAATTCCTTCGCCACGGTCTAATTCTAAAATCCATCCGGCAACATTATCCAGGAAATACCTATCGTGGGTAACTGCAATAACGGTTCCTTCGTAATTTTGTAAGAATTGCTCTAACCAATCGATACTTTCGGCATCCAGGTGGTTGGTAGGCTCATCCAATAATAATACATCAGGATGTTGAAGCAATAAACGGCACATGGCCACCCGGCGGCGCTCACCACCTGATAGTACACCGATTTTAGTATCCGGATCAGGACAACGTAAGGCATCCATGGCTCTTTCTAATTTCGAATCAATTTCCCAGGCACCTAAAGAATCGATTTTATCCTGAAGCTCGCCTTGTCTGGCCATTAACTTATCCATTTTGTCTGGATCAGAATAGTTTTCTTCCAAACCAAAGGCTTCATTCACTTCTTCATATTCTTTTAAAATGGCAGTAACTTCAGCAACGCCTTCTTCAACTACCTCGCGAACCGTTTTTTCCGGATCTAAGATTGGCTCCTGCGCTAAATAACCCACCGAATAACCAGGCGAGAAAACGACTTCGCCTTGATAAGATTTATCTAAACCGGCAATAATTTTTAAAAGGGATGACTTACCAGAGCCATTTAAACCTATAACTCCGATTTTGGCTCCGTAAAAGAAAGAAAGGTAAATATTTTTTAAAACCTGTTTTTGTGGCGGGTAAATTTTATTTACTCCTGCCATTGAAAAGATTATTTTCTCGTCAGACATGTTAGTTTCTTATGTTAGAATGTTTAAGGGCAATTTGTTTCGAAACGGGGATTTTTATACTATACATCTGCTTTTTTAAAATTCGCCCCAAGTCCCGAAAGCGGCAATGCTAAGACCGGGTACAAAGATAGAAACAACAAGCCCATTACAAAATGGTTTGTAAAGTATATCATAAATTTGATGATGAATGGATCACGTTTTGATTAATAATATCCAATTGAGGGGTTGGTTCATTTTTCAAAAAAAAATAAGCGTTATTCCAACGTTTTAATTTGGTAGTATTCGCTTAATACAGCGTTTGACAGGCGTTCGTATTAATTTGGCCCCTAAAATTTACCATATTGCCCCTCACTCGGATAGGTATTTTAGTAGTTAATTTGTCATAACCAAATATAACAATGAAGATATGAAGAAAAACAAACTATCCTAAACATTCGAATAACGCCTATTTATAGTTATCTCTATATATAGATGATTTTGCCTAATTATCATTAAGCTCTTTCACTAACTAGAAAAGCTTTCAGCTGAGTTTTGCAAAGTAAGCATATCTGCCATCATAAGGACTCGACCGTATGATGATTGGTAGGCTCATGAATAAACTAATCAACAAACTATATCAAACTAAAATCAAACAATGAGAAAAATCTACAAAAAGAAGGCTCAAAATTCGGGCTGTTTATTTTTCCGTGGAAGCGTATTCCGAACGCTTGTGGGCATAATGATGTTCATGGGCTTTTGTTTTTCTGCTTCTGCACAAAATGAAGTAACCGTTAAGGGGGTGGTGAAGGACACTGTAGGTGGTTTACCCGGGGTAAATGTTAAGGTGTCCGGATCAAGCCGTGGTATATCCACAGATGATCAGGGGCGCTATACCATTAAGGTTGCAAGATCGGGTAAATTGCTTTTTAGCCTGGTGGGCTACAAAGCAGTAACCAAAAATGTGGCTGACTATGAACGTGATGGTGTATATAATATTAGCGTCGTATTAAAACCTGATGCCAATACGCTGAATGATGTTGCGGTAGTTGGTTTTGGAACACAGAAAAAGACCAGTGTGATCAGTTCCATTACCTCTATTAATCCAAAAGAGTTAAAGGGGCCAACCAGTAACCTGACGACAATGCTGGCCGGACGAGTAGCTGGTATGATTGCCTATCAGCGTAGCGGTGAGCCGGGTGCAGATAATGCATCTTTTTTATCCGTGGATTAGGAAGTTTTGGTGCGGGTAAGCAGGATCCTTTAATTTTGATTGATGGTGTTGAATCTACTCAAAATGATATGGCCCGTTTACAACCTGATGATATCTCATCATTTAACGTTTTAAAGGATGCAACTGCTTCAGCAGTTTATGGGGCCAGGGGTGCAAACGGTGTCCTTTTAATTATCACTAAATCTGGAAAGGCTGGTGAAACCAAATATTTTTTCCGTGCTGAAACTTCGTTATCAGGCAATACGAGAAATTTCAAATTTGCAGATAATATTACCTATATGAAACAGGCTAATGAAGCAGCTTTAACCAGAAGCAGATTAGCTATATTACCATACCTGCAGACTAAAATTGATGCTACTGCGGCGGGTGATAACCCACTTTTATACCCAAATAATAACTGGATAAAAGAGTTGATTAAGGATTATACGTTTAATCAACGTTATAATATGAACGTAACAGGTGGTGGAAGTAAAGCCAGTTATTATATTTCGGGTACTTATAATATTGATAACGGGGTATTGAAAGTGGCAGATCTTAATAATTTTAATAGTAATATCAAACTCAGAAATTATTCATTGAGATCTACGGTTAATATTAACCTAACCAACACCACGGAAGCTATTATCAGGGTTTATGGTCAGTTTGACGATTACAGAGGCCCAGTTGGTGGATATGATAGTAACGGAAACAAGATCAATGGTGGTCAGAAAATTTTTAATCAGGCACTTTGGTCAAATCCGGTAATGTTTCCTGCAGTTTATCCAGCAAGTTATCAACCTTATGCCAAACATCCTTTATTTGGTAATGCAATTTCGCCTAGCGGGTCACTTTATGTTAATCCTTATGCCGAAATGGTAAAAGGATATCAGGATAATAATTCCTCGACCTTACAAACACAAATTGAACTAAAACAAGATTTAAAAGGGATACTGCCAGGTTTAAGTGCACGACTGATGTCTTATGTAATCAGGTATTCCTACTTTGATATTGCGCGTAATTATAATCCTTTTTATTATTCAGCTATTCCTAATCCAGCAGGTGGGGATTTTATGCTAAACTTATTAAATAGTGGTGCACCTCCAACCTACGGACTTACCGGAACGGAATATCTTAATTATTCAGAAGGAACTAAAAGTTTAAACTCTACTTTTTATACAGAAGTAGCTGTAAATTACAATCATACTTTTAAAGAGAAACATGCGGTAACCGGAATGTTGATTACCAATATGAGGAATTATCTGGCTGCAAACGCAGGAAGTCTTCAGTTGTCATTGCCATCCCGTAATCAGGGTGTGTCTGGACGTGCAACTTATGGATATGATAATCGCTATCTTGCTGAATTTAACTTTGGTTATAACGGATCGGAGCGTTTTGCTGCAAACAATCGTTTTGGTTTCTTCCCTTCATTTGGTTTGGGTTATCTGATTTCCAATGAAAAATTCTTCAAACCATTAAGCAAAGTATTAAGCAATGTGAAATTAAGAGCGACTTATGGTATCACCGGTAATGATCAGATTGGAAGGGCTCAGGATCGTTTCTTCTATCTTTCGGAGGTGAACATGAATGATGCAGGTTATGGCGGAACATTTGGAGAGAATAACTTCTATTATAAAGATGGTATCTCTATTTCACGTTATGCAAATCCTTTAATTACGTGGGAAAAATCTAAACAACTCAATCTTGGTTTGGACATGACCCTGTTTGATGCGTTAAGTCTTAATATTGATGTATATAAACAAAACCGTTCTAACATTTTAACAGACAGGGTATATGTGCCGAGTACAATGGGGCTTCAGGCTGCAGTTAAGGCAAATACGAATGAAATGGAGAGCAGGGGAGTTGACTTTTCGGCTAATTATAATAAATCTTTTGGAAACAGCATGTATTTGCAGTTAAGAGGTAACCTTACCTATGCAACTAACAAAGTTTTAATTAATGATGAGCCTGCTTATAATGCAAATGAGGCATATCGAACCCATGTAGGATTGCCAAGTACACAAACTTTTGGATATATCGCAGAAAGGCTATTTGTTGATGATGCTGAAGCTAAAAATTCACCTGTACAATTTGCCGGTAAACCCGGACTTGATTATGGCGGTGGTGATATCAAATACAGAGATGTAAATGGTGATGGTGTAATATCGGCAGCAGATGCTGTACCTATCGGATTACCACAGGCACCAGAAATTATTTATGGTTTTGGAGGAACATTTGGCTTTAAGGGTTTTGATATCTCTGCCTTTTTCCAGGGTTCTGCCCGTTCATCTTTCTTCATCAATCCGCAGAATATTTCCCCGTTTGTTTTTAATGGCGGTTCACAAAATGGTCTGCTCGACGTAATTGCTAATAGTCACTGGAGTGAAGAAAATCGTGATATATATGCATTCTGGCCGCGATTGAGCGATAAATTTATTGCCAATAATAATCAGACATCAACCTGGTGGATGCGCAATGGATCATTTTTAAGATTAAAATCGGTAGAACTTGGTTATAATCTTCCAACCAGAATCCAAAACAAACTAGGAATCAGGGCTACCCGCTTTTATTTAAATGCCAGTAACCTTGCCGCATTTAGCTCATTTAAATTATGGGATGTGGAAATGGGAGGAAACGGTTTAGGTTACCCTGTACAAACGGTATACAATTTAGGTGTGAGTTTAAGTTTTTAAAGATTGTTAAAGAAAATACAATGAAAAATACCGAAATATTATTTCAAAATAAAAAGAAGCCTGGTTTAATGGGGTTTGCCTCCATTCTAATGCTGAGTTTAGTTTTATTGGGCTCATGTAAAAAATATCTGGACATTGTTCCTGATAACGTGGCTACAATAGATAATGCATTTACCTTAAGGAGTGAGGCAGAAAAGTATTTATTTACCTGTTATTCCTTTTTGCCTAAAGATGGTGACCCTTTAAACAATATGGGTTTTATGGCCGGAGATGAAATATGGTCAAATATAGAAGAACGGGAGTTTATTTCTTATGGTTGGCGTATAGCCAGAGGTAGCCAGAATGCCGATAATCCGTTAATGGATGCATGGAACGGACGTTATCAGGGAGGAGGATATAATGATAATTATGGTTTATACAAAGCGATCAGAACCTGTAATATTTTTCTAGACAATGTACAGGATCAGACTAAAGTTCCGGATCTCAAATTGGATGAAAGACAGCGCTGGATTGCAGAAGTAAAATTTTTAAAAGCATATTACAACTTTTTACTGCTTCGTATGTATGGCCCGATTCCAATAGTAGATAAAAACCTGGATCTTGACGCATCTGTTGACGAAGTAAGAATTAAAAGGATGCCTTTTGATGATTGTGTAAATTATGTGAATAATTTGTTGGATGAGGCAATTACTAATCTACCGATGATTATTACGGACAGGAGCAATGAACTGGGGCGTATTACCAAACCGATTGCACTTGCCATTAAGGCTAGATTACTACTAACCGCTGCAAGTCCTTTGTTTAATGGAAACACAGATTATGCGGGATTTAGTGATAAAGATGGGGTTGCACTTTTTAATACTACATACGATGCCAATAAATGGATAAAAGCCAGGGATGCGGCAAAAGCCGCCGTTGATGCAGCTGAAGGTGCAGGATTTAAATTATATCAATTCCCTGGATCACAGTTTAAACTGTCTGACAGTACCCTGAGGCAGCTTACCATAAGAGGTGCTTTGACGGAGAGAGTTGCTCAAAATTCTGAGCATGTTTGGGCTAACCCAAATAGTCTTTCATTATTTATGCAACAGGTAGCGATGCCACGTTTGATGAAAGGTTCAGACCCAATCCCGGTAGGATTAGCCAGACAACAGTTAGCGCCTCCTATTAAAATTGCAGAAATGTTCTACACCCGGAACGGTGTGCCGATCAATGAAGATAAAACGCTTGATTTCAGTAATCGCTATACTATTAGGAAAGCTGTAAAAGCAGAACGTTTTTATATCAAAGAAGGATATAATACTGCGAGATTAAACTTTGACAGAGAGCCACGTTTCTATGCTGATTTAGCATTTGACGGTGCTACCTGGTACAAATATGATAGTCCTTCAAGCTCTGATGAAAATACTTACACTGTAGAAGCCAAATCTACGCAATTGGCCGGCGCAAACAATTTTGGCTGGTATAATGAAACAGGCTATTTTGTTAAGAAAGTGGTGGATTGGAATATGTCGCAAAGCAACAGCGGGGCAACCTATAGAACCTATGCATGGCCTGAAGTCCGTTTGGCAGATTTATATCTGATGTATGCGGAAGCGCTGAATGAGACTTTATCGAGCCCTTCTTCGGATGTATATAATTATATCAATAAAATCAGAACCAGAGCAGGTTTGCAAAGTGTAGAATCATCATGGATGAACTATTCAACTAATCCATCAAAGTATACCACTAAAGACGGTATGCGAGAGATTATTCAGCAGGAACGCTTAATTGAAATGGCATTTGAAGGCAGTCGCTATTGGGATATCAGAAGATGGAAACGCGCAGCCGAAATGTTTAACCAGCCGATTACTGCTTGGAGTGTAAATCAGCCTGATGAGCAGTCTTATTATCGTGTGAGGACGGTATTGAATCAGAATTTTATCGCACCGCGTGATTATTTGTGGCCAATTAGAACATATGATTTGACGGTTAATCCTAAACTGGTACAAAACCCTGGATGGTAAAATTATCATTAATCAATAAAAATATGAAAAAGATTAATCAACTATTTTCTTTGGTGCTATCGATGATGATAGTGTCATTTATAGGATGTAAGCAAGATGAACTTAAACCACTCGAAAAGAATGAAACGCCACCTGGGCAGGTTTCTAATATTTCAGTAGAGAATGGTCCGGCAAATGCAAAAATTAGCTATGTATTGCCTACAGATAAAGATTTGCTTTATGTTAAAGCGGTATACAAGTTAGCAAATGGTACCGAGGCTGAAGTTAAATCATCTTATTATAATAACAGCCTCTTGGTAGAAGGCTTTGGCGATACCAATGAGCACGAGGTTATGGTCTATGCAGTGAACAGGAGTGAGGTTGCTTCGGCACCAAAAATTGTCAAAATCAAACCTTTGGAAAATCCGATTAGAGGAGTATTCAGAAACTTAAAGGTAATACCTGATTTCGCTGGCATTAACTTTACCTCAAGTAATCCGGCTAAAGCCGATTTATCAATTGAAGTCATGATCTTTAAAAATGGCAAATACGAATCGCTGGGTAAAAACATATATACGTCTGCGGCAGATATTAACCAGTCAATTCGTGGTCTGGATACACTTAGCAGTAAATTCGCCATTACTATTCGCGACAGGTGGTTAAATTACAGCGATACCTTATATACTACATTAAAGCCTTTGTATGAAACAGCGCTTTCTAAATCACTATATAAAGCATTAAAACTTCCAACAGATGCTGTTCAGACTTACACAGCAACTGCATTAGAGAATATGTGGGATAATAATTTTATTGATTGGCCAAGGTGTTCACTTACTGATGTTACACAGGTAACGCCACAATGGGTAACTTTTGATCTTGGAAAACCCGCTATCCTAAGCAGAATTGTAGTGTGGAACTATCCTGAATATCTAAACGCGGGAAGGATGTATTATTATGGAGGAAATTTAAAGGATTTTGAAATATGGGCATCTGATAACCCTCCAGCAGATGGCAGCTTTAATAATTGGGTAATGATTGGATCATATAAGTCTACTAAACCATCTGGCAGTGCTTATGGTGTTCAAACATCAGAAGATTATTCCTTTGCCAATGCCGGCATCAGTTATACTTTTGGAGCTGTTGCTAAGAAATTCCGTTATCTACGCATTAAATCCAATAAAAACTGGCAGGGCACAACTTTTCAGTCCATTTCTGAAATTCAATGTTATGGAGATCCGCGATAGCGATTTAAGTTTCATTTAAAAATGATAAAGATGAATAATTATAAATTAAAAAAATATAGAAAGTTAACTGTGGCTGCCTTGCTTATATTAGTTGCAGGGGTTTACAGTGCCTGTACCAAACAGGATGACTTTAAGAAATTTGTAGCAGGTGGCGAAATTTCTTATACTGGTAAGCTGGATTCTGTTAAAATGTATTCGGGTGATTCAAGAGTATTACTAAAAGGACTTTTTCTGGCAGATCCTAAGGTTGTAAGTTGTAAAATATTTTGGAATAACATGAAAGATTCATTGGTAATCCCGGTTGTTAAGAAAAATGTTATAGATACACTTAATTACTCTATTCCAATCAAAACAGAAGGTTTACAGAATTTTATTATATACACTTATGATAAGATGGGTAATAAATCTATTCCGGTTTATGCCAATGCCAGATCTTATGGAGATCGTTACAAAGCTTCATTAAGTAACAGAGCGGTTAGTGGTGGAGAGCGCGCTTCTGATGGGACAGCTACTATACAATGGTTAGGTATGGATAAATTAACCGGAGTTTTTGCTACGGAAATTCAATACACTAATACAAGTGATAACTTAGTAACTGTACGTACACCTATTGACTCGACCAGATCAGTACTTAAAAATTATAAAAGTGGTTCAACTTATAAATATCGTACCTTATTTCTTCCAGATACGAACTGTGTTGACACATTTAAGGTTGACTATATCACAAATTTATCTGTGGATGAAGACATGACTAGCCTATTGTCTAACGCAGGGCCATTTGTAAGAGATACCTGGGATGGATCCAGATGGGGTACATTGGCTGGATGGATAACGAGTGCCGGTGCGAAAAATATTAATAATAACCTTTATGGTGGATATGAATTAAGGAGTGGAGTTGGTGTATTATCTTTCGAATCTGGCTGGGGTATCAATACTCCTGTTACTAACGGATTGATTTATCAAACAATTACATTGCCAGCCGGAAAATATACTTTCAGGTTATCTGGTCTTGATCAGAATAGTGGAGGATCCAGGTATATTGCTGTTGCTGCTGGTAATACTTTGCCTAATGTGACCAATATTCCAACTGCTGCTATTGCTTATTCGAATATCTCCAGCGGAGAACTAAACTTCTCATTATCTCAGCAAACAACAGTTTCAATAGGTTTCGCCGTATCAATAGATAATTCTGGCCAATACTTAAAAATTAAAAGTGTCAAATTATTGAAGTGGGCTAAATAGATTCGATACCTCCTAAGTTAATTTCTTAGGGAGGTATTATTATTTGTATATCAAGGTATAAGAAACAAAGCGTTTAATTCTTGATCTGATTTGCTGTTATCTAAACCTATTTCATCACTAAATAACGAAACCAAATGAAGACTCAATCAAAAAAATATCTTATTGTAGCCTGTTTAATGTTTGCTATGTTCGGCGGATGTAAGAAGGGTGGAAACGTACCAGAAACATCCGGAACAAAAACTGAAGCTAATGTTCAGGTTGCAAGTTTAACGACTACTGCATTTACTAATATTACAACCACTGGTGCAGTGAGCGGAGGAACCATCACCGATAAGGGAAGTTCTGCAGTTACTGACCAGGGGATTTGCTGGAGTACTTCTCCCAAACCAACAATAGATAACAATAAATCAGGCGTAGTCAGTGTGAGTGGTTCAGGTACATTTACAAGTGAAATTAAAGGCCTAACCGCTTCCACTAAATATTACGTAAGAGCCTTTGCCGTGAATAAAGCTGGTATTGCTTATGGGAATGAAATCGAACTCACCACAGCCAATATTGTCAGCGCAACATTTGGTTTTTCACCCATGTATATTATAGGTTCAACCGTAGCAGCAGCAGATATTGAGGTGTTAACAGATGGTGGTGATGCTGTAACAGAACGAGGAATTGTTTATGCTTCCTCCCCAAATCCGACAATCAGCAGTAGCAAAGTGAAGCATAAGAACGCCGGACTTGGTAAGTTTAGGGTGAGCTTAAAAGACCTTACACCAAAAACAACCTATTATGCCAGGGCTTATGCCGTTAATGCTAAAGGGACTAGTTATAGTAATGAAGTTACCTTTAAAACCATTGCAAAAGGTAATTTTACCTATACCTTTAACAAATCTCAAAACCCTGGATCCGAAGAGCTCGCTGCGTATGGCAGACTACAGATTGCTATAGATAGTGCAGTATGGTATTTTAATAACTATACTTCTGTTACTAAACATGTATATCTAAATTATGTTGATGGTGTACCAACAGCCGATGCCAACAATCAGGGCTGGATGCAGTTTGGAACCAATTCGTCCTATCAAAATCTCAGAACGATGCTTCATGAAGGTTCACACACTTTAGGTACCGGAACTTCTTCATGGTGGTGGAGTACACTTGTTAATGGTAAACTGCAGGCACCAAGTGTAACCGCAATATTGAGGTTGATTACAAATGACAATACCGCCCAACTTAGTGGTGATAGCCAACATTACTGGCCTTATGGACTTAATCAGAATTCGGAGGTTACTTCAAGCTGGGATTTTACCTATACCTGCTTAATTATCGAAGCCATGCGTAAAGATGGTTTAACGGAATTCAGTGGTGCCTATACACCATAATGATTACATTTGGATGTGATAGCTTAGCTGCCAATTTTCATTAACAAATGAAAAAGAGGCTATATCATAAATAGTAAACCCCAAAAGCATTAGTTTAGCTTTTGGGGTTTTTTACTTTAAGAGAAGTTTCTGAAAGGATTTTGTGTTGAGCTAACTTGTATCGACTTAAACAATTATCGACACGCATAAAAGTATTATAGCAAATCTTTAAACAGGCTCAAGACCACAATTCTATATTTCCATTACTTTTCTTTCGGCTCAACAGGCAGTATATTTTGTATATAAATGCTATAGACAAGGTCTACAATCATTTCAATTCAAAACTCAAAGTTACTTTTCTTCATTATCCCTTGCAGGAAGCATTTGTAAGCCGGGAACGGGCACCACTATTTAAAGCCTGGTTAAACCAATAATAGCTAATTTATGAAGCAATAGGCTTACCCGCTAAACTTCATCAGCTCATCTTATGGGTGACATTTTAATGCTTATTTTTTTGCTCAGAATTTTACTTGGAATGATAAAAATATTATATTCGTAACAGTTAATTGCTAACGATGCATTAACTGTTACGAATTATCACACGGTAATTCTGAAGGAACAATCCGGATATGCAACGCTCTCAAGTCACAACTCTTTCTCGTTGCAGCTGTATTGCCTAAAGACCAATTTTTTTTAGCCATCAAATGGCTGATGTTTAGTTGTGTCTAAAAAATGGATTTAACGACCATAGCTATAGTTGATATGCAAAAAATAATAATCCCAATGTGTGCTTTGAGAAGCTTAGCCAAATACAGACCAAATTGTAAGCCAGCTTTTGTAGGTTAATTTAACTGTTGCACTATTAATTATTGAAAACATTAATGGGGTTGGTGATTGATGGCTTAAGCAAGCTACACCGATCTGCTAAATAACCTTATTATAACCAAAAGTGGAGACCAGAGACCACAGCGCAAACGGGGCATCATCCGAAAAGCCAAAAGAGTAGGAAATTAAGAAATTTTTTAAAAAATGAGTGAAATGAGTCTTCAATTGGGCGTACAGTTCCAATTACTTAAAACTAATTTAGTAGCAGTTTATGAAAAAAATGGGAACGATTCTTCTTTTCTTTTAGTTCCAGCAAAGTTGGACGATGTGGGTAGTACCACCTTAAGCGATATGCTGAAAGATTTGCAGGAGGCCTTTGGTAACCAAGTAAATCAAAAAGATCGAAGATGGCCTAGAGTCGTTAAATACTGGAAATAAACCCGAATCTAAGTTTAAGTTAGAAGATCTTAAGTTTAGCTTGAAAACCGCTTATATCTACAAAAAAGGAGCCGAAAAAGAGTATGCCTTTGCCATTGAAGTGGACTTGGGAGGAGCTATTCCTGATCTAGGCTTTGTAAAGGTAGAGAAATTAGCCTTCAAAATCTGGAATACTAAAAGAAATCAAATCTTACAGCAACTGAATCTAGATACCATTGAAAATTTGGTTAAGAAACTTGATGCACCTGAAAAACAATTGGCCCAAGCGGGATAACGAGCTGATACGATTTTAAAATCATTAGTATCAGCTAAGTTGATCTATTTTCTGTTAAGCACAGCCGCTAGATTATAATTTTTGATTTCAAAATGAGTAACCACACCAACTTCGCTTTTTCGGCTACCGGGAAGATTTTTGAGTTAGATGCGTCAATAGCCATTATTGTAAATGATAATAAAAAATTGATTTTCGGAGAGCTCGATACTAGTCGAGCTGAAATCAAAGATTTATTAAATAACAATGAATTAGGCGTTAATGGACTGTCTAGCCAATTTACGCTGTTTAATAACTTACCCGGGACTTTTAAAGCACAGGTGCTTAAATCTGCCGATATCTGGTCTGTGGTTATTCTGTATAATAAAAATATATCAGGTGGTAAAGCTTCGCTTTATGCCAATGTGGTTGTGCTTGCGGATGTTAAACAGTTGGCTTTAAGCATAGATACCGCTTTTTTTCAGGATGGAAATGTATTAGAGCAGTTCATTTACGACACAATGACTTTTTTTAGTATAAAAAAAGTAGCATTAATTGTTAGAAACAAAGCCTCTCTTGCCATTAACCAATATTTAAACCGAAGCGCATCAGATTATTTTCCCGAGATGGTCTTGTCAGATCGCTATGGTAATCACCAATTGGTTGCCAACTCATTATTTGATTTGAAAAATAGTGAAAGTGCATTTGGAAAGGGGCTTTATCAATTAACTGGTCTGGATCATATCGATCTGATTATAGGAGCAGCGCTGAACACTTCAAAATTTGAAGCGATGCTCATCAGCGCCGATATCAAAAAGGATGGTTATGAGATTGAAAATTTATATTTCGGGATTAAAAAGGATAATGGTTTCTACTTAGAGGCAGGAGGAAAGCTCAATTTTCCTTTAAAAGAAGATGTGCTAACCTTTGTTCTTGCTGGAAACCTCTCCGTCTCCTCATTTACCTTGTCTGCTTCTTCAAACTATAGGATACCATTAAACACCAAGATCAGCCTGAGCGATTTAGGCTTGATGATTGGCGTAGGGGCCACAGGGCTTACTTTTGGGATGACTGGTCGGGTAACGACCAATAATATTTCCATTTTTGCTGGGTTTATTGTAAGCCAGGCCAATATTGGATTAATTACGGCGGCAATCACCTCTACCAAGGGAAGGACTTCCTTAAAGGACATTATTGTAGATATTGCGGAAGTTGATTTTCCTGGCATAGAATTTCTTGATGTGGTGGCTTTAGCCGATTTTGAAATTAATAATGCTAAAATGCCCCAATGGGAGTATCCATCTTATACGGACAAGGCCAATAAAGCGGAAATCTTGAAGAACTTTAATTCAAGCCTGCCCACTGAACTCGCCATACCTGACGCAGAAAATCTTCAGGTTTCTGCGTTGGGAGCCAGCCGACAATCCATCTTTACCGATACTTCAACCATGCGGCATTACCGTGTCGACTCATCCGGAGCCATTTCTTTAAACTGCCAGTTGTTTATATGTTCCCAGCCTACCAAAATAGGAAACTATCAGATGAATGTCGGTTTTTTTCTGTGCGGCACCATCGAAATCTTTAATGTAAAAGCCAGAGGGCTTTTTCTTATAGAGCCTGGTAATGCTATCCTGACATTGATTGAAATTTCAAAAATTGAAATCAAGGGAATATTTGAATTGACAAGATCCCGAAAGGCTATGCCTATGGAACCCGTACAAGGAGGTTTGGCTGGCGCTTTAATAAAGGCAGATGCTCAAGGCCCTGTACTGTATTTAAACATCAACCGTGCATCAAAAAAACTCGAATTCTATTTAAGTGCTTATGTTAATATCTTAAATATCTTTCAATTAGATGCCTTGATTCTTCTTAAAGACAGAAAGGTATACATTGATCTTGAACTGCAATATGTTGGCTTTAAAATTTTATTTCATTTGGATGGAAACTATGCAGATTTTTCGAGCAGTGGGTTTAGTTCACGTTTGGTATTCGATACCAGTGGATTTATCAAACTTTTGGAAGAAGCGCAGAATGCTGTGCGTGATGCGGCCAGGAGCGTTCAAAACTCTATAGAAAATGCAAACCGGAAATTGACCGAAGCGCAACAGCAGATTTTAAATTTGAGTAACACGATCAATGAATATAACGATTACATCCGGGGTTATATTGATAGAAGAGAAGATGCTTCCTGGTGGCGCTTGGATGATAAAATTTATTATTCAGCTCAGATTTTATATTATGAAACCTTAAAGGTGGGTGTTAATGTGGCTATTGGCGTAGCCTATGGTGCTTTGGAAATAGCAAAGGCCGCACTAACCCTTGGAGGAAAGGTCGCATCAGGAGCCTTAGAGGCAGTAGCTAATATATTAAGCGCCATTACCAGGTTACTTTGGATCAAATCTTTCGTATTAAGTATGGAATTTACATCTAATGCCAAGAAAATAGAAGCGGAACTTGAGTTAACTGTTTTTGGAAATGATATCAAGTTAAAAGGTTCGTTAGATGTGGATAAAGCAATGAATGATATTAGTGCTTTGATCACCGGTTTTGTAAAGGATAAATTATCTGCTAAAACGAAGGAAGTGACCTCAAATATCAATAACGGTATTTTTAGAACTTTAAGTTCAGAAACGGATTATAATTTATTAACGCCTAAGTTGCAAAGCATTGCGCAAAATAAAAAAGACTATTACGACTTGCTGGAATTTCATGAAATGATAGAAGATTTCTTGTTCGAATCGAATAAGAAATACCTGGATGAATATGAAAAGCAACCTGATGATTGGCAACAAAACATTTGCGAAATAGAAGAGGTGAAACTCAAAAATGAAGTGATACAGCGCCAATGTGTAGAAGCCTTTGATGATGAGTTTGTAAGTTCATTGGATGAGGTGATTACATTGGTACGCGATAACCAGGCCAGGGCCAACATTTCAAGTGAAATGGACCAGCAGATGACCGATCTCTTAGGCCTTGTTAGGGAAATTAACGATCAGAAAACAGTTGCAAGAAGTTTAAGAAACGAAAGGCGTTCGTTGTTTTTAAGAGTGGATAATGTTATTGAAAACAATAATGAAGTTAAAAGATCATTTAAGGCCAACAGCGATTTTAATATAGATCAAGCCAATGAGAATTATGCAGATGGATTATCAGAATTGTTAAAGAAAACATTCCCGGATAATACGAATGAATATGGTGAGGAATTTAAAGATGCTGTGGCCGCAGCCATTTATCAATTTAGAAATCCTCCACAAGTTAATCCAAGAAGATAATGGGCTTCATTAGAAAAAGTCGCCATTTACTATTAACATTGGCTGTACTCATATTTTACGCTAGTACAAGCCATGCTCAAAACCTGGAGCCTAAACGCCGTTTTGTACTGCTGATCTATATGAATGGCTCAGACCTGGAAAGCAAACATCAGTTGGCGAGTGAAGACATTAATGAAATTACTCATTCCTATAAAAACGTTGATGATAATTTTGCAACAGTGATTTTGCATGGCGGGACTAAAAAATGGCATCTTTCTGCGCCGATTTCCAGTGATAGCCTTACCTATAGCAAGGTTACTAAAGACGGTTTTGAAAAAGTAAAAGTTACGGCAAACAAAAGTATAGGAAACCCATCAACCCTGGTTGATTTTATCACTTATAGTAAAAAGAACTTTCCAGCAGAAAGATACGGCTTGATTTTTGGAATCACGGAAGAGGCAGTGTACACGGTTTTGGATATGATGAATTATTTCCTGAAGATATTTCCCTGTCGCTGCATGAAATGGGAGAGGCTTTTGCTGATTTGAAACGTAGCCAGAATGATTTGAACCTAGATTTTATAGGTTTTGATGCCTGTTTAATGGCAACCATTGAAACCGCCACTGTACTGGCACCCTATGCTGAATACATGGTGGCCTCACAAGAGCTCGAACCTGGCAACGGTTGGAATTATCAATATATCATCAGCTCCTTATCTACCAATCCAAACCTAAAAACAGCTCAGCTTCTGGAGGGAATTGCAAAATCGTATATTGATACTTATTCGTCTCAACCTTATCTCCAGGCAACATTGTCTGTAATAGCGCTTAATAAAGTAGATGCTTTAAATATAAGTGTAGGAAAATTAATCAGTAACATTTCTGCAAATCTAAATTCAACGTACCCCGCAAAGGAAGCTTTTAAACAGAAGTCAAATTACCGGGCCAAGTCCAAATCATTCGGATTACCATCTTTTTCGTTCGCGGCTGAAGATATGATTGATATTTTTAGCTTTTTTAAGCTAGCAGCTAAGAGTACAGACACATTGTTTAGTGATTTCGAGAAAAAGATGCGGGATGCAGTTTTATTCAATGTTTATTCAAAAAATTTAGATAAAGATGCCATTTCGGGGCTTTCGGTATATTTCCCTTATTACAATAGAAAAACGGCTAGTCAATTAAAGGATTATTTGAAAACGCCTTTCAATATAGCGTTCGAAAAATTTATCGAAAATTATGTAGCTGAATTAATTGGTGGCGGTGCTGATAGCGTTTTTGTTAGTGATTCGGGAAGAAAGTTAAACGCTGCCATGTTGGTTAACACCAATAAGATTTACTTAAATATCAGAAAATTAACAGGAGATAATACGCTGCTGTCGTATGGATTGGATGCCTATGATACAAATGTTGATCACCGTGGATATATTACCTTGTATGGGGGAATAAAAAATGGGATTCCAGGTGGATCAGCATTAACGGTATCAATGTTTGTGTATTTATGGGACTTTCCAATCAATCAGGTGTATCTTACAATATACCTGTGCTTTGGAATGGAAAACAAGCAGAACTGATTATGAAATATTTTAATGTTGATGGGGAAAATCTAGCTAAAGTGATCGGATTTCGTGAGATTTCTGCTGATGGTATTACCGATAAGATTAAAGACCTGCAAGCTCATGATGAAATTGTTTTTCTGGGTCAAAATGCCCTGGATGAATCTATGAGTATTGAATTGGGTAAACTTACTATTATTGATCCCTCCGCTTTAGACATTAAACTTTTAACGCTGCCAAAAGGAAATTATCAGGTAGGATTTTGTATGGTTGATTTCTACGGAAATAAACACTATACCAAATTCGAAGATTATATAATAAATTAAAATGCCGTAATACGCTCAAATAAATTAATAATTAAGGATCGATCTGAGCTAAATTTAACCTTTTAGTTTGGTATTAAACTTTTAGCATTAGGTATAAATATACATGGAATTAACGACTCAACAACGCAACGAAAGCATTTCTGAAGCAACTAATGCCTTACTTTTTGAAGAGGACTATTTGCATATTAAAAATGCGATAGATCAGCTCCACTTGCTTTTTGCTGGCGTAACTGGAGTGAAGGCAGGCAATATTACAGATAAAGATATCAAATTAACTTATGGCACTGCGGTGTCAACTATTAAAGCTGCGCATTGTCTTAAAGAGCTAGAGCGCACACGTAGATTTATCAGAGGTATTAATCAGGCAGTTAATCATTTATTAAATACAATGCCCGGACATACAATTAATATATTGTATGCCGGTTGTGGTCCTTACGCTGCATTGTTAACACCTTTAACGTCCAAATTTACCTCGGCGCAGATCAATTTCATTTTATTGGATATCAATACAGATTCGTTGGATGCGGCAAAAATGCTCTATGAGCGATTAGGCCTGTCAGACTATGTGATCGACTATGTTTGCACTGATGCTACTACTTATAAATTTCCTGATACTATCCGTATTGATATGGCAATTTCTGAAACCATGTTAAATGCTTTACGGAAAGAGCCTCAATTGGCCATTATGAACAATTTAATTCCGCAAATGCATTCAGAGGCTATTTTTATTCCGGAAAACATAATCGTTGAAGCAATATTAACCCGGTGGGAAGAAGAATACAACCATTTTGTAATACCAGACTACCAGCCAAAAAGGATAAAAGCAGGACTGGTGTATAGTACCAGTCGGGAATTCCTGCTTCCGCAGCCAGTGGTTTTACAGGTACCTGCTTCTGAAACCCATAACCGGCTTGATTTATTTACCGAAATAACCATATTTGGTAAAGAGGTATTGACAACTTATAATTGCAGTCTGACGATGCCATTAGCTGTGTGTAAATTAGAAAACCACAAGAAGGATGTGGCGGTAACATTTGAATATGTAATGTCTGATAAACCTGGCTTCACTTATGAATTAGGACTATAGCGGATACAATTGTCTGCTGAAGAGTGAACCCAGGTTGATAAATCAGTTCCGTTGTCAAGAGGTATTACATTATTATCATCACAACCAGTGTTTTTGATGAGATAAATCAGCAGGCTGATAATTTATATATTGCACAAACCGGGGTTTTGATGAAGTATTTGGACGGCTGCCATGAGGTAAAGCCTGATGCCAGATAATAAAATCTCCTGCCTGGGCAGCAATAGGTAAACTGCCAAGCGCATGCAGGTTTTCTGTTCTTGGATTGGCGCCATCAGGAAGGGAGTGGAGCCAATCCGATATGCGATTATGAAATCCCGGAACCAGGGTAAAGGCACCCTGATTAGGTGCTGTATCAGCAAGGTACAGTAAACCCTGAAGGTTAAATGGAATAGGAAGGTCGAGGCTGCAATCCCAGTGTAAATCAGGCCCGGGAAATTTCCATTTATCACTCTCTGGAGGATTAAAACCTACACGGTCTGTTGTTACCCAGATATCGGTACGCTGCCACAGCTGTTCATAAGCCATCCTGATCTTTTCTGATTGCCTGTTTTTTTGCAATAATGGGTGCTGAAACAACTGTACCATAATACCCTGCCTTGAATGATGTAATCCATACCAGGTGTCAGCATCATCCAGTTTTATATCCAGGAAATCACAAATAACATCGATAGTTGCCTGGCAATCTTCTTTAGAAATAACGTTTCTAAGAATAAGATAGCCATTTTCTGTCCAAAATGCCATTTCTTCATCACTAAGCGCTGGTGGTATAGGCTGGCTAGGCGTTTGAATTTCATCAAACAAGCGATTAAATTTACGGATCTGCTCACCTGTCGGGGTACCTGAAGTAAGCAAGATCCAGTGTTCGAATTCTTCAAATGCAGGAGCATACTGAAAAACATAAGTGAGCGTTTGTTCAAGACCAAGCCCAAGTACACTCAGTAATGTTTTATCCAGCTGCCATTCTTTTTTCCACAGTTCTTCATCTAGCAGGTTCGCTCTTCTAAGCATTACCTTGCCCCAAAAACGCTTTATATGCATGAGGCCCAAAGGGCTGAGTTCTGTCGATTGTGGTAAAGTAAAATCTGATGTCATCTTTATTCCTGTGCTGTATGGTTGATATACATATTTTGTTTACATGTCCAGTTCATCATTTGCGGGAAAGACAGACTACCTTCCTGACCTGAAGGATAGGCCATTCCGTTCCATTGCAATAAAGGAACGCCGAAAAAATCGCCCTGGGTAAAGTTATCCACAAGGCTTTGTCCTCCACCTTTATATCCTTTATCATGGAATACGATATGAGGATCAATATCCAAATGTACAGCTGCAGCATACGACCAGGCTATAGCCATCATCTCGCCACCGTTGTTGAGGTCGTTGCTTGGTAGTGAATCGCTCATATCCATGCGTATTTCAGCCGGCATACAGGCCAGGTGTCCGGCTTCATGTAAAATATCGCCCGGGTACAATAGTTTTTCCGTATCTACAATCAATACCCCGCCTCTAAGTTTAAGGCCCGGCAAAAACGTTTCTTCAGTTATGGGTTCCAATTGATAGTGTAAACCAATTTCGGAAATAAAATTTAGCAGTCTGGCAGTCAATTGATTCGTATTCAGTTCCTTTTCCATTTGATCGGCCAGATGATTTGAATGTATTGTGTTTGCCATTCTCAGGCTTTCAATCACTTGCTGTGCGGTTTCGGGGTCTTTTTTTAAAAAAACTGTTTTTTTTATACCTGAAGTAATCAGTTTGGTAAGCCAATCATTTACCTTACAGTCTATGACCAGGTGTACCCTGTCAGCAGTGCCATTGTTTGCTACACAATGTTTTATGTTCGCATTAATGTACCAGCAGTCGCCTTCGTTCATCATAATGCGCTCTTCATCTACATAAAACTCAACACCTGGATTAGTGAATATGGGCACATGCAAACGTGCTTCCCCATGTTCAAAGGCCAGTTCAATATCTCTGTGTGCTTTAATGACCGATCCTGCGCGAAGATTTAACAGCCGCACAGAAAGTTTTTCACACTCCAGTTTCTCTAAAAAGTGGCTGGTTTCAGGTAGTTTATTTAATAACGCTGTATTTTCAAAATGTTTGTGGTTAAAAAGATCCGCAAAAGGATTGTCACTGTTTCCACCAGGCGTACGCAAAGGTAAAACATGCCAGTTACCTACATAATCGGCAGTGTTGTAGTGCGGCATCCAATTATTGCCGGTTAATAAACCGTTCAATTCGTTCCGTAGCGAATGAATGTCAATGTTGAGGTTTAATTTAGAGAAGCAAATCATGGTTCTTACAAATTATGAAATTATTTAATGTCAATACATCTATTGCGCCGGATAAAAAAAGTGATAAAGCTTCGGCAGGTGTTTCCACTATGGGCATCCCTTTACGATTGAGGGACGTGTTTAATAAAACGCCAATACCTGTTTTTGCTTCAAAATCACCAATGAGCTGATAGAAATCAGGATTGAAAGCATTGGTTACGGTCTGTACCCTGCAGGTACCGTCTTGATGAACAATACCATCAAGCTGATTTTTCCATTCAGGTTTTATCTCATCAATCAATATCATGTATGGGCTTTCCCAGCCATGTATAAAGTATTTTTGTACATCATCAATTCTCACCGACGGAGCAAAAGGCCTGAAATCTTCCCTGAATTTGATTTTACTGTTAATGTGGTTTTTTATACCATTAATACGCGGATCGGCCAATATACTCCGATGCCCTAATGCTCTAGGTCCGAATTCGGCTCCACCCTGAAACCAGCCTACCACTTTGCCACGCGCAAGTTCGGCAGCTGTAAGTGAAACAAAATCTGGCGTTTGTTTGATCAAAAATGCTGGATTATCACTAATTCCGGCATTTGCTATGGCTCGTTCTACCTCATCATTGGAGTATTCGCGTCCGAAAAAAATGTTGTCAGGAATAGCCGATTTGGGTTGGCCCAGGATCTTGTGCCAGCCATAATAGGCACAGCCAATGGCCAGTCCGTTGTCTCCTGCTGCGGGTTGGGTGTATAAATTTTTTACAATACCCAAACGGCGTAATTTATAATTGGCCACAGCATTTAATGCCACTCCACCGGCATAAGCAACATTGGCATGCGGCTGAAGTTTAGATCGTTCCTGAAAGAGATAAATAATTGCCTTTTCAGTTTCGTCCTGTACCCAGCGCGCAATATCGGCATAGTGGGTAAAATCTTTTTAAAAGCATCATATCCTGATGACGGCTTGTTGAAATACAAGTTAACATTTTCATAAATTACTTCAATTAACCCAGCCTCTAGCTTAAATAGTGGTGGTTTCCCCTTCAAAATACCGTAGGGCGCCAAACCCATCAGCTTTCCAACATCATTCAGATTGCCAAAACAATAACGACTGGCTGCATCATAAAGTCCGCCAATGGAATGATAATTGGTTGGTAATTTTAATGAAGCCGTGTTCTGATATAACTTAAGCTCAGAAAAATCTTTAAATAGTGGAGTCAAATCCTTTCCGTCGAAATAGTAAAAACTGTCTTTTTCGCAATACATGCCACTACTGAATAAATAGGATGGAACCAACGCACCTTTTAGATCATGGCATTGATTTTGAGGGCTACCCGCACCATCAACAACCATTACGTTACATTCTTTGAACGGAGACATGCCTACTGCGCTCCAGGCATGTGCCAGATGGTGAGACAGGGTGATCACAGGCGTTTGAATATGCTTATTGAAATACCGCCGTCCGGCATATTGGCTTGGTGAGATCTTATCTTCAAAGTTTGAGGCTTGCACAATTAATGTTAAATCACTGGCCTCAATCCCTGCAAAATCAAGGCAATATCGGACAGTATCAAAATCATTACCTCCGTCATGCTTTATCCTGCTAAGCCTTTCCTTTTCAATAGCCACTATGATCTTGCCGTTTTTTAACAAAACTGTTGATCCATCGTGTGATAAGCCTGTTCCCAGAATATAGGTGTCCATTGGTACTTATTATTATTAAATGTGGGAAATCCCGGCATAAACATATAAAGAATTTGAAATGATTTTGAGATTTGTGTCTATTAAAGTAGATGATCAATTTAATAAAGTTGTTGATTTATGTCAAATTATTTTTACGTATGTGACATCGAAATATAAAAAGTTCTTGATAGATTTACACTTGTCTAACCAAAGCACTCTTAATGAACTCTCAATCCGCAAACATATATGCGAAAAATAATTGTATTTTAAATGATACATATTTGCATATTCCAAATTTACTTAGTGAAGCTGAAGTTAATGATATCCGTTTTCTTTTTAAATCCGGAGCATTTGATGACGGTAGGTTAACCGCATACAGTGCTGCAAAAGAAGTAAAAAGCAATTTACAGCTTAATCAGCAAACACAGGAGCATGCTGCCATTCAACAAAATATTTTAGCTGCACTCAACCGCAATGCTTTATTCAGAAATGCGGTCTTACCACACAGTATTCACCCCTTTGTTATTAGTAATTATAAGCCTGGTATGCATTACGGCTGGCATGTGGATAGTCCGGTTATGGGCAATATGATTCGCACTGATGTGGCCCTAACCATTTTTCTGAATGATCCAGAAGAATATGATGGAGGTGAACTGGAACTCCAGACTGCGAATGGCAATATATTATATAAGCTAAATAAAGGAGATGCCATTTGCTATCCATGTACCCAGGTTCATCGCGTACGGGAAGTTACCCGTGGCGAGCGAAACGTTGCGGTAAGCTGGGTGCAGTCACTGGTTAAAGAAACAGTATACAGAAAAATGTTATTTGAAATTTTCCAGATCACAGAAAATCTCCGTAGCAAAGCACTGGTTGAAGAAGAATATCTTGTATTACAGCAACACTATAGTAATCTTTTGAGAATGTGGGCAAATTAATCAGAATCAATGGCAATTAAAAAATTAACGGTGGGCGTTTTGCTTCCCAATTCAAGTATCCTTCCTATGGCTAAGCACTTTAGCACAGGGTTAAAAAATGGACTTAAGGAGCTAAACCAGGAGCTTGAGTTAGAAATTGTGCCTGAATTTATCGGACAAGGTTCCCGTGAACTGGCTGAGGCTGCTATTACCAAATTGGTTGGTTTTGATGATGCTGACGTAATTACCGGTATAGTTTCCAATAAAGTAGGTATTGATCTTTCAGAAAAGATAGCAAATATTAAAAGGCCGTTCATCATGAATAACATAGGCGAGCATTTACCAGATCCTGAAAAGTTTAACGATTACATGTTTCTTAATTCCATTCATACCTGGCAGCAGTTATGGTCTATTGGCCAATGGGGAGTTCAAACTTTTGGTAAAAAAGGAATGTATGTATCTGGTTTGTACGACTGCGGGTATTCATTTCAAAGCATGTTAAGTGCTGGTATGGAATCGGCAACTGACGGGGTAACTATGCCATTTGCTATTGCGCCGACACCAAATCCCAAAGAAACAGGTGATATTGCCGCTGTATTTGAACATATACACATCTACAAACCTGATTTTATTCTAGCTACTTTTTGCGGAAAAGAAGCTGAAATTTTCTTAACACAATATGTAGTGCAGGGCTTGCATAAAACAACCCCGCTAATTGGTTTGCCGTTTTTGCTGGAGCCGTTTACAACAGCGGAGCCAGTAGAGGTTTATACTACATTATCATTAAACCGTGAACTAAAACAGGATCAGCTTGATGAGGTAAGTCAGGTAATGGCAAATCCTTTTACGCAGTTTGGCTTTGAAACAGGTTTGCTAATTGCTCAGGCGGTTAAAGGCCAGAGTGGAAAATCTTTACAAAAAGCCATTGCCGAAGCAGCCATTGAAACAGCACGTGGACGTGTTGAAATTGCACCAGAATTTAATGCCTTGCAAAGCAGGGTTTACCTGGTTAAAAATACTTTCAATGGTATTAAAAGAGAAATATCCAGGCAGCTGATAGGTGAACTGGAGACGATTGATATTAATCATGAAGATGTACAGCGTATCAACAGCCAAACATCTTCATTTTGGATGAACCCTTATCTTGGTATATAGTATGAAAATAGCGGTTATTTGCAATTCAGATTCGCTCGCATTCCCAACCGTCCAGGCATTAGCTGCGCAGGGGCTTTTAGGTGGTGTGGCTATGCTGAAGCGAAGCAACAAAATATTGCTGGGGCCGCTGCTGGCTATGGGTTTGTCTGTTGATCAGGTATTGCAGTTGAATAAAATATCGTGGCAACGGGAAATGCAACAGTGGTTAACAGCATCAGATGTAGATGCGGTTTGGGTATTCGGTTTTCCCTGGGTAATTCCTGATGATATGCTTCAAATGGTACGTAATGGTTATTACAACTTTCATTTTGGTGAATTACCGAAGTATAGCGGAGCTGATCCTATATTCTGGCAACTTAGAAACAATGAACGCTTTGCAAGCCTGACTGTACATCAAATGACGGCAGATATAGATGCAGGCCCGGTTTTGTGGTCAAAGCAACTACCCATTATAAAAGGTGAAAATTATGGGTTGCTTTGCCAGCGTTTAGGGTTTATGGCTGTAGATGCAATACCTGCCCTGGTGAATAACAGTAGCCATCTGCCTGTTAAAAATGAAAATACTGAAGATAAGGCTAGGTATGAAAAAAGACCTGATCATCAGGAGCTTGCGATCAATTGGAAGCAGCACTCTGCAGATGAAATAGAGTGTCTGATCAATGCTGCGAATCCAAAATATGACGGCGCTACAGCCTGGATTAAAGATACAGAAGTACGCATACTGGAAGGATCACCAGCGGAAATTCAGTTACCGGAAGGGGCGAAGCCAGAACCCGGCACTATAGTTTATGCTGATACACTCTATGGATTGATTGTAGCATGTCGTGAAAATCGTTTTTTAAAGATCAATATTTTGCACATGCGCGAAGGCTATTTTTCAGGAGGTAAGCTCTTTCAGATGGGCATACAAGCAGGAGAAAAATTTATAAACCTAAATTAATATTATATGGAAGGAACAATTGCTGAAGTCCGGATTTTTGCCGGCGATTTTGCGCCTAGAAACTGGGCGTTTTGCCAGGGCCAGTTGTTAAACGTGAACACTAACCAGGCAGTTTTTGCCATAGTGGGTACTTTGTACGGTGGTGACGGGCGCTCCACTTTCGGGTTGCCAGATTTGCGCAGCAGAACAGTAGTAGGTGTAGGTGCAGGTGCGGGCTTGTCCGTTTATACACCAGGAGAAAAAGTAGGGGTAGAAGCGGTACCGCTTACTGTAAATCAAATACCTGCGCATACGCATACCGCCGCAGTTACTCCTGGTACGGGTAATGGTATAGGTAATGCTACATTTTATGGAAATCCTAACGGAGGTACACAAGATAACGGGCTAAATGCTTTTGTCAGCAAGGACGGATCCACCCAAATGGCCAGTTTCGCTACTGGCGGTACTTTGAGTGCCTTAAATAATAGCTCTTTAGAGGTCACAAATGTTAACATTCCCAATCCGACTGTTGCATTACAACCCGCAGGAGTCGGTGTTGGGCATAATAACATCATGCCAAGCATTGCACTCAATTACATTATCTGTATACAAGGATATTTTCCATCAAGAAATTAATTACTAAATCTCAATAAAATAATTATGGAAGGAACAGTTGGCGAAATCCGTGCATTTGCAGGCAATTTCGCACCAAGAACCTGGATGTTTTGCCAAGGGCAACAAATGTCCTTATCTCAATATCAAGTTTTATATGCAATTATCGGCACCATTTATGGTGGAGACGGCGTGAACACTTTCAATTTACCCAACATTGCCAGTCGCATAGTAGTAGGAGCGGGTCAAGGCGCTGGCCTGAGCGCTTATCCATTAGGGCAGGTAAACGGACAGGAAAATCATACGCTGACTTCATCAGAGCTGCCAGCCCATACGCATCAAATTACCCCTACTTACAGTACAACTGCAGCATCAGTAAATATTTCATTAAATGCAGTCGCTTCTTCTGGTGCTGAAAATAGTCCGGTAGGTAATTATTTGGCGCAAGACTCATCGGGTACTGACAATGTTTATGCAAATCCAGCTAATTCTCCAAATCTGGTTAACCTTAATAGTAATGCTGCACAGCTTAGTAATCTCTCACCGCCAATACCAGGTGTAACCATCGGTGTAGCAGGTAGTAGCTTGCCGCACAACAATATACAGCCAGTACTGGCAGTAAACTACATCATTTGTATAGAAGGACTTTTCCCTTCAAGAAACTAAATAAATTGATTCACACTAAATCTTATCAAAAATGGAAGGAACTATAGGAGAGGTAAGGATGTTCGCAGGAACGTTTGCACCGATGAGCTGGTCAATTTGTGGCGGGCAAACTTTAGGAATACGTACCTATACTGCATTATATGCTATAATTGGTATTAATTATGGTGGCGATGGTACAACCACATTTAAATTACCTGATTTACAGGGAAGGACTATTGTAGGTGCAGGTCAGGGGCCTGGACTTTCAGCATATAACATAGGTGACTCAGACGGCACAGAATCAGTAACAATCGGTCTGCCGGAAATGTCGGCTCATATACATGGTTTAACATATATACCTGCGGCAGGTACAGCAACTGTAACCGTTAAAGCATCTGCTGATCAATACGATGAGCCCAGCCCTACAGGCAATCTTTTAGGTGCGCCAAGTGGATTGGGGGAAATGCTATATGGCGTACCGCAAGCGCCGGCACAACAAGCGCCAATGGCTAATGGTACGCTGAGTATACAAAGTGTAAGCGGACCGCAGTTAACCAGTCTGGCTATAGCAACTTCTGGCTCAACAGCACCTGCCGTCCATGAGAACAGGCAACCTTCAATGGCACTTAATTATGTGATTTGTATAGAAGGACTTTTTCCTGCAAGAGACTAAAAACCCAGCTTATCCACAATCATTTATTAGTATAACCGGTAAACTTCAATCCCGGTTATACCTTTATTTCTACCGCAAGTATTGAAGATTTAGAAAAGTAATTATATGAGAAAATTTTACAAAAAAGTATTTCATTTTTTATTCATTATCCCGGTGCTTTTAATCAATGTATTAAGTGCCAGGGCCGCTTTATCTAAAGGGGATCTTGCGGTGATTGGAATGAATAGTGACGTAGATGCCGGAACAACTATACGTAGTTTTGCGGTCGTGGCGCTTAATAATATTGCTGCGAATGAGGTGATTTATATTACCGACCGAGGGTGGGTAAATGCCTATGGCTCAACTGCAGGACATTTTGTAGGTGCAATAACAACACCACAACCATCAATTGTTACAACCAATGAGGGAACTTTGCAATGGCAGCCTTCAGTAACGATACCAGCAGGTACAGTGATTATCTTCAAGATTGACTTAGCTACCAGGACCGCATCAGGCCTAAAAGGGGATGGTAGTGTGCTTCCAGCTGCAGATTTTTCAATACTCCCGGGCACATGGACCAATACTACTCTTTCTGCCAATCCATGGCCTTCTGCAACGGGTGATCAGTTAATCATCTACCAGGGAAGTGAAAGCAATCCTTCATTTATCTTTGCGTTTAATAATATCAGATTAAATGCTACTAATGTTTCGAACGGATGGCATACAAATCCCACCAGTGCTGAGCCCGTTAATCAACTTCAGGCTTATAGCGAATTGCCATCTGACCTAGGTACAACTTATTCTACTGCCTTTTTTACGAATACAGCTAATTCACGTTATCCCAATGAAAAATATAATCCTAGCTTATCAAGTGGGTCAAAAGCTACAATTTTAGCGGATATTACCAATACGGCTAACTGGGTTAATCCGTCTACATCTGGCACAGCGTATAACTTTAGTCTGGGCTTTGGCTCTACTAATATAAAACAATTTAACCTGGGCAGCTCAACAGCGCCAACAGTCACTGCCGCCAAGATCAGCATTAGCGGCGCAAGTGGCACAGGTGGTGCATTCAAGATAGGAGATGTTGCAACCGCAACCTGGGACAATACAGCCAGCGGAGATAACAATTCAGGTATCACAGCAGTAACTGTTGACTTTAGTCAGTTTGGAGGCGGTGCTGCAGTTTCAGCTACCAACAGTAGCGGCACTTGGACAGCCACTTATACGATCACACCCGGTGCTATTGATGCCACAGGCAGAAATATTTCAATAACCGCAACAAATTCAGTCGGGCCTACAACTACGGCCGATGACGCTAATGCTACCGTGGATAACCAGGCACCAACAGTTACCGATGCGAGGATCAGCATCAGCGGCGCTAGCGGAACAGGTGGCGTTTTTAAGATTGGTGATCTGGTAGCAGCTACCTGGAACAATACTGGAGGAGGCGATAATAATACGGATGTCATCTCGACCGTTACTGTTGATTTCAGCCAGTTTGGCGGCGGAAACGCCGTTGCTGCCGCGAACAGCAGTGGTACCTGGACTGCTTTCTATACCATTACGGCTGGTAATATCAATCGTGTAATCAATAGAAATTTGGCAGTAACCGCTACGGACAATGCCGGAAACAATACCACCACAACTGATGGTACCAATGCTACTGTTGATAATCAGGCACCGGCTACACCGGTTGTTGTTGCGCCTGCAAATTCATCAAGCACTAGTTCTACGACCCCAACCTATACAGGCACAGCCGAACTAAACAGTATCGTTACAGTATACGTAGATAATACATCTATAGGTACTACTACAACTGATGGGAGTGGTAACTGGAGTAAAGTACAATCGCCGGCACTCACTTATGCTTCACATAGCGTAGAAGCAACGGCAACTGATGCCGCTGGTAATGTAAGTATAGCCAGCAACAGCAATACTTTTACAGTATTTGCTGCTAACCAGGCGCCTGTAGTTACCACATCAGGAGGAATCACTTCATTTTTAGGGTCACAAATTGTTGTAGATAATGGGTTAACGATTTCTGACACGGATAATACTACGCTCGCCAGTGCAACAGTAACAATTACAGGAAATTTTCAAACTGCACAGGATGTTTTAGCTTTTACCAATACCGGCAGTGCTATTTATGGAAATATTATGGGCAGCTATACCGCCGGAAGCGGTACATTAACGTTAACTTCGGCTGGTGCTACCGCTACATTAGCGCAATGGCAATCGGCTTTGAGGGCAGTTACTTACAATAACACAGCAAGTTCACCTAATACAACAAGCAGGACTATCTCCTTTATCGTGAGTGATGGGCCAAATAATAGTAATGCCGCTACTAAAACATTAACTGTAACTAATCAGGTTTCGGTGATATCAATTGTTCGTGCGGCTTCAAATCCAACTAATTCCACTTCGATAAGTTATACCATTACTTTTGATAAAGCGGTAACCGGTATTAACACTTTTAATTTCTCTGTAACCACGGCTGGTATTACCAGTGCCGGTGTATCATCCGTTTCGGGCTCAGGCACTACTTATACAGTTACTTTGAACACAGGCACAGGCTCCGGAACGATCACTTTAAATCTGGCTAATTCAGCAGGTATTTCTCCTGGTGTGGGTACAACATTACCCTATATAGGAGAAACCTATAACATTGATAAAACTACACCATCAGTTTCATCGGTAGCTGTTCCAGCTAATGGTACTTACACTAATGCTCAAAATCTTGATTTTACAGTTAATTTTTCGGAAGCTGTTACAGTTGACGTCACAGGTGGTATACCATATATAGCTGTCACTCTAAATACAGGTGGCACCGTACGTGCAAATTATATTTCGGGAAGCGGTACCTCTTCACTTTCATATCGATATACAGTTGCGAGCACCGATAGAGATTTGGATGGTATTGCTTTAGGAGGGTTAAATATTAATGGAGCTACTATCAGAGACGCAGTAGGTAATAATGCAAATACAACTTTAAACAATGTGGGCAGTACCGCCGGTGTACTGGTCGATGGAACTCCAAACACTTCCCAAACCATTACATTCAATACATTGCCAACAAAAATTTATGGCGATGCAGATTTTGACCCGGGAGCTACAAGTGATAATTCAGGCATTCCGGTTACATATACCAGTAGCAATACCAATGTGGCAACCATTGTGAATGGTAAAATCCACATCATTGCTGTAGGTACATCAACAATTACTGCCAGTCAGGCAGGAGATGCAACACATAGTGCAGCGACAGATGTGCAGCAGGCGTTAACAGTAGACAAGAAAACCATTATGGTAACCGCGGCAGCGAAAAGCAAAACTTATGGTGATGCTGATCCTGCACTGACTTATACCTTTGCTCCTTCACTGGTAGGAACAGATGCTTTCAGCGGAACATTGACCAGATTACCTGGCGAGAATGTGGGAACTTATGCCATCAACCAGGGTACACTAGCTCTAAGCAGCAATTATAGCTTAACCTATGTTGGTGCTGATTTAACAATCAGTGCAAAAACAGTTACGGTAACAGCGGCAGCGAAAAGCAAAACTTATGGAGATGCTGATCCTGCACTGACTTATATTTTTGCTCCGGCATTGGTAGGAACAGATGCTTTCAGCGGAACATTGACCAGATTACCTGGCGAGAATGTGGGAACTTATGCCATCAACCAGGGTACACTAGCTCTAAGCAGCAATTATAGCTTAACCTATGTTGGTGCTGATTTAACAATCAGTGCAAAAACAGTTACGGTAACAGCGGCAGTGAAAAGCAAAACTTATGGTGATGCTGATCCTGCACTGACTTATACCTTTGCTCCGGCATTGGTAACAGGTGATAGTTTCAGCGGAACATTGACCAGATCACCTGGCGAAAATGTGGGTACTTATGCCATCAACCAAGGTACACTAGCCTTGAACGGCAATTATACCTTAACTTATATTGGTACTGATTTAACGATCGGAGCAAAAACAGTTACGGTAACGGCCGCAGCGAAAAGCAAAACTTATGGAGATGCCGATCCTGTACTGACTTATACCTTTGCTCCGGCATTGGTAGGAACAGATACTTTCAGCGGAATATTGACCAGATCACCTGGCGAGAATGTGGGAACTTATGCCATCAACCAGGGTACACTAGCTCTAAGCAGCAATTATAGCTTAACCTATGTTGGTGCTGATTTAACAATCAGTGCAAAAACAGTTACGGTAACAGCGGCAGCGAAAAGCAAAACTTATGGAGATGCTGATCCTGCACTGACTTATATTTTTGCTCCGGCATTGGTAGGAACAGATACTTTCAGCGGAACTTTGACCAGATTGCCTGGAGAAAACGTAGGTACTTATGCGATCAATCAAGGTACACTGGCCTTGAACGGCAATTATACCTTAACTTATGTTGGTGCTGATTTAACAATCAGTGCAAAAACGGTAACGGTAACAGCGGCAGCGAAAAGCAAAACTTATGGAGATGCTGATCCTGCACTAACTTATACTTTTGCTCCGGCATTGGTAACAGGTGACAGTTTCAGCGGAAGTCTGACCAGATCACCTGGAGAAAATGTAGGTACGTATGCCATCAACCAGGGCACACTGGCCTTGAACGGCAATTATACCTTAGCTTATGTTGGTGCTGATTTAACGATCGGAGCAAAAACGGTAACGGTAACAGCGGCAGCGAAAAGCAAAACTTATGGAGATGCTGATCCTGCACTGACTTATACCTTTGCTCCGGCATTGGTAACAGGTGACAGTTTCAGCGGAACATTGACCAGATTACCTGGCGAGAATGTGGGAACTTATGCCATCAACCAGGGTACACTAGCTCTAAGCAGCAATTATAGCTTAACCTATGTTGGTGCTGATTTAACAATCAGTGCAAAAACAGTTACGGTAACAGCGGCAGTGAAAAGCAAAACTTATGGAGATGCTGATCCTGCACTGACTTATACCTTTGCTCCGGCATTGGTAACGGGTGACAGTTTTAGCGGAAGTCTGACCAGGTTACCTGGCGAGAATGTAGGAACTTATGCCATCAACCAGGGTACATTAGCCTTGAACAGCAATTATACCTTGACTTATGTTGGTGCTGATTTAACAATCGGAGCAAAAACAGTTACGGTAACGGCCGCAGCAAAAAGCAAAACCTACGGCGATGCTGATCCTGCACTGACTTATACCTTTGCTCCGGCATTGTTAACAGGTGACAGTTTCAGCGGAAGTTTGACCAGGTTATCTGGCGAGAACGTGGGTACTTATGCGATCAATCAAGGTACATTGGCCTTGAACAGCAATTATACCTTAACCTATGTTGGTGCTGATTTAACAATCGGAGCAAAAACAGTTACGGTAACGGCCGCAGCAAAAAGCAAAACCTACGGCGATGCTGATCCTGCACTGACTTATACCTTTGCTCCGGCATTGGTAACAGGTGACAGTTTCAGCGGAAGTTTGACCAGGTTATCTGGCGAGAACGTGGGTACTTATGCGATCAATCAAGGTACATTGGCCTTGAACAGCAATTATACCTTAACCTATGTTGGTACTGATTTAACGATCGGAGCAAAAACAGTTACGGTAACGGCCACAGCGAAAAGCAAAACTTATGGAGATGCCGATCCTGTACTAACTTATACCTTTGCTCCGGCATTGGTAGGAACAGATACTTTCAGCGGAACATTGACCAGATCACCTGGCGAAAACGTGGGTACTTATGCCATCAACCAAGGTACATTAGCCCTGAACGGCAATTATAGCTTAACTTATGTTGGTGCTGATTTAACGATCGGAGCAAAAACAGTTACGGTAGCGGCCGCAACGAAAAGCAAAACTTATGGAGATGCTGATCCTGTACTGACTTATACTTTTGCTCCGGCATTGGTAGGAACAGATACTTTCAGCGGAACTTTGACCAGATTGACTGGAGAAAACGTAGGTACTTATGCGATCAATCAAGGTACACTGGCCTTGAACGGCAATTATACCTTAACTTATGTTGGTGCTGATTTAACAATCGGTGCAAAAACGGTAACGGTAACAGCGGCAGCGAAAAGCAAAACTTATGGAGATGCTGATCCTGCACTGACTTATACTTTTGCTCCGGCATTGGTGGGCACAGATGCTTTCAGCGGAACATTGACCCGATCACCTGGCGAAAATGTGGGTACCTATGCGATCAACCAGGGAACATTAGCCTTGAACAGCAATTATACCTTAACTTATGTTGGTGCTGATTTAACAATCAGTGCAAAAACGGTAACGGTAACAGCGGCAGCGAAAAGCAAAACTTATGGAGATGCTGATCCTGCACTGACTTATACTTTTGCTCCGGCATTGGTAACAGGTGACAGTTTCAGCGGAACATTGACCAGATCACCTGGCGAAAACGTGGGTACTTATGCGATCAACCAGGGTACATTAGCCTTGAACAGCAATTATACCTTGACTTATGTTGGTGCTGATTTAACAATCAGTGCAAAAACGGTAACGGTAACTGCGGCAGCGAAAAGCAAAACTTATGGCGATGCTGATCCTGCATTGACTTATACCTCTGCACCTTCATTGGTAACAGGTGACAGTTTCAGCGGAACATTGACCAGATTAACTGGCGAGAATGTGGGAACTTATGCAATTAACCAGGGTACACTAGCTTTAAGCAGCAATTATACCTTAACCTATGTTGGCGCTAATTTAACGATCGGTGCAAAAACGGTAACGGTAACTGCGGCAGCGAAAAGCAAAACCTACGGCGATGCTGATCCTGCACTGACTTATACCTTTGCTCCTTCATTAGTAGGGACAGATACTTTCAGCGGAACATTGACCAGATTAACTGGCGAGAATGTGGGAACTTATGCCATCAACCAGGGTACACTATCTTTAAGCAGCAATTATACCTTGACTTATGTTGGTGCTGATTTAACAATCGGTGCAAAAACAGTTACGGTAACCGCCGCAGCGAAAAGCAAAACTTATGGTGATGCTGATCCTGCACTGACCTATACCTTTGCTCCGGCATTGGTAACGGGTGACAGTTTCACAGGAAGTCTTACCAGGTTACCTGGCGAAAATGTGGGCACTTATGCGATCAACCAGGGCACACTGGCCTTGAACAGCAATTATAGCTTAACTTATGTTGGTGCTGATTTAACAATCGGTGCAAAAACGGTAACGGTAACAGCAGCAGCGAAAAGCAAAACCTATGGCGATGCTGATCCTGCATTGACTTATACCTTTGCTCCGGCATTGGTGGGCACAGATGCTTTCAGCGGAAGTTTGACCAGATCACCTGGCGAAAATGTGGGCACTTATGCCATCAACCAGGGTACATTAGCCCTGAACGGCAATTATAGCTTAACTTATGTTGGTGCTGATTTAACGATCGGAGCAAAAACGGTAACGGTAACAGCGGCAGCAAAAAGCAAAACCTACGGCGATGCTGATCCTGCACTAACTTATACTTTTGCTCCTTCACTGGTAGGAACAGATGCTTTCAGCGGAACATTGACCAGATCACCTGGCGAAAATGTGGGTACTTATGCCATCAACCAGGGTACATTAGCCTTGAACGGCAATTATACCTTAACCTATGTTGGTGCTAACCTGACCATTACTAAATCTGCACTTACTGTTACGGCAACCAATGCAGTAATGTGCCAGTCAGACGGTTTCCCAACGTTTGGCGTAACTTATACTGGTTTTAAAGCAGGTGATACTGAAAATTCATTGAGCACAAAACCAACTGTCAGTACTACTGCCAATAGAAATGTAGCAGGCAATTATGTATTGGTACCGTCTGGTGGTGTGTCAAACAATTACAGTTTTGTATATGTAAACGGTACGTTAACAATCAATGCAGTTCCATTGGTAAGTATTGTAAGCAATAAAGGCACTGAAATTAGTAAGGGTGAAACAACGGTATTAACTGCCAGTGGAGGCACAGCTTATAGCTGGTCTACAGCAAGCGGCATTGTCAGCGGACAGAATACCGCATCCCTCAGCGTTCGTCCGGCACAAACTACAACTTATACGGTTCGTGTAACCAATGCCAGCGGTTGCGTTAGCTCCGCGTCGATCACAATTAAGATAAATGAGGACTATAAGTTGGTTGCGAATAATATCTTAACCCCAAATGGAGACGGTATAAATGATACCTGGATTGTACAGAACATTGATATGTATCCAAATAACGAAGTTCGGATATTTGATCGCAACGGCAGGGAAATGTACAGCAAAAAATCGTATGATAACAGCTGGAATGGAACTATCGGAGGAAACGATCTTGCGGAAGGAACTTATTATTACATCATTACTTATGGCCCAAATAAATTGGTTCAAAAGGATTTATCACGATTATCAGAAACCGCTAAGAAAAATGAAAAGGATGAAAACAATAATATTAATACTGGCTACTCTTATCGGTGTTTCAAAGGTAAAAGCTCAGACTAATCCATTATTAAATCAATATTTTAACAACACTTATCTTGCTAACCCGGCCATGGCAGGGTTGGCAGGAGGTGCAACTGCAGACCTGACCTTCCGTTCACAATGGAATAATATTCCCGGTGCACCTATGGTACAAAACCTGAGTGCCACTTACGGATGGGAAAGAGTAGGGGTAGGATTAAACATGAATCTGGATAAAGCCGGTTTACAAAGGCAAACGAGAATTCTGGCAAGTTATGCCTATCATCTTCCGCTTAATGAATCTGCAAAATTGCATTTTGGTTTGTCTGCTGGTTTTATGAATCAGCGGGTGGATATGCAAGACCTTATAGGAAATCCAAATGACCCACAGGTTGGCACCTATAACAGCGACCACAGGACGTATTTCGACGGTGATTTTGGAGTTGGACTAACCTCAAAGCGCTTTAATGCAGATTTTGCATTAGTGAACCTTAAAAATTATTTTAATAGAGACAACTTAAAACTAATTAATACCCCTGCTGTATATGCATCTGCAGGTTACAGAATTGATATTGGAGAAAGCTTGTTTCAACCTAAAGTAGCTTACCGTTCTTTTACGGGAATCGCTGATATTGTTGATATCGGCGGACAACTTGGAGTTGCCAATCAACAGTTATTATTTACAGCCATGTATCATACCAGTAAGGCTGCAAGTTTTGGTGTTGGGTTGCATTATAAGAAAAAATATATGATTAATGCCGCGTATACCACACAAACTGGTAATTTAAGTGGTTACACGGCAGGAAACTTTGAGATTAACCTCGGTATCAATTGGTAGCTTTAATGAATATCTGGACAGATAACTATTGAATATACTTTTTGCTTAATTTAATTAAAAACAAAAAATGCTGACCATTATATTGGTACAGCAGTATTTTAGTAGTTAAATAATGACATTAAGTTAAAATGGCTGCAGCATTAACTGTGGCCATTTTAATTTTAATCAATCCCTTTAGAACCTGTTTAATATAAAATTATTGGTTATTTCGGTCTGAGCGTAGCCGAAGACCATCTCAACGTATTAATAAAGGTAATAGACTACGCTCTTGTGATAGCAAAAGGCTATTTATATTTGTTATAAAAATTTAAACAGCCTCTAGTTTAACTATGTTAAAAACAAAAACAACTTATTTACGGTTAATTTCTTATTAAGGTTATTATATATTATTAGACTGGATTTGACGAATTTGTTAATTTCTATCTGATAAAATTGTTAAATGATGTCATGTTCTTTTTGTTTTTCTGTCAAAACTTGTAAATTGCCTAAGTAAAAAGATACAAATTGTCAGTTTTTAATGGCTGAAAAATCCTTACAATAAACCGACAATAAGATGTTTGTTACCGGATGTTTTTGGCAAATGTCCCTTTAAAACCTTTAGAACACTTATTACGTAGATAGATATAAATAAAATAATATTTATCGAAACAATAATCTTACATTGAATTTTGGGTTCTCAGGCATTCAAAAGCCTCTTTATCCACCCGTATGGCGCAATTGTTGATAAAATAAAGAAAACAGCACGTTCATTTTTATAAAGTTATTTATAGTTTAGGGACGTAGCTGTTAAGAAAGGTATTATGGAAGCAAAATTTTCACCACAGGTTAAAGATGTAATCTCTTTTAGTAGGGAGGAAGCGCTCCGCTTAGGGCACGATTACATCGGAACCGAGCATTTATTATTGGGCCTCATCCGCGAAGGCGATGGCATGGCTATAAAAATTTTACGATCGTTAGGGGTTGATACAGGTAAATTGCGCCGCTCAATTGAAGATGCCGTTCGCGGTACTTCGAGTGTTACAGTAAACTTAGGCAATATTCCATTAACAAAACAGGCAGAAAAAGTTTTAAAAATTACTTACTTAGAAGCTAAAATATTTAAGAGCGATTTAATTGGTACCGAACATCTGCTGTTATCGGTTTTGAGAGATGATGATAATATCGCCTCACAAATCTTATTGCAGTATGGCGTTACTTACGATGTTTTTAAACAGGAGGTAGAAGTGAATAAAAATGGTTTCAGAGATGATATCTCAAATAGCGCTTCTACAGGAGGCGATGATGATTATCGCGAAGAGGAAAGCTTTAGTACACCTAAAAAGGTTTCAGATATAAAATCTAAGACCCCTGTTCTGGATAATTTCGGTCGGGATTTGACAAAAGCTGCAGAAGAAGGTCGTCTAGACCCAATTGTAGGTCGCGAGAAAGAAATTGAACGCGTATCGCAGATTTTATCCCGTAGAAAAAAGAATAACCCGATTTTGATTGGAGAGCCAGGTGTTGGTAAATCGGCAATTGCTGAAGGTTTGGCCTTACGCATTGTACAACGTAAAGTTTCGCGTGTGCTTTTTGGCAAACGTGTGGTTACGTTAGATTTGGCATCGCTGGTGGCCGGTACAAAATACCGTGGCCAGTTCGAAGAGCGTATGAAAGCGGTGATGAACGAGCTTGAAAAATCTACAGATGTAATTCTGTTTATTGATGAGATCCACACCATTGTTGGTGCTGGTGGTGCATCAGGTTCTTTAGATGCATCGAATATGTTCAAACCTGCTTTGGCAAGGGGAGAAATTCAATGTATCGGTGCTACAACATTAGACGAATACCGTCAGTACATTGAAAAAGATGGTGCTTTAGACCGTCGTTTTCAAAAAGTGATGGTTGAGCCTGCTACACCGGATGAAACTGTGGAGATTTTAACCCGTATTAAAGATAAATACGAAGAACACCATGGTGTAACGTATACCGACGAAGCTATTTTAGCTTGTGTTACTTTAACATCGCGCTATATTTCAGATCGTTTCTTGCCAGATAAAGCCATTGATGCTTTAGATGAGGCAGGTTCGCGTGTTCACTTAACCAACATCCACGTTCCGCAGAATATTATTGATATCGAAGCTAAAATTGAAGATATCAAATTAGAAAAAAACAAGGTTGTACGTAGCCAGAAGTATGAAGAAGCTGCAAAACTGCGCGATACAGAGAAAAATTTAATTGAAGAATTGGATAAAGCTAAAGCGGAGTGGGAAGCGGAAACCAAAACCAAGCGCTACGAAGTATCAGAAGATAATGTAGCCGAAGTGGTTTCGATGATGACGGGGATTCCGGTACAGCGTGTAGGGCAAACGGACAGTGCAAAACTGTTGAACATGTACGATAAAGTGGCTGAGAAAATTATCGGTCAGGATGATGCGATCAAGAAATTGACCAAAGCGATCCAACGTACAAGAGCTGGATTAAAAGACCCTAAAAAACCGATCGGTTCATTTATTTTCTTAGGTCCAACTGGAGTAGGTAAAACCGAATTGGCTAAAGAACTGGCCCGTTTCATGTTCGATAGTGATGATTCTCTGATCCAGATCGACATGAGTGAGTATATGGAGAAATTTGCAGTATCACGTTTAGTAGGGGCGCCTCCAGGATACGTAGGTTACGAAGAGGGTGGACAATTAACCGAAAAAGTTAGAAGAAAACCTTATGCAGTTATTTTACTGGATGAGATTGAAAAAGCACACCCAGACGTATTTAATATCTTATTACAGGTTTTGGATGAAGGACAGCTAACTGATAGTTTAGGACGTAAAGTTGATTTTAGGAATACAATCATCATCATGACTTCTAATATTGGTGCCCGTCAACTTAAGGATTTTGGTCAAGGTGTGGGTTTCTCTACTTCCGCAAAAACAAACCAGGCCGATTCTCACAGTCGTGGTGTAATCGAAAGTGCATTAAAACGTGCTTTTGCGCCGGAGTTCTTAAACCGTGTTGATGATGTAGTGGTATTCAATAGCTTAGGTAAAGAAGAAATTTTCAGGATCATCGATATCGAGTTAAAAGCATTATTCGGCCGCGTGCATATACTTGGTTATGAAATTGCATTAACTGACAACGCTAAAGAATACATTGCAGATAAAGGTTTCGATAGTAATTTTGGAGCACGTCCGTTAAAAAGAGCGATTCAGAAATATTTAGAAGATCCGATTGCTGAAGAGATTCTTAAAGGCGAATTAACAGAAGGAGATGTTTTAGAAATTGATTACGATAAAACTACCGAACTGATTTCGATCAACCACAAAAAGGGTGAGAAGAAAAAAGAAGAACCGAAACAAGAAGAAGATTCTTCGAGTAAATAAATAAGAAACTCCCGATGAAAATCGGGAGTTTTTTTGTTTTATATACTTATTTCGAAATGGGTGCGGCCAAAAATTATAAATATTGGGCCTAGGTTTTTGCAGAGAAATAAAATAAATCCTAGCGATTGTCGCCTTGATTCGGTAGCAGATACTAAAAGAGGCGTCATTCCCACGCAGGTGGGAATCTTAATGCGCTTTAAGATTCCCGCATGCGCGAGAATGACGAAAACGCTTAACCTTTACACTTTACATCAACTCCAGTAATGCCTGATAATACCGCTCATAATTTTGAGGATCGGTATTTAAGAACAAAAATGGCTCAATCAGCTCCAGCTCCATCAATAAAAATTCTCCATTTACAAAAGTGCCATCAACACGGGCATAGAGACATTTTTTAGCGAATGAATTAACATATTGCTGTGCGGTAGTAATAAGTTCTTCACCAGGTGTTTGGGGATGCACAGATCCGCCATGTGCCGGTTGCACCTTGAAATCGCCAGGTTTAGCCTGCTTGATTAAAGAATGACTATACACGCCATTAAAAAAATAAACGACCATTCACCGCTTTCCAGGATCTCTGGGAGGAAAGGCTGAATGATAAAATCTTCATCCTGAATAAGGAGATTTATTTTTTGATTTATCTCGGCTACATTATCTGCAGTTACCTTAAATGTATTTTTTGCGCCACCACTTATACAAGGTTTTACAATTAACTTATTGGTATTGAATTTCTCAAAAAAATAGTTAAGATCTACGCTTTCTTGATTTTGAATGAAGAAACCAGGTGTGATTTTTAATCCTGCTGCTTCAATTTCTCGCAGATATTGTTTGTTTGCATTCCATCGCACAACATCAATGGGGTTAAGCAATTTTACCTTTTTTCTTCCAGGTGATCAAGCCAATGGTAAAATTCTTCAATCAGGTCAAAATAATCCCATGGAGATTTTAAAATGGCAAGCGAATAATCTTCCCAGTTTATATCCCGATCGTTCCAGATTACTTTTTCAATATTCAGTCCTTTTTCTTTAAGGAAATTTAAGAGTTTATCATCCTCGCTTTCAACGGTAGTGCTATCATAAGCTCCTTTATCCAGATAGGTTACTAATGCAATGTTCATGGTGTTAAAACTAAGTTTTATCAAGCTGGATTACAAATTAATTAAGGCAGATCACAAACCCGAAGCTCAAAAATCCCTATTGCAAATCGGTAACGACTGTTAACTGTAGTTTTTCGCTCTATGCCGTGGGGCATGGTAGTTTTTCACGGTTAATATTGTTTTTAGCGGCGTTCAAGAATGCTGCGCATTTTGGAGCGCCAAAGTACCCAAAGCGCTTTGTCATCCGATGGCTATCGGATCCAGCAATGAGCCTTTTGCACAAATCCCATGCACATCAAAAAACAGCGGCACTTCATTTTGTGTTCAATATTTTTTAACTATTAAATCATCGCTTATGAACACAAAACTACTGCGTTTCAGGTTTGTTACTGCCAATTTACCTGAACTGTACCTGTTTTTTAATTTTCCTGGCTCTTGGGATTGACGACGTTCTTCGGTACAGCCTATACTTCTTTTAAGCAGCCTAGCATGATGCTAAAGTATTCTTAAAAAAGATGTGTCAACGCGGTAGAATTACAAATTGTGATCAACTAATTTGAGATAGCCGTGATGATAAAACCACGGCCACGGAGCGCTAGGGATTTTTCTCCCCAAATGTTAAAACAGACTCACCTGATTACTTGGGATTTTGAACAAAGTGTGGTCTAAAATAATATCCTTTACATTTAAGCCGTTCAAACGGCAGTGCAGCCTGAAATTATCCCTGATCATCTGCGAGATATTGCCATCGCCACGCATTCGGTCGCCAAAACGGCTGTCGTTTACATTACCGCCGTGGCAACTCTGAATCGAATGCCAGACTTTCTCGAAACGGTCAGGAAAGTTTTTGCGCAGCCAATCTTCAAATATCTGTCCTATCGCTCCGTTTAACCGAACTACAGTATAACCTGCTTTAATGGCACCGGCATTGGCTACAGCTTTTAAAATTTTCGGAATTTCATGATCGCTTAAACCGGGAACGAGAGGAGCGACCATCACCCCCATAGGTATACCGGCTTTGCTTAATTCCTCCACCACTCTTAAGCGTTGTTTTGCTGTAGTGGTACGCGGTTCCATCACCTGGCGCAGATCTTCATTTAAACTATTGATGGAAACATAAACCATACAGAGGTTTAGCTTGGCCATTTCCTGTAAAATATCCTGATCGCGGAGGATCAAAGAATTTTTAGTAATCATGCCGATGGGCTGCTTGTATGCCAGCGCGATTTCGAGTAATTGGCGGGTGAGTTTAAATTTCCTTTCCGCAGGTTGATAGCAATCGGTATTACCCGAAAGTGAAATGGTGGTTGCATCCCAACCTTTTTTCCCAAAAACTTTTTAAACAGTTCAGGTGCGTCTTTTTTTACAATTATTTTTCTTTCAAACTCGATACCTGCACTATAACCCCAATATTGGTGAGAGTTGCGGGCATAACAATAGGTACAGCCATGCTCACATCCCTGATAGGGATTAAGCGAGTAGGCCATGCCCACATCCGGACTGTCAACCTTGTTTACGATGGTTTTTGAATTTTCGAAAATAAAGGATGTTTTGCGGTCGCTTTCTTCCCAATCATCTATGCCTTCATGATGTTCCTTGATGTAAACATCTTTTAAAAACTTATTGTGTGGATTAACCTGAGCACCCCGTCCTTTAAAATACTGTTTTTCTTCTTCGCCAATCATAATTTAAAATTACTAATATTTTTAGTAATTTTAAGTATCAATAATGGTTACTTTTCAACAATTTTAGTTTTAGATCCCATCATACATCTTACATTTTCCATCTCAAATCATCCATCATTCCTTCTTCGGAAGCGGTACATAATCCATCGGCACCATATCTGCTACTTTTTCATAAGCCCAATAGCCTTCGAAAAGGAGCGAGCGCGAATCATAAATGCCACCATTTTCGTAAAAACGTACACCTTCGCCGGTTAAATTGGCAACGGAGATTTCATTTTCGGGGACATCTAAAGGCCTGAAAATCCAGAAACCGGTTTTAGAATAAGCCAGCGATTCTTTCTCTTTGGTATATTGAATCAGCAAGGCATCAGTATAACTTAGGTATTTTAAATTCTGGTTAAAGTAATGCACTAAAGTATCTGTAAGCACATCCGCTCGCGAAAATTTATCGATGGTTTTCGGCATTTCCTGTTGCTTGGTCCAAAAGGCAAGCAACGCTGTATCTATTTTTCCTTTGGTTTGCCTGATGCCGGTTTTTTCGGGGACGGCCTTAATCTTTTCTAAATTGGTATTGATGATGTATTGCGGATAACGATTAGGGTTGGGGATTTTGATCATTTTATTGATGATAAAACCTTCTTCCTTTGTTTTATTGGCATAAAGCGAACGGAAAAAATGTTGCGAAGAACCATAATAGGCCACTTCACGGGCGGCAATATATTTTTTCTTTTTAGCTGCTGAAGCTTTTAATTCTTCAAAAAACGGATGACCAGAATAATAAATAATGTGGGTTCGCGAATTGTATTCGAAATGATCGAGCATGTATTTAAGGCGGTAGCCCAAAGCTTTATTTTCGACCACCAAAAATTCGGTTGTAGAAACGCTGAGGGTACTTTTGGTTACATCATAATCTACATTTAAAACCTGAGGATTTAAGATTTTGCATTGAGTTGCATTTGGCGTTTTGCCAATAAAAAATTCTTTAAACTGGTTAATATATTTCTGGCGGTTAGGGTCAGCCCTGATCACCACTTCATCAAGCTGGGCAACATTTTCTTTTAAAACAAGCTCTACCTGGACCGATTTATCCGAGATGATTACACTTTTAGAATAGGGGAGGTAACCAACCAGTTGAACGAGTAAATCGTAACTGCCCGGCTTTAGGTTGGAGAGTTTAAATCTTCCGTCATTATCAGCAACAGTAGCAATTTTATAACCACTCAAGTAGATACTTGCACCTGGTAATCCATCTTTTTGATCCCTAACCAAACCACTAATTGAGAAAGTGTTTTGAGCAATGGCATTAGTACCCAGAATAATCAGCGTAAGGGCTACTAAAAGGCTTTTAATCATGGAGACGAATGTAACCAAAAGGCGTAATATTTATTAAAAACGAAAAAGAATTTTAACAAATTTAACATTTATAATTAATCATCATTTCAAGCTGAGACCAGGCTGATACAATTTGTCATCCTGAGCGCAGTGAAGGATCTTTAAAAGAGAATTTGATCAAAATAAGTTAAGTGAACAGCAAATATTGTTTTCTGAAAATGAAAGCTCCGTTTTCCATGGCGGCAGTAGCCCCGCCATCGCTTGTAGTCCTCGTTACGCTGCGCTTCACTGTGGGGCTACCCGCTCTGTCGGGTTTATTGAACAGCGGTAGGTGCGGAATAGTTCTAAAGCCCCTCAATAGTATTACCAGTCCTGTCAGGTAAACCCGACCGCAGTAGAAAACCCACAGCCCAAAGCATGAGCGCTGTCATCCTGAGCGCAGAGAAGGATCTTTAAGAAGATAATTTCTCTAAAATAAGCCTGGTTTACAACAAGAGTCGTTTTTTATTTGAAAACGAAAGCTCCGTTTTTCATGGCTACAGCGGTCCCGCCATCGCTTGTAGTCCACGTTACGCTGCGCTTCACTGTGGGGCTACCCGCTCTGTCGGGTTTATTGAACAGCGGTAGGTGCGGAATAGTTCTAAAGCCCCTCAATAGTATTACCAGTCCTGTCAGGTAAACCCGACCGCAGTAGAAAACCCACAGCCCAAAGCATGAGCGCTGTCATCCTGAGCGCAGAGAAGGATCTTTAAGAAGATAATTTCTCTAAAATAAGCCTGGTTTACAACAAGAGTCGTTTTTTATTTGAAAACGAAAGCTCCGTTTTTCATGGCTACAGCGGTCCCGCCATCGCTTGTAGTCCTCGTTACGCTGCGCTTCACTGTGGACTACCCGCTCTGTCAGGTTTATTGAACAGCGGTAGGTGCTGAATAGTTCTAAAGCCCCTCAATAGTATTACCAGTCCTGTCAGGTAAACCCGACCGCAGTGGAAAACCCACAGCCCAAAGCATGAGGGCGAGGATTTGTAACGAAGTGCGGGACTGTTGAAACCGAAGAGCACTGCATTTGCTTTTCAAAAAAAGGAAAAATACTTGTTCTCTATATTATACGCATGCTTTTATTTGGCTGGATTTAATTTTCTCAATTTTTCCCATCTACACTGGCTGGTGGCAAATAATCCATAGGTACACTATCAGCAATTTTTTCCCAGCCCCAATAACCTGAATAAAGCATCGAACGCGGGTTGTAAATAGCGCCGTTTTCGTAAAAATATACCGGAACAACATGTAAGGCTATGGTAGAAATCTGGTAATCGGGCGTATCTAACGGTCGGGCAATAGACAGGCCGATCCGGTTAGCGTAAGCAGGATTCTCCCTTTCTTTTGTGTAGATAACATAAAGTTGATCCGTAAAATTGAAGCTTTTAATACTTTGATTTTTTACATGCACCAGTGTATCCTGCATTACCGGAGCACGGCTTAAAAAGAAATTCCACCTGGTAGGTTTTTCTTTCTGATCCAGTAACTGAGCGAATCTTCATGATTAATGGTTATCGGTTTGCGTAATAAACCTTCCTGCACTTTTGTTAAACGTTTAATATTGACATTTATGGTACTATCTGAAGGTTTGTCAGGATTTGGCTGAGTAATTAATTTATTAATGATAAAGCCCTCTTCAGTTGCCTTGCCATTATAAATTGATCTGAAAAAATGCTGCGGCGATCCCAGATAAGCGGTAATCCGTTTTTGATCCCAAATTTTCTTCCTTCTTGCTGATCCTTTTAAGTCTTCATAATAAGGAAAACCTTCATAATAGATGATTCTTGTTTTACTGTCGTATTCAAAATTATTCAAAAGGTATTTAATGCGGTATCCAAGCGCCTTGTTTTCGACAATCAGAAATTCGGTGGTTTTTACGGTGAGTTTATGTTCCTCTTTATCGTAATCGATAATCAATACTTTAGGATTGATAAGCTTACACTGTTCTGCATTAGGCGTGGTTCCAATAAAATAGTCCTTAAACATGCCAATATAATGTTCTCTGTTCGGATCGGGTTTAATGGTTACTTCTGCCAATTGAGTTACACTTTCTTCAAGGGTAAGATCAAGTTTTACAGCTTTATCAGCAATCACTACGTTTTTATTTAACGCTTTGTAGCCAATTAATTGTACTAAAATATCGTAGTTTCCTGGTTTTAAGGGAAGGGTGTATTGGCCATTATTATCTGTTGTCGTAGCAATTTTATAGCCACTTACATATACGCCAGCTCCAGGTAAAGCCTCGCCGCGTTTATCTTTAATTATACCCGAAAGGACATAACTTTGTTGAGCAAGACAAAAGTTACCAATGGCTAAAAATGAAAGTAAAAGTATAAAAGATTTCATTCATTAAATATAAACTAATTTGTTAGTTTATGTCTAAATCATGATGTAAAATTATTAGTGCTTTTCTTTTTAGCTTTCAGATAGGAACATCTGACAGCACAACAACATTTCCCTACCATTAACAAATCCATAAGAAAAGTCGTCATCTGGACTGAAACGCAGTGGAATGGAGAGATCTGCCTAGATAGATCTCTCGACTACGTTGCACTCCGCTCGAGATGACGTAATGTCAGAATTAGGCGAGCAACTCCCGCGCATTTTCGATGGCTGATGCCCCTGGATTTTTTCCGCTTAACATTTCGGCAATTACACCAATGCGTTCTTCCTGTTTAAGCTTGCGGATTCCGGTAGTGGTTTTTCCATTATCCTCATTTTTATGAACGAAGTAATGTGATATACCTTTGGCTGCAATCTGCGGCAGGTGCGTAATTGAAATTACCTGCATGTTCTGTCCTAAATCAGCAATTACTTCTCCAACTTTTAACGCGGTTTCACCAGAAATTCCGGTATCAATTTCGTCGAAAATAATGGTGGGTAGCGAAGTGTGTTTAGCCAATAAAGCTTTTATGGCCAACATTAATCGGGATAATTCACCACCAGAAGCTACTTTATTTACCGGTGCAGGGGCCTGGCCAGCATTTGCTGTAAAAAGCAGGTTGATTTCATCCAGTCCGTCTTTATTCAGTTCTGATATGGTTTTTTGATCCAGAACCAATTTAGCATTAAGCATTCCCACTTTTTTTAATGTGGTGCCGGTTTGCTCTTCTACCACCTTAATTGCTTTTTTTCGGTTAGCACTTAACTGGTTAGCCTGTTTATGCAATTCTTTTTTAAGCTGATTGATTTCTTTCTGAAGTTTTTCAATATGCTCATCAGAGGATAGGAGTTTGTTCAGGTTCTCTTCCAATTGCTTTTGAAAGGCTAACAGTTCTGTATTATTGGCTAACCTGTGTTTTTGTTGAAGTGAATAAAAAAGATCCAGTCTCTGATTTACAAGCTCTAAACGATCAGCGCTGTGTATGGTATTTTCTTCAATGCCAGAAACCTCATCGGTGATATCTTTTATTTCTATAATTGATGAGCGTAAACGTTCGTAAAGTACATTAATTGCCGGATCGAATTTTTCTATGCCTTGTAACTGTAACGAAGCTTCTTTTAAAATCTGGAGGGCAGAAGGTTCGCTTTCGTTAATTAAACCCGAAGTGGTAAGTAACGCCCGTTTAATGGTTTCGGCATGGGTTAATCGTTCCAACTCTTGTTCCAGTTCTTCCTGTTCGCCTTCCTGTAATTTTGCCTGTTCGAGTTCGTTAAGCAAAAACTGTTCATAATCCTGTTTATTACGGGCTTCGTCGGCTTCAGCGATTAATTTTTTTAACAGGGAAGTATCCTGTCTGAGTTTTTTAAACCCACTACGGTAGTCGAACAATAATGATTTGTGGTTTGCAAGCGAATCAACAATCAATAATTGAAAATCAGCATCATTGATCTCCTGCGTGGCATGCTGCGAGTGGATATCGATCAGTTTTTCGCCGATCTGTTTCAGTATAGATAAATTAACAGGGGTATCGTTTATGAACGATCTTGTTTTACCATCGATAGAAATTTCCCTGCGTAAAAGGCTTTCGTTTAAAAAATCCAGGTCATTTTCTTCAAAAAGTTCTTTCAGATTTTCGTCTGCCAATACAAAACTACCTTCAATAACACATTTTTTATCCTGGTTAAAAAAGTATTTGCTTTCTGCCCGCTGACCCAAAATTAGCGATAATGCGCCAAGTATGATCGATTTACCAGCACCGGTTTCACCTGTGATGATATTTAAGCCTTTATCGAATTCGATATCAAGACTATCAATTAATGCGTAATTACGGATAGAAAGTTTTTGTAGCATGCTAAGCAAAAATATTAAAATTTATTCAACAGGCCAGTATAAAACAAAAACAGCGAAACAAATTTCATTAATTCTTTACATCTTCCTGTTTTAAAAAATTAAGTACAGTTTCATTAAAAAGCAGAGGATTTTCGTTAGGTACCATGTGCGTTTGCTTCTTGAAAATAATTAGCTGTGAGCCGCTGATGTTACTGGCAATAAGCCTGGTATGTTCAGCTTTAATTACATCCTTTTCTCCGGCCAGTACCAATGTTTTCGCACTGATTGTATGCAAGTCTTCAACATTGATGTTGGGTTCTGTGGATAACATCAAAAGCAATCTTGTCATTTGCTTTGATTCTGTATCTTGTTTTTGCTGAAGCTTTTTTAGATCTTTTTTTAATTGATTTAGCATGCTTTTTTCAACTGCATTTTCTGTTGGATTTAGATTCGCACCCATTACAACCAACTTTCCAACGTAATCTGGATATTTAATGGCCATGATCAATCCTGTATTTCCTCCATCACTCCATCCTAAAACATTTACTTTTTAAGGTTCAGGGAATCTAAAAGAGCCTTCATGTCAGAAGCAAAAATATCGTAACTTAATTTAGAAGAATCATTATCAATACTCTTTCCCTGTGCACGGGTATCAACGGCAATAACACGATAATATCTGGCTAATTCGGGTATCTGTTTGTTAAAATCTACAATCGACTGTCCATTTCCATGCAACAATAATAAAGGTTCGCCGGTACCGTAAGTTTCGTAATAGATTTTTATTCCATTGATATTGCAATATTTTCCAATGCGTTTATTGGCACCGTAGTTGGTTTTAAAAATCACTGAAGCTTTTGTTGTTTTAATCAATAATGCTTTTCCGCCAATTGAATCTGTTCTGTTTCGTAAACCAATAGTGCTACCGTCTGGTATATTTGCATTGGTTCGAAAATCTTTTAATGGATTATTTTCATTATTTTCAAAATCTGCGTTTTTTATAGGAAACTTTTCCCAATCTCCACTTTCAGTTTTAATTTCGAACTTTAAATTATCCACGAAAAAGTTCCCATTACCTTCAAAATTGGCATACAGCCATATTTCTTTAGCCCTTGGATTTATTTTACTGCTGATTTTTAAAGAATGCCACACGGTATCTTTGGTCACGTCTTTCGCTAAATTAACATCAAGCCATTCGTCATCGTTAATAACCTGTTGGGCTTTAATCACGATGTTTTTCAGTGAGTCTGTATCTGTCGATTTTAATTCCAATGAATATCGAAAATCCCTGCCTGCAAATTTTTCGATTTTTAAAATAATACCAAAGCTATATGAGTTAGAAACCACTTTTGTTTGGGCAAAAGTAGTTAAACTCAGAATGGTTAAAAGGACAATGATGTTAAACTTAATGGAGCGCATAATAAAGTAATTTTAAAGGCTGGCGAAGGTACAAATTAAATTAAGTCGAAATTTATCAAACAAAAACAGCGGAGAATTTTCTCCGCTGTTCCTTAATCTGTTTGGTTGTGTGTTGTTTTATTTAATCGAAATGCTGATGGTGTTGTTATTTGCAATGGCAATTGGGTTATCAGTTTTTAGAAAACTTTTTAATGCCAACTGATCTGCAATTTTAAAATCAGCTTTTTTATAGGTTACTACCGCATTCTCGATTTTCAATATTTTAGCTGGATCTGAAAAATTTTTATTGTTGTAAAGCATTACAGCAGGACTGATCTGTGAACTTTTGTTGCCACCATCAATTTTTTCTTTTTTCTCCATTTTCTCTTTCAGTTCCTTCACCTCGCTATCGAATTTTTCTTTCAGCTTTTTATATTCTTCAGTCTGTTTTACTTTGCTGTTGGTGTTATTGTTGTCGTTGTAAAAGAATACTGTTCCATCTGGGCCGGTAAGTGTGTTTCTATTTCCTTTAAATATAGAATCAGATTGTAAGTTGGTTAGGCCTGATAAATTAACCATATCACCTGATTTCAATACCTGCATTCTAATGTTATCCAACTGGGCTCTAAACTCTGGTGTGTTGATTTTTGCAGCCATATCTTCACCAAATTTTTTCCATTTGGCTTGGGCTTCTGGCGAACCGAATTCTTTATTCATATCTTCACCAATTTTTTTCCATTTTGCCTGAGCCTCCGGAGAATTCATTTTCTTTTGCATCTCTTCGCCGAATTTTTTCCATTTAGCCTGTGCTTCTGGTGAATTGTATTGTTTGGCAATCTCTTCGCCAAATTTTTTCCATTTAGCCTGTGCTTCTGGTGAGCTGTATTGTTTGGCTACATCTTCACCAAATTTTTTCCATTTAGCTTGTGCCTCAGGTGAGCTGTATTGTTTGGCCATATCTTCGCCAAATTTTTTCCATTTGGCCTTTGCTTCTGGTGAGTTATACTCTTTATAAAGTTTTTTATTTAAAAGAGAATCGTTTAATCTAAATTTAAATGAACTGTCAAGATTGATCCTGTATATTCCATTGCCGCCAAAAAGTTCGTCCCTGTAAAAATCTTTTCTTAGGCTATCAGGCATTTCTTTAAGAGAATTGTACTCTTTTTTGTTGCCATTTGCATCAATGGTAATAATTTTGATTTTACGCTTTTTGGTAGTATCGGTACAGATCAGGTGGCTTATGGTTCCGTTCGCAGACCGTACGCTTAAAATTTCCTGTTTAGGTTGTATTTTGTTTTCTTTTTTCTTTTCTGTTGGATTGATCCAGGCAATAGAAAACAAGCAAGCTACCCCTAAAGTTAAGGCTGCCATTTGTTGTTTGGCGTTTAAATAATTTGTTTTCATGTTGGTTATTCTTTTAATGCGTTGATACAAATTCTGTGTCTTGCCTGTTGCTGCCAGTGCATAAGCCGGACTGTTTTTATCTTTTAATAATTCGAGTTTAAGCAGGGCGTGGGCATAATTCAATGGTTTTCCGGTAATTTTTAATACCAGATCATCGCAGGCATGCTCACGTTCAATATGTATAAATCTACCAGCCATCCATACAAATGGATTATAGAATAATAATGTTTCTATGGCTGTTTTAATGAGGTTCAATAGGAAATCATTTCTTCTGATATGAGATAACTCATGGATTAATATTGCTTCTACCTGATCGTTATCTAATTGGCTTACCAGGGCCAGTGGAAATAATACCACAGGTTTCAAATAACCGATCACCAAAGGCACGTTAACAATAGATGAGAGATGGAACCGGATAACTTTATTAATTTTAAGGCGGGTAGTTACTTGCTCGAAAATAGTTTTCCAACTGTCTGGAATGGTACTTAAACTTTCTTTTTTCAATTTTGAAAGCTGACCATAGCCTTTAATAATAACGAATAACTGAAGCACAATACCGATAGCATAAAATATGACTACAATAGGAAAATATTGCTCTGCCCTACTGCTAAAACTTGGTGGCAGGTTATTGAAATATTGGTAAACCTGAATGTTTTGAGGGCTGATTGCGGGGGCATGATCATTTATATTCAATGTTAACTGGTGGATGATATTGTAGCTGAAGCCAATAAACATTAACATGATCGCACCAAAAGCAAGGTTGTGCTTATATTTTGCCGCCAGTTTCGGAATGCTGAGCATGACGATAAACAGGATGCCATAAATAATGGCGCTTTGCCAGAGTGAGTTTAAAATACTCCAGCCAAAAGCTTTGATAAACTGTTGTAATAAAGTTTCCATAACGGTGGTTTTAATTTTTTATGCGGGGACAACCCGAAAATTTTACTGCTTGTTAGGGATCTGAACCCTACACCTTTCAACCTTCAACAATAGCCTTACTTCAGGCTATCTAAATATTTTTTTATTTCGTCAATTTCTTCTGCACTTGCACTGTGGTTACCCAAAGCCTGCATCACCAACCTCGCTGCCGATCCGTTAAATACGTTATCGATCATTTTGTTTACCAATTGCTTTTCAGTTTTATCCTGACTAACAAGCGCTTTATAAATATGTGTTTTTTGGTTGGTATCTCTTTCTACCATTCCTTTCTCATGCAGAATCTGCATCAGTTTTAAGGTGGTGGTATACCCGGAGTCTTTTTTATTTAATGCTTCATGAACTTCTCTTACCGTTGCATTCCCCTTTTGCCAAAGCACCTGGAGGATTTCCATTTCACCTTCTGTTGGTTTGATGTTATGATTAGTCATATGTTACAAGTTGTACGAATTATTTCGTATTCAAATGTACGAAGATATTCGTAATATCAAAATATTTTAACAAATTTTTAACTTTATCGGTTAATTATTGAAACTGGTTATTGCTTAACTGTAATATAAGACGCTGGGTAGGGAAAAATGTTGCATACAATCAGGCTTTAGAGAGGGAAAATCTGCCCATGGAAAACTGACTTGGGTGATTAAACCTAATTGATGTGGATACCTGCCTGCGTTTAAGGCCTGCAGGCGTATGAACGAAAGCAGGACTGGCTTTAATTGAAAAGCTGAAATTGCTTTTCTAAAATTAATCATCACAAACAGAGAAACTACTTAACGGTCAACTGTATAAATTGGTTAATTGCTTAACTGTGAGATAGGATGCTGGATAGGGAAAAATGTTGCATACAATCTGGCTTTGGAAAGGAAAAGCCCTACTATGAAAAACTAACTGAAGTTATTAAACCTGATTGATGTGGATACCGGCCTGTGTTTAAGGCCTGCAGGCGTATGAACGAAAGCAGGACTGACTTCAATTGAAAACCTGAGATTGCTTTTCTAAAATTAGTCACCACAAACAGAGAAACTACTTACTGTTTAATTGGTTAACTAATGGGCATGATATACAATTAACCAATTCAGATAATTAACCAGTTAACCCGTCTCAATACAATTACTTAGCACCTAATAATTCAGCCATTTTATCGCGTAGTTCTTTTCCCTTGATATCTTTTGCAATTATTCTTCCGCTAGGATCAATAAGTACATTCGATGGTATGGAAGTAACGCCATAAAGTTTAGCCGCTTCGTTTTCTTTTTTAAGATCAGACACCTGCATCCAGGGTAACTGATCTTCTTTAATGGCGTTTAACCAGTTTGCTTTATTCGCCAATACGTCGATCGATACGCTGAGGACCGTAAAGTTTTTTTCTTTGTACTGATGATAAACAGCTAAAACATTTGGATTTTCTTCTCGACAAGGTTGGCACCAGGAAGCCCAAAAATCGACAAGGACATATTTGTTCTGATAAGTTGAAAGTCTGACCGGATTACCATTTATATCATTTTGGATAAAGTCTTTTGCCATCATGCCTATAGAAATTTTTTTGCCCTCCAAAATATCTTTTGCTATTTTTTTGCCTTCTGGCATTTCCTTAAGTTCGATAGATAATTTTGCAAAACTTTTCGCTACGCGTGGCAGATATTTACTGGTGCGTGCTATTTGACTTAAAGTCAATAAACTTACATAGGAATTCGGATGTTTATCTACAAAGCTAAACTGGATAGGAAATGTTTCGTAATATGCAGTCTGAGCTTTAGCTTTGATTAGGTTTACCAAAGCCGTATCCTTTAGTTCTTCTGCACTAAGTTTACCGGGATCTTTTATTTTTTTCTTTAAGGGATTTTAATGCGGCGTGAAGTTTAGCATAATCATTATTTAATGGAGTTCCAGAAATAATGGAATTGTTTAAAGTATCTGGAGAATTCAGCGTAATCTGTCCTGCTTCAATGTAAATATCAAATGAATCAAATAGTTCGGATGCAAATCGGGGATTGTCATTTCGGCAAATGTAGCCTCTTACTTTAGTTTTAAAATTCCCTCTAAACTCGAAGGAACCTTTGTTTACCGAAGTAGAATCTTCAATAAGTTGATCACCTTGCCGATAAGTTAAAAATATCTTATCGCCATTTTTATAAGCTTTGCCAAAGCCCTTAATGGTAAATGAAGATTGTGCCAGCAAGCTTAATGGTAAAAGACAAATTGTAATTAATAAAAATCTTTTCATCATTTTTAGAAACTATATTTTAGCTACACAACGCCATATAGCAGTTAACTGTTGAAACTGGTTGACTGATGGGCTTGATATATAATTAACCGATTTAATAATCAATTGCTAAGCTATAAACCATGAGCTATCAAACTATTGACCAACAATATTAATTCTTCTTCAGTCCCTCGTACTTACCAATATTTGCCGGATCGATTTCTGCCAGCATATTATAGGCTTTCATGCGCTCTTGTCCATTGAGTTTAGAAAGTACATTGGTTACTTCTTCGGCTTTAGTGGCAAAGTAAACATTAGGGAAAATAGAGCCCAGTTTCTGCTTATCCATTTGTTGCAGTGCAGGTAGTGCGGCAACAATCTGCGTTAAGCCTTTATCATTGTCGGTTAGCTGATCCAGGCCACTTAAATGATAGCTGTAAATGAAATTGCGGAGCTCGGCAAAAATGGGGTTTAAAACATTTTCGTTGAACCAAAAGCGGTTACGTAAGCCATCGGCTGCCCTCCAGCCGGTATTGCCGGAAGCCTGTGCAAGGTTAATAATATTCTGTGCTTTTTTGTAAAAAGGAGTTCCGCCCATTTTGCTAAAACTATCTTTATCCATACCGATGATGGTATAAGCATAGTAGGTGAGGAGGGCACTGATATTGGAAATGTAATTTTGATCAGAGAAGTCGATTGTGGCCCCATCGTTGAAATTAAAATCGAAATTCTTATCGCTCATATTTAACAAAGTGCTATTGTAAGAGCTGTTAAAAACAGGGCGACTGCTTTGAATCTGTGCTTCGGCAGTATATCCAGAGCCACCATCCCATGAATTGATGGTGATGATAAAACTACAGTCTATACGTTCCTGAGGTTTATAACTTTCATTACTGAATTTATTATTGTTTAAAAAATCGCGGATTGTTTTTTGCAAAGCATCTAAAGTTGGTTTGCTAATGTTCGAAACCTGGGGAGCCAGCAAAGTTACCCTTGCATTTAACTCCTGCGCCTGCAGCTTCCCAAAACCAACCAATACCAGTATCCAAACAATCTTTTTTATCATTTCGCAATTTTTAAAATGGCAGTACAAATATCTTTGGCAACTTCTGTTTTCGATTTCATATCAAAAATAGTCCGTTCTAAAGCTTTGTTAAAAATAGTAATTTTATTGGTATCTGATTTAAAACCTGCGCCCGTATCATTCAAAGAATTTAGAACAACCAGGTCAAGATTTTTCTTCTCGAGTTTGCCTTTTGCGTAATTCTCTTCGTCATTGGTTTCTAAAGCAAAACCAACCAAAACCTGGTGTGTTTTTTTGCCGCACCTAAAGAAGCGAGTATATCCGTTGTTTTTTCCAGTTCCAGAACCAATCCGCTATCCTGTTTTTTAATTTTTTGGGTGGCAACCTGCTTGGGGCGATAATCGGCTACTGCCGCACACATTACGGTAATATCGGTATCAGGGAATATCGATGAACAGGCATTGAACATATCCTGAGCACTTACCACATCAATCCTTTTTAAACTTTGTGCCGCTTTTTGTGCGGTTGGTCCGGCAATTAGGGTAACATCTGCACCTAGTTTGGCCAACTCATCGGCTATCACAAAACCCATCTTTCCTGAGGAATGGTTGCCTATAAAACGCACAGGATCTATAGCCTCATAAGTAGGACCAGCGGTAACCATTACCTTTTTGCCGTATAGAGGCATCGATTTTTTAATGGCATTATCCAGGAAAGAAACAATTTCTTCGGGTTCAGCCATTCGGCCCTCGCCCCAGAGCCCGCTGGCCAGTTCACCATTGGCAGGAGCAATAACGGTATTCCCAAAACCAATAACACGTTCAATATTGCTTCGGGTGGTTTCGTGTTTCCACATATCCAGATCCATAGCCGGGGCTAGATAAACCGGACATTTGGCCGAAAGGTAAACCGCAGTTAATAAATTATCACAGATTCCTGTTGCTAGTTTGGCTAAGGTATTAGCACTTATGGGAGCGATAATGATAAGATCAGCCCACAGGCCTAACTCAACGTGATTACTCCATACGCCTGTTTCTTCTTCGAAATATTGCGTATAAACCGGGTTTTTAGAAAGCGTAGCAAGGGTGAGTGGTGTAATGAAATTAGCACCATCAGGGGTAAGAATAACCTTTACGTTTGCACCAGCTTTTATAAGCAGCCGAACCAAAAATGCCGACTTATATGCTGCGATGCTGCCGCAAACGCCAAGGATTATATTTTTATTTTCTAGCATAGGGTACAGGGCATGGAGCTTAGAGCATTGATATGCTTACAAAATTGCGCCATGCTCATTGCTCTATACCAGTTACTTTTGTTCTTTAGCAGGATTTCTGTGATAAACTTTTTCGTTCAAAAATTCATCAATAGCAACCAAAACAGGCTTCGGCATACGCTCATAGTGCTTGCTGATCTCAATCTGCTCGCGGTTTTCGAAAATTTCTTCCAAATTATCGTTGCTGGAAGCAAATTCTGCCAATTTACCGTGTAACTCTTCTTTAACGTTATTCGAGATCTGATTTGCCCTTTTAGCAATTACCACTAATGATTCGTATAAGTTATCAGTAGTTTTATCTAAATCGTGTACGTTTCTGGTTACTGTAGTATTTGGTACAGCAGGTTTGTTAGTATTCATCTATTACTTGTTTTTAATATTCGTATTATCTGCATTAGTTGGTTTTGCAGAAACGGTATCTTTTAATTTACCGGTTCTGATCAGCATCTGCTTGTATTTTTCCTGATCGGCAGCATATAAGGCCAATTCTTGCTTGGTAGCCACAATTCCTGCTTCAACATCACTCTTAAGCGCCTTTGCATCTTTAGCAAATTTACTATCCGGGTGGTTTTCAGTAAACTCCGTATATAAGGCAAGTGCCTCATTATACCGGTCTTCCTGGCGGATGACATAACTATTTTTTGCGTATAAATATTGCGCTTTAATCATCAGGAAATCCATTTCCTCAGCATATTTAATATCTGGGTAGTCTCTTTGTGCATTTTTTAAGGCAATAACAGCCGCTCTGTAATTATCTACATTACTAGGGCCTGTAGTTAAATACATTTTAGCATTTTCAAATGCTTTATCCTCCAGCTTGCCCCTTAGTACAGCAATATATTTGCCTGCAGCTGCAGCACGATCGCTGGTAGGGTATAAGTTGATAAATAATTGTAGCGCATCAATAGCTTTATAGGTATTTTCCTGATCTAAAGAGAAACTTGGAGATTCTAAGTAATAGCAATAAGCACCCATGTATCTCGCTTCCTCTGCATTCTTACTTGCTGGGTAGGTATCCGCAAAACTTTTAAACTGGTATCTTGCAGTGGTGTAATCACTTAATCTATATAATGTATAAGCATAATAATAGTTCAGATCCTCAGCTTCTGCACGGCCACGATATTTTTGAGAAAGATCCTCAAAAAGCACTAAGGCTTTACTGTAATCGCGTTTATTATACAAACGAAGCGCCTCCTGGTATTTTTTTGCAACGTCATTGCTCGCTCTCAATTTCTCGAAACGACTTTTACAACCCGCAATACCCAAAGCGGCAATAAATAATAAAATAATTAAGTGTTTAACTTTAAACATTCTGCAAAGATAATTAATAATACGATAACATCAATAAAAACAATTCGCCGCTAAGCTATGCAAAGCAATTCAGTAGAATATAACAGTTAACAATTTTTAACATATATATAAGGCTCGATTATATACTATATAGTATACTCATTTTTTTCAGCAAGCAGTTGTTGTGCTACTATATCAGTATGTTCCCGCTTTCCGTTTGTAGTGCCGGCGTGGAGCCTGCAGCTACCACTGCAATCGGGTTTAGGTGGGAGGGGGCAGGAGGGTACTTATAAAGTTTCCAGGTGGCGTGTGCGCCAGGAACTCATAAGTCTTCAGATCGCAGATTTCAAAAAACCTGATAGGTTTATAAGTGAGAACAAACACCTTTTGCTTCAAAAAGTTTTAACTATAGTATTTTTTTTCCTGCTGAAAACCATCAACTTACGTTAAAGCCTGTGCTATTCTGTAAAAAACCTTTGGAGGGAACAATATTTTTCCTACTTTTGCATCCCGCTTCGGAGGAAGGGGTTTAGTTGAAAAGGTGTTATAGAGAGAGAGGAGAGCAGGATTTATTTTAAAATAAATATTGCGGGAGAGAAAAAGATTGTTACCTTTGCAGCCCGGTTCGGAAGAACGGAAAGCCAGTTAAACCTGGCATATTGAAAAGCAAACAAGGAAAGAAGAAAGCTTAAAAAATAAAATTTATTTTATTTGCAAGTTCGGAAAAGATCCTTACCTTTGCACTCCCAACCGAAAGGAAGGGTGAAAAAATCGGAACGGCGGATGCCGGAAAGATAGAAAAAAGATTGAAACAAATGGAAACACGTTTAAGACGAACACGACTTGAACGAACAGAAGTTTGAAGATATATAAATGACCGGCCGTGAGGTTTACCAGGTCAATAAGTTCTTAAAAGAGATGTCAATGTAGCGTAGCGAGGTAATGGAGTACCGATCAAAGTACATGATTACGTAGCTTTATTTTAAAGGTGGTGTCTAACAGACAACATAAAAAAGAAGACTATTTTTAACAATAGTTAAAACTGGTCAGCATCTTACAACACATTTTACAATGGAGAGTTTGATCCTGGCTCAGGATGAACGCTAGCGGCAGGCCTAATACATGCAAGTCGAACGATATTTTCCAGCTTGCTGGAAGAGAAAGTGGCGCACGGGTGCGTAACGCGTATGCAACCTACCTTTATCAGGGGGATAGCCCGGAGAAATCCGGATTAACACCGCATAAAAACACAGGATAGCATTATCCAATGTTCAAATATTTATAGGATAAAGATGGGCATGCGTGTCATTAGCTAGTTGGCGGGGTAACGGCCCACCAAGGCGACGATGACTAGGGGATCTGAGAGGATGACCCCCCACACTGGTACTGAGACACGGACCAGACTCCTACGGGAGGCAGCAGTAAGGAATATTGGTCAATGGAGGCAACTCTGAACCAGCCATGCCGCGTGCAGGAAGACTGCCCTATGGGTTGTAAACTGCTTTTATCCGGGAATAAACCTCTTTACGAGTAGAGAGCTGAATGTACCGGAAGAATAAGGATCGGCTAACTCCGTGCCAGCAGCCGCGGTAATACGGAGGATCCAAGCGTTATCCGGATTTATTGGGTTTAAAGGGTGCGTAGGCGGCCTGTTAAGTCAGGGGTGAAAGACGGTAGCTCAACTATCGCAGTGCCCTTGATACTGATGGGCTTGAATGGACTAGAGGTAGGCGGAATGAGACAAGTAGCGGTGAAATGCATAGATATGTCTCAGAACACCGATTGCGAAGGCAGCTTACTATGGTCTTATTGACGCTGAGGCACGAAAGCGTGGGGATCAAACAGGATTAGATACCCTGGTAGTCCACGCCCTAAACGATGAACACTCGCTGTTGGCGATACACAGTCAGCGGCTAAGCGAAAGCGTTAAGTGTTCCACCTGGGGAGTACGCTCGCAAGAGTGAAACTCAAAGGAATTGACGGGGGCCCGCACAAGCGGAGGAGCATGTGGTTTAATTCGATGATACGCGAGGAACCTTACCCGGGCTTGAAAGTTAGTGAATGATTTAGAGATAGATCAGTCCGCAAGGACACGAAACTAGGTGCTGCATGGCTGTCGTCAGCTCGTGCCGTGAGGTGTTGGGTTAAGTCCCGCAACGAGCGCAACCCCTATGTTTAGTTGCCAGCATGTAATGGTGGGGACTCTAAACAGACTGCCTGTGCAAACAGAGAGGAAGGAGGGGACGACGTCAAGTCATCATGGCCCTTACGTCCGGGGCTACACACGTGCTACAATGGATGGTACAGAGGGCAGCTACATAGCAATATGATGCGAATCTCACAAAGCCATTCACAGTTCGGATTGGGGTCTGCAACTCGACCCCATGAAGTTGGATTCGCTAGTAATCGCGTATCAGCAATGACGCGGTGAATACGTTCCCGGGCCTTGTACACACCGCCCGTCAAGCCATGGAAGTTGGGGGTACCTAAAGTATGTAACCGTAAGGAGCGTCCTAGGGTAAAACCGATAACTGGGGCTAAGTCGTAACAAGGTAGCCGTACCGGAAGGTGCGGCTGGAATACCTCCTTTCTGGAGTAGACTCACCTACTCGCCACGCAACATGATATTTCTAATTAAGGTATATGGTAATAAGGTATAAGGCTTAAGGTCTTGATACTGGATACTAAATACTTTAAAAACACAAGAGAAAAAAGAAACACCCAGAAGAAAACGGTGGGCATACTATAAAGGTAAGCTTAACGGAGACAAGAAGGGGAAGCCAAAGGAAGCAGTAGCGGTAAGATACTATATACTGCAAACTATTGCTTACCTGAAATCAAGAAGTCCCGTAGCTCAGCCTGGTTAGAGCACTACACTGATAATGTAGGGGTCTCCAGTTCAAATCTGGACGGGACTACCATTGAAGTTGGGAGTAAAGAGAAAAGAGCCTGGGAGTTATGAATACTCCAGACTAATGACTCCAAACTCAAAACTAATACTCTGGGGGATTAGCTCAGCTGGCTAGAGCGCCTGCCTTGCACGCAGGAGGTCAACGGTTCGACTCCGTTATTCTCCACTGAAGAATGGCAACCGTTTAACGGTTCGTCCCGATAGCTATCGGGACCGTTATTCTCCACCATAAAGGTTGAGGGTCAGAAGGTAGAAGGCAAAGAGGTAAACTTTAAGCCGGTACATAGACCACAACAGAATAAATACCTTATTATCGGGATAGATAATATACATTGACATAAAGATTAAGAAAAGAAGAAACGCCAGGGGGCACATATATAGATATAATAATATCGAAATATGAAACGGTTCGAGACCGCAGTTTTTTACTAACGAAGCTGAAACGAAGCTTAGGTTGGGGACAATGAAACCCTCCGCCTTTATACCTTCGGCCTTCAGCCTCAGTAAAGTTCTTTGACATATTGGAAGAAGTTAAAAAAGAAGAGCAAACAACAATAGGCGACTGTTGTGTTTGTGCTCTCCCGACTTTACGTTGGGAATGAGACATCATAACAAGAGCAAAAAAGCATACCTTGCGGCGCAAAAGGCGCAAGAGTAGAAGAAAGTAATAAAGAGTACACGGGGGATGCCTTGGCTCTCAGAGGCGATGAAGGACGTGATAAGCTGCGATAAGCTTCGGGTATTTGCAAATAGGAATTGATCCGAAGATTTCCGAATGGGGCAACCCGGCATGTTGAAGACATGTCACATATAATGAGCAAACCTGCCGAACTGAAACATCTAAGTAAGCAGAGGAAGAGAAAATAACAATGATTTCCTAAGTAGTGGCGAGCGAAAGGGAAAGAGCCCAAACCTACTTTGTTACGGCAAAGTGGGGGTTGTAGGACTGCAACATGGCATTAGCAAACAGAAGTGGAATGGGATGGGAAGCCCAGCGATACACGGTGATAGCCCGGTACACGTATAGAATGCTAGCCTAGCAGTATCCTGAGTACCGCGAGGTCGGAGACGCCTTGTGGGAATCTGCCGGCACCATCCGGTAAGGCTAAATACTCCTGAGAGACCGATAGTGAACCAGTACCGTGAGGGAAAGGTGAAAAGAACCCCGAACAGGGGAGTGAAATAGAACCTGAAACCGTGTACTTACAAGCGGTCGGAGCGTCCAGGTGGCGTGACGGCGTGCCTTTTGCATAATGAGCCTACGAGTTACTCTTCTCTGGCAAGGTTAAGTGCTTCAGGCACGGATCCGAAGCGAAAGCGAGTCTGAATAGGGCGTATAGTCAGAGGAGGTAGACGCGAAACCTTGTGATCTACCCATGGACAGGTTGAAGGTGCGGTAACACGTACTGGAGGACCGAACCGATAAACGTTGAAAAGTTTCCGGATGATCTGTGGGTAGGGGTGAAAGGCTAATCAAACTGGGAAATAGCTCGTACTCCCCGAAATGTTTTTAGGAACAGCGTCGACGTTGAGTTATATAGAGGTAGAGCTACTGATTGGGTGCGGGGGAGTCAAATCCTACCAAATCCAGACAAACTCCGAATGCTATATAATATAGTCGGCAGTGAGGCGCGGGGTGCTAAGGTCACGCGCCGAGAGGGAAAGAACCCAGACCATCAGCTAAGGTCCCCAAGTTACAGTTAAGTTGAACTAACGAGGTCCGATTGCACAGACAGCTAGGATGTTGGCTTGGAAGCAGCCATTCATTTAAAGAGTGCGTAACAGCTCACTAGTCGAGCGATCGGGCATGGATAATAAACGGGCATTAAACTGTACACCGAAGCTATGGGATTGAAATATATCGGTAGGGGAGCATTCTATCGGCAGCGAAGGTACCTGGTAATGGGTGCTGGAGCTTATAGAAAAGCAAATGTAGGCATAAGTAACGATAAGGCGGGCGAGAAACCCGCCCACCGAAAGGATAAGGTTTCCTGATCAACGCTAATCGGATCAGGGTTAGTCGGGACCTAAGGAGAACCCGAAGGGGAAATTCGATGGACAACGGGTTAATATTCCCGTACTTTTTATAACTGCGATGTGGGGACGGAGTAGTGACACTGCCGCGATCTGACGGAATAGATCGTTAAAGGCTGTAGGTATTAGAACGGTAGGCAAATCCGCCGATCTAGCTGAACGCTGATAGTACCGCAAGCCTTCGGGTGAGTGGATAGTGCAGGTAATCAGACTTCCAAGAAAAACCGCTAAGCTTCAGGTTATAAAAACCCGTACCGCAAACCGACACAGGTATCCGGGAAGAGGATTCTAAGGTGCTCGAGTGAATCATGGCTAAGGAACTCGGCAAAATGGCCCTGTAACTTCGGGAGAAGGGGCGCTGGCAGTAATGTCAGCCGCAGTGAAAAGGCCCAGGCGACTGTTTAACAAAAACACATGGCTTTGCAAAATCGAAAGATGAGGTATAAGGCCTGACACCTGCCCGGTGCTGGAAGGTTAAGAGGGGATGTCATCGTAAGAGAAGCATTGAATCGAAGCCCCAGTAAACGGCGGCCGTAACTATAACGGTCCTAAGGTAGCGAAATTCCTTGTCGGGTAAGTTCCGACCTGCACGAATGGTGTAACGATCTGGGCGCTGTCTCAGCCATGAGCTCGGTGAAATTGTGGTCCCGGTGAAGACGCCGGGTACCCGCAACGGGACGGAAAGACCCCATGCACCTTCACTACAATTTAACATTGACATTGGATACAGGATGTGTAGGATAGGTGGGAGGCTTTGAAGCGGCGTCGCTAGGCGTCGTGGAGCCAACGTTGAAATACCACCCTTTCTGTATTCGGTGTCTAATCCCTCTAAGGGGGAGACATTGTTTGATGGGTAGTTTGACTGGGGTGGTCGCCTCCAAAAAGGTAACGGAGGCTTTCAAAGGTAAGCTCAGTACGCTTGGTAACCGTACGCGGAGTGCAATAGCATAAGCTTGCTTGACTGTGAGACAGACAAGTCGATCAGGGTCGAAAGACGGATATAGTGATCCGGTGGTTCTGCATGGAAGGGCCATCGCTCAAAGGATAAAAGGTACGCTGGGGATAACAGGCTGATCTCCCCCAAGAGCTCATATCGACGGGGAGGTTTGGCACCTCGATGTCGGCTCGTCACATCCTGGGGCTGGAGAAGGTCCCAAGGGTTCGGCTGTTCGCCGATTAAAGTGGCACGCGAGCTGGGTTCAGAACGTCGCGAGACAGTTCGGTCCCTATCTGTTGTGGGCGTAGGAATTTTGAGTGGGGCTGACCTTAGTACGAGAGGACCGGGTTGGACCAGCCTCTAGTGAATCTGTTGTTCCGCCAGGGGCATTGCAGAGTAGCTACGCTGGGAATAGATAAGCGCTGAAAGCATCTAAGTGCGAAACTAGCCACGAGATGAGAATTCCATATAGGACCGTAGCAGACTACTACGTTGATAGGCTACAGATGTAAAGCTGGCGACAGCACAGTCGAGTAGTACTAATCATCCGAAGCTTTCAAAGCAAACAGACTGTTGTTTGTTCTTCAAACTAACTTCTTTCAATAATATGTCATTTAAGGCTGGAAGGCCGAAGGTAGAAAGGCGGAAGGTATAACCCTCCCACCCTAAAACCCTCCTCCCTTTAACCTTAATTAAAAATATTCAGGTGCCTATATCGGTGGTGTCCACCTCTTCCCATTCCGAACAGAGAAGTTAAGCCCACCAGAGCCGATGGTACTGCGGTAACACGTGGGAGAGTAGGTCGGTGCCAGATCTTAAAAGAAACCCTTTAGCAGAAATGTTGAAGGGTTTTCTTCGTTTATGGCATTTTTGCAGTACGTTTATTTATTACCATTTGATATTAACAGTTCTTGATTATTCTCACCATGAAGGAGTGACGAAAAGTTTAAGGGTTTGTTCCTGCAGATCACGCTGATCTCCGCAGAGCCCATTCCATCGTCCGTTTCCATCTTACCTGTTTTTTCTTCTGGCCAGGGTTAAATAGCCCTGATGGGAGTGAGCACGGAGCCAATTCTTCATGGGCGGAGTAAAACGGACAGCAGGACCGAACCCAACCTAAATGCACAGGAAACCGCGCTTCAAAAAAATAAAAACAATTGAGAAGGATTATACTAAATTCGTCTCTCACCCTCTATAGAATGCCATTTAAGAGCATCTTACTGATTTTGATCACATTTAAAACTGATTTAGCGCTAAATATGTTAATATCATAAGGTTTGCCGCAATATTTGGTTATCTTTGTTGTTAACAATATATAAATACAAATAATGAGTTTTTTTGCAGATAAAAGAAGGGAAGTGATGGTGCATATAGAAAAGTATATGCTGGAGATGATGGATACCTATCTTAAACCAATTGATACTAACTGGCAACCATCTGATTTTCTTCCTGATTCTACTAGCGAAACATTTTATCAAGATATTAGAATATTAAGGGATAATGCAAAGGATCTTTCTTACGATCTTGTAGCCGTATTAATCGGCGATACGATCACTGAAGAAGCATTGCCTACTTACGAATCGTGGTTAGCCATGGTACAGGGTCCAAGCATGAAAGAAGATGGTGGATGGATGAAATGGAACAGACATTGGACCGCTGAAGAGAACCGTCATGGTGATTTGTTAAATAAATATTTATATCTGTCAGGTCGTGTAGATATGCGCCAGATGGAAATTTCTACGCAATATCTGATTGCTGACGGTTTCGATATCGGTACCGGGCATGATCCATACCGTAACTTTATCTACACCTCTTTCCAGGAAATGGCAACCAATATTTCCCACAGAAGGGTAGCTTCTCTAGCAAAAAAAGACGGTGATACTTTATTATCAAGAATGTGTGGTGTAATTGCTTCTGATGAGGCGAGACATGCTAAGGCTTATAAAGATTTCATGAACCGTATTTTCGAGGTTGATCCTAATGAAGCGATGTTGGCTTTTGAAGATATGATGCGCCAGAAAATTGTAATGCCAGCGCATTTCTTACGTGAGGTAGGTTTGAAGATTGGTCAGACTTTTGGTCACTTTACCGATGCTGCACAGCGTTTAGGCGTTTATACTGCAATTGATTATGTTGAAATTATGCAACAGTTGATTGAAGACTGGAAAATTGAAGGGATGCGCGATCTAAATGAGGCTGGTGAAAAAGCCCGTGATTATATTATGGCTTTACCTTCGCGTTTATTACGTGTTGCAGAGCGAATGAAAAATCCAACGATTGATTATAAATTTAGCTGGATTGCTGGATAATAGTCATACAGAAGATATATAAAAGCCCTCGGTTTTGCAGTGCCCCCAAAAAGTTAGACACTTTATGGGGGCTTTTTTTATTACATGTTTCTTCTATATTGTCCACCTACCTCGTAAAGGGCTTTACTAATTTGACCTAAAGAACAAATTTTGCAGATTTCCATTAACTGTTCAAAGATGTTATCGCCTGCAATGGCTGATTTTTGCAATTGTTTCAGTAAATCTGCTGAACGGTCTGCATTACGGCCCTGAAATTTCTGCAATGCTGAAATCTGGTACTGCTTTTCCTCTTCAGTAGCACGTATCACTTCGCCGGGAACAATAGTAGGGGAACCATTTTTATTTAAAAACGTATTTACACCTACAATCGGGTATTCGCCGGTATGTTTCAGGGTTTCGTAATACAAACTTTCTTCCTGGATTTTCCCACGTTGATACATGGTTTCCATTGCCCCTAAAACACCGCCACGATCGTTTATCCGCTTAAATTCGGCAAGAACAGCATCTTCTACCAGGTCAGTCAGTTCTTCGATGATAAAAGCGCCTTGTAGCGGATTTTCGTTTTTGGCCAGGCCTAGTTCCCTGTTAATGATCAGTTGGATTGCCATGGCTCTCCTTACAGATTCTTCTGTAGGCGTAGTAATGGCTTCATCATAAGCATTGGTGTGGAGTGAATTACAGTTATCGTAAATGGCATATAGTGCCTGTAGAGTGGTTCGGATATCATTAAAATCGATTTCCTGGGCATGTAATGAACGACCAGAAGTTTGAATATGATATTTAAGCTTCTGTGAACGATCGTTCCCTTTATATTTATTCTTGATGGCTTTGGCCCAGATTCTTCTGGCTACGCGACCGATAACGGCGTATTCAGGATCAATTCCATTGGAGAAGAAGAAAGATAAGTTAGGTGCAAAATCATCAATATGCATGCCCCTGCTTAAATAATATTCTACAAAGGTAAATCCGTTACTTAGGGTAAAAGCCAGCTGTGAGATCGGATTGGCTCCAGCTTCTGCAATGTGATAGCCAGAAATGGAAACCGAATAGAAATTCCTTACTTTTTCATCGATAAAGTATTTCTGGATATCGCCCATCATCCTTAAGGCAAATTCTGTTGAAAATATGCAGGTATTCTGTGCCTGATCTTCCTTTAAAATATCGGCCTGAACGGTTCCCCTTACTGAACTAATGGCTTTTGCCCTTATGCTCGCATAAACATCACCAGGTAAAACCTGATCGCCTGTAACGCCTAAAAGCATCAAACCTAAGCCGTCGTTTCCTTCCGGAAGCACACCATTGTATGATGGTCTTTCTATATTTTTGGCTTTATAAATCGAAACAATTTTAGCCTCAACTTCTTCTGTTAAACCATTTTCAATAATGTATTTTTCGCATTGCTGATCAATTGCGGCATTCATGAAAAAGCCCAATAACATTGGTGCCGGACCGTTAATGGTCATGGATACTGAAGTAGATGGCGCACAAAGATCAAAACCGGAGTATAATTTTTTGGCATCATCCAAAGTGGCAATACTTACACCAGAGTTTCCGATTTTCCCGTAAATATCGGGGCGAATATGAGGGTCTTCTCCATAAAGGGTAACAGAATCAAAGGCTGTAGATAAGCGATGTGCCGGTTGACCTAAGGACACATAATGAAAACGTTTATTTGTACGCTCAGGGCCACCTTCTCCGGCAAACATCCTGGTAGGATCTTCACCATCTCTTTTTAAAGGAAATACACCTGCTGCATAGGGAAATTCGCCGGGTAGGTTTTCGGTTAAAAGCCACCTTAAAATATCGCCCCAATCTTCATATCTTGGTAAGGCTACCTTTGGGATATTCAGTTTGGAAAGTGATTCGTAAAATAAAGGCTGTTTAATTTCTTTATCGCGGACTTTATAAATGAAAAATTCTTCTTTGTAAGCTTTTTTGGTTTCTGGCCATTGTCGGAGTAAACGTTTGCATTCGCCATCTAATTGCTCTTCGAAGAATTCATAGGTTGCATTTAGGCTTTTTGACACCCCGTCATGCGGACACCCCTCTGGAAGAGGGAATTATTCTCGCTTAATAAATCGATTACACCTTTAAGCTGGTACATTTTGCGGGCGATGTTGGCCTGTTTATCTACCCATTCGTTATATGTCTGGCTTGCTTCGGCAATTTCTGCCAGGTAGCGGATGCGATCGGGAGGGATAATGTAAATTTTCTCTGATTGATCGGAAGTTAATTCCATTTTGGCTTTAAAATCTGTTCCGGTTTTTAATTTGATTTGCTCCATTAAGGCCACAAACAGGTTGTTCATGCCTGGATCGTTAAATTGCGAAGCCATGGTTCCGTAGACAGGAATTTCATCGTCTTTGGCATCGAAAATATTATGGTTACGTTTGTATTGCTTACGTACATCACGTAAAGCATCTAAAGCGCCTCTTTTGTCGAATTTATTAATGGCTACCAAATCGGCGAAATCTAACATGTCGATTTTCTCTAATTGTGTAGCCGCCCCAAATTCGGGAGTCATTACATAAAGCGAAACATCGCAATGTTCGGTAATTTCAGTATCCGATTGGCCAATGCCCGAAGTTTCTACAATAATTAAATCATAACCTGCTGCTTTACAGATATCGATACTTTCCTGTACATTTTTGGATAGGGCAAGATTGGCCTGCCGGGTAGCTAATGAGCGCATATAAACCCTGGGATTGTTGATCGCATTCATGCGGATACGGTCGCCAAGTAATGCCCCGCCTGTTTTTCTTTTCGAAGGATCTACTGATATGATTGCTAAAGTTTTATCTTTCACTTCTACCAAAAAACGTCGAACAAGTTCATCTACTAAAGACGATTTTCCGGCACCGCCAGTTCCGGTAATGCCCAAGATAGGCGCCGTATTATTTTTGGAGAGTTTTTTTAATTCATCAACAAATTTCTGCGCGCCTTCGGGATCATTTTCTGCAACGGTAATGGCCCCGGCGATGGCTTTGATATCTTTTGTTGGAATGGTTTCGAGCTCGTTAGTGATATTGGATTTGGTAACGAAATCGGTTTGGATCAGCATATCATTGATCATGCCCTGCAACCCCATTTTACGGCCATCATCCGGAGAGTAGATTTTAGAAATTCCGTAAGCCTGAAGTTCTTCAATTTCTGAAGGTAGGATTACGCCGCCACCACCTGCAAATATTTTAATATGTCCGGAACCTCTTTCTTGCAGGAGATCGTGCATGTATTTAAAGTATTCAATGTGTCCGCCCTGATAAGATGTCATTGCAATGCCCTGAACATCTTCCTGAATGGCACAGTTTACCACTTCGTCAACCGATCGATTGTGGCCAAGGTGAATCACTTCGGCACCTGAAGATTGGAGGATACGACGCATAATATTGATGGTGGCGTCGTGTCCATCGAAAAGGGATGCAGCGGTTACAAAACGGATTTTATTTTTAGGCTTATAGATTTCTACTTGTTGCATACTATAGGATTTTAACGATCGTTATGCTCTGGTTACCGATCCTTGTTTCCAAATATATTTGGTATGCAAATGTAGTAAATTAAGCAGCTTAAAGCACGAATACCCTATACTGTTATGGCTTTTGGTTCAGTTATAAATTTTGACCGAACTGCAGTAAATAACCATTATTATCGTAAATGGCAAACTCCCTCATGCCGTAGTCAAAATCTTCAAGCGGATAACAGATTTTGCCATGATCTTTTAAACTTTCCCAGAGTGCTGTTACTTCATTTGTTTTGATGTAAAGTGAACCACTCATGATCGGTTTTGGAATATTGCGATGCTCGTTAGGGCTGCAGAACATGATTTCTATCTCATCTTTGCGGAGGCTTAACCAACTTAGGTCATTAAGCTTTACATCACAGGTGAAGTTTAGGACTTCTGTGTAAAACTTTAATGTTGCCTGCATATCATGCGATTCGAGCATGGGGGTAAGTTTAGTAGCGGTGTATGTTGACATGATGTTAAGATAAAAAATATAGTTTATTTTTTACTATATAAGATATTTTACGAGGTCGTCATTTCGAGCAGAGTGCAACGTAGTCGGAAATCACGTAGTGCTCAGCGAAGCTAAATCTATCGAGGCAGATCTCTCCGTTACACTGCGTTCCAGTCGAGATGACGATTTAAGTAAAAACAAAAAAACTATGCTGGTGAGCATAGTTTTCTTAAATTATTTGTTTGTAATCTCTGTGATTGGTTCTCCAACATTACCATTTGGCATCTGAATATGGAGCAGCGCAGCCAGCGTTGGTGCAATATCGGTCATGTAATGTGTTTTATTAGAAGCACCTGATTTGATTCCCCAGCCCATAAAAACCAATGGAATGTGCGAATCGTATGGATTCCAGTTTCCGTGGGTTGTACCTGTACTGCTACCGTTAAACCAGTTTGGTTGTAAAACATAATAGATATCACCACTTCTGCGTGTATTGTATCCGTTGGTAATCATTTTTTCTGGATTTCCTGAAGTGTGCTTTGCGATATTTTAGCGATATCAACAGCATTTTGGAAACCGTCTAATCTTTTTAAGAATTCTACTGATGCTGATTTAATTACATCGAAACTCACATCACCTTTTTCGGTTTTATCATGATCGAAAATGATCTGGTTGTTCATCGATCTTAAAACAATATTGTTTACTTTAAATTTATCATTTAAGTAAGCATTTAATTTGTTTGCGATATCACGGTCACTCACTACACCTGAAGGTAATTTGTTCTCCTGCATAAAGCCCGGTACATGCGCTGCACCATGATCAGCAGTTAAAAATACCGTGTAATTTCCTTTGCCTACTTTTTTATCCAGGTAGTTGAAAAACTCTTCGAAATCTTTGTCTAAACGTAAATAAGTATCTTCAGCCTCTACTGAGTTCGGACCATAGGCATGACCAACATAATCGGTAGATGAGCAACTTACGGCTAAGAAATCAGTAATATTATCCTGACCTAAATCTTCTGATAGGATGGCTAATTTGGCGAGGTCTAGCGTAATGGTATTACCATAAGGGGTGCTTCTAATGGCATCGAAATTTTTATCAACGTTTTGTGTTAACTGGTGAGGAAATGTGCTTGATTTGCCTTCGTAAGCATTCTCATCTTTGGTACTGTTTACATAGGTATTGATCGGGTATAAAGTTTCCCAGTTTTTTGCATAGAACTTGTTAGCCAGTTTCAGTTTGTTATAATCCGCGATCCAGGTTGGCACTTCTTTCATATAATAGGTGCTGGTAATCCAGTTTCCGGTACTGCCCTGGTACCAATATGCCGCATTTGCCGCATGGCCGGCCGGAAGGATGGAACCTCTATCTTTTAATGAAATGCCGATTACTTTGCCTCTAAAGTTTGTGGCTAATCTCAATTCGTCTGTAATGGTTGTGGTTAGCATATTTTTTGGCGACATATTACCTTCTGATGAGGGTGTACTGCCAACAGTGGATGCTGAAGAATCCTCTGTACAATAAACATTCTTTTTGGTTTCAGGATCGTACCAATCGTTACCGATAATACCATGAACAGCCGGAACCGAACCGGTGTAAATGCAAGTATGGCCACATGCAGTATAAGTTGGTGTATAGGGGATGAAGGTATTTTCCACAGAAAAACCCTCGTTAATTAATCTTTTAAATCCACCATTGCTATAGCGGTTATAGTAGCGGTATAAATAATCCCAGCGCATTTGGTCGACCACTAAGCCAACCACCAATTTGGGGCGTGCAACCTCCGCTGGAAATGCTTTTGAAGGCACTGTGGTAGATTTTTTGGTTTGAGCTGAGGAAAGTGAGATCGAAAAAATAGAAATAGTAAAAATTAGACGGGGTATTTTCTTCATTGTGTTTTAGTTAAATGGCTAAAGTAATCAATTTAGATAAAGCTACTTTGAAGTTTATGTAAAGATTTTATATCGCTTCGGCTACTACAAATGTGCTTCCACCTATAAAAACAAGGTCTTGTGTATCGGCTGCCTGAATGGCAGTAGCTTTTGCTTCGGCAACTGATGCATAACTGTTTCCGTTTAAGTTAAATGCTGCCGCCTGTTCTTTTAAGGCCTTTGCGGCTAAACCACGTTCTAAGTCGGGTTTGCAAAAATAGTAAATGGCATTTTTCGGCATCAGCGACAACACTTTCGAAATATCCTTATCGTTTACCATGCCAAAAACAATGTGCAGGTTTTGATACGGAGTTTGTGTAATGTTTTTGATCACCTCCTTAATTCCCGCTTCGTTATGGCCGGTATCGCAGATGACTAAAGGATTTTTAGATAAAGTTTGCCAACGGCCCTGCAAACCGGTTTGTTTTTTTACCTGGCTTATTCCTTTATAAATACTTTCCTGATCGGTTTTAATTTCGGTTTCCTCATTCAGTATAGCTAGTGTTTCTAAAACGGTTAGGATGTTTTTATGCTGATAAACCCCGGTAAGATCGCTTTGAAGATTTTTGTATTTGATTTTACCATGCTGATAAACGGACAAGGAAAGTTTACTGTTTTTGATTTTAAAGTCCTGGGCAGTTAACACTTGATCAGCGAAAACAATAGGAGCGCCCTCAGCTTTGGCTTTTTTAATGAAAACCGGTGCCGATTCTTCCTGGGTTTCGCCAATTATTACCGGAATATTCTTTTTAATGATACCTGCTTTTTCACCTGCAATTTCGGACAGGGTATTGCCCAACATATTGGTATGGTCGAGGCTAATGTTGGTGATAACTGAAATTTGTGGCGTAATGATATTGGTAGAATCCAGTCTTCCGCCTAAGCCCACTTCGATTACGGCTATATCTACATCATGTTTTGCAAAATGATCGAATGCCATGGCAACGGTAACTTCGAAAAAAGAAGGTTCAGTTTTTTCGATCAATTTTTGTTGATATTTTACGAACGATACGACTTCAGTTTTACTCATCATTTTTCCGTTGATGCGGATGCGTTCGCGGAAATCTTTTAAATGTGGTGAGGTGTACAATCCTGTTTTATAGCCCTGGGCCTGTAGTACGGAAGCCAGCATGTGCGATGTTGAACCCTTCCCGTTTGTTCCGGCCACATGGATGCTTTTAAATTTATCTTGTGGATTATCTAAAGCCTCACAAAGAATGATGGTATTGGTCAAATCTTTTTTGAAAGCAGAGGCGCCGACACGGGTAAACATCGGGAGTTTACTATATAAAAAATCAAGCGTTTGTTGGTAGTTCATAATATGCGTCAAATATAGTGGATTGGCGTTATTATGAAATGAATTATGAATATTTCTTCTGAAGTTTTAAAGAGCTGTGCGTTGGAAAGCTTTGGGAGTCTTTAATTTATTTTGAAGGTCTGTAAGCCACAGACCATGGAGTATGAGTGCAGTCAGATGTTCCCCTCTGACTTGTGATTAGTTTAGGATAGATACATCATTAATTGTTGAAAATCCAATCCAGCTTGTGAACAAATCTTCGGTCAGATAGTAATATCTGACTGCACAATGATTTAATAGCATTAAACAACCAAGGTCTGTGGGGACACAGACTTTGGTTGTTTATAATATTTTAAATTTTATTTTACTTTGAAGTTAAACATCACGATTCCGGTTTGTACATCGGGAGCTGATTCCAATTTATTTAAACTTGCACCTAATACGGCCTGCTCACATTTTCTCCAGAGGGCTAAATCAGATAGGGTAGTACCTTTAGCTCCGGCACGGGCCTGTACAACTTTGCCATTTTTATCTACACGGATTTGAACGGCAATTTTTCCTGCGCTCTGTCCATCATCCTGTATCCTTGGGATATCGATAAATTTTCTGCTGGCCAATGATAACTGTACATTGCCGTTTCCAGAACCGCCTTCTCCATAATTAGAAGCTAAAGGATCACCATCTTTATCGCCTTGGTTGCCCGGCGTTTTCCCTGTACCGTCCCCTTGTCCCTGACCAGTATTTTTTTTGCCTTTGTAAAGCGCATTTTGGTTAATTACTGGCTTGGCAGGTTTATCTTCTGTAACCGGAGTGGGTGCAGCCGTAGTTGGTTTTGTGGGTTTGGTATTTACGGCTATTGCATCTTCGGTATTTTGTGTTTGCACTTCTTTGTCACTACTTTCGGTAGAGGTGGTTGGGGTAACCTTTTCTTCAGGCGTTACTTTTTCTGGTGGTTTACCATTTGCATTCGGATCTGCTGACGGTTCTTCGATACTGGTATAATCATCTCCCATACCTTCTGCAGAAGTCCCATAATTAACCACCATACCACCCATACCCACTTCTTCTGGTGGCTGGAAAGAACCAATCACGATAAAAAAGCTGATCAATAATAAAAAGCCCATGATACCGCTTGCAATGGCAATAGCTTTAGGGTAATTATTTTCCTCGTTAGGTATGTTTTGTGCTTTGTAGTTCATTATTTCTTAGGCTCAACGGCTACAACAAGTTTTAATTTCAGTTTATTGGCAATATCATTTACCACAAATCCATCCTGATAAGTCACATTGCGCGATACATACAAAAGTATGGTCATATCTGGTGCCAGTTTTTGGTATGATGCCAATGTAGGCTCTAATTCCTCAATGCTAACCGGTTTCTTTTCAACGAAATATTTTAAATTTTCGTCTATAGTCACGGTAACTGCTTTTTTGGCGGTAGATTGTTGTCCGCTTGATGATTGTGGCAACAATAATTTAACCACCGTAGGATTTACTACGGCAGAGGCCAGTAAGAAAAACAGCATCAGGAAGAACATAATATCGTTCAACGCTGAAGTATGTACTTCTACCGATCCTTTTGTTCTTTTGCGTAAATTCATTATTTGCCTGGTTCTTCTAGTAAATCAATAAAATCAATTGCATCGGTTTCCATTCTAAGAATGATTTTTTCGACCATAATGTTTAAAATGTGATACAGTACGTAAGCGATGATACCGATAATTAATCCGGTTGCAGAAGTAATCATTTTCGTATATAAACCACCAGAAATAGTACCGATTTCAATAGCACCCTTAATGGATACCTGATGGAAAATGGTAATTACCCCCACAATTGTACCTACGAAACCAAGCATTGGTGCAATACCTGCAACAATACCCAATATGCTAATGTTCTTTTCTAATTTAGAAACCTCTAATTTACCAACATTTTCAATTGCACCTTCAATATCCTTAATCGGGCGGCCAATACGTTTTAAACCTTTTTGCAACATGCGCGAAAGGGGAGAGTTATTATTCCTTAATAACGACATGGCGCCATCTAAATTTCCAGATTGAATATAAGACCTGATCTGACCCATTAGGTTTGATTCGTCTTTCGTGGCTTTTTTAATGGTTAAATAACGCTCAACAAAAATAATCAAAGCTAAAAAAGCTAGAAAAGCCAATGGAATCATTACCCAGCCGCCTTTGAAAAGCAGATCGATAAAATGGAGTTCTGGCTGTGGTTGTGCTACTGCTTGGTTAACCGCATTTGCTGTGTCTTGTAATGCCTGAGTGGTGTCTTGAATTAATAAAGTTATCATTATGGTTGTGTGTTGTTAAAAATCTGTTGTACGTAAAACCCTTTTCCCTTTAGTTTTTTCTGTAAGATATCTTTCTGCTCTTCGGCCTCTTTTTGTGTTTTAAAACTCCCTATGCTTACTTTTTTCCACGGTCCGGCCATATTTGCAATTTTAGCATTTAAGCCACGGGTTTTCATTATGGCAATATATTTTTCAGCTCCTGCAACAGTTTTGTAAGATGCCGCAATAACATCAAACGTAGAAGGGCCAGTTTTTGGTACGACGTTATTTTCTTTTGGCGTTTCGATAGCTGGCTTAACCGCCGGTTTTGATATCTCTTTTTTAACAGTATCGGTTCTTTTCTGAAGCTGATTGGCTTTTAAAATGCTATCCGTTTTGGCTATTGAGTCCTGTTTTGCTTTTAGGGTATCAACAACAACCTTAGGCGAATCGACAATTACCGGTGCTGGTTTTAGGGCTTCAGCTGTTTCGCCTGTAAATAATTCAGGCTTAACTAAAAAGGTTATCGCTGCAATAACAGCTAAAGCTAAAACTGCAATTGTAATCATCAACCAGGTAGACATACCCTGGCGCGCTTCGTTTCCATGTTCAATCGGGTCATGGCCAAAACGGTTTGGATGCTCTGCATGTTGCTCTTTTATAAACGCCGGAGCCTCAATTACAGGTTCTTCTTTTTAGCCTCGTCTTCTAAATTGATGTATGTTTTTGGTTCTTCAGGCTCTGATCTAAGCGAGAAACGGCCTGGACGTTCGCTTTCTGAGATAACTGTTTCTGGTAATTCTGCTGATTTGGTTTCTGTAGATAATGAAGTATCTTCTGCAGCCTTTACTTCCTCGTGTGCATCGTCAAATTCTGGTGTCTCTATAGCAGATTGTTCAGCAGCAACATTTTCTACTTCCGATTCTGGTGTATGGCCGAAACGGTTAGGATGTTCTTCGTGCTGTGTTACAACCGATTCTGGTACTTCTACTTCTTCAACAGTATTTGTAACGTCTTCTGGTGTTTCAGTAGGTTCTTCTGTTTCAATGGCATGTTGCTCAGCAGCAATATTTTCTACTTCCGATTCTGGTACATGCCCGAAACGGTTAGGATGTTCTTCGTGCTGTTCTTTGATAAACTCAGGTGCTTCAGTAACTTCTATTGCACCATTTTCAGTATGTTTTAAAGTATTTTTGAAGTCATCATTAACTTCATCCAGCTCTACATTTTCGATTACCGGCGCCTGGTAAGACTTATTTTCAAAAGGTGAAGGTGCACCTGGCGCTTCAGCAATTTCGTCGTAAACTTCTTCTTCTTCTTCTTTTGGAGAATCGGGTTTTACATCTTCAGTTACCGTTTCTGGTAAAGAAGGCAAACCATAAAATTCAGAACCATAATTGATGTTCTTTATCGGTTCGAAATCCAGCCCTTGCTCAGTAAAAAATAAGCGACCGGTATTTTCTAATTCGACCTCATGGTCAAGTTCCAGTTTTTGATTTATGTCTTCAACAAATTGCGCGATGTAATCATTGGCGCTCTCGTTAGAGATATTCCTTTTAGCGGCAATAAAATCTACCAGCGTCTTTTCTTCGGTTAAATCGCTAGAAAACTGAAGGGTATAGCCCGGAGGTAAAAACGTTTGTTTTTCCTTATCGTATCTTCCCGGGTATTTCTTTTTATAAAAGGTGCCCAAGCCGGTAATGCCAACTTCTTTGCGTTGCTGCAAGAGTTCTAAAAGGTATGATAAGATATCCATTCGGGTAAAATTAAGCGTTTAAAATTAAAAATTATATTCTACCTTCAAATAGTTTCTATGGGTGCTGTTAAACAGCCTATTCCAAAAAGAGGACAAAAACGGGTACAGTTTTGTTATTTTAATCATGAAAAAATCACAGTTTTTTAAACCTATAGCTGTATCCATGCAAAGATAACGGTTACAAAGATAGAAATGGTATGCTAGTAAGCAAATGGCTAAATCGATATAATACCGAATTTGAGGCTAAAACCTATAGAAACGCTTTACCATCGAAAAGCGTGTGTAGAAAAAGAATAGGGAAATTTTAAAAGAGGTTGTATCATGATGAGCCTGGTGTATACGACAAATTTCTTAAACGGTCGTCATCCTGAATTTATTTCAGGATCTTCCTGCCCTAAAGGATGATTAAATAAATTCAGCATGACTTGGTGGCCTTGAAATATGCTATTAGTTATACACCTCTCAGCTTAAAGCTTTATACTTACCGCCAGGGTGTGGTGGGATTAAATAAACAACCGGATTTTAGTCTAATAAAGATGTTTTGCAAGATAAGTGCTTTTTATAGCTGAAGCACGTTCGTTAAAACTCATATATATTATTCGCCCGTAAGTTTTCGATTGCTAATTCGGCATCGGCCAGTAGCGGCTGTTGTTTTCGCGTTTCTTCTTCAATTATGATTAAAGGCTTATGGCCGTATTGATTAAAAAATGATCTGGTATGCGCTTGATAATCCGTTAAAAAATTAGCCAAGGAAGTTACATCTTCATCAAAGCCTTCACTTTCAAAGTTAAACTGACAAGAACTTTTGTAAGAGATAAATACGTCTTCACCCTCTTGAAATGAAATGGCGATACTGTAACTGCCCGGACCAGTGTGGGTAACAACTTCCTCATCATTGGTACTCCCTACATTATAAACAATCTCGAATGTGATGTACATTGTGTTTAAAGCCCCAGCTTTCTCTCCGGTAATTTCAAATCCGGAGGAGTAGCCCCAATTTGTTTTGCTTTCTGCCAGATGTTCATCATTGTAGATGTATTCATTTATTCTAATCGGCTGTACATTAAATATTTTCATTGTAGCTCATTTAAAGCGATTGATTTTGTCCTTTCAAAAGCCATAAGCATAGGAAAGCATTTTCCTTATAATTTATTTAACTACGAGGGCATAATGATACATCTCCCGAAGATAAAAAAATCCCATCGAAATATCTGCCCACAGAGCAGAATTGGCAGTATCATCAGTTCTTTAATCATATATAGATTGATTGGTTCAGTAGTTGGAATCAGGTTGTTTTGCTATAAATATCTGACGTGTTTTTTTCTTTTCGATAATTAATGCCTTTTATTAAAAGGTATATGCCTATAAGTAAAAGACTTGCAGCAATGAGCACTCCAATTGCAACAGGCAAAAATATACTTGCTGCATTAAAGAATTCGATCCAATGCACTCGGGGATAAAAAAATAAGCAAGAATTAAAAAAGCTGATAGCGTTAAGGTTGACAAAAAATAAAGGGTTCGGGGGGTAGTGTTTGTTTTCATATTTGTTTGAGATAATCGATGGAGTGAGTTTAATTCAGATAAGGGTTTTCTGGGATATAAACCAAATCGTAGCCGTTTTTCTTGAGCAGGTTTATAGTATCCTCATCTGGCAACTGTTTAAAAATAACAGTAGTTAATACTTGCGAGGGCATGGCCCTTAACTTAACAAGTGCATCATAAAGAAATTTTTTCATTTTTATAAAGAGAAACGGTTTGCTGTATTGATCAGTTGATATCAGTTCTGCGCCTTTAAACCAGTAGTTTGGATTGATTTTTTAAAAGCGACCAAAGGTAGGCCTAAGCCAGCTGCCAGTTTTTCAAATTCTCTTTCCGATACTTTGTAAACAAAATTTCCAACCGGCTCGAACGAAAAGCGGTTTTTCCATAATTTATTCAAAAAATGTGCATTCCTGGCCAAAAGATTACTTAACATTAATAGCAGGGGCATCTTGGTCACCGGATCTTGTGGTTCTATCACTACCACACCTTGTCTGGCCACCCTGATCATTTCGTACATTGCAGCATAAGGTCTTGGGAAATGGTGATAGGATTCTTTACAAAGCACAAAATCAAAACTATTGTCTTCTTGCATGAGTTTTTCTGCATTCTCCGCAGCACAAGCATTAATAATCCCTTTTTTTAGTGCAATATTCAAAAAATCTGTGTTGAGATCTGTTGCCAATACCCTGTTGCCTGAGTTAAGGATATACTGTGCATCGAATCCATAAGCGTCACCAATAGTAAGCCAACTCTGGTCTTTTTTGTACAGAAGCGGGTCAAGGCAGTTAAAAAAGAATTTTTGGAGCCAATAAGCTATATTATTTTCGCCCGTTGCTGTAGCTTTTTCATAAAAATCAGTTTTGGCACTTTCTGATGGGAAATGTGTATTGTACCATTTGTTATGTCTGTTGTAGCTTTCGGTATGGCGCATAGGCTGGGGTGTATAAGCTTATACGAACGCAGTTCTATAAACGCTTGGTCGAAAAACTAAAATAAGACTGGAAAAAAATAAGTTAATTTTAACCCAGCGTTTTTCATATTCGTTGCGTAATCTTATTACAACACGATGAAGAACCGCTTACCGAACCAAATGGATGAACCTTTTTTTAAGCAAGATACTAAACTGATCAAAGGCTGCAAAGCTAATGAGCGGCAAGCACAGGAAGGTCTCTATAAGCTTTACTATGCCGATATGCTGCGTATATGTTTTCGTTATTTAAAATCTGATGATCTGGCGCAAGATGCGCTGAATATTGGGTTTTTGAAGATTTTTCAGCATATCCAGACTTTTGATGCTAAAAAAGGAGAATTTGGTACCTGGATCAGGACAGTAATGGTGAGATCGTGCATTGATATTATCAGAAGAGAAGCAAAGTTTAATGAAACGGTTAGCCAGGATGAGATTGAGGAAATCTTTATTCAACCATCGGTATTAGACAAGCTTTTTGTAGAAGATCTCCTAAAATTGATACGCCTCCTTCCAACCGCGACACAGTTGGTTTTTAACCTTTCGGTTATAGATGGCTATTCACATAAAGAAATTGGAGAACATTTGAATATTACCGAGAGCACCTCAAGGTGGCACCTCACAGAAGCAAAGAAACAGTTGAGGAAAATGTTAGCTTCCTCAACAATTGATAAACCAACTGAAAACATAAAAAGAAGATGAGAAATTCAGCATGGTATCATAAACTCTGGCGTAATAAATTAGATAGTTTACCAGTTAAGGATGTTTCGGATGCCTCATGGGCGGGTATGCATAAACTGCTCAATGAGCAGATGCCAGTCAGTACGGCAGGTGGCCACGGGCCTAATGTATCAACTGGAGCCAAATTGTTCAAAGTAATTGGTTATTCGTTATCTGTAGCCGTTACAGCTTCTACTGTAGGCTATTTCACCGTTCTGAAATCAAAAAATAAACAGAAAGAAACACATCATAAAGTTAAGCCCATCCTTGTAGATTCAATACCTGTAGATAGTACTAAGGTGTTAAATTACAATGAAATAGCCGATACTACAAGTATTAAAGATAGCATTAATGGGGCGGGGGATTCGATAAATCCAGCTGTGGAGCAAAATAAAATAGTTGATCATGATGGTGTCAAGCTTGTAGAAAAGACAAAGGGCATTGAAAACTTAACTTTAGCTGCTGCGAAAACAAATGCTTTTTCTCCTTTTAAAAATGGACAGGATGTTACAAAAAGGTCAGACCGGTCTAAACCATTTGAGAATTTAAGTGCGCAACCGCTAAGCGTTAACTCAAAAGTGGAGTTACCCGGAAATATTAGTCAAAAATTGGATAGCTCACTTACGAAAGGTAGCGCTTTATTATTGGCACCAGAAGGATTTCAGCGGGGAAATAGCCTTTCTAATTTTCTTCCTTCACCTATTTCGATTTTAGATCAAAATACAGCTTTAACTGTGTATAGCACTAATGAACTGCGAAATGCATCATCAGGAAACAGCAATAAGAAAAAGAATAATAAAAAAGCAGAACACACTAATCCTGGTAAAAACCAGAAGGTAAAAAATATCAGGTTGCCTAAAATTAAAACAGCTAAAACCAAACAGGAAAATGATGCAGAACCAACTTACAGTTATGGCATCACAACAGGAGTGAATGTACAAAAAGGCAGCAGTAGTTTTTATGCTGGTATATTTGGCACATATCCGCTAGATAAGAAATGGCAGCTCGCCATGGGTTTAAATATTAATAGCTATCAAAAAATTGCAGTAGAATTTACACATCCGAATTATTTCCGCCCGGATTCGTTGCCACCCTTTACAATTGGAGCTACACGAAAAGTGATAGCAGTAGATATTCCTTTAACAGCTGCCTATAAGCTTTCAAAACATATCAATGTTAAAGCAGGTCCGGTAATTAGTTTTGTGGGTAAGCAGTCTGAAATGATTACCAAGATAGCCAATCCACGTGATACGTTATACCATAGTAAGCAAATCGACTCGACTTTAGTAAATACAGTAAGCAATAAGGTAAATATAGGGTTTACAGGCGGCATCAGTATTCATATTAAGCAATTTGATATCAATGGAAGCTACCAATGGTTAACTCCATACAAGGTGAGCAATGGTTTGGGCTCTTTTAAACAGACGAATCAGGTTTTTAGGATTGGGATAGGATATCGGTTTAAGTAAAAATAATCTCTTAAAATAGCGTCATTGCTGAGAAAGCTTTTTCAGGCCAATGTCATTAAAGTTAAGCATCCCGGTATGTTGCCATTCTGAGGGTTAATTACTTATTTAAAATCAATATGAGTGACTTATAATTATCTTCTCTTGTCCCAGGGCGCGGTCTTGCCTCGGCTCGCCGCCGCCGAAGGGCTCTTTCTTTTTGGCATCAAAAAGAAACAAAAACTGCCGGCTTAAAATTTATTCATTTGTTGTTAATAACTTTCAGCTGCATTCATGAGGGCTTCGCCGTTTTCTTTCGAAGCTAGTAGGTTGGCTTAAGCAGTGCAACCCGAAAAATTTGTTAGGCCGGATTTAAGTAGAACGGGGATGTTGTGCTATGGCCTAACTGGATGGAAACGCAAAAGCAGTTAAAATGCTGATTAATAATTATTTTTAAAATAACGTCAATGGAAGAAGTTAGGGTTTTTCAAATACATCGGAGGGTTGATGACAGATATACAAGGCCGTCATTTCTCCATTTCGCTGCGCTTCAGTCGAAATGACTATCTGATTATACCTGTTATTCCAAATACTTTGTTTTTTGAAAACAGACCTTAGGCAATGAAGATTTCACTAAACAGCCCATAAAAAAATGCCTCCCGATTTCGGAAGGCATTTTTTTGTTTCATTAAGACTTTCGAGGTTTCTCTATCCTAAAACGAATAAGTCAAACCACCGAAAATATTAAATCCGTTTACCTGATAGTATAAATATCTGCTATAGTTTTTATTTAAGATGTTGTTTGCTTTTGCAAAAACAGAAAACTTATTGTTGATCCTGTAATCTGCACCTAGCCCTAAATCTACATAACCTTTAACGGTTTCAATAAGTTCTATTCCTGTGTTAGGGATTACATATTGCGAAGCAGGAACAGGAGCACCGGTGTATACTTTAGCTTTTACATCATCCTGGATCACCACACTTGCATTAAAGCTTAATTTTTTGTTATAGGTATACATAAAGTTCGAGCTCACTTTCAAACCTGGTTTAAACCAGGAGTAAGTTTCAGAAGCAGGTTTCCAATCGTCTAGATTTAATTTACCTGTCCATTTTAAAGCATCACTTACCTGAACAGAAATTTCGCCTTCTAAACCCGTTAATTTCGTTTTGCCGAAATCGTAGATAACATCAAACTTGTTAAAGTCGGTAAAGTTATTTACGAACAAAGGCATATCATCAAACTGTTTTACATAAATACGGGCTTTGTAACCAAAACCTGGTCCGCCGGTACCCTTAACACCTGCACTAAAACTTAATTTTTCTACGGTGTTTTTCACTAAGATATTGCTGTTTAGCCAAGGGTTTTCATCGGTAAAACCTTTTAAAGAGTTTCTGTTTACGTCACCCTTAACTTCACCAAAAACCTGCAGATAATCAGGAATCAGCGTGAAATCGGCAGTAACTGCAGGAAATATTTTAGAACTGCTGTAGGCGCCAAATTCCTGTACAAAATTAACTCCAGCAGTAATTTTTGCACCTTTAACCTGTAAACGGATGTAGGGGTTTAAACGCAACAGGTTATTGCCAACGCTGGTTAAAGCATCTTTGGTGTTTCCAAATTCTGTTGATGCAGCTAAACCAAGGTTTAAAGAATTGATACGCTTGTTTAAATAACCGTTTAAACTCAGGTAATTTTCTTTGGCGCTAAATTTATCGTTCCAGATATAGCCATTGGCTTTTAAGGCATAACTAAAAGCATCTTCATCTTCGGTAAAGTTTTTTACTAACTCACCTTCCAGTTCAATGGTAGTTAAAGCCTGCTTATCCGGATTAGGATTTAGCGTTGGTCTGGTATCATCTATACCGTAAAAATAAGTGCCGTTACGCTCAAAATTAATGCGTCCACTTACGGTATTTTCATCTAAAATACTGCGACCAAAAACACTTAACTGTTGGTTGCTGCTATTCTGTTTGTTTAACTTCCCTTCCTGACTAAAGTGTTTAAAATAACCACCAACCTGTAAACCTTCATCTTTACCGGTGTTAAAATAAGCTTCGCCCAAAAGGGTACTCAACGAACCAAACGCACCTTTTACGTAATTGTTAACCAAAATACTCGCTTTTTCTTCGGCAAGTGCCTGTGCCTGCAGCTTTTGGATGTCACTATTTATATCCAGCTTTCTATCTAAAATGCTGTAGTTTAATTTTGCCTTATACGTTTTAACGTCGTCCAAATTCGGGCTTCTTCTCAACTTTACTGCTTCGGCCAAAATTGGCTTATATGGGCGCACTACTTCAATCTCTTCGTTTACCACCCCTTTTTCCTCAGTCTTTTTATCCTGCGCCTGAGCAGTCATTAATCCAGCAGCTAAAAAAACAGTGAACTATATATATATTTAATCGATTTCATAATGCTACTTCTTCTGGTTTAGTTTTTCTAGTTTTTCTTTGGCTGTAGGAATGATATCATCCTTGCCTTCGTAATTATCAATTATACTGAGAAGTGTACTTTTTGCCTGTAAATTGTCTTTTAGTGCCACATAATTATCAGATAAAAGGATAAATGCTTTCGCTACCCAATAATCGTAAGCGGCCATGTTGTTGATCAGATCAAAACAGGTTTTAGATGAAGTCTTGAAATCACCTTTGTTGTATTCTAATAAAGCTAAATTGTATTTTGCTTCGGCAGCAGCAATGGTTTTTGTTTTAGCCACAACATTTTTAAATTCTTTTATGGCTGTGGTCGTATCGCCTTTTAACAAGTAAGCTTTACCAGAATATAAGCTGGAACTATTTTTCTCTTCTTCCGAAGCTTTTTCCGATTCTTTAGTCAGCTGAGCATACTTAAGCATGTCATCAGGCATATTTAAAGCGGTGTAAGCCTTTAATAAATTGTTGATGGCAAAACTATAGTGCGATTTGTAATCGGTTGTAGTTTCTAATCTTTTCAGGTAAACAATCGCTTCGTTGTATTTCTTCTGATTTAAGAAGAGTTGAGAGATGCTCACTAACGAACGTTCGGTATAATCGCTCGTCCAGTCATTTAAGATAAATTCGTAATCAGGAATAGCTTCATCCGGACGGCCCAGTTTCACCAACGACTCTGCCCTGATAAATTTAGCTTCTTTTTCATGGTTCGCCTTAGGAAATTTATCGAAATAAGCATTTACTGCCAGGAATGCACCATTAGCATCTCCTTTTAGATAGGTATTATTGACTGCGGCAAAAACGATATTATCCTGTTCTGAACCAGAGTAATTTCCAAGTGGGGTAGTAGCAGCATAAGTAATAAAACCATTCGCGTCGCCACGGTCTACATAAATATTTTTGATCGATTCCATCGCCTGTTTAGCTTCATCGGCAGTTGGGTAATCGCGGACTACTTTTTTGAACGATTCTAAAGCGGCATCATCCTGATCTTGATTGTACTGAACCAAGCCGATGGTAACCAGGGCTTTAGCTACATAGCTACTGCGTGGGTACTTGGCCACCAGTGCTACAAGATCTGATTTGGATTTATCAAAATCGCCTTTGTTGAAATAGGTATAGGCGGTTTCGAAGCCTGCATCATCAGCATAGTTTGAGTTTGGAAAATTATTTAACAAGCTTTGCATCGTTGCAATTTTCGCATCATACTGCGTTTCCAACCCCTGGATCATTCCTTTTTGGAAAGTGGCATAATCTTCAGAAGTGGTTTTACGGCTAATGATTTTGTTATAATTGACCATTGCATCGCCATAATTCTTATTTACGAAATACGAATCGGCTAAACGAATGGTCGCATCATCAATAGTTTTTTGGTCTTTATCATTACCGGCCAGGAACTTTTCGAAGTAATTAGCCGCTTTGCTGTATTTCTCATCTTCGAAGGCTGCATAAGCCAACGCATAATTCGCAAAATTGTAAACGCCTGTTTTATCCGCATCCGGCATCTTCAAAAATTTCTCGAAAGTGCTAACTGCTTCGCCATACTTACGCAGTTCGTACATCGATTCCGCTTTCCAGTAAGTGTTCAACGCATTGATCTCATTATCTTCCGGGAACTTTTCAGAACGCAAAAACATCGATAATGCATTTGGGAAAGCCCTTTCATTATAAAATTCTAAACCACGGAAATAGGTTACCTTTTGATAAGCTTCTTTGGCTTCAAGGTTTTTATCCGGAATTGGCTCCAGAATATCTACAGCTGCCTGGTAGTTTTTGGTGGTTAATAAAACCTCACCCAATAAAGTTTTCGCCTCGTTTATTTTGCGCGATTTTGGGAAAGTTTTTAAAAAACCTTGTGTAGCCTCTAAAGCTTGCTGGTGGAATTCCAATTCGTAACTTAATTTGGCATAGTTTAACCAGGCTTCTTCCTGTATACCCTTATCAAAACTTAAACGCGAAGCCCTGAAAAAGGCACTCTGTGCTTTCTGCTTGTTGCCCAACTGGATAAATGCTTTACCCAGCGTATGCATACCATTTTGTAGGTAAACATCATCCGTATTCAGTTTTTCTAAAACGGCAACAGACTCTTTGTATTTTTTATTCTGAAACAAAGAATATCCGTATTGGTAAATGAAGAGATTGTTTTTGGTTTCGCTTTTATCTTTTGCATAATATTCGGCGAAATACTTTTCAGCATTTTTAAATTCTGATTTTGCAAAGTATGATGCCGCAACTAAACTTAACATTTCTGGTTCAAACTGCTGTTTGGTTTTTTGAATGGCTGCCAAAGCATAGCTGATTACATCATCGTAACGCTCATCAAGGTAATACATCGAAGTGATGTAGTAGGGATAACTCGCCTCATAAGTAGGGGAACCCTTTAACTTTTCGAAGTTGGCCAGTGCCGTTTTATATTCTTTATTTAAGTAATTGATGTAAGCAAAGTAGTAGGTAGCACTTTCCTGAAAATCGCCTTCTTCTTTTTTAACTTTTTCAAATAAAGGTTCTGCTTTATCGTAGTCTTTAAGTTCAAAATACGCGTAACCCTGCTTAAACTGGTATTCGTTTCTTTGCTTGCCCGAAAGTGTAGAAGGATCTGTTTTTTCGAACCATTCTAAAGCTTTTTTATAGTTTTTCTGGTTGAAATAAGTTTTCCCAACGTAGAAATAAGCCAGTTTGGTGTTCGGGTTTAGCGGATAATCGCGGATAAAAGCCTGAAACAAACTTTCGGCATCGCTATTGGTTAACTCTAGCGCACAAACGGCGGCATAAAATTTTGCATTCTCTTTCAGTAAAGACAATTCGGCATTGCTCTCTGTTTGGGTAGAAGGTTTATAACGTTGCAGCTCAACAAGTTTAAACTGTTGGGCAGCTGCAGTGTATTTTTCTTTGTCTAATAATTCTAAGCCCGTTTGATAGTTTTTGTTGAGGTTTTGCACGGCGCTAACTTGGGCGTAGGTGCTAAAACTTCCAGCTAAAAGTAGCGGAATTAGTAAGTATTTTTTCTGCATTGGTTTCAAATATGGTTGGTACTAAATTATAAATAGTATCAAAGCTTATCAACAGAAGTAATTAACATCTGTTAATAACACAAACTAACGATAGGATTTTTGGTTTGGTATCAGGGTGTAAACGAATGTGGAAAAAACGAGCGTGGTTAACTGTATTGTTGCAACTGTTAAATTGTTTAGGATTGTTACATTGCCAACTGCCACTATAAAATCTTGAAGTACATCAAGCCATCAACCAATGCAGCTGATGGATTTGGACTGAGAACTCCAATCTCCCAACTCCAAACTAATCTAACCCTGACTTGCCAACAAATACAACACAGCCATTCTCACGGCCACTCCGTTTTCTACCTGTTCTAAAATAATTGATTGTTTGCTGTCGGCCACGTCGCTGGTAATCTCTACACCTCTGTTTATCGGGCCCGGGTGCATTACGATGATTTCTTTATCGAGGTTATCCAAAATCTGTTTGTTTAAGCCGTACATCATGGCATATTCCCTTAACGATGGGAAATATTTAATGTCTTGACGCTCCAGTTGTATACGCAGCATATTTGCTACATCACACCAGTTTAAAGCTTTAATTAAATTATGCTCAACCTTTACACCCAATTGATGGATGTGTTTGGGGATTAAGGTTGTAGGACCGCAAACCATTACTTCAGCACCTAAACGCTGCAGGCAAAGAATGTTTGAGATAGCTACACGAGAATGCAGGATGTCACCCACAATTACTACTTTTTTACCAGCTACATCGCCCAGTTTCTGGCGGATGGAGAAAGCATCAAGTAAGGCTTGTGTTGGGTGTTCATGTGCACCGTCGCCCGCATTTACAATCTGTGCTTTTACATGTTTACTTAAAAACTGACCTGCGCCGGCATAAGGATGACGCATTACCACCATATCAACTTTCATTGATAAGATGTTATTTACCGTATCGATGAGGGTTTCGCCTTTGCTCACCGACGATGACGAAGCGGCAAAATTAACCACATCAGCCGAAAGTCTCTTTTCTGCAAGTTCGAATGAAAGTTTGGTGCGGGTAGAGTTTTCGAAAAAGATATTGGCAATCGTAATGTCACGAAGTGAAGGAACCCTTTTTATCGGTCTATTAATCACTTCCTTGAAATTATCTGCAGTTTCGAAAATCAATTCGATATCATTCCGGTTAATATCTTTAATGCCTAAAAGATGTCGGGTTGATAGTTTTTCTGCTGCCATTTTTATTTATTATTTTCGGATATTAAAATCACTTTATCTTCACTTCCTTCGCTCGCCCAGGTTACTTTTACCTGTTGTGAGTTTAAGCTATCTACCTGATGTCCAATATAATCAGGTTCTATAGGTAAATGCCTGCTAAACCTGCGGTCTATTAAAACCAAAAGCTCCACTTTCTCTGGTCGGCCATAAGCGAGCAAGGCATCAAGCGCTGCCCTGATGGTTCTGCCGGTCCAAAGTACATCATCAATTAAGATTACTTTTTTACCTTCGATAATAAAATCGATTGAGTTGCTACTCGCGGTAACCAATCCGTCTTTACGGCGGAAATCATCTCTAAAAAAGTAATATCCAGGTTTCCTTTTAGAATTTTCTTGTTTTTAAGGATAAGCTGAAGATCCTGATGAATGCGATCTGCTAAAAAATACCCCTCGGCTGGATGCCAATTAAAACAGTATTTGCGAAATCGTCGTGGTTTTCAATTAATTGATGGCAGAGCCTCTTAATTGTAATCTGAATTTTTTGTCCGTCAAGAAGTGTTTTCTTTTGCATTGAAGAAGGATTGGGCAAATATATAAAAATGTTTTAAGGTAAGAAAGTTGAAGATCGATTGTTTTAGCTTTTCATGGCTAAATTGTTCTCGATCAAAATATAAAAACGTAAAATTATTTTTTTATAGGGTTTAAAGACTAAAGTACAAATACAGAAGTAGAAGATTTCTGTTAGGGATTATGTTTTTTAAGATAGGTATTTTTGCTCTGGATTATTATTTTGAGAAAGCAATGGCTGTTTTTGCTTTAAAAAGTTTTATTTTTATATTCTATGATCCAGCAACCAATAATCTTCTTTGATGGCGTTTGTAACCTCTGTAATTCATCTGTGCAGTTTGTTATTGAACATGATAAAAAGGATCAATTCAAATTTACTGCGCTACAAGGTGATTACGCCAAAGAAATGCTGCCAAAATTTAATGCGGATCCAGAAAAATTGAATACCATCTTATTGCTGGAGGATGGAAAACTCTATACCAAATCTTCAGCGGCACTAAGGGTGGCCCGAAAACTCAATGGATCAATTCCGCTTCTTTATGCATTTCTCATTATTCCCAAGTTTATACGTGACTGGGTTTACGATATAATTGCTAAAAACCGTTACAAATGGTGGGGAAAGCAGGAGAGTTGTTGGTTGCCGACACCCGAATTGAAAAGTAAGTTTATTGCTTAGTTTTGTTCACCATTTTTCTTTCTACCCGGCGACCAAAGCCAAAGAGTTAAAATAATTAAAGGTATTGTAATGCTTAAAGCAATTACAATCATGATGGCTTTTTGCTTAACCATGTCTGCTTCATTAGAAGTAAATACGTAGACCGTTTCTTTAATGGCAAATAAGGTGATGATGGTAGAAAGAACGGCAAATAGTTTACGCATGGTTTAATTTTTAATGCAAAGATTGCATAAATTTTTAAAATTACACATGCTTTTTATTAGCGTAGTCTCAAAGCCTTTTAAATAAAAAATATTAGAAATAAGGTGAATGTAGATGATATATCACAGAGGTCGTCATTTATAGAATATATAAACAAAAAAGCTAGCTGGATTTCTCCGAACTGGCTTCTGTTTAAACCAAATAAACAACAGTTACTCCGCCGTTTTAATTGGAGTTAAATCTTTTAATTCTTCTTCAGAGAATAGGCGGTAATGGATCTTAAAGGTTTTTTGAAGTGGGGTTTCTAACGAAAAACCACCTACACCAAATCCATCCAGCACATCCAAAGTAAAGTGTGAGAATTTCCAATACTCGAACAGGTCTCTGTCTACCCAAAACTCGCAAGCTTCTATTTCACCTAAACAAACATCGCGCATCCGCAGGTAGTAGCCTCCTTTTTCGAAGCATTGTGGCTGTGTACCTTCACAACATCCACCAGCCTGGTAAAACATCAGTTCTCCATGCTTTTCTTTGAGTATCGCAATCAGCTCTTTTGCTTTTTCTGTACTGTCTATTCGCTTGATCATGATCTTGTTTTTTAGGTTTGAATTAATCATTAGAAGGAAGCTATAGTGTAGTATTAATTAGACTCGAATTGTTGCGTTAAGCTTGTCGAAACGCTTTGCCAATACTGATTTAACTCATTCCTTCGACAGGGCTCAGGATGACAATTCTATTTATGATTCAACCTTTTTTCAAGCTAACTAAAAGAAACCTAATTTATTTTTATCGTAAGAAATCAGCATATTTTTGGTCTGGCGATAATGGCCTAACATCATTTTGTGGTTTTCTCTGCCCACTCCCGATTGCTTGTAGCCACCAAAAGGAGCACCTGCAGGATAAGCGTGATATTGATTTACCCAAACACGACCTGCCTGAATGGCTCTCGGTACCTGATAAAGTTCATGCGCATCGCGCGTCCAAACACCGGCACCTAAACCATACAAAGTGTCGTTTGCAATTTCAATGGCTTCTTCTACTGTTTTAAAGGTAGTAACGGCCAATACCGGACCGAAAATTTCCTCCTGGAAAATCCTCATTTTGTTATGGCCCTTAAAGATGGTCGGTTTGATGTAATAACCGCCACCCAATTCGCCAGGGAGCTCGTTTACCTCTCCACCAGTTAATACTTCTGCACCTTCTTCTTTACCTAATTTAATGTATTGCGCAATTTTTTCGTATTGGATTTTCGAAGCTTGCGCACCCATCATTACCGTTTTATCCAAAGGACTACCGATTTTTATCGCTTCTGTTCTCTCGATTACTTTGGCAATAAATTTTTCGTAAATATCTTCCTGTATCAATAAACGCGATGGGCAGGTACAAATTTCGCCCTGGTTTAAAGCAAACATTACCGCACCTTCTACCGCTTTATCTAAAAAGGCATCATCTTCTGCCATTACCGAACTGAAGAAAATGTTAGGCGATTTTCCGCCTAGTTCCAGTGTAACCGGGATGATATTTTCAGTTGCATATTGCATGACCAATCTGCCCGTTGGGGTAGAGCCTGTAAATGCTGCTTTCGAAATTTTAGGATTAGTCACTAAGGCACGTCCAAGTTCAGCGCCAAAACCATTTACCACATTTATTACTCCCGGAGGCAATAAATCGCCGATTAATTCCATTAAAACCATAATGGAAACTGGTGTACTCTCTGCCGGTTTTAACACCACACAGTTTCCCGCTGCAAGGGCAGGGGCAAGTTTCCAGATGCCCATTAACAGTGGAAAATTCCAAGGAATAATTTGCGCCACCACACCAATCGGCTCATGTACGATTAATGAAACAGTATGTTGATCAAGTTCTGAAAGTGAACCTTCTTCGGCACGGATTACTCCTGCGAAATACCTGAAATGGTCTACGCCTAAGGGTAAATCGGCAGCTAAGGTTTCCCTAATTGCTTTTCCGTTATCTACAGTTTCAACAGTTGCCAGGTATTCGAGGTTATCTTCCATCCGCTGTGCAATCTTGTTCAAAATGATGCTTCTTTCGGTTGAAGAGGTTTTGCTCCAGGTTTTAAATGCCTCATGTGCGGCATCAACCGCTAATTCTAAATCTTCCTTTGTGGATTGTGCTGCTTTAGTAAAAACTTTACCATCTATCGGCGATATGTTATCGAAGTAAGCACCTTTTACAGGGGCTACAAATTTCCCCCAATGTAATTATCGTAATGGCTTTTGAATGAGGGTTTTTCAATTAAATTTTCCATAATTATTATTGATTATTAAATTTTAAAAATCATTTTGAGCGGAGTTTTTTAAGATTTTTAATGGGATGGCTCATCATGATTTTTACGATTTTAAGATTTGGTTAATACAAACCTAATGGCAAAGCCTATGGAACAGATAGTACAATCGAATCAATTGATAGCATTATTATTTCAGGCTATGTAACCAAATTGAAACCATAATGATCTTTAGTAGTCAGCAAATGGAGATTAGGTCATGTCATACAAGTAACAGGCATTTATCCATTCGATATAACTAGCTGAAATCATTATATTTGAGTTTATTAAATAGGTCTGACCAAATCTTTTCGGTTTATGCAACATACATTAAATCAGGTAAATCTCAGTGCATCGGAAACCTTGCAAACTTTGGTAGAAAACAGAACCTGTTATACCTTAGAGCGTTGCGAATTAAATGTTTTCGAAACCTATACAGAATCGTATAAAGTTCCGCTTACTTTTAATGATTTTGTAATTACTAGCATGCTGAGGGGGAAAAAGGTAATGCATTTATTTGATAAGAAAGGTTTTGACTATTTTCCTGGCCAAACCGTTATTGTTCCGCCTGCCGTTACCATGGAAATTGATTTTCCTGAAGCTTCGAATCTTAATCCCACCCAATGTATCGCCCTGGCTATAGATCAGGAGCAGATCCAAAAAACAATTTCTTATTTGAACGAATTTTTCCCGAAAGAAGGCAGCAATGAGAAATGGCTGCTAAACTACGATGAATATCATTTTTATAACAATGAGGAGATTGCCTATCTTATCAATAAGGTAATCAGGATCTGCTCTGAACGGACAAAAGAAAAAGATGTATTGGCCGATTTGACTTTAAAAGAACTGCTGGTGCGCATTATGCAAACGCAGAACCTTAAAACAATCAGCGATGAAGGTTATAACCTCAATCAAAACCCATTGGCTTTTGTACTGAATTACATTAAATCTAACCTTAACGAGAAGATCAGTATTAACAGTTTGAGCGATAAGGCCTGTATGAGCAAGGCAACCTTTTATAGGTTGTTTAAGCGCGAACTGGGTATTAGTCCTAACGATTTTATCCTGGCAGAAAAAATTAACAAAGCCAAGACCTTACTTACCCAGCCTGGGGCAAAAGTGGCTTCGATAAGTTATGAACTTGGTTTTAACGATGCCAATTATTTTATCAGGGCATTTAAAAAGATTGTAGGCATTACACCGGGTACTTATCAGATGCAGGTGGCAAAACAGATTATCCACTAATTTTCTAAATATCTTTTCGAATAGGTAATTCCCATTAAATCATAACGTTTGAACTGTGTCTTCAAGCGCTTTTGAAAATCAGGGTAATTGCGTTTTTCTTTCGGACTCCATAAAATTTCGCTTAGGGCATCTAATCTTGGGAAAAGCTGATATTGTACTTTTGCCGGATTGGTAATGTATTCACTCCACAAACAAGCTTGTCCGCCCCAAATGTACTTTGCCTGTTCGGCAGAGAGTTCGGCTGGTATGGGTTCATAATTGTAAACATCAATCAGTGGCGAAAACTTATTCGCAGTTAAGCTGTCTTCTTTTACAAATTGGGCGTGGTTAAAATACATTTTAATTTCAGGCGTCATAATTACTTTATGTCGCTGTTTGGCGGCTTCAATACCACCTTTTTCGCCCTGCCAGCTCATTACCACCGCATTTGGTGCCAGACCTCCCTGTAAAATCTCGTTCCAGCCAATAATGGTTTTGCCTTTACTGTTTACAAATTTCTCCATCCTGCGGATAAAATAACTTTGTAGTTCACTTTCGTTCTTCAATCCATTGGCTTTCATAATCTGTTGTGAAACTGCGGATTGTTTCCACCATATTTTCGAAGCTTCATCACCACCAATATGGATGTATGGCGATGGAAATAGGTCCATTACTTCTGTTAAAACATTTTCTAAAAACTTAAATGTGGTATCAGAAGCCTGTAATACATTATTGTATTTGTTCATCATTCCCCAAGTCTGGGCAACTTCATATTTTTTATTGGGCTCGGTGCCTAATTCAGGGTAAGCAGCTAATAAGGCCATGCTGTGCGCAGGCATTTCAATTTCTGGAATAATGGTAATGTAACGTTTGGCGGCATAATCAACTACCTCTTTAATCTGTTCTTGTGTGTAAAAGCCGCCATGTTTAATGCCATCTGTTTGGAGTACAGCATCTTTTGGCGTAATCTTTACTTCTGTTGGCAATACCTGATATTTAATGTTTTCATTGCCTTTTCCCGGCCATAAACCAATAATACTTCCATTTCTCCAGGCACCGATTTCAGTCAGTTTTGGATATTTTTTAATCTCGATTCTCCAGCCATGATCATCGGTTAAATGCCAATGAAAATAATTCATTTTATGCAGCACTAAGTAGTCGATGTACTGTTTTACAAAGGCTACATCAAAAAAATGGCGGCTTACATCGAGGTGCATGCCTCGGTAACCGAAACGGGGATGATCTATAATTGAAACCGATTTTATACTTAACTTTTCTGCCTTTGAGGTAGGTAAAAGTTGTATTAATGATTGTATACCATAAAATACCCCGGGTTTTGAGGTGCCGATAATAGAAACTCCATTATCTAAAGTATTTAGAAAATAAGCATCATCAAATTCACTGACACGTGTATTTAAAATTAAGCTAATGAAATTTTTGGTGGGGGTAACGCTTGTTATGTTTAGCTTCAGATTATAATACTGTTGAACATAATTAATTAGAAAATTAGCTGAACTCAATAATGACGAATCAACTACAACAATTTGCGTTTTTGTATCTATTGTAAATGATTTTTTATTTTCTTCTATTTTAATATAAGCTGGCTGCGGAATAATATTAATTTCTTGTGCCGAAAGTTTAACGCAAAAACAAACCATTGCTATTAAAAAAATACTTCTCATTAGTTCTTATTTGCTGGTATTTAAAACTTCAATTGCTTTACTCATGTATAACTGATTTGTTTCTGCTTGTTTACCAGATGTTTCTATTTTAAAATCAGGACTAAGCCCTTCCCCAATTTTAGTATATTCTTTTTGGTTTCTATCTACTGTATTTCCGATGGTAAGTACTAAAAATGCACCATCGCTTAATTTATACTCCTGATTCCCTGAAGTTAATCCTTGAGTGTTTTCTCCAATGAATTTCACGTTTTTTTGTCCGGCAAATGAGATGGCCGCAAACTCGCCTGAACTTCCTGTTTTCTTGTTGATGAGGATCACCAGGGGTTTAGTTACTGTATTAACGCCTTTGTTTTTAAGGTTAAATTGATGAGCAAGGTTTTTCCCTTCGTAAAATTTGCCGTTTTTGTAAGAGAAATATGTAATTTCTCCTTTAGCATCTTTAGTTGCAATTACCTTTTGATCATTTAAAAGCGGGGAAATAGCGGCATACATGGGGTAAAACATTCCGCCAATATTATCCCTCAAATCTAGTATCCAGCCTTTAGGATTGTGTTTTTGAAGTTCGGTTAATCGCCTATAGAAGGTATCTACATATTCATTCCAGTCATCAAAATTATAACTTCCAATTTCTGGTAAAGTAACGTAAGCATATTTGTTTTCTAAAAAGTCACCCTTAATAACAGGAAATTCCTGTCCAGTTGCTCTGTAACCGAGCAAATATTCTTTTACAATTTCCGGAGCATAAAACCTTGAGTGCGCATCTTCTAGCCCTTTAAGGGCATCGGTAATAATAGGATACGTATCTCTTATGGTTTTGCAGGTAGCAGCCGATTTTATAGAGGAATTATATAGTGAATCCCAGTTGACTTTGCCCTTATTAACCGATTTTGCTTTCATCATATCCAGTGCAGATATTAAGTATTTTTTAACGCTATCCGCTTGACTATATGCCGTATTGGCAATGGAGACGAAACAAAAAATGATTATAATACTTATTTTATACATATTAAGAGGGATTTAATCAAAAGTAAGAAAAAACGCACCCGATGAAAGTTGGTAATTTTACCAATGAGTACTTATATCTTCCGGAAATATTGCAAGTAGTTTTGTTTAAAAAGATGGAAGAAGTTATCAGCCAAGGTTTATTTGCTCCGTTAAATAAACTCCAGCCTGCAGGCGATAGGATGAATACCGTTTTTCACGGCAGAAAGTATAGCGGGGCTACAGTTACGCGACGAACATTTGCTTTAGTTTCTTATTGTGATGGACCATATAAGACATTTAAGAAAAGATAAGCTCAGGTCTTGTTTTAACTGCATGAATGAGATTGCTTCATCGGCTGAAAAAGCCTTCTCGCAATGCCGATTTGTGGTGGGATCCGTGCATTCCGTGTTTCCGTGGCAAAAAATGGCGCAAAAAAATCCCGATAACTTTCGCTATCGGGATTAATATATTCAGTTAAAAAGAACTAGCCTTTTTTAGCTTTGCTTTCTTCGCCTTCTAATTGCGATTTCAATTGAGCCAATACGTCTAAGTCTCCTAAAGTAGATTTCTCTACAGAATCTTTAACTTTTTTAACCGCAGTTACAGCAGCTTTAGCTTCTTTTTTCTTAGCATTTCTTTCTTCTGCTACAGCTTCAGCTTTAACCTCTTCCCAGATACGGGCGTGAGATACTACGATACGTTTTGCTTCTTTGTTGAATTCAATGATTTTGAAGTCATTGGTTTCTTCAGCTTTAACTGAAGTACCATCTTCTTTAACCATGTGTTTAGTTGGTACGAAACCTTCTACACCATAAGGTAAAGCAATAACAGCACCTTTATCAGTTACTTTAACAACAGTACCCTGGTGAACCGAATCTAAAGTAAAGATCGTTTCGAAAGTATCCCAAGGGTTTTCTTCTAATTGTTTGTGACCTAAGCTTAATTTGCGGTTATCAACATCTAATTCTAAAACAACTACGTCTAATACGTCACCAACTTTAGTGAATTCGTTAGGGTGGTTTACTTTTTTAGACCAAGATAAGTCAGAGATGTGGATTAATCCATCAATACCTTCTTCGATTTCAACAAATACACCGAAGTTAGTCATGTTTTTAACTGTTGCCTGGTGCTTGCTTCCAACTGGGAATTTAGCAGCAACTTCTTGCCATGGATCGTTAGATAATTGTTTAATACCTAAGCTCATTTTGCGCTCGTCTCTGTCTAAAGTTAAAACTTCAGCTTCGATCTCATCACCAACTTTTAAGAACTCTTGTGGATTTCTTAAGTTTTGTGACCAGCTCATTTCAGAAACGTGGATTAAACCTTCAACACCTGGGATGATTTCTAAGAAAGCACCGTAATCTGCAACAGTTACGATTTTTCCTTTTACTTTAGAACCAACCTGGATGTCAGTACTTAAGTTTTCCCAAGGGTGTGGAGTTAATTGTTTTAAGCCTAAAGCGATACGTTTTTTCTCATCATCGAAATCTAAAACAACCACGTTGATTTTTTCATCTAATGACAATACTTCTTTTGGATGCTCTATGCGGCCCCAAGAAATATCAGTAATGTGAAGTAAACCATCAACACCACCTAAATCGATGAATACACCGAAATCAGTAATGTTTTTAACAGTACCTTCCAATACCTGACCTTTTTCTAATTTAGAAACGATCTCTACTTTTTGGCTTTCTAAATCGTCTTCAATTAACACTTTATGAGAAACTACTACGTTTTTAAACTCATGGTTAATTTTAACAACTTTGAATTCCATTGTTTTACCCACGTATACATCGTAATCGCGGATAGGTTTAATATCAATTTGAGATCCTGGTAAGAAAGCTTCAACGCCCATGATGTCAACAATTAAACCACCTTTAGTACGGCTCTTAACGAAACCGTTGATGATTCTATCATTTTCAAGAGCCTCGTTAATCGCTTCCCATGATCTTTGGGTTTTTGCTCTTTTGCGGGAAAGGATCAATTGACCGTTAGCATCTTCTGGTGCTTCAACGAAAACGTCAACTGAATCGCCGATTTTAAGATCCGGTGTATCACGGAATTCAGAAGTAGAAACTAAACCGTCTGATTTGAAACCTACGTTTAATACTACATCTTTGTTGTTGATTGAAACAACGATACCGCTGATGATTTCACCTTTAGTGATCTGATTGAATGTTCCGGCATACATATCTTCAAACTTTTTACGGTCTGCATCATTGTAATTACCGAAAACTTTTTCATCTGCATCCCAATCGAAATCCTCGGTTGGTGTAGCTAATGATGATTTGATCGATTCGATCGAAACTGAATCAGCTTCTGATTCAATAGTTTCTTTTTCAGTCAGGCGTCCGCCTTCTCCCTGAAGTTCAGCTGTTTTAGCTGCTAATTCTTTTTCTGCTACTTGTTTTTTAGCCATTAATTAATTATCTCCTTTTTTCCCTATTTAGGGACTGCAAAGGTAAAAATTTTTTAATTAATAGAAAAGATTTTTTTAATAAATGTTGCTGATTTTTAGTGTATTAAGAATTAGCTTGTGCGTCATGCTGAATTTATTTCAGCATCTATCAAGCTAAATTTAGGAATAGCGTAGGTTTTATTTGTTAATATTTGAAAATGAGCGTTCAGTAATGCTTCTGAAACAGCAGTCCTGCTATCGCTTATAGTCCTCGCTACGCTCCGGGCTAGTCCGCTCTATCAGGTTTAAAAATAAGGGGCTGTGCATAACTTCCCACCAAACACCAAACGTTCCTACAGAACGTTACGCAAATAACATTTTGTTATTTACTACCCATAAATCGTCCCCGATGGGACGAACCGTATTTAAAATTTGCCGCCTTGGTTTATGACTCGTCCCAGCAGGACGAATCATCGGTAGAAAAAAATGTGCATTTTTTTCGTTCCGTAGGAACGTTTGATGATCCCGGATTTATTTCTTTGTAAACGTCCCTCTTGTAAAACCCTCGCCAATTAACGTTTTATCATCTCTGATTAGTAGCATAATTGTATTTTGCTGATCGTAAAGTTTGATCATGTCACCTTCAATAACGTATTTCGAGGTAAAAATAGAATCAGTATAGGCATCGGCAACGGTTACGGAATCTTTCGATTTGAAATTGAAAGATTTGTACTGAATGTCTTCATTGCTTGCAAAGGTACCTGTTACTACTTTTGGCTGAATGAAAGTAATATAACAGAAATACCCGGTTACCAGAATCACAATTGCCGAAAAACCGATCAAAAATTTGTTGCCACTGGCGTATTTAATAGAAAAGTATAGTATAGTGATGAGTATTAAGGCCACAACTACAAAAAAGATAATGTTGGTGTAATCTTTTTTTATTTGAGGTACTGATGCGGCTATGCTGGTTTTTTCTACTGTAGCTTTTACAGGAGAAACCCTGACCAAAAATTCTTTACTCACCCATCCTTCACCATTGGTAACTTTAATTTTATAGAAACTTGTATTAGATGAATCAATTACGGCCACATTTTCATTTTTAGGCAGATATCCTACAATTTTGCTTTTCGGATCAGCTTGTTGCCTAACCCTTAAGTCGTCGGCAGTTACGCGATACATGTCGGCGCTTGCTGACTTTTGAGGGGTGGCATCGGTTTGTGCAGTAGTTGCTTGAGGAGTAGTTGGTTTTGCCGCGGGTGCAATTTTTTCGACGAAATCCTTGCTTACCCAGCCCTCGCGGTTTTTAAACTTTACTTTGTAAAACTTCGCATTGTTGGCATCCAAAACCGTAATGCTTTCGTTTTGACCAATATTTCCAATCACCTTACTTTTCGGATCGCTGCTTTCCCTTACACGCAATTTGTCGGCCTTAACACGATACAATTCTTGTGCATTTAAACGGTTAGCAAAAATAGAAAGAGCGATGAGGAGGAAGAAAATTCTAGTCATAAGTATAAGATTCTGCGAACAGTTTTAATAGGTAATCGCAAACACGCTATAAGCAAACACCGTGCTAAGTGTTTCAAAATTAGAAAATACTTTTAATAGGAGGGGATAAGATTGAAAAAAGGAGCTTGTTCTTAAAAAAAAATCGTCTTTATGGAGGTTAATGTACTACCAGCTGCCTCCCGTACCGCCACCACTGCTGCTGCCACCACCCCAGCTGCTGCTGCTCGATGAAGAGGAAGAACTACTGCTTCCCGAAGACGAACCGGAAGAGGAGCTCGATTCAACCAACATGGCTAATGTAATCCATTTAATAAATTCTGTTTTTTTACAAAAACTACATTCGTTTATCAATTTTGCCTGGCCTTCATGGCTGTAGGTTGCCGCTCTTGTGGTTATGCGTTTATTTAGTTTATAAGTTCTAAAAGTACATTCAGGGCATTCGGTATAGCGATTGTATTTTTCTGCAGGCCATGCCTTAATGATATGTTCTTTATGGTCGGCACTTTCCCAAATATCGTAATCATAAGCTTTTACTATCTCTTCTTTGCGTTGGCCCCTTGTTAAAAAAGGTTCGCCTTCAATATTGATATCCCTATCCAAACGTACCATTTCCTGGCCCTTACTATCAAGTACTGCTTTAAAGCGGTTAATGTTTTTAACCCTTTTAAATAAATAGATGATCATGTTGATTAAAATAAGGGGAGAAAAAATGATCAGCCAAAAATTCTTTTTATGAAAACTACTTACCGAATTAAAAAAGTTTTTATCGTCATTGTGTATTTTCCGCAATGCTGAAATGTGGAAAAGGTACCTGCCGAAAAGTACAAGAGCCAAAATAGCATACAGAATAAACGGAACATCTTTTGATCTTATTTTTTCAACCAGATCCATTCCACCAAAAAGAAGAATATAAAGCCGGTTACAAAAGTGATCATCATCGCCACCGCACAGCCTTTTCCAATCTTTTCATATTGGTCTCCACCTGACCTGGATTTATCTTTTGTAGCATTTTTAGCCTGCCGGTTCACAATTTTGAATGCACCCCAAAAAAGCAGGATGATTATCCCGGTAGGTAGTAAGAAATTTTCTAAATCATTATTGCTATCCTGCTGAGTGAACAATTGGTTGAGCTCCGATTTATGCTCAGGTTTTAAGATAATCTCGCCAATGGCATTAATGGTATTGGTAATTCCGGTGGCAAAATCATTTTCTCTAAAAGCCGGTATAAGCTGCTGTTCAGCAATATGTTTAAGCTTTACATCAGGTAAAACACCTTCGGCACCTGTACCTGTAATAAACCTGTATTTACGGCGCTCCTTCGAAATAAATAACAACAAACCATTGTTGCTGGTTTTTGAGCCTATTCCCCAGGTATTGAAGAGCTCATAAGCAAAGTCGAAATCCTCTTTATCATGATCGAAATCGTTAACCACCACCACTGCCACTTGCACATTGGTTTTACTCTCGAAATCGGCAATGGTACTATTGAGTTGCGAAACCGCATTGATACCCAAAATTTTATCAGGGTCACTTACATAACCACCGCCATTATTTTTAGGATCGGGGATGTCTTTTATCTGATAAGCTTTCTGCGCAATTGCAACATGGGTAACAAATAAAAAGAAAAGAAGGGTAAAGCGTTTAAACAGGCAGACGTGGAGCATCGTATAAATTTAGCTTTAAAGTTTACATCACTATTTAACAAATGATTTGGATTATGGTTTACTCTTTTAATATTTTAGCCAATACTTTATCCAGTTTTGCCTTATTTTTCATGTAGGCTTCTAAATCATAAAGTTTTACTGTTTTAAATTCTATTGGATGGCTTTCGCTTTGTAAGGATATATAACCTGATGTTAATGCTTTACCATCTGTTTTAACCTTTGGGTCGAAGTTAGAGACGTTGCCGCCACCAATTTGAGGTTTGGTGTATTCTAAAACCACTTCGCCTGCTATAATGTGTTTGATAACAGAATCACCTAAGACTAAAAATTCTGCGGTTACCCATTGGTCGCCTGCATAGGTTTTCGATTTAGAATCTAAACAGTGTGGTGTAAACAATTTACCGTTATAATTTATCAATGTTCCAGGTGTACACACATTGCTGGTATGGCGTTCGTGTTCTCCATCTCCACCTAAAATCTGTCCTTCGATAGAAATCGGAAAATCCTGGTTTTTTAACATCGTTGCCGGATCCTGGCAATGTAACATGGCACCACTGTTTCGGGTTGCCCAGCCTTCGCCACCTTTAGCCTGTTCGCCTATAAAACGATAGGTTACTTTTAAAAGATAGGCAGAAAAAGGTTTTTTATAGAAGATATGGCCATATTGCTGGTCAAATTCATTATATCCATCATAACTTACTTTCATTACACCATTTTCTACCCGAAATGTATTGGCATAATTTTCTTTATAGTCGTGTTTTGCAATTTTAATGTTCCAGTCTTTTAAATCTTTCCCATTAAAGAGGTTGATCCAGCCTTTTTGGGCATTTACATTTAAAATAAAGATGGATAGAAATAATACAGTAAGGTAAATTGATTTTAATTTCATAGCAACATTTGGGTTATGTGCTAAAAATATGAATTTTTTTCTGAAGTCAAAGGTCAATAGTCTGATGGTTGATAGTTTGATAGCCGATCAGTTTGGAGTTGAGCGTTTGGGGTTTGGAGTGAATAGAATATAGGGTCGATGATTAGATGGTTCATAGTCTGGTAGCTAATGGACTCAACTAGATTGAAAAATCTATTCTCCCCTCGGAGTGTCACCCTGAGCGGAGTCGAAGGGCCAGTAGTTAGATATTTCACAGTTAATAGCTTGGTGACTCATAATTTGGGTGTCAGTTAACCGATTTAAATAATTAACCTTAGCGACACGTCCTTTCGACTGGTGGAGCACCGCGGAATGGAGAAATCTATTAGTCTAAAATCCCTTGGTCTTAAGAAGATTAACTAAACTATGCATTTGGGATGCAGCGATAGATATCAGTTAACCGATTTAAACAATTAACCAAACTTTTGTAATATTTTTCGTCGCTTCGTAGTAATCAATATGGCCATCAACTACTAAAAAATGGACTAATGAACTAATGACCAGTGAACAAATGAACTACTGACTAGTGAACCAAAAACGGATTAACTTTCTCCATCGCAAAATCCAATTGTTCTTCCTGTGTAAGATCGGTATTATCTAAAATAATGGCATCATCAGCCCTCACCAACGGACTTTCCTTACGGGTGGTATCCGCATAATCACGGTGGGCAAGATTTTCAAAAACTTCTTCTAACGTAGTTTCGTTATTGCCTTTGCTTTCCAGTTCCTTAAACCTGCGTTCGGCCCTGATTTTTGGATCAGCTGTCATAAAGAATTTTACCGGTGCATCAGGAAAAACGGTCGTGCCGATATCACGGCCGTCCATTACAATATTTTTCGATTTGCCCATACGCTGCTGTTGTTTTACCATTTCATGGCGTACAATTTTATGTGCCGAAACCTCGCTTACATTTTCTGAAACGGGCATTAAACGGATCTCGTCAGAAACTTCTTCACCATTAAGGGTAATGTGCGATTCGTAATCGCGGGAGTGGAAATTCAGTTCAATGTGCTGTAAAGCATCAATAACTTTAGCATCATCAGCAATATCAACATTATTTCTTAAAAAATATAGGGTTACGGCACGATACATCGCCCCGCTATCTACATAAATGAAACCTAATTTTTTTGCCAGTGCTTTCGCTAATGTACTTTTTCCGCAAGATGAATAGCCATCTATTGCTATTACCAGGTTTTTCTTCATCGTAGCAAAGGTAAAAAATAGAAACAGAATGCTGAATTTTTTTAAGATAGATTATAAACAAGGTACAACTAAAACATTGATTCGCCGGATGTGTTTAATTTGAAAAATAAATAGAAAATTTATGTTACTATCAGAAAGAATGTTGGAGGCGCTGAATAACCAGGTTAAACTGGAAGCCGAATCATCACAAGTTTATCTGGGCATTGCCTCGTGGCTGGAAACACAGCCAGGTTTAGAAGGATATACCGAGTTTTTCTATCGCCAAAGTGATGAAGAGCGTCATCACATGCTTAAATTAATCCATTATATTAATGATCGGGACGGGCATGCAGTAATTACTGCCCTTGAAATGCCCAAAAATTCTTTCTCGCAGGTAATAGAGGTATTTCAGGATTTCCTGGATAACGAGCTGTTGGTTTCAAAAAGCATTAACGATCTGGTAGAACTTTCGTTGAACGAAAAAGATTACCTGACTTTTAAATTTTTGCAATGGTATTTAGATGAACAACTGGAAGAAGAAAAAATGGCAAAAACCATGTTAGAAAAACTTCAGTTAGTTGGAAGTGATAGAGGAGGAATTTACCAGCTGGATAAGGATATTGTAGGTTTACGTAGCAAGGTAAGCGAGACCAAAGAAGGCGAATAAGCTTTTATTATTTCTAAATTCTTACTTTTGCAGCATGTTGCCTACAAGAGAAGAAATTTTACGGTCTGTTACTTTCAAAACTTCCAGAAGTGGGGGTAAAGGAGGACAAAATGTAAATAAAGTTTCGAGTAAGGTAGAAATCATTTTTAATATCGATGCCTTTGAGCATTTCAACGACGAGGAAAAAATACTGTTAAAGGAAAAACTTCAAAACCGTTTAGATTCTGAAGGACTCTTGCATATTGTTTCGCAGGAAGATAGAAGCCAGCTTTTAAACAAAGAGAAAACCATTGCAAAACTGATCGATTTATTAAAGCGGTCACTAACCGTTCAGAAAAAAGAAAGCCAACCAAAATTCCCAAAGGCGTTATCGAAAAGCGGCTAAAAAATAAAGCCTCAACAGCTGAAAAGAAGAAAAACAGAAAAGTGATTGATCTATAATGACTTATGGTTATACTGCTGCTGTCTTTTTAGTTGTTTTGATTTGCCTTTTGATAAACCACATTCAAATACCAGGATTTGTTGTGTAAGTGGCACCAAAATTGACATTGGTGAGCACACACAAATAATAACCAAATGAAAAGAACTATTTTAGCGCTGGCCTTTATGGCTACACTTGCTGCCTGCAAGAAAAATCCAGAAGAAATTCCAAATCCTGTTCCTGAAGAAAAATTATCCCCTGATATTGCCTATTCGGTTAAGGGAGCAACCCAGGATACTCAACCTTTATATCCACCATCTGCAACCTTCAATTTTTTAGGGTTCGGATACGATGTTACAGATAAGTTTAATGATCTGGCTTCTGTAAGAGGCAATGTAGTCGATATTTCTGCTTATGATGCCGACAGAACATATAACGTTGTTTTTATAAGAGGTACACAATCTTCGTGGAGGACTACTCAGGCTGAAAGTGCCGTTGATTTATCAACAAAATTCTCTAATTCATATAACGCAACTAAAGGCTTAAAACTCTTTGGAAATACCATTAATCAGGTATTTCCAGGAACGGATGTTACTAATAAAAAATATGTTTACGGGCACTATTCGTATTACATGATCTGGAAGGTATATAAGTTTTATTACGACAAGTCGGTAAATAAATTTTTAACAGCAGATTTTAAGAGAGATATTACTTTATTATCTGCTCAGGAACTTGTTAGTAAATATGGAACACATGTTTTAACAAACATAAAAATAGGTTCTAAATTTGACGTTGTTTACCAGGCAGAAGCACCTCAGAACGAGAGACGGGGCGCGATTATTATGGAAGGATTACGTTATACTTTAAAAAGGACATTTGGCTTGCCTACCGGCTACCTGGATGAGCCTATCCTACGCAATTTAAATGATAATACTTCTGCCCAGATCTATTATAGTTCAACAGGAGGTGATATTAGCAAATTAAAACCCGAAACCATAAATAACAGGGTTATTGTGAACCTTAACAATTGGGTTGCTTCTACTACAGAGGATAAAGCAACTTTTTATAGGCGCTTCGGATGATGGTTTGGCCCCACTATATAACTTTATTGATGATGCAGCTAAAAAAGCTGAAGTAAAAGATTACCTCGATCAGTACTATGCCGCAAAGGTGGTTAAACTGACAAATTAAATAGATACAATAAAGGGCAATTTAATTGCCCTTTATTGTATAACCTATTCTCTCAAATCCAAAATAAATTTAAGGCCTGATTTCTATTTTAGTTCCAATATTTACAGCATAAAACAATTCGTCTACTTCGTTATCGGTTAGTGCCATACAGCCATCTCTCCAATCGCAAAATCGTTGAAACTTGCCAATAAAGCCTAATTTATTTCGAATTCCATGTATTTTAATATCGCCACCAGGTAATTTATTCAAGGCTTTAGCTCTGGCAATATCTTCTTTATTTGGATAAGATACTCCAAGGTTTTTATGGTAGCCGCTATTTGGGTTTTTCGCGTTGATGACATAAAACCCTTCTGGTGTTTTTTCGTCACCTTCAAATTCCTTATGGCCCACGGGATTATCACCTAAAGAAATTTTGTATGTTTTAATCAGCTTGTGCTTCGCGTAAGCCAATAGCTGCCGATCAGATTTTTTTACAATAATGTAATCAATTTCAGTATTTAGCGGGAGTTTTTGTTCGGGATATAAATTGTAAATAGCCGCACCTATTATCAAAAACGAAATGATAAAAAGGATTATTTTTTTCATATTCTTTTGTTATGTACAATAGAAATACAGATGCCTTATTTTAAGATTAATAGTGTCAGATAGAAATATCTGACACCACTTAAAATGAATATATAACAGTAAAACAATATTAACAATTACCTAACTTTTCCCAAATCTGTAGTATAAACTCAAACCACCATAATTCTGCGCCTTTGCCACACTTTTAACCTCTTTCGTTTTAAAAATCACATTAAAATCAGCTGTAAATCGCTTCGAACTATAATTCACACCAAACTGTTGTTCAAAAACGATTGGCTTTACACCAAATGTTACCGGACTATTGTTATTGAAAAGGCTTCCCTGTATGGTGGCATCATAGGCAACAAAGTTTAACTGCGGTTTAACGTAAAAGAAAAACTCTGAATTGTTCAGGCTTTTTGTTTTCGAATTTCCAATTACCGCATTATGGTAAGCACTATTGAACAATTGATTGATTTTACCTGCCCTAAATAAAACAGATGCGCCTAGTCCTGAAAAAGTGGTGCCCAAATTGGCATAACCCTGTGCACTGATATCCACAATTGGATCTTCAGGTCTAAAAAGTAGTTTACTATAGTTGGTGGCAAGGTTTACAGAAAGTTCATTCTTGATTTGGTAATCCCAGCCTGCAGGAGTATAAAAACCTACTGTTTTATGTAGAAAACGCTGTGCAGTTTGAGCGAGTGAGTTAGGACCAACCGTTCCCAATTCTACGCTTGTTTTTAAAACACTTTCATTTTTGTAGAAAACCGAATAAGCGCCACCGGCATAAAGATAACCTGCAAAAGGCCTGTCCTGATCTTCTTTATCAGGTACCTGACCCCAATAGGGCGTATACATTTTTTGTCCGGCAGAAATTTCGTAGATTTTTTTCTCTATTTTATCTGACAGCTTTTCAGTATTAATGGCATGGCGGAAGTAGATAAATAACCCGTTGGTATAGTATCGGTCATTTAACGTAGCCAGATAAGCATCATTTTCAGTTTTAAAACCGAATTCGTTTTTAAAGGATTGGGCGAAACTGGTTGAAACAACCGAACAAAAAACTATGGTGAATAAAAATGATCTCATAAAAAAGCCCAGGCAATTTACCTGGGCTATAAAAGTATTTATTGTAATTGGATTTTTGATCGTTAATCCAAAAGAATTAGCAATTAGTTTACAATCGGAGCAATTTTAACGCTCAGATCTATTGGTTTTTTTACCTTATTTTTAGTTAATGCCAGTTCAATTACTTCGCTCATTTCTGTTACATAGTGAAACGTTAAATCTTTAATGTAACTTTCTTTAATCTCTAAAATATCCTTACGGTTGCTTTTGCAAAGGATAATTTCTTTAATGTTCGCCCTTTTTGCTGCAAGAATTTTTTCCTTAATTCCACCAACAGGAAGTACCTTTCCACGTAAAGTAATCTCACCAGTCATAGCTAAGTGTTGTTTTACCTTACGTTGTGTAAATGCCGAAGTTAAGGCGGTAAGCATGGTTACCCCAGCCGATGGTCCGTCTTTTGGTGTAGCACCTGCAGGCACGTGAACATGAACATCCCAATTGTCAAATAAAGTGTAGTCTATACCAAATTCAGCTGCATGGGCGCGTAGGTAAGCCAAAGCAATTACGGCAGATTCTTTCATTACATCGCCCAAGTTACCGGTTAAGGTCAATTTTCCTTTCCCAGGACTTAAGCTCGATTCGATAAATAGAATATCGCCTCCAACACTTGTCCAGGCTAAGCCAGTTACCACGCCTGCAACTTCATTGCCTTCATACAAATCTTTGTCATAAATCGGGGCACCTAAAATGCGCTCGACATCATCATTAGTTAAATTTGCCTCATAAGTTTCTTCCATGGCGATTTTTGTAGCTACACCACGTACTAACGAACCTATTTTTTTCTCTAAACCACGCACACCCGATTCTCTTGTATAATCTTCGATTACTTTTTCAATCAGGGTAGGTTTAAGGGCAATATCTTTGGTCTGCAAACCATGATTTTCTTTCTGTTTTGGTAACAGGTATTTTTTTGCAATCTCTATTTTTTCTTCAATCGTATACCCGTTCACCTCAATAATCTCCATACGGTCTAACAAAGCAGGCTGTATCGTACTTAAAGAGTTTGCTGTGGCAATGAATAAGATGTTTGACAAATCGTAATCCACCTCTACATAATGGTCGTAAAATGCGTTGTTTTGTTCAGGGTCTAAAACTTCAAGCAAAGCTGATGATGGATCACCACGGTGATCAGTACCTACTTTATCAATCTCATCCAAAACAAAAACAGGGTTATCTGCTCCGGCTTTTTTAATGGATGAAATAATACGGCCCGGCATGGCACCTATATAAGTTTTACGGTGCCCACGGATCTCTGCTTCATCGCGGATACCGCCTAAAGCCATACGTACATATTTACGGCCTAATGCTTTTGCAATCGATTTTCCTAACGATGTTTTACCAACTCCCGGAGGGCCAACCAAACATAAGATAGGTGCTTTCATATTGCGTTTTAGTTTTAGCACAGCAAGGTATTCGATAATACGCTGCTTTACTTTTTCTAAACCGAAGTGATCTTTATCTAAGATGCGCTGTGCTCTTTTTAGGTCGAAATTATCTTTTGTAAATTCGCTCCAGGGTAAATCCAATAGTAGTTCTAAGTAGTTTAACTGAACCGAATAATCAGGCGCAGCAGGATTCATTCTACCTAACTTATCTATTTCTTTATCAAAATGATCAGCAACAGCCTGCGTCCATTTTTTCTTTTAGCCCTTTCCTGCAAAGCATCAAATTCTAAATCGGCAGAATTTCCGCCCAGTTCTTCCTGGATGGTTTTTAGCTGTTGATTTAAGAAATAATCGCGTTGCTGTTTATCTAAATCGGTACGCACTTTTGATTGGATCTGATTTCTCAGCTCCAGCATCTGCAATTCGACCATTAATAGTTCCATTACCTTTTGCGCCCTTTCCTGCAATTTATCCATTTCAAGGATTTTTTGCTTATCGGCCATTTCGGCATTCATATTTGATGAAATGAAATTGATCAAAAATGAATTGCTCTCAATGTTTTTTAGTGCAATACTGGCTTCGCTTGGAATATTTGGTGAAAGCTGGATAATCTGTGCAGACATCTCGCGTATAGAAGCGATTAATGTTTTAAACTCCTTATCGCCCTTATGCTTTTGTTCTTCGAATTTTTTAACAACGGCTTTAATATAAGGTTCATTCTGCACCTCTTCAATTAAACTGAAACGTTGTTTACCCTGAATAATTACAGTGGTATTCCCATCAGGCATCTGCAACAACTTAATAATATTGGCAACAGTACCAACCGTGTTAAGTTGCTCAAAAGTAGGATCTTCAATAGAAACGTCTTTTTGAGAAACAACACCAATAATCTTATTCCCTTTATAAGCTTCCTTAATTAGCTTAATCGATTTATCTCTTCCAACTGTAATAGGAATAACTACTCCTGGAAATAAAACTGTGTTTCGCAAAGGCAATATGGCCAACGTTTCGGGCGTTTCCTCATTGTTCATTTCCTCCTCGTCTTGTTGAGACATTAAAGGAAAAAACTCGGTATCTTCATTTATGATTGGCATTGCTGTATGGAAATCAAATATATCTTGTTTACTCATTATCACATTTTCTGCTAACGACAAACTGGCAGTTTAATCGTATTCACTTTGTTTAATTTTGGTATTGGCTTAATAAATTCAACTCTTGTGCCAAAGTGAAAATAATATTAATCTTATGTTAAAAAGGCAGAGAAATATAAATATTTTCGCCAATATCATATAAAGCATTTTTTAGCGTTTAAGCTAATGTTTAGGGCACCTGGTTTGAATGAAAGAAAATTAAAAACTTTTAAATTATCAGAATAGGATTATATTGCAAAAAATTTCTCCTATAAATTCGGTTAGGCGTTAGATTTGTTAACTTATTACTCATACATGAACTATTTTAAAAAGGCGATTTTAGGTTTAATTATTTTTACATCAACGAGTAGTTTCGCGCAGAGCAATTACGAAAGAAGCATGCAGGCTATGATGAAAGGTGATTATAAAACTGCAGCAATGCAATTGGAAAAAGCTGATACTAAAACTCCTGATAATGCAAACGTGCTCCAGATGCTCGGATATTCTTACTTCCAAAATCGCGAATACGAGAAGTGTATTGCCACTTACAGCCGGTTATTAACCATCAAACCTACAGAGGTTTCTGCTTATTATTATCGCGGTATCGCAAGGTTGAAAATAGCTAACGATCCTAAAGAATCGTTAAATACCATGCGCGAAAACTTTTATCTGGCATCTCTCAAAGATTTTACAAAAGCCATTGAAATTAATGGTGATGAAGACGCACAGATGTTTCAGAACCGGGGCCTGGCTTACAAAGATTATGCAATTTTCAGATCTTTTAAAGCAAAGAAAAAAGAAGAAAAAGCAGCTTGTGTAGCTTTATTCAATAACTCTATTGCTGATTTTCAGAAGGTATTAACCTTGCAGCCATTAAGAAAAGATATTATTGATTGGGTAACCTACGATAAAGCGCAGATTGCCAGCCTGAAATAAAATACATCCTTTTAAAAAAATGGGACCTGAATATATTCGGGTCCCATTTTTTATTCAAGCTTTCCGATAACCGAATATCTTTTTTCATTAAGCAATCTTATTTTTTGATGCTTTTTAATAGCATATAAACTATCGGGATAATAAGTTAAAGTATCCTGAGATTGATATAAGATATTTTTATTATCGATAATGATCTCTATCTTAACTGCTTTCATACCTTTCCAGGTAATAGAAACCTTTTTAACAGGGATTTTTTTATTATCGGAAGTATAAATATCAACTCCATCTTGTTCTTTAGTTTTAAAACTACCTTTCCAGGAGGTTTTATTAATATCGGCATTAACAAAAATGGCAAGTTCTTTTGTCCAATCGGTAATTTTGGCTTTTTTATGTTCCGCTATAGCGTTTATACTTACCGTTTTATCTACATCGGGATTTAAACGCTGCAAGCGTGAAATTTCTTTTCCGAAATAACCCTTAACATCGAAATAACTTAAACTGGTATTTGCTTCGGCTTCTTTTCGCTGGTTGCATGAAAATAAAGCTAAAGCAAATACCGGGATAAAAAGTTTTTTAACCATTATACTAAAACATTTCCTGTCATTTCTGCCGGAATAGCTACGCCTAATATTTTTAAAATAGTAGGGGCAATGTCGCCTAATTTACCATCTGCAATAGTTTTATAGTCTTTATCAATTAGAATGCAAGGGACCAGGTTGGTTGTATGTGCAGTATTGGCAGATCCATCGTCATTTACCATAAATTCTGAGTTTCCATGATCGGCTAAAAGGATAAACGAATAACCATGCTCCAAACCTTTGTTTACCACGATTTCTGCACATTTATCTGCAGTTTCAACTGCTTTTATTACGGCCTCAAAAACACCTGTATGTCCAACCATGTCTGGATTGGCAAAGTTTAAACAAATAAAATCAGCCCATCCTGTTTCCATTTCTTTGGTAATGGCATCGGTAATTCCTGCGGCACTCATTTCAGGTTGAAGATCGTAAGTTGCTACTTTCGGTGAAGGAATTAAAATACGTTTCTCATTGGTAAATTCAGCCTCTCTTCCGCCAGAGAAGAAGAAGGTTACATGAGGATATTTTTCAGTTTCTGCAATACGGATCTGGTTTTTATTATTATTGGCCAATACTTCACCTATTGTCTGGGTTAAATCATCTTTTGTGAAAATTACATTTACCTTTTCAAAACTCTCATCGTAGGTAGTCATGGTGACATAATACAATGGTAGTTTATGCATTTGCTGCTCGGGGAAATCTTTCTGTGTTAATGCTGTTGTAATCTCACGTCCTCTGTCTGTACGGAAATTGAAACAGATGACCACATCATCGTTTTGAATCGTAGCAACTGGAGCACCATTATCCTGCGTTAATACGATTGGTTTTAAAAACTCATCAGTTACGCCACCGGCATAAGACTTTTTGATTGCAGCCAAAGCATCCTGGGTTTTTTCGCCAATGCCATTTACCATTACATCATAAGCTTGTTTAACGCGCTCCCAACGGTTATCGCGGTCCATTGCATAATAACGGCCAACCATGGTTGCCAATTTAGCATTGGTGTTTTGGATGTGGTTTTCCAGGTCAGTAATAAAGCCCAGACCAGAGTTTGGATCCGTATCACGGCCATCTAAAAAAGCATGAACAAAGGTGTTTGGTACATTTGCTTCATTTGCGGCATCGCACAAAGCTTTTAAATGTTCAATATGCGCATGTACCCCGCCGTTTGAAACCAGGCCGATGAAGTGAACTGCTTTATTATGCTGCTTTGCATAATCAAATGCACTTACCAAAACCGGGTTGTGGTGCAATTCTCTGTCGGTAATCGATTTATTGATTCTTCCAAGCTCCTGGTAAACTACTCTGCCTGCGCCTAAGTTCATGTGTCCAACTTCTGAGTTTCCCATCTGTCCGGCTGGCAAGCCTACTGCTTCACCTGATGCTTCAAGCCTGGAATTTGGGTACTTCTGTAATAACGAATCGAAAAAAGGAGTGTTGGCAGCATAAGCAGCATCAGAATTATCTTGTTTTCCGTAGCCCCAACCATCTAGAATTATAAGCGCGAGTTTTTTATCGTTTACCATTTTTATTGTAAAATTTATTGATTAAAATCAAAACATTTTCATGTATAACATGTTTAGTGTTTTATTTATATGGCAAATATAACTTTATTGGTGCTTATATAAATGAAGAAATCCTTTTTTTGATATGCTAATGGCATAATTTTAGCTATAGGGTTCTGTATAAAATACAGAAATGATCCGGAGCTTATTCTTACTCGTTATTAGTTTGTCGTCATTATATTACCCTACAGCCATCCAGGCAGATATAATTGATGATTTATCCTCGTATTTTAAAGCTGGTAACTCAAAAGAAATTGCTAAAAATTTCGCCTCAACTATCGAACTTATCATTGTTGATGAGGAAGATGTATACTCAAAAGCACAGGGTGAACAGATTTTGAGAGATTTTTTTATTAAACACCCTCCGGTAAAAACAAGTATTTTTCATAAAATTAATACAAATCCAAATTATCGTTTTGGCGTAATTATTTTAAGCACTGCTAAAGAAACCTTCAGGATTTCTATTACCATGAAAAAATTCAATACCAACTTTTCGATTACTGAATTAAGGATAGAACCTGCCAAGGATTAATTGGCCAGTCAGTACTTACGAAGTTCTGACTCCGCTATGTCTCGCCAACTTTGTAAGTCGTGGAGGTTAGTGCCTCTGAAGTTAGCAAATCACTTTAACCTTTCAGGAAATTGCCTGCTAATAAATAATTCTTATTTTTGCGGCATAAAACCTATATTTTGGATACTCAACTTATACATCAATTCATAAAAAATGCCCTTACCGAAGATGTTGGTGATGGAGATCATACTTCACTTTCAACAATTCCGCCAGGAACACAGGGAAAAGCAAAACTGATTATCAAAGAAGATGGTATTTTAGCGGGAATTGAATTGGCAATCGAGATTTTTAAGGAAGTTGATGCTGGCTTGAAAGTTGAAGTATTATTGCAGGATGGTACAGCTGTAAAAGTAGGCGATATTGCTTTAACCGTTGCCGGAAGTACGCATTCTATTTTAATTGCAGAACGATTGGTTTTAAACTGCATGCAGCGTATGAGTGGCATTGCTACTAAAACCCATCGTATTGTTTCACTGTTAAAAACGACTAAAACCAGGATTTTAGATACCCGTAAAACTACTCCTGGCTTGCGTTATTTAGAAAAATGGGCAGTTAGGATTGGTGGAGGTGTAAATCACCGCATTGGTTTATATGATATGATCTTAATCAAGGATAATCATGTAGATTATGCCGGGGGATTTCAAATGCCATTACTGCTGCGCAAAAATATCTTATCAGTCAGGATAAACCACTTCAGATCGAAATTGAGGTTAGGAACCTGGAGGAGTTATCGCAGGTTTTAGCTATTGGTGGTGTAGACCGTATTATGCTTGATAATTTTACTTTTGAAAACTTAAGGACTGCCGTTGCATTAATTAACGGGAAATTTATTACAGAGGCTTCCGGAGGAATTACCGAAGAGAACGTTACTGAATATGCAGCTTGTGGAGTAGATTTTATTTCGATGGGCGCGCTTACACATTCTGTGAGAAGCCTGGATATGAGTTTAAAAGCATACTAAAGTGATTTGCTATAAAATTAAAAGCTTATTTTTTGTATCATTGTAGGCTATGGTTACGGTTTATTCTCTCAGCGCTTTATTAATTGCTTACCTTTTCGGATCTATACCAACAGCTGTATGGCTTGGTCAGGCCTTTTATGGGGTTGATGTAAGAGAATACGGAAGTGGCAATGCTGGCGCAACCAATACCTTTAGGGTACTGGGCAAAAAAGCCGGAATTGCAGTAATGATCATCGATATTGCAAAAGGCTATACTGCAACCAATCTGGCCTATCTGATCGGCATGTCGGTAACCGGACCACAAAATTCAGTTGTTTTTGTTAATTACCAGCTCGCCTTGGGAGTAACCGCGGTAATGGGACATTTATTCCCTGTTTTTGCCGGTTTTAGAGGGGGTAAAGGTGTTGCTACACTTTTTGGAATGATTTTGGCAGTTAACTTCGAAGCATCTATGCTTTGCGTTCTGGTTTTTGTGGTGGTATTACTGTTAACTAAATATGTTTCATTAAGCTCCATTTGCGCGGGATTTACTTTTCCCCTAAGTGTGGTTTTCTTGTTTCAGGTATCTATCAAATCTGAAGTGCTTTATGGTATGGTCGTTTGTATTTTAATCTTAGTTACTCACCAAAAAAATCTCGAAAGATTGCTGAAGGGCAAGGAATCTAAGGTGTATTTGTTTAGGAAGAAAACTAATTAATTAACAAAACACATTTCTTTAAAACTTATTTATAGGCTTACTGTTTAATCATCGGCTTTGCCTATAACCTATAAGTATTACTAATCATTTAAAATCGCGTTTATGAAAAAGTTATTTTTAACAGCAAGTGTTGCTGGAATATTATTATTTAACTCATGTTCTACCGTCCCTTTAACAGGCCGTAGTCGATTTGATTTAGTTAGTAACGATCAGGTTTTGCCAATGGCATTCCAGGCCTATAGTACCTTTTTAACAGAAAATAAATCTACTGTTTTACCCGCTTCGAATGCCCAGGCCTTAAAAGTGAAAACGGTTGGAAGCAGGTTAATTACCGCTGTAAAATCGTATATGAACAGCAATAACTACGGTAATCTGATTGCTGATTATCAATGGGAAGTTAATGTGGTACAGAACAATGAAAAAAATGCCTGGTGTATGCCAGGAGGCAAGATTGTAGTTTATACGGGTATTTTGCCTGTTACTCAGGATGACGCTGGTTTAGCAACAGTAATGGGGCACGAGATTGCGCATGCCATTGCGGGTCACTCAGCTGAGCGTATGTCGCAGGAAATGGTTGCACAGGGTGTTGGCGCAGCAGCGGGAGTTGCTTTATCTAAAAACCCTAAAACGCAGTCTATTTTTAATACATTATATGGAGTTGGTACACCAGTTGCAATGTTAAAATTCAGCCGCAACCAGGAGTTGGAAGCCGATCGTCTGGGCCTGATTTTTATGGCCATGGCCGGATATAATCCACAAAATGCGACCAGTTTCTGGAACAGAATGTCAGCTGCATCTGCTGGCGCACAAAAACCAGCCGAATTTTTGAGTACTCACCCAAGTGATGCAACCCGTATTGCGCAGATCCAAAAATATTTACCTGAAGCGCAACAGTACTATAAGAAATAAGGTAGAAGGCTGAAGGTAATGAGGTGGAAGGTTTTGCATGATGCAGAATTTTCCACCTTTTTTGTTTAGTCCCACTTTAAAGTACCGTCATTTCGAGCGGGGTGCAATGCAGTCTAGAACCCGAAGGCTCAGCGAAGCTAAATCTGGATAGATAGATCTCTCCATTTCACTGCGTTTCAGTTTGAGATGATGGATTGCTGAGGACAAATGAACTAATGACCACTGAACCAATTAACTCCCCAATACCTTCAAAATCGCACTGGCTTTCAACAAACACTCCTCATATTCTAAAGCGGCATTACTTTGGTAGGTAATCGCTCCTCCAACCTGAAAAGACAAATATTTTGATTCCGCATTATACAGAATGCTGCGGATAACGACATTGAAATCGAAATCTCCATCAGGACTGATGCAGCCAAAAGAACCTGAATAAATACCCCTTTTGGTCACTTCGTATTCTTCAATCAACTTCATGGCTTTAACTTTTGGTGCACCTGTCATGGAGCCCATTGGAAACGCATTTTTAATGGCATCGATAAAATGAATCTCTGGATTGAATTCACAGCTAATGGTAGAAATCATCTGATGGACCTGTGGGAAGCTGTAGATACCGAATAATTCATCAACGGTAACAGAACCCTTAATGGCTGATTTAGTAAGGTCGTGGCGTACCAAATCAACTATCATTACATTTTCAGCCTGTTCTTTGATGTCGCTTCTAAGCTGCAGTTTTATGGCTTCATCTTCTTCCTGAACTGTACTTCTTTTAGCCGTGCCTTTAATGGGCTGTGAGGTAAGTTTTGAGCCACGTTTGCATAGGAATCTTTCTGGTGTGGCGGATAAAATATATTTACCGTGAACTTTAACATAACCTGCAAATGGGGTAGGAGAGATTTTATTTAGCAACTCGAAAGTTTGTACAGGTTCTATTTCTGCATTTTCTGAAAAAAACTCCTGGCAGAAATTGACTTCATAAATGTCTCCCCTCAGAATGTGACTTCTTAAAGCTTCAACTTTATGGATATATTGATCTTTCGATAATCTTTGTGAAATCTGTATGGTTCCCGATTCTTCTTTTTTTTGCAGTTGAAACAATTCAATTTCTTCTAAAACTGATTCCTTACCAAGCAGCACTTCAGCTCGTCCATCCTTAAAAGCAACCAGGTATTTTGGAACAAAAAAGTATAAATCCGGGAAGTTTAAACCGTCAGGATTATTAGATTGAAGATCTTCTATTTCGTTTTTTAAATCGTAGCTAAAATAGCCGAAAATCCATTGTTTGTGATAAGCATAAAAGTTTTTTAGCTGATCGAAGGCATTACCTGCAGAACATATTAATTCTGCATGAATATCAGCAGCGATAATGAAATCGTAAGCAGAATAAGCATCTTTGTATTCATTTGAATCAAAGAAACAACATACCTCGAACTGATTGGCCCAGTGTAATGCTTTTTGTTTAAATTCGGATATGTTTTGCGGGGTTTTCAAGCTGCCGCAAAGGTAAAAATAGAGATGGTAATTGTAAGAAATTAATTTTTATCTTTTAGAATTATGGTTAGTATCGTAAAATTAATGTTTTTTAGGATTCATTTTGGTATGCCTAACCCTTAATATTCTTATTATCTGATTTTCGTTTCGATAAGATATCCTAAAATGATGTTTTTCAAAAGCACGATATGTTCCGTCGTTATCTTTTTTATATTGATCAATTTTATGTTTTTCAGGATACTGAACTATATTTTCTACTGCTTGAGTTAAATCATTTATAACCTTTATTGCATTTTGGACAGATTCTTGGCTAATGTAATTATAGATTTCTCTTAATTGGCTTTTGGCTTGCTTAGTCCAGACAATTTCAAGATGTTTGGTTACCAACTTTTAATCTCATTTAATAATTCATCATGAGAAATATAATTGCCGTTTTTAAACTCATGCTCTGCGGCTAAAAGCTCATTATTATAGGCTTCAATGGTAACGTTTGAATTTTCTTTTTTCCCTTTTATAAATGCTTTAAGCATTTTTACTACAGAAGTTTTTTCGGCATCGTCTAGCTGGGTAAAATAATTTAGCATTTCGCTTTCTAAGATAGTTGCCATAATAAGATATTTATACTCAAAAATAACTAAATTGATGAAGGAAAACAAACTGTCGAAATCAATTTACTATGTCAATTGGCAAAGAGTTGTCAATTTTCTTCTAGCTATTGCTATTAAAAGTTGACAACTCTTGAACGAAAAAAGCAATCCGCTATGGATTGCTTTCTTATATCGGCTGATCCGATAGCTATCAGATTTATTTTACAAGTTAAAATACTATTTTCAATTGCCTTGTAGCTACTTCGTGGTCAGCATCTATATTGTGTTTGTGAAATTAACAGACCCTGAAATAAATGCAGGGTGACGACGCTGATTCTAACGTAAAGCTAAAGTTTGTGCTCTATCTGGTCCTACAGAAAGGAACTTAATTGGCACTTCCAGTTCTTTTTCCAAGAACGCAATGTAGTCAGTCAATTTAGCCGGGATTTCATCTACAGAAGTAATTTTAGTTACATCAGTAGCCCAACCATCAATTGCTTTCAATACTGGTTTAGGTTCAATAGAAATGATATCGTAAGGCATGTAATCGATCGTTTCTCCATTGTATTCGTAATGTGTACAGGCATAAATGGTATCGAAAGTATCTAAAACATCAGCTTTCATCATAATTAATTCGGTTACACCGTTTAACATGATCGCATATTTTAATGCAGGAAGATCGATCCAGCCACAACGACGGGCACGGCCTGTAGTTGCACCAAATTCGTGACCTAAAGCGCGTAAATTTTCGCCAACTTCATTATCTAATTCAGTAGGGAAAGGACCTCCACCAACACGTGTACAATAAGCTTTAAAAATACCATAAACAGCTCCAACTTTGTTTGGAGCAATACCTAAACCGGTACAGGCACCTGCTGTTGTGGTGTTACTAGAAGTTACAAAAGGGTATGAACCAAAATCTACATCCAATAAAGTTCCTTGCGCACCTTCAGCTAGAACCGCTTTTCCTTCTTTTAGGAAACCGTTAACATAATGTTCGCTATCTACATGAGGAATGGTTTTTAAGAATTCTATTGCCTCAAAGAATGATGCTTCTTTTTCAGCAAGTTCGTATTCAAAACCTTCGTAGTGAGAAAGGATCTCCGTATGTTTTTCTACCAGTTTTGCATAACGCTCTTTGAAATCAGGTAGGGTCGTATCACCAACGCGTAAACCGTTACGGCCGGTTTTATCCATATAAGTTGGACCGATACCTTTTAAAGTTGATCCAATTTTGTTTTTACCCATACGTGCTTCGTTAGCAGCATCCAATAATTGGTGGGTTGGTAAAATTAAGTGTGCTTTACGGGCAATCACCAATTTGCCATCAGCAACAGGATCATGACCAGCTTTTTTTAAATTATCTAACTCTCTTTTTAGGATAATTGGATCGATTACTACGCCATTACCGATCAGGTTCATGGTTTTTTCGTTAAAAATTCCTGAAGGAATAGTATTTAAAACGAATTTTTTGCCATCGAACTCTAAAGTATGTCCGGCATTTGGGCCACCCTGAAAACGGGCAATAAGATCATATTTTGGACTTAGTACATCAACGATTTTTCCCTTTCCTTCATCGCCCCATTGCAGGCCGAGAAGTACATCTACTTGCGTCATTATTAATAAATTAAGCTGGTTTTATTTGAATTTTGATTTAATTTGCTTCAATTTGCTTCAATTTTTGCAGCTGTAGCCGCATTTTCATTTACTTTTCTGGCCATACTGCAGTCAGAGCAGAAACCATAAAGATTCAACGAATGGTGTTTAACATCAAATTTTAATAGATCGCCAACCATGGTTTGGATCTGGTGGATACGTGGATCGCAGAACTCTACTACTTTACCGCATTCGATACAGATCACGTGATCGTGCTGGCGGTAACCATAAGATTTTTCGAATTGTGCCATGTTTTTACCAAACTGGTGCTTGGTAACTAAATCACATGAAACCAGTAACTCCAATGTATTATAAACCGTAGCACGACTTACGCGGTACTTTTGGTTTTTCATGTGGATATAAAGGGTTTCTACATCAAAGTGATCGTTTCTTGAATATATTTCTTCCAATATAGCGAAACGCTCTGGTGTTTTACGTAGATTTTTGTTTTCTAAATAAGCCTCAAAAATCTTGCGAACGAGCTCATTTGTTTTTTGTTCAGACATAGTTTTTAAACTCCACTCAAAGGTAGGTAAATAGTTTGATTGTTGTAGTGTTTGATTGTTGAAATGTTGTCAAAGTCGGGAAGGCAGAGGTTGGAAGTCGGAAGTTTAAATCACAAATAGCTTGCGACTTAGATTTCGAAATTATGACCTCGGACCTTTAACTTTCCAACTAATTAAGCATCAAATCTTGTAACGCCTGTAACCCCTCTAACTTTTAACAAATTCTTGATCAGATTTTCGAGGTGTTCAGTATCATTTACAAAAATCATAATAGAACCATCAAAAATCCCCTCATTAGTATCAACAGTAATCGAACGCATATTTACTTTAAAGTCGGTAGAAATAACCCTGGTAATATTGTTAATCAAACCGACATCATCAATACCTACAATGCGTAAGCCGGTTAAGAAAGTTAATTCCTGCTGTTTGTTCCATTTAGCCTTTACCACACGATAACCATAATTGGCCATTAGCTGTGCTGCATTTGGGCAATTGGTGCGGTGAATTTTTATACCTTCACTCACGGTGATGAAACCAAAAACATCATCGCCAGGAATTGGGTTACAACAGGCTGCCAAGGTATAATCAATGCGCTGCATATCTTCACCAATGAGTAAAATATCAGATTCTCCACCTTTAATTTTACTCTTGATTCCATCTACAGAAAGATTTTCAGGGCGTTCCGGTCCACGGTTTTCGACTTCCTTTTCGCTTGACAGATATTCTTTGATATCTTTCAGCTCTATTTTCCCGAGGGCTACATTTACAAAAAGCTCTTGTGTAGAAGGCAGCTTAAAGAAATAACTTAGCTTTTGAATGTTATCGGTATTGTAAGTAATTTTTAATGACTTTAGCTTTCTTTCCAGGATTTCCTTGCCATTTTCGGCAATTTTTCGCTTTTCTTCTTTTAGCGATGACTTAATTTTAGATTTGGCTTTAGCAGTAACCACCACGTTTAACCAATCTTCTTTTGGGGTTTGCTTGCTTGAGGTAATAATCTCTACCTGATCGCCATTTTGCAGTTTATATGAAATCGGAACCAGCTTATGGTTAACTTTAGCACCGATACAGGTAGCGCCCACATCGGTATGGATTTCGAAAGCAAAATCCAATGCGGTAGCGCCCAAAGGCAATTGTATTAAAGCGCCTTTTGGCGTGAAAATAAAAATCTCATCCGAGAAAAGGTTCATTTTGAAATCGTCAAGGAAATCTAAAGCATTGGCTTCAGGATTGCTTAACATTTCGCGCACTTTCTGGATCCATTGATCCAGACCGTTATCGTTACTTGATTCTTTATATTTCCAGTGTGCAGCAAAACCTTTTTCTGCAATTTCATTCATGCGTTGTGTACGGATCTGTACTTCAACCCATTGTCCGCGTGGACCCATTACCGTTGTGTGTAAACTTTCGTAACCATTTCCTTTTGGTGAGGAAACCCAATCGCGTAACCGATCTGGATTTGGGCGGTATAAATCCGTTACAATAGAGTACGCTTTCCAGCAATCGGCCTTTTCATTTTCGGGGGCCGAATCCAAAATAATCCGGATGGCAAAAAGATCATACACTTCTTCAAAAGGGATATTTTTCTTTTTCATCTTGTTCCAGATGGAGTGGATTGATTTGGGCCTGCCGTAAACATCGGCTACTAAACCTTGCTCATGAACAATCTCATCAATCGGTTCAACGAATTTTTTGATGAAAAGTGCACGCTCTGCTTTTTTCTCGTTTAATTTTTTAGCGATGAATTTATAAGTATCAGGATCAAGATATTTCATTGAAAGATCTTCCAATTCTGATTTTATGGCATATAAACCTAATCTATGGGCTAGAGGAGCGTATAAATAAATGGTTTCTGAAGCGATTTTAAGCTGCTTGTGGCGGGGCATAAAATCCATTGTACGCATGTTGTGCAAACGATCGGCAAGTTTGATCAGGATTACCCGAACATCATCAGCCAAAGTGAGTAGCATTTTGCGGAAATTCTCAGCCTGTAAAGAGCTATTGGTATCGAAAACGCCAGATATTTTGGTCAAACCATCGATAATTTTAGCAGTTTTCTTACCAAACTCACGTTCAATGTCTTCTAAAGTGATGTCGGTATCTTCTACCACATCGTGTAGCAAGGCACATACTATAGAGGTTGTTCCTAATCCAATTTCTTCGGCAGCGATCTGAGCGACAGCGATAGGATGGTATATGTAAGGTTCGCCAGATTTACGGCGCATATCTTTATGGCTTTCCAGTGCCATATCAAAAGCTTTTCTGATTTCTTTTTTATCGCCCTTTTGTAAAGTAGATTTGCTTGCCCGTAGTAATGCCCTATATCTTTTTAGAATCTCTTGCTTTTCCGCCTCTAAATCAATCACTAACTCTGTTTTCATTTGTATTTTTTGCGTAAAAATTTGCGTCTTATTTATGAATAAAACTTATATTAGTTTTGTGAAACAACTAATATATGAAATAACACCTAACTTTGTAAAAGTATAAATTTATGAAATTTAAAGGGCTCTTTTTTCTTTCTATTGTAATGATTTGCAGCATTTCGCTACGGGCCCAGGATCCTTCTGCACCTGTATTTCCAAAAAAGGGTAAAAGTGATACGATTAGAGTAGCCTCAACAAATGATAATGGTGTGATGATTCCCTGGATGCAACTTAATGAGGTTAACATTTACGCAGCAAGAATCTGGAAATCGCCGGCAGAACAGGCTGCCTACAACCGTTTAAGGTATAACGTATTAAAAGTAATGCCTTATGCACTTTTTGCAAAACGGCGTTATGAGCAATTGGAGCAGGATTTGGCCAGAAGTCCTGAGAAAAAAGAACAAAAACAACTGGTTAAACAATGTGATAAAGAAATTAAAGACATGTTTAACCGCGAAATAAAGGAACTAACGATTACTCAGGGTCAGATTTTAACGAAACTGATCGACCGTGAAGTGGGCAGAACAACATACGATATTGTAAAGCAAACCAAAGGCGGTTTCGCTGCATTTTCTTATCAGATTGTTGCCCGCGTGGTAGGACATAATTTAAAAAGCACTTACGATCCGAATGAGGATAGGGATATAGAATCTATTATCCGTACCTCAGGATTTTATCAATAACATATAATGCAGGAACGCATTCCGAATATTTATTCATTTAAGGTTAAAAAAATTAATGGCGAAGAACAACCATTATCAGCCTACCGCAACAAAGTTGTTTTAATTGTAAATACTGCATCAGAATGTGGTTTTACGCCACAGTTAAAAGAATTACAGCAACTTAAAGACGAGATTAATAGCCCTGATTTTGAAATTCTGGGCTTTCCCACAAATGATTTTGGGAAGCAGGAACCTTTAAATGGATCCGATATCGTATCTTTTTGCGAGATCAACCATGGCGTAAAATTCCCTGTTTTTGAAAAGATTATGGTTCGTGGCGAACATGCTCACCCACTTTATCAGTTCCTGAGCGATAAAAAGCAAAACACCAAATTAAGTTCGAAACCCCGTTGGAACTTTCATAAATACCTCCTGAACAAAAATGGCGAACTGGAAGATTATTTCTTGCCCTTCACCAAGCCATTGAGTTCGAAAATTAAAAAGAAAATTCAGCAACTGCTGAGCCAAAATACCCAATAATTTAAATCATGAAGTTAGATATTTTAGTTATAGCCGTGCATCCTGATGATGCAGAGCTTTGCTGTTCCGGTACTATTTTAAAACACATTGCCCTTGGTAAAAAAGTTGGAATTGTAGATTTAACAAGAGGCGAACTCGGTACACGTGGTACAGCAGAAACTAGAGATGAAGAGGCCGCAGATTCTGCGAGAATTTTGGGTTTACATGTTCGCGAAAATTTAAGAATGAGGGATGGCTTTTTTCAGAACGATGAATTTCACCGTTTAGAAGTAATTAAAGTCATCAGAAAATATCAACCCGAAATTATTTTAAGCAATGCTTTGGAAGACCGGCACCCTGATCACGGAAGGGCAGGCGACCTGGTTTACGATTCGGTTTTTTTATCAGGTTTACCAAAAATCGAAACGTTGATAGATGGTGTTAAGCAAGAGGCCCACCGTCCGAGGTTGTTGTTGCAATATATCCAGGACAGATACTTGAAGCCTGATATTATTGTAGATATTTCTGATCAGATGGATAAGAAAATTGACTCGATTAAGGCTTTTAAAACACAGTTTTATAATCCTGATGTAGATGGATTGCAAACTTATATTTCATCACCTGAATTTTTCGAAAGTGTGATTGGCCGTTCAAGAGAATTTGGTAAAAGCATTGGCGCCACTTTTGGTGAAGGCTTTACTTCGCGGAAATTGTTGGGCGTAGATAGTTTGTTTGATTTGAGGTAGTTTTTTTACCGCAAAGAAAAGAAGTGTTACGCAAAGTGCGCAAAGCTGTGGAGATTTGTCTTACTAAGATTTCTCTTCCTTTTCCTTAGCGAAAAACTTAGCGGCCTTTGCGGTTACTTTGAAAGTCCAACAAAACCGTCCTTCATTTGTTATTCTGAAAACGAATAATAATGGCGAATATATTCTCATCTCTCAAAAACGCTTACCATCTTTTTAAACATGTAGATTTCGATAAGTTAGAGGCTTTATCGAAAAAAGTCGATTTACCTAAAATGGTCGAAACCATATCAAGCCTGGATGATAAACAAATCCAGGGGATGATGAAAATGATGGGTGGATCGGATAAAAAGAAAGAATTACCCCCATTGAAGGTGATTTTTACCATTTGGGCGACGAAGCGCTCAAAGATGAGGATCGCGAACTCCAGTTAAAAGTACGTGCTTTTTTAGAAAAAGAAGTGAAACCCATTGTTAACCATTACTGGAACAAAGCTGAATTCCCATTCGAAATTATCCCAAAACTTGCCGAACTCAATATTTGTGGTTTAACCTATAAAGGTTATGGCTGTCCGGGGAAATCGAATTTAATGGAAGGTATTTTAGCAATGGAAATGGCTAGGATTGATACCTCAATTTCTACTTTTTTTGGTGTACAAAGCGGCCTGGCCATGGGATCGATCTATTTATGTGGATCGGAGGAACAGAAACAACAGTGGCTACCACTGATGCAGCAATTTAAAATTATCGGTGCATTTGGTTTAACGGAACCTGAAGTGGGGTCGGCTGCAGCCGGGGGACTAACCACAACCTGCAAAAAAATAAATGGCAAATGGGTATTAAATGGCCAGAAAAAATGGATAGGTAATGCCACCTTTGCCGATATCTTAATTATTTGGGCACGTGATGAGGGAAGTGGAGACGTAAAAGGCTTTATCGTGAAAAAAGATAATCTTGGTTTTGCTGTAGAGAAAATGCAGGATAAAATGGCTTTACGGATTGTGCAGAATGGCATTATTACTTTAACCAATTGCGAAGTTGAAGAAGCTGATCGCCTGCAAAATGCAAACTCTTTTAAAGATACGGCTAAGGTACTGCAAATGACAAGAGCGGGTGTGGCCTGGCAGGCGGTAGGCTGTGCTCGCGGAGCCTATGAAAATGCCTTGGAATATACCCAAACCAGAAAACAGTTTGGTAAACCTATAGCTTCTTTTCAATTGATTCAAAATCACCTGGTGGAGATGTTGTCGAATTTAACGGCCATGCAAACGCTGTGTTTTCGCTTGTCGCAATTACAGGATCAGGGTTTGTTGAAAGATGAGCATGCTTCTTTAGCCAAGGTATTCTGTTCATTAAGAACGCGTGATGTAGTAAGCAAAGCAAGGGAAGTGATGGGCGGAAACGGTATTTTACTCGAATATAATGTAGCGCGTTTCGTAGCAGATGCTGAGGCGATTTATTCGTATGAGGGTACAAAAGAAATTAATACACTAATTGTAGGTAGGGCCATTACTGGTTTTTCTGCTTTTGTTTAGGGGGCAGGAACTCACGAGGTTTGAAAGGGTAAGAGCAGGTTGGAAACTTCGTTAGTTTTGAGCTGAGACAATTAGTTGCTTATCAGCCTTAGCGTAGTCGAAGACTGATTTAGTATAGTAAATGCCAGGATTTTAGGGTTTGAAAACGAAAGTCAATGTTTCATAGGTGCTGTAGCCCTGCCATTCGCTGCAATCTTTTTGCGGGTTTTGAAGTGATGAGGAACCTCTGTGTTATAGCTTGCAGATGCTTCGTGCCTCAGCATGACAGTATATTAAGGTTTCTGCTGGCAAAAAGGATTTTCGCTGCTGTCAGGTTTATTGAACAGCGGTTTTTTCAAGGCACAAAACATTGTTCATAAACCCGATTGGAACGGATGCCTCCCGATTTTACATCGGGATCAAATTGGCAGGAGGGAAAGCGGGGCTGAAAATGCCAAATGCACAAAACCCTTCATTTCCAAATCATAAGGATTAACGCAGTTGGCAAACTACTCCTGGAATTTTAAATATTAGAATGCTGAGTATTTCATTCTGTTTAATTAAATCGCTTTTAATACCCAGGTTTCCCGGATTCTCCCAACTCTATTCGCCTGCTCTTTCATTTTTTTTAATAACTCCATATCAATATATTTTAGTGAGGAAAGTTGATGCCAAACTGAAGTTGCTTTAGTTATCAATTTGAACCCTTGTTCGAGAAAAAAGTGTTCAGCCTGTTCAAAGCTGTCAAACTTATTATCTTCTACATGATGTGCTTCCAGAAACTGAGAAAAATGATCATTGGTTTCATTTTTAAGCGCTGGTCGTTTAACATATATGTCAGCAGTGATCCAATAACCACCTCTTTGTTTTAATGATTTATGGATGGTTTTACATAATGATACCTTTTCTTCAGTATTTAAATACATCAATAAACCTTCATTTATAATACTAATCGGGCCGAGAGGCATTTGATTTATAACATTTGAAAAAGCATCCCCATCCAAAACATTTAAAGCTTCGGTTTTGAGTTTGCCCTTTAGTTGTAATTTCTCATCAACAATCAGCCGGTCAACCAAATCTTTTTTGATATCGATTACCCCTTGTAAATCGGTATCCAAATAATAAATAGTTGGATGCCTTAAAACCAGATCCAAGCCCCTGAAAGAGTAACCAGAAGAAATTTCCAGAATATTTAAACAACCTGATGCAAAAAGTAAGCTATCCAGAGATAAATATCTACTCTCAAAATGCACCAACCGTTTTAAAAATACCTCATCAAAATCTTTATGATTTAATTTTTCATGAGCTTCATTACCGTAAATTAACTTAACAGCATCAGCTACAAAGGGAATGTCCGTTAAGCTTTTGGCCAGCAATAGCGATTTTGCTGATGAACTTATCGAACTGTAATCACGATTCATGCGTAATTATACAAAAAAATCTGCGTTTAAAACGGATGCCTATTAAATGCGACCTGACTCATTGCGCTTTTTTCGTATAGCGCAATACAGGATTTATTAAATTGAGGATCGAAGTTTACTTCCCCTGGTTCTAATGTTTTCGGGATATTAGCGTTTTCCATAAAGAAGTAAACTTTTGTATTTCCATATTTGGTATGGGGCATTAAATTACCATAATCTTCCATTTCTTTCCATACTGAATCTTTAACCGTTACCACATAAATCCTTTGTACAGGACCAGTATTGTTGGCATTTCTATATTTTAGGATTTCCTTGAAGCCAGCTTTCGTATCTTCAATTCCCGGTTGGTCAAAAACATCCCTGACCATGAAGAATATCAATATTAAAACGCCTATCGGGATGATATAAACCAATGATTTTCTGTTCATGCCTACAATAAAGGCAATATTTTTTCCATAACCGTCAATCCTTCGTCAATATGCTTTTGCTCGATACAAAGTGCCGGACGAAAACGTATGGTTTTCTCGCCGCAACCCAGAAACATTACGTTATTTTCTAATCCTTTGCCAATAAACTTATTGCGCATTTCTTTTGTTGGGAAATCAAAAGAACATAACAAACCTCTTCCGCGCACATTGGTCATTTGATCAAACCTGTGAGACAGATTTTCGAGTTGATCTTTTAAATACAAACCTACTTTTGTAGCATTCTCACAAAGCTGATCTTCTTCTACAATTTGTAAAATCTGTGTAGCGCGCACCATGTCCACCAGATTACCTCCCCATGTTGAGTTAATACGGCTTGGTACTTTAAATACATTGGTTTCGATTTCGTCTACCTTGTTACCCACAAGAATACCGCAAACCTGCATTTTTTTACCAAAAGCAATAATATCTGGTCGGGCCTTTTCACTAAAGTGCTGGTGACACCAGAATTTACCGGTTAAACCTACGCCAGTTTGTACTTCATCATAAATTAAAAAAGCTTCATTTTCATCTGCCAGTGTTTTAAGTTGGATTAAAAACTCTTCCCGCAGGTGATTATCTCCACCTTCAGATTGGATTGGTTCTACAATTATCGCACAGATATCATCTTTATTATCTGTAAAGGCTTTTTTGATCTGTGCAAGCGAAGCTTCTTCAGTTTCAATGGCATGACTTAAATTATTTCCTGAAAGTGGAAATTTAACTTCCGGAACAGCTACCCTTGGCCAGTCGAATTTGGCAAACCATTTTGTTTTATCTGGCAGGGTATTGGTTAAGCTTAAAGTATAACCCGTTCTGCCATGAAAAGCCCTTTCGAAGTGTAAAACATTAAAGCCTTTTTCTTCAGCGTATCCTTTTGCAAAATTTTTCTGAACTTTCCAGTCCATCGCTACCTTAATTGCATTTTCTACTGCTAGGCCACCACCAGCAATAAAAAAACATGTGGCAGGTAATCTGGAATACCAACTTTAGAAAATGTTTCAACAAACTGTGCATACTGCTGGGTGTAAACATCTGAGTTAGATGGATTGGCTAATGCAGCGAGGAGAAGATTCTTTTTAAACGCTTCATCATTAATCATTTTAGGGTGGTTATAACCTAAAGGAACAGAGGCAAAACAAGTGAAAAAATCGAGTAAAGTTCTATTGTATTTCGAATCGTAAATGTATGCGCCACGACTTTTTTCCATATCGTAGGTGAGGTCGAAACCATCGGCCAAAATGTGCTTACTTAACGATTCGTTAACGCGATCTGCAGGTACTGTTAATTGATACATAAACTTGGTTTTGGTATAATCCAAATTTAGTTAAATGTGCCTAAAATCAAAATTTAAGCACTTTTTGTGCCCGTAGGATAAAAAATAGGTTTAAACAGTTTATTGTATGATTTTTAAAAAATACCGCTTGTTTTTGTATTTAAAGGCTTATTTTGTAATTTAGGGGAAATTTAAGGGGAAAAATAAAAGTGCGTTTAAATGAAATCAACCAAGGTTTTGAAAAGATGGAACGATATTGAGTTCAAACTCTATGTTCCAAAGAAAATCGATGCTAACAACAAGATAGAGGTACATTTTCCGTTTTTGAACCCAGAAACGGGAAAAAACAAAAACATAAAAAAAAGTACGGGGATTGACAGATATGCGTCAAAAAAAATGTATACCGAGCAGGCCAGCCTCCTAATTGATGCTCTGATCGAACTTTTGACCGCGGGTTGGAACCCGATATCCGATACCTATCCCGACTATATCAAGCTCACCGGTCAGAGTAAAATGGGAGAGTGTATCAGGGCGTGGCTAAAACTCCGTACCCTTGACTTCGAAAACGGTACAATCTCACAGGAAGAACTCAACACCACTACATTTTTATTCAACTTCTACTCAGAGTTCCTTAAGAAAAATAATGTGTTCTTACAGAAACCTTCCCATTTTACAGTTAACGATATCAATTTCTTTATGCGCACCATGGAAAGGAAGCGGGGTTTATCGCCTGTTACCTATAATTCATATATCTACCGGTTGACTTTTTTATAAATTTCTTTACCATGAAAGGGTAATTAATTACAATCCATGTTCTGTAGCTTACAAGTACAAAACAAAAAAACTGAAGACCCGCTTTGAGATATTTGAACCAGAGGAAATCCAGACGGTGAAAGCATTGTTGATAGGTGCACCTAATTACCGGGATCTGCTGATAGCCTGTAAATTTCTCTTCGAATATAACATCCGTGAGGCCGAACAGTTAAGGATCCAGCTCGGTTGGATCAACTGGGAAAAGGGTGAACTGACCATCCCTGAAACGGTTATCGAACGGGGGCGCATGGTCAATGGTACAAAAAATGGATTAATGGCAAAGTTTCAGTTAAGAAAGGACATGCTTGATCTTTTAGCGGAATATATTGGCAGTTTTGACGATAAATCCAATTTCCTATTTGGCGGCCATTATAAGCCAGGCGCAACACAGAGAAACAAGCAGTTCCTGAGCAACCGGTGGTGGAAGTTCAGGGAGGATTTTCAACTTTCAAAGAACTTAAAGCTTTATGCTTTAAAGCACACGGGCAACTATGAAAGCCTGGAGACAGTGGGAATTGAAAAGCTTTCAAAGATGGCAAGGCACTCATCAATATCGCAGACCCAGGATTATGTTAAATCAAAGCTTGACAAGCAGCTCATAGTAATCGATGGTAAGGCAGAGTTTTAACCCGTCTTTTTGTTTCTGGTCAAAAGCTTGTGTTTGATAAGGGTTTTTCTTTCCTCCCGGTCTATCCTCGGTTTTTTAGGCACAACTGGTTTCGTATATATCCGTTTTATATAATGAATGTCGTTCTGAAGCATTTCTGTTACACCCCAAATCTTATTTAATAGCCTTCTAAGTATCGCTATTTCATCTGTTTCTATTGGATCAAGATGATTTTGGTCAGAGTTTTCTAGTTGCCTGCTCTTAATGTGGTTGTGGTTCGAATCTTTGTTTTTATCCATTATCAAATAATTAAACCTTAAAATTACCTGAGCCGATTTTTAATAATTGACAACATTTAGAAAGTGTGGTAAAAAATCGGAGTGAGCACCCATAGATAAAGGATCGTCTAGTAATCCAACCTAGATAATTATCTAGGCAGTGGATTTGCAGGATTAAAGGTCATACCTCTGCCATTTACCGACATGATGTCTTTTGTTTTAATATTAAGATAAATTCTTTAGGATCTCAGAAATAATACTCAGATCAAAGTTTTTAAATTTGATCTGGCCAATGATCAAAGTTAATACGGTAACCAATATTTACAATATTACGTTAGTTTGCATTACCCATAAATATTGTGGAAACTGCAATCCAATGGAATTATCAAGAAAATATCCCCTGATGTCATATCTAAGGAACCGCCATATGACCTATTTGATAGGAGATATAACAAAAAGTTGTTGACCAGTACCCCGCTGGCTTGCTTAACCAATGCCTTCAATGCTTCGACTCTTTTCTGTTCTATATTCAGCGCTGTAATCTGATAAAGCTGCAGCTTGAGTTACCGGTAGGAATCTGCTTGTTGTTCTTTAATCCAATACCGGGCTTCTTTTGGTAAAGGAGCGGCCTGGCTATGGAATGACCACCTCCTCCAATCTCATAATTCTTAATATCCCATTAAGCACGCTCTTTCGGATTGAGTCCAGCTTGCTGGAGTTCTGCTGGTGATAATAGAGATAGGCTTCAAAACATTTATTCGAGTTGTTCGTCAATTTAACCCGATCGGTACTTCCCGATTATATACACTGAATTTCAGATATTTAGTTGTATATAATTGAGATTTATGCCAGTCCAGGTTGTTCTGATAATAATCGCCATTTTTTTTAAGCAATTCAGGTTACAGCTAGAGAGTTGGTATGGCAGCATGGGTTAATCCTATAAATAAGTTTTGCTTTAAACAATATATGTACTGGAAAGTAATTTATATGCATATGCAAAATTTTCAGTTTTAAAGTCCATGTAAAACCTGTCAAAATCCATTTTTTAATGATTGTCATAGTGTTAAATTAGTAATTCTAATCAAATAAACCGGAATTCTAATTATGCTTATTAAAAAACTAAACCTAAGAAGTTTAACCAACTTTCTTCTTCTCTGTTGTGTGCTGTTAAGTGGGAACGCTTTTTCGCAGACGTCAAAAATTACTGTCACAGGGAATGTGGTAGACACCACAAATGCAAATTTAAATGGGGTAACTGTAGCTGCAAGGGGTAAAACAAACATGACAACGACAACCGATCTGAACGGTAAATTTGTGCTGGATGTAATACCGGGTACGGTGATAAACTTCAGTATGGTAGGCTTTGTTTCCCAGAGCGTTACCACTACCAGTGAAACAAAAGTATTACGGATTAAATTAGCTGACAATAAATCCGATCTGGAGCAAGTTGTTGTTACGGCTTTTGGAAAGAAACAGTTAAAAGAGGCTGTGGTCGGTTCGGTGGTAACTATTGACCCCGGAAAATTGGTCTCACCTGCCAGTAATCTTACCAATGCCATCGTTGGCCAGGTGGCTGGGGTTATCGGATTTCAAACCAGTGGCCAGCCCGGATTAGATAATTCTAATTTTTTTGTGAGAGGGGTTACTTCCTTTGGTTACCGGCAGGAACCCATTATTCTTATCGATAACATTGAGCTCACTAAAGATGATCTGGCCCGTTTGCAGGTAGATGATATTGCAAGCTTTTCAATCCTTAAGGACGCCAGTTCAACAGCCTTATATGGTGCAAGAGGTGCTAACGGAGTAATTTTAGTTACTACGAAAAGGGGTAAATCGGGTAGACCTAGAATTGATCTGCGTGTCGATAATGTCATCTCTGAGCCTACTAAAATGATTGGATTAAGTGATCCGATGACCTACATGAATATGTATAATGCGGCCGAACGGTCTCGTCCGGAAACCTATTCTGGTGACTTTTTTAGTGCCGATAAAATCTATAATACCCAACAAACCATCAATAATGCACCAGGAAGCAATCGTTTTGTATATCCAGCAGTAGATTGGATGGATCTGATGTTTAAAAAAAGAACCAATAATTTGAAGACTACTGCCAGTATCAACGGTGGGGGAAACGTAGCCAATTATTTCGTATCTGGATCTTACTCAACTGACAATGGGGCTTTAAAACAAAGTCCTCAGAACGATTTTAATAATAATGTAAGTTTCAAGACTTATCAATTAAGGGGTAATATAGACATCAACCTCACAAAATCAACTGTTTTTTCGGTAGATCTTTGGGGTATTTTTAATGACTATAGTGGACCTATAACCAATAATGCCTCATTTGCTACAGATCTATACGCGCAAGCTACCCACACAAGCCCAGTTTTATTTGCTCCTTTTTACGAGGCAGATCAGGCCAATCAACTCAGCCAGCATATCCTTTTCGGGAACGGAAGTGCAGCAGGAGCGACAGGTACCAATGCAGGTTTACAGTATTATAATCCATATGCGCAGATGCTAAGGGGCTATAAAACTTTTTCAACTTCAACCATGCAGGCTACAGTGAGGTTAGATCAAAAGTTGGATTTCATAGTTCCCGGTTTAAGTTTTAATGGTTTTTTTAATACGAACCGCTATTCTTACTTTGATTATCAGATGGCCTATCAGCCATTTTATTATACTGTTACATTGCCAGGTGGCTATGACAGGGTTAATAACAGTTATACACTTACATGGATCAATAATCAACCTGGACAGGCTACAGAATATCTGATTTATTCTCCAGGGAGAAAGGATGCTACTGCAAGGATGCACTTTCAAGGAAGCTTGAATTACAGCCAGCGTTTTGGTGATCATAAGATAGATGCCCAATTGGTGGGAATACGCCAACAAACGCTCAATGCGAATGGAGTTGATCCTGCAAATGGTCAACCTAGCTTGCCATACGCCCTGCCTTATCGTAACCTCAACTTTGCGGGAAGATTAACATATATGTTTAAAGACCGTTATATCGTTGAGCCTGGATTTGGATACAATGGTTCTGAAAGGTTTGAGGAAAAAAACCGGTTTGGTTTTTTTCCAACCATTGGAGCTTCCTGGATCGTATCCCGAGAAGGATTCTGGAAAGGTGCATTGGCTAATATTTTAACTTCTTTTAAATTAAGGGCAAGCGTAGGAGCTACCGGAAATGATAATATAGGTGCACAACGGTTCTTTTATCTTTCAGACGTAAATCTCCAACCTTCGGGGGCCGGAGCAGTTTTTGGTACAAATAATATCTATACAAGGCCTGGTGTAACGATCAGAAACTATCCAAATCCCGAAATTACTTGGGAAAGAAGTGTGATCCAGAATTATGCCATTGAAACTACATTTTTTAAAAAACTAGATGTTATTGCTGAATATTGGCAAAAAAATACAAAAAATATTCTTTTGCAAAGGCTAGTACCCCAGTCTACCGGGCTGGAAGCCGCGGTATCAGCAAATTTGGGGACTGCCAAATCACATGGACTGGACTTAACTGCAAATTACACACAGTCGGTAAACAACAATTTAACCATACAGTTTCTTTCAAACTTTACCTTCTCAAAAGGCAATTATACCCAGTTTGAAGAACCCAATTACGCAGAATATTACCGTTATGTAAATGGTGCAATACTGGGTCAACCTCGTGGCTACATCGCAGAACGGCTTTTTGTGGATGATAATGAGGTTGCTGCCTCCCCAGCCCAAGTCTTTGGCGGTATAGTGAGAGGAGGGGATATAAAGTATAGGGATCTAAATAATGATGGACGTATTACTGTAGCAGATCAAGCACCAATAGGATATCCTACCACGCCCCAAGTTTCTTACGGTTTTGGCTTTAGTGTGCGGTATAAGGCATTTGATGTGAATGCGCGTTTTCAAGGGCAAACAAGGGTATCTTTTTACATCAGCCCAAGGGATGTTAGCCCATTTATTGTTCCATCCTCAGGCGGTGTAGTTGGTCAGACATCGCTATTGCAAGCATTTGCAGAGGATCACTGGTCCGCAGAAAATCAAAACCTATACGCACTCTATCCACGAATGGGTACCAGTGCCGCTCAGGTGCAGAACAATATGCAACCGAGCACATGGTGGCTTAGGGATGGTAGCTTTTTAAGAATGAAAATGGCCGAATTCGGTTATACACTACCACGCAAGTTGCTCGAAAAAATACATTTGTCAAAATGCCGCATATATGTCAGTGGGAACAATTTGTTCAATATTACAAATTTCAAATTGTGGGACACTGAACTTGGTGGTAATGCCTTTACTTATCCCATTCAAAGACAGTACAACTTGGGGCTTAACATCGGTATTTAATCCATAGTACCAGTCTTATTTTTAAAAGAAATTATAATGAATAAAATGAAAAATAAACCTTATTTTTTGATAAAATTTTTGCTTCTGAGTTGCTTATTTATTACAGGTGTTTCTTCCTGTAAAAAGTATCTGGACGTTACACCTCCCAATGTAGGTACGCTGGACTACGCCTTTAGAAACAGAAATGAAGCTGAGAGCTACCTATTCGGTTGCTACAACGCACTCCAGAGCATGGCTAATGTGGTAAACGATCCAGGTTTTGTTATGTCATCTGAAATTATTTATCCTGCGGACCTTGGAGGATTTACTGCCTCTTTTCAGCTCATTCGTGGAAATTCGCAAAACATCTCATCTCCAATTCTTAATTATTGGCAAGGGGCCAATGGAGGGACAAATCTTTTTCAAGCCATTAGAAAATGTAATATCATGTTGGAAAACATAGATAAACCAATTGACCTTAAGGCACCGGAAAAGGCGAGATGGATAGCTGAGGTAAAGTTTTTAAAGGGTTATTACATCTATTTTTTAGCGAGAATGTACGGACCAATCCCATTGTATAAAACCAATTTCGATATTAATGAAAGTTCTGAAGTGATGCAGATCCGAAGGGAACCTGTAGATGTCGTTTTTGATTATGCTGTCCAGTTAATGGATGAGGCGATTCAGGATTTGCCCCAGCAGATGATGAATCCAACGGATGAATTGGGACGTATTACAAAATTAATTGCGCTTTCTGTTAAAGCTGAAATATTGGCTACAGCTGCCAGTCCCTTGTTTAATGGTAATCCAGATTACGCAGGATTTAAAGACAAGGAAGGCACTGTTTTATTCAGTGCTTCATACGATCCACAAAAATGGAAGCTGGCTGCTAATGCGTGTAAGGCTGCGGTAGATGAGGCAGTTTTGATGAATAAGCGGCTCTATAATTTTATTCCAAATGCTGGCGTAGGCACGCTTTCACCTGAAGTACAACGTTTATTGACCCTGCAAAATGCGGTCACGGAAAAATGGGATATCAACTCAGAATTGATATGGGCATTGAACCCTGTTTTTGGATATCAAAATCTTTCCATTCCCAGAATGTATGCAGATAATGCTAAAATTCTATATCAGGCAGCTGGCACTTTTGCAGTTCCCATTTCAACGACTGAACTGTTTTATACTGCCAATGGTGTTCCTATTGAGGAAGATAAAACTTGGGATTATAACGGGCGGTTCTCTATCCAGGCCGGAGATGTTAGCCATAAGTACTATCTGAAAGAAGGGTATAGTACAATAAAGGCCAACTTTAATCGGGAGCCCCGTTATTATGCAAGTATTGGCTTTGATGGAGCTTACTGGTTTGGGAACGGTATTTTAAACCAATCTACCATGTTAAGTGTACAAGCTAAAGGGCTTGGAAGCCTTGCTGGTCCTTTGGATAGACCGACCACCAATGTTACGGCAATATGGCCAAAAAAATTAGTAAGCTATCTCACTGTTTTTAACGGTTCTGCTTTCAGTGCGGAGCCTTACCGACTACCCAGGATAAGATTATCAGGATTGTACCTTTTATATGCAGAATGCCTTAATGAGGCCAATGGACCAAATGCAGAAGCATATGAATACATTGATAAAGTACGTGCTAGAGCAGGCTTAAAAGGGGTGGTAGAATCGTGGACAAATTTCTCGAATTCTCCGGGCAGCGTAGGAACTAAAGAAGGTCTACGGAAAATTATCCATAGAGAGCGGAGATCAGAACTTTGTTTTGAGGCCCAGGCGGGTTGGGATTTACGCCGATGGAAAGAAATGCCTGAAGTGATGTCCAAACCGATGCGCGGCTGGAGTGTGATGCAAACAACTGCTGCTACTTTCTACCAGCCGGTCACTCAGTTTATCCCAGCCTTCACCACTCGTGATTATCTCTGGCCACTATCAGATGCGGTCATGTTAAATAATGATAAAAATGTTCAAAACCCCTTATGGTAACCATTCATAAAATGTTCAAAATGAAAAAATATACACACTGCCTGTTCTTCATTTTGTTGGCTTTTGCTTCTTGCACCAAAGTTGACCAAATCAATGATATAGTGTCAAAAGATATGACTAAACCAGGCCCCATCACAAATGTTAAGATCAAAAACTTAAATGGTGCTGCCATAATTACCTATGACCTTCCAAAATCATCTAATCTGTTATACGTATTGTCTGATTATACAATAAACCATAAAACTGGCGCGAAACGCCAGACTAAATCCAGTTACTATACTGATACCACTGTTGTTGAGGGATTTTCCGAAGCAACAGAATACGAAATAAAGATGGAAGTTTATAGCAGGGCAGGGGTGGCATCAGATCCGGTAATAGTAAAAGTAAATCCTGATAAACCGGTATACAAATTGGTTAGGGAGCAGCTTTCATTAAACGCTGACTTTGCTGGGGTTAATGTTAGTACTAAAAACGATCTCAAAAAGAAAGTTGGTGTAGTACTGCTGTATGATGATCCTGCTTATGGGAAATACGTCATCAGGCAGCAAAGCTTCAATAATTTTCAATTGATTAATTTTAGTAGTAGGGGACTTGATACGCTACCCAAAAGGATGGCCGCTTACGTGGTTGACGAGTATGGGAATTTTTCCGATACGCTCTACAAAACGATCAAACCTCTTTACGAAACGGCATTGGATAGGAGTAAGTTTTTTGCTTACAAGCTTGCCTCTGATAAGACAACTTATCCAGGGTCTTATTCTGTGAACAATATTTTTAATAATATACTCGGAGAAGATATGTGGCATACCGATGTGCTAACTGGCGCAGCCGCCGCTTATCCCTATAACTGTACATTTGGATTGGGTACAAATGCAAAACTGAGTAGATTCACCCTATATGAGCGAGTTGGAGCAAACTGGTCATACGGATTTGGAAATCTTAAAATATTTTCAGTTTGGGGCTCAGACAAGGATCAGCCGAAGGATGTTGTATTTCCTATGGGAGTACCAGAAGGAACTGTTGTTGGCGATTGGATAAATTTAGGAAACTACAAATTTCCAGATCCACCATCTGGCAATATTCCAAGTCCTGGAACGGTAACTGCAGCAGATCGGCAGTTTGTCGAGGCAGGCGTTGATTTTACTTTTCCCATCAGTGCACCCTCTGTAAAGTATGTAAGGATGTCTGTAGAGGAAACTTGGGGAAAAGTATCATATGCTGCTATAGTAGAGGTTAAGTTATTTGGAGATCCCAGATAAATAAAGCCACAGCATTTTTCGTATGAACGAAAATTCCAGCTTAATTAAGCATTTCGTAAACCAATAAGGATTGGTTTAGTTTAAAATTATAATTTAATATATATTATGAAATTGAATTTATTTATAGGTTGTTTACTCCTTCTTGTAATTGCAGGTTGCAATAAAGAGGGCTATAATTTTGATAATTATCTTAAGGGTAAAGAGATCACTTATACTGGTCTGGTGTCCAATTTTCGTGCTTACCCGGGCGACAAGAGGGTTCAGCTTCGCTGGAGTCCCAGTGCTGATCGAAGTGTTGTAAAATATGTAGTGTATTACAATAATAAGCGCGACTCACTTTTACTGCAGGCCAAAGGAGAGTCTACCAAAGATTCAATCAAAGTTATTATACCCAATCTGGAAGAGCAAATTCAGGATTTTTCTCTATTTACAGTTGATGCAGCAGGTAATAAATCAGTTGGACAAACACTTACTGCCGTCACAGTATACGGTCCGCTTTATGTAAGCTCTCTGCGAAACAGACGGTACACGACAAGCAGTATCAACGCCACAAATCTGACTTTGAATTTTGCTGCTAATACAGATACCATAAATGTGACCACAAAATTAACCTATAACAATAATGCCGGCAATGCAGTAGATTTATTCTTGCACCGCGATTCGTTGAAGATCTTACTGCCGAATTGGAAAATGGGTGAGAAGGTTTTGGTAAGGTCTGCTTTTGTCCCTGTAAAAAGTGCGGTGGATAATTTTTGGGTGTCATACACTGATACCATTACACCTTGAGAACCTAGATTAGAAGTCCATTATAACCAAATCAGTTTATTTTAGTTATAGCTAATAATGAACTGCATTATCAATCATTAAAATTAAAGCCCTAAATATGATATTTTCGGCTTTAATTTTTATTGGAGCATCCTCCTTTCAATACTTTTCTAAAGTCGATATAAATGCTATTTAAGTGGGCTAGAAATGTAACTTTATCTATCAGACCATCCACAATCTCCTTCGCCTTTGAGCACTCGCCCGTGTCTTTTGAAACATCACAATCGGGTTTTGCTACAAATATCGCAACCTTTCTCAACGAAGGTATATAATTGACCCAAATGCCCAATTTTGGACTTTAAAGGTTGTTGACTTGCTCTGGTCCATTTACGCTGATAGGCAGGGAACTTAATAGTAAACCACCTTGTGAAAGAGCGCTCACAACAATTTAACACTAAATCTTTAAGTGACTTAAACATTGTCGAAGGGTTGATTTTTAAATCGACCATTTGGGCAATTTATTTCTCATACTTATTGTAATTGGCACTCGGTTCCCTTCAGATAGGTCGTATTCCCAATGTCAAATACTTTTTTACAGTACGCCAGTCCGTTTTAGTTCTGCGGAAATTTCAGTGCGGTTATAGCCGTTTTTTTTATTTGGTCATTAACGCAAGCTTCTCCCTTCCTTCAACCATTCACAAGGGAATATCTTACTTACTACTATTAGGGCTAATATTATTATTAACATTCCACTGTACTATGCCGGACGAGGCTGCTTCTAAATCTGCCGAAATGTTTTTAGCCACTTGCTTCCAGATGACCGTATTCGAGTCTGATTTCCTCGCAGAGAACATCCCCAAGATTCTTTACCAAGTGAAATTTATCAGCTATTTGTTTTGCTGCAGGTATTGATTTTGTAATTGCACTTGCATAAGATGTCGCTCTATCCCTAGTAACATATTCAATTTGTTGGTGAGCTGAAAACCAATCCGTAACCTCATATCCCTGCTATCTAAAAGATCAATAGGGCGGCCGGTTTCTGCATTAACGATGATCATTCCATAGTTCATTCCTTTTTCACTTTGCCCAATCATCTATTCCCACACAGATTAGATCATCATATACTGGCAAAGCCATAGACTTAACTAACCTAAGACAAATATTGCTATTGAGGGGATTATGCATTAATTTAGAAAAGAAGGAATCCTTGTTTGAAGATATCTCAATAAGGATCTGCTGTAAATACAGTGAAGCCCTCTCCGTTCATCTGGAATAAGGTTGGTGATATCGTTGCACCTTTCTGAGAATATCGATTTGAGGCATATAATGTTTTTACATGCAAAACGCTGGATTTTAAGAAAAATAAAAACCTTATTGGTGAACCATCGGTAAGTCCATTAATTTTCAGAAATAGGATGAGCGTACAGTATTGCTGTTCTTTAAGCACATTGGGCATTGAGCACGCTCTTCCGATCTTCGGGCAAACAGCCTGACTATTAATTCTTGTATTTCTGACTGGTATATTTCGATCCTCCAGTCAGCATAGAATAATCTATCAGATTTCGGTTAAGTTTATTAGGTAAAATCAACGCTATAGTATCTGTTTCAGTACTTCGAGATACTAAAAACAGTGTTGCGAAACAAGTATATTATAAATAAATATGGTGATTAATAAGTGCTTAGTAATAAATATTCGATTTTTAGTATTGCATCAAATTGGCGAAGAACCATTCTTATTTGCCGATTTCTGTGCAGATTAACTTACTGAATACACTGTCCATCTTGTGTCAAGGCACTAAACTCAAAGATAAAAATGACAAAAAATTAGGAGGAGGATATCAAGTAGAATATGGTGAAATATTAACTATCAGTGGCGCCAGGCACTAGCACTTAAGGAATATAACCGAAAAGCTATGGCCGAAATTATGGTAATCGGGTTCGCCATTATAATCAGCTCGCTATTTTTCTATTTCTTTCTTTTTATTTCTGTAAGCTCTAGGAGACATGCCCATTTGTCGTTTAAAAGATCGTGAAAAATAAAAAGGATCATTCATGCCTATCTCCTTGATAATTTCCTTTATGCGCATAGGTGTAAACATCAGGTATTGACAAGCTTTTTGCAATTTAAGATGGTTTACATACTCCATGGGCGGATAACCTGTTTTCTGTTTGAACAAAAAAGATAAATGAGAAGGAGATATGTGTAAATCAACAGCCATCTGTTTTAGTGACAATGTTTGTTGGATATTATTGGTCATATAATCGATTGCTCTGTTAACAATACCCAGATCCTGATTTGTTTTATCGATATCAAATTTACTATGATGTGCAAAACTTCCTAAAAAGTGATAAAAGCAAAGACTGGAATACTCCATGTTTTCAACACTGTACCCCCGTTCAAGATGATGGTATATCGTGTCGAATAGCTCTATCCGTCTGTCAGAATAATGGATAAATTCCTTAAAGCTATTAAGTTTTGAATTGAGACGATTAACTATCGAATCGGCGTGTTGCCCGGTAAAGTGGGCCCAATAAATAGTCCATGGATTATTTTCAACGGTTCCATAAATATGTTCGATGCCTTTCGGTATGATGAAAAAATCATTGGGTTCTATTTTGTAGAGTTTCTTTTCTATTTTAACAGTTCCCTGTCCTTCAGTGCAATAAATGAGGATATGCTCATTCGTGCCGTTCGCCCTTTTCCGATAATGGAAACGGGCTTTGGGGTAATATCCTATGCTGCTAACGCACATACTGCTGATCACATTGTTATTTGCACAGGTTTTTGATAGTATTTTTTTGGCACTATTACCGCCTTCTGTCCTTCAAAACCGTCATTTTTTTTATTATATTTTTTATCATCCTGATGTTGTTATAAGAAAGTAAGAAAATCCATTATTATCCTTAATGAGTGCATTTGAATATAACCTTGGTATATTTAAGTTTGCGTAAGTTTCGTTTCGCTATCTATCAACAACCAAATATATGCACATAAAATCTCAAAGCAAATTTAATACAGCCTACATCACTTTCATATCCTTGCTCGCCGCAGGTGGCGGCTATTTATTCGGTTTCGATTTTGCCGTAATATCGGGTAGTTTACCTTTTCTTGAGAAACAGTTTCAACTTACCCCTTATTGGGAGGGGTTCGCCACTGGCAGTTTAGCTTTAGGTGCAATGTTAGGCTGTATCATAGCAGGTTACGTGTCAAACGCCTATGGCCGGAAACCTGGGTTAATGATTGCGGCATTTGTGTTTTTGGCTTCATCCCTTGCTATGGCTATGGCACCTAACCGTGATTTTTTTATTGTTTCTAGATTTTTCTCCGGAATTGGTGTTGGTATGGCATCGATGTTATCGCCGATGTATATTGCCGAACTCGCCCCCCAAAATTTAGAGGCCGTCTGGTTGCTATTAACCAATTAACGATTGTTTTAGGGATTTTGATTACCAATCTTGTTAATTATACCTTAAGAGATACCGGTGATGATGCCTGGCGATGGATGTTCGGGCTTGGTGCAATCCCAGCAGGCGTCTTTTTTATTGGCATTTCAATACTTCCCGAAAGCCCGAGATGGCTGGTGCAAAAAGGTAAAAATGATAAAGCATTAAAAGTTTTAAATAAAATCGGGAACAATGAATTTGCTGTTGATGCCCTGAAAAATATAGAGCAGACTTTACAAAGCAAATCCAATATAGAGCACGCCAGCATTTTTAATAAGATGTATTTTCCGGCGGTGATGATTGGTATCGGCCTTGCTATTTTTCAGCAGTTTTGCGGTATCAACACCGTTTTTAATTATGCACCAAAGTTATTTGAAAGCATAGGCACTTCGCAGGATGATCAACTTTTGCAAACTGTATTTATTGGGGCGGTTAACGTAATATTTACAGTTTCAGCTATGTTTTTGGTCGATAAAATTGGCAGAAAACCCTTAATGCTGATTGGAGCGGGAGGTTTAGCTGTTTTATATGTTATCATAACTCAATTATTGGCATCTGGCTCTACAATGGTTTCCTGGTTTTTACTAAGTGCTATCGGTGTTTATGCCGTATCTCTGGCACCGGTTACCTGGGTGCTTATTTCAGAAATATTTCCGAACAAAGTACGTGTAAAAGCAACTACCTGGGCAATATTATGTCTTTGGGGCGCCTATTTTGTGCTTGTATTTACTTTTCCAATACTATTTGACTGGCTCAAGGAAAGTATTTTTTACATATATGCATTAATCTGCACGGTTGGTTGTATCGCAATCTGGAGATTTGTTAAAGAAACCAAGGGAAAAACCTTAGAAGAGATCGAAGATATTCAGATCGTGCATTAAGCATGGTGTGAATATTATTCAGCTGGATGTTTACGTTTTGGTTTGAATTTTACATAGTCTGAATTACCATTAATAAGAACAATATTATTTACGCAATAACCCTTTATATACGAATATGGAAGTAAAAGCTTGGGAAGAAAAAGTAATTATTCCTACCTACAAAACGAGCGGGCCAGATAAGAATCCAATGTTTCTCGAAAAGAGAATTTATCAGGGAAGTAGTGGGGTTGTTTATCCTCATGCTGTGATAGACCAAGTGTATGATGAAAAGATAGATCAGGAATATCATGCCGTTTTTTTGGAAAACGAATTTATTAAAGTCATGATTTTACCTGAGCTGGGCGGACGTATCCAGATGGCTTACGACAAAACAAATGATTATCATTTTGTTTATTACAACCAGGTTATAAAACCTGCACTCGTGGGCCTAACCGGTCCATGGATATCAGGAGGGATTGAGTTTAACTGGCCACAACATCACCGCCCGAGTACCTTCGATCCTGTAGATTTTACAATTGAAACACACCCTGACGGAAGCAAAACAGTATGGGTAAGTGAAATTGAAAAAATGTTTCATACCAAGGGGATGGCTGGTTTTAAATTGTATCCTGACAGTGCCTACCTGGAAATTACGGGTAAGCTCTATAACAGAACGGCATTGCCCCAAACTTTTTTGTGGTGGGCAAATCCGGCAGTTGCTGTAGATGAGCACTATCAATCTGTTTTTCCGCCAGATGTAACCGCAGTTTACGATCATGGAAAAAGAGATGTATCGCTTTTTCCTATAGCTAAGGGTACCTATTATAAAAAAGACTATGCACCGGGCACAGATATTTCATGGTATAAAAATATACCTGTGCCTACTTCTTTTATGGCCGTCGGTTCAGACTTCGACTTTGTGGGTGGTTATCACCATCAAAAACAAGCGGGAATTTTACACATAGCCAACCACCATATTTCGCCGGGTAAAAAACAGTGGACATGGGGGTCTGGAAACTTTGGACAGACCTGGGACAAACATTTAACAGATGAGGATGGGCCATATATTGAAATCATGACCGGTGTTTATACCGACAATCAGCCCGATTTTTCATGGATTATGCCCAACCAGGAAATTACTTTTACTCAATATTTTCTACCTTACAAAGAAATCGGTTACGTTAAAAATGCGACCAAAGATGCCTTGGTTAATTTAGCATTTAAAGATGGGAAAGCAATTATTAAAGTATATGCTACATCAACACAGCACAATGCAGGCATCATGCTGAAGTTAAAAGAGCAGATTATTTTTAACATTCGGGTAAACTTGTCACCGCTTAAATCTTTCGAAACAACAATTGCATTGCCTGAAAACTATGTTGAACAAGATCTCGAACTGATCGTAAGCAATGCCGATGGAGACAAACTGGTGGGTTATTCGCCTATTACAGTAAAAAATGTAGACATTTCGCCAGAGGCGGCCAAACCATTGGTGGCGCCAGCGGCAATGAAAACCAATGAAGAACTTTATATGGCTGGCCTTCATTTGGAACAGTATAGGCATGCAACTTATTCGGCCAAAGATTATTATGAAGAAGCGTTAAAACGTGATGATACCGATATTAGAAATAACAATGCTTTAGGACTTTATTATTTTAGAAGAGGGCAGTTTGTAACTTCCGAAAAGTATTTTCAAAGTGCTGTTAACACCTTAATAAAACACAATCCAAACCCATATGATGGTGAGCCTTTATATAATTTAGGGTTGAGCCTATTATACCAGGGAAACATTAAAGATGCCTATGATAAATTTTATAAAGCGGCCTGGAATGTGGCGCAACAGGACAATGCCTATCTGCAACTGGCCAAAATAGAAACCATTAAAAATAACTGGAATGAAGCTTTGCAATTGGTAGAAAGGGCATTGATAAGGAATGTGCATGGTTTTAACGCGAGGCATTTAAAAACAGTGCTGTTGCGCAAACTGCAAAGATTTGATGATGCTGCTAGGTTAGCTAACGAAACTTTAGCTATTGATCTTTTTGATTTTGGGTCTATCTACGAATTATCTTTAATTCATATGCAAAATCCTTCTGAAAGCCATAAATGGACGGAGATGTTAAAAGAAAGGTTGAGAGATAATGCACATAGCTATATAGAGATCGCCATTGATTATGCAGCTTGTGGCAGGTATGAAGAAGCTATAGATTTATTGCTTTTATGTGAAAATAAAGAGGAGCAGCCTTTATATTTTTATTATCTGGCAAACTATTATGCCCAATTGAATAATAAACAAAAGGTTGAATTGTATCTGGCTAGAGGGTTTGAGCTGGGGCCGGATAAAGTATTCCCCAATCGCTTAGAAGATATTGCGCTTTTAAAATTTGTTACCCAGGTGAATCCAAAGGATCATAAGGCATTTTATTACCTGGGCAATTTATGGTATGATAAAAGGCAGTATAAAGAGGCCATGGATTGTTGGAATGTTTCCGCGAAAATCAGCCCTGATTTTGCATCGGTAAACCGGAATTTGAGTATTGCTTATTATAACCGTGAGCAGAACGAAGAGAAAGCATTATGCTTTATGGAAAAAGCATTTTTTAATGACGTTACAGATGCCAGGGTATTGTTTGAACTAGATCAACTCCATAAAAGGTTAAATTATTCTATTACTTATAGATTAACTTTTCTGGAAAAGTATAGAGCGCTGATATTAACCAGGGATGACTTATATCTGGAGTACATTACATTAAAAAATCTGAATGGAAATTTAGATGAGGCTTTGGCACTATTAACAAGACGTAAATTTCATCCATGGGAAGGTGGAGAAGGTAAAGTAAGTAAGCAATATGTATTTGCAAAAATTGGTTTAGCCAAAATGGCCATAAAACATGGCGATTATGTTGGGGCAATAAAGCTGCTGAGCGATGCCACTGTATATCCCGAAAATTTAGGTGAGGGTAAATTGTATGGTACAAGGGAAAACGATATTGACTACTGGTTAGGGATTGCCTACAGCAAATCTGGGGATCAAAAAAATGCAGAAGCCTATTTTATCAGAGCAAGTACCGGCGATATGGAGCCAACTGCGGCTATATTTTACAACGATGCGCAACCTGATGCGATATTTTATCAGGGATTGGCTTTGCGTGAACTGCATAACAACGGTGCCGCAAACGAAAAGTTTAGCAGCTTAGTCAATTACGGAAAACAGCATTTGGATGACCACATTAAGCTGGATTATTTTGCCGTATCCCTACCCGATCTGATGATTTTTGATGATGACCTGAACAAACGCAATAATGTTCATTGCCTGTATATGGCTGCATTAGGAAATACGGGTTTGAAAGAAACGGAACTTGCGGAACAAGATATAAATGAGTTATTGAGCTTGGATAATGGACATTTAGGGGTAAGGGCAATAAAAAATTTCTACTAGTGCTGTTAAAAACTGATCTTATACATGGTAATATAAGTATCATTCATATCGTCAGATATGACGATATATTTTATGATTACTTTAAAAATTTAAAAACAACGGAAAAAAATGAGAAGGTATATTTTGATTTTTGTTATTATCATCTCTTCGCATTCAGACTGTATGGCCCGCAAATCATTTCATTGGCCGGAAAATGGTCTTTTGTATAAAATCTAATAGTCTGGCGTTTAAGAAAGCTTAAAAATTGATTGGGTAACAACAGGTTTTGATTATGATGTGCTTATCCGGCCAAAGTAATATATTAGAACAGCATGGTAATAAAATACATTAAATAATCTATTCAACATATCTTAAATGAGAAAATTATGGCTTGCATGCTTTTTTCAGCTTCTCCTGATCTCGGGTGTGGTTGGACAGGGAAAAAATAAAAGAGCAATTGCTGAGGATCAACTAGACCTGGCCGGAAGCTGGTTATTCCGAACAGATTCTCTCAAGGTTGGCGAAAAAGAAAAATGGTACAGTAAAGTTGCTTCCTTTTTTGACCACAAAATACAATTGCCCGGTACTACCGACGATGCTGGCTTGGGAAACCCACTGCAGCTAAAACCGGAGCTTAAACGGACTGTGATGCTGCATTTATGGCGGAAATTTTCTTATGTAGGCGCGGCCTGGTATCAAAAAGAAGTAAACATTCCGGTACCGTGGACCAATAAACAGATTTCACTTTTGTTAGAAAGAGTAATTTGGCAAACCGATGTATGGGTTGATGGGAAAAAAGTAAATGGTAAGGGTGAGAGCCTTAGCGCCCCACAGGAATTTGATTTATCACCTTTTTTAAAGCCAGGAAAACATACCATTACAATCCGGATTGATAACAGTAAAAAATTCGATATTGGAGACGGGCATGCCTACTCTGCTGAAACTCAGATTATCTGGAATGGGGTGATCGGTAAGGTGCAACTCATTTCCAGGCCAAGTGTTTATCTAAAAAACATACAGGTTTTCACCGAAGAAAAATTAAAAAGGATAAAAGTGGTTAGCGAAATAGAGAATAAGTTTGGTCAAAAGCTTAGTTCAATACTTAATTTAACCGCTATCAACGGTCAGGTAAAATTTACTAGGGCCAATATTGCGGTAGTGCTAAAACCTGGCGAAAATACCATAGTCAGTTATATCCCAATTAGTGCACCAGTTAATAAATGGGATGAATTTAATCCATCCTTATATACCCTAAATGCATCAGTAAAATATGCAAACTCGACGCATAGTACAAGTTCCAGTTTTGCATTCAGAACGGTAAGCAGTAAGGGGTCTCAACTGCTTATTAATGATAGGCCTTTGTTTTTAAGGGGAACATTAGAATGCAATATTTTTCCATTGACAGGGTTTCCACCAATGGAAAAAGCAGGATGGAAAAAAGTTTTTGAAAGTGCAAAAGCTTATGGCTTGAATCATCTGCGTTTTCACAGTTGGTGCCCACCTGAAGCTGCTTTCAGTGCGGCTGATGAAATGGGGTTTTACCTGCAGATAGAATTGCCGGCATGGTCGCTTAAAATAGGAACAGATAAATTGGCAGATGATTTTTTTGATAGAGAAGCCAGTAGGATAATGCAATATTATGGTAACCATCCATCATTTTGTTTTTGGAGCATGGGTAACGAAATGCAAGGCAATATGAAGTGGTTGAGTGATGAGGTGATTAAATTAAAAGCCTTAGATAATAGAAGAATGTATACCACAACTTCGTATACTTTTGAAAAAGGTTTTGGCGATTGGCCTGTATCCGCCGATGACTATTTTATTACGCAGAGCTCAAAAAAAGGATGGGTAAGGGGGCAGGGTATTTTTGATGTGGAAGCGCCATCTTTTAACAAAGATTATGCAAAATCGGTAGATAGTTTGCCGGTGCCCCTGATCACCCATGAGATTGGGCAGTATGCAGTATATCCGAATATCAATGAAATCCCCAAATATACGGGAGTACTTGCTCCGTTAAATTTCATCGCTGTAAAAAATGATCTTGAAAAGAAGAATATGTTAGCACTTGCAGATGACTTTACCAATGCAAGTGGAAAACTCGCTGTTTTACTTTACAAAGAAGAAATTGAAAGAGCTTTAAAAACCAAAGGAATAAGTGGATTTCAATTATTGGACTTACATGATTTTCCGGGGCAGGGAACAGCTCTGGTGGGTATACTGGATGCATTTTGGGATAGTAAGGGTTTAATAAAACCCGAAGATTTCAGGAAATTCTGTGCTCCTGTGGTACCCCTTATCCGGTTTGAAAAAGCAACCTATACCAATGATGAAACTTTTAAAGCCAAAATCGAAGTGGCCAATTTTGGCGCAGTTCCCTTAAAAAATGTAAATGTAATCTGGCAGATTACGGGCACTGGCAATAACATCATTGCATCGGGTAAAATTAGGGGTGCAAATATCAATTTAGGTAACGGTGCCATAGCAGGAGAGATTACCGCCAGCTTAACTAAAGTAAGTATAGCTCAAAAATTAACTGTAAATGTATGTATAGAAAACACATCGTATCACAACAGTTGGAATATCTGGGTGTATCCTAAAAGAATAGAACAGGTAGCCGGGGATATTGTTTTTACCACAGATTACAAGGAGGCCATGGATGCTTTAGTGCAAGGGAAAAACGTCTTGTTAAATCCTGCTAAAGAAAAAATAAACGGTGTTGAAGGTAAATTTGTGCAGGTTTTTGGAGCCCAGTTCATTTTCCGAATCAACCTGGTACCATGGGATTATTGGTGGATCCAAAGCACCCTGCTTTCGAAAATTTTCCTACCGATAACCATACAGACTGGCAATGGTGGGACCTTTGCAAAAAATCCACAACACTAGAGCTGGATAGTATTGGCTTAGCACCTTCAGCTATTGTGTTACGGAATATTGATAATTTTTTTAAAAACAGAAATATGGCCAGTATTGTCGAGGCAAAAGTTGGCAATGGTAAGTTGTTGCTGTGTACAATGGATATTGACAACAATATCGGCGATAGGCCAGTGGCAAGGCAGATCAAATATAGTTTGCTAAAATACATGCAGAGTAATAAATTTAACCCTCTTACAATATTAGATGAGACTAATTTTCAAAAGATAGAAAAGAAAACCAAACGATAGCTGATTTTCTCGTCAATAAATAAAATCCTAGTTGCAAAGTGCAGCGCCCCAAAAAAGCTACATGCTTTATGGGGGCATGTTTATGATTAGACAAGTTAAAAATAGCTTAGTATTTATTGACTATTGTCTATCAATATTAAAAAGAGATAGATCTATTGCTAGCGTCTAAGGAGAAAATGGTCTTGAGAACGTATGATTCGTCAGTGGATGCAATTTTATAAAAAGTTTGAAGAAGCTGTACCTAGACCACATTCAACGGTCTATTCTTTAAAGAAAAACTCTAAGTTATCCAATACTTTAAGGACAATCAGGTATCTTGGAGAGAGCCTTATCCCCAGTTTAACATCAGATCCAATAGCGTACAATCAACTGGTTGATGATAACATAAGGTTGGTGGGCCAAGGGGCTATCGGATAAAACAACAGGAAAAAATGTCTTATGAAGTCAAGGATCTCTAAAAAAGCACCGGGAAAAACCTTGACAGAGCATGACAAATTTTGGAAGAAAACAAGCGTTTACGTACGGATTTCGCGTTTTAAAAAAAGTTATGAGTTTTAGTCCAGAAAGAAGAATCAAAGAAAAACAAAAGCTCTGATCGTTCATGGGTTAAAGAAGACGCTGATCTTTCAATGCTTATGGAGGCAGCCAATATTGCGAGTAGTTCATTTTATTAATATATTAAGCGTAGTAGGGTGGTTGATAAGTACCAAGGGATTAAGACACGCATAATTCCACTTCCAAGGAGCATAAGGGTAGGTATGGCTATAGGCCAATGCTATATTAACAAACAAAGGAGCAGCATAAGATCAATCCTAAAACTGTATTGAAGCTAACTGGTGAGATGGATATGAAAAGTATTATCAGGCTAAGAAATATAAATCCTACAAAGGAGAAATGTGCAAGACTGCACCAAGTATATTCAAGAGGAAGTTTAATGCAGGCAGACTGTTTGAAAATGGGCTACCGAGGTAACTCAATTTAGTATAGCTGGCAAGAAACTGTATCTCTCTCCAATAATCGATTTATTCAACAGAGAGATTATATGCTATTCACAATCTCTCAGACCGAATTTCGAGCAAATTGCTGACATGCTGAACAGGGTATTGAAAAAGGTGCCAAAGAATGCTAAACCGATACTACACTCGGACTAGGATGGCAATTCAGGATGAAGGATTAACGAGGCATCCTGTGGAAGAATAGAATTATTCAAAGCATCTTAAGAAAGGGCAAATGCCTTGATAATGCTATAATAGGAATTTTTTTGGTACCCTTAAGTCTGAAATGTTCTACCTCAAAAAATACTTGTCGGTTGGTGGAGTTACAGGATGATATTGATGAGTATATCGATTACTATAACAATAATAGGATCAGGTTAAACCTAAAAGGATGTGAGCCAGTTTGAATACCGAGCTCACATCCTAAATAATTAATTGTTAAGTTTATATAAACTTTTGGGGCAATCGAAATTTTTAGGGATTTTATTAATCTTATTTTTAAACTGCAAGCTAACCTTTTGCAGCTTATGGAATGAATTCCTTTTTGATCGATTAGCACGAAACATGAAGCAGCAAAGCAGCATGTATTAATTTTTATTTTTCGGAAGAAAATCCATCATTTACAATATACAGTCTATTTTATCGTGTTTCATTAATAACTAGGTTTGATTTGACCAAATCATAAACCTAATCTTATGAATAAAATTTTCGAATATTACCAGAAATCCTTTGGATTAATCTTATTACAGTATTTCTTTTTATCCTTAGTTTTTATTTTTATAACCAATGTTTCTTTTGCCCAAAGTGCCGTAACGGTTAAAGGCAAAATAACTGACGAAACAGGCGGTGGAATGCCCAGCGCTACTGTAAAAGTTAAAGGAACAACCACCACCACAGTTTCTGATAATAACGGAAACTATAGTATCGGCGTACCGGGCAAAACATCAGTTTTAGTGTTTTCTTTTGTAAACTATAAAACGCAAGAAATAACAATTGGTGAAAAAACAACAATTTCGGTCCAGTTAGCCCCTGCATCTAATGAGTTGGAGCAGGTGGTGGTGGTAGGTTATGGCACACAAAAGAAAACTTCATTAACCGCGGCAGTATCGACTATTAAAGGCGATAAGGTAGCAAATTTACCTGTAGCCAATTTAAGTAATACATTTGGTGGACGTGCACCCGGACTAATTGTTACACAGGGGAGTGGAGAACCTGGCCAGGATGGCGCTTCGTTATTGATACGTGGTATCGGTACAACAGGAGGTACTGCCCCATTGGTAATTGTTGATGGCGTTCCGCGAACGCTCGGCCAGTTAGATCCACAAAGTGTAGAAAGTATTACGTTTTTAAAAGATGCAGCAGCGGTAGCTCCGTATGGGGTAGCTGGGGCAAACGGAGTGATTCTGGTTACCACCAAAAGAGGTAATACAGGAAAACCTGAACTTTCATATAATGCCAGCTACGGTTTGCAAAACCCTACCCACTTACCGGAAATGGTTGATGCATTTGAGTATGTAACCATGCGTAATGCTGCTGCAAAGAACGCAGGTACGGCATTGCCATATAGCGCTGCGGATATAGAGAAATTCAGAACTGGTTCAGACCCTGATGTTTTTCCTAATCATGATGTATTGGGAGAACTTATCAATAAAGATGCACCGATGATGTCGCACAACCTTTCGGTGAGCGGTGGAACTGAGAAAATTAAATACTTTGGCTCTTTAGGCTATTTAAGCCAGGATGGCATGTGGGGTCCTACGAGCTTTAAAAGGTATAACTTAACAAGTAATGTTGATGCGCAGGTAACCAGCACCACAAAATTTTCATTGAGTTTAAGTGGCAGGGTAGAAGATAAACGGTACCCAGGTAAAAGTGCAGCTTCTATATTTGACCAATTGTACCGCACGCCACCAGTTGCCCCAGTTACTTTCAGTAATGGGCTGCCGGGTTCTTATATTGGAAGATCTGCCTATGGCAACATTTATCAAAGCGGTTATTCTAACGATCTGCGTCAGATATTAACCACACAGGTTAGTGTAGAGCAGCAATTGCCGTTTGTAAAAGGTTTAAGCGTAAAAGGAGTAATAAGCTATGATTACAATGATCCTAATGGAAGAACAGTAAAAACATGGTTAACCCCGATACCTTATTATTCGGTTAATACGTCTACAATCCCTTACACATATCCACAGGCTGGTTCTGATGGTCCCGCAAAACCATCTTACAATATAGATTTTGCACAGAGCCAGGCACTTACCTATCAGGGTTTTTTAAATTATAACCGGAGTTTTGGTAAGCACGATTTCGGAGCTACCCTTGTTTCGGAGTACAGAAATACAAAAGAAACAACTTTTGGGGCAGGAAGATCAAATTTTAATGTCGCTATTCCAGAACTGAGCAACGGAAGTTCCGAATTAACAGATCGATCTAATTATGGTTCATCATCAGAGGGCCGTCAATACGGCTTGGTATTCAGGGCAACTTATGCCTATGCCGGTAAATATTTGGCAGAAATTTCAGGCAGGTACGATGGGAATTATGTATTCGCGCCCGGTAGCCGATATCATTTATTTCCAGCAGCCTCAATCGGTTGGAGATTATCGGAAGAGAAATTTATTAAGGATAACTATGGATGGATCGATAATCTAAAAATAAGAGCATCTTATGGTGAAAGTGGAGCATTACCATATATCGGTGGGGTATTGGCGCCATTTCAATACCTGAGTGCTTATGCGCTTTACGGGAATAGTTTTATTTTTAATGGGGGCAGTACACAAGGTTTGTCAGAAACTGCACCGGGAAATCCTAATATCACCTGGGAAACAGCAAATAAAACAAATATCGGCTTAGACCTTTCGGTTTTTAAGGGATTGTTCGATTTTGAATTTAATTATTTTAGGGAAAACAGGAGCAATATGTTAATTGCTAACCAGACATTGGTCCCATCCGAATTTGGAATAGGCCTCCCTCAAACTAATGCTGCCGCCATGCAGAACCGGGGCTTTGATCTTTCCCTAGGCAGTCATTATGCATTTAAAAATGGTATGCGAGTAGGATTGACAGGTAATTTTACCTATGCCAAGAACAAATTGGTACAGGTATTCGAAAATGCTTCTACTTTAAATAACCCAAACAGAAGCATAACAGGAAAATCATTGGGTACTAAATTTGGATATCACGCACTGGGCTTATTCCAGCAAAGTGATGATAAAAATGGCGATGGCACAATCTCTCCCTCCGAATATCCTGTCGCTCAGTTCGGTACACTCAAACCGGGCGATATTAAGTATGAGGATGTAAATGGAGACAATAAGATCGATAATGAGGATATAAAGGTAATCGGGAATTCGAATGTTCCGCAAATTATTTATGGCTTTTCACCAGAGTTTAGTTATAAAGGATTCGATGTAAACATTCTTTTTCAAGGGGCAGCAAAAGCCGACGCTTATCTTGACGGACAGGCCAGTTACCCTTTTTTTAACGGCGGATCAGCACTAAAAGCCACGCTGGATTATTGGACCCCTGAAAATACCAATGCATCATATCCTCGGGTACTTCCTTCTCCATCATCAAACAGTACGCAAACATCGGATTTTTGGATCAGAAGCGGAAACTATCTAAGGATGAAATCAGTCACAATTGGCTACACTGTACCGAGTCAAATTGTTTCGGCGATTAAGTTGAAATCAATAAGGCTATATCTATCTGGGCAAAACTTAGTTACCTGGACAAAAGGTCTTAAGGATTTCGACCCAGAAATCAGTGCATCCAATGCCAACTATTATCCGCAGCAAAAGGTATACACTTTTGGGCTGAACGTAACACTTTAAACCATTTTAAGACCGAAATTATGAAAAAGCTATTTTCAAAATATAATTTATTGATTGCAACAGGTTTTGTGTTGCTAAGTGTTCAGGCTTGTAAGGATAGTGAGCTTGATGTAATTCCTAGGGACCGATTGACAGAGGCCAACGTATGGACTGATCAGGGGGCGAGCAATCTATTTTTAAACGATATTTACGAAGGGCTCCCTAATGGGAATAATTGGTATGATCCCGTTGAAAACTGGTCTGACAATTCCATCTGTGGTTTTTCTTGGCCAGGCTCCAGACAGATGGTTCAGCAGATGATTATTAATCCTAACGCTATCCCTGGAGGAGATGTTGGTAATATTTATGGATGGGCAAGAAATTATTCCTATATCAGAAAGTGTAATCTTTTCATTAAAAACGTTAGTGCCTCCAGCTTGCCGGAAACTTTCAAAAGAACGAGCCTTGCTGAAGTAAGAGTCTTAAGGGCCTATTATTATCAGTTACTCTGGATGGCCTATGGTGGGGTGCCGATCGTTACCGATGTATTGGCACAGGATCAGGGTGACGCTATTTTTAAACCACGTAATACTGCTGATGAAACCATGCAGTTTATCACTAAAGAATGTGCCGAAGTATATGCTGACCTTCCTGATGCCCCAAGTTCTGGAAGAATCGGAAAAGCAACAGCTATGGTGCTAAAGGGTTGGGTAGAGCTATTTGCCAAGAAGTGGGGCGATGCAGCGGCAAGTAACAAAAAAATTATCGACGACCTTAAAAACTATGATTTAGACCCCGACTATGAAGCCTTTTTCTTAAAAGGAGCGAATGCCAGTAAGGAGAGTATTTTCTATAGGGAATATATCGCCACGGTTAAAGGTGGGACGATTGACGGCAAATGTGGACCTACCTTTACTGCTAATGATGCGGAAACGAGCTGGGGGGCATAAACCCAACACAAGAGCTCATTGATGATTATGCCATGGACAATGGAAAAGTGATTACTGATCCTACTTCGGGTTATGATCCACAAAAACCATATGTAGGAAGGGAAAAAGATTTTATCAGTCTATAAATTTTGATGGATGTTACTGGTATAATACCAATCTTTCAATGAGAAACAATGCAGCAAATGCAATTGATCTGGCCGATAAAAATGATGCGACGCAGACAGGTTACTATATGCGTAAGCGTTTGAATGATAAAATTGTACTTGGAGCAGCCAATTGGGATGGTGGTACAAGCACCCAGAATTACAATATTTTCCGCTATGCCGAAGTATTGCTAAATTATGCAGAGGCTCAAAATGAAGCTGTCGGGCCAGATGAATCTGTTTATAATGCAATAGGTAGAATTAGATCCAGAAGTAATTTGACAAATTTACCAACTGGCCTAAGCCAGGCTGATATGAGAACTGCAATAAGAAGAGAAAGAAGGATTGAACTGGCTTTAGAAGACAAACGTTACTGGGATCTGATCAGGTGGAGAATTGCCGAAATAAACCTCAATAGGCCTTTGCATGGGATGAAAATTACTACAAATGGAAGTAATGTAACCTATACCGTGGTGCCTGCTGTAGGGGGGATAGGAAGTTTTTTGCATCTAAAAATTACTTGTTTCCAATCCCACAAAATGTTATAGATCAGAACAAGCAGATAAAAGGGAATAATCCAGGTTATTAATTTGAAAGAATTTGTGATTAGAAAGGTAGCGTAAAATTGCACTATCCCTTCAGGTTTTAGTATAAGGGGAAGTGTAAATTTTATGATCTGATAATATGAATTAGTCACTACTTAATCTGACGGTTTGGTCTTTTTTACTAATTGTCAGATTAAGTAGTGAATATTACAGATAATAAAAATTTCTGTATTCAAAAATAGGAGTTTAGCAAATTAAAACAATCATACATTTTTTAACATATGTTGTTTTTAACATCTGTATAGTCACGATTTGGCAAATTAGTATACGGCCACAGATCGATCACTGAATTTAACAGAAGATAAGACTTTCGATTCCTATAGTTAGCGCTGTTCAACCATTCCTGAATTCATAAAGGTCGATCAGTCTCATCTGTTTATTGAACATAGGTAGTTTACTGTAGGGTTTTGTGTTCCTTCAGACTTTTCCTCGGGCTGTGTCATGAATACTGCTTCGGGATGAAGCGAATGCCCATGAACGCCTTTTAAGCAGTTAGCGTATACTGCACGAACCAAGACCACCGTGGCCAATGCATGAGGAATATATGCAAACCATTTTGCCGGCCTGCACCTTTTCCAATTGATGGAATTTTGATACTATATCTGCCATTTCTTAGCTGCTCCTTCAGAGTAATACAAATTATGATAAGGCATCATGAAAAACTTCTCTTATGATTGAAATCCTTCTAAGCACTTACACCAATTTGGTCGCTCTCTTATAACATGGCTCACGGCCTTGAGTTGCCGGGCTGATGCCGCAGATTGGGTATAAAGAGTACTATTCGTAAGAAATGGATGCAGATAACAGACTCACAGCACACTTTAGCAGAAAATATGCTTAATAGAGATTTTTATGCCTCCAATATTGTAGAAAAATGGGTTTCAGACCTTACCTATATACAAACTGGGGAAGGTTAGCTGTATCTGACAACAGTTATAGAACTGGCGGATAGAAAAGTTGTAGGCTGTTCATTAAGTGAAAACATGGAAGCTAAGAGCACCACGATAAAGGCGTTGGAAATGGCTATAATGAATAGGCCTATTACCCAACAGTTGATTCTTCACTCAGACAGAGGTATACAATATGCATGTTCCGAGCTCAGAAAAAATTGTAATACTAACTGGTAAAGCAAAGCATGAGCATAAAAGGAAACTGTTGGGATAACGCAGTTGCAGAGAGTTTCTTTAAAACTATAAAAACAGAAATGATATACCAGCAGATATATAAAACAAGAGCGAAGGCTAGTTTAGCCATTTTTGAATATAAAGAGATATGGTATAATAGAAAAGAAGAAACTCTTTTTTGGGTACTTGTTGCCATCAGAGTTTGCAAACAACTCAATAAATCCTTAAATCACAGCTTAAAAAAAGAAAAATATTTAAAGTAATGCTTCCCAATAAAAAAAATAATATGACAACAAAAAATCTCCAGTAGGCTATTGCAATTCCAAAACATACTTGATCACTCGAATAGGAAATTATATTGTTTTATACTGTCGATTTGCTTTAGCAACCTGTAGATTATGGACTTTACACAACCACATCTTATCTATAACTACCGCTCTGACATTTTGCGAGAGACCCCGATCTCGGAATTAATCATCAGTACAGAATGTCTCTTTAAATCCCTATTTGAAAGTACTAATTGTTTTCCATTGAGAAGATTAGCGTTTTCATGACTAATATCTTAGGAGAAAAGTTTAAATTGAGCTAAGAGAATATCATTACATAAAGCGAACAGTGCTTGGAATGTTAAAAATATAATTAACTTTGAAAGAACCACAGTCCATGAGCAAGCTGTAATATGCCTAATTTATACGAGAAATATTTATTCGTCCTTCTTCTCACTATTCTTCTTTTTTCGAAATCTTTATATGGTGCAAATGAAGCTCCAATAAAGTATCTAGGCATTGCGCAGGGGTTATCGAATAATATGGCAACGTGTGTTTTTCGAGACCATTACGGCTTTATGTGGATTGGTACCTATAACGGACTGAATCGTTATGACGGTGTTGCTGTAAAGATATTTGAAAAAGATTTAAAAGATCCTAAATCTTTGGTCAGTAATCATATTACCTGCATTACAGGAGATACTCATAATAAAATATGGATCGGGACTAACAAGGGGCTTGCTATTTATGACTATGCAAATGGGAAAATTCTGACAGCAACTCTAAATAAAGGTAGGGCTTCTAATAAAACGAATATTCTAAAAAAGGTGAATGCAATTGTCAGTGATCCGAAAGGTGATGTTTATGTTGGTACCAGTGGTGGATTTTTGGTGGTAAAAAAAGGGACTAACAACTGTGAACAGATTAAGATTAAGACTTCGACCAACTTCAATGTACAAGCTCTTACCATTGATAAAAATGGCAGAATATGGTTATTCGTAGAATATATGGGACTGGGGATTTACGATCGAAAATCAAATGAGGTAAGGATTATTAATTCGCAGTTGAAAACCCTTTCTACCATGACCGCAGATCCAAGAAATGAAAATTTATGGTTGGGGGAGAAAGCGGCATATTTCAGTTTGATATTGTTTCACATCAGTTGAAAAACACTTATAGTGCCAAACTTAACAACATCAGCGTGATGAAGATCTATCCTGATCGAAGTATGCAAGTATGGGTAGCTACGGACGGAGGTGGGGTAAATTTAATTGACCTTCAAACAGGAGCGGTAACGGTTATCGGTATGCAGAAAAACGGGCCAGTACTCTCAAGCACTGCAATTCAGGATGTTTTTAAAGATCCAGACGGACGGCTCTGGATTGCGACACTTAGAGGTGGCGTTAATATTATCGATACAAAAAGTAAAAATCAGTTCAAAACTATTGCTAAAGAACCGGAAAATCCAAATAGTTTGGTAAGCAATTTTACCAGATCATTCTGTGAAGATACGAACGGAAATATTTGGATCGGTACGTCAGGTGGTGGGCTAAGTATTTACAACCCCCTTACAGGGAATTTCAAAAACTTTCATCATCAATCATCTGTAAAAAAATCATTGAGCAGCGATTTTGTTTTTAGCATCATTCAGGATAAGCGGGCAAATATTTGGATTGCGACACTGAAAGGCGGAATAAACCGATATCTTGCCGCTTCCAATTCCTTCAAGCACTACCAATGTATAAATCCTTCCAATTCCAGCCTGATCCCAAGTATTTGGAAGCTGTATGAAGATTCGAAACAAAATATTTGGGCCGCTGGAACACGGGGCAGGGGGCTTTTCAAATACAACCAACTCAATGATCGATTTGAGCTCTTCGATGCATCGCTAGTAGATATAACAGCTATGTACGAAGATCGTTCAGGTGATCTTTGGATGGCAAATTCATCACTGATAAAAATTAATACGATAAACAAAAAGCATTTGTATGTGCCGATTGGAACGACTATTCACTCCATTTTTGAGGATAGACGCGGTAATCTATGGTTAGGGACCGAGGGCGAAGGATTACTATTGTTTAATTCTAAAAATCACCAAATCAAAGCATTTACTAAAAATAACGGTTTACCGGACAATGCGGTCTTAAATATTCTCGAGGACAGTTCAGGCGCACTTTGGTTCAGTACCTTTAACGGTTTGGGTAAATTTGATTTCATGAATGGTAAATTTAGACGCTTTTATGCCGAAGATGGACTTCAAAGTATTCAATTCAATTTTAATGCGGCTTTAAAACTGAGAAGCGGCGACATGATTTTTGGGGGACTGAGTGGCTTTGATTGGTTTAACCCTGATAGCATAAAGACCTTTGTCAATACACCATCAATATACATCACTGAATTTAGGACAAATAATCTTTCAGTCCAGCAAGACTCGGCATATTTAGGACGACAGAATATTATGGACATCAAACACATCGAAGTTGATTATCATAAGGCAGAGATTGCTGTGGATTATGTGGCACTTGAGTATTCATACCCAAATAAGATCAATTACGCCTATTTTCTGGAAGGGTGGGACAAAGGTTGGATTGAGGTTGGGAAAAATAGGACCGCTTTTTATTCACATCTTGATGTTGGGCAATACAAACTTCACATCCGTTCAACAAATACCGAAGGAGTTTGGGCTGCAAATGAGCGGATCATCACAATTTTAATCTTACCTCCATGGTACCGTACATGTTGGGCTTACATAATCTGTGCAGCTATCTTCTTAAGTATCGTATATCTATTTTGGCACTATAGAACAAGCCAGATGAAACTGAAACATGAGATGGAGATCACAAGGTTCAAAGCAGAAAAGGACCATGAAATTAATGAGAAAAAAATATCATTTTTCACGGATATTTCACATGAATTCAAAACACCGCTAACATTGATCATGAATCCCATCAAAGATCTGCTCAAGACCAGTTTTGGTGCCGGCAACGGGGAATTAAAGATGATCTACCGAAATGCCAAGCGTCTTTTGGGTTTAGTTGATCAGTTATTGTTATTTCGAAAGGCAGAAGAAGATCTACATGAATTAAAGATTACCGAATTGAATCTCACCCTACTTATTGAAGAGGTATTCCAATGTTTTATATCACAAGCTAAAAGTAAAGCTCTAATTTATAACTTTTATCATAATGAAGATGAGGTTATGATCTATGCAGATGCCGAGAAAATGGAAATTGTTCTGTTTAACCTGATTGCAAACGCAATAAGCTTTACTCCTGCTGGCGGCACGGTCGATGTTAAATTAACTATAGATGCACAAGATGAGGTGAAAGTGTTGATTTCGGATAGCGGTTGCGGCATACCGAAAGGTCTTGAAGAAAAGCTATTCGAAAAATACTATAGGGTAAAAGAAGGCAGACGGTCCGCACCAGGGTTTGGTATTGGTCTGTTTCTCGTCAAAACATTCGTAAACCTTCACCATGGAAATATTTCTTATACCGATAATCCAACAGGAGGAACAATATTTATACTCACCCTTAAAAAGGGGGAAGCAGTTTGCCGAGCGGGGAGACATTTACGAATACCATCTTAACAGATAATTACAGGAAGGCAATCTATGATCAGGAGCCGCTTTTGGATCAGGATGACCAGGGCACTACATTCGGTCAATTGGAGCTTCTGATCTCTGATCGTCAATCCATTTTGATAATCGATGATAATAAGGATATGCGGGCTTATATTGTGAGGATATTTAGAGATGAGTATCGAATCTATGAAGCGGATAACGGAGATGTGGGACTGTTTTACGCCAAAAAATATGTTCCCGATATTATCATTAGCGATATAAACATGAATGGGATGGACGGTATCACATTCTGTAAATTGCTCAAAGAAGATTCTATTTTGAGCCATATCCCAGTGATCCTAATCACGGGGGATGCCAACCCTACACTTGAACTTCAAGGCATACAGATTGGTGCTGTGGATTTCATTAGTAAACCTTTCGAAAAAGATCTCTTAATCGCGAGAGTTAGGAATATTTCTCGTAATAAAGCCGACCTGCAAAAATATTTTTTTAATCAGGTCACCTTAAAAAATAACAGCAATGTTCTTTCGGAAGTTGATAGGGATTTTCTTTATAAATGTATTGTGATAATTGAGAATAACTTACTCGAAGACGGATTCGATGTCCAGACACTTGCGGACGAAATGACAATGAGTTATTCAAACTTATATAAAAGGATGAAGCTGATAACAAATGGTTCAGTTAAAAGCTTCATGAGGTTTGTTCGAATAAGAAAGTCAGCGGAACTTCTGATCAATACCAACTGTAATATTAATGAAGCTTCACTTAGTGTTGGAATAAACGATATCAAATATTTCAGGGCACATTTTGTGAAAATTTTCGGAATAAACCCTTCTGAATTTACGAAAAAGCACCGCACATCTTTCAGAAAAAATATTTAAAAAATATCATAGACTAACAAGAGTCAAAAGGGACGTATTATTTCTTGAGCCCTAACTAAATATTCCGATTACCTATATAGGGAATAATCAGCTATGGAAGCAAGTTAATTAGAATATTGTAAGTATTTGGAGAATTCCCTTATCATATTCTTGCTTTTAATCCGCTTTGCGGTTCTTGTTATTTTCTTACAGATTGTTACCATGTCGAGGATAAGCATATATATTCTAATGGCTATTTAGAACTCGCAAAGTCAATTTATTTATGAACTTGAAGATTTACGGACTAGATCTGCTATAATATTATTTGTCAACATAGGCTCTAATTTGCTAACTGCTTATATTTTTGTGGTATATCTTTATAATGACCAGTAACGAATTTAAATTGCTTGGCGAATTACGTCATGATCTCTCTCTAACGGTTTATTTCAGGGCGCAGGCGCTGTCTGCATTCGGTAATGGAGTATCCTAGATTAGGATTGTCCTGATATGGAGAATCGGATTTGCTAATCAGGTAGCATACAGTATCTACATTGTCGGTGGCCAAACCGATAGTTTTGACGTTCAGTGTCCAGCGGCTATTGAGCACACGACAAAGAGAGCTTGGCGACATGCCGTTTATGAGGAAAGGAAATTAAATTTTAATACTCATCCCTCAAATTAAAAGAACTATAAAATGGCATAGTTTAATTGTGACGTACCGGAAATCAAATCATGTATCGAGTCTATTTCTGAATCATATATTCCTATGTCTTGCACTTAGATCCTAAATTATTGTGACTAATCCTGTTCTCCTTTTTATTCAGATAGACGGACTAATTTTTATCCCATTGATACGCGTTGCTAGATAGTATAATTTCACGTATTTGATCAATAAATTAGAAATATACCCCCACTAAATGTCAAAACGTCCCTCTTTTTCTTCGTGAATTTGAATCAAATTTGCATCAGCCAAATAGAAAACCGATGAGTAATTCCCCTTAAAGTAATCTTTCATGCATCGACTGTATGACCACTTACTAATTTATTCCGTATTAAATTAGAATTAATTGTAATAACCAAATTACCAAAAAGCTATGTTAAAAAAAATACTTTATCCACTTCGATACATCTTATCTGTATTAACAATTTTCACCACCTTAAGCTCCATAAGCGGGCAGCTTCATGCGCAAACTCTGACACCGTTAGTAACTGGGACAGTAAAGGATCAAAAAAATGCACCAATACCTGGCGTAACAATAAAAAATTTGACTACAGCAAAAGTTGCTGTGGCAGACGGAGACGGCCAATTCAGAATTACAGCGACAAAAGGCGAGCGCTTATCCTTCAATTATTTAGGCTATACCACAAAAATAGTTGAGGTGGTGGGTGAATTGCTGAATGTTACTCTTATAGAGACTAATGAAACACTAAATGATGTGGTTGTGATAGGCTATGGTACGCAAAAACGTTCAGATGTAACTGGTTCGGTAGTTTCGGTGCCGAAAGCAAGATTATCACAATTACCTGTTACTAATGTTCTACAATCTATTGAAGGTGCAGTTGCTGGTGTGAATATCACATCGACCTCTTCAGTACCAGGTAGCCAGCCGAATGCTTTAGTCAGAGGTCAGAATTCAATAAGCGCAGGGGCAGGGCCTTATGTAGTTGTAGATGGAGTGCCATTGAGTAAAACAGGGGGCTCACTAAATGATATCAATCCGAACGATATAGCATCTGTGGAGATATTAAAGGATGCAAGTGCAACTGCAATTTATGGAACAAATGGTTCGAATGGCGTAATCTTAATTACAACAAAAAGAGGTACCTCCGGTAAACCGGTTATTCGCTATAGCGGATATGCTGGATTAGATAACATCGCACATATTCTGGAGCCAAGAGATGGGTCTGAATATGTTCAGAAATATACAGACTTTCTGAAACAAACAGGCCAGGTACAACAAAGACCAGTACCGAATATTGGAGAGCTTCCTGCCTACAATGCGGGAACAACTACCGATTGGGTGAAAGAGGCGACGCAACAAGGGACCATTCAAGATCACAACGTGAGTATTTCTGGTGGCTCACAGGATGTCAAGTATTTTGTTTCCGGAGACTACCTAAAACAACGAGGCGTTATTAAGGGTTATGATTTTAACCGTATTGGCCTACGCTCCAACTTGGACATCAATGTAACCAGCTTTCTGACAGTAGGGACCTCGCTATTTTTGACTAGTAACAACTACGATGGTGGAAGAGCAAATTTATTGTTCGCAACAGCGATGAGTCCTTATGCCCAGGAATATAATGCAAATGGGACATATACCATTTATCCAATGAATCCGGAACAATTATACACCAATCCATTGCTTGGCTTGAATACCACTCAAATCAATAGGACGACAAATATTAATGGCAATGGTTATGCTGAAATAAAGTTTCCGGGAGCATTGACAGGCCTGAAATTTCGCTTGAATGCTGGTTATACTTATTTTCCTGAGAGAAGAGGGAGTTATATCGGTCGTTTAGCGAACGATTTAAATGGTACGGCAAGTAGTTTCAACGCATCTACAAATAGCTATACTCTTGAAAATATCTTAACTTATTCAAAGGACATCAAAAAGCACCATTTCGATTTTACTGCCTTGTACAGTGCTCAAGAAAGAAAATATAATTCTACCACTGCCGGGGCAGTAGGTTTTGTCAATGACGAGTTGGGCTTAGATAATATAGGTGCTGGCGCCACACAGACCAGCGCATCATATCGTGAGAGATCCGGGTTGAATTCACAAATGGGTCGATTATTCTACTCATACGATAGTAAATACTTACTTACTTTAACCGCCCGTAGGGATGGTTCCTCTGTTTTTGGTGCAAATACAACCAAATATGGTGTTTTTCCTTCTGCGGCAATAGGCTGGAATATCATAAATGAAGACTTTATTAAAAAAGCTAATATTTTTAGTAACTTAAAGTTGAGGTTATCATACGGAAAAACCGGTAATGAAGCTGTTGGTGTTTATAGAACAATTACCACTGATGTAACAGCTCGTTCGCCATTTAATGGAATAAGCACAATTGGAGTTTTAGCAGGTAACTTGGGAAACAGACAATTGCTTTGGGAAACAACTAAAACAGCAAACATTGGCCTAGATTTCGGGATTTTTAAAAATAGAATTAGTGGAAGCATAGAAGCTTATCAGAATAAAACTAGCGGATTATTACTTAATAGAAGTTTACCTATTATAACTGGGTATAACAATGTGCTAGAGAATATAGGCAAGACTACGAACAGAGGCTTAGAACTTACTTTAAATTCACAAAATTTCGTTGGTAAGGATTTTCGTTGGGAAACTATGGTTGTTTTTGCTGCCAATAAGAATAAGATAACTGATTTATATGGTGACGGGAAAGATGATCTGGGAAACAGATGGTTTCTTGGAAAACCAATTAGTGTAGTATATGATTACAAAATGACCGGCGTTTGGCAGACAGGAGAGGATGTATCAAAACAGGATCCGACGGCCAAACCAGGGAGCTTGAAGTTTGCAGATTTAAATGGGGACGGTAAGATTACCGGTGATGGTGATAGAACCATATTAGGTCAAACTGCACCGAAATGGACTGGTGGAATAACGAATACTTTTCACTACAAAAATATCAACTTGAGCGTTTTTATTCAAACAGCACAAGGGATGACTAAAAATAATCCGGATCTGAGCTATGGTGATGAAACTGGAAGACGAAATACGCCTGCAGAAGTTGGTTATTGGACTCCTGAAAACATGAGTCAAACGAGGCCGGCTTTATCATATAATAATACTTTGGGATATGGCTATGCATCAGATGCTAGTTATACAAGGGTAAAAGATGTTACCTTAAGCTATGTGTTTTCGCAGAATGTTTTGGATAAATTGCACCTTGGGGGTTTGACAGTGTATGCAAGTGGTAGAAATCTGCATACCTTTACTAACTGGATTGGCTGGGATCCTGAACAAATTACCTATGTTAGGGGAGGGGGAATAGCAACTCAAATCAACAAGCATTCGCAGCAGACTTTACAAACAACTATCCTTTAACCAGAACATTCGTACTGGGTTTAAATGTATCACTACGTTAATTTATAATCATCATGAAAAAATATATAACCATATTTGCAGCATTATCAGGATTGTTTGTCGCATTTTCATCGTGTAAGAAGGCATTTCTTGATGAAAAACCTTTTTCATCATACACTCCATCAAATCTTACAGATTCTCTTGGATTTGAAGCATCCTTAATAGGCTTGTACAACCATACCAGCACATATTTTTCCTATGCTGACCAGCAAGGTTGGCCGAGCGTTTGGCAGGTAGGTACTGATGTCGCAAATGCTACCAATAACCAGCAAGGCATAGAGATTCCCTATTATAATTATGCCACACTAACGTCTACCGACGGCGCCGCTGCTCGTAGCTGGAACAGAGGCTTCATCATGATTAACCTTACTAATATAATTATAGATGGAATTGAAAACCCAAGCTTGACAACTTTAAGTGTTAAAGGTAAAACGATGGTAAGTGCAGAAGCTAAATTTTTTCGGGCTTACGCTTACAATAATTTGGCAACCTTGTTTGGTGGCGTACCCTTGGTAACTCATGCCTTAATTGATCCCAAAACAGATTTTGTTAGGGCTCCAATAAATGATGTAAACAGTTTTATTGTATCAGATTTACTATTTGCTGCCGCAAACCTCCCTGATATCGAATCCGTTAAAACAAACACTAAAGGAAAAATATATGGTAGAGCTAATAAGTTTATGGCTATGCAATTGCTTGCTGAGGTTTACCTTCGTATAGGCAAGCCTGATTTGGCAGAACAACAAGCTCAGGCAATAATTAGCAGTGGTAAATTCAGCTTGATTAGAAACCGTTATGGCGTGAAAACCAGCCAGGCCGGAGATTACTATTCTGATATGTTCCAATATGGCAATCAAAGAAGATCTCAGGGAAATACAGAAGCCATTTGGGTATTGGAACAGGAAAATCCAGCTAGTGTTGTCGGTGGAATCAGCGACAGTCCACAGCAAAGAAGGGTTTTTGGTGCTGCCTATTTCAATATTGCAGGTTTGGCTCTTGCCGATTCATTAGGTGGCCGTTCTGTAGGAAGATTGCGTTTAAGTAACTGGGTTCTTTATGGTTTATACAAGGGCAATGATATCCGTAACTCGCAATATAATATCCGCAGAAGATATTATTACAACGATCCAAATCCAATTTATGCTGCCAGATATGGTAAACAAGTGCCCTTCACTGGTCCAGATACTTTAATGAACATTTGTCCTAGTACGACGAAATGGGGTGCATTTGATCCTAATGATACATTTGGTTATGCAATGATTAAAGATTTTATCTTGATGCGTTTAGGCGAAACATATTTATTACTAGCAGAGGCACAAGTGAAACAGGGAAAGACAGTCGAAGCCGCTGCCTCAATCAACGCTTTAAGGACCCGTGCAGGAGCCGATCAGGTAATGCCATCTCAGATGACACTTAATTTTATCCTTGATGAGCGTGCACGGGAATTGATAGGTGAGGAGAATAGACGTATGACCCTAATGAGAACAGGAACCTTAGTTGAGCGTGCTCTTCGTCTTAATTCGAATGATGCATCAAAGCCTATATCAGGATTAACTACGAAAAACTTACTACTTCCTATACCTTTAACAGAAATACAGCTCAATAAAGATGCTGTCCTAACACAGAACCCAGGATATTAAAATATGGTTGATGATTAGTTTTCGGGCCGTCGTAAGGATGGCCCGATGCTATATTTGAACTATAGAATAATTCCTTATTCTAAACTTAGCTTAATTTTCGCGGGAAATTTTCTAATCCGTGAATGCTTAGTCCTTGCATAACTATACGGATAGTTTGATTGGATCCGTCAGCCTAACTTGTTTGTTGTGTTTTCTTAACATTTAAATACAGTTAATAGTGTACACCACTGAACTTTCGGTTCTGTTTTGGTAAAATAATATAGTAAACAGACAATAATTTGCAGTCAACAACAATATTTTTATGTAGTTGTTTGAGGTGAGACTCTCCTCAATCGGGATAAAAGCTAATTATTAATGATGAGTAATCTATAATAATTATTCAGTCAACATTTAACCGAAAATTTTTTATCGCTAATGATAACACCAAAGAAATTTTACGTTCACAATCTAACTAGCAGGTAAAAAGACATAGGTGGTTTCTGGAACTCATTCTTTACAAAATCTGAGAATACTTAAAGATATGAGCTTGAGACTATAATCAGGATTATTCATAATTATGGTAGTCTAGGCTGAATTCGTCATATCGGAATTGATGCATTAAAATTACTTGTTGCATAAAAAAGTGAGTAGGCGTAGGTGCTATTGTTTTTTTTGACACTTGTTTGTAATTAACCTTTATATGGCGGAAACTAATCCAGTCAAAGCTGACTTTCGATAATTATAGATGTATAAAAAGGGCATGGGGGGTCGGAAGCCAAAGCTAAGCCTCTGTCATTAAACAATAAGGGGAGTATGACAATACCAATTAAAATGATAAAGGGAATTTTTTAATGTAAAATTGGTTTAGATTTATTTCATCGCAAAAGTATTCCAAACTATTATAGAAACAGTATTAATGGAAAAAATAGTGATTTTCATCTTAAGATTATTAAAAAGATTTGCGACAATTCCCTTGCGATCAAAACTATTGGCGGTTAAAATTTTTCTGGACTATCCAAACTATTTATATAACGTGGACATAACTGCCAGACATTAAAATTTTCAGCATAAATCAACACAGACTCATGACCAAACTAATCTTACTCCTATTTTTTTAGGAGCCTCCATCGCGATCAACGCGCAGGTTTTTAAATTACCTCAACAATTACAGGCTGCTCCGAGGCAGCAAATCATCACTAAACTGACAGCAGACTTGATCGCATCCAAGAACTACAAAACTTTAGAGGTAAATGATTCACTGTCGGTATTGATTTACGAGAAATATATTGAATTACTAGATCAAGGTCATAACTATTTGTTACAAAGTGATATAGTAGAGTTTTCGATGTATAAAACTGTCCTAGACGACAATCTTAAGGCAGGTAATCTCGATAATGCCTTGCAAATATTTAACCGTTATCGTCAGCGTTATCGTGAAGCGATTGAATATGCGCTAGTTCAACTTAAGCCATCCTATAGTTTCAGCCAAAAAGAAACCGTTGTGTTGGATAGGTCGCTGTTACCTTATCCAAAAGATAGAGCTGAACTGGAGGTAATCTGGCGCAAGCATGTTAAATACGATCTCTTGGTTTTATCAAAAATATCTTCCGATGAAACAGAGAATAAGAAAATTCTAATGAAACGGTATCAAAATTTGCTTGTCCAGGATTCAAGAGTTACCAACCAAGATTTTTTTCAGATTTTTATGAATGCGGTGACCAGTTCAGTGGATCCGCATATTGCATATTTTAATCCCTTCAATGCTGCCGAGTTCGATGTCAGCATGTCGCGCTCACTCGAAGGTATTGGTGCCACGCTCGCCCTTGAAAATGGATTTATAGTTGTTAAATCTCTTGTAGCAGGAGGTCCGGCTGCTAAGACAAAGCTAATTACGCCGGAAGATCGTATAATAGCTATTTCAGAAGGCAATGATGGTGATTTTAAAGATGTTTTGGGATGGCGGGTAAACGATGTTATTTCGCTTATCAGGGGAAAAAAAGGTAGCATTGTGAGGTTGAAACTATTAACGAAACTGCAGACTGAAACCGATATAGCAAAAATTGTAGCGATCACTAGAGCGAAAGTTATCCTAGAGGATCTTTCCGCAAAAAAAGAGATCAGAGAGTACGATGTGAATGGAAAAAAAACTAAGATTGGAATCATTACCATTCCCCAGTTTTATATGGACTACAAAGCTTACAGTTTGGGAGATCCAAATTATAAAAGTACTACGAGGGATGTAGCTTTGATTATCGATTCACTCAAGAAAATTCATGTCGATGGGATCTTGATCGATCTGAGGCAAAACGGAGGTGGCTCGCTTACCGAGGCGATAGACTTAACTGGGTTATTTATTAAGACCGGCCCGGTGGTTCAGGTCAAGGATGTTAAAAATGCTATTGAAGTGAATAGCGATCGTAATTCTCGTTTAAGTTATGATGGACCCCTTGCAGTCTTGGTAGATCGTTTAAGTGCATCTGCATCGGAAATCTTTTCAGCCGCTCTACAAGATTATGGTAGGGGAATCATCCTTGGAAGTCAGACTTACGGAAAAGGTACGGTTCAGCAAGACCTAGATCTCGACCAGGTTATAAAAACTTCCAGGTTTAAACAGCAGGCAGCAGCTTTGGCAGAGCAAGACCAATTCTCAGAGAATAGTCAGAGCCTGTTTGGTCAGTTTAATATTACAATTGGTAAATTCTACAGAATAAACGGCCGCTCTACTCAGCTTCGTGGCGTTACACCTGATGTAACTTTTCCTACCCTGTTCCCCTTGAAGGAATATGGGGAAGAAAGCGAAAAATCTGCCCTGAGCTGGGATACAATAGGTAAAGCTGATTATGTGGTAGTTGGAAATTTTGATGAAATGCTACCGAAGTTAAATAAGCAACATCGAAGTCGTTTTAAATCACTGGGATTAGATGAATATATGGCAGAAGCCTTAAGGAATAATAGTAAGCCCACTCATCCACTTGTTGTTTCATTGAATGATGTTGAAAGTGAGAAGGAACGTAAGCAAAAAGAGAGTCGAATACTTGCTGGTAATAACCAGTTGAGAAAAGTTATGGGACTTCCCATGCTAAAGAACGGACAGCTGGCTCCTTTACTTGAAGATCTTGATTATATAAAAAGGGAAGCAGGGGAAGTATTAACGGACTATATATTGTCAACCCATTCAAAGGTAGCAAAATAGAAAAGCAACAGTATTAGTCCCTGATAGTTGATGATGACGCAGTGGCGGGACCGATATCCCGCCCTGTTTTTAATTATCCGGTTTATTTGTCGTCTAAATATGTTCGAACGAGTACTTATATTTAAGCTTTTATATTCTCCCTTTTTATAAAAAGTCTTTTAGTAAATTCTTTGCCGTAGTATTGGTTCTGATTGATGGGGATATATATCCACAAAACTGTAATGATTAGCTACCTTTGTTTAAATTAAAAATGAAAAAGCTTAATGGATATACCTATACGGGGCTGTTGGCAGATATTGCATCTGGAAATCAGGCTGCTTTTTCAAAACTTTATGATCTTTTTTATCCTGCATTAATTCGGCATGTAGTATCTAAAATTAATGATGAAACGGCAGCTCAGGATATTCTGCACGACCTTTTTCTAAGTCTTTGGAAAAGTCGTGAACGGCTTTCTCAAATTGAGTCACTTCCTGCATATCTGTACGCATCTTGTCGGTATCTTATCATTCAGCACCTGAGAAAGTTATCGTTGGTGGATAAATATGAAGATATCCAGTCATTGGAGATAGCGAGTAAGGAACAGCCATTAGAAGATCGCCTGTATTACAGATATTTATTGGATAAAGTAAACCAGGAAATCGACAACCTGCCTGAAAAATGCCGCGCTATTTTTAAAATGAGTAGGAATGATTATATGTCTAATAAAGAAATTGCAGAAATACCTTCAAATTTCCGAATCAACCGTCGAAAATCAAATTAGAAAAGCGCTTCAACGGATTAAAATTGTAACAAAAGACTTTTCCTGCTTTTTTCCATATTTTTTGGTTTAAAAGACTAAATTTTTGGTTTTTTTTGAAGTATAAAGCGTCTACAGTTTTCGCCATCTTTTAAATTATTCTCCTATCGTAATAGTCTATCAATGTGGTTTCAGCGTGCTCGACATTTTAATTTTTTTAAAAAAATTAAAATAGACGTAGGTGCTATGTCTGCTTTATCACACTTATATATATCTAGTCTTTATTTAAGGTTATTATTGTGTTAATTATGCGCTTTGACAATAAACTTCTCGATATCATATTTAAATACCTGCACAGGAAGGAAAGTGGTCTTGAAAGAAAAGAGTTATATTCCTGGTATGAAACATTAAGTTCGGATTCAAAACCACTTAATAAACGCGAAATAGTGAAACTACATTACGCTGGCAAAAGGCGTTTGTTTAATGAATTAGGTATAAAATTGGTAAACCCCTCAATCCTAATACCTATGTGGTACCGCGTAGCTGCCGCTATTTTCCTAACTGTTGCAACCTATCTTATTGCTGTCCAGTTCAGGCAAAAAGATGACCTCGTCGCAGTGAGTGCTGGCGAAATCAAAAAGATGGAACCTAAATCAGGTAAGGCTTCCATAACACTTTCTACCGGTGAAGTGGTTACGCTGGATACCCTTGGAGACATGGAGACCACAAATTTGGGCAATGGTACCATTAGTAATAATGGGTCTCGAGCGCTGATCTATAAAGCAGGTAGTGGCGTAACAGCAGATATTGCTGTTGGTATGTTACAGACTGGTCAGGCATCACAATACAGTATTGAGCTTACTGATGGTACACGCGTGTGGCTGAATGCTAAATCAAAACTTTCGTTTCCTGAAAAATTTGGTGTGGGAGATCGAGTAGTGAAATTAAGTGGGGAGGCATATTTTGAGGTAAAAGACAGTGCAAAAAAGTAAATTTTTTGTGGAGAGCAATGGACAGACGGTAGAAGTTCTGGGTACTAAATTCAGTGTAAACAGTTACTTGCCAGGATCAGTTAAAACAACGCTGGTGCAAGGTTCTGTTAGGGTAACGCCAAATCAAGCATCATTAAGGCCAATTATCTTGAAACCAAATCAGCAGGTCATTCTGACCACTAATGATCTGATTCGACGTGATGTGGATGCTTCTAGGGTTATTGCATGGAAAGATGGCTATTTTAGCTTCGATGGGAATAATACACAGGAAATTTTACTAGAGATCGGGGAATGGTATGGAATCAATGTGGTGTTTAATAAACCTTTAAAGAAAGTAAAATATACCGGGAAAATTCCTAAAAATATCAACTTGAGCCGCCTGATGATGTTATTGGAATATCAGGATATCGATGTTAAAGCATTTAAAGACAAGAATAACCAACTTAAATTAATCGTAAACTGAAAAAAGATGATGTGTGAAACCTAAATTATGATGATTTGATCAAAAGTACTAAATCAACAAGAACTGTTTACTATACATTCTGGCTTTAAACCTGTTTAGCACTTTTCTTAACTATCCGAAACTTAAACCAACCAAACAAACGTTAAATGAAGATTGATTACTATTGCCTCATTAAAATGAGGCGGCAGCATCCCTATATGTACTTAACTAGGGAATGTGATTCTCAAAGTAAGTGTGCCAGATTTAGTTCTGAAAACGAGGGGCATAATGCTTTAAGTTTTATTTTAAATAGGATTTTGCCTGTTAGCTTCTTTGCTATTTTATTTATACTAATTTCTCAATCATCTGCTTATGGCCAAAATGTTACACTTAAAAAAAATAATGTTGCACTAGAAACTATTCTAAAAGAAATAGAAACTCAGACTTCTTATGTTTTTTTATAAAAAGGAAGAAATTGAACCTATAAAAGATATAAGTATCAATTTAACAGATGCATCTATTTATGTGACACTGAACACGCTATTTAAAGGACTCGATTTCCAATATGAATTGTTTGAAAAAACGATTGGTTTGAAAAAAATTGCTAAAATCCCACCAACGCTGATATCTAACTCAAAAAAGATAACTACAACCAAGCTAAAAGGAAAGGTTGTCGATGAAAATGAATTGCCGGTGAAAGGGATTAATATCCGTGAAACAAAGCTTAATACTCAGGCGGTTTCTGGTGTCGATGGAACGTTCACGATTATAATAGGTGCCTCGGGTAGCCTTGAAGCTACAGGGGACGGGTTTGCTAAACAGATTGTAAATTACCGGGATACCACTGATTTGTATATCATGATGGAAAAAGGCAAAACCACGTTGATTGAGCTAAATGAGGTTGCGATCAACTATAATAGTGTAAAGAAAAATCCTACTACTATGGTGAATCTTGAAAATAGGAATTACATGAACCTGTCGCAGGTTTTACAGGGTACCATACCAGGACTCACCCTGCAGACAGTTAACACCACATCTACTAATGTTACCAGTATTGATATGTTCCAGGATTACGGGCCTGGAGGTGTTTTCATTAGGAAATGGACAAGAATGAGCGTAGCAGATTACCTTAGCTTTTGGGGCCAAAAGGTAGGCCAGGCAAATATTGACAAATTATTGCGGGGAGAAACTGTTGCCCAAACGAAAATCAATACTGTTTCGTCCGTTAAAAACGTTTTGGTTCCACAGATAAGGGGCGCCAATAATTTCTCTGCTTCAGCTTCGGGTATGCTTGTGGTGATTGACGGTTTTCCTCAGGACGGTTTTCCAGCCAATTATCCAATGACCAATGTTGAGTCAATTGAAGTGATTAAGGATCCTAAAGAACTCATTAAATGGGGCACAAAAGCTGCTGGTGGTGCGATTATAATCAAGACAAAATCAGCTAAAAAAGGAAAAATCAACATTGATTATAACTCAAACTTTTATTTTTCTCCCAGCCAAAAATTCGAACGATCCAAGTTGAGCCTGGCCAGCCCAGCCCAATTTCTTTCTTATTTGAAAGATATTGATTCGATTTTCCCGAACATTTATTCAGCGGCGACGTTTAATCTCTCACCTGCCAAGCAACTCTTGTCACAAAAACGTTTAGGATCAATTACCTCTACACTATTCAATTCCAAATGGGATTCCCTTGGAAGATTGGATAATGAGGCACAGCTTAACCTGTTACAGCAGAATCGGTTTAGTCAAAACCATTCACTTACTTTAAGCGGTGGTAACGATGCCTATAAATTCACTGGTATTGGTAATTATTCTACAGATCAGTCTAATGAGCTTTATAGCAAATCCAATAGCTATGGATTTAGCTTAAATAACGATATCAACCTTTTAAAAAATAAACTGCATATCAGGTGGTTGATAAATTACTCCAAGGATAACACTCGGGACGCAATCAATAGTTTTTCACCTTCAAATACTACCTTAGAACCTTATCAGATGTTATTAAATGTTGATGGAAATTATGTATATGACTATACGGCAATTTCAGATGCTGCAAATAAAGCCATTATGGGTTATGGATATAAAGATTTTGGTGTCAATCTGTTGCAGGATGCTAGGCTCAATAGTAACAAAAGTACCACAACACTTAAAAAGTCAAGTATGAATATGAACTGGATGATACTACCAGGACTGTCATTTAGTAGTTCCCTATACTATAGTGGGAGAAATACAGCACAAAATACACTTTATGGTAAACAATCCAGTTATGTTCGCCAACTGGTTGATACTTATGGAGAATTTAATAATGGCAATGTAAATTTCTACATTCCATTTGGTGATGTTTTGTCTAAAAACAGTACTGTCTATAACGAATATAATGTTCGCAGCAACATTAGCTATTCCAAATCTATCGGTAACCATAAAATAGGCATTAGCTTAGGCGCCGGTGGAGCAAGTACTGAGTCGAGCAGACCATCTAACGCAACTCTATATGGTTATAATTCTGTTACAAATACGAATACCCCAGTATATCTGCCTACACCAAATACACGAGCCTCTATTACCAATTTTTATTCTTTGTTTAGCGGATCAGTTTCTTCGGTTAATCCGTCCTCGTTAATAGTCCCTATAAATGGCGATACCACGATTAGTAGAAATATTAATGGTAATGCCGCTTTAAATTATGCATACGGAGACAGGTTAAAGGTGACCGGATCTTATAATTCAGTGTTATCGCCATTATATGGCCAGGTTGGAACTTACAGCAAGCTCGAAAGCCTTGTAGGAGATGTTACGGGAACAGTGATAAAACACTGGGGAAAAATAATTCATAGTGTGGATTTATCCGCTGGAGTTTCGAAAATTAAAATGCCAGATCTTGCTGTAATATATAATAACCAACGTTACCAACAAACTTTTTATAGAAACTATGCAATCTGGGTAACTGGCCAGGAACCAACTCAGCAAAAAGGCCAGACAGCAACAAATTATTATCAGAAGGTTACAATTTCACTGATGGACAGCACTATCTCGGTAAACGCGGCGTTTAATCAGCAAAAATCTTTTGGATCATTAGAATCCGCTCTCAGCCGCAATGCGCTTTCTGCATCTTCTACTGAAAATAAAAACAATTATTTAAGCGCTGGAGTGGTGATGAGCTTGAGGAATAAAAATCTGAACTTCAATTTTAATTACTCTAAATCTCCAGAAGGATCAACACAATACAACGGGGCACTATCCTACGACATAGCAAAGGAAAACTACTTCTATTCCAATATAATCAATAGCCTTGATGTGGGAATGAAATTGCAAAACATTAGCCCATACCAGGGATTAAGTTTAATAATGAGTACCAATGTGGCTAGTAATGGTTCGTTTAGCCAAGCGGTAAATAGTAATTTCAACGCTGTCCCGCCAAAAAACGTAAGTTTCGAAGGTTACGCTAGAATGGCCATGGTTGAGGATAAATATAATTTTGATTTGAGGTATTACAACCAAACTTCTGAAGGTATCAATAGTACCGTTACAGTAGTAGCTGATCCTTCGACTGGAGGAACCCGCAAAACAACTTATAGCAGCATTACCAATAAAGGTATTGAATTTTTTGTAAGTGGAAATTTATTGAAGAGTAAGGATTTTAGTTATACATTGACTTTAAATGGCGCATATAATATCAACCTCGTCAAAGATGTGCCGGTTACCAGCTTCGTTGCCTCTGATGGATATACCAGGGCTTTTAGAAATGGGTATAGCACCAGTAATTTATGGACACTGCCGTGGGCGGGACTAAATGCAAATGGAGATCCCCAGTACTACGACTCGAACGGAAACATCTCGACTAAACTGGATAGCGCTTCAATAGCATCGTCATTGGTATATGCCGGCGTAACTAAAGCACCTTGGACGGGTGGCATTATACAGGACATAAGATTTAAAAATTTCTTTGCACGTGCTGCCATTGTATTCAGCTTGGGTTATGTAATGCGATATTATATTCCCTATGCTAGCAATAATGTAGAGACAAGCGCACTCATAGTCAATAGATGGATAAGACCAGGTGATGAGGCAAATACCGATGTGGCCAGAATAACAACTGATGGGAGCAATAGTTATCGTCAGTTTGTCGCTCAATTTTCGAGTAACAGTGTAATTTCAGCAGATAATGTCAGGTTATCGGAAGTAATGATTGGTTATTATATTCCTCAAAACATTCTTCAGAAATTAAAATTAAGCGGCGGTACGTTTAGTTTTCAGGTTCAAAATGTGGCAGGTTGGTACCGCAACAAATACAGTATTGATCCACTTACAATTAGTACAGCAGGTCGGCCAGGTATTACGGCTGCGAGAATTTATTCTGCTAACATTAACATTTCCTTTTAATTTTTAAGACAATGAAATATTTACACATATCCCTCTGTTTATTGCTGATTTGTTCTCTTTTTACAATCACAGGATGTAAGAAGTTTTTAGCTATAGATTCACCAACATCCAGTGTGAATCCAGTGGCGATAAAGGATTTTCAAGAGATGCTAAATAGTGATTCGCTAGGTAGGGTGCAGTATTTTTTACTTGACGCTATGAGCGACGATATTCAACTCACAGACGTTCAAACATCCTCTTTAACTACTTACTATCGAAGGGCATATTTCTATGAAAATGCGATCTGGAATGCCACTGATGTTGATAGGATTTACAATGGTACCTACGCAAGAATATTTCAGATGAATATAATTTTAGATAGAATTAATAGCGCTGCACCAGACCCTCTCAACACCCCACAAAACAAGAGCAATATCATCTCACAGGCATTAATTCATCGGGCTTACTTTTACCTCCAGTTAGTAAATGCATATGGTAAAGCCTACGATGCTACTACTTCGAGTTCTGATCTTGCTGTGCCATTGGTTTTAGTGCCCGATGCGACAGCACTACTTCCACGTGCAACAATTGAACAAGTCTACGCTCAAATTATAAAAGATTTAAAAATGGCCGTCGACAATCCATATTTAGCCTCAAAAGGTAGCGATATCATCCATCCAGGTAAGGCTGCTGCCTTCGCTTTACTTGCAAGGGCATACTTATACAAAGGTGATTATGCAAATGCTGAGATCTATGCTGACTCCACTCTGTCCAGAGTTAAAACGCTAACTAATTACACTTCAGCAAATTACCTAGCGCCAACCCAGTTTCAGGATCTAACCAATAATCCCGAAACATTAATGGGTAAACTAACTTCTGATGAAGCTTTTTTCTGTTTTATCAAACGGCATTCAGGATCAATTCAGGATTAAAGACCCTACTCACTACAGTCGATGCGCGTTATAGCAAAAGATTCTCATCTGATGCCTATCGTGTATCAGCTAATCCAGGTAATACCTATGCTATGGATAATAGCGTAGCTGTTCCGGAAGTGCTTCTGACTAAGGCAGAGTGTCTAGCTAGAGCAGGAAAAGTGTCTGACGCGGCTGCTATTCTGACCAATCTTCGAACTAATCGAATAACGAGTAACGATACACGAACGTACACAGCAGCAAATATCCTACAGTACGTATTGGATGACAGAAGGCGAGAGCTTTTTCTCCATGGCGGTTTACGACTATTTGATTTAAAGAGGTTAAATAAAGATCTGTCCACACAAGTTACCATCACACGTACTAATGTAGCAGGTAATACAGTTCTTGGTACTGTAATTCCGGGATCTAACAGATACCTCCTCCCTTTCTCAGCTAACGTATTGGCTGCAAATCCTTCTATAATCCAAAATTCAAGACAATGATCTATTTTGATTTTTTACGCTTAATTCATTAATTATGTATTACAAAATTTATAAAAGAGCCTCATCTATTTTGAGGAGATTTAAAATCGCCGGGTCTATAGTGTTAGTTTGCATCATAGTAACATGTTGCAAGAAAGAAGAGCCAACTGATCTGGAAGCATCCATTTCCGCTAAATTATCTAACAGCAGCATGGTTTCCTATGTCCAGAAAGGATCTATGACAAGTTTCAATGGCAGCTCCTATAATTATGTTACAAGTTATGTCGGTGTTCCCGTGTCATTAAAATCTGCAGCTGGACGAAATGACACGATTATCGCAAGCGTCGATACAAGTATGGTTTCGGCATATAATGCTTTGTATGCTGAAAATAATCCATCTATTCCTAAAGGGGCATTTGATGTGTCTCATAGCGGAATATTTGCTATTGGTAACGGCGAAGTTCAATCCAGGGACTCGTTGTATGTTACCTTAAGGGATGCAACTAAGTTAAAAACAAATACCACATACCTCATTCCCGTTCAATTAAGTGCAAGAAATGGTTCAAAATTAGATTATTCACTTCTTTTTCTTAAAATGACCGTGACGATTAGTCAGCTTAACGCGAGAATGGAAAATGCAAATAAGTGGGGCTCATCTACTTCTTATTGGAGAAACTCAACGATGTTCATTAACTTTTTACCAAGTTCTGATAGTAAAGGTGTAATGATTGGACCAGATTCTATTCGCTTTGGGGTGGCACTAAATACTGCATTCAATCCAGCGAGTGTAAAGGTTGATGCAACTATTGCCATTGATGATTCGACAATTAATGCCTATAGCAAAACCTTTGGAACAAAATTTAAGCCGTGGCCTGCAGATACTTATGAATTGACAAGAACAAGGGCTACAGTCAGACCGGCCTCTAGAATAGGTGCAGATAGCTTATGCGTAGTCGTAAAAAATAAGGCGAAATTTTCTCGTCAGACATGGTATCTGCTTGGTCTTAAAATCAAAAGAGCGGCTAATGATCCGCTTAGTGTACCCTCATCAACTTCAGATTCATCCAGGGCATTTATTGCCTTCTTTGTACTTTAGTCAGCTATAAATAACCATAAATCTATATCATAATGAACACAAAAAAAATAATGATCACTTTATATTTCCTTGCACTGAACTTTGCAGGTTTTGCGCAACTTAAGTACGAAGTAACCGGTATAATGAAATCAGTACCTGGATATAAGGTAACCGTTACGTTATATTACTCTTCACCATTAGGTCAGTTTGTAACTGACACCTGCTCCGTTAAGGATGGGAAATTCCGCTTTTCAGGAGAGGTAAGCAGGCCAACACCTGCATTTCTAGCTATCACAGATGGGGAGGATAATCTATCAAAAGCCCTTGGTAGAGGGGCAACAGATAAAAATGCAGTTAAAATTGTGCAAAATGGAATCTATCTCGAAAGTGGAAAGATTACTGCTCTTTTAGATCACGAAAAACAAGCAGATGCGGTTATTACAGGTACAGCCAACAATAATGCTCTCCAGGATTTTAGACCTATGATGAATAAATACAAGGCACTTGAGTCCTCTATTTACGCAAGAAATAAAGCTGTAGGCAGTAATTCTGCTAAAGCCGATATTTTGTTGAAAGAATATAATTACATGGTTTCCAGCAGAGCTGTAGAAATTGCCGCTATAATAAAAAAATCCAGAAAGCTTGGCTGCTATTGATTTTTTGGGCCGTTGGGTAGATCCCGCTGTAAATCTTTCAGGTGCAAAAACATATTTTGAATATCTAAGCGCTGAACGACGAAATTCTCCGGCAGGACAACGGTATTTGGCCAGAATCCAGCAGGCGGGTAGGATAGAGGTGGGCAATTTAGCACCTGAATTCAGTATCTCGGACGTTAACGGTAAAGTAAGGAAGCTGAGCGAATTTAGGGGAAAATATATACTTCTCGATTTTTGGGCAAGTTGGTGTGCACCATGTAGAAAAGAGGTGCCAAACCTTATCAGTGTATATAACCAGTATAAGGATATGAATTTCGAAATCGTTGCCATCTCACTGGATGGAGGTAAGGAAGATTCGCGGGCGAAGTGGCTTGAAGCGATAAAAGAGGACAAAACCAATTGGCTACAATTATCAGACCTTACCGGTTTCAACAGCAAGGTAGTATCATTGTATTCAATAAGCGCCATTCCAATGAACGTACTCATTGATCCAAATGGTAAAATTGTGGCAAAAAATCTGCGAGGACAGGATCTGAAGGATAGGCTTAGTAAATTATTATCTACTTAAAACATTTAATATGAAATTTATGATAGTTAAGATATGTTTTGGTATTTTTCTTTTACTTTCTACAATTATTACTGAGGCACAGGAACTCCAATTTAGTATAAACGTAAGCAGCACTAATCCTTATCCAAATAGCATGGTTTTTTTATATTATGTTAAGCCAATTGATGGTAAACTTGGACTTGATTCCGTAACATTGTTAAATGGGAAAGCTATAATTAGGAGTAAAACCCTCTCTCCTCAAAAAGCATTACTATACATAGAAAGGGCGAACAAAGGCTTTATTCCTAACAATACAAAAGCTAGTCGGGAGGTTTATCTGGAGCAAGGAAATATAACGTTTAGAACGCCTCGTGATGTTAAAGATGCCCGTATAGGTGGTACGCCTTTGAATGAAGATTTGCAAGGATATACAGATGTGCTGTTAAAATTTAAACCTCATCAGGATTCATTGAGAAATAAATTCCGGATAGCTTATAGAGACAATGTAAAAGAAGATCTGAATAAGTTAAGTAAAGAATTTAAGGCACTGGATTCAGTAAGGCGCACGGCGGAACTATCTCATTTCAAAACAAAGGGAAACTCAGTAGTATCACTGGACTGGTTAAAACAGAATATCAATATCGCTCAGCAAAAATCGCAGGCAGAAAATTTGTTCGGAACTTTGAGTGAAAAGATAAGGAAATCTAAGAGTGGTCAGGCTTATGAGTTGGTATTAAAAAGTACTGCTTCAGTTTCAATAGGTGGATTTGCACCTGATTTTACTGCTAAAAATCTTGAAGGACAAGCTGTTTCATTAAGTGATTTTAGAGGAAAGTATGTTTTGCTAGATTTTTGGGCATCATGGTGTACCCCATGCCGTGCCGAAAACCCTAATATTCTAAAAGCCTATAATGCTTTTAAAGATCAAAATTTCATTGTGATAGGATTTTCTATGGATGAACATAAGGATGCCTGGGAAAAAGCTGTAAAGAAAGATGGCATGCCGTGGATCCATTTATCTGATCTTAAAGCATGGAAAGGAGAGGTAAGTAGGCTTTATGCTATTGCGGGTATTCCTGCTAATTTTCTGATTGATCCTTACGGGAAGATAATAGCCAAAAACCTTCGTGGAGATATACTTGAAAAAGAACTTATTAAAGTCTTGAAAAAGGAATAATTCAAATGGCTAAAGAACTAATTTTAAATTTTGTTGACACATATTTTAAGCAATTAAATTTCTACACACACACAATGAAACGAATAAAAAATACAGTATTAATATTTCTCACAACGCTTATCTCTACCACCGTTTTTGGCCAGTCCAAACTCTTTAAGCTTACGGTTAAATTTTCAAAACCTATCCCCAACTCAATTGTATTTTTAAAACATATTGATGTAAAAAGTGGAAAATCTGTAATTGATTCTGCATCAATAACTAACGGGCTGGCAGAATTTTCAGATTCTACCCTATACCCGCAAAAAGCAATACTTTTTTCAGCATTGAAAAATAGTGGTTTTGATTTTAATAATGCAACTGACAGACTATTTATTTATTTAGAATCCGGCCACATCATAGTTTCTGCCGTAGATGCAATTAAAACTGCTTCTATAAGTGGTACTAGGATTAATAATGACGCCCAAGCTTTTGCAGATCTTCGCCAGGAATTTCAGAAAAAAAAGCCGAATTGTTTAAAAGATTCAGGGAAAAAGATACCAGTGATATTTTGTCAATTAAAAAACTCAATCAAGATGCTGACCAATATGAAATAGATAAGAAGAATGCTGAAGAGACCTTTTTTTATAATCACTTGAATTCTCCGATCGCTTTGGAGTGGTTAAGAACAACAGTAAATACAACTCAGGAAAAAGCAAAAGCTTCCGAAATGTTTTCCAAAATGAGTGATGAGGTAAAAGCTTCATTTTTAGGAAAAAATACGCAACTGAACTTTCGGCCATTAAGTCTGCTGAAATTGGTAGCATTGCACCTGATTTTAAATCTAAGGCACCTGATGGAAAAGAATTTTCATTGAGCTCTTTCCGTGGGAAGTATGTGCTGCTTGATTTTTGGGCTTCATGGTGTAAACCTTGTAGGGAGGAAAATCCCAATGTATTAAAAGCATATCAAAAATTTAGCAGCCACAATTTTACAGTTCTTGCTTACTCTCTTGATGATTCTCGAGAAAGGTGGGAAAAGGCGATCGTTACGGATGGTTTGCCATGGACACAACTTTCTGATTTGGCATCCTGGAAAAGTGAGGCCAGCAAACTTTTTGGCGTAACTGCGATCCCAAGTAATTTTCTTATTGATCCGAATGGGAAAATTGTTGCACGTAATCTAAGAGGGCAAGAACTTGACAAAACACTCGAAAAATTCATTAAAATATAATCTCCCAGAAATATGGATAAAACACTCAAATATAATTTATTGGGCATCTTAACCGTTGTCTTCATATTTTCAATACAATTTACCTTCGCTCAGACAAAGATTGACCTGAAAAATTGGGATATGACGAAATATAAATTTATTAATAAAGAAGGAAATAACGTTTCAATCTCTGATTTTAAAGGTAAATACGTTTTCGTTGATGTTTGGGCATCTTGGTGCAGACCATGTATTAACAAATTTCCAGAATATGATTCCCTAAAGGTATTACTTAAGGATAAGAATATTGTTTGTATTCAGATCTCTATAGATGCACAGGAAAGAAGGTGGCGAAATGGAATGGGATTTAACGGAAGGATCACAGATCAGTGGTTTATCAACGGAGATACAGCTTTTCCGGACGATTTGGATATTGCATACATTCCACGCTACATTCTTATAAATAGAAAAGGAAGGTTAATTGATCCAAAGGTGGAGTGGAAAACTAATAAACAAATGATAGAAGTATTATTAAGGCTTAAAGGCATTTAATCAAAACTAAAAAGATATGTACAAGAGAATCTTTGTGGGTTTACTATTAACGTTGAGTTATTCAACGGGCTTCGGTCAGACCAAAGCTAATGTTAAGAAAATAGAGAAGCTTGTTGCAGCGGTAGTGAAAAAAGTTATGGGTGCCACCGTTAAAATTGCAGCTTTTGATACCCTATCGCAAACGCTCGCCGTATCACAGTTTAGTGGTGTAGTTGTCAATGAAGAAGGCTTGGTACTTACTGCTGCTCATGCTACCCAACCGAAACAGATTTATCAGCTTTGCTTTCCTAATGGGCGTAAAATACTAGCGAAGGGACTCGGCCGCATCTCCTTAGGAAAAGATAAGCCCGCGACTGATGTGGCTATGATGCAGATTATTGAAAATGGCATATGGCCATTTGCTGAGATGGCTTACAGTAGTGAAATGATCGTCGGGCAACCTTGCATAGGAATCTCTTTTCCTGGAACTTTCGAGCAGAAATTACCAAATGTCAGGCTGGGGAGAATCGAAACTACTGATATTTCTAAAGGAAATTTTCAGTCAAGTTGCAAAATGGAGCCTGGTGATTCAGGCGGGGCACTTTTCGATGTAAATGGCCGTTTGATTGGAATACACAGCTGGATTTTAAACAATGAGCAGCAAAATTTCGAGGTTCCAATAGATCTTTATCGCCGGTACTGGGATGCCTTACATGTTCCCATTAGCTATGATTCTTTGCCGAAGTCAATCAATAATGTAGCCACAAGTTGTAAAATAGATTCAGATACTATTCCACCACTGGATTTAATGGCAATAATAAAAACTAAGAATGCCAGTTCTGTAATTAATATCAGCAGCACAGTGTATGACCATGTAATGTATTTCTCATTAGGTACAATTTTAAAATTTGAAATAAATGGAAAACCTTTTCAGGGGATATTGACGAAGAGTTCGTCAGTTGGTGACCAAGCACTAATTACTTTTAGGGGAAAACAGTTCAAAGCCAAGACATTTTATCGGAACAAGGAGAATGATCTGGCTTTGTTAAGAATTGATAACATGCTGCCCTCGGGGATTGACCTCTCTTTAGGAGCAGCTGAAATTAGCATACCCCTAGGTACTGTACTTTTTTCTGCATTAGCAGATGGAAAATCAAAGGTAGGAATTGCCAGTACTCACGAAATTGAGATGGAAATGAAATATAGCTTCGGTTTTCTTGGCGCGAAAACCAAATTTATCAATGATCAGGTAACTATTACGGAAATTCCCAAAGGCTACCCAGCTGATGGCATTCTTAAGACATTCGACCGCATTAAATCCATTAACGGTATAGCAATAAATCGTCCAGAACAATATATAGAAGTGCTTTCCAAATATTATCAGAATGATACAATTTCGATGGAAATCTTTAGAGATGGCAAAGCCATGCTTCAAAAGATACGTCTGGGGATATTTCGTCCAGTTGGTCACACGGGCGACTCTTATTCAGGCGGTAGAAGCCCCCGATCGGACGGGTTCAAAAAAGTGATTGCGCAGGATGCAGCAATTAAGGCGAACGAATGTGGAGGTCCTGTATTTGATGTGGCCGGACATTTTGTTGGAATCAATATCGGCCGACATAGCCGCACTTCTACCATTATAATGCCAGCTGATGTTATTGCTAAATTTTGTGAACAGTATGTTAAAGAGCTACCTTTATTATCAGCTGGGAAGATTTCAAATAGATAATGATATAGTGAAAAAGGAACCTTTGATTCTGATAATTGAACGGTGTGCGTTATATAGGAAACTTCATCGACGGTAATCGCATTTTGTATCATATCATTGAAACAAGGCAATTTGCCCAATATTTAGGGAATTGGTGCTGGCTGTGAGATGGATACTTCTCAATTTATTTCCATCACCTTACCTGAAGTTGGGATAATCCCATTGACCAAAATAAGACAAAAAAACTGTTTATTGATGAGGATGAGGCTACTCGAAATTATGTGTGACTTTTATTGGAAAAAGTAACTTTGACCGATGATTCTAATGTTGATTTCGATTTAATTGTTGAAAATGAATCGTTTTTAATAATCTGTATGTGGTTATGAAGCATCTAAATTTAGTGGAATTCTGTGGATTGCTGAAAGAATCTCCTTATTTTATTAGTATTCACATGATCCTGTTTACTTGTTCTCCGTCCCCAGAAATCAGATTGAGAGCTGTAGAGTCTGGAGCAGATGATTATGTCACAACACCCTTTTAAAACAACTTATTAATAGCAAGAATAAAAAGTCCATGCAAGGTATAATATACACTTAAAACTTATTTCTTAAGTGAGATCACCCTGAAAACAATAGTTTCGAAGTTCCTGTGGAATATAGTGAATTTGATAAAAATATATAGCTATCGGCAGGTTCCATCTATTGGATAAGGATTTCAACCTGACAATATTTACAAGTGAAATAGAAATGAGTAAATCAAAATTCTCTAGGCTCATCAAAGCCATTTCTGGCTGGATGATTTCTGGGTTTACAAGATAAAATAGGCCTAATAAAAATGATGAAGTTTTGGTTCAAAGTGATCTTCAACTCAAATAAATTGCATTTCAGACTGGTTCAAGGCATCAGGAGTTTACGTGAACAGTTCTCAGACTATTGATGAATTCCCTGATTATATACGAAGATATCGCAAAGGGATGCGATATGGCAGGGTTGTGTTTTCATAATAGTAATTGTCTGAATTAGGTCTTTTAGAGTCTGGAGACTACAACAAGAATTTGATTCTCTACGCTATAAACAGTATTTTGCTTAAATACCCCCCACTATTTGGTTTATATACCACCTTTCAAATGGGAAAATAAGCATCAACTTTGTAGTGATGACGGGCGTGCAGAAGATAATTGTGTTCAAAGGTTTTCTCAGCCTTACACACAGGTTAGTTAGTTAATTAGTTTAATTTGCGCGGAGGCGGATGTCTCCATGCACTTTAGTTTGAAGTACTTGAAGGTTTTTCAACTAAAAAGTGACGTGCGAGAGAATCTACAAGATGTTTGTCTTTAAGCATGAAGAAGTCTAGTATACCCCCGCTGGGAATTTTTACTAGTTGGGTTGGCATTAGCTTTCGTTACCATCTCACATGGGAAGTTTTGTAGTCAATAAGGTCGACATGCAAGAAATGGTTTGGGTGATTATCGTATTGACTAAGGTTTGAGAATGAAAGATGGCAAATCATTCTGATATCAAGTTCTAACCTATATCAAAATATCGTTAATAATTTTGATATATTATTAAGAATATTTTGCTAAAAATATATTAAATCAAATAAATATCTACCTATATGAAAGCTTCGACAAAACTAACTATCTTTTAAAAAACTTAACAATTATTTTTTTCGTTGTAAATGGCTCTGGCGTTATTATCTGCCTTAGTGCGTGATAAAATGCAGTTTTGAATGTTTGGTGTATTATATTTTAAAAAATGTTAAGGAAATGGAATTGCGGGGAAATTAGTCAAATAGTTTGTGTTTTGTAAATTTTATAAGCGTTAAAATGTAATATAATATGGGTAATATATGGTCATAAAATTTGGCTTATTATTTGCAATTTACAGATACATTCTAATCAAATAAATTATGAAAAAAATGAAATACATTTCTTCTATACCACGAACTGTTATCGTAGCTCTTTGTTTTCTTATTGTAGCTACTGGATGTAAAAAGAATGAAATTTCGGAGGATACTGCCGAGAAAAAAATGTCAATAATCCTGTAGCCAAGTTGGAGGTTTATAAACCCAGGTCAATGAAGAACATGGATTGGAATTCTGTCGAAAGTGAATGGAGTTATAGTCGTTCGCAACAGTCAGATCACTTTATCGTGTTCTGGGCTAAAGGTTATGGAGAAAATAAACCTTCTTCACAACTAGTGAACTCTAAATATCGAGTTGATATAGATGATTTGCTTTCGAAGGCAGAAGAATATTATAAACTCAATGTAGATGTACTCAAGTTCGCAATATTGGGAAACGGCAGCTCAAAGCTCGAAAAGTATAAGCTTATGATATTTTTGTATTATGAAGATACCTGGCGGGCAACAGGTTTAGGTTATGACGATACAATAGGCGCATTATGGATAAGCCCTGCGACATGCCATCCTGTCGGAACCACTGTTGCACATGAAATCGGGCATAGCTTCCAATATCAGGTCGCCTGCGACCTGGGTACGGGACATGGTTTTAGATGGGGCTTTAGTGGTAATGGGGCAGGAAACAATGGGTTTTGGGAACAAACTGCTCAATGGCAGGCTTTCAATTCTTATCCTAACGAGTTTTTTGGAAGCTGGTTTAGTTCTTATACTCAAAATTATCACAAACATCTCTTACATGAAGATTATAGGTACAATAACTGCATGATTCACCAATTTTGGGCACAAAAACGCGGTATAGCTTTCATTGGAAGGATTTGGCGTGAATCCAAAGCATATGAGGACCCTATTCAAACTTATCAACGTCTAAATGGTCTAACTCTTGAACAACTACACGATGAGATGTATGAGGCTTCCACCAGATTCGTTACTTGGGATACCGATAATCTACGAACATTGGGAGCTAAGAGCATTGGCTCACATAGATATAAGATGAATCAGATGCCTGATGGTTCGTTTCAGCCGGACCCAAGCTTTTGCCCGCAAACTACAGGTTATAATGTAATTCCGCTTGAGGTTCCTGTAGGGGGGACACTGGTTTCCGCAGATTTCCAAGGCATCCCGAACGCCCCGGGGTATAATCCGGTAGATGCCACAGTTGCCGGATGGCGCTATGGTTTTGTAGCACTATTAAATGACGGTTCTAGGGTATATAGCGCAAAGAACTCGAATAAGACAGGTATTGCAACATTCGTTGTACCGGATAATTGCAGCCGTCTATGGTTTGTCGTAACAGGTGCTCCCTCAAAATATGATCAACATGCCTGGGACAGCAACAATTCAAACGATATGCAGTGGCCTTACAAGGTGAAATTCCAAAACACAAACTTACCTGGCTATAATAATCAGCTACCAAAGGATGTTTCCTTCCAATATGACATTTCTGTATCTCGTAGCACGAGCAATTATGACTATGCAGCTGTTAACGTAGATGTGGTGAAACTTGCGGCTGCTTTTCAAATGCCTAAGGAAGAAATCACCAAGAACATGGGCACATTAATAAAATTTTATGCGATTGAGCCAAACGGCTCACTCAATCCCACTACAACGGCAAATGGCTATGGTCATTGGTTCGATGGCGCTGGTAAAGTCACTTCTTTTGGAGCGAACGCGAGAGTTTTTAGTGAATTTGATGCACAGAACTTTAGGTATAAAGCTGGCCAATATCCTGGCCGGTTGAGTTCAGGGGATAAATTCCAGATGAGAGAGATGCTGATTTACACACCCCCTCCGGAAATAAAGTTTCTGCCAGTTTCACTATCAATCTTACCATAATATAAAAGTGCCATTCTAAATATTTCAGGAAACGATTACTGAAGTTTAGCATTCGAAATCTGTTTCGAATCAAAAGATAAGGTAAATAGGAGTTAAGTAGCCTGTGTCGTTGTAAAATGATCAGGCTCCCTTGAGTTTTATTAAGTTTTCCAATACTTGCCTGCCAGAACGAAAATTCATATGAGGAAGTCAAAAAAAAGAAAAGTATTTCTTGTCCCCTAACACGTGCAGGTTCTTCGCAATTTGCGGCTTACAATTCCTCAATAGTGATATTATTTAATCCGTTGGGGCTAAGGAGCTATTCTTATTCGGCATTTGTAATCCTTTTAAGTCGGAACCACAGAAAGACAGGTAAAGTATTGAACAAAGCAATGACTAGCCTACGCTTCTATATTGATAGATTGGATCTGTAGTGAGTTATTCCTATCCGGATCAGCGAGATTCAGTGGGTTTTGGAGATTTAACAGTCATTTCTGTTAACACAAACTAGACGATTTTTTATAATGTAATTGTGTGAGAAAATTTAAAATTAGGAGTTTTGTGCTATTTTAATATTAAATTTACTAAAAAGATGGAGCAGAATATAGGCTGATTACGATGGATAGCTAAGCAAAAAGTTTGATTTTCTTAATGAAAAATTGTAGCTTTCAGATAAAATCTCATGCCTTTTTGATTGGATAGTTTGAGGTTATCTGAACAGTTTTTGCTATGAAGTTGTGAAGCTAAATCTCTCAGTTTCTGATGGTGGATAGAAATTATAATCCTAATAAAATAAAAAACTATCCATACTTGGTAACAAAAAAAAGCCATAAAGGAGGTATTGCAATTTGAAAAAAGCAATTTTATTGTGTAAAATTCTATGGTTTAAAATTCAAAATTATAACGCTTTAACTAATGGTCTATCATAGGGTAATCCGCCAGGTCGATATAGCTACTTAACGTATTAATTAGATATTAAAACTTTGAGCTGCTACATTTATCAAAGCCTTTAGCATATCCAGAATTGGTATTTGTCACACACCACATATTTTGGTGAGAATAAAGAAAGCGGATTTTAAATCGTCATGAATCATCTCCATCCTATGATACTATTTTATGGAAAAGCGAAACAATAAAAGAATTAAAAGTATAATCCAACGGTTTCTCGAACAGAAATCAACTATCAATGAACAAGCAAAAATTGAGACATGGTATTTACTTAAAACACAAGAATCATTAGAAGTAGATACAGAATTAGATTATGATCATTTAAAGGATAAATTATGGGCAAAAATAAATGGACAGTTAATTATTCAAAAACAACCGGTAAAGCGTAAGAAGAGTGCAAAACCGTAATTGCTTTATAGTGTGTATGTTCTATGCTCAGCCATCTCATTCCTGGTTTCGAGTTTAGGGATATTAGCCTTTGGCAGAAAAATTAAAGAGAACAAAGATCCATGATCATTTTAGATTGATAACTTATTGAAAAAAGATTAAAGAAGGGCACGCCATCCGGCAATGCCCTTGATAAACTATTAACTAATCTAAAGTCTGGCGACTTTTACGTCACCATTTTCATTATCTGGTTAAGGTTTTTGTCCCCTTTCCAAAAATTCTTTTTAATCGCTACTCCACGGTCAGAGGTTGTACTTAATCCATATGTAAGGATTTGTCAGTGCATAAAAATATTATATATAGCAAATTGGAATTTCTGGAGTTTAGATTTCCCCAATCTTTCTGAACCAGCCAAATTAAATGTAATCTAAAAATCAGCCTCAGGTTTGAAGATATCTGCTTTAATTATGCGTTACTTCGATTGGGTGATGGTGAACAATTTTTCTAGCCATTCCAGGGATGATAACCCCATCATTTTCGGTACTCATTTTTTAGCGCTTTCTTTATTCTTATTGCATTTTCCTCAGAAAAATTGCCTACTAAAATCTCCATATTTTAAATTGGTTTTCTGCACTTATTAAAGCATTCAAATCATTTACCTGCGGCCACATAAACCAGTTCAGTCATCTAACTAAATTCTAAAATAATTCATTGGAAATACCTGATAGATGATTATTTTCCACTATGCCATTGATTTTTTACTAACCATGGCCGATAAATGTCGCACTCTCTTTGATAAAAAAAATATTCATTCTTCTCAAATTAAATTAATTGTTTTAAAATGATCCCGTGTAATTTATGTCGGTAAAATTAGATATAATATATTTTTGATTCAATTCATTCTGCTATTTCCATAAATTTTATGGTATTTGGCCTATAATTGTGTTTTTTTTTCAGTTTTGCATTTAATTTTGTTATGTCCTTTTGCGTTTTTTCGATTCATGAAGGACTGGAGTTACTACCTAGATCGAGGTCAGATTAATATAGCAGTATTTCTGGGCCTAACCTTTTCGATGCCCAGTTAGGAATTGATTCGACATTGTGAATTTTTCGGAATCGATATTACTTTCTCAAAGTCCTATTACCGCTTGTCATTAAAAACCGAAAAATGGCAACAAAAAGTAAAGACAGTACAAATTTTCAACTAGGAACCTTGGGGTCGATTATGTGAGGATGTCAAAGAGAAAATCGTAAATCAAAGTTAATTCAGATATGCTTAGCAAGCATACTGCTAGCAGTAAATATAGTTTGCCTTTAAGTACCATAGTAAATTGATCCGAAAAGCATAAATTAACTATATTGGTAGATAAACCAGAATGGATTGATCCAGCCTAATCAAAAATTAATTCATTATAAAGTATTGATTATCAATTTAGCTGAGAGTCGTAACCAGATTGGTTTATCCGCTTATCACCCAACGTTGACTTTGTTCTATCGTTAAAAATAGTTGTAAAAAAATACGAAAGGTTTATTTGTAAATTAGACCAAAATTTAATCAATGGCAATAACCCCACATCATGATGAGCGAGATTTATTGGCGAAAATCGCTGTTGGAGATGAGTTAGCGTTTGCTGAGTTATTTAGATGGTACTATGAAGGTCTAGGCGAAGCAGTTTTAAGGCTCACAGAATCCATTATCTTAACTGAAGAAATTGTCCAGGATGCCTTCGTTACTATTTGGTTGAGGAAAGAAAAGTTGGCAGATATTCAAAATTTAAGCAGCTATCTGTTTATCCTCTGCCAGAATCAAGCTTTTACAGTTTTGAAAAGATTAGCAAAGGAAAAAAATTGCAGCCAATATTAGAGCAGAATTTACAATGGGAGGCAGATTTCGAAGCTTTAGAAAGCCCTTCTGAGCATTTTCGGACTATGATTGGTGAAGTCGTTAAAAAACTCCCTCTTCAACAGCGGCGGATATATCAGCTAAGCCGGCAGGAAAAACTCAAGTACGAGGAAATCGCATCTCTTTTAAACATATCACCAGAAACTGTAAAAACCCAGATCTACAACTCCGTAAAGTTTATCCGCAAGCATTTAGAAATAAAGATTGGACCCATTATCGTTATGGTATTGACCAGTGCATTTATTTGCCATAAATAAAAAAATATTTTTTTATGAACGTCTACTACCTTTCTTCTATGAAAATACTCTTTATTGGAGATGGAAAGACTTACCTACCTATTCAAACAATACACTAGCAAAACGGCAACCTATCATGAACGGTTAGAGTTTCAGGAAATATTGGCATCCGGGGTCCATGACGATACGCTAAAGGAATTGATCAAAGCATATTTGAACGCTGACTTAACCCCACATCAGCCGCTGGGAATTACGCCGGAAGAGATGATGCTTAGCCGGATAATGGAAAAGGCAGCCGCCAAAACAAAACAGATATCTTTAAAAGTTAAGCTCTGGCGAAAACTTTCCATTGCAGCCTCCATTGCTATTGCTATAGCAGCAGGTGGATACTTTTATCAGAAGGAGTCTAAAAAAACCAAGACCGATAATTTAGCCGTAAATAAAAATATTGTCGTGCCTGGAAAAGTTGGTGCCACATTGACGCTTTCAAATGGGAAGAAGATAATTTTGATGGGAGATCTCGATGGAAAACTTGCAAAAGAACCGGGAGTGTCGATTTCTAAAACCAAAGAAGGAAAATTGATTTATAAGATTGAAGCTAATGGGCAATCAGTAAATAAAATCAACTCCGTTTCCACCTCTGCTGGCCAAACTTATATTGTTAACCTATCGGATGGAACCATGGTGTGGCTTAACGCATCTTCTAGCCTTACCTTCAACACCCAGCTGGGAGCAGATGGCAGGCGTAAAGTAAAATTATCAGGCGAAGGCTATTTCGAGGTGGCAAAAGATAAGTTGCACCCATTTGTTGTTGAGACCCAAAGTCAGCAAGTAGAAGTATTGGGAACGCACTTTAATATTAACAGTTATCCAGATGAGCCTGTTGTTAAAACTACGCTTCTGGAAGGCCGTGTGAAGGTAAATTTAAAAAGCGGCCAACATCACACTCTTCTGCCCGGGCAGCAATCTCAATATAACCTTCAAGGTTTTACAGTGAAATTTGTAGACGTTAACAGTGCTATAGACTGGAAAAACAATGAATTTACTTTTGACAATGAGACACTGGAAAGTATACTCAGAAAAGTGGCGCGCTGGTACGATGTCGAAATTGTCTACGAAGGAAAAAACAGATCAAAACTATTCTGGGGCAGTGTTTCCAGGTATGAAAACATTAAACAAGTTTTACAAAACCTTGAACTGACAGGTGAAGTTAAATTCAGGCTGGAAGGAAGGCGAATATATGTGATAAACTAAAAATCAACAACCTAAACCAATAACAGATTATGAAGAAAATTTTACTTGAATAACTCCTGCACGGGTGAGACAGATGAAGTCAGACGATGGACCAACATGGCCTGACTGGGGCTGGAGCATCCTTTTCCGACTTGTCGGGAAAAACCAACTTGAACTAACCATTAATATCAATTCAACCAAACTCAAACCAACTCAAAAGTATGAAATATTGTTATGCTTTTAACATCATTCCGCAGGTACTAAAACGCCCGCTCCGCCAAACTACCCGATTGGCAAAACTAACTGTATTGCTTCTTATTGCCACATTGCTTCAGGTAAATGCAGTAAGCATGGCGCAAACAGTAACGCTTATAGAACATAACGCGAAACTTTCCAAATTATTCAATGCCATCAAAAAGCAAACAGGGTATAATATTTTGATTGCATCAGAACAGTTAAATAGGACCCAACTGGTTAATGCTAACATCAGGAATATGGATTTACGCCTGGCGCTTAATCAGATTTTACAAAATCAAAATTTAACCTATGTAATCTCAAATAAAGCTATAATTATTAAAGGAAAATCCGGCACATCTCCAATAAGCAGTTCACCAATGAGCTATGCCACTATCAATGGCTTAATACAAAATGAAAAGGGGGAAGCGCTTGCCGGAGCAACAATCAGCATTAAAGGCAGTAATAAAAGAACAACTACTGACAACATGGGCCGTTTCACCCTCACAGATGTGAACACTGGAACAGTACTGGTTGTCTCTTTTGTAGGCTACGACAATAAAGAGATCATACTACTCGAGAATTTATCAGAATTGATTACGATTAAATTAGCATTATCTACAGCACGTCTGGAAGAGGTAAATGTCGTGAACACAGGTTATCAATCACTGTCAAGAGAACGAAGTGCCGGATCATTTTCTAAGCCGGACATGAAAACATTTAATGACCGCGTTGGAACAATGAATATCATTCAACGTCTTGATGGATTAATCCCGGGTCTTACGGTCAATAATGCACCGGGAGCGGATCAGTTCCAAATCAGGGGGTAAGTACGCTTTCAGCTTCCAAGTCTCCTCTTTTTGTAGTTGATGGTGTTCCAATCAGCGATATTGCTCAGATCAATCCAAATGATGTCGCCGATATTTCGGTATTAAAAGACGCGACAGCATCTTCTATCTGGGGAGCCAGAGCGGCTAACGGGGTAATCGTTATTACAACAAAAAGAGGTGGCATCTCTGGAAAGCTAAAAGTCGATTACAACACATATACCAGACTGCAACAGCGTCCGGATTTAAATTATCTACCTGTGCTCAGTTCCCAGGAATTTATTCAGGCGTCAAAAGAAATCTTTGATGCCTCGGTTACCCCTTGGGCCAGTGTTATCAGCCGAACGAACTTAACTGTCCCGCCTCATGAACAGGCCTTATATGACCTATCCAGAGGATTGATCACGCAAGCAGTTGCAAATGCTAAGTTGGACAGCCTTTCCCGTATTTCAAATAAAGATCAGATCAGAGACTTATTTTATAGGAATACATGGGTAACCAATCACTCTCTATCTGTTAGCGGCGGTTCAAAAAAATATGCTGCTTACGGGTCTTTTAACTACAATTTGGCGAAAAATAATGGCAATGTTCCGGATAACAACAGCGAGACATTCAAATTTAACCTAAGACAGGACTTCAAGGTTAGTGACCGCATCCAATTGTATTTAATTACAGATATAACACATAATCGTAGCGAATCGAAACCATGGGACACTTTCACATCGAATTTTACCCCTTATCAACTTTTTAAAGGAGATAACGGGGAATCACTTAGCATGCCTTGGAGGTATCTTCCGGATGAATTACGGATTCCAGCGGAGAAAATCGGAGGTGTTAGCCTTAATTATGTACCACTTAATGAGCCAAACAATGGCTATACCAAAGGGGACGGGTTATCGGCTAGACTAAATGGGGGTTGACGGTCAAATTAATTAAAGGACTACGTTTCGAAGGAATTTATAGCACGGTTCTGGCCAAAAATAGTTCAAGGCAGTTTGAAGGTCAGGATCTTTACGATGTCAGGTCTGAGGTCATGAGCTTTGCCACTTACAATGCCACGACGAAGCTGCTCACATATAACTTTCCGAAAACCGGTGGACGTTTGACGACCAATAACAGTAATTCTACCGACTGGACATTAAGAAACCAGCTGGTTTATAACCGGGATTGGATGGATGGCAAGCACCAGCTTACCGTTCTCGTCGGCAGTGAAGTACAGCGGATGAAAACTGTTGTCTCATCAGATCTGATAAGAGGATTCGATGATGATCTTTATTCTTTTCCTTCCATTGATTACAAAACACTGGAGAACGGCTTCTTCAATGTTGTCAATCCGATCAATCAAGGGTTTAACTTTGCTTCCCGGGATTATTTCGCTAACACTGAGTTAGAAACCCGCGTGATTTCTAACTATTCAAACCTGGCCTATACCTTTCAAAATAAATATGGGATCAATGCCAGTCTGCGGCTTGATCAATCCAATCTTTTTGGAAAAGACAAATCTGCTCAGAATAAACCTGTATGGAGTGTCGGTGGATTATGGAATATGAACAGAGAAAAATTCATGGAGGAGTTTCAATGGCTGAATATCTTTAGACTTCGCGCAACCTATGGTATAACAGGCAATTCACCATCCCCAGGAACGGCATCCTCCGATGATATCATAGGTCCTGGTGCTGGCCTCAATTATACCTTCTCAAATGGTAATATATATAGGTTAATTACTCCTGCAAACCGGATATTGACGTGGGAACTTACTAAAAACACTAATATCGGGGCAGATTTCGGTTTTTTAAATAATAGAATTTCTGGATCACTTGACCTATACTGGAAAAATACCCAGGATCTATTGGATCAGTACGCCATTAATCCATTTGCGATCGCAACGGGTTCGACCGTACTTGGAAATGTAGGGGAATTAAAAAATAAAGGGATAGAGCTATCCTTAACTACGGTGAATATCAGAAGTGCTCAATTTGAGTGGCGCAGCACATTCAACGGGGCCCATAACACCAATACCATCACCAAGGTGAACGCCAGTGCGATCAGCACGGGTGTTGATAAGCTAAGGGCTAGTTTCGTAGAAGGCTACTCTGCCTATCCCATATTTGCATACAACTATGCGGGTCTGGATGCAGTCGGAGATCCGCAGGTTAGGTTAAACAATGGAACAATCACAAAGGCTTTCAATGCTACGAAACCGGAGGATATTTTATATATGGGAACTTATCAGCCCAAATGGTCCGGGGATTTTTAAATTCATTCCGATATCAATCATTCAATCTTCAGGCCAACATGATATTCAATGCAGGCAATGTAATTAGGAGAGATGTGAATACAAAATATACGGGTATCAATGCACGGGCTACCAATTACAATAGTGATTTTGCCAATAGATGGAAAAAACTGGGAGACGAACAGTTTACAGATATTCCTTCCTTTATCGGCAATGCCCAGCAAAATGCTGCGCGTTATCCATGGTATTACATGATCTCAAACACTAACGTAGTTGACGGCTCATTCGTGAAGCTTAGAGACATCACCCTAAGCTATGATTTACCTGAAAATGTATTAAAGCAGATATCTATCCATGCGTTCAGGGTTTTCGCTCAGGTGGGAAATATCATGCTGTGGAAAGCCAATAAATATGGCATAGACCCGGAATTTCAAAGGCAGGACGTAGAAGTCGGCGGTATCCGGTCGTTGCGTACCGGACAGAATACCATATCTGTTGGTGCAAATATTTCACTGTAGAATTTTGTATTTAGAATAAATATCATGAGAAAAATAAATATCATTATTTTGTTTTTGCTAACAGCCAACATATTGGGTGGCTGCAAAAAAGTTTTTTGGAATTAAAGCCAAAAGGAAAACTAATAGTTAAAAAAACATCCGATTATGAGGGCTTGTTCCTGGACGCAAACTCCGTATTATCGATAGGCGCGAATCACCCAAGTGTTCCCATGGGCGACGATGTAGCCACGATAAGTAACTTTTTTAGTTCCGCAAATATTCAAACTGTACGTTTATTCACCTGGCAGGCGAATATCTATGACCCAAATGTCAGTGCTCCGGAATTGTCGACCCCTATCAAGCAACTTTATCTGTACAATAAGATCATAAATGAAGTTATGGAATCTGAAGGATCGGACAACGATTACAAAAAAAGGCTGCAAATGGAAGCAAAGGGCAATAGGGCATATTGCAACCTGATGCTGATAAACCTTTACGGGAAGCCTTACAATAACGAAACAGCAGCTACTGATCCTGGAATCCCTATAATTACTGAAGCAGATGTTACACAAAACTCGTTTACTCGCGCTACAGTGCAACAGGTTTACCAGTCAATCATTGCAGATCTCGCGGAAGCTATTCCATTCCTCCCGGTCAACAATACCGCTAGAATCCGACTAACCAAATCTGGCGCAGAGTTAGTGTTGGCTAAAGCTTATTTATATATGGGTGACTATGCAAAGGCGTTGGCTCTGATCAACACTGCAAAAACGCATTATCCTACTGAATTTCCAGTAGCCATTTATGATTATAACGAAACGTATAAGGTCGCCACTTGGACGGTAAGTTCTTTGCTCAACACAGAGAGCTTATATACCAGAACAAGCGGCGTAACGTGGCCGTCAACATCAAATGATCTTGTAGTAGCACCTTGGGTTATTAATCTGTATGGGCCAAATGACCAACGTCTGAAATCATTCACGGACAAACCCAATAATAGTACCATATCAAATCCGGCCGGACTGATGAGAAGAAAGGGCCCATTTGCCTCTCAAGCTTCTCAAGGGGCTTATTTATCTGATGTGGAGCTCATGAAAGCCGAATGCGAAGCGAGAATAGGTGATGTTGCCAGCGCCCTGAAGACGCTTATTGCCTTCAGGAAATTGCGTATGCCTGCAGCTGATGCAGAAGTTAACATTACGGGGAAAGACAATTTAATCAAGTTCATAATAGATGAACGCGTGAGAGAATTCGCTGTTTATGGATATAGGTGGTATGATATGAGACGCCTGTCTGTTGATCCGCTGTTCAGAGACAAAGTTTATCAACATATTCAATATAATGCGGCGAACGGTCAACCTCTAGAAATCTATACCCTTAAGCCGGAAAGACTGACCATGCGTTTCGATTTGGTGGTGATGAATGCCAACCCCGAAATGATCAACAATCCTTAAAACTAAGCGGTGCACTTTCATTTGGCGCGCCACTTGTTAATTTTATACATTTTAACAAAAAACATGAAAAAAGCAAAATTAATCACGTTAGTGCTGTTAAGTCCGTTTATGATAAAGGCACAAAATGCATCATATGAATTGAATGTTACCATACAAGGACTAAAACAGAGACCAGGAACCAAAGCATTTCTGATTTTCCGCAATGGGAACAAGACCATTACTGACTCAACGCTCGTAAGAAATGGGCGGTTTACATTCCAGGGAGCATTATCAGAATATAAAAGTGCCCAGCTTGCACTGGATCACACGGGTGCCGGGCTTGAGAAAACCCAGGATTTCCTCCAGTTATATCTTGAAAAGGGATTGATTACGGTTTTAGCAAAGGATTCTTTAAAATTCGGGGAGGTTGATGGGCCTGTGATCAATAAACAGGCTAGGCTTTATAAAACCCTTTTGAGAAAAAATTCGGACAAACTAAAATCAATTTCTGCCAAGTGGTCAAAAATTGACCCGAAAGATTCCAGTTTGAGAAAATTAAACGATGAGCTGGCATCTGCATATAAAAATGAAATTCTGGTCCGTGAACAGTTGAATGTTCAATTCATCAAAGAAAATCCTGATGCGGATATAAGCGCTGAAATACTTAGCAGGGTGGCGGGACCAATAATTGAGGTAGAGAAAATAGAGCCCCTTTATCATCTGCTTTCTGCAAGAGTACGTAAGACTAGTGCTGGGAGAACCCTGGGAGCAGACCTGGCTTCAACCAAGGCAACTTATGTAGGTTCCTTATCGCCCACGTTTTCTAAAAGTGACATGGATGGTAAAATGATTAAGCTTGCAGACTTCAAAGGGAGATATGTTCTTATAGATTTCTGGGCATCCTGGTGTAAGCCCTGTCGGGCAGAAAACCCTTATGTAATTAAAGCTTACGATAAATTTAGAGATAAGGGATTTCAAGTATTAGGCATTTCGCTGGATAAAGACAAGAATTCATGGCTTAAAGCTGTGAAAGATGATGCACTACCATATACACAGATCTTAGATGAGGCGGCCAATGGACAGAGAATTGCTGATAATTATGCAGTTAAAGCGATACCACAAAACTTTTTGATTGACCCTAAAGGTAAGATCATTGCAAGGAATTTACGTGGGACTGAACTGGACAAAGAATTGAAGAGGATTTTCGGCAGTGATTTGTAAATAAAAAAGAATTTCCAATAAATAAAGGATCTCCTAAAAGAGATTCTTTATTAAACCTGTATCTTCAGATCATACTAGTCAGCTTCAAGTATTTTCATTCAATTTAATTAACGCATAAGTATGATCAGTATTTTAGTAAAAATTTACATTTTGTATCCAGCTTCATGAGCGTAAAATTTTGTTAATTTTTTGGCGATGCAGATTAATAGATTACGCTTCCCTCTAAAAAAACCTAGGTAAATGTATTTGCTTTATTTTTTCCGGATGTTGGGTACCTAATTTAGTGGCAGGTAAAGTTCTGATTTGATTTTATAGCAATTAATTACCTCCCTTCCAGCATAACTAAGCTGTAAAAGTATTTGTTTGATAAAGCCTATCTTAAATCTAATCCATAAATCCCTTTGTTATACTATTTATACTTATATGAATATTTTAAAGTTTAATGATATTGAGAGACGAATTATTGAAGTACTGTTGGATGTCCCAGAGCTTTCAACAAAAGAGATTAGGCAAAGAATGGCTGCACCTGTTATGGCAGTCAGCACCATCTCTTTGGCGCTTAGATTGATGGAAAACCGGTTAATTTTAAATCATCGAAAGACACCGGAAGGCTATCTATATTATGTCACGTTCACCAGAAAGGATCTGATGATTAGGGATATCGAAAATATCTGCAATAAGTATTTTTCCGGAAATGTTAATGAAATGATTGAATTTATTTTATCCATAAAAAATGTCTTTAAAGATAAACTCCTGGAAAATACTAATACAGTAGCTAGTAAATAAGGCATTTCCCAATCTCAATTCATTAATAAAAGGCTAACAAGCGGCTCATTTGCTAATTAAATCGATTGTCCCGTTTAAAATGGCCAATGGTTCTCAGCCACCGCCATTTTTTTCGGACAATCGATCCTTTCATTTTGCTCAAAAGGACTAGTGGTTAGGTTTAAGCGGTCTTTAAGCTTATGAAAAGCAGAGCTGGATTCAACACACTGTTGCCCTGAAGAAATTGGATCTTCTAATAGCCTCAGAAAAATATCTTTTATCTTATGTGTTCTTTTGATCGGCTGATTTTCTATAGATAGTATCCTGAAGGGCCATCTTTTAGCAAAACTAAAAAAATAGGGGAGCTTAAATACAGGCTTTCTATGTTGGACTTTATATTGTCATTTGCTATAAACTATTTTAAAAAAGGAAATCTATCTTCCAACAATCGCATGTTTATATCTTGCATTTAATTGAGTATGTAGCCATTCATATCAACACTGCCTAACATCGATCTATAACATTAGAAATATTTTCAAATAACGGATAAAAATACATTCTGTACTACTCACCAAAAGAAGGTTTTTTTATTCAAAAACCGATTTTCTTTGAATCCAGATAACATTTCGTTGATGAATCCGTCAAAATAGACCGAGCGAAAAGCAAATCTGTCCTAAAATGGCATTTGATATATAACGCTAACTAATTAATTTAGCTCTGGGTAGAGATACTAAATGATTAACAATCAAGCAAAGTCTAATATAAAATTATTCATCTCCACAAAATATCTGCTGGCAAAATTCTCTTAGGAGAATATCGCAATTTAAAATATTATTTAATGCGTCTTACAGAAACTATCTTATAATGGATTTCATAATAAAACTTGTGACTACAATCGCAGACATTCCGCTATCTTTTGAAAAATAGCCAATAAGAAATTTGCGTGCTTGAAAAAGATGGCTATTGATCGTTTTAGGATTTATGCCCATAATCTCCTCAACTTCCTTATAGGATTTTCCTTCTAGTTTACATAATGAAAAAACTTGCCTCCGCTGGGGTGGCATTTTTGACACCGCCTCCCGTAACAGCTTTGAATTCTCCCTAATCAAAATATCTTCTTCGATGTAACTGTAAATTTCGGTACTGGTTCGTATGATATCATTTTGCATCTTATGGTCACGAGCCGCTTTGCGGTAATAGTCGTATACCAAATTTTCTGCGATCCTAAATAGATATGCTCCAAAAGATTTTTCCGTATTAATTTGCTCGCGGTTATCCCAGATTTTCAAAAAAAGATCTTGAAGTATATCTAAAGTAAGTTCCTCTGACTTAAGAATGATCCTGCAAAAGTTCAAACAAAAGGAAAATAAGTTTGGGCAAGATATTGCTGCAGAGTATTTTGGTCTATTGAACGATAAAGAAAAAGTAAAACCAGAAAACTGGTTTTTGTTCGGGGAAAGTTATGAATCCCTGTTTATTTCTGAAGTAGGGAGCACTAACTTTGGTTATTTAATGGCACACTATACAGAATTTATTAAGCATAATGCCAAAGAAGTTGTTGATGGCAAGATTTATAATGCCTATAAAAAACTTGCGGAGAAATGCCTATTAGGTAATTATTTTAAAAATCATCCTTATTCCAGAACAGAATTTGAGGTTTTTAAGACTCAGGTCGACCAAAGCAGGTTTAAAGACAAAAGCCAGCTAAATGTACTGATTGCCGTTGCAATGGCCGGTGGTGAGAAAGATGTAAAAAAGGCAGGTAAGTTAATTGCAGATCATGTTGGGAGCTTTACGCAAAAAAACATGAGTATAGTATTTAACTATTATACTCTTTGTAGTTTATCGGATCGCACTTTTCCTTACATGAAGGAGATTTCGGACGTAATATTGACTAAATCAAAAAACGAATATTTGATTGATTTTTGTGAAAAATATTCGAAAAAATTAACTTCTTCTACTTCTATAATCAATGAATAAGATCGCCATCCTTTTCCTTTTAATGATCCCGGCACAGCTGCTGGCACAGAGTCCAAATTATGCTGCTGCGGAGAGATTTGATGTTCCTAATCTACAAAAACAGGTTGGTCGCCTACAGATTATTCCATTTTTTTTGAAAAAAAGCAATAAATTTTGGTTTGCAACGGATAAAAAAACGGAGGGTAGCAAAAACGAATTTTCTTTAGTAGATGCCAATCTTAAGCGAAAGCAGCCTTTGTTTGATAAACAGGTCATAATCGCTAGTCTGACTCAATTGAATAAGGTCGCGCCGAACCCTAAAGATATTGCCTACGATGCGAATTTCTCTGAAGACGAAAGGACCGTAGAGGTTACTTATAACAAAGAGAAATACAGTTATGATTATACTCATAAAGAATTGGTTAAACAGCCAAAATCTATAAATTCTTCCACTCCTCGAAATCTTATAGGCAATCGTTCTCCCGATCAGAAATGGATTTTATATGCTGATAAGCATGACCTCTATCTAAAAGGGGTTGTTGGAGATACTACTGAATTTAGGCTTTCTGATGATGGCTCTGCCTATCATTCTTTTTCGATGAACGAAACAGATGCTTTTGCAAATGCTCCTACTGCGACCGATGCCGTTTGGAGTTCTGACTCCAAAGCATTTTATGTTTTGCGGAAAGATAACAGAAAGGTTGGGACAATGACTGTGACCAACTCCATCTTCGAAAAAAGACCTTATGTCACAACATATAAATATGAACTTCCGGAAGATAAAGATGTGGGACAGTATGAATTTTTTATAGGAGATGTTACTACTCATACATTAAAAAAAGTAAGTTTGGACCGATGGCCAGATCAGCAGGTTGAAGTTTTACAGAAACAGGATATAGGAAAAGAGGTGTTTCTATTGCGTAAGAAAAGAACCCGTGATGAAATCGAACTATGTGCTGTTAATTTTGCAACTGCCGAATTGCGTGTCATAATAAACGAAGTCAGCAGACCTTTTATCAATACAGATCTTTTTAGCGTATCCATTTTAAATAAAGGAAAGGATATTTTGTGGTGGAGCGACCGTTCAGGCTGGGGCCATTATTATCTATATAATAATCAGGGCCGCTTGACCAATACCATAACCAATGGAGATTGGACAGCTGGTAAAATCGCCTCCATCGATACCATAAATAGGTTTATATATTTTTATGGTTATGGGAAAAATCCAGCTTTCAATCCAAACTATTCGTTTTTATATAAAAAATCCATTGATGATAATAACCAGCCTAAGCTTTTAACCCCCGAAGATGCCAATCATTCGGTATTCGTAGCGCCGTCGAAAAAATATTTTGTGGACAACTTCTCCAGAACCGACCTAACGCCGAGAACAGTTGTTAGGGACAATAATGGAAAATTCATCATACAAGCCTATCAACCAAATCTGAAACAGTTGTATGCCTATGGCTGGAAGCAGCCCGAACGATTTAGCGTTAAAGCTAAGGACGGGATAACCGAACTCTATGGTTTAATGTGGAAACCGTTCAACTTTGATCCAGCCAAAAAATATCCAATTATATCTCAGGTATACCCGGGACCCTTTACAGAAACTGTTTGGAATGATTTTACCGTTTTCGACCGATATAATAATACATCTCTGGCGCAAATCGGATTTATTGTTGTCGTAATGGGGCACCGTGGTGGATCACCCTATCGTAACGCTGCATATTATAAGTATGGCTTCGGAAAGTTGCGAGATTATGCTCTGGAGGATGATAAAAATGGACTTGAGCAGTTGGCAGGCCGTTTTAGCTTCATCGATTTGAATCGGTTGGGCATTTTTGGGCACTCGGGCGGTGGTGCAATGGCTACAACGGCAATCTGTACCTATCCCGATTTCTATAAAGCTGCCGTTTCCTCATCCGGCGACCACGATAATCGCATATATAATCGCACATGGGGAGAAACTTATAATGGTTTGGGTTCCAAAATGGAGATCAACCAGACTCTGGCAAAAAACTTGAAGGGACATTTACTTTTGGTAACCGGTGAATCTGACCAGAACGTAAATCCTGCGAATACGTTTAGAATGGCTGATGCGCTGATCAAGGCGGGGAAAGATTTCGACCTACTTGTTTTGCCGGGTCAAAGTCATACGTATGAAGAACCATATAAAACTTATTTTCAGAAAAAACTAAGAAGCTATTTTGCCACTTATTTAATGGAATGAGCAAATAAATAGAAAAACGGAATGATCTTATTTTGTAATGATAATGTCAATAAGTTTTGTAATCAATAGAGTTTTCTCAAAAAATGTGAAGGCTGCACTACTGTTGAATGTGCTAAACAAAAGAGAGTTCAAAACTGAAGCAAGCGCGATTAAGATCGTATGTTAAAATAAATATTCGCTGATTGGGATATCAGTGGGTTAGTTTAGGTGACGTTAGACTGCCAGGATGGATATCCTGGCTTTTTCAAATTCAATACCGACTATATGTTAGTGTAGCCATGTTCAATCATTCGTTGGATCTTGCTCGTCGATAAAGTAGCATTTTACGATTGGCCGTCAATGGTTGGATGCATTGTGACCAGTCCAGGAGATTTACAAATGGAAATAATTAGATCAACGCTGGAGTTTTTTAACGAAAACTAAACTTAGGGATTTCGCTAAGTATCCGTTTTTTTGGCTTCATTATTTGTAACTCAACAAATCAATTTATCTAAAAATCAGCCCAACAAATTTTAATTTACCGGATGCATGCGAGTGGCATTGCGATTAAATGACACAAATGTAGCAGAGAAATAATAGTATCTTGGGATGTGAAAATTATAGTTGACTTTCAAAGGAGCTATATTAACATTGATAAGCTGTAAATGAAGATTTAATTTCAAAAATATATGTTTACCATTTCTTAAATATCCCATTTTTACTGATCATTATATAGTGCGGGCAGAGTTATAAAAAAATGCGCGTTGCGCGAGGAGTTGTCGGATAATATGGCAATCTGTGAATTTCGTAGCATTACGGATTTATGTGGGTCGAAAACTTAATGGACCGAATCGGTATAATGGTTTTAATTTGGAATATTCGAAAATACCTTGGGAATTCGCATTTTCTGGTATATGGTTACGTTACCTTTATTGATGGTGATGAACGAAACAGACTACGGATCGCTAACAAAAGGTGCTTGCTGTTAAAGGTTAACACGATAGGATCTTTTGGTAGATAAAGACCCAAACTACTATGAAAATCTGTGTCCATCTGTGGTCAAAAACCTTAAGTTAATGACATTTTGCAAATGAATGGTAAAAAAAAGTACCAATTGTGTTATTACACCATCGGTACCTTTATAAGATAAATATATAAGTCAATCTCTTATCGAAATACTAATTTGTATATTTTTGTCGCAATGTTGCTAAATCTTCATTGCTCAGCTCCATTTCAGTTTTAAGAAATTCGTCAACGCTGCCATACTTAGTAATAATAGCATTATAGGTTGCCATCAGGTATTCTTTTTTACACCTGCCAGGTCTTTGGCTACCTGTTCTTTAATCCCCATCTGCACCATACCTTTTACCATCTTTTCGTTTTCTTCTTTACGGAATTCATTGCTCAGTAAATAATCTTCCAAAATGGTTTCTTCCGGAACACCCAAAGCGTAAAGCAATAATGCTGCACCAACACCGGTCCTATCTTTTCCTGCGGTACAATGAAAAAGCAGCGCAGAAGAATCTGGTTGTTTTAACAGGGCTTTAAAAAACGGCTGATATTTATCCTTCAAATGCGAAGTTTGTCCATAAAAAGATTCCATCAGCGAATCGGCAGCATTTAATTTAGTGATTTGCATCATCCAACTGCCCAAATTTTCACTCCCGGCAGGCAATTGCAGATAACCAGCATTTTTAGGCAAACGGTCTTTTGCTTTTGCCACTTCATCATTACTTCTAAAATCGACCACAAAACGGATGTGTTTTTGATCAAGAAGTAAAAGATCTGCATCGGTAAGTTTGCTGATTTCTCCGGAACGAAATACTTTCCCCCACTTTACATGAGTGCCCTGTTTGGTTTCATAACCGCCTAAATCTCTAAAATTTGTGGCACCTTTAACCGCAACAGCCCTTGTACTATCAATAACAGAGGCAGAAGCAAACTGTGCAGTAAATGCCAGGCTTAAAAACAGGATAATGTTCTTTTTCATATCTAATGTTTAAAGGTTAAAAAAGGAGCAGCCTTTAAAAAATGAGGTGCTCCTTAATTTGATTAATTATACTATTTAAGCAACCACATCAGTTGGTTTACGTCATCATTGCCTCCATACTGACTGGCAACAGCCGCTTTGTAGTTTGCATTGTTATTGTTCTGCTCATCAATAGGGTATTGCCAGCGAACCGGGATTTTTTGAGAAGGGTTGATTCCGGGACCGTTGTTCGAAAATGCAGGCACACCGGTTCTTCTCCAGTTATAAAATGCCTCCCAACCTGAGTTTTGCCAAAAAGCCACATATTTCTGTTCTAAAATCTGTTTTAAACCATCGGCATTATCACCTTTATACACTACATTGGCATTGTTCAGAAAATCTGATGTGTTTAAAACAACAGTTCCGAGGGTTAAACCTTCGCGATTTCCAACCGCATAACTTTGTCCGTTAACCACTCCATAAAAACTTAGTGAAGCATTAATTCCATTGTTATACCATGTTGAAGCAGATCCTGTTAACCAGCCCCTGTTAATGGCTTCGGCAATATTGAAACACATTTCGGGATAACCAACCAAAATCAGGCTTTCCGGCCCTGCGAAAGAAGCATAATACCTTTTGAAATTCACGTAAGAGTACATGCCCAATGCATCATTAGCAGCCAAACCCGCCTGTGTTAGGGCAATATCAGAACCTACATAAGCAGAGAAATCGGCTACGGTTTTACCTGCCGTAAGCTGAGCTGGTGCCGGCGTAGCAACGATAAAAGTCCTTGGATCTTTATTGGCTGTGGTAATATTCAGATAAGTTTTACTTACGTTACCAAAAAGGTTATAGGTTTCATCCGGGTTATAGATGTACTTATTTACCGTAGCGTTAAATTTGAAAGTCAGGTTATCGGTATTACCACTTAAGATTGGATATTTTGTAGGGTTACCGATGATAGCCGCAAACTGCGTTTTAATATTCAGGTCGGCATTATCATCAGCTCTTTTGCTCAGCGAGATCAATACCCTGAGTTTATAAGCGTTGATTACCTTTTGCCATTGCAGGTAAGTAAGACCAAAAATATCGCCACCAACTGCAGTTGAAGAATTTAAGGGGGTTACCAATGTCGACATGATGTTATTTGCATCTTCCAGCAGCTGCAACGAATTTTTGTACACATCATGCTGGCTATCAAATTTTGGCTGAAAGATGTCTGTATTACCCGCCTCTGTCATCGGGATATCGCCAACCCTTTGGGTTAGCCAGATAAAACTATAGGCCCTGAAGAATTTGCCAAGAGCAGCATAAATGGTAGCTGATGAATTAAACTGGGCAGCGGCCTGACTTTCCATTTTAGACACATACCTGATAATGTCGTAAGTAGTGGCGGTATTGCTAAATGCATAGGCATTTGCACCACGGTAATACGCATTAGAAGAAGTGGTAAACTGGTTCCAGCGCATTACCTGCCCGAATGGATCTTCCTCAACGGCATTCGCAACCTTATCAACAAAACCTCCACCCTTATAAAAACTCCAGGTAATGTGGTTTAATAATAAAGAGGCAGGAATGGTAGAATTTTCATTGGCAACATTTGGGTTGGGCAATAAATCTCCTTTTTGGCAGCCCATTGTGCTGATAAGCAACATCGCAACTGCTGATATTTTGAATATATTAGATTTCATATTTTAATTTTTTGAGCGTTAGAAGCCTATATTGATATTAAAACCGTAACGACGGGCAGTAGAACTCTGCAGATCTGATTGTTTTCCACCCAAACTTCTGCTGGTTAAATTAAATCCTGAAGCATATTGGTCAAGGTCGATATCCTTACGTTCTGCGAAGTAAAGCAGGTTTCTGCCCACCAATGAGAATGAAGCCGAACGGATGAACGATTTTTCCAGCCATTTCTTTGGTAAAGTATAGCCAATTACCACCTCACGCAGTTTAATATAAGAACGGTTAACCATAAATGGCTCATCGAACTGGCCATAAACACCATTCTGGATATAACTTCTTAAGGTTACCGCTTTGGTGTTCGGGGCAAAAGTTAATTCGTTATAGTTGTCGATTTTTCCACTGGTATAATGTGGTGTACCCGATGTGATGACAACACCGCTCCCCACCATGGCTGCAGTAGCATTGGCTACCCCACCGTTTGTGCTTTGCCACTCTTTTAAACGGGCATCGCCATATTGACCTTCTACCAGTTCGATGGCGTTTCCGGCATTCATCATCTGTGCATACACATAATCGAATATTTTTCCGCCTGAACGCCCATCCAATTGAAAACTAAAACTTAGATTTTTATAGGTAAACCTGTTGTTTAAGCCAAATACAAAATCAGGGTTGGCATAACCTAAAAGCTGATTGTTGTTGATACCAGCCTGTTGTGCCAAAGGTAAACCACTTGCATCGTGAATTACCTGTCCATCAGGAGAACGAACGTAAGCGCGGCCATAAAAACCATCTAAACGTTCGCCTACCTTATAATTATGCCCGTTAATTGGTAGCGCATCTACCCCGCCATAAATTTCTTTTAAGGTTTCCTTATAAGTAGATACATTGGCCATTACGTCCCATGAAAAGCCACCCGATGTTTTAACAGGCGTTCCGTTAACCGAAAGTTCCCAGCCTTTCTTTTGCGAGGTGATGGCATTCACACTCCTGGTAGCATAACTGGTTGAGGGTGCCACGGCCAGCTGATAAATCAGTGGTCCGTTTATCGATGTGAAATAAGTGAATTCAGCACCTAATCTGTTTTTTAAGAATTTCACATCCACACCGGCTTCGTACGATTTTACGTTAAAAGGTTTGATGGATGGATTTGCAATATTTTTAGAATAATCTACCGATGGTGTATTATTGTAATAGGTAGTAGAACTGTAAGAATTCTGATTATCATAAGATGGTCCATCATACGATGAGATCAGTTCGGTTCCATAACCACCATAAAGTCCGCCGCCTAATAACGAGCCTACCGTATTTCCCGTTAAGGCCTGGTAAGCGGTACCGATTGTTGGATTGGTAAGTGCACCTTTTACATCAGCAAATGAAGCCCTTACCTTTAAAAACGACATGAAGGAAGGAAGCTTTGCATAATCAGAAATTACACTGCTTAACGAAACCGATGGATAAAAGAAAGTACTTTGTCCCTTTGGCAATGTAGAAAGATCATCTACGCGACCAGTGGTATTGATATTTAACCAGTTTTTAATTCCAAGATCTACGGAATAGTAACCGCTGTACACCTGCATTTTTGAACCAAATGTATACCCCTTTATCGGACCTTTAGAGTTGGCGAAGTTATACACATTCGGGATATTCATCGCAAAGGTTGTTTCCCAGTTAGAGCTATATTCGAATGTTCTTAAGTTTCCACCTACCGATACACCGAGATCAAGCCAATCGCCTATCTTGTTATTATAATTTGCCAGTACATCATGGTTGTGCTCCATCAATCTACGTTGATCTTCGCGGTAATCGCCATACCAGATATTGTATATACCACCGGTTTTATTAAACTCATAATCGTTAACATACTGGTTTAAGTTGGTAGATGGTGGCACTTTCTCCGTTCTTAACTGGTTCCAGGTGGTAATCTGTGTACGGGCAAGAAAATTTAAATGCTCATCTACTTTGTAACTCAGTTTTGCATAACCGTTAATATCGGTTTTGTTATGGCTGTGCAGCCATTCGTAAGCGGTAAAATAAGGGTTATTGTGTCTTCCGTATTCAACAAAATTCTGAACAAGTCCTTTTCTGCCACGCTCGCCGCCCCAGTAATCTTCAACTTCGGCAACATCCCAGTTGGCCGAACCATATACCTTAAACTGGTACACATAACTGTTGGGTCCATAAGATACATCCGGAATATTTGGTGTGTACTGTGAATTAAAATTCAAACTTCCATCCACGCGTAATTTTTCGCTTAACTTGTACCCGGCAGAAAGCGCAAAATTATCGATGTTGAGTTTGGTATTTGGAGCCATACCTTTTTGATAAGTATGCGTAAGCGATGCCCTTAAATCATATTTATCGCCAGAGGCACCTACCGAAACATTGTTGGTAGATAGCAATCCGGTTTCCATAAAATTCTCAAAATTGTTTACACCCTTTGCCGTCCATGGTGTTAATGTTCTTTTGCCGTTAGCATCCAGCGGACTATTATACTGGGCTACCCCTTGCCCGTCAAATTTTGGCCCCCAGATGTTGGTTCTTCTGTAACTACCGTCCAGGTCGTACAAATCCGATCCATAAGCATACTTATAGTCATTACCATAGCCATATTGAGTCTGGTTTTCGGGTAAAGCCACAAAACCACTTTCGATCATGGTGCTGCTGTTAAAATCAACGGTAAATCCGCGGCCATTTTTTGAGCCTTTTTTGGTTGTTACCAAAATTGCACCGTTCTGCCCTCTCGATCCATAAAGCGCAGCCGCATTTGGGCCCTTTAAAACGGTATAGGTTTCAATGTCATCAGCACTGATGTTCCAGGTATCCGAATTTACAGGTACCCCATCAACCACAAATAAAAGGTCGGTACTTCCGCGCAGCACCAGTTGCGGGCGGCCAAGCATTTCGGCACTGCCGCCAACCGTTAGTCCTGCAACCTTTCCCACCAACGAGTTGATGGCATTTGGCTCACGTGCCTTTACAAGGTCTGCACCTTTAACTTCCTGTGTGGCATAACCGATTTTTTTGGCTTCCTTTTTAATACCAAGCGCAGTAACCACTACATCGGACAATAATTTTGAATCGTTTTGCAGGGTCACGTTTATGGTAGACTGATCCCCAAGCAGGATTTGTTGGGTAGCAAAACCAATTGAAGAGATAACCAGCACCTGTCCTTTTTCTGCCGAAATGGAAAAAGTTCCATCAGCAGCGCTGGAGGTCCCCGTTTTGCTACCTTTGAGCATAATACTAACACCCGGTACAATGGCCTGGGTATCATCTTTAACAATACCCTTGTATTGGGTGCGTTGGGCAAACAAACCTGAAGTATGCGTTATTAACGCAAAAAAAAGGCAGACCCTGAATAAATTTAGTAAGTTTTTTTTCATGAAGCGTACTTTAATGATAAGCTGCGCAAAATTACAAGCAGCACATTATGAGAATGTTTAGCGCATAACATGAAACGATCAATTTTATATTAAGAAAACCTGCTAAATGGTCGTAAAGTAAGATCCTATGTAAAGAAAACAACAACTTAAGAATATAATTACGATTTTTCAAATACCGATATTTATGATGCTAAATGAAACCCCTACAGCAAAACAATACTTTTATAAATGATGATTAAAAGATAGAAAAAATGTTAGAATAAGAGCATATCAACCCAAGTTCCATTAATAATGTAAACATATTCATGAGAATGGGAAACATCCATAAGAACTTTTTATTATCCTTTTCAATGCCAAATGTTCCTATTTGATTGGTTCCTGAGCCTTTTATAATTTGTTTCGTAAAGTGTGGTTTGTTCAAGCAAGTCGATTGAGCTATCAGAAAGAAAGAAATATGAAAACTGGAAATAAGTTTTTGATACGAGGCTTGTCAAACCAGTTGTCTTTTGACACATGTCTCGAAGTGCTGAGCACTATATAACTAGATAGAATTCACAACTTAATTTCACATTTAATCCTCATTTACCTAGCTATCGTAGGGCAAATATTGCAAAGACATCCTAAGTACCTGAAGTAAAAATGCCAGATTTTATCATCTCAATAACAGATGGTTGTAGAATAAAAGATGCGGGTATTTAATTAAATTATTACCAAAAGCGACCTGATCAAATTTCGTAGCCATCATAAAGATCTTTAATGCTTTTCAAAACACCTGATTTCTTAACTGCTTTTACAACGCCATTTTGGTCTACCATTATGTTCGATTATCAGATTAAGACTATGGGGATATTATGTAATCCTGATCATCCTGTTTTTAGAGACTTTCCGACTGATTTTTATTCAAATTGGCAATGGTGGGAACTTACTAATAACGCCCGTGTATTGCGTCTGAATAAGACAGCACCTGAATATCGCCCGATAGTTCAAGTCATTGATGATCCAGTAAGAGACGATAAATTAGGTGCCATCGTGGAAACGAAAATTTGGAAGGGCAAACTTTTGCTATGTACATTTGATATTTTATCGGATTTGAATAACCGTTATATAGCTCGTCAACTCTTAAAGAGTACAGTAAATTACATGGCTTCGCCTGCTTTTAACCCCAAAGAAAATAAAGAGCTCGTTGAGCTTATTTTTACTAAAAGCATTTCCTCTGCAAATGAAGTCCTGTCGGTTAAAAGTCTATATGAACATCTGGAGAGCCCTGCTCTTTTTGCCTTTGATGGCAACATGGAATCATTTTGGGAAACAGATGCGTATACCAAAGATGCAAGCTGCGTAGTCGAATTGATTAAACCAAGGTTTGTAACGGGTTGTAGAATAATAGTTTCCGATCAGAATATCAGACCGACTGCTTTCGCGATATACGTTACCGACAATCCCAAGGAACCTGGACAACCTGTTTTTGAAGGCGAAATTCCAAGCAAAGATATCATAGAAGTGAAGGAATGGGGGTAATGGTTTTACTATAAAGAGAGGGAATTTGTTATTCTAAAACTCAAAACTATGAATAAAGCGGAAATTTCTGCAAGGTTGTCTGAGGTATAGTGGATTTTTGGAGACTAGATAGTTATTCCATTAAGTAGAGATTTGAACGATCTAATGATTTGTAAATAATCACCAATGCTTAGCCCTAAGGGGGTGTTCCTAAATTTGAGCATTGGCAGCTGTTGACCAATTTAACTGAAGGGCGGCACGCTTACTGATCTGGGGCAATGGGATGAAACGAAATACGCTCGAAAGTTTCAAGTATTAATTGTATAGCTACTCATGATAGCTCTTGGAGCCTATTTTTGATCAGAGCCATAAAAGAAGTAATAGTTAAGCTCCTACTATGAAAACGATTGCGTAGTTAATAAGTATTTTCTACGTAAAAATAAGACCCCTGTACCGCCAGATAATAATAGAAGAAACGGAATTTCATTATCTATCGGACAATCTACGAGGCTAAATGTAATCAATTCGCCATAAGTACTGAAAGCATTACTCACCGGAGCACCTGGCGGTACCGTTATATAACAAGTATTAGGAGCATTTCTTTGAACACAAAAAACGTCAGCAAGCCTAATGTATCTATCACTTTCTTCATCGACTAAATAATTAGGTATGGAATTAGCGCCAAATGTACCCTGCCTATCTGTATATATCCAACCAGCAGGAGAAAAACAGCCAGTCGTTTGAGCGTTAAGTCGATTAATATAGATACACATTATGGAAAATAGGATCAGAAATTTCATAACCAAAGGTAACAATTTGAATTCTTGATTAAAGGTAGAAAAAGTATTCTCATTACTAATTTTTTACAATGTTTATTTTAGGGAAGTCGTATTATAGGAAATACCGCCTTTATATCAAATAACAATGCGTTACAATAGCAATGCATCGTTTTGAAGTATTGACAATGCACAAATTATGTCCTATGCAGCCTGTATGAATTTGTATTAAGCAATGTTAAACCTCTGATTATTTGCTAAGAGAGAAAGCTAGTGGTATGGATCTCAATAAGGACTTCGGGCTTATTCTTCCATTGTGATAGTATAAATGCGTTGATATTCATTAGTACCGTTTATACTGACCGTTAGTTGTAATTTGTACTAATGCATTCTGGCGATTTTAATTTATGAGATCGTCAATATTTAATAAGTAATTGACTTTTAATTACCTTTTATCATATGGAAATAGTAATCATCGTTCGGTAGATCTGCGGCAGATATCTTGCATGACAAGATTGTTGTTATGCCTTGACTTGCTGTTAGACCCAGCCTTTGTCCTTATAGAAAATTGCCTCAAAGCTATGTTTCCTTTATCTGCAATCCTTCCTGTTTGATCAGTGGCCCCAGACAGGAAACTAACCTTGGAGCCTGGACGGCTTCCTATCAATACACTCCTAGGCCCGGTAATCTCTAGGAGCAACTTCACTCCGGAAAAATTGATTTTTTTGAGGTCAAAAATATAATCCTAATAAGTGCTATATTGTGAATGTTTTATGGAAATTTCAAAAATAAAATATTCATCATATTCTGATCAGGAACTGCTTAGTTTTTTGAGGGTGGATGACCGAGATGCATTTAATGAGATCTACAGCCGTTATTGGCAGACATCATTTCATTTGGCGAATAATATATTGAAGGATGGCCCAGCTGCTGAAGATGCGGTACAGGAGGTGTTTGCTGAAATATGGCTTAAACGAAAATATAGCCTTATACTCAACCCCAGGTCTTATCTTTTTCAGGCAATACGTTTCCAATCTTTTAAGATCATCAGACATAATAAGGTAATCGCAGAATATGTGGAGCGGGATTTTATACTCAATTTTTCAGTCAACGATGGCGAAGGGAATTTATTTACAAATGATATTAATGCCATAGTAAACCAAATTGTATCCAATCTGCCGGTTAAATGTCGTGAGATATTTATTCTCTCCAGAAATGGTCATATGTCAGCTCGGGAAATAGCTACTCAGCTAAGTATATCACCTAAGACAGTAGATAATCAACTCAACATCGCATTAAAAAGAATTCGCGTTGCATTGGCCTCATCTTTGGTCCTTATAGAAATAATCCTTTCTCAACATAGTGCATAAAAGCTTTCGTGCCTGCTCATTTATTTCAGTTGGGACAAAACTTTACCCATTCCTGTGACGGATAAAAAAATAAATTTTCTTTTGGGTGATCTGGGGGCGTAAGGGTACATAGTAATATAAGACCAATAATCAACCGCTTCAATCTACGTTTATATCTACCAAATGAAGAAGAATTTTTTTAAGACCCTTGTAAATAAATATGTAAATGGAACTATAAGTGACAGTCACAGGGGGATATTGGAATCCTATTTCAGTGATACACAATCCAGAAAAAACGATGCCATTCCCGACGAAATAATTAGGGAGCGGATATTTGAAGGAATTAACCGAAAAATATCATTTGTTGACAGACAGAAAACAAGAAATAAAATCTATTATGGTATTGCCGCTGCAATTACAATAATGATTCTGTGCACTCTATTAATTTTTAAACTAACTGTAAGTCCTGCGGACAGTAAAGATTATCTGACCTTTACTACAAAAAATGGACAAAAGAAAAAATCCTTTTGCCGGATGGATCATTAGCAATCATTAATGCAGGTAGTAAATTGCGTTATTCAACTGGTTTTGAAGGAAGAATTCGAAGTGTCGATCTTGAGGGGGAGGCGTATTTTGATGTCGCTCACAATCTAAAAAAGCCTTTCGTTGTACACACCAAAAAAATGGATGTAAAGGTACTTGGAACATTATTTAATGTTAAAGCGTATGAAGGCGAACAGGCAGAAACATCTCTGATCAGGGGAGCTGTTCAGATATTGACCCCATCAAATACAAAGGTGCTGGCTACTCTGAAACCAAATCAAAAATTTGTTTTTGGATTGGGTATTGCCGCACCCACGTCCAGAAAGCTGATAGCAAAAGGAAAGGGATTTATGGTTACTGCCCCACTTCGATCAAGTTCAACACCTAAAGCTATAGACTGGATTCACAATCGATTAAGCTTTGATGATCAGGGATTTAGAGAAGTTGTATTGTTGCTGGAGCGGTGGTATAACATAAAAATCTCTATTCAAAATACTGACCTTTTAAGATATAGGTTTACCGGAACTTTTAACGATACGGGATTGATGGACATATTGGAAGCCCTGAAAGCATCCCAGGATTTTAATTACAGAAAGGAGGGTGATCACATAAGTATTTACTAAAAACAGGGAAATATCAAAAGATAGATCCCTGCCGATACGAAATTAACCGGGCATACAAATTTGCGATGAGGATGCCCTAATCAATCTAAATCTTCTTAAAAGTATAAATAATCCTTGATATCCAAAGTTTTGCATATGCTTTGGCTATTCGCAGGTCTGTGCTTTTTAGGACAATTAACCAAACATGAAAACCAAACTACTGATGTGGGACCCCAAGCCCAATCCTTTATTCCGTAAGATCATAAAGATGATAAAAATAACCTGTTTATTGTTTCTCGCAGGCTTGCTGCACGTAACAGCTGCCGTGTTTCCACAAGGGAAGAAAATCTCATTAAACCTAAAAAAGACACCTCTAGAAACGGTGATCCGAAATATTGAAGCTAAAAGTGGCTATTCTTTTCTGTACAGCACCAACGACTTTCCCTCAACCATGGCTGTCGACATTGATGTCAAAGATAAGCCTGTTTCCGAAATCCTGGAACTAATCCTCAGGCAATCGGGGTTTTCCTATAAACTCATCAATGGGAACCTCATAACGTTTACAAAGTCTATGATAGCCCCTGTCAATCCGCTTCGCGGTAAAGTGACCGATGAAGAAGGTCGTCCTTTAGCAGGTGCATCGATCAAAAATATGGAAGGTAAGATCTTGGCTCAAACCGATATAGATGGTCTGTTTGTGATAAATAACTTTAGTGGTTCAACAATTTCCATAAGTTATATTGGCTATTTGGAAGAGTCCATTACAATAAATGATAGTATTGCTGGTCGATTGTTGCAAATAGTTTTAAAATCGCAGAGCGAGTCGCTCAAAAGTGTTTCTATAGTATCAACCGGTATCCAGACCCTTTCAAAAGAGCGAAGTGCCGGAAGTTTTGCAAAACCAGATATGAAGGTATTTGCTTCAAGAACTGGTTCTATGAATGTGATTCAGCGTCTTGATGGACTTATCCCAGGATTGACCATCAACAATGCTCCAGGTGATCCAGCTTATTCTTCCAGCCAGGTATTATTGCGTGGTGTAACTACTATCAACGCAGCGAGGGGCCCATTATATGTTGTTGATGGGTTTCCGATTAATGATATTTCCTCGATCAATCCGAATGATGTGGAGGATGTCACGGTATTAAAAGATGCAACTGCTGCCTCGGTATGGGGAGCAAGAGCATCCAATGGCGTGATTGTAATCACGACGCGAAAAGGGCGCTCGGGTGGGGGGCTTGATATTGACTATGACGGCTTTGTGAACTTTAGAGGCATTCCAGATCTAAATTATGCACGGACACTGAACAGCGCCCAATTTATCCAGGCAGCAAAGGAAATTTTCAACCCTGTCCTGAATCCGATTGGTGCAATAGTTCCCAACGGATCCCTTTCTCCTACTCTGCCCCCTCATGAACAGATTCTTTATAACCTCAACAGTGGAGCGATCAGTAGTGCTACTGCAGACCTCCAGCTTAACCAGTTGGCGAATATCAATAACTTAGGCCAAATGAAGGAGGTTTGGTATCGCAATGCACTGCTTACTAATCAAACTCTTTCATTAAGAGGTGGCGGCGAGCGCTACAATGTATATGGCTCTCTCGCCTATACCGGTAACCGAAGTAATCTGGCTGGTGAAAAGAATAATTCCTACAAAATCAACATCCGTCAGGACATGCAGTTCAATAAGGTAATCAGTGCCTATCTAATTACCGATCTGACCAATAATATCAGATCCTCAAAAAACAATATTGCACCCGATAGTCGGTTCATACCTTACGCACTTTTTAAGGATGAGGCGGGAAACGCTGTTCCATTGTCATGGCTTAACCTCGCCGATGGTGTGAGAAGAAACTATGAAACCCTCAGTCAGATCAACTTAGGTTATAATCCCGTAAATGAATTTGAGCTAAGGGATAACAAAATTGATGAAGTTATTAACCGAATAGTTGGTGGACTAACTATAAGACCATACAAAGGGCTTAAATTTGAGGGGGTATATGGTTATTATAAATCCAGTTTAAAAAATGCTACCTTTCTTGATCAGAATAATTTTAATGTAAGAAGAGAACTTGCCGCATTTACGGTGGCACCAGTCACCGCTGGAGGAATCCCGACATACTATCTTCCAACTACGGGGGGAACTCTAACCAATTTTAATCAGAGTCAGCGCAATTGGAATGTGAGAAATCAGTTAAGCTACGATAGAAGCTGGAATGACCAGAAGCATCAGTTTACCGTGCTTGCAGGCCAAGAAATCCAAAACCAGCTGACCACCAGTACAACTTCACTGGTGAGGGGTTATGATCCCGATTTACTAACGTTCGGATCGATAGATTATAAGGCACTGAATAACGGAATAGTCAATACCGTTTACCCAAACAGTGGTAATAGAGGTGTACTTGTAGACAATTCATTTGGGGCCGGCGAGCTTGAAAATAGAGTGGTTTCATATTACGCAAACGCAGGCTATACATTGAATAACAAGTATACTATCAATGGTAACTGGAGACTGGATCAGTCCAGCCTATTTGGCAAGGACAAATCCGCCCAGGACCGGCCTGTTGGAAGTGGTGGACTAAGCTGGTATGCCAGTAGGGAAGATTTTCTTAAAAACGCCAACTGGTTAAACAGACTTATTTTAAGGGGTACCTATGGCATTACAGGACTTTCGCCAATCATCGGTACCGCAGCATCCTATGACATCGTGATTGCTGAATCAAACAGCATTTTTCCCGATGGAAGGGGTGTAAGGATTGGTACACCGGCAAACAGAAGATTAAGCTGGGAATCTACCAAGACACTAAACGTGGGGCTGGATGTTACGGTCTTCAACCGTATTAACGGTAGCGTTGACATCTATCGGAAAAATACAGATCAACTCATCGGTTTCTTACCAGTCAACCCCTTTACAGGTTACACCAGCATCACTGGTAACATGGGCAAGATAACCAATACGGGAGTAGAGCTTTCTTTAAGCAGTCAGAACATTTCCACTGGTAAATTTAACTGGAGTACGCTTTTCAATATGGCCTACAATAAAAATAAGATCACCTCACTTTCCTATACGGCACCGATCAGTACGGGCAACAACCTTGTGACCCAAAGTTATCTTGAAGGATATTCGGCGTTTTCAATCTTTGCTTACCGGTATGCCGGACTGGATAACATTGGGGATCCACAGGTTTATCGGGCAGACGGATCAGTTACCAAAGCAATTAATGCCACAACACCGGGTGATATTGTTTATATGGGAACATATCAGCCCGTTTGGAGCGGTGGATTAACGAATGTTTTCAGCTATGGAGCATTTGGGTTGAGCGCAAATATCATTTATAACCTTGGTCATGTCATGCGCCGAGATGTAACCAATCTGTTCTCTGGAGGAAGACTTACAGCTAATGAAAACGAGGAATTCGCAAACCGGTGGCGGGTTCCGGGCGATGAACTCCGTACTAATATCCCCTCCTATATTGCAGCAAATGGTATCAGTTCCAGCCAACGGAACGTGAGTTATTACAGAATGGCAGATATAAATGTATTGGATGCAAGCTTTATAAAATTAAGAGATATCACCCTTTCTTATGAACTGCCCAAGAAAATCTTATCCAAAATTAACGTGAAAGGGATAGCCTTAAAGGCTCAGCTGTCCAACGTGATGCTCTGGAAAGCCAATAGCTATGATATAGATCCGGAATTTCAGGATCCTACAGGACTGGCATCAAATATTGGCAATACCTCTGGTGGAGCGAGGACTATGCCAGTTAACCAGCACACCATATCCATTGGCGCACATGTAAATTTTTAGAAAATGAAAGCATTAAATAACACTATACATGCAGCACTTGCTGCAGTTTTGCTGGCAACAGGAATATCCGGCTGCCAAAGGGATTACCTTGATCTTAAACCGAAGGGAAAACTGATCGCAGAAAGCACCTCAGATTACAATCTTCTGTTTAACAATACTGCACTAATCAATACTGGGTCAGGTCCTACAGAGTTTCCCAACGGACAGCTCATTATGGGTGATGAAGTGCTAAGCACCGAACCCTATTTTTCAGGCGCAACTTTAAGGACCCAGCGCTTTTTCAGATATGACAGAGACACTTACAATCCGGAAGATGACAATGCGGAAATGAAAGGAATCATGACGCAGCTGTATACATACAATAAGATTGCGAATGAAGTCCTGGAATCAACAAATGGAACCGAGGAACTAAAGAAGGCTCTGTATGCAGAGGCAGTCGCCAACCGTGCATGGTGCTACTTTATGTTAGTCAATTTTTATGGGAAGCCTTATAATTCAGCCACTGCTAATACTGATCTTGCCTTTCCCATCATTAGCGTAGCCGATGTCGCGGAAACGAAATTCACAAGGGCAACCGTTCAGCAGGTCTATGATTTCATGATCAAAGATCTAACCGAAGCGATCCCTTTACTGCCAAGGAACACCTCCATACGGGCTCGTATGGGAAAAGCAGCTGCTGAAGGCCTTCTTGGTAAAGTGCTGGTATTTATGGGTAGGTATTCAGATGCATTACCTTATCTAAACAGCAGTATAGATGATCTGCCAACCAATTACACCGTTGCGCTTTATAACCTGAATATCACTATGGCAAATGCCGGAACTGTAGGTGCTTGGGGCTATAATCCGATAACCAACCCATCCGGTTTTCAGAGCCTCTACCCAACAGCCTGGCTAAATACGGAGAATATATTCTGCAAGCAGGTCAATGCTGGAGCATTCAATTCAGATCGTTCAGATATCCTACTGACCCCTGAAGCTGCCGCACTATTTAAACCTTCAGATATGAGGATGCGCTTTTTTAGCAACAAAGAGACTGGTGGTGCTGCTCTTGCCTTTCCCGGTGCTCTGAGACGAAATAGCGGAACAGTTGTACAGATTGGCATAAGACTGGCGGACATTCAATTGTTGAGATCAGAGTGCCTAGCGAGAATGGATAAATCAGTTGAGGCAATTGCTATTTTGGAAGCATTCAGGATGACAAGGATGTCTGCCGCTGATGCCCGGGTATCAATTACAGATAAGCCGTCATTGATCCGCTTTATCATTGATGAGCGCACTAGAGAGTTTGCAATCAATGGGTTTAGATGGTTTGATATGCGCCGGCTCTCGAATGATCCTTTGTTTTCTTCGGTCGTTTACAAACACCGGTATTATGATGCGACAGGCAAGCTGACAGAATTCCCACTAAGCCCGGAAAGATTCACGCTCCGCTTTACGCAAAAGGTTATTGATGCCAATCCAGGAATGTTAAATAATCCTTAGTCATGAGAACCAGAAACATTTTATTATTTTATCTACTGTTCCTTGCTTCCCTTGCATCGGCACAGCAGGTAATAATTGCCGGTAAATTCCGCTCTGCCCAAAAAGATCTCAAGGTTGAGGATATTTCAGCGTTTCAGTACCTCCAGCCACAGGACAAGGAATTGACGGTTAAAACGGATACTGGAGGCAACTTCAGTATCCGATTCAATATAGTGAATCCAGGTTATTATAGAATCGGACGCAATATTCTTTATTTAAGTCCTGGTGACCATCTTAAAGTCGATCTTAACCACTTAAATCCCGAAAAATCTACCTTCATAGGAAGGGGAAGTGAGGTGAATAATTTCCTTAAGACTACACCTTTTCCAAAGGGCGGATCATATCTTGAAGCTGGCAGGAGCATAAAGGCTAATCCTGCAGGGCAATTAGATCTGATCTTGTCTGCTGCGGCTTTAAGAGCTAAGCAACTTAACAATCTGAAAGGCGTAAGCAATATATTTCGCATGTTGGAAGTTGCCCGCATAAATTCTGATGTAGTCAATAGCATCAGTTCAGTGAGGTATTATGCTCCCAGAAAGCTCAATCTCAGTCCTGATTCAGCCAAAAATTACATCAATCGTTTTGAAGATCTCTCAACACCGACACTATCAGAACATATGAGATATCTGACGGATGCAAGATTTTTGCAGCTCACTGTTTTCCGGGACATTGCTGCACAGATCATAAAATCACAAAAAGGGCAAACAAAAGTTCAGCAAGAATCTCTTTACAGAATATCAGATTGGCTTCTCGCAGATTCTTTGGTAAGGAAAATGGTCGGTATGGAAGACAAAAGTAAAATAAAGCACTTCTCTGCACAGCTCAATACCTTAAAATCTAAGGACTTCAGACAGGCTGCATTTAAGATGTGGGAAGCAAAGCTTCGATTTGGGAACGGAGATCAGGCAAGCGATTTTCAAGCTATAGATATGAGCGGGAAACAGGTCAGGTTATCTGAACTTAAAGGAAAAATAATCTTTATCGATCTCTGGGCAACCTGGTGTGGCCCATGTTTGGCAGAGATGCCTGCTTTTGAAAACCTAAAAGCGCAATATGCAGGCAATGATGGGGTAGTATTTATTTCACTTTCCATAGATGAGCTCGAAGAAAGCTGGAGAAAGAATTTAAACCAGAGGAAAGCCTCAGGTTTGCAATGGCACATCGCAAGAAGTGGGCTGAGTGATTATCAGATCATCAATATCCCACGTACCATTATTATAGATAAAAATTTTAAAATAGCAAATTTTCATGCTCCGGTCCCATCATCAAAAGAGAATATTGTTCTCTTACAGAAACTTTTGCAGATTGGAGAAAAAGATGAAAAATTTAGTATTAATGGAAAATTCTCAGATGCGGATCCCTCTGGAATTTTGTTTCTAAGCTATCAGGGAAAAGATGGGAAGAACATCAGAGACTCTGCTAAGTTGGATAAAGGTACTTTTCATTTTGAAGGCCGAGTTGACGGAATCCAACAGGCCAATCTGCTCCTTAGTCATGTCGGGTCTTATATTGTCAAAAAGAACTCTGATCAATCTGATATTTATATAGGTAATAAAAATCTAACAATCATTGGAAAGGATTCTATTGCCACAGCTGCTATCAGTGGGGATCGGGAAAATACATTGTATCAAAAATTGAGAGATGAGTTAAGTCCCCTGCAGAAAGGGCAACGTGAATTATTAAACTCACTCACTCCCGATAACCGGAAAGATTCCATATTTATTAAAAAGGTTAAGCAAAAGAACCAGGATTTTATTATTAAACGAAAAAGTCTTGAGCGGTCTTTTATCATTTCTAACCCTGATTTGGTAGTCAGTATTTATGTGCTAAAATCATATGCCGGACTCTTGATAAATGTTGCGGATGTTGAGCCGCTCTATAAAGGTCTTTCAGCAGGGGTCAGGGGAACTGCTTTGGGAATTGAATTTGGCAGGGCAATAGAGGCATTGATTACGACCTCGGTCGGTCAGCAGGCGCCGAACTTTACCTCTTCAGATAGTTTTGGCAAACAGATAAGTCTATCAAATTTCAGGGGAAAATACGTGCTGCTTGATTTTTGGGCAAGCTGGTGCGCTCCCTGCAGGGCAGAAAATCCGAACATCCTCGAGCAATACCAAAAGTACAAAAGCAAAAACTTTGAGGTACTGGGTGTTTCACTCGATGCTTCGAATTCCAGAGCCGCGTGGCTTAAAGCCATTAAAGATGATCATATAGAGTGGACCAATGTTTCTGACTTAAGGGGATTCGATAGTTCCCTCGCAAAGCTCTATCACATCAATGCCATACCCCAAAACTTTCTGATTGATCCATCAGGAAAGATTATAGCAAGAAACATAAGCGGAGAAGCGCTTAACAATATTTTAAAGCAATTTATATCACAATAAATTAATTAGGATTTCTGTAATTTTTTAGGTTTAGTTAATTATCTTGGGCAGCGCCGGATGGCCTGCCCTGATTTTTTAAGTGAAGCTCTTACCATACTTGATGATTTGCAGAGTCAGGTCAGCTTCTAAACCGATCATAATTTCTAGGATACAGCCTTTTGTGGGGATTTCGCTAAAAGGAGCTCATCATTCAGCAACAATTTCTATCAATCAACAAACTGAGGCCTACTCAATTTAAGTCAATGGCCGCAAGATAAAGTATATTGCGGATGTTTTTCCTCCAGGCTGGATCTGTTTAGATTAGCAGCCTTCTCTACACTAGGGCTAGAACGCTGAAGTTCAGGTCTGTAATGGTTATCGGAGTTGAGAAACAGGTCAGTTATTTATTTATGTGCAGTACAAGAAGGGTCAGATAAACCATATGCAGCACTAAAAAAGGGAGATTCTATCGAAGGCTGCCTTCTTTCGAATCCAGGCATGAATTCTTCATGTTAATGATAAGTGTAATTTCAATGAATGCACTTAACTTTTGACAGATGGCCGGAAATAGGTAAATCCAAAAAAGTACTGGAATATCGACTATGAATTTTACTGTTCTTTTTGTTACAAATTGGGCAGACTGAGTAGCTTTGACCTACATAGGTATCAATCTATAGTACTCTTTGGAGCTTTTGCCTTATTTTTAAGAATGTTTGGTGCCATGCTTTTTCTTATCTTTATACTAAGCTCACTTTCCGCTACCTCAATCAGTGTCTCCAACATTATATTTTTAAGCTGAGCTAGTTCCAATGCTTTAGTTAATGATTGAATTTATCCAATAAGAATTTTGATCCTTGTTTCTGATTCATATTTTGGCCTTCATTGACAACAAGCAAGGTACTGTAATTAACCTTAGGTTGCCAAAGAACTATAGTGGTGCGGGAATATTGTTTTTTTTGCTAGCTTGCCTTTGAACAATAAGGCCTTCACTAATTTTATTTAAAATTTTTGATTTTGTTGCTTCGTCCAGCCCTCCGAATAATTTTCGATTCTCAAGTATTGTTACCTGTTTCTCCTTAATTTTTGATTTCATAAAACTTTGCCTATTGAAAAGCTGTTCCGGACACTTTTTCGAGGTGTTTACATTGTTTACAAACATTAATGTGGATTTTTTTAGCAATGTCAACAAATAAAGATAGAAGTTGACAACCAAATATAGGCGGTGGTCAGAAAATATTGGACTATTGGTCGTGAATACAATCCTTTTGGGATAACCTCTGATGATGAATGTCAGATTTGACCCCTGAAATTCATGAAATTGTCCCTCTCGTCTTGATAGATTTTTTCGGTAATTCGATCCAGCCAAATATTACTTAATTATGCTTAGCTCGATGTATATCATCTAAATCGACCTACTGATTGCATTAAGATAACGCAACGAAAATTCAAACTTCGCTCATGAAAGAAAACTATCCAACATAACAACCCGCTGTTGCTAACAGGATGTTAGCAAATGTAAAAAAACTCTTTCCCAAATTTCAATTTACTATCACTAACCAATTATTATGAAAGAAATTTTACGCAAGGTCTTCGCACAATGTTGTCTTGTTTTTTTGCTTACTATATCAGTATCTGCAAAAAAAGTTAACCAGGTACAACAGGATAGTACGAATTTTTCAGCAACTCTTTTTGACGACAATCAAGTACCTCTGAATGGTATAGAGATAAAGGTCGAGAAAACCAGCAGTGTAGCTTTCTCTAGTAAAGATGGAATTTTTTCCATCCCAGCTAAATTAAATGATGTTCTTCTGCTAAGTTTAAACGGACACTTATTTTATCGCTATAAGATTGATGATATCAAAAAGAACACCATTATTATTAACTCAAAAAATGTTGTCCTAAAACAGGAACGAGATACTAGGCTGCTCTTTGGGGTAGTTACTAATCCTATTAATACTGCAACTTCATCAGATGCAGTGTACACTTCTGATGTGACTAAGCTACCAGTTACATCTCTCAATTCTGCTTTAACAGGGCGCTTATCCGGTCTATATGCTTTACAGAGTTCAGGACAACCGGGGTCTGATGGTTCGTCACTATCCTTGAGGGGTAGAAATCCCCTGTTGATAATAGATGGAATTCCTAGAGGTCTTTCAATTATTAATCTTGAGGAGATTGAATCAGTGACTGTTTTGAAGGATGCACTTTCAACGGCAATGCTGGGGGTTAAGGGATTTAATGGGGCACTATTGATCACTACAAAGCGTGGGTCAAAAGCAAAACAGATGATTTCGTTTACAGCTCAAACTGCCTTTCAGAGCTCACTCAAGCAGCCAATGGCTTTAAATTCCTATAACTATGCTATGCTCTACAATGAAGCGGCTAAAAATGACGGGCTGATTCAGCCCTATACTCAAGCTGATTTAACTGCCTATGCCACTGGGTCTGATCCAATAGGCCATCCTGATGTCGATTGGAGAAATCAAATTTTGAAGAAAAATACACGTTTAGACCAATATTCTCTTGACATATCTGGCGGTAATGATTGGGGAAGATATTTTGTAGCATTAGAGCACATCAATCAGAGTGGATTTTTTAAAACATCTGCTGACAATACCTATGATACAAACAATAAGTTTTTAAGTTATGTCATTCGTTCAAACATCGACCTGCAAATCAATTCAAAACTTTCGGCCGGTGTGAATCTCTTAGGGAGAATTTTGAATGGCAATGGTCCTGGCATTACTTTAACAAACTTTGGCAGCAGCACCCAGGCCATTCTCAACAGTTTACTCATTACACCCAATAATGCCTATCCCGTTTTTAATCCCAATGGCAGTTACGGTACTTCAGCAAATTTTCAAACTAATATATATGGACAGGTAGTGAATTCTGGTTATACAGCCAATTATAAACGGGATGTTCTTGCAGATTTTTTTATCAAACGAACCCTCAACGAAATTACGGAGGGTTTGTGGACTAGAGCTGCTGTCTCACTCTATTCCACATTATCTGAGGATATAGTTAGGTCTAAGACATTTGCAGCTTTTGCATTTAATCCTACGACGAATATTTATACACAATATGGAAACAACGGCACTCAAGCTAATGGAAATCAAATAAGTTCCCAAGCACGTTCCAACTATATGGAATACAAAATCGGTTATGACCATCAGTTTGGAGAAAACGACGTCAGTGCTGTCGTAATTGCTAATCGTGATAATTTAGTAACAGGATCGAACCTTCCTTACACTATTAAAGGTATTTCAGGTAGGGCAGCTTACACTTATAATAATCGCTATACCTTCGAGACTGCATTTGCTTACAATGGTTCTAACTATTATCCACCTGAGGGTGATTTCAAATTTGGTTTCTTCCCTGCAGTTGGAGTATCATGGAATGTTGCGAAAGAGAACTTTTTAATCAATCAGAAATGGTTGAATGGTTTGAAGCTGTATGCTTCTTATGGAAGGAACGGAAATGATAATCCGGGTTACTTTAGCTATATCCAACAATATTTTGATGGTGCAGCTGCGTATTTTGGGTCAAGTCCAGGCTCGCAAACCAGTATTTTTGAGCAACCTTTGGCCAATCCAAACATCAGTTTTGAAACAGCAAAAAAACTTAATTTAGGTATACAGGGTAGCTTTTTCAATAGTTCGTTGGGCATTAAGGCCGAATACTACAATAATAAATACGCCGATCTTTTAATGCAAAGAGGTAAAAATTCTGCAATTCTGGGACAAACCTTTCCAAATGAAAATATTGGGAAGTACGAATATAATGGATGGGATTTTAATGTAAACTGGCAGCAACAACCTAGTAAGGATTTGGGATATTTTATAGCTGGAAATTTCAGTATCCAAGATTCGGAAGTCATAGCGATTGACGAAGTTGATCAGCCTTTTCCGTGGATGAGAAGAACTGGCAGTCAGGTGGGACAAAGTTTCGGCTACATCGCTGATGGGCTTTTTCAATCTCAGTCCGAAATTCTGGAAAGTCCAAAACTAGAAGGCTATGTTGCTCAACCCGGGGATGTTAGATATAAAGATCTTAACGGTGATGGCCTGATCAACCAGTTCGATCAGACAGCTATCGGCCAAACTAAACCGCTATTGTTCTTTGGGTTAAATCTAGGATTTCAATATAAATCTTTTGATTTTAGTACCCTAATTCAAGGCGCTGCAAATAGAGTAGTTTATTTGAGTGGTAACAGCGAGTGGGCATTTCAGAATAACGGTCTTGGACAGGCTTGGGAACACAATCTTGACCGCTGGACTCCAACGAATCTTACAGGAACTTATCCCCGGGTGAACGTTGGAACAAATATTAATAATTATGCTTTTTCAACATTTTGGATGCATTCTGGCAATTATTTAAGAATTAAGAATATTGAACTTGGTTATACATTGCCTCCAGTCCTTGTTAAAAGGGTAGGGCTACAATCAACCAGAATATTTTTTAGCGGTACAAACTTACTTACCCTCGCCAGTTTCGACAGGGTAGATCCAGAAGTTTACAATGGTGCTTATCCAATCCAGAGATTACTCAATTTTGGTATTAACATTAAGCTTTAATGGTATGAAAATAATATATAACACAAAAAATCTTCTATTCTTTACAATCTTAATCATGAGTATCATTAGCTCATGTAAAAAAGTGGAAACTGAACCTCGAGACTGGATAAGGGAAGACCTGGTCTGGGATGATCAGGACAAAAATGCAACTGTTGCTGGTTTCTTTCTTAATAGTGTGTACACATATCTTCCTACAGGTTTTAATAGGATTGACGGAGATTACCTCGACGCGGCCTCGGGAGATGCGATCCCATCACGTAACAATACACAAGTAGAGTATTATACAAATGGTAGAATCAGCGTTTTGAATAATCCAGATGCTTACTGGGGTAATAGCTATGCTGGAATCAGGGCAGCAAATATTTTCCTTTCTAATATTGATAAAGTACCAATGGCTGCAATAACTAAACAATATTGGAAAGCCGAGGCAAGGTTTATTAGAGCAATGATGTATTTCGAACTGTTAAAGCGCTACGGAGGTGTACCATTAATTGGTGACAGAATTTTTTCCGTGCAAGATAATTTGGAGGTTCCACGTAACAATTATTCTGACTGTGTCAATTACATCGTAAATGAATGCGATGCGATTAAAGATAGTCTGAGATCTGAAAAGGGTGCAAATTATGGTACCTCGGATTGGGGAAGAATAGCAAAGGGGGCGGCACTTGCATTAAAATGTCGTACCTATCTATATGCAGCTAGTCCACTTTTTAATGGTGGTGGCTTTGAGTCGGATGCAACTCGTAGAGCATTAACTGGTTATTCAACTTCAGATCCATCTCGGTGGCAACGAGTAGTCGACGCTGCTCAAGAATTGATCTCCTTAGGTTACTATAGCCTTCAGCCATCATTTAATAGTACGTTCATTACCAACAAAAACACAGAAGTCATTCTGAACAAACAGGGTACCGTTAACTTTAATATTGAAAGTATAAATGCACCTTCTGGTTATGCAACACCTGCAGCAAGCCAGGGACGAACTAGTGCTACGCTAGAGTTGGTAAACGCATTTCCTATGAATAATGGTTTGCCTATTGAAAGTTCTTCACCTGCTTCAGGTTATGTTCAGAATAATCCCTATGTGAATAGAGATCCAAGATTTTATCAAACAATTTTTTATAATGGGTTGAATTGGCTCCGACGACCTGTTCAGACCTTCGAAGGTGGACTAGATAAACCTGGCGGAACCACTGTACAGACCAAAACTGGTTTCTATGTCAAGAAGTTTATGGCAGATTTTGCTAACAATACCACATATACTAATCAATCCCATAATTTTATTCTTTTTAGATATGCAGAGATCTTATTGAATTATGCTGAGGCACTTAATGAATTGGGCAGGACAGAAGAGTCTGTTACGCAAATCAAGTTGTTGAGAGCACGTGCAGGTATCATTGCTGGCACAAATTCGCGATATGGGATACCCCAAGGTATTACCCAGAGTGACATGAGGACGTTAATATTTACCGAACGCAGAATAGAACTTGCATTCGAGGAACACCGTTTCTGGGATTTGAGGCGTTGGAAAACTGCTTCAACGATATTAAATGGTGTAGTTAGCGGTCATAAAATCACTAGAAATACGAACAATACCTTTGAATATCAGGTTCAGCCTGTTGCAGCTCTCACTTTTTCAAATAAATTATATCACATGCCAATTCCGTATTCAGAGATTGTCAGAAATAACAAATTGATACAGAATGAAGGCTGGTAAAATATACATCATGAAAATAACAATCTATAAAATCTTGCTGTCAATGTTATTGACGGCCTTTATTAATCATGCAATTGCACAAGCACGCACAATAGAAGGAACTATAAGAGATAATTCAGGGGTTTTGGTAGGCGTATCGGTAAAGGAGAAAGATGTTGAAAACACAGTTGTGTCGAACAGCGATGGCAAATATAAAATTACGCTAAAAGGTAAATCAGGAATTCTTCAGTTTATATACGTTGGCTATGTGCCACAAAGCCTAAAGATTGAAAACCGAAACGTAATAAATGTCCGGTTAGACATCGATAACAATAATTTAGAGGAAGTCGTGGTTTTAGGATTCGGAAAACAGAAAAAACTTACCACAACTGGTTCAATAAGTAGCATTTCTGGTGAAGCAATTAGACAAAACCCTTCAGCCAGTTTGCAGAATACATTAGTTGGACGTCTGCCAGGCTACTTCGCCCAACAGCGATCTGGAAGGCCTGGTGCGGATGGGGCTGAATTCTTCATCCGTGGTATAAGTTCATACAATTCCGGATCTAACGAAGCCTTGATTATTGTGGATGACATTGAATATACTGCAAGTCAGTTCTCATTACTTGATCCGAACGAAATTGAGGATGTTAGTATTTTGAAAGATGCAGCAACTACCGCAATTTATGGAGTGAAAGGTGCGAACGGTGTTGTTGTTGTGACTACAAGAAGGGGAAGGATTGGTAAGCCAAGGATTTCCTTAAGAAACGAATTCAGTGTTATGCAACCAACGATAATGCCAGAGTTTCTGGGTTCTTACGAAACCGCTTTATTGTATAATAAGGCAAGGGTAAATGATGGACTAATGCCTCGATGGAACGCGGGTGACCTGCAGAAATTCCAAGATGGTTCAGACCCATATGGACATCCAGATAATGATTGGAAGAAAATTTTATTCAAAGATTTTAGTATTCAAAATAAAGGAAATTTCGATATCAACGGTGGCACAGAAAAGGTAAAATATTTCGTCTCTGCAGGATATTTGTTACAGGATGGTTTATTGAAAAATTATAGTGCAGATAATGGGGTAAATTCTAACTTTTACTATAACAGATACAACTACCGCTCTAATTTGGATATCCAGGCGACCAAAACTCTTGAATTGCGGCTCAATCTCTATGGGAATATTTCCATTACGAATAATAACAACATTGCAAGCGCTTTTGGTTATAATGACCTTTTTTACGACTACGTAAGTTTTCCTGCACTTGCACCATGGGCCTATCCAATCTATAATCCCGACGGAAGCTACGGATATAGTACTTGGCAACGTGATGAAAATCCCCAATATAACCAAAATAATATTGTTGGGAGAATAGCGCATTATGGATATACCAGAAATTTTGAAAATAACATGAACCTGGTTGGTAATGCTGTTCAGAAGCTGGATTTTATAACTAAGGGATTATCTATAAAAGGTGTCCTATCATATGCAAGCACACACAATTATACCAGAAATATGACAAGAGATCAATTCCCGTCATTTATATATGATCCCGTAAATAATAATTATGCCCCAAGAGATGCCAATGTTTACAGGGTGCGACGTTATTTTATTGGTTATGGTCCTGGCAGTACAGTGAGAAACCTAACAACTCAAATACATTTGAACTTTGATCAAAATTTTGACAAGCACCATGTTTATGGGTTGGCTTTGATGAATACAAATACTCTTCTTCAAGCAAGTTCAAACTCGGTGTATAATTTTGTGCCCAATAATTTCAAAGGTTACTCAGGGAGGGTTGGTTATGATTATGCTGATAAATATTTATTCCAGTTTAACGTAGCGTATAATGGATCTGACAGATTCGTGAGCGCAAAAAAATATGGTCTTTTCCCAGCAGCCTCTGCAGGGTGGAATATTTCGTCAGAGAAATTTTTCAAGGATAATATCCAGTTTATAAATTTTCTTAAAATAAGGGGGTCTTATGGGATAGTCGGTAATGATAAGATCGGTGATAGCTTCTCATACTATTATCAGCAAAATTACTTTCAGGGTGGGAATGCAAACTTCGGTACTGGAAGCAACAATTATAATGGATTCTATGAGGGAACACTAGGTAATAACGAAGTGACTTGGGAAAAGGAAAAAAACTGGATGTTGCGATCGAATTTTCAATGTTCAAAAGCAAGCTATCAGGTTCAATAGATTTATTTAGAAATGAACGATCTGATATCCTAACTAGTCGGGGTACCGTCTCTTCAGTTTTTGGAGTTGGGTTGCCACCTGTAAACTTAGGCGTCGTTCGAAATCAGGGTGGAGAGATTGAACTTTCATTCCGTGATGAGATTGGAGATTTTGGATACTCTGTTAGAGCTAATTATTCATATGCTAAAAACAAAATCGTTTTCAGAGATGAGCCCATTCAAGCTTACGCTTACCAACAGGCGACAGGTAACAGTATTGGGGCAGGATTTCTATACCAGTGGATCGGTTTCTATAATTCAGAAGCTGACATCGCAGCAAGCCCTGTCCCAATTGTAGCTCCAAGAGTCGGAGACTTGAAATATGCTGATCTTAACGGTGACGGCAAAATCGATTCTTTTGATCAGGCATACATTGGACAACCCAATTTGCCTAATACGAACTATGGACTAGACTTAGGATTTAATTATAAAAATTTCAGCCTCAGTCTGCTATTTCAGGCAGCAACCAACTTCCAGGTTAGAGGCGTTGCAGAGGCAATACAAGCATTCCTATCTAAGCCTACGTCTGTTCACCAAAATAGTTGGACTCCTGAACTTGGAGACAATGCTCAATACCCGCTCTTAACTCTGAATCCTGGCATTAGCAGTCCATCATCATTCCCATCTACATTTTGGTCCGTTTCAGGAAATTATCTGCGGCTCAAAAACGCAGAATTTAGTTATACACTCCCGCAACGGTTTTTGGATAGGGTAAAGGTACAATCTATTCGTACCTATGTAAATGGTTATAATTTGTTGACATTCTCAAATCTAGGTAGCCGATATCAGTTTGATCCGGAATCAAACTCAGGACAGGATAGGATAAAATATCCTCCACAACGGATGTTAAATTTTGGTTTAAGTGTCACATTTTAGAAAAATAAAGATGAAAAAAATATTTATTTTATTAAGTTTAGTGATTTTATACACTTCGTGTAAGAAATCAACCGATTTTCTGGATGGTCAAGCAAGTACTGGAGAAACGGAAGAATCTATATTTACAGATAGCGTCAAGACAATCGGGTTTCTTAGTAACATTTATAGTGGGATTGGATATAGCTTCAATAAGACTAGATATGGTGGACACGGAAATACCGAAATGGCAACTGATGACGCGGAGTACGCATATTCTGGCACTGGTCAGCCGATTGTAATAATGTATAGTGGCACTATATCACCTAATAATTTCTTCGGTCAGGGTGGGGTGGCAGATTTTTGGTCAACCCCGTACTCCAACATTAGGAAGGTTAATGTGCTATTGGCGAAACTACCACTATCCCCTTTAAGTGCACCATTGAAACGTCGATTAGCTGGTGAGGCGAGATTTCTACGTGCATGGTATTATCATTATCTATTGATCAATTTCGGAGGAATACCACTTATCGGTGATAATATCTATGGAATTTCTGATGTTATCAATCTGCCGAGGTCGAGCTTCCAGGAATCCGTTAACTACCTTATAAGTGAATTGGACGCTGCGGCTTCAATTCTTCCCGCCCCCGGGGATTATGCAGAACAGGATTTTGGCAGAGTTACAAGAGGAGCTTGTCTTGCACTAAAATCGCGTGTTCTATTGTATGCAGCAAGTCCACTGTTTAATGGTTTTTCCGTAGCGTCTGGGCAACTTGCAAGTATCGTCAGTTATCCGGCTTATGATGTCGCTCATTGGCAGAAAGCCGCAGATGCAGCTGAAGCAGTTATTAACAGCAATTATTACAATTTGATGGAGGATAACGTCACTGCACCGGGATATGGCTTTTACAATACATTTTTAAAGAGATATCCAAATACTGAACAGATTTTTGCACTTCAACGAGCCACAAATAGGGACTTTGAGGGCTATTACAACCCTCCTTCAAGAGGAGGAGCAAAAAATTCTCAGCCAACTGAACAATTGGCACGATCTTTTCCGATGAAAAATGGTAAATCCACCTATGATCCAACTTCGGGTTTCTTAGAATCAAATCCTTATTTGAACCGCGATCCGAGATTTGGATATTCTATTATTTACAACGGTGCTTTATATTATAGCACAACGACTGGCACAAAGGTTCCTGTAAATACCTTTGATGGTGCGCCCACTGATGGCTACCTCTCAGCAACAAAGGCTGGCCCGACAACAACTGGATATTATAGCAGGAAAATGTGTGATGAAAATATTTCCAGTAACAGTACATTTGTAACGGAACGAGCCTGGCCTTTGATACGATATGCGGAGATTTTACTCAATTATGCGGAAGCAATAAATGAAACAGGTAATACTGCTTTAGCTTATCCAAAACTTATCTCCATTCGGAAAAGGGCTGGCATTGATGCTGGAATTGACGGGTTGTATGGCATGAAAGCTGGGATGACCGTATCGGAAATGAGGTCCTTCATTCAAAATGAACGGCGGATTGAATTAATGAATGAAGATCATCGATGGAATGATATAAGAAGATGGAAAATTGCTGAAACGGTGAATAATGGTTATAATAAGGCGATGTTGATAACAAAGTCTGGTAATAATTTTACTTATCAGGTTACTAACACAATCCGCTTACATGTATTCAAACAACAGCACTATCTGATGCCTATTCCTCAGGTAGAAATGGCGAAGATGCCTGCTATGGTTCAAAATCCAGGGTACTAAGCGGTATGATCAAACAGTGAATTCGTAAAAATCCACTGTTTGATTGCTTTGGAAAAGATGATAATAAGTCCATTGACATTTATTTGCAGAAGTTACTTCCTATATAATAAGTTGCTGGGAATAACAATTTTTGTCGTAGAGCATGATCAAAAAAGGCCTTAAAAGGAGATTTATGCTTGTAAAATAAGGAGTATGTTTGAATAAATTTAATATGACCATTATTCCTTTTTGAAAATCAATAACTATGAAGAAAACTATTATTAAATGCATTTTTTTATTTTCGATAATTGTGCTTGTCGCCTCAACCCCGTCCAATGCACAACTTAATATTAATGAGGCCCCGAAAGCTAAGGTTTGGTTTAACAAACCTGCTAACTCAACTACTCCTGATGTAGCAAATGTTTTTGAAAGTGATCCTGAATGGCTAAAGGCTCTACCCGTTGGTAATGGTTTTCTGGGAGCAATGGTTTTCGGAGACGTTAACCGCGAGCGCATTCAATTGAATGAAAAATCTCTTTGGTCGGGTAGTTTCCAGGATAGTAATAATCCCGCGGCCGCAAAATCATTAAAAAGCATACGTGATTTGCTATTTTCGGGAAGGTATAAAGAAGCCAGCCGACTTACCTCTCTAACGCAAGTATGTAAAGGTCCCGGATCCGCGGGAAAGCAATATGGAAGCTATCAAACACTAGGCGATCTCTTTTTTGACTTTCAGACAGATGCGCCTTATTCAGATTATCGTAAAGAACTTGATTTGGATAGTGGAAAGGTTATTATAACCTATACACAAGGAGGTATCCGTTTTAAGCGCGAGATATTTGCAAGTTACCCAGACCGTGCTATTATCATCCGGTTTACCGCAGATAAAAGGTATTCCATAAACTTTAAGGTAAGGCTCACCCGTGCTGAACATTCTAAAACTCAAGTTCAGAAGGATCAGCTGTTAATGACTGGAAATCTTGAGAATGGTCTAGATGGACAGGGAATGGCCTATGCTGCATGCCTTAAAGCCGTTGGCAAAGCCAAAATAAGCTACGTTAAAGATGCAATTCTGGTCAAGGATGGTGATGCAGTCACGCTAGTTCTAACGGCCAATACAGATTACGCACAAATCTATCCAACCTATAAACAAGGTGATCCATTAGCTAGCTCTTTAAAACAATTACGTAGGGTTAAAGCTATTTCTTTTAATAAGTTAAATCAGAGGCATACAGCCGATTACAGATCATTGTATAGTCGGGTTAAATTTAACCTTGACCAATACGGCGAAGATACCATACCTACAAATATTCGTTTGGGGAACAAAGATGACCTCAGATTACAGCAAACCTACTTCCAGTTCGGGAGATATCTGCTGATAGCCTCCTCGCGTAGTGGCTCTTTGCCTGCAAATCTTCAGGGAATTTGGAGCAATAAAATAAAAAGTCCTTGGAATTCTGATTATCACACGAATATCAACCTCCAAATGAATTACTGGCCAGTCGATGTGTCAAATCTTCCTGAATGTTACTCGCCTTTTACTGATCTGGTTGAATCACTAGTAAAGCCAGGGTCAGAGACTGCACGTATCCAATATGGAGCTAGTGGTTGGTGTAGTCAGGCTATCACTAACGTGTGGGGCTTCACCTCACCAGGCGAAGGTACAGGCTGGGGACTGTACACTGCAGGTGGCGGCTGGTTAGCCCAACAATTATGGGATCATTATACTTTCACAAAAAATCGAGCATATTTAACAAGAATATATCCTATTATGCTGGGATCAGCCAAATTTTACCTTTCCTGGCTAGTTAAAGATCCCAAGACTGGTAAGTTAGTATCTGGTCCATCTACCTCACCGGAAAACAAGTTTTTTGCGCCAGATGGCTCTGAGGGATCAATAACTATGGGCCCGGAGCATGACCAACAAATTATCCACGGTTTGTTTTCAGCTGTTATACAGGCTGGAAGGATACTTAAGGACAACTCATCTTTGCAAACACAGTTTCAACAAACGTTAAACAATCTATCAACATCTAAAGTTTCTGCTGATGGCAGGTTAATGGAATGGCCAGAAGATTTCAAAGAGACAGAGCCAACACACCGACATGTTTCACATCTTTTCGCCTTGTATCCAGGTGTGCAAATAAACCTTCAGAAAACCCCGGAACTTGCTTCAGCATCTAGAAAAACCCTGGAATCTCGTACCGATGTGGGCACGGGATGGTCTTTAGCTTGGAAAATTAATTTCTGGGCAAGATTAGAAGACGGAGACCGTGCATATAAACTTCTTCAGAACCTGCTCAATCCCACAACCAATTATAAAGTTAATATGTCAAACGCTGGAGGGACTTACCCCAATTTGTTTTGTGGACATCCACCTTTTCAAATAGATGGCAATTTTGGAGCTACAGCTGGAATTGCGGAGATGCTGCTACAGAGCCAAAATCAGGAACTTCGCCTGCTACCCGCACTTCCATCAACATGGAGCAGTGGCGAAATAAGCGGATTGATGGCACGTGAAGGTTTTGAAGTTGATATGAAATGGAAAAACGGAAAACTATTAACCACAACAATACGATCAATTAATGGTTCCTATTGTAAGGTGCGTAGCACTTCTAGACTGCTACTAGAGGGTGTAAAAACTTTCCGGGAAGGTAATTTTTATGTGCTTGAATTTTCCACCATCAAAGGCAAACGCTATCACTTGTCCACCAATTACGGGTCTTAAAAAATCCATTATAACATTCTATAAGCTATCTCCAAATCATTCAAAATATGAAATTTATATTTATCCTCCTTTTTTCTCCATTTATTCTTTTCGCACAAAAAAAACAGTTATTCCTTTAGAAGGAGTTTGGCAATTTAAACTCGACTCATTAAATATTGGAGAGGCTGAACATTGGTATAATAATGTTTTGCCGTTCAAAATTCAACTTCCTGGATCAACCGACGTCGGCGGATTTGGTAACAAGCACGTCAATGGTACGCCTCTATATGACGGAAGGCCCGAAATATACCGATTGGCTCGTAAGCGAGTTTACATAGGTGCAGCCTGGTATCGAAGGGAAATTACACTTCCGCTGGATTGGAAAAAAATAATATATATATTAGCCTTGAAAGGTGTATGTGGCAGACTAAGGTTTGGATAAATGGTGCCTTTGCAGGAGAACAGAACAGTTTATCAATTCCTCATCAATACGAAATATCCAAATTTCTTCGAGCTGGAAAAAATTTCGTAGCCATCAGAGTTGATAACAAACCTCAGGTCAATCTAGGTTCTTGGAGCCACGGTTATTCGCCAGAGGTTCAAACCATTTGGAATGGCATAATTGGTAAGATAGAACTTCGTAAAGTTGCACCAATTCATTTCAGCAATGTACAGGTTTATCCTTCTTTTCAAAAAAGATTACTTCAAGTAAAAATGTCATTGAATGATTCTGGCGCAAAAATGATTTCCGGAAGGTTAAGGCTAACAATAAAGGCGGGTAATAAAATTATTAAGAGTTTTACTCAGGACATTCGCAATAAGTCCATATCGGAACCACTTACAATAACGGTTCCGATGAACGGTAAGTTCAAGCCCTGGAATGAATTTACACCTAATCTATATAGGCTGCAGATAGATGGCAAATTTACCAATAACAATGCCGATACTCATGAAGTTACCTTTGGAGTGCGGGATTTCACAGTCGAGCAAGGTCGTTTAGTCCTAAATGGCAAAAAGCTGTTTTTAAGAGGGGAACACGACGCTGGGAGTTTCCCACTTACAGGCTATCCCTCAATGAAGAAGGACGATTGGCTTGCAATTTTCCGGAATGGAAAGTCTTATGGGTTAAATCATTGGCGGTTCCATTCGTGGTGTCCTCCTGAAGCAGCATTTGAAGCAGCTGATGAAACTGGTATATTACTTCAAGTTGAATTGCCATTATTCTCTCAATCGTGGGAAAATTCACTTGTGGGAAAGGACCCTAAAATTGATGAATTTTTACAGGCAGAGCTTAAAAGGGTGTTGGATACTTACGGTAATCACCCTTCATTCGTACTTATGTCCATGGGCAATGAGGTAAAGGGCGATCCCAAAGTTTTAGAAAAATTGGTAGCCTTTGGGAAACGATATGACACACGTCACCTATACGCAGGGTCAGCAAATCTGGAAGCTATGGGCCTCTTCGAAAGATTAAAAGGAGACGAATTTCAGGTCGCCCATGCAGGAAAATTTAAGGGCAGGCGTTTTGAAAGGCGCATGAAAGATTATTTCGCAACAGAACAACCCAATACCGAGAAAGATTATTCCTATACGCTTCAGCCACCATATAACCAATGGCCGATTATTAGTCACGAAGTAGGACAATGGACCATATTTCCTGATTTCCGGGAAATAAGAAAATATACAGGTGTCCTCGCGCCAAGAAATTTTGAGATTTTCAAGAGTAGACTCGAGCAGAAGGGAATGCTGAACCAGGCAAGGGATTTTTTAAATGCTTCGGGAAAATTGTCAGCTTTGCTATATCGTGAAGAGATTGAACGGCTCTTACGTACGCCTAGAATGGGAGGATTTCAACTGCTTGATTTACATGATTATCCTGGACAAGGAAGCGCCATGGTCGGTTTGCTTAACCAGTTTTGGGAATCAAAAGGCCTGATAACCCCTGAGGAGTTTCGAGGTTTTTGTAATGATGTTACATTACTCCTAAAAATGCCAAAACGAACATGGTTAAATAATGAAGCTTTCTCCGCAGATCTGGTCATCCCCAATTATTCCTTATCCGATATCCCCACAATGAATGTTAAATGGGAAGTTTTAGCTGATGGCAAAATAATCAAAACAGGAAGTCTAGTGGGTACAAGGTTGAAACAAGGTGATGTAAACCTCCTCGGCCATGTCTCTTTTGATCTGTCAGGTATTTCCCGCGCTTCAAAACTGACTATAAAATTCAAAGAGAATCATTTGGGGATTTCCAATAGTTACGAAATATTCGTCTATCCTGCCTCAAAAAAAGTTGATGTCCCGGAGAATATCACTATTGCAACTACGGCAGACAGTGCCTTGTTGAGAAAAATTAGAGATGGCGCTACTGCGCTTTTAGTCACAAACAAATTGCCTGAGACCGAGCGAATGACTTTTACAACGCCATTTTGGTCTACCATTATGTTCGATTATCAGATTAAGACTATGGGGATATTATGTAATCCTGATCATCCTGTTTTTAAAGACTTTCCGACTGATTTTTATTCAAATTGGCAATGGTGGGAACTTACTAATAACGCCCGTGTATTGCGTCTGAATAAGACAGCACCTGAATATCGCCCGATAGTTCAAGTCATTGATGATCCAGTAAGAGACGATAAATTAGGTGCCATCGTGGAAACGAAAATTGGGAAGGGCAAACTTTTGCTATGTACATTTGATATTTTATCGGATTTGGATAACCGTTATATAGCCCGTCAACTCTTAAAGAGTACATTAGATTACATGGCTTCGCCTGCTTTTAACCCCAAAGAAAATAAAGAGCTCGTGGAGCTTATTTTTACTAAAAGCATTTCCTCTGCAAATGAAGTCCTGTCGGTTAAAAGTCTATATGAACATCCGGAGAGCCCTGCTCTTTTTGCCTTTGATGGCAACATGGAATCATTTTGGGAAACAGATGCGTATACCAAAGATGCAAGCTGCGTAGTCGAATTGATTAAACCAAGGTTTGTAACGGGTTGTAGAATAACGGTTTCCGATCAGAATATCAGACCGACTGCTTTCACGGTATACGTTACCGACAATCCCAAGGAACCTGGACAACCTGTTATTGAAGGCAAAATTCCAAGTAAGGATATCATAGAAGCGAAGCAATGGGACAATGGCTTTACTATACAGAGAGGTAAGAGAGGGAAATTTGTTATTCTAAAATTAAAAACTAATGAGAAATCGGAAATTCCTTTAAGATTGTCTGAGGTGCAGTGGATTTTTGGAGACTAGATAGTTATTCCATTACGCAGCGATTTGAACGATCTAATGATTTCTAAATAGTAACCAAGGCTTACTCGTAATGGATGTTGCTAAACTGTTAATTGCGGAGTCAGCGGCTGAGGGCTTATGTGATATCAAACATAAGCCCTCCACGCTTCGTAGCAAAGTTTGGCTGAAACGGAATACTCTATCAAAAATTAGAATTACTAAGGATTACATAATAATAACGACAGTTCTTAGAGCTTATTTAAGAAATGCAGAAAAATTTATTCGTAATTTAAGATGACTTATACACATTTGATTATTAGGGTGCAATAACTTTAAATTTAACCATTTTGAGTATATACATTTGATAAAGTTTGTCAAACGCGTAACGATCCCCCACTGCTGAGTTTAACAAGCGACTCTTATCCTTCAAAATCTTTAATAGTAGTTCCCACCAAAAATGCTAAAATGTACTATGAAATAATAGCAATGATGCAAATTATCACAAATGCATGTAACTAACAACGTAAAAAAAGCAACCAGACGAGACACAGCAAAATATACCTTTTATTGCAACCTTTAAATCATGATTCTTTTCTTAATATTGGTAGAACCTAATAGAGATTATCTAAGGATGCTAACTATAAAACGATTGTAAAGGATAAATTGACAACACCTGCCTTGAATTTTGTGACATTTCATAGAATTACACTATCTGAAATCAATTAAAGCCGCACTTTCAGTTATGCAAAAAACGACGCAATTGTTATCAGCAAATATAATATTTGTTTTCAATGAAGCTTGCAGTTATGATAAATCTGTTTGGTTCTTGAGATTTGTGAAAAGATTTTTGCCAATCAACATGGAAGTATCAAATCGAAGTCCTACTCGTAATTTTGTAGGCGGAATGTTTGAGTAGGAAGGCTATGGTTACCTCATATTCGATTAAGCCTTTTGTAGCTATCATCAAATTTATAATATGCTTTTTTCATTTCTGAAATTGAGCAAAGTTAGTGAATTTTAGGTACTTTTGTTTCAGCAGTAGCATTGTCGTTGCTTCAAACAAAGACTATTTCACAAACAGTTTTCCTTGTGCCTAACCACACTTTGGGTAAACTTAAAAATAATGATTGTTGCAACTCAAATTTTCCTTAAGAGTTATGATATGTTTTGCATGCCAAACTCTTAACTGATTGTTAAGATAAAGGCTTTAATCTTCAACAGATGTCCTATGTTAAATTTATAGGTAACAATGTTATGATGTTTTTGATAGTCATTACCTTTCACACTTCAGCATATAAGAGGTTTATAAATAAAATTCTCATTCAAAAAATAACACATACGATCCTGTAAATGAATATCTCAAAAAAATTAAGAGTTGCCTGATATTCGTATTTTTCATGTTGGTGCACAATGTAAGCTATTCGCTTGAAGAACTTCCTTATACAACGCTTGGGATTGAGAAAGGCCTGTCCAATAATTCCGTCAGAGCAATATTTAAGGATTCAAATGGATTTATGTGGTTCGGTACTCATGATGGACTAAATCGATATGATGGCTATGATTTTCTAATCTTTCGAAGTATACTAGGAGATCAGAGCTCTCTACCACATAATTATATCTACTCTATTAACGAAGATAAAGATCAAAATATATGGGTTGGAACCGGTCAGGGAGTGGGCATTTATAATCCCCTTAGTAACAAATTTTCTGCTCTTCAGGGCATTCGTTGGAACGATCCAAAGCCTTTTATACTGAAAGCACAAATTCAGAAGATTCTGGCGGACAATCGAGGCGACATGTACATCGGAACAAATGGATCTGGGTTTTATGTTAAACGTAGCGATAGGAAATATGCTGAACAGATTTTATTAGAAAAAGATGGGGCTAAAATCCCACATTTTAGTGTTTCGGATATTCTTGTAACCCCAAAAAATGAGATTTATTTACTTATTGAGGGGTTTGGGTTATTTGCCTTTAACCGCGCGACAAAAACTATACAACTTGTGGTTCACCTGCCATCCTTTTTATCATGCATGGCACTGGATCATAAAAATGGGATTATAATTAGCACTCGCAACGGTTTGCGAAGATTAAATCTAAATTCTGGTAAATTAGAAATGCTATCTATTATAGATAACGCGAAGTTGTCTGCGGATATAGTTATAAGCATGCATATCGACTCGAGTCATCAACTGTGGCTTGGTACGAAGTCGAGCGGCTTGAAAATTACCAGATTGATGCAGGATAAAAAATATTGGAAGCCAATAGATGGGTTTATTGAAAATCAGTTGATTTTTACAATATATGAAGATCCGACCGGTAGAAAATGGGTTGGAAGTTCAAAGGAAGGAATAATAATATTTGATAATAGGAGTCGTGGTTTTAAAAGTATTTCAGCCACTCCCCACCTCGAAACAGGTTTAGCAAGTAATTATGTTTCCTCTTTCTATGAGGATAGGAACCATAAAATTTGGATTGGAACAGATGGTGGTGGTGTCAGTATATGGGATCGCAAAAGAAATTCATTTGAAAATTTAAAAGAAAATCCTAATAATTCAACCTCAAGCAGCAATAATTTCATAAGCTGTATAAAAAGCGACTTTCTTGGGGATATTTGGATTGCTACATATGGCGGAGGAATAACTAGAATTATTAAAGATACTAAACGCTCTAAACGCTATAAATGCTTGAATCCATTCACAGGATTCGAAAACGATAACATTTGGCAACTTTTGGAGACTCATGATAAGACATTTTGGGCCACAACATTTTCTCATGGAAGGCTTTACTATTTTGATAGGCAAGAAGATCGTTTCAAAGTTTTCGATGAAGAATTGAAAGAAAATTTACTGTCATTAGCTGAGGATCGTAGTCATACATTATGGGCGGGAAATGTATCGCAACTCATTAAGATGAATCGAGATAAAAAGATCTATGAATATAACGAAATTGGAAAGCCAGTAAGAGCGATTACTGAGGATTTGTTTGGTAATTTCTGGATAGGAACTGAGGGTGGGGGGCTAATTTTGTTTGACCGAAAGCGTAGAAAAATCATCAAGCAGTTTTCCACTGCCAATGGTCTATGTAATAATTCAATTCTTGCAATAGTGGAGGACAAAGGAGCACTGTGGTTAACTACTTTCAGTGGACTTTCAAGATTCGATATAAAAACACAAAAATTTTTAAACTTTTATCAGGAAGATGGTCTACAAAGCAATCAGTTTCTCGATAATTCAGCTCTGAAGCTAAGTTCCGGGGAAGTCATTCTGGGAGGCTTAAAAGGATTTAGTATTTTTAATCCAGATAGCCTCCGTCCGAGAAGTGCATTAGTTCCAGTCGTTATAACTGGAATCCGAATCAATAATGAGCAGGTCTCCTCAGACGATAATGGTATAGTGGGAGGCGTAAAAAATGGGAATATAACAAAGATCATTGTCCCATTTGGTGAATCTTTGTCTGTTGATTTCGCAGCGCTTGAATATAGCCTTCCTGGTAAAATTGTCTATGCCTATTATCTGGAAGGCTGGGACCGGACCTGGAACGATTCTAAAAATGTTCGAACTGCGAATTACACTAAACTTACTCAAGGAAACTATCGGCTAAGAATTAGAGCTTCAAATTCAGATGGCGTTTGGCAAAAAGAGGAAAAAATTCTTTCGATTAAAATATTACCACCATGGTATTTCACCGTCTGGGCATTTACATTTTATGTTATTCTAATTTTAGCAGCTGGTTATTTATTTATATGCTATTATAAGCGTCAATCGTTTTTGAAATATCAAGTGGAGATTGCTAATGCAAACGTTCACCGGGAAAAAGAAATTATCGAGAATAAACTTTCTTTTTTACCAATATATCCCATGAATTCAGAACGCCCCTGACCCTGATAATAAATCCGGTAAAAGAATTTCTAAATAGCAAAGAGAGCTTTGTAGATCCAAAGGAACTTATAATCGTTTACAGAAATGCCAAAAGACTTTTATCACTTGTTGACCAGTTACTTTCATTCAGGAAATCAGAGACACAAAGTTTGAAAGTACATAAATTCGATCTCATCAAATTCAGTAGGGAGATTTTTATCTCATTCACGCATGAGGCAAAATTAAATCATATTGTCTACACTTTCATCACGTCCAAAGAAGAAGTGTTTGTTTTTGGAGATCGTGAAAAGCTTGAAATGGTGTTATTTAATCTTCTCTCTAATGCATTTAAATTTACACCGAGTAATGGATGTATAACAGTAGAGATTAATGTTTTAGAAAACTTAGTTGTGACGCAAGTAAGTGATACTGGTTCGGGTGTTTCCAATCAAGCGAGGTCAAAAATTTTCGACAGGTATTATCAAGACAATACACGGCATTCAACTACCGGATTTGGAATTGGATTATTTCTGGTAAAAAAGATAATTGATGCACATCACGGGGTGGTTGACTTTCAAAGTGATCTTGGGAAGGGGTCTAAGTTTACTTTTGGCTTATTACATGGGTCGACTCATTTTGAGCCTGAGGAAATTATAGAAGATAAATCTATGTTGCTCTCATCTAAAGTGTTGGATGTTTGGGATGATCACCAAGCATTGGAAGTTGAGCAGCTAGCCAATATTCAAGAGGAAGTTGATGTTCAAACACTCGATATCACTACGGAGAAGAAAGCAATTCTTTTAGTGGAAGATGATGACGATATCAGAATTTATATCAGAAAAATTTTTATAGATAGTTATTTGATTTTCGAAGCTCTAGACGGTACTGAAGGTCTCGCCCTGGCAGAGACACATATGCCAGATATTATTATCACAGATGTGATTATGTCTGGTGGAAGTGGATTGGATTTATGTGCAAATATAAAAAATACTCCAGAACTGAGCCATATTCCCGTGATTATATTAACATCTAGCTCTTCATCAGAAATTAAACTTAAGGGTATCGAACATGGAGCAGATGACTTCATAACCAAACCATTTGAAAAGGATATCCTAATTGCTAGAGTAGCAAACCTTTTGAAAAGCAGGACCAAACTTCAACAATACTTTTTCAATGAGATCACTCTCAAATCAGTCGATTTTAAAATTTCTAACGAGTATAAATTATTCTTAGAACGATGCATCTCCATAACAGAAAGGCACCTAGATGACTCAGATTTTAATATAAAAACACTTGCCGATGAGTTAGCTACATCACCTTCAGTACTATATCGAAAAATCAAGGCGATTTCTGGCAAGACAACAATAGAATTTATACGTTATATTAGATTGAGAAAGGCAGCACAGCTTTTAATTGATTCAGAATATAATATAAGCCAGACTGCAATCCATTGTGGCTTTACCGATATTAAATATTTTAGAGAACAATTTACAAAGCTTTTCGGAATGAGACCCTCTGACTATGTGAAAAAGTACAAGGCTAATCTTTCATTAAAACACAGGGTCATTCGCAAATCTTGAAATTTTGAAAAAATTAAATAAACGATTTCAATCGCAAGCATTCCTGATAACGCCTAACTTTTTTCGTCATCTGCTATTGCTTTGAGCCAGATTTGCAAAATTCTAAATAAGATTAGGGATCTGGTGTATACTTGCTTTTTACTTAATTTTGTCCTTCTATCTGAATTATTTATCTGATAAATTACTGTTTATGCTAAAATTAAGAAAGCAATCTGATACTGGATTACATTAATGTTGATTTAAGTTTAGCTCCATTAAATCATAAATTAAGGGATAAAGCAGGCCATAAAACAGTTATCCCACGTAATTAGAAAATCATTAGATCTTACCAAGAGTATGAAGTTATTAAGAATACCATTTCAGTCGAACCATTCTGCAGATCCTATGCAGTGCTTAGTGGCAAATTTTAAGGCGGCACGACTTTTTATAGAAGGTTTAATGTTTTGCTCAAGTTAGTTTCTCAGAACTTTCTATCAAAGATCTCATTTAAATCGTTATGTCTTCGCCTACAGTTTTTGAGAGTTTAGGTGTCGATAGATTGAAGATCCAGCTTCATCAAGACGAGGGGACGATTACATTATGTCATTACTCATTAAAAAATAAAGGTAAAGTAATACAAATATTATCTATACTAATGGTATTGGCAGTCAGAAAAGGCTAATGGTTTACTCTCATTTCTAGAGGCGAAATCAACTAGATAATTAACCTGAAGTATCATCATTTTTGCAAGCCGATTTTTGCTAATAGGCAAACTGCTGCTGTTTCAGGAGCATATATACAAGATGATCGGTAGTGGAAACTTCGAACTAGCCCCTCGCTTCGGCCAGATGGTTTGGGTTATTCATATCAGTGAGATCTAGATGCTTGAAAAAAGACAGGATATTTATTCCTTTCATCGAAAAAATCTATCAATTTACTCAATAGATTGACTAAAAGAAATTTTATGGTCAGACCACACAACATTATCTTTATTAAGCTGGCGAAGAGCCATTTTTATTACCATTTAGGCTGAAGCTTCTTGTCTATGAAATAGCAGATAAATTTCAAATGGAGAGACCAGCTTGTCACTGGACTTAAATATACTTGCATTTTATCAAAATTTGTCTGTAGTTGAAATTCAGTATTGTACGGCAAACGTGAATAATGAGGTGATTTTGTAACTAAGTCAAATTTGGTTTTTTGGCCAACAATGCCAAACCTTTATTGAACTAGGGGAATTAAATTTATGAAACGAAAATTTTTTAAAAAAGTTCGAGAACCTTTAACCAGCATACATTCATAGCCTGAAGAAAACGCTATATTTTGTTTCAGCTTAAATTACCCACTTAAATAACTGTATTTACCCCCTTTTATCAGTAAATTATTTCGCTATTTTGCCAATACCTACAACTTGATCAGTTAGTGGTTTCCCGACAAATTGAGTTATAGTAATGTTGAAACTTGAAATTTTCAGCTTGAATAGAATTGGAGTAAGCCCTAATAGCAAAAAAAAGATTAACAAGAAAACAACGAAAAATATTAATTGACAGCTTGTTGTTGGAGTTTCTTTTTACTGCAATTTTGTTTAGCCAAAAAGATTAAAGACCAGGCAATAATTGCGCATATCAAGTTACACCTTTTAAAGGTAGCTACGGAAAATGATGTATACTATTTCCTAAAGTCGGAAAATGATAACCTTTTCGAAAATCACAAGGTAGGGTATGGTGTGGCAGATTCGCAACCGATACTATATTTTGCCCATGAACAATCTGATTTTTGCTGATAATGCAAAGGAAGGGATTTATGGGAACCCGACATGAAAGTGTGATTCAGATCGTGAAGATGATATATAATTTATCATCATTTTGTGCAGTCTACAGAAATCATGATGGGCAATGCAACAAGCTATACCCGGGAAGTATGCATTGAACTACTAGTTTTAACGATGCCAGGGAAATTTGCATGTTATTTTTACATTAAAACAAATAGAACTTATTAAATTATGAAAAGAAATAAATTTATAACGCTAATCTTTGCTCTGACTCTGCTTGCGTCGAATATAATTTGTGCACAAGAAAGTGAAGCCGTTCTAGCGAAAATAAATTTGGTTAACCATTATTGGCAAGCCAATAACAAACCTCAAGTAAGGGCATTTTGGGACCATGCGGCTTACCACACTGGCAATATGGAAATTTATCAACTCACAAAAAATGAAGCTTACAGGAAATATTCTGAAGATTGGGCCATATACAACAATTGGATGGGGGCTAAATCCACTGATCAATCGCAATGGAAATATCAATACGGTGAGGGGGATGATTATGTGCTTTTTGGCGATTGGCAAATTTGTTTTCAAACCTATATCGATTTATACAATATTCAGCCTGATGAACAAAAAATAGCTCGGGCGAAAGAGGTAATGGGCTATCAAATAAATACTGACAAAAATAATTATTGGTGGTGGGCAGATGGATTGTATATGGTTATGCCGGTGATGACCAAACTTTACAAATTAACCGGAAATAAGAAATTCCTCGAAAAGCTTCATGAGTACCTAACCTATTCTAACAGTATTATGTATGATAAAAAAGCCAAGCTGTACTACCGTGATGCTAAATATGTTTATCCAGAACATAAATCGAGTAACGGAGGAAAGGATTTTTGGGCAAGAGGTGATGGATGGGTTTTCGCTGGTTTAGCAAAAGTGCTGAAAGATCTGCCTAAAAATGATCCGCACCGCAAAGACTACCTTAAAATTTATAAAGGTATGGCCATGGCCATTATTAATTCGCAACAAAAAGGTGGCTATTGGACCAGAAGCATGCTTGATCCACAACATGCACCTGGGCCAGAGACCAGTGGTACCGCATTTTTTACATATGGTTTATTTTGGGGTATCAATAATGGTATTTTGAAAGAAAGACGATTCCTTCTATCAGCTAAATTGGGATGGAACTATCTAACTCAAACCTCCCTTCAAAAGGATGGAAGGGTTGGTTTTGTCCAGCCGATTGGTGAAAAAGCCATTCCCGGACAAATAGTAGATGCAAAATCTACAGCAAACTTTGGCGTTGGCGCATTTTTACTCGCTGGCTGTGAATATTATCGTTTCTTAACCAAATAAAAATAAGTTCTCTATGACTCCTAAAAATAAATACATGATTTTGCTCGTTCTGATCATGATAAGTTTTTCGGTTTTTTCACAGAAAAAAACCATCAATCCAAAAAAACAGTGATTACCGATCGTCAGTTTTGGTTAGCCCAAATGGAAAAAATGGTTCGGCCTGTTATCTATAATCTGGCCAAAGATAGTTTACGCATTTCTATGCCGCAGGTAACTTCCGTTCATGTCGATAATAAAGAACATCGAATTAAAGTCCAATATCTTGAAATTCTGGGACGGGTATTAAGTGGCATTGCACCCTGGCTACAACTGGAAGGGGGAGCAAGCAAGAGGTAGATTTAAGACAACAATATCGGGATTGGGCCCTGCAAGGTATTAAAAATGCTCTAGACTCAAATGCCAAAGATTTTATGAACTTTGATATTGGCGGTCAACAGCTTGTGGATGCATCTTTTCTAGCCATTGCCTTCACTCGTGCACCATGGCTTTGGGAAAACCTAGATAAAAAGAGTCAGTCACTATTGGTTAATTCAATAGCTACCACAAGAAGGTTCAAGCCCGTGTTCTCCAACTGGCTCCTGTTTTCTGCTATGAATGAAGCTTTCATGGCTAAATTTGGTTATAATTGGGATCCGATGCGTGTTGATTATGCTTTGCAACAAATGGAGCAATGGTACACTGGAGATGGCATGTACACTGACGGGACATCATTTGCTTTTGATTATTATAACAGTTATGTAATTCACCCTTATCTGGCAGAAATTGCGAACATTATCGGTAAAAAAACAACTGCGTATAATGTCATGTTTGATAAAATTCGTAAACGAAATGAGCGTTATGCTATTATTCAGGAGCGTTTGATCAATGCTGATGGTAGTTATCCTGCCACGGGTCGATCTATTATATATAGAGGAGCTGCTTTTCATCATTTGGCGAATATGGCTCTGAGAAAGGCATTGCCAAAGCAACTTAGTCCTGGACAAGTAAGGAGCGCTTTAACAGCAGTCATCAAAAAACCTTAGAAAGTCCGACAACTTACAAAGCAGGCTGGTTGACGATCGGCCTTTATGGAGCACAACCTTCCTTAGGCGATTTTTATAACAATCAAGGAAGCCCTTACATCGCATCCAACATATTTTTACCACTTGGCTTATCAGAAAGTGATCCCTTTTGGGCCAATCCTTCCGAAAAATTTTCGGCACAGAAAATATGGGGTGGAGAAGATTTCCAAAATGATCATGGAGCAAGTTTAAAGTAAATACAGATATGTAAACATTCAACTCCGTTAGTTTATCATGCAGTTAAAATCTAAATGAGGACTTAAGGATTAATTAAAATAAAGGAACTTCAATTGTAAATGGTTTTATGGAAATCAAATTATAGGTATGATCAAAATGAAGGAGAAAAGTTTCAAATAAATGTTTTTTTCAAGCCGCTGCGGCTCAAGTTAGCATGGAAATTAACGGAAAAGTCTTCTTCTGGTGTAGCTGAGAAAAAGAACTGTTTTGAAAAAAGAACCAAGGACTGAATCGGTTAAGAATTGCAGTGTGCTGGCGCTTTTGAGTATAATTCCTGCTTAACCAAAGAATAACGCGTAAGATGAACATAAAAATTCTTTTCACTTATTCTAAACGGTAATTTAAAACTTTAAATATCCAAATTTTGAATATTTAAAGTCATTTTGAAAAAAAATGCCGCACAATTATTAAAAGATTTATGCACTAAATTCCAAAACATCTAGAATGTATGAAAAAACATTTTCTTGCTCGGTGTTTTTTTGCTCAGTGGGATGAATATCTATACCCGAGAGCCATTAAGAAGTCTTCCACCTAGTTTTGTTACTAAGCCACCTTTTGGTCCATGGTGTCTAGTTGTCATAAATTATCGATACTGCAATAAGGATTGCAGATTGATCGAAAGCTTAATCAAACCGAAATATATTGAATCATTGAAAGTAGAGACAGGCGGTACTGGAGCTGCAATGGAGGGATATAGGGCCGCAAATGGGATTGTGGTAATTGAAATTGAAAAGCGTAACTGGAAATCAGAATTTCCTAAACTCAAACCTTATCTCAAAGGTTTGTGATATCATTTCCTAAAACATTTAATTTTTTTTGAATATTTTGCAAAGGTAAAATTGTGTCATCAACCTGAGATTAACCACAATCTCTTACATTATTCTCAGTTTTTGTATTATAGGTTTCGCTATTCTAAACTGTTATGAAAATGTTTTTACAGCAAAAAATAAGATTCGTGACTATACTTTTTTACTATGAGACAGTATTTTATGCTCGATATCGAAGGAGGTGATGATTACAGAAAGATATTGTTAATCATCTATGATGCCAATACTTTTATATTCAAATCTTGTAATTGCATCTTTGACAGGTGTCAACTAAGTTTTTGTAAATCAGTACTATTATAACCAATATCGTGTGTTTGTCTAAGCTACTCTAGTTTATGCCATTGCCTTAATAAAACAGCAATCGCTAAATTTAGCCCATTTCCCTAAATTTGGATATTTATATATTCCCTTTAATGAAGTTCTTCATAGCCGCTAAAACTGAAAGCATAAATTTTTGTGTTTCTGGAGTCTAGTGGATCGAGCAAATTGTTGGTGCATTTCTTCGATGAAATTGGCTCCCCTGAAAAAAAATCTTTTCTCCATAGAGTTCATAACTGGAAAATCAGCGACATGGATAAGAATAAGATAAAAATTTATCTGGATGGAGCCAGCTCAGAAATACTCAAAAAAATAGTTAAGGCATTGACAAAATACAAAAGTGTCGTAAAAGTTGAGATGGATTTAAATTCATAATGTCAAAGCATATTGCATTTACCATTAAAGAGAACATTATTGCCGGTTATGTTCAAGGTAAATGGCAACTTACTCCATGCTCAGAAGCTTTAGGAGGCTTAAGGGTAGAGCATACAAATCAAAAGTATGATACGCAGTTGCCTACTTCTGTACCTTTTAAAAGCGGTAAAATTTGGTATAACCGATTTCCTGCCAAGTGCAATTTTTAAGTATAGCTTAAACGAAGATCAGAATTTTAAAGGTAAGTATTTACTTTTTGGTAAATCCCAAACTCTTTGGATGTGGGACGCTGATTTTCCATAATGCAATAGAGTGAAATTCCGATACCCGGGAATCTCTGTTACCCGAATTTTAATCCTGCAAAACTTCTCTAAGGTAATTATGGTCAGCTTATTTTAATTTACACAACAATAACTTCTCTTGTTTTTCAAATCAATTATTTATTTAGAAATGGGCCACGAGGTTCTCCGCCCTTAATTGATGTCTATGTGAATGCGCTGTTGCCTTATGTTTTTTATTCCAATAAAAACCAGGATTTTTATACTATTGGTCTAAGCAGAGTGATTTTCCAGGGATTGGCATATCTTGGCAAACAAAAGATTATGTATATCCGATCCATCTATCCGATGGAACTGGCCGCTCCTTTTCTGAAGGTATCCCTTGAAGTTCTGGTTAACCGATACTCTGTATAATAGATCATCGCCTTTCACTTCATCTATTACGATCAAGTCGCCTCCTATTTTTATCTGTTTTCTAAATGTCGCGCCTTCAATGCTCATTATATATTGTTTTTTCCCATTTTTAGCATTCCAATCTTTTTGCTTCACATTACCGCTTTACTGTTTAAATTTTGACCGGCAAAATCATGCGGATTAAGGTAACAAAAAGTCCTGCAAAGATTCCTAATTATTTTAGTAATTCAAAATAATTTCTTAAGATTTATAAGGTACTCGTAATGATTCCTTTCCACCTATTCTCGGTCCTGTTAATCCTATTGAGATCGCATCGGGCAATCGGTTGGCGATTGACAGGCAATTAGATACATGATTTATACGTTTAAACACACCGGGTAATTATACAAATTTATGTATCTGTAGGATTTGATTTCCTAGGATGGTTAAATTAAGGGATAAGGTAATTCTCACGGCTCACTATCGAAAAAGATTTGAATTGCTATTTTTTTGAAATTGATGCAAAAAAAGAAAAAAGCGAACATTTTTTCTTTTAATAGCCCAACTATTTGATTCCTAGTGTCAGCTAGTGAACTTAAATCACGCTATTATAACCGAAACATGATTTATAACAAAATTCACATTGCCTTGAAGAACAATATTTCACCTATGAAGGTTAGGAATAAAATAATTTTCAAAAACAAGGGTGTCCGATTAAACGGACACCTTTGTTGAGTATACTTAAATCAATCGTTTATAGTCGAATTTTACGCCACCGAAGTAGTATCCGCTCATTTGACCTGGGATATATTCAATTGTATTTAACTGAAGTACGAACAATGCGGTTGTTTTAAGGATGTTATCACCTTTAAATAATACCAGGTAGCGGTCTTTTACTGGAATCATTCCGTATCGTTTGCCATCACTAAACGTAAACCAGGTCTGTCTCATTTCATTTGTTTTTTCAGGATCTGTGGTAGAATCTACAACCTTAAGGTTCGTTGCAAGTACCTGCTTTAGACTGATGCTGGATATCGAAGTACCTGAAACATCAGCATATTTAAGCGTGTAGCCATTGGCTGCATGTATTTCACGGCATAAGTTGCCGTCAAAACTAAGCAGAACAGAATCTCCATTAACCCGGTTTGAGTTGAGGTCATAACTTATTTTCCCCCATTTATTTCCCTGGATGCCAGCAACTGAATCAGGAGTAATGAAGTTAGCTTGTTTAACACCATTTGATAGCAATTGCTCGCTATTTTTACCATTAAGGGACTCCTCAACAATGGAGTGTTTTTTACAACTGCTAAACGATGCCAAGGCAACGAGAGTACAAAAGGCAAGTTGAAATGTAGTTTTCATAGAATATCTTTTAAAATTATAAATGTTAGAAAATTTGCTTCTGATCGCAGAATCTTTAATAATAGTAGGCTGTGTTTCTAAATCCTTTATTTAACCAGTCGTTAATCAGATTAACCGGCTCATCTGTAGTAATCCAGTGTATGCCCATAGAGGTTAGCCATTGCCAGCTTCCACGATTATCCTGGGTATCTGCCTTTCCGGACGAAGATTTATAATAAAGACTACTTAATGTATAGCAGCAGGTGCCGTCTGCCTTATTGAAATTATTGCCACCTGCATCAGGTATAGCGTTAAAGCAGCAAGCTGTCTTTCCATCTCTCCAAGCTTGGTTCAAGATATCCTGATGAATACCATTTTGTTGTTTAATATTAACTTCTACGCCAATAAAATAGGGTTTGTTTTTGAACGAATTATAGTGTGCCAGACAATTAAGTTTATCCACCATATTAGTGGTATAAACAGGTACGAATCTAAAGTCACTATAATTTCCGCCCCTTAGTCCCAAACTACTTTCAACGTCGCCCGGCCCACTGTAGATTGTTGCATTCAACTTGAAAATAGTCCATTTACGGCTGGGAGTTCCCCAGGCATTTTTCCATCCTTCGCCTTCATTCATGATGTCCCAACATACTTTTGCAGCTTTCTTATCTTTAATGTCTAAAGCCAGTACAATAGCAATTTTCTGGTCGCGGATGTAAGAAAGGACCTCTCTGAATGTGGGTAAATGCTCGTTGGTTAACCTGCCGTTTTTATCCTTTAAACGAAGAGTTTTCAACGCACTGCTGTACCAACTGCTTACCAGATCATTTCTACCCATCCCTAACTCCGTTGTTCTACCCAAGTTCCAGTCATGCATGAGTACAGGCTGCCCCCTTTGTCTAATTTGATATCGATTTCTACCATTTCAATTTTCATATCGGCAGCACGTTTAATGGCCAGTAATGAGTTTTCCGGAACCCCATTTTCACGCCAGTATCCCCTGTGGGCACAAACGGCGATCAGGTCATTTTTTCGCCCAGACTTTAAAGTGTTGATAACCTTATCTGTATTTAAGAGTTGTGCCTGTAAAAAGGTGGCCGTAAAGACCAGAAATATTGATAAACTAATTTTTTTAATGTTCATAATCATGTTTTTTGTTGTTTATTTAAAGTAGTTGTTGTGACGACCATTAACCTATAGGGAATCGATCTTTTCTTGATGGGCTGCTATGGAGGTTTCATTTTTACACGCTTCATGATAACTATTGATTGAATTTAAAATGTTGATTTAGAATGATACCTTGATTAGTATCAATGGTGATGTTTAGTAGATTTTAAGTAAAGAAGCAGCTCCTTTGGCCGGTCAGTTTGGATCACACTTGCACCTGTTGCAATAAGCCAGCCCCAGGCTTGGTCGGGCATGGACTTTTCCACAGCCATGTCATCATCATGTCCGCCATTGTGTTCGGGCCAGAGCGCATTAAGCCAGATGCTTAGTCCCATTTTCCTGATTTCTGGTATCCACTTTACAAAGTCTGCCTTATCAGAAGAAAAGGTAGGGTGGATAAGAGTGTGCTTTCGGTGCCTGTAAGAGGTAATCACCTCCTTAACATCCGCTTTACGAATATCTATAAGTATATTAATGGCAATGCCATCCAGGCGCAATGCCGGATACCGCCGGTTCAGGCTATCTAAAGAAATAGGTGGAATGTTATAAATGATCTGTTCTTGCATCTTTTTTTTCGGATCATTGCCAGCGCCTGATCCAAATAGTCGAATCCCTTATCCACACAGATAATAATGTTTCCTTTAGCGATGGATAAGTATTCCTCTAAGGTAGGAACACGGTGTGCAGTAATGTGGCCAGTTCCATTTATCAACCAAAATTTTTGAAGCTGTTCCAACGTATAATCTGCAACTTTTCCCTTTCCATTCGTAGTTCGGTCTATAGTTGGGTCATGCATAATAACCAATTGCCCATCGCTGGTTTTCCGCAGGTCAATTTCAATAATATCAATACCCAATGCTATACAATTTTTAAGTCCCTGCAGAGAGTTTTCTGGCGCATTTCTCCAATCGCCACGGTGGGCAGCAACAACTACCTCTTTCCCCTTAAAAATTCGGGTGAGGTCATTAGCTGCTTGCTTTTGTGCAAATGCCGGAAATGTGATTCCTGCAACGATCAGTATTAAAAACATCGTAATTGGTCGTGGCCTTTTCATCTATATTCAGTTTAATAGCCAGGGTTTTGTGGCATAATGGAAGGATTGCCTATTTTCTCAACTTCTGTTTGAGGGATAGGGAATAATAGCCTGAACGTAGGCAGATTGATATTTTCCTCCTGCCGGATAGCTGAAGTAGCATTTCCGGTTCTAGTTAGTAATAACCATCGCTGACCTTCATAGGCTAGCTCGAGTTTGTATTCTTGTTGAACGGCATCGCGGAAAGCTGCCTGATTGGGTAAGCTTGCTGATGTAAAATTTGGGTCGGCAACAGCTGAACGTTTGCGTACCTTATTCAGGCAATCAAAGGCATCACCTGATGTAGCATAACCCAATTCGTTTACGGCCTCCGCATACATCAGCAATACTTCCGAAAAGCGTAGCAGTATCCAATCATTTTCGGCATTCTGTGTAGTGGACGAGATTACGTCCATGAACTTATTAGGAACAAAGTTATTACTGGTGCCCGAGCGTGCATATAATAAAAGATCTCTTCTACGATCATTAGCGCCATATGCTGCCAATAGCTTTGGTGGAACTAGTGAAGATTTTGCAGAGGTGGTGCTCAGCCACAAGCCATGACCAGCTCCAGGTACCTCTTTATTGTAACGGATAGAAAATATAACTTCTTCATTATTCTTATTTGTTACCTTGAAAACCTCGGCAATATCATTAAGCAGCTTATACCGGCTGGTGAGTAGCGGTTTTAGTAAGCGTTGTACTTCTGCATAGTTTTTTTCTCCATGAGCACTTTCGCAAGCAAAACGGTGGCTGTTCCGGATGTTGCCCTACCTAAATCTGCCTCACCAGCAAAACGTTCAGGCAGGTTTTCCCTGGCAAAACGCAGGTCCTCTGCCAGTGTGCTTAAAATTTGATCGGATGGTACACTACCTGCCCTCAATGATTCTGATGGACTAACCGGGTGGGTAATGAGCGGTACATTGCCCCAAAATTTAACCAGGTGATAATAATGGTAGGCCCTGATAAACCTGGCTTCGGCTTCAATCTGACTTCGTTGCACATCACTAAGACTGGTATCTTGCAACCGGGCAATTATTTCATTGCAGCGGCTAATTCCGTTATATAGGTTTCCCCATACGTTCAGCAGGATCTGATTAGAAGGATCGTCTGCAAATTTATCAATGTTATACCGATCTTGCGTACCCGCGGTTGGTGCACCAAGCGACAATTCATCGGAACGGTAGCTGCTCAGTTCAAAATACATTGTAGGATAATCTGTAAACCTGGCGTAAGCACCGATTAATGCGGTGTTGAAATCTTTGGCCGTTTTATAATAGTTTTCTGCGTTTGCTTCAGACTGAGGGTTAAGGGTTAAGAATCCCTTTTTACAACTGGTCAGTAACAGTGATAATAAAATAATGGATAGTAAATTTTTCATGGTTAAAAATTAAGGTTTAAGCCTACCGAAATCGTTTTGTTAAGCGGGTATGTACCGTAATCAATACCTGGCGTGAGTGCATCTCCAGAATAGAGGTTTACTTCCGGATTATAGCCAGTGTAAACTGTCCAGGTATGCAGGTTTTGTGCTGTTAAAAATAACCTTGCGCCAGTGATGGACAGTCTTTTCAATAACATGCTGCTCAAGCTATAGCCCAAGGTTATATTTTGTAATCTTACATATGAGCCGTCTTCTACCTGTCTGGATGAGGTTCGCCCGTTGTTACCCTTAGCCTTCCTGTTTGCCCGGTTAACTTCTCCATTTCCTGGCACTGATTCAGATTGCCAGCGATTAAGGGCGTCGGTAGTATTGTTGAAGTTCCCTTCCATGCTGTTGATGTACCTATTCTGGAGATTCACAATTTCAAAACCTTGTGCCCCCTGAAAGCTGAAGGCCAGATCAAAACCACTATATGAAAGATTATTGGTGATGCCGAAGGTGTAGTCAGGGAAAAAATTGCCGACAATGGTACGGTCTTTATTTACATCAAGTACACCGTCTCCATCAACGTCAGTGAATTTAATATCGCCTGGATAGGCATTTGAAAAATGAGGATTAGCATTTAGGTCGGCCTGGCTCTGGTAAACGCCATTAGCCTTTAAAAAATAATAGGCGCCAATAGGTTGGCCTACTGCTGTAATAAAAAAAGTATTTGCTGTGCCATTGGTGGCTATTATGGGTGCATTGCCCGGACCTAACTCTTTTACCCTGTTTTTGTTGGCTGAAATATTTGTGCTGATCCCCCATTTAAATTTCCCAAATTCATTTTGCATGGAAAGTGTTGCTTCGACTCCCTTGTTATTCACCTTGCCTATATTTTGTCTTGCCATACGAAAACCGGAAGAATAGGGAACAGGCAAATTGAGCAGCAAATCGCTGGTGGTTTTATCATAAAGATCAATTTCCAGGTTCAGACGCTGCTGGAATAAACCCAAATCCATTCCTAAATCAAACATCTTTGATTTTTCCCATCCCAGATCGGAGTTTGACAGATTTGCTGGAGCAGAGCCATTGGTGAGCTGACCACTTGCAGGCCCCAAAATGTAATTACTAATGCCAATTTTGGCTATATGATCATAATTTCCAATCTGGAAATTCCCTGTAATACCATAACTGGCACGAATTTTAAGGTTACTAACTACGCTAAAACTGTTCATAAACTCTTCTGATGAAAGCCGCCATCCAACAGATATCGAGGGAAAATAACCCCACTTGTTGTTTTTACCAAAGCGTGAGGAACCATCAGTCCGTATGGCAGCCGAGAAGAGATACTTGCCTTTAAAATCGTATTGAAGTCGGGAAAGGGCAGATAGGAGCGACCATTCCTGAATGCTTGCCGTGCCAGATATAACCTGGCCCGCATTAATTGTGCGGATAACATCGTCGGGGAAATTGGTTGCGGTAACACCATTCTGCTCTGAACGGTTTTTCTGAGCAGTGAAGCCACCTAATATTTTCAAATGATGATTTTTAAAACTTTTGGTGTAATTTAAAGTCTGTTCCAGCAGCCAGTTATATATGGATGTTTGACTGTTTGAAGCCACAGGATTTGATGGGTTGGTGTAAAAGGCCTCGCCAAGATTGGGAATGGTTGATGGTCTGTAGGTTTTATTCCGATACTCATTGAGCGTGGCGCCAAGCGCTATCTCGTACTTTAAACCTGTCAGCAATTCGTAGTTAAGGTAAACCCTTCCCAGAATATTGGCATGATATACCTTATTGTCTATCAGATTGGCAAGTGCAACGGGGTTGAGTACCGCGTTGTGTTGATAATCTTTACCTATCCGCCATTTACCATTGCCATCAAAATTATAAGATCCGTCTTGATTATAGACTGGCCAGGTAGGCGACATCTGAAGTGCTGAACCGATAACTGACTCTTCGGTATAGGGACCTTCATCATTAACCCGCTTCTCTATTGCGTAAGATGGAGCCAGGCTTACGCCAAAACCAAATTTGTTTTCCTTCGCATTGAGGTTCATTCTTAGTCCGTATCGCTGATATCCTGAATTGATAACTACCCCCTGCTGATCAGTATAATTCATGGCAGTGAAGTACTTATATTTATCGTTTCCGGAAGAAAAGTTTAGTGATTGATTGGTTAATACCGCAGATCGGAAAATCTCATCCTGCCAGTCGGTATTGGTAAGCCCGGCTTCGCCATTTAGGTATGGATATAAATCAACCGGGGTTTGATTCCAGTAAAAACCTGCATTTTCTACCGTTCCACGTTTAGCATCAGGCGTAGCTGCACTATTTCCCGCCTTAAAATCTACCCAGGCGTTATCGTGTGCATCCTTTGCCAGCTGTGCATATTGATAAGCATCGAGCATGTTGAGCTTTTTAGAAACCTGCTGTATCCCGGTATTGGAAGAATAGGTTACTCGCAGTTTTCCTGCCTGGCCTTTTTTGTAGTGATCAGTATAACGCCATTGGCTCCACGCGATCCATATATTGCGGCAGAAGAGGCATCTTTAAGTACTTCAACAGACTCAATATCGTTGGTGTTTACGAATTCATTTGCCTGTCCCTGTGAATCAAGTGGATATCCATCAACCACCACTAAAGGTCCGTTCCCTGCAGTAATTGATCCGGTACCGCGGATTCTGAAGGTTGAACCTTTTCCGGGTTCGCCAGAACTTTGCAGTACCTGAACCCCTGCGATTCTTCCAATAATGGCTTGGTCAAAATTTGTAACTGGTTGATCTTTGATCTGGCTGAAACTGACCTTGCCAACTGCACCAGTGATGCTCGTTTTGCTTTGGGTGCCATAGCCAATCACCATCACTTCTTCCAGGCTCTTTGCAGCGAGGGGCAATAGCTCGATAATTACTGAGGAATGTTCAGAAGGTTTTAAGATCAGCTTTGAAAGCCGTTTGGTCTGATAGCCAATGCAGGATATGCTTAGGTCATATGGTGTTTGGGAAAGCAGTTGTTGTAATTTAAATTTCCCATCGTCTGCTGTTAGAGTTGACTTAATTTGCTGGGTGAGTACATCAGAAAGCTCAATGGATACACCAGCTAATGGCAATCCTTTCTCGTCTTTAACGATGCCCGCCATCTCGGCATTTTGAGCCCTGAGCTTTCCTGCCAGGAGAAGCAGTGCAACACATATTAGTAATTGTTTGAAGAAATGTTTATTCATATGCTAATTAATTTGCTATCGAAAAGGGCATGGTATGGCCATGCCCGGTAAGTTCCGAGCTTAATGTTTTTGTTTTACAATATGTTACCTGCTTATTTGATAACCATCAGCTACCCGTGACAATTTTAATTGATTAAGATCTGCAATATCGGTCAGTACCTGGTCAATGTCTTTCTTCGGATTTATCGTTCCTGTAAATGCCAGGTCTTTTACATCTGCTGGCTCATATCTTATTTTGATCCCAAAGGCAGTTTCTATTTGCGCCAATACTTCTTGCAGCGGCGTCTGGGTAAATACAAGTTGTTGCGGAACTGCATCTGCTAAGGCATGCCTTTTCAATGTAGTACTCACCTTTAGCCTTGCTGAATATTGATGGTATACCAACTGGCTGCCTGCCAGCAATATTTCCTGAAAAGCCTTTGCCTTCGGCCATTTCTCTGCGGGTTTTACTAGGATTTTACCAGTGTGTAATACAACTTTAAAAGAATGGCTGCCACGTTTTGCCGTTATGGTAAACGATGTTCCCAGCGCAGTGGTTAAAATACCACCTGCATTAACTACAAACGGATGAAGAGGATCTTTCGAAACCAGAAAGTAAGCCTCTCCCTGAAGTGAAACCCTTCGTTCTTTGCTTATAAAAAGTTTTGGGTATTCTAGTTTTGAGCCAGGTTTTAATTTAACAAGAGAACCATCAGGTAAGGTATGTTGCTTTACTTTACCAGTGTAATTGGTAACAGTTTCTTTATTTAACGTAAGGGCTGTTTTTTTGTTTTTAACAGCGATTGATGCCGAATTTTTATGTTCAGGGGTACTATCATAGCTGATTAGGCCAAAAGTACAAACCAATATGATACTTGCTGCAATGGCAAATTTTTTGAGAACTGAAATGCTGAAGGTTCTATGAATAGTTTGCCTTTTTATTGACGCATACATTTGATCACTTTTTCTGCTGAAAGTGGGGCATCCTGAACAACCATCCATTCCTGTTCAGGAAGTAGTTCTTCATCCATTTCCTGATTGGCATTCAGGTATTTTCTCACTTTCAGATATTCCTCCGCAGAGCAAAGCCCTTTGAAGTATTTATCTAGTAATTCTTTTGAGACATTCATACCCTTTATACGATTGTGGGTCATGCAATCCCCTAATGGTAGAAAAATTTATTTAATTGTAAGCAATGCACACAGCAGCACCAGGGTAGAATATTTGGCGAGTTGTTTGGTAGCCAGTGAAACATGATTTTCTACTGTTCTCGGAGAAATTGATAATTGTTCAGCTATTTCCTTATATGTATAACCATAAAGTTTGCTCAGAATAAAAACGTTTTTTCGCATGGGAGGCAGGGTATTCAATACTGTATAAAGCTGTTGGCGGATCTCAAACTGGTTTTCTCCAGTATGACTGCCCTCAAGCTCTTTGCCGTAAAGAGATAAATGACGCCTTGCTGTATTTTCTGTTCTGAAATAATCAATCAATACAGATTTGGTTATTCGAAATATCTGATGCTCCAGGTGGTAATTCTCAGACAGTAATTTCCTGAATCGCCACAGTTTGATAAAGACGGTCTGGGTAAGTTCATTAGCAAGATCAGTACAGGCAGTTTTGGAGATGAAATATCCATACACCTTCCTGTGCCAAATTTTAAAAACTTGTTCAAAGGTAGCTTCATTACTGGATCTAAGGTCTACAATTAATTCTGACATCTTAATGCAAAATTAATTTTTCAATGTCAATTGAATATTAATACTTGATTAAGAATCTGTTGAAACGTGATAGGACAGGCCTGCGAGCACTTTTATACAAATTTTACAACGTATTACACTTAAACAATAGAAAAATGATAAAACTTAACGAGACAAACAACCCTTTAAGTCAACAAGAAGCTAACAGCTTCGAAACTGGCGCAGTAGAAACAGTTTAAAGTGAAACAGGAGAACCTCATTATATTCTCAAGAATGTCCTTGATGTTAATGAGTTTGGCTCTTTTGCCAAAAATTTGTATGAAAATAAATGTAGCATAGCACAGGATTTTACGAGCTGTAATTAATGACTCAGGTGAAGGCTCAAATTTTGAATATAAGTCAGAATGGTTTCTCGAAGGCTTGAAGGAACAGGAAATGGAATAACCCATTTATTTAAAAAGCGATTCAGGGTATTTGACACTTAATTGGCGCGTATTCCTTCAAAGATCAATACTGATTATGAATTGTAAATGAATATGAAAAGAATTGTAATTATAGGTTTAGGATTTGCCGGGCTGAATCTTGCCAGATCCTTCTCAAAAAAATCGGAGCATCAAATCATAATTGTTGATCGGAATAATTATCATTGTTTTCGCCCCTCTTATACCAGTTAGGTACTGAATTCATCGAATCCTCTAACAACAGTCCCTTTTAGAAAGATGTTCCACAGCAAGACTATCCGGTTTTTTATGGGAGAACTACAGCAGATCGACCCGGTTGGAAAAAAGGTGTCAACTGGTAAAGGCACTTTGGACTATGATATTTTTGCAGTGGCCATGGAAACGGTAACAAATTTTTTTGGAAACCAAAAGGTTCAAAAATATGCATCAGTTTTCCAGATCTTCTGATTATCGGTTACGCTAAAACCTTCATTGATACCTGTGTAGTATGCCGAACCTTGTATAGGTTATTATTGCTCCTTGGGACTTTCGTTTTAGATCGTTAAGGATATTTAAATTAAAAATACATATTTGATGTAAGGTTAACTTTATTTATTTGCCAATCATGTAAGCCAATGCTAATTGTAATATTAACTTTATGTTTTAATTATTATGACCAAGAAATTAAAAGTTCCGGCCTTTACCCGATATAGCGTCATTTTTCTTTTTATTTTTTATGGTGAATTTGGAGCACTTGCACAGCAAGACCCGCTAAAATTTTCGTATCTTACTGTTGATGACGGGCTGTCACATACAGATGTTAAGGAGGTTAAACAGGATAATCAGGGATTTATCTGGATTGCTACCCTGTTTGGGCTGGACAGGTATGACGGACATGCCATTAAAAGGTTTTATAACACTAATGTCCCTAAAAGTAACTCCTTCAAAAACCGTATACGGAGCATGTGCCTGGACGAAAACGACAGGATTTGGCTGGGTTCAGAAGATGGTATTCAATGCTTTGACCCGCGGTCTGAGAAATATACTGATTTTGATAACAGCCGCCACGATACTGGAAATAAAACCTATATCCGGCTGCTTGCTTTAAAGGGCAACTTGTTAGCTACGCTTGCAGAGAATCAATTCAGGTTATTTAAAGTAAACGGTAAAACTTTAGCAGATATTTCCCTAAACTATCCAAACGGCATCAAATTTACAGATATGACGCTTGATGGTGCCGGTAATATTTTGCTATCAGGTAATCAGGGTGTCTGGATATTAGATCATTCCTTTCGTTTCAGGCATTTTGATATTATTGATGGTTCAGGGCATTACTTTAATAATTTAGGTAAAGTATTCCTTAACCGTAACAAACAGGTGTTAGTGGTAGAAGGCACGACCATTATTTTAGCTAAGGAAAACAGTCATGAATTACTATCGTCTCAGGGCGTATCGACTTTAAAAATGCACTCCTCCCAGCACCTGCTTATCCCAGGCTGTTCATTCATCAATGATATTATACAGGACAAAAAACTGGATTATTGGGTTAGTACCGATGCTGGATTATTTTTATTGGATAAGGCGTTTAATTTAAAACAGACCATTACCACACAGAGTCTTGTCAATAGTTTAAATACAAACTATCTGGATAAAATATTTATTGACCGTTCCGAATGCTTATGGGTATGCACCTTTGGTGGTGGAATTAATTTTTGCGATTTGAATGCGAAATTGTTTTATGCTTTTCAACATAACCCAGAGGTCCCTAATACCTTATCCGGAAATCACATCAGGTCAATAGTTGAGGAATCCGGTCAACGGGTTTGGATAGGCACCAATGCAAGCGGCCTGAATGAATACGATCTTCATACCGGAAAATTTACTCGTTACAACACGGAAAATAGTCCGGTAAAACTAAAAAGCAATGAAATTGATGCTTTGGAATTAGATAATGATCATAATTTATGGATAGGTACGGACAAAGGCCTCGAGATCCTAAACTCAAAGCGCAATAGTTTGTGGCGTCCTTCTGGTTATGAGAAGTTTCCGGTCCATTCCATTGCCAGCTTAACAAAAGATTGTTACGGCAATATGTGGTTTGGCAGCTATTACAACGGCTTTGGCTGTATAACACCTGGTAAAAAAAGTATTTACAAGGTTAAATATTGGGGAACAGGATCGGGTTACCGGATTTGGGCTGATAAAGGTAAACCCGAATTGCTTATTTCAAGCATACATGGTCTTAAACGGCTGGTTATTGACAGTTCCGGACGAGTTATAAAGACTTTCAATTATGGGGTAAACAACCGGCCTAATTCTTTGAGCTCCAACTATATTTTTCCTATACAAAAACAAAGTGACAGTACGTACTGGGTGGGAACCATAGGGGGCGGCCTGGACTATCTGGTGTTAAAAAAGGACAACACTTATCGGATAAAAACGTATGGCAGCCAATATGGAGTATTTAATGATGTCGAAACCATGGAGCTGGATGATAAAGGCCGGATATGGATGGGCGGCAACGGCCTGGAGTGTTTGGATGTGAGCAACAACAAATTAGTAAGGTTTGATAAAAATGATGGTTTACAGGGAAACAGCTTTAAAGTAGGTGCATCCTATAAAGGCAAAGACGGGAGGCTGTATTTTGGAGGAATCAATGGGCTCAATTATTTTTTTCCGGATAGTATTAAAATAAACAAAATAGCAGCCCACCCTGTGTTTACTGATCTCATCATTAATAGTATAAGAGTAGTGGTAGGGGAGGCTGGGGCTTCGGGAGTTATATTAGAAAAACCAATAAGTTATAGTAACAGGCTTAAATTGAATTACCTTCAGAACAATTTTGTGATCTCTTTTTCTGCCATGCATTATGCAAATCCACAGAAGTGCAGGTACCGGTATAAACTTATGGGTTTTGACAAGGATTGGAAATTTACAAGTGGCAACAATCCTACAGCCGCATATAACAACCTTGATTATGCAGACTATTTATTAATAGTAGAGGCAACCAACAATGACGGGGTTTGGAGCAAAGACAAGGCCATTATTTCAATTACTGTTACTCCTCCCTGGTGGAAATCAATGACTGCCAAAATTGTATACTTCATACTGTTTCTTTCAGGATTGGTTGGTGCATATATTTATCAGGCCAGGTGGTACAGGCTAAAAAGTGAGCTTGCTGTCCGTGATGTGGAAGAAAAGAAACGTGAAGAGATGCACCAGCAAAAGGAAGAGCTTTATCAACAGCAGCTGCAGTTTTTTACCAATATATCGCATGAATTCAGGACACCGTTAACGCTCATAATTGGTCCGTTACAAAGTTTAATAAAAGAAAATGCCAATGCAGCTTACCAGCATAACTACCAGATCATGTACCGGAATGCTAAAAGGCTGATCAATCTGATCAATGAGCTGATGAACTTTCGCAAGGTAGCAGACAGCGCTGTTAAGCTCCAGGTTACCCGGATAAGCCTCGGTGGGTTTATCAAGGCCCTGTTTGATGAGTTTGAGGAACTGGCCGATAATAAACACATAACCTATACCTTAAAACTTGCGGAGCATCATACGTCAATTTGGCTCGATCAACAAATTGTTGAAAAAATATTATTTAATCTGTTAAATAACTCATTTAAATATACGCCTGCCGGAGGTGGTATTACCGTTGATGTATTTTTTGCTTTTGATGATTTTAAACCGGCCTATGATACCGGATACAGTTTGTTAAATGAACATCGCGCCGGATCATATATATACTTCAGGGTGGCAGATACGGGTATTGGCATTTCAAAGGAATCCATTAGTCAGATATTTGACCGTTATTACCGCATCAGTAATAATCACCTGGGCTCGGGTGTAGGGCTTGCACTGGTGAAAAGTCTAACCTTATTGCACAAAGGCGATATTTATGTTTACAGCGAGCGTTATAAAGGAACCGAAATTATTATAGCGCTTCCGCTTGGAGCTGCAAATTATTCATTGGCCGAAAGAAATGAGCATAACCAGGAGCAATCGGCAACTATGCTGGAGAGAATTGACCATTCAGAGATTCTTATACCTGCTCAGCCTGAGCTATTATCGCAGGAAACCAAAGCGAAGACTGCTGTTAAGCAACATATTTTACTGGTTGAAGATAACGATGAGCTCAGATCTTTTTTAAAGAATGTGCTACAGCCGCACTATTTGGTATATGAAGCTGTTGATGGAAAACAGGGACTTGACCTGGCCATTGAAATTGTTCCAGATTTAATCATAAGTGATGTGATGATGCCGGTTCTGAACGGCGTGGCGCTATGTAAACAGGTAAAGGAAAATTTTGAAACAAGCCATATCCCTTTTTTGATACTATCAGCTAAAGATGCTTTGGAGGCCAGGATGGAAGGGCTTGAATCTGGTGCCGATTATTACTTTTCAAAGCCGCTAAGTACCGACCTGCTGTTGTTAACCATACATAACCTGTTTGAGCAAAAACAAAAGCTGAAAATAAAGTACACCCAGGATTATTATGCAGAAGCTACCGAATTGGTACATTCGGCTAAAGACAAAGCTTTTCTAGATAAATTAATTAAGCTGATTGAAACTAATATTCAAACACAGGAACTGGATGTGGATTTCATTTGCCGGCATATGTTTACCAGCCGTTCTAAGCTTTATCAAAAAATAAAAAGTATTTCAGACCAGTCTATCAATGAGTTTGTGAGAACCATCAGGTTAAAAAAGCAGCACATATCATGATCCACGAAGACGTTACCCAGATTGAACTTATTGAACGGATAGGGATACTGAGCGTTTCCTATTTTCAAAAGGCGTTCCGAAAAGAGTTTGGAAAAACGCCATCTCAATTTATAAAAGAAATTAAAGCGCGTTAATTAATACTTTAAACGCCTAAAAAAGCTCCATAATTATCATTATGGAGCTTTTTTAGGTTATTTGAGCGCATAATATGAACATTACAGCGCACTCATCAGCTAGTTTTTTCTATTTATTTGCATAACCAATTGTTACAGCCGGCTTCCTTAATTTACAATCTTAACAGGCATGCGCAGTAACATCCGATAACCAAATTATTTAAATTATTTATTATGAGTAAAAACTTACATTCCATTAATGGGGATCTATCCATTACACTACCGCTGGTTGCCAGTTCCGGGCAAACATTTCGGCGAGGAAAACTATTTGCTTTGTTTGTGCTGTTATTCGTGTTCCAATCATTTATTGCCAGTGCCCAAACGTCAAACGTTTCTGGTGTGGTGAAGGATGAAAAAGGAATTACGCTACCGGGCGTAAGCGTAGGAATAAAAGGTGCTACAATCGGGCAGGTCACAGATAATGCCGGTCATTATTCAATTAATGTGCCGTCTGGAAATGTTATACTGGTGTTTTCTTATATCGGTTACCTGAAACAGGAAATCGATATCAATGGCCGGTCTACAGTAAATGTTAAACTGGCGCCCGATAGTAAAGACCTGTCTGAAGTGGTTGTTATAGGTTACGGGACGCAAAAGAAATCTGATGTAACCGGTTCCTTATCCAGCCTGTCATCCAAAGATTTTAAAGACCAGCCGGTTACCCGGGTTGACCAGGCCCTGCAGGGCAGGGTTGCAGGGGTGCAGGTTGTTAGCAACTCTGGCGCGCCCGGTGGTGATGTTAAGATCAGGGTAAGGGGTTCTAATTCTATACTCGGGGACAACAACCCGCTGTATGTTATTGATGGTTTCATAGGCGGCGATTTTAACAACCTGAATCCTGATGACATTGCTAATATTGAAGTTTTGAAAGATGCGTCGAGCACTGCAATTTATGGTAGCAGGGGAGCAAATGGCGTAGTTTTAATAACCACAAAGAAAGGGAATGCTGAAAAGCAGGAAATAACCCTTACACCTATATTTTACTCGTCGAGGGTTATCAAAAAAATGGATCTGCTAAATGCAGCCGATTTTGCTTCGACGGTGAATGCCCGAAATACAGCTCTTAATGCATCTCCTTATTTTACACAGGCGCAGATAGATAATTTCAGGTCTACAGGCGGAACTAACTGGCAGGATGAGGTTTTTAGGACTGCGCCTGGACAGGAATATAAATTAAGCTATTCTGGAGGCAATGCCAAAACCCAATTCTTTATTTCTGGTGATTATCTAAATCAAGATGGCGTAGTCATCAATTCAAACTATAAACGTTACGCCGTCAGGTCAAATATTAATACACAGTTTTCCGAGAAATTAACTACCAGGCTTAACATTTCGGCCATACGAAGAGAAAATCTGAATACAAACAACCAGGGCACAGGTGGCTCTGTAAACCAGGCTTTAGCATGGGCGCCCACTACGCCGGTAAGAACTACTGCCGGAACATACACTCTGGTAGATCCGTTGGGCTCTATTCGCTATAATCCAGTTGCTTTGGCGAACGATGTGGAAAATATCATCAACAATTCCACAGCGACTTTAAACGGGGGCGCCAATTACCGCTTTTTCAAGGATTTTACCTTAGATGTAAGCTTTGGGATTGATTATCAAAATATACAAGGTAAAAATTACTCTGGTCCGTCGGTAACAAATAACATTCCAAACGCCAGCCGTACATCTACAGAATTGCTCAATTTACAAAATACCAATACCTTAAACTATTCTCACGTATTCAATAACGTGCATAGCTTAAATGTAACGGCGGTATTTGAGCAGCAAAAATATACTTCAACAGGATTTAGCGCCAATGCTAATAGCCTTACGTTCGCCAACCTGGGCTATGATAACCTTGCCTTATCTACTACACAGTCGGCAGGGTCTTCTTATTCCGGATCAGCTTTAATCTCTTATTTAGGCCGGGTAAATTATGCCTATAATAATAAATATTTGCTGACAGTTTCAGTCAGGAGGGATGGATCGTCAAAATTTCAACCCGCTAACCAGCAAAGTACCTTCCCATCTGTAGCTCTAGGCTGGAAACTTTCCGAGGAGCCTTTTATTAAAAAACTGAACATTTTTGACACCTTTAAAATCAGGGGCAGCTGGGGTTTAACAGGGAGTCAGGCTATTAACCCATACGCTACGCTTTCTACCTATCTTAGCGATGCTTTTTCCGCTGCTAACAGTTTCAACAATACCACAATTTCGTCAGGTATTGTACTTGGAAATGCTGCTAACCCCTTCCTGAAATGGGAAACAACACAAGCAAAAGATGTGGGCATAGACCTTTCAATATTTAACAACCGTCTGAGTGTTACTGCCGATGTATATATTAAAAATACCAAGGAATTACTTTTATCCCTCCCATTGCCGGCTTATGCGGGTGGTGGAAACATTATCAGTAATGCTGGGAAAATGGAAAACAGCGGGGTAGAACTTAACATTGGTGGTACGCCTGTACAATCAGGTAAGTTTACTTGGTCAAGCTCCTTTAATATAACATTTCAAAAAAACCTTGTTAAGAGCCTAGGTTCATTGGCTAGTGTATTTTCAGACCAAAGTGTTGCAAATGCAGGTGCGGGTCTTTCTACCCAACCTGAATTTATTATTAAACCCGGTTATGCGCTTGGATCTTACTGGGGCCTGAAATATTTGGGAACCTGGAAACCAAATGAAGCAGCTGAAGCTGCAAAATATGGCAACAAGCCGGGTGATTCACATTATCAGGATTTGAATGGAGATAATGCAATAAGCGGCAGCGATTTTCAAATCATCGGAAATGGTACACCTAAACAATCGCTGGGCTGGAATAATACCTTTACTTACGGAGATTTCTCTGTAAACATATTTGTTCAATCATTGTTGGGTTTTAGTAAACTGGATTACTCTTACGCCAGTTCCATAACTGCTAATGCTGATGCCAAACAAGCTACCAATATAGAGGTATTAAAAAGGTATATCCCGGGTATTAATGAAACATCGGATATACCGGCATTCAGTTCAAGCAATAAAGACTATTTTCAATCGAGTCGTTTTCTGGAGAACGGGAATTTTGTTAGGCTAAAAAATCTGAACATTTCCTATCACCTGCCCAAAGGAACTATCAAGAGTGTGGACCTCAAGCTGTTTGTTGGTGCAACCAATTTATTTACCATAACGAGATATAAAGGATTTGATCCGGAATCCAGTAATGCAGGTTCGGGGTCTGATGTTACTCAGAGCATCGATTTCGGATCTTATCCTAACTCGAAAACATTTAACGCGGGTGCGATATTCAAGTTTTAAACTTATTGAAAAGATAAATTATGAAAAAGATATTAATTATAGTAATGATCCTGTCTGTGGTGGGCTGTAAAAAAGCGCTGAAGGAAGACCCTAAAGGACAGGTTGTAGGAACGCAGGCATTAAGTACCGTAGCCGGTCTAAATGCAGCATTGGTGGGCGCTTATAAACCATTGTCAACTACTTGGGTAAGCGGGTTTACTACGGCAGCGGCAGTTGCGGTGATAATGGGTTCAGATGATCTGACAACTCACCCGGCCAGCAACAAAGCCGACTTGAGGGAATTTGATCAATATCATGTTTCCAATCTCAATGGTAGGATGCTCAATATCTGGAACGGCTGTTACAAATCAATACAGGGTTCCAATAACATTATCAACAATTACAAATCAACAACCGGCGATGCAGCAACCATCACCCAGATTGTGGGCGAAGCATATTATCTGCGAGCTCTTGATTATTACTGGCTTATTAGATTATGGGGAAGGATTCCATTGATCACTTCAGAAGTTTATAGTCCGGAAGTTTTAAATGTTACTCCGTCTGCTCCCGTTGATGTTTATAAGCTAATAGAAAGCGACCTGCTGAATGCCGAAAAAATGATGCAGAATAAAAAAATGGATGCGGGAAGGGCCTCGAAAGGCGCTGCCTCGGCGCTGCTTGCCGATGTTTATCTTACAGAAGGTGGCTGGCCTGTTAATGATAATTCAAAATATGCATTGGCTGCTGCTAAAGCGAAAGAAGTAATTGATAATAAAGCCGCTTACGGTTTTGATCTGGTATCTGATCTGAATACATTATGGCAGAACACCCGTTTGGGAACAACAACATCTGAAGAGGTCTTTGCAATACATAATTGTGGTACCTGTAATTGGTTTAACGCTAATGCACTATACGGTTCTTCCGCAATGCCAGGTGAGGAAAACGGCTGGGATGATTTTTTGCAGAAATTAAATTTTTTAATGATTTTCCCGCGGGACCAAGAAAGGTTGCCACCTTCCACACCGTGATTAAAAAAGCCGATGGCACAACCATCCCATGGCAGAACGATGCCGTTAAGCACCCTTATTATGAAAAATTCAGGGCTCCTGTTGAGGGAAGTACCGATGGGTCAAGCGGTACAGTTCAGATGATGCGTTACGCACATGTTTTATTAATATATGCTGAGGCACAAGCCAGGAGCGGCGCTGCTAACGATCAGGCTTACACAAGTGTTAACGCCATACGTGCCCGCGCTGGTTTAACTCCTTTAAGTGGCTTATCAAGTACAGGTTTTATAAAAGCGGTCATTGATGAAAGAGCATGGGAATTTGCAGGTGAATATACCAGGTGGTTTGATATAACCCGTTTGCAGCTTTTAACCCAGGTAATTGCTAACAGAGATCCATCTGAAAATGCGCCAATTGGAACACCGCAATACTATCTGCCTGTTCCGTCCAGCGATCTTCAGCTAAACCCGAATATAGGGAATTAATATTCCATAAACCATGGAAGTTCCTAACTCGTTTCAAACGTTTGTCTTAGGATGAAAGAAATTTGAAAGTTTTGGAATGATTTTGACGGGAATCGCCGCCCTGGCGATTCCCTCTTTGTCCGGCACAGCCCCTGTCAAGATCAATGAGCTTCAATTATAAAGAACGATTTAAAGATTTTGCATGTACTAATTAGCATGCTTTAAATAAAAAATAAAAGAATGGCGAAAAAATTTATGACAATCGTGTCGATATTACTAATGTTAATTGCTTCAGGGCGGGGATGGGCGCAATCATCAGTATTGGCGCGCCCTACATCCCAACAACTTGCGTTTCAGGATCTTGAACTTGGGGTTTTTATTCATTACAGCATTGACACATATGCTACTCCCGACGCGCCACAGGGCAGTACACCACCATCAGCATTTAACCCAACTGAACTCAACCCGGAACAATGGGCATCGGCCGCTAAAGCAATGGGTGCGACATACATGGTGCTTACAGCTAGGCACGAGCAGGGCTTTTGTTTGTGGCCTACAAAAACTACAGATTATAGCGTAGCATCAAGTCCCTATAAAAATGGTAAAGGCGACATTGTAAAGGAATTTGTAAATGCATGCCGGAAATACGGCCTGAAGGCAGGCCTGTACACCGCTCCATGGATTGATTCGCATTGGGAAGCCAGCCAACCGCGGCATAAAGACGGTGAGACCGGAAGGATAGACAAGCTTGATGATCCGGAACTTTATAAGAAGGCCTTGCAGAAAGAGAAAGCGCAGATCAGGGAATTGATGACCAACTACGGCCCGCTTACTTTTATCTGGGACGATCATTTTGGTCGTTCAGATGCATTAGATGCTGTGCATCGCGGAGGAAATTAAGGGAGTTTTATGCAACGTTAACCAAATATGCGCGTGAGCTTCAACCCCGATGCCTTTTTCTGGGACCAGATATAGAACATGTTGGCAATGAAAATGGCAAAGCCAGCTACCCGCTTTGGAACGCGTTGAACACAATTGATGGTACTAAGTATTCAATCAGTACAACGTACAGGTGGGGCCATCCCAATACAGGTGAGCCATTAGGTAAATTCTACCGGCCTCAAATCGCTCCAACTACTGTAAGCTTTAGTGCCGGTGGATGGATGTGGACTGGGCCTCGTGAGCCTCAATCACTTGAAAGGCGCATCCAAGCTTACTATGAAACAGTAGGGTGCGGATCAGGACTTATCGTGAACCTGACACCCGACAGGAGGGGTTAATTCCGTATAATCTGATTGCTGCGGCCAGGGAAATGGGCAATGAAATTAAACGGAGGTTCAGCAATCCGGTTGCTGCATCTCATTCAAAATCGCCTGTGCAAACCCTCAAATTTAATGGATCAAAAACATTTGACCATGTGGTTACGATGGAAGACCTGCATGACGGGCAAAAAATTTCGAAATACACTATTGAAGCACAAGTTAACGGTAAGTGGAAAACTATAGTAACAGGGAAAACTATAGGCCATAAACGGATAGATCAATTTGCTAAATTTTCGGCTACGGCCTTGCGTTTTACGGTTACCAGTTCTGTTGTTCAACCGGCAGTGATGCGCAGTATAGCTGTTTTTAATGCAGATAAATTTTAGACCTTCTTAATCAGCTCATATATAACATACTAATTATCTGTTAATTAAAAACAAAAGTAATATCCTGATATTAACAACCTAAATGAAAATGAAATACATTACACTTATCATCTTATTATCAATAAGCAAAAGTTTAACTTTTGCAAACACGATCAAATCATTACCAGATACACTTGTGCATGGTAAGGTACTATTTGATATAGATGGGAAACCAATTAACGCCCACGGACCTGGAGTGATGTATCATCAAGGTGTTTATTATTTATTTGGTGAAATAAAAAACGGAAAAACCTGGCTCGTTCCCGGCCAGAACTGGGAGGATTACCGGGTTCCGGCAGGTGGGATATCCTGCTACTCATCTACCGATATGAAACATTGGAAATACAGTGGCATAGCCTTAAAACCGGTAGTTAATGACCCGGATAATGACCTGGATACCGGCAGGGTAATAGAAAGACCTAAAGTAATCTACAATGAACATACAAAGAAATTTGTGATGTGGATGCACATAGACAAAAACGACTATAACTACTCAAGGGGTGGTGTTGCCATAAGTGATAGCCCCGCAGGGCCCTATAAATACCTGGGCGGCGTAAAGCCCAATGGGCAAATGTTAAGGGACATGACCTTGTTTAAAGATGAGAACAACAAAGCTTATCTCATCTATTCTTCTGAAAATAATAATACCATGCATGTCTGCCTTTTGAGCGATAATTATTTAAAGCCGACAACAACCTATGTAAGGATATTTGAAAATAAAAGGCGGGAGAGCCCGGCTATTTTTAAAAATAAGGGAAAATATTACCTGATCACTTCAGGATGTACTGGCTGGTCGCCTAATGCAGCATCATATGCAGTTGCTGATCATGTTATGGGGCCGTGGAAAGAACTGGGCAATCCATGCAAGGGACCGAATGCGGAGGTGACTTTTTTCTCGCAGGGGGCATTTGTATTACCGGTTACCAGCAAACCCGGAAAATTCATTTTTATGGGTGATGTATGGAATAAGACCGACCTGGAAAAATCAAGGTATTTATGGTTGCCTTTGAATTTCAATGATGATAAGATAGAGATTCATAACCCTTAATCTATAACAACCGGATCCTAGATACAAATGGTAAAACAAAAACGCGCTGAAGGGACAAAGTTAAGATCACGTTTGCGGTTATCCGAATCAATTCTGACGACCAAATGATCAGCAAGGTTGGAACTGCTCATGTCGTGTCTGATTCGCTTAAATGACAGGCGCTAAATAAAATCCAATGAGTATTACCCGCCATATTTACTAAACAAGTTAACAAATTTAAATATGAAAAAAACAGTAATGGCCTTTATTGCCACAACACAACTGCTACTCAGTTGCAAACAGGAGGTTCTACTTCCATCCTCAGATTCGGCTCTGAAAAATACCTCCTATAAAATTTTATCAGCGCCCAGCAGCGCCACCCTATCAGCCCCTACCAGCGACTATTCGCTCGTGTGGCGCGATGAGTTCGACGGCTCTGGGCTTAATTCCAACTGGTGGACCCTAGGTTTTAAAGACCCGGGTACAGGGCAACTCGTGCCAGGTGCTGCTGGCCAATATCGCTTAAATTCTGGTTATGCTGGCTATGTTACCAGTGAAGATACCTATGTAACCGGCGGCTCATTGTTTCTACGAAACCAGAAAAGGTCTTACACGGGAACAGACCCGGCTGGTACTTACAATTACACAAGCAGTTCCATCATGTCGATGCACAAAATATACCTGAACCGCGGATATATAGAATTCAGAGCCAAAATGCCCGTTGGCGACAAAGTTTGGCCAGCTTTGTGGCTAGTTGCAGAAGACCGTATATGGGGACCTGAAATAGACATTTGGGAGTACTTCGGCTATCGTCCGGATCAAGGATACGATGCCATGGGAACTCATCTGATGACAGGTGCTTATCCTAATACGACATGGTACAGTCATTTTATTAAACCTTTTAACGGCACCTATAATGCAGGAGTATTTCATGTATATGGGTTTGAATGGACAGCAACCCAGATGAAATGGTATATTGACGGAACGCTGGTACATACATTGAATGCAAGCGGAGTTGTCAACTGGCCCGATGAGAATTGTTACTTTATTCTCAACAATGGCGAGCGTACCGAGTCGCCGGACAATACCACTACTTGGCCGAATAATGTAGAGATAGATTACGTCCGTGTATACCAAATCCCCATTTCGAACCCAGGTTTTGAAACCGGTAATGCATCTGGCTGGAGCACCTACGGAACTACTGGCATCGTTAACAATAACCAAAATTCAGGAAGTTATTGTGCACGGATTGGGGCTGATAATTCAGGTTACGAAGTAACGGTAAGCGGTCTACAGCCCAATACCAATTACACATTTAAGGGTTATGTCAAATTAGCTACAACAGGTAATACCTGCAATATTGCCGTGAAAAACCATGGTGGAAGCCAAGTGTTTGCCAGCAGCTCAGCAACAACCTATCAGCAAGTATCTGTAACCTTTACTACCGGTGCCACAAATCATTCCGCGACACTCTGCTTCTACAAATATGGGGGAGGTAGCGGCGCAGCTTTTGGCGACAGCTTCCAGGTTTATGCGAATTGAGATAATTCTGAGAAGAGATATCAAAAAACTCTGATAATATTAAATATGTTTACCTGTCGCTTCGAGATGATGCGGCGGGTAATTTTACGGTTGGCCATTTTTGATATGTACCCAGTTGTCTGATATTGATGAGCCGCGAAGTAGTTCAATAACTAGCATGAATTATTGATAGGCATCATCCCAAACTATGGTCAAACCTGTCTGCCAATCATCCGTCATAACATTCGATCGGGCACATCCAATCAATCAGTATATGAAATTTATAATTATCCTCCTTTTTCCATTTTTTTTGCGCAAAAAAAATGTGATTCCGCTAGCCGGGGTTTGGCAATTTAACTTGGAAAACCGGCTTTCTTATGCACCTGTGGGCAATTATCAGAATAAAATTTTAAAAATTTGCTGTGGGACTAATCTTCCCTCCACAGCATTTAATAAGATCAACCCTAATTTCTACCTTGAGGGCGCTTCCTATTTTAAAACATAAAATAAAAATAACAAATTCGTATTTATAAAAATCAAAAAGAGGTTACTGTATGTTTTGGTCAGCTTATTTTTTTCCAGGCAAGCAATTTCTACAAATTGGGAATAACCATTATTACCGAAATCCGTTCCAAACTGTACACCTGTAGATTAGCCCGACTTTGAGCAGGACATCTTGAGAAGAGTCCCAAATATATCCATTCCTATCAGAACCACTGCAAAAGAAATTTTGTCAATGTTCTGCCTCCCATCCGCACAAAACTCAGCTCCAAGGCATCCCGGATATGATTATCCAGTCAATAAAGCTTTTCTGGGGAAAGATTACATCCAAAAACCGACAGACAAAAAACTCCAGCAACAACCTTTCTAAAAAAAACCATTTTTAAGCGCTTTAGCGCTCCACTGAAGCTGCCTTTAGCACAAGAACAACCGTTGAGCCAAGTTAGCTTTAAATAAGTCTTAAAACTGCTTAAAATGAGCCGAGTGACCACTTTTAAGCGAAAACAGTGGCCATTTTAAACCGAAAAAAGTGGCCACTTTGCGGTTCTTCCCCAATTTTTGACTCGTCCTGATTTTACTTGTCGTTTTTGAGTTATAATACTAGAATTAGTTTACATCTTCTGAGTGGTAATACTAGAATTAGTTTACACCACTTTTGTGTTAATTCTGATATTACTTTACAAGTGTACAATTTGTAATCTATTAATAATAGAATTGCGGTGCATTTTTTCTGATTGTATTTTCAGACGGTCTCCAGGGGCTCTTCTTGCATACCCTTTTTTTATAAGGGTAGTGTTTCCAACGCTTGCTTATCTCGCCAGACATATCATGGGCTTTGCTAGGCGTAAGATAGTCCAGACTACCGTGGGGCCTTTTATCGTTATAGTTTTTGATAATGATTTCAGTGCTCTTTTTAGCTTCTTTATAATCCTTATATATCTTTTTTGGAAAGAACTCATTTTTCACTATTCCATTAACACGTTCGGCTAAAGCATTATCATAGGGACTACCACTTTCAGTCATACTTATTGCAATTTTGTCCCTGTTAAGAAGCTCAGTATAGCTTTTAGAACAATACTGTATTCCCCGGTCCGAATGATGAACCAATATGAACGGTGAGTCTTTTTTCCTCCCGTTGATAGCCATCTCCAGAGCGATAATACAGCCGGTAGCTTCAAGGTTCGGATGGAGTGCAAACCCTACGATCTTTCTGGAATAGGCATCTGTGATCAGGCTTAGATAGCTAGTGTTGTACAGAATTTACTTGTCGTTTTCAAATGCAAGTAATTAGTTCTATTTTTACTAGCAGGATGATTTCCGATTATACAATCTACAACGATGAGAAATTGCTTTCGCTTTTAATTAACCGGGATGATATTGCTTTTTCCGAAATTTACAGACGCTATTGGCCTCTATTGTATAAACATGCTCTGCACATGTTGAAGGAAGAAGACGAAAGTGAAGATGTAGTCCAGGAAGTATTTACTAAACTTTGGCAAAAAGCGGCCACATTAAAATTGGATACCTCGCTGGGAGCTTATCTATATGTTGCAACAAGAAACTCAATATTGAATTTTTTTAGAAAAAATCAATTTCACCATGCATATTTAACAGACATTGGTCAGTTTCTTGATCAAGCTCAGGAAATTACAGACTATCGCATTAGGGAGCGGATCTTAGCAAAATTAATCGAAGAAGAAATCGAGAGGCTACCACCCCGGATGCGTGAAGTTTTCGAGCTGAAACGAAAGCAGAATCTTTCTTACAAAGAAATCGCGGATACCATGGATATCTCAGAGCTCACTGTAAAGACGCAAATGAACAAAGCTATTACGATACTGAGAACGAAATTTGGAAATCATCTTTCCGCTTACTTTATATTTTTTTAGTGTATTTTGTTAATTTAATAAAAAAGTAACTTTTTTTAACACCGAATACAACATTGTCCTGAGCTATGTGTCATACTATTATACGAGCTATTAAAATGACCAAGCATAATATAAGCAGATTTATTAAAGACTATCTAGAAAACAAACTTACTGCGAAACAAAATGCCAAGCTGGAAACTTGGTATTTGTTAAAAGCTGAAGAAAATAAAACGGTCGATCCTCCAATAGAATATGAAGCATTGGAAGATAAAATTTGGTCTAAGATCGTTTCTGAAATTTCTCAGCCTGAACCAAAATCGCCTGAAGTTAAGAAGCTTGCCAAAGTATATAAAGGAATAGTTTCAATAGGAATTGCAGCTAGCTTATTAATGATAGCAGGCGTAGGTTATCTCATTTTCAACAAGAATGCTAAAGCTGATGATCAATATGTTATTGCGAAACATTATGATCTTGCTCCTGGTACTGATAAGGCTGTATTAACCTTGTCTGATGGAAGAAATATTGACTTAGGTAAAGATTCCAGTGGAAAAATTGCAACAGAGGCTGGAGTGGTGATTTCGAAAACTTCAGACGGAACTTTGGTTTATAAAATCTCCGGTAAAAATATCCCTACTGCTGGATTTAATACGGTAAAAACACCTGTGGGTGGACAATATATGGTGATCCTGCCTGATGGGACTAAGGTCTGGCTAAATGCAGGGTCATCTCTAAAGTACCCAACTTTTTTGCTGCGAGCGGAAGGGAGGTGGTTTTGACTGGCGAAGGGTATTTTGAAGTGGCCCATGTGGAAAGAAATGGCAATAGGGTCCCATTCTTTGTTTCAGTTATTAAAAACCAGGAACAAGTAGAGAAAGTGGAAGTGCTGGGAACTCATTTCAATATCAATGCCTACACTAATGAGTCTCGCATTGAAACCACGCTAATCAATGGAAGCATAAAGTTGGCCTCAAAATATAACCACAATGTACTGCTTAAGCCAGGAGAAATGTCGAAGTTGGGCAATGGAAAAATAGAAGTAAAACAGGCAGACACCGAAATGGCGATCGCGTGGAAAAATGGAGCGTTCGTATTTAGAGAAGATCTACCAAGTGTGATGAGAAAGATAGCCCGATGGTATGATGTAGAAATAGTATATCAACAGACTGCACCTGAAAATTTGATGCTTGGTGGTTGGATATCTAGAAGTAGCAATATTTCAGAAGTTCTCAATCATATTCAATTAACAGGAAAAGTCCACTTTAAGCTTGAGGGAAGGAGGGTCATCGTTTCCAGATAAATCTAAAACGATGCCAAAAAAATCAGAGGTGCTTGCAGGCACCTCTGGGTAATTTGGTTGTCGATAAAATAAATCAACTAATAACCGCGTAGGATCTTGATTTCGAAGCCGAGACCTACTGCAATAACCAAACAAACAAATGTATAAAAATTTTACTTCACTCGGGCTGCCAGCTGGGCGGCTCCGCAAACCGCTACTCGTTATGCGACTAACTGCTGTGACTATTCTGATTGCAATCATGCAATTGAGCGCATCTACCAGGGCGCAAAAGGTTTCCCTTACTAGAAATAACGCGTCACTAGAACATGTGCTGAATGAAATACGAAAGCAAAGCGGTTACAATATTATTTATGACCTGGACATTATCGTAAAAGCCAAGCCAGTTTCCATTAATGTGAATCAGGTAAATGTTTTTGAGGCGATTCAAAAATCTTTGAACAACCAGTCACTTACATTTTCTGTGGATAATAAAACTATTGTAATAAAAGAAAGAAATGTTGCCGATAAGTTGATGGATTTTGTTAATGACGTTGACGTTAAGATAACTGTCCGAGATTCCCTGGGACTACCACTTGTTGGAGCGAATGTATACAACAAGACCATTAATAAAATGTATGTCACCGATAAACAGGGTAACGTCACCATTAAGGATGTAGCTCCGAACGGATATATCCTGCAAATCAATTATATGGGTTATAAAGCAGAAGAAATTTTTGTAGATAGGAAAACCCAAACTTATAATGTGACCCTGAAACCAGCTTCTACAGCTTTGGAAGAAGTTAGTGTAGTTTCAAACGGTTATCAAAATATTAGCAAGGAACGCGCTGCTGGAGCTTATTCTGTAATTACGGGCAAAGAATTACAGACTAATCCTGCCGTTAATATCTTAGAACGGTTGGAAGGTCAAGTGGCAGGTGTAAAATTTGATATCAAAGGAAATAGTGTGCAGATCAGAGGGGTAAACAGCTACGCTGGTGGCGCTGGAACACCACTAATTATATTGGATGGATTTCCATTGATGAATGCGAGCGACCTTGCAACACTAACCAAACAAGTAGGCGGAAATAGTTTTGGTAATTCCGTAATAAGCAGCGTAAATATGGCTGATATTGAGCAGATTACTTTTCTTAAAGATGCTTCAGCTACCTCAATATGGGGCTCCAGGGCAGCAAACGGTGTGATTGTCATCGAAACAAAGAAAGGTAGAAAAGTGGCTCCCGCATTAAATGTTGGTTACATTTTCGGTATTTCAAAAAATCCTTCTATTGCAGATTTAAATTGGATGACTAGTGCCCAATACATTGATCTTGAACAGGAAATGGTTGACAAGGGGCTTTTGGTAGACCCTACCATTGGAGCGACGGTCTCTACTCCAAACAATAGTGCGGCCACCGAGTGGATGTTCAGAGTCAAACGTGGTACAGCAACTGTTTCCCAGCGCGATGCAGCATTGGCAGAAATCGCATCAAGAGACGGTATGGCTCAGATTGAGGACTATTTGCTCAGAAACGCAGTCAACCATCAATACAATCTTTCCTATTCCGGCGGTTCTGAAAGCAGTACATACTACATTTCAGGAAACTACACCAAAGATACTCCAATCTTTAAGGGAAATTACGGCGAAAACGCCTTTGTAAATGCTAATACGTCTACCGATTTTCTTAACAAAAAATTAACGCTGAGGGCACTCTTCAACTACCAGTATTCAAAATCTCAATATAATGCAGCTGCAATAAATGCGTTATCGGTAAGCACTACTGCATTGCGTCCATATGATTTGTTGGTCGATGCCAACGGCAACAGTATTGGCAGAAACATTACCATCACAGATGCTATCGCAAACCCGATGGTTGCACAGGGTTTTTTGCCTTTTGCTTACAATACACTTGACGAGTCAAATTATTCAAATACTGTTGCTAAAAATAATGTCCTACGAATGAGTGCAGGCTTAAACGGCAAGATTGCCAAATGGTTGAATGCAGATATTTCATTATCCAATCAACGTCAGTTTGGCAGTACCTATACACTCGACGAATTAAATAGTTTTAATGGTAGAATATTGGTAAATACCTTCACCACAGTAGTCAACGGTAGAGCTTCAAATACGGTGAACTACGGGGGGCGCTATAGCAGCTCAGGCACTACAGCCTCGGAAACTTCCTTAAGGGGACAGTTAAATTCTAATTTTACAATTGGGGATAATCATCAGTTCAGTGCCATTGCAGGTACCGAAATTAGGGAGACAATTTCGGATAATACTGCTGAAACGAGATATGGTTTTAACGCCGATACGCGGACAATTGCTACCATCAATCCAACCCAGCAGTATCCAACTATATTTGGCTATACTCAATCCTTTGGTCAGAATTTGAGTAACCTGATTAGCTACCGTAAAAGATTTTTGTCCTATTATAGTAATGCATCCTACAACTATCAGGAGAAGTACATTGTAACAGGTAGTGTAAGGTTCGATGATTATACCTTATTGGGCCTGGACAGAAGTAAAAGAGCTAGACCTTTCTGGTCGGTTGGTTTGAGATGGAACGCAAGCAAAGAAAAGTTTATCAAGGAACTAACCTGGTTAAATAGCTTTAGCGTTCGCGCCACTATAGGGACAAGCGGTGTTGTACCCCTGGCAGGTACAAATGTGGCAATTATTAATGTTTCGGGCAGTGATGGAAGAACTAACCAACCCATAGCGAGTATTGAAACCCCTGCAAATTCTGATTTAGGTTGGGAAACCACAAAAATGACCAATTTAGGTGTAGATTTTGGATTTTTCGATGGCAGACTAAATGGTAGTTTTGACGCTTATACCAAACGTACAAAAGGAATTTTAGCGCCATTTCCTTATAATCCCACCTATGGCTGGTCACTGCTATCATTTAATAGCGGAACTTTGAGTGGCCATGGATTTGACTTTTCCATTAATGGTGAACTCATCAGGGCAGGAAGATTTAGTTGGAAATCAATACTGAATTTCGGATATACCACAAATACAGTCACAGATCTGCGCTTTGTGAATAACGCCAGCACTATTGCAGGAACCGGTAATACCATTGAAGGTATGCCACTAGGCTCGCTTTATGTTTATCGTTGGGCTGGATTGGATAACAAAGGACAATCACAGATTTTTGATCGCAATAGTAATATTATTAATAATACCACTAACCTTACTAATGCGTTTACCAAGGAGGATTTAACCTATGTAGGCAGGAGATACGCACCATATTCAACCGGCTTTAATCACAACTTTCAATATGGTCAGTTGGAATTAGGGATAAGGTTTGTGGGTTACTTTGGTCATGTATTTATTGAAAATGCGGTAACCAATTATCCTACCACAACTGATTTTGCCTATAACGGCGTACTTGGTCGTCAGGGTGAGCTTGCCAGTAGATGGAGAAAACCTGGAGATGAAGCAATAACAGATGTACCAGGCATCACCGGTGTGAATTTTAACAGTATTAATCGATACCGGTTTTCAGATGCTTTGGTAAGAAAAGCAGATAACATACGTTTACAACAAATTTCTTTAGCCTATAGCATTCCACAACGCCTCTTGCCGAGAAATTTCGTGAAATCGGTTGCGCTTTCTGCCAATGTGCGAAACCTTGGAATTGTATGGAGAGCAAATAAAGAGGGTATAGATCCTGAATTTATCAACACCGGCAATTTTGGTAGCATAACCCCTACGCCTAGTTATGTTTTTGGTATTAATGCAACGCTATAATAAAATGAAAAATAAATATTCAATGATCCTGCTGACTTTGGCAATTACTTTGTCAAGCTGTAGAAAATATGTGGAGATTGACCAGTTATCAGTCAGAACATTAAAATATACTTCAGATTTTAGAAATACCTTAAATAATAATAATGTTTTAGAAGGTACTTATTCTTATCCGATTTTATCAGGGGATGATACGGAGATTACGGATGTAACAAGACAAAATTCGCTCAACGATATATTATCTAATGTGTACACATGGGCGCCGAAATACACGTCCGAATCTCAAAGTGACAGCGATTGGGACAAGCAGTACAAAACCATTTACGTATGCAATGAGGTTTTACAGGGCGTGTTGACTTCTCTGGATGGAACCGAGGTAGAAAAGAAAAGAATTTATGCTGAAGCCCTGGTGCACCGGGCGTATGCCTATTTAATTTTGGTAAACATGTATGGAAAGCAGTATACTAGCGCAACCGCAGCTACTGATTTAGGTGTTCCCTTGCTTACCACGCCTAACCTGTACACCAAATTAAATAGGGCTCCAGTAGCGGAAGTCTATTCCCAAATTCTAAAGGACTTGAGGGCATCGATAAGCAATTTACCTGGGATAGCGGATTACAATGTGAGACCAGCAAAGGTTTCAGCTTACGCCATTTTTGCAAAAACATACTTAAATATGCGGGACTTTCGTAACGCAGCGCTCTATGCAGATAGTGCTTTATCGCTGAAAAATGGCTTACTGGATTTAAAATCTTATGAAACTGCTCCAGGCACTATTCCTGTACGGTTGCTGAATCCCGAGATTATCTTTTCCAAGACTTCAAACGTTGTTTATCCTGCTATTTCAATAAGCAGTGATTTACTAGCATCATTAGGCCCAAATGATTTAAGGTATAAGCTTTTCTCTGATGTAAGAGGTCGCTTTGGAACTCAATTTAGCATTGCTTTTACTGGAAGGGCTTCAACCAAGAATTTAATAAATGAACCTGTGATCAACAATGGACCAACTGTACCTGAGATGATGTTAATTAAGGCTGAATGTCTGGCAAGAGATGGAAAAACCGCCGATGCACTTGCTTTGGTAAATAACCTGAGAATTAAACGTTTTTCTACAGCTAATTACGTTCCATTATCGGCAGCTGACCCAGTCCAGGCACTGCGAATTGTTGTGGAAGAGAAGCGCAGGGAATTTTTCGGAACCGGTATACGCTGGTTTGATCAAAAACGCCTCAATCTTGACGCTGATTTTGCTTCAACAAAAACCAGAACTTTTAAAAGCTTGAATTATACGTTAGAAGCCAATAGCAATCGTTATCTGTATCCCATTGGCGATAAATATATTCTGTTGAACCCTGAACTCGAACAAAATCCCAGATAGAAATTAAACTATGAAAAAACTTTTTTTAAAAAATGTGTGCTACTGCTTTGCCCATTTTTCGGCCAGCAGTTAGCTGCGCAAACCGTAGTGTGGCAGCCTAACCCTGTCAAACAGGGTCAAAAAACAATTATTAGTTACCAGCCAAAAGGCGGAGACCTGGAGTTTAGTGATGAACCAAAAGCGATAGTGGCAGTCTATAGTGATTTTCAGTGGCGCAGTACTCCCGTCTCTTTAAGCAAACAGAACGATAGTTGGACAGGATCTTATCAAGTGCCAGAGCAAGCTTCATTTATCGCTCTGAAATTCTATCAGGGAGATTTAGAAAGTCCCGAAGCCATAGATATTCGCAATGGCAATGGGTACTTTACATCTATACTTGGTAAGAACGGGAAACCGGTACCCGGAGCCTATTTGGCAGAGGCAAGCTTAAGGGCTGGTTTGACCGGAAACATGGCAATGAACAGTTTCGTAAAGTTATCAAAGGATAAGCGATTAGTCGATTCTCTATTGCAAAAAGAGGAAAGACTAAACAAAAATATTCCAGATAAACTGATCTTTAATTATCTTGATTTAAAGCAGCTAACAATGCCCGTTGCAGCGTATAATGCATTTGCCGACAGTGTTTTGAGAAATGAGCTAAAGAAAAAAATGTCTCGGAGGCTTCCCTTGCCACCTTACAGCGTTATTTTGCGAGGTTAAAAAATAGCGAGGGTTTAGAAGCTGTAGCGGCACTTGTCTATGATAAATACCCCAAAAGTCCTACAGCCAGATTTATAGCTTACCACAAAGATACTGATGATAAACATGGAGAAGATTTGGAGAAAGGCCAGGAGAAATTTTTGGAAGATTTTCCATATTCGGAGTGGAAAAAGTCACCAGATAATATGGACTATATCTATTACACCATTTTTAGAGGCTTAGCTACCCGATACTTTTCAACCGGACAAAATGAGAAATTTTTAAGTCTTTTTAAGGAAATTGATTTTAAAACGGCGAACGAGATCTACCGATGGAATTTAACCAGAGGGCATCTTTTGGGTATTGGGGATCAGAAACTACTCTATCGTTTTAGCAGCACCATTATTCCTTATCTTGTAGAAAGGCAAAAAGACCAGTCTTATCTAAAAGATTTTGATAATGATACATTGAAAGCGCAACAAAATGCTGATAGTGAGATGGACAGACGGCTTTTTAGCCATATTTTTTTGCCAAGGGGCAAGGTGACTATAAGAATGCAAATGAGAGTTTTAAATTCTTATCAAAAAATGGAGCCTATGAAAATGCCAGTTTAAATGAGCTACACCTTGATATCCTTTCGAAACTTGATGATACCAGAGCAATCAAAGCGCTCTTGGAATCCAGTGTGTCTGCAAATGCCTTGACCCCAAAAATGTTGACCAAGCTCAAAGAAATTTATAGAAATGAGCACAATGGTAAAGAAGACGGATATCAGCAGTATCTTTCCGACTTGATGCCTGAAGCCAAAAAGACGGAAATGAAGGCACATGTCTTGGCCAACATGGTTAATTATCCTTTGGTGCCATTTAGTTTGGAAAATGCGGATGGTAAGCTGGTTAACTCCAAGGATTGGGCAAACCAGATTGTTGTTCTGGATTTTTGGGCAACTTGGTGCAGGCCCTGTATCGAAGCATTTCCAGGCATGCAGCTCCTGGTTGACCAATATGCAAAAGACCCAAGGGTTGGGATATATATGATAGGGACTATGCAGCAAGGCGACTATAAGTCGAAATCGGAGAATTACGTTCGACAACAAGGCTTTAAATTTAATCTTCTGCATGATGCCGTTGGCCCAAAGGGAGAACAAGATTTGGTTTTCAAAAGCTTGGTTCCATTTTTTAAATCTTCCGCAATCCCTCGTAAAGTTATTATAAAAGATGGGATCGTTCGTTATAGCTCGGAGGGTTACTCAGGTAGCCCTAGTGAGCTTAGGGATGAGATCTCAATGGCAGTTGAAATTTTAAAATCAGAGAAATAAACTATATGAAAAAGTCCATATTATTAGCGTTCTTATTAACTTTTCTGATCGATTTATCTACATCAGCCCAGATGAATCCAAAAATAAAGCTACAGGATGCGTTGAAGCTCATTCAAGATAATTATGTAGATCCGGTGAACGATGAGCAGGTAGTAGACGCGGCAATTAAAGCCATGTTAAGCAATCTGGATCCACATTCGAGTTACGTCAGCAGAGAAGAAATTGACGCGATGAACGAGCAAATGGCAGGTAGCTTTGCTGGCATAGGTATTTCGTTTGCCATGGTTTCAGATAGTACTTTTATTACAGCAATTAATCCGGACGGACCCGCTGCCAAGTCGGGGCTTAAGGTAGGCGATCGAATCACAACAGTAGATGATTCACCTATTTTTGGGAGAGATCTAAAAAACCAGCAAGTGATGCGCCTACTACGTGGTGAGAAAGGTAAAAGCGTTAAGCTGGGTATTGCTCGCAGAGCTCAGCCCGTTCCGCTGGAATTTAATATTACTAGAGAGCAGATTGCTGAACTTTCTATCGCCGCGAGCTATATGCTCAACAAAAATATTGGTTATATCTCTTTGTCTGTTTTCAGCCAGTCCACCAGAAGGGAAATAGATGCCGAACTCAAGAGGCTTAAAGGTTTGGGGATGACAAAATTGATTTTAGATCTCCAAAGTAATGGTGGCGGTCTTGTCGAAGCAGCTATTGGCGTTGCAGATGAATTTTTGCCCACAGATAAGGTGGTGTTCTATTCAGTAACGAATTCTGGCATTAGGGATTACTACTCAACGGGTGGTTTTGGCCAGTTTATGTCCGGCGATTTAGTAGTTCTGATTGATGAGTCGACGGCATCATCAAGCGAAATTTTGACAGGTGCCTTGCAAGATTGGGACAGGGCGGTGGTTCTAGGAAGGCGTAGCTTTGGCAAAGGCTTAATGCAGAAAGGGCTCGAGCTCAGCGATGGTTCTTTGATTCGTCTAACAGCAGCTCGGTATTACACACCTTCCGGTCGATCTATTCAAAAGCCTTACGCAAAAGGAAAATCTGATTATTTTGAAGATTTTAGCCGTCGTATGGCGTCTGGTGAACTTACAGGGGGTGGCCACGTTAACTTTCCGGATTCACTTAAATATACTACCCTTAACGCTAAACGAACAGTATATGGCGGTGGCGGCATCATGCCCGATAAGTTTATTCCGATTGATACTGCGCTATATAGCGGATGGCTAAACAAACTAATGAACAGTGGCCGGGTTACGCAAGCCGCCTTTAACTTTGTCCAACAAAACCGTGAAATGCTCACGAGCAAATATTCGAATTTTCAGGGTTTTAATGAATCTTTTATAATTGGCGATAAAATTATCGATAAGATGATGACCAGCGCTATTAAGCAGGGATTGAAACTGCCGCCATTGGATAATAAGGTAGCCAGAAAAACTATTGCTGTTGAATTAAAGGCGGAAATAGCGGATATGCTTTTCTTGGGAAAAAGCTATGCGATACGAGTTCGGAATGAGGCGAGTGCTTCGGTGAAGACTGCCTTGGAAATTTTAAGTAATGAATCCGCATATAATCAGTTTTTATCGGCTAAGCCAGAAAAAAGACATCAACTATAAAAAATCAAAATAATAAAGTACTATGAAAAAAATATTAATCGTGACAGCAATGGCCATCAGTTCATTTGCTGCTGTCGCGCAAACAGGATATACCATTAAAGGACAGATTGGGAAGCTCAACAAGCCAGTCAAAGCTTTTTTAATGATAAAATTAGAAGGAAAGCGAACACTGGATTCTGCAGTTTTAGTTGATGGATCCTTCATGTTCAAAGGCTCTGTTCCTTCACCTATGGAGGCTACTCTTCGTATAAAACATGATGATGCCATAGAAGTACCAGGGAAAAGAATCAAGATTGATGCCCTACCTATTATTTTAGGGAACGAGAATATTACTATTCTTGGAAAAGACTCCATTAGCACAGCCAAGGTAACTGGTTCTACTTTAACAGAAGAAAGTAAGCATGTTGATAATCTTCTACGTCCGATTTATAATAAACTGCAAGCTTTAGATAAAGAATATTCTGATCAGCCAGAAGCCAAAAAGCAGGATCGGACCTATCGTACAGAATTAGAGGCAAGAGCAAAAGTTATAGAAAAGGAGATTTTTGAGGCCAAAATTAATTATGTGAAGCAAAATCCTTCAAAATATATGGCATTAATGGCACTCAATTCTACATTACGCCCTGGGTTTGACGCAGTAGAAATGGAGAAAGTATATGCAGTCCTCTCGCCGGAATTAAAAAACTCTTACTTTGGAAAACAGGTAGAAGAACGGATCGCAACTTTCAAAAAAACACAAGAAGGGGTCGCAGCCCAGGATTTTACACAGCCTGATGTTGAAGGTAAAGCAGTTAAACTTTCAGACTATAAAGGTAAGTATGTATTGGTTGATTTTTGGGCGTCATGGTGTGCACCATGCCGTAGGGAAAATCCCAATATTGTAAAGCTTTATGACCAATACAAGGAAAAAGGATTTGAAATTTTGGGCGTTTCGCTTGACAAAGCTGCAGACAAAGCCAAATGGATTAAGGCCATAGCTGATGATAAACTAATTTGGAAACAGGTTGGGGATCTAAAAGGATGGGAAAATGATGCTGCTATTAAATATGAAGTAAAAGCTATACCAATGAATTTTTTAATTGACCCTAAAGGAATGATCATTGCCAAAGACTTGAGAGGTGAGGTACTGAATGCAAAGCTGAAAGAAATATTTGCCAATAAATCTAATTAGTAGTGATGATAACGGTTGCAGGTCGATGGATGTCGCCTGCTTCAGTTTAGCTATTTTATGATGATTTTGCAGTAGTATAAATACCAAGTCAATTATTAAGAAATAAATCTATCGAAATTATGTTTTGTATTGACGAGATGATTTGTGAAAGGTTTTTCGGAAAGCTAGAAGAAACAGCAGGAGGCACCAGAATCATACTGTCAAATGAAGATCGAAATAATCAATCTATACATTCAGAATTTATTCAGGTTGATACTAAGTAATAACATCATCAACACGTATCTAAAATTTAATATCACAACATTTATGTCATTTTTCTTCACCCGTGTCAGTTTGTCGGCAATTTTATTGTTTGTCATTTCTATTACCCAGGCCCAGCAGCAATCAAAATCATTAGACGATGCAAAAAAATTGGACTGCATTACAAAGAGATTCAGTGCGGAGGGCAATATCGTTAGCAATAACCCATCCCGCTTGGATCTTTAAAAGTAACCTTTTGCTTTATAACACCAGTTCCAAATCAGGGTTGAAAACATTTTATATTGCAGATCCTGCTAATAACAAGACTACTCGACTTTTTGATGCAAATGAACTTGTAGAGCTTACTTCCCCTTATTTTTCACAATCAATCCACCCAACGAAGATAGATTTTATTGTTCGTAGCGTTTCTCCTACAAACCAAGCTATCTTAATATGTATGGTGCAGGGAAAAGAATTAAACTACGATTTGAAGAACAAAACTTTTATCGAGCCTGTTTCAGCTTATACTCCTAAAGGGCTTCAGTCTTTTCGTCAATTGCCCCTTGGTAATGATATGTCGACATTATATACAAAGGATCGCGTATACGGTGTATACGCTGAAAACCATAATCTTTTCTTATTAAAATCAGTAACTTCTGGAAAGGATTCCCTGATTCAGTTAACATATGATGGTGATTCCAATAATTCTTTTGCACGAAAAACTCTCTCTAGCAAAAATCGAGCGCAACGCGGACCATGGCTTGGAGAATGGTTAGGCGGTACACATACAGGATTCGCACTACGTTCGGATCAACGCAAAGTTAGAGACCTGACCCTAATAAATAGTCTAGCACCCCACGCCCCCGTCCCGGTATCTTATAAATACGAGTTACCGGGAGACGAAAATGTTACCCATTTTGAGCTGTGGCTATTGAATGCAGATAGTGCGAAGATTCACCAAGTAGATATTGATCATTTTCAGGACCAGGTAGTAAAATTGAATCAAGGCCAACAGTCGGGAGGAATCTATTTCACCAGAGAGAGCCGAACTGTAGATACGATCCAGTTGTGCCGGGTAGATCCCCATACCCTGAAAACAAGTGTACTTATTACCGAAGTCGGAAAACCAATTCTAAATCAGCTGTTGCAGACATATGCAGTCATCAATGATGGTAAAGACATCATATGGTGGTCTGAGCGAACCGGTAAAGGAGCATACTACTTGTATGATAGCAAAGGTGTGTTAAAAAATGCGGTAACCAAGGGTGATTTCGTTGCGGGCAGTATTTATTATATGGATGTCGAATCACGTTTCATGATCATCGAAGGTTTTGGCTACAAATCAGCTACCAATCCATATCATAAAAAGTTCTTCAAAGTTAATCTGGATGGTACTGGATTTGTTGAATTAACACCAGGTCAGGGTGATCATTACATTACTATCTCACTTGATAAGAGATTTATAATTGATGAATACTCCTCTGTAGATTGCTTACCTAAATGTGAACTGAGAGATATGAAGGGGCGTCTTCGGATCGCCATTCCTACGCTGGATAATAGCATCCTAAAAGCTAACGGATTAAATACGGCTATCTTAGATAAGGTTAAGGCAGCTGATCTTGTGACAGATTTATATGGTATCATCTACACACCAACCGACTTTGACCCGAATAAAAAATATCCTGTTGTCTGTAATGTCTATCCAGGGCCTCAGGATGATGGCATTAATCAGGGCTTTAGTATTATACCGGGTAAAAATGAAAGGCTTGCCGACCTTGGATTTATAGTACTCCAATTTGGCTTCAGGGGATCATCACCACTTCGTGGAAGAGAATTTTATACCTTCGGGTATGGTAATCTACGCGATTATGCTTTGGCCGACTGCAAGTATGTGGTCGAACAACTTGCAGCGCGTTATAGCTACATCGATTTGGACCGTGTAGGTATTTATGGACACTCTGGAGGAGGATTTATGACGGCCGCGGCAATGATGACCTATCCTGACTTTTTTAAAGTTGGCGTATCCTCATCCGGTAATCACGATAACAATATATATGGAAAATTCTGGACAGAAACCTATCAAGGTATTGACAAAATAAAAGCGAGTGTAGATTCATTGGGAAGGGCACATACATCATTTGCTAGCAATCCAAAAACTACAATAGAGCTGGCAAAAAATCTTAAAGGGCGACTTTTATTGATAACTGGGGACATGGACAACAATGTACACCCTGCAAACACGATGCGGTTGGCAAATGCGTTAATTAAAAATAACAAAAGATTTGACCTCATGATATTGCCAGGTGTGGCCCATGAGATAAGTGGCGATTATTATAGGGGACTGATCAATAATTACTTCACTGACTATTTAAAATCCTGGAAAGGATATAATGCCGAGATGATCAAGTAATTTTTTTAAGTTGATTATATTCTTTGAATTTCAGCTGTTTATAAATTTGACGAGCGGCATCATGACCACTAAAGAGATATTTAATTAAATATAGAAAAAAGGTTGTTTTTATATCGCAATAGAAATACAATGTATGGTGATACATAATAAAGTTTTACCTCTGCGTGATTTAAACTTATTTGCACGTTCCAGATTTTTTTTGAAATAAATTCACCCAAATCTGTTAAGATCAGTTAGGCCTGCCAAGCCGGTTTCCTATATAGCTGTTGGACTTATTTTGCAGCTAGTTTATCTATCTCGTTGATATCGTAAGGCTGCTCATTTACCTCTTTCGAGACAGTGGACGGATTTACCATGCATGATGTATTTCAGCAAGTTGCAAACGATAAAGATTCGTATCGTTGAATATCCCTGGGGCTTAATTGTATTTTGGGCAAAGGGTTACGGCGAAAATAAACCTTCGTCATCATTGGTTGGTGCCAAATATAGGGTCAATGTAGACGATTGCTATCCAAAGCCGAACAGTATTATAAGCTCAACGTGGATCTACTAAAGTTTGCAAAGTTGGGCAACGGTGTTTAAAAGCTCGAAAATTAGGCGCAGGCAAAATTGGTGTTCACAGATATAATATGAAGCAGATGTCAGACAGTTTCTATCAGCCTGATGCCAGCTTTTGTCCAAAGATAACCGGCTATAACGTTATTCCGCTGAAAGTTTCGAATGGTAATACCACAGTCTCTGCCTTTTTCCAAATTGTGGCAAATGCTCCAGGATTCAATGCCGTAAATTTAATGAATGCTGGATGGCGTTATGGTTATGTTGCACTGATGAATGACGGATTCACGTATTTAACGTGAGTTATGGGTTTAATTATTTGATTATCAACATATATTGATAAATATTGAAAGCTAACAACCATGATATTGGATAATTTCAGTTACCCAACTAAAGCCAATACCATGATTATTAACGAATTAAAGGTAATAAATCTTTTCTGTGAATTGGATGGTTTTGTCAAAAGCAGTAGGTTATAATACTACTACACCCAATACCAGGAATTACCGGCCTTATTATTCCGTAAATATTACGTATTCAAAAATAAAGAATATGAATTTCAGGGTAGCCTACAGCACGTCACTTGCCAGGCCTGAGTTAAGGGAACTGACCAATATTTTTGAGTTTGACCCTTTTCAGTTTGCGGTGATCGAGGTAATCCAAACTTTATCAATCAATTGACAAAGAGTGCGGATTTTAGATGGGAACGGTTTGATGCACCCGGGGAAATTTTGTCTGCTTCGGTTTTTACCAAGATCATCGAGAATCCATTGCAACGGGTATTTAGATATGCATCGCTGTCATTGATAACCAGATGAAGTTTGAAGCCATAGAACCATCCCATGGTTGATTTTCCAACTTCGGCAGTGCCTTTGAAGACCTTGTTTGCTTTTATCCGCTTGTTCCTGCAAACTCTTATCGGCGTGGAATCCACGAAAGAAATTCCTGTACAGGAACCCGAACAACAGGTTTTTAAGAAGATCGTCAAGGGCATGATTACACTTTGGCTAAGTTCAACGAAACGGTTGTAAGATACCGTCTTGGGGAAATCATCCTGCATATGCTTTTGAACGTAGAAAATATAATAATGCTTTAAGCATTTAAAGCCGCTAACATGAAACAAAAGAAGAATACTAATTATCTCATTATCGGACGTCTTGAAGGCTTGCCTAAAATGAAGTTTTTAGTCGTTTTTTCAAAGTTTTTGTAAAACTCATCAACTATGCAGAAAATATAGGTAACTTTATAGTATGTAATCATCGCTTTTATTTTGCTAAATATTTGAATGTTATATACTTAAATATACAAAATATCGCTTTGATTACATGTTTCTATTCCAATTAATTATCGAACTCAGGTTATTATTTTAAAATTTATGGAAAAACTTTTTTTGTCCCTAAATATATTCTTTATAACAACCTGAAAGATTGACATATTGGTTGGCAATAAAAAAGGTTGATAAAGTTTAATATTAATAGAGATAATCATGATCGTATAAATATATTTGCAGATAGGATCTGATATCAGTTCATATTTTATCGCAAAACTCAATTTTTAACCAATGAATGAATTCGAAAGCCGTTACGCCCAAAGCCCTAAAGAAGTTAAACAAATGGATACCGCAGCTTTGCGGGAAAATTTCTTAATTGAAAACGTATTTGAGGCCAACCAGGTAAACCTAACCTTATCTCATTTTGACAGGTATATTGTTGGTGGTGCAATGCCTGTTGATCAGAAAATAGCGCTTCCAAACCCTGATGATTTAAAAGCAACTTACTTTTTAGAACGCAGGGAACTGGGCATTATTAATGTTGGCGGAAAAGCTATTGTTACTGCTGATGGCGAAAAATACGAACTGGATTATAAAGAAGCCTTGTACATTGGCAAGGGTACTAAAGAGGTGTTTTTTGAATCTGCCACACCAGGCGAGGCGGCTAAATTATACATCAATTCTGCTCCTGCACACCATACTTTTCCAAACAAAAAAGTGAGCAAAGCCGAAGCGGAGATTGTAGAGTTGGGTACGCCTGAAACAGCAAATCATAGAATAATTAATAAGTTGTTAGTGAACAGTGTTTTGCCAACCTGTCAGTTGCAAATGGGAATGACCGAACTAAAATCGGGTAGTGTTTGGAATACCATGCCTGCACATACGCACGATAGGAGGATGGAAGCCTATTTCTATTTCGAAGTTCCAAAAGGGCAGAGTGTTTGTCACTTTATGGGTCAGCCACAAGAAACCCGCCACATTTGGATGCAGAGCGATCAGGCGGTAATTTCGCCAAACTGGTCTATCCATTCCGGAGCAGGTACAAGCAACTATACTTTTATTTGGGGGATGGCCGGAGAAAACTTAGATTATGGTGATATGGATCACTGTGCTATTAATGAACTGAAATAATAATTTCTTACCGTCACTTCTGCTGGATCACAGCGAAATGGAGCGATCTTTAAAATAGAACTTTAGAAAAACATGTCTGACATATTTAATTTAGCAGGTAAAACTGCATTAGTTACCGGCTGTAAAAGAGGGATAGGGAAGGCTATGGCTCTAGCTTTGGCCGAAGCAGGTGCCGATATTATCGGTGTTTCTGCAAGTCTCGAACTTCTGGACAGTACCGTTGAGAAAGAAATTTTAGCACTGGGTAGAAAGTTTTATGCTTACCAGTGCGATTTTAGTAAACGCGAAAAGACCCTGGCTTTTGCGGCTCAGGTAAAAGCAGATCATCCTGTTATCGATATTTTGGTTAATAACGCCGGAACGATTTTACGTCAGCCAATTGCCGAACATTCTGATGAATACTGGGATGAAGTAATTGCCGTAAACCAAACGGCACCGTTTATTTTAACACGCGAAATTGGTAGAGAAATGATTGCCAGAGGAAGCGGAAAAGTAATTTTCACGGCATCATTGCTATCATTCCAGGGTGGTATTACCGTTCCTGGTTATGCCGCCAGTAAAGGTGCAATTGCATCTTTAACCAAGGCTTTTGCAAATGAGTGGGCCTCAAAGGGTGTAAATGTAAATGCAATAGCGCCCGGATATATCGCAACCGATAATACTTCTGCTTTACGCGAAGATCAGGACAGAAGCACTTCTATATTATCCCGTATACCTGCCGGAAGATGGGGGACACCAGAAGATTTTAAAGGACCAACAATATTCCTGGCCTCACCGGCTAGCGATTATGTACATGGAACAATCTTGACCGTTGATGGCGGTTGGATGGGACGTTAAGAAAGTCCGAAGTATTTAGTCAGAAGTCCGAGTGCATAAAACGCCTACTTCGGACTTTTGATTTCTTATAAACTTTGATTAGGAACTAAACGCTTCCGACCTCGGACCGTGGACCTCGGACTTAATATAAATTATAAATCTCCTTAATATCTTTCAAATGACTTCAAAATCGATTTTAAGGTCAATTAATTTACCTGTATGGATATCGAAAACCCAGCCATGTACCATTATTCCCCGGTTGGTAATTGCTTCCTGTACTGCTGCGGTTTTTAACAGGTTCACGCATTGTTCCTGAACATTCAGTTCCACTAGTCTGTTGTAGCGTGCGCCCTCCTCCTAAATGGCATTTAGCTCATCTCTATGGATGCCGGTAAACATCACGGATATTTCTTAACCAAGGGTTTAATATGCCCATATCGGCAGGTTGCATTGCCGCTTCCCCCGCAGTTGTAGTGACCGCAAACCACAATGTGGTTCACTTTCAAATGGCGCACAGCATAGTTTAAAACCGTCATTACGTTTAAATCTACATTGTTTACCAGACCATATTAACAAGAGTCATAACAAAAGTTTGTTGCTTTATCATTTGGTCTGTCCGATTAAATATCGACGGAGCATTTTGTCTACTTCCGTTGAAGAGAGTTTAGTTTTGGTTTGTGAAGATATCTCCAAACGATATGAAATTCATTTTGTTGAGATTGGTGCTGATGATAACCATTTTCATTTTTTGATACAAAGCGTTCCGATGCTATCGGTAAAAAGTATTGTTCAGGCAGTAAAGAGCATTACAGCAAAGGAGCTTTTCCGTCTTCACCCAGAAGTTAAGCAACAACTTTGGGGAGAAAATTTTTGGACTGCTGGTCATTATGTCAATACTGTTGGGCAATATGCAAATGAAACAATTATCATGAAATATATTCAAAATCAGGGGGAGGATAAATCATCTTACAAGATGTTGCATAGAAATCAGTTAAGCTTGAGTCTTTAAATTTTGCGATACCCCCGATAGCTCTGCTTCGGGGTCATTCATTGATGGCGCTCAAAATCTCAATTTCGACATGGGGAGTTTCTTCGCCCATGTTACTAAACCGATAAATCCGCTCTATATGATCCAAACCGTCGATAACTAAGATTGTCTCCTCATCAACTTCAGATAGTAACAGATTAAGTTCTTCCAGATCGTTTGCAAAGTATTTTCGTTTATACTCTTTGAGTTTTGGAAAAATCTCAAGTAGTTCTTTAATCAGATTAGCATAGAAAGTATTGACTTGCATATGCAGCTTTTGGTGCTGGTCACCAAGATCCGTGTAACACGGGTGCCGGATCAAATGAAATTCGGATTGCAGGATGTACTTTTTAAGATTCTCGACTAGCTAGGATTTACCCATTCCCGGTTCACCGGTCATAACAACCCTTTGGCTTGTCCGAAGCTTTTCGATTATTGATTGGTAAATAGAAGAGGTTTCAATGTTCTGCGTTTCGTTTATTGGAAATTTCTGTTGAATAGCACCATAATCGGTTTTAATATTGAAATAGTTATAAATATCGAATGTTGAGATGGTAATATTGGCGCTAAGATGTTTCTTTACTTTGGCTATAAGTGCTGCCGCAAATTCCTGCTTCTTCCAATGATTATTTGGGTAATATCCAATCCCTAATCGGTCGATTTGTTCAAGAACTAATTTTTCAAGAGGACCCGGATGATACAGGTTTTCGCTAAATTTTTGGCAGTTCCAGCTCTATGGTTAAAAATGAAAGAAAATTTGCAAAACTTTGTCTATCAAGATTCTGACTTTTGAACTTGTTCTAGCCCTTTGGTGGGGATTATTCCAAAAGTGGCCACTTGTTTTTCTGCAAAGTGGTCACTTTTTCCGGTTTAAAATGGCCACTGTTCTCGCTTCAAAGTAGTCACTCGGCTCATTTTAAGCGGTTTTAGGGTTTGTTTAAAGCCAACATGATTCAATGGTTCTTTTTGTACTCAAGGCAGCTTCAGTGGAGCGCTAAAGCGCTTAAAAATGGTTTTTTTAGAAAGGGTGTTGCTGGAGTTTTTTGTCTGTCGGTTTTTGGATGTAATCTTGCCCTAGAACAGCTTTATTGGCTGGATAATCATATCCGGGATGCCGTGGAGTGAAGTTTTGTGCGGATGGGGGGCAGAGCATTGACAAAATTTCTTTTGCGGTGGTTCTGATAGGAATGGATATATTTGAGACTCTTCTCAAGATGTCCTGCTCAAAGTCGGGCTAATCTACGGGTGTACAGTTTGGAACGGAATCCGCTGTCTACTATTACCGAAATCCCCACATATGATATTGAATCGATTGATGTACTCTGATAAAAAAGGGAAGCTTCGATGAGGATTTGATCAAGGCCACTATCGCCAACATTAAGCTGGCAGACCTGCAAAGCTATGACAACAATGACATACGAGCAGGGGCAACAATGGATGCATTTATCAAAAATCGTGGCACTGAGTGGGGCAAAACGTTATCCTCCATACATGAAATGGCAAAGGTTACAAAAAATGAAATCGTAGAATTCGCAAAGAACTTTTTCAAAAACAACTATGTGGCCGTATACAAACATAAAGGAGAAGAAAAGCAGATTGTAAAAGTGGATAAGCCAATCATCACGGCTGTGAACACCAATTCAAACCTGGTTTCTAATTTTACGAAGCAAATCATCAACTCTTCCGTAAAGCCAATCGAACCTAAGTTCCTGGACTACAAGAAAGATCTTAGCTTCGGAACAGCCGGAATGGCAGAAGTAATCAGTATTGAAAATAAGGAGAATGAAGTATTCCGAATGGGCTACAGATTCGAACTTGGCAGTTACAGCAATAAATTATTACCCTACGCAGCGCAATACTTATCATTCCTGAGCACAGATAAATATTCAGCGGAAGAGATCAGTATGGGCATTTCGGCAAAAATGGCCAGCCGTTCCGCATTTAAACTGTCACCCCATTTCGCTTTAAAGTGACCACCTGTTTCGGGGCAAACTGGCCGTTCTGATCTTTCGATCAGCTTTTTTCGCAACTGGCTTTCGGGAATAATTTTTCAATTTCTGCATAAAATAAAGGCTCCTGGGAGCATATCTACTATTCGGGATGACTACGGTCACTTCGCTGTTTTGAAGGGGTATGGCGTTTTTTACGCGTTCCAGTACCTGCGAATGGATTTTGATCGCTAGAAAGGTCTGAATTGAGGATAAATCCGGCAGTAAGATGGATTAAACCGAAAAGTCCTGAGGAAAATGGATTTGGATCCGAAGTGTATATTTGTTCGGAGGGAAAGGAACTTAGATGTGCATCATCCGGTAATCAATTTGGTGGCCAGTTTGGCCCGAAACAGAGGGGTCACTTTCACCGAAATACACAGGCATATAAAGATTTTCATCGTTTACTGCTAAATGTAGTTAAGATTCTCGGAGAAGGCTATATCATGCAGAAGCAAGATATTTTCTCGAGGAAGGTTTATTATCCAAAGGAGCAAACCGAATGGTTGCAACAAAAATATGATGAGCATTTTTCAGGCCGGGAATATATCGAACATTCCAGTTTTTTGATTATCACCCGTCAGGTGAAAAGACGGGCAATGTATGTTTACGATAAGAAGGCTTTCATGGGTTTTCTCTCCGATGTTGCTAAGATCATCGAACTGCTTAAAGGGGCATCGATATCGCCTAAAATGCTAAGCCGGGTGGAGATAGAAAAATACATAGCCAGAATGCTGGCAATGGATTTTTCAGCTGAGCATTTTTCCCTTAACAATTTTCGGTCAGGAGATAATGAAATTGGGCTGGGCGAAAGGGCTGTGCGTTGCATGAGCCTTGTTGATGTAGATGCTATTGATCTGCCGGAATCAATTGGCCCTTATTTAAAACTCACTGACGGAAAGGGATTAGAGGGATTTCCAATGGATAATTTACATTTTCTATCTTCTGTCCCCGGGATATCATGTTTGATCTATAACCAATTGATAGAGGTTCCAGGCCAGGGAATGACCCTGAACAAACTTCAGTTAAAGCGGAAGCGCCATTCCGGTGTGCCCGACCCTGCTAACCAGATGTGTGTAGAGGACATCGATAAACTATTGGTGGATGTCGCAAGGGAAAATCAATTATTGGTTAATGCCCATTATTCGATGCTGGTGTGCTCCGAGATTGGCTCACTTGATAAAAGCTGTAATTACATTGAAGCTGCGCTATTTCAGCAGGGGATTATCCCATCAAAAAATGCCTATAACCAACTGGAGCTTTTTAGAAGTGCGCTCCCTGGAAATGCAGTAGCGCTTAAAAAATATGATTGGTTCCTCACTACTACAGATGCTGCATTATGCTTTTTTTATAAGGAACGGCAGATGGCAGATGAGCCTTCGGCATTTTTAATGCGCTTTGCCGATAGAAGAGGAATCCCGGTAGGAATTGATCTGGCAGATCTGCCCATGGAGAACGGCAGGATCACCAACCGCTCAAAATTTGTACTCGGTAATTCGGGAACAGGTAAGTCGTTTTTCATGAACAGCTTGCTAGAGCAGTATCTGGGCTATAATTATGATGTCGTAATTGTCGATGTTGGGCATTCCTATTCGGGCCTTTGCAGTTATTTTAAAGGGAAATATTACACTTATACCGAGGAGCATCCGATAACGATGAATCCTTTTTTGATATCTGAGTCAGAGTATAATATTGAAAAAAAGGATTTTCTAAAAACGCTGATTGGGCTGCTTTTAAAAGGGGCTGAAGGTTATGTTTCACAGATTGAGGATACGGTTTTTTCAAATGTGCTCTCTGCCTATTACTCGGATTTTTTCTTGGCGATGCAGCATATGCCTTGTGCTTTGATACCTATTACCATTATTCAGTAGCAAAAATTGCCGAAATAATGCGAACGGAAAAAATCAGCTTTGATCTGGATGAATACCGTTATGTGCTTAAAAAATTCTGCCTTGGAGGGGAATATGGTAAATTACTGAATGAAAGTTCAGATAAATCTGACTTTACTGAGCGGTTTATAGTCTATGAAATAGACTCCATAAAAGAAAATAAGATCCTTTTTCCCATTGTTACGCTCTCAATTATGGATTTGGTGCTCCAGAAAATGCGGCATAGGACCGGTCAGCGAAAAGCTCTGGTGTTAGAGGAAGCATGGAAAGCAATTGCTTCGCCACTTATGGCCAATTATCTTTTATTCTTCTATAAAACCATGCGGAAATTCTGGGGAGAACCGATTGTGGTAACCCAGGAACTGAATGATATTATCGGGAACGCGGTTATCAAGGATTCCATACTCGCAAGCTCTGATACCATCTGTCTGCTAGACCAGTCTAAATACAAGGGAAATTATGAGCAGGTAGCCAAACTACTCGTCTTACCCGATGCGGAACAGCGGAAAATTTTTACTGTAAATGCACTGGAAAATAAATCAGGGCGGGGAAAATTCAAAGAGGTATACATCAAGCGCGGGGGTATAGGTGAGGTATATGGCGTAGAAGTATCCCTTTTTCAGTATCTAACATTCACAACAGAGAAACCTGAAAAAACCGCGGTAGAATCCTATGTCTCACGTCTGGGATCTTACCGCCTGGGCCTTGAGCGGTTCATCGCTGATATGAAATCCAGTGGTCTTTCATTGCCCGATTTTGTCCGGAAGGTAAATGCAACAGCTTTATAATTAAACATGCTACTATGAGAAAAATAATCATTTTTTTATCAATTACGCTTTTCGTTCAGATTTCCAGAGCGCAGATATATCTTGACCCAACAACAGCTGCTGCCACAGCTGCACACGCCGGGGTAATGAACAGCGGCTTATCGAGGACCAGTGACAATTTGACCCTTGTTCAAAGAGCCCAGCTTGCCGTGACCGGGCAGCTTGGCGTTGTAAACGATCTGCAGTCAACTATTTACCGTGGCCTTTCAGAGGTATCCGGGGTGATGAGGTCGCTGCTTTCGGTAAAGGATATCTATGAGATTTCGCAGGATATTGTGCAGGATGTAAATAAGGCTGTCAATATCAGCTCATCCGATCCACTTCTTTTACTATTCGCTGAAGCAGGGGCAAGGGAATTTAAAACCAGATCGATAAAATTGGGAGCAGAGGTGAGTTCCTTCGTATTGAAGGAAGGAAAAGACGCCCTTATGGATGCTGGAGAAAGGGCCAAACTGCTGAACAAAATTGTAACCGAACTCACCATTTTGCGTGGAGTGGCTTACGGCATGTACCGCTCAATGTATTGGGCGAAACAACGCGGTATATTAAATTCACTCAATCCATATGCGGGATTTATCAATATAGATAAGCGTATCGCTGATGACATTATCCGAAACCATAAAATGCTCAGGCAATGAAAAATATAGTATTTTTTTTGCTTTGACCATAATCTTCCTTTCCTCGCATGCCCAGCTTAACGTAACACTCTTACACCAACTGGTTGGAAACAGCAAAACCGAACACGGAAAACAGACTGATGCCAGGGATCGGCAGCTTGTTGCCTCTGCAAATGAGGAAGTAAATAAAACACTAATGGTGAGGCTAAAAAACACCTACAGGGATATTCATTCAAGGTTTAAAACACTGAGCCTTGCAATTGATGCCTCGCAGGTAGGGATTGAAGCATACCCACTTATTAATGATATCTCGCGAAGCCAGGAAACTATTTTCAGGCTTTGTAAAGATGACCCGGTATTATCCATTCTTGCAATTCAGGCAGAAATGGATATGGGAGATAAGGCATATTCGCTACTGAACTTTTTATATGGAATTGCCCTGTCAACCAGTGACATTAACCAGATGAAGCAAAGTGACCGAAAGATGCTTTTTTCTCATGTATTGACCGAATTACGCCAGATAGCTGGTGCCTCCCGTGGGCTTGCGGCTACGCTTTCTTACTCTAATAGAAAGAAAGCTCTGGAGGCAGCTAACCCATTTTCAGATTTTATCAATACTGATAAGGCAATGGTAGAAAGTATTCTTCGAAGAAAGGATGTACTTAAAAACTAAAATTATGAGAGGATACATCACAATGGTATTATTACTTGCCCTAACCTTTTCAGTCCAGGCCCAACGGTTGGTATTCGATCGCGGACATTTTGCGATTGTAAATGAAAATGGTACAATCCGCCTAGCTGCTGAAAATACCTACGGTAACTATCAAAATACAATCAATAACAGGCTTTCAGATATTAATGTAAATCTGGGCGCGGTGGTAATGGTTCAGTCGCTAATACTCTCCTCCTTAAGAGAAGTAGATCAAGGGCTAAAAAGTGCCATTGCCGTAAGACAGATTGGAAATCTGGTAGCGGAAATCACTTTGGAAAGTAACGGAATGTTAGCAATGGCCAGGTCAGATCCGCACCTTTTGCTTTTTGCCGAAGACGTTGCGAGACAGGTAAAGAACAGGGGGATAGGGCTTTTTTCAGAAGTTTCATCTTTTGTACTAAAAGAGGGCGAAAATGTGCTGATGGACTTTGAAAAGCGGGATGCGCTGCTAAAAAAGATTGCTCTGGAACTTCGCGTCATCCGCGCGCTTGTATTCAGCATGAAAAAATCTATGTACTGGGCAAAAATGAATGGCTTATTACATTCTTTGAATCCATATCAGGATTTTATTAATCAGGATCTGCGCACAGCGGACGATATTCTATTTAAATCAAAACTTTTAAAACAATGAAAAAATATCTAGTGATGTTTCTTTTTTGCGTATTTGGTTTTTTAGTAAATGCACAAAAAAAATAACGGACAAACACATTATCTATCAACAGGAACGCATGGTCTTCAAACAATGGGATAGGGATAAGTTTACCCCAAAGCCAGGTTTTCTGTGGTTAAACCCAGAATACTGGATCACCTGGGCGCTGCATCCCAATTATCCCAAAAGTGACCTGCGGCCATTGGGACCGGCCGGACCGCAGACCCAAAGGTTAATGTTTGCCGCTGCTATGCAGAACACAGACAACCTCTATAAGTTGCATGCCGATACCTTGCGCAATACCGCATTGAGCGAAGCTTCAAATTATTCTTCGGCGCTGAGTTTCGCAGATCCTTTATGGCTGATGTATTACCGGAATGAATTTGAAGGCTTGTTGAATCAAGCTGATTCTGAGCTGTTAACAGGGCTATCTGCTTCTGAAAGACAGTATCTGGTTTCCAGCGGTTTGCTGGACTGGTATAAAGAAGAAAGCCATGCGCTTCTGGAAAGACTGGAAATGGCCCGTTCCACTACTGTTGACCGGGGTTCAAGGATTATGGCCTATCACAGAATGCTGGGCGAGTTTAGAAAACTGATCGCTAACTGGGAGATGAAAAAATCAAAGGCGAAAACCTTTCTTTCCATTCGATCCTCCACAGAAAAATTAAGGGACGGGGATCCTGTTAATGTTACCGTCAGAAAGACCGATATCCAGATCGCCAATGATATCCTTAAAAAAACAAAACTTTAGATATGGCCTTATTAAATATCCTCACCGGCACTGCCGGTTTTTTTGTGCAATCTGTTCCCGATTCTTTTAAGGATACCTTTAATTTTCTTCAGGGAAACGGTGTCTATGAGGAAGGCATGATGCATTTTTTGCATGAAATGAAAAATACGATCTGGACCCATTATGATGCCTTTATCGCTGATGCGCAGGCACTGGCTGCGATTTTTATGCTGATATTCTTCGCCATTAAAAGTTATGAAATGATTTCTGGGGACAAGCAATTGGAGATTATGCCACTGTTGCGTCCTTTTGGGCTGACTATGGTGATTCTATGGTGGAGCATATTTACACGTGTCCTTGCCTATCCGACAGATGTTGTGGAACAGAAGACTTCGGCTATGTTCGATGGGAGCCAGGCAGAGATCAATGATCTCAGGCTCCAGCGGGCAAAGCTGATGGTCGAAGTTTCCGATCAGCTTTTAAAGTTCCAGGCTGAAACAGAAACAGCAAAAACAGAAGCTGATACCTGGTATGAAAATGCATGGGAATCGGTAAGCTCTTCGGTAAAAGAAGGATTCTCAGAGGTATGGAAGCCTGTTGTTGAAATGAGAAACCGTTTGCAGATTGGACTTCAGCTTCTTGCTACTTCACTACTGGAGACATTAGCGATATGGATATTGAGGGTATGTACCTATATCATATTCATTATCCAGATTATTTTTTCAACCATTCTGATTATTCTTGGACCTTTCTCGGTAGCACTATCAATTCTCCCTGCCTTTAGGGATTCCTTTTCCACCTGGGTGGCAAGATTTATTTCTGTAAACCTTTATTCGGGAATAGCCTATCTGGTGATGTATGTGGCATCGCTTTTTCAGCACTATGCATTGGAAGCAGAAATAACACGCTATCAGGAGTTGATTGGTACTGGAGAGGCCAGTCTTGAAAAACTGGGATGGTTTGCCGGTAATGGGATACTGTCTTTTGGAATGGTAATCGTAACCTTTATCATAGGCGCACTGACCATGTTAACTGTTCCGAGTATTTCAACATGGATTGTGTCAACATCTGGCGTTTCATCTGCAGCAAGTTCTATGGGTAGGGGAGCATCAAGTATGACCAGGGTTGCAGGACAAATAATGGGAGGATAGAAGAGATGATGATCAAAAATATCGAATCAAAAATCCGCCTGGCTACTCTGATTTCCATAGGCAGTTTTATTCTCTGCGCAGTAGTGGTAGCAATTGTTTCTTTTTTTGCCTATGGTTATGTCCGGGACTCCAGAAAGAGCATTTATATTTTGGATCCCTCCGGAACGCCTGTTATGGCAAAACAGACCGATGTGCAGTTGAACAGGGCAGCAGAATACCGGGCACATATTGCAAAATTCCATTCACTTTTTTCTCGCTCGTACCGGATGATAAATTTATTGAATACCAGATGAAACAGGCCATGTACCTGATCGATGAAAGCGGCGCATTGCAGTACAATAATTTAAAGGAAAAAGGTTTTTTTACCTCTATTCTTTCTTCTTCAGCGGTACTGACCATCCGTACCGATTCTATTTCTTTGGACGAGAAACGCATGTATTTCCGCTATTATGGCACCCAGAAAATAGACCGCAGGAGTTCAACCATTACCAGATCACTTATCACCGAGGGAAATTTGACCGATCTGGAAACCAGGTCTGATAATAACCCACATGCGGTTCTGATCACCAGATGGAAAACATTAGAAAACAGGGATCTTTTAGTTACAGAAAAAAATGCATTCCAATGAGAAAAATAACCATCCTTTCCGAATTGAAAAATGAGTTCGCAGGGCAAATTGACCGTTTCAGGACGCTTTCTTTCCATTTTTTTAATCAATATCCAAAAGGCATCTTTTCAGCGATGGTCCTGTTAATGGTTTTCTCCCTGCTACTGTGTTTTACGCTGCTCAGGTCCAGGCCTCAAAAGCCGGATCTTGAAAAAAAGCCATTGGCAATATTGGAAATGGCCTGTCAGAAATTGGCTCTACGGTAAACAGCCTAGAAAAAACACTGGAGATGAGGGCGGCACTCAATTCAATGTTAACCAAAGATTCATTGACTTCTGCGGATAGTCTACTGATGGCCAAAATGATTGCTGGGCTTGAAAAAATGGGAAAAAGAAACAAATAAAATAACTCTTATGAAAAAAATAGATCTCAAAAAGCCAAGATATGCGCTACCCATCGTCTGTTTTCCTTTCATTCTGCTTTTCTTTTATATCTACAAAACTAGTTTTGGCAAAGAGGGAAAACTGGTATTTGGAAAAGATTCACTTCAGGTTAACGTGGCCGGGGTATCCGATCAGGTTAAGAAACAAGGGCTTTCAGGAAAGCTTGATGCTTACCGTAATAAGTTCAAACAGGCGGATGGGTATACTGCTGTGGGAAGTATTACCGATGAAACCAGGGCGCAGGCCCAGGTAAGCTCTTCCTATAATGAAAGGGAAAAGCGGATGCTTGATTCCATAGATCAGGTAATGAAAAGAAAATATGGGGCCACAGCCACTGAACAGAACAGAAGCCCTCCCTACAACGAAAATTTTGGAAGCTATGATAACAGGGGAAATTCATCCAGAACCGAGCAGGACAGGGCGCTGGTCCTTGCCTTGTCAAAGATCAAGCAAAACAGCCAAGTTCTAAATGAAACTGAAATAAAAAAAGAGCCGGCAGACCCAATGCAGATCTTTCGCGCTCAGATGGCCTTGGTGGACAGTATGGGAAAAGCGAATGATCCTTCATCTATCGAAAAGAGGGAAAAGGAACGCCTTTTAGAAATTGCCGAAAAGGAGGCAAAAAGTAAAAAGAAAGTAGCGGTAAAAAAAGTCAATGCCGGTTTGGGGGCTTTTAATACCATAGTTTCTTCTGAGGATGAACGCCCAATCTCTGCAATAATAGATCAGGATATTACCGGATTTTCCGGTTCGAGATTGCGCATCAGGCTTTTGGATGATATTATGGCGGGGAAATTTATGATCCGCAAAGGCACTTATCTTTACGCTACTATATCGGGATTTTCTGCCCAACGGGTTTCTCTTACTATCTCATCAGTATTCTATGGTGGGGACGTCCTTCCAATAAATCTTCAGATTTATGATAATGATGGACTTGCAGGGATTTATGTTCCCTCTTCTGCCTTCAGGGAATTTACCAGGGATCTTGGCGGTTCTACCTCACAAGGGATATCCATCCAACAGCAGGCGGAAAATAACAACCAACTGGTGATGGGGGTACTTTCTAAAATGTTCCAGTCAACAACCACAGCGGTCAATAAGCTGATAAGATCCAACAAGGTCAAAATCAGGTACAATACCCAAGTCTATCTCATCGATCCCGATGAGCTTAAAAGAAAACAACAATCTTATTAATTTATGAAAAAAATTATCTTAGCTGTACAGTTTTTACTGTGCTCAATGACACTTTTTGCCCAGAAGACCGGAACGCTTACTGTTTCTGAAATTCCTGTTATTGGTATCTCTGGCTCTGTTTCCCTTCATTTTATTTCACCGGAAAAGATCTCTTATGTAGACCTTTCCAGCCCCTCGCTGATCGGAGACCTTCCCGAAAAAAATATTCTTAGGGTTAAGGCTGCCCCCGATTCCATTCCTGCCCTTCTTTCCAGCGGTGAGGCGGGCCTGGTAACCATTGTTGGGGAAACATTTATTTCACAGTTCAGGCTATGTTTTCTGCCCTCGCAGAAATCTGAATATGTTTCCTCCCAGGTTGAGATCCTTCCGCAGTACATGAGGCCTTTGGACATATCTGGCGCATCGCTTTCGACCCCTGAGCTGAAAGCCAATGCACTTTCGATCCTAAAATTGCGCAGGAAGGAACATGTAAACCGTACAACAGGATATGGAATATTCATGACGCTGAACAGGGTTTTTACACTGGGTGATTGTGTTCTTTTAGACCTGAGTTTTAAAAATGCCACCAACCTCATTTTTGATGTAGATGAGCTGAGGTTTAAACTCGAAGACCGGAAAGTAAACAAATCAACCAATGTGCAGTCCATCGAACTGAAGCCTGTCTTTAGCCTTTATCCCTTCGAGCAGTTCAAAAGTTCCTTCCGTAATATTTACATACTAAAGAAGGCAACATTTCCAGGTAATAAGGTATTCAATATTGAACTTTCGGAAAAGCAGGTCTCCGGCAGAAATCTTAAATTGTCCATCCATTATTCCGACATTTTAAATGCCGACACCATCTGATCTAGGGGATAACCGTTGGTTGCAACTTTAAGGGTAATGTTTAGGATTTAATTTATATGGTTAAATTTTATAACTTTAGCCGTTAACAACCTCTCTCAGCTTGCAGATATTAAAACCAACCATAAACCAAACCATACAATTAAGCGATAGCCGGATCAACACCAATGTTTCCGGTCTGATGCAGATTGAACGGTTTTATCAACGTGCCAGGGTATACAATGATATCAATATCAACATCGGGATAAAGGAGATGGAATGGATCGATGGCAATATGAGCGCAATGCTCGGAGCAGCCCTTTACCGTTTGAATATTGAGCACGGCCTTACCTTTTCAATTAGTTTTGAGGATGTAAACAAAAAATTTCCCATCCTTTTTCAAAATGGCCTGATAAATACTGATGCCATTAAATTGAGTGGAAGCAATAAGGGAAGCACAATCCCCTTTAAGTCATTTATGCCCGATGATAAAGATGGGTTTATTGAATATGTTCTTGAAAAACTCCTTGTTCACGATGGGATGCCCGGGTTTTCAGAGGCGACAACCGAGAAATTGTTAGACTATCTCGCTGAACTTTGCTGCAATATCAATCTTCATGGCGAAACGGAATACCCGTTTTTCGTATGCGGACAATACTATCCAAAATTGGGACGTGTTATATTCACCGTAACTGATCTCGGCAAGGGTTTCCTTCCCAAGATTAAAAATAAGACTGCAGGGGAGGTTTCTTCGGCTAGAGCTGCGGTTCTTTGGGCCATTGAAGGGAATACTACCAAACTGGATGCACCGGGAGGGATACACCTTAACAAGATGAGAGACTTTTTTCTAAACCATGATGGCCACCTTCATATCATTACAGGAGATGCCTATTATAATACCAGTCATGCGGACAGTACTGCCAGGCCGGATAAGATTGCTGATGTAAAACAGGAATTTATGGGAAGTACTGTACATCTGGTATTTAACAAGAATTCACTTTTATAAAAGGTATTTAAAGCGGATAATTTTCTGTACCTTTGCAGACTTTTTTTAATTAAAATTTTACAAACATTTTTACCAATATATACGTATATATGTATATATTTAAATATTAAATCAATCTACGATGCAAATTTCTGTTTTTGAAATACTTAATAGTCCCAATGCAATGTTTCACCAAGATGGGTTGAAACTGCATAGAGCTATCATTGAAGCATTGGAAAAAGAAGATGGGGTAGAGGTTAGCTTTGCTCAGGTTAAAGTTCTCACCACTCAATTTTTAAATGCGTCTTTTGGAAAAATAATGGTTGAAAAGGGAATGTCCTTTTTTGCTAAAAAAGTAAAGGTTTCCAATACCGATCATTTAGCAACCTACGAAACCAAACTTGAATGGGTAGTCGATAATATCAAAAACAATGATAATTACCGCACCATGCTTGATGCCGTGCTTGCTTAAGTATGTCTTTAGATATTTCTGACCTTTCATTTCACCCAACTCCTAAGCCGGGAAATTATTTCTTTGATACCAACGTATGGATCTATGTTCTGGGAGTGACGAATGGAAAACCCTTTGAGGGAACCTATATAGATTTTTTCAACAGTGTCTATTCAATAGCTGTAAATTCAGGAACCTCGCGGATAATTACCTCCTCACTTCAGATTAGTGAACTTTTCAATAGACTGTTAAAAATAGAATCAAACAAAGCACACCTTAAACAAAGTTATGGAAAAGGTGAGTATGCCTATTACAAAGATGTATTTCGCAAAAGCGCTCAGATCGTTGTAGTTTTCAATCAGTTTAAATCTGATTTTTTAGCCTATGCAGATGCTATTGACGTGGTAAAGTGCCCCGTTTCAAAACTCGAAGATATGCTGGATTTTTCTCCTGCAGTTACCGATTTTAACGATAATCTTTATATTTCTTTAGCCAAGGCCCATGAGGCAACAATGGTTACGCATGATTCAGATCTTGTTGCGCAGGATATGAAGATTTTAACACTCAATAATACCCTTAAGAAAATGGCAAAAAATTCTGTTTTTGTTAAATTGCCCAAGAAGTAAATAACAGGTTGCCAAAAAACTTAATAATAATATAAAAAAAACCGCCCCAAAATGGCGGTTTTTTTATTTCTAATTTTTTTAAATGAGGTTTTATGGAAGAAAGCAAGGAACAACAAAGCCTTCACCGCTTTCTTCAGTTTGCAATTTATCTTGCTCTGTTTTTGGACGTACTGATGTTCATCTATGCTCCCAAACTGATCACAGGCGATTATGCCCAAAGACTTGGAATTAGTAGGTTTCTTATCCGCATGTCCAGGATCATCGTCTATCAGCACCCGTTCTATAGCCGCTTTCTTTCTTTTTTACTCATTTCCTTGGTCTCAATTGGCACTTTAAGTAAAAAAGAAAAGGATCTGAATGCAAAAACATCCATTATCTATCCCCTGGTTTTTGGGTTGGTATCGATGATTTTTAGCATATACTTTTTCGGGAATACTGGGGTAAATATTATCTACCTCACCAGTTGGGGAGACATTGGTTACATATCTTTTTTACTGGTAGGTAGCATATTGGTCCACGTTGCGATGGACAATGTTTCCAAGATCATCAGTTCTAACTTGGGTAAAGATAAATGGAATACTGAGGAAGAATCTTTTATGCAGGCAAGGAAGCCGGTAAAAGGGAAATTTGCAGTTTCCATTCCCACATTGTTCTATTATCGGGAAAAAGTGCATGCGGGATTCATTAACATTGAGAATATTTTTCGCGGAACTCTTCTGATCGGGACCCCTGGTTCAGGCAAGAGCTTTGGTGTCGTCATGCCTTTTATCCGTCAGGTGATTGCTAAGGAGTTCTGCGTATGCTGTTATGATTTTAAATTTCCTGACCTTGGCCAGATTGCCTATTATCACTACCTACTTGGGAAGAAGCAGGGAAGGCTTTCAGGCTTTGATTTCCATGTGATCAATCTCACATCAGTCGAGCAAAGCAGACGAATCAATGTGCTAAGACCGGATTATATTCTTACACTGGCAGACGCAGGTGAGACGGCTGAAGCTCTAGTAGAAGCATTAAAAAAAGGAGATAAATCAGGAGGTAGCGACCAGTTTTTTACCCAGAGCGCCGTTAATTTTTTAGCTTCTTGCATCTATTTCTTCTCTCAGTATGAAAAAGGCCGATATTCCACCTTTCCACATGTGCTATCCTTTTTGAACTGCAGCTATGAGCAGATATTTTCGGTGCTTTTTTCCAATCCAGAACTCAAAAGCTTACTTTCTCCCTTTGCAACTGCCTATCAGGCCAAGGCATTCAATCAGTTGGAGGGACAGATTGGGACACTAAAAGTATTTATATCCCGACTGGCCACAAAAGAAACGTTTTGGGTTTTTTCAGGAGATGATTTCAATCTTAAGATTTCATCCCGGAATGCGCCATCCATGCTGGTCCTAGCCAACGATCCCAATACCCAGAATATAAATTCTGCATGTTATTCAGTAGTACTGAACCGGCTAACGCGGTTAATCAATTCAAAAGGAAACCTGCCATCTGCATTGATTATTGATGAGGTTCCCACTCTTTTCGTGCATCGGATCGAAAATCTGATCGCTACCGCCAGATCGAATAAAGTTGCGGTGCTTATGGGACTTCAAGAACTCCCGCAGTTTCAGCAGCAATATGGAAAGGATACAGCAACTACCATTACCTCTGTTGTAGGGAACGTACTTTCAGGATCAGTACGGAACAAAGATACCCTGGAATGGCTTGAACGGCTTTTTGGTAAAGTAAAGCAGCGTTCTGAAAGTCTATCAATAGACCGCACGAAAACTTCACTCTCGCTATCGGAAAAACTTGAACCCCTGATCCCTGCAGGAAAAATTGCCTCACTAAAGGCGGGAGAACTCGTAGGCATGTTGGCCTCGGATGCAGTGGAAGAATATACCGGAAAATTCGAGACCTCGGCAATCCACTGTAGGGTAAACCTGGATATGGAAGCGATAGCTAATGAAGAAAAGTCTTATCCAGCTATGCCCATTTATTATGATTTCGGAGGGAGAAAGGAGGAGACTCTCCGGAAAAATTTCATGCGCATCAACAATGAAGTATTGATGATAGTTAAAAAAAATCAATCAGAAGCTTCCTCAGCCAGACCACAGGAACCTCCTAAAGCTTCAATGGCAGGTGGCATAAAACGATAGATAACCAATTTAAAACTTTAAACGAATTCTTATGGAAGAGTTAACAGGCAGGCTTGTGGTGGTACATCCCGAGCTGACCGTCGACCCTGTTTCCAGACAAGGGCAGATCGGGGTCATTGCAATGGCTGATCTGAAAAGTGACACCATTAGTGTAGGTTTTGGCGGTGGGCCTTTAGGAAAGTATTCTACAGACGCACTTTTGGTACTAAGGGATAAAAATGAGCTTTATCAGGATATTATGACTGGAGTAAAAGAGATGGATATTAATACTTTTAAGGAATTGCTGGACATAAACATGAAACAGGAATATTCAGACTATGGCCATACCTCTGCTGCACTAAAGATCGCAATAGAAAATCCAGAAGTGATGAAAAGAAGTATGATTTCTCTTGAAGAGCACATCTCCCGAAACCAAAGTATTGAAATCAGTGATGACGCTTCCCTTGAGCGCTAAAATTTGGGTCGCTGGGATATTATTGTCTATTGCATCTATTGCATCTATTGCCATTTGCCTAGCCCAGGTCTCTATGCCATTACAATCGATGAAAATAAATAGCGGATTTGGTAAACGGACACATCCCCTCACACACCGTTCTGATTTTCATAAAGGAATAGATCTACATGCCAGAAATGAACCGGTCTTTTCTTTTTTGTCAGGAAGGGTATCCCAGACCGGTTTTCACCCCATCCTGGGGAAATTTGTAAGGATTGATCATTCAGGACTGGAAAGCATCTATGGTCATCTTTCCATAATACTGGTACATACTGGAGAGGAGGTAAGGTCAGGGGAACTTATAGGGGTTACCGGATCAACCGGGAGAGTGACGGGGGAACACCTGCACTTTAGCCTGCGCATGGAGGGCGTGTACATTGACCCCATACTCCTCATCCTTCAGCTCCATGCGACATCGAAAATTAATCAAGTGAAATTTATGGAAAGTACAGCCCATTTAACATTAAGGCAAAAGCTGGAACTGCTCGCCATGGTGGAGGAGATTGAACTCAATCTCGATGAAGCTTGGGTCTATGGGATAGATTTTGCCGATAGGGAGGAGTCTGAAGATGGATAAAAAAGATGTTCAGAAGCCTCTTCATGTGCAGGTTGCCGAAAAGGTGATTGACGGACTTAGGGCAGGAACTGCCCCATGGCAGATTCCCTGGGACGCAAGTGGGATGCCCTTCCTATTACCTTATAATTTCCAAAGCGGCAAAAGATATAAAGGTATTAATGCGCTGTCGCTGTTAATGGCAGGTAGGGACGATCCAAGGTGGATGACCTACAGGCAAGCAGAAGAAAGTGGGATGCAGGTTAGAAAAGGAGAGAAGTCAATGCTTATCCAGTTTGTTAAAACCACAGATGAGCGTACCAAGCGCGATGCCTCGGGAAAGGTTATGCATGATGAGCTGGGAAAGCCAATCAAGGAAACTACTGCGCTTCGCCATGCCATCATCAGAAATGCTTATGTCTTTAATGCTGCCCAGATTGATGGAATGCCGAAGCTGGAACGGGAAATACCAGGTGTCGATTGGCAGCCCAATGAACGGGCAGAAAAAATGATTGCCTCCTCTGGTGCTAAAATCCTGCATGAGTATTCAGGCAAAGCTTTTTACAGCCCGAAAAATGACACGATAACCTTACCCTATAAAGACTGGTTTTCGCAGCATCATAAGTACTATGCCACACTACTTCACGAACTGGGTCATTGGACCGGTCACCCAGAACGTTTAAACCGGGATATGGGCAATAGCTTCGGAGATTTACTTTATGCAAAAGAGGAGTTAAGGGCAGAGATCGCCTCCATGATCATGGGGCAAGAGCTGGGTATAGGCCATGATCCGGGGCAGCATTTCGCATATGTAGAAAGCTGGATCAAAATCCTGGAAAATAATCCCTTTGAGATTTTTCTGCCTCAATGGATGCTGAACGTATATTCAATTATATCATGGATCTTGAAAGAGCGCAGCAAAAATCAGTAGAGCAAGAACATATGCATGCAACTGGTCTACCACAAGGTAAACCCCCGGTTTATCTTACCACCGGTGACAAAATTCCTTATAATGGATCAGTCTATGAAGTGATCGGGCATTTAAAACAGGGAAGGCTGAAGATGCAGGAAAGCCTTTTTGGTAACAGTTTCACCTTAAGCAAAGGCGATAAACTATATGCTTCCCTTTTATATCTCAAGCGGGAAATGACGAATGAGCAGGTAAGAACTGCATCTAATGGTTCGGGGAAGAATCTAGATGGAGACTCGCCATTGTATAGTGCTAACAGATAAAACAAAATTTTGATGAAACATTTAATGATAAACGAGGCACTGCCGATAGCAGAGCTTTCCAGGCTGGGATTATATGATGGTAACAAGCATTTATTAAGCGATGCAGATCTTTCTGCATTGCTTTCCGGAAGACGAACTTCCATGGTCAACCTTCGGGATCTGGTCAGTGAAGCTTTTGTGATCGACAGCCTGGATGCAAAACTTTCTCTGCACACCGATGAAGACAACTTTCAGGAAATTAAACTGCACCCTATTTATAAAGAGCCACAACTTATGCCGGACTTATCAGAGGAGGAATCCCGGTTGATGATCAGTGGAGAGCAGCCTAATATGGCAAAAACCATCAGGTTTTCTGATGGGACAGACAGGACGATAGTGTTTGAATATGATGGTGAAACCAAAGAATTCATTTCTTATGACGCCTCCAAACTATCAGTTCCTATTAAGATAAACGGGGAAACACTGAACGCAGAAAAACAGAAAGAATTTGCACTCGGAAGTATTGTGGAACTAACCGAGGGAACTATTATTCAGTATAGGGCTTCACAGCCAAAAGGGATAATCGCAAATAGAGCTGCCCTTATTGTTTCTTATCTTGGGGAAGATGCAGGGTTTCTGATAGAAAATATATCTTCAATAAAAGATGCTGATATTCAGCTTTCCCCATTTACCATAGGATTTGAAAATGCTTTTGCAGGGATGCAAAAAAATGGAAGTATTGATGTCAATGCGGGCTTTTTGCAAAAAGACCTCGCTGAATTAAAAAGTGAATATAGCAGGGGTTATAGTCATGGGATTTCGCGATAAAACGTGGATAGAGAATGGATTACCCAAAACGGTTTTGAGTTTTGCATTCCAAAGGGACTTCCTGAGATTAGCATAACTAAAGTCCTATTGTTTTATGGCAAAACCGATGCACAAAAGAATATATCAATAGCTGGAAGCTTCAAATTTGGCGAGGCAGCTTTTGTGGCTATCGGAAATTGCCCGAAGCCGCAAACGGCTGTTAATATCAGCTCTATTTTTATTAATGCCAGATTTATATCCTGCCTTGGCAATGATTTGCTTGCTTCCGTGCTGACCTGTAGGTTTTCCTTGTGGATCAAGCAATTGGATGCGTCTTTTTCGATTTCGGATGATAGGGTGCTTATTGAATTTAAATCTCAATGTTTTTCCTGCCCCGTTTGCAAATTTTCATTACACCGCTTCTGCCTGATAAGCGGATTCAGGACTGAGGTACGTTGCCTAAAATACTCACCATAAATTTATTTCATGATCCCAGAGATCTTTAAAGAAGACCTTAATATCGATATCCGGGTGTTTGGCTTTGATGTAAATGTGAACTACGTTTATCATTGGCCCCAAAAAAGAGACGATGGGAAGGAACCTATGGTTGTTCACTTAGAGTTTAGGTCCGATTCCCATGTAATATCTTCAACCGGGTACCGCTCCCATTTTCTTTTCTCCGCTTTTTTGACCGATTGCCAATACCAGTCTATTGCAGAACTAGCAGTTTCACTAGGCGAGCACCTAGCCAGGGAAAACGGTTATGAGCCACCCCAGCCAGAACAGCAACTTAGCCTTTTTTGATTTTTTAACCATTTTTTATTTGATTATGAATGAGAATAATTTAGAATACCTAAAGAAAAGCCTTGATTATCTAGGCTTCGGATCAAAACTTAATGATGTTCTTGAATCCGCAATTTCCAGGGAACTTCCTGCCTTTACCTTGGGCATTAACCAATCGTACCTGCCTTCCCAGGTAAAAAGAAATCCGGCAATGGCTGCCGACCAGATGAAGTTCATGTTAAACTTCAGCCGCTCTAAACAGAGTGACATGTATTTTCTTAACGATTATGAAGTTACTTTGAACAAGGCAGGTAATACCGTTCCAATCCGACAGGTCTTTGATCTTGAAAGAGATAACCGTATAACCGCCTTGCAGGCCTATAAGCTTCTATCGGGTAACGCGATTGAACGAGACGTTTACCTCAAGGCAGAAAATGGAGAAACGCCAGAAAAGAAGAAGGTTTGGTTTAAGCTTAATCTTGATGTTCAGGATGCTTACGGTAATCATCCCCTAAAAAAGTTCTACCCTGAATTTAAGTTTGACCTGTCCAACGCCATCGATAAATATCCATTTAAGGGCTTAGCAGATTCTGCAAAAGATAATATGATCAAGCTGCTTAAGAATGGGAATTTAGCACAGGCTGAAATGATGGTTGGCAAAAAAGCTGTTCAGGTATTTATTACCGCAAACCCCCAGTTTAAAGGGCTTGATGTTTTCGATAAAAACATGACCATCATCCGCCAGGACGAAATATTTCCAAATAAAGAAGTAGAAAGAAATACTGAATCGAAACCTGAACAAACTACCTCACATAAAAATGAGATTGGTGCTCAGCAGCAGGAAGAACGTTTTCCTTGGGAGGGAAATCAGACCACTGAAGTGACCCAGAACGAAGAAATTGGCAGATAATTTTTAGGAATAAAATGAACCATGAAGAAGCTCTTAGCCAAGATAGAACGCATCCGTGCAAGGGGCTGGGTAGTCCTAGATCTAGACAATGATCATCCGCTTTATCACCTTGACGGGAAACGGTTTCAGATTGAAAGCATGGGAATCCCAGACATAAAATGCAGGGTTTCTATAGTTGTCAATGGTGAGAAAGTCGATTTAACGATTGACGATTTGTATTAAGAATTATGACCAAATTAAAATTAAGAACCCCCATAAGTTATTATGGGGGTAAACAAAAGCTAGCAAAACGTATTGTCTCCGTAATCCCTTCACATGTGCTTTATTGCGAACCTTTTATTGGCGGGGCAGCAGTGTTTTTCGCAAAAGAACCCTCAAGAATTGAGGTAATAAATGACACCAATAAAGAACTGATCAATTTTTACCGGGTAGCTAAAGATGATTTTACATCCTTGGAAAAGGAAATCCGAATTTCACTGCACAGTCGGGACCTTCACCGCAAAGCATCTGTAATCTACAATAATCCAGATATGTTCTCAGAGATAAAAAGGGCATGGGCAGTATGGCTCACCTCCTCTCAGAGTTTTTCCTCGCAACTTGACAGCAGTTGGGGATACGATAAATCGAACAACACAACGACCAAGAAAATCAATTCAAAGAAGGAAGGATTTGTGGAAGAAATGGCGATCAGACTTCAAAATTGTCAAATAGAATGTGCAGATGCGCTTTATATTATTGCCAGTAGAGACACGCCTGATAGTTTCTTTTATTGCGATCCTCCATACTACAATTCAGATTGTGGACATTACGATGGGTATTCTGAGCAGGACTTCGATGCTCTGCTATTTTTGCTAGCAAGGATTAAAGGCAAATTCCTACTTTCTTCATATCCCTCGCCCTTACTCGAGAAGTATTCAAGGGAATATGGTTGGTCTCAATGGTCTATAAAACAACAAGTATCGGTCAATGCGAAAGGTGGAAAGCAGAAAAGCAAGACCGAAGTACTCACCGCTAACTATCCTCTAGATCTGAAACCTGAAGCACCTGACCTTGATGGAAAAGTTAAATAAACTTGATAGTCAAGGGGGTAATCAAAAATTAATTATTTTATGGAAAAGGTTTTAAGGCCAGAATTGTTGAGCCTTTACCATGGCTCACTTGATCTGATCGGGAATAAAGTAAATATTCAATCTGGTAAAGGAGTGGGCTGGAACAGTCTCACCCTTGGTGACGCTTTTTATACATCAGTAAGCTTAGATGCAGCAATGCTTTTTTCACATCTTGTATTGCAAAAATCTATATTGATGGAAAAAGTCAGATATGAAAATCGAGGGTTTGCTAAGGTGTATAAAATTTCCCTACATAAAAATACCAGTATACTTGATACTGAAAATGCCCTGGATGCAAATCGCGTCCGGGGTGTTTTGCTGCGCGCGGGAGTTTCTAAGCGGTATCTTGAGTTTAGAGACGATGATCAATTAACAGACTTCTATAAGTCGGCGGATCTATTATGTCATGGGACGGAGTGGGAGGGAAATAGAAATGAATATCTATGTAAGGCTTTGGGTTATGATGCCCTCATGATAAATGAAAGGGCCTGGATGAGCTGGGATTATTATCCGGAGGATATTGGTATCGATTGGGATAAATTAAACGATCCACTCATTTGGCCACCTAAGACAGTGGCTGTTTACAATCAAGAAATGATTTCAGGATTTGAGTTACATAGAGATGGGAGAGTAATTGGAAATGAAATGGACATTTCCAATTATCTTCGATAACAATAATCCTTCCCTATTCTGTAGTACCAATCTTTTGAAGCAGTAATAAGCGTTTCCTATTAGTATCACTTTCTATCTCGACTGAGCCCTCGATGCCTAGACGCATATATTTATTGCTATTTCCCTCATTCTGTATAGGCCATTTTATAAGGCTTTTTTTTCGGTATCCAGTCCATTTGGATTTCCACTCTTGATGAAATTTGAAAAATAACCTTGCATTCTGGATGAAACTTGATAGTCGTCTTTTTTCCATGCATAATTTTTTTGAACATTCAAATTGCCAAGGGCATATTCAATTTCCGCCGCATGAAAAGCAGACCCTGTTATTGTTTTGTTAAGTAATCGTTTTAAAAGTTGCTGCGGAAGGCTGCCACTATTGAGTACTTTTTTTGTAAGTCCAGGATGTGGCTGATCAAAAAGGTAACGGTAAACAGGAGCCGGTTGTTTGGATGCATGAAGCTCGGCCAAGCGCCAAGTTCCAAAGTTGATCAACCAATCGCTACCAAGCTTAGCACCAGCTTCCCTAGCATCCTGCCTGGTCTTCACCGGATAATACTCTAATAATTCATGGGCTCCGCTGCCGTAGATTCGCTCTACTTTTTTTCTGAAATTTTCCGGTGTTGCCCTTTTAAGGCGATAAAAAGCCAAAGATGGCACTTCATTAGCATTCCAGCCAACCAAAAGAGGAACACTTGCCTGTCTGCCATTTTCAAATATATCGATTGGAAATTCTTCTAGAAAATATCCGTCTACAGTTGGTTTAAATCTTCTTGGGTCCCCCTTTGATGCCAGTTTGAGCAACCTACCTGCGCTTAATTTACGCATCTTATTAATTGACTGGCTTTTGGTGAAATTCGCAAATTCTACTCCCATCTTTTCTGCTACTTCCTTTGTTTTAATCAGCTTTCTGGAGTCAAGTAGTGAACTACTCTGTGCAATAGCCCTAGAAAACAATCCTTGAGAAAGAGGAGAGGCCATATGTGCACTTACCGATTGCGCGCCAACAGATTCTCCCCTAGCGTCACCTGCTTAGGATCTCCACCAAAGGCGGAAATGTTTTCCTGAACCCATTTCAGAGCAGCAAGCTGATCGAGAAGACCATAGTTACCCGATGAGCCCTGAGCATTTTCTTGGCTAAGCTCTGGATGAGCCAAAAATCCGAATACCCCTAGCCGATAGTTGATACTTACATATACAATCCCCTGTTTTGCCATACTCTCACCATCATAAGCCACTTGAGAGCCATCCCCATGGATAAAAGATCCTCCATGGATAAAAACATATACCGGCATTTGCTCATGAAACGACTTTGAAGGTGTCCAAATGTTCAGATAAAGGCAATCTTCGCTCATCCCCTCGGATCTGAACTCGTAGAGTATTCCGGACTTTTGAATAGGTCGGGAACCAAAGTTCGTTGCTTTTCTAATTCCGTTCCATTTAGGAAAGGGTTGTGGAGCTTTCCATCGAAGTTCGCCTATCGGCGCTGCCGCATACGGAATACCCATGAAAACATGGATTCCACTTTTTAGTGTCTGTCCTTCCAATTGCCCACAGATAGTGGTGACCTTAATATCGGTTTCTGTTTGGATCTGCAGACGGGCATTGCTAGCTTGAATAGTAGTAATTAAAAGAATTGCAGTAGCTAAAACTGCCATTGTTCTGTGCTTAATTTCTTTGAGGATCTTCATATCGTAGAGCCAAATATAAACATCCGATATGTAAAAATTAATCTAGACGATGTCATTTTCAGTGATTTAACGAGAGGGAGCTAAACTTTTTCAATGATGAACATGTAATGCTGGATGTTATCCAGGGTTATTATATTTTACTAATGATAGCTCTTCCTCACTTTTGGTGTTGCCCCGGATTTTTTATATTCAATATTTAGCAAGCATGCTCTATCTCTCGTTTAAAAAGCATTGATGAACGAACAGTGTCTGTTGAGATCAATTTAATGCCAGAAGTGGAAAAGAAGCAATTTTGCTGAAATCCCCAGTTTTAGTACGGCTATGCTATTTTTATCTCGTTAGATAGCTAGTTCTAGAATTCATACTCTAACAATTTGCATTTAAAATTTCCCGCCCGGTTTTTATTAGTTATTTTAAGGGGAATTTATTAAAGCTCCCGAACATGGAAGATTATATGAGTGAAAATCATCTCGAACAACTCAAAATGACCGAAGGTGAAATGTGGGGATCGTATTTGCTAAATAGATTTTTTCTAAAAATAAATACGCGAAAATCCAGAAGTGACATTCCGAGTGGGGATTTCGGTAATAGTAGACAGCGGATTCCGTTCCAAACTGTACACCCGTAGATTAGCCCGACTTTGAGCAGGACATCTTGAGAAGAGTCCCAAATATATCCATTCCTATCAGAACCACCGCAAAAGAAATTTTGTCAATGCTTTGCCTCCCATCCGCACAAAACTCCGCTCCACGGCATCCCGGATGTGATTATCCAGTCAATAAAGCTGTTCTGGGGCGCGATTACATCCAAAAACCGACAGACAAAAAACTCCAGCAACACCCTTTCTAAAAAAACCATTTTTAAGCACTTTAGCGCTCCGCTGAAGCTGCCTTGAGCACAAAAACAACCATTGAACCAAGTTGGCTTTAAATAAGCCTTAAAACCGCTTAAAATGAGCCAAGTGATCACTTTTAAGCGAAAACAGTGGTCATTTTAAACCGAAAAAAGTGGCCACTTTGCAGAAAAACAAGTGGCCACTTTTGGAATAATCCCCATCCTGTGCTTTTTAAGAAAAATATGCTGTGGTTTTAATGGCTTATGAATATAAATTATTGTTATATAGCTATTTATTTTATTAACATAGTTTTCTTTGAATGCTCTGAAAAGTCGATTTTATACTTTAAATCCTTAAAGTATAATTTAATATTTTGTAATTTAACTGTGTAAATACTTCAAGCTGAAATCATCAATTTTTTTGAGGGGTCTTAAAAATTTTTTTGACATTTAAAAACAGTAGTTTTCCACTGATTTCGAGGTTTTTGTCCATTTTTGAGAAAAATAAAAAGGGGAAAAATTAGGGGAAATGACATGCCTTTAAAGGGCTTTAAAGGCACTTTTTTTATTTTCTTCTTTAGGGGTAAAACCCCTTTTAAGTGCTTTTAAAGGAGGTTTTTGTTTGTTTTTTAGCGAAACTGTTTAAAGTATGATTATAGACAAAATCGGGTTTTGGACTTTACAGGTGTGGAAAACTTTTTTGCTAAAAACGCTAATCTAAAGCTTTTAGCCCGCTCATTTTTATTGGTCTGTGCAGGCTCTGTGCCTTGTATGAAATCATAATGTGGGATTTAGACCGATGTTGTAAGATATTTCATCGGATGGTGACATCTCATTTATTTGAGTATCTTGATTTTTTAGTGCATTGGAGTTGCATTAAGATTCCGGTCTGGTGAAAATAACGCCTGTTTTTTAATGATTTGTCATCCTGAGGGATAATTTATTTTATAAAAATCAATATAAATGACAGTAATTAATCTACATGTAAAAATTCTCTCGCTTTACCGTCATTTCGAGCGGAGTGCAGTCGAGAACCTGAAGGCTCTGCGAAGCAAAATCTTTTTTGATAGATTTCTCCACTTCGCATTGCTTCGGTCGAGATGATGACCTTTTTTTGGTGTCTGTCATTGATAGCCTGTCGAAAGACCTATTTAAATACAATTGCAGGCATTTCGACAAGCTCAATTTGACAGAAGAATTAAAATACTTAACCTTTAATAAATGCCAAAATATCCTTATTAATCGTTTCTGCCTCTGTAGTTGGCATACCGTGAGGGAAACCCGGATAAGAAATTAATTTTCCGTTTTGCAAAAGTTTAGCTGCTCTTGGTGCCTGGTTAAAAGGAACAATCTGGTCATCTTCGCCATGTAATACCAATACGGGAATTTCTACGCTTTTTAAATCTTCAGTAAAGTCTGATTCCGAAAATGCTTTAATTCCATCATGATGCGCCAATACAGAACCCATCATACCCTGGCGCCACCAGTTATGTTTTATGCCTTCATGAACGGTTTTCCCCTCGCGGTTCCAGCCATAAAATGCTACAGGAAAATCGTAAAAATATTGGGCTCTGTTAAAACCAGTACCCTGGCGTATTTCGTCAAAAACAGACAATGGCACACCTTCCGGATTGCTTTCGTTTTGGATCATGATTGGCGTAACTGCACTGATTAATACCGCTTTGGCAACCCTTTCTTTGCCATATTTAGCAACATAACGGATCGCTTCGCCACCACCTGTTGAATGGCCAATATGAATGGCATCTTTTAGATCAAGTGCTGCGGTTAGTTCCGCAATATCAGCTACGTACGTGTCCATATTATTACCGTTTGCGCTTTGGCCGGAGCGACCATGCCCGCGGCGGTCGTGTGCAATTACACGATATCCCTGTTTTAAAAAAACATCATTTGGATATCCCAATCATCGCCAGATAATGGCCATCCATGATGAAAAACGATTGGCTGTCCTGTTCCCCAATCTTTGTAATAAATTTCAGTTCCGTCTTTTACTTTAATTGTACTCATAGCTTTTTTATTAGATTAATTTTAATTGTTTGCTGCAGTTTCCAGGAATCAGCCAAAACCAAAAAAGATGTTGATTGATCACTAAACCTGAATGTTATATCTCGTGCTTTCTGTATTACAATTTGTGATCCATTTCGTTAAGTTGTTGTTTTTTAGTTGTTTAGTGTTTGTGTTTTGATAATTTATTTGCGCTATTTCGTTAATTTACGTCGATGGTATGGTAGCGTCTGTTTTGGATTAACTATTTTAATTAAGGTTACATCATTAAGATAATGGTATTAAATTAAACACCAACTTCAGGTAGCGGTTTCAATAGCATTGAAATTTTATCAGCTTAATGATTAATTAGCCAATTGTGATGGTTTTTTAACGTAAAATCACGATATATCGTCAGTTTAATTCTTTGTTTTGTGGTTTTTTATTTGCAACAAGCTGGTTATTTGTTTATTATATTTATGGTTTGTTCTTTGTTTAGAAAAGCTATGCATTATACCCTTCTCCAGTTCCTGATTTTGCTTTTTGTTGCTTTCATGCTTATTATGCTGGCTCAAAAAGTTAAAATTTCATATCCTATATTTTTGGTTATTGCCGGTTTGGGCATTAGTTATATTCCTGGAATTCCTGCAATGTCTATCGATCCTGAGGTGATATTCCTTATTTTTCTTCCTCCTTTACTTTATGAGGCTGCCTGGTATACTTCCTGGAACGATTTCTGGCGTTGGCGCAGGCCCATCAGTTTACTGGCTTTTGGTCTGGTTATCATCACTTCTTTAGCCGTGGCTTTTTTAACTTCATCAATCATTCCGGGTTTTACGCTTGCTATGGGATTTTTATTAGGCGGAATCGTTTCACCACCAGATGCCATTGCGGCGACATCGGTACTCAAAAACATAAAAATTCCTAAACGGATAACCACTATTCTCGAGGGCGAAAGTTTGGTTAACGATGCTTCCAGTTTAATTGTACTTCGTTTTGCCCTGGCTGCGGTAATTACAGGACATTTTTCACTTTCAGAAGCCACCGGCGATTTCTTTCTAAGTACAGCAATGGGAATTGTAATTGGCCTGGCGGTGGCCCATTTACTTTATCTTATCCACCGTTTTTTGCCTACCACACCAAGTATAGATGCTGCATTAACGTTAATTTCACCGTATTTTATGTATCTGGCAGCAGAACAATTTCATTATTCGGGAGTAATGGCAGTAGTTAGCGGTGGTCTGTTTTTGTCGTACCGATCGCATGAAATTTTTGTTGATGGACAAAGTCGTTTACAGGCTGTAAATGTTTGGGCAACACTGGCTATTATACTAAATGCCTTTGTTTTTATTTTAATTGGCTTAGAACTGCCTGTAATTATAGCGGGTTTAGAAGGTTATTCGCTATGGGAGGCCATCAGTTACGGCTTAATAATTAGTGCCTTAATAATTGTGCTGCGCATTGCCTGGATTTATCCAGTTGCTTTTATTCCCCGCTGGTTATCTAAAAAAGTGAGAAATAGCGAGGCGCATCCGGGTTGGAAGGGGCCTTTAATTATAGGATGGGCAGGCATGAGGGGGTAGTTTCGTTGGCAGCAGCACTTTCATTGCCTATTACTACGGCGGCACATGTAAATTTTCCACACAGAAACTTAATCATTTTTATCACCTTTGTGGTGATTTTGGTAACACTTGTATTTCAGGGGCTTACCCTGCCGTTTATGATCAAAATGGTTCATATTGAGGAGATTGATCCATCGGTTTCTGATGAACAACAGGAAGCTACCATTAAGCGCAGGCTTTTAAGGGTTGCACTCAACCGGTTGTCGGAAATATATCCTCAGGAGGTGGAGGGCATAGTTTTAGTGCGCGGATTAAAGGAAGAACTGGAAAATCGCTTAAACCATGCATCCAAAAGATTAGAATCGCTGGAATGCGAAGAAATTGAAAACGCCGAAATGGATATTTACAACCATATTTTAAAAGACATTTATCGCGTACAAAGGAAAGAGCTACACAAAATAAGAAGGGAAAAAGAGTTTAGCGATGAAGTGATCAGACAAGAGGAAATGCAGATTGATTTATCGGATACCAAAATTCCACATACCAAAAAGGCAATGAAAAGTACCGGTTAATTAGGTTGTGTATATGTAGAGTTAGACAGATTAAGGCTTAAGTTGAGAGAGGTCTTCAGGATAGTTCAAAGATCTCTCCACTACGGTCGAGATGACGATACTTCATAGCTATTATTGCCACGCCAATGTTTTTCTGAAAAACTGATCGCTCAGGATGTTAATCAGGGAACTCAATCGACTATGGATTCGAGACTACCGACTTTGGACTAAAACCTCAACTAACTGCTTATTTAACAAATTCGAACTTTATCCCCAGTTTTTTAATTTTTGAATTTAAGGTTGTTGATGGAATATTCAGGATTTCAGCCGCCCCACCTGGTCCATATATCTTGCCTTTGCACATTTTCAAAATGCTCAGGATATGCTCCCTTTCCATTTCTTCCATGGTTTTAATCTTGAAATGGTCGCTTCCAGTATAATCTTTTGCAGTTAACGAGCCTGGAAGATCTACCTGTGTGATTGTTTCTCCCTCTGTTAATAACATCGTTCTTTCAATCAGGTGTTCCAATTCCCTGATATTTCCGGGCCAATCGTATTCCTGTAATTGATGAAGTGCTTCAGCTGAAATTCCGGTTGCACCAGAAGAATTTTTTTGCCGAATTTATAAATGAAATAGCTTACCAAAGCAGGGATATCTTCCTTACGTTGCCTTAATGCAGGCAGTTCAATAGGGAAAACATTTAACCGATAATATAAATCCAGTCGGAACCGGCCCTCAGATACTTCTTTTTCCAGGTTTCGGTTGGTGAGCCGTAATAATCCTGACATTTATCTTTTTGGTATAATTGCCACCCAAACGTTCAATTTCTTTTTCCTGCAGTACCCTTAATAGTTTAACTTGTGCCTCTAAAGTAAGTTCACCAATCTCATCTAAAAAGATCGAACCGCCATCCGCCTGTTCAAACTTGCCTATCCGTTTTTCATTTGCACCTGTGAACGAACCTTTTTCATGTCCAAAAAGCTCTGACTCGATTAAGGTTAAAGGTAAAGCAGCACAGTTTACCGTAACCAATGGTTTGTTTTTTCGCGGAGACAATTTATGGACGGTCTGAGCGATTTTTTCTTTACCGGTACCACTTTCGCCCAAAATAAGTACCGAAGTATCATCTGGTGCAACCAGTTCTAATTTTTGAAAGCAGCATGCAGCAAGATACTATTGCCAATAATACCATTAAAATCTTTCGGAATTTCGGCATTTTCCCTTTTAACGATTGGCTTTTCAATGACAGATAAATTTTGGGGAGAAATTTCCATGGCAATGTCTTTCCCATATATCACCTGATCTAAAATCATTTCCAGGCTTTTCTTAAACTGATTAATAATTCCTGTATGAACTTTTGTGTATAAATCTGAAAGGTGGTTAAAGAAAACAAACTGGAATTGTTCGCCTGCTCTTTCAATTTCGGTAACCAAAACGGATTCTAATTGATAATGATCTGAAAGTGTTTGTACCCACGGATTTTCCATCCTCAGCTTCCTAAAATCATAGCCGTTAAATATCGATTTCCCGTTATGAATAAGCGCTGTGTTGTTCCATGCTTTAAAATCACGAATGGAAACATTTACTTCCTTCAGTAAAATTTCGTTATTGAGTGTGTTAAATTTTCCGTCAGAAGAACGGACAATATTAATGTCTTTGGTAGTTGCTCGTGGATTCGATTTGGTAATCCAAACGAAATCGAATGGGACAACAGGGTATAATATTGCACTTATTTGTTTCAGCCGTTCCGAAATGGAGGCTTGCTTTTCTACAATATGTTCAATCTGTTTGTGTAATGATGGCTCTGCATGCTGGTTGTACTTTAAATCCTGCTCATGTCTGTACCGGGCAATATCCAGCATCACCATGAGGTCTTTTTCACGAAAAGGCTTTACCAAAAAACCGTAGGGAAGGGTAGCTTTGGCAGCCTCCAAAATTCCCTGATTGGTATTTGCAGAAATGTAAATAAACGGAATCCCCATTTCGGTAAGTTGACCAGCCAAATCAATACCTGTTTTATCGCCCTGTAAAAAAATATCCAGCAGTATCCAATCGGGTCCTTTAGTCGCGATTAATTCAAGCGCTTTTACCACAGATGGCGCTATCCCACACACTTTGTAACCAGCTTTTTCGAGCATGATTCTCAAATCGTTGGCTACAATAAATTCATCTTCTACAATTAAGATTTTCTGTTTCATTTTCTATTTCAGGCGAGCATAATGTAAAAACCAACATCAACAAAATATTTTGAACAGATTAATACAGTTACTTTAAGTCAAGAAAAATACCAATCCTTAAGCTTTTGTTTATCAGTGTTTTATTTTATTTATTGTTTTTTAAATTGATGATATATCGTTGATTTACTAAATATCACTACCGTCTGATATCCAGTTTTTTAATTTTAGAATTTAATGTTGTCGCCGGGATGCCCAAGAGTTCGGCTGCACCGCCAATGCCCGCGACCTTGCCTTTGCATAGCTCCAGAACCCTGATGATATGATCTCTTTCGTTGTCATTAATCGTTTTGATTCCATTTTGAGAAAGGGGTTCCTCGTTTTTGGCTCCAAGTTCGAGATGATCTGCATTAAATTTCCCATTTGAAGACAGCAGTATACTTCTTAAAATTATATGCTCCAATTCCCTGATATTGCCCGGCCAGTCATACTGCATCAGCCGGTCCATAAAATCAGTGGGAATTTCCGGAATGTTTTTACCTACGGCCATTGCATGTTTCTGAACAAAATGTTTCGTTAATAATGGGATGTCCGTTTTTCGTCGGCAAAGCGGAGGGATGTGTATCGGAAAAACGTTAAGGCGGTAAAAGAGGTCGAGCCTGAATCTGCCCTTGGCGATCTCTTTTTCTAAATTGAGGTTAGTAGCGGCAATTATTCTCAAGTCAACAGAAATAGGTGCTTTGCCGCCGATCCGTTCAATTTCCTTTTCCTGTAATACCCTGAGGAGCTTTGCCTGAAGATCGAAAGGCATTTCGCCGATCTCGTCAAGAAAGATGGTACCGCCATTGGCCTCTTCAAATTTACCAATTCTGGTATTGATAGCGCCTGTAAATGAGCCTTTTTCGTGACCAAATAAAATGGATTCGATTAAATCTGCAGGTAATGCAGCACAGTTTACGGCTACAAGGGGTTTTGTATTTCGATGTGATAAGCGGTGCAGGCTTTTAGCAATTTCTTCTTTTCCTGTTCCGCTTTCTCCGGTAATTAAAACTGATGTATCCGTAGGCGCCACAATTTTGATCTTATCTAAAACAGATAATAGGGCGCTACTTTTGCCGATAACATTTTCAAAATCTTTTTTAGTTAAAAGATAGTGGTTGCTTTCTTTGTGTAAAATTGATTGTGTTTCCACTTTTTCAAGTTCTACAATATGGACCAGTTTTTTCTCCAGGGTGCCCGATAAAAAATTGAGCAGCTCTATATGGGCAGGTTGGTAAATATTTTCAGTTCTGCTGTAAAATGAAAAGCTAATTTGATCGCCATTTTCGAGGTAGAATGTTTTGACCAGATTGGAAGATAAATGATAGGTATTGGCCATTAAGTTTTTCATTGGCGCAGCCTTTTTAACCCCTTCAAAATCATCACCAATGTAAATGGCATCCGCAGTGGTTTCTGGCACCAATTGATTGATGGCATCGTATTCTGCCCTGCTTAAACCAGTATATTTCAAAAACTCATTGGCTGTAAATAAGTCGTACTGATCAAAGTTTTTTCTGGTAATCCCGATTTCACTGTATCGTTTTCCATCTTTTGCGATGCCCGAAAGTGCAATAAAATCAAAAGGGACATAAGGTTGAAAAGCACTAGCAATAGATAGAATTTTCTTTTGCCAGGTTAACGATTTCATTGAGATATCTACAATAAAATCCTGCATAAAGCGCTCGCTGCTCATTTTCATGTTATTGCTGTTTTCCTTGCGGTACCTGGCAATATCGATGCTCATCAAAACATCACGGTCGCGGTAAGGCTTAACAATAAACCCGTAAGGACAGGTAGACTTTGCAGCCTCCAAAACCTTTTCATTAGAATTTGCAGAGATATAAATAAAAGGAATTTCGCTTTTCATCAAATCATGCGCCAGATCAATTCCGGTTAGCCTGCCTTTAAGGTAAATATCCAGGAGAACCAGATCAACCTGGTGTTTTTCTAATAGGGCCTGCGCATTTTTTACCGAGTCGGCAATGCCAATAACCTGATAGCCGGCACGCTGCAAAATCATCTGCAGATCGTGGGCAACAATAAACTCATCTTCAACGATTAGGATTTTTTCAGTCATCACGCTCGTTTAATCATTTGGTAAAAATAAATCTTCATTAGAATTGGTAAAGATCAGGCTCACCGAAACACCGTTGTAACTTTCCATAATAAAAGTCCCGTCGATTTGTGCACTCAGCCCCTTCATCAAAATGATGCCCAATGTATTGCTTTGTTCGTAATCAAAATCAGGTGCTAACCCAATGCCGTTGTCTTTAATAAACAATTCGTAACGGTCCTCCTGCTGTTCTTTTAGCTTGATTACAATTTTTCCTCCAGGCATACCCTGGAAAGCATACTTGAAAATATTGGTAATTGCTTCGTTAATAATTAGACCGAGTGGAACAGCTTTCGAAATGTCCAGTTCGAGATTTAAAATATCCAGTTCAAAACTGATCTTTTTATCGTCGTTTATACTTTCCTTTAAGTATTCAATCAACTCTACAATATAAGGCTGAATGTTTATGGTGGTAACATTTTCAGTTTGATAAAGCTTTTGATGGATCAATGCAATACTTTTTAGGCGGTGCTGACTTTCTTTTATGGCCTCAATTGCCGATAAATCTTCGAGGTAATAGCTTTGACTATTTAACAGGCTCATGGTAAGCTGCAGGTTATTCTTAACCCGATGGTGTACTTCCTTAATTAAGCTTTCTTTTTCTTCGATCAGTTTGTTTTTTTGCTGAACATTAACTTCCAGCTTAGCATAAGCGAGATCTATATCGGCCTTTTTCTTTACCAGTGTGTCATGAAGTTTCTTTTTCAACCGAAACCTGCTATAAATTAAAATGAGTACAATGGTTAAAAAGGCCAGACCAGTGAAGGTGGCATTTTTGATCCATTGAATGCGGTTGAGCTCCTGACTTTGCAATTGCGATTTCTTTCTGAGGATTTCGTTATCATTCTCCTTTTGCGCAGCCTGAAATTCAATTTTCAATCGTTCAATAGTATTTAAATTCTCCTGGCTAAGCATAGAATCTCTAAGCTTATGAAAGGCTTGCAGGTGAATAATTGCCTCAGCCGGACGATCGGTAGATAAATCTATTTTGTAAAGGATCTCATTTAACCGGATCTGTCTTGGCAAGGTCATGCTGATCTGATTTTCTCTTGCCTTTTCTGCAAATTCTAATGCAAGCTGATATTTGTTCTGGGCAAAATAAAATTCGCTGGCTGAGAAGAAAACTGAAGTTTGGAAAGGGTTAGAATATGTTTTTAAGGTAGCATCTTCCAGCAGTTTATCAAAATACACTTTAGCCAGATCGTATTTTTTTAGTGCGGCGTAACACTCGCCAAATGCCAGAAATATAAAATATTGATGCCCACTTGATGGATTGCCAACCTCGCTCCATGTTTTTTGCAGTATAAACAGTGCTTTTTTAGCCTCACCTAATTTTATCATTTGGCTGGTGATGGCATACGCTGTAATAAAGCGGAAAGGGTCTTTTTTGTCTGGACCGTTAAGGGTTTTGCTGTACCATGAAATGCTTTCTTTAGCTTTACCCATAGCCTCGTAAGCAGAACCCACTCTGTTTAAATAAGTGCCAAGCACTTCCTCATGATTGCTTTGAGCTGTTTTTACGCTGAGCAATGCATAGTTCAGTGCTTTACTGAGTTCTCCTTTTCTTTCGTAGACTGCCGAAAGTAAATCGTAAGCCATTGGCAGATCGGGAAGTTTGAATTTCTTATCTAAAGCAATCACCTCGAAAAGTTCTTTTATCGATAAATCAAATTTTTCTTCCTCCAGATGGAAGTCGGCCATTGTTTTGAGGAGCGTTGCCTCTTTGTATTTGTCATCGAAAGAGGTGCCGATTTCTTTATATAAGGCATGTGCATTGGCTGCCCGATTGTAGAATGTTCTGTTTTTATAATCCGAAACGGTATCAGGAACATTAATGTAATAAGAATACCAGGCGCTGGCTTCAAAATGTTTGTTACCAATTTTTTTTGCAATAGCAATTGCCTTTTCATAGGTGAGTGCCTGCTGCTCTCTTAAGCGCTGCTTATTCAAGAACACGGCGTAAACCATCAGCGTATGGAATTCCCAGTTTGAAGATTTGAGTTGATTACTTAAAAAGTGCGCTTTTTGCAGATAAGGTAGTGCCTTTGCTAAATTTTCTCGTTTGTTTTCTTGTTGATTGATGAAATGATTTGCAATCTTAATCAGGTATTTTACCCGGTTTGTATCGGGGACGGATCCGGCAAGCAGTTTGTTCAGTTTTTGAAGTGAGTCTTTTTGATTTAAGTTGTTTTCCTGGATAATAGTTGAACTACTATGGCCTTTGAATATCACTAAACTGAAAATTCCGATCATAACCATGCAAATCACTAATTTATTGGTGTATTTGTGAAGTACAATGTTTCGAATCATTCTGTTTAATCTCATCCGTAATTATTTGTTTAGGATATGTTCCCGTTTAATTTTGAATTTTTTGATTTTAGAATTGAGGGTCGTTGCCGGAATATTTAAGATTTCTGCAGCCCCGCCAATGCCGGATATTTTGCCATTGCAACGTTTTAGTATTGATAGAATGTGGTCGCGCTCGTTTTCGTGGATGCTTTTTATTTTTTCCTCATCTATATTGTTAATGGCCTCATTTCTATCTATTTTAGGTAGGTGGATCTCTTTTAGGATGTTGCCTGATGTTAACAGTAAGCTCCGCTCAATAAGGTGTTCCAGCTCCCTTACATTTCCTGGCCAGGGGTAAAGCATCAATTTATTCAATGCGCTTTTGGATATGGTGTTTACCTGCCGCCCGGTTTTCTTCGAAATGCGTTCTATGAAAAATGCTGCCAGGTGTGGGATGTCATCTAATCTATCCCTTAATGGTGGAATAGAGATTGGAAATACGTTCAACCTGTAATACAAGTCGCTTCTAAAATTCCCTTTTTCTACCTCTTTTAACAGATTCCTGTTGGTTGCGGCTATAATTCTGACATTTGTTTTAATTACACCTTTACCGCCAATGCGCTCAATTTCTTTTTCCTGTAGCGCTCTTAGTAATTTTACCTGAAGGTCAAGCGGGAGCTCGCCAATTTCATCCAAAAACAGCGTGCCGTTATGGGCCAGTTCGAATTTTCCGATCCTTCGTTCTGTTGCGCCCGTAAAACTGCCTTTTTCATGGCCGAAGAGTTCACTCTCAGCCAAATTAGGAGGTATTGCTGCACAATTGATTTTAACCATCAATTCATTGTATCGAAGTGAAGAATTGTGTATCGCCCTTGCAATGAGTTCTTTTCCGGTTCCTGTTTCCCCAATAATCAGCACAGTACTGTCGGTGGCTGCCACAGCATCAATCAGTTGGAAAACACTTTTCAACGACTCGCTCTGTCCGATGATTTCTGTATGATTGTATTTATGCTGGATCTCTTCCTGCAGGTAACTTTTTTCTTCTTCTAATTTTTGTTTGTATTCATTAATTTCTATAAGCTGCTGTTCAATTTTTTCGTTTGCCAGGATGTTTGATATGGCTATCGAAATTTGCAGCGAAATGCCATGAAGCAGATCAAAATAAATATTCGATAACGAGTTTGCGTTTTTAGTGTAGAGGTAAAAGAAACCGATACAGCCTGATCGATCTACCATTTTGAGGCCGATCATTTCTTTGATACCTTTGTTATGCCAAAATCCCAGCCATGCCGGCGCATCAGCCCATGCTAAAACCTCTTCAACATTGAAAACGATTGGTTTTTCAGATGAAATCATCGCCCTGCACATGCCATCATCCAGCGTGTATTTTTCTGAAGCTTTAGGCGCTATGCCAGCTGTTTTAAGAAAATCTTCTTTCTGGTTGTAGATAAAAGCACTGTGCGTTTCCTCATCATCGTTGATCAAACAGATAACAAAATCATCAAAATCAAACAGTTTTTTTAGTTTTTGATCGATGACATCGAACAAATCAATTTTGTTGCGTATAGAAGCGATTGAATTACTTAAAGATAACAGTGCCGCGGATTCTATTTCCTTTTGTTTAAGCTTTTTAAGCAGTAAAGTGTTCTCTTTTTCGAGAGCGGAGGCCTCGTTTGGGTCGAGGTGAGTATGCTTAATGTTGCGAAGTCCAGATAGATTACTCTTGCTTTCCATGAAGCTAAGGTAGGATTTATAAATTAAAAAATGATTTCAGATAGATTAAACGTGTAACGATATTTCGTTAGTATGCATTTTAATTGTTTGATTATTAAAATTTTATAATGTTTTGTTGTGTATACTTTTTTTATAATATTTCGTTATTGTATTCTAAATCATTTATCCCGCAGATTTAGGAGATTTCCGCAGAAGTTTCGTCATTGCTAGGAGGAACGACGAAGCAATCTTACTACTATAGAGGGGGCTACTAAATAGCGAAAGCATTAATTGCTTCGTGCCTCAGCAATGACGATTCGCCGATAGCAGTCATCTCCATTACAATGTTTAAGGGAATTAGGTAAACACTTAACTCTGTGTGCTTTGTGCCTTCCTTTGTGCCCTTTGTGGTTAAAAGATGGAAGGTGTAACATGGATAATGGAATAGTACACCCAACTCTGTGCACTTTGTGCCTTCCTTTGTGTTCTTTGTGGTTAAAAGAACATGCCTTTTTCTTTGCGGTAAAAAATAATAAGCTATCCACCCAACTCTGTTTTTCTCCTTTTCTCTGTGGTTAAAAAACGCATAAACTAAATTGCGTGCTCTGCGCCTTCCCCTTATCGTTCTTTGCGGTAAAAGCAAAAGTAAAATTCGTAAATCAACGATATATGGTTAATCCTAAATAATGTATTTTTATGTAAGTTGTTGATATGTAGTGCTTTATTTGGTGGTATATTTCTTGGAACAATGAGGGAAACATAAAATATTTAATTATGAAACCATCACCAGACTTATTATCTCCTGAAAACCATGCATTAGTATTAATCGATTATGAAGGACAAATGGCTTTTGCTACAAAAAGCATCTCCATTACCGAACTTCGTACCAATGTGGCTATTATTTGCGGCGCATCTAAAATCTTTAACGTTCCGACCATTGTAACCACAGTTGCTGAAGAATCGTTTTCTGGTCCTGTTTTTCCTGAAGTTGAAGAATTTTATCCTCAGGCTACTTCAAATTATATCGACAGAACTTCAATGAATACCTGGGAAGATGAACCCGCTTACAAAGCTATTACTGGAACAGGGAAAAAGAAAATTGTATTGGCTGGCCTTTGGACAGGCGTATGCATTGTTGGCCCGGCTTTATCAGCCTTATCAGAAGGTTTTGACGTTTTTGTGATCACCGATGCCTGTGGCGATGTAAGCAATGAAGCGCATGAGCGTGCCATTCAAAGAATGGTGCATGCAGGTGTAAAACCGGTAACTGCTGTACAATACATCCTTGAGCTACAAAGAGACTGGGCCAGAACCGAAACTTATGAGCCTGTAACCACCTTGATGAAAAAATATGGTGCAGGTTATGGTATTGGTATCCAGTACGCACACAAAATGATAAAACACTAATTGTCATTTAAGATAAAATGAACATTAATTATCCCCGTTGGACGATTATAGCGGTAGTTTGTACTTGCTTTTCGATAGCAGGTGCATCCGGTCAAAGCATCAGGCTTATGCGCTACGATGAGGATTATAGCAATCTGAAAGATTCGGACAGGAATTTATACAATACCTTAAAATTCCTGCCGCTTTCAAAAAATAAAAAAGTATACCTCAGTTTTGGTGGCGAGATCAGGGAGGAATATGGAGGTAAAATCAATGAGGATTGGATCAAAGATCAAGGTTTCAATTATTCTTTTTTACAACGTTATTCGCTATATGCCGATTTAAATATTGGAGAAAGATTGCGGTTTTTTGCTCAGGTGAACAGTGCGCTCGAAAATGGGAGTAAGTACGGGCCATCTCCGGTTGATGAAGATCAGCTTGCAGTGCAAAATCTTTTCGCAGAATACAGGATACTTAAAGACTCATCGAATAAATTGGCCATACGGGTGGGCAGACAGGAAATTAATTATGGTTCGGGCAGGTTGATTTCTGTGCGGGAGGGTACAACCGTTAGGCAGTATTTTACAGGCGCCAAACTGATGTATGCAACACCCCGGTTTTCGCTCGATGCATTTGTTTTAGAAGCCGATGAAGTTAATTTTGGGGTATTTGACAATCGTCTAAGCCATCAGGCTAATCTTTGGGGCGCTTATTCCAACCTCAATATCCAGAAAGGTGGAAACTTCGATTTCTACTATTTAGGCATTAGGCGTGACAATGCAGAATTTGAAGAAGGTATAGCGCAGGAAGCGCGGCATACTTTAGCTACCCGATATTGGAAAAGTGGCGGTGGTTTTATTTACAATATAGAAGCCGCCTATCAGTTCGGGAAATTTGGAAACGGCCATATCAATGCCTGGACAATGGCCCTTGAATTTGGTTATACTTTCGAAAAAACCAAATTTAAACCTTCTTTTAACTTGCGAAACGACTACATCTCAGGTGATCAAAAAGCAGGGGATAGGAAACTGCAAACCTTTAATCCTTTATATCCGAAAGGGGGCTATTTTGGTTTTAATCCACTCATTGGGCCATCAAATTTAATTGATTTACATCCCTATTTAACACTAAGCTTAACCGATAAATTAAGTGTCCAGGCTGATGTGGTTTTCAACTGGAGATATTCATTAAACGATGGGATTTATCGTCCGGGTGGAAATTTTAACACTGCAGGTTCCCTGTCCGGTCACCGGTTTATCGGTACAACCTATCTGCTCAGCGCGGATTATAAAATTAATAATAACCTTTCATTGAGTTGTGGGGGACAATATTTCAGGGTTGGTGATTTCATCAAAGATATCGTACCGCTCTGGGACAATTCAAAGTTTTTTAATGCTCAGGTATCATACAAATTTTAAACATAAGAAAATGAACTTCACTAAACAATCAAAATCTGCGCTACAAAACATCAGGGTAGCGGTAATTATATTTTCAGTATTTATTACAGGAACAGCATTTGCACAAACTACTACCGCACTGGGAACAGCCAAAGTTTGGGGTACGGTAGATGGAATCGCCATCGAAGGCGTAGTTCAGGGGCCATCGGCACAGGTTAGCGATTTGCAGATTGCCTGTGTTTTCGAATACACTGAAGGCGATATTTTTAATTCTCCACCAGCACTTCCGCCAGCTCTAAATGGTTTGGTACACCTGGATCAGGATCTGAAAGGTTTGATCACTGAAATCCGCAAAAGCGGCAAGTTTCTGGGGCATGCCAACGAAACCATTTTAATTTCTCCGCCAAAGGGAACCATAGGGGGTAAACGCCTGCTTTTAATCGGTCTTGGCGATCGGAATAAATTTACACCGGAACTGATGATCGGAGTTGGCAGTATCGCCATGCGGGAAGCACTTAAACTGGGTGTAAACAACTTTTCTTTTGCAAGCGATTTAAAAGATGCGGGGATCGACTCACCAACTGCATTGGTTGCCGGCAACGTGGTGAAAGGTATTTTCGAAGCCTACAGAACCCAAACCTGGTTAAAAGAAAAGAATATGGCAACCTTTAAACCGGTTGTTAAAGTGATTCTTTTAGCGGGACCGGCTTTTTTACAACCGCTGGAGAAGGCATTCAGGAAGCAATTGCTGCCATTAAAAATTAAGATCTCAAACAGTTAATTCCTAAAAAGAAAATACCATGGATGCAGATATAATCTTATTCAATGGCAAGGTACATACCATTGCCAAACAAAAGGAAGAAATAACAGCGGTTGCCATTAAGGACGGGAAGTTTATCGCCATTGGTAATGATAGCGATATTATGAATTTTTCGGGTTCTGCAACAAGGCTGATCGACCTTAGCAAAAAACGGGTAGTTCCTGGCATTAACGATTCGCACATTCACTTAATCCGGGGTGGATTAAATTTCAATCTGGAACTGCGCTGGGATGGCGTTCCATCATTGGCCGATGCCTTGCGGATGCTCAAAGAACAAGTAGATATTACCCCGTCGCCACAATGGGTACGTGTAGTTGGAGGCTGGTCTGAATTTCAGTTTGCCGAGAGAAGAATGCCAACACTCGAAGAAATAAATGCCATTGCGCCCGAAACGCCAGTTTTTATTCTGCATTTATATGACCGTGCATTTATGAACCGTGCTGCGCTTAAAGCAGTTGGATATACAAAAGATACGCTATCTCCGCCGGGCGGAGAAATCCAGAGAGATGCAAAGGGAGAACTTACCGGATTGATCATCGCAAGCCCGAATGCCATGATTTTATATTCCACTTTAGCCAAAGGGCCAAAACTGTCTTACGAACATCAGGTAAATTCTACCCGTCATTTTATGACAGAATTAAACCGTTTTGGTATTACCAGTGTAATTGATGCAGGTGGAGGTTTTCAGAATTTTCCTGACGATTATAAAGTAGTAAATGAACTGAACGCGCAAAAGCAACTTACTGTTCGCATTGCCTACAATTTGTTCTCCCAGCGCCCAAAGCAGGAATTTGAAGATTTCGATAACTGGACCAATACCGTAAAACTTTATCAGGGTGATGATATGTACCGCCACAATGGGGCAGGTGAGATGCTGGTTTTCTCAGCAGCCGATTTCGAAGATTTTCTTCAACCCAGGCCAGACCTGTCGGATAATATGGAACCCGAATTGGAGCGTGTAGTACGTTTGCTGGTCGAAAAAAGATGGCCTTTCAGGCTTCATGCCACATATAACGAAAGCATTAGCCGCTTTTTGAATGTTTTTGAAAAGGTAAATAAAGACATTCCTTTTGCAGGTTTGCCCTGGATTTTCGACCATGCCGAAACCATTGATGAGCGGAATATCGAACGTGTAAAAGCATTGGGTGGTGGTATTGCAATCCAAAGCAGAATGGCTTATCAGGGCGAATATTTCACCGAACGTTATGGAGCAAAAGCCACGCTACAAACGCCACCAGTAAAGAAAATGCTCGAAATGGAAGTTCCTGTGGGTGGCGGTTCTGATGCTACACGCGTAAGCAGTTATAATCCGTGGGTTTCTATGTTTTGGCTAACGGCAGGTAAAACTGTGGGCGGTTTAAAAATCTACAATGAAGATACTGTTTTATCAAGGGAAACTGCTTTAGAGCTGTATACCAGAGGCAGCGCATGGTTTTCGAACGAACAGCAAAAGAAAGGGGATATTAAAGTGGGTATGCTGGCCGATTTGGCCGTATTGAATCACGATTACTTCCAGGTGGCCGATGAGCAGATCAAAAGTATCGAATCTGATTTAACCATTGTTGATGGTAAGATTGTTTATGCCAAAGGCGATTTCTCTTCCTTTTCACCACCAAAAATCCCGATTCTACCAGACTGGTCGCCGACGAAAAGTTATAACGGATATTATTCTCCGGCCACTCATCAAAAAAATCAACAGGGAAAAACAAAAGGCGCTAGTGGTGCCGATTCTGTTTTAGCGATGGTGCATTCCTGCGTGGGCAGTTGTAATGTGCACAACCACAATCACGATGCGGCTAGAACCAGTAACCTGCCTGTAAACAATTACACTGCATTTTGGGGCGCATTGGGTTGTTCATGTTTTGCTTTTTAAAATATGGAAAATATCATTAAATACCTTTTATATTCTGATTTGGGATCAGACCTTAATAACTGGGCGGTACTTATTTTCAGGGTACTGCTCATGCTCGAGCTCTTCAGGGTTCATGGAATGAAAAAGTTCCGGGTTCAAAATGGAGAAAAGGAGCATGTACCCAATCCCCTGGGATTGCCCGATAAACTGAATGGTTTAGTAGCTACCTTTTCTGATACGCTTGTACCATTTCTCGTGGCCATAGGTTTAGGAACAAGGCTTTTCCTACTCCCGTCTATAGGCGTAACGGCAATTGGTTACTTTGTAGTGCATAGAAAAGATTCAATAGAAGTGCGCGATGTACCCTACATGTATACGCTGGCGATGCTTTTTTTATGGGTAATCGGACCTGGTACTATTTCAATAGATCATTATTTATTCAATACACTTTTTAATTAATATAAACATCAAAATCACAAAATCATGGAAGCTAAAATTGGAATCAGCGCAGAGAATCTTGCAGAGGTTGCACATTCATTAAGCAAAATTCTTGCGGATGAATACGTTTTATACACTAAAACACGCAAAAGCACACTGGAACGTAGAAGGACCAGACTTTTACAACAAACACAAATTTTTCGAAGAACAATACACACAATTGGAAGATATTGTTGATGAAGTTGCAGAACGCATCCGCAAACTGGGTCACTATGCCCCCGCGTCACTTAAACAGTTTCTGGAATTAACACATTTGACTGAAGACGACCGTGGCAAAAACGATGCGCCAACTTTTATCAAAATGTTGCTTGCCGATCACGAAAGTATTTTAATTCATTTAAGAGAAAACATCAACAATTATGCGGGTGCATTGAAAGATGCCGGAACAAGTGATTACATCACAGGCTTGATGGAAACACATGAAACCATGGCCTGGATGTTAAGGGCTCATTTATCATAAATAAAAGACAGAATGGAAGAAAAACAGAATAATATCTGGTTTGTAACCCTCATCTTAACCATTATAGCTGGTTATTGTGATACAATTACCTTTGTAGCCGCCGACAAAATTTTCTCTGCACATGTTACCGGTAACTTTATTGTATTCGCTTATCAAATGATCAAAGGCTCTGATGGCGATGCATGGATCAAGCTGCTAACTTTCCCAATATTTATGCTCTCGGTTATGGCTGGTGGCTGGATATCGGCGAGATTTTCGAACAGGCATTTTCTGCTTTTATGCGAAGGGATTATTCTTTTGCTGGGGGGACAATCGCCTATTCGCTCGGCTATATCGATAATGGAGAAATTACCTGGCCGATGTACCTGGTTACCATGATTGTTGTTTTTGCCATGGGTTTACAAAACGCCTTCGGGAAACTTTTTGCAAAAGAAACCTATGGGCCAACAACTATGATGACGGGGAATGTAACCCAGTTCGCACTTGATATCAGGTCTTTTTGCAATTCTGGTTTTAAAAATGCCGATTTCCTTTCGGGCGTAAAAAAGGACTGATCACGCTCGGCGGTTTTTTAACCGGATGTCTGCTAGGGGCGTGGATCGGGCAGCTCTTTGGTCTGGTTGGTATTGTGTTACCCGGCGTTGCCATGGTTATTTGCTATTACAGTACAAAACCAGGTATAAACGATGTTAAACTTTAAAAAATGTGGACCAGAAATAGCGCAATCATTTTATTAAGCAAGAACATCAAATTTTTGTTGATCGCTTTTGTTCTGATAAACCCTGTCTTTGTAAAAGGGCAGGGCATCAGGACAAAAGCAGAGGTAGAAGTTGCTGAAATAAAACTGCGCAGGCTTGGACAAACTGAAAATAAGGTCGATTTGTTAGTGGATGCAGGGACATATTACCTCAATTTACCTGGCGAAGTAAAAGCAGATTTAGCTACTGCGATGAATCTCCAGGGGCAAGCTTTTGGCCTGGCTCAAAAAATCGAATATCCTAGAGGGATAGCAAGAAGTATAGTGCTCAAAGGCAATATTCTCCGCGAATCAGGAGATAAGGCTGGAAGTACTAAAACCTATAATCAGGCAATCGCTTATACGAGCAAATTCGACCTGAAAGATCAGTTGGCAGAAGCTTATGCGGCAATAGGGGCACTTTTTAGCAATGAAGGAACGGATCTTGAAAAAAGATTGGCTACAATGAAAAATCGCTGGCTTTATACCGTCAGACTGGCAATAAGTTAGAAGAGGGTAACTCGCTTAAAAACCTGGGCGATTATTACAATATAAAAGGCCAACCGGCTTATGCCATTAAACTGATGGATTCATCACTCGCGGTTTACAGAGCCATTGGATTTAAGGAATTACAGGGTGTTTATAACAATATGTGTATCACCAATATTAGCCTTGGTAATTTTTCAAATGCACTCAAATACGGTTTGCTGGCTGAGAAAACGGCAGACCAACTGGCGGATACAAGTTTACAGCGAAGTTCGATAAACAACCATTTGGGGTTAACGTATTATTACCTGAGGAATGATCAGAAAGCCTTGGCTTACTGGTTGGAGGCCAAAAGAATTGCAGAACGGTATAAAGATGCCGGTTACATGCAAACCATTATGGCCAATGTGGCCACCATTTATGTTAGGATGAAAAAGTTTGAAGAGGGGATAGCGGCGCTGAAGGAACTGATTAAAAAATATCCGCCTACTGATACCCAAATGAAGCTGCGGATCCCATACATTTTGTTTAACACCTATTACGATATTGAGCAGTATGGCAAGGCCGAGCCCTATTTTAAGGAATTGCAAAAGTTTCACCACGATCTGCCTAAGGATGATCCGAATCAGATCTATTTATACCGCAGTATCATCCGGAAACTGATCCATGATAAACAGTTTGTAGCTGCAGATGGTTATTTAAAAGAACATGAAAAGCAAAGTTTACAGCAGAAAAACTTACTGGCGCTTTCGCAGTTGCACAGGCTTTGGTTTGATGTAGATTCGGCACTAAATAGGCCTTGGTCGGCAGTAGCACATTATAAAACCTATAAAAGATTAACCGATTCTATCTGGAATAACGATAAGAACAAGCAAATTTCGGGTTTAGAAATTGAATACCAAACCGAGAAAAAGGATAAAGACATCGCGTTGCTTAGCCAGAAAAACCAATTGCAGAAAGCTGCGATCGAAAATGAAGGCAGGCTGAGGTATATATTTATCGCCGGTCTTTTGATTGCCGCCATGTTTGTGGGATTGATTTATAACCGTTATCGGCTAAAAAGGCGCAGCAACCTCGTTTTAGAACAAAAGCAGGGCGAAATCAACGCGCAGAACGAACTGCTCAGGAAAATACTCAACGAGAAAGAATGGTTGCTGCGTGAAATCCATCACCGGGTTAAAAATAACCTGCAGATTGTCATTAGCCTACTCAATACCCAGTCGGCTTACCTGGATAATGAAGATGCCTTGGTGGCCATCAGAAATAGCCAGAACCGCATGCATGCCATGTCGCTCATCCACCAGAAGCTTTATCAATCTGATAATCTGGCTGAAATTGATATGAAGTGGTACATCAAAGAACTGGTCGATTATATGATCGAGTGTTTTGGTACTGATAATAAAATCCAGTTCACATTAGAAACAGAGGCCATTAAATTAGATGTTGCACAGGCCGTTCCGCTTGGCTTAATCCTGAATGAGGCCATTAGCAATGTGATTAAATATGCGTTCCCGGCTGATAAAAAAGGTAAAGTGCATATTTCTTTCCTGTTTATAGGCGAGGAGATCTGCGAACTGAAAATCGCGGATACCGGGATCGGTTTACCAGAAGGTTTCGATCCTGAAAATACCGAATCACTAGGGATGAGTTTAATGACCGGCCTTACCGAACAGCTTAACGGTGAGATTAAAATGTGGAATGATGATGGCCTCGTGCTTGATGTCATCTTTAAACGTCACAACGAATTAATTACAGAGACCTCAGCATTATTAATCAATAAAAATTAAACGATATGAATAACAATATTTTAGGCTTGCACCACATCACGGCGATTGCAGGCAATGCACAGCAAAACTTCGATTTTTACACCAAAATATTGGGTTTAAGATTGGTGAAAAAGACGGTAAACTTTGATGATCCGGGTACCTATCATCTTTATTATGGCGATGAAACCGGATCAGCAGGAACGATTCTTACTTTTTTCCCTGGGATGGTATTGGCCAGGGGATCGAAGGAGTAGGTATGGCAACAGAAATTGGCTACTCGGTACCTGCAGATAGTCATGCATTCTGGTTAGAGCGATTTGGCACAGCTAACATTAAAACAAAAGAAATTACCGAACGTTTTGGAGAGCAGGTATTGGCTTTTAAAGATCCGGACGGCCTGTCGCTGAGTTTAATTGTGCCTAATATAGCAGATACAAGAACGCCATGGGAAACCGCTGATGTTAAAAAAGATGCAGCAACCAAAGGTTTTCATAGCACCACTTTAACCTTGCAAAGTATAGATGAAACAGCAAAAGTACTTACCGATCTGTTTGGTTACCGTTTATTGGCGCAGGAAGGAAACCGTTACCGTTTCATTACCGATACCGTAGAAAATGCAGCCATTGTCGATCTGCTGGAAGTTCCGGTTGGTCACAGGGGAAGAAATGCTGCAGGTACAAACCATCATGTTGCATTCCGTGTTAAAAATGAAGAGATTCAAATGGAATTAAGGGAACAGATTTTGAGTAAAAATTTACAGATCACCCCAAAAATTGACCGAGACTATTTTTATTCCTTATATTTCCGTGAACCAGGGGCGTACTTTTCGAGATAGCAACCGAAAACCCGGGCTTTACCGTTGATGAGCCTTTAAATGAATTGGGTACTCATTTAATGTTGCCACACCAACACGAGCATTTACGTGGCGATTTAGAAAAATTACTACCAAAACTAACTTAGAAAATATGGCACAAGTAAAATTAAACATTCAGGAAGGCGAACCAAGTTCGTTCGATATTTATGATGAAGACGGAAAAGTCGGCGAAATGATTTTCGACATCAAGGATAAGGATTTAACCGTTTACCATACCGAAGTAGATCCTTCAAAAGAAGGAAAAGGTTATGCCAAAATGCTGCTTGATGCGATGGTGGCCTATGTCCGTGAAAACAAATTGATGGTCATCCCGATGTGTCCTTATGTGCACATCCAGTTCAGACGGCACGAAGATTTATACCAGGATATCTGGAACAAAGTAAAAGAAGAAGAATAGCGATGATAGAACTTATAAAAGCAGGAAAAAGCTTTGATCAGGCTGAAAAAGTGCTGATCATAATCCATGGTCGTGGCGGAACGGCACAGGATATTTTATCAATGGCAAGATATCTAAATGTTTCTGAGTTTGCATTGGTAGCGCCGCAAGTTGCAGGTAACACCTGGTATCCGCAATCATTTTTAGCGCCGCGGGAATATAACGAACCTTCCTTATCTAATGCTTTAAACACCATAAAAGAAACTGTGCTAGATCTGGAAAAAGAAGGTTTTTCAAAAGAACAGATCTACTTTCTGGGTTTTTCGCAGGGTGCCTGCTTAACGCTCGATTTCGTGGCCGCAAATGCGGCACGTTATGGTGGAGTGGTGGCTTTTACAGGTGGTCTTATCGGCGAAGAGCTAGATCACCGCAATTATCACGGCGATTTTGATGGAACACCAATCTTTATTGGAAGTAGCGATCCCGATATGCATGTACCTGTATCGAGAGTAAAAGAATCAACAGTTTTACTCGAAGAAATGGGGGCTCAGGTTACCGAAATTATTTACGAAAACATGGGACATACCATCAGTCAGGCAGAAATTGCACAGGTGAATAAGTTAATCTTTAAGGATTAATGCCGAAATGGAAAAAGAAACGGGTAGAATAGAGGCTTTTAGCGATGGCGTTTTTGCTATCGCTGTTACACTTCTCGTGCTCGAGCTCCATGTTCCTGAACTGAAGGATGGTGATACCCCGGTACATTTATTGGAAGCACTTAAAATACAATGGCCGGGTTATATTGCCTTTATCATTTCATTTTTCAGCATATTCATCATCTGGGTAAATCACCACAAAGTTTTTAAACAGATATACAGACGAAACACAGGACTGATGTTTGCCAACGGACTCATCCTCTTCCTGGTTTCGCTTGTTTCTTTTCCTAGTGCCTTATTGGCCAGGTTTTTCTTTCGGATTCGAAACAGCTTTCCGTTACCATTTATACCGGATTGTTTGTTTTGATTAACCTGGCCTTTAACCTGTTGTGGCAACAAGCTACTTCGGATAAAAAATTATTGCGCCCCGGAATCAGTGATGCCGCCATCAGGCAACTCCGGAACAACTATCTGTATGGCTTTCCAACCTATTTAGCCGCTTTTGTTGTTTCATTTTTCTATCCGGATTTAGCCCTGAGCATTTGTGTTTTACTCTGGGTTTTCTGGGCAGCATCATCAAAGAAAATCAACTTTACCGAAACACCTACTTTGTAATTAAAAGGATTTGATTGATGAAAGATGTCAAAATTATAGCATTTGATCATGACTAATCTCTTCTACTATATTTCGTATCCGAAATCGCCTTTTAGCGAAATATCGTGAGCTATTTATTGGCTTGGTATTCGTCGTAGTACATTAACGCCATATTCCTGCATTTGGCATGTTCTTTGAATTCGCGGGTTTGAACAATAAGCAAAGACCAATCCCTTTCGAATCAACCCTCAATCGTTCAGTGATGATGAATAATCATCCGGATGTTGTTCGTTTTGGTAATTGCATTACAATTTATTCATTCACTTCCCGGATAAATATTCCGGGGAAGATCAATTATAAAAAATGAGAACGCAGGAATCAGATTTTAGCGCCCATACGAATGTTGATGGCAATGATGTTAAACCCAATTCTTATTTCGAAACACGGGCCAGAACAGTAGCGGAACAAGAAAAGAATTTTACGCTAAGAGAACTGTTTCGAGGTGTGTTTTCTAAATTACATCCTCTATTCTCGATTGATTGTGGTGCATTAATTCTTTATAACGATGAAACAGACCATATTACAAGAGCGTATCTCACAGAGGCCATTTCAGGAGAAATCTCCTGCACCGAAATCATTTCCGATCCGGTTAGCCTTTCGCTGATTACAAAAGAAATTTCAGGTTTTGATTTTCCTGTGCTCAAATCGCGGCAAGACTGGATAGCTGAATTTGGTGAGAACCATTGCTTAAACAATCATCCCAGCGAATATTATTTTCATTGTTATATACCTTTAGCGCATAACGGTCGCATATTGGGTACTTTTGAGCTTCACAATCATAACCGGGAATTAAGTGCAGAAGGATTGACTTTTTGCTGTAACATTGCTGATTTTATTGCCGGACTGCTAGCTGCAATCGGGGCAGGACCTGTAGCTGAGTCCAATATTAAATCGACGGTTAAGTCTGAATTGATAAACGAGCCCAAAATATTGACGTTTGCTGATGAGAGAATTAAGCAGCTAGAAAAAGAAATTGAAAAACTGCGTACGCAGCTTGCTGAATACCTCACTTTTAAGCCAGAAGAATCATTCGGAATTTTTACACACCCCAAAATTATTGGCAGTAGTCCGGAAATGCAGGAAGTTTACAGACTGCTCAACCGGATTTCCTCCACAGAAACTACGGTATTAATTTTAGGAGAAACAGGAACGGGGAAAGAATTAATTGCCAAAGCCATTCATGATGAATCTGTAAGAAGTCAGAAAACTATGATTAAGGTGAATTGTGCCGCCATTCCACCCAATTTAATCGAATCAGAACTTTTTGGCCACGAGAAGGGGAGCTTTACAGGTGCCACCGAAAGACGGATAGGCAAATTCGAACAGGCCCATAAAGGTACCATCTTCCTGGATGAAATAGGCGAGTTACCGCTCAATCTGCAAGTCAAATTACTGCGTGTTTTACAGGAAAAAGAAATAGAACGTGTGGGCGGCAAAACAACCATCGCAACTGATGTCCGCATTATCTCGGCCACAAACAGAAATCTTTTGACCGAAGTGGAGGCAGGACGGTTCAGAAGAGATTTATATTACAGGTTAAATGTTTTTCCGGTTTTATTACCACCGCTTCGAAACCGTAAATCAGATATTGCCAGCCTTGCCAATTTTTTCCTAGCGAAATTTGCCAAAAAGTCGAATAGAAATCTCGATGGATTTTCAAAAAAAGCAATTTCTACCATGATGGCTTACAGCTGGCCCGGGAATGTAAGAGAATTGGAGCACCTCATAGAAAGGCAGGTGGTGATGGCAGAGGGAAATGTAATTAAGGATATTGAAATTCCGGGCAATAATAAACAATCCTTATCTTCAGTCGCGCCCGTTAAAACCATATTTGAAAACGAACGTGATCATATTTTTGCTGTTTTAGAATTATGTAACGGGCGGATTTCCGGTCAGTATGGCGCGGCCAAGTTATTGGGTGTTCCCGCAACCACATTAAATTCGAAAATTAAAAAACTAGGCCTGGCCAAGAAGCACAGTTATTAATGCGCTTAAGGCCATACTTATGCTTAACCTTTTGAAGAGCTTATTGAAATGGCGATATCTTCTGAAATTTCAAAAAAAATATCGCCATTTTCATGGGGATAATGATTGGCCTAAATATCCAATTCGTAAGAAGACCGGGAGGCTTTATCTGCCTGGTCTAACAAATCGGCGTCGTGTTCTGCAGCGCTTTCATCACTGATGATTGTGCTTTGATTAAGTGCATCTTCTTCGCTGGTTAACGCATCTTCCTTATCATCAGAAAGTTCTTCTTTATCTGGGTCTGTAATCATGGCTTTTTTATTTAAAGATAACCATTTAAATGAATTTTAACCGCTCTTTTTTGCTTTTTAAATGCATTGAAAAATTCATTTCCTGCTCAGCTATTTTTACCAATAATTCTACTTGAATTTTGTCATAAATTCACTTTATATCGTCAGTTTTTTATTGTTTATTTCTTTTTAAGGTTTTGTTTTACAATGTTTTGCGAGTTGGTTTGTTTTTTGTTAAATTAACACATCTTCTTAAAAGATTAAAAGATTATGGATCACGAGAACTTAAAACACATTGGAGAAATGACTTCTCTTTCTGAAGTGATTAATGCGCTTACTCAGCAGGGTTATACTGTCGATTTTAATCTTAAAAGTAATCAGATTGATGGTGGAAAAAATCCGTTACAAGAATTTCCCGATCAGTTTTTAATTGATAAATATTATCGTTTTGAAGGCGAATCCGACCCTGATGATGAAGCCATCGTTTATGCCATATCATCTGTTGATGGCGAGATTAAAGGCTTACTGGTAAATGGTTACGGAACTTCTTCTGAAAATTGTGGGGATGAAATCATTAAAAAATTAAAAACCAGAGCCTACTAAGGAACTAACGATGAATAAGCTGAAACTATACGGTAAACCAGATTCGCCCGAGATTTACCCGATAAGGGATTTTTTGAAAAGAAGTGTTGTCGATTTTGATTGGTTTGATATTACGCATGATGATTTAGGCTGGGGCCAGGGCATTACCTCGTTCAATAATCCTGATAAACATCCGGTGATCGAGTTTCCCGATGGCAAAATAATTGTTAACCCCAGTTTAGAACAGATTGCCTGTAACCTGGGATGGATTACGCAGCCAAAATATAAAGAATACGATCTTTCTATTTATGGTGCTGGCCCTGCAGGTTTAAGTGCTGCCGTTTATGCCGCATCAGAGGGTTTAAAAACTATTTTAATTGAGCGTGAGGCAATAGGTGGTCAGGCAGGTACGAGTTCGCTGATTGAAAATTATCTTGGTTTTCCCGAGGGGATTTCGGGGGCAAGCCTTGCTGAAAGAGCAAGGCAACAGGCTTTAAAATTTGGTGTCGAAATCTTGCTTTTGAAAGAGGGAATTAAAGGCACATTTTATGACAATAAAATCCACGTTGACTTTGCCACTGGCGAAAAGTTAGTCGCTAAAACAAATATATGTGCAACCGGAGTGGAGTACGCAAGATTGGATCTTCCAGACGAAAGCCGGTTTTTTCATAAGGGTGTTTATTATGGGGCCGGGGCAAGCGAGGCATTTTTCTGTCAGGATAAAGACCTTTATATTGTTGGCGGAGGAAACTCAGCCGGCCAGGCCGCTACCTATTTTTCTGGCTTTGCCAAACGCGTTTTCATGGTGATCAGGAAGGGCAATCTTGCCGAAACCCTATCCGAATATTTGATTCAGAGAATAGCCAACATCAAGAATATTTTTGTGTTGTATCATTCGCAGGTAACAGCCCTTGAAGGTGATGATTACTTACAGCGGATCAAGATTGTAAATAGCGAGGAGGGAACAGCGCAATGGCACGATACTTCAAAATTATTTATCTGTATCGGCGGAAAGCCAAATACGGAATGGGCTGCCGAAACCGCCATCTGCAGAGACTCGAACGGCTACCTTTATACGGGCAATGATTTGCTTAGTCTTGATCAATATAAAATGTGCTGGACAGCAGACAGACCACCTTATCATTTAGAAACCAGTGTTCCAGGCTCATTTGCCGCCGGCGACGTGCGGTTCAATTCAGTAAAGAGAGTAGCCTCGGCTGTGGGCGAAGGAGCCATGGCCGTTACTCAGGTTCATCAATACTTATCAAAACTATAATTATGGACAGTAATCAAATTTGTAGTCATATCGGAGCCATAAAAGAACTAAAACTGGCAAAAGAAAGGGTATGCGAACTATGCATAAAACAAGGTACAGATTGGGTACATCTCCGTACCTGCCAAACCTGTGGAGTTACTTTGTGCTGTGATTCGTCGCCAATGCAACACATGTCGCACCACTGCCGGACAGAAAAACATCCGGTTGTCATTTCATCCGAACCAGGTGAGAGATGGATGTATTGTTTTGTTGATGATGAAATAGCGGAATATTAACGCATTTTGGTGGAGAGGCTTAAATCAGCTTGGGTTAAAGAAGTTTGGCCTTTGTATGCCCATAATTTATTATTATTGTACTCTTAATCTTTGGCAATAAGTATTTTATGAATGATTATGGCAGCAGTAGCGATGTTGATTTAGTAGAACTATTAAGATCAGGAGATAGGAATGCATTTGCCGAAATTTACAACCGCTACAAATTTATTCTCCATAACCATGCCTGGAACAAACTTCGAAGTAAAGAGGAGGCCCAGGATCTTATCCATGAGGTATTTTCGATGCTTTGGGATAAAAGAGAGCAACTGCCGGTAAATAGAAATCTTTCAGGTTATCTCTATAGCTGCGTGCACAATCAGTTCCTCAATATGGTTGTTCATAAAAAAGTAAAAGACAGGTATATATCCTCCATTGCTGAGTTTGCCACGAGTGGAACAGTACAAACGGATCATTTAGTCCGCGAACGGATGCTTAAAGACATCATCGACCGGGAGATTGATGAACTGCCTCCGAGGATGAAGGAGGTATTCTTGCTCAGTAGAAAACAGCACCTTAGCCATAAAGAAATAGCACAGCTAATGGGTACCAGCGAGCAGACGGTGAAAAAGCAAATGGTTTATGCCCTGAAAATCCTTAGAAAGAAATTGGGCCTGGTATTATATCTGGTGATGTATCTTTTTTATCCCAATCTATAAAAATATTTTTTTATACCTCCTGCGTCAGGGTTTCTTGTCTTACTTACATCTCCGTACCCGGGGATATTTAAAAGACGAAAATCCCTTTCAATTGAAAAAAAGTATAGTTAGTATAGAAAATCTTTCTCATCGTTACAGTAAGGACTGGGCGATCAAAGACATCAGTTTTGAGATTCAGGAAGTTGGTGTTCTGGGGCTTTTAGGTTCCAACGGTGCAGGTAAATCAACCACTATGAATATTCTCTGTGGCGTGTTGAGTCAAACTGCCGGCAGCGTAATTATTGATGGCGCAGACTTACGCCTCGAACCGGAAAAGGCGAAAGCGAAATTAGGTTTTTTGCCACAAAATGCGCCTTTACATTTGGACCTTACCGTGGATGAATACTTGATTTATTGTGCTTATCTCAGGGATATTCCTAAAAAAAGTATAAAATATGCAGTAGATCAGGCAAAGGATAAATGTGGTATCAGCCATTTTGGAAAAAGACTGATCAACAATCTCTCCGGAGGCTATCGCCAGCGCGTAGGTATTGCCCAGGCCATTATCCACAACCCAAAACTTGTTGTTCTCGATGAGCCTACCAATGGGCTCGATCCCAATCAGATACTGGAGGTAAGGAAACTGATCAAAGAAATTGCGGTTGAAAGATCTGTTATCTTTTCTACGCACATGCTCTCCGAGGTTCAGGCAACCTGTAAGGATATAAAAATGATTGAAAACGGACGATTGGTCTTTGCCGATACCATGGATGCCTTCAACAATTATATTCTTCCCGATTCTGTGATATTAACAGTAAACAATCCCCCTGAACTGTTTTCATTTCTGGAGATTGAAGGTATTACCGATGCTCAGGAAATTAATGAAAACACTTTTAGGCTGCGCTTCAGTGCTTCCGGAACAATTTCGCAAAGGATCATTGAAATTAGTGTAGCCAAAGGCTGGCAGCTTCAGGAAATCATGCTCGAAAGAAGTTCTCTGGATGAAATCTTTGCTCAGCTTTCCAATAAATCAAAACCCCGATCTTAACATGACCAAAATATTTAAAATCTCAAAGCTCGAACTGAGCATACTTTTCTACTCGCCCGTGGCCTGGATAGCCATTGTTATATTCATGATCCAGAACGGAATCGGATTTTTTGGGCTATTGGGCAGCTACCAGGAAGCGATATCTATGGGTATAAATGTCGACAATCTCACCTTCTCATTATTTATAGATTTAAACGGTCTTTTTGATACGGTTCTACAAAACCTTTATTTATATATTCCCCTGATCACAATGGGGCTTATGAGCAGGGAGCTGCAGAGTGGATCGATTAAGCTCCTGTTGAGCGCTCCGGTAAAGATCCGTGAAATTATTCTCGGAAAATATCTCTCTATGGTTGGCTATGCTGTTATACTGGTACTGATATTGGTTATTTATGCTTCTGCAGGGGCGCTAATCATCAAAAATCCTGACATAAAATTAATTTTGTCCGGCCTTGTAGGGATATTTCTTTTAACCTGCACCTATTCTGCTATCGGATTATTTATGTCCAGCTTAACTGCTTATCAAGTAGTGGCAGCGATAAGTACATTGGCAGTTTTCGCTGCATTGAAGTTTATCGGCTCTGTTGGACAGGGAATTGACTTTGTTAGGGACCTGACCTATTTTTTATCTATTTCAGGCAGGGCTGATGATATGCTAAAGGGACTTATTACCACTAAAGATGTTTTATACTTCCTGATTATCATTGCCCTTTTTTATCGCTGAGCATCATCAGGCTCAAAAACCAGCGCGAATCTTTATCCCCATTGATCAGCTATTCCAGATATGCAGGTATTTTTGCGCTGGCCCTTGTCCTTGGCTTCTTTAGCTCCAGGCCAGGACTGATCGGTTACCTGGATATGACCAGGGCGAAGAGCCGTACGCTTACCAAAAATAGTCAGGATATAGTAAAGCAAATTAAGGGGCCGCTGGAAATCACTACTTACGTAAACCTTTTAGATCAGAATGTCTATTTTGGTCTTCCCCAATCACGTAACACAGATCTGGCCCAATTCGAAAAATTTCAGCGCTTCCTGCCCGATCTGCAGATGAAATACGTTTACTATTACGATGCTGCGGATTTAAAGAACAATAACAATATGTCCTATCAGGGAGACATTACAGGATTATCGACCAGGCAACTTGCTGAAAAGGTTGCAGATAATATGGGACTTGATCTGGATATGTTTATGCCACCCGCAGAAATCAGAAAAATCATAAATCTAAAGCCGGAAAATAACAGTGTTGTGCGTGTGCTCAGGTATAAAGGACGTATGAGCTACCTCAGGTTCTATGATGGCGTAGACCAGTTTCCTTCCGAGGCTGAAATTTCAGCTGCAATTAAAAGGCTGATTGTGAGGGTGCCCAAAGTAGCATTCATCACCGGACATCATGAAAGAAGCATAGACCGGACCGGAGAGCGGAACTATCAGATGATGAGTACAATGAGGAGAAACCGAAAATCGCTGATCAATCAAGGATTTGATGTCATCCAGCTCGACCTCAAAAAGCAAAATATCCCTTCTGATCTATCCGTTTTGGTAATCGGCGATCCCTCCGTACCAATAGGAAGCGATGAAAAGGTGAAGATAGACCGTTATTTGGCCAGGGGTGGAAATATGCTGGTGAGTACAGAACCCGGGCGTCAGAATATAGTCAATCCCATACTCAAACCAATAGGTCTGTCGGTAATGGATGGGATGCTGGTCCATTCCAGCAAAAATGATTCGCCTGATCTGATCCTCTCCCAGATATGGAATGGAAAAGGCCGCCTTCCACTCTCAGGAGCATCGGCACTGCAGTACACGCCAACCTTGCCATTCCAGGCTGAAGCGCTGGCCATCAGTACAAAAAATGGATGGAACAGAACTTTTCCGGTTGACCTCAATGTGGGTGAAATTACCTTGGATCCATTGAAAAATGATGTAAGCGGGCCATTCCCTGTAATTATTTCGCTCAATAGACAAATAGGCAAAAGACAGCAGCATATTATCGTTTCCGGTGATGCCGACTTTTTGAGCAATGCTGAACTTTCACATCCTAAAGGAGATAATGAGCGTTTTATCAAGAATCTTTTTAACTATTTTTCTGATGGAAGTTTTCCTGTCGATATTTCAAGACCAAGGGCAATCGATGACAGTATTCTTCTGGGAAAGAAAGATATATCTGTGCTGAGGACAATCCTTCTGGGGGTAGTGCCAGCCCTGATCCTCATCGCCGGTTCCATAGTCCTGCTCAGAAGAAAAAGAAATTAAAATTTCATATACCTCCTATATAGCCCTTATCTTGTCTTACTAAAACAAGAACAGCAATGAACGAGAAAGAAATAGCAGAAATGCTTGAACGATATAAAAATGGCTTAGCAACAGCTCAGGAAGAAGCGCTGTTGCTAAGCTGGTCGTTATCCTATCGCGAAGGGGATAAAGAGGTTCTTACTATGCAGGAAAGATCAGATGCGGTAGATGATATCTGGGATAGTCTGGAAGAGAAAGTCTTGAAAACAAAAAAGATTAATATCTGGCCTAGAATCGCAGCTGCTGCGGTAATATTGATTACTTTATCCATCGGTTTTTATCTGTATAAGATGAACAGCGGTACCGATCTTCACCTTGCCGCTGCGGCTATAAAACCAGGGAAAAATTCGGCTACATTAACCTTATCCAATGGAAAAAAAATAATGCTGAGCGATGCCGTAAATGGCCAGCTGGTGAATGAGCCAGGCGTTTCGGTTAGCAAGACAGCAGATGGACAATTGATTTATAGCCTTAGCCAATCCGATGATGGAAATGCAACGAACCGGCAGAACAAGTTGGAAACTTTTAATGGGGAACAGTACCAGGTAATTCTGCCAGACGGGACCCATGTATGGCTGAATGCGGCATCCAGCCTGAAGTATCCTTTAAAGTTTTCAGCCAAGGACAGGCTTGTAGAGCTTTCGGGCGAAGCTTATTTTGAAGTTGCCCACAATGCGGTAAAGCCTTTTAGGGTATTAACCGCCAACCAGCAGGTAGAGGTTTTGGGCACACATTTCAATATTAATGCCTACCGTGACGAGCCAACAGCCAAAACCACGCTCCTGAGTGGCAAAGTTCGTGTGAGCACCCCTGCTTTAAGCAGGATAGATAAAGGGAATATTATACTCAGACCGGGAGAACAGACGGTTTTATTGGGCAATCAGATTTCTGTTGTCCAGGCCGATCTGGAAGCGACGGTGGCATGGAAAAACGGCTATTTTATGTTTAAGAGTGAAAATATTCAATCGGTTATGAAAAAGGTTTCCAGATGGTACAATGTAGAAATTGTATATGAAGGCGATCTGCCAGAGGATAAATTTGGCGGAGTAGTGAGCCGGTTTTCTAACGTAAGCCAGGTATTAAAGAAACTTGAGCTGACCGATAAGGTTCATTTTAAAATTGAGGGAAGGAGGATTATCGTAACACAATAACTACCTGAAAAAAAATAGGCCAAAAAAGCCAGAAGTGCTTGCAACACAACTGGCCAATAACTGGTTCAAGAGACAAAACTTACGATTCTATCAACACCTAAACCAACCAAACAAATGTATAAAATTTATACTAAGGAAAATGCTATGCCCGGTGGGTATATCAGTAAACTTCTGCTCATTATGCGATTCACCACCGTTATCCTAATAGCAACCATCATGCAGGTAAGCGCTGCCAGCTATGCTCAGAGCGTAACTATCTCTGAAAGCAATGCAAGCCTGGTCAATGTACTTCAGCAATTGCGCAAGCAGGCAGGGTACAATTTTGTATATACCGATGGCCTTTTAAACTCAGCTAAACCCGTAAATATTAGGGTCAAGGGTGCTGAAATCAGAGAGGTGCTTGATCTGATTTTTAAAAACCAGCCTTTAAGCTACACGATCGATGAAAAAACGATAATCATAAAAAAACAGGAAAAGTCTTTGCTCAATAAGCTGGTCGATTATTTTAATCTGATTGATGTCAGGGGACAGGTACTTAACGAAAAGGGGCTGCCACTTTTGGGCGCCTATGTAAGGCTGGAAGGCACCGCAAAAAAGACACTTTCTGATATTGATGGGATGTTCATTTTTAAAGATGTGGGCGAAAAGGGCCGCCTGATCGTATCTTATGTAGGATATAAAACAGATACGGTAACCCTAAATGGTCAATCCAGCTATCTGATTAAGCTTGACCCACAGGCGCTTGCAATGGACGATGTTCAGATTGTTTCTACAGGTTATCAGCAGCTTCCCAGAGAACGTGCAACCGGGTCTTTCGAGGTGATCACGAAGGAACAGCTTCAGCACAGTACCGATCCTAACCTGATCAGAAGACTCGAAGGAATAACCACTTCGATAGATTTCCGAAATGACCTCAGACCAACGATATCCAGTAACATCAACGCACAACGGTCTCCTTTGGCCAACTTAACCATCAGGGGAAAAAATACGTTAAATGAATCCACCAATGCAGATGCCAATGGGAATTTCAGCGGACAGGTACTGGTGGTTATTGATGGGATTGCCAGCCCCTATTCTATCGATAAGGTCAATCCGAACGACGTAGAAAGCATTACTGTTTTAAAGGATGCTGCTTCAGCCTCTATCTGGGGTTCAAGGGCTGCCAATGGGGTTATTGTAGTTACTACAAAAAAGGAGCATACAACAGACCTGCCAGGATTTCTTTCAACAGCAACCTGAATATCTCGGAAAAGGTGGATCTTTTCTATAATAAAACCATGAGTGTATCTGATCTGATCGATGCACAAAAACTACAGTTCATCACCAATAACCGCCCGTTGCCACCAGTTAGCATTACCAGCCTTTACGGTCAGGAACCCGTATCTCCGGTAGCTGAGATTATGGATGCCTACCTTAATCAGGGTACATTGACCAAGGCCGAGGCAGATGCCCAGATTGATGCACTGCGCGGAAACGATATCCGAAGGGATTACACCAAATACTTTTTAAGGAACAGCGTTACCCAGAGTTATTCACTTGCTGTGGATGGCGGCAGCGAAAAATTTAATTATAGATTATCCGGGGGCTACGATCGTTCCATCAACAATACCAAAAATTCTGGTCTGAACAGGATGGTGATTGGTTACAATGGATCATTCAGACCGATAAAAAACCTGGAGATACAGGGTAACATCAGTTATAATGTTCAACAAAATAATGAACAGGCACAGGAAAACAGGATAAGCGGTGTAACAGATGCAAGTTTTCAGCCTTATACCCGATTGGCTGATGATAACGGAACACCACTACAGGTCACAAAAACTTACCGCCCAGGTTTCGTGGACCTGTTCGAAAGCACCTATCCAACCCAGTTTTTATCTTACAGGTATTTTCCTTTGAATGACATTTCTGAAGGATATAATGATACAAAATCGCAGAATCTTAATCTGAACTTTAACATTCGTTACACCATTTTTAAAGGATTATCTGCGCAATTAATATATAACTACAATTCTGGAAGAAACGAAGAAAATAGCCTCTACCGTGAAAATTCATTTTACATGCGGAATCTGCTGAATTACTTTACAACCTCTAATTCTTCAGTAAATCCGATGACAGGTGATCCGGTAACTCCCTTTGTAAATCAGCTGCCCCCTGGCGGACAATATACTACCGCACTGACCAAATCAAGCAATCAGACCATGCGCGGCCAGTTGAATTACGACAAAACCTTTGGTAGCAAGCACCAGATTGCAGCCATTGCAGGCATTGATGTTGCTCAGGTGTACAGCATTGTAAAAAATGATGGTTATTATGGCTACAATGAAAATACCCTTAGATCGGTAAACCAGCTGGATTATAAAACAATGATCCCGATTGCTTTTTCGGAAGATTTTAGTGGTTATAATGGAAATTATATCCGTAATCTTTCCACCGGATTTGTAGATAACAGAGTAAGGACTTTTAGCTATTATAGCAATGCAGCCTATACCTACAACGGTAGATATACGCTTTCAGGTAGTTTTAGGAAAGATATTTCCAGCGAATTTGGGCAGGGAACCAATCAGTCCGGTGCTCCATATTATTCTGTAGGGGGAGCCTGGAATATAAACAAGGAAGCTTTTTACCATTCCTCACTGTTTCCAACCCTTACGCTCAGGGCAACATTTGGATATAACGGAAACGTAAACCCATCGGTTCTGGCCAGGCCATTGATCACCTATTCTGATTTTAATGGGGATAATAATCTTCCCTACGCTTACACTGGCCTTTCTACCGGCATATCCAATAATCAGCTCAGACCAGAAAAAACCGGGATTTTTAATATCGGACTGGACTTCGTGCTAAGGGGAAACCGCCTGTCTGGAAGCATTCAGTATTACAACAAGAAAACAACCGATCTGCTTACCGATGGTCCGCTAGACCCGAGCACGGGATATACCCATATCATTTACAATACCGGAAACCTTCGCGGCCAGGGCTGGGACCTCACGCTTAATTCGATCAATGTCAGCTCGGATAAATTCAGGTGGAACACCAATTTTCTTTTAGCTATAATAAAGTAAAAGTAACTAAACTCTATGCCGGAGAGGCTGGCACGGCTGGTCAGGTGGTTTCCAATAGTTCGGGGATTTTTAATGAGGGGTACGATCTGTCACGTGTTTTTGGCTATGAATGGGCAGGGCTTGATCCAGCTACCGGAGATCCCAGAGGTTTTGTAAACGGGCAACCTGTCGCTATTTCCAATACTACAGATGGTACTTTAAATTATAACGCGATCCAAAACCAACCCATCGGGTCCCTTAAATATTTTGGTTCAGGGGTCCCGGTATTTTTTGGCTCGCTGAGGAATACATTCAGCTATGGAAGTTTTTCCCTATCAGCAAATATCCTCTACAAACTTGGATATTATTTCCGCAGGCCCAAAAACAATGTGGTCAACTATTCGGACCTTTTCAGTAATACCTCGGTTATCCAGGGTATAGAATATGAAAACAGATGGCAAAAACCGGGTGATGAGCTCATCACCAATGTGCCTTCAGCTGTGATCAGCTCCACGAACCTGAACCGCGACAATTTTTACTATTACTCCAGCATCAATGTACTTAAGGGAGACCATATCCGCCTGCAGGAGGTTAATTTATCTTATTCGTTCAAAGTAAAACCTAAAATGTTCATCAAAAATCCTAGGATCTATGCCAACGTCAGCAACCTTGGGGTAATCTGGCGTGCAAATAAACTGGGTATTGATCCAGACGTGTTTGATTATCCAATTCCCAGGACTTATAGCCTTGGTTTTTCAGCTAACTTTTAATCCGGACGACCATGAAATTTATCAGGAATATACTACCTATACTTTTATTGAGCATGTTGAGCCTATCATGCAAAAAGTTTATAGATATCAAAAAAAACAGCGATCAATCGTTTTTGGAAACCGCAAAAGACTGCCAGCTACTGCTTGACAACTATGAGCTTTTCAATACCGGATATCCCATCGATGGAGAGATCTCGGCAGATGATTATTACCTCAAAGATTCCCGGTACAATTCGGATCCGGTTACCCTTGAGGACCGCTCTATTTACAGCTGGCAGCCTCAGGCCATCAGAAATGCGGCCGATCTTTGGAAAGGTCCCTATAATAAGATCTACCATGCCAATCTGATTATGGAAACCCTGGACAAACTTGTAGGTAAGGAACCGGTTGCTGTGCTTTCGAACTTACGCGGAAGTGCGCTCTTTTTCAGGGCCTACTCGCTATGGAACCTTGCCCAGCTTTATGCCTCGCCATTTGGATCCCAAACAGGGCAGGACCAGGGACTGCCCATCAGGCTCATGTCAGATATCAATGATGTCCAGGCGAGGGCAACTGTAGGGGATACCTATGCCCGGATTGTTCAGGACCTCAAAGAGGCTGCAGCATTGCTGAACGTGACCTCAACTATTTCCTCCAGACCTAACAAGGCCGCCGCTTATGCTATGCTATCCCGTGTTTACCTCTCAATGGGCGATTACCCAAATGCATTGGCAAGCTCATCCTCTGCTCTGGCGCTAAAAAGCAATCTGATCGATTTTAATACGCTAAACCCGGCAAGCTTTGCCCCGTTTGTCCAGTTCAATACAGAGGTCATTTTTCACAGCACCATATTTAACCAGAATGCTGTGCTGGAGCCTGGTTATGGGGATGAAGACCTGGCGATAATAGACCCATCGGTAATAGCCTCCTTCGACAGCGATGATTTGAGAAAAACCATTCTTTTTAAGGAAAATACCGATGTGCCAGTGCCAAGCGGGACCTTTCGCTTTACCGGTAACCATGAATCAGCGGTTGGGTCTTCAAAGCTCTTCAATGGTCTGGCAGTAGATGAACTTTATCTGACCAGGGCAGAATGTTATGCCAGGGCAGGGAATGCGAGCAGTGCCATGGCCGATCTTAATGCCCTTTTGGTTTCCCGCTGGAGAAGTGGAACCTATGTTAACAAAACTGCGGCAACGGCAGCAGATGCGCTGGCAACAGTACTTGCCGAAAGGCGCAAGGGGATGGTGATGAGGGGAACCAGATGGTCGGATCTGCGCAGGCTCAACCTGGATGCCAGATTTGCCAAAACCCTTTCCAGGACCGTTAATGGTAAGGTCTATACGCTTACTGCCAATGATTTGCGGTATACCATACTCATTCCGCAGGAAGCCATCACCAATTCAAGCCTGCCACAGAACCGGCGATAAACATTTTTTTCTAAACCCACAACAGCATTGCCAGCTTATCCATCTGGCAATGCTTAAGCTATTGTTATGTCCAGAATTTCAGTAATCAATACCCGAACACCACTCTTATTAATCCTCATTTCTATCTTTTTGGGACAATCCTTAAACGCCCGGCAAAAGAGAAAGGTGTAGAAGAGCCCTTACCGTTAGATCCAAGCGTGCGTACAGGTAAACTGTCAAATGGGTTTACCTATTTCATCAGGTATAATGAAACGCCAAAAAACCGTGTGGTATTAAACCTTGTGGTGAAAGCTGGTTCCATACTTGAGGATGATGACCAAAGGGGGCTTGCCCACTTTATGGAGCACATGAGTTTCAACGGTACCAAAAACTTTCCTAAAAATCAGTTGATAGATTATCTGCAGAAAAACGGAGTACGGTTTGGTGCAGATATAAATGCATATACCGGGTTCGATGAGACAGTTTATCAGCTGCCGATCCCGGCAGACAAGGAAATACTGAACAATGGAATAAGGATTCTGCGGGACTGGGCAAACGCTGCTACGCTGGACCCTGGTGCGATAGATAAAGAACGTGGTGTTATTCTAGAAGAAAAACGCCTCCAGGCTGGCGTAGAAAACAGAATGCAGGCCCATTATTCCCCGGTACTTTTTAACCATTCCCGATATGCAATACGTGAACCTATCGGAACGGATGAGATGCTAAAGTCATTCCCAAAGAGCGCCTTAGAGCGTTTTTATAAAGATTGGTATAGACCAAATTTACAGGCAGTTGTTATTGTTGGCGATATTGATGTGAACGAAGTGGAAAAACAGATCCGCAAAAGCTTTTCTGAACTGAAAAACCCTTTAAATGAGAAAAAGCGGCCTGTTTATACGATCGATCTCACAGGCAAGAACCAGTTTTTGACTTTGAGCGATCCTGAAATGTCATCTACTGTGGCGCAGATTATCATCAAACATAAGGCTGCGGCGCTGAGTACGGCCGCTGAGTTTAGAAAGGCAATTGTAACCAGACTTTTTAACGGGATATTGGCTAAACGCTTCCGCGCACTTTCCAGAAATGATAACCAGGATTTTCTCCAGGCAGATGCACGTATCGGAAAGCTACTGGCCAATGTGGATAATTTTAGTTTCCGTGTTGTGGTAAAACCCGGTCAACTTAAGCAGGGGGTGTCTGCCGCCTGGAGAGAAATTGCTTCATTAAAACAATCTGGCTTTATGCAAAAGGAGTTAGATATAGAAAAAAATATCTATGCCAGTGCCATGGAAAATGCCATAGCAGAAAAAAATAACATCAGCTCAGAAAGCTATGCCAAAGAGTATATAGCCTATTTCTTAAACCACGATCTGGCTCCGGGTATTGACATGGAATATGCGCTTGTAAAAAAGTTTTTGGCGGAGATAAATCTTGAAGAACTGGACAAGCTAACTACCGAATATATCAGGAAAGATAATACCGATATCATCATTCTTGCTCCCGATAACACAATAATTCCCAATGAGGGAACATTCAGGTCATGGATGGATTCAGGTTCTCAAAAGACAGCCATATCCAACAGTACTGCTCCGTTAGCACCGAAAAGCCTCTTGCGTAAAGAGCCTGTTGCTGGCAGATTTGTTTCCACAACAGTAGATCAGGCAGACGGAATAACAACAATGTTATTAAGCAACGGAATCAAGGTTGTTCTTAAACCGACCGGCTTTAAAAAGGATGAGATTCTTTTTTCGGGCTTTTCGCCAGGGGGTACATCTGTTTATGGAGAAACAGACTATCAGTCTGCAAAAAATGCTGCAGCCATTGTATCTTCATCAGGCGCTGGCAATTTTGGCCCGCGAGATATGGATGATTTTCTGGCCAATAAGCAGATGGGGGTGCAACCCTTTATCAGCGAGCTGAGCCAGGGTATTTCTGGGGGTAGTACAAATAGTAATATTGGTGGGGCACTACAGCTGGCTTATACCTATCTGATGGAGCCGAGGATTGATAGCACTATATTCAAAAATTTGATGGGTAAAAGTAGGTTAGCACTATTGGGAAGGGATAAAAATCCTCAGGCAATTCTTCAGGATTCAATAAAAGCAATATTTGGCGGATACAATTTTAGAAGAACAGCACCAAGTCTGGCCAAGCTTGATCAGATCAATATGGCACGTTGCCTTGAAATCTTTAGGGAAAGGTTTTCTAACAATACAGACATGGTCTTTACTTTCGTTGGAAGCTTTGAAATAGACAGTATTAAACCTTTAATAGAAAAATACATTGGCTCACTACCAACTACGGGCAATAAAAATTATTTCGTCGATAATGGCATCAGGTTGCCGGAAAAAGCAGTTCGCCTTTTTATAAAAAAAGGAATAGCGCAACGGGCCAGAGTTGAGCTGGTATTTTCAAGCGATTTCGAATATAGTGCTGAGAACAGGATCAGAATGGATGCAATCAGGGAAATACTTCAGATCAGGATGATCGAAAGGCTGAGGGAAGAAGAGAGTGGGGTATATAGTCCTTCGGTATATCTGGGCCTTGACAAAAAACCGAGGTCTACCTTTAAACTATCCATTGTGTTTGATTGCGATCCAGGCAGGTATGCAAGACTGATTGCTTCGGCACTTGATGAGGTAAGAAAACTTAGAGATCTGGGGCCAAAAGAGGTAAATGTGCAAAAATACATAGCTGAAAGCATCCGGGCGCGTGAAACTTCTGTAAGCTCAAATCAGTGGTGGCTTGGCTACATTGCCGGGCAGCTGGAAGACGCTGAGCCTTTAAATCAGTATTCATCATATATGAATGATCTCAAAAAGCTAACGTTAAAGTCGATCCGGGAGACAGCAGCGAACTATCTTAATGAAAAAAGGCTAATTGAGGCAGTTTTATTACCTGAAGAAAGAAATTAGCATACTTTTCGGCAGTGCTATTTTCGCATTAATTTGATCGTCTTTATTGCCGGTAAACTTTGGGTTGCCGGTGATAAGTTACAGTTGCATATTATAGATATTATTGAGTCTCCCAAATCAAATTTGAAAAGAATTTATTAAAATAAATTAATCTACAAATACGAATAATTCTGGTCTCGCAATTGTGCAGGAATTACAATGGGGAATTAGATAACAGCACTTGTTTAAAAGATATTGCTGGTTACTTTACCTTTAAAATATAGCCTAAGCCATAAACATTTTCTATGCTTACCTGCTCAGAGACTTTAAAAAGCCTGCGAAGCCTTGAAATAAAAACTTCAAGGCTTTTTCCGTTAAAATAATCGTCATTTCCCCATAAGGCTAAAAGAATATCTTTCTTTTTAACCACCCGATTAATATTGCCGGCCAAACGATCCAATACTTCCGATTCACGTACGGTGAGGGAAATTTCTCTGCTATCAGGCATCCTCACAAATAATTGGTCTTTATGGTATCTGACATCGCCTATGGTAATAAATCCGGGATTTGGTACTGATTGTGCTTTAGCACTATTGGAAAACCTGTTAATGACATTTCCTATTCTCAGTACAAGTTCTTCAATTTCGAATGGCTTTGAGATATAATCTATCGCACCGATTTTGAGGCCGCGAAGCCGGTCTTGTTTTTCGTTATGTGCCGTAAGAAAGAAAAAGGCTGATCGGGATTGATCTTTATCATTTCTGAAGCCAAATCAAAACCATTCATGTCAGGCAGCTGTACATCTACAATCACGAGTTTATTTTCAAGCTGGTTTTTACCATAATAATCCAATGCTTCTATAGCGGTTTTAAACCATAATACACTAAAGCCCCTTAATTTCAGGTATTCTGAAATTACATTGCCCAGGTCTGTTTCATCTTCAATTATTACGATATCATAAAGCATAATTCTTTGGGATTAATGATTTACTCTGTTTGCTGTTTTCCTGGCAGGGATATGCACCAGAAATTCTGTTCCTTTGCCCAGAGCTGTTTTTACGCTGATTTGCCAGCCATGAATATCCAGACATTGTTTAACGTAATATAGTCCGAGGCCCAGGCCCGAAACGGTATTCTCTTTGCCTGCACGGAAAAACTTATCGAATATTTTTTCCTTCATGGCATCTTCAATTCCCTTTCCATTATCTTTAATATGGAGAATATAACCATCATTTTGAGAAGTGATAAAGATTACGGTCATTTTTACGTCGCTGTTGTTGTATTTAAAGGCATTATCCAGAATATTCTGAAGCATCGTGGTAAACACAAAAGGATCGATCATGATTAATATTTCCGAACCATGAGGATCGAAGGTAAGGCTATCGGGTGCCTGAAGTTTTATTTTATAATCGTTAACCAGGGTAAGCACTTCATAATTAAGATCCGTTTCCTCTAAATTGATGTTATTATTGATTTCGGAGATCTCCAGCATCTGGTTAATGTGGGAGTGAAGTCTTCTGGCCTGCCTTTCTACAATCTGCACCAGTGTTTTTACGCGCGTCCTGTCATTAAGTACTTCATCTTCATGGAGGCTTTTACTGGCCACCAATATGGTGGTAATCGGTGTGTTAAATTCGTGCTTTATGCTGTTCAGGAAATCGGATTTAACATCGGTTTCTTTTTTCTGCCGCATCCAGCTGATATAAGTATAATAATTAATGCCAACAATGATGACGATACACAAGGCTACCAGTGAAAACGTAGGTAACATCTGATACGCTACTTTTAAAGTACGACCCGGAGGATCGACAAAAAGGTTAAAGGTAACCCTATAATCGTAAACCAGTTTACCACTAACAGAGAGGTTGGTTACCCTGTTCTGGGTGTTTGGATCAGTTAATGTACCATCAATGATAATGCCGAACCGTGTTTTTTGGTCAGCTTTAAAATCGGTATTGGTTTGGTTGTCGAATATGGTGATATTCCCGATTTTGTTATCGAAGTTAATCTCTATCGACTGGAATGTAAGCAGGTATTGCAAGTTGCTGTCTAAACCGTTCCTTTTTACAATCGACCGGAAAACACTGTCCATGGTGCTTTGCTTTTGCAGGTCTTTTAACAGGGTATTGCTAACGCTTTGCGACAATTTAACAAATTCTTTCCTGTTGTTTAAATAAGCTTGTTTGAGCTTAGGCATATTCCTGGAGAGAATCGAATCGATGATCTTTCCACCGCCTTTGTAAACTTTATCTTCAGCTATACTGCGTCCATATTCATCGTTAATCAGCGTTTTTTCCTTTAAACTGTAATCCCTGTCTCTCAGTACATAAGAATTATAGGTTAACCTGAGCTGTACCAGAAGCAAAATCAGAAAACTGGCCAGCACTACTGATTTATATATACGATCTTTCATTTTATCCCTTAAAAATAGGCGTATTATTTCATAAATGCCATAACGTTAAGCTTTTGTTAGGCTTCTGTTACGTTTTCGTTCGACAAATTCTTTCGATATCGGGTGTAGCTTTGGATAATAATTTAGATGCTGCCTGTAAATCAGATTTCTATTGACCGATTGAAATTGATACATAAAACAAGCCGGTCCCATCTTTCAATTAACTAACACAAATACGTAAACCAAAAAAACAGAAATGACCTTTAAAAGGATTTTATCATTACTACTTATCGTTTCGGGAACGACATCTGTTTACCCGGCAATGGCCCAGCAAAAATCAACCAATAAACCCTTACCAGAGCTTCAGCAGGATTTTGTTGATCTGGGTCTGGGTATGTTTATCCATTACGGTATGCCTACTTTTATGTATCAGGACTGGTCTGATCCAGACGCCGATCTTTCTTTGTTTCAATCGCCAAAACTCGACGCTGATCAATGGGCAAAAGCCGCTAAATCTGCTAACATGACCTATGGCTGTCTGACCACCAAACACCATAGTGGGTTCCCGATCTGGGATACTAAAACGACAGCATATAATGTAATGAATACGCCGCTAAAACGCGATGTGGTAAAAGAATATGCTGATGCTTTCCGCAAAAACGGATTAAAGGTAATGCTATATTATTCTATATTAGATACCCATCACGGCATCCGCCCGAACCAGATTACACCAGTGAATGTTAAAATGATCAAAGATCAGATTACCGAACTGCTTACGAATTATGGTGAGATTACTGCCCTTATTATTGATGGATGGGATGCGCCATGGTCGAGGATTTCTTATGACCAGGTACCTTTTGAGGATATTTATTACCTGATTAAATCATTACAGCCAAACTGCCTGGTAATGGATTTAAATGCCGCGAAATATCCTACTCAGGCATTATTTTATACCGATATCAAATCTTACGAGCAAGGTGCCGGCCAGTTTATTTCTAAAGAAAACAACAAACTTCCGGCGCTTGCCTGCCTACCGCTTCAGGCCAACTGGTTCTGGAAAACATCATTCCCTACTACTCCCGTAAAAAATGTACCAGAGCTTGTGAATAAATTTATTATTCCATACAACGCTGCATATTGCAATTTTATTCTCAATGTAGCGCCAGGTAAAAACGGTTTAATAGATGATAACGCTTTAGCCGCACTTAAAGAAATGGGCCAGATTTATAAAAAACCTATAGATCTTCCACGTATTCCGGCCTACGCTGCACCGATCATTTCGAGTAACATTGCCAAGCATGTAAAAAGTAACAGCAGCTGGAGTGATGATATGAATATCATGGATTTTGCCAATGATGATGATTTTGGTTCAAGCTGGTCATCCAATCACACCGTAAAATCGCCATGGTATGAACTGAATTTTGAAAAGGCTGTTCCCTGTAATATGGTGGTGCTTACAGCGGGCAATAACAGAAAAGCTACCTACAGTTTACAGTACTATGCAAATGGTAAATGGAATGCTTTAGCTGCAAAAAATGAGGGAGAGAAAAAGGTAAATATTTTTAGGTTCGGGCGTATCTGGTGCGAAAAAATAAAGGTAACCATTACCGACTTCGACAGCTCACCTGCTATTGCTGAACTGGGGGTGTTTAACGAAAGAAAATAAAATGTGTTAGCCGGATCATTTTTGGCTTGGCTAATTTATTAACTGCCCTTGTTTGACAGATACAGATGGAAATTGACTACTCCAGGTGATACCTGCAAACATTTTTTGAAATAATCTAAACATAAAAACCAACCAAACTTTATGAACCAAAATTTTACTGCTAAGGTAAGGCATCTGCCTTATTTGGGAAACCTCTGGGTACTGTTCGCAGTATTCGGTGCCTGTTTGTTGCTCCTGGGCGGCCCCACTTTTGCACAACAGGGTGCAACAATTAAAATTACCGGAACTGTTAAAGATTCGCTCGGACTGGGAATTCCGGGGGTAAGTCTTCAGGTTAAAGGCCAGAGTGCTATGGGAACCATTACCGATGGCGATGGCAAGTTTTCGCTGAATGTAACAGCTAAATCTATAGTGGTGGTATCATCTGTGGGATTTAAACAGGTTACGTTTATTGCCGATCCATTAAGGCTAAAGGTAGATCTGGTACTGCATTCGGATGATAACAATCTCAAGGATGTAGTGGTTACTGCTTTCGGAAAGAAAGAGCGGAGAGAGGCCATGGTGGGATCTGTTACCAGCATTACACCTTCCAGGCTAAAAATTCCCTCCAGCAACCTAACCAATGCAATGGCCGGGCAGATTGCCGGCGTGGTGGCCTACCAGCGGAGTGGACAGCCAGGACTTGATAACTCTACATTTTTTATTCGTGGAGTAACCACATTCGGGTACAAACAAGACCCATTAATCCTGGTAGATAACGTAGAACTCACGCCAACTGATCTGGCCAGGCTGCAGGTAGATGATATCGCCAGCTTCTCCATCTTAAAGGATGCCAGTGCAACGGCTTTGTATGGGGCCAGGGGTGCCAATGGAGTAATTTTGGTAACCACCAAAGAAGGCGTGGAAGGTAATGCGAAGGTAAATGTTCGTTTTGAAAATTCCATTTCTCAGGCCACACAAAACCTTGAAATTGCCGATCCCATTACCTTTATGAAGATGTACAATGAGGCCCTGACCACAAGGAATCCTTTAGCGGTGCCCAGGTTTAGCCAGAACGATATTTATAACCGCGAGCAAACACTAAGCGGTGCTCCGGGAAGCAACAAATATGTGTATCCGGCGGTAAACTGGATTGATGAACTATTTAAAACCAGCACCAACAACCAACGCCTCAACGGAAGCGTGAGCGGAGGCGGGAAGATTGCACGGTACTACATCGGTACCTCTTATAACCGCGACAATGGGATACTGAAAGTAAGTCCGGTAAACAACTTTAACAATAACGTTAAACTCGAAAACTACCAGCTCCGTTCCAATGTCAACATTAATGTTACGCCTACCACAGAAGTGGTGCTTAGACTGTCGGGAACTTTTGATGAATACAACGGGCCGATTACCGATGACGGCTCTTTCTCTGCCGATTTGTATAAAAAGGCACTTCATACCAGCCCTGTACTATTTCCTGCATTTTACCCGTCCGATCCTTCACTAGGGATCGATACCCACATTCTATTTGGCAACAGTTCAACTGAAGGAACAGGAAATACAATTGGTTTTTCCAATCCTTATGCAGATATGATGAAGGGATATAAATCTTTCTCGAGATCAAGAATGTCGGCACAACTTGAGCTAAACCAGGACCTTAATTTCCTGACTAAGGGGCTGACTTTTAAAGGCATGTTTAATACCAACAGGTATTCCTATTTCGACCTCACCAGGCAATATTCTCCATTTTTTTACAATGTAGCGTCCTATGATAGGATCAGCAATCAATATACCCTCAACTGGATCAATAACCAGCCCGGACAGGCCTCAGAGTATCTGAGCTTCGAACCAGGGTTTAAAGACATTAATACATTCGTGTACATGCAGGCCGTTGTAGATTATTCTAGGCAGTTTGGCAGTAAACACAACATCAGCAGTACATTGATCGCCACAAGGCAACAGCGTTTATATGCCAATGCAATCGATCCAGCTACCGGACAGTCGAGTCTTCAGTATTCGCTTCCCTACCGGAATGTTGGCTTGTCGGGAAGGTTGGGTTATGGTTATGATAACCGTTATTTTGCTGAGTTTAACTTTGGTTATAACGGATCGGAGCGTTTTGCTGAAAAGAACAGGTTTGGTTTCTTTCCAACCATAGGTGGATCTTGGGTAATTTCCAATGAATCATTTTGGAACGGCAGCTTAAAAGGCGCTGTTAATAAGCTTAAACTGCGCGCAAGCTACGGCCTTGTTGGTAACGATGCCATTGGTGCGCAGCGTTTCTTCTATCTGTCGAACGTAAACCTGAATGGCGGTAACCCGGCCTATTTTGGGCAGACCAACGGTGTTTCCAGGCCGGGGGTAAGCATTACCAATTATGCCAATGATGCCGTTACCTGGGAAACTTCCAGGCAAACCAATATTGGGCTCGAGATCAGTCTTTTTAAAAGCCTGAATATTATTGCCGAAGTATACAAACAGCACCGTTACAATATTTTGATGGAGCGTGCCTCTATCCCTTCCAGTATGGGGTTAGAATCGAGTGTGAGCGCAAACCTTGGAACTGCTGATTCGAGAGGGATAGATTTTTCTGCCGATTATAGTAAAACCTTCAGGGGCGGATTTTGGATGTCGGGAAGGATGAACTTTACCTTTTCGCAAAATAAATACGGACAATACGAACAGCCCGCCTATAAAGAACCATGGCGGATACTCTCCGGACAGAAAATTGGTGTAAGATGGGGCTACATTGCCGAGCGTCTTTTTGTTGATGACCAGGAAGCAGCAGCTTCGCCAACACAACTTTTTGGCGCCGGAGCTTCTGCGCCTAAAGGCGGAGATATTAAATATGCCGATGTAAACAATGATGGAAAAATTACCGAAGCCGATCAGGTTTTTATCGGCTTGCCTTCCACGCCTGAAATTGTTTATGGTGCAGGTTTGTCAATGGGATTCAAAAAAATCGATCTTTCTCTTTTCTTTCAGGGGGTAGGCCGCACGAGTTTCTTTATCGATCCGTCGCAGGTTAGTCCGTTCCTATCCAACAGGCAAGTGCTTCAGCCTTTCGCCGATAGCCATTGGACAGAAGAAAATCAGGATTTATATGCCAAATATCCACGTTTGGGAACCACTTCTTCTGAGATCAGCAACAATCTCCAAACCAGTTCCTGGTGGATGCGGGATGGTGCTTTCATCAGGTTGAAGTCGATAGAAATCGGTTATACTTTTCCTGATAAGTTATCGAAAAAGGCATTTCTGTCTAACTGCAGGATCTATTTCAATGCTTTAAATCCGCTTACCTGGAGCAGGTTCAAGGACTGGGATCCGGAGTTGGCCTCAAATGGCTTCAGCTACCCGATCCAGAAAGTGTATAACATCGGAATAAACGTAAATCTATAAAGCAGCTAATAATGAAACCCAACTTTAAACTCCTCATACTTCTTGCGGTGATTTCGGGGATGACCCTTTCCTGCAAGAAATACCTGGATGTAACGCCAGACAATGTGGCCACAATCGATTATGCTTTCAGAAACAGAAACGAGGCCGAAAACTATCTTTTTGCCTGTTATTCTACAATACAGAATATGGGGCCATCCAATAAAGATGGTGCTTTTACCACTTCAGGGGAAATTTATTTTCCCAATACTTTAACAGAAGCAACGCTTGGCAGCAGGGACGCTGAGCAGGGCTTCCATCTCATCAGGGGGGTACAGAGCACTGATAATCCCTCACTAAATTATTGGGATGGCGAACAGCTTGGTCAGCCTATTTTTAAGGCCATCAGAAGGTGTAATATTTTCCTCGAAAATATCGATCGGCCAAAAGATCTGGCTCAATTCGAACGCAACCGCTGGATTGCAGAGGTGAAGTTCCTTAAGGCTTATTACCATTTTTACCTGTTAAGAATGTACGGCCCAATTCCCCTGATTAAACAGAATCTGCCAATCGATGCCGGCACAGATGAGGTAAGGACAAAACGCGAACCTGTAGATGTTGCATTTGCCTATATTGTATCCTTATTGGATGAGGCTACCCCTGATCTTCCACTTACCATCCAGGATCCTGCACGTAGCCTGGGCCGAATTACGCAGAATATTGCCTTATCGGTTAAGGCAGAAGTGCTGACCACGCAGGCTAGTCCGTTTTTTAACGGAAATCCTGATTATACTGGTTTTAAGGATAAAGACGGTGTTAATCTGTTCCCCACCGCTTTTAGTGCAGAAAAATGGAACAAAGCAATGCTGGCTTGCCAGGCAGCTGTAAAATCTTGTGAAGAAAGCAACCTTTCGCTTTATCATTTTACTTCTCCTGGCAATCTTCCAACCATACCTGCGACTTTAAAAACCGTGATGGACATCAGACAGAGCATTACCGAGAACTGGGAAAAAAATCCTGAAGTGATCTGGGCACTCAACACCCAATTTGATTTCCAATCAATGGCTATGCCGAGGCTTACCAATGCCATGGTGCAGAATATGGATGGTGCAAGGGGCAACTTTGCCGTACCCATCGGAATGGCCGAGCTGTTTTATTCTAAAAATGGCGTTCCCATGGCTGAAGATGCAGGATACGATTATAGAGGACGTTATGCCGTTGCTGCGGCAGGAACCGACAGTAAATACTATTTAAAAAGTGGTTACCAGACCATAAAAATGCACATGGACCGGGAACCCCGCTTTTATGCTGATTTATCATTTGATGGAAGCTGCTTTTTTGGCAACGGCCAAACCGATCCTGAAAATATGTTATATGTGCAGGCCCGTGGCGCAAATTCAATTGCCGGTCCGAAAGATAATATCAGGGTTAACGTATCAGGCTATTGGCCAAGCAAACTGGTAAACTATCAATCGGTTTTTGGTACAGAGGTTGCCCAGGCAGGTTTCAGAATACCGCTGATCAGGCTGGCAGGACTTTATTTGCTTTATGCCGAAACACTGAATGAAGTAAATGGTCCTACGCCAGATGTTTATACCTATATCGATAAAGTACGCGCACGCGCAGGATTAAAAGGTGTTAAAGAATCCTGGGCGTCATATTCAACCAATCCTGGTAAAGCCACCAGTAAAGATGGCTTAAGAGCAATCATCCAGCAGGAACGCCGCATTGAACTTTGCTTCGAAGGAAGGATAGGATGGGATTTAAGGCGCTGGAAAGTAATGCAGGATGTGCTGAGCAAACCAATCCAGGGTTGGAACATTCAGGATACTACACCCGAAGGTTATTACCGCCAGCGCAACCTGGTGATTCCGGTATTTGGCCTGAAAGATTATTTATGGCCACTTAAATACAACGACCTGATCGTGAATCCAAACCTGGTTCAAAATCCTTATTGGTAAAATTAAATAGATGATGATGAAAATTAGATCAAAAATATATAACAGGTTCTGCAGTTTGCAGTTTCTTGTGCTGTTACTCCTGGCCTGCTCGTTTTATTCCTGTAAAGAAAGTGAAGGATTTAATGAGGTGGTATCGAAAGATATGACCAAACCCGGTGCACTTACCGGGATAAAGGTAGAAAACACGGCTGGTGCCGCGGTAATTTCTTATGTGTTGCCCAATTCCGAAAACCTGCTCTATGTTCAGGCAGAATACCGGATCAATTCGCGCACAGTAAGGCAGAGTAAATCTTCTTATTATAGCGATACGATCAGGGTAGATGGCTTTGAAAAAAGCATGGATTACGATGTTACCCTGTATGCCGTTTCGCGTGCAAACGTCAAAAGTGATCCTGTACAGGTGCGTGTACACCCGGCAACGCCTTCTTACCTGGCCGTAAATACTACGGTTCAGATGCAGGCCGATTTTGGTGGAGTGAATGTAACAGCCAGCAATCCTTCTAAAAAACCGATCGGAGTAATTGTGATTTCGAATGATAAAACCACAGGGAAAATGCTGCCGGTTGAACAGTTTTATACCGAAGCCGAAAACATTAATTTCAGTGTACGGGGATTCGATACCTTAAAAAGAGATTTCGGGGTATATGTTACCGATAGGTGGGGGAATATATCCGACACCTTATATAAATCAATCAGTCCCATTTTTGAGATTATGGTGCCCAAAGCGCAGTTTAGTGAGTATAGGTTAGCTTCCGATTCTCCGCTCGGCGCAGTTTCGCTGGGATGGAACACCACAAGGCTTTGGGACAATAATACCTCAGATCCGGGATGGCATACGGAACCCGGTTATGGTAAGCCACTGCAGATCTGCACCTTCGATATGGGTGTGCTCACCAAGCTCAGCCGTTATAAGATCTGGGAAAGGGGAGAAGCCTATGGAAACGATTATTCTTATAACCACGGTAATCCTAAAGCCTGGACACTCTGGGGATCAGCCAAAACTGCACCGGCAGATGTCGAATTGCCTGTAACATCGGCAAAAGGTACCGTGGTTGGCGACTGGATTAACCTGGGCAATTTCATCTGTCCGCCACCGCCATCGGGCAATGCTCCGGGGCAGACTACTCCATTGGATCTCGCCGCGGTTAAAGCCGGATTTGAATTTAACATTGGCCTTGATATTCCGAAGGTGAGGTTTATCAGGCTGGCCGTAAGCGCTACCTGGGGAAATGGAGATTTTGCCCACGTGACGGAATTATCATTTTGGGGTAACACCAATTAAAATTTATACAGATGACAACTAAACATATCAATAGCATTTTAATGGTTTTTATGATCATTGCAGTGTTTTGTGGCTGTAGTAAGGATGCCCTTGATTACAGAAAATATCTCGATGGAAAAGAACGGATATATCCCGGCTTCCCGGGTAAGGTTGCGGCAGCACCAGGCAACTATAGGGTAAAACTGAACTGGAAGGCCAGTCCCGATCCGAGTGTAACCCGTTACAAGATATTCTGGAATAATTCAGCAGATTCACTGGAAATGGTGGCGCCCGACCGGGCCATTACTGATGTATCGGTAATCATTTCTAAACTTGTAGAGTATAATTATTCCTTTACTATTTATTCTTACGATAAGGCTGGAAATAAATCCGTCCCGGTTCAGATCAGCAACGTAAAGGTTTATGGTGATAGCTACAAATCGAGTCTCACCAACAGATTCCTGGTTTCTGCTGATCCTTATCAGCTGGACGACAGCGGCATCACGCTCAACTTTGAAAAACCTGATACCATTAACATTGCGACCGAAATACGCTATACTTATAAAGATGGTACCATTCATAAAAGCTCGCTAAGTCCTGATCAAAATTCGATCAGGCTTGCCGACTATAAAACCGGAACGAAGATATATTTCAGGTCGGCATACGTGCCCGTAAAATCGGCGATTGATACCTTTTATACGGCAGATTACGACTCTTTGAGCAATATTATGGTACCCGTTGATAAATCGTTATTCCGCCCGCTTAAACTGGCCAATGATGTAGGTACTTATTCGGGTGAAACTTCTTTGTCTAAACTCTGGAATGGCAACAAGGCCCCAACCGGATATCCGGACATTTTCCATAGCGATGATGAGTCACCACTTCCACATCACTTCACTTTTGATATGGGGAAAGCGATAGCCAATCTTGCCCAATTCGAAATCATCGGGCGCGACTGTTGTAATAATCCTACCAAATTTGAAATCTGGGGAATAGCCGACCTTACCGGTGCAGAAACGCAGTCGCCAGGCAATTCAGCGGGGTGGACAGCAGAATCGAAAGGAAGAGGATGGACGCTGATTAAAACGGTGGAGCGTTCGGATGATGGATCGGCACCATTTAAAGTTGCCCTACCTGATGGCCTGCCAGCAATGCGGTATATCCGGATTCGGGTAATTGAAGTGGCCAGTGGCGATGCCTATTACAGCAATATTAGTGAAATATCCTTCTGGAATAAATAGGGATCTCTTCTGTATAACGGAGGATTAATACAATTATGAATAATACTAAAGCAATCATTTATTTACTAGTCCCAATTTTTTTATTGGGACTGGTTTTAAAATCCAAAGCCCAGGCTAAGGGTCAGTCTGATAAAACGATAATCACCCCTGATTCTATATGGAAAGAGCACTGGTTTGAACATCAGGAAGAACTGAAACTGATAGAAAGCAATTCAAACGTGGCTGTTTTTTATGATAAAAATATGTCGTCCAATATTAAATGGCCTATCGCCGTAATGGCAGATTGCTGGGCCTATGTTAAACGTAACTATGGTGATTTCGGACCGGATCCAAAACTGTATGTCATCCTGCACCGCGCGATGGGTAAGGATTATGGAGGCGGGCATCCGTCACCTTTTTTGATGCGAGCCATGATTACCGGAACGTTATCGATTGTGGTTTAGCGCAATGGGACAATCCTGTCGGAGAACAGATTGGCATGCCTGTACATGAGATGGGACATATCGTAACCAGTGCCAGTCATGGCACAAAAGGCTCGCCCTCCGATGTACTTTGGGGCGACAATAAGTTTATGGAGATTTTCAATTATGATGTACTCAAAAACATAGGAATGGCCAACGAAGCCCATAAAGTATTTACACAAATGCAGACCCAGTACGATGACTTTCCGAGACCGGGAACGCAGTGGTTCAAAAACTGGTTTTTCCCTATTTATAGTAAATATGGTGAAGGAAAGGTACTCAACAGATATTTTGAACTTCTCGCATTAAACTTTCCAAAAGACAAAAAAGGACGCTTCAAAAGAGATCTGAATTTTGGAGAGTTTATTCATTTCTGGAGCGGCGCAACAGGGATAAATCTGGAAGATGTTGCACAAAAGGCTTTCGGCTGGCCAATTGAGTACGATCTTCAGTTTAAAAAAGCACAGAAAGATTTTCCAAAGCTGAACTATAAAACTGAAAGTAGCAGTAGATAATTGCGCACTACCATTTAAAATATTCCATCAGATGGCTTTGTGAAGTCAGGGCTTTAAACAAGTCCGGGAAGGATAAAATATCCGGTGAGGACCGGTCATAATTCAGCCGTAACAAGATTTGATTCTTTTTACACGCTGATTTTAGTTTGGTGAAACATAGGTTGTGGTGGATTCCCAACCTATGTTTATTTCTATATCTAATAGCCTTATTGACTGATATATCCGGATAGCTGTATGGGTAAAAGAGCTATACTTTACAACTAACACTAAATCAACGGAAAATTTAGAGATCTTATAAGAGGCTGTCTCATAATTGTAATTCAATCGAATTTGTCACGTTGAGCTCAGCCTGTACTGAGCTTGACGAAGTATCGAAACGCCTTGTATGGCATTTAAAGCAGGTCCTTCGACAAGCTTCCGTTGACAGGATTTATTAGCACGGCGTCATTCCCGCGCAGGCGGGAATCTTAAAGCTCTTGCGTTACGATTCCCAATCGAGTTGGGAATGACGATCTCGCGCAGCCTACCATTTGCCAAAAAGATCTGTCATTCATATTGATTTTTATACAATAAATTATCCCTCAGGATGACAATTCTACATTGATGAGACAACCTCTTTATGTTTACAGATTAACATTTACTTGTTTAAAACTTATCCTTCATGCCAAAAAGGCCCATCAATCCCCCGGTATGGATGGCAAGGATTTTTTCATCCTTACCGATAATTCCTCGTTTCTGTAAATCGACAATGGCATAAAACATCTTTGCCGTGTAAACAGGATCTAAGAGTAGTCCGGTTTGGGCAGTAAAAGTTTTAATAAAATTGATCAATTCGGGGTTAGTTTTAGCATAGCCGCCAAAGTGATAATCCAGGTGGAGATTTAAATGATCAGAAAGAGGCGTATGTTGCACAATTTCATCCTCAATAAAACCGCCTTTTAGCACGGGGATAACGTGGAGTTTCGTGTTTAATTGATGTTGCTGAATTCCTTTCAATAAACCTGCAGCTGTGGTTCCCGTTCCGGCAGCACAGAAAATATGATCGTAAGTTTCGGTTAACTCACCGATGATTTCTGCACAGCCTATGGTAGCTTCAGGCGAAGCACCACCTTCATCAATAAAATAGCTTTGTTCATCGTCAGCAAAATGCTGTTTAAACAATTTTTGTTTGTCGCGATAACTTTCGCGATCAACAAAAATGAGTTCCATGCCAAATAAACCGCACAATAATAACATCTCGTTTTTTACTTTTTCTCCACGTACAAAAGCGGTTGATTTAAGTGCCGAACGCGATGCAGCAGCGGCTGTAGCTACCAGGTGATTGGAATAAGCCCCTCCAAAGGTAACCAAATGTGTTCTTTTTTCCTCCGCAGCCTTTGCTAAAATGTATTTAAGTTTGCGCCATTTATTACCCGAAATATAGGGGTCAATCAGATCATCACGCTTTACAGAAAGATGGTTAAAAGGAGTAAATGTTATTTTTTGTACCGGGCTATATATTTCTTCGAACACGCGTAAAAATAAAAAACACCTGAATATTTCAGGTGTTTTTAAACAAAATTATAGCTGATCGTTCATTATTTACCAATACCGAAACCAAAACCTGCATTAACCATGCTGTATTTCGCCTGTGTATACGAACCATAAAACTTAAAGAAACCAAATTTCAGCTGAAAGCCTAAACTTGCCCTCACACCATCAATATCGGTCTGTTTAACCGAAATTGGGTCAACATAAGTTGCTGAAGTAGTTGCACTGGTAGCAAAACGATAAGTGCCCAATGCTTTCAAATTAGTATTAGAAGTTTGGTAGCCTACACTGGCAAATGGAGTAAAAAACAATATTTTTTAGAAACAATAGCATCAAAATTTACACCGTTAAATTTGGCGTCGATACGTTGATCTGAATTTCCAGTATTATCGATATCCAGATCTAGATTATATTTATATTGGGTAAAACCACCTGCTATCGCAATATCTACCGGAACCAGTTTCTCCGTTGTTGATCCCATAAACAAAGGTAAAAGTTCAACTTTTGCACCAAAACCGATCATTGATAAACTTCCTAAGTCGCTACCTAATTTTATTTTAGGCATGGCCCTTAAAGTAACATCGATATTTTTTGGCAAACCCAGCATAGCCTGTATCTGTGCCGAAGGTACTATATGGAAACCCACGCCCTGTGGCAGGTTGAAAAATTTGCCTGTAGGGATACCGTTGCTGGTGTACACTTCCATTTTACCCCCTTCGCGATCATCTCCAAAAGCAGTAGGGCCTGTTGAGGAAGCACCAGGAGCAGGTTTAATATTGCTTAAACCCAATGTATTTACATCGTAACTTCTGGCCGATTGAGGAACAAAAGCCCCGGAGGCCGAAAGCCTCACATCGAATTTTAAAAAACCTTTTGATTGGGCAGTGTTCGACCATCCATCCGTTAAGCCCAGGCCTAAACCTTTGTATAAAGGATCGAAATAGGCATTAACCAATTTGGTTGCATCGGCCGGTCCGCCTACAAACAAGCCTCCAACATCTTGTTGAGCACTTGCTTTTTGAGCCATTCCCAATAAAAATATGGCACATAACATCTTTAAAGCGCAACATTTTTTCATATAAATGATTTAGGATGATTTAATTATATTAAAGATAAGATTGTTTTTCCTAAAACTACAATCATTAAAAAATTCTTGAAGTTAAAAGTTTATTTTTGCCCCATGGAAAATGTGGTCGAATTGCAGGAGTCAGAAGAGCAGGAATTATATGAACATTTAAAAATTATTGTCGATAAGGGGCAGTCTTTGCTACGTATCGATAAATTTTTGATGGTGCGCGTAGAAAATGCTTCCCGAAACCGCATTCAGAATGCAATTGATGCAGGCAACGTACTGGTTAACCAGAAACAGATAAAAGCGAGTTATAAGGTTAAACCTTATGATGAAATATCTATTGTTTTACCGCATCCACCGCGTGATACCGAAGTTTATCCCGAAGATTTACCATTGGATATCATTTACGAGGATAGCGATCTTTTGGTTGTAAATAAAGCTGCCGGTATGGTTGTACACCCGGGTTTTAATAACTATACCGGAACTTTGGTTAATGCTTTGGCATTCCATTTTGAGCAACTGCCTCAACTGCCAGGCAATGATGGCCGTCCGGGCCTGGTACACCGGATTGATAAGGATACCTCGGGTTTATTGCTGATCAGTAAAAATGAAAAGTCGATTACACACCTTGCGCGTCAGTTTTTTGATCACAGTATTACCCGTAAATATATTGCATTGGTTTGGGGCGATATCGAAAACGATGGAACGGTAACCGGTTACATTGGCAGAAGTGTGAAAGATCGTCGGGTGATGGATATTTACGATGATGAAGAAAAAGGAAAATGGTCTGTAACGCATTATAAAGTGCTAAAGCGTTTAGGGTATGTTACTTTAATCAGTTGTGAGCTCGAAACCGGCCGCACACACCAGATCAGGGCACACATGCAGCACATTGGTCATCCGCTTTTTAACGATGCAATGTATGGTGGCGATAAGATTTTAAAAGGCACAACGTTTAATAAGTACAAACAGTTTGTGGATAACTGTTTCGAATTGTTGCCACGTCAGGCTTTACATGCGCAGAGTTTAGGTTTCATTCATCCCACCACAAAAGAATATATGTACTTCGAATCGCCATTGCCACCCGATTTTAAAGCTGGCTTAAACAAATGGGAAAATTATATTGCTACATCATAAAATATGCTTCAGGAGTACCTCTTATTTAATGATGAATTTCAGGCGGTAGATGACCCGATTTTAACAGCTTCGAACAGAAGTTTCAAATTTGGCGATGGATTGTTCGAAAGCATGCGAATGATTAATAATAAGTTGCAATTTGCCGATTTACATGCCGATAGATTAACAGCTGGCATGAAAGCGCTTAAAATTGATGGTCATGCTTTAATGGATGATTATTTTCTGCGTCAAAAAACCGCCGATCTGACAAAGCGCAACAAATGGAACGGTAACGTCCGTTTCCGCCTTTCTGTTTACAGAGGAGGAGCTGGGGTTTATACGCCCGAAATAAATAAAGCAGGTTATATTTTGGAGGGTATTCCTTTAAAAACATCTATATATGAGTTAAACAGTAAAGGTTTGATCATAGATGTTTTTGATGAAATGACTAAACCAGTTAATAAACTCTCGAATTTTAAAACTGCCAATGCCCTGCTTTATGTTATGGCCGGACTTTTTAAAAGTCAAAACCGCCTGGATGAGGCCATGATCCTGAACCAATATGGCTTTCTTTGCGAAAGCATCAGTGCCAATGTTTTTGTCGTATACCGCAAACAGATTTATACGCCCTCACTTGCTGAAGGTTGCATAAGCGGTGTAATGCGTACAGCTATCATGCAGTTGTGCAAAATGAACGATATGCCTTTAATTGAGGCACAAATCAACCCCGAAATATTAAAAGAAGCCGAAGAAGTTTTTATCACTAATGCTACACAAGGCATACAATGGGTAATGGGCTATGGCAGGAAACGTTATTTTAATGAGGTATCGAAGTTTTTGATTGAGAAATTAAACGCTTTGTAATCACTATCCTAAATTTACTCAGGAGGCAAATTTCTTTTGCTTCGGCGATGTTACATTTTATTTCTATCGGTTTGTGTTCACCTGAACTGTATTTTTAGTATTATTGGTCACACACACAAATTTAACCGAAATGAAAAAATTACTCATTCTCGTAATGGCTTGCTATGGCCTGAACGCCCGTTCACAGCAGTTGAACGAATCCAGAAACTTTCTGTACTTCTATTCAGATTCTACAGTTTATGCACAAAAGATCAGGTTACGACCCGATTTAACCGGTGGATGGTCACTTCGGGCCGATTCAAGGCGGATACCGGTGTCACAGGTCAAATTTTTTAACAATCAGGATGGCTTCTTTGCCAACACCCGCAAACTCAGCCTTTTGGGAGAGGCCTCTTTTGCTGAGCGGATTATTGAAGGTAAGCTCAATCTTTATCAGGAAGTCATTTACGATGACGTTCTTATGGAAGGTGAATACTATGGATTTAGAGATTACAGGCGGCAGGCAGTAAACAACCGGATGTTTATTAACAAGGGCTATTCCGATATAAAAAGGGTAAATTATCGTAATTTAAACGAAGCCATGGCTGATAATCCGAAAAGTTTAGCGCTGCTAAGGCGATATAAGAATACTAAAATTACAGGCATTGCCATGTATGTGGCAGCAGGAGCTGCAATTATTGCCAGTGGGGTTACACTGATGTCAGAAGGTAAACAAGTAGGTACCACATTCGGTGGTATGCCAAAATACGCAGACCGTAGTTATACGGGCAGTTTTGTTTTGTTAGGTTTGGGTGCCGGCTTAAGTCTGGGAGGATTTCTGGTAGGCGAATCTGGTAAAAAGAATATAGAAAGGGCTATCGATAATTATAACCGGTAGTAAAAAATCGTCATCTCGACCGGAGCAGCGCGAAGTGGAGAAATCTATCAAAACAGATTTTGCTTCGCAGAGCCTTCGGGTTCCCGACTTCGTCGTACTCCGCTCGAAATGATGGCAAATCGAGGTGTTTTTAAGCAGATTAATTCATATTGTTTACGAAAAAATTATCCCTCAGGATGACTTCTATATTAATGATACAGCCTTGTTCAGTGATACTAATTTTCAATTAATCGAATTGTTATAGTTTTTTGCCTTGCAACTGATAGCTTGAACGATTATATCTGACCATTTATCATGGCGTATCCGTTATTGCTTTCTATTCAGTAACGCGTCATGCTGATCCGGTAGCTATCGGATTTAGTTCAGCATCCATGATGGTTTAAAAGCAGCCCAATTTTTTGGAAAGCAAAGCTTGTAGTGCTTCGGCTCCGCTAGTCCCGCCCTTTGCTTAATCCCGATAAAATTTACTTCACAAGAGAAACAATTCCTAATCGGGATAACGCTTTCGGTCGGGTTTATTTAACAAGGGATAGTTTTACTGTGCAATTTAAACCCAAATAATTGCACTTTTTGGCCACTTAAACCCGATCAAAGCGGGATGCCAATTTCCTTCAAATTGGCAGAAGCGGGAGCGGTGCTGTATTAACCTAAAAGCTTCTGCTACTGCTTTCCAAAAAAAGAATAACTGTATTTCGGATCTATTGGCAATTCCAGTCGGTCTTCATCCCAATTTTAAGATCTGCACGTAATGATTTCATGCAATCGACCAGAAGAGTTGTCAACTTTCTTGCATAATGGCTATTAAAGTTGACAACTCAAATTTCAATTACAACCGCATTCCTCTTAAAAAATCTTCGATCAGCATTCGTTTTTTGCCTTCGTACTGAATATCTAAAAGTTTGATAAAACCATCTTTAGCGGCAAATTTTAAATAGCTTTTGCCGTCCGTTAAAAAACCACCGGCAACTATACCCGGTTCTTTATCTTCTATTTCGGCCTTAAATACCTTCAGGGTTTTATCGTTTAAAAAAGTAAAAGCAGTAGGATAAGGGCTCAGGCCGCGAATTAAATTATAAATCGTCTGTACTTGGTTATTCCAGTCGATTTTGCAATCGTCTTTGAAAATTTTAGGTGCATGCTTTAATTCACCGCTTTGTGGCTGCGGTTGTTCATTAACCTCGCCAGCCTCAATTGCTTTAAGCGTTTTTACCAGCAGGTTGGCACCAATGTACATCAGTTTATCGTGCAAATCACCTGCGGTTTCATCATCTGCAATCGCTACACTATCGCTCATAATAATATCCCCGGTATCAATTTCCTCCTTCAGGAAAAAAGTTGTTACACCACTTTCTTTTTCTCCGTTGATGATGGCATGGTTGATGGGAGCTGCACCACGGTATTGTGGTAATAACGAGCCATGCAGGTTGATGGTTCCTTTGGCTGGCATGTTCCAAACTACCACCGGTAACATCCTGAATGCCACCACAACCTGCAGATCGGCCTGATATGATTTTAATTCCTCAATAAATTCGGGGTTTTTTAATTTTTCAGGCTGCAAAACAGGAATTCCTTTTTCTATAGCATATTTTTTTACCGCACTTTCGTTCAGCTTCTGGCCACGACCTGCCGGTTTATCAGGCGCAGTAACCACCGCAACCACATCGAAATTGGCTTGTACCAAGGCATCTAAAGAGGCTACGGCAAAATCAGGCGTACCCATAAAAACTATTTTCATAAAGAAAGTGTTGTGTTTCTAAAAAATAACGTGGATACCCACGCTAAAGTTTTGCAAAATAACTAAAAATAAACCCATACTTACAGGCAAAAATGGTACAAGGCAAAGATGTTGTTAAAGCAAGTGGATTGGTGTACGTAACCGACGGTATGCCTGGGATTTACCGAAAAGGCAAACCGGGTAAATTCCACTATGAAGATAAAGATGGACATAAAATAACCGAAGAAAAACACCTTGATAGGATAAAAGCGCTGGTGATTCCACCTGCATGGCAAAACGTATGGATTGCCAACAAGCCCAACGCGTACCTGCAGGTAACCGGAATTGATGCTGCCGGCAGAAAACAATATAAATACCACAACAAATGGACCAGCCGCCGATCGGAAGATAAATATTTTCGTTTACTGGAATTTGGAAAAGCATTGCCAAATGCCAGGAAAAATCTCGAAAAAGACCTCCGGAGGAAAGAATTAGATGAACGGAAGGTATTAGCCATTTCGGTTGATGTGCTTCAAAAAACATTGATCCGTGTGGGTAACGAAAGTTATAAACAGCTCTATGGTTCTTTCGGCCTTACTACCCTGCGCGATAAACACGTTAAAATCAACGGTAGCAAAATTACGATGGATTTTATAGGTAAAAAGGGTGTTCAACAGAAAGTAGAACTGAACGACAGATCCTTAGCCAGACTGGTCAAAAAATGCAGGGACATTCCCGGGCAGGAATTATTTCAGTTTTACACTAATGGCAAAGAACACAAAAGTATCGATTCGGGTAAAATAAATTCATATATTAGAGAAATTACAGGTGATGACTTTACTGCCAAAGATTTTAGAACCTGGGGCGGAACGTTAGAAGCATTGCGCCAGTTTTCGAAGTGCAGTGCCGACGAAAACTTTAACCTCAACTCTAAAAAGGCTATTGTTAGTGTTTTAGATTGCGTAGCGAAAAAGTTAGGCAATACGAGAGCCGTATGTAAAAGTTCTTATGTGTATCCGCTGTTGCTTACCGCTTATGAGAACGATGAACTGGGCAAATACATGAAAAAAATGAATAACAATAAAATAACCGGAAAACTGGGCCTGGCGCATGATGAGAAAGTATTATTATCATTTCTAAAAGCCAATAGTAAATAGAAAACCTATTATATTTGTCCTTTCATCCCAATATGCATATTAATCTTGACGATAACGCTGCCATTTTTTATACATTGATTGAAGAATCTCCGATGCCTATTGCATTGTACGTTGGAGAAAAAATGGTGATCAAAGTAGCCAATAAGGCAATACTTAAAGCTTGGGGTAGGGATAATAGCGTTATAGGGCAGGAACTTGCCATTGCACTGCCAGAATTAAAAGACCAACCTTTTTTAGGAATTCTGGAAGAGGTTCGCCAAACAGGTATTGCCTATGAAACCAAAGAAGACCGCGTATTGCTGATCAATAATGGTGTACTGCAGACCTTTTATTTTGATTTTATCTATAAACCTTTAAAAGATGATAACGGGCAGGTTTGGGGCATAGTTAATAATGCCACTAATGTTACCGAACTGGTAATTGCGCGATTAAAAATTAAAGCCAGTGAAGAACTTTTTCGGAAGATGATTCAGGATGCACCTGTGGCCATAGGTATTTTGAGGGGCGAGAATTTTATAATTGAACAGGCAAATGCAGATCTTTTAAAATTATGGGGTAAAACAGAAGAGGTAATTGGTCTTCGTTTAATTGATGGTTTGCCCGAACTAAAGGGACAGCCCTTTCCCGATTTGTTAACTCAGGTTTACCAGACAGGGGTGCCACATTATGGCTATGAAACCATGGCGAGGATAGAAAGAGATGGGGTACTTCAGGATTATTATTTCAATTTTGTATATGACCCAATCCGCGATCAGCACAATGTGGTGACTGGGATCATGATTGTGGCTAACGAAATCACCTCGTTGGTACATTCGCGGATGGAAATGGCTAAAAGCGAAGAACGTTTCAGAAATTTGTTATTGGATACTCCAATGGCCACGGGCTATTACGAAACGGAAGATATTATAATCTCTCTGGCTAACGATGAAATGCTGCGGTTCTGGGGTAAAGATAAAAGTGTCATCGGAAAGCCGATGGAAGAGGCTATACCTGAACTTAAAGGACAACCCTTTATCGATATTTTAAAAGAGGTTTATCGTACAGGTATTCCTTACCACGCCGATCAACAAGAAGCCTTATTGCCTGTTAACGGTAAGTTGGAGAAAGTATGGTTTAATTTTACCTACAAACCTTTAAGAAATGCAGAGGGCGAGGTTTATGCTATTTTACATGCTGCAATGGATGTAACCAAGCAAGTACAGCTTCAGCAGCAAAAAGATGAGTTTTTGGGAATAGCCAGTCACGAACTTAAAACACCGGTAACCAGTATTAAAGCTTATGCCCAGGTAATGGAGCGGATGATCAGAAATGATGGCGATGAGAAAAAGGCTGACATGGTACGCAAAATGGATTTACAATTGAACCGTTTAACCGGTTTAATTGGTGATTTGCTTGATGTAACCAAAATACAGTCAGGAAAAATGACTTTTAATCCGACAAAATTTGATTTTGATGAGGTCGTAAGAGAAATCGTAGACGAAATGCAGCATATAACCTCTAAACATTACATCAAAACCGATTTAAACAGCAATGCCATGGTTTATGTGGATCGGGAACGTATTGGCCAGGTGATCACTAATTTTTTATCAAACGCGATTAAATATTCTACTGATGCCAATCAGATTGATGTAAGTACTTATGTGTTAAATGCAGAAGTAATTTTGTGTGTACGGGATTATGGAATCGGGATCTCGAAAGAACTGCAACATCTGGTTTTCGATCAGTTTTATCGGGTGAGTGGAAGTTTGCAACATACCTATCCAGGTTTAGGTCTTGGGCTTTATATTTCAGCAGAAATTATAAAAAACGAAAGGGGCAGAATTTGGGTGGAAAGTGAAGAGGGACAGGGTGCCTCATTTTGCTTTGCCTTAAAAATTTAATTACACCAATTCATAATTAACTGGTGTAATTCTTTATCCTGCATTATTCTTTTGGTGCCTTTTTTATCGGATGAACAGGTTGTTCTTCGTTTTCTCGCTGTTTCGCCGGATTATTGGTTTTAGGCGCTTTATTCGGCGTACTGTCGTTTTCTTTTCTTACGGTTTTGTGGTCAACAGGCTCCCTGCCTTTTGGTACCTCTTCCTGGTAATTACTTCCTAGTTTATCACTTTTCACTTTTGGACCGCTCATAGCTATAATGATTGAATTTTGAATGATTGAATAGCACAACGCTTATCAATTACAAATAATAACAAACCTCTATCTGTTAAGTTTGAAAATAATTGCAAGAGTAATTCAATCATTCTCTCATTCAATAATTAATTATATAACAAATATTTCTTGCGCATGGTTTTATATGCACTTAGGCCGGGTTCCCAGCTTGCCCTGATTTCTGCTTCACTTTTTCCATCAATTACCTGTTGCCTGAAATCTGCCACACCAACTAATCTTTCGATAATCCCCATTTCTTTACTTAACCTGGTATTAAAAAAATCTTCTTTTCTTGGCGATGCCTGATATAGTTCGATTAACCAACTGATATTTACCTGTTTCGATTTTACCAGTTTTGAGGTATCGTAAGTTCTTAAATCTAAGCCATAACAAACCTGATCTTGAAACAATGGTGTTTCAGACATTCCTTTTATGCTTTTTGGGGTAAAACTGAAATCGAATTTACCTTTAAGGTATGGTGCTCCAACAACGGTAAAAGGAAACATTGTTCCGCGGCCATGATTTAAATAAGTGCCTTCAAATAAACAGGTAGACGGATAAAGTAAAATAGCTTGCTGCGTATTCAGGTTAGGAGAAGGTTTAACCGGTAAAGTATACTCCATATCATGATTATAATTGGCGTTTTTGATAATGCTTATTTTGCATTTCACCTTATTTTTCAGCCAGCCTTCGCCATTTAACATCTGTGCATATTCGCCAACTGTTAAGCCGTGCGCAATAGGAATAGGTTGCACGCCAATACCTGATTTAAATTTTGGATCTAAAATCGGCCCATCGATTAAATAGCCATTTGGATTTGGACGGTCTAAAATCAATAATGTTTTATTGTTTGTGGCACAGGCTTCCATAACATGCTGTAAGGTATTGATATAGGTGTAAAAACGAACCCCAACATCCTGGATATCGAATACCATAATGTCAATATCTGCTAAATCTTCAGCTGTAGGGGTGCTGTGTTTGCCATAAAGTGAGATGGCTTTTATGCCTGTTTTGGAATCAACATCATCGTTAACGGTAACGCCGGCACTTGCATTGCCCCTAAAACCATGTTCAGGCCCAAATATCTTCTGGATTTTAACACCTCTTTTCAGCAGGCTATCAACCGAAGTCTGCGTACCAATAATTGATGTAGGATTAACTACCATGCCAACACGCTTACCTTTTAACAGCGGGAGATATTTTTCGGTTTGCTCTGCACCCGTTTTAATTTCAGAAGGGAGCTTTACAGCCTTAATCATCAGTTTTCTGTTTTCAGGGCTCTTCTTCCCCAAAGCTTCCTGCTCAAGTGATTTGGGTTGCCCGCAGGCCGATAATGCAATTAAACTGGTTAAAGCAAAGCTGATGTAATTTTTCATTTTTTAATTATTCTAATCTTCCGGTATTATCACAAAACAATTTATAACATATTTTATTTATGCTATTGGTGTTTTATTCTTATAAGTTAATGACTGATGGTTAAAGTTGGTTATTTATTTCCAAAAATGCCATTTTTAAAAAGGAATTGAGCATTTTTGTTAACACAAATTGATTAAATTGAATTTCGAATATTTCATAGCAGGGCGGATAGCCGTTAAATCTGAGCGCACTTTTTCAAAGCTTATTGTTCGCATTGCCATAGCAGGCGTGATGTTGAGTTTAGCTGTTATGATTCTTTCTATAGCGATTATTAAAGGCTTTAAAACTGAAATCCAGGATAAAGTGAGGGGCTATTTAGGCGATGTACAAATTACCCGTTACGATCTGAACAATTCATTTGAGCATTCACCCTTCACACTTGATGGAGAAACGAAAAAGATGCTCAAAAATAATCCAGATGTTGAATATTATTATCCTTTTGCTACAAAACCGGGCATCCTTTCTGCCAATAATGAAATTGAAGGCATTAATTTTAAAGGGATAGACAAAAGCTATAATTGGGATTACATTAAACAGCATATTATCAGCGGAACCATCATCGATTTTTCTGACAGTACGGCTGCCATGCAAGAACTGCTTATTTCGAATTATACTGCCAATCGCTTAAAACTCAAAACAGGCGATGATTTTATCATGTACTTTGTTCAAAACCAGTTGCGGCCGCGTAAATTTAAAATTGTAGGCATTTATGATATCGGTGTAGAAGATATTGATAAGGGATTTGTACTGGGCAATCTGAATATTATTAAACGGCTGAATAACTGGAAAGCCAACGAAATTGGTGGCATAGAAATCAGAATTAAGGATTTTAACAGGCTTAAGCCCATTGCCAATAATATTTACGAGGGGCTTCCCCGCCATTTGCGCTCTTACTCTATTGAAGAAAATTTCCCTAATATTTTTACCTGGTTAGGCCTTCTTGATGTAAACACCAGAGTACTTTTAATCCTGATGCTCATCGTAGGCGTAATTAACATGGTTACTGCACTGTTGATTATGATTTTAGAGAAAACCAATATGATTGGGATGCTAAAATCTTTTGGAGCAAGCAACTGGAGCATTATGAAAATTTTCCTTTACAATGCGGCTTATTTAATTGGGATTGGCTTGTTACTTGGTAATATTCTGGGCTTAGGACTTGGTTTCTTACAGCAGTCCACTCACATTTTTAAACTGAACCAAGCGTCTTACTTTTTAGCTTATGCACCCATAGAATTCCATTTTATAGATGTGCTGCTGCTTAATGTTGTCACTGTAGCGGTGTGCTTAACAGTTTTGATTATTCCTTCACTATTGATTAGCAAGGTTTCTCCGCTTAAAGCAATCAGGTTTAAATAAGGAAAAAACTTGGGTCACCGGACAGATCATTTACCGATGCCCAAGCAAACCTAAACTTAAGCTCTTGTTAACTCAACTTTTACAGTTTTTGTAATATTTGTTTTCTGGAACTCAGGATAGGGTGTGATGTCGATTAATTTGAGTGAATAATTTATGCCGTTTATTTTGATGTTTGTTACACTTTCTAGGGGGCCACATTCTCCTCCTTTGCATAAAATAATTTCCTGATCAACATTATTTCCTGTTAATTTGAAATGTACTGTTGCACTTCCAGCACTAATACAATCAACATTTATCGGGCAGCGGCTATCGCTAATCGATTTTAATACTAATGTAGATGCACCAATTGATTTTGACGTATTGATTTCAAAATCGTAATTCGTTATTTTTGTTTCAGATTTCTTCTTACATCCAAAAACAAAAATAGACAGGGCGATAAATAAGAACATTAAATTTTTCATTTGTACGAGGATTAATTGCTTCTTTTTAAAATATATTCATAATCTATAGTAGCATAAGAGGTAGCCGGAGAAAGATCTGTTTTTGCATTGAATCTTTTTCGAAGGGTTAAATCCACACCACTGCTTCTAATATTGTATTCGCCGGTTAAAATCATATTCCAATCAAAATCTGCTGTCCAAACGCCCTCATCGGTAAAATATCCGATCCCATTTTTAAAAGTATAGGTTCCCTTGCCACCTGATGGTTTTAGGTTAGCATCAGCACCAGGTGTAATGTTGAATTTCCCATCCTTTAACGAGATTGAAATTGGGCGGGTTACCGGCACAGACTTAATACTATTCGTAATGACCAATACACCTGTATAGTTTCCATCCAGTAAAACATTTACGTTTGTAGATTTTTTACAGCCCAGAGATAAGATCAGGGCAAAAAGGAAAATGCAGATTTGGACTTTCATACCCCTTAAACGGAGTTTAAAATCAAAACGCTACACTTAAATTGAAATCCAGTCTATACCTTGTGTACTATGGATAAATTCGGTCCGTGGTTCGAGGTTTAAATAGGGGTAAGTGACTTTTGAAAGGTATAAGCCAGTAGGATGTGCAGGCAATGATAGTTTTGAGGCTTGAAGGGTAATCAGTTCGCTTTCAAATTCATCAAAGCTAAGTTCTCCTTTTCCAACCATTAATATTTTACCCATAATAATGCGGATCATTTTGCCTAAAAAACGGTTACTGGCAATGTGGAACCTCAACCTGTCGCCCTTTGGGTTTACAAATAAATCGGCTTCCATTACATTGCATAAGGTATGTTCGTATTTATCCGGATGCGTACAGAAAGCCCTGTAATTTTTGTATAGCGGTAGTAATTTTACCACAGCTTTCATTTTATCAAAATCTAGATTGTTTAATTGATAAAAGGAACTTTGGGTGCTTAAAAAAGGATCTTTATAGGTATGGATAAAATAATCATATTTCCGTTGTACAGCATCAAACCGGGCGTGGGGTTTACCTTCCATTTTAATAATGTCGAATACGGCGATATTATAGGGTAAAGCTTTATTCAAAATGTAAAGCAGATCGAAATCAATCTCTTTTTCAATATCGGCATGAAAAAAACTGACTCGCATGTACATGCGCATCGGTCCGCCCACAACCATTAATAGCAGTCGGTGATTTTAAAATCTTCGATAAGGTTTGTTCAATAACCTCCTGAACACTTTTAACCCCAGGTTGCTTTTGCCACCCACTAAAATACTGGCCTTGATATGCAATGTGAAAGAAATACCTCATTATTCTGCTGCAATTTTACGGAAATTTTAGCAGCAGGAATATTAAATCATACTTTTGCACTGAAAATTTTAATCATGGATATTATAAACTGTCCTTGCGGAAGTGGAACTGCCTTTAGCCATTGTTGCCAGCCTTATCATTTAAAAATGAAAACAGCGCCAACTGCAGGGGCCTTAATGCGTTCCAGATATTCTGCTTTTGTAGTAGCTGATGCGGATTATCTTTATGAAACTACGCATAGTAGTAAAAGAAATAACCATTCCAAAAGCGGTTATTTAAGCAGTGCGAAAAATACCAAATGGCTAAAGCTTGAGATTGTTTTTTCAGGTTTTGACGTTGTCGAGTTCAAGGCCTATTATCTGAATAAGAAATTTCAAACTGAAGTATTGCATGAAAAATCTAATTTCAGGTTAGAAGATGGGCAATGGTACTATGTGGACGGGGAATTTTATGAATAAGGTTGAAATCGCAAAATTTATATAAAATTTGCGATTCCATTCGCAGAATTAATATGAATTTTACGATTCTAGTTATAAAGTGTCAAAATAATCGGTGCGAATTTTCACCTCTTCGACCAATTCAATTTCAATTCCTAGTTTTAATTCTTTAAGTTTATCACAAAGTAGTTCTCCATCAATTAAGTCGATAGGAGGAGCTCCATCTCTTGTAGCTTCTTTAATTGCCTCCCTTGTGAACTTTCCAGTAGTAATAACCAATCCCTTATCTGCACGACCTTGCATTGCTCCTCTAAAATCTCGAATTTGGCTAGGGGATACGGAGCCTTTGTAGCGCTTGCATTGAAAAATAACATGAAAACTTAAAAGTCCACTTACGCGAACAATTCCTTTACCATCTATTCCTCCATCTCCAACTTTGCCGGTCACTTCTACTTGAGAGAAGCCGCTTTCTCTTAATAATCTTTGAGCTAGCCTCTCAAATGCCGCCGGAGTAATCTTATAAAGTATATTTAGTAATTTTTCCTTCCACTCTTCTGTATTATCGACTTCTTCATTAACTTCCTCGATTTTTTCAAACTTATAACTTTCTGCTTTTGATTCGATTACTTTATCCTGATCTCTAACTTGTTTTACTATTTTAGTATAATTAAGTTCATCAGCATTAATAATAGGTTTCAGTAATGCCCATACTCGCCTTGAAGAGTTTTCTAAAAGACCAAACTTTTTTAAATATGTTCTGCTCCATGCTAATCTATAATCAACCTCGCTGCGTGACCCATTTTCTCCATGAGGAATTTGTAGAATTTCTTCAGAAAGTTTAGCAATTTCGTAAACATTGGTATTTATTTCATCAACAGTTCCTGAACCTCCTAATTTTATTAACGCTTTAACAGTCGGAATTATTAATTCATCAAATGAAGGCAGTTTATTGTCTGATTTTCTTCTTGCCATTTATTTTTTTGAAGGAGATTTAACTTAGAATTTTACAATTTCTTTGCTTCATTCCAATATACATCCATTTCGGTAAGCGTCATATCGGCCAGGGCTTTTCCGTTTTCTTTTGCTTTGGTTTCGAGGTATTGAAAACGTTTGATAAATTTTTTATTGGTTTTTTCTAAGGCATTTTCTGGATTAATATTGATGAAACGGGCATAATTGATCAAAGAGAAAAGTACATCGCCAAATTCGGATTCAGCTTTTTCGATATCAATAGCCGTATTATCAGCAACATTAAATTCAGTTTTAAACTCCTGCATTTCTTCCTCTACTTTTTCCCAAACCTGGTTTTTATCTTCCCAATCAAAGCCTACGCCACGTGCTTTTTCCTGAATACGGGCAGCCTTAACCAACGCGGGTAGTGAAGATGGGACACCAGCCAACACCGATTTATTGCCTTCTTTCAGTTTAATCTGCTCCCAATTTCGTTTTACATCTTCTTCGTTCTGTACTTCAACATCGCCATAAATATGTGGGTGCCGGTTTATCAGTTTATCGCAAACTCCGTTTAAAACATCTGTAATGTTAAAATCATTGGTTTCGGAAGCGATTCTAGAATAGAAAACCAGGTGCATCATCACATCACCAAGTTCCTTTTTAATTTCGTCTAAATCGCCTTCTAAAATGGCGTCGCTCAATTCATAGGTTTCCTCTATAGTTAAATGGCGCAGTGTTTCCATGGTCTGTTTTTTATCCCAGGGGCATTGTGTACGCAATGTATCTAAAACGGTGAGTAAACGTGTAAAGGCATCAGCTGGATTATTGGCGCTTGCAGGAATTGGATTGTTAGGCATGTTTTATGGTTAAACTATATTTATCGAACGCTAAAGTACCAAACCCAGGCGATTAAGAAAAGCTGAAAAGGTATTCTGAACCATAAATATTTTGGCCCCGGACCTGGTTTATGCAGATCTTCGTAATTAATGCGGTGTTTGGCCGCGTAAATATTGGCTGGTAAAATGGCAATGTAAAAAATAATCAGGGCTATTCCGGTAAAATATCTGGTGCTTTCAATCGCCAGGCCAGTGGCAAATAAGATTTCCAGCACACCTGTTAAAATTACAATTTCTACTTTTTTAGGGATAAACAGGGGGACCATGGCAGCCATGCTCGTTTTAAATTTAAAATGCCCGATAGCGGTAAAAGTAACATCACGCCCATGGCGATGTTGCCTGCAAAAATATTTCCTTTATCAAACGTGGTATGACCGCCAAAGGCTAATAAGCAAACATAAACAATGATCAGTACAAATAGGGGTTTCATTTAAAGGTATTAATCTATTTTATTAAATTAAAGGCAATTAAAATTGTAGCAACAAACAATACCAATAAACCAGATAAGAAGATGAGATCAGCAGCTTTTTCCAGTCGCTGACTTGCCGTTTGTTGTCTCCTCATCGAGATGAAAGATAAGATGCAGCTCGTCATAAAAAACATTACAGCAGCTACAGCAAATTCGTCAATTAAAGAGCCATCGGTAAGTGCGAGTTTTTTTAAAGAAGTAAGTACAATAAAGCAAATACCCAAAAGATTGGCAGAGGTGCTTAAAATATGAGGCGATCTGTTTTCGGCCATTTTAATCTTTTTCTTCTAATTTAATTTTTTTTGTGATCCGGTAAACACGCTTCTTTTTATCAGGCTTATGTTCTTCGCCCATTAAAATACCCCATGGTTTTAAGTTATCTACTCTATCGAAGATTATTTTTAACATAGCCAGATAAGGAATACATAAAAACATGCCCGAGATGCCCCAAATCATCTCACCCACAACAATTCCAATAAAGGCAAATAATGCATTTATTTTTACTTTCGAGCCCACCACTAACGGCATCAGTATATTTCCATCTATAGCATGTACACCAACATAGGCTATTAAAACCAGAAGCACTTTACCTGCACCTGCAGTCGCAAAAGTAATCAGGCAGCTTATTAACAGGGCAAAGAATATTCCCAAATAAGGAACTACATTAAAAATACCTGCAACAAGACCCAAAAGAACGGCATATTTAACACCTAGTAAACTCAGAACGGTAATCATTAATACCGTAACAATAAGCATCTGCAAGAATAAACCTATGATATATTTTTTAATGATGTACTGAATCTGACTTACAATTTCTGAAACTTTTTCTTTATGTTCTTCACTAAAAACCGAAGTTAAAAAAGTAAATAAAACCCTACGGTAGTTTAAAATAAAGAAAGTGAATAGTAATGTGAAACCTAAAAATAATAGGGTAGAAGATAGTGTAGATAAGGTAGTAGCTACAATTGCGGCACTAGTAGCCAAAGCTTTTTCTGTGCTGTCATTTAAATAATCCAGTTGTTTCTGAGAATTTATGCCGAAAGTGTGTGAAATCCATTTTTGAAGTTCGTGATAAGAAGCATTCGCTTTCTCCTTAAGCAAAGGCCAATCTGCCCATAAATCGCTTAATTGATTGCCGAAGAAATAAATAATGCCACCAATTACAGCAATCATCAGGATCACCGACACAAGGGTTGATAAACTTCTTTTAAATTTTAGCTTGTGTTCTAGAAAATTGCCAACAGGTAATAATAAGATCGCCATTAAAAAGAGAAAAGCAGGGGAGCCAGCAAAGATTGACCTAAAATGGCGATGTATGTTAAACTGATTAAACAGAAAAGGACCAATGCCAGTTTGGGTAGAAAAGATAGTTTGTCTTTCATATATTTTAAAATCCTGTTTAATACAAAATGCCCGATTAATTGTTTTATTAATCGGGCATTTAAATATAAGAGATTATTTTTAATAGATACTCGCTTTATCTAAAAGAGAAATATCTTCTGGCAATAATTTTAAATTTGCGGCTTCAGTAAAAGATTTTAACTGGCTTAAATCGGTAACACTGGCAATTGGCGCCGTAATTGATGGGCGATAAATTAACCAGGCCAGGGCTACCGAAGCTGGCTCAACATGGTGTTTTTTAGCAACCTCATCCAATGCCGCTAAAATTTTAAAGCCCCGTTCGTTAAGGAATTTTTTAATGCCTCCACCACGCTGGCTTTTATTCAGATCGTTTTCACTACGGTATTTTCCGGTTAAGAAACCACTGGCTAGCGAATAATAAGACACAACGCCCAAACCATAATCCAGGCAGATTTTTTCGTGTTCCTGCTCAAAGTTTTCTCTATCATAAAGGTTGTATCCTGGTTGGTAAACTTCATAACGCGGTAAACTGTGTTCGGTTGAATAAAGTAATGACTCTTTTAAGCGATCGGCAGAAAAATTTGATGCCCCGATCCAGCGGACTTTGCCAGCTTTAATTAAAGTTTCGTAGGCACTTAATGTTTCTTCAACAGGCGTGCTTTCGTCATCAAAATGAGAGAAATAAAGATCGATATAATCGGTTTGCAGGCGCGATAAAGAATGTTCAACTTCATTGATGATGTAATCTTTTTTTAGCGATTTACCCTGCCCCATATCTGAGCCAACTTTTGTCGCAATAATTATATCGTGGCGTTTGTTTTGTTTTTTAAGCCAGTTACCAATAATCGTTTCTGATTCGCCACCATTATTTCCAGGTACCCAACGCGAGTACACATCGGCCGTATCTATAAAATTGAAACCACTTTCTATAAATTGGTCTAATATTTCAAACGACTTTTTTCATCGATCGTCCAGCCAAAAACATTTCCTCCAAATACTATGGGCGAAATATTTAAATCGGTTTTTCCTAAGGTTCTTTTTTCCATGATACGAAATGTTAATGTTATTCTAACAATTTTAGATTATACTGGTTTTAACAGGCGGTCTAAATTATGTCAAAATGATATCGTTGGTTAACCGCAAAGTGCGCAAAGAGGAAGGGGCAGAGGGCATAAAGTTGGGGAACTATTCTTATGCAATGCAATCTTCGGACTTTCTGACCTCAGACTTTCTCCATCATCCATCTTCCATCATCCATTTTCCATCCCTTTAATCGCCCTAAGCATTTCTCTTTTTCCGGGGGCGCCGGGTAATTTTTCGATGGTAAATCCGCAGGCTTTAATGGCCCTTTTTAGTTTCCCGGTAATGGCGTAGGTAACAAAAGTTCCGCCAGGTTTTAAGAAACTGCAGGCATGTGCAATAATTTCATCGCTCCACATTTCGGGCTGGTGCTGTACAGAAAATGCATCATAATAAATCAGGTCAAATTTTTGGTCACCGCTGTATTCGGCCAATGTAGTATGTGGAATTTCTAACGAGCAAAGCGAAGTTAATTTCTTGGGTGCTTTTAATGCTTCCGGGTAATTTGAAATAAAATCAGCCCATATTTTTTCAGGAACATACGCTGCATAACCAGTCTGCTCAATTATAGCTGTAGTAAGCGGAAAGGCTTCAATGCTGGTATAGTTAAGGTTAATGTTATTTTCCGCACAATATTCGAAACTTAAAATAAAGTTCAATCCGGTGCCGAAACCAACTTCCAAAATGGAAATTTCAGCTTGGTTAGTGGAAGCGAATTTCAAACCTGCATCAATAAACACGTGTTTGCTTTCTTGCAGAGCACCATGTTTACTATGGTAATGTTCGCCTATGGTTTCATTATAAAGTGTATTAGATCCATCGGCAGTAGGCATTATAATATTCATGAGCTAGGATTTTAAGGATTCTTGGATTTCAAGATTATGACGCAAATATAGAAGATATAGTATTAATATGATTTTTGGATTTGGGGATAAATTAGCGACAGATAGGGTAGGTAAGTTAATCAGCTTTAATCTTCGGACTTCGGACTCCCGACCTCTGACTTTTTCTCTTCCGGCTTTAATCTTTTGTTATTAGCTTTGGTCTTACCCTAAACCCTAAATATGGATATCGAATCGTTCAGAGAATATTGTTTGAGTTTACCCGGCACTACAGAAGGTATGAAATGGGAACATCTGTGTTTTATGATAGAAGAGAAAATCTATGTGATTATTGCTATTGATGAGGGTAATCGTTTTTCTATCAAATGCAATCCGGATGAATTTGAGGAACTCGCTGCCCGAGATGGCATTGCCCAGGCTTACCACATGGCCAAAAGACAATGGATCCAGATCGAAAACTTAGAGGTTTTAAATGATAAAGAGTTGAAAAGCAGGGTGGCCGATTCGAGGGCAATGGTTTTAGCTAAATTACCGAAGAAAACGCAGGCAAAGTATGCTTAAATTTTTCCAATTGAGAGGTGGATTATCTTCAATGCAACTTTCTATACTAATTTCTTTAAGGCCATGATGTAGCCGATGTGCATCCCCTCATGGAAAGGGATAAAATTTATCGCATCTTCTATGGAGTTTAATTTCATGCCATAACGTTTGTCCCAGGGATCGAACTTTAGAAAGATCCTACTACTATAATCTGTCGCCAAACGGTCCATACTATTTAAAAGTACGTTGAAAATGGAGGCGATTTCTCCCTTTTCTATAAATTTAACTGGTTTTGTTCCACTTAAAAATGGAGTGAAATATTTTTCTTCAACGGTTACCGTTAATCCCGATCTAACATAACACAGGTTTTGCTGTGCAGCGGTTAAATGGGCAATATTCCAGATGATGTTATTGTTAAAACCTGCGGGGATTTTGTTTAACTGCTCTGTGGTTAAGTCTTTTACCAATTCCAGAATAAAAGCCCTGGTATTTTTGATCTGGATAATGGTTGCAGGTGTGTTAGTCATGTAATTATTTTATAGACAGCAACTTACTGCTCGTTTTTAGTTTCTTCCTTTTTGGTTTCGTCTTTTTTTATGCCTTTGTCTGCATTCAGTTCTTTCGACTTCATAATATTAAAACGGTACATTTCTTCAATCCCAACAAGTTTTCGTGTACATTTTTCAATATCAGTACCTTCCTCCCATAAATAAGGACGGAAACTATAGGTTTTGGTACCATCCAAATTGGCAATAAATTGATTCCAGCTGCTCCAGCGTAATCCTTTATAAAATTTAGAAAGATCACTGTCGAAACAAAAAACAAGGAATTCGCCATAACCAGCTCCAAGCGGTTGCCAGGTTAGACTGTTTGGTTCAAGGTAATATACATTTTTGATGTCTTTGCCCAGACCGCCGTAATTAATAGCAAAGAAACCACCTACCGCATCATCGGCAATTAAAAGGTAGGGAATGTTATCGCCATATTCTTTTAAGGTTTTTCCTTTGTTCCAATCAGCAACATTTCTGCTCAATCTTTCGCTGCCCGAACCTAAAATTCTAATCCAGCCGTTATCAACTATAATGCCGCCGGTATTGTAGATTACCGAACCAAGTGTGGCATAGGTCGTCATTTGCGAGTGATATAAAACCTCTTTTGCCTTAGCCGAATCTACAGGCAATACTTCGACCTTATTTTTAGCAGAATCGATCCATTTCTTTACCAATGGCCAGGCAGGATCTGTTTTATTGATTAATTTATCAATGCTGATCAATTTATTTTCCTGAGCAAAACCTGCTAAAGAAAATAAAGTTAAACCAAGGATTAAAAGGAAGTTAATTGGGCTTTTCATGGAAAGGATACTTATGTTTTTTCAAAGATAGAATGATAATTAGGAATTGCCGAAAGGAGTTACATTAATTTTGATTTGGAAGAAAATTGAGCTTAATTGTTGATTCGTGAAGATACGAACCAAGGCGGTGGGTAATCGTGCAGTCAGATGTTACCATTCCCTAGATTCGTTTAATAACTTAAAACTGATTAATGGTAGAATTGAATTGATAATTCTACAAGTGCCGGATGGTAACATCCAACACCACAGTTAATAAAAATTGATTAATCGTGGAGTTGAATTGATAATTTTGGCAGATGTCAGATGGTAACACCTTACACCACCCCCGAGACCCTACTTATAAAACAAAACGTCCCGAAAATGATCGGGACGTTCGTAATATAGGGATGATATAAATAATTAAATTTTAAAGTTGAGGGCAGAAAAACTTAAAACCTTAAGCCTTCCATCTCAATTAAAACTATCGGGGTGGAAAAGCCTTACACCCTCAACCTTCCAGCCTTCAATCTCAAATCTACCACATTCTAATCCTGTCTTCTGGTTTTTTATATAGTTTATCGCCAGGTTTAACATCAAAAGCATTGTACCATGCATCCATATTTACAGGTGCACCAATGGTACGGTATGGGCCTGGAGAATGCGGATCTGTTTTAATGAGCTGAGCAGCACTTTCGGGTAAAATATTACCCCTCCATACTTGTGCCCAGGCCAGGAAGAAACGCTGATCTGGTGTAAAACCATCAATTTTCTCATTGCTTTGACCTTGTTTGGTCATTTTGAAAGCAGTATAAGCGGCATTTAAACCTCCTAAATCGCCAATGTTTTCACCCATGGTTAATTTACCAATTACATGGACCGTATCTAATACGGTATAAGCATCAAATTGCTCGCCTAAAGCTTTTGTTTTAGCGTCAAATTTAACTTTGTCTTCAGCTGTCCACCAGTTTTTTAAGTTGCCGGCAGCATCATATTGGCTTCCGCTGTCATCAAAACCATGGCTCATTTCGTGACCAATTACAGCGCCTATACCACCATAATTAACAGCATCATCAGCATTAGGGTCGAAGAAAGGAAACTGTAAAATACCAGCAGGGAAAACAATTTCGTTCAGTGTAGGGCTATAGTAAGCATTAACCGTTGGAGGTGTCATACCAAAACGTTTGCGGTCAACAGGCTTACCTAACTGATCAATCATTTCATTATAGCCCCAAACACTTGCATTGCGTAAGTTTTGGAAATAAGTATCCTTATTAATAACTAAACCATCGTAGTTTTTCCATTTTTCCGGATAACCCACTTTTGGTGTAAATGCATGTAATTTAGCTAGTGCCTTTTGTTTGGTCTCAGGGCTCATCCATTCTAAACCATTAATTCTGATTTCGAATGCTTTACGCAAGTTCACAATCATCTGGTTCATACGTTCTTTAGCTTCAGGCTTAAAATATTTGGCCACGTAGAGCTGACCTAATAATTCGCCAATAGTACCATCTGTTAAAGATGACATGCGTTGCCAGCGTGGTGTTTGTACTTTCTGACCTGTTTGAGCCTGTGTAAAAGCGAAACTCGCCTTAACAAACGGAGAACTTAAACTAGAAGCCGAACCTTTTAAAATATTCCACTCCAGATAAGTTTGCCAATCGCTAACCGGAACTGATTTCAACATGCCATCCAGGCTTGCCATAAATTTAGGCGAAGAAACCAGAACAGTATCTTGATTTTTGATTTTGAACTTAGGCAAATAAGTTGTCCAGTTAATATCTGGTGTTTTCTGGTTCAGCTCGGCAACGGTAAGCTTGTTATAGGTTGCGTAAGGATCGCGCATTTCTAAACGGCTCATCTGCGCTTCAGCGAATTGCTTTTCAATTTTATAAACGGTTGCTGCTTTTTGTTTTGCTTCTTCCGGTGTACTTCCCGTTAAGGTAAATAAAGTAACCATATAAGTATTGTAAGCCTCGCGGATCTTAACACTGCGTGTATCATCTTTCAGGTAATAATCGCGATCGGGAAGTGTTGTGCCTCCCTGACTAATATTCACCATATATTTGTTTACATTCTTGCGGTCCTGGCCAACGCCCAAGCCAAACATTCCGCCACCCAAACCATTGGTTCGCATGTAAGCCACCTGATCCAGCACACCTTGAATGTTTTTAATTTGCTTAATTTTTGTTAAATCGGCTTTTATTGGCGTATAACCAAATTTTTCAATGGTCGCACTATCCATAGCGGCCGTGTAAAAATCGCCAACCCTACGCTTAACCGAACCTGCAGGTGCAGATTTGTCAGCTGCTGCATCTTCTACTAAAGATTTAACAGCATTGATATTGAAATCGCGAAGTTCGTTAAATGAACCCCAGCGAGTTTCTTTAGCAGGAACAGGATTGTTTTTTATCCACGTGCCGCTTGCATAGGTGTAGAAATCGTCGCCTGGCTTAACGGAAAGATCCATGTTGGCAGGGTCGATAAATTTTTTAGTTTGTGCACTTGCAGAAAAGCCGGCAGCGACTATACCCAGCGCTGCAAAACATCTTTTCAAATTTTGGTATTTCATTCGCTTAATAAGTTAATAATGATGCGAAATTTATGAAATACTACTTAATACTGGTGTTATATATTAAGAATATTACTTGTTAAACCAGTAGTATATTTTTGCTAAACCAAGCCGCCTGATAAGTTCAGATGCTGAAAAAGAAATTTTAATAGATTTCATGATTTTAAATCTTTTATACCACTATTAACATTTTTTAACAAAATTTATTGTGCGCTTGTAAAAATTATTGCTATTAAGAATGATTCGGGATAAAACATTTTATTTTCCATAAATTTGAAAACGGTTATCTAACCTGCGAGGTTTTATCGTTAATAATAAAAATGATTTTTAGCATACTATAAATATAATGAGCCACTCACACGATAAAGAAGATAGCTGTTGCAGCAGTAAAGTACATTCCGAACCAAAACATAACCATGATCACGAACATGAAGAAGGTGACGAACATGACCACGACCATGGTGGAGATCCATCAGCTTTTAAAACGTATTTGCCAGCTATCGTAACATTGGTTATGTTGCTGATTGGAATCGCGTTTGATAACCTGTTTACGGTTCCTGTATTTCAGATCATTCGCCCTTATTGGTATATCGTGGCTTATTTACCTGTGGGCATCCCGGTTTTACGCGAAGTTTGGGAAACTTTTAAAGCCAAAGATTTCTTTACCGAGTTTTCTTTAATGTCTATTGCTACCATTGGTGCTTTTGCTATTGGTGAATATCCTGAAGGCGTAACGGTGATGCTTTTCTACACTATTGGCGAGTTGTTTCAAATGGCTGCGGTAAACCGTGCCAAAAGGAATATTAAAGCATTACTTGATGTTCGTGCAGATGTAGCGCATGTATTCCGTAATGGAAAATACGAAGATATTAATCCCGAAAAGGTAGAAATTGGCGAAACAATACAGGTAAAGGCTGGTGAGAAAATCCCCTTAGATGGAGAACTGATCAGCGATAAAAGCAGTTTTAACACTGCTGCTTTAACGGGCGAGAGCAAACCGCGTACAATTAATAAGGGCGAATCGATTTTGGCAGGGATGCTTAATCTGGATAAAGTAGTCGAAGTCAAAGTGACCAAAGCTTTTGCCGACAGTGCATTATCCCGCATTTTGGAAATGGTTCAAAATGCCACTACGCGCAAAGCCAAAACCGAACTTTTTATTCGCAAGTTTGCGAAAATATATACCCCAATTGTTTTCTTTTTAGCCCTCGCGCTGGTTACTATCCCAATTTTAGTTTTAGGAAACGAATATCATTTCCAAACCTGGTTGTATCGTTCGCTGGTTTTTCTGGTTATATCTTGTCCATGTGCACTGGTCATTTCTATTCCATTGGGTTATTTTGGCGGAATCGGTGCGGCATCGGCAAATGGCATTCTTTTTAAAGGCTCTAATTTCCTTGATTTAATTACCAAACTGAATGTTGTTGTAATGGACAAAACTGGAACCTTAACAAAAGGTGTTTTCAATGTTCAGAAAGTAGAAAGCAATATTGATGAAACAGATTTTTTAAACTTCTTAACGGCTGTAGAAGCCAAATCTACCCACCCAATTGCGAAGGCTATCGTAAAATATGGAGGTCAGAAAGAAATTCATCCTGCAGAAAACATCGAGGAAATTGCTGGAATGGGTTTAAAGGGCCAGGTTAATGGTAAAGAGGTTTTAGCAGGTAATGTTAAACTTTTGGAGAAATTTAATATTGATTTTGAGCCTGAGATTGCGACGATAGAAGAAAGTATCGTGGTTGTTGCTGTCGACCAGAAATATGTTGGTTATGTTCTGATTGCAGATGAAATAAAAGAAGATGCTGCCGAAGCTATCAAACAGCTTCACGAAAACGGAATAAAACAGGTTGTGATGTTAAGTGGTGATAAAATCTCAATTGTTAAAAATGTAGCCTCGGGTTTAGGAATTGATACTTATTTTGGGGATTTATTGCCTGAAGATAAAGTTGCCAGACTGGAAGCCATTAAAAGCGACAAAAGTAAGGTGGTGGCCTTTGTGGGAGATGGAATTAACGATACACCGGTATTAGCAATCAGCGATATTGGTATTGCCATGGGCGCAATGGGTAGCGATGCTGCGATCGAAACAGCAGACGTAGTGATTCAAACCGATCAACCTTCTAAAATTGCAACCGCGGTTAAAATAGGTAAGGCAACCAAAAATGTTGTGATCCAGAATATTGTATTGGCATTTGCTGTAAAAGCAATTGTCTTAATTTTAGGGGCAGGAGGTATAGCAACCATGTGGGAGGCGGTTTTTGCCGACGTTGGTGTGGCACTTCTGGCTATTTTAAATGCGGTGAGAATTCAGAAGATGAAGTTTTAGTACATTTATACTTTTACCATTAAAAAATTGAGATACTTGGGGAATGGCCTAAAACTTAATGTCCTTAATTTCTTGATGGTAAGTATGATATGTTGAAAAATTGAAAGTCGGATTACTATAAAAATTAGTATATTTGATTATGTCTGAACCTGTTCCATATCCTGTTTTAAGCGATGATGAGCCTGTCATGCAGTTCAATGAGCTTGATGCGTCTTTAACTTATAGTTATTCTAACTATTTAAACTGGCTTTTTCCTGAAAGAGTAGAACTGATTAAAGGTAAAATCTTTAAGATGAGTCCTGCACCTTCAAGCGTTCATCAGGAAGTTATTGGAAACATATTTCTTAAGCTAGGAAATTTTCTAAAAAAGCAACCTTGTAAAGTTTACATATCGCCATTTGATGTTCGTTTTACAAAGGAAAGTCGCCATGATAAAGCTATTTTTACGGTTTTACAACCAGATATCTGTGTGATTTGTGACAGAAGCAAAATTGATGCCCGTGGTTGTATCGGTGCGCCCGATCTGGTTGTCGAGGTTTTGTCTCCGGGAAATACCCGAATGGAACTGCTTAATAAGTACCGTGTTTATGAAGAATTCGGCGTTAAAGAATATTGGGTGGTGAGCCAAAGTGATCAAAGCATTTTGATCTACACCTTAAATGAGATGGGTAAATTCCAACCCTCTAAAATATTTACCCTAAGCGAAAAAATTACGTCAACTGTATTGCCAGGTTTTGAATTGGCCTTGGATGATGTTTTTGAGGATTTATAAATCCTTAAATATGTTTTGATTACTAATTTTTAGAATATTCGTTTATGTCTGAACCTGTTCCATATCCTGTTTTAAACGATGATGAACCTGTAAGGCAGTTCAATGAACTTGATGCATCGTTAACTTATAGCTATTCTAACTATTTAAACTGGCTTTTCCCTGAAAGGGTAGATCTGATTGAGGGTAAAATATTTAAAATGAGTCCTGCGCCATCAAGGGTGCACCAGGGTGTTTCTATTAACTTGTTAAATCCAATAATTAATTTTTTAAAAGGTAAACCCTGTAAGGTTTATGCAGTACCCTTTGATGTCCGTTTTCCAGAAGAAAGTAAAGCTGATAAAGATGTATTTACTGTTCTCCAACCAGATATCTGTGTGATTTGTGATAGAAGCAAACTCGATGCCCGTGGCTGTATCGGTGCGCCTGATCTGGTAGTTGAAATTTTATCACCGGGCAATACCAAAATGGAATTGCTTCATAAATACCGTGTTTATGAAGAATTCGGCGTTAAAGAATATTGGGTGGTGAGCCAAAGTGATCAAGCATTTTGATATATACCCTAAATGAGATGGGTAAATTCCAACCCTCTAAAATATTCACCTTAAGCGAAAAAATTACGTCAAATGTATTGCCAGGTTTTGAATTGGCATTAGATGATGTTTTTGATGACGTAGAGTAATCGTTTAATAAAACTTCATCATAGTTCTTGTTTTGCAAGAACCAATTTTTCTAAATCTGATTGACGTGGTAGCTCACGACTCCACATCGGGACTACAAACAAAAAGCAGGGCCAAATCAAAATACGCACCTGCTTTCCAAAAACTAACACGCATATCTTTTACATACACTCATCTGAAGTTCACCTGCATTAGTCTTTCAGTTTTCCATTTGCCTGGGCTTTGGGCTTTCAGCTTAATTAGCTATTTTTGGGCTTTTATAACAATTTTTCATGAGCATTTCCACCAAGTACAATCCTGCAGAAACAGAAGATAAATGGTATAGCTATTGGCTATCTAAAAAGTTTTTTCATTCAGAACCTGATGAGCGCGAACCTTACACCATTGTAATTCCGCCACCAAACGTCACGGGTGTACTGCACATGGGGCACATGCTCAACAATACTATTCAGGATGTATTGATCCGTAAAGCCCGTATGCAAGGCAAAAATGCATGTTGGGTACCCGGAACTGATCATGCCTCTATTGCAACCGAAGCAAAGGTTGTGGCGATGTTAAAAGAACAGGGCATCAATAAAAAGATCTCTCGCGTGAGGAATTTCTGAAATATGCCTGGGAATGGAAAGAGAAATACGGCGGTATTATTTTAGAGCAGTTAAAGAAATTGGGCGCTAGCTGCGATTGGGACCGTACCCGTTTCACCATGGAAGAAGATCTTTCTGAAGCGGTTATTGATTCATTTATCCATTTATACAAAAAAGGCTGGATTTACCGTGGTATCCGTATGGTTAACTGGGATCCTGCTGGTAAAACAGCTGTTTCTGATGAAGAAGTGATCCGTAAGGAAGTAAACCAGAAATTATATTACATTAAATACCTGATTTCGGGAACGGACGATCAGTTTTTAACAATAGCGACTACGCGTCCGGAGACGATTATGGCCGACGCTGCCATCTGTATCAACCCGAACGACGAGCGTTTTGTACACTTAAAAGGCAAAAAAGTTTTTGTGCCTCTGGTTAATCACGAAATTCCGGTTATTGAAGATGAATATGTAGATATTGAATTTGGAACAGGCTGTTTAAAAGTTACACCAGCACACGATTTAAACGATTATGAACTGGGTGTTAAGCATAATTTACCGGTTACCGATATCTTAAACGACGATGGAACTTTAAACGAACTGGCCGTTATTTTGGTGGGTGAAGACAGATTTGTTGCCCGTAAGAAAATTGCCAAAATGCTGGAAGAAGCTGGCCATTTAGAGAAAGTGGAGGATTATAAATCGCAGGTTGGTTTCTCTGAACGTACCGATGCCGCTATCGAACCAAAACTTTCGATGCAATGGTTTGTAAAGATGAAAGAAATGGCGCAACCTGCTTTGGATGATGTTTTGAAAGGCGAAGTAAACCTGATCCCGAATAAATTTGAAAATACATACCGTCATTGGATGGAAAATGTGCGCGACTGGAACATTAGTCGCCAGTTATGGTGGGGACAGAGAATCCCGGCCTGGTACGACGATAAAGGAAACTGGGTAGTAGCCAAAACTAAAGATGAGGCCTTAGAAGAATTCTGGAAGAAAAAACATTTGGACGAAAGTTGTTCGGATGCTGAAAAAGCAGGGTTCAAACATCAGTTAGAGCCGTTTTTAAGACAGGATGATGATGTAATGGATACCTGGTTTTCATCATGGTTATGGCCAATTTCGGTTTTCGATGGCTTTAAAAACCCTGAAAATAAAGATATCAATTATTATTACCCAACCAATGATCTGGTTACCGCGCCGGAAATTTTATTCTTTTGGGTGGCACGTATGATTATGGCCGGACATGAGTTTATGGGCAAAAAACCATTTACCAATGTGTATTTAACGGGTATTGTGCGTGATAAATTAGGCCGTAAAATGTCTAAATCGCTGGGTAACTCACCAGACCCGATTGGATTGATTGAAAAATACGGTGCTGATGCGGTTCGTGTGGGGATGTTAATGTCTTCACCTGCTGGTAACGATTTAATGTTCGATGAAAGCTATTGCGAACAGGGACGTAATTTTGCCAGCAAAATCTGGAATGCTTTCCGTTTGGTAAAAGGATGGGAAGTTGATGAAAACCTGGTTAACCCTAATGCTCGGGCCATATCCTGGTTCGAAAACCGCTTTAACGAAGCTTTGGTAGAGATTGAGGCTAACTTTAAGCAATACCGCCTATCAGAAGCATTAATGATCACTTACAAACTGGTTTGGGATGATTTCTGTGCCTGGTATTTAGAAATGGTTAAACCTGCTTATCAACAGCCGATTGATGCGGAGAGTTACAAAGCAACTATTGCGTTCTTCGAAAATATCATCAAGTTATTGCATCCTAATATGCCTTTTATTACTGAAGAGTTATGGCATGATGATTTGTTTGCCGATCGTGGTGAACTGGATTGCTGTATTGTAGCCGAATTTCCGAAAGGCGGAACTTTTGATGAGCAATTATTGAAAGATGCCGAGGTAATTAAAACTGTGGTGGCCGAAATTAGAAATGTAAGAAACCAGAAGCAGATTTCGCCTAAAGAAGCGTTGCCGTTAAGCATTAAGGTAAATTCTGATCTTGATTACGAAAAATGGCTAAATATCGTTTTTAAACTGGCCAATGTATCAGAAGCGGAGATTGTAAACGATAAAATTGTTGGTGCAACAGCTTTTATGGCAGGTAAAGATGAATTCTTTATTCCATTAACCGAAAACGTTGATGTAGAGGCTGAACGTGAGCGTTTAAATGCCGATTTAGTATATTTACAGGGCTTTTTAAAGTCGGTTGATGCTAAACTGGGTAACGAACGGTTTGTCCAGAATGCAAAACCCGAAATTATTGCCAATGAACGCAATAAAAAAGCCGACGCTGAAGCAAAAATCAAAATTATTGAAGAAAGTTTAGCGGTTTTAGGCTAATAATAATCTCACAGACCTATAAGGTTTTTAAAACCTTATAGGTCTTAAATAAGAGACTGTCTCATAAATTGTAATTCAATCGAATTTGTCACGTTGAGCCTGTCGAAACGCCTTTTAAGATACTTAAAAACCGACAAGTTATCATTGACATTATTTCACAATCTTCGAATCAGCATTTTAACCGATTTCGCATTTCCATCCAGCTAGGCCATAGCACAGTATCCCCGTTCTACTTAAATCCGGCCTAACAAATTTTTCGGGCTGCACTGTTCTGTCTGAACAACTGGCTTCAAAAGAAAACGGCGAAGCCCTCATGAATGCAGCTAAAAGTTATAAACAACAAATGAATAAATTTTCAGCCGGCATTTTATTAATGGTTGTCTATTGTTTTTATCTGTATTAATGAGCTCGGCAATGCCTCGGTTTTGTTTCTTTTTAATGCCAAAAAGAAAGAGCCCCTCGGCGGCGGCGAGCCGAGGCAAGACCGTGGTGTATGGCAAAAGAAATCAATTATACGTCTCTAATATTGATTTTTATTAAATAAATTATCCCTCAGGAGGACAATTCCATATTTATGATACAGATTCTTTTTCATCCATTCCCCTCTTAATTCTCACATTTTCCATCTTCATTCCATATCTTCTGTTTCCTTTCTAAATTGTTACCAAAGCTCACTTTTTTATTAAACTAAAAATCCTAATTTGGGTGCTGTTAAACGCCTTATAAATCGTTTAATTCATAAGCTTCTAACCTTATTTAAACCGTGTTATTCTATGGAAAATTCCAGAAGAAAATTTATTAAACAATCAGCAGTATTTGCTGCAGCAACCTATGTGGGTACCATGGGCATGAGCGCTAAAAGTTATGGCCGTATTATCGGCGCTAACGATAGGGTACGCGTGGGGGTTGTTGGATTTTCTGATCGCTTTAAAGACACCCTTTTGCCTTGCTTCCTGAATCACAACAAGGAGCTGAACTTCGATATTGTAGGCCTTTCTGATTTGTGGAACTACCGTAGAGATTTAGGAATTGCCCATTTAAAAGAAAAATTTGGTCATGATATTAAAGCCTGCCGTAACAACGATGAGCTTTATGCTACAAAAGATCTTGATGCCGTAATTATCAGTACCGCCGATTTTCAGCATGCACTTCATACCGTCGAGGCTGTAAAGGCCAATTGCGATGCGTATGTAGAAAAGCCTTTTGCCGAAACCATGGACGATGCCAAAGCTGCATTTAAAGCCGTTAAGGCCAGCAAGCAGATTGTGCAAATTGGCTCGCAAAGAAGAAGTGGCGAAAATTATATCAATGCAGCAAAATTTATACAGGATGGAAAATTCGGGCCGATAACTGCTGTAGATTTAGTGTGGAATGTAAACCAGCCAGGCAGATGGCGCAGGCCAGATTTGGTGGCTAAATTGAAAGAAGAAGATATTGATTGGAAAAGGTTTTTGTTAAACCGTCCAAATGAAGCGTTTGATCCGAGAAAATATTTAGAATATAGATTATTCTGGCCCTATTCGTCAGGGATGCCCGGGCAATGGATGAGTCATCAGATTGATACCGTGCATTGGTTTACCAATTTAAAACATCCGCGAAGTGTAGTGGCAAATGGTGGTATTTACACCTGGAAAGATGGCCGTAGAAACTGGGATTCGATGGTTGCTGTATTCGATTATGGCCAGCCAGATACTACCGATGGTTTCCAGGTTACTTTTACTTCGAGGATGCAGAACAGTGTGGGCGATGTAGGCGAGGTTTATTACTCGAATGGTGGCGAGCTCAACCTGATTACCAATAAAGTTTCGCCAAAAGGAGGTTTAAGGGAAAAAGAAGCCGCAGCCATGGGATTGAAGGCTAATCTTTTGCCTGAATTTGATTTAAGTAAAACCGAAATTAAAGCCGCAACAGGTGCCAATATGGGCGGTGATGGATTAACCTCTGGCCACATGCGTAACTGGATGGAATGTGTGCGTAGCCGTAAAACACCAAACGCACCTGTGGAAGCGGGTTATTCGCATTCTATTGCCAATATCATGACCAATGCTGCGGTACGCACGGGTGCAAAAGCAGTTTTCGATGAAAGCAGACAAGAAGTAATCGCAAACGGAAAAGTATTTAAATATTAACCTATTCAAATTGTACAATACGCTTTATGCCCAGTAGAACACTTGCTTAAGATGTTCTCAAGTGGCTTAGGTGGTTAAAATAATAGAAAACCTATCATGTTAAATATCAAAAAATATAGTATTCTAGCCCTTTCCCTGATCAGCCTATCGGCCGCTGCCCAAAAAGCAAGACCATTGTTTGACGGTAAAACACTAACGGGTTGGAAAGCCGTTGCAGGTGCAGCACCTTATAAAGTTGAAGATGGGATGATTGTGGGGACCATGACCAAAGGCACACCAAATTCGTTCTTAATCACCGAAAAAGAATATGGCGATTTCATTTTAGAACTGGATGTGAAACTGGAAGGCGAAACCACCAATTCTGGCATCCAGACCCGTAGTCATATTAAACCAGAAGGAAATAATGGTAAAGGATTGGTTTTTGGCAGGCAGGTAGAACTAGACCCTACACCAAGAGCATGGACAGGTGGAATTTACGACGAAGCCAGAAGATTGTGGCTATATCCTCTGGAACTTAATCCAGCGGCAAAACCTTTGTACAAAAGGAATGCGTTTAACCATTACAAAATCGAATGTATTGGTAACGAAACCAAAACCTGGGTAAATGGAACGCCTGTGGCCTACGTGATCGATACCTTGGATAAATCTGGATTTATCGGTTTGCAGGTTCATGGCATTGGCAATAACCTCGATAATGATGGCAAGAAAGTGTATTTTAAAAACATTAACATTCAAACCGAAGGTTTAAAGGCTAAAGCTTTTCCTAAAGGAATTTATACGGTTAATTTAACCCCAAATACTTTATCTGCTTACGAAAAATCGGAAGGTTATAAACTATTATTCGATGGTAAAAGCAGTGCAGGTTGGGTTGGTGCTCATAAAACTGTTTTTCCTGCCAAAGGATGGAAAATTGCCGGTGGCGTAATCAGTGTGGAACCTTCGGGTGGTGCAGAATCGACCAATGGCGGCGATATTGTGACCAGGGATGAATATGCTGCTTTTGACTTGTCGTTCGAGTTTAAATTGACACCGGGAGCAAATAGCGGGTTGAAATATTTTGTTACACTGAGCGAAAATAACAAAGGTTCGGCCATTGGCCTGGAATACCAGGTTTTAGATGATGAATTGCACCCTGACGCAAAATTGGGCAGAGATGGAAACCGCACTTTGGCATCTTTATACGATTTAATGACTGCTAAAAAAGAAGCCCGTTACCTGCGCCCAATCGGTAGCTGGAACAATGGACGTTTGGTGGTTTATCCAGATAACAAAGTAGAACATTATTTAAACGGGGTTAAAGTGTTAGAATATACGCGTGGATCAGAAGAGTTTAAAAAATTGGTTGCCATTAGTAAATATAAAGATTGGAAAAACTTTGGCGAAGCACCAAAAGGACATATCCTGCTGCAGGATCATGGCAATAAAGTAGATTTCAGGACCATTAAAATCAAGAATTTATAAGTTTTTGATTTGAAAATAAGTGTAAAATAGCCTTGACAGTTTAACCACTGATGTACACGGATTTTATCTGTGTGCATCCTTTTTATCTGTGGTTAATGTTTTACCTGTAAAGAATAAAATATTATAATACCATTATATCATGCATCGTCGATCTTTTGTTAAAACATCAGCCTTAATAGGTTCCGGTTTATTTTTGGGCAATCAGGGGTTTGCAAATTTAGTAGCTGACGAAATCATTAATGTGGCCATGATCGGTTGTGGTGACCGTGGCAAAGGCGTTTTGTCGGTAATTAAATCTATGCCTGCAAAATATAATATCAAAGCTTATTGCGACCTGCTCGATTTTAGGCTTAAAGAGGCCGAAAAGTATGTTCCAGCCGATGCAAAGGCCATTAAAGATTACCACAAAGTTTTAGACGATAAAACAATCGACGCGGTTTTTATTGCTACACCTTTAAGCGAGCATTTCAAAATTGCCAAAGACGCGGTGCTGGCTGGCAAACATGTGTATGTAGAAAAAACCATGACATATAATATTGCCCAGGCGCTCGAACTTAAAAAACTGGTAAAAAAATATCCCAATCATGTTTTTCAGGTGGGGTATCAATACCGTTATTCGCCCCTATATTTTAAGGTGAAAGACATGATCCAAAGTGGTTATTTAGGTAAGGTTAGCCAAATCGATTGTCGTTGGGACCGTAATGGAAATTGGCGCAGGGCTGTTCCTGATCCTGCTTTAGAGCGCAAAATTAACTGGCGGATGTACAAGGAATATTCTGGCGGATTAGCGGCCGAACTCCTGTCGCACCAGATTGATTTTATCAACTGGGCTTTCGAAACCCAACCTGATGAAATTATGGGCTCGGGAGGCATAGATGTTTTTAAAGATGGCCGCGAAACTTATGATAACATACAAGCCATTCTGCGGTATAATGAAAAAGGCATGATTGGCAACTTCGGGGCCACTTGTGGCAATGCGCACGATGGTTACCTGTTTAAAATAAAGGGTACCAAAGGTTCGGTTTCTTTGCTTACCAATACCGGTTTATTTTATCCTGAAGAAAGTACAAAAAAAGAGCTGGGTATCGTTGATGGGGTAACCGGGGCGACAAAAATCGTGGTGAATAAAGATGGCGGAATCCCGATTTTAGATAAAGCCACCATTGATGGTACAAATTATGCGCTCGATGAATTTTATAAATCGATAATCACCAGGAAAGAACCCGCATCAAATATCAATACTGGAACCCAGGCGGCTATATGCGTGGCCATGTGTAACGAGGCGATTTATAGTGGTAATAAACAGGTTTGGAAGCCGGAGTATAGTGTTTAGATCATATTCTCTTTTGTCATTCTGAACGAAGTGAAGAATCTTTTTTCTATTGGTTGGTGCTTCAGTGAGAGAATTTTAATGCTCTTATTTTTTGGAAAGCAATTATTGTGGCTTGTTTTAAAGTAAGTCCTGCTTTTCATTACAAGTCCAACGCTGTGGGCTTTACATTTCAATCAGGTTTAAACCCCCAAGGCTTTTGCTGCTATTGAAGGTTGGATAGCATGATTCAGAAAGACACTATTCCTGCGTATTGCAACCCCTAATCTCCTTGCTGGCTGTGCCACCTAAACCCGATCAAAGCGGGATGCCAATTTTTTCAATTGGCAGAAGCGGGAGCAGGACTGAATAAACCTAAGTGTGGTGTTCCTGTTTTCCAAAAAAGAGCATTACAATACATTGATACTTTTTCATTCTATTGGTTGGTGTCCCACCGACCAAGACGGACTATTATTTTACTGTAACTAGGTGGGGGTGCCCAACAAGATTTACATCATATTACCTCGCGCTTTGGAGTAAGGGGGTCAAGAAAGATCCTTCATCGCATTCAGGATGACAGAATAGAGTAAGTTCTTGTTGTTTCGCATCTCTTCGGCTATTCAATGCTAAAGCCCCAAATATTCTGGCATTTCTTCTACGAAATTAAAGCTGCCCTTTTCCATATCCATCCTGGCATAAACATGCTGCAAACCGTTGGTTAGCACAATCCACCTGGCCTGGTGTATCGAATTATACCGCGAGGCCTGATCAAAAACCGATGGTGTAATTTTTACTTTTGGTGCCTTACATTCAATCAACATCAGTTTTTCGCCAGCGGTATTGTAAACCAAAATATCGCTTCGTTTTTGTAATTGGTTTAACACCAAACCACCTTCAATCTGGATTAACGTACGTGGAAATTTCTTATCTAAAATCAGGTTTTGTATAAAATGCTGACGCACCCATTCTTCGGGGGTAAGCACCAGGTGTTTCTTCCTCAGTTCATCAAAAATAAATACCACGTCATCCTTTTGGGTAATTTTAAATGGGTATGGCGGAAGGTTAAGCGGGGTAGGAGTGAACATTTCAGTTGGGAGTTTTCAGTTTGCAGTTAACAGTTATATGTCTTTTAACAATGCAACAATAAAACAATTTATCAATTATTGCAGCTTCAAAGTTAGTTAATTTTAGGCTATGCGATGAATTCTCCAGTCTAATGTCTCATATCTCACTTCTCAAATCTCACATCTATAAATTATAAACATTTACCCAAATCCTTAAACCTAAATTGTAATTTTACAGGCAATGACTGCTGCCGAAATTATTAAAGATATCAAAGCCCGGAAGTTCAAACCTGTATACTTATTGCATGGTGAAGAATCTTATTACATCGATCAGGTGACTGATTATATTGAAGATAAGCTGTTGAACGATGCCGAAAAAGGCTTCAATCAAACGGTTTTATATGGAAAAGATACCGATATGGCCACGGTTTTGGGTGCTGCAAAGCGTTACCCCATGATGTCTGATTATCAGGTAGTAATTGTTAAAGAAGCGCAGGATTTAAAGTGGGGCAAGGAAGACAGTTCAAAAGAAGGCGAATTCGTACTCAATTATTTCGAAAAACCGCTGCCAAGTACCATTTTGGTGCTGGCTTATAAATATGCCAATTTCGATAAACGAAAAAAATCTATAAGGCCATCAATAAAAGCGGATTGATTTTTCAGTCAGATCCTGTACGCGATTATAAACTGGTGCCCTGGATCGAAGAATTTATCAAAGAAAAAGGTTACAAGATCGATCAGCAGGCATCGGCTTTAATGGCCGAATATCTTGGTACCGATCTTTCTAAAATTGCCAACGAGATCGAAAAGTTGATGCTGAACGTTTCTAAAGAAGTAACCATTAATACCGACCTGGTTCAGAGAAATATAGGCATTAGTAAAGAATATAACGTTTTCGAATTGCAGAAAGCAATGGCCATCCGCGATGTACTAAAATGTAATAAAATTATCAATTACTTTGCCAGCAACCCTAAGGCTAATCCAACCGTAATGGTTTTGGCCAATCTAGGTGGTTATTTTACCAAACTTCTTAAATACCATTATATCCCTAATAAGGCCGATGCCGCATCAGCTTTGGGGGTGCCTCCATTCTTTATTAAAGATTATGAGGTAGCGGCAAGAAATTACAACACGGGGAAAGTTTTCCAGGTGATCGGTTTACTCCGTGAATATGATTTGAAAAGCAAAGGATTAGATAGTACCGGCAATGTTGATGATGGCGAACTCTTAAAAGAACTGGTATTTAAGATTGTTCATTAAGCATCACGAACCAATTCTTTAATCATTATACAAGCATAGTGGAGAATCTATCTGCTAGATCTTGGTAATTGAACTTGCCTTTTCTGCTCACTGCGAAATGATGAGTTTGACCTTAAAAGTAAAAACTAATGGATCATTAAGCTAGATTTATACGTTTTTAGTAAAAGGTTTTACTAGTTTACGGCCTGATTGTGCTATCGTTTGTCTTACTTAAAATTTAACTTTAATTAGTTGTAAATTAACTTGTTGTATGGTTTTCGGGTGATTGTTTTTGTAAACTGATATGCTAATGATATATTTGTTATGCAACCGATTGTTTAGTTGCTTCTTAACCAGATGAAAATTATGATCTATAAACGAATGATGTGCTGCCTCGCACTTCTCACCTGCTGTGCGGCCTATTCTATGGCCCAAAATATTAACCCCTATGTCATCAACGCAGCGAACAAACCCTATTTATTGCGAAGCTTCCTGATGTTCGAAGAAAAAAACGTACCCATGTGATTTCTGTAGGTACACCCGAAAAGGTAAACTATGCCTACGATTTAAAACAGGGTGCCTTGCTGGAGGTATGGCGCGGAGATTTTATGGATGTGACCGAAATGTGGAAAGACAGGGGGGAACCTCAGCTCGCCAAACCTTTAGGTACGGTTTTACCACTTTCTGCAGCACCTGCCCTTGCAGCACTGGCTGATAAGGATGCTGCGTGGCCAGATTCTATCGCTTTTGACGACCTGCAAAATAAAGGTTATGTTTTAGACAAAAGCAAAATGCCTGCATTTTTATACACTGCTAACGGTAGCGATGTAAGCGATAAAATAGTCGTTTTAGATGGCGGTGCAGGACTCAGCCGTACCATTAGTATTAGCAACAGCAAGCAGCCACTTTATTGTCGTATTGCAGTAGGGACAAGCATTGAAGCACATAAAAATAATACCTACACTGTTGGCGATAAAGCATATACGCTAAAATTGGCTGATGGTACAAAAGCTTTTATCAGGAAAACCCAAAATGGCAAAGAGCTACTGGTATTACTGGCCAATGCTACCGATTCGTTAACCTATTCACTAACCTGGTAATCAAGACATGAAAAAATCAACATACTTATTGTCTCTTTTGTTACTGGGCACTGGTCTGGCAACGGTAAAAGCACAAACACAAACAGAGAAACAGATTTATCCCATCGTAACCGTTCCTATCCCAAAAGAAATAGCGCTTGAAGTTGGTGGAATGACCTTTTTACCTAATGATGAGCTGGCTGTAGCTACCCGCAAAGGTGAAGTCTGGATTATTACTAACCCATACATGAAAAACGGGCAGCAACCCAAATACCGCTTGTTTGCACACGGCATGCACGAAGTATTAGGTTTAAATTATATCAAGGGAGATATCTACCTCACTCAGCGCGCTGAGATTACGCGCCTGCGCGATCTGGATGGCGATGGAGAAGCCGATGAATATAGCACCATGTATTCGTGGCCATTATCGGGCAATTACCATGAATATGCGTATGGCCCTATGCTGGATAAAGATGGCAACATGGTGGTTACACTTAACCTGGGCTGGATTGGTTATGGTGCCAGTTTATCTAAATGGCATGGCTGGATGCTCAAATTCACTCCTGATTTTAAGTTAAAACCTTTTGCAACCGGTTTCCGCTCGCCTGCAGCAATGGCACTAAATAGCGACGGTGAAATATTTTATGCCGAGAACCAGGGCGACTGGGTAGGTTCGGGCAGCATTATGCATGTAGAGGAAGGCGATTTTGTAGGCAATCCTGCAGGCCTGGCGTGGGCAGGTGAACCTGGTTCGCCAGTAAAGCTGCGCAAAAAAGATATTCCTGATACCGGCGAACCCGAATTCGAAGTTGCCAAAAGGGTACCGGGATTAAAAACCCCTTCTGTGTGGATTCCGCATTCAATTATGGGTAACTCCACATCAGGCATTCTGAATTATTCAGATAATGGTAATATGGGCCCTTTTAAAGGACAACTTTTTGTAGGCGACCAATCGCAGAGTAATATCAATAGGGTATTTTTAGAAAAAGTTAAAGGTGTATACCAGGGTGTGGTATTTCCCTTTCGCCGGGGATTTTCTTCGGGAATACTCAGGATGAACTGGGGCTCGGATGGCAGTATGCTGGTGGGGATGACTTCAAGAGGATGGTCATCGACGGGTAAGGCCGAATACGGGCTGCAACGTTTAACCTGGTCGGGTATTATGCCATTTGAGGTACAAACGGTAAAGGCCCAGCCCGATGGTTTCGAACTCGAGTTTACCATGCCGGTTGATGAAAAAACTGCCCGCGATGCCGGCGCCTATAAACTCTCCACTTTTACCTATAAATACCACCACATTTATGGTAGTCCGGTAATCAATCAATCGCCACGTAGCATTAAAGCTATTGTAGTTTCTCCTGATCATAAACGGGTGCGGTTGGTGTTGGATAGCTTAAAAGAAGGCTACATTCACGAAATCAAAATGGAAGGATTACGTGCTGAAAATGGCAATATCCCATTATTGCACGATTATGGATATTATACCATGAACAAGATTCCTGATGGAGAAAAGATATTGCTAACTGCCGAAAATAAACCCACAGGTACCGCGCCGGCCGCACACCATATGGAGGGCATGGAACACCACCAAATGGGCAATATGCCAGCAGCCGGTGGCGCAGTTAAAGGTAATACCGATGTTGGGAAACATGTTACCGAACAACCAGAAACCTGGACTAAAGGACCTGATAAAACTATTGTACTGGGCACCAGGCCAGGTTTGAAATTCGACATCACCAATATTACCTTAAAAGCAGGTACCAAAGTAAAACTAACCTTTAAGAATGTAGATGATATGTTGCATAATTTTGTGCTGACCACACCTGGATCGGGCAATGCGGTAGGAGAAATGGCCTTGAAAATGGGCCTTGATGGCGAAAAGTACTATTTTGTTCCGGCAACACCTAAGGTGCTGGCTTATACGGTATTGCTACAGCCTGGAAAATCGGATATGATTTATTTTACAGTACCTAAAACACCTGGTACCTATCCTTTTATTTGTACCTATCCGGGTCATTATATGGTGATGAAAGGCCAGATTAAAGTGATTAAATAACATTATCGCTTAACAGCAACAATGTCAAAAAGCAGATTGAATGTTCATTTAAACATTTAATCTGCTTTTTTTATGCCCTAATTTTCAATGTCGTTGCTCCTTGCAATGACAAATTATATTTTGAGACGTCGTCATTCCCAATTTAATTGGGAATCCTAATGCTATTGCAGCGCGCTTTAAGATTCCCGCATGCGCGAGAATGACGACCCTACTAATAGATTCTGTCAATGGTCGTGTAGTCGAAAGGCTTTTATTTTCGATTTATTAAACTTAATTCGACTACGCTCAGACTGACAAATGTAACAGCCAACTCAATAACATCAGATTTTACCTACTATGATGTCATGCTTTGTAATTAGTTAGATCAACTATTTTTTCTGACCTGATACCATAATAAACGGTTTGGTGACTTCCTTTCCGCTTTGATCGGTTACCGTCTCCGTTAACTTATTTACTTCAATTTTTGCAAATCCCGATTGTTTGAAAAACGATTTTACTTCATCAATCTCATAAAATGTAAAATCCAATTGTGTCCAGGGCAGATCGCCGCCAAAGTTTTTTTCAACAAAGGCAAGGTTCATTTTTCCATTTGATTTTAACACCCGGTAGCTCTCCGCTAAGTATTTTAGCGGATCAGGCCAGAAATAAATGGTATTCGCCGTAAAACAATAATCGAAGTAATTATCCTCGAAATCGAGTTGATGATCCGTTTTTTTAATCAATTCTATGGCATTGCCATCAGCTTCATCAGTAGAAAAGGCCTCTTTTATAGCAGCTTCGTTAATGTAGGTGCCGGAATAGCTGATATTTTCTGCTTTTTGAAGAAAATTAGAAAGTCCAATTTCCAATACTTTTGCTTCATTTTTTAATGGTAAATCTTGTAAAAGTTTAAAAATTAGACTGTTTTTAGGTGGGAGAGTGTCAATTTTTTTATCTAGCGTTAATGTATTTTGGTCTTCTTGCTCTTCCATGATAAAGTGATTAACATCTTGCGGTACATTTCGCAATTGGGGCAAAATTGAAAAATAGCTGCTGTACGCTTTTACATCAAAGGGATTTTCTTTTACATAAAATCGAATTGTGGATAACCCAATAGCGTTATTCCGGCTTTTTTTGTGATCATTGCCATTATGGGAATCAATGTTGGTAAGAATTACGGGGCCTGGAAAAAGGTAGGGGGCAGCTTTGATGATCTTCCCGTACGTGGGGGATTGGTTACAAAAAGAAAGGAGAAACACAGTTTTTCTTTTAGCGATGCGGAATTGGTACAGATCAATATTCCTGGTATTTATATCGTGTACGGCGACATCCTGTTTAAACAACACCAGATGTATTTCAGGCCTACTTATGATGTGCCGGATATGATTAAACTGCGTTTTACACTCTCTGGCAATGGGACCATCTTTAACGACGTAAATAAGCAACAGTACACCTTTAATGCTAACCAGCAGAATATTATTTACATGCCTGACCTTGATGGTACAGGCCAATATGATACCGGCCAGAGCTACCGCTTTTTTGAGGTACATTTTGCTAAAGAAAAGTTTTTGCAATTGGCAGAGCACTCCACCAAAGCATTACAGGTTTTGGCAGATGATGCTGATACCGGGCGTTATACACAACTTTCGGAGCACAACCTCCCTATTTCATGGGCCATGCAGCACTGCATCAGGGATATTCTCGATTGTGATTATCCGGAAGGCTTGAAGCGTATGTTTATCGAATCGAAATGTATTGAGCTGCTTGTGCTTCAAGCCGAAGCTTTTGAACGGGCCATTAGCCAAAAAGAACCTGCGGCTTTACATTCTGCTTACGATAGGGAATGTATTTATCATGCTAGGGATTACCTCATCGAGAATATCCACCAGCCACCATCGGTTGCAGAACTGGCTAAATTATGCGGTATTAACGAATTTAAACTTAAACAGGGCTTTAAAGGGTTATTTGATAATAGCATATTCGGTTACCTGAGCGATTACAGGCTTAACCATGCAAAAGAGTTACTACTTGATGGTTTATCCATCAAATCGGTGGCCTTTATGCTCGGTTATTCCTCTGTGCAACACTTCAGCAATGCTTTTAGAAAGAAATTTGCGGTAACGCCGGGTAAGTTGAAGGGTTAAGATGGGATTCATTAATACACTACAGGGTGGATTCTTCTTCCGCTCTATGCCGCGGGGGCATCAAACTTTTGAGGCATCAAAAGTATGCAAAAATGCTTTGTCAATCCGGCAAGGGGCCTTTTATACAAACCCCATACACATCAAAAAAACAGCGGCACTTTGTTTTGTTCGTTAAGGGTGGGTGAAAGTTTTTGCAAACATGAAACACAAAACCACTGCGTTTGAGGTTTGATAGTGCCATTTGCACTATTGTGCTACTGTTTTTTTGATTTTCCTGGCCCTTGGGATTGACGGGCGTGCTTCGGTAAGGGCTGTGTTATTTCAAAGCAAGCTAGCGTAATGCCTAAACTTTCCTTAAAAGAGGATTGTCCACAAGCTAGGATTTAATATAAGGATTGGGATTGACGGGCGTGCTTCGGTAATGGCTGTGTTATTTCAAAGCAAGCTGGCATAACGCCTAAACTTTTCTTAAAAGAGAATTGTCCATAAGCTAGGATTTAATATAAGGATTGGGATTGACGGGCCTGCTTCGGTAAGGGCTGTGTTATTTCAAAGCAAGCTGGCTTAACGCTCCAAACAATTTTTACGATATGTTTCCGAACAATAGATTAACTAACGCCCCAAAAAAATAATTATTAATTTTAGGTGATATCTGATCAAAAAAACACACATACTATATAAAACATAGTAATCATGACAGCAACATCCATCAAAGAGAAGCCCAGCCCACGCGAAGCCCTTTTTATGAAACTCTACAAAGAAGCTTTTCCTTTGGTAGCAAGACATGTAAGCAAGATGGGCGGATCATTTGAGGAAGCGAAAGACATTTTTCAGGATGCGCTGATGGTGTATTATGAGAAAGTGCAGGTTTCGGAACTGAAGCTGAAGTACCAGGAAAAAGCCTATTTATTTGGAATTGCCAAATACTTATGGATCAAACGTTATCAGGAAAACGACAAACATGTTACCCTTGACTCGCTTGCTCTTGTTTTTAATAAAGAGATCGATTTGGCAGATACCGGATATGAGGAAGTTTCTTCAGGAAAACTGATGCATTTACTGGAGCAGGCCGGGCAGAAATGTATGCAGTTGCTTAGTGCTTTTTATTATGAAAAACTCGATATGGAAACACTGGCACAGCGCTTTGGCTTCTCGGGTGCACGCTCTGCAACCGCCCAGAAATTTAAATGCCTCGAAAAAGTGAAAGAAACCGTTAAAGCAAAATCCTTAAAATATGAAGACATCGTTGAATGAGCTCCGTTTAATAGAGCATTATCTGCTGTCGGACGGTAAGGATGGAGAAAGTTTCCTGTTCGAAGCTAAAATGATCCTGCAGCCTGAACTAAAACAACAAGTTTACTGGCAGAACAAATCCTACCAGATGGTGCATGATTATGGCCGGAAGCAGCTGAAAAATGAAATCAATAACATACACGAAACGCTGTTTAATACCGCTGAGCATCAAACTTTCAGGCAAAAGGTAATGCGTTTGTTCCGCAAATAAACAATCAATTTAATTTATACATCATGCGCCATTATGGAGCAGGGCATCGCTATGCCTGAAATTTAAAATCAATACGATGGATATTAACAAAGAATTCCGCCTTTATGCGGTAAAACACCAGGGCTTAAACAGCCTTTATGTAGATCAGTATATGGGCAGAAACGCCGCTTATACCCTGCCTGTTGCCATGACGCCTTACATTACGGAAGAACGCCAGCTGAATGTGGCACAAATGGATGTTTTCTCGCGGCTGATGATGGACAGGATTATTTTTTTAGGGGAAGCCGTTGATGAGCGGAATGCAAATGTAATACAGGCCCAATTGCTTTTTTGCAGTCGGTTGATACCAAAAGCGACATCCAGTTGTATATCAACTCGCCTGGTGGATCGGTTTATGCAGGTTTTGGCATTTATGATACCATGCAGTTTATCGCGCCTGATGTAGCCACTATATGTACGGGCATTGCGCTTTCTATGGGCTCGGTATTGTTGTGTGCCGGTGCTGCCGGTAAACGTTCGGCTTTGCAGCACTCAAGGGTTATGATCCATCAAACCTCGGGTGGGGCAGAAGGAACCGCCATTGATATGGATATCCGGATCAGAGAAGTGTTAAAAGTACAATCAGATCTGTACCATATTCTGGCGAAACATAGTGGACAAAGTTATGAGCGGATAAATGAAATTGCCAGTCGCGATTATTGGATGAGCGCTATCGAAGCAAAGGAATTTGGAATGATAGATGAGGTATTGACGCGTGGGGAATAGGGTTTTGTTTGATTTAAAAATGAGTTATTAAACATATCTGGCGCAAGTCTTAGTGCCTGGGCCAAAAGCGAAGGCGCGACTTGTGCTTAATAAATCCGTCAATTAAATCTCTGCTAAGCGCAAGTCATCCAGCTTAGTAGCGTAGAGTATAACTGAAACTTGCGCTAGTAATGGTTATTGCAGATATGTTTGATTCTATTTGATGAGGACACGTTAATTTGTTAAAATGCTTTTATTTTAGTTGGTATTTCCCAAAAAATTTCCTGGTCATAATCATAACCATTCTCTCCATAAAATTTCCCCTTTAAATCAGGAAAAATGATTTGAACTGATTCGAAGTAATCGTTTTCATAGAACCTTAACGTATTTAATATTTTCTCATTTAAGGCCTCATTTTTTACCGGAATAATATATACAGGGAAACGATCAATTAGATTATCTAATTTTTGATTCAAAGGTACTTTATGGTTCCTGAATGCCTCGGCATAATTGGTTATTAGCGTATTGGTTAGCCCATTTGGTAAGCCAGAAATGAAAGCTTCTGGTATCCCAAAATTTTTATACAGTCCGCTTGAATAACCAAATGGCGTAAAGTCGTGTTCTTCGAGAACATAGGTTACATGGTAGCCATGTTTTTCAATATTGTTGTCGACCGTTTCAAAGTACAATCTTTTTTGCTCTTCTCTCATTTATAAGGAATTTCCTGCTATTCAAAGTTATAAGGATAGTTGATTTCTTTTAGATCAGTTTCCAGTAGTTCCCAATCTTCCAGTTCCTCAACAATTGATAAAACCATTTCTTTTGTGAGTGTATGCCCACTATAAATTTTTGATATGGTTTCTGTAGAGATTTCGCTTGTTTTGTAACTTCCTTCAAAATAATCTGTTGCCCAATCTACATAAGTCTGAGGATTTCCATCTAAAATACTTAACATTTCTTCAGAATTATCTTCAATATTTTCAAGTTGTCCAACTTGCCAGTTTTTCGGTTCAGTGGTCCATATGCAAAATGTGGTACCGATTGATGCGACAGGCTCCCCAAAAATAAATTCATTAAAAATTGAAGGCAAATTTGCGGTTAATTTTGTCTTATCCTGTTGTTTGTATTCATGTGCAAAACCATTTATTGCACAGCCGTTATCAAGAAATAATATATGCATTTCATCACCCGAGCCATTTCGCATTTGCAAACACTGTTCATTGATACCCCACTCCGAATTAAATGAGTAATAACGGTACTGCCATTCCTGGCAAATTATTGCGTCTAAAACTGAAATCGCTTTACAAATAGTCTCCAGTGATTTTCTATCTGGAAGTAAACTGAGATTTTTTGTTGAAATCATTAGTGCTGTTTGTTGGTTTTAGTATTTTGCTAGCTGAAACATGATATATTTGCTCTTAGTCTCATTTTGGCTCAAGTCTTAGCGCCCATTGCCCCAAGCATTGTCCAGGCTTTTGGTTTGGTATTATTTCAAGATTAATAATGAAAGCACAACTTATCCAGCTTAGTAGCGTAGAACTAAAACTTGCGCTGGTAATGGGATTTGTATCATTCTAAATCCTCCAGTTTATAATCGCATTCTGCTTGCATGCATTTAATATTATGATTTTGTCACCTGATGTCTTGGTAAAATTAAGATCAATTCACAAATATGCGAAACTACGAATTGACAGCATCTTTAATTATCCTTACTGGCGTGTGCAATATATTGTTCCTTGCGTCTTTTTGTACAAGTATAAGCCTTATTATTTAAAATTCCAGTACCTATATTTAAGCATTTTAGCTTTTCATGAGGTCGGTGTTAACGAGGCTTCTTATCGTAAATCTTTAGGAAAAAGGTGTAATAAGAACAAACCCTCCGCTGTGGAAAGGTAAGTGGTGGTGTAGCCTTGAATGATGTAAAATCGCTTTTAAGGGCAGTATAGGAATAATCAATTAAAATGATCAAATACGGTTGAAAAACGATCAAATTGCTTGTTTAATTAAGAAAGGAGGTATCTTTATCTCAATCTAAGCTCAGAGGCATTGGAAAAGAGTTAGGGCGAGTTTATAGGTATAGGAGTTCAGCTAATTTTCGAATAAATAATTTCGACAGCACAGCGATATTGTTATTACAAATGAAGGATATACAGCTTCTACACCTTCAGAAAACAAGAATATTGAAGAAGGTAAAAAGAATTAAGAAACGTTATTCAAAACTTATATGCCGATAAAGAAATCACTAACCCTATTCCTTCTACTATCTCCAGTCTTGGTGCTAGGACAGTTGAGTAACCGCCAAATCAGGAATCTAACAGCATTTTCGAAAATCTATGGCTACGTCCAATATTTTCATCCTTCAGACGAAAACAAACTGGAAATATGGGAAGGGGTGGCGATAAACGGAAGTAAAGCTATGTTAAAGGTGAGTAATGATGATGAACTTATTGGTGAACTGAGAAAAATATTTCTTCCAATTGCGCCCAGTATCAAAATTACCTTAACTGATCAAAAAGAAAGTTTTGATATAAATAAACTGAAGCCGAATATCCCTGGTAGTTATAAAGAGATATCATGGCAGCACCTCGGATTTAATCTTTATAGCGGTATCTTAGAAAGGCCTTATAAGAGTATCAGATTAAATCGTACTCCGCTTGTAGGAAATGATCGTAATATACAAATGCCATTGACCGGAACATATGATGTGTCAGGTTACCGGGGATTAAAGTATGATTTTAGCCTCACCACGCGTGTAAACAAAAAAGATGGTGAACCTGCTGAATTAAAAATAGTGAATGGAAAGGATTCAATAGAACTTAAAACCAACTTGCCTGAGATCCATCACTTCACGGGCACTATAAACAGTTCAGCTGAACTGATCGCATTTGAACTTGCAACAGACCCAAACATCCCAGTTTCGATTGATAAACCTGTTTTTAAGATTATTGATGGCGACAGATCATTTAGCCCTCATGAAATTTTAAATACAACCCAAAAAACAACTGCCAAACTAACAAAGATTACTTTCGAAATAATAGATCCAAACTATGCGCTTTATAGTCAAAAGCTTAAATTTGGCGAGTACCTCGATAAAGAAATTGTTAAGGGAATCAGTTTTGTAATGCCGCTTGTTTTATTAGGCAACAAATCTTCCACTTTCCCCATTGCAACAAATAAAGTAAACGATCATACCGACCTAAACTATAACAAGATTTCGGCATTTGAACAGGAGGAATTAAGGATTGCAGATGTAATTATGCTCTGGAATATACTTAGACATTCCTTTCCATATATGGACGATGTAAAAATTGATCAGGAACGTCTTTTAGCTGAAATACTTCAGGAAGCCAGTTTAGCCAAAACCCACACCACCTACATCAAGGTGATTGAAAGAATGTGTTCATTTTATAATGATGCACATACGTTTATTTCGATTATGGGAATGGAGCCTTACTACACGCTCCCAATTTCTCTTATTCGGGCAGATCATAAAATTGTAGTTAAGGAAGTTTCCGATAAACGACTCATGGATAGTATTTTTCCAGGTGACATTATTGTCAAGGTTAATGGAATTCCTGTTGGTAAGCGGGTTGATACATTAATTCAATATGCGTCAGGATCAAAGCAAAAAAAGATCTGCTTGTACTTAACCGGCTGTTCAATGGGAAAAAAAATGAAAAAATAGAAGTTACCGTACTTCGACACGGAGATACCCGTAAGGTTGGAATTGAGCGAACAAAAGTATCAGAAGATTACACGCCGGGAAATGCAGGTTATTTACAAAAGGGAAATGGCTGGGTTGCACCGGATATCTATTATTTTGATCTCACGCGAAATTCTTTGACAGATCAGAATTTTGAACTTTTAAAGACTGCCAGGTCGATAGTGTTTGATCTTCGGGGATATGTTTTCGATCAGACAATCAGTACAGATCTGATTCCTGCTTTGGCAAGGGACACCATCAGGACTGTACGCTTCTTTAACCCAAAAATTCTTTACCCTGATCTTGAGCATCTGAGTTTTCAGCCGGGTCCCGAGATATATTTTCCTGATATTAAAAATAGATTAACACAGCAGGTAATATTTTTGACCAACGCATCTGCTATGAGTGCTTCAGAATCTTTATTGGGACTGATAAAAGACTTTAAACTGGGAGTAATTGTAGGAGATGCGACTGCAGGTACCAATGGAGATGTAAATATAGCTTATCTCCCGGGTAATTTAATTGTGTACTTCTCCGGGATGTTGGTTAAAAATTCTGATGGGAGCAAGCATCACTTGAAAGGGGTTCTGCCGGATATTTATATTAGCCAATCCAGAAATTCAGTTGAAAAGCGAGAAGATTTGGTGTTGAAAAAGGGTCTTCAGGTGATTAGAAAAAGATGGGGTAGTCTGAAATGATCTTCTATAACAGGTGTCTTTTGATAGAATCACTCATCTTTTGATTAACCTACGGGTTAAATCGTCTTCCCGACTGGAGCGCGTGCCTTTTTCAGGCAGCAGCGAAACGGAGAGATCTTTTAAATCAGGTTTTATTGATCAATCTAATTTAGAAGGTTAAAGATTCCTTTATTTTATCTATCGGTTGGTGTCTCACCTACCGAAATTAAGTGATATAACTGTGCTGTCCGTAGCGTTAAGCATAACATCTCTACGGATACAATAATAAAATTGAGTTTATAAACTCATCTAAAACGAGTCACAGACTCTTTTCGATTATTAATCCTTAGAACTCTACGGGCAGAAACGTAATGTTCTAGATGTAAGATTTATAAAATGCTCCTTAATTGATTTTAGTAATCTCACTTTTTAGTATCAGAGGGCTAAAATTTGATGTCGCCTTTATCTTATAAGTATTTCCACTGTAACTAATTATATTAACTGTGATTAGGGCGTTTCGAGGCGTATTAGGAAACTTTTTAAAGGTATTCGTTTCAGGCTTTAAGGTATAAGAGCAATTGCTAATCCATTTAATATTGTAGGAAGTCGGAACGGTTGCATTATCGTAATATTCATATTGATGGTTTGCGTCGCGTTTTATTATTAATAACTTCCCGTTATATATCATCTTAAACTTTCCCTGTTTGAATTTTAGACAGTCAGAGGTTTGTGCTTTAACACTATTGAAAAAGAACAATCCTGCTATTGTGAGAATGAGGTATTTCAGCTTCAACATACTGATGATTTAGATGTAAGGCAAATATATAATATTTAGTGTATACAATTCGCCCGCAGTATCCGTAGCGTTAAGCATAGCGTCTATATGGATACAGGAATAAAGTTGAGCTTTAAACTCAACTAAACGAGTCACAGACTCTTTTCTATTACTAATCCGTAGCGTTCGGAAGTGCTCTACGAACAGATACGACGTCATTTCGACCGTAGTGGAGAATCTTAGCATGGTTCAAAGATTTCTCCATTTCGCTACGCTTCAGTCGAAATGACGGCGATTTTTTAAATCTGTCATTGATAGCATAGTCGAATGGTATTTATTTCGATTTATTACGCTTAAGGAGTCTTATAAGATCGCGCTAGTCATGAAAATAATTTAACCACAGATAAAAAAGATGCACACAGATATAAAAATCCGTGTTTATCTGTGTGCATCTGTGGTTAAAAATCTTAACCACCCCGCCCTTTGGGCACCCCTCCTAAATTAGGAGGGGAGTTGCCCCTCATAGCTGTATAGGATAAATTGCCAATTAAAATTTGAACGGTTATGGTGTAGCTGCTAAACCGGCAGTTTCATTACATTCATAACACTCAACAGACTTACACCAGGCATCGCAGTCTGACAGCCAATCATAAATCATTTTATAGGCGGCAGTAATTTCGGCAGAAAATTTTAAGGTTGCGCCTTCAAAATCATCCTCCTGAAAGATGTAGGCATTTAATCCATAATATAACAGTTCTGACAGGTGTTCGATATCAAATTGGCCAACAGCTTGTAGGTGATAACCCAGGTTTATGGTATAACATTGAAAGGTTTCTTCATTGGCCAAAAGTTTTGTTTTGGTAAGCAGGCTGATGATATTGTTTACATCATAAAGGGCGTTGGCAATGGTAATGGGTTTGTGTTTGCCAGAGCGCGGATCGGGCCCGATAGCTGCGCTAAGCATTTCAGTAAGGAATTGATTCACATCCGATAAACTAATCATATCGAAATAGGCTTCAATCAGTTTCCGGAATTCGGTTACAGCTGCTACCTGATTTGGGAGCTGTGTGTTTGGGTTTTTACAATTGTTAGTCTGCATAACATTGAAATTAGAGTTCCTGGACGCTGCAGACTAACAAATAACTCTTTTCAGAGAAATTAGAAAATGCGTTTCTAAAACGCTCGTCCAGGAATATTTTTAAAATTTAATTTTTGAAATTGCTTTCTCTCTGTTAGGTGAAAAAATATGTTATTTATTAATCTGCATAGGCAAGATAGATACAATATATCAATCTACAAAATCTTTTTGCTCAAATAATGCATAAATTAGGGCGGTTTCGACTTGCCAGTCGGCAGTTCAGACGTTGCAGTCGATAGTTCAGACGATGCGGTCGATAGTTCAGACGTTGCAGTCGATAGTTCAGACGTTGCAGTCGACAGTTCAGACGCTGCAGTCGACAGTTCAGACGCTGCAGTCGATAGTTCAGCAGTTGCGGTCGGTAGTTCAGCAGTTGCGGTCGGTAGTTCAGACGTTGCGGTTGATAGTTCAGACGTTGCAGTCGATAGTTCAGACGTTGCGGTCGATAGTTCAGCCGTTGCGGTCGATAGTTCAGAGGTTGCAGTTGCTAGTTCAGACGTTGCGGTCGGTAGTTCAGAGGTTGCAGTCGATAGTTCAGAGGTTGCAGTCGATCGTCAGTTACTCATTGTACCACCATGAGCTTGTTCCTTACTATTATTTAATTTCATTTTTCTCTGTTTATGTATCCTTAACTTTTACGGTTTTTTATTCGTACTGTTATGATGTATTTCCTTTTTCAAACTATTGGTCTATTTGGTTTGTTGGTTTTTTGTTTATTTTATTTATTTCGTTTATTTCGTTTGTATTTTTTGTTTAACTTCGTAGAAAATTGCAGCATGATTTCAACTGATCAAACACGCCGTCCTTCCAAAACAGAGCAGAAGATGGCCATAGAATCTTTACCAGCTTTATCATCGATACTCTCCAACATCCATTCTGAACAGACGGAGATTGAGATTGAGGAAACGGGTGAACGCATTAAGATACCTGCCAGAGCTTTGGTATTTCTTGGCGATATTTTAAAGGCTATGGGTGAAGGTAAGCCTGTTTCTATAGTTCCAATGGCAACAGAGGTAACTACCCAGAAGGCAGCCGAGATATTGGGATGTTCAAGACCGTATTTAGTAAAATTACTGGAAGAGGGGGCTATTGAGTTTATCAAGGTGGGCAAACACCGCAGGATAAAATTCGAGGATGTTGTGGCTTACAGAGAAAAAATGAAAGTGCAGCAGAAGAACCATATTATCGACATCATGGGTGCTGATGAGGAACTCGGATTGTATGATTCATAGTGTAAGGTTTAAGGCAGTACTGGATACCAATGTAATCTATCCGGTTGTGATCAGGGACCTGCTTTTCTGGTTTGCCCATTATGATCTTTATACACCCAAGTGGGGTGCTAATATTTTCTGTGAGTGGAAAGAAGTGATGCTCAGGCATGGCGTTGAAGAAGGGGGTGCAACAGACAGTTCAGACTTTGCGGTACAGAATTCAAACTAAGCAGAGGGCAATACAAATATCGCAATAAGTAATATCAGTTACTAACAGGTTATCCAGTATTATGAAGGTCAATAATGAAAGCTCAGGTCATCTAGTCTAGGCTAAGACTTAGGGGTATCTGCATTACCATTTAAGTGCTTCAGGTGATTTTATAAAAAGGTTATTAAGGTCTTTATCAATATTCTCTAAAATTCCTTTTGAATGATATCTTTGCATTTCTTTCCAAACTGTCGGATGAGCTTCTTGTTTTAAATTTTCAATTAACTTATCAAGTTTATCTTGTGTATCACCTGCAAATTTTTGAGTAGTGTAATATCCCAATCTTGATTTGTAATTTGTGTAGGCATTCTTTCTCGCTTTTCGCAGAAACTCTCTTTCGTTTAGACGCAGCACTTCATTATAAGTATAATTCGCTTTAAGGGCATCATCCGTTCCTGCCTTTGCGATTACAACAAATTTAAAGGTTGAAGATAAATCTAGCATACAAAAATCTAAAGGGTCTTCTATCCTCGGATTAATAAGTGCACCATTACCTTCTGCCGGCTCAGTTGCTTTCATTCCTCTTTCTGGATTTACGATATGAAAGCTTCCATCATCTTTTCTGAAAATTGCGAACTTATTATTTTTAGGTCCATTGCAGTTACCACATGCATAAACGTAATTGTCCCAATAAAAGCAGAAATTTGGGTATAAATCCTTTGGATGAATGTGTTCAACTTCGTCAGCAACTGAATCTTCACAATACACACATCGTCTTGCACCAGAACACATTTCTGTGAGTTTAACTTTTATAGCATCAAAAACCGTATTGCCAATCCTATTTCGTGTTGAAAAAATATTTTTTGCTTTTTCACTTCTTAACTCAAATGTCTCTAAGCCGTCTATTTCGTCCTGGTAAACTTTAAGTTTATCTATGATTTCTTGTTCAGGGTTTATATTTTGTTCTAACTGAATCATTACTGCTTCTCGGAGGGAAAAATAGTTTTAAGTTTTTGTAACTCTACTTTTTCAGAATCTTCAATTTCTCCTGTTATTGATTTAATATTTAATTCTGCCAAACGATTAATTTTTTCATTTGCTTCTTCAGATATGGAAACATTTTCACCAAAAACTTCAGTTCCATATGCATCTAATATGTTTCCGTTGATAAGGCGCTCCCTTTCTATTCCTGTAATTTCACCTGATTCATTATCATTGCCAGGGGCTGCCAATCTCCAAATACTACCTTTTTGTGCAGCTCTACATACCAAAGGGCTATGAGTTGTTACAATAAACTGAATCTTTGGAAATAATCTTGTAAGTGTATTTCCAATTTCTTGCTGCCAAGTTGGATGGAGGTGCGCGTCTATTTCATCAATAATAACAACACCAGGGAGGTCAATAAAGTAATTCCCTGGACCACCCTTTCTCACGTTAAGAAATACATCTTCATTAGGATAGAAAATGGTGAGCTGTCTGATAAGGTCAAAAGTCATACTAAGGACAGATCGGTAGCCGTCACTTAATTCCATAACCGAGACTTCGTTGGAATTTCCATCTAAAAATAGTATATCTTGAGAAGTAATTAGCTTAAGTTTGGAATTATGCGGTAATATCTCTCCATGGTTGAAGAAGTTCACAAAATCATCTAAAAGTGTTTTATATCTTTCTCTGTCCTTGTTTGCAGGTTCATTGGCGAGGGTGCGTAGATTTTTCAACCAATTAATACATTCACCCAACATTACGTCTTCTCCGAAAGCTGAAATATGCGCCTCAGCTGTTGGATAAGGAGATACTGCGCTCCATTCTGTATTACCCCCAGTAAACCGTCTGTATGGGCCAAACGCAGCTGAAAAATATCCGCTTACCAAGAGTCCTGCTAATTCATAATGCTTAGGAAATGCACTTTCCAAAGCTAGAACTGTAGTAAGTGTAGTATTAGTTGCAACATTATCAGTTTTGCGTGATTCCTTTTCTATTATTTCGACGCCAATATTATAATTAGAAGGTGGTTTAGTGCCAGAATATTTTACATCCCTATTGTCTCTGAGAATACCCAATTCAATTTTCTTTTTTTCCTCAACTCCAGCGCCAATCCTAATCCATTTTTTAAAATCCTGTCGAAGGTATATTGCCTTTACCGCACCAACCAAAGCTAAGGATACTGCTTTTACAAAAGTTGATTTACCAGCACCATTATCGCCTATCACCACGTGCCAACCTGGAGGATTTTTAAATTTCATCTCAAAATGACGGATGGAACGAATATTGTCTATTTTTATTGATTCGATGTACATTTTATTCTTTTCGGTTGGTACAAAGTTAATTGTTTTCGTTATTGTTATCTAATATATTCAATCTATTTGGTTCCTGTATTAAGCTTCGGAGAAGTCAATCTTTCATTCTATACCGACATTGTAAGAAGTATCAGTTTTTAACAAATAAATTCAAACTGTTGATTAAAAGTCGCTATAAGGCTGCAACTGGCACTTTATATATGTATTAATTCTAAATTAAATCACCAGCCTCAGCGCCCAATACGTTAAGCCTTGGCCTGACTTCTGCTTTGGTTAGTTTTATCAAGATTAATAATAAAAGCTCAAGTCATTTAGTCAGTTAGCCTTAATACTAAAACTTGAGCTAGTAACGAGATTGCTGCGCTAACATAGACCTACATCTTGGATAGCTGTAATTGCACCAGCACTTAGATAAAGATCACAACATTCTCTCTGCGTAAACCAATATTTGGAGATAGGAATGGTATTATGATTAGAATGGCAAATCATCATCGTCGCCAAGCATTGCAGGAGGAATAATTTTCTTTTCTTCCTTAATGCCGACCACATCCTGTTTTGATATTTCATTGAGAAGATGCTCCATTGTTTCTTCTACTTTATAATAAGAATCACGTGCAGCTTTATGAAATGACCACAATAATTTGGAACTATCTTCGTCTTGTTCATTCTCATTATCGTATCTTTCGACCATATCTCCATTCTTATTGAAAATACTGATTGTGATATATTCGCTATTGTAGTTGCCATAGTCAAAAGAAACTACAATGGAACTTCCTTCACCAATCTGAAGTTTATATTCATCTTGACCACTAGTCTTATTCCAAATTGCTTTTTTCTCTGAAGTCTTATCTCTCAAGAGTGTAACTATTTTCTTTAACCTTTCTGGAATCATTGCCGTTTTAATTTAAATTCAACATCTAATAATAGTGTAGATAGCTTTTCAAGATTTGAATTAATCTTCTCTTTGTCTATTTTATTTTTTTCATTTAGTAAGGACTTATGGAAATTTTCTAAGTCGATATGAAAATCAGCATAAGAACTATTAAATTCCTTTTTGTTTACTAAGCTACTAAATTGCTTATAAGTATTTAAATCACTCAGAAGTAACTTTAAATCTTTCATTCTCAGAACACACATTTCGATCTTATTATTTCGAATAAAACTTTGTATTTCAGCAATCATAGAGACTTTCTTGCTGATGTCAGAAATAAGTAAAACCGATTTGTTGCGATTTAAACTTTCTGTAACTTCATTTTTGATAGCTAAGGTTATTTGCTTTACGGATAAGATTTGTAAATAAGAAATTGCAAGTCCTAAAATACCAAGTATAAGGCCAACAATACTTAGGTAATTAATATAGGTTCTCTCCTTGGAAGGAAGAAAATAAACACTACTTACTAATACAATTGTGGTAACTACTAGCGATATAATCCAGATTTTATTTCTATTATTCACTGTCGAGCGTTTAATCAAAACTAAGAATAATCATTGATATTCAAAGGTATTAATAACTAAAATCGTGGAATATATTGATTGTAAAGAATACAAATATCAATGCGACAAATATTTTAGTGTTAGCCTCGAAATTGCTACTTGATTTTCTGCTTGTAGATTTGTAATGAACACTTTCCTATCATTAGTTTCTTAGCTCATTAATAATCAGCTCTGTATTTCCCAAATCTTCCAATCTATTTCCTAATCCATTCCCTTTTCTTAGTTTTGAGCTTAAATAATCGAAATAAATACAAAGCAGCATGAATCATTGGTTAGTAAAATCAGAACCTTTTAAATACAGTTGGGAAAAATTTAATGAAGATGGCCGTACCTTTTGGGATGGGGTGCGTAATTACCAGGCACGGAACAACCTGAAAGCCATGAAAGAGGGCGATTTGGTGCTTTTTTACCATAGTAATGAAGGTAAAAACGTAGTGGGTATTGCCAAAGTAGTAAAAGAATTTTACCAGGATCCTACTACTGATGATGCTAACTGGGTAGTGGTTGATTTATCGCCTGTAGAAAGCCTGAAAAATCCGGTTTCTTTAGAACAGATCAAAGCGGAGCCAAGTTTGGTTGATATTTCATTGGTTAGACAAGGCCGTTTATCGGTAATGCCGCTTAAAGCTGCTGAGTTCGATAAGATTTTGGAAATGGGGGCTTAGTCCGAAGTCTTTAGTCGATTTACGAATTTGAATTCAGTTAACCGATTTAAACAATTAATTAATTGTTTAAAATTAACATTAGTAACGTACAATTAATGTCTTTTGCCATACGCCACGATCTTGCCTCGGCTCACCGCCGCCGAAGGGCTCTTTCTTTTTGGTGTCAAAAAGAAACAAAACCGAGGCATTGCCGAGCTCATTAATACAAATGAAAATAATAGAAAACCATTAATAAAACACCGGCTGAAAATTTATTCATTTGTTATTTATAACTTTCAGCTGCATTCATGAGGGCTTCGCCGTTTTTTTGAAGCCAGTTGTTAGGCCAGAACAGTGCAGCCCGATCCCGATTGCTATCGGGATGTTAGGCCGGATTTAAGTAGAACGTAGATACAGTGCTTTGGCCTAGCTGGGTGAAAGTTCAAACGGTACACACAAAGCTGATTCATAGCACAAGCCTCCATTTGAAATGTATTAAAAGCATTTCGACTCTGCTCGGTGTGATGGAAATGTTAAATATTAAAATATTGTAGTAAATTTAACTGTCTCTTAATACCTCAACATGAAAACCATCTGTTTTACGCTCCTCTTTTTTCTTTCCTTTACTTTGGCAAATGCTCAGGGTATAAAACCTTACATGGCCGTTCTTAAAACCGCAAATGGTAAATACAAAGGGATTTTATACAAAGTAGATTCGGTAAATGCGATCCTGAATCATGACGGCGAATTTATTAAGGTTCCGATTAATGAAATTAAAACCGTACAGATCCGTACAATTAAAAAAGGTTATAAAGGGATAGACCTGGTTAAGATAGGTACAGCGCATCCTGAACAATACAAAATAGACGCCCGTGGCAAATTGGTAGATAAATGGGGTAAGGAAGCACCCAGTTTGGAAGAGGAAGCCGGAACTGCGTTTTATTCTGTAATTTTTACCGCCCTTGCCAATGCCTTTGCCTTGCCCATCCATGCCATTAATCCGAATCTGGCACGTTTTAACTTTAATAAAACAGATCAAAATAAGTTAAACGAACTCAGTTATTATTCTATTTACTACCAGGCTAATCCAAATGTTTTGGCAGAATTGAAGCAGCTGAAAAGTATTTCGACTTCATTTAAGCGTTAGGAGTCTGGCGTGTGGCGTTGGGCGTCCAATGAAGCTAAATCTGTCTAGATAGATCTCTCTCCCGACTTAATGTCGGGACTGCGCTACAGTCGAGATGACGATCATTCTATTGGAGTCTGTCAATGGTAAGTATTCATGCATACTTCGCAGGTCTTCACTGCGTCCAGAATGAAAAGCAAGTTGAAGTTGTGGGCCAAGAGGCAATTAACCATGAACTATCAACCAATAAACCATTAACCAGCTTATACGATTAACCCAATCAACTAATGACTAATGGCCAGTTAACCAATACCTTACTCAATCACACTATTTCTCTTACTCAGCGTAATCCCCAGCGTCATTACAATACTCGAACCCAATACCACCAGGAACAGGAACGGCGTACCCACTTCTGGTATTTTTAAAGAAGCGGGCAGGTTGAAATAAAGTAAAATACTAATCAGTCCGCGGGGGGCGATGTATAAAATCGGGCCTAAATTATCCTTTTTAAATATTTTAAGGAAGAGCATCCTGATGAGGTATATCGTGACCAGGATGAAAAAGCCATTGGCGAGTACGATCTTGTTGTTCAGTTCGCCGATGTTCATGGTAAAACCGAAAATAACGAAGAAAAAAGTCCGCAAAATAAAGGCACTTTCTGCCGATAACTGGTAAAGCTGCGATAAATCGGCCGTTAAATTCTTGTATAAAAAAATACTCCTGAACCAAACGTTCTGGATGGTATCGGCATTGTTCAGGAATAAACCTGTACTCAGGATCAGCACCAGCGAAGAGAGGTGGTAAGACTGGCCAATGGCATAAACCAGGATGAGTATGGCTATAATCAGGAAAAATTTGATGTGGTGTACCAGACGTCCCATTACGTACAGCAAAACCACACAGGCAATGGCCGATAGTAAAAGGATGAGAAAGGTACTTAAGCCCAGGCCGATAAAGGCGGAGGTGGTGATCGAATGATTGGTAATGGCAAAATTGAAAATGATGATCCCCAGGATATCAGAGAAAGACGATTCGTAGATCACAAACTCTTTATCTTTATTGTTTAAGGCTGCGGCCGATGGAATAGCAATGGCCGAACTGATGACACTAAAAGGGATGGCATTGGCAATACAGGTATATAAATCGTGGTGCGAAATCTGGTAAATGATGGTGGTAATGACGCTGGTGGTACCGAGTAAAATACTTAAGGCCGAAAAAAAGCGCTTTTAATGATCTTGTTTTTATGCTGATCATATTTAAGTTCGAGCGAGCCCTCAAAAACAATGAGGATTAAACCTACGGTGCCGAGCGTGGGTAAAATGGAGAGGAAATTAAAGGTTTGTATTTTGAGGTAATCGACCAGGAAACGCAGGCCAATGCCCAGTAACAACAGCAATAAAACCGATGGTACTTTGGTTTTACTGGCCACTAAATCAAACAGATAAGAGAAAATGACTAATCCGCTTAAAATAATAAGTATGGTATAAGTTGTCATATTTTTCAGCGTAAGGTAAACACTAAAGTAAAACAATCAAACCAAGCAGAAAGGAATTTGTTGAAAAAAATTACGTTTTAAAGAAAAGAGCCTTGAGTTCGCTGGCATCATCAGGATGCATTTTGCCACCCAAAACCAAACGTAACTGCCGGCGGCGCAGTGCACCATCAAACAAATCAATTTCTTCGGGCGTTTCCGGAATCAGTTCTGGTACAGGTATGGTTCTGGCGCTTTGATCTAATGCTACGAAGGTATAATAAGCCTCATTACTTTTTTGGCGTGCACCACTCGGAATATTTTCTGCCCATACATCTAAACGAACTTCTACCGAAGTATTAAAAGCCCTGGTTACCTTGGCTTCGATGGTAATCACATCACCTAGTTTAATGGGCTGTTTAAAAGAAACATTATCAACCGAAGCGGTAACCACGATACGATTGCAGTGTTTTTGAGCCGAAATTGCCGCTGCAATATCCATCCAGTGAAGCAAACGCCCACCCATCAGGTTGTTTAAGGTATTGGTATCATTTGGTAATACCAATTCGTTCATAATGGTAAAACTTTCTCTGGCAAATTTCTTTTTTAAACTCATTTAAGGGCAAAAGTAAGTAAAATGTGGTTAAGATTGTATTTCAAATAGATTCTGGTTGATTTAGCAGATGTTTTTCAGCGGTGATCTGCGAAATCAGCGGGAAAAGCATGCCTAAGATTGTTCCCGCAGATTCAAGAGATTTTCGCAGATGTATTATTATGTTTTACTACGGTGATCGGCGAAATCAGCGGGAAAGTATGAGTCAGATTGTTCCCGCAGATTCAAGAGATTTTCGCAGAGTTATTATTTTGTTTTTCTGCGAGGATTGGCGAGTATCAGCGGGAAAAGCATCAGTAAGGTTGTTCCCGAAGATTCAAGAGATTTTCGCAGATTTAAGTTGTTTTCTGCGGGCATCATCGAGATCAGCAGGAAAGAACTTGTGAAGATCTTCAATCCAAAAACAAATTCATCAGCTATCATGTTATCCTTTTAAAAAAATCAAATTAATGCAAAATCAGACCCTTATCCAATTTTTCCATTGGTATTATAACGAAGAACAAAATTTGTGGACTAAAGTAGCTGCAGAAGCGAGTCATTTAAAAGAAATTGGAATAACCGCTGTATGGTTGCCACCGGCTTATAAATCGAACAATGCGACTTATGATGTTGGTTATGCCGTTTACGACCTTTTTGATTTGGGCGAGTTCGATCAGAAAGGAAGTGTGCATACCAAATATGGCTCCAAAGATGAGTATATTAAGGCTATTGAAGCATTACACGAAAATGGAATTGGCGCCTTAGCCGATGCTGTGTTTAACCACAAAGCGGGTGGCGATGAACTGGAGAAAGTAGCCGTTAGAACGGTAAATCCTGATAATAGAAATGAATTTACCAGCGATGTTTTCGAAATTGAGGCCTGGACAAAGTTTACTTTCCCCGGCCGAAAGGGTAAATATTCTGAATTTATATGGAACCATGAGTGTTTTAGTGGGGTAGACTGGGCAGAAGATATCAAAGAGACTGCTATTTATTCGATCCAAAACCACTTAGGTGAAGGTTTTGAAGAGGTTCCATCTACCGAATTCGGTAATTACGACTACCTGATGTACAATGATATCGATTACCGCAACAGGGCTGTAGTTGAAGAGTTAAAATACTGGGGCGAATGGGTAGTGGAAACCACTAAGGTAGACGGTTTCAGGTTAGATGCGGTTAAACACATCAATCCTGATTTTATTGTAGAGTGGATCGATCACCTGAATCAAAAATATAACCGCGAGTTTTTTATTGTGGCCGAGGATTGGAACGTGGTGGATATAGCGGGGCAATTGAACTATATTGAAATTACCGGCGGAAGGACACAAATATTCGATTCGTTGTTGCACCATAATTTTTTCCTGGCCAGTAAAAACGAAGATTTTGATATGCGGACGATTTTTGATGGAACGCTGGTACAGGTGAAGCCTGATCTGGCGGTAACATTTGTTGATAATCATGATTCGCAACCTTTACAGGCACTGGAATCTTATGTCGATTTTTGGTTCAGGCCTTTAGCGTATGCCATGATCCTTTTGCGCATGCAAGGCATCCCATGTTTATTCTTTCCTGATCTGTATGGAGGAATTTATGATGATAAAGACAAGGAAGGCGATGAGGTACATGTTGACCTGGCCGCAATCCCTGCTGTCGAAACCATGAGTAAAATCCGTGCAGCCTTAGCCTACGGTGAGCAACGCGATTATTTTGACCATGGTATTTGTGTAGGATGGACCCGTGCTGGTGATGAAGAACATGAAAACAGTGGTTTAGCCGTATTGTTGAGTACAGGAGAGGAAGGATTCAAAGAAATGGAAATAGGTAAACACTTTGCCGGAAAAACCTTTGTTGATGCCTTAGGTTATCGCCAGCAGGAAGTAGTTATTGATGAAAATGGCTGGGCAGAGTTTCATTGCAATGCCGGCAGTGTTTCGGTGTGGGTGTTGAAGGTGGGGTAGGAGAAGAGATAATATTGTGGTCTGTGGGGACGCAGACCACGGCGTGGAGAATTTAATGCAAATATCTCTCTCCGAAGGATCGTCATTTCGAGCGGAGTGCAACGCAGTCGAGAAATCTGTTTTGGTAGATCTCTCCATTTCGCTGCACTTCAGTCGAGATGACGAAGCTTTATTTGAACATTATTTACAAAAAGTTGTCCTCTGAACCAATTCAAAGGTCTGTGGCGCACAGACCATTACATATAATTCCAACACTGATTTTTATATCTGTGTTCATCCTTTTTATCTGTGGTTAATTTTATGATGAAGATGGTTGGTGTGTCACCAACTATTGGATAGGGGGTTGCAATCCACGGCGTGGAATCGTCATTTCGACCGTAGTGGAGAAATCTTTGAACATAGTTTTAGCAAATTAAAAGATCTCTCCATTTCGCTGCGCTTCAGTCGAGATGACGACACTTTATTTGAACAACTTACAAAAAGCTATCTTCTTCCCTATAAGCAGAAATAACAGCCAACTCACCCTCTTTTCCTCCTTTAGAATTGCCGTGCTCCATGCCCATTACGCCTTTGTAGCCTTTGCTGTGCAAGTGTTTGAATAGGTTTTTATAATTGATTTCCCCGGTTGTAGGTTCTTTTCGGCCCGGATTATCTCCAATCTGGATGTAGGCAATTTCATCCCAACAACGATCGATGGTTTTAATTAAGTCGCCTTCTGTACGTTGCATGTGGTAAATATCATAAAGAATTTTACACGAAGGACTTTTAACCGCTTTGCAAACTGCATAGGTTTCATTTGTTTTTTGCAGGAAAAGCTCTGGCGTATCGCTCAGGGTTTCCAAAACCATAATCAAACCATGAGATTCAAAAATTTCGGCGCCTGCGCGCATGGCATCAATTACATTGGCAAACTGATTGCCGTAAGGCAGGTTGCGCTCATAAAAACCAGGCACTACGGTAAGCCATTTGGCATTACAGCGTTTTGCGGCTTCTACAGACTTTTTGCAGGTTTCCACAAACTTATCTTTAAATTCTTTTTTGCCCGTAGTTAACGAGGTTTTCCAGTTATCGCCACCATCTACCACAAAAACGCCCATGCGCATGCCCAGTTTCGCAAGTAAATTACCGATTTTCTCCTGTTCTTCAACAGAACGACCGAGATAACCGTTATCTTCGATGGAACGGAAACCTTTATCGTACATAAACTGGATCTGATCTAGAAAACTCTTGCCCGCATGGTTTTGAAACATGCCCTGGTGCGGTGCATAATCGAGGTTAAAAGTTTTATCGCTTAATGTATCATTTGTTTTTTCGGCAGCAAAAGTATTGGTAAATCCTGCTCCTGTAGTAATGGCACCGGCTGTAAGCAGGCTGTTTCTTATAAACTCACTTCTTTTCATCGGTTTAATTTTAACAGATATTAGTGTGTAATTAATTTTTTGAATCCCGTGGTTAAGGTATCAGCCACTTTGCCATCTTTCTGGTGGTATACAAAATAAGCTTCCAGGTTTTTCTACTTTCAACAAAGGCAATGGCATCTTTGAGGTGCATCGCCATTAGGGCATTATCATATCCATCGGCTGTAATGGCATCTTTGGCATATACTGTTACGCTGATCATCTCATTATCTAAAGGATAGCCGGTTTTAGGATCGATCAGGTGAGAAATTTTTTCTTGCCGCTCTGGTGGAATTTCCGGTAGTTGCCCGATGTGGTAATGGCACCAGAATTGATCGCAGCGATATGCCTGATTACCGGCGTTCCATCCTTATCCGGACCTTCAATGCCAATTTTCATGGTTTCGCCATTGGGTTTAGGTCCTGAAATCCGAATTTCACCTCCCAGCTCGGCTACGTATTGTTTAATTCCTTTTTGTTCAAGATAAACGGCAATTAAATCGACACTATAACCTTGTGCAATTCCATTTAAATCAATTTGTATACAGGGCTTTAGTTTGCTTAATAAGCCGTTCTTTAGTTTTAGGCTTTTCATGCCTACGCAGGCCAATATAGATTTAATAACTGCAGGATCGGGCTCGTTTTTGGTCTCTTTCGGCCCAAAACCCCAGGCTTGTACCAATGGGGCAACCGTAATATCGAAAATGCCTTTTGTATCGTGGTTGATCTCAAAACTCCTTTTCAGCACGTCATTTATAAAACGATCGGTTTTAATTTCTTTTTCTGCATCATTAAATTGATTTATCAATGATCCCTTTTTGTAAAGCGACATCGATAAATCAATTTCGTTCAATAAACTATCTATGCCAGCTTTAGTGGCTAAACTATCAGTGGCATAGTACATAATGGCATAATCGGTTCCCTGCGCAAAACCATTAATTTTATATTGCTTCAGCTCTTTTTTCAGGGAGAAAGCAAATATTACTGGTAGAATGAGAAGCAGAAACCTATAACGCATCCATTTAATTTTAGATCACCTTGGTTTGGCCGGGCATGGCGATAGGATATAGTCCTTTTTCATCAGGCATTAACTTCGGATTAGCATCCCATGCAAAACGCTCAGGCATTAAACTGATGTTCGAAGCTAAAGCCTCATCCCATTTAATGGTTTGACCAGAGTAAGTAGCATAACGGCCGATAATCGACGAGAATGTACTTGTTGCAGCATAATCTACGTTACTGAATTTATATTCTCCCTTAGCAACCGCATCGAACAATTCGTCGTGCTCTGTTTGGTATGGATTTGCATTTCCTTTGGTATTGTGGTTATAGAGTTCTTTACCACTATAATCTTTCATAATGGCCTGGTTGCTGCCTGAAAGGTAAATTTTGCCTTTTGTACCCTGAAAAGTTTCATCTACGCGGTTACTGATGCCTTCAAAATGCCTGCATTGGCTGTTGATTACCGCACCATCGGCATAAGTTAATTCGATAGAGTGGTTATCATAAATCTCTCCATAGTCTTTTCCTGTTCTCCAGGCCCGGCTGCCCGTTCCCTGTACCGAAACCGGATGTCCGTTTTTGATCCAGTTGGCAATATCGATATTATGCACATGTTGCTCCACAATATGATCGCCGCATAACCAGTTGAAATAATACCAGTTTCTCATTTGGTACTCCATTTCGGTCTGGTTTGCTGTACGTGGGCGTACCCAAACGCCGCCGCTGTTCCAATATACCTGGCCCGACATGATATCGCCAATGGCACCATCGTTAATGCGTTTCATCGATTCGCGATAGTTGGTCTGGTAGCGGCGCTGTAAACCTACCACAACGTTCAGTTTTTTCTTTTTCGCTTCTTCGGCTGCGGCCAATACTTTTCTGATGCCCGGTGCATCTACAGCAACAGGTTTTTCCATGAAAATTTGTTTATTCTGTTTAACCGCTTCTTCGAAATGGATAGGACGGAAGCCCGGAGGAGTGGTTAACAACACTACATCAGCTAATGGAATGGCTTTTAAATAGGCATCGAAGCCAACAAACTGGCGTTCTTTCGGAACATCCATCTTTGCTGCAAATTTCGAACTTAAAGACTGGTAACTGCTGTCTAACCGATCTTGAAAAGCATCGGCCATGGCCACCAGTTTTAGATTAAATTTAGTGCTTAACGCCTGGAAAGCTGCTCCGGTACCACGATCGCCACAGCCTATTAAGGCAATTTTAATGGTATCAGATCCTGATGCATAAGCGCCAGCCAGTGGAATGCTGCTTAACATGGCCCCGCCGGCCAGCATGGCTGTTGCTTTTAGAAAATCGCGACGATCTTGTTGGTTAACTGGTTTTTTCATGTGTTTAATTTTTATTTTGGTTAGGGATGTGTTTTTAAAAGTCTTTTATCGGTTGCTTATTGTAATACGCATCTATATCTGCTTTTGAAGGCGTTTTTACAGGGCGTACCAGGCGCATGCCTACAAAAGGAGCTTCAGGGAACCACCAATTACTTTTAGGAATCTGCGGATCTAATTGTTTCCATGATGGATCAGAAGCCAATCTGGTTGTTGAGGTTAAATGATTTGGTGTTTCATCATAAGAGCCGCCGCGAACTACATTGGGGTAGAGTTTTTCGGGTACTGCCACCGGGTTTTCTGCAGTTTTATCTTTGCTTTGACTGTAAAAATCGGCAAGATATTGATCGTATGTCCATTCGCTCACGTTTCCATACATATCAAATAATCCCCATGGATTTGGTTTTTTTGCCCTACCTGGTGTGTTTTGTTGTCGCTGTTATCTTTATACCAGGCATAATCGCCTAGTTTGGTAGCATCTTCACCAAAAGAATAATTGCTTTCGGTTCCGGCTTTACAGGCGTATTCCCATTCTGCCTCTGTTGGTAAACGATAAAAAATACCTGTACGCATATAAAGCCATTTACAAAACTGGATGGCATTATATTGGGTCATGGCTACCGCCGGCTGGTTCGCTTTACCCATACCAAAAGTCATATCAAGGTAGGGTTTTGTGGGCCTGGTAACGGCGTCTACTTCAGCCGGAATAGCGCTTGTACTGGCTTGTTTTTCGTAATCACGGTAAAGAAAAGGCTCAAAAATATCCCAGGTTACTTCATGTTTTCCAATCCAGAAAGCATCAAGTTTAACCTCATGAACAGGTTGCTCATCTGGTTTTCCTGTTTTGCTTCCCATTTTAAATTTGCCTGCCGGTATAGCCTGCATATCGAATTTTAATTTGGTTCCATTGATGGATTGCGTGTACGAATCACCCGGCGTTTGTGCCGAAATTTTTGCGCAGGGATAGAATATTAATGCTGCGGCAATTAACTTTTTAAACATAATTTTTGGTTAGATACACTTAATTCTCTAGGTGTTTATCTGGTTGCTTTCTGAAACACTAAAGTAAAAAACCACATTTAAAACAAAGAAAATTTATGTAACAATAAAGGTAAGTATTGGAATATTAAAAGTCAAGTTGACAATTAAAGCGATCGTCATCCTGAAGGGTATTTTATTGGATAAAAATCAATATAAATGACGTTTAAATTTCAGGAGGCATGTAACTCCCCTATTTTAGAGGGGTGTCCGCAGGATGGGGTGTTTTATTAGTCCTAGCCGGACAGGCTTCTTTCTTTTTGATGTCAAAAAGAAACAAAAACACCGGCTGAAAATTTTTCTTTCAAAGCTAGTGGGTTGGCTTGGGGAGTGCGACCCGAAAAATTTGTTAGGCCGGATTTATTAGAACGGGGGATACGGTGCTAAGGCCTAGTTGGGCGGAAATACAAATCGGCTAAACTTCTCAATATTACAAAATAACATCAATGGTAACTTGTTTCAGGATCTAATTGGCGAAAATTTTTTAAGTAGATCTTACTTATAATTATTTAACTAATAACCTGAGTTTGATTAATGTTTAAAAATTAATGTATTTTATTAAGACGAATTGGCTAGCCGTTTCGTCATGCTGAATTCATTTCAGCATCTTTCCTGTTAAACCGCCTTGCTATAAAGACCCTGAAACAAGTTCAGGGTGACGACCGTTCATGTAAGGCGCCAAATAACCTAAATTAAAGCACATTATCAATCGAAATCGGGTTTGATTGTATTATAGGTGAGAGGTCTTTTGCCGCCTAAGAAATATAAGGTCATTTAAACTTATGATGTCTATTTATGCAATTTGGCGCATCATTATTGTAAATCTGATTTGCAATGGTGCTGCTTACCTTCCGTCTGAAACTTTATTGCTTAAATTGGTAAAACCAACGAGCGTGTCCCAACGTGCGCCCGGCCGGCGGTAATAAACAAAAATCTGGTAACTGTTTTCGGTCTGGAAGAATGCACCCTCGAAAGGTTTGGTTTCCATTACTTTGGTCTCTTTATTATACCAGGCATACTCATAATCATAGAGGCCTTGTTTAAGGATCACGTTACCGTAAAACTGTTTCCTGTTGGCATCGTAGAGTAGTTTATTTTCATTGCTCATGGTGTAATTGTTAAACCGGCCAACCACATAGGCGTCGCCATTCTGGCTGGGTGCAGGCGCATTTAACGTAAACAAAACACTCATGTACTCTGCTTCGGTTTTATCATCTCTTCCGTCGGTATTGCGGATAAAAAGTTTCCGTTTTCATCGTATTGGTTGGCAAATGCACCGATCGTTCTGGCTGCATCCTGAAAAAGCATGACGTTTACGGATTGATTATCGCGATAAATGTCCTTCACATTATCTGCCTTATAACGCAAACTTCTCGTATCAAATTTTCTAAATTCATTGTCTCCCCAGAAATCATTCGTATTGAGGTCGTTATAAACCAATTGGTTTGGCCGTACAAAGGCTGGTTTGGTATTAACCTGAATGGTATTCGCATTAAAATTCTGCATCACCACAGCTTTTATATCCTGATAGGGGTTAGGGATGTGGAAAGCATGGTTAATGGTAAAGTTGATTTTTTGTTTATAATTCCTGTCTTCTACCTGCATGGAATTGTTTACTTCTGCCGCTACAGCAACCTGATTATCGAGCATATAGAAGCGCTGCGAAATAACCGGCTTGTTTTTGTCGCCATCTAAATAGACTTTTAATACATAATTGCCGCCAATTTTAGGTTGGATTTGATTATTAGGTAAGCTGATCTCGTAGTGCGTATATTTTCTTGCCGTGTTGGATGAATAGCGGTAATTGATGATGCGGTCGTCGTTAAAACTGCCTAAGTAATCGATGCTCGAAATTTTGGAAGTCTCCCATTCTGCAGTGCAATGTTCAATGGTATACCAGTAATTTTGGGTGCCTGCAAGTAGATCATCGAAAGAAAAAGTGATCGTTTCTGATGAATTGAGCATAATAACGGGTAAACTTTGCTCTTTATTAGTGTTATAGCAAAGCACAGTTTTGATATTTGGAAGATAAATTTTATTCTCGTTGGTAAACTTTGTATCGTTTTGTGCAAAAGCTAAAGTAGAGATGAAAAATAAAACCGGGATTAATATTTTCTGCATGGCTAAAAGTAAAGTTTTATTGGGAAGGGACAAAATGGAGCTGCGGATGGTTGTCAGGGAAATAAGGATTAATACGGAAGTTTTTCGATATGCTATCATTTAATGAATAATTGATTTTTTAAAAAAAAATCAATATGAGTAACTTAAATGATTCTTGTGCCATACGGCGCAGTCTTGCCTCGGCTCGCCGCCGCCGATTGGCTCCTTCTTTTTGGCGTCAAAAAGAACCAAAAAACGCCGGCTGAAAATTTTTCTTTCAAAGCCATTGGTAGGGCTGGGTTAGTGGATGCCGAAAAATTTGTTAGGCCGGATTTAAGTTGAACGGTGATGCTGTGCTAAGGCTTAGCTGGATGGAAATGCCATAGTTTCATAAGTCAGTCAATAAATAATTATAAAATAAAGTAATTGTAGGCACGAAGCATGTTTTTTATAGGCTGCAGATGCTTCGTGCCTCAGCATGACAGAAAAAACTCCCTCTGTGTTTCTGAGTTTCCGTGGCAAAAAAAGCCGTTTCAATTTTACATCGAAACGGCTATGTATTTGTTGTTTAAAACTAACCTTCCAGCTCCATAATTTCAGCAGCCAGTGTTTCCCATTTACTTTGGCTGTTGTCTAAATCTTGTTTGGCAGATAAATAACGTTTGTTGGCTTCTGCTAATTTATCGGCTTTAGCGTAAACATTCTCGTCTGCCAGTTCTGCTTCAATGTTTTTCACATTTTGTTCCAGCTCTGCGATCAGTTTTTCTGTTTTTTGCAGCTCGTCATTCAGTTTTTTCAACTGGTTGGCAGTATTGGCGGTAACCGGTTTTGGTTCTGCTTTTGGCTTCTCCGGCATCTTAACCGGAATAGGTTTAGCTGCAGGTATTACCCTTTTGCTATTCCATTCTTCATATTCGGCATAAGTACCAGGGTATTGTTTAATTTTTCCTCCTTCTATAAACCAGATTTTGTTGGCCACATTATCTAAGAAATACCTATCGTGAGATACGGCAATAAAAGTACCTTCAAATTGGTCCAGTGCCTGGATCAAAATGTTTACCGATTGGATATCCAGGTGGTTGGTAGGCTCATCCAGAATCAGGAAGTTAGAATCTGTTGTTAAAGATTTAGCAAGGGCCACACGCGATTTTTCTCCTCCGGAAAGCACTTTGATCTTTTTGAAAACATCATCACCGGTAAAAAGGAAACAACCTAAAATACTCCGTAATTCAGTATCGCTATGTTTTGGGGCAAATGCCTGTAATTCTTCTAAAATTGAATTTTCTAAATGCAGCGACTCTAACTGGTGCTGCGCAAAGAAAGTGGTGGTAACATTATGACCCGTTTCGCAGAAACCTTCAAATTTTTCAGTTCCGGCAATCATTCTCAATAAAGTAGATTTACCCTTACCGTTGGCACCGATCAAGGCAATTTTATCGCCTTTTTCGATCACACCCTCAGCATCATCTAAAATATGCACATTTGGATAACTCTTATTGGCATGTTCTATCCGTACCACGTGCCTGCCTGATGGTTTAGAAAATTTGAAAGCAAAATTTACGGTTGGGTTATCATCATCAACATCGTCAATACGCTCCATCTTGTCTAAAGCTTTCATGCGCGATTGGGCCATTTTAGCCTTGCTCGCCTTCGCTTTAAAACGCTCAATTAAGCGTTCTTCCTGTTTAATTTTGGCCTGTTGATTTTTAAATTCACCCTTTTGGATTTCTCCACGTAAGGCTTTTTCTTCCACATAGAAGCTATAGTTACCTGCATATACGGTTAACTTGCCCTTACGAGATTCGACCGTACGGTTTACAATTTTATCTAAGAAATACCTATCGTGAGATACAATTACAATGGCGCCTTCAAAACTCATTAAATAATTTTCTAACCACTTAATAGAAGGTAAATCCATGTGGTTGGTAGGCTCATCCAGTAATAAGATATCAGGAGTTTGTAATAATATTTTGGCCAGCATTACCCGCATTCGCCACCCTCCCGAGAAGGTATTTAACGGACGTAACTGATCTGCCGTGCTAAAACCCAGACCGGCCAGAATTTCGTTAGCTCTATATTCGATGTTATAGCCATCTAAAGCTTCAAATTCTTGCTGTTTATCGCTTAATTTAAATAAAACCTCTTCGCTATAATCCGTTTCGATTTTTTTAAGTAGCTCTTCAATTTCATCATGCAACTGATTTTGGCGCTCAAAAGCTTCCATGGCCACGTGCAGAATGCTATGGTGCGAATCATAAGAAAGTAAATCCTGGTTTAAATAACCAATTTTCAGGTCTTTCGACATGGAAACAGTACCGGAACTCGGTGCATATTCGCCTACAATTATTTTTAAAAGTGTTGATTTTCCTGTTCCATTGGCACCAATTAAACCAGCTCTATCGCCAGGTTTTATGTGCCAGTTTGCGTCATCGTATAAGGCCCTTGAGCCAATCAGGAAAGTTAAATTATTTATTGAAATCATTTCGGCTGCAAAAGTACGAAATTTAAAGGCTTTTTTCAGGTGGAAAGTCAAATAGGAAAAACTGCCTTCTTAACGCGGCGATGAATCGTTGTATTAGAAATTGTAAAATAAGTTTTGATTTTGGTAAAACCTTCTTACTTTTGTACTGTAATAAAAATAATTACAGAATGAGCAATAGCCGGTTTCCAATCTCCCTACACATCTTAACCTTATTAAATGAGGCGAAAGGTGCTGTTGTGAGTTCAGAGTACCTGGCCGGAAGTATCAATATCAATCCTGCTTTGGTCCGCAAGGAAATTATGAATTTACGGAAACATGGTTTTGTTGAAAGCAAGGAAGGTAAGGGTGGAGGCTCGTTTCTGGCTAAAAATGCCAAAGATATTAATCTGGGGGAAGTGTACCAATCGGTTAGAAGCAGCAATGTGTTAGGGCAACATAAAAATGAACCGAATCCTAAATGTCCGATCGGTAGACAGATCAATCAACATTTAGATTCCCTGTACAGCAATGCAGAGCATGCGCTGATCGCCAATTTATCAAAACAGACATTGGCAGATTTTGCCTCGGCGTTTGAATAATTTTTTTGGATATAACTGTAATAAAAAACATTACAATTTTATAATAATAAGTTAATTAAAATTAAATAATATGAAAGTAGCATTAATTGGGGCCTCCGGATTTGTAGGCAAAGCCATCTTGAACGAATTAGTAAGTCGTGGAAATGAAGTGATTGCCATTGCACGCGATACCGACAAAATTGAAAGTAACGATGAAAAGGTAAGTAAGGTGGCGGTCGATGTTTTGGATACTGAAAAATTAGCAGCAGCTTTAAAAGGTGCTGATGCCGTAGTAAGTGCTTTTAATGCGGGGTGGACCAACCCAAATTTATATAACGATACAGTAGAGGGCGCAAATGCCATTCAGACTGCTGTAAAAGCATCGGGCGTTAAACGTTACATTTTTATCGGTGGAGCAGGTACCCTGCAGATTGATGGTCACCAAATTGTAGATGGGCCGAACTTCCCTGCCGAATACAAGCCAGGTGCAACAGCAGTAAGAGATTATTTTAATACGCTAAAACAAGAAAAGGAATTAGATTGGTTGTTTTTTAGTCCTGCTATTGAGATGCATCAAGGGATCACCACCGGCCGTACCGGAAAATACTGCTTGGGTAAAACCAGTCCGGTTTTTAATGAGGAAGGGCGTTCTATTTTATCGGTAGAAGATTTGGCGATTGTTATTGCTGATGAGCTGGAAAATAAAGCACATCACCAGGAGCAGTTTACCGCAGGATATTAGCATGATGGAAAGGAAAATGGATGAGGGTTTAATTGTTCATTGGTTCATTAGTCATTAGTTCACTGGTAACTGAGAATTGAGAACTGAAAATTGTCCCATTTTCCTTTTTCCCATTAAGTTCTTATCTTCGTGCTATGTATCGCCTTATTAAACCAATATTCTTCAAATTTGACCCTGAAAATGTACATTATTTTGTAGTTAAGCGGTTAAAATGGTTTAATGATAAATTTCCATTGGGTAAAACCATTATCCGTAGCAGCTTTGATGTGCACATTAAAGGCTTAGAACGCGAGGTTTTTGGGATAAAATTCAGAAATCCCGTTGGCCTGGCTGCCGGATTTGATAAAAACGGTGAATATGTGGAGCCACTTAGTAATTTAGGGTTCGGATTTATTGAAGTGGGTACGGTAACACCAATGCCTCAGCCTGGAAATGATAAACCCCGAATGTTCCGTTTACCTAATGATGAAGCTTTAATTAACCGGATGGGCTTTAACAATAAAGGAGTAGATGTAATGGCGGAACGTTTGCGCTTGTTAAAAGATAAACATCCTGACATTGTGGTAGGTGGGAATATCGGTAAAAACAAGGCTACGCCAAATGAAGATGCAGTAAGCGACTATATTAAATGTTTCGACCGTCTTTTTGATGTAGTAGATTATTTTGTAGTGAATGTAAGTTCGCCAAATACACCAGGTTTACGCGAACTGCAGGAAAAAGAACCCCTGAAGAGAATTCTGAATACCTTACAGCAGCGCAACCGTAAAAACGATGTTTCACGTCCGATTCTGTTAAAAATTGCGCCTGACTTAACCGATGCACAATTGGATAATATCATCGAAATTGTTGCTGAAACCAAAATTGCTGGTATTATTGCCACTAATACTACCATTAGTAGAGAAAATCTGGCTACGGAGAAAGATTTAACTGTCGAAACAGGTGGTTTGAGCGGTAAACCAGTTAAAGAACGTTCTACTGAAGTCATTCGTTATCTTTCAGAAAAATCAAACAAAGCTTTCCCGATTATTGGGGTAGGTGGGATACACTCAGCAAAGGATGCAAAAGAGAAACTGGATGCTGGTGCATCTTTAGTTCAATTGTATACTGGTTTTATATATGAGGGGCCAGGATTGATTAAAAGCATCTGTAAAGCGTTGGTTTAAGCGCGCCTTACAGTTTAATCTGGAGGTATATTTAATGTCTGAATGCTTCTTTTTTATTTTCGGGTAAAAAACCAATCTTACTATTCGTTTTCTTGACGTGACGATTTAGTTTATTTAATAAAACCATCTGCTTTCAGGTTTTGGAAATGAATGTCGGTATTCCATTGGGTTAGACAGTCCCGCTATTCGTTCCAGCCGATGAAGAATCGGCCTCCACTACTATCGGGTTTATCATGAAAGGCTTGTGCCGGTGATATTTCTCCTTAACTTAACAAATTACCTTGCGCTGCAAAACAACTACTTTTGGCGGCTTACCATTTCATTAATCCAGATTGGTGCAAAGGGAGAAGTACAGCCCTTAGAAACAGGGTAATTGCGGTAAATGCCATGTTTTTCGCCAATGGCTAAGGCTCTTTCTCTATAAATTGGGTGGTTAATGCCAATCTGGGCCAATGCAGTATTCATGGTCCATTGGATTTCGGGTGCTACTTTTGGCATTTCTTTTTCAATCCGATCAAGAATTGCTGGGATATCTATTCCTTCAGGTGCCCTGGTTATACGTCCGCTGGTTAAGCTCCAGCCTGCGCGGGCCAGCATAATATTTTCCGAATTCATCCACTTTTCCCTGAATTGTTCCTTATCGGGGTATTCTTTAACGATGTAGTTGTAAAACCAGTCTGCCGCCCAGGTAAAATTTTCTGAAGAGACCATTTGCTCAATTTGTGCTGCCGATAGTGCTTTTGGTTTCAGGATTAAAATGGCAAGCAGCCGGGCATCGATATTTTCAGTTTCCCAAAGTTGAAGTGCAAGCACATGGTCGGTTTTGATTTTTTTGGCTATCGCCCTGATGTCGCCCATTTTAACACCAAAAATGTTTTCTCTGGCGCCGTTCTTAATATGCATGGCACGGACTTTCTCTTCGCCGAGCGATTCTAATTTTGAAAGAGTTTCTGTAAGATTCATGTGTATTCGTAAATCTAATAGCATAAAGTTAAGATTTTAGTTTGTTAGCATACGTCGTCACCCTGAATTTATTTTAGGGGTTTATCTTGCGCGAAAGATACTGACCACGTAGTAGTAGCTACAAGACAATTGAAAATACGACCACTACTTGTAAAACAAGTTCAGCATGACGATTGAATTAGAAAAGAGACTTAGAATTACAATTATATTGTGAGTATCAAAAATACTAAAGCATAAAAAAGCATCCTTTGATCAGAAGGATGCTTTAAATCTTTAAGAAGAAATTTCTAAAAACTATTTTTGCCAAAGTAGCTAAAACAGCATTGTTTTTAGCTAATTGATCGTTTTTAGGTTGTGCAGAGCGGCTTCCTAACTCGATGTTAGTTGCTCTCTTTAAAAATGCTACCTCTTGGTGAGCTGTATTTTTATTTCTTCTGTCTTTTCTTTTTAATCTGGTAACTGCCATGGTAATAACCTTTTAATTATTTTATTTGTACAAATGGAGGTCGAGAGCGGATTCGAACCGCTGTAGAAGGTTTTGCAGACCTCTGCCTAGCCACTCGGCCACTCGACCCTTAAATTCAAGGCTGCAAAAATAGCAATTATTAGTTAGCCTGCAAATAATATCTCAATTTAATTTCGAACTCGCACTAACTCAGCGCAAAAGATTGCGGCGCTTACGGCTACGTTTAGCGATTCGGCTTCCCCGATTTTCGGAATGGTGACCGGTGTATTTATTTTTTTGATGACTTCTGCCGATATTCCCTTTCCTTCATTACCTAAAATTACCAATCCTTCAGTTCCCCATTGCGTTTTGTAAATCGATTCACCATCTAACAATGCCCCAAATACAGGGATGGTATTCTTCTCTAATAATACTGGTAAATCTGCTTCATAAATATTTATCCGTGACAAAGAGCCCATGGTGGCCTGTACCGTTTTTGGATTAAATACTTCTACAGAGTCGGCAGAGCAGATGATGTTTTTAAAGCCAAACCAATCTGCCGTACGGATAATGGTGCCCATATTGCCCGGATCCTGAACACCATCTAACACTAAAGTAAACTCATTTTTCAACTCTTTTAGATCCAATTCCTTGTTTTTGGGGATGTGGACCAACGCTAAAAAGCCTTGTGGTGTTTGCAGCGTACTAATCTTGTCTAATTCAGCGTTCTTTACTTCAAATAAGTTTATATTTGCGGGTAATTTGGGTAACAAATTGTATTGTTCGCTGTTGTAAAATATAGTGTGGATCTGGTAGCTTGATTGGAAAAATTCTTGTATGGATTTTATACCTTCAACAATAAATAAACCATGTTCTTTACGATATTTTTTTTGATGTAACGATTTTATAAAACTAATCTGTGATTTTGAAAGCATACCAAAACTCAATAAATATTAAACTGAAAAGCACTGCAATATTACTATTTATTATTGTTTTAATTCAGGCCTGCTCGTCAACTAAGTATATTGCCGACTATCAATCGATAGTGAAAAAGGTAACTATTGATAGCGTTGATGCTAAGTTTGAAGAACAGGCTTATAATTATGTTCAGAAAGATATCAGGCCAGCTTCCAAGCTGAGTATTCAGGTGCCGTTATATAACCTTTTTAATACAAAAGATGGTCGGTATAAAACCAGTGATATTAAGCCTTTTGGTACACCTCCAGCCATTTTAGATAGCACATTGGTCGAAATTTCGAGAACCCAGATACAGAAATTTTTAAAAAGTAAGGGTTACCGCCAGGCGGAAGTAACTTCTGCCATAAAGATTGCGGATAAAAAGGCCGAAATTGTATTCAGTGCAAAACCGGGACCTGCTTATTTTATCGAGAAACTTTCTGATTCGATACCAAATCGAAATATTAAAAACCTTTATGAATCAAATAAGGCTAAAATAACCCATTTACATAAGGGAATGCAATACGATGAAGACTCTTTAACGTATGAAAGGGAACAGATTTACCGCATTATGAAAGAAAACGGATATTTTTATTTCTTAAGGCCTTATGTTAATTTCGACGTTTATGGTGCAGAGCCTACTTCTAAAACCAATAAAATTGATCTGAACCTGAATGTAGCCAACCCTAATGATGGCGAACATAAGCAGTTCAATATTGGATATACCCACTATGATTATTGCACCTAACCCTGATGGTTTTCCTGATTCGGTGCGTTATAAGCTGAGTAAAGACACGGTTAACGGCATTATATTTACGGATTTTTCCAAACGCTACCGCAGAAACCCGATTGTGAGGTATGATTTTCTGAAGCAGGGGGAACTTTACGATATCCGGAATGAAAACCTCACTTACGATCGATTATATGAGCTCAATATCTTCAAAAATGTAAAGATCGATTATTTCAGAAGAGACAGTACTTCAAATAAAGTAAATGCCGTAATCCAGCTTATTCCGCAAAAGGTGATGACTAACCGTGTGGAAGGTGAGGTGCCGTTTAATGGAGGTACAGTAGGGTTTACGATCGGAAATACCTATACCAATAACAATATCTTCAGAGGAGCAGAACGATTTGAACTTCAGGTAAAAGGTGGTTTACAATCAAGAATTGGCAACGGCGCTAAACCCTTTAGTGATATTTATCAGCGCGATTTTTCAATCAGTTCGAGTATTACGGTGCCCAGATTAATGATTCCTTTCTACAACCCGGTTTTGGGTGGTAATGGAATGCCACACACCACTTTTTCAAGCAGTTATATTTATGCTTTGCAGAAAGATGTATCAGTAAGAAGAATCTTTATCAATTCGATTACTTACGATTGGTTTGAAACCAAATCTAAGTTACACTCATTTACCCCATTGAATTTCGAATACCGTTTTGGCTATTTAGACCCTAACGTTGATGCCCAAACCGTATTGAACAACCTTTATTACTCCACCTTATTAGGTCGTAAGGATTTAACACTGGGGATGAAGTATACCTATACCTTGAATGCAAATAAGTTAAATGAATACCGGTCTTTTGTTTATTTAAGGGCTGGAATGGATATTGCGGGTAATATGTTGCAGGGCATATCTAGCTTAATCGGCAAAAAGGTGATGCGGCAAACAATAATCCTGCAAGAATATTGGGTTTGCCATTTAACCAGTATATGCGCCCTGAGGTTGACCTGAGGTGGTACAAACACTTGGGTGGGGAGCGGCAGTTTGTTGCCCGTTTAAACGCAGGGGTAGCTTATGCCTACGGAAATTCGGTGTTAACAGGTATTCCGTTTGAAAAGCAGTTTTTTGCCGGTGGATCGAGCGGAATAAGGGCCTGGCAGGCGAGAACCATCGGGCCTGGCAACTACGATAGAGGCATTTTAAGGAGTGATACACTGAGAAAGGCATTTTTTGGGCTTGATCAGCTTGGAACCATGCGGATCGAGACCAATTTTGAATACCGTTTTACTGTGGCCAAAAAGTTTTTTGGTGCCACATTAAAAGGCGCAGCCTTTGTTGATATTGGTAACGTATGGAATCTACGTAAAGGAGAATCAATTCTCGTTGCAACTCCGGCACTTGATGAACAAACCGTATTTAAATTAAGTAAATTTGCGCAACAGCTGGCTGTTGGAACGGGTTTAGGACTTAGATACGATGTGCAATATTTTGTGTTTAGGTTTGATGTGGGTTTAAAGCTTAAAGATCCCCAGTTCACAGGGTCGGATCAATGGGTTATCAGTAAGTTTTTATCTGGACCGAGAGATTTTAAAGATAGTTATAATGCTACACATGGGCCTGATACCTATCGTTTTATACAATACAATTTTGGTATTGGCATGCCGTTTTAATTAACCAAAAAGGCTTAAAACTTTGGGTTTTGAATCGGGGTTTTTAAAAGAGAATTCTTTGAAGGGTTGCCATCTTTTATCCGTGTGTTTGTAAACAGAAAAGGATGAAACCTGAAACGCTCGCTTAAATTTTCGGTCTTTAAAATCAGCTATAATTTGTTTGAAAACGGGTTTTATATCCCTAAAAGCTAAAGTTAAATGTGGATTGAATTTTTCTTTTTTCCCGATCAATTTCAAAGGTTGCAGGGCTTTGGTTATCTGTTTTTCCAGCAGCATTAATCCTTCATTTTGTTCAACATCGAGATAAAAGGTATGTTCTGGAAATGAATTGAAATTTTGGAGCACCTGTGTAAAGGGTTGATTAAAGGAGGCATCTGTTAAAGCTCTGAAAAAACGCTCTTCTGCATCATATCCCGAAAGTTTTACCGGAGGGTATAAGGTGATGTGTGCCGGACGTTTTAATGATTCGTGCACGTTAAATTTATCTGAAATGTAGGTTCTGATCTCGTTGATGTCTTCCACAATAGCAATTGGAGGGACGATACATACTAAATAAAGATTTTCCATAAAACAAATTTACTAAAAATTTTAGTATAACTGAAAATGATTATACTGATTATTGCTGTCTGCCGAGCGCATGTTTTTTTGTAAAGCAATTTCAGAAGCTTTTAGCTTACAGCAGTCGCGCTCCCGCTTCTGCCGATAAAAATCGGCATCCCGCTTCGATCGGTTTTTTTTGGGAGGGGTAAAATGTGCTACTATAGGGATAAAATAAACCCGACCGACAGCATTACCCCGATTTTAGTGCCATTTAATTTTGTGAAGATTTATCGGGGTTAAGCAAAGGGCGGGATTGGCGGAACCGAAGAACCATAGGCCTTGCTTTTCTAAAAAATAGAAATTGCATTACATCTTCTGTGATAAACAATGAAGTTAATCGTTAAAAACGATTTGTTATTTCACACTCGTTAGAAACGAGCGTGAGCATGAATTCCAATCGAACCAGAAAGATCCTGAAATAAATTCAGGATGACGATCGTTTATGCAATTGTTCTCTCTTACTGCCGTGGTCTGTGTCCTCACAGATCACTTTAGCGGTCAGACGAGGTTCTTCAACCCATCAAAAATACTTTCGAAAAAGGTAGATAGGTTTAGTCCGTTACTGTGGTTAAAATATACAAATACCAGAAACACAATCACCACAAATATGATGAGTTTGCGGAAGGCGAAGGCAATGATAATGAGTACTATGGGAATGATAAACAGCCACAAACTATTGATGGCGTAAGGACTTAAATCGGTATCTTTTTTATACACATACACGAGTTTGCTGTGCGTACCGGTATCGTTCTGGTGTTTGATGTAAACGAATGTAGATTTATCGATTGGCAGTGGCAGCACGGCAATACCATCATTAAATTTTAAAATCTGGGTGAAACCGCTTACGCTGAAGGTGTAAGTTCCGTTTATATTCTCGTTGGGGTTATTTAACGAATCGGCTGCAATAATGGCTAGTTTATTGTTTTTAAGCAGGTTTTCTTTTACCAGAAAATTGTTGATTGCTGCATTTTGGGCAAAGCCGCAAAAGCCGATTAAACACAGTGATAACAAGAATAAGATTCGTTTCATTCGATAGAACGTTTATTGTAAATTAAATAACCGATATGCAATAATACACCATTTCTTTTAATAGCATCATTATATAAATTATAACTTAGACTAACCGGACCTAAAGGCGAGTGATAAACTAAACCTGCAGTAGCCGCATAGCGTATTTTTGTAATCGCCTTTGCGTAATCTACATCCTGGAAACTGTTCAGCTCAAACTCTTTGTGAGGCAAAAATAAATAACCTTCCAATCTAAAGTCTAGATTTTTTTTAACATTATAAATATTTTTTATTCCGCCGGCTGCGTAGGTGGTTGCCCTAAACTTATCCAGAAATAGCGAGCGGCTATCTTGCAGGGGGTAGAAGGCCGGAGCGGTTAAAAGTGTTGCGTAGTAGTTGCTAAATAAGGGCTGGTTCGAAATAACGCCTTCAATAATATAACCCAAAGTATATTTTTTAAGGTGTAAAAAATAGTTTTCCTGGGTGAGTTTAATGCTGCCCCAATGGTGCAAACGGCTAAGCTCCGGGGTTTTGATAAAACCCGGGGTATTGCGGAAAATATTACCGGGATCATAATTTTCGCGACCAGTGGTATAATTAAAACTTAAAGAAAAACTCTGTCCGTTTGTGGCATATTGTTTTCTGTTAAGCGAATTTTTTCGAGGTTTAACGAACCTCTAAATCCATTAAAAACGGTTTCATCCAACACATCTCCAACACCAAAGGTATTGTTGGGGCTGTAATGATCACTATTATTGATAAAGGTAGAGTGAAGGACAATTTTCGTATTGTAATTTAAAGGCATGCCCATCATCAGATCAATTTTCCGGTCGGATTGCTCGATGTAGATAGGGCGTGGATTTTCGATAAAAATCTGACTGGTATTATAATAATTCCAGTGGTTATAGGTTAGTTCGGCAGCGAGAAATAAGGGCAGCTTAGTTGGATAATCTACACGTCCGTTTACCTGAACTGATTCGTAAAAACGGCCTGAATAAAAGCTGGTTCCAAAGGTGTACGATTTCCTGTTGAGGTAATTGTATTGTGCCCCGAGGAAAACATTGCTGATTGGCCTGGTGGAGATATTCCCGCCCAAATCGAGTTTGAAGCTTTTTTTGGGTTGTGCAACCACCTCAAAAGTATAACTGTCTGTAGCAGCCTGATAAGAAATTTTAGGATATACCGTTTCAAAAGTCTGGTCGGCAACCAGCTTATAGTACCCACGTTTAATATCTTGCAGGTTAAAAGTTACCTTATCACTCTTAAAAAGCCTTTCTACATATTTTTTCTGCTGGCTGTTTACACCTGTTACGATGATATTGCTGAACTTAAGATCTGGCTTTTTCGCATTAAATTTTTTCCTTCTTTGTGCCAGTTCTTCATCGCTTACTCTTTTGCTGATTAACGCTTTAATTCTTGGCATATCGGCCATGGTTGCATCATATCCTTTTTTAATCAGCTCTTCTACAGGGGCAAAATTGGTAACGCTATAAGTAGCTAAATCGGGTTGAATGTATACACCATTTTTACCGATCATGGTAGAGTCTGATTTGGATAGAAACATGTATACCAGAAAGCGGTTCATTAAACGATCGTCGATGTTTTTAGGGTATTCATTATAAGTTTTAGAAGAAACATTGGCACCAATTACATAATCGGGCTTAAAATCTCTTTCCATTACATCGGCAGGGAAATTATTATAGAGTCCACCGTCAAAAACATATTTTCCATCCAGTTTAATAGGCCGGTAGATAATAGGCACGGTCATGGTTGCCCTTACCGCTTCTGCTAAACTTCCTTTGCTTACTGTTATGCTTTTTTGCGAAAGCACATCGGCCACCATACAGCGATAGGGAACAAAAAGATTGTCGAAATTATCTTTAGAAACGGCAGAAGCCTGCGAAAAAAGCTCAAGAAAAGCAAAATTTAATGGAATATCATTAATCAGGTTAGAGCGGAAACTAAAATGAAAACCGGTATCAATAGCCACTTTTGCAGTAAGCATGGAGGCGTTTGGCGCATTTTTCTGGAAATAATAGGTGTAATCGCTGGTGTATCGTCCATTTACCCAATTCTGGAAGTCGTTGCTTAATGCAATTTTTTCTATCTGTGCGGGGCTATAACCTGCGGCATACATGGCGCCGACAATACCGCCCATTGATGTGCCTGTAATGTAATCAATAGGGATGTGGTTTTCTTCTAAAGCTTTTAACGTGCCAATGTGCGACAATCCTTTTGCACCACCTCCGCTAAATACAAGACCTACCTTTTGCGCCTGCAATTGGTTACAGCACAGAACGAAGAGGATCAGCAAAAATCTTTTAAAAGTTACCACTTTCTAAAAATAGGGTTTTCTTTTAAAATTAGTTCAACATGAAAATATTGTACGTTAAAAATGATGCAAAAGTTACCCAAAAAATGTAGGGGATGAATATTAAACCCGCCCATTTGTTTATTTTATAGAAGATAGCTGCATTGATGATAATGATAATTAACAGTAAAATAATTTCAGCCAGGGCAAAACCGATCTCGTGCAGATAAAAGAAAATAAATGACCAGCCTAAATTTAAAATTAACTGGATAAGGTAAATGGCAACTGTTCTGGGGAAATGGACGATTTTATCACGCTTTATCCATACCAGGTAGGCTGCAATACCAATAAGTATATAAAGTGTTGTCCAAACAGGTGCAAAAAGCCAGTTTGGTGGATTAAAGGATGGTTTATTTAATGTCGGATACCAGGTTTTAACTGATTGAGCGGTAGCCCATCCTCCTAAAGCACCAACACCCAGTGTAATGGCTATATTAATAATAAAAGCTAGTGGTCTAAATTTCATTGCGCCAAATTTGAGGTTAAACAATGGTAAATCCCAAATGTTTTATTACCTGCCAATGCCCGGTACTACCGGCAGGCTTTCAGTGTCGTCATTCCCGATACTTTGAACTGCAAATAAATAATTGTCTTTGCTATAAGGCAATCTCAATTCAGTAGCTGAAGTGAAAAATTTCTTTTCCCAAACCGGGCTACTGGTTTCACGCATCAATATATAATAACCTTTTACTGTGCCATTAAGGGGTGCTTTCCAATATAAAAAGTAGAGTTGCTCAGGTTTTTAACATCAACCTTTACTTCAGTTGGGCTGGAAGGTGCTTTAGCCAGATTGGCCAAAACTGCAATATTTACGCCTGTATTTTTACGTAAATATTCGAAATCCATAAATTCCTGAAGGTCGCCATACCTAATGCCTTTCTCTGTTCTAAGGTTCTGGTGCTGATGATCGAAATTTTCGTTCATTTCGGTGATGCGTACCGCTGTATATCCATTTTCTACAAACGGAGTATGATCTCCGCCGCGCAGAAACCTGTCATTTCTGTAAATTAATTTAACTTCCAACTGATCTACATAACGCTCGCCTGTTTCTTTAACATATCGTGCTAACTGACGGCTTTTACCATCGTTCTCTAAACCAAACTGGCGGATAGATTTTGCATTTTTATCCAGCTCGAAACCTGGTAAACCCTCGCTAAATACACGGAGCCTGGTATTGTCTATGATTTGTGTTTCGCTACTGTTGTTGCTGCCAATCATATCATTGTTTAACATGGCATCTACATTCCAGTTTTCTTTTTTGCTTTTGCGGCCATAAACCCAGAACCCAGTAAAGATTGTTCTTCACCACTTACGGCTACAAAAATGATGGTTGCAGGAAATTTATATTGACTCATAATCCTTGCAGCCTCAATTACGCCTGCAACACCACTACCATCATCGTTGGCGCCAGGTGCATCACTGGTTCTGTTCATGACATCGGTAACGCGGCTATCGAGGTGCCCGCTCACCATATACACACGTTTGTCGTTTGCATCAGTCCCTTTTAGTATGGCTACGGCATTGCCTAAAAGTGTAGGCTGGTCTACTCTTTTGCCGTCAGGTTTAAATGTAATGGTATCCAGATATGCGGTAAGCCTGCCATCACTTTGCTTTGCAAATTGATTAAATTTTTTTACTACCCAATTTCTGGCGGCGCCAATTCCTTTTGTTTTGCTTTTAATATCGCTAAGCGTATTTCTGGTTCCGAAAGAGACCATTTTACTGATATATGATTTTAGCGAATCCTGGTTTACATTCCTAACCATTTTATCAATATCCTGATTTCGGTTAACTACAATCTGAGCCTGAATAGATAAACTTATTGTAAAAAAAGTAGGAGTGGGTAGATTTTTTTCATCTGTCGGTTTTGCGAAAATGATGATTTTATTTAAACGAATATATTAATGATTATTGGAATACGCATAGCCAAAACCCAATTGCATGTAACATTTTGGGCATAAAAAAGCCCTCCGAACAGATCAAAGGGCTTAGATTTAATTTTAATATTACCTTGCCACAGTTGGTGCATGTTCTTGTGTTCGGTTCCAGTTGCCAAAAGCTTTTTTTGCTGAAGCTTTGGCTGTATTTAATTCAACATCACCTGCAATGGTTAAAAACGTTTTTTCCGGAGAAATCTGGCTGTAAAAGTTTTTAACATCATCCAGGCTTAATGCATTAATCGAATTTTCATTCACCGTTTGGTCATAATCGTAATCCTGTAGTCTTATGCTGGCGATTAATTTAGCTTTTGCGGTATCAAAAATTTTTTGATCGATTGTGGCGTTCCGGATCAAAGAAGCCATTTCAGTTAAATCTTTTTCGAGATTGGTGCTGGCTGTAGCTAATTTACCACTGTTATCTTTAAAGCTGATGTTCGCGTTTTTGCTCACATTTTCATTTAATACAGCATTTAAAAGCTCAACTACACCATCTTTTTTAGTATTAAATGCTTTAGCATCCAAGGTAAAGCTGGAATAAGCCTTCGGCGACCTGTCGTTTTCAGAAATGATAATGTTCATACCATTTTTAAGTTTGTAGCCAACCGGCTCCTTCAAGGTTTGTGCTTTAGCGGTGTAAACCAATAGGATGGCAATGGCTGATAATGCAATTGTTTTAAATTTGTTCATTTTATTTTTTATGGATAATAAGGATTAAATTCTATTGAATAATGTTGAATAAATATAAGTCTGAATTGTTTTTTGGCCTGATGCATAGGTACTAAAGAACAGAAGATCAGATATGAACGGGCTTATACGTGACGAAAACGGGATCGGATTTCGGCAAATATATATTTTATTCATTTTGTTCATTATTTGTCCAGCTTGGATATTCCTGATGGCTATGCAAAATTTTATTTGTGACGTTAATCTGATAATAAGAATGATTTAATCTTTGAAAAAGATATTGTCCGGCACATTTTTGTAGATTGATCCAGATTAATGTTGATATTGGATTCCAGCGAAGGTTTAGGTGAAAAATGCCGCTACCATTTAATGATTGAATGACCAAATGTACGTCTGCAATCGATTGAGGATGATTGGCTGACCCCAGATCAATACCAGGTATCTGAAAGAATTGATTGCGATGATCCTGCGAAAAGTTAGAAAAGAAGCACAGGCGTTTTTGATCAATAACCTGTATTTTTCTTTGTTACTATGTTTTAACTAATGATGGGTGAAATTTTCTGGCGCATACAGATGATCTGATGCTGATTTTGAACTCACGTCTTCTATAAAGTTTTTTATTTCCCTTATTGTTTCTTCTGGTTCGCTAATGTGCGGAAAGTGACCGGTGGCTTTCATCACAACCAGAAAATTGTCTGGCGTATTATCATGAATAAATTCTCCAACCGATAATGGAACCATGGCATCGTTAGTACATTGCAAGGTAAGACTTGGTACTTCGAGGTTTTTTAATTTGTCTCTGTAATCGGCTTTAAAGGTGGCCATTGCAAAGGCAAGGGCCACACTTGGCTCTGTCGCCTCAAAACATTCCTGTAAAAAATCAGACAGTTCGGGTTTAGAAGGGCTGTCTATCACCACTGGTACCAATTGTTTGCTCCAGGCTACATAATCACTGGCGATATGTTCAAAAATGGTTTCAATATCTCCTGTATTAAATCCTCCGATATAGTGATGATCGTTTAAATACCTTGGCGAAGGACCAATAAAAACAAGTTTTTTAAATACTTCCGGCATCTGTAATGCGGCAATCATGCCAATCATACTGCTAACCGAGTGTCCAACAAATATAATGTTCTTCAGATCAAGCGCTTCTATAATTTCAATTACATCGCAGGCATATCCTTCAAGAGTGGCATATTTCCGTTGCTCGTATTGGCTTAGGTCTGAATCGCCCGATCCTACATAATCAAATAAGATTACTTTATAGTCTTTCAGAAAAGCATCTGTAATAAATTTCCAGGAACTTTGCGCACAGCCAAAGCCATGTGCAAATACAATAACCTGGCTACCTTCGCCAAGGATATTTACATTATTTCTGAGCAGTATAGGATGCAAAATGTTTGGTTTTAAAATTTATAATTAAGTTAAACAATGTAACGGTTTTTTTATAAAAAAATAAAAAATGAACAAAACGCTCCATTGTAACCCGTGAACAGACATTCGACTTCCATTTTAATGTTCTTAATTTCTTAATGGTCAAATGTTTGTTGGATTTTTATTATTACGAAGTTTAGGGGGCTAAGGTTTTGGAAATGGAAAATTAAAATGTTTATGATAATGAAACTGCACTGTAAAATTATATACTTTACTCATAATCATTATCTTGCATGTTATCTGCTAACCGAAAAAGCCAATATCCCCGATGAAAAAGTCAGTTCCAGTTTTTTTTATTATCTGTGTGTTCTTTCTGAATGCATCTGCTCAGGTTAATTTAAAGGGTGTTAAACCTAATGGAGCAACTGTTTCCGCCAGGCAAAAGGAACTGGTTGTTAGCTGGCCTGTTGGCAATAGCGCCATTGGTAAAATGGTTCTTGATCTGGAAAATGGGAGACCACTGTTCAGCAGTTTGCAGATGGGTAAACCAGGCGACTTAAAAGAAGTAGCTGCTCATCTCGATCCTGCGTTTGTGTTGAGAATAGGTAAACGTACCTTAAGTCCAAACAGTGGAGGCTGGGATGTTTTTTTCGATCGTGTTCCAACCAGGCCATATACCACAAATGTAGTAAAGTTTGCTAAGGGAGCTACGAGTGTTTTTACAAAGGGTGCACAAACTGTAGTGCGAATAAATGGAGTGCAATGCGAAACATTTAGCGGCGCTTTGGAAATAACGTGCTATAATGGAAGCCCTTTGTTTAATGTAGCAGCTGTAGTATCTACTCCAAAAGATTCAACAGCTATTTTGTACGATGCTGGATTGATAAGCAAAAAAGATAACTGGTCTAGTGTAGCCTGGTCTGATGTAAAGGAAATCTTCAGCGGGAAAAGGCAGCTAAAGCAGATCCAGGTAAAAATTTGGAAGTAAAATACCGTACCGTTATCGGCGAAAGTAAAAGTGGAAGTTTGGCTGTTTTTCCTGCCCCACATCAATACTTTTATCCCCTGGATGAAGCTTTTAACCTTAAATTTACCTGGAAAGGGAGCAACTACCTAAATCTGATTCCCGATTTTGGTATTGGCATCCGTCAGGATCCTTTAGGAGATAAACGTTATGTACCATGGTTTAATGCACCTCCCAATACCCGGCAGCGCCTTAACTTTTTCTGTTTGTTAAGCACAGGGAAAGCAGACGCAGCTTTGGCAGAAGTTAAAAAGTTTACGCATAACGATACTTATGTGCCCTTGGCGGGCTATAAAACAATGGCCAGCCACTTCCACAACGAGTTTATTTCGGATGTGGTGCTGAGCGGAAAAGCCATTCCTGAAAAACCGGAATTTGTTGACGTATTAAAAAAAGCAGGTTTAAATATTGTTAAGCTTGCTGAATTTCATGGGCCAGGACATCCAAAAGGACCGGATTCTATTCGTTTAAAAGAATTAGATGCCTTATTTAAACAAACCAAAAGGTTATCTGATTCTAATTTTTTACTGTTACCGGGAGAAGAAGCCAATAATTTTTATGGCGGGCATTGGCTGGCATTTTTTCCTAAACCAGTTTATTGGATGATGTCGAGAAAAAGCGATCTGCCTTTCGAAACCGACGATCCAAAATACGGGAAGGTTTATCGCGTTAACGACAAGGCTGAAATGTTAAAATTATTGGAAAAGGAGCAAGGCCTGGCGTGGACAGCCCATGCCCGAACAAAGGCCTCAACCGGTTATCCTGATAAATATAAAGAAGAAGACTTTTTTAAATCAGAGACTTTTATGGGGGCCGCCTGGAAAGCGATTCCCGGCGATCTTTCTTTGCCAACTTTAAGTAAAAGAGTATTGAACTTAATGGACGATATGGCCAATTGGGGGCTGAAAAAACATATCATTTCTGAGGCAGACATCTTTACCATAACCAGGCAAAATGAAATGTATGCACATTTAAACGTGAATTATTTACAGATGGATAAGTTACCAAACTATGCAGATGGCTGGAAGCCTGTTTTAGATGTAATCCGCGAAGGCAAATTTTTTGTTTCTACGGGAGAGGTATTGATTCCGAAATTTAACATTAATGGAAAAGGTGCAGGGGAAACACTAAAAATTGATAATAATGGTAAAGCAAAGATAAATATGCAACTCAACTGGACATTCCCTTAAGTTTTGTTGAAATTGTATCGGGTGACGGGTCAAAGGTCTATCGTAACCGTATTAATTTAAACACTACCTAGGCTTTTGGGAAAAAAGATTACAATTGGGCAACTAATTTAAAAGACCGTAAGTGGGTAAGGGTAGAGGCCTGGGACATAGCAACAAATGGTGCTTTTACACAAATGATTTGGTTGGAATAAAGTTTTTAATGACCATAAATGGCATCCTTTATACGGAAAACTAATTGATCAAGCTTTTATAGTTAGCCACCAGATCAACCGATAGACTTGTTTTTTGACCTTAGCGAGAAGATATTTTTTAAATAAAGAGTACCCGGATTCTAAAATCATCTGTTCATTATCGTTTGAAATGGAAATTGTTTTTATATCTTCGTAAGATAATCGTCTTTACGACGTTTAATTAGCCAGATTTCAATTTTATGAGAAAACGGTCTGAATGTATAAAACCATTGCGCCTGATCGTGCAGCAAAACCAAACGATATGAGCATTCAAAAGTTTATTAAACCATTTATTTTCCTTGGTTTAATGGTCAATCTATCACAGGCGCAGGAAAAAAACAGTTACAAATTAGATTTCGGACCTGGAAAGGTTGTTAAAGGTTATACACAAGTTTTACCTAATGATGCTTACAGTAAAGAAAAAGGCTTTGGTTTTGATTTTGATTCGAAAGTTGAAGGTATAAATTATGACGGGAAGAATCTTTTAACTTCAGATCTGGTTAAGAGCAGTAAACCATTTTATTTTTCGGTTTCGGTGCCTGAAGGGAATTACAAAATCAAGGTGACACTTGGCGATCCAAACGCGGAAATGTTAACTACGGTAAAAGCAGAATCGAGAAGGTTGATGCTCGAAAATGTAAAAACCACGGCAGGACAATCGCTAACCAAAACATTTATTGTAAATGTTAAAGATAGACATATTGCTGGAGAGCAAGCGGTCTCACTAAAACCACGCGAACTTACCAAGCTTGATTGGGATGATAAACTGACTTTGGAATTTGACCATCAAACCGCCTTACAGGCACTCGAAATTAAGAGAGTTGAGGATCAGATTACGGTTTTCCTGGCAGGGAATTCAACAGTTGTGGACCAGGATGATGAACCTTGGGCATCGTGGGGGCAAATGATCCCGCGGTTTTTTAAACCAGGGGTTGCCATTGCCAATCATGCTGAATCGGGCTTAACATTAGGTTCGTTTTTGGGGAGCAAGCGTTTAGCGAAGATTTTAAGTATAATGAAACCTGGCGATTACCTTTTTATTGAATTTGGACATAATGATCAAAAAGATAAAGGACCAGGCGATGGTGCGTATCAATCGTATACTGAAAGATTAAAAACATTTATTTCGGAAGTAAAGAAAAAAGGTGGAATTCTGGTTGTGGTTACCTCAACGAGCAGAAGATCTTTTGGGGCAGCCGGAAAAATTGTAAATTCTCTTGGCGATTTTCCTCGACGCCGCACGGAAGGTCGCTTCCGAAGAGAAAGTGGCTTTAATTGACCTGAATGCTATGACATCAGCTTTGTTTAATGCATTAGGGGAAGGGCCCTCAAAAAAGGCGTTTGTCCATTATCCGGCCAACAGTTATCCTGGCCAGGATAAAGCATTGGCTGATAACACGCATTTTAATCCTTATGGTGCTTATGAAATTGCACAGTGTGTGATCTTAGGCATTAAAGAACAGCAATTGGGTATTGCAAAATATCTGGTAGATGATTTACCAAAATTCGATCCTGCAAAACCAGACGATCCTGCAGACTGGCACTGGCCGGAGAGCCCTAAAAGTAGTGTGGTTAAGCCAGATGGAAATTAGAACAAAATATTAATAAAAGATGAAAAAAATAATAACTGCCGTTTTGATTACCGCCCTGTGCGGAACTGTTTTCGGGCAAACTGCATTACAGCCATTTAGTTTAGCAGAAGTCCGTTTGCTTGGGGGACCTTTTAAACAGGCCCAGGAAACCGATAAAAAATACATGTTATCGCTGGATGCAAACAGGCTTCTGGCGCCATATTTAAGGGAGGCAGGACTAAAACCCAAAGCAGCATCTTATGGTAACTGGGAAAACACCGGTTTAGACGGGCATATCGGCGGACATTATTTGTCGGCCCTGGCTTTGATGTATGCTTCCACCGGCGATGCCAAGGTGAAGGAGCGGATGGAATATATGATCGCCGAATTGGATAAATGTCAGCGCCAAAATGGAGATGGATACCTGGCAGGAATCCCGGGCGGCAAGGAAATCTGGAAAGAGATTAAAGCCGGAAACATTAAATCATCCAGTTTTTCGTTAAATGGAAAATGGGTACCGCTGTATAATATCCATAAAATTTATGCGGGGCTGTACGATGCTTATGCAGTTGCGGGTAATGCGAAAGCAAAGCAGATGCTGATCAAACTAACTGATTGGTGTGTAGACATGGTCTCCAATTTATCCGATCAGCAAATACAGGAATTATTAAAAAGTGAACATGGTGGATTAAATGAAACTTTTGCTCATGTTTACGCGATAACTGGCAAGCAGAAGTATCTTCAACTGGCAAAACGGTTTTCAGATCAATCAATCCTAAATCCACTATTAAAAAATACGGATGCCCTGAACGGTTTACATGCAAATACGCAGATTCCGAAAGTGATTGGTTTTGAGCAGATTGCTTTATTGGATAAAGATGCTGCCTGGGCAAATGCAGCTGCTTTTTTTGGAAAACGGTAGTAGAACATAGAACAGTAGTCATCGGCGGAAATAGCGTAAGAGAACATTTTCATCCCGCCAATGACTTTTCTTCAATGACAGAATCGCGAGAAGGACCCGAAACCTGCAATTCTTACAACATGCTGAAGCTTACTAAACAGTTGTTTTTAGCCGCTCCTTCAAACACTTATCTTGATTATTACGAACGTACACTTTACAATCATATCCTTTCTTCGCAAAGGCCGGAAGGTGGTTTTGTATATTTTACTCCAATGCGGCCAGGGCATTACCGTACCTATTCTAATCCGCAGGAAAGTTTCTGGTGCTGTGTAGGTTCAGGATTGGAGAACCATTGTAAATATGGAGAACTGATTTATGCACACCATGCGAATGATATATATGTGAATCTTTTTATTCCTTCAACCTTAAATTGGAAAGAAAAAGGTATTCAACTTGTACAGCAAACACTTTTTCCAGATGCTGAGAACACGACAATTAAACTTCAGTTAAAAAACAAACAACGTTTTGCCTTACATTTCCGTCAGCCTGCCTGGGTAGAACATGAGAAAATGACTGTGCTGGTAAACGGAAAAAAAGTAACTGCTAAAAGCGAAGCAAATGGTTATGCCAGTATCGATCGTATCTGGAGTACAGGTGACGTTGTTCATATTGCTCTGCCGATGCATACTACTACAGAGTTTATGCCCGATGGTTCTGATTGGGTAGCCTTTCTCCACGGACCGATTGTACTTGCTGCGGCAATGGATACTTTAAAACAGCCGAATTTAACCGCTGATGGCAGCAGGATGGGGCATATCGCTTCGGGTGCTTTATTTCCGATCAGCGATGCACCATTGGTTACCGGAGCTAAAAATATGCTGGCAAATGAAATTACGCTGACAGATAAAAGCAGTTTAACTTTCAATGCCCGGAATGCAATCTATCAACCAAAATACAAATCCTTAAAATTAGTTCCTTTTTACACCCTGGCCATAAAACGGTATGTTGTTTATTTTCCTTACAGTAGCGCTGCGACATTGCCAGAACGTGCAAATGCGATTAAGTTGGCTGAAGAAGAAAAGATGAAGATTGAACAGAAAACGGTTGATCTGATTAATACCGGAGAGCAGCAGCCAGAATCTGATCACAATTTTAAAGGTGAACAAACCGATAACGGAACCTACCAGGAAAGGCATTTTAGAAATGGGAAAGCATGGTTTAGTTATGTGCTTAAAAATAAAGACCTGTCCGCAAATAAGCTCAGTTTAACATATTTTGGGAAAGAAAAGAACAAAAGTTTTTCTATTCTGGTCAATGGTGTTACCATTGAAAATGTAAAGCTAGATGGTAGCAAGGGTGATGTTTTTTATACTCAGGAATATCAGATTCCAAAAGCGCTGTTAAAAGCAGATGTAGAAGTAAAATTTATTGCCGATCAGGGATCAGCTATTGCCAATATATATGAGGTGAGGCTGGTTAGATAGAGGACTGATTTTCGTGATCTTATTCCTTGGTCTGTGTCCTCACAGACCACTAGCATTACAAATCGATCGTCATCCTGAACTTGTTTCAGGATCCATGAGGAAAGTTTTGAAGTGGATATGTACAGACTATAAAGATGCTGACCTGCAGCGAAGCGGAAAGTTACGCAGTAAAATAAGGTCAGTATGACCTGTGATGGAAATTTATCTTAGTGGTCTGTGGGACACAGACCACGGGGATTTGGGGGATTAGAAAGTTTTATTCTTCTTTAGCATTTTTTATTGCTTTAATAGGATTTCCAATTCTTTTTCTTAATTGTTAGTATGGTGCCGTGTCTTAAGCCTTTTGGCAGGGAAATTTTATCGGAAACATCAGTCCAGTTTTTTAAATCTTCAGATTGAATTGCCCCATACTTATGATCACGGTACTTATCGAAATACACCATCCAGTTATTTCCAGTTTTGAAGGTTGTTGGTCCTTCAGCCCAATAGTTGCCGGTAATCGGGTTTCCAGCTTTGCTGTAAGGACCAATTAACTGATCGGCATAAGCTATTTTGATGCTCTTTTGAGCCGGCTGACGGGTCTCATCTTTTAAAAACATGATAAACTGTTTACCTTCTTTTACAATTGTGGCATCGATTACGTTAAACCCCGGATCGTAAAGCAATTTGGTTTCCGAATAAGTTTTAAAATCTTTTGTCGTAACGTAATAAATCCTGTGGTTGTAGCCACTTTCTTCAGTTGATGCCGTTTCATTAAACTTATCTTTAATGGTTGTGGCCCAATAAATCATATAGGTTTTGGTATGGCTATCGTAAGTGATTTCGGGAGCCCAGGTATTCCTGGCACCATCTTCTTTACTCATAACAGGTAAAAACTGTTGTTCGCTCCAGTTAATCAGATCTTTCGAGCTGGCATAACCAATGCCTTTATCTTTCCAGCTTACTGTCCAAACTATATGAAATATGCCATCCGCCCCGCGTATAATACAAGGATCTCTCATCAGTTTATCTTTGCTTACAGTAGGCGTAAGAAATGATTGATCATTCTTAAGTGCTGTCCATTTGTAAGCATCGTTACTATAAGCAAGATGCAAACCATCTTCGCCATTATCTTTAAAATAGGCAAAGAGATAAGGCCTTTTTGTAGATTGTGCTTCAGCATTAAGAAATACTGATAACAACCATACAAAAAGGCATATTAATTTTTTCATGATTTTTAATATAAAGCTACATTGATTACAAATCTGCCAAAACCTTCCATATTAAAAACGGAAACATTCAGTTCTTATCAGGATTAGTAATTTGAAACTTTTTTGTCCTGATTAAATTATTTTAATTCCAGTACAACAACAGATTGAGCCGGTAATTCTACTTTTAATGAACTGCCTGATTTTTTTGCACCCGTAAATTTTGCATTGTGCACTTTGTTCAAATCGTTAAATGTGTTTACATCAGTTAGTTTAGCAGAGGTTAAAATCTGTCCTGTAACTGTGCTCCATTTCAAGCCATCTAAAACTGTACTCAGTGCAATTTTTTTGTTAGGATCTAAATTAACCAAAGAAATATGGATGGCACCGCTGGCATCCTGCGAAGCAGAAACGTTTAAAGCAGGGATTTTTTGATCACCTACAACATAATCAGGACTGGTAAAGGCAATCGGTAGATATTTGGCATCCTGATGCACTTTGTAGAGATCAAAAACATGATAAGTAGGGGTAAGAATCATCTTGTCTTTTTCAGTCAGGATTAAAGCCTGCAGCACATTTACAGTTTGTGCCAGGTTGGCCATTTTAACCCGATCGGAGTGGTTATTGAAGATGTTTAAGGTCGTTCCTGCAATTAAAGCATCTCTTAAACTGTTCTGCTGATACAGGAAACCAGGGTTAGTTCCAGGCTCCACATCTGTCCAGATTCCCCATTCATCAACCACTAAAGCAACTTTCTTTTCAGGATCGTATTTATCCATTATTGCGGAGTGTTTGCTTACCAGTTCTTCCATGTGTAAGCAGTTTTTCATGGTCGAAAAGTATTGTGCTTCATCAAATTTGGTAGCCGATCCTTTTTTGCTCCAGTTTCCTGTTGGGATGGTATAATAGTGTAAAGTTAATCCCCACATTTGGTCGCCAATATTTTTCATACAGGTTTCAGTCCAGTTGTAATCACCTGAATTAGCTCCACTGGCAATTCTTTTTAGCGGAGCACCAGGATAGTTGCGTGCATAAGTAGCATACCTGCGGTATAAATCAGAATAATAAGCTGGTGTCATGTTGCCACCGCAACCCCAGCTTTCGTTACCTACACCCCAGAAAGAAACTTTCCATGGTTTTTCTCTTCCATTTTGGCTGCGGATGGCCGTCATCGGGCTTACGCCATCAAAATTCAGGTATTCTACCCATTTGGCCATTTCTTCAACAGTTCCGCTACCTACATTTCCTGCAATGTAAGGTTCGCAATCAATCATCTGGCAGAGGTCTAGAAATTCGTGTGTACCAAAACTATTGTCTTCAGTTACGCCGCCCCAGTTGGTGTTAACCATTTTCGGACGTTGGTTTCTTGGTCCAATGCCATCTCTCCAATGGTATTCATCAGCAAAACAACCTCCCGGCCAACGCAGGTTCGGAACTTTTATCTTTTTTAATGCCTCAACAATATCTAATCTTATTCTTCCTTTATTAGGGATTGTCGAATGTTCGTCTACCCAAAAGCCATCATAAATACAGCGGCCCAAATGTTCCGAAAAATGACCGTAAATGTGCTTGCTCACCACTTGATCGCCCGCAGGTTTGATGGTTAATTGGGTTTCATTTTGTGCGTGCACTAAAATCGAACTGCAGAATAGGGCTGCAGATAAGAGAAATTTTTTCATCATGATCTCGTTAAATCTATTGGTTAAATGGGATTTTGATCACGTTAAAAGAGTAAGGCTTTAACGCGATGTTTAATTTTTTGCCTTTTAGGTTAATCGTGCTTTTTTCGGGCTTACTGCTTCAGGATTTTCGAAAGAATTAACCTGAGTCAGGTTGCTGTTCGCTATCTCCTCATTAGTGGCCTTATTTTTTAATTTTATTTTTCCTTCAAGGTCAAAATCAATGTTCTGCGATTGACCGGAGTTGTTGGCGATTTTAATGATCAGTTCTTTTTTGCCTGATCGGTTACCGCAGACGCGTAAAGTCCATCCTGACCGATAATGTTCTTCTCATCAAGTGTAATCGAAACTACATCCGTTCCCTTATTGGTAGAAAACTGTTTTTGTACATAATAATCAGGTGTTCCGTACGATTTCAGGTTATCTACCCAGATCATATCGGGCGCCCATTGCCAGGCATCGATATTAGCGAAAAGCGGAGCATAAGAGGCCATTTGTACCACATCGGCATTACGCTCCAAACCTGTCATTAACGAAGCCGAAGCCAATGCACTTTGCCAGTTGTTGCGGTTACTTCCAACGATACTATTGTCTGCATGCACTGCATATTCGCCAACAAAAACCTTGGATCCGTTTCTTGGATAGTTATCGTAACGGCCGGCATTTTTAAAAACCAATCGGCAGAGCGGTAATAGTGTTCATCGATAAAATCGGCATTATTGCTTCTTAAGGTGGTGTTTAGCAAGTTAAAGCGATCGCCTTCAGGATCGGTTCCCGAGCTGTTGATCAGTTTAAAATCGGGATATTTAGCTTTTATGGCTTTAGTAAAAATGGCTAACCTTTCCAGGTATTGTGGCCCCCAGTTTTCGTTGCCAACGCCCATCATTTTTAAATTGAAAGGTTTTGGATGACCAAGATTTGCCCTCATTTTTCCCCATTTGGTGGTTACATCGCCATTGGCAAATTCAATCAGGTCTAGTGCATCCTGTACATAAGGATCAAGTTCTTCAAGTGAAGCTACTTCAGCAGAGTTGAACTGGCAGGCCATACCACAATTTAATATTGGCAAGGCATCTGAGCCTATATCTTCTGCCAGTTGGAAATACTCAAAGAAGCCTAAACCAAAACTCTGGTAATAATCTGGTGCAGAGCGGTTTGCAAATTCGGTGTTCCAACGGTTGATAATCAGTTGTCTGTTTTCAATCGGGCCAATGGTTTTTTTCCACTGGTAGCGGTTCGCCAGATCGGTTCCTTCTACAATACAGCCGCCTGGGAAACGGATAAAACCAGGTTTCATATCTGCCAATAACTGCACCATATCTGCCCTTAACCCTCGTGGACGGTTTTTCCAGGTATCGCCAGGGAAAAGGCTGATCATGTCCAGGTCGATGTTTCCATTTCCCTGAAACAGAATGGAGAACTTAGCTTTTGGATCGGTTTCAGTAGCGGTAAAACTTGCTGATTGTTTTTTCCAGTCACTACCTGTTTGATCAGGTGTTAAACTTCCCTGTCCAATAATTTTATTATTCGCATCTTTTAACTGGAGTACAAGTTTAACCCCCGGAGTTGATTGACGGTACATCAATGAAAAATCGTAGCGTAATCCTTTTTTACACCAATACCTTTAAATCCTTCATTTACCAGCTCAAAATCGTCGGTTTGTTTTTTTACCTGTAAATATCTGGGATTTGCAGTGTTTACCTCTTTGCGGTTTACTACCAATATTTCGCCTTCTTGCTGTTTTTTGCGCTGGATCGTCCAGCCCATTAGCGGTTTTGCAAATTCGAAAGAGCGGTTTTTGATGAGTTCGGCATAAATACCGCCATCGGCGCCAAAGTTAATATCCTCAAAAAAACACCCCACATATTCGGTTGCACTTTGGCAATAGAACGGTCTGTTTTAACTTTGATCACTTTTACAGTTTGTGCATGCACTTCTGTAGTATAGCCAATTCCAATTGCATACGCTATGCATGCCGAAAACACACTTTTTACAGGGTAATTTAATTTCATACGGTTTAATATTTGGAAGATCCTAAAGGTAAAAGTAAAATATTTAAAATAATAAACGTTAACTAAACATTTATTTTTTTCTTTTTCAGCTATTTTGTTTTTAAATTCTACAATCTTTGCATTAGCGAAATTGAGATAAGCAAAGAAATATAAATGGAAAGTGTAAAAGGCTTCAGTAAAGTGAATTTTGCTTAATGTTTAAAATTTAGCTGCAGAAATCTTTATTATAGCTTATTGTCATTTTCGAAAAGCAGGATACTACAGGATGCGCCTTAAAAATATACTATTTACATTGGACATGAATCTTTAATAGCGGTTACCCGGCAGTTGTTAAATTTACTAGCCAAATCATGCATTGATGAGCCTTCGTTTCCTCGATATTCTGGTATTGATCAAGCCCATTGTAATTACCGGTAAAGGAGTAGCTATATCGGCCAAGACTGCCTATAAAGTTTAATAAACCATGAATCGATTCTATTTTTTAATTAAGCTTGTACACAAGCCATGATGACCAAAACCATTACCGTTTCCTGTTTCATAATCAGCTTGTTCTTTGCGACTAAGCTTTTCGGCCAGCGCCAAATGGAAAAACTGGGCCGCGGTGTAATTGCAGTGCGGCAAAATAACGATTCTATTTATGTTGGTTGGCGGATGCTGGGTACTGATACCGGTGAAATTGCTTTTAACTTATACCGCAAATCCGGAAATAATGAAGCCATAAAACTCAATCACGATCCCATTACCAATAGCACCAATTTTGTAGATGCAGGGGTTAAATTCGATCTTCCGAACAGCTATTTTGTAAAACCCATTTTAAAAGGCACTGAATTAGAAGCGAGTAAACCTTTCAGGTTGCCAGCCAAACCACCTATTCAGCAATATTTAACTATTCCATTAAAAACACCAGCAGGTTATACGCCTAACGATGCTTCGGCAGGCGATCTGGATGGAGATGGTGAATACGAAATTGTATTGCACCAAACTGGCCGGAGTAGGGATAACTCATCAAACGGTATTACCGATCCGCCAATTTTTCAGGCTTATAAATTAGACGGAATTTTTTTGTGGGAGATTAATTTAGGGAGAAACATCCGCGAAGGTGCCCATTACACCCAGTTTATGGTGTATGATCTGGATGGCGATGGCATTGCCGAAATGGTATGTAAAACTGCCGACGGAACAATAGATGGCAAAGGAAAAGTAATTGGCGATGCGACTAAAGACTGGCGCAACGCGAATGGTAAAATATTGGATGGTCCTGAATTTTTAACTGTATTTAGCGGTAGAACAGGTGAAGCTTTGGCTACTACCGATTATATTCCGGCCCGTGGCAGTATCGGTGCCTGGGGTGGCAGAGGTGGGAATGGAAAAAACGATAATACGGGTAATCGGGTAGATCGGTTTAATGCCTGCGTGGCCTATTTAGATGGCATGCATCCAAGTGTAGTGATGTGCAGAGGTTATTACGGCAGAACGGTTTTGGCAGCCTGGGACTGGCGCAATGGTAAACTAACTTCAAGATGGATATTTGATACTAAAGATACTAAAAATCCATTTTCAGGTCAAGGGAACCACAATCTTACGGTTGCAGATGTAGATGGCGATGGAAAGGATGAGATCATTTACGGTTCGATGTGTGTGGATGATAATGGAAAAGGATTATATACCACAGGATTGAGGCACGGTGACACCATTCATGTTTCAGATCTTGATCCGGAACACCCTGGTTTAGAAGTTTTTGGTGTCCATGAAATAGAAGAAGGTACAAAAGGGCCTGGTGTGGCCGTTTACGATGCGAAAACTGGCGAAATATTGTGGAAAGGATCACCCGATGAGGATGTAGGCCGGGGAGTGGCTGATAATATTGACAATAGCCGTTTCGGTGCACAGATGTGGTGGTCGGGATCGAATGGATTATATGATATAAAAGGCAATAGAATTGAGGATCAGCCAAGGTCAACTAATTTTCTGATTTATTGGGACGATGATTTATCGAGAGAACTTTTAGATGCAAACCACATTGATAAATACAATGGTGGCAGGCTTTTTACGGCTGATGGAGCTGTTGCTAACAACGGAACCAAATCTACACCAGCATTAAGCGCCGATATTTTTGGCGATTGGCGTGAAGAGTTGATCTTAAGATCTTATGACAACCAAAGTTTACGCATTTATACCACCACGATACCGACAGCACACCGCAATTATACTTTAATGCACGATCCGCAGTACCGTTTAAGTATAGCCTGGCAAAACGATGGCTACAACCAACCGCCACATACGGGTTTCTATTTCGGCTTCGGAATGAAGAAAGCACCAAAACCCAATATCACACTTGTAGAACCCCAAAAATATTAATTATGTACCATAATAATCATAAATAAAAATGAAAAAATACAGCTTTATCCTGGCAGGAATGATCATCATTATTTGTTCTGCTGCCTTTATCGCTCAACATAAACCCGCCCTGCATACCATTGGTGATTCTACTGTTCGCAATTTGAACAAAGAAACCTGGGGCTGGGGAACGCCCATTGCTTCACTATTTGATACCACAAAAATTCATGTAGAAAATAACGCCATGGCCGGAAGGAGTACGCGAACTTTTTTATCGGAAGGCAGGTGGGATAAGGTTTTGGAAACATTAAAGCCAGGCGATTTTGTTACGATGCAGTTTGGACATAACGACGGAAGCGTACCTGATACTACAAAAGCCGGAAGAAGAGGTGTGCTAAGAGGAACCGGTGAAGAAACCAAAGTATTAACCTGGCCAGATGGAAAAGTAGAAACCGTGCATACCTATGGCTGGTATATCCGCAAATTTGTACGCGAAACCAAAGCAAAGGGTGCTACGCCTATTGTACTTTCCATGATCCCCAGAAATATTTTTAAAGATGGTAAAGTGGTTCGGGCCAATAACGATTTCGGAAAATGGACCGCTGATGTAGCCAAAGAAGAAAATGCCTGTTTCGTTGACCTGAATAAAATAACGGCCGATAAATATGATGCGCTCGGTCCGGATAAAGTAAAACTCTATTTCCCGGGCGATCATACCCACACCAATTTAGAAGGCGCAAAAATTAACGCGGCTTCTGTTGTAGAAGGAATCAGGGAATTAAAAGACTGTAATTTGAAAAACTATCTGCTTTAATAAGGGAGAAAGGCTAAAGCTGAAAGGCCAAAGGCAATGACCGAAAGATGCGTCATCTCGATCCGATAGCTATCGGATGTAGCATAGCGGAATGGAGAGATCTATCTAGATAGATTTAGCTTCGCTGAGCCTTCGGGTTCTCGACTTCGTTGCACTCCGCTCGAAATGACGATTCCAAAATAATCTGTTTAATCAAACCGCTAACGGTAAATTTAATAAACTAAGCATGAAACCAATAACAACATATTTAAGCATTGTTCTCATAGTAGCATTCATTATTTTTTCTTCCTGCATTATCTTAAAACAGCAGGCAAAGCCCACTTTATTCCTCATTGGCGATTCGACTGTTAAAAACGGGAAAGGAAAAGGCGACGGCACTTTATGGGGCTGGGGAAGTTTTATCGGAGATTTATTCAACAGTGAAAAAATCAATGTTGAAAACGATGCACTTGGCGGCACCAGCAGTCGTACTTTCCAAACCAATGGTTTGTGGGATGCTGTTTTGGCAAAAGTAAAAAAGGCGATTTCGTGATGATGCAGTTCGGCCATAACGATAGCAGCCCATTAGATGATACTGCCCGCGCCCGTGGTACCATAAAAGGCATTGGAACGGAAAGTGAAGAAATTTATAACCCGATTAAGAAAAAGCAGGAAGTGGTTTATACTTATGGCTGGTACCTGCGCAAATTCATCGGCGATATTAAAGCTAAAGGCGCAACAGCGGTTGTATGTTCACCGATTCCACGCAATCCGGTTAAAGATGATGCCGTTGTTTTAGTCAACGATAGTTATGCCAGCTGGGCCGAAGAAGTGGCAAAAGCCGAAAAAGTCGATTTCATTCCATTGAACCAGATCATTAAAGATAAATATGCTGCTTTAAGCGCGACTGAAGTAAAGACATTTTTTACCGAGAAAGATCATACACACACCAACGAGGCAGGAGCGAAGTTAAATGCAGCTGCTGTTGTAAAAGGCCTAAAGAAATTAAAAAATAATAAACTGAACAGCTACCTGAAATAAGTCATAGGGCAGGATACTACAGGATGCTTTCCTGACAATATTGTCTTATTTTAACCGCCTAACCAAATACGAGCGGTGATAAACCGTCCAATTTTATGCAGAAACAGGTTAACCGAGTTTTCAAAGTGCTGATAGGCATTGCTTTTATATTTTTAAGCATCACGCAAACACATGCCCAAAGCATTTCACTTGCCGGCAAATGGCGTTTCAGAATTGATCCTAAAGATGAAGGCATAAAAGGAAAATGGTATTCAACCGTTCTTCCGGAATCCGTTAATTTGCCAGGCTCAATGGCCGAAAACTTAAAGGGCGATGATATTACCCTTAAAACAAAATGGACAGGAAGTATTTACGATAGCTCGTACTTTTTTCATCCCCGATTAGAAAAATATCGTCAACCCGGTAACCTGAAAATCCCTTTTTGGCTAACCCCTGCCAAACATTATACAGGTGCAGCATGGTACCAGAAAGATATCGAAATTCCTGCCAATTGGAAGAATAAAAGGCTGGTACTATCTTTAGAATATCCCCATTCAGAAACGAGGGTTTGGATAGATGATATCGAAACCGGAACACAGTATACCTTTGTGGTTGCGCAAAATTTCGAACTCCCCGCAAATTTAAAAGCGGGAAAACATACCATCACTTTATTAATCGATAACCGCATCAAAGCGATAAATGTGGGGCAGGATTCACATAGTTTAACCGACCATACCCAAGGAAACTGGAATGGCGTGGTAGGTAAAATGGAGCTGGTGGCCAGTTCGCCCGTGTATTTTGAAGATATCCAGGTTTACCCTGATTTGAAAAATAAGTCAGCCAGGGTTAAAATTCAGTTGAAAGCCAATACCAATCAATCTTCTGCAGGAAAAATTATACTTTCTGCAGGCAGTTTCAATACCAAAAATATCCTGCAGGTAAAACCTGTAACAGCTGTTTATCAGATCACCAATGGCGAAGGCAGCTTAGAAATCAATTTGCCAATGGGCGATAAAATCGCCACCTGGGATGAGTTCGATCCGGCATTGTACCGTTTAACAGCTACTTTACTATCGAAGGATGGCAAAAGAGACGAAAAAAGTGCAATTCGGCATGCGCGAGTTTAAAGCTGTAGGCAGAACTTTTGAAATTAACGGCCGTCCGGTTTTTTTACGTGGTACGGTCAACAATTGCGAATTTCCGTTAACAGGTTATCCATCAATGGATGTTGCGGCATGGGTACGCATTTTTAAAATTTCGAAGGCTCATGGGTTAAATCACATGCGTTTCCATTCGTTTTGTCCGCCTGAAGCTGCTTTTATCGCTGCAGATCAGGTCGGCTTTTACCTTCAACCTGAAGGACCAAGCTGGGCGAATCACGGCACTTCTATCGGAGATGGAAAACCAATTGACCAGTTTATTTATGATGAAACCAACCGCATGACTAAAAACTATGGCAATTATGCATCCTTTTGTATGATGGCCTATGGTAACGAACCGCGCGGCAGACAGGTTGAATACCTGACTAAGTTTAATAATTATTGGAAGGCAAAAGATTCGAGGAGATTATACACAGGCGCGTCAGTTGGTGGTAGCTGGCCGGTTATTCCAAACAACGAATATATGGTTCGGGCTGGTGCAAGAGGTTTAGACTGGGGCAGAAAGCCAGAAAGTATTTCAACCTATGCCAAACAGATCGAGCAGTTTACAGTGCCTTTTGTAGCACACGAAATGGGGCAATATTGTGCCTTTCCTAATTTCGATGAAATAAAAAAATACACGGGTGTTTATCGTGCAAAAAACTTCGAGATGTTTCAGGAAGATCTTAAAGACCATGATATGGCCGATCAGGGGCATGATTTTTTAATGGCTTCGGGTAAATTACAAGCACTTTGTTATAAAAACGAAATCGAAAAAGCATTACGCACACCAAATTACAATGGCTACCAGCTATTATCGCTAAATGATTATCCGGGACAGGGAACAGCACTTGTTGGTGTTCTGGATGCCTTCTGGGATGAGAAAGGTTATATTACCGCTAAGGAATTTAAGCGCTTTTCTAATAGCACGGTGCCTTTGTTAAAAGTTTCAAAGTTTGTATTTACCAATAACGAAACCTTAGAAGCTGCGGTAGAAGTGGCACATTTTGGAAAAGCACCAATTGAAAATGCAAAACTCTTGTGGACACTCAAGGATGAAAGTGGCACGAATGTAGCCAAAGGCAATTTCAGCCCTAAAACTCTCAATATTACCAATTGTATTGCGATCGGAGAAATTAAATTTCCATTAAGTGGTATTACAAAAGCAACAAAACTAAAACTGGAAGTTACCATCGATGGAACTGAATTCGCCAACGATTGGGATTTCTGGGTTTATCCTGAGAAGTTGCCACAAGTTAAAAGTAATGTGTATTACTGTACCAGTTTAGATGACAAAGCGAAGGCTGTTTTGACCGGGGGAGGCAATGTTTTCCTTAATGCAGCTGGCAAAGTGGTGAAAGGGAAAGAAGTGGTGCAAACTTTTTTACCTGTTTTTTGGAATACCTCGTGGTTTAAAATGCGTCCGCCACATACTTTGGGCATTTTATGCGATCCAAAACATGGAGCCTTTAACAACTTTCCTACCGATTATCACAGCGATATGCAGTGGTGGGAAATTGTAAACAAATCGCAGGTAATGAACCTCGAAGATTTTCCCTCTGGATTTAAGCCAATTATTCAACCGATAGATACCTGGTTTTTGAACCGCCGTTTGGCATTGATTTTCGAAGCAAAAGTAGGTAAGGGGAAATTAGTGGTTTCAAGTGCCAATCTATCACCTGATGTAAAAGATGCACCTGCTGCGCAACAACTTTATTTCAGCTTACAACAATATATGATGTCTGATCAGTTTAACCCAAAATATGAAGTGGCTTTTAATACCGTGAAAGATATCTTCGAAAGTCCGTCGAAAATTCAGTTCGATACCTTTACGAAAGATAGCCCTGACGAGTTAAAACCAAAACCTAAATCCAATTAATCAAGATAAGCGAAATACTACCATGAAGAAATTTATATTCAGCTCCGCTCTAATTCTCATCATATTTACACAGTTGCTTTTTGCACAAAAAATCCCCAATAAAAAGGAGGTTTTAAAAGTGTTAAAATTAACAAATGCTTATTTCATGAATAAGTGGCCAGATGCAGGGAAGTCGATCATGACCAACAGGGAGCGGCCAAGCAATATCTGGACGAGGGCTGTGTATTACGAAGGATTGATGAATCTTTATAAAATTAACCCTGAAAAAGCATATTACGATTATGCCGTTCAATGGGGCGAAAAACACAACTGGGGTTTAAGAAATGGTATTACTACAAAAAATGCTGATGACCAGGCCTGTGGACAAACTTATATCGATCTTTATCTGATTGATAAACGGCCCGAACGCATTAAAGATATTAAAGCTTCTATCGATCTGGTAATTAAATCGGGCAAGGTAAACGATTGGACCTGGATTGATGCCATACAAATGGGGATGCCGGTTTTTGCTAAACTTGGTAAATTATACAACGATACCACCTACTACAATTACATGTACAAAATGTATGTGCATTCCAAAAATACTGAGGGTGGTGGTTTGTACAATGCTAAAGATGGTCTTTGGTGGCGCGATAAAGATTTTGTGCCTCCTTATAAAGAACCAAATGGCGAAGACTGTTACTGGGCCAGGGGAAATGGATGGGTTGTGGCTGCATTAGTGCGTGTTTTAGAAATTATCCCTGAAAATGAAACTCATCGCAACGAATATTTAAAAACCTATCACGAAATGATCAAAGCATTGGTTCCCATTCAGCGTGCCGATGGCTTCTGGAATGTAAGTTTACACGATGCGACGCATTTTGGTGGTAAGGAAACTTCAGGTACGGCATTGTTTGTATATGGTATGGCCTGGGGCGTAAATCAGGGTGTTTTAGATAAGGCTACATATCTGCCCATCATTACCAAAGCCTGGAACGCCATGACGAAAGATGCTGTTCAAAAAAATGGATTTATAGGCTATATGCAAGGAACTGGGAAAGAACCAAAAGACGGACAGCCTGTAAGTTATACCAGTGTACCTGATTTTGAAGATTATGGCCTGGGTTGTTTCTTATTGGCAGGAACCGAGGTTTACAAGGTTAAAAAGTAATTAAAATGAATTTCAGAAATTTATGGAAAACACCGGACAAGAATATAGGTGAAGGACTTAATTTAAATACTTATATATTCGGGATTCTTCACTGCGTTCAGAATGACAGGACTGGTTACTAAAACTCATTAAAAATAAAATTAAAAACATGAAAATTGCATTCAAAATGAAGCTTAAGCCCGGTTTTAAAGCAGAATATAAAAAGCGCCATGATGAGATCTGGCCAGAGTTATCTGCTTTATTAAAGGAAAATGGGATCAGCGATTATTCTATTTTTTAGATGAAGAAACCAATATACTTTTTGCCGTGCAACAACAAAATGGCAGTTCCTCGCAGGATTTAGGCAGTACCCAGATTGTGCAGAAATGGTGGGCCTACATGGCGGATATTATGGAAACCAATGCTGATAATTCTCCAAAAACATTTCCTTTAGAAATGGTTTTCCATTTAGATTAAAAATATGCAATTATATAGATTCTTTTCTGTTCTGCTGCTCTTCACATTAACTTTTAGTTTGGCTAAATCACAAAAGCCTGTTAAAAACAAAAGCAGTTGGCCTGTTATCGAAAAGCAGATGAAGCCCTGGACCCGCTGGTGGTGGATGGGAAATGCTGTAGACGAAAAGAATTTAAACCTGGTTTTAAAGAAATACGCAGATGCTGGTCTCGGTGGAGTAGAAATTACACCAATTTATGGTGCTAAAGGTTTTGAAAAACAATACCTCCAGTTTTTATCGCCAAAGTGGATAGATATATTGCACTATACGGTAAATAAAGCCAATACTTTGGGTTTAGGAGTAGATATGAATACAGGTACAGGCTGGCCATTTGGCGGTCCGCAGATTAAGCCTGAAAATGCCGCCACCAAACTGATTACCCAGCAATATACACTCAAAGCGGGAGAGAAGTTAACTGAAACCATTAAGATTAAAGAAGCCAAACAGGATTTCGCACAGTTGCAGGCTTTAACCGCTTATGGGCCAAATGATGAGGTGCTCAATCTGCTTGCTAAAGTTCAGGCCGATGGATCTTTAAATTGGTCGCCAACGAGTGGCAGCTGGGATATTTATGCTGTATTTGCAGGTAAAACCAGGCAGATGGTTAAACGTGCTGCACCTGGAGGGGAAGGTTTTACTTTAGATCACCTTGATAAAAATGCAGTTGATGTTTACCTGAAAAGATTTTCGGATGCTTTTGGAGGCAAACCACAAGGTATCCGGTCGTTTTTTAACGATAGCTATGAAGTTTATGGCGCAACATGGACGTCAACTTTCTTTCAGGAATTTAAGAAAAACAGGGGTTATGATCTTGCGGCTCATATAAAAGAATTAACCGGTAAAGATTCTGCAAGTGCAGATATTGCGCGTTTAAAATCTGATTACCGGGAAACCATGGATGAACTTTTACTCCATAATTTTACACAAAACTGGACCAATTGGGCACATCAGCTTAAATCGGTTACGAAAAACCAGTCGCATGGTTCGCCAGGCAATCTGCTAGATCTTTATGGAGCGGTTGATATTCCAGAAACGGAAACCTTTGGTTCTAGTTACTTCCCGATCCCGGGGCTTAGGCGCGATGCCGGAGATATCCGCAATGTAGATCCTGATCCAATGATGTGTAAGTTCGCCTCTTCTGCGGCCCATACAGGCGGTAAAAAACTGGCCTCTTCTGAAACGTTTACCTGGTTGACAGAGCATTTTAAAACATCATTTTCGCAATGTAAACCAGAAGCTGAACAATTGTTTTTGGCGGGGATAAACCATATCTTTTATCACGGAACCACCAATTCACCTACAAATGTGCCCTGGCCGGGATGGCTGTTTTACGCTTCTGTAGAAATGAACCCGAACAACAGTTTATGGCCACATGTACAAGGATTGAATAATTATATAACCCGTTGTCAATCTATTCTTCAATCAGGAAAGCCAGATAACGAACTATTAATTTATTGGCCAATTTATGATGTTTGGAACAAGGCTAAAGGTTTGGATATGGCTTTAAAAGTACATGATGTTGACGAGTGGTTACATCCAACGGCATTTTATAAATTATCAAAAGATCTTTATAAATCTGGCTATTCGTTCGATTTTGCATCCGATCGCTTGTTAAAGCAATCAACGGTTAACAAAGCATTGATCAGTACTAACGCGGCCGCTGCGCCATATCAGGTGTTAATTGTTCCGCAATGCGAAATGATGAGGCCGGAAACGCTGGATCAGATGATAAAACTGGCCAGTAATGGTGCGAAAGTCATTTTTCAGGCATTACCTAAAGATATTCCGGGTTTAAATAATCTGGAAGCAAAACGCACACAGCTGAAGACCAGCCTGGCTAAATTGATTTTTACGGATGTCGCAGATGGTATTAAACAGGTTAAAGTTGGCGCTGGAATAATTTTATTGGCTAACGATGTGCAAAAAGCATTAAGTGCAATCGGGATTAACAGAGAAACTTTAACCGATTCAGGCCTTAAGTTTATCAGGAGAAAGACAACAACTGGCAAATATTATTATCTGGTTAACCACACCGCTAAAGATATCGATACCGAACTTTCTTTAAATGAAAGTGGAAAGGTTTTAATCATGGATCCGCAAAGTTCGAATGTAGGTTTGGCGGCAGTAAGAGATAAAAAGGTTCGTGTACAGCTTAAATCGGGAGAGAGTCTGTTTTTAAAGGTCGGTCAGAATGGAACAGCCAAAATGCCCTGGGTTTATTTAAACAAAGCTGCGCATTCGATTAATCTTAACCAACCATGGAATTTACATTTTACCGAAGGTAGACCTGAGCTTCCTGCAGATCAGCAGTTAGCCAAACTGGTAAGCTGGACTACTTTAAAAGATCCTAAATTACAGGCCTTTTCTGGTACGGGTGTTTATACCTCGAGTTTTAATCTGAGTTCGAAAACGGCTAAAGCGTATGTTTTAAACCTGAACCAGGTAGATGAGAGTGCGCGTGTATGGATCAATGGACAAGAAGTAGGCATTTTATGGAGCATTCCTTTTCAGGCACGTGTGGGTAAATATTTAAAAGCAGGACATAATACCATAAATATTGAAGTGGTTAATTTGATGGCGAACCGGATCCATGATATGGATATTAAAAAAATCCAGTGGCGGAATTACCACGAAATCAATTTCGTAAATATTAACTATAAGGATTTTGATGCTTCGGGCTGGAATGTAATGCCCTCAGGATTAATCGGTCCTGTAAGTATTACAGCTTTTAATTAATTATATATCGTCATTCCCGCGCAGGCGGGAATCTTAAAGCTTTGTACAAATCAATATTGTATCATGAAAAAACTCCTAATAATCGTTTTGTTTACAGCCATTGGTTTAAATGCCATGGCTCAAGATTATGTCATCACCAAGTTCGGCGTGGGTACCGATAGCACCAAACTTAATACCAAAGCCATTCAAAGTGTAATCGATCAGGCTTATCAAAAAGGAGGAGGAACGATTGTAATTCCTAAAGGTGTTTATCTTAGCGGAGCACTTTTTTTAAGCCTAAAACGAAACTGTTGTTACAAGAAGGTGCGGTACTAAAAGGATCTGATCAAATAAAAGATTACCCTTTTATCCCATCCCGTATGGAAGGGAGGAGCCTTAAATACTTTGCAGCATTAATTAATGCAACAAAAGTAGATGGTTTTAGTATTTCCGGTCCAGGTACGATTGATGGAAACGGACTCAAATTCTGGAAGACATTTTGGGCACATCGAGATTCGCTTAAGAAATTAGGAAGAGAATCTACAAACCTGGAGGTGAGCCGTCCGCGGTTACTTTTTATCTGGGGATGCAATAACGTGAATATTAAAGGGGTAAAATTGCGCAATGCTGGATTCTGGACCACTCATTTGTATCAGTCCAATCATGTATTAATTGAGAATTGCGATATCCGCTCGCCGTTTCGGCCGGTAAAAGCACCAAGCACTGATGGTATAGACATTGATTTTTGTAAAAAAGTAACCATCAGGAATTGCTATATCTCTGTAAATGATGATGCCATTTGCATTAAAGGTGGTAAAGGACCCGACGCACAAAAACTGCCACAAAATGGTATTGTTGAAGATATTTTAATTGAAAACTGCACCATTGGCGAAGCGCATGCTACTTTAACCATGGGAAGCGAGTGTATTCATGCGCGTAATATTACCATGCGAAACTGTAAGGTAGAGAATAACTGCCCGATTTTAAAAATGAAAATGCGTGGAGATACATTTCAGCTCTATGAAAATATTACGGTAGAGAACATTACAGGAAAATGCGGCGCAATTATCGATCTAAATCCCTGGAAACAGTTTTTCGATTTGGCAGGCAGCACCGCAAAGCCATTTGGTACGATCAGGAACATTAAGATAGCCAACATTAAAGTTGAGGCAACAAAATTTGGCGAAATGGATGGGAATCCTGAAGATAAGGTATCTGGTTTTCTTTTTAAAGATCTGGAAGTAACAACAAAAACACCTTTTTTGAAAAACAGGTATCAGGATGTTAAAATGGAGAACGTAATGGTAAACGGAGCGCCATTGATGGTTAAGCCTTAATCAAATAATTAATTGCATCATACTGAACTTTGTTTTACTCGCATAGCTCTCCGTTTCGCTATAGGTCAGTATCTATCATGATGTTAAGATCCTGAAATGAATTCAGGGGGACGACCGGAGAAGGAAATTTCACATTTATTGCTCGCGCTCTTTTCAAAATGAGTGCGTAAAGAACATTATGATTAATCGTCATAAACGATTATTTATTTCCGTGCTTTCCGTGGCAAAAAAGCAAAAAGCTACCAATCCAACCTTAACAAAGCTACCCCTTGTCTGGCTAATTCCATTTCAAAAGCACCGGTTGTGGTATCAAATTTCCTGGGTTTGCCAATCATTTTAAGTTGCCCTGCTTTTTCTAATGTTGCAATCTGTTTTGTATCTGGATTTTGTGGCGAGCCCATTTTTTTCCATACAGTATAAGAATTGCTGTTTTCAGTATCAATACGATATGCTGTGATGGTTATCGTTTTTGCAGGCAGTTTATTTAACAAGATGGAAACAAGATCTTTCGAATCCGTTTTATCCTCATCGTGATAGTTCCACAGCATGACAGCAGCCGTTCTCTCTGCTTTAGTGGCCAAAACACCTAGATCAGTTTGCGGTTTTCTGATGCTCGAATCCAAAATAGCATTTAAATTGTACATGCGGTTGCTTGTGGCTTCAACACGGTTCCCTTTCATCTTGCCAAACATCCTGAATACATTTAAAACAGGTTTATCAACACCATTGGTTGCTAAATCGCGAAAACCTGCAAACCAAGGTTGGTTTTCAAATTCGAAGGACCAGGTAACAGCGCCTAACAGGTTGATTTTATATTGATCTGTAAGTTCGTAAAGCCGGGCAAAAGATGCTGCAGTATAACTCGAATACATGGTGCCGTTGCGATAAGCATTCTCGGGATTAGTACTCATACCGCAAGCAGCACAACCTTCGGGATCAGATTCGCCGATAATTACAGGGATATTTTTAAGTTGAGGGTATTTACTGATGATCTTATAATTGCCATCAATATTGCGGAGCTGAGTCCTTACATTCATTACTACAGTTGCGTTTGATACTTTTGGTGAGCCTTTAGCATGAAAAAGAACAGCATCTAAAGGTGAACCGATTTTGCCTGTTACATAATTGGTATCTGTTAAACAATGTTTAATAAAGGCATCTAAATACTTGGTCCCACCACCGGTTACATTCGCACCACCAATTTTAGCAGTTGGTAAGGCTCTTTTAAGTCCATCGGCAGCGTAATCGTAAAGTTTAAAGAATTCGGCCTGTGTACCTTTCCAATAAGCGCCATCCGGCTCATTCCATACTTCCCAGTACCAGCTTTCTACCTCAGCCTTGCCATACCGTGTTACACAATGTTTTACCCATTCGTAAACCAAATTCCCCCACTTTTTGTAATCTTTTGGCGGATAGGCCCAGCCGGTTAAAATTTCATCATATCGGGCGCCAGGTTTCCATTTGTGTTGATAGGGTTGAGGTTTGGTTGAAAGTGCCTCAGGCATAAAGCCTATTTGAGCCAGAGGTTTCATGCCTCTTTTTACATAAGTATCAAAAATCTGATCAACAATTTTCCAGTTGTAAACCGGATTACCTTTGGCGTCTTCCGTGTAGGCATTCGTCGATCCCCATTTTAAAGCAGGCGTGCCATCTCCGGAGGTTAGCAAGTTATGCGCACGTACATATACTGGAACCGGACTCAATTTTGAAATTTCAGTCAGCAGTTTCTGGCCATCTTTCATATAGGTATAATTCGGTTCATCATAACCAAACCAGGCCCATATTGGTTTCATCGGCGCTATATTCTTATCGAAATTAACCTCAATGTTAGCTTTTGATTGAGCGTTTGATGTAAAGATGATAGCGGTTAAGCTAAATAACAGGAGGTAAGCTTTTAATGTTTTCATATAGTGTTTTTTATTTTGATCAAGACTTCGGAAGTCTGCTATAAGGCTGCTCATAAATTTCTGCTTCAATAATGCTTAAATTACCTTCTGATGTGGTTTAAGCCCGGTTAACACCATCATCAGGTTTTTTACCATTTACCTCCAGGCCAATATATGAGTTTTATTTTCTTTTCCTTATCGTACCAATGGGGTGGTGACTGGTTTTCCTTTCGGTACTTTGTAATTCGCTGTAAAATAACCTAAACCTGGTTAGAATTGCCTTCGAAAAAGAGTTAGTAACAAATGCAATAAAATTAATATTTATATGATGAAAATAAAGAACAGGGATTACATTATTTGCTTTTATGTACATTATGATGTACATTTGATTGTACAAAATAAATAAAGTATGAAAGCAGTAACCATTTCTTCTCTCAGAACAAATATGAAAAACTATTTTGATGAGATAAGTGCTACGGAGGATGTTTTGATTGTTCCAAGAAATAATAATGAAGATGATGCTATTGTGGTTATTTCTATTAAAGAATATAATGCGCTTACCGAAACTGCACATTTAATGTCGACAGAAGCAAACCGTAAAAGATTAGAGAAATCTATAGAAAGTTTAAAAAATGGCAGAATAAAGCAATTTTCTTTAGAAAATGAAAAGTCTGTTGAGCTTTAAGCAATGAATATATTATTTACTGAAGAAGCCTGGGAGGATTTTGAATATTGGATGGATAATGATGATGAGGTGGAAAGAAAAATAAGGACACTCCTTAAAGATATAACAAGAACACCATTTCATGGTTTAGGAAAACCTGAAGCTTTAAAGCATAATTTAAAGGGCTTTTGGTCACGGCGGATTACTGGTGAGCATCGTCTGGTTTATCAGATATCAGGTATAAAAGGTAAAGATCAACAATGCGCCATTATTCAATGCCGGTTCCACTACAATAAATAGTAGATGTCCAAACAAAAAGAGCAATTAACCAATGGTAAATTGCTCTTTTTTTAAGGATCAATCTGATTACCAGCCTGGATTTTGCATGGCTTGTTTTTGCTCAGCAGTTAATGGTTCGCCACCAATTTTAAGTACATCCAGGAAACTTTGAGGAATAGGACGCAGATAATGTTTACTTGCAATCGGTTTAGCTTCGAGGTTAAATGCAGCGGTACGTGCTACTAATGTTTTGGTGCGGGCCAGGTCTTCCCATCTCATCAGTTCGCCCATTAATTCCCTGGAGCGTTCATCCAAAATAAATGCAGTGAATTTATCTGCATTGGAACTTGCGCCAACTTTATCGTAAAAATCTTTGCCCGAGTTAAAAATATCGGCTTCACTATTTAAATGCATCGAAGATAATGTATTGGTTGTAGTTACCGGGATATTGTTCGATTCGAAATACGTGTTTTTGTCTGAATAGGAAACAATTGCTGAAGTTACTGCAGGATTGGTTTTATAAGAAATTCCGCCATCAACATAAGAAGAACGGTCTTCTCCATCTTTATAGGCTGCGCGATCGCGAACACTATTTAAATACGGGATAGCTTGTGCATATTGTCCTAATCGTCCGTAAGCTTCAGCAGCAATTAAATAGGTTTCGGCAAGGCGGGCCAGAATTCCATCACGCTGTCCGAACTGTGAGGCTACGAGATTTCTGGAACCATCCATAAATTTAGATAAAGCCACATATTGGTTTACACTGTAATTGCCGTGGGCATTTAAGTAGCTTTGGGGCTGACCAGCAAAGTACCTTACAAACATAGTTGGTTTGCGGCGGGCAAGATCTGTTGGTAAAGCCGGATCGGCATTGGGAACTATTGGGGTATATCGGGTATCGCCGGCATCATTTACGATGTACAAAACAGCCTCTTCCCCAACGGTAAATTTTGGTTGTCCTTCTTGTGCTGGAGTAGGGGCGCTGCCTTTAACCCATTTAGGGATACTGGCTGCATTATTGGCTATATAACGCGTTTTGAAACTTTTCCAGAATCTTGAATCATTTACCCGGTCAAAAACATCTAAAGTATAATCTGTCGACCTCATCCGCTGAAATTCGCGTCCGCCTGCTATATCGCGTATTATTCCAGGAAGGGTTTGATAAACAGATGGATAATAAAGGTGTACCTGGTTACCATACCTTCCCTGGGTTGCAGTATTGTTCGAAAATTGGGCAGCCAGGATAATTTCCCGGTTGGTTTCGTTGGCGCCATCTACAGCTGTAAAGTTCCAAAGATCGCTGTAGTTGGTTGCTAAGCTATGCTGGCCGCTGCCAATTACTAAATCTGCATATTTAATAGCATTTTGCAGATCGGCTGTTTTGGTATCGCCATTCCATTCATTATTCATTTCGCTCGCACGGAACAGATAGGCTTTGGCCAGAAAGTGGGCTGCTGCCCATTTGGTAATTCTTCCTCTTTCTGCTGCTGCTGTTGGAAGCAGGTTATAGGCTTGCGTAAAATCCTGAATTACCTGTTCGTATACTTCTTTGGCTGAATTCCTTGTAAACTCATCTTTAATCGTTTCTAACGATTCAAGCTGCAAAGGTACTCCTCCATATTGTTTAACCAGTTTAAAATAATCAAAGGCACGCATAAAATAACCTTCTCCCAGGCGGGTATTTTTGTTGACACCAGTATAATAAACCGGTACATTTTTAATCACAATATTGGCCGAATTAATATTGGTGTACATGTTATCAAAAACAGCTTGCACATCCGCATTTAACGAATTTAAGGTTCCATCATAGGAGTTCCACATTTGCTCGGTTCTATCACCACCTACAGTAAACTCATCTACCCCATAATTGGTGCTGGTGTAAGCCCAGGTGTAATTAAAATGGAATTTTAAACTTTGGTACATACCAATAACCAGGCCATCTAATCCTTCTGTTTTTTGAAAATCGGATGTATTGCGTGAGTTGATCACTTCCTCATCCAGGAAACTTTTTTACAGGAAGTGGGAAGCACCATAAAGCTTCCTAACAAAGCCACTCCTGATATAATATTTACAATCTTTTTCATAATCAATATTTTTTCACTCTGTTAGAAACTTGCATTAATGCCAAATACAACACCTCTGTTAAAGGTGGATCCACCTAAATCCGGATCTATCCATTTTATCTTCGAATAGATTAAACCGGGATTGATTATCTGGGCATAAACCCTTAATCTGGATAGTGTTAGTTTTTTAGTCATGTTGTCAGCAAAATTGTAACCCAACGATATGTTTCTAACCTTAATAAAAGAACCATCCTGGTAGTTCATAGCACTTTTAAACTGATCGCCTGCTGCACTACCATAATTAGGTGCAGGATAATCGTTGGTAGGGTTAGTTGGCGTCCAGTAATCTAATACCCGTTGGGCAAAACGGCCTTGCAATGATTCGGCACCCGTTGCGATAAGAAAATTATACCTTGCAATAATAAAAACAGATAAATCGAAACCTTTGTAGTTAAAAGTATTTGTGATACCACCGCTCCAGCTTGGTGTATAGCGGCCCAGTATCTGACGGTCGCTATTGGCATCAATTTTATGGTCTCCATTTAAATCCCTGATCCTAATGCTTCCAGGTAAAAATGTTTGTCCGTTTGCCTTGAACTTATCCATTTCGATCTTATCTTCCGGTGTATCTTGCCAAATGCCATCTTTAACATAATCGTAAGCTACACTAATCCCGTTTCCGATAAAGAAAAGATCAGCAACCATGTCGCCACCGTTCAGTTTCACAATCTCGTCTCTGCTGGTCGAAAAATTCAGGGTAGATTCCCAGCTAAAATCTTTTGTTCTTACATTAACCGTATTTAAAGTTAAATCGAGTCCTTTGTTTTTGGTCGAACCAATGTTATCATAAGAGGTGGGATAACCGTTGATGATATTGATTTTTTTAAGTAAGATCAGATCTGTTGTTTTAGACTTATAGAGATCTAGTGAACCGTTTATTCTTCCTTTTAGCAGGTCGAAATCTAGGCCTAAATTATACTGTTGGGTTTTTTCCCAGCTTAACAATTTGTTGGGAAATGAAATTGGGTTGGCCAGAGAAGCATCTGATGCTACATAACCTATCTGGGCAGCACTGCCAAAGGTATAGGTAAGTGGTTGCAAAAGGCCCAGTGTACTACCAATATCTACTGATGAATTACCGGTACTACCCACACCAAGCCTCAACTTCAATTGACTTACCCATTTGATGTTTTTCATGAAATTTTCCTGATCCATACGCCATGCCAGGGCTGCGGATGGGAAAAAATCCCACTTGTTGCCTTCGGCCAGCTGCGATGCTCCATCCGAACGTAACGATGCGGTTAACAGGTACTTACTGTCAAAACTGTAGTTTACCCTTGCCATGTACGATTCGAGTGTAGATTTTCTGAAATCGGTGTCAAATCCATCCAGAGCGGTAATGCTTCCTGCCCTTAATCCATACCAAAGCGGAGCAATTAAATTGATTTTACTACCCGTTAATGATGAAGACTCATCCTGAAACAGCGAAGAACTCTGCAATAAGGTTACGCCAAAACTGTGCTTGTTAATGGTTTTGTCGTAATACAACAAATGATCAAGGGTATAGGCAAACTTATTGCTTTGGTTTAACTGTGCATAATTGTTAACCGAACCCGGAATACCGGCATCGCGGTTTACCGATTTTGCATCCTGGTACTTTCCATTATAGAAATTAGAGAAATCAGGGCCGAAATTAATGCGGTATTTTAATCCTTTTAAAATATTAACTTCAGCAAAAGCCGAACCTAAGGCTCTTAGGGTTTTACGAAGATTGATGTTGTAATCGGCCTCGAGAATTGGATTCTGAATATTGATATCACCACCAGGCAGGTTAATTCTATTGCCACTCGGATCATAAGGAATAGCCATAGGAAGCATGCCTCGCGCAGCAGCATAAATATTACCAGCGCCTGAAGCACTGGCCGCAACGAAACCATAGTTTTGCAGGCTATAGGTTGTTGTGATGTTAAGTCCCATTTTAAACCATTTAACAGGATTAATCTCTACACTTAATTTACCGCTGTATCTTTCAAAATCCTGCCCCAGCTGTGTACCGGTTTGATTCAGGTAGCCGAATGATCCATACGCCTTCATCTTTTCAGTACCACCACTCACACTTAACACATGATCCTGGGTAATTCCGGTTCTGGTAACTAAATCGCCCCAATCGGTAGTAGGAACCAGGCTGCCATCGTAAACACCATTTGCCCAGCCCTTTTCTATGTTTTCTAGTACATAAGGGTCTCCCGCAAAAATTTCTCTGTCCTTAGCCAGCGTAGCTACGGTTGGATATTTCCGGGTATCGGTTGCTGGCAATGCCCTAAACGCATCGCGGCGAAACTCGATATATTGTGCTGAATTCATCATTTCCATCCTGTCGTTTAGGGTTTCGATGGTTGCCGTACCTACATAATCCATGGTTAATCTTCCGGTTTTACCTTTTTTGGTCGTTACGAGTACCACTCCATTGGCACCTCTCGAACCATAAATGGCTGTTGCAGAGGCATCCTTTAAAACATCGATATTTTCGATGTCGTTGGGATTAATGGCATCGATCCCGCCAGCTTGCAGTGGAATACCATCTACCACGAACAAAGGCGAGTTACTGGCTTTTAAAGATCTAAGACCACGGATTTTAATATCTCCAACCTGACCAGGACGCTCATTTGAGGTGATATCTACACCTGCCGCTTTGCCTTGTATGGCCTGTAAGGCATTGGTTACCGGTCTTGATCTGATTTCTTTAGCGCCAACACTTACAACTGCTCCTGTTAAATCACTCTTTTTAACAGTATTGTATCCCACTACTACAACTTCTTCCAGATCATTGGTCGAACTTTTTAATTGAATGCTGATTGTAGTTTTTCCATCAACAGGTACTTCCTGTGTGGTATAGCCAATGTACGAAACCACCAAAACCGGGTTGCTCACCGTTGATGGAATAGTAATGGAAAAAGCACCCTTGGCATCGGTAGAGGCTACAACGGTACTACCCTTCAGTCTGATGCTCACACCAACTAAGGTTTCACCTTTTTCATCAACAATCTTGCCTTTCAAGGTAACGTCCCGTTTGCTCATCGGGGTGTTTTTCACTATAGTTGAAAGTGCTGTTTTTCGATAGCTGGTATCAGCATTTGCCTTGCCTGCAGCACCTATAAGGCATAGCACAGATATGCCTGTTACCAGGATTTTTTTGTGCGAAGAGCCTTTTCGTCGATTTAGGTTTTCTGGATGAAAATTAAGAGCCATAATTTTATTGGTTTTGTAAATATTTGGTTATTTGGCCAAATAGCATATTAGATGGAGTGTGCTATTTGTTTTAGGTGTATATAATTAAGCAATCAATCCATACTCATGGAAGAATTACCTGTTGCATGATAAAAAATGAGTTAGTTTTAGTGTTTTGGCTACACCCGGCTGTTTCTTCTTATTTGCTTCAGGGTTTTAAAATGGCAAAAATGGTATAACTTATTGCAAACGATTGCATGATGTTGTAGTTTTTCTTGCTCATATAGGTATTGATTATACTTGGTTATACGAGATTAGAACTTTAATTCGGGTAATCCGTCCTGTTCCATCCTGTAAGCTATATGTATTTGCAAGAGATTAAAGCTGAGGGGTGTAAATGAGTAGATTTACCTTTTAAAAAAAGGTAAAAAAAGGACAGACCATCCGGTACTGTCCTTACATCATTAACTAAAATTAAAATCAACGCTTTTTGAATCCTATCTCTTAGTGGAAAGCGTTTAAACCACTTGTTAAGAATTTTTTATAATTGGCTATTTCGTAATCGGCACCTTGTGGTGGTGCCAATAGTGCTTCTGTTTTTGGATCGAGCAGTACATAAAAAGGCTGCGAATTGGACTGGAATTTCCTTGCTTGCAGGTCGCTCCATTTTTTACCAATGGTGCTGAGTTTTTTTCCTTCAGGTGTAACCGTTACATCAGCCGGAGCAAGTGCTGTTTTATCATCCACATATAACTGGATCAATACATAATCATTACTGATCATTTTATATACGTCTTTATCCGGCCAAACATTGGCTTCCATTTTCCTGCAGTTTACGCAGGCATGGCCGGTAAAATCAATTAGTACCGGTTTATTCAGTTTCTTAGCTGCAGCTAAACCTTCATCATAATCGAAATAGGCATTGAGCTTTAATGGTGCATGAAATTTATCTGCATATTTGTGCGGACCATCATTTGTTGCGGTCTGTTTTCCTGCTAATAAATTGGCTGTGTACAGATCGAAATCCTGCGTTTCCTGTGGTGGAAGAAAGGCTGAAATGCTCCTTAATGGCGCTCCCCACATACCCGGGATCAGGTAAATAGTAAAGGCCAATACAACAGTAGCTAAAAAAAGCCTGGGTACTGAGATAAATGACAAAGGACTATCATGTGAAAACTTTAGTTTACCAAGAAGATAAATACCCATCATCCCGAAAATAACAATCCAAAGGCTTAAGAATATTTCGCGGTCAAACCATTCCCAATGGTAGGCCAGGTCTACATTACTTAGGAATTTTAGGGCAAAGGCAAGTTCAAGAAAACCAAGTACAACCTTAACACTGTTTAGCCAGCCACCAGATTTTGGTAGTTTGTTCATTGCAGACGGAAATAGCGCAAATAAGGCAAAAGGAATGGCCAGTGCCAAAGAAAAGCCAAACATGCCAATTGCAGGCCCTAACAAAGCGCCGGTTGTAGCTGCCTGTACCAATAAAGTACCTATAATGGGCCCGGTGCAGGAGAAGGATACTAAAGCCAGTGTTCCTGCCATGAAAAATAATCCTGCAATGCCGCCTTTGTCTGAATTGGCATCCATTTTATTTACCCATGAAGAGGGTAGGGTAATTTCAAAAGCGCCCAAAAACGATGCTGCAAAAACAACAAGTAATAAGAAGAAAAAGAAATTGAATATCCCGTTGGTTGATAGACTGTTTAAGGCATCGGCACCAAAAATTACGGTAACCAAAAGCCCAAGCACCACATAAATGAGGATAATGAAAAAACCATACAATGCTGCCCGCCGAAAGGCTTTCCCTTTTTCTGATCCTTTAGTGAAAAAACTTACTGTAAGGGGCAACATGGGAAAGATGCAGGGCATCAACAGGGCTGCTAAACCGCCAACAAAGCCAGCAATAAAAATCCCCCACAAAGTTTTGTGTTCTTCTTTTGATGGTGCAACAGTTTGCTTAACAGTGGCGGGTACTGCAGCTGCTATTTTGGCAACAGTATCAGTTGCTTTGATTGTACTATCAGGCGCTTCTGGCTTTATCTCTGTAAAAGTGAGGTCGTCGGTTCCGGAGCTATCCTGTGCATATCCATTTAAGGATATGGCACAAACGAACAGCAAACCGAGACATATTTTTTTTAAGGATATCATATTCTTGGTAACGCTATTATTTTACAGGAATACTAAATTCGACCTGCTCTGGCGGTAAACATTGTTTATCGTCGCATACCATAAACTCTACATTGCCTTTAACGGTTGCGGTTTTGCCTTTTAGCTTCACTTTTTGTTGAAAAACTACCGACTTTTCGAAGTAGCTTACATCCATTTTAAAAGTAGATTCGAATTTGGTTATCGCTTTTGGTTCTGTAGTTTTTCCAACCAGGGTGTAAGCGCCAGATGCAGGAAAAGTAAAGGTTGTTTTAACAGGACCTCCATCTTTAACAAATTGCGAATAGAGGTGCCAGCCCTGATCTACAGAAGCTTTGATGAAAACAGTGGCTGTATTTGGGCCGGTTTTTTGCGGCGTAACTCCAGGTTACGGGTTTTAAAATTTGGCTATATGCACTAAGGCTAATCAGGCATACAGTACAGAACAAAAAGGTGATTTTTTTCATGTTGTGGTTTATTGGTTATGTTGATTAATGTAATCTGCTAAAGGCCTGGTAGTCCAGAAAATCTACTTCAGGGGTAATGTATCCTGTTTTAACTGGTTCCAATTTCATGAGATCGGTACTTAAATATTTCTTGTTGCTATCAGAAAAGATGGTCACTACACAGCTGTCAATTCCCATTTTTTGCTGTTGTTTTATGGCACCTATCACATTGGCTCCTGATGATATGCCTACCGCTAAACCAAGTTTCTCAGCTAGTTTTTGTGCCATTAGTATGGCATCGCCATCATTTACCTGTACCACCTCATCCAGTTCGCTCAGTTTAACAATTTCTGGAATGAACTCATCAGAAATGCCCTGGATTCTGTGGCTGCCTACTTTATAACCCGTAGTTAAAGTAGGTGATTCTGCAGGTTCAAGTGGGTGTATTTTAATCTCAGCGTTTTGCTTTCTTAAAAAATTACCTACGCCCATGATGGTTCCTCCAGTGCCTACTCCGGCAACAAAAGCATCGGGCGATAGATTTTTCAATTGCAATTGCCCCCAGATTTCCTTACCTGTGGTATGTTCGTGTGCTTCTGGATTGGCAATATTTTCGAACTGTTTTGGTAAAAAGATATCCGGATTGTTTGCAGCCATCTCTTCTGCAAGTTTAATGCTACCGATAAATCCACCTTCTTCTTTGCTCACCAGAATAATTTCAGCACCTAAACTTTTAATAATATCCATGCGCTCTTTGCTCAACCAGTTGGGCATAATTATGGTTACCGGATGACCTAAGGCTTTGCCTATTGCTGCAAATGCAATGCCGGTGTTACCGCTGGTAGCCTCAACAATACGATCTCCGGCTTTGATTTTGCCTTCAGCATAAGCTTTTTTCAAGGTGTAAAGCGCCATCCTGTCCTTAATACTGCCTGTTAGGTTATAATGCTCACATTTAACATAAATTTTACCTGTACTTCCCTGGTAAGTATAAGTAAGCTCCAGCATTGGTGTATTACCAACCAGAAGCGATAAATGTTCGAATTTCCCTTGTTTTGTAGAAATCATTTCATTTGCTGTTAAGGTATTCATGGCTATTTTTTAAATCAATCAGATAAAGCAACTTTGATTATTAAAATTTCGGTAAAACTCCGTATTATTCTTATTTGTGTCAATACAAGTTGTTTTTTACATAAATTTTCTGTTTTTTTGGTCTATTATTAGTTTTTATTTCAGTTTAAGCTGAATTTTTTAATGTCCATTATATTTTTTTTCATTCATCAGCGAACATGATACACGGAGATTTAGATCAGGTTGACATCGAAATATTAAAATTGCTGCAGCATGATGCCGCATTGACCCATAAAGAGATATCTTTAAAGCTGCACAAGTCTATAGCAACCATACACGAACGCATCAGGAGATTAAAAGAACAAGGTTATATCAAAAGAATTGTGGCGATTCTTGATCGGAAAAAAATAAATAGAAACCTGATTGCTTTTTCACATGTATTACTGAAAGAGCATACTGCTAAAACCCTGATCGAATTCGAAACCGAAGTTTCTAAATTCGGGGAAGTAATGGAATGCCTTCAAATGACCGGGGCTCATGATTTTATTCTCCGTATTGCAACTAAAGATATGGATGCCTATCATGAATTTTTACGGAATAAACTGGCTACACTCCCCAATATTACAACCGTTCAGAGCTACTTTGTACTTTCAGAGCCAAAAAGTGAAACCGCTTATCCGCTGTAGTGTTGGTTCATTAGTCATTAGTCATTAGTCATTAGTCATTAGTTCATTTGTTAGGGGTTAACAGGTTAATTGTTTAACTGGTTATTGGCAAGTGAAGTTGTTTGCTGCATAACTGATTAATGAGCTTTGCAGTGAGATAAGGCAGAATTAAATGAATCGGAGATGTTTTTAAAAAGAGGCCGTATCATCCATACGATGGTTACCTGTGGTTTCTGATGTTCCCATCTGACACGAAAACAGTTAATGGAGGGTAAAACTCTATAAAAAGGGATTTTCATGAATATAATTTCAATAATTCTATCTTTTAGAAAAGCAGTACCTGTAGTGCTTCGGTTACATCAGCCCCGCCCTTTGCTTAATCCCGATAAAAATACGCTCAAAATACAAATCATCCTAAAATCGGAATAACGCTGTCGGTCGGGTTTATTGAACACCGGTACTTTATTTCGCCGAATCCCTCCATGTTTTATTCTTATCCCTTAAGCGGATGAAGCTTTCTCAAAAATATAGAATTGTCATCCTGAGCTTGTCGAAGGACCTGTTTTAAATGTCTTACAAGGCATTTCTACAGGCTCAACGTGACAAATTGGATTGAATTACATTTATGATACAGCTTCTTGAGGAGATTCATTAACATTGATTTTTATTCTGAATTACAAAAATATCGCTTAAAATCCGATTTGAAATTGGATTTAACATTCATCACTTAATTCTTCAACTTAACCTTAAGTTAACATGGGTGCTCTTTCTTTGTCCGGAATTGTCTGATATAATTGATTTTAACATGACCAAACCCATTTGTGTTCTTATATTTTTTCTATTCTTCATTACGAATACTTACGCCCGGGGCGACAGATTCGAATCGATTATTACGCTAAATCAAAAAGATCCGACTGCAGCCCTGGCTCAATTAAAAAAAATATATGCTAAAGCCATCGACGATAACGATGAACTTTTAGAGGGCAAATGTTTGCAGCAGATGGGCAAGATTTGTTATACACAAGGCCATTTTAGTCAATCTTTAGAATTCTTCTTAAAAGCAGATAAAATATTCGGTAATGCCAGTCAATCGCTTTTATTGGCCGCTAATCTTAACGATGCCGGGGTGCTCTACTATTATATGAAGCAGAAAGACAAGGCCATGCATAGCTATAGTAATGCTCTTGGCATTTATAAAAAATCGAATAACTTAACCGGACAGGTAACCGTTCTGGGTAACATCGGGCAGTTGTACGAGAAAAGACAACTTTACGACAGTGCATTTTACTATCAAAAACTGGCCTTAAAAATTAGTGAAAAAGTTAACGATAAAAGTGAAGCTGCAAAAATACACGAAAACCTGGGCAGCATATATGAAGACCTGGAACATTACGATTCTGCTTATGTGCATTTTAAACAGTCGTTAAATCTCTATCAGGAAGATCATAATAATTTGGGAAGTATTGAGGTAATTAATAATCTAGGTGATATCCTGCGTAAAACCGGCCGGTATAAAGAAAGTATTGAGCAAACTGAAACTGCCTTGAAACTGGCCCAAAAGATGGGTAATATTTATCAGTTGAGTTCCTGCTGCAGAGATTTGGGCAAAGCTTATGAACTGTTAAACAATATGGACAGCGCCTACCACTATGTAAAACTTGGGTATAAGTACACTATTGATCTGTATTCGGAAGATGGGGCCCGGCAGGTGGCCTTTTTACAGGTGCTTTACGATATTAATAAAAAATCTGAGGAGATTAATAAACTGAAAAACGACCGGAAGATGAACAGGATTATTGCTTTTTCTGCCACCATTGTGGTGATATTATTGGTTGTTTTGGGTTTTGTTATTTTCAGCAGGCAACGTTTAAAATTAAGAGATCAACAGATGCTGGCGAGGCAGAAGGCCATAGAGCACGGCATGACCAGTCTCGAGCTCAAAAATCTTCAACTTGAAGAACAAAATCTGAAACAATTGCTGGAGGTTAAAAGCAGGGAGCTATCTACCCATACTTTAAATCTGATTAAGCATAACCAATTTTTAGAAAATCTAAGAAGTACCTTACAAGCGATGGTGAAAGAGGATAAACGGGATCAGAAAAAGCAGATGAACCAGATTCTGGCCGAGATTAATCAGAGTTTTAACCATGAACGCAACTGGAAGGAATTTACGCTGGCTTTCGAACAAGTTCACCATCAATTTCTCGAAAGCCTAAAAAAATATAGCCATGAGCTTACCTCGGCCGATATGCGCCTGATTGCATTATTGAAAATGAATCTCGATTCAGCTGATATTGCAACTTTACTCGGTATATCTACCGATAGCTTAAGGGTATCGAGATATAGGCTAAGGAAAAAGCTGAATCTGGCACAAGGCGATAACTTATCAGCATTTATCCAGGCATTATAACCGTTACATCTGCTGTAATCTACGGCCTGTTCTTAGCGATTTTTGCAGCTTAACAATTTGTTAATGTAACGGTAATACAAACATAACGGCGTATTGAGATGTGTTTAATTTGTTTATAATCAATATTTTGTGTTTTTATGTTGCCTTTTGATCTATGCATATTGTAACGCTGTTGCCTTTATGTAACCTCGATAATTTCTTTGTGTAATCCGGTGTATACACCTTTGTTTCGTCGATTATAAAAAAGACATGACCAAACACAATGAATAAATTATTACAAATTCTGTTTTTACTTCTTTTTTGTGCAGGCACTGCTCATGCCACAAAACTGAAAGGCCACGTTTACGATAAGCAAACTGGAGAAGCCATTGTAGGTGCAACAGTGGTTTTAGAAAACCCAAGGCGTGTAACGAATACCGGATTGGACGGTACCTTCGAATTTAAGGATGTAAAAGTGGGTGCTGCCAAAATTAGTGTAAGCTACATTACCTACAGAACCATCGAAAAAACTTTAGTGATATTGAAAGAAGATAACGATCACTTAAAGTTCTACATGGAGAGCGATTCGAAAAGCCTTGACGATATCACCATTAAGTCAAATGCCGTGAGTTCTACCGATCAGGGGGCCAGACGTTTAGAAAAAAATGCCCCGCAGTTAATGAATATCGTATCAGGGAAGGCCATTGAAATTTCACCAGATTTAACGGTGGCAAATGTGATGCAACGCATTTCGGGGGTATCTATAGAGCGCAATAGTAATGGGGATGGACAGTACGCCATATTAAGGGGAATGGATAAACGCTATAATTATACTTTGGTAAATGGCGTTAAAATCCCGAGTCCGGATAATAAATACCGTTATGTTCCGCTGGATCTTTTCCCTGCTGATTTACTCGATCGTTTAGAGGTGTACAAAACCCTTACGCCAAATTTAGAGGGTGATGCGATTGGCGGCGCGATTAATATGGTGATGAAAAATGCACCTGGTCAGTTACAGGTGAATGCCAACATTTCTACTGGTTACAGTCAGTTGTTTTTCGATCGTAAGTTTACCAGTTACAACGCTTCAGATATTAATTATAAATCACCGTATGAAGTAAACGGAAAAAATTACAATGCTACACAAAACGATTTTAGCAAGGGAACACTCGATTATAAATATAAAAATCCTGCACCTAATTTAATCGGAAGTTTATCTTTAAGTAAACGCTTTTTGGATAATAAACTCGGTGTAGTACTGGCAGGTAGTTATCAGAATACCTACCGCGGAAGCAATAGTACTTTCTACAATAATTCGGTTGTTGGTACAGATGCTTATGCTACAATTACCAGTAAAAGTTACCGTGAGTTTTCTGAACAACAGCAGCGTACCGGTTTGCACGGGAAAATTGATTATGTTTTTAACAAAGACCATCAGATCAGTTTTTATAATGTATACGTTAATTTGAAAAATCAACAGGTTAGAGATGCCGTAACCACAACTTATAACAAGGATTATGATCCTGTAGTAGGAAATGCACAGTTGGTTTTTGATACCCGTAGCCGTTTAACGAAGCAGCAGATTTACAATTCTACGCTGCATGGCGACCATAAATTTTTTGATCATAAATTTAAGGTGCAATGGTCGGCTGTTTATTCTTCGGCGAAAAACGATGTACCCGAAAATACCAGTATCAGTTTGAATGGGTTGGAGCAGAATTTTCAACGCAAACGTACCAGTTTGGTCAATACCAATCCGGTTACGCGCAGATGGGAACGCAATACCGACGAAGACTTAGCTGGTTATCTTGATCTGACTTATCATGTTTTATTAGGAGACCATAAGCTGGATATTATGGCAGGAGGTTTATACCGCGATAAACAAAGAAGCAGCTTCTTTAATAATTACAATATGGCTCAGGGAGCAGATCATGCAAATGATATTTATGGTGTAAATTTCCAAAATTATACCGACCTGAATCTGGTAGTAAGCAATCCAACAGGTGCAGTAGCCAATTCCCTTACCTACGATGCAACTGAGCAAACCACTTCTGGTTATGGCATGTTTAAATATACTTCAGCTAAGTTAGAAGTCATTGGTGGTGCAAGAGTAGAACATACCAACCAGGGTTATAATCTTCTTTTTCCGGCAGGAGAATCTTTTCCAAAAGGAAACCAGATTTATACCGATGTATTACCGAGTTTAACTGCAAAATACTTTTTAACAGAAAAAGCGCAGTTACATGCTTCTTATTACAAAGCACTTAACCGTCCGGGTTTTTACGAAATTGTTCCCGGAAAAGTTGTAAATGAAGAATTCCAGGAACGTGGTAATCCTAATCTTCAACGTGCACTGGCTGATAATTTCGATTTAAGGTACGAGCTTTTTCCTGGCGCTTCCGAGCAACTATTGGTTGGTGCGTTCTACAAAAGGATAAAAAATCCAATTGAATATACCTTTCAGGCCGATGCCGTTCGCGGTCAGGATATTTATTATAGTTCGGGAAACTTTGGTACGGCCAATAACTATGGAGCAGAGGTAGATTACATCAAATATTTCAGTAAAATAGGTGTAAAGGCCAATTATACCTATACCCATTCTCGCATCAACACCACCAAAACCACCAGGGTTATTAATAGCGCTACCGGAGATACCGAGCCTGCCAATGTAAACCAGGAACGTCCGCTTTATGGTCAGTCTGCGCATATTGCTAACCTTTCCATATTGTTTAAAGACACCAAAAAAGGCTGGGATGCTCAGGTTGCCGGTGCCTATACGGGACCGCGCATCAATACCGTTTCACAATTCTTAAATAACGATTTGTGGCAGGAAGGATTTGTACAGGTGGATGCATCTGCAGAGAAGCGTTTTAAAGGTGGGATTAGTGTTTTTGTAAAAGCCAACAACATTTTAAATACACCAACAAAACTATTTATAAAAGGTACAAACCCGGCAAATAACGATATCAAAGAAGATTTGGTTAAAAATGGAAACACCTTGATCAGAAGCGATTATTATGGCCAGAATTATCTTATTGGCTTTAGGTATAAATTTAATTAATAGCATTTAAAGAAACAAAGACATGAAATCAAAACAGATTTTTAAATTATTAATCCTTGTTGTGCTGGCCTTGGCAGGATGTGAAAAAGCCAATATAGATGTTGATACCACTGCCGTTGATGGCTCGGCAATTGGTGAGGTTTTCGGGGTTTGGGCAAAAGGCAGTACGCAGGTAATCAAAGGCGATATTATAATCCCCGAAGGTAAAACGCTAACAATTGAAGAGGGGTGACGGTGCTGATGGATACGGTTGCGAAACCAGAAATTGTTATAAAAGGCAATCTGTATGCACTTGGAACTGCAGAAAATCCGATTAAGTTTACGGTAAATGAATTTTATAAAACCTCATCAAAAAAATTCGGAAAGCTTTGGGGCGGTATTTTGGCTGGCCCAACATGCGAGGAACTGGTGCTTGATCATGTAATTCTTGAATATGCCGGATCAACTACTTCAGATGCTTCAACATCGGTTAAAATGGGACTTTATAAAGCAAAAGCCGGAGAAAACTTACCTGCACTCTGGTTTGCCAATGCTAATGGCAAATTAGTGGTTCAAAATAGTATATTCAGAAACCTCCAGGAAGATTGTACTTACATTGAAGGTGGAAAGATTATTTTTGCCAATAATGTGTTTTATACTACAGGCGTAACAGGAGGAGAAGCTATGAACTTTAAATCGGGCTGTTTGGCGGATATAGCCTATAATTTGGTTTATAGCACCAATACCAATGCCTTAAAATTATCTAACACCGGTGATAAAACACCACAAGCTTATATTATTGCCTATAACAATACCATGGTGAATACGGGCTGGAGAAGACCAACTGCAAAAGGCGGATCGATCTGGCTGGAGAGCACAGTACGTGCCGATCTGTATAATAATCTTTTCGCCAATACCCGTTTTGGTGTGAAAAGAGATCCAAAAAAGCCTGAAGATAGCCGTTCTGCTTATAGCAATAACTGGTATTATGGCTTCGATCAGGCGACTGTAAATCAGTTTCAGCCAACCGGCGATATTGTGGGTGGTAAAAACGATGTGATCAGCAATGTTGCAGGGGCTAATGATCCTAAATTTGTGAACTATCCTCTAAACACAGCAGTTACCAATGCGGATTTCAATACGGCATGGGATTTTCACCTGCAAGGCAACTCACCGGCTTTGGGTAAAGGCATCACTAATTTTATCCGCCATCACCAGGCCGGAATTACAATGAAAAATGGTATCACCTATAGCTCACCTTCACCATCAACATTTGTTGGTGCATACGGAACTAAAATATAAAATGAAACATAATAGTATATTAAAATTTGCCGCTTTTGCGGTTTTAAGCCTGACCATTTCTTGTAATGGAGGCATACAAAACGGAAGTAGTGCAGTAATAAAACCCTTATACGTATCCGATCCTGTTGATTTTGATACCGACGATCCTGCGATCTGGGTAAACCAGAAAGATCCGGCACAGTCATTGGTAATCGGTACCGATAAAGATAGTAGTGGTGGCTTGTATGTTTTCGATCTGAAAGGTAAAATCATCAAATCAAAAACCATAAAAGGCTTAAAGCGACCAAATAACGTTGATATCGCCTATGGTTTACAGTTGGCTGGGAAAAAGACAGATATTGCGGTTACAACAGAACGTTACACGCATAAACTGCGGATATTTTCTCTTCCCGATATGAAAGCAATCGACAATGGCGGAATTCCGGTTTTTGTAGGTGAAACAGCGGCAGAGTACCGCGATTTGATGGGGATTTCGATGTATACCGACCCTGCTGGAAAAATTTATGCAATCGTTGGTCGTAAAACAGGGCCTAAAAACGGAGGTTATCTTTGGCAATATTTATTGGCTGATGATGGAAAAGGCAATATTAAAGCAGATTTAGTGCGGAAATTCGGCCTGTATAGTGGCAAAAAAGAAATCGAGGCCATTGCCGTTGATAACGAACTGGGTTTTGTTTATTATTGTGATGAGCAGGTAGGTGTGCGCAAGTATTATGCAGACCCCGCCAAAGGAAATAAAGAATTGGCACTATTCGGACAGGGTGATTTTGCTGTTGACAATGAAGGCATCGCTATTTATAAAACTTCAGGAAATAGAGGGTATATTCTGGTATCTGATCAGGGTGCCAGGCAGTTAAAAGTGTACGATAGGGTGGCTAAAGCCAATACTGCTCAGCCACACCCGCTGTTAACCACCATAAAGTATTCAGCTAATCAAACAGATGGCATCGATGTGGTTTCCGTCCCATTAAATAAAGATTTTAAACACGGTTTGCTCGTAGCGATGAGTGATGATAAAACCTTTCACTTTTATAGATGGGAGGATATAGCAGGTAAAAAAATGACTAGTATAAATCCTTAAGATTAAGAGACTATTTAAAAATTAAATAAAATTATTTCCTATGTCAGTCTGAGCGTAGTCGAAGACCATTTCAACGCATTAGTAAAAGCGATCCATTAAACTCAACTTGGCAGCAAAAGACTATGTAATATTTGTTGTAAAATTTAACAGGAGCTAACATTTATTTTCTGAAAAGCAATTGCAGGAGCATTTGGATGGGGTCAGTCCCGCTTCCGCTTCTGCCAATTTGAAGGAATTCGGCATCCCGCTTTGATCGGGTTTAAGGGGCATAAATAGTACTGCTATTATGGGTGAAATAAACCCGACCGGCAGCGTTATCCCCGATTCCTTCTATCGGGATAAAGCAAAGGGCGGGACCAGGGCAGCCGAAGCATCACTATCCCTGCTTTCCAAAAAAGGAATAGATTAAGACTTCCGTCTTCCTGTCCAATTTCATTTAAGTCATCATCTCGACCGTAGTGGAGAATTCTTTTAATATAGCCAAAGATCTCTCCACTACGCGTTGCTCCGGTCGAGATGACGCCGATTTTTTAGAATAATGTCATTGATATTGGCGCCGAGGAGTATAGAAAGCTATATCGAAAGATTTCTCCATTTCGCTACCGATGAAACCTGTGAAACAAGCGGCAAACCATAAAGTAAATAAAAACAAATCCTTAAATAGGTTTGCTTCAATCGAAATGACGGTTCAACTGATCTATACCGCAATATTATTCGACATTTTATACTCAGAAGGGGTAACCCCTGTCTGTTTTTTAAAATATTTGCCGAAAAATGAAGAATTACTAAAACACAATTCTATCGCAACTTCCGAGATATTCATTACGTGGCTGGTTAATAGTAATTTGGCTTCCCTGATTACCATTTCATCAATAATTTCTCCGGCCGTCCTGTCTGTAACTTGTTTCACCACCTGCGATAAATGCCTCGGCGTAATCCGCAGGCAGTTGGCATAATATATCACCCTTTTTTCCTTTTTAAAATTCTCTGACACCAATGCTAAAAACCGGTTGGTTAATTCCGTGCGGCTGTTATGTACAAAAGGTTTAGGATCTTTCTGTTTGTTTTTAAGGAGGAAAATATCGTAAAGAAGTTCCAAAAAGCTGTTGTGCACAATGTTTTTAATCTGTGGCGTATCTTTTGAAACATTAAGCTTCTTGTGGAGTGCCAGCATATCGTAATAGATAAAAGTATATTCCTCTTTTGATAATGAAAATTTATGTGATTGAACATCTTTCGACATCCGGTATGTTTCGCCGCTGTTAAAAAATATCCCCTTATTTTTAAGGTAGCTCTTATTAAAATGGATACTGATAAACGAAACGCTGCTGTTATCTGTAATTTCATAAACAGAATGTGGCAAAACCAGTAAAATATCCCTTTGGTTAAGTACGTAATCTTCAAAATTGATCTTGATATTGAGCTTGCCTTTAGTAATGAGTATGAGGGCATAACTCGAAACGCGGAAAGGTTCCGAACCGCAATAGTGAGGATCATTGCTATTGTGGATTTTCGCCATCAGGCCATCATTTAATGAAAGCGCTTCCTCGTGGTTTTTTTCTGAAAAAGTTTTATTGAGTAACGGTTGCTGCATAAAATCGTTCAGTATTTTTTAATAATTTCTTAACAGATACGATCATCTTTTACACACCAATTTCAGCCATCTTTTTTCGGATGGATTTCGCCCTTTATCTGCCGGATTTTGTACCCGCAAATGTAATGTTCAAGATCGTTTTTGCAAGTATAATTTTTTAAAATGACTAATTTCTGATTGATTTTTATGTTTTTGATTAATAAATTTTTTGTTTGTATTTTCCTAAAAAACAGCTATTTATGTGATTTATAGGGTGTTTTAGATGGTTTTTAACTTTTTTACTATTTTATAATAAAAGTCAGAATGTCAATTGGTCAATTCATCTGAATGTCACAATTTGCCGATCCAACTTTTTGACCAATATATCCCACATTTGAACCTTTTTTTGGCTTCATTTCCGCGTTAAAATTGTGTTATCAAATCGTTTGGTTAATGCGGCTTTAATCTATGGAGTCGATTCTGATTTCAATAGCAATATCGAAGCGCAGGCCAGACTTTCAGAACAGGGTTTTAAAAACTGAAGAACAATAGCGTTCAGTATGCGTAAAAAATTACAAGATAGAATTGCCTCTTTTAAGGATGCAGCTATGATAAAGGAAAAAGGATTGTATCCTTATTTCAGGTCGATAGAATCTGCCCAGGATACCGAGGTGGTGATCAATGGAAAAAAGGTATTGATGTTTGGTTCAAATTCCTATTTAGGCCTCACCAATCATCCCAAAATAAAAGAAGCCGCCAAAGCTGCCATCGAAAAATATGGTACAGGTTGTGCTGGTTCGCGGTTTTTAAATGGTTCGCTCGATATTCACCTGGAACTGGAAAACCGTTTAGCCGACTATGTTGGCAAGGAGGCTGCGGTGCTCTTTAGTACTGGTTTTCAGGTCAACTTAGGGGTAATATCCTGTTTACTAGATCGTAACGACTACCTCTTGCTTGATGAGTACGATCATGCTTCGATCATTGATGGTAGCCGTTTGGCTTTTGCCCGTACCATTAAGTACGCGCATAATGATATGCAGGATCTTCGCCGTAAATTAAGTAGATTACCTGAAGATGCCGCTAAACTGATTGTTTCAGATGGTATTTTCAGCATGGAGGGCGATTTAGTTAATCTTCCTGAAATGGTAGAAATTGCCAATGAATTTGGTGCCAACATCATGATGGATGATGCACATAGCCTCGGGGTAATTGGCTTTAATGGCTCGGGCACGGCATCACATTTCAATCTTACGGAAGATGTAGACCTGATTATGGGCACTTTTAGCAAATCGCTTGCCTCTCTTGGTGGTTTTATTGCGGGCAGTACCGAGACTATCGAATATATCAAACACCGTGCACGCTCGTTGATGTTTAGTGCCAGTATGCCGCCATCAGCCGTGGCAAGTGTGATTTCTGCATTGGATATCATCGAATCGGAACCTGAACGGATTGATAAACTTTGGGCCAATACAGAATATGCGAAGAAACTTTTGCTCAATGCAGGTTTCGATATCGGGCACAGCAACAGTCCGATTATACCCATCTACATCCGCGATAATACCAAAACCTTTATGATCACTAATATCCTTCAGCAGAACGGGGTTTTCGTTAATCCGGTGGTTTCGCCAGCTGTGCCTTCCGATTCGTCTTTGATCAGGTTTTCTTTGATGGCCACACATAGTTTCGAACAGATTGAGTCGGCAATTGAGCAATTAAGTGCCGCTTTTAAGGCCGTTAACGTAGAACTAGTAGGAAGCCAATCATGAGAGAACTGGTAAAGGTTTCTGGTAAAAAAGCATTGGCGGCATTTGTAGATTTTCCGCACGAACTTTATGCAGGTGATGTAAACTACGTTCCTGAACTTTTTATTGCGCAGCGCGATCTGCTAACTCCAGGTAAACATCCTTTTTACGAACATTCTGAAATTCAGCTTTTTTTGCTATATGATGGAGCCAAGGTAATTGGACGGATTGCAGCAATCAACAATACCAACCACAATAAAGTCTACGAATCGAAAGACGGATTTTTTGGCTTTTTCGATTGTATCAATGATGTTTCGGCAGCTAAACAGCTTTTTGAAGCAGCGCAGGAATGGTTAAAAGAAAAGGGATTGACCAAAGTTTTAGGACCGGTTAATTTTTCTACTAACGAAGTATGTGGCTTGCTGATTGAGGGTTTTGACGGTCCGCCTGTAGCCATGATGCCATATAACGCCCAATATTACCTCCCGCTTTTGGAGCAAATGGGTTTTCAGAAAAATGTGGATTTAAGGGCTTACCGGTATACCGCTGGTACTTACAGCGACCGATCGGTAAAGCTGATGGATAGGATAGAGGACCGTTTGAAACGGAACGATGTCATTCTGCGTAAAATCAACATGAAGAAATTCAAGGAAGAATGTAATGCGGTAAGAGACGTATACAACAAAGCATGGGACAAAAACCTGGGCTTTGTACCGATGACCGACAAAGAATTCGATTATACGGCAAAAGACCTAAAAATGATCCTCGATCCTGAATTTTGTATCCTGGCCGAACAACATGGTAAAATTGTGGGTTTTGCACTGGCCATTCCAGATATCAACCAGATTTTGATCAAAATTAAACGTGGTAGGTTGTTCCCAACTGGGCTGATCAAGCTTTTAGCTAATAAAAAGAAGATTGATGGCATCCGTATTTTATTGCTTGGCGTTGTAGATGGTTACCGCAAAATGGGAATCGAAGCCTGTTTATATGGCCGGATCATCAAACATTTCGAAGCTAAAAAAATGAAATATGCAGAGGCGAGCTGGACTTTGGATCATAACGACCTGATCAATAAACCGATTGAAGACATTGGCGGAAAACTATACCGCAAATACAGGATTTTAGAGAAAGCGATATGAAAAAGCGGGTGTTGATTACCGGGGCGACAGGATTTGTAGGGTACCACCTGATTAAATCTGCTCTGGCCAATGGGCTGGAAGTATATGCAAATGTACGTCGATCGGCTGCTGCAGATCATCTTAAAGATTTTGAGATCAATTATGTGGATCTCGATTTTGAATCGATTTACTTGTTAAAAGAAAATATCGAAGAGAAAAAATACGATTATATCGTACATGCCGCTGCAGTAACCAAGGCAAAGAATTTAGTCGATTACAATAAGATCAATGCAACATATACCAGGAATTTAGCAGTAGCTGCTTCGAAATCAACACATGCGATAGAGAAATTTATATTTATCAGTAGTCTGGCGGCTTTGGGTCCTTTAAAGCAGAAAAACGATAAACTGACGGAAAGAAGTGCATCCAATCCGGTAACCCATTATGGCATCAGTAAGGCGCTTGCTGAGACTTATCTGGCGCAGGTTTCCAATCTGCCCCTGATCATTTTCAGACCCACTGCGGTTTATGGCCCACGGGAGAAAGACATTTTCATACTGATCAAAACCATTAAAGCCGGGCTCGAGCTTTACATCGGCAAGCAGGAACAGGAACTCAGTTTTGTATATGCTACCGATCTGGCCGATATCATTATTAAAGCGCTTGCTTCTGCTGTGGTGGGTAAAAGTTATAACATTTCTGATGGGGCAGTTTACAAGCGCTCATCACTTGCTCATTATGTAAGTAAGGCCTTAGGCAAAAAAACAATAAAGGTAAATGTACCTGTACCGTTGATTAAAGGTTTGGCCTGGTCGATGGAATATCTGTATGGCGTATTTAATAAAATACCCGCCTTAAATGTAGATAAGATAAAAGAGCTCACGGCCCTTAACTGGGGCTGCGATATTAATAATATTCAGAAAGATTTTGGTTTTGTTCCCCGGTTCGGACTGGAGCAGGGACTAAACGAAACCATCAACTGGTACCGTAAAAACAATTGGTTATAAGATTTTAAATAAAAAACAGAATGAAACAACAAGTAAAAGCAGCTGAAGGTAAGCTGGGAATATTAATGCCAGGACTTGGCGCTGTAGCTACAACCATGATCGCCGGAGTTGCTGCAATTAAAAAAGGCATCTCAAAACCGATCGGTTCGTTGACGCAGATGGGGACGATCCGTTTGGGTAAAAGAACAGAAAAAAGAGCCAAAAATTAAAGATTTTGTGCCTTTAGCCAATCTGAAAGATTTAGTTTTCGGTGGCTGGGATGTGTACGAAGATAATGTTTACGAAGCTGCGTTAAACGCCCGTGTACTGGATGCCAACCTTTTGCGCGATGTGCGTGAAGAGTTGCAGGCCATTAAACCAATGCGTGCTGCTTTCGACAGAAACTACGTAAAAAACCTGGATGGTAAATATGTAAAAGACATCGATAACCGTTACGAACTGGCTTTAGCCGTAATGGAAGATATTAAAAACTTCAAGGCCGAAAACAACTGCGACCGTATTGTATTGGTTTGGTGTGGTTCTACCGAAATTTATTTCGAACCATCAGAAGTGCACGAATCGCTTGCTGCATTTGAGCAAGGTTTAAGAGATAACGATTTGCGTATTGCGCCAAGTATGATTTACGCCTATGCTGCATTAAAATTGGGCATTCCATTCGCTAATGGTGCACCAAACTTAACGGTTGATATTCCTGCATTGATCGAACTGGCTAAAGAAACCGATACCCCAATTGCAGGTAAAGATTTCAAAACCGGTCAAACCTTAATGAAAACCATTTTGGCACCAGGTTTAGCTGCACGTTCATTAGGTGTAAATGGTTGGTTCTCAGATAATATTTTAGGCAACCGGGATGGTTTGGTATTAGACGATCCGGATAACTTTAAAACCAAAGAAGTATCTAAACTGGGTGTACTGGAAGATATTTTCAAACCAGAAGTTAACCCGGATTTGTATGGCGATATGTACCACAAAATCAGGATCAACTATTATCCGCCTCACGGTGATAACAAAGAAAGCTGGGATAACATCGATATTTTCGGTTGGTTGGGTTACAAAATGCAGATCAAAATCAATTTCCTTTGCCGCGACTCAATTTTAGCTGCACCGATTGTATTGGATCTTGCTTTGTTTATCGATCTGGCTAAACGCTCAAATCTATCGGGTATCCAGGAGTGGTTATCATTCTACTTAAAATCGCCACAAACGATCCCAGGTGTACCTGCAGAAAACGACATTTTCAAACAGTTAATGAAACTTCAGAATACCTTACGCTACATCATGGGCGAAGAGTTGATTACCCATTTAGGTCAGGATTACGAAGAAGAACTGATAGAAACCGTATAGTGTTTATCCACAAATTTCTTTCAACGGCCCTGGGCATTGGCTACATTGGCAAGGGTGCCGGTACTTATGCTGCTATAGCAACCTGTATCTGCTGGCACCTTTTCCAGAGCCCTTATACCAACCCATATTTATGGCCAATACTGTCTACCATGTTCATTGTGATGATCGGGATCATGAGTGCCGACCGGGTAGAAGAAATTTGGGGTAAAGACCATAACAGGGTAGTGATTGATGAAGTGGCGGGCATGTGCATTACCCTGTTATTTGTGCCTTTACAATGGCAGTATACCCTTATTGGGCTTGTTCTTTTTAGGTTCTTTGATATTCTGAAACCCTTTTATATCCGCAAACTGGAAGAACTGCCAGGCGGTTGGGGCGTAATGGCCGACGATATACTGGCAGGCATTTACGCAAATATGCTCCTCCAACTGGTAGTGGTTTTCGATTTTTTTAAGACATGCTTACCTACCTAAAAGCACAGGCATCATCCTTAATGGCTTCTGCAACCGATTTTGGTATCACTATCGTTGCGGTAAATCTTTTTGGACTGTGGTACCTGGCAGCAAGCATCATCGGCACCATTTCGGGCGGTGTGGTTAATTTTTACGTTAACCGCAAATGGGTTTTTCAAAGCCGGTCGAAGGAGGTGAAGTGGCAGGCGTTCAGGTATATTTTGGTGTGGGCCGGCAATCTGGCCATCGTTACTGCCGGGGTATTTATTTTTACCCATTTTTTTAATCTCAATTACGTACTCGCTAAAGTGCTAAGCTCGGTTTTAACCGGCATCAGTTACAATTATATCATGCAAAGGCAGTTTATTTTTACAAGTTAAATGAAAGCGATTTATTCATTTTTTTATTCCTGATCCCAGGTTTTATTTTGCAGGTAAATGTTTTTGCCCAAAGAACCGTGGTGTCTGGAACCGTGCGCGATGCTGTAACCAAAGAAACGCTGCCCAATGTTTCCGTTTTCTTTAAAGATACCCAAATTGGTACACAGACCGATGTAAATGGAAAATATACACTCTTTTCGCCTAACCCACAAGGTGAAATCAGTTTCAACTACGTAGGTTACCGAACCGTTTTCAAAAATATTGTGCCCTCTGCTACGCAGGAATTTGACGTAGCCTTAGTACCCGATGCAAGGGCTTTGGACGAAGTGGTTATTGTGGGCGGGAAAAAGGTGAGGTACCGCAACAAAGATAATCCGGCTGTAGAATTGATCCGCCAGGTAATTGCCCATAAAGAAGAAAACCGCATTAAGAGTTATAATACTGCTTCTTTCAGGGAGTATGAGAAGATGCTGTTTTCCTTAAGCAATGTTTCGGATAAGTTTAAGAGCAAAAGAATGTTCAGGAATTATCAGTTTCTGTTTCAGGAACAGGATTCTACCTTAATTGGCGGAAAAAACCTGTTACCGGTATATATTCAGGAAAAACTGGCCGATCATTACCTCAGTAAAGATCCTGAAAAGAATAAAACTATTGTTATTGCCGAAAAGCAGGTAAACTTCGATAGCAGGTACATCGATAATAAAGGAATGAAAACTTATTTCGACAGGATGTATCAGGATATCGATATCTATAAAAACAATATTTCAGTGATCAGTAACGAGTTTTTAAGCCCGATTGCAGATGGTGCACCTGCTTTTTATAAGTTTTTTATCACCGATACGTTAAAAAATCAAAAACCACAGGTTATTGAGCTGTCTTTTACCCCCCGCAATACAAATGATATGTTATTCGAGGGGAAAATTTATGTCACCAATGATAGTCATTATGCTGTTACCGGCGCTTCATTTGGCGTCAACAAAAACATTAACCTCAACTTTGTACGTGCACTCAAAGTCGATCTTGATTTTGAAGCCAACAATAAAGGCAAATACAGCTTAAGCAAAAGTAATCTATTGGCCGATTTCGGTATCGGCAAAACCAAAGGAATAGGCTTTACCGGCGAACGTACGGTTACTTTCAAAAATTACCAGTTCGATACCGCATTGCCTGATTCCGTTCTTCAAGGAAAAAGTACGGTTGTGCTGGCAGATGCAGGGAAAAAAGATGATAAGTTTTGGGAGAAAAACAGACTGGATACCATTTCAAAAAATCAGTTGAAGATTTATGGCAATATTGATACCCTGCAGAATCTGCCATCTTTTAAACGCACGATGAAAATCGTAACCCTTTTATTTGCAGGTTATCAGAATCTAGGTCCTTACGAAATTGGTCCGGTAAATACTTTTTACAGTTTTAACAATGTAGAGGGTTTAAGGCTGCGGTTTGGAGGCCGAACAACACCCGAGCTCAGTAAACGTTATTATTTCGAAAATTACTTAGCATATGGTATTAAAGATGAGAAATGGAAGTTTTTTCTTTCCGGAACTTATTCACTGAATAATAAATCGATCTACGAGTTTCCTCAAAACTACATCAGGGCCAGTTTTCAGCGCGATACTAAAATCCCCGGACAAGAGCTTCAGTTTGTGCAGGAAGATAATTTTTTACTTTCCTTTAAAAGGGGGTAAATGATATGTTGCTGTATAACGATTTTTACCGCCTGGATTATGTAAAAGAGTTCGAAAATCACTTTTCTTATAACCTGGGTTTTAAAAAATGGAGCCAGACACCAGCCGGCGGATTGAATTATTTAAATTCAAATAATCAGTTGATAAACAGGTTAACCACAAGCGAAGTCTCGCTACAGTTAAGATACGCCCCGAACGAGAAGTTTTACCAGGGAAAAATATACCGTGTACCCATTGCCGACCGCTACCCGGTATTTCATTTACGTTATACTGCTGGTTTAAAAGGTATTTTGGGTGGCGAATACAATTATCATAACCTGTTGGGAAGCATTGATAAACGTTTTTATTTATCACAGCTGGGTTATAGTGATGTAACGGTAGAGGGCAGTTACATTGCCGGAAAAGTGCCTTTCCCTTTATTGGATATACATCGTGCCAACCAAACTTATGCCTATCAGCTCAACTCATACAACCTGATGAACTTTCTTGAGTTTGTGAGCGATCATTACGTAAGTATCAATATCGATCATAATTTTAACGGTTTCTTTTTTAATAAAGTGCCTTTGCTTAAACGCTTGAAATTAAGGGAGGTGGTATCGTTTAAGGCTTTATATGGCGGATTGAGGAACGAGAACAATCCAAATTTTCAATCTGGTTTATATCAACTTCCTGTTTACGAAAATGGTGCACAGCGGACTTATGCATTGGGTAATGATCCTTATATGGAAGGTAGTGTTGGGGTGGGCAATATCTTCAAGCTGTTAAGGGTCGATCTGGTAAAACGCTTCAATTACCTCAACAATCCGGAAGTTTCGGAATGGGGAATAAGGGCAAGGGTAAAATTTGATTTTTAATAAAAATGCAATGGAAAAGAAATTAAGGGACAGCCTTCAACAGGGCATTTATAAAGTGATCAATCCTTTTGTTAAGGGCTTGATTAAAATTGGCTTAACACCTAATGCCGTCACCACAATTGGTTTGATCCTGAATATCGGTGTGGCCGTCATTTTTGTACTTGGTGCCGAAAAATCAAACCGTGGCGACATGTCGTACATTGGTTGGGGAGGTGCATTGGTACTTTTTGCAGGTTTATTCGATATGCTTGATGGGCAGGTGGCCCGTTTAGGGAACATGAGTTCCAAATTTGGCGCCTTGTACGATTCGGTACTCGACCGCTACAGTGAAATGATCATGTTTTTGGGTATCTGTTATTACCTGGTGGCGCATCATTATTTTTTAAGTTCGCTATTTGCTTTTATTGCGCTCATCGGTTCAATGATGGTGAGTTATACCCGTGCAAGGGCCGAGGGGTTAGGTGTGGAATGTAAAGGTGGTTTAATGCAGCGGCCAGAACGCGTGGTCACCATCGGTGTTTTTGCCATTGCCTGTGGTATTGCTGGTCACTTTATCGGTGGCGATTATAAAATTTATGTGCCGGGCATATCCTTCCATGTTTTTGAAACGATGTCGATTTTTACCATGCCAATTACCATAATGGCTTTATTGACCAATATCACCGCTATTAAACGGTTGCAGGAAGCCAAAAAAGGCCTTGAGGCACAAGAATTTAATGAAAGAAAAGGAAATAAAAAGGCGGCATTAATTGCGGGACTGGTTTTGATGACGAGTTTAGGTGGTATGCTTTCTTTTAATGCAAATGCACAGGGAAGCGACCCTTCGCCGATTACTTTTCCAACGCCTAAAGACATCAGTAACCAACTTTTTTATCTACAGCGCGATCCGAATACCAATACCATTATTTGCCAGTTAAATGTAGACAAACATGGAGTAGTGAATAAAGATCAACCTGTAAACGTGTTTTGGATGCGTTACGGAGACAAAGGAGAGAAGAAGGAACTGAGTTATATCCAGCGGAAATTTGCCTATGGCATTATCAGCAAAAATCTGGGTAACGGACAGTTCGAACTGCGTTTTACCTCGCACAAAAAAATGCCAATGTATCTGAATAAATCGGGTGCAGACAAAAAATACCATGTTTTTGCGACAATTAACAATAAAAAAATGCAGTTAGAACGGATATTCCTTCGGATTGAAGGTGGTACATTCTGGTTTCCAAATGTGAAATATGTAGAGATAAAAGGTTTTGATGCTTCAGAGCCTTCAAAAGTATTAGTTGAAAGGATTAAGGTGTAGCGTCGGGCGTTTTGCGGGTGGCGTTCCCACAAAGTTCGTCATTTCGAGGGGACCCGATAGCTATCGGGTGCAACGGAGCCGAGAAATCTAACTCAATAGGTCTCTCCATTTCGCTTTGCTTCAGTCGAGATTACGGATCAAGTAAGGAGTCGGATACCTTTATTGCGTCGTTATTCCCAACTTGATTGGGAATCGTAATGCCCTAAGCTTTAAGATTCCCGCCTGCGCGGGAATGACGATTGATTATATGATTTGTCAGTCTGAGCGGAGTCAAAGACCCTTTAGCACAGTTTAAAGATCTCTCCATTCCGCTTTGCTTCATCCGATAGCTATCGGATCGAGATGACGGACCAGGTGAATATTGATTGTCATTCTGAGTGAAACGAAGAATCTTTAAGGATAAAGCATTGGATATAAAAGATTCTTTACTAAGTTCAGAATGACAGATTATTTGGGAAGAAGATCCTGGAACAAGTTCAGGATGACGATCAAATGAGCGGAGTTTAAGGCCAATTAAATAATTACAATGAAAAAGAATTTTGTTTCAAATTCGAAATCATCCATCAGGATGTTTAAAAACGACTTTTTAGAAAGCCTCTCAAAAGTACAATTTTACGTGCCTTTGGTGGTATATGTACCCGTTATCGGTTTTCTTTTTTGGAAAGCATTGGCAGAAATACAGATGCCTGTTTTAAATTTTGCAGGCTGGTTTTTGTTGGGCTTAGCCATCTGGACCATCACTGAATACATTCTGCACCGCTATGTTTTTCATTTCGAACCAGATGTAGAATGGGGCAAGAAAATCCATTTTATTTTTCATGGAGTACACCACGATTACCCCAATGATGCCAAAAGATTGGTGATGCCACCTTCAGCCAGTATCCCGATGGCCTTAGGTTTTTACTTTCTCTTCGATTGGATATTACCCGCAACCACCGTTTATCCGTTTTTCTCAGGGTTTATGATCGGTTATCTCTTTTACGATATGGTGCATTACGCACTTCACCATGCCAATTTTAAAAGCGGCTTCTGGAAACAGCTAAAGCAACACCACATGCTTCACCATTATTCCGATTCGACAAAAGGTTACGGGGTAAGCTGGACTTTTTGGGACCATATTTTTAGGTCTAATTTTGATAAAAAATAATATGCAGCAAGAAGTTTTGCTTAAAAACAGTTTTTATAATCTTCGGAATATTTATCTGACAGTTGCTGTATCTGTTGGATATCTATTGTTATCAGTACTACTGGTCGGCTTTAAAACCGATCAGCTGGTGCTGATTTTTATTTTTAACAGCCTGTTTTATATTTCTGTAGGGACAAGGCGTTTCATTCTCGGTTTTTCGATCTTCATTGTTTATTGGATCCTTTTTGATTACATGAAGGCCTTTCCGAATTACCTGTTCAATACCGTCCATATTAAAGATTTATACGATCTGGAGAAAAGTATTTTTGGTATTAACCATAGCGGTTTAAAACTTACACCAAACGAATATTGGAAACTGAACAGCACCTCGTTTTTAGATGTACTTACCGGGCTATTCTACCTCATGTGGGTACCGGTTCCACTGGCTTTTGCTACTTACCTGTTCTTTAAAAACAAAGAACAATTTGTTCGGTTCTCGCTCACCTTTGTTTGGGTAAACCTGTTGGGCTTTGTAGTTTATTACGCTTTTCCGGCTGCACCACCCTGGTATGTGCAGGAACATGGTTTTGACTTTATCGCCAAAACAGCTGGGAATACTGCGGGTTTAGCCCGGTTCGATCACTATTTTAATATTACACTCTTTAAGGGAATATACAGTAAAGGTTCTAACGTGTTTGCGGCCATGCCATCGTTGCACTCATCATATCCCGTTATTGTTGTTTATTATGGTTTAAAAAACCGTTTGGGGAAAATTAATATTTTCTTTTTTACAGTAATGCTTGGCATCTGGTTTTCGGCCGTTTATACCAGTCATCATTATACGCTTGATGTATTAGCAGGATTAAGCTGCGCATTTTTGGGTATTATTTCTTTCAATTATTTAATGCGTAAGACAGCTTTGAAGCGCTTTGAGAAAAACCTAACCAAGGCTATTAGTGATTAGACAAGCAGCATTGATCGGTTAAATAATACTTCAACGTATGATGTTATGCTGAAAGGTTAAATGTTGTTTGTCTGTTGCTCATTGTTAAAGCTAAGTAATTGCTTTTTGCTTTCGTAAGCAGGTAAAATTCCACAGTAGCGATAAGAATAAGTGTATAACCAAAAAGTTCAAGCGATTCTTCTGACACATTCTTCACATCACGGGTATATTGATTTTCCATAACGGCCATCCAAAACACTTTTCTACCATACAAACGCGCGAAAATATAAGTAGTTAAAATTCCTGATAGAAGTATCCCAAAGGAAAATTTATTTACGAAACCGTTTAGGTTAGCAAAAAAGAGTCTTTTATTTCTGTATACAATAATAGTTGCAAGAAGAAGCAGACCAAAAGCTCCGGTTTGCCACGCTCCATCATAAACATGCTCATCAAGAAAAGCGTCTTGCTCTCTGATAAGAGAAGCCATAGTGAAGCTAAATAACGCAAAAGCAAGTGGGAATGATGATTTATGTTTGAATGAAATATAAAGGTAAGTAAGGGCACTTAGCAGTAGTAGCAAGCTCTGCACATATTCTACGACTGATTCTTCATTGAATTTATTACTTCCTGCTTCGTGTTGCACATTCCACTTTAAAAATTCAGACAATAAAGCCATTATTGAACCATAAATAAGGAATCGGATAATAGCAGTTTTTAAACCGCTGGGGCTTGATGAGTTTGTGGGACTGACCATTTTTTATTGAATTTGGATTTGTCATCAGCTAGAAAAATCAATAAACGTGATTCTGCCGATGATTAGACTACAAATTTCGCTCAAGAACCATTATTAAAAAAGGTCTATAAGTCCTAAAAATTGGTTAAAACGTATGAATATTTCAAAATTTAAAAATATAGTTTTTTGCTTATGTTATTCAATTAAGATAAGTGCCATCAGTAATTAAAAAAGCCCAATATCCAATCCTAAATGATCAGCTATTGGGCTTGGACGTAAAAATTATAAGAATAAAGCTAATTATTTAACGCTTATCCATTTGTTGAGCATGTTATCTGGTGCTTCAACTAAGAGTTTATAGAAAGAGGATGGGTAGTTTTTAAGGTCTGCCAAATAATGTTGCTGATTAACATCAACCTCGCCCAATAAATGATAGTCATCTTTTCCTCCTGTTTTAAACGCGTTGGTGGTTGCCAGCCAAATTTTTACTTTCCCTTTCTTTTCCACTGCTTTCCAGCTAATGTCGAGGTGATTTTGTACATAATTTGCTTTTAATGCGGATATGGATACCGGGCCAATAAATGATGTGCCGTCAATTTCCTGTTCGACACTTTTTGGCAGTTTCACATTAAGGTAACGGGCAATGGAAGGCATAATATCTACTATACCAAGATCGAAATATTGGGCATAGGTATTCGGGTTTTTATAACTACTCACCATCCAGGTAGAACGTTGACGCTCAGATTGTCCGCCATGTCCGCGGCCGGTTTTTTCATCACGTCCATGATCGGTTGTAATAACAATCAGCCAATCTTCTTTAAATTGCTGTTGACGATACGTAATGGCATCCCAGATCTGGCCCATTTGTTTATCCAGCATCTCAACAGCTTTGTAAAACTCCGGACTATCACCATAACGGTGGCCCATATCATCCGTATATTCCAGGTATACCCACGAAAGATCAGGCGCTTTGTCATGAATAGTCTTTGCAGCCTGTTTAACTACTTCCTCATCAATAAGATGCATATAGTCAGCCTTTTTATCATGTTTAAAGCGAACAGTATCTAACTCAAAACCATCTGCAACAAAATCGGGTTTAAAGTTTCCGGTTTCGGGAAGGCCATCGCCAAGTAGTTTGGTTCGGTTGTCGGTCCAGCTGGAGAAAATAGCTGTTTTTTTATCAGGATATTGGCTTTTAAAAAGCCTGAAAATGTGCTGGTAGTTATAATTCGGTGCCTTGATATCATTATCGGGTACGTTATGCTTGTTTACCCAGGTGCCGGTAAGCAGGCTATTGTAACCAACAGCAGATATAGTTGGTGTTTCATTGTAACTTGCTTTATCGCCACCTACATACATCCGCGAATAGGATCCTGCTGAGATGATCTTTTTGAAATTAGGTAACGCCAAACGTTCTATTACATCGGCAGGAATGCCGTCGGCGATAACATACACCACTTTTCGTGGCTTATTTTGGGCAAGTGCCGATAGTGATAAAGAAAAAAGCACGCGAAAATAATTGTCCTTAGTAACATCGTTTTATGATTAGAAAGTGTGTGGGAAATATTCATTTTCAACTGTTCCGTCATCGTACATTTTAAGTATTGCATAGCCAGGTGGCGTTTCCAGGTAATAGCCAGGTCCAGCTGATTCGGCATCGCCCTTGCCCCACCAAAAACCACTCATGGCCCCGTTGCAGCAGTATCGAACACCATTATAAACGGTTTGATCGGAAAGATGGTTGTGGCCGCTTAAGCAGATTTTTACTTTATCGCGGTGTTTGTAGAAAAGATCTTTCAGTTTTTTACAGTCCGAATGTCCGCCACCAACCAAAACCTGGGTAGTGCCCAGGATTGGATAATGCGACATGAGCAGGGTAGGTGTACCAGCAGTTAGATTTTTTAATTCCTGGTCAAGCCAATTATATTGCTCATCATCAAGCGATATTTTACTGTTATTTCCATCCAGAATAATAAAATGCCAGTTCTTTTTAGAGAAACTATAATAACGGTTAGGGATTTTCAGCCTTTTTACCACATAGTTCTTCCCATACATTTCATCATCTTTTGTAGGTGCTTTCCACCAGGTATCATGATTGCCAATACAACTGTGTATTTCGTATTTATCAATTGTTTGAATGCATTCATCCCAAATAGCCCACTGTTCTGTTACTTGATTACGCAAGACATTGTCGTAAGAAGCATCGTTTATCGAATCACCTCCGTTTAAGAAAAAATCAACTTTATACTTGCTGATAATCTGTTTTAAACATGCTTTAAAACGTTCAGGGGCATTTTCTCCTGCGCGTATATGTACATCGGTAATATGTGGTACAGTGAGTACGAGTTTTTTATCTTTTGCTTTTTCGATGAAAGCTTCCGATGCCAGTGCTGGCAATGTACCCGAAAATGCAGCGCCGGCAGAAAGTCCAATTGCCTTTAATAAATACCTTCTTTTTATTTCTGTTTTCATCACCAACCAAAAATTTGTTTTAGCTTAGGATTTAACACCACCTCTTGCTGTGGAATAGGGCGATAATAGAATTTTGGTTCTTCGAAATTTCTGGTCACATTTTCTGTTACAATATTGCCCCCTGAATTGCCATTCTTTAAGTAAACTGTAGCATCGGTACCAATTAATCCTGCGCGGTAATAATTAAGTTTTACACCGAGCGAGTTCTTTTCTTTCTGATCTTCACCAGGGATAGTTGCCGTTCTGTCGATCAGGATAATGTCGTCAACACCATCACCAGTGAGGTCATATTTGCCCAATCCGGCAAAATACATACCTTCGGGACTTTTAGTAAGCAGTTTTCCTGCTTTCCAGCGCATTAAATCGTCAAACCGCATGTTTTCGAAAGCGTATTCTATCCTACGTTCCCTTCTGATTTCGAGTATAATGCCCGCATTGGTGGTAACATTTGGATATTGCAATTGCAACGCCGGGTCAGGATTGGTATTAGCGGTTGTCAGATTAAGATCAGGCAAGCCCGCTCTTTTACGAATTAAATTTACGGATTGGTCGAGCTGACCCTGCGTTAATGTGCCTAATTCGGCAAGCGCTTCAGCATAGGTTAACAGTACTTCTGCATAGCGGTAAACTGGAAAATCTACACCATTTAAAATCGCATTATCGGTACTGTTTACATAACCCTTGAGCTGGTGGTAACCTGTGAAATTTTTGTTTAAACGCTGGATATATGGTGTTGGATCTGGTACTCTGATCCAACCCGGGTAAACCATCGTTTGCGACATCCTTGGGTCGCGGTTTTTAAATTCTTCTACAAAACCCAATTGTGCGTAACCTGATACATTGGTGAAGCGGCTACCATCTCTCATCAAATAAGTTTGTAATAGGTCTTTAGCAGGTGCCTGTTCATAATCTCCAAAAACAGTTGAATTAACATTTTGACTTTTGCTCTTGCTCATGTCAAAGATGTTTACCAAAATCACTTCACTATTGCCTGTTAAATCTTGACTGGAGAATAGTGTTCCATAATCCTGCTCTGGTTTTCCAGTTTTGTAAATAGTAAATTTTTTAGCAGCTATAATCTCTCCTGAAACTCTTGCTGCGGTTTCTAAAAAAGTATTTGCGGAAGCGGCTAAATTCAGTTCATTATGGTATTTACGATAGGTGCCCTCATAAAGTGCAGTCCGGGCATATAAGGTTGCTACTGCCCATTTACCCGGAGTACCTACCGGAACACTTTCCCTCACATTTTTATAGGCAAAATCTAAATCGGCCATGATACTGTCCGCTATCAATGCCCGTGGATCACGCGGTTTGTAAAGTTGTTCATCGCCTGGTTCCAGTGTGCCTGAATACCAGGGTACATCAGAGAAACGTTTTACTTTATCCAAATAAAATTCGGCACGGTAATAACGGGCTAAGCCTGCATAATGATTTTTAACTGCTGCAGAAACCTGTGCTTTTCCACAGTTTTCCAGAAAATAATTAATATTTCGTAACCTGCTCCAGCTCCATCCCGTGTTAATATTCTGGGCGTTCGTGTTGCCGGCCATAATGTTTTTTACCTCGACTGCCGCTGTAGTGGCTACATTATCCGTACTCTGATCATTTAGATAGGTATTACGGTCTGGTTGAGAGAGCAAGCCGTTTACATAGAGTGAAAGATCACTTTCTGTATTAAAAAAGAGGTTAGGGGAGATAGATGTTTGCGGGAAACGGTCCAGTCCACTTTTTTGCAGGCTGCAAGTATACCCACAGCTGCAATAAATAAGATATATATATACTTTTTCATTTTCAAATGATTTAACTGTGATAGATCCGAAGGTTAAAAATCGAGGTTTAAACCAATAGCATATCTGCGCTGATAAGGATATGCCCAGGCACTCGGCCCTTGGTTAACCGCTTCTGGATCGATGAATTTCTTGATTGAAGAAAACTCATACAGGTTCTCTCCCGTAACAAAAAAACGTAAACGGGTTATATTAAACTTTTTGGTCCACTTGCCTGGTAAGGTATAGCCCAATGATACGTTTTTGATCCTCAGGTAAGCACCATTTAGCAGGTATTTGGTTTGAGGAATATCCAGGCCAGATCCATAATTGGCATCAGCAAGCCAAGATTGTAATACTGGATATTGCGAATCTGTATTGGCATCGGCTAAACCAGCTGCTAGATAAGATGCGGAATGTTTTGCCCTTTGCTCAGGAGAATCTGCTGCACCCCGGTAAAAATCGAGGTTCCATGGGTAAACGTTAGCATAAGGCTGCTGGTAAGGCCCCCAGAAAAGATAGTGATGTGGGTAAAAATCTCTTTTTAATACACCCTGTAAAAACACAGAGAGATCAAAGCCCCTCCAATCCATATTCAGGTTGGCACCAATGGTATAACGATCGGAACTATTGCCAATGATTTTTAAATCTTTTGGATCGCTTGAACTTAGGCCCCTCTCAATTTTTTTATTTCCATCCAAGTCCACATATTTAGGCCACCCTTCAACAATTGATAGGGCGCCCCAAGGAATAATTGCAGATTCATCTAAAGCAGCAATTTCTGCCTTGTTGCGGAAAACGCCATCGTTTTGCAAGCCCCATATTTCGCCGATATCCTGTCCTTCGCGGAAACTCGAAAACAAATTCTGGTCATTTTTAAATTTGGTGATTTTGGCTTTAGAATCGGCCAGGAATACTTTGGCATCAAAACTGAAAGGTTTCGAACCCAATTCAAGCCTGTCTCTGTAGGTTACCGAAAGTTCCCATCCTTTGGTACGCAGGTCGGCCGAGTTTTGGCGTGGTACAGCAGTACCCAATACACCTGGCAATTCTTGTCCGCCGGTAAGCATTCCTTTGGTATCACGGATATAATAATCGAAAGTGAAAGAAAGTTTATCGTTCAACAGACCAATATCGGTACCCATATTTAAGGTTGATACCCTTTCCCACGTATAGGTTCGTGGGTCTACGTTTAATCCTGGGGCACCGGTAATGATTTGGTTCTGACCATTTCCTCCAATCAGATAACCTGAAGTACCTGGTTTAAGCGATTGAATATAACCAAAGTTGGCTATATTATCGTTTCCAAGAGCGCCCTGATTTCCAAGATCTCCGTATGAGGTACGAAGTTTAAAGGTAGATACTACAGGCGATAGTGCTTTAAAGAAATCTTCGCCACTTGCTATCCAGGCAAAAGAAGCAGAAGGAAAGAATCCCCAGCGTCTGTTTACAGGAAACCGTGATGAGCCATCGTACCTTCCGGTGGCTTCCAGGATGTACCTGTTCTTGTAGGTGTAATTTAATCGTGAAAAGGCACTATTGGTAGCATAGGCTGAATAGTTCGCATCAACCGATGCTGCACCACTGGTAAGGTATATATATGGCAAAGACGAAGAAATTAACATATCTCTGCCTGCGTATGTTGTAGGATAGCTGTAATCTTCGCTATTAAAACCAACCATTGCACTAAAAAAATGATCGCCGATAGTCTTTTTGTACGTCGAGTACAAGTTAAAGGTATTGTTGTATAAGTAACCATTATTTTCGGCAACCGAACCGTTTCCTCCCTCTTCACGGATATCATTTGGGCCATAACCGATTTTGTATTTTTTGCTGTTGCTCTGGTTTTTCCAGAGTTCGCGTTTAAAAGATGCATCCGCATTTACCTGCAGATCGCCTTTTAAAAATAAAGCAGTAGCACTGGTAATATTCTGGAAACCGAACATATTCTGAAGGTTGTTTCCACCATCAACCAGTTTTGCAGCCAGTTTACCAGCAGCGGTATTAGCCCAGGTACCATCAGGGTTTTTAGCCACATCGGTAGGCATAAGATAATACAGGTCGGTAATGTTTCCGTTTGGAAGTGCACGTTTGGTTTGATAAATATTCAGGTTATTATCGATTTTAAGCCATGAAAGTGGAGAGAAACCCACTTTTGATCTGAGTCCATAACGGTCCCAATAATCGGCAGTAAGTTTGTTTAATCCATTATCTCTGGTGTAATCTGCTGAAAGGTAATAGGTTAATGGTTTTTCGTTTACCGTAGCACCGCCAGAAAAGGTTAGGGTATGGCTTTTGGATAAACTCGAATTATTGAAAAAATAGTTATACCAATCATTACTTCCCATATAGGCCCACTTGGTCGGATCGGTTGGATTTAACCGTGTATCGGGTACAGAAGGATTATCCGACCTTTCTTTTGCCCAACGGTAATACTCATCAGAATAATTTACATAATCCCATGGGGTATTATCAGTAGAAGTTTCGAGAACCCTCGAAAAAATGTATGGATCGGTTACCGGCTTAGGCAGTAAAGTTGGTTTTGCCCATGATTGGAAGGTATTGTAACTAATTACATTATTACCGGCAACACCTTGTTTAGTTGTAATTAAGATTACACCAAATGCTGCACGGGCACCATAAATGGCTGCAGATGCTGCATCTCTCAATACAGTGAAAGAGGTAATGTCGGACGGTGTTAATCGCAGCATATCATCATTACTTGTTGCCGGAATACCATCAATTACAACTAATGGAGATCCTCCATTGATAGAAGTATAACCCCTGATGTTGATATTAGGTACACTGCCTGGCGCACCTCCTGCATAAGTAATGTTCAGGCCTGGACTAATTCCCTGTAGACCCTGTAATACGTTGGTTACCGGTCTTGATTCGAGCTGTTTGCCCGAAATCTGGTCAATTGCACCGGCTACATTGATTTTTTTCTTGGTTCCAAATCCAACTACCATTACCTCATCAAGGTTGGCATAATCAGGAGCTAATGAGACATCAATTTTCGCTCTTCCGCCTATAGCAATCTCCTGTTGCTTATAGCCGATATAAGAAAAAATCAACGTTGCATCTGGTTTTACACTATTAATCGTGTAAAAACCATTGCTGTTGGTTGCGATGTGCAGGTTTGTTCCCTTTACAATGATGTTAACCGCTGGGATTGTTTCCCCGGTCTTTGCATCGGAAACAACACCTTTAATGGCGATTCCCTGAGCAAAGCCGCTAGCGGATAGGATCAACAGGGTGAACATCCATAGTAGCTTTTTTTCATTTTACTTAATATTTAGTTGTTTGTTTTTGGAATGACAGGTGCTTTTCAGCGCTGCTAAATTGAGTATATCATATTAAGGTTAAGTTAAGATTTAATTAATATATTAATTGAACGTTCATTCAATTTATTAATTAAAATAAATTTGCAGAATACAGCTACTTTTGAGTAGTTTGCTCAATTAAATTAACCGCATAATGGGACGCAAAAGCCTAAAAGAGACCAGACGACTGGAGATTATTAAAGTATTTTATCAGGTAGCCAAAAAAGAAGGTTATGAAAATACATCTATTGCCAAGATTGCCAAGGTGATGGATATTAACCCAAGCCTTATTATTCATTATTTTGAAACCAAGGAAGGACTTACTTACGAATTGATTGACCATATACTAGACCGGTATTTATTGATTTATACCCTCAAACATAAAGAACAAGCAAGTCTGGATGACTTACAGAAAACTATAGAAATGTTGTTTTCTAAAAAATGGAACCTGCTTTTTGATGACGGTTTATTTTATACTTTTTATGCTTTGGCATTCAGGGAAAAAAATCAAGCTTAAATATAAGATGATTCTGGATTCGTTGCGCAATAGACTTGCCCTGTTGATCGAACAGTGCAATGCACAGTGCATTACAAATGTAGATAACCCACAGGTTGCTGCAGATTTTATTTTTGTAATGGTTGATGGGGCTTATTTTTATCTTTCGATGGAAAGTGATAAAAAAGCTTATTCGGAACGTTTAGCCTATTATAAGCAAAAAGCCTACGATACACTATGCATATCTCCAATTAAGGTTGTTTCTGCTCCCGTTTGCTAAACTGACGGCTTAAAGCGAATAAACCGATAGACATCCAGAGTACATTTGCTGCTGCATTGGGAAGGTCCTGGGTATCAACGGCAGTAACTGCCAGGCATAATCCACCCATAATATTAAGTGCCTGGAAGGAGATGGAATCTGCGCGGATTAATTTCATACTTAATAAAAGGTATCCGAGCGTGCAAAATACCACTCCAGACCACCCAACAATAGACATGGCTAATTTCATATTATTAACTCCAATTATCTTCTAAAAATGCTGTTACTTCTTGTATTCTGAACACAAAATCCTATATTTAACTGAAACAAATGTACAATATGGATCCGAACATTGTTACCCTAAATCTTATCAATTATATCGGCGATTACGACTATTATGATTCACTTACAGACATCAACACCGACAAACATCCAAAATCCTTTACTAAACTGAGCGAGATCAGGGAAAGGAATAAGCGACACATCACCGAACTTTTTCCTAATGTGAAATTTCGGGATAATGAAAACCAGTTGCTTGCGGTTGGCCGATTTAAGGATGATGTTAAAGCCAAGGTAGAAACCTTATCTAAAAAGGAAATAGAAGATTATATTGAAACCTTTAAAAAGGATGCTAAAAAAATCGAGAGGCTTTATAAGAAGGTGAGAAAGTAGTTGATTCATTTGTCATTGGTTTATTAGTACTGGCAATTGCCTATTTATTTCATTGTTAAATTATTTGATCGTTGAAGTGGCAGTTACCGTTCAGTCATTGTAATTTGATTATTGGTTCTTACTCGTTTTGACCATTAAGAAATTAAGGACACTAAGATTTTGCCGTTTATATTAATTAGAAAAATCGTCATTTCGACTGTAGCGCAGCGGAATGGAGAAATCTATTTAATCATTTTCATTATAAAGATCCTTCATTGCATTCAGGATGACAAATTGATCGATAGGGATACGCCGAGGAAAGGATAGTAATATTTTATCGGCGCTCGCTAACTGATCATTGAAAATTGATTTTTGGTCATTTACCCCTATTATTCGTGCAATACCAAAATAGCTTTCACCGTTTTGTTCATTACCTGATTAACCGTGCTGCTGGTAAATAAGCGGTAAATAATATTGTGATGGTGTTTAACCAGGCAAAGGATATCGGTATGGTTACTTTTGATGAAATCCATAATACCATTTGGGGCACTGCTGTCCATAATGTAGTTAAATTCGATCTCCGTATCTGGTAAAAGATCCCTGATCCGTTTTTCACCCGTCTGGATGTGTACTTCATCCGATTTTTCAGCCACATAAAGCACCTGCATTTTCCTCGTTCCGGAGGATTTTAACAGTTCGCTAAGGGCAGTAATGTCTTTTGGCGATAATACTGTTTCGTAATCAGTGGCCAGCGTAATAATGGGGAAGTTGGTAAAACTGCTCTCTAAAGGAACAATTAATGTTGGAATCCGCATTTTGGTAACGGCCATGCTGGCGTTGCTGCCTACAATTCCGCTAATCCCGGTGGCACCTGTTATGCCCATTACCAATAGCTCTACCGGATTGTTTTCAGTATGTTTGGTAATTACTGTTTTTAAAAAACCAACATCACATATTGTTTCGAGCTTTACATCTTTAAGGTTTTCCCTTTCGCGGATGTTTTCGGCCCATTCCTTTAAAGCAGCTCTTTTATTTCCGTAATAAGATTCGATAAAAATGGCATTGTAGGTACTGTTATTTATACCTTCGGTAGGATGGATGGCATGAATAGCCACAACTTCCATTTTCAGCGTTTTTGCCATGGCGAGTGCGTAGGAGAGGGCATTTCCGGCACTTCTTGAAAAATCCGTTGCTACAAGTATCTGTTTCATTTTTTGGAGAATAATATTTTAAAACTGTTAAATAAACAGGTGAAAAAGCATGAATAACAAAATAGCCAATACAATCGATACTGGCAAGGTAAGCACCCAGGCCAATCCAATGTTTTTAAGCGTATTACTGTTCAGGTTTTTTCGTCCGCCAGAAGCCACCATTGCACCGGCTATCCCACTCGATAACACGTGTGTAGTACTTACCGGCAAGCCAAAAGCGGTACTCAGGCCAATGGTAGAAGCCGCTACAATTTCTGAAGTAGCGCCCTGCGCATAATTTAAATGCTCGTTGCCGATTTTTTCGCCAATGGTAACCGCTATGCGTTTCCAACCGATCATGGTACCCAGTCCGAGTGAAATCGAAATTAAAAGAATTACCCAAAGTGGTGCAAATTCTACCAGTTTCGATAACTCAGAAGCATTATCATGAAGCAACTGATCGTCGGTTGCGTTAATCACCAATGTTTTATCTTCCCTGACTGTTTTTACCGAAGCAATAACGCCTTCAATCTGCTTACGGAAAAGATAAGTGTTTTTCTTGTCGGTTTCATTTTTAAGGGAAAGGTGGAATTTTGCTTGATCTATTTTCTTTACAAGAGCGGTAATATCGAGTATTTTATCCTGATTAAGTTTAGCTGTTTTTTGCAGCAGTTGTTCCGTTTGGTTAAGCTGGAATAATACTTTATCATTGGGGATATGGTGGTTGACGGCAAATTTTGCAGGGAGAAAAGCAATGAGGATCAGCATTAATAAGCCCACACCTTTCTGTCCATCGTTACTGCCGTGGAAAAAGCTCACCAAAGTACAGGTGGTAATCAGTAATCCCCTGATTAATAACGGGGGCCTGTCATTTTCGCCATGCGGGATATGGAAAAGGGCATGGTATTTAACTACATGTTTTAAAAAATACATCAGCAACATGGCCAAACCAAAGCCGATAATGGGTGATAAAATGAGCGATAAACCAATTTCTTCGGCCTTGCCCCAGTTTACGCCTGTGCCGCCATAGTACCAGGTAAAAGCTAAACCGGCACCGATCATGGCGCCAATCATAGTATGCGAACTTGAGCAGGGGATGCCCAGGTACCAGGTGCCGAGGTTCCAGGCAATGGAGGCCAGTAAAACTGCTAAAACCATTGCGGCGCCAACACCAATTGGGAGGTTCATCAAAGCATCTAATGGTACGAGTTTTAAAATACCCATCGCTACGGCTATCCCTCCGGTAAACACGCCCATGAAATTCCAAAATCCCGACCAGGGGATGGCAATAACAGGTTTTAATGCTTTGGTATAAATTACAGTCGCTACAGCATTGGCCGTATCATGGAAACCGTTTACAAACTCAAATCCGACTACGGCAAGCAGGCAAACGATAAATACGATGGCAAGAGGGATACTTAAATCGGTGTTTCCGATAAAGGGTAAGATGGTGCAGAACGACGGCATAAAATCAGTTTGGATATTCAAGGTGCAGATTAATATCTGCGATGTAAATAAATGAATAAGTAACTGATTTAAATCGTTTTGAATGTTAAATGATTGTTATCAATAAGTTAAAGTGGGTGGTTGTTTTTTTAACACAGTACTAGTAAAATAAAATAGGAGGCTGTGTAAAAAAGATTTACGCTGGCTCACTAAGCAAATTATATTTTGATACGTCGTCATTCCCAATTTAATTGGTAATCCTAATACTGTTGCAGAGTGCTTTAAGATTAGCTTCGCTGAGCGCTTCCGTCGTTCCCGCCTGCGCGAGAATGACGCAGAACGAAATAAAATTCAGGCCTTTAACTGCTAGATTTTACTTTTGATGCAGCCTCATCTTTAAGCAAGAGAGAAAGTTAGTGAATAGTTTAGTCCAGCCTGTTGATCAGCCAGGGAAAGTAACTGTAGATAAGTGAAAATAACCCGGGGTTATCAGTTTTTTGATAGCAGAAAGGCAGGAAATTCCTGCCTTTAGTTTTAGTTTGATATGATAAATGGTTTTAACACTTTTGATTTCTCTATTGAAAATATTGTGAAAGGTCTGTTAATCTGCCACCTGACACATAAATAGTTTTCGTAGCAGCTACCGATGTTCTGGCATCTGTAATTACAAACAATTTAGATTTTCCTGCCTGAAAATTGAATCCATCTGTGGCAAAAGCCGAGGTAACTCTACCTTCGTTAGGTTTAAGTGTATAACCATTAATAACCAAAGGGGTGCCAGAGTTATAAGGATAGCTGTTGGTACCTTTTTCAACAATATCGAAACTGTAAATATAATCCGGCCCAGGCAGTGCTGGTAGCTCAATGGAATTTAAAGAGCCATCTTTTGGTAAGGTAAACCTAATTTCGGGTATAACTTTTGTACCAACTACCGTGTTTGCAGCAGATGAAGGCCTGGTATAAAATACGAGATCTACATCAACACCTTTAAATTGAATCGGAAATGTGGTTTCAAATTTGGCACTGATCATCATATTGGCCGGATTAGCAGGAGGATCGAGTTTTACATTATCAACTATCTTGTTTCCATCAAAAAAGAAACCGATGTTCTGCTGTGCATTTGTTGATTCGATTATTTTTTTAAGTAGAATGGCTGTTTCCCCCTTTTTGCGGATGGTAATTTCTCTTGTTGTGCCCTTATCAATTAGTATTGAGGATACTTTATTGATAGCGCCGGTTCCTGAAGTGAACAGATTTCCATCCAATAAAAATTCGAGCTCTCCGGATAGCGCATAACTTTTAATTGCCAATGAAATGGAATTGTTGTATACTTTAGTGCCATCGTAAAAAATACTGATACTTTGATCGAATGGTGTTGCAGTAATGTTTTTGGTCAGTAATATTTCTGCTGTACCTTTCTTTCTTACCTTTAGAGTAGCGTTCTGGTCTTTTACCGTAAGCAGGGTTTTAATATTGATACTATTTGTAGTACCAGTTTTGGTATCAGCTATTACACTATCTTTATACAGGTATTCTAGATCTACCTCTGTATTTCCGCTAATACTTAACTGGATAACTTTTGGTGGTTCTGGTTGGAGAAGTTCTGCTTTGCGACAGGATAAACCTAAGGCTATAATGGCCGAAAAAAGGAAAAGGGTAAAGATTTTTAGTTTCATAAAAAGGGTAATTATCATTTAAAACAGAACAATCCTGTTTTTATAATCAAGAGACCATACCCAAAGGGTACGGTCTCTTTTGATAAGAGAGAAAAAATTAAAATACAAGTTTTGACCATGTAGCTGCCCAGCTTGGTAAAGTAACTGTAGATGGAGAACCTGGAGTATTGTACCAAGGTTGGCTTACACCAAATGCACTTGCATTGCTACCGTTAACTACTAAAGTGTTACCACCACCGTCAACATAAGTACCAACTGCTGCTGTAACAGCGCTTGTAAAACCGTGAACAGATGTAGAATTAAGATCTGAAAGACTTGCATTGGCGTCAGCATCAAAAACGATACCTCTTGGATAACCAGAAACAATTACGTCGATCAAAGTAACTTCCGAACCTCTACGCTCGCGGATACCATTACGGTAACCTAAACCAGCAATACCAGCAGTATTTTCAGTTCCGAAAACACTTACGTTAGTTAAAGTTGGGTGAGTTTTAGGTAATAAGCTAAAAGTAGCATCTTCTCCAGGTGCATTGTTATCAGATTCGATACCGTTTGAATCGCTGGCGCCGCTGCTTGTACTGTGTGTAGAATTTTTATCGGCAATAGCGATACAATCGGTTAGGGCACCAGTGAAACCATTATCGAAATCAAACTGATCATCATCAGAAGCTAATGCAATTAAATTGCTCGGACTAACTGTACCACCGAAGAACTCAAATCCATCATCAAGACCGTAAGAAACCTGTACGTGATCGATAGTAGTACCGCTACCTACACCACCTAAAGTTAAACCGTTAACCTCAACATTTGGAGCCAATTGGAAACCAGCGTACTCAATGCGTACATATTGGAAAGTACCACGGTTATCCGCATCGTTAGAACCTCCGTAGTGGAATTTACCTTCATCTGCTAAACCTTCAATTAATTTATCCGTAACGTTGATTTTTGCATTACCTAAAATAATTACACCACCAAAATCACCAGGTTTACCTGTTGTGCTGGCATTACCATCTAAAAGGTAACGGCTGGTAAATACTATTGGAGCATTAGCTGTACCAACAGCGTTGATGGTACCGTCTTTTGCGATAACCAATACACCGTTTTGTACACCGGTAGTATTAACTGATGCTTTGATGTAAGTACCTGGCTGGATGGTTAATGTAGCGCCACTTCTTACGGTTACTACGCCACTTAATTCGTAAACGTTTCCTGCTGTCCAGGTAACAGAGCTGGTAATGTCTCCGCTAACTGCCACAACTGGCAATGATGATTGTGAATAATCTGCTGCTGAAGTGCTGCGGTTGCCAAATGCAGATGAAGCACCTTCATTTTTCTTACAAGCTGTAAAAGACACAGCAACAATTGATAAAAGACCGATTAAGTTTTTGAAATTTTTCATTTTCGTTTTTTTGTTTTCATAGGATCTGATAGGTACGATCCATGTTTTTTAGGTTGATTTTTTTTGTTATTTAGAGGTAGGGACAGATAATTCCTTGTTTTTTATGGAAATAAAAGCCTGCATATCACTAAATAGGATGTTTTTTATATCTTTAGTATTTCTTATCGATAACTAAGCAGATCTGTTGGCTGCCCTTGGCTTTTAACAGCAGGTTTTTATAAATATTTCAGGTTTATCCTGGATTGGCCGTTCCACTAGAAATGATCGGTTTAAAACGGAGGGTTCTGATACAACCTTTCGTTTTTTTTATGGCTATGCAGGAAACACTGTTCCTCCTTTCTGATTAAATGTTGTAAGCTTATTTAAATTGTTTTTCATGGTAGCTTTTAAAAATTATAGGTAATGGAAGTGCTGTAAGTGCGGCCAAATTTTTGCGAAAACATAATCTGGTCTCCATCATCTAAATTGTTTGTAAAACCGGGCTTCAGGCGGAATCTGGTACTGTAATCGGAAGTGCCGGCGATATGATCAGGGTTAGCTTCGTAGCTGGCTGTGTTTTTGAAAATAACAGATGCTTTATTGAGCAGGTTGCCTGCATTTACTTTAACTTCGAATTTGTTTTTGTAAAATTTATAACTCACCTGTGCATCAATCTGTGCACGTGGGTTTTCGTACTCAATATTGTTAAGCTCCGGACTAACAAGTGTTGTTTTACGCCCTGATTTATTGTAGGCAATGTTAAATCCAAAATGTTCGTCCAAATATTGCAAACCGGCATTAAGAAGATAGGGTGCTTGTCCGTACATGTTCCTTTTTGCTTTAGAGCTTACCATTATATCATTTCCATCTGGTCCTTTGGTTTTGTAGGTGCCCACAACATCTGCTGTTTGCAGGGTAAGGTTTCCGTAAAGGGTAAGGCGCGATAACAGGGCATAGCTGGAAATAAAGCCGAGATTTTTCCTCAGTTCGAATTCTAAGCCATAGACTTTGGCTTCATCAGAATTTTTGATATAATAAAAACCAATGCCGTTTGATAGGCTGTAAGTAATTTCAACGGGCTTATCGAATTTTTTATAGAATGCGCTTGCCGAAATAATTTCGCCAAGGCCCGGAAACCACTCTGCTTTAAAATCATAATTTTTAATTTGGGTACTGGCTAAACCTTCATTGCCAAACAATCCATCAAACATTGGGTCGTATCTAAAAAACTTACTGTTATCCATTAACTCTGGTCTGATTACTGCATTTGAAAATGCTGCCCTCAGGTTAATCTGTTTGGTAGGACTGTAGGTAAGATTGGCCGATGGCAACCATCGCCATTTATTTTCTGGAGGAAGCGAAAATAGGCTTGTTCCCTTAATATTAAGATCATTGCGTTGCTCGGTATATTTATAATATTCGGCCCTAACACCCCAAACTAACCGTAACTTTTCAGCAAGGCGGTTATCGAGCATCACATAAGCTGCATTGGTAATACTTTTTCCTTTATAGCCATTTAGATAATATGGGCTTATAAAGTAATTGTAGCCATTGTTGCCAATTTTTGCCGGATCAATCATCTGTCCAATTGGGATATGTCTTAAACTATCAGGAATTGTAGCGTTTTGAACCAGCGAAACGATTTCCCAGTTTAACGATCCTTGCTTCTGTATGCCAAAATAGCCGGTTTTTAAGGTGTTATTTAAAGGCCCTGTTTTAAAAGGCATGCTTGCATCTCCCCCCATGAAAAATGGTGCTCATTGTTGCTGTAGTTATGGCGCGATGTGGGTTTGATATTTCCCTCCCTTTGCCCACTTGCCTGGTAAAAATACTCGTAATCGTTACCTACGTTTTGTAAGTTCTGTGTAGTAATACCCATATCCTTCTCTTTACGGTCTATTGATGTTCTGGATAGGTTCCATTCTAATTTAACCTTGCCAACCTGATGCTGCCCGTTGAGTTTATTTTGTAAAAGATCTGTATAGGTAGGGTCGTCGGTTTCGATGATGGCATTCGGTTTTAGTCCATTGGTATAAAAAGTAAAACCATCGTTTGCATCGTAGCCAACCGTTCTTAGCAGGTCGTTATTGTAAATATGTGTGTAGGTGTTGCGGAAACTAAACCTATTTTTGTCCAGTTGTAAGCCTACATTTAACATGGCTGCTAAAGTGGTGTTAAACATGTATTTGGCACCCGTATTTGGAGTGTTAGCATTCCATTCGCTTCTGGTTTGTTGTTCAACAATATTAATGTTCTGGTTGTTGCGGTAGTTTAAAGATGCTGTATAACCAAGTTTTTTGTTATTTGTGGTATCAATACCGATTAACCTGCCCATGGTAAACTGATAGTTTTGCGATGGTGCGGTTTTATATTTGTACATCGTAAAATTATCATTCGTAAACTTCTGGCTCTGGGCCATTAATTTTTGTGCATACTGTTCAGGTGTAAGGTTATTATTTGGCATCACAGTAGGTTCGGTATGCTGTAAATCGGTTGGAAATTTTCTTCTTCCATCATCAAAACCGAAATAATCATATTTGCCACGTTTGTGGCTTAAAAATCCTTACCTGTACTTTGGTCGTTGTAAGCAGTACCTGCAGTAAAGCTCATAAAATTTTCATTGGGTATATCTTTAGTGTTAATCTGGATCAAACCACCTCCAAAACTGCTGATCATATCGGGGGTAACGGTTTTGCTTACCACTACATTATCAACAAGGCTCGAAGGAATCAGATCAAAAGAAAAATTGCGGGTTTGGGCTTCGGTGCTTGGCAAAGTAATACCATCTAACTGTGCGGTATTATAACGTTCGCCGATGCCACGTACCAATACCAGTTTATTGTCTATCGAGCTTACACCGCTTATACGTTTTAAACTTTCGCCGATGTTTTTATCCGGTGTTCTCGAAATCTGTTCGGCACTAATCCCGTTACTGATTTCAGAGGCGTTTTTCTGACGGGCCAATAAGCCATCAACTGATGCTTTTTTGTATGTTGCGGTTACTATAACATCCTTAAGCCCCTTTGCATCGGGTTTTAAAGAAATATCTAAAGGCGTGGCTTTGTCGGCCTTTACCGTTACATCACTGATGCGTTGTGTTGCATAAGAAATATAACTGATTTCTACCGTGTAGTTGCCGGGTTCTACGTTGATGCTATAACTTCCGTCGCTGGCGGTTTGGGTGGCTTTGCCCGTTTCTATAATTTTGATGGATGCACCAGGTAGTGTTTCACCTTTTTCGTCGAATATTTTTCCCGATATCCGGCCCGGTTTCACCGGATCGGGTAATTTATAAAGCAATATCGTATTGGCGTCGGCAAACCTATACGTTACCCTGGTACCTGACAATATTTTTTTGAGGATAAGCTCAAGGGCCGTGTTTTTTACTTCAAGGCTTACTTTTCCATTTTGACTAAAAATCGATTTATTGTAATTAATTGAAAATCCTGCTTTTTCTTCGAGCAACGAAAGTGCATCTGGAATGCTCATTTCGGCTATTTTAATGCTCAAACTGCTTTCTTTTGGTGTCTGTGCAAAGCTGCTTGCCATGCCCTGTTTAAATAAGAAAGTAAACAGTACCATTAAGGCTACCATAGGTCGGTAATCCAAATTGATAAAATATTCTTTTATATAGTCGTAAAACCCTATTTTCATAGGTTCAAGATGTTTTTTAATTCTCACGGGTTAAAAACTTTTGTTTTAGGAGCTGGATTGTTCGAGCAATCCGGCTCCTTGTTCATGTTAAGAGGTTTAATTGTTTTTCGTAGGTATAAATCCGGTTTATTGCGCCTTTTGCAGCGCCATAGCATATCGCTAACTCATCATTGACAGCCCTCCCCCATACGGTAATTGTTTTGTTCGCAGTATCTATTTTATATTTCATCTTTTACCGCTCATCACGCGGATTTCTTCCATTATATTACCAATGCTTTTGTTTGTAAAAGTTGCATTAAACCTGCACTGGCTGAGTTTATTGGTCTTCAATTCAAAATGCACATTGTAATACCTTTCTAATGACTTAAACATATTGGGAAGGGCTACATCTTTAAAAGCAAAGCTGTTTTTAATCCATGCATTAACTTCGGTAATGCGCTCGTTACGGACAATGTAATCGTGTGCTTTTAAATGGTATAATAATTTCATTCCTGGGGTAAGCAGCGAAAGTTGTTTTAATTTTCCCTTACTGTTTTCCGAAACTTTTACTTTACCTGTACGCACTGCCACGCTGAAGGTTCCGTCTTTCGGATAAGCATATATGTTAAAGGAAGTACCCAAAACCCGGGTCTGCATTTGTCCGCTATGTACTATAAAAGGACTGGTGGTATCATGTTTTACTTCAAAAAAGGCTTCACCTTCCAGTTGGATATTTCTCAGTTTGCCTTTAACAAAATGTGATGGCCAGGTAAGTTTACTGCCGGCGCCAAGATATACAACCGAACTATCAGGCAGTATCAACTTCACTTTTTCGCCTTTTTGAGTCGTTTTACTTAAAAAAGCAATAGCTGTTTGTACAGGTACTTGTGTTTTTTTGTAGGCGTACCAACCAAATGCTGCAGAAATAACCACTACAACTGCGGCAGCATATTTTAATAATGGATATAGCAGTTTGCTTTTTGGTTTCCGCTCTTCAATTTTGTTCCAGATCTGGTTAAGGCCTTGTCTGGCTTCAAAAGAGTAGTCTGCTTTACTGTTTTGCTTTTTCCATGCTTTTTCCATCACTGCATGAAATTCGCTGTCGCCATTCGCCTGATCGGCGAGGTAATCCAACAGAATTTTTTCCTCATCCTGATTGGTTTTGCCCTCTAGGTATTGTTCAAATAATATTTTAATGTAATCTTTTTTCACTTTTTATGCTGATTCTTTACGCTTTTATGCTGCGCGTTACTGTATATATGCACGAGAGTTGGCATACAGCTATAAGGGGAGAAGATTTTTTTAAAAAAAGATTTAATGGATAATTAATCACCAATAATCAATTTACAAGGACCAATTAGCGCGTGTTTTGGGAGTTAACTTTAAATCTTAATGTTCTTAACTCCTTAATGGTCAAATGATAGAATATGGAATAAAATTTATACGGATTTTAGCCACGTAGACTCAGAAACGCGGAAGATTTTACTCGTTTTGTCATCCTGAGCGTAGTCGAAGGATCTTTTTACGATGAAAAATTTAAGATGGAAACGAATCACCAATAATCAATTTGTATTGACGAATTAGCGAGCGTGGCGCATCCCTATTAATCAACTTTTCCTCCTATTAATCTCTGCGTGGAAATTCCCTTCTAGTTTCCGTCATTTCTGAGCGGAGTGTAACGAAGCCGAGAAATCTATTGAGATAGATCTCTCCATTTCGCTGCGCTACAGTCGAGATGACGATTGCGGTAACAAATGCCAAACGCTCTACGCCAAACGCTCAGCAAAACAGTACTACTACCAATGATATTATCGTTTCCGGCGAATAAGTCTTAAAGTATTTACGCATAATGTTCAGCGATTTTTTCAGGTGGTTGTTCACCGTGTTTTTAGAAATCCCCATTAGCTGCGATATTTCTTCATGTGTGTGGTGGTCGTTACGGCTCATAAGGTATATCCGTTTTACCTGAGGAGAAAGGCTTTCGATCGCTTCCTGTGCCAATTGTTTCGATTCTTTCGCATCGAGTTCATCTTCAATGGTATTAAAAGCTTGTTCCCGTGCTAAACTTTCGCTGCTATAGGCTTTTTCCTCGCTTTTTTACGGAGTGTACCTAAAAAATTATTGCGGATCAGGGTATAAAGAAAAGCATCGAAATTTTTTTCAGGGTCTACTTTTGCCCTGTTTTCCCAAAAGTCTGACAAAGCTATCTTGTGTAAGTTCTTCGGCTTCTTCGCGGCAGCGGGTAAAATGGTAGGCATAACCAAATATCTTTTGGCGGTACTTGTGGTAAATTTCATTAAAAGCAGCAGAATCGCCAGCTTTCAATGCATTCAGGAGTTTTATATTTTTAAAATCTTCCAACTTTTCCATGAGTAGCGGTTAACGGATGCAAGTTAGGGCTTGCGTTTAAAGTTAATGTTAAGCTAATGAGAACCTTTTCTATCTCTGCTACCGGTGGGTGATAACCATGCCCTGTTTCGCAGATTGTGTCCTTGAATCCATTAAAATATTTCCGGGTTGGAAAGCCCCTGAAAGCATGGTGTTAAGACTAATACCTATTTTGGCTACTTTACCACTTATCCTGCCCATTGCTGCTTTTACCAGCGGATCGGCCTGATCGCCAAATGGGAGCAGGGGTAAGGTATTGATTTCATTTACATTTACATCAGGCTGGATACCTGCACTGTAATTACCGGTTCCTTGTGCGTTAAATAGTTTGTATACAATCGGGTGCATTTCCCAGTTGACCTGTTTTGTACTCCGTGCATCAAATATCCTGAACGATGCTTCATCTTTCCCCCTGGTTTTTTCACCGATCTGTATGACCTGGATAAAGGGTTTTAAATTGTTGATCATCACTTCCGAAGCTGATGCCGTGGCGGCAGATGATAAAATATAAACCCTGCTTAAGCCTAGGTTTTGCTGAAGAAGAACATTGAAATTTACAGTTTTATCGAAAGTTGCTGCGGTACCGATGGATTCTGTTCTGGTTCCACCATTTTTATTGCCCTTGTACATAATAAATGCTTTATCGAAAGTTACATTCTGTGCAATCATGGTACATATTGCTGCCGCTTCTGCTACCTGACCACCAGCGTTATAACGTAGATCAAGGATAAGGTCGGTAATGCCTTCCGCTTTGAAATTATTGAAAACCGGAAGTAATGAACTGGCCAACCCGCCATTAAAATCAAGAAAATTGAGGTAGCCGATTTTTTTTCCATCACTTTCTATCACTTTACTGATTTCTTTTTGATCGAGGATTACCCCTTTAGTCAGTTCTACGGTACGTGTCTCCGTCCATATACTGTTATTCTGTTCTGCCAGCGTTAACGAAAAGTGATTGCCGCTTAAAATTTCGTCCTGCAGGGCATGTGCATTGGCAGTTGTTAGTGCTTTTCCGTTTATCTGGCTGATATAATCTCCACGTTTTAAACCTGCCCGTGATGCAGGAGAATCTTTTAGAACCAGTTTAATAATTCCAATTACTTTTGTACTGTTCTGGTCGCTAACGGTTACATAATCAAAACCAAAGTTCCGGTTGTTCGGTGCAAAGGTTGTGGCATCGTTGGGGATATTGATATAGGAAAAGCGGTCAGAAGCATTGCGGACGGTATTAAAAAAATCTTTGGGTGATAAACCGATATTTGGATCGGAAGGTAATTGCTCATTCCAATAATAATAGCGTTTCAGGCTGTCGAGTATCCAGGTATTGATGTTTTCATTACTTCCGGCGGGATAATCGGGTCGTTTTTTGTCTTTTTTGCAGGAATGAAGGGAAATGATCAGAATAATAAGGTAAGGGCAGTAATAAACAATTCTTTTTAACTGAGTTGAGCGTTTTTTCATAACCTTTCTGGATTTTAAGAGCAAACTTAAAACTACTATTGTTAAGCGGGGATTAAGTTTTAAGCCAGGCTAGTGAGCTTAAATGAAAAAATGTTTACTGTTAATTTATGGTTAGCAGATGAATTAACGTTAACGTAACAATAATTAAAGGATCGCTTTTTATTGTGTTACTTTGTGTGTGAATATCCCGCTCTACATCTATTACGAATTGCTGATCCGTTTATCTGAAATTGAATCCGAAATCGGTTATTATGTATCTTCAACCGCCAATGAAGAAGTTTGCATATTGCGTACTACAAATGGTACTTTAAAAGTTCCGGTTAACTTTTTAAAGCGACAGTTCGAAGATCCTAATCTGATCAATCAAGATGAATTAACTGTATTAAGTAAAGGTTTTAAACCTGGCTACCCATAATGTGGTAGGTGGGTCAATTAAATCATTTTTAAAAATAAACCCTGGATTCTTTTTTTGCTAAAATAGAATTATTCTTGCTATTCATTAATCTTAGTGGAGATTTTGCCTGGTAGTAGTTGCCATACCACCAGGCAAAATTTTTTATTTTATCGCTCCAAATGCTGCAAAATAAGAGTTTTTATGTAGTATCTCAGTAACGTTAAACCCAACTTTTTGCAGTAATGCCAGCTGATAGTTTAAAGAACGGGGGTATCTTCATATTCAATATAGTCAAATACCTTCTGTTTATATGCTTCACCACCAAGTGTTTCAAGATAGGCTCCATATTGATCCTGAAAAAGATTATCGATCAATACAGAATCGTGGGCAATGAGGTCTGAAATCCAGATACTGCCGCCGGGTTTTAAGGCCTGGTAAACTTTAGTAAAAACAAGTTCCCAATCGGCATCAGTACGCAAATGATGAAATGTTGCTGCGGCCAGTACAATATCAAAATGGTTATCTGGTAAATTAAGGTTGCGCATATCGTCCTGTATAACGGTTACTACTCCGGTAGTTTGTGCCGATACCCTACCACTTGCGCGTTCCAGCATCGGTAAACTCAAGTCGTTAAGGGTACAGTTAAGGTTTGGGATTTTGCTGAGCATTTTTAATGTGTAATTACCCGCACCACATCCAATATCCAACAGTTCTTTCGCGTTTGGATTAATATATTTGGCCGCTCCGGTGCAAAGCTCCATGGTAAGTGGCGCATCGATGGTGGTTTGCTGACCGCTTTCTAAGTTCGAGAAACGTTCTACATCATTGTCAAACCTTGTTTTGATTTCTTCATTTGTTGCTTTATGCGAATAATCTTTATTCATTGCTTTAATTTTTTTGTAAAGTTAGTGCTGTTAATCATATTTGTAAAATATCAATTTTAGCATATATCAATACCTTTTAAGTATTATAAATATGGAACTCAGACACCTGTTGTATTTTAAAACTGTTGCAGAAGAACTTCATTTTACCAAAGCAGCAACCAAACTTTTTATCTCGCAACCGCCTTTAAGCAGGCAGATTAAACAACTGGAAGAAGAGCTTGGTGTACAGCTGTTTGTTCGGAATAATAAGCGTGTTGCATTAACAAATGCCGGAAAGTATTTTAAGAGTGAGGTTGATGCCATGTTTGATAAGCTGGAAGAAAGTAAGGAAGTAGTTCGTAAAATTAATGGAGGGGTTAGCGGCGAATTAAAGATTGGTTATATCAGTTCGGTTTACCAATCACACCTTGCAGAAATTTTAAAATTAATGCATCAGGAATTTCCTTATCTGAAAACGAGTTTGTTCGAAGTACCTACACTCACCCAAATTAAAGCGCTGGAGCAGGGCAACCTGGATGTGGGGATTTTAAGAGCCCCGGTTTTATCCGAAAAATTGAAAGTAGAATCTTTGTTTTTTGATCCCTTTGTGGTGGTTATTCCTTTAACAGACCAAAAAAATGATCGCCAGCAAAAACTTGCAGATTTTTTGAAAAAAAGTCCGTTTATATTCTTTAATAAAGATTTTGCACCCCAGTATAATCAGAAACTCATCGAGATTTGCCAGCGGATGGGTTTTAGTCCGGACATTACCCACGAGGCTAATAATGTACACTCCATATTACAATTGGTAGAAGCGGGCCTGGGTGTATCTATTTTGCCATTATCGTTAAAAAAGCAATATGCACATTTGAAAGTATCCTTTGTAGAGTTTGATGCCATTCCTGTTCATACAGAGGTGTTATTGGCTTATAAAGAATCTAATAAAAGCCCTGCGTTAACCTGGTTTATTAAACACTATACCCAGTTAAAAATGAATTGACAAATTCACTCAAAAGGATATGCTATTATAAAGCTTTTTTTCTGATATCCCTGAGGCTGAAGTAACGCTATGCAGCCCGTTCATAAAAACTGTTCAGCATATTGCTAGATGTGGACCAGATGGAGTAAACTTTCCCAGATGAAATTATAAGCGCTACAAAATAGTTTTGGTATGTGATAAATCGATTTATTAGGTTAAAAATGATATATTAGTATTCCAGAACCATAGAACCTTAATCTTCCGGATAATATGAAAAAAACAGTTTTATCTATCCTATTCCTTTCAGTAATATTGCAGGCATATTGTGGAAATGTTTGCGCCCAGACTGCAAAGCTACCCACCAAATGGACTAAAGAGGCGATGGCGGCCCAAAATCCTTTTCCTGATTATCCGCGCCCCCAGATGGTACGTGGAGAATGGAAGTCATTAAACGGTAAATGGGATTATATCGGCGGAAAAGATAAGCTAAATGCATTCAACCCAAAAATGCCGATTACATTTGCCGGAAAATCTGAACAAATACTTGTTCCATATTGTCCCGAATCAGTGATCTCGGGCATTGAGCGCAAGCAGGAGGTTAACATGTGGTACCGCAGGCGTTTCGAAATACCCCAAAACTGGAAGGGAAAAAATATTTTAGTCAATTTTGAAGCCGTTGATCATGATGCGACCATTTTCGTTAACGGAAAAAAGGCCGGATTTCACTCGGGTGGCTATGATGCCTTTTCGCTGGATATTACCCCATTGCTAAAATCAGGAAGTAATGAATTGATTGTTGCCGCTTATGATTCCAATGACGGTAGAATGCCTTCGGGCAAGAACGGACCACGGGGAGATTATACCTTCAGCTCTGGCATCTGGCAGGGGGTATGGCTTGAACCGGTGAGCGCAGTTCATATTAGAAATATCAAGCTATTGCCCGATCTGGAAAACAGCAGACTAAAGGTAACGGTTGATGCAAGTTCCTCTGTCATATCTGCAGTGGTACTTGATGGCAATAAGATCGTCTCCGAGGCGCAGGGGACTAACGAAAAGGCTTTTTATCTGCCAATCGAAAATCCAAAGTTATGGTCGCCTGATGAGCCTTTTCTTTATGATCTCAAAATTACGGTTAAAGATCACAAGGGTGAAACAGTTGATGAAGTGAAGAGCTATTTCGGTATGCGGGATATTAGGCTGGGAAAGGTGTCAGGTGTTATGCGTCCTTTGCTGAACGGAAAGTTTATCATGCAGGTTGGTCTACTTGATCAGGGCTATTGGCCGGATGGAATTCTGACTGCTCCTACTGAACAGGCGCTGAAATCTGATATAGAATTTACAAAAAAGGCGGGCTTTAACCTCATCCGCAAACATATGAAAACCGAACCAAAGCGTTTTTACTATTGGGCAGATAAACTGGGCATTCTGCTTTGGCAGGACATGCCGGCAATCTGGTACCAGAATGAGGACACGGCAAAAGTACGCTCCGCTTTTCGCAAAGAACTTAAGGCGGTAATGGACGAACATTACAACTCGCCCTCGATTATTGCCTGGGTTCCCTTCAATGAGAATTGGGGTGCTTTCGATGTACCGGCAATAACCGATTGGGTAAAAAAATACGATTCCTCAAGGCTGGTAAATGGCAATTCGGGGTTTAACAACAATCCCAGCTACCAGAAGGCGGCTGGTGATCCGGGTAATGGAGACTTTGTAGATACGCACATCTATATTGGCCCCTATGATGCGTCTGCACCTGACGATAAAAGAGCCGCATCTTTGGGGGAGTTCGGTGGTGTGGGACTATTTGTAAGGGACCACATGTGGCCTGTAGAAAACAATGCTTATGCCTATGAACCTACAAGTGCTGCGTTGACGGATAGGTATGTACTGCTGATGAGCCAGGTTGAACAGCTGATGAAATACAAAGGTCTTAGTGTGGCAGTTTATACCCAGACAACCGATGTGGAGCATGAGGTTAACGGCTTGCTGACCTATGACCGTGCGGTTGAAAAAATGGATACAAAGAGGATAAATGAAATAAACAGGGCGGTGATCGCTGAGGGAAAAAAGTTAAATGAAAAGAGTGTAAAATAAACTGTATCTAAGGTTAGTAATGTTAACTTTTGACGGAGTTTATTTACACTCTTCTAAGAGAAAAGGTTGTTAAGTTATCAAAATACGCTTAATCTTTTTTGGCTGGCTGACCAATCATTTCTGTAAGTTTCTCTTCAAAATCTTTTATAATCAATGTTTTACTAATAATTTTGCCAACGTCAAGTGGCATTTAATGATCCTGTAAGTTGCATTGACGCGACAGAGTAGGAATCTACAACGCCAGGATGGCAAATAATTCTCAGACTTCCAAAGACCGCGCTTCAGGCCTATCAATGTGTTTTATGTTTTCGTCCCTAATACCTGGGACATTGGATCGGATCTATAAAAACTACAGTTAAATAAACGCACTGTTACGTTTCCAAAATTATAACTACCTTGTCTTTTTTAAGTTAATGTATATTTGCCAGACGAATGATCAACGTTAATTACACCGATGAAAAGTCTTTACTACTTCAATTAAAAGATGGTGACGAGCGGGCATTTGAAATACTATACAATAACTATAAATTTCGGATCGCCGGAAATTTATTCAAGCTTCTCAAATCTGACGACCTGGTAAAAGAGGTGCTGCAAGAGCTTTTCTTTAAAATATGGGAGGTGCGTGCGCAGATTGATCCCGAAAAATCTTTTAAATCTTATCTCTTTCGTATAGCAGAGAACCTGGTGCACGATTATTTTCGGAAAGTAGCCAAAGACAAACGTTTATTGACTAAAATGGTTGCTTCAAGTTCAGAGCTGTATCTTCACGTTGAAGAAGATTTGCTGAGTAAAGAAGATGCTCAAAAATTACAACATGCCATAAACCTGATGCCTCCTCAACGTAAAATGGTATTTATACTTTGCAAATTAGAGGGTAAATCTTATAAAGAAGTAGAGCAGATTATGGGTATTAATGCCAAAACCATCAGTAGCCACATGCTGCAGGCAAATAGATTTCTTAAAACTTATTTTAGGGATTCTCCGGCACTTGCCATTTCGATAGTTTTGAGTGTTTTATTCAAAGGCTTTTGATCCTGATCGTTGTTTTTGGAAATTAATTGTTAATTTCTTGTTAACAGACTAAGGATATTTTTGAACAGCTCCGTATTAGCTGTAAAAATTAAACCTTGAAAACATCTGAACAACTCCGTATACTCTTCAAAAAACACCTGGATAATACCTGTAGTCCCGAAGAAACCCAGCGTCTGATGAATTATTTTCAACTTGATGAAGACCGGGAAATATTGAAAGAGCTCATCATCGGCGCATTAGAAACCCAGGATGAGTACTATGAAAATGATTTTGCCATTGCAAAGGTACTGGGAAAGGTTGACCAGGATTTGTTTGTTCAGATTAAGGAATCAGCACATGCCATACCTGAAGATAAAAATAAAGTACTTAAACTTTGGTTAAAAATCGCTGCCGTTGCTGCCGTTTTGGCCGTAGTATACATAGGTGTTTATTTCTTCAATAACCAACCAGAAAAGGTTGTCACTGTTCCCACAATTACTGTACATGATATAAAACCAGGGGGATATGGTGCGACACTTACCATGGCAAATGGCAGGAAAGTCAGTTTAGCAAATGCGGTTAGTGGTGAAATAGGAAGAGAATCCGGAATAGTCATTACTAAATCAGGCGACGGCAAACTGGTATACGAAGTTGATGAAAAAACTTCTGATCCAAATGCTTCCAATACCCTGTCTACCGCCCGTGGGGAAACCTATCAGGTACGGTTGCCTGACGGATCGCTTGTCTATTTAAATGCTGCATCTAGTCTCACATACGCCACCTCCCTCATTGAAAACGGAAAGCGCGTAGTTACGCTTAGTGGTGAAGGATATTTTGAAGTAGCCAAGGATAAGCAACATCCATTTGTTGTAAAGACAGATCGGCAGGAAGTAGAAGTATTAGGAACTCATTTTAACATCAGCAGCTATGCCGATGACGCAGTAGAAAAAACAACCTTGTTAGAGGGAAGCGTGAAGTTATCTGCATCGGGTAATTCTAAAGTACTAAAGCCTGGGCAACAAGCGAAGCTGATCGCTGGTAAAATACAGATTGGTGAAACGGATACCGATCTGGCTGTTGCCTGGAAAAATAACGAATTTGTGGTGGAAAGTGAGCACATTGAAAACATCATGAAGATGATTGAGCGCTGGTATAACGTTGAAGTGGTTTACATGGGTGAAAAAACCAATCAGCGCTTCAGTGGTAAAGTATCGAGGTTTGATAAATTGTCTAAAGTTCTCGAAATCGTCGAGTCTACCGGAGAAGCACATTTTAAAGTTAAGGGCAGAACCGTATATGTATCCAGATAATAAATAACGAATAATCAACTGAATTTTAACCTTTAAACAAACCACATGACAAAAAAAATACGATAAAGAAGATATCCAAAAAAACAGGCCCCGTTTAACTGCCGGGACCTGATCATAGTCTGGAATATTCGATTGAAAATCAATTTACAACCACAGTCTTGCTACGGACCAACGCATCAGAGACTGTTTAACCAAACCAACTACTAATGTATCAAAAATCAAGGAAATTTGGTATGCCTAATCGGCTGTACCTCAAATTATTGTTAACTATGCGCTTAACCATCGTGATCATAATAGCGTGCCTTATGCAGGTAAGTGCATCTAGCCTCGCTCAAAAAGTGACTTTAACCAAGTCAAATGCTTCACTTCGATCCGTTTTTAAGGAACTTAACCAACAGACAGGTTATAATTTTTTTACGCGGACGACTTATTGGAAAATTCAATACCTGTAACCATCAATGTTAAAAATGCTGAATTGCCCGCTGTGCTTAAACAAATTTTTGCAGCGCAAAATCTGGATTTTACCATACGCAACCAGACGGTGGTGATTAAAGCAGGTGCAAAAGCTAGCCTGGAAGTCATTTCCGGTTTTGTTGGCGATGCCAAAGAACATAAGCCAATCCCAGGGGTTACGGTATCTATCAAGGGAACAAAATCTGCCGTCCAGACGGATAAAAATGGAAAATTTACCATCAGCATCCCGGCAGGTGCAGAATCTTTGGAGTTCAGGTTTGTAGGTTATAAGACCGTGGATGTACCTATCTCGCCCAATTCGAATTATACCATTTATATGGAGGAGGAGCAGTTGACACTAAATGAAACGGTAATCACTGGGATGGTCGACCGGAAGGTTAACACCTACACCGGAGCAGCCAAAACCATCACTGCAGCCGAGCTTAAGGCCGTGAGTCCCGTAAATGTATTTGCTGGCATTGCGGCCCTCGATCCTTCCTTCAGAATTATTCCCAATAATAAGATTGGGGGTAATATCAATGCGCTACCTGAAATTACCATGCGTGGGCAAACTTCTTACCCAACCCTGGGTTCAGAACTTGTTGGAAACCCCAATACACCATTATTTATTCTCGATGGATTCCAGGTTTCATTACAAGCAATCGTAGACCTCGACATGAATCAAATTGCATCAGTAACCTTGTTAAAAGATGCCTCTGCTACCGCAATGTATGGTTCTCGTGGGGGTAATGGTGTAATGGTTGTTACCACAATCTTGCCGCCGAGAGGAAAAGTGGAAGTTTCCATAACCAATAACTTAACATTAGCATCCCCTGATCTTTCTGTATACCACATGCTGAATTCAGAAGAAAAATTGGATTTTGAGCGTAGAGTAGGTTTTCTAAACAGTTATAGAGGACAAGCCATAAATGCAGAACGATATAAAGCAATGGTGAGCGGTGTGAATACGGATTGGAAATCTATTCCCGTTCAAACAGGGATAAACAACAGAACCAACCTTTCATTACGTGGGGGCGACCAGTCTTTGACTTTCAACCTTACTTTCAGCGGAAATCTGTTACAAGGCGTAATGAAAGGACAGGATAGAAAAAATTATTCGGGAAGTTTTACGCTAAGTTATAAAACCCATCAATTAACGTTCCAGAACAACACGATTGCAACACAGGTTATTTCTAATGACTCGCCCTATGGTGAATTTAGTCAGTACCTGAATTTGAATCCGTACTGGAAACCTTATGATGAAAATGGTAATGTAAACCAGTACCTGGAGAACATCAATTTGGGCTTCGGTGTAGCAGGTTCAGTTGTCTTAAACCCATTAATGGATATAAAGTACAATACTATCAACAACAGAAATAAAAACTTTAATTTAAGAAATAACACTACTGTACGTTACGACTTTAGTAAATCATTATGGTTCAATGGTGCATTGGGTATCACAAAATTGAACGGAACAATAGATAATTTCTATTCCGCTTTAGATAGCCGTTTCAATGGTATAGCAGATTTAAGTGCAAGAGGTTCCTATTCGAAAGACAACAGCGATGCCTTTACCATGGATGGAACCGGTTCTGTGAACTACAATAAGAATTTTGGAAAGCATGGCGTTACAGTATATGCAGGATTCAGGCTTGCCAGTACAAGCTTAAATTCATATAACGTATCAACACAGGGTTTCCCTTTTGATCGTCTGGACAATATCTTATTTGCAGCGCAATATTTAAACAGCAGGCCTACCGGGACGGAAAGCACAATTAACAATCTTTCCTATACCGGAAGTGCGAACTACTCTTATGATAACCGGTATTTTACCGATTTTACCTATACCAGAGACGGCTCTTCTGCTTATGGAGAGAATAATAAGTTTGGTAATTTCTGGTCTGCAGGTTTAGGATGGAACATCAATAATGAACAATTCCTTAAAGATAGCAAAACTATTAACCTGTTGAGGATTCGCGGTAGTTACGGTTCTACCGGTACATCTGTACAAGATCCTTACGCCGCACAATTCAGGTACAACCTGGGTACGTCTACTGGCTATTTTGGTGAAGTAGGTGCTTTTCCCGGTGCACTTGGAAACCCGAATTTAAGCTGGCAACAGGTATTGAAGTCTAACATTGGTATTGCTTCAGCATTTCTGGACAACCGTTTAACTTTTAATGCAGAATTTTATAACGAAGTAACGCAGAATGCGCTGACTACAGTTTCGCTGGCATCTAGTACAGGTTTCCCTTCGTACACTGAAAATTTAGGTAAAATTCAGAACAGGGGATTACAACTCGACATCGGTTATACCATCCTATCTGACCCTCGTAAAGGCTTAAAATGGAATGTTTCTGTCAATGCAGCCACTAATAAATCGGTGTTAAAAGAAGTTTCTGATAAACTCAAAGCCTTCAACGCTGCATTGAATGCGAATAATCCTAATCAAACAGCTGAAAATGCGCAGTTTATTGAAGGTCAATCGACAACGGCAATTTATGCGGTGAGGTCACTCGGCATTGATCCGGTTACCGGCCAGGAAGTTTACCTGAAAGCAGATGGTACGCCAACCTTTGTGTGGGATGTTAATGATAAAACCTATGTTGGCGATACACGCCCTAAATGGACAGGTGCCATTAATTCAAACTTCCTGTACGCAGGTTTTGCCTTAAATTTCAGTTTCAATTATAATTATGGTGCTGATCTGTATAACAGTACGTTATTAAACCGTGTGGAGGCCGTTGATGCGCGTAACAATGTAGACCGAAGAGCGTATGACCTGGGGTGGACTGGACCTGGAAGTTTGAGCCCATACCGTAGAATTACAACCTCTCCGACACCCACAAAGCTTACTTCACGTTTTGTTCAGCGCGATAATAACATTCAGCTCAGCTCAATTAATTTGAGTTATCAGTTCAAAACCGCATTTGTAAAAAAGTTAGGCTTGCAGAACCTAAGTGTTAGTGCCACAACGAACAACCTGGCTACCTTTAGCTCTATTGAAATAGAACGTGGTACAGATAATCCTTTTGCCAGAGAGTATACATTTGGTTTAAGTGCAAGATTTTAAATTCAAAAAACATATTCATATCCCAATGAAAAGAACAACATTAATTATAGGAATCCTGGCAATAGTTGCGATGTTTTCCGGTTGTAAGAAATTTTTGGATGTAACGCCCAAAACGAGTCTATCTGAAGAACAGCTGTTTACTTCAGAAGTTGGTTTTCAACAGGCTTTATCAGGCGTATATGGCCAGCTTGCCAGTAGCAAACTCTATGGGGATAACCTTTCCATGGGCTTCGCTTCCGCGCTTGCTCAAAATTATGCGACAATTGACCCTGCATCGTCAGTTCAGTTGCAACAGACACAACTCCTGAACTACGCTTCAACAGAAGTCGTAAGCTATACTGATTCCATCTGGTCTGCCAGTTATAGTGCAATTGCCGCAGCTAATAAAATAATTGCAAATACAGAAACAAACCGATCTGTGCTATCTAATAATTCGTACGCACTATTACGTGGTGAAGCTTTAGCCTTAAGGGCATTTTTGCATTTTGATTTATTACGGATGTTTGGGCCTGAATATACTGCGGGTGCCAATCTAAAAGCCATCCCATATAAAAAAGATGTCAACCAAAATGCAAATCCCCCAGCAACAACTGCAGAGGTGGTTAAATTTGCCCTGGCCGACCTGAAAGAAGCGGAAAGTCTACTGTTACCTGTTGATCCGATTGTGACCAGCGATTTACGGACCAGGCGGAATAAGCTTAATTATTATGGTGTAAAAGCGCTGGAAGCGAGAATTATGTTATATAGCGGCGATAATATCGGGGCGGCGGCGGCTGCAAATGTGGTAGTTAACTCTGCAAAATATACTTTTGTAACCCAGGCACAAGCTGGCGTTGTTTCACAGGGATTGACAGTACGTGACCGCTTGTATTTTAACGAGCAGGTATTTATGATCAGGGTTAGGGATATACTGCCCACTGTACAAAAATATTTTAGGTTTAGGGGGGCTGCAAGCCAAACGCTTACACGTAGCGCCGCTAATTTTAATACACTTTACGAAACCAGCAATGGCGGCGGTTCAGATTTCAGATTTGCGTTTCGCCTTGAGCAGGAGGGAGGAGTTCCGTTCCCATCTAAATTCTGGCAGGCATCCAGTTCTACCACCCCAATTACCGATAATTTACTCGACCAGTATGTACCAGGTATACGCCTTTCTGAAATGTATTATATCCTGGCTGAGACGGCATCAACGCCTGAGATTGGCGTTGGATATTTAAATATGGTGCGTCTGAACAGGGGAATTAAAGTTTTGCCGAATACGCTCACCGCAGTGACGCTTAAAGCGGAGATTACGAAAGAATATCAGAAGGAATTTTATGCAGAAGGACAATTGTTCTTTTACTATAAGCGCATTAAAACTTCTAGAATGCAATTTGGTCCTGCTATGGCACCTGCGCAGTACGTACTCCCAATTCCGCCTTCTGAACTTCAATTTAATCCGAATTATGCAAACTAATCAAACTCGTATTATGAAATACTTATCATATATCATGGTGGCGGCCTGTCTTTTTTCATGCAAGAAAGAAGCAGTCGAAACCTACCAGGGAAAGGATGGCGTTAGTTTCTTTGCCTATACCTACGAACAATTAAATACCACAGCCGTAAGAAGCTACTCTTTTGCCTTTCAAGCTACTCAAAAGCAAAGGGACACCCTGTTTATACCCATGCGCATCACCGGGAAGTTATCCGATAAACCGCGCACGGTGCTGCTGAAAACAGCCCAGGGAACTACCGCAACTGCAGGAGTAGATTTTGAGTTGAAAGAATTCACCGTTCCGGCAGGCGCATCGAAATTTAATTATCCCCTGATATTGCTCAATTCTGCCGGAATGGCCAGCAATGTGTACAGGATTGTACTGGAACCTGCAGAAACCAAAGACTTTACTCTGGGTACTCTTGGCCAGACACCTGGTATTAACGAAGTTACGGAAGAAAACTTCAGATACCTGAAGGTTGATGTAACCGGCCAATACATTGAGCCTGGTTATTGGATCTACCTCCAGGGCGATTTCGGGGATTTCAGTGCCGTAAAATATAAGTTCATGGTGAAAACATTGGGGATAACCGATTTTGATTACAATAAGATTGGTTCTGATGGCTTACTGAACTTTCCGGTTACCCTGAGGAATGCGCTGGCCGCTTACGAGGCTGCAAATGGTCCATTGTTAGATGAGAACGGTCAAAGAATATCGTTCCCTTAATTTAAAATATTATGCATTTAAAATACTTTTTAAAGCTCAGCCCGGTTTTTATTTTCATCATGCTGGCATTTTCTGCCTGTAAAAAAGACAATCAATCTTTTAAATATGATCAAATCAACGACATTAAGATTACAGATGCTATAACTACTTTTACAGTTCCACAACTGGATTCGTTGATTATCACACCAACATTGGCGCAAACAATGCCAGAAGGTGATTCATTTACTTATAGCTGGAAACTTAATACAGCAACAGATACAACAACAATTGCTAAAACAAAAAATCTACGCATCAAAGTAACACTAAGTCCAGGTACTTATCCGGTAATATACAAAGTAACGAGCAAGAGAAATGGCATTTATACAGTAAAGCAATATACCATCACAGTGAATGGTGTTTATCCTGATGGTTGGTATATTGTAAATAACAAAGATGGAAAAGGCAAAGTTTCTTTGATTCGGACAGACGATGTCATTTTTGACAATCCTATGGAAGTGGCAAACAATAAAACCTATCCAGGTAAAGCACTGGCCTTATATAATTTTGGGAAGGGTGGTTTCTTCTATTACTTCAGTGATCAAAATGTTTATCGTTTTAACATGAACGACTGGCTGGATCTTGGTGACAAAAGTTCGATTCTCCCGGGTTTGGCTACACCACTTCCGTTCAAAACTGCCCCAGTATTTATGATAAATAATTTGCAATTTGAACAGTATATAGTGGCAGACGGCAATTTATATGTTGGGCTTTCCGGTGCAAACTCAGACAATGTCAAACCCTTTACTCAGCGCATTCCTGGTAACTATAATTTATTCCCCGGCATATTCCCCGCCGATTATAGTATGACTTATTTCTACGATAACAACACAATGAGTTTTATGCAGATGCCCTATCTGTCGAGAATTCTGGATCGTGCACCTGCAACACCTTTAACAACAAACTCGTTTGATATGGCGAACGTAGGCAAAAAAATGATCGCTTATGATCGGGGCGTAACAACCTTATCACAAGAGGGAATTGAATGGTATTATATTATGGAAGGTAACGATGGACGCTACTTACTATCTTTAACAGGGGATGGAAATAGTACTCACCCTGGGGTTAATCAAAAAATGGATAGTAGTCCGGAAATTGGTAGCGCCACTAATTTTGCAACCTCTTCCATCTTAAAACAACTTTATTATACCGCCGGAAATAACGTGTATTTATACGACATGCTTGCTAAATCGGCAAGGCTCATCTACACTTTCCCGACTGGGTATGTAATTAAAGATATCGAAATGAAACGAAGTACCAGCAAACAACTGGTGATCGGTGTGAATAATGGTTCAGCGGGCGAAGTTTATTATTTCGACATCAATGCCCAGGAGAATTTAACAACGGTACCTACACTAAGAAATTTACCGGCTTTGGGGAAATTATGCAAATTGCCGCTGCCAGACAAAATCTGTCGATGTAACTTATAAAAAGATTTATAATATCTAATCAAAATGAGAAAAATAATAGTATTTATTGCGCTTCTGTTTATAAGTTTATCGGGATATAGTCAGCAGGCAGAACCCGCTTATAAGGCTAGTCTTGATTCTTTGAAGCTCTTTATTGATCTCTCAGAAAAAGAAGCCATTCTTAACCGCCTGGTCAAAGCCCATCCGAATGAGAGTTTTGATCAATACAGAGCTATATTGGTAGATAATTTTGTAATAGCAAAAAACTCTGCGAAGGCTTTATATTATTTTAACCAGATCCAGGAAACTGCAAGAATCATGTACGTTGAAAACTTTGCGACGGGCTTAATAGGGTATGATTTGAAAGCTGCTGAAACATTGGTTGGGCAAGAATTGAATAACCCAAAAAATGCAAATGAAGAGCGGTTGTATTTGTTACAACTATATAGTCAGGTGGAGGATAAACTGGGGAACCATGAAAAAGCTTTCGCTGCTATTAAGGAATGCTATGAGCAGGCTAACAAAAAAAGTACAGGATTGACTGCACAGTATTATTATTTGATGAGCAAAACCGGCAGGTACCAGGAAGCGCTTCCTGAACTGGAGAAAGCAGTTTTATCAGGCCTGGCCAATGATGATTTGAAGAATGAACTGAAAAAGGCCTACATAAGTGTGCACCCTGGCAAAGATACAAATGCTTACCTGGCTACGCTTACCAATCAGTTTGACAACAAATACAAAGCAGAAATAGCAGCCAAAATGATAGCGGAGCAGGCGCCTGAATTTAAAGTGAAAGATATAAACGGCAAGGAAGTCTCCTTGTCAGACTTTAAAGGAAAGACGATTGTTCTTGATTTTTGGGCAACCTGGTGCGGACCCTGTAAAAAGTCGCTTCCGGCGATGCAAATGATGGTTAACAAATATAAAAATGACCCGACGGTAAAGTTTTTGTTTATACATACCTGGGAAACGGTTCCAAACCCAAAACCTGATGCTGTAAACTATTTGTTAACCCATAACCTGGATTTGCCCTTGTATATGGATACTAAAGATCCCGTTACAAAAAGAATCCTGCAGTAACCTCATTTGGTGTTTCCGGAATTCCTGCAAAGTTTATTATTGATGGCAATGGTAAAATACGCTTTAAAGAATTGGGATTGCTTTGGCCAAATGAGGTTGCCGTGAGGCAACTTTCAACCATGATAGAGATGTCCCGATAAAATGTAATTATCCAAAGATGGATGAACCAGTATGCAAGCAAACCCTTATATGCCGAATGTATGTGAGGGTTTGCTTTGAAAAGACACCAGCACGCCCATAGCATATTATATTAGCGACATAGAAATTCTGTGAATTGAAAGAATGGCAATTAATGGATTTTCGTCTGCTCGTGCTCAAACGCGGATACTTAAATTGCTTTTTAAACTCAAAAAGGGGATGCAGCACCATAAGCTACATCCCCTTTTTCTTAATCTTAAGGATTATTTACCTTTTTTCATTTTCTCAAGCGTAACCTGGTACTGTGCTTTATTTTCAGCTGTAACCAGGTCTACTGCTTTCTGCTGCATAGCGATCGCCTGGTCCTTCTTACCCAGCTTATACAGCAGATTGGCATAAGTGTCAAGGTAAGCTGGCTCTTTGCTTTGGGTCTCATCCACGCTGCGTTTACTCCAGCTCAATGCCTCAGTGATGCAGTTAGCATCTTTACAGTTTTCGAAAACAGTCCAGGCAAATGAATTCAGCATATCAGCACGTACTTCTGTACCGTATTTTTTCATATAGCTTAATACTGCGGGCTGAAATTTGTCCCATTTTTTTCGCTCTGAAAAATCTGGATCTTGATCAGGTCTACAGGTTTGCTAATGTCTACCATCGGGTATTTCGATTTTAAGGCTGCAACCAGTGAATCTATATTTGCGTTGGGTTTTCTAAGCCCGGGATAGATGCTTTCCTCCAGAACAACAGCGCTTAAAATTTCATTTGATTTTCCCTTTCCCAGAACGGCATCTATTTTTTCAGGATGATTTAGCATGAGCTCAAATCCCTTGCTTTTGCTGCTTTTAGTATATCTGCTGAGAAACTCCAGGTTCTCTTTCGTATAGAGGTCTTTTTGCGTAGCAATATAAGCGTTGGCAAACTTTGCGGAGTTTTCCTCATCATAGGCAGCCTCGGCACTAATGGCTAATTGTTTCAAGGTCTCAGGAGCCACATTTCCAGATTCGCTTTTTTTCATCAGCGTATAATATTGGGTTTCCGGGTTCAGCGCCATCTGCGCTCTGGCTATAAATTCATCTGCTTCACTGCCCCCACAATACGGTGTACAAGCTTGCCCTGCGGAGAGAAGATCAGAAAGGTAGGATAGGCATTTATCCTGAACTCTTTGCTCATAGACTGGGCATCGGCATACCAGCTTTTCACTTCTTCGCTATCATTTTTGGTCTGGTCGAACTGTACCTTAACATTTACAAAGTTTTTGTTAAAGAATTCACCAACTTTCTCCTGCGGGAAAATGGTACTGGCCATATATTTGCAAGGACCACACCAGGTAGTAAAGCAGTCGACCAAAAGGTATTTGTTCTCTTTTTTGGCTTTCTCCTTCACCTGCTGCCAGGAAAGTCCGTGTTCAAAATGAGTGCCTTTAACCTGTGCGGTGCCAATAAAAGGCAGCAGCAGGAATATTAAAAATAATTTTTTCATATCTGTTTGTTTTATTTGAGTTAATAAAGATCGTGATTTTAACTAAAAATGATGTATCATCGCTTTAATTAATGCAATTCTGCTTCAATCCTTGATGTGTAATGCAATTTCACAGTTATTTATTATTTTCGTTATTTAAAGTTACGCTTATAGTATAAAAGCGACGCCTCAGCTTATGATTAAGTATTTTACATTTAGTTTTTCGATTGCTTTTATTTCCTGGATAGTTGGCATGATCATAACTGCTATACTTTCAGGAACAAGTTTTTACAAGAATAGGTTGCCTTACCTAAATTTCATAAAAAATGAAAAGGTTAACGGATTAATTGGACTAACACCGTTCAAGTGGATCATCATGCATAGCTTCTTTAAATATTTCAATCCCATGTTATCAGTCACTAAAAAAATCCTGGCAAATGAGCTGGGAGAATATAGATTAGAAATGACAAAGGCTGAACTAAACCATCTTTTTGCTTTTCTATTTATGATGATTTTCATCGTAATTAAATTATCCCAGGGCCTGTACTTATTTGCCACAGTGATGTTATTGGTTAATATTTTAATGAATCTATATCCAAGTTTGTTGCAGCAACAGAATAAGAGGCGAATTGACCGGTATCTCCATATACGAAACCAGCGATCACTTCAGAACCTTGTTGGTCAGGCCGGTTGAAAAAACAAATACCTTATTTAAGCATAAGGAATTCTTCCTTTTTTGAGACCTTTATTTTAATTTGTTTTGATCGCGGTATTGTTGCAGCTAAAAGAATTCATATTGAGCTGAAAAAAGGTCAATATAAATCTAAAGGTATATTTTGGTGTATTTTTTATAAAAAAAACTTCCCAACTGGACATGCAAGTTTTAAATATTGCTCCCGACGAGACCATTAACGAACTTTTTTATTGAAGATTTCGAAATAAACAAGTTGAAGCATATCTGTTTTTAACTTTTGAAATTGATAGCATTGTTTACTCAGTTATGTTATTTATCAAATAATATAATTGATAGACTAGTTCCTTCCGGTTCTGATTGTTTTTGTTTTTACAAAACCGATAAGTTCATCGCGGTAATTTTCGCCAATGGTTAGCAATAGATCGTTTTTCATTCTTACCAGGTTGTTCTCAATTTCTTCTAAATAGTTTCTTGAAATAATAAAAGACCTGTGGATCTGAATAAATGAATTGTTATTCTTGAGTATTTCTTTAATTTTTGTAAGGGTAAGGTGTGCTACAACTGTTTTTTGCGTTGTGTATATCGAAATGTAATTCTGAATACTTTCTATTGCTATAATTTCATCAAACCTGATTTTTACCAATTTCGACTTATCATTTTTACTTTTGATAAAGAAATACTGATCATCAATTTTTTCTTTTCCAGGGTAGGTAAAATGCGTCTGTTTTGTAATTTATGCAATACGGTAGCAAAATGGCCCAGAGAGAAAGGTTTGAGGAGAAAAGCATCAGCTTCAATTTCAAACGCATCAAGTGCATATTTGGAATGCCCGGTTGTAAAAATTAGATTTCTGGTTTTATGTCTGATAATTCTAGCCAGATCGATTCCAGAAAGCCCAGGCATTTCTATATCCATGAAAACAATATCTAGATTATCTCCCGAAACAATGTATTTCATTGCTTTAATGGGGTCGGTAAAACTTTCTATAAGTTCATAATCGTCAAGTGTGGTGAGATAATCACACAGTAGTTCTAAGTTTGCAGAATCATCATCTACTGCAATACAGTTAAATTTCATACAGGGGAGAGCTATTTAACTCAAATATATAATCTGTAGATATAAATAACAAAAAAAATACAGTTTCATCATACATTTTATCCTGTTCATAGTACAAAAGCTACCCGTATGTGTAACACTATAGCTTAGTGGTATGAATCTTATTTTATTTCGCCCATATTCGATTTGAAGTTCTCCACTTTACAAACAAACTAAATGATTGCCAGTCGTTGATAATATATTCAAATAGTGCGCACGATATTGCTAAGGAGTAAAACCAGTAATCAATATCATATCTACTAACTAATAATTTAGCAGATTATGGTCACAGAGGAATTCTTGGTTAGCAGAATCATCGCCCGCCTGCAATGCAGTTAAATTTCATATAAGAGCGCATTATATTCCAAATATATAATCATGTTACATAATTGATAAAAAGAAGTTTGGGCATACGTTTTATCCTGTTCATGGTATCATAATACTACTTATGTGTAAGGCTAACAGTTAACTATATAAAGTTTCTTTTTTTCTTCCATCTTCGAACCGGAGTTTTCAAGCTTCGCAAAACAAACTAAGCACTTCTAGATTGATGGTTATTAGTATAAAATAGATGCCGATCTGGCACATGTAATATTTGTGAACTTAGGTAAAAATAGTAGCCAATTGCAACATAGTTAAAAAATATAGAATTAAATTTGAATTAAATCCAGTATTGAGATCAATATTTCTCCTTTCTGCCGTTTTCAGTATCTCACTATCCTTACAGGCTCAGACATTACAAAGCGTGACAGATTTAGGTAACACAACTACCAACGGTATAACGATCAACTCTTCGTTGGATGTAGGAGATTCTTACGAAGCCACAAGGTATGGTATGTTGCAGATTACTCGCCCCGCCAGCCAAGGCACTAATTTTCATTTAGCATTTGTAAGAAAGTCTAAAATGGCTTACGGAATGGGATTTCTAGATAATACTAGCACATTTGGTTTGCAGCCGTGGGGTAACAATACCACAAAAGGTCTATTCATGGATATTAATGGATTGGTAGGCATTGGCATCCAGGTTCCTGCATATAAATTCGATGTTGGTGGAGATATCAGAGCCAGCGGTAGGCTGTATGTATCGATAGACAATAGTACAGGTGGTGGAATAACGTTAAGTGATGATGGTGATATAGTAGACTTGAATGATGGATGGGCTTCACACCGGTTCAGCTATGGGTTAAGCTTATATAGTGCTAATAAAGGCGGGTAAAGGCAATCCAATTGTCTATTGTCTAATGGTAATCATCACCCAATCTTTTTTGGCTCAAACGGATTTGGTATTGGTACGCAAAGTCCCTTAGGGACACTTGAAGTTTCGGGAACTGCCATATTCGGAGGAACCAACCTTGCTTTATCAAATATCAGTTATTTAACAGGCACCGGAAAGCTATTAATTGGCTCAAATAGATCAGGATCAAGAGGTGAAACCAATTTTATATCTAACCAGGGTGGGGGTAGTTCAGGTGGTTTTGGCTTTCACAATTTAAATAATAGTGGTATAGAAACGCAACTGATGTACATAAGTAGTGGAGGGAATGTAGGGATTGGTACAACTGCGCCAACTGAAAAACTCACCGTTAATGGTAAAATAAGAGCAAGAGAAATCAGGGTAGATGCACAGGATATGCCCGATTATGTTTTTGAGAAGGATTATAAGATTACAACCTTAGAAGAGTTGGAGAGTTACATCAAAGAAAAGAAACACCTGCCAGAAATAACTGGTGCTATTGAAGCTGAAAAGAATGGATTAGAACTGGGAGAAATGAATAAACTGCTTTTAAAAAAAGTCGAGGAGTTCACCTTGTACATCATTCAAGAGCACAAGCTTAATCTTGAACGGGATGGCCTATTTGACGCCCAACGTTTAAAGATCTTTGAACTAGAGAAAAATTAAATCCCTTAATAAATGAAATTTCTGTCTCAAATAGCTGCTGTTTTATACAAATGTTTCTTTTTCAGACCAAACATATACTCAGTATGCTTCTCCAATTCTAGGCCTGCAGGAGTAAATACTTTAAATCCTGTAGGGCATTTTCAGATAAAAGAAGACACCTGGTTTGATATTAATGCCCGTATTCTACTAAAAATAATTCAGCAGATTATGGTCGCAGAGGACTTCCAGGGGTAGCAGGATACCATTTGCTGGAATGCAGTTAAAATTTCATACAAAGGCGAGTTATTTGGCTCAAATATAATATGTAGATATAAATAACAAAAAATACAGTTTCATCATACATTTTATCCTGTTCATAGTATAAAAGTCATCTTTATGTGTAACGCCAGAGCTTAGGGGTGCGAATTTCTATTTTATTTCCCAATCTTCGAACTGAAGTTGCTCCATTCACAAACAAACTAATTAGCAGTAGATTAATCATTACCTGTAACAAATATAGCCGGCTATCAGGTAACAATATTTATGATATGAATAGTAGAATTGGTAGTCATATTGTCTTTAATAATGTTGCAAGTGTTTGCTGTTAATTTATGAGAAGGAAAAAATCGAACTAAATGCATCATGAAAAATAATTTTTTTACAAGTATAATCTTCTGTCTTGTATTTACTTTTTGTATTCGGGTAAATGCGCAGACCCATTCCGATCAAAATGGATTAAAATCATCGGTAATAAACAATTTGTCCGCAAATAACCTGCAGGCAATGAGGTACGAGGTAGCTACACTTGGCTTTAATTCTTATCACTGGCAGCTGGGAGGTGTAATTATAGTTGAACTTTTTCAGCAATCTTTCACTACTGGTTATCAAAAGTATATTATTAATAACGGTTTTGGTACAGGAATTAATTCAGGTCAGACTAAAATTAGCCTCGTAGAAAGTGGAGGGCAGGAACAACATGCAACGGTAACGCTAGGTACTGCTTACAATCTAGCTACTACCTACGGGGGCTATATTAATAAGGCCTTGCCCATTTATATCGACATAAGGAATTATGCAACGTATAGGGTAAAAATTACCTATCAACAGGAACGGGTAGATAATCTTGATTATATCAATCAAATTAAAATAAATACAGCACCTATACCGACAGCAATTGACGATTTTTCGGTACCATTCTTATCTGATAATCCTTTAACCTCTACCAGCAATCTTATGGTCACAGGCGAAGGCACACATTATATTTCAAAAGGAAATGTGGGCATAGGGACTATTAACCCAACGTCAAAGTTGCAGGTTTTGGGTGGCGATATTGCTGTTTCAGGTAATCTTCTGGTATCAACAGGGAATGCTACCGGAGGGGGGATAAAATTGGCGGATGATGGAGACATTGTTGACCTGAATGATGGATGGGCAACGCACCGATTTAGTAGTGGAATTAGGATTACCAATGCCAATGGAGGAGGTAATCCGGTAATTCAGCTTGCTAATAATAATAACATCCCAAGCTATTTTAACACAGGGAATGTTGGTATTGGGACAATTACACCGACCGAAAAATTAACGGTAAATGGCAAAATCAAAGCCCGTGAAATCCGTATTGATGCACAGGATATGCCTGATTATGTTTTCGAAGATAATTATGATAAGCTTTCGCTGAGTGAAATTGAGCAATATGTTAAGGTTAATAAACATTTGCCTGAAGTACCTTCTGCAAACGCATTTGAAAGGGACGGAATGGCTGTTGGAGAAATGAACAAATTGCTGCTAAAAAAAATAGAAGAGCTTACGTTGCATCTGATTGAAAAAGATAAAACCTTATCTATACAACAGAAAGATATTATTATACTAAAGCAGAATGCCGAAATCCAACAACAAATGCTTTTAGCAGTAAAGAAACAGGTTAAACAGCTATTGTCAACACCAAGGAAAAGAAAATTATAACATCACGATGATCTATAAATTAAATGTTTTTTAAAAAAATGGGCATTGAATATCGGGGGGCATCAAACATTCAGAGGCTTTCGTCAGCAGAAAAGTCCTGTTTGTGGAAACAGGTCCAGCTCAGTTTTTTTACCGCCATTTTTATCATGATCTTAGAAATTGAGTCTCCAGACTCACAAGCCAAACAAATTAACGCCTTATTGATGTCTGTTCCTGCCCTATAAATGCCTGGAAAAACCTTGATAAAGCAATGCTAAATATAACGTATGAACAAAGCCGTAATAACAGCTACTTTGCTGGTATTCTTTTGCCTGCAATCAATGCAGCTTCTCGCGCAGCTTCCCTCTCCCGAGCAGGCCATTGCAGATAGCCTGAAATCGGGTAAAAAGAAAATCCCGAAATTGGATTCGCTGGCCGCACAGAAAATCCAGACATCCAAAAAGGCAATCACCACACAGGTAAAGGAACGTTTTAATCAGTCGGATTTAACCGGATTATTAAAAAAAGATTCCTTGAAAAAAGGACTTAAGGTACAACCTGTAAATATTTCGGCAGATGCGTCGGCACAGTATACTAAAACAAAGCAATCCGTTATTGATAGTCTTAAATCAGGGAAGAAGAAACGCTCTAAAATCGATTCTCTGGCGATGGAAAAAATCCAGGTGGCTAAAAAGTCGGTATTGGCGCAGGCAGATCAGCGTGTAAAACAATCCGATATTGCTAAACTATTAAAGAAAGATACGCTTAAAAAGGGGAATAAGATACAGTTTAGCGATGTTTCTGTAGGGAATGAAACCCAATACATCAAGACGCAAAATCCTGCCAATGGTAAAAACCTGTTAAATAATGTAACTTTTTCTGGACAATTAAAGGTGTATAATATTCCTATCGATCTTTCATTGGCGAACACTTATACAGCCATGCGTGATTTCAGTTTGGATCAGGGCAATCTCTTTAAGTTCAATTTACCAAAACCAAGTTTTAACCAGTTTTTTAAGGCAGATCTTGATCAGTACCGCAACTTACGTAAAAACGTGTTGAGTGGACAAACCGCAGAGTCTTTTCTCCGGAAGAAAATACAGGATAAGATTGCAAAGAATCTTAATCTTTCGGCTTCACCAAAACTACAGGCATATTTAAATAATCCCGAAAATTTAAGAAGTATGCTCAAGATGGATGAATTGGAGTTGAAGGGAAAACTGAACGAATTTACAGAAGAAATAAAAGATCAGGCACAGAACGGGGGAAACAGCTTAGTCAACAAGGACAGGATTCCCTTACAAACTTATTAAATGCTAAAAAACAGGAATTGTTTACTGAAATCCAAAAAGGTACAGCAGTCGGTTTATGACAGTGGGCTCGATCCGGAAAAACTGGAACTGCTGGAAAAAGTTGCCCAGGGCAAAATCTCTCAGCGCGAACTCGAAAATTTCTTTGTATCAGAACTTTCCAAAGGAAAGGATATGGGTTTTTTACAAAAAAGTTATGCCCGGCTGCATGAATTTCAGGCTGGCAATTTTGGTCACCAATTGCCCGGGAGTTTTCTAAATCGCGATCTCTTTTTAAACGGTTTCAATTTTTCTTTAAGAACACCAAGAGGCCCGGTAAGTGTTGGGCTAAGTACAAACCGCGACCTTAACTCATCAAAAGATGCCGGGTTTAATTCATCTACTTATGCCATTCCTAAACTATACAGTTATTTAAGTGTACCTACTACCAATTTTTCATTCGGCTCAGGTAAGCTTTCTTGGGTGGGCACCTACGATAGACAGTTTAACGGTAACATTGGCTTTGCACAAAATTCATTGCCGCGCAATAATATGGTTTTTACCCTTAGCCAGGCCTTTAACTTTAGTAAAGCAGGAACACTTACCTTCGATGTTTCTAAATCTTCTACCCAATATAAAGAGCTTGCTGCATTTGGTCCAGATCAGTTAATGATCGATAGAAATACCAATGGCAATTACTTTAGGGATGACTTTCTGCAGACCATGTCAGTTGGCCTAAACCACTCCATTGATTCTAAAAAACTCGGACTCAGAAGTGCTGTATTTGTTAATTATGCTGGTTCGGGCTTTCAAAATCCAGGTCAGCAAGGTATTGGTAACCTTAATTTAAGGTTTGGCGGTAATATCCGTAAAGATTTCTTCCACAATAAAATGACGCTTACCGTGCGGTCAGATTTTAAGAACATGCCGATCAGCGCTACTGATAATTCGCATTGGAGCAACCACAATATCCAGCTCGATTCGAGGTTCCGCATTTCACGTTCGACCAACTTAGGTTTAAAATACATTGATAATGGTGTAGATAAAGTATCGCAGGGGAGCACACCGGTTTATGCCTCTAAAAAACTCCAAATCGATATTAACTCTAATTATAAACTCTTTGGGCAACGTGGCTTTAGCCATATTAGTGTGGCACAACAGGAAATAGCAAATCCATTATCATTGGGCAATTCTAGTCTGATGCAGTTTAATTACGTACAAACAGTAGTATTTAAAGACTTTTCACTTTCAGGAAACCTGTTTTATAACCGCGAGCTTAATGCCAACACTATATTGGGCAATATGCTCAACTCAGATGCATCCTTGCAGTACCAATTGTTTAGAGGCGTTTCAATGTCGAGCGGATTAAGTTACCTCGATAATCAAAATCTTGCCCGCCAGGCTGGTATTAAACAAAGTATCCAGTTTATGCTGAAGAAACACTTTGATATCTCGGCCTATGTAGACATCCGCAAAAACCTGATTACCCCAACCTATCCGGATCTTTTTTCTACTAACAGGGGAGAAATATCTATACACTATTATCTCGACAAACAATGAGCAAGCTTAAATTAAGATTATTTATTTTATTTATTTCCATAAGCACTGCTGTCTCTGCTCAAACCAGTATTGTGTTTGTTCCGGAGGTATATGGCACTACCTTAAATGGCCTTTTCAGGGTTTCGATATTTAATGCTTCAGGCGTTAAATCGGTGAGAATGAACATTACTATACGGGAAGCCCGTGCAGGAAAAATTGCCACCATACAAACCGAAGCATTTACCATTGTACCAGGGAACAACATCATTCCATCGGGAGTTGCCCGCACGGCTAACGTAGCCATGGCGCAGAATGCAACGGCAAATTTTATCAGGCGCAATCAATATTTTCCACAGGGGGATTACGAATATTCGTTTAATATTTACTTAGCCTCTTCAAGTCAGGAGATTATTATCGATCAAACCTTTAATAATGAGATTACCCCGCCAGCACCGTTAGATCTGATTGAGCCCTACGATCAGGACGAAATTTGCGAAAAACGGCCACTGCTTACCTGGCAGCCCTCTATGCCCAAGATGGATGGCTTGCTTTACCAGGTGATGCTGGTAGAAATTAAAGATAAACAGAATGCAGTTGAAGCCTTAAATTACAATCTCCCTATTGTGAATCAGAAAGGAGTAGTGGCCAATTTATTGGTGTATCCGCCAAACTCAAAAGAACTCGTAGCGGGTAAAAAATATGCCTGGCAGGTAAGCGCTTACCGCGATCAAACCATCATCAACCGATCAGATATCTGGTCGTTTGAAGTGAACTGTCAGGATAGTGTGAACAATGTGATTCCTACCGATTATGGGTATAGGGATATAGAGGATTTGGTTAAGGGGAATTATTATATCGCAGAGGGAAATATGAAGTTTGCATTGGTAAACTCTTATGGGGAACAGGATCTGAAATATAGTATCCTTTGCATTAATAATCCTTCGAAAAAAATAAGAAGCTTACCGAAATTGAAACTTAAACGTGGCCAAAATAAAATTTATATCGATTTGAGCCATAACTTTTCATTTGATAATAACTATTCGTACATCATGAAAATACAGTTGCCAGATGGTGGACAGAAAAGTTTGAGATTTCTATATAAACACCCTACAGAATGAGAAAGTATACTATAATAATTTTACTTGGATTGATGTTTTCATGTACTTCTAAAAGCCCTTCAGGACAGAGTTTGGATAATGATATACGGGTAATGGCCCAATTAAAAAAAACATCATCAAACGATCGGATGCAGACTTTTATGGTTAGGGTATTTCCTGATAAAAAATTTATTGAGCATGGAAAAGAAAAAATTACAGAATCCTTTCTTTATCACGCTGATAGTTGCTTTTATCTCCTCAATAACAATATAAAGTTATATCCTGACTATGTGGAACCCGTTGCCAATGGGATAAAGGGGAGTTACGAATTTCTTATAGGGTTCAGTAATCAGGACCTTTCTTTAAAAGAATACATGTTGATTTATCAGGATCAAATTATTAATAAAAAAATACATTCTCACGATTAAATAATATGGGATATACTTTAATTAACAAGACCAAATTTATTGCTAAATTTTTGCTTGTACTATGGCTGATACAAATTTTTCAACCATTAAGTGTATATGCATTAACCTCCGGTCCGGCCCAGCCAGAAGCACAATCTTTTCAACCAGTAGGTGTTTCTGATATGGTTGATTTGTTTAGTGGGGATTTTAAATATAATGTTCCGCTTTTAGATGTTGATGGCTATCCCATTAATTTAAACTACCAATCAGGAGTAGGTATTGATGACGAAGCCAGTTGGGTTGGTTTGGGTTGGAACTTAAACGTAGGTGCTATTAATCGACAATTAAGAGGAATCCCCGACGATTTAAGTGGGGATGAGTTAGTAACAGAACAATATACCAAACCCAAAATAACAGTTGGAGGTAAACTAACTGCCAAAGTCGAACTTTTTGGTAAAAACACAGCCTTTAAAGGAGGAGCAGGTCTTAACGGTTCATTAACCTTTGGTATTTTTAGTGATAATTATACTGGCATAGGTGCTGAAATAGGTGCCAATGCCGGTATGTCTTTTTCATTGGCGAACGATGGCCAGCTTACAGCAGGTTTGGGAATTGGCATTTTATCAAGCACAGCCTCTGGGGTAGATGTAACTCCAAATGCTTCACTATCTATATCTGCATTCAAAGAGGAAAAGACACTGGTAAACGCAGGTTTTAGTTCTTCTTTAGGATACAATAGTCGCTCAGGTTTAAAGACATTGAGTTTTAATAAAAGTTTTATGAGTTATAATACTTCCTCATCTATTTCCTATAATACAGAGCCTATAATGCCCAAACTTCAGGTGCCTTATACTTCAGAATATGGTTCTTTTAGTGTAGATGTTGGTGGAACTGTTTTTGGTCTTTATGGTAGTGCGGGCGGAACGGGTTATAAAAGTGTAAGGTACATCTCTAACGGCGGCAATTTCAGAAACCCCGAATATGGGTATTTATACGCAGAGCGTGGGAAAAATCAAAAAAAGGCTTTGCACGATTTTATTAGAGAAAAAGACAATCCTGTAATACCGGAATTGCCAAACTTAGCTTTTGCCAATTGCTACGCCAGATGTATTTGCCTATAACAGCCAAACAGGTTCTGGTCAATTTAGGCTCTACAGAGGTGGAACAGGTATATACTTTGATAATGAAGTTGCAGATAACTCCAAAGTAAGCAGTATTGGCGGTGATATTGGATTTGGCGCTTATGCTCATGGTGGTATAACTGCTTTTAACCAATCTACTTCAAATGTGACGAGAAAGTGGACTAATGACAATAATTATCTAAAAAATGGTGATTTTCAGGATGAGCCCACTACTGATCCTACCAGGCAGCACGTTTTCTTTAGAAATGCAGAAGATAAAAACATTGAAGACAGTGTCATGGTATCAAAGTTATATGCATCAACTCCTCTTTCGATTTCAACTTCTAATAAAACAGCATCATCGAGTTTTAGCACGGTAAGTAATTTTAGTAGTAATGTATTATCTGTTAGTGGGAAAATAGAGAAAGATAAACGTCAGATACAGAATACCTCAATCTCATACTTAACTGCTGGTGAAGCTGCTATTGCTGGTCTAAGTAAGACAATAGACACCTATAGTTTTATAGATGGACAGACTTTTGATCCAAATTATATGGGAGTGAATGCAATAGCACCTACACGTGTTGCAAGGATTGATGATATGAGGAAAAAACACCACATTTCTGAAATAACCGTTACCAATTGCTCCGGACAGCGGATGGTATATGGCGTTCCGGTATATAATATCTCACAAACAGAGATGTCTTTCGCCGTAAATAATGCAGGAAATAATGGTACTGGCAAAGTTGATGTGCCTTTAAATGGCACTACAATAGATCACTTGCAAAAAGGAGTTGATGATTATTACCACAAAGATACACAGCCTGCTTATGCTTACAGTTATCTAATCAGCGGCATTTTATCTCCCGATTATGTGGATAAAACCAATGATGGGATTACATTGGATGATAATGGTACCGCTATTAAATTTAATTATAGCAAGATAGATAAATACAGGTGGCGTACTCCTTTTGGTAATAAGAAAAACGGTGGTATACATGTACCCGAGGGAAGTTTAAACAGGGGTTTACTCGCCGATCCGGATGATGATAAGGGTTCTATCATTTATGGCGAAAAAGAAATTTATTATATACATTCTATCGAATCGAAAACGAAAGTTGCCTATTTTATTACTGAAGACAGGCTTGATGGTTTAGGCGTAACAGATTGGAGAGGTGGCCTGGATGTTGGAACTAGGCAGAAATGTTTAAAGGAAATTCGCCTCTATTCTAAAGAGAATTTAAGCAAACCGATTAAAGTGGTGAAATTTGAGTATGGTTATGACTTATGTCCAAATACACCAAATTCTATAGCCAGTGGTGGAGGTAAATTAACCTTAAAAAAGATTTGGACTGAATATGGAAACACCCATAAAGGTCAATTTCATCCTTATATATTTACCTACAATTCTAAAATCAACGGTACTGATATCCCTTATGGAACGATGATGACCGACCGTTGGGGCAATTATAAAAATCAGACGAATCCCGGAAACTTAACAAATGTGGAATACCCTTATGCAACTCAGGATAAAGCTTATGCTGACCAGGTTGCGGGTTTATGGCATATCAGTAATATTGAATTGCCTTCGGGTGGAAATATCGGGGTAATATACGAAGCAGACGATTATTCCTATGTGCAGAACAAGCATGCAGCGGTTATGGTTCCTTATAGTTTTCCCGATGGTACAACTTTGGCCAATGCCAATGCCATACAACTCAATATAGATTCTGTTCCGCCAATGGGCCAGGATCAGACCCAATGGTTCAAAAATACGTACCTAAATGGATCTGATTATATCTATACCAAATCGCAGGTTAATGTAAGTACACCAAGTGCACCTTCAAGTAATAACGGGGTCGATTTTGTATCGGCCTATTGCAAGGTAACTTCAGTTAATGTCAATTCGGGAGTAGCAAAAATTAGCTTAGAACAAATAGCTGAAGGTGGGTCAATAACCAATCCCATTCGTTTTGCTGCCTGGCAAAAAATGAAGAACGAATATCCAAAATTTGCATATCCGGGTTATCAGAATAGGGTAGGCGATAACCGGAATACGGGCATTGGTGCAGCAGTTAGTGCAGTAATGAATGCTGCCGGTAACCTGAAAGAACTCCGCGAAAATTTTTATCAAAAAGCAATACGAAAAGGTTATTGCAATACAGTGGAAGCAGGTAAGGCTTTTGCGCGTATCAGTTTAACTGCTGCTCCGAAATTGGGTGGGGGCTCTAGGGTTAAACAAGTTACCATAAAAGATGAATGGGATGTGCTGACTGGGACCAACGCTCCTAAAGGGATTTATGGTCAAAGTTATGAATACACAACCACATCGGGTACCGGAAAAAAATAAGCAGTGGGGTAGCTACTTACGAACCATCTATAGGTAATGATGAAAATGCCTTGAAACAGCCAGTGCCTTACATTCAGAAAATAAAAGGAACGATCAATAATTATTTTGAATTAGAAGCACCTTTTGGAGAATCATTATATCCTTCTCCCAGTATTGGCTACAGTAAAGTAACTGTTAAAGATCTCGAAGTAGGCGCGAGTTTGCCATCTAATCAGATTCCTAAAACCGGTTACATTGTTAATGAGTTTTATACCGCTAAAGATTTTCCGGTGAGGGTGAATATTTTGCCGTTAAAAAAATATAATCCTAAACCGCAAAACAGTTATTCCCTTATTCAAACCAGTAGCGTAGAAGAAATGGTAATGTCGCAGGGCTATAGTATCGAACTGAACGACATGCATGGAAAGCCCAAGGCAACCAGGATATTTAATAGTTCTGCTGCCGATGTTTCTTCAACTGAATATTATTATCAGGTTGATGATCAAGATGCTGTAGAGAAAAGGTTAAATAACAATGTTAGCATAGTAGAAGCCAACGGAAATGTTAAGCCTGGCATAATAGGAAGGGATATAGAGTTTTATACCGATTTTAGGGAACAAGAAACAAACAATTCAGGGCTTGCTGTAAACCTGGGGGTAGATGTGATACCTTTCATTTTCTTCCCTTTGGTAATTCCACATTTTCCAATTAATAGTAATAACGAATATAAGCTATTCAGATCGGCTTGTGCCGTCAAAGTGATACAAACCAACGGGTTGGTTAAGAAAGTAATTAAAAAGGAAAATGGTTCTTCTATTGCAGTAGAAAATGTAGCTTATGATGGCGTAACTGGTGAGGCACTGATAACTAAAACCCAAAATGAGTTTAATAAAGATTACTACTCGCTTAATTTACCTGCTTATTGGGCCTACCTAAAAATGGGCGGAGCCTACCAGAACCTAGGGATGACTCTTAAAAATGTTTCTTTGAATAACCTACATGAAATTAATGACGTTTATTGGGCTTTATTAACACAGGGAGACGAATTAGTTAATTTGGGAACAGGGACGCATTATTGGGTTGCAGATAACCGAAGTACAATTTATAATGGTAACCCTACCAATCCTAATACAATTGCCATCAATCTACTGGAACCATCAAAAATACTGATCGATCGCAGCGGTAAAGTATTAAAATCGATTACAGGAGAAGGAGTAGCTATAAGTTTTAAGGTAGTGCGCTCTGGCTATAGAAATCTTTTATCTGCCGGAACGGAGAGTATTGTATCAATAAATAATCCGATAAAAAATAATAAACTAAATATTAATGGTGATCTAAGCCACATGAAGGTATTATCTGCATCGGTTACCACTTATGATGATGAATGGCCGATAGATGGTTTGGGACAGGTAACAGACCGTATTGAGAATACTTCTTCTACTTTCAATTTCAGAATTGCTGGGTATAATACTGAGCATGGTCGCTCCGGATCACGTTTTTATAATCCTTGCGATGCTGAAGGTAACTCTTTTAATGCTCCATGTGGAAATCCAGATTATTATTATTATTTCAGTAACAATTATTTAAACTCCAGATTAAGCAATGTTGGGATTTGGCCTGATACAAGTATCCCTGCAAGTTTGGCTGAGCCTTTAGGCTTTACTTCCACGTTTGATGCTCCGGTTAGTAAATACTATTTTATTGGATTTGCAGGTGATGATAGGATTAAAATCACCATAGATAACAATCTGTTATTACCCGCTGTAAGCTTTCCCGAAACTTATTTATACTGGACTATTGTGCCTGTTTATCTAACGGCGGGAACACATAAAATTGAAGTGGAAGGATATAATATTTCTAATGCTTACAACAACTGGTCAGGTAACCCGGGAAGTATCGGTGTTGAAATTTACCGGGATGACATACAAAATGTTCTATCTGCTTCGAATACTAATATACCTGCAACAATATTTTCAACGTCTTCTCTTGCAAATAACTATAATATACAAAGTTTTAGGACGATTAATGGCATTAAAACATGGCATTTCACTTATGATACTTTCTATAACCCTTTTATACAAGGGCTAAAGGGTAACTGGCGGCCAAATCAACAAAAAGTATATCAGGAAAACAGGGCTTATGATAATATCTTTTCTTCAGGAAAGAAAGGTATGAACGTTGCTAATGCCGGGTACTTTAAGAATTTTAAATCTTACTGGAATGTGGGCTTTCCTTGGGTAAATCTGGTCGAAAATTTTGGAGAGCTGAGATGGGTCACATCCAATATCATTACCCAGTACGATAAATATGGGCAGGAGTTAGAAAATAAAGATGCCTTAAACCGATATAGTGTAGCTAGTTTTGATTTTAAAGGCGAATTGCCATCGGCAGTTGCATCCAATGCCAGAAACAGAGAAATCTATGTCAATAGTTTTGAAGACCGCGGGCGCCATGCTGTTATGCCTGATACCAGTGTGGTTAAGGAATTTGTTTCGAAGCCATATAACCAGCCTTTATATGGGGCTATTTCGAATTCGTTTTCTCACTCCGGTAATTATAGCCTGGCGTTAACAACGGATGGTGTTGTGCTTTCTACAATAAAACACAATAGGGAGCAAAAAACTATGCCCTACCTTACACGGAACAACAATAGCGAATTTAACCTGCTTAATAATTATGGTTTACTACCCCGCGGTTTTGAGCCGGTTCAGGGCAATGAATATGTATTTAATGTTTGGGTAAAGGATAATCAGCCTACTAACAAAAGTGTCAATATCAGCGCTTATTACCAGGTGCCATATTATAATTACAGTTATCCGGTAACATTAAACTTCAAAGCCGTTGTAGAAGGGTGGAAATTACTTGAAGGACGGATAAATACACAGGTAAGTGGATATCCAAAAATGGATTTTGTACTGAAAGCCAACTATAGTGGAATTTATATAGACGATATTAGAATCTATCCAAAAGACGCCCTATTAAAATCGTATGCTTACGATAGCCGTAATTTTAAATTGATGGCCGAACTGGATGAAAATGCTTTTGCAACCTTTTACGAATATGATGATGAAGGTTCACTGAGCCGTGTGAAGAAAGAAACAGAAAGAGGCATTGCCACCATTAAAGAAAACCGCTCATCATACAGAAAAAAGAACTTATAAACATGAAAACCTTAAATAAAAAAATAATCTTTTCATCAGTAGGCTTTGTAGCGATTTTGTTTGTTGCTTTTGCAAGTGCTAAAATAGTTGCAAATAAGCGTGTAGTGAAACTAGTGGCCGTACAAGATACTGTTGAAACCATTGACATTGATACAGCAAAACTAAAGCTCTTTACACTAGCTGGTAAAGCGATCGATTTTAATTCAGATCAACTTGCCATATCAGGTACCTTAAGTGTTCATGACGGTAAAGATAGTTCGGCGAATATCAATAATGCAGCTTATTGTTTTATAAAAAGAGACAGCAGCTTTTACTACAAGATGAATCTGGTAGAAATGATAAATACGAAATCTTATTGTGTGCAGGCTGACGGACAGCAAAAAAAATCATGCTTTCGCCGCACAAAAGTATAAATCCACAGTTAATGTTCCCCCAGATGGATAAACTGGTTGAACGCTTAAGGGAAGAAAGATATAGTGTTGTAGAAATGCCCGCACCGGATGGATTCCGTAAAATATCATTGCTAAACCTCCATCATGTAACCTGTAAAGAGTATAGCATCACTTTTAATAGCGAAACATTTAAACCAACTGAAGTTTTTATCAGATTAAGCAACTTGGATGATCCTTTAAATACAAAATTGGATAAAACCATTTTTATGAAATATTCTGAAAAAAGTGATCTGAATCAGGCAGAACTGCTATCTACTGAAAGGATAATTACAAAAACAGATAAAGGATTTAAAGCTGTTCACGCTTATAGCGATTATGAAGTAATAGAGATAGGCCTATAGTTGTAGCTTAACGCTTTGCCCTTACTCAATGAATGGCAATAGGTTAAAACAGCTAAACGAGTTGTCTGGCGAAACACGGTATCGTGTTTTCAAATTATTGAGATGAAAATAATTAGGTAATAATGCCTGATTGGAATAAAATATTATTAAGAAATAATTTAGTTATGTTAAAAACGCTCCGTTTTATTTTTGTGGTTTCTTTACTGGTATTGCTGCAGCAATATGCATTTGCAGCGGTAGAGCCCTATCAAAATTTCTTGAAAGGTTCCATTAAAGTTGGCGATTCATTACTAGTAAAAGACGAGAAATTTAAAAACACATCATTTAACTGGGCTGATATTACCAATATTTCGGTTAAAAATTCCATTAATCTACAGGTTTTGGATGAACAGTCTATCAGCCAGTCATTTAGTTGCAGCTTAAAGGTAAGGATCGAATATTTTAGTTCGCCAGCACAAATGGATGCAACCAAAATTAACGAGGTAGAGCTTAAGGTAAATTATGACAAAAATGCGGGTGCCGTTTATAAAGGTATCGATACTTATAGCTTCGAGAACGGATATTATGTAAAAGTATATGTGATATCTATTAACAGTCCTGAGTTTGGAGCCCAGTTGCCACCCGTATTGCAGTTAAGTAGTATGATTAATATCGACCGTAAATATGCTTTTAAACCTTATCTGTTTTTGGGTATCAATGGTGAACAGGGAGGACAGGTCAAAAGTAAAGGCCTGCAAAGATTAAGTGTTGGAACTGTTCAGGACAATCAATTAAAACTTAGCTGGACTTTGGTACCTGGAGCAGAAGAATACGATATAGAATGGGTAGGTATTGATGGCGGATCAGAGTGGGAGACGATCGCAGATGCATTAAAATCTAATAGTGGGGCATATTCGAATGATGACATCGGAACTATATTTAGAAACAACGCAACACGGATAACCACCCACGAAAATAATTATACCATATCTTTGTTATACAGTGCCAAATATATCCTGGTGAGGATGAGGCAGGTGCAATACACTACAGATGGGCTTAGAAATACTGGCGAATGGTTTTACAAACAGGATAATAATAATAGCTATGCGATATGGGAGCCGAGTTGGCATCAGGAAAATTTAAACTGGCAATATTCTGCTACTTACGCCGAAGAGGGCAAAAAGAAAGAGGTAGTCAGTTATTTTGATGGATCGCTGAGGGGGCGCCAAACCGTAACCCTTAATAATAGTGATGATGTAGCTGTTGTACAAGAGAACGTTTATGATCAGTTTGGGCGTGCTGCAGCGAGTATTTTACCTGCGCCGGTTAGGGAAAGTACAACCAATCAAGCTTTGCATTATTTCCCATCTTTTAATAAGAATGCCAGTAATTTGCCATACAGTTATGCCGATTTAAATGCTGCCAATTGCGAACCTTTACCAACGGCGTTAAATATATCATCAGGAGCATCTCAATATTATTCATCACAAAACCAGTTTAAAAACCTAACATCCTTTAATAAATATATTCCAGATGCAGGTGGTTATCCTTTGTCGGTAACGCAGTATACACCTGATAACACCGGGCGGATAAAATTACAGGGAGGTGTTGGTTATACTTTTCAGCCTGGTACTGGCGAAAAGCACACCACCCGATATTTTTATGCTAAACCAGAACAATGGGAATTGGATAGGCTATTTGGTAATGATGTAGGTTTTGCAGAGCATTACCTTAAAAATATGGTGATCGATCCAAACGGACAGATCAGTATCAGCTACCTTAATGCCAGTGGTAAAACGATAGCAACCGCTTTAACGGGCAATACACCTGATAACGTTTCGAGCCTAGATAACAAACCTATTGCGCAAGAGCTTAGTATGAAAATATTAAAACCAGAACAGTTTAATTTTGATGCCAGCCGTTTAAGCTTAAATGCAACTACCACTTATATCGCATCCGTAACGGGTCCGGTTACCTTAAAGTATGATATAGAAAAATTGATTGCCCAATATCCGGGTACCGCTTTTAAACCATGCAGCAATTGCTATTATGAACTGAGTATCACCATACGCGATAATTGCAATGTAGTTGTTTACAATACCGCTACCCCTGTTAAAATTGGCACTGAAACATCCAATTGCGATGATGGTGGTATATACAACGGAAATATCGAAACCGCGTTTAACCAGATTGGCGAATATTACATCACCTTTAATTTTAACCTGAGCGAAAAAGTAATCAATTACTTTACAGATGAATATGTCAGAAAAGGTCAGGATGCGCTTTATCTTAAAAAACAGTCCGATTTTGTTTTGAAATATCTGGTAGAAAGCCGTTTTCAGGATTGTTTTGCCGATTGTAAAACAGCAAGGACAAAACTTGGGACCAAAGCCGATTTTACAACCATGTTTGTGGCTAAGCTTAATCAGCTTGGCGAAGCTCCGGCTCCTTATCAGAATCTTATTTCGGATACTTATGATGACCTTTTGAACAAAGTAGCTGCGCTCGAAGCAGGTTGCGTGAGCACTGCTACCCCTTGCGATGATTACCGTAACCCGATGTTACTGGATGTTTCACCTGGCGGGCAATATGCCATGGTTGATGATGCTGGTAGCTTTTTGGAAACGGCTACCAACGTACTACAACTTTATTTTAAACATGGGGTATTTGATAACGTGAATAGTTCTGATCCGCTATACACCAATACTGCCGTAACCAGGGAGGATGGTAGTATTACCTCACCTTACGATGCTTCATTTACACTATCTGATTTGGTGAGGTACTGGAAACCAGAATGGGCAGAACAGTTTCTCCGTTTCCACCCCGAATATTGCAAATTACAGTTTTGTATCAACCACTCTGGAGAAAAAGCATGGGATAACAGTTTAAAGGAGATAGAAACGGCAGCAGCAATTGGCTATCACCGCAATAATGCAATAAACTGGTTGCTCAATACCGATCCTTTTTTTACCGATCCTGCACGTAGTACTTACAAGAGCAATATGGAATTCGACCTCACCAATTTTAGTGTGGTAAAAACAGGCCGTAACGATGTTGCTGTAAAAAATATCAATGCTTTTATCGATTTCGCACTTTATTGTGCTGATACTACCGGTACCACCAATTTAGGTGTTAATACAACAGCACAGAACTGGAATACCTGCAGCCCCAACAATGCATGTAGGGTAGAAAACCGCGAATGGCAGCTTTACCGTGATTATTATCTGGAGCTTAAAGCAAAATATATAGAGATACTTAGAAATATAGAAACCTGTAATACTGCTACTTCTTGTACCATAGGGAAACCGGTAAGTGCTGAGTATGATTATACTAACAACGGCGATTGCTCAACAAGGGTGTTCCCAGGCACTAGTCAACAACTTTCACCAAATAGCTACAGAACATTCGATTATCTTAATAACCAGCAGGTTACTTATACCTACATTACCGGAACGCATAATGCGCCACCTGCAATTAACTGCAGCAATTTAGGTGCCAGACAGTTTTATAACTGCCTGGAGGTAAGCGTACCTTCTGGAGGAACGATAAGATATACCAATGTGTGGGAAATTACCTGCACAGAAACAATCCCTCAGGTATGTTCTAGTTCAGTTTCAATATCCCCTGATGGTGATTACGGCAACAATCATTATTATGTCACCAATTACCCTTATCGCTATGATTATTATATAGATAATTATTCTCCGGATGCTGTACTGCCAAGTTATTGTTCAGGTAGTACCGTTCCTGAGTTTCTTGATTGTTTAACAGTTTATTATAATGGAGAACAGCGTGTTTTTAACAATGTGTGGCTGAGTTCCTGTTCCAATTATATCGGCGGTGGCGGTGGCGGTAATCCATGCGATCTACAGTCTACAGCACTTTTTAAAGCCGTTGAAGCAAATACTAATAATTTAGAACGGCCAATTCCATGTGAGATAACACAACAATTAATGGCAAATAATTCGAGCGAGCAGTGGGTTTTAGCCGATTTCGATAGTAATAACATCTATAGTGTTAGTACAGTAGCACCTAATGAAACCAATAAAAGCGCTACGCCCCAAGCTAGAAAAAGTAATAATGTTAGCTCAGTAGCTGATGTCTTCAGGAAGTTTGGTGAATATGAATTTAAACCTTATTTCGCTGTCCAGAATGAAAAAGGAAACTATAGAATTTACAGAAATGTTTGGGTAGCTAAATATTTTACAGATGCTGGATCTAATATAGCATCAACAACTCAAACTAAAAAGGCAATTGAGGCAAAATCCAGTATTTCAGAAACACAACAATTACAAAATGTATCAACATCGTACTGTGTTAATGTGAATGATGTTGAGGTGTCAAGACAAAATATAATTTGTAATAACAGGCCGTATTCAAACACTATAAGGCGAATAAATTTACAGTATTTAGATGCCAATGGTCTTGCTACTGCAGCGCCAAGAGATATTCGTGTTGATTTAAAAATTCAGATAAGCAATGGGAACAATCCAATTGGTACTGGTATAACAATGACACAGGTTCTCTACTTAAATAGTGGTCAAACGAGTTCTTACTGGGAGTATAAGCATGAAGAATATTACAGTGACTATAATAATCCAGATTATTTGTGTTTCCCGAGGGTTATAGCAGTTCAATGTATTGATAAAGTCTTTGGAGCAAATGTGTGTTCGACTATTCCCATTTGTGACGGAAGTACTGTAAGCGATTGCCCGGCCATTTATGCTGAAAAAAGAGTAGGTTCGACCCAGATATTATAGCTCCCAAAACAGGTTTAACCGAAGCGCAGTATAAAGCAGAGCAATATGCAGCTTTAGCCAGTCAGGTTAATACTTCTTGTACGGGTAGTGCCGATGGCTGGATCCAGCGCCTTCAAAAAGGTTTGGAAGCTGGCAACTTCACCTCAAAAATAGATGAACTCAGAAATAACTTAATCATTTTATGTAATCTTGGAGGAGACCTTGATCATCCTTTTGGCGCCAGCAGTTTACCAGGCTCAACCAGCATAAACATAAACGGAAATGCAGCCAGGAATTTTGGCGATGTAATTAAATACACTTTAGGCATTACTACGTTTACAGATCTGCTTAACCCATGGTTAATCGATTCGCCATATCCGCATGAGGTGATACAGCAACCTACCCAGGTTTCTATCTCTGCTACTACAGATGCGATCTGTGCTAAGTTAATGAACCTGCCTGGTTATGGTGCGCCAGGTTTTTACAATACACTGGTAACACATTATGGTGGTGCAATGACTTTAACCGAAGCAGAGCTGAATACCCTGATTAAAGGCTGTACCAACTGTAAACACCTGCTGGATAATGATATCAAACTCCCAGTTTTTCTGGACGCAGGGGCAAATGGTTGTATATCTAGAAATGCTTATAATGCTGCTGTTTCCGAATTAAATACAGCCTTCGGAAATACCCTAAATCTGGCATCTGCCAATTACGAAACCATTTTTAGTAACTATTTAAACCAGAAATTCGGCTTTTTCCTGTCGTACCAGGATTACGTGAATTATAGTACCAGTAACCGCGACTTATTATGTAACGAACCATCTTATGTCGCCGCACCGGTCGATCCGATGGCTTGTGTAAAAACATTGATCGATCAGGCTTATGGAACAGGAAGCGAGCAATACAGCAGTTACATTAACGAAGAAAAAAGAAAATTCGTTAATGCCTATGTGAGTACCTGTGCGGCTGCAAAGACTAATGTTACACTTAAGGCATCACAGCAGATTTACCACTATACACTATACTATTATGATCTGGCCGGTAACCTCATCCGTACAGTACCGCCAGAAGGGGTATCACTGTTAAGCGATAATGAGATTGAACTGGTACAGCGTGGCAGAAAGGCCTACCCCGAAAACTGTAATTACAATGGCCCGCTCACCGAAGCTGATCAGAATACAGCTTTGCAAACCTTGAGTAATACCTTACAGGGGCATAGTAACAACGCGGTAGAAATGTGGCTGCATACCAATGCCGACGGAGGCAAACAGTTTATTGCCGCCACACCTGATATGAAATATATGTTACAGGCCTGTGTAAACGGTAATTTGGTTAACGTAGATGTTTTTACTTTAAACCAAACGGCATCAGATAATGTCAGCATTGTACTAAGTAACCATGTTACAGCAAATGTTAGCGATATTTTACCATTATCACCATGGACACATGTCGTAGTACAGGGAACAGACCTTGCTCGGGGTGCTTTACAGATCTGGATAAACGGAAAAGTATACAGTCCTGTGGCGGGTGCGCCGGCAGCAGGTTGTGGTTGGACCATTACCAGCAACCCTATTAATATGCCGCGCAATTTTACCAATTTAAAACACCTGCGCATTTATAGCGGACGTTTAATGGCCGCTGGCGAAATTACGGCCAATGCAGCGAGTCCTTGTTTTGCTGTTGCAGATGGCACTGCACTGGCCTGGTATCGCTTTAACATACCGGCTGCCGGTGAACCTACCACCATTGCCGAAAATAGTACTTTGGAAACCCAATTTAACGGTACCTATCCCTTACACAGGTTAACCACCACTTATGCCTACAACGCCACTAACCAGGTAGTAAAACAATATACTCCTGATGCCGGTACCAGTAAGTTCTGGTACGATTACCTAAGCCGTTTGGTAATTTCGCAAAACGCAAAACAGGCCGTGGACAATAACTTTAGCTATACCGATTATGATGCATTGGGAAGGATAAAAGAGGTAGGACAGAAGAATACGGCAAGCAGTGGTTTAACCGAACCTGCTTATGTAGACAATACTTTTTACCGTAACTTTATAAACCTCGGTAGTAATACGCAGATTACCCAAACTTATTATGATGGCGTAATCAGCGGTACTGGTACATTCCCTGGCCTTGGGCAGAATAATACCCGTAAACGTGTATCGGCCAGTGTTTATCGCGAAACAACAGGAACATCAGCCATTAATGCAACGTATTATAACTATGATGTAAGCGGTAATGTTAAAACGTTATACCAGCAGATTAACGGACTGGGTTTAAAAACAATAAACTACGAATACGATTTAGTTAGCGGCAAGGTTAATTTTCTGGCCTACCAGCATGGCCAGAACGATGCCTTTTATTACCAGTATAAATATGATGCCGATAACCGTTTAACCTCGGCATGGAGCAGCACTCAGGCAAATGTGGTAAACTATGGATTTGGCAGTACCTTAACCGATCCCAGCCGTCGCCTGGATGCAAGTTATCAGTATTACCTGCACGGGCCTTTGGCCAGGATGGAACTTGGCCGTAGTCTAGAAAAAGTACAGGGCATAGATTATGCTTATACCTTACAGGGCTGGCTAAAAGGCGTAAATGGAACCAAATTAGACCCAGCCATCGAAATGGGTGCCGATGCGGGAACTGGCCAAAATGCAACCATCGCCAAAGATGCATTGGCTTATAGCCTGGGTTATTACAATGGCGATTATAGTCCTATAGGAGGCAATGGGGCTTTTGCTAATACCTACGCGGGCACAAATGGCGACCTTACTGGTAAACCTTTGTTCAATGGGAATATCAGTAACAGTACCTACAGCATTGCCAAAATAAACAATGGGGCAACTGTGGGTTACAGTTATGGCTACGATCAGTTAAACCGCATTAAAAATGTACGCCAACACGATATTGGTACGGGCAACTGGAGTTTTGCCAGTGCAAACGATAAGTTTAAAGAAGGTTTTAGTTACGATGGTAATGGCAATATTTTAAACCTGCAGCGCAATAACCAAAATGGTAACACCATGGATAATTTGGGCTATACCTACAACCGAGATGCTTCTGGCAAACTCATAAATAACCGCCTGGTCGCTTTAAACGATGCAGTAGGCGTAACCAATGGAAATGATATTGGCAATAACAGTTATAGCTACGATGAAATTGGTAATTTAAAAACGGATGCTGCAGAAGGCATCAGTAATATAGATTGGAGTATTTACGGTAAAATCAGGAGCATCAGCAAAAGTAGCAGCGGCATTAATTATACTTACGATCCATCGGGTAACCGGGTAAGCAAGCTTTACAATGGCATTACCACTTATTATGTACGCGATGCTCAGGGTAACAGTTTAGCCGTGTACGATAATACCGGCAATACCAACAACTGGCGCGAGCAACAGCTGTATGGCAGTAACCGCTTGGGAATGTGGAAACCAAACCTTAATTTAGCAACAGCCAATGGCAGCAGCATTTGGAATAGCTATGGCCTTAAGTTCTTTGAGTTAAGTAACCACCTGGGTAACGTAATGGCGGTAGTAAGCGATAACCGTTTACAAACGGGTGGTACCTATGAGGCTGATGTAATTAACAGTAACGATTATTATGCCTTTGGCGGGCAGATGCCGGGCCGAGCTGTCACCCTGAGCGGAGTCGAAGGGTACCGTTATGGTTTTAACGGTAAGGAGAACGATAATGAGGTAAAAGGTGCGGGTAATCAGCAGGATTACGGGATGAGGATCTATGACCCAAGGATAGGGAAATTCTTAAGTACAGACCCTTTAAGTTATCGTTACCCCGATTTGAGTACTTATCAATTCGCTAGTAATTCTCCTATTGAAAATATAGATCTTGATGGATTGGAGAAAGCAACTGCGACGAAAGAAGTTGCTAAAGCAACGAGTAAAATTGTTTTAAGAAAAGCTGAAGAAATAGGAACTAAATTTGCAGTTGATCAGTCTGGCAGACTTATAACACAAGGTGGTTCAAGTCTAATAGGAGAGAGTGCGGGTTTATTCGGAAGGATTTTAGGAACTACAGTTGGAGTTGTAATTAACGTTTTAATACCAGTTCCAAATGATCCAAATGGAGGCTACGAAGGTGCTTGGTTGAGACAAAAAAATGCGCGTGAGCAAGTGAAAAATTACGAGAATGCAGCCAAAAATCATTTTCAGATTTTCACAAGTGATCCTTCTAGCCTTCCAACACAATACCTAATTGAGGTTAAGGAGAGACTTGCGACAGGAAAAGCATTTGCTTCGGATTATAAGTACGCTCAAGAAGCAAGTAAGAGACTAGGGAACGGGAAAATAAACCTAATGAGGTATAATTTTAAAGTCGGAGCAGATGAAGATTTTAGGAGTCAACAGGTGTCATTTAATGATGTTTTGGATTATGCGTTTAAGAAAACAGGTGTAGATCGAGAAGATTTTAAAGTGACTAAATGGGGTAAAACAATGTATGGTAAGTCTATTCCAGTAGAATATAGAGCAGCTGGAGGGGCTGAAGTTAGTATTGATTATGCTCACGATACAGATGGCCCCGATGCCCCTCATATTGGATGGCAGACTAGAGGGAAAGGAAATAAACAAGACAGTGGCCATATTATTTTAGATGCAGTTCCTGCTGGAAGATCGAAAGTTAAACAATAAAAGTAATTATGATTATATCGCACAGTAATGAAGTTTTAGAGGCTGCAAAAATAATTAACTATGAACTGGTACTATTGCCTGTTGAAAAATCAAAAAAAGTATTACAGATTGTTTTAGAAAAATTTTGCCATAAGGAAAAGTACTCGTTCCCATTATGGGAGGATATTGTAGATCGTGATAGTATTAGATATAAATTTGCTTGGGAGTTGTTCAATCAGATTTTTGACAAAGAAAGTGTTGTTTTGTTCTTTGATCATGATGACGATGAGAATATGTTTTTATTCGATGATGGGGGTGTATTAACTAAAATTTTTGAAAATTGTTATAAATTTGTTTTTTATATTACTAACTTAAATAATGATTTTTTAATTGCTTTTAATGATCATGATTATTTAATTGGTGCGGGTATGGGAAAATTAATTGTTAATAATATTGCCATGGGAAAATATAACCCTCACTAGCGCAAGTCTTAGCGTGCAAGACTGTGTACCGGGTTGACTTGTGCTTAACAGTTTAATAATCTTAGCCTCGCAATTGTGCCAAGGCTTTTTACCCAATCTGGTCTTAGCGTCTCGCTGAGACCTTTGTTTAGTCTAAGTATTTTATGCTTTAAGAACTAATAATCTTTGCCCGGTTCTTATACTGGGCTTTTTACTTTTATAGTATTTCGAGTTTGATAAGCCTGGCTTTAATTGCGCCATAAGATCGTCCGTGTAGTTTAGCGAGTTGGGAGATCTTATTGCCTTCGTTAAACTGTTTTACCAATACCTCATCTTCTGATGGTGTCCATAACTGTCCCTATTTTCCCTTAACTGCTAAAACTTTAAGTTCGGCAAGCGCAAAATAGAGCGCTCTGATCACTGCGGCCTGCTGGTAGGGGCTATCGGGCGGGAAAACCTCTCCGGTTGCAGGGGCAACACCTGCGGCCAGCTGCTCCAGTACGCTGTCATTAGCGCAAGTCTTCGTGAGTAGGGCAGTGTTGCTGACTTATGATAAGATGTCCAGTTCAGTAATCGTGTTGGAATTAATAATTTTCAATTATGGTTAGGCATATAGAAATTCGCTTTCAAGATACCAAAAACTTTCATCCGTAATTTACATTAATACATTTAGTCATTTACTTGGTGGTTTTAGACTGTCAAAAACCTGGGTTTCATCAAACACGGTTTTTTTTGCCATTTTAATTCAGGATTTTAGATTGGCCCATTACGTCTGTTGGAGGAATAACTAACCCCGTTTAATTCTTTTAGGCTATAAACCAAAATATTATTTAAAAGAAGAAAATAACAAAATGAAGAAAATAATCCTGGTATTAACATTTTTAGGCAGTTTTTATAATGTAAAAGCCCAATTGGGGATTAATAAAGACGATGTATTGGAAATATCAAACATTAATGGCTCAGCCAGTAATAATATGATGCGTAAAATATGGCTTTATCGTTATAAAGATGGCAACGATTGGTATTCTGCATCATTACATGATGCTATTGCGATTGATGCTTCTTTTTGCAGCCCCAGGTAAATACCAGAACCTGGTGGCAGCGGGATCCTGGAAATGAAATTCAAAGTTGGGGCACCAGAAACTGGACTTTTATGACATTAAAAGCGGGGAAACTTGGTGTTGGCACAACTGATCCTAAGACCCCACTCGATATTCAATCTTCACAAAACGGTTGGATAATGAGCTCAAGGGTTACTGCAAAATCCCCGGGAGAGATTAATGGCTTAAAGTTCTATTCAGGTTATCCTGGTGAAGATAAATGGGCCGGTATTGCTAGTGTTTGTGAGACTTTGCATAGCACTAAAACAGGGCTTTCCTTATATTCTGGTATGGCCGAAAGGGTAAGGATTTCGGGAGATGGCAAAGTAGGGATTGGCACAACTGACCCTAAAACCCCGCTAGATATTCAATCTTCACAAAACGGCTGGATAGTGAGTTCAAGGGGTACTGCAGTATCCCCGGGAGAGATTAATGGTTTTAAGTTCTATTCAGGTTACCCCAGTGAAGATAAATGGTCTGGTATTGCTAGCGTTTCCGAAAGTTTACATAGTAGCAAAACTGGACTTTCCTTATATGCTGGCATGGTCGAAAGAATAAGGATTTCAGGAGATGGCAAAGTAGGTATTGGCACAACTGATCCTAAAACCCCGCTCGATATTCAATCTTCACAAAACGGTTGGATGATGAGTTCAAGGGTTACTGCAAAATCCCCGGGAGAGATTAATGGCTTAAAGTTCTATTCAGGTTATCCTGGTGATGATAAATGGGCTGGTATTGCTAGTGTTGTAGAGGATTTACACAGCAATAGTACAGGTTTCTCTATTTATACCAATCAGACTGAAAAACTGAGGGTTACAGGTGATGGCAAAGTTGGGATAGGTACATCTTATCCGACTGAACTTTTTAATGTGAACGGAAATGCTCAACTAGATCGTTTGCGTTTAGGTAACGCAATTTTTAATGGCAATAGTCGTAATTCGATCAATTCCTTTAACACAGGGCAAGATTCTAATTTGCATACAGGATGGATTGCTGCAGATTTTGGCGGATCTGATAATGCCTCAGATAGGTTGGTAATCGGGAGTGGCTTTGGGGGAAGAACGATAATTGGCACTCATAATTATAACTTAACCCAATGGGGTGGCGATCTTATAATCAATCCTACCGGAAGTAAAGTAGGCATCGGTACGTCTGAACCCAAAGAAATGCTTTCAGTAAACGGTAAGATAGGTGCTGTTGAAATCAGGGTAAATGGTGCTGGTGCACCTGACTATGTGTTTGAAGATGGATATAAAGTGGAAACGTTAGAAGCCTTAGAAAGTTATATAAAAGTAAACAAACACCTGCCTGAAGTGCCTTCTGCAAAAGAGTTTGAACGCGATGGAATGTCTATTGGTGAAATGAACAAGTTGTTACTGAAAAAGATAGAGGAGCTTACGCTGCACCTCATTGAAAAAAATAAACAACTTGCCGAGGAAAAAGAAAAAAATCAATCTCAGGAGGAAAGAATTACAAAGCTGGAAATATTATTTAAAAGCAAAAAATAGCATCATGAAGAAGATAATACTGGTATTAATATTTATAGGGGGTTTTTTAAATATTGTAATGGCCCAATTGGGGATTACTAAAGATGATGCAATAGAAATATCAAACATAAATGGTTCAGTTAGTAATAATATGATGCGTAAAATATGGCTTTATCGTAATAAAGATGGCAACGATTGGTTTTTCGGCGTCATTACATGATGGTATTGCGGTTGATGTTTCATTTTTGCAGCCCCAGGTAAATACCAGAACATGGTGGCAGCGAGATCCCAGGAATGAAATTCAAAGTTGGGGCACCAGAAACTTGACTTTTATGACCCTAAAAGGGGGAAACTGGGAGTTGGCACAACTGATCCTAAAACGCCGCTCGACATTCAATCTTTACAGAGCGGTTGGATCATGAGTTCAAGGGCTACTGCAGTAGCCGCAGGAGAAATTAATGGCTTAAAGTTCTATTCAGGGGCTCCTGATGAAGATAAATGGGCTGGTATTGCTAGTGTTTCTGAAAATTTAACTAGCACTAAAACAGGACTTTCCTTATATTCTGGCATGGCCGAAAGGGTACGGATTTCGGGAGATGGCAGAGTAGGTATCGGCACAACTGATCCTAAAGTCCAGCTTGATATTCAATCGTCACAAAACGGTTGGATGATGAGTTCAAGGGTTATCGCAGGAGCCGTGGGAGAAATTAATGGCCTTAAGTTCTATTCAGGTTATCTAAGTGAAGATAAATGGGCCGGTATTGCTAGTGTTGCCGAGAGCTTGTATAGCAATAAAACGGGACTTTCCTTATATTCTGGCATGGCCGAAAGGCTTAGGATTTCGGCGGATGGTAAAGTAGGTATTGGAACTTCTAGCCCCTTAACAGGTTTACAGTTAGGAAATATTGGAAATGAAATTACTGCTAAGCAAATTACAATTCCAGGCTTGTATAATTTTGAGCGCGTTAAGCTTGGACAGGTCGGAAACGGCAATAGCGAGTTGGAGTTTGTCAATCACTCAGGTGTTAATACATCCTATGGCATGAAACTGACAACTAATGTTGACAATGGTGGATATGGATTGCAATTCAAATATGCAGGTTCGGAAAGCAGTTACGAATCGTTGAAGTACAAAACAGGAATGATTTTGGGAATTACAGGTAATGTAGGTATCGGTACCGTATCTCCTAAAGCCGTATTAGATGTAGCTAAGTACTTAGGTTCGGGGGAATTAGGTACTGTACTTTCTAGGATGGCCGAAGGAGACCAGGAAGGGTTGGGAACTTATTTAGGTGTAAAAGGCTATGAAACCCAATTTTCAAATTACAATGGGAAAACTTTTGCATTAGAACACGGTTTCTATGGCTTAGTTAACAGTTCGATAAGTTTTTATAGAGGTGGAAGTAAGACCGGGGGGTTCATGACCTTCAGTACAAATGAAAATACCGAACAAATGCGGATAGATCGGTTGGGTAATGTAGGAATAGGTATAGCTACCCCAACCGAGAAGCTTACCGTTAATGGTAAAATAAAAGCAAAAGAGATTAGGGTGGATGGTAATGGCGCACCAGATTATGTATTCGAAGAAGAATACGAACTTGAAACTTTGGTGAAGCTGGAAGCTTATATCAAAGCCAATAGACACTTGCCCGAAGTTCCATCGGCAAAGGAGTTTGAACGCGATGGAATGGCTGTTGGGGAAATGAACAAATTGTTGTTGAAAAAGATAGAAGAACTTACGCTACATTTAATAGAAAAGGATAAACAGTATAATGGCTTATTGGGTGATGTGAAAAAACAGGAAGAACGCATTCGCTTACTAGAGAAAAGGCTGGGTAAACAGTAGAACGGAAAAGAAAGAGTGGTAATGAAAAAGTGGCTTTTAATATTGTTGTTATTTGCTGGTTTAGGCCTTAAAGCACAGCAACGGCCACAATATAGCCAATACCTTCTAAATAGTTACCTATTAAACCCGGCACTAAGTGGCATTGAAAACTATACAGATGTAAAAGTGGGCTACAGACAGCAATGGGCAGGATTACAGGATGCGCCAAAGACTGCTTTTGTATCTGCACATTGGGCATTGGGCAACGAATACTTATGGGCCAACGCCTTATCATTTCAAACCAACGGTAACGATCCGCGTTCCAGAAGTTATACCCAAAACTATACGGCTTCACCTGCGCATCATGGCGTGGGTTTTGTGGCTGTGTCGGATAAAGCTGGGCAACTTTCTACCACTACTTTTGATATCAGTTATGCCTATCATTTACAGCTAAATAACCAATTGAATCTTTCATTGGGTGTTGCAGGTGGAATTAGCCGCGTGGCGATCGATATTAATGCCCTGGTGCTCGAAAATCCGCAGGATCCGGCTTTAAATAATACTGCCAATGGCAGGCTTTTGCCCGATCTTTCAGTGGGTGCTTGGTTATACGGAGCTAATTTTTTTACGGGACTGTCTGTTCAACAGGTTTTGCCGCAGAAATTAAGCTTTTCTGGCGATGAAAAATATTATACGGGCAAGCAGGTTCCACATGTATTTCTGAATAGTGGTTATAAGTTTTACCTGGCCGAAGACTTAAATTTTACGCCGTCTTTATTATTTAAGTATGTGCAAAATGTTCCTTTGTCGGTAGATGTGAATGTGAAAATGGGTTTTAAAGACCGTATTTGGGTTGGCGCAGGTTATAGAAAACAAGATGCTTTAAATATGATGGCTGGTTTTAATATCAACCACCTTTTTAACCTAAGCTATAGTTATGATTTTACCACTTCTACCCTCAACCAGGCCAGCAAGGGTAGCCACGAAATTGTACTGGGTTTATTGCTCAATAATGTTTATAAAGTGGTGTGTCCACAACGTCAATGGTAGTTATCTGATCAGCGTAATAGAGCCGGTAAAACGCACTTCCTTATTAAAAACATCTGTTCCGTTCAATACATAATAATAAGCGCCAACTGGTAGAGGTTTATTGCGCCAGGTACCATCCCAGGAATCGAAGATATTAGTAGCGAAGAAAAGCTCATCACCATAGCGGTTAAAGATTTTAAAACTAAATCTTTTTAAATTGCTTACGTTAACATTTAGCAGGTCGTTAATGCCATCTCCGTTAGGAGAAAAGAATTTGGGATCTGCAAAGTACTTCCGTCCAGTACAACCAGGTTATTGAGTGTAAATATATCTACACAGCCATTGTTGGTAAAAGCTCTCAGCGTTACCATATAGTTTCCTTTTTCTGGTAAACATGCGTAGGCTGATAATCGGTAGAGGTTTCATCATCGCCGAAATTCCATTCAAAATAATCGGCATTGCGTGAATGGTTTAAAAAAGTAATGGGAACAGGGGCTGCAAACTTACCTGGTACAGTAGGGTCTGTCTGGAAATTTGCTACCGGGTTTCTCACAATGGTAGGTATATTAATTGTCGCCACTTCACTATAACAATCGCCCACTCTTACCGTCACCGTATAATCGCCTACTTGGGCAAAATCTGTTATCGGCACACTAATGGCTGCGGTTGTATCGGTAAAGCCAACCGGACCTGTCCATTTGTAAGAGGCATCCTGTACTTCCGGTATACTGAGTTCCATCGTGCTGCCTAAACAAAAGTTGGTTCTATTCGCCGAGATTATTGGCTTATTGGGCTTTAGAGTTACATAAAAAGAATAACTGTTTACGGTGCGGCAACCCCTCAACGAAAAAGCTTCGAGTACTACCGTTTTGGGGCCTGGTGTACTGTATGTAATTTCGAAAGGACCGGTGGTACTGGCAGTGGTGATGCTGGCACCTTCGCCAAAACTCCATTTTAAGCTGCTATAATTACTCGCATTAGCAGTAAATATAAATTTTTGGGTATTGAGGCATGCATCTTCGGTTTTAATCTCAATGGCTGATTTTGGTCCTAAAAACTCCCCATTTCCATCAAATGCAAGCGTAAAGCCATTATTTTTGTTCGAAAAATTATCGATCAATAAAGCATATTGGTGCCCTTCGATCATGTCGATGGCCTTAACAAAACCATCCTGGTTTGGCGAGCAACCACCTTGTTCGGTAAGATCAACCGAGGTACTATTGGCGCCTGTAATGTAATACTTTGGACTGCAATCTACACCACTGCCTGCAGCGCAACGGATGGCATTAGTTGAAGATGGCGTGGCTGGGGCTGTGGCAGGCCCGAGATCAAATAATACCCAATCTATATCATCTGTAACGGCAGTAGGTGTAATGGTAAAACCTAAAGTTCCATTATTGGCTGCTATCCAGGTATACCAGGCACTGTTCGATTCAATACTTAAACAGGTGCCGTTTGCCTCGCTGTTATTCATTCCAGCCCCGGTCACTTTAAGCTCAGTAAAACCATCTTTATTGCATAAAGGCGAAGCGGATGAGAAATCTTGTCCGGGTTTATTAGGTGGATTATAACTATTTACACAAAGTTTAAAGCTTCCTGTGGCATCATTTTCGGCACTGATACGGATGTAATAGATTTCCCCGATCATCAGCCCTCCTTTATAAGCAGTCGTAAGGTTGCCCTCGGTTGTCATAGAACCAATCTGTTCGGTAAGTATATTGTCTTTATAAGTATAAAAAGCAATTAAGGGGGTAAGCAATGTGTTGCTGTTGCCAGCGGCCTGTCCCGTTACCGTAGCGGTAAGATCGGTACCGATTGCTGTAAAGCTAAACCAAACGTCTTTTCCTTCGCTGCTCCAAAAGCTTCCCTTCTTATACCCACTTGCGGTGGCATTGGCGCTGGTAAAGGAAGCATCTCCAGAACAATAAACGGCAACATTTTTAAGGAGGCTTGCGGTTTTAACTTCATCGTTTACGGGTGGCTGTGCCTGTACCTTAACGATAAAGGCAAAGAAAAACAGAGACAACAGTATTCGCGCGAGCATAGATTAAGTATAGAGCGTTAGGGCGTAAAAATATTGATTATAAAATGATTGGTCAATACCTGAAAGTAGAGAAAATATGAGTAAAAAGATGTTTATTTAATGCTTATGGTATAAAATCGGTTTTTTGTTTGACGAATCTTCAAAAATCAGTGATGAATCGGCAGTTTCTGTTTGGTAAACTCTATATATATTTACGAAAAATGCTATTTTCTGTCCGTTTAATTGCTGTTTATCTCTGATGCTTTCGTGAAAATTACGTGTACTATCCAGTGATTAATCACTGGACTCAACTTGTGCGCTCTTTTAAATATAATTATGATCAAGGGCAGTTATGAAAAGAAGACAGGTGAAAAAAGAATCTTAATGCACTAATGATAATATTGATAGAGTTCGCAAACTCATGATCAACGACCAAATTTCGCCTGAAGATTAAGGAGTCATTAAAACAGTTTGAAGAAAAAATCTTTGCTAGTTTGATAAAAAACAAGTTGAAATTGACAACCTGATCAAAAATCTATCGAACACCCTTCTAAGCATCAAAAAAGCCTATTTTGAGGCTGATATGGGCTTAAAACGTGAAATTATCGCAGCAATTTTCCCTGAAAAACTAATATATGATGTGAAGGGTTATCGAACACCTAGATTGAACGAGGGAGTTGATTTAATATGTCTGATTAATAGCGATTTACATAAAATAAAAAACGAGACAAACAGCGTGAAAACTGATTTGTCTCGTAAGGTGCTCCCGACGAGATTCGAACTCATATCGATGGTACCGGAAACCATAATTCTATCCATTGAACTACGGGAGCAAGGCTGCAAATATAGAAAAATCAAATACATTTCGCCGAAATATAAAAGCAAATTTTAACCAATAATCCGATCTTAAGTCTGCTTCCGCTTAACCTGATGTTTTTTATGTTAAAAAATGATTAAATCATAGCCCAGACATTCCTTCATGTTGGCTTTATGCATCCATATTTTTAAATTCGGTTGTTTGGTTCACGGTTTTTAAATGCTTAGGTTGGCTTTTTAGGAAATAAAAATGCACCTTTGCGAACCGTTAATTGAGGTTTAAGGATGTAACAAATTAAATAGCTGTGTATGGAAGAAATGGTTGTGGAAGAAATTCAGGAACTACTTGAAAAAGAGAATGATAAAGCGTTAAAGCAATATCTGGATCAGCTTAATATTTCGGATGTTGAAGAACTGATAGATGAACTCCCACAATATGCAGCTAAATTTATTGAAACCATATCCCTTAACAGGGCAGTAAACGTATTCAGGATCCTGGATTTTCCTACGCAGGAACGTATCATAAAAAAACTTTCCGGCAATAAACTCAATCAGATCATCAAAGATCTGCCACCTGATGATCGTACCGCACTATTTAGCGAATTAAAAGGTGATGTGGTTAAAAAAATGATCACCCTTTTACCGCCCGAAGAACGTAAAGAATCGCTCGCACTTTTAGGCTATAAAGAAGATAGTATCGGCCGTTTAATGACACCCGATTACATCGCTGTAAAACCCGAATGGTCTATTACTCATGTTTTGGCGCACATCAGGCGTTATGGTAAAAACTCCGAAACCATTGATGTAGTTTACGTCATTGATAAAGATGGGGTATTGCTGGATGATATCAGGATTCGTGAGGTTTTACTCGCCGATCCGGAAGCTATTATTGGTGAATTAACGGATAAACGCTTCATTGCCTTAAAGGCAAACGATCCGCAGGAAGATGCAATCAATATCTTCAGGATGAATAACCGTGTGGCTTTACCTGTAGTAGATGAGAATAACATTCTTTTAGGTATAGTTACGGTAGATGATATTTTGTGGATTGCGAATGAAGAATATACCGAAGATATGCACAAAATTGGGGGTACCGAAGCTTTGGATGAACCTTATCTCGATATCCCGATCCTAAAACTGGTTAAAAAACGTGCTGGCTGGTTAATTGTGCTATTTTTAGGCGAAATGTTAACCGCAACTGCCATGCAGCACTTCGAAATCGAACTCGAAAAGGCAGTGGTGTTATCCCTTTTTATTCCACTGATAATGAGCAGCGGTGGAAACAGTGGTTCTCAGGCTTCAACATTAATTATCCAGGCCATGGCTTTAGGCGAGGTAACCATTGCCGAGTGGTGGCGTGTAATGCGCCGCGAGCTCATTTCAGGATCTTTGCTGGGCATCATCTTAGGTAGCATTGGTTTTGTCCGAATTGTAACCTGGCAACAGTTACATCTCTATAATTATGGTCCACATTGGTTTTTAATAGCAGCTACCATCTTTTTTACCCTGGTTGGCATTGTTTTGTGGGGCAGTTTAATTGGTTCGATGATGCCAATTATTTTAAAAAACTGAAACTCGATCCCGCAACATCATCAGCACCATTTGTAGCTACAATGGTTGATGTGACCGGAATTGTAATCTATTTCAGTGTTGCCGTATTAATTTTAAAAGGCGTTTTACTTTAAACTTAAATCATGCAGAAGAAAATTACCACACTTTTTACCGATATCGGGGGCGTTTTATTAACCAATGGTTGGGATAGGCATGCAAGAGGAGAGGCTTCGGTACTTTTCAACCTCGACTCTGTTGATCTCGAAGAACGCCATCACCTTACTTTCGATACCTATGAAGTGGGTAAATTAACGCTTGATGAATATTTAGAGCGTATTGTTTTCTTCGAAGAACGGAATTTTACCTACGACGATTTTAAGGAATTCATGTTCAAAAATCGCTTCCTTATCCCGAAATGATTCAGTTAATTTGCGATTTAAAAAAGAAATATAACCTGAAGGTAGCTGTAATCAGCAACGAAGGAAGAGAGCTAAACCAATACCGCATTAATACCTTTAAACTGAATGAATTTGTAGATTTTTTTGTGTCTTCAAGTTTTGTGCATTTCCGTAAACCCGATGCCGATATTTTTAAAGTAGCCATTGATATTTCGCAAAGCGATGTAGAAACGAGTTTGTATGTCGATGACCGTATGTTATTTGTACAGGTTGCTGAAGGTTTGGGTTTAAAAGGTATTCATCATACCGGTTACGAAGATACCAGGGCACAGTTAGCTGCTTACGGATTAGTGGTTTAGAAGAAAAATCGCCATCTCGACTGAAGAGCAGCGAAATGGAGAAATCTATCTTTTAGATTTTCCGACTACGTTGCACTCCGCTCGGAATGACGAGTTTGCGGCTTATCATCGTTGCAACGAAAATTCTTCTGTGTTTTCTGTATCAAAATATTTCCTTGTATTTGAAAAGCAAAGGCAGAAGCTCTTTTTAAAGTTTGTTCCCGCTTTCTGTTCAAGGCCCGATGAAGGATCAGGCGCTTTCACTGTCAATCGGGTTTAGATTGCAAAATGACTGCTACAAAGAAGAAAAAACAGCACTTCATTACTGTGTTTATCCGTGCGCATCTGTAGTTAATTCCTGTAACGCAGCCAATCGCGACTAAAAGCGTAATATCTTCCACGTTTTCCGAGCTTCCGTGACAAAAATCACTTATAATATTGGAGGAGTTGACAACTTTCTGTGCAACTGTATTATTAAAGTTGTCAACTCTGGCTAAATAGATTTCGTGTCTCCGTGGCAAAAATTCTGCAAAAAAAGCCACTCTTTCGAATGGCTCTACACTATCTATGCTTTAAAAAGTCCCCTTAGGGGATTTAGGGGCTTAAACATTAAACCTGAAGTGCATAATGTCGCCATCTTCCACTACATAGGTTTTTCCTTCAACACCCAATTTACCAGCATCTTTACACGCGTTTTCAGAACCTAGGGTTACGAAATCATTGTATTTGATCACCTCCGCACGGATAAATCCTTTTTCGAAATCAGTGTGGATTACACCTGCAGCTTGTGGAGCTGTAAAACCTTTCGTAATCGTCCAGGCTCTAACTTCTTGTACACCAGCGGTGAAATAGGTGTAAAGATTTAATAATTTATAAGCTGCGCGAATCAATTTATTTACACCCGATTCAGTTAAGCCTAAATCAGCTAAAAACTCCTGACGCTCTTCGTAGCTATCCAGTTCAGCAATTTCTGATTCAATTTTGGCAGAGATCACTAAAACTTCAGCATTTTCATCAGCAACGTTTGCTCTAACCAAATCAACATATTTATTGCCGTTAATTACCGATGCTTCATCAACATTACAAACATACATTACAGGTTTTTGCGTAAGTAGACCTAAATCTTCAATAAAATCGAAATCATCCTGAGCCAATGGTGCTGTACGGATTGATTTACCACTTTCTAAATGAGATTTAACTACCGTTAAAATTTCATAGGTACGTTTTGCATCCTTATCGCCACCTGTTTTAGCCATCTTTTCAACTTTTTGAATCCGTTTATCAACGGTATCCAGGTCTTTAAGCTGCAGTTCAGTATCAATAATTTCACGATCGCGGATCGGATCAACAGAACCATCCACATGAATCACATTTCCGTCATCAAAACAACGTAAAACATGGATAATAGCATTGGTAGCACGGATGTTTCCTAAAAACTGGTTTCCAAGACCTTCACCTTTCGATGCACCTTTTACCAATCCGGCAATATCAACAATCTCGATTGTGTTTGGTTGCACTTTGTTTGGTTTAACCAACTCGGCTAGTTTGGTTAATCTGTCATCAGGTACTGTAATTACTCCAACATTGGGCTCAATAGTACAAAAGGGAAAGTTTGCAGCCTGCGCTTTCGCATTTGATAAACAATTAAAAAGAGTCGATTTTCCCACATTTGGTAAACCAACTATACCACATTGTAATGCCATTATTTTTTAGTCTTTATATCTTTAGTTTTTGGCCATTGGTTCATAGTTTATGGTCAATAGCCTTGAGTTTCATTTTTAACGCTTAGTTATGCATTTTGGCATGATCTATCATACCATCAACCATTTTACCTTTTCCGCCTTCCGCCTTCCGCCTTCCGCCTTCCGCCTTCCGCCTTCCGCCTTCCGCCTTAAATTCCGCGCAAAGATAAGCTTTTAAAACCTTTATTTAAACCCTTACTATTGTATCAAATCTATATTTTATCTAAGTTTAGCCCAAAATAGATAGAGATAAATGGAAGATTTTGAAAATGAAGTACCTCAGGAAGTAAAATTGGTTGTTACCGAAGAAATGCGGAGCTATTTTTACGATATGAGTAAATGGGCAAGGTTTTTATCAGTTGTAGGTTTTGTTATCTCTGCATTTTTAACCTTAAGTTCATTTGGCATAGGAGCAGCAATAACGGCAAATCCAGCAATGCTAAATCAACTAGGACCATTGGCGGGTATCGGGGCCACGGGGATTACCATATTTTACCTGTTGCTAGCCTTACTCTTTTTTACCCAAGTTTATTATTGTTACGTTTTTCAGCTAAGGGCAAACAAGGCGTGCTGTTTGGCGATCAGGAAAGTTTAAACGATGCCATTTCGAATGTAAAATCACTTTTTAAATTTTGGGGGATACTTACCATTGTATTACTAGTGAGTTATTTCCTGCTAATTCTTGCTGTAGCCGTAAGTAGTGTAGGTATAAAATAAACAATAAATTATACACAAAAAAAAGCCTCCTGATTTTAAAACCGGAGGCTTCCTATTGAAATTATAATTACTTAAAAAGTAAAATCGTCGCTTGCTTTAGTGCTATGTTCTCCATTTTCAGAGTATTCATAACGTTTTTCAACCACATCCTGGTGAGTTTTGATATAATCAACCGTTTCATTTAGTCCTTCTGCAAATTTTTCGAAATCTTCTTTGTATAAAAAGATTTTATGTTTTACAAACACACCGTCTTCTAATCTTTTCTTGCTCTCGGTAACTGTTAAATAATAATCACCCGATCTAGTAGCCTTCACGTCGAAGAAATAAGTTCTCTTACCTGCTCTTACTTTCTTTGAAAAAACTTCTTCTCTTTCCTTGTTGTCGAATTCTCCCATGGTTGGTATTGATGTTGGTTTTTGGTTTCGGTAAATATAAAGTAAATATTTAAAGTTCAAAATACAATTTTAATACAATTTAAATCGTACGCGTTTCCTCCTCCAAAAGTTGGTTATTATAAAGTTCCTTATAACTCCCATTTAGCTTAAGTAATTCATTGTGTGTGCCTTGTTCGATGATTTTTCCATCATCAAGTACTAAAATCTTATCTGCGTTTTTTATGGTTGAAATCCTGTGAGCAATTAAAATACTTGTTTTTCCGGCCATAATTTTACCAAGGTTTTGCAGTATTTCCTCCTCTGTTTTAGTATCAACTGCCGAAAGGCAATCGTCGAAGACTAAAATTTTAGGCGATTTAATCAATGCTCTTGCAATTGAAACACGTTGTTTTTGTCCTCCGGACAGGGTTATTCCCCGTTCACCAAGCATCGTTTCGAATTTTTCTTCGAAGTCGATAATATTGGTATAAACCGAGGCATTTTTTGCTGCTGTATGCACTTCTTCATCAGTAACAGTATCCAAACCAAAGGCTATATTGTTTTTTATGGTATCCGAAAAGAGGAAAACTTCTTGTGGTACAAAGCCAATCTGGTTACGGTAATCTTTAAGATTTAGTGCTTTAATATTCTTTCCATCGATGTCTATTATGCCATTTTCTACGTCATACATCCTCATAATCAGATTTGCCAATGTCGATTTTCCTGAACCTGTTTTGCCGATGATGGCTACAAATTCTCCGCTATTGATCTCAAAACTCACATCTTTCAAGACCTCAATGCCCGTATCCGGATAAATAAAACTCACGTTATCGAATTTGATATTACCTTTTAGCTCAATTTCTGCAGTTTCTTTCGATTCAATGTCGGATGGAATATCTAAAAACTCATTTATCCTTTTTTGTGATGCAGCAGCCCGCTGGATTAAAGAAGTGACCCAGCCCAGCATAGTTACCGGAAAAGTTAACTGGTTAATATAAATGATAAATTCTGCAATATTCCCTGCAGTAATGCTGCCATTCATTACCTGGATACCACCTATATATATGGTTAAAATCGTACTCAGTCCAATTAATAAAAGCATGGTTGGATAAAACAAAGCCGATACTTTAACCAAACTCATTGAGTCTTTTTTATAATCATTGCTCTGTATTTCGAACATGTTTCGTGTATAATCTTCGCGAACATAAGATTTAATGATTCTGATCCCTGAAAAACGTTCCTGTACAAAGCTGGAAAGATCTGATAAACGCTCCTGTATTTTGCCGCTTTTTTTAAAAATTAGCGTATTCACATAATAGATAATCACCACCAGGAAAGGAAGGGGTAACAGGCAATAAATGGCCAGTTTCGAATTTACATCAAACATCGACCAGATAATGAGCACCGATAAAACGAAGGTATTAATGGTGTACATAATCGCCGGACCAACATACATTCTTACCCGATTAACATCTTCGGTAGCCCGGTTCATTAAATCGCCAGTATTATTTCTGCGGTAAAAACCCAGGCTCAACTTCTGATAATGTTGGTAGATATCGTTTTTCATATCAAACTCTATGTGCCGCGACATTAAAATAATGGTTTGGCGCATAAAAAACAGAAACAGCCCGCGTAATAAATAAAGTGCAATAACCAGCAACCCAAAAAATAAAAGGTTACTGCTAAATATGTCGTAAATTATGGCCTGCCTATCGAAACTATAAAATAGATTAAATATCTGAATGTTTTCATTAATCAAATCAACTGCATAGCCAATTACCTGTGCAGGCACTACACCAAAAATATTAGAAATCACCACGAAAATACTTCCGGGTATAATCCACCATTTATACTTAAGAAAGTATTTGTTTAATCGGCTTAAATGTTTCATTCCATACAAACTTAGCTAATTTTGTTATTTCATAACACATATTTATCTATTCGGGCCTAAGCTTTAAAAATTAATGACACTTTCAAATGTAAAAGGGAAGATGTAGGATGGAAGATGTAAGGTAACTAAGCTGTTCTCAGGTGGTCAATGATTATTTTGAAAAGCAAGGTTCGGTGCTTTTTGGCCATACCGGCCCTGCTATCGCTTCAAGTCCTCGCTACGCTGTGGGCTTTCCGCTATATCAGGTTTATTTAACATAAGCCTGTGATTCTTAAGATCAGATAGAGTATATTTTCTACAAAGAAGATTATATCAATTAATAAGGGCCCAAGACCTTGGTTATATCCAAAATAATAATTTTATCAAACTAATAACTTTGTTTATTTAATCCCGTCCGAATTAATTTTGTTATAGTTTCGTTAAATAGATGTAATAATGGTTTTTTATTTTAATTTTGCAGCAGGTTAGCCGAACGTTCAATATGCCAGCAAATTCTCCGTCAGATTCATCAATTTTAGATCAGTTAAGTGTCTATGGACACAAGAAATTGGTTTTTTGTAATGATCCAGATACAGGTTTAAAAGCAATTATTGCTATACACGATACCACATTGGGTCCTGCTTTAGGCGGGACGCGCATGTGGAGTTATAGCACCGAAGGCGAAGCATTAGAAGATGCGCTGCGATTATCGCGCGGAATGACTTACAAAGCAGCGATAACCGGATTAAATCTGGGCGGTGGAAAAGGCGTAATTATAGGCGATTCCAGAAAAGACAAAACAGAAACTTTAATGCGTAGCTATGGCAGGTTTATTAAAAATCTAAATGGCGAATTTATTACCGCAGAAGAAATGGGTACCAATACACGCGATATGGAATATATCCGTATGGAAACCAATTATGTTACCGGTGTTCCTGAGTCAATAGGCGGTGCGGGTAATCCGGCTCCTTTTACTGCTCAAGGTGTTTATTTAGGCATTAAAGCCAGTGTTAAAGAGGTATTCGGTACAGATATGCTTGCAGGGAGAACCATTGTAGTACAAGGTATCGGAAATGTTGGTGAGCACCTGGTTGCCCTGTTAAGAAAAGAAAACGCCGAAGTTTTGATCAGCGATATTAATCAGGAACAATTAACTTATGTTGCCCGTAAATATAAAGCGAAACCGATCGAAGCCGATAAGATTTTTACAACTGATGCCGATGTTTATGCCCCGTGTGCAATGGGTGCTACAGTTAACAACAAAACCATCGAAAAAATGAAATTTGCAATTATTGCAGGGTCAGCAAACAACCAGTTAAAAGATGAGGTTTCAGATAGCGAATTGCTTTTGAAGAAAGGGATTTTATTCGCACCTGATTACCTGATTAATGCAGGCGGATTAATTTCCTGCTATTCGGAGTTAACTGGTTTTGGTAAAAAACGTACTGTACAGCTTACAGATAATATTTACGATGCTACACGCAGTGTAATTAAATTAAGTAAAACCGAAAATATATCAACAAATATTGCTGCCAATCGCATTGCCGAGAAACGTATTGCAGATATTAAAAAAATTAAATCGTCATATTAAATCATAATTATTAAAACAGGTTTTAAAAAACCACACTCGTTCTTACATTCATGTTAAACAGAAGGCACTTAAGAATCAAAGCTTTGCAAAATATTTTTGCATGGCACATGGCAGACAAAAAAGACATTAAAGGTGATTTAAAAACTTTAATGCAGAGCATCGATAGCGTGTACGAAATGTACATCTGGATGTTATCTTTAATGGTAGAAGTTACCGAATTTACTGCTAACGACGCCGCGGAGCGCGCAAATAAGTTTATTAAAACAGCAGAGGATATTAATCCTAACATGAAATTGCTAAACAATAAGTTTAGCGTTTTAATGCAGCAAAATCCAGAGTATGTTTCTGCAATTAAAAAATACAAGGTTGATTGGGGTTTCGACCCGGAAATCCGTAAAACCGTTTACAATTCTTTAAAAGCATCAAAAGAATATGCCGATTATCTTGCCGATCCGAACGAAAGTTTAGAGTCATCAAAAGATATCATAAAATACATTTTCCGTAAAATCATCTTAAAAAATCAGGCCATTATTCAGGTTTTCGAAGAGAAATTTATCAACTGGCAGGTAGATCACGAAGTGATGAAAGGTATGGTTGCCAAAACCTTGAAAAACTTTACATCCGAAGATCCTTTCAAAAATAAGTTGACCGAAATTAGTGCCGATTGGGTTGAAGACAGCAAATTTGTTCAGGATCTTTTTGTACATACTTTGCAGAACGATGCAAAATATCAGGAAATGATTGCCGATAGAACTAAAAACTGGGAATCAGAACGTATTGCATTAATGGATACAATTTTGATGAAAATGGCCATTTGCGAGCTCCTAAATTTCCCATCTATTCCGGTTAAAGTAACCATTAACGAATATTTAGAGTTATCAAAAGATTACAGTACACCGAAGAGTAATTCGTTTATTAACGGTATTTTAGACAAAATTTTAGGTGATCTTAAGAAAAATAATACCATTAAAAAGATTGGCCGCGGATTAATCGAAGATTAAAAATGAAAAGAACATTTATTCTGGCTATTGCTGCACTTTCATTTGTAGCATGTCGTAATGCAAATAATCAAACCAGCGAAACTTCTTCAACTGTTTCAGTTGGCAACGATACGTCAAAAACGGCTAAAGTTGCTCCGGCAGATGCACCTGTTATCGTTTTCGAACGCGATATTTTCGATTTTGGTAAAATAACACAAGGTGAAAAAGTTAAGCACGATTTCAAATTTAAAAATACAGGTAAAAGTCCACTCATCGTTTCAAATGCAACGGCAACTTGTGGCTGTACTATTCCGCAGGTACCAGGCGAACCTATTTTGCCAGGTAAAGAAGGTATAATTAGTGTAGTTTTCAATAGCGAAGGCAAAATGGGTATGCAAGATAAGGTAGTAACCGTAACATCAAATGCAAACCCAACGGTAATCACTGTTCATTTGATAGGAGAGGTACTTGCTAAAAAATAAATTGGTTCAATTGTTTATGGCATCATCCATAAGGATCAAAATTCATAAAAAACAAAAAAAATAAAAATGACATCAACAGTAATTTTACAGGCAGCAGGAGGATTTGATCCAAGACAATTAATCATGTTTGGAGCGATTGCACTGGTATTCTACTTTTTTATGATCCGTCCTCAGCTTAAAAAAGCTAAAGACCATAAAAAGTTAATCAGTGAACTGAAAAAAGGTGATAAAATTGTAACTACAGCAGGTATTCACGGCCGTATTGCCGACATGAATGAGACAACTTTTTTGATCGAGGTAGAAGGTGGTGTAAAAATCCGTTTCGATAAATCGGCAGTTTCTTTAGATGCAACAAAAGCAACAGTAACTCCTGCTGCATCTAAAGCTTAATTAAAAATAATTAAAATTTGAGCAGTCCCGAAAACTTTCGGGACTGTTTTTGTTTTACTACATTTGATTTAAATGCATTTTGAATAGTGTTTTTCCAGCTTACAGCTAATATGTAATTTATTATGCCCTTCATCAGGTTAACGAAGATTGAAAAAAGACGTGTATTTAGCTTATTGGCCTGCTTGTTGCTGGCCATAGCTGCATGGCTTTTTATGGCATTAAATAACAAGTATGTTTATGTAGCCAAAACCGTTTTGGTTTTTAAAAATGCACCTACTAAAAGGGCATTTTATCCCTTGCAATCAGATACGATAGATTTACAGGTAGAAGGAACAGGATGGCAGCTACTGTTCGCCCGTTTAAGGATCAGTCCGCCTTCAGTTTCTGTTAGTCTGAGTCAGCTGAATACCAAAGATTTTATCATTTTCTCCGATCAGCTTTTTAATATCAACAGGCAGTTAGAAAGTACACAAAAAGTAATTTCAGTTAAGCCTGATACCCTTTATTTCGATTTTACTAAACGTGTAGTGAAAAAAGTTCCAGTAAAACTGATTGATAAACTAAGTTTCGAAAAACAATATGGCATTTCTAGCGAAATTATTCTTAACCCAAAATATGTTAAGGTGGCTGGCCCGCCGGAAGAACTTTCAAAAATAAAATTTTGGCCAACCGATACGCTAAAGCAAGATAAAATACAGAGCAGCAGCACAACAAGGGTAGCTTTACAGCACAGTATCCACAAAAATGTTAGCATCTATCCATCCTCTGTAGAGGTTAAAGTTCCTGTAGACGAATTTACTGAAAAAACCATTGAGGTACCTTTAAAAATTATCAATAATCGAAGCTATAACAGCATTAAACTTTATCCTAAAAAAGTTAAAGTTACCTTTTTAGTAGCTTTGAGCAATTATGATCAGGTTGATGAAAGTTTTATAACCGCAACTATTGATGTTGATGAATGGCAAAATTTAGGACATCGCCGCTTTACGGTCAAGATAACCGAATTTCCGGATTATTGCAAACTGGTGAGCGTAAGCCCTTCCAAAATAGATTTTATTGTAGAAAAATAATGTATAAAGTAGGTATAACAGGTGGTATAGGCAGTGGTAAAACAACGGCTTGCAAGGTGTTTGAAGTATTGGGAATCCCTGTTTTTTATGCCGATACCGTGGCTAAAGAAATCATGACTCAGGATACTTTATTAATAGAAGGTGTTAAAGCTGCTTTTGGTAATGAAAGCTATTTTGAAGATGGAAAACTAAACAATAAACACATTGCAGGCATTGTATTTAATAATGAGCAGGCACTCGCACAATTGAATGCTTTGGTACATCCGGCCGTTTTCAGGGCTTTTGATGCCTGGGAATCAACAATTCCTTCAACAGTACCTTATACCCTAAAAGAAGCAGCAATACTGTTCGAAAGCGGTTCTTATAAACTTTGCAATACCACAATTTTGGTTACCGCCCCTTACGAAGTTAAATTAAAACGTTTAATACAGCGTGATGGGGTTAATGAAGAGCAAGTGAAGGCCCGCATGGATAAACAGCTTAGCGATGAAGAAAAGGCAAAAATGGCCGGTCATTTTATTGTTAACGATGAGCAACAGTCTATCATTGAGCAGGTTTTAGCTTTACACCAGGAATTTCTGAAGTCAGCCAAAGAATTTAAGAATACCAGGGCTTAATTAACTTAAATCATTCATCCTTAAATTCTATTCACCTTTATAAATGATTTTAGAAGACTTCATTGCTATTACGCCAACGGGTTTATACTGTGCTTACGGCGATTTTTACCTAGATCCACAACAACCGGTAAATGAAGCGGTGATTTCACATGCACATGGTGATCATGCCATTGGTGGAAGCCAGCATGTTTACTGTACGGCTGCTACTGCAACTTTTATGAAACACCGTTACCGCAAATTTGCCGCGGTTGATTTTTTTACCAAAAGTTATCATGAATCCTTCAAAATAAAAGAAGTTACCGTTACTTTTTATTCTGCCGGACATATTTTGGGTTCTGCACAGGTTTTAATGGAATATAAGGGTGTAAAGTATCTTTATACTGGTGATTATAAGATTGAACCGGACAATACCTGTGAGCCTTTTGAATTTGTAGAAGCAGACGTTTTAATTACAGAAAGTACATTCGCTAATCCGGAAACCAAACACCCATCTCCCATAAACGAAATTAAAAAGCTGAATGAAACCAGTGCGAATATTATGCTTGGGTCTTACGCATTGGGCAAAAGCCAGCGGATAATACAATTGCTCAACGAGCATTGCCCCACGAAAAATGTTATGGTTCACCACAGTATTATGCCTTTTGTTAAAATCTATGAAGACTATGGCATAAAAGTAGGGAATTACAAAATGTACGATAGAAAGGTGATGAAAAATAATCAGGAACATCAGGTTTATATTGTGCCGCCGATGGTTTTTCACAGTTACCATAAGGCAATTAATGTAGTACGTGCCTTTGCCTCCGGATGGAAAAACTTGCAGCAACAAAACGGGATTTCACTTTATATTTCTGATCATGCCGATTGGGATGCAATTTTAGAAACCATAGAAAAAGTTAAGCCAAAACAGGTATGGACGCTGCACGGAGATGGAAAACAGCTTAAAGATTATTTTAAAAATAAACTGGAAGTCAAAATACTTAATGGTTAAAAAATGATTGAATGATAGAGTTAGAGGCTAATTGAATGTGGCGATAAAGAAAAACGGTTAAAAACATTCCCTCATTTAATATTCAATCATTATAATTCACTCATTCAAGATGCTGTCATTCAATAATTATGTTAAAAGAAGGCGAAGATTTTTACTTTAACGAAGATGGACTGATGGTTTTTACTGAAGCCTACCATTTAAAACGCGGTTATTGCTGTAAAAATAAGTGCAAACATTGCCCTTGGGCTTATGGAAAGAAGAAAGAAAAGAAGTAGTGCGGTAGGTAGTTGGCAATTTTTAGGTTACATTTCTCAATTTTTGTCTACAAACTCATTTATCCTTATTAAAGAGAACGTGATCATAAATATCGCTTAAAGCCACATCAAATCCCATCGATATTAGGCTCAGGGTATCAGAAATCTCCTTGTGCTCGTTAAGTTTCCAGTTATTTTCCTCATCGATATAAAAGGCCTGAACCCAAACCGATTCTGAATCGATCATGATGTATTCTTTTAGCGAAGGAATATCTTTATAAAGGTTAAATTTTTTGCCTCTATCATAGTTTTTTGTCGAAGGCGAAAGGATCTCGATGATTACTGTTGGTAAAATTGAGGTGTCTTCATCAATATCAATATGTTTTATATCGTTACAGTAAATAGAGATATCCGGATAGGTGAATAAGCTATTCTCCGGAATGTTCATCCGCTTATCACTTCCAAAAATGTGACATGACTTTCCTTTTAACTGACCTCCAATTGCTAAAAAAACATTAGAAAAAAGCCAGTTATGATTATCTCCAGCCCCCGACATCGCAAAAATCTCACCTTGGTAATATTCATGTTTAACTGTCGCTTCTTTTTCCATCTCCAGATATTCTTCAATGGTATAATGCCTTTTTTGATAGGCCACAACAGGTTCATTTACAATCTCGTCCATATACGAATTTACAGATGTTTTTTTGAAAAGGTTAAATATATAAACGATTAAACGTTTAAAACGGGTATAGTGTTAACTGGTTGTTTAACAAGTGTTTGTATTTTATGTCTGCAATTAAAATAAATAAGGTTAAAATCTCCGATTTCAAAAAGTAACATAATAGTAAATATCGCTTAGCGCTAAGTCAAATCCCATCGATATTAGGCTCAGGGTATCAGAAATCTTCTTATGCTCGTTAAGTTTCCAGTTATTTTCATCATCAATATAAAAGGCCTGAACCCAAACCGATTCGGAATCGATCATGATGTATTCTTTTAACGAAGGAATATCTTTATAGAGGTTAAATTTTTTGCCCTGATCATAATTTTTGGTTGAAGGAGAAAGAATTTCGATGATTACAGTTGGTGAAATGGAAGTATCATCATCAAATTTGCTATGTATTAAACCATTGCAATATATGGATATGTCAGGGTAAGTAAATAACGTATTCTCGGGAATGTTCATCCGCTTATCACTTCCATAAGGTCTACACGGCTTGCCTTTAAGTTTGTTGCCTATTTCTCCAAAAACATTGCTGAAAATCTCATTGTGGTTATCGCCAGCACCAGACATAGTAAATATCTCTCCCTGGAAATATTCGTGTTTTTCTGTTGATACCTTTTCCATCTCCAGGTATTCTTCAACAGTGTAGTACCTTTTTTGATAGGCTACAACAGGTTCATTTACAATCTCATCCATATACGAATTTACAGATGTTTTTTTGAAAAGTTTAAATATATAAACGATTAAACGTTTAAAACGGCTAGCGAGTTAATTGTTTGAAATGGTTAATTGACGAATTGCTTAGTTGGTAAACTGTCAACTGAAAACTGGCAATTACCTACTGCCAACTGAAAACTGCCAACTGAACTAGTGTCCGGCAAAGAAACCGATCAATGCTACACCAATGCCTAATAAAACGGCAATCATTTTGCGGGTATTGATTTTGTGATCGGCACTCGATTCAAATAGGATGGTCGTTGATATATGTAAGAAAATACCGATAACAATACCCATAATCTTATTAAAGTAGGCATCTAAACCGCCAATGGTGCCGTTGCTTAAGCCAACGCTTACATAAAAACCAAGTGGCGCCATAATGGCAAATACAATCAGGTAAAATACAATGCTGCCTTTCTTATAATGGTTTTGCATTAATATACTCGCCAATGCAAACGCTGCAGGTATATGGTGTAGCGAAATCCCAAAAATCAATTCATTATGCTGTTCTTTTGCCAGGGGCATCCCTTCTAAAAAGGCATGTAAACATAAACTGATCATAATCCCAAATGGGAAAACATGCCCGTCATGATGTTTGTGGATATGCCCATGCTCGACACCCTCTGAGAACTGCTCCAAGAAGATCTGTAATAAAAAACCAATCAGGATGAAAATACCAATTTGCCATTTGTCGGGGCCGCTGTAAGCGTCAGGAATTAAATGTAAAACCGTAATGGCAAATAAATAAGCCCCACTGAAAGATAAAATCAGTTTCAGTAGTTTAGATTTATCGCTCTTTACTAAAAATATAGCGGTTCCGCCCAAAAAGGCACAGAAAAAAAGTACGCAGAGTTTCCAGATTTCCATAGGTTAAAAATCAGGTTGTAATTTTTTAAATATTCTCGAACAGATAAAGCCAATTGTTATCCCCAGCAAAGCACCGGTTGTTACATCTACAGGATAATGCACACCAACGTATACCTGTGCAAAACTGATGATAAACGCCCAGAATATGCCAATAGGTAAAATGGGTTTCCATCTGCTGTAGAAGAGGCAGATTAAAAAAACAGCGATAGCAAAATGATTGGTAGCATGCGCTGAAGGAAAACTTAATCCACTTCCACAGGGTACACGGTGGATGATGTCATTCGCCAAACTTAAATCATTGCAGGGTCTCACACGCGATACCCATGGTTTTACAACCCTCGAGGCAATTAAATCGCCCATAGCGAAGGTGAACAGCACCATACCAATGATATAATAACCTTGTTTTTTATATTGCCTGATGCAAAAAACAACAATAAAAAGGTAAAGTGGCGACCAAAAAAACGGTTGCGCATTAAAGGCATCAGCCAGTCAAAAAAGCCGTTTGAAAGTCCGCGGTGGATTTTCAAAAACAATTCTACGTCAAATTGCTGTATGCTTTCTATCATGCTTTTTTACAGATTAAAATTAAGCGGTCAGAAGTGGAATGATCAAAATCATCTAAACTATAGTTTCCAAAGGTTTTTTCTATACGCATTCCTGCTTTGGTAAGCATACCTTCGAAATCTCCGAAGTTAAACGCCTGCACCCGTTCTTCGAAATTATATACCTTATGTTGGTCTTCAAAATTTATCTTTTTGATAATTTTTCCATCAACAACATTTTTGGTGATGTTAAAGGTAATGCCATCGAGCGATTTTACTTCACACGAATTTAAGTTGCGTATAATTTTTTCAGTGTTAAAATAATCCAGCACCAAAATACCATCGGCAGTTAAACATTTGCGAAAAGTTTTAAGCGCATTTACGTGGTCTTTTTCTGTATCAAAATAACCGAAACTGGTAAAAAGGTTTAAAGCCACATCAAAATAATTGATGTAAAAAAGCCTCCGCATATCGTGAACAAGGAAGTGTAATTTACCGTTTTCGAATTGTTTTGCGTACTTAATGCTTTGTTCTGATAAATCTATTCCCGTAACATCAAAACCTTTTTTGTTCAGGTAAATGGAGTGACGGCCTTTTCCACAGGCAATATCAAGCATTTTCGCTTCGGCTTTTGGATGAAGGTAATCCGTGAGTTTATCAATGAAGAATTCGGCTTCAGCATCATTTCGTTGTTGGTAAAGAATATGATAATATGGCGAATTGAACCAATATTGAAACCACTTGCGCTGCATATAAAAGCCGTTTGTATCTTAAAAAGATGCAAATATAAGGTTTTACAATCGCTAGTAAAGTTAGAATATACTTTTATGCAATAAAGTTGCATAAATATGAGGTGCTGATTTATTTATTGAATGTAATCAACTTATAATCCATGGCTATGGATTTGTCTGTAAACCTTATTTAAGACCCTGAAAATATTCACTATAAAAATTCAATTGAACATTAAAATCAAACACACGTTTGTTTTCTTCGCCTGGCCCAGTTCTATAATATTGATCGTACATGTAGATATAAAAACAATGTAAATTAACTTTCACAGGTAGGTTTAAATAACGGCTATCTTGTTTTTTTTGTTATTTTTGAGCCTCAAATAAATTATAAAAAGTGACTTTAATAAAATCGATTTCAGGAATACGCGGAACCATAGGCGGAAGGGCTGGCGACGGCTTAACCCCATTTGATATTGTGAAATTTACTGCTGCCTTTGGTAGCTGGGTGGTGCAAAAAACAGGCAATAAAAGAATAGTGTTAGGTCGCGATGCGCGTATTTCGGGTGAAATGGTGAATAACCTGGTTATTGGAACGCTACAAGGTCTGGGTATTGAGGTAATCGATTTAGGCTTATCTACTACGCCAACTGTAGAAATAGCCGTACCTGATGAAAAAGCAGGAGGTGGAATTATTTTAACCGCAAGTCATAACCCAAAGCAGTGGAATGCCTTAAAATTATTAAACGCCAGCGGAGAATTTATTAGCGATGCAGATGGCAAGGAAGTTTTAGATTTAGCCGAAAGTGCTGATTTTGACTTCGCTGAGGTAGATAAACTTGGAAAAGTAATTAAAAACGATACTTATCTTCAAAAACACATCGATAAAGTTTTAGCCTTACCATTGGTTGAGGTTGAGGCGATTAAAAAAGCTGATTTTTAAAATAGTAATCGATTGTGTAAATTCAACCGGCGGTATTTTTATTCCTGCTTTATTAAGGGCTTTAGGCGTGAGCAGGGTGGTAGAATTATATTGTAAACCAGACGGCTATTTTCCACACAATCCTGAACCCCTTCCTGAAAATTTAACTGAAATATCGAAGGAGGTTCAGAAACAGAACGCAGATTTAGGGATTGTCGTAGATCCCGATGTTGACCGTTTATGTTTTGTAAACGAAGATGGCAGCATGTTTGGCGAAGAATATACCTTAGTTGCTGTTGCCGATTATGTGTTGAAAAATACACCTGGAAACACGGTTTCTAATCTTTCATCAACCCGGGCTTTACGCGATGTGACCGAAAGGGCAGGTTCAGAATACAATGCATCAGCAGTAGGTGAGGTAAACGTAGTCAATAAAATGAAGGCCACGAATGCCATTATCGGTGGTGAAGGAAATGGTGGAATTATCTATCCTGAATCGCACTATGGTAGAGATGCTTTGGTAGGTATTGCTTTATTTTTAACACATTTGGCTAAGTTTGGTAAATCTATTTCGGTGCTTCGGGCAAGCTACCCTCAATACTATATCTCTAAAAATAAGATTACCCTTACACCAGAAATGGATATCGATAATTTATTGAAGCAGGTAGAAGAGAAATATAAAAATCAGCCCTACAGCACAATTGATGGTTTGAAGATAGAATTTGATAAAACCTGGGTACATTTGCGCCGCTCTAATACGGAACCGATCATCAGGATTTACAGTGAGGCAGAAAATGAAACCATTGCTGAGAATTTGGCTAACAAAATTATTTCTGACATCAAAGAAATATTACACCTTTAAGCTTTAAAGCATTTTAGGATTAAGCATACCTGTTCAGGGTTTAATAAAACGATTAAACCCTGAACATTTAAAAACAGAGTTTGCCTTTAACAAAGCATCTTTGCAACACATAACTTTTAAATATTCATAGAAATGAAAAGGGTCTATTTAGATAATGCGGCCACAACGCCTTTAGATGCGGCAGTAATCGCAGAAATGACAAACGTGATGGAAAATTACTTTGGTAATCCATCTGCCATTCATGCACTTGGCCGTGAGGTGAGAACACTCGTAGAGAAAGCCCGTAAAACCGTTTCTGGACTGTTAAATGCATCTCCATCTGAGATATTTTTTACTTCCGGAGGCACGGAGGCCGATAATACAGCTATACGTTGCGGAATTTCAGCCTATGGCATTAAACATGCCATCACTTCAAAAATAGAACACCATGCGGTTGAGCATACGTTAAATACCATGCTTAAAAATGGTGAGATCGATAAATTAAGTTTCGTTAATATTGATGAAAAAGGAAATATCGATTATAACCATTTAGAAGAACTGCTTCAAAATAACGAGCGCACTTTCGTTTCATTGATGCACGCCAATAACGAATTGGGTACATTAACCGATATGGTTAAAGTGGGCGATATCTGTGAGAAATATAATGCCATTTACCATGCCGATACCGTGCAAACTATGGGCCATTATCCACATAATGTGCGCGAACTTAAAGCACATTTTATAGTTTGCGCAGCGCATAAGCTCCACGGACCTAAAGGTGTTGGCTTTTTATACGTAAACAGCAATATTAAAATTCCGCCAATGATTTACGGCGGAGCACAGGAACGCAACATGCGTGGCGGTACTGAAAATGTATATGGTATTGTGGGTTTAGCTAAAGCCTTAGAAATTGCTTATGCTGAGATGGCAGAGCACCAAACCTATATTCAGAGCCTAAAAGATTATCTAAAAACACAGTTAATTGCCGAAATTCCAGGTATTGGCTTTAATGGCGAAACAGATGCCGATAAAAGTCTTTATACGGTACTAAATGTTTCTTTTCCTGAAATGGACATGGCCGATATGTTATTGTTCAATTTGGATATCAATGGTATCTGCGCTTCGGGCGGTAGTGCCTGTTCGTCAGGTTCAAACATTGGCTCGCATGTGTTAAATGGTATTAATGCCGATCCAAACCGTCCTTCTGTACGCTTTTCATTTAGCAAATACACTACAAAGGAAGAGTTAGATTACGTAATCGAAAAAGTTAAAATGGTAGTAAAGCAAAATGCTTTAGCTTAAAATATCATTAACCAAATAGGAGCGTCCCGGTGAAAATCGGGACTTTTTTTGTGGGCAAAAAAACAGCTGATTTTTTTGGAAAGCAAACGCGGCATTTCATTTTAATGTTCGTCCTGCTTTTCGCTCATACGCCTGCAGGCCTTAAGCACTTTGCCGGTATCCGCTTCAATCAGGTTTAGCTCCATTAAGCTGGTGCTGCTATTTAAGGCTGGATGATGCAAAAGACGAAATTCATTTTTATAAACAAATTCTCTGCGCCCTGCAACCCCAGATAGTATTGCTGGCTGTGCCAATAAACCTGATCGGAACGAACATGGAGCATAGCGGAGTAAAGTAAAGAGCAGGACTGTATCTTCCCAGGTACTACTGCAACTGATTTCCAAAAAATGCCCTTTAGATTTTAGCGCAATAACATTTAACTCCCAAAAAAATTTGCAAAAATCAAAAATTAAGCTTAAATTTAATTAAACATAAGGCAATCCACGCCATTTTAATGTAGTTCCAGAACGAAACCTTATCAAACACCCATGGTATAAGGTTAAGCAAATTTAAAAAAGCTTTTATTAAGTATTAAAATTGTTAACCCTGAAAACCTACCAGGTTTTCAATAATCTATATCGTCATGGAAACTAACCGCAACACTCAAAATCTTGAAAACGCAAAACAGGAAGAAAAATTAAACGAAGAAAGGAAACACATTTACAAATTTATTTTCAATCCGTTTTCTTTCGAATCTTCAAACCATTTTAATAAAATTCATAAAAGGAGGTTTCATTCTTTCGGATCTATCCATGAGTTGGGGAAATTGCCTGGGGCAATGTTGTAAAATCTTAACAGGAGACGTCGTAATTGGTAGCGAAGTTCCATCCGCATCGTCATTTTCGAGCGGACCCGATAGCTAGCTATCGGGTGCAACGTAGCCGAGAACCCGAAGGCTCTGCGAAGCAAAATCTGCTTGACAGATCTCTCAATTTCACAGTTTCAGTTGAGATGGCCATCGTTATTATTAGAATCTATGAAACTCAACTGTTTGATTGGTGGCTCACTAACCATAAGATTTTTCTTTTACTAAACCCATTCCAAAAACAACTATTAAAAACAATCTTATTTTTAGGTTGTTCCTATAGTATATCAATTTACAATTACTATGGAAACGAATAAAGAAAAAGGTAAAGTTGTTGAGAACGATTTACTGGATAAAACCGCAGAAGATATTAAAGAAGATAGAACTTTAGATGAAAATAAATCATCGAAAGTAACGACCAATCTGTTTAACAAAGATAAAGACCGTAAGAATAATTCATTTGGTCCGGGGCATGAGCCAGGTACCACACCAGGTTCGGGTATATAATTTGTTATTTCAGGATCTAAATCATTAAATTTAAACCACAGCATTTGCTGTGGTTTTTTTAGCTTAATCCCAAAATGGAAAGAAGAAATTTTATCAAAAATTCGGCATTAGCCATGACCCTGCTTTCGATTTATAAAACAGATGTTTTTGCGCAGCAAGATCTGTTCCGTGCTTATAATTTTAAGGCGCTCCGTAACGATGTGGGGATATTTACCGAGCAGGGTGGTACAATCGGCTGGTTAAATTCGAGCAATAGTTTTGTGGTGGTAGATGCACAGTTCCCAACTACGGCACCGCATTTAATCGATGAGTTGAAAAAACTGGGCGAAAAACCATTCAAATATTTGATCAACACGCATCACCATGGCGATCATACCGCAGGGAATATTTCTTTTAAAGGATTGGCCGAAAAGGTAGTTGCGCACCAAAATTCATTGGTAAACCAGAAAAGAGGCGCAGAGAAAGCAAATAATTTAGATAAACAGCTTTTGCCCGATACCACTTTTGGGACAAAATGGAGTGCGAAAGTGGGCAACGAAAATATAAAAGCTTATTATTACGGTTCAGGGCATACCAATGGCGATGCCGTTTACCATTTCGAAAATGCCAATATCGTACATGTAGGCGATTTGGTGTTCAACCGTAAATTTCCATATATTGATAGAGAAAATGGTGCACACATCGGCAACTGGATCACTGCTTTAGACAAGATCCAGAACCAGTTTGATAATGATACCTTATTTATCTGGGGACATAGCCTTGATCCGGAAAAAGTAACCGGAAATAAAACCGATGTTAAAGCTTATCAAAATTACCTTCAAAGCCTCTTAACTTTTGTGGGCGGCGAAATTAAAGCAGGTAAAAGCAAAGAAGATATTTTAAAAACGACTACAATCCCAAATGCACCCGAATGGAAGGGAGAAGGTATTGAAAGAAGCCTAACCGCTGCTTATGATGAATTGAAGGGAGCTTAATCTCATATTCCATAAGAAAAGTCGTCATCTCGACTGAAGCGCAGCGGAATGGAGAGATCTGTCTTGACAGATTTTACTTCGCAGAGCCTTCGGGTTCTCGACTGCGTTGCACTTCGCTCGAAATGACGATATCCTTCTGTGCTCATCTGTGGCTAAAAATTTATCGTTCTTCAATACAGCCCTCCAAATCTATTTTCAATTTATAAACGTTCTATATTTCAAATAATCCTTTCGACGTTATTGAATTACCATAGGCTTTAATCATTAACAACTATATTTGTTACCATTCAAAATCTACAGCCCATGGATGATTTTATAGCAGCCCGTTCCCAAATGGCCTTATCATTAGGCTTTCACATTATTTTTTCCTGTATCGGCATGGTAATGCCTTTCTTTATGGCCGTATCGCATTATAAATGGCTTAAAACCAACGATGAGGTGTACAAAAACCTCACAAAAGCCTGGAGTAAAGGGGTAGCCATATTTTTCGCTACAGGTGCGGTATCAGGTACCATGTTATCGTTCGAATTGGGTTTACTTTGGCCAAAATTTATGGATCATGCCGGCCCCATCTTCGGAATGCCTTTTTCATTGGAAGGAACTGCCTTTTTTATTGAAGCGATTGCCCTTGGTTTTTTTCTTTACGGTTGGAATAAATTGAATAAGTGGTTCCACTGGTTTACAGGAATGGTAGTAGGGGTAAGCGGACTGGCCTCAGGGATATTGGTGGTTGCTGCCAATGCCTGGATGAACAGTCCGGCGGGTTTTGATTTTGTAAACGGAAAATACCTCAACATCGATCCTATACAGGCCATGTTTAATAAAGCTTGGTTTAGCCAGGCTTTGCACATGTGTTTGGCCGCATTTACCGCAACGGGTTTTGCTGTGGCTGGTGTACATGCTTTAATGATCTTACGAAACAGAAATGCATATTTTCATTTAAAAGCCTTTAAAATAGCGGCCGTATTTGCATGCATTGCTGCTTTATTACAGCCATTAAGTGGCGATATCTCTGCAAAAGACGTAGCCAAACGTCAGCCTGCAAAGCTAGCTGCTATGGAAGCGTTGTACAAAACCGAGAAACCTGCTCCGCTTTTGATCGGTGGTATCGTAAACGAGAAAGATAAAACGGTAAAAGGTGCGATCAAAATTCCAGGCGCTTTAAGTTTTTTAGCACATGGCGATTTTAAAGCCGAAGTTAAGGGCCTGGATCAGATCCCGGAAAATGAACATCCACCCGTCGCTATAACCCATTACGCTTTCCAGATGATGGTGGGCATTGGTACCTTACTGCTTTTGTTAGCCTTAACCTATTTCTTTATCCTTTTTAAAAAGAAACCTTTAACCGAAAATCGTTGGCTACTAAAGCTGTTCGTTTTCGCTATTCCGCTTGGTTATCTCGCTTTAGAGGCTGGTTGGGTGGTTACTGAGGTTGGTAGGCAGCCATGGATTATTTATGGCATTATGCGTACTAAAGATGCGGTTACGCCTATGCCGGGTATTGCTTACTCATTTTACATCTTTTCGGCAATTTATGTGTCGCTAAGCATTATCGTAACGTTTTTACTTTACCGACAGATTAAAATGGTACCTGTGCTCTATAACAAATCTGAAACGAATTAATTAACCACAATAAAAAGGATGAACACGGATAAAAATTTTGATGTATGTTGCTTAACTTCTTTGAAATCTGTCTTCATCTGTATAAATCTGTGGAAAAAAATAAATTATGAAAGATGTGGTAATTACATTTTTATGCATGGCCATTCTGCTCTACTTTTTATTGGGTGGGGCTGATTTTGGCGCAGGGATTATCGAGTTGTTTACTTCAACAAAAAACAGAAGTAAAACCCGTAAGACCATGTACCAGGCCATTGGTCCGGTTTGGGAAGCCAATCACATGTGGTTGATTATTGCTATTGTGATCCTTTTTGTGGGTTTCCCTTTTATTTATACCACCATGTCGGTTTACCTGCATATTCCTTTGGCCATTATGCTCATCGGGATCATTGCCCGTGGTACTGCCTTTGTATTCCGCCATTATGATGCCGTAAAGGACGATATGCAGTGGCTGTACAACCGCATTTTCAGGTATTCGAGTTTTGTTACCGCTTTATTCTTAGGCATCATTGCCGGAAGCTTAATTTCAGGCCATATCGATACGCAGGCTAACGATTTTTATACGGCCTATATATCGGGCTGGTTAAATTGGTTTTCAATCGCTGTAGGCTTCTTTACGGTGGCGCTTTGCGGTTTTCTGGCAGCGATCTATCTTATTGGTGAAACGGATGAATATCATGATAAACGCCGTTTTATTAAAAAAGCCGAATTTATGAATATCGCTGCGGTAGTTTTTGGTGCCATGGTATTTATTGCCGCACAACGCGATAAAATTCCATTGATCGATTGGGTTTTCAAGAGTAATGTGGGCTTATCGGCCATTGTTCTGGCGAGTTTATCGCTTATTTTATTATGGTATCTGTTGATTAAAGGCAAAACCAAGATTTTACGCGTTTTAGCAGGCTTCCAGGTAACGATGATTCTTCTGGCTATTAGTTATGCCCATTTCCCTAATTTTATCCGTTTAAAAAGCGGAGATGCAATCTCGCTGTTGGAAACAGCCGGACCAGAAAAAACCATTTACAGTTTGGGCTTAGCCCTTTTATTGGGTAGTGTATTGATTTTACCTTTTTTAGGGTATCTGTTTTACAAGTTTCAGAAGAAGGAAGAGTAATGCCGCTTGTTGTCATGCTGAGGCACGAAGCATCTGTTTCATAGATGGATATGCTTCTTGGCGTTCATCGCAGGATTTCAATAAAAAGCGTCGTCATCTCGACTGGAACGCAGTGTAATGGAGAGATCTACCTCAATAGATTTAGCTTCGCTGAGCACTCAGTGGTTCTCGACTGTGTTGCACTCCGCTCGAAATGACGATCCGAGGTGACAAAAAAGAGCACCTGTTTCCAAGTGCTCCTTTACAAATCGATTCAAAATTCTTACCTACAAACCACCTTTTCTGTTCGATTTCGTTTGTACTGGCCAGGTTGCTGGTTTGCCGGTACGCTCGTTTACAGGTAGATCTTTTGCTCTTTCGGTTGAGGTTTTTTCAGGATCTTCCGCGGCCATATAAACCATGATTGCAGCTAAAATGACGTTGCTTCTAATCTCGTCGAAAACCAACTTATCATAACTGTCGCGGTTGGTGTGCCAGGTATATGTTCCATAATCCCAACTGGTAGAACTTAACGAATAACCCAATGCTCCGGCAGCTACAAATGACGCGAAATCTGACCCACCTGCACCCGGTGTTCCCGGAAAACTGGTTTTGATCTGGTTTTTAATCGTATCCGGTACTGCGGCTAACCAGCGGGTGATATAATCCTTTGATTTAGCAAATCCTTGTCCGCCAATGTTAACTACACGACCTGTTCCGTTATCCTGGTTAAACAAGGCCTGAAGGTTGTTCACAATCTCCGGATGATCTTCTACAAAAGCCCTTGAACCATTTAAACCCTGTTCTTCACTCCCCCAATGGCCAACCAAAATAGTGCGTTTTGGATTAGGATAAATTTTCTTTAGAATGCGCATGGCTTCCATCATCAAAATTGTTCCTGAACCATTATCCGTAGCGCCGCTTGCGCCATCCCACGAATCGAAGTGTGCCGAAAGCATCACATATTCATTTGGCTTTTGTGTGCCTTTAATTTCAGCGATGGTATTAAAAGTAGGTACAGCACCTAATTTCTTCGAATCTGCCTCGATTTTAAGCTTAGGCTTGTCGCCATTTAAGGCCAAACGGTAAACTAAACCGTAATCTTCAACTGATAAATCCAAAGTTGGTACTTTTGTGGTGTTTGCGCCAAAAATTTTGTCTACACCAAAACCCTGCGACCAGTTATTGATTACCACAGCTACTGCACCTGCATTTTCTAAAGCTACGGGAAGTGTTTTCGCAGTTAGGCCTGTTTTAGCTAGACTTGCTGCCCAAGCTTTAGTAGCATCAGCTTTTTCTTTTTTAAACTTTTCGAAAAGGTCTTTTGTGGCAAATTCTTCCCAGTTTTTTTCTGGTCGGCCAGAAAGTTGGTTCATGGAAATTAAAACAATTTTACCTTTTACATTGGGTAACCACTTCTGAAAGGATACCGAATCGGTAATTTCGGGTAAGATAATCGCTTCTGCATTAATGGCTTTACCATTGGTTGATGGGCTCCAGGCCAATTGTGTACCTTCTAAAGTGCGTACCCGCGGACTTACCAGATCGATATGGGTAATGCCTCTTTCCCAGCCTGCCCATTCACCCCATTTTTCATTTTTGGCAGAGATGCCCCAACTATTGTATTTTTTAACTGCCCAATCGTTGGCCTGTTTCATCTGTGGCGAGCCAACCAAACGCGGACCAACAACATCTAAAAGTTCATGTGCAAGTTTCTCTAATTGAGAATTTTCGTTTACTTCTTTAACAATATTTTCAACTATTTTTTTGTCTTGTGCAAAAACACTCGCCGAAGCGCAAAGGAATAGTGCAGAAAATAGTAGTTTTTTATTCATAATTAGTTAGGGTTTATTATTTGATGCACTAATTTATGAAATGAGGAGTAGGATTAGGATATGTTAATGGAAATGTTGCAGGAATTGGTATCAGCAGCTCACTTTGGGGTCAGTTATTACCAACTGACAATAGCTGAATCTTAAATGATTAACAAAGCTAAAGAGGCTGTATCAAAAATATTTATGCTGGCCCACTAAGCAAATTATATTTTGAGACTTCGTGGTTCCCGCCTGCGCCCTATCGTTTAGACGCAATTAATTATAACATTCTTCTATCGTTCTATGCCGCGGGGAATGGTACTTTGGAGCGCCAAAGTACCCAAAGCGCTTTGTCAATCCAGCAATGAGCCTTTTGCGCAATCTCACGCGCATCAAAAAAACAGTGACACTTCGTTTTGTGTTCAATATTTTTTAAAATTAAATCATCGGTTATGAACACAAAACCACTGCGTTTCAGGCTTGTTAGTGCCATTTTTACTGTTGTGCACCTGTTTTTTTGATTTCCCCGGCTCTTGGGATTGACAGCGTCCTTAGTTAAAATCTGTGCTTTATTAAAGTTGGTTAGCAAAACGCCTAAAAAACCTTAAAAAAGATATGTCCACACGATAGGCTTGCGCGAGATCCTATAACTATCAGATGACGGGAAACGAAATAAAATTCTGACCTTAAAGCTAGATTTTACTTTTGAGACAACCACTCACTATCATAACTTCTCCGTGCCTTCAGTGCTTCCGTGGCAAACAAACCTAAAAAATACTCTTCTGGATCTTATCATGAAATGGCAAATATTCAGCTAGTGCTGCAGAGCCGTACCAATTGTATAATTCTGGTTCAAGTAATTTAGCTTTTATGGCAGGATCGCTATCCAATAATTGTTTTGCTTCCTCAATAGATTTAGTGTTTAAAACGAAAATGCCGCGATAATTTTTATCGTTTTTACCCATCGGACCAGCAACTACCAGTTTTTGAATCTCTACCATTTTACCCATGTTTGCCATGTGGCCTGCAAATAAACTGTCAGTTTTGGCTTTTGTTTCTATAGTGTTTGGCCCTGATTTGAGGATCACCAACACATACATCTTCATGCCGTAACTATCAGCGCCGAGTTTTTTAGCTAGGGCTTCATCATAAGGCACTTTGGTCTTTTTATCCTGGGCTTGTGTGGCGAACATAGCGGTAATCAGACAGGTTAATAGGAATAAATTTTTCATCTGAATTTATGGTTTGGTTAGTTTAAAAATAAGAAAAATTTGTGGTGTTTTTTATTCCCCTCCTTTGGAGGGGTGCCCGCAGGGAGGGGTAGTTTAATGCTTTGGGTGGGAGTACTCCTCAAAAGAACCACTGGCCCATGTAAACTAAACCTGATTGCCGCGGAAAGCCCGGAGTTTAGCGAGGACTTGAAGCAAAAAGCAGGACTGAATTAACCGATTTATTCAAGCCCTGCTTTTCTGGATATTATAAATTCATTTTTTGGCGCCTGCCTGGATCAACTAATAGCCAATAAACTATTGAACCAACTAATTGTTCATCATTTTGATAAAAGCGCCCAGTTTAGCTTTCATGGCTCTTCTGTCTACAATGAAATCAAGGAAACCATGCTCCAGAACAAATTCGGAAGTTTGGAAACCTTTCGGTAAATCTTTTTTAATGGTTTCTTTAATTACCCTGGGGCCTGCAAAACCGATCAAAGCGCCTGGTTCGGCAATGTTGATATCGCCAAGCATGGCATAAGAGGCCGTTACACCGCCCGTAGTTGGATCGGTTAATAAAGAGATGTATGGAACTTTAGCCTGACCTAGTAACGCGAGTTTAGCTGAAGTTTTAGCCATTTGCATTAATGAAAATGCAGCTTCCATCATTCGTGCACCACCTGATTTAGAAATCATCAAAAATGGAACTTTATGTTTGATACTGTAATCAATTGAACGTGCAATTTTTTCGCCCACAACCGAACCCATTGAACCACCGATGAAAGCGAAATCCATACAGGCAATAACGAGATCCTGACCTTCGATCTTACCAACTCCTGCCCGGATAGCATCTTTCAAGCCTGTTTTAGCCTGACTTTCCTTAATTCTATCGGTATAAGGTTTGTTATCGTTAAAGTTTAGAGGATCGCCTGATGTTAAGTTAGGGAACAGTTCTTTAAATTCGTTATTATCAAATAAAACCTCGAAATATTCTTTTGAGCCCACTCTCAGGTGGTAATTACAGTAATGACAAACGTATTTGTTTTCCTGAAGTTCTGCCTGATGTAGCGGTTTCTTACAATTTGGACATTTATTCCACAAACCATCTGGTGCTTCTTTTTTCTCTTCTGTTGTGGTAATGATACCTTTATTCTCTCTTTTAAACCAAGCCATATAATTTTTTGAAGAATTGGATTGCAAAGAAACGAAAAATAAAATAAAGTCGGACCTTATTAGACGTAAAAATAGTCGATGGTTAATTGGTTGATGCTTAATAGCTAATAGCTGAAGTAATTTAAAACCTGTATTTGCCCATTGTGAACTTCGAATTGAAAACTGAAGTGTGTCTTTTTTACACTAAGGATAATGTGTTTTTTACACTAAACAGGCTTTATTTTGCTGTTAGGCAAATAATTCTGTTGTTACAAAAGCTTGGAATGTTATTTTTTTATAACTTCGGACTTAATAAAATTAACAAGAAATGAGTTTAAAAGGCTACAAAGGCGTAATTTACGGAGATGCCGTTCAAGAATTGTTTGAGCAGGCTAAAAAACATCAGTTTGCTTTACCAGCAGTAAACGTAACCGGTACCAATACGGTTAATGCGGTATTGGAAACTGCTAAGGCAGTAAATTCGCCTGTTATGATTCAATTGTCTAACGGAGGTGCACAGTTTTATGCTGGTAAATCATTAGATAATGAGAAATTGCAAGCATGTATTTTAGGAGCTGTATCGGCTGCTAAACATGTACATTTATTGGCAGAGCATTATGGTGTTGCCGTGGTTTTACATACCGACCACGCCGCTAAAAAATTATTGCCTTGGATTGATGGACTTTTAGACCACGGTGAAAAATTCTTTGCTGAGACCGGAAAACCTTTGTTTTCATCACACATGTTGGATTTATCGGAAGAATCGATCGAAGAAAACATGGAAATTTCTGCTAAATACTTAGCGCGCATGGCGAAAATGAACATGACCATCGAAATTGAGCTTGGTGTTACCGGCGGTGAAGAAGATGGTGTTGACAATAGTGATGTTGACAGTTCTAAATTATATACCCAGCCTAGCGAAGTGGCTTATGCTTATGAAGAATTGAGCAAAGTTTCTCCTCGTTTTACTGTTGCTGCTGCTTTTGGTAACGTACACGGTGTTTATAAACCAGGTAACGTAAAATTGCAACCGGTAATTTTGAAGAACTCTCAGGATTTCATCAAAGAAAAATTCAGTTTAACTGCAGAGAAACCGATCAATTTCGTATTTCACGGTGGTTCTGGTTCTACTCAGGAAGAAATCAGAGAGGCAATTTCTTATGGTGCAATTAAAATGAATATCGATACTGACATGCAATGGGCATTTTGGGAAGGTATTTTAGAATATTACAAAAAGAATGAAGCTTATCTTCAAGGCCAGATTGGTAACCCTGATGGCGATGATAAACCAAATAAAAAATATTACGACCCACGCGTTTGGTTACGTAAAGGTGAAGAAACTTTCGTAAAGCGTTTAACTGCCGCTTTCGAAGATCTGAACTGTATCAACGTTAACGATAAGTTGTAAGTTCGGTTGGTTTAGAAGATTGGATTTTCATTCAATCATTCAAAAATCAATCATTCAATAATTAAGCAAAAGCGCCATGGGTTTAAAAACTTATGGCGCTTTTGTTTGTTTTATGGTATATTTAATCAAACAAATTGTAATGGCAAAATCTAAAAACGATACCAAAAGAAATAATTTTTTCGAGAAATTTGCCAATGCGGCAACCAAGTTTACCGGTAGTTCTGTTGCATTTATTGCGGCAACCGCTATTGTAATTATTTGGGCAGTAACCGGCCCTCTGTTTAATTATTCTGAAACCTGGCAGTTGGTGATTAATACAGGCACAACAATTATTACGTTTTTAATGGTTTTCCTGATTCAGAAAGCGCAGAATAAAGATGGTAAGGCCATTCAGTTAAAACTGAATGAACTGATTGCAGCACAACAGGGGGCAAGTAACCGGATGGTAGATATTGAAGACCTGAGTGAAAAGGAACTGGATCAGTTACATAAATTTTACGTTACGATTGCTACACTTGCCAAAAAGAGGCCGATATTCATTGCTCACATTCGATAGATGTAGCGAAAGAGCTAAATGAATTGAAATTAAAATCGAATAAACACTTTAAACACCACGATAATGAGTCTGCACGTTCAAAAAGTTAATCATCCAGAAGATTTAGATAAAGTATTTGCTATCCGTAAAATTGTATTTGTAGACGAACAGAATTGTCCGCCAGAGCTGGAGTGGGAGCATGAAGATGAATCAACACATTTTCTGGCTACCAGCAACGGACAACCTTGCGGTGCCTGCAGATGGCGTAAAACAGATGCTGGTTATAAGCTGGAACGTTTTGCGGTTTTAAAGGATTTTAGAGGACAAGGAGTTGGCCGGGCACTAATTGCTGAAGCTTTATCTGACCTGCCTGAAGATGCACACTATATATACTTAAACTCACAATTAGATGCCATGAGCTTGTATGCTAAATTTGGTTTTGTAGCTGAAGGTGAGCAATTTGAGGAAGCTGGCATACAGCATTTTAAAATGGTGAAGAAGGTCTGATCCAATTAGCACGGAGGCACGGCATAGAATATCGTCATTTCGACTGAAGCGCAGCGAAATGGAGAAATCTTTTGATATATATTTCTCGACTGCGTTTCACTCCGCTCGAAATGACGACCCCGGGAGTTAAAAGGAACCTACCCAAATATCTTCCCCGATAACATTATTGCCTCATTCCATTTATCCATATCCAGATTTAATTTTTCTCCTTTATTATGAAGAAAACTGATCACATCTTCCGTGGCAATGTTGCCTGTGAGATCATCAGCAGCCATTGGACAGCCTCCAAAACCTTTTAGTGCCGAATCTATACGTTTAACACCGGAACGATATGCAGCTTCTATCTTTTCGAACCGTTCAGCAGGAGTGGAGTGCAAATGAATCCCAATTTCTGTATGGTTAAACCTCGTGATCAGTTTAGGCAATATGCTTTCAATTTTTTCAGGTGTAGAAACACCAACGGTATCTGCTAAAGATAAAATTTGGACACCTTTGCTCACCAAAACATCTGCCCACTTTTCTACAATTTCATAATTCCATTCATCGCCATAAGGATTTCCGAATCCCATGGACAGGTAAACAACTGCTTTTTTATTGTTTTTTGCACAAAGTGAAAGCATTTCTTCTACCGTATTTAATGAATGTACTATGCTCGAATTGGTATTACGCTGCTGGAATGTCTCAGAGATCGAAAAAGGAAAACCAAGGTAATTCACCGTTTTGTGTTTAACAGCGTCTTCTACACCCCTTAAATTGGCTACAATTGCCAAAAGCTGGGTAGAAGTGTTGCTTAAATCCAATTGTGCTAAAACTTCGGCAGTATCGGCCATTTGTGGAATGGCTTTAGCCGAAACAAAACTGCCAAAATCAAGGGTATCAAAACCCACCTGAAGCAAAAGATTTAAATATTCGGCTTTAAGCGCCGTGGGAACAAAATCGTGTAATCCCTGCATAGCATCGCGCGGGCATTCTACTAATTTGAATTTATTTTGGCTCATGGTTTTGGTTTAACCGCAAAATGCGCAAAGTTTTTCGCAAAGAAAAGAAGAAAAAGAAAACAATTTTTTTATCGTCAAAGTTACCTTAAAGACTAAAGACTAAAGACTAAAGACTAAAGACTAAGACACCTTAACTTCTTCTTTTACGGCTGGTACCTCGTTTCTATAATCCACACTTCGATCTTTAGCAAAAGTTCTGATAATTAAGCGGGTTCCCCGATCGTAGCTGAAGTAACTCCAAACCCAGTTTACGAAAACAATTATTTTATTTCTGAAACCTACTAAGGTCATTAAGTGCACAAACATCCAGGTAAACCATGCGAAAACTCCCTGGAAACGGATTTTGCCAATATCTACAACGGCTTTGTTTCTACCTACTGTAGCCATTGAGCCCTTATCGAAATATTTAAATTTCTCTAAAGGTTTATTTTCCTTGATATTGATCAGGTTTTTGGCCAGATGATGCCCCTGTTGGATGGCTGCTGGTGCTACTCCCGGGTGACCATTAGGTGTTTCTTCGTCAATAATAGCAGCTACATCGCCAATGGCATAAATATTCTGATAGCCTACTATTAAATTTTGGGTATCTGTTTTTAATCTGCCGCCTCTCACCACTTCAGCTTTATCTAAACCACTTAAAACCTCACCCTTAACACCAGCACTCCAGATTACGGTTGAACTTAAAATTGGTGCTTTGTCCTGCAATGTGAGGGTATGTCCGTCGTAACCCAGTACCCTGGTTTCATTCATAATCTGAACGCCCATATCGTTAAGGAAATCTTTGGCTTTTTTTGTGCCTGTGGCGACATTACGCCCAATAATTCTGGTGAATTTTCGACCAGGTAAATGTTAACCCTACTCAAATCCATTTCCGGATAATCGTTAGGAATTACATGCCTTTTAAGCTCTGCAATGGCACCTGAGGTTTCAACGCCTGTCGGACCACCGCCAACTACAACAAAGTTTAATAAGGCGCTTTTTTTATCTGCATCTTTTTCGATCAGCGATTTTTCGAAATTCTGTAAGATCAGACTTCTCAAATCCAGCGCCTCTGGGATGGATTTCATCGGCATCGAATTGGCTTCAATTTCTTTATTGCCAAAAAAATTACTGGTAGAACCTGTGGCGATAACCAGATAATCGTAATTGATTCTACCTATGTCAGTTTGTAAACAGTTTTCGGCAGTATTTACTTCCGTAACTTTGGTCACCCGGAAAATGAGGTTCTTTTGTCCTTTAAAAATCTTGCGTAGAGGAAAAGCGATAGAGTCTGCTTCGAGACCTCCTGTAGCTACCTGATAAAGTAAAGGTTGAAAAGTATGGTAGTTATGCTTATCGAGCATCACTACCTGAAAAGGCTTATTTTTTAAACGTTTAGCTAACTCTATGCCACCAAATCCGCCGCCAACAATCACTACCCTGGGGTATTCGCTTTTTGGAAGTTGTAAATCCATTTTCGTATCGATTTTATCTATTGCTAATGTAACAAAAAGATAGCCAAAAGGTTTAATAATTGAGGTTTTGTCACTATTTCACCTGATTGATCAATATATAACGCTGGTATGACGAAGGCGGTTTTTTGCAGTTTTGAAGCACAGACTCGGGTTAAATAAACCTGATAGGAATGGAATCCTTTTTAATTTGCAGTAGCCCTGAACATTTTGTCATGCTGAGGAACGAAGCATCTGCAATCGATGCAACAGATGCTTCGTTCCTCAGCATGACAGTGCCAATTAAAAAGATTGGAATATATAGCAGGACAATCGGAACCGAAGAACCACTGCCTTTGCTTTTCAAAAACAAAAAAATGGTGTCTTTGTGCCTTCGCGGTAAAAAAGCGGGGCATAAAAAAGCGCCCCGATAAATCGAAGCGCTTATATATTAAGATTTTAATCTCTTATTTTTTCTCAGCTGAACTACCCAAATCAATTACGATAGGAGTAGAAATACATAATGATGAGTATGTACCAATGATACGGCCAATCAGCAATGCGAAGATAAACCCGCGGATGCTATCGCCACCAAAAATAAAGATTACCAATAACACGAAGAATACAGTTAATGAGGTTAAGATGGTACGACTTAATGTACTGTTCAACGCGAAGTTGATTAAGTTGTTACGCGCTTCTCCATGTAAATCTTCTTTACCTGATTCTTTTAATTTCTCACGGATACGGTCAAATACAACAACTGTCTCTGTCATGGTGTAACCCATTACCGTTAAAATTGCTGCGATAAAATCCTGACCAATTTCTAATGAGAATGGCATAATACCATCTAAAATAGTATAGAAAGATAATACCATTAAAACGTCGTGGAATAAGGCGATTACCGCACCTAAACCATACTGCCATTTTTTGAATCGTACAACGATGTAGATAAACATGAATAAACACGAGATCAATACCGCATAGAAAGCACCGTTTACGATATCGCTTGCAATAATTGGCGTCACCTTTTGTGAACTTACGATTTCATATTTGGATCCGGCCAAACCTTTATTTAACGCATCTTCTACAACTTTATCAGTTTTAATGTCCTGATCTTCGATGTGGAAAGTAGTGGTGATTTTTACCTGGCTATCTTCACCTGCAGTTTTAACCTCTGGCGTTTCGTTACCGAAAACCGGGTTTAACTTAGCTTTTAAATCTTCAGTGTTAACTGCTTTATCGAAGTGAACCAAATAAGTTCTACCCCCTTTAAAATCTACACCTAAGTTTAAACCGCCATTTTTGAAGTACATACCAATACCGGCAATAATAATAATGGTAGAGATAATGTAATAGATTTTACGACGGCCAACAAAGTTGAAGGCTAAGTTTTTAAATGCATTACGGGTTAAGCTATTATCGAAACTTACCTCGATTTTGCGGTTTAACAACGATTCGAAAACTACTCTCGAAATGGCTACAGCAGCAAATAATGATGAAAGGATACCGATACACAAGGTAGTGGCAAAACCTTGAACCGGTCCGCTACCGAAAACGTAAAGGATAGCTCCTAAAATGAATAAGGTTACGTTTGAGTCAATAATCGACGGCATTGCATGTTTAAAACCTTCTTTAATTGCAGTAGCCGTGTTTTTGCCATGCGCAAGCTCCTCACGTACACGCTCAAAGATAAGGATGTTTGCATCTACCGATAAACCAATGGTTAATACGATACCAGCAATACCAGGTAAGGTTAACACTGCGCCAAGTGATACCAGGATACCAATGATGAAAAATAAGTTGATTAACAATGCAAAGTTTGCAACCCAACCTGCACGGTGATAATACAGCGCCATGAAGATTAAGATTACGATAAAGGCAATTACGAATGAGATTAAACCATCGTGAATAGCTTGTGCACCTAAAGTTGGACCAACTACGTAGCTACCTGCTATACGCGCAGGAGCAGGCAATTTACCAGCTTTTAAGATGTTTGATAAATCTTTAGTATCTGCCTGGGTAAAGTTACCCGTGATTGAAGAAACACCACCAGCAATTTCATTCTGAACAGTAGGAGCAGAATAAACCTGGTTATCTAATACAATGGCAATAGATTTTTTGTTGTTTGGATCAGCAGCAGCTTCAGCAGTAATTTTTTCCATTTCGCAGAACCTTCACTGGTCATGTACATGGTTACCTCTGGTTTACCTTTTTGGTCAAAATCTGCACGCGAATCGCTGATTGCCTCACCACCTAAATCTGGTTTACCATCGGCACTAACAACTTTGATTGCATATAATTCGAAAATTTTCGAACCTTCTCTAGGTTTAACACTCCACATAAATTTCATCGTAGATGGAATAGATGCAGCAACTTCAGGAAGTTTTAAATAAGCATTAACTTTTGCAGTATCTTTTTGTAACGACATACCAACAACTGCACCAGGCATTAATTGTTGTTGTCCGTTTTCGCCTTGATAAATCGGTAGGTTAAGAACAGCATACAATGGATTAGATTTAATCAGTTCGGCTTTAACTGCACTCGAATCTTTTTTACCTAAGCCAGCAAGTTTGCCACCTTTAGCTGTAGTGTCTTTAGCTGCAGCTTTTTCCAAACCAGCTAATTTACCACCAGCAGCCGGAGCAGCCGTTGTATCTTTAGCAGCTGGAGCATCAGCTTTTAATGTTGCCGCTAAAATTTTATTAATGTTTTCGAGTAGGGGTGCAACTTCTTGTACCTGGTATACCTGCCAGAACTGTAATTCGGCAGAACCCTGTAAAAGTTTAGCAATACGCTCTTTATCTTGTACACCTGGCATTTCGATTAAGATACGGTTACTGCCTTCTTGTTTTTGCATGTTCGGACTAACTACTCCGAAACCATCAATACGAGAACGTAAAACTGTAAATGAACGATCGATAGCACTGGTTGCTTCTTTTTCTAAGAAAGATTCAACATCGCTATTACTTGCGCTAGGTTTTAACTGAGATGCATTATCCTGGTTAGAAAAATAATCTGCTAGTTTTACTCCAGGGCTTAATTTTTCGAATTCATCAACAAAAATTTTGATGTAATCTTTACCACCGGCATTTAATTGGATTTGTGCGTTTTGGATTGCTTTGTTGAAGTTCGCATCAGTAGGGTTACCCGCTAATGATTTTACCAACTCCGCCAACGATATCTCCATCGTTACGTTCATTCCGCCTTTTAAGTCCAGACCCAAATTAATCTCTTTCGCTTTTACCTCTTGGTAAGTAAATCCAACTACTGGATAAACTTTTACGGTACTCATCGAATCTAAGTAAGCCTTTTCTTTGGCTAAATCACCCTTCGCAGCGTTTTTTGCGTCTTTTTCCACCTTGGATGCTACCAACGTAAAAGAAAGTGCGTACGCACAAACGATAGCCAATACTATCGCTATAAACTTAATAAAACCTTTTCCTTGCATTGTTTGTTTAAAATAATTTGTCTTTCGCTGTTTTTTAACAAGTCGGCAAATCTAATTAAATTTTTAAATTATAGAACCCCTTAATTGATAATTTATTAACATTAATTTTTATGGGGCAATAATCATAGAAGAATCAATCCATTGATTCATTTCATACTCCTGAATTTAGGTTGACATTGATTGGAAAGCAATTATAGCAGCTTCTGTGCTTTGTCCATCCCACTAATGTTTTACTCTTTTTCTTCTATCATGCTAAGACACGAAGCATCTTTTCATACGTGGGTTCTTAGCGTAAAGATAAATGATAGATCTTTTATTGAAAAGCAATATCTGTGTTTCTTTGGTTCTGATAGTCCCGCTGTCCGTTTTATTTCGCTGCGCTCCATGTTCACTGCCATCGGGTTTAGCTGGCAGGGGTAGAGGTATCTATTCGCGTAGGATAACTTGTAAATAAGATGCTTTGCGTTCTTTGCGAAGTTCTCAGTGTTCTTTGCGGTTAAATTGAGTTAAATCCTTTCTAAAACCTCAAAAGTATAATCGTACTTGTTTTTTTCGTCTGCCTTGTGGGGTTCACTGCTAATCATTTTCCATTCTTTCCGGTCTATTTCCGGGAAAAAAGTATCTGCGTCAAAGTTATGATGAATGGTAGTTAAATAAAGCTTCTGTGTTTTAGGCAATGCCTGTCTGTAGATCTCCGCTCCGCCAACAACAAATACTGGTTTTTCTTCTGTTTTGGTGATTGCTAAAGCTTCATCTAAGCTATTTACCACTTCAACGCCTTCAATTTTTAGCGTGGTGTCTCTGGTAATTACAATGTTCCTGCGGTTCGGAAGTGGCTTGCCTACAGAATCGAACGTTTTGCGGCCCATTACAACTGTATGCCCCGAAGTAGTTTGTTTAAAAAACTTTAAATCGGCTGGCATGTGCCATAAAAGCTGGTTGTTTTTGCCTATTGCGAAGTTCTCGCCTACAGCTACTGCAATGGAAAGGTTTTTTGGTTCATTGGTCATTGGTCATTTGTTTATTGGTACCTGCATAGCGCAATAGGCACAGTTTTTTAGATCTGATTCCGATATCCATCTACAATTAAAATTTATTTAAATTTTGCCTATATGTTTTATATATGCATTCAGCTTTAGATGGATGGTTTGTAGTTCTGTATAAAGCTCCGAATAGGAATCTTCGGATATTAAATTTCTATTTTTTGATTTCCTAAGAAATGATTTTACTTCTGAAATTGAGCCTCGGCTATAATAGCAAAAAATTTTGTTTTCTTTGAAATGATACCTCCCATATCCTTCAGCAATATTTGCACTAATGGAATCTGCTGCTCTGCATAATTGCTTCCCAATAGTATCTTTAGCGAAATATTCCCATCCCATTACAATATTCCAGATTTTATCTGAAATTATCTCTGACAAATTATAGACTTCTAAATCCTCTAATTTATAATTCATTCTTTTTTAATTTAAGTGAATTTATATTTCGGGATGATTTAAAACCGGGCATTCAATTCTGCGTCCAAACAAATGAACCAATGGCTAATGACCAGTGAACAAATGTTACACCGCAACAATACCTTTAATATGCGGATGCGCTTCGTAGTTCTCCAATGTAAAATCCTCGAATTTAAAATCAAAAATGCTTTTCACTTCAGGATTGATTTTCATGGTTGGCAGCGGTTTTGGCTCACGACTTAATTGCAGGTTAGCCTGCTCGATATGGTTGTTGTATAAATGGGCATCGCCAAGGGTGTGGATGAAATCTCCGGCTTCAAGACCGCAAACCTGTGCCACCATCATAGTGAGTAGGGCGTAAGAGGCAATATTAAAAGGTACACCAAGGAAGATATCGGCGCTTCGTTGATATAATTGGCAGCTTAACTTCCCATCTGCCACGTAGAACTGAAAAAAGCATGACAAGGAGGCAAGGCCATATTTTCTATTTCGGCAACATTCCATGCTGAAACAATGATTCTGCGCGAATCGGGATTATTTTTGATCGTGTTGATGATATTGGTGATTTGGTCAATGTGCTGCCCATCTGGTGTTGGCCAGCTTCTCCATTGCGAGCCATAAACCGGTCCGAGGTTACCGTTTTCATCAGCCCATTCGTCCCAGATGCGTACACCGTTATCTTTTAGGTATTTAATGTTGGTATCACCCGTTAAAAACCATATCAGTTCGTGAATAATAGATTTTAAATGCAGTTTCTTTGTGGTTACCATTGGAAAACCCTCTTGCAGGTTAAAACGCATCTGATAGCCAAAAACACTTATTGTTCCGGTGCCGGTACGGTCGTGCTTTTGAGCGCCATGATCAAGCACATGCTGCATTAAATCTAAATATTGTTTCATACTGTTCTGATAATTTACAAATATCTAAAATTTATCAGGTGTTGTAAATCATTTTATTGTTTAATTGTTAACATCGGTTGGGTATAATTCCGTTGTGTAGTTCCGGCGTGAAGCCGGAACCTACGGGTATTCAAAATTCATGACTTGTTTGTATGTTTGCACCATGAATGTATTTGGCTTTGAGGGGAATCTCAAATCTCAAATCTCAAATCTCAAATCTGTATGCTATCTTTTCCGAATGCAAAAATAAACTTAGGTTTAAATATTACTGAAAAACGTGCTGATGGTTACCACAACCTCGAAACCGTTTTTTATCCGATCAATATTAAGGAGGCGGTCGAAATTACTGACGCAGAGGCAACCTCTTGCAAAATTCACGGCATCGATATTCCCGGCGATGCGAACGATAACCTTTGTTTTAAAGCATATCAGTTAGTGAAAAAGGATTATGATATTCCCCCACAGCAGATCAATTTGCTGAAAAACATTCCGGTTGGTGCAGGCTTGGGTGGAGGATCAGCAGATTGTGCTTTTCTGATCAGACTGCTAAATGATAAATTCAGTTTGGAAATGTCTGTTGATAAAATGGAAGGTTATGCTCGTCAGTTAGGTGCCGACTGTGCTTTCTTTATTGAAAACAAACCTGTTTACGCATTTAATAAAGGGGACGAATTTGAAAAGTGCGAAGTAGATTTGTCAGCCTGGTTTAAAGTTTTGGTAAAACCGCCTGTACATGTAAGTACGGCCGATGCTTATGCACATGTAAAACCGCAAAAACCTTTGCAATCGTTAAAAGAAATTATACATTTGTGTCCAACAACATGGGAAAATAAGGTTATCAACGATTTCGAACTATCGGTCTTCGCAAAGTATCCCCAAATTCGTCAAATAAAAACCAGTTTATACGGCGCAGGCGCAACATTCGCTTTAATGAGTGGTAGCGGTTCGTCGGTTTTTGCAATTTTTACCCATCCGGTTAAATTGCCCGAACTGGAAGAAAACAACTTAGTATTTTATGGTATTTAAGCCGAGCGCATGGCGCATGGTGTTCGAATAGCAAAATATTAGGGTATTAAACAATAAATTTAAATTAAGGTAGAAGGTTGGAAGATAGAAGGTTTAAGGCGTTTGAAATGTCTCATATCCAATATCTCAAATCTGACATCTCGATACGATTAATATGAACATAAATCTAGTCCGTAAGAGCGGTAAATTTAATTTTGAAGCAGAAAATGAGAGCGGTTTTACTGTAGAGTTGGATGCAAAAGCTGCCATTGGTGGCGAGGGAAAAGGTTTCAGGCCGATGGAAATGCTTTTAATTGGTTTGGGAGGTTGCAGTGGTATAGATATGGTAAACGTACTTACTAAGCAAAAAGAACCATTAAACGACATTAAAATTGCCATCAACGCTACACGTAAAGAAGAAGAAATGCCGCCGATTTTTGATGTCATCGATATACATTTCGATTTATTCGGCGATTTAAGCATTCAAAAAGTTGAGCGTGCATTAGCCATGACTTTCGATAAATATTGCTCGGTATCTAATATTTTAGGCCGATCAGCAACGATTAATTTTACTTACAAAATAAACAATTAACAAGGTAGGGGGATAAAGTAGAGAAGTATAAAGTAACAAGTAGCAAGTATCGAGAAGCAAATCTTAAAATTTATGATGACGACTTTATTCTCACACCACATCTTGATACTTGATACTCAATACTCCAATCTCAATCCCCCCGTCTTGATACTAAAATCTTGATACTAATAAAAAATGAAATCCGAAAATTTTGAAACTATAGCTATACGCACTCAGACCGAACGCAGTTTACACAAAGAGCATTCATCACCAATTTACCTTACTTCCAGTTATAAGTTTGAAGATGCGGAAGAAATGCGTGCTTTGTTTGCTAATGAAAAAGAGGGGAATGTATATAGTCGTTATTCAAATCCAAATACTTCAGAGTTCATCGAGAAAATGTGCCTCTTAGAAGGTGCCGAAGATGGTTTTGCCACTGCAACAGGAATGGCTGCGATTTTCACCACATTTGGTGCATTTTTGAAAAATGGCGATCACCTGGTTTCCAGTAGATCAGTTTTTGGTTCAACGCACCAATTGCTAACCAATGTTTTTTCTAACTGGGGTGTAACTTTCGATTATGCCGATTTAGATAAACCGCAGGATTGGGAGGCTTTGATTAAGCCAAACACCAAAATGATTTTTGTTGAAACCCCATCTAATCCTGGTATTGATATTATCGATCTTGAATTTTTGGGTAATTTGGCTAAAAAACATAATATATTACTTGTTGTAGATAATTGCTTTGCTACGCCTTATCTGCAACAGCCGATTAAATACGGTGCGCACATTTCAATCCACTCAGCTACCAAGTACATTGATGGACAAGGGCGTGTTTTGGGCGGTGTAATTTTAGGGACCAAAGATTTAATTGCAGATGTAATTGGTTTTGCCCGTCATAGTGGCCCGGCATTATCGCCTTTTAACGCATGGATTTTATCTAAGAGTTTGGAAACTTTAGCTATCCGTATGGACCGTCATTGCGAAAATGCTTTAAAAGTTGCTGAATACTTAGAAAAACACCCGAAAATTAAGCTGGTTAAATATCCGTTTTTGCCATCTCATCCTCAGTACGATATTGCCAAAAAGCAAATGAAACAGGGTGGTGGCATTGTAACCATCGTTGTTGAAGGTGGTATAGATGCTGCACGTAAATTTATGGACGGTTTGCAAATGTTTTCGATCTCGGCAAATCTGGCCGATACCCGTTCTATCGCTACACACCCCGCTACAAGTACACATAGCAAACTTACCGAAGAGCAACGTAACGAAGTAGGGATTGAACAAGGTTCCATTCGTTTATCAATCGGTTTAGAACATATCAACGATATTTTAGCTGATATTGAGCAGGCACTGGCTTAAAGTTTTATAACGGAGAAATTAGATAACATGTAAAAATATTTGTTTATTGGATATTTTAATTTGAAATAACTTTATGAAAAGCTTTTTTTAATACTATTAAGTGCGGTTTTGTTTTCTTGCAATCAAAATGATAAAAATACTTTAACTATTAATAAAAAAGCAGGGCTGGATTTGGAAAAAATTGATTTCAAAGAGAAACCACTTGAATTTTTAAAATCTAAAATAGACTCGAATGTAAATAATGATCCGGATTTCATGAAAAAAGGCTATTCAATGCCTTTTGACTATCCGGTTGGCTATAAGCTTGATGCCTGGAATGGCAAAGATTCCTTTTACGGTAAAGCGTATTACAGTAAGATAATTGATAGTATTGCATATTATCAGAACATATACTTCAATAGGATCGCTTTTTTAACTCACAATAATAAAACTGTAGCGATTTTAGCCGATGCAGAAATTAAATCTGATACTGTTTACAACGAGTTTGTTAAACAGTTAGAGAAGCAATTTGGCACGCCAACTTTCAGGCCACAAACTACTGAAGACGTTTTTTACGAGTGGTCTGCCAAAGATAGGCGTATACAAATTGATTATTCTAAAGGATTCTCAATGGAGGCAATGTCTGGCAAGAAAACGGATGTTAAGCAAACATTTAACATGCAAATGCTTATTTTTAATAGGGCCGAGGCGGCTAAAATTGATAGCATACAGCAGAAAAATTATGCTAAAACAAAGGAATATAAAGTGATGCAAGGCGATTTTACCTTGTACAAAAATAATCCTCAAAAGAATATCGTTTTAATGGATAGCATCCTTAATGAAAAATTTAAGTGAAAATTTTTTCCAACTTCATTGGTGCGCTACCGATGATCAGGGTTGGTGAATTGAAGATCAGGCATGAATGACATTTCTTTTATTCTTTCTGAATTAGAATCAACTAGTGAGCCTGAATATTTAAAAAAGATGGCTCATTTTGGAATCAATATTTCTAAGGCCTTTGGTATTCGAGTGCCCAATATCCGTAAGCTGGGCAAGCCAATCGGTAAAAATCAGGAGCTGTCTTTACACCTTTGGAAAACCGGATTTCACGAAGCCCGTCTTTTAGCCACATTCATCGGCGATTATAAACAAGTAACAGAATTGCAAATAAACGCCTGGGTGAAAGATTTCAGTTCATGGGATATCTGTGATCAGGCTTGTGGAAATCTTTTTGTTAAAACGCCTTATTTTAAGTCGAAGGTTTTTGAGTTTACACAGGCTAAAGCGGAATTTATGAAACGTGCCGGTTTTGTGTTGATGGCCGAGGCTGCCATTCATCTTAAAAAAGAACCGAATGAAACTTTTCTTGCTTTTCTTCCGGTTATAGAAAGAGAAGCTTATGATAACCGCAATTTTGTTAAAAAGGCAATCAACTGGGCGTTGAGGCAAATCGGCAAGCGTAATGCTTTCCTGCATGGGCATGCCATTCAAACTGCAAACAATATCCTGGCACAGAACAATAAAAAATCAAATTGGGTAGCTTTAGATGCACTGAGGGAATTAAACAGCGATGCAGTACTTACTAAAGTTAATCTCTGGTGATATCAAACGCTTGGCACTCTTCGCTCAACGCCCCTCACTTCTTACCCTACATCAATGCACAGCAAGCAGTACTGTATTAACTTTGTGTCATAAATAAGAAAGGAAATTTATGTCACAGTTCATTTTGCACAAAGAAAACACCCGCGGTCATGCTAATCATGGCTGGTTAAATGCACATCATTCATTCAGTTTTGCAAACTACTACAATCCTGAAAGGATGCATTTCGGAGTTTTGAGGGTTTTAAATGATGACTTGATTGATGGTGGAATGGGCTTCGGCGCTCACCCGCACGATAATATGGAAATTATTACCATTCCATTGGCTGGTGCAATTGCACACAAAGATAGTATGGGTAATTCAGCCGTGATTAAAAATGGAGAAATCCAGGTGATGAGTGCCGGAACTGGTGTGAGCCATAGCGAGTTTAATGCTAATGCAAACGAGCAATTAAATTTATTGCAGATCTGGTTGTTCCCTAACAAGAAAAACGTTACACCACGTTACGATCAACAGACTTTGGATGTTGCTGCCCGTCACAACAACTTTCAGCAGATTTTATCGCCAAATTCGGATGATGCCGGTGTGTGGATCCATCAGGATGCCTGGTTTTCGTTAGGTAGTTTTGATGAAGGATTTGAAACTGAATACCAAATCAAAAAAGCTGGCAATGGTGTGTATATATTCGTAATCAATGGAGAAGTAACCATAGACGGACAGGTATTAAGCAAAAGAGATGGATTAGGAGTATGGGATACAGATAGTCTCAGTTTTAAAGCCAATACTGCAGATGCAGAGGTTTTATTAATGGATGTTCCGATGGAATTGAACTAAAATAATTTAACCAAACCTCGCAGGTTTTAAAAACCTGCGAGGTTTATTTATGTAAAGAACTATGCAAACTAACATACTTTATATCGGAAGGGATACTGAAATTACGACGGTAATGAACCGCCTGTTGAATGCCAGACCAGAGTGGAAAGGTATCTGTGTATGTACGGATGAGGAAGCTATCAAGATTTGCCAAACAAATAAAATAGATTTGGTACTCTTGGGAAACGGCATTGATGCAACATGCGAAAAAGCATTGAGAGCAAAACTAACCGGACTTAAACCAGCATTAAAAATTATCCAGCACTATGGCGGGGGAAGTGGACTCCTTTATGGCGAAATAATGTCGGCACTAAATTAAGTAAAGAAATATTTTTTGCACTTTGCTATTACTCCCTCAAATAGCAGCAGTTGCCAATCCACCTAAACGGGATTGCAGCGATATCCTTTTAAAATTAGCACCTGCTTCCGTTTCACTGTGATGCTGAGGTACGAAGCATCTGCAAGCGATGAAACAGATGCTTCGTACCTCAGCATGACAATTGCATTTTAAAGATTTAGCGAAAAGCCCGACTGTCAATCAATAGCGCTACAGGACTTGCTTTTCAAAACACTTTAAGCTAATCTCATTAAAGCTAGTTGTACGCAGGGAAAATAAATCTTGATGGTCTGTGAGACACAGACCATGGAATTTTTGGGCTTTAGCTAATGTAATCTCTATCCTCGTCGCTTAAGGTATTTTTCTTTTCTATCGCAGGTTGATTTCTTTCAATCTCATCATCGTAACTGCTTACTGTTTTTCGTGGACGACCCACTACAAAGCCGATAATAAAACCAATGATAATGCAAACACCGATAACCAAAAGTTTAGATACCGGAACCGTGGTAACCAAAAAATTGAAATCTACAGGTTCGGTATTTACCATCAAAAATATGGTCAGCAATGCGGTTAAAATAATAATGGAGATTGTTTTTGCGCTCATGGTTTTAGAAGCTATAATTAAATGAAAACTCTAATATCGGATTTTGATTGTAAATCTGGTTAACAAAAACCAATCTCGCTCCTAAATCTACAACAGGTTGATAGCGTAAAATGTTTACGCTCGTGTTCAATTCTACCCCATAAGTTTTCGGATCATTAAAGGTTGTGCCCTGGCCAATGTTCTCATAGTGGCAAAATAAACCCGCCCTAAAATTTCTTACATAAGCCAGCGGACCCAACTCCCAATCAGGAAAGGCAAATGGAAAACGGTAGTTGAAAAGTAAGCTGTTCTGCAGTTTGCTTTTTGCTAAGATGTTGTTGTATCCATATACCGTTGCAATCTCTGTTGCATACTGGTTTACACCACTTGCTTTTTGATAATTGAAGCTAGCCAGGAAGGAATGATTTTTTGCAAAGCCTGGAAAGTAAAGGAAGCTTTCAAGCGCTAAAATTTCTCCCCTAAATTTTTATCGAAGGGTTGGTGATCATAAGTTACCCTGAACACCTGTGCCCATTTGGGTGCAATGTCTCTTTCGGTTGTACGCACACTATGGTTGAAAGTAAAATTGTATTCCATCGGGAATTTAAGCTCACGGTTAAAATTGCTAGGCATGTTTTCGGGCATATACCTTTGCGTAAAACTCGTTGCCGCATTTAGCGTAAAAGCATAGTTCTCATTGCGGGCATTGAACGATAAAGGAAGCGATGCATTAAGCTTAATATAGTTCTCCCGCCAGTCGCCTTGCTGTACCACATTTTTAGCCCTGTAGAAGGTTCTTTTCGGACGGTTGCGGTACAACACACTAAATACCGGATATAGCGCCTTATAGCTAATGTCTGCTGTGTATTCGAAACGTTTTAAATCGCGATGGTATTTTGCACCCGAATAAAAGTCCATAGTGTTAAGCAAGTTGTTCGATTGCAGTTCTAAACCAAAAACGTATTCGTTATCAATTACCGGAATAATGCTGTGGATGCTGAAAAGATTTAAAGCCTGATGGTAGCGTTTAGATTGGTAAGTGCTATCCGGTATGTTGTCGAAAACATTCCCAACATTTTCCTGCTTTTCTGCTGCGGCCGAAAAATCAACAAAGTTATTTTCGGCTACAGGCTTTTCTGTAATGTTGGTTTCGGCAATTTCATAACCGTTGATTTTGTAATCGTTAAAAATGATTTTTCCATCACTGCTTTCGGTAGGATTAAAGGCACCGTATTTAGATGCGCTGATCGCCGTAATTTTCTTTGAAGTAGGATCAATCGCGTAAATATTATCGATGCCATTGAAGTGCGCATTGAAAACAATTTTATCGTTAATAAAAACCGGGCGACTGAGCTGTTGTCTGCTGTTTAAAATCAATGCAGATTTTTTTCTCCGTCAATCAACCATAAACTTTTTCCTTTTTCCGTTACGCCGATATAAGCAATCTTATTTCCGGTTTTATCGAAGGCTGGTGTTTGCAGGATTTCATTTTCCGGATTTAGATAGGTCTTTAAAATCTTCCCTGAAGCAGCATCGATCTCTATCAGGTTGAACTGATTGTTGAGTTCAACTTTGGCTGCAATAATTTTTTTCCATCCTCAGAAAGGCTAGGAGAAAAGAGCCTGCTTTTGCTGCTCAGCTTATTGAATTTTTTTGTCTTTAAATTGTAAGAACAGATTACGCTGTAACTTCTTTGTTTGTACCTCGGATCGTAACGGATTTCATCCCAAATCAAGAGATCGTTTTTCAAGCTGAACCAGGGCTGTTCCTGATAACCGATTCCGAATAATTTTTGCTCCGTTTTATCTTTGTTGATCAGGACAAAATAACGGGCATCCGTCTTACTTTCTTTGAGTGCTAAAATCTGGTCTTTATTGATCCTGATCGGTAAGAAATAATTCGTGGACAGCGATGTTTTTTTATTTAAACTTTCATAGTTTTCTGAAGCTGATTTTTCTTCCTGTATTTTCCATTTTTCGGCAAGCTTATTTTGGGTAGCCAGAAAATATTCTCGTGTATTTTTCCTGGTATATTTTTTTAGACTTTTTGAAAAGGGGTAAGGTCTCACTGGTCTTTTTCTAATATCGCCAAGTAAACTGTCGGAAATAAACTGACCGTATTTTTCCTTCATATTTGCGACCATCAGATATCCGGTTTGGTAGTAGCCTGGTGTTACGTCTTTGTTCGAACCAAAATAGGCTTTGCTGTAGCTGAATTTTTTGCCTTCCAAAATTGAAGCCCGGTAAGGCATGATCCAGTTTGGCTGTCGGCCCCTGCCCGAATAGGTCAGCGCCGTTTCGTTAACCACCGCATCACCTTCGAAAAACCAGGTAGGTATACCTGCACCAAAGTAGGCAAAGTAAACCAGCTCCGGAAAAGGATGAATCTGTGTTCCTGTCAATTTGTCAAACTGTGCGATGTGCCTGAGCTCATGTACGGCAAGGTTATTTAACCAATCCTGACTGTCGAAAAATTGAGGCGGTGTGGCATAAAATTCAGACTTCCGCGGGCCTAGCTGAACAAAGCCGTTTGCAACCGTTCCGCGGTTCTGTAATAGGAGTGGAATAGTAGTTTTTTGTTGCCTTAAACCCAAGCCAATCCTGGTGTAGATATAGGGTAGGGTATTGGCCATTCTTTGGGCTTCTTTCTCCAACTCTTCAGGATAGATGATTTTGAAGCCTCCTGAAGAAATGTAGTTCCATTTTACACTAAGTGGGTTTTGTGCAGTGCTGAAAATTTGCCCAAAAACCGATGGTGAAATAAAACTTAAAGTAATAACACTTAAATACTTGATAATTAGTTTTTTGTTTGATTTTTTTAAGTTCATCTAAAATCTTTGCTAAAATATTTAGTTTTTTGAATTTTAAAGGGATTCTATAAAGTGAATTTTTAATTTATATTTAATATGATAAAGTACTGATTATTAAAACATAATGTTATTTATGTGAATTCATTAAAAATTGATTTTATTATGATTTTTAACCTGATTTTATTTCTGATTTAACCGCTTCATCACATTTTTTATCAATAGTAATTTATTGATTTAATTTACACTTATTAATCGATTTTCCTCAAAAATTTTTATGGCTTTTTAAATTTTAGTATGAATTTTAGAATGAGGTTTCTGTTCCGAAAATTGAGCCTAAGTCTTGTGAATTTTAGCATCCTTCATTGATGATTTATAAGAGTTAAGAATTGCCCGGTTTATTTGCTTAGGTGAAGAATAAGTCCCACAGTAAAATTGAATTCTTCTTAGTCTGAAATTAGATTTTCAGGGCCGTAGACTTTAAGAATTTATACTGTTTAATGTATGAATTGATGCCGACTTAAAATTCGGCTTTATGGATGTAATGATCTTTTTATGACAAAATGTCTTTAGTTTTTATCGCCGGATTCAGACTGATTTTTTCGTTATCAGGTCTGAATTTAACTCTCATAACTTGCGATTTCCAAATACAGGTGGCTCCGGATGTTGTAGTTTAGCATTTAAAAACTCAGTTTATCATGGCTTGAACCAGGGTTTTAACACTGAAATTCTTGTCTAAATTTTACTTTAGGTATCCCGATTTGTATATTTTTTTAGTGTTTTTAGGTTTCAAATCTTCAATTTTTTACCTCGATAATGCGATTTCCTTGCGATATTCTCGGGTAATGGGCTCTAGAATATCTTTTTTTAGAAAAATTTATTTATAAGTCAAAAATAGCTTAAATCGTTGTTTGAATGCACTTTTTAGTTGCTTTTGTTTGTTATTTTTTCAATTGGCAATTGGTCAAATTTTAACGCTTTTCTGAGGTATTTAGGCTAAATCTGAGTAAATAATCAGGTCTTTTTTACAAGATATTTTTTAATTATGATGTCTTTATAACCTAAATTTTTCAGCCGGAAACGGGCAGTTTTGTATGATGCAGATAAGCTGATTGAAGGTAATACATTCGCATATTTCAATTAATTGTTATGTATTTAGTTTGCAGGATTCTATGATGTTACTCCTTTTTTAAGAAATGTAACTGGATTTTAAACTTGTTTTTAGTCCGATTTTGTATGGGTGTATCTTAACGGTTTTTGAAGCTATTTTGTGAATCTTAAATCTTAATTAATCAGACTTTTTAATACTTTTTGTTTTATGTTTTTATCTATTTTTAGAAGGTATTTCTATGCTATTTTTTAGCTTTTTTTTGTGCGCTATTTTTAATCTTAAATTGATGTTTTCTTGATGTACTTTTTGTTAGAATTATTTGTTGTTTTTGCTAGTTTATTCTTGGATGGTATTGTTGAGATTTTACTCTGTTTATCTATTGATTTTGATATTGTTTTTTGCTTTTAAATTCTGCTGTATTTGAGGTGTTGTCAAGTAGTTTTATTTTGTTTTTTTTTGTATAAGTAAGATGTTATTCTATGGTTTAGATGTGGCTGCTTATTTAGCTTTACAAGCTGCTTTTTTTCTTAGCGGCCTCATTTTATTGACAGTAAATTTCGACCTGCATTGGTAAATTAGTGAAAAGATATTCAATTTATTTTGGCTTGTATTTCATGTTTTTGACTTCGCTCATGTGGTTGTGATGTGGATACTTGAATATATAGGAAATAGAGTAAAGTGGTATTAGGTACGGCGTGGTATCGTCGTTTCGATCGAGGTATAATGAAGTTTGAAAAGCTATTAAAATGGATCTTTCTCTTGAAAATTTTGGACTGCAATTTGTCGCGATAACGGCTCGTTTTGATGGGAGCTGTAAGTGTTATTGGAGTACAGATTAGTTGTGTTTACGAATGCTTAATAAATCGAAATATGTCTAAATATAGATCTCTCCGTTTCGCTGCGCTACAGTCGATATGACGACGATTCTATTAATGGTAGTGGAGTACAGATTAGTTAAGCTTCCGAATGCTTAATGAAGTAAAATAGGCTGGATAGATCTCTCCACTTCGCGTTGCTTCGGTCGAGATGACGACCATTCTAGTCGGAGGATTTCTATTTCGCTACGTTTGATGCTATAGCGATTTGATCGATAAGACAGCTATTTCATAATGCGAAAATATTGCGGTGTATGGACTTGCTTTCTACAGCTTGTTCTTTCTCTTTTTGTAGATCGGATAGAGGAAAATGGAGGCCAGGATAATCGTTGCACCAATATAAAATCCACCTGTCATTTGCTCTTTGCTTTGAAAGAAAATGAAGGCTAATACTATGCCGTATACAGGCTCCAGATTAGTGATTAACGCTACTCTAAAAGCAGATAAAGTTCTCATTACTGCAACACCCGCTACGTACGCAACTGATGTACAAAGTGTACCCAGAAGTGCTAAATAGAACCAGTTTTTTGCACTTAGATTAAAGTGTGTGTGCAGCAAAGTTCCGTCATATAAGCGGTATATCGTGATCCAGAAAAGCGCACCAACCAGCTCATAAAAACCGATAATAGAAGGTTCACTTTTTTGTACCAATGTAGAATTTATGGTTGAAAAAAGACTCGATGCCACTGCTGCCAGCAATCCAAAAATGATCCCTAAAGTATATTGACCTTCAAATTTAAAGATCATGTATATGCCTAAAATTATTAATAAACCGATCAGGATATCGCCCATTTGTATAGGCTGTTTTTTAATCAACGGCTCTAGAATCGCGGTGAACAGAGTGAAAGAAGAAAGGCATACCAGCGTGACCGAAACGGTAGAAACTTTGATGGCATGAAAGAAAAAAATCCAGTGAATGGCAACGATCCCGCCGGTTAAAAAGAATTGCAAAAACTGTTTTTTCGTAATCCTGATATTCTTTTTTGTGATGAGGAACCAGGCGAAAAGAGTTGTTGATGCAATCAATACCCGGTACCAGACCATGGGTACGGCATCGATTGAAATTAATTTTCCAAGCACGCCTGTAAAGCCCCAGACAAATACAGTAAGATGAAGAATGAGCAGGTTTTTTTGGTAGCTTCCATTGCTATTTTGGTGCTTTCCTTAATAGGTAAAAGCCTAGCAGCCCAAAGAAGAGCGTAGGCATAATAACTGCTGCAAAAGGAGGTAATCCACCTTTGGTAGAGAACATCTGTGTAAACTGATTAAATACGATATAAGCGAAGCTGATAAAGATTCCGATACCTAATGATACACCGACCCCTCCTCTCACTTTGCGCGATGATAGTGCCACACCAATGAGCGTTAATACGAAAGCGGAAAGCGGGTGTAAGTAACGTTTGTATTTTTCAAACTGAAGGTCGTTCATTACGCCTGTTCCGCGGATCTTTTCTTTCCTAATCTTATCTGAAAGTTCCTTTGTGGTTAAATTTTGCACCACATTATCATAAGCAGAAAAATCATCCGGACGCATATCCAGAATGGTATCTTTTAGTTTTCCATTGCCGTAAATCATGGTTTCTTTTAAGCCATCAATTTTACGGATGGAGTAATTAGTTAATTGCCATTTACGTTTAAGTGAATCCCATTTAATATTTTCAGCAACGATTTTTTTGGTTAAAATATCACCATTAAAATTGTCAAGAGAAAAGCGGTATCCTGAATTCGTTTTATTGTCGAAATTATCAATGTAGATATAAGTTTTGTCATCCAGTTTCATGTGGATGTTAGATTTCGTTGAAGGATCGTTACGCTTTACGTAGGTGTTTTCAAAACTATTTTTCAGGGTATTTGTATAGGGGAGGATGTATAGATTTGAAAGTAAGTTGGCGGAAAAAATAATCGTAGCTGATACCAGGTATGGAAATAAAAAGCGGTTAAAACTCACACCACCACTTAAAATTGGTACAATTTCTGTTTGATCGGCCATTTTAGCCGTAAAGAAAATTACCGCAATAAAATTGATCAGTGGTGAAAGCATATTCACATAAAAAGGAATGGAACCCGCGTAATATTTGGAGAGGATTCCCCAAAAACTCAAGCCACTTTTCATAAAATCATCCATCTTTTCAGACAGGTCGAACACCACAATAATGATCACAAAAATGGCCAGGGTATAAATAAATGTACCCAGGTATTTTCCGATAATGTATTGATCGATGATTTTTATTCTTCCTTTTAACAGACTCATTTTATAGCTTGTTGCCTAATACTTTAACCATTTTGTTTTTCCACTCGTAAAATTCACCAGCAATGATCTTTTCCCTGGCTTGTTTTACCAGCCAAAGATAGAAATGTAAGTTATGTAAAGTAGCAATTTGAGCGCCAAGCATCTCCTTGCTATGTACTAAATGTCTTAAATATGCTTTACTGGTTACTAAATCAGCATGCAGATCACTCTCTGCATCTAATGGAGAAAAATCATTCTCCCATTTCTTGTTCCTGATGTTGATGATTCCGTTTCTGGTAAAAAGCATGCCGTTTCTGGCATTTCTTGTAGGCATCACACAATCAAACATATCCACACCTAAGGCAATATTCTCTAAGATATTGATCGGTGTACCTACACCCATTAAATAACGCGGTTTTTCTACCGGTAATATATCGCATACCACTTCTGTCATCGCATACATCTCTTCTGCAGGCTCACCAACTGATAAACCACCAATGGCATTGCCCTCACGGTTCATGCTGGCAATAAATTCTGCAGATTTAATACGTAAATCTTTATACACCGAACCCTGTACAATAGGGAATAAAGTTTGGTCGAAACCATATTTAGGTTCTGTGGTATCAAAACGTTCGCAGCAGCGTTTTAACCAACGGTGTGTCATTTTTATTGATTGAGCAGCATAAGTATAGTCGCATGGGTAAGGCGTGCACTCATCAAAGGCCATAATGATATCTGCACCAATAGTGCGTTGAATATCCATTGCGTATTCGGGTGTAAAAAGATGTTTTGATCCATCAATATGAGAGTGGAAAGTAACACCTTCTTCTTTAATTTTACGAACTTTACTTAAAGAATATACCTGGTAGCCGCCACTATCGGTTAAAATTGGCCGGTCCCAACCAATAAATTTATGTAATCCACCAGCTTGTTCCAGGGTTTCTAAACCTGGTCTTAAATAAAGGTGGTAAGTATTACCCAGAATGATTTTTGCGTCGATATCATCTTTAAGTTCGCGCTGATGTACGGCTTTTACCGTCCCGGCAGTGCCCACAGGCATAAAAATAGGGGTTTGTATTTCGCCATGGGCTGTTGTTACCGTCCCGGCCCTGGCTTTTGATAGTGGATCGTTAGCCTGTAAACTAAATTTCATAATGTGTTTTTTCTCGTCAAAAATCTGCCAAAAATAGCAAAAATTGAGGGCATTATTTTGTTTAATTTTTTATCCACATAAAAGTGTTTTACAGATTAAAAATGAGAAATTTGCGCCTATTTATTTTACCATCGTGATATTAACCCCGCTTGAAATTATCCTGCTCTCGATATTGGCTTTTGGCCTTTTGGTTCAGCTCTATTATGTCCTTTTTGTTCATTTAAAACTGGCCAGGGTTGGGATTGAAGAGGTGCCGTTATCGGCGCGGAAACCGATAAGTGTTATTGTTTGTGCCCGTAATGAAATTGTAAATTTAGAGCAGTACCTTCCTTCTTTATTTGGTCAAAATTACCCTGAGTTTGAGGTAGTGGTGGTTAATGATCGCTCATGGGATGGTACAGAAGAGTTTTTAGAGCAACTGGAGAAGAAGTATTCCAACCTCAAAGTTGTGAAGATTTTAGATAACGATAAATTTATAGCAGGTAAGAAATTCGCAGTAACCATGGGTATAAAGGCCGCTAAATATGATTGGCTGGTCTTTACCGACGCCGATTGTACGCCTGCTTCTGAGCATTGGCTGATGGATATGCAGCAGCCAGCCGATGAAAATACCGAGATTGTATTGGGCTATTCTCCTTACATGAAAAAAAGAAGTCTTTTAAATGCACTAATCAGGTTTGAAACCTTTTTTACTGCAGTAAATTACCTGTCTTTCGCATTAAAAGGAATGCCATACATGGGTGTTGGACGTAATATGGCTTACAAAAAATCGCTTTTTTTAAAAATAAAGGCTTTGCAGCGCACATGCATATCCCATCTGGTGACGACGATTTATTTGTAAATGCACACGCAACCAAATACAATACCGAAATCCGTTTACATCCTGACAGTCATGTTTGGAGTGAACCCAATAAAACCTGGAGGGGTTATCTGAGACAGAAAAAGCGCCATTTTGGGGCTGGTAAACTCTATAAATCGAAACATAAATTTATTTTGAGCCTCCAGATCGTGTTTCAGTTTTTGTTTTATGGTTTTTTTGCTGCGTGTATGTTTTTCAGTCGCGAGGCACAATATGTAGCCTTAGGGATCCTGGCACTAAGCATCATCATCAGGTGTTTTATCTATCCAAAATTGCTGAAACGATTAAACTATGGCGATTTGCGTTGGTGGTTCCCGATTTTAGATATACTTTTGTTTGTATTTTTAACGCTGAACGGATTTTTAGCCTTATTTGGTAAGAAAAAAGTAAACTGGAAATAAACAATAATCCTTTAGAAATTACAATATGCTTGATGTAAAGCCCGATATTATTTTAAAATATTTTCCTGATCTAAGCGAAAAACAGATTGCCCAGTTTTCGCAACTGTTCGAATTATATAGCTTTTGGAATGCACAGATCAATGTAATTTCGAGAAAGGATATTGAAGAACTATATGAACGCCATGTATTACACTCGTTAGGGATAGCTAAGGTTTGTACTTTTAAAGCTGGTGAATCAGTTCTAGATGTAGGTACAGGTGGTGGTTTTCCAGGTATTCCGTTGGCTATTTTATTTCCTGAAACACAATTCTATCTGGTAGATTCTATCGGAAAAAAATCAAAGTGGTAAAAGAAGTGGCTTCGGCACTTGGACTGGATAATTTAAAAGCCGATCATTTAAGGGCAGAGCAGGTTAAAGAGAAATTTAACTTTGTAGTATCGAGAGCGGTTACGCGTTTGGGCGAATTTTATCCATGGATACAGGGTAAATTTAAAAAAGACTCCTTAAATGCCATTCCAAATGGGATTTTGTATCTAAAAGGTGGCGATTTAGCTGATGAGATTAAGGAATCAAAACTGAAAGCAGAATTATATCCGCTTTCAGCTTATTTTGAGGAAGATTTCTTTGAAACGAAATTCGTGGTTTACGTGCCGCAGTAGTTAATCGATATTTACGTAAAACCGATTTATTAAAGTGTTGATTTATAGTTATTTATTGTTTTATTTTGTCCTAATACGGAATTAAATTCCGGATTTGTCTATTTTATTTTTATATTTATCTATGATTCATAGAGTTGTTGCAGTTGTTGGTCCACGACAGAGTGGTAAAACAACGATCTGCAAGACAACTTTCCCCCGTAAGCCTTATGTATCACTTGAAAATCCCGATATAGCTGAATTTGCCACAGCTGATCCAAAGGGGTTTTTAAAGCAATTTAAAAATGGGGCCATTTTAGATGAAGTGCAAAAATTACCTCATTTGTTTTCTTATATCCAACAAATTGTAGATGAAAATAATAAAGCCGGTTTTTTTATCTTGAGTGGAAGCAATAACTTTTTAATGCAGGAAAGTATATCCCAGACTTTGGCTGGTAGAGTAGCTTATTTACATTTATTGCCATGCAGTTTAAAAGAATTAAAGACGGCGAAATTATTATCGGATTATCAAAGCCATATATTTTCTGGGGCATATCCAGAGCCTTTATATAAAAATATCGATACTGTAGATTGGTATCCCAACTATCTCAATACTTATGTAGAAAGAGATGTTCGACAATTGAAAAATATCACAAATTTGGCATTGTTCATGAAATTTTTACGCTTATGTGCAGGTAGAACGGGACAAATTTTGAATATGCAGTCGCTTAGCAACGATTGTGGTATTGATGCCAAAACGGTGCAGGCATGGTTATATATTTTGCAATCAAGTTATATCATTTATTTGCTAAGACCATTTTATAATAACTACAATAAACAGATAATAAAAGCCCCAAAACTTTATTTTTACGATACAGGCGTTGCTTGTAGTTTGTTGGGACTTCAAAATGTAGAGCAACTTGCATTTCATCCCAGTACTGGTGCATTGTTCGAAAATATGATGATTATAGACCTGCTTAAACAACGTTTAAACAATGGTTTGCAGGATAATCTATATTACTGGCGTGATAAAACAGGAAATGAATTGGATGTACTACTTGACACCGCCACGACAGTTACGGCAATAGAAATTAAAGCTGGGGCAACAATGACTTCCGATTATCAAAAAGGCTTGTTATATTTTAAAAATCTGGCAGATGATAAGAAGAAATTAAAAACCATTATTTGTTATACAGGATCGATTATCCAAAACCGTAGTAATGGTATTGAAGTAAGGCCTTGGGAAAAAATGATGTAACATGAAAAAACTGAAAGCATAATGATACCCGCTTTCAGCTTATTTTGAGGAAGATTTCTTTGAAACGAAATTCGTGGTTTACGTGCCGCAGTAGTTATCCTGTACTTAAAATATTACCTTTTACTATTTACTACCACTTTTTTTAGTTTTTGGTTCAACTGGCGGCGGTGGTACTGGCAAGTTCTTTTTATCTTTTTTTACAATAGGTGGAGCGAAATGAATCTGATCAACTTTTGGAGCACCAGACTTTTTGATTTTAAAGAGCCTGGTTCAACTGGCGGTGGTGGCGGTAATCTTCTTGCTTCTTTTTTATGATCTGCAACAATAGGGGGTTCATTACTCGTTATTTCTTTTACTTTTTGGATTTTGATTGATTTGGTTCTTTAGGAGGCGGCGGTGGTAACCTCTTTTTATCAGACTTTTTCTTAATAGTGTCCTGAAGAATGATGGTTAAGCTTTTCTTTTTTTGTCCAAATTGGATGGTAGCATAATCTTTTGTAAATGCCATTGTAGATAGGCATAGCATAAATCCGATTAACGGAAGGATAAATAACAATTTGAGCCTGGCCCATTTTGCAGATTTTTTTTGGTTTAACATACTTATTCTATTTTTTAGTAGTGAAGAGTTGAAAAATTGATTACTAAGCGGAACTTCTTGATTTCCATACGAATTTTGGATTAGAAATAATGCATATTCGTATTTCGCAATGTCTTTGCAGGTAGTTGCCTCGTCGGCTAAATATTCATGAACGAGTTTGATGTCGTTTTTGATGAAATAAGTAACTGGATTAAACCAGCTTGAAATCTGTATCAGTCAAAAAACAGGATATCAATGCTATGTTTTTGTTTAATGTGAACCATTTCGTGCTTTAACACCGTATCTTTTTGGTTCATTTCAGGATCGATAAACAATAAATTAAAGAATGAAAATGCCATCTTCGAGTGGTTTATCTCAATTAGGGTAATACCGTTTTCCTTACGTCTTTTAGCATTACGCATTAATCTTTTGATATGCCGTAATCCCCAGAAAATCTTTAAACTTAAAACAAGACAGATGATGATGTAGACCGATAAACATACATTGGCTGCACTAAATAATGGCGGTGCATCTTGAATATGGGTAAGTCCGTTATAATTAGCGATTATATCTTTTTTAAGAACCCCAGCTGAAAAAACGGAAGTATAAAAGCAAGTATCGAACTGAAAATCAGGTAATACCTGTTTAATCCATAAAAGGTTTCCCTGTGGAGAAATAATCTATAAAATCCATAAAATAGGATAAGGTATAGATTTGCTTCGAGTAAATAATATAACCAGCCCATCACTTGTCTTTTTTAAGTTTCTCTGCCAATTGAATAATTTCGTTGAGTTCTTCGGTACTCATACTTTTTTCTTTTACCAGAAAGGAAACCAGGGTTTCATAAGAGTTTTCGAAGTAATTGTTCATCACTTTATCTATTGCAAAACGTTTATAATCAGTTTCTTTAATAATAGGGAAGTAGATGTGTGTATTCCCGATGGCCTTATGATCAACAAAACCTTTTCCTTCCAAGACCCTGATTACTGTAGAGACCGTGTTATAAGCGGGCTTTGGTTCGTTCATTTTTTCAATAACATCTTTAACCAGGGCTTCGCCCATTTCCCAAAGAATAAGCATTACCTGTTCTTCTGCTTTTGTAAGTTCTTTTATCATAGCAACTATTTTTGTAGTTTGGTTAATTGAAATTACTACTATAAAAATAGTTTACAAACTATTTTTATAGTTTTTTATTTAATTTGCTGATATTCAGGTAAATAATTTTATTTATAAAATGTAAAGGCATAAAAAAACCTGCCGGATTGGGCAGGTTTAGATTAATATGATTTTTTTGTTAAAATCTTTTCGATTTTCCTGGATTATCCATCATGATCATTTTATCCTTTAACAACTGTTGTAAGCCAGTTTGTGTGTCTATACTTTTTACCACATCCAGTACAGCGCTTGCAGCATTACTGAAAAATGGTTTGGTGATGGTAGAATATTCATCTGTAGCTTTATGATAATCTTTGTGATCTTCCACACCGAAATATAAGAATGGAATATTTTTAGCATTAAATGCGCCCTGGTCGCTCTGGTTGGTCCAGTCATCGTGACCTTGTTTTGGATCGTCGTGGCCGAAAAGTAATTTGATATTGGTTTTAGTCGTATCTACATATTTCTTTAAATCAGGATATTTGAAAGTCCCACATACGTAGAGTTCACCTTTATCACTATGGCTGATCATATCCATGTTTAAATCAATAGCGATAGTATTAACAGGCACTGGTGGATTACCTACAAATGCCTTTGCACCCTGTAAACCCATTTCTTCCGCATCGAAAGAAGCGAAAATGATCGTGTTGTTCGGCTTGTTCTTAGCGAAATAGGCTGCAATTTTTAATAAGCCTGCAGTTCCTGATGCATTATCGTCGGCGCCATTAAAAACCTCATCCTTGATCACGCCTAAATGGTCGTAATGAGCTGATACCACGACGACATTACTACTTTTACCTGGAATGTACCCAATAATGTTGGTTCCGTTTACTTTTGCACCATTTCTACCATTGAAAGTGAATTCCTGTGCGTAGTTTACATGTTGTGGGTAGGATTTTAAACCCAGTTTCTGAAACCTTTCTATAATATATGCCCTGGCCATTTCGGCCCCTTTTGTTCCGGTTTTTCTACCTTGGTAAGCATCGGAAGATAATACTTCAACGTCTTTTAACAATTGAGTATCTAACTTACCTGAAGCAATATTGTTTTGATTTTTTACTGATGAGCAGCAACTTAGCATCATCGCTAAAGGAATGATATATAGGATTTTCATGATTATAATGAATTACTGCCAAAGCAATTTTAAAATATTTGGATAAAGCTTGAATTTTTCATCGGCGGATAATGAAGTAGCATCTTGTTGTATCGCTGAAGAAATTATTAACCGATCGAATGGATCTCTGTGCTCATTCAACAATGGGACTTTATTATAATTGAAAATTGAGGAATTTTCAATTGATAAAAAAGTAAAGCCATCTAAAAGTGCTTGATTATAAATGTCCTCAACAGTTACACTGAAATGGGGAAGTTTACCAAAAGATTGTTTTATTGAGATTTGGAATAAACTAATTTGACTAAAGTAAATGACATTTTCTATATTTTGAATAATATCCAATACTTTTTTGGCGATTTTTGGACTGTTTTCCTGAAACCAAAGTAAGCAATGTGTATCTAAAAGATAGTAATTAGATGCCATTACATGTACTCTTTTAAATCATCTAGAGGATCGTTAAAATTATCTGGGATTGATATTTTACCTTTTAGCGCACCCGGAATTCTTTTTAAGATAGCTGGTTGTTCATCTGTAAGAAAAGTAACAATAACCTCTGTTTTTGTTTGTACAGGTGCTTTTTCTTTCAACGTTATCTTTCCTTTTTCGTAATATCCTTTAACAGTAGCTAACATATCCTTAAGTTGTTATAACAAATATACATTTTTTCATTATGCTATTCAAACGCTGTTTGCTTTACTGTATTGCGTTTCTAAACCTGATGGGAACGGCAGCTCCCGACGTAAAGTCGGGACTATAGAGTACAGCAGGACTGATGACTTCCAAAGGCTGTTGCTTTCATTTTCGAATTAGGAAAAATGTAAATAAAAGATTGCTCCTGCAAAATAAAAACAGGGCGGCTGTTGGCTGAAAAAGTCTTCTCGCAATGGCGGAAGCGGTAGATTTTGCTTTGGTCTATATAGCTTTTACCTTTAAGCTTTTACGCTGCTACTTCCCTCAAATCTACGGCTACTACTCTCGAAACACCCTGCTCTACCATGGTTACCCCATAAATGATATCGGTGCTGGCAATGGTACGTTTGTTATGTGATACAATGATAAACTGCGATTGATCGGAGAATTTGCGGATAATATTGTTGAATTTATCGATGTTGGTATCATCCAATGGGGCATCAACCTCATCGAAAATACAGAAAGGCGCAGGTTTTAACAGATATAGTGAAAACAATAGGGCAGTAGCTGTTAACGTTTTTTCTCCACCAGATAGTTGGTTAATAGATAATGGTCTTTTCCCTTTCGGGCGGGCAATAATATCGATATCAGCTTCTAAAGGATTATTGATATCTGATAAAATCAGGTCGCAGCTATCTTCTTCGTTAAATAAAGAGCGGAAAACGACGATAAAATGTTCGCGGGCCTGGGTAAAAGCCTGCATAAATTTATCTTTCGCGGTATCATCTATTTCTTTAATGGTTTGTAAAAGATCAGTTTTAGCGGCGTTGAGGTCTTTTTTCTGGTTCTGGATAAAGGTATAACGTTCTTCCATTTCTTTAAAAGCCTCCATAGCCATGGAGTTGATGGCGCCAAATTCATCCAGCTGGCGTTTCATTTTTTCTACTTTCTGGCGCAGTTCGAACTCGCTTTCCAGTGCTTCAATTTCAGTCTCGGTTTCTAAAAGATCATTGATATCGATATTGAATTCGACAGCTAAACGTTCTTTTAGGGCATTTAAGTCGATTTTTAAAGCATTCTTTTTATCCTTAATCTCCGTTAACAGAAAATCGGTTTCTTCGCGGTTTTTGCGGATGTTCGTCAAGTCGTTTTCTACCTCGTTAATGCTCCCTTTACTTGAAAAATACGCCTGCTCGGCTTCCGCAAGACCTTTTTCCATTTCTTCACGTTGCTGATACATTTCTAAAAGTGTATCATCATTCAGATCGGTATGTTGTAATGTTGCCGTAATTTGTATTAGTGTTTCCTGTAATTCTTTGTCATTTTGGGCAATGCGCTTATTTAAAGCTTCTTCCTGTACAAAACGGTAATCCAAATCTTTTTCTAAACCCGATAACTTATTTTGTTGTTGGTGGAAACGGATATTATCCTGGTTGTATTTTCCCGCACTTTCATTTACCTGATCGGCAATTTCCTGATAATTAAGCTGTTGTTCTTGTAGATTGATATGTGCTTCTTGCTGATTTTTTTGCAGTTGAACCAGTGCAGGCAATTTCTCCGACAAGGCTTTTTCTATCGATACGATCTTTTGAGCGATATCCGTTTTGCGGTTTTCGCTGGTGGTGATAAACTCCTGATATTGATCTCGGCGGGTCTGCACAGAAATGTGTTCGTTGTTTAAACGGTTCATTTCCTGTTGTAAAGCGTTGATCTGATTAATTTTTGAAGCCTCTTTCAGGTTAAATATGTTGTCTGTTTCGGCTTTTATAGCTGCATTATGCTGATTGATCAGTGATTCTGAAGCTTTAATTTCTTTTGCCAGATTTTCCAAATTCTTAGCACGACCAATCCTTTTACCTTCAAATAGTCCCACAGAACCACCTGCCAAGGTAAATCTGGTTTGGGCATATTTCCCATTTTTGGCCAAAATAGTTAAACTATCTGTTGGTGTGGCTTTAAACAAATTTTCCTGCTCGGCTATTGCGATATATACATTTTGTAAAAGCAGGTTGCAGAGGTGCTGGTATTTTTTGTCGACTTCAATAACGGATAGAGCGGAAATGAGACCATCATGATCGCTAATGGCCGGGTTTTTATCGGGGACATTTTCTAAAATAAAGAAATTTGCCCTTCCACGGCTGGCATCAGTTAAGAGGTTAATGGCCTGAACGGCATCCGCATACTGATCAACCACATAGTGGTTCATTACCGGTTCAAGGTAATTTTCTATGGCAATTCGGTAATCTTCATTACAGAATAAGACATCGGAAAGGAGCAGGGCACTTTTAGCAAAAGCATTGTTTTTCTTTAAAAAACGTATAGACTCAGGAAAACCTTCTAAACTGTCAACCAGCGATTTGGTCAGGTTATATTCGTTCTGTTTGGCATCTTTTTTACGGTTTTCGGCCGTAAGTTTTTCCTTGTTCGAACTCAGGTTGATTTCGGAACTAGCCAGTTTTTCTTTTAAAAGTTCTTCGGCTTCCGTCAGGTTTTTTATATTGGCCTGCTTTTCCCTTACCTGGATATCAAGTTCGGCTAAAGCATGATCGAAAGCCTTTAACTCTAAGGTTTTGGTTTCGGTATCATCTACATTCCGGTTGGTTTCCTGTACCAGGGCATCTTTCTGGATGTTCAGGATATCAATTTCTTTTTGCGACTGGTATACTTGGTTTTGTAGGTCGTTAACAGATTTGATCAGGTTGTCAATCCTGTTTTTCTCGGTCTGTTGTTGCTCCCGTAAAGTATCAAGCGTAGATTTCAGTAGCTTTAAATCAGATTCCAGGCGGTTAAAAACCTCTGTTTCTGTTAAAACTTCTTCATTTAAACGTTTGATGTTGTATTTAATGTGGTTAACCTGGTTTTTATCTTTTTCGAGTTCGCCAGATAAGCGTGTTTCTTTTTCCTGTAAAAAACGCATCTGCTCGTTCTTTACTTTTTTCTCACTTTCGTAAGCGCGGATTTTAGAAACAAACTCGTTTGTAGCCTTTTGTTGTACGGAAAGGTTCTTTTCCTGACTAATACTGCCTAGTTTAAGTTTTTGCAGTTCGGCTTCACCGGTGTCTATTTTGGTGCTAAGTTCTGCACGGTTCACCTGTTGACTTTGCTCCTGTGTTTCTAAAGCTTTTAAGTCGGTACGGAAGAAGGCTATGCGATGTGTAGCCAACTGAATGCTCAGTTCGCGGTATTGTTCTTTTAACTTATAATAACGTTCAGCTTTGCGTGCCTGGTTTTCTAAGGTTTTAAGGTTTTTTCGATTTCGAAAAGTAAATCTTCAACCCGCTCTAAATCGGCTTCTGTGTCTTTTAATTTGTTGAAAGTCTGCTTTTTACGTAATTTGTACTTCGAGATCCCTGATGCTTCTTCAAATAGAGAACGACGGCTGTGTTCTTTATTGGTGATAATTTCATCCACCATTTTCAGCTCAATAATAGAATAACTATCAGAGCCGATTCCGGTGTCTAGAAAAAGGTCGGTAATGTCTTTTAACCTGCATTGAACATCGTTTAGGCGATATTCGCTGTCTCCATTTCTGTAGAGTTTACGGGTTACGGTAACCTGTGAATAAGCGGTAGGAAGGATATTTTTTGTATTATCAAAGCTTAATGAAACCTCTGCAAGCTGTGCCTGTTTACGGTTTTTTGTTCCGTTGAAAATGATGTTCTCCATCTTTTCCGATCGCAGGGCTTTAGTGCTTTGTTCGCCTAAAACCCAGCGCATAGCATCAATTACATTAGATTTTCCGCAACCATTCGGGCCAACGATAGCGGTAACACCCTCATTAAAGTTGATGGTCACTTTATCGCCAAAGCTCTTAAAACCTTTAATTTCTAACCTGGTAAGTTGCATGGTTTGTAGTCGGGAGAACCGACTTCAATAATAAGGATAATTTCGTGGTTTTTCAACTTTTTAACCATGGTGTTTTTAACCGCAAAGAGCGCAGAGAGAAAAGCGCAGAGAGCCCTGAGTTGGACATAATTTTCATTAGCACTCGTCATGCTGAACTTGATTCAGCATCTGTTATGTTAATCTATTAAAAATCCTGAAACAAGTTAACATTGACGGTATTTTGTAAAATATTATTAATCAGTATTTTAACTGCTTTCGCATTTCCGTCCGGCTAGGCCATATCACGGTATCCCAGTTCTACTTAAATCCGGCCTAACAAATTTTTCGGGCTGCACTGTTCTGGCCATACAACTGGCTTCAAAAGAAAACGGCGAAGTCCTCATGAATGCAGCTGAAAGTTATAAACAACAAATGAATAAATTTTCAGCCGGTGTTTTTTGTTTTTTCTTGTGTTTTTATGTTTTCAATGGCATTCAAGCTAGCTTCGCTGGTCTTTTTGACATCAAAAAGAAAGAGCCATTCGGCGGCTGCGAGCCGAGGCAAGACTGCGCTGTATGGCAAATGAAATCAATTAAACATCACTCATATTGATTTTATAAAATAAATTACCCTTCAGGATGACGAATCCCCGTTAATTTCCGTGGCTAAATGGAAATCTGTGTTTACTTCACAATCATCAGTTTTGCAAACTTAAGCAGTAATTGTTTATTGCCTAAGCCCTGGAAAAAAACTGTTGCCTTAACATCAGGTAATGTACCCTCCAGGCTGATAATTTTTCCAAAACCAAATTTTTCGTGCTCCACTTCCATACCGCCCTGAAATTCATGTGGTTGTGATGGGGTAAAACCTGGTGTTGGTATGTGTGCCTTTGCGAGTAATGATGTTGTTTTCGGACGTACTGGTGGGGCAGAAGTAGTTGCGCCGGCCGCTGGTTTGGGTTTGCTGAAGAAATCACGTGGCTGCGAAGTCCATGTTTTCCGCTCATCGTCAAAACTACCTTCAAAACTGTTTGATTTGGCCGGTTTAACATCTAATTCTAAAAATTTCGGACTAATTTCATTAATAAAACGGCTAGGTTCGCAGTTGGTTAAAGTTCCCCAACGGTAACGCGAAGTGGCATAAGTAAGTGTCAGTTTTACTTCGGCACGGGTAATGGCCACGTAGAATAAACGGCGCTCCTCCTCTAAATCAGTACGGTTGGTTAACGACATTTGCGATGGAAACAGATTTTCTTCCAATCCAACAATAAACACGTTTTTAAACTCCAGACCCTTAGCCGAGTGGATCGTCATTAAAGAAACCGTATCCTTATTTTTATCACCATCTTTATCATCATTGGTTAAGAGGGCAACATCCTGCATAAAAATATCAAGGCCTTTTTCTTCAATATCTTCGCGCTCTGCAAACTCCTTAATACCATTTAATAATTCCTGAATATTTTCGTATCTCGCACGTCCTTCAACGCTATCATCAGTATATAGCTCTTTTAAAATACCTGCATGCTGAGCAATAAACAAAGCCGTATCATAAGCATCGAGCTTTTTTGCCTCTGCCTGGAAGCTTTGCACCATCATGGCAAAATCGTTCAATTGATTGGCTAAACGACCATCAACATATTCGTGCGCATTAGAAATTACATCCCACATGGTTTTTCCATGCTGATCTGCCGCAACAATAATTTTATCGATAGAAGTGTCGCCAATACCACGTTTAGGGTAATTGATTACGCGTTTTATCGCCTCTTCATCCTTCGGATTAAAAGTTAAACGGAAATAGGCAATTAAATCTTTAATCTCTTTGCGTTGGTAAAAAGACTGACCGCCGTAGATCCGGTAAGGAATATTCAGTTTACGTAAACCTTCCTCCATCGCCCTGCTTTGCGCATTGGTACGATACAAAATGGCAAAATCGTTGTGTTGATAACCTTTTGTACTGCGCTCCTGAATAATGGCTTCGGCAACTAATTTACCCTCTTCATTATCCGTAAAAGCCCGCGAAACTTTAATTCTTTCTCCTTCTGCATTTTCTGAAAAAACGTTCTTTTCGAGCTGGTTTTTGTTGTTGGCAATAATACTGCTTGCAGCATCAACAATATTTTGGGTAGAACGGTAATTCTGTTCTAATTTATAAACCTTTAAATCAGGATAATCCCGTTCGAAATTTAAAATATTCTGGATGTTAGCACCACGGAACGCATAAATACTCTGTGCGTCGTCACCCACTACACAAATGTTTTGATAGGCAGCAGCCAGTTTTTTCACAATGGTGTACTGCGAAAAGTTGGTATCCTGGTACTCATCCACCATCAAATACCTGAATTTTTGCTGGTACTTATTTAAAACATCGGGGTGTTCTTTCAATAAAATATTGGTTTTGAATAATAAATCGTCAAAATCCATTGCACCGGCCCTGAAACAGCGTTTAGCATAAGTCTCGTAAATCTGGCCAATCAAAGGGCGTTTGTTCTGAATATCTTCAGCCTGTATCTGGTCGTTAGCCTGATATTCGCCCCAGGAAATTAAATTATTTTTAGCAGATGAAATTCTATTGAAAACAAAGTTTGCTGCATATAATTTATCATCCAGTTGCATTTCTTTCAAAATTGCACGGATTACACTTTTACTGTCGTCGGTATCGTAAATGGTAAAGTTGCTCGGATAACCGATTTTTTCGGCCTCTACCCGTAAAATTTTCGCAAAAACAGAGTGAAATGTACCCATCCAAATGTTTTTGGCCTCTGCACCAACTACTTTACTAATACGCTCGCGCATATCTTTACTCGCTTTGTTGGTAAAGGTTAAAACCAGAATATTAAATGGATCGGTACCGGTTCGAATAAGGTGGGCTACACGAAATGTAATTACCCTGGTTTTGCCCGAACCTGCACCTGCAACAATCATTACTGGTCCTTTTGTGTTCTCTACTGCTGCTCTCTGTTGTGGGTTTAATCCTGCTAAATAATCCAAATCGGCTCCTGTTTTTTTGAGGTTCAAAAATAACAATTCCTGTCGCTTTTTGCCAAAGTTGTTAGTAATTAGTTAAAAACCTAACCGGTTGCCCTAACCGTTCGTCATTCTGAACTTGTTTCAGAATCCCTCACGCCATTAAAATTGTTGAAAATCATGGCATAACATGGCAAAAGAACTTATTTTGATTGATTTTGAGGAAAGCTACATCAGTATTTCATGGCATTCTGCAGTCCTTTGCTTTGCTCATACGCCTGCAGGCCTTACGCACCAGGCCGGTATCCGCTTCGCCAAGGTTTAGGTAAATTGAGTTTGTGCTGCTATTGAGGGTTTAAAACCAACACCTTTATTTTATCGCCCGTCATTCTGAACTTGTTTCAGAATCTATCCGGTATTGGCTTATATGGCCCTTATCTATCTTATAGGGTAAAATGCCCCTTATTTTTATTTGGGGCTAATATAGCTATGGTAAATCTGCACTTTTGGTTTTGAGAAAAGCAACAGCTGTATTTCATCGGCGTCGGTAGCCCTTTGCTTTGCTCATACGCCTGCAGGCCTTATGCACCAGGCCGGTATCCGCTTCGCCAAGGTTTATTTAAATTGAGTTTGTGCTGCTATTGAGGGTTTAAACCCCAAAGTCATATTTATTTCGATTAATAAAATGTATTATGCTGTCAGAATTGCACCCTGTTGATTTGGGTATAGAATTTGATATGCCTTCGTTATGGAAGAGAAAAAATAAATAAGGATATTGAGTTTTCTGATATCCCAGATGGAACAAATACAGATATTTATGCCAACTTAAAAGAAAAACTGGAAACCGTTGAAAAGTTTCCGGGTGTTTACAATTTTAAATTTATTATCACTGGCGGACTAGATAAAATAGAAGACTTACGTGCCATTTTACCCAAGGATGAGTTTATTGAACAGGCATCAAAAACAGGTAAATATGTTTCGATTACGGTAAAAAAGACCATGCAGAGTGCTGATGAGGTGATTGCTGTTTATAAGCAAGCCGCAAACATCAAGGGGATTATGGTACTGTAGGCTATCCCGCACATTTAAAATGATTTTCTTTTGGTTTTTAGAAAAGCTAGATTCGTATTTCATTTTTGAGGTTGCATTGTGCACTTACGCTATTCGTAAACCTGATGGTAGCGGCAGCCCCGAAGCATGAGGGCTACAGCGAACAGCAGGACTGTAATATCCGATGAAAAACCATCCTTTCATTTCCAATCAATAAAAGATATTATCGCCTAATGATCAACTACACATAAAGCCATAATGTTAAACTTGTTTCATGATCTACCCTGTATTGGCTTATATGTACCTGATGTGTCTTAAATGGTAAAATAGGCCAAAGTTTTACTCAAACCCTTATTTTGTCTATAATGAGGTTAAACAGAGCCATTTTTAACGGCCCAGTCTACCATCGAATCTAATACCTGAAACAGTTCCTGTCCCGATTTGGTGAGGCTATACGTAACTACGGGCGGAATAACGGCTTGCGCATCCCGATGAACGAGGTCATCATTTTGCAACTGCTTTAAGTGTTGTATCAGCATTTTCTCCGTTATCTGTGGTATAGCACGTTTTAACTCGCTGTAACGTTTTGGCCCACTCATTAAATGAAAAATAATGATAGGTTTCCAATAACCACCAATTTTTTCCATTACAAAAGTAACAGGGCAGCTGGTTAGCGCTACACCTTTGTTAAAATTACGGGTCGAACTTTCTTTAATGGCTGTCATGGTTACATACTTTGGGGTAAGTACTTGTATAAAAGTAAGCACAAATATAGCTTTGTATTTAACATTTAAAAACAAAAAATCATGAAAATAACATTAACAGGATCAACAGGTAATATTACCAAGCCCCTAGCCGAAATATTGGTGGCTAAAGGCCATGAGGTAAAAGTGATTAGCAGTAATGCTGATAGAGCAGAAGAAATTAAATCGCTGGGCGCTATACCCTTAATTGGTAATGTAAGCGATACCGAATTTTTAACAGATGCATTCACCGGGGCTGACGCCATTTACACCATGGTTCCATCAGATTTTGCAGCACCAAAATTCAGGGAATATATAAAGGGTATAGGCGAAAATTATGCTGCTGCCATAAAAGAGTCGGGGGTTAAAAAAGTAGTGAATTTAAGTAGTGTAGGTGCAGATCTGCCGGATGGAACCGGCCCGATTGCCGGATTGCATGATGTAGAAAATATTTTTGAAACATTAGATGGGGTAGATGTAAAACATTTACGTGCCGGTTATTTCTATATCAACTTTTTAGCCAACATCGATATGGTTAAACATGCAAATATATTAGGATCTAATTTTGGTGCTGATGCCAAACTTGTTTTGGTGCATCCCCGTAACATTGCAGCGGTAGCCGCCGAAGTATTGGAAAGCAATTTTACAGGAAAAACCATACAATATGTTGCCAGTGATGATGAAAGTACTCCTGCTGATGTTGCAAAAGCATTGGGCACTGCTGTGGGTAAGCCAGCATTACCATGGATTGAATTTAGCGATGAAGACGCATTTAATGGAATGGTGGGCGCAGGTTTGCCTGAAGAAATAGCCAAAAACTATGTAGAAATGGGCGATGCGATTAGAAGCAAGAAACTTTTTGTAGATTATTATAAAAACAGACCCGTTTTAGGTAGCATTAAGCTTAATGATTTTGCTGCAGAGTTTGCCGCGGCATATCATGGCTAATTAAAGGATAACAGTTTGTTCGGTTTAGCGGCCGGACAACTGTTTGGTTACATCCAATTCTCATTTTTATGCTCTACCTGATATAACCAATAATTTACGAGCTGCTTAATTTCGGTATAATTACCATATTTGAAGTGAATCTGACCTGCAGCGGTATGTAAAGTGAGGTGGCCAACATCCACTCCTTTGTGCCAGGGGTATTGAAAAGCAGTAATGGCCTGAATCTTATTTGGCACTACAATTTCATTTGAAATATCCCAAATTCCGCTGGTTTTGATGATGAAATCCTGATTTACTGAAATCCGGTGCCGACGGTAGCTGATATAGATCATTAACATACCTACAACAAGGTATGCAATTGCGATACCAATAAAAGGTTTCACCTCGGGGATATTAAAAGCCAGGATCAAAAAGATTGAAACGGGTAAAATCAGTTTGAAGAAAATTGGCAGGTTTAAAAAACGCCAGTCTGCAACAAAGGTTTTTCCCTTGAATGGTGCCTTGCCCAATATCATTTTTAACAGTTCATCACGCTCAATAGGATTACAGCCTGGGATTTCCAAGGTGTTTCCCTGCATTTCATGGCCTTTTTTACTTTGACCAAAATGAGCCTGTCTTAAATTCATATTCAGCATATTCATCTTTTTCTGAAAGTAATTCTGACTGTATTTGGTAATTTGTACTTTATTTGGACTGATCAGCGTATTTTTTTAGCAATTAATCCCGAAGATAGGAGTAAGACATCTTTATGCTGACTGATCTGGAGTTCGAAATATTTATAGAAGGTTCTAACCAGATTGATAATCAGCAATACAATTAAAAGGCATGCAATTAAAATGAAAACTGTAACAATGGTCAACATTCCTGTTACTGTGCTTTGAATTTCATCTTTGTTGATCTTAAAGGCATCTAGCAGTTGTCTGCCTTCATAAATAACCGTATAAAAAAAAGCGGCAAGCAAAGCTAAACTTTGTCCGTAATTAGAAGTTAAACCGACCTTAAATAAGGTAAAGCCACTGATTCTTAAAAATGGTGTTTCTTCAATCAAATCATTTCCATGTGCCGCTTCCGGTTGCACTCCATTCACAGCCTTTCTGTTCAGTAGATGTGCCTGAAGGTTGTAAGCAGCAGTTTCATCAATGGCTTTTATGCTTACTTCTTCTCCATGCGCACCCGCAGTATCGATTTTTAAACCATAAACTCCAATAATTTTCTGTAAAATATTCTGGTTAATGTTAACCTGCTGTATTTTATCGAGTTGAATAATAACCTGATCGCGATTGAAAATCCCCTTATTCACTACAAACTCCTGCTTTTCTTTGTCTAAAAAGAAGGTGAATTTTAAATACCATAAATAAGCGAATATAACGCTGAATACGATTATTGCAGAAATGCCTAATATCAGGTAGGTGAAAGAATTGCCCGACATCTTTACAAAAGCAATAATGAATAAGAAAAAACTCGCTTTGCCAATTTTTAGCATGGTATGAGCACCCATTATAATGATGCCAAAGGCCGATTCGCGTTGTGGTTTGCTAAAATCGTTGTCCATTATGCTTCTGTTTCATTTGTAGGGTTTTCGAGCAGGTCTATTTTTTTAAAAGTAAATCCCTGATGCTTTTTGCTTCCTCAATTGCAATACCGGAAATGTGGATATGTCCGCTTTGGCCTCCGGCTGTAAATAACTGCAGTGATCCTAATTTAAATATCCTCGAAAAAATACCTTCGTTTAATTCAATATGCTGAATCCTGTTTAAAGGAACAATTGTGGTAGACTCGGCAATAATTCCACTCTTATAAATTACATCATGCGTACGTATTGCGTAACCACGTTTTTTAAAACTTAAACGGAAAAGCAGAAAAAAATAACGGCCAGCATGAAGTAAAGAGGGATAATCCAAACTGCATTTGGTCTTATTTCATTAACAAACAATAAAAGCGAGCCAGCACCAATTCCCAGTAGCACAAAAAAAATTACCAGGTTGATACAGATAATTTTCCAATAACTGGAATGAGGTTGTTTTAGTGAAATTTCTTCATACTTCGGAAGATAATCAAGATCAACTGTTTCGTTTGTGAAAGATGTATCAGAAGACATAATTAAAATGATAACACGTATTAATCAAATATCTGACTAATATTTAATGCTTTTGTTACCGCGCTACAATAAACTTTTTTGCAGCATTGTATTGACCGGAATCGGAAGAAATTTTGAAAAAATAAATGCCAGGAACGAAACCGGAGGTGTTTATTTCTAAAGTGTGTTTTCCTACGTTAAGGTATTCGTTTACTACTGTTTTAACCAACCGGCCCATTAAATCGTAAATCTGAACGTTAATCTTATCCGTTTCCGGCAAAACGATATCAATAAATGTTTGCATGGCGGCAGGGTTCGGATAATTCTGAGTAACAGTAAACTTCAGGAATTTATCAAAAATTGCTTTATTAATAGTGTCAAAAATAACATAGCTCACCAATCTGTAACCGCGTGCATTTGGATGAAATGGATCCTGATAGAGTGAAAAATCACGTCTCATTGCCGCATTTACATCAGCCAGGTATATCTTATATTCTGTTGCTAATTTTCGGTATGCTGCATTCAGGTTTCTGATGTTCGTATTTACAGCAACATAACTTTTAATGGTTCTATCATCAACAAACTGAAGCGTACACAAAATCGGGATTAATTTCTGTTTAAGACCCGCCGTAATTAAAACCCGCATATTGGCAACAGTTTCGGCTATACTTCCTTTGCCTGAAGCAATTGCAAGAGCATCATTAATCCCCATATCAATCACGATAAAACCTGTTCTATTGGCTATTGCGTTATCAATCCGGAGTAATCCCTGAAAAGTAGTCTGCCCCCCAATACCATGATTGGTAATATCTACCGTCTTATTCGTATAACAATTTGTAAAATTGTTTTGGAGAATGGTTTGAAAACCAAGGCCTTTTACCCCCTCTACTGTGCTCGCTCCAAAGGTTACAATATTTATGCTGTCTTTTGAATAATATTGGGCTGCTTCCGGGCAACTTACACGATTTGGGGGAGGTGTTCCTTGAGCGAAAGAAGAAATGCGGACAACGAAAAGCAGCAGCAGAGATAGAAATACTTTTGCGCTAAACTTCATTGTTAAAATTCTTTCGTACAGGATTTAAGGACATCTTTTAATGGCGCAATTTACAAAAAAGTAAACATAAAAAATACCACACTATTCTTTTTTACAAACATTAAACTATTTTTTGTAGCTGTTAAAAGACGGTTTTTATGTTTTAAGATAACACAAAGATTTTGAGCTTAAAATAATTAAACGCAGTAATCATCTGTAAGCAAAGTTTTATGCCTGGCATGGTGATAATTTAATCCTTTACTGTGCCTTTTATCTGGTAAAGCCTATATTTGTCCAAATTCATTTTGTTATGCAAGAGATTAAAAATTATGTAGAAACGCACAAACAACGTTTTTTAGATGAGTTGTTTGAGTTATTGCGTTTTCCATCGGTTAGTGCTGATCCGAAATACAAAGGCGATGTGTTAAAAACTGCCGATTATGTTGCGCAGAAATTAAAGGATGCAGGCGCAGATCAGGTTGAGATCTGTCCAACAGCTGGTTATCCGATTGTGTACGGCGAAAAAATTATAGATGCTTCTTTACCAACTGTTTTAATATATGGCCACTATGATGTTCAGCCTGCTGATCCCTTAGAACTTTGGCATACCCCACCTTTCGAGCCAACGGTGCGCGATGGCAAAATTTATGCCCGTGGCGCCTGCGATGATAAAGGCCAGTTTTACATGCATGTAAAAGCTTTCGAACTGATGATGCAAACCAATACTTTGGCTTGTAACGTTAAATTCATGATTGAAGGTGAAGAGGAAGTAGGGTCTGCTAATCTGGGTATTTTTGTAAATGAAAACAAAGATCGATTAAAAGCCGATGTAGTTTTAATTTCTGATACCTCGATGATCAGTATGGAACATCCATCAATCGAAACCGGCTTACGTGGTTTAGCTTATATGGAAGTTGAAGTAGTTGGTCCGAACCGCGATTTACACTCAGGTGTTTATGGTGGTGCAGTGGCCAATCCGGCAACTATTCTTTGTAAAATGATTGCTTCATTACACGATGAAAATAACCACATTACTATCCCTGCTTTTTATGATAAAGTACTAGAATTAACAGACGAGGAGAAAAAAGCCTTAAATTCTGCACCTTACGATGAAGCTGAATACAAAAAGGATTTAGATATCGAAGAAGTTTGGGGTGAGAAAGGTTATTCGACCCTGGAGCGTACAGGTACACGCCCAACTTTAGAAGTAAACGGAATTTGGAGCGGTTATATTGGCGAGGGTGCAAAAACCGTTTTACCTAGTAAAGCCAATGCAAAAATTTCTATGCGTTTGGTTCCGCATCAAAACTCGGAAGAAATTGCTGAGATTTTTACCAAACATTTTGAAAGCATTGCACCTAAAAATGTAAAGGTAAAAGTTACGCCTCACCATGGTGGCGAACCAGTGGTTACCCCAACTGATAGTATTGCATATCAGGCAGCCGAAAAAGCGATTGAAGATAGTTTTGGTAAAAAAGCTATTCCAACACGCGGTGGTGGCAGTATTCCTATTGTGGCCTTGTTTGAAGATGTACTGGGAATTAAATCGGTGCTTTTTGGCTTCGGTTTAGATAGCGATGCGCTGCACTCTCCAAATGAGAAATATGATATTTACAATTATTATAAAGGAATAGAAACTTTGCCACTGTTCCACAAATATTTTGCAGAGCTAAGCAAATAAAAAAATCCGTCATTTCGAGCAAAGCGCAGCGTAGTCGAGAAATCTATCTTTAGTAGAACACTCAACTTCGTTGCGTTTTTATTTGATCATGATCAGTTGGATATGAAGGTTTTTTATTGAAAACGAACGTTCCGTATTTCATAGCTGCTGTAGTTCCGCCATTCGCTCATAGTCCTCATTTAGTTGCACTTCATTCCGAGCTATTTAGCGCTGTCGGGTTTATTTAACTGCGGTTCGTTCTTCGAAGCAAAGCCTGTTCCTGCATCCGCTATAAAAACTTTAAATGGTACTACCAGTTTTGCCACTTAAACCTGACCATAGTGAAAAAACCGCAGGCCGAAGCATGAGGCCGAGGATTTGAAACGAAAGGCAGGGTTGTTTTAACCCAACTACAAGTTTTGCTTTCCAAAACATCATTAAGTTAATTGTCAGTCTGAGCGGAGTCGGAGACCTACCTATTTTATAAGCAGGGATTTTTTTTGCCATTTTGAAAATGAACGGCCTGTTTTTCATAGGCGTTGTAGTCCCGCCATCGCTTATAGTCCTCATTTCGTTGCACTTCATTCCGGGCTATTTAGCTTTGTCGGGTTTAATTAACAACAGACTATTCTTCGAAGCAAAGCCTGTCCCTTGCATTCGCCATAAAACTTTAAATGGTACTATCAGTTTTGCCACTTAAACCCGATCTGAGTGAATGCTCCCGATTCTTCATCGGAGCAGGAACGGGAGCGGGGTTATCGAAACCGACAGGCACTGCAATTGCTTTCCGAAAATCAATCTGAAATTTGAAACTTAGTATTCTTTGCGTCCTTTCTTGGCGCTCTTAGCGGTTAAATGGCCCACTGTTTTATCTATGTCCAAACTTTGTGTACTCTTTCCCTAACTCTGTGTTCTTTGTGGTTAATTATTTTAGTGAACAATATATGCTTTGGGAAACGAAGGATCTGTATTCCATAGGCGTTGTAGTCCCGCCATTCGCTCATAGTCCTCATTTCGTTGCACTTCATTCCGGGCTATTTAGCGCTGTCGGGTTTATTTAACAGTGGCCTGTTTTACAGAGCAAAGCCTGTCCCTTGCATTCGCCATAAAACTTTAAATGGTACTACCAGTTTTGCCACTTAAACCCGATCTGAGTGAATGCTCCCGATTCTTCATCGGAGCAGAAACGGGAGCGGGGTTATCGAAACCGACAGGCACTGCCATTGCTTTCCGAAAATCAATCTGAAATTTGAAACTTAGTATTCTTTGCGCCTTTTTCTTCAAATACTTTGCGGTTAAAAAGAACGTCAAATTTTTAAACCACAGATTTTTTTCTAAATTGTACCCATGAAATATTTATTCTCATCTCTTTTACTTTTATCCGCGCTCACTTCTTTTGCGCAGGATACTAAAACGATTAAGCAATCTGGAAATCCAATATTTCCTGGATGGTATGCAGACCCTGAAGCTGCTGTTTTTAACAACAAATATTGGGTTTATCCAACCTACTCGGCCAAATATAAAGAACAGGTTTTTTTGGATGCTTTTTCTTCTGACGATTTGGTGAAATGGAAAAAACATCCTCATGTTTTAGATACCGCTGCGGTTAAGTGGGCCAACAAAGCCATCTGGGCACCGGCAATCGTGCAAAAAGACAAAAAATATTATCTGTTTTTCGGCGCTAACGATATCCAGAGCGATAATGAAGTCGGCGGAATTGGGGTAGCCGTTGCTGATAAACCAGAAGGCCCTTATAAAGACCATCTGGGCAAACCTTTAGTAGATAAATTTCATAACGGCGCACAGCCTATTGATCAGTTTGTGTTTAAAGATAAAGACGGACAGTATTATTTAATTTATGGGGGATGGAAACACTGCAATATTGCAAAGCTGAATAAAGATTTTACCGGCTTTTTACCTTTTGAAGATGGAACTATCTTTAAAGAAATCACTCCCGATAATTATGTGGAAGGTCCTTATATGTTCATTAGAAATGGTAAATACTATTTCATGTGGAGCGAAGGTGGCTGGACCGGACCAGATTACTCTGTCGCTTACGCGGTAAGCGATTCGCCATTTGGTCCGTTTAAAAGAGTCGGTAAAATTTTACAGCAGGATGCGACCATTGCAAGAGGGGCAGGGCACCATTCTTTAATCATCAACGAGAAAAAAATAAATATTATATTGTTTATCACCGCAGGCCATTAACCGAAACTGATGGAAACCATCGCGAAACCTGCATCGATGAAATGAAGTTTGATGCAAACGGTATGATTTTACCAGTAAAAATTACTAAAGAAGGCGTTAAGGCACAGAAATTTAAATAGTCTTAATTCTGTGGGCAGGTTTTAGTTTACAGTTAGCAGATCGTTAACTGCAAACTAACCTGTTTTTAATACCGCTTGTTGCTGGCGTTTATCCATTACGCTAAAACCGTAGGCACAAAGCAATAAAATGCAGGCCAATCCAAACCAGAGCCAGTTATAACCCAGGTGTTTGGCTATATAAAAACCCGCAAGCGGGCCTACCACCTGTGCACAAGACCAGCTTAACGTATAACCTGCTGCATATAAACCACGGTTGTGTTCGTTGCTTCTGCTAATCACAACGGTATTGATAAACGGGAGTACAAACATTTCGCCAACCGTGAAGGTTACAATGGTGAACACGGCCGATACCAGATGAAAAATAATCGGTGCGCTTAACAACAGGTAAGACACCGCAAAGAAAATGGAGCCAATAACAATGAAAAACATAGGCGATCTTTTCTTTTCAATCTTATTGATCATAATCATTTCGAACAGCGCGATGATGGCACCGTTTAAGCCAATAATAATCCCAATGGCAAACTCGTTAATATGCCATTCCTCTTTAAAAAATACCGGTACTACCCTGAACATTAAAAAGGCACAGGTAATAAAAAGGGTAGTTAAGAGAATAAATTTTACGTAAAAGACATCTTCCCAGGGTTTTAGAATCACCATGGTGCTGCGGGTTTCCTTCGCTTTTTTAATAAAATCCTTCACTTTAGGTAGTAAAAACAAAATCGAAAGTCCAACCAGTATACTTACCGATCCCTCCACAATAAACAAAAGTTTGTAATTAATGGAAGCTATAATCCCCGCCATACTAATCCCGGCCGACCAGCCAATATTAACCGCCAGCCGGTTTAATGAGTAGGAGCGGGTAATCGTATTTTCTTTTGCATAGTGGGCCACAGCGGTGAAATTGGCCGGTCTGAAAGCTTCAGAAAAGAAACTGATGACTACTGCCAGCACACACAGGGTAGAAAAATGGCTGATGGTTGAGAATAAGATAAACAACAAGCCGCCAATAATGGAGGAGAGAATTTGTACCGGTCTGAAACCGATCATATCGGTTAGTTTCCCTCCGGTTGCAGAACCTAAAATAGAGCCTATGCCAAATAAGGTTATGATTAGGCCCGCATCCATTTCAGACCGGTGCAGGCTTTGGGTAACGTACAAACCCATAAACGGAACGGCCATGCTTCCACACCTGTTAAACATCATTACAATACTTAAAAGCCAGGTTTCTCTGCTTAATCCGCTGAATGATGTTTTATAAGTGTTGAAAATAAGTTTGAACATGGTGTATTTAGATGCCGTAAAAATACCAAAAGCCAGGTATTATTTAATCATCTTAATTTAATTCTTTCCCTTTAGACTTTTCATTATTTTCTGTCTTCCTGATCGTAGTCGAAGGATCTCCTTCCATCATATCCTAGGCCGGGTAGCGTGGTGCAGATCGCATGGAGTAGAATAGCGTGGAGCATATTGCAGGCTAAGGCGATCGCTATAATACGGTCGTCATCCGATAGCTATCGGATCCCGCGCAGGCGGGAATCTTAATGCGGTTGCTATTTTCTTGCCCTTTGCTCAGCCTTGCCTCGGTTAGCCACCGAAGGGCTTTTACCTTTTTCTTGATAAAAGGTAACCAACCTGAGCCCAGCGAAAGCATGCCTACCTAAAACAATAACAATAAACAAGGCATAACTGAAAGGCTTGCATCGTTTTTTATCTGATAATGTTGTTTTTATCGGTATAAAAGATTGCTACGCAATTCCTTGTAAAAAACTACGTAAATCTCATTTGCGGCAGCATCGAGGCTCTTACCCTTACTTATCCCACCGCTCCCGCTTTGATCCTGCCTTGGGTTGTGGCGTTATGAAGGAGACTGCAAAGATTTCCGTGCTTTTTCCGGCGGAAATCTGCCAGGCCGGATAGCGAGGTGCAGATAGCATGGAGCATAGAAAGGCATCCGTAAATTTATTTCTCCGAAACTCTGAGGGGTACGCCGGGTCGTCATCTCGACCGTAGTGGAGAGATCTTTGTACTTTCTAATCCGATCGTCATTCTCGCGCAGGCGGGAATCTTAAAGCGGTCGCTATTTTTTGCAGCCTAATCTATATTGTATTTTCCTCCGGTTTTTTGTCATCCTGAGCGGAGTCGAAGGATCCTTCCATCATATCCCAGGCCGGATATCAGGGTTTAGATAGCATATTGCAGCGGAATTATCGCGTTATTTCAATCGCGATCAATTCATCCTCCTTGAATTTTCCTCCGGTTTTTTGTCATTCTGAGCGGAGTCGAAGGATCTTTCCATCATATCCCAGGCCGGATATCAGGGTTTAGATAGCATATTGCAGCGGAATTATCGCGTTATTTCAATCGCGATCCATTCATCCTCCTTGCATTTTCCTCCGGTTTTTTGTCATTCTGAGCGGAGTCGAAGGATCTTTCCATCATATCCCAGGCCGGATATCATGGTTTAGATAGCATATTGCAGCGGAATTATCGCGTTATTTCAATCGCGATCAATTCATCCTCCTTGTATTTTCCTTCCGGTTTTTGTCATCCTGAGCGGAGTCGAAGGATCCTTCCATCATATCCCAGGCCGGATATCAGGGTTTAGATAGCATATTGCAGCGGAATTATCGCGTTATTTCAATCGCGATCAATTCATCCTCCTTGTATTTTCCTCCGGTTTTTTGTCATCCTGAGCGGAGTCGAAGGATCTTTCCATCATTTCCCAGGCCGCATAGCAGGAAGCAGATCGCATGATGTAATCCGTAGATTTATTCCTCTGAAACTATGAGGGGCACGCAGTATTGTCATCTCGACCGTAGTGGAGAGATCTTTGAACTTTCTAATGCGGTCGCCATCCGATAGCTATCGGATCCTGCGCAGGCGGGAACCATAAGACCTGAGCTCCTAAATATTCCAGTGTTTTGTAAGCTAATCTCCATACCTTCTTTATACTCTAATACCGACACAGCTATAGACAAAAGTAACTCTTAGCTATGTTGCGTTTTACCTTTTATTTAGCTATTGTTAACCCGCCAACTGAAAGCGATGCAAATCTTTGATAACGCCGACCTTCACCGTAGCTCCATTTCAACCGAAGCAAGTCCGAAGCAGTGGGCAAGTTAGTGTACAGCAGGGGATAAGCAAGCGTGGCCGGAAGGTGGGGTAAACGTGGGGTAAATGTGGCGTAAAGGTGGGGTTTGGAATATTTTTTTTTGGGATTTTTAAATCAGATTGATTAAATTGGATGATCATCCCTTTTGTTTAACCTAATATACTAAAATTATGGCTAGCCAGAATGGAATTATCAATTAACGGGCAACTCGGCGATCTTGTTTTTTACAAACGCGGAAATACGGATGTGGTCAGGCAAAAAGCGGCCCACAAACAGCAGACAGAAGCGAGCAAAAAAAGCAGTCGCGATTTTGGCAGCACCAGCAGAAATGCCGCTTACATCCGGAAGCATTTGCACCTCTGGTCAAACTTTATGCTTATGGCGATCTCCTGAATAGCCTGAACAAACGTTTTATCGAAATCTTTAAAACCATCCCGGCCGAACAGGCAGGAAATAAAAAATTGATTGATGGTGACATCACTTTGCTTAAGGGTTTCGAATTTAACAGCAGCAAAGCCATGGATCAGTTATGGCTTCGCGAAACGGTTTTGTGCATAGAACCCGATGGGTTAGTAAAACTTATTCTGCCTAAGTGCGAAATAAAAGCCCTGCTGAAACCGCATCCTAAGGCTACCGAAGCACGGTTGCAGGTGATGGGTTTTCATTCTTTGAACTACTGATATTTACAACAACTTTGGGCTAAATAATCCCCCGCCAGAACCTGTTGTGATTTGCTTTCATTCTTTGAACTACTGATATTTACAACAACTGGGTTATTGTTAACATTAACTAGTTGTTGGTTGTGATTTGCTTTCATTCTTTGAACTACTGATATTTACAACAACGCTATACCATAAATCTAAAACCTGATTGCGTATTTCACTAAATCTGTACAGTCCGTTTCGCTCCAAACTGTACGCGAATTTGGCTGCCGGATTTTTTGCTAAGTCATTCCTTTCCCTCTGAATGCATAGCGGCTTGGCTGCAAATTTACTTCTTCCCCTAGGCGCTCCACGGTTTCCCGTTCGGGGTCCTCATTTCCCGCTTTCCTTTAGATAACCATTCCATCATCCTTCGGATGAAACCGTAAAATCCATCAAAAAGGCGCTCTGAAGCGCTTAAAATCAATCTGATGAATGCAACAGCACACCAGGTATCGATTTTACCTCTGGGGCTTTAATTTGCCCTAAACTTAGAAATTTTATTGGAACTGCTGTGCGAAGAAATCCTGACCTGAAGATCAGAGCGTACAGTTTGGAGCGAAACAGGCGTTCAGTTTGGAGCGAAAGAAGGTGTCAGCATAAATGCGAAACGCGCGTACACATTTGCCGAAATGCCCACATACCCAAACTTAAATTCATTTATTTATACTTCTTTACGGTTTCCCATATTCCGAATATTAAAATAAATTTTATCTTTGATATCGAAAGCAAATCACAATAAGGATTATTCCGTTGTGAAAACATTTGGGTTGCCTCTTGTCCACAAATCAGGAGGCTTTTTTATGACCAATTTTTTTAAAAAATATTCAAAGCAATACAAACACTTATTTATTTTCCTCAACTTAGCGGCATTAATAATCCATGCCTCCAGATAAAAGAACCACAATAAATAAAAGTCCGGTTGCCAGAAAACCTGCCGCCAAGAAGCCTGTAACCAGAAAATCCACAACAGGCAGAAAAAGAAAGCTGGTATTTCGATTCAGCTTAAGTTGGTTATTGCCGGTTTATTGTTGATTTTGCTTTCTCCATTTTATTACGGTTATGTATTAAGAAGTTTTGTGGCTACCTGGAGCTGGGTTAAAGACTGGGGGCAAGACCCGAATTACCGGACCTACGAAAGTTTTAACATCAAAATCCCTAAAAAATATACGGTTCACGGAATTGATGTTTCCTACTATCAGGGTAAAATAAACTGGCAAAAAGTAAAGGAAATGAAGGAAGATGAGGTGAGTATCCGTTTTGCCTTTATCAAAGCCACAGAGGGATTAATGCTGGTTGATCCCTATTTTCAACGCAATTGGCGCGAAGCCCCAAAAGCAGGGATTATTTGCGGGGCCTATCACTTTTTCAGACCAAAAAAGGATGGTAAAACGCAGGCTAAATTTTTCTTACAAGTGGTAAATATTGAGAAAGGGGATTTACCACCAGTTGTGGATATTGAATCTTTAGATGGCGTTTCACCGTTAAAAATGAGGACAGAACTTTCTGATTTTCTCAATTATGTAGAAATAAAAACCAAGGTAAGGCCGATTGTTTATACCGGGCTTAAATTTTACGAAGATTATTTAGCCGATCATTTTGATGATTATCCTTTGTGGATTGCCCATTATTATCAACCAAAGTTAAGGATGGACAAAAGCCGCTGGAAATTTTGGCAGCATTCTGATAAAGCTAAAATTAATGGTATTGGCCATGTGGTTGATTTTAATGCTTTTAATGGTGATAGTTTGGCGCTGGATCGAATGTTGGTTCATTAGTCATTGGTCATTAGTTCAATGGTCATTGGGCCATTATTTATTAATAACAAGCTTCTTGCCGCTCTATGCCGCGGGGGCATACTACTTTGGAGCGCCAAAGTAGTCAAAGCGCTTCGTCATCCGATGGCTATCGGATCCAGCAATGAGCCTTTTGCGCGTAGCCTTAGCACATCGAAAAAACAGTGGCACTTTGTTTTCTGTCAGGTTGTGGTTGATGAACGGTTGTGGGTTCCTTGTGACAGAAAACTCACTGCGCTTCAGGTTTGTCAGTGCCCATTTACCTGAGCTGCAACTGTTTTTTCGATTTTCCTGGCTCTTGGTCCCGATTGCTATCGGGAGACAGGCGTAATTGGTAAGACCTGCTTATTATTTAAGCAAGCTAGCATAATGCCTAAAAACACATGCGGGAGATATGTGTAAACGCTAGGATCTTTCGGATAGGCAATCTGTCTGAGCGTTTCAATACGCCTTTAATCAATAATCAGTGGGTATTGATCTCGGAGGTTAATTGTTTAAATCGGTTAATCGACTCCAAACTCCAAACGCTCAACTCCAAACTAGTACAGCTAAACCACCCAGCTTTCACATTCCGCTAAGAAAAACTCATCGGCTTCTGCACCGATACCGATTTCTTCAGGAACATCAAGGAAATAACCGTTATAAGTTAAGCCACCAACAACCGGGTCAACCAGATGGCCCAATAGTGCTGTATCTAAATCAAAAAACTCCACATTAGGGCTGGCCAAGGCGAAATGTAAGTTGGCACTTAAAGCAATCCGGGTTTCGAGCATGCTGCCAATCATACATTTTACACCATATTTTAAGGCTTCTTCATGGATTTTTTGCGCTTCTAAAATTCCCCCGGATTTCGAAAATTTAATGTTTAAATAGGTTGTCGACTGGCTGTTGATCAGTTTTCGGGCATCGTGGTGGTTATAGCAGCTTTCATCGGCCATTAATTTAATTGGCGAATTTACATTTAGCTCGGGGAGTTGATCATCATACCAGGTGCGCATGGGTTGTTCACAGAACTCAATATTGTATTTCTCCAATTCGCCCAGTGCAAATAAAGCGTCATCAAAACTCCAGCCCTGATTGGCATCCAGGCGTAAAGTTAAATCTTCACCTACGGCATCGCGGATGTGTTTTACCCTTTCGATATCATCATGCACTTTTTTACCCAGCTTAATTTTTAAGATACGGCAACCCTGGCTTTTATATTTCAAAGCTGTAGTGGCCATTCCCTCGGGTGTATCAATGCCAATGGTCATATCGGTTTCGATAGTACGTTTGGTTCCACCCAGAAATTTATAGAGGGGTAAGTTTGCATTTTTGGCAGCGATATCAAACAGCGCCATATCGAAAGCACTTTTAATGGTATTGTTATGATCGGCATAACCCAATAAATCGTTCATCCGTTCCGGAATTTCCAAAGGATCCTTACCCTTTAAAATAGCGGCGAAATCTTTGGCCATGGCAATACAGGTTTCCTGCGTTTCACCAACAATCATAGGGAAAGCAGAACATTCTCCAATGCCGTGGATACCTGTATCAGTATAAATCCTGATTAACACATTCTGTGCAAAATGCATGGTTCCTGTGGCAATCACAAAAGGTTCCATCGGGATGCTAAAGCGATATATTTCGGTGTGGGTGATTTTCATTGTTTTAAGGTTGAAGGCTGAAGGTGTAAGGTTGAGGGTGTAAGGTTGAAGGTATAGGGTATAAGGTTAGGGTTTACAAAACGGGATAAAAGCCGGTAACAAGTGCAACTTAATTCGGTACGCAATGCGTACCAAATTGGAAAAGGCAAGGTAAAATTTCCTAATATTTGTAAGATTAGTATAATCAAGACCTTTCCCAAACGCTAATGTCAATTGGTTTGAAAGATTTTTTAATGTTGCCTTCCCATAATCTGCATGTAATTTTCCCTGCTGCTCATCCTCTACAATAAGTTTTCCAATTTGCCAGTAAGATTCAAGTAATGCAGAATTTGCTGCACGAAATACTTTCAAACGGGATTGGCTAATAATCTCTTTTATGGCATTAAATAACTCATTTTTGCTCAATTCCATTCATCGTATAGATTTCCAACTAAAGTATAAAAACAAAAACTAAATCGAAACAGGTTTGTAGAATATTAATAGATTTACGCCTCGAAATTAAAATTCCATTTTCCTTTTTATAAAACCCATCATGTCTGAAACCAATAACTTAATCCACGCTTCATCACCATATTTGCTACAGCATGCCCATAATCCTGTTAATTGGTATGAATGGGGGGCAGAAGCATTAGAAAAGGCCAAAGCAGAAAATAAGCTCATATTGGTGAGCATTGGTTATTCGGCCTGCCATTGGTGTCATGTAATGGAGCGCGAAAGTTTCGAAAACCATGAAGTTGCCGAAGTGATGAACCAACATTTTGTATGCATTAAAGTTGATCGGGAAGAGCGTCCGGATATTGATCAGATTTACATGTATGCCATTCAACTCATGACAGGTAGTGGCGGCTGGCCTTTAAACTGTATCTGTTTGCCCGATCAGCGTCCGATTTATGGTGGCACTTATTTCCGAAAAAACGATTGGATCAATATCCTCGAAAATGTGGCTGCACTTTGGGCAAACGAACCTGATAAAGCCATTCAATATGCCGAACGGTTAACTTCCGGGATTAAAGACAGTGAAAAGATAATTGCTACGGTAACTACAGAAGAATATACCCATGAACACCTGACCGAAATTATCGAACCCTGGAAACGCCATTTCGATATTGGTTACGGAGGTTATAACCGTGCACCGAAATTCCCTTTACCCAATAATTGGGTCTTTTTATTGCGTTATGGCTTTTTAAAAGATGATGAAGCTGTTTTTACAGCGGTTTGCCATACGCTGGAAGAAATGAGCAGGGGAGGCATTTACGATCAGATTGGAGGTGGCTTTGCCCGTTATTCGGTTGATGATAAATGGCATGTACCGCATTTTGAGAAGATGCTTTACGATAATGCACAATTGATTAGTTTGTATGCAGAAGCTTACCAGTGTACCAGGTTCGATTCTTTTAAACAGACTGTGGTAGAAACGGTAAATTGGGTTTCTGATGAGATGACCTCTGCAGATGGATTATTTTATTCGGCATTGGATGCGGATAGCGAGGGGATAGAAGGTAAGTTCTATATTTGGGATAAAGCAGAATTCGATCAGGTTTTGGGTGAAGATGCTCAACTGATCGGCGCTTACTATAACATTACCGAAGAAGGTAACTGGGAGGAAGAACAAACCAATATCCTGCGCAAAACCATCAGCGATGGCGATTTACTTGCAAAATTTAATATTACGGCAGAGGTGTTTTATGATAAGGTAAACTCAGCCAAAACAAAATTAATGGCTGTGCGGAGTAAAAGAGTCAGGCCAGGTTTGGATGATAAATGTTTAACGGCCTGGAATGGTATGATGATTAAAGCGCTGGCTGATGCGGCTCAGGTTTTAAGTCACAATCAATATTATGAAAAGGCCTCTGCTGCGGCTAATTTCATCTTAACTCACCTTAAATCGGAAAATGGCGGCTTATACCGCAATTATAAAAACGCAAAGGCCTCTATTACTGGCTTTTTAGATGATTATGCGTTTTTTATTGAAGCACTGATTGCCCTTTATGAAGCGGATTTTGACGAGAAATGGCTGGAAGAGGCAAAGTCATTGGCCGATTATGTGATTGCTAATTTTACGGACGCAGATTCGCCAATGTTTTTTTATACTTCTGCTGAAAGTGAAGATTTAATCGCCCGTAAACATGAGGTGATGGATAATGTGATTCCGGCTTCAAACTCTGCCATGGCGCAGAATTTGCAGCAACTGGGGCTGCTTTTTGATGTAGCACAATATACCGAAAAAGCCTCAGAAATGCTTGCTGCGGTTCATCCGAAGATTAAAAGTTATGGCTCTGCCTACTCAAACTGGGCTATTCAATTGTTAAACGAAATTTATGGCATAAACGAAATTGCCATTACCGGTTTAGAAAGCGATGTGATAAAATTGGAATTAAGCGGGCATTATATTCCTAACAAAATTACATTGGGCGGAACAAAAAGTAACTTGCCGCTGTTAAAAGGTAAGCAAAGCAATGAAACAAAAGTTTATATTTGCCGAAATAAAGTATGCCAGTTGCCGGTTAACACTGTTGAGGACGCATTAGAGTATTTACAATAAATAAATTTAAATGAATATTTCACCAAACTCTGTAGTAGCGTTAACTTACGAATTGCATACTACTAACGAAGAAGGACAACAAGTTTTTGTAGAAAAAGCTGACGAACAAAATCCTTTAGTATTTTTATATGGCGTTGGCATGATGTTGCCTAAATTTGAAGAGCATTTAACTGGTTTAAAAACTGGTGATGAATATGGCTTCGAGCTATCTGCTGCAGATGGTTATGGTGATATTGATCCGGGAGCTTTTGCTGATCTGCCAAAAACGATGTTTACTGAAGCTGGCGGCGAACTGCCAAATGTTGGTGATGTGATTCCATTGCAAGATAACAATGGTAACCAGTTTAGAGCAGGTGTTACCGCTGTTCACGACGAAACCATTTCAGTAGATTTAAACCACCCAATGGCTGGTAAAAATTTAGTGTTTAGCGGTGTGATTTTAAATGTACGTGAAGCTACTCAGGATGAATTGGCGCATGGTCATGCTCACGGAGCTGATGGTCATTCAGGTCACTAATTAAAAAATATAAACGATTTTCAAAGAAGTCAAGTTTTATGTAGCCACTTTGCTATGTAAACTTGACTTCTTTCGTTGATATGTGCATACCTTAATCTTGAAAAACCTCTTCTAAAACAAGCTTAAAGCCTGGTATAACTGTGGTGGTTACCTCTTCGCCTTCGGTGAGCAGTTTGGTAGGCTGAAATTTTCCTTTATCATCAAGGATATACCTGAAAAACGTTTTGTGCGTAGGACTTACAATCCAATATTCTTTAACACCTGCTTCTTCGTAAACTTCATATTTATGGATCAGTTCTTTTTTATTGTTGCCCGGGGATAAAATTTCGACAACGATATCTGGTGCCCCAATGCAGCCACGCTGATCCAGTTTAGCCGGATCGCAAATTACTACAATATCAGGTTGTACTACGGTGAAAACTTCTCTGTCATCTACACTTTTCTTGGCTAAACGTACATCAAAAGGAGCAGAATAGACACGACATGGTTTCCCTTTAAGTATATTGTATATAGGGACAAAAATGTTGGCTGAAATTCCCTGGTGAATTCGAGAAGGAGCAGGACTCATTTTGAATAAGTGTCCTTTAATAATTTCTAAGCGTTCCTCAAATTCAAAGCGCATATAATCTGCATAACTGTATTCAGCAGAAAAATCGACCTCGTTAAGGGTTTTAACAGGGGGTAGTTTATCTTCTGCAGGATATGGCTTGATATTTTTCATACAAGGTATTTAACCAAATATACTAAATATCTTAGTTTTTTAAAAATCAATTTTTAACCGCAGTCCGCCATTAGTGAGGTTAAGGTTCTCTTTTGAGAAAGTTTTCATGGGTAACCTTAAAAAAGGCTCGATAGCAATGTTATTCTTTTTGGATATTTTTTGCTTGTAACCCAGAGAGAAATTGTAGAATCCGATATATTTATCAGGATCTATGCTCGCTTCGGGTTGCGGCTCTACCTTCTTTTCTTGTACAATCAAGGTTTTAGAATCTGCATAACCATTTACTGCCGGAGCAGAGAAACTTTGAACCTGATTAACGATATAGCTGTTCTGCTGCGAATTATTTAGAACAGCAAGTGCAGAAACCCCAATATTGGTATAAAGTTTATCACTGATATTGTATTTTAATTCTAAAGGAACATTAATTCCACGCACTTTAGCATCAACTGAAGCCAGATTTTTGCCTGATAAGGTTTGTGGTGCAGAAGCATTTAACGATTCTGTTGTGCTAATAGAGGCATACGAAACACCAGAACTTATTGATAATTTATTGGCGATGGCATACGACAAAGAAAATCCATAATTCATGGTTACCTTACTATCATTACCCATAGCAGGGGCAACATATACATCAGGTTGCCATTTAGAGTTCCCACTCGGTTTATCGGCAGGTTTCTGTTGGTTTGCATAGCTATCCTGAGCAAGCAACTTTTCGAAATTTGTTTGTGTACGGGGTTGAGGTTTTTTATTTTCTGTTAAAATTTCAAATTCTTTTGATTTTATATTTGAAAGATTTATCCCGGAAAGTTTATTATCCAATAAATTGTGGTTAACTGGATTTAATTCTGCTGATGTATTGAAAACTGCATCACCATGTTGTTGTTCCAATATAGGTTTTAAATTTTCTGTAGCTATAATTGATTGATTATCAGCTAAATTTTTTACTGTGGTGCTATGGTTGTTAATCTCATTATTTAAGGATGGCTTAATGTTTTTCGGCGAAATCAGGAGATCTGTATTTCCGTGAGCAGGATTTTGGTGTGCCTTAGGTTTAGCGATGGCAAACTCGTTTTTCTGATCTGTATTGTTTTGCACCAAAAATATACCTCCGAAGATAAAAATTAAGGCAGCAGCAACCCACAAAGGCCAGAAAGCGATGCCTCTTCTCTTATTTTTTCTCCGAAAAGCGCTCCCAGGCACCATTAGAATAAACTTCCTCATGGTTTTGGAGTTGCGCCGTAATATGCTCAATTAATTCCTTATCCATTTTTTTCGTATGAATTAACCATGGTATTTAGGTAAAGGGTACGTAACTTATTTTTAGATCGTGTGAGGTAAACACGACTGGAACTTTCGGGAATGTTTAACATCTTCGAAATTTCATCGTGGGCAAAACCCTCAATTTCATATAAGTTAAATACCAGTCTCTGCGTATCTGGTAAGTGATTTAGTAAACTCAAAATATCATTAACGTGTAGTTCCGAAGCAATCGAAACCTGGGTAGCCGGATGTTCGCTTTCTGCTAAATCATCAACATAAAACTGAACTTTCGAACTCCGGATCTTGTCTATCGCCGTCCGCGAAGCAATCTGGGCAATCCAACCTTTAAACGATCTTTGTAATTCTTCCGGATTCTTTGGTGCTTTGAAGCCACCAACATGTTTGAAAATCTTGATAAAACTATCATTTACAAGCTCTTCACTATCCGAAGTATTCTTGGTATACCTTAAAATTATGCCCATTAAATAGCCGTAAAATGATTTATACATCATTTCTTTACAGCTATTGTCGTTTTTTACACAGCCTTTTAAAATTTCCTCAAAACTGAGTATTTTTTTTATCACCCTTGTAAAGGACTATTTATTAGCGGTTTATCATGATTAATTATTGCAAATTTAAGAAAAATAACACCACCCAATTTTTGGGCGGTGTCAATTTTCGTTTTCACAGGTAGAGTGAATATTTTATTTGTTTGTCATCACAGATAAGCCAAGGCCTGTACTATCGGTTTTGCTTGATAAGCCTTTAGCCCAGATGGTATAAATTTTGCCTTTTTCGATTTTAACGGCTGGTAAGCTAACTTTAACTGTTCCGCCTTGTTTTAATTCAAAAGTGTAGCTGTCATTTGGTGCAATATTGCTAAAAGTAGTGAACTCTTTAAATGCTTTTGCGGTAAATAATGGTGCATCTGTACCTGCAATTCCCAAATCAAATGGCGAAGAACCTGGACTTAAGTTTACAAAACGAACTTTAGCCTTATCGGTTTCAGGTGCTTTTAAATCATCTTCAAGGATCAAAAGTTTTGTAGATTTTAAGGTATCTACTACGAAAACCGAATAAAATGATCCTGATTTTAAAGTCGCATTAGTGTAGGTTAAGTACTTTAAAGTATCTTTTTTTGCAACACCTACCACTCTGATACCCGGATAAGCTGCATAATAGCCAAGATCTTTAGTATAAGTAAAGCTGTTTATTTTCTGGTTATCCAGTATAAAATCAAGCGCAGCCGTTCCTGGTGATGCATGAATGAAACCAATACCGGCAGCTTCTATCGGATCATTGTTAAAATCCTTTTTGCAGGCAGTTATGGTTAAAGTTATAGCAAGGAGAGAGAGTATAATTTTTGTCGTAGTGCTAAAATTTTTCAAATCCGTTTTTCATTTTAATGTTTTAAATCAATCTTTGAACAAAATTGGTTAATGGCCATTAACGCTTTTTTCTTGTAAAACGATTAATGGAATGAAAACGCTACACCTGTGCTGATTTTTTTATAAAAGAAAAGCCGCATGGTGTTCATGCGGCTTTAAACAATGTTTTAAACGGTAAAATTAAGCGTACATTTCTTCTCTTAATTTGGCAACATCGCTGCTGTTGATGTATTCATCATAAGTCATCAATTTATCGATAGTACCTTTTGGTGTAATTTCGATAATGCGGTTGGCAACGGTTTCTGTTAACTGGTGATCTCGCGAGGTAAATAATATGGCACCCTTAAAATCTTTCATGCCGTTATTCAGTGCCTCGATAGATTCAAGGTCAAGGTGATTGGTTGGCTCATCAAACATTAACAAGTTAGCCTGTTGTAACATCATTCTGGAGAACATACAACGCATTTTCTCACCTCCTGAAAGCACTTTTACGTTTTTAAGTACTTCTTCGCCTGAGAATAACATCCGGCCTAAAAAGCTGCGTACAAATTGTTCATCAGCATCAGTACCAGAGTACTCACGCAACCAATCTACCAGGTTTTCATCTTTACCTGCAAAATACTCAGAATTATCATTCGGAATATCTGCAGTACTAATGGTAACCCCCATTTAAATTCGCCTCTATGGTCGGTATCTCTGCCCGTTAAAACATCATAAAATGCTGCAGTAGCCAAACTGTTCTGAGATAGTACGGCAATTTTATCGCCCTTGTTAACCATAAAGTTAACTTTGTCGAACAACACACCATCATTTCCATTTTTACCCAGATTTTCGACCTGTAAAATCTGGTCGCCAGCCTCGCGACCGGTATTATTGAATATAATGGCTGGATATTTTCTGCTCGATGCTTTAATTTCGGTAATATCAATCTTATCTAAAGCTTTTTTACGGGAAGTGGCCTGCTTTGATTTAGATGCATTTGCACTAAACCTGCGGATAAACTCCTGTAACTCCTTCACCTTATCTTCCATTTTTTTGTTCTGGTCGCTACGTTGTTTTAAGGCCAGCTGACTGGATTCGTACCAAAAAGTATAGTTACCGGTGTAGATGCTCATTTTGGCAAAATCGATATCTACGATATGCGTACAAACGGCATCTAAAAAGTGCCTGTCGTGCGATACCACCAAAACAATGTTCTGATAATCGGCCAGGAAGTTTTCTAACCAGGCAATGGTTTCGATATCCAAATCGTTGGTAGGCTCATCCAGTAACAAAATATCCGGATTGCCAAACAGGGCCTGTGCCAGTAACACACGTACTTTTTGTGTGTTATCCAGTTCCTTTAACAATTTATAGTGATTATCTTCAGTTATGCCCAAATTGCTTAACATGGTTGCAGCATTGCTCTCCATGTTCCAGCCATCCATTTCGGCAAAAAGATTTTCAAGCTCTCCGGCACGTTCGCCATCCTTCTCAGAGAAATCTTCTTTCATATAAATGGCATCTTTCTCTTTCATGATGGCATAAAGTTCTTTATGGCCAATCATTACGGTTTCTAATACCGAAAACTCATCAAATTCGTAATGGTTTTGTTTTAAAACGGCCATTCTTTCACCTGGCGTAAAAGCCACACTGCCAGAGGTTTGATTCACTTCTCCTGATAAAATTTTAAGAAAAGTAGATTTACCTGCGCCATTAGCCCCAATTACACCATAGCAGTTGCCCTGGGTAAATTTTAGGTTAACATCTTCAAATAATGTGCGCTTGCCGTACCGTAAAGATAAATTAGAAACTGAAATCATGCTATAATTGAAATAAGCCGCAAAAGATAGGGAAAAAGGTTGAGGGTAGGAAGGTGTTTAATTGTTTGATTGTTTTATTGTTGAAAGGTTTGGAGGTTGGAATGTTTAAAGTTGAAATGTGTTTGAATGTGAAAAGTTATAAAGTTTGAAGGATTGGGAAATGAAGGGCTAGGTACTTGGTGGCTCAGGTAGTCCCGTTATCCGCTTTACTGCGTTATACTCCATGTTCGCTACTACCGGGTTTATTTTACAAAGGGGAGAAGCTTTTGGCTAATGGAAATAAATCTTTTATTACGGAACATTAGTATATTGATTTTAGTAAACTGTTTCAAAGTGGGGGTACGTCATTCTCGCGCATGCGGGAATCTTAATGCAAGCTTTAGATTATTCATAAGTATTCCCTTGTTTCAAAGGCATTCATGAGCACTCCGTGGTTCCCAATCAACCCGATAGCTATCGGGTTGGGAATGACGACCTATCTTAAGGTAATTTGCAGCAAAAAATAGAATTTCTGATAGGGATTTAATCTGTTTCTCTCAAGCAAAAAGCTTATTTTAGCCCTATGCAAAACGATCTCTTGCTCGAAACCATAAAAACCACACTTCAAAAAAGCAAAATAGAAAAATTAGCGGCCATCGCTTCAGAAGATACCTTTTCGGTAAAAGACCTGATCTATTTAAGTTTTTATCATGATGAGCAGATTGGGTTTCGGGCCGCATGGATTTTGGAAAATGTATTTGCTAACCATCAGCAAAGGTTTTTACCCTATGTACTTTATTTTTGGAGAAATTTCCACAACAAAACAATTTATCGGCATTGAGGCATTATGTTAAAATCCTCGCCCTTATGACCAGGAAAAACGCTTCTATGGAAATCAGGAAAATCCTTGCTGATTATGAAACTGATTGTCTGGTAGAAGTTGTTTTTGCCTGGTTGATTGATGAGAAGATCCCTGTTGCTGTTAAATCACATTGTTTAAACATTTTGGCTAATCTAAATATCAAGCATAATTGGATTAAGGAAGAGTTGTTGCAAACCATGGATTTTTTGGTAGATAAAGAAAGTATTGGATTTTTTGCAAAGGTTAAACAGATCAGGAAACAATTATCAGTTCGCAGTTGACAGTTTTAAGTTGGCAGTTAACAGTTTTCAGTTAGCAATTTTCAGTTGATAGTTTCTTAGTACTCCATCTTTTCTTCAGTTAACGAAAAGTCAAATCTTCGGGTTTTAACCTTATGCCCTCTACCTTCTGCCTTATACCTTACGTAATCTTTCAGCTTTTAACTATTTTTACAGCATGAGTACAACATACGATATCATCTCAAAAGTTATAAAAGAACGTCGCAGTATTTTCCCTGCAAGCTATATCAAAAAAGAAATTCCGGTTGAGGTAATCAACCAGATTTTAGAAACGGCCAATTATGCACCAACACATAAGTTAACCCAGCCCTGGCGTTTTGTAGTCATCAGAAAAGCTGGACTGGCTAAACTAGGTGAAGAACTTGGTAAACTATATAAAGAGTTGGTTTCCCCTCAACAATTTCTTCAGAAAAAGTACGATAGCTTTGCCGAAAAAACGAGTCAGGCTGATTGTATTATAGCTATCAATATGCAGGTGAGCGGTAAAATACCCGAGTGGGAAGAGTTGGCGGCGGTTTCCTGCGCGGTTCAAAATATGGCTTTAACTGCAGAAAGTTTGCAGGTTGGCGCATACTGGAGCTCTCCACCATTGATTGACAATTTAGGCCATTTCTTAAGTTTGGGTGAAAATGAAAAATGCATCGGCTTATTTTACATGGGCTATCATAATGAAAAACCCTGGACGCCAAACCGCACATCGATGGAAGAGAAGGTGAGGTGGATAGAGGGGTAGTTTTGAGTTGAGAGATAGGAGTTTAGAGTCTTAAGTCCATAGTCTAAAGTAAAGAGCCTTCATCATCTCCAGTTCGGTAGAAACGATCCATCTAAATTCTCATTATTTAATGTTATGCTAAATCCTCTTGATCATTATTTCGAACAAAAAGATGAACCTGTAAAAAGCTGCCTGCAATATTTAAGGTCACTTTTAATGGGGTATGACGATATTACTGAGCATTGGAAATACGGAATGCCTTTTTATTACCACAAACGAAAAATGTTCTGTTATCTTTGGATCCATAAAAAACTCCATCACCCTTACATTGGTTTGGTTGACGGACATAAAATTGAACACGAAGATCTGTTGCAGGAGAAAAGAGCCCGGATGAAAATTTTATTGATCAATCACCTCGAAGATATTCCCAAAAGAAAATCGAATCCATTTTAAACCTGGCTTTTGACCTTCGCAAATAGCTACATTATCCATCAACCATTATCCATCAACCATCTTTCCATTTCATATATGTCTGCATTAAAATCTAAACTTTATCAGCTTTGCTTAACTTTTATTCAAAACAGGATCGAAAACATTGAATATTCGCTACAACAGGCCCGACAAGCTTCAAACGATGATACAAAAAGCAGCGCAGGTGATAAATATGAAACCACACGCGAAATGATGCAGCAGGAAATGGATCGCAATGGTAAATTGTTATACGAAGCTGGTCAGCAGAAAATTGCTTTACAGCAGATTGAAAATGTAGAATCAGATCGATTGGTTAAAAATGGGAGTTTGGTACTCACTACCGAAGGTAATTTTTACATCAGCATTAGTGCAGGCGAATTAAACACCGATGGACTAAAATTCTTTGCAGTATCGCAGGCTTCGCCAATCGGCAGGTTTTTGATCGGAAAAGTTATCAATGAAAGTTTTAAGTTTAATGGCAAAGATTATATTGTAAAAGAAATACTGTAAAGTTTTTAGTTAGCAATTTGTAGTAAACAGTTCAATACTGAAGTGACAGGCGATTCTATATTTATCGCTGGGGCTGAAAATCTGCGTTTAAATTTGTGTCATCTGCGGGAAACCTTTTTTCATATTTATTTCTGCTGATTTAAGGTGATTATCGCAGAAGCAGTTTTCGGGTTGTAGTTTACAGTTAACTGATCAACCATTATCTATATATCAACTGTAAACTGATCACGGCCAATTGGTAACTATTTAATTCCCATCCGTTGCGCAAAAGCCGGCACCAAATAAGTCTTTAAATCCGAATAAGGAATAAACACTACAATTTGCCCTTGAGCGTAACTTGCTACTTCGTATGGGTTATACATAAAAGCGATGCCGTTCGTATTGAAATAAAAGTTATTATTCGGCTTTATAAAATCATCAAAAAGTACGGTGCTTAAAGCATCATTAGCCTTAATGTTGTATTCTTTACGAAGATTACGTTCTAAAATGCCCTGTAAAGTATTCGAATCGATTTTAACAATGTCGCTCAACACCATTTGTGTTTTGTTTTTTACATCTAAACAAAACATCGTGCTGCTGTAATTGCCATGTGCGCCACCAGTATAAGCGTCGGCCAGGAAATCGATAACTACATAACCATTATCGTTATAACTAACCGATTGCTGGCTATTGTTAGTGTAATTCATCCAGGCCTCAAAATCATCGCCACGGCCATTTTTTGATTGTTCGGCAACCTGCAATTTATAATCTTTAAAATAGTCAGCAGCAATATTTTTAAAACCAGTTGAGCGTTCAACCTGCGATTTTATTCCTAATATCTTTTTAAGTTCGGTATTTAACCAATTGCCATATTCATCTGTATTTTTACTTTCGAGATATTCAAAGCTGATTTGTGCCGCGGGTGATTTGGCGCGATTGGCAAAAGCTTTAACTGAATCTTCGTAAATGCCTGCATTGAAGTGATAACTTCCATCTGCATATTTTTCTGTCAGGGCAATTGGGTATTTTTTGGTTTTATCACCACTTTCCCAAATGCCGTCAAAACCATTTCCATTCCATTTTAATTTTAAATGTGGCGATTTTGAATCCTGTGTAAAATATGATTCATAAAAACTATACTCAGCAAGTACAATGCTGTCTTTCCCGATTAACGTGTCGGTTGAGAGGTTAAGCCATGATCCATCGTAATAATAAGAACCGCTCACATCATCATCCACTCTTTGCAAATGCATGACAACCTTTTTGCCTGCTATGCTACCTTCTAAGCGTTTATAGAAATTTTCGGACAGCCCGGCTTTTACATTAGCTGTACTATCTGTAGTATCAGCGTTGTTGGTTCCGTTTTTTGGACTGTTACAGGCTGATATTATGGCTAATCCAAAAAGGCAAATAAGAAAAGAATACTTCATAGGGCAGTAGATACAGGGGGTTATTGTTGAAAAGTTGTAATGTTGGAGTTAACTTGCTACCTGCATACATTTCAACTTTCAATTTTAAATAATTAACCCCTCTGCTAAGATTTTGTTTTATTAAAACTCTTATTGATGCTGTAATATAAGTTTTTTGCCGTATATCTTCCCGGATCAATTATTCTTCTGATGGTATAAAGCGGGTAGTTTTCATCTCTAGAAGTAGACAGGATAAATGCAGCCTTAAAGCCATGTTCTTTTAATTTATGTAATGTAGATGCCTTTGAAACGCCGTAAGGGAATGCGAAATATTCTACTTTCTTACCTGTTATTTCTTCCAGTTTTTTTGTCGGCTCGTCAATTTGAGTGGTCCAGTCGGCATCGGTAAACTGTGCAAAGTTTTTATGATCATAGGTATGGCTGGCGATGGTATTTCCTTCATCAGCTAATTGTTTAATCTGCGCTTTAGTCATGTAACCAATGCGCCCTTTTTTACCGATTGATACCGTCATGATAAAATAAACCCCTTTAAAACCGTACTTTTTCAATGTGGTGTTCCCAATGGTGAATTGGTCTTCATCCGTATCATCAAAAGTGATCATAATTGGTTTTTCGGGTAATTTAGCACCATAAACCAGGTAATTGTACAACTGATCGGGCAAAATAGAGTGGTAACCACTATCGGCCAGCATTTTTATATGCTGCTTAAATTTATCAGGAGCAATAATGTCATCATGTGCTCTTTTACTATCACTGGCAATATTGTTTCTAATTTGGTGGTAACACAGAACGGGTACTTCTCTGCGAGCCAGGATGGTTTTGTTATCGGCAGGTTTGGTATTTATAGAATCTGTTTTAACCGTTTCGGTAGTACTTGTTACCGGAGTTTTCTCTTTTTGTTTGTTGCCTGAGCAGGCCAATGAAAATAACCCCAAAAATAGAATTGATAAAAGGGGATAGGCAGCTGTTTTTAGATGTTTACTCAACGTTTTTTAATTATTTGATCAAAGATACAGCGTTTTCAGAAAGGATAAAAAAGAAAATCCCGACGCTTGCCGGGATTATTTTATTTAAAAGCTATTTTTTATGCTGTTGCTTAAAGTTTTAGGCGACCAGTACCCGCTGGCAATAATCCTACGGATGGTAAATAACGGATCTTTTTCATCACGCTTGGTCGAGAGTTGGTAAGCCATTCTAAAACCACGTTTTTTAAGCTCAGGGATGCCTTCTGCATTCCATAAACCGAATGGATAAGCAAATTCGGTCATTTTTTTGCCGGTAATTTCTTCCAGTTTTTTGGTTGGTTTGTCTAGTTGTTCTTCCCAATCCTTACCGGCATATTTTTTAAAGTTTTTATGGTCGTAAGTGTGGCTGCCGATCACATTTCCTTCGTCTGAAAGTTGTTTAATCTGTTCTTTCGTCATGTAATCCACAAACTTGCCTTTTCTACCTATCGAAACGGTCATGATAAAATAAACGGCTTTATAGCCCAGTTTTTCTAAAGTTGGGCGTACAATGGTAAACTGATCCATGTCAGTATCATCAAAAGTTAACATAATTGGTTTACTCGGTAGGGCAGCACCAGTATTTAAGTAAGCATAAAGCTGATCTGGTAAAATAGTATGATAACCGCTATCGGCCAGCATCTTCATCTGGTCTTTAAAGTTCTGGATTTCTACAATATAGTCTTTACCGACCTTACCGTCAGTTGGTTTCCAGTTTCTTACCTGGTGGTAACACAAAATTGGCACTTGTTTTCTGGCTAAAATGGTTTTAGCATCAGCAACTTTAATTTTCGAAACATCAACTGGTGTTCCGGTACCTGCTGCAGTTTTGGTGCTTTGTGCAGCAGAATCTTTATTGGCAGAGTTTTCTGTCTGAGATTTAGATTGGCAGCTGGCAAATAAGATTACTCCGGCTGTTATTAAGGTTAAAAAGCTGTATTTCATTCTTAGTATATATAGCTACAAAACTATAAAATCCCTTAATTATTTATCCATCAAAATAAATTGTGTTAATAATTAATTTTAGTTGTGCGAAATTATACTAGCTATCGCATTTATTACATATCAAAGCCTGCTTAATATCCTTTAATTAAATAATTTAGCAGCTCAAACAAATTTTGATGAATAAACTTTATAAACTCCTGCTGGGCGCGCAGTTTTTATCCTTAACTGTTGCTGCACAAAATAAAACATTTACCATAACCGAAAATATTCAGCCACGGCCTAAAGCAAACTATCAACTTGCATCGCGTTTTTCTCCTAATAAGTTGAAAAAAATGGTTTATTCTACTACAGTAGACCCACACTGGCTAAAATTGAGCAACCGCTTCTGGTACACTTTCGAAAGTCCAAAAGGAAAATTTTGGTACCTTGTAGATCCTGCATCAAAAAGCAAAAAACTGATGTTTGATAATGCTAAACTGGCAGCAGATATCACCCTTATTGTTCGGGATCCATTTGATGCGGAACATTTACCTCTCGAAAACTTAAAATTTGCAGCCGACGAAAAAAGTATTTCTTTCGAAATCAAAAGCACTGTTGATGAGCTAAAAAAAGATAGGAAAGATAAAAAAGCAGCAGATTCTATGCAGAAGAAAATATTTTCTTTCAAATACGAACTGGCAAATGCAAAATTAACTGAAGTGCCTAATTTCAGTAAGCCAAAGCCTAAACCATCATGGGGATCTGTAGCACCAGATTCTTCAGCCATCATCTTCTCCCGTAATTACAATCTGTATTGGATGGATAAAGACAACTACAAAAAAGCAGTTAAGAATGAAGATGATAGTACTATTGTAGAGCATCAGCTCACTAAAGATGGGGTTAAATTTTATTCATACGGAAGTGATGGCGATGGAGAGAACAATGTGGAGAACGAAAAAAACAATAAAAAACGCCGGGGTGCTTATGTGCTCTGGTCGCCGAATTCGAAATATTTTGTGTTAGACAGAACCGATTCGCGCAAGGTTAAAGATCTTTGGGTAATCAATAGTGTTACACCGGGTCGTCCAACCTTAGAAACCTATAAATACCAAATGCCGGGAGAGGCCGAAGCCCCTCAGGATGAAATTTTGTTGTTCGATTTTGCTGCAAAATCTTCTAAAAAATTAAATGTTGCTGCATTTAAAGATCAAAGCGTTTCAGTGTGGGGCAAACCCTCATTAAATAAAGACCGTGATAACGAATTCCGTCCATCTATTTGGTTGGGTAACGATAGCAGGTTCTATTTTTCGCGTACCAGTCGTGATTTAAAACGTATTGATATTGGGACTGTTGATATTGCTACAGGTAAGGTTACGCCTTTAATAGACGAACGCTTTAATACTTATGTTGAGGTTAACCGCCCGGGTTTGGTTAACGATGGTAAAGAGTTAATTCATTGGAGTGAGCGCGATGGTTGGGCACATTTTTATCTTTTTGACGAAAACGGGAAGCTGAAGAACCAGATTACCAAAGGCGCTTTCCACTGTGAGAGTATTGTAAATATTGATGAGAAAAAACGTATCCTTTATTTTACGGCAAACGGCAGGGAAGGCAAAGAAGATCCTTATTATTTACATCTGTACAGTATTAATTTCGATGGTTCGAACATGAAACTGTTAAATGCCGGCGATTTTGATCATCTGTCGAATATGAATGATAACAATACTTTTTTTGTTGATAATTATTCGAGAGTAAATACCGCACCAAAAGCTACACTTTATGATGGAACAGGCAAAAAAGTAATGGATCTGGAAACAACAGATCTTTCATTACTGATGGCGGCGGGTTACAAATTCCCGGAGCCTTTCAAAGTAAAAGCAGATGATGGAATAACTGATTTGTATGGTGTAATGTATAAACCTTTTGATTTCGATCCCAATAAAAAGTATCCGATTATTGAGTATGTTTACCCAGGGCCACAAACCGAGGCTGTAAACAAAGCTTTCAGCAAAAGCATGGATCGTACCGAACGTTTAGCCCAATTTGGTTACATCGTTATCACAGTAGGTAACAGAGGAGGAAATCCTTCACGTTCTAAATGGTACCATACTTATGGTTACGGCAATCTGCGCGACTATGGTTTAGCTGACAAAAAAACTGCTATTGAACAATTGGCTGCTAAATATTCGTACATAGACGAGTCTAAGGTGGGCATTACCGGTCACTCTGGTGGTGGTTTTATGTCTACAGCAGCCATGTTGGTGTATCCTGATTTCTTTAAAGCTGCAGTTTCAAATGCCGGAAACCATGATAATAGTATTTACAACCGCTGGTGGAGCGAAAAACATCATGGGGTAAAAGAAACAATCTCTTTAAAGGGCGATACTTCATTTAAATACAGTATCGATAAAAACCCTGATTTAGCAAAAAATCTGAAAGGCCATTTATTACTGATGCACGGTGATGTAGATAACAATGTGCATCCGGCAAACTCTATCCGTGTAGCCAATGCATTAATGAAAGCGGGTAAACGTTTCGATTTTTTGATTATTCCAGGTCAGCGCCATGGTTTTGGTGATATGACAGAGTATGCTTTCTGGAAACTGGCTGATCATTTTAACAAATATTTAATCGGCGATTTTTCTGAACCGGGCGATGTTGACCTGGTAGAAATGGACAGAGATATTGAGCAGAACGGAAAATAGTTTTTAATACAAGAGTTATTGCTATGGCCTGTGGAAACGCAGGCCATTTTTTATAACGATAAGTTGTCATTGCGAGGCTAATTTTTCATTGGCCGTGGCAATCTACTCAGTTAGTGTTATTGTTGGATAGTTTTTTGGAAAGCAGGCTTGGGTAGTTCTTCGGTTATTTCAGTCCTGCTATTGCCTATAGTCCCGATTTGAATTTTCTTAAATACAATATTTCCTTAAATCGGGAGCTATTTGGCGCTATCAGGTTTAGAAACAAAGTAGATGCTCTTGCAGCCTCAAAAATGGAATGCTGCATCGGCCACCTAGCCCCGGTTGAAGTGTTACCCTGCAGCAACGAGGCACGAGGCTGCGAAGCGTATAAACGTAAAACGGGAGAGGCTAAATGTTTTGCACAGGTGCTGCGCTCCAAAAAACTCGTTACTGCAGAGACTAACCTTCATTAGTCGTGGTAATTTACCTAGTTAGTGTTCGTTTTAGTGTTATATAGCTTTTTGGAAAGCAGGCTTCGTAGTTCTTCGGTTATTTCAGCCCTGCTATTGCTTTTGCCGTGGCTCGTGTCCTCACGAACCATTTTATTGTTATTTAACCACAGATAAAAAGGATGAACACAGATTCAATCCGCGTTTATCTGTGTCCATCTGTGGACAATAAACAAAAAAGCCCCGAATTTTCGGGGCTTCTGATCTGTTAAGGTAATCCGTTAAGGGTTTTTATTTGTAAAGGTAATTTACAGCAATTACATCATTCGCATTGAAAGTGCGGTTGCCGCCATTAGAACAGGCTAGCATGAATGAAGCTGCATCAGGATTAGAAGGCGTTCCTGGTATTCTTACAGCGCCAACATTTGATGCGCCTTCATTGCCTGCACCACTTGCACCACAGCTAAAAGCACGGTTCATATAATCTGTATGACGGAAACCAATGCAATGGCCAACTTCATGCTGAATTACTGAAGCCAGGTAGAGTAGATTAGGATTGGAACCATAGGCAGCTGAATTGGTGTTCATTCTGATCTGATTAAAAGGCTGACCTGACGAAGTAGGGAAACCAGCAGAGCCTAAAGTTATAAAACCGCCGCTCGGACCTTCGTTAAAACCTACCACATTAATGTTTCCGGTTGTTCCGGCACTAGCCCTTTGGAAAGTAATACGTAAGCCCAGGGAGTTGTATCTCGAAATCATGGTGTTTACCGCATCGCTATATACCTGAGGCAAATTGGTTACCGATACTGTAATTACCCGTGGTAACGATTTAACAATATTTGTGGTTCGGTATTGTTCAGTTTCGGCTATGTTTAAATTTGCACCAGTAGAAGGTTCAGCTAAATTGTCGTCAGTTAAAAGAATATCGCCTTCTACCAGATAACCTTCATCTGTCTTGCGGATATTATCGGTACTGAAGCCTAAGGATTTGATCTGTGATAACTTGTCTGCTGAGATTTCAGTCTTACTTTCTACTGCATTTTCTGTATTATTACTTTTACAGGAATATAGGTTAGTGAGTAAAAGGCATGCTGCTGCAATCGATAAAAAATTAGTTGTTTTCATCTTAGTTAGAATTAAATTAGTTTAGGTTGAATAAGTTAGTTAATAATGTTTGTGGATTACCTTATAAATCCTAATTTAGGGAAGATAAACCATGTAAACAAAATTTTATAATAAAATAATTATTGAAAGTCACTACTGTATTTTTAGTTTTATATTTTTGTCTGTCTGTACTTAGTTTAAACGCACAGATACAACCTGGTGGAATAGATAAAAAAAATGAAAAATATATTTCAAGAACAGGTAACGCTTTAAAGTTAGGGAGCGATCAGTCTGTTTTGGTCAGGTTCAACCGTACCCTAACAGCGGCCGAAATTCAACTGTTGAAACCTCAAAAAAGTCTTTCAGGTGATTATTTTATCGTCGAAAAATCGAATATTGCTACCTTTTCAAACAATATAATTTACCAGGAACAAGCCAACGGACTTTGGAAGGTTAGTGATAGATTGATGAAAGTGCTGAGTAAAAGCAATAAAAGGAACGATTCTATCCTGGTCCGGCTAGCCGTCAAAAATATAAATGCGTTACCCAGGGCTATTGCAAGTTTAAAGATAAAATCAACCGATAATGTAAATCAAATTTGTACTGTTTACCTATCATCAAGCGATTTAATGCTGTTGTTGGAGCTTAATGATATCTTATACGCCGATATTTTGCCTGTTGCTAAAGAGGAGGTGGTTATAAATGGGCTCGACCTGGCTTTAAACCAAATTTCTAACGCCCGAAATCTTTTTCCCGGCATTGATGGTTCGGGTATAAATGTTTCTTTTAAAGAAGGAATGTATGATGCTGCCGATCTTGATTTATTAGGCAAAACGATTACCGGAGCCACTATTGGCAAAATGCCAACCACTCATGCTACCGATATGGCAACGTTAGCTTTAGGAAACGGTAATTCCTTTATCCGGGGTTTAGGCGCGGCACCAAAGGCCAAACTTGCCTATTCTGATTTCAGTAACCTGATGCCCGATCTGATTACTGATTTAAATAAACTTCAGGTTAGCGTTCAAAATCATTCTTATGGTACCGATATCGATAATGATTACGGAATAGAGGCTGCGGCATACGATAAACAGATCTTCGAAACCGATACTTTGATCCATATTTTTTCTGCCGGAAATAAAGGAACAACCACACCTTCAGTAGGCTTTTATCAAGGTATTACTGCCCGTGCCAATTTAACAGGTAATTTTAAGCAGGCGAAAAATCTATTGGTGATAGGAGGGATCAACAGAGAAAATATTTCTGAAAATTTGAGCAGTAAAGGTCCTGCGTACGATGGGCGTGTAAAGCCAGAACTTGTTGCATTGGGCGAAGACGGAACATCAGGCGCTGCAGCGATTACTAGTGGATCGATTGCTTTGTTGGAACAATTTTATCGGCAGAAATATAAAAAGGAGCATCCGCATCACTGGTCAGGGCAACAGTGATTAATTCTGCCGATGATTTAGGCACACCGCAGGTTGACTTTGTGTACGGTTATGGAAAACTGAATGTAGCCCAATCGTTAAAAACTTTAGATGAAAATAGGGCGTCATTATATGAAGTGGCCAAAAATCAGGACTTGCCTGTTTCTTTGGCTATTCCGGCTAATGTAGCTGAATTGAAACTGACTATTGCATGGAATGATCCTCCTGCTGTTGTAAATGCAGCACAAAGTTTAGTTAATGGATTAGATTTAAGTCTCGAAACTCCCACAGGGAGCCAAATCCTGCCTTGGGTATTAAGCAGTTTTCCTCATTTAGATTCCCTTTCAAAACCAGCAGTGCGTAAGGCAGACCTTATCAATAATGTTCAGCAGATTACCCTTGATAATCCACCTACAGGTGCTTATACTATTCATGTCAAAGGTAATAGGATTAAACAAGGTAATAACCAGCCTTTCGCACTGGCTTATCGTTACATATTCAAAAACACTTTTTCCTTTATCTGTCCCGGAAAAAACGAATACTTTTTTGCCAATGAAGATAACTATATCCGTTGGGAGAATACCTATACAAGCAAAACGGGAAACTTGCTGGTGAGTTATGATGGAGGTACTACATGGAAATCAATTGCTTCTGGCGTCGATTTAAGTAAAGGTTTTTACCATTGGAATCCACCAGATCTGTTTGTTAAAGCAGTGATAAAAATGGAAGTGGAAGGAAATGTGATATTGAGCCAGCCGTTTGTTATTTCCAGTCCCAGGATATTAAGTGTTGGCTATTTTTGTAAAGATGGAGTGGCGCTTAACTGGAACCCGCAACCGGGTGCAAAAGACTATACTTTGTACAATATTGCAGATAATATTCTTTCTCCCGTGTTAACCCTTGCTGATACCATAGTTAAGCTTGATACAAACAAGATTAATAGCAAATATTTTGCTGTGGCTGCAAACGGCATAGATTTTACGGGTTTAAAAAGTTATACGATCGATTATACACAGCAGGGAATTGCCTGTTATGTGAGAAATTTATTTGCATCAGTGACCGATGATCAGCGGATAAGAATTGACCTCAGTATAGGCAGTACTTTGGATTTAAAGAACATCATTTGGGAAAAACTGACAGGTCCAAATACTTTTAGTGTTTTACAGCAAACCAAACCCATTTCAAATCAGCTAAATTATACCAGTTTTGATGATAAGCCCAAAGCTGGTATGCAGTTTTATCGTGTTACTTTCGAAACGGCCAACGGTCAGATACAGAGCGATATGGTATCGGTGGTTTTCCTGAAGGAGAATGAATTTTCTTTTTTCCTAACCCTGTAGCTGATTATTTAACCATTATTAGCGGATCATTTGAAGATTATAGCCTGTCTATTTTTAATATATTAGGACAGAAAGTTTTTGAAGAAAAAGCCACAAGTTCAAATAAATTTGCACTTAATGCTTTATCTACAGGGGTGTATGTAGGAGTAATTAATAAAAATGGGCAGCAGTTAAAGAAATTTAAGTTGATTAAGAAATAACGCTAACTATACATGTTTTGTGTAAATCTTTGTGGTTAGCGGGAGGCGTATGTTTGTTCCCGCAGATTTAAGATGATAAACGCTGAAATTTAGAATTAAGGATGCTTAAAGTTTAGTCTGCGTAAATCTGCTACATCAGCGGGAGATCCTCAAATTTTGGATTATAAGTACAGAAACTCCTAATTTCTTCGTATTTTTCAGCAAATGTGATTAATCATTTCAGAAAAAAATCCTTTAAAATGAGAAAATTCCTAATATTTTCTAGCTGTGCACTTCTCTTCCTTGGTTCCTGCAAACAAGGCGCAAAAAGCACTGATGTTAATGCTGATTCTTTAGATATAAAAGCTATTAATGACTCGAGTTTACCCCGATATTTATCTGTTATTGCTGCTGATAGTTTGGAGGGAAGAAAACCCTTTACCAATGGTGAAACCAAAACCATTAATTATCTAAAAGCTCAGTTCGAAAAACTAGGCCTGCAGCCAGGCAATGGAGATAGTTTCTTTCAGGAGGTACCGATGGTAGAAATTAAATCTGTGCCTGAAGATAAAATGTTATTGAAAGGAAAAACTGCTTCGCTAACATTAAGTTATTTAACCGATTTTGTAGCCGGTACCCGCCGTGTGCAAGATGAAGTGAGCATGAGTAACTCGCAACTTGTTTTTGCAGGCTATGGTATCGTAGCTCCGGAATTTGGCTGGAACGATTATGCGAACCTTGATGTAAAGGGAAAAACGGTAGTGGTGTTGATTAATGATCCTGGTTTTGCAGATTCTACTTTGTTTAAAGGTAAAAATATGACTTACTACGGCAGATGGACTTATAAATTTGAAGAGGCTGCCCGTCAGGGAGCCACAGGGATTATTATAGTTCATGATACCGAACCGGCAGCTTATCCGTGGACAGTAGTCCGAAGTGGTTGGTCGAAATCCAAACTTACCCTGCAAAGTGAAGATAATGGAATGAGCAGGGCTGTGGTAGAAGGCTGGATTACTTTAGATAAGGCAAAACAGCTATTTGCATTGGATGGTAAATCATTCGATCAATTGGCATTAAGTGCCCGGAAAAAAGGTTTTAAGGCTGTTGATTTAAATATTAGTACTTCACTAAAAGTTAAAAATACCATTAAGAAATCGGTTACTTATAATGTTCTGGCTAAAATACCAGGCGATAAACGTAAAGATGAAGCTATTATTTATTCTGCACACTGGGATCATCTTGGGGTAGGAGAGAAAGTACAAGGCGATTCTATTTATAACGGAGCGGTTGATAATGCAACAGGTGTAGCCGCTTTATTTGAAATTGCTTCGGCATTTAAAAAATTACCTAAAGTACCTGGGCGTACCATTCTGTTTATTTCTTATACAGCTGAATAGCAAGGTCTTTTAGGGTCTGAGTATTATGCCAAACATCCTGTTTTTCCATTGGATAAAACTGTTGCCAACATCAATATGGATATGATGGGAATAGCGGGTAAAACGAAAGATATTGTCGTGTACGGCTTTGGTCAGTCAGAACTGGAAGATTACGCTACGGAAGCAGCTAAGAAGCAGGGGCGGGTAATTGTGCCAGATCCTGTTCCATCATCCGGATTGTACTACCGGTCCGATCATTTTAATCTGGCAAAGGTAGGTGTACCTTCATTATTTACCGGTTCGGGTGTAAATAACATCAAAAACGGCAGAACATGGGGATTAAAGCAGGTGGCCGATTTTACCAAATTCCGCTACCATTCGCCACAGGATAATTTCGATGCCAAAGCCTGGGATTTGTCAGGTATTATAGAAGATGTCCGGATGCTTTTTGATATGGGCTACCGCATCAGTAATGAAACTTCTTATCCGGAATGGAAGGACGGATCGGAATTTAAAATCATCAGAGAAAAGAAATAAACAAAGAGCGTCCCGGTGGTAAACCGGGACGCTCTTCGAAAAAAGTCATTTTATTAAGTTTCCCCTAAGGGATAATTAATTAAAAGTAGAACTGTACACCTAATCTTGGTGAGAAAGTATCAGCGTTTAAGCCGAAAGTATTGGTTTTAACTTTAGCGCCAGTTCCTTCAGCTTTAACAGTATAATTGTCGTAGCTTAAACCTTTAACTGAAAGTTCGATACCGATTTTCTTAGTTGGGAAGAAAGCAAAACCTGGAGCAAGTTCTACGCCGATTTTAGTAGTAGTACCTAATTTAACTGCGTTGTCGCCATTAGCATCAGTTGCTTTTAACTCACCAAATGCCAATGGTACTGATAATTGTCCGAAGAATTTAAATTGATCAGATAAACCAACATAGTAACGGCCAAATGGAGCAACTTTAAAAGTCCCTTCTTGAGTTTTGTTGCTTACTTTTTTATCGTATTCATAACCAACACCCGTACCGATTGCAAAATTATTGCTGATAAAATAACCAACACTTGGTAATACACTAAAGTTAAAATCTGCTTTTGGAGCACCATCAACTTTCGTAGAATTAACACCTACATTACCACCCAACATAAAATTTCCTTTTTCAGTTTGTGCTTGTGCACCATAAACTAAACCTGCTACTGCTACTAAAGATAATAATAGTTTTTTCATCTTTTTTATTATTTATTTGTGATTAAAATATAGCCAATTTTACTTTTTTTAATTTCTGACTATATTTGAATAAAAGTCAACACTTGTGCCAGAAAACTTCTTCAGCGTCATCAAAAAATCAGTTTTTGCTCAACTGCTTAATGCACAAACAGATGTAAATTTAATGTTAATTCAATATTATTTTCGTGTGACGAAAAATCAATCGATTGATTAATTTTTGAGGTATGACAAATTGACAATCTGACTTTTTTTGTAAAAATGTCAGATTTTAGGGTGTTCAGAATGGCAGAATTTTAGAAGTGTGATCGTGGTTAGGGATTAAACCTTGCTTGCCGAAATGAGATTTTCTATTTTCTTTTGGATAATAGAGATTGTTTTTTCGTCATTTAAATTTCCATCCGCATCAAACTTATTTTGTGCTTGTGCAATCAGTACTTCCGGCTGTAAAACAGGATTCATATTTAAAAAGGTAAAAACAGGCGAAAATGCCATTTGCATTCTAACAGTTCCCCATAAGCCTTGAGTAGCACCCATCACGGCAACTGGTTTATGCATCAAAGGCGAATCTTTGCCGCGGCTTGCCCAGTCAATGGCATTTTTTAATCCACCAGGAATAGAATAGTTATATTCGGGCGAAGCGATAATAAAAGCATCTGCAGCAGCCAGAGACTCCCTGAATTTCGTTACGCTTGCAGGTCGTTCTTCGGTTTCTGGCAAATCATGGTCGGCATTATAAACGGGGATGTCATCATAGGCTACAATTTCAAATTCGAAACCTTCTGGGATCAATCCGCCTGCCACTTTAAGTAACATCGCATTATAAGATCCTTTTCTCAAACTTCCGCATAAACCAACAATTTTTCTGTTCTTTTCCATTGCTATTAAACCAGAACATTATCAAAATGTTTGGTTTTTGCAAGGACAATATGTGTAGTTTAAAAATTTATAATCACTATTTTTGGCCTGTAAGCTATTCGTTATGACTGAAAATACACCTACTACCTCCATTATTGAAAAAACTGTTTTTCCGATCCTTTTTGCTTTAAGTTTTTCGCATTTATTAAATGATACGATACAATCTTTAATTCCAGCTATTTACCCTGTCATCAAAACCAGTTATCATTTAAGTTTTTCGCAGATTGGTTTAATTACTTTAACTTTTCAATTGGCTGCATCGCTTTTACAACCATTTGTAGGTTTATATACGGATAAAAAGCCTCAACCTTATTCGCTTGCAACAGGGATGGGATTTACCCTCGTCGGTTTAGTTTCGCTTTCCCAATCAACTCATTTTTATACCATATTAATTTCAGTTTGTTTTATTGGGATAGGTTCTTCTATATTTCATCCGGAAGCCTCAAGGATGGCGCATGCCGCATCTGGAGGAAAGAGGGGATTAGCACAATCTGTTTTTCAGTTGGGAGGTAATGCAGGTAGTTCTTTAGGTCCACTATTGGCGGCCTGGATTATTGTACCATACGGGCAATTCAGCGTGATCTGGTTTTCGGTAATTGCACTTTTGGCTATTATTATTTTAACCTATGTTGGTAATTGGTACAAAGGATTTATGCTTTCGAGAAGTAAAAAGGTCAATATTCAAACTGTTGTTAATCAATTTTCGAGAGGAAAGGTGATCTTTTCGGTTTGCATTTTACTCTTGTTAATTTTCTCGAAATATTTCTATATGGCGAGTTTAACCAATTATTTTACCTTTTACCTCATCGATAAATTTCATGTCTCAGTACAAACTTCACAGATTTATTTATTTGTATTCTTATTCTCGGTAGCTGCCGGAACGTTGCTTGGCGGACCCATAGGCGATAAAATTGGGCGAAAATATGTGATATGGGCGTCGATATTGGGTACGGCACCTTTTGCATTGTTGCTGCCGCACGCCAGTCTGTTCTGGGTTGGTGTGCTCATTGTTCCCATCGGGATGATTTTAGCATCGGCATTTTCGGCCATTTTGGTTTATGCGCAAGAGCTCATCCCGGGCAAGGTAGGTTTAGTTGCCGGACTGTTTTTTGGCTTCGCCTTTGGTATGGGCGGCATCGGATCGGCCTTGTTGGGTAAATTAGCAGATTCTACCAGTATTGAATATGTATTTAATGTTTGTGCATTTCTGCCTTTGATTGGGTTGTTGACAGGGTTTTTGCCAAATATTGAGACGAAGAAGAAATAAAAAACCCATCCATTTTTAAGGGGATGGGCCAAAGCTTTACTAGTTGAAGAGGTTAAAATAGGATATAAATTTTAAATCCGAGGTTGTTGATAAATCCCTGACTACTTAAATTGAATGAAGTATATTCGCTTTTGGTAAAAGAGTTATTGGCGTTAACCTCATTTTGTTCTGTTTTGCTGTAGGCAATATCTGCCGATAACAAACTTGTTTCTAATGCAAATCTTTTAGAAACAAACCAGGTGATACCTCCATAAGCGCCTACAGCGTATTGGTTGGAAGTATAACTGGTTAATTGTGGGTAAGTGTTAGTAAATTCGCTGTTATTTTTACTGTGTGTATAGGAGGCTTTTCCACCTGCATACGCAAATAAGGTTTTTACAAGAGGGAAATAGTGCTGATAACTTAGGTTACCACCATAGCTTTTTTGCTCTTGGTTATTCATATTGTCGTTCCCATAAGTATTTTTATTTAGTCCATAAGTCAAATCCAACCCAATTTTATTGTTGTCTTTAAAAAAATAGCCATACCCTAATGTAAAAGAGTTATTTTTTGCTTTGTTTTCGTAGTTGTTTCCCGTGAGTTTGTTGGTAGTTGAATTAACACCAAAGCTTAAAGCGTTTGTTCCTTTTGTTTGCGCGAAACCGCATAGGGAGATACCCACGGCCATAGCCGTAACTAATAATTGTTTTTTCATTTTCATTTGTGTTTTTGTGTATCCAATGATAAAATAAAAAAATGAAATAAAACTATATGTTTAGTTGTTTTTGTTTTAATTACTTGATTATCAGGATTAAAAAAATCAGGGCTAAATATTAACCTTGATTAAAACAATTAATGATATATAAATTATTGACAATTGAGTCTTTCAATAAAGTAATAGGTATCCAGTGCATCTTCCGATTCGCGGTCATCATTTTCATTAGTGATTGATTTTACTTTCCCATCACTTTTTTGAGAACCACTGTTATTGTACTCAAATCTGATATTGCCAACCGATTTAATTTTTCCATCTTCTGATTTAAAAACCGAATTGTAATATTCAATTCTAATATCACCAATGGCTTTGATTTTTCCATTCTCAGAAGGGAATACACTATTGTAATATTCTATTCTTGTATCGCCAATTAATTTTACTTTTCCGTCTTCAGATTTAAAAACCGAATTATAATATTCAATTTTGGTACCATCAATAGATTTGATTTTTCCATCCTCCGAAGGGAATACACTGCTGTAATATTCTATTTTACCACGAAAGCGTTGAGCATTTGCATGATTGGAAAAACTGAAAAGCAATAACAAGCTTATGCTTATCAGGCCTAAAATTTTGGTGAATATATTTTTCATTTAATTGATGTTAAAAGTGATAATTGAAGGTAAGTGTTGGTGTGAAATTTTGCAGGGCGAGTTTCAGGTTATTGGTTTTGTTGTAATTGTAGAGCGATTCTTCCGCATAGTAATTTTGATGAAAGAAAGATACAACCGGTAATGAAAACTCCAATGCAGCATGTTTTGATATGAAATAACTAAAGCCAGGACTTATGCTTGCACCCCATCCCTTTATTTTAGCATCTGTTCGGATCAGGTAACCTTCATCATCAATGCGGTTAAAAGTATTTACCTGTAGGAGCAGATTGGCTTGCATGAAAAACTTAAAACGATCTTTAACGTCGATGTATTTGCGTACGAAAGGAGAAAAACCAAGGCTAAATTCCTTTACTCCACGCTGTTCTTCGTAATATCCGTATTCTTCATTCCATGCGATATAATTTTCACCCCTGAGTTTTGAAAGATTTAAAGGGATTTCCAAGCCTATGGCAAAATTATTGGATAAAAAATAGCCTCCCCTTGGCGTTAAGGTAAAAGTGTTTAAACTGGGCGATGAGCTGTTTTGTTTGGAAGTTCCAAAACTCAGGCTTCCTCCAACAAAGCCTCTTCCTTTTTCAGTTTGGGCATAGCTGCGCCAACTAACGGCGCATAGGAGTGCCATAATGATTAATTTAGGTTTCATTTTATTTGTGTTTTTGTGTGTAATCAATAATAATCATTATTGAAACAAAAAGCAAAAAAAGCAACTATCATGTTAGTTACTTTTTAAATGAAAAATCCCGCAGATTTAGCTACGGGATAATATGCGTTAATGTGGAAGGTAAGCAACAAGCTCGGTTGGGAGCCAGGTTTTATAGTTGCGTGTATTGCTTTTTGCTTTTTCACTCACCGGTATTTTCCAGACTTCGAAAAAGGAAGATAAATTGGCATTAGTCGTTTTACAGATCGTTGTATACCAGAGATCGATCCGTTGTTGGTTACTCAGCGGATGGTCGTAGTATTTGCTAGGATCCATTTCGCGGTATATTTTGTTGGCTTTGATGATAGAGTCCCAGCCAAAATTTTCAATGATCTGGATGTACATACTTAATGCTAGAAACGGATCTTTTCCCCATTTTTCAAAAGTAGGCTGATTTTGAAGGTAACTTTGAATTTTTTTCTCCACTTCCTCTTTATTTCGGATCGCATCATGGTTATAAAGTCCTTTTTTCAGCACTTTATCATACACGTAAATCGAGTAAAGATTGGTGGTTACTTCACTAACTTCGTCCATATCAAGGCCCCAAAATTGATGGCGATGCCCCAACTCATGAAAGTGCCCCCAGCTTCCTTTTGTGCCTACAATTTTTTCATCAAGCATCCAGGCGCAACTTTGATCATCGGGTGCCACAATTTTATCCCAGACGGTATACATATAACCGTAGGCAACCTGGTTATCAATAATGATCCTTTCTGGATGTGTTCTGTTCCTGTTAATGATGGCCAGATCGGCATCAGCATCCATAACCTGATCCCAGAATTTCATTAACGATTCCGGATTTTTCAAGTTTTTGATCCGATAAGAGGGAACGGTAAGAATAATGTTATTGGTGGCAAGTTCAGCCCATGGTGCAGGGTTATTTTTAATCGTTTCCCATTCGGCAAGGGTATTCTTTTCTAACTTGTAATAAGGCGCCTTAACCACAGCACTTGCTGTAATAGTGATTGATTTTAGCGTACAACTATCCGAAATCTTGATGTATAACAGTCCGCCATAAGGTGAAAAAACGGTTGTCGTATCTTTATCCAGTTCGAATGATCTGGTTAAATCAAAACCGGCCCTTACCAGATTATCCATGTGTTTTAAATCATCGTTGTGGATACCGATCTGAGCTTTTAAATGTTGATTTTTGTATTTAGGATCGACCACAATGCTGACTTTCTCACCTGCTGGTACGTAAACACCGGTACTGTGCAGCCTATAATAATCCGGATAGGGGTCTGCTAATCCCTGCGATCCTACTTTTACATCTATATTGATCTGCTCAACAGTCCTTTTTGCGTTTTTAGGCACTTCGCCTGGAAATGATTTACTTTCCGGGTAAACAAAATCTGTCGCTTTATCTATATTATGGCTTTTGTCAAAAAGATATTTTGAAAATTGATAACCTGCTTTTTTCGCCGGCGTAGAAATATCAATTGGATTTTTGAGCGTTGGAACAGCTAATGTATCACTAATCGCTAAAATGGATTTTAACTTTTTGATGATTTGACTGGTATCAGCATTGTTTGAAAAGGTAAGTTCAAGATTTGGCTCCATTCCATAAGCATACTCAGTTGGATCAATGGCTTTAAAAGCAGGGTTTGCCAACTGTTTAAAGATAGCTTTCACACTAAGATAAAAAGGAACATCTTTTAAATTTAAGGTATCGTTAATGTGATTTGCCTGAATTAAACTATAGGCATTAAATATCCCTGCCTTGGCGAGCAAACTGTTTATTTTAACCAGGTCGTTGAGGTAGGACTTAGTTTGGTCGCGATGTTTAAAAATACCCGGATAGGGGGAACCGTATACCAAACTTCCACCATCAGATATGTATTTTTCAATGGCTTTAAGTTCCGTTGTATCTTTTACATCATTTGTTAAAAAGTAAATGTCGGTACCGGACTGTAATTTACTCCCATCTGCTATGTAAACTTTTACCTTGTTGGCTTTTAATGCATTGAGCAACGCTGCATCAGCTGTTTTGGTTGCAGCTACTTTAAGTTTTTTAGGGGGAGTGCTTACACTTTCGAGTATGTTTTTTAATAGTTTTTGGACATTATGATCGCTCAATAATTTGCTTTCAAAATACTCGGATGAGCCTATAGCAAAAATCTGTCCTTTACCTAAGGCACTGCTCATGATCACTGTAGTTGAAACTTCTACCTGTGGGGCGAGCCTGTGTGTTGCTACGATATTAGGTGCTTCGTTAGTGGTATAAAACGCCGAAACAAATTTGCCTGTATCAGGCATAGGTAAAGACTTGACGTCTTTTAAAAGTGCTGATTTTTGAAATTTTTGTGAAAAAATTTGAGTCGAAAAGCACATCAAAATAAAGAGCAGATAGGTTTTTAGATTCATCTTTAAGAGGTTGTGGTTACAATTTTAAGCATCTAAAACTGCTGTCACAACAGGCTATTTGTTAAAAAAAGCTAAAATATGCCTGGTCTTTTCCCTAAGCTTTTAAAATTTATAACAAAAAAAATCCCGCCTCAATTTAATTGAGACGGGATTTGATCGGTATGTATTAATCAATGTTTTGGTTCAGGAACACAAACTTATGATCGAACATATCTAACTTAATTTTGCTGTCTTTATCTATCTTACCCGCCAATATCTCTTTAGAAAGCTCATTTAAGATTCTTTTTTGGATTACCCTTTTTAACGGTCTTGCACCAAACTGAGGATCGTAACCCAATTGTGCCAGCCAGTCTAAAGCTTCATCACTGGCATCCATCTCTATACCCATTTCTGCCAATGTTTGCTGTACTTGTTTAAACTGTAAGCTTACAATATTCCTGATTTCGCTACGGTTTAACGGGGTAAACATAATCAGCTCATCAATCCTGTTCAAAAACTCCGGACGAATGGTCTGTTTCAATACCTCAAACAATTCGTTTTTGGTTTTGGCAATTACCTCATCGCGGTTTTCGTCGCTTAAATCTTTAAAATTATCCTGAATTAAATGTGCGCCGATATTCGAGGTCATGATAATGATGGTATTTTTAAAATTAACCGTTCTACCTTTATTATCAGTTAAACGTCCGTCATCCAATACCTGTAACAGAATATTAAATACATCCGGATGTGCTTTTTCGATCTCATCAAGCAATACCACTGAGTAAGGTTTACGTCTAACGGCCTCGGTTAACTGCCCACCTTCATCATAACCAACATATCCCGGAGGCGCTCCAATTAACCGTGACACGGCATGGCGCTCCTGGTATTCACTCATATCAATACGGGTGAGTGCATTTTCATCGTTGAATAAAAATTCGGCAAGGGCTTTTGCAAGCTCCGTTTTACCCACACCGGTAGTACCTAAAAAGATGAAAGAGCCAATTGGTTTACGTTTATCCTGTAAGCCTGCACGCGAGCGGCGGATGGCATCAGAAATGGCTTCAATTGCTTCGTCTTGACCAGCCACGCGCTGATGTAACTCTTCTTCTAAGTGAAGCAATTTTTCGCGCTCACTGGCAATCAGTTTCGTAACCGGAATACCTGTCCAACGACCAACCACACCTGCAATATCATCGGCCGTAACTTCTTCTTTCAGCATTCGGCTATCGGTTTGCTGGCTTTCTAAATCGGCTTTAAGCTTTTCAACTTTATCCTGAGCCTCTTTAATTTTTCCATAACGGATTTCAGCCACTTTGCCATAATCTCCGGCACGTTCAGCTTGTTCGGCCTCTAATTTATAATGCTCAATCTGCTCTAATTCATTATTTACCGCGTCTACAAGGTCTTTTTCTCCTTGCCATTTCGCTTTAAATTCATCACGTTCTGCTGATAAATTGGCAATTTCTTCTGAAAGTTCCTGAACTTTTCTATCATCTTTTTCGCGTTTAATGGCTTCGCGTTCAATTTCTAAACGCATAATCTCACGGTCTAAAGCATCAACATGTTCTGGCACACTGTCCATTTCCATGCGCAGTTTAGATGCCGCCTCGTCCATTAAATCGATGGCCTTATCTGGTAAGAAACGGTCTGAAATATAGCGCTGACTCATTTCTACAGCCGCAATAATGGCCTCATCTTTAATCCTTACTTTATGGTGGGTTTCGTAACGTTCTTTTAAGCCACGAAGGATAGAAATGGCATCCTGGGTATCAGGTTCTTCAACCATTACTTTCTGGAAACGACGCTCCAATGCTTTATCTTTTTCTAAATATTTCTGGTACTCGTCCAAAGTAGTTGCACCAATGGCACGCAACTCTCCTCTGGCCAGGGCAGGTTTTAAAATATTCGCTGCATCCATCGCGCCTTCGCCACCGCCAGCACCTACCAAAGTGTGGATCTCGTCAATAAACAGAATAATATCACCATCACTCTGTGTAACTTCTTTAACTACAGCTTTTAAGCGTTCTTCGAACTCGCCTTTGTATTTTGCACCGGCAATAAGCGAACCCATATCAAGAGAATAAACCACTTTGCTTTTCAGGTTTTCAGGCACATCACCTTTAATAATCCTGAAGGCAATTCCCTCTGCAATGGCTGTTTTACCCACACCAGGCTCACCAATTAAAATCGGGTTGTTTTTGGTTCTTCGTGATAAAATCTGGATCACGCGACGGATTTCTTCATCACGGCCAATTACCGGATCCAGTTTTCCGCTCTCGGCATATTCGTTTAAATTCCTGGCGTATTTACTTAAGGCCTGATAAGTAGCTTCGGCATTTTGATCGGTTACCCGGTTATCACCACGTAATTCTACAATGGCTTTTTTGAGGTCTTTTTCGTTAACGCCCTGTTCTTTTAATAATTTCGAGGTGCTATCGTTAACGGCCAAAACGCCTAATAATAAATGTTCTACAGACACAAATTCATCTTTGAACTCTTTTAAAAACGTCTGCGCTTTCTGTAAAACGCTATTTGCATTAGATGACAGATAGACATTACTTCCACTCACTTTCGGGAATTTAGCAATCTCTGCATCTAAGTTTTGATTTAGTGAATTAAGGTTAACGTTCAGTTTCTTTAAAACATAAGAAACTACGTTTTCATCAACAGTAAGCAGACCTTTAAGCAGGTGTGCCGTTTCAATAGCCTGTTGCTGATTGCCTTGGGCTATTTCAGAAGCCTGTTGAACTGCTTCCTGGGCTTTTATGGTAAAATTGTTAAAGTTCATATTTCCTTTCAGGTCAAAACAAATGCCATATCTGTTTTGATTTTACAATCGGAAATTTTGTCGGTAAGATTTTGTTTTAAGTGACTAAATTGCTGAATTTTAGTAGTTTAAGCTGAAAATTTGTCTGATTTTACATTGTTGATTTGAAGATATATTATAGTTAACAAAGCTCCGCAGAATAAACCAGCAAAATGCGCAACATGATTTACACTTCCTTTCAAAAATCCATTAACTGTAGTCATTATTGTAATAGCTGCTATATTAATGATTATAAATTTACGCAGTTCAATAGCTATTTTTTTGTTGGTTAGCATGCCTGAAAAAACGCCTAAAAGCCCAAATATAGCACCTGATGCCCCTACAGTTAGGGTGTAATCCGTTAGATAAAAACTTATCAAATTTGCAAAAAAGCCTGTGAGCATATAGATAATAGCAAACTTTACATGCCCTATGGCCGGTTCTAGAATTGCACCTATATAAAATAGCATAATCATGTTCATTAAGATATGAGGGAAATTACTATGTAAAAAGATAGCGGTTAGGAATCTCCACCATTCTCCACTTATAATTGCAGGTTTAAAGTACGCGCCGGCAGCAATTAGTGTTTCCTGATCAAAATTTTTAAAGAAAAAGCCCGAAGAGGTTAGCATAACGACATAAATTAATATGTTGATATCCAATATTATTGTAGTGACAAAAAATAGCCTGGAAGGAATAAATATCTTTAAAAAGCTTTTAAAACTATCTATTTTATAGAGATTTAATATCGGAATAGGAACATTCGCATCTAAAATTTTATTTGCCATTTTCTTCAGTTCTTTTTCACTTATCAGTTGCTTTGTATATTCGTAATGGGATAGGAATTTATTTAGATATACTTTATTCCTGGAATCTTCGGCAATTATTATCAGATCATCAATGCACGTTAATGTCACCTCATTATTTTGTATTACTATCGTAAATATACTATAAGATGAATGGTACTTAGAATGATTTATAGAAGCAGTCAGACGTTGTTCATTGTAGACAGAAACTTCCCACCCCAGATTTTCAATCGTTAGATTTGCTAAAGCAATAAAATGTGCAGGTGAATTTTCTACGAGTTTAAATTTAATTGTGGCCATAAATATCTCACAAGATATTCAATAATTACAATTCTTCGCGCCAGTTTAAATTTTTATAACAAACATAAATGGCCCATTGCTGTCGCACTAAGCGTAGTCGATTGCTTTATTAATGCGTTGAAATGGTATTCGATTACGCTCAGGCTGACATACGAAATAAATTTTATTTAATTTATAAACAGGCTCTTAGTTAAAGATTTTAATGTTGATGCAATGATTTGTTCTTGGCCTAAACCAGGTTAATGCTTGGCTTTGTTCTCAATGACGTATTTTCCTGCTGGTAATTCAATTTTATTTATACTGATTTTTCCATTAATAATAACTTCCATGTTGCGAACAATAGGCAATTCCATGCTTGCTGTAGAATTTGCCGGGATCGTGATGTCGTATCTGATACCTGTATCTGTCCTTTTCCATACACTGATAATCTTCCCATAAGGACCAATGTGGCTGGCTTCGAAAGAATTCAGGCCTTCCACCACATGAGGATTTAGTATTACATGTTTAAAGCCGGGCTGTTTTTCATCAGGCTTAATACCACCAGGAGATTTGTACAACCAGGCACCAATTTCTCCAAACATAATGTGGTTCATTGAAATGTCTGATTTTGCATCTATAGGCCAGTTCTCGTATAAAGTGGTGGCTCCGTTTTCCATCCACCAGCCCCAGCTTGGGTAGGTTTTTTGTGCTGCAACTTTATACGCAATATCGCTGTAACCATTTTCGCTCAGTGCATTTAAAATGGCTTTTGTGCCTAATAATCCAACATCCAAATGGAACCCATCAGCTTCCACACGTTTAGCTAAATTTTCGGCAACCAAAGCAACAGATTCTTCGGGTACAATTTTCCAGTATAATGGAACACTCATTTCGGTTTGGATACCCGTATTATAAACGCCTTTTTCTTTATTCAGGTATTTGGCGTTAAAAGCATCTTTTACTTTTTTAGCTAGGGTCGTATATTTAAGGTAATCATTATTTTTACCGAGAATTTTGGCCGCCTTAGCCAAAATCACTACATCGGCATAATAATAACAGGTTGAAGTCAGTTCTACAGGAGATTTAGATTTTACCGGTATCCAATCGCCCAAACCCCAGGTGGTTAAACCTGTTGGGTAAGTTTCGTCAATATGGTTCACGTATTTTCTGATATTTTCGTAACAATCGGCAAGTAGTTTTTTGTCTCCATAAAACAAGTAAACATTCCATGGAATGATGGCGATAGTACTTGTCCAGTCTGGTCCGTTGCCCCATTCGTAGCCCCAGCCGTCAGTAGGAATAATAGAAGGTAACACGCCGTTCGGCTGTTGTTCATCACGGTGATCGGCCAGCCACTTTTCGTAAATGGTAATGCCATCAAATCCGTAAAGCCCCGTTTCTATTGCAATCTGCGCATCACCTGTCCAGCCGTTTTTCTCCCTTTGCGGGCAATCGGTCGGGTAACCAAAAAGATTAGATAAGTAAGAATTATTGGTGGCATAGTAGATTTTATTAATGATCGGTTCTGAAGATTTAACATCACCAACCACTGGCACATCGCTATGCATAAAATAGCCTACCAGATCTTCTTTTTCAACTGCACAGGAGCAGAGCTGGTTACCTCTATATATTGAAAACCTTTATAGTTAAAATGCGGCATAAAACTTTGTGCACCTTTTCCATTTAGGATTAAAATATCGGTCTGAAATGGATCAGTATTATCTGTTGGACGGTAATGGGCATCGATGTTTGAAATATCTACATGGCCGTTAGGATATAAACGCTCGCCATGTTTTAGTTTAATAACAGTTCCCGCCGGACCGCTTAGCGTGATTTTACTTACACCAGAAATATTCCTGCCCAGATCGAACAGGTAGGTGGTATCATTAAATTTTCTTAAACTTTTGCTGGCTATTTCTTCAACATTGCGGATGGGGTGCATGGCCTGTGCAACAACGTTTTTAGATGGTGCTGAACGGTAAATCACATTTTTCCAATCTGTATCGTCGAAATTTGGCATGTTCCAGCCTGCTTTTTCCAGACGGGCATCGTAATGTTCGGCGGTATAAATACTATTAAAAATAATTGGACTTAAAGTTGTTTTCCATTCTTTACCCGATTTAATGGTTTCGGTTGTACCATCCTCGTAAGTGATGCGAACATCAAGACAAAAGGTAGGCCTGTTGCGCCAGGGGGCACGGTCGAAATCCCAGACTGCAGTTGATTGGTGATTGTACCATCCATTGCCTAACAATACACCAATAGCATTTTTGCCTTTCGTAATGGCATTAGTTACATCGTAAGTAACATATAAAGTACGCCTGTCAAAACGCGTATACATCGGGTCCATACGGTGGTTGCCAATTTTCTTCCCATTGATTGATAGTTCGTACAATCCGGCTACAGCAATATAGGCTCTGGCTGACTTGATTTTTTTAATTGTGGTAAAGGTATTCCGGAAATAGGGTGCGGGCTTAAGTTTTGTATTTTCGTTATCCGAAATCCATGCGCCACGCCAGTTTTCCATTTTCATCATGCCCGTTTCAAAGCTGGCAATGTAGGTTTTATCTGATTTGTTATTTTTCCCATCTGCAATATCAACCCGCCAGAAATATTTGGTAAAAGGTTTTAGTTGTTGCCCGGAATAAATAACCAGGTTATCATCTGATTTTATCCAGCCGGTGTTCCAAAGTTTTCCGCTAGCTTTAACAAGCATTGCTGAATCGGTATCAACCAGAATGCGGTAGGCTGTTTGTTTTGCTCCCTGGCTGGCATCGTTCATTTGCCAGGTAAAACGCGGATTTAGATTGTCTAAGCCAATCGGATTAACCAGGTATTCGGTTTTTAAAGCAGTTAGCGATTGAGCAAATATTTTGGAAATAGTGGCAAGGGGAAAAACTAAAGCAGTTACCAGGAGAAATCTGAGGTTCATAGTTTAAAGGTTATTCAGAATAACTAAGGTATTAAAATAATGCACTGATAAATGAACGCAATAGAATTTTTACGCATAAAAAAAGACGAAGGTTAATTCGTCTTATATATCTGTGTAATGGCTTACTATCCCAAGATTTCTTTCAGTTTTTCAGTCTGATGATCAGCAAGTTTTTGCAAAGGACCAGATGCTAACATCTTCATCATCATGTTTAAATCAGCTGAAATGATGTGTTTAGCAGTAGTTGTTCCATTTCCATTATCTGCAACTGTCCATTTTAATTCAACATCAAAAGGTGCTTTCTCACTCGGAATTGCAGTTATTTCTTCGTTTTCAACGCGATTAGAAATCTTAATGGCCAATTTCGCCATATTCTGAATGGTAAATCGTGCATCATCTTCAGTAGATTCCCAGTTGTAAATGTTCTCTGGCATCAATTGCTGATGATTGTTCATATTGGATAGAAAAGTATAAACCTCAGCAACCGGTTTATTAACTTCTACTGTGCTTTCTATAACAGTCATTATATATTTGTCTAGATTTTGTTTTTTACTCCAAACTTAGGACTCTGAACTCAAAACTTGACCTTGTCCCCATTCTGAAGGATTTAAGCGCCATTTGCCTAATAATTCCATATCGCTTTTGGCAATAATACTGTGCTCGGCAGCATAATCGATTAAAGCAGCATAATTAGATAAGGTGAGGTAACGGCATTTTGCAGCGGCAAAATTTTCGTCTGCTTTTTCGAAACCATAGGTAAAAATTGCAGCTAAACCTGCTACTGATAAACCTGCAGCCCTTAAAGCTTCAACAGCCTGTAAGCTGCTTTTTCCGGTCGAAATTAAATCTTCTATCACCACTACACGCTGGCCTTCTACTACTTCGCCTTCTATTAAACTTCCGGTACCGTGTTCTTTAGCTTTTGCCCTTACATAGATAAATGGTAAACCTAATTCCTGCGCTACTAAAACGCCCTGCGGGATACCAGCGGTTGCAACACCTGCAATAACATCTACAGAACCAAATTCTTCTTGTATGGCCTGTGCCAGTTTCTGACGGATGTAAGTTCTAACCTGAGGGTGGGAAAGGGTAATTCTATTGTCGCAATAAATTGGCGATTTCCAGCCCGATGCCCAAGTGAAGGGATTGTTTGGCTGTAATTTAATTGCTTTTATCTGTAATAAAAATTCCGCTACCTTTAATTCAATATCACTTTTATTATACATGGCTCAAAATTACAGATTTATTTGTGTTTGTCATAACGTTTATTAAGTCCCTTTGTTTTGCATCGGGCAAATAAAAATGTGGAAATCTGGATTTGATTTCGACATTTCAATACTTCAAATATCTGAAATTTTGATGGATGCTAAAAGGGATTTCTTGCCACTTCCTGTAAATCAGGATGATAAAGAATAGTTGGGTTTGCAATGGGCTTATAATTAACTTGGGGTTAGCTTTTTGTAACAATCATTAACCATCACCGTCTTAATCAAAATCTTAAAATTATGATCGTTTTAAAATCAGACTACTTCAGTTCGCACGAGCGCCTTACCCTTTTTATCAACGAAAACCACATTAAACGCGAAGATATTTTAGCAATTACACAAGCTCCAGGTTTCTTTACCATCTTTTTTTATGCTGATGATGCTGTTGAAGAAATTACGCACGGAATGTTTTCCTGATAAATGTCCTTCTTTATCCTAAACGGTTACCGAAAACACGGATATCCCTTTTGACCCAAATTTGGTTACCTCAAGCCCATTGTAGTTGGTAATTAAAATATTCACGAGCGATAAATCATTAAATTTTAAATACGATGTTTTCCCTATTTTGCTGGCATCACAGAGCATATAAACGCAATCGCTTTGGGATGCCATAGCTAAAGTATTCGAAGCCTCATGCTCACTACCTGCATACAATCCTTCAGCAGTAATCCCATCTGCATCTAAAAAGGCCTTCGAGGCATGGTATCTGGCAATATGTTCGTATGCCATAGTTCCATGAACGGCTTGTCTGGTTGCATCAACCTCTCCTCCAATAAGGTTAATGGTAATCGAGCTGCCCTGCAACTCATTTACTACAGGTAGTGAATTGGTAATTACTTTTATTTTCTTGTTTTTGATAAACTGGCATAACCTAAAGGCCGTGCTTCCGCAGTCTATAAATATAACATCACCATCAATAATATCTGCTGCAGCCCTTTTGCAGATCGCATCTTTCGCCTTTATATTAACTGCCGCTTTGTGGGCAAATGAAACGGGCCTGATCAGTTCACTTAGTTTCATTGCCCCTCCATGGGTTCGGTAGAGAAGTCCGTTAGCAGCCATAGTAGTCAGATCTCTTCTTACGGTAACTTCAGATACATCAATTTCAGCGGCTAATTGTCTGATCTCAATTTCGCCAAACGCTTCTAAAAGTTCGAGGATTTTATGTGCTCTTTTTTGAAATATCATTTATAATGATTTAATTCGATCAAAAATAATCATAATCGATCAAAAATAATCATATATATGAAAAATATTAATATTCTGAGCACACAAATTCTATCCGATAATTGGTACACCCTCAAAAAACTAAGTTTTGAGATGACAGGGATTGATGGTGCTACATCAATTTTAGAGCGAGAAGCTTACGATAGGGGGAACGGAGCTACTATTTTATTGTATAACAGAGAACATAAAACAGTTGTACTTACCCGTCAGTTCAGGATGCCAACATTTATTAACGGAAATGGGACTGGTTACCTTATTGAGTGCTGCGCGGGATTGTTGGACCAGGATAATGCGGAAGATTGCATCAGAAGAGAAACTGAAGAAGAAACCGGATTTAGAATTAGTCAGGTAGAAAAAGTTTTCGAGGCTTATATGTCGCCAGGTTCGGTTACCGAACTATTATACTTTTTTGTTGCAGCATATTCAGATGATATGAAAATGCATGATGGAGGAGGACTGCAGGAAGAAAATGAAGATATAGAAGTTTTAGAATTACCCTTCGAAAAGGCATTGGAAATGATCATGTCGGGTGAGATAAAGGATGGAAAAACAATTATGCTGCTGCAGTATGCCCAGTTAAGAGGACTATTGTTATAGTTCATTGTTTGAATTTTGCAATGAATTATTTGAATTGCGTAATTGTTCGTAACAAAGCACGCTTTACCTTTGTTATGGTACTAATTAATTTTAAATTTTTATGATAGCAACAAAAGGATATGCGGTACAAAATGCCGAAACGGATCTTGCACCCTGGAATTTTGAGCGCCGGGAAGTAGGGCCTCACGATGTTCAGTTCGAAATACTTTTCTGCGGGGTTTGCCACTCAGATCTGCACCAGATTAAAAATGATTGGTTCCCGGGAATATTCCCAATGGTTCCTGGGCACGAAATTGTAGGCAGGGTGGTGAAGGTTGGAGATCACGTGAAGAAATTTAAGGTGGGCGACCTTGCCGGTACAGGTTGTATGGTAGATTCTTGCCAGGTTTGTGAAAACTGTAAGCAAGATTTAGAACAATATTGTTTAGAAGGAAATACCCAAACATACAATGGTTTAGAAAGAGATGGTAAAACACCAACTTATGGCGGGTATTCTGATACGATTGTAGTAAGAGAAGAATTTGTACTTCATGTATCAGACAAATTAAATCTTGCTGCTGTAGCACCACTTTTATGCGCAGGTATTACTACTTATTCGCCTTTAAGACACTGGAAAGTAGGGAAAGGTCATAAATTGGCCGTATTAGGTTTAGGTGGTTTGGGCCACATGGCGGTGAAATTTGGTGTAGCTTTTGGTGCTGAAGTAACAGTATTAAGTACTTCGCCTAAAAAAGAAGAAGATGCTAAAAAATTAGGTGCACATCATTTTGTGGTAACTACCGATCCTGAGCAGGTTAAAGCAGCTAAAGGTACCTTCGATTTTATTTTGGATACGGTATCTGCTGAACATGATTTTAACATGTATCTTTCTTTATTAAGGACAAATGGTACACATATCTGTGTGGGAGTTCCACCAAAACCGGCAGAAATTGCAGCTTTCAGTTTATTGGGCGGCCGAAAAAGTTTAGCGGGATCGGGTATTGGCGGTATTGCCGAAACTCAGGAAATGCTGGATTTCTGTGCAGAAAACAATATCGTTTCAGATATCGAAATGATTGATATGAAAGATATTCACACTGCTTACGATAGGATGCAAAAGGGCGATGTACGTTACAGGTTTGTGATTGATATGGCTACATTGTAGTTCATGCATAACCAATAAAATGATAGGGATTTGGGAACAGAAGGTTTCTAAATCCCTTTTTTTAGGCGCTTTAATAACGACAAATTTGACCAGTCTTTGTTTGTATTGATAACTGATGATTAATATTCATTTTTTAGCGTGTAAGGCATTTTAGGACTTATAAACCAACCTATTTCTCATATCCCTTATATCGTTAAGTAGGATGTAGGGCTGCAAACACATATTTAATAACTTAGATGTTCTCAGGTGCCTCAGGTGGTGGATTAAATTTGAGCATTTTCATGACCACCTTAGCCATCTTAGGTCACCTTAGTTTTACTCAAAGCACTTCGCTTCTTTTTATAAATTCGGCCAGTGGAATACGATGTTCTGCTTCAACTCTGGCAATCTGTTTTTCATTTTCGCTAAAAAGGCGATCCAGTGTATTCAACGAATCTTTAAGGTAAGATATGGATAACATCAGTGAAATTCTGTTCCTGATCTTATCGGCAAAGAATATTTCCATCAATATTAAACTGATCAGAAAAAGGTAATGGTTGAATATAATATTATTGGTACTCTTTGAGAAAGTAGGGAGACCTATCATACCAAAAAATAAATCTATAATTAAAGGAATACCGATAATCGCAAGAAGCGAAAATCCGCTAACTTTTAAAGTAATTCCTTTTTCAGCATGCTTGATCTGTTCGTTAAAGGCCGAAAACTTGCTTTTAAAAGGAGTTTCCCTATTGTTCTGTTGCTGTTCTAATTTTTGAAGCTCTTTACCATGCTCGATATCAATTTTCCGTACCTGTTCTACAATATGGGCTTCGGCATTGTTCAGCTTTTCCTGATCTTCTACTATAGATTCCTGTTCGGCAATAATTTTGTCCATTACCAGCAGGTCTTCCGGAATACCATGGCGAAGTTTTTGTTCTGCAGCTACAATGCGGTTATCCAATTGTTTAAACTGCCTTTTAAGCTCAATAATTTCTTTGTTAAAATGCTCTTTTTTTAAGGCGTAGCTACTTTCGAGGCTGTTGAGTGCCGAAACGTATTCGAAATCAGCCAAAAGCTGTTCATTACTGGCAAAACGCTGATACAGCCCATTTAATTTGATGAATAGTTCGCCTGTTGATTTTTCCGGATTAGAAAGATCATTTCGGTATGCTTCCAGATCTTTTTCTGATAATGAAGGTATGGGCATGGCAGATTAAAAGGTTAAAAATATGAAAAATATTTATCGTTACAGGAATTATAAGTGCTGTTTTCCCTTCAAATATTCCATTATGACTATTAAACCATTTTTTTTACAATCTAGTATATCAAGTTTTTGATGAAGGAAGATTTTTTGTGTGAATACAATCTTTTAGTATTCAGTTATTTAGAGTCAGTATTTTAATTTGGGTGAAATATTTTTTGATTTTTTTTATCAGTTTAATAAATTATTCTATATTTGTAGCAAGCAAGGGGTGAGAGCCTTGCATCAATCTTTGATTGAGAGCGTTAATTTAGATAAGGTTACAACAATTAATTGTTGTAACCTTTTTTTATATCCTATAAATAACCCAACAATTTTTCTACATTTAGAGCATTGCAAAATATATAGGTTTCACAGAAAGAAATCTTTAAATGTAAGTGGGAAAGAGCGGGTTGCTATAGAAAAGTAACATTCGCTATTTAAAGCGTGTTAAAAATATATGCCAAGAAATTATAGAATTTATATCAACGATAACACTTTGTTTATCTCAGACTTTTTGCCTGAGCAAAAAGAAAAAATTCAACAGTTAGAATTTCAGGATTTTAATCTGGAAACATTCTATAAAAAATTAAAAAATGGTTCCAGAAAGAGCTATATTTTCTTGACAAAAAATCCTCAGGAAACCTTTAAAAAGTTAAAGAAAGATTGTACCATTATAAAGGCCGCAGGTGGTTTGGTAGAGAGTGCAAACGGTAATTTTCTGTTTATTTTTAGAAATAAAAAATGGGATTTGCCTAAAGGAAAGCTTGAAGAAGGTGAAAAAATGAAGGAAGCAGCTGTTCGTGAGGTAGAAGAGGAGTGTGGAATCAGGGTTTTTAAACGTGAAGAAAAGCTTTGTAAAACCTATCATGTATATCCGATAGGAGCCAAAATGGTGATCAAGAAAACCAATTGGTACAAAATGAAGGTTAAAGGCGAACCTAAATTGGTCCCTCAAAAGAAGAAGGCATTGATGAAGCGGTTTGGCTGGATAAAAACCACATTTCTCCAGTGGTTAAAAATACATTTCCATCAATTATGGATGTGTTAAAGGCCGGTGGGATTTTGTAGTGCGGATCAGAAATCTAATCGTGGTGTCAGATATTTCTATCTGACACGGTCGGAACAATTATAGGTTGAAATTTTAATGCACTTTTAACTGTCAGATGGTAACATCTGACAGCACATAAAACCACAGATAAAAAGTATTAACAAAGATCTGGTTGGGCGAATTATTCGTTATCCAGTTCATCAATTACTTTTTTAACCTGTTTCAGGTACTTACCATAATAAAACCAGGCCCATAGTTCGGTGATGGCTCCGATGATCAGGATGGTGGTAAAACAGTTCAATAAGATGTATACAGGCGACAACTTGCCTAAAATGCTTGTAAAAAACCAAGCTTTTTCTATAAATAAGTAGGCAGTAAGAAACCCTACTGAAATAAAGGCCACAATGTAAGTTAAAGCTTTGTACAGCTCAATGTTCAGTTTCATTTCATAATAAAACCAGAGGATATTTTTACGGGTATCCATACTCATATCGTAGGAGTTCTTATAGAACACATAGAACTTAAAAAAATAGTAAGCGGTAAAACCACAGGTGATGGCATAAGTAATCAGGTATACCCGATTAACAGTAGTTGAAAAACCAAAAAAATAAGGTATTAAGGCCATAAACCCCAAAAAAAATAATTGGTAGAAAAATTCATGTTTCATTTTTGCCCTGATTTTATCGATCGGGGTGTGTGCCTGTTTTATTTTAAGCATATCGGTAGAAATTTTGCTTCCTTCCGGACTTTCAGCATTCCATTCATTTTTTATATCGTCAAAATTCATAACCGTTTTTCTTTATGATGAATTGTAATTTTTCTTTGGTCCTGTTAAGTTTAACACGTGCATTCACCTCACTTATTCCCAGGTTTTCGGCAATATCACGATGGGATTGGTTTTCGAGAAAAAGGAAGATCAATGCTTTTTCAATGGCGTTTAATTCCTGAACGGCAGCGTATAAATAGGCCAGCTTTTCTTCTTTTCCTTCATTTTCGTTTACATCCATTACATCGATGTTCTCATCTAATGGTGCTTTGTCCACTTTTCTATTGTCTTTTTTAAAATAGATTAAGGCTGTATTGAGGCACACGCGGTACATCCACGTGGTAAACTTACTGTTCCCTTTAAAAGAAGGGTAGGCTTTCCATAGTTGCAGTACAATTTCCTGAAACAGATCACGTTGTTCTTCGGCATCGTTCATATACATTTTTGAAATTTTATGTATAATCGCTTTATGCTGGTTGATCAAGTTGAGAAATATGTTTTCTGTTTCTTTCATTGTATACCCAATTGGTAACCGATTTTTAAAAACGTTACAGATTTATTGAAATAAATTGTGGTGTCAGATATTTCTATCTGACACAAATTAAAGCAAATTAGAAATCTGTAAGTAAATGTATCTATGAGTCAGGTGGTAACACCTGACTTTACATCTCTTACTGGTCTGAGCGAGATGCTAAGACTGTTCAAAAACGTTACTACAGGGTTACACAAATAAAACACGCTGTCTAAAGACACGCTCTGAAAGAAGGGAATAATGTATTTAAGGTAAACCTGGATTTAAATCTGGGTTTATCTGTGCGCATCTGTGATTAACAAAAACTATAAAAAACCAAGTGCCTCTTTGGGTACAAATGGGCTCACATCGCCGTGGTTTCTCAAAATATCGCGAACAATAGTTGAACTGATGGCTGAGTATTCGGGTTTGCTTAAAAGCAGGATGGTTTCTACTTCAGGCATCATGGTCTGATTGATCTGTGCAATGGCTCGTTCATATTCAAAATCAGCAGCTGAACGGATACCACGTACCATATAGGTGGCGTCAATTTTTCGGCAGAAGTCTACTGTTAAGCCTTCATAAGTTTGGATTTCGATATTTTGATAGCCCTTAAAAACAGTCTGTAAAATCTGAAGACGCTGCTCTGCACTTAAGAAATTCTGTTTAGAACTGTTTAGTCCGATACCCACTACAATTTTATCGAAAAGTGGGGTAGCACGTTGTAGAATATTGACATGGGCGATGGTGATCGGATCAAATGAGCCTGGAAATAGTGCTATCTTCATGATTCAAATATAGATTTTTATAGCGAAAGGACGAAGTTGGATTCATCTCAAATTCAGTCGGTCGTCACCCTGAATTTAATTCAGGGTCTTTATACTAAAAGATGCTGAAATAAATTCAGCATGACGATTCAGCGGCTTCGGTATTTTTTGCCACGGAAACACAGATTGCACAGAATAGTCTTTGCTTAGGATTTGCCACCATTAAGAAATTTAGAACATTAAGGTGATCTATGGCACTATACTGGAACAGACCGTTCATTTTAAGCCTGATTGCAATGGAAAGCCCGGAACCCGATTCTTCATCGGGTGAGGACTTGCAATGAAAAGCAGGACTAAAGGCTGCCACAACGCGCTAAATGCTCACTTTTTAAAAATAAATTAACTATGCGCCATTAACTAATGGACTAATGACCAATGAACAATTGAACTACTATAACTCAAAAAAGCTGAACGATGAATTGCCGTATTTTCTAGTTTCGGTGTAGCCGGGCTGGCTGTTCAGTTTCATGTTACTTTGGTGTTCTACAATCAACAAGCCATCGGGTTTAAGCAATTGTTGCTCTTTTACCATCACCGGAATCTGTGGAATGTTAGGCATATTGTAGGGCGGATCGGCAAAGATCAGATCGTAAGCACCAGTCATTTGTTTTAATAACTTGAACACATCGCCTTTACGTACATCGATCTGATCAAACTGATGTTGCTTAGCCGTATTTTTTACCCAGTTTACGCAGCCATAATCCATATCAATGGCTAAAATACTTTCTGCTCCACGTGAGGCAAATTCGAAGGTAAGGTTTCCGGTACCACAGAATAAATCGAGTATGGAACAGGCTTCGAAATCGTATTTGTTGTTCAGGATGTTAAACAGCGCTTCTTTGGCCATATCCGTAGTAGGACGTACCGGTAAATTTGCAGGGGCTGCAAACGGATACCCTTTAATTTGCCACCGATTATTCGCATAAATCTAAAGCAAGCAGGCCGCTGAAATAATGTTTAGGCATATCGGTCAATAACTCACTATTTTTTTGTTTTCCGGCCGGAAAGAAGAAATAAAGTTGATTGAAATATTTTAACAAACAATTGTAATGTTCGTCGTCTTCATTAATAATGCCCTGAATATAAACAGGAATGGCATCATTTAAGCTTAATTGTTCAATCATTAACAACAGGAAATAATTAAACTCTTCGGCAGTTTCTGATTCGTAATGGTTTTGAAAAACAACCTTTTTGTCTTTGGTATACAGTACATTGAATGATACTGCAGTAAAATCGATTAGTAAAGATTCATCGGCTAAATGGCTAAATAAAGCTACCAGCGGTTCTGATTGTGGAAATAAATCGGCTTCCTGTGGTAAATTTGCTTTTACTTCATCATTTAAACAAAAAACGGTGTTAAAACCAAGTTCTTTATTGTGTTTGGAATAAACTTTTGCATCCGAACCGAGGTATTGGGCATAAATAGCTAGATTTTCGTGATCAAACCACTCATCAGGAATAAAAATGAAATTAGAAGTATGTATTGCTGCTTTAACCGCTCCATAATTTAAAGAAAGATAGGAATCTGTTTCAAAAGCCAATTTGAGGTCTTTCTCAACATTTTCACAGCCCTGTTTATCAAAAATGAGGTTAATCTCTTCTTTATCCTTATTAACCACCGCATAAGAAAAGCTGTCATTCGTTATTTTTAACAATAAATGGCAGTTTGCAGACGCAGCTGTGTTAAAGTTTGGGTCGACCAATAAGAGACTATTGTTACTCATTGAAACAAAAATAGAGTTTTTTAAGGATTAACGGTAAGATGAGGTTAAATTTTTGATTTTCCCCCTTATGTTTTAGTTTTTTGCCACGGAGTTCACGGAAACAATTCCCAGCCATTTTACTTTCTAATTGCCCAATGCACCTTTTTACCACCTGAGACACCTTAGTTCACTTAGTGAATTTATATTCGCCCAAAAATATACGATTAACTTTGTGTTCTTTGTTTGTGGTTCATCCCTTTCTCTGCGTGATTTGCAATTAAAAGTGTATTGAATTTTTACCACAGATAAAAATGATAAACACAGATCTCTTGTGTAAATTTTTAACTTAATAAGTGAACTGATATACATAGGCCACGGAAACACAGAAGACACGGAAACAATTCCTAGCCATTTCGCTTTCTAATTGCCCAATGAACCTTTTTACCACCTGAGACACCTTAGTTCACTTAGTGAATTTATATTCGCCCAAAAAATATACGATTAACTTTGTGTTCTTTGTGCCTTTGTGGTTCATCCCTTTCTCTGCGTGATTTGCAATTAAAAGTGTATCTAAAATATCTGTGTCTGTGAAGATCTGTGGTAAAAATGTCTTTGTTTTTTTACCAAAATCAAACCTTTCGGCTATTCAAAAATTAAAATATTCGGCTTAAATTCGGAACATGAGTTATAAGCCTACCTATAAAGCGGCAAACACGATTGCAGCAACGATAGAACAACATTTTGTTAAACTGCATAAAAATGCAATTGAACAGGGTGAGATAGATTTGGCTACTCAACCTGATCAAAAAATAATTGAAGCGATAATTGATGTTGCTTTTTGGAGCAGCCTGCGAAAGGAGGAGGGGCATTCGCCGCGGATTTCTATTGCTTTTTTACCTCCGGAACAAACCTCAAAACCATTGCTTTTTGCCAAAAAGTTAGCGTTAAATGCGAATACCTTAACCAAAATAGCACCTGGGATTGAACGTTCTGGAATCCACCTGGGCGTTTGGGAAGAAGATGGAGAACTTTACATCTGGGGTACAACCCTTAATATTCCGAACTTTTGTTTTGTAGTGGATGTTTCTGAACCGGGATTAATCGTAATTAAACACCGGAGGATTTATGGCATTGGCAAGTTTACCAACGTTGCTGTGCTAAAAGGCGAGCAGATCCGCATTGTTGATGATAGGAGCTGTACCAATAAAGACTGTCCACCGATTTTGCAGGCGCTGTTGGATTTAACCGTTTTAGCGAGCTGGAACGATCCGATTAATATCCTGATCCAGTTTTCGGTTTCGATGCGTGCGCATGGCCGGGGTGGGGCATTGTTGATTGTACCTAAAGGAGATACGAAATGGGAGGAATCCATTATCCACCCGATACAATATTTGGTAGAACCTCCATTTTGTGGATTGTCAAACCTGGCGAAACAGAACGGAAATCAGAGTGAAATTTTCTCGCAGGGCGCTGTTCGCCGTGAGGTAGAGCATTTGGCTGGTTTAACTGCTGTTGATGGTGCAACAATCATCAACGAAGAATTTGATCTGATTGCATTTGGCGCAAAAATAGGCCGTGCTAAAGGTAAACCAACAGTAGAGCAGATTGCTTTTTCGGAGCCGATTGTTGGCGGAGAAGATAAAATCCTTTATCCCGGACAGCTTGGAGGGACGAGGCACTTTTCTGTGGCCCAGTTTGTTAACGATCAGCCCCAATCTATTGGTTTGGTAGCCTCTCAGGATGGCCATTTTACCATTTTCAGTTATAGCAAAAAACAAAATATGGTCATGGCACACCGCATAGAAACACTACTTCTGTAGTTTAAATTGCTTAATTTTTACATTGTTTTATTGTTGAGATAAGGAGCACTTAGAAAAGAGCATTACCTTTGCCACCTAAACCGTATTGCAGCGGCATCCCCCGATTTTTTCATCGGGGATATAGCGGAAAGACGGACTATCGTAACCGATTAGCATTGCAATTGCTTTTCAAAACAAAAAAAGATTGTTTTTTAGAACGGTAGCGGTAAACAGTTAACCCATTTTTCAGTTGAAAGTTTTCAGTTACCAAATAAACCAGTGATAGTTCAAAGTCAGTTAACCAATTAACCATTCAGAATTAGCCTTAAATGATCCAGGATAAAAGCCAGCTTATTGCCTCAGCATACGAGCATACACCAACCAAAGAGCAGTTGCTTTTTTGCGAGCGGATGTCGGTGTTTTTGCAACAGGAGGATGAATACCGCTGTTTTGTATTAAAAGGTTATGCAGGTACGGGTAAAACTACTTCTGTAGCGGCCCTGGTTAAGGTGCTGGCTAAATTTAACCTGCGTAGCGAATTGCTTGCCCCAACCGGAAGGGCGGCAAAGGTTATGAGCCAGTATTCGTACAGAAAAGCATTAACCATACATAAACGAATTTACCGGAAACGTTCAGCAGCATCGCCCGAAATGCAGTTCCAGCTGGGCCCAAATCTCTCCGAGAATACGCTTTTTATCATTGATGAGGCTTCGATGATTGCTGATGAATTTAATGAAACAGGCTCTTCGATCTTAAGGGATCTGCTCGAATTTGTATACAATACTAAAAACTGTTTCCTGCTTTTTGTGGGCGATACCGCACAATTGCCTCCTGTGGGGAGTTTAGATAGTCCGGCATTGAACGAACAATATCTTAAAGATAAATTTGCCTTAACCGTTTCGTCGGTTGAACTCAAAGAAGTGGTTAGGCAGGGAAAAAAATCTGGAATTTTGGCCAATGCCACTATGCTGCGAAACCAGATTGCCAAAAATCCTGAAAATCCATTACCTAAATTCCTGACTAAAAACTACACTGATATTTATAACATGGCCGGTGCACGCCTGGTAGAAGGCCTGGAGTATGCTTACCGCAAATTCGGCATGGAAAATACCCTGGTGGTTTGCCGTTCCAATAAATCGGCCAATGTGTATAACCAGCAAATCAGGGCGAGATTGTTATACCGTGAAGAGGAGTTAACAGGGGGCGATCAGATTATGGTAGTGCGGAATAATTATTTCTGGCTGCCTGAGAACGAGGATACTGCTTTTATTGCCAATGGCGATATGGCGAAAGTGATCCGCGTAAGGGGAGAGGAAGAACGTTATGGCTTCCGCTTTGCCGATGCAAATTTAGAGTTTATGGATTTTCCGGCGGCAGGACAGATTAGCTGTAAAGTCATGCTGGATACGCTCAATTTAGAAAGTGCAAATCTGCCTTACGAACAAAATAAGAAGCTTTTTGACGGGCTTAATGAAGATTATGAGCATATTGCCAATAAACGGCAACGGATGCTGGCCATAAAAGCCGATCCTTTTTATAACGCCCTGCAAATTAAGTTTGCTTATGCGGTAACCTGTCATAAAGCACAGGGTGGACAGTGGGATGCTGTTTTTGCTGACCAGGGTTATCTTACAGAAGAAATGATCGATCTTGATTTTCTACGCTGGTTATATACTGCGGTAACCCGTGCGAAAAAAGAGTTATATTTAGTCAATTTTGCGCCACAGCTTTTCGCGAAGACAGCGCAGGAGGATTACTTTTAGAAGAAGATAACCACGAAGACACTAAGGCACAATTTTTTGTTCTCGTGCTGTACAAATTAAATAAGTTAGCCATAAAGTTATTTCTTTGTTTTTTCGTGCCTTTGTGGTGCATTAGGAACATGAGATAATCATTATGATCGAACATATTAACCGAATTATATGATGAAATTTGCATTTAGTCTTAAAAATAAGTTAAAAATCGCTTTCCTGCTTTTCTGTATCATGTGCTGCACCTTATTAATCCGTTTTTTGGAAGATAAAAGTGTAGAAAAGATTAATGAATCTTTTATTTCGATGTACAATGACAGGCTTGTACCTGCAACAGACTTATATTTTATTGCCGAAAATCTGCATTATAAAAATGAGATCCTTCAAGAGATATTGTTGGGCAATGGTGCTGTTCATCCCTCAACTGGTATGATTAAAATGAATAAGCATAACCGTAAAATAGATTCGGTAATTAACAAATACGAACTTACTTTATTGGTAAAGCAGGAGAAAAGCTTTCTAAACGACCTTAAAAAGGCTATAACTGTTCAGCAAGGATTGGAGGCTAAAATTTTGAACATGGCTGGCACAGAGGGTAAGATAATTTATGAGTCGGTGGGTAGGAATGCAGCAAAACAGACTTTAGCTAAACTTTCTGCGCTCATTAAAATACAATCTAAAGTTGGGAACGAGTTGATTAAAGGATCGGAAATTTTTGTTTCAGGAACCAAGGTTTACTCCACTTTACAGGTGATTTTGGCCATTGTGATCGGAATTATGATTGTGGCCATTGTTTCGGCTTCTAATGCAGTGAAAATTCAGAGTGAGAAGTTTAATTTGAATTAGATTTTACCAAAAAGTCATGAAGGCACAAAGCAACTCTTTTTATCTCAACTGTAGCGCGTAGGTCCTTCGACTCCGCTCAGGATGACAAAGCGAGTAAAGTAACTGATCAGAGATCTATCCAGTGTTAATCTGTGTTTTCCTGGCTAGTAACAAGTTTCGTCATCTCGACCGTAGTGGAGAGATCTATGAGCAGATTTCTCCACTACGTTTTACTTCGCTCGAAATGATGATTTTTATGTTATTTTATTACTATTCAGCGTCTTCATCTGTCAGCAATCTGATCGAATCGTCAGAAAGTACAATCAAACGTTCTTTGTACAATGATCCAATGGTTTTCTTAAAGGCGCTTTTACTGATCTGGAAACGGTGATAAATGTCTTCGGGAGAGCTTTTATCGCCCAGTTCGATCACACCGCCACTCTTTTTAACTCCCTTAACATCATCTCTTTGGAATCAAGGATATGGCCGTAACCGCTTGGTTGTAAGGTTAAATCGATCTTACCTTCCACGCGGATTTTCTTGATCCAGCCCTTGCGCATTTCGCCAGGTTGAACATTATCGAAAACCTCGTTATTGTAAAGCAAACCGATATAAGTATTGTTGATAATGGCATTATAACCAAGGTCTGTTTCTTCTGTGATTAACAAGCTTACTTCATCACCTTCTTCAAAATCAAAGCCATCTTCTTCAACAAAATCATATAGTTTAGAAGAAGCCAACAGGCGATCATTACTTTCGTCTAAATACAGGTAAACCACATATTTATAGCCTTTTTGCATTGGCCTTTTTGCTCGCGATCTGGCACATATACATCTTTATCAATACCGAGGTCCATAAAAACGCCATCATCACCATCAGAAACCACTTTCAAAAAAGCAAAATCGCCCACTTCAGCATAAGCTTTCTGGGTGGTTCCGGTTAAGCGGCCATCTTTCTGTACAAACACAAATACATTAATGTTATCGCCAATTTCTACACCATTCGGAACGTATTGGTAAGGCAGAATGACCAGTTTATCGCCGTCAGTTAAGTTTAATCCAGCTTCTGTTTTGCTTAAAATCCTTAACTCGTTGTATTTTCCTATTTCAATCATTTTATTGGGGTTTAACCATTTTCTTCAATGGCTTTTATTGCAAAGGTAGCAATGTTTATTGGTTCATTGATTATTTGTTCATTTGTTTGGCATATTGCACAAATGCCTCCGTGTTAATCTGTGCATACTTGGCCCGTTAAACAGGCTATCAATGACAGATTTAAAAAATCGCCGTCATTTCGATCCGATAGTTATCGGATGAAGCGCAGCGAAATGGAGAGATCTATCAAGATAGATTTATCTTCGCTGGGCACTACGTGGTTCTTGACTGCGTTACCGATGAAAATCGATACAGGTAGCACTCCGCTCGAAATGACAGCAACTAGAGAGGGATTTTTATGAATAGATTAATTTCTGTTAATCATATTGATTTTTATATAATAAATTATTCCTCAGGATGGCAACAAGCTGCAGAACGAAGCTACTTCAAATAGGAATGAAAAAAATATATATTTTAGCAACTTATCTAACATTAAATCTACAATATGAACAAGCAGATTCCTCCATTTTTTTAAGCGACGAATATTTTATTGATGAGAAAGTAAACTTTTTAAAGTTTGCGAACGAGTACAAAGTTTACAACGATCAGGGCGTACAGATCGGGATTATTAAACAACGCATTTCTGGCTGGCACAAGGTTCTAACCTTATTAGTTGATAAGCGCATGATGCCTTTTAAATTAGAAATTACCGACATCAACGACCAGTTGCAGGCGACCATTACAAGAGGCTGGACATTTTGGATGTCGAAAATTATTGTTACCGATCCCCTTGGTGTTGAGGTGGGTATTATTAAACAAAAATTTAAACTCTTTAAACCAACTTTTACTATTTCCAGTCCAACTTCAGGAGAGGAGATTGCAAAAATATCAGGCGATTGGAAGGCCTGGAATTTTACCATCACCAATAATGCAGGTGCCGAAATGGGCAAAATAAGTAAAAAATGGGCTGGCGCTTTGAAAGAGGTTTTTACCACTGCAGATAAATACAATGTTTCTATTGATCCCAGTTATGCAGAAAGCAGTCAAAAAGTGGCAATTGTGGCGACTGCCATTACTATTGATATGGTTTTGAAGGAGAGCAAGTAGGATAATTATTGAATTAGAGAATGATTGAATTATCGACTGAGAATATCCCTCGAATAAATTACATTCTCTAATTCAATAATTTCAGTCATTTAATCATTTCTTTCGGCTAAATTTGGAACCTACAATTTAAGGTATCTTCTCATTGATATGGAAAAAACCAAAGAAGCCAAAAAGCCGAGTATTTTCAATTTACTTGGAAACTACAGGGGCTTAATTTTTATGCTGATTCTGTTTGCGTTGCTCAGTAACGGTATCAATTTACTCTTACCGAAGATTATTGCCAGTGGTATAGATTCTTACATCAACAAAACTTTTAATCTTCAATCCATACTGCTTCAGTTTTCGCTGGCCATTGTTCTGGTATTTATTTTTACTTATTTGCAGAGCATTGTGCAAACCTATGCTTCTGAACGTGTGGCAAGAGATTTAAGAACAAGGTTATCTGATCAGATTTCGAGACAAAGCCATGCCTATGTTATTCAGGCTAACCCTTCAAAACTGCTAACTAACCTTACTGCAGATGCCGATTCGATTAAAATGTTTGTTTCGCAGGCTATTGTCTCTATCTGCTCGTCTATATTTTTAATTGTTGGGGCAAGCATCCTGCTCTTAATGATTAACTGGAAACTGGCACTTTGTGTAATTGCGATTGTGCCCATTATTGGCGGCGCGTTCTTTTATGTGTTAAGTAAGGTAAAAGTGCTTTTCAAAAAAAGCAGGGAAGTGATCGATTGGCTAAACAAGGTAATCAGCGAAAGCATTTTAGGCTCGGCATTAATCCGGGTAATTAATTCACAAGCTTTAGAATACCATAAATTTATAGATGCGAATGCCAAAGCGAGAGATTTAGGAATATCCATTCTGCGCATGTTTGCAGCCTTGATCCCGGTTATAGTTTTTACAGCCAATTTATCTGGTTTGTGCATTTTAGTGCTTGGTGGTCATTTTGTAATTACCAATTCGATGAGCCTGGGAGAGTTTACCGCTTTTAGCAGTTACCTTACACTCATTATATTTCCCATTTTGGTAATCGGTTTTATGAGCAATGTTATCGCACAGGCTACAGCTTCTTACCAAAGGATTGAAAGTGTGCTCAATGCGGCAGAGATCAATCATCCTGGTACATTAACTTCACAGTTAAAGGGCGATGTGGAAGTGAAAGATATAAACTTAAACTTTGGGCAAAAACCAGTTTTAAAATCCATTTCATTTTCTGCCAGGGCAGGTTCGAAGACAGCTATTATCGGTCCTACGGCTGCCGGGAAAACACAGCTGCTTTATATTTTAACAGGTTTGATCGAAGCCGATTCGGGAGCGGTATTGTTTGATGGTCAGGATATTAAGCAATATAACCAGGAGGATTTTCATAAACAGGTTGGTTTTGTGTTTCAGGATAGCATCATGTTTAACATGAGCATCAGGGAAAATATTGCCTTTAGCGATACCGTTACAGATGAATCTCTAGCGAAAGCCATTGCTACTGCCGAACTTAAGGATTTTGTAGATGCTTTGCCCGATCAATTAAATACAATTGTTTCGGAACGGGGGAATAGCCTTTCGGGAGGACAAAAACAGCGGATTATGTTAGCAAGAGCCCTGGCTGTAAATCCGAAGATTTTATTACTGGATGATTTTACCGCACGTGTGGACACCGATACGGAGAAGAGAATTTTGGAGAACATCCAGCAGAATTATCCGGGCTTAACTTTACTTTCTATTACCCAAAAAATAGCTTCTGTTGCACATTACGACAAAGTGATCTTGCTGATGCAGGGCGAAATCATTGCAGAAGGAACCCATCAGGAATTGCTGAAAAGCAGTCCTGAATATGTTCAGATTTACAATTCACAACAGAGCACCAGTAATTATGAACTACAATCTTAACCAGCTTAGTGGCAAGCAGGAAAAGCAATCGACTTATAAAGCGCTGAAAAGCCTGCTCAAACTCATTTCGGCTGAACGTAAAAACCTGTGGCTGGCGCTGATTGCCATTTTAGTAAATTCAGGTTTATTGCTTTTGGGACCATTATTGGTCGGCCATACGGTTGATACCTATATACGCACCAAACAATTTCATGGTGTGCTTATTTTTGGTGGCATCTTATTGGTGATGTATATGATGGCCATGGTTACCGGTTATACCCAAACCCGGTTGATGGGCGGAATAGGCCAGCGGATGTTATACACTTTACGCAATTCCATTTTTAATAAATTACAGGAATTACCCGTTTCGTTTTTTAACCAGAACAAAGCGGGTGATCTGATTTCGAGGGTAAACAACGATACAGATAAGCTGAACCAGTTTTTCTCGCAATCCCTAATGCAGTTTATCGGTAGTATTGTAACCATGATTGGTGCCGGTATTTTCCTGCTATCGATAAACCCAGAGCTTGGCGCGGCAACACTTTCGCCAGCCGTGTTGATCGTTCTTTTTACAGTGGCTTTATCACCCTGGGTAAAAGGAAAAAATGCTAAAAATTTAAAAAGTGTTGGCGGAATGAGCGCCGAAATACAGGAAAGCCTGAACAACTTTAAAGTAATTATCGCCTTTAACCGCAGGGATTATTTTAGGAAACGTTTTAATGAAGCCAATACCGAAAACTATAAAACAGCGATTGGTGCGGGTTTAGCCAACAATATTTTTGTCCCTGTTTACGGGCTATTATCGAGTATTGCGCAATTAATTACCTTACTATTTGGTATTTATTTAATTTCCACGGGCAATTTTACCCTGGGTTTATTGGTGAGTTATATTTCTTACACCACTAATTTTTATAATCCGCTGAGGCAGCTGGCGGCTCTTTGGACCAGTTTCCAGGTCGCTATGGCGGGTTGGGACAGGATATCGCAAATCCTGTCGTTAGAGAGCGACCTACAACAGGTTAAAGCTGAAGAAAATGTTACTTCGGATGCTTTGCTTGAGTTTAAAAATGTTCATTTTTCTTATGACGATAGTAAAGAAATCCTGCATAACATCAATTTAAGGTTCGAAAAGGGTAAAACTTATGCTTTGATTGGACCAACCGGAGGTGGAAAAACCACAACGGCTTCATTAATTTCACGTTTATATGATGCTACAAAAGGCACAGTTTTGTTAAATGGAAAAGACATCCGTTCATTTTCCGCTGAAGAAAGGACACAAAAAATCGGTTTTATACTGCAAGAGCCATTTTTATTTACCGGAACCGTAAAAGAGAATATTTTATACGGTAGTAGTCAATATAAAGACGTGAGTGATGAAAAGCTGGAAAAAATAATCGAAGAAGCCAACTTGAACGCCCTTTTGGCCATTTTTGATGAAGGGCTAAATACGCAGATTACTTCAGAATCAGACAGCATCAGTTTAGGCCAGAAACAGCTGATTGCTTTTATGCGTGCAGTGCTTAGAAATCCTGAATTATTGATTCTTGATGAAGCTACAGCAAATATCGATACCATAACCGAACAACTTTTGGGTAGTATTTTAAATAAACTGTCGAAAGAAACAACATTGGTAATTATAGCCCACCGTTTAAATACCATCGAAAACGCGGATGAAATTTATTTTGTAAATGAAGGCGAAGTGCAAAAAGCCGGAACGCTGAACGATGCGTTGAATATGTTACTTAAAGGGAAAAGGGTAAGTTAATATCTTTACCGGCATAGACCTCGCAGGTTTTTAAAACCTGCGAGGTCTGATCAAATAATTAATACAAATGAAAAAATACTTCTTCTCTCTGGCATTTTCGGCCTTAAGCTTAGCTTCTTTTGCGCAAAGTGCAGAACAAAACCTTTTTGTTCAGGATAGTTTAAAATTGATTTCTGCACAGTTTAAGTTTACCGAGGGTGCTTCGGTTGATAAACAAGGAAACGTTTTTTTTACTGATCAGCCCAATGATAAAATCTGGAAATACGGTGTTGATGGTAAATTGAGCTTGTATATGGATAAATCGGGAAGGGCAAATGGTACTTATTTTGATAAAAAAGGTAACCTGATTGTTTGTGCCGACGAAAATAACCAGATCTGGTCTATTGATAAAAACAAAAAGATAAAAGTGCTCTTCAGTGATTATGATGGAAAAAAGGTGAACGGACCAAACGACATCTGGATAGATAATAAAGGTGGTATCTACTTTACCGATCCATATTATCAACGCGATTACTGGTCCAGGAAATCGCCTGAAATTCAGGGACAAAAGGTATATTATCTTCCAAAAGGTAAAAAGGAAGCTGTTATAGTTGCTGATGACGTGGTTAAACCAAATGGTATTGTAGGTACGCCAGATGGGAAATTCCTGTATATTGCTGATATGGACGCCAACAAAACCTACCGTTATGCCATTGGCGCAGATGCTAAATTATTGGATAAACAGTTGATTCTTAACCAGCATTCTGATGGAATGACTTTAGATAGTAATGGAAATATTTATGTAACCGGAAAAGGGGTGAATATCTATAAACCGAACGGAGAAAAAATAGGCCATATAGATGTACCTGAAGAATGGTGTGGTAATATATGTTTCGGAGGAAAAGATAAAAATCTGCTTTTTATTACTGCCTCAAAATCGTTGTATGTTATTCCAACTAATGCAAGGGGAGTGGAGTAGTATTTTGTTAAAGTCATTAATTCTATAAACCCAAATAAATTAAAGATGAATTAAGCTGAAAAAAATCTGTTCAGTTTATTCAACCCCTAAAAATATAAATCGCATTAATTAGTTTTGAATTTCCTACTTATAGGGATAGACGACTATGAAAAAGCCCTCTCAGGATTGAGGGGCTTTTTTACTTTTTTCACAATTCATACAATTGTCATTCTGAACGTAGTGAAGAATCTTTATTACGCTTTACATATCCCTTATTAATTAAATTAACCCTTATGATAGAACCTTCAATTTTGTTACCATTGACAGGTTCCAATAGAGTGGTCGTCATCTCGACTGTAGCGCAGCTAAATGGAGAGATCTATCTAGACAGATTCCTTCGGTTTCCCGACTGCGTTACCGATGTAAAATCGGTACAGGTAGTACTCCGCTTATAGTGACGGTAACCCGGGGGACTTAATTGTAGGTTAATTGCTCATATATTGACTTTTATATAATAAATTAATTCTCAGGGCTACAAATGTATAATAACCTTTTTCAAGATTTTAAATTCTGCATGTAACCAGTTGGCGTTACCCCGAATTCTTTCTTAAAAGCTTTTGTAAAATAAGATTGTGTTTGAATACCAATGCGGTACATCACCTCTGTCATCAGCACATCTTCGGTTTTCATGATCTCGATTGCCTTTCTAAGCCTCGCAGAGCGCACAAATTCGCCAATAGATTGTCCTGTGATCGATTTTATTTTCTGGTAAAGCTTGGTTCTGCTCATGCCGATTTCTTTACATAAATAATCAATATCCATTTCAGGATTGATCATTTCGGCATCAATGATCAATAGCAATTTGGTTAAAAAGGCCTTGTCCCTTTCCGAGTGGGCGAGTGCTTTGGGTTCGGTATCTTTATTTTTTAGATAATGATCTTTCAATTTCTGCCTTTGCTCAAAAATATTTTTAATGGTGAGCTGCAGCAGATTAATGTTAATGGGTTTTGTAAAGTAAAGATCGGCGCCCGATTCAGCTCCTTCAATTTCTGCCTCAATACTATTTCTGGCTGTGAGCATTAAAAATGGAATATGGCTGGTTTCTATATTTTCTTTTATATGCTTACAGAATTCGGTTCCGTTCATGCCGGGCATCATCACATCACTAATGATGAGATCAGGTTGATCTTTTTGCGCCTGTTCAAGTCCTGAATCACCGTCCGAAGCTTCCGAAATGGTATAAAACGGACTTAAAGTATCCTTTAAAAATGCCCTCAGCTCATCATTATCATCTACAATAAGAATGCTGTTGGTGGCATTTGCTGGTATTTGTTCAGTAGCTGGTTGTGTTACTTCAGTTTCTGAGCGATAGCTGATGCTTTCTAAACGGGTGCCACCAGGCTCGCTGTTTTGACTTAACTGTTCATTTAAGGTATAATCTGTTTTGCTGCGTGGGATACCGATAATAATCTCCGTTCCTTCGTTTCGTTCGCTCGATACCTGGATTAAACCTTTATGCAGCAACGTTAAACTTTTTACAAAAGCCAAACCTACGCCAGATCCCAAATGCGTTTCGGTAATCCGGTAATAACGCTCAAATAAATGCTGGATAGAATCTTTCGAAATCCCTATACCACTATCAATTACGCGGAAATAGATATAGGAATTGGCTTCATAATCACTTTTAATCAGTAATTGATTTTCGAAAGCCGGTTTGCGATTGCGAAGATCAGTAAACACCTGCAGTTTAAGTGTTCCACCAGTTTTGGTATATTTGATGGAGTTGTTGATCAGGTTGAGGATGATTTTTTCAATCACCTGCCTGTCGAACCAGATATCGGCTGGAAGATTTTCTTTTTCTACCGTAAAACTGATCGACTTTTCGGCCGCCATTTCCGAAAACTCTTCGGCCACTTCATCAATAAAAAGGTTCAGGTTTCCGTTTACTACATTAAGTTTTAAAGCCCCTGATGCTGTTTTTCTAAAATCCATCAGTTCGTTAATGAGTCTTAGTAAGCGGTTGGCATTGCGGTGGATAGTATTGTAATAACTCTGGAAACTTTCCTGTGTATCTTCTTTCAGCAGGCGCTCAATCGGCCCTAAAATTAATGAAAGCGGTGTACGGAACTCATGCGAAATATTGGTAAAAAACTGAAGCTGTGTCTGGTGCATTTCTTCCCTTTTTTCTTCTTCAATTTTTCTGATCTCTAATCTGCGTTTAAAACTCAGCACTAAATAGGTTAAATACAGGGCTGTAGCCATAACCATTAACCTAAACCACCAGGTTGCCCAGAAAGGAGGAGAAATGATAATTTTTAGCGTTGTTCCGGTGGTATTCCAAACATTATCGTTGTTTGAGGCCCTAACCTTAAAAGTATAGGTTCCCGGATCTAAATTGGTGTAAGATGCCTGCTTCACGTGGCCTGCAAAAATCCAGTCTTTATCCTCACCCTCCAGTTTATAAGCATAATTGTTGTTTTCATTCGCAACATAGTTTAAACTGGCAAAGCGGAACGATATCGAAGCCTGATCGTAATCCAGCTTGATTTCTTTTGTAAAGCTGATATCTTTTTCTAAAACAGATCCTTCGGTGTTGGGAAGGATTTTCTGATTAAAAATCTGAAACTCCGTCAGGTAAACCGGGGGATAAATTTGTTGGTCTGGATATCATCAGGAAAGAATGAATTGAAACCATTTACTCCACCAAAAAACATTTCACCATTGCGTGTTTTTAAATAAGCATTTGTTTCAAATTCAAGTCCCTGCAAACCATCTCCTGTATTGTATTTTTTAAAGTTTTGGTGCTGCGGATTAAATCTGGTCAGGCCATGGGCAGTAGAGATCCAAAAATTGCCTTTGTCATCCTCCGCAATTCCTTTTATAAACTCGGTTGATAAGCCTGCTTTGGTGGTGTAAAGCTCAAATGTGTTTTTCGCACGGTTAAAACGGTAAAGTCCGGCCTGTCCGACCCATAAATTGCCTTTGCTATCGATAAAAATTACCCTCAAATCGGGCCTTTTTCCATCGCCCATAAAATAATGGGTAAATACCTGCGTATTGAGATTATAACAGTTTAAACCACCATCATCTGTACCAATCCATAGGTTTTTGTATTGATCTTCATTAATGGCAACAATGTTGTTTCCACTTAATTTACTACTGTTTTTCCCTTCAGTAATGCGTTTAAACTGTTTAGTTTGCGCGTCAAAAAGATTTAATCCGCCGTAATAAGTGCCTATCCAGATGTTTCCGTTACTGTCTTCGAACGATTTTTGTACATAATCCGAAGATATGGAATTAGGGTTGGCGCTATGGTTGTAACGGGTAAAAGAACCATCATTGTTCATCTGGTTTAAGCCACCTGCCCAGGTACCAACTAATAAGAGGCCATTTTTGGTTTCGGTGATATCGAGAATGGCATCTGCACCAACGCTATTGGCGTTGAATGGATTATAACGGTGGTGGATAAAGGTTTTATTCGTTTTATTGTAAATATCGAGTCCGCCGCCATCGGTTCCGATATAGATATTGCCAGCTTTATCCTCATGAAAAGCCCTTACATCATTATAACTTAAACTGTTTTTGTTGGGCTCCTGGCGCACCAGTTTAAATTTTTCTGCCTGCGGACTATACAGATTTACCCCTCCACGGTGTGTCCCGATCCATAAATTTCCTTGCTGATCGACATAAAGTGCCGAAACGGTACGTTGCGATAAACTAAGGGTATTGCCTGGTTCGTTCTGGTAATGTGTAAATGTTTCGGTTTTGGAGTTGAAAAGGTTTAAACCTCCGTTAATGCCACCAGTCCATAGGTTTTTTTGATTATCAAAAACAATAGCCCTCACCAGATTACTGCCGATACTATTATTATTTTTTTCCTGGTGCTGATAGGTTTTAATGGCGTTTTTGACAAGATCGTAATGGATTAAGCCGTTTTCTTCCGTTCCGAACCAAAAGGAGCCATCCGGATCTTTTTTAATGACCCTGAAAGATTCATTTTCCAATGTTTTAATGGTTCTCGCACTACCTGATTTAAGGTTTAAAACATGGATGCCCGCATCGGTTGCCATCCAGATGTTTCCATCAGCATCGCAATACAGATCATTGATGTAATTCTTACGATCGGTTTTTTCTGATCCGAATGGTATTGAAACCGGCCGAAGGTATTCGATTTTTGATCCAGTAAGTTTAGTCCGCCACCATAAGTGCCAATCCAAATTCCCTTTGCGGTTTCTTTAACCGAGGTAATGATGTTATTGGTCTGGCTTTTTTGTCTTTAGACCGATAAGTGGAAAAATTGTTTTTCCCGGCATTAAACCTGTTCAGCCCATCTGATGTACCGATCCAAAGGGTATGGTTTTTATCCTCAAAGATGCACCTGACGAAATTATCGCTGATACTGTTCGGGTTTTTGCTGTGTTTGAAAACGGTAATCTGATTGCCATCGTATTTGTTCAAACCATCGCGTGTGCCAAACCAGATAAAACCCCGGTGATCTTGAAAAATACATTCGATGGTACTGTTCGATAGTCCATCTTCTACACTGACGTGCTTAAACTTTAAATTTTGTGCGCTAACGTTTCCTATCGAAAAAATAAAGAGGAGCAGGAAAAAAGTTCTCGTTAACGTGTTCATTTGACGGTTTATGCAGACAATTCTGAGCCGATAAAGATAATTGATTTTTGCGAAGGATTAGTATGAGAAGTTAGAGGAGGAGCAAGAGATTTACCTGCGTATCGTCATTCCCAACTTGATTGGGAATCGTAATGCCTTGGCTAGGTTTGTCTAATTGCAGGTCGCATTAGGGTTCCCACCTGCGTGGGAATGACGCAAGACGTTTAGAACAATCGCATTAAAAAAAATGCTTAATACGCCATCTAAACCAATAATATGTCGGTTAGCACAAAAGAAATGAACAATAGCACAAAGCGGATAATGCTATAAAGCCTTCATTTGTATCGTTAATTCTAACCATAATATTCTATGCACATTTTTACATTTTTCATCAGGAGTAACAAGCGGATGTTAATGCTTTTACTATTGATATTTACCCATGGATATCTTTTTGCACAGCAGACAACCATTACCGGAGTTGTTAAAACAGCGCCTGATAATTTAGGTATGCCAGGTGTAAGCGTTCGCTTAAAGGGAACCGCGATTGCCACCTCTACCGACGCTAATGGAAACTTTAGTATCAAAATACCTGCAAAGGCTGGTATCCTCGAATTCTCCTCGGTAGGTTATAAAGTAAAGGAAGTTCCGGTTACTCAAAGCACCACTCTAAACATCACTTTAATAGAAGATGCTTCTACCTTAAATGATGTAGTGGTGGTAGGTTATGGAACTACGCGAAAACAAGACCTTACCGGTTCGGTAGCGGTTGTAGGTGTTAAAGATTTCCAAAAGGGCAGTATCAGCACGCCGGAACAAATGTTATCGGGTAAGGTGTCGGGTGTTTCGATTACCTCAAACAGCGGTCAGCCGGGAAGCGGCAGCACCATCCGTATTCGTGGTGGTTCCTCATTAAATGCCAGTAACGATCCATTATTTGTGATCGACGGTGTACCCTTGGAAAGCGGGGGCGTTTCGGGTGCATCTAATCCATTGAGTTTTATTAACCCAAATGATATTGAAACTTTCACGGTGTTAAAAGATGCCTCGGCCGCGGCCATTTATGGTGCAAGGGCATCCAACGGGGTAATCATCATCACTACAAAGAAAGGTTTGGGCGATGCCTTAAAAGTAACTTTCAATTCAGTAAACTCGGTTTCTAAACTGACCAGACAACTTGATGTGTTAAGCGCTGATGAGATCCGCTCGATTGTAAATGCAAAAGGTACTTCGGCGCAAAAAGCACAATTGGGAACGTTTAATACCAATTGGCAGGATCTGATTTATCAGGATGGTTTTTCTACCGATAACAACATCAGCATTAGCGGAGGAGTAAAAAAACTGCCTTACCGTTTGTCCATCGGTTATCAAAACCAAACAGGTGTGTTAAGAACCGACCAATTGCAGAAAACTTCAGCTGCTCTCGTTTTCAATCCGAGGTTTTTTGATAATCATCTCAAACTGGATATCAACCTGAAAGGTAGCATGCAGAAAACGCGTTTCGCCAATACGGCTGCCATTGGTGGGGCGGTAAGTTTCGACCCAACTCAAGCTACTTATACCAATAGGTCAGACTATAATGGCTATTGGGAATGGTTAGATTCTACTACACCAACAGGATTGGTGAATCTGGTTGGCCGTAATCCGGTGGGTTTACTGGAGCAAAGAGAAGACCGTGCTAAGCCTATGCGTAGTATCGGTAATGTTCAACTGGATTATAGTTTTCATTTTTTGCCAGAACTGCATGCTAATTTAAACGCGGCTTATGATGTAGCATCGGGTAAAGGTACTGTTTTCGTTGATCCAAATGCAGCAGAGGCATTTGTTGGTAACCTGAATGGTGTTGGTAATGGCGTAAATAACCAATACAAACAGAACAGGAGAAATACCGTGCTGGATTTTTACCTGAACTACATTAAAGAATTTAAATCGATTAAAAGTAGGGTAGATGCAACTGCAGGTTATTCTTATAATGATTATTTAACTACACAATATTATTATCCAAGTTTTGATGCCAATGGTAATAAGGTGGCTAATTCTGATCCGGCTTTTGCTTTTAACAAACCACAATACCGTTTGATCTCTTATTTCGGAAGATTGAATTATAATTACGACGAACGTTTTCTTCTAACGGCAACGGTACGCCGCGATGGTTCGTCACGTTTTGGTCCTGCCTATAAATATGGTGTATTCCCATCTGTGGCATTGGCCTGGACCGTTAAAAACGAAGCATTTTTGAAAGATAACAAAACCATATCTGCCTTAAAAGTAAGAGCAAGTTATGGTATTACAGGACAACAGGATGGGATTGGCAATTATGGATACATGTCTACCTATGGTTTAAGTGCTTTAAATGCATCTTACCAGTTCGGAAATACTTTTTACCAAATGTACCGTCCAAGCGCCTACATTGCCAATATTAAGTGGGAAGAAACAGCAACAACCAATATTGGTTTAGATTTTGGCTTATTTGATAACCGCGTTACAGGTAGCCTGGATTTTTACCAAAAGAAAACGAGCGATTTGTTAAACCTGATTCCACAACCTGCCGGAACAAACTTCGCGGCTACGGCCATTGTGAACGTAGGCGATATGGAAAACAAAGGTGTTGAGCTTACCCTGGGTTTTAATCCGGTAAAAGAAAAGGATTTCAACTGGGATTTCAGTTTCAACGCTACTTATAACAAAAATACCATTACCAATTTAACGGTGGTACCTAACGATCCGAATTATGCAGGTTTCCCAAGTGGAACCATTGCAGGTGGTGTTGGCGGACAAAATGCCTTTATCAACGCAGTTGGCGGGCCAAAAAATACTTTCAACCTGTTCGAGCAGACTTATGATCAGAACGGAAACCCGATTGAAGGCGTTTATGTAGATCAGAATGGCGATGGGGTAATTAACCAGAACGATTTCAAAAAAGGGAAACAGGCCGATCCTAAAGTATTTTTAGGTTTTAGCAATAACTTAAGCTACAAAAAATGGAACCTATCTTTCACTTTGAGGGCGAATTTAGGAAACTATGTTTACAACAATAACTATAGCCAGAGCGGTAATTTAAACCAGATTTTAGGCACGGCCATTATTTTAAATGCTTCACCAAATTACCTTACTACTAATTTTAAAACACAGCAGTTATTGAGCGATTATTACGTTCAAAATGCATCATTCCTGAGAATGGATAATGTTAATCTAGGCTATGCTTTTGGGCAGATTTTAAAAACCAAAGCAAACTTAGCTTTGACGGCCAGCGTGCAAAATGTGTTTGTAATTACTAAATATAAAGGTTTAGATCCAGAGGTAGCCTCTGGAGTAGATAACAACATCTATCCCCGTCCGCGCATTTTCTCTTTGGGCCTAAATGTTAATTTTTAAGATTATGAATTTTATTAACAAAAAATATATGAAACCACGTGTTTTACAACTATTTATGCTGGCTTGCACTGCGGTAATTTTCACCACATCATGCAACAAACTGGATTTGGTACCAACCAATGATCTTACTGCTGATAAAGTATATACTTCGGCCGCGGGTTACAAACAATCGTTGGCCAAGGTTTATGGCGCTTTTGCCCTTACCGGGAATGCTTCTGTTGGTCAGCCAGATATTCCGGTAGAGATTATTAAGGATGAAGGAAACTCTGATTTTCTTCGCTTATACTGGAATTTGCAGGAATTAACTACAGATGAAGCCGTTTGGTCGTGGCAAAACGATGCCGGAATCCAGGGGTTGCATGAAATGACATGGTCATCCATCAATTCCATTATCAATGGTTTATATTACCGTTCATTTTTTCAGATTACGCTTTGTAACGATTTCATCAATCAATCTTCGGATGATAATTTAAGCAAAAGAGGAATTGTTGGCGCTGACGCCGATCAGGTGCGCAGGTTCAGGGCAGAGGCCCGTTTTATCAGGGCTTATCAGTATGCCGTATTGATGGATATTTATGGAAATCCGCCATTGGTTACCGAAACTACCGAAATAGGCGGTAAGGATTTACCCAAACAGATTAGCCGTAAAGATTTATTCGCTTATGTAGAATCAGAACTTAAGGCCATCGAAAATGATTTAGCAGCACCTAAAGGAAATGAATATGGTCGTGCTGATAGGGCGGCATCCTGGGCGTTATTATCGAGGATATATTTAAATGCAGAAGTATATACCGGTACAGCCAGATATACTGAGGCCATCACCTATTGCAACAAAATTACCGCTGCGGGTTACACGCTTCATGGCAATTACCGCGAGTTAACCATTGCCGATAATCACTTAAATACGGATGAGAATATTTTTACCATTAATTATGATGGTACAAGCACCCAGAATTTTGGGGGTACTACTTACCTGATGCACGGACCTGCAGGCGTTCCTGCAGAGGTATCAGGATCAAATGGTAACTGGGGCGGATTAAGGATTACCCAACAATTTGTAAATCTTTTTGCTGATAAAACAGGTGCAACAGATACAAGGGCACAGTTTTATATGTCTGGGCAAAATATGGAGGTAAATGACCTGTACACTTCTACTGATGGCTACTCGAGCACCAAATACCGCAACAAAACCCGTTCTGGCGCCCCGGCTCCTCATCAGGATGTTGCCAAAGATTTTTCGGATATCGATTTCCCTCTTTTTCGTTTGGGCGAAATCTATTTAACCTATGCCGAAGCTGTTTTACGTGGCGGATCAGGTGGCAGTTTAACGCAGGCCTTAACTTACATTAACCAGTTACGTACCCGTGCCTATAATGGCAGTATAGCCGGAAATATCACATCGAGTGCTTTAACTACCGATTTTATTTTGGATGAACGTGGTCGTGAGCTTTGGTACGAGGCTACCCGCAGAACAGATTTGATTCGTTTTGGAAAGTTTACTACTGCAACCTATTTATGGGCATGGAAAGGCGGTGTTAAAGGTGGTACAGCTGTAAATAGCAAATACAATCTTTATCCATTACCACCAACAGATCTTTCGGCCAATCCAAATCTTCGTCAGAATACAGGTTATTAATCTAAATTATCATGAAAAAATCTATTCATATCCTATACACTTTGCTTTTAATCAGCCTGTTCTTCGGCTGCAAAAAAGAGGAAAGTACAAATGTAGTTACCCCACCCAGTGCAGGTAGCCTTGCTTTTAAAAGCTCTGCAGCTGCTGTGGTGTTAACTTCCGCAACTGACGCCACCAATGTGGTGACCTTCAGTTTTAAGGCGGCAAACTTTGGGGTGAGCGTTATCCCAACTTACTCTTTAGAGTTTGATGTGCCTGCAGATACCCTTGGAGCAAATGCATGGGCAAATGCAATAAGCGTTAAACTTGTAACAGGTACTTTAGAAAAAGCTTATCTGGGTGCCGATTTTAATTCGCTTTTGGCTAATCAATTGTTATTGCCAACAGGTGCGGTAAGTACCTTAGTTGTAAGGTTAAAAGCAGAAGTAACCCAAAATACCGGAACGGCTTCTACCATCAAACCAATCTACTCGAGCTTAACCATGACGGTTAACCCATACAAAGCTACCATCGAATATCCGGCGCTGATGGTAAAAGGGGGTAACTCCTGGAAAACACCAACCGCAAGGACAAATGGTTTTGTACTCACTTCAGCTAAATTCAATTCAAAATATGAGGGATATTTAAATTTACCAAATGCCGATGGCTATGGTGGCGATGCTTTCCAACTGGTATCAACAAAAGATGCGAAAGTTTACGGTTGGGGAGGTACCTCAACAACCATGAGTTTAACCGGAGGTAATTTATACCTTACGCCAGCACCGGCTTATATGAAAGTAAATGCCGATGTAGATGCATTAACTATTACCTATACACCCGTAAAATTCTTTATCTCCGGTGATGACAATGCCTGGAGCACTTCATCAACGCCATTGATATATAATGAAACAACCGGTAAATGGGTGGCGGCAAATGTTGCCTTAACCGCAGGAAAAACTTTCGTATTTACCTGTAACGGCGGTTACGATATCAGTTATAAAGTAGATGCCAATGGAGCTTTGGTTTATGCAGGTGCGCCAACCTGGGGCGGAATTAATATTCCGGTGACCAAAACAGGTGTTTTCACGGTTACTTTAGATTTAAGTGCCGGTGACGGAAATTATACTTATTCGATTAAATAAAATTTCTCGTTTCGTCATTCCCAACTCGATTGGGAACCTTAAAGCGCTGGCAGGTATATGGAGTATTAGGATTCCCGCCTGCGCGGGAATGACGGACGATTTAGAATAAACTATAATACAAAGATTAAGTTCAAACTTGCTTAAGAATATAGAAATGTTTAAAAAAATAAAAACCATCAACTGGCTGGGCCTTATAATAATGCTCAGTTTGATTAATACAGGTTGTAAAAAAACAATAAAAGGAGAAACACAGATTTACCCTGCTCCCGATCCGGTAGGCACTTATGCCTTAGGAGCTGATGTAAGCTGGCTGACCGAAATGGAAGCTGCGGGCAAAAAGTTTTACAATGCTGCCGGTGAACAACAGGATTTGTTAAAGATTTTAAAAGATAAAGGCATCAATACCATTAGATTGAGGGTTTGGGTAAATCCGGCTGCTGGTTATTGCAATACGGCCGATGTTTTGGCAAAGGCAAAAAGGGCAAAAGCGATGAACATGCGTTTGCTGATCGATTTTCATTACAGCGATTCGTGGGCAGATCCCGGACAGCAAAACAAACCTGCCGCATGGGCTTCGCAAGATTTTGCTACTCTTAAAACGTCAGTTTATAATCATACTGTTGAGGTTTTAACGGTTTTAAAAAACAATAAAATTGTACCTGAATGGGTACAGGTAGGCAACGAAACCAATAACGGCATGTTATGGAACGATGGAAAAGCATCTGCAAGTATGAAAAACTTTGCAGATTTGATACTTTCGGGATATAATGGTGTAAAAGCGGTAAATCCGACCTCGAAAGTGGTGGTGCATATCTCCAATGGTTACGATAACAGCTTATTTAGGTGGATATTTGACGGATTAAAGAACAATGGAGCAAAATGGGATGTAATTGGGATATCAATGTATCCTACCGCTGCTGACTGGTCGACAAAAAATACCCAGTGTCTGGCCAATATGACGGATATGGTTTCGCGCTACGGATCGGAAGTGATGATATGCGAATTGGGAATGCCAGTTTCGGAAGCGGTAGCCTGCAAAGCGTTTATTAAAGATTTAATTGCGAAGAATAAATCGTTGCCAAATAACAAAGGGTTAGGGGTTTTCTATTGGGAACCGCAATCTTACAATAGCTGGAGCGGTTATAAATTGGGCGCTTTTGATGATTCGGGCAAACCAACGGTTGCAATGGATGCGTTTCTGCCTTAAAGCCCCGGCCGCTAAAGGGGAGTAAATTTGAAATAAATTAAAGCTTAAATCAATACACATTACCAACTTGTAATATGAAATTATACAAAAACGATAGAAAGTCAAAGCCCCCTCTAGGGGGTTGGGGGTTTATTGTTTTTATGCTATTTGCAACACTTACCCATGGGCAAAATAAACTAGGTATTTATGTAGATGCTTCAGGTATAATCCGTTGGGAAAAAGACCATAAAGAAGCTGCTTTTTTCGGCACAAACTATACTGCTCCTTTTGCTTATGGCAATCGGGCTATTGTAAGGATGGGCGTAAGCGCCGAACAAGCGATAAAAGACGATGTATATCATTTCTCGCGTTTGGGTTTGGATGCCTTCCGTATACATGTTTGGGACCAGGAAATCTCAGATGCAGAAGGAAACCTGATTGATAATGAACATTTGCGCCTTTTCGATTTCCTGCTGGCAGAACTTAAGAAACGTAAAATCAAAACTTTGGTTACACCAATTGCTTTCTGGGGAAATGGTTACCCGGAGAAGGATGAAAAAACAGGAAGTTTTGCCAATAAATACGGTAAAGATAAATCGGTAGTAAGCGAAGAAGCTTTTAAAGCACAGGAAAATTACCTGAAACAGTTTTTTAAACACAAAAATCCTTACACGGGCTTAACCTATCAGCAGGATGCCGATATTTTGGCTGCAGAAATCAATAATGAACCCCATCATAGCGGGCCAAAAGAAAGAGCTACGGAATATGTAAACCGCATGACCGCCGCCATAAAAAATGCTGGCTGGACTAAACCCATTTTTTACAATATTAGCGAATCGCCCTGGTATGCCGATGCTATTGTAAAGGCGAATGTTCAAGGGCATACCTTTCAGTGGTACCCAACAGGTTTGGTTGCAGGTCATACGCTGCAAGGCAATTACCTGCCCAATGTGGCGAAATACAAAATTCCTTTTGATACGATTCCGGCGTTTAAAAACCGCGCTAAAGCGGTGTACGAATTTGATGCGGGAGATGTAATGGCGCCGATCATGTATCCGGCAATGGCCAGAAGTTTCAGGGCGGCTGGTTTTCAATGGGCTACACAATTTGCCTACGATCCCATGGCAACCGCTTATGCCAATACCGAATATCAAACCCATTATTTAAATCTTGGTTATACACCTTCAAAAGCAATCAGTATGTTAATTGCTTCAAAGGTTTTTCGTCAAACAGCCCGTTTAGATACGTTGAACAATGGCAATACTTTTGGCCCGTTCAAAATCGATTATAAAAATTCGTTGAGCGAAATGAATACCGCCGAAGAATTTTATTATACCAATTCCACCTCGTCGAAAATAATTAATACCCAAAAACTAAAGCATATTGCGGGGATTGGAAGTTCAAAAATTGTTCAGTATAATGGTAGGGGAGCTTACTTTATCGATCAGGTTGCTGCCGGAGTATGGCGTTTGGAAGTGATGCCTGACGCAGTTCAGATCAGGGATCCTTTTGAAAAAGCTTCGCCTGAAAAAGAAGTTACACGGATCATCTGGTCTACCTTGCCAATGGATATCGATTTGCCCGATTTAGGCTCTAATTTTACAGTTAAAGGTTTAAATCAAGGTACTACTGTGAATTCGGTAGCCGTTAAAAATGCGTTTAGTGTTTCTCCCGGTACTTATCTGTTGATTAAGAAAAACCTAAAAACCAATCTAAATGCGCAAAGCAGGTATCAGAATATTGCCTTAGGCGAATTTGTTGCCCCAAAAGCTTCAAAAGGAGGTGTATTTGTTAAACATCAACCTTTAAGAACAATTTCGGCAGGTGTAGCCATTCAGCTCCATGCAGAAATTACAGGTCTAACCATAAAAGATTCTGCTTTTGTTCAGTTAAATGCTGCAAACCGCAGGCAAAATATTCCTTTACAAAAAACGCAGGAATATCTATATGCCGCTACAGTTCCTGCTGAACTGGTGAAAAATGGCTTATTGAGCTATCAGATCATAATCCATAAGGCTAATGGCGATTACGTTACTTTTCCAGCCAACACAAAGGGAAACCTAAATGGGTGGGATAATCTCGAAACTGAAAGCTACCAGACTTATGTTGCAGCTAAAAATGCAATCGTAGAGATCTTCAATGCAGCTTTAGATGGGAAAAACAGTAATATTTATAATCCCGATTGGACAAATGGTAAAGTAGAATACGTTTCAGATGAAAATCCATCTGTTTTAAGTATGAGGCTATCTATCAATATGCCTAAAAGTATCCAACTAATGGGTTTTCAAAGTTTTTTCGCTGATAAAATGACTGGAAGAGCTTCAGATCTGAATAATTTTAAAAAAATGGTCATCAAAATAAAGGCAAATACCGAAAATACTAAAGTTAAAGTGGGCTTAATTGATACCGATGCCCATTTCTTCTCCACTGAAATCCTTACGGGAAAAGATTTTCAACTGATCGAAATTCCATTAAATCAGCTTAAAAATGATGCACAGTTATTGTTGCCACGTCCTTATCCGGGCTTTTTGCCACTTTATTATCAATCAGCAAACAAAGCTGCATTCGACTTGAAAAATGCCGAAAAGCTCGAAGTTACTTTTGGTTATGGGGCCGGTACCAAACCGGTCAATATTACTATCGAATCTATTTATTTAAAATAACCGTCAATTACATGTTCCGATTGAAGAAAATACTTTTTACCATTTTTATGGTTAGCCTTGCTTATTTAAATGCCGATGCCCAAAGAACTGAGATCCTGTTAGATGAAGGCTGGAAATTCTCAAAGGGAAATTTCCCAAATGCTGCCGAGACTACTTTTAACGACACTCGCTGGGAAAGCGTGACTGTTCCGCATGATTGGGCCATTAGCGGGCCTTTTGATAAAGAAATAGATAAACAGGTAACCGCAATTACCCAAAATGGGGAAACCAAAGCCAGTGAAAAAACAGGTAGAACCGGAGCTTTACCTTATATTGGTGAGGGTTGGTACAGGAAAAAGCTCAGTCTTCCAGCGCTAAAACCAAACCAAAAAGTATTATTACAAATTGATGGTGCCATGAGCGAACCTCAAGTTTACCTTAATGGAAAGCTGGTTGGCGAGTGGAACTATGGTTACAATTATTTTTATATCGATATTACCAAGAACCTAAAAGCGAATGATAATTTATTGGCCGTTCACCTGAAGAATATGGCAAAATCGTCGCGTTGGTACCCGGGAGCGGGCTTGTACCGTAACGTACATTTAATCATTAAAGAAGAGAAAAGTATCGATCAATGGGGAATCACCATTACTACACCAATTGTTGAAAAAGAATTTGCCAAAGTAAACATCAAAACCAAAATAACCGGTAAAGGTATTCGTTTGGTTACGCAGATTTTAGATAGTTTGGGTAAGCAGGTGGCTATTGATACTGCAAAGGGTATTTTTGGGAATGAGGCTGATCAGAATTTAGAAATCAATAACCCTGTTCTTTGGAGTCCGGAGCGCCCGTATCTGTATACCGTGGTATCGAGTGTTTATGAAGGAAATATTTTGAAAGATGTCGTAAAAACAAGGTTAGGGATCAGAACAATCAATTTCAGCCCGGGCATCGGCTTTAGTTTGAACGGTAAAGTAAGAAAATTTAAAGGCGTTTGCTTACACCACGATCTGGGGCCGCTTGGAACGGCCATCAATACAGCTGCTTTAAGAAGGCAACTCACCATTTTAAAAGAAATGGGTTGCGATGCCATCCGAAGTTCGCACAATATGCCTTCGCCAGAGCAATTGGAATTATGTGATGAAATGGGTTTTATGTTCCTCGCCGAAAGTTTTGACGAATGGGCAAAAGCCAAAGTAGAAAATGGTTATCACCTGTATTTTAATACCGATGCTGAAAAAGACATTGTAAACCTGGTACAGGCGAATAAAAACCACCCTTGTATCGTAATGTGGAGTTCGGGGAACGAAGTGCCGGATCAATTTGGTGCCGAAGGTGTAAAAAGGGCTAAATGGCTGCAGGAAATTTTCCACCGCGAAGATCCAACACGCCCGGTTACAGTAGGGATGGACCAGGTGAAAGCAACGATGCAATCAGGTTTTGGTGCTTTAATGGATATTCCTGGATTAAATTATAGGGTACACCTTTACGAAGAAGCCAATAAGGTTTTTCCACAAGGGTTTATTTTGGGATCAGAAACAGCATCAACGGTAAGTTCGAGAGGGATTTATAAATTTCCGGTTGTAAAAGGCTTTGATAAGCAATATCCCGATTTTCAGTCTTCTTCTTACGATTTGGAGTATTGTAGCTGGTCTAACGTACCTGACGATGATTTTGTAATGCAGGATGATAAACCATGGGTAATAGGGGAGTTTGTTTGGACAGGTTTTGATTACCTTGGCGAGCCTACACCTTATGATAACAGCTGGCCATCAAGAAGTTCTTATTTCGGGATTTCTGATCTTGCAGGTCTACCTAAAGACCGTTATTATTTGTATAGAAGCCGTTGGAATAAAACAGCACCAACGCTACATTTGCTTCCACATTGGAACTGGGAGGGAAGAGAAGGCCAAACCACGCCTGTTTTTGTATATACCAGTTACGATAGCGCCGAACTTTTCTTAAACGGTAAAAGTTTGGGTGTACGGAAAAAAGATAAATCAAGCCCGCAGAACCGCTACCGGTTGATGTGGATGGATGTTAAATACGAGCCAGGGACTTTAAAAGTAGTAGCCCTTGATGGAAACGGAAAACCTGTAGCAGAAGAAAAGATCACTACGGCGGGTAAACCTTATAAAATTGTGTTAACGCCAGATAAGAAACAAATTAGCGCTGATGGCAAAGATTTATCTTTCGTAACGGTATCAGTTGCTGATAAAAATGGAACACCCTGCCCAACGGCGACAAATGCCTTAAATTTTGAAGTTAAAGGTGCGGGTACATTCAAAGCGGTTTGTAATGGCGATGCCACTTCATTGGAATCTTTTGTAAAGCCAACCATGAAATTATTCAGCGGAAAGCTGGTTGTGGTGATACAATCTGGCAAAAAAGATGGTCCAATTCAACTTAGTGTCAAAGGAAAAGGCCTGGAAAACGGAAATGTAGAAATTGTTTCTGTGAAGTAATAGATTCGTCAAGTTCTGGTCTTAGCGTCTCGCTAAAGACCAGATAAAATTTCAAGATATGTTAGCCTCGCGCATGCGGAGATCTTAAAGCGTATTGCATTTAGAATAGTGAAACATAAGGATCAATTCCATCATCCATCTTACATTTTCCATTAAACAATGTATAGGTCCTGTTACAATTAATCTATTTCGGAATAATTTTTTAAATTAGCATATATCAAAAAACCTGATAAGCTTATGGAAAATCTAAAAGAAGAAACCAAAATCAAAGCTTTCCTCACCAGGATAAAAACAGAGTGGCCAGGAGTGGTAGAACGCTTTGAGTTTAAAACAGGCAGTGTAATTTATGTTCATTTAAAGGAAGGTATATCCAGTATGGATTTTCTCGGTAAACTTTCCAGGCAGGTGGAACGTTTTGTAGATTTCAGCATGCCTATTATCTTGTATCACATTGAGAGCGATGGGATGAATTTAAGGTCGCACCCGATAAATTGGTACTCTTCCATTACGCAGGGAAAATCTTTTTAATGCACCCAACCATGTTTGGTTAATAGCTTAAAAGGTAAAATGGTAGCCATCATCTTTACCATTGTAAATCTTTTTGTACATAATTAGCAATTTTGTTTGCCAGTAATTTTGGTTTTTGGGTTTTAATCCTATTTTTGGTTTTTAATTTAAAAACATCCAGTATAATGAAAAACGGAACAGTAAAATTTTTTAACTCGGAAAAAGGCTTTGGCTTTATCAAAGAAGAAAGCGGATCTGAGATTTTTGTGCATGCATCAGGCCTGATTGATGAAATCAGAGAGAATGATACAGTTGAATACGAAGTTCAAGAAGGCAAAAAAGGCCTTAATGCAGTGAAAGTAAGAGTTGTTTAATTCTTCCCCAAAAGATTTTGAGCAGGATTTATTCCTGCTTTTTTTTGCCCAAAATTTATTATTCTGTTATTAAACCAAATGATTTATGTATTGAACAAAATGGCTGAAAAAATTTCTTTCTCATTTATAGCCAATTATCTTTTTAAAGTATTTTAACCACATTTTACATACTTGTTTTGTGGATTGGATTTTTATTTTTGCTATTGTCGATCTACCCGACCCGAACCAAACAAATTATTTTTTTTTGCAACTCTCTATTTTTTCAATTCAGGAACCTGTTACCAGCAACAAGCCTCTTGACCGTGGTACTTTTATGGCTGCGGCACAGTTTGTAACGGCACTTAATTTTGCTGGCGAATTTGAACTTTTAAGTCTATCGGCCATGAATACACAAGCTGGTGCAGCTAGAAAAGGCGGACTGGTATTTGTGCGTAATGGGAAATTGAAAATGCATCCCGAAATCTACGATCATTTATCCCTGATATCGATATCTTCCATCTGTGCAGGAAGTGTTTACTTTCATGGCCGTGATAAAATTGCTGCAGAAATTGTAAATCTTCCTTATAGCGATGGTCTTTTAAACTTAGAAGGTGCTGAAGAGGATTATATGGCTTTTAAACGTCTGTGTAGTCCTGTTTCACGGTTCTTTTTACTACAAGCCAAAAAAGTACAATGGTCTGCAATCTTATCTACCTTTAGGTTTTTTATGATAGAAGGCATCTGGGATGTGATTAATTTTGTTGCCCTTGCACTGCATCAGGCTGATGCAGATGTGATTGCCTGTGCACAACTTTTAGAAAGTATGCAAACACAAGAATGGTATCCTGGTTTTTGTCAGTCGCTTCAGGATTTCCATGCCTCCCGTTATCCTTTAAGTAAAGTTGGTTTAGAATCAGAACTGCCAGAGATGGCCTAAATTATTTCAGGTAATTTTCTAATAAAACACTTATCTCCTCTCCAATAGCTCTATTCCCCATGTTATTGAGTTTTTGTTGCGAAGAATTGTGCTTTTCGATATAGGTAGCCTCTGTTTTATTAAATTTAAGATAACCCTGTTCAAAATAACGTTCTTCAATTTCGGTAGAAGAATCCATCGATCTGAACCATAATTTAATTAACGAACCTGTAATTTTATCAAAGTAAAGCCAGTGGTAAGTCGCCTCTGCATCTGCATTATCGGGCAGGCCAAGACGCTGAATTTCCAGGATAGTAGTATCAGAATTTTGGAAAAAGTATAAAATCTTGTATTTAGACGACATGCGGCAAAAATAGAACTTAATTTTTTATCACAAAAAAGATTTTGCTGTTTATATTTAATATTTGTTGGTTTAAACGAATTCGTCTTTCCCGAGCAGGCGTGAATCTGAAAGCTTATTACATCCGATCCCCGACGAGGATGCTTGTTGGTCAGGATCTGTGATCTTGATCCTTGTTCTGCGGATTTTTTAATCCGCATTTTATCTATTGTGCTTAAGGATTATAAATTCTTGGTTCCTGAGATGGGATTGCAAATCCCGACTAACAATAGATATAAATATTAATGTTTCTCCCCTTTAACCACCTTAAATAAATGCAAAACCTGCGGGAATAGGGCATCCATGCTTTCTTCTGCGCCACCCTTCGAGCCTGGGAAAGTAAGTACCAATGTATCGCCAATAAACCCTGCTACACCGCGCGAAAGCATGGCGTAAGGCATGCGCTCCTGGCCGTAACGACGAGCTGTTTCCATGATCCCTTCGATATTCCTGTCAATTAAAGGGGCAATGGCCTCCGGAGTTACATCGCGTGGCGAAAGTCCGGTTCCTCCCGTAAAAATGATCAGATGATAGCCACTTTTACTTAATTCACTGGCTTTATCGCGGATGATCTTGATTTCGTCGGGTATGATTTCATATTTCTCCGTATTGATGTCCCATTGAGTGAGTCTCGAAATAATTGCTTTTCCAGCACCATCCTGAGCTTTATTTTCAAAAACAGAGTCTGAACAAACTACAACAGCAGCTTTAAGTTCAGGGAATCTGGCATTTTTAAGGTCAGATTTTCCTCCCGATTTTTTAATAACCTGATGTTTTCTATTTCAACCCCTTTATCAATTGGTTTTAGCATATCGTACATGGTCAAAGCCGTAACAGAGGCACCATGCATGGCTTCAACCTCAACACCAGTTTTGTAAATGGTATGTACTTCAACCGTAATAATGATGGTTAAACCCACAATTTCGTAAGTAATCGCGGTATATTCAATAGGAAGGGGATGGCAATCGGGAATTACATCACTCGTTTTTTTACACCGAATAAGCCGGCTGCACGGGCAAATTCAAATACATCTCCTTTGGGTATTTTGCGCTGTTCAACCGCATCGATGGTTTCTTGCTTCGATACCTTTACAGTCGCGGTTGCAATGGCAATCCTTAAGGTATTGGATTTTCTTGTGATGTTTACCATGTTAAATATTTTCTTTCCACTGATGGGTTTCGTCTTCGAATATTTCTTTTCCCCAGATCGGTAATTCTGCTTTTAACCGGTCTACAACCTCACTACAAGCTGCCATTGCCGGTTTACGGTGTGTCGACGAGGTAAAAACAAAAAGGCAGATTTCGCCTGTTTTAACTGTACCCAAACTGTGGTAAATGTGCATGCAGTTAAGCGGATATTTTTCGAAAATGGCTTCCCTGATCTGGTGCATTTTTTCGAGCGCAAGCTCTTCATAAGTGGTGTATTCGATCGCAGCAACAAATTTACCTTCAATTTCATCTTTGCGCACTTGCCCCATAAAAATGCTATGCCCGCCGATGGCCGTTTTGCTGTTATGCTTCGCAATGCTGTCTGCTATAAAAGAAGGTGCAATTGCTCCGGTTACGAATATATTTTTAATCTCCTTTCCGCTCATGTTACGATCTTAAAAAATGACCTCTCCATTTTACAATACCACCCTTTAAGCTATAAATCTTTTTTGCTGCGCCATATTTTTCCTGCAAGGCCTCAGCAGCAGCAACACTTCTAATCCCATGCTGGCAAATTAAAACCACATGTTTTTGGTAAAATTCCTTGCTTAAAAATGCACTAAATTCCGACATTGGTACCTGTGTGTAAATCTGCTTGTCTAACACAGGCACCTCGTGCCTTTCACGCACATCTATTAAAATGGTCGATTCAACCTGTTGCATCTTAGCCAGTTCGCTGGCATCAATTTCTATATATCCCTGTGGTCCTTCGCTGGTATCCTGATAATCCATATTTAAAAATTCATCAACCGTTTTGGGCAATGTATAACCGCTTCCATTACTGATGTTAATGGTATATTGTTCTTGTGTAAGTAAGTTGTAATTTAATATTTTATTGGAGAGCGATTGTCCGATTTTGGCAACCAGTTTAATAATTTCTGCCGCTGCCATGCTTCCTATTATCCCTGGTAATACGCCGATAACACCATTCTCGGCACAGTTAGGTACTTCTCCTTTATCGGGTGGAACCGGAAAAAGATCTCGGTAGTTGGTGCCAGGTGTGAGGTGATCGGGCACATTAAATATGGCCAACTGACCTTCAAAACCAGCAACCGCAGCAAAAATAAGCGGTTTATTGAGCAAGGCACTGGCATCGTTGATCAAATATCTGGATTCGAAATTATCGGTACCATCCAATATGTAATCGTATCTGGAAATGATATCGAGGATGTTGCTCTGCTGCAAACGGATAGGGTGACGGATAATCCCGATCTGAGTATTCATTTCCTGCAGGCGTTTTGCAGCAACCTCTACTTTCAGCTTTCCAATATCAGCAGTAGTAAAAAGAACCTGTCTATGTAAATTAGATAATGAAATGGTATCATCATCAACAATACCAATATGGCCAATGCCGGCAGCAGCCAGGTATTGCAGGGCAGGGCAACCCAAGCCACCAGCGCCGATTACCAATACTTTTGCCCTTAAAAGCTGTTGTTGTGCTTCCTCCCCAAATCCTTTCAGGATGATCTGTCTGTTATATCGCTCTGCACTCATATTACTTAACCGCCAGAAAAAGAGGGCATAACGGCTATGGTAGCCGGGTTTTTAATCTCCGTATTCTCCTGGACAATATTTTTGTTCAGGGCAAGTTTGTATTTTATGCCTTTCAGGGCAGGAAACCGATCTTCGAGGTGTTGCTTAAAGGCATCGGTATCAGCAATACCATCAATTTCAATTTTTTGATGATTGATGAATTCGCTAATTTGTCCAAAACTGATGATTTCAATTTCCATGCTGCTAATTTACCTGTAAGATGCTGATTTTATTTAATCCTTTTACAAATCTTCTTCCCGTAGCAAAATCGCTGGGCGTAATAATGGCGATATTTCCCTTTTCAGCCTTTGTGGGATTGGTATCATAACCTGTTAAAACCAGCACTTGATTTCCCGTAGGCGAATTAAAAATTTCATTCCAAGAGTACACCACCTTATAATTATCGGTTGCGGTAAAAACCAGGTAATATTCACTTAATGTTTTTGGTGAGGCAGCATCTATTTCTACGTTGGCCAAAATATCTTTTAAAAGTACACCTTTAATATTTTTGATACTGCCTTTACGTTGCATCAAGTGGTTAAAAATTGTCATACTATCCAAATTAACGGATTTATAAGCACTTAAATTGTTTAAAGTGATTGTTAATGGCTTTTTAACCTTTCCTTCGATTGTAAATTGCCTGCTCTCTTGTGCACTTGCCGTAACACTTAAAAATAATAGGGCAATGATCAGGTATTTTATATTATGCATGCGTAAATAGTAATTTGTAAGCAGCTAGTGCCAGTACACAGGCCAGCACGTTTTTTAAAACAGTTTGCGGAAATTTTAAGGCGCCAAAGTAAGCACCGCAAATGCCACCAACAAAGGCTACCCCAACATAAGCGAGCATGTGGCTGTTAAATTCGAAACCTTTAATGAGTTGACCACCTAAGCCAGCAACCGAATTAACAAAGATGAATGCTGCACTGATTGCTGCAGTCTGTTTTTGATCCGTCCACTTTAATAGCAATAGGATAGGAGAAAGGATAATCCCACCCCTATACCGATCATGCCTGAAAGTAAGCCAATAATACCGCCAATGGCGAGAGATAAGGGAATATTTGACGATTTGAAATCTTTTGGATCGGTATTTTTAAAGAAGAAAAAACGGATGACCGGAATGAGTAAAAGCAGACCCAGAATCTTTTTATAAATGGAACTTTCGATTACCATCATACCACCCACAAATGAGAGCGGAATAGAGGCAAGCGCAAAAGGCCAAAAGGTTTTCCATTTAAAATGGCCGCCACGGTAAAACTGAATAAAGGAAGTGGAAGAAACAAACAGATTTAATAATAATGCTGTTGGCTTCATAATGGCTGGCGAAATGGCAAAAATAGCCATGAGGGCAAGATAGCCGCTTGCTCCGCCATGGCCAACCGAAGCATATAAAAAAGCAACAATAAAAAGTAAGCAGTAAAATAGGATGAAGCTTTCTTGCATGGTTTAGCCAGGTAAAATTAATACGTTTAGGATGTCGCTTTTATTGAAGTATTCTTTTGTTTCATCGAGGCAGATCAGGCAATTAGCCTGTGCAAAAGAGCTTAACCGGTATGATTCTTGTGCGTGGAGTGGAGTAACCAGTCCATTTTCATATTTGCCTTTAAGGAAATGTGTTAACCCCGCAGGTTTTGAATAAGGATGTGTAAGCTCGGCCTGAACCTCAATTACACTATTACCTTTATGAGATAATGTTTTAACAGCTGGTAACACATAATTATAATAGCAACTGAGCACAGATGAAGGATTACCAGGAAGTCCGAATATTAGTTTTTGATCTTTTGTTCCAAAAAACAATGGTTTACCCGGTTTCTGTTTCACCTTATGAAAAATTTGTCTGATGCCACAATGTGAGGCCGCTTCAATTACGAAATCATAGTCGCCCACACTTACTCCTCCTGTCAGCAGGACAACATCGTTGCTTGCTATTGCAGTTCGTAGTACTTTTTTAAGGACCTCAAGATCATCATCGGCTTCGTAAACAACAATCTGTTCAATCCCTTCATGTTTTAAAGCCGCAGAAAGCGAATAGGAATTCGATTCGTAAACCTGTCCAAATCCGAGTGTTTTCCCCGGTTGTTGTAATTCTTTTCCCGTTACAATAACCGAAATCTTTGGCATGGGATAAACACTAACTTCGTTAACACCAATCCCTGCGAGAAAACCAATGGCAGCAGGACTAAGAAAATCTCCTTTTTCCATGGCCAATGCTCCGGCTTTAATCTCCGAACCTTTATCCCGTACATTTAAGCCAGGTTTTAAATTGGAGTCCTCTAAGGTGATTTTTCCATCTATCCTCGTAATTTTTTCCTGCATGACTACTGTATCGGCACCATTAGGTAGTGGAGCTCCTGTAAATATTCTACTGGTTTCTCCGTTTTGAATGCTGATTTTGGCTGCCGTTCCGGCAGCCATTTCGCCGACTATGCTGAGTATTTTTTCATGATCTACAAATTTTAACGCATATCCATCCATAGATGCCTGACTAAAGGCAGGAATATCGTATTTCGCATAAACATCGGCTGCAAGAATGTGCCCTGATGCCTTTGCCAAATCAATTGAAATGGGATTGAGTGCTATGATGTGTTGAGAAATGAGGTGTTTTGCTTCTTTAACGCTAATCATGAAAATTTTATCCTCCAATGGTAATCATACTTCTGTTTTGAATGGTAGTCGCATCAATTTTTTCGAAATCGCTAACTAACTGTCCACCTAATGCTTTCTTTTTGCTCCAAATATTTGATTGAATTAGTGGAAGCACGTCTTCATTGTTCCGCAATGCACTAAGCAGATCGGTTTCGCTATCCGAAAACAGGCAGTTTTTGAGTTTTCCATCCGCAGTCAGGCGCATGCGGTTACAGGTATCGCAAAAAGGATTGGTCATGGTACTGATAATGGCAAACGAGCCTTCGTGACCAGGGATCATGAAACTTTTAGCAGTATCATGTGGTTCTCCCTTAACAGGTAGTACTTTGAAATCTTTTTTGACCACTGATAGGATTTCATCTAAAGAAAACATCTTATTGCTCGTCCATTTGTTACCGCTAAAAGGCATGAATTCAATAAACCTGATCTGAATGGGATTGTGTTTGGTCCAGCTGATGAAATCGGCGATCTCATTGTCATTAAGGCCTTTCATCATTACCATATTTATTTTTACCTTGATTTTATGCTGCAAAAGCAGTTCAATATTGCTGCGTACCTGGTGAAAAACATCCCTTCGGGTAATCATGAAGAACTTCTCAGGTTGTAATGTATCCAGACTAATATTAATGGTTTTAATACTTGCTTCCTTTAATACTGGGAGCATTTCAGCAATGCGCGTTCCGTTTGTCGTAATAACGAGCTCGACCGGAAGTTTGCCCAGTGCCGCAATAATTAGGGCTGCATCTTTCCTCACCAATGGTTCACCGCCGGTAAGCCTGATTTTTTTACGCCATTGGCCACAAAAACTTCTGCCAGCTTAATAATTTCGTCGGTTTGCATGAGCCGGGAGGCAGGAGTGAAGTCGTATTCTTCCTCTGGCATGCAATAAAAGCAGCGAAAATTGCAGTTATCGGTAAGCGATATCCGCAGGTAATCGTGTATTCTTCCAAAAGAATCTGCTATCATTGCTGGCTAATTAAATTGTTATAATCTGTTTCTGTATCAATATCAATTTCTCCATGTTCAAAAACAACTGTTTCTACATCCTGAGAATATTGTTTGAGTATCTTTTTTGCTCCTTCTTCTCCTGTGAGCGATAAAAGCGCTTCAAAGTAATCTTTTTTGAAGAGGACAGGGGTTCCTATCCTTTCAGCGTATGTACTGGCAATGATATTTTTACCTGTTTCTTTCTGCTTTTCGATTAAGTTATTAAAGTTATTCATTTTTATAAAAACCTGGTCGGCCACAGCAATAATGATACTTTCAATTTCACTATTATTTTTGACCATAGTTAAAAGTCCGGCTACAATACTTGATGCGATTCCATTTTCCCAACTTTCATTAATCACTAAATTAACCTGATCATTCTGATGCTGGCTGGCTATTTCTTCAGCGTTTGCACCTAAAACAACAATAACAGACTGGCAATTTGTTTCTAAAGCTTCATTTATTACATTTTGCAAGAGTGTTTTTCCTTTATAATCCAAAAGCTGTTTTGATCTTCCCAAACGTGAAGAACTACCTGCTGCCAATATGATGATGCCCGTTTTCAACGCTTAATTGTTTTTTAATTCGTAAACATGGATCGGCCTTTTTTTCTCTTTTAAAAACATGGCTGAAGCACCTGTAAAAACAGATTTAATCTCTGCAAGGATAGAAATCGCGATTTCTTCTGCAGTTTCTGCACCAATATCTAAACCGATAGGGCCATGCACTCGTGTTTCATTTGCCGGCGTTGCCAAATTCAGTTCATCTAACATCCTGAGCAGTTTTTTCTTTGGTCCTAGTGTACCGATATATGGAGCGTTTGTGTCCAATAGATATTTAAGTAGTTCGAGGTCGTAATTGTAATTATGGGTCATCAGAACAAAAGCCGTTTGCTCATCTATTTGAATTTGAGCTAATACATTTTCGGGTTTGCTCACCAAAACCTTGGTTGCGTTTGCAAAACGTTGAGGTGTAGCGTGCGTAGTTCTTCCATCTATCACCGTTACTTCCCAGCCCAAAAGGTAAGCCATTTCGGCCAGGGGTTGGGCATCATTTCCGGCGCCGGCAACGATTAACGAAATAGGAGGGTGGATAAGTTCCAGAAAAACACCTACCTCCTGATCGCCGCAAGGATAAACTTTAAATGTTGTTGTTTTATTGGTGAAAACTTCTCTGGCGTCATTTATGATGTCATCTTCAATTTCTTTTAATATTTTGGATAGAATCGCATCTTTTTTAAACAACATGCTGGTGCCTAATTGTTGCTTTCCGTCCAAGTTAAAAAGTGTTGCCAGCACGGCATCTTCCCTTTTAGCTTGTAATGTTGTTAAAATGGCAATGGGGTTTAATGGATCTTCTTCTATAATGGGTTCGAAAAGGATATGTACAACGCCGTTGCAGCCTAACTGAACACCAAATTTAGCATCATCTTCGTCGGTGGTATCGTAAGTAATCAGTTTGTTTTCTTGCTGTACAATGGCCGAAAGTGCTTTGCGCAATGCATCCCCCTCTAAACAACCACCACTGATTGCACCTGTTAACTGGCCATCTTCAGTTATCAGCATCCTGGCACCAGGCCTGCGGTAGGAAGAACCCTCTACCTTAACTACCGTTGCAAGGGCTGTTTTTTTCTTTTCCTTCGTTGCCTTTTGATATGCCTTTACGATATCGGTAATTTCTTTCATTAGGATTCATGCAATAGATCATGCAATTTAAGGATAATCTATTATAAAAAGGAAAGCAATGGCAGAAGGTAACTATAATCGATCGATGTAATTTTTAATCCGATCTAATAGTTCTTCGAAATCGGGTTGGCGATTGTAATATAATTACGCAGTGTTTTTGTAACGTTGGATAAAGCTTTTCCGGATTTTATCATTTTTAAGCAAAAATGCCTCATTTTCATAGATAGGAATGTCAAAATCTACGGATGGGAAACGGTTCTTTTTATGAGTATAATATTCATCTGTACCAATAAATTCCTGTACGCTATTATTATCCAAAAGTGAATATAAATCGTAATATTGTCGCATAAAGTTTACTCCTGTATCTCCAGTCTCCTTTTCTTTGCGGAATTTGGTAGCAATAGTTTGTAATTTCTCCACAAAAGTATAACCGGGATTGTAGCACGAAATATCCTTCGCACGGTTGTCTATAATCTCAATTTTATTTTCTATTGCTTTATCGTAGGCCCAAGAAGAAATGGTGATATTGGTATTGGGAGTAACGGTATCGAAGCCTGTTTCGAGTAGTATACCTTCCTTTATACCGGAAATTAATGGATTAAAACTTTTGTAATTTAATCTTATGCCCGCACTGTTATAAGTTGTCGCATTGTCGAATGCAGAGTCGCGTTCAACAGAAATAACGCCATTTATAGCTATTTCCTTTGCTAACCAATCATAAAAATTCTTTTTTGCCTCTGTGTTTTTCGGTTTGTTATTTTTCGGGTTTTCATTGATGTTAAATTTTGCAGGAGGTTTTATGTGGATATCGATATCTTCTGAAAAACGTTCGATGATTTTAAAACCTTTTGAAAGAGACGTGCCACCTTTAAGTTCAAATTGAAAATCTTGATTTTTCAAGCCGTAAAGTACATGCATAATCCAATAATCCTTCTCAATCAACCCCGCCTGAATACCCATTTCATCTTCAAGGATCCGCAATAAATCAGGGAAGTTTTTATGATTGTGCAGGAAGTTGGCCGCCATATCAGTTATCTGAATGTTGCAGTACAGGTTTGAAAAACTTCTTCGCCTTAATATTTCCGTATGAATTTACAGACCGCTTTAGTTTTACCTGATCCATATGTTGTACTTTGTTCAGTACATTATTTAAAATAGCTTGTTTATCTTCAGCTAATTTATCCAAATTGTTTACCAAATCGACCAATAAAAATTCCTGTGTAGCTTTAGCCGGAAAATGCGGTTTCATTTGAAAATCGAATTTTCGGTTACCCAACATAAATTCACCATGGCGTTTATGGTTGTAAACAGTGCGTTTATTATATAGTTGTGTTGTACCCACTCCTAAACTATTATACAAATTTGGTGAGGTTAATAAAAAACGATCGTCTTTTAAAAACTTGCGAACTAGCGTATCGTCTTCGGGCGGAGTTTTGCCAAATACAGTTTCTTTAGGGTAGTAATATACCCCTTGTGAAAGCTTTTGAAGTGTGCCATCATTAACAAGGATACTTAAATGGCGGTCGATAGCGCTAGACCATTGCGTAAGTTCATCCCTGCGGTAAACATGTCCACGTTTCAGGTTTTTCTTAAGTTCATCTAACTTTGCCATCGCTATATTATACAAGATTATAATAAAAGTTATTATAAATGTAGTAATTTTTATTTAAAATTCATGCAAATATAATGTTTTTTAATTGTGTTATAATTTGATATACAGTTAGATATCATCATTTTTTTGTGATATTAAAAAGGCTCCGAATGAAAAATCTCAAGGTTAACACAGCGTAAACCAATGCTGTTAAAAAGCTCTGTAATTTCTTTGGTCCAATCTCTTGGCGAATCTACACGGAGGATTTTATCGCTGTCCCACAGATCGATGTTCCATTTGATTTCTTTGAAGCGGCTGTTCAGCAAAGGGCTGATTTCATTTAACTCGCTATCTGAGGATACATTTGTTTTGAAAACGGCTATCATAAAGAAGATTTTTAGGTTTGTTATAGCTGTAGACGTATCACTTTCGATTTTACTTTAAATAAAATCATGTTTTTTAAAATATTTTAAATCGGTTACGGAGAACCGAAGCGATGTTTTAAACGTAAGTGTAAAAGAATCACTTAAATTGAAAGCAAAATGTTAAATACAACCATCGCCGCTCTGTTGGGAGGCCCCGAACTGATTATTCTTGGAGTTGCTGTTTTATTATTATTCGGCGGCAAAAAAATCCCCGAATTAATGAAAGGCCTTGGTAAAGGAATAAAAGAATTTAAAGCCGGGCAGGAAGAAGATAAACCTGAAGTTCCGAAACAGGCTTAATAATTCAGTTGCTCGATGGTTTGATCTGGAGGTTATTTATCTCCAGATCAGCTATAATCCCGAATAATAATCGTAACCCTGCTCGGCCCAGTAATCTTTTGGCCTGCTATTGCTAAAACTCATGGTACCAATCCGTTTTAAGTTTTTGATGCCATATTTAACAGGTATAATTAACCTTAAAGGCGCGCCATGTTCGGTACTGATGGCTTTACCATTCATTTCATAAGCCAAAAGCGTTTGGGGATGGAGGATGCTTTCTCTTTCTAAACCCACATAATAGGCGCCATTTGGGGTTTCTAAGCCCATATATTGTTTTTCTGCTTCGTTTTCGAGTTGAAAGTGCTTTAAAAAATCGCTCAATTTTACGCCAGCCCAACGTTGGATCTCGTCCCAACCTTCCACACACTTAAAATCGTACACAATTTCTGTTTTTGGTAAGGCTTTTATCTCTTCTATGGTAATATATCTGTTTTTCTGATTGTTAAGTTTAACCTGAAGTTTCCATGCGGCAATATCGAAGTCTTCATCATCTTCGATACCGATCAAACTGTTTATTCTTGGGCTTTTAGCCGCCCGCTCTACCGGATAAGTTTTAACCAGGTGTTTGTTGCTGAAAAAATTGCGGAAAAAGAGTTCTGTTTTGTTTAAAGCCCTGCGTAATGGGGCTCTTGCGCCTGCTGTAATACCAACTGTTTCTTCAGGAGCATTTAAAAGCCATTTCCAGCCTACAAACGCACCACTTCCGAGCGCTAAAAAAGTACCGAATGAAATAAAAGTACGCCTCTTGATTTTTTGATCAACGGTTAAAGGAATTTTAGCCGTTTTTTTATGATTTGTTTTCATCTTTATCTTCAGTTTCAATCGTTAATTCCTGAACTTTTGGCCGAGCTTGATCTTCCACCACTTCAAATCCGGCAATTACAGCCCTAAAATTATTCCAGCCGGCCAGCGCCACCTGAACAATGTGGATCAGAAAGAAAAATACATAGCCTATCGTTAATGCGAAATGAAGGATACGGGCAAAATGATAGCCACCACACAACCAGCAGATCCAGTAAAATTGTACGGGTTTGTAAATGGCTAATCCTGTAATCACTGAGCCTAAGCCCATAAAAATAATGGCAGTATAGGCTATCCGCTGCGCGGCATTGTATTTCTTTTGCGGGGGAACCGTTTTACGGATATGAAGGTCGTGTAGCAACACCAGCCAGGCTTCTTTAAACGAGTTTTTATTAGGCAAAAGTTCACGCCATGCGCCAGAGAAAACGGTATAAATTATATAGAGCAGTCCGTTGATGAAAAAGAACCACATGAACAGAAAATGAAAGGCCATTCCTTCGGCCAAACGCTGTGGAATATGGAAATAATCATAAAACCATTCGGGGAAAAATTTAATAAGCGTAAACCCGAAAATGGAAATGCCATAAGCGTCGTTGGCCCAATAAATGAACAATCCGCTCCAGATCATAATGGCCAGTACAGGGAAATTTACCCAATGTGTCCACCGCATTAAAAACGAATGTTTTTCTTTGATTACTTTCATGATGGGGGCGGTTTACAACTGATAAACGCAAAAGCTTATCATTTGGATTTATTACTTAATTGGCTATCTAACAATGTATTTAGTTTTGATGCTGCGGTAATTTTACCCGTTTTGGTGTTTTGTAAAAAAGCGATCAGTTCTGAGGAAATTTCTCCGTTTGATTGATCTACCTGCACATTTACCGATCCGTTGGTTTTTCCCTGCAGCTGGAAAGTGTCGAACTGCCGTACAATCTGAACGTGGCTAAGTGTTCTGCCTTTATTTTCGCCTTTTAAAACTTTATTGCTCGCTTTTTGCGTTACCAACGCAACTGCAAGCATATAACCATTGGTTTGCTGATTGGTATTATAATTTAATATAAGGTTGTGCTTGTCGGTTTTTCCTAATGAAATTTCTAAATGATCAGTTGATGGTTTTGCAAGCATTGTATTGATACAGTTCCGCAAAATTTTTTCATCCGAGCCGATAAATTCCGTACTTCCGTTTACCACTGCCTGAGGAGTATATACCGTTTTAAGGTTGAGCCAATTGGCGTATTGATTCTGTCGGGCAGAAAATTTTGCGCTGCTAAAGCTGTCTTTCCAACCCAGCCTGTCCCAATAATCAACATGGAAAGCAAGCAGATAAATAGGTTTTTTGGAGTTTTCCTTTTCAATCTCAGCCAGTAATGCATCGGCCGGTGGACAGCTTGAGCAGCCTTCAGAAGTAAAAAGCTCCACAACTGCAAAACCGGTATCAGTCGATTTTGGTGTAGTGCTAAGGTCTGCGGTAAAAGCAATGCTAATAACGCTTATCAACAACAGGGGCAATGCTATTTTTCTGATCATGGTCATCAATTTTAAGTTTAGTCGTTTCTGATTTACAATCCTTACAAAAAAAATGAAATAATTGTAAGGATGTGGTCCCGCATGCGACTAAAGGATTAAGCATTATATTTATACAAGATAATCTAAAAAGATGCAAAACGATACTGGCCAGGATATAAAGGCCGAAAAACTTCATTCAGATCCACTAAGCTGGGTTGAAAAATATGCTGATTATTTGTATGGGTTTGCCATGTCGAGGCTGCGGGATGAAGAAGTGGCCAAAGATCTGGTGCAGGATACCTTTTTGGCCGGTTTGCAACAGGCGGAGCGTTTTAAGGGAAACAGTAACGAGAAAACCTGGCTCACCGCCATTTTAAAAAATAAGATTGCTGATTTTTATCGAAAACGCTCTTCAGGTGGCCTGAAAGAGATAAAAGAAAAGGATGCTGTGCAGGAACAACAGGATTTTTTTGATGCAGACACTGGCCATTGGAATGAAAAATACCGTCCGCAGGCATTTGGATTAGAGGTAGATAATCCCTTGCTGATGAAAGAACTGGGGGCAATACTGAATGAATGCTTAAGCAAGCTTCCTGGATTGTGGTTTTCGGTGTTTTCGATGAAACATCTGGACGATCTTGCCTCAGAACTGATCTGTGCCGAACTTAAACTTACGTCGGCTAATTTTTGGGTAATTATGCACCGTACGAAACTTAACCTAAGGGCCTGCCTTCAAAAAAACTGGAACTGATATGAAAAGCGCACTGAAAAACATCATTTATAATTGCAAGCAGGCTACTTTTCTGATCGAAAAAAAGCTTGCAGGAAAAATTACCGCTGCCGAAACCCTGCAATTGCATATCCATTTGGCCGGTTGCTCCGTTTGTAAAACCTATCAGCAACAAAGTATATTGATTAACCAGGTGTTTGTGGGGCTTAATAAGGAGGATTTTAAACTCGACGAAGCCTTTAAAAAAACACTGAAAGAAAATATTGAAAAAGAAATAAATAAAAATTGATTTTAATTGTAAGGTTTTCATTTTTGCTTCGACTAAAGGCTAAATAAAACACAAAACAGCATGAAAAATCAAATCTTAAAATCAGCAGGAAAATTGTTTATGGCTACTTTAGTTGTGGCTGGTCTTTCATTACCAACTTTTGCTTCAGTAAACAGTCCGCTTCAGGAAAAAATGTCTAAAATGAAACAAGAAAAAATGGAGAAAAAGAAGATGGATAAAATGGAAAAAAGTAAAATGGACAAAATGAAAACCGATTCGATGAAAAAAACCAAAATGGAGAAATCTAAGATGGCTAAAGATAAAATGTCGAAAAGTAAAATGTAAAAACAGCTTTAGGGAGGTTAAGGCCTCCCTAAATTTAATCACTTAACATGAAAAAAATTATACTATTTCTAAGCTTAATTGTTGCTTTTTCGTTACAGGTAAAAGCTCAAAAAGGATTAAAAGAAGGAGATAAGGCCCCAATATTTACCGCGATCGATCAAAATGGTAAAAGCGTAAGTTTGAAGGATGCACTTAAAAAGCACCGTTCTGTTGTACTGTTTTTTTACCGCGGGCAGTGGTGCCCGTATTGCAATAAACACATCAAAGAACTTCAGGATTCTTTAAACCTGCTGAGTGCCAAAGATGCTTATGTAATTGGTGTTACACCCGAAACCAAAGAAAACATTGATAAAACCATTAAAAAGACCAAAGCAGGCTTTTCGATTGTGCAGGATAAAGATGATGAGATTATGAAAGCGTACGGGGTAAATTTTATGATGGATGAAGCAACTTTTACCAAGTACAAAGGTCATGGCATCGATCTGGAAGCAAATAATGGCAATAACCGCCATACGCTACCTGTACCGGCAACCTATATTATCGATCGATCGGGTAAGATCAAATATGTACATTTCGATCCCAATTATCAAAAAAGGGCTTCGGTACAGCTTCTGCTTTCGAAACTTTAAGAAACTTATAGATTAGTTAAAAAAACACCCGGTTATTTAATATAGCCGGGTGTTTTTTTGAAATATTTTTAGGTATTTACATCTCCGTTTAAGAGCGGTAATTTATACAAATCTTAAATGCAATTCTTGCTAAATAGAGTTTTGAACGCTACTGTATTTTTTTTATAATTTGGACATGGATGGTTTGTGGTTCTTGGCGGCTTTAGTCCCGTTTAACGCTTTATCCGATAGAAAAAATCTGGATGTTCGCTACAATATGGTTTAGGAATAAGGGTTTGTGCACCTTGCAAACCCCAAAATGAAATGCTGGATTAGCCATCTAGCCCCGGGTGAAGCGTTACCCTGCAGCAACGAGGCACGAGGAAGCGAAGCGTAAAGCGGAACACGGGAACCAATTTATTTGCCTGCAGATTATTGCGCTCTAAAAAACTATTGCTTTTTTTCCAAATAGTTGGTGGGCAACCTGCTGGGGCACAAAACTTATATAATTATTCTATCGCATCTGTTTTAAGATTTGGAAATGGAAGGGTAGTTATTCTTGGCGGACAGCAGCCCTGCTTTTGGTACAAGGCCCGATGAAGAATCGGGCGCTTTCCCCGTCAATCAGGTTTATGGTGAACGTTTGTACCTCGCAATCTCAAAACTTAAATGTTGTTTAGCCATTTTGACCCGGGTGAAGTGTTACCCCAATGTCATTAAGTTAAGTCCATACAGCACAAGCGAAAATAATTTAACCACAGATAGAAAGGATACACACAAATATGAAAATCCATGTTTATCTGTGTGCATCTGTGGTTAAAAGCTCTTAACTTAATGACATTGAACGTTATCCTGCAGGCTGGAGCGTAAAAGGATAAAAGGGTAACCAATCTGCATAACTGTACAGATATTGTGCTCCAAAAAATGGCTATTGGTTTGTTTAATTAGTTGAATGACATTGTTTTAGCAAATGTATAATAATCTCATCAAGTTACCTCCGTTCGCCAATCTGCTGCCGCCACATAGAATAATAAAGTCCCTTCTTTTCGAGCAACTCGTTATGGCTGCCCGTTTCAGATACCTTTCCTTTTTCCAGCACATAGATTTTATCGGCATGCATAATGGTTGATAAACGGTGGGCAATCAGAATGGTCATCTGTTCCCTTCTGTCTGAAATCTCTCTTATCGTTGCAGAAATTTCTTCTTCAGTAAGCGAATCGAGCGCGGAAGTTGCTTCGTCAAAGATCAACAACCTTGGTTTTCTCAATAAGGCCCTGGCGATCGAAATCCGTTGTTTTTCGCCACCTGATAGTTTCATGCCATTTTCACCCAATACGGTGTCGATTCCCTGAGCTGCTTTGGCAACAAGTGCTGTAGCTGAGGCCTTTTGTAATGCTTCCACAATCTCTTCTTCACTGGCTGTAGGATTAACAAAACGCATGTTTTCCCTGATTGAACCTGCATAAAGCTGGGTATCCTGTGTAACGAAACCGATCTGTCTCCTTAATGGGTTGTAACGTATGCGTTTGGAACTGGTTTTGTTGAAGAGGATTTCACCATCAACTGGAAGATAAAGTCCCACTAACAATTTAACAAGGGTCGATTTGCCAGAACCCGAAGGACCTACAAATGCCACCGTCTCACCATTTTGGATTTCGAAGGAAATATCATCAATAGCATTGTAACCAGCAGTTTTATGTCTGAAAACTACATTTTTGAATTCGAGCCTGTTAAGTGCATTAAGCTTCTACGGCATCCTCCGGACGGGTTTCTATCGGTTTTTGCATCAGGTTGTCGAATGTTTTAAGCGAGGCATCTGCTTCCCGGTACAGAATGATCATGTTGCCCAGGTCCTGAAGCGGCGTAAAGATCGCCGTGGAGATAAACTGCATTGCAATCAGTTCTCCTGTACTTAATATTTTTCTGAAAATCAGCCATAGCAGGATAAAAAGCACCGATTGCTTTAGCAAGTTGAGCAGATTGCCCTGTAAAAAAGAGAGTGTGCTCACTTTTCGGGCTTTTAGCATTTCGAGATCAAAAATTTTCAGGGTCTGTACATTCAATCTTCTGATCTCGGCAAAGGTTAAACCTAAACTTTTTACCAATTCGATGTTGCGCAGGCTCTCGGTAATTACGCCGGCCTGCCTATCAGCCTGTCGGTTAATAGACCGTTGGATAGCTTTTATTTTTTTAGATAGCAGGCCGGTTAGAGAGCCTAGTACCAATACTCCAATAAAAAATACAGGTACCAAAAGCCAGTTCTTGTTCAGGCTGTACCACAATAAAAATCCAATTCCCACAAGCGATGAAAAAAGGATATTGATAAACGCATTGATAAAACGTTCTGCATCCGTTTTTACTTTTTGAAGCACCGATAAGGTTGTTCCGCTGCGGCTTTCTTCAAATTCCTGAAACGAGAGGCGGAGCGTTTGTTTGAGGCCATCATTAAAAATATTCATGCCAAAACGAGCCACAGCCTTCCTGGTTGTAAATTCCTGTATGGAGCGGCAAAGCCTGGCCACCAGTGCAATGGCTAGCGCAATGAGCAGCCAGTAGAAAACTTCGCTAATAAGTTGGTGTTCGCTCAAGTGATGTTTGTTGGTAGAATAATCGTCTATAATCTTTCCAAAAATAATGGGATCGAGCAGGTTTAAAAGCTGTGCTGCAGCGGCCAGTAAAAGCGATAGTATAATGAGATTCCGGTGTGGCCTCAGGTATTTTAAAAGTATTTTCATCTTTAGCAGGAATACAGATAGGGTTGGGCAATTAATAAACGTTAATGGCTTACAATAGTTTCAGTAAGATCAGCTTTAGGATACTGTTTTCTCTCCGGAATAAATTAAATTTGTAAGAATACCCAACAGATGCTTTTCCATTTTAAAGATAAATTTCCTCAGTTAAATCCTTATTGGGATAAATATCTGGAATTTCAGGAGCGCATGGAGGTTCCGGCAAAAACCATTTTATTGGAAGAGGGTAAAATATCCCATCATTATTTTTATGTAGAAAAAGGTTGTGTGCGGGCCGCATTAAATAAACAGGGAGATGATAAAACTGTTCAGTTTTTCTTTGAAAAAGAAGGTTTAACTTCCTTGGAAAGTTTTCTGAAGAATACACCCAGCCTGTTCACCATCGAAACGATCGAGCCTTCGGTTATTTATTTGCTGCATAAAACAAAAGTCAAAGCTTTAATGACTGAGCTGCGTGAGGTGCCCGGATTTGCGGATGTTATCTTAAATATTCTGGCCGAGAGACAGATGCATTATATGAATGAATTTGTATCCTTCATCAGAGATACGCCCGAAGAACGTTATCAAAAGCTCTTACAGGAAAGGCCTCATATTGTACAGCGCGTTCCTCAACATTATATTGCCTCTTATCTGGGTGTAACCCGTGTACACTTAAGCCGTATAAAAAGCGCCCTGCTTAAAAAAGGCAATCGGTAACATATGTTATCGTTCGGCACTGAGGCAGAATCTAACTTTGTATCAACAAAATACAAAAAAGATGAAAGCAGCAGTAATGTATAAGAAAGGGGAATTACCCCAATATGTAGATTTTGAAGAACCAGTAGCCCAAAACGATCAGGAAATATTGGTGCGTGTAAAGGCTGTTGCCATTAAACATTTGGATAAAGGCAAAGCAGCAGGCACGCATTATTCAAGCGATGCACCAAAAGCAACAGGTCGTGTGATCGGTGGAGATGGCGTATGCCTGCTCGAAGATGGCACACGGGTTTATGGGATGGGCGTAAGTGGAATGCTGGCAGAAAAAGCAATTATAGAAAAGCGCAGGATGGTGAAATTACCTGAAGGTTTAAGTGATACTACGGCCGCCGCATTGGCCAATGCCGTTATTGGCTCGGCCATGGCCTTAAGGTTTAAGGCGGCTATACAGCCTGGAGACGTGGTGTTAATTAATGGCGCAACTGGTTTTACTGGAATGGTAGCCGTGCAGATTGCGAAACATTATGGCGCAGCAAAAGTAATTGCAACAGGCAGGAATGTACAATTGCTTCAAAATTTATTAAAACTTGGTGCAGACGAAATCATCGGGATTACCACCGATAATTCAGCATTTTTATCGCAGGTGAAACAGCGCCATCAGGAAAAACCAATAGATGTAATTATTGATTACCTCTGGGGCTGTACCGCTGAACTGTTGTTATCCAGTTTAATGGGGCAGGGGGCATTTACCAATAAAGTGAGGTTTGTTTCTGTAGGTAGTATGGCCGGCGATCTGATCCAGCTGTCTGCTGCTAACTTAAGAAGCGTAGATCTGCAGCTCACAGGCTCTGGCCTGGGCAGCTGGAGCAAAGAACAGGTTGGACTGTTATTTACTGAAATATTGCCCCAAATGTTTCAGCTAGCAGCAGATGGTAAATTGAAGGTAGAAACTATCGAGGTTAAGCTAGCAGATATTTCCGGTCTTTGGAACCTTGAGGTTGCTGATGGTAAACGTTTAGTGGTAATGATATAGGAACAGAATAGTTATGAACGATCTTGGGTTTTTAAGGTGATGATAAGCCTAGAAGGGTCGTCATTGCAATGACGACTTTTCTTTGGATCTCTCCATTTCACTGCGCTATAGGAAATGACAATACTTCCACTATAAGCTTTTCAGTTTACTTCCTCGTAAAATCATCCATTAACTTCATGGTAATCAAGGCATCTTCGCCGCTACATGGATTTTGCCCTTTGCCTAAAAAGTAATCGACTACTTTTTCGATCATAGGTTGTTGAACATGCTGTAAAGGCTCAAATACATATTCTTCAGTTGATTGATCGGTTGTAACGGTAATTTTATTGCCAAACATCGGGAAACTAATATAACCTTTTGAGCCATATATTACGCAACTATCAGCTTGATCCTGTTGCGCTACAGAAAAACACCAGGTACCGCTGAAAACAACGCCGTTTTCGAAAAGGATATTTCCCGCAACCAAATCATCAACCTCGGTATTTTCCTGTTGTCTGGTGGCAATACCCATGGCGTTTTTTACAGCGCCGAAATAATAAGTCATGAGATCTAATTGATGCGGAGCCAGGTCATGAAATAAACCACCACCGGAAATAACTGGATTGATCCGCCAATTATCTGCTGTTTTGGCAATTAGTACAGGGTTAGGCGATTGCAGCATTTTTAACCGGACTAAACGAACATCGCCAATGGTATGTGCAGCCAATAGTTCTTTAACTTTTAAAAACATGGGTTGGGCACGGCGATAATGGGCTACGCAGAGTTTAACCTTTAATTTGCTGGCTACATCAATCATGCGTTGAGCAGCCTCAGCATCTAAAGTCATGGGTTTTTCTACATATACCGGCTTGCCAGTTTTCAAAGCTTCAATGGTATAAGCTTCGTGTTGTAGGGGTGGCGTAGCAATGTAAATGGCATTAACCTCCGGATCGTTAATCAGTTGAGAAGCATTGTCATACCATTTAGGGACTTGATGACGTTTAGCATAATCAGCAGCCTTAGCACCGTCTCGGCGCATTACCGCAACAAGTTTGGAGTTGTTTACCTTATTAAAAGCTGGCCCGCTTTTTACTTCAGTCACATCCCCACAGCCAATAATGCTCCATCTGATTTCTTCCATTATATCCTTGATTTAAAAGTCTGAATTTAGAAATTATTGTCTGGAAACTATGCTCAATCGATAGAAAGCTTTGTAAAAAGAAAAGGGATTCACTTTGGGAGTGATCCCTAATCAACTAACCAAACAAACTATTCCGGAAACCACGCCGGAATCATTTTATAAACGAAAGAATTGGGAGATTGTTTTAATAGATATAGCTATTTATTGTATTTTTTTAGAAAAGAAAATAAGACCATTTATCAGAAATTGGTCCCGCTTTTTTTAGCTTTGTATTATGCAAAATCTTTCCAAGAAGCTTCAGATTGATCTTATAGAACTTAAGGCAAAATATGCCTTTATTATGGATGAGCTTGAAGTAACATTTGAAAACGCTTACCTGTCTAAATTACAAGCTAAACAACGCCTGGCGGAGCAGATGATGATAGAAATGGAAAGGATACTGAGTGGCGAGTCTGGAGAACATGAAAACTAATCGGTTAAGATAAAGAGATAGTTTTTGATATTAACCTTAAGGTAAAGAAGCAATATATCATTAATCTGGAACGGTCATACATGCGTGCCCCAATTTCGATCGTAATTTTGTTCGAACTGAAAAAAATAATGGAAACCATACGATTTACGCTACCTCTTTTTTAAAGCAGGGGGTATGCTAAAGGTTGGTTTTTTGTCGGCATCTTTAAAGTCTACCTCCATAAAATAGCGCTTTTGTTTAATGATATAATTATCTATAAACCACAGGATATCAGGTAGGTTTTCAAGCATTGGTGATCCAGCTATTTCGTGCCCCATATCTTGCACGTACTGAAAGTAATAAGGATATCCGTTTTTTTTAAAAGTGCGGGCCAGATATTTGGAACCAAAAAATCCCCTGTTTAATAATCTCACTTTGTTATAGGGTACAAGTTTATCGGCTGTGCCATGAAAAAGCATAGTAGGTGCTGGTGGTATGGCATATTTTGGCGCACCATGATAACTTAATATTGCCCCGGCAAAAGAAATTACACCCTTGTATTGAAAATGGTGTGGTAATTTAGCCGATAATGCGGTGGCGTTCCGCTTGTTGTAGTCGGCATGTAGCGCGGTAATAGCACCTGCACTTGATCCTGACAGGATGATCATAGCCGTATCAATACCAAGTTCTTTTGCATTTTTGATCAGATAAGCTGTTGCGTCGAAAACATCGGTCGTAGCGGTATCAATAGCTGCTTTTAAATTTGAAGTATTAAACGGACCAGGAAACTTCTTTCCTTTAAGACCAAGTCGATAGTCAACTGAAACTACCTTATAGTTGTGTGCAATTAAAGTGTTAAAATATTGATCAAATAACTTGCTATCTCTGCGGCCCATTACAAAGCCGCCACCAAATATAAAAAGTACTGTTGGCTTAGTTTCTGTTATTTTACCAGTATAATAAATATCTAATTTTAGTTTACCTGAATCAGTTTGTGAGAATGTTTTAGTGTCTACATGAAATTTTTTATCCTGGAGGACAATCTGCCCTATTGAAGATAGAGAACTAAATAAAAGCGTTAGGAGCAGCAGGCTTAGCGGATATACTTTTTTATTGGGCATCATCTAATTTTTAAGGAAGGTTAGCTATCAGCAATTGAATCGGCTTTTTTAAGCTAATTTATTGCTTTTTTAGCTTAGGTGCAATTAAATACACAATATTCTACACCAGGGAATTAATCAGTTATAATTGTAATTGCACTATTCTTTATAGCCATTTAGCTTAAATAAAAGGATGTTTTTACAAATAACACCATTCCTAAAAATGGGTGCAATTATAGGTGGTGTACAATTTCTAAATTGGGATTTGATAAAGTTTATACTGCTTTCATCGTAAAGATTAGAAGGTACAATATAATATGCATTGTCGCCAGTAGTTAATTTCTGTTTGGTTTGATTCGACCAATAATACTGGTGAAGATCGAATATTTCTCCTATGCCGTAGGTATGCAAACCAGTTTTAACGCAAACATAAAAATCTAAATGAGCTGCCGGGAACCATTTTGTAATCACAATCGTATGGACTGTTTTATTCTTTATTGATGATTTATCTAAACGGTAAATAGAATCAATTATTCTACCTGTTTCTTTCCAGCCGTATAAATCTAAGGTGGGGTCGCCCGCACCCAAATTCATTGAGCTTTTTTGCGTCGAAAATGTGCCCTTGTAAAAGTTAATTGTGATGAGACCTGCACTTACCACGAACAAGAAAAACAGCATACTTGCACTAATAATGGCTTTTACTTTTGATAGGCGAATAGATTCCAGTTTCAATGCAGCAAGAAATATTAAACAGCTATACGCCGGGCCAGACCAATGCGGTAATGTATCTCTAAAAATTGAAAGAAAAATCAGTGTCACAATAAGAGGAAGCGCACAATATAATAATAGTTGTATTTCGCTTTTAAGAAGATGATGTTTGGTTTTAATGAAACTAAAAATAGCCATCCAGGCCAGAAAAAAAACAATTGGATTGTTGTAGAATATTTGTCCGCCGATTTCTCTGGAGAAGGCTAATGGATTTATGCCTGCGTGGAACAGGCTAACCCGATTACTGTGATAGGTGTAGGTAATGAAATGATGCTGTATATTCCAGATGATAAAAGGAGATACGATAATCAAACTAATTAACATAGAAACATACATACCCTTCTGCACCATTAATTTTCTACTGTTAAACAGAGCGAACATGATAACGCCCACCCATAAGTAGATGCCATGTATTTTACACATCATACAAAGCCCCGCAGCCACACCGAACCAGCACCAGAGATTTAACGTTGGTAAACCTTGGTGGATGGATTTGTTAATCTTCAACAACAAAAAGATGCTCCAAAGCCAGAAAACCATTTGAGGGCTATCTGGCAAAATAAATGTTCCGGCAATAATACTGCAATAAAAGGATGAAGAATAAAGTAAAACGGCAAACCAACCCACGCGGTCATTAAGGAGTAATTTACCTGTTTTATATACTATTACGGTACCTATTGTAGATGATATTATGGCGCCAAGACGAGCAGCCGATTCGTTGTGAATATATAAATTTGCTGTTGTAGCTCTGATCAACCATGCTACAAATGGGGGATGATCAAAATAATTCCATTGCAGATTTAAAGCGTATGTCCAGTAATATACCTCGTCGTTTCCGAGCGCTATTGTTGAGGCTATGACCAGTTTGATCACAGTCATCGCCATTATAAAAAGCCAAAGTTTAACCGGAATTTCTTTCACTTAAATGGGCTTAGCCTGATTGGAAATTTTAAGCTGTTTATATCTTCTGTTTAGCTTAGCTGATCTGAAAAGTTTAAGGTCATATACCTGATGATAGCTTAAAATTGCACAAATTATACCGGCTATAGCTCCAAAAATTACATCAATCAGAAAATGCTGAGCCAGGTATATGCGTGAATAGCCGATTAAAAAAGCAAAAAATAAACAGTAAAAGGAGATTTTATTTTTTTTGAAAACCAAAACCAATACTGTGGATAAGGCAAAAGCAGATGCGGTATGTCCTGAGGGAAAAGAATTATGATTATGCATGCTTACCCCTTCAACAAAGTGATTGTATTGAAATAAAGTTTGCTCAAAATAATATTTAGGCCGTGGCATGTGGAATATTCTTTTAGCGGTTTGAATAAGCAAACCCGAATAAATATAGGCAAGAGCCATGGTCATTGCTTTTTTCTTTTTTCTAATTGCAAGCAGGATGATTGCGGCCAGAATACTGATTAAACCATCTCCGAGATTAGTGATATACCTAAAAGAAATATCCAGCCACGCTGGATGAAACCGATTAAAAATGAGGAATCCATCTGTTTTAGAAAAGCTAAAATTAAAAATGAGTGCCAGCAGCAGTATTGATATCGCAGTAAAGAAATAATAATGGAGCTTGGTCAGTCTTTTTATCGTACGCATATCAGTTCTTTCATGCAAAACTATTAGCTGTATATCATCTGAAAGTTAAGCGAACGTCATGTTTATGTCATGCTGATTGGTTGAGAATTTGTTACATCATGATGTGGATGGAATTAAGATTGATTATACGCACATGGGAGTCAAGGACTTTTGAAGAACTTACTCAGTTAACATTTCTTAATAAGTTAATATGAAAGCACTGATAAGTTAAAGTACTTTGTGTTGCTTTGCGGCCATAGAACTAAAATTAATTATGCAAAACAATCAGGTAAAGGTAAGTCCAGATTTACAGCAGTTTATCGATAAGTTTGAGCCCAGCAAATTTAAACTAATGCCGGGTGGAATTGAAATCAGGGGAATAAACGATATACATAGAAATATTGCTCAAGCCAGAGAAATTATAGAAAAATTAAAACTTCGCTTAATAGTTTCGCATAATGCTGAGATGCTTAGTTATCGTGGTTTTGAAGTAAATAACCTTTAAGCCACAAAAAAGTGGAGCGTATTAAAGGAGAATTTCGGTTAATAAATGCTAATTCTTGTTTCATATACTTATTGTACCAAAAAGAAAAATTATGCAATCTTCTGTAATCTGATGCATTAAATATGAAATTGTTGCGTATCTGCCAGGTTGATTGTAATTAGTACCTGGAAATACTTTCCTTTCTGACCGGAAGAAATCTCTGCCTGGTCTGCATAAGTATGGAGCAGCCTTTGCCGGATGTTTTCAAGGCCCGTATGGAAACCTGTATCGTTGAGGCCTGTGTTAATCAGGTTACTTGTTTGAATACTAAACTTTCCTCCCTGCAACTTTACCATAATCTTTCCAGGATCTTCCGGTTGGCTGAGGTTTCCATGTTTAACCATATTTTCGGTTAGGCTAAGTAATAGTAATGGAATCACTTCAGTGGATTCACTTTTCTGATCATAATTAAAATCTATAAATAAGTCAGGCTGCTTTATTCTGCTAAGCAGAAGAAGGTTTTCGACTTGACGGATCTCTGCTTCCAGTGGCATAATTTCCGGGCCATGTTCGCATTCTAATGCATAACGCATCAGTTTTGAAAGGTACCGTACGGTTTCTGCAGCCCGGGGTTCACTCTTATGCGTACTGTTATATATATAGGTTAAGGTATTGAACAAAAAATGTGGATTAATTTGCGCCTTGAGGTAGGCATTTTTAGCATTAGCCAGTTCAAGCGTTGTTTGCTTTTGCTTCAACATTTCTTCAATTGCTTCTTTTTCCAGTTTAGTTGCCCGATGTTTCTGGTGGATATAACTTTTAATAAAATAGTAAGCTGTTGAGAATAACATGAAGTAGATTCCCCGCCATAGTGTTGAAGACATAAACTTCCAGTCTGTAACCGTGAGCTTATCAATAGGAACTATTGTTGCTTTTGAAAGGGAGCGATCAGTGAGGTACGCGATAATAGTATACAAACATACCTCAACTATTGTTAATATAATTATCCTTAAATAAATAGGTTTGTTTGATTTCAAACTTTTTCCTAATACCAATTCGGCATGGATATAGAAGAGTGTTATATTAATAATGTAGTGAATGCAATAGCTTAATAAAGTGGCATTTATTTTAAGGATTAACGAGATCAGTATATATTCATAAAGAATGAATATAGCCCATGCAATAATATGCCAGCGATAATTTTTTAGCCAGTTTTTCATTTTTTTAGGTTAAAATTGGGTTTCACAACAGTCAACAATTGCTTTGCGTAATGTGCTCTTTTATAGGTTTTTATGGGGCTAATTTTCGCTTATGAAAAGAATTACAGACTTAAAATCGACCCGGAAAACTGCGTTTGTTTTCCGTTCACAAAAAGCAGCTAATATGCGCTTTCAAAAGAGTGATCCAACTACCAGTACAATGACAGTGATCACAACACTTACAACTCATTCAGATTTGCAAATGTTAATCCCTTAAACGTTTTGAGACAAGGGTTTGGTTTTCAATATAGTCCATAAATGCCTCCTTGTATTGTGGAGTCATGAGTACTTCGTACTTTCCAAGGTCGATTTTGTGCCCGTTAATTTCCTTTACAAAGGTGGTGTTAATCATGTATGACTTGTGAACACGGTAGAAGTGCTCATTTTCCTGGAGCTTTTCCTCCATCTCCTTCATGGTCATATATACTGAATAATCATTTGTTGGCGTGTAAATATGTATATGGTTATTAGAACCCTGAAGGTAGATGATATCTTTTTTGAGTACTTTGGTAAGTTTGCCTCGTTCGCCATTTGTGCGTAAGAAAAATGCTTCTTCATTTTCTTGTACAAGGCGTTGTGTATCATAACATTCTGAAAGTACCTCATTAACTACTTCTGCAAAATCTCCCATGTTGAAAGGTTTTAACAGGTAATGTTTTGCCCTAACCTTAAAAGCATCCAGTGCAAATTCTGGATAGGATGTAGTAAAAATAATGTTGTGTGCTTTATGCTTGAGGTTATCAGCAAGTCGTAGGCCAGACATTGCTGGCATATCAATATCCAAAAAGATGAGCTGTTTATTGCTTTCTGTACTGATTTCGCTTAGGGCCTCTATCGGTTTAGTAAAGATCCGGTGGACTTTTAACCTTGGGATTTCCGCAATGTGGTCTTGCAAAATATTAATTGCGGTAGGATCATCATCAATAATGATGCAGGAGATAGAGTTTTTCATTAAAATAGATTTAAGTAGATAAATGCAATTTAATAAATTTATTCTTAAATGGAATAGCTGAGGTATTATCGATGTGATCACTAACTAATTTTAAAGGTGAATTTTTAGCCAGTGAATATAATTAAAGCTGTTTATTGCGGTTTTTAGAACCAAGCCTTTTGGAAGTGTTTCGAAAAAAAACGTTTTTTTGAAAACATCAGAGTGGCGATGCTTGGATATGAGTATTATTCCAGGCTTGATTGCTACCTTGTAGACATATCTTTTTGGGGATAGTTTTCGGGGGATCAAGGCTTAATCTTTTTCCACTTGATCCCGAAGAACCAAAGAATTGAAAGGAGTAAATAAAAAAGTCCGGTCATTTTGACCGGACTTTTCGTTGTGTACTCGGGGCGGGAATCGAACCCGCACGCCTTTGAAAGCACAGGATTTTAAGTCCTGCGTGTCTACCAGTTCCACCACCCGAGCATTAGCCGCTACCGATCTCCATCGGCTTGGTTAACTTTAAAATAAATGCCTTCTGGTAGGAAGGCATTTTGGAGCGAAAGACGAGATTCGAACTCGCGACCCCGACCTTGGCAAGGTCGTGCTCTACCAACTGAGCTACTTTCGCATTTACAAAACTGATGTTGTTGTTTCGTTTTGGTGATGCAAATATAGGCAGATTTATATTTCTGTCAAGAGATTTCTTGTTAAAAATTTAATATTTAATTTAAATTGCTGGCTTTCAGTACCAGTAAAATTAAATCAGTTTCAAAACCTTTTGCCTGAAGGTAGCTCATCAGCTTATTTTTTCTTTTGAACGGATCATTTTCACCCAGACTTTCCGCTTTTTTAACCGCTAATTTTTCTATCGTCTGCAAATAATCATCGCCGTCTATACTGTAAATTGCTTTTTGTAAAATTTTATCAGGCACACCTTTCAATTTTAAACCCTGTTTAATTTTAACCCGGCCCCAATGTTTAATGTTGAATTTGCCCGACGCATAACTTTTGGCAAACCTTTCTTCATTCAAAAAATTGTTAATGATCAGGTCACTAATAATTTCTTCCAGTTCATCCCCGCGCATGCCCCATTCTACCAATTTGTACCGTACCTCTTTTTGCGAGCGTTCCTGGTAAGCGCAAAAATTTTCGGCTTTCGCCAAAGCTTGTTTTTTATCTAATAATACTGCCTCTTGTTTACCGCTTTTCATAATTAATTACTGAAATTCGTAAAAATAAAAGCGATTACCGTATTTTTCTGAATATAATAGCATGCAAAACCCAATATATACTGTTGCCAAAATAGCCGAAATTTTAAATGCTGATACCAAATTAGTTGATGGAGAGGTTGTTATTCAATACCTGGTAATTGATAGCCGTTCGGTTTTGGTGCCAGAAAACTCTATATTTTTTGCTTTGTCTTCGCACCGGGATGGACACGAATTTATAAAAGATGCTTACAGCAAGGATATCCGTAATTTCGTGATTACCGAAGCTAAATATGTTACTCAATACCCGGATTGTAATTTTTTACTGGTTGACGACGCTTTGGCCGCGTTACAACAACTCAGTATTTACCACAGAAACCAGTTTCAGTTTAAAACCATAGGCATTACAGGAAGTAATGGGAAAACCATTGTAAAAGAGTGGTTGTATCAGCTTTTGGCCGCCGATTTCAATATCGTTAAAAGTCCTAAAAGTTATAACTCGCAAATTGGCGTACCGCTTTCCGTTTGGCAGATTGAAGCCGATCATACCTTAGGGATTTTCGAAGCCGGGATTTCTGCAATAAATGAAATGCAGCGCCTGGCGGAGATTATTCAGCCAAAAATTGGGATTTTAACCAATATTGGCGAAGCACATGCGGAAGGATTTAGCTCTAAAAAAGAAAAACTCACAGAGAAGCTGAAACTTTTTAAAGATTCAGATTTATTCATCTATGCTCCCGAATATGTAACTGAGGTAAGTCCAAAAGATTTACCCGGGAAGAAAAAGTTTAGCTGGAGCAGCAAGCAGGTTGCAGACTTGCAGATTACTACCGTTGAACCCATTGAAGGGAATTGCTACCTGAGAGCTATTTATCGGAATGCCGAAATAGAATGCATGTTGCCTTTTAAAGATAAAGCCTCGATAGAAAATGGCATGATCTGCTGGGCAACTTTACTGGCTTTAGCTTATACGCCAGAGCAGGCCGATCTGCGTTTGGAGAAACTGAGCCATGTAAGCATGCGCCTGGAACTGAAAAACGGCATCAATCAGTGCTCCATTATTGATGATTCGTACAGTGCTGATATTTCTTCCTTGGCTATAGCGCTGGATTTTTTAAATCAACAGAACCAACACCCGAAGAAAACCGTTATCCTTTCCGAATTATTCGAAACCGGGAGAGACGATCTTGATTTATATACCGAAATTGCTGAATTGCTTGCTCAAAAGAAAGTCAACAGGTTAATTGGTATTGGAACGCACATTTCGCGTTATGCCGATCTTTTTAAGTTCGAAACCCAGTTTTTTGAGAATACCAATGCTTTTGTAGAGGCCTTTCCAGGTTTACAATTTAGCCACGAAACTATATTGGTAAAAGGCGCCAGGCGCTTTGAATTTGGGCGCATCAGTAAATTGCTTACCCAAAAAATACACGATACGGTTTTGGAAATCGACCTGAATGCGATGGTTGGCAACCTGCAGTTTTACCGTTCTAAAATCAAGCCCGGTGTTAAAATTATGGCCATGGTTAAAGCCTTTTCGTATGGAAGCGGAAGTTTCGAAATCGCCAATTTATTGCAGTTCCATAAGGTAGATTATCTGGCGGTAGCTTATGCCGATGAAGGCATTGCTTTACGGAAAGCCGGAATTACGCTACCTATTATGGTGATGAGTCCCGAAGAATCTGCTTTCGAAGCCATCGTTAAACATAAACTCGAACCCGAAATTTATAGTATAGAAATCCTGAACAGCTTTTTAAACGCACTATCGGATTATGATTTCGATTACCCGATCCACATTAAAATAGACAGTGGCATGCACCGTTTAGGTTTCGATCAAGCTGAAATGGATGCCTTATCGGGTCTGTTAAAAGATTCGGCAAAGGTAAAAGTGCAGAGTATTTTTTCTCATTTAGTAGCTAGCGATGCTGCAGAGCATGATGGATTTACCCGGCAGCAGATCGATAAATTTAAAATTATTGCCAATCAGTTAGTTAACGCTTTAGGTTATAATCCATTATTGCATATTTCCAATACTTCTGGTATCTCACGTTGGCCCGATGCGCAAATGGATATGGTCCGTTTGGGCATAGGTTTGTATGGTTTTGATTCTGCTTTGGCCAATAACCGGGGTTTACAGACCGTAATGGTACTTAAAACTACGGTTACTCAAGTGAAGACATTAGCGCCAGGCGAAACTGTGGGGTACAACAGAAAAGGAGTAATGCCAAATGGCGGAAAAATAGCAACAGTAAAAATTGGTTATGCAGATGGTTATACCAGGTATTTTGGCAACGGTGTAGGGAAAATGCTGGTTAATGGCCATTTAGTGCCGGTAATAGGCTCAATATGCATGGACATGACGATGTTGGATGTTACAAGTATCGACGTAAAACCTGGTGATGAAGCCATTGTTTTCAACAAAGAACACACCATTATGCAATTGGCAAAAGATATTAATACCATTCCGTATGAAATCCTAACCAACATCTCGCAGAGGGTTAAAAGGGTTTATTTCTACGAATAGTTCATTTAGTTCAATGGTTCATTCGTCATTAGTAAGGCAAATTGCTTATTGGTTTACTGATTCATTGGTCAATAGTTGATAGTTCATAGCCAACAGTAACCAGCAATTGCTAAAATATGCACCCTATACAAATGAACTAATTACGAATGTACGATTGAACTACTTTATTATAACCGATTGCAAAGGTTTACATCCTACACAAATGAACTAATGACGAATGAACCAATGAACACTTATAACTAAAAAAATGCTAATTTTGCGCCATGAACAAAGTCGGGAAAGCCATTTTAAACTATTTAATTAAAGGTTTATTAATTGTTGTACCCATTGCCGTGAGTATTTTTATTGTGGTTTGGGCGGTTACAACGGTTGATAGCTGGTTAAATGTAAATAATATTTTAGGCGTAAATCCGCGTACAGGCGAAAGTCGCAATATTCCCGGTTTAGGTTTGCTGACCGTTTTGACCATCATTTTACTTGCGGGTATTTTCGTAACCAATTTGGTAACTGAGCCCATGTACAATTGGTTCCAGCGGATGATGCAAAGGTTGCCCTTGCTTAATTTTATTTATTCATCTATAAAAGATTTAACTGAAGCTTTTGTAGGCGATGAGAAAAAATTTAATCACCCGGTACTGGTAGAAGTGGAGGGAGGTTTAAAAAAATCGGATTTCTAACACAGAACGACCTGCATAAACTTGATCTTCCTGATGAAGTGGCCGTATATTTTCCACTTTCTTATTCTTTTGCGGGCCAGCTTTGTATTGTAAAAAGAGATAAGGTTGCCGATTTAAATATGACTGCTGCTGATGCCATGAAACTGGTCGTAAGTGGTGGTGTAAGCGGACTTTAAATACTTTTTAAATGATTACGATTTACCATAATAACCGCTGTACCAAAAGCCGCTGTGATTTGGTAGAGCTCTAATCTAGTCGTAGCCTCTCGCTACGTGATGAAATAGTTCTTTAAAGGCGATATTAATATTTCTATTGCCCTAGTAAGATACTAAAACCAGATCGTTTCGTCGTTATATCTGATGACTGCCCGCGCACAATAGCCCTGATGGAAATGGAAATCCCTTTTGGGTACCGGTAATTGTTGGTATGGAATAATTCCCAAAAGGATTGGAATGTACAGCAGGACCGGAACCGCCCTATTGATTACGGGTATTAGCGCTTCAAAAAGAAACGACTTTAGTCTTAGTGTCTCGCTACGAGACTGAATAATTCTATAAAGTTGAGATTAATACTTTTTATTTTCTTAGCAAGACGCTAAGACTAGATTGGAGAGTGCTTTGGGACATAGATCTTTCCATTCCGCTTTGCTTCAGTCGAGATGACGGATCTTTTTATCGTTAAAAAATACTTTTAAAAGTGAGCATGCAGAATATAAAAATAATCAGACCGAAAATCAGTCTCGAATAGTATTCCCTTATAAAAAGACCACATAATACCAGTGTATCATCATCAACATTGGTATGGATCAATCCACTTCCTGCTGAAGCGTTAAAAAGGATTTGTTTATCTTTATGGTTGTTCAACGACCAGCGGCTTAACCAGCTGTTTTGATAACTCCAATCGAAAGTTTCGCCAGAGGCAAATACAATTTTTGCTTTAAAACCCAGCCAATCATAAGTAATTACGGCCAAAACCGTATTCTTGTTGTCAATAATTTTAGTTTCAGGTTTAGAAAACCCTTCACTTTTTAACAGGTAAATGCCTGCCTGGGTAGTGGCTATTGCCGTATTTTTCCACGAACCAAAATTGATGGAAAATTTTAGATAGCCATTGTTTATTACCTGATAATTACTATCAAATAAACCTTTTCTCCAACTCAGAACCTGTTCCATCTCACAAAAGGGTTTAAGTTATTTCTAATGACGATTAATTGATATCGTTATAATGGGCATAAGGCAAGCAATAAGTACAACAACACGTTTGTTGTAAATGTGTTTGATAAATAAGCCTGTAATAATCAATAATTCATTGTGTGTATCAGAAGATATCGTTCCCGTATTGCTATTTGAGCTGTACATAATATGGGCATCCTTATAATTACTTACCGTGAACTGCGATTTCCATACACCGGTTGATTTCCATTCGTACTGTTCGCCAGTGTTTAAACTAATCACAGCCTTAGATTTCCAGCTATCGTAATTGATGATTGCAACCACCTCATTCGTTTTTCTATCAATTACTTTGGTTCTCGATTGCCAAAAACCTTCATTAGCGAAGTGATAGTTTTTATCTTCAAACATGCTTTCTGCATCGCTTCTCCAGCTGCTAAAAGAAATCATACCTTTTTGAACACCATCTGCAAAAAGCTGGAAGTTTCCGTTAAGCCAATTACTTTTCCAATTAATAAATTTCGACATTTTAATTACGTTTTATTTTAGATGGCAGTTTTCTTCAGTTGTTACAATAAATGAAGACATAAAAAAAGTGCTTATTATTTGTAAGCACTTTTTCAGTTTCCAATTATCAGTTTGCAATTTTCAGTTAACGATTTAAAGAATTAACGAGTTAACCATACTAATGAACCAATGGCAAATGAACTATTGAACCATTTAGAAATTTGGTTTAAGTACATACTTATCGTAGAAACGGAAAATATGTTCTGCAGCTTCTTCTGCGGTATCTACCAACCTGAAAAGGTTTAAATCTTCTTCGTGGATATTGTGTTCCTTCTGCAACATGGTTCCTTTAATCCAGTCAATTAGTCCACCCCAATAATCAACGCCCACCAATACGATTGGAAAACGGGCGATTTTGCCCGTCTGAATTAAGGTTAAAGCTTCAAAAAGTTCATCCATGGTACCAAAACCACCTGGTAAAACCACAAAACCCTGACTATATTTCATGAACATCACTTTGCGCACAAAGAAATAATCAAATTCCAATAATTTATTATGATCAATGTATTTATTGTGGAACTGCTCAAAAGGTAATTCAATATTTAACCCAACAGATTTACCTCCATTAGTATGGGCGCCTTTATTACCGGCTTCCATAATGCCCGGGCCACCACCTGTAATTACACCGTAACCGCGATCAGTTAATAATTTGCCGCATTGCTCTGCCAGCTGGTAATATCTATGTGTTTGGGCCGTACGGGCAGATCCGTAAATGGTAACACACGGGCCAATTTTAGCCAGTTTTTCAAAGCCGTCTACAAATTCGGCCATGATTTTAAAAATTTGCCAGGAATCGGTTACTTTGATTTCCTGCCAGTCTTTGTTTTCGAAAGCACTTCTAATTTTTTCTTCACTCGTCATATACTGTTATTCTAATATTAAAATTTGGTTTGCGCATCAGTTTTTTTGCTGATGAACAACAAGCCTGTAAATGTGATTAAACCGTTAATTAAAATCAGTTCAACACTAAAAACGTAACCGCCCAATAAATTGGTCGAATTCGTTGCAAGCAAGTAACATAAAAAAGGTGATAATAAGCAAACTATCGGCACTAATTTATCATGAAGTCCGCGTTTTTTTACAAATAATCCAAAACTATACAGCCCTAAAAGCGGTCCGTAAGTATAAGAGGCAATGGTGAAAATTAAACTCACTACAGATGAATTATTCAAGGCGTTAATTACGATAATCACCAGAAACATCAAAATAGAAAACGCAACATGTACGGTATGGCGTTTTTTAACCGCGTCTTTTGCATTTACATTTTCTGCTTTCGCCATGCCTAAAAAGTCGACGCAGAACGAGGTAGTTAAGGCTGTAAGTGCCGAGTCGGTGGTGGCAAAGGTTGCTGCAGTTAAACCCAGCATAAAGATAATGGCCGGTACAGCACCCAGGTTGTTTAACGCAATTTCCGGAAATAATAAATCTGTTCTCGGTTTTCCGGTAATGTGGTCCAAAGGAATATCGATGCCGTTTTTTGTAGCGAAAATGTATAACAATGCACCAACACTCAAAAAGAAAACATTCAGGATCACGAATACGCCCGTAAACGTGAACATATTTTTTTGTGCTTCCTTGATGGTGCCCATGCTCAGGTTTTTCTGCATTAAATCCTGGTCTAAGCCCGTCATGGCGATGGTTACAAAAATACCACCGATAAACTGTTTACTGAAATAGAATTTATTCGTCAGGAAATCATCTAAAAAGAATATTTTCGAATAACTACTGTTTTTTACGGTTTCAAATGCTTGTGGAATATTGAAATTTAAACTGTTGCAGATAAAATAAATGGTTAAGAAAACCGATAAAACGAGGAAAAAAGTTTGTAAAGTATCGGTAATAATGATGGTTTTTAATCCACCTTTAAAAGTGTACGACCATATTAATGCCAGTGAAATCAATACCGTTAACCAGAACGGAATTCCATAATTATCAAAGATAAAGCGCTGTAAAACAATGACTACCAGGTATAATCTTGTCGCTGAACCCAATGTACGGCTCAATAAAAAGATCGAGGCTGCGGTTTTATAACTATAATGGCCTAATCTCTTTTCGATATAGCTATAAATCGAAGTAAGGTTCATCCGATAGTAAAGCGGAAGTAAAACCGTAGCAATAATAATAAAGCCAACTGCATTGCCCAACACAAACTGGAAATACTGAAACTGGTTCCCGCCGGGTGCACCAACTTCACCAGGTACGGATATAAAGGTAACTCCCGAAAGTGCGGTTCCGATCATTCCAAAGGCAACCAGATACCATTTAGAGTTCCGGTTGGCAACAAAGAAGGTCGAATTATCGGATGAGTTTTTTGAAGTTACAAAGGAAATAATGATCAGCAATAAAAAGTAACCGATCAGGAAACACAATAGAATGGTTGGAGACATAGTTTCGTATTAAGCTGATAAATGTAAAGAAAACTATCAAATCAAGCAATATTCTTGTTAGGCTGAAGTCGGAAGTCCGGAGTCCGAAGTTAAAACGTCCAATAACCAATATGCAATTATCAGACACCTAAAATCAATAAATGTTGTTCAGTTTTCAATTGGCAATTTGCAGTTATCGTTGGCTATGAACTATCGACCATGAGCTAATGTCCAGTTTTCAGTTTGTAATTAGTAGTTACTATTGGCTATGAACCATCAACCATTTAACTATTGATCAATATCCAGTTTTCAGTTTTCAATTTGCAGTTACCATTAGCTTTGAACTATGACCGATGAACCAGTATCTAGTTTTCAGTTAGCAATGTGCAGTTGCCATTGGCCATGAACTATCTAACTATTGACCGATGAACCCGTTTTCAGTTTTCAATTTGCAGTTACCAATCGCTATGAACTAACAACCATTAAACTATTGACCAATGAACCAGTTGGCAATTTGCAGTTACCAATGAACCAATGACTAATGAACTATTGAACCAATGAACGATTTTACCTATTTTTGCACCATGAATTTTTCATCCAAACTGCTCGAAGATGCGGTAAACGAATTCTCGAAACTTCCTGGTGTAGGGCAAAAAACGGCTTTGCGGTTGGTTTTACATCTTTTAAATAAAGAACAGGAGGAGGTTAACCAGTTTGGCAATACATTTATCAAGTTAAAACAGCAGATTAAACATTGTACTACCTGTCATAATATTTCTGATTATACGGTGTGTGAAATCTGTACTTCGATAAAACGCGATAAGGAAACCATTTGTGTGGTAGAAGATACCCGTGATGTAATGGCGATTGAAAATACCGGGCAATACTTTGGGGTTTACCATGTTTTGGGTGGATTAATTTCCCCAATGGATGGCGTGGGACCTTCTGATCTGTTTATTGAAGGCTTGGTGACCAGAATGACTGTGGGGGAATTAAGGAAGTGATTTTAGCTTTAAGTCCGAATATGGAAGGCGATACCACCTTGTTCTATCTCTATAAAAGGCTAAAAGAATTCAATGTTCCGGTAACTACCATTGCACGCGGAATTGCATTTGGAGGCGAACTGGAATACACCGATGAAATTACCTTGGGCAGATCGATCATTACCCGGGTGCCTTACGAAACCGCGATGATGAAATAGTCATAATATAACCTATAGCGGTATCAAGTCTTGATACTTGATACTTGATACTTAATACTCGCTACTCAATACTAGAAACTCCCTACTTAATACCTGCAACTACAAATGAACCTAAAAAATAAAGTAATCATCATCACCGGGGCATCGAGCGGAATCGGAAAAGCCTGCGCCGAAGAATTTGCTAAACGTGGTGCCAATCTGGTTTTAGCTGCCCGCCAATATGTAACCCTTTGCGAAATTACTGCAGAACTGGAAAAAAATATGGCATCAGGGCGGTGGCGGTTCAGGCTGATGTAAGTAAAGAGTCAGATTGCGAACTGATTATCAAACAGGCTTTAGTATCCTTTCAAAAGATTGACATTCTGGTAAACAATGCCGGTTTATCAATGCGTGCCCTATTTAATGATCTGGATTTATCAGTGCTGAAAAACCTGATGGATGTAAACTTTTGGGGAACGGTGTATTGTACCAAATATGCTTTGCCAGAGATTTTAAAAACAAAAGGAACAGTGGTTGGCGTTTCATCGATTGCCGGTTTCAGAGGTTTGCCAGGTAGAACAGGTTATTCGGCGTCTAAATTTGCAATGAACGGATTTATGGAATCTTTGCGTACCGAATTATTGAAGACAGGTGTAAACGTGCTTTTGGCCTGCCCTGGTTTTACCGCTTCCAATATCCGCGTAACTGCTCTGTCAAAAGATGGTGCTGCTCATGGTGAAACCAGTATGGATGAAGGTAAAATGATGTCTTCAGAAGAAGTGGCCAGCATTATTGCTGATGGCATTGAACAACGCAAACGTACCCTCATCATGACCGGACAAGGAAAATTAGCCGTTTGGATGAACAAACTTTTCCCTGCATTTGTGGATAAAAAGGTATTTGATTTATTCGCGAAAGAAAAAAATCCGCTGATTAAGGCTTAAGGTAGAAGGTTTAAGGCGTAAGGTAAATAGAATAGCGTATTGCGCTTAGAGTTTGGTGTTTTGGTGGCACAGTTATGTTGGCGGTTTAGCTAGATTAATTGTCAGTCTGAGCAGAGTCGAAGACTCGGTACAATTATTTAGCGCCTAACCTTATATATTTTAGATAGGATAGAACCTGAAATAAGTCCGATAGCTATCGAATCAAGGTGACGAATCATGGGTAAAGGGTTGGCGGTTATAGATAAAGGGGTTAAACTGTAAGGCCAGTAGGTTAGCGGATGTGCTTGGCGCCTATAAATGTCTTGATACCTTTTACTTAATACTCGCTACTAACAAATCCACTCGCACAACAATTTCGTTTATTTAAGCTGAGATGATAAACCTTTTTTATGTACAAATCCCTTGTTTTATTGATGCTTTTGTTCCAAACGATACTTTCTACTGCGCAGGTTAAAAAAGTAAAAAATATAAATTATGCGGGCAATACCGACGAAGCCAATACGCTGAATATTTTTTATAAAAACGATAGTGTTAAAAATAAAGCTGTTCTAATATTTATTCACGGTGGCTCGTGGAGTAGTGGTAAAAAAGAAACTTATTGGTGGCTGGGTAGAAATTTCGCGCGGAAGGGTGTAGTTACCATTATCATCAATTACCGCTTAGCACCAAACGTTCAGTACGAAAAAATGGGAGATGATTGTGCTTTGGCCGTAAAGTGGGTACAAGAGCACATAACCGATTATACGGCGAGTCCGGAAAAGATTTTTGTAATGGGACACTCTGCCGGGGCACATCTGGGCGAACTGATTAACGCCGATCCTAAATATTTTAAAAAAGCAGGCATTAAAAATCCCATTAAAGGTATAATTCTCGATGATCCTTTTGGTTTGGACATGAAGGAATATTTAACCACAGCCGAAAAAGATCATTTTTATTTCGATTTCATCAGAACTTTTACCGATCAACCTGCGGTTTGGAAAGTGGCTTCGCCATTGGATTACGTCAACAACATCAAAAATCCACATCTGCTTTTTTATGGAAGTAAAACTTATGGCGCCATTAAATTGCAAACGCCGAGGTTATACGAAAAACTTAAAGCCAACAACGTTCCTGTAGAAATAAAGGAGATTAAAGGCAAAAGCCACGTGCCAATGATCAGTCAGATGATTTTTGGCGGGAATCAATTGTATCAGGATATTCTGGATTTTATACAAAAAACATCTTCGTAAGCGTTGTCAACTTTCTTGCCTCTTTGCTATTAAAGTTGACAACGCTGAATCAGTTTTTAATTCCTCTCCTCTGGAGGGGTGCCTGTAAGGCGTGGTTGGTTTATTTATTACACTAAGCCAACCCATCTAAACCCGACAATAGCGAAAATCCTTTTTGTTTGTAGCAAACTCGAATACCCTGTCATCTGCAGCCTATGGAAAAGATCCTTCGTGCCTCAGGATGACGGCAACACAAAAAGATTGTAGCGGATGGCGGGACTATCGCAACCGATTAGCACCGAAACCTGCTTTCCAAAAAAAAGAAAAAAGCCCTTTAAAACAAAAAAACCTTTACACCGTCCGCGTAATCTTATCCAGTTTACTATAATCCATCACCATTTTGCCCTCTTCGTTATGGTAATACATTTTCTCAAACCGGGCATCCATTTCTATTTCCTCATCCTGATAACTTGTTCTGGTATGGATCGTCTGCGAAAAGGTATCGTCAAAAGCTTTAAGAATTACAAAAACTTCTACTTCTGCCTGTTGCAATTCCGTTAGCGATTTTTCATAAAACGGGCTATCTTCTGTAATGGGGTGTACCAGCGTCCAGTTTAAAGAGAGGATGCCGATTTTATCGCGCTCCAAAGCCAAAGGGTAGAACTTTCTAACATGTTTGCCATCAACGGTTTCATTGTACGACATCACCATTTGCACTTCCACTTCGATAAGCTGATTGCGGCGTAAATTAACCAAACGGCACATCAAGCCATGACCTTTTTCGTAAGGTGCAATCACCATTTTTTGCTAAAACTCACTTTAGAAGTAGGCCTGCTGAAACGGCCATACAATAAGCCGGTAGCCAATGCAAATGCCAGTAAACCCAGCATACTTTCGAAAGCAGCCAGGATACTCGTAATAAAACCCTGTGGCGAAATATGACCGTAACCCACGGTAGAAATGGTTTGGGCGGAGAAGAAAAAGGCATCAAAAAACTGATCACGAAGGGTTAAACCTTTAGCACCTTCCAGGTTTTCGATCCCCACCACATTATATAGAACCGCAAATATGGTATTTACAATGAGGTAGGCTACAAGGATAACAAAGAAAAACCGTGTCCAGCTCATGGTTACCAAACGGGTATAGGTATCATCAAATTTGAACCAGGGCAGGCCGGTACGCTCGATATTTGCCGAACCATCAGGGTTAAGCATGCGCTGATTTTTGGTTACCGGATTGGATCCGAAACCGAAATCATCATTAAACTGTACTTTTCTTTTAAAGAAAGACATATATTTTTAGAAAGATTTTGGAATATTAAAAAACTATATCAATATTTGCTTTATACAAACATGATAATTAAAAACTTAAATAACAATTGGTGGTGGCATAACGAAATTCGTTAGGCAAATTCTATTGTTATATATTTTAAAATATTTTAAACACAACGAAGAGGATTGCCCAAAAAGCAATCCTTTTTTTTATGCAATTTTTTGAAGGATCGTCATGTTGTCCCGATTAATCGGTATCAGCAGCTATAATATAAGATTTATAAAATATTAAGTGGTCTGTGGAGACACAGACCACGGAGATAGAATGACGATAAGAGTTATACAAGACATGAAAAAAATATTAAACCATTTATTCGAAAACAAGAGTTTTAGCAGGGAAGAAGCAAAGAACATTTTAATCTCCATTTCGGAAGGCGCATTTAATTCTTCGCAGATTGCCGCTTTTATTACCGCTTATGCCATGCGTAATATTACGGTGCAGGAGTTGCAGGGTTTTCGCGATGCAATGCTTGATATGTGCGTTAAAGTAAACTTATTGGGTTACGAACTGATTGATCTTTGCGGTACCGGGGGCGATGGTAAAGACACTTTTAATATCTCTACCTTATCCTCATTTGTAGTGGCAGGTGCCGGTCATCCGGTAGCTAAACATGGTAATTATGGCGTTTCATCGGGCTGCGGATCTTCTAACGTAATGGAACATTTAGGTTATACGTTCACCAATGATGAGGATACTTTAAAACGTAACCTGGATAAAGCTGGGATTTGTTTTTTACATGCCCCATTGTTTAATCCGGCAATGAAAATTGTTGCTCCGATCCGCAAGGAGCTAGGCGTGAAAACATTTTTCAATATGCTGGGCCCAATGGTTAACCCCGGGCAACCAAAATACCAGATGGTAGGCGTTTTTAGTTTAGAACTGGCGCGTTTATATGCTTATTTATACCAGGATACCGATAAAAGTTATACTATTGTGCATGCATTAGAGGGCTATGACGAGGTTTCGTTAACCTGTGATGTGAAAACCTTTTCGAATAAAGGTGAGCAGATTTTAACACTTAATGATATGGGGTTTGAAAAAGTGGATGTAAATGCGATTAAAGGTGGCGACACCGTAGAGTCATCAGCCAAAATATTTATGGATGTATTAAATGGTGAAGCCACTGATGTACAGAACAATGTGGTATTGTGTAATTCGGCACTAGCGATTAAAACCATAAAACCTGAGCTGTCTTTTGCCGATTGTTTTTACGAGGCAGAAGAATCGCTAATGAGCAAAAAAGCACTTAACAGTTTCAAACAACTATTGGCATGTTAAAGTTAAAAGTTTGTGGCATGCGTTTGGCGGCAAATATTGCTGCGGTTGCGGAGCTGCAGCCAGATTACCTGGGTTTTATCTTTTATGAAAAATCGCCCAGACTGATCAGCGATGTTTCTACCGAATTGATCAAATACATTCCCTCAGAAATTAAAACGGTCGGCGTTTTTGTAAATGAAGAATTAGAAAAAGTAAAGGATAAAGTAAACACATTGAAACTAAAAGCTGTTCAGTTACACGGCAGCGAATCGCCTGAATACTGTGCAGCACTAAAAACGGCCTTTGGTTCGTTAGAAGTGATCAAAGCTTTTGGAATAGATGAGGATTTCGATTTTTCAGGTCTCGAAGCTTATTTAAATGTGGTGGATTATTTCCTGTTCGATACGAAAACCAAAGCACATGGTGGATCGGGAAAAACATTCGATTGGTCTGTTTTAGACCGATATGCTTACACCAAACCTTACTTTTTGAGTGGTGGAATTGATCTGGAACACACCGAAGCGATAAAAAATATGCAAGATGAGCGTTTATACGCCCTAGATATCAATAGCCGGTTTGAAATGGAGCCGGGTTTAAAGGATGCGGAGAAGATTGAAGAATTTATTAAAGCAATGAATAGCTAGCGACAGATCGTCATTTCGAGCGCAGCCGAGAAATCTGCATTGTAAATATAGATCTCTCTCCCGAACGTTCGGGATTGCACTCCATCCGATAGCTATCGGATCGAGATGACGACTTATCTTTAGCAAGCTACCAATGTGACAAACGATTTGATAAAAATATTATGAAATACAAAGTAAACGAAAAAGGATATTATGGAGATTTTGGTGGTGCATACATCCCCGAAATGCTTTATCCGAACGTAGAAGAATTGCGTCAAAACTATTTAAAAATTATTGATGATGCCGGTTTTCAAAAGGAATTTCATCAGTTATTAAAAGATTACGTTGGCCGTCCTTCACCTTTATATCTTGCAAAAAGATATTCGGAAAGATATGGTGCAAATATTTTCTTAAAAAGGGAAGATTTAAACCATACCGGTGCCCACAAGATCAACAATACCATCGGACAGATCTTACTGGCTGAAAAACTGGGTAAAAAAAGGATTATCGCTGAAACAGGTGCTGGTCAGCATGGTGTAGCTACGGCAACCGTATGTGCACTACGTAACCTGGAATGTGTCATCTACATGGGCGAGGTCGACATTGAGCGCCAGGCACCGAATGTAGCCCGAATGAAAATGCTGGGTGCAAAGGTTGTTCCGGCTAGTTCTGGAAGTAAAACTTTAAAAGATGCCACTAATGAGGCCATGCGCGACTGGATCAATAATCCTGTTGATACACATTATATTATCGGTTCGGTAGTAGGGCCACACCCTTACCCTGATATGGTGGCGATTTTTCAATCCATTATTTCAGAAGAAACTAAAAAACAGCTCATAGAACAGACCGGTAACGACCAGCCTGATTATGTGTTGGCCTGCGTGGGTGGTGGAAGTAACGCCATGGGCATGTTCTACCATTTTATGGATGACGAAAATGTTAAACTCATTGCTGTTGAAGCAGCCGGAAAAGGCGTATCGAGCGGATTTTCGGCAGCAACCACTTATTTGGGAAAAGAAGGTGTGCTCCATGGCAGCAGAAGTATTTTGATGCAAACACCAGATGGGCAGGTTGTAGAACCACATTCGGTTTCTGCAGGATTAGATTATCCGGGTATTGGCCCACAACATGCGCATTTGTTTAAAACCGGTCGCGGGCAATATGTTTCCATTACCGATGAAGAAAGTTTAGATGCCGGTTTGCTTTGTACGCAACTGGAAGGGATTATTCCTGCGATCGAAAGTGCACACGCATTGGCTTATTTAGAGAAAATGGAATTTAAAGGTGGCGAAAACGTAGTGGTTTGCCTGTCAGGCCGTGGCGATAAGGATCTGGATACTTATATTAAATATTTTAATCTTTAAGGTAGATTTGAGACAATAGACATGATATTTGAGACGATTGATCGCTTGATAGGCAATCTTAATCTCATATCTCATATCTCATATCTCATATCTCACATCTCAAAAACATGAACCGAATTAAACAACTCTTCCAGGAGAAGAAAAACATATTATCAATTTATTATACCGCTGGTTATCCAAATACTGGCGATACCATTCAAATTGCCGAAGCACTGGAAAAATCAGGTGCTGACATGCTCGAAATCGGGTTTCCTTATTCCGATCCTGTTGCAGATGGCCCGGTAATCCAGGCGAGCAGCAAGCAATCATTAGATCAGGGCATGACGCTGAAACTGCTTTTCGAACAGTTGAAAGACTTGCGTAAGACCGTTACCATTCCTGTTTTGTTAATGGGTTATGTAAACCCTGTTTTGCAGTTTGGAGTAGAAAAATTCTGCGAAGCCTGTGCCGAAGCAGGAGTAGATGGCTGTATTGTTCCCGATTTGCCAATGGTAGAGTACGAAGAATTTTATAAAGATTGCTTCGAAAAACATAACCTGAGCAATGTGTTTTTAATTACGCCTCAAACGGCTGAAGAACGGATCCATAAAATTGATGGTTTAACCAATGGCTTTATCTATTTGTTATCGTCATCAGCTACTACGGGTAAAAACCTCGAAGTTGGCGATACCACCGAAGCCTATTTCGGCAGAATTAAAAACCTGAACCTGAAAAATCCAACGATGATCGGTTTCGGGATCAGTGATAAACAAACTTTCGATAAAGCCTGTTCGTATGCCAATGGTGCTATTATTGGTACTGCTTTCGTTAAAGCCATCACTGATGGAAATTTAGAAGAAAGTGTAAGTACGTTTATGAAGAAGTTTAAAGGATAGTATTTTAACCGCCAAGGCACGTTCAGCCGGTTCGTTATTTCGACCGTAATGGAGAATCTAACTAGATAGATCTCTCCATTTCGCTGCGCTTCAGTCGAGATGACGATCAATCTCTCAGGTCGTCATCCTAAACTTGTTTTACTGCGTAGCTTTCCGCTCCAGGTCAGGGTCTTAGTGGTTAAATTTTACCATAGTTTCTTTTTACCATATAAGGAATGTAAGAACACATTAGGTATAGCGCTTATATGTAACTTATATGCCTTATATGGTTCAGTCTTTTGACGGCCATTATTACTAAGGCCGTCACCCTGAACTTGTTTCAGGGTCTTTCATGCTAAGATACATTTCTGCACTCAGTCGAAATGGTATTTTTTCTAAATTAGTGCCATTAAAATCTCTTTATAAAATATAACTCAAACAGAATTCAATTCTGATATTCCCTTATCGTTCTGATCAAGGGATAAACTATTATTTTCTAAAATTTTATAAAGAACATCATGCAAGATTTAAAAATTGCTTTAATCGGTGCTACAGGTAAAGCTGGTACTTATATTTTAAAAGCGCTATTGGCGCAAAACATCAGGGTGAAAGCTCTTATCAGAAATCCTGAAAAACTTCAGATTCATCATGCTTCGCTGGAAATCGTAATTGGCGATGTAAAAGATGCCGAAACAGTACACGCGCTTATCGAGGGATGCAATATCGTAATCAGTGCGTTGGGTATGGGACAACCCGCCAGTGAAAAAACAATTTTTACGCAATCAACAGTTAATATTCTAAAAGCAATGAAGGCTTTAGGTCTGAAACGTTACATCGTTATAACCGGTATTAATGTAGATAGTCCCGCTGATGAAAAGGATGCCAAAACCCAATTCGCAACCAAATGGATGTACGACAATTATCCGGTTTCTACTGCAGATAGACAAAAGGAATATGAATTTTTAACCGCAAGCAACCTCGATTGGACGCTAATCCGTTTACCCTTAATTATACAAACTGATGAGCTAACTCACATTAGTACCAGTCTGACCAATTGCGATGGCGACCAGATTAATGCTTCTAATTTGGCGAGGTTTATTATTGATCAGTTAGGGGAGGCAACATTTATAAATCAAGCCCCTTTTATTTGGAATAGTTAGGTTTTTTGCCACTAAGACACTAAGAAATTTGCTTTTTGTTCTTTGTGACTTGGTGGTAAAAATTTTATAGTTTCTTTACCATATAAGAACATATAAGGCATTTCGCTTATATGTTCTTATATGCCTTATATGGTTCAGTCTTTTTACGACTATTGCTAAGGCACAATACTTTGCGTTCTTTGTAGCCTGGTAGTTAATCTTTTCTCCGCTGGCATCGTCATTCCCAACTTGATTGGGAATCCTAATGCCATGTTAGGGGTTTGTAGGTTTCATTAAGATTCACGCCCGCGAGGGAAAGACGATAGTTATAGCGATAGTATTAAGATTGCTTCCCCGAAAAGTCGGGGCAGGCTGTCGCCTGAAAAAGCCTTCTTATAATGACGATTACTCTTGCAGCCCGTCACCTTGAACTTGTTTCAGGGGCTTGTGCTTAAAATTTTTACCAGCTTCTTTTTACCGTATAAGAAATATAAGAACATATTTGGTATTTAGCTTATATGTAACTTATATGCCTTATATGGTTCAGTCTTTTACAACTATTACTAAGGCACAATACTTTGTGTTCTTTGTAGCCTGGTAGTTAATCTTTTCTCCGCTGCATCGTCATTCCCAACTTGATTGGGAATCCTAATGCCATGTTATGGATTTGTAGCTTTCATTAAGATTAGCTTCGCTGAGCACTGCTTGGTTCCCGCCTGGGCCTATCGTGTGGACACAATTGATTATAACATTCTTCTATCGCTCTATGCCGCGGGGCATGGTACTTTGGAGCGCCAAAGTACCCAAAGCGCTTTGTCAATCCAGCAATGGGCCTTTTTGCGCAAGTCCAAGCACATCAAAAAAACAGCGGCACTTTGTTTTGTGTCTGGAGGTGGTTAGCGAGTATTAGTGGGTCGCTCTAGACACAAAACTCACTGCGTTTCAGGTTTGGTAGTGCTAGTTGTACTGATTTGCAACTGTTTTTTTGATTTATCCGGCCCTTGGGATTGCCGGCGTCCTTTGGTAAGGTGGGTGGTTTTATTAAAGTAAGTTAGCAAAACGCCTGAAATCAATTTCTAATTGATGTGTCCTAATAATAACATGCCTTAAAATGACGATATTTTGAATAGATTTACCTATTCACCCAATCCTCATAACTCATCTCAAATTTCACTTCACCTTTGTTTACCATACCTACTTTTTTCCAGCATTGCCGGCTATAAAATTCTTCTGCACGGGTATTGGGCGATGTGCCCAGCCAAACCGGCTCTTGCGTTTGATCGAAATACCAATCCATCATTAACCGGTGCAGTTCTTTGCCAATGCCTTTGCCTTCAAATTCCGGCCGAAGGAATAAAGCCCAGATATTATGCTCCTTTAAATCTACAATGGAGAAACCCACTACTTCTCCATCTACTTCGCAAACCCAGCCCTTACCACGTTGCGTAATAAATTCTTCGCAATCTTTGTCAGTAACCAAAGCAGGATCGGACAAAATGTTCTCTTTTACAGAATGCCTGACAATTTGTATCCCAGGGATGTCAGTCAGGTGTGCTTCACGGAATATCATGGTACTAATATAATGATTGGTTGGTATTTATGATCATCCTGTGCTGGAAGGATCATTGCGGGTAATCATCAAGGCTTCTCCCTGAAATAGTTAAACATTTAAAATTAACTGGATTGATTCAATCGTTTTGGAGCGCAATCGGAGCACGCCAGGTAACTGGTTTATTTTATTTAATTGGTGCAATATTTTGGAGCGCAAATGCAGTGCTCATTGGTTACTATGTTCCCGCTTTCCTTTCTGCCCCAATGAAATATCGTGGGCATCCATTCAATCGGGGCTAGACACAAAGTTTTTCGCCAATAGGAGTAAGCTAAAGTTTAATAAACCTGACAGCAGCAGCAGCCCCGTCCCGATTTTACATCGGGATCATGAGGGCTACAGCGAATGGCAGGACTTTCGGATCCGATAAACACAGGAACCTGCTTTTCAAAAAAAATACTTCGTTTCTTTAACAGCCAAACAGAATATGTGGTAAACGGGAGAACTGCACTGCCAAAAAGGCTGCTGCACTTGCTCTTTAAAATAAAAAATGTCAGTCGTGTCAGTTGGAAAAAATGTTGACATTATTTTTTTAAAAATATCACTATGAATAAAAAAACCTTGTTTAAATACAAAAGGAGCACATTTTATTTTTGAAAAATTCTATATGACAAATGAATGATTGTCAATTCCCGAATTGGTTCTACATTTGCTTAACGGTGTTAGATTATTTACACCTAATATTCCAGTCATGGGAAGTAAAGAAAGAATTCTACGTTTAAAAGATGAAACCAGAACCAAAATTCTGGATGCTGCCTTGAACATTGTTCAAACAGAGGGATGGCAGGCATTGAGTATGCGTAAAATTGCCGACCAGATTGAATATACTGCACCCATTATTTACGAATACTTTTCCAACAAAGACGGCATCTTACTGGAACTCACCAGAAGAGGGTATTTAATGTTGGCCAAAGATATCCGCGAAGCCAGGGATAAACACGAATCTCCTGAAGATAAAATGGAAGCCATGTGGATTGCCTACTGGAACTTCGCCTTTGCCCACAAAGAATTTTATCAGTTGATGTACGGTGTGGATATGGTTTGTTGTACCGTTAAAAATTCATTGCCCGAAGCCGAAAACGTGGGCGGTATGTTAGGCGATGTAATTGAATCTTTATTTAAGAAGAAACCAGTTTCTGATGATGATATCTGCATGAAGTATTACACCTATTGGTCGATCATCCATGGTTTGATTTCCATCAACCTTGTTCGACCTAACGGAAGAACAACCGACGAAATTAACCAGCAAATTTTAAAAGATGCCATCAAAGGCATTACGTTATCTATTAACAGTTAAAATATTTTTTTACACCGTAATTTAACACTGTTAGATTATTTATACACTATAATCCAATTAAATTTAATTATATGAAATCTCTACATCGCTTGTACCCTTTACTTAACACCGTTAAATGGTTTAATGGTATTAATTCAATGTTAACCATTTCTCTTCTATCTATAGTTTTAGTAAGCTGTAAGTCGTCTCCTGATCAGGCTGCAGCGGCACCGCCACCACCAGTACTGCCTGTAAGCGCAATTAATGCCAGCACTGAAACTACGTATATTGAATATCCGGCTTCTATTCAAGGCGCTGTTGATATCGATGTCCGTCCGCAGGTAAGTGGTTACCTACAAAGCGTTCTGGTTAACGAAGGCGCTTATGTAACTGCCGGACAAACCCTGTTCAAAATTAACGAAAACCCTTACCGCGAGGCTTTAAACAATGCCAAAGCAAGTTTACATGCTGCAGAAGCGGCTATTTTAAACGCTCAATTGGAGGTTGATAAATTAACACCACTTGTTCAGAATAAGGTAGTTTCTGATTTTCAGTTAAAAACAGCTAAAACAGCTTACAAAATCGCACAGGCAAATGCCGAACAAGCCAGAGCCAGCGTAGCTTCTGCACAGATCAACTTAGGTTATACCAATGTTAAGGCTACGGTAAGTGGTTACATCGGTCGTATCCCTAAAAAACAGGGAAGTTTAGTTTCTCCGACAGATCAGGTTGCTTTAACGCAGTTATCGGATATCCACGAAGTACATGTTTATTTCTCTCTTGCGGAAAACGACTTCAACAGTTTTAATGCAAACTATCCGGGTAAAACCCCTGCCGACAGGATTAAACATTTACCTGCAGTAGAACTTTTATTGGCTGATAATTCAGCTTACCCGATTAAAGGTAAGATCGATATGATCGATGGTCAGTTTGATAAAAACACAGGTGCCATTACTTTAAGGGCCAGTTTCCCTAATGCCAGCGGAACCCTTCGCTCGGGTAATACCGGTAAAATCCGTTTAGGTTTACAGCACGATAATGCCATTCTGGTACCGCAGTCCTCAACGGTAGAAATGCAGGATAAAGTATTTGTATTTACCGTAGGCGACAGCAGTAAGGTGAAAAAACAAGCCATTAACATTGTTGGTAAAGCCGGCGAAAATTACCTGGTTAAAGACGGGGTAAAAGCTGGCGACCAGATCGTGTTAAGCGGGGTTGATAAGTTACAGGAGGGCATGGTGATCCAGCCTCAAAAAGCAGCAGATAAAGTAGCTGTTGCCAAAACAAAAAAATAATAAACCACTAAAGTTTAAGCAATCATGTTTCAGAAATTTATAGACAGGCCTGTACTTTCAACTGTTATTTCCATCTTATTGGTCATAGTGGGGATACTGGGCTTAACAAAGTTGCCCTTAGAGCGCTTTCCAAATATCGCACCTCCGTCGGTATTGGTAACTGCTGTATACCCGGGGGCTAATGCCGAAACCATTTTACGTTCGGTAACTCCATCATTGGAGGAAGCCATTAACGGTGTGGAGAACATGACCTACATGACCTCCAGCGCCAGTAACGATGGTACCCTGGCCATCACGGTTTACTTTCAACAGGGTACCAACCCCGATCAGGCAGCGGTTAATGTGCAAAACCGGGTTTCGCAGGCCACCAGTCAATTACCAGCAGAGGTGGTACAATATGGTATCACCACTACCAAACAGCAAAACAGCTTTATTGGGGCTATCGGTGTTTACTCAGAAGATCCCAAAAAATACGATGCCGTTTTTGTCAATAACTATGCGCAGATCAATATCATTCCGGAACTTAAACGTATCCCGGGGGTAGGTTCGGCCAGTGTATTTGGCGGTATTAAAGATTATTCAATGCGTATCTGGTTAAACCCGAGTCAATTGGCCACTTACAAAATTACACCCAATGAAGTGATCACCGCCATTCAGGACAAAAACCTGGAAGCAGCACCTGGTCGCTTTGGTGAAAGAAGTAGCGAGGCATTTGAATATATTATTAAATATAAAGGTAAACTGACCAAACCAGAGGAATATCAGAATATCGCGATCCGTTCTAATTCTGATGGTTCTATATTACGCTTAAAAGATGTGGCCCGTGTTGAATTAGGAGCTTATAGTTATGGTAGTGTGAACCGTTTAAACGGACATGATGGTATCACCATTGGCGTAATCCAGTTATCGGGCTCTAATGCTAACGAAATTCAGATCGCCATTGATAAACTGTTGGCGAAACTATCGAAAGATTTCCCGGCAGGCATTAAATACAACCAGTTTTATCGTACCAAAACCGATCTTGATGAATCCATTAACCAGGTGGAGCACACTTTGATCGAAGCCTTTTTACTGGTATTTATCGTGGTGTTTATCTTCCTTCAGGATTTCAGGTCTACCTTTAATTCCGGCTATTGCCGTTCCGGTGGCGATTATCGGTACGTTCTTTTTCATGCAGTTATTCGGCTTCTCAGTTAACCTGTTAACCCTGTTTGCACTGGTGCTGGCCATTGGTATTGTGGTAGATGATGCGATTGTGGTGGTAGAAGCGGTGCATGCCAAAATGGAAGAAAATCCTTCGCTTAGTCCGAAAGAAGCAACTACCCAGGCGATGAGCGAAATTACCGGGGCCATTATATCGATTACCCTGGTAATGGCGGCAGTATTTTTACCGGTTGGCTTTATGACGGGCTCAACAGGTATCTTCTACAAACAGTTTGCCTTAACCATGGCTATCGCCATCATTATTTCGGCTGTTAACGCCTTAACTTTAAGTCCTGCATTGGCGGCCTTATTTTTAAAGAACAAACATGCCGAAGGTGGTCATAACGCGCCTAAAAAAGGTTTTGTAGAAAAGTTTTATGCAGGTTTTAACGGTGGGTTCAATTATATGACCAACCGTTATGTTGGCGGGTTGAAAGTGCTTATCCGTAACAAATGGATCAGTATGGGCGGACTTGCTTTAATCGTTTTGGTTACTATTTTCCTGGTAGGCAGAACAAAAACAGGCTTTATTCCTACAGAGGATCAGGGTTTCGTGGCAATCGCGGTTGCCAGTCCATCAGGAACATCATTAGCCAATACCAATAAAATATTAAAACAGGCCGAAGCAGAGTTGAGGGCTATGCCATCAGCAAGATTTGTAATGTCGTTGGCGGGTTACAACTTTTTAACGGCATCAAACAGTCCTTCAGCTGGTCAGATTTTCTTATTGTTAAAGCCAAATGAGGAGAGGGGTGAAGTAAAAAATATCGATGAGATCCAAAATATCGTAAGGGCTAAAATGGCAGCCATATCTGCCGGTACCTTCTTTGTATTCAGTTTCCCTACGGTTCCGGGCTTCAGTAATGTGGAGGCCATGAACGTGATGTTACAGGATAAAACGAACGGCAGGCTGGATAAATTTAGTGGTGTAGCGAATAACTTTATCGGCAAGTTAATGACCAAACCGGCTATTGCTTATGCTTTTACTTCTTATAAAGCAGATTATCCGCAGTTGCAACTGGATGTTAACGACGAAAAGGCCGATCAGTTGGGCGTTAGCAAAAAAGATATCTTACAAACCATGCAGACTTATTTTGGTACGGCACAAGCTTCAGATTTTAACCGCTTTGGTAAATACTATCGTGTGGTTGTTCAGGCTGATGTGGCCGACAGAACCGATCCTGCCAGTATCGACCGTGTGTTTGTGAAAAACAAAAACGGCGAAAGTGTGCCCATCAGTACCCTGGTTAAATTAACCCGTGTATATGGTTCTGAAACGGCTTCGCGTTATAACCTGTTTAACTCTATCGAGGTAAATGCAATCCCTAAACCAGGTTTCAGTTCTGGTGATGCGATTAAAGCGATAGAAGAAACCGCCAGAGAACAATTGCCAACAGGTTATGCTTACGAATTCTCAGGACAAACACGTGAGGAGATTTCTTCAGGCGGACAGTCGACTGTGATATTCCTGCTTTGTTTGGTGTTTGTTTACTTCTTATTATCAGCACAGTATGAGAGTTACATCCTGCCATTGGCGGTAATCTTATCTATCCCTACAGGTGTATTCGGTGTATTTGTGGTATTGGGCTTAACCGGTATCGAAAATAACATTTATGTGCAGGTAGCACTGATTATGCTCATCGGGTTGCTGGCTAAAAACGCCATCCTGATTGTGGAGTTTGCCGTGCAGCGACGAAAGGCGGGACTCAGTTTGGTTGATTCGGCTATAGAAGCAGCGCGATTGAGGATCAGACCAATCATTATGACATCACTGGCCTTTGTGTTTGGTTTGTTCCCGATGAGTATTGCAACAGGTCCATCCGCACAGGGTAACCACTCCATCAGTATCGGTGCAGCAGGTGGTATGGTGTCGGGTGTAATTTTAGGTTTGTTCATCATTCCGGTACTCTTTGTCATCTTCCAGGCTTTACAGGAAAAAATATCAAAAAAATCAAGAAATGAGGTTGTTCACCACCATGGAGAACCTGTAAATAATAATCATGTAGTTTATGAAACGGTTTAATATCATTACCATCCTGCTCCTGGCTTTAATCTGGAGCGGATGTTCGGTTTCGAAAGATACAGCCCTGCCCAATATTGCGCCAGGCTTGTTCAGAAATTCATTGCCTAAAGATTCTTCGAGTGTTGGCAGTATGCCATTGAAGAGTTTTATCAACGACCTTACTGTTCAAAATTTAATTGATACAGCTTTGGTTAAAAATTACGATATGCAGATTGCATTGAAAAATATCGATGCTGCTGAAGTATTGTTCAAACAATCAAAACTGGGTTATTTACCTGAATTGAAATTGCAGGTGTCGGCAAATTCGAGCCGCCCGAGCGATAACAGTTTAAATGGCTTAAGCCTGAACCAGTTTACAGGTTCTACACACATCGAAGATTACAATGCGAATCTGGGTGTGGTTTGGGAAGCCGATATCTGGGGCAAAATCCGCAATCAAAAAGCTGGCGCTTTAGCCAGTTTTTTGCAGACAGAAGAGGCACGTAAAGCCGTTCAAACCCGTTTGGTGGCCAATGTTGCACAAGGTTATTACAACCTGTTAATGCTCGATGCGCAATTGGAAATCGCGAAAAAGAACTTAAAACTGAACGACAGTACCTTAAGGATTATCAATTTACAGTTTGATGCTGGTCAGGTAACTTCGTTGGCGATTCAGCAGGCGCAGGCGCAGCAGTTAAATGCGGCACAATTGATCCCCCGTTTAGAGCAGAGTGTAACCTTACAGGAAAATGCTTTAAGTGTATTGATTGGTACTTTGCCTAAAGCCATTAAGCGCGAGAGCCGTTTGGATAATATGACTATCCCGCAAGACCTGAATGCAGGTTTCCCTTCATCGATGTTAAGCCGCAGGCCTGATATTAAAAGTGCAGAGCTGGCTTTAACCGTTGCCAATGCAAGGGTTGGAGTGGCAAAAGCGAGTTTATATCCATCGCTGGTGATTACCGCAAGCGGAGGTATCAACTCTTTTAAAGCCAGCAACTGGTTTAATGTACCGGCATCGTTGTTCGGTTTGGTTGGGGCAGGGATTACCCAGCCGATTTTTCAACGCGGACAGTTAAAAAGCAATTTAGAGCTGGCTAAAATCGACCGTGAGAAATCGGTGATCCAGTTCCGCCAGTCGGTATTAAATGCGGTTGGCGAAGTGTCTGATGAGTTAACGAAAGTAGAGAAGTTAAAAACACAATACAGCATTGCTGAAAAAAGGGCGCAGACTTTACAACAGGCCTCAAGAAATGCAAGTTTGTTGTTTAAAAGTGGTATGGCCAATTATTTAGAGGTGATTACCGCACAAGGCAATTTATTGCAAAGCGAATTGGAGTTAACTACGATTAAAACAGAGCAGCTGAATGCAGTTGTTGGTTTGTACCGCTCGTTAGGCGGCGGCTGGAATTAATTTGTAAAATACTATAGCTAAGCCTATAACATCTTTAAGGTTTTATAGGCTTGTGTATAAATTTAGGCACTAAGGACGCGAGGTTCTTGGTGCTTTTTTGTGGTTAATAAGGTTTTTATGGCGCTCGCTATATAACACGGTCGTCATTCCCGCGCAGGCGGGAATCTTAATGCGCTCGCTATTTTCTTGGCCTTCGCTCGGGCTTGCCTCGGCTCACCGCCGCCGAGGGGCTCTTTCTTTTCTCTTGATAGAAAAGAAACAAAAGATCAAGGCTTGGATCTGATGTCGGATAAATTCGTCAAAGCTTTGAGGTCGTCAGCACAAGCCCCCGATGAAGGATCGGGGAGGGCGTGCTGCCTCTGGGTAGTGGTAGGTTGAAAGGAAGTGTAAAAGCTTTAACGTTTTCTCCTTCCATCATATCCTAGGCCGGCTAGCAGGGTGCAGATAGCATGGAGTAGAGGGAGTTCTTCTTTTGCTGTCATCCTGAGCGCAGCGAAGGATCTTTTAATTGCTTTTATTTCAAAAAAATCCGTCATCTCGACCGTAGTGGAGAGATCTTTGAACTGGAGTTGCTACATTTCATAAACATAGTTCGTCATTCTCGCGCATGCGGGAATCTTAATGCACTCGCTATTCTTTGCCCTAGCTCGGGCTTGCCTCGGTTCGCCGCCACCGAGGGGCTCTTTCTTTTGGCTTGGCCCAAAAGAAACAAAAACCAAGGCTTGCATCCTTTCTTGTAAAAAGCTACGGAAATCTTGATAGCGGCAGCATCGAGGCTCTTGCCCTTGCTTCTTAGGTTGTGGGGGTATGAAGGGGAACTGCAATGATTTCCGTGCTTTTTCCGGCGGAAATCTGCAAGGCCTGATAGCAGGGTGCAGATAGCATGGGGCATATTACAGGGTGCGATAATTTGTTTTTCAGTCCTTTCCCTTTCAGGGGAAAGGTGCCGATAGGCGGATAGGGGGTTAAGGCGCTCGCTATAATACGGTCGTCATCCGATAGCTTTCTATGCGAGGCTGGACTAGAGCCAGCCGAAGCCTGCCTGCTGCAAGCACGCAATCTTCATAAAGAAGGTTTAATGGTATTTTATCATTAAGGCACCAAGGGTATAATATTCTCGGTGCCTTCTTGTTTATAAAGGTTTTGGAAAGCAGGTTTTGTCCATCGGTTCCGATAGTCCTGCTTTCCTTTCTGCTCCAGGTGGAAAAAACGGGAAGCAACCATCCAATCGGGTTTGGTTTACATGAAGCTGTGCTTTAAACCATTACCATTCGCTATAGTGGAGCGCATCACGCTTGGTGTGTAAAAACAAATATTACTTTCTTTTGGATAAGCCGAATGAATATCGAAAGCCAGCGGTAAAGCTGGTGTTGTTTGCACCTGCACCTTTAGCAAATATTTCAATGTTATCGCCTTTTTTCAAAGGGATCTGGTAACCTAGGCCATAAGCCTGGTAAAATCCATTTGTAGCGTATGTACCATGATTATAACTGCTTCCTGAGCTGGTGTATGGATAATTAATGGTTTGATATTCTTCCTGGTAACCCAATTCGGCAGATAGATAAAAACGGCCAATGTAGTATTTGGCGCCTGCATACAGGGCATTTTGCAATACTTTCATGTTTTTGGCCTGTGTTACGCTACCGTTGTTATTAACATAACCAATTGCCGGGTTATTTTTTTGGATGTAGGCGAGGTTTAATCCTGAGGTAAAGCCCCAGTGCTTGTTTAAGCGATATTCGTAACCTATTTCTCCTCCAAAAACAAGTGCTTTGAATGTTGAATTGTAACCCGCAAAGGGCGAAATGTGTACACTGTGTTTGATTACGCCTGTACTGTCTTGTGCCTTGCTTGTTTTAATGCCAAAAAATCCAATTAGTAGCATTAGTGATAATGTTTTAGTTTTCATGAACTAAAAATGCAGTAGATTAATGGGCTATCGCTTTTAATTAACGATCTTTAACCTGGTTTACAGTATTTAACTTAAAATGTGTTAAAGGCTGTTAATTTAGCGGGTATTTTTTAACAATCCCAGCGCTCCCGCTTGTTCCTGCCTTGGGTTGTGGGGTCATGAGGGGGAACTGCAAAGATTTTCGTGCTTTTTCTGGCGGAAATCTGCCAGGCTGGAGCAAGGAGCAGATAGTATGATATACAGGGATAATTTTCTAATACGGTCGTCATTCTCGCGCATGCGGGAATCTTAATGCGTTCGCTATTCTTTGCCCTTCGCTCGGTCTTGCCTCGGTTAGCCACCGAAGGACTTTTACTTTTTCCTTGATGAAAAAGTAACAAAAAATCAAGGCTTGGATTTGATGTCGGATAAATTTGTCAAAGCTTTGAGGTCGTCAGCACAAGCCCCGATGAAGGATCGGGGAGGGCGTGCTGCCTCGGGGCATTGGCAGGTCGAAAGGGGGTGCTAAAGCTTTAACGTTTTATCCTTCCATCATCTCCTATGCCGGATAGCGAGGTGCAGATAGCAGGGTGCAGAGACAGGCATCCGTAAATTTATCCTCTGAAACTATGAGGGATTACGCTGGATCGTCATCTCGACCGTAGCGGAGAGATCTTTGAACTCTCTAATACGGTCGTCATTCCCGCGCAGGCGGGAATCTTAAAACGCTTTTAATTTTAAAACTGTGTGCGGGAATTCCCCTCCTTCAGGAGGGGTTGGGGGAGGTTTTGCCTTCTGCACTGTCTTGCCTAGGTTCGCCGCCACCGAGGGGCTCTTACTTTTGGCTTGGCCCAAAAGAAACAAAAACCCAAGGCTTGCATCGTTTTTTATCTGATAATGTTGTTTTTATCGGTATAAAAGATTGCTGCGCAATTCCTTGTAAAAAGCTACGGAAATCTTATTTGCGGCAGTATTTAGGCTCTTACCCTTGCTTATCCCTGCGCTCCCGCTTTGATCCTGCCTTAGGCTGTGGGGTTATGAAGGGGAGCTGCAAAGATTTCCGTGCTTTTTCCGGCGGAAATCTGCGAGGCCGGATAGCAGGGAGCAGATAGCATGATGTATAGGGATATTCTCTAATACGGTAGTCGTTCCACCAATAAATCCGTCATTGCGAGAAGGCTTTTTCAGCCGACGAAGCAATCTTTATAGCGAGGATTATTAGCGTGAAAGATTGCTTCGTCGTTTCCTCCTCGCAATGACGACTTTTTAATGGAGTCTGCAAATGGTAGCACGTTGTAGTTGATAGTTCAGACGCTGCGGTCGGTAGTTCAGACGTTGCGGTCGGTAGTTCAGACGTTGCAGTCGGTAGTTCAGTCGTTGCGGTCGATAGTTCAGAGGTTGCGGTCGATAGTTCAGACGTTGCGGTCGATAGTTCAGACGTTGCAGTTGGTAGTTCAGACGTTGCAGTCGGTAGTTCAGACGTTGCGGTCGATAGTTCAAACGTTGCAGTCGTTAGTTCAAACGTTGCAGTCGATAGTTCAGACGCTGCGGTCGATAGTTCAGACGTTGCGGTTGGTAGTTCAGACGTTGCAGTCGGCAGTTCAAACGTTGCGGTCGACAGTTCAAACGTTGAAATCGGTAGTTCAGACGTTGCAGCAGGTAGTTTAGCGGTTATAGGAGATAGTGGAGGAGATGCAATGGGCTATTTTACTGCTAAGCATTGCCAGAAAGGGAAACAGCAACCCGTTTGTTGCTTGTTAAATGGAAATAGGGAAATAAATTAGGGATGATTTTTTAGGGTATTATGGGTATTTTAGATCAGGTTTCGGACCGGGATACCCGAAATCTGTTTGTATTGGGGGCTGGTTGAGCCAAAAACAGATCTCACATAGTTTTTCACATCCTGGGCCAGGGCAACAATACCGGTTTCTGTATCGTACAGCGCGTTATTGCGGTTAATGCGCAGGGTGCTCAATTGCGAGGTGTTGGCTACCACATCGCGGTTTTTCTGCAATAAATCATTATATAAAGTGGTGAGGCTGGCCAGCTGCAAATCTACCTCGTTAGGGGCGTACTGCGGTATGGTGGCTAAGAGTTTAATCTGCTTATCCAACGTATCGAGCAGGTTATCGTAACTCTGTTGCGAGGCCGAAACCTGGTTAACCACCGTGCCGCTGGCGGCCAGGTTATTCTTTTCTTCGGCGGTGAGTTTGGCCGTTGCCCTTTGCCCCTGTATTTTGCGGTGGTGGCTTACGGCATTATCCAATACCTGTTGGGCTACACTATTGGCCTTAACGGCGCTCAGCACACGGGTACTCAATTGTTTTAAAGGCTTAAAAGCCAGATCGCGCAGGGCTATGGCATTACTGTTTTTAGCGGCAGCATCGTGCACCTGCTCGTTAATGGTTTTGGCTGCGGTGGCCTTTTCGGTTAAACTGCTCAGCTGGATGTTGGCATTGCTGGGGTTGTACACCGCGCCATAACCGGTTACATAACTCAACAGGGTTTCGAAGTTGGCTACGTTTTTAGCGTGGCCGGTTTCATTCTGTTTAGACATAATTTGTAGTTTTAAAAAGTAATAAATTAGATTAATTGGCATTAAGTTAATATTATTTTCTTTACAACTAAAAGAATAGGTTAAATTTTTTTGAGGAGGTACGGGAAACCGTAGGGAATGATGTGTTGAATTGGAGAGGTTTGGCTAAATAAATTTAAAACCAGATCTTATGGTGGGCATTTCGGCAAAAATGGCCAGCCGTTCCGCATTTAAACTGTCACCCCATTTCGCTTTAAAGTGACCACCTGTTTCGGGGCAAACTGGCCGTTCTGATCTTTCGATCAGCTTTTTTCGCAACTGGCTTTCGGGAATAATTTTTCAATTTCTGCATAAAATAAAGGCTCCTGGGAGCATATCTACTATTCGGGATGACTACGGTCACTTCGCTGTTTTGAAGGGGGTATGGCGTTTTTTTACGCGTTCCAGTACCTGCGAATGGATTTTGATCGCTAGAAAGGTCTGAATTGAGGATAAATCCGGCAGTAAGATGGATTAAACCGAAAAGTCCTGAGGAAAATGGATTTGGATCCGAAGTGTATATTTGTTCGGAGGGAAAGGAACTTAGATGTGCATCATCCGGTAATCAATTTGGTGGCCAGTTTGGCCCGAAACAGAGGGGTCACTTTCACCGAAATACACAATCTAACTCTTCAATCCACCGTTTGTTGATTACAGAATTTTTAATATCGGGATGGGTGACTACGATTAATGTTTTCATTTTTTTACAAATTTTGATGATTATAATGACAAAAATAAATGCATAACCGCTTATTTTGTACATTAGCCACCAATTGTTAGGTACTATAAAAAATGTAAGTATGTCTAAGATCAAGGAAACCTCTACCAACTATGCTAACAAACAAGCTTTAGCTGATGAGTGTTTAGAAGTTTATACGGCCAACATCATCGGCGGACAATGGGCTTTGGTGATCTGTTCGTGGTTAATGAACGGTAAACTCAGATTTGGAGAGTTAAAAAAAATTGCCCAATATTACCGAACGAATGCTCACCTTACAGCTACGCAAATTAGAAGCAGATAAAATTGTTAAGCGAACCATCTACGCCGAAGTTCCGCCACGGGTGGAATATGAACTAACCGCCATTGGCCTGGAATTGAGACCGATTATTAATGAGCTAGAAAGCTGGGGCGTAAAACATAAAAATTTGTTAGGGGAATTTTGACCTGGTTTATTAAAACTTCGTGAGTTTAAAGTCTGTTTAAATTTTTATAGCAAATGTTACCTGGCATTTAGCTTTCACGCTGAGCATAATGGATTGCTTTTATGAATGCTTTGAAATGAGGCTGTATCTATAAATTGTAATTCAATCGAATTGTTACGTTGAGCCTCCCAATGAATCGGGACAGGTCGTCGAAACGCCTTGTAAGACATTTAAAACAGGCCCTTCGACAGGTTATCATAGACAGACTCCAACAAAATGGTCGTCATTGCGAGGCACGAAGCAATCTTAATGCACAAGCAGGTAGCGATCGTTGTAAGATTGCTTCGTCGTTCCTCCTCGCAATGACGATTCCTCGGGGAGATTTATTTCCATCAAATTATATTGTAACTCGTATTGATCTTTATAAAATAAATGATCCCTCAAGCTGACATACGAATTAATTTTATATGATTTTAAACAGGCTCTTATCAAATAAATTTACATGAGCATTGATTGAATTATTGAATAGCAGGATTTGTATCAAAAAAAGTCTTTTTAAAACCAGCATCTGCTCGTTTTCGTATTTATCAATGATAAGGCCTTCACAATTAGATAAAATTTTCCATCGCCTGTATCCTAATTTGCCTAAATAACAGGTAGCGATGTTGGTTTTTGATGTTTTATAAGTTAATTTGCTAAAACTTTCCCTAAAGCCATGAGTAGCTATGAATCTTTTACGGATACCCAGCTAATTTCCCATTTACAAAGTGGTGATCAGGGTGCATTTACCGAGGTGTACCGCAGGTTTTGGGATAAAGTATTCTCTGTAGCGTATCATCGCCTCGCTAACCAGGCTGAAGCCGAAGAAGTGGTACAGGAAGTGTTTTTAAGTCTTTGGAAACGGCGTTCTAATCTGCAGATCAGGTATAGCCTTAACACCTACCTCAGTGCAGCAACAAAATATCAGGTGATTAACAAACAAAGCAGGGGATATTTTAATGCGGAGAAAAGAAATTCGCTGGAGGACATTCCGGAACAGGGGATCGATACTACGGAACTGTGGTTTTCTGAACGTGAACTGAGGCAGGAATTAGATAAACATATTAATGAGCTGCCGGTTAAATGCCGCCTGATTTTCAAAATGAGCAGGGAAGGCTACAAATCAAATACAGCAATAGCCGAAGAATTGGATATCTCTGAAAAAACAGTTGAAGCCCATATTACCAGGGCGCTCAAAATTTTGAAGGATAAATTAGGTGCGGGATTGCCATTAATTTTGTATCTGCTGTCAAAATAAGAGCCTGTTTAAATGGTAGGCTGCGCGAGATCGTCGTTCCCAACCCGGATTGGGAATCTTAATGTAAGCGCTTTAAGATTTCCGCCTGCGCGGGAATGACGATTGGAGTTGCAATTCTACGACCGTGCTAATGGATTCTGTTTATGGTAGCGTAGTCGATTGCTTTATTAATGCGTTTAAATGGTATTCGACTATGCTCAGACTGACATACAGAATAATGTTATTTAATTCTTAAACACACGCTAAAAATTTATTTTAAATTCAATGTAGGGTAAGGCTTTGTTGGTGTGACTATATGCTAAACCAGCCTACAAATTGAATCAACGCGACAAAACCGACCCGATACCAGAAATTGCCTACAAGTGGCAAAACGGAACCGTTACGAAAGAAGAAAAGGTCTTCTACGAGCAATGGTATTCTTCTTTTAATGATGAAGAGCTGGATCTTCGGGAAACGGATTATACCAGTTTTGATGAGCTGGAAAAAAGCCTTTATTCCAAAATAAGCGTTGGGCTTGAAGATGAAAAAATAAAACCTTCAACATCTAAACTTTTTCCCATTTGGTTTAAAAGTGCAGCAGCCATACTGGTTTTCGCTTTTGGATTTCTTGCTTACCAATCGGGTTGGTTTAGCTTGCTCAATGCGCCTGGAAAAACTAAAGCCGTGATTTTGCCGGGAACAAATATGGCCACTTTGAAACTCTCCAATGGTAAAATTTTGCAGTTAAGTAGCACTAAGCTCGGTTTAAAAATTGATTCTGATGATCTGGAATATATAGATGGAAGTAGCATCGCTTTAGACAAAACCAGTGCTGTAACGAAAGAAATGGAGATTAAAACACCAAACGGAGGTACTTACCAGGTAGAACTGCCAGATGGTACTAAGGTTTGGCTTAATGCATCAAGTAGTATTTTGCTTGCTGCAAACTTTTTATCAAACCCGGAGCGGCGTTTGAAACTACAGGGCGAGGCTTATTTCGAAGTAGCAAAAGTAAGTACGGCTGTTAATGGCGTTACCAAAAGAAAGCCTTTTATCATTACCGTTAACGATAAATCTATCGAAGTACTGGGTACCCACTTTAATGTAAGGGCTTACAACAGTGAGCCATCACTTAAAACAACATTGCTTGAGGGCAGCGTAAGGGTTGTTGATGGTAATAATACCAGAAAGTTAGTTCCTGGCGAGCAGGCAACTGCGCTGAATGGCCTTATAAACGTGAATAAGGTTGACGTAGAAGAGGCCATTGCCTGGAAGAACGGAAATTTTCAGTTTACCAATGAGGGGATAGAACGGATTATGCAGGATATTGCCAGGTGGTATAATGTAGAAGTAGTTTACAGCGGACCGGTTACAAAAGAAAGCTTCGGTGGAGCCATCTCCCGAAATAAACCCTTACATGATGTACTTTCATCGCTTGAAGAAACCGGTGGAGTACATTTCAAAATTGAAGGAAGGAGGGTAATCGTGATGCCATAATTGTACACAAACACGTTCTGAAAAGAACCGGAGGTGGGACGAAGCACCCCCGGCAGTAAATTTGGAGCGGTATAAATGAAGAATGATATTCAACTAAACCAAACAACCAAACAAACCAGGATACCATTGCGCTCGCAATTGGTATTCAATTCAAATGTATGAAAAAATCCATTTCAATGGGCGATAAGCTACGTGCTTGTTGTTCCGGGCAAAATATGGGCTTTATAACGAAGGTAGTAGTACTTTTGTTTGCCATTTTTGTCTTTCAGTCAGGTAAGAGCCAGGCGCAAACTGTTACTCTTTCAAAAAGTAATGCCAAAATTGTTGATGTATTTAAGGAAATCAGAAAACAAACAGGATACGATTTCGTATACACCTCCAGGCACATCAGCGAAGCAAAACCTGTAACCATCAATTTAAAAAATGCACCGTTAGAAAATGCCCTGGCGGCTTGTTTTAAAGATCAGCCGTTGAGTTATTCTATTCAAAATAAAACCATTATTGTGAAGCAGAAGGAAACTTTGGAAAATCTCCAGAGTTCATCAGTTTCAGTGTCGATGAAAACCCGTTCGATAGCTGGGCAGGTAACCAGCCCGGATGGTCGGCCGATGCCAGGCGTAACCGTATTATCTAAGGAAACAAATGTAAGGGCAGTAACTGACAAAGAGGGGCGTTACTGGATTGAAGTATTGGATGAAAAAGGAGCCACGCTGATTTTTTCTTATATCGGTATGCAGTCCAGACAGATCGCTGTAAACAACCTCCAGAATTTAAATGTAACCCTCACAGAAGCCGTGAAAGAAATGGAAGAAATGGTGGTGACAGGTTACCAGATACTGAAAAAATCGGATGTAGTAGGATCTACTGCTTCAGTAAACGCCAAAGATTTGTATTTAAACGGCGTAAATACTATTGAGCAGGCGCTACAAGGCAAAATTGCCGGTTTGGTAGTTACCAACACCAGTGGTCTTACCGGAACCAAGCAAACTGTACGTGTTCGTGGAACTTCTACCTTATCGGGTTCGCAGGAGCCGATCTGGGTAGTTGATGGTGTGATTCAGGAAGAACCATTGCCATTTAAGGCACAAAGTCTTAATGCTAATGGCGAGATAAACGCTGATAATATAGATTTTATAAGAAATTTTGTAGGTAATTCGATCCGCTGGTTAAATCCAATGGATATTGAAGATGTTACAGTATTAAAAGATGCCTCTGCCACCGCAATATATGGTATCAGGGCCGGTAATGGTGTAATTGTAATCACGACTAAAAAAGGCCGGGTTGGTCCGCCTGTAATCAGCTATTCCACAAACTTCAGTACTACTGAAAAAGTGACTGCTGACAAATTGAATTTAATGAATTCTAAAGAACGGGTAGCGGTATCAAGAGAAATCTTTACCAATGGTTTAACCTCTACTTATGCAAATAGTACAGTAGGTTATGCAGGTGCTTTGAACGATTACTTATTTAAAAAAACAATATCTGCTGATGAGTTTAATGCGAGGGTGAAAGATATGGAAACAGTCAATACCGATTGGTTTGATTTACTTTATCGCGTACCATTTAGTAATGGACACAACTTAAGTATTTCTGGAGGCAGTCCTAATACACGCTATTACTCGTCTTTTGGATATAACAATTCAGCCGGTACAGCCAGAGGAAATGACGCTACCAGTATAACAGGAAAAATTTCCGTTAATACCAAGCTTTCAGAAAAAATAACCATTGATGCCAGCCTTTCAGCATCAAAAAACCAGGTTAATTCTTTTTACCAGGTAGATCCGTACAACTATGCTAAAGGTACAAACCGGGCGATAAGAGCCGTTAATCCTGATGGTAGTCTGGTGTTTTATCCGAATGTTTCTGGTTATGCTTTTAATATCCTTAATGAAAGAGATCAGACCGGTAATAGCAATAAGGTATTAACTGTTAATACCTTTATTAATGCGAATTATAAAATTATTGAGGGTCTTAATTTCCAATCCTTATATAGTTACAGTTCAAGTTCTACTGTCGGCGAATCTTACGCAACAGAGCAAACGGAATATGTAGCCCGCCAATACAGATTTTATAATTATGGCGCTTTTAAACCGACAGATGCAGGTTATAAGCAGAGTAAATTGCCGGTAGGGGGCGAATATAATATAGATCAGGCAACCAGTACCGTATGGAATTGGAGAAATAGCTTATCATACAGTAAGGCATTCAACAAGAAACATGTAGTAAACTTTATGTTTGGTTATGAATTAAACAGTACAAAATATCTGGGCTACACCAATACCACTTTAGGATACCTGAGAGATCGAGGTAAATCATTCGCAACTTTACCAACAAGTACCACATTAGGTACTATTACGACGATTAGTGATTATCCAACCAAATTTTCTCCGAAAATAACAGACCGACTAGCGAATACAATGGGGCTTTATCTTACTTCTAGTTATACCTTTGATAGCCGTTATGTAGTAAATGCCAGTGTTAGGAATGACCGTTCAAACCGTTTCGGACAGTTTACCGGTGAAAAATTTAATCCGGTTTGGGCTGGAGGTTTGAAGTGGAACGTTGCGAATGAAAAATGGTTTAACAGATCATATTGGCTATCCGATCTGAGCATTAGCGGTACTTTTGGCTATCAGAGAAACATCGCTGCAAATGTAAGCCCCGATTTAATTATTAAAACACCTACAGGTGCAACCGCCAGTGCTACAGATACCTTTACAGGTGAAAGTTTACTTACCATTAGTTCTTTACCGTATGGAGATTTGAGATGGGAGCAAAATGCGAGCATGAATTTAGGGCTTAATTTCAGTTTATTCAGCAATAAGGTAACCGGATCATTTGAATATTACAATAAAAGAGGACGCGAACTGATTACCAGTCTGAGCGTACCTTTAGAATATGGAGTTGCCAGTACACTCGTTAATGGAGGAGCCATCAACAACAAAGGCTATGAAGTTGCGGCCAGCTTCGTTCCGGTACGTACTAAAAATTTCAGCTGGAACGTGACATTGAACACTTCAAAAAATATGAACAGTGTTGTAAAAGTAAGCCCTCAGCTGGTGAGCTGGAGAACAGCAGTTACCGGAACGCTAACTGCGCTCGACAGGCCGGTATCTGGATTTTATGCATTTAAATATACCGGTATAGATCCATCAAATGGCTATCCAACTTTCGACCTGTCTCTAAAACCAAATGCAGATCCTCAAGATCCAACTTCTTATATGGAGTATGTAGGCAAGCTAGATCCTGACTTTACATCCGGTTTGGGGATGAATTTTCGGTATAAAATGTTAACATTAAGTTCGAGCTTTTACCTGCAGGTTGGCGGTAAGAAGTTTCTGTCTCCATTGTATACACTCGTAAATAATCTTCCTACAGAATATCAGAACCTATCACGTCAGCTGTTAGATCGCTGGTCTACGTCTAATCCAAATGGTAGCGTACCACGGTTACCAGATAGTTCAGTTCCTACGGTGAGTTTGCCAGGAAGAACACCTAGTTCTGGAGGAACGGCCCCAACACCATTTGAAATGTACAATTATAGTACCGCTCGGGTAGTTAGTGCCACTGCATTACGTTGCAATAATATCAATTTAAGTTATACGCTTCCCGCTTCTGTAGTGCAACGGTTAAAAACCAAGAACATTAATGTTGGTGCGGGTATATCTAATGTTTTTGCCATTAATAGTAAAGATTTCAATGGGCTTGATGCAGAGGTAGCTACCGGACAGCAACCCAGAACCAGAACATTTACTTTTAATTTGAACTTAAGTTTATAACATGTATATGAAAAAGTTGATGATATATTTCCTGATATTGTTATGTGCAGTATTAGGTTCATGTAAAAAATTTCTAACAGAGTATAGTCAGGACGAGATGCGTCCGAGTACAACTAATGATCTTACTGCGCTAATGTATAGCGATGCTTACCCATACAGCACGAGATTTGATAATTTAGATCTGTTAACCGATGATGTGCAAAGTAACGGACTTGCGAATGCTAATGGTGCACCTGTTCCCAATTATGTAACACCATTTAACAATGGCCTTGCAATGTTCACCTTTAATCCGAACATGTTCGATGCTGGCAGTATTATACCGGCTGGAGCAAATTTGTATGAGAACTGTTATAGTAAAATTAAAGGATGTAATGTTGTACTCGATCAGTTAGCCAATGTTTCTGGTACGGAGCAAGCAAAGAATTTTATTAAGGGACAGTGTCTGTTTCTAAGATCATACTACCTTTTTAAATTGGTTACCACCTACAGTTTACCATATAGCGGTAATGGTGTTAATCCCGAAACTGCATTGGGTGTTCCATTGATCATAAGCAGTCAGATAAGGGATGGCGGACTTCCTCGGCCAACACTAAAACAAACCTATGACCAGATTGAAAAAGATTTGCTGGAAGCTGCTGATCTTTTGAAGAATAATGGTGTAGCTACAACTCCATATAGAATTACGGCGCCAGCGGCAAATGCATTTTTATCAAGATTCTATCTTTTAAAGGGCAGAAATGAAGATTTAGATCAAGTAATCCGTTATGCAGAGCTGGTTTTGGCAGAACGGAGTACCCTCACACCGTTAACAACATTTTTTACCGCAACCAACGCGATTTCAGGTACAGGTATTTTCGATCCGGGGAATGTGGAAGTTTTATGGGTACACGGTGGGAACTCCAGGTTGGATGTGACATATTTTGCAGCTTTAACTACAGGGTCTTTACCTCCATTTAGTGCATCGCAAGCTTTAGCATCACTTTACGAACAAGGACCAAATAGTTCAAACTATGGAGATTTACGCTATCAGATGTATTTTACAAAAAATGGTTCTACACCGTATGCATCTGCTAAATCTTCTGCAAATTCTGTGGGTGGAAGTACCGGATTCCGCGTGTCTGAAGTATACCTCAACCGTGCAGAAGCCTTAATCAGGCGATTTATACTAACGGGCAACGATGCAGATCGTATCAAAGCGCTCACTGACCTTAATTACTTAAGAAGTAATCGCTATGATACCAGAAATACCGCATATATCCCGGTATCAATTACGGACGGACAGGCGCTTTTAAATTTTTATCAGCAAGAACGCAGAAGGGAGATGGCTTTGGAGAATAACTCCAGATGGCAGGATATCAGAAGATGGGCCATTCCGGTGACGCATAATTTTACCGGCGCTGATGGTGTATCAACTGTTTATACGCTGCCTGCAAACAGTTCACTTTATGCCCTCCCGATCCCATTTAACGCCTTGAATAATAATCCTGATCTTTCTCAAAACCCGAAATAGCAATCATTTACCAAAATAAAAAAATGATGAAACAGAATTTTTTGATCTTATTTGCCCTAATGCTGGCAATTTCGATCGCCTCTTGTAAAAAAGAAGATGAGCAACTTACACCCTCTGGTATAGATGATACTTATAAAGTTCCTCAGGGAAATAACGCATTTGATCAGACCATCGTAAAGTATTACAACAGCTATGGTACATATATGTTATACAATTTTTCTGAAAAGGATGTATATTGGACGCCAACAGGCTGGAAAAACCGGTGTCAACCAATGGGGCATGGTCTCCTGGTGCAGAAGTGGAACCATCCGACCCGGCATACGTGGCACCTCAGCTCGCGCTGATCAAAAGTAAATGGTTTGATTTTTACACAGATAAATTTCTCAAACAGTTTCTCCCGGTAAAGATCATGCTTTGTAAAAAGGTTGATTCTGTTTTTACCACTTATATTTTTACGCCAATAATTACTGCTTCGAAAGGAACGAAAAAAGTAGCTGCTTTTTACAATTACGATAACATTCAGGTGAATTATGGGGATGCAACTGTAAGCACCATGACTGCCGCTGAACAGCGCGCCTTTATTTATAAGGTGAATCTCATCTTCATGCAAAGCATTTTTGCCAGGGGATTATCTGCACCATCTTCAGACTTTGCCAGTAGTGCTGATTATATGAGCAATGTAAGTTCCCTCTCACAGGCATATAGCAGGGGGATAATCATGGGCACTTCAAACATTTCTGCCCAGCTGGATTGGAACGCCTATATCACTGCAATGGTTACTTATTCTACCCCGCAGTTAAACGCGTCTGTAGCAAATACAGACAGCACGCCAGCTGGAATGCTTAATGCTACAAAAGATACTGCAGGCCAGATAAAAAGGAGATATAACATTGTTAGAAACTATTTTATCAATGAATATGGTGTCGATCTTCAAGTGATCGGAAATGCAACCAGGGGCCTCTAGGCTAACCAACTCTATTATCAATTAAGCACTGTTTGTAAAAAAATAACAGGCAGTGCTTTTAACAAAAATGAATGAAACTATTAAAAAAGTTGTTGCTGCTGGGTAATCTTTGCCTAAGCACCAGTTTAATGGCGCAAAAGGAAGCGCAATCGCCACCGGCTATCAGCACATTTCTAAAACAGAATGCGATTTCGTATAAAGGTGTTTTCAATATTTATCAGCAGAATGATAAGTATTTCCTCGAACTGAAGGATTCGTTGTTAAACCGGGATATCCTTGCCATGATTGTCATCAATAAAGGTTCGGCACAGGTAGCCAGAGATTCGAGAAAGCGTTTTGGCTTTGCAGGAGACGTGGTGCACGAAGCCGTCTTTAAATTTAACAGGAATAAAAAAGGTGCAATCAATATGGAACAGTCACAGTTTTATAACGCACCTAAAACCAACAGCATTTTTTATAATACCATTACTTCCAGGCCAACGCCCATTATCATGTCTTTTACACCGGTTGCTAAAGATGCCGATGCAGTGCTGATTGATATTACTTCGGCTATTAATGCAGACATGCCCATCTTATCGTTAAGTGGTGCAAAAGAAGAATTAGGTCTGGGCCTTACCAGGCGAGTTTATCAAAATTAATAGGCATTTCTGCTTATAAAAACAACCTGGTATTCCGTTCATTGCGCAATTATTCGCCAGGAGCGCTAACCCAAAAGCCCAATTCGGGCGATGCACCGGTTGAACCTCAGCAACCACAGGAAAACCAGGGCGTTCCCCAAAACGGGCCAACGGCATGGGAAGTAGGTGCAAGCTGGTATCTGCTACCGGCCATACCTATGCGCCAGCGTTTTGCTGATAAAAGAGTCGGTTATTTTGCACGCGGTTTGAATGATTATTCGAGCAATCCGCTTAAACTGGAAGAGCGTGGCTTGGCAACCCGTTGGAAAATAGAGCCTAAACCACGGGATGTGGAAAAATATAAACGTGGCGAACTGGTTGAGCCTGCACAACCCATTGTTTTTTATGTAGACAGAAATACGCCCGACTATTTACAGCCGTATTTTATTGCCGGTGTAGATGCCTGGCAAAAGGTTTTTGAGAAAATAGGATTTAAAAATGCTATTGTGGCCAAAATGGCGCCTACTGCAGCAGAAGATCCTGATTTTTCGATGGACAACATCAATTATTCTGTAATTTCTTATAAACCCTCTACTACTGCAAATGCTTACGGACCGATGGTGATTGATCCGCGCTCTGGTCAGATTCTGAGTTCGCACGTGGCCGTTTTCCATAACATTACCGATTTAATGCAGCGCTGGTACTTTGTGATGTGTTCAGCAATTGATCAGAGAGGTCGTAAGCTTCCATTGGCAAAAGATATCATGGGGCGTATGTTACAAACCGTAATCACGCACGAAGTAGGTCATACCTTAGGCCTTCGCCATGATTTTGCAGGCAGCCATAGTTATAATGTAGATAGCGTTCGTAAACGCGATTACGTAGCTAAAAATGGTTTTGGTGCCTCCATTATGGATTACCTGCGGTTTAACTATGTAGTACAGCCAGAAGATGGTTTTACCGCTGAAGAACTTCATCCTAAAATTGGTGTTTATGATGAATTTGCGATTGAATGGGGATACAAATATTTTCCTGAACTGAACAATGCTTATAAAGAAGGTGAATTTCTGAAAAACTGGGTGACAGAGAAACGTAAAGATGTACGTTTGTTTTATTTCCCCGAAGGAGATTTTTCCGATCCTCGCGTACAATCAGAAGATATGGGCAGTAATGCCATGCAAGCTGGTGCTTTAGGCATTAAAAACCTTCAATACATCATGAATAACATGGAAGATTGGCTGGAGAAGGATGATGACGAAAATTACAGCATGATGAGAAGGATGCACGCTTCTGTTGCAAGCCGTTACAATGAATACCTGTCACATGTAGTCAAAAATATTGGCGGTAGGTATGGCGATCAGGCGCTTAAGGTAGAAGATAAACCTAATTTCGTGCCGGTAGGCCGTGCCACGCAAAAAGAGGCTATGGCTTTTATCAATACATATTACTTTCAGGAACCTACCTGGTTGTTTCCCAAAAATATAACCGATAAAACAAGATTTGTATTTGATGGTGAAGTACAGGCCGATTATGAAGCCTTTTTAGGAAAAGTTTTTTACAAGTTTTCTGCCATCTCGAAGAACGAACGTATTACAGGACAAAACCCTTATACGCTTAACGAGTTTTTTGATGACTTATATCAGGGCATTTTTGGCGATGTGGGCTTGGCAGCACCTATTTCCGATTACCGTAGAATGCTGCAGCGGAATTACATTAACAAACTTTTAGGTTCGGTATATAACCCGGCAAGTTTTGGAAATAATGAAGCTATTTTGATGAAACTGCAACTGGATAAAATTAAAAAAGCCTGTGATGCCGCTCAACAGCTCAAAACCGATTACCTGTCAAAAGATCATTTGAGGGCCATTTCAGAATTGATAAAGCAATGGCAGGAGAGCAAACCTGCAAGTTAGTACAGTGCCAATATAAATAAACAGATGGAGCGTCAATGATTTAAAAAAAATTGATCATGATGGTGGCTTCATCTTCATTAAAAAGCAGAATGATACGGATGAAAAAAATATTAACAATGGTATTGCTGGCTTTGGCCATTACTTTTACAGTGGTAGCCCAGCAACCAAAACAAAGTACTTCACTAGATTTCGAGAAATTTATCAAAGATAAAAAGCAGGTGGTAGCGGGTACATTTCCCGTTTACCAGGCGGATGAAAAATATTACCTGCAGATTGGGCCAAACCAATTGAATAAAGATATTCTGGTAGCCGGAGATATTCGTTTCGGTTCTTCCGCTGTCTCAAAATCATCAGGTATCCTCAGGTTTGTGAAAGGCCAGGGAGAAAACCTGTATGTAACCAGAAATAATTATAGCGAACAGGCTGTGAATAACGCACCCATGTCTAACCTGTTGAGTGGCTCAATCCTCGAACCCATTAGCTTTACATTTAAAATAGAAGCTCTAGGTAAAGATACCGGTAGTGTGATTATTGATATCACCAGACAACTGATTGAAGGAGGTGAACTTTTTTCTTTCAAGAACTACAATCTTATGGCCAATCCAGATCCGGGCAGATCGGGTGTTGAACAGGTTGAAGCGGTTAAAAACGGTGTTTTTTTTAATGTGCTCAGAACCCAGAACAATGCCGGACGTGATTATAATGGCAAAACCTTAGACCAGCCCAATACCATGCAATTTGGTCTGTTGCTACAGCAGCTTTCAGAAGCGCAGATGCCCATCAAACCAGCCGATAAACGTATCGGGTTTGATACCCGCCAGTTTACTGATTTTGGGTTAGCCGGTTATGCAGCAAAAAAAGTTACTATCATAAAAAAGTGGAACTTACTGGTAAAACCACAAGACGCTGCCCGTTACAAAGCGGGTAATCTGGTAGAGCCTCAGCAACCTATAATGGTTTATTTGCACTCATCAGTACCGCAGTTTTTTATCAATGCCGTTAAAGATGGGGTTTTGGCCTGGAATAAGTGTTTTGAAAGTGCCGGATTTAAAAACGCGATAAAGGTTATTTTACCTGAAAACGGTAAACCGGTGGCCATGGAAGAAGGTAGCGTATTAATAGCCTGGGCAGGGGTAACCCCAAAAGCAGTTGTAGATCTGGTAGAAGACCCACGCACAGCAGAAATAAAAACAGCTAAAGTAACACTTAGTGATTTAATGATTGATGATCTGCTTCAAAAGTATTTCGTTCAATGCGGGGCTTACGATCCACGTATCCAGAAGGATGCTTCTTCGCCAGCTGTACGTCAGGATATTCTGAAATTTAAAGTTAGCCAGGCCATGGCTGAAGTTTTAGGAATGCTTCCTAATTACGCTGCGAGTACTGCATATAATGTGCAGCAGGTAAGCGATCCAAAGTGGGTAGCGCAACATGGATTTACTTCCTCAATTACCGATAATTTAGAGTTTAACTATTTGATGACGCCTGTATCAAAAGCATTCAATAGCAAACTGTTTTTACCACAGCTAGGTGCTTATGATCATTTGGCGATCAACTGGGCTTATCGTCAGTTTCAGGATGGGATCAACGGAGCCACCTTTTTAAAGGATGGTAAGATAAATCCGGCACTTTACTACTCGGCAGAAGATAAAAACAACCCTTATGCACAGGCCAAGGATTTATCGTCGCAAAATATCGAAGCCGCGCAAATTGGCATTAACCGCCTGAAAGCTTTTTACCCGAAACTGGAAGGTATTGCGTCCAAAATGAATGATGATACCTGGGGGACTTATATGTTGCTTGCTGCCAATTTTATCATGTCCTATGATCAGTATGCCACCAGTGTTTTACCTAATATTGGGGGTAAACAACGTTTTGTGGTGATGAAGGGTTACAACAGTATACCAGCCGTTTATGTGCCAAGGGCAAGGCAATTGGCCACCTTCGAATTTTTATATCAAAATGTGTTAAAAGAAGTGCCGGCATGGACAAGAAACGACAGGGCACAATCCATGGATGGCTCCAATACCGAAACACTGGTTTCAAAAACTTCAAATAAAATTATCAATTACCTTACCACTGCCGATTTGCTTAGTAATCTTCTGGAAGCTGAAAATTCTGGAGAAAAAAATGTTTTTGGTACGAAAGACTTGTTTAGTCAGGTCGATCATTATATCTTTTTAGATTTTAACCCGAATACTGCATTAAGCACTTATCAGCGCAATATTCAATATAACTACCTCAAAAACCTGCTGACTTTAATTTCAAAAAACAAAATCGATGCTGGTTTAAGCGATATCGGTATTGTTTTAAATGCTTACCGTATTTCTTTAAGTAAACACATTAACCAGGTGGCCAATACCCATAATGATGCTTTAACAAAGGAGCATTTTCAATTAATGAAGATGTTAATGAATAACGAACCTAATGCCAGATAATATGAGAAGAATTAGTGTTGCAGTAACCATGCTTTTTTTAAGCCTGGCTGTAAGCGCCCAGAAAAAAGAAATCCATTTTGAAAAGCTAAACCTCAAAGAAGCTTTGGCGAAGGCCAAAAGTGAAAATAAATCGGTTTTTGTAGATTGTTTTACCACCTGGTGTATTCCATGCAAGCAAATGGAGGCCAATATATTTACCCAGGACAGTGTTGCCGATTTTTATAATGAAAACTTCATCAACATCAAAGTAGATATGGAAAAGGGAGAGGGCCCATCTGTTAAAAAAATGTATACCATTGAGGCTTATCCATCCTACCTCATTTTAGATACTGAAGGAAAAACAAAGAATAAATTTGTGGGCGGCATGTCTGCGAAAGATTTCATAGCCAATGCAAATAAAGGATTAACGGCCAACAATGACGAAGCTAATTTAAACGCCCGTTACGAAAGTGGAGAGCGCACACCAGAGCTGATGAGAGCATACATCAGGCATAAAATTAAGGTGATGGAAAAATCAAGAGCCAAAGAATTGAATGACGAGCTGATGGCCAGTTTAACACCCCAGCAAAAAGCCAGTCCCGAAAATTGGTTCTTATTCGGACAAAATAGATATACCATGTACCTTTCTGATTTCTCGAGCCCTAACTTCGAATACCTGGCCACACATTGGAGAGATTTTGTTGCCAAAAACACCAAAGATACTGTTGATCAAAAGCTTTCTTCGGTATACAGACAAATTGCATCGTGGACTTTAAATGGTTTTTATGTTAAAGTAAAACCTTTCAATAAAAATGATTACGAACGCTATAAAGCGCAAATTCGCAATACCGAAATGCCCGATAAAAAACAATTGTTGGTGATGATGGATATTGCCATTGCCGCGGGAGAGAAAAACATTGATGAAGTTACCAATTTGTTTCTGAAAAATTTAGGTTCTTTCTCTGAAGACAACCGTCATATCTTATTTGACTATGTTACGTTTGCCAAAAGTACTAAAGGTTATACATTTCCAAAGATAGCCGAGCTTTCAGATGAAATCACCAGAACTTCAAGTAATCCTTATTTAGTAAGTTTATTTAAGTCCATGAAAGAGAGATATGCACAAAAAGCCAATTAGTTTAATTTTCTTATGGTTGGTTTGCAGTGCAGCGGCAGTTGCACAGCAGGCTAATTATAAAGCTGCGCAAAAATTTGATGCGCCCAATTTAAGTAAGCTGATTGGTACCACTAAGGTGATTCCATTCTTTCTTAAAAATGGCAGGTATTTTTGGTTTGTGGCCGATGAGCCTGCTTTAAATGGTAAACAACCGTATTTGTCTGGCGATTCTCTTGTCGCTCCCGGCAAAAAGAATACGCACTACATTGTAAATTTAGCTACAGGAAAAAAGCAGGCCTTGTTTGATAAACCTGAAATACGGAAGCAATTAAAAGCATTCACCGGGCAAATGGTGGAAGAAAAAGAAGTGATTTATTGGGCTAATTTTTCGGAAGATGAAAAAACGGTTCTCATAAAATATGGCACAAAAACTTATGACTATAACTACGAAACCAAAAAACTAACCTTACAGCTTAACAAAGCACCACTAAAAAAAATAGCCGGTTTTGGTGTTTCTGCAGATGGCAAATGGGCGCTTTACAGCAAAGCACATAATTTGTACCTCGCTGCAACCTCCGATAAGAAAAATGAACTTCAGTTGAGTTTTGATGCTGAACCTTATTTCTCATTTTGTGTAGATGAAAAGGGCACATACACTACAGATAAAAGTTATCCTTCTAATGCAAAATGGTTAGGTGCCAACTATTTTTATGCATTACGTGTAGATACCAGGAAAGTAGCTAGCCTGTCTGTAATTAGTTCAGCAATAACACCAAGACCGAGGGTATCTACCTATAAATATGAACTGCCGGGCGATAAGGATGTAGCGCAGTATGAACTTTATATCGGTGATGCCGGAAACGGTTCTTTTAAAAAGGCAGACCTGAAACGCTGGCCGGATCAGCAGTTGGAAGTATGCGAAGCCCAGGGCAATACAAAGGAAGTTTTTGTGATCAGACGAAAGCGCAGCAGGGATGAAATGGAACTTTGTGCAGTAGACCTCGCTACCGGAAAAGTCCGCTCCATTATTCATGAAATCAGCAAGCCCTTTATTAACGAAGATTTTTTTAATGTTTCTATTATAAAAGGTGGAAAGGAAATTATCTGGTGGAGTGACCGAACGGGTTGGGGCCAATACTACCGTTACGATGGTGAGGGCCATTTACTCAACCGCATTACCCAGGGCAATTTTACAGCCGGAAAAATCATGGCTATCGATACCGCCAAGGGCAATCTTTACCTCTACGGTTATGGCAAACAGCGCAACATTAATCCCTATTATGCCCTATTGTACAAGGAGGCTTTAAACGGTAAAAACGAACAGTTGCTTACCCCTGAAAATGCGACCCACCAGGTTGCAGTTTCGCCGGATAGGAAGTATTTTGTAGATAACTATTCCCGTATCGATCTGGCGCCAGTAACCGTGCTGCGTAGAATTGACGGTAAAACCATTTCTGAAGTATTAAAGCCAAATGTAAGTAACCTCTATGGCTATGGCTGGAAAAATGCAGAATCTTTCACCGTAAAAGCTAAAGATGGCATAACCGATCTGTATGGATTAATCTGGAAGCCTTTCGATTTTGATCCGGCTAAAAAATATCCGGTCATCTCGCAGGTTTACCCGGGGCCGCAGATTGAAACCGTTTGGAACGATTTTACTGTGCTGGATAAATATAATAATGCTGCTTTGGCGCAGATGGGATTCATCGTGGTGGCCGTTGGGCATAGGGGAGGTTCGCCCATCCGCAATGCCGGCTATTATAAATATGGCTATGGTAATCTTCGCGATTACGCTATCGAGGATGATCAATATGCACTGGAGCAACTGACCAAACAACATCCCTTTATGGATATGAACAAAGTCGGAATCTTCGGCCATTCGGGCGGAGGTATGATGACCGTTGCAGCCATGTGTAAATATCCTGATTTTTATAAAGTCGGGGTTGCCTCATCAGGTAATCACGACAATAGGATATATAGTCGCACCTGGGGCGAAACTTACCAGGGGCTGGAAAAGAAAATGCCTATCAATGAAGATCTGGCCAAAAATCTGAAAGGCCATTTAATGCTGGTAACCGGCGAAGTGGATGAAAATGTAAATCCGGCAAATACTTACCGGATGGTCGATGCGCTCATCAAGGCCGATAAAGATTTTGACCTCATGGTGCTGCCGGGGCAGGATCACCATTACGAGGGGCCTGCAAAACTGTATTTTGAAAAACGCATGCGGGCCTATTTTGCAAAATATTTTATCGAACAAGACAGTTCGAATAATAAAAAGTAAAAGGTAGCATTTGCTATTCGTTTTGGATGACGACAGACGGAGCTGGTTGGATGACCGCTCCGTTTTTAGTTTGGCTTGAAGTGCTAATTCTCTTTTTTACTAAATATAAACTGGCCGGGATCATAAACCGCCGGGATCCGGTGAAGATATACTGATTGTAGCTTAGGTATCCGATTAGCAGCAAAATCTTAAAAGCAGCAGGATAGCTTTCTTTTCAAATCATTATATTTAGAATCTGGTTAAATTTATAAAAAATATCAATGGCTTTTTGCGGTTACAAGATGGATAATTTATTGTATAAAAAGCAATATAAGTGAGAGAAGGTTCTATTGCTATGTTCCGGCGAGGAATCTTCATGCGATAGCTATTGGATGCGAGAAGGCTTTTGCAGCCGGCAGCCTGCCCCGATTTTCTGTGAAGCAATCTTACAACGATCGCTATCAGCGTGCGCTTTAAGATTGCTTCGTGCCTCGCAATGACCACCTTTCTTATAAGATCTGTCAATAGTAGAGGTTGGAGTTTTTCAAATACATAGGAGGGCTGATGACAGATATGCAAGGGGGGCGTTTCGACCGCAGTGGAGAACCCGAAGGCTCTGCGAAGCAAAATCTTTTAAATTAGATTTCAATAACTCGGTACAAAGATCTCTCCATTTCGCTGCGCTTCAGTCGAGATGACGACCATTCTATTGGAATCTGTCAATGGTAGACGTTAGAGTTTTTCAAATACATCGGAGTTTGATGACAGGTACACAATGGGCGTCATTTCGACCGCAGTGGAGAACCCGAAGGCTCTGTGCAGCAAAATCTGTTCTTGATAGAGCTCTCCACTTCGCGTTGCTCCGGTTGAGATGACGACCATTCTATTGGAATCTATCATTGATAGCTTAGTTGATTGTTTTATTAATGCGTAGAAATGGTCTTTGACTACACTCATACTGACAAACGAAATAAATTTTATGTAATTTTAAACAGGCTGTTAATTTTTTTTCTGATTTACCAATATATTTATGAGAGATATCCCGTCGTTATCCATCAGGCAAATACCTGTGAGAAAAGTTTCAGGTGTTATTACCGCATCAGCGCTTGATGTACTTTCGGTTGAAGAACCCCTGGAAATCAGGCTGATATATGGTTCGGAAAATAACCGGGTGCAAAAAAACATTTCGGTAACCATGCGGACCCCTGGTCAGGATTTAGAGCTTGCACTTGGTTTTTTATTTACTGAGGGCATTATCTCCGGCAAGGATCAGGTGAAAAATATAAGCCATTTGGCCATGCCATGCGAACTTAATAAGGAAAATATTGTGGGTGTAGAATTAAACGAAGGTTTTATCCCTGATCTTTTACAAGCTGACCGTAACTTTTACACCACCTCGAGCTGCGGGGTTTGCGGCAAAGGCTCTATCGCAGCGATCAGAACAGTAAGCCCTTATTCAAATTACGCTGATCAGCAGGAAATGACCTTATTGCCGGAGGTGTTGTATAAACTGCCCGACCAACTCAGGGCTGCCCAACAGAATTTTGCAGTAACCGGGGGCATTCATGCATCAGGCCTTTTTACGATGGAAGGAGAGCTGTTATTGCTTCGGGAGGATGTTGGCCGACATAATGCTTTAGATAAATTGATTGGTGCAGCACTGGCTAATGATCTGCTCCCTTTAAACCAACGTATATTACTTTTAAGCGGCAGGGCCAGTTTTGAGTTGATTCAAAAGCGGCCATGGCAGGTATTTCCACTGTGGCCGCCATTGGTGCACCCTCCAGCCTTGCTGTAGAACTGGCTTCGGAATTTGGAATAACCCTTTTGGGCTTTCTTCGGGAAGACAGGTTCAATATTTATACCACAAATGCGCGCATATTAATCCCTATATCACATGAAAATTAGAATCAAAGGCAATTCAATCAGATACCGTTTAAGCAAATCAGACGTTACCACATTGGGTATGTTGGGGTTTCTTTCTGAGTTTACCCACTTTGCAAGCCATACGCTGGAATACGCTGTTAGAAGAACAAGCGAGGAAAAACTCACCGCTGATTTTGCTAATAATAAAATTGTGCTGAATATCCCTGTGGAAATGATAACTGAACTGGTAAATACCGAAAAAGTTGGGTTTAGTGACTCCTCAGGTACCGTTAGCTTACTTATAGAAAAAGACTTTGCCTGCCTGGATAACGTGACAGAAGACCAGAGCGACAATTTTCCGAACCCCAACCTCAATTGCTAAGCCATGGAAAATAATGAAAAAAACCTTCAGCAGAAAACCCATACCAGCTGCTGGATCTTAAACTTAGCACGGTAGCACAATCGGCTGCAGGTATGCATGCGGTAATGGCCGCTATGGGAAATCTGATTGAAGAAAAAACATTTTTCAGGGGTAATCTGGCCCTGCTGAACATGAACCAGTTTAAAGGTTTCGATTGTCCGAGTTGCGCCTGGCCAGATCCTGATGATGAACGGTCGCCGGTTGGCGAATATTGTGAAAATGGTGCCAAGGCCCTGGCGGAAGAAGCGACTACAAAAAGGGTTACCGCAGATTTTTTAAACAACATTCGGTATATGAGCTGGCTAAACTGGATGATTACCAGATTGGGAAATTTGGCAGACTTACTGAGCCGATGTATATGCCAAAAGGCGGAACACATTACGAACCGATTAGCTGGGAGAATGCATTTAAGAAAATTGCTGCACACCTCAATGCGCTTCAATCTCCGCATGAGGCTGCCTTTTATACTTCGGGCAGAACAAGCAATGAAGCTTCTTTTGTTTACCAGCTTTTTGCCAAAGAATTTGGGACGAACAATATGCCTGATTGCTCCAATATGTGCCATGAAACTTCAGGTTCGGCACTTAGGCCTACTATTGGTATAGGGAAAGGAACAGTAACCCTTGAAGATTTTTATGAAACAAATCTGATTATTGATATTGGCCATAATCCCGGAACCAACGCCCCGAGGATGATGAGTGCACTGGCAAAAGCGAAGAAAAATGGGGCCAAAATTATTGCCATTAACCCGCTGCCTGAAGCTGGCCTGATGGGCTTTCAGGACCCTCAATCTATTAAAGGAATGATTGGAGGAGGAGTTAAGCTGGCTGATTTGTATCTTCCGGTAAAGATTAACGGCGACATGGCCTTATTAAAGGCACTGGAAATCCTTTTAATGGAGTTTGAAAAACAATACCCGGGGAAAGTTTTTGATCGGGCGTTTATAAAGGATAAGACTACCGGTTATGAAGCTTTTTTAGAACAGTTTAAACAGGAAGATTACAACCTGGATTATTTAGCCCGTTTATCAGGCGTATCGAAGGAGGATTTATATACAGCCGCCGAAATGATTGCATTTAAAAACAGAATTATTTTCTGTTGGGGAATGGGTTTGACACAACAACCCAACGGCGTGGCCATGATTAGGGAAATTGTGAATATCCTGCTGCTTAAAGGTAGCATCGGGAAACCTGGCGCAGGTGTTTGCCCGGTGCGGGGGCACAGTAATGTACAGGGAAACCGGACGATGCTGATTGATGAGAAACCTACTGATGAGCAATTAGACCGTTTGGAAGGACTCTATGGATTTAAAATGCCGCGGGAGCATGGCTATGATGTGGTAAGCACAATAAAAGCAATGCAGGGCGGTAAGGTAAAATTTTTGTTCTGCATGGGTGGCAATTTTTTGTCTGCAACTCCTGATACCACATATACCGCCAATGCAGTAAGGAAACTTGATCTTCTGGTATGTGTTTCTACCAAGCTTAACCGCAGCCATTTAATTCATGGAAATGAAGCATTGATTTTGCCTACGTATGGCCGTAGTGACAAAGACATCGTGAATGGTGAAGTACAGATCATATCTACTGAAAATTCGATGGGTGTTGTACAGGCTTCTAAGGGAATGCTGGATGCCGTATCTAAAAACCTGATAAATGAAACCCAGATTGTATGCCGGATGGCGATGGCCACACTGGGAGAAAAATCGGTTGTGAACTGGCCACTTTACCATGATAGTTACGATGCGGTTCGTGACGCGATAGCACAGTGCATACCCGGCTTTGAAAACTATAATTTTAAAGTAAGACAGAAAGGCGGCTTTTATTTGCCAAACGCTGCAAGGGAAGGAAAATTTATAACCCAGAAATTTGGCGACAGGGCTCCCTTTACACTGACCGAAATTCCAGCCAATCATCTTGAGGAAGATGAGTTTATGATGGCGACCACCAGGACGCATGATCAGTTCAATACGACTATTTATGGGTTGGATGACCGCTACAGGGGAATCAAAAATGAGCGGCGGGTAATTTTTATGAATCAAAAAGACATCAAAAAACTCGGACTGAAAGCAGGGGATAAGGTTGATCTGTTTAATTATGATGATGGAATAACACGAATCGCACCATTGTTTGTAATTGTTGCCTACGAAATTCCGGAGAAGAATACCGTTACTTATTTCCCCGAAACCAATGTGTTGGTTTCAGTAAATAATGTGGTAGCGGAAAGTAATATGCCCGCATCCAAATATGTGAAAATTAAAATTAAAAAACACGAACCCACAATTTATGACCAGGTAAAAAAGGCAGAAGAAGATTACAGGCTGATGCAATAATTGCCCTCTGCTTTTTAATATGAATTACTACCTGATTTAAAGTCTGCCCGGCAGCGGGCGGGTATTAACGGGAGGATTATGGAAACATCGAATCTATCTGTAACCACCTTAATGTCATTAATTTAATTTCGGTTGTTGTCAGTCTGAGCGTAGTCGAAGACTTCTTTAGATTGATAAAACGCAAATAAATACCCTAGATTACGCTGCTATTGACAGATTTAAAAAATCGCCGTCATTTCGACTGAAGCGCAGCGAAATGGAGAAATCTTTGAACTATGTTAAAAGATTTCTCCACTGCGGTCGAAATGAGGCCCTTTGTATATCTGTCATCAACCTTCTGATGTATTTGAAAAAATCTAACTCTACCATTGACAGGATTTCAAAAGAAAGATCGTCATTGCGAGGAGGAACGACGAAGCAATCTATCATACTAGTGAGCCTTGCTATAAAGATTGCTTCGTTGGCTGAAAAAGCCTTCTCGCAATGACGATTCCACACGGTCTCAATGCACTAAATCCTCATGTCACTTATATTGATTTTATACAATAAATTACCCCTCCAGGGTGACATCTTTTTACGATTTATCTCTAATTTATATAGCCTGTATCTTTAAAACCACACTGGTTCTGTAAGCATTTGCTTCCGGATTAAAGCCTACTTTCATTAAAAAGTCGCCAGAGTAAACTTTAGTGCTGTCAATCGGCGATTTAACGCCAGGGTATAGATTAATTTCTTCTATTTTATACTTTTTTGTGGAATCTAATCCTTTTAATTTAACCGGTAATATCACACCGTTTGTAAACAGGGTGGCTACATAATAATTAAAAACAATGGCCTGATCTTTCGACTCATTAACATAAGCAATTGAAGCTATTTTATTTTCATAAGGATCCTGCAGCCGGTATTGCTGGCCATGCCAGATAATATCTTTAAAGCTATTATAGGTTTTAACGGCATTCTGGCTAAAAAGCAAATCATTTTTGCTTAAATCATTTACACGTACATCATAACCGAGTTTCCCCATCATAGCCACATCTGTTTTAAATTTAATAGGCTGTTTACCCATATCCGTAATGTGGTTATCTATTGCAATAGCAGGGAAATAATACGAATATTCCCACTGAATAAAAATCCGGTCGTATGGATTGGTATTATCACTAGGCCAAAATTCGGTGAAATATTGTAGTGCAGCGTAATCAACTCTCGAACCACCTCCGGCACAAAGCATCATCGGTGTTTTAGGATATTTTTTTCTAATCCTATCCAGCACGCTGTTTAATCCCCTGATATATTCAAGATAAAAATGATCCTGGTTTTTTAAGGTAGGGGAGTTGGCATTGTATATCAGAGAATTACAATCCCATTTAATGAAGGCAACTTCCGGTACTTCCTTAAAAATATCATCAACTGTTTTGTAAATAAAATCCTGAACCCTGGGGTTGGTTAAATCCAGCACCAGCTGGTTGCGCATGTAATATTCTTTTCTTTCAGGCTGTCTGATTATCCAATCAGGATGGTTTTCATACAACTCACTTTTAGGGTTTACCATTTCAGGTTCTATCCAGATGCCAAATTTTACACCACTAGCGGTGGCCTCTTTACCCAAAGCACTGATCCCATTCTTCAATTTTTGTCTGTTATATTGCCAGTCGCCCAAACCAGCAGTAGAGCCATTACGTGGATATTTATTACCAAACCAGCCATCATCCAATAAAAAAACATCAACACCTAATTTTTTGGTATCCTTTGTCAATTCATTTAGTTTTTCATCATTAAAATCGAAATAAGTGGTTTCCCAGTTGTTTAAGATGGTAGACCTTTCGCCTTTACCATCCAGTAGCTGATAATTTCTGGCCCAATCGTGCAAATTCCTGCTGGCTAAACCCTTTCCTGCCGATGAGTAAGTATAAATAAAGCGGGGGGTAACGAAATTTTCGCCAGCCTTTAAAGTATAATTCGACGAAAAATTATTGATCCCTGCAGTTATCCGGAGGTAGTACTCGTCAAAAGTTTCAAAATCCAGCTTAAAGTTTCCGGTCCATGCCAGCGATCCGGCAATTACTTCCCCCATGTCTTCGGTTGCAGGCTGGTCTATCGAAACCATAAAGGAAGAAGAATGAAGCAGGTTGGTTCTGGTTCCCAGTTTCGAATCGATGGTTTTTATACCATGCAGTAATTGCTGCTCTTCCGATCGCATTTCGCGGGTAGCACCGCTATATTGGTTTTTAAGAAAGAATTTTTTCCACTCAGGGTAAGGTTTGCCGAAGCATATTTGTTGAGTAATACAGTGCCTTTCTCCTGATGCCTGATTTCAGTCCACTGCTCCATTACGTTTTCATTAAAATAAGCCAGGTATTTTAAGGTCACCTGAAAATTGTATTTTAGATCTTTAAGGATAATGCTGGTCAATTTTCTGTTCTGATCCAGCTGTTCGGTTTTTACATCCGAAAATGTTAATACCGTTGATTTGTTTCCATCGCTATGGGTTACGGTTAATGCCGGCTCTAATAAATTAAGCGAGCCTGAGGCAATGTAAGCTTCACGTTTGTTTAAAAGATCATCAGAGCCGGGCTTATATTTATCTAATGCCTGTATGCCTGGGTATTCGCCCGCATTGTCTAGTTTTTTGCCAAGATAGGTTGATAATAAAGTGTTGTCACGATCTGTTTCTAAAATCAGTACATTGTTTTTTGTTGCAATTTCTATCGTTTTTTGTGCAAAGCCGTTCAGCGCTATTGCCATTGACAGTAAAAAAAGCAGGTGTTTTTTCTTTTCATTATTTGTTCCGGAAAAAAAGTTCAGGTCATATTTGCTACAGCTTAAATCAGGAATGCTGATTGTAAAATATGCCACACCTATTTTTATCATTCAATTCGGTGATATTGGCATTACATTAAAATTCTACTGATGATTGACCATAAAGTTAAATTGAAATTAATGCTTTCTAATGCCAATGAATTCGCTGTTTATATCAAATTGTAATCTTTTTTTAACAAGAATAAACCTGATTGCATGAAATTATTTTTTGAGTCAATCATTTCTAAATCTTATTGTAAAATAAACGGGGCATTATTATTGTTGAGCGGAGATCAGTGTTGTTTTTAAAAAAATAGCGTAATTTTATCACTATAAAAATAAACCGATTTTTCAGCTTTAAAGATTTTTAAGAAATGCATTTCCTTCATCCTATCAAATTATCGCAACATCAATAAGCACATGAACTATAAACAATTGCAGGAAGATGTAGAAAAGCATGTTGGCGATTACTTCCATACCCATAGCGATCCACGCCTGGTTTATCATAACCTGGAGCATACGCAAGAAGTGGTAAATGCTGCGCAGCAAATTGCCAATCATTACCAGTTAAACGAACAGGATTTTTTTATTGTAACCGTTGCGGCCTGGTTTCACGATACAGGGTATTTTGAAGATGCATTAAACCACGAAGCAAAAGGAGCAGCGCTGGCTGATGATTTTTTAGCCGGGCATAAGGTGAATCAGGAAATCCGTGATCAGGTTAAAAGTGCCATATTAGCGACTAAAATTCCTCAGAAACCTAAAAGTGAAATTGATAAAATCCTTTGCGATGCAGATCTGTTCCATTTAGGGCTGGCCGATTTCCGTGCAAAGGGAAAATTAATGCATAAGGAAAATGAACTGATCTATAAAAAAGATATCAGTAAATCAGAATGGCGCAAAAAGGATATCCAGTTTATGGAGTCGCATGATTACCATACCGATTACGCCAATTTGCTGTTAAGCGATCAGAAACAAAAAAATATCGAAAAACTGAAAAGTAAACTCACTGCACAGGAAGTAATCAGTACCGAACTCGAAGAACCTAAAAACTTTGCACCGGTTATTGTTAAAGATAAAAAGAAGAAGGATAAAGACAGCAGGCCAGATAAAGGGATCGAAACCATGTTCAGGATTACCTCAGCCAATAACCAGCGGCTGAGTGATATGGCCGATAATAAGGCGCATATCCTCATCACCGTAAATTCGATTATGCTTTCCCTGATTGTGAGTTTATTGTTAAGGCGGCTGGAAGACCATGGCAACCTGATTATTCCCACATTTATTTTACTGTTGGTGAGTTTAACCTGCGTAGTTGTTTCTATTTTATCAACCCGGCCATCTATTCCGAAAGGAGAATTTACGCAGGAAGATATGGATAAGAAAAAGGTAAACCTGTTGTTTTTCGGTAACTTTTATAAAATGAGTTTGCCCAGTTATACCGATGGTATGATTAAGGTGATGAACGATAAGGACTTTTTATATGGTACATTAATTACCGATGTATACTCGCAGGGCGTAGTTTTGGGCAGAAAGTATAAACTGATCCGCCTGGCCTATAATATTTTTATGTTCGGGTTAATTGCAGCAGTATTGGCATTTGTAATTGCTTACGCAGCTTACGGTAAACTTTAATGGAACAGCTAGTAGAAAACTCTTTTTTTAACAGGGATTTAAGCTGGTTAAAGTTTAACGAACGTATTTTAATGGAGGCAGAGCGAAGTACCGTTCCGCTTTTAGAACGCATTAAATTTCTGTCGATATTTTCCTCTAACCTTGATGAGTTTTATCGGGTAAGGATGCCCGTGTTGCTCGCTTTAGAGAAACTGAGTAGTAAGGAAGATAATGATATCAGGATTGACGATAATTTATTGGATACAGCCAATCAGCTCATTTCCGGTCAGCAGAATAGATATGGCAAGGTACTTAAATCAGATCTGATCCCCTTGCTCAAAGAAAATAAGATAAACTTAATTTACGGAGAGCCATTCCCCGCAGAAATTGAAAAAAGCACAACCCGGTATTTTTTAAGCCAGGTAATGGCCTTTTTGCAGCCTGTTTACCTTCATGCAGATTCTGATTTTTTCCTTCCAATAATGAACTGTATTTTCTGATTACACTAAAAAAGAAAGAGGGTGCAGAAGTGGTTATTTTAAATATCCCTTCCAACCAGTTACCCCGTTTTTATAAGATCGAATCAGGTGATGAAACTTTTGTGGTGTTTCTGGATGATATTGTGCGTTTTCATTTAGACCGTGTTTTTCCGCAAGGTGAGGTAACTGGTTGTTATAGTTTCAAAATCACGAGAGATGCTGAAATAGATCTCAAAGATGAATATTCAGGCAGTTTATCAGAACAGCTGGAAAAACAATTGTTGAAACGCGATTCGGGTTTAGCTACTCGTTTTCTCCACCAGCCTGGCATACCTGCCAATGTATTTGAACTGCTTAAAAAACTTTTCAATTTAAAAAAGGCCAACAGGATAGAAGGCGGGCAGTACCATAACCTGAAAGATTTTATGGCTTTTCCGGTAAATTCTGCAAAGTTATCCAACCAAAACTGGCCAAAACTTTGTAATACCGATTTGATAGATGGATCGTTAACCGAGGCTATTTACAAAAACGATATTATTGTACATACACCTTACCAGAGTTACGATAGTGTGTTGCGCTTTTTTAATGAAGCCGCTATTGATGCCGAAGTCAGGGAGATTTACGTTACGCTATATCGCGTAGCAAGCGATTCGAAAATTGTAAATGCTTTAATCAGCGCGGCAAAAAACGGCAAAAAAGTTACCGTTTTAGTTGAGCTTAAAGCCCGTTTTGATGAGGCCAATAACATCAAGTGGGCAAAAAAATGAAGGAAGTTGGCGTTGATATTATTTACAGTGTTACTGCTTTAAAAGTTCATGCCAAGGTAGCCTTAGTGAAACGCCAGGTTGGGAATAGAATGCGTTATTCTGGTTTGTTTGCTACCGGAAACTTTAATGAAAGCACAGCTGCTTTTTATACCGATCATATTTTAATGACGGCCAATAAAGAAATGCTGCGTGAGGTAGAATTACTATTTATTTTTCTGTCCAAAAGGGTTAAACCTACTTCCTCAGACCAGGTTAAGTTTAATCATTTGTTAGTGGCTCAGTTTAATTTACAGCAAGTTTTTCTCAACCTGATTGATAGGGAAATTGAACACGCCAAACAAGGTAAACCAGCAGGTATTACCATTAAAATGAATAACCTCGAAGAAAAGGTTTTGATCAATAAACTGTACGAGGCTTCACAGGCAGGGGTAAAGATTGAAATGATTGTGCGGAGCATTTGCCGCCTGATTCCAGGTGTAGCAGGGATGAGCGAAAACATTAAGGTTACCCGCATTGTAGATCGTTATTTAGAACACGGACGTGTTTTTATCTTTGATAACCTGGGCAAAAAAGATGTGTACCTCGGTTCTGCCGATTGGATGAACCGGAATATCTATCGAAGAATTGAAGTTTGCTTTCCGATTTATAATGAGCAGATAAAGCAGGAAATGATCGCTATTATCGAAATCCAAAAACAAGATAACGTGCAGGCGGTTTGTATAGATGAAAATATGAATAATATTCCGGTTAAAACTGGTGGGGTTCTTGTTTCCTCTCAGCATGATATTTATGAATTACTGAAAAAAGATTAAATACAGCTTAGTACGGTCGTCATTCCCAACCCGATAGCTATCGGGTTGATTGGGAATCTTAAACCTATTGCATTACGATTCCCGCCTGCGCGGGAATGACGGACGATAAATAAAAACAGTTATTAAAGATTAAATTTTACCCTTATGAAATACAATAAAACTTTTTTGGCTTCAGGTCTTCTAATCGCTTCCGCTTTTTTTAGCGTATCGTGCGTTAATGGCAACCGAGATGATAAAAAAAATGATTCAACCAGTACAACAGCTTCAACAAGTGAGACAGCAAAATCAGATTTTCCTTATGATCTGGCTAATCCGGTAAAATACAACATGCCACATAATCTTTTCGAAATTTCAGGCATTGTATTTCATAATGGCGATCCAAAAGAAGTATTTGCGATACAGGATGAAGATGGCGACCTCTTTCATTTAGGTTTGGGCGATAAAGAGTCAAAATTTACGAAATTTGGCGGCAAAGGCGATTATGAAGATGTAACCATCATCAAAAATTATTTCATTGTGTTAAAAAGTAATGGTGAATTGCATACGTTCCCAATTGCTGAAGTAGGTAAGCCAGAAGCCGCCAATGTAACCAAAACCAAAGATCTTGTACCCAAAGCCGAGTATGAAGGATTGGCGGCAGATGAAAAAAACAATATGATTTATGTGCTGACTAAAGATAGTAAACCTGATTCTAAGGCAAAGGCTTCCAGTATTTACGGCTTTAAAGTTGCTGATGATGCTTCGCTAACAGCAGCAGGAGAATTTAGCCTTTCGCATAAAGCGATTGAAAAAGCTTCCGGAAGCTCAAAATCAAGGTTCCGTCCATCTGCACTGGCTAAAAATCCAAAAACCAATGAGTGGTACATTCTTTCATCAGTAAATAAGCTGTTAGTGATTACTGATGCTGATTTTAAAGTTAAAACAACACAAGCATTAGATCCGAAGTTATTTAATCAACCGGAAGGCATTGCTTTCGACCGCGATAACAACCTTTACATTTCTAACGAAGGCGGAACCCTGGCCGCTGGTAATATTTTACAGTTTAAATTGAAGAAGTAAATTTGGTAGTTGTATCAGGATCTATTAAGAGGCTGTCTCATTAATATAAATTGTCATCGTGATGGCTAATTTATTTTATAAAAATCAATATGAATGGACAAATGGATAAAGAAGGTGATTGGTCTCGAAAATATCGTCATTTCGACCGCAGTGGAGAAATCTTTTAAAATAGTTTAAGGATTTATCCACTCCGCTGTGCTCTATTCAAAATAACAACTTATTATAATAATAACTTAATGTCCTTAATTTCTTAATGGTGAGATTTCAACTTATATTTTTTCACCATTAAGGAGTTAAGATAAATTAAGGGTGTACTTTTAACCACGATAAAAGAGATTCTTAACATAAAAAATCTCAAAAAAATTAAAATAACTATCTTTATACAAATGTTGCTCTATGATTAAAAGATTTACCCTTTTTACCGTCTTATTTTTAATCAACTTCATTGCCTTTGCGCAGGATGATGTAAAATACCGTGTAATTCTTTTTGGAGACGCAGGCGAAATGAACCCTGCCCAAATGCAGGATTTAAAAAATGCTGCAAAGCAGATCCTTCCCAAAAAAACAACAGTTGTATATCTGGGCGATAATATTTATCCAACCGGAATGGGCCTGCCAGGCAGTGTAGAAGAGGATACAACCAAAAAGATTCTGCGTTCGCAGTTCGAACCGATGCGAAAAATGGGGGCTGCGGTTTATTTTATCCCTGGCAACCACGATTGGGATAAATCCGGGCCTAAAGGACTGGCCAAAATAAAAGCCCAGGGCGATTACCTCAGGCAACAGAACGACCCTTTACTGAAACTGATTCCAGATAATGGTTGTCCTGATCCCATAGCGATTAAATTAACCGATAAACTCACCATTATTGCCTACGATAGTGAATGGTGGTTGTTCCCCTACAATAAATCTAATCCTGATGGCGATTGCGACTGCCGTACCAAAGATGAGGTGCTGGTAAAAATGGAGCAGTTATTGGAAGAAAATAAAGATAAAGTAATTCTTCTGGCATCGCACCATCCCTTCCAAAGTTACGGGCCACATGGTGGTTATTTTAACTTAAGAAATCATCTGTTTCCGTTAACATCTTTAAACAAAAATCTCTATATCCCTTTGCCTGGCTTAGGTTCTGTTTATCCTTTATTACGTTCTACCTTATTGAGTCCTGAAGATTTAAACCACCCGGCTTATAAGGATATGATTAAATCGGTAACCGGTGTATTTGGCGATTATCCAAATGTAACTTATGTGGCCGGGCATGAACATGGCCTACAGTTAATTAAGGGAAAACAATTGCAGATTATCAGTGGATCGGGTTCAAAAGTATCACCAAATAAAGAAGGTAAAACCTCATTGTTTCACGAAATGCAGCAGGGTTACGTAGTGGCCGATCAGTTGAAGAACAATGATATGCGTTATGAATATTATATCTATTCAGATACCAGCGTTAAAAAGGTTTACAGTTACCTGAAAAAGTTCGAAACCATTTCTCAAAAAGTAAGAAACAGAGATAAACCAATAACTGCCGATAGCATTTTTGTGCGCGTTAAGCCAGAATACGATAGTGTTGGCCGTTTTCACCGATATGTTTTCGGCGAAAATTACCGTAAAGAGTATGCCGAAAAAACAAAAGTTCCTGTGCTGCGTGTTTCGCAAATGATGGGTGGTTTAAAAGCAACCCAACGTGGTGGTGGTAACCAATCGCGATCATTGCGTTTAGAAGATAAAGACGGCAAAGAATATGTATTGCGAAGCGTAGAAAAATATCCGGAAGTACTTCTGCCTGCTGCCTTACGCGAAACTTTTGCGAAAGATATTATAAAGGATAACATGTCAGCACAGCATCCGTTTTCGGCACTCGTGGTTCCTGAACTTGCCAAAGCTGGTGGCATTGCACATAGCAACCCGATTATTGGCTGGGTTTCGCCTGATGATAATCTTGGAGAATTTGAATCAGCTTTTGCAAATACCCTGTGTTTATTCGAAGAGCGGGAACCCACCGGAGATTCAGACAACTCTCCAAAAATGGATAGAAAGCTTACTGATGATAATGATAATAAACTGGATGGACCATCATGGGTGAGAGCAAGGGCATTTGATGTATTATTGGGTGATTGGGACAGGCACGAAGATCAATGGCGCTGGAAAGCAACCAAAACCAAGGACGGTCAGATTTATACGCCAGTGCCTAGAGACCGTGATCAGGTATTTTTTAGATCAGATGGCTTTTTACAGCGTTATACACAATCTTCGTCATTATTACCAATGATGCAGGGTTACGAACGTGGCATACAGAATATCAATTGGTTTTTATGGGAAGGAAGGGAAATCAGCAGCCGCTGGACCGCTAATATCGATGAGGAGGAATTTGATAAAATTGTGAAAGATTTCTGCGCAAATTATAACGATGCAGTTTTCGAAAAAGCATTGAAAAAACTCCCTGAACCAAGTTATTCCCTTCATCATGATGCTTTTCTGGCGCAGATGCGTAACCGGATAGCCACTTTGCCAAAGCTGATGAACCAGTACTATCATTTTTTTAACCGCATTGTGGATATCGAAGTGACCAATAAGAATGAACGCATTCAGATTACCGATGCTGAAAACGATGGATTACGGGTGAAAATCAATAAAATTTCTAAAGAGGGTAATATTGAAGATGAGCTTTTTGACCGGAAATTTGACCCGAAAGTAACCAAAGAGATCAGGGTGTACATGCACAATGGTAACGATAGCCTGATCCTGAACAATAAAAACTCAAATATTAAACTACGGATTATTGGTGGAAAGGGTACTAAAGTTTACGATTTTGCAAACAGTAACGGATCTGTAAAATTATATGGCAGAACGGATAAGGCAACTTATAACGGAGAGGATGCCAATAAGATCAGAAAAATAATCTCTAATGATACTTCAAATTTTAGCTACATCCCGAAAGATATGTACCGCCGAAATTCTTGGTTATTAAATGCTGGTTATAATCAGGATGACGGGGTTTTATTGGGTTTGATTTATAAACAAACCAATCCAGGTTTCAGAAAGCAACCTTATGGCAATTCGCAAACCATTTCTTTTCTGCACTCTTTCTCTACAAAAGCCTTCAGGTTTAATTATAAAGGTGAGTGGTTAAAAGCTTTAGGAAAGGGCGATTTTGTATTAAAAGCCGATGCTTTCGCCCCAAATAACACACAGAATTTCTTTGGTTTAGGTAACGAAACACATTTTGATGAGCATGGCGATGATGATGATAATATCAGGTATTACCGTGCACGTTTCAATCTTTACCAGGTTGATGCCTCCATCAGGTGGCGCCGTCCTAAATCTACTTTTAGTGTTGGTCCGTCCTATCAATATTATAAATATAATCAGGAAGATAACGATGGCCGTTTTATCGAAAATACATCACAATTGCATTCTTCTGATTCGCTTACCGTTAGAAACGAAAAGATGTTTGCAGGTGCATTTGTGAATTTCACCAACAACACCCGCGATAATGATTTATTACCAACTTTAGGTAGTTATGTAGATTTTAAACTATTGGGCTACAAAGGCATTAACAAATATTCTAACTCTTATGGGCAGTTTACAGCGAGTATAGCATTATATAAAAACCTGGATGGCAGAAAAAACTTCATTTTGGCAGACCGTTTTGGTGGTGGGGTAACCATTGGTAAACCTGCATTTTACCAGGCCTTATTTCTAGGCGGACAAGGAAATCTTTTAGGCTATCGTCAGTTCAGGTTTGCGGGGGAACATACGTTTTACAATAATTTAGAGTTACGTGCTAAACTTGGCGATTTAGTAAGCTACGTTTTACCCGGACAAGTTGGCTTACTGGGTTTTTATGATGTAGGCAGGGTATGGAAAAGAAATGAAGCCTCTACATTGTGGCACCATGGTGTAGGAGGAGGGGTTTATTTTGCTCCCGCATCACTCACAGTTGTGCGATTTGTGATGGGACATTCTTCGGATGGCTGGTATCCTTATGTATCGCTTAATTTTAGGTACTAAATTTGTGTAACATATTAATAGATCTAATATCCAAGTATTACGTTCAGCAGACGAATATTGCTTTAAGGAGTATGTATCTTTGCAATGGATTAGTAATTAAATAGATAACTATAAATTTTACACTATAGCAAACTTATACAATGAATACCAATGTAATACAGATACATAAAAACGAATGTATACATTGCCAGGTAGAATCATCTCTGTCTTTTCGCCCCCTTGTGGAGTATTTAAAAGGCAGGTTGAAAACAGAAAAATCGGTAAAATCTGAATTTTACAGGTTTTTACTTCAAAAAATTGAAAAAGACGATGTGCTGCTTGGCAACATCAGTGCAGAAGAATTATCCAAATATAAAGATACTTTAGAATTAATTTTTACTATTCTAACCCCTTTAATGGATAACGAAGATGATTTGTTTTGGGCTTTAAGTACCCCGATCCCGGATCAGATTTTTTTAGCACCAATGCATTTTATAAATTTTTTAAGGATCACGATCCTAAAAACAAGGTAACGAAAGATAATGAGCCGGTTGAGAAAAAACAGCTTAAGTTTATCTATAACGTAATTTTAGGCCGTTTTTATAATTTTACCCCGGTACTGAAAAACGAGATCATTTATGCGCACATTAATGAGGAAACGAAACTAACGCAGTATTATAATATCCAGACGGATACCAAGTTTGTAGACATTATGCATAAGGGCGATTTGCCTGAGCTGAATTTCGAAGAATTAGGTAAACATTTTCAGGAAGAAACGGAATTAGAATACCTGGTAGAAAATCTGTCTTTGAGTAATTTCCATTTTGAAGGCTTTAGCATCATTTCCATTACCGATGTTACTTTGCAACACTCTATTGAAGGTATTCGGGGTGCGTTGGCTGATCATAACTACCAGACCGAAGCTTATAGCCATGTAATACATGCGTTAAAAACTCTTAGTGGTAACAGTAAGCTGGAATTTGGCCTGATGCCTTTTTTAACGGTTAATAATAAGCTGGTATTTGATAACCAGGAGTTTTCGCAAAGTAAGCTCATTAATTCGGCAAAAGCTTCTAATTTAGAAGAAGAAGTTTTTTATTCGCTGGTTGATAAGTACAAGGAAAACCCAAGGGCTATTTTTGTGGGCGCCATTAACGAAGATCAGATAGAGAAAGATCCTTTTTTAAAGGTTTTAAAAGCTGCGGGTGTTAGTTCTTATTCAGTGCTGCCTATTTACTATAATAAAGAGCTGGCGGGCGTACTAGAGGTATATTCTAATGATGAAGTAGCCGTTGATGATAAATTGTTATCCAGGTTACGTCCGGCAATGCCGTTAATCGGTCAGCTTTTCCAATACAGCATTGAAGAGTTTAATGCCAAAATGGACGAAATTTTAATGGATAAATTTACGGCCCTGCAACCTTCCGTTCAGTGGAAATTTAACGAGGCCGTTTGGCATTTTCTTCAGCAGAATAATGGTTATCACAAGTTAAAAGAAATCGAGACGGTTACCTTTAAACATTTATACCCGCTGTTTGGTGCTGTTGATATCCGCAACTCCACCATCGAGCGTAATAAAGCGCTTAAAGATGATATGGAAGTGCAGTTAAATACCTTAATTGATACTTTAAAACTCATCCGTAAGCATGTTTCTTTAGAGCTGATTGATAAGCTGGTTTTTAATTGTAAGGACTGGATTAAACGAATTGGCGATTTTGCTTCATCAAACGAAGAAAGTCAGCTGAACGAATTTTTGGAAGTTGAGGTTTATCCTTTCTTGTCTATCATTAAAGGAAATCATCCTCAAACAGCCGACGTGATTGATAAATATTTCGAAGTGGTGGTGCCAGAAACCGGAGCCGCATTCGAAAACCGCAGGCAGCTGGAAGTTTCCATGCAGCTGATCAATACCGAAGTAAGCCAGTACCTGGAAAAATCGCAATCAAAGCTGCAGGCTTCTTATCCTTGCTATTTTGCCAAATTTAGAACAGATGGGGTAGAGTATGATATTTATATTGGCCAGGACATAGCGCCCGAAAAACCGTTTGATTTGCTTTACCTGAAAAATATCCGCTTGTGGCAGCTTACTTCCATGGTTGATATTGCCCGGTTATCAAATAGTTTAATTGCCGAAATGCCACGCGCACTCGAAACTACGCAATTGATTTTTATCCACTCAAATGCTATTGATATTAGTTTCAGGAACGATGAACGCCGTTTTGATGTAGAAGGAGCATACAATATCCGTTACGAAGTAGTTAAAAAACGGATTGATAAAGTGCTGATAAAAGGAACTTCAGAACGTTTAACACAGCCGCATAAAATTTCTATGGTTTACTTTAATCCTGAAGAAGCCAAAGAATATGTAGAATATATCAAATACATGCAGGTTCAAGGTTATTTAAACGACGATTTAGAGCAATTGGAATTGGATGAACTTCAGGGTGTATCAGGCTTAAAAGCGTTAAGGGTAGGCGTAAAGTATCTGGAAAATAAAGTAACGACAAAGACAGATGCTGCTAAAAAGCTTAAACCTAAAGAAATCAAATCTATTGAGAAGGAGATCGCAAAGGTGTTGCAGCACTAATAATCGTAAGAAGTCGTCATTAATTTTGTGCATTCCATCGTTCTCTTAGATTTTCCCATATAATAAAAGGCTTTCTGATCCCGATCAGAAAGCCTTATTTCATTTGTGTGTTTTATAATTAGTTGATGGCAGCAATTTCTCTTTCAACAGCATCAGTTTCTATCGAACTGATATTGGTTTTTAAAGCAGCAAATTTATCGATGGTTAACTTTTGTGATTTACCCATTACCAAAGTATGGATATCAGTAGAGCCGCTTAATTTTAAATCTGCATAATCTGAAATCACAGTATATAAACCTTCTGAGCTGGTATTGATATCTGCATGAGCATTTCCTTTTAAAAAGATCTGAAGATATTTGGTGTTTAGTTTTCCTTCAGTTTTAACAATGGCATTTTCTGATGCTTCAATCCTGAAAAAATCATTTACATAAACGGTTAATTTTGCTTTTTCAGTACTGGTTGAAGTGATTTTTAAATTATCCCCCATTTGCATCACTTTTGCTGTTCCTATGTTATCATCACTATAAAAAATACCGGCATTACTTCGTTGGATAATGGTTACTTCTACATTTCCTGCCACTGAAATTCTTCTAAAGGCCGATATTTTTATAATGGCATCTGGTTCTTTTTCTATTGCAGAAACCCTTGTGGTAAATACAGCAAATGATAAAACAATTGCTGTTAATGAAGTTGCGATTAGCGTTTTGATAGCGGTTTTCATAATATTTTTATTTAATAATTAAATGTTAATTAATTGTTATTTAAATGTTTAAGTATTTTTGTTTTTGTTTTGATGATAAGACGCGGTGAAATGAAAAACGTTGCAGGCCATATTGCATTTTTATACAATCGATACGTAATACTCGACGAACAGGCATTAATCCAAGACGAAAACCTGAAACTTTACCAAGCATTTGTAAAATAATTTAAGATCCATTTTTGGATTGCTCTTTTTTTATCTTTAATGAGAATTTAGTCTGTTTATTTATGAAGAAAAAGGTTGTACTTGTTCAGGATAATAAAGATATCCTCGATATAATGGACCAGGTATTAGAAGAAGAGGGCTTTGATGTTACCGCATCTTTAACAACCGATCCTATAGATAAAATAGATGAAATTGAGCCCGATGTAGTGATTGTGGATGATCACATCAAAGGCAAAAAGAAAGGTTCGCAGGTGATTAAAGAACTTAAATCTGACCCTGAAACGCAAGACCTACCGGCCGTGCTCACCTCAACATCCAATAACTTACCGCAGCAGGCAGAAGATTGCAAAGCCGATGATTATATTGAAAAACCATTTGATATCGATCACATGGTTGATGTGGTAAAGAAAAATACTTAGCGTTTATTTAATAGCATAATCGTCCTTTTCGATCCGATAGCTATCGGATGGAGTGCAATGGAATGGATAAATCTAGAAAAGCATTTTACCGGATTTAATTTATTGATTTCCGGACTGCGCTCAAAATGACGGATCTAAATAAAAGTCTCCTGCAATTATTAATTATAAACATATTGCGCCTTAGGATGTAAAAGTTGCTACAATAATAAACCGAATGGCAGATGGATTGTTTAGTCCTCATGACGTGTTTACTTAAACAATAAATATACCTATGACCTTTTGCAAAACTGTCCTTCTATTTTCCCTGTCTTTTGGTTTAACAAATGCGGCGTTTGCCCAGGTAACGAAACCTGCGCCATTGCAACAAAATGTAACATCGAACAAACAAATGGTCGACCAGGCAATTTTAGCAATTCGACAGGATGTGCAGAAAATCAATTCAAAGCCGTTAAAAAAGGAACACTACACTTATGAATCTGCCGGTTGTACGGAGGACGGCGTAGTGAATTACTATTTTGACGGAAAAGCCATCGTTAAAATCGTAGAATCAGGTTCAATAGGTGATGGGAGCTGGGTAAATGAATACTATTACCGATCGGGTAAAGTTATTTTTTGTTTTGAGACCATTATTGGCGGACCTGCCATTGGCAAGGTTACCAAAACAGAATACCGGTTTTACGTTAAAGATGGCATTCCTTTAAAAACAATGGAAGGAGCGAAGACTGTAAAATCGGATTCAAAAGCCAGTGAGTCTATCGGAACTGCAGGCAGCATATTTGAAGCTTATACATCAAAAGATTTTGCCGGAGCATTATGTAATTAATCCATTCCAAATAGCTACCGGTTTAGTGCAACCATATTAATCTCCTTTTATCTTTCTAAAGTGGGTTTATAGGTATCCGTATTTACAGTAGCCTGTAACTCGTGCAAAATCTGGTATAACCCAAAATTAGTCCGGTTAACATAAATAAAATGTTTTACCCCACGGGCCTGTTTAAATTCTGGCATTTTAGAAATCTTTTCACCGTATGCGTACAGCTGCTCAAAAAAATCAGGCTTACTAAAATCAAAAGATTTACTGATATAAGGTTTGGCAAAGAGACTGATCATTTCCCTATATGATTTATAATAAAATTCAACCTGCTCAGCAGAATCGTCTGCGTGGATCATATCCAGTTTTTTAAAAGCATCGATCGTTTTATTTTTATCATTGATGACATCAGTAGAAATTAAGGAAAAAAAGGGTAATAAAAGTCATCTGGCATTTCTTTAATACAGCCAAAATCAATTACGCCTAAATTTTCATCTGGAGTGATCATAAAATTCCCCGGATGTGGATCTGCATGTACAGCCCTCAGTTCGTGTTGCTGAAAGTTGTAGAAATCCCATAAAGCCTGACCGATTTTATTCCGAAGTTGCTGAGACGGATTGGTTTGCAAAAATTCCTTTAAGTGCTGCCCATCAATCCAATCCATCGTGATGATACGTTTACCAGATAGTTCGGGATAATATTTCGGGAAAACCACATGATCAAGGTTTTTACAGGCTTCAGAAAATTCTATAGAACGTTTAACTTCCAGTTCGTAATCCGTTTCTTCGAGCAAACGTTCTTCAACTTCTTTGATATAGATGTTCAATTCTCTTTCAGACATGCCCAGTAAACGGAATGCAAAAGGTTTTACCAGTTTTAAATCAGACGAAATACTATCGCCCACGCCTGGATATTGAATTTTGATGGCTAATTTTTTGCCATTAAGCATGGCCTGGTGTACTTGCCCGATAGAAGCTGCATTGCTGGAATTTAAGTTAAAACTATCGAAAATGTTTTCTGGTGTTTTACCGAAATTTTTGGTGAAAGTACGCACAATTAACGGACCTGAGAGGGGGGAGCATTGTATTGCGACTGGCTAAATTTATCAACATACGATTTAGGCAGGATATTTTTATCCATGCTCAGCATTTGTGCAATTTTTAAGGCGCTGCCTTTTAGTTCGCTCAGTGATTTATAAATGTCGGTTGCATTATCCTCATTAAGCTGTTCCCGGTCCATTTCAGGATTAAACAGTTTTTTCGAATAATGTTTAATGTAATTACCTCCGATCTGAATACCTGTTTTAACAAATTTTGCCGAACGCTCTACCTTTGTAGTTGGAATACTTTTTTGTGTCTTCATCTGGTGTTTAAAACCTCATCTTTTCTGCAAATTTTCCATTCCTGGATAAAAACTTCCCGTATTCCAATAAATTATCAATTGGCGAATGCTGAAAGAGATCGAAAGTAACATTAATGCCTTTTTCTATGGCTTCATCGCTTTTTTCGAAAGCTTCACTATCATCGTTGATCCAGAAATTAAGAATAAAGGCAAACTGGATCCATAAGGCATCCTTATATCTTTTGCTTAAAAAGCGGCGCTCAGCAAGTTCTCCACTATCTAAACCCTCTTCAATAATTTCTTGTGCGAAGTTCTCGAAAACAGGCTTTACGCCAGCCAGTACATCAGGGGTAGAAAATTTACCCCGGTGATTTTTTAAACTATAAATCACAAAACTGCGTTCATTCTTCAGATTTTCAAGATAACTGTAAAAGAATGAAAGCATTTTTTCTCTGGCCGTATACTGGAGCCAAACTTCCTGCTCTTTGATTTTAGTAATGGTTTCGAAAGTGAGTTCAAACCAGATTGTTTTCTCAATGCTTTCGAAAGAAGAGAAAAACTGATAAAAATCGGCTTCGGTAATTTTAATTTTTTTTGCAAAAATGTAAACCGATTTAGGCTTTTCATTGTTCGTTAAAACATAATCTAAATACCCTTTTCTAATTTGTTCAGCAGTTGCCATATCGCTATTTTTTACAATTATAACGTTTAATTAATCGGGTTGTTTTTACTGCTGTTTTTTTGTTGATCACGAAATTGTAATAATAGCTTTCAAAATATTTGAAAGTTGGTTTTTAGACTAATAATTTTAGTTTTATAAAATTTTAATGTTGATAATTTTTTATGATAAAGCTAATATATTTAGTATTTTTACTGCTGATTATTCCTTTTAATTAAAGCACAGTAATATGATCCAGGTAAACGATTTTTTATATGGCAAAATGGAACTGCCAATGGTATTTTCCGATCTGTTAAATACTGACGCTTTAAAAAGATTAGGTGGGGTTCACCAAAGCGGTGCTATATTTTTGGTCAATCCGGATATCTGCCATTCACGGCTGGAGCATGCTATCGGAGTGACCATGCTGATCAGGATGCTTGGTGGTTCGGAACTGGAGCAAATTGCTGGCTTGCTACACGATATTTCGCATACTGCCTTTTCTCATGTGGGTGATTATGTGTTCGACAATTTGGACGAAGATTATCATGAAAAGATTTTTGCCGAGGTTTTATGTAAATCTGAAGTGCCTGATGTACTGTTGAAATATGGATATAATGTTAACCAGGTTCTGTATGGCACCTTTGATATTTTAGAACAGCCCTTGCCAGCGCTCTGTGCCGATCGTTTGGATTATACTTTACGGGATGGAGTTCATGGTGGGGTAATTTCCCGCCAGCGTGCACGCGAATTTTTGACTTCAGTTGTTTTGAATGATGGGAAAATAGCGGTGAATGCACAAACTGAAGTAGCATGGATTAATGAAGCTTTTGAGAAGCTGAATAATGAGGTTTTTAAATTGCCCCTTCATTTATATGCTAATGGCAAAATGGCCGAACTGATCAAAAAATTTTTGAATAAAGGAATATTGGTTGAAAGTGATCTGTTTAAAACAGATACCATGCTGCTGAACAAAATCAGAACATCATATGAAGGTTATGAAGCCATCAAGTCGATCAAACAATTAAAAGGTTTAGCCGAATTTATGCGCCATGGAGCGGTACCAAATATTAAAAAAGAACATTGAATGCTTTGTTGGTTTAGTTTTTAGGGGTTGGTGTTAAGCGTCGATTATTTTCTTCGTTTTCGTCATCCTGAACTTGTTTCAGGATCTTTCTTGTATAAATAATTTATCAATTCAATTTGGAGTTTATGCCAGGTACTATGGAAAAAAATGACCAATCTACAATGACCAATGAAGAAATCAAACAATCCGGTTCAAAATAAATCGCGTATATTGGGGAAAATATAACGATATGTCTGCAATAGAAATTATTTTAATCGGCGTGGTTATCCTGCTTATTTTTGGTGGTAAGAAACTTCCCGAACTAATGAGGGGAATAGGGAAGAGTGTAAAAGAATTTAAGGATGCCAAAAATGAGCCGCCAGTTAAATAATTCTTATTAGTGAAACATTCTTTTACAGGCACTGTTTTAATTAAAATAAATACCAAATAATGGAAAATCAAAAACAAGACCTGGCCAAATCAAAATCAGATTTTACTGAAAAAAATGCTGAAAATCCTGATAAAGGACTCAATAACTGGAACGACCGTTTGGATGAGAATCTGGAGCCTGAAGCGCATAGTGATCATGAGGCAGATGAAAAGGCCAAAGATTTTTCAGAGAAATATGGTAGTGGCGATCAGTCCGACCAGGGAAATAACTGAATTTTTATTATATAGCCGCTTTTATAAGGTGGCTTTTTTAGTTATATCCATCTTTACCATTTCTATTTTTTCATAGCAATTGTGTTCGTATGTGAAATTTTTTTACACTACTCTTAAGATTTATTACACGAAAGGTGATTTTTACCACTTAAAATTGTTAAAACTTTATAATTGTTTTTTCTTGTGATTTGATTAATGGTATATTGCATATCTATATCAAACAACATGTATAACGTTTTCAATTAGGCTGATAGGTAATGAAGAGGCATTGGTTATTGGTTTTTTTTGTGTCTTTGTTTTTTAACCAAACATTCGGGCAAAATATATCTAATGAAGGAACTGATTTTTGGACAGTTTTCCCTACCCATGTACCCTCAAGAGCAACTAATGGAGTAACCCCTTATGGCAATATTGCTGTTTTTGTAACATCAAAATCTACTTCTGAAGTTACTGTAACCTGTGGGAATGCAGTGCCTGTTACAAAGACTATTCCAGCCAATACAGCCGTGAGGTTTGATGTTCCAAGAGCCAATGCTTATATAGATGGAATATCGGAAGCCAATCGGGTTTTAACAAATAAAGGGATACATGTTAAGGTTACCGATGGTAAGCCAAAAGTTTCTGTTTATACCCATATTTATGGTGCGGCGAGATCTGCTGCTTCGTTAATTTTGCCATTTGAAACTTTAGGCCAGACCTATTACTCTATGAATTTTTCGCAGAGCACCGGGGGCAATAATTTTTTAACACTGGTAGCTGTAGAAGATAATACGGATATCATTTTGCATGAAAAAAATGGCAATAAAATTCCCATCACCTTAAACAAAGCTGGTGATGTTTATGAATACTTAGCGTATGGAACACAAGATCTTACCGGTACTTTTGTAGAAACAGATCCTGCAACATCTTCTTGTAAACGTTTTGCGGCATTTTCAGGTTCTTCAGTAATTGCAATTGTTTGTGGTTCCTCCCAGGATCCATTATTTCAGCAACTTTATCCCACAAACAGCTGGGGTAAAAATTATGGTGTCGTACCCTTTATCAATAGAAAATATATTTTACGGATTCTTGCACAAGAAGATAATACAAGGGTAACTTATAATGGGACTACATATATTGTTAATAAAGGTGAACCTATTGAAAGCGAACAATTAACCAGCTCCACTTTTATCACAGCTGATAAATTAATTAGTGTAGCTGAGTATTCCTTAACGCAAGATTGTTCCTCTGCTAATGGAATCCCTACTTCAGGTGATCCGGAAATGGTGATATTAAATCCGATTGAATTTAATATAAAAGGGGTGACTGTTTTTTCTTCTGATTTGCAGGATATTACAGAAAAGTATGTAAATGTTTTAATTAAGACAGCTAGCATCTCAGGATTTAGGTATAACGGCGTGGCGCCAAATACCGCTTGGACCATTTTAAATGGGAATTCTATTTACTCCTATACGCAGATTCCGGTTAACGATGAAAGCATAACATTAACTGCCGGTGATGGCTTTAACGCTGTGGCTTACGGTTTTGGTGATCATGAATCCTATGCTTATTCTGCCGGTACAAATCTGTCTTCCAACAACTATCTTACCGTATTTAACACCGCAAAAAACGAAGAAGGACAAAATGGATGCGTTGGAGAAAATTATAATATTAAGATTTCACTTCCTTACAAACCAGAATACATTAATTGGTCGCTGGATAATGAAGCTGTAATTCATCAGGAGCCAACGCATTTACTGGAAACGAAAACTTTACCAGATGGGACCAGTATATTTACTTACGAATCTCCATACAATAAAACTTTTGCAGAAAAGGGTAAGCATAGCTTAGAAATTGTAGCGCATGTTCCCAATACATCATCATGTGTATCTGGTGATTTAACCACAAATTATACTTTTAATATTTACGATCTGCCCACAGCAAAGTTTGATCCTGTAATTGGCTGTTCACGTATGGATACTAAATTTAATGATTTAAGCATTTCTAATGCTGAAGACTTTGCAGTAACGAAATGGCTGTGGGATTTTGGCGATGGAAGTACACCATCTACTGAACAGCATCCGGTGCATACTTACGCCAGACCTGATAAATATAATGTCAGATTAACGGTTACTACAGGTTCGAATTGTTCAAATACATCAGAACCAGTTGAAATTACGATAAATCCTACCCCGTTTGCAGATTTCGATGCGACTGAATTCTGTACAAATAAACCAACTGTTTTTACTGATAAATCAAGGATAGAAGGTACAGGCAAAATAGTGAAATGGACCTGGGATTTTGGCGATGGAAGTGCTACATCTAACGAACAGCATCCCACTCATCAATACAATACCGCAGGCCTTTATACTGTTACACTAACTACAGAAAGCGACAAAGGTTGTGTTAACTCATTACCAAAGCCTATAACGATTATCAATCCTCCCTCAGCCGGATTTGAGCTACCCGACTTCTGTGTTAACGATGGCATGGCTAAGTTTAAAAATACTTCCAAAAATGGAGATGGAAGTACAACAGGTTTAAGTGCTCATTGGACCTTTACTTTTGATAATAATATAGTAGGAACCTCAACTGATTTTGATGGTTCTTTTTCGCCTACTGTTACTGGTGATTATACCGTAGCTTTAATTGTTAAAAATGGAGGTGATTGTGAAATGTCAAAAACACTTACCTTCACCGTTAACGGGGCGGTTAAAACTGCTGATTTTGATATCATAAAAGATAATGTTTGTGTGAGCGATAAGATTATCATAAAAAATACATCAACTACTTTTGCAGGCAGGATTACGAAAATTGAAATTTATAGGGATTATCCGAATGAAACCAGCATTTATAAAACCATTCCTTATCCTGATGATAGTAATATAGAGATCCAGTACAATACTTTTGGCGGTACCACTGATCGCAGTTTTAATATTAAGTTGGTGGCTTATTCAGGTGAAAGATGTTTAGAGAAAGTAGAGAAACCAGTTATCTTAAAACCAGTTCCGCAATTAGAGTTTGATGATATACCTGCCGTTTGCGAAGCCGATGGAACAGTGCTTATCACACAGGGAAAGCAAAAAGCTGGGGAAGAAGTGACCGGAGGTGCTGGTGAATATGCTGGAGATGGCGTAAAGGCCGACGGAACCTTTAATCCTAAAATTGCAGGAGTTGGATCACATACCATCACCTATACTTTTAAAGGCGATAACGATTGTTCTTCTTCAGTTAGAAAAACCATTGTAGTCTACAAATCGCCAGTGGCCAATGCAGGTTCATTGATTTATATTTTGGCTGGTGAACAGATCGAGATCCCTGCAACAGCTGAAGGTGCCAATTTAAAATATGAATGGTCTCCGTCGATTGGTTTGAACAAAACAGATGTATTGAATCCGATTGCTTCACCAGATCAGGATACAGAATATATACTTACGACTACTACACAGCCAGAGGGGTGTACAACAACCTCAAAAGTATTCATTAAAGTTTTACAGGCTATTAATCCACCCAATAGCTTTACACCAAATGGTGACAACGTAAATGATACCTGGATTATCAAATATTTAGAATCATATCCAAATGCTACAGTTGAAGTTTTTAACCGAAATGGAAATAAAGTGTTTTTTAGCAATGGATATAAAATACCTTTTGATGGTAACTATCAGAATGAACCTCTTCCGGTCGGCGTTTATTACTATATCATTAGGCCGGGTAACGGAAGAAAAGCAATAACCGGACCACTCACCATAATCAGATAAATTGAAAAAACTCATCATCATATTTGCACTTTTTGCAACATTTAACTTATTTGCACAGCAAAAGCCGCAGTATACGCAATACATTTTTAACCAATACCTGTTAAATCCTGCACTGTCCGGAATTGAAAATTACCTCGATTTTAAAGCCGGTTACCGTAAACAATGGTCGGGTATTACCGACGCACCTCAAACTTCATTTGTGTCGGCAAACTGGGCACTGGGCGATAATCAGCTATGGAGTAATGTACTAACCTCTTTTCCGGAGCAAACAGGGAATCCGATGGACCGGAATTACATGCAAAACTACATGTCGTCGCCATCTCACCATGGAATGGGGCTAACCGCTGTTTTGGATAAAACTGGTCCGATAAAAAGACTGGATGCCAATGTTACCTATGCTTATCATTTGCAGTTGAGTAATAATTTTAATTTATCGGCTGGGGTAGCTGCAGGTATTTCGAGTATCTCGTTAGATGTAAATGCACTTACCTTTGATACCCCAACGGATCCTGTAATGAACAGGGCGTTGATTAATCAGGTAAAGCCAGATTTGAGTATAGGTTTATGGTTGTATGGTGCCAGGATGTTCGCAGGTGTTTCGGTACAGCAAATTTTACCTCAGAAACTAAGTTTCACAGGCGATAATAACTATAATCTGGGTAAAGAAGTGCCGCATTATTTTGCTACTGCAGGATATAAGTTTTTTGTCGACGATGAAATAGCAGCCATCCCATCCATTATGGTGAAATATGTATCACCTGCACCTGTTTCTGTTGATGTAAACCTGAAACTGGCTTTTAAAGATAAAATCTGGTTAGGTGGGAGCTATCGTAAAGACGATTCTTTTGCTGCAATGGCAGGTTTCAATATTGGGAAAATGGTTAACCTGACTTATTCTTACGATTTTACCACTTCGCAGTTAAACCAGGTAAGCAACGGCAGCCACGAAATTGTGTTGGGTTTATTACTGAATAACATCTACAAAGCGCCATCTTATATTAAAATGTGGTAATATATCGGTATTCAGATATATCTTATCGATTGGAGCGCAAAGCCTGAATAAAACAGGGAATGTCCTCCCGTCTTCCGTTTTTACGCTTCGCTTCCTCGTACCTCGTCTCTGCAGGGTAACACTCCAGCCGGGGCTAAATGGCCCGGGCAGTTTTTATTTTTCGGGTTTGCAGGGTACACAAACTTTGTGCTCAAACCCGATTGCAATGCAAAGCCCGTAAGCGAGGAATCCCGATTCAACGGGTCGGACCTGTAATGGAAAGTTGGGGCTTAAGCTGCCAGGCACACAGAACTGCCCATTTCCCAATCACAATAAATACACCATTTACATTTGGAGCGCAACACGGTTTGCTCGCAATTTAAATCCTATACTTTAAATAAATAACTGCCAACTGAAAACTGTTAACTGAAAACTGCCAACTGAACTAAAGTTCTTTCCTAAGCCTGGCTACCGGAATATTCATTTGTTCACGATATTTCGCAACCGTTCTTCTGGCAATGTTATAACCTCTTTCTTTTAAAATTTCGGTTAATTTTTCATCAGCCAAAGGTTTGCGTTTATCTTCGTTGCCAATACAGTCTTCTAATATTTTTTTAACCTCTTTATTCGAAACTTCTTCACCGTTTTCGGTCTGTATAGCTTCTGAGAAGAAAGATTTTAACAGGAACGTGCCAAATTCGGTTTGTACATATTTAGAGTTTGCGACCCTTGATACGGTTGAGATATCCATATCGATTTTATCTGCGATATCTTTTAAGATCATCGGGCGCATTTTACGCTCATCGGCCGTTAAAAAATATTCATATTGGTAGTGCATAATGGCATTCATGGTTTTTAACAAAGTTTGTTGTCTTTGTTTAATCGCATCTATAAACCATCGGGCAGAATCTAATTTTTGTTTCACAAACTGAACAGCCTCTTTTAGCTTTTTATCTTTGGATGCAGCTTTGTCATAATGCTCAAACATTTCCTGGTAAGATCTGCTTACCTTTAATTCAGGAGCATTTTTCGAATTTAATGTTAAAATCAATACGCCGTCGTTATTGCTGATGTGGAAATCAGGAATAATCTGCATTTGTTTGGTTGTAACCTGATTGGCATCACCTGGTTTTGGATTTAAACGTAAAATTTCATTTACCACCTCTTTAAGCTCTTCGCTATCCAGGCCTAAACTTTTTTCTAATTTATCGTAGTGTTTACGTGTAAACTCATCCAGATAGTTTTCTACAACATTCATTGCTTTAACTATAATGGGATTGTTCGGGTCTTTTCTTTTTAACTGGATCAATAAACATTCTTTCAGGTCTCTTGCGCCAATGCCCGGAGGATCGAAGCTTTGGATCAGTTTTAACATTTCCAATACATCCTCTTCCTCAACCATAACATTCTGGGAAAAAGCAAGATCATCGATCATGGAGCCCAGGGGACGGCGTAAATAACCATCATCATCTAAACTGCCGATAATTTGTTTGCCAATAATGAAATCCTGATCGGATAGGGGAATAAGGTCTAATTGCTCTTGTAAACTTTCAAAAAATGTACTTTCTATGGCAATTGGCGTTTCTTTTTCTCTTCATCATCGTCGCCATTATTGTAGTTGGTGCTGTAATCGTTGGTCGAATCATCCTGTAAATAATCATCTACATTAAATTCATCCATGCTGGTATCTTCTGATGGTTGTTCGTAATCTTCAGGCCCATCATTTAAATCATCATATTCGCTCTTTGGCTCATCCTGAGTCATTAAGCTTGGATCTTCAAGCGCAGGGTTTTCTTCAAGTTCTTCTTTTACACGGGTATCTAAAGCAACGGTTGGCACCTGTAACAATTTAATAAACTGTATTTGTTGTGGTGATAACTTTTGTAATAATTTTTGTTGTAGGTGTTGTTTTAGCATAGTAAATAAAAAAGAATAGGGCAAAAATAAACAATAGATTTCAGATATTATGCTGATTTGATCTAAATGCTATCGATATGTTTGGTTTTAAAATTATTTGCTAAACATTTGCATTGAGTTTAATGTTTGCTATTTTAGTAAATAAATAGAACTACACAGACAGCGTATGGGATTTGTAAAAGAATTTAAAGAGTTTGCCATTAAGGGCAATGCTTTCGATTTAGCAGTTGGAGTTATTATTGGCGGAGCTTTCGGTAAGATTGTGACCAGTGTAATTGAAGACTTAATAATGCCTGTAGTTGCTGCTATGGCGGGTAAGCCAGATTTCAGCAGCATTTACTTTGCAATGGGTAAAGGATCGGAACTTATCCCGGAGGGAGCATCGTTGGCAGATGCCAAAAAAGCTGCTCCGGATGCTGCTATATTTGCATACGGTAATTTTATTACGGTTGCGATAAACTTCTTACTGTTGGCATTAATTGTTTTTATTATGGTTAAGGCAATTAACAGAATGAAAAAGAAGGAAGAAGCCGTAGCAGTTGCTGCACCACCTGTGCCTACAAAAGAAGAAGTGCTTTTAACTGAAATCAGAGATTTACTAAAAGCAAAAGCATAAAACCAAAGCTCCGCAAACTGGTTCTGGCTACGGAGCTTTTTTGTTTTAATAGGTTCTTTTTCAGGTACTTTCGTTATGCTTAATTTATTTTAAAAGTATAACTATTGTTTTCAATTGTCTTGTAGCTACTGCGTGGTCAGCATTTTTTATCTTCCTGCAAAACAGACCCTGAATGGGATCCCCTAGCTATGGATCAGGGTGACGAACCGAGTAATAAATATCTGCTGAACATCTTTTAACTGATTCAGATTAATAACTCCTTTTTACCTTTGGATCTGTAAGAATGATATAATCACCAAGATATTTAAATTTCTCCCAATCGGGCTTGATAAAGCTTTCATCAGAAAACGACGAAATATTCAGGATTTTTAATTTTGGATTTAATTGTTTGAGTTTTGCCAGCGTCCCCAGTTTTTCATCGCTATGAAAACGCCCGTTAAGTTGAAAAACCTTTATGCCCCTGTTTGCCTTAATAAACTTATTGATAGACCAGGCCATGGTCGCATCCCACAAATTTTGAGTCTGATAAATTTTCATCGGACCCATACTGTGTCCACCCAAAGTTTCCGTAAATTTTTCATAATATCTGCCCTGAGCCGTATCAATAGGCAAGGGAGGTAAAAAATTGAATGATGTTTTTGGGAAATTTTCTAAAACCTTAAGTCCGCCTAGTGTAACCGCATTACTGTAACGTGTTGCCGCATTTGAAGCAATAACTTTTAACCTGTTTTGTTTGGCATACTCGATTAAAGGTCTGTAATCTTTATAATTTCCCCAGGCCCTGCTTTCTTTGATAAAATTTTTTTCTGATATTAACCCTGCCAGGTATTCGTCTAATTCAGGTTGTACATCAGTATGAAACATTTCTAAAGATAGCGCCGTTTTTAATGGATATTTTGAATGGAGTTTTCTGAAGAGCGTTGCTTCGAGGTAGTGCCCTACAGAATCGTTATGGTCTTCGCCAAAAAATAAAACATCTGCCTGCTCCATATCAGCAACAATATCGTCTGTTGATATCGATTTTTGTTTTTTTACATCGTATATCTTATAATGACTGCTTATTTCCTGAGCATATAAGCAGGTAGAAATAGCAAGACCGAACATTAGCAGGAGAAATTTCATGCCATCAAAATAGCAAAATAATTTTCACCGATAAAATAAGGGCACTTACCGTCTTTTACAGAGTTCTTACATGTTGTATATACTATGATCTGATGTTTATCAATATTTTTGGATGATTAAATACGAGCACAAATGGAAAATATTAATAATAACGATAACAACCAGCTTAAAAACTCAGGAAGGGTTTGGAGCGGTTTCATCATAGTCATCATCGGATTTGCATTTCTATTGAACAATATGGGATTAGCGATTCCGGGGTGGATATTCAGCTGGTCTAATTTTTTAATTTTACTTGGTGTATTTATCGGCGTTCGTCGTAACTTTAAGGGAATAGCCTGGCTGATCTTGATTTTGATCGGCGCATACAATACCTTAATTCGCATACCCGGGCTGGATCTCGACCTGTCTAAATATGCATTAGGTATTGGTTTGGTGATAGTGGGTGGTTTTTTAATCTTCAGACCGAAAGATGCGTCGGTTTTTAAGAAAAAACCTAAAAATAAGCACAAGGCCGATTTTAATTTTGAAGCAGGAGGCGATAAAAACGCTGCAAATAATAACGATATTATTGATGTAATGGCTGTTTTTGGTGGTAGCCATCAAACTGTTTACACTAAAAACTTTCAGGGTGGCGATATTACGGCCGTTTTTGGCGGTGCCGATATTGTAATGACCCAGGCTGATTTTCCTGAAACAGTATCGCTTGATGTAACGGCCGTTTTTGGAGGAATTAAATTAATTGTACCACAAAACTGGGCAATAAAATCGAACGTAACGGCATTATTTGGTAGCGTTGAAGATAAAAGATCACATGTGATGCCGGTAGCAGAGCTGAAAAAAACATTGGTTTTAGATGGAACGGCTTTATTTGGCGGAATTGAAATTAAAAGTTTCTAAACATTTATTATAAACATTGCCTATGAAATGGTTTGCAGTAAATTGTATCTATCAGGTAATTTGTGGTGAAGGAAAGCATACACCCCAATTTAATGAACAAACGCGTTTAATCCAGGCAGAAAGTATAAGACAGGCCTTAAGCAAAGCTAATTTGAATGCCATACATTTTAATCCTTCCTTTAATAACTGCCAGGGAGATAAGGTAATATGGAAGTTTTTAGGTGTAGGTGGAATATCGGAAGTTGCAGAACTTACCGATGGTGTAGAAGTAAGTTCCAGGATTGTTGAGCCTAAATCAGTTACAAAATACCTGGAAAAGCTAGCGCACCGTAATCAATCATTAACTAATCAAAACGATTTTGACAACTAGACCTTTATCCGTTCCGCAAATACAGAAAATATCGTTAACCATTGCAATAATGTGGACTGTATTGTGTGGTGCCGGATTGCATTATGTAGTTAATTTTTCCTGGTGGATAGCGATAACCGATAGCTTAATCAATAACTTTTTGCTGGCATTGGCCTGTATAGGGCTAAGCAATATGCTTGGTTATTATCAGCCAAAAAATGAACGGATTCTCTATGTACTGATTATTACGCTGGCCCTCACATTTGTAATTATTTATGCCGCTAAATATAGCATGCTTTATATTTTTGCCGATTATAAAGAATACAAAGATTTTTACAATTTCTCTTTTGCCTTTAGAGGCTTAATTTCTTTTATGTGTTTAGCCTGGTGTGCCTTAGCTAATATTTTATGGTACAGGTTAGAAGAACAATCAGAAACACATGAAAGACTATCGGCAGCTAAAAGTTTAGCCAAAGAGGCTGAGTTAAATAAGTTAAGACACCAATTACAGCCGCATTTTCTTTTCAATAGTTTAAATTCGGTATTTGCACTTACCATGGTTAACCCAAAAGAGGCGGGGGTAATGATTACAAAATTAGCTTCTTTTCTACGTGGTACCCTAAAACGCGATGATGAATTATGGGTTTCCGTAGAAGAAGAAATGGAGTACATTCAGCTGTATCTTGATATCGAAAAAGTAAGGTTTAGCCATAGGTTAAACATTGAAGTTAACGTTGCCGAAGATACCTTAAACCTTTGTCTGCCCGGTACATTATTGCAACCTATCGTAGAAAACGCCATTAAATTCGGACTGTATAACACATCTGCAGGCATTACAATCAAAATTGATGTTACTGTAGAGTACAATATTTTACAGTTGCGCGTACAAAATCCTTTCGATCCGGAGATGAAAGCTGCCGGAGGCACAGGATTTGGTTTAAGTGCCATTAAACGCAGGTTATATCTGTTATTTGCAAATACCCATTTATTACAAACCGATATTGAGGCAAATAATTTATATATTACCACCCTAAAAATTCCACAAAAAAATGATCAGAACAATACTAATTGATGATGAGCCTTTAGCGAGAGATATTGTAAAATATTACCTTTCAGATCATGCAGAAATAGAGATTGTAGCAGAATGTGGTGATGGGTTTGAAGGTTTAAAAGCCATTACCCTTCATAAGCCTGATTTAATTTTTCTTGATATACAGATGCCTAAAATCAGTGGTTTCGAAATGCTCGAACTGGTGGAAGATAAACCTGCGGTAATTTTTACCACAGCATTTGATGAATATGCCATTAAAGCTTTTGAAGTTAATGCGGTAGATTATTTGCTTAAGCCGATTGATAAGTCGCGCTTCGATGCTGCTCTTAAAAAGTTACCGGGCAAATTAAATCAAACCGAAAATACAGAGGCTGTTTTGGATGCTGCAGCTTTAAGTCCGGCTCAAAACAATAGGGTAGTGGTTAAAAAAGACGGCGTAATTAAGATTATTCCTGTTGCCGATATCAACTACTTGGAGGCTGATGATGATTATGTGAAATTAAGTACCGTTGATGGCGCTTTCTACAAAAACAAAACCATGGCTTATTTCGAACAAACGCTTGATGTGAGCCAGTTTATTCGCATACACCGGTCTTACATCATTAACCTGGCTCAGGTAACTAAAATAGAACTAAAAGAGAAGGATAGTTATGTGGTTTTGCTAAAGTCTGATATCTGGTTGCCTGTAAGTAAAACAGGCTACGTGAAATTGAAGGCAGCCTTAGGTTTGTAAAAAGATAGCGCCATTTAGTGACAGGCAGGTCTCAATTCGCTTAATTTAGGTTATTTATTGGTTGATACACCCTATTTTTCCTTTAGTTGTACTAATTTATGTTGGTATTTATTTGAAGTGGATAATAATAATGAATAGACAAAGCTCTGCTAAAATTTTCTGATCCGTCCATCTTTAGTAATAAGGCATAACGTTTCGGCGAGGAATCGTCATTATAAGAAGGCTTTTTCAGCCGACAGCCTGTTCCGACCTATAGCAAGGATCACTAGCATGATAGATTGCTTAGTCGTTCCTCCTTATAATGACGATCTTTTGTAGCGTAATCAAAGGGTATCTATTTGCGAATTATCAATCTCAGGAAAGTCTTCGACTATGCTCAGACTAACGACCGCAGTGCTTAACTTGATGAGATTATCCGCCGATCACATTTCTAGTGTCAGGTAGTTGCTTAAATAATTACACAGGCCATGTTTTCATTGCCAACAAAACTTGGGTTATTGACCCATTTTTCTGGTCTATTTTGCTTTTGGTTACTTTTCCCCTGATTGTTTATTTTGCAGCCTTGCCTCAAATTTTAGGCTGCCTTTTTTGTTCCTACTTGCCAGACAAAACATTCTTTAATCCATATCTGCTAATCAGGATATCGGAAATGGATAATTAAATGAGCTGTTAAATCTGGGTCCGGATAAAGCAGCTTATCTAAAAATTAGTCAATCGTTTGCGCTGATATTTATGTTGTAATGCTCATTTGCTTGTTCTACTTTTAAAAAATACAAATCAATAAAACCAAAAAACAGCACAAATGCTTATCCGTTTGCTTCAAAAAATACTTGTATTAAGGCTATTACTTGGCTTATGCCTAAATAGCCGGGGCCAAAAAGAAATAGATATCCAATCTTTTGAGCTTAGTGGCATGCCATATCTGATAAGGTGTAGAGAAATGCAGATTGTCCTGATACGGAAAGCCGGATGGAAACAACGTTTGCAAATGGCGAAAGGCATGATTTAAATATGATTTATGCCTACTTATTGTGGAATAGTTACAAAAAAACAGCCAATCAGTTTACCTGCGCGCGCAGGTCTTAATATAAAATGAGCAAGAATAGCTAGTAAAACGTTTGTTCAGTATTAACCAGATCAATTAAAAACTAAACAATAATATTAAAAAACACAAATGGAACGTAGAGAGTTTATCAGAAATGGTGCATTTACGGCTGCGGGCTTAATCATCCTGCCAACCGGAAGTTTATTTGCATCATCAGACAGTGGAAAAGTAAGATTAGGTTATATTGGGGTAGGTGCGCGTGGTATGAGCCACATCTCTGAAGGTGCCTTGAGAGATGATGTAGAAATTGTGGCAATTTGCGATACCCAGGAAAGTTCACTTAAAATTTGCCGTAATTTTATAGCCAAAAAAGGCAAACCTGCTGCAACAGAATATACCGGAGGCTTAGAGGCTTATAAAAAACTTTTAGATCGTAAAGATATTGATGCCGTAATTATAGCAACGCCGTGGCAGTTTCACCGCGACCAGGCGGTTGATGCCATGAAAGCAGGTAAATATGTGGGTTGCGAAGTAATTGCTGGTTTAACAGTCCAGGATCATTGGGATATTGTAAACACTTCTGAAAAAACAGGGATGCCTTATATGACTTTAGAGAACGTTTGCTACCGTAGAGATGTAATGGCGGCTTTAAACATGGTTAGGCAAGGCCTTTTCGGGGAATTGGTGCATCTTGAAGGTGGCTACCAGCATAACTTAAGAAACGTACTGTTTAACAATGGTAAAGATTATTATGGGGGTGGGGTAGAGTACGGCCAAAAAGCCTTAAGCGAGGCACAATGGCGTACGCAGTTTAACATCGATCAGGATGGTGATTTATATCCAACCCACGGTGTTGGCCCAATAATGCAATATGCTAACATTAACAGGGGAAATAGTTTTACCAGCCTGGTATCGTTCAGCTCTAAAGCCAAAGGATTGGCAGCTTATGTAGAAGAAGTGTCTCCCGGACATCCAAATGCCAAAATCAATTATAAAAACGGTGATGTAACTACTACCATGATTAACTGTGCAAACGGCGAAACCGTTTTGTTAAGTCACGATACACACTTGCCGCGTCCATATTCGATTGGTTTCAGGGTGCAGGGAACAAAAGGTCTTTGGATGGATGTAAATAAATCAGTATACATTGATCATCAATCAAAGAAAGATGATATCTGGGATCCTGCTCAAGAGTGGTTTGCCAAATATGATCACCCACTTTGGAAAAAATATGAAGCAGAGGCTGTGGGAGCAGGTCATGGCGGTATGGACTGGTTTGTATTTAATGGATTTATCCAGGCAGTAAAACAGAAAAAACAAACACCAATTGATGTATATGACTCGGTAACAATGAGTGTAATCACCCCACTATCGACAAAATCGTTGAAGAAAGGTAATATGCCCCAGAAATTCCCTGATTTTACCAGGGGAAAATGGAAGGATCGAAAAAATACTTTCGCTTTAGATGATAGTGGCTTTTAGTCTCGGTTGCGGGTATTGCTTATGGCTTGCCCGCATATTTTAATACGTAACTTTATTCAGGTTGATCAAATGGGTTGCCCGGAACAATTTTTATTCAAATATATATTACCATCTTATGTTTCAAGCAGTTTTAGGTGCTTATGGACTCAATGCAGAAAAATTTAAAATAGAACCTTTCGGCTCGGGTTTAATTAACCGTACCTGGAAAGTTTACAGTAAAGAATTAGCCTATATTTTGCAAGAGGTAAATACAGCGGTTTTTCGCGAGCCTCAAAATATTGCTCAAAATATTGAGACCATAAAAAAATATCTCGATCAAACAGCTCCTAAATATCTATTTGTGGCCCCAATTAAGACTTTAAATAGTTCTGATTTTGTAGTTATCGACGATCATTTTTACAGGATTTTTCCATTTGTGGAAAATTCTTGCTCGATTGATTTTGTACATCAGCCTGAGCAGGCTTACCATGCAGCCAGGCAGTTTGGTAAATTTACAAGGATGCTTTGTGCCTTTAACGTACAAAAGTTAAAGCCCACAATTGAAGATTTTCATAACCTGCCTTTACGTGTAGAACAGTTTAAAAAAGCATTAGCACAAGCTAGCGACGAAAGGATGAGTGAAGCAAAATCTGCTATTGAAGAAATTATCAGACATTATGATATAGAAGAGCAGTATGTAGATATGATAAATAGCGGTGCACTTAATTTACGTGTGGTACACCATGATACTAAAATTAGTAATGTATTGCTACAGGCCGAAACCGGAGTGGGTTTATGCGTAATTGATTTGGATACCGTAATGGCGGGATACTTTATTAGCGATGTCGGTGATATGATGCGTACCTATCTCTCTGAAGCCAATGAAGAAGAAAAAGATTTTAATAAAATAGCCATTAGAGAAGACGTTTTTGCCGCAATACATAAAGGTTATATGGAAGAAATGGACCAGGTTTTGGCCTTTACTGAAAAACAGTTCTTTATCTATTCGGGTAAATTTATGATTTACATGCAGGCGGTAAGGTTCATTACCGATTTCTTAAATGGCGATATCTATTATAAAACGAATTATCCTAAACACAACCTGGTGCGGGGCTTAAATCAGATCGATTTACTGAATAAGTACACGGCAAAACAATCGGAATTTGAAGAGATTATTAAGAAAATTAATGAAAATAGAGTGAACGAAGCTAAAACAATATTGAACTAAGATGATAAAGGCATGTTTTCAGTTTTTATACCCCTTATTTGAACTGGACATTCTTTTACCTTTATAATTTCGTCCTTTTGATCCAATAGCTATCTTATGTAACGCGATCACGGTGTTAAAGCCTATAGTGTACGCATTTTTGTCAGGATAATAAATTGGAAAGGAGATCTGTCTGATTAGATTTAGCTTTGCTAAGCGATCGCGGTTTTCGACTACACGCTGTACCTCGCCTGAAACAATGACAATCAGAGACCATCTAGAATGTTCTGATTAACAAATAAAGCGCAAACGTTTGTTAATGTGTTTTGGTAGAAGAAATTATATTTCACCATACCGTAAGGGTAGAAGCAAGCCCTTAAACCCTTTGTTCTTCGCCAATTGTTTCAAAATAATCTTCTTCATCAGCTTCATCATTACGAAGACTATTAATTTTAAATACCCAATATTTCATTAGCGGATAATTAAAGCCGTAAGAAACGATACTATCAATTAAAAGTCTGCCGATTTTATAATCTACATTTAAGCTTTGATGAAATAAATAGGTGCCTGCTGATTTTAATGAAATACTGCCCAGAACTACCGTGAAAAAACGAATGAGTTGGCCGCTGGTAGAGCTGTGATACCCATCAATGCTTTTAAAAGCCCAAAAACGGTTAATACAAAAATTGACAATCCCACCCAGGGTTCCGGAAATTAAAATAGAAATGGTAAAGTGAATGTGAAACCATTCCGTTAGCAGTACCATTAATCCATAATCGGTAACACCGCCAGAAAAAGCCGATACCTGAGCTTTGAGGAAAAGTTTGACAGATGCCCAGGTCATTATAGCTTCTCCTCCTTATCTTTAGCGTCGCCGGCTTTCAAAAGTTTAAACGTATCGATAATATTGATCACCAATAACAGCGATACCATAGCAATTGCGAAATAAGTAATGGCATTGGTAAATAAGGTTTCGGCAATTAAGATAAGCGAAATAATTACGCGTAATTCTGTGGGGCCTAAATAGCCAGAATCGATCTGATAAAAGCCTGTGATTTTATAACGCAGTTGAGAAATAATCATCGACCAACCGTACAATACCACAAAAAGAAATGCGAAAATCCGTGTATTACCATCAGCATAATAATAATAGCCCAAACCGATCAGAATAATGCTGAGCCAATCCATCACAATATCGAGCGCAAAGCCATACCATTTCCGTGGGATTTTACAAAAGTACGCCAACCGGCCATCGAGCGAATCGCCAAGCCAGTTGATCATGAAACCTAAAATTCCGATCAGCAAATAATTTTTCGCATAAAAACCAGCCAAAATAAAGCTTAAAAACACAATCAGTGATCCGAACATGCCAATACCTGTCATCATATTGGGCGTGATCCACTTAGGAATCCTTTGAAGCAAAAATAAGATCAGTCCCTGTTCGCCTTTTCTTAAAATATTTGTCCTCTCGCGGTCTGCAAATACCCTTTTGCCATCTGAATGGTCTTCTTTTAGTTTAATAATAGCCTCCAATTTAAGTGCCAGCCAAAATTACGCCAAAGAGAATGGCTGTTTCTGGTCGGTAAAATTTTAAACTGATCTTCTTCGGAATACCTTTAGAATAATCAGCCATTCGCTTTAGCTTCCCCGATCTGACCAGGTAAGTAAACAATAGGGCAAATAACATAAATTTATTTTACAATTCCGGCGAAGCGCTGATAAAATACTGTTGGACTATTCTCATTTTTTGGGGCATATTTACCTGCGATGATGGGTACGTAAATTACACGCCTCCTGCTTTCCTCGCCACGTATGGCCGATTCTGCAACCCTGTGCCACAGCCTTCCATCATGGATGGTTAAATCTCCTGCTTCTGGCAATATCGATACTTCTTCAGCATCAGGTTTATTATCAAGGAAGTATTTCTTGCGGAAGAGCATTTGGTAAATACTTTGTTTATGAGTGCCGGGGATAATTTTTAATCCGCCATTTTCAGGCTTTAAAGTACTCAGGTGAATGCCTACATTTAACATCGGATTTAGTTTAGTGCCGTAGAAGATATCTCTTAAACCATCCGTATGCCAGCCCATTTTACTGAATTTGCTTTCTGGTCCGTTTATATAGTGGTTAAACACCATGCCGTCTTTTTCTTCAGTGCCTAAACGCGCGCCATCGCCAGCCAATTGAAGTAATGCGTTAAAGCGTGGATCTAATAGGAGGCCACTTAGCGTTTGATGCTGTTGATTAATAAAGGCAAACCGTTGTACAATTGCTGAGCCATCAAGATCTTTCCCGTATTTAATCGGCACGCCGTTTATTTTTTTAACATCTTGCTGTATCCATTTTTGTTCTATTTGTTTAGAAGCGTCGATAATGGAAGAAACTGTTTCTGGTTTGATGAAATTCTTGAAATGGATAAACCCATTTGTGTTAAAAAAATCAAGCTGTTCTTGTGTTAATTGTTCAGATAAGGTAAAGGTTGGATACGATGTGGCCATGTGTAAAAATTTAAAAGATTTAGGAAAAGGATAAATTGGAGATAGAGTTATGCACAGCAACAGCACATTCGCATTGGCGAGTGGTTGGGTACTGGAGGAAAATAAAACATGTTTGTTTTATTCGACATAGTCTATGGAATTAGTAGTGTTTAATACAAACGTAACATATTTTTAATATTCCAAAGAATTTTATTTGAAATATTTTAAAATAATTTTTTCGGGAAGGAGTTACGGCAGGGTAGAGGTGTGCAAAAAAAGACTACTAGAGCCGTTTTATTTTAATTTTATCTGTGGTGTTGGATGTTACCATCCGACACTCATACATCGAAATAGTAATTCACGGAAATGAGGTATACGATCAGTCAGATGGTAACATCAGACTGCAACCCCTGGGGTTTTATGTGTTATTGGTTGATAATCAGATATTTTATTAAATTAAAAATAGATCTTTTAATATTTGGAGCGCAATTGTAGTCGTAATAGGGTACTTTGTTCCCGTGTTTCGCTTTACGCTTCGCTTCGTCGTACCTCCTTGCTACAGGGTATCGCTGCACCCGGGGCTAAATGGCCTAAACAATATTTCATTTTTAGGGTTGCATAGTGCACAAACCTTTGTTCCTAAACCCGAATTTAATGAAAAGCCCGTAAACGAGGAACGAGTGCGGACTTGCAATGGAATGCGGGACTAAAAATGCCAAGCACACAGAACTGTTCATTTCCAAATCAATTTTGATAGCATATCAGTGGTGTTGGATGTTCCCATCCGACATTCATACATCAAACAGGATAATTTAGGGAATGAGGTATACGATTAGTCAAATATTTCCATCTGACTACACATGGAACTAAGTTTTATAAATCCCTGCGGCCATTTTTTCGATAAATCCCTTTGGCAGGATCCTGTTGGCGTATACACTGATGATATTGGTAAAACCTGGAATAATTTCAGATTTCCCGGAGAACAATCCTTTTATGGCAATTTCGGCCACTTCATCGGGTTTCATATTAAATTTCTCTGCCATTTTGTTAAAAGCATCCAGTCCGGCGCGGTGTGCAAAACCTGTATCAACAGGACCAGGACTCAGGCAGCTTACTGAAACCGGACCATCTTTAAGTTCGAATCTTAATGCCCTGGTAAAAGATAAAATAAAGGCTTTAGTTGCCGAATAAATGGCTAAAGTTGGTACCGCCTGATAGGCTGCAGTGCTGCATACATTCAGAATATATGCTTTTTCTTGTGTTGACAGGATTGGAAGCAATAAATGGCACAATGCAGTTACTGTAGTCATATTTAATTGACACATTTCTAACTGGGCGCTTAAGTCCAGTTCTGCAAATTTCCCCCACAATCCGTAGCCTGCGTTATTAATCAGGATATGGATGGCGTAATTTTTTTCGGTTATCCAGCTATATACAGCTTTAGGGGCTTGAGCCTGGCTAAGGTCAATTGCCAGGATATGCACTTCAACTCCATATTCGTTTTTAATGGCAGTTTGTAATATACCTAATTCATCAGCTGAGCGGGAAATAAGCAATAGATTGATTTTTCTCCTGGCCAGCGCAATGGCTATTGATCTGCCAATACCTTTGCTGGCTCCGGTGATCATTGCGTACGTAATCTTTGTTTCCAACATCTTTTTTACTCAATATGATTTAACGCAAATATCAAATAAATTAAACCTTTTGCCTTATTTTTTTAAAATGATGCATGATTAAACACCGATCAGCGATGTTTTTCAAATTATTATTTTTAACGAGTCTAAATAATGTTAGCTTTGCCGAAATTTATAAATTGCATGAAACACCTATACCTGAAATTTTTAGCCACAGCACTTATTATGCTATCCACAATTACCCTTTTTGCACAAACAGGTAAAGGAACAATTAGTGGAAAAGTTGTAGATTCTTTAGGAAACGGAATACCCTTTGCCAATATACAGGTTAAAAAACAGAATATTAAGACCACTTCTAATAAAACAGGTGCATTTAAATTAAATACTGTTTCTATTGGAAACCATCAGATTAAGGTCTCTATTACAGGTTACGATACATTTGAGCAAGGTGTATCAGTTACTGCAAATGATACAACCTGGGTAACATTTGTTTTAAGAGAACAGACTGAAGGACTAAATGATATAATTGTTTCGGCAAGCAGAAGGCCAGAGTCATTATCACAAACACCATCATCAGTAACGGTGCTTACCGCTAAGGAATTAAATACACAATCAACCATTAGTCCAAATTTGGCCAACATACTTTCATATAGTGTACCGGGATTAGGTTTTTCTACCAATCAAACTGGTAACTCTGGTCAGACTTTGCGTGGTAGAAGTGTTTTGGTATTAATTGATGGTATTCCACAATCTACTCCGCTAAGAGCAGGAGGAAGAGATATCCGCAGTATAGATCCGTCAGTTATTGAGCGTGTTGAAGTGATTAAAGGCGCCACCGCTATTTATGGTAATGGTGCAGAAGGTGGTTTAATTAATTATATTACTAAAAAGGCGGATAACGGAAAATCATTCGGAGGCTATTCTCAAGCCGGAATTACAGGAAATTTGAAAGGCGACAGTACTATTGGCTACCGTTTTTCGCAACAGCTTTATGGTAAAACAGGTAAATTCGATTACCTGGTAAGCGGGATGTTCGAAAAAACTGGTGTTTTTCGCGATGCTGAAGGCCTGGTTATCTCTCCGGAATATGGTTTGGGCGAAACCAGATCTTACAACGGATTTGTAAAACTGGGGTATAACTTTACTCCAAAACAGCGTTTACAGGTAATGTACAATTATTTTAGTTCCAGGCAACATTCTAAATACCAGACCAAAGATGGCGTTTACGGTCAATCGCCCGCTATAGGCATTTATGGCACAAGACTGGGGGAAGATGAGGGAACAAGATTTAACCATAATGCTAATTTACAATATACCAGTCAGCAGATTTTTGGTAAAACTGATTTAACGGCCAATGTATATTATCAGGACTTTTATACCATTTATTCTAATTCAGCATCATTTTTCGGAAGCGGTCAGTCGGCTATTACTTCTACCAAAAAAGGAGCAAGGGTTAACCTGAATACACCTTTTAATGTTACAGACCAGGTACCAATGCAATTGAACTATGGTTTGGATTTAATGAATGATAAAACTGCTCAAAGTTTAACTGATGGTCGTTTATGGGTGCCTAATATGAATATGGTGAACTTTGCACCCTACTTACAGGCTTCTGCAACTTTAATTAATGATTTAACCATAAAAGGAGGCCTGAGAGTCGAAAATATCAACATTGATGTAGATGATTTTAATACCCTGGCTACTGGTGCGAATGGTGCCGGAAGTATAGCTGTACAGGGCGGTAAATTAAACTACAACGCTTTGGTATTTAATGCCGGAGCACGTTACTCAAAATTCAAGTTTTTTAATCCTTTTATCAGTTATGCGCAGTCGTTCTCGGTATTTGAGTTAGGTAGGGTATTAAGGGCAGCAAAAAGTAATACTTTGTCTCAATTAGAAACTAAACCAATCATCGTAAACAATTATGAAGCGGGTTTTAGCAGCAGCTTAGGTAAACTGAATTTCAGTGCTGCTTACTACTACAGCACTTCTAAACTGGGCGCCAATCTTTTAGAGGTAAATGGTACCTATATTTCTCAACGTATTCCAGAGCGTGTATATGGATTTGAAATCCAGGCTGATTATCAATTACTACGTGAGCTGAGTATCGGTGGTAATTATGCACAATTAGAAGGTAAAGGGGATGTAGATAATGACGGTAATTTTAACGGAGAGAAAGATGTATACTTAAACACAACGCGTATCCCACCTTCAAAAACTACAGTTTATCTTAAGTATTCAGGCATTAAAAACTTAAGTTTGGATGTAAACTGGATGCGTGTAGGAAATCGCGACCGTTTTAAAACCAATGCTGCTGGTAAATATTTAATCGGCGAAGGACCGGTGAAAGCCTTCAACTTATTTAACGTTGCAGCAGTATATCAGGTTACACAACCATTAAAACTATCGTTAGGAATAGAAAATTTATTGAATAAAGTTTATTACCCTGCTATTTCCCAGTTTTATGGCAGCAATGTAAATTATGTGAGAGGGAATGGACGCAGATTTAACCTCTCACTAGGCTATGCTTTTAAGCGATGAAGAAAAGGGATTTTAAAAATACCATCAGGAATATTCATCTCTGGCTCGGCCTGGCAACTGGCCTGGTGGTATTTATTATTAGTATTACTGGTGCGCTGTATATCTTTGAAGAAGAAATCAGGGATTTTACACAAAAGGATTTCCGCTATGTGGGACTTCAGGAGAAGCCTTTTATAGGTTTAGATAAAGTTATTTCAGGATTCGAAAAACTTTCGCCGAAAGATGAATTAAGGCTGATCAGAATTGAAGATGCCTTGCCAAATGCAACGGTAGAACTTACCAGTAAAAAGGGTAAGGTTTACTATTTTAACCCCTATAATGCCTCTTTGGTTAAAAAAGGAGGCGAAGATTGGCTCCAGGTTGTAGAGCATGTCCATACCTCGCTATTGCTGGGTAAAACCGGGAAGTTTATTATAGAGTGGTCGGTAGTTATTTTTATACTGATGCTGATAACCGGACTAATACTCTGGTTTCCTAGCCAAATGCGCTTATTAAAACAATCGTTAACCATTAAACGAAAAGCATCATTTAAACGACTGAATTACGATTTGCATAATGTACTGGGTTTTTATGCGTCAGTTATATTATTAATTACCGCTTTGAGCGGTTTATACTTTGCATTTAAAGAGGTGAAAAATGCAGCCAGCTTTTTTACCGGGAGTAAATTAGGGCAAGGCAAAGCTATCGTTTCAGCCAATCCTACGCATATCGATTCGCTACCTGTACGTTACAATAAAATTTACACTGAGGCTAAAATTAAATATCCCGGTGCGATTTCCACTAGTTTTTCGCTGCGTGGTAAAGGCGAACTGCGGTTAAGAATGATTTATCCTTACCGTTGGGCGCGCAAACAAAATACCTTTTTTATGAGGAAGCCACTGGTAGAATGATCAGGGCCAAACTGTATAAAGATTTTAACGGTGCCGATTTAATAGAAGCCACCAATTATGATCTGCACACGGGCAGACTTTTGGGTCTTCCAAATAAAATTATTTCTCTTCTGGCAGCTTTGGTAGCGGCAAGTTTACCTATTACAGGTTTTATCATCTGGTGGAAGAAAAGGAAACAGCATAAAAAGAATCATAAAATTTTTAACATTGATTCCGCATACGTTTAAGCGTTTCAGCCCAATTGGCAAAAAAACTGTTTCGTGGTCAAATCAAGGTTTACAACAGGTTCAAAAATTTAGGGAAGTGTTGTAGTAGGATTGGCCTTGAGAAGGTGATCAGGCTTTTTCTGCCATCGTCTAATGTATCACCAACTCACTCGCATTACTATACGCCCAATTTTGTCTGTTATCATCTAATACCTCCATTTTCCATCACTCCAAATTTTTTGTACCCTTGTAAAAAAAATCTATGGAAAAACTACTTGTTAATATTACGTATTGCCCTAAATGTGGCTGGATGTTACGTTCGGCTTACATGGCACAAGAAATTTTAACAACTTTTGTAGACGAGGTGAAGGGCGTAACTTTAATTCCGAGTGAAGCATCTGGCGTTTTTACGGTTCATGTTGGCGGGAAACTAATTTTCGATAGAAAGCAGATGCAAGGTTTTCCTGAAATTAAACAACTAAAACAGCTTATTCGTGATGAAGTCAGTCCTACAAAACATCTCGGACATTCTGATGTGAAGTGATTTTTTTAAACTGCTTCTCTTATACTAAGTTAATTTACTTCGTTAGTGTAGTAGAAATCTTGCGCTTTTAGCTATTTAATCCTAAACCATACCAGCTAATGGAGTTTAAGAAAATATGTATATTCGTTCCATACCAAATAATACTTCAGTACTGTTTTCTCTATGTTTCTTATACAAAAAAAACTGCCTCCTTCATGCTATTTTTATGGATGGGTGCTGGTATTGGTTTTGCCCAGTCTTCAACTGTTCGCCTTAAATACCTGGAGGTAGAAAACGGTTTGTCTAATAATGTGGTAAATTCTTTGTATCTGGATCATTATGGCTTCATGTGGATGGGGACCTATGACGGACTAAACCGTTACGATGGCTATCATTTCAAGGTTTTCAGAAATGGGTGGGGAGACGAACATTCATTGGTAAATAATCATATTACCGTATTGAACGGAGATGAGAATAACAGGGTTTGGGTAGGTACACAAAAAGGAATTTCATATTATGATTATGCCGATTCCAAGTTTCATCAATTGATTTACCTTAATAAAGGCATAAAAACTGAAGTAAGTGATGCGATTAATTCAATTGCAATAAGTAAGTCTTCAGTGGTTTATGTGGCCACCGAAGAAAAGGGTCTTTTCATGCTCAAAAAGAATAGTGGCACAGCAGAACGGATCCCATTTGGTAAAAATTTCGATTTTACGGTAAAAGCTTTATATGTAGATGAAAATCAAACCCTCTGGCTTTTTATAAAAGATGTTGGGCTTTGTAGATATGATCATGATAAAAACATACTTCGTTTAGTAAATACTGCGGTGCGCTCGGTAACTTGCATGACCAAAGGTACTAACCAAATGCTTTGGGTTGGAACAGAACGCGGACTTTTTCAGCTTGATAAAACCAAAGGTAGCCTGACCAGGTTCAACCAGCATTTAAGTAATGAGAATATTATGAATTTGTTGTTTGATCGGAAACAAAAACTCTGGATTTCGACCGATGGGGGAGGAATTACCGTTTACGACACAAAAAATCAAAAGACGAATTACCTGCCTGCAGGAAAAGAAAAAGGCTTACTAAGCAGTAATTCTGTTGCACAGGTTTACGAAGACCGCGAATCCAGAAAGTGGATAGCTACCTTACGTGGAGGGGTTAATATCATTGATCCGGAAAATGAGCAGTTTACCACGATTAAACATGATCCATTAAACAGAAATTCCTTAATTAACAATTTTGTGCTCTCTTTTAGTGAAGATGAGAACAAAAACATTTGGATTGGAACTGATGGAGGTGGTTTAAGTGTTTGGAACCGAAAGCAAAATATATTTACTAATTATGCTAAAACCAGCGATCCAAACTCCTTAACGAGTAATTTTGTTACGAGTATTTTAAATGATGCAGATCACAATGTTTGGGTGGCCAGTTTTAGCGGAGGGATAGACCGTTTTAATAAAACAACCGGAAAATTTGTCCACTATAACTGTCATAATACTTTTAAAGGCATCGATGATATTAATATCTGGAAGCTTTATCAAGACAAAAAACAAAATATTTGGGTAGGCACAACAAAAGGTGGCGCATTATACCGTTACAATAAAAGTGCTGATAAATTTGAACTTTTCGATCATAAGTTAAAAGATATTCACAGCCTGCTCCAGGATTCGAAAGGCAGACTTTGGGCTGGGAACTATACGGAACTGATTGAAATAGATCCAATTAATAAAAGACATCATTATACAAAAATTAACTTTGCCATCAGGGCCATTCAGGAGGGTTTAAATCATCAAATATGGATCGGTACAGAAGGTGGAGGCTTATTGCTTTTTGATCCCGAAACCAAAAAATAAGGCGATATATCCAGAGTGATGGATTGCCAGGTAATTCAGTACTCAATATCCTTCAGGATAAGCAAGGCAATTTATGGTGCAGTACCTATAACGGTCTCTCGAAATTTGATGTTACACACCATAACTTTAAAAACTATTATGCTACCGATGGTTTACAGAGTAATCAGTTTAATTATAATGCAGCATTAAAGCTTACTAATGGTGATTTTTTATTTGGTGGAATTGGCGGCTTCAATCTGTTTTCGCCCGATAGCATAAAGAAAAATAGAAGGATGCCTAAAATGGTGCTGACAGATTTCAGGATCAATAATATTCCACTGGACCAGGATTCAGGTTATAACGATATCTCTATTGTTAATTTGGCCCATATTGAAATTCCATATAGTGCTGCCGTAATTTCTATCGATTATGCAGCCATAGAATTCTCTTTTCAGGACCAGATTTCGTATGCTTATTACCTGGAAGGTTGGGATAGAAACTGGAATTATGTAAACAAATTGAGTACAGCTTATTATTCCAGATTAGACGAGGGCGAATATAAACTGCACATTAAAAGTACAGATACCGAAGGCGCCTGGAGCAACAACGAAAAGATCGTATTCATTCGGATTTTACCCCCTTGGTACCGTACCTGGTGGGCATATACCATTTACCTCATCATAGGGTCTTCCCTGTTTTATCTTTTTCAAACCTATCGTAACCGGCAAAGAAGATTAAAACACGAAGTGGAACTTACCAATTTTAAAATGGAGCGTGAAAAGGATCTGAATGAGAAAAAGTTAAATTTCTTTACCAATATTTCGCACGAGCTGAGAACACCGTTAACCCTGATCGTTAATCCGATAAAAGATATTATCCATAAAAAAGATCCGGGGCAGGAGAAGAACGATTTAAATGTAGTTTACCGAAATTCGAGGCGCTTGTTAAGCCTGGTAGATCAGTTATTACTATTTAGAAAAACGGAAAGTGAGAATGATACCTTGAAAATTGTAAGGATCAACCTATATAAATTTACAAATGAGATTTTCCTCTGCTTTAATTATTTGGCAAAGCAGAATCACATCGATTATATATTTGAGTGCGAAGAAGAGGACCTGGATATTTATGCAGATAAAGACAAACTCGAAATTGTTTTTTTTAACCTGCTCTCTAATGCACTTAAATTTACCCCAAAGCACGGTTTTGTAAAATTTAGTGTTAAAACCCTTGGCATGCGCGTGCATATTGAAGTGAGCGATAGTGGTCCGGGCATACCGGCGCATGTAGGTGAAAAGTTATTCGATAAATTTTATAAGGTCATGTCGAACGAATCGCTGAAAATGGGTTTCGGTATTGGTCTTTACCTGGCCAAAAACTTTGTAGAATTGCATCAGGGTAAAATTTCGTTTCGCTCCAATCAGGGAAAGGGTACGATATTTTTGATCGATATCCCGGTTGGAGAACCAGATTTGCAACACAGCGATGTCTTTCAAAACGAATTAACTTATGTAAATGAGCTTATTGCACAAGAAGAGGAAGCTGAAAATAATGACACGGAGAATGTAGGCAACCTCGAATTGCTCATCTCAGATTTACACTCGATTTTGGTTGTTGATGATAACCTCGAAATTATAGATTACATTAAGCAGATTTTTCAGGACAACTTCAAAATTTACAAGGCCGAAAACGGTACTGACGGGCTAAAACTTTGTAAAGAATATTTACCTGATATTGTGATATCTGATGTAAACATGGATGGCCTCAACGGTATCGAACTCTGTAAGGCGATTAAAGACGATTCTGCCCTAAGCCATATTCCTGTAATTCTGCTAACCGGCGACCCTAGCCCGGAAGTAAAACTTAAAGGAATTGAAGTTGGTGCCTACGATTTTATCGGTAAACCTTTCGATAAAGAGCTTTTTACAGCCAAGATTAATAGCATTATTAAAAACAGGACCAATCTTCAGTCTTATTTCTACAATGAAATAACCTTGAAGAGTGATGCCCATAAAGTCTCGCAAGAGGATAAGGGCTTTCTTCAAAAATGCATTATGATTATCGAAGAAAATTTGATGGAGGACAGCTTTAACGTAAAAACACTGGCATCTGATCTTGGAATGAGTCATTCTAATCTCTATAAAAGGATCAAGGCTACTTCGGGCCAGTCAATAAATGGTTTTATTCGTTTTATCAGGTTAAGAAAAGCTGCTGAATTATTAATCAATACTAATTTAAATATTAACGAAGCTGCCTTTAGAGTTGGCATAAATGATAGTAAATATTTTAGAGAGCAGTTTCAAAAGTTATTTAAGTTAACACCGTCAGAGTTTATAAAAAACACAGGAAAAGTTTCCATAAATACTACAATGTTAATGCTACAACATAAAAGTTACGCTATTTTACGTTTTAAAAGGCATTTAGCTTAAAACACCCCCTGCAAAGTATGATTTAACCCCTGTGTAAAGCTTAAAAATTTCGGTAATTCGGCTTTGCCAAATGTAACGCCGACCAGTGTAACCGTATAATGTATCAATACCTAAATAAAAGTATATTTCTAATCTGTGTGTTCATTGGCATCAGCCTGATGAGTGTTGCACAAGAAACAAAGCTGAGTACTATTGCCAGCAACGGCTGGGCAAACAATTCGGTAAATACTGTTATTTTTCGTAAAAATGCTTTAGTTAGCTTTAAAAATAGCCAGTATGCTGCTTATTATGATCACGAACAAAATGTGGTACTGGCTAAACGCAAAATCAATTCTTCCCGCTGGGTGTCAGTTATCACACCTTATAAAGGCGATGCTACCGATGCTCATAAATCAATCAGTATTATGGTTGATGGCGATGGTTTTCTGCATATTGCCTGGGGGCAGCATAACAATAATCTAAACTACGCCAAATCAGTTTCAGCAGGTTCGTTAACTTTAGGCAAAAAGAAGTTATGCTTTCTGCAAAGGAAAATAATGTCAGTTATCCTGAGTTTTATAAGCTGGCTAATGGCGATCTTTTGTTTTTTTACCGTGATGGGGGCTCTGGAAACGGAAACCTCATGATTAATCTTTATGATTTAAAAACTAAAAAGTGGACACGTTTACAGGATGGGATGATTGATGGCGAAGGACAGCGTAATGCCTATTGGCAGGTTGCAGTAGATCAGGTTGGGACCATTCATTTATCGTGGGTTTGGCGCGAAAGCCCTGATGTAGCCAGTAACCATGATTTATGTTATGCAAAATCAACCGATGGAGGTATAAGCTGGTTAAAATCCACTGGTGAAAAATATCAGCTTCCCATAACCGCAACAAATGCAGAGTATACCGTAAAAATTCCACAGCAAAGTGAGTTGATTAACCAAACATCAATGTTTGCCGATGCAAAAGGTAATGTGTTTATTGCTGGTTATTGGCGCGGAGCGAATGAAACCGGGCCTCAGTATCACCTGGTTTTTAAAACGGATAGCAGCTGGAAAGTAAGTAACCTTAATTTTAGAAAAACAACTTTTAGTCTAAGTGGCACTGGTACCAAGCGGATTCCAATTTCGCGACCACAGATTATCGTTTGGCCAAATGGAAAATATTATGCTGCAGGTTTATTGTTTAGAGATGCCGAACGAGGAAACAAGGCATCTATTGCTTTAAACGATCATCTTGGATCAGAAAACTGGATAATTAAAGACCTTACCAAAACCAGCATGGGCGATTGGGAGCCCACTTATGATACTGAACTTTGGAAAACTAAGAGTATATTGAGCCTATTTTTACAAAATGTTACCCAAATAGATGGGGAAGGAAAAGCAGAGCAGACGCCAACACAGGTCCAGGTATTGGATTGGAAACCAAAAAAATAGAATAACAAACAGAGAAATGAAGTATTCACCAACAAAATATGGTATTATTTTATTACTGATATGTTTATCAGGGAAAATAATCGCACAACCTAAAAAAACTTCTGGTCAAAAAGCCGAATCAAGAGAAAATGTAGCTTACTTATTTACTTATTTTACCGGAAATTCGAAAGCAGAAGAAGCCATTCGTTTTGCGGTGAGTACCGATGGTTATCATTTCAGTGCATTAAATAACAATAACGCAATCATTTCTTCTGAAAAGATTAGTAGTACAGGCGGCGTTCGCGACCCGCATATTTTGCGTGGCGAAGATGGCAAAACTTTTTATATGGTGGCTACGGATATGGTTTCGGCCAATGGTTGGAACTCGAACAGGGCAATGGTATTGTTGAAATCAAATGATCTGATTCATTGGACATCAGCAGTTGTTGATATTCAAAAACGTTTCCCGAATAACGAAAATCTGCTACGCGTTTGGGCACCGCAGACCATTTACGATAAAACTGCCAAAAAATATATGGTTTATTGGTCGATGAAGAATGGCGATGAGCCTGATAAAATTTATTACGCTTATGCCAACGCTGATTTTACCGACCTGGAAACCACTCCAAAACAGCTCTTTTTTAGTCCAGCCAATGGCTCTTGTATTGATGGAGATATTATTTACGATAAAGGAAAATACAATCTGTTTTTTAAAACGGAAGGTAATGGCAATGGCATTAAAAAGGCAGTTTCTAATAAACTAACAGAAGGTTATGTATTACAGGATAAATATCTGCAGCAAACTAAAGAGGCCGTAGAAGGAGCCGGTGTTTTTAAGCTGAACCATAGTGATGAGTATATCCTGATGTATGATGTATATATGAAAGGCCGTTACCAGTTTACCAGAAGTAAAGATTTAGCAAATTTTAGTGTAGTAGATCAGGATGTTACAATGGATTTTCATCCCAGGCACGGAACTATTTTACCGATTAATCAACAAGAGTTAAGTCGTTTGCTTAAACAGTGGTATACGGTCGAGTCTGTTCTACAGACCGCAAAAAATAAAGCAATCAATCAAAATAATATTGTTCTGGATAGTGTGAACCAGAAACTTTATTTACCTGTAAATTATGGCACAGATCTAAAGGCTTTTGATCCGCAGTTTAATACCTTTAACCAAATCAGCATGGTGCCAAAAGGAAAACTGGATTTTTCTAAAGGCCCTGTAAAAATTAAGGTGGGCATTCCTGATCGGCAAGCTAAAACGTACGTGGTAAGCGTTGCAGTAGCAAATAACCCTGTGCTAAAAGGCTATTATGCCGATCCTGAGATTTTATATTCCAATAAAACTGCTAAATATTATATCTATCCAACCAGTGATGGATTTAACAATTGGAGCGGTACTTATTTTAAAAGTTTTTCTTCAGCAGATCTGGTTAACTGGAAAGATGAAGGCAAAATATTAGACCTTGAAAAAGACGTTTCATGGGCAAAAAGGAATGCCTGGGCACCTACTATTATCGAAAAGAAAGTAAATGGAATCTATAAATATTTCTATTATTTCACAGCTGCACAGAAGATCGGTGTTGCTATTGCTGATGATCCGGCCGGACCATTTAAGGATAGTGGAAAGGCTTTAATCGCGGGCAAGCCAAAGGGGATCAAAGGCGGTCAGGAGATCGATCCGGATGTGTTTAACGATCCTAAAACCAATAAAGCTTATTTGTATTGGGGAAATGGCTACATGGCCGTTGCACCATTAAATGATGATATGATTTCGATTGATACCAGTGCGATTAAAATTATTACCCCAAATCATGATTTCAGAGAAGGCACAGAAGTGTTTTATAGAAATGGGAAATATTACTTCTTGTGGTCGGAAGATGATACCAGAAGCGAGAATTACAGGGTTAGATATGGTTTTTCTGATTCGCCTACTGGAAAAATGACCATCCCGAAAAACAATCTTATTCTGGCAAAAGATGCAACTCAGGGTATCTACGGTACAGGGCACAACAGTGTGATCAAAGTGAATGGCAGAGACGAATGGTATATGGTTTACCACCGTTTTACCCGGCCAAAAGGAATTTCCATGGGAGACGCTGCGGGTTACAACCGCGAAGTTTGCATTGACAAGATGGAATTTAATACTGATGGAACCATTAAACCTGTAATACCAACAGTAAATGGCATTAAACCAATCCACTAATGAATTTAAAATTATATAAAGTGTTTTTCTTATTCTTTTTCTTAACCAGCGGAGCGGTAAATGCCCAAGAGCCAGCTGTCAAAAGAAGAAGTGCTGGAAATGATTAACCGGGCAAATACTTATTGGCAAAGCAGTAATAAACCCGAAGTGCGTGCCTTTTGGGATCACGCAGCTTATCACACAGGCAACATGGAGGCCTACGAGGTTACCAAAAACGAAGCATATCGAAAATATTCAGAAGATTGGGCCGGATACAACAAATGGATGGGGGCAAAATCAACCGATAAATCCAATTGGAAATATAAGTATGGCGAAACAGATGAACATGTACTGTTTGGCGATTGGCAGATCTGCTTTCAAACCTATATCGATCTATACCACTTAAAACTAGAAGAATATAAAATTGCCAGAGCAAAAGAGGTAATGCAATACGAAATGAGTACACCCAATAACGATTATTGGTGGTGGGCCGATGGCTTGTACATGGTAATGCCAGTGATGACCAAACTTTATAAAGTAACCGGCGATCAAAAATACCTGGATAAACTCTACGAATATTTTATGTACGCCAACAGCATCATGTATGATAAAAAGGAAAAGCTTTATTATCGTGATGCCAAATATGTTTATCCAAAACATAAAAGTGCCAATGGCAAAAAAGATTTTTGGGCAAGGGGCGATGGCTGGGTGTTTTCAGGTTTGGCGAAAGTACTAAAAGATCTGCCCCTTACAGATCCACACCGGAACGAATACCTGACTAAGTACTGTAATATGGCCAAAGCAATTGTTAAAAGCCAGCAAGCAGAAGGCTATTGGACGAGAAGTATCCTCGATCCGCAACACGCGCCAGGACCTGAAACCAGTGGGACAGCTTTTTTTACTTATGGTTTGTTGTGGGGGATAAACAATGGTTATTTAAAAGAAAAAACCTATTGGCCGGCAGCACAAAAAGCATGGACATATTTAACTAAAACTGCATTACAACCTGATGGTAAATTGGGTTATGTACAGCCGATTGGAGAAAAAGCCATTGCAGGTCAGGTGGTTGATGTAAACGCTACTGGGAATTTTGGTGTAGGCGCATTTTTATTGGCAGGAAGCGAAATGTACCGCTATCTATCAAACAAACACTAAATTTTAAAGAGAAAATGAGACTTAAAAATATTTTGATTACAGGTTTATTGATCATCCTGGCCGGTGGATCTGTTTTTGCACAAAATAAAGCTAAAAATACCAAAGGTGTGGTGCTAACTGATAGGCAGTTTTGGTTACAGCAAATGGATAAGATGGTAAAACCTGTTTTATACAATCTGGCTAAAGACAGTTTAAGGATCGCGATGCCTAAGGTTACCTCTATCCATGTAGATAATAAAGAACACCGCATTAAAGTACAATATGTGGAGGTTTTGGGTAGGGTTTTAAGTGGTATTGCACCATGGTTACAGTTAGAGGGAGGTTCGGCAGAAGAGGTGGCTTTAAGGAAACAATACCGCGAGTGGGCTATTCAGGGGTTAAAAAATGCATTAGATTCTAATGCCAAAGATTTTATGAACTTCGATATCGGCGGACAACAACTGGTAGATGCTTCTTACGTAGCCCTTGCCTTGGTCCGTGCACCATGGCTATGGGAAAACCTGGATAAGAAGAACCAGGAATTGATGATGCAATCTATCGTTACCACCAGAAGATTCAAGCCCGTTTTTTCTAACTGGTTACTATTCTCAGCAATGAACGAGGCTTTTCTAGCCAGATTTGGTTATAGCTGGGACCCCATGCGTGTTGATTACGCCCTGCAACAAATGGAACAGTGGTATACAGGTGACGGAATGTATACCGATGGAACATCATTCGCCTTCGATTATTACAATAGTTATGTAATCCATCCTTATCTGGCTACTTTGGCCAATATCATTGGTACTAAAACGGGCAGTTATAAAGAAATGTTCGAGAAGATTAAAAAGCGTAATGAACGATATGCCATCATTCAGGAAAGATTAATCAACGCCGATGGCACCTATCCTGCAACTGGTCGCTCTATTATTTATCGCGGTGCTGCATTTCATCATTTGGCTGATATGGCCTGGAGGAAAGCATTACCTAAACAGTTAAGTGCGGCACAGGTACGGTGCGCTTTAACAGCCGTAATCAGAAAAACTCTGGAAAGCCCTTCAACCTATAAAAATGGATGGTTAACAATAGGTTTATATGGCGATCAGCCCAATTTAGGCGATTTCTATAACAACCAGGGCAGTCCATACATCGCTTCAAATATCTTCTTGCCTTTAGGCTTGCCAGCATCAGATCCTTTTTGGGCCAACCCGGCAGAAAAATGGAGTGCACAAAAAATCTGGAGCGGCGAGAATTTTGAGAATGACCATAGTGCCAGTTTAAAATAAATAACAGGTTGATATACAATTGAAAAAGATTTGGGTAATTACTTCTGTATAATATAAAAATTAGTTAATTAAAAATAATGAATAAGAGAATCAGTTTTGTTTTAGGATTTATCGCCTTTAGTTTGGGCTTAAGCAGTTTTGTTTCTGCACAGCAAACCTATACTTCTTTTACCCCAGGTAAAATTTGGAAAGATGATAAGGGCGTTCACATCAATGCACATGGTGGTGGTATTGTAGAGTACAAAGGCGTTTATTATTGGTTTGGAGAACATAAAATCGAAGGAGAAATAGGAAATACCGCACAGGTAGGTGTGCATTGCTATTCATCGAAAGATTTATACAATTGGAAAGATGAAGGCATTGCCTTGCCAGTTTCTAACGATTTGACCAGTGATATTGCCAAAGGCTGTATCCTCGAAAGGCCTAAAGTGGTGTACAACAAGAAAACCAAAAAGTTTGTCATGTGGTTTCACTTAGAACTTTTGGGCAAAGGTTATGCAGCAGCCAGATCAGGTGTAGCTGTTGCCGATCGCCCTACCGGTCCATATACTTTTATCAAGAGTTATCGCCCAAATCCAGGTAAAATGCCTTTTTATGCATCAGGCACAGCAGAAAAAGATATGGTAAACTGCCAGCAACCGGCCAATCAAAGTGATGGCTTTTTCTGCAGGGATTTACCTGGTGGACAAATGGCAAGAGACATGACCGTTTTCGTAGACGATGATGGAAAAGCCTATCATGTATTTTCTTCTGAAGAGAATTTTACCTTGCATTTAGCTGAATTAACGCCAGATTATTTAGGGCATACCGGAAAATTTATCAGAATTTATGTAGGGCAGCAAACCGAAGCACCAGCTTTGTTTAAGAAAAATGGAACTTACTATATGGTTGGTTCAGGCTGTACAGGCTGGGCGCCAAATCCGGCAAGATGGTTCAAAGCAAGCAATATCTGGGGCCCCTGGACTTATATGGGAAACCCTTGCCAGGGCGAAGGTGCTAAATTAACCTATGGAGGACAAAGCACACATGTATTGCCAGCACCGGGCAAAAAGGGTGAATTTATTTTTATGGCAGATAAATGGGTACCTAAAAATGCAATCGATGGTCGTTATTTATGGTTGCCGATCAAATTTGATCAGGATAAAATTTCGATAAACTGGGCAGATGAATGGGATCTGAGCGTGTTTAAAAAATAGAGAAAAAACAAAATTTTATATAAACCTTGATGATTGTATTGCATAAAACCATGCAAAAGGGACCGTTTTGGCTAAAATTCAGATCATCTTAAAATAATTTTTAAAAAAATGAAAGCAAAATTACTCTGGTTGGTGGCGATATGTTTCTCCTTATCGGCTTTTAGCCAGCAACCTAAACATTCATTTAAGCTGGGAGAAACAGACTTTTTATTAGATGGAAAACCTTTTCAGATTATCTCTGGTGAGTTGCACTATCCACGCGTACCAAAAGAGGCCTGGCGGGCCCGTATGAAAATGGCCAAAGCAATGGGCTTAAATACCATTGGCACTTACGTATTCTGGAATTTGCACGAACCACAAAAAGGAAAGTTTGATTTTTCAGGTAATAACAACATTGCCGAATTTGTAAAAATTGCCCAGCAAGAAGGCTTATGGGTTATTTTAAGACCGAGCCCCTACGTTTGTGCGGAGTGGGAGTTTGGTGGCTATCCTTATTGGCTGCAAACCGAAAAAGGTCTTGTGGTAAGAAGTACTGAACAGCAATATTTAGATGAGTATAAAAAGTATATTATTGAAGTTGGTAAACAGTTGGCACCATTGCAGATCAACCATGGTGGTAACATTATTATGGTACAGGTGGAGAACGAATATGGTTCTTATGCCGCCGATAAAAACTATTTAGATATCAACCGGAAAATGTTTATAGAAGCAGGTTTTGATGGATTGCTTTATACCTGCGATCCTGCAGCAGATGTAAAGGATGGACATTTAGATGGATTGCTACCAGCACTAAACGGGATTGATAATCCAGCCAAAATCAGGCAATTGGTAAATGAAAATCACGGCGGTAAAGGACCATATTTTATTGCAGAATGGTACCCTGCGTGGTTCGATTGGTGGGGAACCCCTCATCACACTGTTCCAGCGGCACAATACACCCAAAAGTTAGACTCTGTTTTATCGGCAGGTATTTCGATTAATATGTATATGTTCCATGGAGGGACCACCCGCGATTTTATGAATGGCGCCAACTACAAGGATACATCGCCTTACGAGCCACAAACCAGCAGCTATGATTATGATGCACCTTTAAACGAAGCAGGAAATGTGACTGAAAAATTCAGGGCATTTAGAAGTGTGATCGAAAAACACCTTCCGGCAGGACAAAGTTTGCCATCAATTCCAGCGGCAAAGCCAAGTATGGCCATTGCGCCTTTTAAATTGGGAACTAAAGTAGCTTTGTTTAATGCATTGCCTAAAGCGGTGAAAAATAGTACACCTTTAACTTTTGAGGATCTTAGTCAGGATTACGGTTACGTATTATACCGCACCACCATTCAGGGAGGGAAAAAGGGCGAACTGCAGCTTAAACAATTGCGAGATTATGCCCTTATTTTCATTAATCAAAAAAGAGCAGGCATTTTAGACCGCAGGTTAAACCAGAATACATTAGCATTAGATCTTCCGGCAGGAGAGGTACAGCTTGATATTTTTGTGGAGAATATGGGCCGGATAAATTTTGGAAAGTATTTACTGGAAAACAAAAAGGGAATTACTGAGCAGGTTACTTTTGATGGTGCCGAGATTAAAAACTGGTCGATGTATGGTTTTCCTCTTGGCAACGATCGCATTACCACAACTGGTTCATCAAAAGCAAATGGAAACGGACCAACATTGCAGAAAGGCTCTTTTCAGCTATCAACCGTTGCGGATACTTATTTAGACATGACCGATTGGGGAAAAGGAGTAGTATGGGTTAATGGGCATAACTTAGGAAAGTATTGGGCAATTGGTCCACAACAAACACTTTATATCCCCCAAGAATGGCTAAAAAAAGGCAAAAATGATATCTCCGTTTTAGAGCTGATCAAACCTGATCAGAATATTTTAAAGGCAATAGATCAACCGATCTTAAATGCAATAAAAAAATAAATGTAGACTAAACGTCTGAAATTTTCCGAATAGGGGTTAAAAAGCTAAATTTTAACAAAAAGTAACGATTTAGCCCCTATTTATTACCGTATTACCCCTTACTCCATTGGGATTTTATGTTTACTTTGCTGAATCAATCATTCGTTATTCATGCGTAATTTATATATCTGGTCAAATTAAAAATTTAATAAAAATATTTTTGATTAGGCTACCCTTTTGAACTCTCCTTGAAGTTCAATTATTAACTAACCAAATAATCATAAAAAATGAAAAGAAAACTACTAGACACCTCTAAGTGTGCAGTAATGTTTTTGTTTGTTTTAATCCTATCCTTAGGTAAATCAAACAATTCAATTGCACAAACAACCGCTCAAATCTCAATTTCTGGAAAAGTAAAAGATAATAAAGGTAATCCCATTCCAGGTGCATCAATTAGTGTTAAGGGAACTACTCAGGTGGTGGCCAGCGATGCCAATGGAAATTTCAAAATATCAGCTCAAAAAGGAGAAAGCTTAGTAATTAGTTTTGTAGGTTATGTAACCAATACTATATTGGTAGCTAATGAAACGCAAGTGAGCATCGTTCTTGCAGAGGATAAGGATAAAAACTTACAAGAGGTAATTGTGGTAGGTTACGGTACGCAAAAGCGTTCCGACGTTACCGGTTCGGTAGTTTCGGTCCCAAAAGCTCGGTTATCGCAATTACCGGTTACCAACGTTTTACAATCTATTGAAGGTGCAGTTGCAGGTGTTAATGTTACCACGACATCTTCAGTTCCAGGTAGCCAGCCAAATGCATTAATCAGAGGTCAGAATTCAATAAGCGCAGGTACCGGACCTTATGTTGTTGTGGATGGGGTACCTTTGACCAAAACCGGCGGTTCATTAAATGACATCAATCCAAATGATATCGCATCGGTTGAAATTTTGAAAGATGCGAGTGCAACTGCAATTTATGGTACAAATGGCTCAAACGGGGTTATTCTAATTACAACAAAAAGGGGGACCACAGGCAAACCAGTAATCCGTTACAGCGGGTATGCAGGTTTTGATAACATTGCTCATATTTTGGAGCCAAGGAGCGGTGCTGAGTATGCTCAGAAATACGCAGACTATCTTAAACAAACTGGCCAGGTACAACAAAGACCGGTTCCGAATATCGGAGAACTACCCGCTTACAATGCTGGTACAACAACCGACTGGGTTAAAGAAGCAACACAACAAGGTGTAATTCAGGATCATAATGTTAGCATTTCAGGCGGATCACAGGATGTAAAATATTTCATTTCAGGCGATTATCTTAATCAGAAAGGTGTAATTAAAGGTTATGATTTTAAACGTGTAGGTTTGCGTTCTAACTTAGATGTTAATGTAACCAGTTTTTTAACTGTGGGTACATCATTATTCTTAACCAGTAATAACTTCGACGGTGGAAGGGCAAACTTATTGTTAGCAACAGCAATGAGTCCTTACGGTCAGGAGTATAATACAAATGGAACATATACAATTTACCCGATGAGTCCGGAGCAATTGTATACGAATCCACTGTTAGGTTTAACTACTAATCAAATCAGAAGGACAACCAATATTAATGGAAACGGTTATGCTGAGGTTAAGTTTCCCGGTGCTTTAACCGGTTTAAAATTTCGTTTAAATGCAGGTTACACTTACTTCCCTGAAAAAACTGGAAGCTACATCGGCCGTTTAGCGAATGATTTAAACGGTACGGCAAGTAGTTTCAATGCATCTACAAATAGCTATACGATCGAAAACATATTAACTTATTCTAAAGACATTAAAAAACACCATTTTGATTTTACTGCCTTGTATAGCGCTCAGGAGCGTAACTATAATTCTACCACAGCGGGTGCGGTTGGCTTCATTAATGATGAATTAGGTTTAAATAATATTGGCGCAGGTGCTACGCAAACCAGTGGATCTTACCGTGATAGATATGGGCTAAACTCTCAAATGGGCCGGTTATTCTACTCTTACGATAGCAAATACTTACTTACTTTAACCGCACGTAGAGATGGATCCTCTGTTTTTGGTGCAAACACAACTAAATATGGGGTTTTCCCTTCTGCAGCAATTGGCTGGAACATCATTAACGAAGACTTTATGAAAAACGCTAAGGTTTTCAGCAATCTAAAGTTAAGAGTGTCTTATGGTAAAACAGGTAATGAGGCTGTTGGTGTTTACAATACGATTACAACGGAAGGGTCCTCGCGTTCGCCTTTCAACGGCATAAGTACAATTGGTGTTATTCCAAATAACCTGGGAAATATATCATTGCAGTGGGAAACCACAAAAACCGCCAATATCGGATTGGATTTCGGAATTCTTAATAATAGGATTAATGGTAGTATTGAAGCTTACCAAAATAAAACAAGCGGTTTATTGCTTAACAGAAGTTTGCCAATTATTACAGGATACTCAAAAGTTTCAGAAAATATAGGTAAGACTACGAATAAAGGCTTGGAGTTAACCTTAAATACGCAAAATATTGCTGGCAAAGATTTCCGTTGGGAAACCATGGTAGTTTTTGCAACCAACAAAAATAAAATTACCGATTTATATGGTGATGGAAAAGACGATTTAGGGAACAGATGGTTTATAGGTAAGCCAATTAGTGTTGTTTATGATTACCAAATGACAGGAGTTTGGCAAACGGGAGAGGATGTTTCTAAGCAAGACCCTACGGCTAAACCAGGAAGCTTAAAATTTGCTGATTTAAACGGCGATGGTAAAATTACGGGTGACGGGGATAGAATAATTTTAGGTCAAACAACACCAAAATGGACCGGTGGTTTAACCAATACTTTTCACTACAAAAACATCAACCTGAGCATTTTCGTTCAAACTGCTCAAGGGATGACTAGAAACAATACCGATTTGGGTTATGGTGATGAAACCGGAAGAAGAAATACGCCTGCTGAAATTGGTTACTGGACGCCTGAAAATATGAGCCAGACCAGACCAGCACTTTCTTACAACAACACTTTAGGTTATGGCTATGCCTCAGATGCCAGTTACACCAGAATTAAAGATGTGACATTAAGTTATGTTTTCGGACAGTCAGTCTTGGATAAACTTCACCTTGGTGGCTTAACTGTTTATGCGAGCGGTCGTAACCTGTATACTTTTACAAAATGGGTAGGTTGGGATCCTGAACAAACTACCTACGGTAGGGGATCAGGCAATAGCAGTGCAAATCAACAGGCGTTTGCAGCAGACTGGACAAATAATTATCCTATAACAAGAACTTTTGTATTGGGTTTAAATGTTTCATTACGTTAATTTATAATCATCATGAAAAAATATATAAGCATAATCGCATCATTATTAATCCTGTTTGTTGCATTTTCGTCCTGCAAAAAAGCATTTTTAGATGAGAAACCGTTTTCATCATATACACCATTAACGCTTACCGATTCACTTGGATTCGAAGCATCATTAATTGGTTTGTATAACCATACCAGCACAATCTTTTCCTGGGCTGATCAGCAGGGCTGTGCTAAGCGTTTGGCAGGTTGGAACTGATGTTGCAAATGCAACCAATAACCAGCAAGGTGTAGAAATTCCATACTATAATTATGCTACGCTAACCTCTACTGATGGTGGTGCAGCCCGCATGTGGAATAGAGACTACATCATGGTAAACTTAACTAACATTATTGTAGATGGAATTGAAAATCCAAGTGTAACTAGCTTAAGTGCAAAAGGTAAAAGCCTGGTAAGCGCCGAAGCTAAATTTTTCAGGGCTTATGCTTACAACAACTTAGCAACTTTGTTTGGTGGCGTGCCATTGATTACACATGCATTAGCAGGGCCTAAAACAGATTTTGTGAGAGCACCTATAGCTGATGTAAATAACCTCATTGTAGCAGATTTGCTTTTTGCTGCAGCAAATCTTCCTGATATTGAAGCGGTAAAAACCAATACCAAAGGCAAAATGTATGGCAGAGCAAATAAATTTATGGCGATGCAGCTTCTGGCTGAAGTTTATCTCCGAATCGGGAAACCAGATTTAGCTGAGCAACAGGCTCAGGCAATCATTAGCAGTGGCAAATTCAGTTTAATAAAAAATCGTTATGGCGTAAAAACTAGTCAGCCTGGAGATTATTATTCTGATATGTTCCAATATGGCAACCAAAGAAGATCGCAGGGGAATACAGAGGCTATCTGGGTGTTAGAGCAGGAAAATCCGACTAGCGTTGTTGGCGGTATAACTGACAATCCTCAGCAACGAAGAGTCTGGGGTGCGGCATATTACAATATAGCAGGTATGGCTCTTGCCGATTCATTGGGTGGCCGGTCCATTGCCAGGTTACGTTTGAGCAACTGGGTACTTTATGGTTTGTACAAAGGAAATGATATCCGTAATTCGCAATACAATATCCGCAGAAGATATTATTATAACGACCCAGATCCTAAATATGCAGCAAAATTTGGAAAACAAGTTCCTTTTACCGGTCCTGATACATTAATCAATATTTGTCCGAGTACAACGAAATGGGGCGCTTTTGATCCGAATGATACTTTTGGTTATGCCATGATCAAAGATTTCATTTTAATGCGGTTAGGCGAAACTTATTTGCTTCTCGCAGAAGCACAGGTTGCACAAGGTAAAACCGGAGATGCGGCAACAACAATAAATGTGTTAAGAACCAGAGCAAATGCGGCACAGGTTAGCGCTTCTGAAATGACAAAGGATTTTATTCTTGATGAAAGAGCCAGAGAATTAATTGGTGAGGAGAATAGAAGAATGACGTTAATGAGAACAGGAACTTTAGTAGAACGTGCGCTTCGTTTAAATTCGAATGACGCATCAAAACCGATTACAGGTTTAACGACAAAAAATTTGTTATTGCCAATTCCTTTAAATGAAATACAATTAAATAAAGATGCGGTATTGACTCAAAACCCGGGTTATTAATCCTTCACGTTAATTAATTCACTCTCCGAAACTTTCTGTAAAGAAAGCTTTGGAGAAGTTTTTGTTTACAGCTGGTTTAAAGCAGGGCAATCTAGTTAACCTGTTAAATCAATATATTTAAGAATAAGTATTATCAAATCTTTCTTTTCTGAAATTAAGTTTCAATCAACTTCCGGTTGTTACCCTGAGGGATAATTTATTTTATAAAAATCAATATGAACGACAGAAGATGAATGCGCTAGAAGTATTCTCATTTTGACAACAGTGGAGAACCAAAATGCCTGCAAAGCAAAATCTGTTTTTGATAGATCTCTCCACTTCGCGCTGCTCCGGTCGAGATGACGACCATTCTATGGGAATCCGTCCATTGATAGCAAAGTGGAAGGGTAGAAATAATTTCAGGAGGGCAATTATATGCAAAATAAAAAAGGGCTATGAAAATTAAGTCATGGCCCTTTTTCTTGTATTTTATGAATTAATTCTGAACTTTTATTTCAGTTCTTCTGTTTAGTATTCTGCCTTCTTCGCTTTTATTGGTACTAACAGGCTCTTTCTCACCATGACCAACAACAGTAAAATTATTTCCGTTTAAACCGGCGTTTATAAAGTACGATTTTACGGCATTTGCACGATCTACAGAAAGTTGCATGTTATGCTCAGGCGTACCTTCTGCAGATGAATGGCCATTAAGAATAAATTTTGTATCTGGCGATTTTTTCATTTCTGCCACCGCTTTATCCAGAATTGAGAATGATGATGTTTTAAGTACAAATGAATTAAACTCAAATTGGATGTTATCTAAGTTAAAATTGGGTTTTTCAACAGGAGCAGGAGCATCTTCTTTCTCTGGTACTGGCGCTGGTTTTTTCTCTTCTACTGGTGGTGCGGGCTTTTCAACAGGTGCTGGAGCAGGTTTTGCAGCCAGTTTTTTTGTTTTACAAGAATACATGGTTAGCGTAAACAAAGCCAGGAGCGTAGTAAATAAAAAGGTTTTTGGTAATGTTCATGTTTTAAGATTAATTTAAGTTTATTGTGTGTTTGTTGCCCAAAAATACTAATTATTGATTACAGCTATAACGATATTTTTTTTGAGAACTTACATTTAATGTATTAATCCTGTTAATAACTTCAATTTTACTCAAACATAATCACATCAATTTTCTTTTATGTATTATAACATTTTACTATGGACCGTTTTGAAAACAAAACCGCTTTAATTACCGGAAGCAGTCAGGGGATTGGCGCTGCATGTGCCTTAAGGTTGGCCAAAGATGGCTGTGATATTATCTTAAATGGTCATAAATTTGATGAACGGGGTGAAAAACTTATCACAGAAATACAGGACATGGGTAGAAAGGCAGCTTTTTTGGAGGCCGATTTAAGTAAAGCCAATGCAGCCATTAAATTGATAACCGATGCTGTGGCGGTATTTGGCCATTTAGATATTCTGGTAAACAATGCAGGCGTAGAAAAAAGCCAGCTTTTGGGAAGTTACGGAGGAAGATTACGACCTGATCATGAACACAAATTTAAAAGGTGTTTTTTTTGGGATTCAGTCATTTGTAAATTATTGTAGAAAAAGCAACGTGGCTGGAACTATAATCAACATGAGTTCTGTACATGAAGAAATCGCATTTCCAAATTTTGCTGCCTACTGTGCCAGTAAAGGAGGTTTAATGATGTTAACCAGAAATCTTGCTTCAGAATTAGCCCTGTTTAATATCAGAATTAATAACGTGGCTCCCGGAGCTGTTTCAACACCGATCAACCAGGATTTATTGAACAATAAAGAACAGCTGGAAAAAGTACTTCAAAATATCCCATTAAAAAGAATGGGTAAAGCAGAAGATGTGGCTGCAGTAGTGGCGTTCCTTGCTTCTGATGATGCCGCTTATGTTACCGGATCAACTTATTATGTAGATGGAGGATTAACCTATCATTATGAAGAACAATAGGCTAATCAATGTTATTTAAGCTCTTAAATTTGGCATTAGGTTTAAGAAAGCCTGCGAATTGGCATTGTATTTTTTCTTATCTAATTTAAAATAGAATGCACCTTTTTTAGAACCTGCCCTGTCTTTTTCGGCCAGTTTAATTAATAATCCTGTAGAGGTAATTTTGCGGCTAAAATTTCTGGTATCGATTTTAGTGTCGTTTACTTCCTCAAAAAGAATATGTAGCTGTGGAATAGTAAATTTTTTAGGCAGCATTTCGAATAATATTGGATGAAGTGCAGCTTTATACCTTAATTTTTTTCTGGCATCAGCAACCATTTGGTTATGATCAAAAATAAGTTTTGGCCGGTCGTTAATCAAAAACCATTCCGCCTCATAATCGTCGTTTAACTGTGCCTCATATTTGTGGATATCAATGAGGGCAAAATATCCAACAGAAAGCGTTCTTTCGATGGGATCACGACCCGGTTCTCCATAAATCTGCATCTGCTCCAGATAAACGCCTTCTAAACCTGTCATTTTTTTGAGTACCCTGTTCGCTGCATCGTCCGGACTTTCATCAGCGCCTACAAAACCGCCCATTAAACTCCATTTGTTTATTTCGGGTTCTAAGCCCCGCTTAACCAATAGAATTTTAAGGTGTTCACCGTCAAATCCAAACACAATGCAATCAACAGCAACAAGATAATGTGGCTGCCTGGAATATTCAATCATTTTTTATCAAGGTTTTAAAGGGCTTAATATGTTCAAATTTTCACGAAAATAAAAATTATTATTAATTGTCGTTTTGACAATTAATAATAATTTTATAATTTGGCCGACTAGATAGGAGAGCCACTTGGCTTTCTTTTTTCTAACCAGTTGAAAAATATAAAATGAACCAAACATTCGAACTTGACAGTAATCCACATACCCGGCTTAACATATTAACCGGCGAGTGGGTGTTAGTATCACCACACCGTACCAAGAGACCATGGCAAGGTAAGGTTGAAGACATTACACCAGATAACCGCCCGGAATATGATCCAAAATGTTATTTATGCCCGGGAAACGGTAGGGCAGATGGCGACAGCAATCCACAATATACGGAGAGCTTTGTTTTTAATAATGATTTTGCTGCTTTGCTTGAAGACACGCCTGCCGGTGATATGAACGAAGATGATTTATTAGTAGCTAATAATCAGAGAGGTCTTTGCAGGGTGATCAGTTTTAGCCCGAAACATAATCTCACACTTCCTGAAATGAGTGTCGAAGCCATAACTGCCGTGGTAAATGTTTGGCAGAACGAATTTAACAGCCTGGCTGAAAACGATTGGATTAAATATATTCAGATTTTTGAAAATAAAGGTGAAATAATGGGCTGTAGCAACCCACACCCACATGGGCAGATCTGGTCGCAAGGCGACATTCCTTTAGAAATTGCCAAAGAAACTGAGCGTCAGAAAACTTACTATGCCATCCATAGAAGAAGTTTACTTGCCGATTATTTAAAGCTGGAGCAAAAGAAAAACGAACGCATTGTATTTGAAAATGATCATTTTGCAGTATTGGTGCCTTTTTGGGCTGTTTGGCCATACGAAACCATGATCATTAGCAAACGACATGTAAATAGCATCAAATTGTTTAGCGAAGCGGAAAAGAAATCATTGGCCGAAGCGATTAAAGTATTAACAACTAAATACGATAACCTGTTCGAAACATCTTTCCCTTACTCGGCAGGCATGCACCAGACTCCGGTAAACAATGGTTATTACCCGGAATGGCATTGGCATATGCATTTTTATCCACCATTGTTACGCTCGGCATCGGTTAAAAAGTTTATGGTAGGTTACGAGATGCTTGCCAACCCTCAGCGGGATATTACTCCTGAGTTTGCGGCAAATCGCCTGAAAGAAATGTCTGCTACACACTATAAAACCAGCAGGGCTGAAGACTAAAATTATTAACAATGAATGCACAACATTTAAAAAGTACGTTTAAAAGACTTTTCGATGCCGAACCCATTTTAGTGCGTTCGCCCGGAAGAATCAATATTATTGGCGAGCATACCGATTACAACGGCGGTTTTGTAATGCCTGCTGCTATAGATAAAGCCATTTATGTAGCTATATCAAAAAGAGAAGATGATGAAATACATTTATTCTCAGAAAGTTATCAGCAATTTGATATTTCATCAATTAAAAGCCTGAAAAAATCAGAGAATAGTTGGGCCAATTACATTTTGGGCGTTGCCGATCAGTTAAAAGAAAGAGGCTATGGGTTGGGTGGCTTTAATTTTTATATCGATGGTGATGTGCCTTTGGGTGCTGGTCTATCGTCATCTGCTGCTGTAGAATGTGCTACCGGTTTTGCGCTCGATCAGCTTTTTCGCTTAACGTTCCCAAGATAGATATTGCTTTAATTGCTCAAAAGGCTGAACAGACATTTGCAGGTGTTAACTGCGGTATTATGGATCAGTTTGCCTCTGTATTTGGCAAAAAAGATCAGGCAATTATGCTTGATTGCCGATCGATGAAACATGTTTACATCCCGTTAAAGTTAGATGGTTACAAGCTTTTGCTTTTAAATACGAATGTAAAACATGCCCTTGCCGATTCGGCCTACAATAAAAGAAGAGCCCAATGCGAACAAGGTGTAGCCTGGGTAAAAGAACATTACCCCAATGTAAATACATTACGTGATGTAGATCTTGGTATGTTAGAAGCGCATGTTAAGCCGAAAGATGAGGAAGTATTTGCGAAATGCAGTTTTGTAGTGAAAGAAATCGGACGTTTACTAACAGCGGCAGAACAACTTGAAAAAGGTAATCTGCAGGGTTTAGGAAACCTGATGTTCGAAACGCATGAAGGTTTAAGTAAAGATTATGAAGTAAGTTGCAAGGAATTGGATTTTTTAGTTGAAGCTGTTAAACCGCTAGACTACGTATTGGGTGCCAGGATGATGGGTGGTGGTTTTGGTGGTTGTACCATCAATATCGTTAAGGAAGAAAAAATTGAGGGTTTAATCGAAGCACTATCTTCAAAATATTTATTACAATTCGGGCTCAAGCTTGATTCCTATACCGTTCAAACAGAAAATGGAACCAGTTTATTTAATTAAAATTTAACAACCCAAGGTATACTAACCAAAATAAATCAATGAAAAACAACTTATTAGACACGAAGGATTACATTGTATTTGCAATTTACTTCGTTATTGTAGCCGCATACGGGCTCTACATTTACAACAAGAAAAAATCAGAATCTACGGGTTCTAAAGATTATTTTCTTGCCGAAGGTTCTTTAACCTGGTGGGCAATCGGCGCATCCTTAATTGCATCAAACATTTCTGCTGAGCAGTTTATCGGTATGAGTGGCTCAGGCTTTAAAATGGGATTGGCCATTGCAACATACGAATGGATGGGCGCACTTACATTGGTGGTGGTAGCTGTATTTTTCATCCCGGTTTATTTAAAGAACAAAATTGCTACCATGCCACAGTTTTTGCACCAGCGCTATAATGGTACAGTGGCTATGATTATGGCCGTTTTCTGGTTATTGCTGTATGTTGTGGTAAACTTAACTTCTATTCTTTATTTAGGTGCTTTAGCGGTAAGCAGTATTTCTGGTTTCGATCTAAGGTTCTGTATGTATGCCATTGCAATTTTTGCCATTCTCATCACCTTGGGTGGGATGAAAGTAATTGGGTATACCGATGTAATCCAGGTGTTTTTCTTGATTTTAGGTGGTCTTGCTACAACTTATCTGGCTTTGAACCTGGTTTCTACACATTATGGTACTAGCGGTATTTTTGAAGGTTATAGCTTAATGACTTCTAAAGCATCTGAGCATTTCCACATGATCCTAAAACCTGATAATGAAAATTATATCGACTTACCAGGTTTAAGCGTATTGATTGGTGGTATGTGGATCGTGAACCTAAACTATTGGGGCTGTAATCAGTACATTACACAACGTGCATTAGGAGCTAATCTGGAAACTGCTCGAGGAGGTATCCTTTTTGCTGCATTCTTGAAATTATTAATGCCAATTATTGTAGTATTACCAGGTATTGCCGCTTATGTATTGTATAAAGATGGCGCTTTCCAGGCCGAAATGCTGCAGGATGGATCTGTAAATCCAGATCGTGCTTACCCGGTGTTGTTAAACTTGCTTCCTGCAGGATTAAAAGGACTTTCGTTTGCTGCATTAACCGCTGCGGTTGTAGCCTCCCTGGCAGGTAAAGCAAACAGTATTGCCACTATTTTTACTTTGGATATTTATAAAAAAGTACTAAGAACAGATGCTACAGAGAAAAATTTGGTAACAACTGGTAAGATTTCTATTGTTGTAGCAATGATTCTTGGTGTATTGATTGCTCCACATTTAGGAATCGATAAAAAAGGTGGTTTTCAATACATTCAAGAGTATACCGGTTTTGTCTCTCCAGGCATTTTTGCCATGTTTATTTTAGGTTTCTTCTGGAAAAGAACAACTTCTGGTGCAGCACTGTTTGCTACCATCGGTGGTTTCGGTTTGTCCATTTTACTTAAATTCTTACCTAAACTAACCGATCTTTCATGGTTATCAGGAATGGGTTTCTCTGTTAAAAATGCAGCTGGTGTTTACGAAATACCATTTTTAGATCGGATGGGCTTTGTATTTGTGTTTTGTATTGTCGGCATGGTAATCATCAGTTTGTTGAGCAACAAAGCCAAGGCTGAAGCTAAAGGATTGGCTATCGATGCAAAAATGTTTAAAACATCAACCAGCTTTGCGGTAGGTGCACTACTAATTATTGGGTTATTGGTTGCACTTTACAGCGTGTATTGGTAAACCATTTATATCAACCGTTATTTACTTTGACAATCTTTTGGGCGCAATGCCTGGAAGATTGTCAATTTTTTTAACTGTCTTAATTCCTTAATGGTAAATATAATAAGACCGGAAGTCAACAGTAAATCACGCTGAGCGAAGTCGAAGGGCCATTTAAGTTTATGATCACATTTTATAGTGTACTTTGACAATCTTTTGGGCGCAATACCTATAGAATTGTCAAAGTTTATCTAACATCAATGTTCTCTGTGATTTTATCTCTGTGCACTCTGTCGTAAAAAATAGAGTATTATTCGTCATCCTCTGTTGCTAATTTCTTTACCAACCATGGCAAAGTAAGCCCTTGCCCGATTAAGGTAAACAATACCACTACCACCGAAATAAATATAACGGCATTTCGCTGTGGAAACGCACTTCCATCCGATAAAGTAGCGGGTAGTCCAATTGCAATGGCCAGTGAAACAATACCCCTCATGCCCGACCAGCTGATAATTAAGCTGTTCTTAAAATCCAGTAATGCACCCTCTGTAATACGGTGTTTCCCTTTCTGAAAAGCTTTTTGAAGATTAAATTTTTGTAAGAAAACACGTGCCATTCGCAGTAACAAAGCTACAACGGTAATCACCAGCGAATAACCTATGTAAGGTAGAATATCAGCACTGCTAATATTTTTATATACATAAGGAAATTGTAAGCCGATTAATATAAAAATTAGTCCATTCAATAAAAAGATAATAATATCCCAGATGTTTTTCGATTGATTTTTAAGCTGTTCTGGAAATACCTTATGGCTAAACCTGGATATCCCCAATCCTAAAATAACAACTGCAATAACGCCCGAAACATGCACTTGTTCAGCAATTAAATAGGTAACAAAGGGCATTAACAACATAAAGCTAATGGTTGCCAGGCGATTGTTATGAATACGCTTCATAATAAACGCTAAAATTTTCGACATCACCATGCCAATTAAGAATCCACCAGCCATTAAAATGACAAATTCAAGTGATGCTTTCCAAAACACAAAGGCTGTTCCTGTTACTGCGGCTACTGCAAAACGATATGCTACCAGTGCAGAAGCATCGTTAACTAAACTCTCACCCTCCAGAATGGTATTGGTTTTATGAGATAAACCCAGTCCCTTGGTAATACTCATAGCAGCAACCGCATCAGTAGCTGAAAGAATCGCACCTAATACAAAAGACACCGGCCAACTCTATCCCCGGAATCATATAGTGGGCAACTACAGCAATGCCGATTGCGGTGATAAAAACCAGCGTAATAGCAAGGGTAAATATGGTATTGATATTCGTTTTAAATTCTTTAAATGAGATGTTGAAGGCGGCATCATAAAGCAACGGCGGGAGAAATATCAAAAATATAATTTCTGGATTAATATCAATTGGTGGCAAGGAAGGCACAAAACCTACTGCAATTCCAGCAATAATCAGTAAAATAGGATAGGGAATTTTAATCCGGTCTGCGATAGCAGAAAGGCCAATCATTACAGCTAAAATAAATATTACAACGGCATAATTTTCCATATCTCTGAATGCGTTTTTTAATCAATGTGGAAACGTGTAATTCAAAATATACGTTTACCATCGGATTACGAAGTTTATGTTTAAATAATCTAGATGGTGGAGGTCTTTCGAACAACGAGTTGCTGTATCTTCATCCCGCGACTATAGGATGCGAAGCTGATCTTTCATTGGATGAATCAATCTTTATGGTAATATAGCTAACAAGGAAGATTGACCTTATTCCAGGGCCTTTCAGTAAAAGCGACTTTAATATACTACCGTTGTAACCTGGGTCTTTTACTTTTAAAAGTTGGGTTGGGTTTTGGCTTTACTGCTTTAGCGCCACCTTCCTCTTCAGATATTTTAACTGTAATTACATTGCCTTTAAACGTTTCGCCATTTAAGGTTGATACGATGTTTTTGGCATCGGGAAGACTATAAATTTCCAGAAAAGCATAGCCTTTACATTTACCAGTTGCCCTGTCGCGAACAATTTTAATTGTTTCTACCCTGCCATGAAGGCTAACCAATATTGCCAAATCCATCTCTTGGATATTGTCAGGAAGGCCGCCTATGAAAATCTTAACCATTAATTCTTTTATTTGAGAGAACATTTGGAGCTATAGATATTAAATCCAGCACCGTTCTTTAAGACCTGCAAAATAAGTAAAATGATGTTCTTACCCAAACTAATTTGTATGAATTTTATCTCATTAGCCATAAATTTTGTGTGCAGCAGGCTTATATATTGATGTTGATCGGTAGAAAACGTACATTCGCTTTCTAATCATCAAAAAATAGATTAAAATATGAGCGCCCAAAGGTTAAAATCCATACTTCTCATTGCATTATTACTTTGCATATCTGCTTTTGCACAAGCTAAAATCTTATTACCTTCAGTTTTTGGCAATAATATGGTTTTACAGCAGAAAACCAACGCTGCAATCTGGGGCAAAGCAAATGCAGGTAAGGCAGTTAAAGTAATGGTTTCCTGGAATAAAATTAATTATGGTGCTATTGCCGATGCCAATGGTAATTGGAAAATTAAAGTGGCAACCCCAGGTTATGGAGGGCCGTATACCATAACCATATCAGATGGAGAGTTGCTGGTGCTCAATAATGTATTGATTGGTGATGTATGGATCTGTTCCGGGCAGTCAAACATGGAAATGCCACTGGCAGGCTGGGGCAAAATCCTCAATAGTGAAAAAGAAATTGCTGAAGCTAAATATCCAAATATCCGTTTATTGCAGGCAGATCACATAACCAGCAATTTTCCTATAAACGATGCCAAAGTTGCAAATGGTGGATGGCAGGAATGTAGTCCAAAATATATTGCCGGGTTTTCTTCTACCGCATATTTCTTCGCCCGCGAAGTATATGAAAAAACTAAAATTCCTATCGGCCTGATCCATACTTCCTGGGGAGGAACGATCGCCGAAGCATGGACGAGCGCCGAATCGCTTAAAAAATGTCCGATTTTTCTGCTGCAGTTGATAAAATCCAACAAGCAGGTATTAACCCTTCAACCGTTTCTTACAACGAAAAAGTAAGCAACTGGGTTAAGATGACCACTGAAAAGGATTCTGGTTATCAGGCTGGGCAGCTTAAATGGGTCACAGCAGAAACTACAGACTGGAAAAGCATGACTTTGCCAACTTTGTGGGAAGAAGCTGCACTTAAAAATTTCGATGGTATTGTATGGTTTAGCAGGAGAGTGACTATTCCGGAAAATTGGAAAACAAACGGCATAAAGCTTAATCTCGGAACCATAGATGATAATGATATCACTTATGTAAATGGTGTAAAAGTTGGCGAAACGGTTGGCTATAACGTAGGTAGAAGTTATGCCATACCTGCAGATTTACTCAAACCAGGCGAAAATATCATTACCGTTCGTGTTTTTGATAGCGGTGGCGGCGGTGGCATTTATGGAGAGGCGAAAGATTTAAATGTGACAAATAATGCGGGTGAAAAAATTTCGCTTGCGGGAGATTGGAAATATAAAATAGGTTTAGATTTTAAAAATATTGAGCCTAAGCCTTATGAAGAAAATGGCCCAAATCGCCCAACAGTTTTATATAATGCCATGATTCATCCTTATCTGCAATTCTCCATTAAAGGTGCTATTTGGTATCAGGGAGAAAGTAATGCTGATAGAGCTTACCAGTACCGCGAGTTATTTCCAACAATGATCAAAGATTGGCGTCAGAAATGGGCTCAGGGAGATTTTCCATTCTATTTTGTTCAGTTGGCTAATTTTATGCAGATCGATAATGAGCCATCACAATCTGCCTGGGCAGAACTTAGGGAGGCACAGCAAAAAACACTTGCTTTGCCAAATACAGGCATGGCTACAATTATTGATATCGGCGATGCAAAAGATATTCACCCTAAAAACAAACAAGAGGTAGGTAGAAGATTGGCGTTAATTGCCTTGGCTAAAACGTATGGCCAAAAAATAAATTATTCCGGCCCCGTTTACCAATCAAATAAAATTGAAGGAAAACAGATTATATTAACGTTTGGCAATAGCCAAAATGGTTTAAAAACGGCAGATGGTAAGGCGCTAAAAGGTTTTGCCATTGCCGGAGCAGATAAGAAATTTTATTGGGCCAAAGCAAGTATCAAGGGAAATCAGATTATTGTCAGTAGCGATCAGGTCGCAAATCCTGTTGCTGTTCGTTATGCATGGGGAAATAATCCTCTTTGTAACCTGGTTAGTAACGATGGCTTGCCAGCGTCACCATTCAGGACAGATACCTGGCAAGGCCTTACCTTTGCAAAGAAATAACAGAGGTAAAGCATTTGCGCTTAAAAAGGTTGAATTTTTTGTAAAGCAGGTTTAATGCTTTTCGGTCAGAGCAGTCTTTCTTTCCATTACTATCTTTTTATGAAGGTGAGTGCTCAATGTTATTAAGTTAAGGGATAAATCGCAAAATGATGTCACCTAGAGGGATAATTTATTGTATAAAATCAATATGAGTGACATCAATTAATCTAAGCGTAAAAATCTCCCAGAATTACCGTCATTTTAAGCGGAGTGCTACCTGTACCGAGTTTACATCGGTAACGCAGTCGAGAACCTGAAGGCTTTGTGAAGCAAAATCTGTTTTGATAGATCTCTCCACTTCGCGTTGCTTCGGTCGTGGTGACGACCTTTTTTGGAGTCTGTAAATGGTAGCGTAGTCGAAGGGTATTTATTTGCGATTTATCTATCTCAAGAAATCTTGCTACGCTCAGACTAACGATCGCATTGCTGAACTTATATAATCGGGGTAAATACCTGGCCGTTGCCTGTGCCACAAACAGTATTGCCTGAAATAATTTTTAGTTAACAATGCTTTCACCCTTGAACCTCAAACAATTGCTTACTGAAGAATTTTACATCTGGTACTCCTATAGTTTCTGAATTTTTTAACCTGGAAAGCAGTGTCTCCAGATATTTCATGTTTTAAATATAAGCTTACTAAATCGTTTTAATATTCCATGTATATTTACTAGTTTTATAAAACATTATCTAACCAATATGTCTTTTATGAAAAGAATATTTACCCTAATTTATTTCCTGCTCGTTCTGTCTATTCATGCATTATATGCTCAAAGTTTAACAGAGTTTAATAAAGCTCCGTTAAAACAGCATGTTTATGTGCAATTACCAATAGGCAGTATTAAAGCCAGGGGATGGTTATTAAAGCAGCTGGAACAACAAAGAGATGGTGCAACCGGAATGGCCGAAGCGCTGTACCCTGAAAAAGATAATCTAGGCAAAAATTCTGATTGGCTGGGAGGTGATGGAAATGGATGGGAGCGTGTACCCTATTATGTTAAAGGTTTAGTCGCATTGGCTTATACTTTAGATGATCCTGTGCTAAAAGCGAAAGCACAAAAGTATATCGATTGGACTTTAAACAATCAACAAACTAACGGATTATTTGGTCCACCGAAAATGAAAGACTGGTGGCCGCGTATGCCAATGATGTATGCTTTGCAAAGCTATTACGAAGCCACAAATGATAAAAGGGTTCTTCCATTTCTCTCCAGATATTTTAAATATGAACTCGATAATCTCGATGCTGATCCATTAAAAGAGTGGGCTAAGGCTAGAGCGGGCGATAACATGGAAATTGCCATTTGGCTTTACAATAAAACCGGTGATCAGGATTTATTAAAACTTGTAGAAAAGTTAAAACAACAGGCATACCCCTGGATTGATATTTATAGCAATAACGGATTTTACTTTTTCGGTGATGATTTTCAGCCAAAACACATGGTTAATGTGGCTCAGGCTTTAAAATTTCCTGTAGTTTATGCACAACTTCAAGATCTTCCATCTAATCTTGAAGCACTCTCTAAAGGTATCGCACATATTATGCACGATCACGGTCAGCCAGAAGGTTTAGGTTCCGGAACTGAATTTTTGGCTGGTACAAGCAGTATAGAAGGGGTAGAAACCTGTACGGTAGTAGAATGGATGCAGAGTTTAGAGACTGCAGCAAAGGTTATTCACAATGCAAAAATTGGCGATCAGCTGGAGAAAGTGGCCTTTAATGCTTTGCCTGCTCAGTTTAGCCGGGATTTTAAAAATCACTCCTATTACACATTACCCAATCAGGTACAGAGTATTCATGGCGAGCATGGCTTTAATCAGGATTATGCTACAGGTATCGTTTCCAGCCCATATTCAGGCTATGGCTGCTGCCGCTATAATATGCACATGGGCTGGCCTTATTTTGTGAAAAGTAGTGTGGTAGCTACTCCAGAGAAGGGTTTGGCCGTAATTACCTATGGTCCTATGGAAATAGAAACTGTGGTAGCCGAAAACAAAAAAATAAAAATTACCGAAGAAACCAATTACCCTTTCGAAGAACAGATCAGGTTAAAAATAGAAGTTGCCGCTAGTACATCCTTTCCATTAATTTTAAGAATTCCAGCATGGAGTGTAAAACCAGGCATTAGGTTAAATGGAGCTACATTAAAAGGTGTAAAAGCTGGAGAAATGTTTACCATAGCCCGTGAATGGAAAAATCACGATCAATTAGAACTGAATTTTCCAATGGAAATTACGACCAGGGCGCAGGTAAACAATTCTATAAGTATAGAACGTGGACCTGTTGTTTATGCACTGGAAATTAAAACGACAAATAAGGTAACCAAAACGCATCCTGTTGCTGGCTTTACAGATTACGAAATCCATCCCGAATCGGCGTGGAATTATGGTTTAATGATCAATAAAAGTGGTTTAAGTAACGCTGCCGTGCTAAAATTGGAAATGCCAGCGAATCCTTTTATTGCGGCAAATACACCGGTTAAAATAAAGGTTCAGGCAAAAAAGATTCCATCATGGGGTTTAGGTTACAATAAGGTGTCTGCTTTTGATGTGCCCTTTAGTCCAGTTGCATCAGCTGAAAAGCAGGAAGAAGTTATCCTGGTACCATACGGATCTGAAAATATCCGCCTAAGCTGTTTCCCTGTGATCGGAGAGCCAAAAAAAGTAAATAAAACTTTGGTTGAAAACTTTGATCAGGGAATGGCCAGCAATTGGGTTTTTTATGGCGGTGGCTGGTTTTGGAAAGATGGGGAGATGAACGCTGCATCAAATGCAGGCTCTGGTGGTTATGGCATAAATGGGTCTAAATATTTGGCCAATGGAACAGACTTTAAAGATTTTATTTATCAGGCAGATGTAAAAATCAATACCGCAGGTGATGCTGGTTTAATTTTCAGGGTTTCTAACCCTGCAATTGGTCCTGATGCTTACCAGGGATATTATGTAGGCTTAGATCAACCCAACGGAAGCGTCATATTTGGAAAAGCTAATGGACAAAAATGGACGGTGATACGTTCTGAAAAATATCCTATTCAAATGAACGAATTGTATACTTTAAAGATAGTGGCGAAGGAAGATAAATTTGATATTTTTATAAACGGATCAGTTCAACCTGTGCTCTCGGCAACAGATAATCAATACCAATCGGGTAGTATAGGACTAAGAACTTACAAGGCATTGGCAAGCTTCGATTCGGTAAAAATTAACACGTTTTAACATCAGCATGAGGCGATGTAAAACTTTACGGCAAGGAATTTGCTGATGCAGTATTAACAAATAAAGTAATATTATGAAATTATACAAATCGATTCCCATAATGCTCTTTACACTTGCACTTGCTGCAGGATGCGTAAGCAATAAGAAGTACGCTGAACTTCAGGATACGTATGCCAAGTTAAGAGATAGAAATCAGGAGCTTAGTAATAAATACCAGGATAGTCAGCGTGAGCTTAGCGGAAGCACCAGCAGGGTTAAAAGTTTAGAAGAGCAGATCGCATCAGAAAAGGCCAATGTAACGGCACTGCAAGATGCTTTGAACAAATGTTTAAATTCCAGTAGCCAGGGAAATGTTAACATTTCAAAACTGGTTGATGAGATTAACAGTTCAAATAAATATATCAAACAGTTAGTAAATGCCAAAAATAAAAGCGATTCGCTTAATATGGTGTTAACTAATAACTTAACAAGATCGTTAAGCCGTGAAGAGTTGGGTGACGTTGATGTACAGGTACTTAAAGGTGTAGTATACATCTCTTTAGCAGATAACATGTTATATAAATCAGGTAGCTATGAAGTTTCTGATAAAGCTGGCGAAACTTTAAGCAAAATTGCCAAAATTATTAAAGATTACGATACTTATGATGTGTTGATAGAAGGTAATACTGATAATGTACCTATTGCTCAAACAAACATCCGTAACAACTGGGATTTAAGTGCCTTACGTGCTTCATCAGTAGTACAGGTATTGCAGACGAAGTATGCTGTTGACCCTAAGCGTTTAACTGCTGGTGGACGTGGAGAGTTTAATCCAATTGCCGATAACAATACACCAGGCGGAAAAGCCAAAAACAGACGTACACAGATTATCATTACACCTAAACTGGATCAGTTTATGGATCTGATTGGAAAAGCGCCTGAGCAATCTCAAAAATAAAAGTTTAAAATAATTTAAGCATATAAAGGGTTGGAATTAATTTTTCGACCCTTTTTTATTTGCAATACTTTTCTTTTGATTTTTAAATAAAAGATATTCTGATAACCAGACTTCTATGACTGTTTTAACCATTAATAAATGTATATTTGTTTATATCAGTAATACAATTACTTCTTTTCTCTCGCTGATGTACCACTATAGTATTTGCTAATCTTATCGGATGAGTATTTCTTATTCCAACCACCGAATTGTTTAAGCAATGATGATTGGTCTTAGCTAACAGTAAACATTTATTTTATGAGTAGAGACAAAAAGAAAGAAGCCAGTGTAAATAAAAAGGCACCTTCAGATTACCAATCGGGAAAAGGCAAAACGGCAAAAACAGAAATTGATCCTTTCGCCAAAAAAACCGGTAAAAATGGTAAATAACGATCAAAAAAATCAGGCCAAAGTTTTCTTGTACGAATTGAACAATACCAGGCACGAATATGGTTTTTCTGCAAATGAAGAGTGGACATTGGATTTAGCTACAGATAGTCAGCGAAAAGTTCTGGAGCATAAATATTACCCCATGTTATCCTTAACTGTAGCACCAGAAAACCTGATGAATATGCTTGATCTTTTGGAGGATAAACTTGGAAATGCAGTTGGACATATCAAAGCTAGCCTTAGCCATAAAAAGATTTCAAAAGAATCAACACACCTTTTGGCTTATTGCGCTGCGAGGTTAAAATATTAAAACTTGCTAATATAGAAGTTGCCTCACCGATTGCTACCTGGATGTTTGATTTATTTGAAAAATCATAAAAAATAGCCTTTTGTTGGGAATTCGAGCGATCGTCATTCCCAACCAGATATCTATCGGGTCCATTGGAGATCTTAAAGCTTATTTTATTAAGATTCCCGCCTGCGCCTATCGTGTGGACACAATTAATTATAACATTCTTCTATCGCTCTATGCCGCTGGGCATGGCATTTTGGAGCGCCAAAGTACCCAAAGCGCTTTGTCAATCCAGCAATGAGCCTTTTGCGCAATCTCACGCGCATCAAAAAAACAGCGGCACTTCGTTTTGTGTTCAATATTTTTTAAAATTAAATCATCGGTTATGAACACAAAACCACTGCGTTTCAGGTTTGTTAGTGTCATTTTTACTGTTGTGCACCTGTTTTTTTGATTTCCCCCGGCTCCTGGGATTGACAGCGTCCTTGGTTAAAATCCGTGCTTTATTAAAGTTGGCTGGCAAAACGCCTAAAAATACTTAAAAAAGATGTGTCCACACGATCGGCCTGCCCGGAAAGAAGACCTTCTATTAAAACTGTTGACAATTAATGTACAAAAATCAGGAAATACTAATCATTTTCTTTTGTTGATTCAAATAAGCGGTAATCTGGTTCAGTGTAATACACCTGGTGGCCCTAACAGCTGACTTTAACACTTCAGAACTTACTCCTAAGCGGTTTGCCCAATAATTTCGATCGGTTTCTTCAGATAATGCGACAATTTCTTCTTTAGTACTCGGGGTTGAGGTGAAATTTTTCATAGTGGAGATGATTAATTCAGTTAATAAAAAGCACAAATCGACTTGGTGTTATAAAAATAAAATTTTTTATTTATAATAACAAGTTGTAAAACAGTTGCTTGTGAAAATATTGTTTAATATTTTATTGACGCAGAATTGCCTGTTTGCTTACATTAATTCGTTTTAGTAACTAAAACCGTATCAATCATCACTGAAGGTTGTACAAAAAAATTGATTTATGTATTTTTAATTATACGTAAATTGGTTATAATTGCCAATTATTTATAAAAAATAAATTATGCAATGGGATTGAATAGGAAGGGAGACGTTATCCAGATTGACTTTGAAAATGGGCATGGAATCATTATTGACGAAAACGGTCAGGATATCCATTTTCAGTTAGATGATGTATCTGATCGGATTAATATAAACTCGAAAATAGTTTTTGAAATTGAATTACACGAGCGTGGCCTGGTGGCGGTTAACGTTAAATTAGCTATGGAAGAGGTAAAAGTTTAATTCTACTCCTGCCGAAAGGATATTCAGGGTATTACTGGTCAGTTGGGATGGGCAAGCTGAAATAAAATGTAGAACCTTCTCCTAATTTACTTTCTGCCCAAATTTCTCCCTTGTGCCTTTTAATTATCTCGGCACAAATGTACAGGCCAACACCAAATCCTGCAATTGTTTTAGTATCTGAACTTTCAACGCGATAAAAACGGTCAAAAAGTCGGGGTATATCATCTTCTCTGATACCTATGCCTTCGTCTTCTACACTTACAACTATATAACCTTTTTGTATTTCGCATTTTATTGCAATTAGAGATTCTTTTTCGAGTATTTTGCTGCGTTGCCAATCAGGTTATTAATTACATTGCCAATTTTTTCCATATCAGCATGTAGAATCATTTCTTCCGGACCAACTACCTGGATAAAATGGCTGGGTAGAACCATTCTGTTTTCTTCAGCAATGGTTTTAATTAAATCAATAAGGTTAAAATTTGTTTTGTTTAATGAAATTTTACCAGATTCCAGTAAGGATACGTTTAAAAAGCCATCAATCATTAATGACATTCTTTTTAATTGAATATTTATCTTATCCAGTATCTGATTGGGAAAGTTGTTATCTGTTTCTTTAAACTTATATTGTAAAAGCTGTACGTAGGCACTTAAAGAGGTTAGAGGGGTTTTCAGCTCGTGACTTACCATCCCGATAAAATCATTTTTTCTAATTTCATCCTGCTTATGTTCTGTAATATCCAGAACAGCTCCGGCAATATAAACAGCTTTTCCCTCCTCATTATAATAGGCTTTTCCAGCAGTTCTTAACCATTTGTGCTTTTCACTGACGCCATTCAAATTGATCTGATATTCGATGTTAAAAGCGCTTCGATGGTGTAATGCATGTTTAATGCCACCAGTAAGATGCCTGATATCTTCAGGGCTGATTAACGATTTGGCTTCCTCAATGCCCAATCTGTTATTCTCCAGTTCATAAATATGCTGTGCCCTTTCTGATAGAAGAATTTGTTTATTTTCCAAGTCGATATTCCACGAGCCCATTTCTGATGCATCCATGGCTATTTTTAAAATATCTTTTGCCTTAAGCAGTTCTTTTTTAAAGTTTACCTGTTCTGTAATATCTTTAATAATCACTAAAATTCTGGTTACTTCGTTTTTATCATTTTTTAAAGGTTCATAAAAAGCGATGAAATAACCGTCCGAAACTGGTGTGGAGAGTTTTAATTCGTTGAGTGTTAATGGCTGTTCGTTTTTGAAGATATCTTTTACACGTTTAACAAGTGCCTCCTGTTTTTCAAATTCCGGTCGTGCCTCTTCCAAAGGTAATCCGATAACTTCTTTTCTGTATTTACCCCAAAGTTTTAATATATTATCGTTTGCATACTCCGTAATCAGTTCCGGACCTTTTAATACACACATGCCTAAAGGTGCCTGCTCAAAAAATCCCCTAAAACGTGCTTCACTTTCTGCAAGTTCAAATAAAATATGCTCAAGGTCATTTTCATCCATTGGAATTTCCCTTAACGAACAAACGAGGTATTCAACCGGGCGGTCATTTTGTAACACTGGCGAAAATTCCAATTCCCACTTCACGTTCGGTGAGTTGGAATAGATGGGATGAATAATCAGCGTACTTTTTTCCTTAAGTTCACAAACGTTCTGAACTGTTTTAATTAGAATGTTTTTTTCAGCATCAGATACGAGGTTTGGGATAATGTCTATATTATTTAATTTTGATTTTCCACCCACGCGCTCAATTAAAGCCTGGTAAGCATCGTTATGTGCTACAACCACCAATATCGGCTTTATTTTAAAAATGACTATAGGACTTATAGAATGTTTTAATAGTGCTTTTAAGAATGGAGAAGCTAAATCTATCATATATTTGAGTTGACAGTTCCCCAAATATAATCCTTAAACAGTTAATCGACAACCGTTATTTAAGGAACATATAATATTTATGATACAAGATAGTATAAGTTATAAGCGTAATGATTTTTGTTTTTAAATAGCTGAATTCCATTGGCTAATTTGGAATCCTTAACCTGTTACCAATAAAATATTTCCGATAACCGGGTATTTAAAATGGAAAGAAATATTTCGTTTCCCGGGTAAGACTGTAATACCCAGGGGGACCACTAAAATATATCGTCTCTTTTCTGTTTATGCGGTTAGAAACTTTAAGCCGGATAAGATCCAAATGAGCTTGGTGTGAGAAAAATCTTTAAAATATTTTCTTAAATCGTTTTAAATGATGTTAGACTAATATCAAAAAAATGTAAAGTTAAAGCTGTAAAATGAGGAGATAAGACTTAAAGTAAAACCTTAAAAGGTGAAATTGTATTATTTATTATACGATATTAAACGTTATTTTATTTAAAAATGAGTCTTTTTAAGCATTAAAAAAGTTTTTACCTATTTTTTTAAAAAATATTAATCTGATAATCAGTATGTTGTGTTTAATTTTTGAGTTTAATATCTGATTTAAGCGATTTAATATTTCTCACTTACATTTTTTTAAAAATTTATATATATTTGTTCTTACCCTTTCGAGGGTATGTTTTTCATAGGTAGATGTAGGGTCAGAACAATGTTCTGGCCCTTTTTTGTTTTTAATAGATTTAGAAAAACTATTTTTGTGTTATGACGAAAAAGAAAGTGATTGTTGCAGTTACAGGTGCCAGTGGTTCGGTTTATGCAAAGGTTTTATTTGATCAGTTATTAAAATTAAAAGATCAGATTGAGGCCGTTGGCGTGGTAATGAGCGATAATGCCAAAGAGGTTTGGCAATTTGAACTCGGCAATCAAAACTATAACGACTTTAAAAACTTTACTTTTTACAATAAGAACGATTTTAATGCACCTTTTGCTTCAGGCTCGGCAAAATACGATACCATGATCATCGTTCCATGCTCAATGGGTACATTAGGGCGCATCGCACATGGGATATCAAACGATCTGATCTCAAGGGCTGCTGATGTGGTACTAAAAGAGCGGAGAAAACTGATTACTGTAATACGCGATACACCTTTTAGCTTAATCCACATCAACAATATGAAAACAGTTACCGAAGCCGGTGGGATTATTTGTCCGGCTAATCCATCTTTTTATAGTCTGCCCAAAAGTATAGAAGAAGTGGCCGGAACAGTAATTAGCAGGGTATTGGATTTGGCTGGTTTTGAGCAGGAAAGTTACCGCTGGCAGGAGGGATAAGTTTAGTTAGCAGTTTTCACCCGACCGTTTATAATTAGCTGAAAATTGAAAAACTACAAACAACATTGTTAATAAACTGTAATTTACCTTTAATCTATAATCTCATATCTCAATACTCAAATCTATTTTGTTATCTTTGCAGGCTCAATGAAAAAGGTCGCATTTTATACATTAGGTTGTAAACTTAATTTCTCTGAAACATCAACTATCCGTCGTTTATTTACCGATGCAGGTTATGCTGTGGTAGAATTTCAGGATCAGGCCGATGTTTATGTGATCAATACCTGCTCTGTTACCGATCACGCGGATAAAAAATGCCGTAAAGTTGTTAAAGAAGCTTTAAAGTATTCTCCAAATGCATTCGTAACCATTGTAGGGTGTTATGCACAGTTAAAACCACAGGAAATTGCCGAAATAGAAGGTGTTGATATGGTTTTGGGCGCTGCAGAAAAATTCAGGATAGTAGAATATATTACCGATTTAACCAAACAGCCTAAAGCTGTTGTTCATCAGCAGAATATTGAAAAAGTAAACCATAATTTTATTGCCTCTTATTCAATCGGTGATAGAACACGCACTTTCTTGAAAGTGCAGGATGGTTGCGATTATCCTTGTACTTACTGTACCATTCCTTTAGCGCGTGGTGCAAGCCGTAGTGATACCATTGAAAATGTGGTGAACCGTGCTAAAATGATTGCTGAAAGCGGTGTGAAAGAAATTGTGTTAACGGGTGTAAATCTCGGCGATTTCGGAATCAGAAATGGCCAGCGCGAAGATAAATTTTTTGACCTGGTTAAAGCTTTAGATGAGATAGAAGGAATTGAAAGAATCCGAATTTCATCTATTGAGCCTAACCTTTTGAGCAATGAGATCATCCAGTTTGTGTCCACTTCTAAAAGGTTTGTTCCGCATTTCCATATTCCTTTACAATCTGGTTCTGATAAAATTTTAGGCTTAATGCGCCGTCGTTACCGTAGCGATTTGTATGTAGAACGTGTTGCCAAAATTAAGGAGGTAATGCCGCACTGTTGTATTGGTGTGGATGTAATTGTTGGTTTTCCTGGCGAAACGAAAGAAGATTTCCTGGATACTTACCAGTTTTTAAATCAGCTTGATATCTCTTACCTCCATGTATTTACCTATTCGGAACGCGAATTAACTGCAGCAGCTGAAATGAAAGGTGCCGTAGCTGGCAGTGAACGTAATGAGCGCAGTAAAATGCTTCATATCTTATCTGATAAAAAACGGAGGGCTTTCTACGAATCTCAAATTGGTGCTGAAGCTGAGGTGCTTTTTGAAGCGGATCAAAAATCAGGTTATATGCACGGTTTTACCAAAAACTATGTAAAAGTACGTGCCAAGTACGATCCATTAATGGTTAACGAACTAAAAGCAGTTAAACTGATAGAAATTACTGCTGATGGAGAAGTAGAAGTAGCTGAACTGGAAACGGTTTACTCACATCATTAATTAGTCCTGAGTCAATATCTTTTGCTGTCATTCTGAACGTAGTGAAGAATCTTTTACTTATGAAATGCAGAAGCCCGAAAACACTTAGTCAAAAGCCACCATTAATACAAAAGAACCTTACCTTCTCAATATAGATTCTTCACTGCGTTCTGGATGACAAATAAGCGGAAAAAGACAACCGCTTTTAGAATCTGTTTTTTGCGCTTAATAATCCCCCAGAAACTACTACAATGCGATAATTAAACCTGATCGCAGCGAGCACGAATCCCGATTCTTTCAATCGGGTGAGTAAAGTGGAGAGCAGGACTGTATTAACCGATGAAACACAGAATCACCCTTTTCCAAAATAGAAAAATAGATTTTTACCTCTTTCTCCCAGCTTTAAACGCTAGTCTTTAGTCTTTCCGTTTTAGTCTTTGAGCTTTGGTCTTTAATCTTTCAGCTTTGGTCTTTCTTTACTATCTTCGCTTCAAATTATTTGTATGTTTCCTACCGTTTCACATTTTTTAGAATATCTTTTCGGCATTAATTTACCGCTTCCATTTAATACATTCGGTGTATTTGTAGCACTGGCATTTGTTGCTGGTTACTGGGCTTTTACCAAAGAACTTAAGCGTAAAGAAGCGCTGGGCATACTCCATCCAATAAAAAAAACAGTAGTAATCGGCAAGCCTGCTACTACATCAGAATTAATCATGAATGGCCTTTTTGGGTTTGTTATTGGTTATAAACTGGTTTTTGCATTATTAAACTATAGACTTTTTGTAAATGATGCACAGTCGATTTTAATGTCGACCAAAGGAAATATAATTGGTGGTTTATTTTTTGCTGGATTGTTTGCTTACTGGGATTATACCGAAAAAATAAACATAAACTCGATAAACCAAAAGAAACACAGGTAACCATTCACCCTTACCAAATCATGAGTAATCTGATTGTTTGGGCAGCTATCTGGGGTTTTTTAGGAGCAAAGTTTTTCGATAACCTGGAGTATTGGGATGATTTTATTCAACATCCCATCGAGCGGTTATTGTCGTTTAGTGGGTTAACTTTTTACGGTGGTTTAATTTGCGGTGGTGCGGCGGTATTGATTATAGCAAAAAGAAACGGTATTAAACCCTTACACATGCTTGATGTAGGTGGACCAGGAATGATGCTGGCTTATGCAGTAGGCCGTATCGGTTGTCACTTAGCCGGCGACGGTGACTGGGGGATTGTAAATTCAAACCCTAAACCATTTTCCTGGCTTCCGGATTGGTTGTGGTCTTATAAATACCCAAACAACGTAGTGGGAGAAGGTATTCCAATTCCCGGTTGTACCGGAAAGTTTTGCAACGAATTGGCACAAGGGGTATACCCAACACCGATCTACGAAGTAATTATCTGTTTGATCCTTTTTGCTTTCTTGTGGAAAATCAGAGATAAAATAAAAGCACCTGGTTTAATGTTCGGTATCTATATGATCTTAAACGGTGTTGAGCGTTTCTGCATTGAATTAATCCGGGTAAATTCAAAATACCATGTTTTTGGTTTGTCTTTTACGCAGGCAGAAATGATTTCAACTTTTCTTGTAGTAGGTGGGATTGCGTTAAGTGCTTATGCTTTAAGGAACAAGAACAAGCTGGCCCAATAAACAACCTTATAAATTCATTTAAAATCCAACAACAACTTTGTTTGGTTGTTAAATAGTTATGAATTACGAATTAATATGCAATAAAGTGATCTCGATTGTAAAGCTTACCGGAAACTTTATCCGTAAGGAAGCCATGCAGTTTGATGCACAAAAAATCGAATACAAAGGATTAAATGATATGGTTTCTTATGTTGATAAAACAGCAGAGCAGAAACTGGTTCAAAATCTTGAAAAATTAATTGCCGATGCCGGTTTTATAACCGAAGAGAAAACCATTAACCGGGTGGGCAAAACCTACACCTGGATCATCGATCCTTTGGATGGTACAACCAATTTTATCCATGGCATTCCGGCTTATGGCATTAGTGTTGCACTTTATGAAGATGGATTACCTGTTATTGGTGTGGTTTACGAATTAAACAGGGGAGAAATGTTTTATTCATATAAAGGCGGTTTGGCTTTTATGAATAAAAAGAAATCAAAGTTTCTGTTAACCCTGATTTGAAATCGAGTTTATTGGCTACGGGATTTCCATACTATCAGTTTGATAAACAGCCTCAATATTTGAAATTGCTGGCCGAAATGATGCAAAAAAGCCATGGAGTACGCAGAATAGGTGCAGCAGCTGTAGATCTGGTTTATACCGCCTGCGGACGTTTTGATGCTTTTTTCGAATTTAATCTGCAGCAATGGGATTTTGCTGCAGGATGTTTTATCGTTCAGCAGGCAGGAGGAGAGGTGTATGATTTTGCCGGAGGTAATGATTACTTTGAGAAAAGGGAGATACTGGCTACCAATGGGAAACTTACCACTGAGATGTTAACTGCGATTAAGCAGTATTTTTAATAATCGTGATGTCATGTGCTGACCTGTAGCGCAGCGGAAAGCTACGCAGTAAACCGAGCTTTAAGCGAGCTCAAAGAAGGTAATTTATTTCAAGGGGCTAACCTAGCAGGAAAGATGCTGTAACAAGTTCAGCATGACGAGAAAGAAGAATGCATAAAAAAGGTCCCGATTCTTAGTATTGGGACCTTTTCACTATATATGTACTATGAAAAATGCATTTTAAAGCGCTTCAGAAACTACTTCTGTAACTTCAGGTACCATTCGCTGTAATAAGTTTTGGATCCCTGATTTAAGTGTAATGGTAGAAGACGGACAACCACTGCAAGAGCCACGTAGCTCTACAGTAACCACACCTTCATCAAAAGATTTGTAGGTAATCGCACCACCATCCTGTTCAACGGCCGGGCGTACATAATCGTGCAAAATCTGTTGAATTTTAATTTCAGTTTCCGTACCTTCAAAAGCAGGTGCTTCTTCGGCAGTCGCTTCTTTAATCTTTAATTCCGATTCTACAGCACCTTTAACAAATTCTTTTAGAATAGCTTCAATATCTGCCCATTCTGCATCATCTGTTTTGGTAATGGTAACAAAATTACTGGCGAAAAAAACACCAGAAACAAAGTTGAATTTAAATAACTCTTTAGCAAAAGGCGAATGTTCAGCACTCTCTTTAGTCGCAAAATCCTCACTGCCATTTATTAACAGTTTGTTTACCATGAATTTCATGGTAGCTGGATTTGGAGTTTGTTCTGTATATACGTTAATCGTCATGTCTTAATCAATTTGAATAAACAAAATTAACAATTACTCACTAATAAAACCTTTGCTGGCTGTCTGCTTAACGTCAATTTAATTTTACTAAAAAACGCCAGTGTAATTAAATGGAGTAATAGTTCTCAATTGCACTTTTATGGCTTCCGAAACTGCTAAGCCTTCAATAAACTCTGCAATACTAGCTGCATTAATTTTTGAATTGGTTCTGGTTAATTCTTTTAAGGCTTCGTAAGGGTTAGGGTAGTTCTCTCTCCTTAAAACTGTTTGAATGGCTTCGGCAACAACTGCCCAGTTTTCATCTAAATCTGCATGTAAAGCAGCTTCATTTAATAAAATCTTATTTAATCCACGTAAAGTAGAATTAATGGCAATTAAAGTATGCCCAAAAGGAACACCAACATTTCTTAATACTGTAGAGTCCGTTAAATCTCTCTGTAAACGCGAAATCGGCAATTTAGCAGCAAAGAACTCGAAAAGTGCATTTGCAATTCCAGCATTTCCTTCTGCGTTTTCGAAATCGATCGGGTTAACTTTATGTGGCATAGCTGATGAACCGATTTCTCCCGCTTTGATTTTCTGTTTGAAATAATTTTTCGAAATATAGGTCCAGATGTCTCTGTCTAAATCGATAATGATGTTATTGATGCGTTTTAAAGCATCGCACTGTGCGGCAAACTGATCGTAATGCTCAATCTGTGTAGTGTGTTGAGCTCGGGTTAAGCCTAATATTTCATTTACAAAATGATTCGAAAAATCAACCCAGTTTAATTGAGGATAAGCAATATGGTGTGCATTGAAGTTTCCGGTTGCACCACCAAATTTTGCGCTGTTCGGGATAGATTTTAAACTTTCCAGCTGAATGCTTAAACGTTCGGCGAAAACCAAAAATTCTTTTCCCAGTTTAGTAGGAGAGGCCGGCTGACCATGCGTATGTGCCAGCATCGGAATATCCTTCCATTCTGTTGCCAGTGCGTTTATTTTTTCGATTAAAGAATCAATCGCCGGGTAGTAACTTTCGTTCAGCGCCAGTTTGATAGAATAAGGGATGGCGGTATTGTTGATATCCTGAGAGGTTAAGCCAAAATGGATAAACTCTTTATAGTTTTGAAGGGATAAAGCATCAAATTTACTTTTGATAAAATATTCAACCGCTTTAACATCATGATTGGTTACTTTTTCAGTTTCTTTAATTTCCAGCGCATTAGCTTCTGAAAAATTTTCGTGTATTTTACGTAATTCTGCATAAAGATTTCTGTCAAAACTCTCCAAGCCAGGCAAGTTGATTTCGCAAAGTGCGATAAAATATTCGACTTCTACAAAAACACGGTATTTAATCAGTGCTTCTTCCGAAAAGTAAGCAGCTAAACTTTCGGTTGTTTTTCTGTAACGGCCATCAACAGGTGAAATAGCTTGTAGTGATGTTAAATTCATTATGCGGATTATATTTTTGCCGCAAATTTACGACAATTGATGGATTTTAAGGTCTAGATGCCTAAAAATAAAAAAAGCCTTAGGTGTACTAAGGCTTTTTCAAATGGTTTGATAAAACTATTTTTTAACTTTAGTAGTATCAGTTTTAACAATAGTGTCTTTAACGGTTGTGTCTTTTACAGTAGTATCTTTAACTGTAGTATCAACAACTGTAGAATCAACTTTGGATGAATCTGTTCCGCCATCTTTCTTCTCTGATTTACAAGCTACAACAGATAGAGATAAAGCTAGAGCTAAAAAGCCCATCTTGAATAAATTTTTCATTGTCTTTTTAATTTGTTTGGTTATTAAAATTAATTAATCACTAATTTATATAAAAAAGCTGGAAAAGTAACCCGGTTTTGTTAAATAAAAAAGGTCAATATGTAAAAAATATCGACCTTTTTATGTTATTTAGTTGAAATAACTAGTGTTTTACTTCAGTTTTTTCGGTTGTTGCTTTAACTGTAGTGTCTTTTACAGTAGAATCTTTAACTACTGTATCAACTTTAGTTGTATCAGTAACAATTGTAGAAGAATCGGTCACTGTTGTATCAGTGCCATCTGCTTTTTTAGATGAATCGCCACAAGCAGCGACAGTTAAAGATAAAGCAAGGGCTAAAAAGCCTAATTTGAATGCATTTTTCATCTTGATATATGTTTTAGGGTTTAATATATACTATTAATACTAAAAATTTGAAAAGGTAACCTCCTTGTTTTTTGCAAATAAAAAAGCCTTTGAAAATGGATTCCAAAGGCTTTATTATAAGTAAGTTAAACTAGTGTTTAACTTCAGTTTTTTCTGTAGTAGTTTTTACACTAGTATCTTTTACTGTAGAATCTTTAACTACTGTATCTTTTTTAGTAGTGTCAGTAATTACAGTTGAAGAATCAGTAGCTGTAGTATCAGCACCTTCTGCTTTTTTCTCTGAGTTACAAGCAACAACTGATAAAGATAAAGCTAAAGCTAAGAAGCCTAATTTGAATGCATTTTTCATTTTGAATATTTTTTAAGTAATTAATTAATTTACCTGTTAATACCCATTATTAAAAAAGGTAACCCAAGAAAGTGAAAAAAAATGAAAAAAATGAAAAAGGCTTCTGATGTATAACCAGAAGCCTTTTTTATGGTAAAGTTAGACTAGTGTTTAACTTCAGTTGTAGTAGTAGTAGCTTTTACAGTTGTATCTTTTACGGTAGAATCTTTAACTGTAGTATCTTTTGCAGTAGTATCAGTAACGATAGTAGAAGAATCAGTTAAAGTAGTATCAGCACCTTCAGCTTTTTTTCTGATTTACAAGCTACAACTGATAAAGATAAAGCTAAAGCTAAAAAGCCTAATTTGAATGCATTTTTCATTTTTGATTTTTTTAGTAATTAATTTCTTATTAATGCCGCAAAGGTAAAAAGGTAACCCGATAATTTTCAGAAAAGGTAAAATATTTTTTTCTGGCGATTTGGGTTACCGTTTGCTTTTAGTTTGTATTAAGTAATTATAGCAGCAATAAATATTTTTTTGTCTAATATTGGGTTACTATTTATAGAAAAATGTATTAACTAGTGAATAACAGTTTAAAGAGTTCAGTTCCAACAGATAGAGAGGTTATTTTAGGTATTCTAAATAACTCAGAAGATACACTTAACAAGTTATACAAAGCGTATTATGCGATGGTTTTGCAGTTTATCCTAAACAATAACGGTGATGAAGATGATGCAAAAGATGTTTATCAGGAAGGCATAATAATTTTATATAACAAAATTAAGGCTGGTAATTTTGAGCTCAGCAGCAAGCTGAAAACTTATATTTATTCGGTCTGTAGGCGTATCTGGCTAAAAAAACTTAGTCTGAACAGTAAAAAAGCCGGTAATATTACCGATTATGAAGATGTATTTGCTGTTGAAGAAGATGTAGAAAACCATGAAGAAAAAGATGCTTCTTTTGCAAAAATGCAATCGGCACTTGATCACCTTGGCGAACCTTGTAAAACCATTATTCAGGATTTTTATATCCACAATTTATCCATGCAGGATATCTGCGAAAAGTTCGGTTATACCAATACCGATAATGCAAAAACGCAGAAATATAAATGCCTGCAAAGGTTAAAGAAAATATTTTTTCAACCATAATTTGAAATGAGAAACGATTTGGAGTTAGATGCAATTATTGAAGATTATCTTTTAGGTAAACTTAATGCACAGGAAATGGAAGCTTTTGAACAGTTACGTCTTAATGATGCCACAGTAGATCATAAGGTAGTTTCGCATAAGTTCTTTTTAGCATCTATGGATACATTTGCAGAACAGCTGCGCTTAAAAGAACAATTAAATCATATTCATTCAGAAATTGATGTGGAAAGTCTGGCTTCTACACTTAGGCCTCATCCTTCACGTGTAGTTCAATTGTGGCGGAAACATAAATCTGCAATTGCAGTGGCTGCATCTTTTGTTGTACTTTCTTTGGTTTCTATCTACTCTATTCAACATAGCACTCAACAGGCAGAGCGCTACAGACAATTAAGTAATCGGGTAAATAATGCCATTAAAACACAAAATAGCTTAATCAGAAACATTAAGCATAACAATGCAACTTCTGATAAGCCTAGTACTCAGAATAGTTTTGGTGGTACTGGTTTTGCCATTTCTACCAATGGTTACATTTTAACTAACCTGCATATCATTAATGGAGCTGATTCTTTATATGTTCAAAACAGTAAAGGAGAGTCATTTAAAGTAAAATCGATTTATACAGATCCTCAGAACGATATCGCAATTCTTAAAATAAACGATAAACACTTCAGTAACTTATCTTCTATTCCTTATGCCATTAAAAGAAATACCAGTAACATTGGCGAAATTGTATACACTTTAGGTTATCCAAAAGACGATGCTGTACTTGGAGAGGGTTATGTGAGTTCTAAAAATGGTTTTATTGGAGATACCACTCAGTATCAGGTAGCCATTTCGGTTAATCCAGGTAATAGCGGCGGTCCGGTTTTAGACAATAACGGAAATTTGGTTGGTATTATCAGTGGCAAGCCAGATCAGACTGAAGGTGCAGCCTTTGCCATTAAATCAAAATATATCTTAGAGGCCATGAGGGCTATTCCCCAGGATTCATTAGGCGTAAATAAACTTTCTGCCAACAAAAAGAGCTTGCTGTCTGGTTTAAAACGTACCAAGCAGATCGAAAAAATACAAGATTATGTATTTATGATTAAAGCATATTAAAAATAATACCCCAAACAAATTAATATTCTTAAACCCTGTAGATTAAATTCTTCAGGGTTTTTTATTGGAATTGTAATTTGGAGGTCTGAAATTAATATTAAATCTATGTATTTACTATAGTATTGTTTAGATTTGTTAAAGTCAAAATTAAATTAATAATATCATGAGTATAAGATTAGGCGATACCGCACCGAATTTCAAAGCCAACACATCTATTGGCGAAATAGATTTTTACGATTATTTAGGCGATAGCTGGGGCGTGCTTTTTTCTCATCCAGCTGACTATACGCCTGTTTGTACTACTGAATTGGGCAGAACTGCTGCATTGAAAGGCGAGTTTGAAAAAAGAAACGTTAAAGTTCTGGCATTAAGTGTTGATTCTGCGGAGTCGCATAAAGGATGGATCAACGATATCAACGAAACTCAAAATACTTCTGTAGAATTTCCAATTATTGCCGATCCGGATAAAACAGTGGCCAACCTGTACGATATGATTCACCCGAATGCTTCAGAAACATTAACCGTAAGGTCGTTGTTTGTCATCAGTCCTGATAAAAAGGTGAAACTAATCATTACTTATCCGGCATCTACTGGAAGAAATTTCAATGAAGTATTGCGCGTAATTGATTCTTTGCAGCTTACTGCAAATTATAGCGTAGCTACGCCGGCAGATTGGAAAGACGGAGAGGATGTAATTGTGGTAAACAGCATTAAAACGGAAGATATTCCGGCTAAATTCCCTAAGGGACACCAGGTAATTAAACCCTATTTGCGTACAACACCTCAGCCAAATAAATAATCGATTTTTATAGTAACGCAACATTTTTGTTGAACGGAGCAAAATGGCTTGTGTTAAATTCGTAATTTATTATATTTGGTAGTTTTGTTTCAATATTAACGCTTAAAATGGTTGTTTTATTTGTATTAATGCACAATTGTTTAGATGAAATGCTGATCAAGGCTTAAAAGGTTTATTTATTTATACAATTTTTTATTTTTTATGGCAACCGGAAAAGTTAAATGGTTTAATACGCAAAAAGGCTTCGGATTTATTGTGCAAGAAGACAATAAAGATTTATTTGTGCACTTTAAAGATGTTTTAGGTGGAATCGAAAGCCTGAAAGAAAACGACACAGTAGAATTTGAAGTAGCTGAAGGCAGAAAAGGTTTACAGGCAGTAAACGTTAAGAAAGTTTAAGCAATAATATAACGATTATTTCTCATGCCTACAAAAAGTCTTTCGAGAGAAGGGCTTTTTGTATTTTGTATTGCCATGTTTGTCATTCTGAACGCAGTGAAGAATCCCCTAACGTATGCATACTGCCTTCTGGACTGTAACTTTGCACAAAGGTCGATTGGCATTTATGTTGTGCTCCCTACTTGCGGATTCCTTATTCTGTTTAGGATCACAGTTTACTAATATCATTAATGGGTTTTGACCTATTTTTTGAAAAGCAGCAGTTGCGGTACTTCGGTTTCGATAGTCCCGCCATTTGCTTAATCCCGATTGAAATCCTCTGAGAATAAAATATAATACTTCAATCGGGATAACGCTGTCTGTCGGGTTTATTTTACAAACAATAGCAGTACTATTTAAGCCAGCTAAACCCGATCTTAGCGAGATGCCGATATTTTCATCGGCAGAAGTGGGAGCGGGGCTGTGGGATCCCAATGGCTTCTGGACCTGCTTTCCAAAAAAAATTAGTTGGTTTTGATTTAATATTTGTAGGTTAAAGATTCTTCACTGCGTTCAGAATGACAGAATCAATAGAGGGATCGTCATCTCGACCGGAGCAACGCGAAGTGGAGAGATCTATTTAGACAGATTTTGCTTTGCAGAGCCTTCGGATTCCCGGCCGCTGCAGTCGATAGCTATCCTTTAGGTTCGCTTATAATGAGATATTATGTAATTGGCTCTGGCATATTTTTTTTAAAAAGCAGCAGTTGTGTTACTTCTGTTTCGATAGTCACGCCATTTGCTTAATCCCGATTGAAATCCTCTAAGGATAAAATATATAATACTCCAATCGGGATAACGCTGTCTGTCGGGTTTATTTTACAAACAATAGCAGTACTATTTAAGCCAGCTAAACCCGATCTTAGCGAGATGCCGATATTTTCATCGGCAGAAGCGGGAGCGGGGCTGTGGGATCCCAATGGCTTCTGGACCTGCTTTCCAAAAAAATAGTTGGTTTTGATTTAATATTTGTAGGCTAAAGATTCTTCACTGCGTTCAGAATGACAGAATCAATAGAGGGATCGTCATCTCGACCGGAGCAACGCGAAGTGGAGAGATCTGTTTAAACAGATTTTGCTTCGCAGAGCCTTCGGATTCCCGGCCGCTGCAGTCGATAGCTATCCCTTAGGTTTGCTTATAATGAGATATTATGTAATTGGCTCTGACATATTTTTTTGAAAAGCAGCAGTTGTGGTACTTCTGTTTCGATAGTCTCTCCATTTGCTTAATCCCGATTGAAATGGTCTATGAATAAATATAATACTCCAATTGGGATAACGCTGTCTGCCGGGTTTATTTTACAAAGATAGCTGTACTATCAGCGCCAGCTAAACCCGATCTTAGCGAGATGCCGATATTTTCATCGGCAGAAGCGGGAGCAGGACTATGAGATCCCAAAAGCTTCTGAAACCTGCTTTCCTAAACAAAGTAATTGGCTAAAGATTCTTCACTGCGTTTAGAATGACAGTGATTAATTTAGAATGACGATTAATAATATTGAATAATTGAAGCCTTCAAAATCACATTTTCTCCATTTGCAATCTTTGTAAAAATCAAAAACTGCTGCTGATCGGCTTTGATTTTATATTTCTTTACTAAATCTTCTGGCTTTGCAGGGTAATTGCGGACAATGACATTGCCTTTTAAATTTGTCTCCTTTTTCAGTTCTCCTGTGTTTAATATGGCTTCAATTTTGAATATACGACCAGGAAATGCTTTATTTGTCGAATCAGATGTAAATAATTGGGTTTGGGGATGCAGTTTTAAGAGATTGTAAGTTGATGCGATTAAGTTAAAAGCACCTGATTTTAATAAGGCAGCATCTGGCTCGTACAAATAATGATCAATGCTTAGGCTTTCGGCAAATTGTACAGCTCCGTTAGCTGCCGATCGGTAAAAGGAAAAGTCTTTTTCAACTTTATTATTGAGCGTTACTGCAATTATTTTAGTGTCTTTATCGAATCCCTTATCGATTACCCATAAGAGCTCTTTACATTCGTTTTTTACACTTACAATGTGTATTTCACTCACCTGGTTTAATTCGGCCAATCCAGCTGAAATATCAAGCAATGGGGCAGTTTTGATGATAATCCTTGACGATTTCTTTAGTAATGCATCTAAATGAGTCACTATGTCGGGTGTACAGTCTTTCAGCATAAAAACTTTGCCCTTTTCTGCTCTTCGGGCCGGATCTACATAAATGGTGTCAAATGTGGTATCAGTTTTTTGAATATACGCAATGCCATCTTCTGCCTTGAATTTGATATTTTTTGCGTTTAATGTAAGCGCGTTATGTTGTGCTATTGCCGATAATTCGGGATTGATTTCGCAGTGAATAACTTCTTTAACTTTTTTAGCAAAATAGTAAGTATCTACACCAAAACCTCCTGTTAGGTCGATTAAAGTATCTTCGTTGGCAAGCTTTGATTTATATTTTGCCGTGATCTCGGAAGAAGTTTGTTCGATGGATAAAACAGGCGGGTAATAAATATTTTCGGTATGGAACCAAGTTGGTAATTTCTTCTCTGATTTCTTTTTTGCCGTAATCTGTATCGCTAATTCTGCAGAAGTGATGCCTTCGAAAGGACTTTTAGCTAAAGCAATTTGATTTACATCAGCATTTAAGTTGGTATTGATGTAATCTTGTACGGCTTTGGCTAAAAGTTTGTTGTTCATTTTTGGAGTAGTATCAAGTATCAGGTAGGAAGTATCAAGTAGAGGGTATTAAGACGGACTCATATCTTCCCACCTCTGACCTCGGACTATTTATTTTTCATCACCATTTGGCAGGTATGGCGGCTCTTCACTTCGAGTAAAATATCCTTCTCAACTGTTACACGATCAATTGTTTGCTGGTTGTAATAACGGATGGTTACCAGTTCCAGACCCTTGTTGTATTTTACTGTAAACTCGTTTGACAGGTCTTTAATCAGTTTTTCAATCTGGACAGGATGATCATCAACACTCACCGAAAAGCTGATTGCAGAGTTAAGCATGGTATTGATTTTGATTTTATGCCTATGGAAAAGCTCAAAAATATTGCTCAGGTTTTCTTCAATAATAAAAGAATAATCTTTAGGGAAGATAGAAATCAATGCTTGGTTGACCTTGAAAATGAAAGAGGGGATAGGCAAAGGATTGTTTTCTTTCGTAATGGCTGTTCCTGAACCTTCTGGCTGTATAAAAGATCTTACAAAAAGCGGAATGCCTTTGTTTTGAAGCGGTTTGATGGTTTTGGGATGGATTACCGTTGCACCGTAATATGTAAGTTCTATGGCATCATGATAAGAAAGCTGGGCAATTTTTTCTGTCTCATCAAACCATTTTGGATCTGCGTTTAATACACCCGGAACGTCTTTCCATATGGTTAAAGCTGCTGCATCCAGACAGAAAGCAAATATAGCTGCCGAATAATCAGAACCTTCGCGACCTAATGTTGTGGTATAATTTTCACTTGTTCCGCCAATAAAGCCTTGTGTTACAATGATATTATCGGTTAAAAGTGGTACTAAATCTTTTTGGATAACCTGGTTGGTTTTTGTCCAGTCTACTTTTCCTTCCTTGTACGTATTATCAGTCTGGATGTAGTTGCGTGCATCGACCCAAAGGGTTTTATTACCCATTTCGTTTAACCAGGCTGCTACAATTTTAGTAGAAACTACCTCACCGATGGATACAATCTGATCGTAAATATAATCCGGATTGTTATCAGGTTCATCCTCAATTAACCAATCGATTTCGACAAAGGTATTGGCTACGTCATCATAAACCGGATGGTGTTTCCCCTGAAAAAGTTCGTCTATAATGCTGAAATGGAAATGTTTAATTTCTTCAAAAATTTCATGTGCCTCATCATTTTGCGAGAGGAAAGCATGGGTTAGGTCTTCCAACCTGTTGGTAATTTTGCCCATGGCAGAAATTACGATCAGCAGGTTTCCTTTTTTATAATCGCGAACAATATTGGCCAGATTTTTTACACCTGCCGCATCCTTTACCGAGGCACCTCCAAACTTAAAAATATCCATATTAAAATGCCTTGATTTGTGCTGTAGACAGCGCTGCGTTTAACCAGCCGCTTTCTAAATGTGCTTTATATTTATTGTAAAAATTGATGGCCGGCTCGTTCCAGTCCAGTACTTGCCAAACCATACCGCTGTAATTGCCGTTTTTGGCTTCTTCTATTACCTTTTCGAATAATATTTTGCCCAAGCCTTTTCCCCTGAATTCTTCTGTTACAATAAAATCTTCGAGGTATAACCTGCAGCCTTTCCAGGTGGAGTAGCGGGTATAATATAGGGCAAACCCAACAATTTTATTGTCAACTTCAGCAACAAAAGCTTTCCAAACAGGGTTTTTGCCAAAGCCGGCATCGATAAAATGGTCTAAGCTAACAGTTACTTCTTCAGGAGCGCGTTCATAAACGGCAAGTTCGTTAATCAACTCTAATATTCTTGGGCAATCTTCAGCGGTTGCAAACCTGATGTTAAAATCCATATTAGTTAGCAGAAATATCGTTTTTAAAATGTTTAATTACCCTTTTTCCAAAAATACTGCTGCCAATGCGTACCATTGTACTGCCTTCTTCGATCGCGATTTTATAATCGGCACTCATTCCGGTCGATATTTCTTTAAAAGAATCCTCTTTACGGAAGAAACTCACTTTTATGCCGTCAAAAAATACTTTCAACTCGTGAAATTCGATCGTTATTTGCTTTTCGTTTTTGGTATTGGTGGCAATACCCATTAATCCGACAATACGGATATTTTTTAATTCAGCAAAGGCTTCTTCACGGAGAAGTTCAATCACTTCATCAAAGCCGAGTCCAAATTTAGTGTCTTCATCAGCAATGTAAACCTGTAGTAAACAATCGATTACGCGTTTGTTTTTTGCCGCTTGTTTGTCGATTTCCTGCAACAGTTTTAAACTGTCTACCCCATGTATTAATTTTACAAAAGGTGCAATGTATTTAACTTTATTTGTTTGTAGATGGCCGATGAGGTGCCACTCGATATCTTTTGGAAGTTGTGCTTCTTTTTCAACCATTTCCTGTACATGGTTTTCACCAAAAATGCGCTGTCCGGCGTTGTATGCTTCTAAAATTGATTCAATTGGCTGTGTTTTTGAAACTGCAATCAGTTTTACTCCATCTGATTCAACTTCGCTTTTATATTGTTTAAGATTATCAGCTATGCTCATTTATAACTATTTTTGGTAAAATTAATAACCTTGCCGCAATTTGGGCAAAAAATAATATTTAAATTAAGCATGAAGAGATTAATATGGGTTTTAATGACAGCTATATTATGGTTTGGATGTAAGCCTGGTATACCTGATGGCATTATTAAACCTGATAAAATGGAGAAGATTTTATACGACATGCACATTGTTGATGGGTACCTTTCCAGTATTTATATAGTAGATTCTGCAAAGAAGGTTGGTGCAGGTTATTATAAGGGGATTTATAAAAAATTCGGTACAGACTCTGCCCAATACAATAAAAGTTTACTCTGGTATAATACAAATCCTGTAGCGCTGGAAGCTATGTATAAAAACATTCAGAAAATGTTGGCTAAACAAAAAAAAGGAACAGAGTTAGCCGATTTAATAATTAGGAAAAAACAGTTTAAAGCTGATTCGTTGGTGATAGCAAAGAAATTTAAAGCCGATTCTCTTGCGATCAGAAAAAAATGAAACCAGATTCTTTATCAAAGGTTAAAGCTGTGGCGGCAATTGCCAAAAAGAAAAAACAGGCCGATTCACTTATCAATATAAAAAAAGCTGGAGTAGTGAGTGCATTGCCCACACCAGCCGTAGTACAATAATATGTTATATCCCGAAAATTGTTTAGAACGTTTAGGTTTTGTGGAAATCAGGCAACTGATCAGCAAGCATTGTTTGAGCCCCATGGGGCAAACGATGGTGGAAAAGATGCAAGTGATGAACCGTTTTGATCAAATTGATAAATTTTTACGTCAAACAAACGAGTTCAAGAGCATCCTGCAGAATCAGGAACCCTTACAGATCAATACCTTTTTTGATATCAAATCGCTGGTTGAAAAAATCAGGGTAGAAGGAACTTATCTTTTAGAGGATGAGTGGTTCCAGGTATATACTTCCTTACAGACCGTTTTTTCGGTGCTTCGCTTTTTTGAAGAAAGGGCGGAGGTTTATCCAACGCTCGAAGCTTTATTTGAGCATTTACCAATCGAAAAAAACATTCTGCGTAAAATAGAAACGGTGATTGATGCCAAAGGAAAGATTAAACCCAATGCATCAAAAGAATTGCAGGAGATTACTTCGGCTATTTCTAAAGCGGAGCAAGATGTTCGAAAGCGTATGGATTCGATCTACAAACAGGCTATAGCCAATAATTGGGTTGCCGATGGTAGCTTAACTATTCGTGATGGCAGGATGTGTATCCCGGTCTTGGCCGAGAATAAGCGCAAACTTAAAGGTTTTGTGCATGATGAATCAGCCACAGGGCAAACCGTTTATATTGAGCCAGAAGAGGTTTTTACCTTAAACAACAAACTGCGCGATTTAGAATTTGACAAACGTCGCGAAATCATCAAGATTTTAATTGCTTTAACAGACGATCTTCGTCCGTATTCGCCATTATTACTTTCTTACCATGGTTTCCTTACTAAATTGGATTTTGTGCGTGCAAAAGCATTGTTTGCTTTAGATATTGAAGCCGAAATGCCCGGTTTATTAAAGGAGCCGAAAGCCAGGCTAATCAATGCCAGGCATCCCTTGTTATCCATCTCTTTCGCAGCTGAAAAGAAAAGTGTTACCCCATTAAATATCCATATCGATGCTGAAACGCGTGTGGTCCTGGTTTCAGGACCAAATGCCGGTGGTAAATCGGTTTGCATGAAAACGGTTGGTTTACTGCAGATTATGTTGCAAACAGGCTTGTTGATTCCCGTTGATGCAAACAGTGAAGTGGGTATTTTTGAGAATATTTTTGCCGATATCGGCGACGATCAATCGATAGAAAGTGATTTAAGTACTTACAGTGCACACCTGAAGAAGATGCGTTATTTTGTAGAGCATGCTTCGCCAAAAACGATGGTGCTGATTGATGAGTTTGGTACAGGTACCGATCCACAGTTTGGCGGACCAATGGCAGAGGCTGTTTTAGAGGTGTTGAACAATAAAAAAGTGAGAGGTGTAATTACCACCCACTATTCTAACTTAAAGTTGTTTGCAGGGAATACACCTGGTTTGGAAAATGCATCAATGCTTTTTGATAATGCAAAGATGAAACCGCTTTACATTTTAGAAATGGGCAAACCCGGAAGTTCTTATGCTTTCGAAATTGCACAGAATATTGGTTTGCCAAAAGAAGTGATCCAGTTGGCTAAAGAGAAAACAGGATCTAACCAGAACCGGGTAGATACAATGTTGGTTGATCTGGAACGTGAAAAGAAAAATGTTTATGATGCGAAAGTAAGTTTGGCCAATCAGCAGAATAAGGCCAAAAACCTGGTTGCCGAAAATGAAAAGTTAAAAACATTTTTAGAAGAGAATAAAAAAATCCTGATTAAAGAAGCGAAGCAAGAGGCGCAGAATATTATTAAAAATGCCAATAAACTGGTAGAAAATACCATTGCCGAGATTAAGGAAAAACAGGCCGATAAGGAAGTTACTAAAGAGCTCCGCCAGAATTTGCAGCGCGAACTCGCTAAAAATACTATACCAAAAGAGCGCCCTAAGCCGGCACCAGTAGTTGTAGGAGGTGAAATTGGAGTGGGCGATCTGGTTAAATTTACGGATAGCGAAACTATTGGCCAGGTTTTGGAAATTAACCGGAATGAACTGGTTTTGGCCATTGGCGATCTACGTTCGACAGTGAAGAAAAACCGTGTACAAAAGGTTAGTAACCGGGAAGCTAAAAAAGTGATTCAGAGCGGTGCACACTCGTTTGCCGGACGTATGAATGAAGCGGTATCGGACTTTAGGGCCGAATTGGACCTGCGCGGAAAACGCACGGAAGATGCCTTGTTTGAAGTTGAAAAATACCTGGATAAAGCCATTATGCTTGGTTTTCCTTCTATTAAACTGATACATGGTAAAGGTGATGGGATTTTGAGGAAAATGATCAGAGCGTATTTACGAAAATATAGCCAGGTGAATAGAATGGAAGATGAGCATGCAGATAGAGGTGGAGATGGGATTACGTATGTATATTTGAATTGATGAGTTAGATTTGAGACAGGAGATGTGAGATGGGGCAGGCGTCATCTCGACTGAAGCGTAGCGGAATGGAGAGATCTGATGTATTGGTATTGGATGTTACCATCGGGCACTGAGAAAAATCCTGTATGCTAAAACTAAACTCTATTTATCATTTAGCCTGTCAGATGGAAACATCTGACAGCACACAAACTTTATAGCCGTAACTGTGTTATTTTTAAAACGTTACGGTTATGAAAAAAAATCTTACTCTGCCTTCTTGTGGTATTATTTACCACAACTTGCAAAAAAGACTGACAATAGTAATGAAGATCCAGGCTCTCTGCCTGATGTAGAATTAAAAACAAAAGTTGTTGTTTCAGGATTAACTTTACCATGGGAAATGGTATACGGACCTGATAATTTCATCTGGTTTACTGAGAAAGCAGGGAAAATTAGCCGTTTGAATCCTTCAACCGGTCAAATTACGCCATTATTAACCATTTCTGAAGTACGGACCAATGGCGAAGGAGGTTTATTGGGCATGGTCTTACATCCTGATTTCACTGATAATCCTTATGTATATGTGATTTATGGATATGGAAGCACTTACAAAGCGAAAGTGGTCCGTTATACTTATAGCGGAGGGAATTTAACCGGTCCATTGGTTTTACTCGATCAGATTCCTGCGGCTTCTATGGCTCACGCTTGTTGATCAGCGGTGGTAAATTGTTTATTAGTACCGGCGATGCATCCGATACGGCCAATCCTCAAAATATAAATTCATTGGCAGGCAAAATTTTAAGGATCAATTTAGATGGTTCTATTCCTGCAGATAATCCTTACCCAAATAATCTGGTTTGGAGCTTAGGACATCGCAATGCGCAGGGATTGGTTCAGGTGGGTAACAAAATATTTTCTTCAGAACATGGTCCGGATTCGGATGACGAAATCAATATTATTGAAAAAGGGCGAAATTATGGTTGGCCGAACATTAAAGGTTTTTGTAATGAAAGCGGTGAACAATCGTTCTGTAGTTTGAACAATGTGGCAGAGCCATTAATCAACTGGACACCTTACCATTGCACCAAGTGGTTTGGCTTATTACAACAATGATTATATTCCTCAGTTTAAAAATTCGTTGTTGTTAGCGGTGTTGAAAGGAACTAAGCTGATGCAGTTAAAATTAGATGACACACAGACCAAAATTACAGCAACGAAAGATTTTTATGTGAATACTTATGGTAGGATCAGGACTGTTTGCCAATCGCCTGAAGGCAAAGTTTATATCTGTACCAGCAATGGAAGTGATGATAAGATTGTAGAAATAGCGAAATAGGCTTATTTCTTTTTATTACCCGGGCACTTTTTACAGCGTTTACCTTTTTTAAATTTTTCACAACATTTTTTGTGTTCAGCGGTACAGCTGAAAATAAAACCCATCCCTTTTTGAAATTCTGGATCAGTAGGTAATATGAACTGGCTTTCTTCTCTCTCGTAAATCATTGCTGTACAAAGGTAATGGTTATTTAGATTAATTCCAATTGATAGATATTCCTAAGAGATTTAAAATTATAATTGCTGCATTCTGAAGGCAATTTGTAATTTAGCGCACTAACCAAAAATTCATAAGATGATAAATAAAGTAGTATCTGGTGCCGAAGAGGCCATCAAAGATATATCAGATGGGGCAACCCTAATGCTTGGTGGTTTCGGGCTTTGTGGCATTCCAGAAAATTGTATCAATGCTTTGGTAAGCAAACAGGTTAAAAATTTAACCTGCATTTCCAATAATGCTGGTGTAGATGATTTTGGTATTGGTTTAATGCTAAAAAAGCGTCAGGTAAAAAAATGATTTCTTCTTACGTAGGTGAAAATGCCGAGTTTGAAAGGCAGTTGTTAAGTGGCGAACTGGAAGTAGACCTTATTCCTCAGGGTACTTTGGCTACCCGTTGTCTTGCCGCCGGATATGGTATGCCCGCAATTTTTACCCCTGCTGGTGTAGGAACTGAAGTAGCAGAAGGTAAAGAAGTACGTAATTTTGATGGTAAGGATTATTTGATGGAATATGCATTTGATGCCGATTTTGCCATTGTTAAAGCCTGGAAAGGTGATACAGCAGGGAATTTAATCTTCAGGTCTACAAGTCGCAATTTTAATCCGGTAATGGCCATGGCAGGTAAAGTTACCATTGCTGAAGTGGAAGAACTGGTTGAAGCGGGTGAATTAGATCCTGATTATATCCATACCCCTGGTATTTATGTTCACCGGATTTTTCAGGGCAAAGAATATGAGAAAAGAATTGAGCAGCGAACGGTTAGAAAGTCTGAAGTCGAATAGCAGATTAAAATATTCAACCATTCAATTATTCACTCACTCAATCAATTAAAATTTATGTTTTCAAAAGAAGAGATCGCACAGCGCATCGCTAAAGAAATAAAAGACGGATACTACGTTAACCTGGGTATCGGTATACCTACACTGGTGGCCAACTATATCCCAAAAGGAATTAATGTGGTATTGCAATCAGAAAACGGCTTATTGGGCATGGGCCCATTTCCTTTTGAAGGAGAAGAAGATGCTGATTTAATAAACGCCGGAAAACAAACCATCACCACCTTACCTGGATCATCTATTTTTGATTCGGCCATGAGTTTCGGAATGATCCGTGCACAAAAAGTAGATTTAACTATTCTTGGTGCCATGGAAGTTTCGGAAAACGGAGACATTGCCAACTGGAAAATCCCGGGTAAAATGGTTAAAGGAATGGGAGGTGCAATGGATTTGGTGGCCTCGGCCAAAAATATCATTGTAGCCATGCAACATATCAACAAAGCCGGTGAAAGTAAATTATTGCCAAAATGTACCTTGCCCTTAACCGGTGTGAAATGCATCAAGAAAATTGTTACCGAACTTGCGGTTTTAGATGTTTTACCTGAAGGTGGTTTTAAACTTTTGGAACGTGCACCGGGGGTGAGTATCGAATTTATACAGAAATCTACAGCGGGGAGACTGGTTGTGGAGGGTGAAATTCCTGAAATGAGACTGGATTAATTGGTAGTTTGTGAGGACACAAACCGTGGCTTTATAAATCGCGGCGATTAGGACTTCGACTCCGCTCAGCCTGACCCTTTGTAATAAAAAAGAAGTCAAGTTTTTTTAAAACTTGACTTCTTTTTTATTGTATATCCACCAAAATACTATTCCTCAAATTATTCGAAATATCTTCTGTGATGGCGATTATTTCGTCGGGCTCATTGGTATTATTCATAACTACCTTATTGCATTGTTCGCGGTAGGGTAGCAGATATTCTTTATAGGCTGGTACTACATGGTTATGCCATTTGTACAATACGTCATCTTCCGGATAACCCCGTTCTAAGCCATCGCGTTTGATACGGCGGTCCAAAGCAACCTGTTCATCCGCATCAACGAAAATGGTATGATCCAGTAAAGCTGCGATTTCTTTAAAATGAAGGATAAAAAGCCCCTCAACAATAATAATAGGCGCCGATTTAATCTCCAGTATTTTAACTACAGCCAATGGGTTATTAAAGTTATATTCTTTTTTATAAACCACTTCACCGCTCATTAATTGCTTGATATCTCTCAAAAACTGTTCGCTATCAATGGTTGAAGGAAGATCAAAGTTGTATAACTTATTTTCTTCCTGTGTCATGTCACCGGCAGGGATGTAATAATCATCCTGTGATACCAGTGTTACTTCATCTTGTTTAAAATGATGGAGAAAGCAGTTTAGGAAAAATGTTTTGCCCGATCCGCTACCGCCGGCAATACCAATTATAAAAGGCTTTTTGTTTGAACTCATTGAGCACTATAGGTTAAATTGCAGAAAAAACGTTTGTCTAAAGCACCCAATGAATCGGCTACAGCTTTAGTCATTACAATGATAACATCTTTTGTAGATTCGTTCTCTGTAAATTTACCAACAACTTTAGCAAAGGTAGTGCGGTTGGTCATTGGATTGGTGATTTTGATTACCCTGCCTACAGGTGCTGTACGGTGTAAAACCAACATTTTTGTGCCATCCAGGTCCTGATCAGCAATCCAAACCGCGGTACCTTTTTCTTCGATCTGGCTTAAGCCATAAACACTTGGGTCGCGGCGCAGTTTAGGATCTTTAACCATGGTGCTGTCCGGTTCATTTTCCTGCTCCTCTTTTGAAATATCATTTACCGATTTTGGTTGTGGTGGTTTCGGGATAATCAGTTTTTGGTCTACCTTAATATTGTTATCATCCAGTTTATTTGCTGTTCTGATCTGAAAGGCTGTTAAATTGTATTTTTTAGCAATAGAGAAAATGTTTTCGCCAGTTGCTACAGTATGGATAAAACTTTCTTCTTTGTTTGCTACCGGTACTTCTTTTGTTTTGGTTTCAGCCTGCTTTTCTTTTGGTACCTGAACATCGGCAACAATGCCGCCCGGAACTTTTAAAACCTGTCCGATGGTAATGGCGTTATCAGGGAGATTGTTCATCGTTCTGATCTGATAAGCGGTAATGCCATATTGCTTGGCAATAGTGAATATGGTTTCGTTCCTTAAAACGGTATGCGTACCTGCTGTATCACTGGATTTATTCTCTTGTGCCGGCTTTTCTTCAACAGCAGCCGAAACTACTTTATTTTCGTCGATGTTTTTTGTTGCCGGGATTTTCAGTTTCTGACCAATACGGAGGTTATTGCCTGAAAGGTTATTCGCTTTTTTTACTTCTTCAACCGTAGTGCCGTATTTCTCGGCAATTTTTCCTAAAAACTCTTTAGGTGCAACGGTATGCTCGATCATGGTTTGATCTGAAGCCGGGCTATTGTTTACAGGTAATTCTGTATTGTTTTTTACTGGTGCTGTAACTGGCTCAGCTGCTGCAGTCTGTGTGCCGTTTTTCGCCGGAATTTTTAACACCTGTCCGATGCTTAAATTACTGCTCTTTAAATTATTTAAAGCCTTAATTTCATTTATTGTAGTACCATATTTTTCGGCCAGCATGTTCAAATTTTCTTTCGGCTTAATGGTGTGTTCTATCACACTGGCCGTTGAAGAAGTTGTTTCTGCATTTGGTGATCCACTAGCTGTAAAAGGAATATTTGTAGGGACTTTGATGATTACCCCGACCTGTAAGTATTTGTTCTCGTTAAAAGCCATGATATCCTTGGGTGATACATTGTATCTTCTTCCGATAGAATAATAAGTGTCTTTTGCTACGGTTTGGTGAACGATCAGTTTTTTGCCTTTGTTATTTTCTACACCGATAGAGTCTCTTGCTGTGTTGGCCCTGGCATTTGCAATATTCAGCGCAAATAACACTACAGCAGATAAATATATTTTATGCATTTATTTTTATCTAAATTTCTAAGTCAAAGGGAGCAATTATACGAATAATATTGTTAACCATCTCATGTTTTACCACTCGTTTTCAGGTAAAAACAAGATAAATCATACCTTATTATTTTGATATGCTGTTCATTAACAAATGTTTATGAAATTTTTGTTTATATGATAATGAATATTAAACGGTTTAATAAATAGCGTATTGTTCAAAAGACAAAATTGAGCAAAACTTTTCTAAATTTGAGTTGTTACGTTGACATTAAAATACATCATAAATTATAATAAAATGGACGCTAAAGAAATAAGCTTAAACGAAAAAGAAGTTAAACCAGTTGTTGATCTGTTAAATGATTATTTAGCTAATTACCACATTCATTATCAAAAATTAAGAGGTTGCCACTGGAACATTAAAGGACAGAATTTTTTACGCTTCATGTTAAGTTCGAGGAATTATATACAAATGCTCAGCTAACTATTGATGAGATTGCAGAGCGTGTATTAACCTTAGGTAAAGCACCACATAGCCGTTTTGCTGATTATATTAAAGAATCTAAAATTAAAGAGATTGATACCATTGGTATGAAAGATCTTGATATGGTAGATGCCATTTTAGATGATATGGCTTCACTGATCGAATTGGAAAGGGAGCTTTTAGAAGCTACTGATGAGGCTGGCGACGATGGTTCTAACGATATGGTGAACCGTTTTATGCAGTTTAAAGAAAAAAATACCTGGATGTTACGTTCTTTTGCCGGAAAAAAATAACCAGGGATTGGTAGGTTAAAAGCCTTATATAAGTAGCTTAATTGTAAAATCTGCTTATATGGGGCTTTTTTGTTTCATTGGAAATCTAAATATTTATCTTTGGGAATGGCGTACAAAAGTTTAGCAGAATGTGTTTCCGATCTTGAAAAGCACGGTCATTTAATCAGAATCAAAGAAGAAGTAGATCCTTACTTAGAAATGGCCGCCATCCATTTAAGGGTTTACGAAAAGGAGGGACCGGCACTGTTATTCGAAAAAGTTAAGGGGAGCCCTTTTCCTGCGGTTTCTAATCTATTCGGAACTTTAGAAAGATCAAAATTCATTTTTAGGGATACCTTGCCAAAGGTGCAGCAATTGGTTTCTTTAAGAAACGATCCTATAAAAGCATTGAAAAATCCTTTTAAATATGCAGGTTCGGCAATGTCGGCTTTATCAGCTTTGCCGCTCAAAACACCTTCTGCAAAAAATAAATTTTTAAAAACAAGCATCAGTCAGTTGCCTCAGATTGTTAACTGGCCGATGGATGGTGGCCCATTTGTTACCATGCCACAGGTTTATACTGAAGATATAGATAAACCAGGTGTACTTAATGCTAATTTAGGGATGTACCGTATTCAGTTAGGAGGAAACGATTATATCCAGGATAAAGAAATTGGTTTGCACTATCAGATCCACAGGGGGATAGGCGTGCACCAATCGAAAGCGAATGCCCTTGGACAGCCTTTAAAAGTAAGTGTTTTTGTCGGAGGTCCACCTTCACATCCTTTGGCTGCCGTAATGCCATTGCCGGAAGGTTTGTCGGAAATGACTTTTGCCGGTGCCCTTGGCGACAGGCGCTTCCGTTATTTTTATGATGATGAAGGTTTCTGCATCTCTGCTGATGCCGATTTTATCATCACCGGCACCGTTTATCCAAATGAAAATAAACCAGAAGGACCATTTGGTGATCATTTGGGTTATTATAGCTTAACACACCCATTTCCTTTAATGAAAGTGCACAATGTGTACCATAAAAAAGATGCGATATGGTCGTTTACTGTTGTTGGTCGCCCACCGCAGGAAGATACCAGTTTTGGTGCATTGATTCATGAGATTACAGGTTCGGCCATTCCACAGGAAATACATGGTTTAAAAGAAGTTCATGCCGTAGATGCTGCTGGCGTGCACCCTTTACTTTTTGCCATCGGTAGCGAACGTTATACGCCATATTTAAAAGAAAGAAGACCACAGGAGATTTTGACCATTGCCAACCACATTCTGGGTAAAAATCAGTTGAGTTTGGCCAAATACCTTTTTATAGCGGCTAAAGAAGATGATCAGCAACTGAGTACACATCATATTGAAGATTTTATCAAACATATATTACAGCGGATTGATTTAACAAGAGATATCCATTTTTATACCAATACCACCATTGATACGCTGGATTACAGTGGCGACGGATTAAACAGTGGTTCGAAAGTGGTGATTGCTGCAGCAGGTAATCAAAAAAGAGAATTGTGGAGTCATGTTCCTGAGGGACTGAAATTGAGTGAGGCTTTTTATCAGCCCAAAATTGTCATGCCAGGCGTTTTGGTTTTAGCGGCTAATAAATACCTGAATCCAGAGAAAACAGCTGCAGAAATTGCGATGCTGAACATGGCCCTGATTGATCAGGATTTATCTGGTCTGCCTATAATTATATTGGCCGATGATGCTGAGTTTACAGCTGCCAATATTGATAATCTGGTTTGGGTAGCTTTTACCAGGAGCAATCCGGCAGCAGATATATATGGTATCAACGATTTTACCATTAATAAACATTGGGGATGTAAAGGCTCGTTGATTATTGATGCAAGGAAAAAGCCCCACCACGCACCTGAATTAATTAAGGATGGAGTGGTAGAGGCTAAGATTGATGAAATGGGTAAAGAAGGTGGAGCGTTATTTGGGGTGGTGTAAGTGGTTTATCATCTTAATAAGCTTTAATTTTAGATTTAGATATTCCAAAGTTTATTCCAGCTAATGCGATAATATTATTTACTTCACTAAAATTTTTTCCAAATGTGGTCGTAAAATAAATATTATCAGAAAGCTTGTAGCTACCTATTATGGCAATCCTGTCATCAGAACCATTGTTTTTAGTCAGATTAAACCTTTGCAGATATTCAAGTGATAGACAGAATTTTAAAATATCATAATTCAATCTGGTTCCAACATCTAATAAATCAGCTTTAGCAGTATAATCTTCAAATTTTTCATTATTTATATACCTCGTAACAGCCGTAATATAAAAATTATCGCCTTTGGGTCGCCAGTTAAAAGAGAGCCACGTAGCCCATCTGTTTATTTTTGCATCACTAAAAGAATTTGTATTGGACCCCCCACCAATTGCTCCTGCGGCATCTATAGTAAAAATTGGGTTGCCTATTAACCCTGAGTAGATTTTTTGTAATGCTGTAATTTTGGTCGTATCAAGAATGGCTAGTGCATTTTCAATTTCAGTTTTAATCGAATCTAGTTTGTTAAGAATCTCTTTGTTGTACGATTGAAATAATCTTGTTCGTATACCACCTGCGATATAGCTTGAAGTATCAGTTTTTACTGTGGCTGCGGAAATCGAAAAATTATATAATATGGGCATTCTATTCTTGTACATTTTTTCTGCTGAAAGCTTAGGGTGGTTAACCAGCCAAAATGGTGCAAATTCCATAGCACCGCCCTTACCTTGTAATAAGCCTAAAACATTTACTCCAAAACCTTGTGGTGTAGTTGGTTTTTCAATTGATGATGGTGTTTTATCTAGTAGAATAAAACCCGGCGAAGAGGGGGTTTCCAAATTCTGAAAAGTTATTTTATCGGATATTGATTGTGCAGACACCTTGTTGATGTTAAAGCCGATAATAAAAAATAATAATGTTAGAAGCATAAGTCTGTATTTACCTTTAAAACTTGCGATTCCATTTTCTGGAGCTTCTCCAACATCGATTTTCGTAAATAAGACCTTATTCTCTAGATTAAGAATGGTTGTCGTAATTACGCATTTATTTGTAAATTGATTTACGTCCAGTACGTTTGTTTCTATCTCTATTTCTTTATTTACTAGATTGTTGGAATCGCCTATAAAAGTGTATTGCGTTAAATTCCCTTTGGCAAGTTGTTGTGCACCAAGCATAACTTTAGAACCGCCAATCTGTCCGTTTCCAATTTGAATAGACAGAAAAATTTTGTCCTGTTCAGCAATTCCATTGAATTGTCTTACTTCTGGCTCAAGTTGATATTTTTTGATTTCCATTTTAGTTGAATTAAAGGGTAAGTGCTTGTTAGAAAGGTTGGTGAAGTGATTTTCGTAAAATTATTTTTTATTCAAATAATTTTAATTTAGTTGTCATCCTGATTGGCAGAAGGAGCCAATAAGCCAGCCAATGCACCAATTACCGCAGAACCGATTGAAGCTATAATGGTAATTACTTTATCAGCAGCCTGTATCTCTTTAACATTAATTAAAATACCTGTAGTGACAACCAATAAAACTAGACTTAATGCACTAACAACCAGTCTGTATATCCAGACATCATTTTTAGGATTGGACGCTGCATTTTTAATTAAGGTATCCTGCGGATTGGCTTCAAATTCCTGTTTTAGTCCTGGCTTTTGGTCAAGATCTTTGATAAAAGATTCGACTTTGTTTAATGAGAGTTTTGTCATGATTTTAGGTTTTTAGTTTCTTGTTGATTAACCCATCATATTTGTAATGGGATACAAAAAATGATCGATTTACTCTGCCATCTTTCTTATCCAAAGCTAGTTTTGAAAGCCTATCCAAATCAAGCGTGAAAACATGCGAATTTATACGCGTGAAAACCGCAATGAGTTGCCGTGAAATCACGGTATTTTAAAATAAATGGAAGATGGAAAAAGAAAGTAAAAAGTAATTTTAAATGTATTATATCTTGGTTTTTAGGTGGCTAAAATGCTGTTTACATAGCTGATGCATGGTTTTAGGATTTTCAATTTCAAATTCTGATCGTGTATATTTAGGTATAAGTTATTTTATAAACCTCAAACTAAATTAAAAGCTATGAAACCTTTACCGTGTACTTTTGTAACCAAACAAGAAAGCAATTATCGTGAACAATGGTTTAATTATTATAAGTATCCTATACTTAATACCATTACATCGTTGCAAGAAGGAATGCAAGAAAACAACAGACTGGATTTTGAGAATATCGTAAGTGCTATTGAGTTTTTTAAGCTTCTGAAAGAAAATCTTAAAGCTAAGGATGATGGTGTTAGGGTATATTTTGCCTCCCCATCTAGTGATGGAACTGTAACAAGAGGTAAATGTGGTCTACTAACACTCATTTTCGGAATAACTGAAGGTGTTGATAAAGTTGATAATAAAAATTACTTCGCTTATAATGGAAAAACTTTTGATAAGGTTCAAGAAGATCAGGCAAGAATCTGGGTTCATAATTATCAAAATGTAAAACGTGGTATGCTTTTCGAAACGCTATCGGAAAATGATAGATTAAATCATTACCAGGAAACTAAGCATATATGGTTTAGCTTAATTCAGATAACGGAAACAATTGAAGAAATGGAAATCCAAAATGCAAAGCCTGGAAATATGGTAACTGGGTTTGGTATCCGTTTCGTATCTTATACCAATCTAGCTTATTCATTTCCAAAACCAGTACCAAATCAGGAAGAAAGAAAACAGCGATTAACTATTGCTTTTACCTTTATGAGTGGAAAAAAGGATATTGGGATAGAAGATATTGATAGCGATGAATTTAATGAAAGACTTGAGGTAACTATGAATGGATTTCGTGGAGATACTTTTGATACCGGAGATCCCACTCCACCGCCATCAACCGATAATATGGCAGCACTTGATGTCTCAGATAAATAGTAAATGCTTATTTTAGATACATATTAAATTTATGTATCTTAAGTATTTATATCTCGTCTCTTTAGCAATCTCCTCATTAGTAGGTGTTTGCTTTCGATTAAAATTAACAAAGCAGCTAAAAACGGTTGCTTTGTTATCTGTTTATACTTTTTTGCTTGAGCTTAGTGTATTCTTATTTAAGCAAGAGTTTGGTTATGAGGGTAATACGCTACCCCAGTATAATTTTTTTATTTTGATAGAATTTATGTTTTACGCCTATTTCTTTAAACAGATTATCAAAAATGTTTACTTACAAAAAGTAATAAAATTATTCTTAGTAATGTTCCCGGTTCTTTGGTACATATTTAGTTTTTACTGTTTTAATATACTACAGTGGAGTAGCTATGCTTTTGTGTTTGGTGGAACATTTATTATCTTTTTTGCACTTATTTATTGCTATGAAAAATTAACTTCCGAAGAAACTACATCACTTTTTAGTGAGGGTGAATTCTGGATTGCTATAGGTTTAATTGTTTATTACACCTGCGTTGTACCCTATATGGGGATGTTCCATTATTTGACAGAAAACTATGAACAACTTGCCGTTAAACTAAAGAAATTAAATTTAATAACCAATATTATTATGTATTGTTTATTTGCCTACGCCTTTATATGCACAACGATCAAGACAAAGAAGTCCTCTTTGTAATTATTCCCAGTATCATTATTTTTTTTGCACTTAGTAGTGCGATTGTTTTCTTTATGCTCTATTTTCAGAAAAAGAAATTCCAGTATGCAAAAGAAAAAGGAGAGCTGGAAAAACAATATGGTGAGCAATTGCTGCAATCGCGGCTCGAAATGCAGGAGCAGACTTTTGAAACAATAAGTGAAGAAATACATGATAACGTTGGGCAGTTACTAAGTTTGGCTAAACTGCAATTGAGCATTCTGGAGCAAAAAGAAATCAGCGATAAATCATTGATCACTGAAATTAAAGGAAATGTAGGCAATGCCCTTACCGATTTACGTGATATTGCGAAAAGTTTGAGTACAAGCCGTATCCAGGAATTAAGTTTGTTGCAGGCGGTAGAACAGGAACTACAGCGCATAGGCAGGGCAGGAGTTATTGTTTGCAAAGTTGAGGTAACCGGTAACGAACAGCAGATTGCAGAACAGAAGAAAATCATCATCTTCCGGATTGTACAGGAAAGTTTACAAAATATATTAAAACATGCCCAAGCCACCGCAATTGATGTTGGATTTGATTTTTCGGAACAGCTCAATATAACCATCAAAGATAATGGTGTCGGTTTTAGTGCAGGTGAAAAAGAGAAAATTGAGACTGGGTTGGGACTTCAGAATATTGTAAAACGCGCTACACTAATTATGGGAGAAGTTATAATCAACAGTGTGATTAATAATGGAACTAAAATTATCTTAACCATTCCTTATGTCTGACCAGATTAAAAATATAGCCTTAGTTGATGATCACGTTTTGTTTAGAAAAGGATTGGCCGCTTTGATCAGCTATTTTCCATCCTACAACATATTATTTGAAGCTGCTAATGGAAAAGATTTTATCAGGCAGTTAAAAATATACGATGTACCTGATATTGTATTGTTGGATATCAACATGCCCGAGATGGATGGGTATAGTACGGCTTCGTGGCTGCGGACAAATCATCCGGAAGTAAATATACTTGCTCTAAGTACCATGGATGCAGAAACTGCCATTATTAAAATGATTACTAATGGTGCCAAAGGTTATGTACTAAAAGATGCCGAGCCTGAAGAGCTCAAGCGTGCTTTTGACGAGGTGATCAGTAAGGGGTATTTTTATAATGACCTGGTTACGAGGAAAGTTATGCAGTCATTAAGTTCGTTAGCTACAAATTCGAAAATATCAGAATTCGTAAAACTTACAGAAAGGGAAATGGACTTTCTGAAATATACCTGTACCGAAAAAACGTATAATGAAATTGCGGCTGAAATGTTTGTGAGTCCGCGTACCATTGATGGTTATAGAAATTCCTTATGCGAAAAATTACAGTTAAAAAGTCGCACAGGATTGGCTTTGTATGCGGTGAAGCATGGAATAGTTAAAATTTAGAGATCATTTTAAATGATATCATCCTATAAACTGTTCTGAGGGTTAAGTCACTAATTGGAGATAATTTGAGATTCTAGCTAAAAATTTCGATTTTTAGCCAGATCATCCAAATATGCTTTCAAAATTTCAAATCCTCTTTACCTGCATCATGCTTTTATTAGTAAAGGCAAAGGCGCAGGATGTAAAACTTGATAGTGTGGCGTTAAATATTAACCGCTATGGTTTAGAAACGGTTCAATCTAATCTGTTCGTTCATTTCGACAAAACTGTATACACCAATAATGATCAGGTTTGGTTTACCGGATATCTGCTTAAAACGATTACGAATTTAGATCAATACCACACCCTTTATTTATCATTGATCAACAACAATGATAGCAGTGTCATAATCCAGGATAAATTTTTGATTGAAAAAGGAGTTGCATGTGGTGCACTTACTTTGCCTGACTCACTTCCGGGTGGTTCCTATCGTTTTGTGGCGAATACCAATATTAAAAAGGATAATCAGCCAGATGGCGGATTTGTGCAACCCATTATCATTAAATCTACTACTGTAAATCCGTTAACAGCCAGTATTTCTCTTTTTAAAGCGTATGATGAGCAAAGCAAAAATGGGACAGCATTGTTAAAAGTTTTATCCAGCGATAACCGTTTTGTTGAAAATGCAGAAATAAAATATCAGATCGGTAAGGACAAACAAACATTGCTCACTGGTTCAGCTAAAAGCAGCATAATTGGTGAACTGATGATTAACTTTCCTGCGGATAAAATTACAGCGGATAATAATCAACTTAATGTTTCCATCAAAAAAGGTAAAGATATCAGGCACATCAAGTTTAATCTTCCGGTAAGGAACCGTTCAAATTATCAGATTCAGTTTTACCCTGAAGGAGGTTACCTGGTTGAGCGCTTAACCTCGAAGGTAGGTTTTGAAATTAAAAACCTGGAAGGCACTGCAATAAAAGCAGCGGGTGTCTTGTATGAAAATGATATGGTAATTGATACCCTCGAGAGCAATTCTACAGGGCTTGGTTCATTTTCAATCTGTCCACAGCCATCAAAAAAGTATTATGTTAAACTTTTTGGTAATGAACAGGGAGGTATCAGTTATCATTTACCTGCGGCATTAAAACATGGAGCTGTTTTAGAAGCAGGCACGGCAATAGCCGAAAATGAATTCAGGCTACAGCTGGAGGCCAGTAGCAATCAAAAAGTTCATGTTCTGGTGCATAATTTCGCTGATGTTTTTTTGTATGACGATTTAATTTTGGCAGCTGGTAAAACCCAAAACATAAGATTTGAATTAGATTTTGTACCTATTGGACTAAATTCCGTAACTATTCTCGACAGTAACTACCGGCCGATGGCCGAAAGGATTTTCTTTGCACATTACGACATGCTTAATCAGACCGAATTATCGACAGATAAAAATGAATATGGCACAAGAGATCAGGTGAATTTAAAATTGAACGTAAGTGGTAAAAGTAAAGCCCCACTTACAGCACTGGTTTCTGTTTCATGTACCCAGGCCAATAGGATTTCAGTTGGGAATAACCAGAATATTGTCGATTATTTTTATTTACAACAACATTTAAAACCTCTTCCTAACCGACCGATGGGTTTAAAGTATGTGGATCAGAATTATGTGAATGATGTACTTCTGATTAAAACCTGGAGCAGGTATAAGTGGCCTGAAGAAGAGGTAGTTGATGAAAAATCAGTACTTTCAAGCTTTGAATATCATGGTGAAATTACCAGAAGAAAAAAGTTACTGACCAGCCCCATAGGCTTAACAACAATAGCAGGTGAAAACCTTAATTTTCTGGATACAGACAGTGCAGGCAGATTTAATATTCCATTTAATCATCTCCTGATTAAAGAACCGAAAACCCAGGTTTGGCTGGGAATGGTTGCCGATAGATATGATCTTTACTCGCTTGAAATAAATAACCCGCAAGAAGAACTGACAAAACACATTTTACAGCAAAATTTTGAGCTTCCCCATGTAAGAGCTGAAGTACTGAATAATGCTTATCAAAGCATCACTTCGGCTGCTGGTATCAAACTTAAAGAAGTGGTGATAACTAAGAATAATCAAAACACTGATTATGCCAAAAGAACTTATAATAAATGTGGTGATTATGTTTGCAGGTATAACATTCTAAACTGCCCTAATCATATTGCGGATGCTGGCAGTAGAAGTCCGGTAATTGGTAAAACTTATTCTGACGGGAAAGGTGGTGAAATCATTTACCCGGGATGTTTGGAGGCAGAGCGTAAGCCTAATATTACCATCCTCAAGGGAATCAATCTTGCCAAAGAGTTCTATGTGTCTGATATTAATAACAAAAACGAACCCATCAGTTTTTCAACGGTGTATTGGAACTATCAGGTAATGATTAAAGGTGAAACATCCATTAGTTTTAATACGGGCGATTTAACCGGACCATTTAAAATTATTGTACAAGGCGTAACGGATGGGGGAGTGGTTTATGGGGAGAAAGAAATTATGGTGAAGAATAAATAAAAACGGCCTCAGTGTTTAACTGAAGCCGTTTATGTATGGTGTTTTCAAAATTTAAAATCTCACTCCAAAAGTTAAAAATACATTGTTCCTTTTGCTTTTCACATCAGCAACGGGCTCAGAATAATCATCCAACAAATAAGGGCTTGAACTGAAATTTGTTTTGTAGTTCTGGTATGCCACATCGAAATAGTAATTGTCAATGCGATAACCAAGTCCACCAGTATAGTATTGACCCTGATAAAATTTATTATCGCCACCTTTAACACCGTTTCCATTTACGCCGTAACCTGCACGTAAACTCAATTCGTTGGTTACTTTTACTTCAGCACCAACTCTATAGTTAACAGCTTCTTTATAAGATGCTTTAATAAATGCATTATTATCGTTAATTGTGGTACGGTCAGATCCATTAGAATCAGAAAAACGCATCGAAGAATAATCTACATAATCCACATCAGCTGATATTAATGCAGTACCTGCAATTACGTAACTAATACCTGCAGAAGCTTTTAAAGGTGTACGCAAATTATAAGTAAATGAATAATATTGAGTTGGGTTGTTCGAATTAGTTGGCCCGGTATTAGCATTTCCAGCAGTAGTAGCCTGTAAAGTCTCACTGGTATTGTCTTCAATATTCATCCAGGTTGGAGTCTGGAAGTTTAAACCGATCCTTAACTCGCTAACTGGTCTGAAAATAGCACCCAATTTTAAATTGAAGCCACCACCTTTAGTTTCCTGATTCCTATAGTGGGTAAGATTATAATTTTCATTTCCGTTGTAGGTAGGAACAGCGTCGCCATCATTGTAGGAGTTAACCACACCTGATTCTGTGAAGGTAGCATCGCTGGTGTATTTTACATTCACAAAACTGGCTGTTGCACCAATATATACCTTATTTCCAAAGTTTAACGCACCTGCAACATTAAATTCTGAAGTCGAACCTAAACGTGCCTCATCCCAGTTTTGCTTAAAATTCGTATTGTTATAAGGCTCTGCAGAATATTTGTTAGGAAAAGTGGGGGTATTTTTATTGATAAGAAAACTGTTATAAGCATCACCCGCGATGCTGTTTGTTACCCCGAAATTATTTGCCTGATCTACGTAAGAATCCCTTATCGAGCTGTTTGTATTAGTTCCGTTGTAACTGATATTATTTAAAAAATCGTTATTTCGGGTATAACTTAAACCAAATACTGTACTCACTAAACCTTTATCTACATCAGATCCTTTCATTTTGGCAGCAGGGCTGTAGAATACTACGCCAATATTGTTCAGATTAATCTGGCTTTTATTAGCTTTTGTATTATTTCCTAAATATGCACTATTATTTGATACTGAATTAAATTCTGGAGTAATACTAAATTCTGATTTGGTAAATAAACCTAAACCCGCAGGGTTAGCATTAATTGAACCAATATCGCCACCAACACCAATTTGCGCGCCACCCATTCCTTTAAACCGGGCAGAGGTACCATAATTGGTTTGAGAGAAACGGAACGCATCAGGCGCGTAACTTTGGGCGTATGTTGTTCCCATAGCAGCTACTGTAGCTACTAGAGAAGCCAGGATGATTTTTTTCATTTGTGTGTTTTGATTTTATAATTAACCTCTTCCAGCTCTTGATGGCCTTGAGCCACCGCCGCCTCCGCCGCCATTGGAACCACCGCCTCCTCCGCCATTTGATGGTGGAGGTGAATAACTTGGTCTGCTCTCGGTTCTTGCAGGTGGATTATAGCTCTCGTTTCTGGTAGGTCTGCTGCTTTGTGTACCTTGAGGTGCATAACCATCATTCCTGGTCGGTCTGCCACTTTGATTGCCTTGGTTTTGGGTATACCCACCTTGGTTTCTTACAGGTCTGCCAGCATTGTTATTTGGTGAATAAGAAACACCGTTTGGATTACTTACGCCAGATCTACTTGGTCTGCCTGCATTTCCTGCAGTGTTTCCATATCTTGGCACGCCTCTGTCATTACTTCCAGGTCTTGGTCTGTAGCTACCGCTATTGGTATACACACCACCACCATAGTATCCACCGCCGATACCCCAGCCTCCGCCGTAATATCCGCCGCCCCAACCGTAACGGTCATAGTATGAATTAGGTCCCCATGAATTCCAACCATAAGGATTGTTCCATCCGTAACCATAGTTACCATAATAGAACGGGTTATTCCAGATACTTCCGTAGCCATAACCCATACCGAATCCGCCGCCCCAGCCACCTAAGCCATAACCGTTGCCCCAACCCAATCCAATCCCTAAATAATTGGATGGTCCGTAGCTGCTACCGTAATAATAGTTGTCGAAATATGGATCATAGTAGCCCTGAAAGCTGTAACCATTGTAAAAACGGTTGATCCTTGAAGAGTAATCCATATCATAATAAGGATTACTTGTGCCATAATATTCATCATATTCTTCCTGACCCTGGGCCTGATATTGCTGGCCTTGCCGGTTCTGAGGTTGAGGTGCCATTTCCACCTCCCTGGCTTTCGCTACAGAGTTATAAACATCATCAGCAGGCTTGGTTTGAGCCAATTTTGATGTAGAGCATGAAGCCACCAACCCAGCAGCAGCAATCATAACAATGGGTAAAAATTTAATTGGTTTCATTGTGTTTATATTAGTTGTGTGTGTTCACGAATATTGATAAACAGGTTTCAAAAGTAACTAATTCTTAACTATTTACTTAGTCTAAAAACGTTAAATTATAATTGATATCAATTCTTAATCGTTTGTAGGCATAAATTTATAAATTTGCTATCGAATTTTACACTTTTTAACGTACAAATTACGTTCCAAATACATAACATGAGCAAAGAAATTACAAGTAGAGAAGCCGATTATTCCCAGTGGTATAATGATATCGTGATTAAAGCAGACCTGGCAGAACATTCTGCAGTACGTGGTTGTATGGTTATCAAGCCGAATGGCTATGCTATTTGGGAAAAAATGCAGGCTGTTTTGGATAAAATGTTTAAGGATACAGGCCATCAAAATGCCTATTTCCCTTTATTCATCCCAAAGTCATTTTTCTCCAAGGAAGCTTCTCACGTTGAGGGCTTTGCGACAGAATGTGCCGTTGTAACACACTATCGTTTAAAAAATGACGGTAACGGGAATATTGTGGTTGATGAAACTGCTAAACTGGAAGAGGAATTGATTGTTCGTCCGACTTCAGAAACAATCATCTGGAATACCTACAAAGGATGGATTCAATCATACCGTGATCTTCCAATATTGATCAATCAATGGGCGAATGTAGTAAGATGGGAAATGCGTACCAGATTATTTCTACGTACTGCTGAATTTCTGTGGCAAGAGGGGCATACTGCACACGCAACCGCAGAAGAGGCAATTGAGGAAACAGAACGCATGTTACACATTTATGCCGATTTTGCCGAAAACTGGTTAGCCGTTCCGGTAATCAGAGGTCGTAAATCGCCAAATGAACGTTTTGCAGGGGCGCTAGATACTTATTGTATTGAGGCTTTGATGCAGGATGGTAAAGCTTTGCAAGCAGGAACATCTCACTTTTTAGGCCAGAATTTTGCTAAAGCTTTTGATGTTAAGTTTACAGGTAAAGATGGAAAATTAGATCATGTTTGGGCTACATCATGGGGCGTTTCTACACGTTTAATGGGTGCATTAATTATGGCCCACAGTGATGATTCCGGATTGATTATTCCACCAAAACTGGCGCCAATTCAAGTGGTTATTGTTCCAATTTATAAAGGCGATGAGGACCTGTCTAAAATTTCGGCATACGTTAACGAGCTAATCATGCGTTTAAAAGGCATGGGGATCTCGGTAAAATATGACGACAGGGATACGCAGCGCCCGGGCTTTAAATTTGCTGATTACGAGTTAAAAGGTGTGCCAGTGCGTATTGCGATCGGCAGTCGTGATTTGGAGAATAAAACCGTAGAAATTGCCCGCAGAGATACCAAAGTAAAACAAACTGTACCGCAGGAAGGTCTGGATATATACATTGCCAAATTACTGGAAGATATTCAGCAAAGCATGTTCAGCAAGGCATTAGCTTATCGGGATGAGCATATTACGGAAGCTAATAGTTACGAAGAGTTTCAGGAACTGTTAGATACAAAAGCTGGTTTTATTGCTGCACACTGGGACGGAACACCAGAAACGGAACAAAAAATTAAAGAGGAAACAAAAGCAACCATCCGTTGTATTCCTTTAGATAATAAACTGGAAGATGGTGTTTGTATTTATTCTGGCAAGCCATCTATTCAGAGAGTGTTGTTTGCAAGAGCTTATTAGGTAGATTTGAGATGTGAGATTTGAGATGAGATGTAATCTCACATCTCCTGTCTCAAATCTAGTTTCTCACATCTCCTGTCTCAAATCCAGTTTCTCACATCTCAAATCTTAAAAAAAATGAAATTCGCAACTAAAGCCATACATGCAGGCCAGGAGCCTGATCCAACAACAGGTGCTGTAATGACACCAATATATCAAACCTCTACCTATTGGCAAAAATCTCCTGGAGATAACAAAGGGTACGAGTATTCAAGAGGTACCAATCCAACACGTAAAGCTTTGGAAGATTGTTTAGCTGCTTTGGAAAATGCTAAATATGGCCTGGCATTTTCGAGTGGAATGGGCGCTACAGATGCAGTACTGAAATTATTACAGCCAGGCGATGAAGTAATTACCGGAAATGATCTTTATGGTGGTTCTTACCGCATTTTTACTAAAATCTATACCAAATACGGGATCAAATTTCATTTTCTGGATCTTTCTAAGCCAGAGAATATGCTGCCGTATATTAACGATAAGACGAAACTGGTATGGATAGAAACACCTACCAATCCAACAATGCAGATTATCGACATTGAAGGCGTAGCAAAAATTACCAAAGAGAAAAATTTGATATTGACAGTTGATAATACTTTTGCGTCGCCATACCTGCAGAACCCTATCGATTTAGGCGCTGATATTGTAATGCACTCGGTAACCAAATATATTGGCGGTCACTCTGATGTGGTGATGGGCGCTTTGGTAACCAATGATGAACAATTGTATAAAGACCTTTGGTTTATTTACAATGCCTGTGGTGCAACGCCTGGTCCACAAGATGCTTTCCTGGTTTTGAGGGGAATTAAAACACTTCATTTAAGGATGAAAGCACATTGCGAAAATGGCGAACGTATTGCGCATTATTTAAAAACACATCCAAAAGTTGATAAAATCTATTGGCCGGGTTTTGAAGATCATCCTAACCATGATGTTGCTAAAAAGCAGATGCGTGGCTTTGGAGGTATGATTTCGATTACCCTGAAAGGAGCTGATTTGGAAGAAACTTTCAGGATCTCCTCTAATTTTAAAGTATTTACGCTTGCTGAATCTTTAGGTGGGGTAGAGTCACTGATCAATCATCCGGCTACCATGACACATGGCTCTATCCCGAAAGAGGAGAGAGAAAAGGTTGGTGTTACCGATAACTTACTTCGTTTAAGTGTTGGGGTAGAGGATATCGACGATCTTTTAGAAGATCTCGAAAGGGCATTGGTATAAAATTTCAATCGGGCATTTTGATTAGCATTTGCCCGGTTTTTTTGTAAAGCCATTTCTATTCCAAAGTTAATGTTTGTCCGGCTTTACACTAAATCTTTTTTGTTGAAGTACCTGCTTCATTAAAATCTGCAAAACAAAAAAGGATACCGTTTCAATCCGGTTTAGGTTGCCAAACTTGTGCTGCTATTTTCGTTTAAATAATTACTTATATGCAATTTCTGGAGCTGAAAAATTTTCTTGATAGCAAAGTTGAACAGTATAATCAGCCTGATTTTATAGCAAACGATCCGGTTTGTATTCCGCATCTTTTCGAGAAAAAGCAGGATATTGAAATTTCAGGTTTTTTTGCTGCGGTTTTGGCCTGGGGGCAACGGAAGACGATTATCAATAAATGTCGGGAGTTGCTTGAACGGATGGATAATGCACCCCACGATTTTGTGATTCACCACAGTGATGATGATTTAAGGCGTTTGCTAAATTTTAAACACCGCACCTTTAACGATACGGATCTACTCTATTTTATCTCGTTTTTTAAACAGCATTATCAAAATTTTGATAGCCTGGAGCAGGCCTTTATTCCTCAACAGGATATTTTTAGATCTGAATACCTGGAAATTTCTTCAACAAAGCGGAGTGTAGAAGTTTCTTCTATCGCTGATCTCCATTTTACGATTGAGCAGGCATTGAACCATTTCAGGTCCTATTTTTTCTCATTGGAAGATTTTCCGCACCGTACTAAGAAACACATTTCTTCACCGCAACAAAAATCGACGTGCAAGCGCTTGAACATGTTTTTAAGGTGGATGGTCAGGGCTGATGATAAAGGTGTTGATTTTGGGATCTGGAATACGTTAAAATCTAAAGATCTGATTTGCCCATGCGATGTGCATGTAGATAGGGTAGGGCGCTTGCTCGGTCTCATTAACCGTAAGCAAACAGATTGGTTAACAGCCGTAGAATTAACCACTCATTTAAAGGAATTTGATCCTTTAGATCCGGTTAAATATGACTTTGCTTTATTTGGTCTTGGCGTTGAAAAGGAGTTTTAGGGTGTTTTTAAATTTATAAATAAATAAAAACTTCTTTTTTAAAATCAATGTTCTTATTATTACGTAGTGATTCTCTTACTTAAAAGAGAAAATCGTCTATCCAAACGGTAATTTCTATGATCGCAGTTAACTTATCTGATGAGGAGAGGTGGAAGAAATATAATAATTTTTCGCCTTTAATTGATGTTTTTAAAAAGTTTCATCCACTAAATGATGAAATAGAAAGGCGCATTAACCAGCATACATTTCCGATTAGTTATAAAAAGAACAAATACCTGGTTTCTCCGGTTGACCGCAATAAATTTTTATTTTTGATTGTAAAAGGGGTGGTGAGGGGATTTATAAAAGATGGAAGTACCGAAATTACCACCTGGATTGCAAAAGAAAATGAAGTGGTGGGAACAATACGTAATTTATGGGTAGAAGGTGATTCGGAAGAGTATTTGCAGGCGTTGGAAGATGTGGATTTAATTGCCATTCCGCATGTATTGTCAGATTACCTGTTTGAAAACTTCGCTGAAGCCAACATTGTGGGCAGAAAAATGATGGAGTTATATTACCGTTCGGCAGAGGAGCGTGCCTATCTTTGTAGGATTTCTTCTGCAGAAAAAAGATATAAACGATTTCTGGTTTCTTTTCCTGACCTGATAAACCGCGTTTCCTTAAAACACATCGCATCCTTTCTGGCCATCAGGCTGGAAACACTCAGTCGTATCCGGGCTAAGATCTAATCATTTTTCAAATTTCCGGTAGTCACTATCATGTGCAAACGGAATCATCGTGTCTAAGAAAATACTACAGGTATTCGAGGGGTGCAAGAAAATCGATAGTACGCTGATACGTGCGGGCACTCATTAAAAATTGAGACAACCAACTTAGGGTCTCATAACTAAACTGACTTCCCTTGTTTTTGTTCATCTGGTTGCCAAAATTCGATTAATACCAACATTAAAACGATTAGTGTTGTGGGCACAGTCAGGCATTTGGGTATGACTTCAGGCCAAACATTGCCTGTTTAATTACCATAATATAGGCAGTATTGATTACAGGTCGAGGTGTTTTGAGGCCTACTAAATCTTTATTTGTACTATTGACTATTAACAAAAATATTTTCTGTTACCCTTGCTCAATTGGCGATTACAAAGGCTATAGCCGTGAAAAGCATGAGATTTCCTCATCATATTCTTGGGTTGAGTTGAACATTACATTGGTAACTCTTAATATTATTAAACAAAATTGTTGAAATGTGTATAATAATATTTACATATTTAAGCGAAAAATTAACTACAATTGCGTAAAAAAAATAACTTTTTACTAACTTGCAGAATATCCTTAATATAATGAAAACAAAAAATGCCGTAAGTACTTTCACTGTGCTCATCGCTGATGATCATGAAATCATCCGCCGTGGCTTAAAAGGTTTAATATCAGACTTTTGGCCTGGTGTTGAAATCATTCATGCATCCACGCTAGAGCAGGCGCTTGTGGAAGTAGAAAAATCACCAAGTTTAATCATCATTGATGTAAACTTGCCTGGAGGTAATAACCTTAAGGTAATCGATCAAATTAAGTTGGTACAGCCCAACGCTAAAATCCTGGTATTTTCGTCTCTAAATGAAAAATATTTATGCTGTACCTTATTTAAAATCGGGTGCTTCTGGTTACCTGACCAAAAATGCTGAAGAATCGGAAATCGTGACTGCAATTACGACAATTTTAGCTGGCAGCCGCTATTCGAGCAGAAATGTTAAAGAGAATATGTTCAACAGCATATTGGGTAATGATGCCGATAATCCTTTCACTAAACTTTCAGGCAGAGAACTTGAAGTGGCAGAACTTTTAACAAAAGGTATTGGTGTATTGGAAATTTCTAATCAGTTAAAGCTTCAAATGGGTACAGTAAGTACGTATAAATTGAGACTTTTTCAAAAGCTGAAAATAAAAAGCATTATAGAGCTAGCTGAAAAGATGAGCATTTATGAAAGATAAAAGAGTATAATACTCTTTTATCTTTCTAAGCTTTTTGCTTTTATCTACAGTACCAGGCCCACTCGCTCCTGATTCATTAGGTGTAGAGCCAGCCTGACCAAATTTATCTGAAGAACCCTTCCCATTTTGATCGAAGGAAGCCTTTTCTTTTGAGCTTCCTTCGCTTTTATGCTCTTTTTTATCTGTGTTTTTATTGTCTTTAGTTTTCATAGATTAAATATTTGTTACTAATTTAACATTCTAAAACAGACAAAGTTTTATTTAATTCGCTAAGCTAAAGCTATAGTTCTGACTAAAATAATTTCAGATTATTTAAAATGAACGGTTATATAAGTATTATACCTGATATTGCTTAGTATAAAAAATCAAGTTATCTGGTAGCAAGTGTATTTATTTAGTTAATTGAGATTAAGATATCTGTGATTATAGATGAATACATTTTATCTTCTACTTAATGATCAGAAATGATGTAAAATGGATGATGGAATAGTTTACTCACTAAAATTGAATAAAGTTACACTTCTTAAATACCTTATATAGTTACTATCCTATTTCCTGGATTCGTGTGCGCACGCAACATCGCGTTGATTTCCCCATAAATATCAATCGTTTTTTAATCTGAACCTATTTTCCTAAGCATAGCGCAAAGGGTAAAAAAAACTAATATTATTAGTATTTTGTTGAAAATTTATCTTTTCAGAATCTTTAATTAACTAAAAATATTAGTAATTTTGATTTTAATCATCCCCCTTATAATACTAGAATGGATAAAGAAAGGCAGATTATTCATATGGATCAGGATGCATTTTTTGTATCGGTAGAAATCAGAAAAAATCCCAAATTGCTGGGTAAACCCGTAATTATTGGGGGTGGTGGCGATAGGGGCGTGGTGGCCTCTTGCAGTTACGAAGCCCGTAAATATGGCATTCACTCCGCCATGCCGGGCCGTACCGCAAAATTGCTCTGCCCCCAGGCTATATTTTTAAAAGGTGATATGGAAGAATATTCCAGGGCATCGCACGAGATTACCGAAATCATCACCGATAAAGTTCCTCTTTTCGAGAAAGCGAGTATCGACGAACATTATATCGATATGACGGGCATGGACCGCTTTTTTGGTTGTATGAAATTCGCGTCAGAACTCCGGCAAACTATTATTAAAGAAATGAAATTGCCTATTTCCTTCGGCCTGTCGATCAATAAAACCGTAGCCAAAATAGCCACGAACGAATCTAAACCTGGTGGCGAACGGCAGGTTACTTTTCCTGAGTTGCGGCCCTTTCTCGATCCTTTGGCTATTCATAAAATTCCGGGTATTGGTCATGCTACTTATAAAAAACTAAGCGAAATGGGGGTTCGCGAAATCCTTACGCTTACGCAGATACCACAACAGCTCATGTTTAAAATTTTGGGACAGCATGGTTTAAGTTTATGGCAAAAAGCAAACGGGATCGACCTTTCGCCTGTGGTACCTTACCGCGAAAGAAAATCAATTGGTACACAGGCCACTTTCGAAAGTGATACCATGGATATGGCTAAATTAAAGGCTATTATAACCGGAATGGTTAGCGGACTAACCTTTCAGTTGCGTAATCAGAAAAAACTAACTGCCTGTATTACGGTAACCGTGCGTTACACCAATTTCGAAACCGTTACCCAGCAGGAGCGGATTCCTTATACCTCGCTCGATTCATTTCTGATTAGCAAAGCACATAGCCTGTTCGAAAAGGTATATTCAAAACGGATGCTGCTGCGCCTGGTGGGTGTAAAACTTTCGCACCTGGTGAGTGGTTACGAACAGATTGGTTTATATGATGTCGCCGAAGAAGAGTATAGTCTTTACCAGGCCATGGATAAGGTGCGTAACAGCTATGGTGCCGAAGCGGTAGTAAAAGCCTGTATTGTTACCCAACCACCACGCGATGAAAAAGGAAAAATAATTAAATACAATCCCCGTAAAAAGAAAATTTTAATCGAAAACCAAGCAGAAGAAGAGTCGGAAATAAAGAAACGTTCGAAAATCAGAAGTTTTATGAGTGAAAAAGGAATAACAGGTTCCAAATCTTACGAGTAGTTATGTTTTTGAACGTTCATTCTTCTTACAGCCTGAAATATGGTACGCAGAGTATAGATCAGCTGATTGCTGCTGCACGGCATTTAGGGATCCATCAAATGGTCCTTACCGATATTAACAACTCAACCGGCGCAGTAGAGTTTATTCGCGAGTGTTATAAGCAAGGCATTGCCAAAGAAGCCGACGAAATACACAGGGGCAATATTCCTTATCAGATTAAACCTGTGGCCGGAATCGAATTTAGAACCGATAACAAGTTGTTATACGTAGGCATTGCCAAAAACAGGGAAGGCATGCGTGAGCTGAATGAATTTTTAAGTCACCACAACATCTACAACCTTCCATTGCCAGAGGTTCCGCCCCAAATGGAAAATGTATACATTATTTATCCCTTTCATAAAGCTTTTAATCAAACGTTAAAAGCAAACGAATATATAGGTATCCGTGGAAAACAGCTGAATCTTTTATACAAACATCCGCTTTTGGCCAAAAAAGAAAAACTGCTGGTGTGGCATCCTGTTACGGTAGGAGACAAAATTACTTATCGGTTGCATGAATATTTAAGGGCTATAGAACTCAATACTCTTTTAAGTAAGGTAGTTGAGGAACAAAAATGCAATCCCGATGAATTTCTGATTCCTGAAGCTGAACTTACACAACAGTTTGAGCAATATCCTTTTATTGTTCAAAACACGCAAAAGCTGATCAATAGCTGCGATTTAAGTGTTTATTTCGAAGATACGGCTACACCTTCTTCAAAAAATAAATTTTTTTACACCGAAGAAGGTTTCGAGGGTGATAGAAAAATGCTACGTGAATTGGCCGAAGAAGGACTGAAGTATCGTTATGGAGAGAACAATACCATAGCCATCGAGCGTTTGGAAAAGGAACTGCGGATTATTGAGCTTAAAAATTTCTGTGCCTATTTCCTCATTACCTACGATATAGTACATTATGCAATGTATAAGCGGGGTTTTTATCACGTGGGCCGCGGTTCGGGTGCCAACAGCATTGTAGCCTATTGTTTGCGCATTACCGACGTAGATCCGATTGATCTCGATTTGTATTTCGAACGGTTTTTACATGAAAAACGGACAAGCCCACCAGATTTTGACATCGATTTTTCATGGGATGAAAGAGAAGTAATACAGCGTTATATTTTTGAACGCTATCCTAAATGGCATGTTGCTTTTTTGGGTACCATGAGCACTTTCAAAGACCGGGCAATTATCCGGGAGATTGGTAAGGTTTTAGGTTTACCCAAAGGCGAAATAGATAGTTTTACAGATCCCACCAAAGAGCGTGAAAATTTGCTTAATGCTACTTACCAGAAGCTTTTGGCTGTACACCGCTACATGAAAAGTATGCCTAATCAACGTTCTATCCATGCAGGAGGAATTTTGATTTCTGAAGAACCGATTACCTATTATACCGCATTGGATATGCCGCCAAAAGGTTTTCCAACAGTGCAATGGGATATGTACGAAGCCGAAGCCATTGGTTACGAAAAATTCGATATTTTAAGTCAGCGGGGTATTGGCCACATCCGTGAAGCCGTGCAATTGATCAAGAAGAATAAAGGCAGAGCTATTGATATCCATGATTTTCCAGCCTTTAAAAAAGATCAAAAACTGAACGATATCCTTAAAAAAGGGCAACCCATCGGGTGTTTTTACATCGAATCGCCAGCCATGCGGCAACTGCTTAAAAAGCTGAAATGCGATAACTACCTTACCCTGGTGGCAGCCAGTTCAATCATCCGTCCCGGGGTGGCCAGTTCTGGTATGATGAAATCGTATATTGAGCGTTACCATGCGCCCGATAAAGTGGTGTATCTCTGTGAGGTGATGAAAGAGCGGCTTAGCGAAACTTATGGCGTAATGGTTTATCAGGAAGATGTGATTAAAGTTTGCCATTATTTTGCGGGCTTAGATCTGGCAGATGCCGATATCCTCCGTAAAGCCATGAGCGGTAAATACCGCTCTAAGCTGGCTTTTGATGAACTGGTGAACAAATTTAAGGTTTCGGCCCGGCACCAGGGCCATTCAGAAGAATTGGTTAACGAAGTTTGGCGACAGATTTCTTCTTTTGCCGGTTACAGTTTTTCGAAAGCCCATTCAGCCTCTTTTGCGGTAGAAAGCTATCAGAGTTTGTATCTCAAAACCTATTACCCCATGGAATTTATGGTAGCGGTGCTGAATAACTATGGTGGTTTTTACAGTCGATGGGTTTACGTGCACGAACTGCAAAAAACAGGTGCCAGGGTGCATTTACCCTGTGTTAACCATAGCGATGAAGTAGTGAATATTAAAGGTGACGACGTTTATCTGGGCTTTATTGCTGTTCAGGGTTTAGAAGAAAAAATCATTAAAATTATTCCACAGGAACGTACTGCAAATGGTTTGTATATCGATCTCGAAGATTTTGTAAAGCGGACCTGTATTTCGTTAGAACAGGCCATTATTTTAATCCGGTTGGGTGCATTACGTTTTACCGGCAAAGACCGGAAAACCTTACTTTGGGACGTGCATAATTACCTTGGTTTTAAACAGAAAAAAGTGAACCATGCCGAACTTTTTAAGTTAAGTTATAAAACCTATCAGCTCCCCGCGTTGGCCGATTCGGAATTAGAAAACGCTTATACTGAATTGGAGTTGTTGGGATATCCACTCAATTATAAAATGTTCGATTTTCTGAAAACCCCTTACCGTGGCGATGCCATGGCAGCCGATATGCATAAATATTTGGGTAAAACGGTAAGAATGGTAGGCAATTATGTATGCGAAAAAACGGTACACACCATTAAAAATACAAAAATGTGGTTCGGAACTTTTTTAGATGCAAACGGCGATTTTTTTGATACTACCCATTTTCCTAATACCACACCCATGTATCCTTTTAAAGGAAAAGGCTGTTACCTCATTTTAGGTAAAGTAGTAGAAGATTTTGGCTTCCAAAGCATTGAGGTGTTAAAGTTTGCCAAGTTGGATATCCACATGAACCCGGTGGCAGTTTAAATCGTTTCATCGTCATTGGGAGTTGGCTTTTATGCCACCGAAGCAATCTTACGGTTGCTACAAGCATACGCTTTAAGGTTTGCTTCCCCGAAAAACAGGGGTTGTGCCACGCAATTACGCTCATCCAATTAAGGCCTGTCATTCTGAGTGTAGCAAAGAAACTTTCTTAATGAAATGAGCGTTCAAGTGGTCATCATTTCGAGCGTAACCGGGAAATCTGCTTCATCCCATTCTATTCGAGTCTGTCAATGGTGACAGACTCGAAGGATCTTTTCATAACAAAACTTATATGTTCCTTAAATGCCTTATATGGTCAAAACAATAAAAGTTCCAATCGTTATAACTTTTCAAAATGCATTCTTAACATCATGAGCCGATTAATCTTGCTAATCGGCTCATGATTTGGCTTTTTTTGAGCCGACTATAAGTACGGCGATCGTCATTTCGAGCGCAGCCGAGAAATCTGTTTCACTGAATATAAGATAGAGATCTCTCCATTTCGCGGCGCTTCAGTCGAGATGACGAAATTTCTAAAGTTTACGCTTGTTTCTAACGAGCGCACAAAAAAGGCATAACCATTTAATGGTTTACTTGTTTAAACATAATTTTTATCTTTAAACCATGATCCACCTTAAAGCAGAAATAGAACGTTTCGAAACCATGGGCGAAAAAACCGGCTGGAGTTATGTGTTTATTCCGGCAGCTTTGGCTAATGAAATTAAGCCCGATTGTAAAAAGAGTTTCAGGGTAAAGGGAAAAATAGATGAGCTTGAAGTTTCTGGAATGGCAACTATCCCAATGGGAGAGGGCGATTTTATTATTGCCTTAAAAGGCGAAGTACGTAAAAAACTAAGAAAAGAAGCTGGGGCAAGCGTCGAACTTTATCTGGAAGAAGATAAAAATTTTAAAATCGAAATGCCTGAAGACCTGGAAATCTGCTTATCAGAAGAAGAACATTTAATCCGGAACTTTTTAAAACAACCTAAATCGCATCAAAACTATTATATTAACTGGATTAACCAGGCTAAGACCGAAACCACACGCACCAAAAGAATCGTAATGACGATTAAAGCAATGGATAAGGGGCAGGATTTTGGAGCGATGATCAGGGAGAGTAAGTTGTGAGTTCGGAGTTTTTAGTTTGGAGTTTTACAAAGAGCACAAAGGTCTTGGGGAAATAAGTTAGTTTTTTGTTCTGCAAAAATAACAGGCTTACAATAGCCTCACCCCCCAATTTCTAACCATATGCTTGAGCGATTAGAACAGCTATGCACTTAGCGCTCTCAACTGCAAGCTCCCCGCTCCAAACTTAAGATTCCCTTTTATAACTCCTAAACCAACTCCAAACTTTCATCTGGATTACTCCTAAAAAAGCTTCTCTGAAAATACGGGTGCTCATTTTTGATGTTCCTTCGGTACGATCGGTGAAGATGATGGGAACTTCGACTACTTTAAAGCCAAATTTAATGGCGGTGAATTTCATTTCGATCTGAAACGCATAACCGACAAACTTAATTTTATTTAATGGAATGGTTTCCAGTACAATTTTGCGGTAACATTTAAAGCCTGCTGTAGCATCCTGAATGTTGATTCCAGTAATCATACGCACGTACATTGAAGCAAAATATGACATTAAAACCCTGCCCATTGGCCAGTTTACTACATTTACCCCCTTAACATACCTGGATCCAATGGCTACATCTGCACCATTTACGCAGGCTTCACGTAAGCGCGCCAGATCATCCGGGTTGTGTGAAAAATCGGCATCCATTTCAAATATGTAGGCATAATCGTGTTGTAATGCCCAGTTAAAGCCATAAATATATGCTGTACCCAGGCCTTGTTTACCTGCACGCTCTTCAATAAATAAATGCCCTTCGTATTCTTTTTGCAGTGATTTTACAATTTCAGCAGTTCCATCAGGAGAACCATCATCAATAATTAAAACATGAAAAGGCTGTGTTAAAGAAAAGACCTTCCTAATGATTTTCTCGATGTTTTCCTTCTCGTTGTAGGTGGGAATGATGACTAAACTATCTGACACGTTTGTTGTGGTTTTTTAAATAATATAAGCCTTTGGTCTTTGTATTTGGCAATTGCTTTTAAACTGCGAAAGTAAATATTAAATATGAAACCGTTATGAATTTTCATGAATTCTACGTGATTTGTTCTCCGCGGCCGTCATCCTGAACTTGTTTCAGGATCTGTTTAATGCTGTTATTCCTCAATATATCTTAGACCTTATTGTTTCCCGATGATTTCGCAGATCTACGCAGAATTAGATTTTAAGTCACTGAACCGTTGTTCCTAAACCCGACAGCAGCGGCAGCTCCCGATTGAAAAGAGGGACTATAGCGAATGGCGGGACAGCAGGCCTCTAAGAACGACTGTCCGCTCATTTTCAAATCTTAAAGTATATGCCCATTTCTTCTTAAAACACTTGTCGACAGTCTGAGTGTAACCGAAGACTCCTCCTTTTATACCTTTATAATAAAAAAGATTCTTCACTGCGTTCAGAATGACAAAGAACTATTACCTCACCTCCTGCATTAACTTTTTAACCAGCTGTGAAAAAATAATCAATGCCAAACCTGCAATTAAAGAATATAACGCCAATGCTTTGTAACCTTCGGTATAAGCCATTAATTTAGTTGGTAGTGAAGCATTATCTATACTCGACATTTCTGCACCCAGTTTTCCGGCAGCCAATTGCCCAAAAGCACTGGATAAAAACCAAAGCCCCATCATCATGCCGAACATTTTCTTTGGCGATAGTTTCGTAATAATCGACATACCTATCGGCCCCAGACAAAGTTCGCCTAACGTTAATAATAAATAGGCTATTGTAAATACATTTAACGAACTAATGCCCTGTGCATTGGCAAAGAACCTGGTGGCGTAAAATACATAAAAGCTTAAAGCCAGTAGAAGGAAACCAATTCCAAATTTTACCACGGTGTTGGGTTCAATTTTACGCTTGTAGAGGCCTAGCCATAAAATACCTACAATTGGGCTAAAAACAATAACAAAAAACGAGTTAACACTATTGTTCACCACATTGGGGTCGATATTAAAAAAGAGAATTTTATGATCGAGATTATCTTTCGCAAATAAAGATAGCGAACCGCCACTCTGCTCCGATATGGCCATAAAAATGAAGTAACAGAAGATAAAAACGAACGCTGCCAATAATTTATATTGTGCTTTTTTATCTTTTATTTTAAAGGTTTCGTATAGGAAATAAACCAGGGCAACAACACCTATGGTGTACATGAAATAATCAGTAAAGGCCGTGTTTTTTACCATGATATAAATCAATGGAATACAAAGTATCGAACCCGCATAAACGACTATTTCCCATAACTGCTGTTTTGATTTTTTAAGATGCAGCAACGGTGAGCTCCCGATCGGGCCTAAGTGTTTTTTGGTGAAAATAAATGTACCCAAACCAAACATCATTACCAGTGCGGCAGATAAAAAACACAAATGCCAGTTGTAATATTTACCCAGATAAATACACATGGCACCACCCAGTAAGCCACCTACATTAATACCGGCATAAAAAAGTCCGTATCCTGCATCTCTGCGGTTATCTTTCTCATGGTATAATTCGCCAACCATTGATGAAACATTGGGTTTAAAAAAACCGGTTCCGATAATAGATAGAGTAATACCGATATAAAATAAATCGTGTGGAGAGAAAGCCAGGATTAAGTTTCCGATGATCATTAGAGTTCCGCCCCAAAAAAGAGATTTTCTGAATCCTAAAATCTTATCGGCAAAAATACCACCTATAAAAGTGAAAGCATAAACAAAGGCTTGTATAGCGCCGTACTGCAGGTTCGATTTCTGGTCGCTTAAACCCAGTTGTTCTACCATAAAGAAAGCCAATACCCCGCGCATTCCGTAAAAGCAGAAACGCTCCCACATTTCTACCAACGATAAATGCCAGAGTTGTTTCGGGTATTTTCCTTCAAAATTCTGAATCTCTTCTATTGAAACTGTTTTTTCCATTAAATAGGTTTAAAAATTAAAAGCCCGATGGATATCGGGCTTTAGGGTAAAAGTATTTTTTTTATTAGTGAACACCGTGCATCCATTTGCGCAGAATAGGACTTATGGCAAATATAATTAAACCTGCTACAATTGGTATTATGGTGAATATTAAGAAGAAAGTGGAAATTGAATAAGCGGCACTTATTTTGTCAATTAATGATCCTGTAGCTCCGGCCAGGTAGTTACCGATGGCAGTACAGGTAAAAAATACACCAAACATTAAACCCACAAGGTTTGAAGGTGCAAGCTTACTTACATAGGATAGTCCAACAGGAGAGATACATAACTCGCCAACAGTATGGAAGAAATAAGCAAAAATTAACCAGAATAAACTTACTTCTGCAGAAGTAGCACCTTGTGGAATAGACGAGCCACCATAAGCTAAGCCTGCAAAACCAATACCTACAAAAATTAAACCGAAGCCAAATTTTACAGGCCTGCTTGGGTTAAATTTGGTTTCCCAAATTTTAGAAACAATAGGGGCCAGCGATACGATAAAGAATGAGTTTAATACACTAAACCAGGAAGCCGGAACTTCGGTACTTACCGAGCCCATTTCTCTGCTTACTTTCCAGATGGCTAATACCCAGATAATGGCAAAACTCAATAACGTAAATAAAATAGTTGCCGGATACTTTTTGAAAATTTTGCCTGCTAATGAAAACAGCACAAAAGTTACGGCTACCAATGGAAATATGGTTAGGATGGCATCGACCCATTTAAAGGTTGTAGCTGCTCCTCCTGTTAAGTTTCTTAAGGTATAATCTTTGGCAAAAATTGTCATCGATCCGCCTGCCTGTTCGAATACCATCCAGAAGAAAATGGTAAAAATAGACAAAATGGCGATTACCCATAAGCGTTGACTTCTAACTTTTTTAGGAATTTCTTCTACCGTTGGATCTGCCTTTTCTACGGCTTTAGTTTTATCAACTGCCGAACCGATTACACCAAATATTTTTTGCCCGAAATAAAACTGGAGCATTCCAAAAAGCATAAATACGCCAGCTAAGCCGAAACCATAATGCCAGCCTACTTTTTCGCCGATATAACCGCACATTAACATACCTATAAATGCACCGGAATTGATACCCATGTAAAATATGGCATAAGCACTATCTTTTTTATCGCTGATTGGAGGATAAAGTTTACCTACAATTGATGAGATGTTTGGTTTGAAAAATCCGTTACCAATAATAAGCAAGAGCAAGCCAGCATAGAAAAAGTTGTTGCTAAAGCCCTCTAAAGCCATAGCGGCATGACCAAGGGTCATAATAAAAGCACCGATGATAACCGCTTTTCTGTAACCGGTAAATCTATCGGCAATTAAACCACCAAGTATTGGTGTAAAATATACTAAACCGGTATAAATAGCATAAAGCTGTAAGGCTTCCGGCCGTAGCCAACCCCAACCGTTTTTGCTCAGATCGCTAATCAGGAACAAAACCAAAATGGCCCGCATTCCGTAATAACTAAATCTCTCCCACATTTCAGTAAAAAGAGTACAAAAAGGCCAACCGGGTGGCTAAATAATTTTTCAGGAGAGACCCCTTGACTGGTTAAGTGGAGATCTAGTTCCTTATCATGGTCAATACTAATGGTTTCATTAGATGTTTGCATAAAACATTTGTTGGTTTTAGTTTATGAATTCAGAATTTGTGTGTTGTTTAAGCTAGTTAGCAGGGCGCAATATAGTGAGCGATTGCCAAACTCACAAATTTTTAAGTAAGGAGTAAGGTAAATGGTTTGTTAGGAATTAAAACTTTCTGATGGGTTTAACATTTTTCTTTGGGTCTGCATAAAACTCATCACTCGAATTTGGATCATTGTTAAGCGTAATATCTTCTTGCAATTTCAGCCTTCCACCGATAATTTTAAAACCATCAAAAGTGCCGTCTGATCCATAAAATTCAAATTTTCCCTTTACTTCAGGATTAAAGGAAGCAAGATGGTCAAATACAATCATTCCTGCTTTCAGATCGGTTTTTAAAGTCATCGCATTTGATTTTGCATACTCAAATATGATCCTGTTTTTCCCTTTTAATTCTTTGCCGTCAAAAACAGGCGCACCAAAGGTGAGTTTATCTTTATCGAAAGAAAGGATATCGATTACCTTTTTAGTGGTTATTTGTGTATTACCTTTCCAGCCTAAAAGAACATAATAGGGCAATCGGTTTCCGCTATTAACCGGAATGACTTCGTAATACCTGGCACCGAACCATTTCTGATTACTGGTAATGCCGTTGGCATCGCCAAGATTATCGGTTTGATCAATCAAGGGATAAAGTTTCAACGGGCCGCTTTTTGTATTCATCTGGATGGCACCATAATAGCGGTATGTACCGTTTTCGAGCAGTATGTACCAACTCAAAATCCTAAAAGCCTGATCTGGTGATTTAATTACAGATACATTTTTAAGCGAATCGAAAGGGTAGGAAAAAGAATTGGAGACTTTTAAAGCATCAACCAATGTTTTTACAAAATTGCCGTTTATTTCTAATTTTTGAGCATCACTTTGCGCAGCAACAACCCTTGCAGATATTTTAATCAGTGTATCCTGGAAAACATTTAAAGTATTTGGTGATTGCTGTGCTTTTAGATTAAAGCTTAGCGTTCCAATGATTAAAAGGATGTAAAATCGGATAACTTTCATACGATCAGATGCAAAAAACGCTGCAAAACCAAAGATTATAATTTCTCGATAACGAGGGCACTTGCGCCACCACCACCGTTACAGATTCCGGCTACACCGATTTTTCCGTTATTTTGTGCCAAAACAGAAAGTAAGGTAACTACAATCCGGGCACCTGATGCGCCAAGTGGGTGACCTAAGGAAACGGCACCACCATTAACGTTAACCTGACTCTCGTTTAACTTTAAAAGTTGATTATTAGCGATAGAAACTACAGAAAATGCTTCGTTGATCTCAAAAAAATCTACGTCCTCTGCATTTACATTGGCTTTGTGTAAAGCTAATGGGATTGCTTTTGCTGGTGCAGTGGTAAACCATTCTGGTGCTTGTTGCGCATCAGCATAGCCCAAAATTTTAGCTAAAGGCGTTAAGCCTAATTCTTTTGCTTTATCAGCGCTCATTAAAACCAATGCCGCTGCACCATCATTTAAAGTTGATGCGTTTGCAGCTGTTACGGTTCCATCTTTTTTGAAAACAGGTTTTAATGAAGATATTTTATCAAATTTAACAGCTGTGGGCTCATCGTCGGTATCAACCAAAGTGATTTCTCCTTTACGGTCTTTAACCTCTATTGCTATAATTTCATTGGCAAATTTACCTGATGTTTGTGCGGCTTGCGCTCTTTTGTACGATTCGATAGCGAAATTATCCTGTTCCTCGCGACTGATGTGGCATTCGGTAGCGCAAAGTTCGGCTGCAGAACCCATGTGGTAATCGTTGTAAACATCCCAAAGGCCATCTTTTACTAAACCATCTGTAATTTGTCCGTGGCCCAGGCGATAACCGTTCCTTGCCTTATCAAGGTAATAGGGAACATTACTCATACTTTCCATGCCGCCGGCAACAATAATTTCATTATCGCCATTTGCAATACTTTGTGCGGCAAGCATGATTGCTTTTGTGCCCGAAGCACATACTTTATTTATGGTTGTAGCAGGCAAATCTGGTAATCCGGCAAATTTTGCAGCCTGTGTAGCAGGTGCTTGTCCGAGGTTAGCCGATAAAACATTGCCCATATATACTTCCTGGATCTGTTCTGGTTTTAGTCCGGCTTTTTCAATGACTGCTTTAATGGCAAAACCACCGAGTTGAGTAGCAGAAAATTGAGCTAATGAGCCTCCAAAACTGCCAATAGGTGTTCTCACAGCTGATACAATTACAACTTCTTTCATGTAAACTAATTTTTATGAATTTTTGGTTAGGCCGCTAAGTTAGTCAAACCACGCAGGTTTCCAAAACCTATGAGGTTTAAAAATAACGTTTAAGGAATGATTTTAGCGCATTTGAAAATAATAAGTTTTTAGTAGGTTTTGGAAAGGTAATGCAGTGTTTCTTAGAGTTAGTTCGGTCCTGCTCTTTGCTATAGCCCTCATGTTTCGGGGCTGCCGCTGCCATCAGGTTTAGATTACCTGGGCCGGTGCTGCTTGGGCAGAAATAAAAACCTCGCAGGTTTCCAAAACCTGCGAGGTTTAAAAATACGTTATAGAGAATGATTTTAGCGCATTTGAAATAATAAGTTTTAATGGGTTTTGGAAAGGTGCTGTAGTGTTTCTTGGGGATTGGTTTAGTCCTGCTATTCGCTGTAGCCCTCATGCTTCGGGGCTGCCGCTGCCATCAGGTTTAGGTTGCTTGGGGCGGTGCTGCTTAGGGAGCAGTAGAAACCTATCAGGTTTTAAAAACCTGATAGGTTTAATTTAAAACGGGGTGGTTAGCGTTAGGGATTGTAAGGGTTCAGTACCGATTAAGCATCTGTTTTTATTTAATTACGGTATGCTTGCTTGTTTCACAGGTCTTCATCGGTACCGGAGCGCAGCGCAGCCCTGAAAAAGCCCGACCCTTGCGTAGCTTGGGTAACGCCCAAATCAGTTTAGCAGTTAACAATTGGCAGTTAACAATTTACAGTTATTCCTCTTTCGCCTTGCCTTTCTTTCTTGATTTTAATGCCTGCGTAAGTAGAAACTCAATCTGCCCGTTCGTACTTCTAAACTCATCGGCAGCCCAGGTTTCTACTTCTTTTAATAAAGCAGGACTAATTCTTAATACAAAAGCTTTTTTATCTTTCTCCGCCATTCTTATTGTATTGCTTGTATATTATATCTCGTTTTTAAATTAATCAAAAACATCTCCAGATCCTCTATTTTGTTAGAACTGAACAAGAGCTTTTTGCCGTTTTTAAATTCCAGTTGCAATCCCCTGTTTTTATCGTTTAATAAATAAGCCTTATCTTTAAATTTAAACCAGAGCCGGTTTTTTACGCCGTAGCCCCCGTATTCGGAAAATGCATCGTACTTTCTGATGTAAGCTTTTTCAATACGCTCCCAACGGAAATGACTTGATGTAAAGTGAAGGGGGGATACCGGAAAGAAACCTCTTCAGCTGTTATCTTTAGGGTGAGCTTATGCTGTTGCACTAAAAAAATGATTAAAAACGGAGATACAAGCGCAAAAACCGGGGCGAAGTACATTTCTTTAAGTTCAGCTAAACTTAAGCCGTTATGCTGAAAAATAAGTAGGGCCGCTGTTGGAAATATAGTGGCTGCTGTAACCAGATAGAGCCACCAGATCTTCAATCCATGTTTTTCTTCAAATTCCATTAGCTTAATTATATAAGGTTCCGGTGTTTACTACAGGTTGTACATGGCGATCTCCGCATAAAACCACCAATAAATTGCTTACCATGGCTGCTTTACGCTCTTCATCCAGCTCAACAATGCCTTTTTGCGATAATTTCTCTAATGCCATTTCTACCATACCTACGGCGCCTTCAACAATTAATTTACGGGCTGCAATTACTGCTGTGGCCTGTTGGCGCTGTAACATGGCGCTGGCAATTTCTGGTGCATAAGCCAAATGCGAAATCCTGGCCTCTAAAACTTCAATGCCTGCGCGGGATAAACGTTCGTTCAGCTCGTTTTCTAAAAGTTCACTTACTTTTTCAGCTCCATCTTTTAAGGTAATACTGGTTTCTTCCCCTTCAGCATGGTCATATGGGAAGATATTGGCTAAATGCCTTACAGCAGCTTCACTCTGGATGTTTACATATTGCATGTAGTTTTCTACAGAGAAAACGGCTTTGGCAGTTTCGTTTACTTTCCAAACCACCACAGCGGCAATTTCGATGGGGTTGCCCAGTTTATCGTTAACCTTTAACTGTTGCCCGTTTAAATTGTTGGCTTTTAACGATAAGCGTCTTTTTGTGGTTAAGGGATTTACCCAAAAAAACCGTCGGCCTTTACCGTACCGATATATTTTCCGAACAAGGTAAGTACCATCGATTGGTTGGGGTTAATGATTAAAAAGCCCGGAAATAGTAAAAATATATCTATGGCTAATAAAATTCCTCCCCAGAGAAAAATTTCTGAAACAAAACAGAAAATGGAAGCAGCCAGCAACAATATGCTTACTGCGAATGTTAAATAGCCAGATGGCGGATTGATAATTTTTTCTTGATACATAATTGATATTAATTTGATATCATAAAATAAAATATAAAATCTGGTAATTGCAAACAAAACCTGTAAAATGTATATTAGATAAAAATGCTATTTTTGACAGTACAATAATTAAATCGTTTTGGCTAAAATCAAGAGAAATTCACACAAGATTCTTTACCGGAAATATTCATCAAACCTAAAATATGTGATGATGATATTTACCGTTTTCATTATTACGTTATTCCTGCCCAAACAACCCCGGTTTAGATATGAGTTCGAAAAAAATGCAGTATGGAAAAACAAGGATCTGATTTCGCCTTTCAGTTTTGCTATTTTAAAAACCAACCCGCAGGTTAGTGCAGATAAAAAAAATGCCTTAAAAGATATTTTACCCGTTTACCAGTTGGATAATGGCATTACTGCAAATGCATTGGAAGAGTTTGCCAATGAATTTGATGTGAAATGGAAATCAAAACAACTTAACGAAAAAGATAAGGATGTATATAAAAGTGCTGCCTATAAATTGCTGCAGCGTATTTACCAGAGAGGAATTATCGGCTTAAATGTGAAACACCAGGCGGGGGTAAAAACTACGACTTTTCTTTGCTTGAAAATAATGTGTCACAGGAGAAAAATACGCAGGATGTTTTTACTGCAGAATCTGCCCTGCTGTTTTTTAAAGATAATTTTAAGGCCCCTAATCAGGTAATGGGCGATTTGGTGGCAAACCTCGCCATTGATCATATCGCTCCAAATATCGTATTTGATGAGCGGCTGACGCAAACTATACAAGATAATACAGTTAATAATATCTCCACTACAAAAGGGATGGTGCAAAAAGGGGAACTGATTGTAGCCAAGAATGATGTTATTGACGAAGAAATTTATCAGAAACTGGAATCCTACAAAGCTACTTACGATGCACAAACCAAAACTATTGGCAGCAGGGCATTGGTTTACCTGGGGCAGGTGATATTGGTTGGCTTTATAGTGGCTATTTTAATGTCATTCCTTTTTCTTTTCCGGAAGGATATTTTTGCGGATAACCGTCAGCTTTCGTTAATCCTCATTGTAACTACAGGAATGTTGCTTGCTTTAACCTGGGCTATTAAGATGGAGATCCCAAGTTTGTACTACATTCCGTTCTGCGTGGTGCCTATTATCATCAGGATACTGTTTGATACGCGTTTGGCACTTTACCTCCACATGCTGGTGATTTTAATTGCAGGTTTCTTTGTGGCCAATAGTTTCGAATTTGTATTTTATCAGGTTACTGCGGGTATGGTTGCCATATTTAGCATAAAAAACTTTGTTAAACGCGAAAGGTTCCTAGTTTCGGCCTTATTTATTCTGCTGGCTTATTTTGTTTCTTTTATAGGCATTGCCTTACTCCGCGAAGGGTCTTTCCGCGAAATAGAATGGTTGAATTTTATTCCTTTTGTTTTTAGTGTACTTTTATCGCTTTTGGCTTATCCGTTAATTTACCTGTTTGAACGTATTTTTGGTATCACTTCGGATGTGGCCTTAATTGAGTTGACCAATACCAATAATAAACTGTTAAGAGAGCTTGCCTTTAAAGCGCCTGGAACCTTTCAGCACTCTTTACAGGTGGCCAACCTTGCTGAAGCTGCGATATTTAAAATTGGTGGTAATTCTGTGCTGGTAAGGGCAGGAGCCTTATACCACGATATTGGTAAGGTAGACAATCCACAGTATTTTATTGAAAACCAAAATACGGCTGTGAGTCCACATGATAAATTACCTTATGAGCAAAGTGCGCAGATCATTATTCAGCATGTGCATAAAGGAATTGAAATTTTAAGAAAGAACCAGATTCCTGAAGCGATCATCGATTTTATCAGAACACATCATGGAAATACCCGGGTCGATTATTTTTATCAATCGTTTTTGAAAAATACACCCGAAAAATTTGTCGACGAAAACATATTTCGCTACCCCGGACCAATACCTTTTAGCAAAGAAACGGGTGTGTTAATGTTAGCCGATTCGGTTGAAGCTGCCTCAAGAAGTCTGAAAAATCCCGATGCACAAAACATAAATGACATCGTTGAACGTATAATTAACTACAAATTGGAGCAAAATCAGTTAGATGACTGCGATTTGACGTTAAAAGATATTGAGACTATCAAATTGATATTCAAGACGATGCTGATGAGCATCTATCATGTGCGTATAGATTATCAACAAATTTTGTAATTTTTTTTGTTGGATAACTTGTTTTACTATATTTGCAGACCTCAAAACAACGCCGGTAGGGCAGAAAAGAGAGGTTTGAAGGAGAGGTGCCTGAGTGGCCGAAAGGAACAGTTTGCTAAACTGTCGTACTGGTAACGGTACCGCGGGTTCGAATCCCGCCCTCTCCGCAAAGAATAAAAATTTGCAAATAAAAATGGAATTGTCAATTTAAATCCGTTACTTTGCAATCCCTTCGAAAAAGGGAAATAAAAAAGAAGATACCAAGTTCGGGATGTAGCGTAGCCCGGTATCGCGCCTGCTTTGGGAGCAGGAGGTCGTAGGTTCGAATCCTGCCATCCCGACAAAAAGTTGATCCACTTTTAAAACAGGATTAAAAGATCGATACCAAGTTCGGGATGTAGCGTAGCCCGGTATCGCGCCTGCTTTGGGAGCAGGAGGTCGTAGGTTCGAATCCTGCCATCCCGACAAACACAGTACAAACTGTATCAATAACCCTCTAAATTGTTCATTTAGGGGTTTCGTTTTTTTATTGGGTTTATAATGGGGTAATGAATATCAACCATTTTTAACCCAAATCTGCACCCAGATTTTCTTCTTAATATTGTCTTTCAACGAAAGATGAAATTTTATTGCAATTGTTTTTTATTGGACAAAAGAACCTAATCTTAACCGTTTTTACCGGTTTTTTGGGTGCAGATTTGGGTAAAAAAATAGGAGAAGGTTTTATGAAATCTAACCACAGTTTTAGCGTCAATTTCTTCATTAGAAGGGACAGGGAGGCCTTTGGGAAAGCCCCATTATCAGTTAGAATTACTGTCGATGGAAGGGCTGTTTTTTTGCTACAAAAAGACCGTTGAAAATTGCTGATTCTATAGCATCAACACTTGTACGGTATGTTTTCCAGTTGGTATTTAAGCCGTTTGTATTAGGCATGTTTACCGAAATAACACGGGTAGATGAAGTAATCCGGTTTAAATAGTCATTACCGTTTGCCAATACCACAATTATTTTCCAGGTATTGGATGGAACATTAACTCGACCGTTATCAATGGTATAGGTAATCCCTCCATTACTACCCGTGCCGCCAGAACCATAAGAACCGCAGATGATGTAAACTTCATTTCCTGATGTAACCAGTAAACGGGCATAATTTTCAAGGTCAGCCCATGGCCCCTGGTTATTATTTGGTGCCTGTGGCATCATGTTGCTCATTAAAAAAGTAGAAGAGTTAGCGGCTACTGATGCTGTTCTATCAGCAGAAGGACAATTATGGCCACGATCGAAACCTAAATACAATACCCCCGAAAGAAGTTCGGTAATTGTATCCAGTATATTGTTATACATGCAGATGGAATAGGTATGTTTACTATTTACTGCTCCTAAATTATTAAATATGCATGCAAACTATGCTAATAACGGATTATCATAGTGTTAATTTTTATACCTATTTAACTAAAAATGAATCTATTTAACGTGAGTTCGTGATAAGGCTGATTGAGATCTATAAAGTATGTAATTATCTGAATATCAATAATTAATCGTAAAATTTTGTATTTAAGTGTCTAATTTAAAGAACAACATTATATGCTTGCTCCTGATAAAATTATTGAAATTTTCGTTAAGGTGGATGACTACTGTAGAGAATAGGAGTCCGAAATAAGTAAATACCAACTTGATGCAGGTAATTGCAAGATACGAAACAGAAAAGTGTCGCTTGCTGATAGTGAGATCATCACGATACTGATCGCCTTTCACAGCGGCCATTTTACTCTTTTATATTGGTCATATCTGCGCCTATTACAAGGATTGCTTTCCTGGCCTGGTGTCTTATAATCGTTTTGTCGAGCTACAACAAGGAATAGATGTGCCTATGGTGCTGTTCCTTAAACGGGATTGCCTTGGGAGATCCCGGGGCATCAATTTTATAGATTCCATATATATAAAAGTGTGCCACAACTGGCGTATCCATAACCATAAGGAGGCTTTCTGCATGGTACGGGGATCCTGAGGGAATGGACTATAATGCCCTCGGGAAATCCACACCTTTGCCCTGGACAGCTGAACTTTTGAAACTGAAAGCTTCGGTAGAAGCAACAGCAGGGATCAGCTTTAATAGTGCTGCTAAATTATTACCGGGATGGACAGGATTCGATTGCCTGGCATAGTGACAACGAAACGGTGATGGGTTCACACCCCGTTATCGCATCTGTGTCTTTTGGACAGGTAAGGGGCTTTGATATCCGGCGTAAAACTGATCACGCTGAAAAATATACCCTAAGGCTTGAACATGGTTCGCTGCTCCTGATGAAAGGAGACCTGCAGACCAAATGGGACCATAGGATTGCAAAATCAACAAGACCGATGGGGACAAGTGTCAATCTGACATTTAGAAAAATCATTGGGACTTAAAATTCATATCTAATACCACTAGCCCATCTCTACCATAAATCAATTCATCCGAAAACGGATAAAACAGCAAAGGCACCGTCTGGGCGATGCCTTTACCATTATTCAGGTACTGATCTCTTAGTCCAGCAGTTCAATTAACGCCTTTGCCGTAGGTCCGGCCGATAGGGGTTTTGCCCCGTCACCAGCAGGCCGTCTACTTCCACATGGGAAAGAAAAGGCACCAGTGCCGTTTTCACCTCCGCGCCGAGCTTGCCCAGCGTCTCTTCGAGCAGATAGGGCACATTGCCCGCTCTGCCCACCAGCTTTTCTTCCATATCACTAAAGGCCGCAACACGTTTGCCCCTTAAAAATCCCGGCCGCTGACCTTCCGCGCTGAGCAGCGCCGCAGGTCCATGGCACACCAGTCCCACCGGTTTGCCCGCATCCAGAAAGTCCAGGATCAACAGGCCACTGTCATTATCCCTGGCCAGATCCCAGATCGGGCCATGGCCGCCCGGATAAAACAGTGCGTCATATTCCGATGCCGAAAGCTGGTTCAGTGGCACAGTATGGGAAAAAGCATGTTTGGCCACCTCGTCATCCAAAAAGCGGCGGTTGGATCCCGAAATATGTTCGGTCAGCTCGCTCATTGGATCTACCGGCGGCCTGCCTCCCTTAGGGCTGGTCAGGGAAACTGAATAGCCCGCATCAATAAATTCATAATAGGGGTCGGTAAACTCACCTAGCCATACGCCCGTCTTGCCGTCCGTATTTTCCATCTCACTGTGAGAGGAAAGCACCATCAATATCTTTTTCATTTCCTTTATTTAATATCGTCCGGACCGATTTCATTACCTTCCTCATCGATCTGCTGATGGGTATCCCAGTTGCTATCACTGGCTGAATTCTGAGTCTCAGCAGCACTGTTTTTATTTTCTTCCCGCTCCTGCAGGTCTTTCTCTTTTGGATCTGTCATAATCATATTTTTAACTTAACAACAATCCAGCGCCCGAATGGTTCAGCAAATTAATCCGGTATTGGCCCTCAGATCGCTATTTCCATTTTTTAGCAGCTATATTGCCATTAATGTTCAGTATATGCCTCTTGTTGGTCAGTTACCAAAAAAAACTGATCCAAAGTGCTAAACGCTTAACTTGCAGTTCATGTTGTTTACTTAAACAACAGCAAGCCATCAGCCCTCTTGGCATGTAAGTATGATGAAGAATCCACTATCAGCATGATCGCAGCAAACAAAAATGTTTGGCCGTTCGATAGATTGTGCTCATCTGTTTCTATGCGCAATGGGATAGCGGTTAGTCATCTGCATCTCCAATCTGTTCATTATAAAAATAAATTCTACAGGGATTGCCCAAATTCAAAACAAACGGCCCGTTCAGAAGGTATATGCACTACTAGATTTATAAAAAAATGGAAAATCATACGATGTTACAGTACTTTGAATGGTACTATCCCAACGATGGCAGCCTCTGGAAGAAGGTGCAGGAAGATGCTGCTAAATTAAAAAAAATGGGCATAGACTCCATTTGGCTGCCTCCGGCACATAAAGGTATGGAAGGAAAAGATTCAACTGGTTATGATTCTTACGATTTATATGATCTTGGCGAATTTGACCAAAAAGGAAGTATCGCTACAAAATACGGTACTAAAGAGGAATATCTTCAGGCAATCAAGTCTGCACAACAGGCCGGTATAAGTGTTTACGTAGATATTGTGTTGAACCATCTTGGTGGAGCAGATGAGCATGAGCCGGTTATGGTACGCAAGGTAAACACCGAAAATAGAAATGAATTTATTTCCGAAGCTTTTGAGATTGATGCTTATACCAAATTTACCTATCCTGGCCGGGGCGGAAAATATTCCGAATTTAAGTGGGATTTTCAATGCTTCACCGGTGTAGATTACGACGCACGTAACCAGGAATCAGCCGTGTATAGTATTCAGAACCAATATGGGGCAGGATGGGAGGATGTGCTTGATACCGAAAACGGGAATTATGATTACCTGATGCTTACCGATATCGATTTTCGGAATCCTGCGGTAAGAGAAGAACTTAAGCGATGGGGCATGTGGTTTTACCAGACCACGGGTTTTGATGGACTGCGTTTGGATGCCATCAAGCATATGCCTGCTGATTTTTACAATGAATGGCTAGACTATCTTCGTGCTGAAACGGGCAAAGAACTGTTTACGGTGGGAGAATATTGGTCGCCTAACGATCCGCAGGCCATGCTGGATTATATTGATGCTACCCAGGGCCGTATGTCGTTATTTGATGCCAGCCTTCAGGCTAACTTCTCTCGTGCCAGCAAAGAAGGTGAACAATACGACCTAAGCACAATATTAAACGGATCACTGGTCTCATCCAGACCAGCGTTAGCCGTAACCCTGATTGAAAACCATGATACCCAACCGCTCCAGTCGTTAGAACAGACGGTGGAGCCTTGGTTCCGCGCACATGCTTATGCGATTATTCTACTTCGTGAAGCCGGTTACCCTTGCGTTTTTTATGCTGATGTATACGGATCAGCTTACACCGATAAAGGAGACGATGGAAAAGACCATGAAGTAACCATGGCGGCACTCCCTCAGTTAGAGGCATTACTACAGTTGAGAAAAGCCTTTGCTCATGGACTTCAGCGGGATTATTTTGATCATCCAAGCTGCATTGGCTGGACACGTTCGGGAGATGAGGAACACCAAAATTCGGGCCTCGCAGTAATCTTATCAAACGGTGAGGCGGGAAGCAAGCGCATGGAAATAGGAACTGAATTTGCAGGTAAGATTTTCAGCGATTATCTGGGGCACGATAATAGCGAAATTATTATAGGACAGGACGGATGGGCGGAATTTTACTGCGGGGCAGGCTCTGTATCAGTTTTTACCATAAAATCGGAATCATAAATATTGAGCACTGTGTTTATCACTAAGATAGGGTGTCGGCGAAGTCTGGAAATGAAAATAATTTGAACAAAGGTAATTTTCTCCTGTTGCCTTAGTGAAACATTAAAATATCTTACTATGGAGAATGAACAAAATACAGCATTAAAGAATCCATTGGAACAATATCCAAAGCCACCCTTTCAGCGACAGCCCCAGCAGCCTCCCGGATTGGTAAGTAAAATGATACCTCAGCCCGATCATGGTGAGGAAAGTTACCGTGGCTCAAAAAGGTTAAAGGGTCGAAAAGCCCTGATTACCGGTGGGGATTCTGGTATTGGCAGGGCAGCAGCCATCGCCTACGCCCGTGAGGGTGCGGATGTAGCAATCAACTACCTGCCAGAAGAACAGACTGATGCAGATGAAGTTGTGAGGATCATCACCGAAGCCGGGCAAAAAGCGTATGCCATTCCGGGCGATATTACCAGTAGTGATTTTTGTAAGGAATTGGTTAATATCGCGGTAGAAAAACTGGGTGGGCTAGACATATTGGTCAATAATGCAGGCAGGCAACAGGCCGTCGACTCGCTTTCAGATTTGAGTGAAGAGAGTTTCGATGCTACGATTAAGACCAATATCTATGCACCATTCTGGATTACCAAGGCAGCGCTTCCATACTTAAAACCCGGATCGGTGATTATTGCCACCAGTTCGGTACAGGCGTATGATCCTTCAGAAAATCTTTTTGATTATGCACAGACCAAAGCAGCCAATGTAGCTTTTGTTAAATCATTATCAAAACAACTTGGACCTAAAGGTATCCGTGTAAATGGCGTAGCACCGGGACCCGTATGGACTCCGCTTCAAACCAGTGGTGGCCAACCCCAGGATGCCATTGAGCAGTTCGGCGAGAAAACACCTTTAGCCAGGCCGGGCCAGCCAGCTGAGTTGGCATCTATTTATGTACAACTGGCAGATGACAGCGCAAGTTACGCAACCGGACAGATTTACGGAGCAGCGGGTGGAAGTGGCCATCCTTAACAGATCATAAATTGTGTGATTCATAGAGATCCTTTCCATAATTTTATGTTGAAATGATGGAAAAACTGATGGTTTTACCACATTTCAACATAAATAACAACAATGAACAATGAAGTAAAAACGCCTTAAATGGGTTAAGCTTTATGAATCCATTGGCGTGTCAGGTGTTGCTTGTGTGCGTTGCGGTATCAGCCGTCCAACACTTCGAAAATGGATTAAAAGGTATAAGGAGTTTAGTATTGATGGCCTTCGTGAACACAGCAGAAGACCACATAAATACATACTCAAATAACCTTAGAAGACGAGCGCCGAATTCTTGATTTAAGAGTTAATCGAAAGCTTGGTCACCGTAGTATTGCTGACGAAATGAAGCGTTTATATGATCGCTCTTTCTCTATAGCCACCATTCATAAGATACTGATCAAGAATAACAAACAATACTTAAAATTAAGACGAAATTACCGTAAACGATTACATCGTTATAACAGGCCAATACCCGGGGACCGCATTCAAATGGATGTTTGCAATATAGCTGGCAAGCTTTATCAATATACTGCTATCGATGATTGCAGCCGCTTCAAGGTTGTTGAACTCTTCCCCAGGCGAACAGCAACCAATACTTTGAGATTCCTTGAAACAGTAATAGAACAGATGCCTTTTCCTATACAACGTATTCAAACGGACAGAGGAAATGAGTTTTTCGCCTATACTTTTCAAGAAAGGCTTATGGAGTATGGAGGTAAGTTCCGGCCAATAAAGCCGCGCTTTCCACACCTCAATGGGAAAGTCGAAAGGACACAAAGAACTTGATGAGTTTTATTCCACCGTTGATATTAAAGATCCAGACTTGCCTAATCTTAAATTTTACTTTTTTGGCTTTGAGTATTTGCGTCTTTAGCTTGTTTTATTTTTGCTACTCTTTCTTTGCCTTTTTTCGCAAAGAGCAACGGCATATCGATAAGAAGAGCAACGTATGATCTTATCGCATCCTTCTTGGCCTGTTGTCCAAAATCCCTTAGCTGCGGGTTCATCTGTGCCCCTATACTTAGCACAAGTGGAGTATTGCCGAGTCCGCTTCTTATAGCAAGTCCTGGCGAGAAAAGCTGTGACCAGCGTACCTCTTCCGGTAGCCCCTGGTTGTCATGGCTGATCCTGTAAGAAACAGCCGCACCGATGTCGAGCAGGATCATGCTTAAAGTCATATAGGATTTATTGTAAGATGCCCAACTATAATCAAGGCTTATCGGGGCTGAAAGTCCGATGACCATCGGCAGTTTATTTGCTTGCCCCTTCACATATTCCAGTCCTGCATAAGGACCGAAATATGCACCAAGGGAAAAGGTCGAGGTATGCTGCTGCTTGACGCGGAATGACGCAGGTGGAAGTGCGTGGGCTGCAATTACCTCAGCCATTTCCCCTGAATTTTTTGATTGCAGGATATCTGAAATAAAAGCGATGATCCTGGAGGCAGATTTATAACCGTCCGTCTGTTCATTTAGATAGGGCTTAATAATCTCTAAAGTAGACATAGATGCTGCCGCATAATTTTTTTCCTGGATCAGCTGATAGGTCTCAATCAGCTTCCTTGTCTCTCCCATGCCGTCTGCAAAACTTGCAGACCCTTTAATTATAGACCCCTGGACCTGCTGTCCGAGGGTGGTACTGATGAGATCGGAAAACGCAATCCAATAATTGTTGAAACTGAAATCCTTTTTAACTCCAGATACATCTCCCTGACTGTTCTGGAAGTGTTTTAGGGCAATAAGGGTTCCCGAGATCCAGGTTTTTATTCTGACAATGTCTATGGCGGAAATGCTGTCTGTTCTCAGGTTGGTGAAAAGGGAGAATTCCCGGTACTTGTTAGACAGGAGCTCGATAAGGATCTGTACCGATTCTGGCCGGTTGTTTACCGCGGCGTTAAAACCAGACTGGCTTATCCAGTAACCGTTGGGGTCTCTTAAGTCGTAAAATTCATTGTTTATAATCCTGATCATATTGGCAAATGTTTTTAGACCGGGGCTCTCCAGGGAATCTATCGTCGTCACAGATTCTATAATCTCAATAAAATTGTATTTTTTGATGATCAAAGTGGATATGCGCTGGGCATCCTTTAAATAAATTATATTTTGCCTTTGGGTCAGGGATCCTGATGTTGAATATTTTTCAGATAGAAACTTTATTCCGTTTGATGGGAGCATATTCAGGTCCTTGGAAAAGGAATATTTCCATGAACCGTCAAAACTTGGTGCTGAAAGTTCGTCGTAAGTGCGGAACTTGGCCTCGGTAGCAGGCAAAAGTTTTTTTAAAGCGGTGAGGTTCTCAAATTTATCCTTCCATTGTTTCATAAAGTACACTATTGCCTCCTGTTTAGCGCGTTTGGCTATATAGGTGGCTAAGGCATCTATCATTTCTGCTTGGGAGGGGATCTTTAGATTGGTAAGCCCAGAAGAGTTTATGGTTGATTCTTCTACCTTCATTTTTTCGGTGTTAATGTCCTCCGCAGTTTTGTAATCTTTTGCGGTGATTGCTATACCTGTTCCTTTCTTGATCTCCACCAGATTTCTGACAAACTTTAATTCTATGAGCTGGCTTACGTTTGTTCTGGAGATTTCAAGTATCTTTTCTGTTATCTGTTTTCTCTGGACAAGGATAATGGTCTTAATCGCCTGGATAGCTGCTTTTGTTTCGGTTATTCTTTTATCTATTGCCTGACTATCCGATAAATTCAACGTGTCACTGATGTTGGGGATGAGCAGTTTAAGCAATTGCCTGTTCGTACTATCAAGGGGAGCCTGATATATCAAAAGATTTTTCTCCAGTTGGCCAAGTTTTGTTATATCCTCGTTCATTTTGCTTACCGATGCAGACAGGCTGACCAGTTCCCCCCGTTAAAGGAGCCTCTTGCGGAAGAAAGTTCTGATATTATACCATCAACAAATGCCGTTCCCTCGACCGATTTCGTTGTATTTGTAATCAGTTGGGTAGCATAGAGTTTTTCCACTTGATCAAGCATTGGGCTCTTGTGCTTGATTGCCGATCCTGCCTTTACCAATGCAAGAAGCCTGCCGATGGAGTCAAGATGATCCTTGAATTTTGATGGTTGCTGTTTGAAGTCGTAAAGGGTCTGTGAGATCTGGAAGAGGTTCTGTGCTTTGAGTTCTGAGTTGAATACGGTCAACAACAGTGCTGCGAACAAAAGGGTCTTTTTCATTTTTTGAGCGTAAAATGTTTAAAAGAGGTTTCAGGGGAAAAATAGTTTCTGTTTGTCTGATCTTATTGGAGTATAAGTTAGGGTTTTATTTAGCCCAGGGCAATACCCAGTAATAGGTATTTCTTCAACAGACAGCAGATTGTGTATTTCGGTGAAAGTGACCCCTCTGTTTCGGGCCAAACTGGCCACCAAATTGATTACCGGATGATGCACATCTAAGTTCCTTTCCCTCCGAACAAATATACACTTCGGATCCAAATCCATTTTCCTCAGGACTTTTCGGTTTAATCCATCTTACTGCCGGATTTATCCTCAATTCAGACCTTTCTAGCGATCAAAATCCATTCGCAGGTACTGGAACGCGTAAAAAAACGCCATACCCCCTTCAAAACAGCGAAGTGACCGTAGTCATCCCGAATAGTAGATATGCTCCCAGGAGCCTTTATTTTATGCAGAAATTGAAAAATTATTCCCGAAAGCCAGTTGCGAAAAAAGCTGATCGAAAGATCAGAACGGCCAGTTTGCCCCGAAACAGGTGGTCACTTTAAAGCGAAATGGGGTGACAGTTTAAATGCGGAACGGCTGGCCATTTTTGCCGAAATGCCCACCATAGGCCGGATCTGCAATTAAATATTTGTTTTTATGGGTGAATAAGTTCTTTGATATTTTGTATAAAACAACAAAATGATTTTGATTCCAATGAATTATGCAGGGCATTTTAACCTCGTTATTTTTTGCCCCCAAGGTGTTCAGCGTCAATTTTGCGGAAAAATGATCAAGCCCAATAAATTCACCCGCTTCACAAATTCCCTGAAGGCTAACACCTTTGCGGTTAAGAAAACTTTTGCTTCTTAAAAATCTCAAATCGTAATCCCTGCCATAAAAAGACGCTATCATGGAAAGACAGGCAGGACCGCAATCAAAACTATCATATTGCGCACAAAACTTTTTTTTCATAGCTAGTTTATCCTACAGCGTCAATTCCAATACATTTTTGGCGTATATCTTCAATATCTCCATATCAATAGTAGTTTCTCCCGAAATCAACAAGCCATTTTCCGGATAAATCATTCGTTGTAAAATCTGGAATTGTAGAAAAGATGGAACATCAGGAGAAAAAATTGTTTCTATCGGCACGACCGCAGTAAAGTCCTCCTGTTCATAATTACCATTTATAACGAACAATATCATTTGTTTAAGATTAGGGATAAGATCATTGTCCAGATCTGAGCACTGTAAGTCCAGTGCTAACTTTTCAAGCACCGCCACCTTTACTGAGGTAGATAACAACGTATCCTTCCTGGTTTTTAAAAGCAGAAATTTAAATATGCTGTTCACGTAAAAATGCAAAACATCTAATTGCTCGTTCCGGGAGTGTGTTCGGAGCGATGAGAAATTTATTGGCCCCGACGGATAACCAATTGTGTAAGAAAGTAAATTTAACACGATAGATACTGCCTGGTCAACTTTACCTACATTCATATAAACCTTAAACAGATTTAGATATTGTTCAAGGGATGCTATTTTACAATCTTCAATTCCGTGGTCAATTAATACTTGTAATAACTCTATACTTCTTGTTAAATGCAATTCAGCCAGGTCGAAATTTTCATTGACGTAATCAAGATACGCCAGCATAGGTAAGTGTATTGACTCCATACCAATTCCTGCAATTTGGTTAGTGTATGTCAGGTTGAGCTTTTCCAATCCCTTTAAAGCAAGGTTGGCTACATTCATTTGACTTCGCCTCGCCCGGCTTAGGATTTTTTTAATTTCCTCAAAATGAAATAATATGTTCATTCTTTCATCTGCAGAAACCTCACCCAAAAGTTTATTGTGGATAGAGTAAAAGACATGATTTTTGTCTAAATTGTGCTTTTGAATATAGTCTAGGCCAATAATTGATTGTAGATGATCTGATAACGAAGTATTCATGAGGTCAGTTTTTATGGGCTTCTAAATTAATTCAGTAATATTCTCGGTATTGTTTAGCAAATGCTGTAATATCAACCTGTCGCCACCGTTAAATTTGAATGATGGACATGCCGGTTTACTGTTATACCAATCCTTCGGACATCCTCCGCCACAAACAGGGAAGTACGTACAGTTTGGACACCAGGAAATATTGTTTTTTATGTCTTTGAACCAATTACGAGGGATAGCCTCCTTATTATCAGTTTCGGGAGGGAGCTTTAAATTGCCTATTTTAAATTCCGGGCTTTCGAATGCCGGGGTGATAGGTAATTCATAACAGGCAAATATGTTACCATACGCATCGAAGACCTCGGCGCTTTGATCAACTACCATACAAGGCGAAAACTGCCTTGACGGTACGATACCGTTTATCTTGAAACCTTTAGATGCTGCAAATAAATACCATTCAATTTCTTTTTCAGCAAAGAAATCATTTGAAAGACTGTCGTTTGAAGCACCATTTCCTCCCCAGTCAAGAATGGCGGCAAAAGTTAGCCCGACGTTCTTTTCATGAACTCGCTTTTCTGCCAGCAAATTAATTAAGTCAGGAATGCTCTGATAGTTTGTACTATCGATATTCATTCTTATCTCAACAAAACATCGATTAGTTTTAAACTCCTCCAGGTCTAATAAATCTAAGAGGTTAGTAAGAATGATATCAAAGGTTCCATTAGCGTCTACTTTAGTTACCCGTCTTTTATCATGGAACTCCTTCATTCCGTCGATGGTGATCTGAAAATAAGTTACCTTGCAGTCATTGATCAGTTCTAATGAAATATTTTTCTTTAAGCTTACAGCGTTAGTAACAATTTTACAGTTATAATACCATTTTTCTTCATTACATAAATCTATAAACCTTGAACTCAGCTTCTTGATCTGGCTGTATCCCATTAATGGCTCACCACCGAACCAGGTGATGTTGAGAGAATCAATTCTCTTTTTTGATGACATGTGTGAAATCCGATCCATTATTTTAGGGATCAAATCATCGTTCATGGTATGCTTGGCATGAGACTGCCCGCAATAATGACATCCCAGCTGACAATTTGCTGTTGGTTGAATTACAAAAGACAATGAATTGTTGTCCTTTTCTGCTTCTATATTTTGGTTTAAGATCGTTTCGAATTCGTTTTCTTCATCCGGAACTATAATTTCTGTTTTGAAGAGTGTTTGAAGAACAGGCGATTTCAGCTCTTTAAAATCATTTCCCTTTATTGAATTGTAAAGTGAATCCGATATCATCAAAGCCTCACCGGTACGTGTTGAATAAGCAATTCGTTTGGAATCTTCTTGTGTATCATCCAAGACATCACTGAAGATCAGATATTTTGATACTTTATACATCGTAATAAAATTTAGATGTTATGTGAAAGAAATTAATGGGCCGCAACACGCGGCCCATTATGTAGCTATGGATCAACCCCATGTTCCACATGAACCACCCCAGGTGGTGCAAGCCCCACCCCAGGTACCACAGTCTTTAACCACGCTTTCCTGAGTTCCGCCTACTATCCTGAAGGCTTCTTCGATAGTAATTGGCTCAAGGTCAGAACCTTGTGACGCATTCTCAACACTGTTGAATTTTTGTAGAGCGTCTTTCAGCATTTTGCTTTTCATTGTTTAAAAGATTTATGTTAAATAATTGGCTAAAGTTTTACATTGTTAAGCCTGCGTTGAATGTCTATCTTAATCATAAACTGTGCTTTACTAAACCATCAAAAGAACCCGAACTAATTCTATGTAGCCCTTTGATTTTCTTCAAAATTTCCTTTTTTTCGATTTTCTTTAATATTTCTGTTTCCAAAATTGTATGTCATGCCAATAACTACCTTTCGTGCATCGTAATAGTTATTAAAGCTTCTTATATAATTATCATTGTACATTTGGCCTCGGCTCAAATTTGTTCGCAGGATGTCGTAAACGCCAATATTGATCACCAGTGCCTTTTGCAATGTTGTATAGTTAAGCGCGGCACTTAGATTTGAAGCGCCTTTCCAATGGATATTAATATCATTTCTTGGCAGATTTTGCCAAAATCCGATGTTCATTTTGAAAGTTTTCTTTTGATTCAGGAAAACATTATTTTGGATATTGTAATAAAATGAGGTGCCACTTTGGCCTAAGTATTGTTGGATGAAACTGTGTGAATGCTGATACTCAAAATCACCGGTAGCCTGTACCTGCCACCATGGCGTTAACGATTTGTAATAAGTAATGTAAAGTCCTGCACTACTCTTGTTGAAGAAATTATCAATCGTGGTGTAATTGTCTCCTGCAGCATCTAAGCCGAAAATGCTTGAATATCCATTTTTTTCATATTGCCAAAATGCGTTAATCGAAAAATTGTCTTTAGAGTAAGAAAGCTCAAAATTATGATTGATCGACGGATTTAAAAGCGGATTGCCGACAGAATACACGTTTGAATTGGTGAACAATTTATATGGATTTAATGATTGAAAATCTGGCCGGTTAATTCGTTTGGTATAATTCAGGGAATAAACCCCATGCTCCTTTGTTGTATAGGTGATATAGAAAGAGGGAAAGAACGAACCTAAAGACTTTTTGATCTTTTCACCCAGCACTAAATCAACCTGGGAATTTTCGTACCTTAAACCGCTGCTAATTTCAAGTTGTTGGCTTACCTTCTTAGCCAAAGTTAGGTAAGCGCTGTAAATTTTCTCATCATAGGCAAAGTTATTTGATTGGGTCGCAGTGTTTAAGCTGGTACTTAAATCCTGATAAAGACTGTTTTCGATTTTAGTAAACTTTACGCCTGTTTCAACATTTACAACTCTATTCGGCAGGTTCAAATCTGATTGGCCAGACCATATTTGATATCTGACATCATTATCGGTTTTAGTAAAGTTAAATTGAGGGTTGTTTAAAATCTCAAAATAGTTCGGCTCCTTTTTGAAATTGTTAAGATAATTTGTGGATAAAGATAGTTTCCTTTCTGAACTGTCTTTACCAATTTTAACCTCATAATTGATATTGGCTATATGTGATTGGATTTTTCGTTCTCTTTGAACGTTTGTTAAGATCGATGAATCGTTTTTTACAGATGTTGCGGGATAATACGCGGAACTTGAAATTTCGATATCTGATTTTCGGGGCCGAAAATCATAAGAAACCCATAATTTGGATTTACTGCTAGCTGTATAGGTTGTGTTTAAGCTGATAACATAGTCATGCTTAATATCCGTTCGGTCATTTTTTTGCAGCAATAAGTATTCGTTATCAGCATTTTTGATATCAAAATTTTCGTAGGGAATTGCTTTATCATAATTGACACCCAGATTTCCTGTAATTCCCAATTTATTGGTTTGGTAGTTAAGTGTGGTATTTATATTGTCTGATCCATATTTACGTTGTGAATAAGTATTGCTAACTGTTCCGCTAAGACCCTTATTTTTATTTTTTTTTAAGATAATATTAATAATTCCCGAATTTCCTACCGCATCATATTTTGAGGGGGAGCTGTAATAATTTCAATTTTCTCGATGTTGTCAGATCTTAGAGATTTTAAATAATTAACGATGTCTTCTCCCTGAAGCGGTAGCAACCGACCGTCAATCATCATCGCTACCTGGCTTTTGCCAACGATTTTTAGGCTATTTTCATCTCTTGTATCAATGAGCGGAGTCATGGCTAATGCCTCAAAACCACTAATGCCAGATGATGCCGGAGAATTAGAAAGGTTAAAAACCAGGCGGTCAACCTTTCGTTCAATAAGTATCTTCTGACCGGTGACGGTTATGGCATTAAGCTGGATAGGTGATTCAACATTAATTTGACCAAGATCAGTATTGTCGCTGAGCACCATTCTTTTTTGAATATCTCCCGCCCTACCTGTTTCAATAATAATACATAATCTCCTCGTGGGATTGTTAAGGAAAAAAGCCTTTCTCGTTACTAAATGTTTGTCTGAGTTGATGGAGGGAATCAATTTTTAAAACTGATACCGTAACAAAATCCAAAGGCTTTTGCCCCGATCCGACGACTGTTCCTGATAACTGTACGTCCTGAGCCATCGCTTTTCCGGAATTCACAAAAACAGTAAATAGGAGAAAAAGAAATACAGGACAGTGTTTGGTCATAGGATTAGAATTATGATACTCTAAAATATAAATATCATAAGGCTTTGAATCATTTTGAGCCTATTGTTCTAGCCCGAAAAAAGCTTTTTCATCCCGAAAATTGAGGTTTTTAAAAAGATGGCTAATTACACTGGGCATTTTGGCAAAAATGGCAAGTCGTTCCGCATTTAAGCTGTCACCCCATTTCGCTTTAAAGTGACTACCTGTTCCAGGGCAAACTGGCTGGCCTAATCTTCTGATCAGCTTTTTCGCAACTCGTCTTCGATAACAATCTTTCGATTTCCGCATAAAATAAAGGCTCCTATACCTTCTAAGCATTTTTGTCATAATGAATGGCCAGATTTCCAGGTTTGGTCATTTGCTTCAGCTGTAGGTTATCATAATCATCTAGTGCAAAAGTAATTGATTTATAGTTATTTATTATCCCCTGAATCTCCTTGCTAACCAGTCGACCCATATCCTTTACCCAGTAAGATTGCTTTCGTTTATCGTCCACCAGTTCGCCATCAATGACATTCAGGTAATGATAAACTTGCTTATACCCCTCATTGATCGTAACCAGTAGTTGCTTTGAAGTATAAATCGTATCATAGGGCTCGTCACCTTTGAGATAAATTCGGAACGCCGAAGAAATATTAAGGTGGATCAATCCTAACACAAACGTATATTCCGCGAGTCTGCGTAGGTGATGCTGTTTATCGGATAATCATTTCCCATATTCTTCTGGCTATCGGGAAATATTAATGCTGCAGCATCAATCATTCTGATTGATGATTTTTTAGAGAAAAGAGTTCGCAAAGAAAATCAGCAATTTATAGTTGCTTCAAAAAGAACTAAATTCTGGAAATCATAGCAAGATAAAATGGAAAAATGGATTTGATTCATTTAAAATCCCAGTTAAACAGTCTGTGTTATATATTTTTATCTTTAAATAAAGCAGTGTTCTTATGATTCATCATAAGTTTTTTGTGGCTAAAACAGTTAGACTGTGATTTGCCTTTCAATTCCTGTATATTCGTTCATGCTTTTCCAATTTGGCCTGCGTAGTTCGCTTTTACTCATTTTTTTCACGCATCTAGTGGTTTATGCTTTTTTGTTTTGGAAACGCGGACACCAGCAGGAGCGTTTATCTGACAGGCTATTAGGTACATTTGTTTTTTTATCTGCGCTTTTTATATTTCCATGGATGTCTGGATTTGCGGGCTGGTATGATACGCAGCCTTATCGCGAAATCTTATTTTATACGCCATTCATCCATACACTATTTTTTGGTCCGCTGCTTTATCTTTATCTAAAAAGCCTGACCAATGTGCAATACCGTTTGCAAAAACGCGACTGGTTGCATTTTACACCCGGAATACTCTACATCATTTGGGCTTTAATTAAAGTGATTACGGATAAGTTGATTGTAGGACATTATTACCTGGAGAATGGGGAAACGGATCCGGATTTTGATAGCTGGTATAACTGGGGCTGGTCAGCCAGCTTAATAGTTTATTTAGTCCTATCCATACGCTATTATCGGCAGTATGTTGTTTTTTCATGGTACGAATTCTCTTTTGCCGATGCGGCAAGTTTTAAATGGTTGCGTAACTTCCTATATGCATTCGCCGTCCTGACCATTTTGCTCTTTTCGGAACATTTACTGGGTTTATTCATTAACCTGTTTTACATCAGGTCGTGGTATTATTTCTTTGCTTTCGCGATCATTACTTACTATATGGCAATCAGTGCCTATTCGGCCAAGCCGATCATTAAGCTGAATTTCGAGCCATCCTTGCTACTTACTTATCAACCTTTACTGATAGAAGAACCTATTCGCACAGTTGAAGACCAGAGCTGGATGCTGGGATGGATAGCCAGTATCGAAGTACTGATGGATGTCCAAAAGGTTTATCTGGAACCGGAATTAACCTTGACCGAACTTGCTAAAAAGGCAGGAACCAATGCTTCTGTATTGAGTAAGGTCATCAATAAAACCTATGGTCAAAATTTTAGTGATTATGTGAACCGTTATCTGGTCAAGGAAGTAATCCGTCTCTTGAAACAGCTGGAATATCAAAATTTCACCTTGCTGGCAGTGGCCTACGATGCGGGTTTCAATTCCAAATCTACCTTTAATCGTGCCTTTAAAAAGGAGACTGGTATGAGTCCAAAGGATTATCCAAAAGATTAGTAGTGCCAAATCATATTTTGAAGCGACCTGCCTTAATGAGCAAGTGACTTTTGGGATATGAAAACAATTCTACTCAATTTATTTCTTTTTTGCAGTCTGAATGCAATAGCCCAAATCACAGGTACTGTAAATGATGAGAAAAAACAACCGCTATCCGGCGCCGTTATCAGATTATACCAGGCTGTTAAAACAGTTAAAATTGCAGTGACCGATAATCAGGGACGTTTCACCTATAACGGAACTGCAGACTATATGATCATTACCTATACAGGATTTCTGACAGACACTTTAAAAAATTTAAGGTCAGATATGATGATCCAACTCAGTCCTGACACAAATACATTAAAAGAGATCATCGTAATATCTCGCCAGCCTATCATTCGCCAGGAAACCGATCGTACGGTGATCAGTGTCAATGAGAAGGTTAGGAAGTTGGCCGACAACGGACTGGATATTGTGAACCTGGCGCCGGGTATAACGGTAAGTGATAATGAAGATATAATCCAGATGAGCGGCAAGTCTGAAGTACAGGTGATGATCAATGATAAAGTGGTGAGGATGACTGCGCGCGATCTGGCCAAAATGTTGAAGGCTATGCCATCAAGCAGTATAAAACAGGTAGAATTCCTCAGTAATCCGCCTGCTAAATATGAAGTAAATGGCAATACCGGAATTATTAATATCAAAACCAATGGGGTTGCTAAGGGGGTGGAGGCAATGTAGACTATAGCACTTCGCAAAGTAACCACAATTGGACAGACCTCTCCAGCTTATTAAATTATGATGCAGGGAAATTAGCAATCAGCGGTTATGGTGCCTGGCATACTGGGGGTTATCTGACTCAAAATACGAAAATCCGACAGCTATACCCGGATATGATCAATCAACAAACCAGCAGTCTGGATAAATGGAGCGACCCGGTTTTTCGTGTAACCGCCGATTATGTGGCCAACCGCAATAACACTTTTGGTGGCATCATTGAGCGGGAGTCCAGTACGAATACGGACAGCTATAATACTTATTCGCAACAAGGTGCTAACAACTATCAAACCACTAGCTGTAATCTTAGCGTGCGACACTGGAACACCTATAATCTGAACTATCAGTATAGCGATACGCTGGGTACCGAATTGACTGTTGACCTGGATCGAGCCGATTTTTACAAAGATGGCAGTATTGCATTAATGACCACTTTACAACCTCAGCTGAACTATCAAACGACTACTGGGATCAGGATCAGCACCATTAAAGCCGATTATACACATTCCTGGAAAAATACACTCAAGATCGAATCAGGTCTTAAGATTGCTGGTTTACAAACCAATAATACCCAGAACGAACACCTCTTTCATTACCATGAAAATATCATTGCAGTATATACCAGTTTAACACAATCTAAGAGAAATTGGGGCTGGCAATTGGGACTGCGGGCAGAACAAACAGAAGCCAAAGGAGAAACCAGTTCAATCACTAAGCCTGATACAAGTTACATTAACTTATTGCCTTCAGCGTATTTTACTTATTCACCAGGCTCCAAACATCATTTTCGCTTGTCGCTGAGCCGCCGGATCAAACGTCCGGATTACAGCGATCTGCAACCTTTTTCTTATGTGCTTGATCCACTCAACCAGCAAACGGGTAACCCTCAGCTACGCGTGCAGTGCAATGACCAGGCTGAGTTGACTTATACTTTAGATGACAGGATCTCCCTGATCAGTACTCTGAGCCGAGCGGCTGATTACTTTAATACTGTTTATCGCGAGTCAGGCAATATCCTTGTAGAAATGCCGGCTAATGCCGGTACAATGACTACATTGAATTTCGACCTGAACTTCCCGGTGAAAATCTCTAAGTGGTGGAATATGTTGAATAAGCTCAATGCCGGCAACGATCACTTTTCTGGAGAATTGTTCCAGGGTAAACTTGACCAAGGCAAATGGCGCTACCAATTCTCCAGCAGTCAGCGTATTAGCCTGTTCAGTAAATACCAGTTACAGTTGAGCTGTCGATACACTTCTGCTTCGCAAAACCTGATCTATCAGCAACAAAGCAGCGCCAATGCCAGTGCAAGTATCAGCCGTAAACTTTTCAATGATCAGGCTTCAGTGCGGATCGGTATCAGTGATATCTTTAAAACCCAGCGTCAATATACGAGCGTTAACTTCGGTAATTTACAGTATACTGATTTCGGTACTTTTGAGAGCCGCCGTGTTTCCCTGAGTTTCAATTGGCGATTTGGCAATACAAAAATCCGACAGACCGAAGAACGAAGCCGCGGTGACGCTGATGAAAAGAGAAGAAGCGGCAGTTAATTGATGGTTTACTGCTCCAGTAAAGTGTCACTTTTACAAACAGGGGTTGGCGCCTTAGTACGGATGTTATGGATTTAGAGAGATGCTTTAACGAAATATGTTATAAAAAATTGTCAATGTTTTCGAAAGTTTTCGAGTGCATCAATAATCTTCTTTTGGCTTTTAATGGTTTCCCCGTAAAGATCGAGCAATTTATTTTTTTCTTTGATTAAATTTTTGAGCTTATTTAACTCCTCATCACTTTGTACAAGGATATCGATTTCAAATTGAGCCAAATCTTCGTCTTTACGGTAGTAATCGAAGAAATTAATGCCAAGTGCAATGGAGATCCGTGTTAATAAACTGGTATCTATCGAAGTCGATTTTAATAAAGTATCTACCCGGTGTTTGCTAATGCTTATTTGGCCGGCAAGTTGTTCTCTACTCATCGATTTTGCCTTCATCTCTTTCCAGATCAACAACCCAATATTTATGCTCATGGTAAAATTTATCAGGGTTTCTTTTCAGACTCAAATCCGTACAAACCATTTTGATAAAGGTACGATGCCATTTGATAATTGGATATGGCTTCATTAATCAATTTCTGGTTTGCTGGTATGGCCAGGGCGTTTCCAGTGATGAAATCGGGCTTATATGTAGCTGCTTTTTTATTCGGGTCGAGAATAACCAGGGTATTGTTTTTAATGTAACCCAAACTCTGGTAAGTGCTTATAAAAGCTCTTTCATCACTGTCTTTCATTTTAAACACATCCTGACCAAAAAACTTACTGTTGTAACTGAAATTCAGGTAACCGAGAATAGTTGGGCCGATATCAATCTGTGCGGTAAGTTTCTCGAATTTGCCTGGTGTGATGTGTCCCGGGCTGTAAAAAATCATTGGAATATGATATTTATCTACTGGTAGCTGTACTTTACCAGCACTCGAAGCACAGTGATCGGCAACAATGATAAATAGTGTATTCGAAAACCAGGGTTTCTGTTTTGCTTCGCGAATAAACTTACCGATGGCGTAATCGGTATATTTAACTGCACCTTCTCTACCAGTGTGTGATGGAATATTAATCCTTCCTTCGGGGTAAGTATAGGGGCGGTGATTCGAAACCGTCATAATCTGTGCGAAAAAAGGTTTCTTGTTTTTATAATCTTTATCCAGTTCGCGTAACGAAAGCGTAAATAAATCTTCATCGGCTACACCCCATATATTAGAATAATGGATTTCTGAATCCTGAAGTGCACTTCTGTCTGTTACCTGGTAACCATTATTAGAAAAAAACTCATTCATATTATCGAAATATCCATAACCGCCATAAATAAACCTGCTGTTGTAGCCTTTAGAACGAAATACACTACCTAGGGTAAACAGGTTTTTATTATCAGGACGTTTTACAATGGATTGGCCCGGTGTAGGTGGGATACAAAGCGATAGTGCCTCTAAACCACGTACTGTACGTGTTCCCGAAGCATACAAGTTACTGAAAAGCAGACCTTGTTTGGCGAGGGAATCGAGTTGGGGAGTAATATGCTGTGTATTACCAAATGTGCCCAAAAATTCAGCACTTAAGCTCTCTACACTAATCAGTACCACATTCATTTTGTTTTCAGTACCAGCGTTACTGATGGTTCTGGACGTATTTTTAAATACTCCTTTTGCAATAGTATCCTGTTGAAGCAAATTGCCCAAAATGGTTTCTGCATTTTTGATCGGAAGCGTTTTATAGAAAGTATTATAGTCCAGTTGATTATTCCAGAAAGCAAATCCGAAATCGTACATGCCATTGCCCGAAAGCTCATTTACATATTGATTTTTACTGTGGTATTTCCATCTATGGCTTACCCCAAAATAAGTAAGCACTGGCAGGCACAAAAGAATCAAAGCAATTTTGGTGCGTTTACCAAAACCAATTGTATTGGTGGTAGATATAGTGATGGCCTTTCTTAACAAATAAACAATTAACAAGGTTAATATAACCAGGCCTATCATAATACTGTTAATTGGGTACGATTGGCGGATATTTCCAATAACTTCTGTAGTGTACACCAGGTAATCGACCGCTATAAAGTTGTAACGGACCGAAAACTCTTCCCAGAAGAACCATTCTGAAATGGCATTGAAAATAAGGGTGAAAACAACAAAGAAAAAGTAGATGAACAACAGTATTCTGTTGAATTTGCTGGCGTACCACTTGGATGGAAGCACCCATAAGTAAATTACAATGGGAATTACCGCAAAAGATGCAGCAGCAAGGTCATAAAATAATCCAATGATTAAAATTTTAAGGAGATTCAAGATCGACCAATCAATAGCAGATGCACTATAAATTAACAGGGCCACTCTGGTAATCAACGAAATGCTACACAACAGTGCGATAACTAAAAAAACTGGTCCAAACCTGTGGCGTAGTAAACTATTTGTTTTTTCTTTAATGCTCATAATTAATGAAGGATCCAAAGCTTGAATTTTACCTGCTAGTTGTTAAGTGATTGGCGAAGGTAGTTTTCAATTCTGAAGAAATCCTGAAGGTTTGGTTAGGCTTAAAGATATTATTAAAGTATTATATTTAATGATTTATTGATGCTATGTTAATAAATGATGTAGATTACTGCTTAAAGATTAGCTTCTCCTATATTACATAATCAAATAAAAATTGATCAATACAAGCCCAAAAACTGTATTTTATACTACAGTTTTCCTTCAGGATTAATTGGTAATATTACCGTGTTTATTGGGAAATAGATACAATGATTTTACCTGGATCGTAATCGTATTTTTAATTTTCCGGTTTTAATGATTACTTTATGCGTAAAGAAATAATTAACCAATGAAAATTTTAGTCATTGAAGATGAACGGGCTTTATTAGAGAGTATTCTTGTCTATTTTACAGGAGAAGGTAACATTTGCGAGCATGCTTCAGATTTTGCTGCTGCCAATGAAAAAATATCACTTTACAATTACGATTGTATTCTTTTGGATTTAGGCTTGCCCGGCGGAGAAGGGCTGGAGCTCTTAACCAGGCTTAAACAACTAAAAAAAGAGATGGGGTACTTATTATTTCTGCACGCCACTCTTTGGATGATAAACTGATGGGGCTTGATCTTGGTGCTGATGATTATTTGGTTAAGCCTTTTCATTTGTCAGAGCTTAAAGCCCGTGTAACTGCTATTATACGCAGAAAGAATTTTGACGGCGCCAACGTTATTATTTTCAACGAGATCACTGTAGATGTTTCAGCAATGAAAATTACCGTTAAAGGCAATCAGGTATTCCTCACCAAAAAAGAGTTCGACCTGTTGGTGTATTTTCTTTCTAACCGCAATAAAGTGGTTACTAAAAATGCAATGGCCGAGCATTTATGGGGCGATGAAATGGACCTCTCGGATGATTTCGATTTTATTTATACACACGTAAAAAATCTCCGCAAAAAACTGCTCGAGGCAGGAGCAGCTGATTATCTTCGTTCTGTTTATGGAATTGGCTATAAATTTGGCGATGTATGAAACTTTCTAACCGTTACAATAAGGCAAATATTTTAACCTCTATTGTGGTGCTCATCATTACCGGGTTTGTCTACTATGTTGTAATCCATTTTATTTTAACCGAAAAATTAGATAGAGATTTAGCAGTCGAAGAAAATGAAATTAATCAATATATAAATACTTATCATAAACTCCCCTTACCTGCAAGCTATCTCGATCAACAGATTTCATATAAAATCCTAAACGGGACTAACTCTGAAAGAGAATTTCTGAATACGATTTATTTTAACCCGAAAGAACGTGAAAAAGAACCTGGACGAAGTCTCGTCACCGTTGTACATTTAAATGGTAAAACCATAGCGGTAACCATAACCAAATCGAGAGTAGAATCAGAAAACCTGATCAGGATCATTCTTTTAATAACACTTGGAATTACAGTTGTTTTACTTTTATCCTTATTGCTGATTAACCGATTTGTATTAAACAGACTTTGGCGGCCCTTTTATTCTATTTTAAATCGGATGAAAGCTTTCGAAGTAGCCCGAATGGATACGATCGAACAGGAACCAACCAGAATTGATGAGTTTAATGAGCTAAATAAATCTTTAAATGCCATGGCCGAAAGAGTAAGGCAAGATTACAAGGAACTTAAAAGTTTTACCGATAATGCCTCGCACGAAATGATGACGCCATTAGCTGTAATTAATTCTAAACTGGATTCCTTATTGCAAACAGAATCGTTTACCGAGCAGCAGGGTGCATTATTGGAAGATATTTATCATGCCACAGGGAAATTATCAAGATTACATCAATCGCTATTATTGTTGGCCAAAATTGAAAACAACCTGATTCCCGATTTCCAGGATATTGAACTCAAAGAAATGGCAGAGGCAAAAATCCGTCAGTTTCAGGAGTTACTGGAAAAAAGCAAACTGATCCTGACAGCAGATCTTGCCTCGGTTGAGGTTAAGATGAGCCGCTACCTGGCAGATATTCTATTGAACAATCTTTTTAGCAATGCAGTGCGGCACAATGTAACCAGCGGACACATTTTTCTTAAATTAACTCAACATAGTTTAATGATTTCTAATTCGGGTAAAGCCCGCCAGGTACAAACAAAAATTTTCGATCGCTTTTCTAAAGCCGTAGATTCTGATGGGATGGGGCTTGGTTTGGCCATAACCAAACAGATCTGTAATCTTTATGGCTTTCGCATTGATTATCAGGAAAAAAATGGAGAGCATACTTTTACAGTCTATTTTAATGTAGAATTGTCATCCTGAGGGGTGATTTATTGTATAAAAATCAATATTGATGTGGTGATAAGTGTTACCACCTGTCACTATCGAATTACTCATTACGAGTCTGATTTAGAAAATAGTTTCGTTTACCTATATCTTCAGAATTTCTCCATAATTCGATTATAGTTTTGATTAAAATTTAAACTATGAAAAGGTTTTTAGGAATGCTGTTGATTATGGTCATTTATATCAGTCAAACTTATGCTACTGCCGTTATTCAGTCGATCCAAATTATAGATTCGGTTAAAAACGTTCCTGCAGATTCTTTAAGACGATGGTATACCGGTAATCCGATCCCGAAAAAAGATTTCAGGCAACAGCATTTATTGCACCTGTTTTACTTGCTGGCTACGGTTTTGCAGCTGTTTATGATCATGGTGCATTAAAACAACTGGATGTAAGTACCAGGGCAGAATTACAGGAAGATCATCCTTTATTTGCGGCCCATGTTGATGATTATCTTCAATTTGCACCTGCTGCTGCGGTGTACGCACTAAATCTATCAGGTATAAAAGGTAAACACAATTTGTTTGATGCTTCCATGTTATATGCTACATCAGCTGCAATTATGGGTGTTTCTACCCATTTTGTGAAACAGGGCGTTGGTAGAGAACGGCCTGATGGGTCGGGGACAAATTCTTTTCCTTCGGGGCATACGGCTTCTGCATTTATGGCTGCTGAATTTCTGCACCAGGAGTATAAAGATGTTAACCCGTGGATAGGTTATGCTGGTTATTTTGTTGCCACGGCCACCGGAACATTGCGGATGTATAATAACAAACACTGGTTCAGTGATGTTGTAGCGGGTGCCGGATTCGGGATTGCTTCTACAAAAATATCCTATCTGGTGTATCCATATATCAAAAGCCTTTTTACCACAAAAAAAGATGGAAATTTTACATTTATGCCCTTCCATCAACAAGGTAGCACGGGTTTAATGCTTTCGGGCAGATTTTAATATTGTTCAATATTTTTTGAATTGAAGTCATCCAGGAATGAATATGAAGGTTAGCTATTTGATTTTATGTTTAATTGCTTTTTGTGTAACGGGTGCTGCTGCGCAAACCACCTCAAAAAATCTGGAGTACTATCTAAAAGAAGCTGAATCCATTAGCCCTGTCCTTAAAGATTATCAGAACCTGCAACGTTCCGCGGGTATAGATAGCCTGATTGTCCGTGCTACCGGAGGACCACAGGTTACGGCCAGTTCTGCTGGCATGTATGCACCAGTTGTTCGTGGTTATGGTTATGATGAGGTGCTTACCAACGGACAGGCGCTAGAGGCATTACTTAATGTAAACTACGACCTGTTGAATAAGAAGCGAATTAATAATCAGCTCCAAAGTATTAAAATTCAAAGCGATTCCATAAAATACGCGGGTCAACTATCACTTTATGATTTGCAACGATCTGTTGTTGATCAATACATATCAGCGTATGCTAGTCAGGAACAGGTAGGTTTTAACCGCGACGTGGTTAGGCTGCTGGAAGAGGAGGAAGCACTGCTTAAAAAACTAACCCGAAACAATATTTATAAGCAATCAGAATATTTAACCTTTCTGGTTACCTTGCAACAACAGCAATTGGTGCTGCAACAAGCTGAATTGCAATTTAAAAATGATTTTGCCACTTTAAATTATTTAGCCGGGATTTCCGATACTACACCAGTTAAGTTAACCAATCCAAAATTACAGGCTGACTTTAATATAACTGCTCAAGGTTTTTTTAATAAACGTTTTGATATTGATAGTTTAAAAAACATCAATCAAAGAAACGCGGTTCAATTTAATTATAATCCTAAATTAGGTGTGTATGCAAATGGTGGATATAATTCTTCATTTGTTTTGCAGCCTTATAAAAACTTTGGTACCAGTATTGGTTTCACTTTCTCTGTACCCATTTACGATGGACACCAGAAAAAAAGCAGTACCAAAAGCTCAGTTTGGCCGCTAAAACAACTTCAGGATACCGCGATTTTTTTACCCGGCAACAGCAGCAGCAATTACAGCTTATTCGACAGCAAATTAATCAGACTGATGCACTCTTTCCGAAAATTAACGAGCAGATCCGCTTAAGTAAAGGCCTAATTGAGGTAGATACCAAACTAATGCATACTGGTGATTTAAAAGTTGCTGATTTCGTAATTGCAATCAACAACTACATGGCAGCTCAAAACCTGTTGCGGCAAACGAACATTAACCGCTTAAAACTAATCAATCAATTGAATTACTGGAACCGATAACCATGAAAAGCTACGCAAAATTAAAGTCTGGTACTATCGCTTTACTGTTTATTTTTTCAGGATGCAACCGTTCGGCCCCGCCTGAAACTGTGGATGGGCCCTCGCCAATTACACCCGTTCAGGTGACTACCGTAGGCGACAGCGCGCTATCTGAATATGTTGAGCTTTCGGCAGTGTCGGCCTATCTGGAGAAAAGTTTCGTAAAGGCAAACATCAACGGATATGTAGAAAGTACCCATGTCGTATTAGGCAGGCAGGTAGGCAGTAGTCAACTGTTATTTAGTTTAATTACCAAAGAAGCCAAATCGATTGGCAATAGCGTAAATAAACTTGATGCTGGTTTTAATTTTTCCGGTATTTCCAATATCAGAGCCGATCAGGCCGGAACAGTTATCCAGGTAAACCATCAAAAAGGAGATTATGTGCAGGATGGAGAAGCTTTGGCCACCATTAGTAACCGCAATAGTTTGGTTTTTCTGCTTGATTTACCTTATGAATATCATCAGCTGATCAATCAGAATAAAAATATGGATATCCTTTTACCAGATGGGACCAAAATGAGCGGAACAGTTTCAGGCACGATGCCTGCTGTGGATTCATCGGCACAGACCCAACGTTATATTCTTAAAGTGGGTTCAGGTAAAGATATCCCAGAAGGTTTGATTGCGAAGGTAAGGTTAACGAAAGTAAGCCGTACACAGGCTCAGGTGTTGCCAAAATCCGCGGTATTGGCTAACGAAACCGAAGACGAGTTTTGGGTAATGAAACTAATTAATGATTCAACAGCCGTAAGAATAAACGTGAAAAAAGGCATTGAAAACCAGAATACCATTGAAGTACTCGATCCGAAATTTTCAAAAACAGACCGGATCATTACAACTGGAAATTACGGAATTGCTGATACGGCTAAAGTCAAAATCCAGAAATAGCCATGAATAAGTTTTTCATTTCCCATAAAAATCCTATCCTGGCCGTGTTGCTCATTATTATTGTGGGTGGGATTTATTCATTTAATCAGTTAAAAACGGGGCTTTTTCCTGAAATTACTTTTCCGAAGATCAAAATTATTGCAGAGGCAGAATTACAGCCGGTTGATAAGATGGTGGTTACCGTAACCCGGCCTTTAGAAAATGCGGTAAAACAAGTGCCTGATCTTCAATTGGTAAAGAGTACCACCAGCAGGGGCAGTTGCGAGCTTTCTGCATTTATGAATCCTGGTGCAGATATCGATCTGAGTCAGCAGCGGATAGAATCGCAGATTGCCAAAATTAGTGCTTCATTGCCGGCTGGGGTTAATATCTCGGTAGAAAAAATGAATCCTTCTATCCTTCCGGTAAGTGGATATAGTTTAGAAAGCCATAATTATTCGTCAGTTGAACTGAAAAAAATCGCCACCTATACCGTAAAACCTTTTCTTTCGCAGGTTGACGGTGTTTCCGAAATCCGCGTAATAGGTGGTAAGAGCAAGGAATACTGGCTGGAGCTTGATGTACAAAAAATGCAGACGCTGGCCATCACCCCGGATCAGATCAGCACTGCACTCAGCCAAACCAATTTTATTAAATCTAACGGCTACCTGGCCGATCATCATTACCTGTACCTGTCTGTAACCGATGCTACTGTAAAAAACAAAAGCGATCTGGAAAATCTGGTGTTGAGCAGGAAGGGCAACCGGATTATTAAGGTAATGGATGTTGCAAAGGTAAATATCCAGCAAAGCGTAGAATATACCCGCATCAATGCCAATGGGAAAGACGGAATCCTGATTGCGGTAATTAAACAGCCTAATGCTAATCTGGTCGATCTTTCTAACGAGATGTTCACCAAAGTAGAACAACTGAAACATATCCTGCCTGCAGACGTAAGTATAAAACCTTATTATATACAAGCCGATTTTGTAAACGAATCGGTGAAAAGTGTACGCGATAGTTTATTAATTGGTTTGGTATTGGCCATTTTGGTGGCCATTATTTTTTTAAGATCGTTTAAGGCAAGTTTCACCATTTTAATTACCATCCCGGTTACACTTTGTTTAACCATAGTTGTACTCTATTTTATCGGTTATTCGCTCAATATCATGACACTTGGTGCCATTGCCGCCGCCATCGGTTTAATTATTGATGATGCCATAGTGGTGGTAGAACAAATTCACCGTGCACACGAAGAGCATCCGGAGGAGCTTACTATGAGGTTGCTGAGCAAAGCCGTTGGCTATCTTTTTCCGGCTATGCTGGGTTCTTCCATTAGTACTATAGTTATTTTTATACCCTTCGTATTGATGACTGGCGTTGCAGGCGCTTATTTCCAGGTAATGACCAACACGATAATTATTACGCTGGTTTGTTCTTTCTTTGTTACCTGGATTGGCTTACCGGTAATTTACCTTTTGCTTACCCGTAAAGGGGGTAGCCATGCTGCTTCTGGTAAAAAGGTAGTCGTACACGAGGTTAAATCACAAAATTGGGTGCCTTACTTTATTCAACGACCTTATATCAGCATTGCATTTATACTGGTGCTTATCACATCAATTGTGCTCGTTTTTCCACGTTTAGAAACCGGGTTCCTCCCCGAAATGGACGAGGAGAGTATTGTATTGGATTATGCCTCGCCTCCCGGCACCTCGCTCGAGGAAACCGACAGAATGCTTAAAGAAGTAGAAAAGGAAATCGTTAAAATCCCCGAGGTTGAAGCTTATTCGCGAAGAACAGGAACACAGATGGGCTTTTTTATTACCGAACCCAATACCGGCGATTACCTGATCCAGCTGAAACATAACAGGACAAAAAGCACAGCTGAAGTGATCTCAGAGATACGTAAGCATATCGAAAATACGCAACCGGCATTAGTAATTGATTTTGGACAGGTAATTGGCGACATGTTAGGCGATTTAATGAGCACTACCAAACCCATTGAGGTAAAAATTTTCGGCAATGACCAGGAAAAACTGCAGGCTTTATCTAAAAAGGTAGCCGATCTGATTTCGCATGTAGGTGGTACAGCCGATGTGTTTGATGGCATTGTACACTCAGGGCCAACTGTAAATATTCAGCCCGATTTTACCATGCTGGCACAGTACGGTGTTAGTCCGGTATCTTTTCAATCGCAGCTCCAAACCGCTATGCAGGGAACTTTAATTGGCGATTTATACGATAAGCAACAGCTTTCGCCCATCCGCATGGTTTACCCCGGAAGCAGAAGTTTTAGCGTGGCCGATATCTACAAGCTTAAAATTTTCTTACCCAATGGAACGGCTGTGCCTATACAACAGATGGCTAAGGTTGATCTCAAAGCAGGGAATTCCGAAGTAGAAAGAGAAAATTTGCAGACCATTGGCGTGGTTACGGCAAGGTTAGACAACCGTGATCTGGGCAGCGTAATGAAAGACCTGAAGAAAGCTGTAAATACCAACATAAGCCTGCCTTCAGGTTATCATATCGAATATGGTGGTGCATATAAAGAACAACAACAATCTTTCTCCGAGCTACTCACCATCCTTATCGCCTCAAGTTTATTGGTGTTTAGTGTCATCCTGTTTCTGTTCAAAGATTTTAAAATAGCCTTTCTCATTTTATTGATCTCTGTACTCGGCATTTCAGGAAGTTATTTAGCCTTGTTTTTAACAGATACACCACTCAATGTGGGCAGTTATACCGGGTTGATTATGATTGTAGGCATTATCGGCGAGAATGCCATATTTACTTTTCTACAGTTTAGAGAATCCCTTGCCGAACAAAGTGTTGATGATGCAATAACCTTTGCCATCTCTACCCGTTTACGACCGAAATTAATGACTGCACTTGGGGCAATTATTGCTTTAATGCCTTTGGCTTTGGGTATTGGGGCAGGTGCGCAATTGCACCAGCCATTGGCTATAGCTGTAATTGGGGGTTTTATGATAGCCCTGCCATTATTACTAATCGCCTTACCAAGTCTGATCAGGAAAATTTATATGTAGTGGTGTGAAATTTGGGCTATTGGGTTGTGCTTTGATAATTAATCTTTTGAAGAAATAGCTATTTATAAATGATCCAATAAGCCTGTTTTTAAAAAGATTTTCTACATTTGCATTTAAATAGAAAAAATAATAATTAATCACTCTTGCATTTGTAGAGAAATCGCTTTATATTTGCACCTCTTAATTTTACAATAGATAATATACAGTCATGAAAAGAACATACCAACCTTCGCAAAGAAAGAGAAGAAACAAACACGGCTTCCGCGAAAGAATGGCAACAGCTAACGGCAGACGAGTATTAGCATCACGTCGTGCTAAAGGAAGAAAAAGATTAACAGTTTCTGACGAACGCAAGCATAAAGCATAATTTTTGATTGCTTTTCCGTTAATTCGGAATCGGCAGATCAAAATCTGCAATTATCAATCAAAATATATGTACACATTCAGAAAAGAAGAACGGTTATGCAGCAGGAAACATTTAGACCTGTTGTTTAAAAACGGTTCTTCTTTTTTATTATATCCCTTTCGGATTTCTTATCTTTTTGTTGATGCACCTGCTAACGTACAAGCACAGGTAGTGATCAATGTTCCTAAAAAAAGATATAAACGGGCAGTAGACCGCAATCTGCTCAAGCGCCGCATACGCGAAGCTTATCGCCTAAACAAACAAGATAAATTATACATGCCATTACCTACGGATCGGGGATTACTTTTGTTTTCCATCCAGTTTGTAGGGAAGGATAAGTACGAATTTGCTTTTATCGAGAAAAAACTGATCGCTACCTTTAAGCGTTTCCAAAATTTAATCCAGCCCAATGAAATTCATCAATAAAATTTTTGGATGGTTTTTTTTAGGTTTGATCAAAATTTATCAATACGCCATTTCACCTATGCTTGGCGCAAACTGCCGCTTTACACCAACCTGCTCCCAATATGGCATAGAGGCCATTAAAAAACATGGACCATTTAAAGGTGGCTGGCTGGCGCTGAAGCGTATTGGCCGTTGTCATCCCTGGGGTAAACATGGGCATGATCCGGTTCCATAGGAGAGTTAACTGGTTCATTAGTCATTAGTTCATTTGTTACCACCGCTGACTGGTTATTAATTCATTAACCACTTGATTATTGGTTAAAGTGGCCGTCATTTTGAGTATAACACAGCGGAACGGAGAAATCTATTTCGTTTGGTTCAATTATCCTTCGACTCCGCTACTATAGACAGAATCATTACTGCGGCGTCATTCCCGCGTAGGCCTATCGTGTGGACACATCTTTTTTAAGTATTTTTAGGCTTTTGCTAGCCAACTTTAATAAAGCACGGATTTTAACCAAGGACGCTGTCAATCCCAGGAGCCGGGGAAATCAAAAAAACAGTTGCACAACAGTAAAAATGACACTAACAAACCTGAAACGCAGTGGTTTTGTGTTCATAACCGATGATTTAATTTTAAAAAATATTGAACACAAAACGAAGTGCCGCTGTTTTTTTGATGCGCGTGAGATTGCGCAAAAGGCTCATTGCTGGATTCGATAGCCATCGGATGACAAAGCGCTTTGGGTACTTTGGCGCTCCAAAGTGCCATGCCCAGCGGCATAGAGCGATAGAAGAATGTTATAATTAATTGTGTCCACACGATAGGCGCAGGCGGGAACCACGCAGTGCTCAGCGAAGCTAATCTTAAAACGCTTGCATTACGATTATTCATAAGTTTCCCTTGTTTCAAAGGCATTCATGAGCACTCAGTGGTTCCCAATCGAGTTGGGAATGACGATCTCTCGAAGCCTGTAATTAGTCAAAAAGTTCTGTTATTCATATTGAATTTTATAAAATAAATTATCCTTCAGGATGACATGGCACGAAGGGTATTTGACTTAGGACTAAAAACTTCGGACCAGCAGCGCCCATCTTCCAATATCCCTCTTACATCTTCCATTTTTACTTATCTTTGCTCCATGGCTAAAATACTTCAAATAGAAACTGCTACGGCAATCTGTTCTGTGGCATTATCTGTTAACGGCAAAACAATTTCATTTAAAGAAGAGCAAGGACACAACCTGCACGCAGCAAATTTAACCCTGTTTATTGATGAGGTAGTTAAAACTGCAGGGCTAAGCTATCAGGAGCTCGATGCCATTGCCGTAAGTAAAGGCCCCGGATCTTATACCGGATTGAGAATTGGTGTTTCTACTGCTAAAGGACTTTGTTATGCTTTAGATAAACCGCTGATTGCAATTGAAACATTAGAAATGATGGCAGCCGGTTACTTAGCGGAGAACCCGCATTATTCTGGTTTAATTTGCCCGATGATCGATGCCCGTAGAATGGAAGTGTATACCTCAATTTTCGACTTGTCATTAAACATAATTACACCAACTGAAGCCAAAATTATTGATGAAACAAGTTTTACCGATTATCTCACACAGGAAACACTTACTTTTATTGGTGATGGCTCAGCCAAGTGTGCTGAAGTTTTAATACATCAAAATGCAAAATTCGATGAAGCCAACTTCAATTCTGCAACATACATGTCGCGTTTAGCTAACGAAGCTTTCGGCAGTAGTAATTTCGAAGACGTAGCTTATTTCGAACCTTTTTACCTGAAAGATTTTGTAGTTACCCAATCTAAAAAGCAACAAGCGCAAGGTTAAGCTTATTTTCTTTTAAAGATCGAAAACAGGTTTTTAAAGAAACTGTCACTATCACTTTTGTCATTAATGCCTGGTATCACATCGGCAAATTGAGGATGGTTAACCACGTTTCCAAATTTAATACCTACCCCCATGTAAAAAGAGGCACCATTAGGTCCGCTGCCTATATAAGCATCTTTTTTAATTAGTCCATAAGCCTGGTAACCTGTAGCCACAAAATTATCAGTACCCATAAACACCTCAAAGTTAGGCGTCTGGTATTTTCCTTGCAGCCCAACCATAAAAACACCATTCAAATTATATAATGGGGTAATGCTTCCTGAAAGGTTGTTAACAATAAAAGTGTTTACAAAAGCGATATCCCCGCCTTTGTAGAACAGGTTTTTCGAAACGGCCACTGCGGGTTTATAAAAACCATAACGTTTAGATAGATAAACATCCAGTTTAGCATTGGTTGGGGCTAAAAACTCTTTGGGTTGCTCTGAAAGGAGAAAAATGTCTTTTATTTCCTGATTCGTGTTCGACTGGTTGTTTTCTATATTTTCTATAATTTTTGATTGATTTATCGAGGTACGTTGGGTATTGCTGCGCCACCAGATAAAGCCTAAATCTTTAACGTTTGCCATTAAAAACAGTCCCTTTTTCGTAGTGTAATTTGTTCCAAAACTTAATGATAAACCAGGGTTTTTAAAATTTGGGAAGAAATTTTTCTTATCTACCTCGTTAAAGTCAGAGAAGTTAGCTGAATAAGTTCCTTTCAAGCCAATTAACAGCGCATTTGATTCGGGAGCGATGTACAAATAAGAATCTGAAACATCTAATTTATTATAAAGTATTCCACTCAGTACACTTGCTTTCAGCCCAAATGCAAGCCTTTTATTCCAGTTTTCACGATAGGTAAAGCTAAACTGGTGATAGCTTTGTTGGTATCCTTTTGTATCGAATATACCTGTATATTGCTTATCTGGTGTAAAACGTTCGAACGAATCAAAAATAGCCAGAGTTTCGTTGGTATAATCGATATGTGCATCAGACCTGATCTGCCACGAAAAGCCCATTTCTTTTTGATATTTATAAGATTTGAAAAGCCTGAAAGCTGCTACATAGATATTACTGTTTTCAAAAAAATGATTCACTTCTCCAGTGCCAATTGGTAAACTTCTTGTATCAAAAACACCTGCCTGCGTTAATTTTCTTATAGCCAGCCTGGAGCTTCCCATATTAACGGCATTCGTTCCAAAATAAGGTAAGAAGAAATTAGAAGAAAATCTTCGTGATGAATCCAAGGTGAAAGATTTCTGAGATGGGTTTTCGAATGCATCAAACATGGTTTTAGTGCCAAAAAGCGCATATTGTTGTGCATTTGCAACCCCGAAGCTGGTTATTGCCAGTAACGCAAGTAAAAGTTTCTTCATGTAAAATAGTTTCTTGGGATGGTTTCCTTATTAACGGTTACTTAGTGAATCTGGTATTTCTGGTTGTATATATTTGTTTAAAAGCAAGTTAGTGATAAACTTGTCTTTATCTGAACTCATTTGGTAGCAAAAGGTATCGAAACTTTTTAAGCCACTATCAGCCCGTAAATGTTTGTAGAAATTCAGTTGAATATTATGTCTGAAAATATCCGCAGAATTTTTGGTATTGATGTAATAACTCACATTCGATGTGGTAGAAATCTGGTTCACTGCATCTAAATATTGGGGCGTTTGTATTAAGAGTCTGTTGTTTTTATAATCATTTAAAAATGATTGTAATGTGCTGGCATTATTGGCTACTATTAAATTATTATCTACAATGGTATAATAAGGCCGCGTAAATTTTTTAAACGGCTCCCCAAAATAACTGTATAAGATATCAGCCGATTTAAACACTTTAATATCTTCGTTATAATCTGCACTTACATCAAGCAATAATTGTTTTGTTTTTTCTCCATTTGATAATGAAATTGCCCCTAGTTTTTCGGTGGTACTTAACTGAAAAAGAATAAACTGATTTTTCGTGTAAGTAGTAAATATCAAATTTAAATCTGTTCTGTAATCATCCTTTACTTTTTTATTGCTGCACCGGTTTTTGAAAGTATTTTCGTCTGTTCCTGCCAGCTATTCAGTTTTTTGAGCCATTTGCCATAATCATCATAAGCATAAAGTGCATAATTTGCGGTATTATCAGGCAGGATATTTTGGATAGATGTATTTTGTACGGCAGTGTTTTCGAATAATTTAAGATAATTATGCTGATCTTTTAATTCGGTACTCCCGCTGAAAAGAATTTTCTCTTTACTGAAATTGTAATTGAGTACAGCGAAACTGTTCTGTTGGTTAAAAATTGAAATCTCGCCATTAATGTTGCCGGCAATAATATTTTTAAGCAATAAAGGGGCCTGGTTAAAATTGATATAAACCTGGGTGAGCACATTTTTAATTTGACGGTTATTCTCTTTAATGTATTCGGTAAAGGGATTCTCAGTTAAGCGTACATTGGCATCATTGATCAGTTTGAGCGATGTTGATGCCGTTAATACCTGGTCATGAATGCCTAAATAAACCGATAAACTATCATTGAGCTTCAACTTGTACAGGTCTTTGGTATTTTTGCTGATCGCTTTTTTAAATTTTAACTGTTCGTAGAATTTTTTGATGTCATTATCACCTTGTATCTGCACGGTAATTAAGAAGTTCAGCGTTTTATTCGAGTCAGGCAGTACACTAATATAAACCTGCTGATCTTTCAGGTATCTGTTTAACAGATTATCGTCAATGATACTTGTTTTTAGCTGTTTTAACAGGTTCATTTTATCCTTCCCTAAAACCTGTTGGATAAGCTGTTGCCCTTCAATGATGTCGTAAAAACCTTTATCGTTTTGAAAAGAAAATACCAGAGCAGCATTATTAGTTGCCGATTGCAGCGCCAGGTCTTTCGCATCATTATCAATTCCCAATTTCGAAAAATAGAGGTAGGCCATAAAGGTTACACCTAAAAATAATGCACTTGTTAGAATTATGATTTTTTTCATTTGCTGTGCAACAAATTTAATTTATTACATTGATTAGTGAGAAGTTCTTTGCCAATTTATTAATTTAGCGATTGCTACTAGCAAATAACTATGAATAAACGAATAATCCTTACCGCTTCTTTTTTGGTGTTGTTGCTGTTTTACTGGGTGCATTTGGCGCTCATGGCCTAAAGGCGCTAATTGATGGACCATCATTAGAAATCTGGCAAAAAGGTGTTGATTATCAGTTCTATCATACATTTGCGCTATTGTACCTTTCAACCTTTGCCCGTTATCGGAACAAGCTCATTAATATCGCTTATTTCTGCTTCACATTTGGAATCATCCTTTTTTCAGGATCGTTATATTTATTGGCTACCCGAAGCATATCGCATTTAGGATTTACTGAATTTATTGGCCCAATTACACCGATTGGCGGGCTTTTATTTGTATTGGGATGGATAATGCTCTTTTTTGCGGCATTTAAAGATAAATAATGAATACTTTCGAAAACGATATTTTTTCAGAAAGAGAAACACTTTTTGTGGAAGTCATTTTGCCATTATCTTTGGCGAAAAACTATACTTACCGGGTACCTTTTGATTTAAACGACCAGATCGCTGTTGGAAAACGGGTGGTGGTGCAATTTGGAAAGCATAAAATTTACACCGCTTTAATTAGTGGAATCAGCACTGTACCACCGGTGGTTTATGAAGCGAAATATATTATCGATGTTGTAGATGCCGAGCCTGTAATTACACCCATGCAACTTAAATTCTGGACATGGATGACCAATTATTACATGTGCAATGAAGGTGATGTAATGGCGGCTGCATTGCCTGCAAGTTTAAAATTGGCCAGCGAAACCATATTGATTCTTCGTGAAGATTATAATGAAGATACTGCGCTTACCGATAAGGAAGAAATCATCATCAATGCACTAAAACAGCAACAGAAACTTACGGTTAATGATGTTTCTAAGCTACTGGGGCAGAAAACAGTGTATCCAATCATCAATCATTTGCTCGATAAAGAACTGGTGCTGGTAGCTGAAGAGGTGGTGCAGAAATATAAACCTTTGCTTAAATCGTTTATCATTTTAAATGACTTTTATAGTGATGAAGAAAATTTAAAACAGCTTTTTAATGTTTTAGATCGGGCACCCAAACAATTAGACGCTTTACTGGCTTACCTGAAATTACAAAAATTAAATCTTCCGATCGCTAAAGAACAGCTTTTGGAAGAAAGTAATTGTGGACCAGCGGCATTAAAGGCTTTAACCGACAAAGATATTTTTGTGGTAATGAAAAGGCCGGTTAGCCGTTTGGCTGCTCACGATGAAGAGTTTAGTGTTAATTTTGAACTGAACGAAGGTCAGCAGAAGGCATTGAGCCAGATTAACCAGCATTTTGATGAGAAAGAGGTGGTTTTGCTTCATGGTGTCACGGCGTCAGGAAAAACACAGGTTTATATTAAACTGATTGAAAAAATTATCCAGAATACAGATGGACAGGTATTGTTCCTGCTCCCCGAAATTGCCTTAACCACACAGATTGTAGAGCGGATCAAACGTTATTTTGGCAATTCAATCGGGGTATACCATTCTAAATTCAACAATAGTGAAAGGGTAGAAATCTGGAATAAGGTGAGAACAGGTGCGTATAAAGTAATCTTAGGCGCTCGTTCAGCCGTTTTTCTTCCATTTCAGCATTTAAAATTAATTGTGGTTGATGAAGAACATGAACCGTCATATAAACAATACGATCCGGCACCACGTTATCAGGCCAGGGACGCAGCCATTTATTTAGGATACCTGCATCAGGCAAAAGTGATTTTAGGTTCAGCTACGCCCTCCTTAGAGAGTTATTATAATGCTTTACAAGGTAAATACGGACTCGTGGAGATGAAAGAGCGTTTTGGCGGAGTTCAGCTTCCTAATCAGCAGGTGGTAAGTATTTCGGAAGAAACAAAGAAAAAACGATGAGTTCGTATTTTTCGAGCGTGTTGATCAAAGATATCGATCTGGCACTTTCAAAAAAAGAGCAGATTGTATTGTTTCAGAACAGGAGGGGCTACGCTACCATTCTAATCTGTGCAACCTGTGGTTATACACCAAAATGCGTAAACTGCGATGTAAGTTTAACCTATCATAAAAGCAGTGGGAAATTACATTGTCACTATTGTGGCTATCAGCAAAGCAGTGTAAATATCTGTCCCGCCTGTGGTTCAGTACATGTGGAGCAAAAAGGTTTTGGTACAGAGCGTATTGAAGAAGAACTCAGGTTACTTTATCCTGAAGTGACTATTGCCCGGCTGGATATGGATAGTACGAGGACAAAAAATGGACTTCAGCAGATTTTAAATGACTTTCAGGAGAAGAAAACCGACATTTTAATTGGCACACAGATGGTGGCCAAAGGGCTTGATTTCGACAACCTGAACCTTATTGGAGTAATCAATGCAGATACACTTTTAGGTTATCCTGATTTCCGTGCTTACGAAAGGAGTTTCCAGTTGTTGGCACAGGTTGCAGGTAGGGCAGGTAGAAGGGCCGATCAGGGTAATGTCTGTATCCAGACTTACGATGCCGAAAACCGTATTATCAAGCAGGTGGTGAACAACGATTATGAGGGCATGTACAACGACGAAATCGTAGAACGGGAGAAATTCTTATATCCTCCTTTTTCCAGAATGATATTCTTGTATGTAAAGCATAAAGATTCTCATGTATTAGATCACGCAGCATTCACGCTGGCCAATATCCTTAAAGGGAAATTTGGTAAACGGGTTCTAGGTCCCGAGCAACCTTTAGTAAGTCGTGTACGGAATCTTTATATCAAACAGATCATAATCAAGGCTGATAAGCATACTGCCATTCAAAAAGTTAAAGATGCATTAAGAGAAACTCTGACCCAATTCAATGCTACCAAAGAATTTAAAGGCGTTTTTACGCAAATAGATGTAGATCCGTATTAATTATTAATTTAAGTTTTGATTTAGTGTTACTTACGGTAATGTGGATTTCTTTATCTTGTTTCCCCGTTTAAGAAACGCTAATTTTGAAGCTCATGGCGTATAAATTTGTTGATAATTACCGAGAACGTGGAGCGAGAAAAAACTGGTTGAGTTGTTAAAATCTCGCGGAATTGAAGATGAAAATGTGTTAACAGCCATAGGTAAAGTTCCACGTCATTTCTTTTTTGATGAAACTTTTTGGAACCAAGCCTACAAAGATATTGCGTTTCCAATAGGTGATGGGCAAACTATATCCCAGCCTTATACTGTTGCTTACCAAAGTGAGCTTTTGCATATTAAAAAGGGCGATAAGGTACTCGAAATCGGAACGGGTTCAGGCTACCAGACCTGTATTTTAATGGAACTGGGCGCAAATGTTTTTACCATCGAAAGACAAGAAAATATCTACAATAGAACCATTCAGGTTTTACCAGGAATGGGTTATAGGCCTACTTTTTATTGTGGGGATGGCTCGAAAGGAATTGCTGCACACGCGCCATACGACAAAATAATTGTTACCGCTGGCGCTCCACTGGTTCCGGAGATCTTGTTAAAACAGTTAAAAATAGGTGGCATTTTGGTTATCCCGGTGGGAGATGAGAAAACCCAGAAAATGGTTACCGTTATCCGTGTAAGCGAAACAGACTACGAAAAAATTGTGTTGGATACCTTCAGGTTTGTGCCATTAGTTGGCGACCAGGCATGGTAAAACCAGCTGGGAGTTTGGAGATCGGAGTTTTGAGTCGTTTTTTCAACTTGAAGTTAAATATCTCTAAACCCCCAACTCCAAACTAAATTATCTCTTCATCGCTCTATCTAGCTCCCGCTTGGTATCTCTATCTTTAATGCTATCACGTTTGTCAAATTCTTTTTACCTTGAGCCAGTGCTATTTCTATTTTAGCGAAACCTCTTTCGTTGATGAAAATGCGTAATGGAACTATAGTATAACCTTTTTCTTCGCCTTTCAGCTTTAATTTTCTGATTTCTTTCTTCTGCAGTAATAAGGCACGGTCGCGTTTAATATCGTGGTGATAAAAAGAACTGTGGCTATATTCAGAAATATGAAGGTTACGCACGAAAAGATTACCGCCAATAAACATGCAGAATGCATCCGTCATATTGGCTTTACCTTGTCTGATCGCTTTTATTTCAGTTCCTAAAAGGGCAATACCGGCTACATATTTATCCAAAAGATTGTAGTCGAAATAAGCCCTTTTATTCTTTATGTTGATGTCGTTTTTCAAAATTTTAATAAAGTATTTGTTATTGTAATGTTCAGCAATAGTATAAAATATACATGCCGGGTTGCAAATATCCTAAAAATTGATGTGATAATTTAGTTTTAATTTATTTCGATCTTAATGCGATCGTCATGCTGAATTTATTTCAGCATCTTTCATGTAAAAAATGGACCCTGAAATAAATTCAGGTGACGAGTCCAGGCACGTATATTTAACTTGAATCTCTGATTTTGTGGATTTTATTTGGGAAATGTACAGACAGTTCCTTTGGCAGCCTCAGTCCCGTTTTTTGCTGCAACAAAAGCAGAAAAAGCTTTTGGTTTCCGCGGCAATCGGGTTTATTTAACACAGTTATTGCAAGAAACTCAAACCTTTCATCCGCCAGCAAGGCCTTATTTTATGGGAGAAGTAGTAAGAGGTCGTCATTTCGAGCGAAGTGCTACCTGTACCGATTTTACATCGGTAACGCAGCCGAGAACCCGAAGGCTCTGCGAAGCAAAATCTGTCTCGATAGATCTCTCCATTTCGCTGCACTTCATCCGATAGCCATCGGATCGGGATGACGACAATTTTTAAAATAAAACCTCAGAGTAAGGAACCAACAAAAATGTTCATCAGTTTGTAAAAGCTAAGGATATATTATTATGTTCGTATTTATTCCATTAAGTTTGGTCATAAAATATCGAAAATGAAATTCAGAAACCTACTTTTAATCTTATTATTAGTCATCACTTTCCAGGTAAAAGCACAGCAGCCAACTTTGTTGCCACAATTTACTTTTTACCGCCTGGATGGAAAAGCTTTTTCTAATACCGATATTAAACAAGGCAAAAAGAACCTTTTTATATTATTCGATTGTACCTGCGAGCATTGCCAGCGTGAAAGCAAAATGTTGAATACCAATTATGCCAGGTTTAAGAATGTAAATATTTATATGATTACTATGGATGAAGCTTATATCATTCCACAGTTTTTTGATTCTTATGCCAAAGGTTTAAATACAAAACCTAATGTGCTGGTACTACAGGATAAAAAACGAATATTTATTCCAACATTTTTACCAAAAAAATACCCAGCAATGTACTTATATTCCCCTGCAGGTAAATTACTAATGTATCAGTCAGGCGATGGCGGCATCAAAAAAATGATGACGGTTTTGAATAAATAATCTTATTTTTTAGCTACAGATTTAAACAGATTTTTACATCTGTCTAAATCCTTTTTATCTGTGGGTTAATTATAATCTGGCGCTGAATAATCTTACCTGATAATCAATACAGGAATATTCACCTTGTGCCTCACCGAATCTACCGTAGTGCCGAAAATAAGGTCTTTTAAGCCTTTATGTCCGTGTGCACCCATTACCAAAAGCTCCATTTCGTTCCGGTTACTGATATCGGCTATGGCTTTGCCGGTGTTTCCAAAACCAATGAAGGGTGTAGAATCATATCCAAGGTCTTCGAGATTAGCTCTGTATCTCTCCAGATTAGCAGCATCGCTCTGTGTTTCATGGTCCATTACTTCCTTACCAAGGTAACGGGCAGCAGCAGTTTCTACAATATGGATCAGGTAATAGTGCGCATCTTTACCACCTTGAATTAAAGCATGCCTGATCGTGTTCCTGTCGTTTTTAGAGAAATCTACTGCAATACCAATTTTTGTATAAGTGATCTTTTCGATTTTCCCAATGTCCAAAGCATCTCCATGAGGCACAATTTGTTTGGATGCATTTTTTTCTTTTCTAACAATGGATGGAAGAAAACATAGAGCAGGAGCAGTATGATAAAGATTAATGCTGGTATTACAATCGCATAAATCCACCAGTTATTGGCTTCTTTTGCCCAACCGCTTATTTCTTCGATCACCAGTTTTACATTGAGCGCAATAATGGCGATGGCGCTTGCCCATGCCAAAACCTTTACCCATAGTTTGATTGCGAAATCTTTCATCAGTTTTTTATCTGATGTAAAATGGATCAAAGGAATAATGGCGAAACCCAACTGTAAACTTAAAACCACCTGACTGAGCACCAATAAGCCACCAAGGGCATCGTCGCCGTAATGCAGGATGGTGAAAAATGCAGGGATAATTGCCAGAAGGCGCGTAATCAAGCGTCGTAACCAGGGTTGAATCCTTAAATTAATATGCCCTTCCATAATAATTTGTCCGGCTAAAGTTCCGGTAACCGTAGAACTTTGCCCGGCTGCAATTAGCGCGATAGCAAATAGGGTTGGGGCTACACTTCCAAAAATATTAGAAAGTAATTTATGTGCATCCTGAATTTCTGCCACTTCGTGTAAACCATTTTTGTAAAAAGCTGCAGCAGCAAGAATTAATATGGCGGCATTAACAAAAAAGGCCAGGTTTAATGCAACTGTGGTATCAATGAGGTTAAACTTTAAAGCTTCTTTAATCCCTTTATTGCTCCGTTCAATTTTTCTGGTCTGTACCAAAGAAGAATGCAGGTAAAGGTTATGTGGCATTACCGTTGCACCAATAATCCCGATGGCGATATAAAGCGCATCACCATTTAAGATAGAAGGCTCAAATCCCCTGGCTATTTCTTTAATGGATGGTTCTACAATAAACATTTCGACCAAAAAGGAAATCCCCACGATAAAAACCATCGATACGATAAAACCTTCCATGGCCCTCATGCCTTTGTTTAACAGGAATAACAGTAAAATGGTGTCAAAAATGGTAATGGAAACACCCCAGATTAACGGTAAACCAAATAACAGCTGTAAACCGATGGCCATTCCAATGATTTCTGCCAGATCGCAGGCAATAATAGCAGTTTGTGCCAATCCAAACAATGGAATATTTGCCCAGCGAGGGTAAGCCTGTTTTGAAGCCTGGGCCAAATCCAATCCCCTCACAATACCCAAACGGGCACTCAGCGATTGCAAAAGCAATGCAATGAGGTTTGACATGAGTAAAACCCAGATCAATTGGTACCCAAATTTACTACCACCAGCCAGATCGGTTGCCCAGTTACCTGGATCCATGTAGCCCACACTAATTAAATAGGCAGGACCAATAAAAGCTAAAATTCTTTTCCAGCCTTTTCTTTTATCTGTATTTACGCTTTGATGTACTTCACTTAGGGATTCAGTTTTTGCCATTACTGCTGATTAAAATATGTTTTGCAACTTCTCTACTAATATTAACTTGTTTATCGGATAACCGGATCTCAACTGAACCATCGAAATCGGTAACATCAGTAATCTGGATTTGTTTGCCCAGGGTAAGCCCTAATTTTTCTAAATGCTTTAAAAAGCAGAACTGTGCTGACTCACGCCGGTTATGGTACCAGAATCTCCTACTTTTAATTCGATGAGTTTAATAAACTGGGTTTTGGCAAATCGTCCATTTTTATCCGGAATGGGGTCGCCATGAGGGTCTGCTTTCGGAAAACCTAGAAACTCATCTAGTCTTTCAATCAGCTCAACCGATTTAATATGTTCCAACTCTTCGGCAACATCATGTACCTCATCCCACTTGAAATTTAATTTGTCTACCAAAAAAACTTCCCATAATCTATGTTTACGTACAATATCTATCGCTGTATTTTTTCCTGTCTCGGTTAAGGTAACCCCCTGGTATTTAATATAATCAATCAGCCCCTTATCGGCTAATTTCTTGATCATGTCGGTAACCGATGCGGGTTTGGTTTGCATTTGCTCCGCAATAGCATTGGTTTGAACATTTATTGTTTTCTCTGCCAGATGATAAATAGTCTTTAGATAGTTCTCTTCGGTATAACTTTGCATTTATGTTTATCTAATTTTATTTTTAGGTAAATCTAAAAATTTTTATTTAAAATATATATGATAAATTATGTTAAAATTTAGAATATAATTTGGTTATGTTTGTGTTCTGAAATACCTTTAACACCGTATGGCATCTGAATTAGATAAAATTGACTTCAAAATTTTAAGAATTCTTCAAGAGAATGGAAGAATTACCAATTTACTTTTATCACAAGAAATTGGTTTATCACCTGCACCAACTTTAGAGCGTGTACGCAAGCTCGAAATGGCAGGATATATTAAAAGTTATCATGCCTTGGTGGATGAAGAAAAACTGGGTTTAGGTATAAAAACCTTTATCCAGATTCAACTCGATTTTCATAAAAATAATACTATCCAGATCTTTTTGGACGAAGTAAATCAAATCAAAGAAATTACCGAATGTCACCACGTTACCGGTCAGGCCGATTTTCTATTAAAGGTTTATGTGAAAGACATTAAAGCTTACGAACGTTTAATTATGGATAAAATCAGTAAGATTTCTGTAGTGAAAACATTCCAGACGATGATGATTATGTCTACCACTAAGAAAGAACCAATTGTGCCTTTAGAGTATTAATAGCAAACCCATTAAGGGGCTGTTATCGGTAATTATTATATTTCCATTATAATGTATTGGTGGGATTGAAATAATATAAAGATCGTCATCTCGACTGTAGCGTAGCGGAATGGAGAGATCTATTATAGATTTCTCGACTGCGTTGCACTTCGCTCGAAATGACGATGAGTCTAGGGATGATGTATGGCTTAGAATTAGTCTATTCCTCTATTCAATACTATTTCATCAATAATTCCTGAAATTTCCGCTGCATTTTGATAAACCATGAAGTGGGTTCCATTTTCGATCACGAAATCAGGTTTTGCAGTTTTAGAATAGAGGATTTTATCCATCGTGCCATGGATGTGAAAAATCCTTTCTGGTTTAACCTTATTCTCCCAGTTTAATATGCTTCCAATGGCCCATTTCAAAAAATAAGGATCAGTATCCTTAATAATTTTGCTTAATAAGGTTTTTTCACTGCCAGATCGGGTACCGAAGTAATAATTCTGGGTGAGTTTGTTCGATGATTTTAAAAGCCTTGCAGGGATAATCTTTAGTAGGTCTAAACTCCCAGCGAAACGGTAAAGTGCGGGTAGATGAATGCTTAACATGGTACTAGAAATGATAACAGTAGTAATAGGCTTTAAAACCTTCGCTATTTCTACCGCGATCATCCCTCCAAAAGAAACGCCAACCAAAGCAAATGGCTGGGATTTGTCGATAACTTTGCTCAACCTTTCTGCATAAGTGGCCAATGATTCATTTTTAACCGGATTGATCCAATCTATATGAATGATATTGATTTTTTCATCGAGCTTAAGCTTAGAAAAATCCTTTTATCGGCACCTAAACCGCTGATAAAATAAGTATTCATTAGGCTGGTAAGTTCCAGTCGATTGGTGTTAAATTATTCTGTACCAGAAGCTGATTTGCTTTTGAAAAATGTTTTGATCCAAAGAAGCCATTGTAGGCCGAAAATGGAGATGGGTGGGCAGCAGTAAGCATATAATGTTTCTTTTGATCTATTAAAGCTGCTTTTTGCTGTGCATATTTACCCCATAACAAGAAAACAATATGTTCGCGTTTTTGAGATAAAGCCTTTATAATTTCATCTGTAAAAATTTCCCATCCGCGGTTTTGGTGTGAACCAGCCTCCGAAGCACGGACTGTTAGTGTAGCATTGAGCAATAATACACCTTGTTCAGCCCAATGGGTTAAGTGGCCATGATTTGGTGTTTTAAAGCCCTCGATATCAGTTTCCAGCTCTTTGTAAATATTTTTTAATGAGGGCGGAACCGCTACACCGCGTTGTACCGAAAACGATAATCCATGTGCCTGGCCAACGCCATGATAAGGATCCTGACCTAAAATGACAACCTTTACCTGATCAAATGGCGTTGTATTTAATGCATTAAAAATATCAGCGCCTTTAGGATAAACCGTTGCACCTTTCTGTTTCTCCTCCTGTAAAAAGGCTTTAAGGCTTTTCATATAGTCTTTTTCAAACTCTTCTTCTAAAACGGCTAACCAACCGGGTTCTAATGCTGCTGACATAATAATTAATGTAAGATGTATAATGTAAAATGGATTTCGGGTAATGTCTTGTAAATAAATTTTTAGTTGATGGTTTGATCGTTCATGGTTTTATACATAATGGTCAATGGTCAGGGTGCTAAGTATAAGCCAATAGGTTATCGGCTATGAAAGACTTAGGTAATCAACCATGAACTATCAAAATATAGTCAAAAAAACCTCTCAAAAAGTTTAAGACTTCTTCTTATATATTCCTAACAAATCTCCCTCAAGGCTTGTTTTTGGACCTTCTGTAATCCTGCCCAGTTCTTTACCTTTTTTATCTAAAACAATAAATGTAGGTACCCTCGAAATGTCCAGGCCGTCTAAAATGCCATTTTCAGCTTTTTTGTTACCGTCAACAGCAATAACCTCTACGTTTTTCTCTTTAAAGTGTAAAGCATCTAAAATTTTAAAAAAGTTCGGAACATTTGCTTTGCTGTCGCCACACCAGGTACCTAGCACAATTTTGATTTTTTCATTTTTAACCAGTTTTTTCAATTCGATCATGGTTGCCGCATCTGGTATATAAGCCGCATAGAGTGGATCGTACATTTCTTTAAACTCAGGAAAAGTAGCAATACCTTCTCGCGTACAAGCATTAATTAATATATCTTTATTGTGGACTTGATCGTGGATTTTTTTATTAACTTCCTGAGCAGAAACGTTCATTGCAAGTACAATTAGGGTTATAGATAAAAGGATTTTCATATTGATGAGACGGTTTTTTTGATCTTTTAAATTTTTAATGAAATTATTGTTTTAAAATCTAATTTCTGCCATTTAAACACGATATTTGCAAAAAAAATAATTAGAATAAATTTATGCCAAATATTATCAGATTAATTGCGGGGTTTGCTTTACTGGGTGGCGCAGTAGCTTTATTTATTTTCGGTTTCTGGCCGTGGGGTATTGTTGCCATTTTATTGGGGATAATTGTACTTGTAACCTATTTCTTTAATGAGAACATGCTTTTAGCACAATGGTTCCTCAGAAAAGATAACATGCCCAAGGCAAAAATGTTTTTAGATCGCATTACCAATTATGAAACGCAGTTGATTAAAGTTCAACATGGTTATTATAATTTGTTGATCGGGTTAATTGAAAGCAGAACAGCGCCAATGAAATCAGAAAAATATTTCAAAACTGCTTTGAGCCTGGGTATGCAGATGGATCATAACGTTGCTTTAGCAAAATTAAGTTTAGCAGGCATTGCAATGGCTAAGCGTAACAAACGCGAAGCAACCATGTATCTTGCTGAAGCGAAAAAAGCAGATAAAAATAAATTATTGGCCGATCAGATCAAACAAATGAAAGATCAGATGGGCATGATGGACAAACAACAGCAAGTTCGTTACAGATAGTATCGATCACATCTTGATGCATTTTCATGGTTTCAGGAAAATGGAGGATTAACCAGAGCAAATGGTCAGCGTTTTAGGGATATGATTCTGTCCAAAGGAAATACGGAAGATCTTGGCAAAATGTTCTTTAATTTCAGGGGGCATAATCCTGATATTAAACCAATGCTTAAAAAGCGAGGATTGTTATAAGATAACACCATAGTACAAAGGACAGTTATTAATGTCCTTTGTACTATAATGCTTTAAATCCCATCTCTACCGATAAACCGTTCTTTACCCAAAAGAAATTGAATAGCTTTTTTGACATTGCGGTCAACCGACTCTTCCGTTTTAAGGTTGGCAATATAACGTATAATTTCCTTTTGTAAATGAGGAGCAAGGCCATCAAATATATCTTTGGCCTGTTTGTTTTTTGCTAAGGCATGTAATAATTTAGGATTGATACTAATTGTCCGTTCTTCAGTATCAAATTCAATTTCGAAAGTTGCGGTGTCGCCAATATCTTTTCCGGCTGCTTTTCGCATGGGCGTATTGAGGTACAAACGCCAATCTCCTGCATATTTAACCAGGGTTTGTTTAAATTCATGACCATCAATTTTCATTTTAACAGGAAGCTGTCCTTTATTTTTTCCAGATTGATGAAAAACATAATTTAATGCTTCCTCTGGTACAAACACAAAAGGATTGACGCCTATAATTTTAATCTCAGCCTTAAAAGCTTTCGGTTTTTTGATATCCATTAATTAAAGATATTGCCTTTGATTAAAACGCCATAATTTTTGCCAATAAATCTAATGCTATGCTCTCCGCTCGACGCTCTTGGCCTAAAGCTCCCCGCAAAAACTCAAAACCAAATCCCGATTTCTATTGTAGTTAATATAAAATCTTAATCCTATGGCAACATCACAAGAAGGAAGTACAAACAATACCCAGGAAGAAAATAACATTAAAGATTTGGGTGGCAAAGCAGCCATCGAAAAACTCAGGGAGTTGGCAGAAAAAGCTGAAAGTTGTTTTTTCTGTACCAATATTAAAACAGGAATACCTTTATCCGTAAGACCAATGGCTATTCAACAGGTGGATGATGAAGGGAATATCTGGTTTATGAGCATGAAAGACAGTCATAAAAACGACGAAATCTCTGCCGATCCATTTACACATTTACTATTTCAGGCAGGCGCCCATTCAGGTTTTGTAAACATTTATGGTATTTCTGAAATCAGCAGGGATCAGGACAAAATCGACGAACTTTGGAGTCCGTTTATTAAAACCTGGTTTCAGGGAGGGAAGGACGACCCTAATATTACACTGATTAAAGTTATCCCATCAGAAGGATATTATTGGGATACCAAACATGGCACAGCCGTTGCATTTTTGAAAATGGCTGCATCCGTAATTACAGGTAAAACAATGGATGATTCAGTAGAAGGAGCTTTAGAGGTTGATTAGTGAGCTTAACTGTTTGAATTTGGTTAACCGGTTAACTGTTCTTTAAAGCGACTAACTGGTTAATTGTTAAATTAACTGCTAACTGGAAATAGTCAATTGAAAACTGACTATTTGTCTCCTAAATAATCGAATCCTTCAAATTCTTCTCTCTGGGCTCTTTTGCTTAAGATATCATCCTCTTCAGCTTGTACTCTTGAGAAGAATAAAGCTTCGGCCTGAATTCTTTTTATTAACTGACGTACCAGCGTTAAATCAAAAGCATCTTTGCTTAATTTAATGCAGTACTCTCTTTCGTTGATTTCTAAACTTGACGTATTCATATCGCAATGATTTTAATTATCGATTGCTGTAAATATAGAAAAGGCTTGCTAAACAATTGTTAGCAAGCCTTTTAAGTTTATGTTATGTTTATGTTAAAATCTGGTCTGGTGTTTTACCGTTAGATTAACAAATTAACTATTTATGCGATAGAAATAAACCATCATCTGTTTTGGCGACTTTTAAAATGCCCTTACCAGTTAACGCTTTTAAAGTGGTATCCCACTTTTTATTGCTCCAATCGGCAAGTTTAGCTTTTATATCCGTTAATAGGTATTGTTCACCTTCAGAAACCAATTCAAATAATTCTGTTTCTTCTGGTGTCAATTCAATTTTCTTTTTCTCCGGACGCATCTGCGGGAAGAATAAAACTTCCTGGATGGTGCTCTGATTGGTCATTAACATTACGATACGATCGATACCAAAACCTAAACCTGAAGTAGGAGGCATACCATATTCTAAGGCACGAACGAAATCATCATCCATCGCCATCGCTTCGGCATCACCACGATCAGCAAGTTTCAACTGATCTTCAAAACGTTCTTTCTGATCAATAGGATCGTTCAGCTCTGAATAAGCATTTCCGATTTCTTTACCGTTCACAAATATTTCGAAACGCTCCACCAATCCTTCTGCACTGCGGTGCTTTTTAGCTAATGGTGTCATCTCGATCGGGTAATCTGTAATGAATGTAGGCTGGATCAAATTGGCTTCTACCTTATCACTGAAAATTTCGTCCACCAATTTACCGCGGCCCATGGTAGAATCCGTTTCTATGCCTAATGATGCACAGGTTTGCAAAAGCTCCTCTTCAGTCATTTTCGAAACATCAATTCCGGTATATTTTTGGATTGATTCGTACATGGTTAGTTTTTCGTATGGACCTTCGAAATTGATTTCATTTTCACCAACTTTAACTACAGCCGAACCATTGGTTGCAATGGCTACTTTTTCCAAACATTCTTCAACCATAGCCATCATCCAGATATAATCTTTATAGGCTACATAAATTTCCATTGAGGTATACTCTGGATTATGCGTACGGTCCATTCCTTCATTACGGAACATTTTACCGAACTCGTAAACGCCATCAAAACCTGCAACGATTAACCTTTTTAAATAAAGCTCGTTCGCAATACGCAGGTAAAGCGGCATATCTAAAGTATTGTGGTGAGTAGCAAAAGGGCGCGCCGCTGCACCACCGTGTATAGGCTGTAGGATAGGAGTTTCTACTTCCATCCAACCTTGCTCATCAAAGTAGTTACGCATGCTGTTAATTACCTTGCTGCGTTTGATGAAAATCTGTTTGTAATCAGGGTTTACCGTTAAATCTACATAACGCATGCGGTAACGCAGTTCAGGATTGGTGAATCCATCGTAGACATTCCCTTCATCATCACGTTTTACAATCGGTAACGGACGTAAAGATTTAGCTAAAACAGTAAAACCGGTTACATGGATAGAGATTTCTCCTGTTTGTGTGGTAAAAACATAACCCGTGATCCCGATGAAATCACCAATGTCCAAAAGTTTCTTAAATACCGTGTTATATAAGGTTTTATCATCACCAGGACAAAGCACGTCTCTCTTTAAATAAATCTGGATACGGCCTGTTGAATCTTGTAATTCAGCAAAAGATGCAGCACCCATAATATTACGGCCCATAATACGACCGGCTAAACTAACGGTCTTATAAGCAGTTTTATCTTTTTCGTAGTTTGCTAAAATATCGGCAGCCGTAACATTAATTTCATAAGCTTCTGCCGGATAGGGTTCAATGCCTAACTGGCGTAATTGCTTTAACGACTCACGTCGTAATACTTCTTGTTCTGATAATCCTATACTCATTTCGGGTATTTTTTGCAAATTAATGATTTGCAATGTGTTTATTAATTGTAACAGGTATCGTTTCAAACATCATTTTTGAAAAGACACCTTTTGGCAAAGATAAGAAAGCTATTGTAATTAATAAATGCTTTATTTGATATAAAACAGCATTTTAGAATGTTAAAGAAATTAGATGAAAAACGGATTATTAGAAACTTTATCTGCGGTAAATACTCTATATCAATTAAAGGATACCAGAATACCTTTTTAAGGTTTGAACTTTCAGATTTTTAATTTCAATGTATTATCTTTCAGGTAGTTGCTGCCTTTTAGTTGTAGATGATGGATCGCCACTAAGCAAGCCGTTGCTGCTGATTACGCAGTAATAAGGTGCAGGAAGTTGTGCTAGCCCGCAAGCACCAATGGCTTTTGCAATTGCGCCGTAAGACGTGACCCTGCTTTGGGTATTTCTGTGGTTAAATCCCAAACCTGCTCAAAAAATAAATCGCGTTTCATCGTTTTTGCAAATGATGGGTAAACTAATGAATAAATCTCTTCATAAATTTTAAATAGGATTTCATCGGGTAAATTTTTTCAGAGATATGAGTTTAGTGTTTTACAGATGTTATATTTGCTTGGATGTCCTAGCCATTTAAAAACTATGCCCGATATAAAACAAATACCACCTTCCAGTTTTGAATTTTTGAGGTTATTAAAAAATAACAACGAACGAGAGTGGTTTAATGATCATAAAACAGACTACCAGAAAGAACTAGCATACATAGAAGCTTTTGCACAGGATTTATTAGACCTTATGAATACCCACGATGTAATTGAAACACCATCGGGAAAGAAAAGTTTATACCGCATATATCGGGATACGCGTTTCTCAAATGATAAAACGCCTTATAAAACACATTGGAGTGGAAGTTTTAAACGGGCAGGCAAACAAAGAAGAGGTGGCTACTATTTTCATATCGAACCAGGTAATAGTTTTGTGGCAGGTGGCTTTTTCGGGCCTTCTCCTCAGGATTTGAAATTGATAAGGGAAAATATTGCTTTTGATGCCCAGCCCTTGAGAGCGATATTAAATGATAAAACTTTTATTGCTTCCTTCGGGACTTTGGGAGGTGAACAATTGAAAACAGCTCCAAAGGGTTTTGATGGAGATCACCAGGATATTGATCTGCTACGTTATAAACAATTTTTGTTAGTTCATCGATTTACCGATCAGGAAGTTTTAAGTAAAGAATACTTAGGTTATTGTAACCAGACATTTAAAAACATGCGGCCTTTCTTTGATTACATGAGCGAAATATTAACAACCGATGCAAATGGATTAGATCTTTAATTGATTTTTACGATTGCTGCAAAAAATTAAAGGGTCATCATACTAATTTTGTAATGATGACCCTTTTTTAATTATGATTCCGCTTCTACACCTTCTTCGTACATTTCGTTAATCGCCTCGGCATATTTCTTTTCTACAATACGGCGTTTAACTTTCATGGTCGGGGTAATTTCACCTTCATCTATATTGAAAGGATTTCGCTTGATCTTGAAGTTTTTAATGCGTTCAAATTTAGCCAGTTCGCCAGAGATTTTTTTGATATCCTGCTCCATCCAGTCGATAATTTCCTGGTTGCGGATAAAAGGATCAGCTTCTTCAAAAAACGACGGCTGAAGTTTAAAGGTTTCTTCCAGCGTTTCCCTGTTCGGGATAATGATAGCCGTGATAAATTCGCGTTTATCGCCAATTAAAAACAACTGATCAATTTTTGGGCTCTTTAAATAAATATTTTCTACAGGAGTAGGGTATACGTTTTTGCCGTATGCATTTACGATCATGTTTTTTAAACGGTCGGTAATCTGCAGGTTACCTTTATAAAAACGACCAATATCACCCGTGTGGAACCACATGTCTTTATCTATAGCTTCAGCAGTTTCGGCAGGTTTGTTAAAATAACCTTTCATTACGCAGTGACCTCGTACAATTACTTCTCCTTCTGCACATTCAAAATCTTCCTCAAAAGTATGGTGTGTTTGGATGCTTAGTATTGCTTTGCTTTCTACATCTTGTATGCCCACCTCAATACCAGGAATCACTCGGCCAACGGTACCATAAACCTGTCTGTGATATTCAGTTACCGACATTACCGGTGAAGTTTCCGTTAAACCGAATCCTTCCAATATTTTAATACCCAGATCGCCAAAAAACTCACCCACATTTTTAGGTAGTGCAGCTCCGCCTGAAATCATGAATTTTAATCTTCCACCTGTTTTTTCCTTAATTTTGCTGAAGACCAATTTCTCGGCGATTCCTTTTTTTGCCGATAGGATAAGGCCTGGATTTTTGCCAGCCTCTTTTGCTAAACGGTATTTATTGCCGGTTTCTAAGGCCCAGGTAAATATTTTTGCTTTTGTTCCTCCACCTGCGGTTCCTCCTTTTATCGCTTTATCATGAATGCGCTCCAGCAAACGTGGTACGCAACTCATTACGGTTGGACGCACTTCGCCCATGTTTTTAGCCAACAATTCTAAACTTTGTGCAAAGGCAATTTTACAACCCTGTGCACAGCAAACATGATACGTAGCTGTACGTTCGAATACGTGAGATAAAGGCAAGAAAGAAAGGAAAGTTTCCGTTTGATCGATCACCGGGATTTGCTGCAAACATACTTCCACATTTTTAACAAAATTATAGTGAGTAAGCATTACACCTTTTGGCGTTCCGGTAGTACCAGAGGTATAAATTAATGAAGAAACATCCTGAGGCAATACCAGGCTTCTGCATTGGTCAATTTCAGCCCTTTCGGCAGCCGTAACCTGATGCTTAAGCGCAAGAATATCTGAAAAAGCAATTACTTCTACATTAACATCTGCAGGGATAGTAACCTTTTCGAAATCTTTAAAAGCAGGAATAATATATTTTAATTCTTTGCAATTAGCCGCAACTTTTAAAACCTTACGGTAAAGAAAATTATTCCCAACAAGAATAGCTTTTATGCCAGAGTCGTTAAGAATATAGGCTACTTCCTGCTCAGAAAGCGTAGGGTAAATAGATACATTAATTACGCCAATTTGCTGGATGCCCTGATCATAATATACATATTCAGGAGAATTTTCTATCATTAAGCCTAAACGATCACCCTTTTTTATTCCTTTTTCTAAAAAGAATGCAGAAACAGCATCGGCTCTTTTTAAGGTGTCTTCATAAGAAATTTCAGCCCATTCTGCGCCTTGTTTATGGATTAAAAAGGTTTCCTGAGGTTTATGGATGTTTTTTACAACATTCCGTAACAAAGTAGGAACAGTTGAAAACTCGTTTATTAATGGCATGCTCGTAATCTGAATATTTGTTATTTTAACAATTATAATACTTTTAGCTTTAATAATGGCAACAGTATGATAAACGCTAAAATTAAATAAAAAAATATAAAATTTGAGCGACTACAAAAGACCGTAAGAAAGAGGACAGCAGTTTTGTTAAAAATTAATGGAATACCTGGTTTTAGGTAGATCCATATAGTGGTTTACCGTTATTTTAATCTATTTGAGCCAAATTATTAGATATTGGCACTTCAGTTGCAATTGGGCGTTTTAAAACTTAGAATTAAAAATTGTATGATGAAGACAACAAAAACAAATTTAACTATGGTAGCCAAAGGATGTGCATTTGCTTTAATAGTAGGTGTAGTGCTACAATTTGCGGCTTGCTCTAAAAGCAAAGATATTAATCCGAACGATGAAGAAATCTTGAGTAAAAAAATAGAAGATATTATTCCTCAACAGTATGTAGATAGCTTAACCAAACTGGGTTTTACTATAAATAAGGGTACTACGCCACCAAATATCGATGGCTCTTACTTATTTAAGCCTTTCACCATAAAAAACAGTAATATACCCAACGACTCTTATACGCCTGGTTATGTACTTATGGATGGCGTAGTTAAATTTTATGAGCAAAGTACAAGCGATTTCAGTATTAAAATGTTGGGTAAAAACTTTATTGGTGCAGCAGATACCAGTGTCGTAACCGCCATAAGTGGGAGTGGAAATAAATTTACAGTTTACGGAAAGGTAAAAGCGTACAGAAATGGTGGTTATAATTTTTTCGCTTTTTTAATGACTGGGGAAAAAGAGGGGAATAATATTAAAAATGGAATTGCAGGAATCATAAACATCGACGACTCTCACAGCGGACCTAATACCATTAGAGAGGGGCAAGGCCGAGTTGCCTTTGATGGCGATTATACTTCTGAACCTACAGATTTTAATAGCAAAACCGCTGCGATTACTGAAAGAAATACCATGAGCAGTAAACCATCCCAACTCAAATAACAAAGAAAGCGGCTTGGGAAATCTCCCGAGCCGCTTTTTTATTGCTGTTAAATTTATACAGAAAAACTTTCGCCACAGCCACAGCTACGGCTTGCATTAGGGTTTATAAAGTTGAAGCCTTTTCCGTTTAAACCATCGGTAAAATCTAATTCAGTTCCAGCCAGGTAAAGGAAAGATTTCATATCCAAAGCAATCTTGATTCCTTTGTCTTCAAAAACTGATCGCCTTTTTGTTCCTCGTTATCAAAATCCAGATTGTATGATAATCCCGAACAGCCACCACCTTTTACCGAAACACGTAAAAAGTAATCAGAACCCATTTCCGAGTCCTGCATTAAGTGGTCTATTTTGTCTTTTGCTTTATCTGTTATTGTTATCATTGTGATAGAGATTTGTGATTTGAGATATTAGATTTGTGACGTATTTCAGCACCCTAAGTTAGGTGGTCTCACACATCTCAAATCTATTGTCTCACATCTATTCTAGTGGTGCGATTTTTCCAATACAATAGCTTCTAAGCCATTTTTAATGCGGTAATCGTTAATCGCTGATTTAATTGCATCTTCTGCCAATACTGAGCAGTGGATTTTTACCGGTGGTAAAGCTAATTCTTCAACAATATCCATGTTATCGATAGATAAAGCCTCGTCAATTGTTTTTCCTTTTAACCATTCTGTAGCTAAAGAAGAAGAAGCAATTGCCGAACCACAGCCAAACGTTTTAAATTTAGCATCAGTGATTACGTTGTCCTCTCCAACCTCAATTTGTAAACGCATTACGTCGCCGCACTCAGGTGCACCAACTAATCCTGTTCCTACAAATTTACTGTCTTTATTTAAAGTACCTACGTTACGTGGGTTATTGTAATGGTCAATTACTTTTTCTGAATATGCCATGTTTTCTATTTCTTAAGCCTCCTTTCGGAGATAATTTTATTTATTAATTATCGCTTTAGCGTTTGGCGAATTGTGTAAGGCGTTGGCCAATGAACCTTCTGCCTTAAACCTTCCAGCCCTCTACCTTTTTCCTGGTTTTCAATTACCAGCTTGCTTACTCAAAACTGCAAACTGCCAACTCCAAACTGAACTAGTGTTCCGCCCACTCAATTTTACTCAAATCGATTCCTTCTTTAAACATTTCCCAAAGTGGAGAAAGTTCTCTTAAGTGGTTAACTGCTTTTTGAGTTACTTCAATGGCTTGATCAATTTCTTCTTCTGTAGTAAACCTTCCCAAACCATAACGGATAGAAGAGTGAGCCAAATCATCAGATAAACCTAAACTTTTCAATACATAAGAAGGCTCTAAAGATGCTGAAGTACAAGCCGATCCTGAAGATACCGCTAAATCACTCATCGCCATCATTAAACCTTCACCTTCAACATATTTGAAAGAAATATTAGCTACGTGTGGTAAACGGTGTTGTGTATTACCATTAACATAACTCTCTTCCATTTGGTTTAAAGTGCTTTCCAGCTTGTCGCGTAGCGCAGATAAACGGATTGATTCGCTTTCCATCTCTAAACGGCAAAGTTCGCAGGCTTTTCCTAAACCAACAATACCAGGAACGTTTAAAGTACCGGAACGCATGCCGCGCTCGTGGCCACCGCCGTCCATTTGTGCAGTTACTTTAACCCTTGGGTTTTTACGGCGAACGTAAAGTACACCAACACCTTTCGGACCGTACATTTTGTGCGCAGAGAAAGCCATTAAATCAATACCATCAGCATTTACATCAACAGGAATTTTACCAACTGCCTGCGTAGCATCAGTCATAAATAAAGCGCCGTGTTTGTGTGCAATTGCTGCAATTTCTTTTACCGGTTGTATTACGCCGATTTCGTTATTGCCATACATAATCGAAACTAAAATAGTTTCAGAAGTCATAGCAGCTTCCAATTCAGCTAAATCAATTAAACCGTCTTCTTTAACACCTAAATAAGTAACGCGTGCGCCATTTTTCTCTAAGTGTTTGCAGGTATCTAAAACTGCTTTATGTTCAGTAACCGCAGTAATAATGTGGTTACCTTTTTCTTTGTACATTTCAAATACACCTTTAATGGCCAGGTTATCGGCCTCAGTTGCACCTGAAGTAAAAATAATTTCTTTTTCAGTACAGCCGATCAATTTGGCTACCTGCTCACGGGCATAATCTACACCCTCTTCAGCCACCCAGCCAAAAGCGTGATTACGACTTGCGGCATTTCCAAATTTCTCAGTAAAGTAAGGTAGCATTGCTTCCAGCACACGTGGATCTAACGGTGTTGTCGCATTATTATCTAAATATATCGGCTGTTTCATCTCTATTCTGTTAATTATATCACAAAGATACGAAAAAACTTATTTAACAATTATAAATAATAGCTATGAGCTTATAGATAAAAGCCGCATTTTTACATTCACATAACCTTATAATCTATGAATAAGATAGAACACATCGGCATCGCGGTAAAAGACCTCAACAGTTCCATAGCGATTTATCAGAAACTGCTTAATACCGATTGTTATAAAACGGAGCAGGTTGTGTACGAATCGGTGAATACTGCTTTTTTAAAACCGGCGAAAACAAAGTAGAGCTGCTTCAGGCTACTGCTCCGGATAGTGCAATTGCTAAATTTATTGAGAAAAAAGGAGAGGGAATCCATCACATTGCTTTCCTGGTTGATGATATTCTGGCGGAAATGGAAAGGCTGCATAAAGAAGGTTTTGTACTGCTCAGCGATTCTCCAAAAAAAGGGGCAGATAATAAGATGGTATGTTTTGTGCATCCTCAAGACACCAATGGCGTGCTGATTGAAATTTGCCAGGAGATTAAATGGGTATAAAGGAAGATGGGAGAGGTAAAATGGGAAATGGGTGATTTTTGAGATCTGTCATCTTCTCGCATGCGGGGATCTTAAAGCAGTTGGCAAGCCTTTTTTTGAAAACGAATGGTTGTGTATTCCAAAGCACCTGTAATCCTGCTAACCGCTGTAGTCCCGATGAAGAATCGGGAGCTGCCGCTTTTATCAGGTTTATTTAATGTTGGACTGTGGTTCTTCGGAAAATGCAAATTGCCTAAACCCAATATTAACAACTCCTATTCTAACACACTTTAATCTTAAAATCCTGTAATCTTAAAAACCCTATTCTATGTCATTAATCACTATCATCAGCAAAGATTTTGATATACCGGATAACCTTTCCGAAAGCCAGTTGCGCGCTGCAATGGTTGATGCTTTTGCTTACCTCATCGATAACGATTTTCCGAAACTGATCCAGCTATTATATAAGGCAGATGTAGATCAGTATAAATTAAAAGAATTACTGGAAACGGTAGAAGGTTCCGGTTCGGCAGAAGTAATTGCCGATGCTTACATCGCCCGTCAGAAGGCTAAAATAGAAACCTGGAAAAAATATAGTCCGAAAAAGGATTAGGATGTTTCTTCTTGTGCCGGATTAAAGCGGTTATACATATCCATATCAAAAAAGAAATGGAATTGATTTTATCGGCTTTCAGTACGAGATCTGTTTTCAGTTCATCGGTATTCGCTACTGAGCCGTCTTCAATATAACTGGCATAAACCGTTAAATACTGCGTAGTAAAAACCAGTTCTTTATCATCAGCCTTGCGGTAACCGCTAAAAGCTGGGGTAATGCGAATGTAACTTGTAGTAAAGGGTTTTGGCAATTCTTTAACCCAGCCAATGTAAAATTTGCCGCTATCCATAGTAAACTGTAAAAGGTGGGCGTCGAAAAAAGATGAACTTAATAACAGTTCAAATTCATTTCCAGAAGTAGCGATGGCTCTTTTAATGGCTTTAAGGCGGTTGATAAAAAGATTCGCGATTTCTGTGGCAGCTACCGCGACTAATAACGATAGGCTGGTGGTCCCGAAATAAGGCGCGTGGATAGGAAGCAATTTGCTAAGCTGTTCGACTGTTTCAGGCCAGATGGCAATAAAAATTGCCCTTAATATAAAACATGCACCGAGTAATAAGATGCCCGCAAAAGCAGAGTTTAATAAGATACGCTGACTTTCGAGCCGGTATTGCACATACCGCAGGTACCTGAACCTGATTAATATATAATAGCCGCCTACAAGAGGAAATAAAAGTAGGTTAAAAGGCATCTATAAGACTATTTCTTGTTTTTATCCTTTTCTATCTTTTTAAAAATACTCGATTGCATTAATGCACCCACCATTTCGATAACCCTTGGCTGCGCAAAAAAATCAGGACTTTTAATGTAGAGCTTTCCGCTGCTATCGGCATGAATGATGCCATCTAATTCGCCATGTTTTCTCATATACCAAATTTACATATATTTTTTAAATATCTGAAAAACAATATTCAGGTAGAAAAAGTTTAGCTTTGCATCGATCTGTTTTTAAGTACTTTTGGCTAAACCCGAAGTAGAAAAGCCATATAATTTAAAATTCTTTAATTAGGCTTGTAAATCAAAAATAAAATTAAGATATTTGCATCCTCTAAAATAGAGGTAGAAAGACTAATAGGAAATGTCATAAGCGTTGTTGCCAGCAAATTGCAAGAATGTTCTTGATGCTTTCACACAAATAACTAAAAATAATATTCAAATGAAAAAAGATTTGCACCCAACAAGCTACAGACCAGTTGTTTTTAAAGACATGTCTAACGAATATGCTTTCTTAACAAAATCTTGTGTAGATACTAAAGAAACAATTAAATGGGAAGATGGTAACGAGTATCCTCTTTATAAATTAGAGATTTCTCATACTTCACACCCTTTTTATACTGGTAAAATGAAATTGGTTGATACAGCAGGACGTATCGATAAATTTAAAAACCGTTACGCTAAGAAATAATTTTAGCAACAAAAAGCATTTTTTGAAGTCCCTTTGCCAAAAGCATCGGGACTTTTTTATTTTTGCTGCTTATGACAATCAATCTATTTGATGATGCTTCCTGGATGTCTCTACGGCCGCTTACGTTTACCAGGCCCGTGGCCGATTTACGCATTGGTATTTTAACTATTGCCGAAAAATGGGCCAAATATTTAAAGGCCGATTTTGGTTTTCAAACCCAGGATTACCTTTCCATAAAATTTGCTCCAAAGCCTAATGCAGATTTATTCATAAACGGTTCTGTTTGTCCTGATGAAGCTTTGCTTAATGCAATTTCAAATCTTAAGGCAGGTGAAGCACTTTATAAAAGAGATGTTGTTGTAGCTTACATTTCGGATCAACACGGTTTTGAAGCCGTTAAGTCGCTAAAGCAGATTGAATACCAGGGAGATTTTATACGGATTGTTTACCCTGAACATATTTTCGGGAATAATCCAGCGGAGATCAGAAAAGATTTTAAATTGTTAACCGAAGGACGCAGTTCCGCAAAACTAAGTAGTACCAATCAATTGATTGGCGATGATATTTTTCTCGAAGAAGGTGCAAAAGCCGAATGCAGCGTGTTTAATAGTACTTATGGGCCAATTTACATCGGTAAAAATGCCGAGGTTTGGGAGGGTTCTTTAATCAGGGGATCTTTTGCACTTTGCGATAATTCATCCATTAAAATGGGTGCGAAAATATATTCGGGCACTACAATTGGCCCAAATAGCCGTGCAGGAGGTGAAATTAACAATGCTGTAATCTGGGGTAATTCAGCGAAAGGCCATGAAGGATATCTGGGCAATTCGGTAATGGGGGAGTGGTGTAATATCGGTGCTGATACCAATAATTCGAATTTAAAAAATAACTACGCAGAAGTAAAACTTTACGATTACGAAAGCCGGAAAATGCGGAATACCAACCTACAGTTCTGTGGATTGATTATGGCCGACCATGCCAAATGCGGAATTAATACCATGTTTAATACCGGCAGTGTTGTGGGGGTTGGTACCAATATTTTTGGTGCCGGTTTACCGCCAAACCATATTCCTGATTTTAGTTGGGGGGTGCAAGTTGTTTTGAAACCTATAGACTGGATAAAATGTTCGGAACAACCGAAAAGGTATTTGCAAGAAAAGATATTGTTTTTGATGAAACAGAAAAGAATATTCTTGAGAAAGTATTTGAATTAACCGAATCGTATAGACGATTTTAATATAAAACCTGATCTGAAGAAGATCAACCAACCATTAAATAATACAAAATGAGAAAAAAGATTGTTGCCGGTAACTGGAAAATGAATTTAGATTATAACGAAGGTGTTTCGTTGTTCAGCGAAATTGTAAATATGGTTAAAGATGAACGCAAAGGCGATCAGCTGGCTATTATTTGCTCCCCGTTTATTCATTTAAACAGCTTGGCAAAATTGGGTGGTAACGATGTTAAAATTGGCGCTCAAAACATTAGCGATAAGGAAAGTGGAGCATATACGGGCGAAACTTCGGCAAAAATGGTGAAATCTGTTGGTGCAGAATATGTGATTTTAGGTCACTCAGAACGCAGACAATATTTCGCTGAAAGCGATGCATTATTAGCTGAAAAAACTAAAGTTGCCCTGGCAAATGGTTTAACACCAATTTTCTGTATCGGCGAAACGCTGGACGAGCGTAATAACGGTAGCTACTACGAAGTATTGAAAAAACAATTGGTAGAAGGTATTTTTAGTTTAACCGAAGAAGATTTCAAAAAGATCGTGATTGCTTACGAGCCGGTTTGGGCAATTGGAACTGGTTTAACCGCTTCTCCAGAGCAGGCACAGGATATTCATGCTTTTATCCGTAGTGAAATTGAAGCAAATTATGGTTTCAATGTAGCTGATGATACTACCATTTTATATGGCGGTAGCTGTAACCCGGGTAATGCGGCAAGTTTATTCTCTCAAAAAGATATTGATGGTGGCCTGATTGGTGGTGCATCGTTAAAATCACGCGATTTTACAGATATTATTAAAGCATTAAACAGCTAAATGCAATACATTAAAGCAATATTTACATTCAAAGGTATCGAAGATTATCAACAGGATCTGCTCATCAGCGATCTTGCCGATTTAGGCTTCGATACTTTCGAAGATAATGAGGGTGGTTTTACAGCTTTCGTAATTAAAGATAATTTTAGCGAGCAGGAACTAAAAGACCTGTTAGATAATTACAGTGAAGAATTTGCAACAGATTATACTCTGGAAGATGTTGCCGATGAAAACTGGAATGCTGAATGGGAGAAAAACTTCAGTCCACTGATTATTGATGATGTATGTTATGTAAGGGCAACCTTTCACGAGCCACAGCCATCGTATCCTTACGAGATTGTAATTGATCCAAAAATGGCTTTCGGTACTGGTCACCACCAAACCACCACCATGGTGATGCAGTATATTTTAGCCGCCGACCTCAAGGACAAAAATATCCTCGATATGGGCTGTGGGACCGGAATCTTAGCTATTCTTGCAGCAAAACTGGGTGCTAAAAATTTAATGGCCATCGATTATGATGATATCTGTTATGAAAGTACGTTAGAAAATGCCGCACTTAACCATGTAGATAATTTAAAGGCACTTTGTGGAAGCAAGGAAGTCATTCCTGATGAGGAATATGATGTTATTTTTGCCAATATTAACCGGAATATCCTTTTAGATCAGATCCACCGTTACGCTGATGTTTTAAAACCAGAAGGCAAAATTTTCTTCAGTGGCTTTTATTTAGATCCTGATTTGGCAATGATTACCGCCGAATGTGCTAAATACGGCATTAAATACGTTGATCATAAACAGAATGGTGATTGGGTAGCGGCACAGTTTGAGAAAAAGGTAGAAGGGTAGAAGGTGGAAGGTTAAAAGGCAGAAGGCTTAAACGCCACACGCAAACCGCTAAACGCGATTAAAGATTTTAGGGCGCAAAGTTTGTTGTTATATCTCCAGTCTCAAATCTCATATCTAGCATCTCACATCTAAAACAAAAAAAATATGCGCATACATTTTATAGCGATTGGTGGAAGTGCGATGCACAACCTGGCCATTGCCTTACATAAAAAAGGTTATCAGATTTCAGGTTCCGACGATGTAATTTTCGAGCCTGCAAAGTCACGTTTGGATAAGTATGGTTTATTACCTGCTGAAATGGGCTGGGATGAAAATCGTATATCCAAAGATTTAGATGCAGTAATTTTAGGTATGCATGCACGGATTGATAATCCTGAATTGTTGAAAGCGCAGGAATTAGGCGTTAAAATCTATTCTTATCCTGAATATATTTACGAACAAAGCAAAAATAAACTGCGTGTAGTAATTGGCGGCAGTCATGGTAAAACAACCATTACCAGTATGATTCTGCACGTGCTAAATTATTATAAACGTGATTTCGATTATCTTGTTGGAGCACAATTAGCGGGTTTCGAAACCATGGTAAAAGTGACGGAAGAAGCTCCCGTAATGATTATTGAAGGCGATGAGTATTTATCATCACCGATTGATAGAAGACCTAAATTTCACCTGTACAAAGCCAATGTTGCTGTAATCAGTGGTATAGCCTGGGATCATATCAATGTGTTTCCAACTTATGCCGATTATACCTTGCAGTTTGATAAGTTTATTGATACCATCGAAGCTAATGGGACTTTGATTTATTGTAAAGCAGATGCTGACCTGAATGAGATTGTGTCCAATTCAAAAGCTAATGTAACCAAAATAGCTTATGCCATTCCTAAGCATGAAATCAGGAACGGAATAACCTATCTGCTACCGGACGAAACGGCTTTAAAGATCTTTGGCGATCATAACCTGATGAACCTGAATGCTGCGAAACTGGTATGTAAAGAATTGGATATCAATGAAAATGAATTTGATTCGGCCATTGCTTCATTCACTGGTGCTGCCAAGCGTTTAGAAGTGATTTCAGCAGATGAGTCGACCAATGTTTACAAAGATTTTGCGCATTCTCCATCAAAATTAAAAGCCACTATTGATGCAGTTAAAGCGCAGTTTACCAGTAGGAAACTCGTAGCCTGCATCGAACTGCATACCTTTAGCAGTTTGAATAAAGACTTTTTAAAAGAATATACCGGTGCAATGGACAAAGCTGATGAGGCAATCGTATTTATCGATATTAAATCTTTTGAGCAAAAACGCATGGAGCCTTTTTCTGAAGATGACGTGCAACAGGCTTTCGCGAATCCTAAACTGAAATTTTTTAACGATGCTGCGAAACTGAAAGGTTATCTGCTAAGCCTCAATTATAAAGATACTAACCTATTGATGATGAGCTCTGGCAATTATGCAGGTTTCGATCTGCCCGAACTGGCGGCTGCTTTAGATAAATAGATATGAGATGTTAGATTTGAGGCTTGAAAGGGATTTGTCTCAAATCTAATATCTCACTTCTCAAATCTAATTAAACTATGAAAAGCATCGGAGATCGTATTAAACAAAGTAGACTGGCTTTAGGGTTAAGTCAGGCTGATGCTGCTAAAAAATTAAATATCTCTACTCCGGCTTTCTGTAAAATAGAAACGGGACAGACTGATCTCAATATTTCCCGTTTACTCCAGATTTCTAAAACATTTAAAGTTCCCGTTGTACAGTTGATTGATAGTCAATCAGTAGGGGAGACCCTCTGCAGAATTGAGCGCACTTAAAAAAGAACTGATCGAAAAGGAAGAAGAAATTAATAAACTCCGTAAAAAGGTAATCGACCTTTATGATAAACTAGGAATATAAAATTCGATATATTTTTTATTAAACAGATTAATTATCATAATAAAGCTATTAAATAGAATAAAATTCATTTTTATTTAAATTATTTTGAATTTTATTCTAAATATTTATAGTTTTATTGAATGGTGATTGAAAACAATTTTAGTCTGGATCATATCGATCTGACTATACTCAGGCTCATGCAGGATAATGCCCGGATCTCGAACGTAGATTTAGCGAAGGCATTAGATCTTGTCCCATCAGCCGTGCTGGAACGCGTAAAAAAACTTGAGAAAAAGAATGTAATTACCGGTTACAATGCCAAAGTAAATCCTATTGCGGTTGACTTAAAGTTGCTGGCTTTTATTTCCATGAAATCTTCGCAAAGTTTCAGCTGTAATGATACAGCGAGTGAATTGGCAAAAATTCCCGATGTACAGGAAGTACACGTAATAGCCGGTGATGATTGTTTCCTGGTGAAAGTGAGAACTACGGATTCGGCATCTTTGATGGCTTTATTGCGTGATGAGTTTAGTAAAGTTCCCAATATTTTATCCGTGAAAACAACGATTGTGTTAGAAACGGTAAAAGAACAGCAACAATTAGTCATTCCCGAAAAATAAAACCATGACAAATTTAAATAAAACGGCATCTCCGGTAATGGTTTACCTGGCTTTTGCTATCGTATATATTGTTTGGGGGTCTACTTATTTTTTCATTCAAAAGGCCCTGGCCGGTTTTCCGCCATTCATCCTGGGAACAGTTCGCTTTTCCATCGCGGGAGTTTTAATGTTAAGCTGGTGTAAAATAAAAGGAGAGGATATTTTTAATAAGAGAACCATCAAAATTGCTACAATAAGCGGCATTTTAATGCTTGGTTTAGGTAATGGAATCGTAATCTGGGTAGAACAATTTATACCAAGCGGCTTAGTGGCTATTATGGTAGCTTCGGCAGCAATATGGTTCGTGATTCTCGATAAATCACACTGGAAAGAAAATCTGAGCAATAAATATATTGTTTCAGGTTTAATCATCGGATTTTTAGGGGTTGTACTCTTGTTTGGCGATCAGATTAGGCTGGCGCTTGATAAACCTCAAAGTAACTTACAGATTATTGGCATGGTGTTGCTGGTTTTCGGACAAATAGCATGGGCAGGGGGATCGCTTTATTCGAAATATCATCCTACTACAGGTAGTTCGGTTTCTGTTAATACGGGTTGGCAGATGTTGATGGCCAGTTTGGCTTTTTTACCAGGAGCATTCGTGAAATCTGAATTTAAATTATTGGATTGGGGTAGTATATCGCTGGATGCGTGGCTATCCATTATTTACCTGATCTTATTCGGTTCCATTGCAGCATTCAGTGCTTATGTGTGGTTGCTTAAAGTACGTCCGGCTACACAGGTGAGTACTTATGCTTATGTAAACCCAGTAGTTGCTGTATTGTTGAGTTTAACCTTTACTAATGAGGTGATTGGCCTTACGCAGGTGATCGGACTGGTAATAATTTTGGGAAGTGTACTGCTGATTAATCTTCCGAAGTATAAAAGTGTGTAGTTTATAACTTAAACGTCATTTCGACTGTAGTGCAACGGAATGGAGAAATCTGTAAAGTAAAAATAAAGAAGCTTGAAGTTGAATTCTTCTGTGTTTTCAGTGAATCTGTGGCAAAATCTAAAAAAAGGTTCGTGGAGACACGAACCTTGGCTTATCAGTAGTTTAAAATACTTTACGCATCGTTAAGTGTTTTTTGCCAAAAGTTGCGCCGGTAGCTTTATGTATAGCGATCATTTGTTCATTAAAATCACCTACCCAGCTCAATTCGAGTTCTTTGTATTGGTTTTTAGGCAACACATATTCACCTAAGCGGATAAAAAGTACCGATTCTAAACCGTGCTTTTGAAATTTAGGTTTAGTACCCATTACAATGGCCCGCATGCGTGTAACGCCCACCCAGCGACGGTAAGCAAATTTTAATTTTTCAATTAAACCCAATTTACCATTAAAACCTTTAATCATCTGGTTGGCATCCGGAATCAATACCACAAAAGATGCTGGTTCGCCATTAAAGTATGCAAACTGGATCAAATGCTCATCCATAATCGGCTCCATACTTTTGAAACTTTCTTCCAGGGTTTCCTTTTTAATGGGAACAAAATTTTCAAAATCCTGCCAGCCGTCGTTATAAATTTCCATCAAATCGTTAATATATTTGCTGGAATTGGCCTTGCTGAAATACTCGAAAGTATAACCCGGTTTATTTCTTACCCAGTTGGCAATTTTGGTAAAACGTTCAGGGAAAGGAATGGTAAGATTGATGTGATTGGTTAACTGTTCGTATTCGGTAGCAAAACCATATTTTTCGAAAAACTTTTGATAATAGGGAAATTATAGTTCATGCCGAATGATGGCGGAGTGAAGCCTTCAATCAGCAGGCCCCAGAAGCTATCATTTTCGCCAAAATTAATCGGACCATCCATGGCTTTCATGCCATTTTCAGTTAACCAGTTTTTGGCTGTATCGAATAAAAGAAAGGCAGCTTTTTCATCATCAATGCATTCAAAGAAACCCATTCCGCCCGTTGGCTGGTCATAGTGGTATGCTTTTTTCTCATTGATAAAGGCTGCTACACGGCCAATCAGTTTTCCGTTATTGTCTTTTAAAACCCAACGTGTACATTTTCCATGCGCAAAAAAAGTGTTTTTTCAGGATTAAAAACATTTTCAACTTCACTATCCAACGGACAGATCCAGTTTTTATCGTTTTTATATAGAATTTTGGGCGTATCTAGAAAGTCTTTTTTTAATGATAAATTGCTTACGGATATAACTTGCATGGGCAGATTTTAAAATTAAAAAGCATCCTACCAAGCGGGCGGATGCTTTTTCAAATATATATATATTAAATATTAATAATCGTCGTAGTCATCGTCGAAATTATCGAAATTATCAAGATCATCTAATGGCATATCAAAATCATCATCGTCATCATCTTGAGGCTTCTTTTTGGTTGTTTGAATATCGTCATCTTCAAGATCATCATCTTCATCTACCTGTTTCTTGGTAGTTGGCTTAGTTGGTAGTTTCTTTGGCGCTTTCATAACACAAAAATAAAAATTGCTTTTATAGTTTAAAAATACAAAAAAACTTTTTTAATAACAACCTGTGAATAAATAAATTAATTTATTTATTCCACATTTTCTCCCACAGTATTTTCCTCTTTAACGATATCTTTTAACTGCGGAAGTTGGTTTAGGTTATTTAAACCAAAATAATCCATAAATAATGTACTGGTGCTGTAAAGAATGGGCCTGCCAGGAGTTTCTGCCTTTCCATCGATACTGATCAGCTCTTTTTCCAGCAGGCGTTGTACTGAATAATCCGAATTTACTCCTCTGATCTGTTCAATTTCAAGTTTCGTAATGGGTTGGCGATAAGCAATAATGGCCAGTGTTTCCATGGCAGCCTGACTAAGTTTTTTCTTCGAGCGATGTAACTGCAGTTGGTTAACGGTTTCGTGGTAATCTTTTTTGGTGAGAAACTGATAACCGTTGTTTAAAAATACCAGTTCGATGGCGAAATCATCGTGACTATATTTTTCCTCAATCTGTTCTATGCTTTCGAATACCTGTGCTTCGGTAAATTCTTCATTGAAAACTGCATTTAGGGCAAGTATAATTTCTTGTGTACCTATGCTTTGGCTGGAAGAAAATACAAGGGCTTCGATGTGCCTGGTGATGGTGTGGTTGGGCATATACAAAAATAGAATTTTTGGGCATAAAAAAAGCGGTCTCGCTTTTAAAAACAAGACCGCTTTCAACACACAAATGAAACCTGAATTAAGATATAGTTTTAGGTTAGGTTATTAAATATCTATATCAATTCTATAAGAACGTCTTTGATAAACACTATCGTTTATTTCTAAGACAAGTTTAAGGCTAAACAAGGTTCGATTCAGATTCTATTTAGTGAGTGGTATTAATAATTGAGTAAACGGTAAATTTTCTATTTTAGTGGTATAGAAATAGATACTATTGTACCATTTGTAGTATTTTGCTTCACATTTAAATGTATAGGTTTTGCTCCAATCTGACCTAAAAGGTGCAATCTTTCTTTAGTTAACTGCATACCTTTACTAATATGTGTTTCCTTTTTATCCCGTAAAGAGTTATCTATTCCAATCCCATCATCAATAATTTCAATATTTAGATAGAATTCATCCATCAGTTTAATATTGATCTGGATTTCGCCACCAGTTTCTTTTGGCATAATGCCATGCCATATCGCATTTTCTACATAAGGCTGTAACAGCATAGAGGGGATAAAGGTTTCTTCCCGGTCGATGTCTTCGTCGATATTAAAAATATATTCCAGTTTATCCCCGAAACGATTTTTCTCCAGTTTGAGATAAAGATTTAAGTATTCTAGTTCTTCTTCTAACGAAATATAGCTTTTTGTACAGATTTCGAGGTTTTTTCTGATCAATCGGGCAAAACCCGTTAAAACTTTATTTGCAGAGGCTGTATTTTGCGTATTAATATAATGCTGGATGGAATTCATTACGTTAAATACGAAATGCGGATTCATCATGGCTTGTAAAGCCTGCTGCTCAAGCATTAATACTTTATTTTTGAGTAGTAATTGTTCCTGCTCTTTATCTTTTTGTTTACGGGTGATGTAAACGGCTACTTTATAAAAGATATATGCTACCAGCAATATTAAAATAGATAAAAACCATAAGCTTTGCCAGAAATGTTTTTTAATGGTGAAAGATATTTTTGCCGATTCGCCCCAGTTGCCATTCTGACTTTTGGCACTCACCTCAAAAACATAATCGCCGGATTGTAATGAAGAGAAATCCAGCCGTCTGGTCCTTGTTTCTATCCATGGCGAATTTTCATTTAAACGGTAACGGTAGGTAATATCGCTGGTGGTAAAATCAACTGCACTAAAAGTAAATAAAATGGTATTATTGCCGGTTTCGAAAGTGAAATTGCCCTGATCGACTGGTAAACGTTCGTTATCTTTAATGATAGAGGTAACATAAACTTTAGGTAGGTTTTTAATGATATTTTTGTTGTTGTATTTGAATAAAATCAAACCTTTGTTGGTGGCGAAATATGCTGTACTGTCGTCGATAAATAAACTGTTGATATCGTCGCTCAACAGGTCTTTGCCATAATCGAAATTTGCAACATTGGGCTGGTTGGGATAATCCGCTATTTTGTTGACGCCTTTATTTGTTAGCACCCATATTTCGTTGTTTTTTACAAATATTTTGGTGCATACATTATTAGTTAAACCATCTTTTTGTGTAATCTGTCTGGTAATCTGGTTGTTCTTATAAAAAATTAAACCATAACCATCAGTAGCCAAAATCAATGTGCCATCAGGGAGTTGCTGAATGTCGTTTATCCTTTTGGTAAGTAAGGGATGATTTTCGTAGTGTTTAATTAGTTTGCCTCTGGAAAATTGAGAAAGTCCATTAATATTCGAAAACCATAAACTGCCTTCGCGATCGTAAAAAACATGGTAAGATCTATCTTTAAAAAATCTTCTTTTTCGCGGTATTTAGCCGCGTTAAATTCGAATTTATTTCTTCTGTCCGATAAGAAAACAACGCCTGATGATAGGGCCAGCGCAAGATGATTGTTGTTTTCCCCCACGCTAAAGTGTTTAATTACGAACATTGAGTTATTCGATTCCTTTAAATAGCTTACTTCATTACTGTTGTTGTAGATATTTTTGAAAACACCCATTCCATAATCGGATGCAAAATATATAGATTGGTCTTTTGGGTCGAAAGTAATCTGTTTAATCGTTTTGTATTTCTTAAAATCGTCTAACCCGATTTCATCAACCTGATAATTGTTGATGGTTAGTACGTCGATTACAGCATCATCGGTGCCCAGCCACAAGCGGTTTTTTCCATCTTTGGTAATGCTTTTGATTACATTGCTGCTGAGACCAGATTCTGCATCGATAATGGATAACCGGTTATTCGCATTAGGAAGCATGTAAATTCCCTGATTGGTAGCAAACCATATATTTTGATTATTATCTTTAATCACCTGGTTTACGGCAATATCTTGAAGATATTGAACAGTTTTTCCGTTTTTATCAAGTGCAAAAGCACCGTTGGCATTTGATAGCCAAACCTCCTTATTGGCAACATCGTAATAGAAATAGCCCGACATGTTTTTGATCAGGTTCTGTGGAATGGGGATGAGATCGTTGATGCTTCCGTGCCTATATTGTTTTAATCCTCCATTATCTAAATAAAATAAAGATCTGTGACTGCTATTTGCAGCAGTCATGTAAGAAAGGGGCTGCACTTTTGACCTGATTATGGAAAAAGTTTTTCCATTAAATTCCTGTACACTTAAGTCGCTGTATGCGAATATTTTACCTTGCTCATCCTCATGGATAAAGGCATTGATAAACTTATCATTTTGATTTGGAGAAATGTATTTTTTGATGTTTTTTCCATCCCAGCAAACAATCAGGTTGGCATTAGTCCCAAGCCAGATCCGCCCTGATTTATCTACTAAAAAGGAAACAATTACCGTATTAAAGTTTAGCTTTTTTAGCAATTCATCGTTATCCTGGTTGTAAAACTTTCCTTCTTTTAAATAGCTCAACTGGCCGTTCAATGCAAAAAACCATAGCCGTCCCTCTTTATCTTCTTTCATCTGAAGAATCTGCGTATCCGGAAGCCCATCTTCTATGGTGAAATTCTGAAAATTTGTTCCATCAAAACGGCTCAATCCATTATCTGTCGCAATCCAGATAAAACCCTTTTTATCCTGTAAAATGTAATAACAGTTATTGCTGGCTAAACCATTTTTGGAAGTATAATGTGGAAGATAGGTAGTTTGTGCAAGTAGTGTTGCCGGCGTGCTAAATAGAATGATCCCAAATAAAAAAGCAATAAAAGAGCGGCCAAAGTTTAACTTCAGTATTGCCTTTTCAAATAAAACTGTTTTTATGCGTGGTTTAATGATCACTGTTTGCTTTGGTAAATAATTTTATTTTTTCAAAAAAATCGCTTGCCCGTCTTCTCGAAATGTTGATACTTTCGCCGTTTTTAAGGAAAACCTGTAGTCCGTTTTTAGAATTATATTCCTTTAAGTGGTTAAGGTTAATGATGCTTGATTTGTGGATCCTGACAAACTGATCGGTTGGCAGTAGTTCTTCAAACTCCCTTAAAACTTTAGAAACGGTTATTTTTTCATGTTTGTTTAAGTGCACAATAGAATAATTACTATCTGCTTCAATGTAGATAATATCATCAATATCAATCATTTTAAAACCCTGACCATAAGGAAGGGTAAGTTTCTTGATTTCTGATCTCGAACTTAAACTGGAAGCCAGATTATTAATTCTTTCATCATTTTCATTCTGGCTTTTAAATAATTTGATGTGTTGGAAAACTTTGTCTACAGCTATTTTAAGCTCATCAATATCAATTGGCTTTAACAAGTAATCGAGCGCATTTGCCTTTATTGCTTTTAGCGCATATTGATCGTAGGCCGTGGTAAATATAACGGCAGCATTGTGTTTTTGTGCATCAGGAATCAATTCAAAGCCATTGCCTCCAGGCATAGCAATATCCAGAAAAATCAGATCAATGGGATGATGTGCTAAAATGTCTTTTGCCTCGGCAACAGATCTTGCAATGCCGGTAATTTCTACCTGGGGGCAGTTCTGTTGCAACAAAAAAAATAACGATGAGCGGGCAAACTCCTCATCGTCAACAATAATGGCTTTTAATGTAGTCATAGCTATAGGTTGGTGAATGTATTAAAATGGTCTTATAAAAAAAATGCAAATCGAAAAAACCAGTGTACAAATTGTCACGTATGTATCATCAAACGTATTCAAAACCATTAAACATAGATGACTATGAAAAACAATGAACTAGAAACAAAAAATGAACTTCAGGAAAAAAGTTTGTTTGACAAAACTGTGGGCAGAAGATCTTTTCTTCAGTACGCAGGCGCAGGTGCAGCCGGTATTGCTTTAGTAGCTGCTGGTTGTAAAAAAGATCGCGGTTATGAAAATCCAACAATGAACGGAGGTGTTACATTGGATTTTAAAAATGATATAGGTGTATTGAATTATGCTTATGCCCTGGAGCAATTAGAAGCTGCATTTTATATTCAGGTGGCTAATAGTAACACCCAATTCACAGGGTCCAATGCTGCTGCAAAAAAAGCATATTTTCAGGATATTCAGTTTCACGAGATTGCACACAGAGAGTTTTTTAAAGCAGCTCCTAACCACATCTGCAATCGGCAGTTTGCAGGTAGATTTCTCATCAATTGATTTTACCAGCGAAGCAAGCGTTCTAGGTGCCGCTATGGCTTTCGAAGATTTAGGTGTTGCTGCTTATAATGGTGCCGGACCAAGACTTAAAGATGGCAATTTTTTATTATTAGCAGGTAAAATTGTTTCAGTTGAGGCCCGTCATGCTGCTTATGTTAGAGATCTCATCTCAAACGGATCGTTTGCAGACCTTAATAGTCTTGCTTCATTGGGTGCCAATAATTCAGCGGGATTAGATGCAGCGCTTACCCCCGATAAAGTTTTGGCTGCTGCTCAGAAATACATCAAAACCAAAATTAGTGTAATCAATCTTTAAAACTTTAAATTAGAAATCATGAATATCGTAAATATATTAGAAGAAATTGAAAAAGTTGATGGTGAGGTTTATGAGCGTTTAAACCCAAGAAGGGCCGCGATGAAAAGCTTTTTCAACATTGGAAAGAAAATTTCATTAGCAGCAATGCCGCTGGCTTTAGGTTCAATGTTTCAGAAAGCGTACGGACAATCTACACTACCATCAGCGGTTGTTGATGTATTAAATTTTGCATTGTCATTAGAATATTTAGAATACCATTTTTATAATCACTGTATTGTAGGTAAAACTCCAGGATCATCGGTAACCGATGTTACTTTTAATTTTCCTAATGCAGCCAGCCAGGCAGCCATTACTACCATCCGTGATCATGAAAAAGCGCACGTTGATTTATTGATAGGAGCTTTGGGAAGTTCGGCTCGCGCGCCTATCGCTTATGCAGATACTGATTTTAGAGCAGGCGGAACATTTTCTACCGTATATTCTGATTATGGTACTTTTTTAGCTGTAGCACAAGGTTTTGAAGACACTGGAGTTAGGGCTTACAAAGGTCAGGCAGGAAATTTATTGGTTAGTCCAGGTGTATTGCAAACCGCTTTACAGATCCATTCGGTTGAGGCACGCCATGCTTCACATATCCGTCAAATGCGCACAGCAGCTGGTACTGCAGTATATAAACCATGGGTTAGCCTTGGTGCTTCAGGGCAGGCAAATGATTCTGGAGTTCCACAGGTAGATGCTGTTTATGCTGGTGAAGATTTAACTGTACAAGCTGGTGCAAATATTGTAGGAATTGGAAGTAATGCAGGTATTACAAAAGCTATTGCAGTAGAAAGTTTTGATGAGCCTTTAGATAAAGCAAGTGTAGTTACCATTGCCAACTTATTCTTAAGGGACGGTAAAAAGTTATAGTTGATAAGCCAACATATTAACATTATTAAATAGGTAATGTTTAGTTTAAGGTAGGGAGGTAGAACTTGGTTTTACTTCCCTTTTTTGATCACGATTTATAGGATTGATGAGTAGAAAAATACATCTTCCCTCATCCATCCCACATCTTCCATTTTACATACCTTAATACGTAATCACCTGTTCTTCTAAATGCTCAGGTAGATCTCTATAGTTATATTTTTGTCCGCGTAACTGAGGTTCAAAACCTGCAGCTTTAATTGATTGCTGGATACCATTTGCTGTAAAACGGTGAGGTGCACCAGCGGCAGATACTACGTTTTCCTCAATCATGATCGATCCAAAATCGTTTGCACCTGCATGAAGGCAAAGTTGAGCAGTTGTTTTTCCAACGGTTAACCAGCTCGCCTGGATATTTTTGATATTTGGCAACATGATTCGGCTCAAGGCAATCATGCGGATATATTCATCGGCAGTTACATTATTGCTGATTCCGCGGAGCCTCTTTAATAAAGTACCGTCATCCTGAAAAGGCCAGGGAATAAAGGCTAGAAATCCGTTTGCATCGGCTGGTTTTTCGCTTTGTACCTGACGGATCCATACGAGGTGTTCAAAACGTTCTTCTATGGTTTCTACATGGCCGAACATCATGGTTGCAGAGGTAGTGATATCTAATTGGTGACAGGCGCGCATCACATCAAGCCATTCTTGTCCGCCGCATTTACCTTTAGAGATTAAACGCCTTACACGGTCGTTTAAAATTTCGGCACCAGCACCGGGTAAAGAATCCATTCCAGCTTCTTTTAGTACTTTTAATACTTCAGTGTGCGTCATGCCTTCTAACTTGGCTACATGGGCAATTTCCGGCGGACCTAAAGCGTGAAGTTTTAGATCAGGATATAATTCCTTTAATTTTTTGAAAAGATCTGCATAAAAGGCCAGACCCAAATCGGGGTGGTGGCCACCTTGCAATAACAATTGATCGCCTCCCAGACGGAAAGTTTCTTCAATCTTAACTTTGTAGGTCTCAATGTCGGTAATATAACTTTCATCATGACCGGGCCTGCGAAAGAAATTACAGAATTTACAATTTGCAATACAAACGTTGGTGGTGTTTACATTGCGGTCGATCTGCCAAGTTACTTTACCACTGGGTACTTGAATTTTTCTTAACTCATTGGCCACAAACATCAAAGATGCTGTATCGGCATGATGGTATAGATATACGCCTTCTTCTTGAGAGAGGAACTCGAAATTTAAGGCACGTTTTAATAATTCTGCAGTTTGCATATACAAATGTAAATAAAAGTGGCCTTTTGGATGTTGAAAGTTGTAACAAAACTTTAATTTAACAATCTGCCAACAATTGATTTGTATATAAGTTGGTACATTTTAATTATATTCGAAATAAGCATAACAATTATGAAACATTTAGATAGAATTACCCTAAACCCTGATCAAATGGGTGGCAAACCTTGCATCCGCGGATTAAGGGTAACAGTTGGTACCATTATAGGATTATATGCTTCAGGTTTATCAGCTGTAGAAATTATAAATCAATATCCTTATCTTGAAGAGGAAGATCTTCTTCAGGCGCTATCTTATGCTTCCTGGCGTTCAGAAGAAATCGAAGTTCCTGTTGCGGTTTGAAAATATTGATTGATATGAATCTGTCGCCGGAATGGGAACAGGTTTTTGATAAACATAACATACAAGCTGTACATTGGACAAAAATTGGTGCTTTTAATGCGCCAGATATAATCTTAATGAATTGGGCCAGAGAAAATGGCTATATTGTTTTTACACACGATTTAGATTTTGGTACTGCATTGGCCTCTCTAAAGCCGAATCCCCAGGTGTAATTCAGGTTCGTACGCAGAATGTTACTGTTATACACCTTGAATCTTTAATAATTCCTATATTCAAAAAGTATAATGATGTTTTGAAAAAAGGCGCGCTAATTATTATTGATGAACAAAAAGAGCGTGTTCGGATCTTGCCGCTTTAAACATTGCAATCAGTAATATTATCTTCTGGTTTTTCTATTTAGACTCTTTTTTATTATGTATTCTAATTTACATATCTGATTCTAACCTAAAACAATATCTTTACGGTTCTAAAATTAGATATGGTAGATTTTAATCGTTTTACACTGGCCAATGGGTTAAAGGTCTTAGTACATGAAGATGCTACAACCCCAATGGCAGTTTTAAATATTTTATATGATGTGGGTGCCCGCGATGAGGACCCGAACAAAACCGGTTTTGCACATTTATTTGAACATTTAATGTTCGGCGGGTCAGTTAATATTCCAAGTTACGATGAGCCTTTGCAAAGGGTAGGAGGTGAAAACAACGCGTTTACAAGTAATGATATTACCAATTATTACATTACCCTTCCGGCCGAGAACATCGAAACTGCATTCTGGCTGGAAAGTGACAGGATGTTAAGTTTAGCTTTTTCTGAAAAAAGTTTAGATACGCAAAGGAATGTAGTAAGCGAGGAATTTAAGCAACGGTACCTTAACCAACCTTATGGCGATGTATGGTTAAAATTGCGCCCCTGGCCTATAAAAAGCATTCTTATCGCTGGGCAACGATCGGTAAAGAGCTTTCGCACATCGAAAATGCCACCATGGATGATGTAAAAGCATTTTTCAAAAAACATTATACGCCACAAAATGCAATTTTGGTTGTTGGCGGAAATGTGAAAACCGAAGATGTAAAAAAACTGGCCGAAAAATGGTTTGAGCCGATTCCTGCTGGTGAGAAATATGTACGCGATTTGGTTCAGGAAGAGCCACAGACTCAAGCCAGAGCAGAAACCGTGAAGGCAAATGTACCGCTTAACGCGATTTATATGGCTTTTAAAATGCCAGGACGTTTAAATCAGGACTATTACGCTTTTGATTTGCTATCTGATATTTTATCGCGTGGACAATCTTCTCGTTTATACAATAGTTTGTTAAAAGAACAACAGCTTTTTAGTGATATCAACGCTTATATTTCAAGTAGTTTAGATCCAGGTTTGTTTATTGTTGAAGGTAAACTGGTTGAAGGTGTTACAATTGAAACAGCCGAAAAGGCAATCTGGGTAGAACTGGATAAACTTAAGGCAGAACTTGTTTCGGATGCGGAATTAACCAAAGTAAAAAACAAGGTAGAATCGGTACTTGTTTTTTCGGAAATGAGCCTTTTGGATAAAGCAATGAACCTGGCCTATTATGAATTATTGGGCGATGCCGCTTTATTGAACCAGGAAACCGAAGCATTTTTAAAAGTTACCGCAGTTGATATTCAACGTATTTCAAAGGAAACTTTTAGTCAAAATTCATCCTCAACTTTATACTATTTAACCGAAGAAAATGCTTAACAGACAACAGGCGCCTGATTTTAAGCAGGTATCAACTATAAATTTTATCCAGCCTGAAAAAAAGCACTGGATAATGGAGTTCCCGTTTTTACTATTTATTCCGGAGAACAGGATTTAGTGCGCATCGAATTTATTTTCGAAAACGTAAACTGGAAACTTGAAAAACCATTACAGGCCATTGCAGTAAGTGCTTTGATCAACAATGGGACAAATAAATTAACTTCAAAGGAAATAGCGGAGCAGATTGATTTTTATGGGGCGTTTTTTCAAACGGAATACGTTCAGGACCAATCATCAGTTACACTTTATACATTAAATAAACATCTAAAGTCGGTTTTACCGATTGTAAAAGATGTTTTATCAGAAAGTCAGTTTCCACAGCAGGAACTTGATATTTACATTCAAAACCAGAAACAAAAACTACAGGTAAACCTCAAGAAAAACGATATACTGGCGAGAAAAGAGTTTGCACACGCTTTATTTGGTGATACCGCTTATGGTGTAAATATACAGGCTGAACATTATGATGCATTAAAACGTGAAGACCTGATCGAATATTTTAAAGCAGCTTATGCCCCAAACAATTGCACAATTATTGTTTCCGGAAAGTTTGATGAGGCAAGTTTTAATCTGCTTAACGATACCTTTGGCAAAGGTTGGGAAAAGAGTGATGCGGTAAAAAACAGTTTTGATTTTGCTGCAACTGCAAAACAGAATATTTACACCGAAAAACCAGAAGCTTTACAATCTGCTATCAGGATTGGTCAGCTGGCCATTAACCGTAAACATAAAGATTTTTCGGGACTACAGATTTTAAACACCGTTTTAGGCGGCTATTTTGGTTCGCGTTTGATGAACAATATCCGTGAGGATAAAGGTTATACTTATGGCATTGGCTCCGGCATTTCTTCATTGCAGCAAGCTGGTTATCTGTTTATTTCGACAGAAGTAGGTGCAGATGTTTGCGCTGCGGCTTTAACCGAAATTTACAAAGAAATAGAGCTTTTAAAAAATGAACTGATAGGGGAAGAGGAGTTGAGCCTGGTTCGTAATTATATGTTGGGTTCGATGTTGGGTAGTTTAGAAAATGTGTTTTCGCACGCCGATAAATTCAAGAATATTTATTTTTCGGGACTGGATTACGATTATTATACCAGGTACATCGAAAAAGTGAAGACCGTTAGCGCCGAAGAGTTGTTGGCTTTAGCTAACAAATACCTTAATACAGAGAACTTCACTGAAGTAGTGATTGGTAAGAAGTAAGTGTAAATTAAGTCTTTAGAGATCGTCATTTCGAGCGGAGTATAACGAAGTCGAGAAATCTATCTAAATAGATCTCTCCATTCCACTGCGTTCCAGTCGAGATGACGATTTTTTAAATTTACCTATATTGACATAAATATGCCGTTTGTACAGTCATTTTTACTTTGAAAGATGAATTTGCAGGAACTTCGAATTTACTTCCTGCTTTAAAACTTTGCCATTCTATTGCTTCAGGAAGTAAGGCTTCTAATTCGCCTTCCATAACATGCATAATTTCTTTTTGAGCAGTACCAAAGGTATATTCTCCCGGATTGATAATGCCAACGGTCTATTTTCCATCGGTGGTTTCATAACCCAAGGATTTTACATTGCCATCAAAATATTGGTTTTCGGTAATCATAATTTATAATTTGAGTTTTTGCTAAAATCATTTCTTGTATATTTTAGCAATGTGTTGTCTTTTTGATTTACTCAATAATAATAACATTTATTCGGATTATTGTTCGGTAAAAGTTATAACATTCCTTTAATAAGTTATCATAGTTTAATTAGAATAATTTTTTACCAATTGTCAGCCAAGCTCAATATTTAAGCATTTTTATTTTTACGCTTTTATTTTCATTCAATTTTCGTATCTTTGCCTGGCAAATAATAAATCCTAATTTATTTGCTATGCAACTCGATTCCACTAAATTTATTGCCACAGGTTTAACGTACGATGATGTACTATTAGTACCCGCATATTCCGAAATTCTGCCGCGTGAAGTAAATACATCCACATTTTTAACAAAAAAAATCAAACTTAATGTTCCATTGATTTCTGCCGCAATGGATACCGTAACAGAGGCTGAGCTTGCCATTGCAATTGCACAAAATGGTGGTATCGGGATGTTGCACAAAAACATGACTATAGACAGACAAGCTGCTGAGGTACGTAAAGTAAAACGCTCTGAAAGCGGTATGATCCAGGATCCGGTTACTTTATTGGAAACGGCTGTTGTTGCTGATGCTTTCAAAATTATGAAAGAGCACAGGATTGGTGGTATCCCGGTGGTAAGTAGCGACAATAAATTGGTTGGTATTATTACAAACAGGGATTTACGTTTTCAGAAAGACATGAAGCGGCCGATTTCTGAGGTGATGACAAAAGATAATTTAATTATTGCACCAGAGGGTACTACTTTAGTACAGGCTGAAGAGATTCTTCAGAACCACAAAATCGAGAAACTTCCGGTAGTAAGTAAAGACGGTTACCTAAGCGGTTTAATCACATTTAAAGATATTTCGAAAGTTAAAAATTATCCTGTTGCCTGTAAAGATGAGCGTGGCCGTTTACGTGTAGGTGCTGCTGTTGGCGTAACTGCCGATACCATTGAAAGGGTTGATGCCTTGGTTGCAGCCGGAGTTGATGTAATTACCATCGATACCGCTCACGGTCACTCGAAAGGAGTAGTTGATAAATTAAAAGAAGTAAAAGCTAAATATCCTGATTTACAGGTTATTGTTGGTAATATTGCTACTGGTGCCGCTGCTAAATTCCTGGCTGATGCTGGTGCTGATGCTGTTAAAGTGGGTATTGGTCCAGGTTCTATTTGTACCACCAGGATTATTGCCGGTGTTGGGGTTCCTCAATTATACGCTGTTTACGAATGTGCCAAAGCATTAAAAGGTACTGGTGTACCAGTTATTGCTGATGGTGGTATTAAACATACTGGTGATATTGCTAAGGCGATTGCATCTGGCGCAAGTACCGTAATGGCAGGTTCGTTATTTGCAGGAGTGGAAGAGTCACCAGGTGAAACCATTATCTACGAAGGACGTAAATTTAAATCTTACCGTGGTATGGGATCGATCGAAGCCATGGAGCAAGGTTCTAAAGACCGCTATTTCCAGGATGTTGAAGATGATATCAAAAAGCTGGTTCCTGAAGGTATTGTTGGTCGCGTGCCGTTTAAAGGTACCCTGGCAGAAGTAATGTACCAGTATATTGGTGGTTTACGTGCAAGTATGGGCTACTGTGGAGCAGCCAATATCGAAGCTCTACAAGAAGCACAGTTTGTACAGATTACTGCAGCAGGTATGCGCGAAAGTCATCCACACGATATTACGATTACCAAAGAAGCACCTAATTATACCAGATAGGGTTTAAGGCAGAAGGTAAGAGGGGAGAAGGTTGAAGGTATTTACCCAATCTTTCCAAATAAAAATAAAACGGGGCATCGGTTTACGATAGCCCCGTTTTTATTTGATTCAAACCTCGCAGGTTTTCGGTTATTGGACCTTATATGTTTTTAAAACCTATAAGGTCTAAGTCCAATATTATTAAAAATCACAAAATAAAATTTGGCAGCTAATATTTTTTAATATATTTGTCGACTAAATCTATAGGATTTATATAATAATTATGAAAACAATTCAAAAAACGCGCTCGTATTGTTGTTATAGCCATTCTAAAACATTAATTGGATACTTTCCAACAGGTCATTAATCAACAGCATTTAAACAAACTATCAACATAATCATGAACAAAAGTTTACTTTTCCTCTTCTCATTTTTGCTTTTAGCAGGCATTGCTTTTGCCCAGAGTCCAATAACAGGTATAATAAAAAAGTCTAGTGGTGAGCCGGTACCACGCGCCACTATAAAAGTTAGGGGCACCAATATTACTGTGAGTGCTGATGATAATGGTGCTTTCAAAATTGATGCTAAACAACAACCGCCATTTTACCTTCAGGTAAGTTCGGTAGGTTATAAACCACAGGATTTTCAGATCTTAAAATACCAGGATACACCAATCGAACTGGTTTTGGTAGAAAGTGCCCTTTTAGATGAAATCGTGGTAACTTCACGCAGACGTTCGGAGGTTTTGCAGGATGTGCCTATTCCAATTACCGTTATCGGTGGCCGTGCTGCAGAAAACGCTGGTGCATTTAATGTTAACCGTTTAAAAGAATTGGTTCCATCGGTACAGTTATATGCCTCCAATGCCAGAAATACAACACTTAACATCCGGGGCTTAGGCTCAACCTTTGGTTTAACCAACGATGGTATCGATCCGGGAGTGGGTTTTTACGTAGATGGCGTGTATCATGCCCGCCCGGCTGCAACCTCTACCGATTTTCTTGATATCGAGCAAATCGAAATCCTTCGCGGCCCACAAGGTACCTTATTTGGTAAAAACACAACTGCCGGTGCATTTAACATTACTACAAGCAAACCAACTTTAACGCCGAGTGCAAAAGTAGAATTGAGTGTGGGTAATTATAATTTTATCCAGGCTAAAACTTCAGTTTCTGGTGCACTTGCAAAAGATCTTGCTGCAAAAATATCCATTTCGGGTACTCAGCGTGATGGTACTATATGGAACACCAGGGAAGAGCGCAGATACAGCGGACAAAACAACCTTGGTTTTAAAAGTCAGTTGTATTACACGCCTTCCGATAAATTACAGGTATTGTTAAGTGGCGATGTGAGCATCCAGCATCCTGCAGGTTATCCATTGGTAATTGCAGGTGTAACTACAACTGAAAGAAGTGCTTACCGCCAGTATGCCAGAATTGTATCTGATTTAGGCTATCAACAACCAAAAATCGATCCTTTTTCAAGAGAAATCAATACCAATACCCCTTGGAGGCATAACCAATCGATCGGTGGTATCTCTTTGAACATAGATTATAAAATCGGTAACGGAACGCTTACTTCAACCACTGCCTGGAGATTCTGGAACTGGGATCCTACAAACGACAGGGATTTCTCTGAGCTAGCTGCATTAACTAAATCGCAGGGTACTTCACGTCACGATCAATACTCGCAGGAAATTAGGTATGCAGGAAATATTACCGATAAATTAAGTGGTGTAATTGGTGTGTATCTATTGGGTCAGAATTTAAAAGGACTGGCACAAACAGAAGAAGTGGGTAAAGATCAATGGAGATTTGTGCAAACCAGTAATACCGGTAGCCAGGCCTTATATTCAACCCCTGGCCTGTTAGATGGCTTCGGGATTAAAACAAACTCCACGATTAAATCGATAGGTGCTGCTGTTTTTGCACAGGTAGATTGGGAAGTTTTAAAGAACCTACACGTACTACCAGGATTAAGGTATACTTATGATAAAAAAGATGTTGATTATGATAGGGTAACTTATGGTGGTTTACAAACTACCGATGCTACATTATTGGCACTTAAAGCGGCTGTATATGCCAATCAGCAGTTTACAACCAAGGTAGATAACAACAATTTATCAGGTAACTTTACTGTATCATACCGTCCAACACATAACTTAAATATTTATGGAACTTTCTCTACTGCTTACAAACCAGTTGGTGTTAACGTAGGAGGTTTGCCAACTACTTCAACAGGAACTGCTGATTTATCAGTAGCTGTGGTAAAACCAGAATATGTTCAGCATTACGAGCTAGGTGCTAAAACAAAACCTTTTAAAGGTGCAATTGTAAATCTTAGTTTATTTAATTCTGATATCAAAGATTACCAGACCAATGTTCAATCGCCACAATTAGGCGTAAATAGGGGCTATTTAGCAAATGCTGAAAAAGTAAGGGTAAAAGGACTGGAAATAGACGGAACTTATCAGTTGGAAAGGTTTTTAACCTTAAATGCTGCTTTGGCTTATCTGGATGGTAAATATGTGAAATTCACCAATGCACCTCTTCCATTAGAAGAAACAGGGCATACCGAACTGGTAAATGGGGTAGCTACCCAGGTTGCGTTTAAAGATGCATCAGGTGGTAGGTTGCCAGGTGTATCAAAATGGAATATTTCTGGTGGTACGGAACTGAGTACTGCAGGTAAGCTGTCTACCAGAGAAGGCAGGTATTTTATTGCCGGTGATGCCAGTTACCGTTCCGAATATTCTTCAAACCCTACACCATCAAGCGTTTTAAATGTTAAAGGTTATGCCTTATTTAATGCAAGGTTAGGTTTCAAATCGGATAAGTTCTCCTTATTTGTTTGGAGCAGAAACATTGCAAATAAAAACTATTACGAGCAGTTACAGGCTGCAGCAGGTAACTCAGGTTTATATGCAGGCGTACTTGGCGATCCAAGGACTTATGGCGCAACCATCCGTTATGCTTTCTAATATTTAAATTAATCTTTTCTCTCTTATATTTGGTTAGAAGGAGTGGTGTAATGCCGCTCCTTTTTTTATACTGGAAAAAAACTTAAATGTCCTCAGGTGGTTTATACTATTTTGAAAAGCAAAGACAGAATTTCATTTTAGCGTCAGTCCTGCTATCCCTCCAAGTCCTCGCTTCGCTCCGGGCTTTCCGTTCTATCAGGTTTATTTAACAAAGTCGGTGGTTCCTGGAAAGATAAATAATGCGATTAACCTCGCTGGTTTCATGAGTAATAAGTCCTGTAACAGCTTTGTGCAGAATTAAAATTTATAGAAAGCCGATAAAATCTTAACTTCGGTAAATTTTAGACTAAATGAATAAGCTTAATTCAGTTTGTGTGTATTGTGGCTCAAACTTTAACGGCGATGTACAATTGCGTAATGCAATAAAACAGTTGGCAGAAACTTTGGTGAAACAGCAGATTAAATTGGTTTACGGTGGTGGTAGTGTTGGTGTGATGGGTGTTTTGGCCAACGATGTACTGGAACTTGGGGGGTTGGTTACCGGTATCATTCCACAGTTTTTAATGGATAAAGAAGTTGGACATAAAGGGGTAACCGAAATGATCGTGACTGAAAATATGCACCAGAGAAAACAGAAAATGGCCGATTTAAGCGATGGATTTGTAATTTTACCCGGCGGTTTTGGAACACTCGAAGAATTTTTTGAAGTGCTTACCTGGTTACAGCTTGGCCTGCACAATAAGCCAATTGGTGTTTTAAACGTAAATGGTTTTTACGATCCGTTATTTGCCCAGATGGAAATGATGGTGCAGAGTAAATTTTTGAAACCTGCCAACCGCGATCTGGTTTTTAACGAAGCCAATGCAGAAATTTTAATCAATAAGATGGACGATTTTTCTGCCGTTCCTGATGAAGTTTGGTTTAGGGAAAGGAATTTGAGTTAACTGCGGTATAGCCAGTTGCTCATGGCTGATAGTCAATAGTTCATTGCTGTTGGTCAATAGTTAATAGGCCAGTTGTGGACTATGAGCTATAAGACAATTAACCATCAACCCAAGGCTAAAACGAATACAATCTTAACATATCATCAATAACCCGCCATCCGCAAAACGCCTGGCGCTTTAAAAAATATATTAAAAATGCAAATCATCACCTCCCACGCAGAATTTGAACAATACCTTGGCAAGGAATTAGGCGTTTCTTCATGGCACACCATTACACAAGAACAGATCAACAAATTTGCCGATGCTACATTAGACCATCAATGGATCCACGTTGATGAAGAACGGGCACAAAACGAAGGGCCGTTTAAAGCAACGATTGCACATGGTTATTTAACCTTATCTTTAATTCCTTATTTATGGAAAGAAATTGTTGATATCCAGAATCTGAAAATGGAGATCAATTATGGTATTGAAAGTTTAAGGTTTGCACAAGCGGTTACCGTAAATAGTAAAGTAAGGTTAAAAGCTAAATTGGCTTCAATTATTAACTTACGTGGCGTAACAAAGGTAAATATGGCTATCGAAATGGAAATTGAAGACCAGAAAAAACCTGCTTTTAACGGAGAAGTAGTTTTCTTGTACCACTTTATTAGTTAGTTATAATGCTGTAGCATGTAGCTGATTTTTAATGTTATTAATAAAAGTAATTATACTTATGAAAAAGATCAGCACATCGCTTAGTTTAATTTTAGTTAGTCTGTTTATCCTTTCCTGTCAGAAAAAGAAAGTAGAAAATGCAGCGGCCGATTCATTTTTACCCATGCAGATCGGCAATTTATGGTATATGAATGCTCAATCTTATACCGAGATTAAAGATACCGTAAGGATCAACAAAAAACTTTTTTACCAATTTTATTCCCTGGTTGGTGGCGATGCAAGCAGCACGGTTTATCTGCGGATCGATGAACGGAACAGATTAGTGGAGAGTTACCCCGATAGCCCGGCTAAAACCTATATCCGCGCGGATTTTAATGCCAAAATAGGAGAGAGATTCTTTACCACAGGTGAAAAGGATGAAAACGACAATGAAGTAACTGTGGTTCAAAAATCAGATCAGGAAATGACCTTTTCATTCGATCCTATTTATCATCCCAATTTAAAAGGGCATCCATCTGAAGTAAAATATATTAAAGGCAAAGGCTGGGCAGAAAAGTATCAAAAAATAAAGATTGACGGTGTGGTTTATCAAAACTAGCCAAGAGATGGGCGCCCGGTGTTATGCGATTGGCGTTTTTTTAACAACCTCTACATTTTCGCGGTTAAACAAACTTCTTATTAATTACGTTATACCCTCTGTGCCTTTTCTTTTGATCTCTTTGGTTAAAATACTTAGCGCTCTTTGCGGCTATCCTTCGCGTACTTTGCAGTTATGAAAGCCACGGATACCCTGATTTTTCACCTAATCTCAACTCTATGTCCTCTGTTTTTCTGCGAAATCTTTGTGGTAAAAAACTTAGCGCTCTTTGCGACTATCCCTTGCGTACTTTGCGGTTAAAAAAAGCTGCGGATGCCCTGAAAACATGGTGATTTTATTCAATCTCAATGCTATGTCCTCTGTGCCTTTTCTTTGATCTCTGTGTTAAAATACTTAGCGCACTTTGCGGCTATCCTTTTGTGTACTTTGCGGTTAAAATAACTATTGGTATTAAAAAAACATTGCTATTTGCGGTTAAACCTTCCTGTAGACCAGAAACCGATTTGGTCAATGCTGTTTTTCTAAAATTAAATCTAAATTGCCTCCATGAATATCGAATTCAATAAAAACGAGGATGTCAATAAACAGTTGGTTTACGAACTGAAAACCAAACTCAAAAAGATCCATCTTGGTGGAGGCGAAAAGAATGCCGCTAAGCAAAAAGAAAAAGGTAAGCTGTTGGCCCGTGAAAGGATTGCTTATTTAATCGATAAAGATTCTGACTTTTTGGAGGTCGGTGCCTTTACTGCCGATGGCATGTATGCCGCACAGGGCGGATGTCCATCTGCAGGAGTAGTATGCGGCATAGGTTATGTTAGCGGAAGACAGTGTATGATTGTTGCAAACGATGCTACTGTGAAAGCTGGGGCATGGTTCCCGATGACTGCTAAAAAGAATCTCCGTGCGCAGGAAATCGCCATGGAAAACCGTTTGCCAGTAATTTATTTGGTAGATAGTGCCGGAGTATACCTGCCCATGCAGGATGAGATTTTCCCAGATAAAGAACACTTTGGAAGGATGTTTCGCAATAATGCCATCATGTCGTCTGAAGGAATTGTACAGATTTCGGCCATTATGGGGGCTTGCGTAGCGGGTGGTGCTTATTTGCCCATTATGAGCGATGAAGCTATGATTGTTGATAAAACCGGTTCTGTATTTTTAGCAGGCTCTTATCTCGTAAAATCGGCAATCGGCGAAGAAGTGGATAATGAAACATTGGGTGGTGCAACCACACATTGTGAAATATCAGGTGTTACCGATTATAAACACCCTAACGATCAGGCCTGTTTAGATAGCATTAAAAATATCATGAGCATGCTGGGCGCACCAGAAAATGCCGGTTTCGATCGCATTGCTGCTGTTAAACCAAAAGAAAAAGAAGAAGAACTGTATGGCATCTTCCCTGAGAACAGGGATAAACCTTACGAAATGATGGACGTTATTAACCGTTTGGTTGATGGATCTGAATTTGAAGAATATAAAAAAGGTTATGGTCAGAGCATTATCTGCGGTCTGGGCCGTATCGATGGCTGGGCGGTAGGTATTGTGGCTAACCAGCGTAAAGTGGTAAAATCAAAAAAAGGGGAGATGCAGTTTGGTGGAGTAATTTATTCAGATAGTGCCGATAAAGCTTCGCGGTTTATTATGAACTGTAACCAGAAGAAAATTCCACTGGTATTTTTACAGGATGTTACTGGTTTTATGGTGGGTAGCAGATCAGAACATGGTGGCATTATAAAAGATGGTGCAAAAATGGTAAATGCCGTGGCTAATTCTGTTGTACCAAAGTTTACTATTGTTTTGGGCAACTCTTACGGTGCCGGTAATTATGCCATGTGTGGTAAAGCTTACGATCCACGTTTGATTTATGCCTGGCCAACAGCAAAAATTGCCGTAATGGGTGGCTCACAGGCCGCAAAAACATTATTGCAGATTCAACAAGCTTCTTTAAAAGCAAAAGGAGAGGTGATTACGCCTGAAAAAGAAGCTGAGTTATTAAAAGAAATTACCGATAAATACAATAGCCAAACCACGCCTTATTATGCGGCAGCCAGGCTTTGGGTAGATGGGATTATCGATCCTTTGGAAACCAGGAAGGTAATTTCGATGGGGATTGAGGCGGCCAATCAATCGCCGATTACGAAGAAGTTTAATGTAGGTATAATACAAACTTAGTGGCATAAGTGCTGTCAGATGGTAACATCTGACAGATTTATAAATGAGTGTCAGATAGAAATATCTGACACCACAAAGATATTTTTTACCGCTTAAGCCATCTGATACATCTGAGCTTAACGCCAAACGCAATCCGCTTTACTCAAACGCTTTACACCATGCCCCTGTCCTTTTGCTGTTAATAAGTAAACTATGTTGACAATGTAAACTTGTTAACAATTATTTAAAGCATTAAATTTGTGCTACGATTAATGAATTTCAAACACACTATATAATGTCACAAGAAAACGAGCACGTTCAGTGTTTAATTATAGGTTCTGGCCCTGCAGGTTATACTGCTGCAATTTATGCTGCCAGAGCTGATTTAAAACCAATAATGTATACCGGTATGCAAGCTGGCGGACAGCTTACGCAAACTACGGATGTAGAAAATTTCCCAGGTTACCCGCAAGGAATTATGGGACCAGAAATGATGGAAGATTTCCGCAAGCAGGCAGAGCGTTTTGGCACCGATATCCGTTTCGGTTATGTAAGTTCGGTAGACTTCTCTTCAACTCCTCATAAAGTAGTGGTTGACGAAATTAAAACCATTACAGCTGATACTGTAATTATTGCTACAGGTGCAACTGCCAAATGGTTGGGTTTACCAAGCGAGCAGCAATACAATGGTTTTGGTGTTTCGGCATGTGCAGTATGCGATGGTTTCTTTTTTAAAGGTCAGGATGTTGCTATTGTAGGTGCTGGGGATACTGCAGCTGAAGAAGCAACTTATTTAGCAAAACTTTGTAAAACTGTGCACTTATTGGTGCGTAGAGATGAGTTTAGAGCTTCTAAAGCAATGGTAAGCCGCGTATTGACAACACCAAATATTGTAGTTCATTACAATACTGAAACCCAAGAGATTCTAGGTAACGGCAAAAATGTAACTGCAGTTAAAGTTTTAAATAACAAAACAGGTGTCGAATCTGATATTGCCGTAGAAGGGTTCTTCGTGGCTATTGGTCATAAACCTAACACCGATATTTTTAAAGGTCAGTTAGATATGGATGAAACCGGTTATTTAACCACTAAACCAGGTTCTACCTTAACCAATATCGAAGGCGTTTTTGCCTGCGGCGATGTGCAGGATATGTATTACCGTCAGGCAGTAACTGCTGCGGGTTCTGGTTGTATGGCAGCTCTTGATGCCGAAAGGTATCTGGCCGCTAAAGAACATCCGGTAGAAGCTTAAGAATAATTTTAAAATATTTTGAAAGAGAGAAATCAGCAATGGTTTCTCTTTTTTTATATATGGTCATCATCTCAATCACGCCAATCGTCATCTTGAGCGAACCCGATAGTCATCGGGTGAAACGTAGTCGGGAGATCTGTTAAAGCAAATCTTATTTTATAAAACCTCCATTTTTTAGAAAACAAGTACAGGAGTTCTTTTTATTGTTCGTCCTGCTTTTCATTATATTTTTTGCCCTTCGATTACGCTCAGGGTGACAAAAAATGCCATTTCAATCAGGTTTAAATACACAGTTTTCTGCAACTGTTTGGGTTTAATAACATAGTGCCTATGGTTTCTTCTGCAACTGCAACCCTAAATAGTTTAACCTGCCTTGCCACCTAAACCCGATCTGAGCGGGATGCCAATTTCCTTCAAATTGGCAGAAGCGGGAGCGGGACTACCTGAACCAAAACGCTGCTGTACCCGATTTCCAAAAAAAAGACTAAGGCTTCCATTATCATAGCTTATCAGAAACATTGGAAAAACGTTTTAATAAATATTGTTTAGATTTATCTGCATTATGCGGTGCAGTCAAACGTTTGATTCCTATTGTAACAAGAATGTGGGATTTGTAATATCTCCATAATCTCTATCTTGGTTCAAATATTAGTTTAAGTCATAAAATCTACACAAAAAATGAACAAAGCATTATCGGTTTTTATTGGAGTATTAATCAGTACGGCTGCATTTGCGCAGGGTGATCCTAATCTGGGTATTATACCTGCACCGGTAGCCATTACCAGGGCCAACGGAAATTTCGTATTAGATAAAACCACAGTTTTAGTCAATCAAAGCATCGACGGCGCAAAGATGGCTGATTTATTAAACGCTTTTATCGTTACCGAGGCGGGTTTTGCCCTAAGAGAGACTAAAATAACCCAACCTAACCAAAGGGCTATCATTTTAACATCTGCTGGAGCAGATCAATTACCTGCCGAAGGTTATACCATTAAAGTTACACCAAAACAAGTTGTTTTAGCAGGAAAAGGTGCAGGCCTGTTTTATGCCGTCCAATCGGTTATGCAGATGATGCCGGATAAAATTGCCGATAAAATTACCATCCCTGCTGTTAATATCAACGATTATCCTCGTTTTGCCTACCGTGGAACGATGCTGGATGTAAGCCGTCATTTCTTCCCGATTTCTTTTATCAAAAAGTACATCGATCAGTTGGCTTATTATAAAATCAATACTTTTCACTGGCATTTAACTGATGATCAGGGCTGGAGACTGGAGATAAAAAAATATCCAAAACTAATTGAGATTGGTTCTTCCCGTAACGGTACCATAATCGGTAATTACCCGGGTAATGGCAATTACCTTACCCCGGTTAAAGGTTACTATACGCAGGAAGAAGCCAAAGATATTGTTAAATATGCCGCTGCTAAGTACATTACCGTAATACCCGAAATTGAATTGCCAGGACATGCATCGGCAGCAATTGCAGCTTATCCGGAATTAAGCTGTTTCCCTGGCCGCGATACTTTTATCAGCGATAAAACACCATGGGCCGGAAGCAGAAAAGGGAAACAGGTACAACAAACCTGGGGCGTTTTTGATGATATTTTTGTGCCCTCAGAAAATACTTTTACTTTCCTGAACAATATTCTGGATGAGGTAATTGCTATTTTCCCTTCAAAATACATCCATATTGGTGGTGATGAAGCGCCAAAAACCTATTGGAAAGAATCACCGTTTTGCCAGTCTTTAATGAAAGAGAAAGGTTTGAAGGATGAACACGAATTACAGAGTTATTTTATCCAGACAATTGAAAAACATGTAAATAGCAAAGGACGTTCGATTATTGGCTGGGACGAGATTTTAGAAGGTGGTTTAGCGCCAAATGCAACAGTAATGAGCTGGAGAGGTGAAGATGGTGGAATTGCAGCTGCACAACAAAAACACGACGTAATTATGACCCCGGGATCGATGGGTTTGTATATTGATCATAAACAATCTAATTCTCCTGATGAGCCGGTTACCATAGGTGGTTTTGCACCTTATCAAAAAATATATGCTTATGATCCGATTCCGAAGGTATTAACGGCCGACGAAAGGAAATACATTAAAGGTGTACAGGCAAATATGTGGACAGAGTATATTAAAACCCCTGAAAAAGCAGAAAATCATGCTTTCCCGAGGATATTGGCTTTATCAGAGATTGCCTGGTCACCGGTTGAACGTAAAGATTTGAAAAATTTTAGCGAAGTGCGTTTGCCAGCACATTTGGCCCGCTTAGATAAAATGAATGTTAACTACTGGGTACCTACACCGATAGGTCAAAGTGATAAAGCTTTAACCGGTGGCGATTTTACCATTGATTTAAAAGCACCAGTTGCAGGAGCTAAAATTTATTATTCGATTGATTTATCCCGCCCATCCGAAAATGCATTTTTATATACATCGCCAATTAAAATTAACATTCCGCAAGGTGAGAAGAGGGTATTAAAAACCATTGTAATTGCCCCAAGCGGTAGAAGAAGCGTAGTTACCGAAACGGTTTTAAACAACGGAGCACCCGAAGTTAAAGCGGAAGCGAAGAAATAAAATTTATTGCTTTGATAGGCTAAAATACTTAATTTGGGGGCAACCAAAATGAACCCAAATAGAATGAAACTACAAAAATACACATTGCAGCACCTTTTGTTAATGACAGGGGTGCTGTTTTGTTTTGCATGCACCGAAGAAAAACCTAAAGAAATTAAAACAGAAACGGTCAAAGTAGAAAAGAATCCCTTCCGCTTTTATAAAGATATAGAAGTAAAACCAGGGTTAAATTTCGAAATTGTAAGCTGGGGAAAAGGAGTAGACTCTATTGGTGGGTACCAGATCTTAATGTCTGATTCAATCCGTAATAATTACCGTTCAGCAGCTGTTGATCGTAAAGGCATTATTACCGATGCCTGGAACATGGATCTTGACAATGATGGAAATCCTGAGCTATATATCCAGTTGTTAAGCAAAAAGAATATTTTAGATTTAAATGTGTTCGAATATGCGGGTGGAGATTTCAATAAAATCAGTTTCCCATCTTTAAGCACAAACCAGAAAAAAGGTTATGCAGGCAACGATAAATTTTTCATCAAAAACGGTGATCTTTTCCGCTCTTTTCCTGTAAAAGATATAGCAGATAGCACTAAAACGATTAACAGAACACTGCAATATAAGTTAAGTGGCAATAGTTTTTCGGCAGGTGAGGTGAAGTAGAGTACAGAAGGTGGAAGGTTTTAAGGTAGAAGGTTTAAGACTAAAGACCAAAGCTGAAAGGCTTATGGCGCTAAGCGTAGAGCATATGGCGGAGTAACACTTCCATTTCAATAGTCCGTCATTTCGAGCGGAGTGCAACGCAGTCGAGAAATCTATCTAGGCAGATCTCTCCGTTCCGCTGCGCTTCAGTCGAGATGACGGCCATCTTTATTGCGATTAGTTTAAATTTAAAACAATGAACAACCAGAAATTTTCAATTATCGATCGCATAAAGAGCTTTAAATATGCATTTAATGGGTTAAAACTCTTTTTTATGACCGAACATAATGGTCGTGTTCATTTATTTGCCACAATAGTTGCCATTGCGTTGTCTTTTTATCTTAAAATTTCAGGTTTAGAATGGATTGCGATTTTATCGGTTATTTCTGCGGTTTTTGTGGCTGAGATCCTTAATTCAGCTATCGAAAAACTGGCGGATTTGGTTTCGCCTGATTATCATCCGAAAATTAAAATAGTAAAAGATTTGGCGGCTGCTGCAGTTTTGGTTTCTGCATTCCTGGCGATAGCTGTTGGTTTTATAGTTTTTGTTCCGAAACTATTTTTGTAGCTCAGCCATAGCAGTCCTAGACTCCTCAATCTTCTCTTGAATAATCTCATCCCACCGGGCCTGCATTTTATGGTTACTGCCGTGCTCAGTCTCTTCATCATAGTTACGTTGCATGGTATCAAAATAATTGCTGATCTGATTGGCAAGCTCAGATATTTGAGCTTTATAGTTGTTTACAGAATAGTTTCTGTTTTTCAATACCCTTTCGGCTTCTAAAAGTAAAATATATTGAATATCAGCATGTCCTTGCTCATGGTGTAAAAGACTGGCACTAATTTCAGGGTCTTTAATTTTATCCCATTTTACCCACGATCTGGTTTTATCAATACTGACATCGTTTTTAAGCTTAATTACTACTCTGTTACGGTAAACCGTGCTCTCATAGCTGTATTTCCAGGTCATGGCAGTTAAAGCAAAAAATCGCGAGCGCATATCTGCTTTTCCTTTGAAATGGGTTTCCCAATCCAGTTGTACCGGTTGATTAAGGTCTTGTTTAAAAGCAAAAGTGCAGGGTAAAACCAGCAAAAATAATAAGGGGATAATCAGTTTTTTCATGTGTTGATTTTTACAATGAAAAAACCGTGCCTAAATTATTCGTGGGTAGAAATCTGTCCGCTAATCCTTTCGAATTTCTCAATCAGCAGTGAAATTCGTTCTTTTTCGCGTTTAATTACAGCCTTTCGCAATATAGTTGAGCAAAATAGTATCCATGAAAAAGTTAATACAATTGCAGCTACTTTTTGAGCCATGCTCAAATAGGTTAAAATTTCAATGAAATAAAATATAATTCCCAATGATAATGCAATAGCGTAAAACCAATATAGCGAATTGTAAAGTTTATACCGGTTTAATTGATATGTTTTTAAATTATTCAGGTATTCGTGCGGATGAGCAGTAGCATCATTTTTAGCAATCAAACGGTGATCGCGATATAGAATGAGTGTATATACACCAATAACAACAATCGTAATACTGATACCTACATGGGTTGTCCACGATTCGAAGTGAAAAAATATCCATAATGCAGCAATGGCAATAAAGGATGCCAGCATGCCTAAAATGTTCAAAGCAGATTTTAGCTTTAGGCCATTTACTTCTTTCTTCGCTTGTTGTAACATTTCATCAGCAGAAACTTTAACTTCTACCTCGTGCTTTTGCCACAATTCCTGTATTTGATCAAACGCTTGCATACTGGTTATATAGTTCTGTTAATTTTTGTTTAATGCGGTGAATTTTTACCCTCAAATTGCCTTCGCTTATACCTGAGATATCGGCAATTTCATGATATGGTAACTCATCTAAAACCATGGTAATAATTAAACGGTCATTTTCTTCGAGTTTAGAAATGCAGGTATAAAGCAGGGCAACCTGTTCATTTTTCTCAGAAAATTCTTCAATTTTATTCTCAATTATATTATCTGTCAATTCATCTTTTGCCTGACGTTTTTCTGAGCGTAAATAAGTAAGACAGGTATTTACGGCAATTCTATAAATCCAGGTAGATATTAAAGATTTGTTTCTGAATTTATCCAGATTTTGCCAAACCTTCAAAAAAGTTTCCTGCAAAAGATCATTTGCGGCGTCAGTATCGCCGGTATAACCATAACATAAATGGAATATTTTTTTGGAATTCGAGTCGAAGATCTGCTTAAATAACTTGTCTTTTTGTTCCATTTAGAGGTTTATCGTTGCGTTTTAGATGTTGGTTCACTTTTTTTGTTACACGAGGAAGCGAAAATAATATATTTTTAATGCTCTGTATCAAAATTTGTTACAAGCGGTAAATATCGTAGTTTTACCGAATTAAGTTGCCACAAACTTTTTTATTCATGAAGAAAAACAAACTCACGCTTTTTATTTTTATAGCGCTGATTGCAGGGATTGCATTGGGGTATATTTTAAACGTAAATTCCATCAATGTTTATAATCAGAATATCCTGAATGCGGATGCAAAGGTTAAAAGTATAGAAGTAAACATTGCAAAATCGACCGATACGACAAGTGTTGCTTACACACAGCTAAAGGCTGAAAAAAAGGCCAATTCCAAAATTAAAAAAGAAAATGAAGACATTAGGGAGAAAAAGTTAGAATATTTTACGCTCTTGAGCGATATTTTTCTCCGTCTGATTAAAATGATTGTAGCCCCATTGGTATTCACCACGCTGGTTGTTGGCGTAGCTAAAGTTGGCGACATTAAAGCGGTCGGTCGTATTGGCGGTAAAACATTGGGCTGGTTTCTAGCCATGTCGTTAATGTCGCTGGTACTGGGGATGATTCTGGTGAACCTATTCGAGCCTGGAAGGCACATGAAATTATCATTACCCGATCATTTGGTGAATACAGGCATCCAGAAAGCCGCCATGAGCGTTAAAGATTTTATTGCCCATGTTTTCCCGAAAAGTATTGCCGAATCAATGGCGAATAATGAAATTTTACAGATTGTGGTATTTTCATTGTTTTTTGGTGTGGCAACGGCCGCAATTGGTGATTTAGGCCAGGTGGTAATTAAAACTTTTGATGCCATTGCACATGTGATCTTAAAAATGACCGGTTATGTGATGAATTTTGCACCATTGGCCGTTTTTGGTGCCATGACGGCAATCATAGCTAAGCAAGGACTTAATGTTTTGAATACTTATGCCATATTCATTGGCGAGTTTTACCTCGGATTGGGGATTTTATGGTGCGTGTTGATCTTTTTAGGCTTTTTGGTGCTGAAAAAACGCATATTCCGCTTAGTAAACGATATGAAGGAACCAGCCATTCTGGCTTTCAGTACCGCAAGTAGCGAAGCCGCTTATCCAAAAACCATGATGCTTTTAGAGCGTTTTGGTTGTAAGGATAAAATTGTAAGTTTCGTTTTACCATTGGGTTATTCATTTAACCTGGATGGTTCAATGATGTATATGACTTTTGCTTCTCTGTTTATCGCGCAGGCCTATGGTATTCATTTAGGTTTTGAGCAGCAAATTTCGATGTTGTTAATCCTGATGTTAACTAGTAAAGGGATTGCTGGTGTGCCAAGAGCATCGCTGGTAGTTATTGCCGGAACCATTGCCAGTTTCAATATTCCCGAAGCAGGTTTAGCCTTATTAATCGGTATCGATCCTTTATTGGATATGGGCCGTTCAGCAACCAATGTAGTGGGTAACAGTATTGCAACCGCTGTTGTAAGTAAGTGGGAAGGGGAACTTAAAGAGTCGGAAGTCTAGAGTCATCAGTTCTGAGTCTGTTTTTAATATTCAATTATTCACTCATTCAATAACGCTCTGATTCAATCATTCAAAATTCATTCATTCAATTAATAATACAAAAAGTGTCAAGCAGAGGAAAAAAATATTTTTAGCCATTACCATCATCGTGCCGATGATCATTTATTGTTACATCTATTACAAACCAATCATTCAGAATGCCCCCTTTAGAAAAAACGATTTTGTCTCAATGGAATATAAATGGGGGATAAAAGATTCCTTAGAGAACCATTACAATTCTGCAACTGGCGATTACCAGTATGTTAATGGTGCCGATTCTGTAATTAAGAAGAAAATCTTTTTAAAGAATGACGATATTCTTTACATGCATGGCAAAGCCAATGAAATTGGACTTTGGAATTTTCCGGATACTATTGGTAAGAAAAGCGAAAAATCAAGCAAAGTACCACGCTACGATTTGCTGTTTAAATACAAAGAAAAAACAAAGCATGTAGTGATTTATGGCGATTTTGATGGCAATCCCAAATTATTAGATGCAGCAGTACAGATGCGCAAAGTTATTGATCAAACCTTACTGGAGGCCGAAAAAAGAAGCGGAAAATAAGTGAGTTTGGAGTTAAGAGTTTCGCGTTTGGAGTCAATCCAATCGATTCCCCTCGATTTGTCACCCTGAGCGGAGTCGAATGGTATTTAGTTTAGAGCTGGACGTTTGGCATCAGTTAACCGGTTTAACAATTAAACAGTTTGCTAATTTTTTATTTAGGATCTTTTCGTATATTTACGATATATTCGTAAGTATGGAAAAATTAACTTTGCAGGAAGAAGAAGCGATGCTGGCTGTTTGGCAGATTGGAAAAGGTTTTATCAAAGATTTTATGGACATGCTGCCCGAGCCTAAGCCACCCTATACCACCCTGGCATCAACAGTTAAGAATCTGGAACGCAAGGGTTATCTGGTAAGCGAACGTTTTGCCAATGCCAATCGCTATAGTGCCAAGGTTAAAGAAACAGAGTATAAAAAGCGCTTTATGAGCGGTTTCGTAAATAGTTATTTTCAAAGTTCGTATAAGGAACTGGTTGCTTTTTTCGCAAAAGATAAAAAAATCAGTGCCGAAGAGCTTAAGGAGATTATAAATTTGATTGAAAACCCTGAAAAGTAAATGCCATGCCACATTTCTTTATCATTCTCCTAAAGATTAATCTGGTGCTGATTTTGTTTTCGGCCACCTACTACCTGGTGTTGCGGAGGTTAACTTTCTACTCCATCAACAGGATGTTTCTGCTGTTTGGGATTCTGTTTTCTTCAGCTTACCCATTTATTAACCTCACCGAATTTTTTGCTGACCGGAAAGCAGTTCCGGCCTTTGTACCCCGATTAAATCAACAAGTAAGTCAACTGGTGCAGCAAGATGCTGTTTCGGTATTCTGGCAGGTATTAACCTTGCTTTTTTATGTGGGCGTGCTAGTAATGGCCTTAAGGTTATTGATCCAGTTTATCTCGCTTTACAAAATGCATAAAAATTCTTCGCCCGATCGCCTGGCTGATTATAAGGTGAGGATATTGAATGATCAGGTGAGTCCCTTTAGTTTTTGGCAAACCATTTATATTAACCCCAGACTGCATAAAAGGCAGGATTTAAATAATATCCTCGAGCACGAAAAAGTGCATGTAGAAGAGTGGCATACGGTAGATATTATCCTGGCCGAAATTTGCGTGGTTTTTATTGGTTTAATCCTGGTGTTTGGCTGATGAAAAAGCTGTACGCGAAAACATCGAATTTATTACAGATGCTAAGATCTTAAAAAAAGGAATCGATAAAAAAGCCTACCAGTACAGTTTATTAGATGTGGGTACTTTACAGCCATCAGTAGCTATTGTTAATAATTTTAACCTGTCTGATCTTAAGAAACGGATTAAAATGATGAACGCCAAACGTTCATCGAAGGTGAATTTAACACGGTATTTATTTGTATTGCCGATATTGCTTTGCGTTACCCTGGCATTTACCATCGACAAAAAGGAGGTTAAAAAACATTTTGCACCTTTAAGTAAAATGGTGAATGAGGTTTTACCAGAAAAGGTACCCGAAATGCAGGAAAAAACCAAAGCGGTTTTAAAACCAAAAGCAAAAAAGAAAATATCGATCGGTACGCTGAAAGAACCGGACACGGTTAACAAAATGACTTTCATTATCAAAAGCATAACCAATGGAGTAGATTCTTCGAGAAGATCGGTTGAGGATATGTTAAAAGGCTTAGGTAAGAAAGTGAAGATCATGAGCTTTAAAACGGACGGTGATTTTAAAGGAAAAACTTTTGTGCAGCACTTTAACTTTACAGATACGGTAAAATCGGATCATAAAAATATCGAGGTAAAAGTTTTAACTAAACATGGTGGAGACCTGCAAGAACTGCCGATGCCAGGAAAAAAGGGGTAGGCTATATGTATACCATAAAATCAACCGCAACAATCTCTGATGCAAAAGATGGAAATCAGCCAGATGCCAATGGAATAATGATTGCAGAAAGTACATCGTATTTTCTGAATGGAAATAAGATTACAAAAGAAGAACTGGACAAACTGAACCTGAATAAAGTTTCTGATATGAAAATTGATAGAAATAATCAGACTATTCAGATTACAACAAAACCGTAATTTCCCGCAGTTGCCGTCATTTCAAGCGGAGCACAGCGTAGCCGGGAGCCGCAATTGATCACCGAAACTAAATCAACTATAGCTATCTCTCCTGAAGGTTTGGGACTGCGCTACAGGAGATGACTATTAGATGATTTGAATTTAGTAAAATCGTCTTTAGACGCAGTGGAGAAATCTTTAACCTTGGCTTAAAGCGTCTTTAAAAGATCTCTCCATTCCGCTGCGCTTCAGTCGAGATGACGATCCCGGTACTTAAAAACTAAAAGTCGCCTTTAACATCGCTACCCTACCCGGAATATAATATGTTCCCGTGGTAAGTGAATTTGCTGAAAGGTAAACCGCATTAAAGCTTTTGATATTAGCCAGGTTGGTAACGCCAAATTCAAAATCTGTTTTCATTTTCAGGTACTTGTATTTGATATTCATATCCGCAAAAAGATACTTTAAATTGGGTTGTGTAGATTGATGTGTAAATAAATGTTCGGCCGATAGATTTATGTATACATTTCTGAAAGTGGTAATGGCCAGGGTAGACTGCTGCCTGAGCTGCTGAAAATTCGTTTTGATGGCGTCGGCCACTTTAGCTTTATTATCGGTAACCGAAAAATTTGCCAGGTAAGACCAATTGATAAAGTTGGTGAGTTTTGCTTCTATTCCAAGTTTGTAAGAAATGGTTTGTGCATTAAATGCAAAAAGTTCGTTGTTTTGTAATTGATCATATTGGCTCTGTGAAAAACTAATACCTCCACTTACTGTGCTTTTCAGCACAAAAAGGTATTTGCTGGCATTTGCATTAAAAAATAGGGTGCGGATGTGGTTGCTCAATGGCAGTACCACCCTTTGCTGGATGTTATTACTTAAACTGTACGAAGAAATGGTGTTCAGTTGGGCATCACTGTAATTAGCAGTTAAATTTACAAATAACATCTGCATAGCTTTTCTGAAATTAAACCCTGCGCCAACGTTATGAGTTTTAGATTCCGAAATGGGGGCATTATTGGCAAAAAGAGACCGATAGTTTTTTAATACTGTGCCCCGGTAAACATCATCTATTCCTCCTAAATCGTTTCGGAAGCTATAATTTGCTGTCACATAATTTTCAACGCTGGTTTGATATTTGATATTCAGAGAAGGGTTTAGAAACAATTTATTCAGGCGCTTATCCAATTGATTGATGTCATCACTGTATTTAATCAGATTATAACTTAAAGGCAAGCTTAATCCAGCTTTTAATTTATCGTTGGTAAATTCGTAGGTGGCATCGGTATATATCTTGGTTTTTAGCCAATCTAGATCATTTACGGTATTGCCAGATACGAGTTCGGTTTGCTGGTTGTTCTGTGTGCGGTAAAGTTCCGAATTGAGCTTTTGCTGCTGCACATTAAAACCTGCCTTATACATTTGAACGAAATGTTTGTTTACAAAAGCAAAAGAAGCATAGTTATTGGTGTACCAGGTTGGTATTTTGATATACTGGCTTAAACCAAGATAACTGTTACCATTGTTTAAAATATCAGCATTAAGACCCGGTGTTATGTTTAAGTTTTCTGGCTGTGTAGTGCGGTTTAAATAGGAGTACATGTTAATTATATCTTCTGACTTTAGCTTTTTACGGTAATTGAACTCGTTCGAAATATCTAGTGTTTCCTGCCGCAGTACCTGATTAGCCGCCACGTTATTGATTACAAAACCCGAAGAAGTTTTAAAAGGCGCATAATCGAGTACAAAATTATTGTTCAGGTAGTATTTTTCTGCATTTCCGTTCAGGTTAAATTGCGTCCTTAATTTTTGTGGATTAATAGCATTGTTCTGCGATTCTGAATAGCTGATGGTCTGGTCTGAAAGATAGGTCTGTGAAAATTTATTGTACTGCTGATTGCGCTGATCGTACAGGTACGAAAGGTTTGCCCTTAACTGCAGATCCTGGTTAAACTTGTATAGATTATTTAAGTTCAGTAATCCTGCCTTATTAAAAAGGTACCTGCTTTGTGGCAAGGAGGGCACTCCCGCGGCTCCAGTAGAAAGCAGGTCGCCTGGTCTGTCATTATCCAGCTTTTTTAAGTAATCAGACAGGTTGTGCGAGGTAAGATCAATACCCGGGTCATTGCCAATGTTATTACCTTTTATGTTATTGATAAATTTGAGCTTTTTATTAAAAAGCATGGCCGTCAGGTTTTCATCAAAACGCGCTGGCATACCCGCGCCAACAGTGGCATCACCCATTACTTTAAGCTTGGCTTCGTCTTTAAGCACCAGATTAAGTGCTACATCATCGCTCATGTTGTTTTTACGCATCATTTTAATCGGCTGATCATTCTGGATCACCTGTACCTTATCTACCGCGTCCTGTGGAATACTTTTGGTGCCAATATTATACTTATCATCCAAAAGGTTATCACCGTCTACATAAAGGCTGGAAATGGATTTTCCGTTATAACTGATTTTTCCATCTTCAGCGACTTCTATCCCTGGCATTTTTTTAAGTACGTCACCAATGCTTCTGTCCTGTTTATCGGCGAAATCAGATGGCTTGTAATTTAAGGTATCACCTCTTGCCGTTAGAGACGGACGGTTTTTTACCGTTACAGTTTCTAAGGCTGTTTCGTTGTTCTGCAAAACGAGGTCGTAACTTTTGTTCACGTCTGTAATCACCGTGCTCAGTTTTTTATACCCAATGCTCGAGGCCTCTATTTTATAGTTATTAATCTGATCGTTTTTTATTAAGATGCTAAATTCACCATTGCGATTAGTTCTTGTAAAATTGATTACATTTCCCTCAGGATCCTTTAAAATTACGTTAACAGATTCTATACCTTTTCCATCGGTATCTTTAACGGAACCTTTAATCGGTTTTTGGGCAAAAACTGAAAAAGCTGCCAGCAGAAGCCAGCAAGTTAAAACGAGCTTTCTCATTTTTTGTCTTCAATTTCAACCGGGTTATTAACTTCATCCTTAGCTACTGTTGTACTGGTCTGGCGTGGTGCCTGGTTGGTTTTGAACGAACCTTGCATACCACTTGCGGCCATTTGTGCCTGCATAAAACCTTGAGGGTCCTTATCCCGTGCAGCTTTAAGCTTATCCAGCTCCTTGCGGGTAGTTTTTATGGCATCAGTTGGTAACTTAATTTCGGGTCCGAGGTAGCTTGTGCTCACATCTATGCCTACAATTTTTACCGCACCTATACCGCCGCTCTGTGCTGCTATTTTAACTTCGCCATCAGAGTTTGATGTAGCATCCGTATCTTTTACATATTCAAGTCCGGCAAATTCAAATTTTACGTCTTTTTTATCGTCGTAAGCTTCTATGATTAAACCAGGTAAGCCATTTAATTTCCACGGGCCACTTTGAAACGGAATTTCGGTCGCAAACCAGGCTGTCCAGTTGCGGCCTTTAAAATGCGCAGTTGCTTTTTGGCAGGCAACCCCAGAAAAGCTCATTGTATCTTTTAATATCTTCCAGTCAATTGCTGTAGCGGGTTCTTCAATCAGGTAATTATTAAACAGGCGCTCTTTAGTAATCATTTTATGCTCATTCGCAAAAAAGAAATAGTCTTCCTGGGTAAGGGGGACTTTCGTTTCGCTTTTTAACTTCAATTTTTAAGTTGCCGTTACCCGCTTGGTTCTTAATCTGTTCCTGTATCTGCTTTTGCATGTTTAGTGTTTGGTTCAGCTTATCGTAACTGGTAAAAACCGAAGCATTTTTACCAGTAACCAATAGCATGTTCTCCACTTTAGGTTTATCTCTTTCGGTGGTATCTCTCACATGGGTAAAAGTATAACGCACCCTGGCCAGTGCTTTATCTGGTTCCTGGGCTTTGGCTGAAAGTAAAATGGCCGTAGCCAAACAGGTAGTTAAAATTCGTTTCATAATATTGGATTTAGGTTTATTTAATTTTCGTAAATCTACGAAATATTCGTAATAACAAATTGATTTAACATTTTTTAACGAAAAGGAGATGGAAGAGGTAGAATGGGATGATAGGTAATGGGAGGGTAACGTATTTTATTCGCGAAGATACATAGACACATAATTCTTTTCGATATGCCATCTGAGCGGAGTTGAAGGACCAATATGAAGCTTGAATAGTACAGGACAAATATTTTTACGGGTTGGAAATGAGCGGCTTGTGGTTTTTGGCTGTCTTCAGTCCTGCTTTACGCTTTACTCCGTTGCACTTCGTGTTCGCTCCAATCAGGTTTAGGTACAAGGGTTCCTGCAGACTGAAACCCCGGAAATGAAGTGCTGTTTTGGTCCAATAGCCCCGGTTGAAGTGTTACCCTGCCGCAACGAGGTACGAGGAAGCGAAGCGTATAAGCGTAAAACGGGAAGAAACTTAGTTGTTTTGCACTGGCTCTGCGCTCCAATATAAGTGCTCGCTGCAATAGGCAATAGGGTGGGCTTAGTCTGGGAATTATTGAACTATGATTTTCGAAAAGTGCAATTAATATAGTCATCAAATCGATCTTGAAATCCTTAAATCTTCCTAATCCTGATCCTGTATAATGTCAAAGAAAAATATTTTCGATATCTATTTGTGTGTTAATTGAATTTGTTCTATATTTGCACCTCGTTAAATAAAAATTAAAAAACTAATATTTAAACAATGTACGCAATAGTAAATATAGCAGGGCAGCAATTTAAAGTTGCTAAAGACCAGCACCTTTTTGTACACAGATTACAAGGAGATGAAGGCGCTAGTATTGAATTTGATAATGTATTGTTGGTTGACAACGGTGGTGCAATTACTGTAGGTGCTCCTGCAGTTAAAGGTGCTAAAGTTTCAGCTAAGATCGTATCTCATTTAAAAGGTGACAAAGTAATTATTTTCCACAAAAAACGTAGAAAAGGTTACAAAAAGAAAAATGGTCACCGTCAGTTTTTCACTAAGATTCAGATCTCTGATATCACTCTATAATTAATTGTTAACCCAATAATTCGCTTTTTAGCGAGTTACAAAATATAAAATCATGGCACACAAAAAAGGAGCCGGTAGTTCGAAAAACGGACGTGAATCGCATAGTAAGCGTTTAGGTATTAAAATTTTCGGTGGGCAATTAGCTATCGCTGGAAACATTTTAGTACGTCAACGTGGAACAAAACACCATCCTGATAAAGGTGTTGGTATTGGTAGAGACCACACTTTATTTGCTTTAGTTGATGGTACCGTAATTTTCAGAAAGAAACAAGATAACAAATCTTATGTTTCTATCCTTCCTATCACTGAAGCTGAAATCGAAGCAGCAGTAGCGAAAGCACCAGTTGCTAAAAAAGCGGTTGCAGAGAAAGAAGTTGTAGCTGAAGAAGTTGAAGCAGCTCCGGTTGCTAAAAAAGCACCTGCTAAAAAAGCAGCTAAAAAAGACGAAACTACTGAAGAAGCTGCACCTGCAGAATAATTAGTATCAAAGTTATAAAGGAGAGTCCCGATGCAAATCGGGACTTTTTTTGTTGGTTGGGTTCATTACTCCATGGTTGATAGCCATAATGTTTACAGCAATCGCTTAAATCTTAATTTTTCTTAATTTCTTAATGGTCATAATCTGAAAATTGCTTAATTATTTAAAGCGGTTAATTGTTGTCAACGTCCAAGCTATCTACCGGCCCTTCGACTCCGCTCAGGGTGACATATTGAGGGGTTCGGTTGATCGACTCCAATAGAATGATCGTCATCTCCATTATAGCGCAGCGAAATGTAGAGATCTATCTAGACAGATTTAGCTTCGCTGGGCACTCTGTGGTTCTTGACTGCGTTGCACTCCGCCTGAAATGACGATGGCTTGAGGAAGCTATATACTTAAGCTTTTATTTCATTTATATTAATTTTTATATAATAATTCCGCCTCAGGATGGCACATCTAGGAAAATCGATCATTAGACTTCGGACTCCAGACTGCCGACTCAGGACTAACATGTTAAACCCTGTTAAATAACAAAAATTAACATTTCCAACCACTAGATTTGGGTATTAATTTAAAAATTAGTCCAAATGAATCTGAAGAAAATATCCTTATTAATTTTATCGCTTATTTCCGGCCGGTTATTGTATGGGCAGGAGGTAGAAGAAAATATCCGCATGGTAAAGCCATTTAAGGCCGATGGTGTGGCAAACGAATGGAACGAGCCTCTTAACCAATACAACGATGCTACCAAACTAGCCTTTGCCTTGGCTAACGACGATAAAAATTTGTATATCATTATAGAATCATTAGATCCTCAGACTACTTTTAGTGTGTTAAGAGGTGGTATTACTTTAAATATTAATACAGCAGGAAAAAAGAAGGATGGGATGAAGTTAACTTTTCCGCTGATGGAAAGACCACCAATGCAGAAAGAAGGAGAAGAGCATCATGAGCATACTGCTTTACCTCCTGATAAAGAGATGCATGATCAGGTGATGATGAATAAAAGTATTAGGGTTGCAGGATTTAAAAATATTCCTGATGGTGAATTGCCAGCAATAAATCAAGATGGTATTGAAACGGGAATGAGCATTCATCCAAACAGAGATCTGATTTATGAACTGAGCATTCCATTGGCGCAACTACAGGTCGGTCTGGATCTTAAAAAACCACTTGTTTACAATATTTAAATAAATGAACCTGGTAAATCCGGTTTCAAAAGAGAAGGTACTCCTGAAGGAGGAAACAGAAGTGTGGGAAGATCTGGAGGTGGAGGTAGAGGAGGAATGGGAGGTGGTGGCATGGGCAGAAGTGGCCGTGGCGGTATGGGTGGCGGAGGAAAAATGGGTGGCGGCCAAAGACCAATGCAAGGTGGCAAATCAGCTGATTTTTGGATTAAATATAAATTGGTGAAAGCTTAAGGAAATATAGGAAGTACGTCATCTTGACTGAAGCGCAGCGAAATGGAGAGATATTTAGATATAGATTTCTCGGCTTAGTTGCTCTTCGCTCGAAATGACGAATACCTTAATTAATGCTCTCTTGCCATTAACTGATCAGTAAGTGTTAAGAGGTTTGATTTTCTTTCTTCACTCACACTAATCTGCGCAAATAAAGCCAAAGCTTTATCTCGGTAATGGTTCATGTGTTCTTTTGCAATATCCTGAATATCTAAAGTATCGTATACCTGACGAACGGTATCTACTTTTTCTTGTGCGTTAAATTCTTTATATGAGGTCCAGGTATCTAATGAAGCACGGGTTTCGCCTTCTGCCAATTCAAAAGCTTTTAACAATAAAAAGGTTTTCTTATTGGCAATAATATCACCACCAACCTGCTTACCAAATTTTTCCGGATCAGCATAAACATCTAAAATATCATCCTGTAACTGAAATGCAATTCCAATATTTTCACCAAACTGATAAATCAGGTCAGCATCTTTTTCTGAAGCGCCAGCAATAATAGCCCCCAATTTTAATGCACCCCCTAATAATACAGCCGTTTTTAGCCTGATCATGTTGATGTATTCGTCGATGCTTACGTCACCACGTCCTTCAAATTCCATATCTAGCTGCTGGCCCTCGCAAACACCCTGTGCAGTAGCATTAAAAGTGTCCAATGCATCTTTAAGGAAGATCGGATTTACTTTGGCCAGGTTTTTATTGGCTTCTACCATCATTACATCGCCACTTAAAATAGCCACGTTAGTGCTCCATTTTTCGTGTACGGTAGCCTGGCCTCTGCGCAATGGCGCATTATCCATAATATCATCATGCACCAAGGTAAAATTATGGAAAATCTCAATGGCCATGGCTGCATGAACTGATTGGTTTGCATCCCCGCCAAACAATTCGGTAGCCATAAGTACCAAAAGCGGTCTTACCCGTTTTCCACCCAGGTTAATAATATAAGTAATCGGATCGTAAAGCTGTTTAGGGTGATCCGGAAGTCTTAAATTTTGTATTGCAGTATATAAAATTTGCTGTAATTGTTCTGTAGTATGCATTGACTAATTTATTGTTGAGGCCTCCTCTAAAATTTTTATGGCCTCCTCTTCTTTTGCAGTTCTTTTAATAGTAGGATTCGATCTCCAAAAATCGGCATTATAAACCATATTTTGTGTCGTTTTTACATCATTGGTTTTATTTTGGATTTGTTTTAAATCTTTATTATAAGTATTGCTATAATCCATCACATATAAAGTACTATATAGTTCGAGGTTTTTTGTACCTAAGCCGAGTACCGCCATTCTACTTTTTAATGTCAGCACTGAAAAATCCAAAATGCTTTTATTCTCGCTGTTAAGGGAGTATTGTGAAATTAAATTTGCCTCTTTTAGTTTTGCCCCTAATACACCTTTACTTGTTAAACCGAAATTTTTTATGGTACCATCGATTTTTAAAACGTTATAGGTTTCAGTATTTAAATAATAATCCCCTTCAAAATATGCCTTTTCATATTTAACTTTTAATTTACAACTGATTATTGCAATTTCATCATCGCCAGATTTAAATGTGCTTTTAATTTTGAAAGTATATAGCGAATCTAACTTGGAGGATAATGGTTTCGCATAATAACTATTGGATAGATAACCAGATAGGGCAAATACCGAAAAACTCAAGTTTGAATAAGAAACATGGCTGTCATTTTTTAGATACCTGCTTTCGGTAGGTAACCACTTTATAAGTGAGTAGTTTTTCCAATCTGCATTAAAAAATATTTCGTTTAAATAGACTGGCCGGTCAGCTTCATAAGCAATCTGGCGAAAAAAGCTTTGGCGTAGTAAGATTCATCAACAATTTTTATGGCTTTTGTATAAGCACTTTTCATTAACGAAAGTGCATGATTACCTACAACAACTTCTTCGAGGTTTTGTACAATAGCTTTTAATTTTAGATTTAAAATGATATCGTTTGCTTTAATTTTTATGGGTTGATAACTGATATGTGAAATCGTTAAATCACAAGGCAGCGAGCTTACGGCAAGTTCAAATTCCCCGTTTTCATTACTGATGGTTTTATGTTTTGCGTCGGCTTGAACGGTTACATAGGCTACTCCGTCGTTAGATAATTCATCAGTAATTTTTCCCTTTATCGTTTGAGCCAATAATAAATTGGGCAACAACCAAAAAGTATAATGTTAAAACAAAACTTGATCTTCATTAAAATTTAGTCAGGAATCAGGGTGAAATCGATTTGACGTTTAGAGAGATCAACTTTTTTTACCCTGATCATCACTTCATCTCCAAGTTGGTATTTTTTCTTTTTGCGTTGGCCTACAATGCAGTAGTTTTTCTCATCAAGTACATAAAAATCATCTGATATATCCCTTAAACGAATCATACCTTCACATTTATTCTCTTCAATTTCTACATACATGCCCCATTCGGTAACGCCTGAAATAATCCCTTTGTACTCCGTACCGATATTGTTTTCTAAGTATTCGGCTTGTTTATATTTAATAGAGGCTCGTTCCGCATCGGCGGCTCTCTTCTCCATAGCCGAAGAATGTACGCAGGCTACTTCGTAAAACTCCATGTCTGCCGATTTTCCACCGTCTAAATAAGTTTGTAAAAGCCTATGTGCCATCACGTCCGGATAACGGCGGATAGGAGAGGTAAAGTGGGTGTAATATTCGAAAGCCAGGCCGTAATGACTGGTTTTTTTAGTTGAATAAATTGCTTTTGCCATTGACCTGATGGCGAGTGATGTGAGTATATTTTGTTCTTTTTTGCCCTCAACATCGGCCATTAAATTGTTTAATGATTTGGCAATTTCCTTATCCGATTTGGTGTTGATTTTATAACCGAAGCGCGAAGCAAATGTGGCGAAAGTATTCAAGGTTTCCATATTTGGCGAATCGTGCACTCGATAAACAAAGGTCAGTTTATCTTTTCCTTTAGTTTTCTTCGCGATAAATTCGGCAACTTTACGGTTGGCCAGAAGCATGTAATCTTCAATCAGTTTATGGGCATCTTTACGCTCTTTTACATAAACACCAATTGGTTTGCCCGAATCATCAAGCTTAAATTTAACTTCGGTGCTTTCAAAGCTAATGGCACCATTTTTAAATTTACGGTCGCGAAGGATATAGGCCAGCTCATTCAGTTTTTGTATTTCAGTTGCATAATCGCCGCTTTTACTTTCAATTACTTCCTGGGCTTCTTCATAACTGAATCTCCGATCCGAGTGGATTACTGTACGACCATACCATTCATTTTGGATATTGGCTTGCTCATCCAGTTCAAAAACAGCAGCAAAACACAACTTATCTTCATTTGGACGCAATGAACAAACGCCATTACTTAAACGTTCAGGCAACATCGGGATTACGCGATCGACCAGATAAACTGAAGTAGCACGACTGTAAGCTTCTTTGTCTAATTCTGTTCCCTGGATTACATAATGCGAAACATCGGCAATGTGTACACCGATTTCATAATTTCCATTGGGTAATTTCTGGTATGAAATGGCATCATCAAAATCTTTGGCATCTGCCGGATCGATGGTAAAAGTTAACACCTTTCTAAAATCTTTACGTTTGGCAATTTCGGCAGCCGAAATTTCTTCAGGGATCGCATTTGCTTCGCGTTCTACCTGAGGAGGAAACTCCAAAGGAAAGCCATATTGCGCTAAAATGGCATTCATTTCGGTATTGTTCTCGCCCTGGTTACCCAGGACATGCTTAACAATACCAATCGGATTTTTGGCACTTTCAGGCCAATCGGATAGGGTTACCAATACGCGCTGACCATTTTTGGCTTCGTGTGTATCGGCCAATGGCACAAAAATATCGTGCATCATTTTTTTATCGTCGGCAATTACGAATGCAAAGCGATCTGATATTTTGATTACTCCTGTGAAATCTGATTTTGCCCTCTTAATGATTTCGATAACTTCGCCATCGTTTTTACGACCGCTTTTCTTCGCGAAAACATAAGCCTTCACGGTATCGCCGTGTAAAGCATTTTTAAGTTTTCGGGGAGCTACAAAAATATCCTTCTCGAATTCATCTTCCGGAACGATGTATGCTGATCCATCGGCAGTCATATCAACCGTACCGATAATAAAGTTCTGCAGTTCTTTTAGTTTAAATTTACCTTTTTCTGGTTCTAAGAAAATTCCTGCACTTTTCCCTTCTTTTAAGATCTCAAGAATGGTTTCTCTTGATTCCTGATCGTTCAAATTTAATTTGGCCGAAACCTGCTTGTAATTAAGCAGCTGATTATTGTTTTTTTCAAAAACATCACTAACCAATTGATTCAGAACCAATTTTATATTTGCCGATTTTTTCTTTGCCATACGCTAAACTGAATTTACCGAAGATACAGAAAAGATGCTCAGGATGGAAAATGTAGGGAATAATATGTAAAATGGATGATGGTTTATCGTTCAATAGTTCATTTCCCATTGGTCCATTAGTAAAGCAAATTGCCAACCAGCTTACGGTTCATAGTAATGGTTAAGGGACTGGGTGGGTTAGGGTGAATAGCTATTTGACTATCGACTATGAGCCATGGACCAAATAAATAATATTTTGTAGGTTGAACCTTCTTTCAATCCACCTTTCCATTCTACGGACTACGGACTAGCCTGATCTCCGCATAAGTGATTTTCTTCCTTTCGGAGGTATAACTCAAATGGATGTTACCCGTTCTATCCTGAATAATAGCAGGGTAACTGTATTCACCTTTATCGTGGTTTTCTAAGGTATAGATGTCTTGCCAGTTTTTACCATCTGTGGAGATGGCCAATTTTAAGATAGAACGTCCTTCCCACCAGTTTTTGCCTGCTGTTAACGGATTGTAAATAAGTAATTGCCGGCCATCTTCTAGGGTTACGGCATCGCTACCCGAATTTGGATTAGGCAATTGAGTAGCGTTAAGTTTTGACCAGGTTTCTCCATTATCTTCTGACCAGCTTTCTACAATAACATTCTGCCTGCTTCTGCATAATAACTGTAACCTCCCGTTTGGATAAGTTAGAATAGAAGGTTGGATTACACCAAAAGTATCGCAGTTAATATTAATTTTTTTCCAGTTTTTACCATCAGCATTTGATTTTTCAATATGAATGGTCCATGTTTTTTCATCTAAACTTTCTGTACTTGAGGGATAAAGAATTGTTCCATTGGGTAATTGGATAGGTTTGTTTTTTATTGGCCCCAAAAAATCTTTAGGCAATTTCCGCGCTTTCGACCATGTTTTACCGTTGTTATCAGATGTTTTATATTCTGCCCACCACGTTCTGGGATTAGCACCGACCTTATAATGTAAAAATAAGGTGCCATTTTTTGTTTTAAAAAGAACAGGATTCCAGCAGGCAAATCGGGTGGTATCGTTTATTATCCCATTTGCGATTTCGATCGGGTGACTCCATTGTTTTCCGGTTTTTATTGACGACCAGATTGCAACGTCTTTACTTCCTTCGTGTTTACCGCCAAACCAGGCTGCCATTATTTTTCCTTTGTCCAAATCAACCAGGGTTGAGGCATGACAGGCCTCGAATGGAGCCTTTTCAAAAATAGTTGTCAACTGAATGATTTCTACCTTTTGCGCTGAAACGTTTAACGAAAGAAAAATAAGTGTAAAAACAATTGAAAGATTTTTAAGCATTTTCTGTTATTAGTGTCCTGGTATAGCCTCGATCAGTTTTTGGGTATAAGCTGCTTTTGGCGCATAAAATATCTGTTCTGGAAAACCTTCTTCTTCAATTTTTCCCTTGTTCATAACCAAAATACGGTCTGAAATGTGTTTTACTACAGCCAGGTCGTGTGAAATGAAAATATAGGTGAGTCCGAATTCGCCTTGAAGATCTTTGATCAGGTTTAAAACCTGTGCCTGCACCGAAACATCTAAAGCAGATACTGATTCATCGCAGATGATGAATTTAGGTTGCAGTGCCAAAGCCCTGGCAATTACCACCCGCTGCCGCTGACCACCGCTAAATTCGTGTGGATAACGGCTGTAATGCTCGGCTTTTAAGCCTACTTTATCAAGCAACTCTAGTACTTTTTGTTTGCGCTCTCCATCGTTACGGTATAATTTATGCACCTGTAAAGGCTCTAAAATCGATTGACCGATACTTAATTTTGGATTTAAAGAGGCATAAGGGTCTTGAAAAATGATCTGTATGTCTTTTCTTAACTTCCGTAAGGCTGTTTTGCCGATGTGGGTGATGTTTTCTCCATAGAAAATAATCTGACCAGAAGTGGGTTGGATTAATCTTAAAATGGTGCGCCCCAAGGTGGTTTTACCACAGCCCGATTCGCCAACCAGTCCAAGAGTTTCTCCTGGATAAACTTCAAAATTCAATTGATCAACGGCTTTAACATAATCGGTGGTTTTACCAAATAGGCCATTATGGATCGGGTACCAGGTGCAGAGATCTTTAATTTGAAGTAAAGGCTTTTGGGCGTAAAGTTTCTCCCTGCGCGAGGTTATTTCGGCTGTTGTTAGCTGGTTTGAAGCCTGCAAATGTGCGGAGGCATCGTCAATTTTTCCGGTAAGGAAATCGGCCACCACAGGTAATTTCTTTAACTGTAGGTAAGGGGAAGGGCGACAGGCGAGCAAACCTTTGGTATATGGATGTTTCGGGTTTTCGAAAATAGATTTTGCCGGACCCTGCTCTACGATTTCGCCCTTATACATCACAGCAACTTCATCGGCAATTTCGTTTACCACACCTAAATCGTGGGAAATGAAAATCATCGCCATATTTCGTTCCTGTTTGAGTTTTAACAGGAGCTGCAAAATTATTTTCTGAACAGTTACATCTAGTGCCGTGGTAGGTTCATCTGCTATCAATAATTTGGGATCACAGCTTAAGGCCATGGCAATCATTACCCGCTGCTTTTGTCCGCCGGAAATCTGATGCGGATAGCTAGCGAATATTTTCTCTGGACGGGGGAGTTGTACCTCGTTGAACAGCGCAATGGTATGTTTTTTTGCTTCGGCTTTATCCACTTTTCTGTGCAGCATAATGGCTTCTGCCACCTGATCACCACAGGTAAATACCGGATTGAGGGAAGTCATCGGTTCCTGGAAAATCATCGAGATCTGGTTTCCCCTGATCTGGCGGATTTCGTTTGAGCTGAGATTGAGCAGACTAATATTTTCAAAATCTATATCGCCGGTAATTTTTGTGGCACGTTCATCATGCAAGCGCATAATAGAAAAAGAAGTAACTGATTTTCCGGAGCCTGATTCCCCCACAATACCTAAAACGGTTCCTTTTTTTACATTAAAACTGATCTGTTTTACAGCTTTAAACCAGGTTTTTTCTTCCTGGTTATAGAAGTCGATATTTAGGTTTTCTACGTTTAGCATCAGGTTACAATGGTAATGTTTTCTGTCGGAATTATATCCATACCTTTAAATTTTAACAATACCTGGGCAGTAGTAATTACATCTTTCTGGCAATAGGTAACAATTCTATCGAGATTTCTTTCTTCATAATAAACCTGTCGCACTTGTGCACCATTAATATCATCTTTTGGTGTAGGAATATCTAAAACAGCAGCCAATAGGTTTAAAGATGTAAAATGTTTGTAATCGCCGAATTTCCAAAGTTCCATCGTATCGATGTGGTTTATTTCCCATGGTTTTTTACCCGAAAGCTGCAATTGAACAGGGATTTCTATGCCATTAACCAGTAACCGTCGGCATAAATAAGGAAAATCGAATTCTTTTCCATTGTGCGCACAGAACATTAAGGTGGGCGTTTGTTTACTCAATAAGGCGGAGAATTGTAACAGCATTTCTTTTTCATCATGGCCAAAAATAGATTTGATGCGCAATGAGGCGGATTTACCCTGGATACTGAAAATGCCCAGGCTCATGCAGATAATTTTACCGAATTCGGCCATTATGCCTGCTTTTTCATAAAATTCTTCCGGACTTTGGTCAGAACTTCGCTGGTAATGTGTTTTTTGTTCCCAAAGTTCCTGTAAATGTGGGGGTACATCCTGAAAAGATGGAAATTGAGGCACAGTTTCGATATCGATAACCATTACCTGATTAAGATCTAAAGCCTTTAGCATACATAGATAGTTTTCAGTTAACAATTTACAATTTTCTGTTCATAATTATAGCCATGCTTATCGGTATTTTTAATCTTTACGTTGGATTATAGATCCACAGCTCATTCAGACAAGGCTGCAAATCTCGGCTAGTAGTATTTTAAACCTCGCAGGTTTTAAAAACCTGTGTGGTTTTGATTCGGCTAAAATAAAGAAGGTGAGGCCTGATTGGCCATTACCGGGATTTTTAAATCGGTTCCAACTGCTTTATTTAGTTTCTCTGTAAAATAAGCAGAAAATAAAGGTGATGATAGCTCTACATTCTGGTGTACAAAGAAATATAAGTTCTGTAAGCCTTGCGCTTTCCAGTCCACAATTCTTTCAATCCAGTCATCTAAACGTTTTTTATCGATTTCATCATCATTGGCGCCTACAAAACGTACAAAAGCAGTTGGCGTAGTTAAACGCATGTGTAACATGTCTCTTCTGCCCGAAGTATCGACAATAATGTTCGTTATACCATTATTTTCGAAAAGTTTGGCGAATTCATTCGCGATAGCAGGGTTCGTAAACCATTCCGTATTCCTTACTTCAACACCCAATGGAATTACCTTTGGAAATTCGTTGATCACGATTTTTAACCTTTCAAAATCCTTAGGTTTAAAGTTATCATGTAATTGGAGAAAAGCCATTCCTAGTTTATCTTCGAAATTACTGATGGCATCACAATATTGCTCTACAGGTTCCTTAACATTGATTAACCTTTTAAAGTGACTGATGGTATTGGTTAGTTTCGGGAAAAATTTAAAATCTGCAGGTGTTTTTTGCGTCCACGTAATTACCTGCTCGCGGGTTGGCATGCCGTAAAAAGTGGCATTCAATTCGATCGAATTAAACTGGGTAGAATAATAGGTCAATTCATCCTTCGTCCCTTTTGGATAAAAACCTTTTAAATCGGCTTTATTCCATTTCGCACAACCCACGTAAGCTTTGAAGGATTGTTTAGATTTATTTGCTGATAAAATTGAGGCTGTTTCAGGAGCATCAGCCGGAAGGGTATAATCTATAATCGAGGGGTCGTCTACTTTACCAAATTGCATTTTAAAAATATGTTATGTGATACTAATTATATTAACTTCCTCTTTTTTATTTAAAAGAACTTCTAATGCTGAGTTAATCTTTGGTTCCAATTTTTGCCAAAATAGTTTATTTGAACAATTCCCGAATTTAATAAGAATAAGTTTTGGAGGAGCACCAAACCAATCGATTAATTCTTTGAAATCTGAATCCTTAGAAACAATTATGACATTCTTTTTAATTTGAGCCATTCTGAAAATGGTCAAGTCATCTACTGAATGCAAATTTAGACTGAAAGAAGATTTTGTTTCAAAATTTGTGTATTCTGAAATCCATTTAGCAATTATAGGGGATATATTGGTGTCGGTCCAAATTTACCAATTATTCATACATTAAGTCTTCATTTACTTTTTGTGCGCTATATAAGAGAACTGCCCTGATATCTTCCTTTTCGAGGATGGGATGTTCCTCCAGGATTTGTTCCTCACTCATGCCGCTTGCTAATAATTCTAGTACATCAGAAACCGGAAATCTTAACCCACGTATTGTAGGTATTCCTCCCATCAAACCATCTGTAGCAATGATCCGATCGAATAACTTAATTTGTTCATGTGCCATACTCAAATATAAAAAAAATACCTCAGTAAAAAAACTGAGGTATCTGTGTATTGTAATGAAATTTTGTTTTTGAACTCTCCAAATTGCCAACTGCAAACTGACCTAGTAACCCAGAATCTTCAATACCTGCTTGCTATTCTGTTCCTCTCCAAAGACCTCAAAATTGAAACTTTCATCACGGTTCCTGCGGATCAGCACATGCTTCGGACTTGGTAATAAGCAGTGATGAATACCGCCATAACCACTCAACACTTCCTGGTAAGCACCAGTGTGGAAGAAACCTAAGTATTGCACTTTACGTGTTTTAGGCATAAATACACTGTTCATGTGCGCTTCCTGGTTGTAATAATCCTGTCCGTCGCAGGTAATACCACCTAAGTTAACCCGTTCATATTCAGCGTCCCAGTTGTTAATTGGCAATAAAATGTATTTTTGATTTAATGCCCAAACATCAGGTAAATTGGTGATGAAAGAACCATCCAGCATCAACCAACGCTCACGGTCGTTCTGCTGTTTACGACCCAATACTTTATAAAGGATACCCGATGCTTCAGCAACCGTATATTTACCAAATTCAGTAATAATATCCGGTTCCATTACTTCGTGGATGGCGCATATTTCTTTAATCCTTTTCACAATTTCGTTTACCATGTATTCGTAATCAAAATCGAAAACCAATGAATCTTTAAATGGCATGCCACCACCAATATCAAGGGTGTCTAAATCAGGATTGATTTTTTTGAACTTGCAATAGAGGGTTACATATTTCTCTAACTCGTTCCAGTAATATGGCGAATCAGTAATACCAGAGTTAATAAAGAAATGCAATAATTTAACCCTGAAATTGGGATTGTGCACGATTTTATTATTGTAAAAATCGATGATATCTTCCATACGTACACCCAAACGCGAAGTATAGAACTGCGAATCGGGTTGTTCTTCTGCAGCGATACGGATGCCTAAATTACATGGCGTATCAATATCCACCTCATCATCAAAAAGGTTAAATTCCTCTTTGTTGTCTAAAACCGGGATAATGTTGGTATAACCATCATGCAACATATCAATAATATACTGCTTATACTGATAGGTTTTAAAGCCGTTGCATATAATGGTGGTATCTTTCGTTAATACACCTTTTTTCTCCAAAGCATCAACCATTGGCATATCAAAAGCCGAAGAAGTTTCCAGGTGAATGTTGTTTTTTAAAGCTTCTTCTACAATATGCTTAAAATGCGAGCTTTTTGTACAGTAGCAATATTTATAATCGCCACGATAATTGTTCTTTAAAATAGCGGTTTGGAAAAGAATCTTCGCCTGCTGAATCTTCTTACTTACCATGGGTAAATACGTGAAACGTAAGGGGGTACCGTAAGTTTCGATCATTTCCATCAGGTTTAAATCCTGAAAATATAATTCATCATCTATAACATCAAAGCCTTCCTGTGGAAAGCCAACGCTTAGATCGAGAAATTCTGAGTAACTCTGCATTTACTTTTAAATAATTTTTGCAAAAATGTAATTTTAAATCGAGAATTAAACGGTATTGAAAATATTTTTACTGTAAGGAAACGCTTGGCCTAACTACAAAAAATGCTGGTAAATTGTTTTGAATAGAAACTGGACGTCTCTGCTTTGTTAATAGACTGAAAGACAAGGAGTAATCGTCTGGTTTAAATTTTAAGATTTGTAAAGCAGGTTCCTGTTTTTATAGGTTGGGGTTGGCCCTGCTTTCCACTTTACTCGTTGCACTCGTGTTTGTTCCGATCAGGTTTAATTAAATTAGGTTGGTGCAGCTATTTAAGATTTAATAGTGATGCATCTGTCAGATGGGTTTCCGTACGCTCCGAACTTCCGTGGCAAAAATACAGTGGTACGTAGAGACACGAACCACGGCGAGAGAAAACAAGGGGTAATCATCTGGTTTAAATTTTAAGATTTGGAAAGCAGGTTCCTGTTTTTACAGGTTGGGGTTGGCCCTGCTCTCCACTTTACTCGTTGCACTCGTGTTTGTTCCGATCAGGTTTAATAAATTAGGCTGGTACTGCTATTTAAGATTTAATAGCGATGCATCTGTCAGATGGATTTTCCGCTTGCTCCGAGCTTCCATGGCAAAATACAGTGGTACGTGAAGACACGACACGGTTAGGATAGATAACCCCATAGTTGGAGGCTTACCAAATAATAGTTTTATTAACCTTTTATAATTTCTTTGTTTTGCTCCATATCATTTTTAAACTTTTCTGTCCATTCTTTTAAGCTCAAGGCTTTTTCCTCTTTATCGTCATCATATACGATCCAGGCATCTGCATCTGTAGCAAGCTTAATTAATTTGGAGATATCAGCTTCGGTGATGTAAGATTGTCCATATTTTTCTTGGTCCATTTATTACCGCATGCCATAAAACATATTCTAAATTGTGCATCCAACCAGCAGAATAGCAGTTTTCTGAGATTTCACTGATGAATGCAGCCAAACGCAATTCTTTTTCGGTTAAATTCGATTCCATTTATAAATAAAATCATGATACTTCCGCGTTCTTCGGGTGTTTTAGTCTGAACTGCTTGACAGTCTCAGCAAAAATAAAAAAGGGTTTGGATGGAACACAGCTTAAGTACAGGTTCTGGAACCAATTAGAATCTTATCCTTTGCGAAGGTATTTCGTTAAAATTACAATAGTTTGTCCTTCGACTTTACCCTCAATTTGTTCAGTGTTATCGTGGACTAACCGGATATTTTTAACTACCGTACCCAATTTAGCGCTCAAAGTTGAGCCTTTAACGTCCAGCGTTTTAACCAAAACTACAGTATCGCCTTCAAATAAACGTGTGCCGTTACTGTCCTGGTGGAATTCTACTGTTCCATCCAGCTCATGGTCACCTGTTTTTTAGCCCATTCTAAAGTTTCATCCTCAAGGTATAAAATATCCAGGCTATCTGCAGCCCAGCCTTCGTTTCTTAATCTGCTCAACATTCTCCAGGCAACAACCTGTACCGGGGGAAATTCCGACCACATGGTTTCAGTTAATATTTTCCAATGGTTTGGGACAAGCTGTTCCGTTTTTTCAAGCTGATCTAAGCAGGTTTTACAAACTAAAATACTGTTATCGCTATTTGCATTGCTGGTTGGAGGGACTTCGTATACCGATAAATTGGTTTCGGCGGTGCATAATTCGCATTTATTGCCCGAACGGGTCTGTAATTCTTGTACTAAAGACATATTGATACTGAATTTTTGGCGAATGTAATAAAACTAATTGGAATGAAGCGGGTCGTCCTTGCCAATGCAGAGGAGAACCGGAAGGGCTGTGAAGCAAAATCTTTTAACAGGTTTGTTTAATAGAAAAGTTATGAATGTTAGCCGGTTATTTGGAAAGCAGGTTCCTGCTTTCATTGGTTTGGGTTAGTCCTGCTCTCCACTTTACTCGTTGCACTCGTGTTCGTTACGATCAGGTTTATGTATTTGGGCTTGTGCTGCTATTTAAGTTTGAATAGCGAATGTGCATTTGTCAGATGAGTTTTCCATGTCCTCTGTGTTTCCGTGGCAAAAATACAATGGTTCTTGGAGACACGAACCACAGCTAGGATGGATAACCCCATAGTTAGTGGCTTACCAAAAACTGTTTGTAGAGACGTTAGCCATGGCAAGTGCTTAAGATAAATCGTCATTTTTGATTGCATTAGAGAAATCTTTAAACTATCTAATAAATATAGTTCAAAGATTTCTACGTTTCGCTGCGCTTCAGTCGAAATGACAATTGATCCAAATACTACGCACTAAGCTCATCAAAATTGGTAGCGGTTGCCAGATATTTCCAATTGGCCATATCTCTTTGTACATCCGCAATTTTCGCATCCGCAACCTGATAAGCATCAGGCCCAAGGAATAAATGTAGCGGCGGATTTTCGCTTTTTGCGGCTTCAATAATTACCTCAACCGCCTTTGCCGGATCACCAGGTTGTTGGTTGTTGATGTCGTTCTGATGTGCAGCCTGCGATTCGCGTACCTCTTTGTAGGCATCGATTGGCGAACCTGGCACTGCTAATGATCCTTCTGTTAGAAACGCAGTTCTGAAATAACCTGGTTCAACAACTGTTGCTTTGATTCCCATTGATTTTACTTCTGCGGCTAACGATTCGGTAAAGCCAACTACTGCAAATTTTGTAGCACAATAGATTCCGAAGCCTGGGAAATCCCCTGAAAATCCACCTATTGATGAAATATTGAAAATATGCCCCGATTGTTGTTTTCTTAATTGAGGAAGCACTTTTCTGATCACATTTAAGGAACCGAAAACGTTTACATCGAAATTCTCACGCGATTCTTTGTCGCTTAATTCTTCCAATGCACCAACCATGCCATAACCAGCGTTATTCACTACTACATCAACCTGGCCAAATTTGCTAATGGTTTGGCTCACTGCAGTCTCTACACTTTCTTCACTGATTAAATCAACACTTAAAGGTAAAAAGTTTTCGTGTTCACCAACTGCTTTGATTAAATCGTTTAAATTTCTTGAAGTTGCGGCAACATTAATGCCGTTGTTTAATAATGTTTTTACTAGGGTTAGTCCCAGACCTTTGGACGCGCCTGTTACAAACCAAACTTTTTGATTTTCCATGATATTGTTTTTTAGAATGAAATGAATTGATTGGGTTGTATCCTAAAACTATTCTCGCTAAAACTTTGTCACGTTGAGCCTGTCGAAACACCTTAGACAGCTTTATTTCAGGTCCTTCGACAAGCTTAATGATGACAAATCTATATTTATGATACAGCCTCTTTTTGAAATGCTAATTTGCCATTAGCTTATAATTTAATTGTCGAAATCTGTCGAAATCGTGATGGCTTTCCAGTCTTTAAACTCTTTTGTTAAAGCCTCAATCTTACTGTTTGCCCTTTGAAAAGCATCATTTCCCAATAGTAAATGTACCGGTGGATTAGGCATACTGGCCAGCGAAATCATGGCAGCAGCAGCTTTTTCCGGATCGCCAACCTGTTGGCCATCCATTTTTAAATACTTGCTGTGTACTGCCCGTACTTCTTCATATTCGGCAATTGGATTGGCGGCCAAAATCAAAGAATCGGTAGTTAAGAAACTTGTTCTGAAAGCTCCGGGCGCAACCACAGTCACTTTTACACCAAATTCTTTAAGGTCTTCGGCTGATACTTCCGATAATGCAATTACAGCTGATTTAGCTGCAGCATAAACTGCCCAGCCTGTTGCACCGGCAATGCCTGCAATTGACGCAATATTGATGATATGTCCTGAACGTTGTGCCCTTAAATAAGGTGAAGCTTTTCTGATTACATTTAATGTTCCGAAAACATTAACATCAAAACTATTGCGTGTTTCGGCATCAGTCAATTCTTCAATGCTGCCTCCAATGCCATAGCCAGCATTGTTGATCACTACATCAATCCTTTCAAATTTTGCAATGGTAGCTTTTATTGCATCCTCCACACTTTGTTCGTCGGCCAGGTTAACAGCCAGTGGAAGGAATTTTCCCGTATCTGTATTTACAGCTTTTTTAAGTTCATCAATATTTCTTGAAGTAGCCGCAACAGATTGGCCAGCTTTAAGCAATTGATTTACCAAACTTAATCCTAAGCCCTTTGAAGCTCCGGTAATAAACCAAACTTTTTTCATGCCCATAATTTTCTTCTTTTTTTAACACAAAATTACAGTGCAAATGGCTTCAGTTTATTACGTCAATCAAACTTATGATTACAAAATTCAAACAATTCGATAAGAAGTAGGCGTATGGTTGGTCAGTTTTTTGAAAAAGTTGTTAAAATGTGTCGGTTCTTCAAAGCCCAGGCAATAACCTATTTCCGATATGTTCCAGTCCGTATGTTTTAATAATGCCTTTGCTTCACTTAATAAACGCTCTGTAATATAGTTTGTAGTGGTTTTACCGGTGGTTTCTTTAATGGCCCTGTTTAAATGGTTTACATGTACCGAAAGTTGCGCAGCATAATCTTTTGCCGAACGCATGGTAAGCCTTTGCGTAGTAGTTTCAATGGGGAACTGGCGTTCCAGTAACTCTGTAAACACAGATGTAATTCTGGTATTGGCATCGGTATGTTTGAATAAACTTTCTGATGGTTGTGTTTTTAAAGCAAAGTGAGTAATTTCGGTAATGTAATTCCGAAGGAGGTCATACTTATATATATAATCTGTATTTATTTCCTCAAACATCTTTCCAAAAATTGCCTCTATCTGCTTGTCCTGCTGTTCATTTAAAATATATGCAGGTTTTCCCCCAGGCGTAAACATGGGCAGATCGCCAATGTTTCCACGAATCTTTTCCTTAAAAAAAGCTTCTGTAAAAATACAGAAATAACCCGTTACTTCACTTTTATTGCCAGTGGCGAGTTCCCAGGTATAAGGCACCAACGGATTAAAAAAGATGAGTGCCGTGCCATTAATTTCGATACTCTTATCTGCGTAATGGTAAACGTTATGGCCGCGGGTGAGACAGATCTTATAATAATCCCTTCGGTTATAACTCATCGGTTTTGAGTCGTCCCTTAAACAATCTTCCAGTTTAAAAACGTTAAAGTGTCCTACGCCATTTTGTAAATTATCAGGCAGAAAACTAAATTTATTCTGATAAAAGTCTTCAATGCTTTCTGGTTTATTCATAAATCAAAGTTACAAAATTCAAACGTAAAACAAATAATGGACTTTTTATGTGGTGCATCATTAATTGATAATAGCTTCAGTGTTAAAAGGAGATTCTGATGATAAAACAATTTTGATTTAATATACCGATTGGTATATATTTGCATCGTCAATTCATAACAGCATGACCAAAGCAGAAAAAACGAGAAATTTCATTGTAGAGAAAACAGCGCCGATTTTTAATATGAAAGGTTATGCGGGAACTTCTTTAAATGATATTACAGCTGCTACAGGTTTGACCAAGGGTAGTATTTATGGCAATTTTGCCAATAAGGATGAAGTAGCGCTGGCAGCTTTTGATTACAACCTGAAAAATGTATCAGGCAGGATAGAGGCTGAAATGAATCGGCAGGCGAGTGTAAAAGATAAGCTTTTAGTATATATCAATATTTATCAAAAATTTATTGATGGCTCGGTGTCGGAGGGAGGCTGCCCGGTTTTAAATACCGCGATTGATGCTGATGACACCCACCCCGAATTACGGGCAAGAGTGTTAAAAGCTGTTTTAGATTGGAAAAATAAAATTGCCGAACTGGTTGAAGTCGGGATAGCCAGGAAAGAAATCGATGCAAATCATAATCCCGAACAGATTGCCTTAACCATTATTGCTTTGGTAGAAGGGGGGATCATGATTTCAAAACTAACTTCAAAAACAGAATATTGGAAGCTCATTATGGGTTCCTTAAAAAAATATGTAGATAGCCTCGGCTAAAAATTTTTAACTAAAAATATACCGATTGGTATTTTTATAATGAAAAGAAGTAGAACAATTACCTGGGAAGACCCCATGAAAGGTGCAAAAGAAGCTATGCAATTGGATGGAATTGCTTATTTAAAGGCCATGAGCGATCATAAATTTCCTTTGCCACCTCTTTTACATACATTAAACTTTAGCGTTAGCTTAATTGAAGCCGGAAACGTAGTTTTTGAATTTACACCTCAGGAATTTCATTACAATCCAATTGGTACCGTGCATGGTGGCGTAATTACAGCCATTTTAGATTCGGCAATGGGTTGTTCTGTACATTCTCTTTTACCTGCCGGAAAAGGTTATACCACTTTAGAATTGAAAGTAAATTTCCTGAAAGCCATCACCATTAAAACCGGAAAATTAAAAACCATTGCTAAAGTGATCAACCTGGGCGGCCGTACCGTTTTGGTAGAAGCACAATTGCTTGATGATAATGATACTATTTACGCTCACGCGATGAGCACTTGTTTAATCTTAAAATTTTAAAAAAAATATAAAAATGAAAACTTCACAAAATACTGTTTTATTAATCGGCGGAACTGCCGGTATCGGTTTAGAAATCGCAAAACAATTAACTGCTTTAGATAACCATGTAATTATTACCGGCAGAAACCAGGAAAGACTGGACGCAGCTGCTACATCGTTACAAAATGTAACCACTATTCTTTCTGATGTAAGCAAAGCTGAAGATGTAGACCAATTGATAAGTCGGATCAAAGCCGAATTTCCTCAGTTAAATATCGTGATCAACAATGCAGGCAGGGCAATTCTTTACAATTTAGCCGATCCAAACCAGGACGCTTTTGCTCACGCAGAGGATGAAATGCTGACCAATTATTTATCTATCATCAGGATTAATCAAAAGTTATTACCTGTGTTAAAACAACAGCAAGCTTCAGCCATCGTAAATGTTTCATCTATCGTAGCGTATGTACCTGGAATTACTCTGCCAACTTATGCGGCCAGTAAAGCAGCATTGCATTCGTACAGTACTTCTTTGAGGTTAAGTTTGGAAGAAACATCGGTAAAGGTTTTCGAATTGATGCCTCCATTGGTGGATACTGAATTTTCGAAAGAAATTAGCGGGCATAATGGTATCAAGCCAGCTGTAGTGGCTGAGGATTTATTGACTGCCCTGGCCAATGATGAATATGAGATCAGGGTGGGAGACACTGCAAAAATTTACGAACTGTTCAGGCAGTCGCCAGTGGATGCTTTAAATGTAATGAATGCAAATAGAAAAGCCTGGATCGATTCTGTTGAGCAATAAATGATATAGCAGGGAAGCAAAAGAAATTGTTGTTTCCATTTAGATGACGGTTTTCAATATAGGAATTGTTACTTTCGCGCCATTAAGTGTAAATCCTGGGTTTACTCAACCTTAATGAAACGATAGGGGCTTATAGCTATTCCTGCTATATTAAAATACCTTTCGGATAATTAACGGTTGATTTTTATCCGGGGGAGGTGACTAAAAAACAATAAAATGAAAAGAGTAGTAGTAACAGGTTTAGGTGCGATAACCCCTCTTGGCAATACTGTTGAGCAATTTTGGCAACAGATATTAGCTGGAAAAAGTGGCATTGGCCCAATTACAAAATTTGATTCGAGTAAATTTAAGACGCAATTTGCAGGTGAAGTAAAGGATTTTATTCCTGAAACATACCTGGAGAAAAAAGAGATTAAAAAATACGACCTTTTTACGCAATATGCCATTGGCTCGAGCGATCAGGCGATAAAAGATGCTGGTTTGGATTTTAGTGCCATGAATGATGGTCAATTGGCAGAAGTTGGTGTAATCTGGGCAACCGGAAACGGTGGTATCGGTACTTTTGAATCACAGTTGGAAGAGTTTCATTCCGGAGATGGAACACCTAGGTTTAATCCTTATTTTATCCCGAAAATGATCGTTGATATTGCTGCCGGAGCCATTTCTATCCGTCATAAATTACGTGGACCAAATTATTGCACAGTTTCGGCCTGTGCATCGTCTAACACCGCAATTATTAATGCTTTTGATACGATCCGCTTAGGTAAAGCGAATGTGATGATTGCAGGTGGTTCTGAAGCAGCCTTAACCAAATCATCAGTAGGCGGATTTAACGCTGCCCAGGCTTTATCTAAAAATAATGAAGACCCTCAGGGTGCGTCTAAACCTTTTGATAAGGATAGGGATGGTTTTGTGATGAGTGAGGGCGCAGGTGCTTTGGTTTTAGAAGAACTGGAACATGCTTTACAGCGTGGTGCACATATTTATGCTGAAATTGTTGGTGGTGGAATGGCTGCTGATGCGTATCACTTAACCGGAACACCTCCGGATGGGATTGGTGCAGCTTTGGGCATGACAAAAGCATTGAAAGACGCCGGAATTACTGCCGATAAAATCGATTATATTAATGCACACGCTACTTCAACCGGATTGGGCGATTTAAGTGAATTGCAGGGGATTAATACTGTTTTTAATGGTTTACCTGTGATTATTGGGGCTACTAAATCGATGACTGGCCATTTATTGGGGGCGGCTGGTGCTGTAGAGAGTTTGATCAGTATTTTGTCGATAAGGGATAATGTGATTCCTCCAACCATTAACACTAAAAACCTGGACGAAAACATTCCGAAAGGATTGAATATTGTATTGGGTGAGCTAATTAAAAGGAAATCAATTATGTGTTAAACAATACTTTTGGTTTCGGTGGACATACGGCGAGTACGATTTTTAAAAAATACGAGGCTTAAATAGGTTTTATAAACCATATTAGATGGTGCCTGGTTAATCGCCAGGCACTTTTTTATAGCTGTAGTTTTAATCCTGCCATCATCTACACAAAGTTCACTTCTCTGTCATTCTGAACGCAGTGAAGAATCTTTTAGTGATAGAAGGTTTTCGGGCAGTGCTTCTCCGAAGTTGCTACAAGTAAGTGCAGAGATTCTTCGTTATACTCAGAATTTACAAAATCCTAAAAAGTGTCATCATCTGGACTCTAGCGCGCTGATTTTTTCATCGGCAGCGAAATGGAGAGATCTGCTTAGTAAAATATTCTACTTAATTTTTTTGCCACGGATACACAGAAAACACGGAGAATTGGATATAAATTTCTCGGTTTCGTTGCACTCCGCTCGAAATGACGATTCTATCTTAATTACATCGATGGGTGGGAAACCAATAACTAATAAACCAATTAACCTACTCGTTCATCAATAAATTAACCAGTTCTTTCAGCTCTTCTACTTCCAGTTCCAGTTTTTCGATGCGGTTTTCCAGTGCAGTAGTATCAGATTGAGGTTCTGCATGGGTTCCAGTTTCAGTTTCGGCAGTGGTTTCAGCTTGTTCCCCTAAAAGATGAATGAAGCGGGTTTCTTTCTGTCCTGGTTTCTTAGCCAATTGTTTTACAAAAGCAGGCTCGTCATCTGACAATTTTTGAAGTTGTTCTAAAACCTCTTCTATGCGCTCAAATTCATATAATCTACCTGAATTACTATTGATTTCGCCTGGTGTTAATGGACCACGTAAAAGTAAGAGACAAATAATAGTCAGCTCCGAGGGTAATAAAGGATAAACGATGGCTAAATTATGTTTGTATTTAGTTGCCCGACTAGATCCTCCTGTAGCTGTGGAAATTAGACCTTTTATTTTAAGTTGATTTAGCGTTAAAGTTATAGTTTCCTCATCGTAATTTACCACAGGATTTCTCGAACTTTTTTGGTTGCATGCAGCCGTTAAACTATTTAAAGTCATTGGGTAATAATCCGGTGTGGTGCGGCTTTTTTCTATTAACGAGCCTAAAACGCGTTGCTCTTCTGCTGATAAGTCTGGTAGTGGTTTTACATTGTCCATGTTATAAAAGTATAAATTGGCTGAGCATTTTGAAAATTATTTTGTTAATGACTTGTTTATAGGGAGTTACCCAAATTATTGCTTTATAGAAAAAATCTAATTGCAGCAATACTAAGCCAGAAATGACTTTTTAACCGGATACTGATCTGAAATTAAGGTAATTAAAAGGAAAAAAGTTTGAATTGCTTTAATAGATTTCGGCACCATGAATTTATTTCAGGCTTGTTATAACACGGAGGAGAATTTCTGAAACAAGCTCAAAATGATGATTATAGCAAGAAAAACTAAACCTTTGTAATCACAAACGACGTTCTGCGGTTATTTTTTCTCCCTATTTCAGTTTTATTATCCGACATCGGTTTACGAGATCCAAAACCCTTAAAAGTAAGCCTTTTTGCATCTATGCTGTTTTTAATCAGGTATTCGTAAACGGCATTTGCCCGATTAAAAGATAACTTTTCATTTAATTTATCATCACCCACATTATCGGTATGCCCCTGAATTTCAATCTGTACTTTTTCATTCTGATGCAAAAAATCAATAAGCAGATCCAATTCATGGATAGAGGCGGGTAAAAGATTAAACTTATTAGTATCGAAGAAAATGTTTCTCAAGGTTACATTTCCGCCTTGCTTTATTTTTTCAATATAAACTTCAATCTGATAAGGTTTATTAATATCCCCAGGCTTAAGCTCGAAGTTTTCAGAATAAAACATATAACCTTCGGCATTTACATTAAACAAATAATTACTTCCAACAGGCATTACAGCTAAAAATTGTCCGGTTTCTGGATCGGTATAATCATCAAAGACAGTTTTATTGGTTTTCAAATCTACTACCTGTACATTACTTTCTATTGTTTTTTTAGTATCCCGGTCTCTTACAATTCCTTTCACATAAGATACTTTTAGCGGTTTGGCTACCTCAGGGATGCCGAAACTGTAAATGTCCTGCAAGCCATAACCACCTTTTAAATTTGATGAAAACAATCCTGAATTGCCATCGGCACTTACCACTAAACCACTTTCATCTTCAAAAGAATTAATCGGATAACCTATATTGACGGGCTTGTGCCATTTGCCATCATTTTCCTGTCTGCTATAATAAATATCTTTGTTCCCGAAACCTGGCCAGCCATCTGAAGAAAAATACAAGGTTTTGCCGTCTACATGCAGAAAAGGTGTATTCTCATCAAAAGCAGTATTGATATCTGGTCCAAGATTAATGGCTGGTCCCCATTTGGCATCATCAGTAATGGTACTTTTCCATATATCGTAACCACCATACCCGCCAGGCCGGTTACTAATAAAATATAATGTCCGTCCGTCAGGACTAATAGCAGGCTGCGACTCCCAGAATTCAGAATTAACGGGCTGGCCAACATTATAAGGTTCGCCCCAATCTTTCCCTTCGCGGTGAGAAACGTAAATATCACACCTGCCTAAACCATCTGGTCGGTTGCATCCTGTAAAAAAGAGGTATTTCCCATCAGGCGAAATGGTTTGTGCACCTTCATTGTATTTAGCCGTATTAATCTTACTTGACAAGGGAGTAGCAGTATTCCATGAATTATTTTTGAGTTGAGAAGTCCAGAAATCTTCATTTCCATTAACTTGGCGGGTAAAAACCAGGGTTTCACCATCGGCAGTTATTGCAGGAAAGTACTCTGCATCTGTTGTATTTACACCTTCACCTAAATTTGTTGGGCTATATTTTACGGGTTTCTTTATTGCAATGGTAGCAAAATCACAGTCTAAAAGGTATTTTTTTGCTCTTCTTACTCTATCAGATGAGGAATCTAGCATCAAAAATTCGTTAAAATGCTGTTTTGCTTTTAAATAATCCTGCGTAGCAAATTCTGTTTCTGCCAGGCCATAAATTACTTCCGGAGCTATTGCTTTATTAATTAATATTGCTTTTTCGTAAGCCGTTCTGGCGTTCTGATACTTCTTTTGTGTTTTGTAAACACCTGCAAGCATTACATAGGCATTTTGAAATAAAGGATCGGCCTCAACAGCATTGTTTAAGGCCTGCTCCGCTGAGGCATAATCTTGCTTTTGAATGAATTGGTTTGCTTTTTCGAAAAAGCTTTGCGCTTTTTATTGCCCGAAACCTGAGCAAACGCATTAAAACTGAATAGGCTCAAGAATAAGAATAGACAAAACCTCATACATTAACATTGGTTATCAAAGCTAATGTAAACTAATTTAAGGAATATTTAAAAATTTGTGTGTTTGCAAAGAAATCTCCCATTTAGGATTAGCCATTACATACTCAATAATTAATGGAGTAATTTCTTTTGACTTAGACCATTCTGGTTGAAGATATAGTTTACAGGTAGGAGATACCATTGCGGCATATTCTTCGGCCCATTTAAAATCACTTTTATTAAAAACGATAACCTTTAATTCGTGCGCAAATGGTGTAATATCTGGCCTTGGAGCCTTAAATTTCTTTGGCGACAAACAGATCCAATCCCAATTTCCGGAAAGTGGATAGGCTCCGGAGGTTTCGATAAAGGTGAGGATGCCTCTTTCTTTTAATTTATTGGTTAAATAATCCAGATTATAAATTAAGGGTTCACCACCGGTAATTACAACAGCTTTCCCAGGAAATTTATCTGCATTTTCGACAATTACATCAGCTGGGGTAAGGGGATGCATTTCTGCGTCCCAGCTTTCCTTAACATCGCACCAGTGACAACCTACATCGCAGCCTCCTAAACGGATGAAATAAGCTGCTTTACCGGTATTAAATCCTTCTCCCTGTATGGTATAAAATTCTTCCATTAAAGGAAGTAATGTGCCGTCTTCTGGTATTTCTTGTTTCATTTTTGAGGATGCAAATATCCTAAAAAATATGGTGATGCTGTTCCTCTTTTGAAATTTAATAGAAAGATGAAACAAGAGTGATATTTTTTTGCAGTATTTTAGCAGAATGAAGTGGTTTAAGGCGCTAAATAATAACCAAATTCCTCGACCTGATACAATTAAAACAATTGAGGTTGCAGGAAAACAGATTTGTCTGATCAATATTGATAATAAAATTATTGCAACCCAATCTCATTGTCCACATGCTGGCGGCCATTTTAGTGGTGGCTGGTGTAAAAACGGAAAACTGGTTTGCCCTATCCACAGATATGAGTATAGTTTAACCACAGGAAAGGGAGCGGAGGGACAAGGAGATTATATCAACATCTATCCAACCGAATTACACGAAGATGGATTATATATCGGTTTTGAAGAAAGCTGGTGGAGTAAGCTTTGGGGATGAAATATTCCCTTCATGCTGAATTTATTTCAGAGTGACGGGTCTATTATAAAATCAATTTAACAAATGCCTCTTGAAAAACTCCTGACAGTTTAGAACTTCAATCTCAGAAAAATAAAAATCTTCAATATCTTCTGTGATAATACATTTACAATTAGCAGATTTGGCAGCGTAATATTCTAAACCATCTTCAAAATCGTGAATTGATTTGTTAGAAAGGGTATCCAAAACACTTTTTGATGAATTTCCTGCAATCTTAATATACTGGCAGAGCAAATCGATTTTCTGTTTGGCCAAATGTGATTTATGTTTTTTTTCTGCGAAATAAAATGCTATAGCTAAACAAAGGGGAGAAGTATAAATTTCAAAATTTGGATGCGATGCTAAACTTAAAATTCTTGACGAATAGGTATAAAGAGGATATTCCTTATTCAATACAGAAACAAGGACATTCGCGTCTAAAAATATCTCCATCAGCTACTTTTTAGAAGAAAAGAATTCATTTTTTGAATCTTTACGGTTTGGCTTTGGCGTTTTTTTATATTCTACTTCTCCCTCAGCAACCATGCTCACCCAATCTGAAATTGGAAAGTCTTCTAAAGATTTGTACTCTTTAGCAGTTACCTGGGTTAAGAGGTGCTCTATTAATCGCGATAAGCTAATGTTGTTTTCAGCGGCATATTTTTTTGCCCTTGCTACAACATCTTGATTAAAACTTAAAGTTAACTTAGTATCCATCTAATTAAATTTTAACCAAATATAACAATTACACGTAAGGATTAAAAATATTACACGTAAAAAAAACGGCTCAAATATTTGAGCCGTTTTTTAATATCTATGACTTAGGTTTTCGCTTTAGTCTTTAGCTTTTCATTACGAATAAATTTCTTTCCTAGCTGATGCCAATGTATTTTTTAATAAGCCAACAATCGTCATTAGACCAACACCCCCGGGAACAGGCGTGATGTAAGAAGCCTTAGGCGCCACGTTTTCGAAATCTACATCTCCAAATAACTTAAAGCCAGATTTGTTTTCTGTAGAAGTTTCTCTGTTAATACCTACGTCAATAATAATTGCGCCAGGTTTTACCATATCGGCAGTAACAAAATTCTTCTTACCAATTGCGGCAATCACAATATCTGCCTGGAGAACCTGTTCTTTTAGATCTTTAGTACGGGAATGTGTAAGGGTTACGGTACAGTTGCCTGGGTTTGCGTTACGGGCCATTAAAATACTCATTGGGCTACCCACAATATTACTGCGTCCCACAACAACACAATGCATTCCTGTGGTATCTATACCATACTCTTGTAGCATCAATAAAATACCATAAGGTGTTGCCGGAATAAAGCAAGGTAAATTACGCATCATCCTTCCTAAATTTACAGGGTGAAAACCATCAACATCTTTACGGTAATCGATTTTTTCGGTTACTTTTTCAGGATCTATATGTTTTGGAAGCGGTAGTTGAACAATTAATCCGTCTACATCATCATCCTGGTTAATTTCTTCGATTTTAGCCAGTAATTCTGCTTCAGTAACCGAGTTATCATATCTGTGTAAAGATGAATTAAAACCAACTTTTTCACAGTTTTTCATTTTGCTGGCCACATAGGTTTCGCTTCCACCATCGTTGCCCACTAAGACGGCAACTAGGTGTGGCTTGCGACCTGTTTTATTTAAAAATTCGGCAGCTTCTTCTGCAATTTGAACTTTAACTTTTTCTGATACGTATTTACCGTCTAATAATTTCATTTTTACGAGATGTGAGATACTAGATATCAGATTTGAGATTAGAGGGTTTCTCATATCTCAAATCTAACATCTCAAATCTTAATTTTAGTTTTTTTGAGATGATAGATCTGAGATTGAACAATTGTCTCATATCTATCATCTCATATCTAATTTTTAATCCAATTTCAAAACTGCCATAAATGCTGTCTGCGGAATTTCTACGTTACCCACCTGACGCATGCGTTTTTTACCTTTTTTCTGTTTTTCCAATAACTTACGTTTACGGGAAATATCACCACCATAACATTTAGCCGTTACATCTTTACGTAGGGCACTTAGTGTTTCGCGGGCAATAACTTTGGCACCGATTGATGCCTGTATTTTAATCTCGAACTGTTGACGAGGGATTAATTCTCTTAATTTCTCACAGATTTTCTTTCCGAAATCGTAAGCGTTGCTCCTATGGATTAATGAAGATAAAGCATCAACAGGCTCATCGTTTAACAACAAATCTAATCGCACTAAATCAGATTTACGGTAACCAATTTGGTGGTAATCAAACGAAGCGTATCCTTTAGAAAGTGTTTTTAACCTGTCATAGAAGTCGAATACGATTTCGGCCATTGGCATTTCGAAAACCAACTCAACCCTGTCTGATGTTAGATAGGATTGATTAATAATTGCTCCTCGTTTTTGGATACAAAGCGACATTATCGGACCAACAAAATCAGACTTGGTAATAATATTTGCTTTGATATAAGGTTCTTCAACCGAATCCAATTTACTTGGATCTGGCAAATCAGATGGATTATTTACGATAAACTCATCACCTTTAGTAGTGTGTGCTATGTAAGACACGTTGGGAACCGTTGTGATTACGGTCATATCGAATTCGCGTTCTAAACGCTCCTGGATAATCTCCATGTGCAACATTCCTAAGAAACCGCAACGGAAACCAAAACCAAGAGCCGCAGAACTTTCTGGCTCGAAAACAATAGAAGCATCGTTCAGCTGCAACTTATGCATCGCCTCACGCAGTTCTTCAAACTCGTCAGTATCTACAGGGTAAATACCAGCAAAAACCATAGGTTTAACCTCTTCGAAACCTTGGATGGCATCTAACGATGGTCTGGCAACAGTTGTAATCGTATCACCAACTTTTACCTCTCTGGCTTCTTTAATACCAGAAATAATGTAACCCACATCGCCGGTTTTAACCACATTACGTGGCGACATATCCAACTTCAAAATACCAACCTCATCAGCGAGATATTCTTTGCCAGTATTAATAAATTTTACTTTATCACCCTTTTTAATTTCTCCGTTCACCACTTTATAATAGGCAATAATCCCTCTGAATGAGTTGAAAACGGAGTCAAAAATTAATGCTTGTAAAGGCGCTTCAGGGTCGCCAACCGGAGCTGGAACGCGGTCTACAATCGCCTGGATAATATCAGGAATTCCCATTCCGGTTTTACCCGATGCAGGAATAATATCTTCGCGTTTACAGCCAATTAAATCAATAATCTGGTCTTTAACTTCCTCAGGCATGGCCCCGGGTAAATCCATTTTATTTAAAATCGGGATAATTTCAAGATCGTGCTCTAAAGCTAAATATAAATTTGAAATGGTCTGGGCCTGAATCCCTTGCGAAGCATCTACAATCAATAATGCCCCTTCACAGGCTGCAATAGAACGAGAAACCTCGTAAGAGAAATCTACGTGTCCCGGTGTATCAATCAGGTTAAAATTGTATTCAATATCCCCAACCTTATAGTTCATTTGTATGGCATGACTTTTAATCGTTATGCCTCTCTCACGCTCTAAATCCATGTTGTCGAGCAATTGCGCCTGCGCTTCACGCTGCGAAATCGTCGCTGTATATTCTAATAACCTATCGGCCAGGGTGCTCTTACCATGGTCAATATGTGCAATAATGCAAAAATTACGTATATGCTTCATCTTTGCGCAAAGATATGGTTTTTAAGGTAATTTTTAATCTAGAAAATATCCATCTCAAGCACTTTGATTTGAAAAGCAAATACAGTGGCTTTTCGGTTACAGTAGTCCTGCTTTCCACTTTACTCCAATGCATTGCGTGTTCGTTTCAATCAGGTTTATTAAACTTAAGCTAATGTTCCTTTTTACATTTTTCGGGCAAGATGCTTTAGTAAGTAACAAATTGAATATCATGAAATCTAAAATAGAACTAAAATCAAAACATTTTGCTCAGTTTAACCAATATCAATAAAAAATACGGTAGCCACGAAGTATTAAACTTTGGCGAATGGAAAATCGATAACGGAATTCATTGGTTAAAAGGAGGGAATGGCACTGGTAAATCAACCTTATTTCGGATTATTTCCGGACAAACACCTTTTAAAGGCGAAGTAGAGTTTAATGGAATCAATCTTAAAAAAGACCCTGTAAAATTCAAATCCATCATTAGTTTTGCCGAAGCTGAACCCCAATATCCTCTATTTATAACCGGGCAGGAGTTGATCGATTTTTATATTGAAACCCGGGGTGCTGAAAGAAAACAGGCAGAAGATCTTGCACTATATTTTGCAATGACGCTGTTTCTTGACAATAAAATAGGTAGTTATTCCAGTGGAATGTTAAAAAAACTTTCGCTGATCTGCGCATTTATGGGTAACTCCGATTTATACATTTTAGATGAACCATTAATTACTATTGATATAAACTCGGCTGATCAACTGTATCGGTTAATTACAGAAAAAGCGGCGCAGGGAAAGGGGGTTCTTTTATCATCACACCAGGAGGTAAATAACGATAAGCTTCAACTTAATACTGTACTTCAAATCGTTGATAAACAAATTATTAAACTCTAAATGCTGAAGTTATTGATTAATACGCTGTCGAAAGAATTTTACCAGCAACATGCTGGCTTTTTTCTTGTAGGCATTTATATGTTATTTGGCATAGTAGAGCCCTCTCAATTACTCAGTTACCAAACAGCCTTATTATTAGCTGGTGTTTCTTCTCCAATCGGAATGGCAGTTGTATTTGTATCCTGGCTTTTATACGCTACAAAAGTTCATTTCTTTATCAAACAAAAATTAGCATCAGCCAGGTATAATTTTATTAAAGAATCAGCCGCTCTGGAAAAAAACTTACAGTTAAAATTATGGGTAAAGCTATATTTCACTATTCTTTTACCAATAATTATTTATGTTTTTCTACTCATTGCCTTAAGTATCTATCACCACTTTTTTATTAGTATCGCATTTATCTTAATTGTTTTTTCGCTTATAATTTTTGGTTTATCCTGGTTTACCTATCAATCCGTGGCATTGGGCTTTCTGAAAAAAGAGAGACAAATAGTATCAGTAGGGCTGAAAGTAAAAAAAGCATTTATTAGCTGGCCGCTGTTTCATTTATTGAAAGAACAACCGTTAATGTTGCTGATGTGCAAGGTCTTGTCATTAATTTTCTTTAAAGGAATGTTATGGATGTTTGCTGATGTGGGTAATGATATCCGTGTAATATTGGTTGCTTTATTGGCATCTGTTTTATGTCATGCAGTTTTAGTTTTTACCCTAATAAAATTTGAAACCGAATTTTTAAATTTCAATAAAAGCCTGCAGATCTCTGTAATCAAAAGAATGTTAAACTGGTTATTGGTTTTTGCCATTATTTTAATTCCTGAATGGATATTTTTGATTATGGCTGCTCACCTTAACCTATGTGCTATAGCGAATGGGATTTTATTCGGCATTGCAGGATTATCTTTTCTTTTAACATTATTATATATAGTTAGGTTAAATATGGATAACTACCTGAAATGGCTGCTATTTTTCTTTTTTATTGCCATGTGGTCGATACTTGGGCATTATTATCTTTTTTTCAGTTTAGTGCTGTTAGGCAGTTGTATTTTATACTACTTCATTATGTTTAATAGAATCGATTTAAAAGGGATAGAAGAATAGCAATAAGAATTTTAACCACAGATGTTGATGAACAATACAGATAAATTCATCCGTAACCATCCATTTGATCTGTGGTTAAATCCTGTTAAACCATCGTTTTCTTCCACTTACCTTTTTTAAATAAGAAGTAAGCAGCTACAGCAATTCCAGCCTCTGCCGTTGGTATAGCAATAAAAACTCCCGTTGGGCCCATTTCTAAATATTTCGCCAGGAAATAAGCCAAAGGAATCTGGAACAGCCAAAATGCAAAAACATTAATTTTGGTAGGCGTCCAGGTATCGCCAGCACCATTAAATGCGCTGCTAAATACCATTGCCGCTCCATAAATCACAAAACCGAGACTCATAATTTTAAGGGCCTTACCCGCAATAGCAATCACCTTTTCATCTGAAGTGAAAAATGCAGCGAACAAATGCCCACAAGTGAGAAAGAGTACACTTACTACCGCCATAAAAATCAAAATGTATTTTAAGGTTTGGAAAACGGACTTTTCAGCACGATCTATGTGGCCTGCACCCAAATTCTGACCAACCAACGTAGCGGCTGCATTGCTTAAGCCCCAGGCTGGTAACATAAAAAACATCATCAGCCGTAGTGCAGTCTGGTAACCTGCCGATCCCGTATCACCACCAGTAGTGGCAACCAGTTCTGCTAAAAATACCCAGCTGCAGCTTGCAATTACAAACTGAAAGATAGCTGGAGCGGCAATTTTAACAATCGCTTTAATCTGCGTAAAATCTGGAATAAAATGACCGATGCGTATCTTAAGCGCGTTTTTACCGCTAAATAGATTATATACCTGATAGCAAACACCCAAACCACGACCAATTGTCGTTGCAATTGCAGCGCCTGTTAAACCAAATGAAGGTACTGGTCCAAAACCGTTAATAAAAACAGGGCAGAGAATGATGTTGGCAATATTGGCAATCCATAAACTCCGCATTGCGATTGCCGCGTTACCAGCACCTCTAAAAATCCCATTAATCAAGAATAGCAGTACAATAATGATACTTCCGCCCATCATAATGCGGACGAATGTGACACCTTGCTCAGCAGTTTCAGCTGAAGCGCCCATGAGCAATAGAATATCTCTGGCGTAAATCAACCCCAGGATACTGATTATTATGTTTACGAAAACAGCTATCACAATGGTCTGCATTCCGGCTTTTGATGCTGCTTCTGGATTTTTCTCGCCAATTCTGCGTGCAACCACTGCAGTTGCTGCCATACTCAAGCCAATGGCTAATGAATAAATTATGGTTAATACAGATTCCGTTAAACCAACGGTTTGTATGGCATGGCTGCTGTTTTCAAGGTGGCCAACAAAATATAAATCAACCAAAGCAAAAACCGACTCCATAGCCATTTCCAGCATCATAGGAATGGCCAATAAAATAATGGCGCGTTTTATACTAATGGAAGTGAGGTCAACTTCGTGACCTTTTAAAGACTGGATCAGAATATCGAAAAATGACGATAATTTGCCCTGTGCCTTTGTAGACTGTGACATATAATAAAAATAAATTGTGATGTATAAACAATGATATGCAGTTAAACGTACATATCTAAAATTGAAATGGAGGGAATCCTCAGTTACTTAAAACCTCAAACGGATTGCAGATACTATCATGGTTCTGGTCTTTTTGATGGTGCAAATATAAATAAAATTTTGAGCCGTCAAATTTTGATGACTGCTTTTAAGGGATTGATTTATTTTTTGTAATTTATTTTAGCCAAGGAGGCATGTACTTATAATTCTTTTTCCTGTATCAATCAATGGCTCTACTTTATGTTATAAATATTTTGCCACTAATCCATGGTCTTTGGCTCACAATCAACTAATTGAGTTTTATACCCTGAAACGCTAATTCCCCAATCTTTGTAGTCCCTAAATCGGAGTATCATGTTCTATATACTATAAGCCTTAATCATTTCTTCGTTAACTTTTGTTCCTCTACCAGTATTTAAATCAATCAGTACGTAATCAAAAATGCCATCTGAAGCCACTTTACCCGTTTTCTGATTAATAATTTCGAACTGAACGGAGCAGCCTTTATCATTCATATTCAGGATTCCGGTTCTGATCATCATTAAGTCATTCATCAATAATGGGCGTTTAAAATTGATATCTACATGGCTCACTACCCAGCCTAAGCCTTGTTTGGTAAAATGCTCCCATGGCATACCGTAGAATTTTTCCATTTGCTCGTAACGGGCTGCCAGTACATAATCTAAGTATTTGCTGTTATGTACATGATTAAACATATCTATATCATCCGGACGGACGCGTAATTCGCTTTCGAAAATGCTGTATTGATTCTTTTCCAAGGGTTGATGTTTTCAGCAAAAGTATAAATAAAGCTTGATTGTAAAGTATTGCTTGCTTTTTTGTATTTTTGATATGAAATGGGAAAACTCAAATTATATGATTTCAATATCCACGCGAAACAATTGTTGAGGAGCGTGATGCTATTATTTGAGTCGTAACCCCGGGCAGCGCTTTTTTGGCATTCTGCAACTTAATCAAATTTCGGTTACCATGAACGGCGGCAAGCCATTAAAATCTCCGCAAGGCAAGGGGCTTGTAATCTGTAAGCCAGCCATATCATATCTTTTGATAAAGAAGTACAGTTTAATCTTTAATATCTGATAATTTAATTTTTAATCTTTCCTGATGTGATCATTATATAGTGAGATTAGTTTTTTAGTCAAAAGCATTAAAATATTAGCGATAATTAAATCTCAAGTCGTTATTTCGAGCGGAGTGCAATGTAGTTGAGAACAACGAAGCTAAATCTGTCAAGATAGATATCTCGATTTCGCTACGCTTCAGTGGAGATGACGATTTTTCTACAGACTTATCTGATTCATGTTAATAAAAAAACCTCTTGTTTTTAATCAAATATAACCTTATCTTTGCGCCACAATTAATTAATTTTTATTGCTTTAATATTATTCAAGAAATGTATTTAAGTCCAGAAAAGAAAGCCGAAATCTTTAAACAACACGGCGAAGTAGAAACCAACACGGGTTCTGCAGAAGGTCAGGTAGCGTTATTTACATACCGTATTGCGCACTTAACAGAACACTTAAAGAAAAATCGTAAAGATTTCTCTACTCAGTTGTCACTTCAAAAATTGGTAGGTAAACGCCGCGGTATTTTGGCTTACCTATACAAAAAAGATATTGAGCGCTATCGTGCTATCATCAAAGCTTTAGAGCTTCGTGATATCATCAAACAAAAATAAGCGAATTTTATCATTAAAAGCCATTCTTTAGGGAATGGCTTTTTAATTCCCTGTTAATTTTTTTTAACGGGTTTTATTATAGATAGGCATTTTTAATCCTATCTTCGTTTGCAAAAACAAAAACTATATAAACAACGGTGTGTAGAAAGAGGAAAACACACCATAATTCTAATTAAATGAATGTAATAAAAAAATCGTTCGATTTGGGCGATGGCAGAATTGTAGAAATTGAAACTGGTAAACTGGCTAAACAAGCTGATGGTTCGGTTGTGGTAAAAATGGGCGATACGATGTTGTTAGCAACTGTTGTATCTACTGTTGGTGCTAAACCAGGTACTGATTTTTTACCTTTATCGGTTGATTATCAGGAGAAATATGCGGCTACTGGCCGTATCCCGGGAGGCTTTTACGTCGTGAGGCAAGATTATCTGATTACGAAGTATTAATTTCACGTTTAGTAGACAGAGCTTTACGCCCAATGTTTCCAAGTGATTATCACTCTGATACACAGGTGATGATTTCTCTAATCTCTGCTGATAAAGATATTATGCCGGATTGTTTGGCAGGTCTGGCAGCATCTGCTGCATTATCAGTTTCTGATATTCCTTTCAACGGTCCGATTTCTGAAGTACGTGTGGCTAAAATTGATGGTAAATTAATTATCAATCCGAAAGCCAGCGAATTAGAACGTGCAACTTTAGAGTTTATGGTTGCTGGTTCAGCTAACGATATCGGCATGGTTGAAGGTGAGTGTGATGAAATTCAGGAAGACGAAATGGTTGAGGCTTTAAAATTTGCACACGATGCAATTAAAGTTCAATGTGCTGTTCAGGTTGAATTAACAGAAGCTACAGGCAAAACGGTTAAACGTGAATATAATCACGAAGACCATGATGCTGATTTAAAAGCTAAAGTTTATGCTGATACCTACGATAAAGTTTATGCTGTAGCGAAAGCCGGTGGCAATAAAGATGTTCGCAAAGAAGGTTTCACAGCAATCATTAACGAGTTCTTCGAAGCAATGCCAGAAGATACTGCAGATTTAACCAAAGCAATGGCTAAACATTATTACCATGATGTTCAGTACGATGCCATTAGAAATTTATTGCTGGATGAAGGTATCCGTTTAGATGGTCGTAAGACTACAGAAATCCGTCCTATCTGGAGCGAAGTTGGTTATTTACCTGCTGCACACGGTTCGGCAGTATTTACACGTGGCGAAACCCAATCACTAACTTCGGTTACTTTAGGTAGCAAAGATGATGAGCAAATGATTGATGGTGCTTTCTTTAATGGTTATAACAAATTCTTATTGCACTATAATTTCCCTGGTTTCTCAACTGGTGAAGTTAGACCAAACAGAGGCGCAGGCCGTCGTGAAATTGGTCACGGTGCTTTAGCACAACGTTCGTTGAAAAAAGTATTGCCTCAAGGTGAAGCAAATCCTTATACCATCCGTATCGTTTCTGATATTTTAGAATCTAACGGTTCTTCATCAATGGCAACTGTTTGTGCTGGTACATTAGCATTAATGGATGCTGGTATTAAAATCAAATCTCCGGTTTCTGGTATCGCCATGGGTTTAATTACCGATGAGAAAACTGGTAAATATGCAATCCTTTCTGATATTTTAGGCGATGAGGATCATTTAGGTGATATGGACTTTAAAGTAACCGGTACAGAACATGGTATCGTTGCTTGTCAGATGGACTTGAAAATCAATGGTTTATCTTACGAAGTTTTAACTAAAGCTTTGTTACAGGCTAAAGAAGGTCGTTTACACATCTTAAACGAGATGAAGAAAACCATCAGCTCACCTAACGAAGATTACAAGCCACACGCTCCACGTATCGTATCTTTAACTATCGATAAAGAATTTATCGGTGCAATTATCGGCCCTGGAGGTAAAATTATCCAGGAAATGCAACGCGAAACCGGCGCTTCAATCTCTATAGAAGAAGTTGATGGTAAAGGTATTGTAGAAGTATTTGCTGATAATAAAGCATCAATTGATGCAGCGGTTACCCGTATCCGTAACATCGTGGCTAAACCAGAAATTGGCGAAGTTTACCAGGGTAAAGTAAAATCAATTATGCCTTTCGGTGCATTTGTTGAAGTTATGCCAGGTAAAGATGGTTTATTACACATCTCTGAAATCTCATGGGAACGTTTAGAAACCATGGATGGTGTATTAAAAGAGGGTGATAAAATCGAGGTTAAATTGTTAGACATAGATAAACAAGGTAAAATGAAACTTTCTCGTAAAGTTTTGTTACCAAGACCTGAAAAACCGGCAGCACCACAAGCGTAATAATCGATACGTCATGCTGAACTTGATTCAGCATCTGCTTGATAGACTCTGAAATAAATTCAGAGTGACGCACAAATAATAAGGCCCTTTCAGTGCAAAAAACTGAAAGGGCTTTTTTGTTGGGTAATGTATTTTTTAACAAGGAGTCGCTGCCCCCATAACAATTCCATTGATGACAAAATAAGAATTGCCTGTTGTAATATTTGTTATTATTCCATTAGGCCATGGAGTTGTTAAATGCGAATTCGTAAAAATTGGTGTACCAGTTATAATTTTATCCGTTGAATTAGCTACAAAAACAGCCACAACCTCTGCACAATGGTAATCACCATAATCACTCCCAGCCATTGCAGTGATAAGAATACCTGGTCCGGGCGGACGTACTGCTTTTTAATAATACTAACTTTGAGAATTGTTTTAGGTTTATTCGTTGTAAAACCAAAAGCTACACTCATGATAAGAATTGCGAGACCAGCAAAAATTAATTGTTTTGTTTTCATAAGAATATTGTTTTTATTTATCCCTAAAATAACCATTTTTTTCAACGAAGCTATTCCTGGAAAGCAGAACTGATCGTATTATTCAGTCTGATTGAAATCGTTTTTGTTGCAACCTAATTTGTTTAAAATGATTTTGTAACTTGCATACTTAGTAAAAATCCAAAATATAAATCCTCGTTGCAAGGCAAGAAGCAATCTCTTTTGGCGTCGCAGTTATATCAGATTGCTTCTTGCCTTACAATGACGAAACATAATAAATATGAAATACATTATAGCCCCATCCATACTTTCTGCCGATTTTGGCAATTTACAGCGCGATATTGAAATGATTAACCAAAGTGAGGCCGATTGGTTCCATGTTGACGTGATGGATGGCGTTTTCGTTCCGAATATTTCTTTTGGTTTCCCGGTAATGGCTGCTGTTAAAAAACATGCAGTCAAACCGTTGGATGTACATCTAATGATTATTGAGCCAGATAAATATATCGAAGATTTTGCCAAAGCAGGAGCAGACCGAATCACAGTGCATTACGAAGCCTGTACACATTTACATAGAACTATTCAATTAATTAAAGCTTCTGGTTGCAAGGCAGGTGTAGCTTTAAATCCGCATACTCCGGTAAGCTTACTACAGGATGTGATTGAAGACCTTGATCTGGTATTGATTATGTCGGTTAACCCGGGCTTTGGCGGACAGGCTTTTATTCACAATACTTATAAAAAAATAAAGGATCTAAAAACTTTAATACAAGGTGTTAACGCAGATTTGGTTATCGAAGTAGATGGTGGTGTTGGTTTACAAAATATTGCTACATTAGTATCCGCAGGTGCCAATGCTTTCGTAGCCGGAAATGCAATTTTTGCAACAGATAATCCGACTGAAACCATTGCCAAAATGAAAAGCTTGACAACGAACGCAGTCAGCATTTAAGTTTTTAACCACAGATAAAAAGGATGGACACAGATCGGGAATGTCTCAGGATTCTACTGTTACCTGTTTTTTGAAAAATAATGACATCCATGTTTATCTGTGTGCATCTGTGGCTATTTTAACCAAATCTCTACGCGTAAAATGCTCAAATTTAGGCTCATCCTTTTCCTTTTAATAGCTGGTTGCAGTTTTGCTGTAGCTCAGCCATTAGTTAGGGTCTCGGGGATAGTTTATAACGATGAAAAATTACCATTATCCCAGGTTACTGTTATTGTTTTGGGACAGGCGCAATCAACCGTTACAGACGAATTTGGTGTTTATACCATTTATTCCAAGTCGAAAACATTTAGCATTAAATATTCTCTTTTAGGTTACCAACCCCAAACCATCAAATTTAATGAACGTTCGGGTGCGCGGATTGTTAAACAAGTGGACTTAATCGCTAATATTAATGAGTTAGAGCAGGTCAACATCACCAATAAACAGAATCAGTTAAGTAACACCACTACCATTAATATTACAGATGTATCCTCCATGCCATTGCTTTCGGGGAATTTCGAAACCATGTTAAAAACGTTGCCCGGTGTATCTACAAATAACGAATTAAGTGCCCAATATAGCGTTCGGGGAGGCAATTTTGATGAAAATCTGATTTACATAAACGATGTAGAAATTAACCGGCCAGTATTAATCCGTAACGGACAGCAGGAGGGGCTTAGCTTTATTAATTCAGATCTGGTCAGTAAAGCAAAGTTCTCCGCCGGTGGTTTTGAAGCGAAATATAGTGATAAACTTTCTTCTATTTTAGATATCAGATATGATAAGCCTGATAGCAACCAGACTACTTTTAGTACCAGTCTTTTAAATACCTCCTTAACTGCAAAAAAGGTTTTTAAAAATAGTTTTTTGTTGGCTGGTTTACGCTATAAAAATAATTCGAGCGTGCTTATTAAACAAGATGAGAAAGGTAGTTATAGTCCTAATTTTGCCGATGCCCAGCTGCTTTATCAATACGATTTTTCGCCGAAATTCAATATCAGTTATTTGGGAAGTTTTAACCTTGGGCAGTTTAAACTGGTACCCACAAACAGAGAAACACAGTTTGGTTCTTTAAGTACTACATTAAGGTTAAATGTAGATTACACGGGACAGGAGATTGACGATTACCAAACCTTAGGTAGCGCTGTTACCGCAACATACTCTCCAAAACCAAATTTGGTCATCAAGTTTGTCAATAGCTATTTTAACACCATAGAAAGGGAACGTTTTGATATCAACGGCAGCTATGTTTTTGACGAGGTAGACAATAGCTTTCCGGGAGAGAATTTTGGACCGGTAAGTAAAAACAAGGGTATTGGCAGCTACTATAATTACGGAAGAAATAGTTTAAATACCCAAATTTTTGCTTCAGAAATTAAGGTCGATCAGAATTTTGATAACCATGTTTTTTCCTGGGGTTTAAAATTTGATAAATCCTTATATAAGGATCAGTTAAATGAATATAATTATACCGATTCAGCTGGGTTTATCTTGCCAAATAACTCCAAAAATATTGTTTTGCAAAACGTAATCAATGTAAAAAACAATCTTGATATCAGCAATTATAGCGCTTACATCCAGGATAGTTATTCACTTTCCAGTTCGGCAGAATTACAGCTGGGAGCGAGGTCAACTTATAGCTCTTTAAGTAAACAGTTACTGATCAGCCCGAGGATATTGATAGCCTATAGGCCAAATTCGAACAATAAGATCCTGAGATTTTCTGCAGGGGTATATAAACAACCACCATCGTACCGTACCATACGCGATTTTTCCGGTGAATTGAATATCAAACAAAAAGCGCAAAGTTCTTATAATACCTCATTGGGTTACGAATATGCGTTTGATGCTTTAGGAACGAGGCTGAAGTTTACTTCTGAAGCATACTTTAAATATTCGGACAGGTTAATTCCTTACAAAATTGATAACCTGAGAATTAAATACCTTGCAAATGAAGTATCGCGTGGTTACGCTTACGGAGCTGATTTCAGCATTGGTGGCGAGTTTGTTAAAGATCTTGTTTCTTATTTCAGAATGTCGGTAATGCATGCCAATGAAGATATTATTGGTGATAGCTATGTTCAAAGTGGAGCGACAATTTATCCCGGTTATTTAAAACGGCCAACAGATCAGCGCTTAAATTTTTCTATATTTTTTCAAGACAGGCTGTTGAATAGCCCGACGTATAAAGTTCACCTTAATGCACTTTACGGTTCGCGCTTGCCAATTGGTCCTTCGCTAACACCACGGTATTTAGATAAGTTTTTTATCCCGTCGTATAAACGTGTAGATATCGGTTTCTCAAAAGATTTCCTTGACGATGCAGCTTTGCACAAACCTAAATTTCTGGATAAAAATTTCAGTTCGGTTATTTTATTTTTTGAGGTTTTTAATATGCTGAATATCAATAATACCGTTTCTTACTTATGGCTAAAAGATGTGGATAATGTGCAATATGCCATTCCAAATTATTTAACCGGCAGGCAGTTTAATTTAAAGTTGATTGTGAAATTGAAAAACTAAGTCTTGTTAATTGTAAACTGAAAACTGCAGATTGAAAACTGAGAATCGCCAACTGCAAACTGATTTGGGCGTTACCCAATCCCGTGAAAAACGGGAAAGGGGGAGGGCTTTTCAGGGCTACGCTTTGCTCCGGTACCGATGAAGGATCGGCACTGAACCCTTACAATCCCTAACGCAAATCTATCGTTTCAAAAGAGTCTTCAAATTTTAAAAAGCTGGGGAGGTTATAAGTGCAAGTTTTCAGATCGTATTATCTTATTGAGTTGGTATTTTGAGATGATTTGCCGTATTTAACCCTATTAGGTTTATGTAAGCTGATGGGTTTGTTTCGGCTAATTTCAATAAAACGATTTAATTATAAAAACTGCAATAAATCAATCGGTTTATGGCTTTTTTTAACAAAATTTAATTTTTTAGGTAACGATTTTATGGGCATAACTGCTTTAAAAATTTTACATTTACGCCCATAAAACATTATATAATAAGATGAAGCATAATTTTGGCGCAGGCCCTTGTATTTTACCTCAAGAAGTGTTTAAACAAGCAGCTCAGGCTGTTTTAGATTTTAACGATGGATTATCAATTTTAGAAATTTCGCACAGAACAACCGAATTTGAGGCAGTTGTTGCTGAAGCTGATAAGTTGGTAAAAGAATTATTAAATGTGCCGTCGGGTTATTCCGTTTTATTTTTACAAGGTGGTGCAAGTTTACAGTTTGCAATGGTACCGATGAACTTATTGGGCGATGGACAAACTGCAAGCTATTTGGATTCAGGTGTTTGGGCAACCAAGGCATTAAAAGAAGCTAAATTGATCGGCAATGTAAACGTGGTGGCTTCTTCAAAAGATGCAAACTACACCTTCATTCCTAAGGATTTCGAAATCCCTGCCGATAGTGCTTATTTCCACTATACATCCAACAATACCATTTACGGTACTGAACTTTTCGAAGTACCTAAAACCGGTGTTCCTGTAGTTTGCGATATGTCGTCAGATATCATGAGCCGTGTAATCGATGTTTCTCAGTTCGATTTAATTTATGCAGGAGCGCAAAAAAATGTTGGTCCGGCAGGTTTAACCATTGCCATTGTTAAAGATGAAATTTTAGGTAAAATCGACCGTAAAATTCCATCGATGTTAAACTATCAATCGCATATCGACAACGGTTCAATGTATAACACACCTCCTGTTTTCTCCATTTATGTTGCATTATTAAACCTTCGCTGGTTAAAATCAAAAGGTGGTGTTGCAGAAATTGAAAAAGAAAACAAACAAAAAGCTGAGGCACTTTACAGAGAGATCGATCGCAATCCCTTATTTAAAGGAACCTGCGCTGTTGAAGACCGTTCCAGAATGAATATATGTTTCGTAATGGAAAATACAGAATTGGAAAAACCATTTTTGAAATATGCAGAAGAACAGGGTATTGTAGGAATTAAAGGCCACAGAAGTGTAGGTGGTTTCCGCGCTTCGATGTACAATGCCTTGCCAATTACAAGTGTTCATGCATTGATAGATGCCATGCAATCCTTTGAAGAACAACAAGCAAAAGCAAATTAAGAATTAATTATAACCGCAGATGATTATACGATTATTTAATCGATTTAATCAAATCTGCGCAATCATAAATAACAATGATTAAGATATTAGCAAACGATGGGATTGATCCGATCGGAAAAGAATTATTAGAAAAAGCAGGTTTCCAGGTGGATACAGAAACCATTCCGCAAGATAAACTAGCTGAAGCTTTAAAAAATTATGATGCCATTACCGTTCGTAGCGCAACAAAAGTTAGAAAAGAATTAATTGATGCTGTTCCAAATATTAAATTAATTGGTAGAGGTGGAGTTGGTATGGATAATATTGATGTAGAATATGCACGCAGTCAGGGTGTTGCAGTGGTAAATACACCAGCTGCATCTTCATTGTCGGTAGCTGAGTTGGTTTTTTCACATTTATTTACCGGTATCAGGTTCCTACAGGATGCTAATCGTAAAATGCCTGTTGAAGGTGCTACACAATTCAATAATCTTAAAAAAGCTTATGCTAAAGGAACCGAATTAAGTGGTAAAACCATCGGTATTATCGGTTTTGGCCGTATTGGTCGTGCAACTGCAAAAGTGGCATTAGGTTTAGGTATGAATGTTTTAGCTTACGATTTATATCCATCTGAATCTGAAATTACTTTAGAATTCCAGGGTGGTAAATCAGTCAATATTCCGATTAAAACGGTTTCCTTAGATGAAGTAATTACAGGAAGTGATTTCTTTAGTTTACATACTCCATTTGCCGATAAACCGATTTTGGGCGCAGAAGAATTTGCTAAAATGAAAAATGGTGTTGGTATTGTAAACTGTTCACGCGGTGGAACAATTGATGAGCCGGCTTTAATTGAAGCTTTAAACTCTGGTAAGGTTTCTTTTGCAGGTTTAGATGTTTTCGATAATGAACCTACACCATTGGCAGAAATTTTAACCCATCCTAAAATCTCTTTAACACCACACATAGGTGCTTCAACAAACGAAGCACAAGAACGTATTGGTACCGAATTGGCAACGTTAATTATTGAGCATTTTAAGAAATAGTAATATTTTAAACCTCGCGGGTTTTTAAACGGCGCAGCCCTCAAATGGGGCCGTTGAAAACATAAATAATCCACCAATTAAACCTGCGAGGTTTTTCTAAACTAGTCCAACGCATTTGTAGTTACCCAGTACCGGTAGCCTAATATCGCTTTCTGAAAAGTGGTCAGCTTGTTCGGATCCTTTTTATACAAACTTGGCAAAACTACTTTGTTTATCTTTGCCAGCATTTTAAACAGTCCTTTTTTCATAATTTGTTTATTGATTTAAAGGTCATAAAGCTGCTAAAATCTTATTGTAATTAAGGCTTGATTTTAGCGGTTTCGTAATTATGCAGTTTTTTATTGAAAAAATAAAACCCGCCAGCCATTATTAAAATCAAAAAGACAATAATATAGGTTGATAAACCTCCTTTATTTTTTTCTCTAAATCTTCTTTAAGCTGCGCATTCTGATCCTGTAATTTTTTAATGGTACCCATATAAGCTTCAATCCGTTCCTGAGAATTATCTGCAACGGCCACCTTTTGTTGGTTTTGCAGGTCTTTATAATCCATTAAAATTTTCAGTTCCTTGAAAATATTATTATCGGTTAATACCACCTGACGGAGAATTTCATTTGAATTTTTGATGTCTTTTTTCGTTTGCCACCCAAAAATGCCTGAACGCTGCGTTAAGCTTTCATCATATTGGCCAAATTTAGTACTTCGCTCCTGAAGCAGAGAATTTACTTTAATCCTTTGTGCTGCATAAGCGGCAGTATCCTGTTGCGCAAAAGCTTGAAAACTAAATAAGATCAGTGAGAGCAGATAAAAATATTTCTTCATGTGGATATAAACGCGAAAAGGGTAGAAGTTGTTTTGTTGGTTCAGTCGTCATTAGTTCATTTGTAATGCAAAGTTCCCAAAATATTCGTCATCCCCCTGAAGTACAAGGGAACGGAGAGATCTACCTGGAAATAAATTCGGCAATAGATTTCTCCATTTTGGTCGAAATGACTATAATTTCTATATGGATTTTTCCGCTTTAGTTTTTTAGCTTTGGTCTTTTCGCTTTTAAGAATGAAACTCAACCCTTACAATATCACCAAGGTGCAATCCTAACAATCCACTGGCTTTTCCTTTATTAATGGCAATTTCGAGGTGGTTACTGATGCCGAACAGACAAAGTTTTTCACCTTCCTGCACTTCGTTGTAATGCCAGCTTAATTGTGTAATGGTTTCACTTTTTCTAAAGTATAATGTAAAGTCTCTGTTTTTCTGAATTTTGGTAAAAAGATCCTTGGTAATATTGGTAATTACATTGCAAAAAGTATCAATGTACACCACACTCCCGCGAATCACATCCCGCTCAATTACAGGGTGCAAAAGCATCTTTTGTTCAATCTCTGCTACAGGTAAACCAATATCCTTCAGTTTGCCTCCTTTGGCCAGGTGCGTAGCCGCTTTAACAAAAATATCAACCAATGGGAAGTGCAGGTATTTCAAATCCTGCATAATGTTCAATTCTACCACGTCTTCCGGAACATCATCAAACAGAAGCGAGAAAATACCATTGTCTGCACCCACAAAATAATGATCACGGTGCTTTACCGCGATGTATTTGGTATTTTCGCTATATACAGAATCGATACCGATCAGGTGTACTGTATTCTTCGGAAAGTAAGGATAAGCGTTTTTTAAAACGAAAGCAGCGTACGAAATATTGAATGAAGGAACTTCATGGGTAATATCAACTAAATTAACATTAGGCATAAGACTCAACAGACTACCTTTAAGGGCGCTCTGGTAAAAATCTTTTGAACCTAAATCTGTTGTTAAAGTAATTATCCCCATTAAAAATTCATTATTATTGCTTATTCTTGTGTACAGGCCTAAGCGCCTGCAAATATTCAAATTTTAATTAATATACCCCGATAACTTTTTAAAATACTATAGTTTGAACGAATTAAAATTAACCCTGGATACCGTAAATCCTGCTCACTTTTGGGGGCCGAACAATGAGAATTACGAAATGATTAAAGGTACTTTCGCAAAATTAAAACTGGTGGCGAGAGGGAGTGATGTTAAGGTTCTCGGTGATGAACAGGAACTTAAGGCTTTCGAAGAGAAGTTTAACCAGCTAATTGCGCATCTAGAAAAATATAGCTCACTAAGCAATAATGACGTAGAAACAATATTAGGTGCAAAGGCAGCGGGCGTTGCAAAAAAAGATGCAGAACAACCAACCGGAGGTGGCGGAGAAGTAATTGTTTTCGGTACTAATGGCTTATTGGTAAAAGCAAGAACCGCAAATCAGCGCAAAATGGTAAGCAGTATTGCTAAAAATGACATTCTATTTGCCATTGGTCCTGCAGGAACAGGTAAAACCTATACAGCTGTAGCCCTGGCGGTAAGAGCATTGAAAAATAAAGAGATTAAAAGGATCATTTTAACGCGCCCGGCTGTTGAAGCTGGAGAGAATCTGGGTTTCTTACCAGGTGATTTAAAGGAAAAAATTGATCCATATTTACGTCCGCTTTATGATGCGCTGGATGATATGATCCCTGCCGAGAAATTGAAATTCTACATTGAAAACCGTACAATAGAAATTGCACCATTGGCATTTATGAGGGGCCGTACCTTAGATAATTGCTTTGTGATTTTAGATGAAGCCCAGAATGCCACCGATATGCAGTTAAAAATGTTTTTAACGCGTATGGGGCCGACTGCTAAATTTATTGTTACAGGTGATGTTACACAAGTAGATTTACCTAAAAAACAAATGTCGGGTTTATTTAATGGCTTGAGGATTTTAGAAGATATTAAAGGAATTGATATTATCTATTTAAGTGGAGAAGATGTGGTGAGGCATAAATTGGTAAAAGATATCCTGAAAGCTTACGGAGATATTCAATAGTTAAGTCCAAAATGGGGAGTCTGTAGTCTTAAGTCAAAATCGACTTAGGACTAAAGACTTCGGACTTTCGGACTTTTTCTCTATTTTTACGGCCTCATGAAAGCACTTAAAGAAACCCATTTCAATTTCCCTAATCAAAGTAATTTTTACAAAGGTAAAGTACGCGATGTATATACAATTGCCGATCAATCGATGGTAATGGTCGTATCCGACCGTATTTCTGCATTCGATGTAGTATTGCCTGAAGCGATTCCATTTAAAGGACAGGTATTAAACCAGATTGCGGCTAAATTTTTAGCAGCTACACAGGATATCGTTCCCAACTGGGTTTTGTCTGTTCCAGATCCAATGGTTACTATTGGCCGTATCTGCGAACCGTTTAAAGTAGAAATGGTGATCAGAGGTTATTTAGCCGGACATGCCTGGAGAGAATACAGCGCTGGTAAACGTTCTGTTTGTGGTGTTACTTTACCTGAAGGTTTAAAGGAAAACGATAAACTGCCTCAACCCATTATTACACCAACCACTAAAGCTTCGGTAGGTCATGATGAGGATATCTCAAAAGAAGATATTTTGGCAAAAGGTATTGTTTCGATAACCGATTATGAAAAATTAGAAGAATATACTTACGCACTGTACCAACGTGGAACTGAGATTGCGGCAAAAAGCGGCTTGATCCTGGTAGATACAAAATACGAATTTGGCGCAGCAGATGGTGTAATCTATTTAATCGATGAAATTCATACACCAGATTCTTCACGATATTTTTACGCTAAAGGTTATCAGGAGCGTCAGGATAACAATGAACCACAGAAGCAACTTTCAAAAGAGTTTGTTAGAAAATGGTTAATTGAAAATGGTTTTCAGGGAAAAGACGGACAGGTTGTGCCAGAAATGACTCCGGAAATCGTAAATTCAATTTCAGAACGTTACATTGAACTTTATGAAAAAATTGTAGGCGAGACTTTTATAAAAGCTGATGCTGATGCAATTTCCAGCCGCATTGAAACTAATGTTTTAAAGGCTTTGGGAACACTTTAAATTCGAAAGAAATTTATACATTAGTGCAATAAAGATTAGAGAGATGAAATTTTCAGTAGATAAACACGATAAATATGTAACCTTAAAGTTAGAAGAACATAAGTTTACAAACGACAATGCTCCCGGTTTAAAAGCAGAATTCTATTTGCTTAATGCCGAGGGATTTCAGAATATAATTGTTGATTTAAGTCATGTTACAGAGTGTAGTGATGCACAGGATTTAAGTTGCTTATTAGTTGGCGACAGGCTTTGCAAATCGGCAGGCGGATTATTTATTGTAACGGGAATTAACGACGAGCTTGCATCAATTATTGAATTATCAAACATATTTCAATCTGTAACGTTTGTTAATACATTAGACGAAGCAACGGATTTCATCTTTATGGATGAGTTGGAAAAAGAGTTTAGAGGCGCTAAATAACAAAATATTTAAATAACATTCTGGCCTCGTAGTTTCTAAAAATCTACGGGGCTTTTTATATCTGATCATGATGAAGTTTGAAGTTACCATTTTGGGAAGCAGTTCTGCAACACCTGTATACAACAGGAATCCATCGGCACAGCTTTTAAATTGTAACGAAAAATACTATTTGATCGACTGTGGTGAAGGCACCCAACAACAACTGGCCAAGTTTAACCTTAAGGCCGCCCGGATAGATTATATTTTTATCAGTCATTTACATGGCGACCATTATTTTGGGTTGATTGGATTATTATCAAGCTTGCATTTAAACGGCAGGATAAAGCCAATACAGATATTTGGTCCCAAGCCTTTACTTGAAATCTTAGAAATTCAGTTTAAATATTCTGATACCGTTTTAAGGTATCCTATTGAGTTTTTTCCAATTGAAGCCGATCAATCTACCCAGATTTTCGAAAACAGTGACCTGATCGTCAAAACCATTGTTTTAAATCACCGTATACCGACTACAGGTTTTATTTTTCAACAAAAGAAAAGGCAGCGCAAACTAATCAAAGATAAAGCAGACGAAGTGCCCATGGCTTATTATACAGCCTTAAAAAAAGGGATTGATGTAGAATTGCCCAATGGCGATATTTTGCGCAGTGAAGATTACACCATACCGGCAGATGCGCCACGGTGTTATGCCTATTGTTCTGATACTTTATTTGATGAAAGGTACTTTACTACGATAAAAGATTGCGATACCTTATACCACGAAGCTACCTTTATGCACGACCTACTGGACAGGGCTAAAGAAACACATCACACAACCGCTTTTCAGGCAGCAGAAGTAGCAAAAATTAGCGGAGCTAAAAAATTACTCATCGGCCATTTTTCTTCACGTTACAAAACCTTACAAATGCTTTTAGAAGAAGCACAGTCTGTTTTCGAAAATACTGAGCTAGCGGTTGAGGGTAGGACTTTTCAGCTGTAAACAGATTTCAAAAATCGCGCTTCATTTTCGATCAGATGGAGAGCAGTCCCGAACTTTTGGGAGAGAAATCTTTTTACATTGTTTAAAGATTTCTCCATTTTGTTGCATTTCAGTCGAAATAATGATACTAAAGTCTTAATTTAGCAAAGAAATCCCAAAATACTATCCCGGCAGAAATTACGATGTTAAAAGAATGTTTGGTCCCAAATTGCGGAATTTCGATGCACTCATCAATTTTAGCCATTACCTCATCGCTAACACCATCAACTTCATTCCCGAAAATAAGCGCATATTTTTTATTGGGATCCGGTGTGAAAGTATTTAGCATTGTGCTATTCTCTGCCTGTTCAATGGCAATAATTTCGTATCCTAAATCCCTTAGTGCATCAACAGCCTGTAAAGTGTCTGTATAATGAATCCAATCTACCGATTGCGTAGCACCCAGAGCCGTTTTTTCAATTTCGCGATGTGGTGGTTGTGCAGTTATGCCACAAAGAATCACCTTTTCTAAAGCAAAGCCATCAGCGGTACGGAATATTGAACCTACATTGTGCATGCTGCGTACACTATCCAAAACCACTACAACAGGTAACTTTTCCTGTGCCTTAAACGCCTCAATATCCGGACGATTTAACTCGTCTAATTTTAATTTTCTCATTATTTTTAAAAGGATTACACAGATTGATGAATTACACCGATTTTAACATATTTGGATCTGTGTTTACTTATTTGTCTCTGTTATTAAATGTGGGCCATTGCTAATTTCGCTAACGTAAATGGTAGCAGGGTAACCAATTTTAGCTACATAATAATCGGTTAAATGCCTGGCAAAATCTTCTTCGAAGCCTTTTTCCAATAAAGCGATGGCACAGCCGCCAAATCCAGCACCAGTCATTCGTGCACCTATTACATGTTGATAGCCGGTACAGAAATCTACAACTGTATCCAGCTCTTTTCCACTTACTTCGTATAAGCTTTTTAAAGATTGATGCGAAGCATACATTAACCGGCCAAATTCTTCGAGGTTACCGCTGTTTAAAGCCCTTGCAGCCTGATGAACACGGTCGTTCTCTTTCACTACATGTGTAGCGCGGTTTAATATGGTTTCGCTGGTAATTAAATGGCTGTGCAACGCAAATTTTTCTGCATTAAGCTCGCAAAGATATTGAAGTGTAATTTCTTTGTTCAATAGCTTTAAGGCTGTTTGACATTCGGCCACACGTTCATTGTACTTAGAATCTGTCAGTTCGCGCGGCTTATTGGTATTGATGATGGCCAGCACATAATTGCCGAGATCAACATCAACCATTTTATATTTTAAAGTCTCGCAGTCTAAAACAATCGCTTTATTTTTTCGCCAAAAGCAACCGCAAACTGATCCATTATGCCTGAGTTTAGGCCAATAAAATCATTCTCCACCCTTTTGGCAATCTTAACAAGCTCTAATCGGTCATACCCCAGGTTAAAATAATTGTTTAAGGCATACGCCGTAGCAATCTCAATTGATGCAGAAGAAGAAAGTCCTGATCCAATGGGGATATTCCCATAAAAAAGAAAATCCAATCCGGTAATCTCTTTTCCATCTTTGATCATTTCATTAATTACACCTACAGGATAATTGGTCCATTGGCTTCCGTCTTTTTCATTTAAAACATTGCTTTCAACAGTGGTTTCCATCTCGAAATTCAGACTCTTAAACCTGAATTTGTTATCATTATTAGGCGCAAGTGCCAGCCACGTTCCGAGGGTAATGGCACATGGCATTACTAAACCGCCATTGTAGTCAATATGCTCGCCAATGAGGTTAACGCGACCGGGTGTAAAATATAGAGCAGCTGCTTTTTTATGATATTGCGCTGCAAATTTTTCCTCAAGGTTAATATTCATTTGGCTAAAATATATTTATTAAAAGCATTAATAATAGTATGTTTGTTTAGGAAACAAAAGCCCTAAGTTACAATTTATGAGCGTTCAGCAAATACCTACCGGAAAAATTATTGATGGCGAAGAAGTTATCGCAATCGAACTAATCAATAGTAAAGGCACTTATGTTAAAATCTTCAATTATGGTGCGATCATTAACAAATTCATCGTTAAAAACGCCAAAGGCGAAATGCAGGATATTGTATTGGGCTTTGACACTTTCGAGGAATACCTTAATCCGGATTACCTAACTGAGTATCCATATCTGGGTGCTATTGTAGGACGTTATGCCAACCGCATCAAAAATGGCCGGTTCACCATTGATGGAGAGGACTACCAACTGGCACAAAATGCGGGTACCGATACGCTACACGGCGGTATAGAAGGTTTTGATAAAAAAGTTTGGGATATTGTTGAAGTGGGCGAAGGGTCACAATCGTCGGTTACCTTACAGTACGAAAGTGTGGATGGCGAAGAAAATTTCCCTGGCAACCTGATCATTGACCTTACTTTCGAACTTACCGAAAATGATGAATTGATTTTAAGTTATGAAGCTGAGACTGATCAGGCTACTGCAATCAATTTAACACACCATGGTTATTTTAATCTGGCTCCTGAAGGCGGAAATATTAAAAACCACAAACAGCAGATTTTTGCTTCAAATTACCTTGAGCAGGACAGTAATTATTCAGTAACAGGTAAACTGATTCCTGTGGAAGGTACGCACATGGATTTTACAAAATCTAAAGCGATTGGGCAGGATTGGGATGAGGAAGAAGGTTATGACCAAACTTACGTTCTGGATAAAATCTATGGCGATTTATCGCTGGCAACCAAAACAATTGAAGAAGAAAGTGGTTTAGTTTTAAGCGTATATACAACAGAACCAGTAGCACATCTTTATACCTCAAAATATTTGGATGTGAGAAATGGCAAAGGCGGAAGGGATTACGTCAGCTTCGGTGCTTTTTGTGTGGAAACACAGCATCACCCCAATGCAGTAAATATCCCTGAATTTCCAAGTACCATATTAAGACCAGAAGATTTGTACACGCAAACAACCATTTACAAAGTTTCATTAAATAAATAAATTATGTTCACTATTGAAAACATCCGGGCAGCAGAATCAAAAATTAAAACTGGTGCAGATTTTCCGCAGTTTATAAAAGAAATTAAGGAATTGGGTGTGAGGCGGAATGATGTTTATTTAAGCAATGGTTTATCGATTTATTTTGATGACGAAGATAATGCACAACAGGTGAGTCCTGACGAATATCCAACTTTGGTTATCAATGAAGAATCTTCTGCCGGAAAGTTGGAGCACGCTTTAAAAGTACATCAACAAGGTGAAACAGATTATATTACCTTTTGTAAACAAGCTGCAGATGCTGGCGTGGAGAAATGGGTAACTGATCTGGAAGAAATGACCTGTACGTATTTGGATACTGAGGGAAATGAACTGATAAAAGAGAAGATACGAACAGTATAAATATGGAGGCCGAAATTTCGGGCCTTTTTATTCCTCTACCATCGTCATCTCGACCGAAGTGAACGTAGTGGAGAGATCTTTTAAGAAGATTTATTTAAGTGGAGTCAGATGTTACTATCTGACTTTTCGGTTTTTCGGACAAGTTGTTAATTTTAGTGCTTTATAGGTTATTAATGGTTTATTTTAACCACCTCATACATCTTAATGCACTGGAGGTTATATTGGTGACTGATCAGCCTTAATTAAATCCTTTCCAACACCGTTTTAATGGCCTTTTCTATAATTTTATCAGGCTCATTGCTGAATTCGAATTTTATACGACTGGCCAAAATAGCATTTACAGAAAGTGCTTTATGTCCCAAAACTTTTGCTAAAGCGTAAATCCCCGCAGTTTCCATTTCTAAATTGGTAATCCGGTATTGGTTGCTCCGAAAGCTGTTAATGAGTCCGATGAAATCGGGGACAGCATTTTTTGCCCTCACTATCCTCCCTTGAGGGGCATAAAAGCCCGGAGCAGTAATGGTGATTCCATGAACCATATCTTTGCCTATGGTATTTAAAAGACCTTCATCTGCAGCTGTTAAATAGGGGTTTATATTTTTTAAATGACCAAAATGTATCTTGATATCATCTGTTAAAAGTTGCTCATCGCCAGATAGTTGCTGTAGGTAATAATTCATTAAAGCATCCATGCCCAAACCATGAGAGGAAGCTAAAATGGTTCCCATGGGGATATCTGGCTGCACAGCTCCTGATGTGCCTACTCGGATAATATTCAGCGAGGTTAATTCTTTTTTACTTCGCGGGTTTCAAAATCGACGTTTACCAGTGCATCCAGCTCATTAAAAACGATATCAATGTTATCTGTACCAATACCTGTTGAGAGTACAGTTATCCTTTTTTACCTATAAAACCGGTATGGGTAATAAATTCCCGTTTCCCTTTTTTAAGTTCTATCTGGTCGAAATACTTGCTCACTTCGCCAACGCGGTCAGGATCGCCAACAGTAATTACGGTTTCGGCAATATCTCCGGGCAGAAGATTTAAATGGTATATACTGCAATCGGGATTGATGATTAAGTCGCTTTCGGATATTTTCATATTGGTTTGTTTTGCTTGCAGATCTCGCTCATGGCAACAGATTTATCTCTGTTGATCCTTTTTATCTGTGGTTACTAAATTACGTTCATGTCACTTTGTACATTTTTTTATTCTTGCAGATTTCGCTAATCAACGCAGAACTAATGTCTGTGGCTATTAAATGGTGTGTAGATATTTTAGTTTAACACCTTCAATTTTATCAAACTTACTCAAAACCTGATTGAGTTGTGCCTTTCTTACCTCAAATTTCAATATACAATTGGTATCAAACTGTTGTGCTAAAACCTGTAAATTTTCCTCTTTGCTCAATTTCATTACATCATTCATTTGTAGGTATTCGAAATGAACTTCATACACATCATTAACTGTTTTCGAAATTATTCTTGAAGCTTTAATAGCTTCTATACTAGCGTTTCTGTATGCGTTAATTAAACCTGGAACACCCAATAAGGTGCCACCAAAATAACGTACAACTACAATTAATATATTGGTAATATCTTCCGATAATAAACAATTCAGGATTGGCCTTCCTGCAGTACCAGAAGGTTCGCCATCATCATTTACCCTAAAAACAGAGCGATTGGGTGTTAAACGGTATGCATAACAGAAATGATTGGCCTTTGCATTTGCAGCCCGCAGGTTCACAATAATTGGTTTTACTTCTTCTTCATTGCGGATTGGGTAGGCATAAGCAATAAATTTGCTGCCTTTATCACGAAATATGCCTTCCGAGGCACCTTCGATAGTTTTATAGGAATCATCGAACAGCATTTTGCGATAGGGTTATGAAGATAACAGCAGCGATAGCCAAAACTATGCCTACATAATTCAGTTTACTTAATTTTTCTTTAAAAGCAATTATGCCAATTAATGTTCCGATAATGATAACGCCTAAATTCATGGCAGCAAAAACTGTTGATGGATTTTCTGCCAGTGCTTTGTGCGCCTTCATGTAAAAAAGAATGTTGCCAAAGTTAAAAAGCCCAAAATCAGTCCACAGACGACATTAACCAATTGTAGTTTTATCTTGCCTGAAATGACCATAGTAATCACAATGAGCAGCGATACGACAAATGAAAGGCAGAAAACGGTGAAAAGCGAAGTTGTATAAGGTAGTTCTTTGTATAAGGCAATTTGTTTAAAAAGAACATCAATTACGCCAAAGCCCACAAAAACCATAATGGGATAGAGCAGGCTTTCCTTCCTGGCTTCCTGATGATCAGATTTCCGAAGAAAGGTTAAGAAAATAGCTACAAATCCTATCGCAAGGCCTATAATTTTTAAGTTGTTAAAATCCTCTTTAAAGATAAAATAAGCCGCCAGTATGGGAATAAATAACGATAAGCGTTGGGCTATGTCGGTTTTAACGATCCCAAGTTTCTTTACTGATGCAGCAAGAAATAAGAATATCGACGGCAATAGAATAGCCAGCGCAATGTAAACAGGCCATGGTGCGGTAGATGTAACTAGTTTAACATCCGGCTTAAAAAACAAAGCATGAACTTAGTGCAGCCAGATAATTAATTGTAACGGCCTGAATGATACTGATCTGGTACCGCTTGAGCCAACTTTAATAATATGGCAACCGTAACGCTACAACAAATACTTAAAATAATATAGATCATTTATTTATGTCGTTTATGTAGATAGAGAGTTTATCATTTCCAATCTGAATTTGTTCTTTCAGATTTCCGTTTATGGTAGGAGAAGGAACACCTTCCGTCCAGCTGTTTGATGAGGTGATGATACGCGCTTCATCCCAAAGGTTAGTGGATAAAAACTGATTTAGAATATTCGCACCACCCTCGATAATTACCGATTGTATGTCCATCAAATAAAGCTGAAACGCAATCTTTTGTGCCAGGTAAAAATGCATATCTTCCATTTGGATATAATGGATATTGTCGACTACATCAGTTTTAATTTCATTAAATATGATGGTTTTGGCTTGTGCATTGAAAATGTGATTGGATAACGGCACCTGAAGGTTTTTATCGATTATCAAACGAATGGGGTTTTTACCCGGCCATTCTCGTGACGTTAATTGCGGATTGTCCATAATGGCGGTTTGTTTTCCGATCAAAATGGCGTCTTCTTCAGTTCGCCACTGGTGCGCCAATCGTTTGGCTAAAGCGCCGCTGATCCATTTTTGGTGACCATCTTTAGTTGCAAAATAACCATTGGCAGTTTCGGCCCATTTTAAAATGATGTAAGGCCTTTGCTGTTGTATCCTGGTGAAAAATCTTCTGTTAAGGTAACGGCATTCATCGTCTAAAACCCCACTTAATACTTCAATTCCTGCATTTTTAAGCTTTTCGATGCCTTTGCCATCAACGCTTGAAAAAGGGTCTCTATTACCAATAACCACTTTTTTGATCTGGTGTTTCACAAACAGGTCGGCACAGGGAGGGGTTTTGCCGAAATGTGCACAGGGCTCTAGACTCACATAAGCTGTTGCCTGTTTTAACAAGGTTTCAGCCTCATCTCCATATTGATCAAATACAGCTTTAACCGCATTGGGTTCGGCATGTGCTTTTCCGTATTGCTGATGATAACCTTCGCCAAGGATTTTATCGTTTAAAACAATAACACAGCCTACCATTGGGTTTGGATTTACGTTTCCAATACTTAAAGTGGCTAACTCCAAACAGCGTTTAATATAGAATTCATCGCTCATTAGGGCAAAAGTAGTAAAAAAGAGTCATGGGCTTATCAAAACAGATTTGTTATCATCTCAAATAAGTAATTTTGCTATTCATGAACATTGGAGCGCTCGAGGAGCATTATAAACTGGAACTTGCACCCTTATACGAAAGCGATGAGGCGAAAACATTATTTAGCCTGGCTGCTGAGCAGGTTTTAGCTTTGTCTCCCAGTAAGTTAATGATGCAGAAAGATGTAACTGTCAGTTTTATCAACATGCAAAAACTATTGAGCATTCTTAACGACCTGCAGATAGGAAAACCAATTCAACATATTTTAGAGGAAGCCCATTTTTATGGTTTAGTTTTTAAAGTAAACGAAAATGTACTGATACCAAGGCCCGAAACAGAGGAATTGGTAGAATGGATCATTTCAGTTTGTAATACACAATCCTCAGTTAACAGTTTTGAATCACCGAAAAAGCTAAGTATACTTGATATTGGAACTGGATCTGGTTGTATTCCGATTACGCTTAAAAGCACTTACCAAACACCCAGGTAGCTACATTGGATGTATCTGCTGATGCTATAGCAGTTGCAAAACAGAATGCCCTGCAAATTGGTGTTGAGATCAATTTTATTACAGCGGATATTTTAACATTTCAATCTGAAGAAAAATTTGATATCATAGTAAGTAATCCGCCTTATATCAGGAGTTTAGAAAAAAATGAGATGCATAATAATGTACTTTTGCACGAGCCTCATTTAGCTTTATTTGTAAGCGACGAAAACCCATTGATTTTTTATAAAGCCATCGCTGATTTTGCAAAAACAAATTTAAAGCCTAATGGAAAACTTTTCTTTGAAATCAATGAATATTTAGGTAAAGAAACAGTTGATATGCTGTCTAATAAAGAGTTTAATAATATTGAGTTAAAGAAGGATATGCAGGGAAAGGACAGGATGGTTAGGGTAGGGCTTTAATGGAAGAGGTGTAACGGAAAATGGATGATAGAGGGTAAATAATCAATGACCAATTTTCAATGATCAAACTAGCAGAGTTCAAAAAAGGGCGTCATCTCGACCGGGGCATTGCGGAGTGGAGAGATCTGCTTCGATAGATCTCTCGAATACGCTGCACTCTGCTCGAGATAATGATAACTTATCCTAGTGTCTTAAGTACCTTTATGGTAAAAAATAATGCCACGAATGCACGGAAAACATGGAGATTTGACTAGTTATTAGCATGATCGATTATTAAAGACTAGATATTTACCGATACATTAAGAGCACAACTGGTAATCAAGTGGTACAACTTTATTTCTGATTCTACTTATGGTTTCTACACGTACACCCAGGTAACTGGCCAGGTAACGCTGCGGTATCCTTTTGATATCCAACCCGCTTTCCTGTATTTTACGGTACCTGCCAATTGCTTTGGGTATTCGGGCAAGGATAGCTCTTTCTGATGCAGCATAATAATGAAGTGCAAATAGCTTTCTGCCAATTAGGTTAGCCTCCGGATATTTGGTATACATCAAATCGATTAAGGTATATGGAATGCAGATGAGTTTGCAATCTTCCAGGGCCTGAAGATATTCTTATAGAAGGACTGGGGTGCTGATTGGGTTGGCGTATAGCGCCTATTAATTCATTCTCGAAGCTAAACCACGTACTGATATCTTGTTTACCATCGCGTATAAAACCACGTACCAGCCCATTGACCAAAAAATACAGAGAAGCATTACTATCTATTGGAGAGAGAATGTGTTTGTTTTTTTATACGGGTAAGTTTGCAAGACCTTTCAAACTCGGCTTTAATAGCATTAGATAAAGGATAGAATTGCTCAAGATAATCGAAAAGAGGGCGTAAAAATGATGTTTTATATGGCATAGTTAAAGGGGCTTGTCTGGTTTAAAAAAAGATTTTAGTGTACTTATTTTTGGAACGCAATATGCATATTGTGATCTGGAGCCAAAGGTATCTGGTATTTTACTGTGTACTTAAAAATATTACTGTTGTAACCTCTAACGATACGATCGTTAGACTAAAAAGGTGGCTTTTTACGGGTTAATAGCTTAGTTCCTGTGCAAAATAAGCAGTTGGCATTAAGCCTGTTTCTTTTTTAAATGCATTATAAAAAGTAGCTACGCTTTTAAAGCCAGCTTCAGAAGCAATAGCTTCGATGGTGATTTTATCTGATTTTAAGGGGTACTGTTTTAAGAAATGACCAACCCGGTAACTGTTAATCCAATCTCTGAAATTTTTTCCAATATGTTTGTTAATTACGAACGAGCAGTGGTGGATTGGAATGTTGAGTTTTGCTGCCAGATCAATAATCTGAAAATCGTGAAGCAGATAAAGTTGTTCCCGCTCCATCATTTCTGTCATGGCAAGGGCATAGTCAGACAGTTGTGCGTCCAAAAGATTATTTTTTTTGATGGGTACAACTGTAGGTTTTGCATCTTCTACAGGTAAAGAAACGAATATTGTATCATTTTCTGTTTTCAATACTGCAGGTTTTTTAGTCCAGTCTACCGCCACCAGCAGATAGCCATAAAAAATATAAGGCCTGTGGAGCGCGTATAATAAAATGAATAACAGGGCTAAACAATTGGCTACAACAAACGACGTGTTAACATACGGGATATGTAAGTTTCTTAAAACAATAGGTACCAGACCAAACAACTGGAAGAAGGTAGCAATCCGAAGAAAAAAGATGATCCATTTTCGGCCTTCACCTTCGATTACTTGCCGGGGGTGTTTTTTAGACGGAGTACAGCAATCCAGGTAAGGCATAAATAACCCGATACCAGAATTGGCCTGAATAAATAGTGGAAATATGGAGGAAATAATCCAGTTTTTGCGCTGAGAGACAAGTAACCATTTTCAGCCAACTGCTTTCCGATCATATCCCAATCAAGTTTTATAGAGAGCGGCCAGGGAATAATGTGAATAATAGCAAGTAGAACAGGTAGAAAATGCAGCCATTCTATTTTTTGTAATTTTTTACGATCCTGAAGAAACCCTGTTATGTAGAGATAAAAGCAGGCCGGGGCAGCATAATAAAACGGCGTAAAAGTTTGATGAAAAAAGGCCAAGATATTGGGCTGGCCTGATTTAAAAAATAACGAAGTTAATACTTGCCCAAATCGGGCAAAAAATATAACGGAAAGGAAAATGTTTAACAGTTTATTCCCCTTTTTGAAAAAAAAGATGCATGGAGAATAAAAGCAAGAATAAACAACTGGTACTAATGAAGAGGTTTAAAGATTGCATATTTCCAGCCAAGATAAAACATAATTGCTAAATTAATTTTCCTAATCGTAAAATTTTTTATGATTAAATGTGCCATCTGCAAAATGCTAAAAATGAGGCAGATTTTGTTAAAAGCAGGGTGGCATAGATGCCTTTGCCCAAATATTTCACTGATATTTTATGCTGTTTGCAATAATGATTTGGCATAAACGTTTGTTTAATTTATAAAAAGCAATAGTTTTGCGGCCCGTTTATTGTTAGCGGAAAGGAATATTGTTTAATTAATGGATGTTTACCATCCCTATAAAAGAAAAATTATGGACAAATTTAAAAAAGTGCAAGATCTAATCTCTTCTGTAGAAGCAGACGTAACGAAATTTTATGATGGTGGTAATGCTGCAGCAGGTACACGTGTACGTAAAGCAATGCAAGACCTAAAAGTTTTAGCCCAAGAAATTAGAGCTGAAGTAACTGATAAAAAAAATAGCGCTAAATAATTTATTTTCGCTTAAAAAGAAAGCCCGTCTAAGTTAGATGGGCTTTCTTTTAGCTGTTGCTTTTGGCTTTACACTTTGTGCCAATTATATGCTTATTTATTGCGTTTACTGGTAATAAGTTTGTCGGTGAAAAAGTCACGGAAATCATTGTAGTAAAGATCGCCCACTGTAAAGCTGGTATGATTAGAAAGCGTTATCCTCGTGCCTTCAACATGTAAAATATGATTGATGGAAATAATATAACCCCTATGTAGTTGAATAAAGCCTTTTTCTATATTCAGCTGTTCTTTAACATCCTTCAGACTTAAATACGCAATAATTACTTTCTCTTTTGTATGGATTTTGATGTAGTTATGGAAACTTTCAAAAGCTATTATATCTGCATATCGTACCAGAATAGCTTTGTGTTCTTCAGATTTATTTTTGACAAAAAAATAAGATTCATGCGCAATATCTTCTGTTTCATCTTCAAACATCCGGTTTACCGTTAAGGCAAATTTAGCATAACCATAAGGTTTAAGTAGATAAGCATCTGCTTCTGCCTCGAATGCTTCAAAAGCATATTCCTCATGGGAGGTAGTAAATATCAGTTTTCTGGTTTTAGAGCGGATTGCTTTAGAAAGTTCAATGCCCGAAATATGTGGCATTTGAATGTCCATAAATATTACATCTACCTGGTCAATCTTTTTCAGTTCATTCAGAGCTGCCATCGGATCGGTGTAACTAGCCAGGAGTTCCATATTCGGGGCATCCGCTATATATTTTTCAAGACCCGAAATTGAGTTTTGTTGGTCATCAATGGCTATACACTTAATCATTTGTCAATCTTCATTGTATATATAACGAAATTACACCTTTTTATAACGAAAATAGAACGTTTTATCCAGTTTCGCCTTAAAATTTCTTTGCAGTTGCTAATTTAAGGTAAAAAAAGGTTTTTATGATATATACAGGGGTAATTAAATGGTATAATCCGGTAAGAGGTTTCGGATTTATTGCGCTTGACGGTAGAAAAGAGATGATTTATGCAGATAATAATAAATTAGTTGGGATTTATCGTCCTGCTTTAGTAGTAGGAACTAAGGTTCGCTTCAATTTGGAACATGGACAGATAGGATGCCAGGCTACTAATATTATAGTGTTGGATATAAAATCTGACTAACGTTTGCACCTATCTGTAATGAAAACAGACCGATCTATGTAACCTGTATCATAAAAGTTAAATCAAATACGATCTTCGCTATCAATTAAAACCAAATTTCGTCCTTGTAGCATTTTTAGCTGAATTGCACATCAACTAATATTTACATCTACCTATCAAACATGTAATTTAACCCTCTTCCTATCTAATTAGACACGTTCTTTTAGATAGGATTTCTTTTTTCCAGATTACGTTTTGCTTAAATTCTTTATTAACTGTATGCAATACAGAAATATTAAAGCACAGTGCTTAGGTATTAAGAGCCTGTTTAAAATTAAATAAAATTTATTTCGTATGTCATTCTGAGGAATAATTTATTATATAAAAATCAATATGATTGACAGATAAAATTTAATTAGGTAATACCCCTCGAGAAATCGTCATTCCCAACTTGATTGGGAATCTTAAAACGCTTGTACTAAGATTCCCGCATGCGCGAGATCCGATAGCTATCGGATGACGACCCGAACTAGTGGATTCTGTCAATGGTAGCGTAGTCGAAGACCATTTCAACACATTAATAAAGCAATCGACTACGCTCTTGTGCTGGCAAAAGGCCATTTATATATTTGTTATAAAAATTTAAACAGGCTCCGGGTTAAAATGATTTTTTTACAAAATAGTTAGCATTTTCTTTGATCGTGTAAATGATATTGGCCAGGTATCAGTGCTACTGGCTGCGGCTATTGTATAATATTCTTTCGCCTTATTCTGATTACCCTGAATAAGCTTAACATACGCACTCAACTCATAGATAAAATTCTTTAATTTGGTATCTATTTCTTTTTCAGTACCTAAATAATCGAATATTTCTGCAGCTGCATTTATACGTTCATCATTAAAATTTTCTATTTTAAAACCACCGGGCATTGCAAACCAATATTCCCATATCCCGCCATTAGCATGTTGGTTGTAACTATCTTTAATCAATTGAATGCCGACCTCCAGTAGTACACTATTGATGGTAGTGTCTCTTTTAACGGTATTTCTGCTTAAATCGAAGTAATGGTTAAGGGTGGGTTGTAGCTCGTTTTTCTTAATTTCATCCAAAATCATTTCCTTACGGTACATGGCCCGATCGCTAATCGAAAACTGTTCGTATGCAAAACTTGGAGGAAAATGATCGCTTATTTTTTCCAATCGGTAACCTTTTGCCAATTCTTTCTTTAAATCAATTACATAAGGGTGTTCAAAATCGTGAAAGTGGTATATCGCAATGATTCCGCGTTTAAGATCATAGATATTACTATAAATGGTAGATAGTTTTCCTTCCTGTCGGGTACGGTTTAAAATATCTCGAAAAAAGGGAACGTTTATAGTTTTTGCCGCTTTTAGCATCTCTTCCGAAATATCATATCTCCGGCAAGAATAGCTTTTAGTTTTTACCGCGCTAATGTCAAAATTCGTATTGATCTGATAATACCCTGATTTGGGTAATTTAGTACCCGCATTAATGATGATTGAATTTCCAAGTGCATCTGCAATTAATACCTGCGAACTGATGGCGTAATCGTATTTTTCCAGATAAACCAAAGCTTCCTTTACGGTTTTACATTTGCCAAGAATTTCAAAAAAAAGATCCCCTTTATATATGTTTTTAGGATGGTATTTTGCAGGATCGATATTTTGTGCAGTAAAATCGTAAAACAGGCCATATTCATTCATGGCCGCCTGTGCTTGCAGATCAGGAAGTCCAAAACAAACAGAGCCATATCTTTCTGCAGTTTTAGGGTTAAACCACATCCTTGCAAAGCCCATGTAATCATCTTCATTGGCTGCAGCAAATACTTCACCTTTTAGCGAGCATGAAATTACAGTACAGGCCTGGCCGGGTTTAAATAGGATGGAGATCGCGATAATCACAAGCGTTATTATTTTCTTCATTTTTAAATTTTCTTCAACGGTGCCAAGTTTGTGCCAATACCCATAAATATACACTACAGCCGTCAACGCATTCTTTTGTAGAAATTGAGATCAGACGATGTCCGTTACCGGACATTATCCGTTCATTAACGGACGATTACAAACATAATTATTCTTTGATGTCGTCACTCTGATCTGATAGCTATAGGATTTATTTCACGGGCTTTACATTTAGCAGAATAATTTAACCACAGATGATAACGACACACAGATGCAAACCTATGTATATATTAAATGTACCAATGCTGTGTAAAATAAATGCAAAGATAAAGGTATAAGCAACATAAGTACCTATGTGATGCAATGAAACCGATTGTATTTCTATTATCTTTGTTTCATCTCTATGCGTGTTTACGGTTCATATTCTGATAGCGAATTGGCATACTTGTTAACTCAAGGTGATGAGCTGGCCTTTACCGAAATTTATAATCGTTTTTACGGACTGCTTTTCATCCACGCCAGCAAACGCTTAAATGATGATGAAGAAGCGAAGGACGTATTACACCAGTTGTTTGAATCGCTTTGGGTTAAACGTTTGCAGGTAGCGCCTGACGGTAACTTATCAGCATACTTATATACTGCTGTACGTAACCGTGTGCTGGATGTTTTTGCCCATCAAAAAGTAGAAAGTAAATATGTCGATTCTTTGCAGGATTATATAGATCAAGATCATGTGTTGACTGATTATATGGTGCGTGAAAAACAAATGGCGCAATTAATTGAACAAGAAATTGATGCTTTGCCACCTAAAAATGCGGGAAATTTTTATTTTAAGTCGAAAAGAAAATAAATCGCACAAAGAAATTGCATTAGAATTAGGTCTTTCAGAGTTAACTGTTAAAACGCAGGTTAAAAAAGCGCTTCGAATTCTTAAATCAAGATTGGGTGTGTTTGTTTACGTTGCTTTCTTCTTCAGAACTTATTATTAAATTCCTGTTTGTGCGCTTAAACAAAGCTTTTTCTCTTTAAATCAAAGTGTATTGAAATTATTTTGAAAAAAATAATTTTCTGATACCCCCAAGGCTATACCTTAGCCGTATATACATTAATCAACCCAAACAAACTTCTTTTTAATGGAGAAAAATGCTAAAAAGCTTTTGAATAAATACATTTCGGGTAATTGTACACCCGAAGAGATGGTTATTGTTGAAGATTGGTACCTGCAATTACCTTTTGAAAAACAAGCACCACATCATTCACTTATAGCATCCAGTAAAGAAGAAGTTTGGACCCAACTAAGCCATCGTGGTAAATCTTTAAAATTGGTCGCGGCTAAACTGCTGGCTATTGCGGCAAGTATCGTATTATGCTTTAGCGTTGGGCTCTATTTTATTGCGCAGCGTAAAGCGACCCCGTTAACCGCCAAAACCGAATTGAAAAATATTCTCCCGGGCGGAAATAAAGCGGTACTTACATTGGCCGATGGAACTGTTGTTGACCTGGACGATGCTAAAAATGGTCAGATTGCCAACCAAAGTGGCGTCATAATCCGCAAAGCGAAAAACGGTCAGCTAGAATATATCATTAAAGAAATGCCGCAAGTAGCAGTAAAGGGCTCAAATACGATTGCCACGCCACGTGGGGGCCAATATCAGGTAAACCTGCCCGATGGAACAAAAGTTTGGCTTAATGCGGCCACAACCTTGAAGTATCCTTATGCATTTGCAAAGAATGAAAGGCTGGTAGAGTTAAATGGAGAAGCCTATTTTGAAGTTTCGAAAGATCATATCCGTCCTTTCAGGGTAAAAACAGATGCGCAAACGGTTGAAGTTTTAGGTACGCATTTCAATATTAACGCCTACAGGGATGAAGCTATTATTAAAACCACGCTTTTAGAGGGGGCGGTAAAAGTGAGTGCCAAATCCGGATCGGTAAATCTGCACCCAGGTGAGCAATCGCAGTTCAATGCAAACAGCGAGAGGTTATCGCTCAATGAGCAGGTAGATATCGATAAAGAAATGGCCTGGAAAAATAATATTTTCTCTTTCGATAACGAGGATCTTGAGAGCATTATGCGACAGATTTCGCGTTGGTATGATGTAGATGTAGTTTATCAGGGCAAAATTACATCAGAAAAATACGAAGGAGAAATACCAAGAAACAGCAACCTGGCAGAGGTTTTTAAAATATTAGAATTTAACCACGTTCATATTGATGCTAAGGGCAGGGTACTAACCGTAACAGGAAATTAGACAAGAACGGCTTTTCTTTAAACAGCCACAAAAATCAACCAACCAATTTACCAACTAACTAAACTTTATGATGAAAAAACTACCAGAAATTTAGCAAAGTACCTTTAAAAAAACCGAAAGCGCGGCAACGCTTCCGGTAGAAATTTGGACAAGCAGCTTGCTTCGAAACCTAGCTGCTATTTTTTAACCTCATTCATTACAAAGGTATGAAATTAACTACCCTTTACAACCCCGTGTGCGACATGCGGAGGGTAAAGATTAAAATTTTATTGGTCATGAAATTGACTACAATCTTACTATTGGTCGGTGCTTTACATTTGTCGGCAGCCACCTTTTCCCAAACAGTAACGCTCTCTCGAAGAAAAACCTCGCTTAAACAAGTTTTTAAGGAGATAAAAAAGCAAACGGGCTATTTTTTCTTTTACAAAGGTCAATTGCTACAGGATAAACCAGACGTAATGGTCGAGTTCAATAATGTACCACTGGTAGATGCTTTGAATGCTTTTTTAAAAGATCAAAACCTGAGTTATAACATTGTTAACAAAACAATCGTGATCAGCCGTAAGGAGAATTTACCAGTTGCTGCATCGAGTGTAGCAGTAAAAATTGAGGTTAAAGGTGTTGTTGCTGATAAAACAACAGGAGAAACCCTTCCGGGGGTTAATGTTTCCATTAAAAATGGTGCAAGCGTAGGCATCACCAACGATAAAGGCGAATTCAGAGTCAATGTTGACGAAGGAAGCATTTTGGTTTTTAGTTATGTGGGCTACGACTTGTTTGAAACCAAGGTTATAGGTACTAAAACGTTAAACGTTAAGCTCACCTCTAAAATGACCCAAATGAACGATGTGGTGGTAACGGGTTATCAAACGATTAAAAAAGATAACTATACCGGTAATGCGGTTACGATATCCGGTGATCAGCTGAGGAGGGTAAATCCACAGAATTTACTGCAAAGTATAGGCACATTCGATCCTTCCTTTAAACTGATTGATAACAATCTTGCAGGTTCAAACCCAAACAGAATTCCTTCTATCAATGTTAGGGGAGCTTCTGCATTACCAAGCGGTGATGGGCAGGTGTTAAGAAGGGATGATATTCAAGGTAACGCGAACAGGCCTGTTTTTATGCTAGATGGGTATGAAGTGAGCGTCGAGAAAGTATTTGATTTGGATGTAAACAGAATTGCATCGGTTACCTCATTAAAAGATGCGGCTGCAACTGCAATCTACGGTTCGCGTGCTGCCAATGGTGTAATTGTGATTACCACTAAAACACCTTTAGAAGGGAAATTACGGGTAGAATACAACTACGAATTAAACCTTACCGCTGCAGATTTAAGTGATTACCAGGTTTTAGATGCTGCTGAAAAACTGGATTATGAAGTTTTGGCAGGGTTATACAGTTCTTCTAAACAGCAAGTTCCTCAAGATCAGCTTGATGAAATCTATTACCACAAAAAAGCTAATGTTGTTGGTGGTGTTAACAGCTATTGGTTGTCGCAACCACTACGCAATACCATAGGCCATAAGCATGCTATAAATCTTGATGGAGGATCGCAGGCATTCCGCTATAATGTAAACCTTCGATACCAAACCAGGCCGGGAGCAATGAAAGGCTCTGAAAGGGATCAATACTCAGGTGGAATGAGTTTTCAGTACAATGTGAATAAACTTCAGTTCAGAAATGAATTATCCATTACACAAATGGGGGCCACCGAATCTCCTTATGGTGATTTTTCCAGTTATGTAAGAATGAATCCTTATTATCCGTTGAAAGATGCCAATGGCATGGCGATGAGGATTTCGGATGTATACGAAAAACAAGACCGATCAAAAGAATATGTTTTTAATCCATTATTTGATGCCAGTTTAAGCAGCTTCAATAAATCTAAATACACCGAAATTATTGATAACCTTTCTGCCGATTTAGAAGTGGCAAAAGACCTGAGGTTAAGGGCCCAGATGAGTGTAACCACGCGAGCAAATACAGATGACATATTCACTTCTCCTATGGCAAACAAATTTTATCTGTACAAAACAGATAAAATAGATGAAAAGGGAGAATATACGAACAGGGAGATGAAAGAAACCTATTGGGATAGTAATATCAGGTTAACCTGGTTAAAGCAGATTGGTGGCAATTATTTTAACGCTTTGGTAGGTGTAAATGCCCGTACAGAGCTGCGCGATCAAAAAGAATTTACCGCTATTGGATTTGCTAACGATCGTTTTACCAGCATAGGATTTGCCAAAGGATATGCCGAAGATGGAAAACCGCAAAGCAGGCTAGAAAAAGCTCGTTTGTTTGGTTCGTTTTTTTCGATGAACTACTCCTATAAAAACCGGTATCTTATGGATGGAACCGTGCGTATTGATGGTTCTTCAAAATTCGGCGTAAACAATAAACTGGCTCCTTTTTGGTCGTTCGGATTAGGATGGAACGTACATCAGGAGGAATTTCTGAAGGGTAATCCTGTAATTAGCCAACTCAGGATAAAAGCCTCTACGGGTCTCACTGGTTCAGTAGAGTTCGATCCTTATTTATCAAAAACCATTTATAAGTACAATACAGGAAACTGGTATTCATCTGGTATTGGTGCCGGTGTAAACAGTTATGGAAATGAAAACCTTGGATGGCAAAAAACAAGGATGACCGATATTGGTATCGACATTGGACTTTTTAAAGATCGGGTAATGATTATGCCAAGGATATATAAGAAATTTACCAAAGATATTTTAGCCGATATCACTTTACCTCCTTCAACAGGCTTTTTATCTTATAAAGAAAACCTTGGCGACATGGAAAACAAAGGTGCGGAGTTGGGGATAACAGTAGATGCCTTAAGAAGCAAAGACTGGTCGGTAAATCTGAATGCGAATATGGTTACCAACAGAAATAAGGTGGTAAGGATCTCAAACGCTTTAAAGAAATACAATGACAGGGCAGACGAATTACAATCTTTAAAGCCTGGCGACGGTGGCTACAGGGGAATTCCTTTGCTTAGATTTAGCGAAGGGCAACCATTTAATGCCATTTATGGTGTGCGTTCGTTAGGTATAGATCCGGAAAACGGACGTGAATTATACCTGAAAAAAGATGGTACACTTACCTATGATTACGATAAGAGAGATTATGTTGTAATTGGCGATCCTAATCCTAAAGTGAGCGGCTACTTTGGTGGAACGGTTAACTACAAAAGGTTTAGCCTGTATGTGCAGTTTCAGACTTTTTTCGGTGGCGATAAATACAACCTGACCCTGGTAGAGCGTGTTGAAAATGCCGACCCAAGGTATAACGTTGATAAACGTGTATTTGAAGAAAAGTGGAAGCAACCAGGCGACCTGTCTTTTTATAAAAACATAGCAGATAATGGCGAAACTGATGTAAGCTCGCGATTTATCCAGCCTGATAATCTGATCAACCTTCAATCAGTCAACTTTTCTTATGATATGAATAAAAAAATCGCGTCAAAATTATCGATGTCGAGTCTCATGTTTCAGGTAACGGCAAATGACGTGGTGCGTTGGTCATCAGTAAAAGAAGAAAGGGGAATTAATTATCCATTTACCAGGAGTTTAACCTTTTCTGTCAGAGCAGCTTTCTAAGCTATATTATTTAACGAATTTAAAATATAAAAATATGAAGATTAGATTGTTAATCTGCCTCATCTTAATAACAGGATTATTTAGTTCCTGCAAGAAATGGCTGGAAGTTGAGCCGGAATCAGAAATAGCTGCTCCAATTTTATTCAGTACCGAAAGTGGTTTTATGGAAGCCATAAACGGTGTGTATAACCGCAGTACGGAATCGGATCTGTATGGTAAAGAGCTTACGTTTGGTACAACAGAAGTACTTGCCCAAAATTTTTCGATGCGTGAAGACGGACAGGATTACAGACAAACCTCATTGTATAATTACAAACATGGTGAGTTTATCAAACGCAAGGATAAAATATGGGCTGGTTTATACAATGCAATTGTTAACTGTAACCTGATCCTGGAAAATGTAGATGCAAAAAAGAACATTTTTAATGGCAACAATTATGCTATCGTTAAAGGAGAAGCGCTTGCCTTAAGAGCCTATTTGCATTTCGATCTGTTGCGTCTTTTTGCTCCTTCTTATCTGAGAAATCCTTCTGCAAAAGGAATTCCTTACGCTAACAAATACACAAAAGAGATTACGCCGGTTTCCAGTGTATCAGAAAGTATTAATCTGATCATCAAAGATTTGGAAGAATCGAAACAATTATTGGTTGCAGATCCGATTCGGAGTGCCGGTTATATTGTAAATTATCCTTTAGTTACTGATACGCTGAAAAATACAGAAGAGAAGAGCTCAAGTCTTTTCTTGCAAAACAGAAGGCACCGTTTAAATTATTATGCAGTATGTGGCACGCTTGCCCGGGTTTATCTGTATAAAAACGATAAAGTTAAAGCCTTACAAAATGCTAAAGAGGTAATCGACTCAAAAAAATTCCCATGGACATCAAAAAGTGATTTTGAGGCATTCGAAGATTCGAAGAAAGATCGTATTCTTTATAAGGAACTTATTTTTGGATGGTATATACCAGGTGCTGCAAAAGAGATAAAAGACAATTGGTTTCGAAATGGTACTAGTGGATTTTATTTGATTGAGGATGCCGCAGATTATATCTATGAAAAGGCAACAGCGGGAGCAAGTGATTCCCGTTATAAATACTGGTTGTCTGCTACCTCCAGTCAATCGTCAAGATCTTACGATATCGTTAAATACCGCAGAAATCCCTTAAGTACCGAGGCTGGTGCAAATCTACATTACCTCATGGCTCCTGCAATCAGGCTTAGTGAGATGTATTACATCGCTGCCGAGTGTTCCTATGCAAATAATCCCACGGCCGCAGTTAATTACCTAACACAGGTTCGTGAAGCGAGGCAAATAGGTGATCCTTTGACCATAAACAACGAAGAGGATTTATTAAAAGAACTGCTTAAAGATGCCCGTAAAGAATGGTTAGCAGAAGGCCAGCTTTTCTATATGTATAAAAGGCTAAATAGAGGGATTGTAGGACAAACAGGTGTAATTATTCCGGCTTCCGATAACATTTTCGTGCTTCCTCTTCCTAACGACGAGGTTGTTTATGGTGGCAGATAAAACAATTTGAAATTTATTAATAGCAAATTATGAAAATATACATATTAATATTCGCAATCATTTGCCTTGTTTCTTGCAAGAAAGCAGAAGAGATGCGTTTTGATCACAATGCTAATGTTTATTTCGACATTTATAATGGAGATAAAGACAGTATAGTAAAAACCTTTGCCTATAATCCTACACGTGCTCAGGATACCGTGTGGCTACCGGTACGTTTATCCGGAATCAGAACAGACGCAGAAAGGAAATTTAGTGCGCGGGTAGATACTGATTCCTCAACTGCCACTCCTGGTCTGCACTACGAAGCTTTGAAACCGCAATATTCCATTCTTCCAAATAGGGGAATAGGTTATATTCCTGTGGTGATTTATAACAAGGATAAGGAACTTGAAAACAGATCGGTTTCGATATTGATTAAATTAACGGGCACTTCAGATCTGGGCATCGAAAATCCTTACCTGATCAAGGCAAAAGTTGTATTCTCCTCCAAATTGGAAAAACCAGGTTGGTGGGATAGCTGGCCGCTTCCTCCTTATTCGAGAACCAAACACGAGTTATTTATTCTGGTAACCGGGCAAACCTCCCTGACTACCGACGGACTTGATGCACCGAAAAACCTGTATTATATAGGCTTATTAACCACGATGTTAAATAATCCATTTAATTGGGTAGCCAAAAATGCAGCAAAAGGTTATGTAATCGAAGAGGTAACTGCAAGCAATACCAATAGCTATTATTTCTATAACAAGAGTAACCCGTCCAAAAAAACGCTTTTGAGGAAAAACATGCAGAATGGTAAATATTATTTTATAGACGAAAATGGCAATGAGGTTATTTAAATATAGAAACATGAACATTAAAAAATTAATTTTATTAATAGCTGGTGTGGTTTCTTTAGCCGCATGTCATAAAGACTTAGGTAATTACGATATCGATATGCCTGTTGAGCCTAAACTGGCCAACCTGGATTCTGTTTACACTGCAAGTGTTGGGGATAGTTTGATCATCAAACCAAAAATAGAAGGTGTGGATGCTGCCAATGTAGAACTTCAATGGAAAATTAGTGTAATGGAAGGGAATGATGTTCTGTATACCGGACCAGCTCTGAGGATCATATTTGGTTTGCAGGCTAAAAGATATGCAGCCCGTCTTACTGTTTATAACAAAGCAAATGGGATGAAATATTTTCATAATTTTTACGTAGACGGTGGTACCGAATTTGCCAGCGGTACAACGGTATTGAGTGTTGAAAATGGGATCACACAGTTTTCATTTGTAAAGCCAGATGGTAGCGTGCAGGCACGTTTGTACAGGGCTATGCAGGGGAAAGATTTGCCTGTAAACCCCACAAATTTATTTCTGCTAAAAAATACATTTACAAATAACTTATTGGGATACTGGATCATTACAAAAAACGGTGGAATCAGGTTGGAGCCGAATACCATGCAGGAAGATCCGAAATATCCTAACACCCTTAAAGATAACTTTTTTACATCGCCAGATGATTTGGAGGTAGGTTCATTTATTTCGCATCCTCAAGGGGTAATGATGGGCGTTGTAAATGGCAAATTTTACGGTGGAACAACAAGCACATGGGACCAGGCAGCTACTTATGGAATGTTCGGCTTACCTGCTGATGGTGATTATGAGCTGGCTCCTTCTTTTGTGATGAGCTTTACGCAAACAGCTACTTATTTTATTGGATTCGACAAAAACAGAAAGCAATTTGTGCGGATCAATCTTTATGGAGCACCTGTTTATTTTGGTACCCAATACTCCGTTACCACAACAACTGCCTTCGATCCTTTAAATGTGGGGATGGATCTTATTCATTTGGAGCAACTTAATAACGCAGATTGTTTTGCTTATTGCAAAGGAACAGATGGTAAGATTTATGAACTTAAGTTTAACGTTCAGTTTAACGGGCCGTTTACCTTTACGCCTCAACATAAACGTCTTTTTATACGTCAGGACTTAATTAACGAAAATACTAAATGGAGTGGTGCTAAAAATGGAGTAATTTATATTGCCAATGGCAGTAAAGTTTATCGGTATAATCCCGTAAATGAAGAGCTTAGGGAACTGGCTACCAGCTTTAGTGGAAAAACGATTTCTATGTTAAAACTTAGCGAAGACGAAGAAACCTTGATGGTAGGAACAGAAGAAACCGTTTCTTTTCTAAATATTGCTACAGGAATGAACGGTATATTCATCAACAAGATTGAAGGTATTCCAGGTGCTCCTGTAGATATCGCAATCAGAAAATAACCTTAGTCCATGCTTAGGCTTTTAAAAAGTTTAAGCATGGACATTATAACCATAAAAAAACATACAAATGAAAATCATAAAATTAGCCATTTTGGCTCTTTTATTTCCGGTTCTAACCTGGGCACAAGCACCAAATTTTAGTTTAACAGGTAAAATAGGTTCTTTGGGTGCACCAGCAATGGCTTATATCGATTACATGGATAACGGTGTAAGTCATGAAGATTCAGTAGCCCTGGTTAACGGAAATTTTAAATTTACAGGGCATATTTCTGGCAATGCCTATGCCCGCATGGCCCTCGATCATACTGGTGGTGGTAAAGGGAAGGCAGTTTACACAGGTGATGTAATTTACTTTTATTTCGGGAAAGAGCAAGTTACGATCAGCTCGAAAGATTCTTTAGAAAATGCTGTTTTTGCGGGCTCAAAGGTGTATCAGGAATATGATGCCTATAACAAAGCCATTGGGGGGACCATTATGGCGCTAACCAAAGCTGTAAATATCGATTTTAACAGGGGAACACCCGAACAGCAAAAAGATACTGCTTACATGAAAGCAGTAGATCTGCGCTTCAGAAGAAATATACAAAACAGAACAGATAAGCAGTTTCAATTTGCTAAAGAACATCCAAATTCTTACTTCGCCCTGGTGGCGCTCTCAGAAGCTGCAGGAAGTAAGGTGGATGTAGGCAAGGTTGAGCCTGTTTTCAATGCATTAAATAAAGCGTACCGCGAAACCGACATGGGCAAAGAACTGGCGCAGCGTATTGCTGCAAGCGGTATTACCGCTGTTGGAAATGTAGCGCCGCTTTTTACCCAGAACAATGTGGTAGGCAAGCCAGTTTCATTAGCCAGTTTAAAAGGAAAAGTGGTGCTTGTTGAGTTTTGGGCAAGCTGGTGCAGCCCATGTAGGGCAGAGAACCCTAACCTGGTAAAACAATATCAAACCTATAAAGATAAAGGCTTCGAAATTATCTCAGTTTCATTAGATAATGTAAAAGAACGTTGGCTAGAAGCGATAGAAAAAGACGGTTTAGATTGGATTCATGTATCTGACCTTAAAGGTTGGAACAACGAAGTAGGCCGTTTATATGGTGTGCGTGCTGTACCTGCCAGTTTTCTGGTAGATGCTCAGGAGCAAAATTATCGGAAATGGTCTTCGTGGTGAACCATTAAACAAAAAACTCGCTGACATTTTCAATTAATTATTGGCTGAACTGACTTGGATGATGAAAAAGATTTTAACCGTATGCCTGATACTGCTTTCACTGTTCTCATTTGGAACTGCGAAACATCAGGATAAAATTGCATTAAAGGTTTTGTATGTGGGTTATAATCCCGATAGGCCTATGCCAAAAAATGTAGTCTACTATTCTACAGTACCAAACATCCTCGAAAAAATATACAAAACCAGAATGGCAGATTTTAAAGCCTTTCTGGAACAGCGTTTTATCGGGGTTAGGGTAGTGGATGTAGCCGATTACAAGGTAGAAATGTCTGATGAGGTTGATGTAACTTTAATGGACGCCGGGCCGGTGGTACTGCCGCCAGATTTTAGCCGCCCCATGGTTTTACTGCATGCTATGGCGCCCAACGTAGGTTTGCCCTTAGGTTTAAAGTTCGATTGGTATTGCCAGTGTTTAGATGATGAAGCTTTAAATATAAAAACCGGGCATCCCATTTTTAACACACCCAATGCCGTAAAACTTAGCATGGTAAAAAAGCCAACTCCAGGTTCTTTTTTTAATGGCCATCAGGGTGCAGAAACACCAAAGCAAATGGATAGGTGGCGGGTGGTAAAACAGGGATTCTCTGCTAAAGAGCCTTATTTGATCGGTATGGTTTCGCACGGAGAAGGATTTAACGATTCGCCTGATGTGGAAACTATTTCAGGTGGTGTTTGCCTCAAAAATGCCGAAGCAGTAGCTTTAGGCCGTCAGGGGAATTACTTTATGTGGGGTTTTGCAGGATCGCCTGATTACATGACGGACGAAGCTAAGGATGTTTTTGTGAATACCATTTGTTACATCAAAAAATTCGATCATCTCCAGGCTATTGTTAAAAAAGTGCAGATCGAAACCCGTAGCGGTGTAGATGAACTAATTTATCGGTTGAACAAAGATCTTTATAACCAGGCTATTGTTTCAAGACGGGAAGGTAATCTACGGATGCTGAAAATGCAGCAGGAATTAAAAGACAAAAAGGCAAAAGGAGAAGATATTGGCCATGGTAACGAAATGTTTTTGAAAATGCCCGTTACAAATGATACCCAATCTTTTGAAGATTATGTAAAGGGTTATGCCGGCGATAGTTTGTTTGCCATTTATGGCACTAATATCAACTTATATCACAAATACTACCGTCAAAATTATGAATATTTCTATCCTTCAGGTGTATACACGCTTCAGCTGGATCGCGATGCGCAAAAACTTGGTATCTCTAACCGTAAAGTAGCCCTGTTAGATAAATGTGTGAGTTTATTGGAAGCAAACAAAGATGTAGCAATGGCGCAACGCTTATTGGAACGTTATACAACCGAAAAGTTTAATGCAGCTTCTGATTGGAGAAAATGGCTCAATCAAAACCGTAATAACCTGTTTTATACCGAATCAGGTGGTTTTAAATTCATGGTCAATACTTACGGGAGAAACATTCCTGTTGCCCGGCAACAAAGTTACCAATTGCCAAAAGCGATTATAAGTGATGAACCTACCACAGCCGATCCGGTTGCGATTTCAGCCAGGTTTATTCCGGGTAATGGAGATAAAAAAGACAGTTTACTTATCGAAGCCAAAATTTTAAAAGGCTGGCATATTTATGCTTATGTATCTAAAGATAATCCATTTGTGGTTACCGAAACCAGATTGGAACTTCCTGAAGGTGCAGTGGCCGATAAAGAATGGAAAACAACAGCAGCTATTCCTTATCCGGGCAATGAGGGCATGTTTATTTTTGAAGGAAAGGCAAACTTTAGGATAATGGTCGATTACAGCAAGGCAAAAGCTGGTACTAAAATTAAATGTGGCTTATACTATCAGGTGTGTGATGATAACAAATGTTACCCACCGAAAGAAAAAATATTGGAGATACTTATTTAAACTATCTATGCGCTCGGCATGGCCGGTAAAATGGCCTTGCCGTTTTTCTAACCTTTAACTTAAAATATGAAACCTTTTTTAGGGCTTTGCCTCCTGGCTTCTTTGTGTGTGCTTGCACGTATTTCTGTATCGGCACAAACCGCTGTGAACAAAGTTGATTCCTTGCACAATAGGCTTTTATCAGAAATGATTGCCGTGCCTGCTCCCAATTTTACCTTAAAAGACCTCGATGGAAATGTAGTATCGTTAAAAGACCTCAAAGGAAAGGTAATTGTGCTCGATTTCTGGTCGACATGGTGCGTGCCCTGTAAAAAATCTTTTCCGGCTATGCAACTGGCTGTTAATGCTTATAAAAATGATCCATCGGTAAAGTTCTTATTCATCCATACCTGGGAAACCAGTAAAACACCAATTGAAGATGTAAAAAAATACCTCGCACAATCAGGTTTTAATTTTCAGGTGCTGATGGATCTGAAAGATGGGGCAGGGCGTAACGCTGCGGTTGAAGATTATGGCGTAAGTGCCATCCCGGCAAAATTCGTTATCGATAAAGCAGGCAAAATTATATTTAAACTAACGGGTTTCAAGGGAACCGATGCCGCTGCACTCGAAGAAATTTCTGAGCGGATTACATTGGCAAAAAATCATAATTAATAATGAATAACTATAGCAGGGTATTAACAATAACCTTGGTGATGCTGTTTAACCTGAATGCTATCGCGCAGAAAAAGCAGGTTGCTAAATTTCAGTACACCATTGCCCAGGCAGTAAAAAAGCATATTCCGCAAGTGTGCGGATGTGGGGTTTCGATGTACAGCAAAATCAAAGAACCAGCGGCCAGTTTAGTGGCGTGGTAGTAAGTGCCGATGGTTACATCTTAACAGCAGCACATACCATTTTGCCGGGTAAAAATTATAAGGTTTTTTTCCTGACGGACGTGAATGTATTGCAATGGCTCTGGGGAAAATAGAGAACAAAGGAACCCCAGGTATTCCGGATGTAGGCATGATGAAAATTACAGATAAAGGTGCCTATCCATTTGCAGAGATGGGTTATTCATCAAGTTTGGTTAAAAATGAACCATGTATCAGTATTTCCTATCCCGAAAGTCTGAACCAAACCCTACCAACCCTAAGATTGGGCAGTATTGCAGAAGTGAAAAATGAATATGGTTTTATCCGCTCAACCTGCAAAATGGAACCGGGTGATTCTGGCGGGCCTTTATTTGACTATTATGGCCGTGTAATTGGGTTACACAGTGCCATTGATGTTTCGGAAGAAATGAATTTCGAAATTCCTGTTGACCTTTATCGTCGCTATTGGACGGCTTTAAACAGCGAAAGACTTTATACAGCTTTCCCGGAAAAGAAGGATAGTGTGAAAACAGATCCCTTATCTTTGCTATTACAGAAAGAAAGTAAGCAAAAGGCTTTACATCCGGATTTTGTTGTAACAGGGATTAAAAACAGTTGTTTTGCCATCAAAAGTGTAATAAAAGGACAAAACCAGAAGATTAATGCCTGTTTATTAAATATTAAAACACCAAGCGGCGCTCAAAAACAGTTTTTACTGAGCAAAAATACCATGGTTGGCGAAGAAGTGCAATGTGATATTAATGGAACAACAGTGCCGGTTAAGCTAATTGCAAAAGACGAGGAGAACGACCTGGTTTTATTTGCGCTTGAACGGCAAATAAACGGTGGGATTGATTTAAATATTGCTGATACCGATACCGTTAAAATAAATATGGGTAAACTTCTTTATAGCGTAGACCCAGCTGGCAAAGTGATACGCAGTGTGTTAGGCAGTACGCAATTTAATTTGCCGAAAATTAACAGCCAGCCTTATTTGGGTGCGATGGTGGTATACAATTCGAGTCCGGTTCTGTTCTCCTTAATTAAAGCGGACAGCCCGGCAGAAAAAGCAGGTATAAAAGTTGGCGATGAACTGATCAGCATTAACGGAAAACTCATCAAAAAGGCAAGTGAATTTGCACCCGAAATATTAAAATATTGGGCAGGAGATGAGGTCACTTTTGAATGGACAAATGCATCTGGTAAAATGAACAAAACTTTTAAGCTTGATGGAAGGGGGCAATCGGTATTCAATCACCCGGCAGAGAAATTTGAAGGCGGGAAATCAGAACGAAGAGATGGATTTAATGCTATTTTTACACACGATGCCGCCATTAAAGCAAATGCTTGCGGATCGCCTGTTTTTGATTGGGAAGGTAGTTTTTATGGGATTAACATCGCGAGGTTTAGCAGAACAACCACGATAGTGGTTCAAAAGAAAACGATCATAGAATTTGTTTTGAAGACTATTCAGTAGCTTAGTTGTCGCCACGGAAACACAGAAGTCACAGAGTTTATAGTGGTCGGTGTCTCATCGACCAATGCGTGAATTTATTGCCTAGAATATATTCCGGCCGATAAGAACTGACTAAACCTAAGCGCACTGCACCTGTTTTACAAAAGCGATACATTATGCATTATTATTTGGAGCGGCTTACCCGTGCAACTGTTAAAGTTTGTTCCCGTGCTTCGCTGTATCCCTCCGCTGCGCTTTAGGGATGCCGCTACGCCCGGGGCTAAACACGCTTTTTCTGCAAGGAACCTAATTACCTGCATTACTTTCGGTGAGTTCGCTTTAGGATCGGTCCGGTGTAGATTCCGTTCCACAATCCCTGGTTAAATAAACCTTATTGTAGCGGCTATCCTTTTTGTTACAAGACTAATTGTTTATTTAGTTCATTCACAAAAAGATAGAAGCGGAAAGAAGGACTGTCTGAACCGAAGAGCGCTACATCTGTTTTCCAAAAACGATACATAATCCATTTTTGGAGCGCATTGTCTGTGCAACTATTGAAGTTTTTCCCGTGCTTCGCTGTATCCCTCCGCTGCGCTTCGGGGATGCCGCTACGCCCGGGGCTAAACACGCTTTTTCTGCAAGGAACCTGATGCATACGTAATTACCTGCATTACTTTCGGTGAATTCGCTTTAGGTTCGGCGTAGATTCCGTTCTACAATCCCTGGTTGAATAAACCTTATTGTATCGGCTATCCTTTTTGTTGTAAAAATAATTGTTTTATGTAGCTCATTCACAAAAAGATAGAAGCGGAAAGAAGGACTGCCTGAACCTAAGAGTGCTGTACCTGTTTTCCAAAAAAATATATATTATGCATTATTGTTTGGAGCGGCTTGTCTGGACGACTGTTAAAGTTTTTCATCCTATTAGCCGGTGTCTCACCGGCCAACGCTTTATTTCTTTTTTAAAACACCAACAGATAAGAAGATTCTTCACTGCGTTTAGAATGACAACTAAGGAATAAAACCATGATGCCTATTTCTTCAACAGCGTATCAATCTCTGTATTAAATTCTTTCAAAAATTCATCATAAAATTTACCGGTGGCCGGGCCATTAAAACCTGTATGAATTTGTGCTACATTACCTTGTTTATCAATAATTATCGTGGTTGGAAACGATAAAAATGAATCAAGCGCAGGCAATGATTCAGATACTACTTGTTTGTCCGCTGTACCTGCCAATACCTGGTCATATTCGATACCAAAACGGTCTCTGAAACGGGTCATTACTTTCTTTGCATATTCAGGCTCCGTTGAACGTTCATAATGTAAACCGATAATTTCTACACCGCGGTTTTTGTTCTTTTTGTACCATGGCGCCATAAAAGTAACTTCGTCAACACAATTAGGGCACCAGCTACCTGTGATGGTTAAAATCACAACCTTGTTTTTATATTTTTCATCCTTTAACGAAATCTTTTTGCCGTTTACATCAGGAAAGCTGAAATCAAGCGTTTTGTATCCTTTTTTCAGGTAGGTAAGTTTGTAAGGATCGGGCAGGGCAGCATCTTTGTTTTTGGTTCCGGTAAAAGCCTGACTTCCCCTTGCACCCAAAATTTCACCACTTAAAGTACCGTCTGGCTGAAAGGTGCCTTTATAGTAAGAAGGAGAGGAGCCGATGAAACTCGAAAGCTGGAATTCATTGCCTTCTACCACGCCTTCAAGATAACGAGAATCGCCGGTTACACGTAAAAATGTGCCGGTAAGTTTGTTTCCTGTTTGCTTAAATAAACCTACTGTTTTTTCTTCCTTACCATTTGTCGATGTAAAAACCACATCATAACTTCCAGAATAGTCTGCTGTGGCAGGTTTATCAGTTTTGAAACGATAATTTTTTCGCTCGGCAATAATTATCAAAGGTTTGCCAGTTTTATCCTGTTTTCTTAATGCGCCGGTTAGTTGATCACCAACTATAGCAAATGCAAGTTCGTTATCAAACTGATCCAGTTTGACAAAAAGTGAATCGGCAGTTTGTTTTACCCGACCACCTTCGAAACTTTCTTCGGCATTGCGGAAATATAATTTCTGTTGACCGCTTTTTTCGTTGATTTCGAAATTAAAAGGGATTTCTAATCCTTCCTTTACTTTCGCTATACCACGCCAATGGCCCAGCGCAACAAATGCTTTTGCTTTTTTTCTTTGATTGTTGCTTGTTGGCGATTGGCCAATACAGCCTGTTGTTGCGCAAAGGTTAAAGAGGTTGATATGGCCAGTATGGCGGTAAATATGGATTTTAGGTTCATCAGGACGTGTGTTAATCGACTAAATTAGTCGACAAATATACGGGCGGAATAACCAAATAAAAAATATTTCATTAAAAATCTATAAAAACTATAGGATAAATGGAATTAATTATACCTTTGCCCCAGTTATTTTAAAATACTTATCAAGAAAGGCGGAGGGAATGGCCCTGTGAAGCCTTAGCAACCATCTAATTTATAGAAATGGTGCTAATTCCATCCCTGATGAATCTGGGGTAGTTAAGTCAGTTGTTTGCATTATCCTTATCAAAATATATGGAGCACTTCTGATTTAAGGGGTGCTATTTTTTTGCCCTGACGCTGCTTTTGATAAGTAAATATGTTTTATAGAAAATCATTGAAATGAAAAAAACAGACGAGTTAAAATCCATTGATGCAAACCCTAATGCATATTTCCGAATGCGCACGCCCTGTTAAAATTGCTCCGTTTTAACAGGCCCATTTGATCTAACCACTCCATTTTATTTTTAATAAAACACGTTTATTAACTGTTTAGGAGTCGTTTTGCCCAGATTTTTATCTTTTAACTAATTTTTAAACATACACATGATCAAACTTTTTAAATCAATACCACTCATCTTACTGCTCTTTATTACGCAGCAGGTATTTGCTCAAAATGTCACCATTACCGGAACGGTAAAATCGGCGGATGGCGAAACACTGCCAGGCGTTTCTATTCTTATCAAAGAAACCAAACAAACCACTATTTCTGATGGTAAGGGCGTTTTTTCTATCAGTGCGCCTGATCAAGCCATTTTAGTATTTTCATACATTGGCTTCAAAACTCAGGAAATACAAATCAACAAAAATGCTGGCCCAATTTCGGTCATTCTTCAACCCAGCGATAATGCGCTTGACGAAGTGGTAGTAACGGCTCTTGGTATTTCAAGGGAGAAAAAATCTTTGGGTTATGCCGTTCAGGAATTGAAAGGAGACCGTGTAGCCGAAGCTAAAGAATCTAACCTGGTAAATGCATTGGCTGGAAAAATAGCTGGGGTTAGGGTAACGAACAGTCAGGGGAGTATGGGATCATCTCGCGTAGTCATCAGAGGAGAAACATCTATAGCCGGAAATAACCAGCCTTTATTTGTGGTTGATGGAATTCCGGTAGATAACTCGCAGTTGAATTCGGCTGGGGCCAGGGATTACGCCAATACCATTTCAGATATCAATCCGGAGGACATCGAATCGATGAGCGTCCTAAAAGGACCAAATGCAGCTGCATTATATGGCTCGAGGGCTGCAGCAGGGGTGATCCTCATTAAAACCAAAACAGGTAAATCGAAAAAAGGATTGGGCATTGCCATTAATTCAAACGCGGTTCTAGAAACTTTGCTCACCCTGCCGGTTTATCAAAATGCTTTTGGTCAGGGATCAGAAGGTAAGTTCAGTTATGTGGATGGCGCTGGTAAAGGTATTAATGATGGGGTAGATGAGAGCTGGGGACCAAAACTGGATGGTAGGTTAATTCCGCAGTTTTATTCCAAAGGGGTGCCTGTTCCGTTTGTAGCCCATCCGGATAACGTACGCGATTTCTTTCAAACGGGATATTCCTTAAATAATGGGGTATCTGTTGCAGATGCTGGCGAAAAATACGACTTCCGATTATCGTACAATAACCTGAAACAAGTAGGTATAGTACCAAACTCCGGACAGGGCAAAAATTCGTTTGTATTGAATACCACAGTAAAAGTAACACCTAAATTAACTTTAACCGCAAACGCAAATTACAGCAAACTTAATTCTGATAATTTACCAGGAACGGGTGGATCAAGATCAACCAGTACCATGTTGCAGTTTACCTGGTTCGGCCGTCAGGTTGATATTAACCAGCTAAAAAACTATTTGGATGAAAATGGAAAAACGTTTAACTGGAATAATAGCTATTACAGCAATCCATATTGGGTAGCTTACGAAAATACAGTTTCGCAGAACCGCAGTCGGATTATAGGTAGTTTAGCCCTTAATTATAAAATTATTGATGGCCTTGATTTCAATTTCAGATCGGGTACGGATTATTACAACGATAGGCGTAAAGTTAGAATCGCTTATGGTACGAACGGAACACCTTTTGGATCTTACACCGAAAGTGCCTTTACGGTAAGCGAGAATAATACCGACGCAACCTTAAACTTTAACAAACAGTTAAACGATGATTTTAGCTTAGAATTATTGGGTGGCGGTAACATCCGCAGGCAATATATTGAGCAGAATGATCAAAGTGCACCTAAACTGGCCATCGCCGGACTTTATACCCTTAAAAACTCTCGTGATCCCTTGATTTCATCCAATAATTTATCGCGTTTAAAATCATATAGCGTTTATGCATCAGGTCAGATCGGTTTCAGAAATTACCTTTTCGCCAACATCACGGCACGTAACGATTGGTCGTCTACTTTGCCTGCGCAGAACAGGTCTTATTTTTACCCGTCATTTAACGGAAGCTTTGTAGCAACCGAAGCATTTGACATTAAAAGTGAAGCACTTAATTATTTGAAAATACGTGGGGGCTGGTCTAAAGTAGGTAAAGATGCAGATCCTTATCGTTTGATCAATACTTACGCATTTAGTGCGCCATTTAACGCAAACCCTCAACTTACCACAAGTAATATCGACCTTAATCCTAACCTCAAACCAGAAACTACCACTTCAACAGAACTGGGCGTTGAGGCGGTGTTCTTTAACAAAAGGTTACGTTTCGATTTAAGTGCATACAATACCAATAGTTACAATCAGATTTTGGCTGCCGATGTAAGTCAAAGTACCGGATTTAGCTCAAAACTGCTTAATGCCGGAAAAATAAATAACAAGGGTATAGAAGCACAATTGGGCATCACCCCAGTCAAAAAAACTTTTACATGGGATATTGATTTCAATTTCGCTGCAAACAGGAGTAGGGTAATTGAACTCGATGCGGAGAAATTATTAACGAATTACATTGTAGCAACCAATTCAGCGCAGGTAATTGCTACCGTCGGACAACCTTATGGATCACTTTTCGGAACAGCCTTTTTAAGAGATGGCAATGGAAATATTATTGTAAATGCCACTGGTGCACCAGCTACAAACCCAACCAAACAGGTATTGGGAAAATATACACCAGATTGGATTGGCGGTGTGTACAATACCTTTACGTATAAAGGTATAAGTTTAGGCGTATTGGTTGATGCGAGTATTGGTGGTTCTATTTATAACGGTACTTATGCAACAGGTACTTATACTGGTGTTTTGGCTTCTACGCTTCCGGGAAGAGCAGCAGAATATGGTGGTATTTCTTACTATTATCCAGATAATAAAAAGGAAAATGGCACCGTAAGAGTAAACGGAACCGCTCCGGCAGGTGTAACGGTTTATGATGACGGAATTGTTTTTGATGGCGTAACCGCAGATGGCAAACGCAATGAAAAAGTTTTACCTGCCCAACAATATTATAAATCGTTTAGGAATATTGATGAAGCAAATATATTCGATGCCTCTTACGTTAAGCTTCGTGAAGTTAAGCTTAGTTACAATTTGCCGGCCAAATGGATTCGTCCCCTAAGTTTGCAAGGCGTTTCTGTATCACTTGTTGGCCGTAACCTTTGGATTATTCACCGCAATACAGTAGATATTGATCCCGAAGTAGCCTTTAATACGGGCAACGGACAGGGGTTGGAAAGCCTTTCTAACCCAAGTACTCGCAGTTACGGTATTAACCTGAATGTTAAATTTTAAATCTTACCATCATGAAAAATAAAAAATTATATATACTGGCCATTCTGGCAATTGCATTTTCATCTTGCAATAAAGAGCTCGATGAGGTGAATATTAATCCGAATGCTCCAGAAATTCCACAACCTGATTATTTACTTACGGGCACCACTAAAACTACAGCTGATGCATATTGGGGGGTAACCAATAATATGAACTCAAGCCTGCTTTTTGCACAACATTGGGCTAAAGTTCAGTATACGGAAGAAGATCGGTTTATCTTTTCGAACAGTAGCTTTACCTCTTTATGGTCTACCGGATACGCACAAAGTATTGCTGGCTTTAATAAAATTATCGAGTTGGGCGATGCTCAAGGTAATCCAAATTATAAAGGTGTAGCCCTGGTACTGAGATCGTGGGTATTTTTATTGCTTACCGACGCTTACGGGGATGTACCATATACGCAGGCCGGAAAAATTAAACAGTTTGTTACACCAGTTTACGACAAGCAAAAGGATGTTTATTACGGTATTCTTAACGATTTAAAGACTGCACAGGCGGCTTTAGATCCAGCTTCAGGAAAAGTTGTAAGCGGTGATGTGATTTATAGTGGTAATATTGCTTTATGGAAAAAGTTTGCCAATTCTTTACGTCTTCGTATCGCTTTACGCATTGCGGATAAAGAGCCGGCTAAGTCTAAACAGGTAATTGATGAAATATTTGCAGAAGGTGGCGCTTATATTAATAGCAAATCAGAGAATGCGCAACTGTTCTACAGTGATTCGCCACAGCAAAATCCGGTAGCAGCCTCATTCGAAACCAGAAATGATTACCGGATCAGCAAAACCATCGTAGATAAACTTTTTGCGCTAAATGATCCAAGACTACCAGTTTATGCAAGCAAAACTGATAATGTAACACCTCAAACGTATGTAGGTATTCCGAATGGTTCAACAAATTCAGAAGCCAGTGCAATAGGTTTGGCAAATTCTTCCAGACCAGGAACTTACTTTTTAGCACCAAAAGCACCGGCAGTGATTTTTAGTTATGCCGAACTGCTTTTTGATAGGGCAGAAGCCGCTGCAAGAGGCTATACCACTGAAAATGCAGCTGATCTGTATAAACAGGCCATCAGGGCATCATTTGATCAATACAGTATAGGTGGAAGTGCTGTTGATAATTATATTAATCAGGCTGCGGCACAATATGATGCGGGCAACTATAAAAAATCAATTGGTGAGCAAAAATGGATTGCTTTGTTTGGTCAGGGGCTAGAAGCCTGGGCCGAGCAGAGAAGATTAGATTATCCGCAATTAACCGCGTCTGTTAATACGGTGTTGAATGGCAAAATTCCGGTACGTTTTATTTATCCAGGCTCTGAACAATCGTTAAACGGACAGAATTATAAAAATGCAGTGAGCAGCCAAGGTGCAGATTTATTAACCACTAAGCTTTGGTTTGATGCTTTTTAGTGCTAATTCGTAAAAAAAGAGGAAGTGTCTTTAAATGCGGCAGGCTTTAAGATTCCCGTTTGCGCGGGAAAGACGATCGCTTTGTAACAAAAAACGTCCCGGTTTTAAATCGGGACGTTTTTTTTTGAGTCAGAGAAATAGATATTTAGCCTCTTCAGGCTCTTTATTTCTACAAGGTATTCATCTCGCTAAATCTTCAGCGGCGTTACTCACCCTTGATTTCAGGTCTTCTGTATAACCTTTTGCTTTATCGGCCCACTGCGGTGCACGATCAAATAATTCGTCAACGATCGATTGTCCGGTAATTGGATCTTTTTTCGTGATATATTTTACGCCTGCGTACACTGCAGCGCCAATAATTGCTGTTCTTAAAATTCCCATGTTCTTTTCTTTTTTAAATAAACATTTTGATACTGTTAAAAGTTTTAGACAATTCTAAATAACTGTTGTTACAAATGCGCTTAGTTGACTTTGCATTAAACGTTCAATTTACCACCACAAAAGGACGGAGACCACAGGTAAATTAGAGATCCTGCGGTTTAAAAAAGAAAAGTGACACTATGCAAAAAAAGCGGATGAACAGGTCGTAAGATGTTCATCCGCTTTCTCCTTATAAATTATTTATGCCTGCTTTTCATTCGCCTCATTTACACTGTGAGGCTTTCGCATTTATAAAAATTAGTTACTTATCTTTTTTATTGCCACCACCAAATACAGAGAAGTGTACATAACGCTTAGGATTAGCTTTCAAATCGATCATTAATTCATCGAGATTTTTTGAAGCATTATTTAAATTCTGGTACATTTTATCGTCGTTTAGTAATAGTCCTAAACTACCTTTTCCATCTTTAATTCCAGAAATTACGCTTTGTAAATCGGCAATAGCATTGTTTGCATTATCTAAAGTCTGTTTAAAATTAGCAGCAGCAAACTTATCAGTAACTGTATTAATATTAGTTAAAATATCACTAATTTTTTGGTTATTGTTATTTAAGTTAGCAGTAATGCCTTCAACATTTTTAAAGATGGCTTCGATACGGGCGCTTTCCGACCCTACTAAACCGTCAACTTTTTTCGATGTTGTTTCTAACGAAGCCAATGTACCCGCAATGCTATTAAAGCTTTTATCAACGTTTTTCTGAAAGTTAGGGTTCAGGATAGAATTAACACTACTTAAAATAGAGTCCATTTTACCGATGATTAATTCCGCTTTCTTTTGAACGGGCTGTACCTGCTCCATTAAACCTTTTTCTACATTAGCGTTTAAGGTAAAACCATCCTCTGCCATTTTTTTAGAGTTACCTAACGACATTACAATAGCCTTACTACCCAAAAGATCTGTACCTTCTAAGCGCGCAATACTGTTTTCGGGAATTTCGTACTTGCTGTTTACACTTAATGTAGCAATGATACTGCCATCTCCCTGTAGCTCCAATTTGGCCACGCGGCCAATTTGATAACCATTAATCAGGATAGGTTTTGATACAGTCAAACCGTCAACCCTGGTATATTTTGCATATAATGTAGTTTCACTTGAGAAAATTGAATTTCCTTTTAAAAAATTATATCCAATTATTAATAAAGCAATGGCAAATGCAGCTAAAATACCTACTTTGGTTTCGTTCTTAATCTTCATGAGTGTTTTATTTAATGGCTACAAGTGCTGAAGTATTTTTTCTTCACTTGTTAGAGCGTCATATTTTTTTATTGTGCTAAACCCTATAAATACATAAAGGCAGCACTATTTGTTTGGTATCCGATTTATATTTTTTTCAAAGTTAAAATAACTATCATTTATAATGCCACTTATTTAACTTCAATATTTTTTTTGTATGTTTTTATTGCTTCCAAAATAGAATTGGCGATCTCGTTCTGTCCATTCTGCGAATTAATATATTTTTCTTCTTCTGTATTTGAGATAAAACCTACTTCTGTTAAAACTGCAGGCATGCCACAGCGTTGCAATACCAAAACGCCCTGTTCTTTAACACCACGGCTAAAACGTTCATCCCGTTTGATATAACTGTTCTGTATTAGTTTGGCAAATTTAATACTTTTGTCTCGAAAGGTATTTTTTAAAAGCGATAAAAGAATAAAACTACTCGGGTTACCTGGATCGTAACCATCGTACTTACTTTTGTAGTTCTTTTCCAGTTTAATATCGGCATTCTCACGTATGGCCGCATCTTGTTCCTTTAACCGGTGCGATCCTGCAACCAATGTTTCTACTCCTTTGATATGTTTATTACCCGGAGGCATTGAATTACAATGTACAGATATAAAAAGATCTGCATTAGCTTCATTCGCTATTTCCGCCCGTTTATATAAATCAACATCTATATCTGTTTTACGCGTGAAAATTACTTTAATTTCAGGCATTTCATCATTTAATAATGCACCTAATTTCAATGCAACCTTTAACGAAATATCTTTTTCTTTCGAAAAACTACCTGAGGCTCCGGGTTTTCTGCCACCATGACCTGGATCAATAACAATTGTTCTGATTTTATAACCTTGAGCGGATACTTTTTCAGCAACCAGTAACGAAAATAAAAGTATTGTAATCAGAAGTTTAATCTTCATGCATGCGGGATCTTAAAATGATGTTTCGGCTATCCGTTTATAATTCTTAATCGCTTTAATAATGCCACTCACAATTTCGTTTTGTCCTTCAGCAGAGTTCATATAGTCTTCTTCTTCCGGATTACTCACAAAACCTATTTCTGTTAATACGGCAGGCATTGCTGCACGGGCCAAAACGGCAAGGCTTTTCTCCTGTACGCCCCGGTTGATACGGCCAGCATTAACATATTCTTGCTGAAGCATCGAAGCAAACTTTAAACTTCTATCTCTATTGGTTTGTTTCATTAAAGATAACATAATGTCACTTTCAGGGGTATTCGCAATAAAACCCTCATAGTTTTTCTGATAGTTCTCTTCCAGAAACATCGATGCATTTTCACGTTTGATCACTTCATCCTGCTCACCTAAACGTCTCGTACCAGATACAAAGGTTTCTGTTCCCCTTGTTGAAGTACTCTTAGAGGTAACGGTTCTGTAAACAGGTACTTTTCTGCCTCTTACTTTTTTATAATAATCTACCACTCTCGATACTCTAACCGGCATATCATTTAAATGAATGGAAATAAATAAATCGGCTTTTGCATTATTTGCAATATTGATACGCTCATATAAAGGAATAAATACATCCGACTCACGGGTGTAAATCACTTTAATGTCTTTCAAACTATCCTGAAGCGCGCGGCCAAGGTTTAATGCCGTTTTAAGTGCGACATCTTTTTCCTTCGAATACACACCGTGAGTTGCACCATCTTTACCACCGTGACCAGCATCGATCACAATTGTTTTAATTTTATATTCCTGTGCAAACGCCTGATTATCAAATGAATTTGATAACACTAAATAAATAATAATTGTTAAAATGGATTTAAGATACATCAATGGTATATTTTTCACTAATTTTGAACGTTTTTGATTAAACATCTGTGCAAAAATAACATTCAAACACGAATTTGAAACTCCTTAAGAGCTCTATTTTACTAATATCTGTCATTTTATTAACACTTGTTGTTGGTAAAGCTAACGCATTTTCTCATTTTTCATTGCAACAAATCATCCAGCAAGACACAACCAAAAAGGATACGACTAAAAAGACAGGTAAAAATAACAGTAGTATCGACCAGAAAGTAGAATACAAAGCAGAGGATTCGGTAAAAATGAGTGCCGATAAAAGTATTGTCTATTTATATGGAAACGCAAGGGTGGTATATGGTGATTTTGAGCTAGATGCGGGTTATATCAGGTATGATAAAAAGCAAAATTCTATTTTCGCCCGGGGTGTTAAAGATCCAAAAACTGGTAGATATACCGGTAAACCGATCTTTAAATCAGGTGCAGAAGGGACCGCCATAGCAGATTCTATTTTTTACAATTCAGAAACAACCCGGGCCAAAGTATATGGTGTTTTTTCTGAGCAGGAAGGAGGTTTCTTCTCTGGTGGACAAAGTAAAAAGCAAATAGACGATGAACTGCACATTAAAAATGTAATGTACAGTACCTGTAATCTTCCGCATCCGCATTTTGGATTAATGATTTCTAAAGGGGTGGTAACGGAGAAACAGATTATTACCGGGCCAGTCTACATGATTATTGAAGATATTCCTACTTTCCTGGGCCTACCATTTGCATTTTTTCCTAAACCAAATAAACGAACATCTGGTGTAATCCTTCCTACGCCAGGTGAAGATGCAACAAGGGGTTTTTTCTTGCAAAATGGTGGTTATTATCTCGGATTAAACGATTATTGGGATGCTAAACTTTTAGGTTCCATTTATACCAATGGTTCTTATGAAACAAGTGTATTGAGTAATTATACCAAAAGATATAAATACAACGGCAATATCAACTTAGCTTACTCCAGTTTTAAAGATGGTTTAGAAGGCACTGAGGCTTTTAAAAACCCCACCAAAAACTTTAGTATCAACTGGAGCCATAGCCAAAATGCCAATGCGAATCCCGGTACTACATTTAGCGCGAGTGTAAGATTGGTATCAACAGGAAGAAAAGGCTACTATAAAAATACTGCAGCAGGTACAACTTACGATATTAACACCATTGCCACCAACTCAACAAGTAGTAGCATTAGTTACGCCAAGGCTTATTCGAACGGTATGAATTTCTCTTTGGCTGCATCAAGTGATCAGACTTTAAGTACAAGAGCAATATCGCTTAGGTTACCTGAAATGACATTCAACGTACCTACATTTAACCCATTTAGTCCCAAAAATGCTGTGGGAGAGCAAAAATGGTATCAAAAAATTACGGTAGGTTACAGCTTACAGGGAACAAACCGAATTGATACTTTTGATAGTTTGCTTTTTCAAAATGATGGTTTAAAACGTTTAAGGAGTGGATTTTCGCATAGTATTCCTATAAATATGTCGTTTACAGCGTTGAAATATCTTAACTTTAGCCTGGGCGGTACCTACAACGAAGTTTGGAATTTTCAGAATGTAAACAGAAGATATACCAGTTATGCCGATAATACTTATTCTTTTAGAGAAGATACCATCAGTGGCTTTAAAAGAGCAGGTAGTTACAGTTTGTCAACAAGTATCTCGACTAAAATTTACGGAAGAAGAGATTTTAATCCGGCTGGTAAAATACAGGCATTGAGGCATGTAATGACACCAAACGTATCTTTCTCCTACTCTCCGGATTTTACCAAAGCAGGAGCAGGACCTTTTAGACCAGCAATAGATCAGAACGGGAATCAAATTTATGTCAGTGGGCAACCTTTAAAATATTCTATTTTTGATGGTATGGCTCAGCCTGGCTCTTTTGGCGGCCCCAATGCATCTATTGGTTTTGGCCTGGATAATACAGTCGAACTAAAGGTGAGGAATAAGAATGATACAACCGGAACGGGCTCAAAAAAGATTCCAATCATCCAGGGTTTGAGTTTTAGCGGTTCCTATAATTTCCTGGCGCCATCTTATAAATTATCTACCATTGGTTTTAGTGGCCGTTCGCAGTTTACCGATAAATTAGGTATAAACTATAACGGAACATTAGATCCGTATGCTTTAAAAGATACAACAGTTAACGGTCAAACCCTTAAAATAAGAGAAGACCGCTTATTTTTCCAAAGGAATCAATTCCTGCCTCGATTAACCAGCTTTGGTTTCTCGTTTGATTACAGTTTAAATCCGGAAGCATTAAAACGGAAGAATGAGGCTAACGACAAATTAGGGGAAGCATCCAAGAAAAAAGGCCTGACCGATATACAGTCTGAACAATTGGCGGCTATAAGCCGGGATCCGAATGCATTTGTTGATTTTAACATTCCATGGAATTTCTCGTTCTCTTATAGTTTCCAGTATTCTAATGATGGAAATACCACTACAACTTCAAATACCTTAAACTTTAATGGTGATGTTAACTTAACCCCAAAATGGAAGGTTACGTTTAACTCCGGTTACGATTTTAAAAATAACGGTTTAACGCCGATGAACCTGGCCATATACCGCGATTTACATTGTTGGGATATGAGTGTAAACTGGGTTCCTTACGGGGCTTACAAAAGTTATTCGGTAACCATCAAAGTGAAGGCATCAATATTGCAGGATTTGAAATTGAGTAAAAGACAAGGGTTTTACAGCACATACCGATAAATTTATGCTAGCCGAAATTATTACCATTGGCGATGAGATTCTCATTGGCCAAATTGTGGATACCAATTCTGCCTGGATGGCCAAACAGTTAAACCTGATAGGTGTTTCCGTGAAGCAGATTACCTCAGTTTCTGATGATGAGCAACATATTTTAGAAGCACTCGAGCTTGCTGAAAAACGCACAGATATTGTCTTAATTACAGGTGGCCTTGGTCCGACCAAAGATGATATTACCAAAAAAACTTTGGCAAAGTATTTTAATATGGGCTTCCGTAACGATGCAGCTGCATTGGAAATGGTTCGTCAGATATTTGAAAAATACAATCGCCCTTTATTGGATATCAATATTCAGCAAGCCGACGTTCCTGATGGTTGTGAAGTTATTGTAAACAAAAATGGTACAGCGCCCTGCATGTGGTTTGAACAAAACAATACCATTTTTGTATCAATGCCAGGTGTGCCTTACGAGATGATGTACCTGATGGATGACGAAATCCTACCCAGAATTACAAGCAGATTTAAGTTGCCGTTTATTGTTCACAAAACCATACTCACGGCAAACATAGGCGAATCATTTCTGGCCAAAGAGATTGAGGAAATAGAAGATAACTTACCGGCGCACATCAAATTGGCATATCTGCCAAAATTAGGGCAAGTACGTTTACGTTTGTCAGCCAAAGGCGATAACGAAGCAGAATTACATAAAGAGGTTGAGGTTTACGCCAGGCAGATTATTTCAAAAGTAAATAAGTTTGTGGTATCTGATGAAGATATTCCCCTGGAAAAAGCGATTCTGAACCTGATGAAAAGTAAAGGGCTTACTTTATCCACCGCAGAAAGTTGTACTGGTGGATACATTGCACATTTAATTACGCAACACGCTGGGTCTTCTTCGGTTTATTGGGGCGGGGCAGTAGCATACGCTTACGAGCTTAAAGAATCTATTCTTGGTGTAGAAGAAAGTACTTTGAACACTTTCGGTGCAGTAAGTGAGCAAACTGTAACAGAAATGGCAGAAGGCGCCATTAAACATTTCAAAACAGATTATGCAATTGCGGTTAGTGGCATTGCAGGCCCGGGGGGTGGAACAGAAGATAAACCGGTTGGTACAGTATGGATTGCAATTTCTTCAAAACACAAAACTGTAGCTAAGCTGTTTAATTTCAGTAACAAACGGATTCAAAATATCGAGCGTTCTGCTGCATCAGCACTGACCATGTTATTAAATCTCCTTAAAGAAACAGTTTAGAAAGAATAAAAACTGTATTTTTGTAGCATTACCAATATAAAATACTGTAATTTAATATGGCTCAATACGAACTATTGTTACCGAAAATGGGTGAAAGTGTTGCGGAAGCAACGGTGATTAAATGGGTAAAACAACCAGGTGATTCTATTGATTTGGATGATACCATTCTGGAAATCGCTACTGATAAGGTAGATTCTGAAGTTCCGTCTCCGGTTGCCGGTAAATTGGTAAAACAGTTATTTGCTGCTGATGAAGTTGCCCAGGTGGGTGATGTAATTGCCATTATTGAAACAGCAGGAGGAGATAATCCCGCTATTGAAACACCTGTTGCTGAAACACCAAAAGTGGAACAAAAAGTAGAAACCATTCCTGGTATTGATCAGCTTCCATCTGAAAACAAAGCTGTAGCAACTGATTTCAGCGCTTCTGAACGTTTTTATTCTCCATTGGTGAAAAGTATTGCCGCACAGGAAAATATCTCGTTGGCAGAATTGGATGCTATAAAAGGCTCTGGTGCTGATGGCCGCTTAAATAAAGATGATCTGCTGGATTATATTGCCAATAAAAATGGAGGAAGCTTTGCAACTAAGATGCTCACAGTCACGTTAACCCCACCTGCACCTCCTGCAAGTGAAACAACAGTAAATAAATCTGCTCCAGTTTCTGAAAGTTTATCTTCAAATAAAACCTCTACCACCAGTGTAAATGGTGCCGACGAAATTATAGAAATGGACAGGATGCGTAAACTGATTGCCGATCACATGGTAATGAGTAAAACCACCTCGCCACATGTAACTTCGTTTGTAGAAGCCGATGTAACCAATATGGTTTTATGGCGCAATAAAGTAAAAAACAGTTTCGAGAAACGTGAAAACGAAAAAATAACTTTTACACCAATATTTGTAGAGGCTGTTGCAAAAGCCATAAAAGATTTCCCAATGATCAATGTTTCGGTTAACGGAACACAGATCATCAAAAAGGGCAATATCAATATAGGTATGGCGGCTGCCTTACCAAGTGGAAATTTAATTGTTCCGGTGATCAGAAATGCCGATCAGTTAAATTTGGTTGGCTTAACAAAAGCAGTGAACGATTTAGCCACAAGAGCGAGAAACTCTAAATTAAAGCCAGACGAAACCCAAGGTGGAACCTTTACATTAACCAATGTAGGTAGTTTTGGAAATGTAATGGGCACACCGATTATCAATCAGCCTCAGGTTGCGATCCTGGCTGTAGGCGCCATTAAAAAGAAACCGGCTGTTCTAGAAACCGAACATGGTGACGTGATTGCAATCAGGCACATGATGTTCCTTTCTTTATCATACGATCACAGGGTAGTAGATGGTTCATTAGGTGGGATGTTTGTGCGCAGGGTAGCCGATTATTTAGAAAGCTGGGACCTGAACAGGGAGATTTAGTCAGTTTACAGTTTTCAATTAAAAGTTTTCAGTTGGCTTGATGTCAACAATTTATCAGTTTAGCAATTAAGAATGTTAGCTTCAAATTTAAAATCGATAGTTTCGGATAATGTATTGCACGCCAAATGGTTAAATACATTGTCATATATGGAAAATGCAGGTGCAAAGAAGATTTCAGCTTCTGAGCATAAAGAAAATGTAAACCTGATTATTCTTAAACACGCAGCAGAAGAACATCGCCATGCTTATTATTTAAAAAAGCAGATTTCGAAGGTTGATGAGGCGCTTTGTAAAACCTATACCAATGCCGAGCTGCTTTCTCCAAACCATACCAAATACTATTTACATGCTTTGGATATAGCGGTTTGCCGTTATTTAAAAGCTGTTTTTAATTTATCCGGTTACGATTTAAAATTTGCGGCGTATTTATTTGTTACCTATGCTATCGAAGTACGTGCTGACGAACTTTATCCGATATACCAAGCAGTTCTAGATGAGGCAAAAAGTAAGGTAAATGTAAAATCTATTATCCTGGAAGAAGAAGGCCATTTGGAAGAAATGATGAACCAATTGGTTAACTTTTCTGACGATTGGGAAAATCATGCGGCCGAAGTAATTAAAATCGAAACAGACTTATTTGATAATTGGGTTACTGCCTTAGCTGCAGAGTTGCCGGTGAGCGCTTAAGCAATTGAATGATTAGCCAAAATTCGTCATCTCGACTGAAGCACGGCGAAATGGAGAGATCTATTATAGATTTCTCAACTGCGTTGCACTCCGTTCGAAATGACGAATTTTCGTTAAAAACCAATCCAATTTTTTGTTGTTTCTAAATAAAGATAAATATCATGTCTAAGTTTTCAGATTTAATTAACGGTGATAAACCTGTATTGGTAGATTTTTTTGCTGAGTGGTGCGGTCCTTGTAAAATGATGAAACCGATCCTGGAACAATTAAAATCGCAGTTGGGAGATTCAGTATCGATTATTAAAGTAGATATCGATAAAAATCAACCAGCCGCTTCTTCCTTCAACGTTCAGAGCGTTCCTACTTTAATTCTGTTCAAAAAAGGAAAGCAGGTTTGGCGACAAAGTGGTGTTTTACAAGCATCACAACTGAAGCAGGTGATTGATGCACACGCTTAAACATTAAACTTCTACTACACTTTTTGGTGTAATTGCAAAAATACGGTCACTTGTTTTTGGATAAATATTATAAAGACCCGTAAACAAACTAAAAGCTGGTAGTACGGCATAATCAGTACCGAAATAAAAGCAGGGAAATTTCAGTCTTTGCTTTGCTTTCCCCACAATGGTAACTCCAGGATGGATATGGCCACTGATGGGATATAGTTCTTCTTCCGCACAATTGGGTGCATCGTGTATAAAGCAAAATGGACCTAAGCAAAAACTGGGCTCGTGTATATTGATGCCCATTGCAGCATAATTCGCATGGGATAGCCGGTCGTGATTCCCCTTAACCAATAAAAAATCTAGCTGTTGGTATTGTTTTCTCCATTCGGCAAATTCATCAATATCTGTATTTAAGCCATGATGGAACATATCACCATTAATCAACAATGTTTTTGGATGATAATGCTTAATGAGTAAATTTAGGCGCTGTAAATCGGTTTGGGCAATGGTTGCAGGCACTTGTAAACCTGCTTGCCGGAAATGTGCCGATTTGCCCAGGTGTAAATCGCTTATGGCTAAAAGTTGATGCTTGGGTAAAAATAAAGCCCTTTCTTTATCTAAAATCAGTTCTTCACCCTGGCTTATAATGGTCATTTATTTTATGCTATTGTCGTCCTGAGCTTGTCGAAGGATCTTTTAATTTTCGACGGGCTGCAAGAAGATGTATTTATTTAATTTTTTCAGATTCGGCCTTCATTCTGGCAATCCGCTGCTCCAATTCTTCTGAACTCATATTCTCACGCAAACTGTCTACTTTGATTGGAAAAGATAGTGGCGTAAAACTTTTCGGATTGGTGATGATAACCGCTCCATTCTGAATCCTTTCTAAAGCGGCTGCTAACCTGGGTTCTTCCAGTTGCTGATAAAAAACTTCATCATAAGCCTGCCGCAAAAGTAAATTATGTTTATCGTAATCGCTAAAAACATTAAAAAACAAACCCGCCGATGACTGGAGATGTTTGTTCGCCACGTATTTTCCCGGGTAACCCTGAAAAACTAGTCCTGAAATACAGGCAATATCCCTAAATTTTCGTCTGGCCATTTCAGTGGAGTTAATACTTAGCGTTATATCTTCGGTTAAATTTTTAGGAGAGAAAACTTCGTAGGCAATCGATTCATCCATAGGGATTTCTGTTTCACTTAACAGTTCGAAACCATAATCGTTCATGGCAATAGAAAAACTGATGGGAAGCAGTTTACTTAAACGATAGGCGACCAATGCCGCCAAAACCTCGTGTACCAAACGTCCTTCAAAGGGATAGGCAAATAAATGAAAGCCTTCTTTATTATTGATCAGTTCGATCAATAACTCATCATTTCTAGGTACATGAGATCTTTTCTCCTGCAATAGGAACAATGGGTAAACAGAATCCAGTTCCTCATCCTGATGGGTTTTATCTAAAGCTTCATTATATTTTTTACGTAATACTGAACCCAAATTGGATGATAAGGGTAGGCGTCCACCGTTCCAGCTTGGCGAAATGGCATTTTTTTGCTTGCTTACCCTTACTACAACCGTCATGTCTTTTACCTGGATAAATTCTAAAACCCGCCCTGCCAAACGGAAATTATCGCCGGCTTTTAAACGGGTAACAAAATATTCTTCCACCATACCAATGTATCCACCTGAAATGAATTTAACCTTAAGCATCGCATCACTCACAATAGTACCAATGTGCAAACGGTGCCGCATGGCCAGTTGCCTGCTCTTCACTTTCCAAAGCCCATCTTCATCCTTAATTACCTTTTTAAATTCGGTATAGGCACTTAAGCTATCTCCTCCAGAGGTAATAAACTGCATTACCCAGGTCCATTCTTCAGGGAGGATAAGTTTGAAAGCGTGGGTATTTTTAATTTCTTCGTAAATAATTTTATCATCAAATCCGTCGCCTATAGCCAATGTAACCAGGTACTGCACCAATGTATCAAACACCATAATAAAAGGCTCTCTGCTTTCTATATTGTTTGTTTTAGCCGCTTCTTTAATGGCTGCTGCTTCTACCAGTTCAAGTGCATGGGTGGGTAGGAAATAGATTTTTGAAGTTTCGTGCGGCGAGTGACCAGAGCGCCCCGCCCTTTGCAAAAAACGGGCTACTCCCTTTGGCGAACCTACCTGAACAACCGTATCAACGGGTTTAAAGTCTACGCCTAAATCTAGAGAAGAAGTTGCAATAACTGCTTTGAGTTGCCCGGTATGCAAGGCATCTTCAATCCAGTTACGCAACTCGAAATCTATCGATCCATGGTGTATGGCAATGCGTCCGGCCAGTTCTGGTTCAATATTCAGCAAATGCTGGTACCACATTTCCGATTGCCCCCGGGTATTAATAAAAATTAAGGTGGTTTTACTTTTTTCGATGATCGGCAAAAGTTTATAGGCCAATTTTAAGCCCAAGTGCCCTGCCCAGGGCAGTGTTTCAATATCGTCGGGTATAATGGATTTAATTACGATTTTCTTTTCCAGATCGGCTTTAACAATGATGCGTTTAGCTTCTAAATTGGGTTCCAATACATCTAAAGCCTCATCTATATTGCCTATGGTCGCCGAAATCCCCCAAATCCTTAAGAACTGGTTTTTTCTAATCTTTGCAAACCTTTAATCCGCGAAACGGCTAACTCCACCAATACCCCACGTTTACTGCCCAAAAGTTCATGCCATTCATCAGCCACAATGCATTTAAGATTCCGGAACAGGGTTGAAGAACCCTTTTGTGCCAGCAACAGGTGCAGGCTTTCAGGGGTAATCAATAAAATTTCGGGCATCGATTTTTTCTGCTGTACTTTTTCTGCCTGCGAGGTATCGCCATTGCGTACACCTACATGCCAATCCAGTTCCAGTTCTAATAAAGTTTCACGCATGGCTCTCGCAATATCTTTGGCCAGGGAGCGGAGTGGGGTAATCCAGATCAACTGTAAGCGGTCTTTTGCTTTTTTGTTACTGGCTTCTGATGCATTTAAAGCCTCAATTACCACCGCTAAAAATAACGAAAAGGTTTTCCCGAAGCCTGTAGGTGCGTTTACCAAACCGCTGTAGCCTTTAAGATAATATTGCCAGGCATCTTCCTGAAATTGAAAAGGCCTGCGTTTATTCGCCTTTAGCCAGGATTTTATCTTTTTATAGCCTTTGGTTTTGGTTTGGTCCATGCGCAATTTATTTCCTTGTAGGTTTTATATTGATAAGTTTTAGTGTTTTGAAAAGCAATAATAGCAATCCTTCGGTTACAGCAGCCCCGCCAAACGCTTTATCTTTTTTGTGATACTTCTTGTAATGTTAATCATGTCTAGCAAAAAAGGGTATCGCTGCTGTCGGGTTTAAAATCGTCAGGCAAACCTATATAGGCTAAACCTGACAGCAGCGAGCATCTTCAAAACCTCTCAGGTTTTAAAATACCTTACAAAGTTGATTGCAGCAATTGCCTCAAGTCTTCCAGTGTATTAATTTCATCTGCTTTTTTATCTTTCCGCCACCGCAATATACGTGGAAAACGTAAAGCTAAACCTGCTTTATGCCGTTTACTCTCCGCAATTCCTTCAAAAGCAATTTCGAAAACCAGTTCTGGTTTTACCGTACGTACCGGCCCGAATTTCTCAATCGCATTACGGGTTACAAAACTGTTTACTTCTTTAATTTCTTTGTCTGTTAATCCTGAATAGGCTTTTGCAATGGTTACCAGGCTTTCCCCATCGCGAACAGCAAAAGTATAATCGGTAAAGAAATTTGCCCTTCTGCCACTTCCTTTTTGGGCGTAGATCATTACTGCATCAACGGTATATGGATTGATTTTCCATTTCCACCAATCGCCGCGCTTCCTTCCACTGTGGTAATGGGAACTCAGCTTTTTGAGCATAATCCCTTCGCTATTGATCGATCTCGAAGTTTGTCTTAATTCGGCTAGTTCCTCCCATGTACTACAATTGATTACCGGAGATATGATCACCGGACTTTCATCTAATCCGCCAATCAATTGCTCCAATATTTTTCGTCTCGCGCTTAAAGGTTTTTCCCTGAAATCTTTGGCTTCATATTCTAAAATATCATAAACAAAAAAGCCAATAGGAGCATCTTCCAGTTGTTTTTTATTAATTGTTTTACGGTTTAAACGTTGTTGTAATGTACTGAATGACAACACCTGTTTATCCTGTACAGCCAAAATTTCGCCATCTAAAACTACGCCGTCGGGCAAAACATCAATCATGAAGTGTAGTTCTGGAAATTGCTCTGTAACCAGTTCTTCGCCACGGCTCCAGATGAAAAGTTCGCCGTTCCGTTTTACAATTTGTCCGCGGATTCCATCCCATTTCCATTCGGCCTGCCATTCTGAAATATCGCCCAGTTTTTCTGGTTCCTGTTCTAAAGCATAAGCCAGGCAAAAGGGGTAAGGCCAGGAGTTATCGGTATTTACATGGATGCCATTAATCAGTTCATGAAAAGTGATTTCGTAAGGATTCCATTTGCCCATAATGCTATGCATAATCTGCGCACTATCTAAACTGCTTTGTTTAGCCAGTGCATTTACCAGCATCTTATTGGAAACGCCAATCCTGAAATTACCTGAAATTAGTTTGTTGAAAATAAAACGTTCCTGGGTTTCGAGTTGGTTCCAGGCGCTTAAAATGAAATCTTTTTTGGTTTCATCATCTTTACCTTCCAGGTCGTGCAACTCTTCTATCCAGGTATGCAATTGGAGATCCGAAGTATTTTCGGCAGGAGGCAACAACAAAGCGATGGTTTCGCTTAAATCGCCAACATTTGCATAACTTTCGGCAAATAACCATTCTGGCGTTTCGGTAATGGCTATTGCCCAATATTTTAGTAAAGCCGATTTAATTGGTCTTTTAGGTTTTTTACCAGTAAATAAGGCAATCACCCATACTTTATCCTTATCGTCGGCGTAGTTAAAATAATCAACCAGGGCCGCGATTTTATCGTTTGTTTTATTGCTCAGTTCGAGCTGCTGGATCAGTTTTGCAAAACGTTTCATGGCTGTTTATTTTCGTTTTGCTCAGCTAAATCCACCTTGTTTTCTTCATCATCTTCCTGACCAAACCTGGTTAAAACTTCTGCGGCTTCTATACCTTCATCATTTAAAAAGCGGCTAAAAGCAGCTGTAAAACCATGGGTAACATACACTTTTTCAGCACCTGTTGCGGTAATGGCTTCCATTAAACCTGGCCAGTCGGCATGATCGCTAAGTGCAAAACCAGCATCTGCACTTTGCCAGCGGCGGTGTGCCCGTACCTGCATCCAGCCAGAACATATACCGGTAACCGGATGCGATAAATTTTTGATCCAGCGGCTATCCCGCATTGCGGGCGGTACAATTACAATTCCTTTCTGTAATTCATCTTTAGTGGTTTCGGGGGTAATCCTGATGGTTTTTGAAAGGTTTACGCCAGCTTCTATAATCACTTCATTGAGGTTGGCAATACTGTTATGTACATAAATAGGAATATCACCGGCCAGGTTTTTAATTAAACGCTGCGCTTTGCCCAAACTATAGGCAATCAATACACTTGTTTTCTGTTGATTGATATTGTCATTCACCCAGTTCCTGATTCCGTTAAAAACAATTTCCTGTTTTTGCCATTTGTAAACAGGCAGACCAAAAGTACTTTCTGAAACAAAAGAATGACACTTTACAGGCTCGAATGGCACGGTAATGCCGTCATCTTCAATTTTATAATCACCAGAAATCACACAAATTTCGCCTTTATATTCAAGCCGTACCTGTGCCGATCCAATAATATGCCCCGCAGGAAAAAACGAAATGTTTACGCCGTTTCGGGTAATGCTTTCTCCATACTCAAGTGTTTCTACATTTAAATCTTCACTAATTCTGCGTTTGATGATGGGTTTGGTTAAAGTATGACAGAGGTAATACTTGTTTCCGAACCGCACATGATCGCTGTGCCCATGTGTAGTTACGGCATAATCTACAGGCCACCAGGGGTCTACATAAAAATCCCCCTGCTTACAGTAAATCCCTCTTTTGGTAAATTCGATCAACGCCATAGCTACTAAACAATAAATTTATGGATTAGTTTTAAATTGATATCGGGTAAATACCCGATAATTTAAAATATCGGTTAATTACCCGATAAATCGAAATATCGGCTAATTACCCGATATTAGTTTTGTAATATGAATAATAAGTTCGATATTGTAATATGATTTGTATTGTAACAGGTGATATTGTAGGTTCTAGAAAGATTAAAGACAGCTGGTTGTTAAGCTTAAAAACAGCATTAAAAGCAACTTCAGGGCAACATGGTAAGTGGGAAATCTTTCGTGGAGATAGTTTTCAGGTTGAGGTGGAACCAGAAAATGCAATTAAGGTTGCTGCTTATTTAAAAGCATGTATAAGGGTAAATAAACCTGCCGACGTAAGGATGGGCATTGGCATTGGTGGGATAAAAAACAAGCGTAAAAAGCTTTCCGAATCAAGTGGAGATGCCTTTATTAACTCGGGGGCAGCCTTTGACAGTTTAAAACAAGCTAAAACCAATTTAGCCATTAAAACAGATTATCCTGATTTTGACGAGGAAATCAATGTGGTAATTAAACTGTCGTTAATTGCCATGGACAGCTGGGGGTAGTAGCTGCAGAAATGGTAAAACTTGCGCTCGAAAATGAAAGCCTCTTACAAAGCGAACTTGCAGCCATTTCAGGCAGAACACAATCTTCGGTAAGCGAAGCTTTAAAACGCGCACATTATACCGAAATAATGGAAATGGACAGGCTTTACCGTAAAAAATTGAACCAAACGATTTTGAAATAATGGATATCTATTTAATCAAGCTTATTATTGCCCATTTAATCGGTGATTTCTTTTTGCAGCCAAATGCCTGGGTAAAAGATAAAGAAAGGAGAAAATTAAAATCAACCAAGCTCTATTTGCATGTAATGGTACATGTGGCTTTGATATTTGTTGTTTTTTTAGTGTTGATGTTTGGAAAACGGCATTAACAATAGGTGTGATCCATTTGATTATTGATGCGCTGAAATCCATCTTTCAGACCAATAAAAATGCCCGTATACTCTTTTTTGCTGATCAGGTTTTACATTTTAGCTCGATTGTGGCGGTATGGCATGTTTTCTACAAAGGAAGCCTGGATATTGGTTTTTTAAATGATCCGCATACCTGGGTATTAGTTTCAGGCGCTTTGTTTTTAACCATGCCTACGTCAATTGTAATGAAAGTGATCATTGCTAAATGGATCCCGGATAATCAGCCCGATAGTCCAAAATCATTAGAGAATGCGGGTAAATACATTGGAATATTGGAAAGGACGTTAATTTTTCTGTTTATACTTACCAATCATTTTGAGGCCGTTGGTTTTTTACTCGCGGCAAAATCGATATTCAGGTTTGGCGATCTGAAAGAAAAACACGATCTGAAACTAACTGAATATGTACTGATCGGAACTTTATTAAGCTTCGGGATAGCTATTGTAACCGCTATGCTCACTCAAAGTTTTATTGCATAAAAAAAGCAGCCCGAAAGCTGCTTTTTAAATTTTTCTATTTTGCTCCCGGAGGGCGGTTTTCTTTTAAAAACTTGGTGTAGGTTAACGATAAATGCTCGCTTGTTCCTTCACCTTCAGAGATACTGTGTGTACGGTTAGGATAGCTCATCAGTTGAAAAACTTTTCTGTTTTTGATCAGTTCATTGATCAACATTTCGGCATTTTGATAATGTACGTTATCATCGCCCGTACCATGGATGTACAATAAATTTCCTTTTAAGTTTTTGGCATAAGTAATAGGAGAACCCTTTACATAAGCTTCTTTACTTGGAAAAGGTGTACCCATATAACGTTCCTGATAAACATTATCGTAAGTTAACTGGTTGCCAACTGCTGCAATCGCAATACCTGTTTTGTAAATTTCAGGATATTGGAACATCAGGTTTAAGGTAGACGAACCGCCACCGCTCCAGCCCCAAACGGCTACACGGTCTTTATCCATAAAAGCGTTGGTAGCCAATAGTTTTTAGCTGCCATGGCCTGATCACGGATGTTAAGAATGCCGATGTTTTTATAAATGCTTTTACGCCAGGTACTTCCCTTTGGTACAGGAGCACCTCTATTATCCATTGAAATGTAGATGTAACCATCTTTGGCCATGTCGCCAGCATATAAGAAGTTTCTTCCGGCGCCATAAGTATCTGATGCTGTAGGCGAAGCAGGTTCACCATAAACATAAAACACAACCGGATATTTTTTCGAAGGATTAAAATTATCAGGTTTTTTCATCCATCCGTCCATTTCAATGCCATCTTCGGTGGTTACTTTGAAAAACTCAACTTTGTTTTTAGCCGCTTCCTGTTTTGATAATTGGGTAGTAATGCTTCCATCCATTGTAAATGGATTACCTGTAGTAAAATTCATCCACTCGGTAATTGGTCTTACAATTGAACTGTTGTAGGTATGGCGTGCAAAAGCAGCATTAGGTGAAATATCGTAATTATGCGTTCCAGGCAGGATAGAAGGGGTAACCTGCTCTAATTTTCCTTTGCCATCTAACTTAGTTTTAAAAAGATATTTCTGAGTGGCATTTGTTGGCGATGCAAGGAAATAAACCGTATTGTTTTTTACATCAATCAGCTTCAAATCAATTATATCGTAGTTACCTTTTGTAACTAATGTCTCTTTTTTCCATCAATACTGATTCTGTACAAATGGTTCCAACCGTCTTTGTCGGATACGATGGTAAATTCTTTATTATCGTTTAACCATTTCCATTCATCCTGCGCATCAATCCAGGCTTTTGCCTTTTTCAGTATAAACCGCTTTTGCATCTCCGGTACTGGCATTGCAGATAAATACCTTACTTTCGTTCTGCTCCCGGTTAAGCTGTTGTAAAATAATGTTGTTACTGTTTGGTACCCACTGCATCCGTGGAATATAATGCTGGATATTATCGCCCGGAACGTTTAACCAGTTTGTTTTAGCAGTAGCGATATCAACCACACCAACTTTGCAAACAGATGGATTTTCGCCAACTTTTGGATACTCAACCGGGATGGTATAAGGATAAATCGAATCAGTATTATTGATCATCAAAAAGTTTTTGATCCTGGTTGCATCAATTTGCCAATATGCAATAGATTTCCCGTCAGGACTCCACCTAAAACCATCACGACAATCGAATTCCTCTTCATAAACCCAATCAAAGGTACCGTTGATCATTCGGTCTGTGCCATCAGTAGTTAAGGCTTTAGCGCCGGTTCCGTCAATATTTTCTACATATAAATTGTGCTTGCTTACGTAAGCTACTTTACTTCCATCTGGTGATAATTTAGCAAACATTAAAGATGATGCCGGTTTATCTTTTCCAATCTGGATAATCTTGTTAACGGTTAAATCAGCCAGCCAGTAATCGCCACGGGTATCATAACGCCAAACTTTTTTACTGTTGGTGTAGATCAGTGCTTTTGTACCATCGTCCGACAATTGGAAACTTCTTACCGCAATGGCATTATCTTTTCCTGCTGGCGTTAATAATGCTCTGGAAATAATTGTCTTTTTATCGCTTTTAGGGAGGGAAACCGAAATAATTTCTCCGCTTGCAATCTGATAGTAGGAGTTACCATCTTTTGCCCAATTGATATTTTGAGCCTTTGCATCAATTAGTGAAAAAAATGCTATACAAGCAACTGATAATCTAAATAATAATCTTTTAATCATATATAATTTTTGGACATAAAAAAAGCTTTTCAACTTTTGGGCTAATTTAAATAAAAAGCCTGCAGTTAAAAAGCTATAAATTACCTTGAATTGGCTAATTATTCACCACCACCTTGCATTGCTTTCAATTCTTCCATTGTTACTACTTCGTAACCTGTAGGGATTTCAGTGTTAATGGCACCTACTTTGGCTTCAGAAAGAGATTTTAGAACAAGGTCTGAATTTACGCCATTAATTACTGCCGAATATTTTACAGGAAGCGCACCTAAGCCTTTAAAGAAACCGCCACTGGTAATTGCAGCAATGTCAACGTCTTTTGTTGCCCATAATTCATGCGATCCGCCTTTGTCATCTTTATAGGTATATTTTTCAGCATTAAATCCAGCGATTGTCTGTTTTTCGCCAGTTGCTTTATAATCGGAATATTTTGGTAATAAAGCTTCTTGTGCTTCTGTTTCTGCTTTGCTCACTTTTACTGCAAACTGTTTTTGAGCTACGGGAACATCAATTAATAATAATCCGGTTTTATCTGCCGTATTTGAAATGATATTAACCATGGCAGGGCCATTTTCAATTTCTATTTTGGTTAAGCTACCATTAAATTTAGTTTTAACGTCAGTTGTTGTACCATTAGCCGTTACAGCAAATACCAAAGTACCTTCAGCAACTTTCTTTTGTGCATGGGCAATTATAGCAGTACTTACTAAGATTAAAGCCACAACGCTAGTTTTGATTGATTTGAACATGTTTTTATTTTAGTTTTTAGTTATTTACCAATTAATTTTTTCTTTTTTTAAAAATGAAGAAATCCCTTTTTTAAAATCCTCACTTTCTCTCACCCGGGCATTGATCTGTACAGCAATTTCCAAACTCTTTTCCAAGTGCGGATTGACAGTTTGGGTAATCAGTTGTTTCGTAATCATTAATGAATTACCAGAACTTCCGTTACACAAACTTAGTGCAAATTCTCTTACATTTTGATGAATTTCGGATGAATTTGTTACAAAATTTATCAAATTATATTTAAGTGCCTGCTCTGCAGAGAAAGTTTTTCCGGTTAGTAAAATTTCCTTAACAATAGATTCGCTCACCTTTTGTTTTAAAAAACAGGAAACTATAGCGGGCGCAAAACCAATTTTCACTTCAGTATAACCAAAATTACTTTCAGGAGTAGCAAAAATAATATCACATATCGTAGCTAAACCACAGCCACCTGCAATGGCATGACCTTCTACCTGGGCAATAACCACCTTTGGTAAATAATAAATGGTTGTAAATAGTTTTTTTAAATGATTGGAATCGGCTACATTTTCTTCGAATGTATTGTACTGTAATTGCTGAAGATATGCTAAATCAGCACCAGCACTAAATGCATCACCATTTGCATTCAATATAACCACTTTTACCTGGTCATCTTCTGTTGCTTTTATAAATGCAGCAGTTAATTCAGCGATAAGTTGAGGGTTTAACGCATTTCTCTTTTCGGGTCTGTTGATCGTTATCGTTGCTATTCTTTCAGCAACCTGATATAAAACCAAATTTTCCATGTTATTGGGTTAGTTGCACCAAATATGCTTTATTTTTCTTTAAAACATGTACATCTATATTATTATTCTCTATATACTTTTTTAAGATCTGGATTTTGTAATCTTTATTGGTAGCATCTATTATTGCCGTTTTATATTTTATACCAGCATCTATTTTGGCTAAATTAAATTTAGTATTTCCACTTAGCCATATACCCGAAAAGGTAGCATCTCCATTTATCTTTTTATTGTTCAGTTTTTCATCAACCAGGAGTATCCTATATTGAAAAAAGGTAATCTGGTTGTTCTTTAATGTAAAATGCCTTAAAACAGTATCTTTCTTTAAATTAATAAAATACATCTTCTTTAATTGTAATTGGGCTAATGCTGGTTGAACAGAGAAAACATAGTTTTTATCTTCACTATTTAAATCTGAAATTAAAACAGCTTCTTTTCCATTAATAAATGCAGCCGCATAATTTTTTCTTAGGGAAAAGAAAATGATCTTTCTCTGGTGAAAAACCTTTAGATCATCGCGCACAATCAAAAGTTGATAACAAATAAACAGAAATAAAGAAGAGAACAAAAGTTGTTTGTTGAATTTTATTAATGCATAAATAAACAAGCCTAGTGAAAGGCTCAACAAGGCAAATTCAGGCAGATTAATCCATATTGAAGAAAAGCTTGCATACGGCAAATCGGCAATCCATTTTAGTACAGCATTTGTATAATTTATTATCCATTCTAAAACCGGCGCCAGAAACCCGAATGATGGGATCAATACTACAATCCCTAAATACATCATTAATATTAATGGAAGGGTGATGAAAAGATTAGCAAAGAGGAAGTAAAATGGGAATTGATGGAAATAGTAAATACTTAATGGAAACGTGACTATTTGTGCTGCTAAAGACATGGATGTAAAACTCCATAATTTATCTATCCAATTGTGTTCAGTAAAAAAAGGTTGTAGATTTTGGGCTGAAGATAAATTAGTCCAAATACGGCCAGGTAAGAAAGTTGAAATCCAATATCCCAGATTAAAAACGGATTGTAAACGAGTTGACAAAATGCAGAAAAGGCTAAAACATTATAACTATTGGTTTTCTTAGATAAAACTTTAGCCGTTATTAAAATACTGATCATTATAGCTGAGCGAACAACAGAAGGCGATAATCCTGTTAGTAAAGCATATCCCCAAATCAAAGTACAGACGAGCAACAGTTTAACAATTTTCAATGTTCGATTCTTATTCAAAAATAAGAACATAAAATCTAAAACGACATAGATAATAGCTACATGTGCACCTGATACCGATAAGGCATGAATGGTTCCTGTTTTGGAATATGCTGATAAAGTTTCTTTACTTAAATCGGCACGGTAACCTAAAATAAGGGTAGAGGCCACAGCAAAAGCTTCGTCACTTTTAATTAATGTTCTGTATGTTGCTACTTGCTTTTCCCTTAAGTTTAAGGCCATCTTTATAATCGGATTACCAACATTATTTTTGGTGTTTACTATATGATCCTGATCTATAAATGCCTGATGATAAATATTCTGACTGCCTAGCCAGGCTTTGAAGTCAAATTCTGCCGGATTATATGGCGGTTCCACTTCAGTATAGCTAACCGGAATCATCATTTCGTCGCCATATTTTAGTTGGATGGGTTTAAGGCTATCTAATTTTACAGTAAGCAGCATTTGGCCCGATAAGCCGATCTGTTTACCTTTTAGATATCCAGATCTTACCTTTGCTTTAAAACGCAAAATATTGCCGTTTTGCTGAGGTTCATCATTAACCCAAACTTTTAAATAATTGCAATTGGTTTTTGCAAAGTAATTTTGGTTTAAACTTTCGTTATTAAGCAGGCAAAACAAACTGCCAAGGTTGAAAAAAGTATGTAAATCAAAATACCAACTGCACCTTTGTAACGATAGATATTGAATCTTTTATAAGTAACGTTTAAAAATAAAATGCTCAGTAAAACAACAACTAGCGTTAAGTTCAACCATTTAATATATGCTAAGGCCGGGAGGAAATAAAAAATAGAGATGCCCAAAATAAAAGGAACTAAAATCCTGACGAAAATATACTCGGTCTTAAACATTGTTTAAAATTGATAGCGTACTTGAATTTTAACTTCCGATTTTTTATTCCCTTTAATTTCGTCCAGATAAGTACCAACTGTTTGTACGTCCTTATAAACAAATACCCCATATCGGACCCAAACATTTAATTTTTTAACTACGTTGTATTTTAGGTTGAAGTAGGTTCTAAAACCTCTTCCATTGTACATTCCAAAAGCAAAACTGTATAAAACATCATCTTCATACGCGTAAATTCTACTATTGTAACTTGGCGTATTGAAATAGGCAAATCTTACATTACCGGTTAGCTTAGCGAACATTGGCGAATAGTCAATATCCTGATAAATAAGATATCCAAATTCCCTGTTTGCACTTCCTTTTTTATATTGAGAAACCTCTATCCGGTTTTGAAAATGCCAATTCTTATTCAGTTGCCAGTTTGCCTCTGCCCGGTAACCATCTCTTTTTACATGGTCTAAAAAATTTACAGGAACATCCAGATCGGTATTTTGCTGTTTTTTTTCTGATTTAAACCGAACTAATATTTTAAAGGTTTTGCCTGGCATATAAATCGCCTGAGCTAAAACTTCGTAACCCTTTGAAGGTTCATCAACACGGTATTTTAACCAGGGGAACCGAAATAAATCACCATAGAAAGAAAAGGCCCAATGTTTATTTGGGTTAACATTCAAGCCCGCATACAATCCCCTTTCATTTACGGCTTCGCTCGATTCTGATACTGCCTGATTGAAGAAATTGTGATAATCTTTAGCATAATTGCGATAGGTTAAGGCTGTAGAAACCGATGACGACAAACTAATGAGTACACCATTAATATAGGCAAACCCACCACCTAAACCTTTTGCTGCCTCGCCATAGAGGTACATGTTTTTATAGGTGTAATTATAAAATAAACCCAGATTAGTTAACGATTTTCCTGTGAAACTATACCGATCGTAAGCCGCAGTTTGCGTAATAAAACGACTCTTATAATTGGTATGATAAGCAATTGCACCAACAGCAAGTTCGTTTTTGGTATATTGAAGTGTTGTACCAAATACGCGCTGTGCCAAAACACCTTTATTCTTAATCTCAGTAGGCGTTCTATGCAAGCCAGTTTGATTAATCGTAGACTGAACTAAATTTCCTTCAGCATCTAATTTTTGACTCGCATCAAGATTGCGGAACGAAATAAAAGGAGTGATGTCTACATTTTTAAATAAATTAATTGTTGCGGCGACTCCTCTAAAAAACGAATATTCGTTGGTGGAATTATAAGGCCTTAAACCCAAATCTTTTTTAGCTACACTGGTTACATCAGGTCCTTTGCCAAAAGAAAAACCTGACCATAAGGTTAAGCCTTGGCCAAATTGCTGTGTATAATCGCCAACAACCAATTTTTTTAATTTACCCAGTTTGAAGAGCGCGATATTTCCTGAATAAAAATCAAAAGGCCTACCGATAAATTTTTCTCCGGCATCTTTATCTAAAGTTATGGCTGCCGATAAAATTGAACTGTATTGATACCGGTATCGCATCTGAAATCTCTCTGGCGAACCTAAATACCTGCTTCCAGGTAAATCAGTATAACCTCGTTGCTTTTGTAAAGTTTGCGCTAAACGCATCATCAGATCATTTTCACCAGCGTGCACGAGGTTTTTAAAATTGAGTTGCTGATATTCGGTGATATTGGTTAATGTTACGAATGGAAGCAGCATTTGAATCGTTTTAACATCAAAGCCAGCAATGCTCTGCAATTCCAGCACATCTGCAAACGGACCATTTTCCTTTAAATGTGTAAAGAAATTACCAATCTGTAATGGAGACAGGAATACCAAAGTATTTAATTCTTCTACCGAAGTGTGATTCAGGTTAATTGGGTGTTTCCGATATTTCTCCAATATATCAACCAACTCGGTCATATCGTAATCCTCGGGGAGGTTTTCAGCCATGCTTTCCAAAATATCACGTATAGCTGTTTCCTGTGTGTTGGTTTGGGCATTTGCCATAAATCCAATCATTACAAGGGCAACAGTTAAAATTTTAAATGCATCACCACTTCCAATCAGAAATTTATTATACAGGTTAGTGAGCCATGAGATGATCATATCCCAGCTACGGAACAGGGGATCTCTAAAGGGATTTGCTTGCAGCAATCCATTACGAACTAATGCAGATAAACCGGCACCCAAATGCTTTTTGGGAACTAAAAAGCAGGGAAAAGGGGCGGGCAACAATACATACCATATTTTCATAAGCAGAGGTTAAACTGGTTAATAAAAAATAGGGTGATTTTTGTATTGGTGATTCTAATATAGGAAATAATTAAAAACTACAAAAAATGTATTTTTTTAATTACTTAAATGAATAGATAGAAGTCTATGTATAATGAGAATGTTGTGCTTAAAGTTCTTCTGCCAGATTTACTAAAAAACTTTTCAGCTTTTCTAATGAATCAATAATCTTTTGATTCTCTCTAACGCCTGTTTTATTGTTCTTCAAATAGTCTTTTGCGCCCTTTAATGTAAAACCTTTTTCATCAACCAGATTGAAAATGATTTTTAGGTTTTCAATGTCTTCTGGTGTGAAAAGACGGTTACCTTTCTTGTTTTTTTTGGGTTGAAGGATATCGAATTCTTTCTCGTAAAAACGAATCTGTGATGCGTTGACATTAAACATTTCAGTCACCTCACCCATGGTATAATACATTTTATTAATGTCTCTTTCTTTATACGGCATATTTTGTAGTTGATTATGAGTGTTTTATATCGTTTAATTAAAGTATTCAAATGTAGCTCGATTTTTCCTTATTAACGCAATAAAATTTTAATTTTGTTCCCTCCAATAATATTGAAATGACAGCAAAAGAGATTAGACAGGCATTCCTTAGTTTTTTTGAATCGAAACAACATCATGTTGTTCCGTCAGCACCGATTGTGGTTAAAAACGACCCAACTTTAATGTTTACCAATGCGGGTATGAACCAATTTAAAGATCTGTTTTTGGGGGAGGCCGCCATAAAATATTCTCGTGTTACTGATACCCAGCGCTGTTTACGTGTTTCGGGTAAGCATAACGACCTGGAAGAGGTGGGGATTGATACTTATCACCATACCATGTTCGAAATGTTGGGTAATTGGAGTTTTGGCGATTATTTCAAAAAAGAAGCCATTGCCTGGAGTTGGGAATTATTGACCGAGGTTTACAAAATCCCGAAAGAAAAATTATATGTTACCTATTTCGAAGGCGATAAGAAAGAAGGTCTGGAAAAAGACCAGGAAGCTTACGATCTTTGGAAACAATATGTGGATGAAAGCCATATTTTACCTGGAAATAAAAAAGACAATTTCTGGGAAATGGGTGATACCGGACCATGCGGACCATGTTCTGAAATCCACGTAGATTGCCGTACAGATGAAGAAAAAGCTTTAGTTGATGGTGCTACCCTGGTAAATGCTGATCATCCCCAGGTAATTGAAATCTGGAATAATGTATTTATGCAGTTTAACCGTTTAAAAAATGGTTCATTGCAAAGTTTACCCGCTAAACACGTTGATACAGGAATGGGTTTTGAACGCCTGGTACGTGTTTTACAGGAAAAAACCTCTAACTACGATACCGATGTTTTTCAGCCAATGATTCAATTTATCTCTGAAAAAGCTGGAATTAAATATGGTGCTGATGAGAAAACAGATATTGCCATGCGCGTAATGGCCGATCACATCCGTGCCATTTCTTTTGTTATTGCCGATGGTCAGTTACCTTCTAATAATAAAGCAGGTTATGTCATCCGCAGGATTTTGCGCCGCGCTGTACGTTATGCTTATACGTTTTTAAACTTTAAAGAGCCTTTCTTAAATCAATTGGTTCCTTTATTGGCTGAGCAATTTAAAGGGGTATTTGATGAATTGATTTCGCAACAGGATTTCGTTCAGAAAGTAGTACTGGAAGAAGAAGTTTCTTTCTTAAGAACTTTATCTACCGGAATTCAACGTTTCGAAAAATACCAGGCTAATGATCATGTGGTTGAAGGAACTTTTGCTTTCGAATTATCAGATACTTTTGGTTTTCCAATCGATTTAACAGAATTAATGGCCCGAGAAAAGGGTTGGAGTGTTGATTTGGTTGGCTACGAACAGGCATTGAAAAAACAAAAAGACGATAGCCGTGCAGCTACCGCTATTGACACAAGTGATTGGATCGTTGTAAATACAGAAGATCAAAGCGAATTTGTAGGTTACGATGACTTAGAAATTGAAACCGAGATTTTAAAATACCGTAAAGTTAGAGCTAAAGGGAAAGAACAATATCAGATTGTATTGCGCCAAACGCCTTTTTACGCCGAAAGCGGTGGTCAGGTTGGCGATACAGGCCGTTTAGAAGATCATAGTCGCCAGTTTTGGGTAGATATTACTGATACCAAAAAGAAAATGGGCTAACTGTTCATTTTACCGATATTTTACCCGATAATCTGGAAGGCAAATTCTGGGCAGTTGTAGATGAAGATAAACGTGTTTTAACAGAAGATAACCACTCGGCTACACACTTATTACATGCAGCGCTTAAACAGGTTTTAGGCAAACATGTTAACCAGAAAGGTTCATTGGTGAATGCAGATTACCTGCGTTTCGACTTTTCTCATTTTGCAAAGGTAACTGACGAAGAATTGGCTCAGATTGAGGTAATCGTGAACCAGAAAATCAGGCAGAACATTAAATTGAAGGAACAGCGTAACGTTCCTTATCAGGATGCCATTGAAAGTGGTGTAACGGCTTTATTTGGTGAAAAATATGGCGATTTTGTCCGTATGATTACTTTTGACGATCATTTTTCGAAAGAGCTTTGCGGTGGTACACATGTAAAAGCTACAGGACAGATCGGTTCATTCAAGATTATTTCTGAAAGTGCAGTTGCAGCCGGTGTTCGCCGTATTGAAGCCATTACAGCCGATAAAGCTGAACAGTTTTTCTTAGATCAAAGAAAAGAATTGGGTCATTTAAAAGCTTTACTGAATGGAAGCAAAGATTTATCAGCTTCTGTCCAGGCTTTACTGGATGAAAATGCAAAACTGAAAAAGGAGATCGAAAAATCGACAATAGAGCGTGTAAATACTTTGAAACATGAAATTGTACATCATGTAAGAGGAATTAATGGCATTAACCTGATAGCTAAACACATTGATCTGCAAAGTGCTGAAGCAGTTAAAAACCTGGCCTTTTCTTTAAAGGATATGGTTGATAACCTGTTTTTGGTTTTCACAACAGAAATTGATGGTAAACCAGGAATAACCGTAATGCTTTCTGATCACCTGGTGAAGAAAGGATTAAATGCTTCAAATATTGTTCGCGAATTGGGTAAAGAAATTCAGGGTGGCGGCGGTGGACAACCGTTCTATGCTACAGCAGGCGGTAAAAATCCAGCCGGGCTAAAGGTTGTTTTGGAAAAAGCAGAAAGTTTTATTCCTTAAGATCGTCATTATAAGGAAAAACAACGAAGCAATCTTACAGGTGTATCCATAAAAAAAGAGGCTAAAAGCCTCTTTTTTTATTTTAATGCCTACCATGACCATGTTTTTCCCGGTGCCCCCTGGAGAATAAACTCGAATTTACCCTTCTATCATGATATCTGTGGTCTATATGATGAGGTTTGTAATGATTTTTTGGTCCGCGATATCTGATCCTGCCACCACCACCGTATGATGAACGGTAATAGTTGTTGCGGCTAACATAAGTTACTCTATGTGTGTTATAATGACGATATGGATTGTTTCCGTGCATTACAATTTTACGTCCGTGACGCAGGTCATAACCTCTGTACCTTGCTGGTAAATATCTGGATCTTGTCCATCTGTTGCCATTCAAATAAACAAACTGCCTTTGCGGTACGTAATAATAAGATTGTACCTCAGGGAGATAGTAATAATCAACGTTCTGATAACCCGCAGGAACCCATGCAGGCTGAGCGCCAATATTTACGTTGATACTTACCTGAGCGTTGGATGGATTAGATGTTAAAGCCACGATACCTAAAATCGCGGAAATGATGAATAGCTTTTTCATAATAATCTATTTATTTGTGTGTATTTCAATAATTCAAACGCTGTGCCAAAACTTCTATTGTAACAGATAAATAAAAAGGAGCCTCTTCCGAAACTCCTTTAATCACAGCTAAATATCAATTTTAACGGCGTTCATTATCACGGCCTTTTCTCTTATCTCTCTCCGGACGGTTATCGTGACCATTGTTAAAGTGTGGACGGCCATTATTTTGAGCTGGTCTTGTTACGTTTTTGCACTACACGATTAGGACGGTTATTGATAACGGTAACATTTCTTACAGGCCTTTGGTTATAGTTAGGATGTCCTTTTACAACAAAGTACTTAGAGTCTCTGCTATCCCTGATAATGGTTTGTCGACCACTATAGTTTTTATATTTGCTATATCTGGTCACATAAATATTATTTCTCAAATAAGGTTTAGGTTCGTTGATTACCACTTTATAAGCACGGTATAAATCAAAGTTCCCATATTGGGCAGGTAAACGGTTTGTCCAAATCCAACGTCCGCCATTTGCATAAATGTATTGGCCTGAAGGAACATAATAATAAGCATCTATATCAGGAAAATAATAATAGTCTACGTGATCGTAACCTGTTGGGCCCCAAATTGGTTGTGAGCCAATATTAATATTTAAACTAACCTGTGCTTTTGCATTGTTGATGCCGAATAATGAAACTATCAGTACTGCAGCAAATAAAACTAACTTTTTCATAAATTTTAATTAAGGTTTCTTTTGTGTTTGATTAGATAGACTACAGCACCTGGCGGTAGTTTAATTACAGAATCCTCTTTAACATTTTTTTAACTATTAAATTTTACTGAGTAATTTTACTCAATGTATTGAGTAAATTGTTAAAATCCCTATAACTAATTTATATTTAGTGCTTTATGTAATAATTTTTAGTTAATCAAATTGATAGTATCTTCTATTAAATCTTTAATTATCAGAATTGCAACATTAAGATTTGCAATTACTTTATGTATTGAGTAAATTTACTCAGTTTATTGAGTAAATTGTTGTGTATGTTCCAAAGGTCTCATTTACAAAAGCTTGTAGCTGTTATGAATGAACCAAAAAGGTTTATTCAGGTGCTTGTTGGCCCCAGGCAAATAGGCAAAACAACCTTGATCAGTCAATTGATCAAAGAAATTGATACGCCTTGCATATTCGAATCTGCAGATGCTGTTGCTGCTTCAGATAGAACCTGGATAGAGTTGATTTGGTTTAATACCAGAGAACTATTAAAAGAACCTGGAGTTAATGAATATCTTCTTGTTATTGATGAAATTCAGAAGATTGACAACTGGAGTGAAATTGTGAAGCGCTTATGGGATGAAGACATGCGAAATGGAGTAAACTTAAAAGTAATTTTATTGGGATCTTCCAGACTGCTCATTCAACAGGGGCTTACCGAGTCGCTTGCCGGTCGTTTCGAATTAACTTATCTAGGACATTGGGGCTTTGCAGAAATGGAAAATGCTTTTGGCTTCACCGCCGAAGAATATGTATGGTTTGGAGGCTATCCCGGTTCAGCAGTTTTAATTAAAGATGAATTGCGCTGGAAAAACTATGTCTCAAATGCTTTGATAGAAACCAGCATTTCTAAAGATATTTTAATGCTTACGCGCGTTGATAAACCCGCATTGATGAAACGTTTATTTGAGTTGGGCTGCCTATATTCAAGTCAGATATTATCGTTTACTAAAATACTGGGGCAGCTTTCTGATGCTGGCAATACGACAACATTGTCGCACTATTTACAGTTACTGGATACTGCAGGTTTACTGGGGGGCATCGAAAAATTTGCGGCTGATGTGATCCGTAAACGTTCATCAAGCCCTAAATTCCAGGTGCATAATAATGCTTTGGTGAGTGCTCAGCGAAATGAGCTTTTTGAGGAAATAATGAAAAAACCAGCTGAATGGGGAAGAATGGTCGAATCCTCAATAGGAGCACATCTGTTAAATTCTTCTTTTGTAGAAGGTTACAAAGTATTTTATTGGCGGCACAGAAATGATGAAGTAGATTTCATCTTAGAAAAACGTGGTAAAGTAATCGGCATAGAAGTTAAAAGTACAGGATTGGTTACAGGCACTTCCGGCATGGATGCCTTTAGCAAAATGTATAAGCCAGATAAAATACTTTTAGTGGGAGCCGGAGGATTGCCATGGCAAGAGTTTTTAAAAATTTCTCCGTCAAGCCTTTTTTAACGAAAGACTAAATAATAACTATATTTGACACATTAATACTTAACCATAGATCAAATCTGTATCGAACTGTAACCTTTGGTTAATAAAACTTATAACAATAAGAAGCTTTAAATGCCTTTACAAGAAACAAGCCCCCAGACTGTTTTCGAACTCGTTTCAGGATTAGAAATCCACGTTCAGTTAAATACAAATACGAAAATATTTTCTGCTGATAGCGCATCGTTTGGGGCTTTACCTAATCAAAATATATCTACGGTTTCGTTGGCATTGCCTGGGGCCTTACCTAAATTAAACAAAGAAGTAGTCGCAAAAGCTATCCGTATTGGTTTAGCTTTAAACTGTACTATTAACCAGATTAACCATTTCGACCGGAAAAACTATTTCTACGCCGATTTGCCAAAAGGATATCAGATTACGCAGGATAATCAACCAATCTGTGTAAATGGCTTTTTGGAGCTTCAGCTTGCTGATGGTACTAAGAAGAAAGTCGGAATTAACCGCATTCATTTGGAAGAGGACGCTGGAAAAAGTATCCACGATCAGGATGATAACTATTCGCTGGTTGATTTAAACCGTGCCGGCGTGCCTTTGATAGAGATCGTAACCGAGCCAGATATTCGCAGTTCGGAAGAAGCTTCTGTATTGCTGAGTGAAATCAGGAAACTGGTAAGGCATTTAAATGTAAGTGACGGTAATATGGAAGAAGGTAGTTTGCGTTGCGATGCCAATATTTCTATACGTCCGCAGGGCACTACTGAATTTGGAACCCGTTGCGAAGTAAAAAACCTAAACTCGATGCGTAACGTACGTAGAGCAATGGATTTTGAATTTGGCCGCCAGGTAGAAGTGATTAGCAATGGTGGAAGGATTATTCAGAGTACTTTGAATTTTGATGCTGATAAAGGGACTACTTCTCCAATGCGTACCAAAGAAGAAGCCAATGATTACCGTTATTTTTCTGATCCTGATTTACAGCCTATTTATATTTCAGATGATTGGTTGGCAGAAATTAAATCATTGATGCCTGCTTTGCCAAACGAAATTTCGGAGCAAATGATTGCCGAATTTGGAATCAGTAAAGCCGATGCGGCACTTTTTGCTGAAGATTTAGATCTTCTGGTTTATTTTAATACAGCCAAACCGGTTGTAAACAATAAAAAAAGCCTGATCAATTGGTTAATCGGTCCGATAAGGGCTGTTTTAAATGAAAAAGGGATTGGCATTACCGACTTTAAAGTAAAACCTGAACAGTTGGCTGAGGCAATTAATTTAGTTGATGATAAAAAAATTACTCAACAGATTGCTATTCAACAATTATTGCCAGCTGTTGAATCGGTGGAAAATGCAAACGTGAAACACTTAGCGCAATCATTAAACTTGCTTATTTCCGAAAATGGAGATGAATTAAGTGGTTTTATTGATGAAGTGTTAAGTAAATACACTCAACAGGTAGAAGCGTACAAGAAAGGTAAAAAGGGCGTTTTAGGTTTGTTTGTTGGCGAGGTAATGAAACTAGCCAAAGGAAAAGCCGATGCTAAAAAATTAAATGAATTAATACTTGAAAAACTGAAATAATGAGACTAAAACAATTGAGCCTGATCATGCTGATCGCGATTGCTTTCACAGCATGTAAACCAAAAGATAGCTTTACCATTGACGGAACTTTCCAAAATCCGGGCAAGGAAAAGAAAGTATTTTTATACGGCATGCAAAATAGCAATATGGTTGCAATCGATTCAACTAATTTATCAGAAAAAGGTGAATTTAAATTTATCCGTAAAACTCCATCTGTTGATTTCTTTAGGGTATCAGTAGGTAACCATGAGTTTATGTTAATTGCAAAAAATGGCGATGAAATTAAATTAGCTGCTGATTTGGCCGATAAAACCATGGCTTATAAAATTTCAGGTGCAAATGAGGTAGAAAAATTATCAGAACTAAATGCCATTAGAAATAATTTTGCCAAACAGGTAGAAAAACTACAGGCAGATTTTGAAGCAAAAGTGGCAACACAACCTCAAAACAGGGCAGCTGTGCTAGAATCGATGAAACCTCAGTACGAGTCGTACATCAATCAATTGAACACACAGATTATAAAATTTGCTAAAGACAATAAAGGTACACTCGCCAGTTTCTATGCTATGAATACTTTGAGTCCGCAAGAATTTGAAGCAGAGCTTGTACAGTTTGCTGATGAGGTTAAAGAAGAAATTAAAGGCAATGCTACTGTTGATGCTTTTGTAAAACAGATGGCGCTTTTAAAGGCGGTTCAGGTGGGGCAGGTTGCACCTGCATTTACAATTAGTACTGCAGATAACAAACCAGTAAGTTTATCAGATTATAAAGGAAAATATGTGCTGATCGATTTTTGGGCATCCTGGTGCCAGCCATGCCGCCAGGAGAACCCGAACGTAGTTAAGGTTTACAATAAATATAAAAGCAAAAATTTCGATATCATTGGTATTTCATTAGATACTGACAAAGCAGCATGGTTAGGTGCGGTAAAAGCAGACGGATTAACCTGGACGCACGTTTCTGAGTTAAAAGATTTTAATGGCGAAACGGTAAAAAAATATCAGGTACAGGCTATCCCGACTTCTTATCTCGTTGATCCATCGGGAAAAATTATAGCTAAAAACCTGCGTGGTGATGAATTAGAAGCATTTTTAGCCAAAACGTTACGTTAAAACAAATTCCATGTTAAACTAATTTAAGTAATTAACAATTTCTTAACTTAGGCTTAACTAAATATTGCATCATAGACACTACTTTCGTAACAAATATTTAACTATGAACAACGCAGGTCAGAAAATATTAATTGTTGATGATGAACCAGATATTCTGGAACTTATTGAATATAACCTAAAAAAGAGGGTTATCAGGTTTTCACAGCTACCAATGGCCAGGAAGGAATTACTGTTGCGAAAAAGGTTCATCCGGATTTAATTATCCTGGATATTATGATGCCTAAAATGGATGGGATTGAGGCTTGCCGTTTAATGCGCGCAATTCCTGAATTTAAGAACACTTTTATGGTTTTCCTGACCGCCAGAAGTGAAGAATATTCTGAAATAGCAGGTTTTAATGTTGGTGCCGATGATTATATCGCAAAACCGATTAAACCACGTGCCCTGGTTAGCCGCATTAACGCGATATTAAGAAGAAATACAGGGACTGAAGAAGTATCTGAAAACAAATTGGAAATTGGCGATTTAGTAATCGATCGTGAAGCTTATCTGGTTTTTCAAGGTGGTAACAAAGTAGTACTGGCTAAAAAAGAATTTGAGCTATTGTATTTACTGGCTTCAAAACCAGGAAAAGTATATACACGCGAATCGATCCTGAAAAATATCTGGGAAGACTCGGTAGTGGTAACCAATAGAACCATTGATGTGCACATCCGTAAATTAAGAGAAAAATTAGGAGAAACTTACGTTTCAACCGTAAAAGGGGTAGGATATAAGTTTGAACTATCATAAAAATTATTTTTACCACAGATAGACACAGGTTAACACAGATTTTCTTCTGATGATTAATCTGTGTTTTTTTATGCCTGTTAATAGATCCTGAACCAAGTTCAGGAAGACAGCCTCATAAGTTCTTGCCGTTTTCTTTATCTTGTTATCTGTGTTCATCCATTTTATCTGTGGTTAATTCCGCAACCAATAAAAATAAAATCGTATTTTTGCGCTTCATTAATTACAGCACAGTTTGAAATTTCCAAATTTTAAAGACCTTATTCTTTTCGAAGACAACGATTTTATTGTGATCAATAAACCTCCATTTTTAGCCTCGCTTGATGAGCGTGGTGGATCGGGAGAAACCAATGTATTACGCTTAGCTAAACAATACAGTGATGATGCACAGGTTTGTCACCGTTTGGATAAAGAAACTTCTGGCGCTTTAATTATTGCTAAAAATCCTGAAGGTTACCGCCATGCTTCTATGCAGTTTGAAAGAAGAAAGGTGAATAAAACTTATCATGCGGTAGTAGATGGACATGTAATTTTTGACCAGCTTACGGTTGACTTGCCTATTTTAAACGACGGCAATAAAAACGTAACTATTGACAGGGCGGAAGGTAAAAGAGCAGAGACTATTTTCGACTCATTAAAATACTACAAACACTATACTTTGGTGGAATGTAAGCCAATAACAGGCCGCATGCACCAGATCCGTATTCACCTGGCTACGCAAAGGGCGGCTATTGTGGGTGATGATATGTATAAAGGTAAACCGGTTTTTCTTTCTTCGATTAAAAGGGGGTATAAATTAACCAAGGGTGAAGAGGAGCAACCAATCATGAAACGTTTTGCTTTACATGCCCGCCATTTGGTTTTTAAAGGACTTAACGATCAGGATATTGTGATCGATGCACCATACCCAAAAGATTTTGCAACATTAATTAAATTATTGGACAAATTTGATGCATAAAATAAGCCTTTAAATTGGCTTCTCCCTTTGTTTTTGTTACTTTTGGGCATCGCCCTCTATTTAAAAAACAATAGAATGTACATCAGATTTGTAAATTACCTTGATAAGATTAACCAGTACCGGAAATCTAAAATATCAAACCGTAATTTCTTAGTTATCCTTGCTGTAATTGTCGGGATTTTGGCCGGATTAGCTGCCGCTGCTTTAAAAAGTTTAACCCACCACATCGAAGAATTTCTACAGTCTGATTGGCATTGGAAATACAAATACTACCTGTATTTTATTTTTCCGATGATCGGTATTTTCCTAACGGTGCTGTACATCAAATACTTTATCCGCAAAACAAAGTTCGAAACGGGTTTAACCCCTTTACTTTATGCCATTTCAAAAAAATCGAGTAAGGTAGAAGCACACAATATTTATTCGCAGATTATAACCGCAGCAGTCACGGTAGGTTTTGGTGGTTCTACAGGTTTGGAAGCACCAATTGTAACCAGTGGGTCAGCCATTGGCTCTAATCTTGGCCGTGTATTGGGTTTATCATACCGCGAAATTACCATGTTGGTGGCTTGTGGAGCAGCAGCTGGTATAGCAGGAGCATTTAATAGCCCGGTAGCGGGAATTGTTTTTGCCATCGAAATTCTATTGCCTGAGTTTACCATCCCCGCATTTATTCCACTGCTGTTATCGGCGGCAACGGCAGCTGTAGTAGCAAGATTATTTTATACCCAGCAGCTTTTCTTTTTGGTTACTGAAGGCTGGAAAGTTAATGCTTTGTTTTACTATGTCATACTGGCTTGTTTTATTGGTTTATTCTCCATCTATTTTACCAAAGCAAATTACGCGGTAAAAGGGTTATTCTATAAAATTAAACATCCCTACACCAAAGTAATTGTAGGTGGTTTAATGTTGGGCGCTTTAGTATTTCTATTTCCAACTTTATATGGTGAAGGGTATATCACGATAAAAGGATTATTAAAAGGCGATTATCACACCGTAATTAACAACAGTATTTTTGCTGATTACAGCTCAATTTCGGCCGTGGTTGTGCTATTTACGGTAGTCACCATTTTTATGAAATCGATTGCTACTCTGGTTACCTTAGGTGCTGGTGGTAATGGTGGCACATTTGCGCCCAGTTTAATTATGGGCGGTTTAATCGGGTTTATCTTTGCTTATGTGGTAAATTTATCGGGTATAGCACAACTAAACGTATCTAATTTTATTGTAGCTGGTATGGCCGCAGCTTTAGGTTCGATTATGCATGCCCCTTTAACGGGTATTTTTCTGATTGCTGAAATTACGGGTGGATATATTTTAATGGTGCCATTGATGATTACCACAGCAATTTCTTACGCCATTAACCGAAGTTCGCAAAAACACTCTATTTACACAAAAGCACTGGCAGACAAAGGCGAGTTGTTATCACATGAGGACAAAGATACCACGGTTTTAAATCAGATGAAGTTGAAATACCTGATTGAAAAAAGCTATCCTCAGTTACAGATGAATGACTTGATTTCGGTAAAAATGAATGAAATTTTGCAATCGCATAAAAATATCTGTGCAGTTATCGATGAACTGGGTGATTTTAAAGGGATTATTTATATTGAAGAACTATTTAATGAGATGATCAATCATCCGGATAAGGGAAATTTAATGGCTTCTCATTTGGTTCAGCCTGCACCGAATACAATTACAGAAAATGATGATCTGAAAATGGTATTGGAGAAAATGGAACAGGATAATGTATGGATTTTACCCGTATTAACTGCGCAAAACCAATATTTGGGTTTTGTTTCTAAAACAGCAATTTTTAATAAATACAGAGCATTGCTGATGAGGCAAAATGATTACATGGGTTGATCCCCTAAATCCTATGATATTGTCATTTCGAACGCAGTGGAGAAATCTATTAGCAAATAATTTAATAGATCTCTCCATTTCGCTACGCTTTAGTCGAGATGACGATTTGTAAATTAGTTCAACTTATTCCGCTCTTTTCAAGCCGAACTTTTCAATTTTACTATATAAGTGACTTCTTTGGATATCAATCTCATCTGCTGTTTTTGACACGTTCCAATTGTTTTTCTCTAACTTAAACTTGATGAATTCGCGTTCCGCATAATCTTTGTAATCCTGAAAATTATTAAACGAATCGAAAGAGGAAGCCAGGTTAGATCCGCCAGCACCTGCAATCTGTGTACTGGTTGCAGCGCCAATGTTCGTGCCACCACCTGGATTAGCAAATGCACGTACATCATTTTCTGTAATCACCTTATCACTTAAAATAATCAAACGCTCAATCATATTGTGTAACTCACGTACGTTACCGGTCCATGGTAAAGCTTGTAGTGCAGACATTCCGCCTTCGTTTATTTTCTTAACCGGCATTCCATAATCGCTACAGATATTTTCTAAAAAGTTCTGGGCAATAACAGGAATGTCATCTGTACGCTCTGTTAAATGTGGGACATGAATATTGATCACATTTAACCGGTGGTACAAGTCCATACGGAAATTACCATCTTCAATTTCTTTCAATAAATCTTTATTGGTTGCGGCTAAAACACGAACGTTTACTTCAATTTCCTTTTCCCCACCCACGCGCGAAATTTTATGCTCTTGCAAAGCTCGCAAAACTTTTGCCTGGGCAGAGAGGCTCATATCGCCAATCTCATCCAAAAATAAAGTTCCGCCATTAGCCAGTTCAAATTTACCGATACGTTGTTTAACAGCAGAGGTAAAAGAACCTTTCTCGTGACCAAACAATTCACTTTCGATTAGTTCTGACGGAATAGCAGCACAGTTTACTTCGATTAAAGGACTGTCTGCACGGTTCGATTTCTCGTGTAACCAGCGTGCTACCAATTCTTTACCGCTACCATTTGCACCAGTAATTAATACGCGGGCTTCGGTAGGCGCAACACGTTCAATGGTTTCTTTAATTTTAGAAATGCTTTCAGATTCGCCTAAAATCTCACGGGTTTTACTCGCTTTACGCTTTAAAACCTTTGTTTCCGTAACTAAATTTCCCCGGTCTAAACCATTACGGACAGTGATCAGTAAACGGTTTAAATCAGGTGGTTTCGAAATAAAATCGAAGGCTCCTTTTTTACTGGCTTCGATGGCTGTTTCAACGGTTCCATGTCCAGATATCATAATAAATGGTAGGTCAGGCTTGATAAGCTGTGCCTGTTCGAGCACTTCCATACCATCCATCTTATTCATCTTGATATCGCAAAGAACCAAATCGAAATTTCCTTTTTTGATCATTTCGAGGCCGTCGATACCATTGTCGATATCTTCAACATCATAATTTTCATATTCCAGAATTTCGCGTAAGGTACTCCTTATCGCACGCTCATCGTCAATTATTAATAATTTAGCCATTAGAGATATGTATTCTTTAATTTTTGAAATGCGAATATATTATTTTTTAATTAATGTATAGTTTTTTATACAATTAATACGCTATAAACCTGAAAAGGGCTGAAAGGTTTTGGTCTCAGTAGGAATAATCGAGTTTGAATTTGCTCAGATCTGGTTGGTGCATTTTCTTTCGGTTTAATTCCACTTCATAAATGCTTTTGCCCAGATTTTTCATAAAGGGAAAACATACTGTATCGTAGTCATATTTATTGTCGTTAAATATGCCATCTTCATTACTCTGTATAACTGCAGCTAAAAAATACTCAATTCCGTTTTTAAAGTCAATAAAATAAGAGTTGTCGATAATGTAGCCATAGCTATCGCCATATTTATTAAAAATCCTGATGTTTGAATCTGGTGTTACCTGCTCTCTTCCATAATACAACATCTTGGCATAAGTTGTCCAAAATGCTTCAGGATCATATTTAGGATAATCGCTTTCTGTTGGATATTTGCTCATGTAAGTATAATTCAGCTTATAATCTTCTGTAGTCAGGTTAAATCTTTCATTGGTTGGAAAAGCTTCAGGAAAGATCAGTTTCTGCATTAGTTTTTGCTGATCGTTTACGGCAAAGGCATTTTTTCCTGCCAGATTAAATGGTTTATTCACTAGTTTATCGGCACTGTCCAAATAGCCTTTACCCATTACCAGATTGGTCAATTTCAATTCATATTCTTTTGGGTCGTATTGCGCAGGTTGATCATATACTAATTTGTCACCATTATAAAACTTAATGGGATTGCTGTGTTTGGCCGATTCTCCTGCATCGCCAATAGCCAATCGGTTAAGTATCCGGCTATCGTTTAAGCCGTTTGCTTTTAATTTTTCGTTGATCTCTGCCCGGCCAATAAATTCAAACAAACGGTTAAAGGCATCATTATCACTGGTGAGCAAAATCTTTTTAATATAGTGTTCTATTGATGGAAGCCTATTTTTAGCACTCGTGTCTGTTAAAACTTTCGTTTGTCCTTTAAATGAACTATCAGTAATCATCGTGCTCTTTGCCGTTAAGCCTTTACTTTTTAGGAGGTTTACTTTCTCTAATGCAAAAATGACTGCAGCAAGCTTAACCGTACTGGCCGGGTAAAAATAATGGTGAGGATCTAAATTATAGCTAAATGTTTTAAATGTGGGTATATTCTTTGCATCGCGGTTAACCTGGCTATAAAGAATCTGAATCTGGTTTTTACCAGGATGGTTAAGTACAGCCGTAAAAAGTTCAGGCTTGCTCTCCATTAGCTTTTTCAGAAAAAGCGTATCGGTTTTTTGCGCCATAACAGATAAGCAGATCATTGATAATGCAAGGGTTAAAATCCTTTTCATGGTCGAAAAATTTTATTTCTAATTTAACTTTTTATACTAGAAATACCGTTTTCCATTCATCTATTTTACATGTTGGTTAATTTTGTTACTTTTGCAGCGCTTTTGGTTTCCGGTTCTACACCCGGAATTAAAAGGGAATACAGTGTAAATCTGTAACTGTCCCGCAGCTGTAAGCTCCTTAACGGATTTCCAATCAATTTGTCACTGGCCCGATACATCGGGATGGGAAGACAGGAAAACCGGGAGTAAGTCAGAAGACCTGCCTTAGCATTATATTTCATAGCTTTCGGGGATTGAAGCTAGGGGTGAGGTACTTACGTTTTTCGTATTTTCATTTCTTTTCTATCTGTTGGCTGTGGGTTAAACTCACAATCAAATGATTAAAATTAAAGGTGTTTTATTAAACATCGGGTTTTATTTTGCTTTTGCATTCATATTGAGTATTGGCATTTTTTTGCCCGGTATTTCGGTAGCACAAATAGATACTGCAAAGGCCAATCAACTTCAGGAAGTTAAAATAACTGAATATAAAAATTCAAGGGTTAACTTATCACCAACTCCGGTACAAATCCTTATCGGATCGGAATTAAAACGCTTAAACAGCCTGTCGGTTGCTGATGCCATACGTTATTTTGCGGGCGTACAATTAAAAGATTACGGAGGTATTGGTGGTTTAAAAACCATTAATATTAGGAGCATGGGCAGTAACCATACGGCTGTATTTTACGATGGTATTCAGTTGGGTAATGCCCAAAACGGGCAGGTAGATTTAGGCAGATTTTCGTTAGATAATCTGGAAGAAATTGCCGTTTACGTTGGTCAGAAGCCCGAGTTACTGATGCCGGCCAGAGGTTTTGCAGCAGCAAGTGCACTTTATCTCAAAACTGCGCAACCTATTTTTAGTTCCGGGAAAAAGTATGGTTTTGGCGCTAGTTTTAAAACAGGTTCGTTTGGATTAATTAATCCCAATCTCAGTTATAAACAAAAAATCAGCAATAAAATCTCCTTCCTTATAGATGTGAGCTATTTAGAATCGAACGGGAAATATAGGTTCAGGTATAAAGAACTGGCTTATGATACGACCATTATCCGGAACAATAGCGATGTTAAATCGGCAAGAGCAGAAGCTACTTTGTTTGGATTATTACCTGATAGCAGTAAATGGAGCATTAAACTATATAACTACAATTCGGCCCGCGGACTGCCCGGAGCTATTGTTTCGAACAGGTTTACCTTTACGCAACGCCAATGTGATGATAATAGTTTTGTTCAGGCTTCGTACCAAAATAAAAAAGTGCACGCTACAATTTTATGTTCAACACGAAATATGCGTACAGTTTTATGCGTTACCTCGATCCGGAATTTAAAATACAAAATGGCTTTTTGGATAACCGCTATACCGAAACCGAATGGTACATTTCTGCAGCCAATCTGTATAAAATATCGAAAATCTGGGAGCTTTCCCTCGCCACAGACTACAGTTTACAAAGACTGAATGCCAATTTATACGATTTTGCTTACCCAAGCCGCAATACTGGTTTGGTGGTGTTGGCTAGTGCCATAAATTTAAACAGCTTAATCATTCAGGGCAATATTTTGGCAACCCTGATTGCAGAGCAAGTTAAGAATGGCGATCAGTCTGCCAACAGGCAAGAATATACACCGAGTTTAATGGCCTCGTGGCAACCTCTTCAAACCAAAGATTTCAGAATTCGCAGTTTTTACAAATCTATTTTCCGCATGCCAACTTTTAACGATCTGTACTATACATTTATTGGCAATACCAAACTCAAACCAGAATATACCAACCAGTACGATTTAGGTTTTACTTACGGACATACATCAAATGGTAAACGTTTGGCTTATTTATCTATTCAGGCTGATGCCTACTACAATCTGGTAAAAGATAAAATTGTGGCCATTCCGGGTAATAATTTAGGCCGGTGGACGATGGTTAACCTCGATCGCGTGCAGATTAAAGGTTTCGAAACGAATGTTCAAACTGTTTGGGATTTGGCTGCCCAGCTAAAGTTGAAAGCAAGTGCTAATTATACTTTCGAAAAGGCAGTAGATATTAGTGCAACAGCTTTTCGGTATGGTGATCAGATCCCTTACATTCCTGTTCACAGCGGATCTGCAAGGTTTGGCATTGACTATAAAAAGCTGGTGTTTAATTATAGCTACATCTACACCGGCGAAAGGTATAGTCAAAAAGCTAATATCGCGGCTAACTATGTCAAACCCTGGTATACGCACGACGTGTCCATTGGTGCAAATTTCGCGTACCAGCAAACCAGGTTCTTTTTCAATGCTGAAATCAATAATGTTTTTAACCAGTATTACGATGTGGTACTGAATTATCCGATGCCGGGACGAAACTACCGTTTTACTTTATCCACTAATTTTTAAACCAATTTAATATCACGATATGAAACATCAATTACAACAATTTTTTAAACTCACAGGATTATTGCTTTTAACTGCCCTTTCATTTGCCTGTAGAAAGGACACTCCTGTAGATGAAGATTCGGAGCAGGGGACCAAAACTCCATCATTGATGGTAAAAGGCTTATATGTTTTAAATGAAGGAAACTGGGGTTCTAACAAATCATCGTTAGATTATTATAGCTACGATGATGGTAAATATACCAGGAATATATTTGGTACCGCTAACCCAACTGTTACTTTAGGACTTGGTGATGTTGGTAACGACGTTAAAATTTATGGTGCCAAAATGTATGTGGTGGTAAACGGAAGTAATAAAGTTGAAATCCTGAACGCCAGCAATGCCAGGCAGGTAGCCAAATTGGATATCAATAACCCACGATATGTAACCTTCTATAAGAACTTTGCTTACATCACCTCTTACGATGGTTACGTAGCCATGGTTGATACCACTTCTTTAAGTACCATAAAAACTAAAATTATGGTAGGTAACCAACCCGAAGAAATGGCGGTTGTAGGCAATAAATTGTATGTGGCCAACTCGGGCGGTTATAACTATCCAAATTACGACAGAACGGTATCGGTAATTGATTTAACTACCAATACCGAAATAAAGAAGATTGATGTAGCCATTAATCTGCACCACTTAAAAGCCGATAAATATGGCGATGTTTATGTAACCTCAAGAGGTGATTATGCAGATGTAACCTCTTCTCTGTATGTAATCGATACTAAGACTGATGCCGTTAAAAAGAACTTCAATATTCCGGTAAGCGATTTTTGGATTAATGAAGATGATGCCTACCTTTTTCTTACAGCTACAGTACTTCAAAGTCAACATACGTAAAACTTAACGTAAAAGATGAAACGGTTGCGAGCAATAATTTTATCGCCGATGGCACAGAGGCTTCGATTACGCTTCCTTACGGTATTGCTGTAGATCCTACCTCGGGGGATGTTTTTGTGACCGATGCCAGAGATTATGTTACACCCGGCACCATTTACTGTTTTGATAAAGCAGGGAAAAAGAAGTTTACATTTACCACTGGCGACATTCCGGCACACATTACATTCTTATTTAAATAACATACAAAACACACAAAATGAAAAAATCAATAAGTTACGCCTTGCTTTTCTGCCTGTTCCTATTTAGTTGCAAAAAAGATAAGCAAATGGCTCCCGATGTAAATCTACTGATTAAGGCAGATGCTGTGCAGGCTAAAGTAGCCGTAGGAACCACTTTTAGTGCAGGTACAAATAACGGAAAAGCTTTTCAGCATGAATGGAAATTAGATGGTAAAGTAGTAAGCACTGTATATATCTTTAACTTTACGGCCGCTAAAGCTGGTACCTATATTTTAGCATATAAAGGTTACAACGAGGCTGGCGAATTTACACACACCTATACCATTACTGTTCCGGTTCCTGTGGTGGAGATTACCCCAACCAGCAGCAAATTTATTAGCCGGATATTAGATTATCTACCTGCACCGGGGCAGTTTGTGAACGAAACATTGGGTAAACCAGAACAGGCACAGAAATTAATTGGAAGCACCACTAATCTGATCTCTTTAGGAGGATTTGGTGGCTACATTATTTTTGGCTTTGATCATTCAGTAGTGAATAACACAGGTAACGATCTGGCCATTTATGGTAATCCATCAGGTGCACCATATCATTTTTCAGAGCCTGGCATTGTAATGGTTAGTCAGGATAGCAATGGTAATGGCCTTGCCGACGATGAATGGTATGAGCTTGCTGGAAGCGAGTATGCCAAAACGAGCACCATTAAAAATTATGAAATTACCTACACTAACCCTAAAGCATTTGCCAATGTAACCTGGAAAGATAACCAGGGAAATAGTGGCGAAGTAAAGGTTAACAATTTTCATAAGCATAATTTTTACCCTGAATTTGCTGCAAATCAGGAAAATATAACCTTTAAAGGAACTTTATTATCGCCATCAACAGGTAAAGTAGGTAGCATTATAATCAGTTCTCCTTTTGAATGGGGTTATACCGATAGCTATTCTACAGGCGATGATTACAAAACCAACTCATATAACAGTTTCGACTTATCATGGGCGGTTGATAAAAATGGAAGTAAAGTGGACCTAAAAACAATCGATTTCGTGAAAATTTACACCGGACAAAATGCCGATGCAGGTAGTTTAGGCGAAATTTCTACCGAAGTTAAAGGTGCGGTTGATTTAGGGATTAAATAAATTTTAACTATCTACCTATAAATAACATCCCAATATAAAGGTCTGCCTGATGCAGGCCTTTATCCTTTACATTTGTTGTACTCTTTTTATTACCTTTGCGGCACTTTTGGTTCCCGGCTTACACCGGGATTAAAAGGGAATACAGTGTAAATCTGTAACTGTCCCGCAGCTGTAAGCTCTGTAACGTTTTTCAATTCTTAAGTCACTGCCCAATTAACTACTGAGCGGGAAGACAGAAAAACCTGGAGTAAGTCAGAAGACCTGCCTTTAGTATTTAATTTCATAGCTTTCGGGGATTGAAGCTAGGATTGAGATATTAACGTTGTTCGTATTTTCATTTCCTTTTCTATCTGTTGGCTGTGGGCAAAACCACAATCAAATGAACAAAAAAGAATGCTAACTGTAGCCAGTTTAGGGCTAGCGCAGTTAATGATTGGCCAGTTGGCTAATGCTCAAACTCAAGACAGTTTGCAGCTTAAAGATGTTGTAATTTCTGCAACCAAAAACGATCAGAAACAATCGCAAACAGGTAAAGTGGTAACCATTATCAGCCGCGAAGTATTAGATCGCAGCAATGGCAAGTCATTACCTGATCTATTGAGCGAGCAGGCTGGTATTGTTATCAGTGGGGGGAATAGTAACCAGGGCAAGGACAAAAGTATATTTACAAGGGGCGCACTTAGTGGTTACACCCTGGTTCTTATCGATGGTATCGTACAGAACGATCCCGCAAGTATTAGCGGAACGTTCGATCTACGTCTTTTCTCAATCGATCAGATTGATCATATCGAAATCTTAAAAGGTGGCCAGTCTACCATTTACGGATCTGATGCCGTTGCAGGAGTAATCAATATTGTAACTAAAAAAGGTGGACCTAAAGGAAATACCATTTACGGCGTAGCCAGTGCCGGAAGCTTCGAAACTTACAAAGGAACGATCGGCTTAAATGGTGGTGTGGAAGGTTTTTCATACAACATCAATTATACCCATTTGAAAACCGATGGAATTTCTGAAGCTGCAGTACCACCAGGAAGTGCAGCTATATTTGATAAAGATGGTTTTAAAACTGATGGTTTAAACGCGAATTTCGGGATCAAACTCGACGAACATTTCTCCGTTAATCCTTTTCTGCGTTATTTCTATGGCGATTATAAAATAGATCAGGATGGATTTACTGATGGTTTACCTTCCAATAATTCTATTTTAAAACAGTTTAGTGCTGGCTTTAACTCCGAATATAAATTCAATACCGGTAAAATAACGCTAAATTATAGCCACCAAAGCAACTCGAATGATGTAAAATCTAGTTATGCAGGTTTTCCAAGTAATTTTTTAAACTTCGGTAAACTTAATGTGGTTGATCTATTCTACAACCAGAAACTGGGTAATAAATTGGATTTATTGGTGGGTATCGACAACAGAAAAATGAAATTGGTTACTGATACCAAAAACCCAACAACCAATATCTTCGCCGCTTACGGATCATTGTTTTTACATGATCTAAGCATTTTTAACCTCGAAGTAGGCGGACGTTACAACAAACATGATCAATATGGCGAAAACTCTACTTATTCGATTACCCCAAGCGTCAACATCATTAAAGAAGTGAAATTATTTGGAACAGTATCTACTGCATTCAAAGTTCCTACACTGAATATGTTGTTTGGTCAATATGGTGCCAATCTGGATCTGAAACCAGAAAGATCTCAAAATTATGAGGCTGGTATAAACTTAAACATTGCTGACGAGGCGTTTACTTTGCGCATTGCAGGTTTCAAACGCGATTTAACTGATGCCATTGTTTACACAACAGGTTATATAAATGAGGGTAACCAAAAATACAAAGGTTTTGAAGTCGAGCCAGCGGCAAAGTTTAGTGTTTTCAATATCAATGGTTATTATGCTTTTGTTGAAGGAAATACAGGAACAACCAACTTTTTAATCCGCAGACCAAAGCACACGTTCGGTATTAATGCAGGTTCACAGGCAACTGACAATTTATATGCAAGCGTTAACTTCCGTTATTTTGGCAAACGTTTCGATACCAATTTTATATCTTATTTAAATGAAGAGATGCCATCGTACAATTTGTTCAATGCGTATATAGAATATGCCCTGGCTAAAAAACGGGTGAAAGTATTTTTTGATGCCAAAAATATCCTGAACAAAAAATACACTGAAATTATTGGCTATAATACGCCTGGCTTTAACTTTAATACAGGTGTAAGTTTTAATATCCGCTAATAAAAATTTAACTTTGCTTAAATATTAACCAGAAGTAGCATGTCTCATTTAAAATTTAATCCACGTACTTTAATTTTGATGTTAATGATATTGGCAATAACGGCTTTACGTTTGCTGGTAACATTCAACTCTGATGAATTAAAGTTTGCCAATTTTTCATCAATAGGAGCGGTAGCTTTATTTGGAGGAGCATATTTTAAAGATCACCTCAAAGCATTCGCTTTTCCGTTATTGAGTTTATTTTTAAGTGATTTAGTGCTTTATACAACCATTTACAAACAGTATGTAGATATGCTTTTGGTTCAGGAACTTTGGACATACCTTGCAATTGCATTAATGGTTTTAGCCGGTCGTTTTTTATTAAAAAAAGTAAATATTGCCAGCTTGTTATTATCTACAATTGTAATCGTGTTTATACATTGGATAGTTAGTGACATTGGATCATGGTATAAAAACCCACTCTATACACAAAACATAAATGGCTTTATAGATTGTTTAATTAAAGCCATTCCATTCGAGATTAGATTTTTAGAAGGAACAGTGATTTACGCTGCATTACTTTTTGGAGCTTTCGAAATCCTGAAAGCAAAATATCCGGTATTAAAACTGCAAACACAAGAGTTTTAGAAATATCCATTGTTTTGTATAACACCAATAAGTGAAAACAACATAGAAATCCTCTTTTGATTCGATTCAAAAGAGGATTTTTTTTAATTTAGAACATTAATTCCATTTTACCTATTACATCTTACATCCAATGAAAGTTGTTTCCTTTTTACCTGCCGCTACCAAAATGATTTACGATATGGGCCTGCAAGAATACCTGCATGGCGTAACCTTCGAATGTCCTAAAGAGGCAGCAGATCAACCAAAAGTTGTCCGCTGTATACTCGAAGGTAAAAATTATTCAAGCATTGAAATCGATCGCATCTTTTCAGCTTCAAAAGCGCAGGGCAAAAGTTTGTATTGGGTAGATGATGAGCTATTAGAGAGTATTTCACCCGACGTGGTTTTTACACAGGATATATGTGAAGTTTGCAACATCGATACCGTTTGTACCGAAACCGCAGTAATGAAGCTAAGCAAAACACCTACGCTGGTTCCTTTATCACCAAATAACTTACAGGATGTATTCGAATGCGCTATTACCATTGCCAGAGCTTTGGGTAAGGAAGAAGTGGCTTTAAATTACCTTGCAACCCTGCAAAGGAAAACAGATTATATTTTAGATCAGCTTAGGGCTAACCGCGCACCATTAAAGAGGATCATGCTGATGGAATGGATCGAACCGATCTATAATTGCGGACATTGGATTCCTTTTCAGATTGTTGCTGCTGGTGGTGTTGATATGCTTTCGAACCCTGCGGGTGATTCGATTGTTACGCCATGGGAAAAGATTCTGAAGTATAATCCCGAAGTTTTAGTAATTGCCCCATGTGGCTTTGATCAAAAAAGAAGTCTCGAAGAAATGGTGTTGCTTACCTCGAAACCAGGATGGGGTAATCTGGAAGCAGTAAAAAATAATCAGGTTTATATTGCCGACTTTGATATGTTTACACAGCCAAGCATCGGTACTTTGGTAGAAGGTATTGAAGCTTTAGCTTGCATGTTCCATCCTGATATTTTTAAAGCAGATAAAAATATGGCTAAGAAGTTTATCAATTACGCACAATCACTACAATCAGTGTAATCTTTTAATCAGTGTAATCATTATATGAAATTAGTTGTGTTAACAGGGGCAGGAATCAGTGCCGAAAGCGGGTTAAAAACATTTAGGGACGCTGATGGTTTGTGGGAAGGTTACAATATATATGATGTAGCTACACCCGAAGCCTGGGAACGAAATCCGGAATTGGTACTGGAGTTTTATAATGAAAGAAGAAGGCAGGTTTTAGATGCAAAGCCTAATCAGGCACACTTGTTACTCGCAGAACTCGAAAAGGATTTTGACGTTGAAATCATCACCCAAAATATCGACGATTTGCACGAGAGGGCTGGTTCTACTAAAGTTACCCACCTCCATGGCGTGATTACCAGATCTCAGTCCGATTTAAGGCCTAATTTAACATATTCTATTAATGGAACGGAAATCAAAATGGGCGAACTATGCGAGTTGGGCTCACAATTGCGGCCACATGTAGTGTGGTTTGGCGAAGCGGTACCAATGATTGAAGTTGCGGCAAAAATTTGCGGAAAGGCCGATTTGTTTGTGCTGATTGGCACTTCCTTGGCCGTTTATCCTGCAGCTGGACTTATCGATTTCGTTCCTCGTAATGTGAATAAATACATTATCGATCCTAAAACTCCAGATGTTAAACGTTACCAGAATGTAATTACCATTGAACAAAATGCGGTGAATGGAATGGAGCAACTGAAAAGTATATTATTGAATGGATAAAAAAAGCTGCATTTTTAATTGGAGTGGTGGTAAAGACAGTACTCTTGCATTGCACTATGCACTTCAGGATCCAACGCTCGAAATCCGTTATCTGGTTACTACTGTCACCCAGCAGTATAATCGTGTTTCTATGCACGGAGTAAGGGAAGCTTTACTGATTAAACAAGCTGAAAGTATTGGTATTCCTTTGTATCAGATTCGTTTAGGCGAAATGCCCGATATGGAAACTTACGACAATACTATGCATACACACCTGAATAAATTTAAGGCAGAAGGGATTACGCATTCTATTTTTGGTGATATTTTTCTGGAAGACCTGCGTAAATATCGCGAAGATAAACTGGCTGAAATTGGTTTGAAAGCCGTATTCCCGCTATGGCATAAAGATACCAGAGGTTTGATCAGCGAATTTATCAATCTGAACTATAAAACCATCATTGTGTGTACACAGGAGAATTTGAAAGAGATCTGTGGAAAAATAATAAGCGAAGATTTGATTGATCGGCTTCCGTCAGGAATTGATCCCTGTGGCGAAAATGGAGAGTTTCATACCTTTGCTTTTGAAGGGCCGATTTTCAAGAATAAAATACCATTCACCATTGGAGAGCAGGTATTCCGCACCTATAATACACCTGCCAAAACCACACCAAATGATGATTCACCATGTTCATCCACAGCATTTTCAGGTTTCTGGTATATCGACTTAGTGGAATAATTTTCTATTTTCAAAACTTTTTGGCATCATTTTTTCTTTAGTACTAGTAATTAACTAAATCACACAATCCATTGAAACCTGTTTAGCGAGGTTAGGTAGCGAAACAAGCTTCATATTAAAAATTAAAAGTTATGAAAAAGATATTGGTAGTAATCGCATTAAGTTCTTCAGTTTTATTTGCTTGTAATAACAAGGCAAAGGAAGAAGCTGCATTAAAACAACAACAAGCTGAGAAGGAATTAGCAATTAAAGCAGTAAAAGACAGTTTAAGGTTAGATAGCTTTAATAAAGCTGCCGCTGCAAAAGTAGAACAAGAGAAAGAAGCTAAACACCAGGCAGAATTAATAGCAGCCAGAAAGGCAGGAGCAGCGTCGTCAAGATCATCAAGATCTTATGCAAGCTCTGGCGGTAGTTCTAGCAGTGCTTACGGTGGTACACAACCAACTGCTAAGAAAAAGGCTGGAGCGATGCCGCTAAAGGTGCAGTAATCGGTGGTGTCGGCGGTGCCGTTGGTGGTGCCTTAATCGATAAGAAAAAAGGTAGAGGTGCTATAATAGGCGGATTAGTTGGAGCTGGTGGCGGTTATTTAATCGGTAGAGGCGAAGACAGAAAATCTGGCCGTGTGCAGCCTAAAAACTAATCTTTTTTAAAAGATATGGAAAGTCCTGGTTTACACCAGGACTTTTTTTATGTCTAATAAAAAATGATTAATATATTTAAAGAAAAAATAACCCATGACAGAAATTCCTACCATTGATAAAGGACAGATCCAACACTTCGTAATGTTCTGGTTAAAACCTCAACTAACCAAAACCGAAATTGCAGATTTTGCCAACTTCTTCGAAAGTTTAAAACCAATAAAATATATCAAAACATTAAATTATGGCCTGGCAGCTAATACACCAGTGCGCCCCGTAACTGATAACTCTTTTACCTATTCATTAACCATTACATTTGCCAACATCGCAGATCATAATGCTTACCAGGAAGATAAAATGCATTTAGATGCTGTAGAAAAATTCTCTCAAAACTGGTATAGGGTAGTAGTACACGATACAGTAGTTTCTGCTTAAACTTTCATTTCTTTATTTTGGTCCCAGCCGATAAATTTACCCGTTTAACTACAGATTTGCACAGATAAACATAGATTCTATTTGATGCGCACTTTGCTTATACACAGAGGTCAGGTTTGGAAAAACAGAGGAGTTTCTCTATGAGGTCGGGTACAAATGGGGCGTCCTTTCGACTGAAGTGTAGCGAAACGGAGAAATCTTTGGAGTTGCTATCTTTTACTTTATAGCGTTAATATAAATGATAGCAATTCTCCTACTCGTAAGAAAGCAGCAACTCCATCCTCTTGAGCGGAGTGCAAAACAGCCGGAAACTGGAAGGCTCTGCGCAAAAAAAATATCTGTCTAAATAAGATCTCCACTGCGCGTTGCTCCGGTCGAGATGACGAACACTCTATTGGATTCTTTTAATAATAAATTAATTAAACAAGTGAGTTTATTGAGTTTAAGTGCCGAGGAATCATCATTGCTGGAAAGACAAAGCAACTTTACAACGATCCCGAGTAGCGTATGCATTAAAGATTGCTTCGTGTCTTGCAATGATTGATTTTTGCATACTTTCATCCCAGAAATCACTAAACCTCCCATTTATTTGGCCAAATCAAATGCCAAAATTATATTTTGTATAATGATTCAAAAATCAATATATCAATAACTTATATTAACATATCTTAACTAAAACTATTAATAAAACATTATTTTAACATCAATAAGATCCTTAAATTCGGAATATAATTTTGAATAACTTATTAATAAGCTGTAAATCAATCAGTTGAGTTAATTATTTCTAATACTGATGTCTGTTATAAGCTGCTGTAAAATCGGTACGCATTGTTTTAAACTTAGCGATAACAGTCTGGATAAATTCTTCATCCAAAATTTCGAACACATCATTTACGCCTCCTCCACTCAGGTCAAGTTCAGCAAGTTTATAACTTTGCTCAAAAGTACCTTGTTCAAATTTGATGATGAATTTCTGGTTCATCGAAAAAATGGTAATCTTACATTCCGGATGTGGAAGTTCTGCTACTACTCTCATTTATTTTATATTTTTTTTACGATTCAATAGATACACCATTAAGCGTACCCCAACTATCTACAATGGAGAACCGGGCAAACAACTCTTCTTTATACCATTTGCGCTCCCTGGTGAGTTTGATAACGTCTGAATGATCGTGTGATTGGTAAGCGTAAGCTTTCATGCTTTCAGCGCTTTCCCATATCGAAAAAGTAGCCTGGTCAAAAAATGGATTTTCTCCTACACCAGCAGATAAGATAAAACCAGGGGCAACCCGCATAGCATCAGCCGCCCTTTTAATATTCTGCCTGAACTCATTTAGCTTGTTAAATTTAATCGCAGCTCTGGTAATTACGGCAATCTTTCCAGTGTAATTTTTGCCTGTTTTTTCAACTTTAAATGGCTCTCTTTTTGACCATAAGCCATGACTGGATAAAGGATTTAGTAATATGGTAAAGCTTTCAATTCCAAAGAAACCAAACCATTTTATCACAAAAGAATCACGATAAAAATTATCACAAGCTATACGGTTATCCCAGGCTGTAAGTACCGCCCAGTGTTTATAATCTGGTGCAAGATCTACCTGAGTATCTTTTCCACTTCCCATTAATTTCCAAAACCTGCACTTTTTATTTAACCATAAGGGCAACCTTAAAACAGCCATCCCAATAAAGGCAAAAGGGATAGTAAAGCCACGGAATTTGGTAATAGTTAACGCTACAATCATAAATTGGTGGTTGATTTGCCAAAACTAAGGAATTTAAAGATAGCTTATCGTTCAAATTTTCGTCATTAAAACCAAAGTTTCTGTACATCTCACAAATCATGATTAACTTTGAATTATACAAAATAGAAAATGGCCGAAGATTTAGTTATTACCAGAGATAGTTCGAAAGAAGAACAATATCAATCCATCATCCCTCAAATTGAAGCATTACTTTATGGCGAAACAGATTTTATCGCTAACCTGGCAAACGTTGCTGCAGCACTTAAAGAGCAGTTTGGTTGGTTTTGGGTAGGTTTTTATTTGGTGAAGTATGATGAGCTGGTACTTGGGCCTTTCCAGGGGCCTGTGGCCTGTACGAGGATTAAAAAAGGAAAAGGTGTTTGTGGATCTTCCTGGGCAGAAGCAAAAACCATCATCGTACCAGATGTGGAGGAATTTCCCGGGCACATTGCCTGTGCGTCAGCTTCAAAGTCGGAAATCGTTCTGCCTTTAATCGTTAACAATGAGGTGATTGGTGTGCTTGATGTAGATAGCGAAGTGTTGAATAGATTTAACGAGACGGATCAGCTTTATTTAGAGCAGGTTATCGGTATTTTGTTAAATAGATAATTTACATCTGATATTGAAATTAAAACCTGAATATTACCTGAATGAGGATGTGGTAGGTCTTGCAAAAGATTTGCTTGGAAAAGTTTTGTATACGAAAATCGGCAATGAAATCACTGCCGGTATCATTGTAGAAACGGAAGCTTATTTCGGAATAAAAGATAAAGCGTCTCATGCTTATGGCGGTCGCCGCACCAACCGGACCGAAACCATGTATGGAGAGGGTGGCATTGCTTATGTTTATCTCTGTTATGGTATGCATCATCTTTTTAATGTGGTTACTTCAGTTGAAAATGATCCTCACGCCGTATTGATCAGGGGGATAGAACCGTTGATTGGTATAGAAATTATTGAAGAGCGGAGAAATATGCCTCATACAAAGGGTGCTATTTCAGCAGGACCCGGATCAGCGGCAAAAGCCTTAGGGATCGATAAAACCTTTAATGCAAAAAATCTTTCTGGTAATGATATTTGGATCGAAGATCATGGTATAAAATATAATGAACAGGATATTGCGGCTACACCTCGTGTGGGCATTGCTTATGCAAAAGAGCATGCTTTACTACCTTGGAGGTTCTTTATAAAAGGTAATAAATATGTAAGCAAACCAAATAAGATTTAATTCGTGCAAACCTTTTAGGTTGCTTCCTGTTTTCTTTCAAATACTAAAAATCATGAAAAACGAGAAAAATATAGCGATCCTTAAAGAAATGGCAGAAAGTGTAAGAACCTGTATGTTTACTACATTTTCTTCAGGCGATGAATTTGGAAGCAGACCAATGGGAACTGCGAAAATAGAAGACGATGGCAGTTTGTGGTTTTACACCAACGAGTATTCTCTTAAATCAAAAGAAATTTCAAAAGAAAATAATGTGTTGCTGGCCTACAGCGATCCATCTAACAACACCTATTTAACTGTTAAAGGCAAAGCGGAGCTTATAGATGATAAAGTCCGTAAAGAGGCGTATTTTTCTCCATTTATTAAAGCCTGGTTTCCGGATGGCATCGATGATCCGAGATTAATTCTGATAAAAGTTACACCTGAAGAGGCTGAGTACTGGGATGCATCTGCGTCAAAAATTGTAGTGTTATTTAGTATATTAAAAGCAGCGGTAACTGGAGATACACCCGATTTAGGTAAGCACGATACAATGAAATTTTAATAAATCTCAAGAATTGAAAAGCAGGATTGGAAACAATACCTGCTTTTTTTGTAATATTGGCTGATGAATTTCGAAAACACCCTATCATTTGCCCAACTACAAGATGAAGCCGATCAGCTCCATCAATTTAGGTCTCAGTTTTTATTTCCAAACCATAACGGAAAAGCTTTTATTTATCTGTGCGGTAATTCATTAGGTCTTCAACCTAAAGTAGCTGGCGAAGTTTTGAAAGGTCAGCTTAACAACTGGGCTAACTATGCGGTAGAGGGATGGTTTGAAGGAAACGAACCCTGGATGTTCTACCATAAGGAGCTTAAAAAGTTAATGGCTCCAATTGTTGGTGCATTACCATCTGAAGTTTGTCCGATGAATACTTTGACCGTAAATCTTCACCTGTTGATGGTTAGTTTTTATCAGCCCAAAGGCAAACGCTTCAAAATCATCATGGAAGGCGGAGCATTCCCATCTGATCAATATGCGATAGAAAGCCAGGTTAGGTTTCATGGTTTTAACCCAAAAGAAGCTATAATAGAGGTTTTTCCTAAGGAAGGTGAGGAAATACTCCATACCGAGGACATCATAGCTAAAATTAAAGAAAATGCAGATGAAATTGCTTTAGTTTTATTTGGCGGGATAAATTACTACACCGGACAATGGTACGACATGGAAACCATTACCAAGGCCGGGCATGAAATAGGTGCAATTGTAGGCTGGGACCTGGCGCATGCCGCAGGCAATGTTCCTGTAAAATTACATGATTGGGATGTTGATTTTGCCTGCTGGTGTTCTTATAAATATCAAAACTCAGGTCCAGGAGGAATAAGCGGGATCTTTGTTCACGAAAAACATTTCAGCAATGCCCAATTGAATCGCTTTGCAGGATGGTGGGGTTACCAGGAAAGTAAACGCTTTAAAATGGAAAAAGGCTTTATTCCGGAAGTCGGGGCAGACGGATGGCAGGTGAGTTGCACACAGGTAATGCCGATGGCCTTATATCATGCTTCGCTACAGATTTTTGAAAAAGCAGGTTTCATAGCGCCATTGAGAGATAAAAGTATTACTTTAACCAGCTATCTAGAATTTATTATAAATGAAGTAAATAAGGATTTGGGATTCGAGCAATATAAAATTATCACACCGAAAAACCCTGACGATAGAGGTGCGCAGTTATCCATTATTGCCCTGCGTAATGGTAAAGAGATTTTTGACGGCTTAATGGTCAATCATGTCCTTGGCGATTGGCGCGAACCCGACGTAATCCGTTTAAGTGCCGTGCCGCTCTATAATTCCTATGAGGATGTTTATCTGGCCGGACAGGCGTTATTAAAAGTGAGTAAAGATATTTTAATGTAGAAAAGAATAAAAATGATTAACTACAACCCTAAAGACTGGAGTACCTTCATTTTTCATATCGATAAAAGTGACACTTTTAGAAAGCTTTGGCCCTTAATGCTTGGGGTAGCCGTATTTTCAGGGTTGGTTGCTTATGCTGAATTGAATTACTTTCAGCTTTCTAAAACTAGTAATGTAACCAATATTGGTATGATGCATAGTCTATTGGGCTTTGTTTTGTCGCTTTTGTTGGTTTTCAGAACTAATACGGCTTATGACAGGTGGTGGGAAGGCAGGAAACTGCTGGGGTCATTAACCAATGTAAGCCGTAACCTGGCTATAAAGATTAAAGCGCTTAAACTGCCGGATGAGGATGTCCGCTTTTTTGAATATGGCATCCCTAAATATGCTTTTGCGCTTAAAGAACATTTAAGAGAAAAGATGTATTTTGGGAAGAACAGCTTGTTGATAGAAGTAGAAGAAGGCAAACATGTTCCAAACCAGATAGCAGGTAGTTTAACCAACAGATTCTACGGGTTGTTAGAAAAAGGTTCGATTTCGCAGGAACAGTTTATTGTTCTTTCCAGTGACTTTAATCAGTTTACTGATATCTGTGGCGCCTGCGAAAGGATTAAAAACACTCCAATCCCGTTTTCTTACAGCGCATTTATTAAAAAATTTATTTTTGTTTATGTGATCACTTTACCCTTTGGCTGGGTATTCAGTTTAGGTTATTTTGTGGTGCCGATTGTACCCTTTATCCTCTATGTATTAGCGAGTTTGGAACTGATAGCTGAAGAAATAGAGAATCCTTTTGGTTATGATGCAAATGATCTTCCTGTAGATCAGATCTGTACCAATATCGAAAAACATGTAGGAGAGATTTTAGGCTAATGATCAAAATTGCCTGGCACCCGATTTATGCACATCCTTTGCCAGAGGGGCATCGCTTTCCGATGCTGAAATATGAATTGATACCTGAACAGCTTTTGCACGAAGGAACCATTGAGAGGCATAACTTATTTAGTCCCGAGCCACTTAGTGAAAAGTTTGTGCTGCTAACACACCAAAAAGCTTACTGGGAGCAGTTAAGGGATTTAACCCTCTCGTCAAAAGATCAGCGGCGTATCGGCTTTCCTTTGGATGTGCAGCTTGTAGCGCGCGAACTGAGGATTGCGCAAGGTACAATTGATGGTGCTTATTTTGCCATGGAGAATGGTATTGCTTTTAATGTAGCAGGAGGTACACATCATGCCGGCAGTAACTGGGGCGAAGGTTTTTGTTTGTTAAATGACCAGGCTATTGCAGCTAATTATTTGTTATATAAAAAATTAGCTAAACGCATCTTAATTATTGATTTAGATGTGCACCAGGGAAATGGTACGGCAGAAATCTTTCAAAATGAGGAACGGGTATTTACTTTTTCGATACATGGCGATAAAAATTTTCCTTTCAGAAAAGAAATCTCAAGTTTGGATGTTCCTTTAGATGATGGCATACAGGATGAAGCATATCTGTCGGCTTTAGATGCCAATTTGAAAAAGGCTTTCGAAAGAGCCAAACCCGATTTTGTATTTTATTTATCAGGAGTTGATGTGCTCTCTACCGATAAACTGGGTAAATTGGCTTTAACTAAAGCGGCATGCAAGGAACGCGACAGCATGGTATTGCAGGCCTGTAAGGATAAAAGCCTGCCTTTACAGGTTAGTATGGGCGGGGGATACTCGGCAGATATTAAAGACATCGTAGATGCGCATTGCAATACCTACCGATTGGCCTTTGATTTATTTGCATAAGCCATCTCTCAAAAAACATAATATCCTTATCTTCGCGGCAATATGTTGGAGATTATTTACCAGGACGAGAATTTAATTGCAATTAATAAGCCACATGGCCTTTTGGTTCATCAATCTTCAATTGCCAGAGATGCGACCGAATTTGCCCTACAGATGCTGAGGGATCAGGTGGGTAAACAGGTTAGCCCGGTGCACAGGTTAGACCGGAAAACCAGTGGGATCTTATTGTTTGCTTTTGATAAAACTTCTGAAATTGCTATGCATCAACAATTTATGAACGCGGAGACAGATAAAAAATACCTGGCTATTCTGCGTGGTTACACCCCTGATGCCATGGATATTGACTATCCATTAGCTAAAGAAAACGGAACCATGCAAGATGCTTTCACCTCGTTCAAAACGCTTCAAAAAGCAGAGGTTGAAGTAGCTCTTGGCCAACATCCAACATCCCGTTACTCATTGGTAGAAGCTACCCCTAAAACCGGAAGAATGCACCAGCTGAGGCGTCATTTTAGTCATATTCTTCATCCGATTATTGGCGATCGTACACACGGCTGCAACAAACAGAATAAATTTTTCAAGGAGCAATGGGAAATGACCACCATGTTGCTGCATGCGTCTGAGTTGGAATTTATTCATCCAGTTACCAAAGAAAAAATTCATTTAAAAGCCGGTCTGCATGATGAGTTTAAAAGAGTGATGGATTTCATGAAAATGGAACTTTAGCACAATTTTTAACACCGAAATCTGTTTATATAACATCTATGATTAAATACTTACGTTTTACCTTCCCAGTTTTAGCGCTTTTCGCAGCCAGTTGTTCTTCAGTTTATATGCCAAACGTTCCAAATACGCCAATGTTAAGTAAACAGGGAGAATTTAGTGGCGGTGCACACATTTCTTTAAAAGGCAATGCCAGTGTGAATGGCGCTTACGCCGTTTCAGACCATGTTGGTTTATTGTTTAGTGGTTCAAGAATGAACAGCGAAAGAAAAACCAAAGATTTTGGGCACAAACTTATTGAAATTGGCGGAGGGTATTTTGATACCTTTGGTCCAGACAATAACCGGATTATCGAAATTTACGCAGGTGTAGGAAAGGGTTGGAGTGACATCACTTTCCGTGATTACAAAAACGATATTCTTACCAGTTCTGAACTGCAGGAAGTAGATTACAGAAAAACATTCTTACAGGTAAACTACAGTTCGAAAAAGAAAAACAACCTGCGTTTGTTTGGAACCGACTTCCCGATCAACTACGGAACTGCTTTAAGAATCAGCCATATTAAAATGGATCGTTTCTTTTTAAATGGGGTAGTGCAGCCTAAAGAAGATAATATTTTCTTTGAGCCGGTTTTCTTTACCCGTATGGCACTTAGCAAAACTTTCCAGTTACAATACACCACCAGTAGTAATATTGGCCTGAAGAACCGCAAATACATGTCAGCTGGTAATTCTATCTTCACCATTGGTGTTGTGGTGAATGTTGGAGGGAAATAATTCCTGCTGTCATTCTGAGCGCAGCGAAGAATCTGTTTTGACTTAGCAGCGAACATTAACTTCACGCTTCTTTTGAGCCTAACGGAAGTCACAGAGTCCACTGTTCTTGGTTAAGGGATTCTTCGCCGCGCGCGGCATAACAATTAAATAATTTCCAGAATTCTCGTTGTATTATACAAGTAGCGTGATTTCCACTGGAGCGAAGCGAAATGGAGAAACCTATCTACAAGAAATTCTGTCTAATAGATTTTGTGCTTCGCAGAGCCTTCGGGTTCTCCACTGCGGCCGAAATGACGGATTTATCTAAGGATGAAACTGCTCGGCTTTTAAACTCCTTGTCTTGTTCTGGAACCTTAAAAACAATAGGATAGAGGCTGTTAACAATCCTAATGTTAAACCATACCAAATGCCGTTAACCCCTAAGTTAAAATGAAATCCCAATACATAACCAATAGGAATTCCAACTACCCAATAGGCTAAAAAGGTAATAAAGGTAGGAATGTTAACATCGCCAATGCCACGTAAAACACCTAATCCCACTACCTGGGTACCATCAAATAATTGAAAAAAACCTGCTATAATTAATAGTTGCGCTGCAATCGGAATTACGGCTGCATCTTCGGTGTAAATAAAAGGCATAATATTGTTAGCCAGTACAAAAATAACCGCAGTAAATGACATGAACAGTAATATCACATGATAACTCGCAATGGCTGATTTGCGCAGATCATCAAAATTATTCTTTCCAAAATTGTTTCCGGTTTTAATGGTCGCTGCAGAAGCTACACCACTGGCAATCATATAAGTCATGGCAGCTAAACTGATGGCAATCTGATGTGCCGCCTGCTCTACCGCACCAATGGTGCCGATTAGTACAGCAGCGCCACTAAAAGCGCTGATTTCAAAAGAATATTGCATAGCAACCGGCATTCCGATTTTTGCGATTTTAACAGCCCTTATTTTATCAAAAAAAGTGGCTTTGAAACTGGTCAGGTATTTTTTAAAATGCCTTGAGCGCAATACATAAAAACACATTACTGTAGCCATTAAAATCCGATCAATCAAGGTGCTTAAACCTACACCGCTGACGCCCATTGATTTAATGCCAAACATACCTTTAACGAAAATAATTCCAAGGATGATATTAAGCGCATTTCCCCAGATCGAAACGAACATAGCCTGCTTGGTAAAGCCTAAACCTTCAGCAAACTGTTTAAAGGTCTGAAAAATCAATAATGGAATAATTGAAATTGATAAAAGATTCAGATAGGGTTTCGCGTAACGTACTACCTCAGGGGTTTGTTCAAGTCGATCGATGACACAAAATATCCCCAATTGAACCAATACATATAAAAATATGCCTATACAGATATTAATTATTAAACTGTTTGATAGAAGTTTTCCGCATTCATCATAATTCTGCCGGCCATTTTCCTGTGCAATCAATGGTGTTAAACCATAAGAAATACCCAGCCCGATTACAAGGATAAGCATAAATATACTGTTCACTAATGAAACAGCAGCCAATTGAATAGTATCCGTAAAATGACCTACAATAATACTATCCGCCATGTGTACCAAAGTATGACCAACCTGAGAACCTACAATTGGCAGTGCCAAATGAAGATTTTCTTTATAATAAGGTTTATACTTGGTGTAAATTTTAGAAAACATAGTTTGCAAAGGTCGCGTTTTTAAAGCTCAAAAAGTAGGGATGTAGAAAAGTTAATATTTGGGTTTTCAAAAAGGCGATCGCTCTGTTGCACTGAATTATCGGAGCCAATTATTTTATACACAAGTTTATCTTTTGGTTTATAGTATTTACACAACTATAAAAGAAGACTTATAAACAGTTTGTTTGATTTTTATAAATTAGCATCGTGAAACAAACAGAAAGTGTTAGCGATTTTTACAGCAGGCTTCCAGGCCATTCGCCTACCGATGTTCCGATGGACAATGCGGGTATTGGTCATATCAATGTGTTCAGCAGAGAAACCTGCGCCGTTGTAAGTCCCTACAGCCGCAGGGATTTCTACAAGGTGTCCCTGATTATAGGCAAAGGCAAGATATATTACGCAGATAAGTGGATTCAGATCGACCGCCCGGCACTGCTGTTTTCAAATCCGGTTGTACCTTATTCATGGGAAGCTGAGTCGGAGGAACAGTCGGGATGGTACTGTCTGTTTACCGAAGATTTCATTCAGCACAGCGAAAGGGTGAGCAATCTGCGGGATTCACCTCTGTTTAGCATTGGTGGTAATCCGATTTTCTTTCCTGATGAGGTGCAATTGAACGAGCTCTCTACTATATTTCAAAAAATGCAGAAAGAGATGTGTTCAACCTATCTCCATAAGTATGACGTTTTGCGAAGTCACCTGCATCTGATCATCCATGAGGCCATGAAAAACAGCCCGACTACTAATTTTCATACTTATGCCAATGCGTCTTCAAGGGTTTCGGCTCTATTTCTTGAATTGCTGGAAAGGCAGTTTCCAATTGATTCTCCTGCGCTTATACTAAAACTGAAAAATCCTGTGGATTATGCTACTGCCCTGTCTGTACACATCAATCACCTTAACCGTTCAGTAAAGGAGGTGACCGGCAAGACCACAACCGCTCATATTGCAGCCCGCATCATTAGGGAGGCAAAAGCTTTATTACAGCATACGGACTGGAACATTTCAGATATTGCCTACAGCCTGGGCTTTGAATACCCTTCCTATTTTACTTTGTTTTTTAAAAAGCACGCCGGCCTGGCGCCAACTCAATTACGACAGACTGTTTGAATATTATAACGATCTGTTTGATACCTATAAGTCTGGTTAAAGATTCGCTGTATACCTTTGAGAAACAAAATCTGACAATAATGAAATACAGAAAACTTGGAACAACCGGCGAGCAGCTGTCTGCGCTCGGTCTGGGTTGTATGGGTATGAGCTTTGCTTATGGCCCTACAGATGACAAAGAAAGTTTAGCAACATTGGAAAAAGCACTTGACCTGGGCATCAATTTTTGGGATACGGCGGATATGTATGCCAATGGCGCTAACGAAGAATTGATCTCTAAAATACTGGTGCCTAACCGGAACAGGGTATTTATTGCAACTAAATTCGGATTTCGTTTTAAAGATGGAGTTGCCGGACCAAGCAGTGCCGCGGGCACCTATTTTGATGGTTCTCCCGCCTGGATAAAAGTAGCAGTTGAACAGAGCCTGAAGCGGCTTAAAATTGACACAATCGATTTGTATTATGCTCACCGGGTAGATCCGAATATCCCGATAGAGGAAACTGTGGGGGCAATGGCCGATCTGGTTAAAGAAGGCAAAGTACGCTATCTCGGTCTGAGCGAGGCTTCGGAGGCATCTATCAGAAAAGCGCATGCCGTACACCCGATTGCAGCACTTCAAAGCGAATATTCGCTGCTGACAAGGGATGTAGAGAACGGTATATTGCAAACTACCCGCGAACTCGGGATTTCACTTATCCCTTATTCTCCGCTGGCAAGGGGTTTGGTCACCAATACACTTGATGTAAATATTCTTTCCGAAGATGATTTCAGGAGAACATTACCACGCTACCAACCAGAAAATATAAGCAATAACAATAAGCTCATTAAAGAATTTACTGCATTTGCAGAAAACAAAGGTTGCACGCCTGCCCAACTTGCCCTGGCCTGGGTTTTGGCTCAGGGCAATGATATCATTCCAATTCCGGGAACCAAGAAAAGGAAATACCTGGAAGAAAATATTGGTGCAGTTGAATTTAACCTCACCAGCACAGATCTTGTAGCAATTGATGGGTTGATTAAGCAATATCCGGTAATCGGCGAGCGGTACAGCGAAGGGGCAATGAAGATGGTTAACCATTAACATGATTATTCAGTAACAATTTTCGTAAATGGTAATTCTGAATCGCTGTAAGCGATAATGCTCAATAAAAAATGAATAATATCTTTTAATTTAGGTATTATTCATTTTTTAATATTTCCTATTTGTCTGATAATTAGTTGAAGCGTTTCAATATCAATTTGTTTATCCCGTTCTTCGCGATGAACTATAAGACGCTGGCAAAATATCTGCCCGATTTTTCCTCCAAAAGGTTATTCCAGGCAGAAGCAGCATCTTCCGGAAAAACAGTAATAAACTCGTGGATAGCCCCTTTTGGAAATACACCACCGGGAAAAGCATCCTCAATAGCACCAAGGCCAATCCGCTCCGCCTTACCGGCAGCAGCAGGCTTAAAGCCCTGCCACATCATGATATCCTGTTGCAGTTTATGCACCAATTCGCTTTTAGTCTCCATATTAATTGCTAGAATTATTAACCTTTTTAATTCGCTTTATAATTTAATACTAAACATAATGCTAATGTTAGTAAAAAATAAAATATGGAAAAGATTGGTGTTTTGGGTGGAGAAAAGACAAGCCGATACTTTTATAGCCTAATGAGAATTCATTATTGCATTTGTAAGCATGCTTAAAACTGTTCAGTGATTTTTTGTTCTTTTCTCATGTATAATGTCCTTCAAATCCCCGGACTGGTTCTAATTTATTCCTTTTCAGGATTGGGCGGATTATGTTCTGTCAGGATGTTGTTTTACTTTAGGTGAGGGATAAATAACATTCGGACAGGATTTGTTTCTTCTGATCTGCCCATTCAACAATTTTCTGTCCCAGTTGTTGGGAAAATATGGACATCGCCTTTGAAAACTATTACTCGGGTACCAGCGGGCTACTGTTACCGGTTCCCAATAAATTGCACTACCCGGAAGAATTCCGGGAAAAGAGCCGGCTGTGCTATTACGCCTCGCTGATGGATTCTATCGAAATTAATTCCTCCTTTTATAAGGTGCCGCAGGTTTCCACGATGAAAAAGTGGGCGGCGGATGTGCCCGGAGAATTTCGTTTTACCTTTAAGCTTTTCAAGGAGATTACCCATAATAAGGATTTGGCCTTTGATCCAGAGGTCGTGTCCAGGTTCTTTTCGGTCATTTCGCATGTTGAAGAGAAAAAGGGTTGTCTTTTGGTACAGTTCCCCCCAAGCGTAAGGATTTCTCATTTTGCGCAGCTACGCTTTCTAATGTCGGTGCTTAGGCATAATGATCCTTTTGTTAAATGGAAGATCGCTTTGGAATTTCGGCATACTTCTTTATACATAGATGAGGTATACGAGCTTTTGGATGAGTTTGGGCTTGGTATGGTGATCCATGATAAGTCGCCTGCCAGTTCTCCTGTAAGGGAAAGCCATCCGGATTTTATCTACCTCAGGTTCCATGGTCCGGGAGGGAACTATAGGGGAAGCTACTCTGACGACGTATTGTATGAGTATGCAAGTTATGTAACCGGGTGGCTGGCAGAGGGCAAGAAGGTATTCGTGTACTTCAATAATACTATGGGAGAGGCGCATGCCAACCTGAATATGCTGCGTCAGATCGTTAGGGATACCTATTAGTATTTGCTGAGCATTTGGCCTAAAACTTTTTGAGCCTGAACAATGTTTCATTTCTGCAAATCAACTAGTTATGGGACTTGACAAATACAACCAAAAGAGTTTATAATAGATGATTATGGAAGACAACAAGGATAATTTTGGTTTCGGGGAAAATATCCCGATCATCGAATGCCACCCAATTGAGGATGATTCGGATACGCTGGAGCCTTTCGATGATGGCTCGGAGCACAGAGAAATCAATGCAGATGATCTGTTGTCCGTTGGGCGAAGGAGTTTCAGATTTCTGGAGAAGATCTGAAAGCAGCGATCGTCCTGAACGGGAGTTCGGTAAGGGAGATCAAAAAATATTTGAGCGTTTAATCTTAAAAGTTGTTATGGCTGAACTACCTGACTTGGAAGTATTTGCGCAGATCATCTCGCGCCGGTTCAGGGGAAAGACCCTGGAGGAGTTGGAAGTGAAAATGGCGAAAAAGCTGAACGTGACTGCTGCACAGCTCAAGACAAAACTCGAAGGTAAAAAGCTTTCGAAGGTTTTGCGCTATGGAAAAACTTTGCACTTTCACTTCAGTAAAGAAGTTTTACAGGTTCATCTCATGCTTAGGGGAGAACTGGGGGCATTAAAGAGAGATTCGGAGCTTCCGAAATATACCATCCTTGCTTTTCATTTTTCTGGAGGCGATGGATTTGTGGTCGTAGATATGTTGCGTGCGGCAACACCTACCTTAAATCCCGATGTTGCCAAGGCACCAGATGTGCTGGAAATGGACGAGGATTATTTTGGCGGAGTGCTTTTCAAGAGCAAGAAAATGGTGAAGGAGGTGCTGATGGACCAGAAAAAGATGCGAGGAATTGGTAATTCATACGCTGATGAGATCCTGTGGGATGCCGGGGTGTCCCCGTTTTCAGTCAGCTCGGCCATACCTGAAAAAATCGTGAAGAAATTGTTTAAGAGCTTGGGGGCGGTTTTGAAAGAAGCGATTGCAGCTATCGCAAAAGAGAACGGGGATGAGCTTCGCGGCGAGTTGCGTGACTTCATGAAGGTGCATGGCGCAAAGGTTGAGAAGTCCCCGTCCGGGGAGGCCGTGAAGTCCGAAAAAATACGCGGAAGGACCAGTTATTATACCGACGAACAGAAATTATATTCCTGAAAACAATCAGGAAAATATTTGTGTTTAAGGAAGAAAGAGCAATATGCAGGCATTTGACGTTCAGTTACTGGATAAAAGTTACGTGGACGAACCGCAGGAAACGGAACCTCCAGGATTTTGGAAGCTTGAATATCGGGCGTTTTCTAATCTGACTTTCCACGCTGATCGTGCCTCCGGCTGAAATGACGATTGCATTTACCTGGTAAAGGCTGTTGTATCAGGGACTTTTAGTGCGGGTTTGTAGGACAAATGCTTTGAGTTTTTTGTTGGTTTATACCCTGTTAGGGAGCTTTGTTATCCCAGCCGTTTTTTCCAGTTTGCTTTCAGCGATTTATAGATCGGGTGTGCCTCTGCCAGTCTGTAGGCGGAGTAGAAAATTTCAGCCGATTGTGCTTTTTCTGCCGATCCGGTGCCGCGTTCCAGTGCCTTATAATCTTTTTCCTTGTCGTATTTTTTTCCGCCTTTGTAATTGGCATACCGCCTGGCGCGGGTGTATCCCATCTGCAGGTATTTTCTTGCCATGTCTGCCCCCACAAAATCATTTGACCGGATGTAATTACTAAATATTTCAAATATCTTTTCACTGCTTTCTTTTGCAAGCTCTGGGGTCCTGAACCTCCAGAATTGGCCGATCTCAGATTTATAGGGCTCGCAGATTAGAACGCCCTGTTCACCCTTGCCAACCCTGTATTTTTCGGGGTTGTCTTTATAATCGATGTCCTGCTTCCACGGGTATTTTTCGCTATCAAAATCAAGGTAGGATGGTTTTCTTTCTGCTGACATAACTAAGCAACATGTCGGCTTAGTGTTATGTTTTTATTGCTTGTGTGATTTTGCTAAAACCTTATACGGTAAGTTGCTGTTTGTTAGAAAAATCATTTATCATGGAAAATAATCAAGAGATCATTTCGGACCTAAAGGGTCTGGTATCCATCATCAACGATGGAAAAGAAGGATACAGTTCAGCAGCAGAATCCACTGATAATGTGGAGCTAAAGGCAGTATTTTTGAAATATGTTGCAGAACGTGCCTTGTATGAAAACGAGCTGAAGGCACATCTGGAAAAACATGGCGTGAATTCGGATAACCAAGAGGGTGGAATACTGGGAGCGATCCATAGAACCTGGCTCGATATCAAGGAAGCGCTGACCGATAAAAGCGAGACCGCTTTGTTAAGTGCAGTCGTGACTGGTGAAAAAGCAGCACTCGAAAAGTATGACATGGTCATAAAGGACAATGAACTCCATTCTGACCATTTAAATTTATTGACCACCCAGCGCAACGGTATTGCCGAAGCCTTAAAGGAGATCGAGGTTCTGGAACAGAAATATTCGGACAAGTAGTTTTCGTTTTTTTGCGGGGATGAAATAGCTATGCGTTAAAGTATTTGTGAGCGTTAATTTATAAGCGGGAAGGACCTTTGGTTTTTCCCGCTTTCTTATTTGCTAGCCTGGGTTTAGTAGCGGCCTTTTGCTTAAGCTTTTTAGGTGCAGGAGCTGCACTTTTTAGCGATTTGCTTACAGGCTTTTTTAACGAGATTTTCTTCTTCCGTGAATTTTTGATGCGGTATTCAAGCAGGTACAGCCTGGTCTGCCATTTCCCGATGATGGTGTCGTTGCTTTTTGGAAGGCCTGTTGGTTCTAAAAGACCGAGTACATGGGCCAGTTCCCGGGTGCTGTCTGCCTTGGCCTGGTTTTCTTTCAGCCAATCTTGTTGTTTGGTTTCGTGCGATTTCCGGTACTTGGCTATGGCCAGTTTAATGAGCCTGACCTCATCTTCTTTTGATTTCGTTTTGCGCAAAAGCACCATCTGCCTGTTCCACGCGTGGGAATTGGCAGGATCTGTTATTGCAGATTTCCGGTAGAGTTTTAATGCGGCAGCATTATCGCCTGCTCTTTCCAGTTCGAGCGCAGCAGCAAACTGCTCTTTTGACCGTACCTGTTTTCTTCTTGACATAACTGATTCTGGAACAATTAGCCAGGGCTATTGTTTGCTAAAGGGGTTAAAGGTTATGACTACACGATGACCTTTGCGCCATAGGAGTAATGGTAACTTTGGATTTAGCAATATTGAAATGAAGAAAATCGGATTTTTATCGTTCGGGCATTGGTCGGAACATCCCTCGTATCAGGCGCGTACCGCTAGTGATACTTTGCTGCAATCCATCGATCTTGCTGTTGCAGCCGAAGAGATCGGCCTTGACGGAGCGTATTTCAGGGTACACCATTTTGCAAGGCAATTGGCATCACCCTTTCCGCTGCTTTCGGCAATTGGTGCGAAGACTTCAAAGATCGAAATCGGAACGGGCGTTATTGATATGCGCTATGAAAACCCTTTATATATGGTGGAGGATGCTGGTGCAGCCGACCTCATCTCTGGTGGGAGATTACAGCTGGGCATCAGCAGGGGTTCGCCCGAGCAGGTAATCGAAGGCTGGCGGTATTTCGGTTTTGCACCAAAGGATGGGGAGAACGATGCTGATATGGGAAGGCAAAAGGCTTTGGAATTTCTGGAAAGACTGAAAGGCGAAGGTTTTGCAAGGCCTAATCCAAATCCAATGTTTCCCAATCCGCCCGGACTGTTAAGGCTGGAGCCCTATTCCGAGGGCCTGCGAGAGCGCATCTGGTGGGGAGCCGCTTCCAATGCGACTGCGGTTTGGGCGGCAGAGAACGGAATGTACCTGCAGAGTTCTACTTTAAAGTTTGATGAAAATGGCAAGCCCTTCAGTATCCAGCAGGCCGAGCAGATCAGGCTGTACAGGGAAGCCTGGAAAAAAGCGGGACATGATCGTGAGCCAAGGGTTTCTGTCAGCCGTTCAATATTTGCGCTGATGAACGATCAGGACAGGTATTATTTCGGGCAGCAGGGGAAAGGGACAGATAGTTTTGGCTATATCGAGCCAACCCAAAGGGCGGTCTTCGGTCGGGGATATGCCGCTGAACCCGATCAGCTGATAAAGGAACTGGCTGCCGACGAGGCAATACAGGAAGCGGATACGGTACTACTGACCATTCCAAATACCTTGGGCGTGGATTACAATATCCATCTGCTGTCTGCCATTCTGGAGCACGTTGCACCGGGACTTGGATGGAGAGACTAGTTTGGTTTTTTTAAATCGCACAAAACAAATTGCCGGCGATGGCGTTTATATTCCGAGAGCGTTAATTTAGATGAGCGGGAAGAGCCTTTGGTTTTTCCCGCTTTCTTATTTTCATTCCCTGCTGTTTCCCTTTAGTGGTAAACCGAACTGGATTCCTTCCGGATAATTATTCCTTGATTTAAAATTATTACCCATTCCCCGTTTTTCGTCATATTGCATGTATAACTTCTCGCCACTGATAAAGTTTTTTAGGTTTTTGATATATAAATTCTCCGTTTTCATAAATTCTGGTCTTTTCTCTTCAGCAAGGATAGTTCGGGGCATCATAAAATAATTTGAAAAAGTGGATTGCAACACAATTAATCCAGTACCGGTTCCATTTTCTTCTGGTTTTCCCGCTGGTTTTCATAAGCGCCGTTTCTATAATCCTGCTGAAAAGCGCCATAGTCTGCGCATACCAGGGCGGCTTGTTCGGTGGCTATGTTCAGGATTTGTTTCTGCCATCCTGTTTTGATGGCAAAAGCTTTCAACTCATCTTTTGTGGCAGAACCATCCATTCCCGAGCTCCTGAGTTGTGAGGATGCAGTAAGCATGCCCATGTCGTCGATCACCTGGTAAAGTTTACGGTATTCTTCTTTTATAAGTTTAAACTTGAGGGTATCTTTTACAGGCTGCAATTCCTGAATCACATAATCTTCGCCTTTGAATGTCGCGGTAGATAGCAGGGATGCTGAAACATGCTGCATGCGTTTTTGTGCCGAAACAATCCGCTGCGCCTCATTTTCCCATTTGGGCTGGGGAATATCAAAATAGGGCGATATGGAGGATGGATAGGCCTGTTTCATATCGATGAGCAGGTAGCGGTCTTTTTTACGCATACTTTTAAGCAGGAACAGGTAACGTTTCTGCCCAAGGCTTCCCGTGCCGGCAAGACGGTACACCACATCTTTAACACGGTAATTATATGGGCTGTCGCTGTTATTTGATAGCCATTTTTCCATGTGGCTGATCAGTTGGACTTTCAATTCTTTTTTCAGTTTAAAGTGCCGTTCATCGCTTGTGTCAAGCTGCAGCTTTCTCCCTTTTTTTAATGTTCTTTTCTGTAAAAGATCGTTTGTAGAACTTCTTTCCGCACGTCTTAAAAAATCGCCGGTGATGCCTTTAGATGTCCTCGGATCCAGGTCCATGGCTTTTCCACCGACCAGGGTGGTACCATAACTTTTCAGGAATAGTGCAGCCATGTTCATTGCCTGCTCCCCATCAATCTCAAGGGTCTGGAAAGCGATAAAGATACTGGTTACCAAACGCACAACTTCCCAGAGCACCGGTGCTTTTACAGCCTCATCGAAATCGTTGAGATCAAAGTACACCAGTTTGTTATTACCTTTATAACTGCCAAAATTTTCCAGGTGCAGGTCGCCGCTGATCCATCCGATTGGGGATTTTGGCATTGTTTTAAGGGAAGCTATCCTTTCGTAGAAAAGGTGGCAGGTGCCGCGGTAGAACCTGAATGCATTTTCCAACATTGCACTGTATTTAAGCTTGACTATTGATGGCAATCGATTTTTGTTGAATGCTTTTATTTTATCGGAACGTGCTGACATAGGTTGATTGATTAAAAGAAATTAGCTCATTAAATGATTTTATTTTGGCTTGGGATTTAAGGTGCCTGTTTTTTCTCGGCAAGTTTCTCGGCTGAATCGATGGAATGGGATTTATGGATGTCATCATCCTGCTCAGCTACATCTGAAAGTTTTTGGTAGTATCGTCTGATCGTGTCCAGTTCTGACTCGGTAAGATCCTCTATATCTACCATCCGGTTGCTGGCATGGCGGCTGGCAGCCAGCAGTTCATTGAGTTTTAACTGCATGGCTTTCGAATCTTTGTTCTGGGTTTTCTGGATCAGGAAGACCATCAGGAAGGTCACAATTGTTGTTCCGGTATTGATTACCAGTTGCCAGGTATCCGAGAAATGGAATATGGGGCCACTTACGCCCCATAAAATAATAGTTACAAATGCGAGGGTAAAGGCCCAGGAGCTTCCTGTCCAGCAGGTTATCTGAGTGGAAATCCGTTCGAAGAAATTCTGTTTTTTCATATTGATTACTTAAAACTTATAGCTAGTACAATCTTTTGAGCCGAATGGTTTTTGGTTTTTGTCCAGGCGTTTAATTTTTAATATTATGCTTTTTATTTTCCATTTTTCTTTGGTGCCGGGTCTTGAATGTCTCTTGAAGGTTTTATTTTCACCCGAAAAAAATGATCTAATACCTGCTGAAACACAGCAGGCGCATTCCTTAAGGCAGCGAACAAGCTCATGCATGAGCCTAGTTTCTGTTACCAATAACATTGAATATGAATGGGATGTAAGGAACTTCGAAAAATCAGGCCATAACGTTAAATCTATCTCCTTTGATAAAGCTTTAATTGATCGTTACAATAGTCTCTTAACCTGCTTTACCAAAATGTGGTGCAAGTAGCACCAAAGGAGATTTAACTAATCTGGCTAAAATTGATAGCCTTGGCGGGTTAATCTGTCCCGATAAAGTGCTTTCCAACAAACAGGTTGATGTGTTAATGTATAACGCAATTTCTAATCATTATATAGCTTTGCCCTATGTTACCAGAGTCCCAACTCATAGAATAAGGTATATATTTCTAAGCCAAAAGAATAATTTTCAGGTTACCATCATGAAGCTTTCAGCATCATTTCATTCTGGAAATGACATAAACCGCATTTTTTAGAATCCACACTGTAGCTATATACCATGAGAATAATAATAATATTAGCGTTCAAAATCTTTTCTTGTAGTAGGGCAGGCTTTGCTCGGGAAAGTGTTTGTACAAAACAGTGCAAAATTTCTGAGGTGATCGATTTTGAAAAGAAGCTTGATCCGGATGCGAAATCTCTTTCTCACAATGTATGTTTTCCATGGATTATTATCCTCTTGCCGGCCGCCTTTGAAAATCCAGCCTGCCAGAACAAAAATATTTTCTTCGCAGCCTGGCTGTAAAGTATTGAATAACCATTCAACAAGCTTTTTGCTGGCAAACCGGGTAAGTAACTTTTTACTATGGTACCTGGATTGTTTGGCTCTACAGGGTTATAACGTAAAGCTTGTCGATAGAAAAGCTTTACGTTCAGGCGATAAGGCTTAGATTGATAGTTGCAGTTAGTCTTTAACTGCCTCACAGGCCAGATTTATTTCAATCGACCTTGATCCCGCCCAAACCGAATATTCAATATAATTTGACGTCCTCGAATTCTGATAGACCCTGTCCTTAGCAACGTCAAATCTGTTCCATTCAAATGCGCCCTGGTCATTTTTTACACAATTTACCCTGGGTACGGCATCTTTCATAAAATGCCAGCCTTTAGGGGCGGAGACGCTAAGCGTATATTTTTCACAGACTGCGCCAGCAAAAACCCGCAATTTACTTTCATCTCTCGGACCTTCAATACCAGTTACATTATGCCAATTATTCGTTGTTACGGCGCTGCCATAAAAAGTCTGGGTTTCAGGTTCATGTTTTTCATTAATGCTGTTTGAGTGTGCTCCTTTGTCGCTTTTAAAAACTAAGTGATCAGTGGTTTTGTTAATACCAGTTGAACATATAAAAGCGGCAAGAAAAACTGTTTTAATTGCAAAAATTTTCATCACATTTTAGTTTAAGGTAATTTTTGATTTGTTCCTCTAATTTTATTAAAACATTGATGAACTGAAATACCCGGTACTGGGTATTAATACGATATTTGTTTTATCAATGAATATGAGCGCATCAGAGGTAACTGCTCAAAACATTAGGCAAGCCTGGCTGGGCGGATGAAAAAGCCAAAAACGCTTAGTGATGAGGGTCAAATCTACCTTATTCAAAATACACTTTGGGAAACTGATGTGGTACATGCCGATCTATGCCTGTTGTGTATTTTGTTTATAACTTGGGCTTTAACATTGAGGATTGGAGATAAATTGTGAGTATGATTTGATTTTTAAAAGCGCAACTAGTAGAGAAACCAGCGTAAATTGAGCTCATCTGTTTGGAAATCAAATTTTTGTAAAGTTTTGCCGGCCTGTATATTAGCAAATTGGCGAGAAAGTATTAATAGAATTGGTTTGTCCATATTATCATAAAAATACCAAAATTGGGGAAGAATACTTTCACAGAAATACACAACCGGGGAGAATTTCTCTTTGAAATCAACTACTACTGTTTTAGTTTAACTAAATTTGTGCGGCTTCTTTTGATTTTCTGAAGTCCGGTAAATAAATGGGAATTGATCAATTTGTAACCTTTGTTAAAAGAGTAGTGGCTATAGATGAACAGGATTTGCAATTGGTCCAATCAAAATGCAGACGGAAGTTGGTTCCAAAGGGTAAGCTTTTGTTAAAATGCGGACAGATTGCCAATCAGTATTACTTCATCATATCTGGCGGACTGCGGTTTTATAATGCATCTGGCGAGCAGGAAAACACCACCTGGGTTTGTTTAAAAGATGAGTTTTTCACTGAAATATCCAGCCTTCATCCGCAAAAACCTACCCGGTTTAACATCGAGGCTATCGAGGAGACTGAGTTGATCGTCATCAATAAGAAAGATATGGATTTTCTCTATGCCCATCTGAGCAGTTGGGAAGAATTCGGGCGCAAGATATGGGAAGCTACAACAGCCAGAATGGTTGATCAATTATTAAATTTCCAGACTTTGACTGCAGAAGAGCGCTATCTGCAATTTCTTAAAAGCAGTGAACTGGTACAGAAAATTCCGGTAAAACAGCTTGCCGCTATTTTGGGTATTACACCCAATGCACTTAGCCGCATTAGAAAAAACATCAGGTAATTCATTTTCTACCTTTTGGTAGTTTTGCCACAGATTCGTTGCCGTACATTTGATTGCATCAATTTAAAAAGAAATCAATGACAATATCTAGTGGAACAGCAAAGCAAAAATTTTCAGACGAACAGCTCATTCAGGATTTCCCGGGATTTAGCAATCATTATGCAGAAGTTAACGGGGTTTGCCTGCATTATGCAGACGGTGGCGCCGGCGAAACGTTAATTTGTCTTCCTGGATGGCCGCAGACATGGTATTCTTACCGAAACATTGCTACTGAACTTTCTAAAAGACACCGTGTAATCGTGGTAGATATCAGAGGGATGGGTACTTCTGATAAGCCGGAAAGTGGTTATGATAAAAAGACGATGGCGGACGATATCAGACAATTAATATATTCCCTGGGTTTGAAAAAAGCAACCATCATTGGTCACGATATTGGTGGAATGGTTGCGATGAGCCTGGCTTTCAATCATCCCGAAGTTGTGGAAAAACTGATTGTAGCTGACGGGTTGCACCCCAACGAAGGCATGATGCAGATGCCGCTATTACCTGCACCCCGAACTTTTGATGAAAAAATGGATGCCAATATGCCCTATGCCTGGTGGATGGGTTTTAATCAGGTGAAAGGTTTGCCTGAAAAGATTCTTGAAGGTCGTTTCCGTTTTCTCATTGACTGGCTTTTTGATTATGTAATGATAGACGAAACCAAAATGACTGAAAAGGAGCGTAGTATTTACGCTGAAGCTTATAATGATGGAGAGAGTATTAGAACGTCAAACGCCTGGTATCAGACATTTGGACAGGATATTGAGGATTCGAAAACCTATCAGCAACTTCAAATGCCCGTGTTAGGAATTGGCAGCAATGTCAGTTATCAGTTTATGCAGGTGGCAATGCCTTATTTTTGCCAAAACGTGCATTTAGTCGCTCTTTCTAAAGGTGGTCATTATATGTTTGAAGAAACCCCCTGGCAGGTAATTGAAGCCATCTATAATTTTTTAAACGCTTAAATAAAAAAGAATGAAAAAAATATTTTAGTAGCAGGTGCTACAGGTCAGCTTGGTTTAATGATTTGTAAAGCTTTACTTAGCCAGGGCGCAAAAGTGGTTGCATTGGTAAGGAAAGAAAGTGATTCCGAAAAGATAAAACTACTCACTCAAATGAGGGCTGTTGTAACTGAAGTAGATTTCAATAAAATTTCGGATGTTGTCAAAACTTGTAAAGGAATAGATTGCGTGGTTTCTGCTCTGGCCGGACTTGCCGACGTGATAATCGATACTCAAAAAGCACTTCTGGATGGTGCCATTACTGCTGGAGTTAAACGGTTTATTCCATCTGATTTTTGTACTGATTATCAGTTATTAATACCTGGAGAAAACAGAAATTTTGATCTTCGGAGAACTTTTAGAAGTTATATCGACGAAAAAGATATTCAGCCTACCTCCATTTTTAACGGCGCGTTTGCTGATATCCTGAAATACAACACCCCGATTTTAAACCTTAAAAATAAATCTGTTGCCTATTGGGGCGATAAAGCAGATTGGAAACTTGATTTCACAACAATGGAAAACACGGCGGCATTTACCGCTGCAGTAGCTTTGAAAGATAAAAGTCAGAGAGATTTACACATTGCCAGTTTTCAAATTAGCCCAAAAATGTTGAAAGGAAGCGTTGAAGCGATTACCGGACAGGATTTTACCTTGCAAAAACTTTCAGACCTGTATGAATTTTCCGCAAACATTAAAAAACAAAGGTCAGAAAATCCTTCTGGTGAGCAGGAATTGTATGCCAAATGGCAACAGGCACAATACATGTACTCGATGTTCACTACGCAACATCCAAAGCTAGACAATCAAAATTATGGTGCAATAGAATGGACTTCTGAGGATGAATATTTGAAATCTTTTCTAAAATAAATATCCGTTAAGTAAACGTACCCAACAGTTAAGCCCCGCAGTAGTATTCGGTATTTACTTTAGCCACCTGGAGCGCGTTGGCCATTGCGCTCCAGGTGGAGCGGGAGGAAGGCGATTGGCTCATTACCATCGGAGGGAATACCAATATTGCGGGTAGCAGGGAAGGCGATGGGGGGACCGGAAACGGCAGCCACTAAAAGCTATCAAATACTTTGCCGATTGGACCAATAAGAAAGGAGCGGATAATGAAAATTAAGTTAAACCTATTGGTAGACTGTAGCGAGGTCATTACGGCTTGCGGAAGTTTAAAAAGCAACAAGACGCTGCACACGCAAGAGTTTCAATTGAACAGCTTATAACGACGAAAAAACCAACCAGCAAAGTTGGGCGAAAGAAAACACCTTACGGCTCGATACCAGTAATAGCGAATATGTAGTGCAAATTACACCATTGGGGAAATTTCTCTACAGTGCTGAAAAAGGGTTTCGAAGGAATGGCCGAAAAAGTTATGGTAAGCGGAAAGGCCAATAAACGACGCGTCATCCATGAGCAACAGCAAACCAGGCAAGAGCTTCAGCAGCAAAAGCATAAGCTGGAAAGCACACAGTTAAAACGAAGGTGCAACACATTGATAAAAGCAGAAAGCTACGTTGGGTGGTGCTTTGCATAGGGCTGGACAGTGCTAAATTGGATGTTTTACGACACTGAATGAGATTTATTTTTTCATTTTCTAATAATACAGGCTTTGGTGTAATAAAGCAGCGGGTTCGTGTAAAAATTAAAGTGTAATAAAGATAAATTTTGGGGATGAATACACATTTTATTGTGTTCGGTTACCATACTTTTGTATTAATTTATTGAGTTTTCCTTTTTTAATAGCAGCGTTTGCAAAGATGTTAAACACGGGCTCAGCCATTTTCTGAAGGCCAACCATTCTGGAGTTGCTTAGGTAAACAAACAGCACTAAATCTGTAAACCTCTTAGGTGTTCCTGCGGTGGTGGCCAAACCATCATTGGCTAGTCCTTTTAAAATATATAGGGCATTTTCAAAGTTTTTATTCCCCGGATTAATTGTTGTGGTTACAATGCATTCTTCGCCGGAAACATTGTGGTAATAATGTTTCTCATTAGGCAGTATGGTTGCCGTATCTCCCTGCTTTAAATGGAGGATGTTTTTACCTTTCCCAACCTCAAGGCTTCCTTTAAGGACTGCAAATGTTTCTGAAAATAATGTATGATAATGCCAGGGTGTCTTTTCTCCGGGAAGTATATTCAGCTCCGCCACGCTTTTATCATTAATCTCGACTGAACTGATCAGTTTGATATATCCTGATGTTTTCATAACTTTTTTGACTGGGGTTTTGCAGCTAATAAAATGATCCCGAATACGGTGCAAATGGCAATGGCAGTAATATGTGGCAATGCCTGAAACATGCTGTTATAACTTTTGCCCAGCACGATAAGCATATCTGCAAGTGGAATTATCGTTCCTGTCAATAATGTAAGGCCAAGTGCACGGCGCTCATTCAGCAAGACGAAAGCACAAATGACCAGGCCGGAAAATATATCCCTGATCCCTTTGATATAATGAAATGAATAATCTCCCTGTGCATTAAAACGGATACCGTACCCGGCTGTTGCTGCTTCGGGAGACCAAAAAAAGCGGGAGCCTAGAAAGACCATTCCAAGACCTAATAAAAACGCGATGGCATAAGAAATTTTAGTTGTCATAATAATTTGCTTTACTGTTAATAATGACACAAAATTATCAGGTTGCCGGCCGGCTTTCATGCACCTGGGTTAACAAATTAAATTTTATTGAAAATTCTTTTCCGGATGCGGCTTAGTGATTGAGGCTTTACGCCAACAAATGAGGCGATATTGTATTGCGAAATCCTTTGCTGCAAATCCGGGTGGTTATGTAAAAATCTTTCGTAACGGGTTTCGGGTGTTTCCGTATAAAATGAATTAATGTCCTTCAGTATTTGTAAAAAAACTGATTCGATGGCAATTCTGCCGTAGCGTTCACCTTCGCGAACTTTTGCATAAAGTAGTTGCAGATTTCTATGCGAAATTACAAAAACATCACAGTCTTCCAAAGCCTGAATAATCTTAGAAGATGGGCTTTGGGGAAGAAAACTCTCATAATTGCATACATACTGATTTTCCTGAGAGAAGGCATAGGTCTTTTCCTCGCCGTCGTGATTGATGTAATATCTCATCAATCCTTTAGTAACAAATCCAACCTGTTTGCAAATTTGCCCTTCTGCTAAAAAGAAGTCACCTTTTTTGAAAGTCTTCTCCCTGAACAGAGCGGTTACAATATCTTTTTCTTCTTCGCTTAGGCTGATCAGATTTTGTATGTTATTAAGTAAGGTGTTTATCATGGTAGGAAGCACTTCTTTTACATTCTGAAAGCTCAGGTCTAAATCATTCACTTTCATCTGCAATTTACTTAATTTTTATAAGTTGAAAAAAACAGTAAAATAATGCTTTTTGATTTAAAGAATTTCTTCAACGATACTTCTCCCTAAGAGATCAAGGTAGGCGGAGTAAAACAGGTGGCAAAAGAACGATCTCTCCTTTCAATTTAGTAAAGGTCTTTGCGTATAGAACAGGGCAGTGCCATTCAGCAATATTTTCTCATTCCCATTAGTCAGTAACCTTTATGCGCTTATTATTTTTTGCGGTTTCTGCTCCCTACCCGGCAAAGCTTTAAGCAAAAGAATAAGCGCTACACCAAATTTTGTCAGCTCATATTCCTCATCTAATGGAGCTTGCAAGTGTAAACTTTAGACATCACAATTTAATTCAAGTATGCTCAGCTTTCAGCTCAAAGATTTTCAGGCCATCTTATAAGCCGGAACGTTTACCAAAATGAACATATACCGGCAATCATCTCAGAAGAATTTCCTGCCTATCAGGAGCTTTCAGACTTCATTTATTATGTAAAACTTATCGCTCTTGTAAAACCTGTTAGTATTCTGCGCTCAAAAAGACCGGTTTCAAATAAATTTTCTAAACCATGTTTATTTTTTATAAGGGCTTGGGATAAAATTCAGTCAGTTCATAAGAATAAATGACGCTTACGATCTTCCATTTGCCTTTGACCTTGATCAGCTGCCAATACTCACTACCCCAATTTGTTATTGCATTTTCGTTCCAAAATGAATAATCGAAGGTTACACTTGCTATCACATCGTCATTGATGATTTTAATATTTCCGAATTTTTCTTCTTTCTTTCCGCTTTTCATGATGTATTGGAAGAAACGCTCGTAACTGTCTCTGAAGAAGCTAGTGGTATCTGCCGGATTTAGCTCCAGCCTTTTCTTTTGCGTGCGATCTTTAACTACACCAATCCATACTACTGGATTTTCGTGGAACAATAGGTTAAAAAGTGTAGTATCTTTTTCGATGATGCTTTGCCTGAAATGTTGGACGACCTTTTCGATATTGACCTTCTCGTGAGTGGTATCCTGTGCGTTTGCGAAATGGGATAACAAGATGAATAATGTGATCATAATTGTTTTCATTGGAGTTGTTTTTTATGGTGTAGTATTAGATTTTTAACTTGATCTGACGGTTTTTCGATCACAAGGCGGTAAAATAATCCAGTGATGATACATGCCGTAAAGCATATAAAAAGAGCAACATTTCCTGACGTAGGAATATTTTCTTTTTTAAGTAACCACTGTACCATGTGGATGATCCCCTTATGTGAAAGATAAACGGAATAAGAAAGCGCCGCCAGTTGTGATGTGATACGATATTTTTGCCTGCTTAAAACAGATGATTTTGAAATCGAACCCAGCAGCAGGATCCCGTAGCTGACTGCTATTAAGGTAAAGCCAAAAAACGAGGTATTTTCAGAGACCTGGTCTTTACAAAACCACAGCGACAACACGACTGCCAGCATGCCGGTGAGAAGCAGTGGATTTCCGTAACTGTCAACCGCTGCCTTAAACTTCTGCGAAAAACTGAACAGATAACCGATCAATACACCAATGGCTAATCCGTCAAGCCTGGTATGGGTAGGATAATAGATTTTCATATACCACGTTCTCCAAAAATCATTGGTGTTGATATCTGGAAAAACATCTTCTGTCCAGGAGAAATAGCGTAGGATAATGGAAATAATGATCAATAACGGGATGATAACTCTGATGTAGTTAATTGCCTTTGCAATGAGAAGAAATAACAGCACCAATGGCAAAAACAGATAGAACTGCTCTTCGATGCACAAAGACCAGGCATGAGAAAAAGTACCATAATTAAAAACGTCCAGGCCATAATTTTGAGTAAAGGAGATGAACTTCCATAACGGCGGTAAACTCGCTCTCTCCCTGAAAAAGGGAAGACAGAAGTACAGTAATAAAGTAAATGCGTAAGGCGGGATGATCCGGAAAAACCTTTTGGTGATAAAAGTTCTCAATTTAATATTTTGATGTTCTCTGATCTCCCTGAACAGTTGCCAGGAAATTAAAAACCCGCTCAATACAAAAAAGAGGTCAACCCCTGTCCAGCCAACCCAGCCGATGGTATCTACCCAGGCCGGATGCTCAAACATTCTGTAATGGTACAGGAGTACCAGTAGTATAGCGATGGCTCGCAAGTGATCCAGGCCATAAAATCTTTCTCTATCCATTTGTTTTTTCTGTAAAATTCAATCTATTTTCAATTGTTTTATGGGTTGTTATGCAGAATGCAAGGTTTATCATTTACAATGTACCTATCGTTATTTAAACGCAAGAACATGATGTTGGCCACCCAATGCCTGTAGTTTAAATAGGTTTAACGGATAAGAACTACTTAATTTCTATTTTTGGGGTATTGTGAATAAGCTGCTGAACGCAAGAATTAGAAAAGAAATTGGCTACCAAACTTTATTTTGGTTGGCATTATTGATGTTTGGCACTGCCAGGAACTATGGTGAGTGCGGAGAATCTGATTTTAGAGAATTCTTCTATTATGGCATCTGCCACGTAATATTTCAGATCGTTGGAGCTAATTTTATTTACTACGTTTTGATCAGGAAATATTTCGACCATAAAAAATATGTGCTGTTTTCAGTTTGTCTTTTATTCGCCGTCTATGTTCTGGGAGTGCTCAACCGTATATTCATTGTTTACTTCGCGGAGCCATTTTTTGCCAATTATCCAAAGAACAGTATCATAGAGATTGTAACAGACATAGAATACCTCCTGATCTGTTATATTATTCCGATTCTTTCGGGCGCATTCATATTTATCTCAATCATGTATATTTTACGCTATAAGAATGAGAAACAAAACACGGTGCAACTTCAGAAAGAGAAAGCTGAACTCGAATTGAACGCTTTGAAATCGCAGCTCAATCCCCATTTTCTCTTCAACACACTCAACAATATCTACTCCTTATCTATCGTCAATTCCAGTTATACCTCGGAATCGATCAGCCGGCTTTCCGACATCCTGGATTATATTCTGTATAAGGGGCGGCAGAGGCTGGTGAGAATCTCTGATGAGCTTAAAATAATTGATGCCTACATTGAACTCGAAAAGTTGCGATATGACGAACGTTTAAGTATTACCAAATTTGAAAATATTGAATTTGTGAATTTAGTTCCCCCACTACTGTATTTGTCATTAGTTGAAAATGCCTTTAAGCATGGTGCAGAAAGAACAGGCGGAAATATTGATATTCGTATTTCGGTAATAACCACTATTGATTATTCTGTTTTTAAAGTGGAAAATTCAGTATTTGAAGAAAATTCCGGTAGAAGAGAGAATAAGGGTATAGGTCTGGAGAATGTGGAAAAACAACTGCGCTCCTATTACCCGGATCAATATTCAATGAAAATAACCAATAAAAACAATTGGTTTACAGTTGAAATAATAATCCCCAGAAATCATGATTAATTGCATTATTGTAGATGATGAACCTTTAGCTGTTAAGCTTCTCGAAAATCATATCTCTAAAATTGAAGATCTGAAACTTGTGGCAAAAGGGAAAAATGCTTTTGAAGCATATAAACTGTTACAAAACCATGAAGTAGACCTGATGTTCCTGGACATCCAGATGCCGGACCTCAATGGGATAGAATTTGTAAAATCCCTGACTAAAAAGCCCATGACCATATTTACTACTGCATTTAGAGAATACGCTATAGACGGATTCGAACTCGAAGCCGTAGATTATTTGCTGAAGCCCATTACTTTCGAAAGATTCTTTAAATCGGTTTACCGAATATTAAGAAATACAGAAAGGGATATTCCTGATTTTGTTGTGTTTAAAGCCCAAGGATTTAACAGAAAGATCAAAATAAATGACATTCTCTATTTCGAAAGTAATGGAAATGATGTTAAACTCATTCTTACCAATGATATCCTGACGGTTTCTAAAACCTCTATTTCTGACATGGAAACCAGTTTACGAAACAAAGGATTTGTAAGGATCCACCGTTCTTTTCTGATCAATCCAAATGCCGTTACGGCTGCGAACCACAATGAGATTCTGCTGGGGAAATTTACGGTTCCTGTAGGCAGAAGTTACAAAAAGGACTTTGATAATTTTTTCAGGCAGTTTTTTGCAAAACGATTGATCTGACCAGATAAATTGTTCAGCTCACTGATCAAAGATAAGCAGCGATTGTGCATAGCTTAACGTTAGCAATTTTTATTGAACTTTTGTACATTAGCTGAAAGTATTAGCTTGCGTTGCCCCAGATTAGTTAAGCCTAAAAAAGTTATATGTAATTTTTAAAAGGTAACCTACTATAAAAATTGCTTCCTCAAATGGCAGTGCCGTTCAGCAATATTTCTCATTCCCATTAGTCCATTAACCTTTATGCGCTTATTATTTTTGCGGTTTCTGCTCCCCACCCGGCATAGCTTTAAGCAAAAGAATAAAGCGTTACACCAAATTTTGTCAGCTCATACTCCTCTTCTAATAGAGCTTTGTTTGTGAAGACTTTAAACAGCAAAAATTTGAAATCTGATGAAATCAGAAATTTAATTTAAGTATGCTCAGCTTTCAGCTCAAAGATTTTCAGACCATCTTATAAGCCGAAACGTCACCAAAATGAGGCATCATCTTATAAGAATTTCTTGCTTATCAGCAGCCTTCAGGCTTCATTTATTGTGTAAAATGCCAGATTCTTTAATAGTAACACAGACTTTACCAGTTTTGCACTATACATAGGGGTGCTTTCAGGTTCTTCCCCAGGCTACAGACTATAAGAATTTAATTGAACCAATTTACTTACTTAACCCTGGTTTAACGATAAAAAAACACATCTACATTAGATTTACTGATTCGTTAGTGAGGCATTTTGTTTTATCATGGGTGGATTTTAATAGGGCTTATTGGGTACCATTTGGACTTTATTAGCATACAGTGTTTGCTTACTATTGCACTTAAATAATAGGCTATTAACTCATGAATAATGAATTGACTTTTACTCCTCCAACGGACAATGTACCAAAACCATGTTGTCGCAAATGTGGTACTGAGCTTACACGTATACCGCGCACAATATTTATGAAAACAGTACTATTCTGGCTCCCTGTAAAAAATTATATATGTTATTGTTGTCTGCGTAAACAGTGGCGAATAGTCAACAATAAAAAAAGTAGGTTATAGAAATAAATCGCTGATATTAAGATGATTATCTAGTTTAATGTAGAGCCGTAATTTATGTTATGCTAAATAGCCTCATCAATACACATTAGGTATGAATAAAAATCAATTTACAGGGATTTCCATTAATATCTAAAAAATATGAAAGCCTTACCATTAAAATGGCAAAACATCAGACTTAACAGAATAGCGCCTTATATTTATCCGCGTTATTTCAGGCTACAACCAAGCTATACCGAGTTAGTAGCCGGGCATCATTTCTACTTAGATGACAAAAACTGCTGGTGCGAGGTTTTCTACGAAAAAATAAGTGATGGTTTCTGGATGCTGGCGATGGAAATTCGTATTAAACACAATAACCACTACATTTTAGAGACAAAGAAGGGGCTGAGGGGTTACTCATCGGTAAATATTCTTTCCAGCTCCAAAAAAATAGGATACTTTGATGGCAGGGATATTGATTGGGCAAATAATTACGTTTTTTTTCGAGTCCGGGAACTACTAGTGAGATTTACCTCGAGAAAGGGACTACGTTGAGATGCTGCAAGTTAATCTTTGCAAATAATTACCTGGAAAGGCTAGCTAACCCGAGCGACGATTCAGATAATATCTTTGGTAAATTTACCCGTACATTGTCCCATCGTTCAGCGATAAGAGCAGAATTATTTTTACAAGATCGTCTCTTTGCTATTTTGCGCTTTGAGCGGAAAAGCTACCATTATCGGGCGTCACTTTTTAGTATGTTATTTGAGCTGACTGCTTTTTTTTAAAACTATCTATATCACAAAATCATTCCGACAATACATCAACAGAAAAAAATGCCTATATAATGTTGAAAGCTACGAAAATTCTTGAACAACATTTTCCTCATAAATTTCCGGGGGTTGTTGCTCTTGCAGATGGCTGTGGTATATCCGTTTCTAAGCTTAAACGCGATTTTAAAAAAGCCCATGGGATGACACCTCTTAAATATTTCAGGAACCTGCAAATGAATTACGTATCTGGAATGTTGTCGGGAAGTGAAAAGACTGTTAAGCAATTATCGGCGGAACTAGGATTCAAAAAAAGCAGTACTTTCTCCGCATGGTACAACAAAATAAATGATAACAATGAATTAAATTATGATACTGGTGTATAAAGTTACGCAAAGAAAAATATTCTTTGTGTAAACCATGATGAACCACTTTTACTGAAATACACAATCCATAGCTGAAAAATTTATGGAATGGCTTACTTTATAGTATGTATATGATGATTTATTTTCCGTTAGAGAATACTTCAAGATCATTCCGTTTGACCAGGTCATAAAGTGCTTTTTCTGATATACCAAAATGCTGTTGGGCATCAGCCATACTTATACAGTAGACCAGAGCAGGGTTTTTCGTTCTTTCAGTACGCTGAACCGGCTGAAAGTTGACCTGTTTAAATGCCTTATCCAAATGCTTTCTCTTGATCAGTGTTTTCCGTTCGCTGAACTGGATTGCTTTAATCCTGCCATTCTTGTCTGCTGATAAATAATCCTCTCACTGCAATGAAGCAGGCGCGCAGCCTGTTTCACCGTAAGGAACTCTGCGGGCTGGTCATTAATGGCTTTTATACGAGTACTAAGCGTTTGTTCATTGCTGGCAGAAATCTTTACATTAAGGATTTTTTGTTTGTAATGCCGCCTGTTACAATTCAAGCTGCAGTACTTAGTGACCGTAGTTTTTGCCAAGAATGTCTTACCGCAGTGTTCGCAGATTCGCTCAACTGTTATATTGCTACTCATTTCATCCTTTTTTGCTGCATCTGCTGCAAGTCGACAGGAATTTAGACGCCTAAACATCAGTGGTAATTTCCCCTAAAATAGTGGGCTATTAGTACTGTTTAATGTTTTTTAGTGTCGTTAAGTGTCGATAAGCGACATCATTTCACCCATGATTTTTTTGGGAAAAATTTGAGTCGCACGAGCAACAAATGAGCAACAAAAATGCGAAAAATAGTGGTAAACCTCCAAGAAATTGAAGTGGAAATATTAACATAACTTATTAACAATCAGACTGTTAATTGTCATAAGTTGTCGAAATTAGTGGTTGTTTTTAGGGATTATTTGCCGATACAGAACTTCGTAAATATATTCTCCAGCAAATCATCGGTAGTTACTGTACCGGTTATCTCACCCAGATAATGCAGCGCCTGTTTAATGTCCATGGCTAAAAAATCGGAGGTAACCGGATTATCTACATTGGCCAAAACCCTTTGCAGCGCATGTTCGGTTTGTTTTAACGCTTCTACATGGCGGATATTAGTCACCAGGGTTTCGCTGGTATTAATGTGTTGCAAGTTAACCTGCTCCAGTAAAGTGTTTTTTAATTCGTCGATGCCCTGTTTCTCTTTGGCAGAGATAAAAACAACATTTAAAGCTTCGAAAGCTTTACGTTGCGCATGAGCAAGGAGATCGGCTTTATTGACTAAAATTAAGTAGGGGATAGCCAGCTGTGCCAAACCCCTGATCTGTTCTTCAATTTCTGAAATACTTTGAGCGGCATCGGCCATATAAATGATCAGTTTGGCCTGTTTCATTTTCTCTAGTGTGCGTTCTACCCCTAAAGCTTCAATAATATCTGCGGTATCGCGGATTCCGGCAGTATCAATAAAACGGAAAACAATGCCGCCAATGGTGAGTTCGTCTTCAATGGTATCGCGTGTGGTGCCGGCAATATCAGAAACTATAGCGCGTTCTTCGTTCAGGAGGGCATTTAACAGGGTTGATTTACCCACATTAGGTTTACCTGCAATAACAATGGGCACCCCATTTTTAATCACATTTCCCATTTCGAAAGAGGAGATTAAACGTTGTAAAACGTAATTGATTTTGTTCACCAGGTATTTTAGCTGTTCGCGGTTGGCAAACTCTACATCCTCTTCGGCAAAATCGAGTTCGAGCTCGATCATGGAAGCAAAATGGATCAGTTGTTCGCGTAAACCCTTTAATTCGTTGGCGAAGCCACCGCGCATCTGTTGCATGGCCACATCATGCGAGGCTCTGGAATTGGAGGCAATTAAATCGGCAACTGCTTCTGCCTGGCTCAGATCAAAAGCTCCGTTTAAAAAAGCGCGCAAAGTAAATTCGCCGGGTTTGGCAGCACGGGCACCTTTGCTGATTAAGAGGTTAATAATCTGTTGGATAATGTAGTTAGAGCCATGGCAGGAAATTTCTACCACGTTTTCTTTGGTATACGATTTTGGCGCAACAAATAAACCTGCCACCACTTCATCTACAATATGATCGCCATCTTTAACCAGGCCAAAATGCAAGGTATGCGAGGCCTGCTTTTCTAAATCTTTCCCTGTAAATACGGCATTGGCAAGTGAAATGGCCTCCGGGCCAGATAAACGGATAACGCCAATGGCGCCTGAACCTGAAGGAGTAGATAAAGCAATAATGGTATCTTGATTGTTCATGTGCGGTAATAAAGCTACAAAAATAAGGCTAATCTGTGGGTATATGGTGTAAGGGAAGTAATTTTTTTAAGCATTGGTTAACCGGTTAACTGTTGAAATTGGTTAATTGACGCCAAACGCAAATCACTCAACGCCAAATCAACTAGCAGCCCTTCGACTCCGCTCAGTGTGACTTATCGAGGGGGAATCGATTAATTGACTCTCAACGCCAGGCACTCACTTCAAAACTGGTTAATCTGTTAATTGACTTCGGACTATAAACTCGTTCCGCTTTTCAATATTAAAGTTTATCTTAAAACATTTTAACACCGGCTGTGTTTAAATTTCAAATCAGAATAAGCTTTTTATGACGAATAATTTACCCCTGACCGTAAAACGATCGATAGAATTATTGGGGCTAATGGCTATTGCAGCCGTAATGGTAATCGGACGAGACATTATCATGCCAATATTGATGGCTTTTTTCATCAGCATCATGTTGCTTCCACTGTATCGCTTTTTAAAAAGAAAAAAGTACCCGAATCGTTAGCCATTATCTTACCCATTTTATTAGTGGCCATTTTTGTGGCTCTGATTATTTGGTTTTTTTCGAACCAGATTGGCATTTTGGTTAAAGATTTTCCACAGATAAAGGCAAATGTAACACAACATATCAATTCGCTAAGCGATTGGATCAGCCGAATTACCCATTATAATGATAAACAGCAAAAGGCCTTTATACAGACTAAAAGCGATGATTTAATGAATATGGGCACCTCGCTTGCAGGCGGTGCTGCGGTTACCTTAAGTGGCATTTTTGTATTTATAGGGTTATTGCCTATTTATATTTACCTGATGCTTTTTTATAAAGATATTATACTGCGCTTTATATTTATGTGGTTTAAAGCAGATGACCACCCTAAAGTGAAGGAAGCCATTTATGAAACCGAATCGATTATTAAAAGCTACCTGATCGGACTGTTAATCCAGATCACCTATATGACCATCTTATTGGGCGGTATATTGATGTTAATCGGTATAAAACATGCCTTGTTAATCGGCGTAATTTTTGCCATATTAAACCTGATCCCTTACGTGGGCGCCTTAATTGGTAATTTGATAGGAGTGCTGCTTACGCTTACCTCATCGCAAGAATTATGGCCGGTGCTTACTGTTCTAGGGGTGATTGCGTTTGTTCAGTTTTTGGATAACAACATACTTATGCCACGTATTGTGGGTTCTAAAGTAAAGATTAATGCTTTATTTTCCATCCTCGGGGTATTTATTGGCGGCAGCATTGCAGGTGTTTCCGGGATGTTCCTGGCGCTGCCTATTGTGGCCGTACTTAAAATTATCTTCGATCGTACAGAATCATTCAAACAATGGGGAGTGTTACTGGGAGATGAACGCCCGGCTAAAAGCCCGATGACTTTCCCCGTTTTCAGGCGTAAAAAACCAGTAGCTACCAAATCGGGAGTAGAAAAGGAATAGGATTGTGAGGGTGGAAGAGGTGGAACACGGATGATGTAATGAATTCTGCACTAATCAGTGTAATCTGCAGGAGTTTGATGTGTAGGTTAAATCAATGTCATTAAGTTAAGCGGTAAATCGTAAAAAGATGTTACCCTGAGCGTAGTTGAAGAGCATTTATTTGCGATTTATCAATCTGATTACCTCGGTGCTTAAATTAATGATATTTAGGTTGGGGTTATGGCGCCATGCTAACTAATGAACCAATGACCAATGAACCAACAAACATTTTCCAATAGTTAAATTTCACTATACTAATACCCGGATTTTAATTATTTTCGTTCTGCAAGCTTAACCAAAACATGCCTTATATTCTTAACGTTCCCTTTGCTGATAAAGACGAGGCGAAAGCGCTCGGGGCTTATTGGCTCATTGAAATTAAAAAGTGGGTGATTCCCGATCACATTGCAGATATCAATCGTTTTGCGAAATGGATTCCTGCCGGGCGTTTAGATTGCATTGTAAGAAAACCTTATCTACTGGCCAAAGCCACAAGGATTTGCTGGAAATGCGGACAAAAAACACCTGTAATGGCTCCGGCTGCGGTAAATTATTATCATTTAGAAGAAGTTAATGAAGATAATCCTGATGGTAATGAGGTTGCATGGGTTAAAGGCGAAAGTCCAACACTGTTCAGTTACCTCCAGAGTGCGGATCCTCCTGCGATGGAGCATTTTAAAAAAGTCCATCCGCAGTTTAAATATAGTTTTTCCAAAGCCATTCAATTTTCCTATTGGGCTAACACCTGCAAACACTGTAATATACTACAGGGCGATTTTGAGCTGCACGATGAACCCGGCGGAGCGTTTTTTCCAATCGTTTACGATCCCGGGGATATTGAGATTACTTCTTTTGAACTCGAATACGATTATGCTATTGAAGGCGAATATGGTGGTCAGCAGTTTGAAGAAATGGATTTTTCGGAGTTTTTGTGAAATATGCTCAAATGCCTCCCCAAGACTGATCTAAAAACCACTTTATCTTTAGCTTTTTACTTTTGTACTGATGCCGTAGTCCATCCTTACGCTTAATCCTTGATGAGTGCTTAAAAACAAATGCTTGATGGTGTATATTATCGGATAACATCATTTTATAATCAGCTATTTGATGGGTTTAAATGTGATTTTTTGACTATACGTTTGATTAAATTTACTTCATTTTACTTTTTTTAGATTTTTTTTAAAAAACATGCAACACTATTGTACATGCTGCGACTAGAGAATAGAAACGTATTAGAAAGATAAATTAAAAGCTCAACATTGCGCGCTGCTGAACAGACAACCGATCAGGAATTAATTGCACTCTGCCTTGAGGGCAGGGATGCAGGCTATACCGGGCTTTATAACCGTTATTCCAAAAAGATCTATAATTCGATCAGCCGGATTGTAAGTCATACGGGTGAGGCAGAAGATATCCTGCAGGATATTTTTTGTACCGTGTTCAGCGATATAAGCAAATTAAAAGGGGTACTCAGTTTCGAGGCCTGGGTACGGCGGATGGCCATTAACCGCTCCATTTCCCATTTAAGAAAAAGAAAAATAATGTTTTCTGATCTGGGAGATATGGATGTGGAGGATGGTGGAGGAAACGACAACGATGATTTGGAGATTTTTGATTGCAGGGTAGAGGATGTGAAAAAAAGTATCGAAGAACTTTCATCAGGTTACAAGACGATTTTAAACCTGTATGTGTTTGAAAAGATGACACACGAAGAAATTGCGGTAATGCTCGGACTTTCGGCCAGTACGGTGAGGACGCAGTACCACAGGGCAAAAAAACGTGTTTTATTATCACTAAAAGACAAATGTTATTATGAATGATCAGATAAAGGATTTTGTGGAACAGCACCGGGAGGAATTCGATCATCTCGATGCACCGGCCTTTGATATAGACCGCTTTAAACGGATGCAGGTTCAGGCTAAAGAGCCAAAGGTAAAAACGATCAGGTTTTTTAACAGCAAATGGCTGGTTGCAGCATCGGTGGTGCTGGTAGCGGCTACTGCATGGCTTTTTTTACCCGCAAACACAAGTAGAAAGTATTTCCTATTCGAAAGGGGCTACTGCTACTTTACCAATCAGGCCTGAAGGAAAAGCAAATAAGACTTCAGGTGAGCGAAATATTCCGGTTCAACTCACAAAGGTTAAAATAGGTTTGCCTGAAGCTATAAAAGAAAGACCAGAATACACCGGCAAGGGTGACGAATATGCAGCGTTAAAAGATAGCAGTTCGGCTAGTTTAAGGCTGTTGGCGATATTAAAAATCGAAAAAAGCAACCGCATCAATAACCACATGCTGGATATGTTATCGAAAACACTCAACCATGATGGAAATACCAATGTGCGTTTGGCTGCCCTGAATGTATTGCAAAAATACAGTACCGATAAATATGCTTCTTCGTTACTCATCAGTTCGTTGAACAAGCAAGACGATCCAATGGTGCAACTCGGTTTGGTAAGCTTTTTAGGGAAAATGAAGAATGCAGAAATTGGCGAAAAACTTTATGCACTGGCCAATAATCCTGAAACTTTTGCAGCAGTACGTGATGAGGCCTATAGTGCCTTATTAAATCAAGACAAATTATAAAAAAAGTAAACAACAATAAAATTATGAAAAAGCAATTTATCGTTCTTTTTTCTTTGCTCGCCATCGCTGTATCCGCATCGGCACAGAAAGAATACAAATTAAACAAAAACTCAGGACAGCTCAACCTGAATATTCCAGGCGCCATAATAGAAGGTTATAGCGGGAATGAAATTATATTTTCGATCCCTAAAGGAGAAAAGGAAGAGGTAGATGAGCGTGCAAAAGGCCTACGTGCCATCAGCGGATCGGGCTTTACCGATAATACAGGTTTGGGTATAGATGTTTCTGAAAAGGGAGCCGAAATCAATGTAAACGCAGTGAACAGGGAGATAAAAGGCATATTGACCATCAAAGTACCTCAGAATATCAAGATTGTTTTTACCAACAAAAGCAGTGTGTACCAGAACGAAATCATCCTGAAAAATCTGAAAAGCGAAATAGAGGTTTCTACCAGCTACAACAAAATCAAACTCGAAAACAACAGTGGTCCGATGAATGTTAAAACACTTTACGGTTCGGTAGATGCTATTTTTACAGAAGCCATTAAAGGTCCAGTATCTATTGTTTCGGTATACGGTTATGTAGATGTATCGCTTCCTGCCAATACAAAGGCAAACGTAGAACTGGGCACGAGTTATGGCAAACTTTACGCCGCAGAAGGGTTAAAAATTGCGATCGAAAAAACTGAAAAAGCAGAGCGCAATGGCTTTACTTCGGTGGGTGGGAGCGAGAATGCTGGTCAGGTAACTACAGTACGCACAGGTCAAACAGTAAGTACGATAACAACGGTAAATGGCGATGCAGCTGCTTTTGGATACACTACCGGTGGCCATAGTTCTGAAAACATCAAAGGCAAGATTAATGGAGGTGGTGCTGATCTGATCTTAACTTCACGTTACAAAAATGTATACCTGAGAGAGAAATAATCGCTCTCTTTAGGTTTCTCTTTTCATCTGCCTAAAGCCGTTTATCTGAGGCAAAGGCAATAAAGCATTTTTTATGAAAACAATAATATATTGGCTTTTTATGGCCATGGTGCCGGGTATTGCCCTTTCGCAAACCAAAATTAATAAATCTTATCCCGTAAAAAAGGGTGAAGTAGTAGCTTTCCATTTCGATTATCCCAAGGTTGTGCATATTTCGAGCTGGGATAAAAATGAAATTGGTATTGAAGCTGCGGTTAAGATCAATGATGGTAAAAACGACTCGGCTTTTACCCTTGAGGAAAGTAGTGCCGATGGAACCATTACCATCAAAAACAAACTCGATATGGATAAAATTCCAGAGGCTTATTATGTAAAAGAAAATGGCATTAAAACGCGTTTAAACTCGAAAGCTGATCTGGATGCTTACATCAGAGAAAAAGGCGGCACCAAAATATCAACCTACCAAACTAAGGATATTGAAATTACGATAAACATCAAACTTCCGGCAGGGATTAGCACTGAGGTAAGTTCTGTTTATGGAATCGTAGAGATTAAGGATTTTAAGGGACCTATAAAAGTTGATGCAAGGTATGGTGGGATTGATGCCAGTATCAGCCAAAGTGCCATCGGTAAAATTAAACTCACCAACCGTTATGGAAAGATTTATACCGATATGGTGCTTAAACCGACAGAAATGAAAGAGGAAAATTTCTTTACTTCTTTAACGGCAGCGCCAGGTGTCGGTCCGAGTTATGATTTAAGTTCATCGTACGGTAATATTTATTTGAGAAAACAGTAGGGATGGAAAAGGGAAGATGTAAGATGGATGATGGATGATGGCGAGGCGGTTAGAGTTTAGCGATAAGCGGCAAGCTTACTTTAGCTCGTTTCGTCATCTCTACCGCATCGGAGAGATCTATGAGTTAAATTTTAGTGGAGGAGCATCCGGTAGTTTTTTTATCATTATGTAGTTAAGGTCATTAAGGGAATTGTAAGTAGTAATCTCTCTTTCCGTCATCTCGACCGCAGTGGAGAGATCTGTGAGTTAGATATAGCTCATAGATTTCTCCATTTGTTTTTAGCCACAGATTACAGAATACACGGATAATCTTATTCTAAATTCTTTAGCTAAATTTGTCATCCCTTGTTCCGTGATCTCGACCCATAGCGGAGAAAATCTGTGAGAATCGTCATTCACAATTTGGTAGATAGAAAACTCTGCTTATCCACCAAACTTACGCACACGATAAATCAGCGAAAGCATAAAATACCGGCCCAAACGGTTCGCCTGCCTGTCAACAATCACATTGTCGAACACATCCCTCGAGATACCCGAGTTCTGATCAAACAGATCGAATCCTTCCACGCGGATGGCTGCCATATCATTTTTCATAAATTTGTATTCCATTGATAAGCGCAGGAGCGTTGGATTGCGTACCGCACCGTTATCAAAACCGGAGTTTATCTGTTTGCTGAAATCGTAGCCGAGCGTTAAATCTTTGAAAAAATAATTACGGCCTTCTATACCACACTCAAAGCGGTTCGATTGGCGGTCAGCAAAACTATCGCTCGAATAATTGGTGAGGTTTTGTGAGTAAGAGGTTTCTACCTGAAAGTTGACAATATCTTTTAAATCTACCCGAAACTCCAGTTCCTGGCGCCACGATAAGTTTTGCGCTTCAATCCGGCTATCGTCTGTAAAAGTAATGTTATTGTTCAGCTGACCTGAACCTGAATAGCCAATTGTAAATTTCCGTTCTGCAGAGAGTGGTTTACTGATGTTATAATCGCCCTGAAGGGTATAATAACCATCTGCATTGATGTAGCTGGTAAGCTGGTTAACCGTTCCCGGCACACGCTGTTTAGTAGTTACAATCCTGTCGTTTGTACGCTCATACTTAAAATTTGCCTGAATCACTTTCCCTGCGTTCCAATCGGCTTGTTTATAATGTGCATTAACACTTTGTACAAATTCGGGCTTCAGGTTCGGATTTCCTGTAACTACATTCTGCAGGTTCGAATTATCTGATATCGGCTGCAGCTGCAAAAAGCCAGGTTGGTTGTTCCGCCCCCAATAATTGATATCGAATGATTCCTGGTTAGAAAATTTATAAGAAAAACGGCCCGAAGGAATGAAATTAAAGGTACGGTTAACCGTTTGGATGTTGTTGCTCAGGTTCTCTCCACGTAATATGGCTGGTTGTATATTAAGTCCAAGGGTATAGTTGAGTTTCTCCCCAATGTAACGGTAATTTAAGCCAACTTTATTGGTAATAAACTGATAGTCGTAAATATTGCTCAGGTTGGGATTAAATACCTGATTGCCGCCTGCCACATCATAAGCATCACGAGAGTTATTTGTCGATGAACGGTTCCAGTTATAGTTTACCTCCAGAAAAGTTTTTTTCCAGATCGGCTCCATGTATGATACACCAGCATTTAATCCGAAATTTCGGTTATCCTGGTTGTTCAACTGGTTCTGTAAAACAGAATCTACCGCATTGTTATGTGTATTGATATACTTATTAAACAGATCCTTATAATTTTCTCCATTTGTATAGTTAATGCTTCCCCATGAAGTAATGTTGCGGCCCTTTTTCTCAAATTTGTGGTTAAAAAGAAATTGGTATGAGCATTAATATTTTTAGAAGTATTAAAGTTTGTACTCTGCCTGTTGGTGGCGAGCGTATCCTCGGTGATCTCCGAGCCTCCCGCACTATTTCCGCTATTGTTGCTATAAGAGAAATTTGGCGAAATCTTCAGGTAATTCATCGTATCAATTTTGTATTCCAGATTGCCTCCAAACCAGTGATTGTTATTATTGCTTCTGCTAATACTGTTCGCATTTTCGAGCCGGTTGATGGGATTTTGACCTGCATCCTGTAAAACACTCTGTGTATAGGTAGTGCTAATGGTATTGTTCTTATTATTATTAAAATTATAAGCCGCATCGGCAGAAAGTTTGGTGCTGAACTCGTTTTTATAATTAATACCCAGGGCATTTCTGGTATTGATGCCGTCACCACCGCCACCACGCATATTGGCATTGGCTGACGTTCCGTCAAAAGAAATTTGTCTTTCCCCCTTCATGCTGTTTCCCCTGATGCTGGTATTGTAACGGTCTGAATTGCCGACCCCTGCTGATGCACGGGCAAAATATCCTTTCTTTTTATCTTCTTCAATTGTCAGGTTCAGTACCTTTTCTGGCTCTCCGGTTTTTATGCCGGTCAGTTTTGCCTGATCGCCGTAATCGTCGATAAACTGCAGGTTTTTGATGATATCAGCAGGCAGGTTCTTAATCGCTGTGGCTACATCGGTTCCAAAAAATCTTTTCCGTTAACGCGAATTTTGGTTACAGGTGCTCCCTGACTGGTTACATTACCATCTTTATCTACCTTGATGCCGGGCAATTTTTTCAGCACCTCATCTACTGCATCACCATCTCTTACCGGAAAAGCTTTCGCGTTAAAACTCACCGTATCTTCGGTTACTTTTACCGGTGGAACCCCTGAGATTACCACACCATCAAGCGTGTTCGAAGAAGGCTTAAGTTTAATGTCGGTAATATTCAGAAGCGCACCTTTTTCTATTACGTATTGTTTAATAAAAGTATCGTAGCCAATAAAGGCGGCTGATAAAGTAAATTGCCTGGACTTGATTTTACTCAAAATAAAGGCCCCATCGGGATTGGCCGAAGTGCCAATGCTATCATTTCCCGATTTAATCCTTACCACTGCACCGGGTAGCGACAAACCTGCAGTATCTAACACAAAACCCTTTACGATATAATTTTGTGCGTAACTGTTTGTGAAAATACCTGCAAAGAACAGGAGTATGAAAAACGTTTTAGTAAATAGCCTCATGAATTATTTGTGTGTGGCATAAAAATACGGCACAGGATGCTAATCCTGTTCAGCGTAATCAACATGTTACTGATTTTGAATGCTTTTGCTCAGGCAGAATGGCAGATTTAGGTTAGTTGGGGGATGGCATTTAAAGTGGAGTTTTACTGATTTAAAGGTTGCCTTCAAGTTTAGGCAGATGTTAAGATGTAAAATGCTGGTTATCTTGTCTCATCTGAGTGCAAATTCTGTTATCTTGTGAATCAGCTTGTTAATACTAATGCCAAATAGATCATGATTAAAAGATTAATACCACTATTGTTGCTGTTGGTTTCTTCTGCCAGCTTTTCGCAGGAAACAACCAAAACCTATCTTTCCGGAAGAGATAAAGACCAGACCATCCAATGGGACTTTTATTGTACCGCTGGTCGAAAAAGTGGTATATGGACTAAAATACCTGTGCCCTCTAACTGGGAATTACAGGGTTTTGGGAGTTACAACTATGGGCATGATAAAGTTAAAGCCAGCGAACAGGGTATGTATCGTCATGAATTTAAGATCGGGAAAATGACCGGGAAAAAAGTATTCCTGGTTTTTGAAGGCGCGATGACCGATACCAAGGTCAGTATTAATGGAAAACTGGCAGGTGATGTGCACCAGGGCGGATTTTATCGTTTTAAATACGATATTACAGCACTGTTAAAACCCGAAAACAAAAATTTACTGGAAGTTACAGTTGATAAAGTATCCGCAAATGCATCGATTAACAAAGCTGAAAGAACGAGTGATTTCTGGATTTTTGGCGGCATTTTCAGACCAGTTTACCTGGAAACGGTTCCCAACAAATTTATAGAAAGGGTGGCCGTTAATGCGAGTGCAGACGGGAGCTTTCAGCTTGATGTTTACGGACAAAATCTGTCTGCTGATGATATGCTTGAAGCCCAAGTGAAAAAATTAAATGGCGAGAATGTGGGTAAAACATTTGCGATGAAAGCGAATGCAGTGAACGATGTACAAACCCTGAAGGCTGCATTCTCCAATCCTCTATTGTGGAGCAGCGAATCACCTAACTTATATCAGGTGGTGGTGCGGATCAAAAATAAACAGAAGATCGTGCATCAAATAAAACAAAAATTCGGTTTTCGTACCCTTGAACTGCGTAATGGCGATGGTTTTTATGTTAATGGAGCGAAAATGATTTTAAAAGGTGTTAACCGTCACAGCTTTTGGCCCGAAAGCGGGCGCACATTAAGTCGCGGGGTACATTTAATGGATGTGAGGCTAATGAAAGAAATGAACATGAACGCTGTCCGCATGTCGCATTATCCGCCCGACGCAGAATTTTTGGACATTTGCGATTCGTTAGGTTTATACGTAATTAATGAATTAACCGGCTGGCAGGCAAAATACGATAATACTGTAGGGCACAGGCTTGTAAAAGAACTGGTCATCAGGGATGTAAACCATCCATCTATTATTTTTTGGGCCAATGGCAACGAGGGCGGCTTTAATACCGATCTCGACAATGACTACGCCTTATATGATCCGCAGAAACGTACGGTAATACATCCCTGGGAGAAATTTAACGGAACCGATACCAAACATTACCCCGATTATAATTATATGGTGAAGGCTGCAGCCACCGGCAAGGAAGTTTTCTTCCCTACTGAGTTTATGCATGCGCTGTATGATGGTGGTGCCGGCGCAGCTTTAGACGATTTCTGGAACCAAATGCTGATTCACCCGCATGGTGCCGGTGGTTTTATCTGGGCGTTGGTGGATGAAAACGTAATCCGGACAGATAAAAAGGGCATTTACGATGGCGATGGCAACCATGCACCTGATGGAATTGTTGGCCCACATCGCGAGAAAGAAGGTAGTTTTTATGCTATAAAAGAGATATGGTCTCCTGTTTTTATCGACCTGCCCAAAATTGATGGTAATTTTAAAGGTAAAATCGCTGTAGAGAACCGCTTCAATTTTACCGATCTGGATAAATGTACATTTAAATGGAAACTGGTTAGTTTTCCATCGGCAAATACAAAAGGAACAAAGGCTATTATAAATGCCAGCGGTACAACAACTACCAAACTTAAGCCTGGCGCAAAAGGTACACTTGATCTGGCTTTGCCAAAATCGTTTGCACAAAGTGACGCCTTATATTTAACCGCTTATAGTGCTGATCAGAAAGAAATATTTACCTGGAGCTGGCCCATAAAAACCGCCCGTTTAATTGTAGCGCAGCAGGGTGCGACTGGCTCCGGTTCAGCAGTAATAGCTGAAGAAAAGGATCAGTTGCTGCTGATTAAACAGGGCGATATTAGCTATTATTTTGAAAAGACATCGGGTTATCTGGAGCAGGTTGTTAAAGGCAATACGGTTATTTCTCTATCCAAAGGCCCGGTATTGGCTGGTATAAATACCGAATTGAAAAAATTTAGCCATAAAGCAGAAGGGGCAAAGTATATTGTTGAATCTGATTACCAGGGTGCCGGCGGTTTGCATGCAAAGTGGACATTTGAAACCGGAAAATTGGTTAAACTTGAATACCAGTTTACGCAGCAAGGCGATGCTGATTTTATGGGCATTACCTTTAATTACCCTGAAGATAAAATTACCGGAATGAAATACCTAGGCCGAGGACCGTACCGGGTTTGGAAAAACAGGTTAAAAGGGCAGCAGTTTGGGGTTTGGCATAAAGATTACAATAATTCGATTACCGGCGAAACCTGGGGTTACCCTGAGTTTAAAGGCTATCATGCCGAAGTGAACTGGGTAACTGTAGAAAATAAGGAAGCACGGTTTACCGTTTATATACCCGATGAGGACACCTATCTGCAAATGTACAAACCTGCCCGCGAAGCTGCCGCAATGAGCAATAACAATGTAGAGCCCGCCTTTCCAGAAGGGAGTATCGGTTTTTTGAAAGGGATAAGTGCCATTGGCACCAAGTTTCAGTCTGCTTTATTATTGGGGCCTCAAAGCCAGAAGAACAAAACGGATGGAAAAACTTTCAAGGGCACGCTACTATTTGATTTTGGGAATAAACATTAAGCCTCATAAGTTAAAACAGCACATGAAAATCCTGTTTAATCCGTATTTTTAACGATATGAAGATTGTGTTTTTTCTGCGAAGCCTTACGACCGTGATTTTTTTGAAAGCTGTAATAAACAGTATGATTTTGAACTGGAGTTTTGGGAAACCCATCTCGGCCCTCATATTGCCGACGCGATAAAATTAGGTACCGATGTAGTGTGTGTATTTGTAAACGATAAACTAACTGCTGATGTTATCGCTACACTGGCACAAAAAGGAGTGAAAATTATTGCTTTGCGGTGTGCAGGCTTTAACAATGTAGATCTGAGTGCGGCCAAACAATATGGTATTCGCGTTTGCCGTGTTCCGGCTTATTCGCCACAAGCTGTTGCAGAACATGCTGTAGCTATGTTGCTTACCTTAAACCGTAAAACCCATAAGGCCTATAACCGTGTGCGTGAACAGAATTTTTCGCTTTCTGGTTTAATGGGTTTCAATCTTTCTGGCAAAACAGCAGGAGTAATCGGCACAGGGAAAATCGGTGCTGCTTTCTGTAAAATTATGCTTGGTTTTGGTTGTAAGGTGCTGGCTTTTGATCCTTTTGTGAATACAGCATTGCAAAGTGAAGGGGTAAAATATTTGCCTTTTCATGAAGTGATAAAAGAAGCCGATATTATTTCGCTGCATTGCCCGCTTACGGCAGAGAACCATTACCTGATCGGATCGAACAGCTTAATGACGATGAAAAAAGGTGTTACGCTCATCAATACAAGCAGAGGTGGATTGATTAATACACGTGAAGTGATTGAAGCACTAAAAACAGGTCAGCTTGCAGCACTGGGAATTGATGTATATGAGCAGGAAGAACAACTCTTTTTTAAAGACCTTTCCGAGAGTATTATTGGAGATGATGATATTCAGCGACTAATCAGCTTTCCGAATGTCTTGCTTACCGGGCACCAGGCTTTTTTACGCAAGAGGCCTTAACAGAAATTGCGGATTCTACCCTGAAAACGGTTAAGATACTCTTTGAACACAGTGCTGAAGAGATAGTTTCAGATGCAATATTGGTGTAACTAACTACGTCTTAATGCCAGAAGATAGAACTGTTCTACACTGATTAATAACGCCAGTTTGATTAGTATTTATCGTAATGATTGAATTTTTAAGCTCCCTTATCTAATGCGATAGTCATGAGCCTGTATCAAAAAAATTTAGGCTGGCTCATTAAGCAAATTATATTTTGATACGTCGTTATTCCCGATTTAATTTGGAATTCTAATGCTATTGTATCGCGCTTTAAGATTCCCGCCTGCGCGAGAATGACGGGAAACGAAATAAAATTCTGGCCTTAACTGCTAGATTTTACTTTCATTACGACGCTAAGCCTAAAATCGGCAGTACGTTTCAAAAGCTATATTATTAATCAAACTGAGGTTAATACTGTTTTATTTCAGAACGCATGGAGTTTTAGGGAGAGGTTAATCACCACAAAATCTCCATGCGCTGGTTATTACCTATCTAATAATATGAAGTGTTGAGGTTACTGTTCTGCTTTTCTGCAGCCTCAATAGGGGCATAATCAGAAAGGATAAGTGCTTCCCCTTTTTTGACGCAAACATCATGTTCAAAATGCACAGAAGGGCTTCCATCCGCTGTTCTGATTGTCCAGCCGTCTTCATCCAGAAAAACATCTTTTTTACCCATATTGATCATTGGTTCTATGGCCATCACCAGGTTTTCTCTTAAGAGTAAACCATTGCCTTTCCTCCCATAATTTGGCACCTGCGGATCTTCGTGCATATCTTTACCTAAACCATGGCCTACCAGGTCTCTCACTACGCCATAACCCTGTTTTTCGTTATGGTTTTGGATGGCTGCACCAATATCACCTATGCGTTTGCCCACAACAGCTTCTTTAATCCCGAGAAAAAGTGACTCTTTAGTTGTTTTTACCAGGTTCAATACCGCTGCCGATACTTCACCTATGATAAAAGTATAAGCATGATCGCCATGAAAACCATTTTTTATGGTCCCTACATCTACAGAGATAATATCGCCATCTTTCAGTTCATCTTTATTCGGGAAGCCATGTACAACCACATCGTTTACGGAGGTAATAATATGAAAAGGAAAGCCATTATAATTGTAAAAGGAGGGGACTGCGCCATTATCAAGTATAAATTCGTTGGCTAGTTTATCAATTTCGAGGGTGCTAATACCTGGCTTTAATATTTTAGCTACTTCTGCAAGGGTATTGCTCACCAGTAGGGCACTGATCTGCATCAGTTCTACTTCTTCATTGGTTTTATATAAAATCATTGCCGCAAATTTAGTAAAAGAAGCTAAAAGGAAAAAACGCGAAAAGATTGTGATGTAAAAAGAATGAAATCATCTTATATCAACGCTTGGTGCGCTGTTTCCTGTCTCTGTGTACGGTAAAAAACTTACACTTTCTAAACCTTCCACATTGACCTCCTGTATGGTTAAAAATAATGCTAAGGATGCACTGAAAATTGTCTGTATTACTTATGCACCCTAGCCATCAACACCTAAGCCCTCGGATGAAACTGCGTAATTACCTCTCTTAAATAATCTCTATCAATGTGCGTATAAATTTCTGTGGTGGTAATGCTCGAATGGCCCAGCATCTCCTGAACCGCACGCAAATCTGCACCGCCCTCAATTAAATGAGTTGCAAACGAATGCCTTAAAGTGTGTGGACTGATTGTTTTTTTAATCCGACGGCCATGGCGAGACTTTTAATCAGGTTAAAAATAGAAATCCGTGAAAGCTTAGCGCCAAATCGGTTTAGGAAAATAAAATCTTCATGCCCTTTTTTAATATTTGCATGCACCCTAACTTCGTTAATGTAAATATCGAGTAGTTTTAGGGCTACACCTCCAATGGGTACCAAACGCTCTTTATTTCCCTTTCCAATTACTTTAATAAATTCGATCTGCGGGAACAGATTTGATATTCTTAATTCGGTTAATTCGGTTACCCGTAACCCGCAGCCATACAAAACCTCCATAATAGCTTTATTGCGCATTCCCTCTGGTTTTGAAGCGTCTATAGCGGCTATAAGTTCATTAATCTCATAAATATTCAAAGTATCGGGTAGTTTTCTGCTGAGTTTTGGCGCTTCCAATAATGTTGTTGGATCATTTGAAATCACATCTTCAAGCATTAAATACGCGAAGAAAGCCTTTAGCCCCGATATTACCCTGGCTTGCGTACTTGCTTGCATCCCCAACTCATTTAGCCATGATATAAAAGATTTTAAATGGGTTATGGTAATGTCAGTTAATTTTGGCTCATCATTCAAAGATTGAAAATACTGGATCAATTTGTCAATATCACTCAGGTAGGCATCAACAGAATTGCCAGATAGCGACCGCTCTAACTTCAGGTACGACTTAAATCCTTTAATATATGATAGCCAAAGCATGCTTTTATTTGAGATTTTTATAACATTGCAACGTTACAACATTATATTATGAAAATACAAATTATTAACGGCCCAAATTTAAACTTGTTAGGCGTCCGCGAACCATCTATTTACGGGAGCACCAGTATTGAAGACTATATCAAAGAATTAAAAACGGCTTACCCAACAATCGAAATCGAATATTATCAGAGTAATGTTGAGGGCGAAATTATTAATAAATTACATGAAGTGGGTTTCAGTTATGATGGGGTAGTGCTTAATGCTGGCGGTTATACACATACTTCAGTGGCCATTGCAGATGCTATTGCTGCCATTAAAACGCCTGTTGTTGAAGTGCATATTTCGAATATATATGCCCGTGAAGAATACCGCCATGTTTCGTTGACCGGAAAAAACTGTCAGGGTGTTTTAACCGGGTTTGGAATGAAGGGTTACCGCCTGGCAATCGAAAGTTTATTGGTTTAAATTATCTTAAAATGTTCAAAAATCTAATCTTTATAGCTCTTTTATTTACTGCTCTTTTTGGTTATGCGCAAGAAAATTCCATCAAGAAAAATGTATTGAACGAACAATCGGTTGTAAGGGGAGAAGACGGTCTGGTGTATCCGTTTAATGCCTGGAAAAAATTGATGCAAACGGGGAAGTATGGCATTAAAAACCGGAAGACTGTTACCGAGAGCGGTCAGCCTGAATATTTGATTTATGAGTTATCGGCTGATCAGAAATCTGCTTATATGGATAAGATTCCAAAACCAAGAGCTAGCGATTCTTTTAGGGAAGGCGAACTGTTTAATGGCTTAAGAATTACCGATATGAATGGTAATAAATACGATTTAAGAGATAGTACTGGAAAAATTTTCGTACTTAATTTCTGGTTTATAAATTGTCCTCCATGTAAAAGCGAAATTCCACAGTTAAATGAACTGGTAGCTAAATATAAAGACAATAAAGATGTGGTTTTTCTGGCCATTGCTTTGGATGAAAAATATGATCTGAAAAGTTTTCTTAAATCGACAGCCTTTGATTATAACATTGTAGATGGTGGGAGGTATATAGCCAATAAATATGGCGTTAAAGGTTATCCAACCCATGTTGTGGTTGATAAAAAAGGTTATATCGCCTTTAGTACATTGGGTTTGGCCTCCAATACCATATACTGGGTAGAAAAATCAATCAACGAATCTTTGAAGTAGTTTGCCCTAGGGACCAGATTTCGAGCAGTGTATAACGTAGTCGAGGAATCTTTTAAAAGGATACTAATTTTTCCGCAGGCTATCTTATAAATATTGTCATCCTGAGTTTGTCGAAGGACCTGTTTCAAATGTCTTACAAGGCGTTTCGATACTTCGTCAAGCTCAGCACAGGCTAAGCTCAATGTGACAAATTCAAATTGAGATACAGCCTCATGATGAGGCTAGATCTATTTTAAGTTCGAAAAATATCTAATTTTCTTGATGAAAAATGCCCAAACAATGCTATTATTATATACCCCGGTGTGTTTAATATAATCTTTTTGAACAGCTTTACGTTTCTTATTGGTTTTCGATAAAGATTTTAGGAAATGCCAGTGTCCTTTAGTTACAGCCATGGTGAATTTTGGTTTTCCGGTAAGTAAGAAGTGCCACCAGGCAATAAAATCAATAAACATGCGGATTGTAATCCTGAAAATAGCATCACCAGCAGGCAGGTTTTTTTGCATAATGATCAGGTTGTTCCTGAAATTGAGGTAAGTTTTAAAAGGGTTTTCAGTTTGTAGTGTTCCGCCACCAACATGGTACACTTCAGCATCCGGACAATACATAATTTTGTAGCTCAGGTTTTTTAAGCGCCAGCAGAGGTCTATTTCTTCCATGTGGGCGAAAAGATCGGCATCTAAGCCTCCGGCTTCTTTCCAGCATTTGCTTTTTATAAAAAAGGCTGCTCCACTGGCCCAAAAAATCTCTTTTTGTTCATTATATTGACCGTTATCAAACTCATATACATTAAATAGCCTGCCGCGGCAGAAAGGAAAGGCATAAATATCCAGATAACCTCCGGCAGCGCCTGCGTATTCGAACTGGTTTTTGTTTAGTTGCCATTTAATTTTGGGCTGTGCTACTGCAATCTGTGCATCACTTTCCATCAGGCTGATGATAGGTTTGATCCAGTTTGGAACAACTTCTACGTCCGAATTGAGTAAAATAAAATAATCGGCTTCTACACGTTCTAAAACTTTATTGTAGCCCCCTGCAAATCCATAGTTCTGATCGTTTTGAATAATTTTAACAGTTGGGAAGTTTTCTTGTAAAAATGAAACTGAATCATCCGTTGAGCCGTTATCGCCCACAACAATTTGTAAGTTATCATATTCGGAAAGCAAAATCCCCGGTAAAAACTGCTCTAAATACGCTTTTCCATTCCAGTTTAAAATTACAACGGCTACTGATGGGTTCATTCTTTTTATTCGGGTTTAAATTTCCAGCGCTTATGGCTCCAGAGCCAGTATTGAGGCTGTTCTTTTATAATGTTTTCTAAAAATTTAAAGTGTATGTCCGTGATCTCAAATTCTTCCGTTTTAGCTGGTTCGAGGCACATGGGCAATACTTCTACATGGTAATAACCTTTTTAACCACACTTACCTTAAAGTAATATATCGGTCTTTTGGTCGATTTTGCAATTTTTCTACACCTAGAAGTGCAGCAGTGGGCTGATTTAAAAAATCTGTGAAATATTTGGTTTCTTCCCTGGTTGGAGATTGATCGCTTGCAAAACACAAAAGTGTAGGCTCATTTTTATAAGCGGCCATGCCACGTAGCGTTTGCCGCATAGCAATGAAAATGTTTCCATACTTGGTCCGCATACAATCAAACCAGGTTTCGAAAATTTTATTTTTGATGGGTTTAAAAATAACCATGGTTTTAGCAGATATACTCAAGCCAAGTGCTAAAGTGCCTAATTCCCAATTGCCATAATGGCCCGTACAGGCCAGTACACTTTCACCTCTTTTAAAATGATCCTCCAATTGTTCCAGCCCCGTAAACTTTACTCTTTTTAAGGTTTCAGTTTTCGAAATACTGGTCATTTTGATGATTTCAAAGATAAGTTCTGCCAGATACAGGAAGAATTTTTTCTCTATGGTCTTTATTTCAGCCTCAGATTTTTCGGGAAAAGACTGGGTTAAGTTCTGTCTGACAACTTTTTTCGATAGCCAATTACGTAATAAAGCAGATAATATAGTAATCTTGCAAAAAAAACAGCAAAGGCATGGGGAGCAGCGATAACAGGTATAAAAAAATACGCCAACATGCGCAATCCCTCTTTTAATCATTATTTTTAAAACGTTTCAGCTACAAACATAAATTTTCAAATGCAGAATACAGCTATACTTCCATTATTTTATCTTCCGCCAGTAGGTTATTTTAGTTTATTGCAAAAGCTGGGAGAGGATTTTTTAATTGAAAAACACGAACATTTAGCCAAGCAGACTTACCGTAACAGAGCGAGTATTTATTCGCCAAATGGCAAACTTGATATTACCGTTCCGGTGGTTAAAGGTGCTAAAACACATACGAAAATGAAGGATGTACGGATCAGTTACGATTTTAACTGGCAACGTTTGCATTGGTTGAGTTTAGAAAGCTGTTACCGGAGTTCTGCTTATTTTGAATTTTATGAAGATGAACTATCGCGTTTTTATACCAACAAATTTGAATTTCTGTTCGATTATAACTTCGAACTTTTAGAGTGGCTGAACAAAAAGCTAAAATTGAATAAAAGCTTTGAGGTAACGGGCGAGTATTTTGATGACATCAAGCCAGAATTGGATTTCCGTTCGGCTATGAATCCTAAAAAACAGGAAGATATTGTAAACAATAAGTCCTATTATCAGGTTTTTGAAGATAAACATCAATTTTTACCCAACTTAAGTATTGTTGATCTGTTATTTAACCAGGGGCCTCAAGCCCGGCTATATTTGTAACGTATGGGAAAAAACAAGCCACGTAACCGTCATAAACACTATAAAGTTCCAGCGCCTGGCACCAGTCCGGGTTTGTACGCCATCGATGAAGATGCATTAAAACCACTCATTGTATTGCATACTTATAATGATAAGAGTTATAAGAAAACTGAATTGGAAAACATAAATGACATTGATAAACTGATCGGGAACAAAGATTTTTATTACTGGTTCGATATCAAAGGTTTGGCTGATCCCAATATATTTGAAACCCTCTATGCTAAACTGGACATTAGCAGGCTCGTGCTTGAAGATATCACCAGTTCTTATCAGCGACCTAAACTGGATGAATATGATAATGATAAGTATATTTTTTCAGTAAGCAGGCATTTATATTTAGGCGAGGATAATGTGCTCTGCAATGATCAGATTTCCTTTATTTTATCTGAACGTACACTAATTACTTTCCAGGAAACTTATGCAGATTGTTTTGAACCGGTAAGGAAACGTTTAGAAATAGGGAAAGGCAACATCCGCATTGGTGGCAGCAGTTATTTAATGTACGCCATTATGGATGTAATTGTAGATAATTACTTTAGCCTTTTAAATTTTTGGGGCGAAGAATTAGATGCAATTGAAGACCGCTTATATGATCATCCTGACAAAAGAATCATGTACGATACACAGGCCATTAAACGATCATTGATCACCATCAGGAAAGTAACCTGGCCGGAAAGAGATAAATTGAACGATATTATCCGAACGGATAGCCCTTTAATATCCGATCTGACAAAAACTTATATGAAGGATGCTTATGATCATTGCATCCAGATCATTGATTTCATTGAATCTTTAAAGGAAATCGCCTCTGCCAATATTGATATGAATTTATCAATCATCAGTAACCGGATGAACGAAATTATGAAAGTGTTGACCATTATTTCATCCATATTTATTCCATTAACCTTTATTGCAGGGATTTACGGGATGAATTTTAGCAGGGAAGATCCGGCAACAGGAAAAATACTGAAAGATAACATGCCAGAATTGTATGCAGAACACGGTTATTTATACACCTGGGTTGTGATGGCGGTGATTGCAGTTTTACAGGTGATCTATTTTTGGCGTAAAGGATGGTTTAAATAAAACTTTATTTTTAAAATGTACCATTTTTTGGTAACTTTAGTAATATTTTAACATTAAAACAATGGGACGAAATACATCTATGGCTTTAGGAGATCATTTTGAAAATTTTGTTGATGAAAGAATTTCCGAAGGAAGATTTAAAAATGCAAGTGAAGTTATTCGGGCAGGGTTAAGATTATTGGAAGATGAAGAAAATAAGATCAAAATTTTAAGAGAAGCACTTCAGGTGGGAATTGATAGTGGAATGGTTAAGGATTTTGATCCGAAAAAACATCTTGAAATGTTGAAAGCCAAAAAGAGGAAAAATGGCTAGGTTCTCTCTTAGTAACAAAGCGCTTGAAGATTTAAGTGAAATTTGGGATTACACTTATGATGTTTGGTCTGAAAATCAAGCAGACAAATATTATAAGCTACTGATTGGATTTTGTATTCAGATTGCAAAGAAACCTGAAATGAGTAGAAATTATAAGGAGACAGGCCAAAATGTATTAGGATTCAGGGCTGGTGAACATATCATTTTCTATCAGATAATTGATAATGGAGAAATCGAAATAGCTAGGATTTTACATACTAAGATGGATTTAGGAGCTAAAATGTCAGAACTTTAATTATACTGTAAATGGTTAGCATTAAAAATCAATTATTGTAAAAAATCAATTTTTAATATTTGTAGCTTTAGGGCGTTTTGGTTAGGTTATAGATGCAGTCATTCGAAATAGATAAAAGCGACGTACTTAAGGTTAAAAATGCAATTTTAGCTGGTGATGAAACTTTAAAAATAGTTTTAGAGGAATACCATGCTTCAGAAATCGCGATTTTGTTCGAACGTTTGGATAAATCCGAACAGCGGCATATTATAAACCTTCTTCCGGCAGAGATCGCTTCCGAAATTATTTCGGAAATGGATGAAGAATCCCACCCGGAGGATTTGCTTTTTGAGCTTCACCCCGATAAACGTACGGAAATTGTTGAGGAGCTGGACTATGATGATGCGACAGATATTATTTCGCAACTGGAAGACCACGAGCAGAAAGAAATTCTGGAAGACCTTACAGAAGATCACGCTTCAGAAATCCGTAACCTTTTAACCTACGACGAAAAAACCGCTGGTGGTTTGATGAACACAGAACTGATCTGTGTAAATATCAACCTGACAAAAAAAGATGCAATTGACGAGATCATCCGCCAAAGTGAGGAAATGGAAGAGTTTTATACCATTTATGTGGTAGATGACGAGGAAATTTTTAAAGGCATTGTTTCGTTAAAAGATATTATTAAGGCAAAACACAATGCCAAAATAACCGAACTGGTTAAAGAGGATGCCGTTTATGTTCATCCTGATACCGACCAGGAAGAAGTAGCCAACCTCATTTCTCAATATAATTTAACCAGTATTCCGGTAATAGATGAGCATCAGAAATTATTGGGAAGGGTAACTTTCGATGATGTGATTGATGTAATGGAGGCGGAAAGTACAGAAGATATCTTAAAAATTTCAGGGGTATCAGAAGATGAGGAATTAAGTGGGAACTGGGTAGAGGCGGTAAAATCGCGTTTACCATGGTTAATTATCAACTTGGGCACGGCTTTCCTGGCATCATCAGTAGTGCGTTATTTCGATCCTACCATTAAACTCATCCCTTCATTAGCAGCCTATATGACTATTATTGCCGGAATGGGTGGAAATGCTGCTACACAGGCACTTGCAGTAACTGTAAGGCGTATTTCGCTATATGATTTAACAGATAAGCAGGCTTATAGAACTGTGTTGAAAGAATTTACAGTGGGCTTAATCAATGGAGCAGCTAACGGTTTAATTGTATTTATTTTTGCTTTCTTTTTGACGGAAACCCAATGCTCGGTTTGGTTATCTTCCTGGCTATGACGGGTAATCTGGTCATTGCAGGCATCACTGGTGCAGGTATTCCACTTATTTTAAAACGTGTAGGTATTGATCCTGCCATTGCATCATCTATAATTATTACTACTTTTACCGATGTTTTTGGCTTCCTGTTGATTTTAGGATTGGCCAGCAAACTTTTACTATAATCAGGACTTAATTGATTTAGCATACCAAGAGTTAAAGCTTGCAAACTAAATTGAGCGCCTGTTAATTTTAACTAAGACTACATAATTAAATTTGCAAAATCTGATCCCAATGCAAGAAACAAGACACGATTGGACAAAAGAAGAAATATACGAAATTTACAACAGGCCATTTTTAGATCTGGTTTACGAAGCCGCAAGTATCCATAGAGAGAATAAAGATTACAATGAAGTTCAGGTAAGTTCATTAATCTCGATCAAAACCGGAGGTTGTGCCGAAGATTGTTCATATTGCCCACAGGCAGCCCGCTACCATACCGAATTAGAAGTTCAGCCATTGATGCAGGTTAGTCAGGTGGTTAGTGCCGCAGTTAAAGCAAAAGAGGGTGGGGCATCACGTCTATGCATGGGTGCCGCCTGGCGCGAAGTACGCGATAACCGCGATTTTGATCGTGTGATCGAAATGGTTAAGGCGGTTAATGATATGGATATGGAAGTTTGCTGTACCTTGGGTATGCTTACTGAAAATCAGGCGCAGCGTTTAGCTGATGCCGGTTTATATGCTTATAACCACAATATTGATACTTCGGAAGATGATTATAAACGTATTATTTCAACCAGAACTTACGATGATCGTTTAAATACGATAAAAAACGTACGTAAAGCAAAATTAACAGTTTGTAGCGGAGGTATTATCGGTTTAGGTGAAACGGTAGAAGACCGAGTTTCGATGTTACAGACTTTATCAAACATGGAAAAACATCCTGAATCGGTTCCGGTTAATGCTTTAGTTCCGGTAAAAGGAACACCTTTAGAAAATCAGCCACGTGTTCCAATCTGGGATATGGTGAGAATGATTGCCACCGCGCGTATTGTAATGCCAAATTCGGTAGTGCGTTTATCAGCTGGTAGAAATGAGATGAGTACTTTAGAACAGGCTTTCTGCTTTATGGCGGGTGCAAGTTCTATTTTCGCGGGCGATAAATTATTAACTACGCCAAATCCTGCTTTTGTAGATGATATGGCCATGTTTGAACTATTAGGACTAAAAACCCGTGATGCCTTTAAAAACGGCAGACCCGCAAATACAAGAATTGAACAAGAAGCTGTTTAACCAGAAAATATAATCCAAAAAGAAGTCCCGACCAAAATCGGGACTTCTTTGTTACTGTCGTAGTGTCAGATTATTGTCTGACACTAAGTTAATTTTTATTTTGGAATCAGATGGTGACATTTGACCTTACCTCCAATTTCATTTTACACAGCCGTTACCCTTACTTCAATATTTCCTTTTGTTGCTTTCGAGTATGGACAAGCCCTATGTGCCTTATCTGCTAAGGATTGTGCTTCTTCATGAGAGATTCCAGGAATATGCACATCCAAATCGGCTGAAAGTGCAAATGAATTCCCATCCTTATTAAAAGAAACCAATACCTTCACATTAGCTTCGCTAACATCAACACCTTCGCGTTCGGCTATAGAGCCTAAAGCACCTAAATAACAAGGTCCCCATGCTGCTGCAAATAATTCTTCAGGATTTGTTGCTCCACCCTGGCCACCCAATTCTTTGGGTTTTCTCAACTCTAAATCTAAAATTCCATCACTTGATTTAATGTGTCCGTCTCTTCCTCCAGTAGCTGTAACTTCAGCTGTATATAGCTTTTCCATAATAATTTCTTAATTAGATTAAGTTTAACAAATTATACCTGCCTTTGTTTTTAGCAGCCATAAAGACTGTATAATTGTACTGCTAAGGATATATTAAAAATTAATGTAAGCTGGTTGCCGGTGTAGCTATCAGTAAGATCTGAAATTGTTTCGCAGTTTTTCAATTCAGCAAGTGGTTAGGTGGTCGCTAGCGAGATGTTCTTCTAACTAAAGCTTTATTTTCACCGATAGTTTATAGATATCGTAAGCAACCTTCTGAATCAGATCAAATTGCTCCGGAATTAAATCTTCACCTTTTTTTATTCCCAAACCATTATCATTTAACCTGATTAATGGTACATTATCAATTGTACTGGTCCCCAGCTCCAAATTATCAATTGATGTATCCAATAAATAATTGGTATTATTGGCAATCGGTTTTAGGGTATCGAAACTTTCGAAGATAAATTGATGCTCCTTATTGTATAAGGAAAGTGTGGCCACATAAGAGGATAACAAATGATTCAGCGCTGTAAACTGATGCACCTCTTTAATAAACAACTGTTTGCTTTTTGGTTCAGAAAACATTCTTTGAAAAAGCGAAGCCAAATTTGCGGTACTTACATACACTTCTTTCCTTGCCAGTTTATATTCCGTTCTGTTATAATTTTTCTCAAAATACAACTTAATCACCTGTTCATAATAACCCTTATTTGCTTTTAAGATATCGATCATAGCCTCTTTGAGCTTTTCATACTCCCAGGTGGGGAATAAAGAATAACTGGCCAATAACGCAATACCAGAGCCTATAAAAGTATCATAAATCCTTTCACGCGCCAGCGCTATAGATCCCATACCCAGAAAATCAAAGAGGATTAAGATATAGGGTGTCATAAAGAGAACACTCACTACATAATTTTTCCTTTGGAAACTATAACAGCCAATCATGCAGATTAACAGGATCACGAATAAAGTGTTTCGATCGTGGATGTAAGTAATTACCCCCATACCAATAAACGCTCCAACTGTGGTACCGATTAAACGCTGATAATTACGTTCTTTTGTTAAACTAAAGCCCGGTTTCGAAATAACCAGGATGGTGAGGAGAATCCAGTAGCTATGCGAGAAATTGAGTATCTGAGCAACTATAAAACCCAGAAGCATCACCACGGTAACCCGCAGCGAATGCCTGAAAGTGGAGGAAGTATAAGTTAAATTCTCTGAAAATAGTTTAAAGTCGAATTTCTGTCTGGTGATAAATTTCTCTGTATCAACCTCGGCCTGTCTGATATCTTTACTGTTTCGGATTTTAAAATAGCTGAAGATAGTTTTAACCCTTGACAGGATATTCTCAATGTTCACCTCAATATTTTTTAAGGCAATAATACCTAAGGTATTGTACTCCTGATTCTGATTATTCTTTTCCAGATCATTAATTTTGATCTTTAACCTTTCAATCTCAATTAACAAACGTTTGGAGACAACAGGTGTTCCGCCACTTTTCAGTGCAAATGAAATATCATCAAGCGCATACGAAATCCGCTTAATGGCCATTTCATAATCTGATAATATGCCTGCTTTATCAAACTGATCATGCAACTGCTGGTAATTATAGTAAGTAGACATTACCTGCTCAAACAGATCGACCATATCTACAAATACCAATAACAAAAATCTTCCTTCAGGAGTAGAATCCCTTACAATTTCGCGTGTTCTGAAAAGCAATTCCCTTACGGCATCCTGTTTCTCATGAACTGAAACCTGGAGTTGTAATAAATCAGAATAGGTTTTATCGTAATTATTGTTCTGATGATAAAATTTGGCCTTCTCCCTTAAAAATTCTGCTACCTCTAAAATAGAATCGCTTAATGATTGCTGTACCAAACGGAAGGGCCGGAGCCGGTATACAAAATAACTCAATCCGGTATACCAAAGACTGCCCGCAAGTACCATTAACCCATGCAACAAAACATCCTGCCAAGGCCTGATATCATCAATGCTCAGCACCATAATCAGCAAAACTGCAGTACCTACTGATGCTGCCCTGATGCCGTAAATGTAAAACATCGAAAATACAAAGCTTGATACGGCCAAAAGGAAGCCGATAAAATAATGGCTTCTATTGGTTAAACCTGTTAGAATGGAGAATGTAAAAATTAAAGCTGTAGTAACCAGCATCGCATTTCTCCGGTGTACCATTGGCCCCGGACTATCTACTACGCTTACACACAATGCGCCAAGCGACAAGGTCATCCCGTACTTTAACATACCAAACTGGGCCAGAATTAAAGAGGGGAGCAGCACACCAATAGTAATACGGAGACCGTCGGCAAAATACGTACTCAGTAAAAAGTCTTGTATATTTCTAATGGGTTGCCTGATCTGCATGTTACAAAAATAACATAATAGCGAAGTTTTTTGTTGTGATTAAAATTAAGTTTTTTGCTTTTTTTTAACTTTTAAGCTGAAAAAACTTAAATAACTGACTAACAAAATAATAGCGAATGTTTATAAGTGTATACCCCCGGATTGTTAATAAGGTCAATAAAAGCATAAATCAACACTGGAAACGCCCATTTATAAGAATTAAGCTGTTGATAACCAGTATATTTAAGTTGATAACTTTGTTTATAAAAACCTTTATTTTTCTCTTGCAAAATGGCTGTTTTCCTACTAAATTAGATCATATCAAATACGAAGTACTTTGAATTCTGACAAAACAATCCAAAAGAGATAAAGAACCGAAAGGGAAATTGTTTCGGATAGTTTACAGGGAAAACGATTAATTTCAGAAAGGGTTAAACTGAGTAAGAATATACACGACCACCGCAAGGTTGGAGAATGAGAAAATCGAACAGGCCCAAACAGAGCTTATGGAAAACTAAGAAGTTTACGGACGGAAGAGTTGGAAATAAATTTTCACGGATCGCAAAAGTTGCAAAACCTAACGAAAACGGAAAAATCAAAGTAACAAGAATTAGATGCTTTAAAATACAGCTATGGCTGTTTTTAAAGTTAAAACGGGGAAATGAATCGAAAGAAGAATTCCCCGTTTTTATTTGCCCAGGATTTTGGATCGTGGCAAAAAAAGAATAACAGATTTTTCTGCTAATAATTCCTAAAATATTAAATTTACCAAATGGCCAAAAAAGGTAAATTAATCTCCAATCCGTCAAAAAATATTCGTTTTAGATACCTCGGTTATTTTATACGATCATGATGCGATAAATAACTTCCATGAGCATGATGTAGCCATTCCCATTCAGGTTTTAGAAGAGCTTGATAATTTCAAAAGTGGTAATGATACCAGGAACTTTGAAGCCCGAAGTTTTATCCGTCTGATAGATGAAACTTCAAAACAAAAACTGATCAGCGACTGGATTTCGTTAAAAAGTCCGGATTCTGGTAAATTTAGGGTAGTGCTGAACGAGAAACCTTTAATTGTAGATGCAGAGAACATTTATGGAAAAGGCAAAACAGACCATAAAATTTTAAATGCTGCCTTAAGCTTAAAAGAGGAACATCCTGATAAAAAAGTAATCCTGGTATCAAAAGACATTTGCCTGAGGTTAAAAGCAAAAGCCTTGGATTTAAATGCCGAAGATTACGAAACGGGTAAAATCAAAAATGTAGACGAGCTTTATGCGGGTAAAACAGAGCTGGTTGATTTTCCGATCGAAGTGATTGAAGCGGTAAAAAAACATGCTTTTGTTGATGCAGCTGAACTGGGATTACCGCCTAAAAATGCCAACCACTTTTATATCCTTAAAAATAAAAGGAAAACCGCCAACGTATTTTACAATAATAGCTTAAAAACTATCTCGACCGTTTCTACAGATGCCATTTTTAAGATCAAACCCAAAAATATTGAGCAGGCATTTGCCATTCATGCCCTTTTAGATCCCGAAATCAAGTTAGTCAGTATACAGGGCAATGCCGGAACCGGAAAAACTTTACTGGCGCTGGCCAGCGCTTTAGAACAGCGTAAAAATTTCAGACAGATCTATGTTACCCGACCGATAGTTTCTTTGAGCAATAAAGATATTGGCTTCCTTCCAGGCGATGCAAAATCGAAAACTGATCCTTTTATGGCGCCGATCTGGGATAACCTGCGTTTTATTAAAGAACAGTTTATTGGTGATGATAAAATGTCAGAAAAAATTGATGAACTGATTACTACTGAGAAAATAGCCATTGCACCTTTGGCCTTTATCAGAGGCAGAACTTTAACCAAGATATTCTTTATTATTGATGAGGCCCAAAATTTAACTCCCCACGAGGTTAAAACAATCATTTCGAGGGCAGGTGAGCATACTAAAATTGTTTTTACGGGCGATATTTACCAGATTGATACGCCATACCTCGATTCAGAAAGTAATGGCTTGTCTTATTTAATTGAAAACGCGAAAAATCATCCCCTGTATGCCCATATTACTTTGCAAAAAGGCGAAAGGAGTGAATTGGCTAATTTAGCGAATGAACTGTTGTAAGATTTCTACTCCCAACCAAGTGATCGTGATTTCGAGCGGAGTGCAACGAAGTTGAGAAATCTATCTCGAGGATAGATCTCTCCATTCCGCTGCGCTTCAGTCGAGATGACGATTTTTCTTATTAGAGATACAGCCACATTTGTAACTAATGATACTTCTTCAAACTTCTCAAACAAATAAACAACCCAATCAACGTTAACACTGCACTTAATATAAACGGTGCCCCCGGAAAATAAACAGGTGCTTCACCCTCTATAAAATACGCGAAAATATGTGTCATTACCCATGGTGCAAATATGGCCGCCAAACTCTGTAAACCTGTTAAAACACCCTGCATTTCACCTTGTGCATTAGATGGTATCTGGTTAGAAATCAACCCCTGCATTGCTGGTCCGCCGATTCCTGCCAAACCATAAGGCACCATAAAAGCGAACATCATCCAGCCTTTTGACGCAAAAGCAAAGGCTGTAAAGCCAATTACGTATAAAATCAGGCCAAAATAAACCGCTTTCTTTTCTCCAATTTTCGGGAGAATCACCCTGATTAATCCGCCCTGCACAATACCGATCACCAAACCTACAAAGCCCAGCGAATAGCCCACCCAGGAGGTATCCCAGTCGAATTTTTCCATAGTATAAAATGTCCAGTTTGATTGAACCGAGTGGCTTGCGAAATACAATAAGAATAAAGTAATCATTAAACCCAGTAAGGCGGGGTATTTACCGATACTAACCAGTGAGCCGATTGGGTTTGCCCTTTTCCATTCAAAAGCCCTGCGTTTTTCAACCGGTAATGATTCAGGTAATATAAAATAACCATAAAGCCAGTTGATCAAAGATAAGCCTGCAGCAATCATAAAAGGAACCCGGGTACCAAAATGACTAAATGCACCACCTAAAACCGGGCCTAAAATAAAACCTACACCAAAAGCAGCACCAACCAGACCGAAATTCTGCGCTCTTTTTCAGGAGGCGAAACATCGGCGATATAGGCCTGAGCAGTGGTAAAACTCGCTCCGGTAATCCCGGCGATAATCCTTCCTACAAACAACCAAACAATTGAGGGGGCGAAAGCCAGAAATATATAATCGATACCCAACCCAAATAACGAACTCAGTAATACCGGCCGCCGGCCGTAACGATCGCTTAATGCTCCAATAATCGGCGAAAAAATGAATTGAACGGATGCATAAGCCAAAGTAAGCCAGCCCCCATATTCAGCTGCCAACCCAAAACCACCGCCTGTAAAATCCTGTATAAGTTTAGGTAAAACCGGAATAATGATCCCAAAACCTGTAAAATCGATCAGGAGGGTGACCATAATAAAACTCATTGCAGATTTTTTCTCGTTTGCCATCTTATAAAAGGTTGAAAAACAAAAGTATCAGAATTACTTAAAAATGTAAATTTTAGTTCTACAAACCTATTGTTTTTAAATCACCATATAAATACAGAACCCCTGTTCATAAACCTGATAAAGCGGAAAGCCGCAACCCGATTTTAGCACCGTCTATGTTGTCTTTTATTGAGTGCTTGCTTGTTTCACAGATTTTATCGGGGAGGACTTGCAGCGGTAGCAGGAGTGTCGCCCGCCATTAACACCGAACCCTACATTTCCAAGAAAATCATCAATCCAATCCGGCAAACCTATCGGGTTTAAAAAACATGATCGGGTTTAGATCAAAAACTCTTAAACTGGCCTTCAATGACTTAAAATTACATCGGGAGTAAAAAACCTATAACAAAGGTCAAAAATTTTCCACAATGCCTTAATCCGGCATAATTTTGTTAAATTCGCAAGGTTATAGTAATACCCTTTTTTAATATCGTTTTAAGTAACGAGAATAATAATTTATGGCAGAAGATTTAGAAAATCAGCAGAACGACAAAATCATTCAAATTAACATAGAAGAGCAGATGAAATCGGCCTACATTGATTATTCAATGTCGGTAATCGTATCAAGGGCTTTGCCTGATGTACGCGATGGATTGAAACCAGTACACCGCCGTGTGCTCTACGGCATGTTGGGGTTAGGTGTAACCAGCGGAAAACCTTATAAAAAATCAGCCCGTATCGTGGGTGAGGTTTTAGGTAAGTATCACCCACACGGCGATGCATCCGTATATTTTACTATGGTTCGTATGGCTCAGGATTGGAGTTTGCGTTACCCAATGGTAGATGGACAGGGAAATTTTGGTCACATTGATGGCGATTCGCCGGCTGCAATGCGTTATACCGAGGCACGTTTTAGCAAACTTGCTGAAGAAATGGTTGCAGATATCAATAAAGATACGGTTGATTTTCAATTAAACTTTGATGATACAGAGCAGGAACCTACGGTTTTACCTGCAAAAATACCTAACCTTTTAGTTAACGGTTCTTCCGGAATTGCGGTAGGTATGGCCACCAATATGGCACCACACAATTTAACCGAAGTAATTGATGGTGTGGTCAACTATATCGACAATAGAGATATCACAATTGAGGAATTAATGAAGTTTGTAAAAGCTCCGGATTTCCCTACAGGTGGTATTATTTATGGTTATACCGGTGTAAAAGAAGCCTTCGAAACTGGCCGCGGACGTATTGTAATGCGTGCAAAAGCAGAGATCGAAAGCATTAAAGACCGTGAAGTGATTATTGTTACTGAAATTCCGTACCAGGTAAACAAAGCCCAGATGATTGAACGTACTGCTGAATTGGTGGGCGAGAAAAAACTGGAAGGCATTTCAAACATCAAAGACGAATCCAACAAAGATGGTATCCGTATTGTGTACGAAATCAAACGTGATGCAAATGCCTCTATCGTTTTAAACAACCTATATAAATATACAGCGCTACAAACCTCTTTCAGTGTAAATAACATTGCATTGGTGAAAGGCCGTCCACAGATGTTGAATCTTAAAGATTTGATTGTACACTTTGTGGATCACCGTCATGACGTAATTGTTCGCCGTACCAAATACGAACTAGCTGAGGCTGAAAAACGTGCACACATTTTAGAAGGTTATTTAATTGCTTTAGACCATTTAGATGAAGTTATTAAATTGATCCGTGCATCCGAAACGCCAGAAGAAGCCCGTTTAGGCTTAATGGAGAAATTCGGGCTGAGCGACCTTCAGGCACGTGCGATCCTGGATATGACATTGCGTCGTTTAACAGGACTAGAGCGCGATAAGATTAAAGAAGAATATGCTGAATTAATGAAAACCATCGAATACTTGAAATCTATTTTAGCAGATGAAGGTTTGCGGATGCAGATTATCAAGGATGAACTGGAAGAGGTGAAGCAGAAATTTGGTGATGAACGCAGAACTACAATCGTTCACTCGGCAGAAGATATGAGTATGGAAGATTTCATCGACGATGAAGAAGTTGTGATCACCATTTCTCACGAAGGTTACGTAAAGCGTACTCCGGCAAGCGAATTTAAAGCACAGGGCAGGGGTGGTAAAGGTTCTAAAGGCAGTACCTCAAGAAATGAAGATTTTATTGAGCACATGCTGGTAGCCACCAACCACAATTACATGTTGTTCTTTACTGAAGCCGGAAGGTGTTTCTGGCTGAGGGTATACGAAATTCCGGAAGGTTCGAGAACCAGTAAAGGAAGAGCGATCCAGAACATCATCAATATTCCGAAAGAAGAAAAAATCAAAGCTTATATCAAGGTTAAAAACCTTAAAGACCAGGAATACTTAGAGAACAATTTCATCATTATGTGTACTAAAAAAGGTACCATTAAGAAAACATCTCTCGAAGCATATTCACGTCCACGTGTAAATGGTATCAACGCCATTAACATTAACGAAGGCGATATCTTATTAGAAGCTTGTTTAACCAACGGCGAAAGCGAAATTGTAATGGCTTTACGTTCAGGAAGAGCCATCCGTTTCAATGAGAAAACTGTTCGTCCGATGGGTAGAACAGCTACCGGTGTTCGTGGTGTAAGGCTTGCACACGATCAGGATGAAGTTGTTGGCATGATTGCTGTAAACAATCCTGAAGTTACGGTGTTAGTAGTATCAGAAAAAGGTTACGGAAAACGTACCGATATTGAAGACTATCGTGTAACTAACCGTGGTGGTAAAGGGGTAAAAACAATTAACGTTACTGAAAAAACTGGGCAATTAGTTTCTATAAAAGACGTTACTGATAGCGAAGATTTGATGATTATTAACCGTTCAGGCATTGTAATCAGAATTCCGGTATCAGCATTAAGGGTAATGGGGCGTGCCACACAAGGGGTTCGTTTAATATCGTTAAAAGGTGATGACGAAATTGCATCGGTTACCAAAATTGACCACGAAGAAGATGAAGAAGAAACAGTAGATTTAACAGATGTTGTAGTTACAGACGGTGAAGAAATAGAAGCCGATACTACTCCTGAAGCTGATGATACTGAAGAAGAAGGAGAATCAGATAACGAAACCGAAGAAGAAAATTAACTAAATTAAGATTAGATTAAAAATTATGAAAAGAGTATTTCTAAGTATATTTCTAGCAGGTGCGGTAAGCGCTGCTTTTGCTCAGAAAAGTGAAGTAACCGCGGCAAAAAACGACTGGGGTTTATTCCAGCTAACCTCTTCAAGCGCCACAACGCCATTGGCAAAAAAGCTTGAAGCGTTAGCTAAAGGCTTGGCCCATACTGATAAAGCCATTGCTGATGAAAAATCTAAAGTAATGCCTGAAGCATGGTCTTACCGTGCGCTATTTGCTTCTTCTGCAGCTATTTTAGATTCAACCAGTACTGCAAACGCTGATGCAAATTTGAAAATTGCACAAGAAGCTATTGCTGAAGCAAAAAAACTGGATACTAAAGGTGCTGAAAAAGACAACATCAGTTCAGCTGAAACGAATGTAAGCAATGCGGTTAGAAATGCGGGCGTAATTGCTTACAACAAAAAAGATTACAAAACGGCTTACGAAAAATTTGTTGCTGCAACGGTAATTAACCCACAAGATACTGCGATGTATTTAAATGCTGGTATTGCAGCAAGAAATATTGAAGATTATCCAGGTATGATTACCCAGTTTAAAAAAGTAATCTCTTTAAACTCACCACAATCCAAAGATTTATATTCTGAAATTATCAATGCTGTTTTAAGCAAACAGAAAGATACTACAGCTGCTTTGGCCGTTATTAAAGAAGCTTCTGCTAAATTCCCTGAAAATACCGACTGGATTAAAACTGAAACACAGATCTATATTGATAGGGGTGATGCAGCAAAATCTGAGCAAATGTTGGTTGCTTTAGCTACAAAAGAGCCAAATAACCCAAGTTATCAGGTTTTATTAGGCAACATCTATTTCAGTCAGGCTTTAAAATTACAGGCCGACAGAAATAAAATCGATCCTAAAAAAGTAAAAGAATTTAACGAAGTAACGGGTAAAATGAATGCTTTATTAGATAAATCGCTTCCTTTTTACAAAAAAGCTTTAGAAATTGATGCCAAAAACCAGGGTGCATTAGAAACATTGAAAACGATCTATGCTTTTAGAAATGACACCAAAAATTATGAAGATATCAAAAAACGTTTAGACGCATTACCTAAACAATAATTCTGGTACCGATTTAAAAAAAGAGTCCTGAAATTTCGGGGCTCTTTTTTTATGTTTATTTTTATGGTTTATTACGGTTTTATTACATCAATACATTATGCAGAATTGCCTTAGAATATCTTTAACCGCGCTAATTTTCGTCTCTTTTAATGCTGTAGCCCAAAAAAGTCAGATCCTGATTGCCAGAAATTCAGTTGGCAAACTTCAGGCTGCTATAGCCAACAAAGAAGATGAGAAAAAGCAGTTGAGCATTATTACAGAGGGCTTAAAATCTATTGAATCTGCCGAAAAAGATATTAAAACCAAAAATTGGACGGAAACCTGGTCTATAAAATCTTACCTCACGTCATTTGCATCGCTGATTGATACCGACCCGAACAATGCGAATAAATTTTATGATAGTGCAGTAGAGGCAGTTGCCAAAGCAAAATCATTAGACCGCTACAACGACAATGGCGGACTTATTAAGGCGTCTGACCACAACATCCTGATCAAAAAGCAGGATAAAGGCAATGAAGCTTATTTTAACAATGAATTTAAAGAAGCATTTGCTGACCTGAAAGAAGTATCAGATAATTTTCCTGCAGATACTACTTTGGCATTAAATACCGCGATCTGTGCGTTAAACATTCAATCTTACGATGAATCTTTAGCTTATTTTAAACGCGCAAAAGAAAATGGCATTAAAAATCCATCTGTTTTTCAGAAAATGGCCCAGATGTACGTAGTGAAATCAGAAAACGAAACTGCCATTAAAACCCTGGAAGAAGGGTTGCTGCTAAATCCATTCAACCGTTTTTTAACGAATGATTATATTAATCTTTTGCTAGACACAGAAAATTACAGTAAAGCACAAGGATTGATCGAAAATAATTTAAAAGTAGAAAAAGGAAATAAACTGCTTTATTTTCTATATGGTTACCTGCAACAAGTTGGCGGAAATAATGCTACAGCAATTTTAGCTTACGATAAAGCTTTAACCACGGATCAGAATTATTTCGATGCCTTGTATCAATTGAGTTTAGCTTATATCAATACCGCAAACGAAACTTTGCACACAAGCGATGCGGACAAAACCGAAAAATATAAAGGTTTAATTAATCGCGCACAATTTGCTTTACAACGTGCCAACGAAATTAATCCAAACGATAAAAAAACTGTACAGTTGCTGATTGATATCTATAGCAAAAAAGGTGCAACAAACAAGGTACAGGAACTTAACCGCAAACTTCAGGAACTGTAATTTTATTGAGAATCTGATAAGGATAAGATAGTGTTCGAAAATACAACTTAACATAATATTAATTATAAGACATTTATATTGCTTTAGACAGGCATATACTGTGCAGCACATTTTTCATTTTGACTTGTATTATTTCCTTAGGAATTAGTGTCTTAAGGACTTTTTGGGCGTCACATTTTGTTTTAGACAGTTGTCATAATTCGTTTCGTACACTACATATATCATATTCAAGTTTTGTTCTTAATTCTTCCAATAGCTTAATATCTAATGGCTCAGTGGAATTAAGAATGCTTCTTTCAAATGTGAAAATTTCTAACGCATCTTCTATACTTTCTTTAATGGACTTATCTTTATATTGAATATCAATATCATAATTTACAAAAGAGACTATTGGCTGACCTGAAAAAGATAACGCGCCCTTGATCTGACAGGTTTTAAATAATGTATATAAATTTTCATCACGCGTAATAAAATATACACCCTGATCTATACCTGTATTAATCGCATTAAAATGCACCATACGTATATGAAACAAGTCCCACGCAGTACCCCAAATTGTTCTAAAAACATCTTGATGACCTCCCTTTTTATCTATGCAGATCATTTTTCCAATTCCAGAATCTCCGCCAAATATTTTAATTGCCAACTGGATCTCTGAGGCCATTGATGTGTTGATATGTTTATTGCACCAATGAAAGAATAACTTCAGATTTTTGAGTACACTCCCTTTATTAGGTTTGTTCTTTTTACATAGGAAATAAATTTTCAATAGTGAAATATAGCTTATAAGCAATAAGGGGAACAATCCTTTAAAGGCTATACTGTCTGTGTCATTTACTTCCACATCATAATTAAAAATGCGGTCATTTAATTTAACATTTTCATCAAGTGGAGTATCGAAAGCATAAGTAATTTTATTTACAAAATCCTTATACTTGGTTATATTTAGATTGTTAAAATGTTCTCTACATAGCTCCATTGATCCAAACTTGGGTACTACTTCGATATTATATCGCTGGCAAAATAGTATGAGTATTTCTATATTTGTTTTTGATTGTGGATGTGCTTGCTTGTTCTCAAAATAATTAATTACATCCAAACAAAGATTGGCGTCCAAGTAAAAGAGGATTGGTCGGTTTTGATTTATAGCTCTTTCTCGCTGGATTGCATCCGGAAGGACGGATGCTCCATTACTGGTGAGTATATAAAACGATGGTAAAGCAATCATAATGTTAATGGAAAATGGTTACTCAAATGTATCACTAATGCTATTTAACACAAGACATAGATATAAACAAATATACCAGTCAATTTGTCCTAATAAGAATGTACGACCACTATAGCTTCGAAGATGCCGCTGCTTACCAGATTGAACTCTCCAAAAAATTAAAGTTTCAATCACTTCAGAGAATTCAAACCATCGCAGGCGCCGATATTTCTTTCAATAAAAATAGTTCTACGATGTATGCAGGAATTGTGATATTAAGTTATCCCGGTATGATATTGGAATCCTATGCACTGGAAACCTACGAAACCAATTTTCCATACAAGCCCGGATTTTTGGGTTTCAAGGAAGTGCCTGCGTTATTAAAAGTGTGGGAGTTAATTTCAAATAAACCAGATGTTGTGGTACTCGATGGCAATGGGATTTTGCATCCGCGCCGTATGGGTGTTGCTTCGCATTTTGGAATTTTGGCCAATCAAAGTACAATTGGCTGTGCCAAAAGCCTTTTATATGGCGAAAACCATGTTCCGGAAACCAAAAAATTAAGCAGTACAGAAATCAACAGTCATGGTGAAACCCTGGGTTTTGCCTTACGCACTAAGCTCAATTGTGCACCTGTTTACGTATCTGCCGGGCATTTAATTACAGCTGATCAAAGCTTAACGATCATAAAAAATTGTATCGGAAATTACCGTATTCCTGAACCAACCCGTATGGCCCACAATGTTGTAAATGATTTTAGAACCGGCAAATTAAAAGCTGGTTTTCACGAGGTATCAGCACCGCTAACTTTGTTTTAAAAAACTTATAAGTCCTCGGATCGAGATGACGACGGTTCTATACAATTTTAGACCCAGTTAATTCCTTTTTAAGCAGCTGTATCGTTTTGTATTCTTCAGAATTAATTTCGGGCTGAACATTATAACCCCAGTTAGCCTGCGGTGGTAAACTCATTAAAATAGACTCAATCCGTCCGTTGGTTTCTAAGCCAAATTTGGTCCCCGAATCGTAAACTAAATTAAATTCTACATAACGGCTACGGCGTTGGTATTGCCATTCTTTATGTGTCTCCGTAAATTCTTTATCCCGGTTACGGTCTATTAATTCGGTATAAATCGGCAAAAATGTTTCGCCAATATTAATAGAGAAATCTAAAATCTGCTCCCATGATAAATTGGTGTTCTCAGGTTTTAAGCGATCGTAAAAAATACCGCCAATACCACGCGTTTCTTCACGGTGTTTAATAAAAAAATAATCATCAGCGTGTATTTTGAATTTTGGATAAAACTCAGCACCAAAATCGTCACAAGCCTGTTTTAGTTTATGGTGAAAGAAACGTGCATCGTTTTCGAACACATAATGCGGCGTTAAATCGATGCCGCCACCAAACCAACGCGTTTCTTCATTGAGTTCAAAATAGCGGATATTCATGTGGATGATTGGCACCAAAGGATGATTCGGGTGAATCACAATTGAAACGCCAGTGGCAAAAAATCATCTTCTGTCACATTAAAGGCTTTTTTACCGCTTCCGGAAGCTTTCCATGTACAGCAGAGAAATTTACACCACCCTTTTCGATAATAGCACCATTTTGCATAATCCGGGTACGTCCGCCTCCCCCGCCGCTTCTCTCCCACAGTTCCTCTTCAAATTTTCCTTTGCCATCGGCAATTTCCAATCCATGGCAAATTTCATCCTGAATTTGCTTATATCGCACTGCTACTTCTTCTTTAAACATGACGGCTCTTTCTATTTCTATACAAATTTAAGCCTATTAAAGCAGCTATATTGATTTATGTTTAGATAGTACATTTTATTGACATTGTTACTTAGTCCCTAGTCTTAAAGCTAATTTTCTAAGTAATTAAGCTCTTTGTTAAAACTTTCTTTTAAATAAACTACCGAAATCATAGCGATCACGGTTACAATCCCCATAACTATAAATCCAGCCGACACGATGTTGTAGCGGTGAACAAAAAATTCGAAAACTAAAGTTATAGGAATTAAAGCGCCACGCACAAAGTTCGGCGCAGTTGTAGTTACAGTCGACCTGATATTTGTACCGAACTGCTCGGCGGCGATGGTTACAAATGTGGCCCAATAGCCAACCGCAAAGCCCATAAATAAACAGATCAGAATAAAACTGCTTTCGGTTAAGCCTGTACTGGTTAAATAAACAATTACCGTAATTACCGACAGACTTTGAAAAATAAGTACCGTTTTCCTGCGGGACTTTAATACCTGTGCTAAAAAACCGCATACTACGTCGCCGATGGCGATACCGAAGTAAGTGTACATAATACCTGTACCGGCGTTAAGCAGTTCTTTAGCGCCAAGTGCTTTTCCGATTTCTGGCGATTGGGTAACCAGAATCCCGACAATAAACCAAAGCGGAAGTCCTAAACAGATGCAGGCCAGGTATTTTAAAAACCGCTTCCGGTTAGAAAACAGCATAAAGAAATTCCCTTTTGAGACCTCTGAACTTTGTTCAGCATGTTTGAACATTCCCGATTCGAAAGTACCCACACGTAAAAGTAACAGCAACAACCCCATTCCGCCACCTACAAAATAAGAAGTTTGCCACGTAAAATGTTTTCCGATTGTAGCTGCTGCTGCTGCGCCCAATAATCCGATACCGGCCACAACCATGGTTCCATATCCCCGTTTTTCTTTATCCATGGTTTCAGTAACCAAAGTAATTCCGGCTCCAAGTTCTCCTGCCAGGCCAATCCCTGCTATAAACCTGATAATGGCATAAGTATGCACATCAGTCGCAAAACCGTTGGCTATATTGGCTAACGAATACATTAAGATAGAACCAAACAACACTTTGATACGGCCAAATTTATCGCCGATGATGCCCCAAAGCAAGCCGCCAAGCAACAAACCGAACATCTGCATATTAATCACATACTCCCCTTCAGTACGCATGTGCTCGGCAGAAACACCTATATCAGTAAAGCTTTTGAGGCGTACAACAGAAAATAGAACAAGATCGTAAATGTCAACAAAATAGCCCAGCGCGGCTACAATAACTAAGAAAATTACATTACGGCTGTTGGTTTTTGCTTGATGATCCATTTAATTATTTGGTTTAAATGCTGAAAGTACGCAATAACACAAATAATTAAAATAGATTTTTAAAAATAAAAGCCACTCTGCGTTAGAGTGGCTTTTAAGATCCTACATAGTAGGGTTCTTTTTTGTAGTGTCAGGTGGCATTTTTGTGGTCGTGTCTGGCATTTTTTTAGATGTTGTATCCATTGGTGCCGTAGTTGTCGAATCCGTTTTAGTACTGTCTGAAGAACCAGCCATATTTTTTGACGAATTGCATGCTGATGTGGCTATCATAAGAGAACCCGCAAAAGCAAGACTTAAGATTATTTTTTTCATAGTTTTTAATGTTATCTATCATCCTAACAACCTTATAATAATTTGGTTTTATTTTTTTCTTGAAAAGAATATTTTTCGCAAAAGAATACTGATTATTAGGTAATTATGGAGCTGCAGGTGAAATATTATTAATATGCATATTTTACGATTAAATAAAATATTACTTAAACAATATTTACAAAACTTTAAAAGGTGATAAAACTTTCTGATATTAGTAAGTATGATTATTTCTCAAAATACCCTTAAATGGGTAATGCGTTTTTATCCTCCCCTATTTTTTCAACGCATTTGGGTTCAGAGATTTGAAAATGAATTTAGAAGCTGTACAGTTAAGCTTAGCAAGAGTTTTCTGAATAAAAATTATAACGGCTCTATTTTTGGAGGGACTATTTATGCAGCTACAGACCCATTTTATGCTTTGTTATTTGATCAGTTGATGCAACGCCGGGGATTTAAAGTACGTGTGTGGTTAAAGAGTGCCTCTATACAATATTTAAAACCTGGTCGTTCTACATTATATTTTACCATAACAGTAACTGATGAAATGCTTAATGAAGCTGAGCATGCCTTAAAAACCATTGGAAAGTTTGTAAAAGCCTACCCTATGGAAATAACCAATAAGAAGGGTGAAGTATGTGCCACCGTAATGAATGAAGTATATATCCGAAATCTGCATCAGGGTGAAACGCCCAGAGTTGCTTACTAATTTTTAGATTATGCCGAGTATTAAGAATTTAATTTTGCAGGGTGAGGGCGTTATGCTCGATTTTAAGAAAACCATTACCAATACTGAGAAAATTGCCAAGAGTCTGGTTGCTTTTGCCAATAACAAAGGTGGTAAATTATTAATTGGTGTAGCTGATGATGGCTCGATTAAAGGTGTAAAATCAGAGGAAGAAGAAAAGTATATGATCTTAACTTCTGCACATCAGTTTTGTAAGCCTGCGATTGAACCTTACTTTGAGGAAATTTATGTTGATGATAAATTAGTGCTGGTAGTTAATATTCCTGAAAGTGATACCAAGCCGCATTATGCACTTGATGATCAAAAAAATGGTGGGCTTATATCCGCATTGATGATAAAAGCGTTTTAGCCAGTCGGATTATTCTTGAAGTACTTAAACAGGAATATAAAAATGATGGCGTGTTAATCTCTTACTCTGAGAACGAGAAAAAACTGCTCGAATACCTGGAACAGAATGAAAAGATTACCCTGAAAGAGTTTAGCAAACTATTACGCAGTTCGTACCGGAAAGCCCAAAAAGTATTGGTCAATCTAATTTTAACCAATGTAATTAAGTCGCATACTACAGAAAGGGAAGAGTATTTTACAGCGGTGAGGTAGCAAACAGCACAAAAAGAATTAAAATGACGTATCTAAAATCAATATTCTTTTTTATTATTGTTTGCTGTACTTTAACAGTTAAGTCACAAAATTATTAGGATTCTTTGAGACTAAAGCTTAAAGAAGATAATACACCTGGCTTTTCTGTAGCTATTTTAAATAAAGACAAAGTCGTTTTTGAAAGTGGTTTTGGCTATGCTGATATTGCAAAAAGAAAGGCATATACGCCACAAACAATTCAAAATATGGTCGGTTAGTAAAACATTTATTGCTGTATCGCTCATGAAAGCTATGGAGCTTGGTTATTTTGATCTGGATACAGATATTAAGATGGTCTGATTAAAAGCGCGTCGGCTATTGAAATGTTTGGCCCAGTGTTTACCCCCCGCCCCAAAAAAAAACGTACCCGAGAGTATGAGTTTGCAAACACGAAATAAGGGAGTTTTCTGGAATATTTACAATAATGGATATATTGAGCATGATGGAGATGACCCAGGTGCAAGCGCAAACATACTTTTCAATAAAACAACAGGTATTATCTTCATGAGTAATATCTACATTGCCAACAGAAGTAAAATTATAGCAACTGTCTTTTGAAAATCGCAAAATATTACCTGGCCGCTATATTCGCTTATGCGACCTGGGGCTTTTTTAGTTTAGTTTTGAAACCTTTAAGCGGATATTCTTCGGTAGATATTTTATTTTACCGCATTTTTAGCTGCGCGATATTGATGCTGTTAGCTACCGCTTTATTTAAACGCGGTGAATTGGTTAAAACCTTTTCTGATATGAAGGCCTTACCTTCGAAGCAAAGACGAAACATGCTTTTGCTGAATGTAAGCGGAAGTGTTTTCTTAAATATCAACTGGTTCTCGTTTATTTACGTGCTTAATCATGTAAGCATCAAGGCTACTTCGCTTGCCTATCTGGTTTGCCCTATTATGACCACATTGCTTGCTTACTGGCTTTTGCACGAAAAGCTCAGCAAAGTACAATGGACGGCTGTTGGGTTAAGTATAATGGGCTGCCTGATACTATCGTATGCGAATATTATGGACATGGTTTACGGTATTGTTATTGGGTTTACTTATGCCGCTTACCTGGTAAGCCAACGTAAAAATGTTGGGTTTGATAAGTTCATCCTGCTCACCTTTCATATTTCGCTTTCCGCGCTGATATTGATGCCCTTTTATCCTGCTTACAGCGGACCTTTGCCTACCGAGGCGTTATTTTGGTTACTAATAGAAGTTATAGCAGTTGGTTTTACAGTAATTCCATTGTTTTTGAATTTATATGCCCTTAAGGGATTAAACTCGTCAACAGTGGGGATGTTGCTTAATATTAATCCAATTATTGGATTTGTTATAGCAGCTTTGGTATTCCATGAACCCATTAGTTCATTACAAATGGCAGCATACAGTATCATTTTCCTATCAGTTCTTGTTTTTAACCTGCATTACCTTTTTAAAAAAGAGCAAAGACATTAGTTTTACCGGAAATATTTTTAACCATGGGAGACACATTGGATTTTAAACTCGTTCAACCTGAGGAATCGATAAAAGATTTTGTCTATTGTTTTTCCTCACTACAGAACTTTTCCAATCATCATCAGGCTGTGGTTATTCCGAATGGAAGAATTGACCTGATTTATTCAAAGACTAAAGATAACCGAATACAGGTTGCCTTGCTGGGACTGGAAACCCAACCTAAATATCCTGATCATGAAGTATCGGATTTTTGTTCGGTCAGTTTTAATCCGCTGGCGATAGAATATATTTTCGGCTTTCCGGTGGCTGATATCATCAATAGCGGAAAGCTGCTGCCAGATGATTTTTGGGGTTTAAGAATAGAAGACCTGGATCATTTTGAAGCCTTTTGTGATACGATGACAAGTAAAATCATTGCGCTTTTACCTGAAGATGTGGATGTGCGCAAACGCAGATTGTTTGAACTGGTTTTTGCTTCGTACGGCGAGATTTCCGTTGCTGAACTCTCTGAAAAGATTTCGTGGAGCCCGCGCCAGATTAACCGGTATTTTAATCAGCAGTTCGGGCTTCCGTTGAAAGCTTATTGTAAAATACTTCGTTTTCAGGCTTCGCTTTCACACATCAGGGATGGAACGCTGTATCCCCAGCGCAATTTTACCGATCAGTCTCATTTTATTAAAGAGGTTAAACGACTTTCGGGGGTTTCACCCAAAGAGTTGTATAAAAATAAAAACTACCGTTTTTTACAATTTTTAGTCTACGGTCAAAAGTAATTTTGTAGTCTAATTTAAAGATATGTTATTACAAAATAAGCAGGTAGCGATTATAGGCGGCGGCCCCGGCGGACTGACATTAGCAAGGCTTTTACAACTGAAAGGCGTTGATGTTAAAGTATATGAAAGGGATTTTGACCGAAGTGCAAGGGTACAGGGTTCGCCGCTTGATCTGCACGAAGATTCTGGGCTGGCCGCGATACGGAAGGCAGGATTGCTGGATGCATTTAAAAACAATTATATGCCTGGAGCCGACAAAACAACGATTACCAATGAAAAAGGTGAAATAGTTTTTAGCGACCATGACCTCGAACGCATGAGAGAAGAAGATTTCGGGGATCAACATTTCCGGCCTGAAATAGACCGGGGTGCTTTACGTAAGCTATTACTGGACTCGTTAGAGCCTGAGAATATAATTTGGAACAGCCAATTCCTGTCTATGGAAAAACAAAAAGACGGCTGGCTGTTACATTTTAAAAACGGATTGGAAGCGTATGCTGATCTGGTTATTGGAGCAGACGGTGCCAACTCAAAAATCAGGCCCTACATTACTGGCATTAATGCGTTTTATTCAGGTATTACGATGCTTGAGGGAAATATATATGATGCCGAAAAACGGGTACCCGAAGTTACCAGGCTTCTTCGTGGCGGTAAATTAATGGCTTTCGGAAATGAAAAGGATATTCTTATGGGACAGAAAGCAAACGGTGTAATCGGATTCTATGCAAGTTTTAAAGCCGAAGAAAATTGGGCGGAAAAAAGCGGTTTAGATTTTTCCGACCGGTGGCAGGTATTGGAATGGTTTAAGAAAGAATATATGGGATGGAGTGACCTCTGGTACCCGCTATTTGAAAATACTTCGGTTCCTTTTATTCCGAGACCAATCAACTGCATGCCTTTGGACCAGACCTGGGGTACTCTTTCAGATGTTACCATCATCGGTGATGCTGCCCATGTAATGCCACCGTTTGCAGGAGAAGGGGTTAATATGGCGATGCTTGATGCCCTGGAATTGAGTGAAAGCCTGACAGGCAGCCATTATGTTTCGATATACGAGGCCATTGTATCGTATGAAACAGCGATGCGAAAAAGAGCCTCCGGAATTGCAGGGGAGTCATTGGAAAACGGGGAAAGGATGCATCACGCCAATGCCCTGTCAACTATGTCTGATTTTTTTGGCGGACGATAAACAAGGAGATCCTTTTGCGGCATCTTATATGTGCGGCAACTGGGATCTTTTACAGGCTGAAGGATACCCACCTTTTTTAAATGCAATGGATTTCTTTCTGCGCACCATATGTACAAATTATAAAAATATTCGGATTGGGTTAAGTCACGAGAATTAGGGAATATTTGATATCTCTTTATTATTTTGCTTAATAAGGGATGCCATATCTGAGTTAAAAGTTTTTAGGTTTATTCCTAAGCCGCAAAAAAAGTCCAGATCTGCAGCCTCTACGCTGATAATCGCTTTTTGCAGGATTATCTCCCCGGTAGCTGTAAATCTTATTGTTTTAGCCCTTGTATCTGTAGGATGTTCGAAACGGGTAATAAACGTTTTATCTTCCAGTGTTCTCAGCACTTTAGATACCATCATGCGGTCTGCATTACTTTGATTGGCTATATCCACTTGTGTTACCACATCACTGTCCCTGGAGAGCCATGCTAGTGCACATAGTAATGCGAACTGTGTATGCGTTAAATCTAAAGGATCAAGGACGCGCTTTAATTTCCTTTGCCACAGCATGGTTAGCTGGCCAAGAAGGTAACCCGGACTGTCTTCAGGTTTTTTAAAATGAAATTCATTTTTTTTGCTCATCTTTTGTTTGTTGCATCTGTGAAGAAATCAGTTCAAAATCATTCCGTTTGATCTCGAAGAACCCAAAACGAAACGGATAGCCTCAGCGTTTTTTATTCTGAATGAAAGACAAATCATCAATTAAGGTTAAAATAGAAATGGCTTTACAGTTAAAGAATTCTACCTTCCGTCTTGAAGGAGAAAAGTTTTCCGGGACTTTTAACTGGTAAATCTCGCCGTCTACTACCCTTCCCAAAGCAGTAAACTCCTGACATTTGTCCGGTTTGTCCATCGTCTGCTTTCCAGAGTAAAATACAACAAAATCACTTTTTCCCATTCTTTTTAATGGTGAAGATTTTCCATGACAAGCCTGTACAATTCCCAGTTCAACTGCTGATTTTACGTGATCTTTGGATGCTACGATTATCCAATACTTTGGGTCTTTTTCACTCATTATGTGATTTATAGATGCTAAAATCCCGATAATTTTGCTTTAAAATTCAGTTAGCGAGTTTGTCTTACTCCTTAAACAGTAACCAAAATCTATTCTTATTTTGCATTTAAAAAAGTAAGTTTATAGCCGTCAGGGTCCTTAAGATGAAAAGCTTTTCCAAAAGGCGTATCTATAATCGGTCCGGCTGTTGTAATTCCATTGATAGTAAATTCTTCTTTCAGTTCGTCTACATTTTTATCAACGGCAAACCACAGTGCCACACCGGTACCCAACTCTTTTCCTTCAAGTGATTCAAGCGGGGTGCGAATAGCAAAACTTGCCTCTCCCCGGTTGTATTTGAAAACACAGGCTTGCGGATTAGTGTCTCCAATTTCAAATCCTAATTTTTTTCATAAAAGTCTTTTGATGCCTCCAGATTTTTCACCTGTAGTGATGCAAATGTTAATAATCTCATATAAATAAATTTAATTGTTGTCGCAAATATAATATATACGACAACAATATCAAAATTTTTTATGTTTTATTTGGAATTATCCACAGTGCTGGCCGAAATTTCCGATGCTAAAAGGCCTGTTACCACAATTACTGTTTTATCTGGCCAATAAAAAGCTAAAAATTTGTCAACACAAACTTTAAAACAAGTTCATTCATCTTTAGGGCAGCAAGAAAGTGGCCAATTCCAGGCAATTCTCCAGTTTACTATTTTGCGAACCAAATCTCGCCCTGACGACTGAAAGTGCTTTGCTTTATCGTAATCTTGTTATTGAAAATATGGTAATTTCCTGAGCCATTTGGAATGTTGTTAAAATCCACAACATCTGCAGGACTTTGCCCTGTATAAATAGCCATTACTTTTTCCTTATTAAATGGGTTAACCCAACCGATCAATATGCCATAACCTGTACCCTCATATATATTCTCACCAATCAACCGCTTATCCTCGATCAGCAGTGGAATTTGATCAAAATATTTCTGCAGGAATTTGTTGCCCTTCGGTGTTCCCCAAACGGAAAGGTGGTAAACAGACAGATCCATTTTTAGTGCTATCGTATCAGCCACCACCCTTGCGTCTTTTAAATCAGCCATCCGGTTCTTAAAGTTATTCATAAAATCTTTTAATTTTTTATCTGCTACCTGATCCGATTCGCCAGTAGAAACAATAAACAAAATGTTCTTCTGACCATAGATAGCATCGATTGCCGGCATATTGTTAACATCAGGTTTTCTGATCGCATCGGTTACAGCCATCCACCGGTCAATATCACCTGGGCTCACCCGCTTAAAAGATTTTATAATTTCCGGAATGAAACTTTCCAGTGTAGGAAATTGCCGGCGGTTTTTCTCGTAGTGTTTAAGCGCATCCAGTAAGGGATGAAGATATATCCAGCGCATACCATATTGTCGCCGTACAAAGTTCAGATCTGCAGCATTTTCACCGAGTTTCGATGCTGCCATACGGCAGGCAATTGCTTCAGTCAGATGCTCCTTAACCACCGATCGCCAGGAACCGTAGCCCTGTCTTTTCATAGATTCTTTTATGGGTGTCCACATCCATTCAAACTGATCGAACTGCGCTTCGTATTTTTCAACTGCCGGATTTGCAAAGGAGTGCGCGAATTCATGCCATAACAATCGGTACAAAGCTGAAACATCAAAAGTGGGCACCCTGATAGCGGATTTTTCCGGTGCAATCACCGCGTACAATTCTGCTCCGCCTTTTTTAAAAATACGGGGTCCAAAATTCCCCCAGCCCAGAAAATTCAGGATCACATTGAACTGAATATTTTTTCCGTTACCGTCTCCGCAATAGTTCAGCAGGCGTTCTTTTTCATTAAAATTTGGCAGATTGTAGGTTAAGGTTGCCAAAGAAATCCGGTAAAAATCTGTATTACTATTAAAGAACAGCACATAATTCGATTTTTTCGCAAAATCCTTCATCAGTATCCTCAGAGAATCCTGCATCGGATTTTCAGCTTCGGGAACAGGAATATCTTTACGCCATTCTAAATTATCAGTCATGTGGAGCATTGCCCAAATCGGCGCATCAATGGAATTGAAAATTTTTCCGTAAAGATCATTTCGTTTCAGATAGTCAAAAAGAGGATGATTTTTATGGGCGGCAAAATTGGCTAAAATCTTCTGCTTGTAATCCGTTTCGATAAAATTAACCAGTGGAATACCACTGAGCACTTCCATGGTATGAAAAAGTTCAATCCTCGGATCGACACTAAAATTGACGCCATTTAAGACTTGCCGGCAATCCTGGAAGGTTGGCCTGGCGGAAGATGTTTGCGTGAAGCCTTCCAGGGCAAAAAGGCTTAAGCATAAGAGTAATGATAAAATACGTAACATTGATCGCATAAAGTAATATTATTAAGTGTTGGTTTCCAGCATAACCCGCTGTATCGTATGGTTTACAACAGCTATGCCAAGCACAAGTAACTGATTTTATGTGCATTACATTTATTTAGATTTTGAAAAATGTTCGATATTGAAACATAGCGTTCGATTTAGAACGTTTCTATTGATCATGGTAATATTGCGAATGTACTAGACGGACATTAGTTTTTTCGCCTGGCATTACCCCAATGTCATTAAGTTAAGCCATTGGCTCAGGTGAAAATAATTTAACCACGGATAAGTATATTAACAGCGATATCTCCGCAAAAAAATGAACCGTATTCAGGAATATTTCGAGCGTGGATATGACATGGAAAGAGAAAATCCGCGAATGGTATTGCACCACGTAATTCTATTTCTTTCTATTGTTTTGAAAAATGCAGTTTATAGAGCTATAGATTTATTTCAAAAATAATTGCAGGTGAGATGCTGGAATTTATATAATATTGATCAATCTTCTTTAGTTACTTTAACATCAGTAAAGTGGCCTAGTGTACCGGGGCCTACCCATAACCCAATGCTTCCCCGAATATTTTTACCTTGCTTTAAGTCATTTACAATTAAAGTAGCCTCAGTAGCACTGTTAACATACAGCCTGGCAGTTTCATCCTTTACTACAATTTTTATTTTGATCCATTCCGCAGGTAATATATCTACATACGCTTCATACTTCCCCGGTGTTTTCTTTCTTAATTTTTCCCAGGGATATCCAGGAATAGAAATATACTGGCTGGAATGGTTTCTGCGTAATTGGTCATCTGCCCGACCATTGGTGGGACGTAAATAAAAACCTCCATTTTAGAAGCGTCTAATGCCGCCCTGAACGCAATACCCACAAACCCACGGGCTGTTTCCCCTGCGTTTGCAAGTGCTTGCCCACTAATTGTGGCTTCAATTACGCCGTTATGAAATTCAATATCCTTCAGAATAGCAAGCGTATTGTCTCCATTAGCTTGGCCTTTTATTTCAAGGGCTAAGGCATTTTTACCTTTATAGACAGATTCTTCGACAGTTACCTGAAACGGAATTACATCCGAAGGAACTATTGATTTGTCCTGTGCTTTAGATTTCAAACTAAACACTAAGCTTAACACCAAACTAAATAAGAGTTGTTTAGTCATATAGAAAATAATTTTCAGTATTCTGATCCAGCTAAAATAAGAAAAATAATGTACCCAGTCCTATATCAAACATTGGTTCGAATTTATTATTCTACTGCTTGAACCAATTTGTTTGTTTACTGGAAAAAATTTTCCTTTTTAATATTTAAGATTTTAAATGAGTCTATAGAAAACCACTTAATGGAAGTTCGAAATGGAAGACTGAACCCTGCCCTGCTTCACTTTCTCCCCAGATTTTACCATTATGTATTTTTATGATCTCGGCGCACAGGTATAGACCGATCCCGAATCCGGCAATATTGTTATTCTTTTCCACCCTGTAATAACGTTCAAAGAGTTTTCCCAGTTCTTCTTTACTTACTCCGATACCCTGGTCCAGTACGCTAACCCTTACCCAATGCGCTACGCGCTGGCAGGAAATTTCGATAGTGGTAGAAGCCGCAGAATATTTTGCTGCATTGCTTACCAGGTTGTTCAATACCTGTAAAATTTTATCACGATCGGCAAGGACTGCTACCTCATCCAGATGCGGACAGATAATAATATGCGAACTGTACAGTGCCCTGAATTCATCCTGGGCAGATTGGATCAGTTCTGCCATATTGAACGCTGATTTTTCAATGGGAATCTTGCCTGCATCAAGCCTTGCCACATTTAGGAAGCCATTAATCATGGCAGTCATAATGGAAACCTGTTTTAACGGTTGTTTAAAGCCCTGATAAAGTGCATCATCACCGGATTTCTGCGCCTTTCGTTGCATAAACTGTAGATATCCGTTGAGTGAAGTGAGTGGCGTTTTGAGTTCATGGCTCACCATTCCGATAAAGTCGTTTTTCCGTTGTTCTTCTTCCTTGATTGACTGGATATTCGTTGTGGAGCCCACCCACATAATCACCTCACCAGCCTCATTCATTACCGGGGAAGCCACGTTTAAGTGCCAGACATAACTTCCTTCTGTGTTTTTAAAACGCATTTCTGAAATATACGGCACTCCGCTTTTCGCTGCAGCAGCCAGCCCTTGCTGAAAGACAGGGATCTCATCTGGGTGCAACATCTCCAGGTATCCAAAGTCCCGCAGATCTTCAAAACCCATTCCCGCAAAATCCAGCCACTGCCTGTTAAAAAAAGTGACTTCACCATTGGGAAGTGCATTTGATATTTTGGCAGGTACCAGGTCGGCAAGTCTCCGGAAATGTTCCTCACTCCTTTCAACCGCTTTGCGGGCGTTTACCTGAAGGGTCACATCAATGGCCACCACAAGGATATCAGCGGTTTTTCCAGTATAATCCATCACGGGCTGGTACACCAGGTTGAAAAAATATTCTTTTAGGGCCTGCCCATGTTGCAGCATCGCCCTGATTTCATTGGCATAAAAGGCCTCACCTGTATCGAATACTTTTTCAAGTATCTTTTGAAAAGGCTGGTCATTAATCTCCGGGAGCGCATCCTTTAGTGGAAACCCTACGATAGCATTGTTTTTCCCCCAAACCTCAAGCAATTTTGCATTGGCCGTCTCAACGGTCAGTTCTCTTCCATGAAGTACGCCGATGGCAACAGGTGCCTCTTCAATAAGGAATTTGAAACGCTGCTCACTTTTATAGAGTTTGTTATTGGATATTGATAACTGATCATTTGTATTAGAAAGTTGAGCAGTATACCCTTCCAGGAGCTTTCTGGAAATCACCCTGTCTGTGATTTCAAACGACATTACAAGTACCCCTGAAATATTTCCATCAGTATCACGTAGCGGTTGATAGGTATAATCAACGTAGGTTTCTCTGAGGCTTCCGTCAGCGGATGTGAAAATTACCGGGCTTTCTTTAACATCGATAATTTGTCCTGTTTCCATTACCTTTCGGAGTTGACCTGCGAAAGGCTGATCAGACAGATCGGGCAAAATTTCAAGAAAAGGCCTGCCAATAACTTCCTTACGTGTTTTGTTCCAATAAAGGAGGTTACTATCATTGATCATCTCCACCAGGAGCTCATTGCCCCTGATTACTACAACGGAAGCAGGGAGCATGTTGAGTATCTGTTCAAGCCTGCTATTTACCTCTCCGAGCTTATCCTGCGATAACATAAGTTCATCGTTGGCTGCATGCAGTTCCTCATTGGTTGCAGCGGCTTCTTCATTTAAAGCGGCGAGATCGAGGCTTAACCTGGATTTCTCCTCCTCTATATTTTTCTTTATGGTAATATCACTAGCCGCACCAAACCATTCCTCTATTTCCCCATCATCCCCCAGAATGGGAACGGCCCTGGACACGGTCCATCCCAAGCTCCCATCAGCGCGGACAACCCTGTGTTCCAATTCAAAAATCCCTTTGCGCTCAATGGCCTGCGAAATTGCGGCATTCACCATTTCCATATCATAGGGATGCACATTTCTTTCCCTCCACCCCGTTATCGGAGCACTGGTACTACTCAAAAATCCCCGTCCATCCAGTTCATACATGATCTCCCAGTCCGGGCTGAGCCTGTATACCACATCAGAGGTGGCGGTCACTAATGCCCTAAAGCGCTTTTCACTTGCCGATAATTCGCTCATTTATATAGTTGGAAAACTGATTAAGATTCTACAAATAATGTTAAAGCCCTCTTCCGTTAATATCATTATCGTGATTTTAAAGGTTTCGAATATACAAAAGTAACAGATAAGGGTTTAGATTTTCATTTCCTCCACTAAAAATCATTTCTTTAACCTATTGTATTTCTTATGGATATTTAACCTTAAGTATTTTTATCAAATGACAAAGCAAATTAAAATAAATGCTGTTGCAGCGATGGCTTTATTACGGCTGCTTGCTTCTTAATGAGAGATGATGCGGCCTGCGTATGGATCAGTACAACAAGGCGTTTGTTCCCGGGGGCACCGGAAATGAAGAGTTTAAAAAAGAGTTGATTTTTGAATCTTCCTGTGAATAATGGAATTATTGCTTGAAATGGTATTTATTGTTACTTTTGAATATGGCAGCATTTATTCCTAAAAGTGATGAAGATCTTCTAAATGCTTTCAATTCTGGAAATAAAGAGGCGTTTGAAATCATCTATGACCGCTACTGGTTGCTGCTTATTCGCCATGCCAACCAAATGCTGAATGATGAGGAAGAAGCAAAAGATGTGGTTCAGGAGGTTTTCACCGCCCTTTGGTCCAGATCTGACAGCCATCACATTTATCCTAATTTAGCAGCTTTTCTCTATGCAGTTACGCGTAACAGGATTTTAAACCGCCTGAAACATTTTAAGATAGAAGCTAAATATTTAGCACAGGTGGAGCATATCATTCAGCATCCTTCGCAAATGCCGGATAGCAGAGTGCGGGAACAGGACCTGAAACGAGTGATTGAAGAGGGATTAAACAGCTTGCCACCAAAAATGCGCGAAGTGTTTGAACTGAGTAGAAAACAGCATAAAACACATAAAGAAATTGCTGAACAACTGAATATCTCTGATAAAACCGTAAAAAAGCAAATAAATAATGCTTTGCGGATCCTCAAAAGTAAAATGGGTGATTCATTTAATATTTTCTTAACTTTTTTTAATTCCGTCTACTACCAGCCCCGCTTTTAGTTGTTATCACAGTAATTAGCAACAGTAAGCGCAACTAAATGATGGAAAATCATCAGAATGAGCATAATAATTTACTTAAAAAGTACCAGTTAGGGATTTGTACGCCAGAAGAGAAGGAAATTGTTGAATATTTATATATTTTTTCGGCCAATTCTGAAAAAAAGACAGAAAAGTTATTGAGGATGGCCCGCTCCGCGATGAGATCTGGAGAAGAGTGCTGTTTGTTAATGGCATAAAAGATTTTGAGAAACAAAATACTATATCATCTCCGCAAATACAGAGGCCTGCGCTGTGGAAAAGGATATCCATTGCAGCAGCATTATGTATTGCCTTTGGCGCTGCACTTTTTTATGTAGTAAAAACGCAACAGAAGCAGGAACAGGTAGTTTACACAAAAGATATTGGCCCCGGAAAAAACAACGCCACACTTACACTTCCTGACGGAAAAATCATCATACTATCTGATGCCCATAAAGGTGAGGTGGCAAAAGAGCAGGGTGTAGTTATCCGCAAGACCAGCGATGGGCAAATTGTGTACGAAGTAGTTGACCGGGGTACAGCTGGTAACAATCAGATCAATACCCTGTCTACTTCACGCGGACAAAATTATGAAGTGCGTTTGCCGGATGGAACCAAAGTGATGTTAAACGCGGCTTCTTCTATCAAATATCCTTCATCTTTCCTCGGGGCCCTCAACCGTAAAGTAGAACTAACAGGTGAAGCATATTTTGAAGTAGCAAAGGATAAAGTACATCCGTTTCTTGTGTACAGTAAAGGACAAACGGTAGAAGTATTGGGTACCCACTTTAATATTTCGGCCTATCCTGATGATAATCTTTCCAAAACTACACTTCTGGAAGGAAGCGTAAAAATCAATAACCAGTTACTAAAGCCCAGTCAGCAGTTTATACGTTCGGCCACAGCAGAACAGATCGTAGTGGTGAACACTGATGAAGCTGTTGCCTGGACGCAGGGCTACTTTATGTTCAATGATGAACCTCTTGAAAATATCCTGTCAAGAATTGCCCGATGGTACAATGTGGAGATCATTTACAAAAACCAGGAGATCAAGAAGAAGAAATTCCTGGGTACTATAACCAAGTATGACCAGCTCTCTAAAACCTTAAACCTTTTGGCCAAGACCAAAGACGTATCATTTGAAATTACCGGAAATAAGGTTTTCGTTGATCATTAAAAGGCCTGCAATATCACTAATCAACTAATTACTTAAACAAACCAACCAACATGAAGAACCACCATCACGATCCTTAGGAAGGAACCGACGAAAAGGGTTTTTAGCATATTGATCTTTCAAAACAAAATAGCCAAGGATGGTGGAACATCCCTGGCTGTGTTTGCTAAAACCTAATCTTATCAGGTAATGAATCAATTCAATTTTAACAGATATCAAATGTATAAAAATTATAATAAGATTTTATGCAAGCCTTTGTGCTGCTTTTATAAAATATTGTTTATCATGAAGTTAACAACTATTATACTCTTAACAACGTTGCTTCAGGTGAGCGCCACCGGATTCGCCCAAAAGGTTACTTTTGTACAGAAAAACACTACGCTCAAAGAAATTTTCGGAGAGATCAGAAAGCAGACAGGTTACGATGTTGTCGCCTCTTCAGATCAGCTTTTTCAAACGGTAAGAATAGATGCAGGTTTCGTGGAACGCTCCGCTCGAAAAAGTACTGGATAAATGCCTGGAAAATCTTCCTTTCAGTTATGCGATAGAGGAACATTCGGTGATTATCAGGAGGAAAGAAAAGTCTGTAGCTGAAAAAATAATCAGCTTATTCATCCCTAAAATAACAGTGAAGGGAGTGGTGAAAGTGCAACAAAAAACACTTGGTGGTGTATCCATCCTGGTGGAACGCACACGCCAGATTAGCCGGACAAAGGAGGATGGCAGTTTTTTCATTGAGGGGCTTGAAAAAGAAGATGTACTGGTAGTAAGTTATATTGGCTATCAGCAGCAGAAAATACGTGTGGGAGATGTTGATGGGGTAATCAACATTGAACTGAAGCTTAGTACCAATGTCCTGGATGAAGTTCGGGTGCTGGCTTACGGACAAAAGACCTCACAAAGGACAAATACCGGCTCTACAGTTTCTATAGATGCAGCTGTATTGGAGAAAACACCCACTTCAGACCCTATCGCTGCCTTACAGGGCAGGGCGGCAGGCTTGTTGATTACCAATAACAGTGGGTTACCTGGTGCACAAGTTAGTGTACAAATAAGGGGGATAAATACATTGAATCTTGATGGAAAAGCCAGAATGCCGCTGTATATTGTAGATGGGGTGCCTTTTACTTCCAGTTCTATTGCTGGTTTAACCAATCTTGGCATATTGACTAATGGATCAAGTGAAAGTCCATTTAAAAGTATAGATCCCAATTCAATTGCCAATATCGAGGTCCTTAAAGATGCGGATGCGACGGCGATCTATGGCGCGAGAGGAGCTAATGGAGTAATCCTGATTACGACAAAAAGAGGTAAAGCGGGCCAGATACAAATCGGGGCCGACGTTTACGCTTCAATTGCTAAAATTCCACATTACATCGATATGCTGAATACGGAACAATATCTTGACATGCGCAGACAGGCTGCAATCAATGATGGGATAGAAATCACCGAAGATGCATTCCCTGATTTAACCAAATGGAGTCAGACGAAATATACCAATTGGCAAAAGGAGTTTTTTGATAAAACGGCGTTAACGCAAAATGCAGAGCTGAATATTACTGGTGGAAGTAATCAGACCCGTTTTTTGCTGGGAGGAGGATATAGAAATGAGAAAACCGTGTACAATACTATGGACGGGCTAAAAAGTGGGAATATCAGATTCAATGCAGATCACAATTCAAAGGATAATAAATTGAATCTTGCTTTGACCCTCAGTTATTCGGGTGATAAGAATACCGCTATTGCCCTGGATCCTGTTTCTTTTTATGCTCTGCCACCAAATTACTCCTTGTATAATGAAGATGGCTCTTTAAACTGGGCAGTGCCCAATCCGATTGCCTCTTCTTTAAGCAAGATGGAAAGCAAATCTAAAAGTGCCATCACCAATTTTGTGGGCAGTTACAAAGTATTGCCTGACCTAACGCTGAAAGCCAGTGTTGGTTATACTGATTTGCGGATCAGGCAAATGATGTTGACACCTATCGCTGCACAAGATCCTAAATCATCTAATCCTCAAGGCTATACCTATTATGCAAATAACAAAAATAACTCATTCACCTTTGAGCCCCAGGCAGATTATGTCCTTCACCGTGGAAACAGCACTTTCCGCGCCTTACTTGGTGGTACCTATATTGATAACAAATCTTCAAATTATGCCTTAAATGCCTATGGCTATACGGATGACGTGCTGTTGGGCAATGTCTCAGCCGCCCAAAGATCTGACACCACACAACTGGCAAGCCAGTATCGTTTTCTCTCTGCTTTTACCCGTATAGGGTATGAATACCAGAATGAATTGTTCGTGAATGCAACATTAAGACGTGATGGTTCCTCCCGTTTCGCACCCGGTAAACAGTTTGGTGATTTCTGGTCGCTCGGTGCAGCCTGGATTTTTACAGAACGCCAATGGATGAAATCGGCAATGCCCTTCTTAAGCATGGGTAAACTGAGGGCAAGTTACGGATTGAGCGGTAATGACAATATAGGTGATTACAGTTATTTCGTGAACTACGAAAAAACCTTCAACAAATATCAGGGGACCGGACTTTTTCCTAAAAACCTTTTCAACAGTGATTATCAATGGGAAGAAAATAAAAAATTCGAAGCTGCAATAGAGCTTGGTTTCCTGAACGATGCGGTGATGCTTACCGTAAACTATTACCGGAACCGTTCTGGTAACCAGCTGGTAGCGTATCCTTTGGCTTCACAAGTTGGAGTGGGCAATGTAAATCAGAATATGGATGCAAAAATCCAGAATAGCGGATGGGAATTTATATTGAACACTTCACAGATTAAACACAAAGATTTTAGCTGGACCTCAAGCTTTAATTTAAGCGTTGGAAGAAATAAATTGCTATCGTTCCCTGACCTGGAAAATTCCTCATATAAGGATCTATATGCCATCGGCAAATCCTTATCACTGTTCTGGGGATTCGACTTTCAGAAAATAGATCCTCAAACCGGTAAACCTGTATACAGGGATGTGGATGGAAATGGCACTATAGAATATCCAAATGATTTTGTTCCCTTAAGTAATCTTTTGCCAACATTTTACGGAGGTTTTACTAATAATTTCTCTTATAAGCGATTTGATCTGGATATTTTCCTAAGTTTTAAAAAGAGCGGCCGAAATAGCATCCTGAATTTGAGCCCTGGTGCTACTTTGGATAACCAGCCCGTAGAAGTACTCGACAGATGGCAAAGTCCGCAAAATCCGGGTAGCCGCATCGCTTATACTACAGATGGTGCCCTGATATATACTTATAATTCAAGTTTGGCTACTGCCTTTAATAATTCTTACATCAGGCTTTCAAATATTTCCCTGGGATATAACTTCTCAGAAAAACAAGCCGGGAAATTGGGGATGAAAAATTTGCGTGTATACGCGATGGGAAATAATCTGTTTACCCTGACCAACTATCCTGGCTTTGATCCGGAAACAGGTGTAAGTATGCCTACCCTCCGGTCGTTTACTTTTGGTCTGAAAACAACATTTTAAAATTATACAATGAAAAATTTGATATACCGCATAGCTTTCCTGCTGATGCTGACTGTGGTTAGCACATCGTGTAAAAAAATATTAGAAGTAAAGCCTGAGTTCATCAGAACTACCGAACAAGTATATGCCAATGATAAATCTGCAGACAGTGTAGTGGTTGGTATGTATGCTCAATGGGCAAGTAACAGTAATTTATTTGATATCCCTGTGGCCGGAGGGCTTTCTTCTGATGAATTGAAGCCGGGAGCATCATTAGACGATGACTTCCTGAATAGGTACAATAACCGCTTAGACCCTGTCAACTCTTCTACCAAAATCTATTGGTCAGATTATTACAGTGTAATCTATACCGCAAATTCGATCATAGAAGGTGTCGCAACTTCGAATGGCATGACTACTTCAGGGAAACAAAAAGCTATTGGTGAGGCATTATTTATGCGTGCTTTTTGTTATTTCTATCTCGTCAATTTTTTTGGCGATGTGCCATTGGTAACCAGCACAGCTTATAAAGAAACTAAGAATTTTCCCCGGACACCAGTCGCTAAAGTATACGCACAAATACTGGAAGACCTGCTAAAAGCCGAGCGTTATCTTGGTGATCAATATCCTACCGCTGGCCGTGTAAGGGCAAATAAATGGGTGGTTAAAGCATTGCTGTCCAGAGTATATTTATATACCGGTGACTGGAAGAATGCCAGTCTTAAAGCTTCCGAAATTATCGAAAATCGCAATCAGTATAGCCTTGGTGTGATGGAAGGAACCAGTGCAGATGATGCGGAAATGGATATTTTTCACAGCGATAATAAAGAATCTATCTTTCAAATGTGGAATGAAATCGGGTATGGTATAGGGGGCAAACCCTGGGTGATGGTGCTTATGTTGCCGTTGCGGATGAAGGTAGCAATAGTCTTATCGATGCTTTTGAAGACGGCGATAAACGCAGGTGGAATTATATCAATGAGGAAACCGGCGGTTACCGGATCTACAAATATAGATTAGACGTTGAAAATTCAGCATATAAGGAATATACGGTAGTTTTCAGACTTGCGGAGCAGTACCTGATTCGTGCAGAAGCCTTAGCTAAACTTGGACAACCTGATGCTGCGGTTCAGGATGTGAATACCATCCGTAATCGTGCGGGGCTTGAAAATCTGGATGATGGACAAACCGAAAGTTCGATTCTTGATGCTGTAGAACAGGAAAGAAGAGTGGAGTTGTGTTTTGAATGGAGTGATCGCTGGTTTAATCTCCGCAGACTGGGCCACCTTGATCAGGTGATGTCAGAAAATAAACCCACCTACTGGAAGTCTACCGCTGCACTATATCCTGTACCAAGAGTAGAAATACAAAATAATCCAAAATTGACACAAAACCCAGGTTACAACTAAATCTATAAGAATGAACACATATTATCACAGATCAATTCAATTTATACTTTTCCTGTTGCTTATCACAGGCAGCGCTGTGTCTTTTGCGCAGAAGAAAACTCCGAATTATACATTAAAGGGAAAAATAACCGGCATGAAACCCGCTGATAAAGTGACTGTTTATCTTGAACGTTATATAGACGATGATATGCAACAGGATTCTGCCCTGGTGAAAAACAGAACCTTCAGTTTCCGCGGGAACGTAAAGGATCCGGTATGGGCAGTCCTTTCTTATTCCCAGGCTACTAAAGGAAAGAAACAGGAAACTGTACGCCCTTCTTATGAATTGTTTATTGAGAAAGGGGTTTTTAACGTCTCTTTTCCCTTGGGAAACATTTCACAAGCCGTATTTTCAGGCTCTCCTTTGAATGCAGAAAAGGTAGCTTATGAAAGTAAAACAACGAAGCTTACAGTGGCTTTAAACGATGTAAGGTCTGCTTATTTCAGCATTGAGGATCTAATGGGCGACAGTACGCAAGATAGGGCCAAGCTTAAGCAGCAGATGAAGGCAATAGAAAAGGCATCAGATTCGCTGGATCAGATAAAAATCACAACAGACAGTTCATATATAGCCCGTCATCCCGCCAATTATTTTAGTCTTTATCTTTTATCAGAGTCTTTCAGGCACGGTATGCCTTTTGAAAAAACCATGGGCTTGTTTAAACAAATTAAAGCCCCTTTGAAACTGACTTTACTTGGGAAGAAACTGACTGCAGACCTTAAACGTGCGCAGAAAGTAAGTGTCGGGATGGTGGCACCCGAATTTTCTCTGCCTGATTCTACCGGAAAGTTAGTTAGCTTATCTTTCTACAAGGGAAAATATGTGCTTGTTGATTTCTGGGCCAGCTGGTGCGTACCTTGCAGGCAGGAAAATCCTAATGTAGTTGCGGCCTATCAAAAATTTGCTGCACACAATTTTAATGTACTGGGCATCTCTTCAGACTTTGATAAAGGCTCCTGGATGACCGCCTTGCGTGAGGATAAATTATCCTGGCCAAATCTACAGGATGTTGGCTCCAAAGTCGGTAAACTGTTTGATGTTTCGGCGATTCCTTCTAATTTCCTGATTGACCCGGATGGTAAAATTATTGCGAAAAACCTACGGGGAGCAGCACTGGAACGTAAACTGGCAGAAGTGCTGCCCCACTAATCGGGTAGATCCTAGCCCATGGCACAGCGCGGTATAGCTGATGACCAACCAGCATTATAAATTTTATTACCTAATATGAAAATCTACAAAATTATTATAGCCCTGTTTATTGCAGGCAATTGCCTGCCTTTGCTTGCAGGAGCACAACATAAGCCTGCTAAATCTACTGTTGCCGTTCACCATACTGTTCAGCCGGTTACAAAATTGATTCCGCTGGATTCCTCGGTGCGTACCGGAAAGCTGGCGAATGGTTTTACCTATTATATCCGCCATAACAATGAGCCTGAGCACCGGGTGGTGATGTATCTTGCCAATAAGGTAGGATCTATCCTGGAGACGGATGAAGAGCAGGGACTTTCACACTTTCTGGAGCACATGAGTTTCAATGGAACGGAGCACTTCCCTAAAAGTGAGCTGATCAATTATCTCCAGAAAGCTGGTGTAAGGTTTGGTGCCGATTTAAATGCTTACACCAGTTTTGATGAAACAGTTTATCAGTTACCGCTGCCCACAGATGATCCTGAGGTGATGAAAAACGGGCTGCAGATTATGCGCGATTGGGCACAAGGATTGACACTTGAGACGGCCGAGATTGAAAAGGAGCGCGGTGTGATTATGGAAGAAGAAAGGTTGGGTAGAGGCGCTGAAGATCGCATACTAAGACAAACCCTTCCGTTGATGGTAAATAACTCGCGTTATGCCTCCCGTTTGCCTATTGGTAAGGCTGATGTAATCCTTCATTTCAAACCAGAAGTGATCCGCAATTATTACCATAACTGGTACCGTCCGAACCTGCAGGCTCTTATTATTGTAGGTGATATCGACGTGGCAAAAATGGAACAACTGGTCAGGCAAAAATTTGCTGACCTGAAAAACCCGCCAAATGAAAAACCAAGGGTAAAATATAGTTCTTCCTTAACAGGGAAAAACCAGTTTCTTGCGGTAACGGATAAAGAATTGACCAATACGGTTATAGAAGTTAATGCCAAGCATAAAGAGCAGAAAATTTATACAGAGACTGATTACCGTGCCTCACTGCTGAGAAATCTGTTCAACGGAATGCTGAGCAGGCGTTACACAGAGTTATCCCGGCAGGCCAATCCTCCGTTTTTACAAGGTGGTGCCGCAATTCGTGAATTTATGCCAGGACTGGAAGCATTTAAACTTTATGTTAGCTGCAGGCCAGGAGAAGTGGAGAGTGGATTTAAAGCAGTGTGGAGGGAAACGGCCAGACTGCAACGGCTGGGCTTTTCTAAAACAGAGCTGGAGCGTTCCAAAAGAGAGTATCTGAATGACATGGAAGCGATGATGCAGGAAAAGGATAAAATGACTTCCGATACCTATGTAAATGCTTATCTGAACCATTTCCTTTATGGCGGGGCCGCTCCTGGATTAAGCAAACAAAATGAAATGGTAAACCTGTTTATTCCTACAATTACGCTTGCGGAGGTAAATGCGCTAGCCAAAGAATACATCAGGGAAACCGACAGGGATATCATTGTAACCGCACCCGAAAAGGATAAGGCAACTTTACCGGCCGAGTCAGCTGTTTTAGCCTGGATAAAGCAAGTCAATGCCGAAAAGATGGATGCTTTTAAAGACGATGTAAGTAAGTTGCCGTTACAGGCTCATGTACCGGTAGCCGGAAAAATTGTGAAAGAGGAAAAAGATGCCAAAACCGGACTTACTTACCTTACCCTCAGCAATGGTGTAAATGTGATACTGAAGAAAACGAACTTCAAAAATGACGAGATTGTTTTCCAGGCTTTTACCAATGGGGGAACATCCTTATACAGTGATGCGGATTATGAAAGTGCAGCTAATGCCTCAAATATTATCTCTTCAGCAGGTGTAGGAAATTACAATGCCAGTCAGCTGGAAAAATACCTCTCAGGTAAACAGGTCTCGGTTTTTCCTTTTATAGATGAGCGTACACAAGGCTTTATTGGGAGTACAAATGCCAAAGATATGGACAGTGCCTTTAGTTTGCTGTATGCCTACGCTACAGAACCGCGTAAAGATGAGCAGATTTTCAAAGGGATTATCTCGAATGCAAAAGCAGCCCTGGTGAACAAGGACGATGATCCTGAATCGGTTTTCAGTGATACAATGACTACAGTTTTGGGGAACTACAATGTCCGCCGTACGCCTGCTAACCTGGAGAAAATTGCACAGATCAACCTTGATCGCGCATATTCGATATATAAGGAGAGATTCGCCAATGTAACGGGAATGAAATTTGTTCTTGTAGGAAATATAGACGAGGCAAAACTGAAGCCTTACCTGGAAAAATACATCGCTTCCCTTCCTGCAAACGGAACCATAGAGACAGCAAAAAATCTGGACATCCACCTCCCTGAAGGCTTGATATCCAAAACAGTGTACGCTGGTAAGGAGGATAAGGCCGTGGTTTACCTGGTTTTTTCTGGAAAGTTTGATTATGATTACGCGAGTACCCTGAAGATGCAGGCGCTAAAAGAAGCTTTGGAAATCCGTTTACTGGAAAGACTGCGTGAGGAAGAAAGTGGGGTTTACTCTCCGGCTGCGGAAGTAAGTACCCGTAAATTGCCTGATGGCAGATATGGTATATCTATCTATTTCGGCTGTTCACCAGCAAATGTAGAAAGGATGATTGCCTCTGCGGTGGATGAAGTTGAAAAGTTAAAGAAAGTTGGCCCGGCACCGGAAAACATTGAAAAGTTTAAGGCGGAAGACCTACATACGATGCAAACCACGATGAAAACAAATAATTTCTGGCTGGATTATCTGACTGGACAACTTAGCAATGGAGAGCCGCTGGACCAGATCAGTAACTATAACCAGATCATCAAAGGAATGACTGCAAAAGAGGTAAAAGATATTGCAGATAAATACCTGACCGGTAAGAATTATATCAGGTTAATACTGCTGCCAGAATCGGCTAAAGCAAAATAATTAAATCACTCCTGCCCTTTCATCTGTAAAGACAGAACAAAAGGGCAGGGGTGATTATTTGTAATAGCCACTGCTTAATCTGACAATTGGTTAGTTTTTACTAATTCAGATTATTTATATAATTAAATGATATCACGACTCCCCTATTTTGTGTAATAATTAAGGAACGCAGTATATGTTTCCATCTCACATCATCCATCTTACATTCTTTCCGGCGAAGTAATCCCCAAAATCAACATTCCTGCATGAATGATATCAGCAGTTTTTTTGCTCAGGTTTAAACGGAACTGTTTCAGTTCACCTTCTTCCGTTTTTACAATCGGCGGTACCTCATGGTAAAATTTGTTAAACAATTTAGCCAGTTCATATAAATAGTTGGCCAAACTCGCCGGACTGTAAGCTTTTGCCGCAATGGCAATCTCTTCAGGATATTTAGCCAACTGCAAAATCATTTCTAGTTCTACACCTGATATTCCTGAAAACTGCTCACTGCCAACTGCAAATTGATAATCCGACTTGCTCAGCAATGATTTAATCCGCGCATGTGTATACTGAATAAACGGCCCGGTATTCCCCTGAAAATCGATACTCTCAGCCGGATTAAACAATAAACGTTTTTTCGGTTCAACCTTTAAAAGGAAATATTTCAAGGCACCTAAACCTATATTTTTATACAGTTCTTCTTTGTCTGCTTCGCTAAAATCATTGGTTTTACCCAATTCTTCTGTTTTTTCGCGGGCAGTGCTTACCATGCTTTCAATTAATTCGTCGGCATCTACAACTGTTCCCTCTCGACTTTTCATTTTTCCGTTTGGCAAATCGACCATCCCGTACGATAAATGGTATAAACCTTTTGCCCAGCTTTTGCCCAGTTTTTCTAAAATCAGGAACAACACTTTGAAATGGTAATCCTGCTCATTGCCGACCACATAAATAGACTCATCCATATTGAAATCATCGTGTTTCATTTCGGCAGTACCTAAATCCTGAGTAATGTAAACCGAAGTTCCATCAGCACGCAAAACCAGTTTCTGGTCTAAACCATCGGCAGTTAAATCAATCCATACCGAACCATCGTCCTTTTTAAAGAAAACACCTTTAGCCAAACCTTCATCAACCGTACCTTTTCCTAGCAGGTAAGTATTACTTTCGTAGTAGAATTTATCAAAATCAACCCCAAGGTTTTTGTAAGTCACGTTAAAACCAGCGTAAACCCATTCGTTCATGGTTTTCCAAAGCAAAACCACTTCCTCATCTCCTTGCTCCCATTTTAACAGCATTTGTTGTGCTTCCTTAATTAATGGGGCATTTTTCTTCGCTTCGTCTTCTGTTTGTCCTTCCGCTTTTAAAGCATCAATCTCTTTTTTATACTCCTTATCAAAAACTACATAGTATTTTCCAACCAGGTGATCGCCCTTTAAGCCTGTACTTTCAGGTGTTTCGCCATTACCCCACTTTTGCCAGGCCAGCATTGATTTACAGATGTGGATCCCACGGTCGTTAACCAGGTTTACCTTCACCACATCATAACCGTAAGCTTTAAGCAGCTCAGAAACCGAATAACCCAGCAAATTATTACGAACATGCCCCAGGTGAAGTGGTTTATTGGTATTCGGCGACGAATATTCAACCATTACCTTTTTACCATTCGCTGCATACACACCAAAATCAGGCGATAAAATTTCTTCGTTAAACTGTTTTAAGAAATAACTTTCGGCAATGCTTAAGTTTAAAAAGCCCTTAACTACGTTAAATTTGGTAATATCAGCTACGTTAGCGACTAAATATTCGCCAATTTCTGTGGCTGTTTGTTCCGGCGATTTCTTTGAAATTTTGGTGATTGGAAAAACAACAATGGTTGCCTGTCCTTCAAATTCTTTGCGGGTTTCTTGTATGTTGATCACACTTTCGGCTACTTCTTCCTTATAAAGTTCAAAAATGGCTTTCTGTGTTTCGGCAATAATAAAATTCATGCGCCAAAAATAGAGAAAAAAGTCCGAAGTCGGGAGACCGAAGTCCGAAGATTTTTTTAGCCTAAATTTCAATTTTCATCACTATAAGGGCTTTGGAAAGCTACTGTAGTGCCAGTCGTTTTCGATAGTCCTTCTTTCCGCTATAGTCCCGATTGAAGAAATCGGGAGCTGCCGCTTCAATAAGGTTTAGGGATGACGGTGCTGTGCATTAAAAAAGTCCGAAGTCGGAGGTCCGAGGTCGGAAGACAGGATGCCGACCATATAAAACTTATTAGTCTTCAAAATTTCAGACCATGCAATTTCAAACTATATCTTCGGACTTTCGGACGCTCTAAAATTCTAATATTTCACTTAAGACTTTAATTTTCATAATTTTTAAAAGGTTTGGAAAGGTGCTGTAGTGCTTATCGGTGCCGCTAGTCCTTCTTTCCGCTGTAGTCCCGATTGAAGAAATTGGGAGCTGCCGCTTCAATAAGGTTTAGGGACGTCGGTGCTGTGCATTAAAAATTCCGGAGTCGGAGGTCCGAGGTCGGAAGACAGGATGCCGATCATATAAAACTTATTAGTCTTCAAAATTTCAGGCCATGCACTTTCAAACTATATCTTCCGACTTTCTGACATCGGACTTTCCGAAGCGCAAAAATTCCAATAGTTAGGGATCCCGGCTCTGTGCAATAAATAAACCCTTCTAAGTATCAGTCTACCTTAAATCTCACCTCTCAATTCTCATATCTAAATTTTTCTAATAGATTTGTAACAACTAACTTATTTATGAGCGAGCAGAACCCCAATTTTAAAGTGAGCGTAAACACCGAAATCGGCAGATTGCGTAAATTATTAATACATAGTCCTGATAGTGGATTAGGCAAAGTAGTACCCTCTAAGGCACAAGATTGGCTTTTCGAAGATATTGTACATTTAGATACCATCCGAAAAGATGAATATGATTATTATATTAAACTGCTGATGTATTTTCTTGATCCTGAAAAGATCAAAGGAAAACTGGCCGAAATAGATTCAGAAGCATCAGACCGTAATTTTTACAAACCCAACCACCCCGATTTCCACAATTCTAAATCTGTAATCGAGATTCAGAACCTGTTAAGCGAAATGCTGGAGAACGAATCCATTCGCAAAAAACTGGTTGCCGCCGTTTGTGCGATTGAAGGCTGTACTTATAAGGTTCAATTGGAATTAACCAATACCGATCCGAAACAATTGGCAGAGATTTTTATCTCCGGAACATTGGCTAACGATACCATGATTTTTGCGCCGATCCCGAATTTAATTTTTACCAGGGATTTGGGTACAACGATTAATAACCACATTTTATTAAACAAACCGGCAAAAAAAGCCCGTGTGCGCGAAACACTTTTAATGCGTTACATTTTCTTCAACCATCCATTGTTTGAGCACTACCGCAATAATATCCTCGAAATTCCGGATGTGACCATGCATTTTTTAAGACCAGGTGATGAACCAGCTTTCAGTACTACTTTAGAAGGCGGCGATGTGATGATGGTAAGTCCAAACCATGTATTGATCGGCTGTAGTGAAAGAACATCAGAACATGGCGCCAATGAGGCTATTAAATTGTTGTTCGACCAGGATGTAGTAGAAAAAGTTACGGTGGTAAAAATACCAAGCAAACGTGATTACATGCACCTGGACACAGTTTTTACGCAGGTTAAACGCAATACATGGGTAATTTTGAACTCAATTGCTCATTCTCCGAAATTTAATCCTTACGAGCCAATCAACTTTTTAAAAGAACCTGAAAAATTGGAGGCTACTACTGCTATTCAGTTTACAAAAGCTAATCCACAAGAGCCTAAACATTTCGAACATGTAGAAGCTTTATTAAATGACATTAGCCGGAACGATTTAAAAAGCACCGAACCAACTAAGATTATTTATAGCGGAAATAACCTGTTTCCTTACGATTCGAGAGAACAATGGACAGATTCTTGTAACCTTTTAGCCATTAAAGAAGGTGTGGTTTTAGGTTACGACAGAAACGATAAAACCGTTGAAGCCTTTAAAACTGCTGGCTTTGATGTAGTGGATGTAAAAGATTTGATCCAGGATTTAGAAAGCGGCAAAGTAAATGCCGAAACCATAACCGATACGTTGATTTTAATGCCTTCAGCAGAATTATCGCGGGCACGTGGCGGTTTCCATTGTATGAGTTTGCCGATATTTAGAGACAATATTTGAGGCTTAAGGCGTAAGGTATAGGGTTTAAGGTTAAATTTGCCTATAGTATAAGTGCCTGATATTTATTGAAAACTTTTTGGGGCAGTATGCAACCTTAAACCTTACGCCTTTTACCTTTTACCAATATGCAGACGACCAATCACATTTTAATGATCCGCCCTATTGATTTTAAATTCAACGAGCAAACGGCTGGAAATAACAAGTTTCAAGTTGCTTCTAGTGAAACCAATGTACAAACAGAGGCCTTAAAAGAGTTTGATGCCTTTGTTGATTTACTGCGGAAAAATAATGTTGATGTGACGGTGGTTGATGATACCTTACAACCTGAAACACCTGATTCTATTTTTCCCAACAATTGGGTTTCCTTTCATGAGGATGGCTCAGTATATCTTTATCCGATGTTTTCTGAAAACCGAAGATTGGAGCGCAGAAAAGAGATATTGGATGGTTTAAAAGAAAACTTTGAAGTTAATCACATCAGCGATTTAAGCTTTTACGAACATCAACATGCATTTTTAGAGGGAACAGGAAGCATGGTATTAGATCGTACTAACAAAATTGCTTATGCCTGCTTAAGTGTGCGTACTGATGAAGAAGTGTTAAACAATTTTTGCATGCTGACCGGATATGAACCGGTGGCATTCCAGGCAGTTGATGAATCAAATTTCCCGATTTACCATACCAATGTCATGATGTGCATCGGCGACCGTTTTGCGGTAATTTGTCTGGATTCGATTAAAGATCCTGAAGAAAAACTGAATGTAACCATCAGTTTAAAAGGCGCCGGAAAAGAAATCATCGAAATCAGCCTGGAACAGATGAACAAATTTGCAGGCAACATGTTACAGCTGAGCAATGCAGTTAACGAAAGTTTACTGGTGATGTCGGAACAGGCTTATCTATCCTTAACTGCTGAGCAGATTGCTGCGCTTGAACAATACAGCAGAATCATTTATGCACCACTTTACACCATTGAAAAAAATGGTGGTGGAAGCGCAAGATGTATGCTGGCAGAAATACATTTGCCGAATAAATCCTGGCTGTAAAAGATTGGCTGGGTGAGCCAACAAATCATGGAATGAATTATAACATGAAAGGTTGTAAAAATCAGTCATTCATTTCGAGCGGAGTTCAACAAAACCGAGAACCATGGAGTGCTCAAAGAAGCTACATCTGTCTGGATAGATCTTTGTATTCCCGATAACATGGCTAAAAAAAACCAGAGTTAAATACCGATCTAAAAAGCTTAGTTGTTTTCTTTGAATTGACGGTGCACAAACATTTGCTGACATATTAGCCTTTTAAGTTTTTGTCTACAAAATCTTCCATATAAGCCTTTACCAGATCTCTCGTGTTTCTAAATTCGACCATAATTTCCTCATCACTACCTGCCGCTTTTGCAGGATCGGGAAAGTTATGGTGCAGTTTTATGGCCTGCGTTGGAAAATATGGACAACTTTCTTTCGCATGATCACATACGGTAATCACATAATCAAAAGAAACATCAAAATAGTCCTCGATATTGTTAGAGGTTTGACCAGAAATATCGATTCCATCTTCGGCCATTACCTTTATCGCCCTTGGATTGACACCATGAACTTCGATACCCGCGCTATAGATTTTAGCTTTGCTTTGAGCAAAGGTTTTCAAATATCCTTCTGCAAGTTGACTACGGCAACTGTTTCCGGTGCAGAGCACCAATACATTTTTCATTATTTTAAAATTTAAAATTCTTAGCAACAACCACTACCCGGTGTACAACTATTTTGATCAGCAGTAAGGTTAACTAACCCTATTTTTCTTTTTACAGGCTCAGCAGGTGCACAGCATTCTTCACCCGTTGCGGTTGTACCACAACTTCCACCGCGACTTATCGCCTTACATTGTGTAGCATCGGGTGTTAGGTTGATAATCAGATTGTCGCCGTCAATTTTAAATTCACCAGGATACATCTGCCTGGTATCAAATTCTGAATTACCGAATTCAATTTTCACAATACCTTTGGGATTTAAAGCCAGTTTACTTTCTACCAGGTTGATAATGGATAATGCCTTTTTAACCTGCATGGCCCTGCCCTCTTCCTTCTCAGCAGGCTCCCACAACTGCACAATAATTTCAGTCCAGGCATTCATTACGCCTCCGCAATCCACTGAGGTAATCGGCGCTTGTTTAATTTCAGTGATGTGGTAACTGGCATTTACCCACTTATCAGTAGCATATTGAAACTGCAACAGCAATTCAGGATATTGTAGAAGTTCAGCTTTGAAGCTGCTCCATTCTGTTGATAATGTATTAATCATAATATTGCAATTTAACGATTGATTTATGTAAAAAATTTTAACAGCAATTTTGCTTGCCTTTATACGAGGCAAAGAAATCGGCCAGTTGTGTATGTAATAACTTCCAGGTTTTAGGTTCGATACAATAACAGATACTCACCCCTTCAATAGTCCCCTGAATAATACCGGCATTTTTAAGTTCTTTTAAATGCTGAGAAATGGTCGCCTGAGCTAAGCCAAGTTCTTCAACCAGATCACCACAAATACAGGTATCTGATTTCAGGATACGCTGAAGAATCGCAATCCGCGCAGGATGGGCCATCGCTTTTAATAAAGTTGCCATTTGATTTTGCTCTTCGGTGAATATTTCTGTTTTGGTAAGTCCCATAATTTATATCGCAATATTACGATAGATAATTTAGATATCAAAATTTAGTTTTAATTATAGGTTTTCATCAAAAACAGATTATCTAGAGAAAGAGTTGATATTTTTCTGCCACAGAGGTAAGGAAAAACACGGAAATTTGGTCGATAATGGCTCTTGCCTTCACCCTGGTTATAAATGCAGAGAATTTAATAAAAAGTATCGTCATCTCGACTGGAATGCAGTGGAATGGAGAGATCTATCTCGAGATAGATTTTGCTTCGCAGAGCCTTCGGGTTCTCGACTGCGTTGCACTACGCTCGAACGACATTTGAAGGGTAAATAAAAAAACCGCTGACCAAAAAATTGGTCAACGGTTAAATGCTAAATGGATGTATCGCTATTTCTTCGGTTTTGCGCTCATGTAAAAAGTAAGCTTTCCACCGTTGGTGATATCAGCGTGTTTGATTTTATGATCGGTAATTTCTTTGCCATTCAATAAAACTTTTTCTACATATACATTTTTATTGCTTTGTTTAATGGCTTCAACCGTGAAAGTTTTACCATTCTCTAAGTTGATTACCGCATTGTTAACTAAAGGACTTCCTAACGAATATACATCAGAACCTGGTGCTACAGGATAAAATCCTAAAGAGGAAAACATGTACCAGGCGCTCATTTGTCCGCAATCATCGTTTCCGCCCAAACCATCGGCTGTAGGTTTATATTGCATGTTTAAAATGTGACGAACTTGTGCCTGTGTTTTCCATGGCTGATCGGCCCAGTTGTAAAAATATACAATGTGGTGTGCCGGTTCGTTTCCATGAACATAACCGCCAATAATACCTTCGCGGGTAATGTCTTCAGTATGTGCGAAAAACTCATCTGGTAAATGCATGGTAAACAAAGTATCTAAACGGGTGGCGAATTTCTTTTTACCGCCCATCATTTCGATTAGTGAAGCAGGATCCTGTGGAACAAAGAAACTGTAATTCCAGCTGTTGCCTTCAATAAAACCCTGTCCTTCGGTATCTTTTGGATCAAATTGTTTTTTAAATGTTCCATCTGCCAATTTCGGACGCATAAAACCAGATGCACTGTCATAGTTGTTTTTCCAGTTGTTAGCACGTTTGATAAACTCATCGTAAACATCCATCCGGTTTAATTTCCTGGCCAGTTGTGCAATCGACCAATCATCGTAAGAATACTCTAAATTATTAGAAACCGAAATGCCCGATTTTTCTGCCGGGATATAACCTTTATCCATATAATAGCCAATGCCTTCATAATCGCGGTGTTTAGCTGTTGCAATACAGGCATCCAATGCTTTATTAGGATCGCCCGTGTAAGTACCTTTTATAATCGCATCAGAAATTACTGAAACACTATGGTAACCACTCATACACCAGTTATCGTTGGCATAGTGCGACCAAATCGGTAGCATGTGCAAACTGCTCTGATCGTAATGCGCCAGCATCGATTTCACCATGTCGTTACTACGGCCCGGCTGGGTAATGTTGAAGAATGGATGTAAAGCACGGTAAGTATCCCATAGTGAGAATGTGGTATAATTGGTAAAACCGTCAGCCTTATGTATACCCTGATCTAAACCTTTATACTCACCGTTAACATCGGTGTAAGTAGTTGGATTGATGTAGGCATGGTATAAAGCGGTATAAAAGTTTATTTTATTATCGTTTGAGGTTTTTACCTGGATTTTATTCAACTCTTTGTTCCAGGTAGCCTGTGCCTGTTCTTTTACTTTTTCGAAATCCCAGCCCGAAATTTCTGCACGCATATTCTGCAAAGCATTTTCCTGACTAACTGGCGATAAAGCAAATTTAATTTTGATCTTCTCCCCTTCCCGGGTATCAAAATCGAAGAACATTTTTAACTTTTTGCCTGCAATTTCAGGGAAGTTTTGTTCCTGGTTGAATTTACCCCAGAAACCTCTGTAAGCTTGTTTGGCGTCGTAGCTTTTACGTCCGTAGCTTTTAAAAGGTTTAGAAAAACTCATCGCAAAATAAACGGTCCTGGTCCTCGCCCATCCATTCGTCTGGCGGTAACCGGTAACCAAAGTATCATTAACTACACGAACGTAAGTCCAAACGGTTTTTCTTCGTAATTGTAAATACCGGCCATTAAATCGAGGATAATATGCGATTGATCCGATTTAGGGAAAGTATATTGGTGCATGCCTACCCTTGTAGTTGAGGTGAGTTCTGCAGTAATGTTATCGTCATCCAGTTTTACCTTATAATAACCCGCTTCTGCCACTTCATTGGCATGAGAAAACGCCGAACGGTAACCTCCTTCAGGATTTGATGCCGTGCCAGGGTTTAACTGCAGTTTTCCTTGTGTAGGCATGATCAGGAAATCGCCCAGATCAGAGTGGCCTGTACCACTGAAATGGGTATGGCTAAAGCCGGTAATGGTTTTATCTTCGTATTTGTAACCCGCACAGTATTTATATACATCACCATTGTATTTTCCGTTTACTTCATAAGATAAAGTATCGGTTTCTGGACTTAACTGTACTGCGCCAAAGGGAACGGTTGCACCAGGATAGGTATGCCCCATTTTTGAGGTGCCTATAATAGGCTTCACATACTGTACCAGATTCTGCTGTGCCGATGCTATCATGGCTGAAAGCAAAAGGCAAGGCAGGATAACTTTTTTAATCATATCTTTTAAAATTAGCTTGTTTTTTGTTGAAAATTCTAAGGTATAAATTTATCTTCAAATATGCATAAAACACAATACTAAAACGTTTAAGTAAAACAAAAAATACATTTTAGATTGTTGAAGATACGATTTATTGCATTTTCAAACCTCGCAGGTTTTTAAAACCCGCGAGGTTTATGTTGCTTAGACTACAGGCTCTGTTAAATAAACCTGATATAAGCGTAAAGCCCACATCCCGATTTTTCATCGGGAGAGGACTTGCAGCGATAGCGAGGCTACCGGCAGTGATTAACACTGAATCACTCCTTTTCAAAAAATATTGACCACCTAAGCCACCTTAGCACATCTAAGTAACCGCTTTTTACAAGTAACTGACTTCCTTTAAATAATTTCAGCTAAATAAACCTTATTTTTGCATCCTATATTTTTAAGATGAGTAAACACGGTAGAATTCTGGTTGCCATGAGTGGCGGGGTTGATAGTTCGGTAGCGGCTGTAATGCTGCATGAGCAGGGTTATGAGGTTATTGGCTTAACTATGAAGACTTGGGATTATGCCACTTCTGGCGGTAGTAGCAAGGAAACTGGATGTTGCTCATTAGACAGCATTAACGATGCCCGCACTCTTGCCGTAAATTATGGTTTTCCACATTATATCCTCGATATCAGGGATGAATTCGGCGATTACGTAATCGACAATTTTGTTGATGAATACCTTGCCGGAAGAACGCCAAACCCGTGTGTATTATGCAATACACACATTAAATGGGAAGCGCTTTTAAAACGTGCCAATAAACTGGATTGCGAATTTATTGCAACCGGGCATTATGCCAATATCCGTCAGCAAGACAGTGGCCGTTATGTAATTTCGAAGGGAAAAGACGAAAATAAAGATCAATCTTATGTGTTATGGGGTGTTTCACAGGAAAACCTTTCGCGCACTAAATTCCCGTTGGGTAGTTTTGCCAAATCTGAAATCAGACAGATGGCTTTAGATATGGGGCAAGAGGAACTGGCTAAAAAATCGGAGAGTTATGAAATATGTTTTGTTCCGGATAACGATTACAGGGCTTTCTTAAAACATAAAGTAGAGGATTTAGAAGACAGAGTAGCCGGTGGAAATTTTATTTTAAGTAATGGAATGATCGTTGGGCAACACAAGGGTTATCCTTTTTATACCATTGGTCAACGTAAAGGTTTAGGCGTTGCCTTTGGTGAGCCCATGTTTGTAACGCAAATCCTGCCAGAAAGTAATACCGTAGTTTTAGGTAAAGCTGAGGAACTTGAACGTCGCGAAGCTATGGTTCGTAACATTAACCTGATAAAATATGCAAGCATTGAGGAGCCAATGAATGATGTGATTACCAAAATCCGTTACAAGGACGCGGGTATGTTAAGTACAATCGTCCAGGAAAAGGATAAAATGCGTGTAGTGTTCGATCATAATGTTTCAGCAATTGCTCCTGGTCAATCGGCTGTATTTTACGAAGGAAATGATTTATTAGGCGGAGGATTTTTAGTTTAATACTTCCTCTACTATGTTATAAAAAAACGAGTTACCATTTGGTAACCCGTTTTTTTATTTGAGTTTTATTACGATATAGTGGAGAAATCGTCATGCTGAATTTAGTTCAGCATCTTTCATGCTACCTACTTGTTTTTAACTTCTATAATTCTATTAATCATAATAGTAAATTTATCAATTAAGATTCCCGCATACGCGAGAATGAAGATCGCTATAAAAAATATTATTTAAAACGCATTTCTTTATTATTCACTTCCCTTAAAAACATTAATCGACGCGGTTTTCCAATGAATGTAACCTAAATTACCGCAGGTTTGAGCTACAAAGTTTTCTACATCCTCCGGCACATCGTTAACTACACGCCATCTGATTTTATATTTTGGGTTATAACTGATATAAACCACCAAATCATCACTACGTTGCCCAATGGCATGTAAATGCTGCAAATGGATATCCTGCAAATCTGCGGCAGCAATCCTCAGTCTTTCATTCATGATTTTACCTAATGAAAGATCTGGTCTGAAATCTGTTTCGAATATGGCTAAAACGGTAACGGTCATAGAAAAATAAATATATCAGCAAACAAACCAAGCTAGAAGCTTTTTTGTTTAAAATCATCAATTAAATACATCGAATTATCTTGATGATAGCTCCTGTATCTTGTCTCCAAAAGCAAATCTATACTAAAAAAATTAGTATCAAAATTTATTTTTATATTTTTTTTAGTTAGCGTAAAAATTATAGAAACTGATGACAAGAGCTACTAATAAGGTTAATAACTCAGAAATTGTGTATAACTATCTTAAACATCTGATAACTAGACTAGTTATCCATGTAACAAAAGTTGAGCTTATGAAAAAGTGCATCTATGTAGTGGAAGACAATCCGAATATCAGAGAAATCATCGAATTTCTATTAATTGAAGAGCTTTACGAGGTAAAGGCCAGTCCAAACATCAACGATTTCTGGCTCCAGATGAGCAAGCATCTGCCAGATATGGTAATTCTTGACATTATGTTACCTGATGGAAACGGACTGGATATCTGCAATGCGCTAAAACAGAAATATTAAAACATACAATATTCCGGTAATGATGATGTCGGCCAATAACCATTTAAATACAGTTAAAGCAAAGTGTGATGCAGAAGATTTTATCAATAAACCTTTTGATCTGAATGATTTTGCCAGCAGGGTTGAGAAATATTTAGCAGCATAATTTTTAGTCAAAAGTCACTAGTCCACAGTCTTTAGTCGATTATTTAATTTTACTAATGACCAGTGAACTAATGATTAATTAACTATCTAAAGTGATATACTTTCAATTGCTTTATATAAAGCCACATCTTTTAAATCTGGAATGCTTACGCCTTCTGCGCGATATGCGGTGATATCGGTCATACCCATAAAACCAAGAACCGATCTTAGATAAGATTCGGTAAAATCATAAGGTTTCATTGGTCCTTCTGAATATACCCCACCGGAGGAGATCGCCAGATATACTTTTTTATTTTTCACCAAACCTTCAGGACCTTTTTCTGAGTAACGGAATGTTTGCCCTGCCCTTGCAATATGATCGATCCATGCTTTTAAAGTAGAAGGGATACCGAAATTATACAATGGCGCACCGATTACAATCACATCGGCATCTTTAAGTTCGGCAATGGCCTCATTTGAATGTTTTATTGCTTCCGTAAATTCTGCGGTGTGATTTTCCTGCGGTGTAAAGAAAGAATTGATATGTACTTCCTCCAAATGCGGAAAAAGGGGTATTGGTAAGGTCGTGAGTTGTTAAAGTGCTACCTGGATTTGCAGCCTGTAATTTTTCTACGATGGCATTTCCCAATTTAATACTGAAAGATGCTTCGCCTCTTGGGCTTGATATAAGATGTAATATTTTCATTTTTTTGCCTTTTTATGTCTGGCAAAATTACAGATACGAAGTATCAAAAAGCTATTACTATACCAAAGGATAGCGCTATCCTTTGGTATAGTAGCAAGTTCATCCCAATAAAAAAGTGGCAAGAATAATATATCGAGAAGCCGTCATTCCCAATCTGATTGGGAACCTTAATGCATTATAAAGTTATTTGTATGCTTTAAGATTCCTGCATACGCGAGAATAACGACAACACAAAGATAATTATACTTAATTTTCATTATTTAACAGATTCTATCACAGCAACAAAACCACCGTCTTTAACCATCTTGATATCGATCGTTTCTCCTGCTTTAATTGGTTTTACGATGCGTTTAAAATCCATTGCCTGAAAATCGGCGTTGATGCCGTCTTTGATCAGGGTAATCTGGTAATTAATATTAGGTTTCAAAAAACGGTCTCCATTTTCAGGTCGTGTTTTTGATCGTTGCCCATAGCACCGATAAACCATCTTTCGCCTTTACGTTTTGCGGTAACGATATATTCTCCAACGCTGGCATTCAGAATTCTGGTTTCATCCCAGGTTACTGGAACGCCGGTAATAAACGAAGTGGTTTCAGGCTCTCTTAAATAGTTAAAAGGATTATCGGCCAACATTTGAAAACCACTTTCAAAAACAATATACATAGCCAGTTGATGCGCTCTGGTACCTATGCTCATGGTATTTACCCAGCTGGGTTTATAATCTTGCTTATGTGCCGAACGCATGGCTCCCGGAGTGTAATCCATAGGCCCCACTGCATTACGCAAAAATGGAAGAAACAAATTGTTGTTTGGTGTAGCCAGACCGCCTCCAATGTTTTGCTCCATTCCGATAACGCCTTCATAAGAAAGCACATTTGGATAGGCCACCTCTAAACCTGCGGGTTTAAATGCTCCATGGAAATCGACTAAAATGTGGTGTTTGGCCGCTTCTTTCGCTACGCGGGTATAATAATTCACCATCCACTGGTCGCTCCTATCCATGAAATCAATTTTTACTCCGGCAATGCCCCACTTTTCAAGTGTTTCGAAAATATTGAAGTGATTTTCTACCGCCAGCCAGGTAAACCAAAGTACAATTTTTACATTTTTTTGTTTGCCATAAGCAATTAGTTCCTGCAGGTTGATAGTTGGATTTGGTTCGAAAGGATTTAAAGTGGTTTTTGCCCATCCTTCATCCATAATAATGTAAGGAATGCCAAATTTTGAAGCAAAATCGATGTAATATTTATAGGTGTCCTGATTATAACCCGATTTAAAATCTACTCCATAAACATAAGCATTGTGCCACCACTCCCAGGTTACCTGACCAGGTTTAATCCATTTGGTATCCTCCAACTGGTTGGGCGTACTCAATTTATACACCATTTGATTAGCCGCCAGTTGGGTGTCTTTATCGGTTATGACCAAAAATCGCCAGGGAAAGGATCTTTTACCAGTTGTTTTAGCAATATAATCAGCCTCTTTTAATATTTTTTTGCTTCTGTCTCCATCTTCACCAAAAGCCAAAGGCACTTTCGGAAAAACAGCATCAATACTTCTATCATTTACTGCTTTTACGAACAAACATGGATAATCGTAGAGATCAGCTTCTGAAAATAGTGCTTTATACTTACCGGTATTGAATAAAATTGGCAGCACACTCATATTATCCTTATTTACCTTTCCAAGTTCATCCTGACGGTACAGAATTTCGTAAGCGGTTTTAAAACTACCCGTTTCCAGGTATGCTGCTTTTACCTTATCATTAAAATTGAGATGCACATCTTCACTGTTTATCCTGATCGAATCTTTTTTATTGGTAATGAAGCGATAAGCAATCCCATCGTTATAAGCTCTGAATTCGATACTGAAATCGCCTTTAAAATCGAGTTTTAACAAGCTATAGTGGTTTACCACCGTGCTATTTTTAAGTGGAATTACCGGGTTAGAAGTAGTATTGACTATAGAAAGTGTTTTTTTGATCAGTTTGGTATTAGCACCCAGTTTAGCCTGATCCAGATTTAACTGAAGATATGAATCGGTTAAAAAAGAATCGCCATTAAAAGTAACCGCATAACCGATCCTATCTTTAATATTTACCGATATTTTAATGCGTTTATCGGGCGATAACAGTTCAATAGGTGCGCTAAATAATTTCATTGTAAAACACAGCAATAAAATAGATAGCGATAAGTGTTTTTTCATAGTTGATTAGTTTTTTACATCAAAAAGCTTAATAAATCGTTTTAGTTTAATAAAGTTAAACAAGTTTTTGATTTCGTAAGAGATTTCTTTGTGATATTATAAGGAAAAGAAAAAAAACACCATATATGCTAAGGGCCGGCTTAATAAATTAAACCAGCCCTTCTATTTCCCTGAAATATTATTGAAAACTATTTTTCCGGCTAAAGCATTCACCTTCTTTAAATGCTTTTTTAATATGGGTAAATATTTCCGTGCATACGTTTTAACGTCAACATCGGAAGATTGAGATGCTTTTTCAAACAAGGCAACAGCTTTTTGATGATCTGAAACCATCATTTCTATATAAGCCTTATCAAAGGAGCTTCCGCTTAAATTATTGAGCCGGTCAATCGATTGGGTTACTTCAGTTTCTGTTGTTCCGTTAGCCGCTTTTTTTGCCAAACCAGTATTACCGGCTTCTCCTCCGGCATTCTTGGTACGGGAGGTATCTTTCATGTTTTCAGGAGCAGAATCAATCCTTCCGTCCGGCCGTTGCCCACCCTCCGGGGTACTCATGGGCAGCTCTATCTTTTTAAGTTTTGCCAATGTCCTTAATTCTTCATTGGTCTTAGTATGATCATCAACCATCATCTGGCCAAAGGCTTTGACTTTTTTATCAGCAGCTTTATTGTCAGCAAGCTTTCCTGTTAAAACCTCTTTCATTCCTGCAATTGCCGCTTGTTGCAAAAATTGCGCAGTTGTTAATGAGTCTTGCTGATGGGTATAATCAGTTAACATAGAATAATGCCAATCAGCTTTTGCAATCGCATTAAATGAAGTAGCTGAAATTATCATTCCCACTACTGCTATTTCCCTGGTATTGAAGCGGTTTTTCATGATTAAGTAATTAAGGTAAAAATGCACTAATAGAACCCGGTTAACATTAAAAAAGTTTGAATAATAACCTCATTATTTAAAACGATACAACACCAGGGGATTAAGATTTTAAATTTTCACTAAACTTAATCCAATTTTATCCTGTTCTATTATAAAAACATATACTATGGAAAATCAAGAAAACAACCAACCGGAAGAAGAAATTCAAAACATTGAACAGTTCCAGATCAACCGATCGGAAGGAAATGCATCTGAAGGTCATGCTACTCCAGAACCAACTGAAGATGATGAGTATACGGAGGATGAGATTCCCTTTGCTGATGGTGAAGGCACACAGCTTAACGAAGAGATTGAAAACCCTGAAGAAGATGATGAAGTGTTAGAAGATGATGCAAGTTTGGAAAGTGAATCGGAAGATTACAACGAATCGGATATAGAAGAGTTGGATAAAGATCCAAACGCCTACGAAAAGGAAGATGACGAAATGTTATAAAGTAGTTTTATAGCAAGAATACCGGATGCCAGGCAAAAATTGTCTGGCATTTTTATTTAAACAATGACGATCCGCAGTATTTACAAAACAAGGCATCGCTATCATGTCCTTCCCTGCTACAGCTAGGGCAAGATTCGGGCATTTCTTTTTTCTGTCGAGCAGCAACTGCAATGTCGTGGGTAATAATTCCGGTAGGTACTGCTATGATGGCATAACCGATGAGCATCACTACAGAAGCCACAAATTTTCCAAGCGGTGTAATGGGCGAAATATCACCATAACCTACTGTAGTGATGGTTACAATAGCCCAATAAATGCTTTCTGGGATATTTGAGAACCCATTTTCCCGTTTTTCTACCAAATACATAATAGAGCCCAGAATTACGGTAATGGTTAAAACGGTAAGCAGAAATATGCTAATCTTGCGGACACTGTTTTTTAATGCATGGGTTAAGAAATTAATCTCCGTTAAAAAATGTCCGAGTTTGAATATCCTGAAAACACGAAGCAGCCTTAACGCTCTAAAAACCAGCAAAGATTGTGCACCAATAAGAAATATACTTAAATAAGATGGTAGTAAGGCGATCAGATCAATAATTCCTAAAGGACTGATTACGTACCGGATCGGTTTTCTAATACTGACCAGCCTTAAAATATATTCGATGGTGAAAAGCGCGGCAAAAATCCATTCTGTAATGTTAAACAACTTGCCATATTGCTGATGGATACTGACCACACTATCGAGCATCACCACAATAATGCTGGAAAAAATGGCAATTAACAGCCCCACATCAAAAGCTTTACCAGCCGGTGTGTTCGATTCGTAAATAATTTCGTGAAGCTTAAAACGCCAATTTTTAGATGAATCTGATGACATAGTTTTTCAAGTAGTTTTAAAGGTAACAGAAATTACCCATTTACAACTTCCCCACCGTTAACATGTATTACCTGTCCGGTAATAAACGAGGCATCGTCTGAAGCAAGGAATACATAAGATGGGCCAAGTTCTGAAGGTTGCCCTGCCCTTTCCATTGCCGTTTCTGATCCAAATGACTTAATCTTTTCTTCATCAAAGGTAGATACAATGAGTGGTGTCCATACCGGGCCTGGCGCAACGGCATTTACCCGGACACCTGTTTTGGCTAAATTTGTAGCGAGCGAACGGGTAAATGAAGTTATTGCGCCTTTTGTTGAAGAGTAATCGATCAGATTAGGCGAAGAACGGTAAGCTGTTACTGAGGTAGTATTGATAATGGCATCGCCCGCCTGGAGATAGGGTAACACCTCATGTGCAAAGTAAAAATAGCCGAATATATTTGTACGGAAGGTATCCTCCAATTGCTTACTGTCAATATTTTTTGGATCTTTCTGCGGAACCTGCATCCCGGCATTATTGACCAAAATATTGATCTTTCCAAACTTTTTAACCGTTGTTTCTACGGCCTTTTTACAGAACGGAGGCTTTTTTACATCTCCTTTAATCAATAAGCAACTTTTACCTTCAGCTTCAACCATTTTTTGGGTTTCTTTTGCATCAATATCTTCATCCAGATAAACAATGGCCACATCAGCACCTTCTCGTGCAAAATGGACAGCTACCGAACGGCCAATTCCACTATCTCCACCGGTAATTAATGCGACCTTATCATTCAGTTTACCCGCTCCCTTATAGGTTGCTTTAATTACTTCAGGTTTTGGATCCATCTTCGCTTCTATCCCCGGTTGTTTGTTTTGTTTGGCAGGTGTTTTTTGTGTTTTCATTGCTTCTTGTCTAATTAAGTTTCAATACTGCTAATTAAACAAGAATATCTTCTTCAAAGTTTTAAGAACTTCAGCCTTAGCCGTTAGCATTTAAACCAATTTAACTTAATATTTTGCTCATATCCCAACATTTTAGAAGCTCATAGCATAGTAAATTAGCTTTTCATCCTAACCAAAATAACCACAAATGAGAAAACTAATTTTATCAGCTTTGCTGATGTTCAGCCTAACTTTTTCTGGTTTTACCCAAAATCGGCTGAGCAATGAAACCGCTGCTGAAAAAACCAAAAGAATGGAATGGTGGACAGATGCCCGTTTCGGCATGTTCATCCACTGGGGTTTATATGCAATGCCAGCGCGCCACGAATGGGTTAAGAGCAATGAACACATCACCAACGAAAACTACCAGAAATATTTCGATCAGTTTAATCCCGATTTATATAACCCCAAACAGTGGGCAAAGGAAGCTAAAGCGGCGGGAATGAAATATGCCGTGCTCACTACCAAACACCACGAAGGCTTTACCTTGTTTGATAGCAAATACACCGATTATAAAGCCACCAATACACAGGCAAAAAGAGACCTGGTAAAAGAATTTGTGGAAGCTTTCCGCGCAGAAGGCATCAAAGTAGGTTTTTATTATTCGCTTATTGACTGGCACCATCCTGATTTTACAGTTGATAGGTATCATCCCTTAAAACCAAATAATGATAACGAAGCTGAATATGCAGCATTAAACAAAAACAGGGATATGGCTAAATATCGTAAATATTTATTCGATCAGGTAACTGAACTGTTAACCCGGTATGGAAAAATCGATATTCTATGGGCCGACTTTTCTTATCCCGGCAAATATGGTAAAGGCCATGATGATTGGGGTTCGGTTGCACTACTTAAGCAAATTAGAAAACTGCAGCCACAAATTATTGTAGATAACCGTTTAGATCTCAATGATTATGAAGATGGTACAGATTTCGAAACACCTGAACAGGTTAGTCCGAAAGAATTAGAAAAATACCATGGAAAAGTTTGGGAAACCTGTCAAACCTTTTCAGGCTCATGGGGATATCATCGCGATGAAAATACCTGGAAAAGCAACAGGAAATTATTGGATTTATTAATTACTTCGGTAGCCAATGGCGGCAACTTATTGTTAAATGTTGGTCCTACTGCCCGCGGCGAATTTGATAACAGAGCAAACATTGCTTTAGATAGTCTAAGCCTATGGATGCATGCCAACTCGAAATCAATTTACCACTGTACTTTTGCCCCAGCCGAATTTAAAGCACCTGAAGGTGTAAAACTTACCTATAACAAAGACACCAAAAAATTATATGTGCACTTGTTCGAATATCCTAATACTGGTTCCATTACCTTAGAAGGTTATAAAGACAAAACGAAATATGCACAGTTTTTACATGATAATTCGGAAGTACAGATCGACAATGAAAAATCAAATGCTAATACGCTGTTATTAAAACTACCCAAGAAAAAGCCTGATTTTGAAATCCCTGTAATTGAATTAACACTAAACTAATCAACCTGCATTAGTCATCAGGAGCCTGCGAGTTACATCTTGCAGGCTTTATTGTTGGTCGGGTTTTATATTTTCTAACTAGAATTGAACAAAACATATCATGGTTTTAATTGTCTTACATTAAAAGCTATCATGAAAGTAAAAGGCGCGTTTATCCATACCCTTAAAACAGGCGAAAGTGCTTTGATTCTATTAGCAGATAATAAAATAGAACAAGATAAGCTTTATCAGCACTTAGCCGTTGATGCTTACCAGTTTAAAAAGAAATTGTAGCAGAAGAGCCACGTATCGTATTAATATCAGCCGGTTATAAAAATGAAAATAATGAAATAACCTGGAACCGGGAATATATACCAGTACCAAAATGGTACGACCAGAATTAAATTCTAATTAAACACATTGATAGCGATAAATGTTAAGTAGCTTATGAAGTTTATTGTATTGCCTTTTTTCTTTTTCATAAGCTATTTTAAATCAAACGCTCAATATACCGATAGTACCAATTACCATGTACTGCTTACTTCAACCGGATCGATTAACCGCACAAATGACGATCGTGCCTATTTATTAAACAATGCGCTTAATTTCGGCATGAAAAAGAAAAGTTTTGTTCTAAATTCAACTACCGCATGGCTTTATGGCAAGCAGAACAGTAATTTAACCAACAACGATTTTTCTACCACCTTAAACTTTAACCTGTATAAAACCTTCCCGCATTTTTATTATTGGGGTTTGGTCAATTACAATACCAGTTATTCGTTAAAATTAAAAAACCAATTGCTTGCGGGCGGAGGCATCGCCTATAGTGTATTGGATAAACCTAATGCCTATATTAACCTAAGTGATGGGATATTATTTGATCAAAGTAGCTTAATTGCAGGTGATAGTTACCATACATACCGGAATTCACTAAGATTACAATATCATTTCGCCATAAAAGAGTTGATTACGCTTGATGGGAATCATTTTTTACAAAATTCGTTCGATAGAAAAGGCGATCATATCATCCGCTCTACCACTACCCTTGGGTTAAAACTCCGCAAATGGATAAGCCTTACCGTGGCATTGAATTATAATAAATTGAACATTACGCGTAGCGAAAACCTTAACCTTACGTATGGCTTAACGCTTGATAAGTATTTTTAGATTAGCATTCAGTCCGAAGTCCTCAGTCTGTAGTCCAAAGTCTTGAGTAGGTTATCTAGATTAGTCACCCTGAGCGGAGTCGAAGGGCTGTTTAGTTTGGAGCTGGGAGTCAATAAACCGATTTAAACACTTATCCCATTAGCTGACCATTAAGACGTTAAGAGAGTTAAGTTGTATCAATTAACAGGTTAAACCAATGACTAATGAACCAATGATCATTGAACTAATGAACCTATCTACGCCGACAACAATTCTGCCTGATTGAGATTCGCATAGGCTTTAGCTTGCACCACATTACCTATAATAATAATAGCCGGATAAGTTAAGCCCGCCTGTTCTGCAGATTCCTGTAAACGCTGTACCGAACATACTACTTGCTTTTGATTGGGTAAGGTAGCATGCTGAATAATTGCGGCAGGCATATCACCCAAACCTGCATCACAATAGGCTTTAGAAATTTCGCCAACCTTTTTCATCCCCATATATATCACTACGGTAGCCGAACTTTTCATGGCACATTTTAAATCGTTGTTTAAACTTCCATCCTTTTTAGTTCCGGTAAGTATCCAAACACTTTCACTGATTCCACGGTGTGTTAAAGGCACATCGATAAAACCTGCGCCTTGCATACTACTTATACCCGGAATATAATGGCATTTAATGCCTCTGGCCTCTGCGTAAATCAATTCTTCGAAGCCGCGACCAAAAATAAAGGGATCTCCGCCCTTTAAACGCACTACTACCTGGTAATTTTGGGCATTCTCGACAATTAATTCATTTATTTTCTCTTGTGGTGTGTATTTTCCATAAGGTTGCTTACCAACATAGATCATTTTACAGCTTTTCGGAGCAATTTCCAGCAATTTTTCATTACTCAAGTTGTCATAAAGAATAACTTCGGCTCTTTTTAATACATTAAACGCCTTTATTGTAATTAATTCAGGGTCGCCAGGACCTCCGCCCATTATAAAAAGTCCAAAATCGTTAGTTTTTTGATTCATAATTTTAATGATTTAGCTATTTAAGTATAAAAGTGATGAAAAAATATTAAAAAGTTTAATTTTTTTATGATAAAAATCATTTTTATATGAGTTTTAGTTCAGTAATATTCTATATTTGAATATCAAAAATCATATAAATGTTGAATTATGTATTTTTAAATGGATTGTTTAGCGAAAAAAAACATACATCAGAATAAATAATCTAAAAAAACAACATACAGAAACCAAAAAACACTAAACACCTTTAAGATTTATGAAAGAACCACAAATAATCGTAATAGGAAATGGAATGGTGGGATATAAATTCTGCGAAAAGCTTAGATCAAAAACTTCTTCTTTTAATCTTATCATTTTTGGAGAGGAACCCCGCAGGGCTTATGATCGTGTTCATTTAAGTGAATATTTTAATGGCAAAACCGCCGATGACCTCTCCCTTTCTACAGAAAACTGGTACCAGGAGCAAAGTATTACCTTATTTCTCAATAACCCTGTTACTAAAATAGATCGCGACCTTCAAAAAGTTTATACTGCCAATGGTGTGGATTATAACTACGATGTTCTTGTTTTTGCTACCGGTTCCGGCGCTTTTGTGCCAAATATCCCCGGCATTGAAAAAGAAGGTGTTTTTGTTTACCGTACTATAGAAGATCTTGACCTCATAAGTAGTTATGCAAAAAAGGCCAAAACAGCTTCAGTTATAGGAGGCGGTTTATTAGGACTAGAAGCCGCTAAAGCATTGATTGATCTGGGGATTGAAAAAACCAGTATTATTGAATTTGCACCGCGCTTAATGCCCAGGCAAATTGATGCTGCAGGTAGCGATATGCTTAAATCTAAACTCGCAGATCTTGGTTTACAGATCCACTTAAATAAAAACACCACAAGTATTGAAGGCGATGGCAGTATTACGGCTTTAAAATTTAGCGACGATACGATATTGGATGTCGACATGCTGGTAATCTCTGCCGGCATAAAACCACGCGATGAACTGGCCAAGGCCTGCGGCATTGAGGTTGGTCCAAGAGGCGGAATTGTAGTTGACGAAAAAATGCAGACCAGCGATCCGGCGGTATTTGCCATTGGTGAATGCGCTTTATATGATGGAATGATTTATGGTTTGATTGCGCCGGGCTACGAAATGGCCGAGGTATTGGCCGCAAATCTTTGCGAAGGAAATAAAACATTTACCGGATTTGATATGAGCACCAAACTCAAACTAATCGGCATTGATGTGGCCAGTTTTGGCGATAATTTTATCACCGAGCCGGATTGCCGTACCATCATCTTCGAAAACAAACATAAAGGCGTTTATAAAAGAATAAATGTTAGTAATGACGGGCAATACCTTTTAGGAGGTATATTAATTGGAGATGCAACAGCGTATAACTTGCTGTTGCAAACCTCTAATAACCGGATCGTGCTACCAGAGAATCCTGAAGAACTGATATTGGGTACACGTGGAGGCAGTGAACCTGCAGGAGGTGCCGGAATTACAGCTTTACCAGACAGTGCATTAATCTGTAGTTGTGAAGGTGTTAGCAAAGGCGACATCTGCTCGGCAGTTGCTGATGGATCTTGCGAAAACATCGATGACCTGAAGAAATGCACCAAAGCAGGTACAGGTTGTGGAGGCTGTTTGCCGATGGTTAAAGATTTAATGACCTATACTTTGAAATCGCAGGGTAAATACATCAAAAATGTTATCTGCGAACACTTCAACTACAGTAGGCAAGAACTTTTCGATCTTATCCATATCCACGAATTAAAAAGTTATGATGAAGTACTGGACGCATTGGGCAAAAATGATGGTTGCGAAGTATGTAAACCATTGGTATCATCGCTCCTTGCCAGTATTTGGAACGAAATGATCCTTAAAAAGGGCAATGATGTGGCACAGGATAGTAACGACCGTTTTCTGGCCAACATACAAAAAGGTGGCTCATACTCAGTAGTACCAAGGGTTCCGGGCGGAGAAATTACACCCGATAAATTGATAGTAATTGGCGAAGTAGCTAAAAAATATAACCTCTACACCAAAATTACCGGAGGTCAGCGTATTGATATGTTCGGTGCACACCTTAACGATCTTCCTATTATCTGGGAGGAATTAATTGCTGCAGGTTTTGAAAGCGGACATGCTTATGGAAAAGGCTTAAGAACCGTTAAAAGCTGTGTTGGAAGTACCTGGTGCAGATTTGGTTTGCACGATAGCGTAAGTTTTGCCATCAGAATTGAAGAAAGATACAGGGGCATACGTGCGCCGCATAAATTCAAATCGGCGGTAAGTGGCTGTATCAGAGAATGCGCAGAAGCCCAAAGTAAAGATTTTGGGATTATTGCCACCGAAAGAGGCTGGAATTTATATGTATGCGGAAACGGTGGAAGCAAGCCTCAACATGCTCTTTTACTGGCAACAGATCTCGACAGCGAAACCTGCATTAAATACATCGATAGATTTTTAATGTTTTATATCCGCACTGCTGATCCTCTTACCCGGACCGCAACCTGGCTGAACAAAATGGAAGGCGGGATAGATTACCTGCGTAACGTAATCATCAACGATAGTTTAGGAATGGCCGCTCAGTGGGAAAATGAAATTGAAAACTTAATCGATTCTTACAAATGCGAATGGAAAGAAGCCGTAGAAAACCCAGCGATCAGAAAGCGTTTCTCTCATTTTGTAAATGCACCGGAAGATAAAGACCCAACTATAGAATTTGTTGAAATGCGCGGACAAAAAAGAACAGCCGAATGGAAAACAGCTTAATCAAGAAACTTTACAAACCTAATAAACCCCTAAATGATGAATGAACAATCAAATTGGCTTGCAGCCTGCCGAGTCGAGGATGCCATTGAGAACGGTGGCGTTTGTGTAAAACATGGTGAAGATCAGATTGCACTTTTCTATTTCACCAGAAGAAATGAGTGGTACGCCACACAAAATGAATGCCCGCATAAAAAACAAATGGCATTAAGCCGTGGAATGATTGGCTCTACTACTGATGAACCTAAGGTAGCCTGCCCTTTCCATAAAAAAACATTCTCGTTGAGTACCGGCGAATGTTTAAGCGGTGATGAATGCGCCTTAAAAACCTATCCTGTAAAGATAGAAAACGGAACTGTTTATATTGGTACAACACCAAAATCTTAACCTGACCCACTAAGATTTAAACTTTATCCGGATAAAAATTTAACCCAAACCAAACCGACATGAAAATTTCTAATTCTGTAGCCATAACAGGCTGCCTTGCACTTACCTTGTTCTTTTTTCTGCTAAATCGCAAACTAAAGCCGTTTTATTCGATGGGACTATTGTTGCCGGATATGTTGATCATGGTGCTTTTATAAACTGTACCGGTCCCAGCATTAAATTCAGCAAAAAACCTTATACTGTTTTATTAGGACTACTCCCAAGCTTGCGAATCAAAGAAGATAAAGTTGCTGCTGGAGCACCAAAAAACGCGGCCCTTACTCCTAATCTTGGCTTTGGACTAACAACAGCATTTCGCCATATCGCTTTACAAGTACCATTATATTATAACCCTAAAACTGCAGTCAAAAATGGCAAATGGAACGTTGGTGTAGGTTTGGGATATAAATTTTAAAGGAACCTATTTATTTACACCTAAACTGACCGTTATGACACTAAACACCATTACTAAACCGCTGGATAAATTAAATATATTTTCGCTCAAAGGTGTTCAGATGAAGACCTTTCATATTACCTGGTTAACTTTCTTCTTTTGTTTCTTTGCGTGGTTCGGGATGGCACCTTTGATGAAGATAGCAAGAGAACAGTTACATCTTACAAAAGATCAGGTAGGTAACATTCAGATTGCGTCAGTATCAGCCACCATCATTGCCCGTTTATTAATTGGACGATTAATTGATAAATTTGGTCCAAAACTGATCTACACCTGGCTTCTGGTTCTTTGCGCCATTCCAGTACTATTAATTGGAACCAGCCACTCTTACACTTCCTTTTTGCTTTTCCGCCTGGCCATTGGCGTAATTGGTGCATCGTTCGTCATTACCCAATTTCATACTTCGATTATGTTTGCGCCCAATATTAAAGGGACAGCCAATGCAACTGCAGGAGGTTTTGGAAACGCTGGCGGCGGTGCAGCCAATTTATTTATGCCTTTAATTGCATCCGGTTTTACGGCTCTTGGTTTCTGCAGTACTGAAGACAGCTGGCGTTATGCCATGATTTTTCCTGGTGTAATGCTTTTAATCTGTTCTTTTTTATATCATCGTTACACATTGGATAGCCCCCAGGGAGATTTTAAAAACCTGAAAGATGAAAACTTAAAAAGCAACAAAAATACCTTCTTACTAGCTGCAAAAGATTACCGTACCTGGATTTTAACCATTGCTTATGCAGCCTGTTTTGGTGTAGAAATTACGGTAGACAATTTTGCTCCGATCTTTTTTACAGATTCATTTGGCGCAACCATAGCTGTGGCCGGAATGGTTGCAGGTATTTTTGGCTGGATTAATATTTTTGCCAGGCCATTGGGTGGAATTGTTGCTGATAAAATTGGTAAAACATGGGGATTTGATGGTAAAACACTTTTACTTGCGCTATTACTTTTAATAGAAGGAATCGGTCTGATCTGGTTTGCAAAATCGGGCAATATTGGAATGGCTATTTTTATGATGTTCGTTTTTGGTCTGAGTTTAAAAATGGCTAACGGGGCAACTTACAGCCTTGTTCCTTTCATTAATCCAGTTGCAGTTGGTAGTGTGGCGGGTATTGTAGGCGCTGGCGGAAATATCGGAGCGATGCTTATTGCCTTTATGTTTAAAGCCAAAGCCAGTCACGCTTCTAAAAATGTAATCGAAAATGGCCTTAACGTTCAAAAAGACCTGATCGATTATACCAGCGCGTTTACCTTACTTGGCTTTATTATCCTCGGAATTGGCGTGGCAGTATTCATCTTCAGAACCGTCATGGCACAAAAAACGTCACAAATAGAAGACCTCGTGCTTACCTCTGGCAAATAAAGAACGCTAACAAAATATACTATAGGAGCCGATCATTGAAAGAAGAAAAAAACATATCGCCTAAAACAACCACCTGCTGTTATTGCGGAGTGGGCTGTGGTATCGTGGTAAATAAAGATATCCATGAGCGGATAACTGTTGAAGGAGACAAAAACCACCCTGTTAATAAAGGCATGTTGTGCAGTAAAGGTATGAATCTTCATTATACAGCAAATGACAAAAGCGACAGGCTGCTTTACCCTGAAATGCGTTATAATAAAAACATGCCTCTCCAAAGGGTAAGCTGGGATACCGCACTAGAAAGAACAGCAGCTGTTTTTAAAGCATTGATTAAAAAACACGGTCCAGACAGCGTTGCTTTTTATGCCAGCGGACAATGTTTAACAGAAGAATATTATGTCGTAAATAAATTAATTAAAGGATTTATCGGGAGTAATAACATCGATACCAACAGCCGCTTATGTATGAGCAGTGCGGTTGTTGGTTATAAAATGAGCTTAGGTGAAGATACCGTACCCATTAGTTATGATGATATTGAAATTGCCGATTGTATTTTTGTTGCAGGCGCAAATCCAGCATGGTGCCATCCTATCCTATGGCGCCGTGTTGAAGCCGCAAAGCAGAAAAACCCCGATCTAAAAATTATTGTAAGCGACCCCCGCAAAACACAAACCTGTTCATTAGCAGATGTTCATCTGCAGCTTAATCCAGGTACCGATATTACCCTGCACCACGCTATTGGCAGATGTTTGATTGAAGATGGAAAAGTTAACCTCGACTTTATCATTAATAGTACTAATGGTTACGAAAAATACCGTGCTACTGTTTTCGCAACCTCATTGGAAGAAGCGGCAGAAATTTGTGGTATAGATGAAAGTGATATCCGTTTGGCTGCATCTTATATCGGCAATGCAAAAGGTTTTATCAGCATGTGGACGATGGGGCTTAACCAAAGTGTGGTGGGCACTAACAAGAACCTTTCATTAATTAACCTGAACCTGATTACAGGACACATTGGCAAACCAGGTAGCGGTCCTTTCTCCCTCACCGGACAGCCCAATGCCATGGGTGGACGGGAAGTTGGCGGTTTAAGTAATTTATTACCGGCACACCGTGTTATAGCTAACGAAAGTCACCGGAATGAGGTTGAAAAATTTTGGCAGATCCCATTGGGAACCATTCAATCCAAACCGGGTTTAACCGCAACCGAAATGTTCGATGAGCTGAATACCGGAAAGCTCAAAGCAATATGGATTCTATGTACCAACCCACTGATCAGCCTGCCCGATGTACGATTAGCCGAAGAAGGTTTAAAAAAGCAAAATTTGTAGTTGTTCAAGACATTAGCAACAAAGTAGAAACCTTAAAATATGCTGATGTGGTATTGCCTGCAGCAGCCTGGGTAGAAAAAGAAGGTACCATGACTAATGCAGGTCGCTATATTTCTTACCTCAGTAAAGTAACTGAAGCGCCTGGAGAAGCCTTACCAGATTCGGAAATTATTTGCCGGTTTGCAAAAAAAATGGGCTATCATGGTTTCGACTTTAAAAATGCCTCCGAAATTTACGACGAGCATGCAGCCCTTACTGAAGGAACCAACATCGATATCAGCGGCCTTAATTATGAGGTTTTAAAAGAAAAAAGAGCCGTTCAATGGCCGTATCCAAAAGAGGAAAAAGCGCTTGGAACAGCGCGACTATTTACCGATCATCAATTTTACACCCCAGATAAAAAAGCCAATATTCTATCATTTAATGATCAGAACCAATCGGAAGCTTTAACACCAGAACATCCATTGATTTTAACCACAGGAAGAATCAGGGATCAATGGCATACCCGGAGCAAAACAGGTAAAGTAAATAAACTAAACCAGCACATTAGCGAATCTTTTTAGAAATTAATCCCATTGATGCAGAAGTTCGAAACATTAAAGACAATGATATCATCGAAATTTCCAGTTTACGTGGAAATGTCCGTGTAAAAGCTAGATTTTCGGAAGATATTAAGCCCGGAGTGGTTTTTATGCCCATGCACTGGGGTAAAATTTTAAAGAGTGATCTAAACAGGGTGAATAATCTCACCAATAACCTGGTAGATCCACAAAGTAAAGAACCTGATTTCAAGTTTAGTGCGGTTGAAGTAAAATCGTATCAAAAAGCCCGGCAAAAGATCATCGTTATTGGTGCCGGTGCCGGTGCCTGTGGTTTTGTTAAAAGTTACAGAGCTTTAAATAACGAAGATGATATCGAAATCTTCAGCAAAGAGAATTTCCCTTTTTACAACAGGGTACTTCTCCCCGATTATATTATTGGCAGTTTACCCTGGCATAACCTCATTAAAATGAGCGACAGTGAGGAAACCGACTATAGAATTAAACTGCACCGGGGTTTAGGTATCGAAAAAATCAACAAAGAAAATAAAACCGTTACCGATAGCAACGGAGAAATTCATTATTACGACGTTCTGCTTCTGGCCACCGGAAGCAGGGCTTTTGTGCTTAAAGATCTCCCAAAACTAAACGGCATATTTACCATGCGCAGCAGGAACGATGCCGACAGTTTTAAAAAACACATTGATACCACCAATGGAAAAGTAGTGATTGTAGGTGGTGGTTTATTGGGAATCGAACTGGCTACATCATTGGTTGAAACAGGATCAAAAGTGACGATTATCCAAAGAATATCTAGATTAATGGGGCGACAGTTAGATGCATTAGGCAGTCAGTTATTGCATGAAGAACTGATCAGCAAAGGCATCGAGTTTTTCTATAATGATGAAGTAGACCGGATTATCGGCGAAAAAAGCATTTCGGGTCTGCGTTTAAAAAGCGGTTTATTGCTCGATTGTGAATCGTTAGTAATTGCCATAGGTACCGTACCAAACACAGAACTGATTAAAGAAGCAGGAATTGAATGCAAAAGAGGCGTTGTGGTTGATGAATACCTGAGAACCAACGAAAAAGACATTTATGCCATTGGCGAAATTGCAGAATTTAATGGTCAGATGTACGGCATCACTGCAGCTGCAGAACAACAGGCAGAAATAGTAGCCCGCTTTCTCTGTGGTGATATAGCCAAATTCTATCAGGGTAGTCTGCTCATGAATATCCTTAAAATGCACAGTTTAGAACTCTGCTCTTTAGGCCTGTCAGAGATACCAAACAACGACCCCACCTACGAAGAAATTGTTTTCATTGATAAAGCAAAACGTTATTACAAAAAATGCATAGTACACAATGATAAACTGGTTGGAGCGATACTAATTGGTGATAAAAGTGAGTTTTTGGAGTTCCGGAACCTGATCGAAAATAAAATGGAGTTAAGCGAAAAACGGCTTCAACTATTAAGGAGTGGTAAAACAAGCGAACCTATGATCGGTAAAACTGTATGCAGTTGCAATAATGTTGGCGAGGGCAACCTAGTCAATAAAATAAAAGATGGCTGTAAAGATCATTTGCAGCTCTGCCAATTAACAGGCGCCGGAATGGGCTGCGGGAGTTGCAGGCCCGAGGTAAAGGCGATTTTGGATTCGTTTGTAAATGTTTTAAAAACAGAGTCTAAGCCGGTTTTAGCAGATAGATTATAAGTTTTGGCAGTCCGTCATCCTGAGAAATTAATTTTGAAAAAACATGGAAGTTGAGGTGATAGGGTGCGACATATCGTCATTCCCAACTTGATTTGGAATCGTAATGCTTCGGTAGGTTTCGTAGGTCGCATTACGATTCCCGAGTGCGCGGGAATGATGATAGATTGCTGAAGAATATTTAAAATTTAACAAAATGATGAAAGTAAAACCAGGTCCTTCAGAATTTAAAAATCTAAAAGCGATTGAATATTTTAAGTTCGAAGAAGATTTTATTGAAGAAAATGTGCGTTGCATCCCTATGGTCGTGCGTTTTAAAATGGATGCAGCAGGAATAAAGTTAAAATTGGCAGAATGGAGTAAATTTCATCCATCCGAAAGAATTCAACTGGCACTACTTCCGGTTTCAACCCAGGAACAAACAGATAAATACCATCAGTTCCTTATTGGCCTCATTACTAAATATACCGGTAACCAGGCCACTACACTGGCTATCGATCCCTTGCCCGATTGGGCAAATTTACATCAGATCCCGGCAATGCTTAAAGAAAAGTCGGCCGGATTACAGTTACTGTTTTCCATAAGTCAATGGCGAAAACTTACTAACATACAAAGATTTGCACTTTTAAAATTATGCCGGCCAGGTCACGAAAACAAGAATTTCCCAAAAGCAATAGCTGAATTTGGTCTTCTAAACAGTTAAGTTATGTATCAAACCATTATCATTAATTTTCCGGGAGGAATCATATCACCGGGCAATTTGTACAACATTCTGGTTGCGGCAACCAAGGCAAGGATTCAGTATGTTCGTTTCGGTCTTCGCCAACAGTTGTTGCTTGATACGACGAGCTACAATATTGACATCTTTACGGGTGAAATGGATAAACTTGGGATTGACTATGAAGTAGACAGCAATAATTTCCCAAACATCATCAGTTCATACCCGGCTGAAGAAATTTTCATCCGCAAAACCTGGCTTACCGAAGGTGTATATAAAGATATTTTGGATGATATTGATTTTAAACCTTGCATAAAAGTAAATATCTGCGACAGCGACCAGAGTTTCACACCCATGCTAACGGGAAATATTAACTGGATTGCCTCTTCACAATCAGAACACTATTGGCATTTGATCATTCGCTTTCCTAAAACTAATGTAACCTACGAGTGGAATCAGCTATGTTATACTAACCATATCGCACAGGTAACCAAAGTATTAGAAACTATTATTACAAATAATGCAACATGTTTTGTTGATAATGTTTTAGCTAATGGCGAAGATCTTTTTGCACGATTAGATACGGAAAGCTTCATTCTTAAACCAGCAGAAAATACAGTATCGCTATCTTCATTTAACCTGCCGTACTATGAAGGTTTAAACCGCTATAATAATAAATATTGGCTGGGTATTTACAGGCGAGATGAGCTATTCAACATTGCATTTTTAAAAAAATCTGCCAGCTCTGTTTAGATACCAAACTCGGTCAATTGTGCTGTACTTCCTGGAAAAGCATCATTATAAAAGGGATTGATGAAAAAGATAAAAATCGTTGGAATGCTCTACTGGAAGAATTTGAAATTAATATGCGACATGCGGCTAATGAGCTAAATTTTCAGGTAGAGGATAACTGTAACGAAGGTTTAGCCTTAAAAAGCTTTCTGGTTAAACATTTAAGCATTGATGATACCCGGACATTTGGGATATGCTTTGGCATTAAAACCCGTAAAAAAAGTGAGGTTTTTAGTAGTATCCTGATCCAAAAACGTCATGTTATTAATTTTCTGGGTATAAAACTATTCCCTGTTTATGATATTTTGTGTGCGAAAGATTTTAACCCCAATGAGAGAACCGGCGAAATTTTTAGCCGAAGCAATCCTCGTTTTTTGTTACCAGAACAACTGAGACGCGCTGTATTTAAGTTTTACAAATACCGTTTAGACTCGATTAAAACAGGTAAGCAAAAACAAAACTTCCAAATAGAAGAAGCTGCAATAAAAGATGGCATATTTTTATACCAATGTAATAATTGTTTAACTGTATACAACGAGCAGATCGGGGAAATTGAAAATAACATTACTCCGGGCACGGCATTTAAAGATTTACCAGATGATTATTGCTGTACCCTATGCGATGGGGAGAAAGATAATTTTACTAAAATTGATCAATCAGTATTACAGCTTTTGTAAAGCTGAATTTAATGACATATTTTAACACCCCTGAATTTATTTTATTAGCAGTATTTATATTATTAAAGGCCTAATAGCTACTCCGTGGTCAGGGTCTTTCCTGCCGAAAAAAGGTGCCGAAAAAAGTTCAGCATGACGATGAGATTTAAGAATAAACCTAAGATATTCAACCTTTACAACTCACCTGTTGAGCTCCGGTTATAAACCGTTTATTTCAGCATGGGAGTTAAAGTTAAGAAAATAACGATAATCATGTTCCTTAACAGCGATTTCGCTGACCCGTAAATTGCCCAATATATATTTCATACTATGTTTAACCAGCGCATTATTTTGAAGCATAAAGATGATTTTTTTAACCCTTCCGATTTATAAATTCCACATAAGGGCTCTTGTTGCCCGTCCTTGGTAAAGATGTAGGCATCGAAAGAATCATCAGCTTTGGCTGAATGGATAAGTTTTTTCAGCAACCTGGATTCCATCAACAAGATATCGCAAGCCAATAAAAACAAATCTTCTTCAGTATCCGATAAATGTGCGGAAAGCATCCCCAGCAATGGTCCTCTCACATCAAGAGAAGGATTATCTGAAATCAGCTGCTGATCGTCGAAATAATGCGCATAAGTTGGTTGCTGCAGTGGATTGACCGAAAATTTTACGGGGAGGTTTAGCGATATCAGTTTATCAGCTGCCACCTTCGCCCAGAGTTTATCCTGATGGCTAAGCAAACCTTTATCAGTGCCCATGCGCAAACTTTGTCCACCACATAAAACGATTCCCAACATATATAAGATTTAATGCAAAAAAACTTACAGTGAAACTGTGCAAATGAATATTTGAAAAGACTCTTCAAATACGCTCAGTATGACAATAGCGGGGTAAAAATAAAAAGCTTAAATTGTAATTACTTATTACCCAAATCAATTAATCCGGGTTCATTTAAAATACCGATGTTTTTTCCATCAACTATAATTAATTTTTCAGCGAGCAGCTCATTCATTGTTCTAAAAACGGTTTCATAAGTTGCACCGGTAAATGCAGCCAGATCCTGACGGCTCAATGCCAGATTTAGAAAACCTTCTTCATTTAAGCCAAATTGATCTCTCAATCCTAAAATGGCTACTGCAAGTCTTCCTTTTACCGACATTAAAGCCAAATTACGCATTTTCTTTTCTGAAGCATGCAGTTCATCGGCATAAAACATCAATAAACCATAGGCAAATTCCTGGTTTACTTTTATCGTTGATTTAAAAATTCGATATCAACAAAACAAAGTTTAGTGGTTTCTAATGCAGTTGCAGAAATCGGGTAAGTAGAAATGGTGCTGCTAATTCCCCGATGTCCGATTATGGCACCATCATTTGCAAAGCGTAAAATTAGTTCCTTATCGCCCCATTGTTTATGCACTTTCACATTGCCAGAAGTTACAAAATATACACCACTAACAGGATCTCCTTCGTTGATAATCACCTCCCCTTTTTTGACAACCAAATTTCGTTTATGGCTCTCAATAGCAGGATGCCACTCTTTTAATGTGAATTGGCACATAAAACACGTATTAAGATCGCAGCTACTATTTTTCTTCATATTCTTTAGGGATGTTGGGTAAAAATAGCAAATGATTATACAATTTTATATTACGGTCGCAAATTCTACTGTTCTTAACCATTGTTGAAAATTTTATAAGAATAAAACCCATTGAAATAGAACACTTAGCAATTTTTATTAGCACAACTGGCAAAAAGAAGTTCGAAGATATGCCATCAAATCATAATTTTGTGTTATGGCAAATACTAACGTTAGAAAATCAATCCAGAATAAGATCGAATCCTTAGGTAAGGAAATTGAAACCTTACAGGCAGAATTAAAAAGATGGGAAAAAATTGCAGCCGATTATGAAACCAATTCGGAAAGCATTGATTTGATTTTATCGATACAATTACCTGAAAAACCAGAACCAAAAGCTAAAAGGGTAAAATTGTAAAAATTTAAACAAAAGAGAGCTGTATCATAAATTGTATTCAATCGAATTTGTCACGTTGAGCCTAACCTGTACTGAGCTTGACGAAGTATCGAAACGCTTTTTAAGACATTTAAGAAAGGTTATTAATGAGTTCAGGATGATTCTATAGTTATGATACAGGTTCTTTCTTTTATCATTGCCCCCACATTTAATGAAGCTGAATGCTAAGAAGTCAACCGGGTTCGAAGGGGATAATTCATGTCAGGGGCTTTTAGCAGAATATCAACCTATCCCTGTTAACTTATTTAGTATTCTGACTAAACTGATTGTTATCTGATTTTACAACTATTCAAAAAGCTTAAAACCCTTTTGCGTCAAAACATGTTATCCATATACAACAAAAACAATGTATATGAAAAAGTTAATTTATGTAATGGCCATTTTTGCCCTAGCCTTTCAGGCTTGTAATGGAGGAAATAAAGATGCCAAAGAAAGTGCCGATAGTTTAAACAGTGCAAAAGACACCACCTCTAACGTTGCAGCCACGGGCGGAATTGCAGTTGAAGAAGCTGATGCCAAATTTACTACACAGGCCGCTGTAGGCGGTATGGCCGAAGTAGAATTGGGAAAAATGGCACTCGAAAAAAGCAGTAATCCGCAGGTTAAAGAATTTGCAACCATGATGGTTAAAGACCATGGTATGGCAAATACCGAATTAATGGCGATAGCAAAACAAAAAAACATTACGCTTCCAAGTACAGTAGATGATGAGCACAAGAAAAAAATGGATGACCTGAGCAAAAAAACAGGTGTAGATTTTGATAAGGCTTATGTTAGCGCCATGGTTGACGGACATAAATCTACCTTAAAATTAATGGAAGATGAATCAAAAGATGGAAAAGATGCAGATCTTAAATCTTTTGCAACTAAAACTGCACCAATTGTTCAAAGCCATTTAGTGATGATCAATAAAATAAACGACAGCATGAAGTAACATTGCTGAGAGGCTGTATCAAAAGGATTTACGCTGGCTCACTAAGCAAATTATATTTTGATACTTCGTCATTCCAATTTGATTGGGGATCCTATTGCTATTGAAGCACGCTTTATGATTAGCTTCGCTGAGCACTGCGTGGTTCCCGCCTGCGCGAGAATGACGAGAAACGAAATAAAATTATGGCCTTAACTGCTAGATTTACTTTGATACAGCCTCCTTTTATTCCTTTCCCCTATCTGTATCGAAATCTCAGATGCATTTTTAGCTTATATTTTGTTTTAAACTTCTGGAGGGGTATGCCAATCGATAAATGTTTTTCTCTTCAACATTTTTAAGTATGGATAATTTCCATTTAATTGCTTACGCTGTTTTAGCTCATACAAAAAATGTCCCCCTAAATCAACAATAATTTTAGCGGTAGCTGAATACCATACACTATGCGGTTGTTTCCAGCAAAAAGAATATAAGTTGGAGGTGAATTTAATCCCCTGTAGTTCAGGATGGTAAAAATTAAGTATTTTTGGATTGGTTATTCTTTGTATTACTCTCAGCTTTCCTAATCATCGAAAGATGATCGGAATGACAGAACTCATAATCCTTTAGTTTCGGATCATCTACATCAGGCAAATGTTTCAATATTTTAAAGCCCTTAAATTTTTTACCATTTAATACCCATATCAAATTTGGGTAAAAGCCTCCCTGCTATTAAGTTCGGCAAGTGTTATTGGCGAATTTTGAAACTCGATGGTATAACCTGACGGCGTAAATATATCGGCCCGGTGAATATCGGAATTGGCAGCATCATAAAAGGCAACCTCTCTAAACGACAATGGAAAAGCCAGCTTCCAGTCCCGGTGCCACACGGTTTCTTTTCGGTAATATTCTTTTTTAATTAATGAAACATCCTGAATTATATCAGAATGAAGGATATCTTTTTTCATTTCACTATTATCCATTCTCTGTCCACACCATAAAAACATTCATTAGGGAAGCACAAATTTAAACTAAAATTTTTAGTGCTAAAATTAGATTTCGGATATTTACAACAGCAGCTAAAAATTTATTTTAGATTGAACATGAGAGAGATACTTATCAATGCTTCATTTTGTTTATCCCGACTCATTACATAATGATAACTTTGTAGCATGACTATCCAAGAAATACAACAGCTGGAAGATTTTTTTACCCAAGCCGGTAAGCAAGAGGTTCCAATTTATCTGAATCAGGCTACCGTAATCACCGATTATGCCCATTTCCTGGAAAGCCATTTTATGCCTTTAAAGCTTAATCCTGATGCAAAAGTGAACCTGCCACTCATACACAGGCTAAAAATGTTAAAGTTATTAATTGAGTCAAATGCGTAAAGAACAGCTTAAGAATGGTTTAATCCACCGGTAAAGCCATATTAATCCGGTTTTTTATCTGGTCCTTAAACATCCTTCTGAAACCCATTTAATAACGGCTTTGTGTAACCTTTTAAAACTTAACCTACTTTAGTTTTTAAAATAAATATTTCCAACTATATTGGGCTTAATTGGTTATTCCAATAAAATTGCTCATTATTATGACTAAAAATATATTCATTGCTTCGGCCGAACCTTATACCGGAAAATCAGTAATTGCTTTCGGGATGATCAATATGTTACTGGCAAAACCCAAAAAGTAGGCTATTTTAAACCAATTATTGCGCAAGACGATCCGAATAAAAAGGATGAACATGTAGAAGCGATGTTAAACTATTTTTCGCTTCCTGTTAACTATGAGGATGCTTTTGCTTTTACCAGGCAAGAAATGCTGCACCAGGCAGAAGATAGTGGCGCAATTATCAATACCATTATCAGTAAATATAAAAAACTAGAAGATAACTACGATTTCACCGTAATTGAAGGAAGCGATTTTTTAGGCGAAGGCATGGCATTTGAATTCGAATCGAATGCCTTAATGGCCAAAAACTTAGGGGCGCCGGTTTTAATAGTGGTATCGGGAAAGAACAAAACGGCAAGTCAGCTTTTTAAATCGGCCATCAATATTTACCGTAACTTTCTGTTGCGCGATGTACAGGTATTAGGTGTGGTGGCCAATATGGTGAATCCGGAAGAAGCAGACCGTATTAAACAAGCTTTAAGCAATCAATTGCCTGCCGAATTACTTATCGCTGTTATTCCTACCGAGACAGGTCTGCAAAGTCCAACCATGCAAGAAATCACATTGGCGTTAGGTGGCGAGGTACTTTTCGGTACTGAACTGATGGATAATCAGGTTGATAATTTCGTAACAGGCGCCATGATGTTACCTAATTTTTTAAGGCATATTAAAGATAACCTGCTTATTGTTACTCCAGGCGACCGCGGCGATATTATTATTGGTGCACTTCAGGCCAATTTATCAGCCAATTATCCTAAAATTGCAGGTATTGTTTTAACTGCCGGGAGTTTACCTGATGAGCCGATTATCAAATTAATTGAAGGTTTACAGACCATTATCCCAATTATAGCGGTAAAGAAGGGAACTTTTGAAACTACAACAACTATTGGCAGTATTCACTCAAAGATCACAATCGAAAACAAGAAAAAAATTGCATTGGCAATAGAGCTTTTCGAAAAATATGTGGATATAAAAGCACTGGATGATAAAATCATCACTTTTAGTTATCAGGGTATTACTCCTCACATGTTCCAGTATCAATTGGTTAAATGGGCCAAACGCGATAAAAAACACATCGTTTTACCAGAAGGTAATGATGAGCGTATTTTAAAGGCAGTAGAAAAACTCATTACACAGGATATTGTAGACATTACACTCTTGGGCGATCCGGTTGAAATTACCAATAGCATTAAGAGACTTGGATTAAATTTAGATACCAATGCCTTAAAAATCCACAATCCAGGACATTCGTCGCATTACAATGATTACGTAAATACCTTACATGAATTACGCAAAACCAAAAATGTAAACCTCGAAATGGCCAGAGATATGATGACCGATGTATCTTACTTCGGAACCATGATGGTTTACAAAGGTGATGCCGATGGAATGGTTTCGGGTGCTGTACATACCACACAGCATACCATCAGGCCTGCTTTACAATTTGTTAAAACAAAGCCCGGTGTATCGGTGGTTTCATCCATTTTCTTTATGTGCCTGCCAGAACGGGTGGCCATATTTGGCGATTGTGCGGTTAATCCCAATCCTACAGCGCAGCAATTAGCTGAGATCGCAATTTCTTCGGCAGAAAGCAGTGCCAAATTCGGCATTGAACCACGTATTGCCATGCTGTCTTATTCTTCTGGCACATCAGGCGAAGGTGAAGATGTAGAACGGGTAAGAGAAGCCACTGCCATAGTTAAAGCGCGGCATCCGGAATTAAAAATTGAAGGACCCATACAATATGATGCTGCTGTAGATCCACTTGTGGGCAAACAAAAACTCCCTGGATCTGAAGTAGCGGGTAGAGCAAGTGTACTGATTTTCCCCGATTTAAATACAGGCAACAATACATATAAGGCGGTACAACGCGAAACAGGTGCATTAGCAATTGGTCCGATGTTGCAGGGACTAAACAAACCAATAAACGATTTAAGCCGTGGCTGTACGGTAGATGATATTTTTAACACCGTTGTAATTACAGCAATTCAATGCCAGGATATTTAATATGAACATTTTAGTAATTAATTCGGGAAGTAGTTCCTTAAAATACCAACTTTTTAAAATGCCGGAAAAAGCGCCTGTTTGCAGTGGGTTGGTAGAGCGGATTGGCATTGAAGGCTCTTTTATAAAACATACGGTTTATAGCGATGGTGAAAAATATAGTATTGAAGAGTCAGGCTTTATAGCCAGCCATGGTGAAGCATTAAAACAGGTTTTAGCAATACTAACAGAGGGAGAATATGCGGTAATAGCCAGCCCGGATGATATTGCAGCTGTTGGCCATCGTGTAGTACATGGCGGTGAACATTTTTCAGGCCCGACCATTATTACTGACGAGGTAAAACATCAGATCAAAAAACTTTTCTCGCTTGCTCCTTTACATAATCCTGTTAATTATAAATGCATTGAAGTGGCCGAACAGACCTTTGTAAATGCGAAACAAATCGCAGTATTCGATACTGCTTTTCATCAAACTATACCAGAACAGGCTTACCGTTATGCCATTCCAGAATCGTATTATAAAGAATATGGCATCAGGGTATATGGATTTCATGGTACCAGCCATAAATATGTAAGTGAGCAGGCGATTAATTGGTTAGACAAAAAAGCCAGTAAAATAATCAGCATCCACTTAGGTAACGGCTGCAGTATAACGGCTATTAAAGATGGCAAATCAATAGATACCAGTATGGGGTTTGGTCCTTTAAGTGGGTTAATGATGGGTACACGTTCCGGAGATATCGATCCATCGGTTATTTTTCATTTAATGGAACATTCTGGATATACTCTGGACCAATTGAGTACTTTGCTTAACAAACAGTCAGGATTATTGGGAGTAGGTAGCTCAAGTGATATGCGCGACATCAGAAAACTGGTAAACGAGGGAAATGCTGCCGCGATTTTAGCTCTTGAGTTATATGCTTACCGCATTAAGAAGTTTATTGGCGCTTATGCAGCGATACTAAACGGCATAGATGCCATTATATTCACCGCAGGTGTTGGTGAAAACGATAGCAACATGCGTGAGGCAGTATGCTCAAAGCTGAATTATCTTGGTATTGAATTAGATCCGTCTCAAAATACAGCCTATGATGGTAAACTAAAAGAGATTAACACATCCGATTCAAAGGTTAAGATATTGGTTATTTCAACTAATGAAGAATACGAAATTGCCCACCAATGTTTTGGGCTTACAGGCTAGTTGCAAAGCTTCCGAAGTTTGCGCTATGGCCTTTGCGTTTTGCCAACTTCAGAAGTCTATCTAAGCTTAGGCCTGAATTAAATCATGGTTGGTGAGCTACCAACCAAAGACTGAGAAAAGACTTTCGAAGTTTGTGCTATGTCTTTTTCGCTTTGCAAACTTCGAAAGTCTGGCTAAACTTAGTTAGTCTCCAAAATAGACAAAATATTGCCGGCAGGATCTCTAAACCAGGCAATGTTTGGGCCACCGTTTCCCCGTGAGATACCTTTGCTGTCCGTTTTAAGATGCTCCTCATTGTAAATCTCGAACTTTACTCCCCTGGCAATAAGTTCGTCGGCAGCCTGATCTATATTTTCAACCGGAAAATTAAGTACCGTAAAAGTTGCCGGAACATGATTTGGTTTTGGATAAAGTAATACATCTGCCGATCCGGAAATAACCAATTCAATTACGCCCATTGGATTATCTTTAACCTCGATACCCAATACTCCCTGATAAAAATCTTTCGCTTGCTGTATATCGTCTACAGAAAATGAGCTGAATGCTTTTGAGTTTTGTAACATAAATCTTTTTTTTAATTAATTTTCATGAGAACGGACAGTTAAATTTAGCGGATTAAAACCATAGTAACGGGCTGTATAAGCTCCAAAGTGCAGGTCCAAACAAGACAATTTCATTTAGCTTTTCCAGTCATCCAATAAACGTCTGATGACAACAATTTCAGCAATATGGTAGGCATTATGATCGGCAATTTGCAGGGCTTCGCGTAATATATTTTGTCCATCGCCATGCGGAATCGGCACATATAAATCCGAACAATCTAACAAAGCATTAAATTCTTTCAAATCAGCATCAATCTGTTTTAGTGTATTGTTCCAGGCATTTTCATCTTTAGGTGCCACTTCTTCAGGCCAATATTCATCTGGCCATTTAGGCGATTGATGTGATCCATCTTTGCTAAATTGGAGCATATCCCATTGAGCGATTTTAATATGTTCGGCCAATTGCCATATACTATAAGGTAAGTTATAAGGCCTTTCGCCCAAAAGATTAAAAGGTAGATTAGCTACAGCATCTTCAAATCCCACATGTGCTCCACCCCCATTTAATAATTTTTTAAGTTCTGTAACCAATATTGATGTTTGATTTTCCATAATAATATGAGCAGATTGTATTAACCTAACAAACATGATTCTCATAGGTTTGTATAAAAATCAATTTTGGGGGCAGCATTTATTTTTTAATGCATAATTCTTTTAATTTTGATTATGAACCTATCTTTTCCGATCCTCAAAGAATACACTTACCTCAATACTGCCAATTCGGGCATTTTATCGACTAATTTGGCTGAATGGAGAACTAAACATGACCTGGAATTTATGGCAGGTGGGAGCATTTTCAGGATGGAGAATCTGCCCATTATTACTGACCTCAGAAATAACATTGCTAAACTTTTCAATTCAAAATCAGAGAAAACCTATTTCGTTCAGAATTTTTCGGTGGGCTTCAATATTTTATTGAGCGGAATGGATAAAAGTCATCGTTTTTTGCTTTTAGAAGAAGAATACCCATCGGTAAGTTACCCAGTAATGAGCATGGGTTTTGATTATCATAGTATACCAATCGACGAAAAACTAGAAGAAAACATCATCAATGCCATCGAAAAATTTAGACCTACCATACTGGCTTTTAGTATGGTACAATACATTAGTGGCCTCAGAATGGATGAGGATTTTATCCGGAAATTAAAAACAAGCTACCCTGATCTGTTATTAGTTGGAGATGGAACTCAGTTCTTAGGGACTACTGTCTTTAATTTTGAAAAATCGGGCTTAGATGCATTAATTGGTAGTGGCTACAAGTGGCTTTTAGCTGGATATGGAAACGGATATGCCTTTCTTTCCGATCAGATGAAAGATGCGATATACGCAAAAAATAAATTAGCCAACCTGCCTACTGCGCCATTTTTAAAAGGCAAAGATCATTTATCCATGTCTTTCGAACCCGGGCATCTGGATACCTTAAACTTCGGCACGTTAAACGAGAGTTTAAATTATCTTGGTTCATTTGGTTTCGATTGGATTGAAAAAAACACGCAAATGCTCAGTAATCAGGCAAGATTAGAATTAAATTCAAGAGGATTAGTGCCGGACTGGATGCTCGAAAGAAAGTATCAATCGACAATTATGAGTATGCCGTTGGATCAAAAAACAGTAGATAAACTTGTTACTGCCAAAATACTCTGCTCACCAAGAGGATCAGGCACAAGGATTTCCTTTCATTTTTATAATACGAAAGAAGATTTAAACCACTTATTACAAGTTTTGGATGGCAAAAACTAATCTACCCTCCAAATGGCATCTACAAAATATTGATTATGATCAAAAAAACGTTGAAGCGGTTTAAAGCCTGTTTTCGCTGCCAATTGATCAATATCGCCTAAGGAATATTTTTGTGAGATTTCCATAAAAATATGTTCATTTTCGACGAAATGAATGGCATGTTCACCAATATTTACAATCTGGTTTTTTAAACTGATGAGGTAACTTTTACAGGCACCTGATGCCGGATCGTAACTCGCGTAATGTTCAAATTGATCAATTTTAAAATCACCATCGAGTTCTTTATTGATGCGTTGTAGCAGATTGAGGTTGAAAGATCTGGTAATTCCTTCTTTATCATTGTACGCAGCAAGAATTTGTTGTGGATTTTTTTGAGATCGAAACCGATAATTAACAGGTCATTTGGAGCAAGTAATTGCTTTAATGACAAACAGAAACTTTCAGCATCAGCAATTGTCATGTTACCAATATTTGCACCCATAAACAATACTACTTTTCTACGGTCAGACAGTTCAGTCGCCTTTTTCAGCATGTCAAAATAATCGCCATTGAGTCCTTTAACATCTAAAGAAGGAAGTTTTTTAGGCAGATTTTCTTCCAGATCCGAAATTACATGCGCTGAAATATCAATAGGAAAATAACTAAATTCCATCTGATCGTCCAGCAGTGATTTTAACAGATGAATGGACTTGGTAGCATCACCGGCACCCAATTCGATCAGATCGAAGGCAGTACCATCTGCAGATATGGCCTGCGAAAGTTGCGCAGACTGATACTGGAGAATTTCCATTTCTGCATTGGTTAGATAATATTCTTCCATTTCCATAATCTGCTGAAATATGCGGTCTCCGATAGCATCATAAAAATACTTGGAAAGCATAAATTTTGGCTCAGATTTTAGTCCTGTTAAGGTTTCCTGAAGAAATTGCGTTTTGTTGTCGGTTGTTATTTCAATAGTAGTGGTGTTCATGTTGATTTTATTTTGCCAGGCGTATGCCCGTATATTGCCATCTTAATTGCGGATGAAAGAAATTTCGATAAGTAATGCGTGAATGATTTTGCGGAGTAGCTATGGATGCCCCGCGAAGTACTTTTTGATTGACCATAAATTTGCCGTTATATTCACCAATGGCCCCTGGTGCTTTACTAAAACCAGGATAAGGGAGGTAAGCACTTTCAGTCCACTCCCACCTTTCGCCCCAATTAAAGCTTTTTGCCGCCACTTCCCATTCAAATTCGGTAGGCAAACGCATGCCTCGCCAGCTGGCATAGGCATAAGCTTCGTAATAACTGATATGACTTACCGGCGCTTCAGGATCGATTGGTAAAAGTCCGCCCAGAGTGTAATTAAACCATTCTTCATCAATTAAGTGCCAGTACGTGGGTGATGTGATGTGGTTGGTTTTTACCCAATCCCAGCCTTCTGCATGCCAATAATTAAAATTTTCATATCCGCCTGCTTTGATAAATTCTAAAAATCCGGCATTGCTGACTAATGTTTTACTGATGGCAAAATCATGCAGGTAAACTTGATGTCTGTTCAGTTCATTGTCAAAGCTAAAACCCTTTCCTTCATAACCGATTTCGTAAATTCCGGCTGAGATATCGATCAAACCAGATTCATTTTCACCTGCTAGTACTTCTTTTTTGTCTTTAGTGTAAACAGGAAATAATGGATTATTGCCCAGGATATATTTAATATCGGTTAATAACAATTCCTGATGCTGCTGCTCGTGGTTAAAGCCTAAAACCAACAATTCCTTAACTTCATCTTTTAAGGGTGCTGTTAAAAAAATTGTCATGGCTTCATCCACATAAGCCCGGTATTGGTAAATTTCATTTACGCTTGGGCGGCTTAAATTGCCCCGGTCGGTACGGATTACCCGATTGCCAACGGTTTCATAATAACTATTAAACACGAAATTATAATCATCGTTATATGTCTGATAGTTACCCGAAAACGGCTTCAATATAAAGGTTTCGAAGAACCAGGTGGTATGTCCCAAATGCCATTTAGGTGGACTTACATCTACAACAGGCTGCACCACATAATCTTCAGTTTGTAAAGGTTCACAAATCTGCTCGGAATATTTCCGAATCTGTAAGTATTCTTCTAGCAGTGTCATTAATTTTTATCTAAATAATTTTTGAGGTCTGTGATGCTATTAACATGTAGTTCTTTTGATTGTTTTTGCCGCATCATTAAAGCATAAGAATTGTTAAAACCGATTGGTTTGAGCCATTTGATTTTAAACTTTTTCTCAAATTCAGCACTTACATAGTTGTACGTTTTCTCTTTATCGTGCGCCATTTCCTTTGCAATTTTTGGATTTGGCTGCAACAAAACGAGAAGACCTGTTCCTGTATACTCGGGGTAAAAGTCGATCTGGTCGTTCATGAGTGCATCAAAACAGATTTTCGTTCCGCCCAATCCGGTTTTAGTCGCTACATCGTAATCTGTATTTCCTTTAATCAGCATGCTGTACATTTCGGCAAGAATATATTGTTCGCCAAAAATCTTCGAACCTATACGCACGGTACCGTTATGGCCATTTTTAGGCGCTTTGTACAAGCCATTGCTGATCAGGAAATCCTTCGCCACCCGCTCCGGCTGCTGATGAAGGTGATCTGTTCTATAATTCAGATCGGTCATAATCGAATCTGTAATTTTCCCGGAGAGTAAATTCAGGGCTTCTTCCAATTCGGGGAATTGTTTTAAAGCTTCATCACGAACAATTGGTGCAGCATAATAGGGCGGAAAAATATTCTTATCGTCTTTTAAGATTTTCAGGTCAAAAGCTTTTAAACGGCCATCAGTAGAATAGCCGCTGATTACGTCCAGTTCCTTTGAAAAAGCGGCTTTGTACATCACCGCATCGCTGATCACGATGGTATGGATTTTTAAACCATAAGTTGATTTTAATCCAAGATCGCCATCCTGCCTGCCCATAAATTCGGGAGTAAATCCGGCTGTTAATGTAGCGCCATAAGCGGTTGGTAACGCATAAAAACCGCCCAAAATCAAAATCACAACAGGGAAAACGTACAATGCTTTCCTTAACTTTTTAAAATCCATTTTTTGGATCAAGGAAAGTAAAGCATCTAGTATAATGGCCAATAACGCAGCAGGAATAGCTCCAGCCAAAATCATATTGGTATTATTGAGCGATATACCGCCAAAAATAAACTCACCCAGGCCGCCTGCTGCAATAAATGAGGCTAAAGTGGCCACACCTACATTAATTACTGTTGCGGTACGGATACCAGCTAAAATAACAGGCATAGCAAGCGGCAATTCTACTTTTAATAAAATCTGGCCTTTACTCATCCCCATGGCTCTGGCAGCTTCTTTAACATGATGATCGATACCAATAATACCGGTATAAGTATTTCGGATAATCGGTAACAAGGCATAAATAAGCAGTGCAACAATAGCCGGTTTGGCACCGATCCCTAAAACCGGGATCATAAAACCCAATAAAGCGATACTTGGTATGGTTTGCAACACACCTGCAATGCCCAAAACCGTTCCCGAAAGTTTTCGCTTTCTGGCAATTAATATACCTAAGGGTAAACCGATGGCAATAGCCAGGATTAAAGAAATAAAGGTTAAACCTACATGCTGTAAAGTTTGACTGAGCAGTTTATCAGACTGCCCTGACATAAATTGCCATAGGGTTTGCTGTTGCTCATTCATGCAGCTGTGCGTTTTGGTATTGGTTAAATCCTTTGGTTAACTGCTCGAAATTGATCGATTTGATTGCTCGATCAGCGCCCGAAACGAAAAGCTCAGACCGGTCGTTATTCCTTAATAATTCCATGGCTTCCCATATACTTAAATCAGCAGATTTACTTTCCTCTTCATGAATGGTTTCGTTAGGTAAATAAGGCCAAATATCCTGAATATTAATTATTTTAAACTCTAATGCCAGCCTTTGCCCAGCGAGGAAGTTCTGTGCGAAATCGTTTATTGGCCGATATAATAATTCTTTGGGTGTTCCGATCTGAACTACCTCTCCCTTATCCATTAAGCAAATCCTGTCTGCCAGTTCAAAAGCTTCCTGAACATCGTGTGTTACCATCACAATGGTTTTTCTTTTCAACTCTTCAAGTGCTTTAAATTCTTTTTGGATACTGGTGCGGGTAACGTTATCTAATGCTCCAAAGGGCTCATCCATTAACAATACTGATGGATCGGTAACCAACGCACGGGCCAGTCCTACACGCTGCTGCTGTCCGCCACTTAACTCATGCGGATACATTACCAGGGTATTTTCCGGCAGATGAAGTTTTTGAATCAGCTCCCGAATACGGCTTTTAATTTTTTCCTTGTCCCATTTCAAAAAGTTTAGGTACAAGCGCAATGTTCTCCGCAATGGTATAATGCGGAAAAAGACCAATATTCTGCATCACATAACCTATCCCCTTGCGCAATACATCAGGATCCTGATCGGTGATATTTTTATCATTAATAAAAATCTGGCCTCCATCGGGCTCAATTAAGCGGTTGATCATTTTTAAAGTAGTGGTCTTACCGCAGCCACTGGTACCCAACAATACCAACGTTTCCTTTTCGGCCACACTAAAAGAGACTTGCTTTACAGCGTCAATATCTCCAAATTTCTTGCTTATCCCTTTTAATTCGATCATATTATTTCTCGAGTTTCATAAATAAGTTATTCAGCGATTCGGTATAGGTAGGGTGCGCAAAAACACAATACCTGATCCTGTCGTAAGTAATACCACCCTCCATTGCCATTTGCAGAACAGACATAATTTCTCCGCCTTCTGAAGCCAGGATAGCAGCACCTAGTATCTTTTTGCTGTCGGCATCTACAATTGCTTTCATAAGCCCCAATGTTTCGTTTGTTTCGATACCGCGCGCAACATTCGACATTGGCAGAACGGCAACTTTATAATTCAATTTCTTCTCTTTTGCCTCTTTTTCTGAAATACCTATCCGTCCCAGTTGAGGGTCGGTAAACATGCAATATGGCATGGGGCGGTCCTGAATGGAATATTTTGTCCCTTCAATCAGGTTACGGTAAACAATGGTATAGTCATTATAGGCAATATGGGTAAAGGCAGGACCACCTTTTACATCACCCAATGCATAAATTCCTTTGATATTGGTTTCCAGCTTTTCATTTACAAGCACATAGCCTTTGTCATCGAGTTTTACTCCACAATTTTCGAGGCCTAAATCAGCGGTTTGTGGTATGCGTCCGGCTGCGATTAATACATGACTTGCCGTAATTTTCTTCTTTGTCTTACCTGATTGGATTGAAAGATGAAGTTGTTTTTTATCCTGACTGATTTTATCAATCTTCACATCCGTAATAATTTCGATCTTTTCATCGGTTAAGATTTCCTTAAGGGCCGACGAAATATCCTGGTCTTCTTTAGCTAATATGGCTGATGATTTTTCCAAAATGGTTATGTTACTACCAAAACGGTTAAACATTTGCCCAAACTCCAGCCCAATATAATTGCCACCAATAACCACCAAATGCTCTGGAACCGTTTCTATATCTAAAATTGTTGTCGATGTAAGATAATCAATCTGATCCATTCCTTCTATATCTGGTATGGCAGTTTTTGCTCCGGTATTGATAAAAATCAAATCAGCAGTTACTTTTTCTTCACCACCATCGTTAAGGGTAATGGTTAATTCTTTTTCAGCGCTGAATTTTGCCGATCCGAAAATGAGCCGGAGTCCTTTGGTATGATTTATTCCCTTTTCTGATGATGCTCTAAACTGTTCTACAATATCATCTTTACGCTGTTTTATTTTCTTGAAATCAATTTTGACCGATCCAATCTCAACACCTAATGCTGATGCCTTTTTAGCCTGATAGATGGCCCTGGCAGAAGCAACCATGGCTTTTGTTGGGGTACAGCCATCGTTTATACAGGTGCCGCCAACCAATCTTTTTTCGATAATAGCTGTCTTTTTGCCCGCTTCGGCAATTTTTTTGGCTAATGGTGTGCCCGCCTGCCCCGCTCCGATAATTATCGCGTCGTAATGTTTCATGGATAGGATTTGTTTTGTTGTAATAATAACCTGAATAAGCAGATCAATGTTTGACCAGGAATAATTTATTCTTTAACTGGAATATTATTAAATTTTAAATAAAAAAGTTACAAACTATATTCAAAAATCTACGTTGAATAATTGTAGATATTAAATTGACAAACATAAATCCCTAATTCATGCAAACTCAAACAACAGAAAATACAAACCTTACCGTTTTTATTCAGGATGATACTTCTATTGAAGATAAGAGAGAAATGGTTTTAACCAGTTTATTGGATGATTTGAATAACCAAACTGAGTCTTTTAATTAGTACCGTTCCTCAATTACCTCCCACGTGTCGTCATTTTGAGCGGAGTGCAACGCGGTCGCGAAATCTGTCTAGATAGATCTCTCCATTCCACTGCGTTTCCGTCGAGATGACGGTAACTTCCAATTCGATCGTGTAAAAAGCATCCAAATGAGATTAAAAAAGAGAAGAGCAGACAAATTAATGTTTGTGTCTTTCCTTTGAAAAAGATTTTAGTTGGTTTACTAAAGGGTTTTAACAGCCTTTAGGCAATCTTTTATAAGCAATTAGGATCCTTAAAAGCGTACCAATATTTTGGATAATATCAAATGAAAATTTGAATAGTTTAGATAAGAAAAATGACCACTTTAGTTAATTGAATTAGTAAAAACAAATTAATTTAATTTTTCCAATTACTTATTTATTTAAGAAATGATCTAACCCATTTTCAATATCTGCTGCATGATTCCAGATATAGACGTAAAATAGAGAAACTGTTACAGAAACCATATTACCAATTAAATAATAACTATTAAACTTTTCTGTCTCCCCTGTTTTATCATCATGTTTTAACCTCGTTGCCAGCTTCAATGCGCTAAAAAAAGTTAATGCATGAGGAATACCATTAAACATAAAAATTGTCAGAAAGAGACGTTCAATGGATCCTTTACTAATGGATTTCATATCTATTTCTGACTTTTTATAATACTGCTGGGCAATTAGCGAAAACAAAAAAGCAAGAATGAGCTCGCATACTATTATAAGTATGGCTATAGTTAAAATTAAGATCATGGTAATTCTGATATGTAATTTATTACGGATTTAATTGAAAAGTACTCCTCTATTTTAAGACTTTTTTCTCTTTTCCATATCTGAGAACGCGTTTTTCCCAATTCTTCCGCAACAAGCTTATAATCCCTTAATTTAATAAATTTGGTAATCAGATCATAATCCTTACTGACTTTCCAATCATCAACAATACTTTGATATAAAAACATACTATTTACTAATGCTTCACTTTTAGGTTCATTTTTAAGATTAAAACAATACCTAACGTTAGAGTTTTTGTGTGTTGTCAATGCTTCACGGGCTTGAGTTAATCCATCACCGAGCATTTCATAAGCAATTTTTTTATTAATTGGTGTATCAATTACTCCTTCAACCAATACAAATCTTAATTTAAATCCAGCATTAAGACGAATAATTTTTTCCTCAATAAAAAACATCAATTTCACAGCTGCCTTAGCATTATTAACTATACCTTGAAATTCGTCTCCCAAAGTGATTGTCAATGGAGATAGCATTAGCTTTTCATTTTCGTGATTAGTCTCGCTTATTACTTTTTTAAAGTTACTCATTAGCTTATTCTGATCGCTTCTTCTGCTATCGACTATATCTGCCATTAATATAAAATAGTCTTTCATATTATTTTTATATAAATACTATATCAAATATACTGAAATATCTAAATTTATTTCAGTATTAATGAAATAAGTATTAAATTGCTTTAAAAAGTATTGATTGATAAAGTAATTTTAGAGGAATTATAAGGGAAAGAGAATTCAATAGAAAAATCCAATCTAAAAAAGATTCGTAATATTAGAAAAGAAGATTAATGTATGGCAAGCAATTCTAATTCCTCAAAAAAAGGGCAAACAAATTCATGTTTACCCCTTTCAATCTAAATTAACGCTCTCGCGACAAAAGTATAAATTCTTCTTAAACCTATATGTAACAAACTTATTTAATTAGGTGTTAATGCATGATGTTCTGTGCCCGTCGAAGGTTATCGGTGGTCTGCAAAATTTTATCCTTTAATTTGGGGTTGTAAGCAGGATGTGATTTTAAGAAGTCCATAACAACTGCATTTGCTTCTTTGCTGTTATAACCAGAGAAGGTAGCGGCTAACCACGACTGCGGAAAAAATATATCTCCTGTTTTCTGTATTTCTACTAATAAATCTAAGCTCTCTTTCAGGTAATGAATTGAGGTTTTTTGCCTGACAGGATGATGCAGATAAGCCAAAGCCGTAGTTACCCATGCTTCTTTTTGTCTGTTTTTCCGGTCTTTTAAACCATTAAAAAAAGATCCCTTTCCTTAACATCTAAAGATAATGCAGGCATTAAATAAATTAACCGGTTTTTACGGTCTTCATTTTTTGTCCGCGATAACTGTTCTTTCAGGATGGTATTAACCGTATCGGTTTTAAGCACTAAAGTTAAAGCCAGCGAACTGTAATCATCTTCCTGAAGTTTCACGCCCGCCGGCGCTGATTGTTTCAGCCAGATATCATATAAACGTTTTCCTGCTTCAGGGCTTTGGTAAATGTTCTGGTAAGCATTGAAGAGTATTTTCTTATTATTTGCAAGAGGCTCTTCTGTTAAGGCATTCCAAATGGTTTTCTCCATCAAAACATTAATTAATTCCCGCTTATCTGCCTTCAGGAATGTCCAGTAAATATTGGTCATATAACCTGTAAGTAAACGCAGATTCATTTCGTTTTTCTCCACCGTAATTCCTTTAAGCAATATCACCAGGAGTTCATAAGGCTTAAAACCTTTGCCCAAAAGCATATTTTCATAAGTATTGATATAAGCAGATGCCCGTTCCAAAGGGTCGGCAATATTATAAACATCAGCCGCCATCCTTTTATCGACGGGAAAGAGACCATAGCCTGCCCCGTTCGCATTAAATAAGATATATTGAGGTTTTGCAAGACCTCTTGCTTCTGCAACAATCGTTTTTGCTCCCATCGCATTAACGGTCAAAAATTTGCTATATGTAGGATAAACCAGCTTCAACGAAAAAGATTGCGGCCATACCCTTTGCCCACCCACTTCACTGGTTTGACTTAGGCTTAAATCACTAATTTTATCTCCTTCATATTTAATTTCATAAGTAAAAGCTGGTCTGCCAGCCTCATTTACCCAAACTTTGTTCCAACTATACAAATCAGTTTTAGTGTATTTGCTTAAAATGGCAATCAGATCGTTCCATGTAGCATTACTACAGGCGTATTTTTTCAGGTATTCCCTGATTCCTTTTTGAAAGTTCACTTTGCCCATTAACAATTCCAACTGACGCATCATGATAGGTGCTTTATGGTAGATGATATTTCCATACATCGATCCGGCTTCCTGTAAGTTATCCAATTGCTGGCGGATGGGATTAGCACCCAATGTTCTATCCACTCCATAGGCTGCCGGATAGTGATCTTGTAAAAACTTAAGGTCGAAAGTGCTTTTGCCCATCAGCTTTTCGGTTACTTTATCGGCCATAAAATTGGCAAATACCTCTTTCATCCAAACATCATTAAACCATTTCATGGTAACCAGATCGCCAAACCATATATGTGCTGTTTCATGAGAAATCAGATTGGAACGCGAAATGAATTGATCTTTAGTTGCACCCTGATCTAAAAACAATGATGATGCTTTATATTGCACTTCACCAGGGTGCTCCATACCGCCAAACTGAAAATCAGGAATGCTGACAAAGCCTATTTTCTGAAAGGGATATTTGATTGCGGTCCAGTCTTCCAGAAAATCGATGGCCTCGCGGTGGGCTATGAAAATAGAATCGACACTAAGTTTGATTTTGGCAGAATCGGTTTCGCGGTGAAGAAATTCCATTTCACGGTCTTTCATTTTCTTATTCAGGTAAGTATATTTTCCAGCCGTAAAGGAAAATAAGTAAGTTGGTAATTTATCCGAATTTTTAAAATGGTAAGTTGTAACTTTATCCTGCACAATCGAATCTTTCTGAATTGCATTACCCATTACTTTCCAGTTAGTTGGAACGGTTAACGAAAGTAAAAATTTAGCCTTTAAATCGGGCTGATCAAAACAAGGGAATACTGTTCTGGCATGATCGGGCACAAAAAGTGCATACAAGAAATCCTTATTCCTGTTCAGCGACTCATTGCCAGCGATAAAACCAATTTCGATACGATTGTTACCAGGTTTTAAATACTTTTGATCTACGAGGATATGCTCGTTTTTAAAATCGATGGTTATGGCTTTCCCATTAACAGTAATCGATTTCAAATGATCAGCATTTTGCTTAAAGTCAATTTGTAAATGATTTGATTTAGTCAACTTAAAATCAATACTTTCTGTTGAATAAATTGGAGCTGTTTGTTCAGCAGGAATAATAAAGTGAAGCTGATACTGAATGTTACTGATGCTGCTACTTCGGGCATTTGCCAGTGCAATAGAAACCCCTGGCTCAACTGCTATTTTTTGCCCTGCCTGCTGCGCATAACAGGTAGAGCTTAAAAGAAAGAAAAGGCTAAAATATTTTGTGATGCTGTTCATTGTATAATGTTTATTCTCCGTTAATCATTTGTAAAATGGTTCCGTAACTCATCCAAACCATGGTAATTACCACAGCCAGGCCAGTTAGCGTTAACCAGATAGGCTGCCTGTAATTCGCAATTATTTTTGTTCTGTATGCTGCAATAAGCATTATCCCCAAGGCAATTGGTAAAATAAAACCGTTGATTGCACCAACGGCAAGTAATATTTTAACGGGCTTACCAATCAGGATAAAAATAATGCAGGAAATGGATATAAAGGCAATAATGATTTCCCGGTTGAATTTTAAAATGATTGGATGGAAACTTTTGATAAACGAGATAGAAGTATAAGCCGAACCTACTACCGAAGATATTCCTGCCGCCCAGATCACTACACCAAAAATCTTATAACCGATTTCTCCACTGGCCAGTTTAAATACCGATGCTGCCGGGTTGGAAGGATCTAAAGTAAAACCTTTACTCACTACCCCCAAGGCAGCAATAAACAACAATAAGCGCATCACTGATGCGATTCCGATGGCACTTAGTGCACCTTTATTTACAGCGCTCAAATTCTGTATTCCTGTTTCTCTGGCATCCAATAAGCGATGGGCGCCGGAAAAAGTAATATAACCGCCAACAGTTCCACCAACTATGGTTAATACGGCGGTAAAACTAAACTGTGTAGGATTCACAGCCCTTAATGCTGCTTCTGCCAATGGCGGAGCGCTGGTGTAAGCTATAATTAAAGCGAGTACAATTTTAATCAACCCCATGGTTTTGGCAAAAACATCCATGGCCTTACCTGCTTCTTTATAGATAAAAATCCCAATAGCCATAATGGCGCTGATTACCGCTCCCTGCCCTACACTTATGCCAAAAAGCACATTTAAACCTAAACCTGCACCTGCAATATTGCCAATATTAAAAGCCAGGCCACCCAGAAAAACCAGGAAGGAAATGAAATAACCTAAACCCGGGAATACCTTGTTGGCAATATCCTGAGCGGGTTTATCGGCAACGGCAATAATCCGCCAGATATTCAGCTGTGCAATGGCATCTAATATGATCGATAGCAATATTACAAATGCAAAACTTGCACCCAACTGCTGGGTAAAAACGGCTGTTTGTGTTAAAAATCCCGGTCCGATTGCCGAGGAGGCCATTAAAAAAGCTGCACCTAAAAGTACACTCCAGTTTTGTTTTGGCTTCATATTGCCGGGGCTTTAATTACTATACCTTCATTTTTTAATCGCTCAGCTATTAGCTTAGCAAAAGCAACAGCTTGTACGCCATCGCCATGCAAACAAACCGTTTCCGCCCTCACTGCAATACGATTTCCATTTACACTTTTTACTTCCTGCTTTAAAGAAAATCCCAAAACCTGATTTACAGCATCTTCTTTATTGGCAACTATAGCATTATCTGCTGAGCGCGGGGTAAGCAAGCCATCATCCTGATAACTGCGGTCGGCAAAAACTTCTGATGCAGTTGCAAGTCCGTTTTTTTCAGCTTCAACTATCATCTTGCTTCCTGCTAGGGCATATAAGATTAAATTCGGATCAAAATCGTAAACAGCCTGAACAATCGCTTTCGCTAAAACTGGATCTTTTGCAGCCATGTTATACAATGCACCATGGGGTTTAACATGATGTAATTTACCACCAGCGGCGTTTACAAAAGCATTTAAAGCGCCAATTTGATATAAGGTGAGCTGATAGGCTTCATTTGCGGTAATCTTCATTTCCCTACGCCCAAACCCTTGTAGATCGGGCAAGCCGGGATGTGCTCCAATAGCCACCCCTTTTTTGATAGCTAAAGCAACGGTTTTCTGCATTACAGCAGGATCGCCTGCATGGAAACCGCAGGCAATATTTGCTGATGAAATATAATCCATCAGTTTTTCATCATTGGGCATGGGGTAACTTCCATAAGCTTCTCCCATATCACAATTAAGATCGATCATCTTCATATTTAGTATATTTAAGGCTTATCGCCATGGTAATCAATGATAAATCACGTTCACGTTCAAGGTAAAGTCCTTCTGCCTCATCTCTCGAAATTTCAGAAAACTGAATTTCATCGCCAGGTTTTAGCTGGGCACATAAAGGCAAATCGACCGCTGCAACATGGGCAATGCGTGGATAACCACCTGTTGTTTGACAGTCGGCCAGGAGTATAACCAAATGGCCACTCCCCGTTACCTGGATAATCCCCGGAGTTACTGCTGTGCTGAGCAATTCTTTTTTAACCTTCTTTACCAAAGGCTTTCCAGATAAATGATAGCCCATACGGTTACTCCTTAAATCAATAGTATAGGTATTGGTTAAAAACGAAATAATGGATGTTGCGTCGAACCAACTGATCTCATTAGCAAGAATAACCCTAATCTTTTGCCTCTTCTCCGGCAGTAAACTTTCACGCGAAATGCGCCAATTTGGATAGGTTGACGATCGTTTGATCAATTGACTCAATATTCTATTTGATATTTCGCTAAGTACGGGACCACTAACTAAAACATCTGCTTTTTGCAATGCCCTCCCTTTAAAGCCTCCAAAAGCAGCGGTAAGGTAAGTGCTTTTGCTTTCCATTACATCAGGTACATCCCATCCACCGGCAACAGCTAAATAAGTACGCACCCCAATGGAGTTATTCATCAACTTTATAACGGAACCTTTTGAGAAAAACAGCGGCTTTTCTGCAGGCATTAACTCATTATTGTAAACTAAAAATGCGCCATCGCCGGAATATGAAATTAGAATTGGTGTTTCAGCTTTAAATGAAGCATCAGCATAGGTAAATTCAATGGTCGCATCATTATCATCATTGCCAACAGCTTTATTGGCTAAACGGTGAGCCAATTCATCCATTGCACCCGAAACAGGTACAGCTTGCGAAAGATACCGATATCGTCCCATATCTTGTATGGTACTTAATAAACCCGGCTTAATGATGCTGATTTTCATACTTATATTCAACATAGGCATTAAACTCACTCCTGTTAATAGCTTTAAAAGTAATGCGATCACCTCCTTTTAAAAGTGATGGCTGTGACCGGTTTACATCAAACATCTTTAATGGCGTTCTTCCAATAATCTGCCATCCACCTGGTGTTTCCATAGGATAAACACCGGTTTGGTTGCCTGCAATACCTACAGATCCGGCGGGAATTTTAGCATTAGGAACCTCTTTTCTAGGAGTTGATAATCTGGTATCCATTCCGCCCATATAAGCAAACCCTGGCACAAAGCCGATCATAAAGATAGTATATTGCCCTGCGGTATGGATATCGATTACCTCAGTCTTGGTAAGGTTGCTGGCACGGGTCACTGTTAAAAGATCCGGGCCAAAATCGCCTCCATAACACACCGGAATAACCAGTTGACTAGCTATTGCATTCGATTTTTCTCTTTCTATTTGTGCAATTTTATTTAAATGTGCTGATACCTTTTCGAAACAAACCTCTCCAGGAAGATCTGACAGCATTACACATAGGGGATCAAAAAAAACAGTTAAGGTAGTATAGGCAGGAACTGTGGTAATTAAACCAGAAAAGGGATTTTGCAAAAGCAATTGATTAAAATCGTTAATCAGGCTCAATAGATCGTTATCAATTGCTGTTCCGAATGTTATTGTAACCGATTTTTCGCTCAACCCATAAATTTTTAAGGGGATTTTTGTCCCAAAATATCCTAACTGCTCATTCATACAAAAACAGTAAGATTTATTAATAAATATTCTTCATCATACGGGCCTGACAGCTAAACTGCCGCTATAAAAATGAAAATATATTATCAAAATAGCAAAGATTTGAATAATAGGATACCTAAAGCTGAATTTATCAGCATCAAATTACTAAATCATTGATAATTTTTCCGTTAGTTCAAGGCCTTTAATCAATTGTAATAACTCATCCTGCTCTTCGGTTTCTAATTCGATCATGCCATTGAACATTTCAAAAATTTCATCACGGAGGTTAGAACGCATTAAAAGATCGATCAGGCGTACAATGGTTTTCTTCTGGTCGGTATTTAAGCTACTAAACAGTTTAGGCTCTATTTCATATAATGCCTTAATTAAATTAACCAATGCGGGTTTTCTTGACTTTTTTCTATCTCACTGGCATAAACCGGAAATATCTCATCTTGTTCGTAACTTTCAACCAGGCTGTTGGCATATTCTTTTAAAAATGGTTTACGTTTACTTTTAAGATATTCGGTTAATGATTTAATCAAAAATCTATATTCAGGTGAAGATTTAGCTGCACCAAATATGGCCACCTGCCCTTCATTTTCGAAACTCTTAAAATCGAAATCACGAAAAAAATCACTGTCGATATAAACACTATGAAAATAATCGTCGCTTTTTTTATTTAAAGTAGTGTAATCTTTATAAATTTCTTCTCCACCGGCCAAAAAATAGTACTTAGAGAGTTCTTTGTGCAGGTTTTCTTTCCAATGAACATACTTAATCTTAAAAGTAACAGCGGTATCGGGATAAAAAAGATTAAACTCTTCTATGCTTTTAATATTGCTGCTAAAATCCAATGCTGCGCCATTTACAATAATTGAATAATTTTTATGCTTATTCAACTCTATAAACCAACAGAATTCGTTTATCAAAAAAGGAAGTACTGTTGTTTCTATATCTTGTTGACTGATCCTCAGATTAGTAAAAGAAACAGTTGTTCCAGTCTCGCCGGTATTGCCCGGAACGGTGGAAAAATCGTGGCTATAACTGTTTAAACCACCTGTATTAATGTGTATTTCTCCATAACAAAACCCTTGTTCTGATTGGTAAGTGGTTTTCCAAAGGGCATCATGCGCAAAGGTAAAAAAGGTAAGCCGACCTACGCCATTACGACCATGCATTTTGGAGGTATGCTTTGGCGCTATAATCTGAATAGATTTTTCAGATTCGAAAAACGGATCGAACTTTTGTTGTAAGCGGTCGAAATTAATTCCATAACCATTATCGGCAATAGTTAACTGCTCTAAAAGACCAAGCGAATTGGCTGCATAATCTATGCGAATAGTATCCGCATTAGCATCGAAACCATTCCAGATGTACTCAGCAATGGCCTGCCTTTCATTGTAGTTTTTAAGTACCTTTTGTATTCCCTTTGAAGTGATATTAACCTTTACCGACATGTTTACTAAATTAATTAGCAAATATATCATTATATTTTAATCATTTTGGATGTTAGCTATAACGAATTATCTACATCGCATTAAATGGCCAATTTTTGGAAATAAAATAAGTCTGATTATATATCCCGCTGACTAAAATGCCTTCGAAGTTTTTCTTCTTCCAGATCGAGCAGTTCTAATTGTTCTCTAATCAACTCATCATTAATCTGCTCTTTTTTATTTAGCCCTTTTAACAAAATACGCTGTTCAGACATAATATCTTCCAATGCGATACGGTAGTCGTGGTAAAAGTCCTCAGATCTTGAAATGTTCTCTTCTTTTTCCCAATCTCTCAATAATTCCATCTCGGCTTCGATACGGATTTTGATCGACCTGATCATATCGTTATGTTCTAACGCATCATGGTATTTTTCGTCAAGAATTTTAAGTGATAACATGGACAATTTCTTTCTTACCATCTGTTTTTGCTGTTCAAAAGAAACGGTATAATCGGGATCTGGCATATCTACCCATTTAATTAGTGCAGGCAATGTTAAACCCTGTAACACCAAGGTTACCAATATTACACTAAAGGTAATGAACAAAATCAGGTTGCGCTGAGGGAAAGCTTCGCCAGATTTCAAGGCTACAGGGATAGAAAGTGCTGCAGCCAGAGATACTACACCGCGCATACCTGCCCAGCCAAAAAGTAAGGGTGCTTTCCAGCTTGGATTCGGATCGGCCGTTGTAATATACCGGCTAATGAAACGTGTAAAATACAAAGCGCCGTAGGTGCTGGCCAATCGCACCAGAATTAGTACCAAACAAATAATGGCACTATAACGGATAGCAGGCAAAAGACCGCTTTTCCCTAAACCGTTGATAATAACGGGAAATTCTAAACCGATGAGTAAGAAAACAAAACCATTCAGTACAAAAGCTACGGCTTCCCAAACATTAATGCTTTGCAACCGGCTTCGATGGGTCAGGATTTGATCCCGACGGGCTGAAAGAAATAAACCTCCACTCACCACAGCCAATACGCCGGAAAAATGAAATTCCTCTGCAGTCATATACATCACGTAAGGCGTTAAAAAAGTAAGGATAATATCTACATTGGTAGTAGTGGGTAACCATCGGTGTAAAGCGTAAAAAACAAGTGCTACTGCGATCCCAACCAAAATCCCCATGACAATCACCACTACAAAATTGCCGGCAGCTTTGCTAAAGACAAAACTTCCAGTCATTACTGCAGCCAATGCAAACCTGAATACAACCAAACTGGATGCATCATTCAATAAACTTTCGCCCTCCAAAATAGTAGTGAGCCTCTTAGGTACCTTAACATTTTTGAGTATGGCCGATGCAGATACCGCATCTGGTGGAGAAATGATCCCACCTAACAAAAAGCCCAGGGCCAGGGTAAAGCCCGGAATTAAACTACGGGAAATTAAGGCAACAACTGTTGAAGTAAAAATAACAATGGGAAAAGCAAAACTACTGATTACCCTGCGCCACTTCCAAAAATCTTTCCATGAGGTATTCCAGGCAGCTTCGTATAATAAAGGCGGTAAAAAGATTACAAAAATGAGTTCTGGTTCTATTTCAATATCCTGAAGGATCGGCAAGAAACTCAGGGCTAAACCTGCGATGACCAATAAAATGGGATAAGCGATGCGGATTTTTTGCGCCAGCATTACCACAAAAAGAATTATTGCAAGTAAAAAAGCGTATTGTATAATGAGTTGATGCATAAATTTTGGGCTTGGTCTAAAATACAAATTTGAAGTGAATGCCAAACCATTAAGATTAAATAGAAAAACCCTTTGAGATGGAAGCCATTACTCAAAGGGTTATATACTTTTATTAAAGAAAGCGCGGCAACATTAATGATTTATGCTTAACCAAAAAGATCGCTGCTCAGGTAGCGATCTCCCCGGTCGCATGCGATAAAAACGATGGTTCCCTGATCTAATTCACCGGCAAGCTTCAAGGCAGCCGCACAGGCACCTCCCGAGCTCATGCCCGCAAATAAACCTTCTTCTTTAGCCAATCTCCTCGACATCATTGTGGCTTCTTCCTGCGCAATGTCCATCACACGGTCAACCCGCTCCGGTTCGAATATTTTTGGAAGATATTCTGTTGGCCATCTTCTGATCCCTGGAATGGAAGCCCCTTCAGTAGGTTGACAGCCTACGATCCGGATATCCTTATTTTTTTCTTTAAAAAACCTCGAGCATCCCATAATGGTGCCTGTTGTTCCCATAGAACTTACAAAATGTGTGATCTGCCCTTCGGTATCTCTCCATATTTCTGGTCCGGTTGTTTTATAATGAGCCAGATAATTATCTGGATTTGCAAATTGATTTAATAAAAAATACCCTTTTGAAAAACCTTTTTCTTCTGCATAATCGCGGCAATCTTCAATACTTTCCAATAAAGTTACCTTTGCGCCAAAGGCTTCCATGGTTACCTTACGCTCGCGGGTAGAATTTGCCGGCATCACCAATTCAATTTCTAAATTATACAAACTTGCAATCATGGCCAATGCAATTCCGGTATTACCACTTGTGGCCTCCACCAATTTAGTTCCGGGGGCTACATCACCGCGTTCTATTGCACTTCTGATCATGTTGAGCGACGCCCTGTCTTTAACACTACCGCCCGGATTATTTCCTTCTAATTTGGCAAATACCCTTACAGCCGGGTTAATATTCAGCTTTTGAAGTTCGGCCATTGGTGTATTTCCAATCAGATCGATTATTCCTGCCATATTTTAATATATTAATTGGTGTCTTTATGGTTTCTAATGGTAACTATCGGTGAATGATAAGCAGTAGAAAAAGCAGGGATACTTTCGGTAAGCCATACGTTCCCCCCGATGATACTATCATGCCCGATGACGGTTTCGCCGCCCAGTATGGTCGCACCTGAATAGATAACTACCCTATCTTCTACCGTTGGATGGCGTTTGCTGCCCGCCAATGTTTTTTTAACACTCAAAGCACCCAGTGTTACCCCTTGATAAAGTTTCACATAACGGCCTATTGTACTGGTTTCTCCGATAACAATGCCAGTTCCGTGATCAATATGAAAGTATTCGCCAATACTGGCTGCTGGATGGATATCAATACCTGTTTTAGAATGAGCGTATTCGGTCAGTATTCGTGGAACAAGAGGTATACCGAAATTATAAAGCATGTGGGCAATTCTGTAGAAACAGATGGCGTAAAAACCGGGATAAGTCCTGATGACTTCGAACCTGCTCTGCGCCGCCGGATCACCTTCATAAATAGCCAGAATATCGGTATTTAATAAGCGGTAAAGCGATGGCAGCTCTGCAAAAAACTGACCTGCTGCATTTTTACACTCGCTGTTCCTTAATTTACAACTTGCCGAAATAATATCATAAAGTTCGAGTTCTAAAGCCGATACCTGCTCTTTAACTTCCTCAACCGTTGAAAAGGCCTTAGCAGCATTTTCAGGAAAAAGTACCTGGATCAGTTTCTCTGCCCATTGCGATATTATTTCATTCGGCGGTATATTGTGCTGCTCAAGTGGGTTTTTAAATATTTGCTCAAAAAAATGGTTATCCATAACTGGTGGTCAAGCCTGGCCGATCTGCTCATCGACTAGATATATAGATTTAATCGCTAATGTAGGTTTTGTTTTTTTAAACCAAAACAACTCGTTGAGTTTTATTATAAAAATTGCCGGGAAATAACAAAAAAGTCCCGAGTCGGAAGTTGATTAGCCTGGAGCATTGGGAGTTTGGTGTAGAGCGATTTGTATAATTAACTATTTGTTCGGTTTGTCATCCTGAGTGGAGTCGAAGGGCTGGTAGATCGTTTGGAGTAGATTGATTTGAACAATAAATGTGAGTGACAACGATTAATTTACGCGTGAAAATCTCCTCGGGTTACCGTTATTTCGAGAAGAATTGCTACCTGTACCGATTTTACATCGGTAATACAGTCGATACCCAGAAGGCTCTGCGAAGCTAAATGTGTCTGGATAGATCTCTCCACTTCGCGTTGCTCCGGTCGAGATGAGGCCCCCTCTACAGCGGACCAATGAACTAATGACTAGTGAACAAATCGCCAATGAACCAACGACTACTCCTTCAGGGAATAAGAATAACCTAATTTCTCAAAACAAGACCAAAATGGCAATGTTACCAATATATGGTGATTACTGGGGAAACGACTATAAAAGAATTAGATAAGATTTATATCGGAGAGGAAATCACTTTTGATAAAAAGTCTGGCCTGGTATACCGTATTGCGATTTTTAAGTCGGTAAGTATTTCCAGTTATATCTTCCAGTTGGTTAACGGGGAAATTGTTATTATTCGCAGGAACCAAGTTTAGGATCTCCATTGTATAAAAAAGCATTTCCGATCGGTTTTACGACCGGAAATGCAAACACTTATTATTTTTTCTGTTCTGATAAAAAGGTAACCAAAGAGGCAAGTTCTTCGTAAGACAAAGAGTTGGCCAAACCTTCTGGCATCATTGAGTTTTCCATTTCTTTACGTGATAAAATATCACCTGCTTTGATGGTAAACACCTCACCTGCAATATTACGCATTACTACTTTAGCAGCCGTTTCTTCGGTAATAAATCCCATATAAGTACGGTCCCCCTTGGCAGTAATCATTACCGTGGCAAAACCCTGCGATATAGAAGCGCTAGGTTTTAAAATCGATTCTGCAATCTGTTCGCGGTTCATGATCGATCCGATCTGTCCCATAAACGGACCTTTCATTTTTTCCGTTTTGCTTAAACTATGACAGGCGATACAACCCTGATTGTTAAAAATATTTCTTCCTTTTAAAGGATCGCCCTGCAATTTATTAATGGCCAACAATACATCTTCAATAGATGATTTACCAACCTGACCTTTTTTATTTTTGATTTTTTCGAGATCAATTTTTGGTTCTTCAGTGGCAGCTACTTTTTCTTCTTCGGCAAATTCTGCGATATCCATTCTCTGGCGCGAATTTAAATCAACATAAAATTGTTTGCCATTAGCACCGGCTTTTGCCGCTTCTTCCTTTAAAAATTTCTCAATCGCAGGTGAACCTTCCCAACTTACCGCCTTAAAATAAGGACCGTGCGAATCAGGCCTTGTGCCCCACCACCAGGTCGCGTCGTAAGCAATTTCTTTTTTATACAAACGACCTAACGTAACCAGGATCTGCTGTTTCAATTTCTCATCTGTTGATTGTTTGTAGTTAGCAATTAAGCCATTAACCACTTTTTCATCATGCATGTAACGCAATGCCCAAAGTGCAAGCGTTGAGTTTTCTGTTTTAACCGCAGCGAGCAGGGCATCAACTGCATTGAGCTCAACTAAAGCACGTACTGCAAGGTGTGGCAATATAATGGCTGCATTTGGCGTAGCATGCGGACCTTCAGTACCTTTTGCAGGCGCTGTAAATGAAGCGGGCACCTTGGTTTGTAAAAGCACATTGGCAACTTCTGGTCTGCCTAAACGGTTTAAACCAATAATCGAAGCGGCCTGAACACGCGGTGAAGCATCTTTTAATCCTTCTAGAAACGGTTCAACAGGCACTTTGCTCACGTAGGTTTTACGATCGGCAAGTGCTTTTAAGGCAAACTCTTTTAAGGCGTTATCTTTGGTAAATCCGATTAAAGTTTCAATACCGTTTTCTTTGGTCAGCTGAGCATAAGTATACAGGCCAGCGATACGAACATCAAGCGCTAAACTTTGATCGGAAGCAGTTTTTAATGCCGTTTCAATTGCCTGTTTATTGTTACGTGAAACCAATTCCTGCGAAGCAGTTAAACGGCCTACTGCACTATTCGATTTAAGTAACTCAGTTAATTTTTTAATGGAAAGTTTTTTAGCATCAGGAAAAGCTTTGTATGTCCAATTGTTGGGCACTGCGCGAATAATGTAGCCTTTATTCGGACTGCCAGAATACCCTGCCCCATCCCAAGCCGACAGGTATAGTCTTCCTGAGCCATCTACATCAAGATCAGTAATTTGAGCAAGTTTGATAAATTCTTCATCCTTTTGGGTAAAAGTAGGCCCGTCAGTTGTAACCCTGTGGATATAAAGCATGCTTCTGCCCCAATCTGCCATCATCGGAACATGATTATATTGCTCTGGCCAGCTAGGTTCATCCATAAACAATGCTCCGGTACCCGATCCTCCGCCCAAATCAGCTAATGCAGGAATAATTTCGTCGGTAAAATTCTGAAATAAAACCGGGTAACCATATTCTCCAGATTGTATATGGTGCGAGAAGCGAACGTTCCATCCTCCACCATCATTAGTATTTTCTCTGGTGAAAACGTTCATGTAAGGATCAATAGCTACATCATAAACATTCCGCGTACCGTGGGTATAAATTTCCATTTCGGTCCCATCCGGGCGTACACGTAAAATACCACCACCTAACATGGTCAGTTTTTTACCCGAGCGGTCTACCGCATCGTGAAAACCAAAATCGCCTACAGAGATGTAAATCCATCCATCAATCCCCATTCTTATACCATTGGTGGCATGATCGGTACCGCGCTCGCGAATATATTTGGCATTACTGATGTGCTCAATAAGCGGTTTTTCTGGTCCATCGGCTTTTCCATCACCGTCTTTATCTTCAAAAACAACTAAATTCATGCCTGTAGCTTGTTTTGTTTCTTTCGAAAAAGTAGTATGCAATACATAAACCTGGCTGCCTTGAACAATAATGCCTCGTGGATTGTCCACTTCGGCAAAATCGATATGTTCGTCCATTTTACCATCGTTATCCTTATCTATCAATTTAAGGATATGTCCTTTACCAGGATCTTTACCTAAAGAGCCCATCATATCAACACCAACATATACTTCTCCGGTAGGTGCTACTGCTAAACAGGCTGGGCTAGGAGTAACATCGGGTCCGGCAAAATTGGTGATTGTTAGCTCGGGGGTGATACACGTTGTATCTCTGGTTCACTAAAAAAGTTTTTTAATCCAAAAAAAACTAGCGTAAAAGAAATTAAGCTTAAAGAAAATTTAATCATTTGTGTGTTATTGTTCCTGGTTAGTTTGTGTGGGGTAAACTTACAAAAAATATAAATTCCTAATTGCCACAATTTTGTGTTAATTGGACGGAACTCTTTAGAAGATTTTAAGAATCAGCAAGCATTGCATATAAAAGTAGTCTGGATGCAAAATAAATTGGTCATACAGTAATAATCCCAGTAAATTAATAACTAAAAAGGATTGAAAGCAATCAATTTTCAGAAATAAGTAAATTATCGCTATTTCTATTTGGTAAACAACAGATATTTTATTATTTTTACTAAATACAACATTCATTAAATCAGTACGTTATGAAAAATATTTTTTATTTCTTCCTGACTGCCCTGATCTCCTCCATTGCGTTGATACTTACAAAGGATTCATTTGATCCCGAATTGGTTTATAGCACAGTGGTGTTAATATGGATTCTGTACATCTGGTACCATATTTATGCTGCTGATAAGAGGAATTACAGCGAGTAGCTTGTGTCTTTATTAAATTATATATCCTGCAAAAATTGTGCGGGCTAAAAGTATATTGTCTTATATTTTAATCTCATAACCCTCCGTCACCTTCCGCTATAGGCATAAATTAGTGCTTTATCGCTGCGCATGAACTATTTTAACAAAACAGGGCTTTTATTTAACGTTTTATGTAGGTAAATCAATAACTAAAGTTATTACCTTCGTCGAAAACTAAACAGGCGGATTTACGTTAGTATTAGAAGCGGGACAAAATTGTTCCGGGAAACAAAAAAAACTTAATGAACTTGGAGCATCGACCTCGTACATGGGGTAGATAAGAGCACAAGATCATGAAATCAAAAGCAAAATTCCCATCTTTATCGGGAAACTCCTTTTACACTGAGGTGCGCCGCAGGGTAAACAACGACTTTAGAGAAAACAACAGAAGCACAAATGGCAATAAGCTGATGTGGTTTAAAGCCTGTCTTTTCCTTACCATATTTTTGGCACTTTACTTTACGATATTGCTTTTGCCTGTCCATAGCTTAATCCTTTTCAGTTTAACCATTTTACTCGGTGCCACCTGTGCTTTTATTGGTTTCAATATTTGTCATGATGCCATTCACGGTTCTTTTTCGAGTTCTAAACGCACCAATTTGTTTTTCAGTTTTCTGTTTAATATGGTAGGTGCAAATCCTTATGTGTGGAACATTACCCACAATGTGGTTCACCATACTTATACCAATATACCTGGTCATGATGAAGATATTGAAGTAGCACCGGGGCTGATCCGTATATGTAATGAAGATGAATTAAAACCACACCAGCGTTTTCAGCAGTGGTATGCTTTTCCTTTATACAGTCTGGCTTCCCTTTCCTGGGTGTTTCGTAAAGATTATAAAAAGTTTTTTCAAAAGAGTGTGGGTGCCTGCCAGAACAAGCATCCCAAGATCGAATACTTTAATCTGTTTTTCTATAAATTTCTCTATTACTTCATTTTTATTGGTCTGCCGATACTGATTATGCCGCTTGCCTGGTGGCAGGTTGCCATCGGCTTTGTGGTGTTACATGTCGCTCAGGGTTTAACCATGGGGTTGGTTTTCCAACTGGCTCATGTAGTAGAAGGAACAACTTTTCCAACAACCAATGCAGAAGGCAATATGGAAGAAGCCTGGGCCGAACACCAGATGCGTACTACAGCTAATTTTGCAACTCAATCGCCAATTTCAGCATTTTTTCTCGGTGGATTAAACCGACAGATAGAACACCACCTTTTTCCTAAAATATGCCATGTACATTATGGAAGAATATCTGGCATTGTAAAACAAACGGCGCTTGAATTCGGGCTACCCTATCATGAGAATACGACTTTCTTATCGGCACTACGTTCGCACTATCGGATATTGAAGAAGATGGGACGGGCGGTTTAATTTAGAGTTTAATCCGAGGTCAAAAATCTGTTAAGTAAGAAAGTGGCGGTCCCCACAATACTTCATTTCGAGCGAAGTGCAACGAAGTCGAGAAATCTATCAAGATAGACCTCTCCATTCCAATACGTTCCAGTCTAGATGACGCCTTGATCAACCAATGACCAATCACCTTAATTATTTTTATATTCGCTTAAATGCAATCGGGAATGACAAAAGGAAGACTAATCGATTTTTTTAATCAGGGCTATAGCGTTTCGCCAGTTATCTACCAGCAAATTGCTGAACACTTCACTTATAAAAAATTAGCTAAAGGTGAATTTCAACTATTGGCAGAAAAAGTATGCAACGAGTATTTTTTTCTGGAAAAAGGTTATATGCGGGCATTTGTACGTGATACAGAGAGTAACGAAGTAACCACAAATTTTTACACACCTGGACAAATGGTGTTCGAGGTTTCGTCCTTTTTTAAGCGAGGTAAATCAAAAGAAAATATCCATGCATTAAGCGAATGTGAGGGTTGGTTTATTACTTTTAGTCAACTGAACGAACTTTTCCATACTATACCTGAGTTTAGGGATTTCGGAAGATCGATACTTGTGCAAGGCTTTTCTGAACTTAAAAGCAGAATGCTGTCGATGATTACCGAAACGGCTGAACAGCGCTACATTGAATTGCTAAAATCAAATCCTGTTATTTTTCAGCATGCGCCTTTAAAAAACATTGCTTCTTTTTTGGGTATAACAGATACTTCACTAAGCAGGATCAGAAAAGACTTTGCCAAAAGGCGTTAATGGGTATTTCTTGCCAAATGCTAAGAGTTACGCGAGTTAAAAGCAGTTCTTTTGTGTAAACAATTCACTCATGGAACATTTACCTCTATCACTTTACCTTTTATTCGTATTAACAGCCCTACTTACTTTAATATTATTTTTTAGGGCTGCTGGTTTTTCAAAGGGCTTAATCAGCATATTCTCTTTATGGTTGATTATTCAATCGATATTGAGCATTTCAGGTTTTTATCAGGTAACAAATCTAATGCCTCCCCGATTTATACTACTTATTTTACTCCCTATCATACTTATTGTTATTACTTTTCTAACCAAAAATGGAAAGAACTTTATTGCGAGACTTGATATTGGAAAACTAACGACATTGCATATTATCAGAATACCTGTTGAATTGACACTTTACTGGTTATTCCTTCATAAAGCAGTGCCAGAGGTAATGACTTTTGAAGGCAGAAATTTTGATATTTTATGTGGTATTACCGCCCCCTTAGTTTATTATTTTGGTTATGTTAAAAATGTGTTTAATAAAAAGGTATTATTAGCATGGAACATCATTTGCCTGTTATTATTAGTAAACATCGTGAGCACAGCCTTATTATCTGCACCATTTCCGACACAACAAATAGCTTTTTCACAGCCGAATATTGCATTATTATACTTTCCATTTACTTTGCTTCCTGGCCTTATTGTACCTATTGTATTGTTTTCCCATTTGGTTTCGATCAGTAAGTTGATTGACTAGTCTGGAGTTTTTAGTCCGAAGTCGATTACATGATCAGTATTTGTTAATTATTGAATAAAGGGTCATTCTGAGCTGTAATGAATGTAGAAAGGTTAATATAAATGCTAGCAATTAATTAACGCGTAAAAATTCTTTCAAGTTACCGTCATTTCTAGCGAAGTGCAACGCGGCCGAGAACCCGAAGGCTCTGCGAAGCAAAATCTGTCTAGATAGATCTCTCCACTTCGAGTTGCTCCGGTCGAGGATGATCAGACTAATGTATTATGTCTATGGCGATTGAGAAGTGTATTTAGTTGAGCGTTTGTCATTCGGTGCTTGGAGCCAGTTAGCCGATTAACCAATCTACCCTCTTTACACAAACTTAACACATCCCCCATTCCTTTAAAAGTCAGATCTTTTTATCTTTAGCAATATGTATTGGTACGAAGAAGAGGTTAAGCAATTAGAAAGAAAGCATCGCTTAGACCGTGAACATCCTGGGATTATTTTCTATGGAAGTTCATCTATACGTTTATGGAACAGCCTCGATGATGATTTCGATTTCACCAGAGTAACCAATTTGGGTTTTGGAGGATCTACCTTAGCAGCCTGTGTATGGTTTTTGAAAGGATTATGATAGATTACAAGCCAAAAGCATTGGTGGTTTATGCTGGCGATAATGATTTGGGTGATGGTAGAAATCCTGAAGAAATCTTTATATTTTTCCAGCAACTGATGGTAAAAGTTAACATAAGGTTTGGAAACCTGCCCTGCTATTTTATTTCATTAAAACCAAGTATCCATCGCTGGCATATTGCCGATCAGTTTAGGTACACCAATAACCTTATCGAGAGCGAAATTATTAAACTGCATGGTAACTGGAAATTTATTGATGTATTTAAGAAAATGCTAGATAAATCGGGGCATCCAAATCCTTCACTTTACGATTACGATGGTTTACATTTAAGCGAAGAAGGCTACCGTCTGTGGACAGAATCGGTTAAGGAAAAATTAGGCTAATCATTACTGTTAATTAATATCCTGGTAACATCGGAGCCCTATTTTTCCATAAAGTTTTTAAACAAATGAACAGGGAATACCACAGGTGGTTTAGTCATAATTTGCAACGGGATATGGAGTTGCTGATTTTCGGGCATAGCGGAAGAGCTGTTATCTTTTTCCCCACCCGTATGGCGAGATTTTACGATTATGAAAACTGGGGAATCATCGCGTCTCTTTGCCACCAGATCGAAAATGGCGAACTCCAGCTTTACTGTGTGGATAGTATTGATGGCGAAAGTTTTTATAACGATGATGTATTTCCTTCCGTTAGGATCGAGCGCCATTTGCAGTACGAAAAATACCTTTTGGAAGAAGTAATGCCGCTTATTTACCAGAAGAATAATGCTAATTATGTAGAAACTGCTGGCTGTAGCATGGGTGCTTACCATGCCATCAACCTCGCCATGAAATATCCCTGGTTATTTAAAAAGGCTGTAGGCATTAGCGGAAGATATGATCTTACGGATAATATAGGCGATTTCAGGGACCTGCTGAACGGATTCCATAATGAAAAAGTATATTTTAACATGCCGGCGCAATACCTCGCCAACCTTCATGATGATAAATTACTTTCGGAAGTAAGAAATATGGAAATTATTCTGGCCGTAGGTGAAACAGATCCATTTTTAAGTGGAAACCAGCATTTAAGTAACTTATTATGGAAAAAAGGTGTACCCAATCAGTTTCATACCTGGGAAAGTAACGCACACCGCCCCCACTATTGGCGAAAAATGGCGCCTATGTACATTTAATTATCACATTACACAAGCGCCTCATCTTATTTCACAGCTAAATTAAAATATTGTTTAATGTGAATGGTATCTACAGGTTTTTTAGATTTTTCGGCAGCTAGAACAATATGAGCATCCAACAGCCATTTTTCTGCTGAACTATTAATGCTCGTTACTTTAATTCCTTTAACCTTACCTGCAATTGGAATTAAGTTGAAATAATCACATGAAGCGCAAGAAAACAGATATTTTACCTTTCCGGCGAGAATATCATCATCCGTTAATAAAAATTTATCACCCTGCATAGGTGCCTGAATAGATACCCTCGTGGTGCTGAAGTTATTACTCTTCGTAGTCAGAAAAATCCGCTGTTGGCCAATTGTAAGTGCCATCTGCTGATCGGTCGTTGCTGCATAATTAACATATTCAAACAGGCAGTTTCCTTCAGTACAGGGAGTTAGATTTTGCGCGTCAATGGTAAAATCCATTGGGTTACCTGTTTTCTTTTTACAAGCATTCAAGATGCTTAATGCAATTAAAAAGGCGAAAGTTACTTTAAAGGCATTTTTCATGATTTGATTTTCGATGAAAACGGCACAAATCGAGGATATGTTACAGCTCAGGCATTATTTTTTATCAAATAAATGAACCGGAAAAAACACCATTTAAACATAATGTGCAATGGCTTAAGTTAATTATCGCTGTCGTCAGTCTGAGCATAGTCGAAGACTTCTTGAGATTTATCCTTAAATTAATAACATTGCACAAAGGGATTAATTTGGCAAAAAACTACTTTTCAAAAGACTTTATTTTAACATTGGTTGAACAGGAAAATATTAAGTTTGCACATAAACAGATTAAATCTACAAAATATATGAAACAAGGATTATTAATAGATATGGATGGGGTGATTTATAGCGGGGAAGAATTGATATTTGGCGCTGATAAATTCATTAAAAATTTAATTGATGAGGATATTCCTTTCGCATTTATGACCAACAATAGTCAACGAACTGCTTTAGAGGTGGTGCGAAAACTAAAAGGACTTGGTATAAAGGTAGAAGAAAGCCATGTGTATACCAGCGCTATGGCTACCGGAAAATTTCTGTCTGATCAAAGTCCGAATGGTACCGCTTATGTATTGGGCGAAGGTGGTTTATTAAGCAGTTTACACGATCATGGCATTACTTTAGTAAATACCGATCCGGAATTTGTGGTATTGGGAGAAGGCAGGAATTTCACGCTCGAAATGGTTCAGCGTGCTGTTGATATGATTCTTGCGGGAGCTAAATTTATCACAACCAATAGAGATCCATCACCCAAAAAACCAGGATGGAATAATTTAGGTATAGCTGCAACTACTGCCATGATTGAAGAAGCAACCGGTAGAAAAGCCTTTGTTACAGGTAAACCAAGTCCGGTGATGATGCGTTCGGCACGTAAATTCCTGGGATTGGAAACCAGTGAAACCACTGTTATTGGCGATACCATGGAAACTGATATACAGGGTGGTGTACAGATGGGTTATAAAACCATTTTGGTGCTTTCGGGCATATCAAGTAAGGATACCTTAGGACATTATGCTTTTAAACCAGATATGATTGCAAGTTCTGTTGATGAGATAAAGTTTCCATTGACATGGTGGGATAGCAAGTAGTTGTGAGTTCGTAGTGCTTAATCTGTAACGTTTTAGAAACTTAAATAAGAATCAAAATGGAATTATAATATATATAAATTCAACGAAGAGCTTGTATTATAAATAGATATGTCATCCTGGGGGACTTGTATTGGGGTAAAGGACTGTTTAGACACTCTTTAAGGTATTTCGATAAGCTCAACAGGACAACATCGAAGGTGAAATCGCCATTAAAATACTAGCTCCTCTAAAAGGGATGGCTGACCGGTACCAGTAACCAGTGAAAAATTTAACTAATTATTCGTGAACGAAAGGACTTTCAGGAACCACTTTCTATTTATTCTCTTAGAGCAACTGAATTACTTTATTTTGCTAATTGTAAATAATTGGGTTGAGTGGAGATATACTGGCTTAAAAAAACTTAAGCGATAATCGGTTGCAAATACAACGGGGGCACCACTAAACTTAGCACTTGTTCCAACCTGATTAAATAAACTAAATGAAGCTGAATCATTTACAACCTGCTCATGTACTGGTATGTCAGGCATTTTTTTGTCTGTAAATTTATTCGCTTTGGTTAGAAGTCCAATTGCTGGAATAACCATTAATAGCGCCACGCAAGAAATCAGTCTCATATTATTTATGCTTAAATCTTCTTATTATTTGGTTCGCTTTTTTAAACAAATATGAACGGATGTTATTATTAAGATAATTAGCTAGCATTATGAAATTGTTAAAGTTAGAGTGCAGTTTTAATTCAATATTAAGTGTAGACCGACTTAAAGAAGCAAATTATTCCTACAGCAGATAATGAACTAATTCAATGACGGCTTTACCTCACGCGATCGTCATGCTGAGCTGTAGCGTAGCGGAATACTCTGTGGTTAAAAAGAAGCCAAGAATGCACGGTAAACACGGAGTATCCTACGCGTTTCGTCAAACCCAACTTGATTGGGAACCACGAAGTGCTCATGAATGCCTCTGAAAAAAGGAAACTCATGAATAATAATCGTAATGCTTAAGTAAGACTTGCAGGTTGCTTTAATATTACCGCCTGCGCGAGATTGACGATCGCATTTATTCACCACTCAACTTTGCTCCCTTTGCGTTCCATCTCTGCGAATTTTGGGGTTAAAAAAAATGGAGAAACCATTATTAGATCTCTCCATTTCGTTGCGCTACAGTCAAGATGACGAGTCGGGTTAATTTATTTCACCTCCTCAAATTTCAACACCACACTCGTCCTATCGGTGTTTAAATTAGGATTAAAACCAACCTTCATTAAAAAATCGCCTGTATAAATTTTGCTGCCATCAATTGGTGATTTAGTCCCGGGAAATAAATTAATTTCTTTAATCTGATATTTCTTAGCTGCATCCAATCCATTCAGTTTTACCGGATATTTACTGCCTTGGCCATAACGGTAATTGACCAGATAGTTAAAGATCACACCTTCGGTTTTCTGCTCATTTACATACAATATGGAGGCAACGCTGCCTGCACGTGGGTCGGCCAAACGATATTGTTCACCTTGCCAGATAATGCCTTTCACATCATTATAATTCTTGATTGCATCCTGACAGAACTGAAGTTCCTTTTCAGGCAGTTTGCTTACCACAATATCGAAACCCAGTTTACCCATCATGGCTACATCGGTACGGAACTTTATGGATTGTTTGCCCCAGTCGGTAACATGATTAGAACTGCTGATGGCCGGATAAAAATAAGAGTATTCCCATTGCATAAAAATCCTTTCCAATGGGTCGGTATTATCGCTTGGCCAAAACTCCGTAAAATACTGTAATGCAGCATAATCTACCCTGCCACCTCCGCCCGAGCATAACATCATCGGTACAGTTGGATATTTAGCACGGATGCGCTGCAGCACGCTGTACAAGCCCTTTACATAATCAATATAAAAGTGCGACTGATTTTTCTGGTGTGCCGAATAAGCATTATAAATTACCGCATTACAATCCCATTTAATATAGGCCAGTTTCGGATTTTTGGTAAACAGATCGTCAACCACTCCGAAAACAAAATCCTGCACTTTTGGGTTCGAAAGATCAAGTTCCAGCTGGTTCCTGAAATAATATTCCGGACGGTTTGGCTGTTTAACCACCCAATCGGGATGTTTTTCGTATAATTCGCTCTTCGGACTCACCATTTCTGGTTCGATCCATATCCCGAACCTGGTTCCAACATTATCGGCTTCTTTTACCAGCGAAGCAATGCCATTTGGCAATTTCTTTTTGTTTTCCTGCCAGTCCCCCAAAGCCGCATGGTCGTCGTTACGTGGGTATTTATTCCCGAACCAGCCGTCATCCAACAAAAAGAAATCGACGCCTAGTTTCTTGGTATCTTTTAATAATTCTGCCAGTTTCTGTTCATTAAAGTCGAAATAAGTAGCCTCCCAATTGTTCAAAAGGGTCAGTCTACTGCCCTTACCATCTAATATTTTATAATTACGTGCCCAATTCTGTAATTTTCTGCTGGCATCGCCCTTTCCCTGATCAGAAAAAGTATATAAAAATGCAGGAGTGGCAAAAACTTCTCCCGGTTTTAAGCTGTAAGGCGAAGCATAATTATTCATGCCGGCAATGATGCGCAGGTTGTCCTGATAATCAAGCTCCAGATCGACCTTGAAATTACCGCTCCACTCCAAAGCACCATATAAAACATTGCCCTCGTTCTCTTCTGCAGGTTTATCCATTGAGATCATAAAAACAGATGGTTGAAAAAGGTTGGCCCTGGTACCTAATTTGCTATCCAAAGTTTTAATGCCGTGGGTAATTTCACTTTGCTCGGGCTGCATTTCCTTTGCCCAATCGCCATGGTACTGGTTCAGCCAAAAATGTGGCGATTTTAAATGCAGGTTGGCCGAAGCATATTTATGCAATACCACATTACTTTTTTCGCTGTGTTTAATTTCCGTCCACTGCTCTATTACATCCTGTTTATAAAAACATTTATAAAACAGCGTGACTTCGAAATTGTACACCGGATCTTTTAGCCTGATCTTTAACAGACTTACATTGTCATCGATTGCGGCAACAGTATGATCGACATATTTCAGATCGAGGGAATTATTACCATCGGCATGGGTAACACTAATAGCAGGTTCTACCAGGTTTCTCGTTCCGGATGGCGTATAAGCCGAATTTAATTGACCGGTATAATCTTCTGTTTGTTTGTACTGACTATTAACCTGAGCATATTCCTGTTTATCGGCTAGTTTTTTCCAAAAAATATAGTGTTTACATCTTTTTTGAGTCGGTCTGTAAAACGAGTGCATTATGTGCAGTTTCGATGGGTATAATGGTTTGTGCATTGCTATTCGACATGGCAAAAAGAGAAATTGCCATTGCCAATGCGCCATGCCTGAAGTATCCTGTTGTTTGATGTGATCTGTTCATTGTACTTTCAATAGTAATTGATAATGTTTTATAGATAGCGGTTTGATTAATTTATGGTTTGAGCGTAATTTTAAAGATCGCTGCGTCTTTTGCTGCAAGCCTGATGATTTGGTTGTTTTTTAAGGCTTCTTTTTTCTACTAATTAAATTTTCAGTGCCATACACCTGATCTAATTTTAAACCGATCCTGGAGAAGTCGATATTGAAGTCCTTGGTTTCATCGCTATAATTAAATACAGCCAGATATTTCACTCCATTAAGTTCTTTTACAAACAGTTGTGAGGCAGATTTGCCCCTGTTTCCTTCTACCGGAACAAATGCTTTTCCATCCTCTAAAATCTTTAAGATTTCGGCATTGCTCAATAAATGCCGGGCTGTGCCTGTCCATTTTCCCTGACGTGAAAAATCATCGCCGGTGATGCAGGTGCCCGTAACAATGGCTGATAAAAGTCTGGCCTTATTTTCTCCGTCTGACTGATCGGAGAATACCACATGGTCGGCATCGATATAATCGTAAAGGTAAGTTTGCCACCAGCCGTTGCTCACACTGTTTAAGGTATATTCGGTATCTTTTATTGATTTAAAGGCATCACAGGCAATCCGGCGGACATGCACATATCGGCCAGAAGCCATACTTGGTGAAATTGCCGCATAAACCAGCATTTTACCATCAAGTTGTTTTAATAGAAACTCCATTCCGGTTTTATAGGCTTGCATTCCCGTGGTGATTTTGGGATCGTAAAAATGATCGGATTCTATCGCCGCATGACCTAAAAAATCAATTTTAATCATTTCGAATCCACACTCTTTAAACTTATTGATTACGGTTGCAATGCGTTGTTGCGTACCCGGGTGTGTGGGATCTAGTGCCCTTGCACCATCAATATCATGATAGCCTGAGTCAACTTTTGTCCACATTTCTCCAAATGTATAATCTGTTCCTTCGGCTTTGCGGTTACCTCCGCCTGCAAACCCCCAATCAACAAAAGGTGCCCAGTAGATGCCCGGTTTTAATCCCTTCGATTTGGCGTGATCGGCAAAAGCTTTCAGTTTGGAGTAATCGCCGGTTAAGCCTCCTTTTAAAAGGTTATCCCAGTACGAATCGAGATCGATAAATGCGACGTCACCACTCCGGAAACTTTTTAAACTATCAGCAAAAAAATCGCTTACCTGATTGGCTTTTTCGAGTGTGATTTTCTCCTGCATGGCACCCCAGCTGTTCCAGCCTACCGGTGTGGCATTATTCCATTTAAAAACCATGGGAGGTTCTGAAATCCTGTTCAGTTTGGCATAAGTTTCCATACCCAAACGCCAATCATCAAAAGCTCCGAAAAATACTTTTGCAGAACTCACCGAATTGCCGGTTAAATAACCATGTATAATTTTATCGCGGGTTATACTTTCTTCGGTATAACCACAGATGGCCTGTATACTGATCTTTTTATCGCTATTCATTGCAGTAATTACACCTGTTTTCCAGTTGGTGTGGTCGATAGAACCGATTACAAAACCTTTTCGTGATTGATCATGGTATAAAGCGGTAACTTCAGCACTTGGATTGCTTACATTAGCTATTAAGGGTACTGTATTGTAAGAAATGAAAGTATCGTTATCAAATGGTACAAATAAACTCGTTGGGGTATCCGAAGGTTGTTGATCGATCAGGTTTCCGTTTATGGGAACAATATGATTAATGGATAAATTAGCACCTTTCAGGATAATGCTGATCATAAAATAATCTTTATGGATATAGGTATAAAATACCTGTTGCATGGTTGGCAAACCAACTTGTTTTAACAGTAAAATGTGTTTAAATCCATTGCCAAAACCATCTTTAATAGCCTTTTTACTATAGGTAATATCTTTATAATCTTTGGAGCTGAACAATGTTTTCTGGTACTCGGCTTGTGAGAAACCATTTAGCAACAGTTGCTTCGGCCCGTCCGACACATTAAAAGTGCCGGTTTCAAGATTATAGTCTATTTTTCCGGTTTTACCATAACCGATTATGATTGCAGAAGCAGATCTGCCGGAAAAGAACAGTATACTTAATATTAAAAGTGCCCGGTGTTTGAATAAAAATTTAAAAATCATGTATTGTTCTAAAATTTAACCGAAGTTATGGTGCTTACCTTTCCGTTTATTTTAACTTTTACCTTCTGCGGCATTGCCGAAGCAATTTTGTAGGCGGTAATTTTACCATCCTTCCAGTTCATATCAACCGCAAAATTGCCCCTCGCTTTTAAGCCCTGTATTTCGCCAAAAGCTTTCCATGCATCTGGAATGGCAGGTAAGAGTTCGATAAAACCATCGTGGCTCTGAATCAGCATTTCAGCAATGCCCGCAGCAGCACCAAAGTTGCCATCAATCTGGAACGGTGGTCCGGCTGATAACATATTCGGATAAACACCACCACCTGCTCCATAATTGATATCGGTACGCAATGTGGGTTTTAAAATCTCCCTGAACAATTTAAATGCCCGGTTCCCATCCTGTAACCTAGCCCAAAATAACTGTTTATAAGCAATCGACCAACTTGGTCCATCATCTCCCCTCACTTCGAGTGTTTTTTTTGCGGCTTCGGCCAAGGCAGGAGTTGAATTTGGAGTAATTAAACCAGCAGGATAAACGCCGTATAGATGAGAAATGTGGCGGTGCTGTGGATCAGTTTCCTTGTAATCTTCCAGCCACTCCTGTATGCGCCCGTCTTTGCTGATTACCCCCACTGGTGGAATCGATTTTAGTTTTTCCTGTAGCGAAGCACTAAACGAGACATCAACTTTAAGCAGTTTTGCTGCAGTAATTACGTTATTAAAAAGTTCTCTCACAATCTGGTTATCGATGGTTGGTCCCATCGAAATGCTTGCGGTTTTTCCGTTGGGCATGTAAAAAGAATTCTCTGGCGATACGGATGGCGAGGTAACTAACCAGCCTGTTTTTGGATCTTTGATCAAAGCACTCTGGTAAAATGCAGCCGATCCTTTTAAAATGGGATAAATGCTTTTGAGGTATTTTAGATCCCGGCTATAAGCGAAATGATCCCAAAGGTTGCTGCATAACCAGCCCGAACCTGCATTTGAGGCACCCCAGGAGGCACTTTCACCCGGTTCGGTAAAGCCCCAAACATTGGTAATGACGTGGGCTATCCAGCCATCTGCATTGTAATAAGCCTTTGCGGTTTTTGCACCATGTTCGGTTAAATTCCTCACCAGTTCGGCTAGTGGAAGATTTAATTCCGATAAATTGGCAGGCTCTATGGCAAAGTGGTTCATCTGCACATTAACATCCAAATGGTAATCGCCGTTCCAGGGAGTATTGATCTGATTTGCCCATAAACCCTGAAGATTTGGAGGTAAAAGCCCTACCCTGGTACTACTGATGCTTAAATAGCGGCCAAACTGAAAGAACAGGGCACTTAGTGAGACATCATTTTTGTAATCTTTATAAAAATGATCCAATCTTACGTCGGTTGGCTGTTTAGCAGCTTCACCTTCTCCTAAATTAATTTTTAAACGGTTAAACAATTTGCCAAAGTTTAAACGGTGTTTAGCCAGTTCTGCCGCATAAGTTTTCTTTTTGCTTCCTGCAACACATTTTTCACCCTTGCTTCGAAATCTGCATGTTTAAAATCGGTTTCTGCGGCTACATAAATAATAATTTCGGTAGCATCTTTTATTTTAAGGACATTGTCTTCGCTCCTAACCGAACCATCTTTCAGTTTGGTACTTACGCGGCTTATGTACTTCATGCCCTTTCCATCGGTTCCATTATCCAGCTGACCAAACATCAAAAGTTCATTGCCCTGACTGGCTAATGTTGCTTTTTCTGACCTGCTGATGGATATGTTGCAGTTCAGTTTTTTAGGCTGATCGGCAGTAATTCGGATGATATTTACGTCATCATCAAAACTGCAGAAATATTCCCTTTTGTATTTTACACCACTGAGCGTAAATTCGGTTGTGGCCACCGCCTTATCCAGCGATAGCGTTCTTTTGTAAACCGCTGGTTTTACATCTTTAACGCCTGGATACTCATAATCAAGTTGCAAATTGCCCAGTGTTTGGTACTTGCCCCAGGTTGCCCCTCCAGATCCCTGCCCTTTGCAAACAAAATCGCGGTTTACGAGTTCCTGTGCTTCGTCATTTTTACCTTCCAATATCAGTTGCCTGATTTTCGGCAAACTTTTATAGGCTTCGTAATTGTTGGCGTCCTGTTTCCCGCCGCTCCATAAGGTAATATCGTTCAGCACAATATTTTCTTTGGTAATGCCACCATCTGGTGTCATGCCGAGTTTACCATTGCCCAAGGGAAGGGTTTCTTCCCAGATTCTGGCAGGTTTATCGTACCAGAGCAACAATGGTTTTTGCTGGGCAAAGGTATATTCACCTATAAAAAACGAGAGGAGTAAAATAATGATCAGTTGCTTTTTATACATTTTTCATTTGTGTGTTGTTGTACTCATAATTAAAAAAGGCATTAACCACAGATGGACACAGATAAACACGGATTTTATATCTGTGTGCATCCTTTTCATCTGTGGTTAAAAGAATGGATCCGGTCAATTTAGATCTATCTAGGTAGATCTCTCGACTTCGCTGCACTCTGCTCGAAATGACGATCGCCGGTGGCTTATCAAACCACATTAATCGAATCAAATAACATTTACTGCTTATTCCAGAATCTCATTTCGCTCATATTGCTATAATTGCCATCGCCGGTAGTTACATGTTTGATCCTGATGCGAATATAACGAATCGGTTTACCTCCGTTATCAAGTTCAGCCGTTATTGCATTTTTGCCATCATCCGTTCTGGTCACGTCTTTCAAAAGCGTCCACCCTTTGCTGGTGGCTTCAGCCGGCCAACCATTATCGCTAGCCGATAAGTTGGTGTTTGCATTGCTTAGATCGGCTATTCCCCAAACTTCAAAGCGATCAGGATTATTACAACAATCTCTTCCGGTTTCTTCGATGCGGGATAAATTGGTGTATATTTTACCTAAATCGAAGGTAATTACATGTGGCATTCCGCTGTTACCTGCGCTATGAAAAATATTCGGGTAGCCCTGCGGACCAACGCTTCCATCCCATAATTTACTGATGCTGGTACCCGATTCGTAAGTCTGCGCATCGCCTGGTAATCGCACTTCGTTAAAAAGTGATCTATCGCAAAGTACATAGGTAAAAATCTGCGGAAAGGTAGAAAAATCAGATACCGTGAATATATCCAAAGAACCCTTGCCCGGAATATAAGATGATTTATAGAGGATACTGGTTCCGGCTTTATAATCAGGAAGTATGATGGCCGTATCAGCAGGCAAAAGAATTTTGTCTACACTTGTGCCCGCTGTATTGGTATACCTCACAACCGTATTTACATTGATGGTATCTGGTGTTTTAAAATTTAATTGTACCGAACCATTGCTGTTCACCAAATAAGGGTTTGTGGCGTTGTAAGGCCTGTTTAATAAGCCCGATTGATATAACGGCCCAAAAACCCTTACGTTTCTGGCTTCTATCGGAATCGATTTATGCCCCTGTGCATCATAAGAATAAACTGTAAAGGTATAAGTATATTCCTTCAAATTCGGAATGGTTACTTTGATGGTATCCAGAGGATTATGGGTTGTGGAGGTAACCACCACCGAATCGGCACTGTTGTTCCAGTACACTACATATTTACTCACACTCGGATCCGGACTAGGGTTCCACCACAGTGCAGTTCTTAAATTACCTGGTTTGGTTACAATATTAGCTACACGGCCCGGATAAACAATCTCGCCATCTTTTAAATAATCCTTAAAGGCAAGATCATCTTTGGTGCAACTGATAATTACTGTTACCAGCAATAACAGCAGACCGCTAATTTTATATATACTTTTCATATCTGAAAATTTATCTTTTTATATTATCATTAACTACCGTGGATCGCCGTAAAAGGCCATTTCCATCGCATGTGCAAAGGTACCGTTAGACCATGTTGTGCTTACTGATAGGCGCACATAACGTACTTTCGGGTTGGTTAAAGGAAAGTTGAAACTTACCCCTGCCTTTACAAAATCGTTATCAGCAGTAGTGTGTGCAACAGGCGCTAAACCAGATGGAGGATTTGGGTAATTGTAGTTCCCCATATTGATCCAGTCGCCGATAATGGTACCTTCTGGTGCCAAGATTGGAAGCTGAGCATCGCGAGGAGCATCCACATCAGAACCCCATACCGAAAATACTTTCGGGTTTCCATGTCCAAAGGCAAACTTGTCGCTTCCATCTGGTCTTTCCCATAAAATAAAGCGGCTTAACTTCGCACTCACCCCTAAACCAAATGTAGCAATTGCAGGCATTGCACCGCCCGGGAGCCGTATGCCATCCGTTTGAGTTACCGTCTGTTTTGCCATCCCATAAATAAGGAAGATCCCAACCATACGCAATCACGCCATCTGTAGGAAGCCTGTACTGGAAAAATTTATTTCTATCCAATAAGGTTTCAAAGAAAGGCGTAACAGTTGTATAAGTAGTATCGGAAATGTTTCCAAAATTATCGGTTACATAATAGCCTATTTTCTTTGCTACCGGCGCATAGCCCCTTACCGAATAGTTGATTATTTCCGTTTTACCATAATGCTGATCGATGACATCCGAAACATTATTATTGCTAAAACCCAGAAGAATAATCCCCAGATTATTTTTAGCAGGGTTTGTTCCTGTAATTTTGATTCCGCCAAAATCAGCTTCAGCATTAATAGTCGGTTTGGCCAGCAAATAAGGCGGGGTATCGGGATTAACTTTTACCACCACAGGATCAGACTTAACCTCTGCCCTGCTTACGGCATATAAAGTAACATCATAACCTTGCTTTTTGGCAAAACCATCCACCATAATCGAATCCGAATAATAGCTCGATTTAGTTTCGCGTGTGGTTACGCCGTTTATTTTATACTGTGCCAATACATACAAGAGGTTTTTTGAGTTTGGCAGAGAATAGGTAATATAAGCACCCCCATTAAAATTATCTACTTTAACATTGGTAACCACCCCAGGCTTGGTCATATCTGAAGAAGCAGGATCGTTATAAGTTTCCATCTTTTTACAGGCCGCAATACTGGCTACAAGGGAAACGATAAGGGCGAGGTAAATACTATTTTTAATACGTTTCATATCTTTAATATTTAAAACTACCAATAAGGGTTTTGAACTAAGTTTGGATTTACCACCAGATCGTAACTCCTGATTGGCCATAAATAATCTTTTAAACCAAAAACCGGGATAAATTGGGTAGTTGGACGGTAATAATTAATGGCCTCAGCATTATTGATGCTCCAACCTTGTATCGGTGCGGTTAAAACCGCCTGAAGTTCTTTCCACCTTCTTAAATCCCAACCGCTCTGGCCTTCAAAACACAGTTCGATCCTTCTTTCCTGGTGGATGATCTGCCTTAAACCATCTTTGGAATTAAATTTATTCGGATTTTTTGAAAAGTTTGTCCATGATACCTGTACACCCTGTAAACCCGCCCTTTGCCTAACTTTATCGATATAAGTAAACACTTCTGCGCTGGGTCCGCTTACCTCATTTAATGCTTCAGCATACAATAGGTATAAACCTGCAAGCCTGATCAATGGTAAACGAAAAGCCGATTGCTGAAAACCATCATCGTAAACAGAAGCATAACTCACCAGTTTCTTTGGCCAATAACCTGTAATGTTCAATCGGATGTTATCACTCGGCGCGGCAAGACCGGTTCCCCTTGCGGAAACATAGTATAATGGATTGGCCGGATCGTCCTGGTTATTTCTTCCGTTCCCGAACCAGATACTCCCATCAAAAGCAATATCGGCATAAAAGCGGGTTTCGCGTGCAAAATGCCCCTTTATGGTTTCGTAACCTTGCTGAATATAATAGCGGCTGGCATTATCCCCCACTTTAATGGCATTCCTGCCTGCATAATCCCAGGTTTTATCCTCACTGATCGGCACACCATTTACGGTATAAAAAAGCTCCTGTGTGCTTATCGGTGCAGAAAAAGTAGAAGGATTAGAAAAATTGTTCACTGCCGATTTTGGCGTAAGCCTTGGTGTGGCAAAACCCTGGTAACTAAACTCCGGATTGGAAGCCCAGATGATCTCCGAATTCAGCTCCCATTTCTCGGTTACTGCATTCTGCACATCCAATTCTCTTTTTAACGAATCGGATAGCTTACCTACCGTTGTTGGTGCACTAAAGGTGTATAATTTTATACCCTGACTTTCTGCAGCTGTAATGGCGGCTTTTGCTGCATCAGCTGCTTTTTTCCATTTTTGTGCGTCAAAAGCTGCCGGAAAAAGACTTATCCCATCTTTATCTTTAAAACTGACATAATCAGGATTGCCATTAAAAAGCGGGCTGGCCGATGTGGCCAAAACATCAGCTTTAACCGATAAGGCAATTACACTTGTTATCCTGCCTAATTCGGTAGCCTGACTGCTGATTACAGGAGGTAAATTAGGGATGGCTTCGTCTAATAGAGAAATAATATAATCAACCGTTTCATCAACTGGTGCCCTCTTTACACGCACTTCATCGGTACTGCTATTAATGGCCAGATTGGTTTTAATTAACGGAATTGGTCCGTACATTTTAAAAAGCACATAGTGATAATAAGCTTTTAAAAATTTTGTTTCGGCAATCCAGCGCTGTTTTTCAGTTGCGCCTAAATCAATCGGTTTATCAATATTTTCGAGCATGATATTACAGATCCTGATCGAACGCCACAAGCTATAGCTGCCTTCGCTGCCATCCCACGCATTTAAACCAGGGTTTGCTGCTGTTTGTGTTCCCCTTAACAGATTGAAACCTGTACGATTAAAATTCAGGTAATTATCAAGTGTGTTCGAATAAATCAGCTCCGATGAAGTGGTAAAACCAGGGTTCGAAGCCGCATCGTTCATGCGCTGCAGATAAGCATAACACGAGTATAAATAGTTTTCGGCTTCATTTCTGTTCCTGAAAGCATAATCAAGTGTGCCCAAATTATCGGGTGTGATATCAAGGTACTTTTTGCAGGATATAAAAGTGCATAACACCACCATGATGCAGCCGTATGTAAAATATGTTTTTATCGTTTTCATTATAAGGTTACGTTAAGACCAACATTGAATACCTTTTGGATTGGATAGGCAAAACCGTTTCCACCCTGCTCAGGATCCCACATTTTAAATGGACTCCAGGTAATCAGGTTTAAACCATTTAAATAAATGCGGCAAGAATTTAGCTTGATTTTACTCGAAATGCGCTGCGGAAGCGTATAGCCAAATTCAACTGATTTAAGCCTCAATAAACGGCCGTTTCTCATCCACCACGTACTGGTTTGTGCATTGTTTTCAAGATCTGTAGCATTTACGGCAAGCCTTGGATATAGCGCATACAAATTCTGATTTTCCGGCGACCAGTGGTTATCGGCAAAATCTTTTAGCAATTGAGTATTACCATAAATATACTGCTGATTGCTCGGTACAAAAGGACTCACCTTGGTTGGATCGATAAAGAAAGTCATCCTATCCTGTCCGGTAAAGAAAGCCGAAAGATCAAAACCTTTGTACGAAGAACTGAAACCGAAACCATATACCACTTCTGGCGACTGAGGAAAACCAATGTAAGCTTTATCGGCATCGTCAATTTTACCATCGTTATTTAAATCGCGATATTTAATATCTCCTGCCCTTGGCGGTTTACCACCTGTTGAGAAAATCTGTGTTGGAGAGTTCTGTACCTCTTTATCATCCACAAACAAACGTTCAGCAATGTAACCATAGTTTCTACTGATCGGCTGCCCCGTGGCATAACGGTAAGCTTCGGCCCATTGTGGCTCTTCGTAATTGATGTATTTATTTTTGGCAAAGGTTAAGTTAGAACGAACCGCAAAAGAAAATGCATTTACGTTAAACTTATAATCGAGTGATAAATCGATACCTCTTGATCTCGCTTTACCAATATTCGCACCAATATCTGGTGCACCGGTGTTTGGATCAATTGCCTCTAACCCTAACGTGCTGGGTACGTTTTTACGAATCATGTAAATATTGTAACGGTCATTATTGTACACCTCCGCAATAATGTTCATGTTTTTGAAAAGCGTAGCTTCTAAAGCCAGATTGGTTTGGCGCGAAGTTTCCCAGGTAATATCAGTATTTTCGTAACTGTTGATGTAAACGCCAGGACGTGTAACCCCACCATTATAACCAAACTGGGCATAGTTACCACCACCGTTTAAGTTTACGTCAGACTGGTAGAAAAAGCGTTGTGATCCGATGGCATCATTACCCACTAAACCAAAACTTCCCCTCAGCTTTAAACGGTTAACCACGTTGGCGATTCCACCTGTCCAGAATTCTTCGTTAGAAACAATCCATCCGGCACCAATGGTTGGGAAGAAACCAAATCGGTGGTTTTCCGAAAACCTTTCCGAGCCATTATAACCAAAGTTGGTTTCTAAAAAGTAACGGCTTTTGTACGAATAAGTTAACCGTCCTGCCAAGCCTAAATTCCGGTAAGGGAGCGAATATTGTAAAGTCCGGGTATTGGTTTTCGGATCTTTGGCATTGTTATAAAGATTTTGCTGAGCGGTACCAATTAATGCACCACTTACGGTATGGTTCTTACCAAAAGTATGATCGTAATTTACAGAAGCCTGCCCGTAAAGAAAGGTGCTGATGTTCGGATCGCCAGGGTAATAACTTAAATATTCCTGTGCAATGTTCGGAACCTGAGATGGATCTCCGGTAGCGGAGTTTAACCAGTTTAACACATAAGTATTGCTTGCTTTGTCGTAAGAGCCTACGTTATAGTAAAATGGAGAATAGGCCATTGACGAATCGAAGTAAGAATACCTGTTGGTACTGAAAATCGATTTAAACGAAAGTCCTTCTGTAAAAAAATCCAGTTTTTGATTCAACTCTAATTGTGCCGACATACGCGATTCAGTAGAATTTTTATGTCCGCGGAGCAATGCCGCATAAGGGTTGTTATACAAAATACTGTTTACCCCAGTGCCACCTGTGTTCCCAAACAAAATGTGCTGCGCATTTTGATTGGCCGCATCGGCAGGAAAATAAGCCGGAAAAATAACCGGACTGGTGTGTACCGCAATATTATAAAGATCGGTAGAAAAACCACCGTCGGTAGCCAACGGACCATTATATTCGCTAAAATTACCCGATAAACGCACCACCAGTTCGGTAGTTTTGCCTAAATCGATATTGATATTAGAGCGCAACTGGTAATTGCGGAATTTTACGTTGTTATCGTTGTTATTTTTTTCATCCTGATTAAGTACGCCATTATCAAGGTTATAGGAACCAGCAATGTAATACCTGGCCACGCCACCCCCACCGCTCACACTCATGTTGGCTCGTTGCGTACTGGTTCTCTTTTTAAACAATAGGCCTAACCAATCAACCGCTGGGTAAACATATTCGTTATACCCCGGACTTTTATTTACCGTTGCCTGCGTGTTGATGATCTGGTTTGGCGTAAACATCGGATCCATTCCCCTACCAATAGAAGCCTCATTAAAAAGCCTCATATAGGTAATCGGATCGGCAAGTTCTAAGTTTTGGGTAGATTGTGAAGAAGAGTTCTCCAGCCGGAAACTGATTTTGGCTTTACCCTCTTTACCAGATTTGGTAGCCACTAAAATTACCCCATTTGCGCCCCTGGCACCATATAATGCCGTAGCACTCGCATCTTTCAGTATCGAAAAACTCTCGATATCATCTACCTGAAGGCGTGCAAGATCCGAACTCGTTAACTCTACGTTATCGATCAAAATCAACGGATCCTGCTTGTAACCGAAAGTAGTTACCCCGCGGATAAAAAACTGCGAGTTATCCTGCCCGGGCTGTCCGCTGCGTTGATAACCGATTACACCCGCTATCTGACCAGAAAGTGCATTGGTTAAATTACTGGAAGGAATTTTAAGGTTACCCACTTTCACCGTGGTAACCGAACCTACCAAAGCCTCTTTACGTTGCTTTTGGCCCAAAGCCGTAATCACCACCTCTTCCGAAAGCATATTTTCTTCGGTTAATTTAATGTTGATGATATTACCTGCTCCAACCGTTGCCCTTTGTTCGCGGTAGCCTACATAAGAAAAGCGGAGGATTTCGCCGGGCGCAACATCAAGTACAAATTTCCCGTTATTATCGGTTTGTGTTCCTACGTTAACCTTGTTTACTACTGCCACAGTTACGCCGGGCAGCCCTACCCCTAGCGTATCGGTAACCTTACCCGTAATGGTTTTCTTCCCTGTTTGGGAATAACTGTTTACAGGCATAAAAATCAGGAAAAATACAAGCATCGAACCTGTCAATACCATTGCATTTTTTAGCCTGCCAGACACCGGTTGGTGCCCACAAAACAAAAATAATTGCTTCATTTGCTAATAAGCTTTTAAATGATGAATTAAAAAATTGTAGATAGATGTAGATCGACAGAAATTAATACCTTTTCAGATGTTGGATATCCTTCGGCCATCCTGTAGCAATTGATGGTAGGATTTGCATAACTGCACAATAAGTTGTAAAATTTCTCATAATTTGGAATTATTTGGTTAATGAAAACAATAGTTCAGACAAGTGATTTTAACATTTATTTACTTGTTACCCTCTTCTCTATGGGGAATAAAATGCTTGAAAGCAGGTAAACAAACTTAACTATCCTATCCTATTCTATCCTATTATTTTCTGATACAATGATAAACAAAATATTTAATATTCCAAGCGGGTAAATAAAATATATAAACAACTGAAATACAGGGCTAAGCAAGTATATAAGAAGAGAAAATAAAAAAGACAAGTGCCATGAGTGAAATCAATACAACATGATAATAGTGTCTATTCTGCCAGGGAATAATTTCAATTTTGTTATCCAGCACCATAGTATAGGGAATTTGTTTGGGGTAAAGCTTCGAAATGGATAACATCAATAAAACAGTAATGATAAAGATGATGGCTAATGTATGCAGGTAGTGCAGTTGTATAGAAAATACCCACTCACTCATTACATAACAGGAAATAAAGAAAAGCATCCCGATTTTAGCGGCAATGGGTGGCATTTTTTGGTGATAAAGCCTAAAAAGATAATGGTAAAGATGGGGAGACTAAAAATGGCACTGATTTTTTGCAGGTATTCGTAGAAGCCATGCTTCGAAAATATAATGAAAGGCGCAAACACCATAGCAAACAACGATACCGAAATCTGGAAGAGCCGTCCTGTTCTCAACAAACGCTTATCAGACAATACTTTTCCTTTTTTCTCCATAAAAGGTTTATATAAATTTAAGAGAAATAAGGTACTCGAACTGTTAAGTCCGGCGTTAAAAGTGGTGATGGCAGCCCCAAAAAGTACACAGGCCGATAAACCCATTAAAAGTGGCGGCAGTACATCTTTAATAAGCAGCGGAAATACCTGGTTGGTATTGGTTAAAACAGGATAAAGGTGCACTGCGATTAAGCCGGGAATATTGATCAGCAATGGACAAAGTAATTTAGCAAAACAGGTTAATGCAATGCCCTTTTGGCCTTCTTCCAAACTTTTGGCCGCCAGCACCTGCTGAATGATGTATTGTTCCATTCCCCAGTAATAAAGGTTAACGATCAGCATACCGGTAAACAAAGTAGAAAAAGGAACGGCATCATTACTGCGCCCTATCGAATTGAGGTGTTCTTTTTTGGTAGACAGTACAGTAGAAAGTCCGCTGAAAAAATCGCCCTGACCCAGATAACGCAAGCCATAATATGGCAGGGCGATAATGAGGATCAGCATACCGGCACTCAATACGGTATCAGAAATGGTAATGGCCTTAAATCCACCCAAAATGGTATAAATCGAACCAATCAGGCCCATAATCCATACAAAAACCCAGATGCTTTCCCAATAAGAAAGGTGAAAACCAGAAAGATCGATCAGGTTACTAAAAGCAACGGCACCGCCATAAAGCACCGATGGAAGCAGGTTAATGATATAACTAAACAGAAAAATAACCGAAACCAGCGTTTTAGTCTGTTTATCATAACGTTTCTCCAAAAAATCTGGAATGGTACGGATCCCGGTTTTAAAATAAATGGGAATAAAAAACTCAGAAACGATAATCATAGCAAAAATGGAGGAAATCCCCCAACCAATAACTGACATGTTATTGATGTAAACCGATTCGTTTTCGCCGATAAACTGGTTGGCGCTGATGTTACTAAAAAACAGCGAAGCACCGATAATGATAAAACCATTGGTGCGGTTGGCAAAGAAAAACCCCGTAATGGTTGATCTTTGTGTTTTCCTCGTTTTGAAATAAGAGATGGTCGCGGCCATAACCGTGAACAGGATAAAACTGATGATGGCCGTTGTTCCCACGCGATGGTGTTAAAGTGAATTTCTTCTGATCAGTTTATTTTCCATTACCTGTTTAATGGGCTTTAAGCTCAGCACAAACTCGGCAGCTAAGCGGCCCATGTGCGCAAAATCGATTGAAAAGGTAGTAATCCCATCAAATATGATCTCTTTAACGTTATCATCGTTATGAGAAAGAATCCCAAGATCTTTACCCACTTTTAAGCCTTTAACCTTGGTATCTTTCAGCATTTCCCAAAGCTCGAGGTTGTGTATGGTAAAATAAACCTTATCCGGTGCAATACTACCTGCCTCGTAATTGTTTTTGATTACTCCGTTGATGTTAAATTCTTTTATAAAACGTTTAAAGGAAATTAATACTTCGTTCGGCTCTGCAGAAGAAGGTTTAAAGAAGAAAACAAATTCCGAAAATTCCTTAATTCTGGGTGCCAGTTCTAAAAAAGCGTTATAAGAAGCCTTTTCAAACTCCTGAACAATGTAGGAATAATCGCCTTTCAGTTTTACATAGCGATCTACAATCAATAATTTTTCTTTTGGCAATTGCTCCAAAACTTCTTTGGCCTCATTACTTTCTATCGGTGCAATTACATATAGCCCATACTGGCCTTTGTTGCTGTTTATGATGGACTCGAAAACACTAAAATTGTTGTGGTGAAAATATACATCAACCTGAATGTTACCACCCAGATGATCGCGAAAGTTCTGGTAAAATGTTTCCTGGAAGGTATCGAATGCGTAAATCAGCAAACAAACTTTCAGGTGCTGTTCGGTATCATCAGTAGCTACAAAATAGCCCATCCTGTTTTTTGATTCTAAAATCCCCTGCTGATCAGCTCTTTATAGGCCTTTCCGATGGTTTCTTTAGCAAAACCAGTTTCCCGCATCATTTCGTTAACCGAAGGCAACAAGTCGCCCTTGACAATCAGTTTATGATTAAGGCCATTAATGATTCCCTGTACAAGCTGTTCGTGTTTAGAGAAAGAATTTATGATGCTCAAATCTTTGATTTCATTGAACAACTTTTCCTTATTCATACAGTAATATTTGGTTTAATCGATTTATTAGCGGTTAATTCGCCCGAAATATATAAATTTAATAGAGATATATCTGTAAAAATTTTGTCGTTGTGCCTGATGATGCCACTGAGAAAGATTACGCTAATCATTGAGTATGTCTAATAACGCAAATAATTTGCCACGGAGACGCAGATTGACACAGAACATATTTAGAACAATTCTTTCCTTCACTTTGTCATCCTGAGCGTATTCGAAGATCCATTGCCATAGTTTTCTAACAACAAGTATATAATTCAAAGGAACTTTATTCTAACATATAAGTAATTTAAGGTTTATATAAGCAAATGATCTTTTATCACAGATGAAGACAGATTCTATTGGCAGGTTGCGCCGCCGAAATTATTAATTCCAAACACAAAATGTTGATCATCTGTCAGATGGCACCAACTTCGTTTTGTCAATCCTGAGGGTTAATTAAATTGTTTAAAATCAATATGAGTGACGTACAATTGTCTTCTCTTATACCACGCACGGGCTTGCCTCGGCTCGCCGCCGCCGAAGGGCTCCATCTTTTTGGTGTCAAAAAGAAACAAAAAACACCGACTGAAAATTTTTCTTTCGAAGCTAGTAGGCTGGCTTAAGCAGTGTAGCCCGAAAAATTTGTTAGGCCGGATTTAAGTAGAACGGAGATGCTGTACTATGGCCTAGCTGGATGGAAATGCGAAAGCAGTTAAAATACTGATTAATAATTATTTGTAAAATAACGTCAATTGTAGCGTAATCGAAGGATCCATTGCCGTAGTTTTCTAATAACATGCATACAATTCAAAGGAACTTTATTCTCTAGCCCCTCGCTAATGTATAGTATTCTGTACATAAAAATAGGTAGTATTTATCATTACGTAACTTTTTTGTGAAATAAAATTATTTTGTTAACCTTCTGATAATATGCTGTTTGCGTAATAAACGTGGTGTTTGGCAAGATTTTTTCTTAGTCCATGCAAAACAGTACGATAAAAAAACTGTTAAGACACTAATATTTAAAAATATAATAACATGAATACGAGAATTACAAAATCAACAATGTTGGTTGCATTATTAGGTTTATCATCACAATTGTTTGCCCAGGATACACCAACAACTACGAGTTCCACAGGACGTTTCTCTCCTAAAGAATTTCGTACCTGGTCGGTAGGTGTACACGGAGGTTTGCTAACGCCAAGAACTATTTTTGGTAACTCTAACCACCAATTTGAAACTCCAGTAGAACATATCGGTTACGGAGGTTATATTAAAAAACAAATTTTGCCTCAATTAGGTATCCAAGCAGATTTCTTAGCTGGTAAAGTTGAAGAATTAAGAGCGTCTAACGGTGCAGGTGGTTTCATAGCAAACACAGGTTACAAAACCAACATCCAATGGTCTGGAGCTTTATCAGCAGTTTGGAATGTTGCCAACATTAACATCAATAATGAAAATGCGGTAATTATCCCTTACTTGAAAGCGGGTGCAGGTTACATGTCATCTGGCGCTACTACTATGCCGGCTAATACGCAAGACGCAGGTTATTATAGAGAAGGCTGGTTTGTACCAGTAGGTGCCGGTTTTAAATTGGGTGTTGCTAAAGGGATTAATGTAGATTTAGGTTACGATGTAAATTTTGTTAAATCTGCGAAATTTGATGGAGTTAACACAGGTAGTAACGACAGATTTGCTTATGCACATGCAGGTTTAGAATTTGCTTTAGGCAGTAAAGAAAAACCTCAGTTACAAAACTACAGTTCATTGGCTAACTTACGTCAACAAAGTGCTGAAGAAAGTGCTGAATTAAGAAGAGCATTATCTACTGCTGAGCAAAATGCACAACGCGATAGAGAGCAATATGCGAAAGACCTTGGTGATGACGATAATGACGGTGTAGCAAACAAATTTGACAAATGCCCTGGAACTGCTTCAGGTACAGTTGTTGATGGTTCTGGTTGCCCAATTAAAGTTCAACGCGAAGTAATTAAAGAAACCAGAGTAATTACTGAAGAAGACCGTAAAGTGGTTAAAGATGCGATTTCTAACTTAGAATTCGATTTGGGTAAATCAACCATCCGTTCTAAATCTTATGCTACTTTAAACCGCGTTGCTGGTTTATTAGTAGAGAAAAACTTCAGCTTAAAATTAGCTGGTCACACTGATAATACTGGTGGTAGAGAGTTAAACTTACGTTTATCTAAAGACAGAGCAGAATCAGTAAAAGCTTACTTAGTATCTCAAGGTGCAAATGCATCAAGAATCGAAGCTACAGGTTATGGACCTGACCAACCAATTGCAACAAACAAAACTGCAGCTGGCCGTCAACAAAACCGTCGTGTAGAATTTACTTTATACTAATTGTAAATAACGGTTAATGAAAGAGCTCCTCAGATTAATTTCTGAGGAGCTTTTTTTATATTAGAAATCGTCATGATAAACTCGTTTCAACATCTTTTTTGGTGGAATATACACTGAAATAAATCCGATAGCTATCGGATCAGGGGGACACCCCGTTATTAAGACAATCCCTTTTTATTTTTATAGGTCATTTTGGCTTTAGTGCCTGCACTATAATTGTAGTTTTTAAGGTTGCTGGCTTTTTTTCATGAAATGCAGCACCCCGCTCTGAAGATCCATCTTCTTCGGCACCTTTCTTTTTCTTAGGTTTATCAGCAGCATCAACCACTTTTAAATCTTCAGGCAATTCCATGATCTCTAATTTCTGGCCAATAGCCTGTTCAATTTTTTTCACTTCAATCAATTCAATATCGGTAGAAAAAGTAATGGCCACCACATCTTCATCGCCATGCTTAACAATGCGCTGAATTAAGGTTTCTTTCTGCTCTGGCAATTCAAAGTGCAGGATAAAAGGAATTCCTTCAATATTGAGTTCGCCTAAATTCTCATTCGCAACAATTAAAACTCTTGCCTTTGGGTTATCTTTAAAGTCATCAATATCATCATAACCCTTATCATCAAAAAACAGCGAGCGGTAAATGCTAATTTCACCTTCTTTATGCTGATTAAAGTTTTTATAAACTGTTTGTGCAGTTAACCGTGTATTTACAAAAACCACAACTTTATCAAAAACTTCCGTATCGCCTAGTAATAAAATTAACAGATTTAGTTTTGTTCTGAAATTCGGTACCAGATAAAGCATTTGCTGATAAACTTCCGCCTGCTTTTCTCCTATTTCATCAACCTCGATGGTTGTAGTAGAATCTTTCATAAAAGGCGAAATCATGTGGTTCAATTTTTCGTGCATTACCTCGGTAAACACCACATGCTGAGATTTATAAGCACTGTTAGCTAATTCTACAACTGGTAATTGCAGGCCTTTTTTAACAATAAGCTCTGCATTATCAACTATAAATAACTGGATTTTGTTCGTATTTAATGCCAATTTCAGGTATAAGGCACGTGCACGGTCTGGTACTGCAACAATAATATCACAGCCATCTGTGATTTCATTCATTTGGGTATCAACAGCGCCACGGCTATCAATTCCCAAAATTCTAAATGTACTGTTCCGGTTTAATAATTTAAATTGTTCCAAAACATGATCTACATGTTCTGCGTCTGGCACTAAAATTAAAGCCCTGGGTGCTTCCTCAAAGGCGTATTTCAATTTCATTAAAGTAGCTAAAACATAAGTTGTTGTTTTTCCTGAACCCTCCGGTCCCACCGCTATAACATCTTGTCCACCTAAAATGCGCGACATTGTTCTGGCCTGGATTTCTTTTGGAGTTAAAAATCCCGCATCAGTCATGGCGGCAACAAGTGGTTTACTAAGTTTTAATTTATCTAAAGACACAATTACTATTTTAATGTTGAACTGCAAATATCCTTAAAATAATTAGCTTTTCTGAAATTGAATTTAAAGGCATCGAAATGTATGCCGCCAGCGATTGGTTACTTTAGCACCACTATCTGTTTATTTTTGCAAGTTTTATATCATCTGGAGCTATTTATAAAATTAAAAACAGCTTACATTAAAAAATAATTAACTGAAAATAAATATGTTAATGTGTTATTGAAAATAATAACTACTAAATCTATAGATATTATATACTTATTTATATATTTGCTCAACATTAATCAATAAGAAAAATATGTTGAACTGTTAAAAACTAAAATCATGTCTATTTATTTTCAATATCCTGCTATAGATGAATATCCGGTCTTCACCTATCCGTTAAAAACAGAAACTGATGAGCCACAGAATTCGGCAGAGGAAGATAGCTTAAATAAAGAACAGATTTTAGAATTAAGAGATTATTTAGCATTAAGACAGTTATAAATAATGGGCCAGTTGACCGATGGGAAGGTTGGAGTTTCATAAACTTTTTATAATGGTTCGAATCCATTACTAGGCCGCAAAGTGTATCTCATAGCACTTTACCTGATTCTGCTCAATCAGGTAAGATTTGGTTATCTTATATTTGTTTTGTTGTTAGCAAAGGCTATCCGCGATGGGTAGCCTTTACCTTTTACGTAAATGCTGTCATCTTGAGCACAGCATAGGATCTCGACCAAAGCCCCTACCTTTCGGATATTTAGAAGCGCAGTTTCAGTGCTTATGGTAAAGGTTTGGTCCTGCTGTACACTGCAATCTTTTTGTGAAAATTCGAAAATACAATATAAAAGAACCAAAAAGTATTTTCGTTTCCATCAGGGCTATTTGGCACATACAGCGGTTTAAAGAGCTATCAAATCATTAATAGCGTCAAAAAACTGTGAAGTAATTAATAGATACTTCGCTTCACTCACCTCGAACAGAGCAACGCGAAGTGGAGAGATCTGTCTAGACAGATTTTAATGAGCAGTGGTATCTGATCACCTCGAAAGGACGATAACTTGAGAGAATTTATGCGTAAATTAATGGCCGTCATTCATATTTATTTTTAAACGATAAATTATCACTAAGGCCAACAAAACATTTTTTTCAAAATCTCAAAACATTTTATTTCATTCGTGGTTATCTATATAATTCACATTATACTAATCTTTTACAGATTAATTTGTTTGGTTTAAAAAAGGGATTTATGGATATAAATCCCTTTTCTTTTATGCGAATATTTTAAATCCTATATTAGCATTTACATTCCTATTTTAGATGAACAGAAAACATTTCCTTTCTTCCTTTATCGCGACAGCAACTATACTTCCTGCTTTTAAAACACTCGCAAATACCGTTGAAAACGAAAGTTCATCATTTAAGATCCCTCCTTATTTGAAACCTGGTGATACCATTGGAATAACAAGTCCGGCGGGATATATTACCCTGGAGCAGATCCAGCCTTCAGTTTTACAGATGCAAAGTTGGGGTTTTACCATAAAAATTGGCGATACCATTGGTAAACGCGATTTTACCTATGGCGGTACCGATGATGAAAGGTTAGCGGATTTTCAGAAAATGCTTGATGATCCAACAATTAAAGCCATTATGTGTGCCCGCGGCGGTTATGGTTTTATACGGATAATCGATAAACTCGATTTCTCTTTGTTCAAAAGAAAGCCGAAATGGATTATTGGCTTTAGTGATATTACCGTTTTACATTGCCATTTGGCCAAAAACTATGGCATTGCCTCTATCCATTCCAAAATGTGCAATAGTTTTCCTGATGATTGGAGTAAAGCCGAACCTATACAGATTGAAACAATTCTATCCATAAAAAATGCTTTGATTGGGGAACAAATGGGCTATACTGCTCCTTCTAACATGAATAACCGGCAAGGAAAAGTTGATGGCATCTTAGTGGGCGGAAACCTGAGTATCATCGAAACTTTGGCAGGAAGTGATTCTGATTTGGATACAAAAGGGAAAATACTCTTCATCGAAGATACTGGCGAATACCTCTACAGCGTTGACAGGATGTTGTGGAACCTAAAACGCAGCGGCAAACTGAAAAACCTAAAGGGATTAATCGTTGGTGGTTTTAAAATCAAACCTGATGATGTTGGCGAAGAATTCGGCAAAACCATTTATGATAGCGTATTAGAAAAAGTAAAGGAATACAATTATCCTGTAGCTTTCAATTTCCCTGTTGGGCACCAACGAAATAATTTCGCCCTAAAATGTGGTGTAAATCACATTTTGATCGTAAACGAAACGGGTTCGGTATTACGGACGATTTAACCTAATTTACCATTCGTATTTTCGTCATCTCGACTGAAACGTAGTGGAATGGAGAGATCTACCTCCATAGATTTAGCTTCGCTGAGCACTTCGTGGTTCTCGGCTGCGTTACCGATGTAAAATCGGTACAGGTAGTACTCCGCTCGAAATGACGAGCTTTATCATGGTCAAAATAACATACAAGCCTACGCTTTCTGTTAAAACTCAAAACTGACTAATCTCAAAGTTTTAATCTTTCGTCGCAGCATTTCCTGCATTGGTCTCAATTTTTAAAATGCGGTCTTAACCGGATATATTTTTGTGTTCAATAGTTCTATAGACACAAAATTTATTCGCCATGAGCAGATACATTAAATATATTGTCGTACTCATTTTGCTTAGTGCGGGCTACAAAACCAAAGCTCAGGATATCCCACAGGTTTGGGATCTGAAAACGGCTATCGAGTATGCCAAAGAAAAAAATATCAGCATCAATACCTTAAAGCTGAGTTCTCAAACGGCTGAGCAAAATTTAATTGCTTCAAAAGCCGCTGTACTCCCAAATTTATCCGGAAATGTTTCACAAGCCATCACCAATTATAAATCTGGTTTGCAAAATACAAGTGGTTTTGGCTTAAGTTCGGATATGACGCTTTACAATGGAAGTTATTTAAAAAACGACATCAAGTCTAAAAACTCAGTCTGCAAACGGCAAATCTATCAGTAGAAGCGGCTAAAAATGACATTACCATTTCCATCACCCAAGCTTATCTGAATATTTTATTGGCCAGAGAAAACATCACCTATTTAAAAGATCTGTTAACTACCAGCGAAGCTCAGGTTAAACAATCAGAGCAGCAATTTAAATTTGGAACCATTGCCAAAAAAGACCTTTTGCAGTTGCAGGCCACTTACGCCAATGATAAATATACTTTGGTTACTGCACAGAATACTTTACAGCAAAATATTTTAACTTTAAAACAGCTGTTGCAATTGCCTACAGCTACTCCTTTTGAAGTAAGTGCAACCGATACCGTTGCAGTTGCCCCGGCATTGGACAATTTAGCTTCAGCACAAGATCAAGCTCCTGCGTACCCGTCCGGAAATTAAAAGCGGAGAATTGAATATCCAGCTTCAAACTACCGAACTTGCCAAAGCAAAATCAACCTTGCGCCCTACGCTGAGTTTAGGAGGATCGCTAAATGCAGGTTATAACAATAATAATATTGGAGGTTATGGATACCAGTTAAATAATAGCTTTTATCAAAACTTAGGCCTAACACTTTCCATCCCGATTTTTGATAGAAAAGTGACCAAAACAAATGTGGCGAAAGCAAATATTGGTATCGAGCAGGCCCGTTTATCACTTTTAGATGCTAAAACAACTTTGACTCAAAATGTAGAACGTGCTTACATTAATGTACAAAATGCAAATAGCCAGTATGCCGCTGCGCAGGAACAGTTTAAATATACAAGCGAGGCATTAAGGATTTCGAACGCAGCTTTAAAAGAAGGTACCAATAATATTGTAGAGAACCTGCAACAGAAAAATTTATATGTACAGGCATTACAGGCCTTTGTTCAGGCAAAATATACAGCAAGCCTTTATACCAAAATCTATAATTTTTATACGGGAGTTCCTATTACTAACTAAAATACATGATGATGGCTACCGCCTAGTCTACTTAATATTTGAATCATGAAAAAGAAAACAATATTTATTATCATCGGTATCGTAGTAGCGTTGTTTGCGGTTTGGTACTTCGCGCTGCGCAAAAAAGAACAGGTGGTTGTTCTCGAAACCGAAAAACCTAAAATGGGTTATATTTCAGAAAATGTTACGGCCACAGGAAAGGTTCAGCCAGTCGATACGGTAGCTGTAGGTACCCAGGTTTCGGGAACCATTAAAACGCTATATGCAGATTTTAACTCGAAGGTAAAAAAAGGACAGTTATTGGCAGAATTGGATAAAACCCTGTTTGAGGCTACTGTAAATCAATATCAGGCCAACCTGGTAAGTGCTCAGAGTGCATTGGTTTACCAGCAGGGCAATTTCAGCCGTCAAAGTAACCTGTATAAGGTTGGTGCGGTGAGCAAAGCAGACTATGATAATGCACTATACACCTATAATGCTTCAAAAGCATCGGCGAATAGCATTAAGGCTCAACTCGCTTCTGCTGAAAAGAATCTGTCGCTGGCGAGCATTTATTCTCCCATTGATGGAACCGTGCTTTCAAGGAGTGTTAGTGAAGGAACAACTGTAGCGGCCAGCTTTAGCACACCAACCATTTTCAGTATTGCGAAAGATCTGACTAAAATGCAGGTAGAAGCTTCTGTAGATGAGGCAGATGTAGGGGATATCTCAAAAGGAGAACGAGCGACGTTTACTGTTGATGCTTTTTTAAACGATACTTTTAAAGGAACCATACAAGAAATCAGGTTAAGTCCTTCCATTTCCTCAAATGTAGTTACCTATAAAACCATCATCAATACTTCAAATGATGCGAATAAGTTAAAACCAGGTATGACAGCAAACATCACCATCTTCACTAAAGAGGTAAATAATGCACTGCTTATCCCTACAAAGGCAATAAAATTTGCTCCGGATTCAACTTTAGCGGGTAAATATCAAATGACCTGGATTAACCCAGACAGGAAACCTGCCGGAGCAGATGAGGCTTATGTTTGGGTACAAAAAAGTCCAAAAGAATTGCTGCAGAAGAAAATTAAAACCGGTATAAATGACAATACACATGTTGAAGTTTTATCAGGATTAGCAGCAGCAGATGTAGTAATTACAGGTTCAAAAAGTATGGGTAAAAGTCAGGCGGCAGCACAAGGTCAATCCAGTCCTTTTATGCCAAAACGCCCGGGCGGTAACAGAAGGAAATAATGGAACAGAAGATATTAGATATACACGATTTAAAACGTGAGTTTGTAATGGGAGATCAAACCGTCAGGGCTTTGAAAGGCATCACTTTTGATATCAAGGCCGGCGAATTTGTAACCATTATGGGCAGTAGCGGCTCGGGTAAAACGACGCTTTTAAACATCCTGGGTTGTTTAGATAAACCTACTGAAGGTAGTTATCTGCTTGATGGTGTTGATGTTAAAAGCTTAAACCGTGACGAATTGGCTGGTTTGCGCAATACCAAAATCGGTTTTGTTTTCCAGGCTTATAACCTTTTGCCCAGAACATCGGCACTGGAGAATGTTGAGTTGCCCTTATTCTACAACAAAACCATCACGGCTCAAGAACGCAAGGAAAGGGCCATTAAATCGCTCGAATCGGTAAAACTTGCCGAGCGGTTTGATCATACCCCGAGTCAGCTTTCCGGGGGCAACAACAGCGTGTGGCGATTGCCCGGGCTTTGGTTAATCATCCGGTGATGATCTTGGCTGATGAAGCTACCGGAAACCTGGATACCCGAACCTCTTATGAAATTATGGCATTGATGCAGGAATTGAATGCAGAAGGAAAAACCATCGTTTTTGTAACACATGAGCCTGATATCGCTGCTTTTAGTACCAGGACCATTATGCTTCGCGACGGAAAAATCCAAAAGGACAGCATTAACCAAAATCAACGTTCGGCCAAAGAGGCACTTGCCAATTTACCAGAATCGGATGATTACTAATTTGAGAAGATCATGAGCATTATAAATTTATTAAAGATTGCCTTCAGGGCATTAAAAAGAAATAAGCTACGTGCTTTTTTAACCATGCTCGGCATCATTATTGGTGTGGCCGCGGTAATTGCCATGATGGCCATTGGTGAAGGTTCTAAACAAAGTATCAGGTCTTCATTATCAGGAATGGGTTCGAACATGATTACCATAATGCCCCAAAGCAATGAACCTGGTGGTGTGCGTTTACAGGGAAGCAGCATCCAAACCCTAAAACTGGAAGATATTACAGCGATTCAAAAATTACAGTCTAAAAATATAAATGGTTTATCCCCTGTGGTTTCTACCAGCGGACAGGCCATTAAGGGCGGCTATAACTGGCCAACAACCATTACCGGGGTAAGCCCGGAGTATTTGAACATTCGTCAGTTAAAACTCCAGGATGGTATTCTTTTTTCTGAAAATGATGTAAAAAGCTTCGCTAAGGTTTGTTTGTTGGGTAAAACCGTAATCGATAACCTATTTCCTGACGGAAGTAACCCGATCGGGCAAATCATCAGGTTTAAAAATATTCCTTTTCAGGTAATCGGTATTTTAGAGCCAAAAGGGCAGAGTAATTTTGGTCAGGATCAGGACGATATTATCTTAGCTCCCTACACTACCGTACAAAAAAGGATCACCGCAACCAATTATCTACAGAGTATTTATGCTTCTGCAACTACCGAAGCTTCAAGTGCAACTGCCACAACCGAAATATCTGACGCTATAAGAGAAAGCCACAGGTTAACTGCGTCAGAAACTGATGATTTTCAGGTTCGTACACAGGCCGAGTTAATCAGCACCATTAGTTCTACCAGTAGCATGTTAACCGTTCTTTTAACGGCTATTGCAGGTATTTCACTGTTTATCGGTGGTATTGGGATTATGAATATTATGTATGTTTCGGTTACTGAACGTACCCGCGAAATAGGTTTACGTATGTCTATCGGTGCCCGCGGACAAGATGTTTTGATGCAATTTTTAATAGAGGCTATCTTAATCAGTATTACAGGCGGAATTATCGGGGTGATTTTGGGTGTAAGTTCAGCATACCTCATCTCCTATTTTTTGAACTGGCCAATTTTAATTTCAGAATCTTCAATCATTATTTCCTTTGTTGTATGTGCCATTACAGGTGTTTTCTTCGGCTATTATCCAGCTAAAAAAGCCTCTAATTTAGATCCGATTGATGCATTAAGATACGAATAGCGATCAGCACTAGTGCTAAGCGCTCACGTCATCCCCGCGCAGGTAGGGATCTTAAAGCATTTTAACATGATCCCTGAAATAAATTGGCGTGACAAAAGCGTAAAAACATAATAAATAATAACTTAGCGATGCAAAGCGCCAAAGAAAAAATAATGACAATTAATTTCTCCAAAAAGTGGATAAAAATTACCCTCCATATTCTGGTATGGGTGGTTTTGATCACTTTGCCTTATATAATTAATGTTAACCGTAGCCGTCCCCCTCACCCGCTAAGCAGTTACGAAGAAAACCAGTTCCTGCGCTTAAATTTCATCAGTTACTTTTACTGGATTGCTATATTTTATTTAAATCATAAGGTTTTAATTCCATCATTTTTTTATAGAAAGAAATATTTGTGGTATGGTTTATCGTTTATTGGCTGTTTACTTTTGGCCATTACCATTCACTCTATATTATTCAGGATTTTACTGCCCGATTTTGATTTCAACCTTGGCCGTACACTTTGGTTTAATACACCAACATTTTTGTTGACTATTGCGGCCAGTACGGCTTTTACCATGATTTCTGACCGGATTAACGAAGAGAAAAGAGCTTTGCAGCGCGAACAGGAGAATATGAAAACCGAACTTTCATTTTTACGTTCGCAGATCAGTCCACACTTTATTTTCAATGTTTTAAATAACATTGTGGCATTGGTAAGACTAAAAAGCAATGAATTGGAGCCAACAGTGATGAAATTATCCGGTTTGATGCAATATATGCTTTATGAAACCGATGAGGAAAAGGTGTCCATCAAAACAGAAACCGAATACCTGCAGGCTTATATTGATCTGCAAAAACAACGTTTTGGTAAAAAGGTAGCGATAGAAACGAACATTAATATTGAAAGCGAGTTTGATGAAATTGAACCTATGTTACTGATCCCGTTTATTGAAAATGCTTTTAAACATGGTGTTGGGATGATCGAAAAACCACAGATCTTTGTTGATTTAAAAACAGAAAATGAACTTTTGACGTTTACTGTCCGGAATAAATATAGTGAAGATGAAAATGAGGTAAAAGATGCTGCATCGGGCATTGGCCTTGCAAATGTAAGCAGAAGGTTAAATTTACTTTACGGCAAAGAACATCAGCTGGAAATTGAGAAAAAAGATGGCTGGTTTAATGTTTACCTCACTTTAAAATTAACAGTATGATAAAATGTTTAGCCATTGATGATGAGCCTTTAGCCCTGCAATTACTGGCTGACAACATCAGCCGTATTCCTTTTTTAGAATTGGTAGCCAGCTGTGATGATGCTTTTGCTGCGAATAAAATCATGCAGGAACAATCGATAGACCTCATTTTTATCGATATCCAGATGCCCGGTATTACCGGCTTACAGTTTATCCAGAGCCTGGTTAAAAAGCCAATGGTAATTATAGTAACCGCCTATAAACAATATGCTTTGGATGGCTTTGCACTCGATGTGGTGGATTATTTAATGAAACCGGTATCGCTCGATCGTTTTATGAAAGCCTGTAATAAAGCAAAAGATCTTTACGAACTTAAACAATCAGCAGAACACACCAACCTGCCCAAACAGGATTATATGTTTGTAAATGTGGGCTACAGCTTGATGAAGATCAATTTTAATGAGATTGCCTACATAGAAGGACTCAAAGATTATATCCAGATCCATATATCAATCAGTCCGAAAGCCGCGGTAGTGCGTATGAGTATGAAAAGTATAGAAGAACAACTGCCCGCTTATTTCGAAAGAATCCACAAATCATTTATCGTAAATATCAATCAAATAACATCGATTAGAAAAAACGCTTTATTTATTGACGATAAGGAATTGCCGGTAAGCGATAGCTATAAACAGGTAATTGAAAAGTTATTAAAATAAAAGCATTTATCCTGTATATTGTGTGCGTTTAGGATCTTACATGAGCTATATTTTATTCGGCATTGCAGCCATAATACTTTTAATGTTATTTGCTCTTTTTGATTCGAGAAAAAAGAAAAAGCAGATTTTAAAGGAACTTGAAGACAGCTGGGGAAAAGAAAAAACAGAACCTATCAATTTCGATAAAGCAAGTTGGTATGCTAATTATGTAAAGGAGAAAGTATTTCATACGCTTTCTCACCAAACCATGGCCGATATCGATTTCGATCAGCTATTTGCAAAAATTGATCGCACAACAAGTAAAATCGGGCAACAATTCCTCTATAATAAACTTGCAAACCCAACTAATAACTTAGAGGAACTTAAAAAACTAAAAATCAGGCTGATTTCTTTGCCGCAAATCAAGAAATAAGAGAAAGAGTTCGCGCAGAACTTGTAAAATTGAACAGCAACGAAAGCTATTCTGTGGTATTATTGTTCAATAATAAATTGGTTGAAAAACCATCCTGGTTTAAATGGCTTTCTTTAGATCTGCTCATTTTAGCAGTCTTATTGATTTTATCCATTAAAGTTTCAGTCTGTTTAATATTTGCACTGCTGCTGATTACATTTAATGCCACTTATTTAAATTATTGGAATAAAAAACACCTGCTTATTTTTACCAAATCACTCTCGCAGCTTAATATTTTGATTAACGTTTGGAGAAAACTTGTAAAAGAAAAAATACCATTCGAGGCTGATAAAATAAAAAACGCCATTCCGATGTTCAGGAAATTTCAGCGAAGAATCGGTATTCTTTATCAGGATTTCAGTCAAAATAGTCAAGGCGATTTAAGTCAGGTACCACTTTACCTGTTCGAGATCATTAAAGCAATTTTCTTAATCGAAATCTTTACTTTTTTTAAGTTGATCAAGCTGATCGAAAATAATCAGGATGATATTTTAAACCTCTACCAATATGTTGGGTCGATAGATATGGCAATTGCTGTAGCTTCATTAAAAGAAAGTGAACAGATCTGCGAACCTCAATTTATTGAACGATATAAAGGAATTGAAATTAAAGGTATCAGGCATCCGTTGATCGGTAACTGTATTGAAAATGAAGTAATGCTGGATCAGAAAAGCATGTTGATTACAGGCTCAAACATGTCGGGCAAATCAACTTTTCTACGTACTGTTGCCATCAATTCATTATTAGCTCAAACCATTTATGTTTGTTTTGCTGAAGCATATAAAGCACCATTTTTTAAATTGCACACTTCAATAAGAATCGACGATAACTTATTTCAGGGTAAAAGCTATTTTTTAGAGGAAGTTGATGTAATGTCGACACTGATTGAAGCAGTTAAAAATCCTGATCAGAATCTTTTTATTCTGGATGAAGTATTTAAAGGTACCAACACCATAGAAAGGATTGCAGCAGCAAAGGCCATATTATCGCATTTAAACCGTGAGCTAAACCTCACTTTTGTGGCGACGCACGATATCGAATTGTCCAATATGCTTGCAGAAGAATATGAACTTTATCATTTTACCGAAACGATAACTGATAATGAGCTTATTTTTGATCATAAACTAAAAGAAGGTCCGCTTAAAACCAAAAATGCAATCAAAATTTTAGAAATGTCTAATTATCCAAAGGAAATTATTCAGGAAGCATTGCAGATTAGTAAGGATTTGAGTTCTTAAATTTGATTCTCGTACAGAACTGATATTTAGAGTCTGTCCTTTCAATAGTAATGTATTATTGACAGTTGATTAAATAATTTCTTATTTTTTATTATACAACAATGGTTATGACTATAATCGTACATCCTAAAAATAAAAACAGGAGGCTGCAATTGAAGCTGTTTTAAAAGCTTTAGATGTTTCTTTTCAAAAAGAAGAGGAAAGTCCTTACAATCCAGAATTTGTGGCGAAAATAAAAAAGAGCTTGGCGGTTAAGAATGGTAATTACATCACTTTAGACCCTAGTAAATCATTATGGGAAAATTTAAAGTAATTGTATCAGAGAAAGCTCAAAATAATGTACTTGCCATTGAGAAATCAGGAGATAAAGGTTCTATCAAAAAAGTGAACCAAATTATTCTAGAACTTTATGAACATCCTGAAACTGGAATTGGAAATCCAGAAAAACTAAAATATGATTTAACTGGATTTTAGTAGAGACAAATTAATAGAAAAGACAGGCTTGTTTGTTTGAAGACGATATCGTAACCGTTACTATAGTTTCAGCACTTGGTCATTACAATGATAACTAAACTAAACACTCCTTGTCATTCTAAATGCAGTGAAGAATCTTCAATAATTATGCTGACTTTAATTTTCCAATGATGAAAATTCGCGTTGATAGATCTCTCCACTACGTTGCACTTCGGTCGAGATGACGAGGCTTATCAGATTAAGCTCTACACCGTTTTCACCTCATCCTCACTATAATCTTTTATATCAGTGATATAGCCATTTATCAAAAGGAAATCGAACAAGGGTTTAGCTTCTGGTGTTATTGGCATATTGGCTGTAGTAATTACCTGATTCGTCTTTTTATCCAGGAAAGGGTAAGCAAATAACCGCACATTAGTATTAAACATATCATTTACGTAACTCAATAACTGGCCAGAGTAGTTTTCTCCGGTGAAGTTTTTAGAATTGAATACAAATTTTAAGTTATTGATGTTTGTTGCCAATCCAACACTTTTAGGCTTGCACCTTGCCAAATATTTCGCCAAACGGTTGTGGCGGGTAAAATTGGATACAATCACAATATTGCCTGTATCGCACATTTCCTGTGCTCTTTTAGCCACAGTTTCCAGGTCGATATCATCAGGAGTTTCTTGTCCATCCGTTAAAACGTTGGTTAACAAAACCTCTATCATTACCGCCAGGTTTCCCTCTTCTACTTTATTGGTACGTTTAAACTGATCTGTAGCTTTATTGAACAAGTTAAAGTTAGGTAACGATTTCTGACAGTATTTGGTACGCAAGATCATAATGTCTTTCTTATACAAAAGATCTTTCGCCTGACGGGGATGTGCATCTGAATCGAAAATGGCTGCTGCAGAAAAATCTTTCATAATCATATATAGATTAAGCAGGATATTGTCTACGCCAGGAAAAGCCGGCCCCTTAACCGAAATCAAATCGATTTCTACTGATCCGATGGTTAAATTATCAGCTAAAGATTCTACCATCAGTTTTGGATCCTGATAATGGTAAAATGCTGCATAAAGCAGGTTTACTCCAATTATACCCAAAACACGCTGTTGCATGTTTACATCGGTATCCAACAAACGCACGTGAAAAAATATTTCATTTGGTAAACCACCTGGTTCGCTCTGGAAACGAATACCAACCCAGCCATGCGGCTCATTGGTACGTTTATAATTCAGGGTAGTAACGGTATCAGCGAAAGCAAAAAATGTACGGCTTTCATATTTTTCGCCAGATAAACGCTCATTGAGTAAGCCGAATTCATGGTCGAGCATCTGCAAAAGGCGGTTCTGACTTACATAACGGCCATTGGTTTCTGCTCCGTAAATGGCGTCGCTAAAAGTCATGTCGTAAGCCGACATCGTTTTGGCAACTGTTCCAGATGCTGCACCAGCATTAAAAAAGTTTCTCGAAACTTCCTGTCCCGCGCCTATCTCGGCAAAGGTACCGTAAATTCGTGGGTCAAGATTTATTTTAAGTGCTTTACGCTTTGTATCCAGAATTTCTCTCTCCATGCGGCAAAAGTACGAAAAATGAGATTAACGTGATTTTAAGAATGTAACTTAAAATCAATCTAAATACTCTCCCCAAAGAAACGTCATTTATACCGTAGTGGAGAAATCTAAAAAGAAGGATTTGTAAATACCTCCATTCCGCTGCGCTTCAGCCGGGATGAAGTAACTAAACAAAATAAGGTTAATGCCATCCAGCATTAACCTTATAAAACCTAAACTTAAACTATTATGAAAAACCCTCTTTCGAGAATATTTTTATTACGATACTACAATTTCTTTATGCTGTAATTTAGCATCGTCTTTTTTGCTGATGTTAATCGATAATATACCGTCTTTATATTCAGCAGTAATGTGATCACCATCCGCGCTATCTGGTAAATTAAATGATCTTGCAAATGAGCTATATTCAAATTCTTTACGTGTAAAATTTTTAGCTACCTGGGTTTCGTCTTTTTTAACTTCTGCCCAAACAGAAAGCGTGTCTTTTTTTAAATTGATCTGAAAATCTTCTTTCTTCAAACCTGGAGCAGCCAACTCAATTACGTAAGCAGTTTCATTTTCATGAATGTTTACATTTGGCGATTTATCAACGATTTTGTTTTTAGTGATGGCATCGCTAAACAATGAATCAAAAACATTGTTAAAGTAAGGAGCTGTGTTACGGGTTCTGTTGTTAAAATTTACTAGTGTCATATCGCTTATTCTTTATTTTTAAATTGATAATTCACCTTATTCAACTTATATACCAATTCAAATATTTATGATTTTTAAGACATTTTGGCAAAATAAATCTAAATCGAAAGACAAATTGACAGATATCAAGGCTTTTTCAGACAAATTCAACTATAAAACCAATATCCATTTGCGCTTTGTTGATTTCGATATGATGGGACACGTAAATAATTCGATCTATTTTACCTACCTCGAAATCGCCAGATCCAAATATTGGGAAGAAATTATAAAATGGGACTGGAAGAAAACCGGAATTGTGATTGCCCACGCAGAACTGGATTATATTTTACCGATTGTAATGAACGATAAAATAGCCATACATGTCAAAACATCCAGGATAGGCAATACCAGTTTTGACCTGGATTACCAGATTGTGAAACTAAAAGGAACTGAAGAGGTAATCTGCAGTAAAGGTAAAACCGTTTGCATTGCGGTTGATTATGCGACAGGTAAACCCACCGCAATCCCGGAAGAAGAAAAGCAAAAGATGTTGGGTTTTGAACAGCTGTAAAAAAATGCAGATCGTGATCTCGACTGAAGCGTAGCGAAATGGAGAGATCTAAATTAAAAGTACTCCTGAGACACATTTCTCGACTACGTTGCACTCCGCTCGAAATGAAGATAATTTTTTAGTATTTCCTAAGAGCTAGAAACATCAGGCATAATTTTCCCGGGATTTAATATTCCATTCGGATCGAAAACATTTTTAATTCCGCGCATTAAATTAAGGTGGATTTCGGAATATTTGATCGGCATAAATTCCTTTTGCACTAAACCAATTCCGTGTTCTCCTGATAAAGTTCCGCCTAATGTCGTGGTTAATTCAAATATTTCGGCAATGCCGAATTTGAGTTTGTTTTTCCAGTCTTCGTCACTCATGCCTGCTTTAATGATGTTTACATGCAGGTTTCCGTCACCAGCATGACCATAACAAACACTTTCGAAACCGTATTTTGTACCAATTTCTTTTATTCCATTAACGAGTTTAGGTAAAGCCGCCCGTGGCACAACCGTATCTTCCTCTTTATAAACAGAATTAGATTTAACCGATTCGGCCATGGTTCTCCGCATCCGCCACAATTCTTCCTTTTGAGCTGCAGTATCTGCAAATAATACCTCTGTACAGTTGTGTTCTTCTAAAACCACATTGGTTTTCTCGCAGTTCTTGAAAATATCATCTAAATCATCTCCATCAAATTCTATCATCAACAATGCCGCAACATTATCTTTTAAGTCGAATTTAATATCATCAAATTTGATTACCCACTCCACTCCTTTCCTTTCCATAAACTCTAAAGCCGACGGTGTAACTCCAGCTCTAAAAATCGCAGAAACTGCTGCACAGGCATCTTCATTGGTACTGAAAGCGCCCATCATTAAAACAGACTGGGTGGGTTTTGGCAATAACTTGGTTACAATTTTTGTGACCACCCCCAAAGTACCTTCCGAACCGATCATTAATTGTGTTAAATTATAGCCTGATGCGTACTTCAAAGTATTTGCGCCTGTCCAGATGATATCGCCGTCAGGCAAAACCACTTCAAGATTTAAGATATACTCGCGTATGGTGCCATATTTTACTACCCTTGGGCCGCCAGATCCATGCGCCACATTACCACCAATAAAACAAGATCCTTTACTGCTGGGATCAACCGGATAAAGAAGTCCTTTTTCAGCTACTGCATTAATAAATTCTTCAGTAATCACCCCTGGCTCAACAGTTGCCTGTAAGTTTTCGGTATCAATATCAATAATAGATTTAAATTTTTCCATTGATAGCGAAACACCACCATAAATAGGCAAAGCGGCACCACTTAAGCCTGTACCACCACCGCGCGGCGTTACCGGAACATGGTGGGTATTACAGATTTTCAATAAAGCAGAAACTTCTTCAGGCGAAGTTGGTTTTACTACCAACTCTGGTTGGTAACGCAAATCCTCCGTTTCGTCATGACTGTAATTTTCTAAACTTTCCGCATCAGTAAAAACCTTATCTGCTCCAATGGCAGCTTTAATTTCTGCTAAAATTTCGGGATTAATTTTCGTAAAATTCATTATTTGGCTGAAGTGTGAGATAATTTAACAAAAGAGTACCCAATTTGACCGGGCATAGGTGGATTTAATTTTTTCATACTCACGTTAACTGTATCTATAAAAGGATAGCGTTCGATCACTTTCGAAATAATATTCTTTAAAACCGTTTCCAAAAGCTTTTGTGTATGTTTCATTTCTTCAAGGATGATGTGATTCAAATCCTCGTAATTAACCGTTTGTTCCAGTTCATCATCAAAACCCTTTGGTGTAAATTCTGTTTCTAAATCTATAACAAAATGATTTCCAATAAGTTGTTCTTCCGGATAATAACCATGCAGAGCAAAGCATTTTACATCTTTTAAAGCTACGGTTTGTTTGAAATGGCTCATGTATATTCTGTAAGCTGCAAAATTAAATTTTTATTCATGAATATAATGCCCCTTGCCGTAAATTGTTACCTTTGAAATGAACGCGGTTTCTTAACCAGATAATACGAAATTACATGAGCAAATCAGCAAAAAAAGACCTGTACGAGGCGCCAGACTATTATTTATTAGATGAATTATTAACCGATGAGCACAAATTAATCCGTGCTACGGCCAGAGATTGGGTAAAAAAGAAGTGAGCCCGATTATTGAAGATTACGCACAAAAAGCAGAATTTCCAAAACATTTAATAAAAGGTCTGGCCGATATTGGTGCTTTTGGCCCTACCATTCCGGTTGAGTATGGTGGAGCAGGTTTAGATTATATGGCTTATGGAATTTTAATGCAGGAAATAGAACGTGGTGATTCTGGTATCCGTTCTACCGCCTCTGTTCAGGGGTCGTTGGTGATGTATCCTATTTATGCTTATGGAACCGAGGAACAGCGTAAAAAATATCTCCCTAAATTAGCCAGTGGCGAAATGATGGGCTGCTTTGGATTAACAGAACCTGATCATGGTTCTAACCCTGGCGGGATGGTCACCAATATTAAAGATGCAGGGAACCATTATATTTTAAATGGCGCAAAAATGTGGATCAGTAATGCACCCTTTGCGGATATTGCTGTGGTTTGGGCAAAAGATGAAGCTGGTAAAATCAGGGGAATGGTGATAGAGCGTGGAATGGAAGGATTTTCGACTCCGGAAACACACAATAAATGGAGTTTACGGGCTTCGGCAACCGGTGAGCTTGTTTTTGACAATGTAAAAGTGCCTAAAGAAAATATTTTTCCTGAAATCAGCGGATTAAAAGGACCATTGGGTTGCTTAAACCAGGCGCGTTATGGTATTGCATGGGGCGCTTTAGGAGCCGCAATGGACTGTTATGATACTGCTTTGCGCTATTCGAAAGAACGTATACAGTTTGGAAAACCTATTGGTGGTTTCCAGTTACAGCAAAAGAAACTAGCCGAAATGGTGACCGAAATTACCAAAGGTCAGCTGTTGGTTTGGCGTTTAGGCGTACTGAAAAGTGAAAACAGGGCTTCGGCAGAACAGATATCAATGGCCAAAAGAAACAGCGTCGAAATTGCGTTGGATATTGCCAGAAATTCCCGTCAGATGCTTGGCGGAATGGGGATAACAGGTGAATATTCAATTATGCGCCACATGATGAATTTAGAATCTGTAGTAACCTATGAGGGTACACATGATATACATTTACTGATTACAGGCATGGATGTGACCGGATTAAATGCATTTAAATAGTCCTGATCCTAATTTTATTAACTTTTATTCAATCTTTACATTACATCCTTAGCTTTGTGCTTTATATCAAAAAATATTTATGGATTTTAAAAAATATACCTACATACCTGCCCCACCCGAAGAAGTTTATTTAGCCCTTACCAAAGAAACCAGTATAAAATTATGGACTGGTGCTGAAGTTGAGTTTGAAGAAGTACCCGGAACGGAATTTTCTTTCTGGGATGGAGATATTACTGGTAAAAACATCGAATTTGTTTATGGGAAGCAGATTGTGCAACAATGGTATTTTGGAGAGGAAAACGAACCTTCTATCGTAACCATTAAACTTCATGAAGATAAAAAAGGAACATCATTAGAATTTAAACAAACCAATATCCCTGATGAAGACTATAAAGATTTTACCGAAGGTATCCAGGAATACTTTTTAGGTGGACTGGTTGATTTTTTTGACGAATAAATAAAAAATTACAAAATGAAAAATCAAATTATCGCTCTTTCTTCTTTACTTTTCCTTTCTGCACTTACTTCTTGTACATCTTTGCTTACCCCAGCTGTATTGGGTAACAATATGGGCTATATGCCAAAAGCAATGGGTGCTGATACCATAAAAACCTTAACAACTGTATCGGCAAGTTATGCGGGTTCTACTTCTCCGAATACCGGCACCAATTTCGGATTAGGAATGGCAAACATAAACAGCTCACATACTTTCAAAAAGTAAATATTTCTTATGGAATTTTCGGTTATGTAGGAAAAGCAAAAGGTGGAGATAGGGATAAAAATACACCTGATTTAAAGAATTATCTTCCATCATTTCAAAAATCCATTAGTGGTGTTGGTTTACGGTTATCTGCCGGACTTCATAATACCTCAGCTAACGGGAATACAGATTTCAGGTACATCAACTTTGAAAATGCACTTAGTTTCGAAGGCGGGGCTTATACCAAATTCAGGCAAGAGGTTTATAGCAATCCTATTCCAGATTACGTAGCGGTAACAAATAGAAACGTACTTTGGACAACAGGATTATCTACGGAAGTGATCTGGAGAGCCAGAAATGACCATGATATAAGGCACGCATTTAGATTTTTTCTTGGCGGTACACCTAATTTCGCAAACAGTTTCAGATCTGGGGCAAAAGCTTACGATGAAATTAACGGGAAAAATTCATTTGGTTGGGTTTTTAATTATTTCTTATACATCAAGCGATTTTCTCTTTCTTATGAAATGGCTGACAATGTTAATTATGCGCAAAAGATAAGTCTCGGCTATTCATTTCAATAAAACATAATCGACCTGATGCTGTTCTGATAGAAATAAAATATTATGAACAGAACATTAGGAATTATATTAATCGTTGTGGGCATTGCTATGCTCATCTGGACTGGTTTCTCTTACACTAAAAAAGAAAAAATTGTTGACGCAGGCCCCATTCAAATATCTGCTGATAAAGAAAAATCTGTGAATTGGCCTCCTTACGCAGGTGGTATTATTTTGGTAGCGGGGGTAATTGTGTTTGTCGCGTCGAAGAAGAAATAATTGATTTGTCATTCTGAGCCTGTCGAAGAACTTTGAAGCATTTCGACAGGCTCAATGTGACAATTATATCTCATCACTATAAACCGATTTTATCGCATCTCTTAAGTTATATTTCGAAGCCATTACTTCACCATAAGCACCCGCACTACGGATGGCAAAAATATCACCTCTGAACGATTCAGGTTGCTCTACTTCTTTACCAAAACAATCGGTACTCTCACAGATCGGTCCAACGATATCGTATTTAATTGAGATTTGAGATTTGAGATTTGAGATTTGAGACAAGTTTTCGATTTTATGGTAGGCTTGATATAAAGCGGGGCGCATCAATTCGGTCATTCCTGCATCTAATACTACAAAGTTTTTTTTCTTTCCGTTTTTAATGTATAGTGCCCGCGTAATTAATGATGCTGATTGACCAACCAATGCCCTTCCCAATTCAAAATGTACTTCCTGACCAGGTTTAACGGTTAAAAACTCGTTAAAAATCTTAAAATAAGATTCAAAGTCAGGAATCTGGTGATCAGGATTGTAATAATCGATGCCTAAGCCGCCACCAACATTTAATACTTTAAGGCTAAATCCTTTATCTTCAAACCAGGCTGCAAATTCGTTTACACGCACGCAAAGGTTTTTATATACGTCCAGATTGGTAATCTGCGAACCGATGTGAAAGTGGATACCAATAAACTTCAGGTTTGGAGATGCTTTTAACGTTTCGGCGCATTCTGGTAAATCCCAGGAATTAATCCCGAATTTATTTTCATCCAGGCCTGTGGTAATGTTGTGGTGGGTATGGGCATCAACATTAGGATTGATACGGATGGCTACCTGAGCCGTTTTACCTTTTTACCGGCAAGTTCATTTAGCACTTCTAATTCCTGGATAGATTCTACATTAAAGCAAAAAATATCAAGTTCAAGGGCTTCATTAATTTCTTTATCAGATTTGCCAACTCCGGCAAATACAATTTTTTGTGATCGAAACCCACCTCAACTGCTCTTCTTACCTCACCGGCACTCACACAATCTGCACCGAAACCAATTTCTTTAATCTGATTTAACAGCACACTGTTGAAATTCGCTTTTAGTGCATAATGGATATGGAAATGATATGGAGCTGCAGCATCTGCACAAGTATGCAAGGTTTTTTGCAACAGATCAGTATCATAGTAGTAAAATGGCGTTTCAATATTGTTAAACTTTGATATATCTTTATCGGCGAACATGTTCAAATTCCTTATTATAATTTTAATTTTATTCTTCGGGCTAATTTATTTGGGTAATTACCTGGATTTAAAGCATGGAAGAATTACCCGGAAACAATACAATGGAAAAATTCGATTTTTTATCGTGTTACTCTTCATTGTACTGTTCCTTTTATTTATCAAAAAATGAAGCTAGCAGCCGCCATATTTATCGTTCTTATCCTTTCAGCAGGTTTATATAACTCCTATAAAAAGTACAAAAATGGATTATTACTATCAAGCTTTCTGGCTTTTCACTTCCTGATCGGATTAATGGTAATTATGGGCGCTTTTTTTCTGTTATTCGAATAATCTATTGTGTAAGCTTCTTAAAGCCTCAGTTTTATACTCGCTTAAGATTAAAAGTGAAACATTATAGTTACTTCCACCGTAAGAAATCATACGGATTGGAATGTGTTTTAAACCTTCCAAAACCCTGCTGGCGAAACCATGTTTCTCTGAACCGAAATCCCCAACTACACATACAATACTGTGATCGGTATCTACCTCAACGGTTCCAAAACTTTCCAGTTCTTCGATAATCTGTGGCAAATGGGCGGTTTCATCTATAGTTAAGGATACAGCAACCTCAGAGGTCGTTATCATATCGATCGGTGTTTTGTAACGCTCAAAAACCTCAAAAACACGGCGCAAGAAACCATAAGCCAATAACATGCGGCTAGATTGTATACGGATTGCGGTAATACCATCTTTAGCGGCTATTGACTTAATTTTACCTTTTTCGCTATCATGCGTAATTAAAGTACCCGCCGCAGAAGGTTCCATCGTATTTAACAAACGAACCGGGATTTTATATTTCTGTGCAGGGAAAACCGATTGAGGATGCAAAATCTTCGCTCCAAAATAAGCCAACTCAGCTGCTTCATCGAATGATAACTGTGCAATTGGTTTAGTACCTTTAACAATACGTGGATCATTATTATGCATTCCATCTATATCTGTCCAGATCTGAACTTCTTCAGCCAGAATTGCAGCACCCAGCAATGATGCTGTATAATCACTGCCGCCACGGCGTAGATTATCTACTTCGCCAAAACTGTTGCGACAGATGTACCCCTGTGTAATGAATAATTTATTATCTTTATGCTGTTCTAATAAAGGTGTTAAGTGCTTTGTGGTGAAAGGAATATCAGGTTCGTTATCTTCATCCGTTTTCATGAAATCTAAAGCAGGCAACAATACCGATGGTACACCTATCGATTTTAAATAAATATGGTATAAAGTGGTGGATAACAGCTCACCTTGCGCTAATACTACTTTTTCCTCAATTGAAGTGAAAATATCATTCGCTAAGCCTGCTAAGAAACCGAAATGATAATCGATTACTTCATTTCCCTGCTCCTGAAATTCGGAAGAAGGTAATAACTCAACAACAAAGGTTTTATATTTTTGGTATAGATTTTCAATCGCAACGCTGCCCTTCTTCTTATCCCCAGCTAAAAAATGAGTTGCAATTTCTACTAAACTATTTGTAGTACCAGACACGGCTGATAAAACTACAATCTGTTCTTCATTTGGATTAATGATATCCAACAACTTCGTCATGCGCTCAGGGCTACCTACAGAGGTACCCCCAAATTTTAATATTTTCATTTACTTGCCAATTATTTTAAAGGTAATAAAGCTATCATGTTTTTATCCCACGCGGTGGTTTAAAAATTATGACGGTTTCATCTATTTGTAAATTGTTTTTTACCCGTAATCAAATGAAGGTAACCTTACTGGTTTTGCTACTTTTTAAAAAAACACAATCGCTTCACATTAATACTGGATTTTCTTTATTATTGTATCGGGGCGTGAAATTAAACAAAAGCGGCTTAAAAGCAACACCCTCAACAAAATAAAATTTGGATGAGTTAAAATAAGTACGTTTTAACCAAACATCATCCTTAAAACATGACATATTAAACTAAAAAAACAGCTCAATGCAGGCAATTGACCAATCAACGCAAGCCACAATTAATCAGTGGTTAAGTGGGAACTATGATGAGAATACCAAGGCAGAAATTCAGGCCCTTGTGGAAAAAGATGCAACTACGGAATTAACAGATGCATTTTATAGAAGTTTAGAGTTTGGAACAGGAGGTTTACGCGGCATTATGGGGGCAGGTTCGAACCGCATAAACAAATACACCATCGGAACCGCTACACAGGGATTAGCCAATTATCTAAATAATAAATATCCGAACGAAAAAATCAAAGTTGCTATTGCGCATGATAGTCGCAATAACTCTGATTATTTCGCTAAAATTACAGCCGATGTTTTCTCTGCAAACGGGATACGGGTATATTTCTTCTCTGCATTAAGACCAACACCTGAACTTTCTTTTGCTGTGCGCCATTTTGGTTGCAAAAGTGGTGTAATGCTAACCGCCTCGCATAATCCTAAAGAATATAACGGTTATAAAGCTTACGGTGCCGATGGCGGCCAGTTTACATCACCTGATGATAAATTGGTCATTGATGAGGTAAACAAAATTAAAAGCATTGATGAAGTAAAATTTGATCGTGTTGATGCAAATATTGAATTGATTGGCGAAGATGTAGATAAACTTTATTTAGATGGTATTGCGGCGCTTTCGATTTCTACCGAAGCCATTAAAAGACAGCACGATTTAAAGATTGTTTACTCTCCTATCCACGGAACCGGAATTACATTGGTGCCTAAAGCTTTAGCGCAATTTGGTTTTACGAATGTAACTTTAGTTGAAGAGCAAAGTACACCAGACGGAAATTTCCCAACAGTAGTGTATCCTAACCCTGAGGAAAAAGATGCATTAACCTTGGCAATGAACAAGGCAAAGGAAATTGATGCGGATTTAGTTTTGGCTACCGATCCTGATGCTGACCGTGTAGGTATTGCCGTAAAAGATAATAATGGTGAGTGGGTACTGCTTAATGGTAATCAAACTGGGAGTTTATTAATCAATTACCTGTTATCAGCCTGGCAAGACAGCGGCAAATTAGATGGCAACCAGTTTATTGTGAAAACCATTGTAACCTCTAACCTGATCGAAGAGATTGCCAAAAAGAAAAATGTAACCTACTACAATACCTTAACAGGATTTAAATACATTGGTCAGTTAATGACCGAGCTGGAAGGCAAAAAATACTTTATTGGTGGTGGCGAAGAGAGCTACGGCTATTTGATCGGCGATTTGGTACGGGATAAAGATGCGGTAGTTTCTGCAGCTTTTATCTCTGAAATGACGGCTTACTATAAAGATAAAGGCGCAAGTTTATACAATGCCTTATTGGATATGTATGTAGAATATGGCCTTTACAAAGAAGATCTGGTTTCACTAACCAAAAAAGGCAAATCAGGTGCGGAAGAAATTAAAGCCATGATGGTTAAATTCAGGGAAAACCCTCCTGCAACATTGGGCGGCTCGAAAGTTTCGGTACTGAAAGATTACGAGTTAAGTCAGGAGACTGATTTGGTAACCGGAAAAGTAACTAAACTCGATTATCCAACTTCTGATGTTTTGCAGTTTATAACTGAAGATGGAAGTATTGTTTCTGCACGTCCGAGTGGTACGGAGCCTAAGATTAAATTCTATTGTAGTGTAAATGCGCCTTTGGCCGATAGAGCCAATTTTGAAAAAGTGAATGAAGAATTAGGAGAAAAAATTAAAGCGGTTATGGCTGATTTGCAAGCATAAATAGATTTTTTAACCACAGATAAAAAGGATAAACATAGATGAATGATCTTCATCTGTGTTTTTTTGTTTAGTGTCGTCATCTCTATCCGATAGCTATCTGATAGAGATGACGACGCTATTTTATTTTGATTATTAGTCAATCAACTCTCTTACATTTTTCTTAGAAATATAAATAATCGCAGGGTGATTCTTTTCGGTTGAAACATATTTGCCTGTGTTTTTATCATGAATACTCCTTGTTGCAGAAACATAAAGCCTTCCTGACTTATCCAGGTGTAAGTTGGTAAGCTGATTATTAAATGGAACTGCAAGTATTTTTGAAGTTCCGTTTTTAAAAACTTCGATATCACTTTTCAGAACATAGCCAGAGCCATTTGCCGGACCACCATCAAAAGCTTCTAAATTTTCTTTAAGTTTAATTTTAAGCTGGTTATTTACAAAGACGCTCGCAAATTCCTGAGATCGCTGTTCCGAAACTCCAAATTTACCGCACCAATCCCATGTAAATCCCTTGTCTAAACTGAAATACTGGCTAAAAGTTGCCAGTTTATGATTGTCTTTATCTTTCAGACCGTTTGCCTGTAAGCCAAAAATGGTATCCTTTACAGACAGAAAACCATAAATAGGTTGATTATTTACTTTTGTTTTTTTCCAGGTCTTGCCCTTATCAGTAGTTTGATAAATTTCAGTTAAGGTAGATACCATTAATGTATCATCAATATTCCCATAAACAGCATGGGCTTCTCTCCCGTCAGCAATTTCGAGTCTGGTCCAATCTAAATCACTAAAGGTTGGAGGTACATCCGGAACTTCTTTTTGGCGCATGATGATAATACCATCATCAACGCGATAGTTTTAAATAATTTCATAGGTCTCATTTTTGTGTATGGCAAGATAGAAAAAAATATTTTAACCAAAAACGCCTGTAAAGCCGCTTCATAAACTCAAAAATATATTGAAATCACTTGTAAGATACGAACCGTACAGTCGTTTAAGGAATTCATATCGATAACAAAGATTTCTTACATTTAAAATAAAAATAATATCATGACGGAGATAATCTTAAAAGACAATTTAGAGCTGCGCAAGATTGATGCTTTGTTGAACTTTTTGAAATCGTGGGATATTGATGCTGAATTAAGAATAACTAATGCGGAGAAATCAACTGAAGTGGTAGAATTTTCTTTATCCTAAGGCATTTGGAGTGATTACGATGTTAACCCGGAAGAACTTCGTGATAAAGCTTGGAAAAGATAATGGTTCTGTTTAATACAAACATCTTTATTAAAATTTATAAAGGAAATGATACCGTCATCGAAACTTTTAAAAACATTGGTCAAAATAGCGTTGCAATTTCAGATGTTACCTGTGCAGAATTACTTTATGGAGCCAGAAACAAAAAAGAGTTAAGTTTAATCAGAAAAGATATCAATAATTTAGTGGTCCTACCCATTTCTTCCCCAATATCCACACAAGCAGTAAAATTAGTGGAGCAATTTTCTTCATCACACAATCTTAATCTTCCAGATGCTTCAATTGCATCTACCGCAATATTTCATGATTTAAAACTTTATACATTAAATCTTAAAGGCTTTAAATTCTTGGAAGATATTATACTTTATAGAGTTTAAGTTCTACTTTAAAATTTAAAATCAGCCAATTTTTATTTTTCTTTGCTGCAACCAAATTCTTTAATACTTTTGCAGCGCAATTAAAATGTTCAAAAAAGTCCTCATATATCTTTTAATTACCTGTACCGTTTCTAATGGTTTCATGCAATTGGCGATTTATTCGGGCTACAAAATGAACAAAGAGTATATTACGAGTGTATTCTGTATTAACAAAGAACATCCTGAACTCCATTGCGACGGACAGTGTTTCCTGGCTAAAAAACTAAAAGAGCTTGATGGTAAAAACAAGCAGGTTCAGGAAAACCTTAAAAGAGTTATAGAGGCTGAACCCAGATTTCAGACTGTTGCATTAAATCATCATATTCCCTATTTTATCATCACTTCAGAAAATCTTTACATCGAAAAACCGGTTAAAGATCTTTCCATATCCATTTTCCATCCTCCAAAATTGGGTTAATTTTTAATTATAACCACTCATAACACAAAATAGAAAGCACCAGTTTATGCCAATCAGGCGTTAATGCTACCATGTTTATCTATAAAATACAAATGTTATCACGCAGGTTAGTTTTAAACTATTAATTACCACCCAATTTTTAAAGAATGAAATTCAAAATACTAACAGGCATTTTGTTATGCCTTAATATTGCCGCATACGCCCAAACGATTAAAGGAAAAATATACGATACACAAACAAAGGAACCTGTTGTTGCTGCGCTGGTTAAGGAAAAAAATAGCGTTAATGCTACAAAAACCAACAATGAAGGTTATTTCGAATTAACTTGCAGCCAGCTTTCACCAGATATTTTAATTAGCTGCATCAGTTATAAAAATGTAGAAATTAAAGCTTACAATAATCAAAATATAGAATTAACACCAGATTCCAGATCTTTGCAGAGTGTTATGGTTACGGCAAATAGAGAAGCTTCGTTACGTAGCGAAACGCCCATTGCAATAACTAAACTTAGTGCTAAATTAATCGACGAAACGAAAGCCACCACTTTATTCGAGGTGGTAAATAAGACGCCTGGTGTTTTAATGGTTGATTTAGGCAATGAACAACACATGATGTCTATCCGACAGCCAATTACAACCAATCCATATTATCTATATATGGAAGATGGTGTTCCTATTCGTCCGATGGGTGTTTTTAATCACAATGCCCTTTTACAAGTTAATCAATATACGGTTAGTTCTATCGAAGTTGTAAAAGGTCCGGTTTCATCCATATACGGACCAGAAGCTATTGGTGGTGCTGTTAATTTTATTATGCAAAGGCCAACAATAGTTCCCACTGCTAAAGCAGGATTTCAATTTGATAACTGGGGATATAAGCGCTTTCAGTTTGGTACGGGTGCTACAATTGGAAAATTTGGATTCTATGTAGGAGGTTTAACCAGTAAACAAACCAATTCTTGGATGACCGCTTCTGATTATAATAAACAAACAATAAATGCCCATTTAGAATATAATTTCACTCCTAAAACACGCTTAATTGGTAATTTTATTTACGGTAAATACAACTCCCAAATGAGTGGTAGTGTAGATAGTATTGCTTTTTATAGCAGAAATTACCTGAGCACATCTGATTTCGCTTACCGCAAATCGGATGCGAATAGAATCACGGTTAACCCTTGAACATGAATGGAATGAAAATGCCAAATCATTTGTTACCATTTTTAACAGAAACGATGAATTAGGTCAAAATCCTTCCTATGGTATCAGATGGAAAACAGGCCAAACTACTGCAAGTGGTCAAATTAATGCTAACAATTTCAACAGTTATGGTGTTATTGCGCAGCACAGTCAACATTTCAATTTCTTAAATTCAAAATTAATTGCCGGAGCCATGTTTGATTATTCTCCGAACGATTATTGGGCTTATCAAACTGATTTAAATGCACAACTTCGTCCTGATGGAAAATCGGTTGAAAAATACAGCCTTAAAGAAGAACGTCCGGATATTCAATTGGCTAACTACAACGCTAAAATCCGCAATGCAGCAAGTTATCTGCAATATGATTTCGAACCGGTAAAAAAATAAGATTTTCTACAGGTCTCCGATACGACAGAATGAGCTTTACTTATATCAATAATTTAGATAACAGCGCTGGTGAAAAAGCATACAGTAAGTTAACGCCTAAAATTGGGGTAACTTATCAGATCGATCAGGAGAAAGGGCTATATGCCAATTACGCACAGGGTTTTTCGCCAACCGCTTTAACTGCAATTTTTAGGGCAAAGCCTAATACCAGTCCTGCCCAGTTCTATTACAATTTGGAGCCTGCAACTTTCCAGAATTACGAGCTTGGAGGTTGGGCAACATTCTTTAACCATAAAGTTTATGCTGATATTGCTATTTACCAAATGGATGGCAAAAATGAGTTGCTAAGTATCCGTCAACCAGATAATTCAACCGATTATCAATCGGCAGGAAAAACTTTTGCATCGTGGAATTGAATTTGGCATAACCGCTAATCCCGATCCGCAATTTTCTTTCCGTTTTGGCGGCACAGTTGCCATACACAAATTCATCAATTTTCAGGTAAGTGATAATCCTAAAGATGCTTTACAGAACCTGAACAATTACGAAATGCCATCTGCGCCACGCTGGGTATACAATACAGAGTTAAACTACTATCCAAAACAATTGCCAAATCTGCGGATGTCAATAGAGTTGCAATATTTATCTTCTTACTACCAAAATCAGATAAACACAGTTAAATATGATGGTTATACGCTACTAAACTACCGGATTGAATATAAAATTAAAGCTGTCGAAGTATATAGTAATGTAATGAATTTAGGAAATACACTTTACGCAACAAATGTTACCAGAGGAAATAATGCAACAGATACTAGCACCTTTACTCCTGCGGCACCAAGAACATTTGTGTTCGGAATCCAATATAACTTTGCAGGAAAAAAATAGAATTACCAAAAGATTTAATCAGATAGCGTCAGGTTTTCATTTTACCTCTTTCATTTAAAATAAAAATTTTAAAGATGAATAATAAAACATCAAATCTTAAACAAATTGTCAAGCGTAATATGTACAAATGGCATCGTACTATTGGTCTTATTACGGTTATTCCTGTTATTTTTTGGACATTATCCGGATTGATGCATCCTTTTTTATCCAACTGGTTTAAGCCGCAAATTGCCCATCAGATTTTAGTACCAAAATCCATCGATAAGGGGCAGATTCAACTCACATTTCAGGATGTTTTGCGTAAAAATAATATCCAGGAGTTTAAAAACTTCAGGATAGTAAATTTCAATCAGCAAACCTATTATCAGCTTAAAAGTATCAAGGGCGATTTTACAATACTTTAATACGAAAACCGGAATAGCATTAAGCAATGGAGACAAACTTTATGCTGAATACCTGGCTCGTTATTTTATTGCAGATAGTACGAGCAAAATCAAATCAATTACTGTTCAAACAGACTTTAGTCAGCAATATAAATATGTAAACAGATATCTTCCGGTTTGGAAAGTAAGTTTTAACCGAAAGGATGCCATGGATGTTTATGTAGAAACAGCCTCATCTCAATTGGCTACGTTTAATACTGATGCAAGAAAAACCTTTTTATGGCTGTTTGATAATTTTCATAGCTGGTCATTTTTAGAAGCAATCAGTAATAACATCGTTAAAACTTGTATTATGGTGGCTTTATTGTCCATTATTGCTTTATCTGCTTTAAGTGGCATTTTAATTTATGGTGTGCTCTGGAAAAAATTTAAAAAACCAAAAAAGGGAAGCAAAATTGGTTTTTTAAGGCTTTATCACCGTCAGATTGGGATTTGCATTTCTTTATTAACATTAACCTTTGCATTTAGTGGAGCTTACCATATTATGAATAAGCTTAAATTAAATACCATTCAAAATGTAGTTTACCAGCCAACCATCAATATTAGTGAACTTAAAATACCCAATAACATTTTAAATTTAGATTTGGACAGGCTGAGTAATATTTCCCTTGTAAAGTTTAAAAAACAGGTATATTTTCAGGTATTCTACAATAAAACCGAAGATCTGCCGGAAGAAACGATTTATATAAATGCAAACGATAGTTCGAAACTCAACAACGGTAATCTCGAATACGCTAAATTTTTAGCGAATAAATTTGAAAACAAATCAGAAGATACAGAAGAGCCAGAAATGGAATGTTGTAGTTCAAACGCTACTGAAAATGCCATTTGCAAAGCGAAACTAATAAAAACCAGCGTACTCTATAAATTCGATGATAGAGAATATGGGTTTGTTTTTAAACGCCTCCCTGTTGTAAAACTAACTTATAACACTCCCAATCACACTAACTTATATATCGACACCAAAACATCCCGTTTAGCTGCAAAAATTGCAGATGCCGATCGTTACGAAGGGTATTCTTTTGCTTTTTTGCACAAATTTCATTACCTGGATTGGGCAGGGAAAAACTTTCGTGATTTCTTTATCTTATTAGCGGCCTTGTTAATTTTAACCGTTAGCTTGCTCGGCTTAATGATTTTTATAAAAAAGTAAAAAACAAAATACAGTACATTTGAACATATTAATCAATTATTGAATTATAACACAATGAAAAATATCAGCTACATCACAATCCTAATAGGCGCAGGTTTATTATTCGCGTCGTGCAAACAAGAGAGAAAAACTTCCTTTTTATGGAGAGCGCCATGCCGAAACCGTTAAAGATGCTGCTGGAGTAGAAAAAATCGATACCGTTTACCAAACCATTCCTGCCTGGTCTTTCCTAAACCAGGATAGTGTGATCACAACAAATAAAGCGACTGATGGCAAAGTTTATGTGGCCGATTTCTTTTTACTTCCTGCACCACCATCTGCCCTACCATGCACCGTAATTTAATGACGGTTTATAATGACTTTAAAACCAATCCTGATGTAATGTTTGTATCACACACGATCGATTTTAAATATGACAAACCCCATGTTTTGAAAAAGTATGCTCAAAAATTAGGCGTTGATGGGCCGAAATGGCAGTTTCTTTATGGTACTAAAGATAGCGTATATACTTTGGCCGAGAAAAATTACTTAGTGGCAGTGGGCGAAGACAGTACTGCTAAAGACGGTTACATCCACCAGGGTTACCTTGTTTTGATTGATAAGGACAGGAGAATTCGCGGTGCTTACGATGGAACTAAGGAAGACCAGGTAGAACAATTGAGAAAAGATATTCCGGTTTTACTAGCTGAATATAAAAAATAAATAGAATTTATCGTCATTTCGACCGGAGCAGAGAAATCTTTGAAGCTAATTTAAAAGATTTCTCGGCTCCATTTCATTCCGCTCGAAACGATTTTAATAACAAAACATCCATGCGCAAGTACATCATCAATTCAATCTTTTTCATTTTTGTTATAGGCATCATTATTTCCTGCCAAAACCAGGAAACCATCGATCTGCAAAATTACATGTCGAACGGAAAAGATATTTATAAAGCCAAGTGCCAGAATTGTCACGGCGAAAATGGCGAAGGATTAGGTAAACTTGCTCCTCCACTTACCGATTCTGTATTTTTAAAAGACAAACAAATCTCGTTTAGCATGTTTTATTAAAAACGGGACAAACGAATCTTTGATTATTCACGGAAAAGAATACAAAGAAAAAATGCCTGCCTTCCCTGAACTGGCTGATATTGATGTGGCACAGGTAATGGTTTTTGTAACCAATTCTTTTGGTAATAAGCAAGGCTTTGTTCCTTATTCGAAGGTTTCAAAAGATTTGCAGAATTGTAAATAATATTCATTATTATAAAAATACTAACGAATAAATATCACAATAATGATATTTTAGATACTTTGTGCTTAAAAAGTCTCATCTTTGCGCAAAATGCAGGTTGTTCTATCGCTGTTTCGGGTAAAACCGGAAGAGAGGAAAGTCCGGGCAACGCAGGGCATCCCGCTTTCTAACGGAAAGGGATTCAGGAATGAAAACCTGAATTACGGATTAGTGCAGCAGAAAATATACCGCTCCGATTATCGGAGTAAGGGTGAAAACGTGCGGTAAGAGCGCACGAGCATTGCAGGCGACTGCAGTGGTTTGTAAACCCCGGGAGTTGAAAGACCAAATAGGCTAACATCCCGACTTTACGCCGGGATAAAGGGCTGCCCGTCCGATGTTAGTGGGTAGGTCGTTAGAGATAAACGGCAACGTTTATAGTGGATAAATGATAGAAGCCTGAGCAATCAGGAAACAGAACCCGGCTTATAGACCTGCATTTTTTTACTCACTTAGCAAAATACTTTGGGTTTCACTCAGCTTTGCTGTTTCTTCCTCTCCCAGTACCGGAAATTCAAGATCTAAACTTTTTAACTTATCTACAATGATCTCACTAATAGCCAATCGCGTAAACCATTTTTTATCGGCTGGTATAATATACCAAGGTAATTCTTCGGTACTTGTTGCGTTGATCGCATCTTCATAAGCATCCATATATTTATCCCACAATGCCCTTTCTTTAATATCCCCGGAAGAAAATTTCCAGTTTTTTGTTGGATCCTCTATCCGATCCAGAAAGCGCTGTTTCTGTTCAGCTTTACTTACATTTAAAAAGAATTTCAGAATCACTGTTCCGTTGGCGGTTAAATGTTCCTCAAAGTTTTTAATGCTTTTATAACGTTGCTGCCAAAAATTTTTGTTAACCTTTTTTACATCTGAAAAACCCGGAATATTTTCACTCAAAATATATTCAGGATGTACTTTGCAGACCAAAACATTCTCGTAATGCGAACGGTTATGGATGCCAATCCGTCCACGTTCGGGCAAGGCCTTATAATGTCTCCACAAAAAATCATGCTGATATTCTTTAGAGGTAGGTACTTTAAAACTGTAAACCTGGCATCCCTGTGGATTTAAGCCACTCATTACGTGCTCTAAAGCACTATCCTTTCCTGCGGCATCCATCGCCTGAAAGATAATCAGAAGCGAATGTTTTCCAGATGCATATAATTTCTCCTGTAAGTGGTTTAGCTCTATTTTCGAATTCACCAATGCATCTTTAGCTTTTTCTTTGTTATACCCCCGGTAAAATCTGTTTTATGGTTTTTTAAAGAAAATTTCTTATCTCCCTGTACAATTAATCCTTTAAATTCGTTTTTCATAATCATGTATTATTTTAGATAAACCAATGCGTCGATAATTTAAATATAGAACTAAAAAATAAGTAAATTAAATACGTTAATTTGCATATAGAGTTTTTTATATTTAACGCCACAGCTTTTACCTAAAGATCATCTTATCCAATATGTTTAAAGAGATAAAAAACAAGTACTTACGTTATTCTACAATAGTTTTATTTTTTATAATAATTTTCTTTTCTGCGCTTCAATTAAACTTTTTGTGGCTTTTCGGCTACTCACCAAGTGTTCGGGATATTAAAGCACCTACCCTGCGTGTTGGTTCTGAACTTTATACTGCCGATGGAAAACTGATTGGCAGGTACTTTAAAGAAAACAGAACCCCTGTAAATTATAATGAAATTGCACCTAGTGTATTGCATGCGCTGGTTGCTACCGAAGACGTGCGTTTTTATAAACATTGGGGTATTGATGTACAGGCAGTTGGCCGCGCTGTTATTGGGTTAGGAAAGGATGGTGGAGCCAGTACCATTACCCAGCAATTAGCAAAAAACCTTTACCGTACACGTTACAATAAATCACAGGGATTATTAATTAAAATCCCATTAATAAGAACATTGATTGTAAAATTAAAAGAATGGCAGACTGCAGTAAAATTAGAATCTAATTACTCTAAAAACGACATCATTACGATGTACCTTAATACCGTTTCATTTGGTAATAATACTTATGGAATAAAAACAGCGAGCCGGATTTATTTTGATAAAGAGGCCAAAGATTTATCCACTACCGATGCAGCTATGCTTGTGGGAATGTTAAAGGGCACAACCTTATACAATCCAACTAAAAATCCTGCAAAGGCACTGGAAAGAAGAAATGTGGTACTCGCGCAGATGAATAAGTACAAATACCTGAGCAAAGATAGTTTAACGCAATTATCAAAAGAACCCATCAAATTAAAAGAAGGCAAGATGCAGGATGGCAGCGATGGCGACTCTTATTTAAGGGCAGCTGTGGCAAAATATTTAGAGAAATGGTGTACTGATAATGGTTACGACCTGTATGAAGATGGATTGAAAATTTACACGACCATTGATTCAAGATTGCAGGGGTATGCCGAAGAAGCGGTTGCGGATGAGATGAGGATTTTACAGCGCAGGTTTTACAGTGTATGGGGTAACGAAGATCCCTGGTACGATTCTGAAAAGCAAAAAGTTGATTATCCGGATAGAGCAATGAAAAACCTGCCTATCTATGCCCTTTTACAAAAGAAATTCCCGAATAATCCAGATTCTGTTAAAGCCTATTTCAATAAAAAGAAAAGGATGCAGATTTTTACATATAAAGGTGATCGCGATACTTTATTCTCTACTTTAGATTCAATCCGTTATTACGGAAAAATCATGAATACGGGAATGATGACCATGGAACCCGCAAGCGGTAAAATTAAAGTTTGGGTTGGCGGTATAGACCATAAGTTTTTCAAATACGATCACGTAAATCAGGCTAAACGCCAGGCAGGTTCTACTTTTAAACCATTTGCTTATTTAACGGCTTTAGAACAAGGCATGAGCCCTTGTGATAAATTTACTGATAAACCGGTTAAAATTGCTTATCAAGATAAGGGCCAGACCAAATACTGGGAGCCTAAAAATGCCGATTACAGTGTTTCTTACCGCGAAATGAGCTTACGGTGGGCCATGGCAAAATCGGTAAATACCATTACTGCCCAGGTAACTGAAAAGGTGGGCTGGGATAACGTGGTTAAATATGCACACGAATGTGGTATTGATAGCCATTTAGAATCTGTTCCATCCGTAAGTTTAGGATCAAATGATGTTACCGTTTACGAGATGGTAAAAGCTTATGCTACTTTCATGAATAAGGGTATTAAAACCGACCCCATATTGGTAGAGAAAATTACCGATCAGGATAACAATTTAATTGACGAATTTAAACCTAAAACAAAAAGGGTTTTAACTGAAGAAATTGCCTGGTTAATGACCTATATGTTCCGTGGTGGTATGGAAGAACCTGAAGGTACTTCCCAAGCCTTATGGGAATGGCCTAACCTGTTTAAGAAAAATAATCAGATTGGTGGTAAAACAGGTACTTCTTCTGATTATGTAGATGCCTGGTACATGGGCTTAACTAAAGATCTGGTAACGGGTGTTTGGGTAGGTTGTGATGAAAGAACAGCCCACTTTAAAAACGGTGAACAAGGTGAAGGATCGAGAACTGCCCTGCCAATTTTTGCAAAGTTTATGGAAAAAGTTTACCTCGATCCGAAATCAGGATATACTTACGGACCCTTCCCTAAAGCAACAGTTGATATTACCCGCACTTACAATTGCCCTAGTCCAAGAATTATCAGGGATACAACTTCAACTGACAGCGTAACGGTCGATTCTACTGATTTTACTGTTCCTACCGAAGTACCAGTTACTACTGAACCGGTAAACAATGAACCTGAAGTTAAAAAAGAAGAAAAGAAGACAGAGCCTGCTCAAAATCCCGTTACCCCTACGGTTCCGCTAACCAGAAAAGAAGAACGTGAACTGAGAAGAAAACAACGTCAGGAAGAAAAGGAAAGAAAGAAAAACGAAGATAACAATCAGCAATAGTTTTTTGGACCGAAATAAATCAAAATAGCTCACTATCTGTGTAAAATAGGTAGTGGAATTTAAAAAGTGTTAAATTTTTAATACTCTTTTAAACAATTGTTACTTTTATTTCCAGATTTTTTACCATTTCATTTTCGTAAATTTTTCAACACTCATTACTAAAACCACTTATATGAAAATAGGCTCTACTTTACTAAGGCGATATTCTTCTTTATTGCTCCTGCTTATTCTTTCTTTTTCTGCTAAGGCCCAATATTTCGGACAAAACAAGGTAAGGTATAAAAAACTCGACTTTAAAGTTTTACAAACGCCCCATTTTGAGATCTATTATTATATCAAAAACGAGAAACTTTTAAAACGTTTTTCGCAAGATGCTGAAACCTGGTACAAAATGCATCAGGAAGTATTCAGAGATACTTTTTTAAAGAAAAACCCGATTATTCTGTATAATAATCATCCTGATTTTCAGCAAACTACAGTACTTAACGGAGAAATTGGAATTGGGACCGGCGGGGTTACAGAGGCATTGAAAAACAGGGTAATTATGCCTGTTATGGAGTTGAACAGTCAAACGAGACATGTGTTAGGTCACGAGCTTGTTCACGCTTTTCAATATCATCTTTTATTAGAAAAAGATTCGATCAGCTTAGAAAATGTTGGACAAACGCCACTTTGGATGGTTGAAGGGATGGCCGAATACCTTTCTATTGGAAAAAAAGATGCCTTCACTTCCATGTGGATGCGCGATGCCATGTTAAACCGCGATATTCCTTCGTTAAAAGATTTAACCAACTCTAACAAATATTTCCCTTACCGTTATGGTCAGGCATTTTGGACTTATATCGGCTCTCAATATGGTGATACGACCATTGTTCCTTTGTTTAAGAATACCGCAAAATATGGCTACGAAAATGCCATCAGATATACATTTGGTTACGACGATAAAACATTGTCTGGTCTTTGGAAAAATTCCATCGATGCCCATTATAAGCCGATGTTAAAAGCAGATAGTTCGCAGATTAAAATTACGGGTACAAAAATCATCGACAATAAAAACGCAGGCAATATGAACGTCGCCCCTGCCCTTAGTCCTGATGGAAAGTATTTGGCTTTTATGTCTGAAAAAGACCTTTTTGGTATAGATTTATTTCTCGCAGATGCTAAAACCGGAAGAATTATCAGGAAGCTCAGCAGCCAGATCTCCAATGGCCACATTGATGATTTCAATTTTATAGAATCAGCAGGTGCATGGTCGCCGGATAGTAAGCAGTTTGCCTTCAGTATTTTCAGTCAGGGTAAAAACCAGATGATGATCATCAACGTTGCCAATGGCACTACCGTTTCTCAAACCCCAATGGCGCAGGTGCAACAGTTTGGTAATTTAACCTGGTCGCCAAATGGAAAAGATATCGCATTTTCAGGAATGGTTGAAGGACAAAGTGACATCTTCTCTTACAACCTCGATACCAAAGCAGTTACGCAGATTACCGATGATGTATATTCTGATTATGCACCGAGTTATTCTCCTGATGGTACAAAACTGGTGTTTTCATCAGATAGAGCTGCAATTCAGGCTAATGTAATTAACGCAGTTTTGCCTATAAACCTTGCTGTTTACGATATTGCGGCTAAAAAGGTAAGTAATTTGAATGTTTTTCCGGGAGCGAATAACCTGAACGCACAATTTTCTGCTAACAGTCAGAACATCTATTTCCTATCTAACAGAGATGGTTTTAGAAATTTATACAAATACAATTTCGCTGATAATACGGTTGATCAGTTAACCGATTATTTTACCGGTATTAGTGGAATTACCGAGTTTTCGCCGGCCATTTCGGTGTCAACAACAGATGATATTGTATATAGCTATTACCGTTACCAACGTTATACCTTATATAATGCTAAGTTAAGCAGCTTTAAAGCAAAAAGAATTGGTAACCAGGAAGAAAATTTCGATGCCGCTATACTTCCTCCAATGGAAAACATTGGTGTAAATATTATCAATTCTAATTTAAATAATTTTGACCGTTTCGAAAAAATAGTGGCCGATTCGATGAAAACGGTTCCTTACAAACCAAAATTCAGGTTAGATTATTTAGCAAATAGTGGTGTAGGTGTTTCAACCAGCCGTTTTGGAACTGGCGTTTCTGGTGGTATAGTAGGAATGTTTAGTGATATATTAGGAACCAATCAGATTATTGCTAACATCTCCGTAAATGGTGAGATTTATGATGCCGGTGGCTTAGTGGGTTACATTAATCAGAAAAGCAGAATAAATTGGGGTGCTGCCGTTTCTCACATTCCGTATGTATCTGGTTTTAGGTCTTACGGCTATGAAGATGTTCCTACAGGCGATAACACTACTATTAAAGCCCTGGCAGACAGAACAGACATTATTAGAACTTTCGAAGATCAGTTTCAGGTTTTTGGAGCTTATCCATTTAGTAAAATACACCGTTTTGAGTTGGGCGGTTCATTTTCGCATTATAGTTACAGGGTTGATAGATATAGCAATTATTACAATTCGGCTGGGAACTACATAGGTTCAGACAAAAGCAGGATTTCTAACGATGTTGCTTCTCAGGATTATGGCATTCCTTTTAATTCTTTTACACTATATCAATTAAACGCTGGCTTTGTAGGCGATAACTCAATCTTTGGTCTGACTGGCCCGCTCGATGGTTTCAGATACCGGGTAAGTGGCGAAAAATATTTGGGTACTTATAGTTTTGCAGGTGTAACGGCAGATCTCCGTAAATATTGGAGGGCTAAGCCAGTAACATTTGCTGTAAGAAGCTATAATACCTTAAGAATTGGTAAAGATGCTGACAGACTTTATCCAATGTATCTTGGTTATCCTTACCTGATTAGAGGTTATGAATCAAACTCAATTTATAAAAGTACTTCCGCACAATCATCAGAATCTTTTGATATTAACCAATTAACAGGAAGTAAAATTGCCGTATTTAATTTTGAAGTTCGCCTGCCATTTACAGGACCAAAAAAATTAGCTGCTATACCTTCTAAGTTTTTATTCTCTGACCTGAATTTATTCTTTGATGCGGGTTTAGCATGGACAAACGATACCAAGGTAAAATTTAAAAGTGAGCCAACTTATACTACTGAACCTGTTTTAGATGCAAATAAACAACCCGTTTTTGACGAAAAGGGAAAACCGGTTACCTATCAGTCTACAACAGAACGTGTACCAGCAATGAGTGTTGGTATATCGGTAAGGGTGAACGTTTTTGGCTATTTTGTTTTAGAACCTTACTATGCGATTCCTTTTCAAAGAAAGGATGTTAAAACCGGAGTATTTGGTTTAACATTTGCGCCAGGATGGTAAAAGGGAAATAAATTGCGAATTCGCGTATGAAAAAAATATTTTTAATGGTTTTATTTTCCTGCAGCCTGTTAGGTTTTGCCCAAACAGTAACGGAGCCAGCTAATAATCCAAAAGAATGGTCTCAGGCTACGGAGCCATTTAGAATTGCAGGTAATCTGTATTATGTTGGCACTTATGATTTAGCTTCCTATTTAATTGTAACAGAAAAGGGAAATATATTAATAAACACAGGTTTAGCTAATTCGCTTTCCATAATAAAAGAAAATATAAAAGCTTTGGGATTTGATTATAAATCAATCAAAATTTTGCTCTTAACCCAGGCCCATTTTGATCATTTAGGCGCAATGGCTGAGATTAAAAAAGAAACCGGTGCAAAACTATATGTCGATGAGAAAGATGCAGATGCACTTGAAACCGGCGGAAAATCAGATTATGAGCTTGGGAAATATGGTGTAAGTTTTAAACCCGCAAAACCTGATTTCCTATTGAAGAATAACGATAAAATTAAATTAGGCAGCACTACTTTAACCCTGCTTCATCATCCCGGACATACTAAAGGATCATGTAGTTTTATATTTGATACGAAAGATAAAAATTCTAGCTACAAAATTTTGATTGCCAATATGCCATCCATAATTGTGGATAGAAAATTCTCAGAAATTGCATCGTATAAAGATATCCAAAAAGATTATACTGAAACTTTTAAAGCAATGAAAAAGCTTGACTTTAATCTTTGGGTTGCCTCTCACGCAAATCAATTTGATCTGCATGATAAACGTAAATCAGGAGATCCTTATAATCCAGAAGTTTTTATGGATAAAAGTAAGTTTTTTAAAAATCTTCAAGCTCTGGAAAATGTTTTCCTCGAAAAAATAAAAAATTAGCCTTTTCCTAAATTTTTAAAAACGATTAAAATATAAATAATCATTTTTTATAAAGATCGTTTAATTTCCTATAGTTTAATAAACGTAACAATTAAGATAAACCCGAGAAAGATAGCTTTACCTGATTGGTGATATTCCGATGTAAAAGAATATTTTCGAAATCGAGGCCTATAGTTAAGTCAATCCAATCTGGATTACAAGATCTTACCAAACGCTCTTTTTGCATGCGTGTAAACCGGCTAATAGATTTAAAACGTATCAAAGCCTGTGCTTCTGTTTTAAACTCCTCAAAATAAACGAGTCGGGTTAATTGCTGTCCGTTATCAAAAAACAAGTTTGGCATCTGTTTGTAGAAATCCAGTGTCTTCATTAAATCAGAGCTCATGCCCACATGCATACTTGTACGATTTCTGTCGGTAACGATATAAACAAACTTTTTCATGATCTTATATTTAAAACTTAAAACTAAACTATTTAGTATACACTCTTGCAATTCAAAATAATATTACTAACTTTATGAGCATAAAATTACTAACTATTTTAGTAATTCCAAATTTATTTTAAAATTTATTTTTATGTCAAATATTTCAAATAATTTAAAGTACCTCAGGAAGAAAAAAGGCCATACACAGCAAAATTTCGCTGATATTATGGAAATCAAGAGATCGCTCATCGGCGCTTACGAGGAAGACCGGGCGGAACCGAAATATGATTTGCTAAAAAAAATAGCCGAATACTTTGATCTTACCATCGATGAATTCATCAATGAAAAAATATCTGACAGCTGGAAACCGAAGCCAAAAAGCCAGGGATCTAACCTTAGGGTACTTAGTATTTCTGTCGATCAGAACGATCGCGAAAACATCGAACTGGTTCCGGTTAAAGCGAGTGCTGGTTATTTAAACGGTTTTTCAGACCCTCAATATATTAGCGACCTGCCTAAATTTCAACTTCCATTGGCTGCATTAAGACAAGGTACCTTCAGGGCTTTTGAAATTATGGGCGATAGTATGTTACCTGTTCAACCGGGAAGTGTAATTATCGGTGAGTATCTTGATAATTGGAATGAAGTAAAAACTGGCGAAACGTACATTGTGATTAGTAAAAATGAAGGCGTAGTATATAAAAGAGCGGGCAACCGTTTCAGAGAGAATAAAGATTTGAAATTGATATCAGATAATAAGGTATACGACGCTTATACAATTGCTGCCGATGATATTCTGGAGATATGGAAAGCTAAAGCATATATATCTACCTCTTTACCAGAACCTGCACCAGACCCAACAATGGAAACGCTGACACAGATGATGGCACAAATGCAGAAATCAATTTCTCAATTAAATAAAAATTAACATTTTTTAACAACTGCCGATTAAACTGTTTGTGTTTTTATGTATCTATTAATTTAACAAACACATAAATAAACATAACATGAAAAAGGCAATTTTAACAATAGCAATTGCAGTAATGGGTTTAACCGCTGCATTTGCTCAAGACACAACGAAACGAACAAGAAGGGCAATGCCTAAGATGACTGCCGAGCAAAGAGCAGAAAAGATAACTTCCAGATTGGAGAAACAGCTTAGCTTAAACGCTGATCAAAAAAGCAAAATATACAACATTGAATTGGAAAACGCCAAAAAAATGGAAGCCTGGAGAACAACAGATAAAAGCGATATGAAAGGCAAAATGAAAGAACGCAAAGCTGCAATAGATGAACAAAAAGCTAAAGTTGATGCGGTTTTAACTGCAGATCAGAAAACTAAAATGGATGCTTTCCGTGCTGAAGCCAGAGAAAAAGGTGAGAAAATGAGAAAAGGAATGGGTGGCAGAGGTAAAAAAGACAGCGCACCGGTAGTTTCCAATCCTCCTGCACAAGGATAACAGTGCAAACAGTAATTAATTATATTTTTGAAAGCGTTCCGATAATTCGGGACGCTTTTTTTACTTTTGGGCGATGAGTAAAATTGATCAGTTTATGAGTGGTAGACTCCGGGAACGAAAAGATAAGCTTTCGATCAGGAATCTATCAACAAACATTCTTCCTGTTGATTTTTGTTCTAATGATTATTTAGGTTTTGCCAGATCTGGTGAATTAAAACATTTAATCAACACTAACCTGGCTTCAATGCCCGATTATCTGAATGGTGCTGGGGGTTCGAGACTGTTAAGTGGAAATACCAAATTTACAGAAGAAACCGAACAGTTTATAGCCGGTTTCCATCTGGCTGAAAGCGGATTAATCTTTAACTCTGGTTATGATGCGAATGTTGGGCTACTATCTAGCGTGCCGCAACGAGGCGACACCATTATTACTGACGAATTGATTCATGCGAGTATTATAGATGGCTGTAGATTAAGCCATGCTACACGTTTTAAATTTCATCATAACGATATAAACGATCTCGAAGACAAACTAAAACTATCAAAAGGAAACATATTTGTCGTGGTAGAAAGTGTTTATTCTATGGATGGAGATATGGCACCGTTAATAGCGATATCGAATATTTGCGAGCGCTACCAGGCCAACCTTATTGTAGATGAAGCCCACGCGACAGGTGTTTTTGGCGCGAACGGTCGGGGATTAATCAATCAGCTTAAGCTAACTGACAGGGTATTTGCACGCATTATAACCTTTGGAAAAGCCTTAGGCGTACATGGAGCTATTGTTTTGGGAAGTAAAAACTTACGTCATTACCTCATTAATTTTGCAAGATCGTTTATTTACACCACAGCTGCGCCTATCCATAATGTTGCTGCAGTTAGATCGGCATACCAATACTTAAATAAAATTGATCACCAGTTGATTCACCAAAAAATTGCACTATTTAGAAATACCTTAAAAGAACAGAACATCAATGCAATTGATAGCGAAAGTACCATTCAGGGTATTTTGTTTTCATCAAATGAAGCAGCCAAACTTGCCGCTGCTCACTTGCAAAGCAAGGGTTTTGATGTACGGGCAATATTAAGTCCAACAGTAGCGCTAGGTAAAGAAAGGCTCAGGATCTGCTTGCACACCTTTAATACCGATGAAGAAATTATTTCACTGGTTAATCACCTTCAAGAATTAAATTAAATGAATAAATATTTTGTCACAGGCATTGGAACAGGCATTGGAAAAACACTGGTAAGCGCTATTTTAACCGAAAAGCTGAAGGCTGATTATTGGAAACCGATCCAATCGGGAGATTTAGATACGAGCGATAGTATAACAATAGATAGTTTAATTAGTAACACACAAACCGTCATCCATCCGGAAAGCTACAGATTAACACAACCCCTATCGCCGCATTTATCGGCCAGGTTAGATGGCGTTGACATTGATCTGGATAAAATCAATATTCCATTAACTGATAATAACTTAATTATTGAAGGCGCTGGTGGTTTAATGGTACCCTTAAATGAAGATGAGCTGATTGTCGACCTGATCAAAAAACTGGAAGTAGAAGTGATATTGGTTTCGCAAAATTATTTAGGCAGTATTAACCACACACTTTTATCAGTCAATCTGCTTAAACAATACAAAATCCCTGTTAAAGGCATCATTTTTAATGGTGAGGAGAATACGGAAACCGAAAGATACATTCTCCAATATGCCAAAATAAAAAAGCTAGGCAGTATACCCAGCTTTAGTAATATTGATAAAGAAAAAGTGAAAGCAGTTGGCCAAAACCTTTCTGTTTAACTCCCAATAAGTCAAGTCTTTAGAGCTTGACTTCTTTCCAAATCATATTATTTCTCAGTTAAGTAACCAGACTTTTTAAGAAAATCTGCCCAAACCTGGTATCCGGCAGGAATGAGATGTAACCCATCCTTAGTAAGCTCTGCCCTTAAATGTTTGTCCTGATCAGTAAAATTTGGATACAGATCGACCACCCTTACATTTTTAGTTTCAAATTTTCTGATTTCATCATTCAGCCAAAGAATATGCTCGTCTTTACCATAATGGTTTTTAAACTTGTCGAAAGCTGCATTAACAGGCAAAAGTGTGTTAAAGTAAATTTTTGTTTTCTTCGATCCTTTTCTGATTCTGGCAATTATTGTTTTATAATTTCTTAAAATCACACTATCTGGAATATTCCTGGAAATATCATTTATACCAATCAGGATAAACACTTTGGCTGGTTTACCATCAATTACATCTTGCAAACGTTCTAACACGCCAAAAGTAATATCACCAGAAATCCCTCTGTTTTTTGCTTGTGGAAGAGCTAAAAGTTTAGCCCAATCTGTTCCGGCAGTAATGCTGTTACCTAAAAAAATAATATCCTTTTTTGATTTTGGATCGGCTTTAAACTTAGCCACCTGCTCAATATATTTCCCAGGACTATAGGTACTGTCCCATTTAACCACCTGGGCAAAAGCTGCTGTGAAACTGAAGGTAAACACAACAGCGGTGATTAATAACTTAATTAAAAGTGCTTTCATATCCCGTTTTTATAAAGTCGAAAATACTAATTTGCCTGAACTAAAATATCCGGATAATCAGAAATAATTCCATCTACATTTAAAGCTTTTAGTTTCTGAATATCAGCTAAGGTATTGGCTGTCCAGGGGATGATTTTTACACCATCAGCATGTGCTTTTTTAACCATTTCTTCGTTAACCATTTGCCAAACCGGACTTAAAATAAATGGCTTAAAACCCAAATCGGCAATATTTTCTTCGTATGTTTTTTTATTGGCAACCAAAAAGAAGTTTTTATTTCAGGATATTTCTCGTGTATAATTTGAATAGTCCTTTTATCGAAAGACTGGATTATTACAAAGTCAGCGATCTTTTTCTTTAAAATTACATTCATTAAAAGTTTAACAAATTCTTCAGGTTTAGGGTTGGTAATCCCATCGCTGCTTTCGTTGCATTTAGTTTCGATATTGTAGAAAAACTGTTTACGTTTATTGGTTTTAATATCGTACTGAACAGCATCAATCAGGTCAGCAAGTAGCGGAAGATATGTTTTCTCCTTCTTCTGTTGAGGAAATTGGTCGTAATATTTAGTGCCCAGGTCAAACTGTTTAATTTTAGCGTAATTCATTCCAAAAATCGGATATTTCTTAGCATCTGTTAGCGGAATATCTTTTCCGTCAGGTGTAAGCATAAAAGCCGGACTCAGGTAATCATCGTGTGTTACCACTACTTTACCGTCTTTAGAGATGTGGGTATCCATTTCCAAAGTGGTAATTCCTTCTATTTTCATGGCGTTTAACATGGCCTGAATGGTGTTTTCAGGCATCAGGCCTCTCCCACCACGATGCGCCTCTGCGCTAAATGCGGGAAACTTAACTTCCTGAGCATTCGATTTTACCGCAAAGGCGGATAAAAGAACCAAAATTGTTGTTTTTTTAAGTTTCATATCCAAAAAAGGAGTTTTACAAGGAGGCTGTATCATAAAGGCGATTTCAGCCCAGATAATGTCATGTTGAGCCTGTCGAAACACTTTAAAAGTATATAAAGAAGTCCTTCAACAAACTCATGATGACAAATCTATATTTATGATACAACCTCTATTAATTAGCCCACAAGATAGAGGTATCACGTGTTAACATCTAACGCGGTTAATTAAATCTATATTAAATTTCTAATCACTGCATCTTAAAGCAAGGTTATGCTTCTATTTCTGCCTCAAATTTTTCCCCGAAGCGATCGGTAGCAACAACTTTTACCTTTTTAACTGATGGTTCAAAATGTGCCAGGAACAAGTGATCAGTTGAGCGAGGTTCAACAAACGGCCTTGGATTTGGCAGCTTATCGCCTTTGTATAATTTAACAGCTAAAGGATCATACCCATCCTGTTGCGCCAAAACACCCATTGCTTTTCCGTCCAGAAAATATTCTATTTTCCATTCAGGATCATAATTCCAAACATTGGCGATTAATCTTTTTTGATTGGTTAAGGTATCTACATAAATATCAAGCTGCTCTTTACGGTTTCTTCCGGTAGATTTGTAGTACCATTTTAAATTGGTTCCGTCCACTTCATAAACGCCGAAGCCCCGAGGCGTGCCATCTTCGCAGATCGGGCCTGTCCACCAGCCACCACAAACGGTACCATGATTGTGTTCGTAAATGCCATTTTTGATTACATTTTTATTAAAATGGGTATGGCCCGACATGATATGCACGTTTTTAAAATCTTTTAAAACCGCATAAAAATCATCATTATTTTTAACTGAATTGTGTACTGGAATATGGAGGCAAACGATCAATAACGCATCTTTAGGCACAAACTGCAAATCTTTAGCCAACCATTCTAACTGCGTTGGGGTGATGTAACCATCATAAGTTCTTTCTACTCCTAAATAACGTACGTCATCTAAAACCACGTAATGCGCTTTACCCCTGTTAAAAGAGTAATATGTTGGGCCATAATGAGCCTGAAACGTACGATCGGAAGTATCATCACCACCCTGTCTGTAATCCTGATCATGGTTCCCCAGGGCCTGGAAAAACGGAATCCCAATCTGGGCAATGGCTTCATCGTAAGCTGGAAAAAGATCGAAGTTGTCCCAAACCAGATCGCCTACACCGATACCATGCACCAGTGCTTTTCCCATGCTTTTTACCACATCTCTTGTATCTGGCACGGAAGTTTCCATCATTTGCTGAACATCTTTTTTGTTCTTCACCTGTGGGTCGGCCCAAATGATAAAATTATGTTTATTGTCGTTCTGTTTTAATGGTTTAAGATCGAAGTTTAATTTGCCTGCAGTATCTGGTTTGTAATAATGACGTGCAATACTGCTTTCGGTTTTAAACTCATAACCCGAAGGTGTGCTAATCCAAACAAAACGGGCCAGCTCATGAAGTTTAATCTCATAGTTGCCACTTTTATTGGTTTGTATCACGCTGTAACCATCAGAAATGACTACGCCAGCCACAGCTTTACCTTTGCTGGTTACCATTCCGCTTACTAATCCATCAACCGAGAATAACGATGATGGAAAAGATTTTAAGCTGATGAAAACTGTTGAAGTTAATAAAGTTGATTTTTGTATAAATGATCTTCTGTTCATGATTTTTAATGATATTAAATCATACGGCTTAAATTTTGATAATATTGAGACTGTATCATGGTTGTAATTTAATTGAATTTATCAGGTTGAGCCTGTCGAAACGCCTTGTAAAACATTTAAAACAGGTCCTTCGACAGGCTCGGGATGAAAATTCTATATTTATGATACAGACTTTTTGTTTCTTACTTGTCAATTAAACTTGTGACGCCACCTGTCTCGATTGCACTGAGTACCGAGGTATTGGTTAAGGGAACACTTATCATTGTTCTGACTGATTCCCACCCGCCTTTGGTAGCCTTGTAAACGCCTCCTAACCTGGCAAAACTTACAGCTGCTGGAAAACCTGCGAAACGTTTGGAAACATCATTTGTACCTTTTCCATAATATTCCTGTGGAACTTTTCCTGCATAGGTTGCGAATTTGTCTGTGATGGTAATTCTTAATCCATACTCAGGTGGGCCTGCAGTATAAAAACTACCGTTTGCACCACCATAGAAAATTACATCCAATGGAATAGAATTTGGTGTAACATTAATACCCTCAAATATTGCTATACCAGCAACGTTTCCACTATTTGCTAACAGGTTACCGGTTACATCTCCTACACCATTTGCGCCTGGTACTGTAGTATAATTTACACTTGAAATCCATTTTGAAGCTGGTATAACTGTTGAAGCAGACCCATTGATGCGCTGACCAGCACCACCTACATAGAAAAATTCACCTTTTTTAACTGTCCCTGAAGTAAGATTAAACTTGTAAGTTCTAAGTGCGCCTGTGTTCCATCCAAGCGTAGGAAAAGTAGTTGCTCCAGCATTGTTACTGGTATAAACTGAAAAGGGGGTGGCTGCAAAATCAATATCTTTCGTTGCTAAAAACTGGACATATTCATAATTTCCATCCGTTCCATTCGGATCTACAAGAAATCCCGAAATAATTGCAGGAGAAAGCTTAGGCATCGGAACATAAAAAAGTCTTCTGCAGTTCGCATCCGGTATTCGATCTTTTTGAAGTTCCCGTGCCGGTTACGTATACTACCCCTGTAAAATTACCTGAAGGTTGAACAGCCGTATTTGCAAAAGTAGCATTGGCACTTGTACGTAATGTTGCAAGACCAAAACCATCATTTAGTATTTTATCTCCAGAATATATTACATCACCCGCTGGCTCCGGGTCGTAAACAGCATTGTTAATAGCAACCAACGTACTTTCATAACGATCTGGGTTAGCTAGAATAGCGCTCGTATTTGCCGCCTGTAATTTAATGATTCTTCCTGATGCCACTTTGGTTATCGCAGAATTTGTTAACCCAGTGATCTGTAAAACCCCATCAATCCTTTTTAATACCCCCCATCCAGTTTGATGTGTAACGAATCTCCTGGAACATAATTAGAAGCTGCTGCTCCAATATTGAATGAAATTCCCCTTAACGAATCTGCTGTACCGTTAATGCGGCTATTTTGCAATGCAATTAATCCTGCCACCGAATTGCCGGATCTAAAATCAGAAACTACTACACCTCTTATACTTGTGGCACCCCCTATAGCATCAGCATTAAGCGAAAGATCTGATCCTTTATAGTACCTTCTTAAATCAAAGTTAGAAATGAAACCACTTTCTGAAAATTTATAGCGATAGTCGTTTTCCTTTTTGCAGCTTGCGTAAGTAATAATCACAACTGCAAGCAAAAGAAAATATTTTAATTTATTTTTCATCATCAATAGTATTTAAGGTTTTTGCCACCACATCAATGTATTCACATCATCAGGTCCCTGTGCAGTTAATACATTTTTATAATTAGTTGGATTGGTTGATTGGGCAAGTATTGGATAGTATAAACGAACCGGCATTTTTCCGCCATTTAATAAATTGGATCCTTTTGGAAGCAGTGGGTGACCGACTCTTCTGTACTCGAACCATTGCTGAAAGTCTACTAAAAACAAGGCATAATATTTTTGTAAGTGAATTTGTTCCAACTTGCTATCTGAGCCCACAGTTTTATTGTCTAATGGCAATGTATTATTCCAATTGAAGTCACCTCTTAAAGCATAAGCTCTTACAGATGCATCATCACCGTTAACGTATAAAGCTGGCATCCAATAGTTAATTCCATCAGCTATTCCTTTATAATAATAAGCTTCGCCCGTACCATTAATCCAGCCTCTTGCAGCAGCTTCAGCCAAAATAAAATCAACTTCTGCCACATTCATCATTACCCCTGTTGAAGCATCAGTTTGCAAGCTTGTCGGATTTCCCGATTGTGCATCAGAGTAAAAATAAGCTTGTTTAGCTGGCGCTCCACTACCTATTGGATAAGCACTTGGTATACCCACATAGCCCGCAGGCCCAGCGGCTATACTCCACCGGTTTACACCATTCTTACCTAATGTTGGATCTATTCTTGGATCACCCCAGGTAGTCAGGTTATTGATAAAAAAGTCTACAATGGCAGATCCCCGAAAATCTGCCGGTCTAACATTAACCATAAATGGCGATGAATATACAGCAGTACTACTGTTTGTACCATTCCAGAGAATTTTAGCCGTATGGGTATTATCAGTCATGATCGGATATTTGGCTGGATTAGTATCAACGATTTCTTTAATTTTGGCTATGGCCTGTGCACTTGCTTCTGCCTTGCCTGAAATCCGAAGCAATAGCCTTAAATACAATGAATTTCCAAATCTTCGCCATTTACTAATATCTCCATTATAAACCGGGTCGCTGCTGGCTTCAATCTTCTGGCCTGCAGTTAAAAGTGTATTGGCTTCTTCCAGTTTATTCAGCAACGACATGTAAATATCTTTTTGTTTATCGAACGCTGGCTCCAATACACCAGCCCTGCCTTGATTTGCTTCCGTGTAAGGCACATCTCCGTAGGTATCTGTTAGCAGCTGCATTGTCCACGCTTCGGCAATTCTGGAAATTCCCTGATAGGAAGTGTTAATTGCACCTGGCTTGCTGGCGATGGTATTGATATCCTTTATATTTGTCAATTCGGAATACCAGGAATTCCACATCGCATCAGACAGTTGCCTTCTGATATCATATCTGTAAATTCTACCCTCCAGCACCTCATCCAAAGTAGAAACTGTAACCTGCATGAGTTCATTGTTAATGGACCGGTTACGTATTAAGTTTGCACCCAATACATTTGTTAAAGTAGGTGCCAGCAATTTATCTGCCGTAACTTCTGGTACACCAATCGGATCTGTATTAATTTTATCGAAATCTTTCTTGCAGGAGAAAAATGAAGTCCCCATCAGCAGTAAGAAAGCATAACCTATACTATATTTAATCTTTTTCATTTTCTTATTAGTTTATACCCACTACTAAACGTGCACCAAAAGTTCTGGTTGATGGCAGTTGTCCTACTTCAAAACCCGTTACGATATCGCTACCAGATAATGTACCAAACTCAGGATCGAAGGCAGGCCACGGCGACCAGGTATACAGATTACGCCCATACACGCCTATGGTTATCCGACTCAGGCCCAAACTTGAAACCAGTCTTTTTGAGAATGTATAATTAATATTTGCCTCTCTGAATTTTAGATAATCGGTTCTGAAAGTACTTCCTTCTGCATTGGTAGAACCATACATAGCCTCATAAAATGCACCAATATCAGTTGCAACTGTGGTATTGGGGCTATAAGTAACACCATCAGGATTTAACATTACTCCCTCTCCAATTAAACCGCCGTACCTGCCTGGTAAGGTCAGCTTTAATTTGCCCAGGCCAGCCATTCTTGCAAAGGTTAACGAGTGTGCAACAGCACCTAATTGTGCGTCAAATAAAACGTTAGCAGCAAAGCCCTTATAAGTTATACCTGTACCAAAACTAAATCTAAATTTAGGCATGGTATTTCCCAGATATTTTAACTGTGTTTGATCTGGAATGGCTTTACCGGTATTATCGAATATTACCTGTCCATCAGGCGAACGCTTCAATCCGAAACCATACATATCTCCGAGGCTTCCACCAACATTGGCTATGATTTGTGTACCTCCAATTGGACCTGTACGTAATATTACAGCACTATCAGCCAATTCTTTAATGGTATTTCTGTTCGCAGAAAACGTTCCGTTAACCGTCCATGTAAATGATCTGCTCTGCAAAGGCGTTGCATTTACCGACATTTCCAAGCCTTTGTTATCTACCCTTCCGGCATTAAATACAGCGATTGAATATCCTGTAGCACGATCAATCGAACGGCTTAATATCTGATTTTTTGTACTTCCGGTGTATGCAGCAAAATCGAAATTTAATCTGCTTTTAAATAATTTTAATTCAGCCCCAACCTCAACTGTTGTAGTAGATAGTGGCTTTAAGTTATTATTTGGAAGTATACTTGGGTTTGTCATTGCCCCGCCAGGATAAATTCCGTTCGCAGCAAGCGTATAGTTGTATGCGGTACGGTATGGCGTCGTTCCACCACTACCCACTTGGGCAATTGAACCCCGAAGCTTGAAATAGCTGATTTGCGAAGGCAATTGCCAATAATCTGACGCAATGAAAGATAAACTTGCAGATGGATAGAAGAAACCAACATTATCTGTTCGAAGTGGCGATGCCAAAGTACTGTTCCAATCCTGTCTTCCGGTTAAATCTAAAAACAAATAGTTTTTTAGTGATAAAGACATTGTACCATACAAACTATTGATGTTATATCGTGCAGTATCCGGCACCGAAATCAGTGGATTTTGATTGTTTTCTAAACTATAATTACCTGGAACAACTAATCCGTCAGCGCGAAGTTCCGATTTGTTGTAGCGGTTTCTTAACTGGCTACCACCTACTGAGGCAGAAAGTTTTAAATCTCTTGATAAATCTTTATTATATCTTAATAAAAAATCAGCGTTCACTTCATACGAGTTGATATCCTGGACACGATAAGAGCCTTGGGCAAATTTTGCGCCTGCAGCATCCCACGGACGCTTGGTTTCGCGGATATCATGGTTATAATCAATAGATGAACGTACCAACAAGGTTAAATCATTAGTAAACCGATATGTAGCCTGAATATTCCCAAGAATACCGTTTCTTCTCTGACCATTTAAATATTGCTCAGAAATGGCATAAGGTCCTTCCGGAAAACTCGATGTTAAGTCTATAAATTTCCGTTGCTCTTGTCCGGCCACCCAATAATTTTTAAACCAATCTAAATTCATATTTGGATGGGCAAACATAAACCAGTACATTAACGACTGATTACCATAACCAGTTGCAGGTAAGTTATCACTATGCCTGTTATTATAACTGGCCTTAAAAACAATGTTTAACTTTTTGGTTACATTACTATTTCCTGAAAAGGCAAGAGAGGTACGTTCTAAACTTGTATTAGGAACTATCCAATCGTTATTACCATGGCTTGCGGTAAAGCGTAAACCTACTTTTCCGGCATTTCCATCTAAGCTAACTGAGTTTGTGGTTTCAACGCCGGTTTTAAAAAACGCATCTAATGCATTTGGATATGCCACCCATGGCGTACGTGTCGTTCCTCCTTTTTGTGTAGTTGGATCATATTGAAAAAACATGCTGGTACCATCAAACCTTGGCCCGTAAGTTGAACTGGTTGCATGGGTATCTGCACCATCTGCATTTGTTCCAAAACTGTAATAACTTGCACCACCTACACCTGCACCATATTCTTGCTGAATATCTGGTCCTCTGTTAATTTGCTCGAAGGCAGTATTAGAAGTGAAAGTAATATTAAATTTTTTCTTACTGCTACCGGCAGATTTGGTCGTAATTACAATGGCCCCATTTGCTCCTCTCTGACCATAAAGCGCTGAAGCTGCAGGGCCTTTTAATACCGTAACATTTTCAATATCGTCAGAATTCAGATCGTTAAGTGCACTTCCAAAATCTGTTGGCAAAATGTCTCCAGATGTTCCATAAACGCCACCCCCGGTTCCGGCAGTACGTTTTGCACTGCTACTGGCCACAACACCATCAATTACAATCAGTGCTTCATTATCTCCGGTTAAGTTATTTTCACCACGAAGAATGATTTTGTTAGATCCCGCCAGACCGCTGTTGCGGACCAGGTTAAGGCCTGCTACTTTTCCAGACAATGCATCTGTCCAGTTCGTAGCTACTGCATTTGTAAATACAGAACTATCTAAAGAGGTAATGGCATATCCCAATGCCCTTTCCGAACGCTTGATACCTAAAGCCGTAACAACTACATCATCCAATGAATTATCAGATGATTTAAGTTTTATTATACCGATTTTAGTCAAATTATTATTAACTACAATTACATTTTGTACTTTACCGGTTTGATAGGAAATAAAGCTTGCCTCAACCGTGTAGGTGCCAGGCAATACAGGAATCGTAAAATTTCCTTCATTGTCAGTTTGTGTAACCTTACTTATCTCTACAATTTTAATCGTGGCAGCTGGAATAGGCTCATTGTTCTCGTCAACAACCCTACCGTTAATCCTACCGGTATTTGTATTTTTCGGTGTAATCAGGATATTGCCACCACCGCCTGCTTTATGGGTAAAAGGCATTTCTTTTAATAGCAGATCGAGCACTTCGTTTACTGATCTCATTCCTCTGGAAACATAAACCCTTTTCTGGTCATCGAACTGGTTGTTGTTATAGGCAATATGATTGCCACTTAGCTTTTCTAAAGTTTCAAAAGCTTTTTTAAAGTCATGCCATTCGCTTCGAACAAAAATTTCTTATCGCTTTGTGCATAGGTATATAATGAGAACGAGAGCAGATTCAACATCATTATGGTAGTAATCACCATAACTTTTGAGGGATACTGATGGAAATTTTTAATCCATCGGGTATTAATTTTCATATCTTTACTAAGTTTTACTTTGTCAAATGAGTATACAATTTTCAGGGCTTGAAATGTGTCCAGCATTTCGAGCCATTTTTCGTTATAGTAATTTTATATCATATCTATCCTTATAGTTTATTGTTAATAAATAATTACTTTGTTTTCATAGATTGTATATTTTGAGTCAGATAGCTTAGCAATTACATCCATAATCTGCTTTACCGAACATTTATCAAATTTTGCGGTAAGCTTTACCCCTTTTAAAGCTTCAGTTTTAATTTCAATATCAAGATCATACTCTCGGGCAATTACCTCTGCAATTTCGCTCAGGGATTTATCATAAAAAAAGATTTTGTATTCCCTCCAGCTATCAAAATCAATGGCATTTACCTGCTTTTTTGTTGTCTGTCCATTATTTTTATTGATGGTAAGCTGTTCATTCGGCAAGAGGAAATAAACAGGGGCTGTTGTGGCCTTATTTTTAAACAGCACGCCGACTTTACCAGTTTGCACAGTGATGGTGATATCTTTTAAAGATGGATAAGCATTGATATTAAATGAAGTACCCAGAACGGTAGCGCTCACTTTTCCGGTATGAACTATAAAGGGTTGTTTGGTGCGGTGCTGCACGTCAAAAAAAGCTTCACCATCTAAATAAACGATCCGCTTGCTGCTGGTATTAAAATTGAGTGCGTAACGGATTTTACTATCGCCGTTTAAATAGATGTTAGAACCATCTGGCATGGTGATCAGCCTTTTCTGTCCACGCGGATTGTAAATTTCGTTATAAGCAATAACTTCGGTTTTTTTGAATGAAAACTGTTAAAATAGAGTGCTGGTAATAAACAGATTACCATGATTGCGGCGGCTATCGCAAAATACTTTCTATAATTGATTCTTTTTATGATTAGCGATTGCTCAGCACTATCTTCAATATGTTTTTGAATGGCCAACCAGCTTTTTTGCTGATTAACAGGTTTTTTCAGAGAATAATCTGCTGCCTCAAAGGCCTGTAAGCTTTCCCTGAAAATCTGCTGATTCTGCTGGCTGCTTCCAACCCAAATCAGTAAATCAGTTAAATCTTCACTGCCAATGGTTTTCTTGCTGTAATCTTCTATTAATTTGTAGTAACGTTCTTCCATTTAGTCATGCTGTTCTGGATGTAAGACAGATTAATGGATGCCGATACGTAGCCAAAAACATCAATTTATTGTTAACAAATTGTTAAGTATAAAGGGTGACCAAAATTGATTAATAATGTTGAAGGATTGTTTCATCAAGGAAAAGATAAATGATTCTGATTTGGAAATGAAAGGTTAGTGTTTCATAGATTCTTTAGCCCCGCCATCCGCTATATCCCGATTGAAAAAATCGGGATCCGCTTCTGTCAGGTTTAGGTACAACAGCCTGTTAAAAAATCAAATTATTCTGATTTCTCTGTGCAAAATGGCTTTATGTTTCCGAGCAGCTACCTGGGTTAAATAAACCCGATTGTCGGGAAGAGCTTCCGATTTTTCCATGGAACTCGTACCAAAAGCGGGACTGAAAACCGCCATGGAAAACTGAACCTGCATTTCCAAAAACTAATGCAAGTAATATTTTGATAAATAATCTTCTCAAGGAAACTGAGAATAAATTAAATATACTTTCAAGCAAAAGAATGAAATTGAATCAGATCTCCAATCGGTCAGTTGTGAGCGATCTAAAGTTTTTCACGGCCTGGTAGAGTAAAGTTTCTACCGTTCTTACCGAAATGCCCAATAAATCGGCAATATTGTTTTTCTCCAGCATATCGATGCGGCTCATTAAAAGTACTTCCCGCTGCCTGTCGGATAACAGGTTTAGGAGATCCATAATTTCAGAATAGGATTCCCTGCTTGTAAGCTGTTCGTGGGGATTTAAATAAGTATCCGGGTAATCGAGTGTATCTTCGCGATCATTGACACTTAAAATATGGAGTTTTACACGCTGAATTTCATTAAAGGCTAAATTTTTAGCTGCAGCAAACAGGTATTTTTTGATCGATTTGATCTGAAGCTCGTTTCTTTTGTCCCAAAGCTTCATAAAAAGATCGGCAATAAGCTCTTCTGCTTTGTTGTAATCTTTAATGTAAATAGAGGTAAATTTGCATAAAGCAGGGTAATACCTGTTAAAAAGGGTTTCCAGTGCGAGGCTGTCTTGATTTACCAATAAAGACATTAAGTCCTCATCACTTTTGCTTAAATATACATCCTTCATCTCACCAGCAAAAGTAGCTTAGCAACGTTACGGTAATGTTAAGCAAACTTTGCCTTTAAGTTACCTATGTATTAATTGTGTTGGATTGATAGTTAAAAAGGTGTTTTTTATACAAGCTATTCAATGAAAAATTACGTTCAAGAATGATCAATCCTACAACCGGGAATATTAAAAGTTCCATGATATTAAAGCTATGGAAGAAATAACCGAATACCAATATCAACCTGAAACATTCGAGGTAATAAATCCACTTGCGCTGCTCTAACAGGGCGCCGATATTGATCAGGGTAACCAGGATAAAAATCAATATCGCTACTTTATGTACTAAAGTTAACGATTCGTAAAACATGGTTGTACCTGTAAGCATCGCTACTACCATGATCAGCTGGATATTCAGATAAATTTTAAACCTGGGTTTAGGTTTTGCCTCATGTTGTAATTTATTTTGATAATAACGTTCTTCTAAAATCGGCCTGATATTTTGATCCATTAATGCAGGACTCCCGAAAACAGCATTCCATTTGGCCTTAAATCCATTTGCACGCCTGTAAGCCTCTCCTATTTCTAAATAATAATGAAAATGCTGCCATAAAAAACTATAACTTTTAATGGGATGTGTTAAGCCATATTTAGGTGTCTCTTCTTCTGCCTGGAAAGTGCCAAATAATTTGTCCCAGAAAACAAAAACATCTCCGTAGTTTTTATCCAGATATTTTTCATCAGAAGCATGGTGAACCCCATGCAGCGAAGGCGTAATCAATATATTTTCGAGCCAGCCCAATTTGCCTATCAATTGTGTATGCGTAAAAAATGAATAAGCACCGTGAGCCAAAAGAATGGTAATAATCATGTTGGGATGAAAACCTAGCAATGGTAAGGCACACCAGAAAACATTACGAAAAATAGCCTGAATGGTGGTAATCCGCGCTGCTGCAGATAAATTAAACTCTTCGCTCTGGTGATGCACAATATGTGCAGCCCATAAAAAGTTAATCTCATGTCCCATCCTGTGATACCAGTACCAAACAAAATCTGTAGCTAGCAATAGTAAAATCCAGACATACCATTTAGTAGAAATATCAAAAATAGCATAGTTGGCATATACCCAATGGTACACCTGATAAAAACTTGCCGCAATAAATAAATTGAGCAACCTTTCGGCAATACCTACACTAAAATTTGCAACCGTACTCTCATATTTGAATATCTTCGCTTTTTTTGATGCTGGGCGATCTTAAATTCAATAAATACGAAAATAAAAAATGCTGGTATAGCAAATGCAAGGTAGTTTACCGTCATAACCATTTATATCTTTTTTAAGTTTAACGGAACAAACTTAAATATATTCTATTAAATACATAGATTTTATAGAATATATTATTACACCTAAATTACTTCCATATTCATTTAATGTTTGTTGTTTTAATTTATTTGTAGAACTTCGGAATTATAAATACAGAATTATGGCTACACAGAAAAAAGCTGAAAACAACAATATATTATCTATCGATATTGGCGGTACCAGTATAAAAACCGTTCTTTTAGATGAAAGCGGAAATATGATTACCGAATATTTAAAAAGCAAAACCCCGCCGGAAGCTACGCCAAAAGATATCGTAACAGGTATTGTTGAACTAATTAAGTCTTTTCCTGATAGTTATAACCGTGTATCAATCGGATTTCCGGGTTACGTTAAAAATGGGATTGTAAAAACTGCTCCCAACCTGGCTAAAAATAAATGGGCCGATGTAGATCTTGCACAGCGCGTGGCCAACGAGCTTGGTAAGCCTGTGCGTTTGGTAAACGATGCCGACCAACAAGGCTTAGGGGTTGTTGATGGCAAAGGCTTCGAAATTGTTTTTACAGTGGGTACGGGCTTCGGAACAGCGCTATTGTTTGATGGAGAACTGCTTCCTCACCTGGAACTGGCGCATTTCCCAATCAATAAAGAGGAAGATTACGACGATTATATCGGAAACAAAGCATTCGAAAAAATCGGGGGCGAACGGTGGAATAAAAGATTAAAAAAGGTAATCGAAATTTATAAAACAGTTTTCAATTATGATACCTTATATATAGGTGGCGGAAATTCAAAACAGATCAATTTTAAGTTGGAAGATAATATTAAAATCGTAACCAACAGAGACGGGATTAAAGGTGGTGCAAAGCTTTGGAAACTGGCCGATAAGTACAATATCTTTACTGTTGAGCCTAAAAAATAATTGATCTTTTTATTACAATCTTTTAACAACAATAGCTGCAATATTAATTTGTAAATCCTAATTTTGGGTGCATTCTAAAAAACAAAAAATGGCAAATAACGATTCTGAAAAATATAAATTGGGAATGATTGGTTTAGGCACTATGGGCCGGAACTTATTATTAAACATGGCTGATAAGGGTTTCTCTGTAACAGGTTACGATAAAGACCAAAAGATGATCTCGAAGCTTGAAGAAGAAGGCAAAGCGCACAACTTAGAAGGATTTGATGATATTGAAAGCTTTATTTCGAGCTTACAAACACCACGTACATTAATTTTGTTAGTACCAGCCGGACCAATTGTAGATAGCGTTATTGCAGAACTAAAACCACTTTTAAGCAAAGGTGATATCATCATCGATAGCGGAAATTCACATTTTACAGATACCAACCGCCGTGTTGATGAGTTAGAAAAAGATGGTTTACATTTCTTCGGAATGGGCATTTCTGGTGGTGAAGAAGGTGCGCGGTTTGGTCCGAGTATGATGCCGGAGTGGTGATAAACAGGCGTACAATGTTGTAAAAGAGGTTTTTGATGCTGTAGCGGCAAAAGTTGGGACTGATCCTTGTGTAACCTACATTGGTCCGGGTGCTTCCGGCCACTTTGTTAAAATGGTACACAATGGTATAGAATATGCCATTATGGAGCTTATTGCCGAAGTATATGGCATCCTTAAAAATGGTTTAGGTTATTCAAATGAAGAGATTTATAAAGTATTCAAAAAATGGAACGAAGGCAAGCTGCAATCATTCTTATTAGAAATTACTGCCGAAATCTTCCTGTTTAAAGATACCGAAACACAAAATGATCTTTTAGATCAGATTAAAGACGAAGCCCGTTCTAAAGGTACAGGAAAATGGACATCGGAGGTTTCAATGGAACTTCAATTGCCGATTCCAACCATTAACGAAGCTGTTTCTAACCGTGATTTATCTAAATTTAAAAAACTAAGGGTTTCTTTAGAAGAAGCTTTTGATAAAAAAGACACCAAAATTGAGGCGACAGTTGAAGAACTGGAAGATGCATTTTACTTCTCTATGATCAGTGCTTATGCACAAGGGATGCATTTACTGGTTCAGGCATCAAAAGAATATCAATACGATCTACAGTTACAGGAAATTGCCAAAATCTGGCGTGGTGGTTGTATCATCAGGGCTAAATTTTTAGAAGATATTTATCAGGCTTATGATAAAAACAATGCTCTTGAACATCTATTCGGTGATGCGGGTATCCAGAACATCATTAAAGGCACTTTATTGGGAACACGTAAAACAATCAGTGCATGTATTAATTCTGGTTTAGGTATTCCTGCATTTGCATCTACCCTAACCTACTTCGATACCATCACAACAGCTCGCATGCCTTCAAATTTAATCCAGGCACAAAGAGATTTCTTTGGCGCACATACCTTTGAACGTATTGATAAAGATGGTGTTTTCCACGCCGACTGGAATAAATTATCATAAACTAATTAGACTCACGAACAAAAACATAAAATGAAAACCAAAACCGCATTAAACCCAACCATTTTTGTAATATTTGGTGGAACAGGTGATTTAAATAAAAGAAAATTAGCACCTGCCCTATATAATTTATTTATGGAGGGTTACATGCCTGATAAGTTTGCTATTATTGGTACCGGAAGGACAGAATTTACTGATGATAGTTACAAAACTGCATTAGAAGAAGCTGTGAACGAGTTTTCTCGAAGCGGAAAAGTTAAAAAAGATAAATGGGAGGATTTTGGAAATACGATCCACTACTGCCCTACCGATTTTGCACAGCCAAAAACTTTCGAAAACCTGAAAGCGGCTGTAGAAAAATATCAAAAAGAATTTGGTGCCGGTACACAGGTAATTTTCTACCTCGCAGTTGCACCTAATTTCTTCCCGATTATTGCTGAATGTCTGCAGAAATATAAACTTACGCAAGATGAAGACAATAGCCGTATTGTTATCGAAAAACCTTTTGGCCATGATTTAGAATCGGCAAAAGAGCTTAACACATTGTTGAGCACTATTTTTACCGAAAAGCAGATCTACCGTATTGATCATTACCTGGGTAAAGAAACCGTACAAAACATGATGGCTTTCCGGTTTGCCAACGCATTATTCGAGCCGTTGTGGAACAGGTCTTATATCGATCACGTTCAGATTTCGGTAACCGAACAGTTAGGTGTGGGTGATCGTGGTGGATATTATGAAGGTTCTGGTGCTTTGAGAGATATGATCCAGAATCACCTCTTGCAATTGCTTTGTTTGGTTGGAATGGAAGCACCCATTAATTTTGATGCCGATGAAATCAGAAATCGCAAGGTTGAGGTTTTAAGAGCAATGCGTCCTTTTTCTGCAGAAGATATCCGTTTTCACACCGTTCGCGGTCAGTACAGCAAAGGCTGGGTTGAAGGTAAGGAAGTTCCGGGATACCGCCAGGAAAAAGGCGTTGATACCCACTCAAATACCGAAACTTTTGCGGCAGTTAAATTTCATATTGATAACTGGAGATGGCAAGGTATTCCTTTCTATTTAAGAACAGGAAAGCGCTTGAACCAAACTTCATCATTAATTACCATTCAGTTTAGAGATGTGCCTCATCAAATTTTCTCATCAGAGGTAACCGAAAACTGGCAACAAAACAGGTTGGTGATTAGCATACAGCCAGAAATGAGTATCCGCATGCAGGTACAGGCCAAAAGACCCGGATTAGACATGGTATTAAACCCTGTTGATATGGTATTTGATTATAAAGGAACTTACGAGGGTGATACACCAGAAGCTTACGAAACCTTATTATTGGATGCCATGATGGGCGATCAAACCTTGTTTATGCGTGGCGATCAGGTAGAAGCAGCATGGGAATTGGTTATGCCAATTTTAAATACATGGGAAAGCAAAAAATCAATCAATTTCCCTAACTATCCTGCCGATAGCTGGGGACCAGAAGAAGCTGAAGCACTTATTGCGAGAGATGGTTTCCACTGGTTCAATTTACCGCTGAAGAATAAGGAATAAATTTTTACCCTTTCGTCACCCTGAACCGAACTTTAGCGAGCTCACCGAAGGTAATTTATTTCAGGGTCTTATCAAGATAGATGCTGAAATAAATTCAGCATGACGAATTTTATTATTGACAGAATGAATCTACTCATATATAAAACATTAGAAGAACTAAACCAGGATCTGGCAGATTACATAATCAAGATTGCAGAAATGTCTATCGAAGAAAACGACCGTTTCAATTTCGTACTTACGGGCGGTAGTTCTCCTAAAGCACTTTACCATTTTCTTGCTACTGAAGGGCAGCACAGAATTGATTGGGAAAAAGTATATTTCTTCTTTGGCGATGAGCGTAATGTTCCTGCCAATGATGACAATTATAATGGTTTAATGGCCAGGAAAACCATTTTAGATCCACTGGGTATTAAAGAAGATCATATTTTTTACGTTGATACTACTTTGGCTCCAGAAAAGGCAGCTATCGAATATAAAAAAGCAATTGACAAGCATTTTAATGGTGAAGACATCGTTTTCGATTTAATCCTTTTGGGTATGGGTGATGATGCGCACACCGCCTCGATTTTTCCACATACTACTTTGGTTAAAGATGAAGAAGTAAACGTAGCAGCTGTATATGTAGAAAAACTGGATACGTATCGCATTAGCTTTACTGCGCCGTTAATTAATAAAGCAGATAACGTAGCCTTTTTGGTATTTGGCGAGAATAAAGCCGAAGCGCTGAAGCATGTGATTGGCGATACAGAAAAAATACAGATCTGTACCCTTCTCAGTTAATCGATCCGATTGACGGTAAATTAACCTGGTTTACCGACGAGGCTGCAACAAAGTTACTTGAAGACTAAGAGATGATGTTGTCTGAAGAAAAACATTTATCAGACTTTTTAAAAGGAAAAACGGAATATACCTTAGGGTTATTCCGTTTTTTTATTGAACAATTGGCCGAATTTGGAGAGATAAGTCTCAGGCCTGCAAAATCCATGATTGCCATAGAATCTAAAACACCCTTCGCATACATTACGCAGTTGGGTAAAAATTTTGTACACGTGGTTATTCCTTTCGATCAATCGTATAAGGATAACCTTTGCTTCACTAAAATTATACAGGTGCCGGGAACGAATCAATTTAACCACCATTTGAGGATTTTCTTTGAAGAAGATATTAATAAGGAAGTGAAAACGTTTCTTAGAATGGCGATGGAATGATGCTAGCTTGTGGTTGGATATTTCGTGAAACAACAATATTTAAAATCTTTCATTAATAATGAATAATATCTTTCATTAATAATGAATTAATATCTTTCGTTTGTAATGAAAGATATATTGATATGCTATTAGAGAGTCAGATTGCATCTATTTTGGATTCACAAAATGATGCATTTTTGAATAAAAAACTGGGACTGCAAAGGAATAAGTTGCCAAAATTAAAGCTCGTAGAAAATTTTGCTTTAATAATTACAGGCATAAGAAGATGCGGAAAAAGCACGCTGCTGTATCAGCCGTAGGGTGGTTTGTGTCTCCACAAACCACAACCAAATTAATCCAGCTTCTCTTCTATCAATAATTTAATAATCCCGTCAGCCATGCCCACTTTAGGAACATAAATCTGCTTTATGCCCGTCCACTTCATTAAAGTTAAATAAATCTCACAAGCTGGGATAATTACATCTGCACGATCAGGATTTAAACCCAGGGTATTGATACGTTCTTTTAGTGAGTAACTGGTGAGTTTATTATACATGGAATTTAATTTCTGCAACGATAAAGGCGCATTTTCCTTCTCATCCGACATGCGGAACAATTTATTAATATTGCCTCCTGTACCTATACCAGCTAGATGTTTATATTCTTTTGTATGCTCTTTTACCCAATCTTTCATCTCTTCCCAGGTTTCTTCCTTGTCTTGGTTATCCAGCATCCTGATTGTGCCAATATTGAAAGATCTTGATGCCTCTGGAGTACCTTTTACAAAAACAGATAACTCGGTACTACCCCCACCCACATCAATATACAGGTAGTTTTTATTTTCGTCTAATTCCTCTTCTATGTGGTTGGCATAAATAATATTCGCTTCCCGCTGCCCCTCAATAATCTCTAAAGTAACATCTGTTTCTTTTTTAATCAGCTTAACAATATCCTCTCCATTACTGGCCTCGCGCATGGCAGATGTCGCACAAGCCAAATATTCAGAAACATGATAAACATCCATCAGATTTTTAAAAGCAGCCATTGTTTTTACCAGATCTGCAGATTTTTTATCCGAAATATATTGATCCAGGAATGCGTCATCGCCCAACCGGAGTGGCACACGTATAAGGGTATTCTTTTTGTATTTATATTTTCCGTCTTGTTTGCTAATATCAGCAATGAGTAACCTCACGGCGTTCGAACCGATATCTATAGCTGCGTATCTTAACATTATGATTGATGCTTGGTTTTTAAATAGTTATAAATATCCACTTGTGCCCTTATTTTTTTACTTAATCTGTTTTTGTGATATTTGTTGTTGTTTAAGGCATTAATTTGTCTCGATTTGGTATTGTCTTGTAACTGTAGGTCAATAATATCCTGAATCTCCTGTTTAACATCATGATCCAGAACAGGAAAACCTACTTCCACGCGATGCTCGAAATTCCTGCTCATTAAATCTGCAGATGATAAATACATATCGTTTTTACCATTATTACCGAAAATATAAACCCGGGCATGCTCCAAAAACTTATCGATAATACTAATCGCAGTAATATTTTCACTAAAGCCTTTTACGCCTGGTACCAGACAGCAAATACCACGTATAATAAGCTGAATTTTAACCCCGGCATTGCTCGCATCGTAAAGTTTGGAAATAATGCCTTCATCAGCTAAACTGTTTACCTTTAACATGATATAAGCTAGTTTACCCTGTTTGGCATTTCTGATTTCGCGATTGATAAAATTAACCAGTTTAGATCGGCTCTCCAGTGGTGAAACAATCAGGTGTTTGAAGCCCCTGGTTACGGTACGCTTGCTCAATGCATCAAAAAGTTTGACCAGATCGTTGGTAATTTCTTTCTTCGCAGTGAAAATGCTATGATCGCAGTATAAACCTGCCGTTTTCTCATTAAAGTTTCCCGTTGCTAAATTGGCGTAGTAAACCGGCTTATCCTTTTCAATCCGTTTAACCAGACAGATTTTAGAGTGTACCTTGTAATCTGTTAAACCATAATTTACTTTAACCCCTTCTTCCATTAAACGGCTTGTCCAGTAAATATTAGCCTGTTCATCAAAGCGGGCCTTAAGTTCTAATAAAACAGAAACAGCCTTGCCATTTTTAGCCGCATTAATTAAGGCATTGATTACTTTCGAGTTTTCAGCTAAACGGTATAAGGTAATCTGTATTTCGGTTACTTTCGGGTCAATTGCCGCCTCACGCAGGAACAAAATAATGTAATCATAAGATTGGTACGGCAAATTTACCAAATAATCGCGCTGTGCAACTTTATTGAACATGCTTTGGGTTCTGTGCAGATCGTGTACCTTAAGCGGTATGTTAGGTGCATATTCCAATTCCTTTTTACCCACATTCGGGAAGGCAATAAAATCGCCAAACTTATGGTAACGGTTACCCGGAATTAAACTTTCAGCTTCCAGTTTAAGCTTATTCACTAATACCGTGAGCATATTTAAGGGCATGGCCGAATCATAAAGCAGGCGCATTGGTTTCCCTTTTTGCGCTTCTCTAAACTGCTTTTTAAATCATCAATAAACTTATCATTAATGTTTTTATCGATATCCAATTCGGCATCCCGTGTTAACTGGATTGAATAAGCCTCTAAATTATCGTAAGTAAAAACATAAAATATATCGTCTAAACAATACCTGATGATATCTTCAGCAAGAATAATAAACTTGAGGTCGTTTGTTTCGGGCAGTACTAAAAACCGGGGTAAATTAGGTGGAATTTCAATAAGTGCATATTTCTCTTTAACCTTTGTATCCTTTTTCGAAAGTTTAACAAAAAAGTAAAGATACCGGTCTTTCAATTCTGGAAATGGTTTATCCATATCCAGCATAATAGGAACCAGATTAGATAAAATCTTATCCCTGAAATGATTTTTAACGAATTCTCCCCTGCTTACATTCAGTTGAGTATCATTTAAAATAAAAATCCTGTTTTGAGCAAGTTCGTTGATTAAAGTAGCCTGAAAAAGCTGGTCGAATTTTCTTTCCTGTTTTACAACAATATTTTTAATCTCATTCAGAATTTTCTTTGGATTAAATCCTAAAAGTGCTTTAGCCTTATCGTTCAGATTGGTTAACCGCGTCATGGTGGCCACCCTAACGCGATAAAACTCTTCTAAATTGGAAGAAAATATAGATAGAAATTTAATCCGTTCAATCAGCGGAACTGTTTCATCGGCCGCTTCTTGCAGTACACGTTCATTAAAGTAAAGCCAACTGATTTCGCGGTTAAAAAATGGAATCTTCTTATTGCTCATTTAAAAAAATAAAAAATCCCTGCCAAAACAGGGATGTTCAAAACTGCACATTAATTTGTTAAATCGATGTTAATTCATTTGCATGTTAACGTTAACAAATTTATTTTTTAGCAGGGGTTTTTACAACTTTCTTAACCACAGGGGTAGCTTTAACAACTGTTTTTTTAACAACATCAGTAACCGTTTCTAATGTTTTACCATCCGCTTTTTTAGTTACTTTAGTGGCTTCGTTAACAGCTTCTTTTGCTGTCGCCAATGGTTTTGCCAATACCTTTTCTGCTTTTTCTTCAGTTTCTATCGCTGCAACTTTAATGCTTTGTACTACTGGTTTTGCCTTAGCGACAGCTTTTTTAACTACTTTTTCAGCAGATTTTTCAGATTTACTTATCGCCTTGGTAACAGGTTTTTTCGCTGCTTTTGCCTTCTCTTTAGATGCATGTAACAAATCATCAATTTTTTGTCCCACATCAGCTTTCACAATCGTAAATTTCCTGGTTAATTTTTTAGCCACCCGTTTACTTGCTTTACCCACCTCCGTACTAATTTCCGATACATCATGACCTAAACTTTTAATTACTTCTAAAAACTTATCCGTGATTGACTGCTCAAGTTGTTTTTTAATTTCTTTTTTTGTAATCTTTTTTTGAGACTTCGGCTTAGTTGTTTTCATATTATTTTCGTTTTTTTGTGAGGATGGATTAATTTCTATTAAATCTACTTATTTTTTTACTTTAAAGCTAAAACCATGCCTTCTTTTGATATTGTAAGTAAAGTTGATGCGCAGACATTAGACAACGCCATTAACAATGCTAAAAAAGAAATCCTTAACCGATTCGACTTTAACGGGTCGAAAAGCACGATCGATCTGGATAAAAAACAAATGTAATAACCATTGTTACTGAAGATGATATGCGATTGAAAGCGATCGAAGGTTCCATTATTTCACGGATGATGAAGCAGAATTTAGATCCGAAAAGTTTAGACTTTGGCGACGAGCAACAGGCTTCAGGCAACATGATCAGAAAAGAAATCAGCATAAAAGAAGGATTGGATAAAGAAGCAGCAAAAAAAGTAGTGGCGAAAATCAAAGCCAGCGGCTTAAAAGTTCAACCATCTATTATGGATGATCAGGTTCGGGTAACCGCAAAGAAAATTGATGATTTGCAGGCCGTGATCAGCCTTTGTAGAAATGAAGATTTCGATCAGCCATTGCAGTTTATTAATATGCGTAATTAGAAAGCTTAACTGGTTAAATAGGTTAACTGCGGAAGAGGCTTAGGAAAAACCAGCTAATTCTTTAAGTGGATTTTGAAAGAATTCACTCATTTAATCATTCAAAATTCAATCATTAATCAAAATGGAAATCAGCGAAAATGATTTTATATTTTCTGATAAAAAGGAGCTTTTAGATCTCGAAGCCATACATTCTTATTTAAGTGTAGAATCTTATTGGGCAAAAGGCATTCCGCTGGATACTGTAAAACGTTCAATAGAAAATTCGCTTTGTTTTGGGATTTATAGAGATCAGGAGCAAGTGGGGTTTGCACGTTGGGTAACAGATAAAGCCACATTTGCATGGCTTTGTGATGTTTATGTTAAAGAAAGCTACCGCGGATTGGGTTTATCGAAAAAACTGATGTCGTTTATGATTTTTCATCCCGATTTACAGGGCTTACGATCATATCGCCTGGGCACTTTGGATGCACATGAATTGTATAAGCAATTTGGGTTTGAACCAGTTGAAAATCCGGAGCGTTTAATGGCTATTGTTATTAAAAATCCATACGGACTGGCACAATAACCTTTAACAACAAAACCTTTTTCCTGTGCTCTTGTTTCTAATTTATTAAATATAGAGAAAACATGAAACAGATATTTTTATTGTCAACAGCTTTTGCCTTGGCACTTTCCTTTCAGGCTTGTCAAACTGCTGATAAAAAATCGGCGACTACAAAAGACAGCGTTTCCGGCGATACCACCATGGTAAACGGTAACCATGTTACCGGTGCCGAAAGTACCGAATCTGGTATTGATGAGGCAGGCGCAACATTTTTAAGAAAAGCAGCTGTAGGCGGTATTATGGAAGTTGAAGCAGCTAAAATTGCAGCAAAAAATGCTAAAAGTACCGAAGTAAAAGATTTCGCAGCTAAAATGCTTGCCGACCATACCAAAGCGAATGCAGAATTAAAGGCTTTGGCGGAAAACAAAAAAGTGATTACTCCTGATGCATTGCCTGCCGATGTGCAGATCCATTTGGATGGAATGAAAAAAATGACCGGTACAGCATTTGACAAACATTATATGGATATGATGGTTACCGATCATGAAAAAACAGTAGCATTATTTAAACAGGGGATTGAAAACCGTGACCAAAGTGTCAAAGAATGGGCTGCGAATACTTTAAAAGTAATTGAATCACATGACGAGATGGCTAAGAAGATTACAGCTGGCTTAAAATAGATCAGGACATTTTTTAATATAGATCAGTCGTTATTTCGAGCGGATTGCAACGAAGTCGGAAGCTCTTTCAATATAAGATCTCTCCGTTCCGCGTTGCTCTAGTCGGAATGGCGACTTTTCTATTGAAAGCTATCTAAAACTCAGCAATAAAACATGCGAAAATCTTAAAATATTAATAGAATTTCTTTCAATAAAAAAATTAAAATTAACTTTCGCCGTTTAATACAAAAATACATAAATGAATAAGAGTAGAATTTTCAGAGCGCTGTTAAGTATTGCGTTCGTAAGTGCAGTACCAACTTTGGCCAATGCGCAAAAAGCCAACTGGCAGAATCTTGATCTTAAAAGTGATAGTACTTTCGGAATCAGTACCGAAAAAGCATATAAAGAACTTTTAAAAGGTAAAAAATCTGTTAAGGTTATAGTTGCCGTAAATGATGGCGGTGTAGAAGCTACACACGAGGATTTAAAAAGGATTATGTGGGTAAATACCAAAGAGATAGCTGGCAATGGAAAGGATGATGACAAGAATGGCTATATCGACGATATTAATGGCTGGAACTTTATTGGTGGCCCCAAAGGATCGGTAAACTTCGAAACTTTAGAATTAACCCGTTTAGTTCGTCGCGACCAGGTACGTTTTGCAAATACCACAGATGCGAATGTAGCAGAAAAAGATAAAAAAGATTTCGAAGTTTTTAAAGCAGAAAGAGCCGATTTAGAAAAACAATTAGCGGAAGCTAAGGCAAATCTGGCAGGTATTACTGGTTTTAAAAATGCTTTAGATGCAGTAGTAAAGAAAATCGGTAAAGAAAATCCAACCGCAGAGGATTTTAAAAACTTTAAACCTGCTACTGAGGTTGAAGGCAGGATTCAAAATGTATTGAGCCAACAATTAGAAAAAGGCAGTTTTAAAGATTTTTACGAAGATCAGATTGTAGAAGGATTTGATTATTATACACGCCAGGCCAATTATAACTTAAATCTTGATTATGATCCTCGTTCTATTGTTGGCGATGATCCTAACAATAATAAGGAGCGGTTTTATGGCAATAACGATGTTGCAGGTCCTGACGCTATGCACGGTACACATGTAGCTGGTATTATTGCTGCTGATAGAACCAACAAACTTGGTATTTTAGGTGTAGCTGATCATGTTGCCATTATGGGTGTTCGTTGTACGCCAAACGGTGATGAAAGAGATAAAGATGTGGCTAATGGAATCCGTTATGCAGTTGATAATGGCGCAAAAGTAATTAACATGAGTTTTGGTAAGGCTTATAGCTGGGATAAAGCCATAGTTAATGAAGCTATGAAATATGCTGCCTCTAAAGATGTACTGATTGTTCAGGCTGCAGGTAACGAAAACAAAAATATCGATGTTGAAAATAATTTCCCTAACCATAAAGATTTAGATGAAAAAACCATTGCATCCTGGATTACCGTTGGTGCTTCAGGTCCTAAAGATGATGAAACATTAAAAGCAAGTTTCTCTAACTTTGGTAAAACACAGGTTGATGTTTTCGCTCCTGGTGTTCAGATTTACTCTACCGTACCGGGTTCTAAATACAAAAACTTAGATGGTACGAGTATGGCTTCTCCTGTTGTGGCTGGTTTAGCCGGCTTAATCCGTTCTTATTACCCTAAACTAACAGCAGCACAAGTAAAAGAAATTATCGTTAAATCGGTTACTAAAGTGAACCACAACGTAGAATATGCCAAAGGCGAAGAGCCAGGTGCCGAAAAAGTTTCTGTTCCTTTTTCTGATCTTTGTATCAGTGGCGGAATTGTAAATACTTACAATGCATTAAAATTAGCGGCAACATATTCAGGTAAAGCAGTTGCTAAATAATTTTTTCAGATTGTCATTCTGAGCGAAAGAGAAGAATCTTTACAAAAAATGCCTTCCAATTTACAACAGAACGCATTTTTTGTTTAGGGTATTTAGAGGAGTCAAGTTTTTAAAACTTGACTCCTCTTGTTTTAATCCAATACTTTATCGGGTGTAATTGGCAATGTCCTGATTCTTTTGCCAGTGGCATTAAAAACGGCATTGGCTACTGCTGCAGAAAAACCGATCAAGGCAATTTCGCCCATACCTTTTGCTCCCATCGGATTAATATAGGGATCAGGTTTATTAATGAAATTAACGTCGATCTCTGGTACATCGGCATTCACCGGAACGTGGTAGTCTGCAAAGTTATTATTAATGTATCTTCCATAACGGTGATCGATAATTGATTCTTCTGTTAAAGCCATACCTATTCCACCAACTGCACCGCCCAGCATCTGGCTTCGGGCTGTTTTCGGACTAACAATGGTACCGGAATCACCTACAGAAACAATTTTACTCATCTTTACCACACCAGTTAACTTATTTACCTTTACCTGTACAAAGTGGATAGAGAAAGAATACATGGAGTAACTATCTTTTTCCTTACCGCTCTGACTTTCCTTGGTTATTTCTATTTGCGGAAGATTATTCTTTTTTAAAACATCAACAAAATTGGATGTAGCATCCATATTTGAATTAGCTGCCAGTTCTGCAATGGCAGAATTTAGTGCTACACAAACATCATTAACGGCCGAACCTACTGTAGATAATGTAGCCGATCCACCCTGACTTGGTGCTGGTGGTAATGACGAATCGCCCAATTCGAATGTAATTTTATTTACCGGAATCTTCATTAATTTATTAGCGATTAAAGTCATGCCAGTTCCTGTACCAGGGCCAATATCGCTGGTTGCACTTTGTAAAAGCAGCGATCCATCAGCCTTTAAAATACCCTTAACACTGGCTTTACCCCTATTGGCATTAAAAACCCCAACACTTACGCCATAACCTGTTTGCCATGGTCCTTCAATCAAGCTGCCAGGCTTATTTTTCCGGTTGCGCCATCCTATTTTCTCTGCGCCAATTTTATAAGCTTCTTTAATATTCTTGCTAGAAAATGGTTTGTTTTTCTGCTGATCGGTTTCAGGATCATTTTTGATTCTAAAATCCAGTGGATCCATATCCAAAGCGTATGCCATCTCGTCAATTGCACTTTCGAGTGCAAAAGCTCCTGTAGCTTCGCCTGGCCCGCGCATCCATATAGGTACACCCAGATCTACCGGTACAATGGCATAGGAAGTATTTACGTTATCGCATTGGTACATAAATTTTGCCATGTTCACTACACCTTCGGTAAAGTTCTCATAAGTGGAGGTTTCTCCGTATGCCCTATGCGTAATGCCTGTTAATTTCCCATCTTTATTAGCACCTAAACCAATGGTTTGTATGGCTGCTGGTCGGTTACCAACCATGGTAAACATCTGCATTCTGGTAATAACTACTTTTACGGGCTTACCTATGTGTTTAGAAGCCATTACCGTTGCAATTTCAAGCGGCCATGTGCGCAGGGCCATGCCAAAGCCACCACCCACAAACTCCGAATTCACACGGATATTTTCCATCGGAATTTTAAAGACATTTGCAATAGTGCCCTGCGTAGCTTTTACACCCTGGGTTTTGGCGTAAACAGTAAGCTGGTTATTTGGTCGCCAATCGGCAATAATCCCATGCAATTCCATAGGGTTATGTGTTTCAATCGGTAGAAAGTACCTTTCTTCGAGCTTTACTTCTGCCGTTTTATAAGCATTTTCTTCACCACGTTTATAGTCAGCCTGCCCCTGAAGTTTTTTAGCCTTCGGATCTTTTAGGGCTTTTTCAAAATCGGTATTAAATTCCTCTTTAGCGTAGGTAGCTTTAACCAATGAGGCAGCATAAGTTGCTCTTTCGAAAGTATTAGCTACCACGATGGCTATTGGCTGTCCGTTATAAAAAATCTTGTCGGTGTAAAAAATCTTCATCTGTGGGCCACCTTCCTGCTCGTAAGCAGCAGCCGATGGCTTATTCAGGTGCGAAATTACAGCAATTACCCCCGGAGCTTTTTCAGCGGTTTTAGTATCAAGTGAGGTAATTTTCCCTTTGGTGATGGTACTGGTTACCAAAACACCATAAGTTAAGCCAGGTAATTCATATTCTGCAAAATATTTGGCTTGCCCAGTTACCTTTAAAAATCCATCTACGCGATCATTGTCGTCTTTTAACATGCTCTTTTCCATAACTAGGCTTTTGATTTTGCAAGGTTTAATGCTTCAATAATCGTATTGGGTGCCAGTTTTAGTTTGAAATCATTTCCTCCAAAACTTTTTGCATCCTTCATGGCCAATTGCGCAGCCTGCTCAAAATTGGTTAAGCTAGCTTCTTTCCCTTTTAAAAAAATCTCTGATGTAGTTAAACGCCAGGGTTTATGCGCTACCCCACCCATTGCTAATCGAACATCAGTAATTTTATTATTGCTAATTTCAAATGCTGCTGCTACCGATACCAGTGCAAAAGCATAAGAAGCCCTATCCCTAACTTTAAGATAATGGTAATTTTTAGCCAGATTATTTAAAGGGATTTCTAGACGAATAATCATTTCATCGGTCTTTAAGTTATTGTCTAACTGTGGGGTATCCCCTGCTAAGCGATGAAAATCTTTAAATCGTATTCTACGTTCGCCTTTAGCATTGGCCACTATTACATCAGCATCTAAGGCGATTAAAGCTATACACATATCGCTGGGATGAACAGCAATACATTTTTCTGACGTTCCGAAAATAGCATGCATCCGGTTAAAACCATCCATTGCCCCACATCCTGTTCCCGGCTGGCGCTTATTGCATGGCATTTCTATATCATAAAAATATCCACAACGCGTACGCTGCATCATGTTACCGCCAACAGTAGCTACATTTCGCAGTTGTGCTGATGCTCCTGCCTTTAAGGCCAATGAAAGTAAGGGTAGTTTTTCTTTGATCAGATCGTGATCTGCAACCGCAGAATTGGAAGCCAGGGCACCAATATGGATTTTATTCCCAACCTGCTCAATCTGTTTTAACGGAATATGATTGATATCGATAAGCTTTTCAGGTGCAGTAACACCTCTTTTCATCAGATCAATTAAGTTTGTACCACCGGCAAGGAATTTTGCGTTTTTATCTTTTACCAATAAAGCAATTGCTGATTTTGCTGTGGTTGTTCTTAGGTATTGAAAGTTGATCATACAGTATCGCCTCCTTCCTTCACTTCAATAATTGCATCAACTATATTAGGATAAGCGCCACATCTACAGATATTACCACTCATATATTCGCTTATCTCAGCCCTGGAATTGGTATGGCCTTCGCGCACACAGGCTACGGCTGACATAATCTGACCGGGCGTGCAATAACCGCACTGAAATCCATCGTGCTTGATGAATGCAGCCTGCATAGGATGTAAAGTATCACCATTCGCCAAACCTTCAATCGTGGTGATTTTCTTTCCTTCGTTCATTACGGCTAAGCTGAGGCAGGAATTTATTCTTTGTCCGTCAACATGAACAGTGCAGGCGCCACACTGACCATGATCACAACCTTTTTTGGTACCTGTTAAATGTAATTCTTCCCGGAGATAATCTAAAAGTGTTACCCGGGGCTCTACCGTTGTTTGATAAGCTTTATTATTTACCGTAAGCTTTAAGGGGATTTTCTCAAAAAGTTCGGCAAAACGTTCATCCGTATTACTTTCAGCTGCTTTTATTGCAACGCTGGGCGTTAATGCAATGGCTGTAATTACGGAGCCTTTTTTGAGGAAATCGCGCCTGCTGTCGCCATGGTTTGGTTTCTGATCGGAAGATTTCATAATTGGATATTTAAATACAGATGTATACCCGGGACCGTCGTTTTGTCAAATTCTTTGATAAAACTACACTTCCAGCATATTTCTATCTTTAAATTTAATATAAAAAACTAAGGCTAACCCCTTCAAAATTAGTAGTAAAGGAAAAGTTACACCCCGGAGCTACATCAACAAATATAAAAACCAATTACTTCACGGATTGTTCGAACTTGTTTATTATAATGTTGCTTTTTTTATGCATCCCAATTATATTGGGAAGCATTTTGGTTTTAAGAGAAAAAATCAATTAAAACCTGGAGCGGTCATGATCATCGGATTTGATTCGAATCATGATAAGCTCATCTAAAATTGTTTTCCCTTAAGCACCCTGATTTCTGATCCTTCTGCTAAGAAAACAGAATCTGGCCGGGCATGATTTAAGAAGGCAAAATCATTACCATAATTTATTCCAAAATCGACGTTGATTTTATAACTTTTTAGCGGATAAGTTTGCCAGCGCGGATGTTCTACCCCATATTCAGAGGTTTTATTGTGACCAATATTTGTATAACCCCAGTAATGTTCGGTGATAAATTCTTCTTTGCTGCCAGGTGTAATTTCTTCTGCCTGAGCATTAGCAATAACCTGAAAATTATTCCATGTTTTATTTTTCCAAAGATACTCCACCTCAAGCTGGTTTTCCTGCGTTATCCAAACATGTTTCATTGGCAATGTCTGATAATTTTCTTTATAAATGGTATTAGCAACAAGTGTTATTGCGGGTAAAGGAACAATTTCTTTAACAAAAACAACTCCTCTTTTCCATTCTTTATCATCTTTGTATCGAACATAAAAGCGCAGGTTAACCTCCTCAAAATTAGTATGGAATGGAATATTAAAGCCTCGTAACTTTACATTAATAAACATAAAACCAACTAAACTCACATAGTACTTCCCTTGCCACGTATCTAATTCGGTATGCGGAGGAAGATATTTTTGAAGAATTGACTGATCTACAGCATATTGCGCAAGGGCTAACTTTCGCCATTCTGCAGTTAAGAAAACCTCTTTATTAGTCATTAAATAACAGCTTGTCTTAAGCGAACTAATTTCAATAAGGTTTCTTCGAGCAAGTCTAAATGAAGCATATTGGCACCATCAGATTTGGCATTTGCAGGATCAGGATGTGTTTCGATAAATAAACCATCTGCGCCAACTGCAATTGCCGCTTTGGCTATGGTTGAAATCAGTTCTGGTTTACCGCCGGTAACCCCGCTACTTTGGTTAGGTTGTTGTAAAGAGTGTGTACAATCCATCACTACCGGCACACCGAAACCTTGCATTTCAGGCAAACCACGGTAATCAACAATCAGATCCTGATATCCGAAGGTATTTCCCCTATCGGTTAAGATTACTTTATTATTTCCGGCTTCTTTTACTTTCTCTACAGCAAATTTCATAGAACCTGCGGAAAGGAATTGCCCTTTTTTAACATTAACTACTTTTCCTGTTTCTGCAGCAGCAATTAATAAATCAGTTTGCCGGCATAAAAATGCAGGGATCTGCAGCACATCTACGTAGGCAGCAGCCATAGCAGCCTCCGCACTTTCGTGAATATCAGTAACGGTTGGAACGCCAAATTCTCTACCGATCCTTTCTAAAATGCGTAAAGCTTTTTCATCACCAATGCCTGTAAAAGAACTCCCTTTGCTTCTATTCGCTTTACGGTACGAACCTTTAAATATATATGGAATGTGTAGTTTATCGGTAATGGTTATAATCTTATCAGCAATCCTCATGGCAATATCCTCGCCTTCAATAGCGCATGGACCTGCCATTAAAAAGAAATTTCCTGAATCTGTATTTTTTAATTTATCTAAATAATCTAGCATAGTTGAGATATGAGATATGAGATATGAGATAGGAGATATGAGATATGAGTTTGTCTCAAATCCAGGATCTCATATCTCATATCTGATTTTTAATTTCCTAATTCTGACATGAATTTAATCCGCATCAATTGAATTTCTTCACGGGTATAATCGGTTTCGCCCAATTCATTAAGCGCTTCGTCTATAGAATCGCTTTCGGCTGCTCTGAAATAATCAAAAACTTCATCTTGTCTATCATCATCAATTACTTCATCAATGAAATAGTTTAGGTTAAGTTTAGTACCAGAGTTTACAATCGATTCTACTTCTTTCAGGATTTCTTCGTAAGTAATGCCTTTCGAATCGGCAATGTCTTCCAAACCGATCTGTCTGTCGATATTTTGTATGATCGAAACTTTCATTTGTGATTTATTGGCCTGAGTTTTAATAATCAGATCGATAGGACGTTCGATATCGTTATCCTCGACATATTTTTTAATCAATTCGATAAAAGGTGTTCCGAATTTCATCGCTTTACCCGAACCTACACCAGAAATCTGGCGAAGTTCTTCCACCGTAATCGGGTAGTGTGTACACATTTCCTCTAATGATGGATCCTGGAAAACCACGAATGGCGGAACACTTTTCTGTTTTGCAATTTTTTTACGTAATTCTTTAAGCAGTGATAAAAGATGAGTATCTAATGCACCTGTGCCTTGTTTTACATCATCATCATCATCGTCAGCACCGTTCTCTATGGGTTCATTCAATATAAATTTAAGGCTATAAGGATTAACAATAAAATCTCTCCCTTGCTTTGTTAATTTCAATAAACCATAATTATCAATATCCTTAAAAAGATAATTGTTTAAAACAGCCTGGCGGATAATCGATTTCCACATCAACTCACCTTCTTCTTTACCAATTCCAAATTCAGGAACCTTGCTATGTTCGTACGCAATGGTTTGCGCCGTTTCTAAGCCTAAGAAAACATTCAGCAAATGCGCATCGTCGAATTTCTCTCCAGATTTCTCAATAAACTTTAATACGGTAGATAACTGACTTTCGGCATCAAACTGTTTTTTAGGCTTTTTGCAATTATCACACATGCAGTTACAGCCGGTTTCGTTAAAGTTTTCGCCGAAATAGTGAAGAATCTGTTTACGACGGCAAACACCAGATTCAGCATAATCTATCACTTCCTTTAATATCTGCGTACCAATTTCTCTTTCAGAAACTGGTTTATCTTTCATAAACTTGGCCAGCTTATCTACATCTTTTTGAGAGTAGAAGGCAATGCATACACCTTCACCACCATCACGGCCGGCCCTACCCGTTTCCTGGTAATAACCTTCCATGCTTTTGGGAACGTCGTGGTGAATTACAAAGCGTACATCCGGTTTATCGATCCCCATACCAAAGGCAATGGTTGCAACAATCACCTCAGCATCCTCCATCAAAAATTTATCTTGTGTTTCTGCCCTTACTTTTGGATCTAAACCAGCATGATAAGGCAATGCACTTATTCCGTTGAGGTTTAAAGCTTCGGCCACCTCTTCCACCTTCTTACGGCTGAGGCAATAGATAATTCCTGATTTACCCGGATTAGATTTGATGTATTTAATAATCTCTTTGGTAATATCTCTTTTTGGACGGATTTCATAAAATAAGTTCGGCCTGTTAAATGACGATTTAAATAATGTTGCTTCCGTCATCCCGAGGTTCTTCATAATATCCTGCTGTACTTTTGGCGTAGCAGTTGCAGTTAATGCAATAATTGGAATATTATTTCCCAGTCCTGCAATAACCTGCTTAATTTTCCGGTATTCAGGTCTGAAATCGTGCCCCCATTCAGAGATACAATGCGCTTCATCAACGGCAACGAAAGAAATTTTAATCAGATTTAAAAATTCAATATTGTCCTGCTTCGCCAAAGATTCTGGCGCAACATACAATAATTTAGTCTGACCGCTTAAGAGATCAGATTTAACTTGAGTAATTTCAGATTTGTTTAAAGATGAATTAAGGAAGTGAGCAATACTGTCATTTCCACCAAATGCCCTTAATTGGTCTACCTGGTTTTTCATCAATGCGATTAGTGGAGAAATCACAATTGCTGTTCCCTCGCTCATTAAAGCAGGTAACTGATAGCAAATAGACTTTCCTCCGCCTGTAGGCATAATAACAAAAGTATTATTGCCTTCTAAAATATTAGTAATGATCGACTCCTGATCACCCTTGAAATTATCAAACCCGAAGAAATTTTGTAGGTTATCAAATAACGACTTTTTCACGTCCATTTTGTGTAATAAAATATGCGATGCTATTTTTGTATCCAAAATAACATAATTTTACAAGAAATTCAAGTATTAACAAACAATTATTTTCTCTTTGAAAAGTAAAAAATCAATAATCCAGTCAGCTATAAGCACTTTAGAACTTGAAGCAGCCGCAATATTAAATGTTGCTAAGAATATTAACAAAGATTTTGAAAAAGCCGTATCAAGCATTTTACAGGGTAAAGGACGGGTAATTGTTACGGGTATCGGAAAAAGTGCAATAATTGCGCAAAAAATGGTGGCCACTTTTAATTCAACCGGTACACCTGCTATTTTTATGCATGCTGCAGATGCTATTCATGGTGATCTGGGCATGATTCAAATAGATGATATTGTCATCTGCCTTTCTAAAAGTGGAAATACGCCGGAAATTAAAGTACTTACCCCATTGTTAAAAACAGCTGGCAATCTCTTAATCGGGATGGTTGGTGAGTTGAATTCTTTTTAGCGGAGCAAGCAGATCTGATTTTAAATACTTCTTTCGAAAAAGAAGCCTGTCCACACAATTTAGCACCTACCACCAGCACTACTGCTCAATTGGCAATGGGCGATGCTTTGGCCATCTGTTTGTTAGAATGCAGGGAATTTAACGAAGCGGATTTTGCAAAATACCATCCGGGCGGATCGTTGGGTAAAAAACTTTACCTAAAAGCACGGGATTTAGCCTTATCAAACGAAAAACCTTCTATAAGCCCCACTGCCTCTGTAAAAGATGTATTGATTGAAATTAGTAAAAACCGTTTGGGTGCTGTTGCTGTTGTTGATTCAGCTAACCATGTATTGGGTGTAATTACCGACGGCGATATCAGAAGAATGTTAGAGAACAATAATTCTATAGCTGGTTTAAAGGCCGAAGATATTATGGGTAAAAGCCCTAAAAGCATACAATTTGATGCCTTGGCAGTTGACGCCTTAGACATTATTAAACAAAACAATATAACACAATTGTTAGTTCTTGAACAAAATACTTACTTTGGCATCATCCATTTACACGATCTCCTTAACGAAGGCATTGTGTAATTTTTAAAATTAAAAATGAATAAAAATTATTATGCATTAATTATGGCCGGTGGCGTCGGAAGTCGCTTTTGGCCAGTAAGCAGGACAGAGTATCCAAAACAATTTATCGATTTTTTCGGCGTAGGCAAGACCCTTATTCAAAGCACGTACGAAAGATTTTTAAATATCTGTCCTCCCGAAAATATTTTTATCGTTACTAACGAAATATATTCGGACCTAATTAAAGAACAATTACCTCAGTTATCGGATAACCAGATTTTGGCGGAACCTTTAATGAGAAATACGGCACCGTGCATTGCTTATGGCAGTTTAAAAATTGCGGAGCTAAATCCAAACGCCACCATTGTGGTAGCACCTTCCGATCATACCATTGCCGATATTGATGGCTTCATACAGTCTATTGAGCAATCATTAGATGCAGCATCTAAAAATGACTGTTTAATTACTTTAGGTATTAAACCAAACCGTCCCGACACGGGGTATGGCTATATCCAGCATACTGATTATGTGCTTAATACTGACACAGATCTGCATAAAGTTAAAACTTTTACTGAAAAGCCAAATTTGGAATTGGCAAAATCATTTTTGCAAAGTGGCGATTTCCTTTGGAATGCCGGGATTTTTATCTGGTCGGCTAAAGCGATTTTAAGTGCTTTCGAAAAATATCTGCCAGACATGTACGAAATATTTAATATTGGTAAGTCTGAATTGAATAATGGAGGAGAAAAGGCGTTTATCAATAATGCCTATCTGCAATGCACCAATATTTCAATCGATTTTGGCATTATGGAAAAGGCAGAGAATGTTTATGTGCTTCCATCTGACTTTGGATGGTCTGACCTGGGTACCTGGGCTTCTATTTATGAAATGGCTGAAAAAGATTATGTTGGTAACGCCGTTATTCCTTCAGAGCAGGTATTGATGTTCGATTCATCGAATTGCATGGTGAATGTTCCAAAAGATAAACTGGTTATCTTACAAGGGCTGCATGATTACATTGTGGTTGAAAACAATAATATGCTCATGATTTGCCCAAGAAATGAGGAGCAAAGAGTTAAAGAGTTTGTAGCGGAGGTTAAATCCAGATTTGGAAACAAGTTTATATAAAGATGGATGAGTTGAGATGTAAAATGGATGATGTAGCATAGTTGCCCATCATCCGTCTTACATTTTACCATCTTACTACTTATTGTAGAAAAATCCTGAAACAATTACCATTGACAGGACACCAATAGAAAGGTCGTCATCTCGACTTTAGCGCAGCGAAATGGAGAGATCTATTTAGTTAGATTTAGCTTCGCTGAGTACTCTGTGGTTCTCGACTACGTTGCACTCCGATCAAAATGACGGTAACTCGAGGGATTTTTAGGCGTCGATTATACTGTCATTTATATTGATTTTATGAAATAAATTAATCCTCAGTATGATGCACCCATGGAAAGCACTAATCTATATTAATTCCATAAACCCTCTTACCTTTTACATCTAACATTAAACCGTTCTCTGCCTAACTGCTTCATACAAAATTACTCCGGCAGCTACCGAAACATTTAATGATTCGATTTTACCAGCCATTGGTATTTTAGCTAAATGATCGGCTACCCTTAACAGATCATTAGAAATTCCTTCATCTTCTGAACCCATTACTATGGCAGTAGGCATGGTATAATCTGGTGCATAAATAAAATCACTGGTCTTTTCAGTACAAGCCACTATCTGCAGGCCACTTTCTTGCAGAAACAAGCAGGTTTTGTGCAGGTTGGCATGGCGACAAATCGGAATGCTAAATAATGCACCTGCAGACGTTTTAATAGCATCAGCATTAATTTGCGCCGCATTTTTTAATGGAACAACTATGGCGTGAACACCCACGCAAGCAGCCGTACGCGCTATTGCCCCCATATTGCGGACATCAGTTACACTATCTAAAACCAAAATTAATGGAACTTCGCCCTTTTCGAAAACAGCAGGAACAATGTCTTCAATGTTTTGATAGGTAATTGGAGAAATTACTGCAATTACACCTTGATGGTTTTTCTGCGACATGCGGTTCAGCTTCTCCACCGGAACCGAGTTTAATGGAATTAAGGTATCTTTTAGAAGGGCTTTTAACTCTAGAAAAAGTTCCCCGCCCAAACCGCGTTGCTGATAAATGGTTTCAATATCTCTTCCTGCTTTAACGGCTTCTATTACGGCCCTGATGCCAAATACAAACTCGTTATTCTCTTTTGCGCGTTGCGGTCTTCTAAAATTATCCATGTTTCGAAATTGTTAGGCAAAAGTATTCAAATAAAATGTTTTAGCCCTAATCAATGTACTCCTTATTAACATTTAATTGTTTAAAAATTTTTACAGCGTCGCAAATGCAATAAAATTTAATCTGATTATGCTTCAATTTGTTAACAAACAGCTAGTAACTAATTCAAGCAACCCCATCAAAATTTAATTACTTTTGTGGAATGAGTATCGATAATGAACAAGGCGGAAAGAACAGTATGACTGCAAGAAAAAGCAGGTTAAGTAATACCATAAGTTCACAGGGGAAAATTCCCCCTCAGGCATTAGATCTTGAGGAAGCAGTTCTTGGGGCACTAATGCTCGAAAAAGATGCACTTTCTGCTGTAATTGATGTTTTAAAGCCAGAGGTTTTCTATAACATTGCCCATCAGAAAATTTTTGAAGCGATTCATATTTTATTTCAAAAATCGCGACCAGTTGATATTTTAACAGTAACCGCTGAACTAAGGACTTTAGGTTCTCTGGAAATAGTTGGCGGTGCTTATTACATTACGAGTTTGACCAATCGCGTTGCTTCTGCAGCGAATATTGAGTTTCATGCCCGTATTATTTCTCAGAAATACATTCAGCGTGAGTTGATCAGAATTTCGACTGAAATTATTACAAATGCCTACGAAGATACCACTGATATTTTTGATCTCTTAGATCAGGCAGAAAAAGGGCTTTTTGAAATCGCCCAGAATAACCTGCGTAGGGATACGCAAAAAATGGACGATATTATCAAACAATCGTTAGCCACACTAGAGGAACTCCGTACCAAAACAGATGGTTTAACTGGTGTACCAACAGGTTTTACAGGATTAGATAGAATAACTGGTGGCTGGCAAAAGCAAGATTTAGTAATTATCGCTGCACGTCCGGCGATGGGAAAAACGGCCTTTGTATTAACCTGTGCGAGGAACGCCACCGTCGATTTTGCAAAACCAACCGTAGTATTCTCACTGGAGATGTCGTCGGTTCAGCTGGTGAATCGTTTAATTTCTGGAGAAGCAGAAATTGAGCAGGAAAAAATCAGAAAAGGAAATTTACAGGAATGGGAATGGCAGCAGTTACACAGTAAAATTGGCCGCTTAACCGAAGCTCCCCTCTTAATTGATGATACACCTGCACTAAATATTTTTGAATTCAGGGCAAAATGCCGAAGGTTAAAATCACAATACGATATCCAACTGGTAATTGTCGATTACTTGCAGTTGATGCATGGTAAAGGCGAAGGAAAAGGCGGTGGTAATCGTGAGCAGGAAATTGGTAGTATATCGAGAGCGCTAAAATCAGTTGCTAAAGAACTTGATGTTCCGGTACTGGCCCTATCGCAGTTAAGTCGTGCGGTAGAGAGTAGACCAGGTTTACAGGGAAAAAGACCAATGTTATCCGATTTACGTGAGTCGGGTTCAATTGAACAGGATGCGGATATGGTATTGTTCTTATATCGTCCTGAATATTATGGTATTACCGAGGATGAGCAAGGAAGATCGCAGGCTGGTATTGGTGAGGTGATTATTGCAAAACACCGTAACGGTGAAACCGGAATTGTACCGCTTAAATTCGTTGGTAAATTTGTGAAGTTCGTGGATCTGGAAGATGATTTTAATGCTCCGCCAAATTCATTTGCTGCAGATCCGTCTGCTGGAATGTATCCATCTCAGGATTTCGAAAAACAAAGCAATGTCATTATCCGTCCTTCAAAAATGGATGATTATAATGATGATGATCCACCTTTTTAGAAAATCCCACACGACCTAAAATGCTCCAAAATCTTCATGTCATAGATATGATTTTTGTGAGATAATTATTCCTCTTGGGGCGACAGACTTCAATAGATTGATCGTCATTCCCGCGCAGGCGGGAATCTTAATCTCTAGGCTTATGGCATTAAGATTCCCAATCAAGTTGGGAATGACGACCCCACGCAATGTATTAATTCATTTAAATTCCCCTGTCATTCATGTTCTTTTTTCTGCAATAAACTACGTAGTCATAGCAAAAAAGTATTTCGACTTTAATAAAAAGCAAAACTATGGGTACTGGCACAAAAAAACTGGCCTGGTAGCAGAAAGCCAATCAATCTAAACCCGATAAAACGAATGCTCCCGATTCTTCATCGGAGCAGCAGTGATAGCGGGACTACATTAACTTATATAGTACTGTAATTGCTTTTCAAATTATAGTTAAGATTCAAAACCTTCATCTGTTATTACTAAAATAAATATCCAATTAATATACCTGCTAATACAATAACAGGTGGACTAACTTTAGTAAAATTTAACAATAAAAATGTAGCGATCATAATCCCTAAAAACACCCAGTTAAAGCCCATTGGTATTAATAGTAGCACAAAAGCCGCAATAATAAATCCAACGCTAACGGCATTAATTCCGGAAAGGCTATGACGGATTCTGGAAATCTTTTTCAGATCGTCCCAAAACGGTACAATAAATAAAACAAGGATGAGTCCTGGTAAGTTAATGCCGATTACGCCAATTAATCCGCCTAAAATCTGCCCCCATAATCCGTATCCAAAGTTCTTCATACTTAATGCACCTAAGTAACTGGTAAAAGAAAATGTTGGACCAGGTAAGGCTTGCTGTAATGCAAAACCCGATAAGAATCCGGATGAAGGCAAATAGTGTTTCATCTCTACAAACTCAGTAAACATTAAAGGCACAAGCACCTGTCCGCCTCCAAAAACCAATATTCCGTTACGGTAAAAGTTTTCGAGTAAACGGATGGGTAAACTAAAGGGCGATGTTCTATTGATAATGGCACCTACCAAGGCGAATAACAGCAAAGCACCTAAAAAGTAGATCATTTTTTTAGGGTTGATGTTCGAAAAAGTTTCACCCTCAATTCCGTTTCTTCCTTCGGCGTTTCAATGGCTGAAGAAATCATTCCGCCGATCAATATAGAAAGTGGAAATACATAAGCATTTCTTAAAACTAATGTAACAATAACCGAAGCAATGGCCAGGAATATAGAAACCTGAGAGGATAAAACCTTTTTGCCTAGTTTCCATGCGCCATAAGCTACAATCCCTAAAGCAATGGGCTGGATATATTCTAAAATATCGTTAAACTTTTGTTTTTGATCAAGTAAAGCATAACTAATTGCTGCAAAGGTCATTATGGTTGCAGTAGGCAATATCCAGATCAGGAAAGTGATAATTGCCAGTTTAAGTTTTCCAACCTTCCAGGCTATCCCAACAAGGGTTTGTGTCGATGCTGGTCCGGGTAAAACCTGTGCCAGTGCATTCAGCTCTAAAAGTTCTTCCTCTGAGATAAATTTGGCGCTCTGAACAAAATATTTAAGCAACAAAGCAAGGTGTGCCTGCGCCCCGCCAAAAGAAGTGAAAGTAAAAAAAATTACATTCCGGATAAACAGCCACTGCTTTTTGGCAGCGATGGGTTTGGTTTGCATTAATTCAAAGCTAATAACTGTTAACTGAAAATTGACAACTGATAAATGGCTTAATCATCTTCATAATCTAATCCGGCGGCAGTATTATAAGCGCCCTGTAATTCTGAAAAGGCATGCATATCTCTTTTATTTCGGGCCACTTGCATCCCCTTCTCGTAGGTTTCGATTGCTTTCTCTTTTTCCCCGTCTTTTTCCAATAATTTGCCTAAATGGTAATAAGTTCCTACATAATCAGGATGTTTATCGGTTAATTGAAGGTAAAAAGAATAAGCTTTTTCCTTATCATTTAGATTGTTATACTCTGTGGCTAAGGCATATAGTATAAATGGGTCGTTAGCATCACTCTCTAAAAATTCTAATAACTTGCTTAAACGGGTGGATGACATTTTATTTCCTTGCTTTTTTAATTAAATTTGCAGAAAGACCTTATATAATAATGATATCATATATGAACCGATCAGCAGCTAAACAATTTTAGTTCCGGAACGTTCATAGCAATAAAAACCACTATTAACATATGAAAATATTAGTTTGTATCAGTAACGTGCCAGACACGACGACAAAAATAACTTTTACTAATGATAATACCGAATTCAATACGTCAGGAGTGCAATATATTGTTAATCCTTATGATGAAATCGCTTTATCACGTGCAATTGAGTTAAGCGAAGGTGGAAAAGGAACCGTAACTGTGATCAATGTTGGCGAAGCAGCTAACGATCCGACCATCAGAAAAGCACTGGCCATTGGAGCCGATGATGCAGTTAGGGTAAATGCAGCCCCGAGAGATGCTTATTTCGTGGCTAAACAAATTGCAGAATACGCTAAAGACAAAGATTTTGATGTTATTTTAACCGGTCGCGAATCTATTGATTACAATGGTAATCAGGTTGCAGCTATGGTTGGCGAATTTTTAGATATTCCATCTGTATCCATCATCAAAAAATTAACTTTCGAAGGAGATACAGCCACTATTGAACGAGAAATTGAAGGTGGTAAAGAAGTTTTAACCGTTTCCGGTAAGTTTATCGCAAGTTGCGCTGAAGGTGTGGCAGAACCTAAAATTCCGAATATGCGTGGTATCATGAGCGCCAGAACAAAACCTTTAACCGTTGTTGATGCAATTGCTATTGAAGAGGTAAGTAAAGTAACTAAATACGAAACTCCTGCTCCCCGTGGAACGGTAAAATTAATTCCTGCCGATCAAACAGAACAGTTGATCAGCTTGTTACACAGCGAAGCTAAAGTAATCTAACCCACTAAATCCCCTGAAGGGGACTTTTAAAATAAATAAAAAATTAAATTTTACTAAAATCCTTTTAAGGAAATAAATTATATGTCAGTATTAGTATATGTAGAACAAGCTGAGGGAAAATTTAAGAAATCTGTTTTTGAAGCCGTATCTTATGCCAAAGCCATTGCCGATCAACAATCAACTAATTTAACAGCAATTTCTATTGGCGATGTAGCCGACAGCGAATTAAAGGAATTAGGTAAATATGGTGCATCAAAAGTATTAAATGTAACTGCCGATCAATTAAAAACCTTTGTAAATCAGGCTTATGCAAGTGTTATTGCTACTGCTGCCGAAAAAGAAGGTGCTGATATCGTTGTTTTATCTAACTCTTTCTCTGGTAAAGGTTTAGCACCGCGCATTGCAGTAAAACTTAAAGCGGGATTAGCGGATGGTGCAGTTGAGTTACCTGGTACTGATGGTAAATTTTCGGTTAAAAAAACGGCTTTCTCAGGTAAAGCATTCGCCATTACCGAATTAACATCGGCTAATAAAGTAATTGCATTAAATCCAAATGCATTTGGTGTTAAAGAAAATGCAACCGATGCAGTTATAGAAAACTTTGCTGCTGATATTAAACAATCAGACTTAGCCACAGTTATTAAAGATATTGTAAGGGCTACTGATAAAGTTTCGTTACCGGATGCAGAACTGGTAGTATCAGCAGGCAGAGGATTAAAAGGACCAGAAAACTGGGGAATGATCGAAGAGCTTGCCAATTTATTGGGAGCAGCTACAGCTTGTTCTAAACCGGTATCGGATGCAGACTGGAGACCACATTCAGAACACGTTGGTCAAACTGGTATTGCTATCAGCCCTAATCTTTATATAGCTATTGGTATCTCAGGTGCTATCCAGCATTTGGCGGGTGTTAGCTCATCAAAAGTGATTGTTGTAATCAACAAAGATCCGGAAGCTCCTTTTTTCAAAGTGGCCGATTATGGTATTGTTGGTGATGCTTTTGAAGTGGTACCAAAATTAATTGAAGCATTAAAAGCACATAAAGCATAAAATAAACCTTTAAACCTCGCAGGTTTTAAAATGGCGATAGCCTTCAATGAGACCGAAAAAAAACTTATCACCCGAATTAGACCTGCGAGGTTTGGAAAACAAATATGAAAAAAGTTAAATTAGATATTGTAGGTTTATCTTACAGCCAGACTCAATCTGGCGCTTATGCCCTTGTTTTAGGAGAAGTAAATGGACGCCGTCGCTTACCAATTATTATTGGTGCATTTGAAGCGCAGGCCATTGCCATAGAAATTGAGAAAATGACTCCTAGTAGGCCATTAACACATGATTTATTCAAATCAATGGCTGACACTTTTCATATCGATATTAAGGAAATTATTATATACAATCTGGTTGATGGCGTTTTTTACGCAAAGTTAATCTGTAGTGATGGTAAAAATACACATGAAGTTGATGCCAGAACATCTGATGCTATTGCTTTGGCCGTTCGGTTTAATGCCATGATTTATACCTACGAATTTATTTTGGCTTCTGCCGGAATCGTGATAGAAGGTAATGACTTTCTTTTTCTTGAAAATATGGATTCTATTGCCAAAGAACCCGAAGCAGATAGCCTGCCTACCTCAACCCAGCAACAGGGTTTTGGTGATTTAACATTGGAGGAACTTCAACAAAAATTACAGGAAGCCATTGCCGAAGAAGCCTATGAAAAGGCCGCAAGATTAAGAGATGAGTTGAATAAGCGCGGAACATCTTAGTGTTGTGGTATATAAAGTGTTTATCCGCTCAAAATTTGTCAGGTTTTTTCTCTCGAATCCCCTCTGTAAAAGCTAAATTCTAAAATGAGCCGGATTATTTTAAATAATTTAGGTTCATTTTGGATTATCATTTAAAATAGTTCTATATTCAGCTTTTACTTTCAATCATTCAAACTAAATTATTATTATGAATGTTAAGTTTCGCTTAACTATAATGAGTTTCATGCAATTCTTTGTATGGGCTGCCTGGTTAATTACAATTGCAAATTATTGGTTTGGAACCAAACAATGGGATGGTGCAGATTTTGGAATCATTTTTTCTACGATGGGCATTGCATCACTATTTATGCCTACCATAACCGGTATTTTAGCCGATAAATGGATTAACGCAGAAAAAACTTTATGCCATCTTGCATCTACTTTACGCAGCAACCATGTTTTACCTGCCACAGGTAAATGATCCGCATACTTTTTTTGGGTAATCTTGGTCGCCATGTGTTTTTACATGCCAACCATAGCCCTGAGCAATTCGATCAGTTACACCACCTTAAAAAATGGCAATTTCGATGTAATAAAAGATTTTCCGCCCATCAGGGTTTGGGGTACCATTGGTTTTATTGCTGCCATGTGGATTACCAATTTAACGGGTAATAAGGCCAGTGCCAACCAGTTTTACATTGCAGGTATAAGCGCCTTATTATTGGGCATATATGCTTTTACATTACCTGCTTGTAAGCCTTTAAATTTAATCAGCGATAAAAAAACATTTGCACAGAAACTTGGACTCGAATCTTTTAAGCTTTTCGCCGATTACAAAATGGCGTTGTTTTTCATCTTTTCTATGTTTTTAGGAGCTGCTTTGCAACTTACAAATGCTTATGGTGATGTTTTTCTGGATGAATTTAAATTATTCCCCGTTTTTGCAGAATCATTTGTCATTAAATATTCTACCATCATTTTATCAATTTCGCAGGTATCAGAAACACTTTTTATTCTGGCTATTCCTTTCTTTTTGAAAAGATTTGGCATTAAATGGGTAATTGCAATTGCGATGTTTGCCTGGGTACTACGTTTTGGTTTATTCGCCTATGGCGATCCTTCAACCAACCTCTGGATGATCATTACTTCATGTATTGTTTACGGAATGGCATTCGATTTCTTTAATATATCAGGATCGCTGTTTGTTGAAACATCAACTGCGCCAAAAATCCGTTCTTCTGCACAGGGTTTATTTATGATGATGACTAATGGCTTTGGTGCCGTGTTTGGCAGTTTGGTTTCAGGTTGGATGATTAGCCGCTTCTTTACCACTTATTACAGTACGATTGCTTCGCTCTCCAAATATGTTAAAAGTGAGGAAGACAATGTACACTTACTTAAATTTCTTAAAAATAAAGGAATTGATGTATTGCCTGACGGAAACCTCAGCAGGGCCCTTGATGTAAAGGACTGGCATAACATCTGGTTAACTTTTACCATTTACGTACTTGTTATTGCAGTCGTTTTTGTGGTCATATTTAAGCATAAACATACACGGGCAGAAGTAGAAGCTATTAATCATTTATAATTCCAATTTATTCCAATGTCAGCTGGTAAGTATAGAAAAGAACACAACTGCCTAAACTGTGGCGCTCATGTTGAGAAACATTATTGTAGTGATTGCGGTCAGCCAAATTTAGAATTAAAAGAAAGTTTCTGGGCTTTTATCAGCCACAGTATTGCACATTACTTTCACTTCGACAATAAATTCTTTCAAACCCTCTCTCCTCTTTTAACAAAGCCTGGGCAGGTAACGCTCGATTATTTGGCTGGTAAAAGAGCCCGGTACATTAATCCGGTAAGCATGTACATTTTTGTTTCCATAGTATATTTTTTGGTGGTGTATTCGCCAAAACACGTAGAAAAAGACCCCGATAATGGACATATTGGTATCGAAAAGAAAAAGGATGAAAATGTTACAGATAGTGTAAATAAAGCACTAAAGCTTACAGGTATATCTAAAGAAATTGCAAATAAAGCTACAAGATCGATTAACGAAGCAATCAGGAAGAAGGAATTTGTAAAACTTGGTTTTGCTGATCAGGAGAAAGAATTAAATAGACTTAATGCAGAAAATGCTAAACTAAAGTCTGATTCTCTAACTGATATGATCGATGAATATAATGATATTCACATCGAAAGGAATGATAGTACCTATGCAGCTTATCTTTTGAGACAGAAAAAGCTGCCTGTTTCCAAACAAGATAGCTGGTACGATAGACTGATTAAAAAGCGGTCAATCACACTTGGAGAAAAATCTGAGGTCATCCAGGAAACTCTGGAGCATAACCGCCCGAAGCAATATTTTTTATTGATGCCATTGCTGGCCTGGTTTATTATGCTAAACTTCAGAAAAAACCACATCTACTATCTGGATCACCTGATTTTTACGATCCATGGTATGATGGTTTATTTTATCGTCGCCATTATCACTCAGCCGGTAATGAAACATGTTTTTGGGGAAGATTCTTTTGTCAGCAAAATTATTGAGGTGGGTGTTACCATATTTCTGTTCTGGTATATGTTTAAGGCACTTACCATTTTTTATCAACGCAAAACGTGGAGCACAATTTTTAAAATATTCTGGATATTGATCCTGTATGCAGTAGCTTTTAAACTATCGGAAATAGTGATGATTAACCTGATTTATTACGTAGCTACCTAAAATTGTATCGTCATTTCGACCGTAGCGGAGAAATCTTTGAACTATCCACTTAAACGTTCTTTAAAAATCTCTCCATTTCGCTTTGCTCCAGTCGAGATGACGGATAGAACCCATAAAAAAACCACCCAAGATACTCGGGTGGTTTTTTTATGGGTTTTATAGAATTATTTTCTGTCTTTAATCTCAACAAATTCTCTGTCAGTTTCGCCTACATAAATCTGACGTGGACGACCTATCGGTTCTTTGTTTTCGTGCATTTCTTTCCATTGTGCAATCCATCCTGGTAAACGCCCTAAAGCAAATAGAACAGTAAACATTTCGGATGGGAAGCCTAATGCGCGGTAAATAATACCTGAATAAAAATCTACATTCGGATATAACTTACGGTCGATAAAGTATTGATCGGTTAAAGCCGCTTCTTCTAATTTTTTAGCAATTTCTAAAATCGGATCATCAATGCCCAGGTTTTCTAAAATATCATCACAAGCTTTTTTAATAATTTTAGCTCTTGGATCGAAGTTTTTGTAAACCCTGTGCCCAAAAGCCCATCATGCGGAATGGATCATTTTTATCTTTCGCTTTTGCAATCCATTTCTCTGTATCACCGCCATCAGCTTTAATCAACTCTAACATGTCGATCACCGCCTGGTTAGCACCGCCGTGCAGTGGACCCCATAGTGCCGCAATACCGGCAGCAATTGAAGCATATAAATTACAATCAGAAGAACCTACAATACGAACGGTTGATGCTGAACAGTTTTGCTCGTGATCTGCATGTAAAATAAGCAATTTATTCATGGCATTAACCACAATCGGATTTACGTCGTAATCTTCGGTACGTTGTCCAAATGTCATCCAAAGAAAATTGGTTACATAATCGTATTTATTTTTTGGATAAATCAGTGGATGACCTAATGATTTTTTATAAACGAAAGAAACAATGGTTGGAAATTTAGCCAAAAGTTTGATGATGGTTAAATCTTGTTCTTCTGCGGTTTGATTTGGCTTTAAGCACTCAGGATAGAATGTAGACAATGAGAAGATCAGGGAGCCTAACTGACCCATTGGATGAGATCTTGATGGATAACCATCAAAAAATTTCTTCATATCCTCATGTATGAGTGTATGTTTACTGATTTCGGCCTGCAGTCCTTCTAATTGAGTTTGCGTAGGAAGATCACCATAGATAATCAGATAAATAACCTCTAAAAAACTCGATTTTGCCGCAAGCTCTTCAATAGAATATCCCCTGTATTTTAAAATGCCTTTTTCACCATCTAAAAAAGTGATTTTACTTTTTGTAGAACCAGTATTTTTAAAACCAGTATCTAAAGTTACAAAGCCTGTTAGATCTCTTAATTTCGAAATATCAATGGCCTTTTCATCTTCTGTTCCTGTAATTACTGGCAATTCTACTGTCTTACCATCAACTTTTATCTCTGCAATATCTGACATATTATTGTATTATGTTTATAGCTTTCTAAATTATATAAAATTAATATACATGCATAACAAATCTGTTAAATTAATATGAATAATTAGTCAAAATGACGTAACAATCATGCTTAATTAAACCCGTTTTAGCACCTTATTTTGCCTTAATCTCTTCGGCAACTCTACCACATTCTAACATCTCGTTACCATAGTAAGGATTTTTAATTTCCTTTTCGGTTGATAACCAATCACCTCCGTCTCCCTTATTCGCCATAGGGCAATGTTGAACATATATCGTGCCTTTTTCTATTTCTGCATTTTTAAGCAAGGCGATTAAATCGGCACTTAAAACAGTGAATTCTTTTCTTTGCGAAGCGAGATTCTTGCTTGCAGCGATTTTCCCTGAAACAGCTGCAGTAGGCTCGCAACCTTTATAGGCAGCCAAACTCGTTTGTAACGTTGCTGCCGATTTTTGTGCACTGGCAGAATCTGATTTTACGAGTGCATTTTTTAAATCTACATATTGGTTAAAGATTTGAGATTTTTGCTTGTCTTTTATAGAAACCTCATTTTTAACCGATGCCGAATCTGTTTTTATTGAATCTTTAGTTTTTGCAGATTTTTTGTCTGTCTGGTTACAGGCCATTAAAGCGGTAAGTATTACTAGTCCGAATATTCTTTTCATTTGTATTTGGTTTTCGGCTCAAAATAGCAATTAAAATGGTAAATAAATAAAAAAGTCCCGATTTTCATCGGGACTCCAAAATTAAATGATGTTCTAATTATAATTTAAAATTATAAGCCAGTCTCAGGTTAAATTGTCCGGTTTTCATGAAGTAAAGATCGGAAGCGCTGTTATTTACATACCCCTCATATTTTACGCCAAGATCAAGACCGTTTTTCCATTCGTAACCTAAACCACCGGTATAAATAAAGTTCATGTTGGCACCCTCTTTTATGGCCAAACCTGAACCAAGTTCGGTAGCCAGATACATTCTTTCAATTGGGAATACCCTCACACCACCCATTACCGGAATAAATTCGAATTTTAGCGGGCTGCCTTTCCATTTTAAACGGGTATAACCGCCGGAAGCTGTAACAGCTACATACGGGCTTAAATCATACTGAAGTTTTACATCTGCACCATAACCATAATCCATTTCCGAACGATCTGGAAATAATCCAGCATTTACACCTACGCCGATTTTGAAAGCCATTCCGCTTCCGGTAGTCATTGGCTCGGTGGAACCCATTGTTTGCGCTTTTAAATTAGAAGTGGTTAAAATTGCAAGAGCCGTTAAAGTCGTTGCAAAAAGTTTAGTAGCTGTTTTCATTTTAAGATATTTTAAGTTATCAATTAAGGATTTAATTTATATACGTTAAAATATCTATGGCGGATTTTCAAATTTTCATTTTTTTCAGAATATTATGAAATAAAAAAGCCCCGACCAAAGTCGGGGCTTTAAATATTATCTAGCAGGATGATTACAAGCTAAATCCGTAAGCTAAGCGAATGCCAGCAAAACCAATACTACCATTGTTAGAGTAACCTTCGTATTTAGCAGCTAAATCTAAACCATTGCTCCATGCATAACCAATTGCCGGAGAATAAACAAATGAAGTACCAGAACCTTTAGTTGTACCAAAACCAGCACCTAACTCTGCAAGGCCATAAGCACCCGCACCCGAATCATTAAAGAAATATTTTGCACCTGCTTTAACCGGAATTATGCCGAAGCTTCCACCTCCGTAAGAGTCTTTTCTAGAAAAGTTATTATAGCCCGCAGTTACAGGAATTGATAATTGCTTATCTACGTTAAATTGATATCTGATATCACCACCTAACACTAAACCATATCCAGTTGATGTTCCCGCTCCTACATTTAATCCTATTCCTAAGTTCCGACTTGATTGCGCGTTAGCATTTGTAGTAAAGAATAAAGCCACGACAGCTGCTGAAGTAGCAATAATTTTAGTAATTGTTTTCATTTTTAAGATATTGTTTTTGAGTTAAACTAATATCTTCAACAGATACAAAGGTTGTGCCAAAAGGGCTTTTTTAATATAATTTAAGCGATAAGACAACCTTAAGATGACCAATAAAGTTAATTTGAAGCAACTGAAACCTTTTCAAGTATTAACTGTTTTAACAGGTTTGTTGATGCAGATGCATCCAGCCAGATAATCTCCACATTGTCCTTTTCCATTTTCCTGAAAAAAGTATTTTGTCTTTTGGCATATCGGCAAATAGCAGTACCAAGTCTCAGCTTTAATTCTTCAAAAGTTAATAATCCATCCAGGTAATTCACAATGAATTTATATTCCAGTCCGTAGAAAACCAGTATTTCTTTACTAATGCCCTCTTTAAGTAATTGTGCTACTTCTTCAATTAAGCCTGCATTGAATCTTTCGTTTAATCTGGCTAAAATTTTAGCTCTGGTCACCTCTACTTCATTCTTCAATCCAAAAATAATCGGTTTAATTTCCGGGCGATCTACTGTTTCCAGTGTATGATGTTTTAAATAATCTGCTATTTCTAATGCGCGGATTAATCTCTTTTTAGAGGATAGATCAACATGGCCGGTTTCCTGGCTTTTATCATTTTGCAATTTTAAAATCAATTCCTCTTTCGATAATAAATTTAGTTGATCTCTCAACTGTTGATTTACGGGAACAGCAGTAAATGTTTGATTTTGCAGAAGGCTATGGATATACATTCCTGTTCCACCACAAAGGATAGGGATTTTGTTTTTTTTTGTTATAGATTCAAAGGCCTGATAGAAATCATTTTTAAAAGCATCTACATGATAACGCTCGCCAGGTGTTAAAATATCGATTAAATGATAAGGGATGGTTTTGCCGTTTATATGATATTCTTGCAAGTCTTTTCCTGTGCCAACATCCATTCCTTTAAATATCTGACGGCTATCGGTACTAATGATTTCTCCATTTAAAGCATCTGCTATGCTTACGGCCAGCCTGGTTTTGCCAGAGGCAGTTGCGCCTAAAATGATAATGAGGTTATGCTGATCCATTAAAACTGGAGAATGAATTTTAAACTTCCTGTATGATATACCTCTTGTGCAAAAACCTGCTGATCTTTTTTAAGCTGACGATTTAGATTTTCATCCAATATGTAAATCTGAGGTTCCAAAACGGCGGTTTGCCTGAAACCCAATTTGATATAAGCCTCTCCTGCTGACCAGTCCCGATCTGCATAAGTCATCAGGTCATTAGGTTGATATGTTGCAGCGAAAAAGGAAATCAGTTTACTTAACCCTCCGGTAATGGAATAACCCGCTTTAACTGCAAACCTGATCAGTTCTGCAGATTTATAATTTTCGGTATGATTCATTTTACGCAGTGCCGAAAAAGTAGCAACAGCCACGAGTTCATCTTTTTCAAATAAACCAATTTTATAACGGCTGTTTACAGATCCCTGCAGGTGATTTTCAATTAAAAAAGAATCAGCAACAGGTTTGGTAATCTTGAATACTTTGGTTTTCCTGCCATGAATACGAATATTTTTACCAAGCAGAGATTTTATTCTCGCCAAAACCTGATCTGGTTTTGATAGCCAGAGATCTTCCCATAGGTGAATGAGTTTCGTATCTATGCGCTGATATTTTTTTGTAAACCTATAAGATCGCGTGGGATAAATTTATGGTTTAAACTAACCAGGTGGATGATCAATTGATGATTAATCCGTAACAACTGAAATCCATCTTCTAGATAAAAAAAGTACCCGATTTTATGATGAGCAAGTGCTAAACTAAATTGATGGTGCCAGTTATCTTCGGAAATTAAGTTGTTCAATCAGTAGAAAGTTATTCAGAATAAATTATCTGCTGCAAATTTAACCATCATATTTTTAAATCCATTCTTTTTCTTTAAAGTTTGTATGGATAATCTCCACTAAAGTTTCTACTTCTTTTAATTTGGTATCATCAAGGCTCGAAATTTTTAAACCTGCTTTATTTTCTCCAAAATTGTGTAAATCGTGATTTTCTGCAGAAAATTCATCCGTATTGATTTTAACTTCTACAGCATCACCGTTAATATAAACACCTGTAAAAAAGCGTTCTGTCACTTTTTCGCCGTTTAATTCAATATTTTTTTCACTGTAGAGATCATACCCGTTTTCCGAATTTTCATGTACCGTATATCCGCGGCTGGCGTATGGTTGTATTCCGGCTCTAATGGTCTGAAAAATTTCAACAAGATCAGTTTTCATAATTGTATTTGATTTTTAGAATTAAACACCATAGTACAATTATTGTTTAATTTTTATTCTGTCAGCCACCAATTTTCCGTAGGCAAATATTCGTTTAAGATTACGGTTTCACCCAATTTTGGAGTAACTAAGGGAAGCTGCTTCTCTGCTGCTGCTAAAACAACTCTTTTAATAGGTTCATTCCAGGGATGCATGGCTAAGCTAAATTTACCCCAATGTACAGGCATTAAAATGTTTGCTTTTAAATCAATTGCGGCCTGTACGGTTTCTTCTGGAAACATATGGATATATGGCCAATAGGCGTTGTATTGCCCACACTCAAGTAAGGCTAAATCAAAGGGACCAAACTCCTCACCTATTTTAGCGAAGTGTGTATCATATCCGGAATCGCCCCCCAAAAATAGCTGGTAGTTTGTAGTTTTCAGTACAAAGGCTGACCAAAGCGTTTGATTCCTTTTAAACTTTCTCCCGGTAAAATGTCTCGCCGGAACAGCTGTTAATTGCAAGTTGTTAAACAATGTTATTGATTCGTTCCAGCTCAGTTCATTTATGTTTTCTTTCTTAATTCCCCATCGCTCCAGATGTGAACCTACTCCAAGTGAAGTGACAATGGTTTTAACTTCTGGCGAAATTTTTAAAATACTACTATAATCAAGGTGATCATAATGATCATGTGTGATAATCAGGATATCGATATTTTTAAATTCTTCTGCTTTTAGTACATCGGTGCCCGAAAAAGCCTTACTCCCGATAAATGAAAATGGAGAGGGTGTTTTGCTAAATATAGGATCAACCAGAATTCTTAAACCAGCTACTTTGATCAGGTAAGAGGAATGTCCAAACCAGATAATTTCAGGCGAATCGCTTTTAGGGCTGCCATTTAAGTCGGGTGAAGTATAAGGAAGCGCTCCATGAGGAGCCTTATTTGGATGTTTTTCGAACAGAAATGCGCTTAAAACCTTAAAAAAGCTAACACCATCAGGTTGCATTGGCGTTAAGGACTGGTTTTGCAAGGCACCATCATGATAATTAGCTAGGTGGCGGATTTTTTCCAGCCGTAATCCTTTTGGCAAACGCCCAAAAACCGGAAGATTGGTAATGACTAAAAATGTGATGAAGAGAACGAGTACAATATATAAGGCTATCATGTTATTTAATAAGTGAAGCAAAGTAATGAATATGCTTTTACAAAAAAACATGCTTTGGATATATATGACGCATGGATTACTTCTTAGAGATTTGAATGGCAATGCCTCAAGTTGTTAAAGCATTGCTATAAACTTAAACAATTAGAATAAGCACAACCCTATTTAAACATCCCTAAATTTTATACCTTTGGGAAGGGTTAAACATATAGCTTAGATAACTTTTGTACCTGCTTGCAGGAAAATAACCCAATTTGACGAGGAGTGGTACGAACACTTCTCGTCTTTTCGTTTAAATGAGATTGTATATAAAACAAGTTTCATTAAAAATTTGTTGAGGTGAACGCAATTCTTATTAACTTTATCATGCATTGAACCCCTTTAAAAGTGCTATGGCTAATTTTTCGATAAGCCTATAATTGTAAAGGTTTAGTAGTTTAGTAGCGCCATTAGTTTTTCGAAATTATTGATATTTATATAACAGCGGAAAGAAATGAGGAAAAAAATAGCGCAAACGTTTGATTAATTTGTATTATTAAGTATTAAAGAAATTTAATGTAGTTTAGCACTCAAGAATGCAGTCGAAACCAACAACCATCAAAGAAATAGCCAGAATCTTAAACATTTCTCCATCCAGTGTTTCCAGGGGATTGCACGATCATCCGAGCATTGGAGCGGTTACGAGAGAGAAAATTAAGCAGCTGGCGAAGTCGCTAAACTATGAGCCCAATAATGCAGCTATTCTTTTTCAAAAAGGGAAAACGTATACTATTGGTGTAATTTTACCAGAGCTGTCAGAGCACTTTTTCTCCATCGCTATTTCTGCAATTGAAGATGAAGCTATTAAGAAAAACTATACGGTAATTTTTGCACAATCACACGATTATTATGAGCAGGAAGTAAAGCTCGTTGAGAAAATGAAAAATCAACGGGTAGATGGCTTATTGGTTTCCATCAGTAAAGACACTTCTAAATTTGATCATTTCGAAAAGCTTAATTCATTTAATATACCAGTTGTATTTTTTGACCGGATACCGCCATTAAAAAACGTGCATTATGTTGCTTGTAGCCTGGAAAGTGCAACAGTAAAAGCTGTAAACTATCTATTGAAAAAGGGACACAGAAGTATTGGAATGATTAACGGCCCTAATACTTTATATGCAAGTGAGGAGCGCAGGGATGGTTACATACAGGCAATTACTTTTAACCGGTTAAAATTCGATGCATCCTTAGTAGTAAACTGTGATTTAACCGAACAAGGTACAATAGAAGCTGCCGAACAGTTTTTAAACCACAAAAGAAAACCAACGGCTATCGTTGCTTTTAATGATTATGTAGCGCTGTTTCTGATCAGATACTTTAAAAAGTTAAATGTAATTAATGATTTTGATATAGTGAGTTACGCAAATTTGCCTATTATCAGCTACTTAGATAATTCACCTGTAGCTTCAGTAGAGCAATATCCATATTTGCAGGGACAGAAAGCCGCCAATATCCTGTTAGATCTTATTCATAGTCCTAATTCTGAAAACCAGGCCTATTACAATACCATCGTAGAGTCTGATCTGATTATAAATGAAGTAAAAGAATAAACAAACGTTTGCGCTGAATTACTGGCTTTTGTTTAAACTTCCTGGTAAAATATTATACTGCTTTTTAAAGGCAGTAATAAAGTGTTGTGCATTTTTATAGCCTACAAGAAAAGAAACTTCATTTACAGTTTTCTTTTCTTTGGATAAAAAATAATGGGCTTTTTCCATCCTGATCTTGTAAAGATAGCCAAATACAGTAAATCCCGTTAGTTCCTTAAAACCTCTTTTAAGTTTATAATCATTAATACCAACCTTCCGCGATAATTCCATTAATGAATTCGGATTTTGTAAATCGTACTCAACCAATCGTTTGGCCATTAGAATTTTTTCTATATCATTCTTTTTTATTATGCCTGTTTGTTTTTCTTGTTTTTGATTAAAATAAGCAATAATCAATTCAAATATCCTGGCCTCCAAAAATAGTCGCTTTAATCTAGCTTCGTGTCTGGGGTAAATAATTTGCTGCAGTATCAAACCAATTTCCGGGCTGGTGGATTTTTGGATGGTTGTTTTAATCTCATAGCCAGGTTCTCCTCCTGTTACCTGGCAGAAATATTGTTCGGTGAGCTGTATATAAAGATAACTGGTTTTCTCTACTACATTAAATTTAATCGAATTAACCCTGCCTATATTAAAGTCCTGCTCGTTTTTAGCCAGTGATAAAAAATTATTTTGGTGCCTGTTATTATAATAATTAATTGTGCCGCTCAGACAAAATAGAAAGCCAATATGCTGTTGGGAAGATTCAAAGCTAAAACTTTCTTCCTCTTGGGGGCCAATTTCTACAATAGCAATATGAATCCCGCTAAACCACTTTTGGTTTATACGCAAGTTGGCATGAGCTGTTTTTAACTCTGATACCATCTCCTCTACATCTTTAATACCATCAAAATTATCAGGGTAGGTGTGCTCATAAATAATTTTTCCTTCTGGATAGGTAGAGAGTTTAACTTCCATATTTATTTAATCCGTTTAGCGGTATTAATTATCCGTTTAACGTTATCTGCTTTTATTGAATATCTACAAATTTGCATAATTATTTATAATTAGTCTAAATAAATGAAGATATATTTATCAATTGCCTTATCGCTTTATGGATTTGTTACTGTGGCTCAGGAAATTAAAATGGATACAGCAAAGGCAAATGATTTGAGAGAGGTAGTAATTACGGGACAGTACGGGCCGCAGACTTTGAAAAATTCGGTATACAATGTAAAAACCATAAGTGCAGAACGGATTAAGTTAAGAGCAGCAACCAATGTACAGCAGATTTTAAATACCGAACTCGGTTTTCGTTTTAGCAATGATTTAACCTTAGGCACAACTGATGTTTCTTTAATGGGAATGACTGGCAGGAATATTAAAATTTTATTGGATGGCGTACCTATGGTAGATCGATCGGATGCCCGCGAAAGTTTAAATCAGATAGACGTTAATACCATTGAAAGGATTGAAATTGTAGAAGGCCCGATGTCTGTTATATATGGTACTGATGCTCTGGCCGGCGTAATTAATATTATAACCAAAAATCCCGGAAAGCCATTGTTAAGCGTTAATGTGCGTGTACAGGAAGAGACAGCTGGAAAAGAATATAACCTGCTCCATGGTGCGGGTCAGCATAATCAGAATCTGAGTATTAGTTGGCAGCAAAAAGGCTGGAGTGTTTTGCTTGGTGCATCACATAACGATTTCGGTGGCTGGAATATGGCTCCAAAAACAGCATTTTTAGAAGAATTTAACAGCCATAAAAATCAATGGAAGCCTAAGGAGCAATGGCTTGGTAATACTAAAATCGGTTATAGAAATCAAAATTTCAATATATGGTATCGTTTAGATGGGCTAAACGAGGATATTGATTCGCGTTTTGGAATAAATCCATCAAGTTTCGAAGGGAAGCTGTCCACGTACACGACCAAACGTTATACGCAACAATTGCAGTCCGAATGGAGGGTAAATGATAAATTACAGGTTACAGCTATAGGAGGTTACACCGATTTACAACGATCAACCCATACTGTTATCCATAATTTTACAAACAACACAGAACGATTAAGCGTGGATCAGGGCGAACAGGATATCGCAAAATTCAACTCAGCTATTTTTAGGGCCACTGCAATTTACGTATTGAATCAATCAATTGTATTTCAGCCCGGAATCGAATACAATAGAGATGCAGCCAGTGGACAGAGAATTAACGGATCGCCGGTCATCAATGATTATGCAGCGTTTATTTCTGCCGAGATTAAACTTACCGGTGGAATAAGAGTAAGGCCAGGATTGAGGTTTATTAAAAATTCCATTTACGATGCTCCACCTGTAATTCCGTCATTAAATACCAAATTTACTTTAACAAAAGATTTAGATCTGCGTTTGGCTTATGCGAAAGGTTTTCGTTCACCTGCCTTGAGGGAATTGTATTATGATTTTGTAGATGCCAGTCATAATATTTTGGGTAATCCCAATTTAAAAGCAGAAGAATCGAATAGTTTTAATGGTTCTTTGGCATGGTCAGGCATACATGAGAAAGATTTGCAATTCCGCTCTAACCTATCGGCTTTTTATAATCTATTTAAAAACAGGATAAATTTTGCTCAGTCTCCTACAAATAACACTATAACCTCACTATTTAACGTAGAAAAATATAAAACTACTGGTGGTACATTGGATAATACCTTGATTTATAAAAATATTCAAGCTACACTGGGTGTATCATATATCGGCCGATACAATGATTTAAGGGTGAGCAATCCACAATTGGAAACTCCAGAATTTGCTTGGGCTACGGAAGTAAATTCGAATATAACTTATACGCTTCCGAAAATAAATGGGAGTATCAGCCTCTTTTATAAATATACGGGGAGCTTACCAAACTATAAACTTACTATAGAAAACGATCCCAACTCAGTAAGACTGACAAAAATTGGCGATTTCCATACTGCAGATTTAATGCTGAACAAAAATCTGTTTAAATCTTTAACCATTAATGCTGGTATTAAAAACCTTTTTAATGTTACACAACTCAGCAATACTTCAACCGCTACTGGCGGGGCGCATAGCATAGGTGGCGATGTTCCATATAGTTATGGTCGATCGTATGTACTTGGGCTAACCTATAACTGGAATAAACTTTAACAATAATAACATAATTAAAACAAGATGAATAAACTTAACTCAATGATCGCTGTGGCTTTTTTAGCAATAACATTTACAGCTTGTAAAAAAGATACCGATGAACCCATTTTTATTGCTCCACCTTCTGATGGAAGTACGTTAACACTTAGTGGCAAAACAGCAGAATCAAACTATACAAATATCGTTTATGTAGATTTTAGCGCAAATAAACAGACTTCTGCAGAGAGAAAAAGCTTCAATATCGGGTTAACTTCTGATGGTAAATTCAGAGTTGTACTTAACTCCTCCTATCAAACTACCGCAACGGCTACCTCAAAAACCGATATTACAGCTGTTACACTGGCAGATCCTGGAACAAACGTTAATTTAAATCACGACATCATGGATCCGCTTACTGTATCATTAGTTGATTATTGGGATGGAAATGTCACTAAAACAGCTTTTGCTGAAGTAAGTGCTACCGAAGCAGATAATAAAGTTTATTTATTAAGCTATGAAGGAAATAAGGATAAAGACAAGTGGTTTAAATTAAAAGTTACCCGTAACGGTTCTGGTTATAAAATTCAATATGCCCGGCTAAATGAAACTGTAATAAAAACTATGGATGTGCCTAAAAGTGCCGATTATAATCTGGTTTTTGTTTCATTAGAAAACAATAAAATTGTTCAGGCCGAACCAGCAAAAAGTGCATGGGATATTTCATGGAGTTATAGTACGTTTAACTCTGGTTTAGGGTCGCCTTATTGGGTTCAGGATTTTATTTCTATTAATAACTTAGGCGGCGTAAGTGCAGCAATGGTATCTAAAAAAGACGCTTATTCAACGTTTACAGAGGCTGATTTAGCTGGTATTACTTTTCTATCTGCAAAAGATGTGATTGGAACAAGCTGGAGAACTTCGCCTAGCCAGGCAGGTACAGGCGGTGCAGTTAAAAGTGATCTTTGTTATATTATTAAAGATGCTGCAGGTAATTATTATAAACTGAAATTCAATAGTTACATTTCTGGCGACGGTGGTGAAAGAGGTAAACCGGTTATCGAATATAAATTGGTTAAAAAAGGATAAATGTAAGTAAGGCTTATCGCCCGTTAAAAAATATGTTTTGTTAGTTGGATAGATGCTCTCCGCGATGGGGAGCTTTATCTTTTTATAGGTGTTATTAATTTGTGGGCTTCATGCTGATCCGGTAGCTATCGGATTTATTGCAGCATCTATATGGTAAGCTCATTAAGACCCTGAAACAAGTTCAAGGTGACGATGTGCGAACCTGTGAGACTTACGAATTCTGACGCACATATTACGGTTAAACTTCTTAAGTATAACAAATGCTATAAACGCAAAAAGGGGCCTGGCATACCAGAACCCTTTTTGTTTCATACTCGCGAAATATTATTTTCCAGAGTTTTTCTTGTCAGTTACTTCTGCACGGATTTCTTGTGCTAAAACTTTAAGATCTTGCATTGCTTTACGCACACGAGTACCAGCAGCTGCATTGCCAGCATTATAAAATTTTTCTACATCTGCTTCAATAGCAGCAACAGCAGCTTTAACTTTTGAGAATTTTTCCATCGCTAATTGATGTTTTTAAGGTTTAAAAAATTTATTTTTTTCAATAATACATATTTACCTTGAATTAACAACAGAAAGCAAATATTTATTTACAATAAGTTTTGCACATTTTCAGAATCAAAAAAATGCCCTGGAACTTATTGCAGCCCCATTTTTCACAATTCGTAGATAAAATATTATCACTTATGCCAATTGTTCAGAGAGCTTGATCAGGTTATTGAAGGTTAAGTTGGCACTATTTACACATCGTTCATAATCCGCTTCAGAGATATGCTGATTGATTACAGAAACAAATATTTTCCATTTTGTGCTAAGCTCCTCACCGTAAACACCATAATAATTTAGGCCATCTTCGTGGTTTTTAAAATTCGGATTGGCAAGAATATGCCTTTTTATTACGTTACCCCCCAATGTTGCCCCTTCTAGCACATATAATGCGCCTAAAACTTCTGCCGTATTTATTTCCGGCACAAATAATTCAAAATTTAATCCTGGTAAGGTTAAGCTACTGATATTCCAGTAATTTAAGTCTTGCGTTAAAGCATTTAGCTTCAATCGTTCTTTCATCCCCAATTGCTCAGCAATAGCGGCGTCCAGGCTATTTGCAAGTGTATTCTCTAATTTTTGGTGAATAATATAATTAATAGTTAATAGCTTTTTATACTGATCTGTACTTAACGAATTGTTCATAATCTCATTAACGAACATCAAGGATTCTAAGGTTTTATGATTTTGTGCAGTTTCAGTTCTCAATAAATTGGAAATCATATTTGGGAGTTTATTACTAAATAAAAAAGATTCGGACTTAATGTCCGAATCTATCTATGTTGTTTATTCAATTTTAATTTAACCTTAAATGTTGGTTAAACCAAAAGTCGTGTACGGAATGTACACATTTAACTAAGTTTTCGTAACCGTCAGGTTTGGTAAGGTAGGCATTGGCGCCAAATTCTATTGAGGCTTTTACATCGTCCGGATTATCAGATGTTGAAAACAAGATTACGGGTATGGTTTTCAGATAAGGAATATCCCGTATAAATTTTAATAAATCCAAACCAGACAGGCCTGGTAAATTCAAATCGAGTAAAATTAATTTCGGCTTAGTTTTATTTTCAGCAAAATTTTGAAGTTTTTTCAATGCTTCTACCCCATCTTCAACTATTGTTAAATTCAGTGTATCCTTAACTTCCTGTACAGCACTTTGCATAAAAAATGCATAATCTATATCATCCTCAACATAAAATATATCTGGTGTTTTCATTTATCTGTTTTTAAAAGCTACAAAAAAGGTCGATCCTACATTCAACTTACTCTCAAACCAAACTCTGCCATGATGTTTTTCTACAACCCTTTTTACAATAGCAAGTCCCACTCCTGATCCTTCAATCTCCTTCACATTATCCATACGTTTAAAAAGTTCAAAAACTCTGTCATAATACCGGTTATCAATTCCTATACCATTGTCTTTAACTGAATAGATAATCTCTCCTCCGTCTATATACGAAGAAACCTCGATTTTGGGTTCATTAACCATGGCAGAGTATTTAACAGCATTTCCAATTAAATTTGTAAAAACCTGCGTAATCATGGTTTTATCACCTTTGATGTTAGGGAGTTGGCCTAAAATTAACACTGAATGATCTGCTTTATAGGCCGACCACACCTCGCTTTTGATATCTTTTATCAAAGATTCTATGTTGACTGTTTCAAAATTAACCTCAGAACGGCCGACTCTTGCTAAATTTAAAATCTCCTTAATCAATGAGTTCATTTTATCAGCGCCGGCTAAAATCCTGCTTAACATTTTTTTACCTCCATCATCTATGCTCTTGTTTTTAAGCATCAGCTCTGCGTAAGTTTTAATCGAGGTAAGAGGGGTTCTTAAATCATGTGATACGGTGTAACTAAACGTATCCAGTTCTTCGTAAGCTGCCTGCAATTTCTCATTAAGTAATCTAATTTCATTCGCCTTTTTATTAATATCGGCAATGATAATTTCTCGTATCCTTAACACAGAGTCAACTTCTTCAGCCATCCATTTTTCAGACGTGTTGTTCACTACCTCCGACCAGATTTCGAAAGATTTACGCGGAGACAGGCTCATTAAACCATTTTCTGATGGAACTACAGATTTTTCAGGATTTCCTGCCCAATTTACGTTGGTAATCATTTCGGGTTTAAACCAAATCACCATTTCACCCATTTCCCTATTGATAATACAGGAAAGAATACCGGAAGCTACAGATTTATATTTTTTAGCGGGAGAATAGATTTCAGATAATCGATGGGTATAGAATATCGACTCATCATTGGCCGTTTTCAACCATGCTGAAAGTGCTCTTATATCTTCTTCCAATGGTACATTTCCAATAGTTTTGAGTTCATTTTTCGAAAATGACGGCCACACCTGACGCTTTGGTAACATTTAAAATAGTACGTTTATGCGTAGTTATCGCCTCAATTAAATACTTATCACGTGTTAAATGCTCTGAAAGAATGTTTGCGGTACTTTTAAATTGCTCAATAATTTTTGCGTCTTCTTCTTCCTGGCGATATTCCAATGCAGAGGAAAGAATTTGTCCGATTAGCTTTGCACCTTCTCTCGCTTTATAATCAATAAATTTCGGACTATAATTATGGCATGCAATTAAACCCCAAAGCTCTCCATGAGAAATTAAGGATATACTAAAACTGGAGTGAACACCCATATTCTTTAAATATTGAATATGTATGGGAGATACTGCTCTTAAGCCTCCATTGGTTAAATCAAGTGCTTCATTTTCTTTAAATGTAATAATTTTTGAATCGGCTATGTTTACGTCTGCAATTAGCCTCGTTAAATTAAGTTTATAAAGTTCTCTGGCTTGCTTCGGGATATCTGATGCCGGATAATGCAGGCCAAAAAAAGCTTCTAATGTTTCTTCTTTTTCTTCTGCAACAACTTCGCCGTGGCCATCTTCCAAAAATTTGTAGATCATAATACGGTCGTAATTGATCAGCCTTTTTTACTTCTTTGGCCGCCCCCTTCAATAAGGCGGAAATGTTTTTCCCTGAAGCATGGATGAAGCTGAACGGCCAATTGAACTTTGAATGTCGAATTGCAGCGTAACAGGTTCAAATTCTAGTAACCAGTCGTTTTTTGATGAAGAAATAATGAGATAAAACGGATGTCCGTTAATTTCGATGGGGTGCGGGCTAATGGCATCGAAACTTTTGCGTATAATACCCAGTTTCAGTAAATCTTCAATATTAAACGCAGCGTCTTGTTGTTTAATAGAGTGATTTAAATCTGACAGTGGTTTATTTAATAAGCTTCTGGCTTGTTCTTGTAAAAAATCTCCTGTATTTTCACTGATATAGGTAATGGTTGAGCTGTTCTTGTCAACAGCTACCAGAAAACCATGTGATTGAATTTTGCCCGGGATATGAATGGGTTCTTTATCACAATTGGTTAGGTCTACAGAAAATTTAGTCATACGTATTTTATTGCAGCAAATTTAATTTAACGAATCAACAAATATAAAGGGTATATTTTAGAATGTCTCTAATTTGATAAATTCGGATTTGAGATTTGTTTTTTATTATATATTTGTTTGAATTTAAAAAAATCATTCAAACTTTGGCAAAGAAAAATATTTTAGTTATTGAAGATAACCATGCAATCCTTGATGTTATTACACTTATTTTAGAAAGCGAAGCTTTTAATGTTGATGGACTGAACAAAGGTGCTGATTTTATTAACCATGTTCAGGAGTTTAATCCAGATGTAATAATTATGGATATTATGCTCCCTGACGTTGATGGAAGGGTACTTTTAAAAGAACTTAAAGAGACAGAGTCTACCATGCATATTCCCGTATTAATGATTTCTGCCCGTTATAATGCGAACAACTATACATTAGATGGTATAGAAGCAGATGATTTTATGGCCAAACCTTTTAACATCGACGAGTTGATGGACAAGATTTATGCTTTGCTGAGGAAATAGTTTTTATTCAGCCATACCTGGCAATTTTATTCCTCCAAGTTTTAGGTTTTTCATTAACACTTCCAGAAAAGAGAGTTTAGTATCTGTAAATCCGTGTGCATTGACCCAAACATTTATATTTGCTCTGAAACCACTATCTTCTAAAGCAGATACGCCTATTCTCCGTTCTGGTGTTTTTAAACAAGAACTAAATTCATCGACTGTTTTATTGAAAATGGAAACCACTTTATCATAGTCTATCCCATAACTAAATTTTATTTCAATATCCAATCTTCTAATACCCTCTCTGCTGATATTGATAATCACTTCGTTCGATAATTTACTATTGGGAATAACTACAGTTCTATTGTCAAAGGTTTTAACTATGGTATAGAATATCTGGATTGAAGATACCGTTCCTTCCTGGCTTTGTGCAATAATATTATCACCCACAACAAAAGGTTTTAATAGTAAAATCAATACACCACTGGCAAAATTTTGCAGCGTACCGGATAGTGCTAAGCCAGCTGCAACTCCAATACCACCTATCAAAACTGTTAAAAAAGTAAGCTGAATGCCAATAATCTGCATTACAGTAAGTACGAGTAAAATTCTTAAGCTAATGAGTATTAAACTGGTTAAAAATGGGCGTAATGAAGGATTTATATCTTTGCGGTGCATACCACCCTGCATCCATTTTCCCAGTAACTTAATCAACCACAAGCCTAAAATAAGCAACACAATACCTAAAATTACAGATGGCCCTTTATCAATTATCCAATCATAGGCCTTATCATAAAAATGGTCAATATTACCGGCATCAATCTTCATATTAGTATTCTCTGTCTCTTATTACTGGTTTTTCTCTTTAACTGCCTTGTCTTTAGTTACATCTACTTTCTTTGCATCTTTTGCTGATGTAACTTTATCATCAGCGCCTTTAGCTTTTGTATTTTTCGGTGCCGTAGCCTTGCTACTTTCTGCCGATGTTTTAGAATTTTTCATCTTTTATAATTGTTAATCTTCAGCATTCAGCCATGCCTTTGCCTCTTCTATTTCTTCGGGTTTAAAGCCTTTTGATTTACCTGGTGTAGCGAGGGTGAAAACATCAGTAAACCACTCAACTCCTTTTTCAGCGCTTACTACTGCAATTTTTTCCATTTGTTAAAATTCTGTAAACCTGCTTTGACGTCTTGTACCCAGGCACCAGCAGTAAAATTCTTCACATCAGTTTCCAAAACAAGCAAATACCTGATTTCCTTAAACCGGTCGGCCGTTCTTTTTAAACCCGTTAATAGAACGCTCTTAATATCATCGCTTGTAACTTCTCCGGTAGCTCTTACGCCAAAAATATGATCTGGAAGCCCTGTTATTTCTGTTAGCATACTTTTTCTTTTATTTAACAACACTTTAATTCGATAAGAAGTTTGCCATTTATGTAAATTCTGAAAAGTTGTATAATAATAAAAACACTTGTCTTACCGATCCTGTTATAGAACAATAGTTAAAAAATAAAACCAATTCTATGAAAACCAACTTGTTAAAACCTTTCACCTTTGTTTGTGGAATGGCTGTTTTGCTTTCAGCCTGCACAGGTGAAACTAAAACCACTGCAGCGACAGACTCAACTATAGCTGACTCTACTCTGAATGCGGCACTAAAACCTGCAGGACCAGCACCGGAATGGGGAAAAACAATAAAACCGGAAATGCAGGTCGTAATAGAAAAATTAAACAGTTATGGGGATAAGCCTTTAGAAACTTTAAGTGCTACTGATGCGCGTAAGAATCATACACCCACAGACGCGGTAATGGATTTAATCAAACAAAATAATATTGTTGTCCCTGCACCTAAGGTAGATACAACGGGTAAGGATATTGATGCTAATGATGGTAAAATTCATTTGCGCGTTTACACCCCTAAAAAAGGAAATGGACCGTATCCGCTCATTGTTTATTATCATGGTGGCGGTTTTGTTATCGCTAATTTAGATGTTTATAATGCATCTGCCCAGGCTTTGGCTGAACAGGTTAATGCAATTGTGGTTTCTGTAGCTTACCGCTTAGCACCCGAAAACAAATTTCCCACAGCACATAACGACGCTTTTACAGCCTATGAATGGGCTATAAAAAATGCAGTTGACTTAAAAGCTGATCCAGCAAAAATTGCAGTGGTTGGTGAAAGTGCAGGCGGGAATTTAGCGGCAAATGTATCTATTATGGCCAGAAACAAACATATCATGCTTCCTGTACACGAGGTTTTGATCTATCCTATTGCTCAGGCAGATATGAATACAAAATCGTATAAAATGTATGAAAATGCAAAGCCGTTAAATAAAGCGATGATGAGCTGGTTTACCGAAAAATACCTTAATAGCATGATCGAAGCGCAAGACCCTAAAATATCATTGGTTAATGCCAATTTAAAAGGACTTCCGCCAACAACTATTATCACGGCTGAAATAGATCCCTTACATGATGATGGAGTAATACTAGCCGAAAAACTGAGCGCTGCCGGGGTAAAAGTTAACAGTAAAAATTATGAAGGAGTAACACACGAATTTTTTGGGATGGCGCTACTTGTGCCTGAAGCGAAAGCTGCCCAGGCTTATGCCGCAGATCAATTGAAAGCTGCTTTTAAATAGTTAAATCTTTCTGGAGCAAAACATAAGGTTTAGCTCCAGAAAGATTTTGTTTAGCGCTTGGCGTAAGCGTTTGCAAAACGCCCAACTTAACTACGCTCCTTTCTTCGAACCTAAGCTCTGCATCAGTTGATCATACAAATCATCACTGGAAGCTTTTCGAGGTTTCATCTTCTTCACAGTAGCTCGTTTTCCTTTAGCTTTTGCTTTAATAATTTTCAATAATTCGGTACTGTAATCATCTTTAAATGTACTCAAATCGAATTTTGAGCTATATTGTTTGATCAAAGCTAATCCCACATCCATTTCTTTTTTGGTGATGGTAATATCATCAACCTTATTAAGCTCAGATAAGCTTCTGATTTCCTGTTCGAATCTGATTTTTGTGATTACAATTACGTTTTCCATGGGATGAATAACACAGAGATTTTCTGTATTCCTGAGAACAAATCTGGCCACGCCAGCTTTACCAGATTTTTGCAATGCTTTTAACAACAAACTATAAGCTTTTTTGCCCTGCTTTTCAGGCTCGGTATAATAAGAAGTTTCGTAATAAATAGGATTTATCTCTTTTATATCAACAAAATTCTCTAATTCTATAATTTTAGTTTTTTCAGGTGCAGCCTCTTCAAAATCGTGCTTATCTAAAACGATGTACCTGTCTTTTAAAAAATAGCCTTTAACTATTTTCTCATAAGGAACTTCTTTATGTGTATTTTCATTTACTCTAAGGAATTTAATCTTTGCATGATCGCGTTCATCGAGCATATCTAAATCAAGATTACTGTTCTGGACTCCTGAAAACAACTTAATCGGGATATTTACCAAACCAAACCCAATCGAACCTTTCCATATTGATCTCATAGCTTAATATTTACTTACTAACAAGCACCTAAAACAGATTGTTTTGGGTTTATTAAGCGTAAATTGACGAAATCACAAACTATTTGGATAATGTAATGTTATTTAAGTATCAACCCTATTTGAAATACATTATGAAAATCGCCTATATTTCAACCTATCCTCCGCGCGAATGTGGTTTAGCAACTTTTAATCAGAATTTGGTTAATGCATTAAGTTTAAATCCAGCTTACAATCCGCAAAAAAGTTTTGTTGTTGCCTTAAATGAATCGGATGATGTTAATGAACACGATTACCCAAACGAAGTAAAATTTGTTATTCGTCAACAAAATCAAAAAGATTATATTGATGCAGCAGATTTTATCAATAACAGTGATGTAGACAGCTGTATCATTGAGCATGAATTTGGTATATATGGCGGCAATAGCGGTGTATTCTTATTGTCTTTAATTAACAGATTAAAAAAACCATTCATTACCATTTTGCATACGGTTTTAAAAGAACCGAATTTTATGCAGCAGACCATTATTAAAGAAATTGCAGTTAAATCATCTAAAATAGTGGTGATGAGCAAAAAAGCAGTCTTATTTTTAACCAGTATTTACCAGATTCCTAAGGCTTCTATTAAATTAATAGAGCATGGTGTTCCGGATCTGGAACCTATACCAAATAACGAAATTGCACAAAGTGAACTGTTTAAAAATCGAAAAGTGCTTTTTACTTTTGGTTTAATTAGCAGGAATAAAGGTTTAGAAACGGTGATTAAAGCTTTACCCAACATCGTAGCACAACATCCTGATGTTTTGTATGTGATTTTGGGCAATACCCATCCCGGTGTGGTAAAACATAACGGTGAAGAATATCGTGATAGTTTAAAAGCACTGGCGAAAGATTTGGGCGTAGAAAATAATATTGCATTCGTCAATAAATTTGTATCTGAGGAAGAATTGCATCAATATTTAACCGCCTGTTATTTATACATTACACCTTATTTAAATGAAGCACAAATTACCAGTGGTACACTATCTTATGCGGTAGGTGCTGGTGCAGCAGTAGTTTCTACCCCATATTGGCATGCGCAGGAACTTTTAGCCGATAACAGAGGCAAATTGTTTGATTTTAAGAATGATGTACAATTGGCAACCATTGTAAACGAGCTATTAAGTGATCAAGATAAATATCAGAAGCTGAGGAAAAATGCTTATAAATATGGATTAAATCTTCGTTGGCCGGCGATTGGAAGTGTTTATCTTAGCGTATTAGATGAGGCTTTGGCTGCAGGAAAAAAACCAGAAAGGATTACTCCTCCTATTATTGATGTTGAAGGTATGCCAGCGCTTAATTTAAACCATATTTCATTGTTGACAGATGATACCGGAATCATTCAGCATGCCCGTTTTGGTATTCCAAATTTGAAGGAAGGCTATTGTATTGATGACAATGCCAGAGCTCTAATTATGGCTTTAATGGCTATAGAGCAGGATAAAAATCCTAAAGCTTTAAAATTGATGCCTGTTTATCTTAGTTTTATTCAATATATGCAAACGGATGATGGGAATTTCAGGAATTTCCTGAGTTTTAACCGCAATTATTTGGATGAAATAGGCTCAGAAGATTCTTTCGGCCGAACCATCTGGGCATTGGGCTATTTAGTTTGCAGCGCACCCAACAATTCTTACCGTGAATTCGGCAGGGAATTATTTTCGCACTCTATTCCACATTTCAAAGAATTAAAATACCTCCGTGGAAAAGCAAATACCATTATTGGTCTATCCTATTACCTGTGTGCCCATCCTGGCGATGAGTTAATTACAAAAGAAATCAATTTGCTGGCCAATTCATTAATGGCATCATATAAAGACAATAAAGATGGCGATTGGCATTGGTTTGAAGATATTCTTACTTATGATAATGCAATACTTCCTTTGGCCTTGCTTCATCATTATGAAGTTACCGGGAATACTGCATCTTATAAAATTGCCATAGAAAGTGTTGAATTTTTAAATAGCTTTTCTTTCGAAAACGGATACCTAAATCCTGTTGGCAATGCCGGATGGATGAAAAAACACGGTAAAAATCCTATATATGACCAACAGGCTATAGAAACGATGGCAATGGTTTTACTCTATGCTAAAACCTTCGAAGTAACTAAAGATGAAAAGTATTTAAGTTTAATGCATATCAGCTATGAGTGGTTTTTAGGGAAAAACAGCTTACATATTCCATTGTACGATTTTGAAACACATGGCTGTGCAGATGGCTTACAATTTAACAGCGTCAACAGAAATCAAGGTGCCGAAAGTACGCTGGCTTACTTTGTCTCGCACCTGGCCATCCTTAAAGCAGCAGAAGCAGAATATGAAACCTTGTCTTCCCCCTTAGTAGAGGCAGATAAATGTAGCTAAGATTAATTTGTCTTGGAAATAAATATTAAGGCTGGTTCAGAAATGAGCCAGCTTTTTTTATAAATAAGCCAGATCATCCTAAATGGATTATTTTGAAAATCAGGGTTTGGCACGCTTCGAGTTACAGCTGTCCTGCTATCTCTTCAAGTCCTCACTCATGCTTCGCTCCGGGCTTTCCGTTCTATCAGGTTTATTTAAATTTGGTAGGTGGTTCTTAGGATTTTAGATCACAGACCACGATAAAAATATTTTTCTACAAGAGACTGTATCATAAATTGTAATTCAATCGAATTTGTCACGTTGAGCCTGTCGAAACGCCTTGTAAGACATCTAAAACAGGACCATTCGACAAGCTATGATTGACGTTATTTATAATTACCTATTAATGAGTAGATTGCGGTATCATGCATTTCCGTATAGCTAGGCCATAGCACCGTATCACCGTTCTACTTAAAACCGGCCCAATAAATTTTTCGGGCTGCACTGTTCTAGCCATAACACTTGCTTCAAAAGAAAACGGCGAAGCCCTCATGAATGCAGCTAAAAGTTATAAACAACAAATGAATAAATTTTCAGCCGGCATTTTTTGTTACTTTTTGATACCAAAAAGTAAGAGCCCTTCGGCGGCGGCGAGCCGAGGCAAGACTGAGCTGTATGGCATAAGAAATCTGTTACTTCATTTATATTGATTTTTATTAAATAAATTATCCCTCAGGATGACAATTCTATATTTATGCGACAGCCTCTTTTTGCAGGAAAAAGCCAAATCATCCTTAAATGGACTCAGATGACTTAGGCGGTTAATATTATTTTGAAAATCAGGGTTTAGTACGCTTCGGTTACAGCAGTCCTGCTATCTCTTCAAGTCCTCGCTCATGCTTCGCTTCAGGCTTTCCGTTCTATCAGGTTTATTTAAATTTGGTAGGTGATTTTTCGGGTTTTAGATTCACAACTGCCCCAGTTTGTATCCTTAAAGACCTGAATATTGATTGTAATCACCATTCTCTTCACTGATCAATGAAAAGAACTATGCTATCAAAACCTCGCAGGTTTCAGAAACCTGCGAGGTTTAATGATGTTAAATTCATCACACTAGTTGTAATGAGAAAATATCGTTAATTATTTATCGTTGTTTTCCAATAATTTATTCAACAGCAGCTCCAAATTTACTGTTGCGAAAGAAGAGCTGTAATCAGACAATCCATAAGGAATAATCAGTTCACCGTTGCTGATGATCGAACCGCATGAATAAACCACATTGGGTACATAACCTTCGCGTTCGTCGTTATTTGGGATAATTAAAGGCTCTTTTAAATGACCAATTTCTTTACTCGGATCTTCCAGATCCAACAAACTTACACCAATACAATATCTACGCATCGGGCCAACGCCGTGGGTAATCACAATCCAGCCTTTCTCCGTTTCAATCGGAGAACCACAGTTACCGATCTGTACCAGTTCCCAATCGTAACGAGGTTGTTTTAACAGTATTGGGTTCTCCCAAACATTAACCTTGTCCGAAAACATCAGGTAATTATTCCAGCCATCTATCCGGCTCATCATTACATATTTTCCTTTAATTTTTCTTGGAAATAGCGCCAGGTTTTTGTTCTGTGCACCATCTCCATAAAGCGGAATTACCTTAAACTCATAAAAATCCTCTGTTTGTACCAGCTTAGGAATAATTAAAGAACCATCAAAAGCTGTATATGTGGCATAGTACAGCACTTTTCCGTCATCTTTAATAAATTTTACAAAACGTGCATCTTCAATTCCTTTACGCTCAAATTCAGATATAGGAAAAATTACACGATCAGAAATATCGGTATCTTTTGAAAAAGTTATGGTATGATAAGTATCTGATAGCCAAAGTATTTTATCGTATTCGATCAGTCGTGTTGGATTTTCTTTATGCAGACTTTTTGAATCCTTAATGATATTGCTTAAGCTGGTGTATTCAAATTTATCGTCCAGTTTTGCTTCAATTTCTTCGAGCACAGAAGGATCGATCTGCGCATAAGCCGCTTTTTTAAGGAAGAGTTTTTTAACGTAGATTGCATTTTTAACTACCTCAGCCTCATCAACATAATTGCCTACTGGTAAAACCTGGATATTATTGTTTTTATCGATCAAAGCACGGCGGAAAACTATGGAAGAAATGTGCCCCTCACCTACAGCCCTGAAGCTAATAATTACCCGCTTTTCTCCTTCTACCAGATCGGTCTGATCAGGATCATCAACAATACTCGGGTTAAAAAATGCAGCCGATTCAATGGAATATTCGTGTGTAAAATAGGCTCCGATAAGCAATCTCGTATATTCATCTACATCTTCCAATTCGGTACCCAATGCAATAAACTGCTTTTTTAACTTTTTGCAGTGACGTGTTAAAATCTTCGTGATGTTTCGGTGCCTTTTCGAATATTCCTGCAAAATGGGCGAAATCAGTGAAAACACTTTTTCGTCTGAAAACTCTAAAACCTTTCTAATTACTTCTAATGCTCTCTCCTCTCCGTTGAAAAAAACGGGCAATAACTCTTTTAGTATCCGGATTAACCTTAACCGGTTTACGCTCTATGTATAATCTCATCGTTTAAGCTTTTTTGGTAGTAATTTTACGTTTTGCCGCACTATTTACTGTAAATTATATTAACGGAATTTACGACTTAATTGTTTACATTATTATCATAATCTTTACCTTTAGTTTTTCATTCCTATCCTAATTAAAAAGGCCTTAATGAATATCGATCAAGCAGAAAATAACCCTCATTCAAATGAAAATTTGCATCTGGCAAAATTAAGTTATTATGATATCCTGGATACACCTGCCGAAAATGCTTTTGATCAGTTAACGCAATTGGCCGCTGCTATTTTTGAGGTCCCTCATGCAGGTATCTGTTTTCAGGCTTCCGAAAAAATATTCATAAAATCTCAGATCGGTTCATCGTTTCCTGATGAATCTGTTTTTTATGTTAGCGCACCATTCATCACACCTGATGGATTTGATATTGGCCAGATTTACGCTGCAGGCGACCAACCTAAAGCGGCTACAGAAAAACAACTCAGTATGTTGAAATTACTGGCTGATATGGTAATAGAAAAACTGGAATCCAGAATTGCGATCAGAAAGGCTTTAAGGGCTTATGATGATCGTTTACATGTACTTGTTCATGATCTTAAAAACCCGATGACGACCATTTCACTTCAATCTGAGTTATTAGGACGGATTCCTGGCATTGATGAAAGAGCTAGCCTGATTGCGGAAAAGATCAATACGCAATCTAAAAGAATGATCGACAATCTGGAAGGTCTTTTGAGTTCCGCCCGTAAGGAAGCCCATTCATTTAAGCCAAAAAAACAAAAGTTGACCTAAAAGAATTAATTGAAGAAGTAAAGTTTAATTTGGATTTAGCGCTTAAACAGAAAAATCAAACCGTTTTGATCGATATTGAAGCTCCGCTTGAAATTTTTGGTGATGCTGACAAACTTAAGGTCATTTTTAGCCAGTTGCTTGATAATGCTATTAAATTTTCTCCAAAAGGAAAGGAAACTAAAATATCACATCAAACCGTAGAAAATGAAGTAACTATTGCCATAAAAGACAATGGTGTTGGATTAACAGAGTACGATCTTGATAAAATTTTCTTAAAATTTGCAACATTAACTGCTGTACCTACAGATCATGAAAATACTTATGGCTTGGGTCTAATCACCGTAAATGCTTTAGTGGATATACATAAGGGAAAGCTTTGGGTAGAAAGCGAAGGAAAAGATTCAGGTACAACATTTTTCGTAACGTTACCCATTAAATAAGTTTAAATCTAATAATTCGCTGAGTTTCATTTCTTCGAGTAAAATCCTTTCAGGAATAGCATTTCTATGATACGACCATTTTATTAATCTTATAAAGCCGTTCTCAATTTCGATACCAGTCATATCGCCATCACTAAAACAACAACATCCGCTATTGAAGTAACCAGGTTTATATTTGCCAAAGCTTGGTGCTTTATCTCCTTCTTTTATCAGCTTACGAAGCTCTGCATTTAAAACAGCAAGACCTTCAGCATTTTTTTCTTTTTTGGCTTTATTCAGGTTTACGTAAATCCGTTCCAGGTGTGTTAACGAAGCAAAAACCGGTTGATGTGTATGTCCTGTAATTAAAGCAAGGTTCTTTTTTGTAGCTGCCCAGCTGTACATCAATGCATTATGTGCTGTTTTAAGTTGGTTGTTATATGCAGGCGTATTCGGGTTAATTTGAAGGTACGATTGCAATGGAGCCCAAATTGTACTTACAAACCATTTGCTAAACCAGTTTCCGTCACTTTGCAAGTCTCCCTGATGTCCGTGGGTCAGGAAAATATCAAGTTTACTTTTTCCCACTCGCATCCGTAAAATTGCTCCTTCGTAAATACGGATTTTAGTTCCGTAAATTCTATTGAGGTTAAATCCTGCTAAAGGATCATTATCCCAATATAAATCATGGTTGCCAAATATCTTTGTGAAATGATTTTTTGAAATAAAGGCTTTCTCTGCTTCGAACGTTTCCTTATTGTGTTTAATTACAGATTCGAGTAAATTTTCCCAAAGCTCCTCGCTATCTCCCAGATTTATATAATGGAAATCCTGCAGGTTGTAATATTCAAGTGCCTTCAGGTAATTCTTTTCAGCTAAAGTGAAATCGTCAGCATAATCGCGGGCACCTTTATGCTGATCTGACAGAATGATGAATTTATCAGTATCGGTAACTTCAAAAATAAGTCCCCGTTTCCCAGGGCTGGTATTAATAGTTTTATAAAGTTTATTTAAAGCTTCATGGATACGTTTACGGTTGGGCCTTGAACCAAATCTATTCGACATCCGAATAATCCAGGCACTGAGTAAACGTTGTAAGAATTTTCGCATGTATAAATGAGTATTCGCCAGGATTATTGTTTTTCAAAATAACAAAAAATATCATGAATCGTTTTTGTCGTTACGTCATTCCCAACTTGATTGGGAATCTTAAAGCAATAGCAAATTGTTAATGCTTAAGCCCTTAAATGAACCTCGTATGTATTGTATGGTTAAAAAAAATAATATTTCTAATTATCACGGCAATAATTTAACCATATAAGGCATTTAAGAGAATATAAGCTTGTGCATCTTGAAATATATATCAAAAGATTTAATTACATCAAATAGTTATCTCATTAGTGTAATACATTTAATTGGCTTATTTCCGCTCTTTCCATGTCAAAATTAGTTTTATTAAATGTATTTTACTAATTTTGTTAGCATTGAAAAGATCAGGAAGCGCAGATTTACCGTTACATTATGGCCATGTACCACCGTGGCTGGCGCAGCGTATGGCCACACTTGGACTAGCTATAACGGAAGCCATCCTGATGGAATATGGTAAAGCAGAAGTAATACGTCGTTTAAGCAGTCCTTTTTGGTTTCAGAGTTTAGGTGCGGTAATGGGGATGGATTGGCATTCATCAGGAATTACAACTTCAGTAATGGGTGCTTTAAAGAAATCAATTAATCCATTATCAAAAGAATTGGGAATTTACATCTGTGGAGGCAAAGGAAAGCACAGCAGAGAAACACCAAATGAACTTCTAAAAATTGCGGATAAAACAGGGTTAAATGGTACAGCATTGGTTCGGGCGAGTAAACTAAGTGCAAAAGTAGATAATACTGCCATTCAGGATGGCTTTCAACTGTACCTTCATAGTTTTATTTTAAGTAACGAAGGCGATTGGGCAGTAGTGCAACAAGGCATGAGCGACAGTAGCGCAACAGCAAGAAGATACCATTGGCATTCTGAAAACTTAAAATCTTTTGTAGAAGAACCCCATACGGGAATCTGTGGCATTAATCAAGGTCAGATCCTAAACTTAACGGCTAATGATGCTGGTAAGGCAAGGCAAAGCATGATGAGTATGACAGCTGAATCTCCCACGAGGATGCTTAGTGAAATACAAAAGTTGGTACTCCCCGATCATCATGATGTAAAATCTAAAGATGTAGATTTAAAACGTTTAGGAAGTATATTGTGGCTGGCACAGGAAAAAGAACCGGGAGATTTTGAGGAATTGTTATTACTCGAAGGTATGGGGCCGAGAACCTTACAATCTATGGCTTTAGTGAGTGAGGTGATTTACGGTACGCCTTCCCGGTTTACTGATCCTGCGCGTTATTCTTTCGCACATGGTGGCAAAGATGGCCATCCCTTCCCTGTTCCGGTAAATGTTTATGATGAGACCATAAGTGTTTTGCAAAAAGCAATTGAAAAAGCGAAGATTGGAAATACAGATAAACAGCAAGCGATAAAATCGCTCCATCAAATTGCCCGTAATGCAGAAAAAGACTTTGTTCCAAATATGGATTTTGAAAAGGTAATTCAAAAAGAACGTGCTGAAAGCTGGAAATACGGTGGCAGAACAGTTTTTGGGAAAGAAAAGCCACCAATAAATGAGCAGTTGAAGTTGTTTTAGTCTACTTTTTTAGCATGTTCGTTATCCTAACCTGTAGAAAGCGGGAAGCTACGCAGTAAATTTACTTAAGGATCTATTTATCTATAGATCAGGATTTTAGCAAAAAAAGGAGTTGGATGCAGGTTAGGATAAATCGTCATCTCGACCGCAGTGGAGAGATCTTTTAAACATAGTTAAAAGATCTCTCCACTACGCGTTGCTCCGGTCGAGATGACGCCGATTTTTAGTGCCTGTCATTAAAAACGAAGTTGAAGAATCTTTCCAAAAACCATGTTTCTTACAACATTAATAAATCTGTAATTATCCTTTTTATCTGTGGTTAATTAATTCCGTGGTCTCGGTGTTTCCGTGGCGAAATAACTACCAATTATGAAGGCCTTAGCGCGACGCTAAGACTAGAGAAGTTGGATGACAGGTTTTGGCAGTTCGTCATTCCCAACTTGATTGGGAATCGTAATGCAAGCGCTTTAAGATTCCCGCCTGCGCGGGAAAGACGACCACTCTATTGGAGTCTGTCATTAATAGCGAAGTTGAAGAATCTTTCCAAGAACATTTTTTCTTACGACACTAATAAATCTGTGTTCAGCCCATTTATCTGTGGTTAATTCATTCCGTGGTCTCGGTGTTTCCGTGGCGGAAATAGCGCATATGATGAAAGAAAATCTTTCTCAACTTAGTTCAAAGATCTCTCCATTACGTTGCACTCCAGTCGAGATGACGACTTATTTACGAGATTTGTCAATAGCCTAAAACAAAAAAGGTCGTGGTTTGCACCACGACCCAAAAAATATAGAATTTAAAACCTACTAAGCGTATGCAACTGCATCTTTCGATGCCAGTTTAGTTGTTCCCATTAAGTATTCGTCTACCTTACGGGCAGCTTCTCTACCTTCTGAGATGGCCCAAACCACCAATGATTGTCCACGGCGAACATCACCTGCAGCAAAAATCTTTGCAATATTGGTTTGGTAAGTATGTTCAGATGCTTTTACGTTTCCGCGGTTATCTAACTCTATACCTAATTTCTCAATTAAACCTTCTTTTTGAGGATGTAAGAAACCCATTGCTAATAATACCAGTTCGCATGGAAGATCCCTCTCGGTACCAGCTACTTCTTTAAAAGTAACCGGACGCCCGTTCGCATCAATTTCCCATTCCACATCAACTACTTTTAGCGCCTTAAGGTTTCCTTTCTCATCAGCAATAAAGTTTTTGGTATTAACTGACCAAGCCCGTTGTGCACCTTCCTCGTGAGAAGAAGTATTTTTTAATAACATTGGGTAATTTGGCCAGGGCATGTGCTCGTTACGTGCCTGTGGTGGCATTGGCATAATCTCGAATTGTGTAACTGATTTCGCCCCATGACGGTTTGAAGTACCAATACAGTCAGATCCCGTATCGCCACCACCAATTACGATTACATTTTTACCGGTAGCCATAATATCTTCTGCTTCAACAGTTCTGCTCGCTACACGTTTATTTTGTTGTTTCAGGAAATCCATTGCAAAGTGCACACCTTTAGCCGAACGGCCATCAATAGGTAAATCGCGCGGAATAGTTGAACCACCAGCCAGTACAATCGCGTTAAAATCGCGTAACAAAGTACCTATCTCAACATTCTCGCCCACATTGGCATTACATTTAAAAATAATCCCTTCTTCTTTCATCAAATCGATACGGCGATCTACTACATTTTTCTGTAGCTTGAAATCAGGAATACCGTACCTCAGTAAACCACCCGGAGCATCATCACGTTCGAAAACCGTAACCTCATGTCCAACTTTATTTAACTGAGCAGCAGCAGCTAAGCCTGCCGGACCTGAACCAATTACAGCTACTTTTTTACCAGTTCTGATTAATGGTGCTTTTGCTTTGATAAACCCTTTTTCGAAAGCTATTTCAATAATGTGTTTTTCAATTTCCTCAATTGAAACCGGCGGACGGTTGATGCCTAACACACATGCAGATTCGCATGGCGCAGGGCAAATTCTACCAGTAAATTCAGGAAAATTATTGGTGCTTAATAAAATATTGGCAGCTAATTCCCATTTTCCCTGATAAACAGCGTCGTTAAATTCTGGTATCACGTTACCCAGCGGGCAGCCTGACTGGCAGAAAGGTACACCGCAATCCATACAACGGGCAGCCTGATTGTTTAATTCTTGTGAAGGTAAATTATTTAAAAATTCACCGTAATGTTTTACACGTGTTGCAGCCTCTTCTCTAGTGGGCGCAACTCTATCGTATTCTTGAAATCCTGTTACTTTTCCCATGGCCTAGTGTGTTTTTACTTGTTGGTTACGTTTGCTTAAAACTGCTTTGTATTCTTTAGGGAATACTTTTACGAAATGAGCAGATTGTGTTTTCCAGTCGCTTAAGATAAACTCAGCTACTTTACTATCAGTCAGACGAATATGCGCTTTAAGCAAAGCTAAAATGCGTTCTTCATCTTCAGCTTGCAGTGGATCTAAATCAACCATTTCTTTATTGCACTTGCGTTCAAAAGTGCCATTGGCATCATAAATCCAGGCTACACCACCACTCATACCTGCGGCGAAATTGCTTCCGGTATCACCCAGAATCAGCACTTCACCACCAGTCATGTATTCACACCCGTGATCGCCTACTCCTTCCACAACAGCTGTTGCACCAGAGTTACGTACAGCAAAACGCTCACCCGCTTTGCCACGGGCAAATAACTCACCGGAAGTTGCACCATAAAGGGCTACGTTACCAATAATGATATTTTGTTCAGGGATAAAAGTTGAATTAGAAAAAGGATAAATAGCCAATCTGGCACCCGATAATCCTTTACCCACATAATCGTTCGCCTCACCTTCCAGTGACAAGGTTACCCCGCGGGTATTGAAAGCACCAAAACTCTGTCCGGCCGAACCAACAAATTTAAAGTTGATCGTATCGGGAGGTAAACCAGCACCTAAATGGACTTTAGATATTTCATTTGATAACATGGTGCCCAATGCACGGTCGGTATTTTTAACTTCGAAACTGGCAAATACAGGCTCATTATTGTCAATAGCAGGTTGTGCTGCAGCAATTAACTGATGATCTAAAACCTGATCCAAACCATGATCCTGGCCTTCCGTATTAAATAAAGGCAAGCCATTTTCTTCTGCCTTATATAAGATAGCTGATAAATCAAGGTGTTTCAGTTTCCAGTCTTCAGCAGGCAGTTCGCGTACTTTTAAGATATCAGCCTGGCCAATCATTTCGTGGATGGTTCTGAAACCTAATTCAGCCATAATCTCACGTAATTCTTCCGCAAGGAAATAAAATAAGTTCACTACATGATCTGCATCACCGGTAAATAATTTTCTTAATTCCGGATCCTGTGTTGCAACGCCAACCGGACAAGTATTTAAATGGCATTTACGCATCATAATACATCCCGAAGTTACCAATGCTGCTGTAGCAACACCCCATTCTTCGGCACCTAATAATGCAGCAATAGCGATATCTCTGCCTGTTTTAAGCTGTCCATCGGTTTGTAACACAATACGGTTACGCAATTTATTTTTTACCAAAGTTTGGTGCGCTTCTGCTAATCCAAGTTCCCAAGGTAAACCTGCATGTTGGATTGACGTAAGCGGAGATGCTCCGGTTCCACCATCAAAACCAGATACCAAAATCACATCTGCATGTGCTTTAGCCACACCTGCAGCAATGGTACCTACACCAGCTTTCGAAACCAGTTTAACATTAATTCTTGCGGCACGATTGGCATTTTTTAAATCGAAAATTAACTGAGCCAAATCTTCGATCGAATAAATATCGTGGTGAGGTGGAGGTGAAATTAAACCAACCCCTGGTGTAGAGTGACGAACTTTTGCAATCCAATCATCCACTTTGTGTCCTGGTAATTGACCACCTTCTCCCGGTTTAGCACCCTGAGCCATTTTAATCTGTAACTCATCAGCATTGGTTAAATAATAACTCGTTACACCAAAACGTGCAGAAGCAACTTGTTTAATGGCTGAGCGCATGCTATCACCATTTGGCAATTTAGTATAACGCATTTCATCTTCACCACCTTCTCCGGTATTGCTTTTGCCGCCGATACGGTTCATGGCAATTGCCAAAGTAGAGTGTGCCTCGTGAGAAATGGAACCGAAGGACATTGCTCCTGTTGCAAATCTTTTTAAAATTGCTTCGGTTGATTCTACCTCATTTAAAGGAACTGAAGGACGGCTATAGTTAAATTCGAACAATCCACGGATGGTATAAGCCTGTTGCGTTTGCTCATTCACCAACTTAGAGTATTGTTTGAAGATATTGTAATCGTTTTTACGCGTAGCATTCTGTAATAAGTGAATGGTCTGCGGATTAAACAAATGCGCTTCACCTTTACGGCGGAATTTATATGTTCCACCTGCTGGCAACAAGTTTTCGGTTTGTGTTAGCGGGCCAAAACTGCGGTGATGTTTAATTAACGTTTCTTTTGCAATTTCATCCAGGCCTAAGCCACCAATACGAGAAACAGCACCCGTAAAATAAGTATTTACCACTTGTTTATTTAAACCTAAAATCTCGAAAATCTGTGCACCTTGATAAGACTGCAAGGTTGAGATGCCCATTTTCGAGAAAATTTTAAGTAAACCGCTATTTACAGCGTAGATATAGTTCTTGGTAAGCTGCTCTGTTGATAAGCCCGATTCTTCTTTAAATTCACTAATGGTTTCTAAAGCCAGGTAAGGGTTAATTGCGGTAACACCAAAGCCCAATAAAGTGGCGAAATGATGTACTTCCCAGATATCACCAGCCTCTATTACAATACCTACAGCCCCACGGTATCCTTTGCGGATTAAATGATGGTGTACAGCAGAAACGGCTAGTAAAGAAGGCATTGCAGCATGCTCAGAATCAATAGCCCTGTCAGTTAATACAATTACCTGGAAACCATCCTCAACCGCATCGACCGCATAACGGCACAAACGGTCTAAGGCTTTAGCCATAGCACCAGGCTTGCCATCAGCTCTGAAATAGGTTTGTAAAGTTTTCGCCTGGAAAACACCTGTATCAATACTTCTTAACTTCTCTAATTCCTGGTTGGTTAAAATAGGATGTTTAATGGCAACGCAATGTGCTTGTAGTGGATTTTCTTCTAAAAGATTACCGTTACTACCCATAAAACTGGCCAAACTCATCACTACCTTTTCGCGGATCGGGTCTATTGGCGGATTGGTTACCTGTGCAAATAACTGTTTGAAATAAGAAGATAAATGTTGTGGACGTTTTGATAAAATAGCCAATGGTGTATCGGTACCCATTGAACCGATTGGTTCTTTACCTTCAATGGCCATTGGTTTAAGTAAAAGATCTACATCTTCCCTGCTATAACCAAAAACCTGCTGGTATTTAAATATAGATTCGGTAGATAAGCCAGTAAACATTACACGTGGTTCCGGTAATTCCTCCAAACGGATCTGATATTGGTTAATCCAATCGGCATAAGGGCTCTTGCCGCAAACTTCTCCTTTAATTTCGTTATCGCTGATAATTCTGCCCTGCTCCATATCCACCACGAACATTTTGCCTGGCGTTAAACGGCCTTTTTCGATTACTGTACTTTGATCGATGGCTAGCGCACCAGCCTCAGAACCCATAATTACACGGTCATCTGAAGTAATGGCATAACGGGAAGGACGAAGACCGTTACGATCTAAAGTAGCGCCGATTAATTTACCGTCAGTAAAAGCAATCGCTGCAGGTCCATCCCATGGCTCCATTAAAGTAGCATGGAACTCATAGAATGCCCTTTTTACCGGGTCCATATCTTCGTTACCATCCCAGGCCTCCGGCACCAACATCATTAATACATGAGGCAGGGTTCTTCCGGAGTGAAGTAATAATTCAATAACATTATCTAAACAGCCTGAATCTGAATTCGTTTCGTCAATTACAGGCAGTAACATGTCCAGTTCTTCTGGTGTAAAATAAGCAGAAGCAAAAGATTTAACACCTGCCCTAAACCAGTTTAAATTTCCCTGCAAAGTGTTGATCTCACCATTATGCGCAATAAAGCGGAATGGTTGGGCCAACCTCCACGAAGGGAAGGTATTGGTTGCAAAACGCGAGTGGACCAAGCCTAAAGCTGAAACCATGCGCTTATCACTCAGATCTGTAAAATAGGTACGTACCTGTAATGAAGTGAGCTGACCTTTATAGATAATGGTTTGCGCAGAAAGCGAAACGATATAAAAATCTTTACCTCCGTGAACGGTGTTCACGATCAGTTTAATCAGGTAATTTTTAAAAATATAAAGTTTACGCTCGAAATCTGCTCCTGGTGCTACTGCATAAGGACGGGCAATAAACACCTGCTCAATTTCCGGTTCAACAGAAAGGGCCATATTGCCAATATCCGTAGTGTCGACATCAACTTTTCTAAAACCTAAAATTTCCAGGCCAAGTTTTTCGGCGGCACGGTAAATCAATTCTCTGCACTCTTCTCTCGATCTGATATCCTTTGGCATAAATAACATACCTACACCATAATTATTGGTTTCAGGCAGGCTAAAGCCAGCTTTTAAGCATTCGTCGTAAAAAAATTCGTGAGGAATCTGAATCATAATACCTGCACCATCGCCTGTATTTGGTTCTGCTCCACATGCCCCTCTATGATCTAGATTCTCTAAAATAGTAAGTGCATCAGAGATGATTTGATGCGATTTTCGCCCTTTCACATGTGCAACGAACCCAATACCGCAGGCATCGTGTTCAAATTGCGCATCGTACAATCCACTGTTTGGTTCCATTCTTTGCTCGTTAGTTGTTAGTGTATAGGAAACACTAAGATAGGAAAAACAAATTTAAAATTACAGAGTTGATATGTTTTTTGGAAAAATTTTAGTCCTTATGTAATTTAAAGTCTTTAAATTGAAATATTTTTATTTTTACACATTAATAATTATCAAATTTATAATGATAATATTGTACAATAAATGAGCTTTTCCAGCTAGATTCCATGATAAATCGTTTTATTAATTTGATTTATTCATGAATATTAAATTCATATACAAATATTATACTTAAAAATTTGTTTATCATGTATTTCCTTATATAATCTGAAAACACACATTTTAATTTTATTAATTTACTAATCAGCCACATAGCTTAAAACAGAAAAAAAATAGAAAAATGCATTTTGCGAAACAACTTCTTTTTCTACCTTTGTGGCCGGGCAAGTCTTTTACGACCAGCTCCCTTTGAACTCCCCCAGGGTGGGAACGCAGCAAGGGTAGAAGGTTGTAGCGGTGCGATAGAAGGTGCTTGCCCTTTTTTACTCCCTAACCCCCTGAAGGGGGGATATTAAATTCTTCAGGGGTTCTAGCAACAGAACCTAATTATCATTTTAAGAATTTATAAACATGAAATTTTTATTGACACAGCAAATCTTGATCAAATCAAAGAAGCGCAAGATCTTGGCATTTTAGATGGCGTAACCACCAATCCTAGCTTAATGGCTAAAGAAGGTATTACCGGCGATGAAAATGTAATTAACCACTATAAAGCAATTTGCGATATCGTTGATGATAACGTAAGTGCAGAAGTAATTTCGACCACTTTTGACGAAATTGTTAAAGAAGGTGAAGCTTTAGCCGCTTTGAACCCGAAAATCGTAGTAAAAGTTCCGATGATTAAAGATGGTGTTAAAGCCATTAAATATTTCTCATCAAAAGGAATCAAAACCAACTGTACTTTAATTTTCTCTGCAGGCCAGGCATTATTGGCTGCAAAAGCCGGTGCTACTTACGTTTCTCCGTTTTTAGGTCGTTTAGATGATATTTCTAGTGATGGCTTGGTTTTAATTGAAGATATCAGAACTATTTTTGATAACTACGGTTACGAAACTCAAATCCTCGCAGCTTCAATCCGCGGACCATTGCACATTGTAAACTGTGCTAAACTAGGTGCTGATGTAATCACTGCTCCTTTGGCTGCAATTGTTGGCTTATTGAAACACCCATTAACTGATAGCGGTTTGGCTACTTTCTTAGCTGACCACGCTAAAGCAGCGGGTAAATAATATTTAAAGTCGGAAGACTTTAATCCTAAGTCTTGAGTCGGATTTCCGGTTTAAGACTTAGGATTTTTTGTTTTATGGATAATCTAAGATGTATAATGGATGATGGGCAAAGCGCAGGCTACATCTCCCCTTTTCCATTTTTTGTACCATTAAAAAGTTAAGACAGTTTAGGTTTTATTGGTGCTTGCTCTTGCATGTCAAATCATCCTTTTCCCTCTTACATTTTCCTTTTTTTCTACCATTAAGAAGTTAAGCCTATTAAGGCTTTATTGGTGCTTGTTCTTGCAAATTGCAGATTACATCATCCGTTTTCCCTCTTACAATTTTACATGATTTTTTTGGAGAGCAAGAACAGTGCAGATCGGTTCCTGCAGTCCTGCTTTACATTATATTCCGGTAATGTTCGGTAAATATAAAATAGTCGAATACCGGAATGCCATTTCAATCAGGTCTAGATGGCTACGGCACTTACGAAATACTCAATGGAAGGCGTGCGGAAAGATTTTCGTAAGTATTAGGTAGGGAAAGCTTAATAGAATTTCAGAAGCTTCTGACTGACGAAGTTATTCATTCGCTTCTTTCCTTTCTAAACTTCTTAAGTCATTGCGGCATTCTGCGTTAACGATGGGAACGGCATCCTTTTTGGCTGTCATCCTGAAGGATAATTTATTTTATAAAATCAATAGGAATGGAAAGTAATTAATCTACATGTAAAAATTCCCTCTTATTACCTTCATTTCGAGCAGAGTGCAACGCAGTCGAGAACCCGAAGGCTCTGCGAAGCAAAATCTGTTTGGATAGATCTCTCCACTACGCGTTGCTCCGGTCGAGATGACGACCATTCTTATTGGAGTCTGTCAATGATAGCGTAGTTAAATGACAGCCAAAAAGATATAGTGTATAAGCGTGTTAAAACGCCCAAATTAATAAAATGGATGATGTAAGATAGGTGTGATGGGCAAATTGCAGGTTACATCTCCAGTCTTCCTTTCTCCATTTTACATTTTTCGACCATTAAGAAGTTAAGGTAATTAAGATTTTACTGGCGCTTGCCATTGCAGGTTTCACCTTCCATATTACCTTTTCCATATTATGTTGGTATGGGCGATTTGCTTATTCCAAACTCCTAACCCCGAACTCCAAACTAAACTAAAGATTCTCTTTTCAATACCTCTTTCACCTTCTCATAGCTAATCTGCTCATCAGGTTCAATCAGGATTCCCTTCACTCCTGCCCCGTTTGCTGCTTCAACATCTCTGGGTTTATCGCCGATCATAACTGATTGTGCCGGATCAATATCATACATGTCGATGGCATCTAAAATCATTCCCGATGCTGGTTTTCTGCATTTGCATTCGCCGCCAACAGTTGGATGATGCGGACAGTAATAAAAGCCAGCAATATCGGCCCCTTTGGCTACAAAAGCATTTCTTAACATCTGGTGCATAATGGCCAGTTCCTGTTCGGTATAACGTTTCAGTGCAATGCCGCCCTGGTTGGTGATTACGATTAACAAATAACCTTCATCGAAGAATTTTTTGAGTACAGGGATCTGGTAATCCAATATTTTAAAATCTTCAACCCGGCAGATGTAATCGTAAATTTCGTGGTTAAGTACACCATCGCGGTCGAGAAAAATAGCTTTGTTCATTGTTAAATATGGGGATTGAGTATCAAGTATCAAGATGTGAGACATGTGATTTAGGTCTCGTTTATAATTCGCCAAAATAACTGAAAATTAATCGCAAAAGAAAGCCAAATCTATTATAGACCGGGCTTAATCATAATTTATTTGGTTTTGGTTATTTTAACTTTAGTCCGGCTTTATGACCTTTTACAGCAAAGAACAAAATATAAAGGTAACATGGCAATACGGTTAACAGATAAGCCAATTGGAAATTGATGTGTAATTTTTCGTTTAAAAAGGCATACAATAAAGGCATAATTGCACCGCCTGCAATACCCATCACCATAATAGCTGAACCGATTTTGGTGAATTTTCCTAAATGACTGATGCCGAGCGGGAATATTGCCGGCCACATTAACGAGTTTGCCAAACCAAGCAAGGCTACAAAAATTACAGCAAACCAGTTCGAAATGGCGAAAGATAAAACCGTAAATATGATACCTAAAATGGCGCAGATGCGAAGTGCTTTTTGTTGAGAGATGTATTTCGGAATGGTAATGATCCCAATGATATAACCAATTAACATACTAAAAAGGGTAATGGAGGTTAACTTTCCGCTGATTTCGACGCTGATGCCCAATTCGCGGCCATAAATCCCGATAATATCACCTGCCATTACTTCTGCACCAACATATACAAAAATACAAAGGGCACCTAAAAATAAGTGAGGGAACTGAAAAATACTGCTGTGTTTTACTACTGCGCCTTTACTTTCGTCGATAATATCCTCTTCAACCTCTACCTCTGGCAGATCAGTGAATTTGATAAAAATGGCGAACAAACAGAAAATGATGGCCAAAACAATGTATGGTATATTTACGCGACCTAAAACATCATTCAACAATTGCTCGTGTACCGCGCCAGTAGCTGCCTGTATCTTTTTCTCTACCTCTGAAGCGTTTTTCAAAAATAAACTGCCCATAATCAACGGTACAATCATTCCTGCAAATTTATTACAAATCCCCGCTATACTGATGCGTTTTGCGGCGCTTTCGATAGGGCCGATAATGGTTAAATAAGGATTAGAAGCGGTTTGAAGCAATGCCAAGGCAGCTCCCTGAACAAAAATACCCGTTAAGAATAAGCCAAAAGTACGCGTTGAAGCTGCAGGTATGAATATCAGGGAACCCAGTCCTAAAATCACCAGACCTAAAACAATACCATTTTTAAAGCCAACTTTCTTCAGTATCCACGATGAAGGCAGCGCTAAAAAGAAATAAGCCATGTACGAAGCAAAGGTTACAAAGAATGCCTGTAAATTTGATAAGCCAAAGGATAATTTAAAGAAAGGGATCAGGGTTCCATTTGCCCATGTCACAAAGCCAAAAATAAAGAATAGCGCACAAATAATAATAAGCGGTTTTGGTCTTTGGGTTTGACCTGGTTTTGTTGTTTGTTGCATAAAGTTTTGGTTCGGTTTATTTGTTTGTGCCAAACTAAACAATAATATTTAATTAAAATGGGTCAAACGTTTGCGTAATTTCAACTTTAACAAAAAAGGCTTTTAGCTAGTGCTCAACTAGCCTAAAGCCCTATGCGCTAATGCAATATCAACAATAGGTTTGATTCTGGATTTTGCCGGTAAGCTTTGCAATAACAGGCATTTTATATAAAAGAACCTCCTCCTTCTATTAGGTATAGTTGGTTTCGTATGGTTGTAGCTATATCTGACATGCCTTCTGTATTATTCAGAAAAAGTGAATCTTGTATATATTTTTCCATTTCCCTCATCTTTAACTTTATTGAATTGGCAGGGTTAATATGGAGCGCATTTGTGAAAAATAGCGTAACAGGTTGAATTTCACAGGGCTTAATCTTAAATTAAGAGCAATAAAAATATCAAATCCATTTAAAAAATCAGGGCTGAATAATTAATTTGCCTATAAATCAATACACTAACACTTTTGGCGATTTTTTATTTGCACGAAACAGTCTATAACCCTATATTTGCACCACTTTAAAGGAAACGGATAACGTTTTTAACAAAGTAGATTCCGTAGCTCAGCTGGTAGAGCATTACACTTTTAATGTAGTGGTCCTGGGTTCGAATCCCAGCGGGATCACACCAAAGACTATCAAAATGTATAAAACCCTGCAATCGCATGATTAGCAGGGTTTTTGCTTTTAGGGAATTGCCAAATTTTGCACGAATTCACAAAACTTTGGTGAGTGGTTCGGTGAGTTAGGCAAAACGGTTAAAGTTGACTCACCGAATTGTACATAATCATTTATTGTACAGGTTGTTACAAACTGAACATCTTGTGTAGATTTAGTTGCAAAGCTATGTTTGCATCACTGTTATTTATTATTTTTTAACGGCGATGCAGCTCTCGAACCGAAAATCGGTTCTCGGGTTGTTTCACTTTAATCTTTAGATTATGAAGACCAATTTTAGCCTGCTTTTCTATCTGAAAAAGCAAAAGAACTATGTAAGTGGAAATGTGCCGATCTACATGAGGATTACCGTAGAAGGAAACCGTGCGGAGATGGCCACCAATCGGGATTGCGACCCCAAACGATGGAACGCCAAGGGCAGCCGGGCCATCGGCTCCAAAGAAGAGATCAAGGCGTTGAACACCCATCTTGACCATTTGCAGAATGCCATTTATTATGCCCATCAACGTGTTTTCGATATGGGGTTGCCTATTACTGTATATTTCAATCAAAGTGACCCCTCTGTTTCGGGCCAAACTGGCCACCAATTTGATTACCGGATGATGCACATTTAAGTTCCTTTCCCTCTGAACAAATATACATTTCGGATTCAAATCCATTTTCCTCATAACATTTCGGTTCAATCCATTCTACTGCCAGATTTATCCTCAATTCAGATCGTCCTAAAGATCAAAATCCGTTCGTAGGTATTTTAACGCGCAGAAAAACGCCATAAGCCCTCCAAAACAGCGAAACGACCGTAGTCCATTCCGAATTGCAGATATGCTCCCAGGAGCTTTTATTTTATGCAGAATTTGAAAGATTATTCGCGAAAGCCAGTGGCGAAAAGAGCTGATCTAAAGATCAGAACGGCCAGTTTGCCCCGGAACAGGTGGTCACTTTAAAGCGAAATGGGGTGACAGTTTAAATGCGGAATGAGTGGCCATTTTTGCCGAAATGCCCAACTTGTCCAAGTGGGCATTTTTCGAACAGGAATTCCCTGAAAATTTTCGATTTAGATTTAAGTATAATATTATAAAAGACCTTTCTTCAAGTGCCTTGTTATTACTGAATTAAAAATTCGATTGTGGTTTCTGACTTGATTTTTTATAGCGGGCTCTTCCGATAACACAAAGTACTGCTGTCAGGCCGATAAAAATCCATTCAAAACTCAAGTCCCTGAATTTGATATCGCCCATAAACCAAAATCGGCGACACCGCAATTTATAATGAATGAAATTATTTTGGCAGTTAAAAAAGCAGAGCATGAAGGCAGTCGATATTCATCGAAATTTTTCATGGTTTACTTAAAAGTTTGGCGATGAAAAACTTTAAACTTACGCTCTGTACCTATGGCGTATTCAAACCATCGACTAAAAGATTCTAAGTCTTTTAGTCCTTATAGTTTCACTAAAATCATAGTTAATTTTTTTCAAATGGTTTTTTTTTTTAAAAATCGTATATTTAAATAATAGCAATTGCAACTAAAAAATACAGACAAAAAGGTGAGTGATTCGGTGAGTCACTTTTCGAAAAACCTTCCAGATAGCCTTTAAACGCTTAAAACTGAACAAAATTCACACCCTAAACCAAGCACTGTTCTAAATCATCCTTCCATACAATAAAACCTTTCAGTTCCTCAGTATAATCATGCAATACACGGCTAAAATTAACAGGGGCTGATTCTAAAAATGCTGCACGCCCTTCGTTACGTATTTTCAAAAGATCATTATCAATCTCGAGGAGTGAGGCTTTAAGCGATCCGATATCTTTCGGAATTTGCCAGATATAGGTTGCCTCGTCTGTATCCAAGGTTTCCATAATGATATGATATTGTTCGATTCCTCTGATAAGAAAAACAAATGCGAATGGACTAATGACAAATCTCAGTTTTAAGATATTGCCACAATGCTGTTCAGCGAGATATTGGAGATGCAGCTTATGCCTATAACTACCTTTGCATAGGACATCCTGAAGCAATTCTTCTCCAGAATCGTATAACGTATTGGGATCACTGGTATTTAATTGGGATATTTTATCGCCCCTGCCTAACAGGTTTGATTTCATTAAAATATTCCTTTCGGCAAAGCGGAAACGAACACTATCTACAACTTCTCTATTTAATTGTTGTAGGTCTTGAGAGGTTGCGGATTTGGCCACGATACCTCCATTTTCGATGATGATACAGATAGCTAACTCTATCGATTTCGTTTTTAGAAACTTTTCAAAATATGGCTTCAATACTTCAAATTCGGGGCGGATGTGGATGTTTTCTACATCGAATGATACTTCATGTCCAACTTCACGGATAGGGATACGAAACCCGATACTACCGTATAGAAAATCAAGCGATGCTATGGTTATTTTAAGCTTCCGTTCTATCACCTGATCAGCTAAAATGCTTTTTTCGTTATTTGTTTGTTCTACTGGCTCATCCTCTTCAATCGGGTCGTCAAATAATGTTCGGTGTTTGATCAACTTTTTGTAATAGACATTTCGTTTCAAAAACATGGCATTCAGATAGTCGATCTTGATATCACGGTAATCATAAATGATGGGGGTTAACTCAGAACGCTGTACCCGACCGATATACTGGATCAGTTTGCCTTCAAAAGAAAATGGATAGACCAGAAACAGACATTGGGCATTATGAAGATCGGAACCCTCACCAAAATACTGCCCAGTGGTAATGAGCACCTGATAGTTTCCATCCTTTAACATTTTCCACTTGGTGTTACGGCTAGCTTCAGAATCATCACCACTCAAAGTAACCGTCTCATAGTATTGCTTTAAATATTGTTGCAATGTTTCGATATGTTCTTTTCTTTCTGTAAGGATTACGATTCTTTTTCCTGTATTTAGTTGAAATGCTAAGTCTTTTAAAATGAGTTTATTCCTATCTGCATCATGAACCAATATATTTGATAACGTTTCAAAGCGATCTGTTTTCGCATTAAAAGGAACATCCAGCGCTGTGTTCCTAATGATGATTTCTGGCTGTTTTGAAATCACTAAATCAGCAGATTTCAGTTCGGAAATTATTTCGCCCAGATGGATAAAAATCAGTCTGTCATCACTGTTCTTTCTGAAAGGCGTTGCAGTTAGCCCGTATAGATAATAAGAATGGAAATGCGAGATGGCATCCTTAAAAGTTTCGGCAACAATATGATGGCATTCGTCAACGATGATGGTTCCAAAAGCTCGAACCAACTTTACTGCATCAGGTTTTTGCAGTTCTTTCGCAAGACTTTGTACCATGGCAATCGTAACCTGTTTTCCAATTGTTGCCTTCCCTTGCCCAATCTTACCGATATCCTGTTTGGGGATCCCTAGAAATGCTTCTATCCTTTCAGCCCATTGATCGGCCAATTGTTTACGATGAACCACTATCAACGCTGGCTGCCGTTTATCCGCAATAATTTTTAGCGCCACCACAGTTTTACCAGAACCAGGCGGTGCAACGATTATGCCAATACCCTTTTTAGCAGCAGCTTCTACAGCTGGAAGTTGATAGTCTTTCAGGGAGGCATTAAAAGAAAATCCTATTGCAGGCAGTAATTTACGATTGTCGTTTAGCTGATACGGAATATTATGCTGAATACAATGTGTAACCAACTTCCTGATAAAACCTTTAGGGATAATGGCACGTCCATTTACTTCCTCGATGAACCTGAAATATCTCTTGGTACCAAACGTACTTCGTCCACTGTTCTTTTTAATGATGAAATCCGCATTGAAGAAGTTGAGCTCCTCTTTTAGAAAATGGGTTAATGCGGGACTTATCTCGTTGCTCTTTATTTCGATTGCATTTGAAAGGGAGATATTAAGCGTTCCAGATGCGGTGGCTTCTTCTACTTTTGAATTGGTTAATGAAAAAAATATTTTATCCAGTTGGATGATAGAGATCCGCTTAATACTTTCGAGAAACTGCCACTGGTCAACATATGGTAACGTCGTATTGGCATCTATAAAACAGCTATTACCTGCTTCCATTGCTGTTTTATGAAAGGGCATGGCAATCAGATTTCCAAATCCCTTTCCCGAAAGCCTATCCTGATTTGGAAATAATCTGTCGAAGCTTGAATTTTTATCGAAGGCAGAAACCACACCTGATTTTTCAAGGAGCGCAAGGACAATACTTCGACTCTTAAAAGCGGGATAAGCCCTATCAAAAAAATCCAAACATGACCGCCATTTCCAGAACGAGAGCGCTCCAAATAAGCTGGAATTTTGTAGTCGTCACATAATTTGATGAAACTTCTGCAATCGTCCAACCAGCTATTCTTATCAAAATCTGCTGCAATTAGCCAAGAACTATTATCCTGTAATAGTGGATATAAACCAATCAGCTGCTTTCCTTCAAGGTGTCTCTGGACTTGATCATTGGTTAGTGAAAGATAAGTTACAGGTTCTGAACTTGGAGAACCAGAAGGTTTTTTATAAATTCTATTGAAATAAGGATCATATAACTTTGCAGGCATATAGCCACTTTTGGCTCCCTTTGTCCAATGAATGGCAAAAATATCTTCACGACCCCGAAATAGAGATTGGTATAATAATATTCTGGCTTCTTGTGACGAGTGACTCAATCTTTTAAAAGTGTTTTTTTATTCAGTTTCTCTATTCAATTGGTCTTCGATTACTTTTCTCAATTCTTCTTTGTTGGGTAAATACAACTGGTATTTTTGTACAAATAATTGTGAAGACACATTATGCATAGCATACTGTATTACCAATTCGTCTTTTTCTTTGGCTAAAACAATTCCTATAGGCGGGTTGTCACTTTCGGTATTTTCTTCATTTTCAAAATAGCCCAAATACATATTCATTTGCCCTACATCCTGGTAATTGGCTTCCTCTCTTTTTAAGTCTATTAACACAAAGCATTTTAATATACGGTGATAAAAAACCAAGTCTACATAGTGGTTTCGGTTGCCTAGTGTAATCCGATATTGTCTACCAATAAATGCAAAGCCTTTGCCCAGTTCTAATAAAAAACTTTGCAGATGAGTAATTAATCGTTGCTCTAAATCAGTTTCAGATAAGTGGTAAGGCTCGGCTATTTTAAGAAATTCAAATACATAGATATCTTTTAAAATATCAGTTGGCTGTGCTACTATTTGTCCTTGATGTGCTAGTTTTAAAATGCCTTCTTTATCTTTTGATGATGCCAAACGAAGGTATAATGAGCTGTTTTTTTGACGAATCAACTCGGTTGTACTCCAGTTCTCTAATATGGCTTGTTGCTGGTAAAAGCTACGTTCTAATGGGTCGTTTATTTTTACTAGTTCGCAAAGGTGTGTCCAAGTCAATTTGTGAGGAAGCTCCTCACAAATTGGAAGCACACATAAACCAACCGCATATAATTAAGGTTGCTACGACTAAAACCTTTTCCATGTAGCTTTTTAAGATCTTTTGATAAATTTTCTAATAAGGCCTTGCCGTAGGTGGCCTTAGCTTTACCACCTTGCTCAAACTCTACTATGTGTTGCCCTATTTGCCAATAAGTAGTTAACAACTGGTTATTTACAGCCCTTAACGCTACTACCTTGCCATTGGTATAGGTAGTAGAAATGGTTGCTATTAAGCTACTATATGCCGTATGTATGGTTTCCATTATAAATTATTAACTCCGTTATGCCGCAGCGTTTTAAAATTTGTATAGCGTGTTCGCTCATGGTTTCAAGAAGCTCTACAGAAACGACAGGCATTAAAAATCGAGAAAGTTTTGATGTGGTAGCGTTGAGCCAGCATTATATACACCCTATTACGATTTCATCTACGCAAAGGTAATAGATTTGAAATAAAATACTATTCGATTTTCCCGGCTTAACTCTCTTATTTTCTTTATATTTGTATCATAGCAATTGCAACTAAAAAATACAGACAAAAAGGTGAGTGATTCGGTGAGTCGCTTTTCAAAAACCTTCCCGATAGCCTTTAAACGCTGAAAATCGAACGAAGTTCACATCCCAACGGGATCACAAGAAACCTCACAGAAATGTGAGGTTTTTATGTTTTATCCCCTCTGGGATTCGAACAGAAGCGCCGGCCTGGGTTCGATTTGTAAAAGATTCGGGGTTTTGTGGGGCTGAGCCAATCCCAGCGGGATCACACCAAAGACTATCAAAACGTATAAAACCCTTGCAATCGCACGATTAGCAGGGTTTTTACTTTTAGTGAATTGCCAAAATCGCACAAATTCTCAAAACTTCAGCGAGTAAGGCAAAATTTTAAATTGACTCACCGAATGGCTCATAACCATTTACTTTACAGTATGTTGTAAACTATACATATTGTATCTATTAAAGATAATGATGATTTACCTAAACAGTACCTGGTTTATAATCAGTATTCCGATAAGTCCGATAACGGAAACCAGCGTTTCCATCAGCGACCAGGATAAAAATGTTTGTTTGATAGACAATCCTAGATACTCTTTAAATAGCCAGAAAGAGGAATCATTTACGTGAGAACAAAACAGGCTCCCTGAGCCAACCGCGAGTACCATTAAATTTGGATCGGCACCATGAGGTCCGATAAGCGGATATACGATACCGGCAGCGGTGAGGCCGGCTACGGTAGCCGAACCCAGACAAAGCCTTAATACAGCCGTTATTAACCAGGCCAGTAACAAGGGTGGCAGGGTCAATCCTTGCAAAATTGCAGCAAGGCTGTTACTTACCCCTGTTTCTACAAATACCTGTTTCAAAATACCTGCACTACCGATTATTAAAAGGATCATTGCTATATCTTTTGTTGCATCAACAAAAATTACCATAATGTCAATCAGCTTTTTACCTAACCTCATCCCAAGGGTGTATGTTGCAATACAAATGGTTAATATCATGGCAATAGTTGGATCACCGGTAAATCTGGCAAAATTTAACACAGCGATATTGTCATTACATATCCTGGTGATCAATGTGGTCCCCAAAATGATAAGTACAGGTAATAATGCGGAAACCACACTATTTGTTATTCCTGGCAGCTCATTATCGGGCAGTTCATCGGCTTGTAGGGTAACCGTTGGCCTGGATTGCATATTTATTAATGCTTTTGCGAAAATAGGACCTGCAATAATTATTGCAGGTATAGCCACTATTAAACCATAAGTAAAGGTCTTAACCAGATCTGCATTAAACTGAGTAACTAAAGCCATGGGCGATGGATGCGGTGGCAAAAAACCATGCATTACGGAGAGCGATGCCAGCATAGGCAATCCTACATATACCAGGGGTAACTTATAGTTATAGGCTACAGAAAAAATAATGGGTATAAGCAATACAAACCCAACATTATAAAATAATGGAATGCCCACTATAAAACCTGTTAAAGCCATGGCCCAGGTTACGGATTTATAGCCGAATGTGTTTTTTAATACCGTGGCTATTTTTTGAGCGGCACCACTGGAGGCGACAAGTTTTCCGAGCATGGCTCCCAAAACGATGATGATTGCCAGAGATCCTAATGTATCTCCTAATCCTTTATTAACCGTTTGCGGAATACTGGCGGCTGGCATACCTAGCAATAAGGCTGCCCCTACAGATACGATTAAAAATGCAAGAAAGGTATTCACCTTCGCCCAGGCAATTAATAATACAAGTATAACTATACAGCCTAAAAGAATCAGTACATCCATATTTCTGTTAATGGGAGTCTCTGGCTACGGCTGAACCTGAGCCGCCTACTAAAAAGTCCAGATCAGCACCTTTATCTGCCTGTTGAACATGTTTGATATATAAGTTTACATAGCCACGTGTTGCAGCAGGAATTGGCTGTACCCAATTGCTTCGCCTCAGGGCTAACACTTCATCACTCACTTCAAGATGAATACGTTTATTGGCTACATCGAGCTCAATGATATCTCCGTTTTCTACAAGCGCTAAATTTCCACCAATAGCAGACTCCGGCGATACGTGCAGTATAACTGTACCATATGCGGTACCACTCATCCTGCCATCCGATATCCTTACCATATCTGTTACGCCCTTGTCAAGTAGCTTTTTTGGTAAAGTCATATTACCCACCTCGGGCATACCCGGATAGCCGACCGGACCAACCGATTTCAAGACCATTACACAAGTTTCATCGATATCCAAATCAGGGTCATCCACTCTCGCATGGTAATCCTCAATGTCTTCAAACACTACTGCCCTGCCCCGATGCTGCATTAAGCCGGGCGTAGCTGCAGATGGCTTTATAACCGCACCGTTAACTGCAAGATTACCTTTTAGTACGGTAATTCCGGCTTCCGGAATGATCGGCTGTTCAAATTCATAAATAACTTCCTTATTGTAATTTATTCCTTTATCGGCAATGTTTTCGGCATGCGTTTTCCCGCTTACCGTTAGGGTATCCATTTTTAAAACAGATTGCATTTGTTTTAAAACCGTGGGTACACCACCGGCATAGTAAAAATCCTCCATCAAAAATTTCCCAGAAGGCATAAGATTTACCAGAAGTGGCATTTTGCTGCCAATATCATCAAAATCATCTAAGTTCAGCGCTACACCCATACGCCCTGCAATAGCCGTAAGGTGAATAATAAAGTTTGAAGAACCTCCAACCGCGGCATTTACCTTAATTGCATTTTCAAAAGCATCCCGTGTTAGTATTTTAGAAATTTTCAGGTCTTCTTTAACCATTTCAACTATTCTCCTTCCGGATAGCTGAGCAAGCCTTTTCCGCCGGGAATCGACGGCAGGTATAGCTGCCCCACCGGAAAGACTCATGCCCAACGCTTCTACCATACAAGCCATAGTGGAAGCTGTTCCCATGGTCATACAGTGCCCAGGACTACGCGACATGCAACTTTCCACCTCTGCATATTCATCATAAGTAATTTCGCCTTTTTTTAATTCCTCTGTCAGCTTCCATACACTTGTTCCTGAGCCTATGTCATGTCCGTGATATTTTCCGTTTAGCATGGGGCCGCCGGGAACCACAATGGTTGGCAAATCGACACTTGCCGCACCCATTAATGTAGAGGGCGTCGTTTTATCGCAGCCAGTAAGTAGCACTACTCCGTCAATAGGGTTGCCCCTTATTGATTCCTCTGCATCCATACTAGCGAGGTTACGAAACAACATAGCAGTGGGTTTCATGAGCGTTTCACCTAATGACATGATTGGAAATTCCAGCGGAAAGCCACCAGCCTCCAATACTCCGCGGCGAACACTTTCAGCAATATCACGCAGGTGGGCATTGCAAGGTGTAAGTTCTGACCACGTATTACAAATCCCAATTACCGGTCTGCCATCAAACATGTCTTCAGGCATGCCCTGGTTTTTCATCCAGCTGCGATAGATGAGGCCCATTTTATCTTTTTTCCCAAACCAGGTCGAACTTCTATATGATTTCATATCCAGATATACTATGTTGCGCTATTTTTTAACTTCCTATTTAGATTTTTTGCCGGTAGCCCTGCTTATCGAACCAATCGTTTCACTTGCTTTGGCAGCCGTTTCGAAACCTATAATTTGTTTATCATGCTACGGTATTTACAAGTGAACCAATCTCTGAAATGGTTATTTTTACCATGTCTCCGCTTTGTAAGGTGAAATCATCTGTAGGGATTATGCCAGTACCTGTCATTAAATAAGTACCATGAGGGAAATCAATTCCCGAAACAAGTAAGCCACTAAGTCCTTGTGCTTACGTTTCATTTGATTAATGGATATTTTCTCCTTAAAAAGGATTGCCGAATCTCTGGATATTTCGATGCTGATATTCGTATCCGGATCTATTGGGCCCTCTGTTACTAAAATGCAAGGACCTAAAGCGGTAGCTCCATTGTATGATTTTGCCTGCGGTAAATAAAGCGGATTTTCGCCTTCGATGTCCCTCGATGATACATCATTACCTATGGTATAACCTTCAATAGTGCCTGCTGAGCAAATAAATAAGGTCAGTTCCGGTTCAGGTACGTTCCATTTAGAATCTGCCCTGATCCGTATTTTTCCTCCGGAACCCACTGTACGGTAAGCTGGTGATTTAAAAAAAAGTTCCGGCCGGTCTGCATCGTATACCCTGGCATAAAAATCCCCACCTTTTTGCTTCTTTTGATTCTTCTATTCTGGCTTCCCTGCTACGAAAATAAGTTACACCAGATGCCCACACCTCCTGGTTACCTATAGGTGTTAAAATAGCTGAATTGGTGAGCGCTTGTAAATCATCGTTAGGCTGAAGCTGTTGCAACTCACTACTGATCACTTTAAAAAGGTTGCTTCTGTTTACAAACCGGTCCCAGCTTTTCTCTTCTGTTAAGAAATATTGGTTATTGTGGTTGATAATAATCCCGCTCGAGGTATTATAGATTCTCATCATATTTGGTTAAGTTTTTTTGGATCGAAAATTAGATTTAAACTCAATTTTCATATCCAGGCGGTAAATAATAAAGCAAATAAATGCTTTTTAAAGTACATTTACAGCATAATGTTAATATAATACAATTAAATGCTGCAATACTAAAATTAAGGATTATATGACCTGATTGGTGAGAATAGGATCATGATTAACTAACCGTTTTTTTAAAGATTAGCTCACCTTAAGCAAAATGATTTAGGAATTGTGTTAACCTAAATGCCCACTAAAAGCAGCCAGCAAATATCTATTCGGTAAATTTCCTCTCTTCCGTTTTAATATAACTGGACCTGTAATCCATTGGATTTTTTTTGGTAAGTGCTTTAAACTGATGATAAAAGTGAGAGATATTGTTATAGCCACAGGCATAGCCTACCTCCGTCATGTTAAATTCCTCTTCTACCAGCAACCTGCAGGCATTTCCAATTCTCACTTCCATTAAAAACTGGATATATGTTTTTTTGTTTTGGATTTAAAGTACCTGCAAAAAGAGTGCTTTCCCATGTTAATTAATGAGGCTACATCTTCTAATGCTACTTTTTGGTGGTAATGATTAAAAGTATATTCGAAAATGGTGTTAATGCGGCTCTGGTCGATGCTGTTTACTTCCAGGTTAAAGCCATTGGATGATATTATTTCATATTCTTTCGTAGCAGCTATTATTTCTAAAGCAGATAATAAACTAATTAATTTACGGGCAGGCGATTCGTTAAGCATTTCCTCTGCTATTTTGCCAACCTTTCGTTTAGTTGCTCCTTTTAAACGCAAACCCAGCTTACTTGTGTTTAGCAGTTTAACAATCGGACTAATTTCAGGAAGGTTCAAAAATGTATCGCCCCAGATGTTATTTTGAAAAAGAATCACGATGGTTTCTCCAACTTTTTCCGTATCGTTTTCCAGGTATTTTTGTTCACACCGGAAAGTATGTGGCAGGTTTGATCCAAATAAAAATACATCACCATTTTTAAAAGGACCAACATGGTCGCCTATCAGGCAGGTACCGTAGCTCCTTTTAACAATCAATAACTCGCACTCGGGATGATAGTGCCAGGCACTTAATATCGCATGCCCTATATCCTTATGGATATTAAAGGAATGCTCCGGGTTTGGAGTAGCCTTTTTTAACGTAGCCTTCATGTTTATAATTGGTTAACTATAGCATGAAATTATAAATTATGTGCGATATAATGACTATCTAATTTACCTATTGATAGTAAGTATGTTAACAACGCCAGGTTTTATTATTTGTACATCAGATTGATTTTGCACCAAGGTTTTTCTATAAGCAATTGATAAACAGATAGATTTACAATACCCTGTTAAAACACAACAAAATCAGGAAAGACATATCTATGTTAATATGTTACAATTTTTTGCAGCAATACTGAAATTGCTTTTCATTAAAGTTGTCTTTATTTGCCTGTGTAACATAACTGTTTCGAAACCAAATATAAAAAGAAAGTAATGCTTCTATTCCCGCAATTATTTTCTTCAAACAAGATATTTCATTAAGCATGTTTGCCTTAGATGATCAGAACAGCGATTTAATTAACTAACTAACCAATATTTAATATGAGATAGATTTACTTAACGTCCAGCCACGGCACCTAGTTGCTATACTGCTTATATTCCAAATTGATTACACAACGTTTTCCGGGATATATAAGCTTTTTATTAAAAAACCAATGCTAACCAAATTATAATGATGAAAAAAAATTACTTCCACTGGTATTTGCATATACTGTGTTAATGGGATTCATTCTTTTCGAGCCCTTAAATGCGTCAGCCGGTGGGCTAACAACCGGAGTCTTTAGTACGCCTTCAACAACCAAAAAGTTAAAAATAGCCTTTATAGGAATCTCAGGTAAAGTTACCGATGAACAGGGCGTTGGCCTGCCCGGCGTAAGCGTAGTTGAAAAGGGAACGCGGAATGCTGCTGTAACCAATTCATCTGGCAGCTATACCATAAATGTTACCAATAATAACGCGGTATTGGTGTTCACATCCGTTGGCTATAAACCCATAGAAATAACAGTAAATACAAAAACCGTAGTTAATGTGTCTATGGTAGCGATTACAAATGCTTTAAATGAAGTTATTGTAACTGCACTCGGCATAAAAAGGGAGGCCAAAAGCCTGGGATATTCAGCTCAAAAAGCCGACGTAGAGGCATTACAAACCAACCGTACAACTAACCTCGCCAATTCGCTTGAGGGCCAAATCGCCGGGCTGGACGTTTCTCCACCGGCCGCAGGACCAGGTGGGAGTACCAAGATTCGCTTACGTGGACAATCATCTTTTACTGCAGACAATTCGCCGCTCATCGTAATCAATGGCTTGCCAATGTCGCAGGGTGCAAGCAGCAGTAATGGTTATACACAAAATGTGGATCAGGGAGATAATATGCAAGGCATCAATCAGGATGACATCGAATCGATGACTGTTTTAAAAGGATCTACCGCAGCAGCCCTGTATGGTTCTCGTGCCGTTAACGGAGCAATCATTATTACAACAAAGTCGGGATCAAAAAATAGTGGCATAGGTGTTGAGTTCAACTCTAATTTTACGGTAAACCAGGCACTGGATTATACAGATTTTCAATATGAGTACGGACAAGGCGAGAATAATATTCGTCCGTCATCAGTAGGTACTGCGCAGAGTTCTGGTGCATGGAGCTTTGGTGTGCCGTTTGATAATGTACCAACGTTTCAGTTCGACGGCGTTCAGCGTCCGTATGCACCTGTTAAAGACAGGATAAAGACTTTCTTCAGACTTGCGCCATCGTGGAGTAATACAGTTGCACTTTCTGGCGGTAATGACAAAGGAAGTTTCCGGGTGTCCCTTTCTAATCAGGATGCTCAGGGTATAATACCAAACAACGATTATCATAAAAAGATTTTTAACGTTGGCATTAACTATAAACTTACCGATAAGTTATCTACACAATTTTACGTTAACTACGATCACCAGTTTAATAACAATCCGCCACTTGTAGGCGTACAGGGAAATGCAATTCCTACCTCAATTTACAGGTTGGCCAACTCCATTTCTTTTGATGTACTCCAGGCAGGCGCAATAGATGCCAACGGAAATGAAACACCTACTTCGAGGTTTGCAACCGTTACCAACCCCTACTGGATATTAGCGAAGCAATTTCAAAGACAAACAAAAGATCATTTGTTAGGTACTGCTGTGGTACGCTATCAGTTTTTTGATTGGCTATATCTTCAGGGCAGGGCAAATATGGACCTTTTGCAAACTACTTATGAATCAAACACGCCAACGGGTACGCTGGCTGTATCTGCAGCACCAACAGGGCTATATAATGGTAGCTATGGAATAAGTACAGCAAGTACACGCCAGAATAATTTTGACTTCCTGCTGGGTGGCGGGCACAAGTGGAAAGATTTTTCATTTAATGCAACAGTAGGTGGTAATCACTTTCCCTTAATTACATCTACATTTAATGAAGCGGTAACCAACTTTTACATCAGAGATTTATACACCATAGGAAACGGTGTTACGGCAAATTCGAGCTACAATTTAACTAAACAAACCGTAAATTCATTGTATGGTACTGCAGAGTTTTCCTACAAAAATTTATTATACCTAAATGTTACCGGCCGTACAGACTGGTATTCGGTACTGGCCAGAGATATAGATCATTATTTCTATCCTTCAATCAGCGGAAGTTTCGTTTTTTCGGAATTACTTCCAAATGCAAAATGGTTAAATTTTGGAAAGTTGAGAGTTGCTGTTGCAGAAACAGGAAGTGCCCAGGGGTTGCTCCTTACAATGCATTAACATTTTTGCTAGCTCAAAATTCATTTAATGGGCTTCCTTTAGGCAGTATTAACGGAACAGCTTCACCAAATACCCAGATTAAGCCTTTTGGCGTAAATGAAAAAGAAATCGGTATTGAGTTACGTATGTTCAACAACAGAGTGAATCTGGATGTGGCTGCTTACGATAAAAAAACGACTAATCAAGCCGTTCCAATCAGCCTGTCTGCAGCAAGTGGATACAGCACCACGTTAGTTAACTTAGGTGGTTTGGACAATAAAGGATTAGAATTTAACCTGGAATTAATCCCTGTCCAAAACAAAAACTTTACCTGGAAAACGGCTTTTAATTCTGCTTTCAATTCTTCAAAAGTATTGTCATTAGCCAACAACCAATCGCAGCTTGTAGTGGGCAGTCCTGAGTTTTTTGGGTCTATAGTTCACGTGGTAGGTTTACCCCTTAACCAAATTGTAGGTTCAACTTACAAGCGGGATGCTTCCGGAAATATCGTATTATCGGGAGGCAAACCCGTAGCAAGTGCTACACCAGTTAATTTTGGTAGCGGCCTCCCTACAGCAACAGGGGGTTGGCTAAACACATTAAATTACAAAGGCTTTTACCTTTATCTCCCATATTGATTATAAAGCAGGTGGTAAAGTACTTTCGAGTACCAGTTTAAACTTATTAAGAGAAGGTTTATCAAAAGAGTCTTTACCTGGCCGTGTAGGTGGCGTAATTTTTCCTGGCGTAAATGCTACTGACGGGTTACCAAACACCACCGCTGTAAATGCGGAAGATTTTTACGCAAATTATCGTTCAACGAATATCTTAGACCCTTTCATTTACAGCTCAAGCTTTGTTAAATTAAGAAGCCTTTCGCTGGGATACGACTTATCTAAATTTATCAATAAAAAATATGTGAAAAGCTTAGTGTTATCTGCCGTATGCCGTAATGTATTAATCATTAAGAAATATACGCCGAACATTGATCCCGAAGCAATAGCCTCAAGCGGGGATAACTTAACAGGTTATGAGCAGGCATCGCTACCAACAACACGTACTTTCGGATTTAACTTAAACGTAAAATTCTAACTCTATATACAATATGAAAAATTTAATCAGAATTATAGCCATCGCCATCTGTATTCCAGTAATTTCCAGTTGCAATAAAGGGTTTGATAAATTAAATATTAGTCCAAATAATCCAACAGAACTCGACGCGGCATTCCTGTTTACAAGTGCACAATTTGGAACACATGGAGCGACAATGGAAACTGAGCCAACCATTGTACAGCAATTTGTAAATCCGTTTTCAGGAATCACCTCGGCGTTTAATTTTAATCAGCTGAATCAAACCTATACTTCGCAAAATTGGAATGCTGAATATACAGGAACAAATAGTGGCGCAACAAGCTCTTCAGGCCCTGTTCAATTACTGGTCCAGATATTAAGCCAAATTAAAGGTAATGCAGCAAGAACAAATTTATATAATGAAGCCAGAATCTGGAAAGCTTATCAATTTATGATGCTGGTAGACACTTACGGAAACGTACCCTATAGTGAAGCCGGACAAGCCTATTTATCAAATGTGCTTACCCCTAAATATGATAATCAGGCCGCGATTTATACCGATCTGATCAAAGAAGTTACTGAGGCAACGGCAGCTTTAGATCCAACAAAGGATATCGTTAAAGCTGATGTATTTTATGGCGGCAATATCGCCCAGTGGAAAAAATTGGGTTATTCGTTACTACTTCGATTAGGTATGAGGTATAGTAAAATAGATCCGGCAAAAGCGCAAACTATTGTGCAAGCTGCGGTAACTGGTGGTGTAATGACATCAAATGCCGACAACTGTTACCTGAAATACAATGCAACTTACGTGAATCCCGTGAGCCAGACGATTACGGCGATAGCAAATACTTATTATTTAGCGGCTCCCTTTGTAAATCAGCTAAAAAATAGCGGAGATCCGCGATTGAAGTTTATATCCGGTAAATATGCAAACCCATTAGCTGCACCAACAAGCGTACCAGATACCACATCTGCAAATCAGTTCGGACTCCCTGTAGGCTATAGCAGTGCTACTTTACCAACTGCTCCGGGGTTTAGAGGTGCTAACGGTTCGGGTTTTAATTATTCCCAGGTTAATTACAGTATTTTCGGCAGTTTAACCGCCCCACAATTTTTCATCACTCACGCTCAAACACAATTCCTGCTGGCAGAGGCCGCTGTTAGAGGCTGGATCACCGGCGGTAGTACAGCTGATGTTTATTATGCTAACGGTATACGTGCGGCAATGGACCAATGGACAACCTATAACCCGGCAGCCATTATTCCTTTAGCTACTCAAAATGCATTTATTAATAATCCCGTTAACGCTTATAATGCGGCAAATGCACTCAACCTGATTAATACGCAATATTGGGTGGCTTCCTGGGGCAATGGTACCGAGGCATTTGCTAACTTCAGGAGGAGCGGTTTTCCAGCCTTATCGCCCAATACCATAGCAGGGCAAAATATAATTGGTGGTTTTGTTCGCAGGTTTGTTTATCCAACGCTTGAGCTTTCTGCAAATTTAACAAATTACCAGGCAGCGGTTGCAGACAATGGCGGACCAGATAATATGGACACACGTATTTTTTGGGATAAATAGAAAAAACCTCTATAGTTGCCGATTACCTAATACGAAAGAGGCTGTCTCATAAATACATAATGTCATCCTGAGCTTGTCGAAGGACTTGTAAAAAATGCTTTAATTGGCATTTCGACAAGCTCAATGTGACAACATATATGGATTAATTGATTTATGAGACAGCCTCTTTTTAGCGGTTTTGCTGCCCAGTCAAATAAGTAACCCATAAACTGATGGGTTGACAAAAATATGGGTAACATTCTTATTAGTTTTAACGATATATCTGGATGCTCGACTAATTATTTTGTAATTTACTTTAAAGTATTATGAACCATAGACCAAATTAAATGTTAAACCGTAGAAATTTCCTCAGCTACGCTGCAACCGCAGTAGGAACTACTGCCCTGCTTTCTGCCTTAGATAATCCTGCCTATGCCCTTTTCAGTAAGACTATTGGCGCAAACGACCAAATCAATATTGGCGTAATCGGAATCAAAGGCATGGGATGGTCCGACCTCAAGGCGGCCCTCAAAGTACCGGGCGTAAACCTGATCGCCCTGTGCGACAGTGACGCCAACGTGCTTGATGAAAGGATAGCCGAATTAAAGTCGATGAATGTTGATGCCGCAAAAGTAAAAAGATATAAAGATTACCGTGCGCTGCTTGATAATAAAGATGTCGACGCCGTAATTATCGGGACACCCGATCACTGGCATGCCCTGATGATGATCCATGCCGTACAGGCAGGTAAAGATGTATATGTGGAGAAGCCGGTCGGCAACTCTATTGTCGAATGCAGTACCATGGTTAAAGCGCAGGAAAAATACAATAAGGTGGTACAGGCAGGTCAATGGCAGCGCAGTCAGCAACATTTTAAAGATGCGGTAGATTTTGTAAAGAGCGGCCAGCTGGGAAATATCAGAACGGTAAAAGTATGGTGTTACCAGGGCTGGATGAAACCTGCTCCCATAGTGCCTGATACCTTACCCCCTGCAGGCGTTGATTATGCCATGTGGCTTGGGCCGGCGAATAAAAGAGCATTTAATGCCAGCCGATATCACTTCAATTTCCGCTGGTTTTGGGATTATGCCGGCGGGTTAATGACCGACTGGGGTGTGCATTTATTGGATTATGGCTTGCTGGGTATGAACTCACCCGTACCCAAAACCATATCTGCATTAGGCGGTCGCTTCGCCTATCCCGATCTGTACGAAGAAACGCCTGATACGCTCACTACCCTATATGAGTTCGACAAATTCAACATGGTATGGGATTCTGCCATGGGTATTGATAACGGCTCTTATAACCGCAACCATGGGATTGCTTATATCGGTAACAACGGCACGCTGATCCTCAACAGGCAAGGCTGGGAAGTTATTGAAGAAAAGATAAGTGGCAATAAAGTGAGTAAGCCCTTTGTTAAATCCTCAGATAATGGACTGGACAATCATATGGTTAATTTCTTTAGTGTGGTGAGATCCAGAAAAAAGAAGAACTGAATTGTTCTATACAGGATGCGGCGCATGTAGCTACCGTTGCCCAAATGGGAAATCTTGCCTTCAGAAGCGGGCAAAAACTATCATGGGACAATGCCAAACATCAGTTTACAGATCAGAAGGTTAACGATAAATACCTGCTGGCCCCGTATCACAACGGTTACAGCTTACCCAAAGTTTAACGCTAAAGTTTAAACAGATCAGGAGGTATCCATTTCCGTCCGGGATCACAACACAGACTATCAAATATATAAACCCTGCAAATCGCACGATTAGCAGGGTTTTGCTTTTGGGAATTGCCTATTCGTTAATTTTTCTTTTCAACTGACATACTTATCCAGTAAATTCCCATCTGCCCCCTCTTATCCATAATGCCTTTTGGTAACTGATTTTTAGGACAGCTTAAAATGGAACTATCTGCCCCTTTTACAAATGCAGTTATGGCTTCAAGTTTATTTTCTGAAAATGGAAGTATGGTGTATCAAGATATACAGCCACTTCAAATAGTTTCTTTATTCTTGCAAAGCCAAAGATCGATTTTGCGGTTGCGATGTCTTTTTATTCAGTTGTTTCAATTTTCCATTTTGAATTTTTTTGCACCATTTTAAATTTAACATTCCTCCTTTCTCTACTAAAATAATCGAATATGGAAACATAAACCGTGTCTTTGTTTACTGTAGTGAACTGAATGTCATACACTTGTTTTTCGTTTTTCACTTCATCATACTTAAAATTTAAAGTATTTGAAGCAAACTCATTGTCAAAAGCTCCACCTGTAATTATAGTTTTATTATTTATCAGATAGTTTTCTTTAAAGCCTATGCTTCCGTCAACGAAATAAGGATTTTCCAATATAAATTTTATTTCCGAAAATTTCTCAATTGGTGTTGTAAATCCGTCATAGCGTTCATCGTTTCCACAAACTCCGAGGGTTCTCGCAGTAACTATAAAAAGTGAATCTTTTGGGTTTAACTTATTCACAACTTCTTTAATTATTTCTTCTTTAAGTTGTTTTGAGTTTTTAACCTCTTTTCTTTCAATCTGACAAATGAAAATTGTCAAGACTGTCAAAGTAAGTATTATTAAGATAAGGTACTTTTTCATTGCAATTTTCTTTCACGGTTCTGTAAAATTGTCGCCAACGTTTTGGGCCTTTGCGTTCGGGCGGAAAATCGAATCACAAAAGCTGGTTTTATAAATAAAGTTCAATTGAAAAACTGCCGTTGAATTTTGCACTTCAGCCCGTTTGGCCAAACGGCGAAGTCCTCACCGAAGGTAGACCCTTATTGGCGGTAGTTTTTTAATAATTTCTAAATTCGTTTCCTTTTTCCACGATTGCCTTTTGAAAATTATTTATTTGTTCTTTCGTAGCTACAATTTCAGTCAATTCAAAAATGTAATTCTTCTTTTGATTTGCACTTATCCATTTCCCTATAATATTATTTTTAGTTAAGGTACCTAAAAAAGTACCTGAAAAATTTGCAGTTGATAGTTCGACCAAACTAATATTTCCGTCATTATTTCGAAAACCCTTTAATAAAATATAATTTTTTTTGTTGTCATATTTATATGTTCCAATAATTGGGTCTGCATTTATTCCTTCGTCTAATCCTTCTAAATAAAGTGTAATTTTTATCGTATTGTTAATTGTGCCTTTGTACAATTTGCCTGTTTGTCCAAATATTTGGGTAAAAGTTATTAAAAGGAAAAGTGTAAGTATTGTTTTCATTGTTTATTCAATTATTATCTTTTTGTATAAGTATAAGCGCATCCTTCATCACAAATTATTTGATATTTCGGGGTTACCGGATTCGAATAAATTTTTGTTTCGTCTTTTTTATCATAATAAACAAAATAGTATTCTTCTTTTTTATTTAGGGTTATTTTTAGTTTTTCTCTATCAAGAGTATAAGTTCCTAAATTTCACTGTTCATCTTTTACTTTATTGTTTTTTTCAAACGACAATATTTCTCCATTTTTTATTTGTGTAGTATAAATTTTAGCACCTCCATTACTTTCACTTTGGGCTGTTCTTTGCCATTTTCCTAAAATTGAAAATTCATTATGTATTGGATAATTTTAGTTTGATTAACATAATCATCGTTACTCGTATCAGTTCTGTTACGAGTATCTTTACCACCATAACAATAGGTTAAATTCAGCAATAAAATAGTCAAGACTGTTACTGTTAAAATTATACTTTTTGCCATCTCTATTTTATTTCAAGGTCTGTTCTGCAAAATTACTGCCAACTAGTAAATATGCGCTATGCTATAGCGTATATTTTTCACTTAAGTTAACGAAATCTATCATTAGATTTCAAATATTAAACTATCCTGTGGGCTTTTTATCAAACTTTTCTGCTTTGTACTTACATGAAATATAGATCTCGGTCGTCTTTGTACTGCTGTGCCCAACAACGCTGGATATACCTGATGACTGTTCCCGCCTCCAATAAGTGTGTCGCAAATGAATGTCTAAGCCCATGCAGGGTTGGCTTCTGTTTCACAGTTTAAACAGATCAGCATGTATACATTTCCCTCTGGGATCAAACCAATCACGATCTAAATATATAAAACCCTGCAATCGCAAGATTAGCAGGATCTTTGCTTTTAGGGAACCACCAAATCGTTAAGAAGTTATTATCAAATATTTTTTTCCTTGAATACTGGCAAGAGATTATAGATACTAAATTTTTCGTTATCAGTAATTTCTTCGATCAACTTAGCTGGTCCGCCTATAAATACAGTAAAACGGTATTTCTGAAAAGTGCTTTGCTTTATCTGAATGGATTAAAAAAATATGCCTAAAGCCGAATCACTCTAAATCCAAAACCAGCACTCTCATGTTGTTTTGTTGTGAACTTTTCTTTACATTAGGCATTAAACTTGATTTTTAGTTAATATGTAGGTATTTAATGTAATACTCAGATTTTTAATCAGCAAACTATTAATAATGTATAAATGTATTATAATTGACGATGAGCCACATGCTATTGTTGGACTGAAAAAATATTTGGAATCCGTACCGAATATCGATTTGGTAGCAGCATATAGTGATCCTTATATGGCATTAACTGAAATTGAGACATTTAAAGATATTGATTTGATTCTTATGGATATTGATATGCCTAATATTTCCGGAATTGAGTTGTCGAAATCAATTCGAGCAAAAACTAGAAAGCTTATTTTTACGACAGGTCATACTAAATATGGTTATGAAGCCTTCAAGGCTGATGCGGATGATTATCTGTTAAAGCCTTATACGCTTGGCGAGTTCCTGATCGCTATTAACAAAGCACTTATAAAACCAACAGATTATATATCCAATAACATTTCGACATTTCTTGTTAAAAACAAGGATGATGGAAATCGAATAGTTGCTATTAAATATTGTGACGTCATCGCTGTGGAAAGTCAGCTCAACTATGTGAGTATATACACGTTAAATGCAAAAGTAACCGCATACATGTCATTAGGTGAAATGTTTAAGGTTTTGAGCCAAGCTACAGGTTTTTTGCAATTTCATCGAAGTTTTATTATATCATATAATTTTATAGATTATATAGATGGAAACACCATTAAAATGAAAAATGGATTATTGCTTACTGTTCGTGAATATTACAAAAAAAGTTTTACGGATTTTTTAAATAAGAATCTGATCAGATCCAAAAATAAAATGAAAACTGATGATCATAAGTAGACTAGCAGCCACTTACTGGATTATTTATCCTTTTTAATTCTCTATTTCTACCCCTGCTTCTGATCATTCTACATAATCACTAACAATTTATAGATAGGTTTATAGTGATTAAGCTTCTTTTTTACTTCTTTTGTTGAATATATTCAAGAAGATAGAAACAGGTTCACGCTTCAACATCAACTTAAATTTACTGTATGGTAAAAACTGCTAACATTGATGAATTCCAATACCAACTTTTGCTTGAGGCAATTGATATTGTGGAGGCAAACGATTATGTTGGACTACTTATAGACAGGGCCAAAATTATCATACAAACTCCAATTGTATCGGTCAATTTGGCGGATACATTCACATTGTACACTGATGTATTTGCGGCAATTAATCATTTGAACAAATACAGGAGTTTGAATAGAAAACTATTGATCAATGCTGAGGATGATGCTTTGCATCTGGCTTATGACCAATATTTCAATTCTCGCGTAAGATCAGGAAAACTGATTTTGAAAAAGCTTGCAGCTTTGTTACTCATTGAACAGGAATGTTAAAAATTACGCTATGCTGATCCGGAAGGAATGGCCCTATCCTCGGTATTACTGAAAGTTGTTTTCAATACATATACCACAGGGAATTAAAACAATGTTCTATTTCTTGACAGAAAAAAGCTAAAATTATAATTCAGGTAATCTAATTTTTCTGCTATATGTACCAATGCGTAATCGTTGATGATGAGCCCCACGCCATTGAGGGCTTAAAAAAATATTTGAGTAACTTCGATCGATTGTATTTATCTGCTTCGTTTACAAACCCTTTAGCAGCATTAAAATATTTCGAGTCCGTTGATTGCGTAGATCTTGTGCTATTGGATATCGATATGCCAAATATCAATGGTATCGAACTCTCCCGAATGCTCAGGAATAAAACAAAAAAAATAGTTTTCACTACTGCACATACCAAGTATGGATACGAGGCGTTCAAAATTGAAGCTGATGATTATCTTTTGAAACCTTTTACGTTAGGAGAATTCCTAACCTCTATGAATAAAGTATTCTCCTCAAATGGTCGGAAATGTAACTCTTACGATAAAAATGCTTCGTTTTTAGTCAAAAGTAAAGAAGACAGATACAAAATGCTAAATATAAAATTCTCTGATGTTGTAGCTGTAGAAAGTAAAATGAACTATGTAATGATTCATACTTTAAAACGCAAAATACTAACCTATATGACTTTGTCAGAGGTTTCAGATATATTCAAATGTCAACCAGGTTTTCTAAGATTCCAAAGGAGTTTCATTCTTGCAGAAGAACATATTGAGTACATTTCCGGTAATTCGATTAAAATGGTTAACGGTTGTGAGATGACTGTAGGTGATTATTACAAAAAAGACTTTCTTTCATTCGTTTCTGAAAAATTAATAAAAACCAAGAGGAGGTAAATCCTCCTCTTTGCTTTATCCTTTGTTAGCGATATGTGTTTGCGCAGTAGTAACAAGCGTAGTCGTAGGCTCTGTTTCTGCATAGTTTAAATAATTTGAGCTGCTTGATTTTTTGAAAATAAAAACAGTTTTGGCTTTGAGTTTTGTCTTTTGTTGTTGCATGTTTTTGTATTTTTTTGCAACTTAGTTCGGTTACTTTCAGGAAAAAATATTGTTACATTAAATGGACGTTAACCTACACTTAAAGCAGGAAATGCATGAAAAAGATTTTGGATAAATTAAAGAGTAGCTCAGTTCATTTTATTGTATGGTCTGTCTTTATTGTTTACGAAACCATAATTGTAGGCCTAATATTTGATATTTTTGAGAATCCAGTTACTTATCTTTTCCATTATGTAGTGATAATCGTTTTTTTTTATTTTTTTTCTGACCTGGGCTTACCCTGGTCTTTCAGGAGAGATCTACAAGCATTTTGGAGGTTACCTTTAGTAATAATGATTAGTCTGGCTACCTATGTTTTTTTCACTACTTGGCAAATTTATTATTGATCTATATCAATGTAATTATGGTTAAACGTCCATATCTTTTAGATAGGCAGTTTATTCTGAAGAATCTTTATCGGGGTATATATTTTATGTTCTTTTCAACAGGGTATTTTGTGTTTAAAAGGACACAGGTAGAAAAGCGCGAAAAAGAACAGTTAAAGGAGCTCCATCTGCAAAACATCATTAAACAGCAAAAAACTGAGCAGGAATTAGTAAAATCTCATAATTCGCTATTGAAAGCCCAAATAAATCCCCATTTTCTCTTCAATACCCTCGATTTTATATATCATACCATGACCAATAATGTACAGATAGCTTCTGATGCCGTGATCCATCTTTCCAGGATAATGCGTTTCGCAATCGATTCAGATCATATGGGTGAAGTAATCTGCTTGGGTACAGAGATCAAACATGTTGAAACGCTATTTTCACTGTACCAATTAAGGAATATCAAAACAGAAATAAGGTTAAACTATCCTCCAGAAATCCTTTCACTTCCATTCATCCCGCTGGTATTATTGACCCTGGCAGAAAACATGATCAAGCATGGAGAATTTTCAAATCCACAGCAACAGGCAGTTATCGATTTTTTATATGAAAACGATACGTTAACTATTACCACCAGGAATGTGCAATCAAAAAACATCAATATTCATTCTAGTAAATTGGGTTTAAATAATGTGAGAAAGCGTCTTAAATATAAATACGGAAAGCAGGTTTCCTTAAACTATTCCATCCTTAACGAGGTTTTTACTTTAATCTTAAATGTTCCGGGGATTAGGGGTCATCATTTTTCAGATGATACTGATAGCCGATAGCACAGTAGTAAGTATTTGAAACTTTACCTAAAGTTGAACTTTACAGCGAATAATAATTGGGATGGACGAAGTTTAAATACATCTTCAGTTGTTTGATTTTCGTTCACCATAAACTGCCTGTAACTATTTTTATTTAGAATATTTGCCCACTTTAAATCAAAATCTATTTTTTTTAGTCCATGAAAATCGATAGCCTATATCTAAAAAGGAATTTACAAAAGTATTACCCAAAAAGTTGTATCGAAACTGATCGAGGCTTACATCCAGACTGTGGTTTAAAAAAGGAGAAATAAATAATTGAGACTTTTGTGATAAGGAATTGAACCTTGTTATGTCAAAATTATTTTTAACACGGTTAAAGGATGCTATTGCATTATAATCTATATTCAGCCACTTTAATTTGTTATAGTTTAGTTTTAAACCTACGGATTGACCATAACTATGGCTGTTAAGAAAGGTACCATTAACATAACTATTTGTATTCCCATTGCTGATGAGATAAGTTATGGAGGTATTGATTTTTTGTTCAGCAAAAAATTTAGCCAGAATTATTTGATAATTGATGAAGCTTTGTGGATTCTTCATATTAAGAGCCTCGAGTACTTGTTGTCCATTTTCATAAATTTTTCTGTTAAAAATTACATTTCCCAGTTTATTTGAGTAATTATACCCAATATTAAAGGATGTATTGTCGAGGACATTCTCATAAATAAGATTGGTTCCTAAATTTTGTGTTCTGGTTCTTGAAATGTCCGAGCCATAAGAGCTAAAATCCAGTCCACTTAATATATAGCCAGGATAAAGTGTTTCCAACGTTGCAAAATCGTTGCTAACAGCTGCTGTAGCAACGATCTTATACCTGGTAGAGAGTCGATATTCCGATTGCAAACTTGGCTCAAAAGTGTTGAGATGCAGATCCTTGCGAAAATCATGTAGCCTGGAAAGCGCAGTGATATTGTTAATTTTGGCAGGAAACGATGTAAGAATTTTAAGTTTTCTTCCGCTGTAATTAAAATCAATAGACGCAAATGATCTAAAAATGGTATAACTGATATTGTTGATGTATCGATCTGCTCCATTTTGAGCAATGTTGATATCCGAAATTCCTGAACGAAGCAAACTTCGATCAGCTTGTAAACCGAACCTTGGTGTCAAAGTAATATCATTGAAGGAAAGTGATGATGACAATGTATTTTTTGATTCAATTTTTTTAGATAGAGCTCCTGAATTAGCAGATCTGGCTTTACGAAAGATATACCCGGGAAATACAATGAAGTTAAAGGTGAAACTTGATAATGCTGCTTTACATTAGAAAAATTGATGTACGAATGTAAATTGACTGAATATTTTTTCTTGGTTCCGATTGGGATAATCGAGCTCAAAGAATTTTGCAGCACATATTCAGGGGAGGCAAGAAACTGTGCAATTGAAGATTTACCAATCCTAATGTTTCCAATATCACTGGATCTATTATATTGGAAAAACAAAATATTCTTTAAAAAATTGCTGTCAGTGTTTTGTGTCAAAATGAGCCTTGCGTTTACTTGTTGTTTAGCCAATCGTGTTAAATTTGAACGCCCATATGAAATGATACCTTGCTGATTTCCAGAAGAATCATACTGGTTAACAATCGTTTCTTGCCCTCCCTCGCGCTCAATTCTGTCGTTCAGATAACTTACACTTCCCGTTAGCTCCAATTTTTTAGTCAGGTTAAACAATAGGTTGGCTGATGCGACATGTGTCCGGTTAAATAGATATCGCTCCTGAGCTATCGTTGGCAGAACAGTTTGAGAGATGCTGATCCACTTATTATCTGTGTTTTCTTTAGTTATGCCCTCCGAAACATCAATTACACCCAGATTGTTCATTTCTTTAGTGATGTCTTCTCCAATATTATTTGATTTGTAGTTCAATAACGACTGGTATTTTTTGCTAAACAGCATCGGTGTAAGCTTAGTTTGCCATGCGAGTGGGCTTAATCCACCACCAATTTCCCCTCTTCCGGTTGTCGTTACATTTTTTCTCAGTTTGATATTGATGGCGGCCCGCGGCGAATACAGTTTATCCTTTAGGAGCTTTATGGGTTGATGGTTTGGGAGTATTTCCAATTTATCTACATCGATATTTGGTAGAGAATTCGTTATAATTCCGTAGTTGCCAGCCATTAAATCCTTTCCTTCTACATAAAACTTATTAATGGCCAACCCCTGATATCTAATCTGGCCATTAGCACTCACCTCTATACCAGGTACTTTTTTAAGAACATCTCCTAAAGTACGATCCTGTAAGCTTGCAAAAGAATTTAAATCATAACTTAAAGTGTCGCCTCTCTTTACAATTGGTGGTTTTCGAACATCAACCTCTGCAAGTTCAATCACCTTTTGCCGTAAACTAAAATTTAACTGTTGAGTTTGGTTTTCAATCGATCGATAAAAGGTTTCATAATTCATTGCTTTTATAACCAATTGCAATTTCTTCACCTTTGAGATGAAAGAAAGTCTGAACCTACCTTCTGAATCGCTTAATACGAATGAAATCACTGCACTGTCAGCGGGTACCATTACACTAACTGATCCGTGCGGAATTGGCTCCCCGCTCGGTGAAAATAACCTTCCCGAAACGACAGTTTGACTTCTAGCTAAAAATGAAAATAGAAATATAAGCAGAAAAAGGGTACATCTGAACATTGCGCTACTGAATTCCCAAAGGTTACGGCTGTAATTCTATAGGATTGTTATCCCTCTTACGCTTTTTGTCCATGCCATCCTGCATACGCTTAAAATACTCAGGACCGCGCCCTTCAATTTGAACGTTTTTAAACATTGCTGTTGTATATTTTCCGGTACGAAACAATTCCAAACACTTCGCTTTGCTAACTTTTAGCACATTGTCCACTGGAACCCGGGGATAAATAATTTGCTCTTTTTTAAACTTTACAAGTTCATATCGATAGCTACCAGTAGCATCAGCGATTTCTATAATCAATCCTGGCAAACCATAAAATTTATATGGTCCAAAGGGAAAAGTATAATCATTAGCATACCAAGCAATCCATTTGCGTCCAAATAAAACAGTCTCCGCCCTTGTACAAGAAATGTTATTGATTCTTTTTGTCTGGTTTTTGATTTGCCATTTAGGCGATACAAACTCAGTATATTGAGGACTGGTTGGAACACTTAAATTAGCAACAGTGGTAACGGTAACTTGTCCTTTGTTAAGGTCAGTAAAAATATACTCTTCAAAATTGGTCGGGTATTTCATTCCAATGGCAACACGCTCACTTTGAGGCCTTTCTTTATAATTACTTGTTTTCCTAATACTGTCAAGGAGGAATCTGGATACAGACCTAAAACCTGAAATTTGCTGATTAAACATCAGTAGCATATATTCAGAGTTTGGTTGAGACTGCATACTATCTGTTTTGAAATAGAATTTATATTGGGCGCTCCATTCAAACCGATCATTATCTTTAGACTGTGCAAAAGATATTTGAGCCGTTAAGAGAATTATCAAGCCAAGAAAAAATGATTTTAACATCGGTATTTATTTTTTTCGGAATAACCAGCACCTCAAATAGTTACCCTCTTAGATTTAAAAAAAAATAAAATTTCTTCATGGCCTTGAAGCCACGAAGAAACATGGGTAAATTAACGGATAATCTCTACCGAGCCTGGAGTTTCATTACAGTCAGCCTCATTGATCCCATTCATCATTGAAGTTAGTGTAGCATCACTCCAATTTTGATCACTGATGATTTGTACAGTAGTACCACAAGTGGTGTGAAAAGTGTACCTTGTTTTAGCGAAAGACGCTGCCATGATAGAGAAAAACAGTACGGTGGTTAATAACACTTTTTTCATTTTTTTTTATTTTGAGGTTAACAATAAATAATTATTCATATTTATTGTTTTTATAAAAATCTATCAAATCTGCTATACAGGATAGTACATTTTCTATATATAATGACTTATTGCAGGGACGGCTTTTTTATAGGCTATAGCAGTAGCTTTAGTCTTCTCACATCCAATATGCTGATATTTTTCTTGATATTATTTCAAGTGTGACCGATCTATTGCAACCGCTCAAGTCGTTTTTGTTAACAAAATGTTTAACTAGAACAAAATCAGCGGATCAACTGACGCTATTCAGTCTTGAAAAAGTATTTTTCAATCAATTTTCTCAGTCCAATTGAAACCTGTATTTTTCCAAAAAAATACGCCTGATTTATGCCATTTATTCTGTAATATGAATAAAATCTTTTTACTTATCCTTTTAACTTTTTATACGGTCGTAGTGTTTGGACAAAAAAAGAGACCGACAGAAACCATAAAAAGTAATCTTCCCTAAGAACAGCTACATAAATAAATGTAGTATTTTATAAATTTAGGAATATCTGACACCTGTAGAATTCTTATTGATATATGAAAACTCCCAACGCTGAACAAGCCCCAGTTTCCCACATTACAGCAAGATAATAACAGCAATATGAATTGGAATTCTTTAGTTTTGAACGTAGCTAGTTAGGGGAAGATTACATATACTTTAATGAAAACAAAATAGTGCCTATTGCATACTTAGAGGCGTTGTTGCTGTCTTGGAAGGAATTCATTGAGAAATCTTAAATTGAATTTAAACTTAATTTTAGTATATTTAAAATATAGCAATTGCAACTAAAAGATACAAGTAAAAGGTGAGTCATTCGGTGATTATCAAATCCAAAATCTCCTAGATAATGAATAATCGCTGATATTTAATCAAGGTGCAAATCCCAGCGGGTATCACAGAAATCCTCCAACGCTCATTGCAGGATTTTTTATTTAAAAAGGATTACTATGCTAAAATCCCGAATAGCCGTTTATTGCCCTTTTTACCCGGGCTTCTCCGACACAGCTATACACCAACAATACCTTTGGCTAACTTTCTCCTTATCTGTTTTTGAGCTATTGTTAACCTGCCAATTTAAAGCGAGGTAAATCTTTGACCTACCTGACCTACACCAGGGCTACAACTCAACCGAAGTAAGGTTGAAGTAGTGTGCAAGTAAGTACCACGCAAGCCTGGCCGGAAGGTGGCCTAAACGTGGGGTAAATGTGGCGTGAAGGTGGAATTTGGAATATTTTTTTGGAGATTTTTAATAAGACGGATTGAGTTGGGTGATCATCCTTTTGATTATCCTAATATACTAAAATTATGGCTGTCAGGAATGGAATGATCAAAATTAAAGGGCAAACGGGATCTTGTTTTTTACAAACGCGGAATTAAGGCTCTGGTAAGAAAGGTGAAATTGTACCTTCTAAAATTTTAGAATTTTTCAGGTACCTAAAGAAATACCGGGTATTTGAAATGGTTAAAAGCTAAAAGTTAGATGAGGCAACGATCCTGGTCTTCCCTTAAAAAGTATACATTTTCTTTTTTTATGATTAATTATACAATATCGTTCTTACTTTTTGCAGAAATGAATTTATTTTTGCTTCCGAATGATTTTGCAGGATTATTATCGTTTTATCATTATCTAAATGCCTTTCTATATAAGTGGAATACCCTGGCCAACCTCCGGTATGATAGACAATTTTGCCATATTTTTTCGAATTTCCTACGAACCAACCAAATCCATAATGAGTTTCTTTTCCATCGTTGGTTCTTGCAGAATTAAATATGAGTTCTTTATCTTTTGCATCTACCAATTTATTGGTATAAAGTGCTCTGTCCCATTTTAACAGATCCGCTGTTGTAGAATTTACGGTTCCGTCACCCACTATTCCATCCAGATAATACGTGTAAAATTCTTTTCCAAAACTATCGGGAAGTACTTTGTGTCCTAAGCTATCTGTAACATAACCAAGAGCATAATTCTCTATTTTTTTTGGCTCAAATCTACTTCTATAGATAAACGTATTTCTCATTTTTAAGGGTTGAAAGATGTTTTCACTCAAAAATTTTCCAAATGTCTTATCTGATACTTTTTCTATTATCAACGCTAATAAAGTATAACCTGTATCGCTGTACTGATATTTTTCGCCTGGTTGAAAAATAACTTTTGGTCTGTATTTCGCGAAGACATCTACAATATCCTGATTGGTAGCAAATTTTGTTTTATCCCACTTTTCCTCAAAAATCTCCATATAGTCAGGAAGCCCGCCTGTGTGATTAAGTAGATTTCTGATGCTGATGTTTCCGTAAAAAGCTAATTCGGGAATATATTTTGAAATTTTGTCGTCATAGTTCAGTTTTCCTTGTTTTTCTAACAAAACAATTCCCATCGCCGTAAATTGTTTGGAAACAGATGCCAACTCAAATATGGTTTGGTGATTAAGTTTTTGTCCGGTTTTCTCATTAGCAAGACCATAACTTTTTTCAAATATCATTTTCCCTTTGTCTGCAATCAGCACATTTCCATTGAACATTTTCTGCTTAAAAAGCGCGTTAAATAAGCTGTCAAGTTGCTTGTATTGCGCAGACTGACCAAATGTGAGATTAAATGATAAAAGCCCAATTGTAATCAGTAAGAATGTTTTTCTCATAGCATGTTCTGTAGAATTGCCTGTAACTTGGCAGTTATTGCCGAAGGGCGGAATTTGATGCCTTTAGTTAAGTAAATATACAAATTTTGATAGAAGCACAAAAGTTCAATTTAACACTTCAACCCCTTTTTTGGTTATACCTTGCCAACTTTCTGATTGCCTCTATCGTTCCTACAAGCAAATAAAAAAATTATAACTACCAATAAAAGGCCTTTGTTCATCTTTAATTACACACTGGAATTTTATATTATAGAAAGTGATATTCAGATGGAATATAATGCTTGTTAACTGTATATATAAATATGTTATAAATAACATACCAGTATTTAGATGGCAAATGGTAGCAGAATTTAAAAATAAGCCTAAAATGGTTTCTCTTAAATGACAACAGACTCCCTAACTGCAAGTGCCGGTTTTTTACTTCCGGTTAAGCGATCTGAATTTTAAAGGAGAGATTCCGCACACTTTTCTGAAAGCGCGAATGAAATAAGCGTAATCATTAAATCCTAATTCATGAGCAATCTCTTTCACATCCGCGTCGCTATGATACAATAAACATTTAGCTTCAGTGCACACTTCCTGCTGTATCCAATAGCTTACCGTTGAACCTGTAACACCCTTTATCGCCTCATTTAGGTGACCTGTTGATATATTAAGCATTGAAGCATAAGCAGATGGATTTTTTATGGCCTTTATATTTATTGAAAGTAGATTTTTGAACTTCCGGGCGATTTCCGCTGAGCGGGTATGTTTATTTGCTATGGTGTCTGAAGAATTATAGCTACTGGCGGCCATTCCCAAAAACGATTGGACAAGGGCGTGGATAATCGGCAGGTAATATGGATTACCTTGCCGCTGGGTAAACTCATTATGCAGAAGGCCAAGCAGGGTTTCGTATTGGGTTAATTCGTATTTGGATAATTTACCGGGTAACTGGAGATTCAGCCTGTTCTCAAAAACATCTCTTAAGCTGCCCGCAATTAATGAAGTGTCTACAGCAAGGAACCAGCCTTCGGCCTGGTCGCCCTGTACTTTGGTATGAATTTGTGAAGGCAATACATAGTAAATGTGCCCGGCAGGAACGGTGATGTCCTGAAATTCAACCCTGAGTTTTCCTGAACCTTTTTTTAGAATGAAAAATATATAATGATCATCCCTGTGAACATCATAAATCTGGTTTTGATGCGGTTTGTCATCAGCTTTAAAAGCGATGACCTGAAGACCTGTATTGGTCTTATTTTGCAACTGATCTACTGGAATGCTCTTCATTAATACAAAATTACTTTATATCTTTAAATTCAGGAGTTTATCTGCGTTTGAATGAGCAATCTTTGTCACCTGTACTTTAGGAAGCTTGATCAGGCAAACCACTGTGATATCATGCTTGTAGTTCCTTGTTGGTGAATTACCAGGAGGCCTCGCCCCCTTCTTTAAAGAATTTAGCCGTAATTCCATGCTCAAGACCAGTGGCCAGTTTAACAATTGGCATGGCACCTTGTTCTACCGTCCTGGTTCCCTGGAATTGGTTAAGGTCGGTAGCGGTATGACCAGGAGTGACACTGTTAACGCTGATGCCGCTGTTACGAAGTTCGTTTGCCAGCATTACGGTGAATGCGTTCAGTGCGGTTTTAGAAGAACCATAGGCATGGAATTTATCCCGGCTGGGGTTTCCTCCCGGTGCGCTCAGCGCGGTGAGTGAACCCACTTCACTGGAAACGTTGATAATGGATGATCGCTCCGATTTTCGCAGCAATGGCAGGAACTCCTGGGTGGTTTGTATAACACCGAAAAAGTTGGTGTCGAAAATCTCCCGTAAGTTTTTTAAATCAAGGGTAGAGAAATCCTGAGGTAATACCCCACCTGTCGCCGCATTGTTGATCAAAATGTCTAACGCGCTAATTTTACCCTCCAGCTCCTGCCTCGCCTGGCGTACAGAATTTATATCGGCAACATCAATTTGAATATTTGCTACATTCGTTATGCCGAGATCATTCATCTTTTGAATGGCTTCAAGTCCACGTTTATTGTTCCTGCTGCCTAAGTACACAAAGTAGTTTAATTGGGCCAGTTGCCTGGCAGTTTCAAATCCGATTCCTTTGTTTGCCCCGGTAATCAATACAGTTTTCATAATTCCTTTTGTTTTAAACAAAGCTGTTTAGCTTATGCTGTCATTAATTTCTATGATACAAAGGAACGTAGCAGGCTGAGGTATTACAAGACAACAATCAGGGCAGTTACAGGACAATTCACGGATTAATTTTCCTACCTAAATCAACTGCCTTGCTGTCAATAAACCCAGCCCATCGGCCGGGCCTGTGATGAATATTTTCGCCATAACTTAAGATTTTAACTCGTCATCTTCCAATTCATACTATCAATTGCACCGATTTTGTTTTGCCCTGCCTGAACTGGTAAAAATTTTGCAACATGAAAGCCAACTTCACTGCTGATATGCACTGCGGCAAGAAAACCAGTGATTGATGTGTCCATTTGCTAACCAACCAAACTGCGCAAACCATCAGTTTTCAAAGGTATATCTCAATTAAATATAATCCGGTAGTTAATAAAACCCCTATCATTTATTAATTATAGCTTAACATAGCCGAATTATCTTTGTTCGTGCCTAAAAGCTGAAGTTAATATGGAATACCGTGCAACTGCTTATAAAGATCTTGTTGACGGTGAGTTGATAAAACTGTTGAAACTCAGTGACCAAACAGCTTACCAGGAAATATATTGCCGTTACTGGGTTATGCTGTTTCGTCATGCCAGACGGATGTTATCCAATGATGAAGAAGCTAGAGACCTGATACAGGATTTGTTTTTGACGCTTTGGAATAAGGCACCAGCGCTAAATATAGAAACCTCGCTCAGCTCCTATCTATATGGCATGATCAGGTACAAGGTATTTGATCTAATCGATAAAAGAAAAGTGCGTAAAGACCATCTGAAATCGTTGGGAGACTTTATAGAACAAGGTGAATACACCACAGATCATGCGGTAAGAGAAAATGAACTGAGCAGAATAATCGAGCATGAAATTTCCATGCTTCCTACAAAAATGCGCGAAGCGTTTGAACTCAGCAGAAAATCTCATTTCAGCTATCAGCAAATCAGCATGCAAATGGATATCTCAGACCAGACCGTTAAAAAGCAGATCTATAACGCACTTAAGATCCTACGCCTGAAACTGGGAAGCATTTGTCTTTAACTGGTTTTTTGGCTGTAGAAAAAAAATCAAATTCGGCTACCACTTTCGTTTTAGTTAACCTACTCTACCTATAACACCGACATTCGGATAGATATGAGTAGCACACCAGAAGAATTAATTAGGAAATACCTTGACCATACTTGTACACCAGAAGAACGTACCATCGTCGAATCCTGGTATAATTCTACGGCAGCTTCGGCTGAAGATCCCGGCCACCCAGACTACGCGGAACTGGACAACAATATCTGGAAGGAACTAAGAAAAGCCAGCCAGCCACCTAGAAGACTAAATTGGTTAGTGATCACGAGCGCCGCGGCCTGCCTGGCAATATGCCTTTTCTTCTATCATTCAAATGAACAACGCAATAATCAAAAGCCGGTCAGCATTTCCAGGATAATGCCAGGAACAAATCAGGCCGAACTGCTTTTATCAGATGGAACGGTTATACCATTATCCAATGCAAAAGCCGGGCTAATGACAGCTAAGAACGGAGCCATGGTGGCACAATTGGGAGGTGGCAAATTAACATTTAATGGCACCAATGCGTTATCTTCTGGTCCCGAAGTCAGCTATAATACCTTAAGAACACCTCGTGGCGGCCAATATCAGATTGAGCTTCCCGATGGTACAAGAGCCTGGCTAAACGCGGAATCTTCATTAAAATTTCCAAACATTTTTGGTGCTGCTGAACGAACCGTGGAAATTGTTGGGGAAGTCTACTTTGAAGTGGCAGCTAATAAACACAAGCCATTTAAGGTAATCAGCCAGGGACAGATGGTAGAAGTGTTGGGAACACATTTTAATGTGAGTAGTTATCCCAATGAGACCCTCACCAAAACAACGCTGATGGAAGGATCAGTCAAAGTGGTTACCGAAAATAATGTTGTATTAATCAAACCCGGAGAACAAACCTTGTTTAATATAGAAAGCCACCAAATAACTGTTCAAAAAACAGACCTGGAAGAGGCGATAGCGTGGAAACAGGGATATTTCCAGTTTACTAAAGAAGATATAAAGAGCATTATGCGAAAATTATCCCGTTGGTATAATATTGATGTTAACTATAGCAAGAATTTCGTTGACCAGCGCTTTACGGGATCAGTATCCCGATTTGATGAAGCAGCAAAAGTGCTCAGGATGTTGGAATATACCGGAAGTATTCATTTTAAAATAGAAGGAAGGAGGGTAACTGTTATGCCATAACATTACAATCGACCGGCTAAGCCAAAAAAACCAGAAGTGCTTCGAACACTCCTGGCCAATCGCTTTGGAAAGCCTTAAATATTGCCATCATAACAAATTCAAACCAAACAAAACATATCAAATGTATGAATTTTTACATACGAAACAATCCTGCTTTATCAGGTACCTCAAAGCTCTATAAAACACAGTGGGTTATGCGCATTAAATTAACAATCCTTTTCCTAATCGCCTTTCTATTGCACGTTTCAGCCGCTGGTTTCGCACAGCGGGTAAGCCTTTCCCTTAAACAGGCATCGATAGCCACAATACTGGCCGACATTAGGAAACAAACCGGATATCATTTTATATACAACATTCAAATGTTGGAGAAGGCCAGGCCAATTGATGTGAACATCAAAAATGTGTCGCTAACCGATGCACTGGAAAGCTGTCTCTCAGGACAACCCTTTACCTTCATCATCGAAGAAAAAACAGTAATCATTAAAGAAAAGAAAGTGGCGCCGTCATTAGCCATTGAAGTCAGGGGAACTGTAACAGACACCACAGGCCGCCCGGTACCAGGGGCGATTGTACAATTGAAAGGAACTGCTCTTGCTGTGGTGACAGATAACGCTGGAATTTACACGATAAAAGTACCTAATGGTAACGATATATTGATCTTCAAATCCATTGGCTATGATACCAGGGAAATTGCCGTCTCAGGTAGAAAAATAATTGATGTAAGGCTGAGGGAAAGTGTTTCACAACTGGATGAAATGATAGTAATCGGTTACGGTACTGTTGCAAAAAGAGATTTAGTAGGATCTGTTGGATCAGCGAATGTGGCCGACATGAACAAAGCACCGGTAAGGTCTTTCGAAGAAGCTTTGGCCGGTCGTATTGCAGGTGTTCAGGTAACCTCAGTTGACGGCCAGCCTGGGTCGAACATCAATATTATTATTCGCGGAGCAAATTCAATTACAGGCACAAATGCCCCACTTTATGTAATTGATGGTTTTGCAATCGAAAATCCAAATAACAACAATATCAATCCAAATGATATTGAATCGATTGAAACACTAAAAGATGCCGCGGCTACGGCAATTTATGGCGCCAGGGGTTCCAATGGCGTAATTATTATCACCACCAAATCTGGTAAAGAGGGAACTGCGGTGATCGCTTACGATGGCAGTTATGGTGCTCAAAAGGTTATTCAGCGCATGGAGGTATTTGATGCTTACGAATTCGTAAAGTATTCCTTCGAAAGGATACCAGATCTCGCTCCTTTATTATATATTAATGCAGATCGTCCTTCTCTTGAGTCTTATCGTAATGTAGAGGCTGTAAATTGGCAAGACCGTATGTTTAGGAGTGCAGCACAACAAAACCACAGTTTGTCCATCAGCGGTGGAACAAAGGGTACCAAATATGCATTTTCAGGCAACTATTTAGATCAGGAGGGCGTTTTGGTGACTTCAGGTTACCAGCGTTACCAGGGACGTATGCGCATAACCCAGAGCGTTTCTGATAAGTTCATGCTGGCGGGGAACATCAATTATAGCCATAATAAGCAATTCGGCAGTTCACCTATTCCAGGTTCAGGTTCATTTTTATCTGAAGCATTGATGTATAGTGTATGGGGATATAGACCTGTAAATGGAAACCCGGGAGTTGATGTCGGAGAAGAAGACATTGATCTTTCTGTTGATATTGTGAATGATAAGCGGTTTAATCCCCTTAAGAACTATGAAAATATGCTCCGCGACAGGATCGGAAGTTCACTAAGTGCCAATGCATACGGAGAGTACACCTTAAACGATTTTAAGTTTAAGGTAGGTGGAAGTATCACACGTGAAATGACAAGGTTAAATTCGTTCGACGGTTCCGGTACACGTGCCGGAAGTCCCTTAACTCCACAAGGCCAGGCAAGTGGAGTGAGCGGCTCAGTTTCATTTTCTGAAGTAAATAATTATGTCAACACGAATCAGGTTACTTATGATAAGAAATTTGGAAAATATCATCAGTTAAATGCAATTGGTGTATTTGAAATCTCAGGCAGAAGTGCCAGTGGTTTTGGTGCAACGGCTAACTTTATTCCAAACGAAGCTCTTGGGGTTTATGGTTTAGACGAAGGGGTACCAAACAGCATTTCATCAAGCGCTACCGATAATACGCTTGTTTCGTTTTTATCCAGGGTTCAGTATAATTATGGATCTAAATACTTAGCAACCCTATCTATGCGGGCAGATGCTTCTTCTAAGTTTTCCAAAGGGAATAAAACCGGATATTTTCCGTCAGGTGGGATTGCGTGGCGCTTTAGTAAGGAGAAATTTATGAAACCATTGAAATTTATTTCGGATGCAAAATTAAGAGCAACAATAGGTGCAACTGGTAATAACAGGGTAAGTGATTTTGCTTATATGTCTACGCTTTTCCAGTCTATCTCCGGAATCTATCCCTTTAACAATGGAATATCAAGAGGAGTGATTGCAACAGATTTAGGCAATAATAAATTGAAATGGGAAACCACTATTCAAACAGATTTAGGTTTGGAGTTATCTTTTTTAAAGATCGTGTAAACTTAAATGTAGATGCCTATAAAAAAACCACTAAAGACCTATTACTCAATGCGACCCTGCCGCCTTCACTAGGTTTTGATCGTTCTTTTAAGAACATTGGTAGTGTAGGAAACAGGGGCCTGGAGTTTACTTTAGAAGCGTCAAATATCAGGAATAAAACATTCAGCTGGTCTAGTAACTTCAACATCGCATTTAACCGTAATGAGGTACTTGCACTAACGCAAAATCAAACAGCATTGGTTAGCCAAATTAACTGGGATACAAACTATAGGAATTTGCCAGCCTATATGGCTAAAATTGGAGAACCCATAGGCATGTTTTATGGATTAATTTGGGAAGGTAATTATCAATATGCAGATTTTAATAAACTTCCTTCAGGAAAATACCTGCTCAAACCCGAAATCGCATCAAATGGTAACGACCGCGAAGATATTCAACCAGGCGATATCAAATACCGCGACCTTAATGGCGATGGAATTGCCAATACAAGTGATTATACCGTAATTGGTAATCCCAACCCTGATTTCATCGGCGGTTTTTCTAATAATTTTACGTACAAAGGTTTCGATCTGAACGTATTCTTCCAATTTTCTTACGGAAATGAAGTATTGAATGCAAATAGAATCGTATTTGAAGGTTTTGGCCGTTCGTCGCAAAACATGTTTGCAACTTATGCCAACCGGTGGACGCCGGAAAACCCAAACAATACTTATTATAGAACAGGTGGATATGGCCCGAATGCCTACTCCAGCAGAGTGATTGAAGATGCCTCTTTTTTACGTTTGAAAACAGTTTCCCTCGGTTATCAGCTGCCTGCTAAATTAATGAAATCTATAGGAGTAAAATCCTTAAGGTTTAATTTGTCAGCACAGAATTTGTATACCTGGACCAAATATCAGGGATATGATCCTGAGGTTTCGGCCTATAACTCTGCCCTGACACCAGGATTCGACTGGTCTGTTTATCCACGTGCCAGAACAATAACATTTGGTGCAAACCTTACTTTTTAATTATCAGTTATGAAAATACAATATTTATTCCCTCTGCTCATCATCATGTTAACGGTAACATCCTGTGAAAAATACCTTGATGTAGCACCTAAAGACTTTACCACCCCAGAAACCTATTTCTTGTCTGCTGGCGACCTCGACAAGGCACTTACAGGTATCTATAGCCAACTTAATAACAGAGGTGTATATGGTAGAAACCTGGTTTTTGATTTGGCCTTTGGCAGCGATGAGGCATTTTATAAAAGATCAGCAGCTAAGATAGATCCGATTGTTTATAATGCCGATGGTTCTAATAACACCATTACCACTACCTGGAGTTCTTTATATACTGGAATTAACTCCGCTAATTTGTTGTTGGCTAATATCAATAAGCCTGTAATGGATGAAACGCTTAGAGGGAGAATTAAAGGTGAAGCCTTGTTTTTGCGCGCATTCTTTTATTTCCAGTTGGTACACAATTGGGGCGATGTACCATTGATCCTGACGCCTACCCTTTCCGGATTAGAAGTAGATCATGCCCGTACGCCACAAAAAGAGGTATATGCCCAGATCCTGGGCGATATGATCACGGCAGAAGGTTTGGTAGGTAACATCAAAGATTATGGATTTTCCGGAAGGGTGAGCAAAACAGCTGTTCAAGGCATCCTGGCAAGAGTTTGCCTAAAAATGGCCGGCGCGCCTTTAAATGATGTGTCGAAGTTTGAGGAGGCCAGAAAATGGTCGGAGATGGTTATTAAATCGGGTGTACACAAATTAAATCCTGATTACGCGCAAATTTTCATTAATCATACACAGGATAAATATGATATTAACGAGAATTTATGGGAGGTTGAAGTTGTAGGAAATGGATTGTCAAATCCAATCTATCCGGGTGGTGGTTTTGCTAAAAAGCTATCGGTGCGTAATACATCTCCTCAATTATATGGCTATGCCGAAGTGGGTGCAACTGCAGTATTGTACCGCAAATATGATGATGCCCATGATGTTCGTAAAAATAGAAATATCGCAACCTATTATTTTCCGGTAATCACTAGTGGCAATTTAGCAGATACCTTAGCATTTCTGCCAACAGATATCTACGCCAGAGATACCGGAAAGTGGCGGATCCAGGATGAAATAGCGGTTCAAAGAAATCCCGATTTCGGACCAACAAACTTTCCGCTATTGCGTTATGCCGATGTATTGCTAATGTACGCTGAGGCTGAAAATGAAGTGAACGGACCGACCAAATTAGCGTTTGATGCATTAAATGAAGTAAGAACCAGGGCTAAAGCGAGAAACTTTACTGCCGTAGATGCTCCTAATAAAGATAAATTTCGCGCAATAATCCAGGATGAACGTTCCAGAGAACTGTGCTATGAAGCACTTCGCAAATTCGATTTGATTAGATGGGGAATATTTATCAACGTGATGAAGGATGTAGAAAATGACATCCTAAACAATGCGCCTACCAATCTTCAGTATGGTGCAACGGGTTACACCAATGTAAAAGCCCGTAATCTGCTATTGCCTATTCCAACACTAGAGTTAAGTTTAAATAGTTTAATGAGACAAAATCCAGGATATTAAATAAAAGGACATGAAAACAAAATATTTAACAGGAAAACTTGCGATACTACTGGTACTGCTTTTCCTTGGTTGTAAAAAGGAGACTGTAGATATGCCTGAATTCAACGCTACCGTTAATAAAACCACTTTTAAATTGGGCGACACGGTTATTTTCAAGTTAGATGGCGATCCGGATTTTGTTTCCTTTTACTCTGGAGAGTACCTGAACAATTATTCATTCATCGGTGGAAGGAAAATAGATATTCAATCCATTTCTCTTTCTTTTCAGTCACGGGTTCAGAATGGAAACCAGGCGAATCAGCTTAGTGTATATCTATCTTCAGATTTTAACGGAAAATTTGATATGGAATCTATAAGGGCAGGAAATTTTAAAAACGTTACAGATTTAGTCACCTTAGGTTCTGCAAACGCTGTATATGCTCCTTCCGGCACACTAGATTTATCAACCCTGGTTACCGATAGAACCAAACCTTTATATGTTGCATTTCGTTACGTTACAAAACCTCAGGATGCGGCGACCGGCACGCAAAGGACATGGACCATTAGGGATTTGGCCCTTAATACGGTAACAGAATTAGGAAAAAATGCAGCAATTGATCAATTAACTGCAGCCTGGACACTGGTACAGTCCGGGCCAATAATTGAGCCAAACAGAAGTTCGATTACGCAGAGTAATGGACAGATTGTTTTCCGTGGCAACATTACAAATGAAGGAAAACTGGTGGAAACCGACTTCTGGGCAGTAAGTAAAGCTGTAGATTTGAATACAATTATACTAGGGCCAGATAAAAGCATTCCAATCAAGGGCATTTCTGAAACCCTGCCATCAGTTTACAAATACATTTACACCAAACCTGGTGTTTATAAAGCTGTATTTGCCACATCAAATAACCGGATAAATTCCAAAAAAGAACTTTTAAAGGAAATAGAAATTACGATAGTACCATGAGAACACTAAAAATTAGCATATACTTACTTTTTACCTTCCTTTTGCTGGTAAGCAAAAATGGGCTTGCTCAGGTTTTTATCCCGGCGGGAGGAATCGTCTACCCTTTTCGGGCCTCGCCTGCCATCGTAAAAACGGGAACACAATTTCATATCCTGTACAATAATAAGGCCCAGCATCAAATTGATTCCATTGTACTCAAAGGTCCTTATAGCAGGGTTTTGTTAAAGATAGATTCAATATCCAAAGGGAGGTTCGAATACGATACCTATACCACCATGTACACCAACAATAAGATCTGGGTAACTGTACCGCAAGGCCGTCCGCAAGATATGTATGACCTTATGGTCTATGCCGCAGGAGAAGTTGAAATTTCCCGACGATCGGTTAAACTGGTTAAGCAATTTTCTCCGAAGCACAGCTTTATCCATATCACCGATACGCATATTTCCCGTAACTGGGTTGGATCTGCCGATAATGGCTTTGCTGAAGAACTGCAGCTAATGGACCGGTTTATTACGGTTGCCAACATCATCTCACCCGACCTTGTTATTGTAACCGGAGATCTGATCCATGACTATACCCGATTTAATAAGGATGCCCGCGGCTGGGGTGGCGATACTATTAAGGGATACACCAAACTGCCCACCATAGAAGAAAAATACAGAAACTATTTTGAGGGTGCCCAAGGCTACAGAGGTGTGCAATATATCAATGCTCCGGTATTCTCGGTTCCGGGAAACCACGATTTTTATGGGATGAATGAAGATGACCATCCCGCTAAAGCTGCCCAATGGAATGCTTTATGCGGCATTAGGGTTTCTGGACTCGCCTATGCAGGCACCAGGTTTATGTTTATCGACGACTATCTGGGAGATCAGGAGAAAGACATTCCCAATAAAAAACCGATGTCGGGCCTGCAAGGCAAAATACTTCGAAATTTCCTGGCTCTTAACGGACCTGGCCAGTTGCGGATTATGGCACAACATCGTCATGATCGGGCTGACACCGGCTTCCTCAACGAACAAAAAATTGGCTTAATTGTGAATGGACATATCCACACGCCCCACGTAGATACGCTGGGCAAAACACCTACCATTAGAATTAGACCAGGAGTAGTGTGCAGGAGTGGCGAAAATCACCGATGGGAACAAATTCTTGGGTTTTTCCGCATTATCCGCATTGATGGAGAAAAATTCACTTATACCGACCCTCTACGCTTCTGCTCCAACCCTACCGATGCCTATAACAAGATTAAACTGAACTTAACGCTCACATTTAAGTCTAACAATGCTGGGTTAGCCACCAGTAATGTTGCCGTAATTGGAAATAAGTTACCAGTCGAACTTCCTGGCTGCAGGGTAAGATTTGTAATGAAAAAAGGCGCATATTTGGTTTCTGGCGGCCGTGTTTTCCAACAATTCAACAACGGCAAGCTAACCATTGTTGATGTTGATGCAGATGTAAATGCCGGAACCGTTAAAAAAGTAAGTATTAATTTAAAGCACTAACCAACGCTTAGTAAAATCGACTAACCTAATTATGACCTTTAAGAAATTGCTTTTTTTAGCCCTTGTTTTATGCCATTATGGAGTAATGGCCCAGGTGGACACCAGCTCCTACATCTTCGGTTTGTACCAGGCAAAAAACAGCACCGGGGTATTCGCTGCTGTTGACCATATCAAAAAGACCAGTAAGGAAATGCTTAGGGCACAAATTAATGCCCTGCCAGACAATGCAAAGAAACAAATTATTACAGGCACAGATGCTGCTTTAGAAAGGCCATGGACATTATTAACCTTAAGCCAGTTTAATGAATTTAAAACTACAGGCAACAGGGTAAATTATGAGAATAACTACTTCGCCCGTAGAAACAAATTAAACATTTTAATGATTGGAGAACTGGTGGCCAATGATGGCAGATATTTAAATGAAATTGTAAATGGACTTGGACTCATCTGCGAAGAAAGTACCTGGGCATTACCTGCTCACATGAGCCTCCAAAAGGCCGGTAACGGTTTGCCCGACGTAAATGAGCCTGTTATTGATCTCTTTGCAAGCCATACCGGCATGATTTTATCGTATGCGAAGTATTTGTTTGGAGATAAATTTAGTGTCTCTTATCCCCTATTAAATGAAAGAATTGATGCAGAATTAAAAAAGCGCATATTCGATCCCTACCTTAACAGGGACGATTTTTGGTGGATGGGTTTCCATACCAGCAAAAAAATGAACAACTGGAATATTTTCACCAATACGAATGTGCTCAGTTCGGCCATATTAGCGGAAGATGATGCCAGCCGACGGGAATCGATGATCGAAAAATCGATGAAAAGCGTTGATATCTTCCTCAATTCGTATAGCCCTGACGGAGGCTGTGACGAAGGCCCCTCCTATTGGGGAATAGCTGGCGGTGCGCTGATAGATTATATCGACCTGCTTTCGGTATTTTCCAACCATCAGTTAGATTTCTCTAAAAGTGAACTTATCCATCAGATAGGTGCTTACATTTACAAGGTCCACATCGATCAAAATTATTATGTAAATTTTGCCGATGCTACTGCATCAAACGCCCAGGATCCCACGAAGGTTTATAAGTTTGGCAAATTATATCAAGATAAAAAGCTGTTGGAGTATGCAGCATACATCAGAAAAATAAATAACGGCGACCAGACTTTTGACCTCGGTAACATCAATGGCTTTGTAAATTCTTTAGCAGTAAGGGATGAATTCAAATCCCTTAATCCAGCGGCACCTCAATTAAAATATGCCTGGCTAAATGATGTTCAGGTACTTACGGCCAGACAGAACGAAGGAAGCGCTACAGGCCTGTTTCTTGCCGTGAAAGGTGGTAACAATGCAGAAAGCCATAACCATAACGATATCGGCAACTTTATAGTTTACAACGACGGCACCCCCTGATTATTGATGCTGGTGTAGGCGTATATAACAAGCAGACATTTGGACCTGATCGGTATAAAATTTGGAACACCAGGTCTGATTGGCATAATTGCCCAACCATAAATGGTGCAGTGCAAGAGGCCGGAAAAAGTTATCAGGCCACAGAGGTATCCTTTGAAAATAAAGGAGATGTCACCAAACTTTCGATGGAACTGTCAACGGCCTACCCAAAAGAGGCACAGGTAGATACCTGGAAGAGAGCTTTCATATTTGAGCATCAGACAGGGGTTATTAAATTGAGGGAAGATTTTAAGCTGAGTGCATTTAGAACAAGTTCGTCATTAAGTTTTCTCATCAACGGCACTATATCGGCCTTAGCGAAAGGAAATCTCCAGATCAGAAACCCTCAGGGAAAAACCATATCGTTAATTTTTGATCCACAGGTATTTGATTTTGAAGTTGAACTGAAAAAAATAGATGATGCAAGATTAGCAGCGTCATGGCCCGCTAATTTGAGTAGGCTAATCTTAAAACGAAAAAGCAAAAAACTAACTGGTTGGCACCAAATTGAAATTAGAAACTAAACCCAGGAAGTTAAATCGAATTATGTACACACTAGCTATAACCAATCATATTATAAGAAAAGTATTTTTAGCCATGGGCTTCATCATTTTCCTAGCTGGCCATTGCTTTTCCCAGAACACTGATTTTGAACTTTATATTCTCATTGGGCAGTCGAACATGGCTGGGAGGGGAATCATAACACCCGAATTTCAAAAACAGGGCCACCCGAGGGTTTTTACGTTCACGAAGGATCATAAATGGCTACCTGCCAGAAACCCGCTGCACTTTGATAAGCCCAAAGCAGATGGTGTAGGCCCCGGATTAGCCTTTGGAATAGACATGGCCAACGCAAATGCTAACGTTAAGATCGGTCTGATCCCATGTGCCGTTGGCGGAACTTCAATAGAACGATGGAAGCCGGGAGCTTTCGATAAGTCTACCAGTACCCATCCCTATGATGATGCCCTACTTCGCATTAGGGAAGCCATGAAATGTGGAGTTGTTAAAGGTGTACTCTGGCATCAGGGTGAAGCCAACAGCTCAGAGGAGAAAGCCAGGTTGTACCTGGCACAACTGGATACGCTTATAAAATCCATTAGAAAAGAAGTAGGCAACCCAAACTTACCTTTTATTGTGGGCGAACTTGGCCGCTATAGAGCGCAATACGCGTTAATTAATGCCGAACTTGCTAAAGTACCGCAAAACATACCATTTACGGGCCTGGCAACTTCTGAGGGCCTGGTTCATAAAGGAGATAGTACCCATTTCGATGGCCCTTCGGCAACTAGCCTGGGGCACCGCTTTGCAAAAAAGATGATTGAAGTACAAAGCTGGCATAGCAAACAATAGCTCTCCTTATTCTGTTTCAAGCTTTCCGGCGTTTACCGCAGTTCGGTCTTACAATGCATTGCAGCAGGAAAAGTGTATTTAGTTTTTTGCAATTGTCTTGTCCTAAAATGTAGCAGGTGTGTTGTAGCTTGTCATTAAAAACAAAAAATGGCAACAAAAATCAAAGACAAACGCTCTTTCGATAATTGCAGTTTTTTTCCTGCCTTTGCGAGGCTGTTTGCCAGCGGTACTCCTGCCTGGCCGGCACCAATAATTATCGCAATGTAATGTTTCATTATTCTAAAATTAGCGTCGTAAATAAAAAGCAGACCATTAGAAGATAACGAAAATTTCAATCCAACGTTTCAATTTACACACAACCGCCTAAATATTAAACCCAAAATTGATTAGCTTTAATTTTAAATATAATAATATGAGCCAGCAAAAACAAAATCTCAAACACTACTTCTTTAAAACAACGATGTTTGTTTGTTTTCTATTGATCTCGAGTCAGTTATTTGCGCAGAAAGAATTAAGTCCGAGAGCGACCTACCCGGATTTATTTGAGAAAGTACAATTGGCGAGAATTTATCTGGATAGTAAATCTTTCGCAGATGCGATTCCTAAAATGCAACCTTCGGAAATAATGGCTGCTTATCAATCGCAGAAAGACTTGAAGGAATTTAATTTAAAAGCGTTTGTTAATACATATTTCTCTTTGCCCGAAAATCATAATGCCATTTACCAATCGGATATTAGCGCCGGTATTGAGAAGCATTTGGATACGTTATGGACGGTTCTGAAGCGAAATCCTGATACAGCTACAAAGTTCCAAACCTCATTAATCCCTTTACCAAAACCCTACATTGTTCCTGGCGGGAGATTTAGAGAAATTTATTATTGGGACTCGTACTTTACGATGTTAGGTTTGCAAAAGGCGGGTAAAACAGAAATCATGAAAGATATGATTGATAACTTCGCTTATCTGATTAATCAATATGGCTTTATCCCGAATGGAAATAGAAGCTACTATTTAACCCGTTCTCAGCCTCCGTTTTTTGCGGCAATGGTTCAGTTGCTTACTCAAAATAATCCTGATTATAAAATAAGCGAATACAAAGGTGCGCTGGAAAAAGAGTATAATTTCTGGATGAAAGGTTCGGCAACATTAAAAAACGGGCAGGCCGCAAATCACGCTGTAAAATTAGCTGATGGAACTATTTTAAACCGTTATTATGATGCCGGCGACCAGCCCCGTGAGGAATCTTACCGGGAAGATTTTGAAGCTGCAAAATTAACAAAACAACACCCATCAGTTTTTCTTCGCAATGTACGTTCCGCAGCAGAATCTGGCTGGGACTTTAGCAGCAGGTGGTTTGCTGATGGGAAAAGCTTTAATCAGATCATCACAACTGATTTGTTACCCGTTGATTTGAATACTTTAATTTACAATTTGGAAATTGCGATAGCTGAAGCGAATAAACAATCGGGAAATACCACTAAAGCAGCTTTGTTTACGGCAAAAGCCAATAAACGTAAAGCTGCCATTTTAAAGTACTTTTGGAATCCGAAACAGATTTTTTTACAGATTACAACTGGAAAAGTAAGCGTCTATCTAATCAAATTACCTTAGCCGCTTCATTTCCTCTTTATTTTAAAATTGCTACACCACAACAGGCAAAAGCTGTTTCAGAAAGAATTGAGAAAGATTTTTTGAAAACAGGTGGTCTGATTACCACACTTACTACAACTAAAGAGCAATGGGATGCGCCAAACGCCTGGGCGCCTTTACAATATGTAAGTATTCAGGGATTACACCATTACGGTTATCATCAACTCGCCGATACGATCACGACCCGATGGATAAACCAGAACATTGCTGTTTTTAAAGAAACCGGAAAGTTAATGGAAAAATATAATGTGGTCGAAACTTCGGGCAAAGGTGGTGGCGGTGAATACCCGCTACAGGACGGTTTCGGCTGGACAAACGGCGTACTTTTGAAACTTATGAAAAAGTAAATGTATAATTGTCAAGTTGGCGCTAATTTATTTCATAAAGGTCAATATAAAAATGACAGATGGATTTTAGCGCGTTGAATAGGCCCCGAGGATCGTCATGAATGCCGATAAAAAAAACAAAAAATAATGAATGATCTTAATGCAATAAGCTTTAAGATTAGCTTCGCTGAGCACTGCGTGGTTCCTGCCTACATCTATTGTGTGGACACACCTCTGTTAATTTACATTTGTTTTTTAGCGTTTTCGTCTAGGTCCATCGTCATGCTGAATTTATTTTACAAGTAGAAGTTAGTATTTTCAATTATCTTGTAGCTACTGCGTCGTCAGCATCTTTTCTGACAATATCAAGCTTTAATTATCTTAAAAAATATACTTTGGAGATAAATGTTGGTTTTTCCGCTCTATGCCGCGGTGGCAATGTACTTTGGAGCGCCAAAGTACCCAAAGCGCTTTGTCAATCCAGCAATGAGCCTTTTGCACAATCTCAAGCACATCAAAAAAACAGCGGCACTCTGTTTTGTGTTCAATGTTTTTTAAAGTTGAATCCTAGGTTATGAACACAAAACCACTGCGTTCCAGGTTTGTTAGTGCAATTTTTACTGTTGTGCACCTGTTTTTTTGATTTTTCCGGCTCCTGGGATTGACGGCGTACTTGGTTAAAGTCTCTGCTTTATTAAAGTTGGATAGCAAAATGCCTAAAAATACTTAATAAAGATGTGTCCACACGATAAGCCTACGCTGGAAAGACCACCACTCTATTGGAGTCTGTCAAATTGAACTTGTCGGAATATTTACTGGTTTCGACAAGTTCAAAACGACAAATTTTTAATTTTTATTTGCAACAGAAAAGGTTTTCTTTTCCATACCAACCCCCGTAATTTTAAGTGATTTCCATTTTGAAGGTAAAACGCTGGGAATTTGAATAATCCCTTTGTTCGTGATATCCAGACCTCCGAATCCCATGAGCATACTTTGTAAAACCCCGCCGGCACCCGTAGCAAAATATGGATTTGTGCCTCCTTTAGTTTCCGCAATCACCCTGAACGGTGGATTTAGATTTGGCTGATAGGCCTCGGTAAAATATTTGTATGCCTTTTCAGCATTTCCCGTTCTGGCATACAACAATGCAAAAATTGCATGTGTCATGGCAGGTGTGCCTTCATCAGGAATTCTGGTTTCGTAGTAGGCTAAATCTTTAACAATCTGACATTTGTCTGTGATCGATTTCAGCGGATAGGCTAATAAATTAACATCAGCCTGTTTAATACCTTCACCTTTATAAGTTGCATGTTCTTTGGTTACACCATCAGGAAAGGTTAAAACGGGAATGTTTTTTTCGACCAGTTCCCAATCTTTATTTTGAGGCAAGCCTAAAATTGCTACAGCCAGGTTAGCATTTTTTAAATTCAATTTGGCAGCTGCGTTTGTAAAAGCATTATTATCTACATTTTCCGCCCATTCATCAGCGGCCACCACATTTTTGATATCATATTGGTTAGGTCCGTTACGCTCTACCCTACTTGCCCAAAAATCGGCAGTTTGTGACAGAATGGGCCAGCCCTTTTCTTTAAGCCAAACTTTATCCTGAGTTACGCAATAATAATTCCATGCGGCCAATGCAACATCGGCAGAAATATGGTGTTCAAAAGGGCCACTTAAAGCCCAAACAGGCGTTTCTTCTACGCCTGTATCCGCACTTTCCCAGGGATACATAGCGCCCTTAAATCCATGTGAAAAAGCATTCCGTTTTGCTGCTTCCAGTCGTTCAAATCTATATTCAATCAATGATTTTGCAATATCAGGATGAAGCACAAGGAGAGCCGGAAACATCCAGATATCTGTATCCCAGAACACATGTCCGTTATAGCCTAAGCCTGATAAGCCCATTGGAGAAAGTGAATAGGAAGTTCCCGCGCGCGAGAATGAAGTGAGGTGATACAACATGCTATGTACATCCTGCTGCGTTTGCGGGGCTCCATCAATTAAAATATCCGATTTCCACAAATCATCCCAGACTGCATTATGATATTTAAGTAGTCGGTCGTGCCCCTCAAGCTTTGCAAAAATGGTCATTCTTTCTGCCTCATTAAGTGGATCCGCATGTTGAGCAGAACTTATCGTACTGCCAATAACCGAATAAGTATAGCTTTCACCTGCCTTTAGCGTTTTACTGAACTTCATTAAATGGCTGTTATTATCCCACATTTCGTGGATAATTTTTGGCTCACTGCCATGGAGCTCTGTAAACAAAAAACTGTTCGATGCACATAGCTGCAATTTACCTGTGGGGCTTTTCGCAGTTGAGGTGAGCAGGCTTAAAGTAACATGCGGCCTGTCTATTTCGTTATAATAATTCTCAACATCGCGAAGCGCATCCGGAGTTTCCATCACACTTGCCGCAGTGAATTTTAAATCTTCATTCGCCGTGATGCTTACATCCATTAAAACCGTAAATGGCAAATGGCGTAATGCGTAATAGGTGTATTTAATATTCGCTTTTTTGCCATAAAGCAATTGCGTTGTAAAAGCCCCATGCTTCATGTCTAATTGCTGCAGCATGTTGCTGGTATTTTGGTCATCAAGCCTTCTGCCATCAATTTCGATATACATATTCAGTAAGTTGAAACCGTTAAGAAAATTGCTTACACGACCGCGCCCATAGGTATCAAACGTACCAGCCAATACCACGTTTTTAACTTTAAATGGCTGTGGTGAGGAAACAATACCAATGATGCCGTTGGCAGCTGTTATTCCGAAATATTTATTAGGGTCGATTCTATCAGCACTTATTTTCCATGGGTCTTGAGCGTTTGAATTTAATGTTACTATCGCAAGCAACAAGAAAAGTACATTTTTTTCATAACCATAAGCTCTGTAGAATATGTAAAAATTTTAACTAACAAGAGGCTGAATTGTTAGCGGATAGAAAATCTTTAACAATTGCAGCCTCTGGCTTTCAGGATTAATGGATTTTAATAGCCTGGATTTTGAACCAGGTTTGGATTACCAAGCTGATTATCAGGGATTGGAAATAACAAATATTTAGCATCACTGGCTGGTTTTTCCTGCCAGGCTGCAAGGTATTTCCCAAAACGGATTAAATCCTGTCTTCTGAAACTTTCCCAGTAAAGCTCGCGACCACGTTCATCTAGCAAAACATCCAGAGTTAGGCTAGTCAAAGTTGAAGCACCTCTAACTGTTCTTAATGAATTTACCAATATTAAAGCCTGCGCCGTTTGCGATGTTCTTAACTGCGCTTCAGCTTTCATTAACAAAACATCCGAGTAACGGAAATAAACCCAGTCGTTATCCGGTTTCTTCGAACCCGTATTGGCATAATCAATTGGATATTTAATTACACGAATACCTGCAACTTCAAGGTGGTTCGGATCGCGCTCGATGATGGCAACCTCTGGTGTAAATGCCAAAGGATTACCTTTCCTGTCTTTTAAAGCAGCTCCATTTTGGTCAAACTGCTGACCAACAAGAAAGCCTACTCTGACGCCAGAAACATTTGTTTGTCCGGTGTAAGCTCCACCCCTTCTTTTATCGCCCGCTTCGAATTTGTCATAAAAGTTCGATAGCGAAGAGAAGCCATTATAGCCATTAGGATTTTGGTTATAGTGTAAGGTGCATTTCCACTGACCGTCTAAATCGCTACCATCATTTCCAGCAGTATTTTCTGCAGTAAAAATATTTTCTTTAGATAAAACATTGTTCGTGGGGGCAAAGTTATCGAAATAGTTAGCTGACAATACGTACCCGCCAGTTGCTATTTCATCAGCTAAAGTGATTACTTTAGCCATATCTGCTGCATCGAAAGTTGGCGCAGCACGGTTTAAGAAAGCACCTTTGTTCAGGTAAACTTTCATTAAAAGTGTTTTAGCCGCATTTTTATTCGCCACATTTGCCGGACCATTTGGTAAATCAGGAATAATAGCAGTGAGTTCACTAATCAAATAAGCAATTTCATTGGCTGCATTTCTAACCTTGGAAGGAAGTGTTACACCTTCTCCAGTTTCACGGTAAGGAACTTGCCCCCAGCCATCTAAAATAGAAAATTGGGCGAAAGCCCTAAGAAAACGAGCTTCAGCAGCTTGCGCTGGAGTAGGATTAAATCTTAAAACAGTAGTAGCTGCATAACTGACACTATTTAAATCCCTGAAGACACCGGATATTCTTCCGTCATCTGCGGCCCATCTATGTAAATGAAGCGCTCTCCATGCACCATTATCATCCCAGTCACCGGCTCTTGTAGGTACAATTGCTTCATCTGAGGTTACCTCCTGTAAGGCAGACCAATTCCAGGGTGCCTGATACGGGCCTCTCATTGCAATATAAGTCGCAGAAATTAACCCTGGTACATTTCCCTGAGTAAGTGTTCCCGAATTTACTTGTCCGTGCAGATCTTCATCAAGTTTTGTACAGGCCGAAAAAGTAATCGCTATTACTCCCAGGCATAAAATATATTTATTTTTCATATTGAAAAAAATTTAAGTTATAGAGAAAAATTAACACCAAAATTGAATGTCCTTGCTGTTGGATATGCGGTATAATCTATCCCCGCTGAAGGAACCCCATTAACACTTTTATTTACGTTAACCTCCGGATCGAAACCAGTGTAATTTGTAATTACAAACAGATTCTGACCGTTAACATAAATGTTCAGTGATTTGATTGCTTTACCAATGTTGCCGATATTGTAATTAATTGTCGCATTAGCCAGTTTCAAATAATCTCCTTTTTCTATATACCTGGATGATGCTGCAATAGGATTAGCCAATGATTCCTGAATCGCCGAATTTAGTAGTGCAGATGAGACATTTCTATTGCCTAAGTTTGAAATTGCCAATACAGAATTTGCGGTATTATTATAAATACTTTGGCCGAATGCTCCATTAAAATTAGCAGTAAAAGATATTTTTTTATACCTGATATTTGTACTCAGGCCCATAATAAATTTCGGATTAGGATTACCAACATAATATTTTGTAAATCCATCATCAGTATATAAAGAGAAGCCATTCGCAGCTAAACCGTTGTATTGTCTGGTTACCATAGCAAACAATGGCAGGCCATTTTGAATAACTTCAGTAGTTACATCGCTTAATCCCTGACCGTTTAATGAACCAGTTTTAATTAAATCATTTAGATTTTTAACTGTATTTTTGATATAAGTTACATTACCACCCAAAGACCATGATACATTATCCTTGTCGATGATATTAGCATTCAGATTCAACTCCAGGCCTTTGTTGACAATCTCGCCATTCAAATTTTTCCATGTAATTACATTTCCTTGCTCTGCAGGAGCAAACGCTGTTTGTGGATAGAGCAGATCTTTTGTTGTTTTATTGAAATAATCTATATTTCCCGTTATTTTATTTCCAAATAGTCCAAAATCTACACCAACGTTAGTTTGTTTATCTTCCTGCCATTTTAGATTATCGTTCTGATTATTGATACCTACCTGGGGAATAGGATCGCCGGCCTTACTAGGTGTTCTATACACAAAACGCTGTTGGGAAGAGCCTGAAGGAAAATCCTGATTACCTGTTTTACCATAACCCGCTCTGATTTTTAATAAATCCACCCATTTCACATCAGAAAAAAAGCTTTCTTGTTTAATGTTCCAGGCTATTGCAAATGAAGGAAAATATCCATATTTATTATTTGTACCAAACTTTGTTGAGCCATCAGATCTGATTGTTGCTGTTAATATATATTTATTATTATAGTTAAAAATACCCCTTGCAAAATAGGATTGTAATTCCGTTGTAGGATCGTTGCTTGTTACGAATGTTCTGTTTGACTTTAGGGTAGCCTCAAATGCATCGGTATAATCAAAAGGAAGATTTCCAAATCCAGTTGCAGTATTAACTGCACTTTTGTTTATAAAATTTGAGTATTCATATCCGATTACCATATTCACATTTAGCTTATTTGCAATTTCCTTATTAAAGTTTAAAGTATTTGTAAATTGTTGTGTAATTAATTCTGTATTGGAATAACTTGCATATCCACCTAAGAAATTACCATCTGGCTGAATACCCTGAAGATTTAAAGTACTCCTTGTTGAAGCCCTTCTGATACCTGTGCTGTAATTAACACTGGCCAGCATACGATACTCTAACCATGGCGTAATTTTATAGTAAGGCGAAACGCTTCCTAAAATGGTGGTTACTTTAGTTTTATCATTATTTGCAGCCAGTGCAGCCAAAGGATTTATGGTTGTTGAACCGTAATCGATAAACAAGCTGCCATCCGGATTATAGAAGGATTGTGTGGGATTCCATGACAATGCTTGTGAAATTAAACTTCCAGTAAAACCTGCATCGGTCGTAATTGGCGCTATACTTTCCAGGTACTGGTTACTAATCATGTTTACATCCAGGCCAAGTTTTTTGCTTTCCAGAAACTTAAAGTTTCCGTTAAAACCAGCACTGTATTTTTTAAAATCAGTTGTTTTGATAATACCCTGTTGATCCTGGTAACCTAACGAAACACGGAAAGTATTTCCGTTTGCGCCACCACTTATCCCGACAGCATAATTCTGATTATATGCTGTTCTGGTAATCGCATCGAGTGCGTCAACACTGGTGCCAAAATTTCCGTTTGCCAGGCCATATTTAGATAATGCTGCACGGTATTCATCTCCGGAAAGCACATCTACCCTCCTGGCAATATTACTGACACCTGCAGATGCGCTGAAATCAATTTTCGTATCGCCGGATTTACCTCGTTTAGTTGTAATTAACACCACACCGTAAGCGGCACGTGAACCATAAATTGCGGTTGCAGATGCATCTTTTAAAATCTCCATCGATTCGATATCAGCAGGATTAATAAAGTTTAGCGGATTTCCATCAGGCGCAGTTCCGATACCTGCACTGGTAGATGGTCTTGCTGAACGGCCATCTAATGCGACACCATCCACAACATAAAGTGGTTGTCCTGTTCCTGTAATTGCCGAGTTACCCCTGATTCTAACCGTAGAAGCGCCTCCTGGCTGACCACTATTGTTAATCATTTGTACACCGGCAACTTTGCCCTGAATTAACTGGTCGGGTGCATTTAAAGGACCTTTATTAAAGTCTTTCGCCGATACGGTTGTAGCGGCTCCGGTTAAATCGTTTTTCCTCACCGACGCGTAACCAACAACCACAACTGCATCCAGGTTGTTTAGCGAAGCCAGTGTGATGTTAATCTGGGTTTGATTGTTAACGTTTACCGTTTGTGTTTCGAAACCTACGAAACTCACAATTAACCGTGATGTTGGCGATGGTACCGTAATTTGATATTTACCATCTGCATCACTTTGTGTTTTAGTGTTAGTTCCTGCAACCTGTATAGTTGCACTGGGTAAGGGTAATTTATCACTATCGAATATTATACCTTTTACCACAGTTTGCGCAAAAGCTGCCGTGCTTAAAAGGACCATAAAGAAACTTAAAAACGTAAGTTTCTTCAATGCGTACAATTTCTGTTTCACAGGCGAGACAGACCAATTGCCTGGTAGAGTCATGTTCATAATGGAATGATTTAATTGGTTAGAATTTTTTGTTTTTTTAGTTCAGATAATTACGCTGAATCTTAAGGTGGTAGATGTTTCATGAATTCTGTTAGTTTAGTTTAGTTAGTATGATGATTATTTTTTATACAAAGGATATGGTTTTTCAATTTTCAATTTGGCTACCTCCAGCGCCTGACTAATGCATTCATCAATGGATTTTTCGTGTATAAATGCCGATAGAAATCCCGACCAGAAAGCATCTCCCGCACCGGTTACGCCAATTACGGAATTTACCGGAAGTGCCGGCTTATGCCGCCAGGCCTGGTTTTTTGTTTTAAACCAGACACCATCTTTCCCACAGGTAAGGCAGATTATCTGAGCATTCAGATTATCCAGCCATTTAACAGCTTCCTCAATAGTCAGGCTTTCCCCGGTGAAACGCTCCAAATCGTCGACACTAATTTTTAGTAACGGATCCATTTTCATCAGTTTTTTGAAAACATCTTTGCCATCATCTTCCTGCCAGATGGAGGGGGCGAAATTCCAATCGACCGACAAAAATTTACCTGATTCATGTGCTTTGGTAAAGGCACGAAGGATATTGGTTCGGGCCGGCTCTTTGCTCAGGGCAAAAGCAGTTGTATGGATCATATCCGATGAATTAATGACAGCATCTTCTACTCTTTTTATGGCCAAATCAGCGCTGCGATAAGGAATAAAATCCGGTGTATGTTCATTTTTAGCGACTAATATCACACTTGTCTGCCTGTTTGCCGAACGGTGTATGTATTTGTCTGACAGACCAATTGTTTTAAGTTCATTAATTAAAAAAGATCCTAAATTATCTTCACCAACGGTAGCAACAAGTTCTGCATCAATACCAAGCCATTTTAAGTTCGCACATAAATTGGCTGAACTTCCACCCTGATTAGTAGAAAACTGTGAGGAAACCGCAAGAGATTCAATGTTCTGATCAGATATCATATCTACAAGTAATTCGCCTACTACTAAAACTTTTTTTGCTGAAATACCTCTTGTCGAATTCATCGTAATAATCTTTTAAAAATTAAAAAAGCGCTTTAAAATCATCACTTATAAGTGCCTGTTCAGCAATTATTGCACCTGCAGCACTCCACGTACAATTCGGTACCCCGCATGGATTGTGCGTAGAACCATGTAAACATTCGTTAAATAAATCTGCCTTTGAATTTGAGGTGTGAATGGCTGATGTAATCGATTTCGCAAATTCAGTTTCTCCACTTAAACTTAAAGCTGCTGCCAGCCAGCCATTCCAAACCGGCCATAAGCCACCGTTATGAAAATACCCGGGTTTATTTCTGAATGAATAGGCGTAGTTATTTTTCAGCTCATTCATATCGTCATCATTCTCTTCTATCGCTGGATAAAAAGACGGCAACATTGATTGATGGTTTTCTTGTAGTTTTTTTATATAATTAATCACTAATCTATTTTGAGTTTCATTACCAGTTCCAATTAAAAGGCAAAATGTGTTTGCCTGCAAATCAAAATAATTATAAATTCTGGCCGGGTTAAAACCCATTAACCAAAAATCTGCTGATGCATCTTTCAACTGGTGGACTAAATTCGGGGCGTAGGCATTTGGCTGTCCATCAACCTTCCAATAATTCGCTTTTATTGCGTTTACAATGTCCAGGGCCTTATCATTCCAGTTTTTATTTGAAACTATTTTTGAAGCCAGTTTTAAGGCCCAAACCCTAAGTAACTGGTCAAACAAGATGTAGCCATGCTGAATATATTCATCAGCCCAATCACCACTTTGGGGCACATAAACCAAATGTTTTCCGTTAAACTCCCAGGCTTCTAAAACCGAAAGGCATTTATCTACCTGTGCCTGATGTTTTACCCAAAGCGTTTTATCTCCTGTTAATAAAGTGTAAGCACATAAGCCGATAACTGCCCACGATGGATTATCGGCCCTGCCTGACGTGCCTCCAAAACTTACCGAACCATTTTCAGGAGAAACATTCGACGGCATAAATCCGTTTATATGTTGATTATTTAAAAGTGTTTCAATTGTAGCTTTTGCAGTTTTTACCAGATCATGTTCACCACTTAGCAAGGCAGCAATACTCGTAATTACGCCATCTCTGGTCCACACGCGTTTATAATTGTCGTGGTCTTGCACTGCTGCCACAAATCCAAACGGAGTGGATGCCTGTTGCAAAAGGTTTAATGCCTCGTTATATGCTTTTAAATCGACCATTATATTACAACTCCCCTATCTTTTTTCTTAATTAATAACACCATAAATCCTGCAACCGTAATCAGTACACCTGCAAAAACAATTGCATTTTCAGGATTGTGACCTAACAGGTACCGGTAAACGTATTTGAAGGTAATCGTTTCCAGAAGCATTGGCATTACGATAAACATATTCAGAATGCCCATAAAAATTCCTGTTTTTTCTTTTGGAATGCTTCCCGCGAGCATAGCATAAGGTGTGCCCATCATACTTGCCCATGCAATGCCCAGGCCGATTATTGGAATGAATAACAAAGCTGAATGATGAATCAACGGCAAACAAATAAGGCACACTCCTCCGAACAGCAGGCTGATAAGATGTACTTTTTGAGCCGTTATCTTTCGTGCAAAAAATGCAAGTGGAAATGCCACGAGAAAAGTTACCACGTTATAGCCACCATTAACCGTTCCGGTAAGTAATTGTGCGGAAGCAAAACCGTCAGAGGCGGCATCAGTTGTGTTATAAATAGTTTTAGCCAGACAAAGCGTTACAAATTGCCAGTAAACAAACATGGCATACCAGTTAAAAAGGTAAACAATGCCCAATTTTTTCATGGTAGAAGGCATCACCTTAAAAGCTTCAATAATATCTTTAAAAATTCTGCCTACACCGCCAGTTTCTGCCTTAATCTTTTTTATTTCGTCTTTTGATAATGGAGTTTCTTTTGTGGTTAAACAGCTAAACATAATGGAGCCGATAGAAACCACTCCCCCGATAAAAAATGCTGCATAAGTTGTATAAGGAATATTGTTTCCACTTCTGGAATGAATACTGATTAAGCCTGCGGCAATCAAAATTCCAGGCGTCAGATTAGCCAGCGTAATCCCCAAACCTGTGAAAAAACTTTGGGTTAGAAAACCAAGTGCATGCTGATCTGAAGGTAATTTATCGCTGACAAAAGCCCGGTATGGTTCCATTGTGATGTTATTACCGGCATCTAAAATCCATAAAATTCCGGCAGCCATCCAAATTGAACTGCTGTATGGCATAGCAAAAAGACAAATGCTGCAAATTATCGCACCAATTAAAAAATATGGCCTTCTTCTTCCGAATCGGCTCGTTGTTTTATCGCTCATTGCGCCAACAATCGGCTGGATGATTAACCCCGTCATTGGGCCTGCTAAATTTAACAACGGAATCTGATCTGCATTTGCACCCAGGTACGAGTAAATGGGTGTCATATTGGTTTGCTGCAAGCCAAAACTATATTGGATGCCAAAAAACCTAAGTTCATGGCAATTATCGAAGAAAAATTCAACTTCGCTGCCGATGAAAAATTATTAACCTTTTCTGCCTGAGCCCCTATCATATTAATGTTGATTAAGTTTAAAAACCACAGCTTGCCACGGTTTAAGGTTAATTGTATGGTTAGCTATTGTTGCAGTTTCATCAGCGTTGTTTAGTAAAAGTTGGGGTGTAGTTGTAAACCAGTATTTATTTGCAATTGAATTATCCCAATTGGTAAAGGCCCTTAAACCAATGAGTTTATGAGCGCTGGGATCGTTCCCGATATCCATTATTTCAAAATGATAGGCCCTATTTAACTCATATCTATATGCATCATTTGACGAAGAAAAAACCGGCTTATTACCCTCAGTTAGAGGCGATGCCTGCTGCGAAGCGCAGTTTAATACAGACAGTAAAATGAAAACTAAAACAACAGGGGTAAAATTTCTCATAATTTTGATAAATAAACAGCATAGCCAAAAGATCCGGCTTCAATTTATGCGCTTTTAATATTTGGTTAAACTGATGAAGCACTTACGCAAAAATTAATCTGCAGAAATACCTCATTCATTTGATAATATGAAGATAAGGTTATAATTAATGTAAAAACATTAAAATAGACGTTTTATAACCGCAAACGTTTGCGGAAACATTTGCGAAAATGTTTGTTGTGGAAAACTTATATTTGATTAACCAAATATAAACCATGAAACAGAATCCCACTTTAAAAAAGATTGCTGAACGGTTAAATGTAAGTATATCTACAGTTTCGAGGGCATTGAAAGATCATCCGGATATTTCAGCGGAGACGAAGGTAAAGATTAACGAGCTTGCAGAATTGCTGGAATACGATCCAAATCCTTATGCCGTAAATTTACGTACGCACAGCAGTAAAGAATTTGCGGTTGTGGTCCCCAGTCTTTCAAATTTCTTTTATCACTCCTTTATCAGCGCCATTGAAGAAGAGGCCAGGATATTTGGTTATTCTGTAATTATTTATCGCTCATCAAACGACCCGAAAATTGAGCAGGAAATATTAAAAAGCTGCAAACATAAACGTGTATCAGGGATTTTTATCGCCATCACTTCAGAAACAATAGAGATAGAACCTTTTTTGAAACTGGATGGATATGGAATTCCGGTTATTTTTTTCGATAAAGTTCCGCAATATGAATCCTGTAACAAAATTTGTGTCGGCGATGAACATGCGGCTATCCTAGCAGCTGAAGAAATTTTAAAAAAGGGCATAGTAAATGTATTGGCAATTTTTGGCGATAAAAATATGTCGATCACCAAAGCCCGGTTCCAAAAGTTCACCTCAATATTATATAAAGAGGATAAAAAGGTGGAACTGAAAACAGTTCATGCCAGAAGTTCAGAAGAAGCCGAACAAATTACTTTAGCGCTTCTGCCCGAACATATCGGGGAAAAATTTGCCGTTTTCTGTATGAGTGATGAAATTCTTGCGGGTGCTATGAAAGCTATCCAAAGAAAAGGGCTGCAAGCGCCAAAAGATTTGGGCGTTATCGCAATAAGCGACGGCATGATTCCCCAGCTATTTTACCCGGAAATTACCTATGCTGAAACCAGTGGTTATAATTTAGGTAAGTTAGCCTTTAACAGGATGATGAAGTGCATTTCAGGAAGCTCATTCGCTCAAACGATTATCGATGAATCAAGATTAGTGGTTGGGGGCTCTATTTAATAAGTAAAACGTATTGCGGAAAAACCAGAAGTCATTTACCCCATCTCACTAAAATTAAGAGAGCAATAACCTGATGGCTTATTGCTGATTTCTCTAAAACTCAAATTGGTTTATCCCATGTCTGTCCGTAGCATTCCAAAGGGCGCTACGGATTAATAATAGAAAAGAGTCTGTAACTCGTTGAGGCTATCTCATAAATATAGAATTGTCAATCCTGAGGAATAATTTATTTTATAAAAATTAATATAAATGACAGTAATTAATCTACATGTAAAAATTCTCTCGCTTTACCATCATTTCGAGCGGAGTACTACCTGTACCGATTTTACATCGGTAACGCAGTCGGGAACCCGAAAGCTCTGTGAAACAAAATCTGTTTTTGATAGATCTCTCCACGTCGCGCTGCTTCGGTCGAGATGACGAGCTTTTTTTGGTATCTGTTGATAGTAGTGAGCTTGTACTGAGCGTAGTCGAAGTGAAGGACCTGTTTTAAATATTTTACGAGGTGTTTCGATACTTCATCAAGCTCATTAGAGGCTAAGCTCAACCTGACAAATTCAATTAAACTACAATTTACGATACAGCTTCTTATTCTTGTATCCGTTGAGTTGTTAACGTTTAAATTTTACAGCTTCCTATTGTTTTTTACTGCTGCACCTCAAACTGCAAACCGCTCAGGTACTTATACAGCCCTTGTTCACTTCTAATGAGTTCCTGGTGTGTACCCGATTCAATAATCTGTCCCTTTTCCATTACCAGAATCCTATCGGCTTCACGAATGGTTGATAAGCGGTGAGCGATGATAATAGAAGTACGACCACTCATTAATTCTTCCAGGGCTTCCTGTACCAGGCGTTCTGATTCAGAATCGAGTGAAGAAGTGGCTTCGTCCAAAATCAATATAGACGGGTTTTTTAGCAGTGCCCGGGCAATGGCAATGCGCTGACGTTGTCCGCCTGATAGTTTTACCCCACGTTCTCCAACCACTGTTTCGTAGCTTTCAGGAAATGCGCTGATAAAATCATGCGCATTTGCCCGTTTAGCTGCCTGTATAATTTCTGCTTTTGTAGCCGTTAGCTTGCCATAGGCAATGTTTTCCAATATCGTTCCGCCAAATAACATCACATCCTGTGGAACAATTGCGATCTGATTCCGGATATCCCTAAGCGAATAGGCGGAGGCTGGTTTGCCATCGAAAAGGATTTCGCCACTTTGCGGATGGTAAAATTGCAATATCAATCCTGCGGTAGTCGATTTGCCCGAGCCACTTGGCCCTACTATCGCTATTTTTTGTCCGGCTTTGGCCTCAAAAGATACATTATTTAAGACTTCAACTTCCGGCCTTGAGGGATAGGCAAAATTGATCTGGTTGAAAGTGAGATTCCCCACTATTTTTTGCTTTACCACATTATCCTTTTCGGTAATGGATACAGCTTCTCCTTGCTCTCCCAAGATTTCCAGTACCCTTTCGCTGGCGCCTACAGCTTTTTGAAGGTTGGCAAAAAGTTCGGGAAAACTACCCAGCGAACTGCCGAGGAACATCGCATAAAGTGAAAATTTTAAAAGTTCGCCAAAGGTAATTTCCTGCTGACTAACCAGGATACAGCCATAACCGATTACCCCCAGTACACTTCCAAAAACGCAGAGCACAATAAAGGATACAAACATACCCCTGAATTTAGCACCCTTAATGGCAATATCTGCTACCTCGCGGATGGTATTCTTATAACGTGTGGCTTCGAATGCTTCGTTTACAAATGCTTTTACATTGGAAATGCCTGATAAGGTTTCTTCAACAATACTGTTTGATTCGGCCATTTTATCCTGAGCCTGACGCGAAATCTTTTTGATAAAGCGGCCGAACAGAACAGCAAACACTATCATCACGGGTAAGATTAAAAGCAGCGCAAAGACCAGTTTTTTCGAAATGATGGCCATAAAAACTATCCCACCTACAAACAATACAAACTGCCGTAACATCTCCGCAATGGTGGTGGTTAAGGTATCCTGAACCTGCGATAAATCGGCAGAAATCCTGCTGTTCAGCTCACCTACCCTGCGGTTCGAAAAGAAGTTCATGGGCAAGGTGATCAATTTAAAGTAGGTATCGCGCCTGATGTCGGCCAGGGAGCGCTCAGCTACATTGACAAACCATAAGATTCTAAAATAAGACACTACTGCCTGCAATGCCAACACGATAAAGGCTAACATTAAGATGCCCTGAATGGTGCAGGGCAGGTAATTATTGCTGTGCTTGCCCTGTGCGGTATCAATTAATGCACCTATAAAAGATGGAAACGCCAATCCTACCAAACTTGATAAAAAGAGGAAAAACAATGCAGCAATGAATTTGCCTCGATAGGGTTTTAGATAAGTAAGCAAACGGGCCACATTGCCCAAGCTTTTCCTGTTTATTTTTGCTTTTGATAATTCAACGCCCGGTGCATTTCCACTATTTAACTGTTTTCTTGCCATTATTTTTATGTTGATCTTGTTGGGATACGATTTTCATCTTTTATTGCCCATTCTAGAACTAAAAAGGATTTTGATAATGAAGACGGATCAATGTCAAAAATACTTTAAATATCTTCAGAAATTTAAGCCGGTTACATTGCTTGTTTAATCTTCCTAAAATACCGGGAACGAAATTTTTCTGGCACAAACAGCCCTGTTAAATGTGACCCCGGCACCTATTGGGTTTCGTGTTTAAACGATAATTTTAATTTCAGATCGGATAAAACAAAAATTTGGACCAATTACAACATAAAAGATGCGCAGCGCAGCAATCAATTTTATACAGCATTGTTTTACCACCAATGGACCAAACAAAGCTCCTCAATTGGAAGTTTTCTTTTTGGCGGGGATAAATTTGTGATCCATTTTTTTGAACAAGGCTCAATAATAGATGAATTTTTAGCGCCAGGACCTGTAAACAAAAGTGAAATTATTTTTACCCTTTCTGCAGAAACTGAAGAGGAAGTAAATGAATTTACAGATCAGGTTAAAAATGCCGGCGGTATTATCCTCAAGCAAGTGGAAAGAGATGAAGCCAATTATTATGGTTTTACTTTTACTGATCCTGATGGGCACAAATTTAATGTGATTTTAATGGATAATATGTGCTATTACGTAAGGATATAGAGACATTTCGTTTAAAATCTGGTAATTTATTTTGTATACAATTTTCTAAGTCCACTGATTATCAAATCACTATTTGTTTTGTCTTTTAATTGGATAAAAATATTTAATAATTGCTCAATCATTATTCTATATTTGCGCCCAAAATAAATATGTATATGAAATCAAAATTAACACTCTTAATTCTTCTTGTTGCAGTTTTTATCTCCTGCAAAAAAACTACTAACGTTGATGTTACACTTTCAACCAGTGGAAAACTTACCTATAGGCTAACTGACGATGCCGGAAAAGGATTGGCAAATGTAAAAGTATCTTTATTTGACCGCACGGATACTTATTATTCAAACTACAATATCCTGTTAGAAACCCGTTTAACAGACCCGAACGGTTTGGCTGACTTTGGAGACCTTAATCCAAGCAATTACCTGCTTGTTGCCGATTCTGCGAAAGTTAACAATGTAGCTTACCTGGTTCAGGAGTATGTTCAGGTGCGTACTGGTGCAGTTAAAGCTAAGGAAACAAAAGTGACAGATTATTCTGGAACATTTGCATTAACAGTGAGATCTTACAATAATAATCAACCTTTAAAAAATATAGGCGTGATTATGATCCCGTCAAATAAATTCAATTACGCATCAACTACCGCTACTAATTTAAAAGTTGCCGATTATTCGGGAGTTACCAATGATGCCGGTTTGATCACTTTCAAAATCCCTTCAGCTAAGCAATATTCGGTATACCTTTATAATACGGTTACCAATGCTTCATACAATTATAATAATAGCGTATCAGTACAAAAAGATGCTACGGTTAACTATTTAATGACCATCTATCAACAATAGTTTGATTGTAACCGCGCTTATTTTTATAATAATATGAAATGTAAAATCATGGTCCTGTTTGGGCTGTTTATTTTAGCACTGTCCTGTAAAAAGATTACCAATGTTAAGTTAGTTGATGGTGTAAATTCTGGCAAATTAAGTTATAAACTTGTAGATGATGCAGGGAAAGGTTTGGCTGGGACTAAAGTTTCGTTATACGATGCGCAGAACATTTTAAACACGAGTTACCCAAATGCTAATGCCCTGGTAGCCACAATAAGGACAGATCAGGACGGCGTGGCTTATTTCCCTGAGCTATTGCCTAAAAACTACCTGGTAATTTGCGATACTGCCATTATCAATGACGTGAGATACCGTACTGATGAATTTGTTCAGGTTGTTGCAGATACTGAGAAAAAAAGACCGTTAAAGTTTCTGAATTCTCAGGTATTTTAAACCTCACATTGATATCCAGTAGCGATTACAGATCTCCATTAAAAAATGTGGGCGTGGTGGCTTACCCGGTCAACGATATTAAACTTAATTCGGGTAATATTGCAGATGTGATCAATTCATCCGCCCTTAAAGGAGTAACTGATGCAAGCGGATTGGTATCGATAAAATTGCCATCGAATATTTCTTTCGATTTTATTGTATACAACCTGACAAACCGGAATCTGGGTTATGGCTATGGAAATTATAATATTGCAAAAGATGCTAAAATCAGCGCTACACTTTATTCTTATCCGTTTTAAAAATAATATTATTCAGGTCAGAAATTATTTACAGGAAAAAACCAAGGGGCTGTTCGAAATGATCGGACAGCCCCTTTTTAATTGCGATCCTGAAAGATATCAGTCAGCCTTTAAATAATCGCCTTATCACAGGGGTTTAATTACCCTTAAACTTTTCTACAGCTTCGGGCGTTACCGGAGTAAACAGGTTCACCAGGTTGCCATCAGGATCTCTTAATAACAAAGACTGATTGCCCCAGGGCATAATGGTTGGTTCTTGTACGATTGCGCTTTTTAAGGATTCCGCTAATTGTTCGAAACACTGCTGTACATCATTAACCCTGAATTCGATAATCACACTATGGTTCTGTGCAGGTTGGGCAACATTGTCGCCGCCAAAAAACTGTAAAGTGCGTGTGCTACCAATGGCCAATGTTGCGCTTTGGGTTTTTAACTCGGCAAAATCAGGCGTGTACCTGATGGCAGTTAAGCCTGTTACCTGTTCATAAAAATTGATGAGTGTTTCTACCTGGGCGGTAATGATGCGGGTGGATATTAAATTCATTGCTATTATTTTAATTGTGCAACGAAGGTATCGGGTACTTATGACAACTGTTTGTCAGGTCTTATATTTTCTTTATTGATCAGCAATATCCTCGCTCTCTAAATAATCATAATATATTAATGATAAACTACCGGTACACACGGATTTTTTTGGAAACGTTGATTTCTTTCCATGCGACAAACCCATGTTCCTAGCCCCGATTGGATGGATGCCCCTGATTTTTCATCGGGGCAGGAAGTAAAGCGGGACTGTCGGTACCGATACGCACAGCAACTGCGCTCCGAATGATCAACTCATTTTTAGTAATTGAAAACAGATGCATGGGATTAACATGGAGTTAAAACCAGATGTTGCCATTATCGAAACCCTTAAAATTATTTTTCTGCTAACTTTCAAAAAAACAATTACTGGTATTTATTTACATAATCCTGAAGTCCGCCTTTCATCCCTACACCTACGGCTTCAAAACGCCATTCTCCATTACGGCGGTAAATACGGCCAAATTCGACGGCGGTTTCGATAGAGAAATCTTCTTCCAGTTCATACTTCATAATTTCTACACCATTGGTATCTACAATGCGTACGAAAGAGTTTTTAACCTGTCCGAAGTTTTGCCTGCGGGCCAAAGCTTCGTGGATGGTTACCACAATGCACAATTCGCTGATTGCAGGATTTACAACCGTAAGGTCAACATGGATCGCTTCATCGTCACCATCTCCCTCTCCTGTCAAATTATCGCCGGTATGGGTAAGGGCGCCATCCGGAGAGGTTAAATTGTTATAAAACACGAAATATTCATCGGCAATCAATTTCCTGTTTTCACCCAGCATAAATACCGAGGCATCTAAATCGAAATCGTAACCACTGGCGGCATTGTTAGTGTCCCAGCCCAGCCCGATGGTAAATTTTGGAGCTTTTAAATTTTCGCGTTGTCCTTTTTGAAGATTAATGGCCATGTAATAATAGGTTGATTTTTAATGCCTGCAAGCTAAAGTTAAATCAGGATTATTGCAACGGCCGGGAAAAAATATCTATAGGGTATTTGTAAAAAGGGTGTATTATTTTTTTGAAAACGAACGTCAGTGTTTTTTGAGGGCGGCAGTCCTGCTATCGCTGTTAGTCTTCCCCGATGCAACCTGTGAAACAAGCAAGCACTCAATAAAAGGCAACATAAAACAGTGCTTAAACCGGGCTCCGGGCTAACCTGCGCTATCAGGTTTAAGTAACAGCGCCTGGTTTTTCATGGCAGAAACCCTTGTTCTTAGCCCCGATTGAATGGATGCCACAGATTTTTCATCGGGGCAGGAAGGAAAGCGGGACTACCGGTGCCGACCAGCACAGTAACTGCGCTCCAAATAATCAACTCATCTTAATGATTAGCCACGGATACGCATATGAACACGGTTTTTTTAACTAATGGTTAAAAGTATTTTTGGCGCTTTTTTCATTTCCTGTTTTTTTATAAATCTGGAAAATGGGTTTACATGATCGGCATTAAATGAAATTGTAAAGGCTTTTTAACTGTTTAGTAATCGAATCTTTTCGCAAAATATATGCGCTTATGACCTTTAGGAAAATCAGCTATTTCTCCTATCACTTTATATCCGTTTTTTACATAGAATCCTTCCGCCTGAAAGTCGAAAGTATCCAGCATGGAAATTGTTGCCCCACTTTCTAAGGCAATCTTTTCTATATATTTTAGCAGCTGTGAACCAAGTCCTTTTCGCCTATATTCCTCTTTAACCCAAAGAAGATTGATCTCTAAGCCATTCCAACAGCCAATTCCTCCTAGTATCCCGCCAATATCAATACCTGCTTTATCTTTGGCCACAAACTCAAGTGGCGTCCAGACCTCAGCAAGTGCAGGTACACTCTTAAAATTGTATTCGTTTATGCCGTCTATAATATTCTTTACGTTTTCCTTTTGACAAACCTCAATGGTATAATTTAATTTCTCGGCCATAGCTGTGAATTAATGTACTTCTGTCAATAAGGTGTTAACGCTCTACCAGTAAGGCTTTATCGTCAAGGTCAAAAGTTATTCTTTTTCCCAGCCAGTTGATCCAGATAATGCCATCATAAATCAGGCCATCTACAAACTGTACAGGGTTATCCTTCACAAACACAGTCGGCTGATCTTTGGCCGTTATACTTTTTAATTTTGTGCGGTAAATAGTAGAAACAAACGTTTCATTGATTTCGCTCTTCTTTTGGATTTTTTTAACCTGGGTAGTATCCGATACATCTATATCTAAAGCCTTAAGGTATTTAGTATTAAGCCTGTAAACGTCTTTTCCGGCACCAGCATCAAGTGAGAGTTGTAAAGTGAGCTTATTGTTTATTTTAAAATAAGAAAAAATACTAAGCGATTTTTCCCGCGATTGTTCCAATTGAATGCTTAACTTTTTAGCCGTCTTTTTTATTACGGCCAGCGACGCAGGTGATTCGAGTCTTAATACTTTTTTCTCAAAATCAATCGTAAAAGGTCTGTTTTCTAACAGTTTTAGGGATATAATGCCATCAATACCGCCAAAATCTGCATCTATAAAAGTTATTTCTTCTTCAGCTTTTTTAAAAGGGCCCATTTCAAAATTGGGAACATGATAAAGATCTATATCCAACCGCTCACCAGTTGCCCTGAAAGCGGTATAGCCTCCATCCTCTTTTTTAGCATGTTTAAGTTGATCAAAAAATTTCCTGGTAAATGCCGTTACACCAGCGCCTGTATCAAAAATAAAACTGCCCTGTACATCATCTATTTTAGCTTTTACCAGGAGATGCCCTGAGGGTAACAGTTGGAATGGGATTTCGTCTTTACTGACAGACTTGGAAAAACCAAAAAGTGGAAATAAAATTAAAAAACAAATTGTAGCGGCTTTCATGTTGCGAATTTAGATGAATATTTTTCAGGATGTTAGATGGACGCTAAATTATAACTTTCCATTAAAATGAATGATAATTTTTGATATAATTATGCTTTAACCAGTTTTGATTTCTGGCCGTATATCCGGAGGTCATGCACGGGATTGTAAACAACAGGAGCTGTCTGAAAGTGACTCCTGCTATTTTAAATCAGCTTCCTGCCTTTAGGCATAACAGGTTATTACCTTTTATTTACGGGCAGAAACCAGCAGCACTGCATCTGCCGCTACTTTTTTCCCCTTTCCGCTTATTTCAACGTATGGTTTTCCGTTTCCTGAAAAAGTAAAGTCGCCCAGTTTCACCCATTCTCCGGAGGTCTGCCCAACTACTTTGACCTCCTCATCTTTTATGGCAACTTCCCGGAGCCCTTTCCCATCAAATATTTTTAGAGCAGTCACTCCATTTCTTTCCGGAAGTTTGGCATAGTAGGTATAGATTTCATAACGGCCTTTAATGTGCTGGTCAATGTAATAGCGGATGAAACTGCTGGTATCCATATTTCCGTCAGACAGGAAATAATCTGGTCCATAACCACCCCTTTTTTGTACTGACCACTGCCCAGCCATCTTCACCCTGGATGAATCACTGTTATCAATCAATATATCTGCCGCACTGCCATCTGCCAGTGGATCTTGTTTGAGCTGGCGCTGAAGACTGGCCACATCAATCTGCTGAACCGCTGATTTTCCGTCTATTGCCTTTACCGCAGCAAGTGCAGCTGACTGCCCTAACACCATAAATACCGGCTCCATACGAATGGAACCATAGGCAATATGTGTAGCTGAAAGACATACGGGAACTAAAAGGTTGGCTGCCTCTTTTTCTTGAGGCGTAATGGCCCGGTAGGCAATCGGGTAAGGGCCAAAACCACCTTCTTCTACATTACCTTCATTTTTAACCATCCCATTCACCACCAGCCGCTCACAGTTATGAGAATCCATAGTATAAGCCGCCATGCCTATTCCATCAGGAACAAGTTCCCGGCCTTCACAATGGTGCTGGGTCATTACCAGCGCACCTTTCATTCTTCTGGCTTCGCGCACATAAAGCTGGTGTGTCCAGTTTTCATTATCCCTGTACTCATCTTTCGGGTATCCCCACTCGTTCATTTCTGCCCGGATATATTCCGGAATGCGTGGGTCATGGCCCACAAAGTAAAGTAAACCCTTGGTATAATCCGTGTGGGCCGACCATATTTCCTGTCGCTTCCGGTAATCTGCATCCGGATAATCCCAGTTCATCCCGATCATATCCGTTGAAAATCCGTTGCGGTTATTGATATCCGTTTTCTGGTTGGGCATCCTGCTCCAGATGAAAACATCCTGCAAAGATTTCCAGGTTCTTTTTTCCATCTGGCGGATCAGCAGTTCGTAATGCTCTGGCTGGTAATGGGCAGGTTTGGTAATCGGAATCCGGTTTTTAGGGTCGTTACTGAGACAAATCCTGAAATTGTAGGCTTGTACCTTGTTGTCGCCACTCCCCTTTGCGGCCAATTGACCATTGGTGATACCCCAGAGCAAACCGCTTTTCGCATCGCCTTTAACTTTGTAAGGATCAATCCCATCCGGAAGCTGGTGACCATTGGTGAGCTGAACCCCGTTAAAAGTTTCACCGTATGTGGTATTGGCTTCCCTTCCTACCATGTAAGAAACGCCGGCCCTGGCCATTAAATCGCCTTCATAGGAGCAATCAATAAACACTTTGGCTTTTACGCTGCCAACCGAATGCTGATCAGCTGATTCCAGCAGGATTTCGGTAATCACGTTGCCCTGTTTTTTCACTGCCGTAACCCGGTTCTGGTACAACACCGGCACCTTTGCCTTTTTAAGGTAAGTATTAAAGATATTTTCAGCCACATGGGGTTCAAAGATCCATTGCTCGAATTTACCATAATGCTGACCGATCTGCCTGTAAAAATCAAGCGCCAGGCCACTAATGGCATATTTATTCCCGATATCGGTTAAACCCAGTCCGCCGGAACTCATTCCACCCACATGTTTTCCAGGCTCAATCAGCAAGACTGATTTACCATACTGCGCAGCGGTATAGGCGGCCATTACCCCTGCGGAGGTAGCGCCGTAAACACAAACGTCATAACTTTTATATAATTTCTGCTGCGCCTTTAGGCTGTTCAAAGTGATCAGAAGACCTAAAATGGTCAATTTGATTTTATTACTCATCTTTAATATTTAGGGTTTTGAGTCAGTTTCGGATTGGTCACGGTTTCAATGTTTGGAATCGGCCAAAGGTAATCTCTGCCTGTATCAAAAACTCTTGTTTCTATAATTCTCAGATCTGCCCGGTTGGCCACATTGTTATAGTTGGCGAGGCCGTTTTCATCGATCTGTGGCGGACCGGCCAGCAGGCCTCTTTGTACTCTGCCATAAAAATTGCCTGTCATGGCTTTATCTGCGATGCGCCATCTTCTTAAATCAGACAACCTGAGCCCTTCCATAGCAAGTTCATACAAACGTTCCTTACGCACCAGGCTTCTGAATGATGCGGTGCTTTGTCCGGCCGGTATAAGGGGCATGTTGACGCTGGGTCTGGCTCTTACCTGGTTAATGGCATCATATACCGACTGATCGAGCTGGCCAAGTTCATTTTTCGCTTCGGCATAAATTAACAGTATTTCGGCATACCGGATCTGAATCACATTGATCTCAGAATTACTGCGGTCGGCCTTATCATCCAGATCGACATATTTTTTCCAGCAATAGCCGGTAAAAGTGGCAAAGGCATTCAGTGCATCCTGGTTATCAACGCGTGTGGCCGGAGTGGTATTGTAATTCCAGCATTTTACACTGTCGCGATGGGTTTCAAACTGGTAATTATAAAAAATAGAGCCTGGCACTGCGATGGTAAAGGTAAGCCTTGGGTCTCTGTTTTTATACGGAGATTTCGGATCAAAAAGTGGTGACTGGTCAATGTTAAGTCCATCGGTGCAGGGAAAAGCATCCACCAGCGACTGAGACGGTACTTTGTTGGTAAAGCCCAGTCCGTTTCTGGAAAGCAGGGCATTTGGTGTTGAATGTGTTTTGATCCTGGATGCCTTGAGGTACTGGAAAGCCCAGATAATTTCAGGAGAGCTTTGACCGGCATAGGAAAACAGTGTGCCGTAGTTATTGTGCAGGCTATATATTTTCAAATCCATTACAGCCTTTGCAGCTTCTGCAGCCTCTGCCCATTTCGCATTATTTAATGCCGTTCTGGCTTTAAAAGCCAGGGCAGTACCCCTTGTAGCCCGCCCTACATCAACACCTGAATAGTTTAGTGGCAAATCTACAGCGGCTTCTGTAAGCTCTTTTAATATAAATTCAACAATAGCTGCCTTTTCTGTTTTGGCTACCTGGGCAGTTTCGAGCGTAAGCACGTTGGTGACCAGCGGGACACCGCCGAAATAATCGGTCAGGTATTGGTAGGTATAAGCCCTTACAAAACGCGCCTCAGCCCTGGAGCGGTTATAGATGGCCGCCGTAGATTTATCTTTAACCTTACCGATATTATCCAGGATAAAATTACATTTTGCAATTACCCGATAGGCTTCTGTCCATACGCTGATCGCGAGGCCATTATTGCTGTCCTGGTTTCCTTTGCCCAGGCTTTGTAATGGGCCGTTATTACGGTCCCAGCCTATATCCGTTCCATTATCCAGGAGCAGGTTCAAGGGCATGTTATCCAGCGGAGCGTAATTGGCATAACGGTATAAACCATTCACCGCCAGTACCAGCTCATCCTGATTGCTGAAATAGGTTTCATCAGAAGGACCGCTTAAAGGCACTTTATCCAGATAATCTTTCTGGCAGGAGGATAATCCCACTAATAAAAAAACAATTATCGAACAGTATATTTTATTTTTCATTTGTATTAAATTAAAAAGATGCTTCCAAACCAAAACTGTAAACCTTTACCTGTGGATAGATATTTCCGGCTCCCACGGGCGCTTCTACGTCATATCCCTGCCAAAAGCGATCGAATGAGCCCAGGTTTGAACCATTTGCAAAAATCCTGAGCCTTTTCAAAGCAACCTTCTGTGCGATGTTTACCGGAAATGTATAACCTACCTGAACATTTTTTATCCTCACATAGGATGCGTCTTTCAGGAAATAGGTAGACACCTGCTCATTATTGGTTTCGCCAAAGGCCAGCCTGGGGTAAGCGGCATTTGGATTGCCAGGTGTCCAGCGATCCTTATTGTCTTCGCGGATGGTGCCACCGATAGCTCCACCCACATTAAAAGGTAAAATACCAGGACCAGCCAGGTAACCATTGGCCTTGCCAACACCCTGAACCAGCACTGAAAAATCAAAGCCTTTGTATGAACCGCTTAGATTGGTGGCAAAGGTATAGCGTGGAATGGTGCTGCCCATCACAATCTTATCTGATTCGTTAATGATATTGTCTCCGTTTTGATCAACATATCGGATATCACCTGCCTTAACTGATCCAAACTGCTTGGCATGGGTAGCCACCTCGGCATCTGAAGCGAACAATCCATCTGCCTGGTAGCCAAAAAGCGATGCAATGGGATAACCTTCACGGTTGACGGTTAAACCTGTCTGATTAATTCCACGCATATCAATTACCGTATTTTTCACGTCGGAAATATTGAAACTTACATTGTAATTAAATTCATTCAGCTTTCCCCGGTAAGTAAGCCCCAGCTCCCAGCCGATATTATCCACTACACCGGCATTTTGATAAGGTTTTTCAAAACCTACAATTAAGGGGATATCAAGCGGTAACAAAATGTCGCTCGTTCTTCTCCTGTAATAATCTGCCGTGATGTTCAGGTTCTTAAAGAGAGTAAGATCTAAACCAATATTTTTTTCCTCGGTACTTTCCCACGAAATCAGCTTGTTGGCCAGGGTATTCAAAGCAGCCGTATTCACAATCTGCTTTCCAAGCGTATAAGACTCCAGCAAAATGGTGGTGATAGACGGATAGGTACCGATGTTCTGATTACCCAGTTTACCCCATGATACACGAAGTTTAGCCTCACTGATTACATTTTTTAAACCGGCCATAAAATTTTCTTCCGATATGCGCCAGCCTGCAGAAGCTGAAGGAAAAAACCCGTATTTATTACCAGCCGAAAAACGGGAAGAACCATCGTAACGGGCATTGAGCTCCAGAAGGTACTTATTTTTATACACGTAGTTAAACCTGCTGAAAAGCGATTGCAGGGCCCATTCTTCTTCACTGCCGGTAGCCTGCTGGTTTTGGGCAGAGCCCGCATTTAATACAGGATAATCTGGTAAAATATAGGTATCGCGGTAGGCATTGGTCCATTGATTAAAATAGTCTTCCCTTGATGCACCGGCCAGTAATTTAAGATTATGGTCTCCAAAAGTTTTGGATGCGGTTACCGTTGCACGCATATTGTTAAAAAAAGACTGACTGTTGTATTGCGTTAATGAACTGAGTGCAGGCGTTAAATAGCTGGTGGCCCCATTGGGCAGGTAAGACTGAATGGCTTTCCGGAAATTTTTAGATGAAGATAAGGCATACTTTGGCGAATAAACGGCTTCCATTTCTAACCATTCAACAGGCTTATAATTCAGTGCTGCGTTAATGCTGCCAAAAGGTGCATTGGTACGGTTAGCTCCCCCTTCTTTACCGGCTGAAATGGGATTGAATCCATTCCATCCCACCCCCACTGGCCACTTTGGTTCACCCCGATCTGATTGGCCGGAATACTGTTCATCCATTGAAAAATGGCATCAGAAGTTGCTGAAGGATCAGTGGTGATGGCATTGACGTACTGAAGATCTATCCTGGCCTTCAACTTATCTGAAAAAGCAATATCCGCATTACTTCTGATGGTATATCTTTTGAAACCCGAATTTTCGATGATCCCTTTCTGGTCAAGTAACCCGAATGAACCCAGCAGCTTTACCTTTTGGGTGCCGCCCTGTATAGTTAAAAAATGACTTTGCTGCAAGCCCGAGCCGGTTAAGGTTTCTTTCTGCCAGTCGGTATTCGGGTAAAGATCAGAACTGGCGCCATTCTGCTCCCGGTATTTCTGAATAAGTGCGTCAGAATATAGAGCGGTACGGCCAGTATTGACATAAGCCTCATTGGTTAAAAGCATGTGGTCAAGCGCATCTACCAGATCGGGCATGTTGGTTGGCTCCTGCCAGCCAATATAATTGTTGTAGGAAATGCTGACCTGATCAGCAGCGGCTCTTTTTGTGGTAACGAGGATCACACCGTTTGCTGCTCTTGAACCATAAATAGAAGCCGACGCAGCATCTTTTAAGATGGAGATAGATTCAATCAGGTTCGGATCAATATTATTCATACTGCCCTCAATCCCGTCAATCATCACCAACGGGTTAGGATCGCTGATCGTTCCAATTCCCCTAATCCTGATGGTACCGGCATCGCCACCCGGCCGGCCCGAACTTTGCCTTACCGTAACCCCTGGTGCCATACCTTGCAGTGCTGCTGAAGTTTGTCCGGCAGGTCGTGCGGCAAGATCTTTACCCGAAATCTGTGAAACAGCTCCCGTTAAATTCACCTTCTTCTGAACACCATAACCTACCACCACCACCTCATTTAAATTCTGATTCAGGGGAAGTAATTTCACATTAATCTGGTTATCGCTTCCTACCGATATTTCCTGTGGTGTATAACCCACATAGGAAAAAATAAGGATATCACCGGCATTTGCATTAATTTTATAGCGTCCATTCTGATCGCTGACCGTTCCTCCGCTGCTGTTGCCTTTTATTTTTATACCTGCACCGGGGATAGGCGAACCATTTTCATCAGTAATGAGCCCGGTTTTATCTTCTGCTTTTGGACTGGCCAATACCGTAGGTTTATGCTCTTCGGCCGCCGGCTTTGCGATGGCCTTTTGCAAAATGATATAATTTTCTTTAACCGTCCAGCTGAGTCCCTTACCTTTCAGGCTGACATTCAGCACTTCATCCAGTTCGGCCTGCTTAAAGCTGACGGTAATTTTCTCCGAATCATTCAGAATTTTATTGCTATAGAAAACAGTAAGGCCAGTTTGCGCATTAATATTCTTAAATACCGACGCAAAGCTGATGTTTTTGCCTTCCATGTTGATTTTACCTATAGCCTGGGATTGAGCGCCCATCACCACTGTAAAAAGCAGTATAAAAACAATTGGCAAGCAAAGCCGACTCTTTCGGGTAAGATTTTTTTCATAACAGTTAAAAGTTTATAAGTGGTTTTCCTTAAGATGCAACTTTAACTGAAATGGGTGAATGGCTGAAGAAAAAAATTATTTAAAAATTAATATACCATTTTTGAGCTGTGCCCGAATGCCCGAACTGAGCTCCAGATTGGAAAGTACCACCTTAAGTGGCATGGTTTTATTGACCTCGCCTGTGAAGGTTTGCTCCGCTAAATCGGGTGTACTGAAAACTACTTTCACATCAAACCAGCGCCTAAGCACCCGGGCAATATCGCCTAACGAGCGATTGTGGAAATAATAAAGTCCCTTGCGCCAGGACAACAGTTCCTGTGCATCAAAAGGTTGCTTAGTGAGGCGATCCCGGATGGCGTTCACCTGTTCGCCTGGTTTTAAATCAATGAGCTGCCGGTCTTTTACAGCCGAAACCGATCCTTCTACAAGTGCAGTAGAAAAACTTACCTGATCATAAGCATTTACGTTAAAGGAAGTACCATGAACCTGAACATCGGCAAATGCTGTATGCACTATAAATTTTCGTTTCTTTTCATGTGCCACTTCAAAATAAGCCTCACCGGTTAAATAAACTTCCCTGATCTGCTGATTAAAGTTATAGGGAAATTTCAAAGTAGAAGCCGAATTCATCCACACTTGTGTACCATCCGGCAGTCTTATCTTATAGTCTTTAGTGGCCGGAACATATAGCGTAGCCTGATCTGCGTCAGTGGCCTGGTCTGCATGATAAGTCAGTTCATTTGCTCTGGCTTGTCCGTTTAAACCATTCTGGTTAATGTTACGGTCAGTGTTGAGTTCAATCGTCCTGCCGTCACTGGTTTTCAGGTATACCTGATTAGTTTGGATAGCTGATGGCGAAGGACCATGACTACTGCCTTTATCTGCATAAAAATGCCATACCAGCGGCATACCGATCAAGAGCGTGGCTGCAACAGCAATGTATTTTAAATTCCGGTAAAAAGTGGTTTTGTTTTTTGATCTGCCAGTTTTGGACTTAGTTTTTGCCACGCTGCTTTTTCATCCAGTGATGATAAAAATGTTGCGGCACCAGGCTCATCCATTTTCGTTTTCAGCTTCAGCCAGTATGCTTTAATTTCAGGAATATCAGCGATTGCTTTTTCTGCAATTGTATCATCGCCATCACTGATCGTTCCCGCCATTTTTTCAAACAGAAGCCCTTTAATATATTCCTCTTTATATTCCATCGCTAATTGATAGATGCATTAATGTTTAAATTAGGTGAATGTTTATCTGAATGAAATCAATTTTTCCTGCAACATTTTAACGGCGAGTTTCAGGTGTGTCTTAACAGAGTTGACAGATAAACCCATTTCTGTTGCGGCTTCTTTATATTTTTTATCTTCTAAATATACCAGTTGAAAAGCTTTCTGACGTTGCGTGGGTAGTTCTTCCAGCGCATACTGAATCATTTTTTCATGCGCCGCATCTGATAAAAATTCTTCGTCTGTAATCAAATCAAGTGTATTGGTATATTCATCCAGCCGCTGCTGATCGGTTTTTCTTTTTCTGAGGCACATGAGGCATTGGTTATGTACCGCCTTGAAAAGATAGGCCTTCAACGCAGTATTAACAGAAAGAAATTGTGATTTCTCCCACATGGAGATGAAAAGGTTCTGAACCAGGTCTTCCGCCTCCATTTCGTTCTCCAGCATCAGATACGCTTTTAAAGCCAGCGCCTTATAATATTTTTTAAACACCAGCTCATAAGCAGATTGATTACCATTCTGGAGGTCTTTTAATAAAATTTGGTCAGAAATCTCCATTAAAACAGATTAAAGAAGGGCTAAATATATACTTTGATTCTGAAAATCGCAACAGCCCGTTCAATTTTACCAAGTGGCTGTATTTGAAACCTATAGAATAGCTCATGCCGGCAGTATCACGGTTACAGCAATAACGTTAATCATTTAATGCCGCTTATTTTTATATTTTAGCATCTATTAAATCAATAAACATAAAACGATAACAATGAATGCATCGCCACAACTTAAAAAGCTGTTTAATGGTCGTCTTTATGATGATGATGACAAGCTGCCAGGATCAATCACACCAGAAAATTCAACATCAGCCTGTGGCAGAAAAAACCATTTCGGGTAGCATTAAATCTCTTGAAAAGAAAAATCAGCTCGCAAAAACAACAGCCGGAAGAGATACGATCAGAAACATTGGAGCCACGCAGATGAGCGAAGAAGCCTATCAAAAAGCAACAATAAATCTAAATGATAGCACTCTAACCATCTATGGAAACATCAGGGCCGATTACAGGATTTTCGGTTATGAAAAGCCGGATACGAACTCGCGGAAACTCATACTCTTTTCGGTATTTACAACAGATGTTAAAGGAAATCCATACCGTTGTCCTTATGGTGCCTATTATGCTACCTCAGAAATGCAAAATACATCCATTACATACATCGGTAGCACAGGTAGCTTCATAAAAGCCAGTGTTGTACAGGCGCAACAGGTACAAATTCCAGTTTACATCCTGAAAGACTGGGTGGAATTTGAAAAGTAAGGGTCCGGAAATTAGTTTACCTTAAATCAGGGATTATCTATGAGATCTAATTTTTCTTCTTAATTTTTGGCGTTTCAATTTTAACTGGTTCTGCTTTTGTCGGATACTGTGTGTCTAATGTTTTTAATGGTTCCGTAATCAAAGGCAAGGTTGACTTTTTCTCTTTCTGAGAACCATTACCATTTTGATTTAAACCAGCTTTCTTGAACAATGCTTTTGGGCCTATCTTTACTTTACCAAAATCAGTAAGCGTTTGCTCAACAACTTTAATATCATCATACTTTAAAAGGTAACTTTCATCATGATAATCTGCTGCAACCGCATTGGTATAATCAGTACCTTTTTTATAGATATCTTTTCGGATAAATTTATTAGACGATTCATCTAAAATGTAGTTGTTAATATCAAAAACTGAAAACGCTTCAGATAAATAATTAAAGCCATTGGCAGTTTTCAATTCATTGTTAAAGTAAAATTCTTTCGCTTCCTTACCTTTTTGCTGTTGCTTTTTATAATTACTGATAAAGGTATCAAACTCCGCATCAGCACCTGTTTCATTCTTCTTAAAATCACCCCAACGGGATTGTAAAATGGTTTTGCCATTTTCAGTTTTAAAAGTTGCCGAAAAAGGCTTCTGCTCGCCAACAGTTTTATGATGAAAGAGCAGAAAATCATTGAAATGATGATCTAAATTGAAAATATTGGTATTGTTTTGATATAGATGATTGATGGTATTCTGAGCTAAGGTTAAAGTTTTCGGGCTTCGAGCCAATTCAATCACATAGTATGGCTCCCCGCCATCATAATCTTCCTCAAAAGTATTCATCAGGCTATCATCATCGAACTTGATATAAGTTGGTCCGTCATTTAAAAATCCACTGGCAAAAGTTAGTTTCACGCCACTTTTTACAGCCGTATTCTTTCTTCCCAGAACGGTAAAAACCTGCTTTGGAATATCAGGTATAAAATTGATCTGGTTATTGCTTAAAGTATATTTTCCCAACACAAGTGTTGCGTAGCCGAATAGCGCAAAACTGCCATCATCGTAAATATAGATTCCGTTCTGACTCCCCTGTACATATCTGCCTGATGTATTTTTAGTCATCCTGTTTTCTTGTTGTGCAAATACTTTGTTTATCAATAGTAATGTTAAAATCAATAAGTATTTTTTCATTTAGATACATTTTGTTTAGTTACAAGAACTACAGCTTGATTTATTATTGACCCACTTTATTATAGGCATTTATCATGATATTTTTCGGGTCGCTATTAGCGAATAAAACCTTCGGTAATTTATACTTTTTGGTAGTGGTTTCTGCTGGCATATCTTCTTTCATGGTATTAATGTTGGTTTGCTCAAAAATACCCTTAATCAAATCTAACTTTAGTTCAGTTTGCCCACCGGCACCCATGGCAAAACTGCTGATATGCGTTAAAACCAGCTCGTTGTTAATATATTTAAAAGTACTTTCTATACTTCCGTTGGGTCCGGTTGATTGCTGTGTAAAAATAAGTTGTCCATTTTTATCTATGTTAAGATCTTCAAAATCATAATTCTGGTATCCGTCTTCCCTGAATTTTGAACCAAGAATTGAAAAGGATTTAGCATCAACGCGATAGGTATTATCCATTTTCAATAATATCAGGGCGAGCCGATGAGCAGTGGTGTCTTTGGTCTTCATTAACACGATTACCTTATCTTCTATGCCATCATGATTTAAATCTCCGTTGGCTTCCATATCGATATCATAACCAGGTGGAATTAAAGCTGCAACTTTATTGCCCATTTTTGAGAAATCAGGTTCCGGAAACTCAAGCCTGTTTTTAGCTTCGGCCTTTCTGCCTGCAGTATCAATATTTTCCTTAACCACTGAAATAGTATTGCTTGTGGTTTGCTTTTTCTCATTTTTGCAGGCCGAAAGATTAATTATTACACTTAAACAAATCGTATAGACTATTATTTTCATAGCGCTATTTTTTTAAATTAATGAACGGTTTAATACTGTCTTTTCGAATAATTGGCATGAACACCTTTTTTGCTCTGTTACCTGCTTTTTTCACGGTATTTACTAACCGGCCATGGTAAGCCCTTTAAAAAGGATGGTTTTACCATCCACGATATTGAACATATATATATTATTATATTCACCTTCACTTACTTTTTTGCCATTTTCATCAACACCATTATTTCCAAAACTCATATTTAAGTAAAGGACAGTATCTCCTTGCTGAACATCAGCTAACATCTGGTAAGTGTAATCTGTTACTGTAAACACAGGAGATTCAGAATGGTGGTCATTAAAAAGTTTATCTGTCTTGATTTTCATCAAGGTTTTACTAAAATCGGCATTGAAAATTTTTTCAAAATGAAGATCAAAATCTTCTTCATAAAATAGTTCCGCCTGGGCATATTTTGCCTTCCGCTTTTTCCACTCAGTTTCACTTAGTTGCACAATAAACCATAAACTGGAATTTTCATCGGCAACAATCGGAAAATTAAAATACGTTTTCAGTTTAGCTTTGTCTTTAAGGTAAACCGCTCGTCTGAAATTTTTAAAATCATCGATCCAGGTTTCAACCGAAATATACCCGGTTGTTGGTCTAACAGGGGCTTTTGCAATATTATCAATCTTTTTTAATGATGTATCAGATTTACCCACAACCACTTTTGGCTTTTCATCTCTACAAGCAGCCAGGCAGAGCATTAATCCAAGAAGCAAATTAATATTTTTCATAATGTACGAAATTCAAGCCTATAGTTTATTTCAAATTTATATGATCTTTGTATACTGATATTCCTTATCACCGTCAAGCTATCCTCAATAAAAATAGCATTTTCAGCAATCATATTTCCCGTCATACGTTCACTCCGAAGCGTGTTCCACTTCTTCTTTTAATTTCGGTGTGAATGCTTCTTGCTTAACATAACAATAAATAATCAGTAAAGATTGGAGGAGATACGAAATTGTGGATAAAAACGGTGACGTTATGGCTTAAAGGTAAAGAAGTTTTATCCATTTGCCGTTCCGTCCTTTCTCAGAATAAATCATTTTTTGCGATGGTGCTCAAGGACATTTCGAACCTGAATATATCGCCTTTGATTTGACTCCAAAAAGAATTTAAAGTTAAGCCTTTCAGAAATGCAGCGCTTTTTTATTGAAATTTATTTCAAGCCGATAAATGTTTCAGCATATTTTTTTTAACAAATTTTCATAAAATTTTATAATCCGGATAAATAAACGTTAATTAGACATTTATTTATTGTTATGAGCAACGCAAACTATGTAATTGGAGTAGATTACGGGTCAGATTCTGTCCGGTCTGTTCTAGTCGATACCGCAAACGGGAAAGAAATAGCATCATCTGTTTTTCTTTATCCAAGATGGCAGAAAGGTTTATATTGTAAACCCGCTGTTAATCAGTTCCGCCAGCATCCCTTAGATTATATTGAAGGTTTAACCCACACCATAAAAGATTGCCTGGCCAAAGCCGGTGGTGCAGAAATTGCGCATTTGGTTAAAGGTATTTCAGTTGATACAACCGGCTCCAGCCCGGTTGCTGTTGATGCAACAGGTACTCCCCTTGCTTTAACCAAAGATTTTGAAGAGAATCCAAATGCCATGTTTGTGCTTTGGAAAGACCATACATCAGTTAAAGAAGCCGCGGAGATTAATGAGCATGCTACAAAATTCAGCACCAATTACCTTAAATATGTTGGTGGCATTTATTCTTCTGAATGGTTCTGGTCTAAATTGCTATATATTTTAAGGGTCGATTCAAGTATTAAAAAAGCTGCAGCATCCTGGGTAGAACACTGTGATTGGATTCCATTTTTACTTTGTGGTGGAAATGATATTAAAGAAATGAAGCGCAGCCGTTGTGCTGCTGGCCATAAAGCACTTTGGGCAGAAGAATTTAACGGTTTACCTCCGGAAGATTTCTTTAGTAGTCTTGATCCGCTTTTAGCCGGCTTTAGAGATAAACTATTCACCGATACCTATACCTCTGATGTTGCTGCGGGAACATTGAGCGAAGAATGGGCTACAAAACTGGGTTTAAACACGGATGTAGTTGTGGGCGTTGGCGCATTTGATGCGCACATGGGCGCGGTGGGCGGACAAATTGAGCCTTATTACCTGAGTAAAGTAATGGGTACCAGTACCTGCGATATTTTGGTTGCACCTAACCAGGATCTGGATGGCAAATTGATTAACGGTATCTGCGGACAGGTTAATGGTTCTGTAATTCCGGGGATGGCTGGTTTAGAGGCGGGGCAATCTGCTTTTGGCGATGTTTATGCCTGGTTTAAAAATTTAATCAGCTGGCCACTGAATCATTTATTGACCGAATCGGCACTAATAGATGAAGCTACGGCAATTGCTTTAAAAGAAGAGCTGGAGGCCAAAATTATAGCCAGTTTAAGTAAACAAGCTGAAGCTTTAGAAGACTATGATTACGCAGAACTGGCAGTTGACTGGTTAAACGGTCGTAGAACACCGGATGCAAACCAGGAACTTAAAGGTGCCATAACCGGTTTAGGTTTAGGAACTGACGCACCACGTTTTTTCCGTGCTTTAGCTGCAGCCACCTGTTTCGGTGCCAAGGCTATTGTAGACCGCTTTAACGAACAAGGTGTACCTGTAAAAGGGATTATCGGTATTGGTGGTGTAGCCAAAAAATCAGCTTATATCATGCAAATGATGGCAGATGTATTGGAAATGCCAATCAGGATTCACCGCTTCGAGCATACCTGTGCTTTAGGTGCAGCTATGTTCGCTGCAGTAGCAGCAGGTGTTTATCCGAATATTGAAGCCGCGATGGCAGCCATGGGAACTGGTTTTGAGAAAGAATACAAACCTGATGTGAAAAAGCAAAAGCTTTATCGTCAGCATTACCAGCAATATTTAGGCCTTGGCCGTTACCTGGAAAAATACAATAAAAAAGATGTAAAACCTTATTTATCATGAGCAACTATCAGGATATAAAACAACAGGCTTATCTGGCCAATATGCAGTTGCCTAAACTGGGTCTGGTACTTTTTACCTTTGGTAATGTAAGTGCTGCCGACCGTTCAAAGGGAGTATTTGCGATTAAGCCAAGCGGTGTGCCTTACGAGGATTTATCGCCGGAAAAAATGGTCATTGTAGACTTTGACGGGAACACAGTTGAAGGGGATTTACGCCCTTCTTCAGACACTAAAACCCATGCGGTTTTATACAAACACTGGGAAGAAATTGGGGGGATTGTGCATACACATTCTACCTATGGTACGGCCTGGGCACAAGCACAAAGGGCAATTCCAATTTTTGGAACCACACATGCCGACCATTTAACCGTCGATATTCCATGTGCACCACCAATGGCGGATGAAATGATCAAAGGGAATTACGAGTATGAGACGGGCTTCCAGATTATGAACCATTTTGAAAGTTTAGGCCTGAGTTATCAAGAAGTCGAAATGATTTTAGTAGGTAACCACGCTCCTTTTACCTGGGGGAAAACGGCCGAAAAAGCAGTTTATAACAGCGCGGTTTTAGAAACTGTAGCACAGATGGCTTTATTAACCGAGCAGATTAATTCGCAGGCCCCAAGGTTAAAAGATTCGTTGATTGAGAAGCACTATGAGCGTAAGCATGGTTCCGGGGCTTATTATGGACAGAAATGATTTTGGAGTTGTTAGTTTGGAATTTTGAGGCTTAATGATATAAAAATTTTAAAGAATTTGGAAAGCATTGGCAGTAGTACTTAGGAAACGAAAGTCCCGCCATTCGCTATAGTCCCGATGAAGAATCGGGAGCTGCCGCTGCTGTCGGGTTTAACATTATAAGGTTTGCCTAAGTAAGTTAAACCTGATTGGAGTGAGCATGAGCCCAAACCGCAGGTAGGTGAATAAAACGGAAAGCAGGACTGCGGTAACCGATGAAATACGGAATTTTGCTTTTCAAAAAAGGAATAAAATTGGATTTAATAAACCTCGCAGGTTTTAAAAACCTGCGAGGTTTGAAAACAGATTATAAATTAAAAATAACATAGATAGTAATGATTGATTTAAAAAAATTACAGGTTTGGTTTATTACCGGTACACAGCATTTGTACGGCGAAGAAACCTTAAAACAAGTGGCAGAACATGCGCAACAAGTGGCAGATTCCTTAAACCAAAATGGAAATATCTCTGTTTCGGTGGTTTACAAACCGATTGTAAAAACGACAGAAGAGATTTTTGAAACTTTACAGCAAGCTAATATTGATGAAAGTTGTATTGGGGTAATTACCTGGATGCATACTTTTTCTCCGGCAAAAATGTGGATCAGAGGTTTGAATGTTTTGCAAAAACCTTTATTGCATTTACATACGCAATTTAACCGCGATATTCCTTGGAATACGATCGATATGGATTTTATGAACCTGAACCAAAGTGCTCACGGCGATCGCGAGTTTGGTTTTATGGTGACCCGTATGCGTAAAGACCGTAAGGTAGTGGTTGGCCATTGGCAGGATGAGGAAGTAGCCAAACAGATTGATACCTGGTGCAGGGCTGCTGCCGGATGGCACGATTGGCAAGGAGCTAAATTTGTCCGTTTTGGTGATAATATGCGTTATGTTGCGGTAACTGATGGTGATAAAGTGGAAGCTGAAATGAAATTTGGTTTCGCGGTAAATACCTATGGTATAGGTGATTTAGTGGCGGTAATTAATGGAATAAGTGAGGAATCTGTTCAAACGTTATTAAAGGAATACGAAGCTACCTATGACATGGCCGATGACTTAAAGGCAGGTGGTGCGAGACATCAATCGGTTTACGATGCGGCTAAAATTGAACTGGGTTTACGTAAGTTTTTGGTTGATGGCGGTTTTAAAGGTTTCTCTGATACGTTTGAAGATCTGCATGGTATGATCCAGTTACCGGGAATTGCAGCACAACGTTTAATGGCCGATGGTTATGGTTTTGCTGGTGAAGGTGACTGGAAAACCGCTGCTTTGGTACGTGCCTGTAAAGTAATGGGTGCTGGTTTAGCGGGTGGAAATGCCTTTATGGAAGATTATACCTATCATTTTGATCCGGCAAATTCAATGGTATTAGGCTCGCACATGCTTGAAGTTGATGCTTCTTTAGCAAGTGGAAAAGCAAGTTTAGAAGTTCATCCTTTGGGTATTGGTGGCAAAGCAGATCCTGCACGTTTGGTTTTTAACGTAGCTGGTGGAGATGCTTTAAATGCATCTTTAATTGATATGGGTAACCGTTTCCGTCTGTTAGTGAATGAAGTAAAAGCCGTAGAAGCGGAACATGATTTACCAAATTTACCTGTGGCACGCGTACTTTGGAAACCACTGCCTGATATGAAAACAGGTTGTGCAGCCTGGATTTATGCTGGTGGCGCACACCACACCGCTTACAGCCAGAACTTAACTACCGAACATTTATTGGATTTTGCCAATATTGCCGGTTTAGAATATGTAAATATCGGTGCAGATACCAAAATCAATCAATTCAGAAATGAATTGCATTGGAATGAGGTTTTCTATAAATAGTTTTTAGTTAATTAACGCTCAATGTTCAGGCCGATAATTTCAGGATTATCGGCTTTTTTTGTTCTTAATAATGGAATTTGTTTATTGGTCGGTAAGAGACCAGCCAATAGGATAAATCTAGAGTGGTCGTCATCTCGACTGAAGCGCAGCGAAATGGAGAGATCTATTATAGATTTCTCAACTGCTTTTCGTTCATTTACCATTTACAGATTTTAGTAGAAGTTCGTCATTCCCGCGCAGGCCTATCGTGTGGACACATCTTTTTTAAGTATTTTTAGGCTTTTTGCTAGCCAACTCTAATAAAGCACGGATTTTAACCAAGGACGCTGTCAATCCCAGGAGCCGGGGAAATCAAAAAAACAGTTGCACAACAGTAAAAATGACACTAACAAACCTGAAACGCAGTGGTTTTGTGTTCATAACCGATGATTTAATTTTAAAAAATATTGAACACAAAACGAAGTGCCGCTGTTTTTTTGATGCGCGTGAGATTGCGCAAAAGGCTCATTGCTGGATCCGATAGCCATCGGATGACAAAGCGCTTTGGGTACTTTGGCGCTCCAAAGTGCCATGCCCAACGGCATAGAGCGATAGAAGAATGTTATAATTAATTGTGTCCACACGATAGGCGCAGGCGGGAATCTTAAAGCTTATTGCATTAAGATTCCCAATCAAGTTGGGAATGACGATTCTACCCAGACTATCAATTCACTAAAATTCCTATTTTAATTTTAATTATAAACATGAGGATTATTCTATACTCACCATCGCTTTAATCACCCCATTTTTCGGATCAAGCCAGCTTTCAAACTCACCTTTTACTTCCTCAAATTTAACCTGATGGGTAATGTAATTGGTTGGGTTAACCAAACCGGCTTTCATTGATTTAATGACGTGTTCAAAATCTTCTATAGTGGCATTTCTGCTGCTCATTAAAGTAGATTCTCTTTTATGAAACTCCGGATGGTTGAAGATTAAATCGCCTTTTTGTAATCCGATTAAAACGAACCTTGCACCATGAGCCATATAATTGATGGCATTATTAATTGCTTTTTGATTACCGGTAGCGTCAATTACAACAGTTGGCATATCCCCATTTGTAATATCACTCAGTTGCTGGACCACATCAGCTGAAAGCGCGTTAACCATATAGGGCACTTTCAATTTATCTTTGCAGAATGCCAGGCGGTCTTCATTAATGTCCAGCGCAATTACATTTGCACCTGCAATCCGGGCAAACTCCATAGTACCTAAACCAATTGGTCCGGCGCCAATAACGAGTACAAACTCTCCGGGCTGAATAGCTGCCCTTCTAACCCCATGCGCCCCAATGGCTAAAGGTTCAACCAAGGCGAGCTCATCGTAACTCAACCCTTCGCCATGTAAAAGCGTTCTCGATGGAACCTGTAAATATTCGCGCATCCCTCCATCAACATGTACCCCACAAACCTGCATTTTAACACAACAGTTTGGTTTGTTCATCCGGCAGGCAATGCATTCGCCACAATTGAAATATGGAATCAAAGTTACGGCTTCTCCTGTTTTAAAACCTTCAGCTCCATCAATCTCAACCAGTTCACCAGAGAGCTCGTGTCCTAAAATACGGGGATAGTTAAAAAAGGCTGGGTGCCTTCAAAGGCATGTAAATCCGTTCCGCAGATCCCGATCCGTTTAATTTTAATAATGGCGTGATTTTTTTTAATGCAGGTTTTTCTGTTTCCGAATATTCAAAAGTTCCGGGTGTGGTACAGGTAAGGGTTTTCATTTTAATGAAGGTTAAATCGTATAAATTGGTTAATCGGTTAACTGTAATTTGCAAACTGTTAACTAAAAACTGCGAACTAAGCTAGGCGTTCGCTAAAGCTCTGTCTAAATGTACATAACCACCATCAACATGGATAATTTGTCCGGTGGTATGGCTTGATTTGTTAGACATTAAAAAAGCGGTCATGTTTGCAATTTCTTCTGCAGTTGTCATTCTGTTTTCCAATGGGATTTTTGAAGTAATCTCCTTTAGTTTTTCTTCCGCATTGTCTAAAGTCTCTATCCAGGTTTCGTAAGCAGGTGTCCAGCATTCGGCAACAACCACTGCGTTTACTCGGATCCCATATTTTAATAATTCAACAGCCCACTCGCGGGTTAAAGCATTTCTACCTCCATTAGCGGCAGCATAAGCTGAGGTATTTCCTTGTCCGGTTTCTGCTGTTTTTGAAGTGATGTTTACAATAGCACCCTTGCTTTTAATCAGTTCTGGCAAGGCATGGTGTGCCATTAGGTAATAATGCACCACGTTTTTATGCAAAGAAGCCATGAAATCCTGGTAATTTCCACTTTCTAAACCTACCCCATCATTCACGCCTGCATTGTTTACTAAACCATCAATTCGTCCAAATTTAGCAACGATTTCTTTAATTACTTTTCCGCAATCATCCGGATTGGAAAGTTCTGCGACAAACTGTTCTGCTTGTTTGCCCTGTGCAATAATTTCATCAACTACTTTCTGGTTATCTTCTGCTTTTCTGCCAACAATAACAGCAATCGCATCTTCTTTAGCAAATACTTCTGCAATGCTCCTGCCAATGCCTTTTGCAGCACCAGTGATGATAATAACTTTTTCTTTTAACTGTAAATCCATAGTTTTTTAATTATTTTAAAGCGTTCCTCATGCTGAATTTAGTTCAGCATCTTTCTCTTGTTGTTCAGATCCTGAAACGAGTTCAGGAAGACGGTACCTCTTAGTGAATCATTATTTTTATATCTGCTTTCCTTGATGCTGGTAATACTCGTAAATCTATTAATTTTCCGTCCCTTAATTGTCCTTCAACAGTGGTCTGGTAAGGCGCATAAAGTTTAAAATGCACATCCCAATCTTTAGGCCATGCAGGAAAAAGGTAGATGTTTTTGCCGTCTACCTGCATTAGCATTTCCTGTAAACCGATCATGCCTGAGCCGCCCCAATTATGGTCTGGCACCCAATCAAAACCTGGTCCCCAGAAGGCTGGGAATCTCCTTCCAGAGTCTTTTAACTTTGCTGTGGTTAATTTTGAAGCGTCTTCAGTTAAACCTAATCTTGCTGCAAAAATATTGTCCTGTTTCCACCCTACGTAACTCCGGAATTTTAGCACATCGGTATCGTATTTATAGGTGTTGACAGCCGTATCTAAACCGGGTTTTCCGATGCCGTAAATCCCCCAGGGATAAACCGGATACAATTGCGGACTTTCGGTATTGTTAACGCGTTCCCAAAGTTTCGCCGGAGCAATTGTTGTGTGGCCATCGAATACCCTAAAACTAATTGGTGGAATGGTTTTTAGCATGGCTTTCCATTCTGATTTTTGCTTTTCAGATAAATTGGGTTGCTCCACAAGTCTTTCCAAAACGGTTTTTAAAGCCGAAATGGTTGAGGTGGAGTTGTAGGCCATTTTATAGGTTTCGGCACCAGAGCCCGGATACAAAACCAAATGTCCATCAGCATCTAAAGTTTTTGCCCCGCGTTGCTTGGCTAAATAGGTGTAATGCTCCTTGAAAAATGTTAAAGAACTTTCAATTAATGGCAGATATTTTTCGATGTGGTTGCCATTATATCTTTCCGTTTCCAAAATCATCATACAGAACTCTAAAACGGTATCCCACTCATACTCTAACCAGGCATTGTATTCCATACCTTTGTTAAAATCTGCAGGTCGTTTCCAGCCATATTCTGCTGGATTTGGTAAGCCAAAATTTTCTAACTGTTCTGTAAAACTGGCACCGTTATGTCCCCAGGCAGCTTGCGTTCTGATTTCAGCATTTTTTAACAAATTCAGGTAGAAATCGAACTGGGGTTTCATTATTTCAAAATCACCGCTTTTTAACATCGGCCAATAAACCAAACGCTGGTTTTGGGCAGTATGTGTTCCACCCCAGTTTCTGAAATCGGGTGTGTATTTTAAAGCGGTATCTGTAAGTTGTGGATCGAAAGTGAATAGACCGCCGTTAAATTTTGTAGGATATTTGCCGAATGCATTGCAACCCAACATATACCTGAACAACTGATAATTTTTAGCCGATTGATTAGCAGATTCATCTTTGGAATTAATATAAATGAAACTTCTTTTCCAGTAATCGTTCCACCATTTTATACTTGCTTTCTGGCTATTTTTGTTGTTTATAACATTTAAGCTTTGCTCCCATTGCTTTGCAGAGGTTGCTGTAACAGTATTTAATGTAATGGTAATATTGGTAGCGTTTGAAGGCTTTTTTACTCTTCAAAACCCAGGCTTTAAAAGGTGTACTTAAATAAACACCTTCATAATTCCCCGCCGGAAACAGGTTATCTCCCTGCATTGAGCCTCCAAAAATCAGGTTTTTTAAAGGATTGAATAATTCAGCTTTTCTATCTTCTAAGCCTTGTTGCTTTACAGCAACATCGAATACCGTTTCGGGCTTATTTTGATGGTAGAATTGAAGGGTATTGTTTTTAAAAGCAATTTCATCTTTAAAGGTTTTTACAATGCCCTGAGGCGCCCATTTATACGAATTTTGGTTGTTCTCTTTGCCTTTGGTTATGCGGTCTTCAAAACGCCAGCTTTCATAACTGGCTTCAGTTTTGATTTTTTGGTTGGATTTAATATCTAGATGGATAACAGGATTAAAAACATCTACCCAAACATTGATTTTGGTATTTAATTTACCATTTGAGCCTGAAACCTGGGCATAACCATCTTTTAAGATCAGTTCTTGTTTGAATGTTTTTCCTAGGAATGGGTTTGGGGATAATTTGAGTTTTACACGACCTATTTTGAGTAAGGTATTGTTCTCGTCGAACGTACCACTTCTGGACATGTACAGGTAAACATTGCCATTTTCTACCCAGATGTTGAGGCCGATATCCCCACCACCTACGGGCATCGATTCTGATGAATTAAGGCTTTGGGTATTCCAAACCACGTTAGATGGAGATTTTTCCTGGGAAAAAGCATTTGATTGTATGGACCACGAAGACACGAAGAGCACAAAGAAAAGGTTAAGGTTTTTTGACCATTCAAGATATATAAGAGCATTTAAGTTCCTACATAAAATACCTTGTTCTCTTTGTGTCTTTGTGGTTAACATTTTTTGGTATATGGTATTTGACCACCTAAGACACCTGAGCACACCTGAGGCATGGTTCAAAAATTTTGACCATATAAGATATATAAGAACATTTAAGTTCTTAAATGAAGTACTTCGTGTGCTTAGTGGCTTCGTGGTTAAAATCATCTTAGTTATCCCAATCATCAGTACGGAATGAGGAAACGGGTAACCCATCGTTACCAAATAAATCGCCGGTTACAAAATCTTTAAAGGCATAGCGAACAGCCACCGGTAACTTAACCTGCTCCGCTGAAACGGTGATGCTGCTTCCTGTTATAGTTGCCTTTGCGGGGTAAAATTTATGGTCTGCACCTGCTACTTCAAATAAGGCCAAATCTTTTCCAAACGAAGTTAGACCATTTGCTGCATTTTGAAACTTGATGACCGCTTTAGTTTTATCAACTGTGAAAGAGTCATAGTTTGGACTTAATGCACCAAAACCTTTTATGCCATAAGTTTGGGATAGGGCCAGGTAAGCCAAACGTGTTCCACCCTGTTTTTTGTTTGCGGGATGGATTGATTTTTCCTCGCCAATATCCATTAAAACTGCCATTCCCGAATTTGGGATTTTAGTTAAGGATTTACGTTGTGCATCTCTTAAAAATGCTGAATTGAATTTTGCACCAACATGATAAGGTGGCAATTGGGCATAATTATAAGGTGCAATTTGAGCATAATAGAAAGGAAACTCTCCATTATCCCAGTTTTTTCTCCAGGAAGAAATCATTGCAGGGAATAAATCTTCATAGCGGTCTGGACGTTCGTAATTCGATTCGCCCTGGTACCAGATGGCACCTTTTATGCCATAACCGATTACCGGATAAAGCATACCATTATATAGAGTTGTTGGCGTTCTGCTTACTTCTTTTATAGTGTCGGTTTTTGAAGGGATTTTAATCTCAGGGAATGCTTTTAAATCCTCGGGCGACATCCAGGCCTCAATTGTAGAACCCCCATAACTATCGTTGATGATCCCGATCGGAACATTTAATATTTCGTTTAATAAGGAGCCAAAGTAACAAGCAGTAGCGCTGAAATTGGAAACGGTTTCAGGTGCAGCTAATTTCCATAGTGAAGGTTTGCTGTTATCTTGTCGTTCGGTGATGGAAGAACGCGGAACAGTATAAAGCCTGATGTTTTTATTGGTCGATTTTAAAATTGCTTCGTTGGAGCCAATTATCGGCTGATTTTTAAAGCCTTTCATAGGCATTTCCATGTTCGATTGGCCACCACAAAACCAAACTTCACCAATTAAAATGTCGGTTAGGACAAGTTTTTCGCCATCGTTTAATTCAATATTGTATGGACCACCGGCTGACGGAGTAGCAACTTTTATTTTCCATTTACCATTCTGATCAGAAGTAATGGTGTAGTTCTGTTTGTTCCAGGAGGTGTTGATTTTTACCTTGGTAGAAGGCTTGGCCCAGCCCCATATTGCAACATTGCTTTGTTGCTGTAACACCATGTGATCGGTAAAAATCGATGCAGGTTTAACTGTGGCTGATGCAATGAGGCAACAGGTAATGTTTAAGAAAATTAAAAGCTTTAGTTTCATTTGTTATTGTTTTTCATCACTTAAGACTCCTTAGTTTTGGTTACCTTATAAGACATTTAAGAGGCATGTAAGCTCAATAGTATATTTTTGGCGCCTCATCTATCGACCACCTGAGCCACCTGAGCGCATCTTAGTTTATTACTTAATAACTATTAACTGCCATAATCTTATATTTTCTTACATGTCTTATATGGTAAAACCTAAATATCACCTACTCACTGGCAACCATACCGACATTTCTGAATGGCCGCGGTTTCCCCAGGCAAAGTATGGTACCAGTTTAATTGATGTTGTTGTATTTTTATCTTCAATGGGCCTGTACAACACATTTTTCCAGTTGTTTGGCGCTACTATTTTTGCATTTCCTACTAAACTCATCATAACAGCGCCATCTATATTAATTGGTTTCGCCTCAAATTTAGTCGAAGCTGGAATAAAAGCATTAAAAATACTTTTACCAGGTAAATCTGTCGATTCTAAACAGTAAACAATCGGTCCGCGTTTTATCGCTACCTGATTTCTGTTTTCTTCCACCAAAGGATTGGCTTCAATCAAAGTAGCTTCCATCGGGAGATTTAGTTCTATCACATCGCCCTTTTTCCAAATGCGGTTGATTTCTGCATAAGTTCCGGAAATGGCTTTAACATTTTCGGCTTTTCCATTGATGGTGATCTGTGCATCATGCGTCCACGACGGGATTCTAAAAATAATGAATAAGCTTTGTTTCCTGTTTCCTTAATGTTGATTTTGATCTTCCCATCCCAGGGATAATTGGTTTCCTGGGATAATGAAATTTTTTGACCATTCATTAATGTAGTACTTAAGTTATTACCACCATATAAATTAAACCACAGTCCTTTATCTGAAGTACTGTACGCATAATCACTCACTTGCGATCGTTCTAACTACGTTAGGCGGGCAACAATTGGATAATGCAATATAAGGCGTCCTATCTTTCGACCAGCGTTGTTTAAAAGGTAAGTCATCTGATTGTGCCAGTGGATTGGTGTACAAAAAGTTCTTTCCATCCAGGCTGATTCCAGACAGAATGCTGTTGTGCAAAGCCAGTTCAATTACATCGGCATATTTAGCATCGCCCGTAATCTGCAACATGCGCCAGTTCCAAAGTACATTGCCTATGTTGGCACAGGTTTCGTTATGTGCGGTAAAATTTGGCAATTGAAAATCACGACCAAATGCCTCGATGGATTTTCTGTACATCGGCCGGATTGTAAGACGTTCCATCTGGCGAAGTGCCATCATAAAGTGAACCACAACCACCCGTGATGTACATTTTGTGCTGATTGACATCATCCCACATTAAATTTAAAGTATTTAAAAGTGAATCTTTACCCGTTTCGGCGTATAAATCAGCAACGCCGGCATAAAGGTAGTTTGCACGTACGGCATGGCCCATGGCTTTGGTTTGCTGTAAAAAAGGAATCCGATCCTGGTTGTCATCTGTACCATCCTCAATTTTTCCTTTAATCGCAATTAAATGCTGCGCCAGTTCTAAATAACGCAGATCTTTAGTGGTACGGTACATTTCTACCACACCCATATAGTGAGATGGACATATTGCATTTCTTGCCAAAGTTGGAGATGCTGATTTATAGAAATTGTAGAGATAATCAGATGCTTTTTTAGCAATGTTAAGCAGTGTCGTTTTTCCAGTTGCCCGGTAATGGATGCAGCCTGCCGTCATTAAATGGCCAATATTATACGATTCAAAGCTCAAACGATCCTGAAACTGGTTTTTAGAGCCTGTTTTGCGCTGCTCGATCATCGCTTTGGTATAAATGTAGCCATCTTCGCGTTGCGATTTACCGATTACGGCAATAGCATTATCCATCATTTCGTTCAGTTTTGGATTTTTCGTAGAAGCATATAAAACGGCTACAGCCTCCAAAGTTTTGTAATAATCGCCATCATGAAAAGAAGGTCCTGAGTGTGAACCTGTATCTAAACCTGCGGCAATTTTGAAATTTTCAAAAGCATGACTGATTTTCGGATCGTTATAAATGGCCCACATATTCGGTACCATGGTTTCGGTGGCTACCTTAAAACGATCGGCCCAAAACCCTCTTGTCCAGGTTACATCTGTCATATTGATGCTGTGCAGTTTTGCGTAAGGAGAATTTGATGTATTGACCAAAGCCTTATCTTGTGCCTGCACGCAGAGCGAGATCAAACACAATGTTATAAATACACTATTTTTTAATGCTTTCATATCTTATTTTTCTTCCATTTGAATCAGCACCGGACCTAATAATCCAGCGGGATTTAATGGTTTCCTCCAAACGGAAAGGTGCAGTGGTTTTTGTAATCCTCTTATCTTCTGGCAATTTACTATCGCCAATTAAACGGTTAGCCCAGGTATTCGTAACTTCGATTTCTATTTTGTTTTCGCCCTTTTTTATTGCCTTACTGATATCCAGGCGGTGTGGTGCCGTCCACAAGGTGCCACAGTTTATACCATTGATTTTTACCTCTGCAATACTGGAGAATTCGCCTAAATCAATCCATGTTTTACCCTTTTCGTTTCCGTCGAAACTGAAGGTTTTTTTATAAACAGCAATTCCGGAATAATATTTAACAGCGCTATCAGCGTTTGTTGTCCAATCGGTTAAATCGTTTAATATTATAGGTTTCGATGGTCCTCCATAAGACGTATCGAATTTTGCCTGCCATGATTTGGAAATATCCTGAATGGATTTGAATCTGCTTGAATTTGATCCGTTATTTAATTGAGTTAAATCTGTTTTCTCTTTAAAAATCACGAATATTGAACCGTTTGCCGGCAATTTCAGATTAAAATAAGTTCTACCATCTTTAAACGACCAACTTTTTAAATCAATATTATTGTTTGTGGCCACATCATAAATTCGAGGAATTCTACCAATCATCCGAAACGAAAAATTAAATTCTCTTTCCTTATCCTCTTGATTTGTAATAAAATAAATATCGTTATCTACAGTTTTTCTATGTACAAATGCCACGCGTTTAGTCGGTAAAATTTGGGAGCTTAGCAGCGGCTGAAATTCGTTGATATCTAAATCCTTTTCCAAACCAAGACTTGTAAAATCATTACCTTCAAACGGAGCTTTGAAAATTTGTCCTAAGCCAAGTTTTCTAGTATAAATAGGCTTACCTCCGTTTTTGAAAGACTCAAAGTTTCCTCCCCAAATTTCATCAACAATTTTATCAAATTCAATCTTATTAACCTGCTTAATTCCAGATTGATAAATTGGCTTATCTCCTACAATCACTTTAGCTCCTGCCTTAACCAATACTGAAAGTTTTTTAACTACTTCGTAACTCATGTACTGGTGATTCGGGTTCATTTTCATGTTGCCAGGGAAAACCAATATTTTATATGTTGCGCCACTTTCGAACATCACATTACCATCTTTAACGCTTGCTGTTTTTAGAACATCGGGATTGAAGCTATCGTAAGCGTAACCACGCAAAGGATTTACCCAGTTTTCGGCATCGGCCATGTTTGCGGAATGGGTAACACCTGCCGGAATCTGCCTCAATGGCTCCCCTACATTTGCCAGGCGCTTCTTTTCAGCTTCCACTACATCAGCACCAAAAATACCGGGCAAGATTTCTACCAAACGGTCAGGCAAAACTGAACGGCGGGGTAATTCTTCACCAGTAAAAACGGCGATATCTACAACAGGTTTTCCTTGTTGTAGCAAGTTCTGCGTTCTTTCAGCATAATCTATCCAGGCTTTTCCGGCCTTCCACCAGGTTTGATCGCGTTGAAAATATAAACCTACACCGTCTAAGGTCATTCCGGGTTTTCTATCCGTCCATGGATTGTGTGTAAAAACGTGATAGACGAGTTTATTGATCCCGAGGGCATAATTTCTATCCTGCAAAGTTTTCATATTTGCCGGACTTTCATTCCAGTCCATTCTGACGGTGGTAAAAGCCTCGGCCTGGATAATGTTTTTACCATAGATATGTGCTCCGGAAATGGCATCCAACATATCATTCGGTTTATCATGTGTTGGGCTGTTTAACCAAAACTCACCCATAGGTACATCAACCGTTTTGTAGTGCATCAATCCGTCACTCATCATGGTTGGTGCAATACTTTCCGCCGTAAAAGTTACCCCCTTATCCTTTGCCAGCTTAGCCAGCGTTTTATAAAACTGGTCGACAACTAATTCAGAAATCGTTTTTCTAACATCGTAAAGGAAATTTTCGGACACGGATACATTCTCTACAGGTAATCCGGTCATGATGGGTAAATAAGGCGTTAAATCGTAACCTCTTCGCTTTAAAAATTCTGCTTTAAATACCGGCGACCAATTCTGACTGCCGCATTCCCAACTATCCACATGAAAAACACTTAAAACTTTCTTGGCAATTTCGGGTCCGCCATGTTTTAAAGCTTCTCCATACCAATTGTTGAATTGTAGTTTTACCGCTTCGGGGTTAAATTTATCGCATTCTAGTCCCTTTCCACCACCACCAGTGGCATTGGTATGCCCGGTTGAAGTATGGCCTATTCTCAGAATGGTCCAGCTGCCTTTTGGTGCCTTCCAGTTTAAGGTTCCATCCGGACTTAATTTGTTTGTTAGATTGATGATCTTATTCAAGGGCACACAAAGATTTTTAGCAATTTCTGCTTCGGTGCTTCTTTTGCTGATTCGCCAAACTGAACCATTCTTGCCTTCAAACTGGTTAACCTGTGCTTCAGCAGATAACTCCAGATTGACCAATTTTAAAGAAGGTTTCCATTTGGCTGCATCCAGATCCTCTGAACCTGGCTCCGAACCCTTTTTATCATAAATAAACCTGAAAAATTTTGCGGTGGTGGTTACAATTGAATGCGTTACATCTTCATCGGTATCCTGCCATCCATGTCGCGGGGCTTCTAACCTGCCAACGGAGCGGAAAACTTTACCATCATCGCTCACCTCAATGGCTAAACGTTGTGCCTGATAGTTATTTCCACTCACTTTAATGGTCACTGTTCTGCAGGTGAAAGGTTTTTCAAATTCGTATTGAATGTAACAAGGCTCATTTGAGCCAAAGTTTTTCTTATTACCCGGTTGCACTAAACCTGTGGCATCGGCACCATTGCTGGCTGTAATTTTAGGAATAACGGTTCGTGTTGAAATGTTTTCGCCAATTGGTGAAGGGTAAGCGTAAACAGCAATATCTTTATAATAATTTTCTTTTGATTCAGGTTGAGGTAAAGAGATCTTATTAGTTGTATTACTGACGTTTATTTTTGACCAAACTACTTTCTGCATCGAAAGTTCCGGCGTTATCCATGGGCCACCTGCTAAAGCAAAACCATCGCTTACGTGCATACCCAATTTTAGGTTTAAACGTTTTGCCTCAGTCATCGCAAATTCAACCATTTGCCACCATTCTGGTGTGAGTTGAACTGCAGGCGGTGAATAAACTGATGTTTTATCAGGACCTTGAATGCTCATTAAATAAGCACCCGCAATGCCATTCGATTTCATGGCTTCCAGATCGTCAGTAATGCCGGCTTTTGAAACTGCTCCTTTAACCCAATACCAAAATACCCAGGGTTTTGCATTTTCATTTTGTTGCGCGAAAAGGTTTGCTGAAAAGTGAAGACTGATCAGTACGAAGCATAAAACCCTGATATTTTTAGAAATGATCATTATTTATGTGCGATTTTATAACCCCGTAAGCCGAAATAAAGGATAATCAGAAAACATACTAATGGAATGCTGTAGCCAATTTGTACATTGTCATTGCTTGCATCTATTACTGCACCCATTGTTAATGGAACCACCGAACCCCCAATTATAGACATAATCAACCATGAGGAACCTGGTTTGGTATCGTCACCAATACCTTCAATGCCCAATGCAAATATTGTTGGAAACATGATCGACATGAAAAAACCTAAACCACCTAGTGCATACACTACAATTGGGCCTTTAACTGTTATCGCAATTAAACATAGGACGATGGCAACACAGGCGTAAATAGACAACAACTTAGGTGATTTTACATAAGCCAATAGGGCTGTGCCTACAAAGCGACCAACTGTAAACAGTATACCATAGATAAATAAATAAATGCCTGCGGTTCTTTCATCAAAACCAGCACCTTGTTGCGCTGCACGGATAAATGAACTTGTAACACATACCTGGGCACCTACATAAAAAAATTGTGCAATAACGGCCCATCTCAAATGCTTATGTTTTAGTGCTCCTAAAAAGCTACCTTTTGCTTCACCATCTACACTTTTTGTTTTGATTTCGGGGAATTTAATAAAGCAAAAGGCTATAGCAATTGCAACTAAAACTGTTCCTAAAATAATATAGGGCACTTTAACAGATGATGCTTCTGCCAGGCGCACTGCCTCTGTCATATTGGTTAACTCATCTTTAGTATAGGTTTTCCCTGATAGAATATAACGGGTACCAATAAAACCAGCCACGGCTGCTGCTAAGCCATTAAAAGAAGCCGCTAAATTTAAGCGGGTTGCTGCTTTTGCCGGATCACCAAGAACAGCTGCATAAGGATTAGCTGAGGTTTCTAAAGTAGCCAAACCGCATCCAATGATAAATAATGCAATTAAAAAGGTGAAATACGAAAGGTTATTTGCAGCTGGAACAAATAAAAATGCTCCAAATGCAAATACTAATAGCCCCACAATCATTGTGATTTTATATCCCCATTTCTTAAGGATAATTCCAGCCGGGATTGCCATTATAAAATACGCTAAGAAAATCGATGTATCAATAAACATCGATTCGAGATTACTTAAGTTAAAAGCTTTCCGTAAATGTGGAATTAAACTTGAATCGAGGTTATGCGCCATTCCCCAAAGGAAAAACAGACTGATGACGAAGATAAATGGTATGAGGTATTTTCTGCCCGATGATTGATCACCCTGTGTTATAGTTTCTGGTTGTGTGTTGTGGTTCATTATATTTGGTTTACTCCTAAATCCCCTGGAGGGGACATAAGATAAAGGTTAATTATTTTTTCTTTACAACAAGCAGATGGTCGCAAACCAATACCACTTCTCCATGTTGATTGATGATTTCTACGTGTTCGGTTACGGTGCCATATTCAGGTCTTTTGCTCTCCCCTTTTTCTGAAATGGTAATTTCGGAGTGGATGGTATCGCCAATGAAAACCGGTTTTACAAAACGTAATTTATCGTAACCTTTGCTCATGGCTTCCGGATTAATTTCTGATGCGGTTAAACCGATACCGATACTAAAAATCATGGTTCCGTGGGCAATACGTTGTTTAAAAGGTTGTGTTGCACACCATTCCGCATCCATGTGGTGCGGAAAAAAATCGCCGGTATGCCCCGCATGAACCACAAAATCGGTTTCGGTTATGGTCCGACCTAAGGTTACACGTTTATCCTGTAATTGGTAATCTTCAAAAAATGTTGATTTGAAATACATAATTTTAATCTTTTTTTACGAAACCTCGCAGGTTTTAAAAACCTGCGAAGTTTAAGCATTTAGTTTTTTAACTGCTCCTTAACTTTACTCCACCAATATCGCTCGATTGATAGGCACTTTCTACAACGGCCATGGTTTGAATCACATCTTCAACATTGGTATGCAACACATCGGTTGAACCTTCATTATAGCGCATTAAATTGGCCATGGTACCGATGAAAGCCTCCGGAAACCAGGAGCCATCTAATTTAACAGTCTGCCATTCCGGAGTTTTTCCATCTTCTACTATGCAGTATTCAAATACATCAGGTACGCCATGCGGATAATCCATCAATAAACCGATTTTAGCCACAATGGCACCTTTTGTTCCTTCCCATTTAATATAACTTTCCTGGTGTTTCGGACCGAAATCATGGTCGTGGTTGGTATTGATTACCGCATGCATGGTATCGCCATAATCGAATAAAATGGTAGAACGTGATGAAGACAAACTTTTCGCAGGATGTTTTAAGGTTTTTGCCAGAATACTTTCGGGATTACCCAAAAATGAACGGATTAAATCGACATAATGAATGCTATGGTACTGAATTTCCAATCTTGGATGAATAATTACATGCGGGAAGATTTCCCAGGGTGTTTTAATCGTCACCCGGACTTCCATATCGTATAATTCGCCAATTAAACCTTGATCAATGAGGTACTTTGCAGCGCTTACAAAAGGTGCAAAACGCAACTGAAAGTTGATGGCTGCTTTAAACTTCTTTACCCTGCATAACTCAAGGATTTCCTTTGCCTGTGCAAAATCATCTCCCATGGGTTTTTGGATCAATACTGCACTTCCATCGGGCAATTGTTGCAAGGTTTCAATGTATTGCTCGGGCATGATCGTTAAATCATAAACTGCATTTGCTGGCGCCAATATTACTGCTTCAGCCACCGAATTGTAGACATTTGGAATGCCAAAAGCATCAGCCAGTTTCTGCGCCCGCTCTTTGGTCCGGTTTACAATGCCATGCACTTCAAAACCTGCAATTTTATAGGCAGGAAGATGCGCATCGGCCACTATTCCTCCTGCACCAATGATAATGATGGGCTGTTTGGTTTGTGGTAATTCTGGTTTATATTTGATATCCATACTCATTTGTCAATTTCATTAATCTGGTGCTGTGCAAGCTGGATAAGCTCTTCGGTTGCGGCATCGGTATTGATGGCCTGTAAAACCATTTGATCGATGATAGCGGCAATAGCTGCCCAGTTTTGTTTCTGTGGCAACATATTGGCCACGTCATGTAATTCTTCTAATTTATGGTAATAAGGAATAATCTGGTTGATCTCTTCATTTTTCCAGGTCGAAATCCGGCAACCTATCCCACCTTCTAAGGTGAGCTGTTTATCCTGTTCAGCAGTCAGGGCATAACGGAGAAAATCGTAAGCAATAGCCTTATTTTTACTGCCCTTTGCAATGGTATAAAGCCAATATACATTTAGCGATGCCGAGTTTTTACCTGGAGCAGATGGCAATCGTTCCACATCAACTTTTCCTTTTACCTTGGAATTGGCATCCACTTCGCACATAGCCGCAAAACCAAACCAATTGATCATCATGGCAGCTTCGCCTTGTGAAAAGGCGATTCCTGCGGCTACAGATTCGAATTCTCCAGATTTTGGATGAACAGCAGTAGTATCGTTCACGATTTTACGGTAAAAATTTAAACCATCAATGGCTGCCTGGGTATTAATCTGTATAAAACCATTTTTATCAACTAGTGTCCCGCCCCTCGTCCATAATTGCAGTGCAAAATCGAAAACGGTGTTGTGTCCGTCGGGATAACAGGCGAAAATACTGCCATACAAATTTTGTTCCGGGCGGTTGAAATAACGGGCAATCTGATGAAAATCTTCCCAGGTTTTGGGCACTGTTAAGGTTTTGCCAAATTGAGCAAAATATTTAGCCTGTTCGGCCTCGCTTTCGAATAACTCTTTTCCTGTAAATAAAACATTCCGGACCATCATGGAATGGCAAGCCTACCACTTCCCAACCGAAACGCTGCAGCCCTAAAAGCGATTTGCTCCATCCTCTTGGAAAATCGTCGGGTTTGTTTTTATTGATGTAAGGATTTAAAACTTCGAAATCATTGCCGGAATAGCCTTCCAAAACCCAATCGGTACTGATGTGTGCAATATCAAAATCGCCCTTTGCCAAACCTTTTTGAGTAATAGTACTGTCGTAAAGTTCGTGCAGGTCCATTACCACCAGTTCCAACTTTAGTGTACAGCCTGAAATGGTACAATATTGATCCCAGAATTTCTGCATGGCAGTTTCAAATGGCTCAAATTTACGAACGGCTATCCTGAAAGTTTCTATTTGGTTATGCATTTGCAGTGGTATGCTGTGTTATAAATTCTTTGATAATTTTTTCATTATCCTGTCCTAATTTTGGCGAACCAATTGCTGAAGTCAATATTTCTCCATCAATGCGGATCGGGCATCTGGTGGTTTCATATTTGTAACCATCAACCATTTCCACTTCCTGAACCATGTTTAACACCTTAAAACCATCATGGGTCATTAAAGCATTCCAGTTTAATACATCCGCACACCAGATATCGGCTGGTTCTAAAATGGAAAGCCATTTTTCGGTAGTGGCCGATAAAAGATGATCAGCCAAAATGGCCTTAATCCCATCACGTTTATCAAATGCCTCGCTGATTTCAATGTAATCTTCTAATGCTTCGCAGCCGAGCAGGTTACCAAGCTGTGGAATGGATGCCATCGCCAGGGCTAAATATCCGTTTTCTGTTTGATAAATCCCATAAGGAGCGCCTAAATATGCGTTTGCATTGTTCTTTTTCGAACGTTGGGGCAACGATCCGCCATCATTCATAAAAGTGGTGATGGTTTCAAACTGGAAATCGTAAGCGGATTCCATCATGCTGATCTGTACAAAACCGCCCTCATTTTTTATCGCTTTCCGGTATAAACAAGCAAGGATTCCCTGTGCCAGGTGTGCGCCTGCCAACATATCAATAATGGATAAACCCATTGCTACAGGGCCGCTGTCGGCATTTCCTGTTAAAGAGGTTAAGCCGGTAACAGATTGCAAAAGTAGATCCTGACCAGGTTTATTTTTCCATTCCGTGTTGTTGCCATAGCCTGAAATTTCGCCATAAATTAGGGTTGGATTTAAAGCGATAACGGATTGATAATCGAAACCTAAACGTTCCATTACCCCCGGACGGAAATTATGGATCATGACATCTGCTTTTTTAAGCAGTTCGCGTACCATTTCGCAATCTTCTTCGCGTTTTAAATCAACCTCAAAACTTTCTTTATTCCTGTTGATGGCATGAAAAACCGACGATTCGCCGTTCATGATCAGGTTAGAGGTGTAGAGCGTGCGGCAAATATCGCCTACACCCAATCGCTCGATTTTGATTACACGCGCACCCATATCGGCCAAACGCAAACTTGCTGATGGTCCCGATAGGAACTGGCTGAAATCGATAACTAAATAATCTTCAAGCGGTAGCATAATTTTATTTTTAATATCAATCGTCATCTCGACCGTAGCGGAGAGATCTTTTAACTATGTTCAAAGATTTCTCCGTTCCGCTTCGCTTCAGTCGAAATGACGACTTTATTTTATTAATTCAACTCAAACTCTTTATTAATCTCAGCTGTTCCAAAACCCAGTTTTGGCGCTGCTTTACTGGCAAATAACTTTTGATTATCCAAACGAATCGGGCTTACGGTCGTCTTTATTTTTTTGCCATTAGCTAAATCCAGTTCCTGCTCAATCTGCAAGCTTTTATAAGTATTCATGGCTGTAGCAGTTTGATAATTCAGTACTTCTGCGCACCAGATACCGTGACTTTCCAAAAGACCAACCCAATGTTTTGTATTTTCTTTTTTAAAGGTTTCAGCCAGGCGGACGATTAATTTATCGCGGTTTTCGAATGCTGAACCAGCTTCTACGTACAGATCAGTAATATCGCAATTGATGATCGCGCAGATATTTGGCAGGTTGCCCATGGCCATGGCAATATAACCGTCGTTGGTTTCGTACATGCCATAAGGAGCGCTTAAATAAGCGTGAGCGCTGCCTTTTGCTCCGCTTCTATCGGGCAATTTACCGCCATCATTTAAATAGGTGGTTAATACTTCAAACTGTACATCTAAAATGGATTCCAGCAAACTCACCTCAACCAAAACACTTTTATTGGTTTTTGCCCTTTTAATTAAAGCGGCCATAATGCCTTGTGCCAAATGGTTTCCGCACATGATATCCGATACGGAAAGTCCGAAGGGAACCGGCCCGTCTACATCAACACCGGATAAAAATGTTAATCCGGAAACGGATTGCACCAGTAAATCCTGACCTGGCTTGTTTTTCCACGGACCTTCAGTTCCATAGCCGGTTACCACACCATAAACAATTTTTGGGTTGATGTTTTGAACGTTTTGATAATCCAGACCAATTTTCTCCATCACACCAGGGCGGAAATTATGTGTCATCACATCGGCTTTACTGATTAATTTTTTAAGTCTTTCTAAGTCTTCCGGATTTTTTAAATCGGCAGTATAACTTTCTTTATTCCGGTTGATGGTATGAAAAAGCAAACTGTCTTCATCCACAAAAAGATTCTTGATAGATAAAGATCTGCAAGCATCGCCTGTTTTAGGTCGTTCGATTTTAATCACACGGGCTCCTAAATCGGCCAGTTTTAATCCTGCCGATGGTCCGGCCAAAAACTGGCAAAACTCTAAAATCAAAAGTTCTTCTAGCGGTCTGTTCATGATAACACTAAACTTTTAGATTGCAGATATAACTCGTTCATGGCCGATAAAATCTGAATTTCATCACCCCCATTCATTAAATAATCGCGGACAACATCACCCGCGTGATCCTGAAAATACATGGAACCATGGTAGCGTGGACGGAGAAATGCTCTCTGTAAAGCGGGTAAGGTATTTTGAAAATAATTATGACTCTGGCGGTTGACTTCTTCGTTTTTCCAGGCGGATAAATGTCCTGGCTGACCGCCACTTTCGAAAAATAAAGTAGACTGACAAGCAGGTGATCCCACAAATTCTACATATTTGGCAGCAAGCTCCAACGCTTCGCATTTAGCAGAAATGGCTAAACCTGTTCCACCCAATGTGCTTCTCAGGTTGGTTTTACCATCTAAAGAAATCATGTCGTGAAAATGCAGGGTTTTGCGTGCATAACCATTTCGCGAGTAATTGGAATAACCATAAGCAAAAGGACAATAAGCAATTTCATCACTTAAGGTCATTGCTTCATAAACCTGAATCGGGTTTCTGTTGAAGTTTGCTTGATCTATTTTCGACGCCAGTTCCCGGTACATTTTTAAAACTTTTACGCCGATTTCAGTTGAAATTACTTCATCATCATTTTGGCAGGGATCTTCTCCCAAAGAGCAGCAAAGGGTATAAAAATTCATTAAAACATCAATCGGAATACCTGCAAAAGCAACTAAACCTCTATCAGCCAATGCAAGTAGATCTTCGAATGATTTAGGCAATTGCAATCCTTTTTCGGCGAGTAAATCCGGTCGCGATGCCGCCACAGGTGTTGCTGCATCTACGGGTAGTGCCCAGAGGTGTTCGTCATAGAAATAACTTTCAAAAGATTGACCTACGGAATTTTCTTCCTGATCTTTTAGATAATCTTCAGAAAGATAAAGATCTAAAGGCACTATGGATTTTGTTTTTGCAGCAAAACCAGCCCATGGATGATCGATCACCAACAGGTCAAAACGCTCTGCCAGTTCCTGAATGGAAAAATCGGCAAATTGCTGCAAACTTCTTTTTTCCCAGGTGATGTGCACACTGGGGTGTAATTCGGAAAAACGCTGTGCTGTTGCCACCATCGGCAAAAGCCCACGACTGTGGTTCCAGGTTATTCCTTTTAAATTAATTATCTTTTCCACTTTATTTTTATCTAATGGTTGGTGTCTCCACCGACCATGTTTTTATTATAATTTTTTCGGTTGGTGAGACACCAACCGATAGGTTTTTAATTTGTGGTTCGCGGTGACACGAACCACGGCATGATTTCATGTGACTATCATTGGAAGATTCCATCAAGGCAATCGTCATTCCCGCGCAGGCGGGAATCCTAAAGCTTATTGCATTAAGATTCCAAATCGAGTTGGGAATGACGATTTTTCGCGGCCTAGCGATTCAAGAAAATCCCTTTCATTATTTTGTGTTCTTCGTAACTTGATGGTTATAAAGCTGCGTATTATCATTATTTCCTGGTTTTAATTATGATCGACGAAGGCGACAAACCTGCAGATGTTGCCCTTAACTTAATTGTTCCTGCTTTTTCTGTTGATTGCAGTATGGCTAAGCATAAACCATGAAATGCTTTGCGGTAATTCGCTTTAAAAGGTTCTAAGCTGGCCTGAAATCCATTGTCAACGCCAGCAATAAAGCCATTTCCTTCTACTTTGAAATCGACTAAGTTATCGGCGTTTGGTACCACATTTCCTGCTGCATCCAAAATGCGGACGGTAATGAATGATAAATCCTTGCCATCGGCTTTGATGTTTTTTCTATCGGCAATCAATTCAATTTTAGCAGGTGCTCCGGCAGTTTTTACCTCGCGGACCAATACTTCTTTCCCGTTTTTACGCGAAATGGCTTTTAATGTCCCCGGTTCGAAATTTACGTTCCAAAGCACATGGAGATCATCTCCTTGTTTAGATTTTTTACCCAATGATTTTCCGTTGAGGTACAGTTCAACTTCATCGGCTTTGTTATAATAAGCCCAAATTTCAACCGATTTGCCCTTTTCCCAATTCCAGTGTGGTAAAATATGTAAAACGGGTTTATTGGTCCACTCGCTTTGATACATGTAATAGGAATCTTTCGGAAAACCTGCTAAATCAACAATTCCGAAATAAGAACTTCTGGCCGGCCAAGGGTAAGGTAAAGGTTCGCCCAGGTAATCAAAACCCGTCCAAACGAATAAACCAGACACATGATCATATTTTTTAGCTTCCTTCCACGTTTCTTCATGTGTTGAACCCCAGTAAGCCGAAACGTTATCATAAGCAGATGCTGACCATTCTTTATTACCTGCTGTGAATTTGGTTTTACCATCTTTCGGCCAACGGCGGATGGTATCTGCAGTATCATAAAATCCTCTTGTTTCAAGTGCTGAGGTGGTTTCAGTAGCTAAAAACTTAACACCTGGATAGTTTTTCGGGAAATCTTTGTACAGTTTATGGTTATAGTTTAAGCCGTAAATATCAAGCGCATTGGCCTGGTAGATGAAATTCTTTTCCGCTTTTGTTTCCGTTAATGCAGAAATTACAGGACGGGTATTATCCAGATTTTTAACAATTTTGACCAACTCTTTTGTTATCGCAATGCCTGTACTGTCAAATTGCTCACGGATTTCGTTGCCGATGCTCCAAAGGATAATGGATGGGTGGTTACGGTCGCGCTTAACCATATCTTCCAGGTCAGCTTTATGCCATTCAGAAAAGTTCAGGTGATAATCATTTTTGGTTTTTTTCTTCGCCCACATATCAAAGGCTTCATCCATGACTAAAAAGCCCATTTTATCACATAAATCTAAAAACTCAGGTGCAGGCGGATTATGCGCGGTACGGATGGCATTTACACCCATTTTCTTCATAATTTCGAGTTGGCGTTCCATCGCACGGACATTTACGGCAGCGCCTAAAGCCCCTAAATCGTGATGCAGGCAAACACCCAGGATTTTCATCGGTTTTCCATTTAAGGAGAAACCCTTTATCGCATCAAAATTAAATCTCCGGATGCCAAAAGTGGTACTTTGTGCATCTATAATTTTATTTTCTGAATCGATGATTTTAACCAGTAAAGTATATAAATAAGGTCTTTCTACTGACCATATTTCTGGCTGACTGATCAGCAGGCTAGAAACATTTTTCCCCGTATTATCTTCTAATACATCTGCTGCAATAAGATAATTTGCGACATGTTTACCTTCTTTATTAAGAACAGAAAACTCAATTTTGTATTTTTTAGTTTTATCTACAGATTTATTTATAAAACTAACCTGTGGTGCTACAAAACCTACTGCTTGCCCGGGCTTCAAATTGCCTCCATCTGTCGATTCTCCGAAATCGCCACTTACAAAGCCCGCTTTAACGAAAACGCCATGTTCTTTTATGGCAACTTTAGCAGTTGAGGTTAACCATACATTTCTATAAATACCTGAGCCTGAATACCAGCGCGAATCAGGCTGTGCTGAATTATCAACCTTAACAGCAATCATGTTTTTTCCAGATTTTAGAAATTTGCTGATTTCATAAGAAAATGAACTATAACCATAAGGTCTTTTGCCTAAATATTCACCGTTTACCCAAACTTCACTGTTTTTATATACGCCATCAAATTCGACTGTGATTAATCTATCCTTAAAATTGGCAGGAGCAATAAATCCTTTTCTGTACCAAGCAGTTCCGGTGGGTAAACCACCTCCTTCGGATTTTGCAGGGTTTTTCTCATCGAATTTTCCTTCGATGCTCCAATCGTGAGGCAAGGTTAATTTTTCGCCATTTTGAATCATTGTAAGAAGGTAATTTAGCATTTGGTTCATCGCCCAGGAAGAATTTCCAGTCTTTGTTAAAGCTGGTTCTGGTGCGGGATTCCGGCGCAGTCTTATCTCGATTGGTCGTCATTGCGAGGCACGAAGCAATCTTACTACTATGGGTTGGACGTTCTTTCGCATTAGGAATGCTTTCCCAATGTTTCGGGAGAAGCTTAGCCTCGCAATGACGAGATGCCCACAAACCCAATGTCAGAAAAATTACAACTTTAAAATTATGTAGCCTCTTCATGTTATTTCTTTATTTCGCTTACAAAATCCAACTTACTTTTACCTAAATCATTCGATGTAGCTACTGCAATTCCACGCTGATCCTGTTTGTTCACCGCACAATAAAAATGATAAACCACACCTTTATACTTCAAAACGAATGATTTATGTGCGTACAGTTCATCATATTTTTCTGAAGATTCAATCAGGTTATCGCCTGTCCAATCGGTCCAGTTTACTAGATCTTTTGAAACCGCGAAACGGTTGAAAGATCCTTTCCTGTCTTGCCAAAAGGCTCCAAAGTAAAACATGACATAAGACTTGCCAATCTGCTGTAATACAGCATCTCCTGTTATACCGACAGGATGATGAAGGACAGGGTTTTTATTAAACCGCTGCCAATGAACCATGTCCTCAGAAACTGCCATACCAATCCGTTCGTACCAGCGTGTTTTTTTATTGTTTGCCAGTGAATCGCCCACAGCATTGTAATACATCACAAAGCGATGGCCGGTTAATCTTTTCTGATCTTCAATCACTGTGCTTTTAAATAGTTTATTGCGGTTTTCCCACCAGCGTACATCTTTATCCAGAGAACTTAAAACGGGTTTGTCTAAACGGTTCCACTCCTGCACAACCGATGGGTGTTTAGCGCTATAAGCCATCCCGATGGATAAGGGCTCTACTTCGTAACCTTTTTCTTTTCCCCCGAAATAAGACATCCAATATTTACCATCAAATTGATTTACCCTGTAACTTCCGCCCCATTTTATATCAAGCAAAGCATTGTAGCCTGCTTTTTGGTTATCGTCCCAGTTGCCTGCATCAGCGAACGACATCAGTTTTCCCTGATTTTCCCAGTGTAACAGGTCCTTACTTTTTGCCAGCCAGGTTTCGTAACCGCGACCGCTAAAAATGAGGTAAGTCATGTACCAATCTTTACCTTTTTTAAACACAGTCGGACAATCCATTTTATGGTCTTTATCCTCAGGAACCATTACCAAGCCATATTTATAAGGCGTTTTAACTTCCTGGTAAATCTTTTCCATCTCTGCCGGAGAGATGGTTTGATTTTGCTGTGCGATTGATTTAAAAGCCCAAACAAAAAGGAGAATCATGATGCTTATCTTTCTCATTTGTACTTTAAATTAAATTTGTAATAGCCTGAACCTATGGCAACTTTAGTTTTGCCGTTTTCGATCCCTGCATCGGTAAATGCTGCATGATTTTCTTCTGAAAGTTCACCTTTTGGCAATGCCGGAAAATAAACTACAGCCCTGGTATTTACCGGAATATTAACTTCCAGCATGAAATTTTTATCTGTTTTCTCCCATTTGGTGGATATTTTGCCATAAGGTGAATTGTAATTTACATTGGCTGAAGTTAAATCACCCACTACTTCTGGTTCTATTTTAATTTGCTTAAAAGCAATCGAATTTTCTGCCTGACGAATACCGCCAATACCGCTATGTAACCATTCCATTAAATGACCGAGCATAAAATGATTGTTGGAAACTGTTGGTAAAGCCGCCCACGATTCCGTTAACGCAGTAGCACCTTTGGCGATCTGCATGCCGTAACCTGGTACATCCGAGCGGCTGTCCATATCAAAAATCACATCCGATCGACCTGCATCTTCCAAAACACGCAGCACATAACGGTAACCAATATCGCCTGCAGTTAAAGTATTTTTCCTGTCGCGGATATCTTTAACCAGGTTGTCGATTACTGCTTTTTTATCCTCTTCTTCAACTAAACCCATATAAACGGCCATGGCATTTGCCGCTTGTGAACCCGTTGCATATTGTTTTGTTTTAGCATCAAAAAACTTGTTATTGAATGATTTTCTTACTTCAACGGCAAGTTTTGAATAAGCCATCGCATCAGCTTTTTTACCTAAAAGCGTGGCCGTTTTCTCCAATACCTTTAAATCGTAGTAGTAGATGGCTGTTCCGGTAACGCCCATTGGCGTGAGTTGAGAAACACCGGGTGGTTTTGGCCCTAAATCGTACCAATCTCCCAAACCCTGAGATAAAATATGGTTATTTGCTTTGGTTCCTAAATAATTAATGTAGCGCCGCATCATTGGGTAATAATCAAACATAGCCTGTTGATCGCCATACCATTGATACAGGTACCATGGCATTAAAATACTGCTGCTGCCCCATTCCGGCGAATCGCGGAACATATCTCCGCCCCATTCAAATTTCACATATTCGGGTGCAATTTCCGGGATCAATCCACTGGCTAACTGCGAGTTTTTCATGTCCTGCAATGCTTTTTTGAAGAGCGGCGCAGCATTATAATTGTAGCGTACAGAGCTGCCCATTAAGTGCAGTTCTTCTAACCAGCTCTAATTTTTCGCGGTGCGGACAATCGGTAAATACGCTCACCATGTTGCTCCTGATCGACCAATCGATCAGACTGTAGGTTTTATTGAATAAATCGTTCGAAGAGGAGAAATCACCCACCTTTTCGGCCGCATTTCTAATGTGTAAAGCTTTTAAATCTTCAATAATAGCTTTGCCATGGGCATTTTCTTTTCCTGCCGGGACAGCTCCTTTAACCTGCAGGTAACGAAATCCGGTATAAAAGAATCTTGGTCGCCAGGTTTCTAAACCAGCGCCTTTTAAAATGTAAGTGAAATAAGATGGACCACCGATATTTTTTTGCGTAACTGAACCATCGGCTTTCAATAATTCGGCAGGTGTAATGCGGATGGTATCGCCTTTTTTACCACGTACTTTTAGCTCGATAATGGCCGAAGCATTTTGCCCCATATCATAAACCCATTCGCTATTGGCTATGGCAGTGATGTTTTGAGCAGAGAAATTTTCGAAAATTTTAACAGGTTCTTCTTTTTGTGCATTTAGCTTTGGTCCATCAACCAATAAGGCAGCTTTCCAGTTTTTATCATTAAAACTGCTTAAATTCCAGCCTTTTTGTTCCAGGCTGGAATTATAATCTTCTCCACCATAAATACTCGAAAAAGTAACCGGCGATGGAGCGGTTTTCCAGCTCTGATCACTGATAATATTTGTAAAACTTCCATCGGTATATTCTACCAACACGCGGCAGATCATTTTTGGATAACCAAAAGCCACCTTTAATTTTCTGTATCTCTCCTTAACCGGCGGAACATAATAGAAACCATTACCTAGCATTACACCGATAGCATTTTTGCCCTTTTTAAGCTGTTTAGTGATATCATAGCTAACATATAAAGCTTCTTTGTCGTATTTTGTCCAGCCGGGTGCAAGAAAATCATCGCCAACTTTTTCGCCATTTAAACTCATTTCGAAATGACCCAATCCAGAAATAAAAGCCGTTGCCTTTTTTATGGTTTTAGTTACTGCAAAAGCTTTGCGGAACATCGGTAAAATGTTATTGGCGTTGTATTTATCTTTTTTTCCATCGGTTGGGAGCGTATTTACATTTGAATCAGCGAGCTTCTCATAAGCAATCCATTTAGCGTTTTTCCAATCGGCTGTTTTTAATAAACCCATTTGCCAATAGGCTTGATTACTCCATTCTGATGTGTTTCCGAAATTATCCCAAACACGCAACTTCCAATAGTATGTTTTGGTAGATAATAGCTTAGCACCTTCGTAAGTGATCTGTATAGATTGAGCAGAATTTACCTTTTTAGTATCCCAAATATCGCCAATGTTCTTTTTCAGGTTTGTGGAATTACTAGAAACCAAAATCTGATAAGCGGTTTGCCTCACATTGTGTTTGGATGACTGTAATTTCCAGCTTAAATTAGGATTAGGTAAATCGATACCAATAGGATTATTTCTATAAGCACAAGTCAGATCAACCACTTTAATCTCCTGTGCGAAAAGCGGAATAGCCAACAGATAAAGCCAAGAAAAAATCAGAAATCTGCTCATTATCCTTTGGTTAGCATTGCGGAATTTTTTACGCAAAAGCAATGGTTAATTTTGGTTTATAAATGGTTAATTGATACCTTAATCTTATTAATAATCGATTTTTGGGATGATTTGATTAATAAAACAGCGTCAATTCAAATATAAATGTTTTTTTTAAATATGAAAACATATATTCGTATTTAAATTACAAAATCTTCCCCTCGATAAATAGGAAAGCATTTTGTATGTTTGAAATTGTAAAAATTACGCTACAGCCAAATTTAAACCTGTATGAACGAAAAGGAATCGAAGTACCAGGCCCCTGCTTTAGATAAGGGACTTGATATACTGGAGTATTTATCTGCACAATCTATCCCACTGTCGCAAACCGAAATTGCAATCGGTATTGAGAAAACACCGAACGAAATTTACCGGATGTTAATGAGCTTGGAAAGCCGTGGCTATATTCTTCGTGATGAGGTTTCGGGTAAATACAGGCTATCACTAAAGCTTTTTTACCTTTCGCACAGGCACTCACCTATTGATGAGTTACGCAAAGCAGCACAATTTCCATTGGAAGAACTTGCCAATACGATCCGTCAGTCCTGCCATTTGAGTATTTTGTATATGAACCAGGTAATGGTGATTATTCATGCTAAAAGTCCGGGGCCGATTGCACTTTCTATTGAAGAAGGAAACTTATTCCCATTGCCTTTAACCGCATCAGGGAAAGTTTTATTGGCTTACATGCAGGAGGATGAGCGAAATACCACTTTAAAAAACAATGCTATTTTCAAGAAATACCCTAAAGCCCAGCAAGAAGATTTTCTGACTTCATTGGAAGATATTCAGCAAACGGGTTCGTATTTCAAAAACAGTGATTCGGTTTCGGGTGTAACCGATCTTTCGGTACCCATTGGAATCAATGGTAATAATGGAATCATCGCCTGTTTAACCATTTCGATGTTAAACGCGATTAATGTAGATCAGGCGATCGAAAATGATGTGATACTGGCCGAAGCGCAGAAATGCGTTAAGAAAATTGAGCAAAGGATTGGGGTTTAGGCCATATCCTTTGCTATCAGGTTTTAAAAACCTGATAGGTTTAAATTAAAAAATGTTTGCGCTCGTTTCTCAACGAGTGCATCAATAGCTAAACGATTTTATCGTTTGTAAACGATGAATTATTTAACGCTCGTTAGAAACGAGCGTTAGCTAAAGCGAATACTTCACCTCATATTCCCTGCCCTTTTCAATTGTTACCTCAAAAACGCCTTTCGAAAGCTCTTTTATTGTTGCACCTTTAACCACAGGTTTTGATTTACTTTTAAACCTTAATTTCCCAATTCCGGTTGCAGAAGAAACCCTGATTTCTTTTTACTGCAATACACAGCGATATCACCATTAGCGGTAGGCACTTTGCCCTCCATCCACGCCAGACCACCTAAATTTGGTTCAATGGTATAAGTTTCATACCCTGGCGTGGTTGGCTGAACACCCAAATAATATTTCCCCAATAAATAAATCGGACTGGCTCCCCAGGCATGGCAAAGGCTTTTTCCAAACGGACGGCCATACATCGCCAAGTGTTCAGTGCCTATTTTATCTGGGTTATATTCTTCCCAGAATGAAGTGGCGCCTAATTTTAACATGCCACCCCAATAGTTTTTCATTTCCTTTAAAACATAAGGTTGCTCGCCCATGGCACAAAGAGCTTCCAATTCATAAAAACGCATGTAAGGCGTGGTGATTTTCGCTACCTTATCATTTAGCAGCACATTTTCTTTAACGGCTAATTTTTGTTCCAGGCTAAAATAATCAAAGAAAATACCGAACATATTGGCATACCGGGTTACGTTATCAGTTTGTTTATCATCAATTCTGCTATGCACCAAGGCCTTTTTTTGCTGATTCCAGTAAAGCTCAAAAATCTTAGCTTTCAGCGATTTTGCTTGCTGATCATATTTGGCAGCACCCTCTGTATCGTTGGCTAATTTGGCACATAAAGCCATGGTTTCTAAACTTCTGGCATATAATAACTGCTCAAAACTTACCTCGCCATCCTTGCTCAATTTGTCTGCCCAATCAATAAAAATCCAGTCGCCCGGCATCCATTCTAATAGCCCGTTTTTGTTCTTTCTGCCATCTATATAAGTCATTAACGATTGCATACGGGGATAAATATCCTGCACAAATTTCTGGTCGCCGGTAAATTTGTAGTAATCATAAATCCCTAAAAACCAATAGAAAGAATAATCCATGATGGTATTGATGTGTGCCGTTACCGGATCTTTACCACGCTGAGCCAGCAACGTTCGTTTTACCGTTGGTGCATCAAAAAACGAATAATAATTCATCAGGTAACTTTGATAAGCATCTCCGCTCCAAACCCATCTGTCGCGTTTTATGCCATCGATAAAAAACTCCCTTGTGTTTAAATGGAAGGTGTATTTGGCTACATCGTAGATTTTATTGAGCTCTGCATCTGATGATTTAAAACTTCCGCGTTCGGTTACCGGAGCATATTCATACAACATGGAAACGGAATCAGCAGAAACACCATTTCCGGGTTGAAAATTCACATATCTGAAGGCTTTGGAAAGCGGCATAATGGAATCCTTTTTCTGAGCGAGGTCGATATCCAGATGGTCTAAAGTTTCACATTTTTCGGTAGATAAGGCCTCTTCTTTCGATTCTCCATAATAAATATTCAGGCTCCCTTTTCCTTTTAAGCCATGTACTTTTATAAAACCAAAGGTTTCTTTGCCGAAATCAGAGATTGCACCGTTATTAATTTTTTCTGATTTAACCGCAGATTGTGCGACAACGGGCAATTTAAATTGCGATGGCAATTGGTTCGGATCGTTTAAGTTCCAGGAACCAGCAGAAACGAATGTGGTTCCTGATTTATCAGAAGTTTTTCCGCTGGCATCAATCCATTCTTTATCTTCAAAAGTGGTGAGCCAGGTTCCGTCTGATACAACAGTTTTGCCCTGTACAAAAATTGCGGGAACATGCGCCTGATTGTAAACTTTTAAACTCAATTTATGCTTTCCGGCAGGAATTTGGATGCTTTTTGGAAAACCGGGAATGGCCTGGCCATCAATTTTTACATTATAGGTGCCTTCTACAATAAGTTTAACTTCTTCAGGTTGCGTAAGGTTAAATTCTTTATGAAAATCGACCAAAACATAGTGACTGTCCATTTTCCAGAATACAGGAAAAAAGGAGCCTCTTTCTGTTCTGCGGTTCTGCATTACATTACTCATGTAAATATCGAAATCGCCGGGATACCAGATCCAGGAGGCTTTTTGGGCGAAGAGCTGAACAACGGAGCCACTGAAAATGATGAGGAGCATTAGCTTTTTTAGGGTTTTCATACTATTTAGTTTTTAGCCACAGATTGACACAGATAGACACGGATTTTTATATTGTGTGTATCCTTTTCATCTGTGGTTCATTTATTACTTTCATTTTTTTATTTGTCCATTAAGATTCCCAATCGACCCGATAGCTATCGGGTTGGGAATGACGATCCTTCTAATTTTAATGTCCGTTAAAGAAGATATAAAGTGCAACCATTACAACAGCCAAAGCAATCCACGAAATCCAAACCGATTTGGCCGGTTTTTCTATATTGGCCTGATGTTCTTCATTAACCGTATAAATGCTAGGTGATCGATCCAGCAATGAAATCAGGATGGCAATGATCAATAAGCCGGCGAAAATGAAAAAGGACAGCATTAAATAGTGTGGCCAAAAGGGAAATTTGTTTGAGGGCAAAATCCACAGATAAGTTACCCCTATGCCTAAACTCAAGATTGAGCCAATAGAAAGCGTGAAGTTTACTGCTTTTCTCGTGGTTTTTTTCCAGAAAACGGTAAGCAGGAATACTACTGAAAGTGGCGGGGCAATAAAACCCAAAACGGATTGAAAAACATCAAATAGGTTTAATCCTTTAATGTTATCGATCGCCAGCACTACAATAACAGCAAATATACAACCAGCCACAACGCTCCATCTTCCGATGCTGATAATCTGTTTATTACTGGCCTGTGGATTGATTTTTTTGACATAAATATCCATGGTAAAAACAGTACTTAATGAATTTAAGGATGAACCAATGGTGCCCACTAATACGGCAATCAATACCACGATCACCAAACCATTCATGCCTGGAGGAAACAGGTTGGTTACCATCGTCATGTAAGCTTCGTTAGGATCTTTTATGCCGGGAAATAACACATAACAAAGGATACCGGTGCCAATAAATAATGGTAGGGAAAGGATTTTTAACCAACCGATAAAACTCACACCCAACTGACCCTGTTTTAGGTTTTTAGCGCCTAAGACCGATTGTACCATCGACTGATCGGTACAGAAAAAAGCAACAGCAGCAACCGGATAGCCTAATAAAATGGCATACCATGGGTATTTGGGATCGCTGGCGGGTTGTACCAAATTCCAGAAATGATGTGGTGTTTTGGCATAAAGTGCTGAAATGCCTCCAACTTTGTTTAAGCCTAAAAGCATTAAAGAAAGTGAAACGGCAATTAGTAAAATCATCTGGAAAACATTCACTTTGGCAATAGCTTTTAATCCGCCAAAAAAGGTAAACAGGCCTGCAAAAGCGACTAAAACAGTAACAGATTGCCACATGGGAATGCCTAAGATCTGCCTCACCAAAAAGCCTCCTGCAAATAAACCAAGCGATAACCAGGAAATTAAAATCTTCACCAATGCATACCAGGCCAATATGTTTTGAGTAGAATCGCCGTAGCGGTTGCCCATAAATTCGGGCATGGTACTCACCTTTGCTGCGAGGTATTTTGGAGCAAAAACTATCGCGAGTAAAAATAGAAATATAAAGGCATACCAGTCAAAATTGACCGCCACAATACCCGTACTGTAGCCGATACTGGCAAAGGCCAATAACATAGACGGACCTACATTGGTGCCCCACATATTAAAGCCGATGCTGCTCCAGTTAAGTGATTTATTGGCGAGAAATAAGGTTTCATCTTCGCTCTTCTTTTTCGAAAAACTGGCCCGGTACCCTATAATCATCAGGATAACGAGGTATGCGATGACGATGATGTAATCTAAATTGGTTAAACGTTCTACTATGTTTCCCATTGGTTTATTTGGTTAGTTTGATTGTACGGTTTCGATAGTTTTTAGCCACAGATGAACACGGATAAACACAGATTTTTTAAGGTTCAATAGCTATAGTTCTTGGAGATACGAGCCATAGCTAATCTTTTCGTCATTGCGAGGAGGTACAACGAAACAATCTTTCATGCAAAATAGATTGCTTCTTGCCTCACAATGACGATATTTCTTTTAAAGTCCTATCGATTCCCTTGTAATCTGATTGGCTTTTAAAATATCATCGATCTTTACCGGCAATCCGGTTTCTAAAGATTGATCCATGGCTTGCAACAATGCTACTGTTCCAATTCCTTCTTTTAAATCAGGATAGGCTGTAAAATTGTTATTGATGCTATCCGCAAAGTATTCAAGATAATTTTGGTATTCTCCGGCATGGTGGCTTTGCCCTTCAAAACGGAAGTAATGTTTTAAAGTGGAGTCGCCCCAGGTAATGATTTTCTCTTCACCTGTTTTAGTAGTAACGGAATAACGCAGCTCATGGTAATCGGCCTGACTAGCGCCTTCTGTACCACGCAGGATGCAACTCATGCCACTGTCGCGGCTTGCGGGTTGTGTTGGTCCGGTATAAGCGCCACTTACCCTTGCAATTCTACCATCTTTTGCCTTGAAAATAAAGTGCATAGTATCCTGATTTTTTAAACCAGCCTTTAAACCGTTGCTGCTTAACATCCCATAGCCCATTACTTCCTCGATATCAGGCAAATACCAACGGATAAAATCTGTTGGGTGACTTAAACCTCCGTAAAGCCATTTAAATGATTGTTTTAACGACCATCCTTTTTCCAAAAACCAACGGTGATCGGCGTGGTAATGACTTTCTATCGTAATCAGTTCACCGATTAAACCTTCTTCAAAATCTTTTTTCTGGCGCATGGCAGGCTCGAAAAAACGGGAACTTTGTCCCACGAAAATTTTCTTTCTTGATTTTTTAGCAAGCTCCAAAAGTTCGTTTGCATGTGCCAGGTCATCAATAAATGGTTTGGTACAAACCACATGTTTTCCATGTTGAAGAGCCAGTTTTATGTGCTCAAAATGCAAATGATCGGGTGTGTAAATCGCAATCATATCGATTTTATCGCTGGTTAACATATCCTCATAGTTCGTTGTCCAGTTTTGAAAATCAAATTCTAAAGCCCGCTCTTCGCAAAGCTTTTTATTGGCATCACAAATCTGGATCAGCTTAAACTTTTTGCTTGCCAATGATGCAGAGATGGTACTTCTGCCCTCTCCTAATCCTAAAATCCCTAATCTTAACATGATATTATTTTTATAAGCGTTATTGTTCTGTTTTCGTCATTGCGAGGAGGCACGACGAAGCAATCTTTTTGATTGAAACATTGCTTCGCCCGATGAAAAATCGGGGCTCGCAATGACGATTTTACTATTACTCAACCGGTTTAAAAAACACCCAAACCTCATCAGGTTTTGTGCCTTCAATTCCTTCCTGGTATTTCTTCATTATTGCATTCCATTCATCCACTTTTGGATTATTTAAAGTAGTTTTTGGATTCAAATCGTCTAATTTTTTCCCTTTTGGGATACTGATAATCAACATTAACTGCCTGTCTTTTTTAAAAATTGCCAAACGCTGAAATTCTGCATTACAAAAGCCTTTTGATATTTCAGGCCATTTCTCAAACTGAGTTTTATGATATTTCAGGTATTCATTTTGCATCTTTTCGTCTTTCACTAAATTCGCCGATAAAATGATGTTATCCCATTCTGCCGCCGGTTTGTCCCCACAATTCTTCTCCCGCTTGAAATCGTAAAATAAATCGTCGTAAAGTTTGATTTCAGTAGCATTTAAGCGTTTTAAAGTTTGTTGTAGACTTTCAACCTTTAAACTGGAGGTATAAATGACCATTCGGTTATTCCATTTGTAAATAGCGCTTGTCAGAAGATTATTTTCCTTCGCGAAAGTTTTTAAAGCATGATCTGTAGGAACGTCGGAAGATTTAAAAATTAACTCAAAAACGACAGATTGATCTACGGCCTGATTAATTGCGCTGTTAGAATATGCTGCTTTTTCATTTAACAGGTATTGGAAAGGCTTTTCTAAACCAGCATTTTGCTTAATTTTTTCGGAAACCTTTGGGCCGTTATCTTCCCATAAATTATTAGGACCATTGGCATTTTGAAGGTACTTTTCAGCAGGAGTCCAGTTGTTTTTGATGGTGAAATATGATGAACCTTCATCGGTGTATAAATAAAACCAGTGTTCGGGAAGGTGCGCATAGGGTGCTTTGTAAATGCTGTCGATTACATTTTCGGTGATAAAAGATCCGGGTTGGGCTGATAAAGTATAAATTCCGGCAACATCGTATAAATGTTTGCCATAATGATGGATCTTGTTGGCACTGATGGTATTATTCTTCATCGCATTTGGCGTCTTCGTCCAGCCCCAGCCCATGCTGATACCAGAATAAGAAACATCGCTGATTTCGTTGTGTAGAATTTTAATCCCCTGAACATAGCCCACACCGATCCCCAATGCGCCCCAGTCTTCGTTGGTTACATCGGTGATCAGGTTATTTTCGATTTTATCATCGGTCGATATTTCACGTTGATCGGATGGATTATAAGGCAAGTGCACTTCAGTCGCTTCGTCAGAAAAAGTTCCGACTAAAATGGCTGAACCTCCAATATCTTTAAATAAGTTTCCCTTAATTATATTATCTGCGGTTCCTTTTTGTAATCCAATCCTGTTGAAGCAAGGTGTTCAAAGCGGCAAACTTCAAATGAAGTATGATGGGCATAATTCACTTCAACCGCTGAGGCTGGTCGGCCAACCCATGCCTGGTTTTCTAAAGTCGGTTTATCAGGTGTTCCGGCTTTATCCAGTTTATAGGCATCGAGCATGTACATGCCAGCCTGATGTGGCACATGACCTTGTTTGGAAGGTCTTAACCAGGTACTGTGCTCAAAAGAAATGCCCTTAAAATTTACAAAAGCAACCGGATTGTCTATTGTTCCTTCAATTTTGACCAGATTTTCTAATACCGGAGCAATTATTTCGGCATTAATCATGTTTTCTGACGCTTTAGGCCAATAATAAAGTTTATGGTTTTGCAGATCTTCAAACCATTCGCCAGGTTCGTTTAAAAATTGAATGGAATTGCTGAGGTAAAAAGCAGAATTACCTGTTTTCTCCGAAATCCATGGTGCCGGCCAGGGATGCTCGGACTGAATCCTGCTTTCGGGCTGCATGAATGATAGTTCAGCCGTATTACCCATCACTTTAACCGATTTTACGCGAAGATTTGCAATGGCCCACCATTGGTGGATCAGCATTTCCATGCCTTTAATATTGGTTAAATTGATGTTCTTTTGGAGTGGGATTTTACAGGTTTGGTTTTTGCTATTCCATGATAAAATTCTGCCCATGGCAGCACCATTGTAGTTTTTTGCACGAATGGCTTTTTGACCATTTACCCAAAGTTGACGGAATTGCAGATCGCTCCCATCAAAGTTTGGAAGATCGGTTACCCAAACTTTCCCGATGGCTTCTTTTGGTAAGCCTGCAACAGTTTCAGTAAGTTTTTTCCAACCTTTTATTTTCACACCTCCACTTAAAACTACTTTTTCAGTGGCTATAATTTCTGTCGGACTTTCTTTTGTCCCTGAATCTTCGGGACGGAGCACGACAGGCTCGTATAATTGATAAAAGCCTTTTGTTATGATTATTGTAATGCCATTTTTAATCGAAACATCATTTAAGCGACGTAATTCTCGTGCTTTTCTAATAGCAGAATGGAGTGTGGCCAAGGGCTTTTCTTTGGTTCCAACATTAGTATCATTGCCATTTAATGAAACATAAATATCTACTGCATCTGCTTTGAGGTACAGCAAGTTCAGTATCAAGAAAATGGTTAGGCTAATCTGCTTCATAAGTTATTTGGCTTGAAAAACCGATTTCAGGTAGCTGGTATTTGCACTGAAGTTATATTTAACGTTGGTGGGCTGTTTAGCATCTCTGCTTCTCTCTACTACTAACCAACCGCTCCAGCCCATATCATCAAGCGTTTCTTTTACTTTATTTAAATCGATTTTAGGATCGTTTTGTAACCAAACACCATCTTCATTGCTTGCATGAATCTGAACGATGTTTTTCTTGCCTAAAATCCTTAATTCTTCAAGTAAATCTCTTCCGTTTTTTATGGCATTTGAAAAATTGAAATAACTTTTTACGTTTTTTGAACCGATATCTTTGAGTAATTGCAATTCGCCTTTGGCATCTAAAGAAGTCTCTACACCGATTATAACACCAGCTTCTGCTGCCATTTTACCGGCAATTTTTAACCGCTCCACAATCGGTTCTCTCAGTTCAGGATTTTTGACCAGGTCGCCCTGAATGCCTAATGGCAGAAAAACGACTTTAATGTTCATTGCTTTGGCCGTGTCCAAACAGTCCTGAATCATTTTTTGATAGGTTGGCCGCTTTGCGAAAGATTGCGCGTAAAATCCGGTCATGGCCAATGAGCAAAACTCCAGATTCAGTTCTTTGGCTTTATCCAAATACTCTTGCCTGATTTTCGGGTCTGCCAGTTTATTATCGAAAGTTTCTCTATCCCCTAAACCACCCATGTCGATCTCTAAACCATCTGCACCAATTTCTTTAGCAAGTGGTAAAGCGCTAATTTTTTGACGTTTAAGGATCATAAGGTCAATTACCGCAACTTTATACCTGTTTTTCTTTTCTGCAGCAAAAAGTAATTGATCAGGAATCATCAAAGTGCCCGCGAGCAAAGCCGCATTACCAATAAAAGTTCTCCTGTTCTGAGTGTCCATCTGTTATTTTGTTGTACTTAATGGAAAAAGTTTTTCCAGGTTCTCAAAGCCCATTACTGCATTTTTAGGTAATTTTTCGCCTTTATCACCAAAAACATACATCGCGTTTTCCTTTTCGATGGTCACTTTGCTTTCGTCGTATTTGCCGGTTTTATCTTTAACGGCGGCGCCATTAAGTTTGAAGTTCTTGATCAGGAAATCGTACAATGCAATGCGTTTATTAATGCCAAAATCATGTTTTTCATCCGGAAGATGTACATTTTCAACTTTATCTTGCACACCATAATAGCCGTACATTTTTTGGAGATACGGAAAATCATGCTGGGGTGTATGTGCTGTCCAATCTCCGCCGTCAGAAACTAATAATTGTGGTCGCGGTGCTGCCATAGCGGCCAGTTCTACATTATCGGTTCCGCCTCCACATTGGTGGATGGGCATTCCGCTTTCGCAAGGGCAACCACCATAAAAGTATGATGACATGGCCACCACCGGAGCGCTTAGTTTAATCCTATCGTCCATAGCAGTCATTAAAATAGAGTGACTGCCGGCACCTGAACCGCCACTAATGCCAATTCTGCTGGTATCCGTTTCTTTTAAAGAAGAGAAATAATCCAAAATCTTTATTCCACCTAAAGCCTGCACGGTTTGTGCTAAACTACGGCGGTGGTCTTCATATTTAAACTGGAGCATCGATTCGCCCCAGGCAAATAAATCATAGCTGAAAGCCATTGCTCCCATCCTGGCGATGGTGGCGCAACGGATCTGGCAATCGGGTCTGTAGCGTTGCTTTTCCCAATGTCCATCCGGACTTAACACCACCGGGATTTTTCCCTTAACATTTAATGGTTTGTAAAGTGATCCGTTGATCCAGACACCAGGCAATATTTCTAAAGCAATATTTTCTACTGAATACCCATCAAAAACTCTTTTTGCCGTGATAATCGGTTTTGAATTAGGTTTTGCAGGCAAAGGTGATAACATTAAGGCCTGATAAAGTTCAGGTTTGATTTCCCCTTTGCGTTTTTCCCAGCTGGCTTTATCGTGGTATTTTGTCGCTAGCGTATCAAGATAAGCCCAGCCATCCTGCACTTCCCAACGGTAATATTCGTACTCTTTAAGTTTGTAAACGCCAGGTTTTTCCTTGTTTACTTTCATATCCAATGGCATTAGCACATTGGTTAGTGTTTCATCTACATCGCTTCGGAAACGCCATTCGGCATAGTTCACCCATTTATCTTTTACCTGAGGCTCCGAATATTTGATCTGTACTTTAAACCTGGTCTGGATTTCTTTGAGGACATCAACCAATGGTTTTTTGTAGAGGTTGTCGGTGTTTTGGGTTTGGGCGAAGCCGTTATTTAAATAAGATAGGTAAACAATAAATAATATAGCTAAGTATCTAAACACCCTGCCCGTCATTGCGAGTGCTGATTTTTCATCAGCCGAAGCAATCTTTCTTGATAGGATAGATTGCCACGCCATTCCTCCTCGCAATGACGATCGCCACAACCTCGAAATTATATATCTAATAGCATTTATCATCTTACCCCTCCTCGTTTTTAATTTCAGTAAGTATTGGCGCGGTATAACCTTTCAGTTTTGGCCAAACACCATTTTCAATTCTCTTTAGTTTTAATTTTGATGGATCTACCACTACATGTTTGATTTTTCTCTTCTCCAGGTGTAAATGAAGTGTAGCAAGCCATCGCTGGTTTGGATCACTGCCGGATAAGAATACTGACTGATCGGCGAATCTTCTAAAATCAATGCAGCGTACCATTCTTTTCCATCTTTGGAAATGGAAACATTTAATGGTGTTCTTGGTCCTTTGGCTAAATCGCCGGGGGCAATACATGGTTGTACACCAAAACATGGCGACCATCTTTCATGGTTACCGCATCCGTTCCCGAATTGTTATTTGGTAAAGAAGTTTTGGTTAATGGCGACCAGGTTTCTCCGTTATCTGTAGACCACGATTCGACAATTGCCCTATTGGCAGTTCTGGCTAAAATCTGCAGTTTGCCGTTTTCATGCTGTAAAATGCTGGGTTGAATGGCTTTGATTCCATTTTCGGGCAAAGGACCAATGGTTCTCCAGATTTTGCCATTGTCTTTGGTTACTTCAAAATGGATTTTCCAGCCGTCGCCTTCTTTGCTTGATGGCGCAAAAAGATTCCCATTACTTAGCAAAACTGGTTTATTTTTAACCGGACCGATATAGCCATCAGGTAATTTAGTGGCATCCGACCAGGTTTTGCCACCATCTTTTGAAGTTCTCATCATACCCCACCATTCGGAAGGTTTAGGTCCGATTTTATAGAATAATAACAGATCTCCGCCGGGCACCTGATATAGAACTGGATTCCAGGTTGGTAATCGCTTACCTTCAGGTTGGATACCATTAGCTACCGAAACCGGCGCTAACCATTTGCCATCTACAAAGCGGCTGATGTAAATTTCAACATCAGGATTACGCTCTTTCGTACCTCCAAAAATGAAGCGACTAAACCTGTTGGCGTTTCGGCGATTGTTGCAGAATGGCACGATGGAAATGGCGCTTTGTCATAAAGGAATTCCTGTTTTACAATGCCGGTTTGCCACTTTTCTACCTGGGCGTTGGCGGTAATTACTGCTGCGAAAATAAGCCCTAATGTGATGTATATTTTTCTTTTTAACATAATTTTCATTAATCTACTCGCTAGTGTCATTCCCAGCTTGACTGGGAATCCTAATGCATTAGCACTGCATATCCTTTGCTTTAAGATTAGCTTCGCTGAGCACTGCGTGGTTCCCGCCTGCGCGGGAATGACGATTTGGCTGAATAAACTGCCTACTGTTTAGCTGCTTTCTCCTCTTTTATTTTTTTAGTATAAGCACTATAGAGCGCTCTCCAGCTGCGTCCGTTATTATTGAGTAATTGCTCTGATTTGGTTTTATAGATTTCGAAAATGGCCGAAATTTCTTTCATATTTTTATAATCTACGGCCTGTTCGCGTGCCTGTTTTAAGAATGACAGGATTTTAGCTTCTTCATCTGCAGTTAAATCCGGAACGATGGCTTTGTAACCTTTCATCGTAAAATCGACCTTTCCGATAGTATATTTATCTAAAACTGCTTCAACCTGCTGAGGTGATAAATTTTTATTCAATCCATCCATTAAAGCCTGATGTACCGTTGAAGGCATGGCAGAATCGGCAATAATTTGTTTATCGAGGTCGTTTAATTTGTTTCCGGTTACAGGATTTATCCCGTCAGGAACGGTTGATGAAGGATGATCATTATGCCAGTCTTTAACAGTGGTTAAATGAACTGCGATTACATTTTCTACAATGGTTTTCTTCGCGGCATCGGTTAAATTTAATGTTGCCACCCATTCTTTTGCTTTGGTTAAAATATCCTCGGGTACGACTACATCTTTGGTTTGACTAAATGCGCTTACTGAACTGATCAGTAAGGTTATTGTTAGTAATGATTTTAATAGCTTTCTCATAATTGTGTTTTTTTAATCGTCACCCTGAATTTATTTCAGGGTCTAATAGCAGGGCGGCCTTGCATAAAAGATGCTGAAATAAATTCAGCATGACGGCTGTAATAATTATTTCTTCTCCACCACAAAAGCATAATCACCAGAACCAATTTCATAAACGGCTCTATTTTGCTCCATTTTTATAAATTTTAAATCTTTAACCGATTTTATTTTTTCTGAAACTTCATTTCTATTATTTGCAGGAATATACACCATTGCCGTTGTATTTGCGGGAATGGTTACATTCCATTTAAATTGACCAGCTGTTTTGGTATAACTACTTTTTATCAAGCCATAAACCGAATTATAGCTCGCATTTACCGAATTTAAGCCGTTAATCATTTCAGGTTTCATTGTTATCTTTTTGAAAGCAGCACTTTCTGATTTAATTCCGGCGAGGTTTTCATAATACCAAATCAGTAAATCACCTAACATCATCACGTGATTTTGGGAATTCATTTTCGGATCGGCGGTATTACCATTCCACAATTCCCAGATCGTAGTGGCACCATTTTCGACCATGTAACCCCAGCCAGGATAAGTTTTTTGTGTGGCCACCGTATATGCTAAAGCTGGTCTGCCATAATCGTTCAAACAGCGCATTAGCCACTGAATCCCCACCAATCCATTGCTTAAATGTCCTTTATTAGTTACTTCTACTGTGTTCGTGATGTTTTTAAAAACAGTCTCTACTTTACTCTGAGGAACCATCCCAAAATAAAGCGGAATAATGTTATCGGTTAATGCATTTGAGGCATAATAGCCTTCTTTGTTATAATATTTTTGGTTGAAAGCATCTTTGATCTGATTCCCCAAAAGCTCATAGTTTTTTACATCTTCTTCATTGCCGATGGCTTTCCCAAACTGGATCATCAACTGGGTAAAATGATAATAATAAGCTGTAGAAATTAACTCAGAGGGATATTTTTTATCGGCACTCTTTCCTCTTCCAGACTCAATCGTAACTGGTGGCATACACCAATCGCCATAACTGTCTTTGGTAAGGATGTAATCTTTCATATAGCGGTCTTGCATGTAAGCCAACCACTTTTTCATTGCCGGATAATTATCGCGAACAGCAGCAACATCGCCCGTTTGTTTGTAAAGCATTTCTGTAACCAAAAGCATTGCCCCGGGCCAGGTCATGTTATCACTGTAATACCTCCAAAACGCAGGCGCAACATCAGGAATAGCACCATCTTCTTTTTGCGAATTCCGGATGTCCTGCAACCATTTTGCATAAAACCTGCCATTATCAAAAACGAAATTTTCTCCGTAAGCTACTGCGCCCCTATCACCCAGCCATGGCATGCGCTCGTTACGTTGCGGACAATCAACCGGAATGCCTTTATAACAGCCTGCAATTCCCCACCATGCATTTTTAAAAATCTGGTTGGTTAAAGCATCCGAAGTTTCGAATGTGCCTACTGTTTTCATGTTGTCGTAAATTATTTTGCCTACGAAATCATTTACAGTTGGCTCGTAACCATACCCCGAAAGCTCAACATACCTGAATCCACGATAACTAAAATTGGGTTCCCAGGTTTCCGTTTCTCCGCCTTTTAAAGTATATAAATCGGTGCATTTCGCATTACGGAGATTTGCGGTAAAAAGCTCATCATTCTCCTGCAAGGATTCTGCAAAGCGCAGTTTAATCTGTTTTCCTTTTGCCCCTTTTACCTTAATTTGCAACCAACCCACCATATTTTGCCCCATGTCGAGGATATACCTTCCGCCAGTTAATTTTGAAATTGAAACCGGTTTTAGTGTATTCATTACCCGCATATTTTCATTCATTTGTGCTTCAATGGTTCCTGTTGGTTCTTGCACAAATTCGGCTTTTAACCATTTACTGTCATCAAAACCGACTTTATTCCAACCTTGAGCTTCTTTTGTAGCGTCATATTCTTCCCCGTCGTATTCGTTGTTGGCCCTGATTGGTCCATCGGCTGTGCCTTTCCAGCTATCATCGGTATCAATATTGGCTGTAGTCCCATCGGTGTTTATAATATTGATGTTCAGCAGCATTTTCGGGAAGCCAAATGTTTTGATTTTATATGGTTTTTCATTTTGGCGCATGGCGAAAAACCGGCCATTACCCAAAATTGTACCGATTGCATTTTTACCATTGTGGATGTACTTGGTTACGTCGTAGGTATTATACTTTACATTTTTGGTGTAATCAGTTGGCGATGGAGACAAGACGTCTTCTCCTACTTTTTTACCATTGATATAAAGTTCATATAAACCCAAACCAATGATTGAGGCTGTAGCCGATTTGATCTGTTTGGTACTCTGAAATTCCTTTCTGAAATACCTTGCTGACAAACGCGAATCTGTTTTGATGTTATCCCATGGGAAGGCTCTGTCGAAACCGATCCATCCTTTGGGCCAATCTTTATAATAAAGCAAACCCATCGAAAAATAATTATTCGCAGACCATTCGCTTTGCCCAGCATTAGTCCAGATTTTTACTTTCCAATACGCTTTTTGTCTGCTATTGAGTGGTTTTCCATTATAATTAATATGAATCGATTCTGATGAATTTACTTTACCAGAATCCCATATATCGCCTTCATTTTCCTTTAACTTTTCCGCAGATGAAGCAACCAAAATCTGATAAGCGGTTTGCACTACATTGCGCTCGTTGGAAATGATATGCCAGGCAAACCTTGGTTTTTGAACATCAATTCCCAAAGGATTTTCAAGCATCTCGCAGGTGGTATGCTGCAAAGCAATTTGTGCCACCACTTTTAAAAAGGGTAGTAAGCAAATGCTGATGATCGATATGTAGGTTTTAATGTTCATTCACTTCCAGGTTGATTACACTTTCTTAGTTATTCTTTATTTGCTCCCGCAGATTTCGGAGATTTCCGCAGACCAACGATTCCCTCATCTGCGTAAATCCGCCTTATCTGCGGGCTATTTTTCTTCTTTACTTTGCGAAGACTTAGCGTTTTTTGCGGTTAATCTACAACCCCGAAAAATCAAAATACAGCGTCATATTCAATGCCCTGATCGGGTCTTTATCAAAATCATAAAATACATGTTTCATGCCCATTGGTCCGGTGGTTTCTGGTTTTTGTGTTTTGGTGCCGATTGCCGAAATGCCGTTCATAAATGAAATATCTCCATTCGGGAATGTCGGACTCAGGTTATCGTATTCGGTATCTTTTGATTTTTTTGGCGTAAATAACCTCAAAAAAACATCCTCGCGATCGGTTATCACTTTAAATGATTGCTGTTTGCCAATAAATTCGCACCAATACATATTCGAGTAATAACCCTTAAACTCGGCATATTGCCACGGCGCTTCGCCGGTTGCGGAGTTATTATAATCCTTTTTCCATATTCCAAATTGCGTGCCTTTCATCCGGTTTTTCCAAACACGGTACAGACCGTTGCCTTTATATTCTACTGATTTAATTTCAGTCTCCGGATAAGAAAAATTCAAACCCACAAAAGTGGTAAAGTAAGCCGATGGGAAATAATTTACCTCCATTTTTAACCAGCCAGATGGATAAATTGTCCATTTAAGGGTGTTAAAACTTTCTTTTTATCAAATTTGGATGAAATCACCAGGTTTCCATCTTCCATTTTTGTAGTGAAATTTTTAAAATTATTTTCTCCTTCCTGTAAAACCGGACCGTTTGAAAACGGAATGATACCTTTTGTGTTTTTAGCCTGTTGGAGCAAACCGGTGGTTTTATCAAAGGTTAAATCGATGCCATTTGCTGAAACCTGATAGGTTTTAGCGTCTTCTTTAAAATTACTTTCGAAGTTCCGGTTTTACCACCAATTTCCCTGCATCATCCTTTGGCAAGGCAATTGGGAAACTCCAGGTAAATAATTCTTTGCCATCTGGTCCGTTTGCGGTAAGGTAAAGTGCATCAAAATTTCTCCAATCAGCAGGAAGATTGATTTTTAATTTTCCTTTTTCTAAAGGTTTGATATCTGGTGCATCCGCTTTTCCTGTTTTAAATTCAGCATCCTCATCTGCTTTTAGTTTTTTTAATTTCCAGCTGAAAGTACATTGATTAAGGTTGGTAAAAGCATAACGGTTTTCGAGCAGAAATGAACCATCAAATCCAGCAGTCATTTCTCTTTTCTCAACAAAAACAGGACTCCAGACTTCTTTAATGGTGTAAAAACTGCCTTCTTTTTCATGGTACGGACCAACAATCCCGTCAGGGCCATGGTTACCGTCGGTATCCAGTTCGCCGTTCTTATCGGTACGCACCACCCCCTGATCGGCAAAATCCCAAAGAAAGCCACCTGCAGAAAGCGGATTGTTCCACATGGCATTCCAGTAATCTTCAAGGCCTGCACCATGACCGCCATCCCACATGCCATGCAGAAATTCGGTAGGCATTAAAATATGATGTCCGTGATCGTAATTACCGATTCCGTAATTAAATTCGCGGTAATGTGTGGTTTCGAAACCGCCAAAAATCTCCCAAGGGTGAATTAACGGACGTTTTTGTATATCTTCTTCAGCAAAAAGATGATCCAGTTCGCGGTTATGCCCGCCTTCATTTCCATTTGCCCAAAAGATAATCGAAGGATGGTTTTCGTCATTCAACATCATTTCTTTCATCAATTTGGTACCCGTTGGTGTATCGTAGGTGCCATGCCAGCCAGCCAGCTCGTCCATTACAAACAATCCCAGCGAATCACAAACATCCAAAAAATGACCATCAGGAGGATAATGCGACATCCGAACGGCATTCATGTTCATTTCCTTCATCAATAACACATCGGCAATACTGATTTTTTTATTCGTAGTACGACCTGATGATGGATAAAAAGAGTGACGGTTTACGCCTTTAAATTTCATTTTCACTCCGTTGATGTAAACACCATTACGTTCTTTTACTTCAACGGTTCTGAAACCTATATTTTTAGAAAGCTGATGAATTTCCTTCCCGTTTTTAATTAAAGTAAATGTAGCAGTATAAAGATTTGGAAACTCTGTAGACCATAAAGCCGGATTGTTGAACAGGTGGTTAAGCATTACGCTTTGCGTCCCTTTCTTTATCGCGGTGCTAAACCGATCGCCAAAACGTTTTCCGTCTTTCGTAAAAACTTCTACTTCAACTTTATCCACATCGCCTGTGTAAGCTATTTTCGCATCGAAATTTCCATTGGCTTTGGCATCGATCTGAATTCTATCGATATGTGTTAAAGGCAAGGATTCAAGATAAACCGGTCTGAAAATGCCTCCGAAAATCCAGAAATCGGCTTTGCGTTCTGCATCGTTAACGGATGGATTGGCAGAATGCTTGGATACTTTCACTTCTAGTAAATTATCACCTCCCAGTTTAATTAATTTCGATATATCATATCTAAAAACATAAAAAGATCCCTGGTGTATTTCTCCAGCCAGTTTTCCATTGATTTTTACCTCGGTATCGGTCATTGAGCCCTCAAAAACAATATTGATCTCCTTGTTTTTCCAGGCAGCTGGCACGTTAAAACTGTATTTATAAAGCCCCTGCTCTTTCCCCTTGTTCTCTTCTTTGTTAAAACCATAATTGTATTTTCCAAAGCCCTGTAATTCCCAGTTCGAAGGTACAGGTATGGTTGTCCACTTGCCCGAATTAGCACCGGCGGTACAAAAGAAATCCCAGTTAACGGTATTGTCGTTCCCTGTTCCGGATAGATATAGTTTTTCTGTTTGCTGTGCCTTTGCGCTACAAAACATTATTGTTAAACACCAGAAAAGTATAAATCTGAGTCTCATTTATTGGTTTTAAATTGTTTGGTTAATGGATTATCGGTTCTGAATGGCAATGCGGGTAAACCGCTACTGTAAAAATTTCCGGTTGGATTTTCGCTCCAATTGTAGCGCACAGCCACGGGGTTTTCAATCTCTTTTGCCGAAACAACAACTTTTCCGTATTTAACAATAGCCTCAGCATTAACGAATTTACCCTCTTTTCCGGCAATTGTAAATCCAGTGATGGAAGATAAATGATCAGTTTTCAAGTATTCAAAATCCAGGATTGCCTTGTCCCCAACAAAAGAAACACTTTTGTAAACGGGACCTGAAAAATCTATTTTTTGGTTGTAGGTTTTACCTAAAGTCAATAGCGCTAATCTTCTGCCTACTTCCCATTTATAGGTTGGATGCAAATCTCCACCGTTGTCATTCAAATCCGAAGTAGAAATCATACCAGTATTTGGCAAGCGTAAAATCTGCTGTTGAGCCTCCCAGAAGTTGGGTTCGGTATCAGCTGTTAAGATAACCTTTTTACTATTTTGCTTACTGTAATCGTATGGTGCAATTTGCACATAATAAAAAGGCATCTGCTCGCCCCAGGCTTTACGCCAGAGGTTTACCAATGTTTTTAATTTGTAGGAATAACTGATGTTTTCATTCAAAAAACAGTTTGTTTCGCCCTGATACCATAAAAAACCTCGGATTTTGAATTTCGCAAGCGGCTCAATCATTGGTGTATAAAACTTTCCAGGGTCGTTGCTAACTTTTTGATTTGTAAAATATGCTTCCTGTGCAAAAGCTTCTGGTGCTATCCAGGGTTCGATGGCGCTACCAGAAACGGCAGAAGAAATCATGCCAACAGGTACACCCAATTTCTCCTGAATTTCTTTAGCGAAGAAATAACCTACTGCAGAAAAGGCACGCAAGGCCGAATCCTGTGCTACAGCCCAGCTTGTATGGATAGAATCGGGTTTGTTTAGTGTTTTTCGATTTACCAGGAAAATCCTGATTTGTGAATTTTTAGCTTTTTCTACTTCGTCATACGGGAAACCCAGTTTTTCATTCTTAGGCTTAGGAATTTTCGCCAGCTTTCGCATTTGATATTCCATATTCGATTGGCCGGAACATACCCAAACCTCGCCAACCAAAATATTGGTTAATTCAATTTTGTTTGTACCTGAAATGGTCATTATTTGCGACTTGGAAGACGTTTTTAAGGGTGCCAGCACCACATACCAGTTTCCGTTTTTATCGGTAAGTGCTTCTTTCTTCTGACCTGCAAAGGTGACCTGAACTTTCTCATCAGGAGCCGCATAACCCCAGATATTGAGGGGTTTATCACGTTGCAAAACCATATTACTGGAGAGAATCTGAGGCAATAGGATTTTGGCGTTGGCGGAGAGGGAAAATAAAGAAAGAAGGATAATTAGTGCCGTCATTTCGAGCGAAGTGCAGCGCAGTCTAGAAATCTGTTTAACTTGGTTCAAAGATTCCTCCACTGCGGTCGGAATGACGTACTGGAAAGATTGCTTCGTTTCGATGAAGGATCGAAAACTCGCAATGACGATATTTCTAGTAAAATTGTGCATCTAAAACCTTTCCGTTTTTAAATATTTAATTGAATAAACCGCCTCTTTTGTTGATTCGCCTGCATTTTTAAGATCATAAGTCTGATCGGCCGGAGTATCTACATCAGGGAAACGACGAACATCGCCCGTGCGGAAAACAACCCGCGAAACATCGGCCACAGGCTGGAAAGCCAAACTGGTCAGCACCTCTTTTCCGTTCACCGTAATGGTATAGAACCGCGTAAAAGCATCTAACTTTAGTTTGATATCATAGCTTTTGCCGGCTTCATACTTCATGAAATTTTTATAACGCGCTCCGGCTTTCGCACTAAGCGTTCCAGCGCTATCAAAAGTCAAACGAACGGTGGCGGTTCCTTTTGCATCCTGTAATTCAATTTCCAATAATCCAAAGTCGTTCTGTTTTGGTGTAACCGAGAATGAAGTCATGATTTTGCGGGATGCAGGAAACAATCTTTCAGCTTTTGCATAATCAAATGGGTCTTTATCTTTTAAAATCAATGTGCCATTTTCTAATTTTACCGGTGCCCAAAGCGGACTGTATATGTTCCACATTTCGAGCGCTTTATCAGCAGATAATTTACCGAAATCATCATTTACATGCTGCGTTGCCTTATCATTAACTGGTACCGGAACTGCAGAAACCCAGATATCTTCTTTATTCATGCTATAGGTTACCCACAATTTGCCATCTTTTGGTTTTCCATTTCCTTCTTCAATGCCACGCACATATTGCGGACCGTATGATTTGTAATTACCGCCATAACGCATCGGCGTGATTTCGCCATTTACCAACAATAAATTGGTATAATCCAGTCCGTTTTTACTGGTTGATATGGCTAAAGGCCATCTATATTCTGAAGGATTATATACGGTGGCATAATTGCCATCCGAAGTTTTTGCCCCCAGATTTTGGCATTGCTGTTGACAAAACCAGGCGCACGCGAAGCGTTTTCAGGCCAGCTTTTGCCATTATCAGTGCTGATTGCGGTTAGGGCATTTTTCCATAAACCCACCACTCTGCCATCAGGTAAATGATAGTAGCTGAAAGCTTTATATTGTTTCTGTAAAGTGATCAGCGGATCTTTTCTATCTGCTTCTTCATTCCATTGCTGCGTCATTAACTTATTTGATAACAATTCATTACAGGCATCAATAAAAGTTTTGCTTTTACTTCTGGTGTATAGCGGGTATTTGGTATTTTTCTCTGAATAACCGGGATTATAATGAATAAAATAAATCGGGCCATATTTTCCATCGGCCTGAATCTCCCTTACAGCCCTACCGATTCCGTGCCCGTCGTTGGGATCGTCTTTTGCATCGAAACTAATGGCATAAAAACCCAAAACGAGGAATACATTTTTAGTGGAAACATAAAAACCCATTCGTTGGTGCATCACGGCATCCAAATCTTTCGCTACATCGGTTCTACCCTCTTTTGTCGTTCCATCAGGAATGCGGTAAATTGGGAAAACCACTTCAGGTTTGGTCCAGGTGTAACCATCTGTTGAAGATTGTACTAAAGTTTGTCCTGGCGGGATGCTCTCGCCTACTTGATCACTTAAATATTCGATATAAAATTTGTTGTTCCAATAGGCTAACATTGGTGCGTGGTTGTAAGTCCAGCCAAAGTTTTCGGCAAGTTCTGGGTGTTCGCGGTTTGCCCTAAACGTTTGGATGCTGTGTACGCCCATCACCGGCGAAAGCTGCCCGTGGTGATAATCGGCATTAACCAGAGTTTTACCTGTATAACGCACGGTATCCTGCGCCTGCGAGGATTGTATCGCAAGTGCAAATGGCAGGGTTAAACAAAGTATTTTAAATGTATTCATGTTTATATTTTGGTCTCTGTCATTCTGACAAAGGAAGATTCTCTAGCCGATTAGCACTTCCTGAAATTAACCTCAAATGCTTACAGTGAGGTTTTCAGCCAGTTTTTCATCTTATAAAGATCCTTCGTGCCTCAGGATGACAACAGTATTTAAGTTTAAACCTCGTAGGTTTTAAAAACCTACGAGGTTTGTAACCGCTATTTCAATAAATTCTCAATCAATTCCTTTTTCACTTTTATAATTGTCCCGTGTTTATGTCCTTCTGGCACTGAAACTTCTGCTGTTACATCTTTAAAAGTTTTAAAATCGGCTGTTTTATAAGCCGAATAAATCTTTTGTCCGTAAGCGTCGAAGTAGATCAGCCAATCATTTTTAACTTTTACTACCGTTGGTCCTTCTGTTAATTTAGGGCTAAAGGTTTCCGAAATATTTTCATACGGACCTAAAGCATTTTTTGCAAAAGCAACCTTTAAATTTCTATTCGGACGGGTATTATCCTTCAGCACCAGTACATAATCTTTAACAGCCCTTTTCACAATAACCGCATCAATCACACTGAAACCAGGATCTAAGAAGAGTTTAAGCTCCGAAAAAGTCACAAAATCCTTTGTGGTGATGCTGTACATGCGGTGGTTGTTTTCTTCTTCTTCTATTCCCTTTGCAAAACGAAATGGGATGGTTGAGGCCCAAATGATCACATATTCCTTTTTCTCGTCATCGTAAAAGATTTCAGGCGCCCAAACATTTACGGTTTTAGGTTCTTTCTCCATTACCGGAAGAAATTTCTGCTCCGTCCAGTGGATCAGATCTTTTGAACTGGCATAACCAAAACCTTTATCACCTTTCCAGCTGCAGGTCCACACCAGATGAAATGTTCCATCAGGCCCTTGAACAATGGATGGATCACGTAGCACTTTTTGTATTCCGACTTCAGGTTTTAAAAAGGTTTTGTTTAAATCTGTCCAATGGTAGGCATCGTAGCTGTATAAAAGCCTTAAACCCTCAGTTGCGGGTTCATGAAAAGAAGTGAATAAATAGGCTTGTTTGGTGCAGGAGCTTAATCCGCACAAAAGCAGGCCAATAATGGCGAAACGAAATGATGCTATGGATTTTGGTTTAAACACTGTTTTTTATTTTCTTTAGTTTAACTGTCAGTCTGAGCGGAGTCGAAGACCTCAAGTTGTAATAATTAAAGAGATTGCCCTTCGACTACGCTCAGGGTGAAATCCCTATTAGATTATCGCAATAGATTTCTCCATTCCGTTACACTCCAGTCGAAATGACGATTTTTTTAAAATGATACACCTTAAACCCTCTACCTTTAAACCCTCAACCTTCTTTTATATCCCCTCCAACACCAACACCCAATCGTTACCATTTGCAGATTCGCCGGGCGGGTTAAATTCTTTAATTCCTTTATTTTCAAATTCTCCGATTTTTATCGTTTTACCTGTTCTTGGATCAAACCAGGATGCTTTTACTTCATCACCATCAATTTTGCCCATTTGTACACTGAAATTTCGTCCCGTATAGGTGTAAAGCAATGCAAACTCTTCCCCTCTTGTGGCAAGAATGCGATCGTACTTTTCGCCATTTTTACCTGCAATTAAAGTTTGATCGGGTATGCGGTCGAAATAAGGATGTACCAGCATTAAATCTTTTAAATATTGCATCTGTTTTGCACCTGGCGCGTTAATGGCAGTAATCCATTGGTCTTTCGGACCATAAGCAGGTTTTAAATCTGTCTTTTTGTACAGCTGCATCACCGAATTATGGCCATAAGTATAACCAAAAGCACCTGCAAAAACCGACCAGTAACCATATCTTCTTACATCGGCATCTGTCCAGCGGGGTTGTGTGGTATCGTGCAAACCTTGAGGAATATCCTCGTAAGATGGTTCCCCATCAATGGTTGGTTTGGTAGGTTTCAATTTATAATCCGCTTCGACATATTTCCAGTTGTCTTCGCCATAATGCAATTTTTCATTTTTAGAAATATCCTGATCATAACGGCGGTGACCTGATTGAATCATATCAAAATCACACCATTTAGCCTTTTGAAACCATTGTGATGATGCTGTTCTTCCCCTTGGATGGAAAGTAATGAGGTGATTGGGATCATTGGCTCTTAACGTTTCACCGATGGTATTCCAAACGTCTGCACCGTCACTTCCTTTAATATCGCCACCATTTAACCAAATGATGTTCCATTTGTCTTTATAACGTTTAGCTAAAAACTCACAATAAGCCTTTGCCTGCGTTTTATTTACTTTTTTATTTTTCACATTGGTACCCCAAACCGGAACCAAGGCCATATAAAGACCTTTTTCCGCTGCCTGATCAACGATATAATCCACATGGTCCCAATAATCGTAAGCCAGTGAATCTTTTGGATCATTGCCCGGCGTAAGCATCGGCTTTGAAATATCGGCATGAACCACTGATGAATCTAAATACACATTACTTGAGGGAACATCGTGCAACAACATCACCTGGATTACATTAAAACCTTTCTGTTTACGATCTTCAAGGTAAGTGTTCGATTCTTCCCGGGTTAACCGGCTGAACAATAACCAGGCTGTATCGCCCAACCAGAAAAAAGGTTTGCCATTGCCGGTGGTCAGGTATCTGCCATTTTCAGAAACCAGGAGGCTCTTATCTCCAAAATGAGGCTTTTTCTTACAGCCAAAAGCGACGCAGGAAATAATAGCAATTAAAAATATGTTGGTTTTAAAGTTCATGTTAAATTTTATTAATGATAATCACTTCGTCGCCTGCTGCTGCTTTATTTAATTTCACTACGGATCCACCGTTTATTTTCTCTTCTTTAAGGGCTTTTCCCGTTTTGGTATTCAATATTTTAACATTAAATTTTCCAGAAAATTGACTTAAATCGAGATTGATGGCTTCAGTAGAAGCATTATATAAAATATAAGCTTTGCCTGCATTTTCCAATCCGTACTGTTTTGCTGATTTGCCTGCCGGAAGAAATGGATTCATAGCGGACGCAAGATTTAAAATAGAAGCATCTATACTACTTACGTTAGATAGCGAACCTCCGGCCATTAAAATAGCCCATCCGAAGCTGTCAAAACTATCTGCCGAATAAATCACTGCTTTTTCAGGGAATTTGTTTTTGTATTCGGATACGGCATGATAAACTTCTTCGAAGGACGTTTTCTTCGGTTTTAGCAAACGGGCATGTTGACGTGGGGCCAAACTTAATCCGCCTTGTGGTGCATAAGCGGTTCCATCTGCCTGGTAATGCCAGTAACGGATATCGATCAGGTCAACCACTCCAGCACGTTTTGGATCGGCCAAAATTGCATCCTGAACATCTTTGTTCACACTTAAACCGATAATCGGGTGTTTGCCTGTTTCTTTCTCCCATTCGTTAATGGTATCGATCCAGAACTGAACAAAATGCAAAGGACCAGTAAATTCGGCACCGATTAATTGAATGACACCGGAATTTCCGTCAAAATTCTCTAAACATTTTCTGATATAAGCTTTATGGATAGCCCTGCGGTGTTCGTTGGTGATGTCGTAAAACTGCTCGGCCATAAAAATGCGTTTATCCCCGGCATAAGGCACAGGTTCAGGGAAACCCGTATTATTGATGTTGTTTGCGGTACGCCATGGAAAATCGGCATAATGTGCACCAGCTTCGATTATATTGTGCTGAAAATAATTTTCGTGGATCAACACCAATCCTTTCTGATCGGCAAGGTTTGCAAATTGTTTCAACCTGTCCCAATACCAGAGGTTATATTTGGTGATGTCGTATTTGCTCAACCCATCCCAGGCTTTATCCTGTCCGCTACGGGCGAAAGGCAATTCGTAAAAAGGTGCCCAAACTTCTCCATCCATGCGGCGGATGCGTTCGTGATCGTCCCTTCTCCTGTCGTACCAAAGTCCATAGTTATGATCAAGCACCTTAACCGAATCGTTTTTCATCGAATCGGTAATTTCATCAAGGTCATCTGTTAAGCCATTTCCTGAGCGACCGGGAACAAAACGGGTAATATGGAATTTAGTATTTTTTAATCCATAAGGACGGGCACTGCCGTTCCACCAGGGTACATCCTGGCGATCCCCCACCACAATTTGATTCCCACGAACCAGCCACCCATTTTTGATGCTCATCGCGTTAGCAAGCGTGGGCTGAAGCACCTTATCCAAGCCAATTTTATCAATATTTTTTGCCTGCCCGGTTTCTGTCGGGATTTTATTCCGATCAGATGCCCCATCAATGTATTCTGAAACGGTTAAAGCAGGTTTGTAAGCCAGTTTTGTGAGTTTTTGGGCAACATCAACGGGCGGACTGCTTGATGCTTCGGTTTCAACCGGAAGAACAAAATTCCTGGTTTCTGCATCATTCCCGATCCGGTCTGCTAATTGAGCATAATATAAACTGCGGGGCTGAATCTGCTCGTTCGACATGTCCCAATAACCGTTTCCGGCAAATTGCGACCAGGTTCCGAAAGCCCAGTTTTGTGCGGTTGGTGGTTGAAAATTATCAACCCTTGCAGCGCTACATTGCCAAAAAACACTGTTCGCGGCACTCCAGCCTGCGCCTTGTCCATCTTGTCCGCGGTTTAAGTAACTTAAAGCTTGTCCATCTATATTGACAATATCGAATAACACACCTGATGCCCAACTATCAATCGCTCCACTGAAACTGAAAGGTAAATAAGACTGACATTGAACGAAAACATTTGGTCCCGGAGCACAGAAACCCACTGCAAAATCGTGGTAACCATATTCAGAATATAACCTTTGGAAAAGCGTTTGCTGACCTGTGGTTAAAAAGGTAAAACGGCGTTCGCCACCAATCTCAGAAACCGGTGCAAGTGATTTACAATCTTCAACGGTAATTCTTTTAGCGGTTTCGAGTAGATTCACGGCAGAACCTGCAAAATGCTCAAAAACCACCTGACGCACCCATGCATCTTCTACGTTTTCTAAACAGATGGCTGTCCAGCGGTGATATTCATCTTTAATATTTTCTTTATGGTAATCTGATTCGATTTTTAGGTTTTCCACACCCGATTGGGCAATTCTGCCCTCCCACTGGTATTTTGAAACGGTGCCTCCGCCATATTTAGCATCTAATGCAGTAGTAATTGGCGCATCAAAAGTAATGCTTGATCCGTTTATTGCGGTAATTTTACGGTCCCAATGGATATCCCTGGTTCCTGGTTTCCAGCCTAAAGCACTTTCACCACCACCAAATTCGACTGTTTTTAAGGTTTCAATCCATTCTTTAGTAGATGGGCGGTTGATGATGATTTTATCGCCAACTTTAAGGCCGTTGGTATTTGCCAAAGTAATTTTATTTGCATTTACAGGCACATAAGCATCTGTAATGGCAATGGGTTTTTCTTCAATTCGGTTCTTTTTGCCTAAAATCCTGATCACACCAATGCGATCTAAGCCTGTGGCAAAAATCATGGTACCGTTTTCGCCAAATCCGCTGCCACGTAGCACCACGCCAGAGGCGGTTAATTTTAATGTTCCGGCAACTTCGTAAGTTCCTTTTTCCAATAAAACCGCACCACGTAAACCATCTTTCCCGACAGGCAATTTTGAAACATAATTAATGGCCGATTGGATCCTTAAAGTGGCATCACCTTTCGCAAGAGGAACAACAACTTTTATTGTAGCAGTTGGAATGGCTTTTTCGCCTGCCATGTAACCTGCATAAGAAAAATCGGGAATGCGGTTCCCTTGTTCATCCGGGGTATAAGCCATTTTACCATTTTTGCCTTTGTAGATGGGTTTTGGTGGCTCAACAGGCTTTGTTTTTTGTGCAAAAGACAAATTTGCAACTAAAAACAAGATAACCATCATGGCGAAGGTTTTTAGTTGTATTGCTTTTGATATATGGTTAGTTTTTGGCATATTTTTATTATTTGACCACAAAGGCATCGAATACCCTTCTCTTTGGCCGTCATTTCGAGCGGAGTGCAACGCAGTCGAGAAATCTATTTTGCTAGATAGATCTCTCCATTTCGCTGCGCTTCAGTCGAGATGACGATTTTTTGTAGAAGAAGATTACCAGTCTTTCAGCTTTAGTCTTTCTTCTTTAACCTTTCGCAGGCCTCACCTTATTAACATCCACCAGGCTATTTAAATATACTTCAATATTCGAATAACCTGATTTCGAAATTTTGGCAGCGTCTTTTGCATCTTTTGGGTTTAAACCATTTTTAGTTTCCCAGGCATCGGGAATACCATCATTATCAGTATCCACATAAGGTTTTCCTTTATATTCAGGGTAACCGCCAACCTGGGCAATATCCGAAATAATGCCTTTTTTGTAAGAATCGGCTGGCAAACGGCGTTTTACATAACTTTGTTTGGCAGGTAATTTATCCTCTTCTACGTGTTCAATTTTACCGGTTGTTACTTGTTTAATAATTCGTTGGTCTACCGCATCACGAACCGGTAATGAAGCTCCGGCATTGGCCAAAACATAATCATAAGCTTTTTTGGTATCGATGATGGAAATCTTGGCCATAGGTAAAGGTTGATCCGTACGGATGGAATCCAATAGTTTCTGTTTATCTCTTTTGCTTTCAGGCTGTACACCACCATCCCAGTTGTTTTTGGTTACTTTTTCGTTCCCTTCAATGATATTGCCGGTTACGTAAGCTTTACCAAATTCGTTGGCGAACTTTTTATCTCTACCCGATTCAGGTTTTAAGATACGATAAGAAATTGGTTCTCCGGCAGGTGTAATGGGTCCTGGTTTATAATAATTGTTGATGAAGCTATAAAATGAGGCATTATCGCCACCGTCGGCACTTCTGTTCCACCAGTTGAAGATCACATTATTGGCAAAACCAAAATCGCCATACATGCCCACCGATGGATTTCTGCTGATGTTTGATGCCCAAAGGTTACGCATAAAAGTGGAATTTAAACCACCAATTGTACTTCCGAAAGCGTGGTTATAGGTATCCAATGCTTCGGAAAAGATTGAATTTTGGATGGTGACGTTTACAGTAGGCAATTTAACAGGTTTAGAACCGTCTTGAGGATCATATACATGGCGATAAATCGACATATTTTCATCCAGTCCCCAGCTTGCCGAAACGTGATCGATAATAATATTTCCAACAGGATTGCCGCCAATGGCATCATCTCTTCTGGTAACATCGGTTGCACCACGACGGAAACGCATATAACGGATCACCACATCGTGGGTATTGATCCATACCGATTCGCCAGCGACACATACGCCATCACCAGGTGCACTCTGACCAGCAATGGTTACATAAGGTGCGCGAATGATCAATGGTGTTTTTAACCTGATGATCCCGGAAACGTTGAACACAATAATTCTTGCTCCACCCTGTTCGCAGGCTTCCCGTAAGCTTCCTTTGCCCGCATCATCAAGACTGGTTACCACATACACTTTACCGCCACGACCACCAAATGAATAAGCACCACCACCTTCGGCTCCAGGAAAGGCCACCATTTTAGATTGAGGCAAATCGCCTGGTTTGGCTGCCCATGGAATATAGGGTTTACCGTGTTTGGCCTCTTCATCCACAATGGATTTTACCTTTAAAAACTGCTTTTCCGATTTATCTTCGATGCTTTTCAAAAGTGAATCAGCTTTCTTTTCCATCGCTTCCGGAATAACCGGATATTGGGCGAAAGCCATATTTCCAATTCCACAAAGTGCAATAATGCTAAAAATTGAATTCCTGGTGCGCATTTTAGTTTGGTTTTACAATGGAAACAGGAACTACACTATTTAAATAAACTTCGATATTAGAATAACCACTTTTGGTGATTTTTGAGGCATCAGAAGCATCTTTCGGATTTAAACCGTTTTTCAGTTCGTAAGCGTCAGGCATACCGTCGTCGTCTGAATCTTTGTAAGGTGTTCCTTTATATTCCGGATAACCACCCACCTGCGAAACTTCGGTAATGATACCCTGTTTATAAGAATCGCCAGGGAGTCTGCGGTGTTCGAACTGGAAAGCGGACGGCTTGGCATCAGGATGCACCTCGATTTTACCTGTGCTTACCTGTTTAACTACGCGGGTATCAACCGGATCTCTTTTTGGTAAAGTAGCTCCTGCATTTGCCAATACGTAATCTTTTGCCTGTAAGGTAGGTATAATACTGATTTTTGGCATTGGGAAGGGATCTTTTGCCTTCATCGCTGCGAAATATTTACTGGCTTGCTCGTAAGACATTAGATTTCCTTTTTTATCTTCCAGCTGTACACCGCCATCCCAGTTGTTTTTGGTTACTTTTTCATTCCCATCGATGATATTTCCAGCGACATAAGCACGTCCGAAAACCACATAAGGTAATTTACTGCGACCAGATTCTGGTTTTAAAATGCGGTAACTGATCGGGTCTTTTAATTCGGTAACGGGACCTGGTTTGTAAAAGTTATTGATGATGTTGTATTGCGCAGTATAATCGCCTCCATCTGTAGAGCGGTTATTCCAGTTGAACACCACGTTATTGGCGAAATTGAAAATTCCGTTCCAACCGATTGATGGGTTCCGGGCACCATTATCAGCCCAAAGGTTACGTACAAAAGCACAGTTTTCTCCCCTAAGGTTGAACCAAATGCATGGTTCCAGTAATCTAATGCTTCAGAAAAAATCGAATTTTGGATGGTAATGTTCACCGTTCCTAGTTTTTCTTCGGTTTTGCCAGTGCTATCGTTATACATGTGGCGGTACATCGACATGTTTTCGTCCAGTCCCCAGCTTGCAGAAACGTGATCGATCATGATGTTACCCACCGGATTTCCGCCAATGGCATCATCTCTACGGCCTACAAAGGTTTCGCCCCTTCTAAAACGCATAAAACGCACAATTACATCGTGTGTATTTAACCATACCGATTCGCCAGCCACGCAAACGCCATCACCCGGAGCCGTTTGTCCGGCAATGGTAATATAAGGTGCACGGATAATTAACGGGGTTTTTAACCTGATGATCCCTGCAACATTGAAAACTACAATCCTTGCGCCGCCTTGTTCACAGGCATCACGCAATGACCCCGGACCGCTATCATTTAAATTTTTTACTACGATTACTCTACCGCCATGACCACCAAAACTATAAGCGCCTCCGCCTTCAGCACCCGGAAAGGCCAATAATTTAGATTGTGGCAAATCGTTCGGTCTGCCAGCCCATGGGATATATGGTTTGCCTTCGCCTGCTTCTTTAGCAATAATAGGCTTGGCTTTTTCCCAGGCAATGTCCGATTGATGATAAGCTTCTTTCATCATCGAATCGGAAGACTTTTTCACATCGGCAGGGATATTGGGATATTGTGCGAAAGAATAATTAGCGGAGAGCATTAATGCTGTTGTGAACAACAGATTTAAAAAGTTCTTTTTCATTTGTGTTTTGCCCGTTAAAGAAGCAAAAGAAATTTAGCTGATATTTTTTGATTGGTGAAATTGTCAATCGGGAATTTTATAAAAATCGGCTCATTTCTGTTTATTTCTTTGGTTATAAGTTTTGGTTAGAAAGTATATTATATTTCAAAATTGCATGCAAAAATTGGCTGTTTACTGTATAATTTTGGCCAGGTATTGTATCATCTTTTCATTTGGTTAAAATGGCTGTAACAAATCAAATTCATTTTCACAACCGTGTTACAAGATAGAAATAATATTCATATATAAATGTAACATTCTTAAATGAAAAAAAAGGAAACAAATTAATGTTCCCTTTTTCTAAAAACCAAATATAAAAAACCAGGGCGGCGAGCAAACCGCCCTAAGATCTTGTTATTTCAGTGGATCGAACGTGCCAGCACTATTTATACTATCCCAACCTGTTGTTTGTTGTAGGTAAGGACTTGCCGATAATACGGTTTGATTGATTCCAAAGAAATAATATTGAGGATACCAGGTAAATTTCCAATTCGCTGGACTTGTTTTGTCAAGATCATCCCGAACACTTACCTTAAAATAGTTATCGTAAAGATAATCAAGGTATTGATCGTATGTTGTTATGCCTGCAGGATAGGTTGCGGGGTCTCTGTCAATTAACGGAGCCGTTCCTGTAGCAGGTTTTAGTAATGGATCATTTGCGCCAACATAATCTGCACCTGCAGTTGTTTTAACGCCAATATAAAAACCAGTTCTGCGCGTACCGTTTAATGGAGCAAAACCTAATCTGGCTGTAGTTGCGCCTGATTCAAATAACATCCACCTCCTTAAATCCCAAAAACGTTTACTTTCATAAGCAAATTCTATTTTTCTTTCATTTAATACGGCTGCAAATAATTGGTCGCGGCTTAAGCCATTTCCAATACCATACGAACCATCGGTGCCTGCTAAAATACCTGCTCTATCTCTTATTGATTTGATTCCATCAAAGCCTTCGCTCAACTTATCTGTTCCAATAGCCGATTCGGCTAGGTTAAGCACTACTTCAGCGAATCTTATTTCCATATAATCTGTCGGACTATTGCTAAAATTACCGATGGAGTTGTTCGCATTTGGATTATTTGCTTTGCATAAATAGATACCACTAGCATTGGCGCCTTTAGTTTCGGTAGTTCCATTATAACCTGCTGTAGCTGTTTTTTTCCATACATAAGTCCATTGTTTATAATTTGTTGCTCCGCTATATGGCCAGATGGCACCGTTATATACAAAAGTTTTATAAAAGCGTGGATCTCTATTTTTGTAAAACTTAGCATCAGAATATGGGTAAGTTGAAGATGAAGCTGTAATCGGTTTACCATCTCTCATCGGGAAGGCATCAACAATCTGCTTGGTTGGAGATATTGATCCAGCCCCATTAATTTCACGCGAACGTGTAGCCTGTTCCCAGCCATTGTTTTTTTGTGGGTTTCCGGTGGTCAGCGCATTGAAGCCAAAAGCGAATACAGATTCGATACTGTTATCAGCTGTAAACATATTTCCCCATGCCACACCGTTTGCTGTTCCTCCCACTTTATACAAACCAAAACCATTTGATTCTAATAACGTTTTTGCTGCCAAGTTTGCCTGGTAAGCTCTGTCCCAGCGGGCCCGGTCATCAGTACGGTTAAAAAGTGGACTAGCCCATGTTAACAGTACTCTGCCTTTTAGTGCGGCAGCAGCACCTGATGTAATCCTTCCATTATCTACGCCTGCCCATTTTCCTGGCAATAAAGAAATTGCCAGATCTAAATCTTTAACAATCTGTTCGATACAGGCAGAAGATGAACTTCTTTGTATTTCATTTGCTGGACCAGAAGAAACAATCGGGTCTTGAGGTGTTAATACTAGTGGTACACCACCATACAATTTAACCAATTCGAAATATTGCCAGGCTCTCCAAAAATACATCTGTCCTTTAAATTTATTGGTAACATCTGTTGTTAAACCGTGTTTGTCAATTTCCTGAAGGAAAAGATTAATCTCTTTCATGCGTGTCCAGGTATTATTGGCTACACTGTTTGGCAAACGCTGGCCAAAGTATTTTAAAGCATTTGAATTTACATAAGAGATCTGAGCCCATTCTTTATTCCAATCTGTTTCACCTGCCAGTTCATCAGTTGTTTGGGTAAAGGCCGAACTGTAAGTACCATTATCAGTAGCACTCTGTACCTGAACATTCGGAGTTCCGTTATTGGCAGGCAAAAACATACCATAAACATAATCTACATATCCCTGAGCTAAGGATGCTTCTTGAAAAACCTGCTCATTAAAGCCTGCATAATCTTTTTTCTCTTCTAAAAAACTGTCTTTGCAGCTGGCGCTTAAAACTACCAGTGATACCAAAACATATATTATTTTATTCTTTTTCATGTCTTTAAAATTTAATAGTATAACTACTTTTAATTATTAAAACGTTACGTTTAATCCAAAAGAAAACGTTTTCAGGTTAGGAAAAACGTCGTATGCTGTATCACTGTCTCTATATGAATATGGATTATAGAAATTATAAGGGTTCAAGGCTGTTGCATAAACACGTACATTGCTTACTTTAACTTTTTCGAGCCAAGCTTTTGGCAAAGAATAATTTAACTGTAAGCTGGCCAAACGCATTCTAAAAGAAGAAACTTTCCAGAAATTTGAAGTTGGACTTAAACTTGTAGCTTCCCAGTTAGGATTTGGCATTGTACCAGTTGGATTAAGAATCGGATCGTAAATATCGCCCCAGATTTCTGGCACACTAGCAAAAGTACGGGAAATAGAATTGTTCATTTTTTTCGCGCATCAATTTCCGACCACCCTCCAAACGAGCCTGAAATTACCGCTTCAATCCCAATTCCTTTATAATTGGCTTTCAATGTTGTACCGTAACCGTAGTGGTTGTTAGCTTTTTTAGATAGTTGTACCTGATCATTAAAATCGATGATGCCGTCAGGGCCAGCAAAAGTTCCATCAGGTTGTAGCGGTCCTCTAACATCTCTATAATAAAGCATACCTGGTTTTAAATCTTTTGCCAAAACTGCTGAACTGCTTCCTGCGGCGCCCGGGTTAACCGAGGTGATTTTATACTGATTTACGTAAGCATCAATTTCCTGCTGATCTTTGAACATGCCTAAATAATCGTAGCCCCATTTACCAACATCAGATGAGGTGCCATTACGTGGATTCCATGGATACAATATATCGTTTGCGTTATAATCTGCCTTAATTACTTTATTGTCTGACCATGCAAACCTGAAATCGACTCCATAACTGAAATCTTTTCCAATTTTATCATTCCATCCAATCCCAAGCTCATAACCAAAATAATCTGCTGTTGCATAATTTTGTGAAGCTACTGAGCCTCCAATGGTAATTGGAATGTTGGATGTTACCTCTGTTAAGATGTTGGTGGCATGATTGTAATAACCATCAGCAGAAAATGTAAGTCGGTTTTTTAAGAATTTAGCATCAATACCTATGTTGTTTTTAAGTTCGTCGCTCCAGGTTGCATCTGGATTTGGAGACGCCTCCATTTTATAACCTGCTGTAGCATTACCATCTCCACCGAAAACCGCTCCTTTACCATCCTGGAATGTATAACGCTGTCTCCATAACCAGGCTTTGGTTTGGTCGTTTCCTAATAAACCTATAGAGTACCTTAATTTCAAGAAGTCAATACCCGGCACTTTAAAAAAGTCTTCCTCAGAAATTACCCAGCCTAATGAACCTGAGTAAAAATTGCCCCAATAGTTACCTGGTGCAAATTTGGTTGAGGCATCACTCCTGAACATAAATTCGGCAAGGTATTTATCTGCGTAACTATAATTGGCCCTGGCCACATAAGATAGCGATCCACCTTCTGATTTTGTGGTACTTCCGTCAATAGCTCCTGTAGCTGAGTTAAACTGACCATTTGTTTGCTGTATAGGATCCGCTTTAAAAACCACTTCGTTATCATAAGCCTGTTCTGATCGTTCTACCGTTGCTAAAGCACCAATGGTATGTTTTCCAAAAGTTCTGTTGTAGGTAAGCACAAAGTTCGATTGAGTTGAACTTTGTGTGGTGTTCGAATAATAAAGCCTGTTACCATTAGAAGCTACAAGCGCAGTTGGCTGTGTTGCGCCATCGTAAATATGCTCGTTGGTGCCCAATTTTTTAAAGGTGTATACATTATATTTTGTACCGATCTGTGAGCCGGCGCTACTGCCCATATTTCTCGAATATGCAGCTCTTGCACTTAAGCCTTTTACGAATGGAATATCATATTGAGCATTTAAGTTTACAGTATAATTTGTAGTTCTGGTATTAGCCAAATTGCCCAATTTTTCAATTTCATAGAAATGATAAGTAGAAAAATCGTTCGTTGTTCCTGGTAATTTAACAGGATATCCATTGATATAAATAGGAACATAACGTGGTGCAAGAATCAGGTTACGGTAATCGTTATCATCCAGTTCGCTACCAATTTTATTAAAAGTTTTAATCAGTTCACTATTGTTTCCTGAAACCTGTAAACCCACTTTTAGGTTAGTAGCAACTTTAATATCGGCACCTGATCTGAAATTCCAACGTTTAAAATCAAGACTTGAAAGATTTCCATCCTGTTTGTAGTAAGCGATATCACCAAAATAAGTTGCACGGTCTGAGCCTCCTGAAATACTTAATGTATGTTTCATATTATAGGCCGATTTCCATGCGTCTTCTAACCAATCGTAATTGATATTTTTAAAATGTTCAAGTTCATCCTGGCTAAAAAACTATCCGCCGCAGAGGCTCCTGTTGGATTTACATTTGCGCCGTTAGGTCCGTTCATAATGTTATAATACATGCCAAATTGGTAGGCACTAAGCATTTTGGTTCGGTAAGCTTCATCATTAACTGCATAAGAACCGCTATAACTGATGCGTGGAGGACCTATTTTACCGCGTTTAGTTTTTACCAATACGACTCCGTTACCTGCTCTTGTGCCATAAATTGCCGCTGATCCATCTTTTAAGAAAGACAGACTCTCAATCTCAGATGGATCGAGGTTATTGAAAAAGTGTAGCATCTGGCTGCCCGTTCTGAGGATTGATCTGGATTACATCATCAATAACATATAGTGGATCTGTAGAACCACCATCTTTAGAAAAAATAGTGTTTGGATTTCTGATGGTAAGTTTGGCAGTAGAACCTGGTCTGGAAATACCTCCACTTACACCAACACCCAATATTTTTCCTGCCAGGGCAGCACCGATGTTACTCGCTGGTAAATCTTCTACTTCTGCTGCTTTGATATCAACCACAGCACCGGTTAAATGACTTCTTTTCTGAGTACCGTAACCTACCACAACTACATCTTCTAAGCTCTTGTTTTCGGATACCAATCGAACGGCTATATTGGTTTGTTTACCCACTTTGATTTGCTGTCTAACGTATCCGATAAAAGAAAATACCAGCACATCATCATCAGATTTTACCTGAATGGTAAAATTTCCATCCGAATTTGTACTTACATTACTCGGAATCCCTTTTAAGCTTACGTTCACACCAGGAATTCCCTGTCCATCTGCCTGATCGACAACCTTTCCCGTCACCTTTCGGTCCTGGGCAAAGAGGATTGTGCTTGCCAGTAGCATAAAAAGCAATGACAAAGAAATTTTGCGTAAAAATTTTAAGTTCATTTTATTATTTGGTTAGTTAATATTATTATTTAGGCTGGTTAGAGGCCCGCGTTTTAATGCTTTATGTTATAACTAATTGTCTAATTACACTGATCAATCAGTTTTTAAACTTTTGTTGTTAAGAAGAACAAAATAAATCGTTCGATTAACGCTTATAAAAATTAAAGTGAAAAAAATCGATGTGATTTGGCTCATTTTTTTATTTGGATCTAGATAAATATTTTGGTTAGAAAGTATGGTAATTCAAAGTTGCAATCAAAAATTGCCTGTTTTAGCGAGTATGTTCGCTATTTATTATACGATCTTATCAAATTGAAGGATAAAATATATAAACAACAGCCAGTGTTTTGATTTGGCGATACAAGATATAATTAATTCATATATAAATGAAATATTCTTAAATAAAAAAATCGAGACAATTAAATTGCCTCGATTTTTAACAAAAAGTGAAATTATTGTCTACCTAAAACTTCATGTTTTAATTCTGAATTTTCACATCAACATTTAAGAAAACTCCCCGGGATGAATTATTACTGGAGATGGAATTGACGTAGAAAGCACCATACTTACCTTCGGGCGTTAAGAAATAAAATAAACTGCCCGGTATTAATCCCGTAGTAATAGATTTGAGTGTGGGTTTTGCGCTTTTACCTGCTGTAAGAATCTGCGCACCGGTTCTTAAATTTAAGAAAGCTGAAGCTTGTCCCGTTTTTGGGGCAGCAAGTAAGGTTGCACGTTTATTTGTCCATGTGCTCATATCATAAGCGGTAAATGGCATCGGATTGGCATCTAAAGCATAAGTATTGTACAAATAACCGTTTACACCATTGGCCGTTACCGGCGTACGATAAATACCAAGATCGATTTTATCGGTGTTCTCTTTACCGTTGGAGTAGCTGTATAGTTGTCCGCTGGTTAAAGAAATATAAGAATTGGCTACTTTGGTAACGGTGTCCGGAATAAAGATTTCTCTGGATGACCAATATTTATAATCGGGCAGCACATTTAAAGTAATGGTTTTGTAACCATCGCCCAGGTAAATGCCACCTTTATCCAACGCCCAAATCCGGTAAGAGATTAACCCCACCCTTGTGTCCATTTTTAGCTTAACGATACCTGTAGCTTTTTTGCGCTGTGTATCATCCAGTGCAATTTTTGTAGGGATGGCAGATGAGGTTTCGAAAATACAGGCCACATACATATCTGTTTTAGGCGATTCGATGGTGTATTCTAAATAAACACTATCGCCTACGTTTACATCTTTATAACTGGTTACAGCATAAGGGCTTTTGGCCGAATAGGTTACCGTAACATCTTCGAACATGTTAAATATATTAGTGGTTTCTTTTTTACAGGCTGTAAAAAAATTGTTGCCATTACGATCAGGCCAACAATATTTAAATTTCTTTTCATTTTAAATTTTATTTACTGATGAATATTGGTTTACAACGGATCGAATGTTCCACCGTCCCACCCTATGGTTTGATCTAACAATGGACTCGAATTCATAAATGTAGACGGCAGGGCGTAAAAATAATAGGTATCCAATATCCCAAAACCATTAGGCCCTTGATTTACGTTGGTTGCAGCAAAATATTTATCAAACGTAGCGCGGTCGTTTACATTAATGCTTTCCCTGAAACGGATACCATTGGTACCTACAGCTTCTAATTCGGTTTTCAATGCGGTTGTTTTCACTGTCCATTGAATAGTCTGCATCTGGCCGCTCAATAAATGGTAACGGCGGGTGCGTCTTAGATCGAATGAGCGTTTACCTTCGAAAGAAAACTCAACCATACGTTCGTTCATAATCAGGTCGCGCATCAGTTCTTTTGAAGTAGCCAGGTCTAAACCATAGTTTTTAGTTCCCGGTTGTATCCCTGCCCTGATCCTGATCTGTTTAATCAGGTCTTTCGCTTCTTGTAAATTGCCGATTTCGTTGGCACATTCGGCATAATTTATAATGACTTCGGCAAAACGGAGCTCTACCCAGTCTAAACCGTTTCCACCAAAATCGTTGGCATTAATTACTGAACCTTTAGCAAGATCAGGATCGCAAAATTTCTTTAAATAAAAACCCTGTGGTGATGCTTCGGTAATGCCACTATTGTAACACCATTGTTTACGGGTAGCCAGGCCGCTTAATTTCCACGGACTTCCGTTATAAGCAATGCTTGCATCTAAACGGGGATCGCGGTTTACCCAAAACACCACCGGATCATAAGTGAAAGAACTGGCCTGCCCTACCGGAACACCATCTTTCATGGTGTAGGCATTTACCAATTGTAAGGTTGGTGTAAAAGCAGATGCATTGCCACCTTCTTCTGTAGGTCTGCTTTTTTGTTCTACATTTTGTCCTCTTTTAGAAAGTTTGGCCGAATATGAACGAACGATGATGGCTTCAGGATTAGCCGTTCCTTCTTTAAGGAAAATGTCGGCATAATTTGGCATTAACGACGCCCCTGCAGCTTTACAGATATCGTAAGCTTCTTTATTGGCTTCGTAAGCTTTTTGCCACCTGCTTTGATCGAATGGGTGTGCGGGATTATTGGTTGGATTAAATTGCGGACTAGCCCAGTACAATAAAACTCTTGCTTTTAATGCAGCTGCCGCCTGACGGGTAAATTTTCCTCTTTCGGTAGCATCAACCCAGGTTACTCCATTTAACAGGTTCATGGCCGAATCGAGATCGCTTACAATGGCCTGGAAACATGCCGATGCTTTTGCACGCCCGGTGAGCGTTAAATTATCGGGATCCTGTGTTTCAAGCACCAGTGGTACTCCACCATAAAGCCTTACCAACTGGAAATAGGTAATGGCTCTTAGCGCGAAAAACTGTCCGCGCAACTTGTTTTTCGAAATTTGTGATAAGGTTCCTTTCGGGATTTCTTTTAAGGCAACATTGCAGCGGGCAATATCGAAATAACGGTTATCACCTTTATTGCCCTGGTATTTGGTGGCAATAAATTTTACGTCATTTGAGGTTAAAACCCCGTTTACCCCAATGGCCTTACGCATAATTGATTCTGAAGAAGAAAATTTATCTTCATCACTGGCATAAATCACATTATCGGCCGTTATTTCGTAAGGGAAATCGGGCATGGTTACATCGTAGGTATCATTTAAAAGAAACTGAATAGAACCTTCATTATCCCAAATCCGTGAATCCATTCCGTTTCTATCTTCGAGGTCGAAAAAATCCTTTTTGCAGGAAGTAGAGAATAAGATAAGCATCGCCATCATTCCGATCAGCAATGTGGTTTTATTTTTTAAAATCATTTTAGCTTGGTTAGAGTGATACAACATTACAGGCTTACATTTAATCCTACTGAGATGGTTCTGAGCGTAGGGTAATCATAAATGGTTGATGAATAAGGATCTTTGTAATCTAAAGGATTGATGATTGTCCACAGGTTATTGCCTGTTAATACAAATCGCGAATCGGCGATGCCTAATTTATTCATGAAATTTCTCGGCATTTTATAGGTCAGCGTCATGTTGTTTATCCTGATCATGGTGCCGCTTCTTGCCCAGAAGGTCGAATTCCAGCCAGCAGCAATAGAAGGATCATCAAAACGTGGAAACTCGGCATTGGTATTTTCTGGTGTCCAGTGATCTTTCCAATAAGCCGGAACATTTACAGTTGTGCTTGCCGGAGCTTTAGATTTGGTGTCAAAAAATGCTTTTCCGCCAAAACGGGTTACAAAATTCGTATTCAAACTAAAGGCTTTATAGGTAAGGCCAACGTTAAAACCAACTCCAAAGGAATTAAGGCTTTTGAACATTAGCGTCTGGTCTTTTTCAGTGATCTTTCCATCGCCGTTAACATCTTCATAGTATAGCCAGCCCACTTGCGGTACTGATCCGTTAATGGTATAGGTAGGATATTTATTCAATAAAGCATCTACATCGGCCTGTGTCCTTAACATTCCTTTCGAAATCAGCCCGTAGTTTGAGGTATTGTATACATTTGGATTGGTGCCAAACTGGTATTTAAGATCCGGGTAAGTGGTATCCCATAACTGGAACTGGTTATAAAACATCCTGTCGATTCGGCTATTGCCAAAACCGAACATCACATCGGTTGATATGCCAAAATCTTTACCCAGCTTGGTGCGGTAACCCAATGTAATTTCGTGACCCCAGGATGTTCTTTGCTGATAATTTACAATCGGTGCTTCGAACCCGGCATACATCGGGAAGTTTTCGTTATTGCCTTTATCAAACATATCATAAGAATACCGGTGATAAAACTCGTAGGTAATATTCAGTTTATTGTTAAATAAGGCTGCATCCAAACCTAAGTTCATGGTACGTGCTTTCTCCCAGGTAATATCAGGGTTAGGCAAAATTGATGGATTTAAACCACCATACATCGATTCGTTATAAGAATAACCATTCGGATCTACCTTATAGCGCGATTGCCATAATCGGGCATCCACACGGCTTTCGCCAACCATACCATAATTGGCACGGACCTTTAAATTGCTTACAAATTTTACGTTTTCTTTAAAGAAATTTTCCTGACTAATTACCCAGCCCAGGCCTAAACTTGGAAATAAACCCCAGCGGTTACCCGGAGCGAAATTTGAAGAGGCATCCCATCTTCCAATCGCTTCTAATAGGTATTTCTTGTCAAAATCGTAACTGAAACGGGTAATGAACGAACGTTGTACGGCTTCACCAAAGGTGTTTTCCTGCATGGTGAAGGTAGATTGATCAAAACCCCAGTATTGGTTCACATTTGGCAATACCTGGTTTCTCCAGTATACAGAAAGCGATTCGCTGTTATTTTCTGACTGATCGAAAGCAGCTAAAGCGGTGATGGAGTGTTTACCGATCTGACGGTTGTAGCTTAATGATCCAATAGCCTGATAGCTCGAGGCCATATCGTTACCTTTTAATAATATGGTATTAGCCAAACCAACAGCGGTAATGGCTGTAGTAGGCTCGTTGGTGTACAACAATCCGTTCTGACCGGTCATTTTGAAATTATAAACGGTATATGGCGGAATATACTGGCCACCACTCCCGCTCCTGTTGTTTTTACCAAAACGTACACTTGCCGTTAAACCTTTAATAAAAGAAGGGCTATAGTTTAATGATGCGTTGATGTTTAAACCCTGCGATTTACTGTAAATGTTATTGCCAGAATTGATAACCGCTAAAGGATTGGTGTTTCCGTTGTAGTTTACGGGTTTGCCATCAATCTGTATAGGTACCCACATTGGGGTGGTAATCAACTGTTGGAAAAAGGCCTGATCATTCTCCCCGCCATTTTTATAGGTATCGCTGTTTTTCTTGTTAAAATCAGTATTTAAGGTTACATCGGCAGTTAAACCCGGAAAAATCTTGGCATTCATACCTGAACGGAAAGCGTATTTATTATAAGTAATACCTCCGTAGTTACCGGTTTCATTGTAGTAATTACCGCCTGCAAAAAAGGTAATGGCATCCGAACCACCAGAAATATTAATGTTGTGCCTGTTGGTTGAAGCTACTTTCCAAAGCTCATCGAACCAGCTCTTATTGGGATTGTTTTTTAAAATTTCCAGATCAGCGTCTGAAAACAAGGATGAAGTTGGGGCGTTTTTAATTTTGTTGGCATCATTCAGTAAAGTAGCATGATCATAAGCACTGAGCATTTTCACATCACTGGTATTATCCTGATAACCCACATAACCGGTATAGCTAATTTTAGGTTTCCCTGCTTTTCCCCTTTTGGTGGTAACTAAAACAACCCCTTTTGCACCAGATGCACCATAAATGGCTGCCGAAGCATCTTTCAAAAATGAAATATCTTCTACCATAGAGATATCGATATTGTCGAATTCATCGCGGGTTACGGTAATTCCATCGATAACATAAAGCGGTTCGGAAGTAACGCCATAGAGTTTTGATTGATCGGAAGCAGTTGAATTACGGATGTTTAAGGTGATAGAAGAACCTGGTTTACCTGAAACGGTATTTACACCAACACCTTGTATTTTATTCCGTAAGGCTGCTGCAATGTTTGGTACAGGTAAATCCTGTATTTCTTCAGCTTTAATATTGGCCACTGAACCCAAAATTTCGGAACGCTTTTTAGATCCATAACCAATTACCACTACTGCGTCATTATCTAAATTCTGACTGTCTTCAGCCAGGCTGATTTCCAAAGTTGATTTACCAGCAAGCGTAACCACCTGGCGGGCATAACCCACATAAGAAAATACGAGAACATCGGTGGTAGGATCGGCAACCAAGGCAAATTCTCCTTTATCATTGGTACTTACATTGTTGGTTTTTCCACGGATACCAACGCTCACTCCGGGTATGGGTTGCCCGTCTTTTTTATCCACCACCTTGCCTTTTATCTGTTTTTGTTGAGCAAAAACGCTTGTAAAAGCACAAAGCAGTAGCATTAAAACCCATGGGGTTTTTCGTAAAGTTTTAAAGATCATAATAGTTTATTTGGTTAGTTTGGTTTTTTTCTGATTTTAATTGGCTTCAGCCCTGGCCTTTCGCCTTTTCTCCCATTCTATGCCTTCCTTTTTAAGGTCGTAGCCTGCTGCTGATAAGTAATTATTAATGCGGCCTTTGTATTTACCGAACCAGGCATGTTTTTTATCAGATGATTCTGCATCCATGGCATGCTCCCGCGCTTCGGTTAACCAGATTAGGATCTGTTTTTTCTGATCTTCGGTCAGCGTTAAAATTTCTTCCTGATAAGCTTTGTAAGTGATGGGCAATACATTATAAGTCATGCCGTTTTTAACCAGCTCTACCTGCTCATTAGTTAGTTGTGCAGAAAGTTTACTGATGTATTTTTTGTGGAGTTTGTTTAAAGCTGTTTCTACAATGCGGCCATCTTTGGCCAGTGCCGAATCGCGTTCTACCTTACTATCTTTGTTTTTTCTTTAATTTCTTTAACCCTGGCATCACGCGCCGCGTAAATATCATTCAGATTGCTGTACTGATCGCGCACAATAACCGTTACTTTTTCTGTTTTACTGGCATCGGTAAGGCCTAAATTGGTCACAATTTTAGCAGCACGATCGGTAATCATTTTGGTATAGGTTTCTTTATCAGCAGCGGCATTAGTTTGTGCAAAAATGGCTGTCATGCCGGAGAACGTTAACATAAAGGCCAAAAGGGATAATTTCATGTATTTGATATTTTAAATTGAATATATTTTTAATGGAATTTGAGCTTTTTTGAAGCATTAAAATTTAAACGGGATCCATCCACCACCAACAGTTTTGATGAAGAGGATGTTTAAATACCCAGCCTAAATTAGTGGAATTTTTGGTGATTTTCCCTTGTCTCATAATTTATTAATAAACAAAAAATTTATAGGAAAATAATTTGTTTGTTTGTAATTTGGTTAAGCCTATTGGTCTTTATACAAAACTCAACATAGAAAAACACAATTTTCTAATGGTTTTTAGCCAATTAATATAGGATATTATCATTTAACTGTTTAACTTTAGACCTGCTGCACAAATTTAGTTGAGTTAATTGTTGCGGTGCTAACCAAATATTTTAACCCTGAGATGAAACCCCATTTTCATAAAGTTCCCATTACTTTACAAAGTTCTTTTAGTATCCGTCACGACATTAAACCCGATTTTGGAAACATCTGGCATTACCATCCCGAACTCGAACTTCATTATGTAATTAAAGGTGAAGGTGTCCGTTTTATTGGCGACAATATCAGCAATTTTGTACCAGATGAAATGGTGCTTTTAGGCGAAAACCTGCCCCACACCTGGCGTTGTAAAGATGAGTACTTCCAGAATAATCCCGACCTCACAACGGAAGCCATGGTGATCCATTTCTTGCCCGATTGTTTGGGCAAATATATGCTCACTTTGCCAGAGGCTTACCTGATCCCCAAATTGTTCGAAAAAGCTAAAAGTGGCATGGTAATTAAAGGCAAGGCCAAAGATAAACTGGTTGATTTAATGCGGGCTGCTGTTGATGCTACGAATTTAGACCGCATTATTATTTTACTTTCGATCTTAAAAACGCTGGCAGAAACGGATGAGTATTCGACCATTGTAACCAGCAAAAATACTTTTTATCAATCGAACGAATCGGAAACTTTACGCATCAATAAAATCTGTAATTATACCCTCAGCAATTATAAAAAGGATATTACTTTAGAGGAAGTGGCATCGTTGAGTAATTTAAGTGTGACTTCTTTCTGCCGTTATTTTAAATTAATGACGAAAAAGACTTTCTATGATTTTCTGATCGAGATCAGGGTGAGCCATGCCTGCCGTTTCCTGATTGAAAATAAGTTACCTACCGAAATGATCTGTTTCGATTGTGGTTTCAATAATGTATCTAATTTTTACCGGCACTTTAAAAAAGTAACAGGAATGACGCCTTTGGACTATAAAAGAAAGTATTTGAATTAAATTTCTTTCGCGATCGTCATGCTGAATTTATTTCAGCATCTTACCTACAAAATAGATTTTGAAACAAATTCACGATGACGAATGAGCATGAATTTCATCGTCATCTCGACTGTAGCGCAGCGAAATGGAGAGATCTATTTAAAAGATTTCTCCACTTAGGTCGAAATGACGACTGTACCACTATATAAAAACCTTAATATTCAGGTTATTACGCAATGAAGTATAATCATCAAACAAGGTTTCCATTCCTTTCTCTTCGCTTGTGGTAAATGCCCCCACATTTCTTCGTGTAAAAGTAGAAATGTTTAAACCCCGTTTTCGCAGAAAATATTTAGATACTACCGGATAAACATGATGCATCACCTCCATATTATCGATCAAAAACTGTTGCACGGCCTGTACCTCATCATTAAGCGATTCATCATTATAATGATCACATAACCAAACAATTAACTCCGGAAAATAATTGCCCTGAATGCAGGATAACCCTGAAGCACCTGCTTTTAGCGAATCAACGGCATGAACCATGTAGGCATCGTACAAACCAAAAGCATAACCCTCGGTTAGTTTAAGTTTTTCTTTTATCTGAGTAAGATCCAGGCTGGTATCTTTATGGTAAATTACCCTTCCTGTAGCAACAAAATCGGCCAGTTGCTGTGGCTTTAATACTCTTTTGTAGGGTACAGGGCATTCGTAAAAACCCATTGGGATTTCATCCGTTTGATGCAGCAGATCGAACACACGGTCGTTAAATATTTCATCACTTTCCCCCTCATTAGCCAATAAACTGGTAATGGCAATTACAGCTTCTACACCTGCATCACTTACCTCCTTTATAAAATCGGCTTGTTTGGCAATTTCACCACCAAAGGTTCCGGTGGCGACAACAGGTACAGCACCATTTGCCGCTTTGATGACATGTTTTATAGCCTGGATTCTTTCTTTATCACTTAATTCGAACATTTCGCTTGACAGGCAATTGGCAAACAAACCTGAAGCTCCTGCCTGTAAATAAATCTCCGTAAGTTGTGTTAAAGCAGGATAATCGATGTTCCCATTGCTCAAAAATGGCGTGAGCATAACCGGGATGAACCCTTTTTGTGAGTTTTCCATTGTAGTTTGATATGGTAAATGTGCTATGTTTTTTGTACCAGAAAAGATCTGAATGAGCTTAATGGACTGTTTTTGTCTTTTTGTTTTTAATTTTTGTCAGGAAAAGTCCTGTTAAAAAAATGGTTAAAGTACCGATTACGATAATCATGTTTTTATGTAAAGGATTTCTAAAAACTTCATATTCTGGAGGAAGAAGTGAAGAAAATGTCATCCATATAATTACAGCAATACCGATAATGGTTGCCGTGATGGCTTCATGGTTTTTGCTTTGCTTGCTGATGATGCCTAATAAAAACAATCCCAGCATTCCAGCCGCAAAAATACCTGATAACTCCCACCAAACATCCAAAATGCTTTTTACACCGATCATGGCAATCCCGGCAATCATACCCAATAATCCAAATCCTACGGTAGCCAAATGTAACAGCGATAAATTTTGTTTTTCGGTGATGCCGGGTTTGAAATATCTTTTGTAAATATCTACCGAAAACACGGTAGCTGAAGCGTTCATACCAGAACTGATGGTACTCATGGCTGCAGATAAAATGGCCGAAACAATTAGTCCAACCAAACCTACCGGGATCCTGGTGACCATAAAATGAGGCATTATTTTATCGCCATAATCTGATGGGACCAAAGCATTCTGCACTTTCAACACCTCTGCTGCTGAAGCATGTAAAGGTAAGCGCTCAATAGCTACCTGATGTTTGATCGACTGCACCAATTCCGGATTAACCTCATAGTAAGCGTACAAGCAAGATCCTATAATGAAAAATAACAATGAGGCTGGGATGTATAACCAAACACATAGCCATATTGATTTCGAAGCAGCTTTACTTGATGATGCCGTATGGTAACGCTGAATATAATTCTGGTCCATTCCAAAATTGTTCAGGTTGATAAAAAAACCATAAAGCAAAACCACCCAAAACGACGATCCGACAAAATCGAATTTAAAACTGCCGAGGCTAAATTTATCGGCAGATTTTCCAATCTCTACAATCTTTGATACACCTCCCGGCATGTTCGTAACAATCAGGTACAAAATGAGCAATGCGCCCAGGGTTTTCACAATGGCCTGTACCACCTCTGTCCATATTACCGCTTCAATTCCTCCTAAAACGGTGTAGAAAATGATACATATACCCATTACGATCATAATCATCTGCATGGAATAACCTGTAAGTGCCTGCAGGCTTAGTGCGATCCCGAAAAATATAGATCCCATTCTGGCCAATTGTGTCAATAAAAAACATACTACTGCATATACCCTTGCCCATGCCCCAAAACGTTTTTCTAAATGGGTATAAGCTGATATTTCTCCGGTATTGCGGTAGAATGGCACAAAATATTTAGAAGCCACCCATGCCGCCAAAGGCATCGAAATACTGAATACAAATGCATTCCAGTTGCCGCCAAAAGATTTACCGGGCACGCCCAAAAAAGTATTGCTGCTTAAAAATGTTGCATAAATAGATAAACCTATCGCCCATCCGGGAATCAGGCCCGAAGCTTTTGTAAATTGCTCGGAGTTTTTATTTTTTCGCGAAAAATAAACCCCAACTAATATCATCCCAACAAGATAAATGAAGATGATCGCAAGATCGAATACAGGAAGACCTTTCATTACTTGTTGGCTCGTTTATTAATTTGGTTAAAACAAATATGCATCGCTAAATATCATCATTAATATAAGATTTTGGCCACATATTATACCATCTTATCTTATTGAACATCTAAAGCATCAACTGCCAGTCCTTTAGTTTCTGTTGCGGTTAGGCGTACTTTGTAACTTCCGGCATTAATCATGCTTCCGGTATTGGTGCTCAGGTAATTCCATTTCCCCTCTTTTGTAGGGGCAAATTCAGCCATTTCAGTTTTCATTAAGGTTCCGTCTGCCGATAAAAACTCCAGTTTGGCTTTCAAGGGCTGAGCAGACGGGTTGTGGTATTTAATGGTTAGGGAATAGGTATCGGCAACGCCAACTGAAATATTCCAGGTTAAATTACCCTGATCGGCAACATTAAAAATTACACGCTGTTTATCCATCAATATGGCTTTGGCAATGTCTTTCCCAGCTAAAATGCCATCAGTCGCTTTGTAGCTTGTGGTCGTTTTTAAATCATAAGCGGGTTGTAAATGAGTAATGGGCAACACAAAAACGCTGGCCATCCTACCATCAAAAATGATTCTTTCGTTCGGGATCAGTCTTTTGCGATAAAGATCAAACGTTTCATTATTGCTGTTGCTCAAAGTGCTTTTGGTATTTTCAAATCCCTGCGGAACGCTGCTGGTTTTATTGAGTGCAACAAAGACATCAACACTATCAGTAGCGGTAAATTCGATACTTTCTTGTTCGCGTGAGGCTTTTAGCCATTCTGCGCCATATAAATTTGAAGGCAAATCGGTAAATGCTGATTTTTCTCCTTTAAATTGCTCATCTCCGATATCCAGCCAGCTGTTTAATTGGGCATTTTTGATCTTGGTTAAAAGCGAATTACTTGCTGGTGCAGGTTTAATATTTTGGTTTAAACTGGCTATGGCAATACCCGAGATCACCGCCTGGCCAGCTTTCACCTCAGGGAAATTAATATCCAAAAAGCCACCTTTGATTGAAGTTTTGATTGTTTTCTTCAATAATGTATTGCTGCCGGTTTCTTTCCAGATATCTAAATCTTTAAGAACCGTCTTTCCATTAAAGGCCACATCAAATAAACGCATGGCTTTGGCATCAAAACCACCACCAATTCCCAGCCAGGGCTCAATGAAATAAAGTTCAACCAGATATTCTCCATCAGGTAATGGGAAGTGGTATTTTAACTGATCCCTACCGTATCTGAAGGTTTGAAAAAGCTTCCAGTCTTTAGTGCCATTAATAGGTTGAAAAGTACGGCGTTGACTGGCGAAAAAATCGGGCACACCCGGAAAATTAGCTGACCATGAGGTAGATCCAAAATGATCAGCCGAAGTTAAATTCCGGTCGGCCGACCATTGGTTGCCGTTCACATCCTTATAATCGCCTCCTCCACAGTTGATGCGGTACACATAATGATAACCCTTCATAGGAACAGTAAGTTTTCTCTCTGAAATTAATGTGTTAAAATTTGGACTTTGAGGTAAATTCTGCAAAACTACTTGATCTTTTGCAACCGCTTTTCCATTTACATAACCTACCGCATAAAGTACATTGTATTTAATTTCAGGCTTGTTCCATTGGAAATGCGTACCGATTGCCCCACGTTTTTTCTTACCTAAAGATTGTCCGTTTACATCATTAAAAAGTTCTACTTCATCACAGTTAGAATACACCACAACACTATCTTTTATGCCGGGTTTTGTCCAGCGGTTTGGCCAGGTATGCGAAACGATATATACCATAGCTCCCGTTTGTTTTGGTGCATAATTGGCCCTGAACATGTAAAAAACATCTGTTGGTTCTTCCCAAGGGGTAAACATGCCTTTGTAATTTACAGGACCAATCCGATCCAGATCTCTTAAACCCTCGCCACCCTGTACCCTTCCCGGATTATCATGTGAGCTATAAAGCCAGAAAAAATGACCAGCAGTTTTATCTTTTACCGATTCGGCCAGGCGCACTTTTGTTTCCATCAGGTCGGTCATTTTGTTTTCCGTGTACCCTTTTCCATTGGCATCAGTATCGTGAAGATCTATTGTTCTCCAGGCGCCATATTCGCCTACCAAAACCTGTCTTTTCAAATCTTCGCCATAGGTTAAAGGATTGCCGCCATAAGTACCCGTCCAGTTTTGTGGCACATCCCAATCGGTTCCTTTGCCGCCATTACAAGTGGTTACTTTTCTTTGTGAAGAAGCTGTTGGATCCAGTTTACGGATGAGTTCGGTACATTCTTTTGCGAAATCTTCGGGCAGGGTACTTTCGTTTTCCAATCCCCATAACACTACCGCAGGACTATTCCTTCTTTCCTTTACCCAGTCCGTTAAAAGCGTTTTAAAATTCTTCCTGAATTCGGGCGTATCGTACCAGATGTGAGCGGCCATTTGTGTCCAGCATAAAATTCCTTCCTTGTCCCAATAATCAGAATACAATAAATTGTGTGGCTGATGTGCATCGCGGAAGGCATTAAAACCTGCTGCTTTAATCTGCATCACTCTCGACCTGATCTGTTCATTGCTAAAAGCATGACTCTGCCCGATTAAATGCTCATATTCTGCTATTCCGTTAATAAAAACCGGCTTTCCATTTAGCAGAAACTGTTTTTGGTTTGCCTGTTCGCCAATCCAATCGTTATCCGATGGCCAGCTGATCCAGCGGATGCCATAAGGTGTTTTCAATTCATCAACAATTTTTCCATTCTCGATGATGGTAGTTTGTAAAGTATAGAGATATGGATTTTCCAAAGACCAAAGTTTTGGATGAACGATTTTGCCGGTTTGCTGATCAATCTGGATTTCTTTACCTGCGGGGACAATCAGCACTTTTTTAATTTCCATAACCCGCTTTCCGCTCGAATCAAGCAATCGGTTAATTATAGATACGTTTTTAGGTTTTAAACTATAGTTTTTAATGCTTGTACTCAGGTTTAATACTGCGGCTTTTTCTGAAATTTTATTGTCGTTCCAGATGTGAATGCCAAATGGTTCAACACGGATATCATTGGTCACCATTAAATGCACCGGACGGAAAATCCCCATGGGCTGCGAACCTTCTGAAAAACCGCGTTCGGTAGAGCAACCGCCATCAACCCAGGGTAAATCCTGGATATTTGCGGGATGATCAGCCCGAACAGCTAAAATATTGTCGTGGTTATTCAATTTTATGGCAACAGTAACATCCAAAGTAAAAGTTGTTCGCCCGCCTGCATGGTAGCCAACCTTTTTACCGTTTAACCAGATCGTGGCATAAGAACCAACGCCCTCAAAGTATAAAAAGAACCTTTTGCCGGATTTAATTTCATTGGTTTTGAATGTTTTTCGATACCAGGCATAACCATGTTTATTGCCATGAAGTTTGCGTTGGTAGCCTTCGTATTGGTCCCAGTTATGTGGAACATTAACATTTTTCCAGTTTAAGGTGTGGTAGCCGGCCGACTGAAAACCATCAAAAGCATTTTTGTTTTTATCATCGGCAATGGTGAGCCAATTGGCGTTTAAGGCGATATCTTTTCTGGTTGAACTTTGTGCATGAACGAAATTGATTCCCATTAAGAAAATAGCGCAAAAAGATAGTAAAAGTGTCCACGCAAAATTTGACTCGGTTATTGGTTCGTGGAGACACGAACCATGGCGCGTGAAATGTTTCAATTTTCGTCTGTGGAAACAAAGACTAAGGCGTTTGGAATTCTTGAAGGCCATATTCTTTCTAGCCGAGGTACGTGCACCCACAGACCTCATCACGTTCAAAACACTTTTTAAAAGGGCTATAGCCGAGGTGCGTGTACTCACGGACATCATTACGTTCAAAATACTTTTTAAAATGCCTTTAAACTCTCTTGTCATTTCAAATCTCCATTCAATTTATAAGTTTCACCAATTTTAGTTTCAAAACTTATATTGTTGTTTTTATAACGGACTTTACAATTTCCTCCTGTTTTAGATTTTATAGTAATTGAGGTCAGTAAGCCATTTTTCCAGGTTAAATCCAGTTCAAATCCACCACGTGCCTTTAAACCTTTAATCTCACCATTTGGAATAGCTGCTGGCAAAGCAGGTAAAATATCCAGATAACCCTGATGGCTTTGCACAATCATTTCGGCAATTCCGGCTGCACCGCCAAAGTTTCCATCAATCTGGAAAGGTGGATGCGCATCAAAAAGATTAACGTAAGACCCTGCCCCATTATTAGCCGGTTTCATTAACATTTTTACCAGTTTCATGGCATGATCACCATCTTTAAACCTGGCCCAGAAATTAATCTTCCAGGCTAAACTCCAGCCAGTAGCGTCATCACCGCGGTACAATAAAGACTGTTTTGCGGCCTGCATCATTTTTTCATTGTTAGCACAGGTAATGTCATTTCCGGGATAAACACCCCATAAATGAGAAACATGACGGTGTTTATTGGTCGTATCGTCCTTATCTTCCAGCCATTCCTGCAGTTGGCCGTATTTCCCAATTTGATTTGGAGCAATTTGTTTAACTTTCTCTGTCAGGGATTTTCTAAAATCTTCATCTATATTCAATACCCCGGCAGCAGCGATACAATTTCTGAATAGCGATCTGATAATCTGGTGATCCATTGTTGGCCCAGCTACTAAACCGCCGTTTTCCGGAGAATTGGATGGACTACTGATCAACCAGCCTGTTTTTGGGTCTTTCACTAAAAAATCTTCATAGAACAAAGCAGCTTGTTTCATCAAAGGATAAGCCTCGGTTTCGAGGAATTTACGGTCTTTACTAAATTGGTAATGTTCCCACAAATGCTGACTTAGCCACCCTCCACCACTTACCCAGATACCATGATTAGAGGCATTAATTGGGGCTGTACCATTCCACAAATCAGTATTGTGGTGTAAAACCCAGCCACGCGCATTATAATATGCTTTTGCCGTTTCGGCACCAGTTTTGGATAATCCTTTAATTTTACTAAAAAGTGGTTCGTTTAAGGCTGATAAATTAAGGATTTCAGTCGACCAGTAATTCATTTCAAGGTTAATATTGGTGGTGTACTTGCTTCCCCAGGGTGGTGTGAGCAGGTCGTTCCAAATGCCTTGAAGATTAGCAGGCTGTGTTCCTGGCCTTGAACTCGAAATCAATAAATACCGTCCATATTGCATGTATAAAGCTGCAAATGCAGGGTCATTAGCGCTTGCGAATTTTTCCAGCCTTTCATCTGTCGGTAGTTTTTCATTCTCCGATGTGCCAAAATCAACGCTAAAGTTGTTATAATAAGTTTGGTATTCCTTAATGTGGTTCTGCTTAATTTCGGTGTACGCTTTACCTTTTAAATTATGGAGTGTTTTAATATTGGCCGTTGCAGGGTTCCCTGAAACATCCTGTGCATTGATAAAATTGGTTCCGCCAGTTAAATAAAGTGTTACTTCATCGGCCTGATTGATACTGATTTTGCCATTAATCACCTTCACCGATCCATTTTTAATTAAAGCTGTTAACCGGCTTTCTCCCTTAATCGCACCATCTTTTACCTGAATAGATAAGGCAATTACATTATTTCCTAAAGCTTTTACCGATGATTTTCGGTGAGCGCTGGAAAGTTCTGCATCGAAACTAATGGATGCCTTTTTATCGGCCGTTAAATGGATTATAATGGCCTGGTTTGGCTGACTCGCAAAATACTCACGCTGATAATTTACGCCATTTAAAGTATAGGTGGTTTTTGCAATGGCGGTACTGATATCCAAAGATCTTTTGTAATTGGTAACAATAGATTTGGTCTGTTTGAAATACAGGTTCAGATCTCCAAAAGGCTGATAACTACCCTGATATTGAGGAACGGCAGGTGGATCTTCATCCTGAATTTTATACTTCCATTCTTTAACCAGGGAAATGCCTTGCTCTACGCTGCTTCCAACAGGATAAATGCCGATTTTTTTGGAAGTATCCTTATAACCTGCCAATCCGCCTTTATCAAAATAGTTGAGTACCTGTATAGCGATCACATTTCTGCCTTTTTTAATCAACTTTGCAGGTATTGTATATTTTCTAGGTTCCGTATTATCGGTATTGCCAACTAGCTGGCCATTGATATAAGTAAAATCCTGGTCGCGGATGCGGTTAAGATCTAAGATCAGATCTTTTCCAAGCCAATTTTCTGGCACGTCAAAAGTTGTCCTGAACCAAACTGCACCATCTAAATTTGCCAAACCAACGGCTTCCCACCCCTCATAAGAAGGTACTTTTATCGTTTTCCAAAGTTTATCATCAAAATTAGCCATTGTGGGGTTTCCCTGAATACCTTTTCCGGCTTTCATTTCATTTACCCAAACTTTTAGGTCGCCTGAAGTACTTTGAAGCCCCATAAATTGCTCCTGTGCCAACGCTTCAGCTTCTTTTTGTTTGCCCTCGAAAAGCAATTTTCTAATTTCAGGAAGATATTGATACGCACCTTTTCGGTTATAATCTCTTGGTTGGCCTGTCCAAATGGTTTCTTCGTTAAACTGGATATGATCTACAGCTGTTCCGGCGAAAATCATTGCACCCAATCTGCCGTTTCCGATGGGTAAAGCATCCGTCCATTTTTCGGCAGCTTTGGTGTACCATAAAGTATGGTTGTTTTGTTGTGCAAAACTGCTACCGCTATGCGCAGTTAATATCAAAAACAAAATGCCTGATAAAAGTTTAAACTTCATGTTACTGTCCTTTATCGCCCGAAATAATTTCGACCGTTGCTGTTACTTCTTTTTCCTTTTTAACGGCCTCCTTAACCCTTCTGAAATTATTATTTCCAAGGTATATGTTTTTAGTTTCCGCACCACTTAATTTCAAATAGGTAGCCGTTTCTTTTACAGGGAAAGCATTGTACAAAAACAGATCAGATACATTTTTAAGATCGATTACTGCTGAATTTGCTTGCGGTTTGTTGCTTTTCAAGCCATCTATAATCAAGTTATTCACCTTAGCTGCCTTTAAAGATGATTCCAATTCTGTATTTACGGTTACATGATGAAACTCAATATGACTGGAATTTTGAATAGAAAAACCGGTTTTAGCTTCCATATTGATGTCGTTGAAAGTAATATTATCGATAGGCATCTCTTCCAAACCATTTAAATAACCTGCCTGGTTAACCTGACCGGTAATATTGCTGAAATGGATATTTCTAAAGACCGGCGTCCGCTCTGAAACAGGTTCTATATTTGTTTTAGCATACTGCATATCCAATACAATGGCCTGATCTTTAATGTTTTTCATGATGATGTTGCTCACCCTGATCTCTTCAACCACTCCGCCCCTGCCACGGGCAGTTTTAATGCGGATTCCCCTATCTGTTCCGTCGAAGACGCAGTTCGAGATGGCTATTTTACGTACATCGCCCGACATTTCGCTGCCAATAACCACTCCTCCATGACCTGATAACATCGTACAATTTGTAATGACATAGTTTTCTGCCGGAATGGCCATTTTTCTTCCGGGTGCATCTTTGCCTGATTTAATGGTGATGCAATCGTCACCCACACTGATGTGGCAATCAGAAATGTGCACATTTTTACAAGATTCAGGATTGATACCGTCTGTATTGGGTGAATGAGGATTGTTAATGGTAACCGCATGAACTTTAACATTTTCGCAAAACTCAGGATTGATTGTCCAAAAAGGCGAATTGCGGATGGTTATTCCATCAATCAATACATTTTTGCAGAACATCGGTTGTATAAACGGCGGACGGAGAAAACCTCTTTTCATCTGTTTTGGATCGTCAGGTAAAACGATATCCTTATTTAAACCATCAAAAGTGGTCTGCCACTTCGATCGCGGTTGACCTTCTTTATAACCTTCTACAAAATCCCACCACTTTTTACCATGTCCATCGATAATTCCACGACCAATAATCGAAATATTTTCTACCTTATAGGCATAAAATAACGGTGAAAAACTGGTTACGTCTACACCCTCATAGCGGCTTTTCACCATAGGCAGATAATCATCAAAATTATCGCTAAAGTGCAATTCGGCACCGGCATCAATCAAAATGGTAATGTTGCTTTTTAAGTGAATTGCCCCGGTTAAATATTTTCCAGCCGGAAAATAAACGGTACCTCCGCCTGCTTTTGATGCGGCTTCTATCGCATTTTTGATGGCAGGTGTGGCCAGTTTACTGCTGTCGTTTTTTGCGCCATATTTGATTACGTTATAGTAAGATTGGGCGTTGGCGGTTAAGCACGTAATTAACGCAATTATAAAAAGTAAGGTTTTGAAAATGTATTTTACTCGTTTCATTATTCCTTTGATTTCTTTAGTAGTCACGTCATGCTGAACTTGTTTCAGCATCCTTTTTGCTGTTTAGACCCTGAAATAAATTCAGGGTGACGACCGTGTATATTTATGCCCATTTTCCTACATCCACATCGTCCTCGTTTGTAACGAGGATGAATGAATCAGTGATTTTATCGCTTTTCTATAAGCCCTGGTTTGTGTCTCCACGGACCAATAAAAAATTTTGGCCTGTGCAGACACAGACCGGGGACAATTGATTTAATCCATCTTAACCTTTAAAGGCTTCAAATCTTTGCCATTATAAATTTCTTTGCCATCAACAAATACCAATAATCCTTTGCCCCTGTTATATTTTGTACCGGTTTTGTCCCATAAAATCGTCACTATTTTACCATGGTAGGAAACATTATCCAGCATAAACCAGTCCCATTGATTTTTAGGAATTAAGGGGAAGATCTCCAAAACATTATCCTGACGCGGTTTTAAGCCTATTAAATCATTGATAATTAAATCGTTAAAGGTAGAGTGATTGTAAAAAATACTTCGTGGATTGTCACCTTTTAACCATTCTCCGGTTTTTTCATCCTGATACTCCCCAATGTATGGTTTTCCATTTTTGACATGAGATGCCGCATACTGATGCAGTTCCTGATAAAAGATATTTGCATTCATTTTACCATGTTTTTTATAATTCGTTAACAGATTTGCCAATCCTTTTAACGTTTGTGAGCTGGCAAAAGGCCAAAGTGCTCCATCCCATTCGCAGCTGTGCCCTGTTCCTCTTGTTCTGAAGGTTGGATTTCTCCTTTCGGCTGTGGTTAAGCCCCATGGCGCTTTAAATCCGGCCGTATCCAATAACTGGTCCCATGCTTTTGCATAATTGGCATTATCATCGGGTAAATTGAAATCCCAGGGTGTAAAACCGATGGCTTCCCGTACCTCAGCTGAGCCGCCTTTGGCTTTTCTCGTTTCAAAAAACGACGCAGAAGTATTCCATAAACTATCCTGGACCAGTTTTTTTATTGCAGTTGCTTTGTTTTTATACTTATCTGCAAGTAATTTATCGCCTAAAAGTTCCGCAATTTTATCTAAAGCCATGGCGTTGCCATACATGTAACTGTTTATGGTTGGTCTCTGGTTCTGGTCTTTGCGTGATCCACTGATTGATTCTTCCATGCCATCCTTCACATCATGCTGCCAGAACAATCCGTTTTTAAGCTGCCTTTCCGATTCCCATTTTCCGTAATCTTTATCCAGTGCCGGCAAAATTTCTTTCAGGAATCCCTGATCTGGTTTCACCAGATAGTTTTGATACGCCGCATCATCCACCCAGCTGCTAAATTGATGGAAACGCTGTTTAGTTTGGCCCACATCGGCATGGTAAAGCCAGAATTTAATGTAGTCTTTCAGGTAACTGTTGTCTTTCAGCCATCTGCCTTCGTAAATGTGGTGACCCAATGCACAACTTATTGAGTTATATTTGCCTGCGTGTTTAATCGGTTCGATAAACTCAGTAAATATGAAACCTTCAGGCGTTTTAACTAAATGTTTGCGGTAAGTCCACCAGCGGTAGTAATAATTTTGTTCCAATACCGAATCCGGGCATTCGAATAAAGGAGCCTGATCGGCAAGCCATTTAAAAGCCTCGCTATTAGGAATATAATTCTTTACCGCTTCCGTATCTGTTGAATTAAAATAATCCACATATTTCTTCAGTTTTTCTGTTCCCAGTGTAGGTTTTTGTTGCGCAAAGCCAGTAAATGTCAATATCGACAGTGCTGCCGTGACTATAAAATTTCTTGTATTTCCCATTATTCGAATAACCAATCTATGTCTTTTCCCCTGCCATCTAAACCCGCGTTAAAAATGCGCAGTTCCTGTTTATCATCAATAAAACCTAAAACCAAACAGGCTCCTTTTCCTAAATTTAAAGTATGTGTTCCTGCCGGGAAAGCATACGCGTGTACATTTACCGGTGGAAAACCATAAGGCACTAAAGCGTTTGATATTTTAATTTCGGATTGACCATAATTATTGGCACTTGCATCGGTTTCCAATTGTGGCGGAGCCAGGTATTGCGGATCTTTCTGGTTAAAAAAGCCAACCAACAGCTTTACAGGAGAATTGGTGCTAAACTTAATTTCTGTCCCATTTTTAATTTGTTGTGCTTTGCTCAGTTTAATGCCTTTTAAGTCAGTTAACTGTCCTGCAACTTCTTTGATTTTAATAATTGTGTCCCTAAAAAGCTGTACATCTTTAGCAATGGTGTACGTTTCAGTTGTATTGAGCAACTTTACATCAGCTGCTTTATACGGCTCGACAGCAGCAATCGATCCCTGTTTAATTGATTTTAATGAATCGATACTTCTTTTAAAATGATTCAATTCTTTGGTAAATACGGGCAACATTTCTCTCCAATGGATAAAAGTTTTGTCTACACCACGCATCGGTATTTTACGTTGTTTTGTTTGCATGCTATTGGCATATAGATAATTATGATCGGTTAGCTTAACCAGTTCTGTATAATGATCTACACTTTTCTGAAGGAAAGGCAAGGCCTGTTCTAAATCGCTTACCTGGTTAGAATATTTATACCGCAATATCCAAAGTGCTGCTTTAACTTTGTCTGCATAAAAATTAGCCATGGCATCGTAACAATAAATATCGTTTTTAAGCCTTCTAAATTCTGCTGTATCCTTTTTTACATTTGGTGCAGCCTCATTAATGGATTGGATGGCTTTTTTACCGTGTTCTACCACTTCTTTTGCTACCAGTGCGGGTGTTTCGCCAACATGTCCCTGCTTCTTCCATTCCTTTTCTGCATAATCGATAATCATTTCACCTTCAGGGGCTTCCGATTCGTATAGTAAAGTAAAGAGTCCGTATCGGTAAGGATTGATGAGCTGTGTCGTCAACATGCCCAAAGTCAGCGTTTGCCGGTTACCATCGGTAATGCCGTATCTGCGCAAAAGTTTTGGCGATATCTCTCCCGATTCTTCATAAGCATTCAAAATGGCTTTGCCACCCATTAAGTTGGTACCATATTTATCAGCCAACTCTTTGCCCCAATAATCGATTTCCTGTTTGCGATCGCGCTGCGAATTCCACGAATACCTCGCCCACTCTTTATACCAGATCCAGTCGCGATCTACCTCTAATAACCTGCCTTTTACTTCATCAGCAGCATAAGGCCAGTCCCAATAACTTGCCTGTGGGTATAAATGCAATCCTTTTGCGCCATAAATTTTATTCATTGCCTGCACTGATTTTTGGATAAAATCAGCCGCACCATATCTAAATGGCTCTAAATTAGCTAAAATGTGCACGTTAGAAATGTTAACTGTTCCAATGGCTGCTAATTTCCGGTTTAAGTCGGCCCATGCCCCACGTGGTGTATAAGTAGTTAAGGCCTCTCCGTTAAACTTATTTTCAGTATATAAATTATGATAAAGTGGCAAGGCCGCTTTCATTACACTCGGCGCATCGGTATCGTGTGCCCGCAGTACAATTGGAGGTTCTTCCTTAATCCCAGCCGCTTTTAATCCGTCTTTTACCCCTGGGATAATAGTTTTGGTAAACCAGTCTATATCATCCTGACCAACGCCTTCCATTGCCTCTCCCAGAGCCACCATTAAACCCACATTTGGATATTTCTCTACAAAGGAAGCAATTGATTTTCGGGTATAATCAGCTATTAAAGGAATAATCGGTCGGTTCCGATCTTGAGTTTTTAATCCGTGTTTATCCGCAAAAGGTTTTGGGATAATAATATTGTAAAACATCTGGATGACCCAGATTCCCCTTTTATCAGCCTCTGTGGTTAAAAACTGAAAAATTTCCTCATTCTTTTTTAACGTAGCTTCATCTACCTCCACTGCGTACGGATAATCTTTTAACCTCAATAAAGAAGAAAAGGGATGGCCATTCCATAAATAAAGCGAGTTATAACGGTTCTCGACCATCATATCGAGATATTTGATCCATAAAGCTTTGTCGTATAACCAGGGAAAAGTTTCCGGGGTGTAAGGATATTCATAAACATCATGACCTGGCAAATAATCAGGTTTCTGCAAGCCGATACAAGTGCCACGTAATACCATTTCTGGCTGGTCGGACATTGTTAGCTGCAATGGTAATTTACCCTTACTTTTAATCTGATCTGCTAGTTCAATACAGCCATACAAAGCACCCGATGCATCGTTACCGATTATATAAATTATACCGTTTTTTGATGTATAAATATGGAAACCCTCTTTTTTTGTGATGGAGATCTTATTTTTAATTTCCGCAGGAAGATGATTAACGAAAAGTTTATCCGAAAATACACCAATAGCAATCAAATTAACTATGCTACCAATTTTGTCTTTCTGTTCGATTTTGATCGAATAATTTAATGTAGTTAAGGCTTTTGAAATTCTTTCTGCACCAAAACGTACCCGAACATGGTTCTCTGTAGAAATGACAATTGTTTTTTGTGCACGGTAATTTGCATGAGATAATGGGATCGATAGAAAATAACAGGAAATAAAAATCAGAAAATTTCTCATTCAATTTGGGGCTTACAACTCTCCTTTTACAGAAAGATGAAATGTGATATTTGGTTAAAATATTATTTAAATATAAAAATAATATTCAAATATAAGTAAATTAGCTTTCCGCGTTTGTAAAATTTATGCAAGGTAAGGCGGTTAGGAGCCGACAAGCGGAGTATGACAATATCTGTTAATATTTAGACAAGAAGATAAAATTTTTAACCAACAATATTTATTTTATTTGTATTCTATATTCTAATCAATTATAATTTATAACCATACATGTTTTCACTAAAAAACAAAAGAGCCGTGGTTACAGGCGGGGGAAGCGGCATTGGAAAGGCCATTGCAACCATTTTAGCTAAACAGGGAGCCGAAGTTCACATCATCGAACTGGGCACTGAACAGGCACAGGACACGATTAATGAAATTAAGGAAAGCGGTGGCACAGCATTTAGTTATGGCTGCGATGTTTCTGATCATAAAGCGGTTCACGATGTTTTTAACGAGATCGGGCACATCAACATCCTGATCAATAATGCAGGTATCGCACATATTGGAAAGGCGGATACTACTGATGAAGCAGACTTTGACCGGGTAATGCGCGTAAATGTTAAAGGTGTTTATAACTGTTTGCATGCAGCCATTCCGCAGATCCGTTTGGCAGGTGGCGGTGTGATTATCAATATGGCATCAATTGCGGCTTTGATCGGCCTGCCCGACCGTTTCGTGTACAGTGCGGCTAAAGGTGCAGTAAAAGCCATTACCATGAGTGTGGCCAAAGATTATATTGGCGAAAACATCAGGTGCAATTCCATCTCTCCGGCAAGGGTACACACACCTTTTGTTGATGGCTTTTTACAGAAAAACTATCCGGATAATATCCCTGAAATGTTCGAAAAGCTTTCTAAAACACAACCTATCGGCAGAATGGCTAAACCGGAAGAAGTAGGCGCACTGGCTTTATATTTGTGCAGTGATGAAGCTTCATTTATCACCGGCTGTGATTACCCGATTGACGGTGGATTTACGACCTTAAATAATTAATAACACATTTTAAATATAATATAATGAAATTAATACGATTTGGCGAAGCGGGAGCTGAAAAACCAGGAGTGATTGTAAACGATAATTATTTCGATGTTTCTGCATTGGTGAAAGATTATAACGAAGAATTTTTTGGTGGCGATGGTTTAGAAAAACTTAAAAAAGACATCGAATCCGCTGATTTACCCAAGGTTGATAAAAGTGTGCGCCTTGGTCCTGCTTTGGCACGTCCTTCTAAAATTATCTGCGTGGGTTTAAATTATAAAGACCATGCTGCAGAAACCAATGCACCGATTCCTTCGGAACCGATTTTATTCTTCAAGGCCACTTCCGCTATTGTTGGTCCAAATGACGACCTGATTATCCCAAAAAACAGCAAAAAAACCGATTGGGAAGTAGAATTAGCCATTGTTGTGGGTAAAAAAGCGAGTTATGTTTCCGAAGAAAATGCTTTGGATCACATTGCAGGTTATGTGTTGCACAACGATTACAGCGAACGTGAGTTTCAGATCGAAAGAAACGGCCAGTGGGTAAAAGGAAAAAGCTGTGATACTTTTGCGCCGATCGGGCCATTTATCGCTACACAGGATGAAATTGCCGATGTACACAATCTTCGCCTGTGGTTAACCGTTAACGGCAAAACCTTACAGGATGGAAATACATCTAACCTGATTTTTAATGTGCCTTTTATGATTTCGTACATCAGTCAGTTTATGACACTTTTACCTGGAGATGTAATTACCACAGGAACACCTGCAGGTGTAGGTTTAGGCCAGAAACCGGAGCCCTGGTATTTAAAAGCTGGTGATGTGGTTGAACTGGGAATTGATGGCCTGGGCACAAGCAAACAAACGGTTAAAGCTTACAGCGGAAATTAACATGAAAAGATACTGCCTGACACTCGATCTTGTAAATGATGAAAAACTGATAGAAGAATATAAGCAGTACCATCAATCGGTTTGGCCGGAGATTAAAGAAAGTATAAGTTCTTCAGGCATCGAAAACCTGGAAATATATCTCCTAGGTAACCGCTTATGTATGATTATGGAGGTTAACGAAAGCTTCTCTTTTGATGAAAAAGCAAAAGCTGATTTGGCCAATCCAAAAGTACAGGAATGGGAAACTTTAATGTGGAAATTCCAGCAGGCACTGCCAGGTGCAAAACCAGGCGAAAAATGGATCTTAATGGATCAGATATTTAAACTCTAAACGCTTTTATATGATTGATACGCACGTGCATTTTTGGAATTTTGATCCGGTTAGGGATAGCTGGATCAATGAAGAGATGATGGCGATCCGAAAGGATTTTTCTCCGAAGAACCTTTTGAGGGTTTATAACGATCTTCAGATTACCGGTTGTATTGCGGTGCAGGCGAATCAATCAGAAGAAGAAAATCATTTTCTGCTGAGACTCGCTGAGCAGAACGAGGTTATAAAAGGTATTGTGGGCTGGGTAGACCTGCTTCATCCCAACCTGGATGAACGTTTAAGCTATTGGAGCAATTTCAAAACCATTAAAGGCTGGCGACATGTATTGCAGGCAGAAAATTCGGAATTTATTTTGAATGAAAGATTTATTGCAGGCGTTAAGCTGTTAAAAAAGTACAACTATACTTACGATTTATTGTGCTATCACAATCAGTTGGAGGCTATTATACAAATGGTTGATCAGGTACCCGATCAGCCATTTGTATTGGATCATTGTGGAAAACCGGATGTTAAAAGTCAGGATTTGGCCGCCTGGGCCGCAAACATTAAAATATTGGCTTCAAACCCAAATGTGAATTGCAAGGTATCTGGCTTATTGGCTGAAGCCGACTGGCAAAACTGGACGGAGAAAGAATTATTTAACTGCTTCGATGTGATCTTTGAAGCGTTTGGCCCTGAAAGAATCATGTATGGTAGCGATTGGCCGGTCATGTTGATCAGCAGGCCTTATGAAGATTGGTTTAATTTAGTTACTAAGTACACAGCTCGATTTTCTGAAGCTGAAAGGAAATTAATTTTCACCGATAATACGAAAGCTTTTTATGGGGTTTAACGACATATCTTCTCCTCATTTGTCATCCTGAATGCAATGAAGGATCTTTTTGATGTTGCTTTATTTGCAAAGGATTCTTCACTTCGTTCAGAATGACAGATCAGACCTGCGCAAACAATATTTTTCTACATTCTCCTTAACTAAAATTAAAAATAGCAGATAGTGCAGGATGGAAAATATAATACAAAACATTAGTTTTCAATTTTAAAACACAATCTGACCAATACAATATTTAAATATGAGTAAAAAGATTACATTCCCTTACAATCCCCAATTCCCTTCTGTAGCGGACTTAAGAAAAAAGGCAAAATCAAGGATTCCTAAATTTGCCTTTGACTACCTGGAGGGGGCTGTAATGAGGGACTTAATTTATCGCGAAACGAGAGCGATTTCGACAATATTTACCTTAAACCGAATTACTTACGTGTTGGTGGAGATATCGACATGTCGGTTGAATTATTTGGCCGTAAATACAGCGCTCCATTTGGGATATCTCCGATTGGTTTGCAAGGTTTGATGTGGCCTAATGCACCCGAAATTTTAGCAAAGGCTGCTGCTAAAGCCGATATTCCTTATACATTAAGTACCGTATCAACCAGTAGCATCGAACGCATTGCCGAAGTGTCTGAAGGAAAAGCCTGGTTTCAGCTTTATCATCCTACTGAAAATAAACTGAGGGATGATATTTTATCAAGACTAAAAGCGGTTGAGTGCCCGGTGTTGGTGGTGCTGGTAGATGTTCCTGCATTTGGATTAAGGTATAAGGAAATTAAGAGTGGCTTATCTATTCCACCAAAAATGTCAATCAACAATATCTTGCAGGCTTTTGCCCGTCCGTTATGGGGAATTAAAACCCTGCAACATGGCATTCCATCATTTGCTACCTTAAAGCCTTACATGGAAAAAGGAATGGACATGTCTCAACTGGGACAATTCATGAACAAAACATTTACCGGTAAGGTTGATATTGAAAAAGTTTCCGCCATCCGCGAAATCTGGAAAGGCCCGTTGGTATTAAAAGGCATCGCTACCGATGAAGATATGCAGGCAGCCATACAAATTGGTGTTGATGGGGTGATTGTTTCCAATCACGGTGGACGACAAATTGATGCGGGGGAATCATCGATCAATTCTTTAATTAAACTCGCCGGAAATGAAGTTTATAAATCAAAACTCAAAATCATGCTGGATGGAGGAATCCGTTCGGGTGTTGATTTGGCAAGGGCGCATGCGGTTGGATCTGAATTCAACTTTATGGGCCGACCTTTTATGTATGGAGTTGGTGCTTTAGGTAATGAAGGCGGAGAACATACCATCAATATGTTTAAAACCCATTTATACCAGATTATGCAGCAACTTACGATAGAAAAAATTTCGCAATTCCCTGAAAGGTTATTGGAAGTATAAGGTTATTGGCAGTATAAAAAGGCTGTATCAACCCCTGATTTTCTAGAATTTGTCACCTTGAGCTCAGCCTGTACTGAGCCCGGCGAAGTATCGAAACGCCTCACACAGCATAACGGCAGGCTTCTACAGGCTACTATTAATAAACTCAATAGGAAAAAATCGTCATTGCTTCGTCGGCTGAAGAAGCCTTTTCGCAATGACGATTCCTCATAGCCTACAGTTCGTTAAAAATTCTCCTGTCAGCTACATTGATTTTTATAAATAAATCCCCTCTACCATTGACAGAATTCAATAGCGACGTCGTCATCCGATAGCCATCGGTTCCCGCGCATGCGGGAATCTTAATGCAACCTACCAAGGCATTACGATTCCCAATCGAGTTGGGAATGACGATTCCACGCAATATATTAATTCATTAAAATCGCCTGTCACTCCTATTGATTGATGAAATAAATCAACCCTCAGATAACAATTCAATATTGATGATACAGCCTAACCTTATTTCGAAAACTTGTAGGTTGTACTCGTTTTATAGGTTTCACCCGGTTTAAGTACGGTTGAAGCAAAATTCGGGTGGTTTGGTGCATCAGGGAAGTGTTGCGTTTCTAAACAGAAAGCCGAACGGTGTGGGTAAGATTTACCGCCTTTACCATCCTTATCAGCCCCGGTTAAGAAATTACCACTGTAAAACTGTAAGCCAGGCTCGGTAGTGATAACCGATAAAATAATACCGGTTTTAGTACTTTTTACCACTGCCACCGGTGTTTTACCATCGTGGTGGGTTAAGGCAAAGTTATGGTCGTAACCTTTACCAAATTTTAACTGCTCGTCGTTATCGCCAATTTGTTTACCAATTAGTTTTGCTTTGTTAAAATCGAAAGCAGTACCTGCAACAGGTTGTAATTTTCCGGTTGGAATCAGGGTCGAATCAACTGGTGTGTAAGTATTGGCATCAATCATCAGTTCGTGATCCAAAATGGTACTGTCGCCTTCGCCGTTCAAGTTAAAATAAGCGTGGTTGGTCAGGTTTACAATAGTCGTTTTGTCAGTAGTAGCCGCATAATCAATTTGCAGCGAATTATCGTCGGTTAAAGTATAAGTTACTTTCACATCCAATTTACCAGGGTAACCGGCTTCGCCATCATTAGAAACGTAACTCAATTCAAGCTTTGTACTATCCAGTTGTTTGGCATCCCATACTTTGCCGTAAAAGCCATCGGTACCGCCATGCAGGGTATTTACACCATCGTTAAGCTGTAACTGGTATTCTTTTCCGTCTAAAGTAAACTTACCTTTGCCAATGCGGTTTCCGTAGCGACCAATCAATGCGCCAAAAAACGGTTCACCTTTTTTACGGTAGGCACCCACGCTATCGTAGCCGAGTACCACATCGGTTAGTTTGTTGTTTTTATCGGGCACCAACAACGAAACTACCCTGCCGCCAAAATTGCTAATCGATACCGAAGCACCTTGTTTGTTTTTCAACGTGTAAAGTTTAACCGCTTTACCATCAATGGTTGCGCTGTATTTTAACGAATCTTGCTGTGTACTGCCTGTTGCACCTTTATCGGTTTTAGGATTACATGCACTAAAAGCAAGGGCTACACACAAGGTAGCCAATGGCAATGCCTTAAGAAATGGTTTTTTCATCAGTTATTATTGTTTTAAGTTGATGAAGCAATCGTGAATTTTACCTGGCAAAACTCCTGATGCTTGCATATAGATTTATTTTTGGTTACAGCTAAAGTAGTAAAAATAATTAACGTCAGGTTAACGATTATAATATTATTTCTGTTAATATTGATCATCATTCACTACATCAAAAAAAATCACATAATTTAGCAAGAATATGCACGATTTTAATTTCAAGCCCAAAGCTCTTCTTTTTGATTTAAACGGAACCATGATTAACGATATGGAATACCATACATTAGCCTGGTACAGCATCATGACCGAAGATTTAGGTGCCAAACTTGATTACGCAAATGTAAAAAAAGAAATGTATGGTAAAAACCACGAAGTACTGGAGCGTGTTTTTGGTAAGGATAAGTTTAGTCCTGCAGAAATAGAACGCCTTTCGGTAGATAAAGAAAAACGCTACCAGGAGGGTTATCTACCACATTTAGCATTAATAGCTGGTTTGGATGATTTTCTGGAACGGGCTAAGGCGGCACAAATCCCGATGGCCATTGGTTCGGCAGCTATTCCTTTTAACATCGATTTTGTGGTAGATGGTTTAAACATCCGCCATTACCTGGATGCCATTGTAAGTGCCGATGACGTAAAAATGAGCAAACCCGATCCGGAAACCTTTTTAAAGGCAGCAGCTGCCCTGGGTGTTGCACCGGCCGATTGCCTGGTTTTCGAGGATGCACCTAAAGGTGTAGAATCGGCTTTAAACGCAGGTATGCAATGCCTGGTGTTAACGACTACACATAGCCGGGAAGAATTTAACGATTATCCAAATATTTTGGACTATATTAACGATTACAACGATACTAAATTAAATCTGCTTTTTTAAAACATGAGAAAATATTTAAATCAAAAACCTGTATTGGTTGCCGTAGACTGTATTATTTTTGGTTACGACGGCGAACAACTGAAACTTTTGGTTATTAAAAGGGCCATTGAGCCAATAAAAGATCAATGGAGCTTAATGGGCGGTTTTATTGGCGAAAACGAAAACCTGGATGGCGCTGCGAAGCGAATCCTTTTAGAGCTTACCGGCCTGCATGATGTATATCTGGAGCAGCTGCATGCTTATGGCAGCCCCGATCGTGATCCTATTGAGCGTACGGTATCGGTGGTATATTTTGCGCTGATCGACATCAATAAATACAGCAAACAGATTAATGATCAGTTCCATGCCGAATGGTTTACGCTTAAAGAAGTACCTGAACTGATTTTCGACCATAACATTATGGTAAAAGCAGCGATGGATAAAATCCGTTACCAGGCCGCCCTCCACCCTGTTTTGTTTGAGTTATTACCTAAACGCTTTACCATACCGCAATTGCAGGCTTTATATGAACAGGTGTACGATGCACCGATTGATAACCGTAACTTTATCCGTAAAATTACGGCTAGTGGTTTACTCATTAAACAAAACGAGAAAGATAAATCGAGCTCGAGGCGTGGTGCTTTCTACTTTAAGCTCGATAAAAACAAACACAAAGCACAGTTTCAGTCGTTTTTAAACTTTATACCCAAGGCCACTAAATAAAAAATTCTGGTAATTATACACCTGTTTAGTTTGTATTAGCTTTTATTTTAAAAAGGTGAAAATTATTTTTGGCGCTTAGCCATTTTAAAATCAGCAGGTTACAAACTGATAACCTAATTTTAACGATGAAGGCCGAAAACATTTTATAAAAACATTTGCAAAGAAGGGATTTATCTCTATATTTGCACCTCCTTAAACAAAAGGAAATGATTCCGTAGCTCAGCTGGTAGAGCATTACACTTTTAATGTAGTGGTCCTGGGTTCGAATCCCAGCGGGATCACACCAAAGACTATCAAAACGTATAAAACCCTGCAATCGCACGATTAGCAGGGTTTTTGCTTTAAGGGAATTGCCAAAAATCGCATGAATTCACAAAACTTTGGTGAGTGATTCGGTGAGTAAGGCAAAACGGTTAAAATTGACTCACCGAATTGTACATAATCATTTATTGTACAGGTTGTTATAAACTGAACATCTTGTGTAGATTTAGTTGCAAAGCTATTTTTGTTTTACCTTTAATCGTTAGATTATGAAGACCAATTTTAGCCTGCTTTTCTATCTGAAAAAGCAAAAGAACTATGTAAGTGGAAATGTGCCGATCTACATGAGGATTACCGTAGAGGGAAAGCGTGCAGAGATGGCCACCAATCGAGATTGCGACCCCAAACGATGGAACGCCAAGGGTGGCAGAGCCATCGGCTCAAAAGAAGAGATCAAGGTGTTGAATACCCATCTTGACCAATTGCAGAATGCCGTTTATTATGCCCATCAACGTGTTTTCGATATGGGGTTGCCGATTACAGCAGATGCAATTAAATCTAGTTACCTTGGTACGCTCACCAATTCCCATACCCTATTGGAAGCTATTGCCGACCATAACCTAAAAATGGAGCAGCTTGTGGGTAAAGATTACGTCCGTGGCACATTGAACCGTTATAAAGTTTTGGAAAGACACCTTAAAGTTTTTATTCCTTTGAAATATGGTGTAGCCGATATGGACATTAAAACCATCGACCAGGCATTTCTGAACGGATTTGACCATTATCTAAGGTCTGATAAGAACTGTGCGAACAATTATGTGGTAAAGAACATTAAAAATCTTGGAAAGATCCTTCGTATCTGTATGGAGAACGAATGGATAGACAAATCCCCATTTACCGCTTATAAAGGCAAAACGAAGAACGTCGATCGCTTTTATCTGAACAAAGAGGAATTGGCTCATATCGCGGGCAAAGAGTTTTTATCGGATAGATTGAAGCAGGTAAGAGACGTTTTTATTTTCTGCTGTTTTACTGGTTTGGCTTATGTCGATGTCTTCAAACTGAAACAGGAGAATATCAGAAAGGGAATTGATGGCGACCGATGGATCTTTACCAACAGGCAGAAAACCAAAACAAGATCGTCGGTTCCGCTACTTTCAACAGCTGTTGAGATTGTTGATAGATATTCCACCAACAAAGTTTGCCTCAATAAAGGATCACTTCTTCCGGTTCCCAGCAACCAAAAAATGAACGAATACCTGAAGGAAATTGCTGACTTGTGTGGAATAGAAAAGAATCTGACTTCGCATATTGCCCGCCACACATTCGCCACAACGGTTACGCTATTGAATGGTGTACCGATAGAAAGCGTTTCGAAAATGCTTGGACACACCAATATAAGGACTACACAGCATTATGCTAAGATTTTGGATATCAAGGTAAGCGAAGATATGGCAGTGCTAAAGAAAAAGCTAGCTATGATATAGACTAATAAATTTAATCATCACAGTCAGCTGACAAATATTTAAAAATATTAGGCATTAATTCCTGTTTTAGTTAGATTTGTAGGATGTTAAAGGAATTAAACAAAAGAGTTATAGTTGTGCACTGGAAAAGATTTGCCAGTACAGATATCGATGTGTTTTCAAGCCTCAAGGGATTTTGTGACAGCTACCCAGCCTACAACTATCATACATTGAACAACTATCTTTCGAAAAAAAGGTTCCATTCGAAAACGATGAAATCAAAATTGAAAGGCAGCCACTGATACAAAAGGTCAGAAGACCAGACCTTCCAGAGGTATTGTTCTGGGACTTTGATTTCGAAAAACTGGACTGGAACAGGAGTTACAAAACCGTTATCGAACGTGTGCTTGATAAAGGCGATACAAGGGATTGGGAAGAGATGATCAGGTTTTATGGTAGAGAAAACGTAATCCGAGCCCTCAAAGAAGACATCACCTATCTTTCTGATATAACCATGGAGGCCGTTTGTAAATATTTTCAGTTGAGCAAAGAAAAACTCAGATGTTACACAAAGAAACAGTTACACCAGGGACACTGGATCTGATCCAGACACTGATGCAAGACCATCAGCTCAATTCCTTTTACCATTTCATATCCTTATTTCTATCGTTCTTTATATACAATCTTCACTCCATCTATTTCATCAGCTTTTTTAAATGTCCTCAATTTTGAATCGAATGAGATTTCCAAAGTTTTTTCACTTAACCAGGTTAAGTTTATCGCATTTGAACCCAGTTTTGCAGCGTTATGGTCAGCATCTAATATAAAAACATTTCCTGACTCCGCCTCGGTTAATTCAAAATCTGCATTTTCCAGAATTACATGTAACGAATTATCAGTTGTTGCGTTCCCATCTTTCATAAACACCATGGCTTTTTTTGTTTTTTTATGATTATAAGCCTCTTTCAAGAGCGTAAGAGGACTGTCTTCGAAAATAGTAGCACATGAAATAAAGCAGAATGCAAAAAGCAGCATTATGAAATGTTTGGCTGATTTATACTTAAATAACATATAATTTCTGTTTATACAGGCCTTCAACAAAGCGTGGTTAATTGAAAGCAATTTATGATTTAGTACTGATTTTTCATCATTACTGTCTTAGGAACGCGAAACCCCGCCATCTGGTTAGATGCTGTTACCGGTTGGCTTTTTCAAGTTTGTCATTTACGATATATTTTTATTTCTCCTGTCCCAATAACTGTCCCACCTTCTCTAAATTCAAACACCATTCCTTCTGTCAGACAACCCGAAAAATAGTCTGGTGATAATATTTTAATTTTTGCGTTAACTGTGTCACCAGGAAAAACAGTTTTCTTGTCAATAAAAGTTTGTTGTCCTGATGTCTGCATTTCTATGAAGTCAAACTTTATTTGTGGCCTGTAACCGCTTTTAGCTGGAGTCTGTCTACCACCTTGTTCTGTTGTCCTATATTTCAGTTGTGCAATAAAGTCAGTCTTCTTAAATTCCTGTTCATAGAAATCAAGAATATTTTTTAATATATTATCGAAGTTACTTTCATTGCAAAATCTTGCCGAAGTGTCAATGACTTCAACTATTGAACTGCCCGCTTCAACCTGCCAAGCATTTTTTCCGTTAAACTTCTTTAGTTGTATTTTCTCAGTTGTCAATGGTGAGCCGAAATATTCTTTAAGTTCTTTGTCAAAGTCTGCAATTTTGTGCTGGTCTTGTGTCGGCCAGTCGTTCATTGCATTTAAGAAGAGAACCGCGACTTCCTTCAGTTTGTGATCTGTCTGATCGAGGTCAACCAAACTCCAAAGTGTCGAATATGTTTCAATTTTGTTGTCCACTGTATTGTCCTCTTAAGCTTAACAGTAACTTATATATACCAGGCATAAACATTCTCCAATGCAGCTGTAAGCAGTGGTATTTGAGCCATAAATTTGCTGGTTTTGTATTGCTAATGTATTCATTTATAGCTAAGCATAGGACTTGTATATCTTTTTTTTGGGTGCTCACATCATCTTCTTTTCAACTGACATACTTATCCAATAAATCCCCATCTGTCCCCTGTTATCCATTACGCCTTTTGGCAACTGATTTTTAGGACAGCTTAAAATGGAAGTATCTACCCCTTTTACAAATGCAGTTAAGGCTTCAAGTTTATTTTCTGAAAATGGAAGTATCGTGTAATCCCAACTGGAATAAAAAGACAACATCCACTTAAATTCTGAATCGATTTTTCCATCGATTAAATATTGATCTAAAATAGAATATGATTCAGATGCGGTTGCATTGTCAAGATCTTCAATTCCTGTATAACAACTCGGCTCTATCAAAGCGTACCAATTCAAAAATATCATGCGCTTTAAGATCTCAAGCTTTGCAGTTTCATTATCAATGCGAAAATACAGTTTAAGATAAGACTTATGAATATTTCGATACTCCTCGAATATTCCTTCCGCGGAAAGTTTTTCGGTTACAAAGTCCATCGTTCCATTTTGAGATTCAGCATAGTCCCAAATTTCTATTTCTCTATCAGATAAAATGTCGATTTCGTTTTTCATAATTTACTCCAACCCGTGCTTTCTAGATAAACAGGGTCCTGCATAATCGAGAATCCCAGCGGATTGGTGGCATCACCTTTTAAATAATTTATCTCCATTATTTTGACTGTTCAATTCCATCATAGTCCTCATTAAAAAATTCGCTCAAACTCACACCAAAACAATTTAAGATGTTGATCAATGTGCCAACAGTGATATTGGTATTACCTGCCTCATATTTACCATACTGCGACCGGTTCAGATTGTTCTCATAGGAAAACTTATCCGGACTAGTATAACCTTTGGATTTGCGGAGGGCTTTTAGTCTTAAGCCTATTTTCCTTAATTCCTTTTCACTTGTTAGGAGATTGCTTTTTGCCATGAAATAAAGTAAAACAAATGCTCCATATTTACACACTCCATAAAAAGAGTATTTTTATTTGGAGTATTGCAAATAACTGATTATCTTAGGTTATTGGTTAGTCAGAATATAAGATTAAACAACAACAAAATATTAATGGTCTTGCGGTTGCATTTCTGAAGCCGTAACGCAAGACAGCAGAATACCCAGCCTATTTATTAATATGCTATATTTGCGTATTCCTAAAATAGGTGCGGGACTGCTGTACACTCGTGTTACGTAAGGCTTCAGAAACTTTTATGCAACCACGAGATGCAGTTCCGCACCTATTTCTGCATCTCCAGGACTCATTTAATGTTAAACTTAAATGAGATCAATATGGAACCAAAATTATCACCAGAAGCCGAACACGCTGTCTATTTCAGGGAGTTTATCCATCGGCTCGCCCAGAAGTTCGAACCGCTACAGATCTTCAACTTTTCGCTGAACCGCTACACTCATAACTCCCAAGGCTGCTTTAATGACAATCAAAGTCATTTTAGTTGCGACTATTGCCTATTGGTAGTTACCGAAACGGCAACCCGAATAGATTACGAAATGCAGGATTTTGCCAACACCTATTATCAACATGGAACGATTACCGTGATCTGCCATGGCAGGCAATCGGTTATGGACGCGGTACAGCAAAACAGCCGCTTTTTTATTGGAGTGCTTACCTATGGAAAACTGCTCTATAGTAAGGATGGACTGTTAGACAGTGATCCAATATCTGCGTTTATCCCCACAAACGGCGCAATCAAAGCAATAAGACATTATGAACATCGTATACCACTAGCTGACGGATTTCTGATGTGCGCATCCGAATGTCTGGAGAAGGAACAGTTTGGAATATGTGCCTTTATGCTCCATCAGGCTGTAGAACAGACTTGTATCTGTCTGGTTAGGGTTAATATCGCCTATCGTTCTGAGTTCCACAACCTTTACCGCCTGCTCCGTTTGTGTACTTGCTTTTCTGAAAAGCCATTTCAGCTTTTCCTGTCCACTCCCGAAGATGAGCGCTTATTTGATGTAATGGCAAAAAGTTATTCTGGTTCACGTTATAAAGATGATTTTACGGTTTGTCGGGAGGATGCGGAGCGTCTCTATCAAAGGGTCGCATCTTTTCTTTTACTGGCAAAGGCGATGTGCAGCGAAAAAATAGAACTGCTTGCCAAATCGGCATCAGATTATGCAGTCTTAAAAAACGCTGATCATGTACAGATCGAAAAAATATTACAGACCAATATTTGAAAATATGAAACCATCATGAGCATACGCTCTCAAACAGAAACGAATATTGCTCATGATAGCTTCATTACCGATAAAAAACAAATTATGTACCAATGAAAAAGCAAACAAAAAGAACATCGGATAACAGAATCGTTTATCTTGACAATGATGAAATAACAGATCCGATAAAAGTAGTAAACGATTTTTTCAGTCACTCCTGGTTGCCCAATCATTTGAAGATGCTGAAACGCTGGCGAAACGATGCAGCGCTTGAATCCGAAGAATCAAAAAATGTAGCCCAGACTACCTTGTTTATAATTACGAACTGACAATAAAGCTGATAGAGGCCGCCTGGCTCTTGCAGCGCCACAAGCTTGGCAGACTTGACTTCGATGACAAGCAGGAAAGTGATATCGCAAAATGGTACATCAAAACGGAAAGGAAGAAGCTAAGGGATTATCCAGAAAATCTGAGCATTCGGGAGATCGTAAAGCCTTCATCTGTACTAAAGAAAATGTTCAGGCTCTATAAACTGGACGGGTACAAAAAGATACTGAACACATGGCTTCACGAAGCGCTGAGTACCTCCTTCATGGAAGAAAGCCTGTCCAAATCTGAAGTAATCACAGTTTACGAACAGCTCGTGAAACTATTTGAAGCCATGTGGCTGATTAGCGAACGCATAAAGATTGAAAGCAAGTCTTAATTTTCTGCCTACTGAACGAACGGCCTAACAGAAAGGTGATTAAATGTCCGTGTGATTTGGTTGATGTTGATTCTTATGGCCTTGAGTTCCTTTCTGATGCTGGTGAGCTGTTCCATAGATGCATTCATGGTTACATCAGTATGCGTGCAGTTGATCTTTTCCCTTTTTATGAGCTTTCTGGCAAGTTCGCCCATGCTCTGGCAGGTGCTACCAGCAAGCAGATTTTCCAATCGCTGATAAGTCTCTTTATTAACCCTTGTCATGATGGGGCAGCAAAAATTTTTCCGTCGTTTATCATTGTTTATGCTACTCATATTGGCACGTATCAGAAGTTCAGGCAGGCACGAGTTCCGAGCGCCTGCTCCGACCATAAGGGCGGCAAGATTTTTTTGTCCTGTGGACAAAAATACATCTTGCCAAACACTCGGGTGTTTGCACTTTGCCCATAGATCAGTGCTGCTGAACTTGGATTTTTACTTGATTAATGGTTGTTGGGATTGTAGTATTTCGATCTGTTTTTTATAAAATTAGTGGCGACCACTTTTGTTTTTTCCCTCGATCAATGCCGCCACATCATCGTACTTGTAAAACATCAAGCCACCGACTTTGCTAAATTTTAGTGCTCCTGAATCACGGAGACTTTGTAACGTTCCGGGCGAGATGCTCAAAAGTTTGCGGACTTCATAGCTTTTCAGCCATTCCTTTTGTTCACTTGTTTTATGCAGGTTTTGCCCTGGTCTTCTTAGTTCCGAAAACAGTTCCTGTTTGAATTGTTCCAGATCTTCTTTGCTTATGAATTCAATCGTTGCCATAATTTAAATATTAGAATTGTATGGCAAAATTGTGAATGTTGGTTTTTAGCTATTGGGTACTTGTTAGGTAGTTGTCAAAAATAAATAGGATATGTTCAGGTATGGGTATTTGCAAAGGAAAGCTTTTGCGTAGTAAGATAGTTTAATCTAAGCACCACAGGTTTGATATGGAAGCTAATTATACTATAAGCCAAACGAAGACTTTTTCAAACAAATTGTCTCTTATCGCTGTATGTCAATATGGTAAGATGCGTAATTTTTGGATTATTTAAACAAGCCATATTGCTAAAATATTTTTGACTAATTTTCAAATATTAGGCGTAGGATCAAACTAGGAGTATTAAAATAAAAGACATAGGACTAATTAAGCAAAAAAGCTATTAAAGAAATTTGTCACTTGGGTCTATATATCTCACCACCCAACCGTTTGATGGATCTTCGAAATAAGTTTTGTGTATAGAACCATAACGTGTAACATCTACGCAGATAGCAAAGAAATCTGTGGCTCTGGTCAACGCAACATATGCATGCGGCAAGCGTTTGTAAGAAGCATTATCCTTTGCTTTAATCCGATCTCTTCCTTTATCGTCACTAACTATGAAATCTAATAACTTACCTCCGATATCATAAACTCTATTGTAAGTTTCCACATAAAGGGTTGCAGTATGAGTCTCTCCTTTTACCCCGTGTATTGTATCGAAAATGAGCTCTACGGTTTCGTCTTCATGAGTATATCTATAAGTTTTTATTTCCTCTTTTTGAACAGACTCTCGTACATCCATGTCGCTGAGATAAGTATTCAATATAACATTCGCCTGTACATTGAAAAATGATATGATAGCCAAGACGTATGATTTGACTGAGTTATGGATATCTTCACCCTTACGAAGCCTAAGAAACCAATCGGAGATAGCCACATTGATTTTTCCAATCTTGTCGGAATTTCCTCCCTGCGCCAGGTATTTCAGAAAAGAGTGCGGTGTAAAGTAAAAACCTGATAAAGGATTTTTCAAGCCATTAAGTTTTAAACAATAACAGAAACAGGTTAGGAATTTTTTGCGGAAATGTTTTAAATTGATAACAGAAGAAACTCCGGAAAGGCACTCAGAAAGAAATGAATTCAGATTAGGAAGCTCACTTGATAGGTATTTTTTATTGTATTCAGGCCAGTAGGAATTAATATTTAGCCTTGAATCGCTTCTCCTTGCACCAACTACCTTTACGCTTCCTTTTTTATGAAGTCCATTTTCAATTACTATTTTTGCAAAAAGTTCTTTTACCTGAACGATATTGCTTGGATTGCAGATGAAAAGCACAGGTGAAATCGGGTTAGTATTTGCCCACCCAGTCATATTCTGTGGCTTCCAGCAAATTCCCCGTACTGTTTCAGCCAAATGGTCAGAAATGCGGTTAGAATGCTCAAGAACAAGATCTGCACGCACAACTGGTTTCCATTCGGATGTAGGTTCTGCCTTTCCGTAGCCATAAATCGATTGGTTAGTATCGCCGATACGCTGCAAAACGGTATCCTGCCCAAAAATTAGGTCAATAATCTCTTGTTGGTGTTGTTCCATATCCTGCATTTCATCAACGAAGACAATCGGAAACCGCCGCCTTAAAAATTCTATGATTTTCGCATGTTCTCTGATGTGCCGAAATGCCAGTGCATAGGCTTCATCATATTTCAACCATCCCTCAGACAAAAGTTTTTCCTTTGCGCTACAAATCTTTTCGTAATACTTAGCCATAGTTTCTGGTTTTAGCTTCTGTAATACCCATTTTTCACTAGTATTCAAGTCAGTAGACACAGAAAAATCAAACTTATTAAAGGTAAGACCTCCTAAAAAAACATTGTTGTTATCAAGATAGGATATTGTTCCATCAACCTTCATGGGATAGCTATTGCGCATCAGCTCATTGTAATCCCATTCATCAATTATCGAAGGAGTACTTTTGTACAGATGTTTATAAAAGGGCACGGCAACATATTTATCAACAAAAGATTGTATGGTGCCGAAATGATTTGGATATTGTTGGTAAAAACTTCCATAGTCACCGAGTTTTGATTTGATTTCTCCAACTGCTGTATTAGTATGAGTAATCACACAAATTCCGTGTCTATTATGTTTTGGCACTTTATGGGAAAGTAAAATCAATTTTGCAGCTAAAGTGGTGGTTTTGCCACTTCCTGGGCAAGCCTGTATATCGGCTGGCTCCCAGTGCCTAATCAAAGCTTTCTGGGCATTATTAAAAGAAAACCTGAAGACCTTTTCAACATATTCTATGTCTTGGTCGCTTACTGAAATTTTTGAGAAATCAAACATTGGCAACGTGTTTAATCGCATCTATAAGATATTTCAAAGAAGCGTCACATACAATTTCCGAAGCTTTGACTCTGTCACCCTTTAAAAGTCTGGCAAATATCTGTGCCACAACAGCTTTTGACACCTGTTTTCTTTCTAGAGGAACATATATTTCCAACGCAATTTGATCAGTAGTTTTACCCGCAGCTATCCAAATATTCAGCTCTGTTTCTGCATCTTTTGAGAGCAACTTATAGGCGGCTGCATCCAATTCCTTTTCTCCATTACTTGTTTTAAGAGCAATCTGTACAGCCCTATGCATCAAGTGTCTTAAGACACTCTTCGCTATCTCGAATTCTAACGTCCACGTCTTGCCGATAAAAACCTCGACATCTCCTCCGCGATATTTTTCACTTTTTTCTGTATGTGATCTGCAATTTCTGTTGGAGTGTAGTCCGCCTCTGTTTTTCGTGAAGATGACAAAAGATATTCTGTTTCAAGTACTCCAGTTTTTCTTCTTTTGACCTCATAACAATAGGTTGCAGCATCTGCTGGTGGAATATCTCGATCTGTTATGCAGGCAACCTTGATGCCCATAGAACTGCCATCTTTCCTTCTGAATATCCTCGAATAGCGCATTAATGCTAGGTTCCCCACGTTTACGATAGAAATACCATATTTATGAAGAGGTAAGCCTATTTTCTCTGCAAAACTAGGAAGAATGAGGTTTTCTGCATCTCCTTCGACCATTATCACACCATGCGCGAAAAAAGATTGGATTTCGTATCATCAAGAAACCTTCCTAAGAAGGCATAATCTGATTTTTCTAATAATGTACAAGCAGAATCTAAGGAAAAAGCACTTCCGGATTTGCAAATGATTAAATTGTTCAGGTCAATCTTCGAGGCCAATGAATTGCTATGAGTAGAAATGATATTCTGAAACTGAAGTTTAGAGCAGTGTCTGTTGAGAAAGTCTATCAGGTTGATCTGAGATTGGGGGTGGATATGCGCCTCAATCTCTTCAATCAGCGATAGTCTAAGGCCAACATACCCAGAATCCTTCTTTAAAAGCAGCATTTCTGCAGCTATGAAAAGAAGATTGTTACTACCAAGCCCAATATTGGTCTCATCAATATTCGAAACTCCAATAAGTTCTAATTTTTCCAATATCCTGCCTAATTCACTTCCAACAATCCCGAACCTTGATTGCAAGGGATTGTTTTGTAAGGAAATCTCTTTTAGGTATGTGATGTTAATAGTATCGGACACCACCTTACCCTCTTTGTTTTCGAAGTATTCAGTAATATCGGCATTAGCCTTGTTCATTGTTTCTACAAGTGGATGGATGACATCGGGCTTCTGCTGAAAGATATCGTAAGCTCCTAAAATTTGTGAGAGTCTTGATCCTCTTCTAGGCGCAAGCTCATGCCCAGCATCTCTTAATGGCTTGAGATAGGTTGCCTTCAATTTTGCACGCGCTTCCCCACCAATAAAGCCACTTTCTTCGTCTTCACCCGCTCGAGTGTCATAAAAGACTTCAAAAGAGGAATTACCCCGATCTTTCCTAAATGCGGAAAGAGTTAGCTTCAAATAGTATTCATTTCCCTCAATGCTAAGCCATTCCAAAAAACATGCAGATTCTTCTGTACTTAGGTTTCTAAACTCACAGGTGATCTGCAAATGCGTACTGCGAACAGAACCGTTATGATGAAAATCGTCTTCTGAAACTCTGAGATAATCGTTACCATGTACACCTGTTACCAATCTAATTGCATCTATTATACTCGACTTCCCTGCATCATTCTCGCCTACAAGCACGTTGACGCCTTTATTGAACATTAGCTTGAGTTTCTCAATTTTTCTGAAATTGAGTATGTGGAGAGCGCTGAGGTACATACGTTATAATTTGGTTAAAATTGACTATATAGATAAAGCTAAGTAATTGCCATAAATTTTCCTAAAATTTTATATTAGGTAATGCTATCTTTATAGTAGATTATATTGACTGGAAATCCTATTTACTATGACTGCTTGAGTTGGAATGGATAACTTTAATCATTAGTACCGTCTTTTTTAAAGTCAACAGTAAGCTGAGCAGGATATTTTTGATCGAATAAATCCATTCCGGGAATCTCATCATATCTCTCATTCAATTTCTGCCTTAGACCAAATAGTCTCCTTTCAGCAGTATCCACAAGCTGGCTGAATGTAGTAATACGTACCTTGCCTAGTTCTATCTTGTTTTCATTCTGTACCGTTGAGATCGGTGTAATCTTTTCAGAGAACTGATCTCCGACAACGAAGGCTTCAACATATGGAGATCCAATCAGTGAGCCGCAGTTGACAAAATCTTCAACATATCCATGTGCCTGGTTTCTTTCAGAACGTGTTAATTTGAAAGCACCCCGCTTAAGTTCAATAATTAGCACCTTATTAACTGTTGAAAGATTAGAGTCACTGTCGAAAAACTCGGTACCTGTAACTGAAGCAGTAGAATCATTTAGCAATACAATATCAGGCCTTTGCTTATGATTGTTGAAGACCTCCTTGCTAATCCTTTTTTTGAATACTGTTTCCACTGCTGAGTGTAGCTGTCTGTTAGAAGCATATTCAGCTGATTCGAACTCTGGACCAAAAAGCCATCTCGCCTCTGTGACCAAAGGATGAAGTACGTGCAGTTCGTCCACATTCTCATCCTTTGACAGTTTGCGAATAGCTTCAATAACTGAAAGACGATTATGAATCTCGTCCAGAACTATCAGTGCATCCTTGATCGACCACTTATCTAACAAAGTCCTTAATCCATCAATATCCGCATCCGACAACTTTGCAAGCTTTGCCATAAGCTCTTTTCCACTCCTTGTTTTTTCGAGATTAATCACAGCTTCAACTGCAATAGTTAAAGACTCTGGTCTTGCAGTTGGATGAGCTAATGCAATTGCCTCAATTACTTCATCTACCTCAAATTTCCCCAGGGGAGATAAGCTGGCGATTTCTTTTTTAAAGTCATTAGTGACCTGTAACTTAGTTTCCTCAATATTTTCTTTGGCAATCTCACCCAACATTTTAAAAATATAATCTGAGACAACTTTATATACTTTATCCATTGTCTCTACCTTTTTGAAACCCGTCCAATCTTCATAGACATATTCTGCAAGGTCATTTGTTTTAATCACAACAGTATAACGTTTTGCAAAAGTTGTGCGACCATCTAGCACCGCTTCAAATCCTAGTATCCAAGAAGGCTCTCCAACAAGTCTATTGCTTTGCCAGAAAGCTATACCTTGATAAGCCGTTGATTTTGAGCTTTTCAATGAGTCAATAAAATGTGCGGTAAGCACAATTTTACCCACTTTTAACTCTGTCGTATCAATTAAACCAGAATGTTCTTCCAGATTAACGGTCTGTTTATTAATAGATACTATAAAATTGGGATCGTGTAGGAATCTGGCAGATATAATTTTCAAAACTTTTTCTGCCTTTGGTAAATTTTTGGTGACCACAACCTCAAGCCTAGTACCCACGACATTCGAATTGCCATATTTAGCGTCCTTTATTACAAATGGTTGCTCTTCATTTAATGTAGTAACGACAAATTTTGAAGATTTACCTTCATTACTTGTCAGTACTGTATATTCAGTACCAAAGCAGAGTAGACCATGTCGACCGACTCCATTGCGACCGTATGCAATTCTTTTTCCCGATATTCCTGGAGGAAAAATTACATTTTTACCTTGGTGTTTTAAACGGTTATACCCAAGCTTCATCCACCGTTGCTCAAATTGATCCTTTGACAGACCAGTACCGTTATCTACTACGACAAGTTTCTGATGGTATTCTTCTGGAATAAATATATCAACCTTGGTAGCTCCAGCATCCCACGCATTGGCAACTAGTTCTGTTAGTGCAATATCAGGAGTATGGACTAGTGCACCTAGTGTTCTCACTAAATACCCCTCTTCGAATAGGGATCCTGTAACATAACTAGCTTTTTTGCCATCTTATTATCGGTTAAATACAACGTAAAGATAAAATACTTTATAACGTAATTTAACTAATTCATTTAGTTTTTCGTCAATAAATCATTTACTTTTACTATATTAATTACTGTTCTTCATATTGTGAATCGATTCTTTCAATGGAGTGATTTGGTTCATTGAATTCTTTCAAAATTGACGTAAATAATTGTATAAATCTCGGTAAAAAAAGTCCCTAGTTTGATACATATTTTTAAAACTTTTTTTGCTTGTCCTGAAATTTTGTTACTTTTATTTATTAATAAGTTGTTCTTTTAAACGTAATCAAATCATGTTTTAAACGTAATCAAATCATGTTTTAAACGTAATCAAATCATGTCAAAATAACTGGTGCCCAATCAGAAATGATAATTGACTATTAGCTATAACTTGCTCATTTAGTGTCGCTTGGATTATTAAGTTATTATCCCAGCGGGATCACAAGAAACCTCACAGAAATGTGAGGTTTTTTTGTTTTATTCCCGTTTGGGATTCGAACAGAAGTGCCGGCCTGGGTTCGATTTGTAAAAGGCTCAGGGCCGGGTTCGGGGTTTTGTGGGGCTGAGCCAATCCCAGCGGAATCACAGAAATCCTTCAACCTTCGTTGTAGGATTTTTTGTTTAAAAAGGATCCGCTATGCTAAAATCCCAAACAGCCCTTTATTGCCTATTTACCTGCCCTTCTCCGACACAGCTATACACCAACAATACCTTAGGCTAACTTTCTCCTTACCTTTTTTTGGCTATTGTTAACCTGCCAACCTAAAGCAAGATAAATCTTTAACCTATCTGATCTATACCAAGGCTAAAACTCAACCGAAGTAAGTGTAAAGTAGCGTGCAAGTAAGTACGAAGCAGACCTGGGCGGAAGGTGGCCTAAACGTGGGGTAAATGTGGGGTGAAGGTGGACTTTAGAATGTTTTTTGGAGATTTTTAATCAAAGGATTAAATTGGGTGATTACCCTTTTAGTTATGCTAAGATACGAAAATTATGGCACAACATCAGGTTTGAGTAATATGGAAAACTAAGGGGGTATGCTTAGTGTTCAAAATTTTTCAAGTACCCGTTATGCTTCAGGTACCTGAAAAATTGATTATTTTGATTTTGTTTTTTCCTCTTTTTTCTGCTCATCATAAGTTAATTTCACATTGAAGTGGTAATCAACAAGGTGGTTGCCCTTTAACAGGTAGCATTCAAGCAGGAAAGGTTTCCCGTAATAATAGTCTGCCTTTATATAAGGTCCGAAATTGTCACCCCTGCTGAAACTCGCGGAAGTAATTTTCTTTAAATACCTTCCCGAAGTATTCTTTGGATAAATTAAGATCTTATCTTTTATTATAGCCTCGTCAACCATTACCTTATTGCCAGATACCGTGATTCCTGGAGGAAGTTTATCGATGCGGTAACTGGCTTTGGAAATTTCGGCAAGATTAATCTGCATTACTCCCTTAACATACTTTGCTTTTGCAAGTAGTCCCTTGGGTACAAAATTAAGGCTGGATCTGTTAAATTCAACCACAGGAACAGTGCCGTTAAATTCCCCGATGCCATAGTCAATCGAATCCTTTGGAATGGAGATTTGCTTTCCATCCTGCTCCTCAAAAAAGGCGACTTCTTTTGCGTCCTCGTACCGGCTTATATTATTAATAAAAAAAGAACTCATCAATTCCGGATATTCGAAGCTTACCCGCCATTTCTCTTGACCACCGGATGGAGTTGTGTAAGTCATGGACGATTGATCAATTTTAATTTTGCTGCCAATTTCTCCTGCAGACAGCTCTGGCTTTGTACTTAAAAGCTTATCCACAGCAGGGTCGTAGGCCGTGGCATAAGTTGGGATGTCAAATACTTCCTGGTATGGAGCAGTGCTGTTATAACCTCTTTCAGCTGCCTTAAAAGAATAAACCGGCAATGAAAAGTTCTTTTCCGGATCGTAGCTTTTGAATAATCCATCACATAAATCACCACATCCTCTACCGTGCCTTTAAAGTAAGCGGAATAGTATGACCTATTTTTATGCTTTTCATCATACTTACGTTGCTCCTCATCCAGGTCCTGTTGTAGTGTGCCTACTTTCTCCGGATTGTCTACAACCTCATTTAAAAGTTTTTTGTAAAAATCAAACATTTCGCCCGAACCGCTGGAAGATCCACTTTGGTGCAAAAACTTTTTTGTTTTGTCAGTTGCCAAAATGGTTACTAAATCCATTTTTTCCGTATCAACTGCGGGGTCTGTTTTATTGGGATTTTCAACTTCTATGCTTACCGCATGCCCTTTAACACTTGCTAGTTTCACTTTAATGCCATGCTGTTCTTTGGTGTCACCTCTTTCATTGCCGGCGAAAGTAAACTTTAAGATGGCTTTTGGGATTTGTGCTTCGACAGAACCGTTTAGGGAAACGGGTTTTGCTGAATAGGATTTTTTCATCAGGATAAAGGATATCAAATCCTTCCTCGTTGTTCCAATTGGTTCTTACCACTTGTCTGCTGGTGAGGGAGTTATTTTCATCCTCAATAATGTCTGTACTGGAATTGTCGTTAAATTTTACACTTTTCCAGGATGTTTTTTGGGCAAATGGAAGGGCAAAGGGATAATGAAGTTTCAGTTCAATTTTATCACCTCTAGACTCGTCCTTCTCCACTAAGATACCGTCTAAATAATTACTTGCCATGTCGCCTGTAGAACCATAATCTTTTAGGATAAGGAATGGATTTTCATCATATACCGTATCCTTTGGCGGACGTTCGTTCTCAAGGTCAATCTCCTGGAACCAGAAAAGCATTCCGCCAAATTCTTTGGCTTGTTTTCTAAGGCTATCGTTTTTAATTGCTGCTACTTTTTTTCAAAAGCAAGCTTTTCTTTCCTCAGGTCTTCCAGCTTTTCGTCAACTGACTTTGTACAGGAAATGAAAATTGTTGATGTGATGGAGATGGTTAGAAGCGTAAATAAGAGATTTTTGATCATATCAGGAAGATTATTAATTCAGCTGTCACCCTGCAAATCCCCGGCCACAATGACATTTCGATGATTAATGTGCTAAAAATTGTCTTTCACTCAATAAAAAATCAACAATTTGAACTGACGTATAAAATATGCAAAGAATGATTAATACGTAAGTTTATACATATAAATAAACAAATTCTGAACTTTAAATACTCCTCATGATAACGTAAAAAATATTCGAAAAGCTTGTAGCCGCTTTATTTGGTTGGGCATGGTGATCATTCTTTGCATCACAATCGAATATGCGGTGTACATTGGTGAAAACACTGACAGACGCTACAAACATCTAAAAATTAAGCTGTGAATAATTGATAGATGCAAAGCTTTAATGGAAAATTAAACAGCATATCCAATTTCAATACTATTAATTTTATCAGTATTTGTTTGCCAATATGTTTAAATGTGTAGTACCTTAAGTTTTTACAGACTCCAGATGCTTGAATACAGAATATAAACGGAACCATTATTAAATGGGATTGCGATTGAATTTTGTAAATTAGCGGGTAAAGAATCTACAGATGTTCAGACACAAAGGGAAAGGCCGTACCTATTCCCATAATCTACAACTAGCCTCGATCTTATCTACTGTGGCGGGGATTGTGAATATCTCCGGGGTTTTGTCGGTACATACCTTAACAACGAATGTAACCGGACATTTTGCATTTTTTTCTGAACAACTTTTCCTGGAGAACTATAGTATGGCTTTTACCTATCTGTATTATATACTGTTTTTTTTATCCGGTGCCTTTGTATCAGGGCTGATTATGGAGTGGGCATCAAAATACAGATCCCACAATTCTTATATTATCCCTATCTCTATAGAAATCGGCATCATGCTTTCCATCAGTTTGACCTGCTTTTTAGCTCCTACATGGTATCAGACGTATCCATCAGTTATAGCTTCGGCCTTATTATTTTCGATGGGACTGCAAAATGCGTTGGTAACCAAGGTTTCGCAGTCTGTAGTGAGAACCACCCACCTGACAGGACTTTTCACAGATTTGGGTATAGAACTTTCTCAATTATTGCTTTACAAAGAAAACTCAGTATATAAAGCAATACGCAGGAGTATTTTCCTTAAAACCATGATCATAAGCGGATTCTTTTTAGGCGGAATGTTGGGTGGACTGGGATATCAGCATTTTCAGCTAAAAATATTATTACTTCCTGTTGTAATGCTGCTTGGTGCGCTATGGTATGACCGCCTGTTATTTCGGTATTATCATCTAAAAAGGAAGTTTAGTGATTCAACACCAAAATAAAAATATTTTATCAACTGATTTTAATCCCCTTGCACGCTTAATTCTTAAAATCCTGAGTGTATTTTTAATTAAGCCCTAAAGTCTATCTTTTTACTGTTGGTTTCGATATAAAAATAGCTACGATGGATAAAAAGGCTTATAATGAACACTAAGATAAGGGCTATCCAATGGCTCAAGTTAGACTTGCTTGCACTGGAAGCGAATATAAAAGCCAAAAATCCCCAGGCCAATGAAAACACGATCGAAAAAATGTAACGGAAAATTCTGAACCGAAAAAAGCATCCCAATAGCGACAAGGCAAGTCACGAAAATAGCAATACCCATAATCCAACCCCAGCCGTACTGTTTACACAGCCAATAAGCAGAAAATATTGAGACGCCAGCTATCTCAATAAAAACAAGGGGGTATCTGCTTCTTTGTGTTACAGTATATCTTCTCATGCAATTAACAATATTTGAGTCAATAACCTGATTTTCAAATCAATATTAATATTTTTATACTAAAAGTGAAAATTTATTGTAAAATAATTCTTTATCAATAACCAATTAAAAATCAACAAAAAAGCGGCTTCCTATTTATGAAACCGCTTTCTAAATAGATTTTCTTTCTTAAATAAATCGTTATTTAAAATAAGCTTATTGTGTAACGATCTCTACTTTACCTCCATTTTTAAACAAATCATGGGAGATGAAATATCCATTATTTGCTTTTCCGTTAACTTTAATATTGGTAATGCCCCTTCCCTTACCAGGTTTGCTAATCGTTAACAATTTACCCGTACTGGTTTTCCATTTAATCTCATCAAAAAGCGGAGCGGTAACCAGGTATTCTGGATCAGTGGCAGAGAATGTATACAAACCTAAAGAACTGAATACATACCAGGCAGACATTTCGCCGGCATCATCCATTCCTGAAAGCGCCAAACCATCGTCCCCTATACCATATAATTCGTTTAAGATCTTATCAATAATTTTTTGTGATTTTTCTGGCTTGCCAATAAAGGTATAGGCAAAAGGAGCTTCATGATCCGGCTGGTTGCCCTGGCAGTATTGACCAATCATGGTTTCAACATTCCTTGCTACATATTTCGGGTTCCAGGGCACAGTGAACAAAGAATCTAACTTGGATTCGAAGCCTTTTGCTCCGCCATATAGCTCGATTAAACCTTTCATATCATGAGGAGCGTAAAACGAATCCTGCCATGCATTGGCTTCTCTGTACATATATTCGTAATAAGGGTATTGTGGATTAAAAGGTTTAATCCAGTCGCCATTCTCTAATCTGCCCCTCATGAAGCGTGTACCTGGATCGAACATATTTTTATAGTTTTTCGACCTGGCCATCAGGATGCGGTAATTGCTGCTATCGCCTAGTTTTTTAGCGATTTGGGCCAGCGAATAATCATCATAGGCATACTCCAGCGTTTTAGAAACACCTGCCCTGGCCTTGGTTTCTACATGCGGATTTTTAATATCAGGGTCTGAAATATACCCTTTCTCGATATATTCTTTCACAAATGGACGGGCCCCACCATCCACATTAGCATTACGCAATAAAATCTGGTAAGTACCTTTAATATCGAAATCATCTATCCCCCTCAAATAAGCGCCTGCAATTGAAGAGGCACCATGGTCGCCGTGAAAAAATGTAGGAATAAAACCCGTTTTATCGCCGACATCTTTCATTGATTTAATTACATCTAAGGTTACTTTAGGCGTAATCAGACCTAAAAGCACATCTTTATTGCGGTAGGTATCCCAAAGCGATGGGTCAGTATAATAATTGAAATTTCCTTTTACCACATTGTGCTTTGCATCTTTAAATTCACCGTTTATATCACTGCGCAAAGCAGGCCATAAGAACGAACGGTACAGGCACGAATATAACATCTGTTTTTGTTTTTCAGTACCACCTTTTACCTGGATATTTGATAAAAGTGATTCCCATTTTGCAGTCGCTTCGTTACGGATTTGAACAAAAGTTTTATTACCGATTTCTTTTTCTAAATTCTCTTTGGCATTGGTAGTGCTCACAAACGAGAGTCCGATTCTTAATTCTACGGGTCCTGTATTTCCATCAGCTAAATGGATAATGGCATAACCCGAGCGTTTGCCAACATCTGTTTGATTAAGTTTATCTATTTTGCCGTTTATAGTTGCATAAAAATAAATATTCTCACCACCCTGAAAGCCCTGTACAGCGGAAGAGCCAACCTGCTCGATATTCCAGGTAGAAACACCACTATTGGCCTTTCCGAGCAGAAATAGTATCTGCCGATCGTGATTGTTTTTATATTCATACTGATGAAATCCGGCTCTTAATGTTGAAGTAAGCTTTACATTTACCTGATAATCATCCAAATAAACCTGATAAAACCCTGGTGCCGCACTTTCGTTTTTGTGCGAAAACTTTGATCCAAACTTATCCCCAGGATTGGAAAGCGGTAAAATGGGGATGTTACAGAGATTCCAGTGGCCTTTATTGGTGTGTGCAAAACCATAAATAGTATCGTCTTCATACTCGTAGCCCGCGCCAGAGCCAAATTCTGTAACCGGACTTAATTGCACCATCGCGTTAGGCAATGAGCTACCCGGAAAAGTTAAACCAGCCCACGATCGCCAGCCCTCTGGTAATTCATAGCCTAAAATTTTAGGATCGGTTAAAGGCGCCGTGCCAATAAACGTATTTACGTATGGTGTTAATTTGGTTTGGGCATGAGATTGGTGCAGGCTCACAATAACTCCCATTAAGAGAATGGTTAAGGATTTGGTTAGCAACTTCATTTACATAAAACGTTTTAGTGTTATATCAAATATATAAAATCTATCAGTCCTATCCACAAAATATCAGAATAGTTACTATTCACATATTCCATCAGAAATTCGTCATCCGATAGCTATCTGATACGAGGAGGCACGACGAAGCAATCTTACAACGGTCGCTACTTGCAATCGCATTAGGATTGCCCCTTACCTAGCAATGACGTTTATGTAGACACTGATATTCAGTATTATTTTTTTGACCATATAAGACATTTAAGAACCATATAAGCTTACGTGTTCTTATACTTCTTTATGGTGTGAAAGCCTAAAGGATTATTTAATGCATTAGATATTCTTACTGTCTAAGGTGGTTAATTAAACAGCATAGTCTTTAATTTTTACGACCACCATAAACATCTTAGCTCTCTTGAGTTTTACAGGATGTAAAATCTTAAACCTAATAATTTAGAAAGCGCATATAGGACGTCATTCCTATTTTTTTCAGGCCACTTGACCTGATGGTTACTCGCAATGACGAGTTCTTGTAGTCTTTCAAATGTTTAGAAATCCCTATCAATGATCTCAGCTTTTATGAAGAAAATTCAAACCCAAAATGCTAAGATCTGGAGATCTTATAGCAAATTTAATGCTTAAATAGTTGAATAATTTGCCAAATATCGCGATGCTTTATTGCCTGGCTTTCCATGTCACCTATTCTATTTTATATATCTTTGATTTACACACTAATCAAATAACCAACATGCTTTTAAATTACAGGCAACACATTGTTTGCGCCGTATTATCGTGCTTAATACTCTGCTTCACCAACAGGTTACTGGCCCAAAACACAGAAAATCCTGCTTTTACGATGTGGGATAATAAACCAGCACAAAAATGGATGACGGAAGCCTACCCTATTGGCAATGGTCGCATTGGCGGGATGATTTTTGGCGGTGTTGATCAGGAACACATTCAGTTTAACGATAACACGTTGTGGACCGGTGATGAAAATGACCGCGGCATGTATCAGGCCTTTGGCGATCTGTTTATCGATTTCAACAATAAAGATCAGCAATTTACCAGCTACAGCCGCAAACTGGATATTACTAACGCATTGCATACCATTAGCTACACACAAAACGGCACCCAATTTAAACGTGAGTATTTTTGCAGCTTTCCGGATAAAGTGATGGTGCTGCGTTTCACCGCTAACCAGAAAAAAGCTTATTCAGCCATGATTAGCCTAAAGGATGCACATGATGGTACTATAAAAGCCAGCGGAAATACCATTCAAATCAGTGGTAAACTACCAAACGGCATGACTTACCAGGCTACTGCTGTAGTTAAAATAGAAAATGGGAAGCTTGAGGCTGTTAAAGATGGTGACAGCGAAAAATTAAAAATAACAGATGCAGATGCGGTTACCCTGATTTTTACTGCAGCTACCAATTACATCAACAAACGCGGGCAAAACTGGAAAGGTGAAGAACCTGCGACTAAAATTGAGCGTGTTTTAAATGCGGTTAAAACCAAAAGTTACGATAAACTTTTAAAAACGCATATCCTGGATTATGGCCGTTTATATAATCGCCTGGCTATAAACCTTGGAACAAGTAATGCCGACACCCAAAAACTGCCTACTTACCAGCGGCTGATCAATTATAAAAAGTTAGCCGACCCGGAACTGGAAGCTTTAATTTTTCAATATGGCCGATATCTGTTAATCAGTTCGTCAAGACCGGGCGGCTTACCGGCCAATTTGCAAGGGCTTTGGAACGAAAGTAATACCCCACCCTGGGGCAGCGATTACCATTCTAACATCAACATCCAGATGAATTATTGGCTGGCTGAGCCGACCAATCTATCAGAGTGCCAGATTCCTTACCTGGATTATATTAATAGCATGAGAGAAGTGAGTGCTATAGCAACCCGCAAGCAGTATCCCAATACCAGAGGCTGGACGGTAAAAACCGAAAATAATATTTTTGGCGGCATGAGTTTTCTATGGAATACCCCTGGAAGTGCCTGGTATGCACAGGCGCTTTGGGAACATTACGCCTTTACACAAGACAAAAACTACCTGAAGAATTTCGCTTACCCGATTATAAAAGAAATCTCTGAATTTTGGGATGATCATTTGAAAAGAAGACCAGATGGAACATTGGTATCTCCATTGGGCTGGTCGCCAGAACATGGACCAACCGAAGATGGAGTAACGCATGATCAACAAATTGTGTTTGATCTGTTTACCAATTATATTGAAGCTGCTGAAGTTTTAGGTATTGATGCAGATTACAAAAAACACATTGCTGATTTAAAAGCACATTTATTAAAACCTAAAATTGGAAAATGGGGTCAGCTGCAGGAGTGGGAAACCGATCGCGATGATCCAACTGACCAACACAGACACATTTCACACCTCTTTGGTTTGCATCCTGGCAGAGAGATCAGTACCATTAGAACGCCGGAACTCGCAAAAGCTGCCAGGGTAACTTTAACTGCCCGCGGGGATGAATCAACCGGCTGGTCTATGGCCTGGAAAATGAATTTCTGGGCACGTTTACAGGATGGAAACCATGCCTATAAAATCTTACAAAACTTTATCACGCCTGTTGGTGGCTCAGGTACCGATTATAACAAAGGCGGTGGAATTTATACCAATCTGTTCTGCGCACATCCACCCTTTCAAATTGACGGAAACTTTGGCTATACCGCAGGCATTTCGGAAATGCTTTTACAAAGCCAGGCTGGCGAATTACAATTTTTACCAGCTCTGCCTGATCAATGGACAGCGGGAAGTATTCAGGGTTTAAGGGCCCGTGGTAATTTCGAAATTACCGATCTGCAATGGAAGGATGGTAAAGTTGTGAAACTATCAATCAAATCCTTATCAGGCGAAGATTGTTTGGTGAGAAGTCCGAATGCGCTTAAAAAAATTAAAGGTATTGCCGAAGAAAAATCAGGAAATGATTTTAGATACAGTTTTAAAACGCAGGTTGGTAAAGTGTATAATTTTGAAGGATAGCACGGAGATCAGGTGATGATTTATAGGATTGAATTAGATTGAATTTATTTCAGCATCTTTCCTCCTAATGGCAAACTTTAATATCTTAAAAATATACTTGGAGATAAATGTTGTTTTTTCCGCTCTATGCCGCGGTTGCATGGTAGTTTTTCACAGTTAATGTTGTTTTTAGCTGTGTTCAAGAATGCTGCGCATTTTGGAGCGCCAAAGTACCCAAAGCGCTTTGTCATCCGATGGCTATCGGATCCAGCAATGTGGCTTCTCACCGCGCACGCTCATCAAAAAAACAGTGGCACTTCGTTTTGTGTTCAATTTATATTAAATTTTGAATTCAATGCTAATGAACACAAAACTACTGCGTTTCAGGTTTGGCAATGCTATTTGAGCCATTGTGCAGCTGTTTTTTTGATTCTCCCGCCACTTGGGATTGACGGCGTCCTTCGGTAAAGACTGTGGTTTATTAAAGCCAGCTAGCATGATGCCCAAACCATTCTTAAAAAAGATGTGTCCACACGATGGCACCTGCGCAGGAATGACAACATTACTATTAAAATCTGTCTATTTACTCTTTAAGTCTCTTCATTTCAAACATTCCTTTGCAAATTTCCGTTTTATCATAAAAGAAATACCATGCGTACATCCAATAAGATAACAACCGAACATAATGCAAAAGTTGTTGTACTTGATTTTATCAATGCATTAAATGCGGAAGAATTTGATTTGGCCAGACAGCAATTGAAAGACGATATGATTTTTAAAGGTGTAATGGGCGAAAGAAATGGAGCTGATATATATATAAAAGACATGAAAAAGATGAAATTCAAATACGATGTCAAAAAGGTATTTGTAGATCAGGAAGAAGTTTGCCTGTGGTATGATATCAACATGGGTGAAAAAACAATATTTTCAAGCGGCTGGTACAAACTGGAAGACGGCAAGATTAAATCCTTTCAGGTAATATTCGATCCAAGGCCAATTTTATAAGATTAACTTATCTATGCAACTGTCCTCCCGGGGAATAATTTATTTTATAAAATTAATATAAGTGAAAGCATTAATCTACGTATAAAAATTCATCGAGTTGCCGTCATTTCGAGGGGAGTGCAACGCAGTCGAGAACCACGGAGTGCTCAGCGAAGCTCAATCTAACGAATTAGATCTCTCCATTCCGCGGTGCTTCAGTCGAGATGACGACCAGTCTATTGGAGTCTGTAAAAGGTAGTAGCTAGCAAACCTGCTTAAGCTTCTTAACAATAATGTGGCCACCTTCCAATTGGAAAAGAAACATTAAAAACTCATCCGTTTCACTGATTTCAATACTTATAACGGTGCCAGATTGCCCCTTTCCGTCTGTTATCACCTCTCCCACCTTCACTTCTAAAAGTGTTGATGTTGGCAAACTATCGTGAACAGTGATCATTTTTGTGAAGGTAAGCGTAAAGTAAAACAGGTTTGTTCAGGTGTAGAAGATACGTCAAGAGTACCATCATGCGCATTTGCAATTTCTGAGGCAATGTAAAGACCTAAACCCAAGCCTTTTTGATTGGGTTCTACTTCTCCCCTAGAAAACGGCTGAAACAGACGCTCCATAGCAGCAGCTGGTATTTGTTTGCCCATATTCGCTACGCAAAGATTAAACTCTTCGGTATTGCTAAATGCGGTAATTTCTACGGTAGAATCTGGTGGGGAATAATTTAAAGCGTTAGCCAATAAATTAGAAAAAGCTGCGCGAGCCGCTTCCCGTCTGCATGAACAGGGAAAGCGAAATTAAAGTTTACCTTAATGTCTCTCGATGGCCAAATGGCCTGTAACTCTTCAATTACCTGGAGAAGTAATTTCTCCAGATCTTCGTCTGGTGTTTTGCTGATGGTAATTCCCTCTCCCAAACGACCACTGGCAAAATCGAGCATATTTTCAATCAAACCATTCATTCTAAAAGATGAATCTTTAATAATTTTAGCGATACGGCCACCACGTTCATCTAAATTTAAACGCGATAAAAGCTGTGCACTATTCGATATTGCATTTAGCGGATTTCGTAGATCGTGGCCCAAAATAGCAATAAACTGCTCTCTTAAAACAGCTATTTCCTGTTCTTTTTTGAGTTCCTGTTCTGTTTTGGCCAATTCTTCCAGTGCGTCTAAATGAAAGGCAATTAAATCAGCAAACATGGTAAACATACCTGTGATTGTTGGATTTTTCAGCTTAGCCGGTTTGGGATCAATAGCACAGAGCGTACCAAAAAAGTCGCCATTTTTTAAAATAATCGGAACCGAAATATAACTTTGAAAGCCATACATCATTGGTGTATGATGTCCCTTAAAATTCTCATCCTCATCAACATGGTCAATCACAACGGCTTGCTGATGCTGCCTGATTTCATTACAGATGGTCGTTTCTAACTTTAGTTCTCCACCAATTGGTAAGCCAAAATTAATTTCATCAAGAACAGCACACACGGTCCATTTATCAGAGGTTACTCTGGCCACAGCAGAAAAGCCCATTCCTGTGGTTCTACAAACAATTTCTAAAATATGTGCAACTGCAGGAATCTTACTTATAGATTCGATATCATTAAGAATGGTTTTACTAAAATTTTGCAATGCTTTAAGGAGATAATTTGGAGCAAAATACAAATATTTACATTAGTAAAAAAAGTAATAGTTGTTCTAACAGCGCTTTTACATTATACTGGTCGTTTTATTCCCAATTGGTGTATAAATTCATAGTATTTAACATCGGGTTGTAAAAGAAACCCGAAACCGTATTGATTAGAAATTGAACTGAATATCAAACTCAGTCACTAACACCAGTCAATACGGTTGGTTATATTAAGCTTTTAATAAAGCTGGTTTTTCGTGATAGGTTCTCCAAAGTAACTCACCAAATAAGGTGTTAGACCAGGCGAACCAGGCTCTTGTAAAGTTTTCAGGATTATCTTTATTAAAAGACTCGTGCATAAAACCTTTGCCGGCATGTGTTTTACGCAAGGTATCTATACAATATTTAATCTCGGCATCATCTTTAGAAGTTAACGCGCGCATGGTAATACTCATCGGCCAGATCATGTCCTGACCAGCATGCGGACCACCAATACCTTCTGCCGCTGTACCTTTAAAGAAGTAAGGATTATCTTTAGAAAGCGCAAATTTCCTTGTATTTTGATAAATCGGATCTTCAATTTTCATGGCGCCCAGATAGGGTAAACCTAATAAACTAGGTACGTTCGAATCGTCCATTAAATACGAACTGCCAAAACCATCCACTTCGAAGGCGTAAATTTTACCATATTTAGGGTGATTTACAACAGCATGTTTTTGAAGCGCAGCGTTTACTTCATCGGCAAGATTTAATAAACTACTTTCTAATGTTTTGTCGCTGTTTAAGGTTTTGATCATTTCTGCGGCCTGCTTTAAGCTAGATACGGCGAAAAAGTTAGACGGAACCAGGAAAGGAAAAATAGTGGCATCATCACTCGGACGAAATGCAGAACAGATCAATCCAACCGGATTTACAGGAAAACCATAACCCGCCATTGGTAACGAATCGGTAGGCTGCGTGGTCTCCCTTTGGAAATGGTATGGCCCTTTATCTGCTTTGCGCTGTTGCTCTTTAAAAGTTTTTAAAGTGGCCTCAATTCCTTTTTCCAATCGGCATCGAATGGTGTTTTATCACCTGTTTTTTTCCAGTAGTGGTAAGCCAGGCGGATAGGGTAACACAAGGAGTCAATTTCCCACTTGCGTTCGTGCACACCCGGCTGCATAGCGGTTTTATCAGTTTTCCACTCGCCTACTTTGGTGGCATCGCCATAAAAAGCATTGGCATAAGGATCTTTTAAAATGCATTTGGTTTGGTGGATAATTACACCGGCAATCAGTTTTTTTAGCGGCTCATCTTCATTTACAAATTGAAGGTAAGGCCAAACCTGGGCAGAACTATCACGTAGCCACATCGCATCAATGTCACCTGTAATGACATAAGTATCTGGCCTGCCATTTTTTTCTGAATGATAAACAGTAGTATCTAATGTATTTGGGAAACAGTTTTCGAACAGCCAGGCCAATTCAGGATTTTTAACGTTTGCCTGGAAGGTTTTAATGGCAGCATCTACAGCTTTACTTTGAAAGTGTCGTTTTGCGGCAGCTACACGTACCACAGGAAATTCTGGTGCAAGATTGGCCGCAAAAGAAAATTTCGATGCAACAACTCCTGCCCCTAACAGGCCTGTGTTTTGTATAAATGTTCTTCTTTTCATTATGATGTATATGATATTTTGGTTTAATTTTTAAGGAACGGAACACATTCTATTATCAATTCATATAAGTGATAATGGTAGCGTAGTATTTGGTTAGCCCTTAACAAATATTATGATAATTTTTCGAACATCAAAATCATGATAGTCAATTAGACTATTCCTAAATCGATTTTCTTACACAATCTATGAAAATCGATTCAGGTCTACTTCTGATGTCCTAAGGTAATCAGGTATGGCTGTAAAAATAATTCTGAATGCGTATATTTAAACAACCAAACCTGTTTTTATGAATGCCGGTAACACTACCCTGTCTAAACGCATTTTATCTGTTGATATCCTTCGCGGATTAGTGATGATCATTATGGCGCTGGATCATACGAGAGATTTCTTTCATATTGGTGCCATGATAGGTGATCCGCTAAATCCTGAAACCACTACCGGGATGTTATTTTTTACCCGTTGGATTACCCATTTCTGTGCACCAACCTTTGTTTTTTTGTCCGGATTATCCGCTTATTTATCTGCTCAGAATAAAACGCCGGCACAAGCTAGTGCTTTTTTATTTAAACGTGGACTTTGGCTTGTCTTTATCGAAATCGCAATGATATCACTTGGCTTAACTTTTAATCTGCAATACAATTTCATTATTCTTCAGGTCATCTGGGCCATTGGCTGGAGCATGGTCTTTTTGGCGCTCGTAAGTCGTATTTCTTATCAAACAGTATTGACTATTGGGTTAATACTGGTTTTTGGCCATAATATGTTCAATTTATTCCCTGCACCTCAGGATCCAGCCGGCGGATTAATATTGAAGATATTCTTTACGGCTTCCGGGACGGTTGTCCCGCTGTCCGGCAATCATTTAGTTGGTGTTTTTTACGCCATCCTCCCGTGGACTGGTGTTATGTTTATCGGTTATGGAATTGGGGCCTGGTTTAAGAAAAGCTACGAAGCGAAACGCAGACAGCGTAATTTATTAATTGTCGGATCGCTTACTATATTACTTTTTTTGCTTTAAGGTTGGTCAATGTATATGGCGATCCTGTTCCTCGAAAAGAATATCATGACCTGTTCAAGAATTTACTTGCTTTTTTCAATGTAAGCAAATATCCACCTTCATTGCAATATATATCTATGACTTTAGGTCCGGCTATCATATTTTTGGCTTTCACCGAAAACCTAAGTAACTGGTTTACCAGAATGACTTCTGTGTATGGCGCTGTACCATTCTTCTATTATGTAATACACTTCTACCTGTTACATACACTCTTGGTGGTGATATTTTTTGCCAGTGGACATAACACTAAAGAAATTGTGCAGGTACCGTTTTTGTTCAGACCAGCGGCATTTGGCTTTAGTTTGCCAATCGTATATCTAATATGGTTTGGTGTGGTAGCAGCCTTGTATTTGCCTTGCCGATGGTTTAAAAAATATAAAGAAACACACCGGCAATGGTGGTTAAGGTATGTTTAACCTTTTTTCCATTTGATACTGCAACCAACCGCTTTAGTGGAAGCAATTGCAGGTTTTTTACCAACCGATAATTCATTTATTGCGTTTTTAACATACTCCACTTTTGTACTGTTTGTTTCTTCCGGATCGTTGTCAATAGCGCCGATATATTCTACTACATTTCCTTTATCAGTTTTGTTCAGTACATAAACATGCGGTGTTCTGGTTGCACCGAATTGTTTGGTTACCAGGTGATCAGGGTCTAACAGATAGGGGAAATTGAATTTCTTTTCAGATGCCAAAGCCTGCATTTTTTGGAAACTTTCTTCAGGAACAACTCCTGCATCGTTTGGGTTAATGGCCACAACAGGGTAACCTTTAGTTGCGTAAATAGCATTTAATGCCGCAATTCGCTCCTGGTAGGCTTTTGCTACCGGACAAGTGTTGCAGGTAAAAACGATAATATAACCTTTGGCATCCTTATAATCGGCGAGTGAAACGTTTTTGTTGTTTACATTCTTCAGCGAGAAATCTTTAACTATATCGCCTACTTTATAACCTTCAGTTTGAGCCAATGCAACTCCTGAAATGAGCATAAAAGTCATTAAAATCAATCTTTTCATGATGATCTATTTTAAGTTTAACAAAGTATTTTTCAGTTCTGTTTCGGTAAATTCATTCTCATAAAATTGCCTGGTTTTCTTGTTAACAAACAATGTAGCTGGAATAGCACCTGACCATTTTTTGTCGATCCTTTCAATATATTGCTGCTGATCGGGCTCATTTAAAAGAAATACCTCCGCATTAATCTTATGTTGCTCAACAAATGGAATCACTTCCTTTTGCAGCTTAGATTTAAAATCCAAGCTTACCAAAAGTACCTTTACCGGCTTTTTTAAATTGGCTAAACGTAATTTCTCAAAATTCGGTAATTCTGCCACACATGGCGAACACCAGGTAGCCCAGAAATTGATTACATAGGTTGTGTCTTTTCCATTGGCGATGCGTTTGTCCAAGTCATCTAATTTGAGCAGTTTTACCTGCGCATTAACAGAATAAGTAATTAAAGATAAGCAGATTAGAAAAAATATACGCATAAATGGATAACGAAAAAAGATGAAGTTTGTTTTAACTACGGATGTCATTCTGAACAGTTGGCCGTCATTCCCGCGCAGGCCTATCGTGTGGACACAATTAATTATAACATTCTTCTATCGCTCTATGCCGCGGGGCATGGTAGTTTTTCACAGTTAATGTTGTTTTTAGCTGTGTTCAAGAATGCTGCGCATTTTGGAGCGCCAAAGTACCCAAAGCGCTTTGTCATCCGATGGCTATCGGATCCAGCAATGAGCCTTTTGCACAATCTCACGCGCATCAAAAAAACAGCGACACTTCGTTTAATCAGGTATTGTGTGTGTGTTTTCTTCGGTCTGATTGAGCCCTGCGGGGTTTGTGTTCAATATTCTTTAAAATTAAATCATCGGTTATGAACACAAAACCACTGCGTTCAGGTTTTTTAGTGCCGTTTTTACTGTTGTGCGCCTGTTTTTTTGATTTCCCCGGCTCTTGGGATTGACGGCGTCCTTGGTTAAAATCCGTGCTTTATTAAAGTTGGTTAGCAAAAAGCCTAAAAATACTTAATAAAGATGTGTCCAGACGATAGGCGCAGGCGGGAACCACGAAGTGCTCAGCGAAGCTAATCTTAATGAAACCAACAACCTTACCAAGACATTACGATTCCCAATCAAGTTGGGAATGAATAAACCCATATTAAAGATTTCTCCATTTCGTTGCACTTCAGTCGAAATGACGCCCCGCCCTGAAAAAAAACTAATTAACCGATCCTGATTTGACTAAAACCTTTTGATAAGCCGGTAATGTTAAATCATCTACAATTACCCCTCTTGTAGTACTGGCATGCACAAAAAAACCATTATTGAGGTAGACACCCACATGATCTACATCGTTGCCACCAAAAGAGAAAAACACAAGATCCCCCTCTTTTAAGTTATCAATATCTTTTCTTCTTACCGCATTGGCCTGATCGCGTGAAATCCTTGGTAACGTAACGCCATAAATTTCTTTTTCCAGTAAAAAAGCAAAACCCGAACAATCAACACCATTTTTATCCAATCCGCCAAAACGGTACCTCACCCCTGTCCAATCGGTTATGAAACGGTAAAGCGGCTTGCTTTTTAAATTCGCCATGGCATCAGCAGCTTTAGAAGCTTTGGAGTCACTTTTAACGGTATACTTTCTTGTTCCACAGGATGACAGGAATAGCATGAGCGCTATTAAATAGAAAACATTTTTTTTGAGGCCTAAGTTATAAAGTGAGTGGTTTAAGGTTATTTCCATTGTATCAATATTAATGGCATGGGGTATTGGATGACTAAGACCTTATGCCTTAAACCTTACACCCCACACCTTCCCTAATTCTTAATCAACCGCTGTATTTCGTCTAATTTCAACAGTGCCTCAACAGGTGTTAATGCATTTACATCCAGATTATTCAGCGTGTCGCGGATTTTCACCAGAACAGGATCATCAATCGCGAACATCTGTAACTGATAAGCCTGGTTCTGTACTTTTTTAATGCTGTCTTTTATACTTTGCCCTTCCGTACGGTCTATTTCCAGTTTCTTCAGGATCTCGTTGGCTCGCCCTATTAATTTTGTTGGCATACCGGCCATTTTCGCAACGTGTATCCCAAAGCTATGTTCACTGCCACCTGGTACCAGTTTCCTTAAGAAAATCACCTTATTGGTCATTTCTTTTACCGATACATTAAAGTTTTTAATGCGCGGCATGGTATTGGCCAATTCGTTAAGCTCATGGTAGTGCGTAGCGAATAAAGTTTTTGGACGCGCTGTTGGATGCTGATGCAAAAATTCGGCAATTGCCCAGGCAATTGAAATACCATCATAAGTACTCGTTCCGCGGCCAATCTCATCGAGTAAGATCAAACTATCATCTGAAATATTGTTCAGGATACTGGCCGTTTCATTCATTTCGACCATAAACGTACTTTCTCCTGAAGAGATATTATCAGATGCCCCTACCCGGGTAAAAATCTTATCTACAATACCCACTTCTGCATCCTTGGCAGGAACGAAGGAACCCATTTGCGCCATCAGTACAATCAGTGCGGTTTGCCTTAAAATGGCCGACTTGCCCGCCATATTGGGACCGGTAATCATAATAATCTGCTGGCTTTCCGTATCTAGATATACATCATTGGTGATATACTCCTCTCCCACAGGCAGCTGTTTTTCAATTACCGGGTGACGCCCCCCTTAATATCAAGCACCTTATTTTCGGTAACTTTTGGCTTGTTATAATGATTTTTAGCGGCTAACTGTGCAAAACACAATAGACAATCCAACTGCGCAATTAAAAATGAATCGAGTTGGATCGGTTTGATATAACTGGCTGTTTCGTACATCAGTTCGTTATACAAACGGATTTCAATCGCCTGTATTTTTTCTTCTGCACCCAAAATCTGATCTTCGTATTCCTTAAGTTCAGGCGTAATGTAGCGCTCGGCATTTACCAGCGTCTGTTTACGGATCCATCCCTCTGGCACCTTATCTTTATGAGTATGGGTAACCTCTAAATAATAGCCAAAAACATTATTAAAGGCAATTTTTAGTGATGGAATACTCGTTGCTTCTGCTTCACGCTTCTGGATCTGAACCAGATAATCTTTACCACCAAATGCAATTTTACGTAAGCGGTCTAAATCTTCGTCAACTCCATCCGCAATTACATTTCCTTTGATCAGCAATGCCGGTGGCTCGGCCTGTAATTCCCTTTCAATCCTTTCCCGGATGGCCAGGCAAGGATTCAATTGATCCGCTATTTTAATCAGAAAAGGATTTTTAGAATCAGCAGCCAGTTTTTTAACCGCTTCAATATGATAAAGTGCGCGTTTTAAAGCAACCAGTTCCCTTGGCCCAACACGCTGCAGGCCCACTTTGGAAATGAGTCGTTCTAAATCGCCAATCTGTTTAATGTTATTCAGAAATTCGCCTTGTAGTTCTTCATTTTTTACAAAATACTCCACCATACCAAGTCGTTCCTGGATAGGCTTAAGCTCTTTTAAGGGCATAATAATCCATTTCTGCAACAAACGCGCACCCATTGGGGTGCAGGTATGATCCAGAATATCGAAAAGAGTTACCGCGTTATCGTTTGGCGAATTCACTAATTCGAGGTTACGGATGGTAAAACGATCTAACCACATGTAGCGGTCTTCCTCAATACGCCCAATCGAACTGATATGTTGCAGATTACGGTGCTCAGTTTCACCCAGATAATGCAAAATAACGCCAGCAGCCACAATTCCGCTCTGCAAACGCTCCACCCCAAAACCTTTTAAAGATGAAACCTCGAAGTGTTTCATCAGGGTTTCGTTCCCAAAATCAGTGGTGAAAGGCCATTCATCTAAGCCAAAAGTATAAAAACGATCGCCGAAGTTTTCGGTAAATACCTGTCTTTTAGATTTCTGAAAAATAACCTCTGTTGGCTTAAAGCCCTGTAAAAGTTTATCAATATAATCGCTGTTGCCTTGTGCAATTAGAAATTCACCTGTTGATATATCTAAAAATGAAACACCCAGTTGTGTTTTATCAAAGAAAACGCAGGCCAGGAAATTATTCGATTTTTGATTTACGATGTTATCGCCATAAGCTACACCTGGCGTAACCAACTCTGTTACACCACGTTTAACAATTGTTTTTGTCGTTTTAGGATCCTCAAGCTGATCACATATCGCCACACGCTGACCAGCCCTAACCAGTTTAGATAAATAGTTATCCAAAGAGTGGTGCGGAAAACCGGCGAGTTCTAAAGCGCCACCATTTGGGCCAGTGCCTCTTCTGGTGAGTACTATACCTAAAATCTGTGCCGTTTTAATGGCATCTTCGCCAAAGGTTTCATAAAAATCGCCAACCCTAAATAGTAAAAGTGCACCCGGATACTTCGCTTTAATAGCGTTGTATTGCTGCATTAACAGGGTTTCTTTATTCGTGTCTTTAGCCAAAACTGAAATTAATTTACAAAAGCCATAAAGATAACACGAATAAGCATTTTACAGCTGTTTTGTTGAAAAGTTAAAAAAAATAGTGATTTAATCGATTAACTGTTTAGATCGGTTAATCGTAGGATATCACAGTTAACCGGTTATAACAATTTAAACAGTTAACCACTATTTGGAAATGAAGGGTTCTGTGCATTTCAGTTGGTGTAGTCCTGTTATCCGCTTTACTTCGCTACACTCGTGTTCGCTCCTACCAGGTTTAGGTACAATGGTCTGTTTTAACTCAGTTACATAATAGTTTTCTTGCTTCAACAGTTTACCAGTTTATACAATTTAAACAGTTAACCATTATTTGGAAATGAGGGGTTCTGTGCATTTGGGATTGTGCAGTCCTGCTTTTCATTACAAGTCCGCGCTCGTTCCTCACTTACGGGCTTTTCATTTCAATCTGGTTTATAAACAATGGGCTGTTTTAACCGATTGCATCATCGTTCTCATACTTATACAGTTAACTAATTTATACGATTAACCAGTTAACCCATAGAAACAATTAACCTCACTCATCTGTTAACCTAATATAAATTTAACCTAATATTTTTAATTATGACGATCCAACTGAATACCGACAAAAATTTAACCATACACCAGGAATACGACGAAAAAATCCAGACCCAGTTGAGTGAAGGTTTGAGCAGATACAGCGATTTAATTACGCGTTTAGAAGTTCATCTATCTGATGAAAACGGCAGTAAAGATGGTTTAGATGATAAAAGATGTTTGTTGGAAGCCAGGATTACCGGTAAAGAACCAATTGCAGTTTCTAACCTGGGAAATACCTACGATTTGGCCATTACCGGCGCATTGACCAAATTAAAAAGCACGCTTGAAAAAGTGGCTGGGAAAATGAAAAGTCACTAGTTATAACTAAAGTTATCGTCATTCCCGCGAAGGAGGGAATCTTAAAGCCTTTAAAAATGCATTAAGATTCCCAATCAAGTTGGGAATGACGAATCTTTGAAATATATTTCTTTACAACTGCTCAATATACCCCAAAAACAGATTTAAAGCTTTTTTGCGGTCATCTGTTACATCAAATTGAAGTTTATGGTATAGATAATCTTCCAGGTCGAAATTTGGCGATGCTGGTAATTCCTGTAGTACTTCCTTTCTATGATCTAAACCAAATTTTAAAGCGGTATTAAATTCGTTTTTAAATTCTTGTGAGATTTCTTTATTGGCCACCCAGGCTGCATACATAAATGGCAGACCGGTAAAGTTTTTCCATTCCTCACCCATATCATAGGCATAAGCGAAATCGCCTTTTTTACCAAATGTCCTGTCTCCTATTAAAACAAAAGCATCTGTTTTTGCAGTTGGATCGATAGTAAACTCCACTTCTTTTTTCCAATAGAATTTCAGCAAAACTTTGGCCAAATTATTAGAGGTGCGCGAATGGGCATCAAGCCTTACCGTTTTTATTTCCGCTGCCGGAACTTCACTAAAAATGAATACCGAATTTACACCGCCATCGCTGCCGATACAGTAATCTGCTACGATGTTCGCATTGGGAACCAATGGAATTGCTGCTACAGGCATTAAACCAATATCAGCCTGACCATTAATCACTTTGGCTGCACAATCTGAAGGGATATCTAAACTTAAATCAATTTTATTTATAATGTCCGAATGTTCTAATCCGTATATAAAAGCTTTGGTGTTGGTATAGGCAACAGCCGATATTTTAATCTTATTCAAGGTGTTATATTTTGCGCTTCGCGTTTGCGATAAGCGGATTATCCAATTACTAAACTATTTACCTGTTTCTACGCCATGGTCCGTGTCAACGAACTATAACTTGTTTCGTTTCGTGAAGACACGAACCGAGGCGGTTTATTCCCCAATTACTAAACCGTCTAAATGAACGGCACTGTTAAATTCAAGAACAGTAAATTTTCAGTCTTCGAAACCCATTTACTTGCCATGGTTCGTGTCCTCACGAACCGTTATATAAATCAAATCCCTTTATTCTGCCAACAGATCCTGAAACAAATCCGATAGCTATCGGATCAGGATGACGAACTGTGGAAGTTATTCAATTACTAAACCGTCTAAATGAACGGCATTGTTAAATTCGAGAACAGTAAATTTTCCGTCTTCGAAACCCATTTTATAAAGCACGGTATTCTGGTGTGGGAATTCGGTCATTTCACTTAATGGTTTACCCAATAATAGGCACAGAAAAACACGCATTGCCCTGCCGTGCATACAAAGCAGCACTGTTTTTTCTTCAGGCCGGGTCATTAAAACTTCCATGGGTTGTTTTAAACGTTCGTAAACGTCCTGTACACTTTCGCCGCCTTCAAAATGAGCGGTATAATCTCCATTCTCCCAGCTCTGTAACATCTCACGGAAAGCATCACGCGCATCTTCAGTATTCGGTTTTCCCTCCCAAACACCCCAGGCCAACTCATCTAATCCCGAGAGTTTTTCCCAGGGTAATTTAGCATCTATAAACTTTTGAACGGTTTGCCAGGTACGCTTTAAATCAGAGGTGTAAATCTTATCAAAAGGAATCTCCTTATATTTTTGATAAAAAGCTTCCGCCTGTGCCCTTCCTAAATCATTTAAGTCAGAATTTATACCTCTGCCCTGTACTATGCCTTGTCTGTTAAGTTCCGTTTCGCCGTGGCGTATGATGTATATTTCTTTCATCTAATTAATTATTGAATGAGGGATTTTTGAGTGATTGAATGTTAAATTTAACGCTCAATATACTCATTCACTCATTCAGTCATTCTCTAATTCAATCATTAATTCACCACTGGTAATTTATAATACTGGGGTTTTTTCTCTTCTTCGAAAACAACATTTTCAAAATCCGTAACCACGTTATATAAAGTATCTCGTTCTATTGCTTTTCTGCCTACCTGTTTAATCAGATTAACCAGTTCTTTAGTGCTCATTGCTGGTGTTTGTTCTTCTGCGCCGGCCATAGAATATATTTTTGTAGTATCATCCAAAGTACCGTCGATATCATCCACACCGTAATTTAAAGATAACTGAGCAGTTTCGCGACTGATCATCGCCCAATAAGCTTTAATATGATCGAAGTTATCCATATAAATACGGGCAATGGCGTAATTTCTTAAATCTTCAATTACCGATGATTCGGGTACATTACTCATCTGGTTATGCTGATTTCTGAATTTTAATGGAATAAAAGTCTGGAAACCACCTGTACGGTCCTGCAGTTCACGAAGTTTTTCCATGTGATCTACGCGGTGCCAGTATTTTTCGATATGTCCATAAAGCATGGTCGCATTACTACGCATGCCTAGTTTGTGCCATTCTTCATGTATATCTAACCATTGCTGACCGGTACATTTATCTTTGGCAATCTGCTCCCTGATTTCCGGGTGAAAAATCTCTGCCCCACCACCTGGTATCGATTCCAATCCGGCCTCCTTCATCAAACGCATACCTGTTGCGTAATCGATTTTAGCTTTTTTGAAAATATAGTGGTACTCTACAGGTGTTAATGCTTTTATATGCAGATCAGGACGGTGTTGCTTAATGGCTGTGAATAATGCTGAATAAAAAGCTACATCATACTGTGGAAGTACGCCCCCAACAATATGTACTTCCGTTACCGGTTCACCATCGTATTTTTTGACGATATCAAGCATTTGCTCCATCGTTAAAGCCCAGCCTTCTTCTTTTTGTTTGATTAAACGCGAGTACGAGCAAAATTTGCAGTCGTAAACACAAAGATTGGTTGGTTCTAAATGGAAATTGCGATTGAAATAAGTTTTATCACCGTGTTTTTTCTCACGGATGTAATTTGCGAGAACACCCAGGTAACCTAGTTCTGCATGTTCGTAAAGATGCACACCTTCATCAAATGTAATGCGCTGTCCGTGAAGAACTTTGTGTGCTATGTTTTGTAATTCAGTTGATAAATTGGTATCAGCTAATATTTTTTCAACTTGTTCAGTTGTATTCATTCCTGATTTATTTTGAACAAAAATACAATAATGAGGCGATTTGAAAATCATTTTCTTGTAACAAACCGCGATTTTTAAATGTTGGGCATGTTAATTAACCACAGATGAACACGGATAAACACAGATTTAATACTTTTATAAAACCTAACTAACTTCGTCATCTTGACTGAAACGCAGTGGAATGGAGAGATCGAACCAGGCGCATGAAATAAATGGACTAAATTTTGCCTTGTTGTAATTGACAAGTAAAGCGCTTCGACTCCGCTCAGCGTGACAAAGCTATCTCAAACTATTATAGGAAAGTTTTTGATGTAATCAATTCAGCTGCAGTTAATTATTGATATAAAAAAAAGCACCTCTTTTCAGAAGTGCTCTAGGGTATGTTTTTCAATATTAGATATTATCTTGCTGCAGGTACAAACGTTAAAACGATGTTAGCAGTTTTACCACCAAATTCAATTGGCGATTTCAAGATCATTTGTGTACTGGAAAGATCAGTTAACACCAAACGGTAACCTTCTGTTACGTTTTTAGCTTTATCACCTTCAAATATTTTTTTGAACTGGAAAGTCTGGTCTTTAGGTGCAGCTGACCAGAAAATAGTCTGCATTACCGAACCACAAGCGCTTGATGCCGGTAAAGTATAAGAACCATTACCACTATTGGTTAAGTTCCATGTACTTCCCTGGAAACATTTGTAAGATTTCTCTCCAAATAATCCCTGAACAGCGCCATCAGGCAATCCTTCTAAAGCTACATTACTCACTACCCATTCGCGAACAACTGTACCTCTGCTACCTGTTACGCCTGCAGTTACTCTTTTTGCAGTATTACAACTTTGTAACATTACTAAAGTAGAACATGCTATTGCGATAGCTATAAATAATCTTTTCATTTTTTGTTTAATTAAATTTCGACAAACTTGTTACATAAATCTTGCCAAAACCATTACGAACCTTAAATTAGCGCCAAATTATTAAATTGCTTCCCGAAATCATTTCGATCAAAATCAATTATTATGAAACCCGAAACCCTTGCTATTCACGCTTCTAATCTCGTAAAGATCGCTACCGGTGATGTTACACTGCCGATTAATCTGTCTACCACTTTTTTCGTGGCGAAGATGGTGGTTATCCCGGTGGGCACATGTATAGCAGGGTAAGCAATCCAAACCGGTCTGCTTTAGAAAACACTGTAGCCAAATTAGAATATGGCGAAGATGCTGCTGCTTTTTCTTCGGGTAACACCTGCGGATTAGCGATGTTCCAGGCTTTAAAACCGGGTAGCCATATTATAGCTCCGGATGACATGTACTGGGGAATTAAAAAACAGCTGCTGACCATTTTTAATGAAAGTTTGGAATTTGATTTTGTTGATCAAACCGATTTAAATCTGATACAATCGAGCATTAAGCCTAATACCAAACTGATCTGGATCGAAACGCCATCAAATCCATTATTAAAGGTTACCGATATTGAAGAGATTGCCAAAATAGCTAAAGCAAAAAATATCACCCTGGTTTGCGACAGCACCTTTGCTTCTCCAATTTTACAAAATCCGATTTTGTTGGGCGCCGATATGGTCATGCACAGCAGTACCAAATACATAGGTGGTCATAGTGATGTGCTCGGCGGGATATTAGTAACGGCAAAAAAAGATGAATTATGGGAACGTATCAAAAATATACAGCAAACAGGCGGTGCAGTACCCTCTCCTTTCGATTGCTTTTTATTAACGCGTAGCATTAAAACCCTGGCCTACCGCATGAAGGGCCATTGTGAAAATGGAAAAAAAGTAGCCCACTATTTAAACGGACATCCTAATGTTGAAGCCGTTTTTTATCCTGGGTTGGAGAGTCACCCACAGCATGAAATTGCCAGAAAACAGATGAAAGATTTCAGCGGAATGATGTCGTTTTTAGTTAAGGGCGATGCAGAAGCTGCTCATAAAGTGGTAAATAAAGTCCAACTATTTGCACAGGCAACGAGTTTAGGTGGTGTAGAGAGTTTGATTGAACACCGTTATTCAGTTGAGGGGCCGGATAGTAAAACGCCTAAAAACTTGCTCCGCATTTCAGTAGGACTGGAACATGTAGATGATATTATTGCCGATTTAGCGCAGGCGCTGGGTTAAAAAAATAGAAGCTGTATAATAAATTGTAATTCAATTGAATTTGTCACGTTGAGCCTGTCGAAACGCCTTGTAAGATATTTAAAACAGGTCCTTCGACAAGCTCAGGATGACAACAATATTATGAGAAAGCCTCTTATAGTTATTTTGAACCTCTGTTGCTAAACCCGATTGCAGCTATATCCTTTTTGGCTGTCACCCTGAGCGAAGTCGAAGGGTAGCCAAAAAGATAAAGCGTAAAGCGGGACTGCAATCGCATAAGGATTACAGAACCCTAATTTTCCAAAACCTACTTAGAATTACAAATCGTGGTCAACTTTAACGAATAGTTAGCCTCCAATGGCTCATTAGTTTGCGCCAAACGTTGCGAGCCTGTATTGGCTGGACAAGCAATATCTCCTGCTGCATCATAAATCAATTTATTTCCGTTAGCTAACAATTCTTTTGGTACATATACCTGCACTTTGGTAATCGAATATCCTGAAGGAAAATAACGCACATAATAACCATCAGGATGTTTCGTCCAGATGCCACTTGGCACATCGCTTCTTGGCGGGGCCATCCCTGCTATTATAGCATATTTCTCCATATCAGCATAAGTATAGTTACCAGAGGATACCAATTGGCGGATATTATTTTCTGCCTCAAAAACTGCCCTCACGCCAGATGGCAATTGATCTTTAGCTTTTTCCATGACATCGAAAGGCAAAATGCCCAGGGCGCCACCTTCTAATTGTGTAAGCTGTTTAGGTGTTAATAGTTTAAGGGCAGTTACTTTAACCTGTCCGTTGTAATCGGCAAATTTTGTTCTGGCAATAATTGTCCAAAGTAGCGCTTGTATATCGTGCTGTTCTACTTCAGGATGTTTTTCTGCACTTTTCAAAATAGAAACCACAATTTCTTCTTTCGGGCCTAAAACCGGTGCAAACATGTAACCATCTCCTTTTGAAGGCGCAAATGTTCCGGCTTTTAAACAATAGCTTTTATTCGTCATTTCGTACAATCCTTCGCAAAGTACAAAACCACCCTCAGGGTTTTTGGGCAATAAATATAAAGGCTGTGCTTTTAATTTTGAAGGATTAACAAAGTCTGGCATTTTTTCACCTTCCCTGTTTACATCTTCAAAACTAGTAGTAATAGCGGCGGGTTGTTTTAAAAACCTGTCTACCCCCAGGGCTTTAGCACCCTGTGCTGTGCCTACTTTTAATAATTTATCTTTTAAGCCTCCAAATTGAGCGCTGGCATTGTTTAAACCCGTTACAATAAATAACAGTCCTAAACATAGTGATTTTGTGTTTTTCATAAAGTTACGATTTAGATAGGATGCACAAACTTAAAATATTAAGCGTTAATTTTATATTAAAAATTTTAAATGGCAAACTCAGCATAAAAATAACGAGTTCATTTTTAGATAGTTAATTTAAAAATCAAAATTTTATTTTGTGAATTAAAATTTAATTAAGACATTTGAAATATTATTTGGTGGAAAGCTAAATAAAAGTCAATCTTCACGGGTTGATTTATAAAGAAGTGGCGAGAGACTGGCTCGATGACCCACTGGCAACCCTCAGAAAGAGAAGGTGCCAATTCCTGACCGGATAGCATGGTGTTATCTGGTGATATAAATTAGAACTGATGAAAACATTAAATCTTCAATCGCTAAGCGAACCCAATGCAAACCTTAAAAAGGCAGAACAATACTCTGTTTCTTTTACTTGTTGCAATATGCGTGCGGTTATTTGTATGTGCTGTTGCATACATTAGTTAAAAAAATCTTCCTTTTTTGTTTCTTTCAAACTGGAAGGTCCCGAACATCGGGATACGCCCTGCCAGGTTTTAGGATCAACCTAAACCACCATATCTAATCGTTCAACAAAATAAAATAGTAATCATGTCAACATCATATAAATTTGAAACTTTACAATTACACGCTGGCCAGGAAATAGATCCCACAACAGGTTCGAGGGCTGTGCCGATTTACCAAACCACTTCTTACGGATTTAACAGCGCCGAACATGGAGCTAATTTATTTGCCTTAAAAGAGTTTGGCAACATTTACACCAGGATCATGAATCCTACCAATGATGTTTTCGAAAAAAGAATTGCAGCTTTAGAAGGTGGTGTAGCGGCTTTAGCAGTAGCATCAGGGCAGGCCGCTCAGTTTATTGCCCTAAATAATATCTTAGAAGCTGGCGACAGCATTGTTTCTTCTACTCATATTTATGGTGGAACTTATAACCAGTTTAAAGTTGCTTTTAAACGTTTGGGTATCCATGTTGATTTTGCAAATCCAGATGTACCTGAAGAATTTGAAGCTAAAATAACAGATAAAACTAAGGCAATATACCTGGAAACCATTGGCAATCCTGCTTTTAGTGTGCCAGATTTTCAGAAAATTGCTGCAATTGCTAAAAAATATGATCTTCCATTAGTGGTTGATAATACTTTTGGCGCAGGCGGTTATTTATTTAAACCATTGGAACACGGAGCCAATATTGTGGTAGAATCTGCAACGAAATGGATTGGTGGCCATGGAACGAGTATTGGTGGTGTGATCATCGATGGTGGAAACTACAATTGGGGCAATGGAAAATTCCCTCAGTTCTCTGAGCCATCAGCAGGCTATCACGGGTTGGTTTTCAGTGATGTTTTTGGCATCGGCGGACCATTTGGCAATATTCAGTTTATTATCCGGGCGCGCGTAGAAGGACTAAGAGATTTAGGGCCTGCCTTATCACCTTTCAATTCGTTTCTTTTATTACAAGGATTGGAAACCTTATCACTCCGCGTTCAACGCCATGTTGATAATGCTTTAGAACTGGCCACCTGGTTAGAAAACCATCCATTAGTTCAGGAAGTACAATATCCAGGATTAGCGAGCAGCAAATATAATAGCCTGGCAAAAAAATATTTAAGTAACGGTTTCGGCGCGGTTCTATCTTTCGAATTAAAAGGAAGTAAAGAAAATGCCACACAGGTTATTGATAACTTAAAACTGGTTTCGCATCTCGCAAACGTGGGCGATGCCAAAACGTTGATTATCCAACCGTCGGCAACCACACACCAACAATTGAGTGAAGCGGAGCAATTGGCTGCAGGTGTAAAGCCAAACGCATTACGGGTTTCAGTCGGTATTGAACACATCGATGATATTAAGGCCGATTTCGAGCAGGCTTTTGCATCTATAAATGTTCAGATCCCTACAGAGAGTTTATCAGCCTAAGCCCGTTCATTTTCCGAATACAATAAACAATGAGTACAGCATCAACATATAATTATAATAAACAGTTCAAATTAGAGAGCGGAAAAAAATCCGTAACCTGCAAGTTGCTTATCAAACTTATGGCAAATTAAATGCAAATAAAGATAATGTAATTTGGGTTTGCCATGCACTTACTGCCAATGCTGATGTTTTTGAATGGTGGGAAGGTTTGTTCGGTCAAAATGCTTTGTTCAATCCGGAAGAGCATTATATTGTCTGTGCAAATGTTTTAGGCTCTCATTATGGCAGTACCAACCCGTTAAGTACCAATCCGGTAACGGGCTTGCCTTATTATCTTTCGTTTCCACAATTTACTATCCGGGATTTAGTATCGGCACATCAGTTATTGGCTTCACATTTAGGTATTGATTATATTAAATTATTAATCGGTGGTTCTTTAGGTGGGCAACAGGCTGTGGAATGGAGCATTTCGGAACCTAATAAAATTGAAAACCTGATCTTAATTGCGACTAATGCTGCGCATTCTCCATGGGGAATTGCGTTTAACGAAAGCCAGCGTTTAGCCATCACAACAGACAGAACTTTTTATGCCAACCAACCAAACGGTGGCAGCAAGGGTTTAAAAACAGCCCGAAGCATTGCACTTTTAAGTTATAGAACCTACAGTGCTTACGGCAGTACACAGTTAGAAAGTGTAAACGATAAGACAGACAATTTCAGATCGTCTTCTTATCAGAACTATCAGGGAGAAAAGCTGATCAACCGCTTTAACGCTTACAGTTATTATTATTTAACCAAAGCAATGGATAGCCACAATGTGGGCCGTAACCGCAAAAGTATTGCAGATGCACTAAAACTAATTACGGCAAATACTTTAGTAATCGGGATAGAAAATGATGTTTTGTTTCCTTTATCAGAGCAAAAATACCTGGCCGATCATATTCCGGGAGCAGAATTTAGTGCTTTGCATTCAGATTATGGTCACGATGGATTTTTGATCGAAACAGATGCCCTCACTAATGTAATCGGAAACTTTATTAAGGAAAGCCGGAATAAAAAAATCATCAGATTACAGCATACCGCTTAGATAGGTGGAAGGTTGAGGGTACAAAGGTGGAAGGTGATTAACTGGATGCCAACACAAAATTTAAAACAAATTACAAAAATAAGAACAGCTATATCGGTGTAATACACCTGTCTGTATAATCACTTTATAACAATGAGCAAGAATTTAAAAATCGGTTTATTTGGTTTTGGCGTTGTAGGGCAAGGTTTGTTGGATATCATCCAAAGCCAGAACCTGAACCTGGAGATCATTAAAATCGCGATAAAAGACCCAAGGAAGAAACGTACCCTAAACAAGGATCTGTTTACGACTGATCGTAACGAAATATTAAACAATACAGAGATCAATACGATTGTAGAATTAATTAACGATGCTGATGCTGCTTACGAAATTGTAACTACGGCATTAAAAAATGGTAAAAATGTAGTTTCTGCCAACAAAAAAATGATCGCCACGCATTTAAAAGAGCTGGTAGATTTACAACAAGAGTATGGTACTTCTTTATTGTATGAAGGAGCCGTTTGCGGCAGTATTCCAATTATCCGTAACCTGGAAGAGTATTACGACAATGAATTATTTCATGCTTTGAGCGGAATTTTTAATGGCTCATCTAATTATATCCTTTCCAAAATATTTAACGAGGGTCAAAGTTACGATTCGGCATTAAAAGAGGCACAGGATTTAGGTTTCGCAGAAACCGATCCGATCCTGGATGTGGGAGGTTATGATCCGAAATATAAACTGGCCATAGCTACCGCACATGCCTATGGTTTGTTTGTAAATCCTGATGCCATTTTAAACATCGGTATACAGAACCTTTCTAACTATGACATTAAATATGCTCGTGAGAAAAATTTCAAAATTAAGTTGGTACCAACGGCTCGTAAGGTAAATACAAAAGATATTGTGACTTATGTACTCCCTAAACTGGTAGCTAAGGACGATTTTCTTTACAATGTAGAAAATGAGTACAATGCCGTAGCCGTTCAGGCGGCTTTTGCTGATAAACAGTTTTTCTATGGTAAAGGTGCCGGTGGTCACCCTACTGGTGCCGCTGTACTATCTGATATTGCGGCTTTACGTTACGATTACCGTTATGAATACAAAAAATACCACTCAGAAAACGGTGTAAAACATACAGAAGAAATTCTTTTAGAAGTTTATTTGCGTTATGCGGATGAAGATCTGATTACCCTACTGGAATTTGACAACATCAGCGAACGTTATGCTGCAAGCAGTTATAAATATGTGGTTGGGACCGTTAAGTTAGAAAGTTTGATAAAAAACCGTGATTTGCTTTTAGATCAATCTGTTTTTGTTGCCTACACCGGCAGACAGATATACAAACAGGAGCAATTGAGTGAAAATGTTTTTGCCGCAGAACTGGCAACCCTATAATTTATTTTTAAGGTTAATTTTTTTATTTGTTTTGTTGTTAAGTACAAAGGTCGGAGCGAGTCTGACCTTTTGCGTTTCATTACTTTACCTTAATGTATTTTTCAATAATTACGCGGTCAACACCGGCGGCCTCCACTTTTTCAACCCCTTTCTGAATCAAAGTATCATTATGGATGGCCAGTTTAAAATTAAAAGTCTTGCCTTCCCAATCTTTGTTTTTATAATATTCAAGGTATTCGGTATAATCATCGCCTTTTAAAACGAAAGTTCCCCCTCCTGCATCAAAACTAGTGGTATCTTTGGGATCAAGGCTATGTTTCAGAAAAGCAAAATGGCTGTTATTAAATAGCTTGATCATCTTCAGTTTCCCTGAATAATCAGTGGTTTCACTTTTTCCTTTATCAATGGTGGTAGCCGAAACCAATTGCCATGTACCCTGAATCTCAAGACCTTTTCCACTGTCCTTTTTATTAGAACAAGCCAATAACGAAAATCCTGCAAAGAGCGCTAAAATATTAAATCTCATCTTTATATTATTTGGTTAAGTTGTTATCCCCTACCTGCCATTTTAATGAGTTTGTGGGCCAGGTCTTTTCCTAAGTAACCATCAATTATCGCATGTACGATATACAAAATCGGGGTCATTAAAATGGCGACAATAAATTTATAAGTATAATTAACCAAGCCAATTGCGGCGACCATTTTCCAGCTGTAATGGTATTGTGGGTTTAAATAAAACGCGATAAAAATCACCACAAAACTGTCAATCAGCTGAGAAACCAATGTTGAGCCGGTTGCACGTAACCATAAAGCACGTTCTCCGGTAATTTTTTTAATCCGGTGGAAAATCAGAACATCTGCCAGCTGTCCAATAATAAAAGCAGTAATGGAACCTACAATAATCCACATTCCCTGACCAAAAATCCCTGCAAAAGCATTGTTCATATTTAAGTCTTCACCATTAATTTTTTGGTGTACCCAAAAATCGGCAGCGCTTAAATGCATAGAGCCCCAAACTACCAGAAAGGCAAATGCGATTAAAATTGAAGTGAGGATAGATAAAAAACGGACTTGCTTTACACCAAAATATTCATTTATAATATCCGTCATAATGAAAATGATTGGCCAGGTTAATACCCCTGCCGACATCACAAACGATAGATTTGGAACTCCTAGCAAATTGATATCGAACTTTTTAAACCCCAGCGTTTCTTCAACACTGAATAGTTTAACTCCAATAAACTCTGATAATATAGCGTTTGCTACAAAAAAGCTACCCAGAATGAGTAGTAAACGGCTTTCTTTTGTCTTAAAAGTCATAGACTATAAATCTATAAATAAATAGCAGATTTAGTATAGCAATCATCATATTTTTAACATAGCTGATACAAAGATTATGCAGATGCCTCTTTACGAATTAGTTATTAAAGTATGATTTTTACAATCGTTCGACCATAAAAATAGGTTAACAACTTAAATCTCCCAATCTTTGCCCTCATCAAATTCCGGTAATCTTCATGGCTAAAAAACAACACTTCTATCTCATACTCATTTTAGGATCATTGGCAGCCCTTGGCCCTTTCTCCATCGACATGTACCTGCCTGGCTTTGTGGATATTGCAAAAGATTTAAAAAGTACTGAATCAACTGTAGCACTTTCTTTATCCAGCTTTTTTATCGGGATTTCTGCTGGTCAGTTATTGTACGGTCCGCTTTTGGATAAATTTGGAAGGAAAAAACCTTTATACTTTGGTTTAGGACTCTATATTTTTGCTTCTTTTTTATGCCTAGCTGTAACTGATGTAAACCAGTTGATTGTTTTACGTTTTGTTCAGGCGATTGGGAGCTGTGCCACGGCTGTAGCCTCCGTTGCTATGGTACGGGATCTGTTTTCGGTAGAAGAAAGCCCCAAAGTGTTTGCGTCGTTAATGCTGGTGATTGCCGTATCACCGATGCTTGCGCCAACAGCAGGTGGTTATTTAATCTCGGCATTAGGCTGGAAATATGTATTCGTATTTTTAGGTTTGATGGCGGTTTTGATGCTCCTGGCTTCAATCTTTAAGTTACCGGAGAGTTATAAACCAGATCTGAATTACTCCCTAAAACCTAAACCCATTTTAACCAATTTCTTTACCGTTTTAAAAGAGCCTCAATTTTACACGTATGCCTTAATCAGTTCAATCACCTTTTCAGGTTTATTTGCTTATGTATCTTCATCACCTCAGGTATTTATGAAAATATACGAAGTGAGTAAGACTGGCTATGGTTGGATTTTCGCGCTGCTATCGGTAGCCTTTATTGGTTCGAGTCAGGTAAATAGCTTAATACTAAAATGGTTTACCAGCAAAAATATTGTTACCTATGCACTTATTGCCCAATGTATTTTCAGCTTAATCTTTTTGATTTTTGCTTTAAACAACTGGTTAAATTTATATGCTACAATAGGTTTTATCGCATTATTTTTAGCCTGTTTAGGTCTAATTAATCCTAATGCGGCTGCTTTGTCGCTTGCGCCATTTTCCAAAAACGCTGGTAGTGCATCTGCCTTAATGGGTGCTTTGCAAATGGGATTAGGCGCTTTGGCCTCGGTAATGGTGAGTTTATTTAGCGAACACTCTGTAGTGCCCATGCCTTTGGTCATGACAGCCGCTGCATTTATCGCTTTAGGCTGTTTATTAATCGGCAGAAGGTTGATCACTACAGAAGTTGATGCATCATCTGATTCGGCTGTTATAACGCATTAATATTTACCCTCAGACACTTGGGCTATCGTAAATATAGAATTTTCATACCGAGGGCTAATTTATCGGATAAAAATCAATCTCGGGGGGCGTCATTTCGACCGAAGTGGAGAAATCTGCCAAGATAGATCTCTCCATTTCGCTACACTACAGTCGAGATGACGACAATTCTATTGGAATCACAAATATGATATGGCCTCTCCCTGTGTTGGGCCGTAAAACTACGGCACAAATAACCTGTAAATCAAATAGCAAACCATTGTGCCTACCGCTGCGATGATGAAGCCACTTAATCGTTTCTTTTTAATAAAACAGATTAAGATAATTCCTGAGATAGATACCAATGTCATCAGCACTGCCGAAATATCTATAATCCACGACCAGGCCTTGCCAGAATCTCTTCCTTTATGTAAATCATTAATTACGGCCACCGCACCAAATCTGGTTATGGTTAATTCGTATTTACCGGTTTCGCGGTCTATAAAAGAATCGGCCAGGTAACCAGGTCCGTTAAAGGTTAAGCTCAGTTCTCTGTCGTCTATTCTAAAGTCGCTTAATGCGCCTTTAACTTCATGTTTACTTCTAAAAAACTCAACAATTTGTAACTTGTTGATCTTATTGGTATCAGGTTGGTTTACCCATTTTAGGTTTACCAATCCAGCATCTTTAGTAACCACTTCCTTACCAGAAGTACACCAATCTGCATGATTTAAAAGTTAAGCCCGATACTGCAAAGAATAGCAGAATCGTAAAACTCACCATTGATAAGTAAATGTGCAACCAGCGAGATAAACCAGCTAAACGCTTTTTAGCCTTACCTTTACCGATCTCTTTTTTAACCTGTTTTTTACCCAGTCCGCCAGGTGCAACCGTTATCTTATTTTTTTGCGGTTCCGATTTTTCTGTAGTCAAGAGATGCTGATGTTAGTTCTGTATTTGGCGTTAATTCTACTTTTTGGGCCGAGCCTGTAAATTTCATTTCTTTCGCAATTACCTGGTAAGTGCCATGCTCGCGGGCAACTTCAATAAAAACAGTGTAAATGCCTGCTTTTACCAATTTCCCGTTATCGTCTTTTCCATCCCATGACAAGCTGTATTTACCGGGGCCACGTGTAGCAGAACTTGTTGAGCTCAGCTTTCCTTCTGCTCCTTTTTTGAACTCATCGCCGTTGGCACGGTTCCATGATTTTAAATCGGGTAGCCAACGTGGTTTGTTATACCATATAGCCAGATTACGCACAGGTGTTTTAGCTGCATCTTCAATCCATACGGCCACAAAAGGGCGACGGACACGTTTACCATCGGTAGATTCTATATTGGCAATTTCTAAATTTACCACCAACTCATATTTGGTATTCCAAAGTTTATCAGCTTTGCTTGCTTTTTCTACAACACCAGCCGGCTTATTTACAACAACCTCATAATTAGCCCACTCCTTGCTTCTGATTTCTTTGCCATCTTTAGTGATCAACAAGTATGCAATGTCATTTCTAGTCGCAGTTAATGCTTCAATCCCGGCAACAGAAAGTATATTAAAAGAAGTAGCTAAAGCACCTGCTTCACTGGCATCAGGACCAATAACCGTTGCACTGATTATTTCTGAAGCAGGCTTTCCGCTGCGCGGATCAACGATATGCGAATACCATTTTTCATTTACCATAAAACCTCTGCGGTAATTACCGCTGGTTGCCACAGCCATATTTGATACTTTAATTGTGGTTAGTGCTACATCGTTTTCAGCATCAGCTTTAGGATTTGCAATTTCGATAGCTTCAGGCTGGTTTCCCTTAATCACCATATCGCCACCAATATTTACGACCACGTTTTCAATACCAGGAGATTGAATAGCTTTCTCAGCAGCCTTATTAATGATATAACTCTTCGCAAAAGAATTTAATGCTAATGGTGCATCATCCAAACGGGTAACCGTTTTATCCCGTTCATTTAAGATATAATGTTTTTGTTTAACCAAAGTAACCGCCTGATGTAGTGCTTCAGCAGATGGTAAACGATTTTCGGCAACTGCCTTTTTCCATACCTCACCTATTACTTTGGCTGATGCATCAAGCGCACCGTTGGTTAACACTTTATAATTTTCAAACTGTTTTAAAACCTCAAATAATTCAGTCGAAACTTTGGTAGTTTGTTTACCATTGCCCATCCATTTACTAAACTCGCTGTTAGTTTTATAAGCACTTAAAATATCATCCAGTCGATCTATTTCATTTAATGCGCGGGCTTCTGCTAAATCCGCGTCGGCCTGGCTGCTCGTTTTAAATTTTAATTCTAACGATGTGCCCAATACATTTTCGTAATTGGAAACAAATGTTCTTAAAGCTTTTTTCGGACTAATAAATGCAGAGGCACTTATGATCAGTAAAAAAGCAGCAGTTAAGTGCTTAAATTTCATATTTAATGGATATTAAGATTCAAGTGCAAATAAAAGGGTTTATTTGGAATAATTTTAAATAAGCAGCAATATATTTGAAATAATACAAAATTCCAGGGTTAATTTGCTAAAGCCAGGGGTTTATTGTTTAGGTTATTGATGTTAATTTAAAGTGAGGGTTTAATACTGCTGAAAATGTTTTTCTCCGTCTACTATTATAATCTTGCAGCATGGCTTTTGAAATAGGTTTTTTACGCCTTAAGCTTTTTTTCCTATTTTCGCTTACAAGATGCTTCATATACAATCTAAACTTCCTGGCGTAAGTACCACCATTTTTTCGGTGATGAGTAAACTTGCCGCTGAATACAATGCCATTAATCTTTCTCAGGGATTTCCTGATTATGCCTGTGATCCAAAACTGGTTGAATTGGTAAATAAAGCCATGCAAGATGGTTTTAACCAATATGCACCAATGCCAGGTTCTACTTTTTTAAAAGAAACCATCGCAGAGAAAGTTGAAAAACTCTACAATATAAAGTATAACCCTGAAACAGAAATTACCATTACAGCAGGTGGAACACAGGCTATTTTTACAGCTTTAGCGGCAATTATCAATGCCGGTGATGAAGTTATCATTTTTGAACCAGCTTACGATAGTTATGCACCTACCATTAAACTTTTAGGTGGCCTGGTTAAAACTTACGAACTTGCCCCACCCACTTATGCTATTGACTGGGATATGGTTAAGAAGTTGTTTACCGCAAAAACCAGGATGATCATCTTAAATACTCCACAAAACCCTACAGGTAGTATTTTGTCACCAGATGATATGAAATCGCTTATTAAATTCGTTAGTGGCACCGATATTTTAATCCTGAGCGATGAAGTTTATGAACACCTGATTTACGATGAACAAAAACACCAGAGTGTAATGCTCTACCCGGAATTAAAGCAAAGAAGTTTCGTCGTAGCCTCTTTTGGTAAGCTTTTGCACGCTACGGGTTGGAAACTGGGTTATTGTTTGGCGCCAGAGAAATTGACCGAAGAATTTAGGAAGGTACACCAATTTAATGTTTTCAGCGTTAATAGTCCCATGCAACAAGCAATTGCCCATTACATCAAAGAGCCAAAAAATTATACTGAAATAGGCAGCTTCTTTCAACAGAAGAGAGATTATTTTAGAAGTCTCCTGTCCGAAAGCCGCTTTAAACTTTTGCCTTGTAATGGTTCGTATTTTCAATGTGCAAGTTATAGCGATATCAGCGACGAAAAAGACACCGATTTTAGTATCAGGCTGATCAAGGAATTTGGAGTGGCCACCATTCCGGTTTCTGCATTTTACCAAAAAGCAACAGATCATAAAATTATCAGGTTCTGCTTTGCTAAAGAAAATGCTACCCTCGCCTTAGCTGCCGGGAAACTAAAAAATGTTTAACCAGACTTAACCGATATACCATGGAAGCACCTGTTTACACTCAAATAGAAAATCTGAAAGTAACTGTTTTTCAGGCCTATCTTTTTTGGGAAAACATTGAGAAAAACCTTTTGAATCTGGCACTTAGATTGTCGATGGGTGTAAGGGAGAAAACTGATATTATCATTTTACCCGAAATGTTTAACACAGGTTTCAGCATGAATTCTGAAGCTTTAGCGGAAGAAATGGGTGGTAAAACGATGCAATGGATGCAAAAAATGGCGCATCAGTACAATTGTGTAGTTACAGGAAGTTTGATTATTAAAGAAAATAACCAATATTTTAACCGCCTGATCTGGATGGAGCCGGATGGTAAAAACCAGCATTACGATAAACGCCATCTGTTTGGCATGGGTGATGAAGACCACCACTTTAGTCCAGGTAAAGAAAAACTCATTGTTGAACTTAAAGGATGGAAAATCAGATTGGCCATTTGTTATGATTTACGCTTTCCGGTTTGGTTACGCAATGTAGATCAGGAATACGACATCTTACTCCTGGTGGCCAACTGGCCTGATAAACGCTCGGCACACTGGAAGGCATTAATCCCAGCCAGGGCAATTGAGAACCAAAGTTATGTAATTGCCGTGAACCGCGTTGGGCACGATGGGAACCAGATTTACCACAGTGGATTATCGATGTGTTTAGATCCGTATGGCAATACCGTCTATTATAAACCGGAAGATGAAGATTTATACACTTTTAGTATCAACTACGAAGAACTGTTTAAAATCAGAAGACAGTTTCCTTTTCTAAAAGATGCGGATAGATTTACGATCAGTTAAATTAATAACCAATAGTCAAGTCGCAATTTTCATACAGGAACGATTGTTTCAACAACCTAACAATTAAATAATAATCAGATTGCAATTTCAAACGGAAGTAAAACGATTAATGAATGATAACCAATGTTCAAATCAAAATGACCAAACACGATCGTTCGATTTAACAATCTAACAATTCGACAATCAAATAATTAACTATTTAGCCAATTTCAACAATAACCAAAAAAATGTTTAACCGCCGTAAATTTATAAAAGCGTCTGCCCTATCGGCCGGATTGCTGGCCATTGATAAAAGTAGTATTGCGCATGTAATTCCAAAAAAATCATCAAAAGCAGAAAATTTCCCGATTGTAATTTCTACCTGGGATTTTGGCATTGCGGCAAATGCTGATGCCTGGAAAGTTTTATCAACTGGTGGACGTGCTTTAGATGCAGTAGAACAAGGCGTTTGGGTACCCGAAGCTGATGAGCACAATCAATCTGTCGGTTATGGTGGCTTACCGGATCGTGATGGCCATGTTACGCTCGATGCCTGTATTATGGACGAACTGGGTAATTGTGGCGCTGTTTTAGCACTCGAGCATATTAAGCATCCAATTTCGGTTGCGCGTAAGGTGATGGAAAAAACACCGCACGTCATGTTAGCTGGAGATGGTGCTTTACAGTTTGCCTTGGAGCAGGGTTTCAAAAAAGAGAATCTACTCACTCCGGCTAGCGAAAAAGCATGGAAAGAATGGTTAAAAACAGCGAAATATGCGCCGGTGATGAATATCGAAAATAAACTTTACGAGAAAGCTGCCCCACAAAAATTACCAGGCAACCAGTATAACCACGATACCATTGGAATGTTGGCTATTGATGCGAAAGGAAACATTTCCGGCGCTTGTACCACCAGTGGCATGGCCTACAAATTACATGGTAGAATTGGTGATAGTCCGATAATTGGGGCTGGCCTTTATGTAGATAATGAAGTTGGTGGCGCAACATCAACCGGTGTAGGCGAAGAGGTAGTACGAAATGTAGGTTCGTTTTTAGTTGTAGAACTCATGCGCCAGGGTTATACACCCGAAGCCGCCTGTAAGGAAGCGGTAATGCGCATCATTAAAAAGAAGCCCGAAACTGCCAAAAATATACAGGTAGGATTTTTAGCTATCAATAAAAAAGGCGAATATGGTGCTTATGCCATTCAACAGGGCTTTAGTTATGCGGTTTGTAATGCAGAAAAACAAGATCTTTTGATCAAAGGCAAGAGTTATTATTAATCAGAGTTTATTGTTTGTCGGATGTAAATATTTAATTTTTAACTATTTAATGAAGGCGCGATCTGTAGTCTCCTTTACTTAATTGACCCTGAAATAAATTCAGGGTGACGATAAGAAAGTAAATTCGCTTTGTAGAACATAAATCCAAATATCATGAATGAAGGAGCAATTCCTTGCTTAGAAGTATGCGCTAACTCTTACCAATCAGCCTTAGCCGCTCAAAATGGCGGGGCGAAAAGAGTGGAATTTTGCGATAACCTGGCAGAAGGTGGTACCACACCAAGTTATGGTCAGCTGGCACTTGCGAAGAAAAATCTATCCATCGAAATCTGGCCGATTATCCGTCCGAGGGGTGGCGATTTCCTATACTCCGGCACAGAATTCGAATTAATGAAAGAAGATATAAAAATCTGCAAATCATTAAATTGCGAAGGAATAGTTATTGGAATACTTAAAGCTGATGGCACTGTCGACAAAGAAAGATGCGCTGAATTAATTGCGCTGGCCAAACCTATGGAGGTGGCTTTCCACAGGGCATTTGATATGAGTAACGATATGGATCAGGCACTGGAAGATTTGATCTCACTCAACATAAAAAGAGTGCTCACTTCCGGAGGTGCTTCTTCTGCAATTCTGGGGGCAGAAAAATTAGCACAGCTGGTAAAAAAGCCAATGGCCGCATTACCATCATGCCTGGTGCGGGTATAAATGAAAACAACATCAAAAACCTTATTGATCAAACCGGTGCTACACAATTTCATGCTTCAGCAAAGGAATTTGTACCAAGTAAAATGGAATTCAGAAATACGGAAACCAAAATGGGCAGTATTGATGACGAATACCGGTATGAACTTACTTCAGAGACAAAAGTGAAAGCGTTAGTAGATTGTATAAATAGTTCTATAAATCATTAATTTTAGTCGTCATTAGCTAAAGCAGAAGCTATACTGATTTCATACCGGTAGCAAAATGCCTGAAATGAAAGGTTCCGAGTTAATATTGACAAGCCGATTTTTCATCGGATGAATCAATCTTCCTGTCTGCGATAGGATTGCTTCGTCGTTCCTCTCGCAATGATGGCTGATTTTTGAACTTAATGTAGTCTTCGTTTGTATTTTATACAGTCCTCTGTTCTATAAACCCGGTAAAAGCGTCAGCCTCCGATCTTTTATCGAAGCTATAGCGAATAACGGGACTGCTGCTTCCGAAGCATTACTGAACACCCATTTTCTAATTAAAAAACTGATCATAAATATGTGAAATAGCTCTCCAAACAATTACACACTTAGATTAAGGAACCCCTCAAGCCAAACAAAAAATGAAAAAAATCTTTAAAACCTATAACTTCCTGGTTTTAGTAGCGACCATTCTTTTGGCAGCTTCATTATTGCTTCCGGCAGTTAATCTTGCTTTCAATATATACGGCAGTTATTATATGATCGATAATGTTCCACTCATTAGGTGGTATGCGATATTTTTATTCGTTTTTGCATTATTCTACAAATTTTTAAAATCATTTATAGCATCTAATATCTTGAGCTGGACTCACATTTTATTATCTATTTTATTCTTTTTTCTTGCTTGTTATTCTACTTATAATTTCAACAAATCACTTACCCTGGCCGAGTTTACCAGCGCAGACTCGACAGATTATTCACAGGGATTCAAGAATAGCACCGCTGCAATGCTACTCGGATTTTTAGTTGTTCAACTACTACCGATCATCAATCTGATAATAGGTTTAATGAGACGAAAGCACGCTGTTACTTAATTTATTGAATTGTCTCGATTCAGTATGTAAACACAAGAACAAAAACCTGTAGAAGGACTAGATTAAATAGCTCTGGCAGCGCTGTTTCGACAAGATCAACACGACAAAACCTGAAGAGAAATCAGTTTTACGATACAGTCTCTTTTTATTTATAGTTTACTAGTCTCCACTGCCAGCAACATAATGTAAGCCTGGCGTAAGGTAATGAAGCAAAAATAACCCTCGAATAGCGGTAATTAATTGGTGACAACAATAAAACACCGGCCAGGATTAAACCAACATAGTACCACAAGTTTTCATATACTAAGGCTAAACCCAAAACATACGATGCCACACCAATGGTTATGATTTCTGCAACGTTCATGGCATAACTTACAAACATGGCTACGTAGAAAAACCCTGGCTCGCGCTCAAATTTTAAGTTGCAATGCGGACAGTTGATATTGGTTTTTTGTAGTCTGAAAGAATAAGCACTCCCTGTAAAAATATCTCCTTTGTGGCAACGTGGGCATTTACACTGTACAAAAGCCTGGAATTTCGATAACTCAGCCATAATCTTCTAATTTGATAGTACAAAGGTAAGCCTAAATTAAATACTAATTTATGATCTAAGTCATGTTTAAGGATTGTTGTATAAATTGGTTAAGCCATGCTAAACCTTTACTATTTTCCCTTTAATGGTTCTGATCAGGCCTTTTTCCGCTAATATTTTAGTGCTACGGATAACTGTTTCTACCCTTAAGCCAGTCATGTCGGCTAATTCTTGTCGCGTTATTTTTAAATTTTCACCTACAGCAATATCGTTAAGAAGGTAATTGATAATCGTTAACAACCGATGATCGGCCTTTTCGCTCGCCAGTTCTTCCAGCATCATCGATTTATAAAAGAGGCGGTTACTTAAAGTACGGATCAACTCCATGCTAAAATCGGGTTCGTTTTTAATCAGTCCGAAAAAATCTTCTTTATTTACCACAATAATCTGCGAATCTTTATTGGCAATAGTAAAGGCTAAATAAGGTCGGTTCACTAATAGAGCAGGTTCACCGAAATACTGCCCCATTTTAAAAACGCCTTGTATAAATTCCTTTCCTTCATCGCTCACGGTAACCATTCGCACCTCGCCCGATTTGATAAAATACACGTAGCGGGGCTGCATCCCCGGCTCGTAGATAACTGAATCTTTTGAATAGCTTTTGAGTTTTAAACCTTTATCAATCAGTTTTTGGATATTCATCGTTGTTTAGGCAAATCAATATTTTAGATACCTCTGTTAAAGATCTTAAAGATTATTTTTGATATAATTATATGTGTCACTTGTTATTCTGAACGAAGTTAAGGCCTGCGAAGCAAGCATAAATACCATTAAAATTAGCCTAAATAAATGAATAATCCCTAACAAATAAAAGACTGGACCTAAATTGCCGCGCTTACAAAGTAGATATGTTCATAAAGCAATGCTACTATTTAAAGATCTTCATTGCATTCAGAATGACAAAATTCACAAGTACTACCCCAGCGTTTCTTTCATTAAAAGAGTATAAAATTCTTTCAGGGTAATTCCCATTGCAGCTACCTGCTGTGGAATAAAACTGGTTGCTGTTTGTCCGGGAATGGTATTGATTTCGATAAAATAAAATTTACCGGTTCCTTCCTCCAGGAAATAATCAATGCGTACCACTCCCCTGCAATTTAATTTCTGGTATACATCCTTTACCACCTGTTGCACACGGCTCACTTCTTCGGCACTCATTCTGCCTGGGGTAATTTCTTCCGTTGCGCCAGGCGTATATTTTGCCTCAAAATCGAAAAACTCATTTTTCGGGATCACTTCTGTTGCTGGTAAAACAATAACTTTGCCCTCAGCGCCAAAAATGCCGACCGAAAATTCCCTACCACTCACAAACTCTTCTATTAAAATCTGACTATCTTCTTTAAATGCTTTTTCAATGGCTGTTTCCAGATCGTCAGCATGTTTTACCTTACTCATGCCAATGCTGCTGCCCCCGCTGTTGGGTTTAACAAAGTAAGGCAATCTTAAATCCTGCTTAATCTGATTTAGATTGTAGTTGCCGCCTTTAAATATCTGAACAGATTTTGCGGTGTACAGCTTATCAATACCCGCTACAACGGCTTTGGTGTAACCTTTATTCATGGTAATAGACGAAGTTAATGCATCGCAGGCGGTATATGGAATACCTAACATATCGAAATAGCCCTGCAATTTTCCGTCCTCGCCAGGAGAACCATGGATAGCAATAAAAACGCCGTCAAACTTAATTTTTCTTCCTTCAAGTGTTAAGGAAAAATCATTTTTATCAATTTCTATCTTAACAGAATCGGCAGGTTCATAAAACCAGCCCTTTTCGTTCAGCATAATTTTATACACATCGTATAAATTGGGGTCGATATTTTGAGCAATAGTGGCTGCGCTTTTTACAGAAACAACCCATTCGCCTGTGGTACCGCCTGTTAACAATGCTATCGTTTTCTTCATGTTAAAAATCCTTTTATAAATAGAAATTGAATATAAATATATCCTCAAAAATATAAATATCTTTGTGCTTTAGTATTATTGAAGTAGAATTATTGAAGGAGTGAGTAATTGAATGATTGAGTGAAGAAACAGATTCGATAATTCAATCCATCATTAAAATAGTTACATTTGAGCTTGTACGCATAACCCAAATTAAGATTCATGTCTAAATTTATAGATTATTTAAAAACCAAATCGTTTAGAAACAACATATTAGCCGCAATAGTAACCGTTATAGTGCTTCTATTGGTTGCTTTTTTAGTTTAAGATATTACACCAAACACGGACAGGGCCTAAATGTACCTATGGTAAAAGGTTTATCTTTTGAGCAGGCAGTTAAGAAACTGGAAGATGCAGGATTAAAATATGAAGTAGATTCTGTTTTTATTATGGATCAACCTGCCGGAATTGTAATTGATCAGGATCCTGACCCCAATACCTTTGTGAAAGATAACCGTACCATTTATTTAACCATTAACGCAGGCAAAACACCGAATACAAAATTCCCTGATATAGCGTTTAAAACTTTAAGGGAAGCACAGGCCATTATAGAGAGTTCGAGATTAAAGCTTGGAGATACAACCTATAAGCCTGACGTAAGTCGTGATGTGGTGTTAGAAGCCTCCTTTGGCGGTCAACCTATTGCGGCCGGACAGATTGTACCTGTTGGCTCGAGGATTAACCTGGTTTTAGGCGATGGGCGTGGAAATGAAGAAGTAGATATTCCCCAGTTAATGGGTTTAACCATGGATGAAGCTAAATTTAGCCTAAGGGGTTCAAACCTGAGTTTAGGCAACATCATTTATGATGGGCCTATTACCGATAGTGCTGCTGCTGTTATTATTAAACAAGACCCTATGCTGGTTGATTCGTTAACAAAAGTGGCTATAGGCACCAGGATTAACATTACCCTATCTAACAAACAACAATAAACAAGTATCATATTTACAGATGACTGAAGTAGAAAAAAGAACATGAGTACAGGCAAAAAAGTGGCAATAGTTATTGCGCTTGTTGTAATTCTAATTGCTGGTTACTTTGCGTTAAATATTTACAGGCTTTACTTTGCCCCTAACGTTACCGAAAATCAAAAATATTTATATATCAAAACCGGGAGTAAATACGATGATCTGATTGCAGAAATTAAAAAGAAAGATCTGGTAAAAAGCATTTCTTCTTTTACAGCAGCTGCCGGAAAAATGAATTTAGCTACAAGCGTTAAACCCGGACGTTACCGTTTGAAAAAAGGAATGACCAACCGCACACTGATTAACCTGATCAAAGCCGGAAACCAGGATCCGGTTAAATTGAAATTCCATAACATCCGTAAAAAAGAAAACTTTGCGGCCTACCTGGCCAGCAATCTGGAGGCCGATTCACTGAGCTTTATCAATGTGTTAGATTCTACAGCACTGATCAGTAAATATGGGTTTAACCAGGATAATGTGTATGCCATGTTTATTCCGAATACTTATGAAATGTACTGGAATATTTCACCAGTTGATTTCTTTGAGCGCATGCATAAGGAATATGATAAATTCTGGAATGCCGATCGTAGACAAAAAGCAGCAAGCTTAAACCTTACGCCTTCGCAGGTGTACACTTTGGCTTCAATTGTGGATGCAGAGGCGCTTTACGACAAAGAAATGCCAATTATAGCGGGCTTATATTTAAACCGTTTAAATAAAGGCATATTGCTTCAGGCCGATCCGACGGTAATTTTTGCAAACAACGATTTTACAGTGAAAAGGGTAACAGGAAAATTATTGCAGGTACAATCGCTTTACAACACGTATAAATATGCAGGTTTGCCTCCCGGACCAATTATGATGCCTAGTATTAATGCCATTGATGCTGTATTAAACCGCGATAACAACAATTACATTTACATGTGCGCGAAGGAAGATTTTTCAGGCTACCATAATTTCGCAGAAAATAAAGCCCAGCACGAAATTAATGCCAGGAAATACCGTGAAGCGTTAAACAAAAGAAATATATTTAAATAATGTATAGCCACAGTACAAAAATCAGGGTTCGTTATGGCGAAACCGATCAGATGGGCTATATGTATTATGGCAATTACGCACAATACTACGAAGTTGGCCGGGTAGAAATGTTACGCAGTTTGGGCATGAGCTATAGTTCTATGGAGGCTGATGGCATTATGATGCCGGTTTTAGAATTAAAGTGTAAATACATTAAACCTGCCCTTTACGATCAGGAAATTACCGTAAAAACAATTATCAAAACCTTGCCCGGCATCAGGATCTTTTTTGAGTACGAGCTGTATAACGAAAAAGAAGAACTCATCAACATCGGGGCAACTACACTGGTTTTTGTTGACATGGAGAAAAATAAACCGACAAATCCACCCGAAAATTTTATGGAAAAATTATCGGTGTTTTTTAATTAGCCAATACAATGGAATGGTTACACAGGCAATTATTACATCTTAAATTCTATTCCAGGTTTATAGAATGGACTAAGGGATGTGTTTTGCCCGGATTTAGCCCTCTGCCTTTATATACCGTTGCTACGTTTTTCTTCCGCGAAATCGGCAAAGATGCACTGGTAAACAAATCTTCCTCGCTGGCATACAGTTTCATGCTGGCCATTTTTCCGGGGATTATTTTCCTGTTTACTTTAATCCCTTTTATACCGATAAAGGGTTTCCAGGATCAGCTTTTAAATTTAATTCAGCTGGTACTGCCACACAATGCTTTTGATGCCTTTGAAACAACATTGAAAGACATCATCAAAAAGCAAAATACAGGTTTGTTGTCTTTCGGCTTTTTATCAGCCCTGTTTTTTGCTACCAATGGGGTTAAAAACTTAATGAAGGCTTTTAATAAATCATCGTTGATTATCGAAACCAGGGGCTGGATAAAACAACGTTTAATTGCGCTTGTACTAACAGTGATTATCTGTTTTTCGATCATCATCTGCATTAGCGCCATGGCCTTGGGTGAAGTTCTGCTGAACAAAATTAACGACGAGCTACATTTAAAAGATAGTTTTTTGGTTTATACCATCAAATTTACCCGTTGGGCATTATTGGCGATTCTGTATTTCATCACCATTTCCATTTTATACCGTTACGGTCCATCTCACACCAAAAAATGGCGCTTGTTCAGCGCAGGCTCCTGGCTGGCAACCATACTGGCTTTTCTTACCATCTGGGGATTTTCCTTCTACATCAATCATTTCGCTTCTTACAACAAGGTGTATGGTTCTATCGGAACGTTAATCGTAGTGATGATCTGGCTTTACCTCAATTCATTGATTTTATTGATTGGTTTTGAGCTCAATGCCAGCGTTGATGTAAGCAAAAGAAGTGTGAAGATCATCCGCCCTACTTTTAATTTGTTCAAAAAATCGGAGCCGATTGAAGAAAATATACAGAAGAAATAATTTTTTCTCCCTCTGTGTTAAGTAATTATCAAGTTTATATAAAAAAAGCTTTCTGACTTTGCAGAATTAAGCTGAGTTTGTACTTTTGCAGCGGAGAGCTGGCAGAGTGGTCGAATGCGGCAGTCTTGAAAACTGTTGACTGTAACAGGTCCGGGGGTTCGAATCCCTCGCTCTCCGCATCAAAAAAAGGAAGAATTAATGATAATTCTTCCTTTTTTTGTATCCATAAAACCGAATCTTTAGGAAGATGGAAGCAATCATATTTTGTGGCATTCAGGCAACTGGAAAAACTACTTTTTTTAAAGAGAGGTTTTTTAAAACGCATGTACATATTTCCTTAGATTTATTAAATACGAGAAATAAGGAAATCAGGTTTATTGAAACCTGTATCCTCACCTCTCAGCCTTTTGTAGTAGACAATACGAATCCTACTCTAGAAGAAAGAGCAAAGTATATATCCATTGCGAAGGCAAACAAATTCAAAGTAACCGGATATTATTTTCAATCGAAACTGACTGATGCGGTCGAACGTAATAATCAGCGCTCATGCAAAGAAAAGATTCCTGAAATTGGTATAAGGGGAACTTTTAAAAGTTGAACTTACCCTCTATTAATGAGGGTTTCGACGAGCTATATTATGTAACGGCAGAGAATAACTCGTTTATTATTAAACCATGGTCAGATGAAATTTGATGATTTGGATGCTAAGATGAGGGTTTATGAAACCGCACAGGATCGTTGTATTTTACCTGAAATGTACATGGTTGCCAGAATTGATGGCCGGGGTTTTACCAGGCTTACCAAGGAAGTACATCAGTTTGACGCGCCGTTTGATGAAAAATTCCGGAATATGATGATCGAGACCGTAAAACATCTGATGAACTGCGGTTTTAATGTCATTTACGGTTATACCCAAAGTGATGAAATATCGTTGCTATTTCACCCTAGTGAAAATCTTTTTGGGCGAAAGGCAAGAAAATACATTTCCGTTTTGGCTGGCGAAGCCAGTGCTAAATTTTCTTCCATTTTGGGAGATGTTGGCGCATTTGATTGCCGTATTTCTGAACTTCCTAACAAAAAATTAGTTGAAGATTATTTCAGATGGCGCAGCGAAGATGCACATAGAAATGCTTTGAATGCACATTGCTATTGGCGGTTGAGACAGGACAATCATAACAAAAACCAAGCTTCTTCTAAAATTGAAGGAATGAGTATTGCGGCCAAAAACGAATTACTATTTCAATATGGCATCAATTTCAACAACCTTCCCGCCTGGCAAAAAAGAGGAATAGGATTTTATTGGAAAAATATAAAAAAAGCGGGGTTTAATCCTAAAACCAGTGAATATGTATCGGCAGATAAACGGGATCTGTATACTGATTTCGAATTGCCGATGCGTGAAGAATACAATAAATTCATAGTTGATTTTTTAGGATAATAGTGTCCTTTAAAGTGCAAGGTTTAGTACTCTGGTCTGGCCCATTATTGCCTGACTTGCGCTCAAAACAATCTCATAGATAAATTATCTATTGAAAGCACAAGTCAGCCTCAATACCCCATTGCACTAAGACTTGTGCTAGTATGGGCTAAAACATCATCAAAAGCCTTGAGCAAACAACCATAAAATAAAAATTGTTAAGCCTGATCTGACGGATTCATCATTTTATTCAGTTGCGACCTTAACCCTATGAATATTGGAAGGGGTGGCAATTCATTAATATTTTTCTTGGTAAACATCTCCTCTATGAGTAGGCCTTTATCGACCTCAGCAAGCTCCCACCAGACAGCAGGCTGTAAAAACCAGTGATCAGAACCATAAAGCATCCAGCTTTCAATCATCGCAATCATCTTCATCGGATGCTCGGTGTAGCGCCTGAGATATGATTTCAGGTGTTCTTTCATTTTATGATGCGTACCAATAATTACATAGGTACGGTCATGGTAAGGAATCACATTTATTATTACCTCTACATTCACCTTTTTTGATCTCGTCTGCGCTATAAACTCACCTCTTCCTGCCAATGCACACGGAATAACCCAATCCATCCCTACCACCTGGAAAAAGATCTTCTGAATTTTTGCTTTACGAATATCATTAAAGATTTCCTGATAAAAGACATCCAAATGAAGCAGATTCGTTTTAATTTCTTCAATTGCCGCATTTAAAGACCTTATCCGGTGATCCCGATACTCATGAGTAAACTGTTTCATTTGCTCGGGTAGTACCCCTAAAGCAATTGCTTCTTTGCGAATCATGTCATTTAAGGTTTCGTCGCGAAAGGTGACATATTGTGATTTACGTAGCACAAAACTTTTCAAAGAGCGTTCATTGGCTATAATTTCCCGGCAGATCGTCCGGTAAAGCTGAAGCCTAAAATCCTCCTCTTCCTTCAGATCTTTCCTATCCTCGTAAACGCCGAATAACTGCTCATGGCCGGGACAAAACCCGGGAAAGGTTGACGCTTCATTAAGACCTATGGGAATAAGATCCATTACTTCCCGTCTATAATCAAATTTAGGGGTTAACAAGTGATTATCCTGGGCTATGCTTCGTAGTGATGCTGATTTCTGTATGGTATGTGAAGCCTTGACCGCGCTTTGATCACATCCTGGATACATGCAGATATTACTATTCTTCCAGCCAAGAGAAAGCATGTATTTAGGATCATAATGAAACCGCTTTGATCGAGACAGATCATTGAAAATAATATCCTCATCCTCATGATAAGCATTCATTGCCTTATCCATGGCGAGGCCTACTTTAGCTAATAACATACTAGTCAGATCCATATAATTGCCTTGGGTATTAGTTCAGTAGGTGATATTTTTTACCCCTTCCCAATTTTCTTATCATATTCTACCTGCAATTCATCAATATAGTCATAAAAGCTTTTAACATCCATAAAAGCAGCCGGATTATAGGTATCTCCGGGTTTATGTTTTTGAAGGAGATCAAACTGTACGCCGTGTGATGCTACCCAGAGGTCGAACTTTAAGTTCTTCATACGCTGTAAGGTGTAGGCATAATCTTTTGCAATATTAGGATAGGCAGGAATATCTGCAAAATTTTTCTCCGTAACGATAGTCGGCAAATTCGCGATCAGCACCCTGTACTTTCTTTTTGATCACTAATAGAGAGCAGAAAACTACATGAACCTTTGGTATGCCCGGGGTGGTGAAGCATGATTAGTTCCATTCCTCCTAACCTGATGGTATCATTGTTGTGCAAGATGCGGTCAACTTTAACAGGCTTAAAAACACAAAACTTTCCATCCAGGTCATAATCCGAAAGGCCACCATCAGCCGCTACTTTTGCATCTGCATCATCTACCATGAACTTAGCCCCTGTAGCTTTCTTGATTGCAGCCATTGCGCCCAGGTGATCAAAATGTGCTTGTGTTGTTAATAATATTTTGGTGTCTGAAAGTTTAAAACCCAGCTTTTTAATATTTTCCCCAATAAGCCTTTCTGATGATGCCAGTCCGGTGTTGATCAGAATATTTCCTTTTGGCGTAGCGATAAGATAACAAGCCAGATCGGCTGTGCCCACATAATACAGATTACCCACAACCCGAAAAGGAGGAAAAGGCTTTGACCATTCAGGATGATTTTTTGAAGATGGTTCATGCACTTGCTGTGCTTGCATGAAGTAGTAGCTGTGCAAAATCAGGATAAGTAACAGGATTCTTTTCATATATAATATTATGGCCTAAAATTTTCAGTGTAAATGATGTAGTAAATTACTGTAAGCGTATTATAATCTGACTATTCTCTTCTCCCTGGTTTTTGAAAACGATGCGATATTTGTAAGCGTTGGTATCCAGAAAACTGTATTACTACCTTCAAATTAATAGGTCAGATATGATATTTTATCTTTGAGGTAATATTTTATTCACCATATCATTGATTACGGTTTCGATAACTTTTGGCTGTTCCTGATTAATATAATGACCGCTATTTGGTATTAAGATTTGTTTGCTTTCCGTGGAAAGTAGCAGAAAATCTTTTTGCATTTTATTCCACTTACTTAGCATCTCTGTTTTCAGTTTTAAATCTTTGATGGAAGAATCAAAGCGCTTTTCATCTGCGGCGGTCAATACATAAAGAGGAATATTGCCAAAAGATTTTATTTTTGATGCTTCATTTTTGATCGAACGCATCTGATCCTGTTCCTCCAGTAATGCATCAGCACTTTTGTACAGCAGAGCGGGCATTATGGTGTTTTGATATTCATATTGTTTATTATTGGGAAACATACCTTTGAACATTAATCTGGCGAGCCCAAAAGTGTTGGCGAATTTTAGAAAGCTACCTGGCAAACCCTGATTGACCATTTTGAATAGTTCGTGAGATAAATATTTTTCGTCATCGGGGCACTGACTATCCACAAATATTACGCCTGCAACATCTTTCGGATATTTGTTAACAAAAAACCGGACAAGTGTTCCTCCAAAGGAATGGCCTACAAGAATATATGGTTTTGGGGCGTTGGCTTTTTCCAGCATAAGATGTAATTCTTTAGCCATTTCCTCACCTGATTTTGGATTTTTACCTCGCTCACTCCATAAAATCCCGGCCCTGTCATACGAGACGCTTGTATAAGTTCTTGGTAATTCTTGTTGAATATTGTACCATTGCAGATGTCCGGCCGGATCGAATGCGGTTTCAAATACAATGGTTGGGCCGCCGTTCCCTCTTTTGTAATAATGAAGACGATGATCTTCAACTTCTACAAACTGGCCATCAGGTTTAATTTTTTCAGCTTCATTCCGTGATATTCTTTCAAAAATAAATCCGATCAGGAGCAACAATATTAGCAAGGTAACTAAGCCCAGGACTATACGTTTGGTCCATTTTAGAAAGGTCTTCATATTTTTGTTTTATTATAAATGCTGTTAGTTTTAGTGGGAATTTTTCTGATACAATTGGATTTTCAATTTCTTCATCATCTCAGATAAAGTATTTTTCCATCTTGTTAAGCTTACATTTAGCATCCTGAAATGGCCGGCAACTTATGATAAAATTCAAGCCCTGGCAAAGAAATGAGCATTGCTTACATTTTATTCCTCAATACCTTCGAGATGTGCAATTAGTTCGATTTCCAGCTTTGAATCGGGCTCATATAGTCTACTGACCTGAACCCAGCTTGCAGCAGGAAAGTCGTCTTTATAAAACGCTTTCCTTGCACCGTTATACTTTTTCATCGCTTCAATATCGGTAGTGTAAAGTGTTTCTTTAACAACATTCTTTGAGGAAGCACCAAATGCTTTAAGGCATTGATTAAGCCTTTCATAAACCTCGCTGATCCCTTTTGGACTCAGGTCATTTGTAGGAACACCTGATATGTAAATTACCTTGCCGGATTTAACAACCTGGGCATATCCCGCTGTTGTATTTTGATCTTTACCACTGCCCCAGTGCCATTTCTCTTTAACTGTTGTTAGCGGCTTCTTTTCCCGTTTATCTATAGCGGTATTTTCATTCTTACCGTTTTTGCAACTGCTACTGGCCAGCATAAACAGCAACAGAGAATAATGAATCAACGGTTTATAGGTTTTTTTCATCTAAATGGTATGCTATTCTAGTTTTAATTATTCTCACCGGTTTCGTATATCCTATCCTCTAAGTTTAATGCCGTATCGATAGAGATCTTCATAAATTTCAAAGAATTTATTTTCTTCCTTTTCACTTAACGAAGTATTTATAAATAAGATAACGCCAACTTGCTTATTGAGATCAGAAAGCATAAAAACCCTTACTCCTGGGTCCGATCCATTGTGTCCGATCCTGGTAGCCCCCATCTTTGTCGCCCAAAAATACCTGAATTCAGTGATTTAGGTTTTACATTTTCAGGTTTATTGGCTTCATCAAACTGGAATCTGAGCATTTCCATAACGGATTCTGCTTTTAATACCTGCCTGTTTTTGTATTTTCCATCATTTAAAAGGCAGATAAAGAAGTTACTTAGATTATCTACCGAGCTGCGAACACCTCCATCTGGATAGGTAGTGCAGCCATACAAAGGAATCTCCCTAACGTTATTATCCTGTTTTTTGTAAAGTTTGGTATGCTTTTTCAGGTTTATCTCTGACATAAACCATCCGGTATCTTCCATTTTCAACGGACCGAACAGGTATCTTTTACTGTATTCGTTCAATTTTTGACCCGTTCTGACTTCAACAATATAACCCGCAAGTGCAGCACCAATATTAGAATATTCACGGAATGTTCCGGATTTGTGATTAAGGAAGTTCTCTTTCGAATAATACTTTCCACCGGGCATAAAATAGTTCTGCAGAAAATCGCCCAATACCTGTGGGGAATCTTTCCCGTTAAAATAAAGGCTGTCGGTGTAAAAAGGATACCTGTCTGTAAGTCCTGAAGTATGAGTAGATAAGTTTCGAAGGGTTATTTTATCTTCCGGAAAATAAGGATTGTGAATTTTGAAGGAAAGATAGTTGTTTATATCCTCATCCAGGGAGAGTTTGCCCTGTTCTACAGCTTTCATGAGGCAAGCACCGGTTACCGTTTTAGATACTGATGCGATGTTCATCAGGGTTGATGTGGTGAAAGCTGCACCGCTTTGTATATCTGAAAATCCATATCCTTTTTTCCAGACAACTTTTTTATCGATGATAATGGCTGCACCAAGTCCGACAATTCCACTTTCGAACATTCTTTTACTCATCACGCTATCAATGTCCGTTTTGCCAGTGTTACTTTGTGCAGCAACATTTGTAGTTAGCAATAATGTTATTGTACAAAAAAGAAGGATGTTTTTATAATCATTCATAAAATTGATTGTAGAAATTTAAGTTAAAATTTAATAACTGGTTTATTTAACTTTACCTGATTTAACATTTTCATCATTTCGTTTTTCCGGTTTTACTCACACCTCATCACTGATCAATAAGAACGATTTTTTTCGTCTTCCAGACGGTACCATCTTTGCATTAACATTCCCGCATGCGTGAGATCCGATAGCTATCGGATGACGACTGAACTAGTGGATTCTGTCAATGATAGCTTCCCGAAGTTTCGGAACAAATAGTCAAAGGACCTCTTTTAAATGCTTAAAGGCGTTTTGATACTTCGTAAAGCTCAGTACAGGCTAAGCTCCATATTGACAATTAACAGTAAAATTACAACTTATTATACACCCCATCATTTCCTATTTCCTAAATCCCGAAACTTTAAAGTTACTAACCAATACACCTGCATCGTTAGCATATTCCCAGGGTGCGGAGATATAAAAGTTTTTTGCCGCAGCAGGACTAAACAAAATGGTATCGGCAAGCTTTACATTGTTGAGATAGACAGCCATTCGTTCACCTTCAACAGAAAGCACAACATGAAGCGGACGGTTGAGCCAAGGGGCCAGATCAAAAGTGGTATTTACGAATTTTTCAGGCTTATTACTGCCTATATTAACCTGGTTGGTATCGTAATAGTGGAGCTGCACGTAAGTACCAATATTGCTTTCGTACTGACGAACACTGTTATCGCTTGCAAAACCAAATGACATTGGAGCAATGTCCTTTATCTGGTCTGCTTTTGCAATGATATCAAAAGATAAGGTAAACCGCCTAGGATAGTTGAGCTGACGGGAAAATTTGTAGATCGCTTTATCCCTTACATCCATCCATTTCCCATTCTGCCCTTTTGCTGTTACAATAGTAGCCGCTCCGTTGGTTTTGAAACTTGTGGCAGTGGCACCGGATTTAGATACCGAAAAATCTTCTGCGAAAATCAGCGAATCACCAGTCACGATATGGCTGTTGCCTGAGTTAATTGCAGCTCCGGATTTTTCTGAAGCGGTATTTTTATCAATCTTTTTTTCAACGGCCTTTGTCACTTTCTCTTTTGCTTTATCAAGCAGTCCGCCGAACTGGGCATGTACTTTAATTCCTGAGATCAGTAATAGCACAATTATAACCCCCGTAATTTTTTTATCTGTTAACATAATGTAGGTTTATTGTTTTGTGAATTTAATGCAGTTTGACCTTAACAATCTCTCCGTTCTCCTTTACCTCTACGAACACCTCAATCCGGTCCTGGATATTTTTGGAATATTCTTTTTGCTGATAATAATCGGTTCGCCCTCCATAGTCGTTATACCCGCTACCTGTGTAGGCATTATACTTGCCCCTCAGGGTATAATCCAGCATACCCTGCAGGAAGTATTTACCAGGCTTCATGTCTGGAAATGTGAATTCTCCGTCACTATTTGTGATTGCTTCAAGCCTATATCTGTAAGCTTGATCAGAAAGATAGACAAAACGTTTTTTCCTGATGTTTTCTTTATCTTTTCTAAGCCTGTGCCATTCTTCAAAATAAGGTGTTACCGGTAAAAGCACTACCTTCATTTTGTTAGCCAGTATACGGGGTGAGAACGGAACGCTATATCCAAGCGGATGTTTCTGCTTCGTATATGCTACACCTTTAATAACACCACTCCCTTTTGCCAACATTTTTTTTGCCTGCAGGGAGTCGAATGCCATCTCCGGGCGGAAGATCTCCACCTTATCTTTTTTTCCGGTTCTTTGTACTGTGCCGAAACTACAGCTGTTGCTGATATTACATAGAGAAATGTAAGGGCATATTTTTTCAGCTTCATGGTATTGATTTTATGGATTAATAACTGTCGGCTAATAGTCACTTTAGCTGAAAAAGCTTCTTTCAAGGTTATTGTTTTCATAGTTTCATGCTAATTAAGGTATGAGGGCAAAGCTATTGGTTGTATCAGCCAAAAGAAATACCAATTTTTACCGTTTTTTTTCTACTGGTTTTTAGGTATTTTTCATAACAGATGGATGAAATGATGAAGGGTTGGGAATTATGTCTCATATTTACAGGTAAATTTTCCTTACCAAAAGATAACCTGATCTACGGCTAATGAATAAACTTCTTTTTAATCATGATAAAATTTTTTCTATTCCTGATAGGTATTTTGGTTTCATTTAAATCTGTTGGTCAACAGCAGGTTCCCCTTAATGAGCAGCATTATCTGGATAGCCTGCAGCACATTCTACAGAAAAAAATTACAGATAGCTCAAGAGCGAGCACCAATTTTCTATTGGTAGAATATTGGAAATTCAAAGATACCTTAAAGAGTAAAGCCTACCTGGAGGCAGGTACAGCTGCCGCCAAAAACGATAAATTTTTAAATGCACTGGCACTCTTCTCTAAAGGGCAGTATTATTTTAACTGGAACAAAGCGAAGGCATCCGATGCTTTTAAAAAAGCTGCAGAAGCACTTTCTCCATTCAACACTAAAATCGCCTATGCAAAGCGGGCTGCATCATGGTATAATTATGCCTTGATGAATGTTGACAAAATGGGATATGATTTTATGACGAAAATAACCCTGGAAAAAGCTATTCCTATTATAGAAAAGACGGGCGATCCGGCACGCATTGCTTACTATTATACGCAGCTTTCCACTATCCTGATGAACAACTACCAGTTTTCAAAAGCGACGGCCTATAATGAAAAAGCCATCGCCTTACTGGAAACCAAAAATCCTGGTTCTACTGATCTGTTGTTTTCCTATCTTTCAGGGGTAAGCATCTATTGTTATGACAACCAAGCAGACAAAGCCCAGGTACTTCTGGAAAAGGCACAACGGCTGCTGAAGCCATACCCCACCTCTCTAAACTATCCGATATACTATTATAATGAGGCGCTTTACTATACCACTAAAACATTATACGATAAAGCACTCGCAAGTATAGATAAAGGAATTCCGCTGGCTAAAAAGTATAACCAGAAACAGGTCTACCAACAATTTTTTTCAGCAGATATGATATCTATCAGAAGCAGAAAAACTATGCCAGGGCCCGGCAGATATTACTGGATATTGTTAAAGAAGGAACTTTGACTGCCAAAAGTAATGACAGGGCAACGATTTATTCGGAACTGGCAAAAATGAGTGAAAAGCTAGGGGATTATAAAGAGGCATACCGCTGGCTGACTAAATACAGGCAGACGAATGACAGCATCAACACTGACCAGACAAAAGTAAAGATTAATGAGCTGGAGACAAAATACAGAAGCGCAAGAAACCAGCAGAAAATACAGGTACTGCAATCGGAGAACAAGCAGGCCCAGCTTAATGCCCGAAACGACCGTTTATACAGGCTTATACTTGGTTTGATCTGCCTTTTTCTGCTTCTTTTGCTCGTTTTCGTTCTTCTTACGGCCCGGAGCCGGCGCAAGCTGGCACAGCAGGAGGAGATCAATTACAAGCAACAGCTTAGCGAAATGGAAAGAAAACAACAGCTCAAAATTACCAAAGCCATGCTTGAAGGTGAAGAGCTCGAAAGAGAACGGGTTGCAAGGGATCTTCACGATGGCCTGGGTGGCATGCTCTCAGGAGTTAAAATAGGACTTTCAGGCTGGACAGACACACAGCCAGGCATCTCCGAAGATAAGGACCTTCATCGCATTATCGGACAATTGGACACCTCGGTCACGGAACTGCGCCGCATTGCCCGCAACATGGTACCCGAAACCTTATTGAAGTTTGGTCTTGAAACCGCTTTAAAAGACCTGTGCGAATTTTACATGCGTGACGGTTTGCACATCACTTCAGAAATGTTTGGCATTCAAAAAGATATTGCGATGAATGTGCAGCTGAACATTTACCGAATCGTGCAGGAACTCATATCAAATGCAATCAAACATGCTCATGCTGACAACCTCATACTACAGTGCAGCCAGAACGAAAATACTATTTTTATTACTTTTGAAGATAATGGCCGGGGTTTTGATATGGACACCCTTTCTGATAAAAAAGGAATGGGCCTGGATAATCTTAAGAACCGCATCGCATTTCTGCAAGGGAAATTTGAAGTGCATTCCGCTCCTGGCGAAGGAACAAGTATAGATATAGAACTTAAAACCAACATCAATGAATAAACTGCTTACTGTTATAGTAGATGATCATCCCATTGTTATTGAAGGGCTTAAAACCCTACTTAAAAATGAAGATAATCTGGAGATTGTAGGCGGCTTTTCAAACGGCGTAGAGCTACTCTCTTATTTAAGCAGGAACCCCGTAGATCTTGTCCTGCTGGATGTTACCCTGCCGGATATTGGCGGTATGGAACTCTGCCAGATGATCAAAGAGCAATCCGCTGCTACAAGTATACTTATCCTCAGCAACCACACTGAGCGGAGCATTATTATGCAGACCATACAGAATGGTGCCAGTGGCTACCTCCTTAAGAACAGTTCACTTGAGGAGCTTCGACAGTGTATTGCAGCGGCAGTAAAAGGAGATATCTGTTACAGTAAGGAAGTAGTAGAAATTATCAGCCGCCCAACTAAGAACCAGTTACGCAACACGCCACAGCTCACCAGAAGGGAAAAGCAAATCCTATCGTTCGTGGCGCAGGGAAAGACCAGTCAGAATATTGCCCAGGAACTTTATTTAAGTCCGTTAACGGTAGATACCCATCGGAGGAACCTGATACAGAAGTTTGGAGTCAAAAATGTCGCCGAACTGATAGCAGCTGCCCACCAGCAACAATTGTTATAGAACTACTGACTATCAATTAATCAATCATACTATGAAAACAACTGCATTCAGATTAACATTGCTATTTCAACTCTTCGCGCTATTTTCTTTTGCGCAGAAAAATGCTGGTCTTAAAACCCTTTTAAATAAAAATTCTGAATTTATCTTTCCTCAAACGCCAGATAAAATTTCTGCAATATTAGGCGTAAAAACCGTTTTTTATGAAGATGCTAACGAGCAGCCCTATGCAAAGTGGCAAACCACATCAGGGCTGGAACTATACTGTAGCCTTGGGGAAGACAAAAGCATAACAGAAATGTTTTTTAACATCGCTGACGATCAACCAATTGAGGTAGAAGGCATGCCCTTTAATTTGGTGATGAACAAGACAACCCCTCAACAAAGTGCTTTAAAATTCAGCAGGTACAAAATCAAGAAAGAAAAAGCTTGATGAGGATGGCGAATATCCTGGAGGCATAAGACTTTTTTTTAAGAAGGGCGATCATTTTATCACCCTTCTTTTTGACAAGAAAAATCTGCTTAAATTTTTGTCGATAACAAATGAGATCATCGGTTCCTCCGTCAATTGATTTTGGAGATGGGTTTCTATATTTCGCCAACATTTTCGTTTAAAATTCGATTGATTCTTTTTAGTACATAAGTTTCTGACCCTTCCACTTGGTTTTGCGTAAAAACGCTTCCCAATTTAGTGTCCGCGGATTGATCTGCCGGCTCCATTGCAGGTCACGCTCGTTACTGAAGTAACCATATTCTACAGCAAATTCTGCCATTCCTAAAATCTCTCGCAACAAAACATCATTTGAAGCAAATTCCGGGAAATATTGGAGCATTTCCTGCCTTTTATATGCCGAACGGTATTCAGCTTTTATACCTGTCACTTTGGTAAAAGTATCAACCATTTCCTGCGGGCTAATGATATCACCAATTACAGGTAAGGATTTGCCTGAATATTTATCGGGATTTGAAAGAATCTCTAAAACAGCAGGTCCGGTTGCAGTAAGCGGATCTACAAATGGCGCAGCAAAATTTTTCGGTAAATAAATCGGAAATACAAGCGTATCACCTTTTAATTGAGGGTTATAAAATTCCATTAAATTAGTAAAAAAGAAAGCCATATAGATAAATGAACTTCTTACAGGTAAAGTGCGGATATATGCTTCAACCATGGCTTTATCTGTGAAATGCGGTGCGAATAATTTTCCATCTGTTAACTTGTCTACATTTTCCAGACTACTAAAAATGATTTGTTGCACCCCCGCCTCAACAGCTGCATCTGCCAGTTCTTTACCCAATTCAAATTCGTAGGTAGCCGGCGGAGCAATGTTCGGCGTCATCAGAAAAATGCTATCTGCGCCACGAAATGCTTCTGTAAACTCTTTTTTATACCCAAGGCTGAGCGGTAAGCTTACAAGCTCAACGCCTTTTTCCGCCAGTTCAACTGCTTCCGGAATATCAAGCCGGCGGGTTATACCGCGAATACGGTAAGCGCCGCTTGCCAGTAGGCTACGCGCAACACTATAACCTTGCTTGCCCAAAATACCAACAATGGTAATGAGCGGTTTTTCAATTTGTGAAGTTGCGTTATTTTCTATTGAAGTATGTAACATTTTTTCTTGATTTTTAAACTATCATTATTATAGTTGCAAAAGTATTTTGAGTAATTTACATTTGCAATAACTATCAAAACAGATAGGCCTGAAAAATTGAAGATGAAAACAGAATGTGTAGGCGATTATGTTAAACTAAAAGGAAAAACGTACCCTTGTACGGTAAGCCTTACGATGGATTTAATTGGCGGAAAATGGAAGGCGGTAATTTTGTACCATTTAAAAAACGGACCTAAACGATATAGCGAGCTCCGCAAGGAAATGCCCTCCATCACCGAAATGACATTAAGCCTTCAATTAAAACAGTTGGAAAAAGATGCTTTGGTACTAAGGAAAGTGTATGGTAAAAAGCCACCAATTAAGGTTATTTACAGTTTAACTAATTTTGGAAAAGGTTTTGTTCCTGTTCTGGAAGCCATTACGAACTGTGGCAATGACATTGTGTGTGAACATGGAGAGTTTATCAAAGCCTGATCGCGTTCAGCATATTATTATTGCAATAGTAGGAAGCAACAGTCAACAGATCAGTTTATACCCCACTCCCCTTAAACTGATGATCTGTACTTCAGGTTCACTTTTCAGGAGTTTGCGCAGGTGCGCCATAAAAACATCCATACTGCGTCCATTGTAAAAACTGTCTTCTCCCCATATTTTAATCAAAGCATCCTCCCGTTCCAAAATGTTGTTCCGGTTTTTCAATAGTAATTCGAGCAGAACGGTTTCTTTATAGGAAAGTGAATATTCGCCTGCAGAAGTTTTTAATTTTTGGCCAACAGGATCAAGTTCACAGTTTCTGAACTGGTATTTTTTATTTACCTCATTTTCACCCTTATTCGCAGGACCAAATCTATTTAACAGCGATTCCATCCGCACCAGCAACTCATCAATACTGAAAGGTTTTTTAAGGTAGTCGTTACCTCCGTTTTTAAATCCCATCACCACATCTTCGGTAAGGGCTTTGGCACTCAAAAAGATAATCGGAATATTGGGATCCGATTTTCTGATTTCAGCCGCCAGTGTATAACCATCTTTTTGCGGCATCATGATGTCGAGCACACAGATATCGGGTTTTTCTGCTACAAACTGTTTCCAGGCAAGCGCCCCATCAGCAGCAAGATTAACCTCGTAACCACTGCTGGTTAAACCATCGAGGACAATCCGCGCCAAAAACGGCTCATCTTCAGCATATAAAACCTTAGTTTTCTTCATACATTGGTAAAATGATCATAAAATTACTTCCTTTCCCTATTTTGCTCTGCAGTGCAACACGTCCGCCGTGGAGTTCCACCACCTGTTTTACATAGTGAAGTCCCAGGCCTGATCCTTTCACATTGTGTATATTATCCTGGTTAAAAATCCTGAAAAAGCGCTCAAAAACCTGCTGCTGATAAATTTCATTTATCCCCGGGCCGTTATCTTTAAAACTGATTGTTAATTCATGATCAGCAATGCTACAGGATACCTCAATTTTAGCATGAGGAGGAGAATATTTCAATGCATTATCGATCAGGTTATAGCATACATTCGAAATATGCATGACATCACCCTTGATAAAAACAGGTTCATCCGATTGCAAAAGTATAAGTTCTGCATTTTTCTCCTGCACCTGTATATCCATAGCGTAAATAACCTGTTGCAGTACTGGCTGAACATCGAACAGACTAAACTGTAGTTTCGTTTTTCCAAGATCCATCTGCTCCTGCTTTAGCACTTTTTCGATCATCGCCTGCAACCGCTGCAATTCGTGGCGGCTGATATTGATGTAATTCTCCAGTTTTTCGGGTTCATCAATTAAATGATACTTGCTGATCGATTCGAGGGCAACAGCAATCGTCGAGATCGGGGTTTGGAGTTCATGCGTCATATTGCTCGTAAAACTCATCCTCGCCTGCGCATAAAGCTGCTGGTTTTTCATCAGTCTGATGAGCAGGTAAAACGCTGCCGCCGTAAGCACCAACATCATAAACGACGAAATGAGGTAATATTTCATCTGATAAATGATCAGCCAGGTAATGCTTGGCACCACCAGCTGATACCTGTTTTGAAACTTAAGGTTATAAGTATATTTCCCGCTTACGAAAGCAGAGGAAGCATTAGTAATCGGCTTTCCTTTCACCAGTTTCCCATCTGAATAATCGTAAAGGGCATAATTTCTTCTGATAGGCATACCCAATTGATCGAGCTTATGGTTCACTAAACTATCCATTACTTTCAGGTCGCGCTGATCTTGTAACGAAACTTCCCGTTGCGATTTGCCATCGGTAATGGCTGAAGATTTATGGTCGAATTTCAGTTTAGCATCATTCAGAAACGACATTTTCATTTCCACTACCGAGCTATCATTGGTAATCCCATAATGGAATCGGCTCCGCAGATTGTCGACCTTTAGTTCATCAAAAGCCTGCCTGAGCGCCAACCACTCCTGAGAAAGGAAAAATTGCTGAAAACGGGCACTTTTCTCGTGGCCTTTGGCAATACTTTTATAGGTGATCTGTCGCGAAGCATCACTAACGATAGATTCGAGCATTGTAGCAACAGATTTCTTTTGCGCCAGATACAATTGCCTTATCCACGCACACTGCAGGCATAGACTAATGATCAGTGTAATCACCGCCAAAGGAAAAACATATCTGGAAGTTAGCCATTTCATCCCCCTAAATTGAACAAATCATTTTATCAATGGAAGTTTGGGCAGAAGATTTAACCATATTTAACCGATATTAACCTTGCTTTACACGGTTAGCCATTAGTTTTGGAACATGAAAAAGTTCCTCTTACTCCTTCTCTTATATTTCCCTCTGATCACTTTAGCGCAGTTGCGTAACGGTTTGGTAACTGATAAAAGCGGCGAACCGATTGATGGGGTAACCATTGCCCTGCACCATGCAGATTCGACCGTAGCCGTCCAGATTTCAAAAAACGGGCTGTTCAGTTTTCAGCAGCCTTTTATAGGCAATTATGTTTTAACGCTGAAGGCCGTTGGATATAAAGATATGAGCAAAGCACTAGGTCTTCCGATGGATTCAGTCACGATAATGATGATCAGTGACGATAAAACCCTGGATCAGGTCACGGTATCCGCTTCAAAACCGCTTATTGTAAGAAAAATCGACAGGGTGATATTCAATGTCGAAAACAGCATAGTGGCCAGTGGTGCTACGGTTTGGGATGCGCTGGGTAGAGCACCTGGCGTACAAACGCGTTTTGATGGCGGGGTAACGGCAAACAATAAAGGCGTGGTGATTTATATGGATGATAAACCCATCAGGTTATCGGGTGAAGATCTGGCGGCCTACCTCCGGAGTTTGCCCTCAGATAATATTGCCAAAATAGAAATTATGGCTAATCCAACTGCCAAATACGATGCCCAGGGTGGTGCAGTAATCAATATTATTTCTAAAAAACCAAAAGGTGATGGTTTTAATATCGTACTTTCTGCCGGTTATACCCAATCAACCTATAGCAGCTATAATCCGAGTATGGTATTCAATTATCGGAAAGACAAGCTGAATGTGTACGGCAGTTACGGCTACAGCAGGCGTAAAAAGGACCATACAGAAAATGAATATGTTATTTTCGACTCGCCTGAAAATTACTCGGATTGGCGGAATGATAAATCGGGAATACGCTCGGGAAATGCCAATAGTTATAAAATTGGTGCCGACTACAACCTCAGCAGCAAACAGGTAATTGGTATTTTGGTAAATGGCTACAATGGGAACAACAGCAGGCCGAACCAGGTGCTAACCACGATTGTAAATAACTATAAACCATTACCAGATTCAATCCTCCATACGCAAAACGTTTCTAATGGAAAAGTTTACCAATATAGCTTTAACCTTAATTACAAGATTAAACTGGATACCAATGGCCGGAATATTAACGTAGATGTGGATTATGTGCCATATCAGAACAAAAACAGTCAGCAGGTAGATACTTATGGCACGTTGGCCAACGGCAATCTACTTTCCGACAATTACCACATCTTTACTCCATCTAACCAGAATATCGATATCTATTCGGGAAAACTGGATTATACGGATAAGTTCTGGAAGAAATGGACCTTTGAATCGGGACTGAAATACAGCAGTATCCGTACCCGTAACAACTTTGATTTTTATAATAATCAGGCCACTGGCCCAGAATTGATACCGAACCGCAGCGACCGTTTTGAATATGCAGAAAATGTATCGGCTATTTACGCGAGTATTAGTGGAGATGTAGGTAACTGGAGCTTTGAAGGCGGTTTTCGTGGCGAATACACCCAGACAAATGGCCAATCAATGGTATTAAACACCAATAACCAAAACAACTATTTTAAGCTTTTCCCAACACTTTTTGTGGCGTATAAAATGAATAAGGACCATGAAATAAACCTCACTTATAATTCGAGAATCAACAGGCCTGAATACTGGAGGCTTAACCCTTTTAAATCTTACACCAGTCCATACACCTACCTGGAGGGCAACCCGGCATTGCAACCTGCTTTTATATACAATGGCGAACTGGGTTATACCTACAAACAGCAATATAATATTTCATTTTACCTAAGGCGGGTGGTTGATTATTTTAGTAATATCACGGTACAGGATAATGGCTCAAAACTCTTTTATGATACCCAGAGGAACCTCGATTTAAGCCAGGAGACGGGCTTTTCAGCCTCCTTTCCGATCCAGGCGGCTTCATGGTGGGAAATCAACAATTATGCACAGGGCTCCTACCGCCAGGAAAAATCGGGATATTTACAGGCCCGCTACGATTATCATGTATGGGGCATTTATCTAAGTTCTAACCATGCTTTTACATTAAATAAAGCTCAGGGTTTAAAAGCAGAAATCAGCGCATGGTACTCTTCCCCTACCATACAGGGTATTTATAAGCTTGCACGGCTTTACGATGTGAGTGCTGGTATGAGCAAAAGTTTGTTAAAAGGTAAAGGAACTTTAAGGCTGGCTGTAAACGATATTTTTTATGGAAATGCCTACCGGATTGATGTTAATTATGAAAATCAACGCAATGGCTTTTACGAGCAAAACGATACCCGCAGCGCTACCTTAAGTTTCTCGTACAGGCTGGGCGGTAATCCTACAGCAGCGAGGAAAAGAACTTCGGCAAGTGAGGAGGAGAAGAAACGCACGCAGTAGTGAATTATGTTCATTAGTTCACTGGTCATTGGTTCATGCAAATCGGTTAACAGATCATTGGTTCCGATTCTAGCGCAAGTCTTAGCGCCTCCAGACTATGCCATGGCCTGACTTGTGCCTTTGTTAAATCAATCTCTATTCATCCTTTGCTCCAATTCTATGAAAATTCTTAGTGCCATGCAGAACTTGGACTTTAGCAAATTAACATGTCAATCTCAATCAGTCCCTTTCCTTCTTCATAATCTATAGCACTACTGTACAAATAGTCAGCGGCATTTGCCACTATTCCAGCCTCAACAGGGTTATTATGAAGGTAATTAATCCGCTCGTCAAACATATCGAGATGTGGATCTAACGCTATTGGATGGTTATCCTGTCTCCAAAACTGAAAATTTTTATTATTGCTATTTTGTTGCCCGGCTTTCGAAAATAAGTAGAGCATCCATTCCTTCCTGCTTTCGGTCGTGCTCTCTTTTATTTCTTTTAAAATCCTAAAGGCAGAATATTTCTTTAAATCGCGCATAATATTAGGCAACAAATATCCTTCTTTACTACTTATAATTAGATGGACATGATTACTCATAATTACCCAGGCATGCAGCTTAAGTCCTTTTTCTTTTCTACAGTAAGATAAACTTCCTAATAAAATATCTCTATAAACAGCTCGTGTAAATACGTCAATCCAACCCACAACAGCAAAAGAAACAAAATATATTTCTGTTGAATCATGAAACTTATATTTTGTACTCATACTTAAATATAAAAGCTTAATCTCAAAAGCACAAGTCAGCCAGCCCACATTATCCTAACCGCTAAGACTTGCGCTAGTATATGTTAACAGATCATTGGTTCCTACAAAAATCGTCATTTTCGAGCGAAGTGGAGAAATCTTTTAACTTAGCTCACAGATTTCTCCATTTCGCTGCGCCTCAGTCGAAATGACGATCGTATTATAAGATTTATCTAAATCTTAAATTCTTAATTTCTTTATATGGTCGATGATTCAATCGGTTAATCGACTCCCAACGCCCAACTCCAAACCCATTTACCTGCACTCTATCGAATGCCCATAACCGCCTGTATTTTTGGGAGAAAAAAACGGAATGCCCAAATCGGCGGAGCGCATGATGAGTAAAGCGCCCATAAAAAGCATTAGCCAGGGAATAAGCTTATTGGTGTTAAAACGGATGTATTTTTTCAAAAAGATTCCCCCAAGCGAGATCATGAGCATTAATGGGGTGGTTCCGAGGCCGAAAAGAAACATAAAAGTAGCACCCGATTGAACATTGCCCGTATTTAATGCCGTTGCCAGGGCCAGGTAAACCATGCCACAGGGGATAATGCCATTAAGCATACCTGCAAACAATCCCCATAATTTTAAATTAAATACCTTCCCCATTAATTTGCTCAGCGGGTTCATCGCCTTTAACTGAAGCGTTGAAAAACGGTTTCTATATGTTTTATTTAACTGTAAAGCGGTGAATAGGATTAATCCCGAACCAATAAGTATACTCAACGTTTTCTGATCACTGAAAAGGCGTATGCTGTTTCCTAAAATGCCAACCAGCAAGCCTAAAATGGTATAAACAGCAATTCTACCCAGCTGATATAACAAAAGCTGAACCGCACTATTAAAGAAATCCTGTTTTCTGAAGGGCATGCCTAGCATAATGGGTCCGCACATTACCGCGCAATGGAGGCTTCCAAACAGGCCCATTAAAAATGCCAATGGCAGATAGTCGGTCATAAGGTAATGTTATTTTTAAAAAGATATACTTTGCCCTCTGCATGCCATGAAAGGTTGATAAACCACATTCCCTTAGCCATTTTTGTTTTATCTACCAGGATAAGATGCGAAGCTCCGGTGGTATTTCCTTTTCGTTTAACATCATCATCGCTATTGGCGGGCCTCATCAATACCAGCTCATATTGCGCACTGTCTTTTAACTGTATTACAATTTGGGTATGGGTAATGGTAATTTTAGGCCTGGCATCATCGTTTAATACATTCTGTTTGGCATCGTATTCTGCATTGTAATTGATTCCCTTTTCGTAATAATTTTCTTCGATCAGGGCGTCCCTACCGTGCACATGGAACATGTAAATCACCATCCCCACGATAAATAGCATAAATGCAAACATCCCCATTACTATTTTTGTTCCCCAGTTCATACGTTTTGTATTTAAATTAATGATTGAATGAGTGAGTTTTGAATGAGAGAATGTTTAAAGGCAAATCCATATTCTATCGTTAACTTTTTCTCATTGAGTCATTTTCTCATTTTATTACTCTTATAATTCACTGCTTTTCTATTTCCCTCATTCAATTATTTTCTCATTCTCTCCTTCAATCATTCACTTTCCGGCTGTGCGAAAAAACCAGTTGTCGCGGTACTCAACACCTCGCCATTGGCAAGCACTTCGAAAAACGGCATCCGTTTTGTATTTTTTAATCGAATTATTTTTCCTGATCAGAAAGAATGTGAGGTGCACGGTACCTTCTTTTGGCAAAACAGTTGCTTGCTGAATAAAATCGATCTGATCACTACTATCCTGCGACCTGAAAGTAAATTTTACCGCTTTATTGGTTTTGTTCACCAGCTCTGCATTGTACAGGTTACTGGTTTTATCCGTTCCCCTGCTTTGGTATAAAGTACCACTGGCCCTTAAAACGGTGGTCTGGATGTTTTCTCTTTTATAAATCAGGGAAGAAAAAACCATTAATACCACGAATAAAACCGCAGCATAACCATAAGATTTTAATCCAATTTTATAAGGTTTCCGCTCTGCAATAAAATCCTGGTTAAAGAAACCAATCAGGTTTTTGGGTTTGCCTATTTTCAACATAACTTCATCACACGAATCGATGCAGGCGGTACAGTTCACACATTCGAGCTGTGTTCCCTGGCGGATATCGATCCCTGTAGGGCAAACCTGTACACACAAGCCACAATCGATACAATCGCCAGTTTTTTGTTCTTGTGTATTTCGCTGTAAACGTCCGCGGGGTTCGCCCCTTGTAAAATCGTAAGCTACTACGAGGCTCTGGTTATCAAGCAGCACCCCCTGAAGCCTGCCATAAGGGCAGATTACAGTGCATACCACTTCGCGCACGTAAGCAAATACACCATAAAATATAAAAGTAAACAGCCAGATGGATATAAAACCTGAAACGTGGCCCGTAATGGGCTCGGTGATGATTTTAAACAGCACATCAGAGCCGATCATATAAGCCAGAAAGGTATTGGCGATGGCAAAAGAGATGATCAGAAAAATAAAATGTTTGATTCCCTTTTTCCATAACTTTTCGGTGTTCCAGGGTCCTTCATCCAGTTTCTTTTGCTTACTGGCATCACCCTCTATCCAATATTCTATCCTACGGAAAACCATCTCCATAAAAATGGTCTGTGGACAGGCCCATCCGCACCACAACCTGCCCAATACCACTGTAAAACATACAATGAAGATGATAAAGATGAGCATGGCGAGTGCAAAAAGGTAAAAATCCTGTGGGGTGAAAATCAACCCAAAGAAAACGAATTTCCTTTCGATGAAATTCAGCAGCACCAATTGCTCGCCGTTAAGTTTTAGAAACGGGCAGGAGAACAAAAATAACAGCAACATATAACTTACCCACTTGCGGTAGGTGTACAATCTACCAGACGGTTTTTTAGGGTAAATGAAATTTCTGCCCTTGCCCTTACTTTCCGGTTTATTTTTTGGTAACATCTGCTTGGTTTACACTATCTTTCGCTACTTTCATCTCATTGTCTTTTACATCTTTCGCCTCGTATTTTTCGCCCTGTGGGGCTTTGGCACCCGCTGGATTGCTTCCTTTTAACGACAAGATAAAATTAGCCACGGCACTGATCTGTTTCGGATTGAGGTTTTTCTCCCAACTGATCATCCCTTTTTCCGGAACGCCATATTTAATGGTTTTAAACACATTATTAATACCTCCACCATGTAACCAGTAATCATCAGTTAAGTTGGGACCAATCACCCCCTGCCCTTTATCGCCGTGGCAAACCACACAGTTTGTATTAAAAATCGTTTTCCCATCTTCCAATACCGTTGGCGTATTATCAAACTTTACGGAGTTTTCATCAATGGTATTGGCCGATTTTTCGAGATAGGCTGCTTTTTCTACTTGTGCTTTGGCCATTTCATTCTCGTATTCTTTATCCTGCAGATCGCCATAGCCACCAATGTGGTAATAAAAGAGATAACCTGCAGCGAAAATCATCGTACCAAAAAACAGGAAATTAAACCAGGCCGGTACCGGATTGTTTAGCTCCTTAATGCCATCATAAGCATGATCAATCACCAGGTTCTTTTCTTCTTCAATGGGTTTTAAACTCAACAATTTTGCCCATATAGAAGGTTTTACCGTTTTTTGTTTCAACCAGCTATCGTAATCGAGTGCCCCCTCCTTCACAGGTCCGCTATATTTAGTGGGGTTTAACTGTTCCTGGTACATTACTTTAAATGCATTGAGCAACGTTAGCGAAACAAAAAGCAGGACTAATGCAAAAAGCAAAAGCAGTATAATGAGTATTTCAGTTTGGCTAAGTCCTAATCCAGGCTGAGAAGGTACTATAGCTTCTGCTGTTTTTTGTTCAGCAGCGTAGCTTGCCGCCGATAAAAACAGTGAAAATAACAATAGTTTAATCTTCTTCATATTGATTGGTTTTGTTGTCTTGAAAAGGAATTTCACTCATGGTTTTGATATGGTTTTTGCTTAATTTGAAGAGGTAAACGCCAACAATTACAAAAAACACCATAAACATGAGCAGAGAGGTAACGAGGTATATTTCGCCACCGGCTAAATCTTTGATCTGATTGAACATATTTTATTGATTTGAAGGAATGGTTTCTTTATTGGCTTTAATATCAGTACCCAATCGTTGCAGGTAAGCAATAATGGCTACAATTTCACGGTCGCTTTTAACTTTAATGTTGTTCTGCTTCAGGTCTAAAGCAATTTTTTCAGCCTGTATTTTTAAATCCTCATTGGCATGTTTGTCATAGCCTTCAGGATATGGCACGCCCAATGTTTGCATGGCCCTGATTTTACTCGCAGTAGTGCTGATATCCAGTTGCTGTTCAATGAGCCATGGATATGGTGGCATAATACTTCCCGGCGACATTGAAGTAGGATCGGCCAGGTGATTGTAATGCCAGGCATCAGAATACTTTCCCCCTACACGGTGAAGATCTGGTCCGGTACGTTTACTGCCCCATAAAAACGGGTGATCGTAAACAAATTCTCCGGCCTTGCTATACTCTCCATAACGTTCGGTTTCTGAGCGGAAAGGTCGAACAGTTTGTGAATGGCAGTTTACACAACCTTCTCTGATGTAAAGATCCCTGCCCTGCAGCTCGAGCGCACTGTATGGTTTTACACTTGCAATAGTCGGCACGTTAGATTGAATAGTAAAAGTTGGCATCATCTCAACCATTCCCCCAATTAGAATAATGATCAATGAGAGCACCATAAATTTCATTGGTTTACGTTCCAACACTCTATGCCAGGCTTTATCGGCAGGACTACTATCCACTACAATTTTGGTTAAAGGCATGGCTTCGGCAGCTTCATTGGCTACAAGTTTAGCTCCAAGCATGGTTTTGGCCAGGTTATAAGTCATTGCAATAACCCCGGTTAAATAGAGTGCACCACCGATTGAACGTAAAACATGCATAGGGATAATCTGCAATGTTGTAGCCAGGAAATTAGGGTATTTCAATAAACCTTCAGGGGTAAATTCTTTCCACATCAATCCTTGGGTAAAACCGGCCCAATACATCGGGATAGCATAAAAAAGGATACCCAAAGTACCGATCCAAAAGTGGAAACCTGCCAGTTTTTTAGAGTAAAGTTCTGTTTTATAAATACGAGGGATTAACCAGTACAGTACACCGAAAGTTAAAAAGCCATTCCAGCCCAAAGCGCCAACATGTACGTGAGCTACAATCCAATCGGTAAAATGCGCTACTCCGTTAATCTGTTTTAACGACAATAAAGGGCCTTCAAAAGTGGCCATACCATAAGCGGTAAGGGCAACCACCATGAATTTAAGGGTCACATCTTCTCTTACTTTATCCCAGGCACCACGAAGAGTTAATAGACCGTTGATCATACCGCCCCAGCTTGGTGCAATTAACATAATGGAAAAAGCAACGCCTAATGATTGTGCCCATCCCGGTAATGAGGTGTATAATAAGTGATGGGGACCGGCCCAGATATAGATAAAAATGAGCGACCAAAAGTGCAGGATACTCAGTTTATAGGAGTAAACAGGTCGGCCAGCCATTTTTGGCAGGAAATAATACATCATGCCCAGGTAAGGCGTAGTGAGGAAAAATGCTACGGCATTGTGCCCATACCACCACTGAACCAATGCATCCTGAACGCCCGCATACACATAGTAGCTTTTCATAAAAGAAATGGGCAGCTCAAAAGAGTTTACAATGTGCAAAACCGCAATGGTAACAAAAGTGGCAATGTAAAACCAGATGGCCACATAGAGATGGCGCTCTCTCCTTTTAATAATGGTACCGAACATGTTTACGCCAAAAACCACCCAGATGAGGGTGATGGCAATATCGATTGGCCATTCGAGTTCGGCATATTCGTGTGAGGTAGTAAAACCCAGCGGAAGGGTAATTACGGCCGATAAGATAATGAGTTGCCAGCCCCAAAAATGGATCTTGCTGAGCACATCGCTAAACATCCTGGCCTTAAGTAAACGCTGAAGCGAATAATAAACGCCCATAAAAATGGCGTTTCCCACAAAGGCGAAAATCACGGCATTGGTGTGCAAGGGCCTGATTCTACCAAAAGTGGTATACTGGTTGCCCATGTTCATTGCCGGCTTAAAGAGCTGCATGGCAACAAGCAGTCCAACAGTCATCCCTATAATTCCCCAAACCAGGGTGGCAATGCCAAAGTTTCTGACAATCCTGTTATCGTAAGTAAATTTTTCTAGCTGCATAATAGAAGCGGAATTTTGTATGTTTTGTACATCAAAGGTATCCTGCAGCCAAGAGATAAAGGATGATTGCGGTTAGCTGGAAAAGTGATCTTCTTCACTTTTTTCGGCAATCACTTCATCGTCGAACAATACGCGGATACCAGGAGTATGCACATCGTCGTTCTGACCGGTTTTATAAGCCCAAAAGAAGGCCCCCAGAAAAATGAGTGCCATTAAAACGCTGCAGCCAACCAAAAAGTAGAGGATATTCATATCAGTTTATTTTTACAGGCAAACCAGCGGGTGGCCAGGGTGGTGAATAATATAATGGTAACGGTACTAATTGGCATCAGCACCGCAGCAACCAATGGATATAATGTTCCCTGTACGGCATAATAGATACCGATGCAGTTGTAGGCAATGGCAATGGCAAAACTTATTTTAATTACCTTAAGCCCATCTTTGCTGAGCTGGATAAAATACGGCAGGAGGTTTAGTGCGCCACCCTTCAGAATGGCATCGCAGCCCGGGGTAAAATTATTGATGTTATCTGTTAATGCGATCCCAAAATTGCTCTGCTTTAAAGCTCCGGCATCATTTAGGCCATCGCCAAGCATCATTACGGTATTCCCGCTTTCCTGGAGGTTTAAAACGGCATCCAGTTTTTGGTGCGGACGCTGCCGGAACCTGATAGTAGTGTTTTCAGGAAAAATGGTCGTCAGCATGGAACGGTCTTTATCCGTATCTCCCGATAACACCTGCAAATTAAATTTAGCGAGTTTCGAAACCAGCTGAGCCAATCCGGGCCGCCATTGCTGTTTGATATCAAAACAACCTTTATAAGTATGGTTGATCAGAATATGCACACCGGTTTCACCAGCCGATTTTACGGTTATCGGTATCATGGATAAATGTCCGGCATAAATAGTATGATTATTGATCCGGGCAGATAAACCTTTACCAACCACTTCTTTATAATCGTTAAGTGAATAAAATCTTTCAACATTTAAAGCCTTTAAAATATGCCTGCTTAAAGGATGTGTAGAGTTACGCAATAGCGAAGCTACTATCAGTTTTTCTTCATTTGTTAAGGCCCCACTAAAAGAGATTTCGGCATTTTCATTACTGGTTAAGGTACCTGTTTTATCGAAAATCAAGGTATCACATTTGGCGAGTTCTTCAACCGCATCTGTATTTTTTACATAAAATCCCTTTTTATCAAAAACAGATAAGATAGCAGATAAAGTGAAAGGCGTGCTTAAAGCCAGTACACATGGACAGGCAACAATAATAACTGCGGTAAATGCCGACCAGGCCTTATGGCTATCGTGCTGAAACAACCAGTAAGCTGTAGCCGAAAATGCGATCAGAAAAACCCCAAGGCTGAAATATTTTGCGACAGAATCGTTAAAATTCTGTTTATTGATATTGTTTTTGTAATTCTCGTTATTCCAGAGTCCGGTAAGGTAACTCTGCGAAACCGGCTTGATTACTTCAAGTTCTATGGCTTCGGTAGTTTGCCTCCCCCTGCATAAATGATTTCGCCCAGCACTTTATGAATCGGCTCCGATTCACCGGTAACAAAACTCATATCTACCCAGGCATCGCCTTTCATTAAAATGGCATCTGCAGGCACCAGTTCTCCGTTTCTGATCCATAATCTATCACCGATTTTAATATCATTAATGGATACAGGTTTCTCTTTGCCCTTCTGTAAGGTAGTAACCGCAATCGGGAAATAAGAACGGTAATCGCGGTCGAAAGAGATGTGGTGATAAGTTCGCTGTTTAAGCCATTTCCCCATGAGAAGTAAAAAGACCAGGCCTGTTAAGGTATCGGCAAAACCTGGGCCGGTGGCAAAAATAACTTCATAAGCGGTGCGTAAAAACAATATGGCAATAATCAGTGCCAAAGGTGTATCTAAATTGATGTGTTTGTGTTTGATACTGGTAATGGCAGAGGTAAAATAATCTCGTCCGCAATAAAAAGCCGCTGGAATGGAGAATGCCAGGTTTAACCAACCGAATAAAGACTGGAACTGTTTTTCAAAACCTGATAAACCAAAGTATTCGGGAAAGCTAAAAAGCATCACATTGCCCATTAAAAATCCTGCGACAGCAATTTTCAGCACTAAAACTTTATCAACCGAGGTACTGTGTGCCTTTACCACATCCTGCAAACTGATCAGGGGTTCGTAACCGATCTGGTTTAAGGTTTCTACCAAATATTTTAGCGAAATTTCTTCATGGTTGAAGTTGATGGTTACCTGTTTTTTGAGAAAATCGATCCGTGAACTGAAAATAGCGGGATTGATTTTATAAAGGTGTTCCAATAACCAGATGCAGGAGCTGCAATGGATGGCGGGAATGTAAAACGTAATGATGCTCGAACTTTCATGTTTGTAATCGAGCAATTGATCGATAATTTTAGGATCGTCGAGGTATTCTAAATGGCTTTCATTTTTTAATTGCCTGCCGGGGTTATTGTTGTACACATAATAATTGCACAAGTTGTTTTCTGAAAGGATTTTGAAAACAGCCATACAGCCCGCACAGCAAAAATCTTTATGGTCTGTTTGATATTTTACCTTGGGCAGATCCTCTCCACAGTGGTAGCAAATGGCTTTGGTTGTGGTTTTACTTTGATCTTCCATTGTAATTATTTCTTATATTGATGAACTGAATAGTTGTGTTTTAGGCTGCTTAAGCCATAATTTTTCGTCGAATGCCATGCAAACATTTCTCAGGAAGGACTTTCCTTTGGTGGTAATCCTGATTTCTTTTTCAGTTATCAAGACCAGTTTATCGTTTAACAAGGGTAAAAGCCGCTCATGTACCTTTTCGGGAATGCCTTCGCTGTACGCAGTATTGGCCCTGCACATGATATTAAGAATGTGCTTTCTTACGGTGAGGTCTTCATCCGTTAAAAAATGTCCTTTTTCTACAGGTAATAATTTCTGTGCTATTTTTTCTAAATAAGCTTCTACCGTTTTAGGGTTCTGCGCAAAGGCAGTCCAACTATCGCTGATCGACGAAACGCCGAGCCCGATAAGTAAATGGGTATGCTGACTGGTGTAACCCATAAAATTCCGGTGGAGTTTATCTGTTGCCATCGATTGAAACAAAAGATCGCTTTTCAGTGCAAAATGATCCATTCCCACATCTTTATAACCGGCTTCAAGCAGTAGCTTTCTGCCAAATTGATAAAGCGCAAATTTTTCATCTCCCGCGGGAATATCCTTTTCGGTGTAATGCCTTTGCCCGGGTTTTAACCAGGGCACATGTGCGTAACTATAAAAGGCAATGCGGTCTGGCTGCATGGTAATTACTTCATTTATGGTAGCTGTTAATCCAGAAATGCTTTGTCCCGGAAGGCCATAAATCAGATCAAAATTGATGGAAGTATAACCGATTTCCCTTGCTTCGCCAGTTACTTTAACTACCTGTTCAGGTGTTTGAAAACGGTTAATCAAAAATTGAACTTTCGGATCAAAATCCTGTATCCCCAAACTTAATCTTTTAAAACCAAGCTGGTAGAGTGCTGTTAAATGTGCGTTGCTGGTATTGGCCGGATGCGCCTCAAAAGAGAGTTCGGCATCAGGAGCCAAAGTAGCATTTTGCATAATGCCGTTAATGAGTAGCCCGAGATTTTCTGCACTAAAAAAGTAGGCGTTCCGCCACCGAGATGCAGTTCTTTTAGTTTAGGTTTCTCCCGCAAGGCATCCACATACATGCCCCATTCTGCAAGTAAAGCCTGGATGTAAGGCGCCTCTACCGAATGATTCTTGGTAATACGGGTATTACAACCACAATAGGTACACAGGCTTTCGCAAAACGGAAGGTGGATATACAAACTGATGCCTTCCTCTTTATAGCTGAGGTAAGTGTTGGCCACACTGGCCAGCCAACCATTTGCATTAAAATTTTTAATATCCCAGTACGGAACAGTTGGATAACTGGTATAGCGTGGGGCGGCTACATTATATTTTTTAAGCAATTCGGCACTTTCCATCTTTACAGTTTTTTAGCCGTTGCACAATCGTTCTGGCAGCAGCAGGCTTTGCCTACGCATTTACCAGCTGCCCACTGATCGAGGTTTTTGATAACCTGCTCCATCCTCGCCTTGGTATCGGCCTGATCGGAAAGCAATGGCACATTGGCAATCTTCATACCGGCAAGTCCGGCAGCGGTAAGGTCGAGGTGATCTGTTTGTGAAGATGAAGTTGCGATATACTTGATACCAAGCGCCCTAAGTCCTAATATCATGTTACCACTGAGTTCATCGTTATTAAAAACCAGAAGGGCTTCTTTACCGGTTGCAAATGAAAGCGTATCGGCTGTTAAGCTATTGGCAATTATGGTGATATCGTGTTTTTTATAATTGGCCAGTACCAACCATTCCTTTTCATCGGGCTTAATGTTGTAAGCTATAGCTTTCATATACAATGTTTATGGATACAAAACTATGAAGGAAGTGTAAGGCAACAGGTGAGAATGCTTAGAGAAAAAAATGATACTGGTTACATTTTGAGTGTAGCGTTGGGCGTTTGGAGGGGATTAACCGATTTAAAAAGAAACAAATGACCAATAAACTAACTTAGGAGTTAAGACTCAGCTAATTTTGATAATATGGTCGTCATCTCGATCCGATAGCCATTGGATGTAGCGCAGCGAAATGGAGAGATCTATCCAGATAAATTTCCCGACTGCGTTACGCTCCGCTCGAAATGACGATCTCTTTGGAAATTAATACCCTAACCTCAGTTAACCGACTTAACCAGTTAACCCAATTAACTAATGACTAATGTACCAATGAACGCTATTGTTTAATATTCCTGAGTTTTTCGATAGAGAGAATATTAATGGCATTACCTGTTTTATCGATCAGTTTTTCATCTTTAAAATCAGCGAGCATCCGGCTTACTGTTTCGCTGGCAGTTCCTACCAGTGCGGCAAGGTCATCGCGGGAAATGCGGATGGTGCAGCTATCTGCTATGCCATCGCCAAATTTTGTTGCAACCTGCAATAAGGCTTCGGCTACCCGTTTTCTTACGGAGGAATAGGCCAGTTGGAGCATCTGTTTTCCTTTATCGCGTACGTTTCCGGATAACAGATCAATAAATGTTTTAGATACAGCCTGGTGACTGAGCAGGTATTCCATAAAATCTGCTTTGGGAATATGGATAATTTCTGATTCAGTGAGCGTTGCAGCATTTTCAGCATAAAGCTCGCCGTTGCATAAACTTTCGTAACCAAAAAAATCTCCATCATGGTAAAGTCCTGAAGAAAGTTCCCTCCCATCTTTAAAACGTTTGTAGGTTTTCACCTGCCCTTTATTTACGTAATAGAGGTGTGTAGGTTCATCGCCTTCAATATAAATCACCTGTTTGCTGTTTACCCCTCTCGGTTTACCTTTTTTGCGCAGTTCATCCATTACCGTTTCACTATTGCTTTCTGTTGAACTAAAACTGGTGGCCTGCTGCTTTTTCTTAAACCTGCTTTCTATCGCCCTGAAAAGTTCTGTATCATCAAAGGGTTTGGTGAGGTAATCATCTGCGCCCATTTCCATGCCTTTTCTCATATCTGCCCGCTCTGTTTTTGCGGTGATGAAAATAAAAGGAATATTGGCCGTCTTAGGATTTTTATTCAACAGGTACAAAACCCCGTATCCATCCAGTTCGGGCATCATAATATCACACAGAATGACATCAGGTAGATGATTAACAGCCATTTCAACACCGATTTTTCCATGTTTAGCTGTAAAAGTTTTATAACCTGCCAAATCAAGCACTTCAGCAGTACTTTCCCTGATATCGTCGTTATCTTCAATGATTAAAACTTTCTTGTCCATGGGATAGATCTTAAATTATAAAATTATTTTTAAAGGGAAAAATAAGGGTAAATACCGTGCCCGAGTGCTGCTCGCTATTGCAGGTTACGGTGCCGTTCATAAGGCCAACATATCTTTTTACAATGTTCAATCCTAGTCCTGTTCCCGGAATATCGCCGGTATTGTGTGCCCTGAAAAATGGTTCGAAAAGATTGCCCTGATCGGCTGCCGGAATACCAATCCCATTGTCTTTAACCTCTAAAATCAGTTCATCATCTTTTAAAATGGAATTAAACTGGATAAGCGTATCCTCACCACTGTATTTGATCGAATTGGAAATCAGGTTGATGATGCAGTTCTTCAACAGGTTCGGGTCAAGGTAAACCTCTGCGGTTGTTCCGGTATGTTCGTAAATAATATGCTGGTTTTGTTTGGTCATCATCTGCATCTCTTCAGCTATTTCTTCGGCAAAACTGATGATATTAAAAGCTTGTACCGATGCCTCCACTTTCCCGGCCTCCAGTTTCTCGAGCGAAAGGAAATCGTTTAATATCGTAGTGAGGTTATTGATGGAATTTTTAATTTTCAAGGTATGCTTCTCCACACTGGCCACATCCTGTTTGGTGGTATATTTATCAATGAGTGATGCTGAAAGCTGAATGGCACTGAGCGGTGTTCTAAACTCATGCGAGGCCATAGATACAAACCTGGTTTTAAGCTGGTTGAGTTCCTTTTCCTTTTGAAAAAGTGCACGCATATTTTCTTTGGCCATTTCCAGTTCCGACACGAGTTTAACCAGGTCCTGTGTACGTTCTTTTATCTTAACTTCCAGTTTTTCGGTATAACTTTTAATCTGTTCTTCGTTGGCTTTTTCTTTGCTCAGGTCGTGGATAAAACCCGTATAAATTTTACGATCACTAAATTTGATCTCGCTCACCCCCAGCCTGAACGGAAATACAGAACCATCTTTACGCTTGCCAGAAACCTCTCTCCCGATGCCAATAATGTGTTTCTGCCCCGTGTGTTCGTACCTGGACAAGTATCCATCATGACGCGAATGATCGGGTTCAGGCATCAGCACCGAAATGTTCATCCCCACTAACTCTTCCCTTCCATAACCAAAAAGCTCAAGCGCAGCAGGATTTAAATGTTCTATAATCCCCTTATCATCGATGGTAATAATCCCATCAATAGCATTTTCAATAATTGCATCCAAAAATTTCGACCTATCCATTATGCTTCAAGTATATCTCCGTAAATATAGATAAAAGTATTAGCGATCTTTTTTCTTAGCCAACAATCAGTGCATCAAGTTTATGTTTCGAACTTGCCAGCTGTTCATATAATTGCTTAATGTCGTCAGAAGCCTGATCTGTCATTTCGCTGAAAAGCTTTTTATAATAATTGATTCCTTCGGCCAGTTGCTGTTTAAACCCGTTTAACTGTTTTATCTTTTTATCACTAAATTGCTGCAACTGCTGTTTAATATCTTCCTGCAGGTAATCGATATAAAGGTTAAGCTCTTTGATAAAAACGTGAGGCCGCTCTACCTGCTCCAGGAGATTAACTTTACCATAAATATGACCGACCATTTCATCAAAAGAATATACATCGGAGAAATAGGCCAGATTTGGTCCCGGACAGATAGCCACCGCCTTATTTTCTTTGCGTTTAAGAATATTATATTTTAAGTAAGTGGAAGAGCAGAGCCCTTCGCAAAGACATATTTTTCCGGTAATTTCCTTAAATTGCTTTTCATATTCATCAGCGCTTAGGTTAGCTGTTTTAAGGCTGTTGATCTTTAAGTGCTGATATTCCCGCGATGCGGTGCAGATGGCCTGTTCGGTAAATTCGGTATTATTGCAGAGGTATTTCTTGGTACAGGGGCTTCCCGGTCTCCCCTTTTCAATCCGCCCGGTGCGCTGCTGCTCTATGGTACTGTTCCTGAAATTATTAAAACGGATCCCTAATGGTGAGGCATTGCTTAAATAAAAATCCTGTGTTGTTGCGCCGGTAAGTTGTAATAAGGTATCAGCATCTACATTGGTTACCTCTGGTACCAGTAAAAAAGGACTTCCCCAGCCTGTGGCATCGAGATGATAATGTTGCAACAGAAACTGATGTTCTGAAGCAGTTCCGATTCCGCCCTGCACTGTGATCTTTTGCTTGGGTTGTTTTTCGACCGGAATTTCCTTTTGCATCAAGGCAAGCTGATACATTTCAAAAAGCTCCCGGTACATGTCGTTTTTTTTAGTTTTAAATTCCTCCAGAATCGGTCCCAGCAAATAGCCTTCTGTGGCAAATGCATGGCCACCACAATTTAAGCCCGATTCGATCCTGAACTCTGATACCCATAATCCTTTTTTGGCCAAAAATTTAGCCTGAATCAAGGCCGACCTGAAATCACTTACTTTTAAAATAATCCTCTTTTTTAATGAAGCATTTTCACCTGGAAAAAAGTCCGGAAAATGTTCCATATAGCTGTATAATTTGGGGTTCATCCCAGCAGAAAGTACTATTGAAGCATTAAGTTTACTTTCTGCAAAACCGCGTAAAGCCGCTAGCGCATCTGTATTTCCATCACCAGTGTATTTGCCATTCACATAGTTCATTTTATCCACCTTAGCCATAATGTTAACGTCAATGGTACCCATGCGCATCGCATTTTTCAGTAGGGATTGCAAGCTTTGTTTGGTTTCCCCTTCAGGATACCCCATCATCAATTCGTAACCATGCTTTAATTTTGAGTTATCGGGCAAAAGTTCGAAATAGCGGCAGATATCATTCCCTCGCTTAAAATCCTGCTGTTTTAAAGCTTTAAAATCCTGGTTGACGCAATCGGATAAAAGGTTGAGGTATGCAGTAATGCGTCGGCTACGGCTATCGCTTTCACCTTTGGCAATCGCCTCGAAATCCACCGATCTGTTCTGTGAATGATAAGCCCGCATACGCTCTACCAATTCGTCATCAACAATAGAGAGTACGGAAGAAATGCCATACCTGGCAACTTTTAATGGGGTATCAATAGAGTAACCCAAGCCTAAAACAGGAATATGAAAGGAGTGTAACATGGTGTTTCTTGATGTAAAATGGTCCCCGACATAATGAATGACCAAATAATTTCTACAGCAAAACTACCTTGGTTTAATTGATACAGCGATGATAAGGCTCAAAACAAAAAATGACCGCGATCACTTTTTCACGACCAAAAATTACCGTCATCAGGCATTCTCATTAGGTTAAGGTTTTTAACCACTGATGCCCACAGATAAAAACAGATTTTTATAGCTGTGTGCATCCTTTTTATCTCCCGAAAGACCGGGGCAAGTTAAGGTTATTTGTTTTTTCACCTATGCCAATGGCTTAAATAACGACATTCTTCATCAGGACAAAAATTGGTCTAAATCAGGTTTTAGATGGTAATGCTATAAGCAGTAGGTAAAACCAAAGGTGATTACAAGCACTTTACTTCTTTACCAGTTTATTATTAATGGGAAACATTAAATTTTCCAAAACCTGATCGCGGCGATATATATCAGGATATACACTGAGCTGACCGTCATTAATCTCGCAGGTGATGTAGGTGATCTTTATCGGAACAGTACTTTTAAGGCGAAAATCTTTTTTAATCATGTTAAGCATTGATGATTTTAAAGCTGGCATTTTATCTGCTGCTCCATCATTCTGCAATAACAGTTCGGCAAGTAAACCAGCATTTTCTACCCTGATACAACCATGGCTAAATGCCCTTTCTTGTTTTTTAAATAATTGCTGTTCCGGGGTATCGTGCAGGTAAATATCAAAAATATTCGGAAACCGGAATACAACCTTACCCAGCGCATTATCACAACCAGATGACTGCCTGGCATGATACAAGTTAGGACTAGCCTTAATGGAGGCGATGGTACTTTTGGTTAAAGGCACCACGTTTTCCTTCCGGTCGTAAATACTGTAATGGTTGCTGATCAGGTAGGTTGAATCTTTCCATATTTTTGGCAACAGTTCGGTTGTAAATATTTTATGCGGAACTTTCCAGTCTGGCGACGTGGTGATTTTATTAACTGTACTTTCCAGTTCTGGCGTAGAACTGGAAGGCTTGCCTACAACGGTTTTAAATACCACTATGCGATCATCCTTTATCAACTTAAGTGTGTATGAGGGGATATTGATCTGTATAAAATAACGATCGTCAGTATTTATCCAGCGTAACCGCTCCATATTAATGGCCATTTTTCTGGCATCACCTTCCGGGAACTCATAACAATCGTCTATATATTGCCCTTTTACCAAATGGAGGTAATCCTGGAGCATTCTATACATATTTGTTTGCGGCTGGGCCGATGTAACATTGCTCATAAAATTAGGATGCCCAATGGCTTTCCCGAGCTGTAACACCGGATCAAAACCCAAAGGTATTTTCGATTCCAATCGCCCGGTGGTAACTACCGGATTAAATTTACCGTAATGAAGATGATTGATCAGGGTAATCAGGGCATCCGTTAAGTAAATATCAAAAACTTCCTGCTCTTGTACTTTGGCACCTGGTTTGGTAAGCGGACGAAGCGCATCATAAGTGAGCTGATCGGGATGAAAATCGTTTCTGTTCAAGCCAAACTGCAATACGCAGTCCATCAATAACATCGACATCCAGACATCTGATTTAACCGTGTCCTGCCTTACCCAGGCATTTTTATATAATCTTTCCTGATAGAAACGGTCAACAAGATTGGGGTAATTCAGTTTTGGACGCAGGCCAGCGATTTCTTTTCTGATAGAGAGCGAATCGGCATTTACTGATTCAGCGTTTTTAAGGGGCACCCCAAAAGCGTTAAATACCAATAAGAAGGCCCAAAACAGCGTTAAAGAAATAAAAATCACCTTAATGGTAGCGGAGCTTTTGCAAATATTTTTATTTTTCATAACACATTGATTTACAGGTATAAATATCAAAACATAACAGTTCGATATTTATGACTCCCATCATATATTGTTATGATCTACTGCACATTACGGATTTTGAGATGATTTTACAGAATTAAATTTACCTCTTAGACCAACTAACTCACAAATGAGCTTCTAAAGGCTTAAAGACTCATCCCCTTTTGCGATTTAAAAAAGCCAGCGTTTTACAAAACTATATCAGTTTATATTTGCTATATAAAAACAATATATTTAATTAAAAATAATTCATCAGCAATGAAAGCCATAGGATTTAAAACCTCACTCCCAATAAGCGAAAACGAAAGTTTTATCGCGTTTGAAACACCTGTTCCACAGCCGGAAGGACGCGACCTGCTCGTAAAAATAAAGGCCATCAGCGTAAATCCGGTTGATTTTAAAATCCGCCAGAACAGCGCCAAAGACACTGTACTGGAAACGCCGAAAGTAATTGGCTGGGATGCTGTTGGAACAGTTGAAGCTGTTGGCGAAGGCGTTACCTTTTTTAAAGCCGGAGATGAAGTGTATTATGCCGGAGACTTAACGCGAAGCGGATCAAACGCCGAATATCAATTGATCGATGAACGTATAGTAGGTTTAAAACCTAAATCATTAACGGACACTGAAGCAGCAGCCATGCCATTAACAGCACTTACGGCATGGGAATCACTTTACGACCGCATACGCATCAGTGAGCAAAAAGACAAAGGAAAAAGCATCCTGATTATCGGTGGTGCAGGCGGTGTTGGTTCCATTGCCATACAGCTGGCGAAGAAAATAAGTGGCTTAAAAGTGATTACTACAGCATCGCGGCCAGAAACAAAAGAATGGTGTAAAGCCATGGGTGCAGACGTAGTGGTAAATCATAAAAACCTGGTTGAAGAATTACGTGCGGCAGGTTTTAAGGAAGTGGATTTTATTCTCGATTTTGTAGACCTGAACAGTTACTGGGATGACCTGGTAGAGCTGATTAAACCGCAGGGCCATATCGTGTCAATAACAGGCTCAGCCACTCCAATTGCGCTAAACAAATTAAAAAACAAAAGTGTTACCTTTTCGTGGGAACTGATGTACACACGCTCGATGTACCAAACTGATGATATGGAACAGCAACATCACATTTTAAATGAACTGGCCAAATTATTTGACAATGGCACACTTAAAACGACCTTAAACCAAACATTGAAGGGATTTACGGTTGAAAACTTAAAAGAAGCCCACCGTTTATTGGAAAGCGGTAAAACCATTGGTAAAGTGGTAATCGAGGACTAGAAAAATCCAGGTCAAAAAAAGAGAGAGGCCGGTTAAGCTTCTCTCTTTTTTTATATCCTGTTTCAACTAAACTTTAGTCCGGTTTTCGGCACTTCTTTTTAATTGTGCATGAATACGTTCAAGCACATCATCAATATCGAAAGGTTTGCTGATGTAATCATCTGCAAGGGCATCAATCGCTTTTTGCTCGCTATTGTTCTGTGCAGACATTACAATAATCGGGATGTGTTTGGTAAAAATATCGTTTTTTAAATCTTCGCAAATCTCAGCTCCGTTTCCATCTGGTAACATTACATCTAACAAGAAAAGATCAGGCATTGCATCCTGGATATTTTTCTTCAGCTCTGCAAAAGATGAGGAAAGCTGTAATTCAAAACCCTCTTCTTTTAACAGGATTTCAATCACGTTTCTGATCTCCTGATCGTCTTCTAAAATGTGTATTCGTTTTTTTCCATGTTCAAATTATATGTTTGGGATTTACCGTTCGCGTGGAATGCGCTACACGATAGTAACAGTAACACCCAAGCCTTCTAAATGTTTTACAATTTGTTCAGAAATTCCTTTATCTGTGATGATATGGTCAATTTCTTCTAATCCGCATATCTTTCCAAAGCCTCTTTTACCAAATTTGGTAGAATCGGCCAGTACAATTGTTTTTTGTGAAGCGCCGATCATTTTGCGGTTTAAATGGGCCTCCATAGCATTTGTGGTTGTTAATCCGAAATCCAGATCAATTCCATCTACCCCCAAAAACAGCTTATTGAAATAAAAATCCTGTAAAACCTGTTCGGCATAAGCGCCCATTACGGAGGAAGAACTTTTTCTCAGCAGCCCACCTAATTGTATTACTTCAATACTCGGTTCGCGCATTAATTCCAGCGCCACATTTAATGCAGAAGTAACAACGGTTAGGTTTGTTGCGGGCGCAATGTTCTTCGCAAAATACAGTACCGTGGTACCTGATGCTATTACGATAGAATCATTGTCGTTTAATAATGCAGCGGCAGCTATCCCAATTTTATTCTTCTCGGTAGATTGTATTTTCTCTTTTTCATTAACCGGACGATCTACCGTATATGGATTGTTTACGGTTGCACCACCGTGTGTTCTAAACAGAAGGCTCTTGTCTTCCAGTAGTTTTAAGTCCTTTCTTATTGTTACAGACGACACTTTCAATTCCTTACACAAATCCACAACATTTACGTATTGATCACGTTGCAGGCGACTTAAAATAAACTGGTGCCTCTCAGCCAAATTCATCATAGTATATTAAATTAGCGTGCTGCAAATTAGTAATAAAAAAATGCTATAAAATATTTTACACAAATATTTAATAAATTTTTAACGCACATATTATATCATTTCACTTACGATTTCTTATAATTGCGTATTGTTTCGTTTTGTTACTTTTAAATATAAAAATGAAAAGATTACATCAGCCGCTGGTAGCAGAAAACATAAATTGGGACCTGATCATCATTGGAGGCGGGGCAACAGGCTTGGGTACAGCGCTTGATGCGGCCAGCCGTGGCTATAAAACCTTACTGGTAGAGCAGGCTGATTATGCAAAAGGAACATCGAGCCGGAGCACAAAACTGGTGCACGGAGGCGTACGCTATCTGGCCCAGGGAGATATTGGCCTGGTGAGACATGCCCTTAAAGAACGTGGATTGTTACAACAGAACGCTAAACACTTAGTACATAAAGAAGCATTTCTGATCCCCTGCTACGATTGGTTTTCCATTATTAAATATTTAACCGGACTTACTCTTTACGATTGGCTGGCAGGAAAATACAGTTTCGGGAAATCTAAATATTTCTCTAAAAAAGAAACATTGTCCATGATGTCCGGCATTAAAGCAAAAGGTTTAAAAGGCAGCATCAGGTATTATGATGGAAAGTTTGATGATGCCCGTTTAGCCATCAATATAGCTCAAACCGCTATCGAAAAAGGTGCTACATTATTAAATTACACTAAAGTAACTGGTTTATTAAAATATGGCGAAACCGTTACAGGGATCGAAACAGAAGATACCATAACAGGTTTAAAAGCACAGTTCAAGGGCAAAGTAGTAATTAATGCCACAGGGGTGTTTGTAGATGATATCCTGCACATGAACAATCCCGATTCGAAAAAGATGGTCCGCCCCAGTCAGGGTGTGCATCTGGTATTGGAAAAAAGCTTTTTAAACAGCAAATCTGCCTTAATGATCCCGAAAACTGCTGATGGGCGTGTATTGTTTGCGGTTCCATGGCATGATCATTTGCTAGTAGGCACCACCGATACCCCATTGGATGAACACAGCCTTGAGCCACGTGCTTTAAAAGAAGAGGTAGATTTTATTATGAGCACTGCGGCAAGCTATTTTAACCGCATGCCCCTTGAGAAAGATATCTTAAGTGTGTTCTCTGGTTTACGACCATTGGCCGCCCCTACCAATGGTGATGGGAACAGTACAAAAGAAATCAGCAGGGATCATAAACTGATCGTCTCGGCAAAGGGATTAATTACCATAACCGGTGGAAAATGGACCACATACCGCCGTATGGCTGAAGAAACCGTTGATTTGGCCATTACTGAGGCCGGTTTAGAACCGAAAGCATGTGTAACTGAAAATCTCAGCATCCATGGCAGCCATATCATTAAAGAAGATCATCATTTATCGATATATGGATCAGACCGTGATAAAATTGAGGTTTTGATCAAACAAAATCCAGGTCTCGGGCAACAGTTACATCCATCTTTTCCTTTTGTAGAAGCCGAAGTAGTTTGGTCGGCAAGGAATGAAATGGCCGAAACCGTAGAGGATATTTTAAGCAGAAGGCTAAGGGTATTATTTATTGATGCTCAGGCTGCAAAGGATATGGCGCCACGGGTAGCCTTGCTCCTGGCCAAAGAATTATCGGCAGATGAAAACTGGAAGGCCAATCAAATTCAAACTTTTAATAAATTAGCTGATGGTTACCTTTATCATCAACCTATAAAATAACTGTTAAGGCATAGACCACTAACCAGATTCTTAATTATGAGCAAATACATCTTGTCTATCGATCAGGGAACCACAAGTTCGAGAGCCATTATTTTTAACCACGATGGCGAAATTGTTGCCATTGCGCAAAAAGAATTCACGCAGATTTACCCTAAAGCCGGATGGGTGGAACATGATCCGATGGAAATCTGGTCGACACAGCTGGCCGTTGTTACAGAAGTAATTGTAAAAGCCAGTCTCACCGTAAACGATATTTCTGCCATAGGCATTACCAATCAGCGCGAAACCACAGTAGTTTGGGACAAAGAAACAGGGATGCCCATTTATAATGCTATTGTTTGGCAAGACAGGCGTACTTCAGCCTATTGCGACGAAATTAAATCCCAAGGTTTGGCGGGCAAGATCCAGGCGAAAACGGGCCTCATCATCGATTCTTATTTTTCTGCAACCAAAGCCCGGTGGATTTTGGAAAATGTAGAAGGCGCAAGGGAAAAAGCTGAAGCCGGAAAACTTGCCTTTGGAACTATCGACACCTGGTTAATCTGGAAATTAACAGCAGGTGAAAAACATGTAACCGATGTAACCAACGCCTCTCGTACCATGCTTTATAATATCCATACCCTTAACTGGGATGAAGAACTGCTGGGATTATTTTCCATTCCAAAAGAGATGCTTCCGGAGGTAAAATCATCAAGCGAAGTTTATGGCGAAACCGCCGGAAGAATACTGGCGGCTAAAATTCCAATAGCGGGAATAGCCGGCGATCAGCAATCAGCACTTTTCGGTCAGATGTGTACCGAAATTGGCATGGTAAAAAATACGTATGGCACGGGTTGTTTCATGCTGATGAATATCGGAGAGAAACCAAAAATTTCTGCCAATAACCTGTTAACAACCATCGCCTGGCAGATTAACGGCAAGGTAAATTATGCGCTTGAAGGAAGTATTTTTATAGGCGGTGCGGTTGTACAATGGCTTAGGGACGAAATGGGCTTTATTTCAAGGTCTGCTGATGTAGAAACTTTGGCTAAAAAAGTAAAAGATACCGATGGAGTTTATGTTGTTCCTGCTTTTGCAGGTCTGGGTGCTCCACATTGGGATCAGCATGCCCGCGGAACGATAACAGGATTAACCAGAGGCACAAACAAATCGCACATTGCAAGGGCAGCCCTGGAAAGTATTGCTTACCAAACCATGGATGTTTTGAAAGCTATGGAAGCAGATGCAGGTGTAAATATCGCCGAATTAAGAGTTGATGGTGGCGCTACTTCCAATGATTTGTTGATGCAGTTTCAGGCTGATCTGTTGAATTGTAAAGTAATCAGACCAGATGTAACAGAAGTTACCGCTATTGGCGCTGCTTATCTGGCTGGTTTGGCTACGGGTTTTTGGGAAAGTATCGATCAGATCCGTTCGCAATGGAAAATTAACAGAACCTTTATTGCTGAAGAAGGAATTGATAATAGCGAAAGAATAAAGGGCTGGAACAGGGCGGTTAAAGCGGCCAGGGTAAATGCTGAGAACTAATAAATGGTGATCGTCGAGGCTGTATCATAAATTGTAATTCAACCGAATTTGTCACGTTGAGCTTAGCCTGTACTGAGCTTGACGAAGTATTTAAACGCCTTGTAAGACATTTAAAGCAAGTCCTTCGAAAAGCTCAGAATGACAGTTCTTATATTTATGAGACAGCCTTATATAAACAGATGCTGGTTACAAATTGCTGTTAATCTGATTGAACCTAATAAATTAATTACAAATTGCTTAAAATTTTATAATGAACGTATATCTTGCAGAATTTATTGGTACCGCGCTAATGATGCTCTTAGGAAATGGTGTGGTAGCGAATGTAGTGTTAAAAGGTACAAAAGGCAATAACAGTGGTTGGATGGTGATTACAACGGCTTGGGCACTTGCCGTATTTGTAGGAGTTGTTGTTGCAGGCCCGTATAGCGGGGCACACTTAAATCCGGCTGTAACCCTCGGACTTGCTATCGGAAAAGGCTTTAGCTGGGCGTTGGTTCCATTTTACATCATGGCACAGTTAGCTGGCGCAATGACAGGATCTTTTATAGTTTGGATCATTTACAAAGACCATTTCGACGCCACTGATGATCAGGGTTTAAAGGCTGCTCCTTTTGCAACTGCTCCCGCCATCAGAAACATGACGTCAAATTTGTTATCAGAGATTATCGGCACTTTCGTTTTAATATTTGTGATTTTTTATTTTACTGATGCCAGTATGGGCACGAAAGAAACCGTTACCACTCCTATTGGTTTAGGCTCAATGGGCGCAATTCCGGTAGCATTTTTAGTATGGGTAATTGGTTTGGGTTTAGGGGGAACAACTGGATATGCCATAAATCCGGCAAGAGATTTAGGTCCGCGTATTATTCACTTTTTAATCCCAATGAAGGGAAAAGGAAGCAGCGACTGGGCTTATGCCTGGATACCGATTGTTGGGCCAATAATCGGATCAGTATTAGCCGCTGTGGCATTTTTACTGATTAGTAAATAATAGCATTTGAGTCTTCAACTTAATAACTTTTCGCTAGAAAGTTGACAACTCTCTTTCATGATTGCAGCTTTAGTTGTGTAGTCAGATGTTACCATCTGACTATAAACAAATCTAGATTCATTAACCAAAAACGAGAATTGAAGAATTTCAGTTCCAAAACTTATTTGGTATCAAATGGTAACATCTGACATCACGAACAAATCACGCCCCTCAACAATTATTGAAAAGCAGCTCTGCCCACTTGTTCATCTCCTAGGTATATCCAAATAGCACCTTTTAAATATTTCGCAAAAGAGGTTTTCATATCCTGTAAGCTTACTTTGTTGAAATTTGCTACCATATTCTCATTTATATTAAAATCCCCTAGAACTTCAGCATCGCCTAAATCTTTTACAATCGAACCAGCACTTTCCTGATGCCTGTAGTACCTGTCACGATGGTCCTTTTTTAATGCTTCAAGATAACGTTCGCCATACTTCCCTTCTCTGATATCGTTGTAAACAGCAATCATTGCTTTAAACGCTTTTTTAGGTTGTGTGGTGCTTACAAACATAGAAGTATATGGAATCTGCTGAACTTTAACGTATGCGCCTGGCGCATACGATAACCCAAGCTTAGTTCTCAGTTCATAATTCAAACTACCACTTAATGCATTAATTGCAAGCACAAAAGCATAATAATCAGCATTCATCATCGCGGGGGCATTCATAATGCAACTCATATAATTAGTCGCAATATCCCTTTGCTCTATTACCAAATGTTCGCCAGTTAAAGTTTTATTGGTGTAATTTGGCGGGATGTAATCTTTTCCTTTAAGCGCACTAAAAGAAGTTTGAATTTTTTTTCCAGTTCTTCTTTTGTAATGTTTCCGGCAACTACCAAAAACATTTTATTCTTATTCAGCAATTCATTATGGTAATAATTGCTAACCATTTCTGCGGTGAGGCCGCCAACGGTTTTGCTTGTGCCCAAAGGATTAATGCTATAAGGAGAAGCTTTAAACATCGTTTCCATAGTCAGCTGTTCAATCCTGGTTTCAGGATCAGATTGACTATGATAAATCCCGGTAATCATACGCTCTTTAGTGGTTTGAAACTCTGTTTTATCAAAGGCAGGGTTAATTACTGCATCTGAAAAAAGCTTCCAGCCCTGATCAAGATACTTAGAGATACAATCCATACTAATTGTACCATAGTCAGTGCCTGATGAACCAGCAATATCAATTCCATATTCATCAGCTAGCTCCTTATAATCTACAACGCTATAATTTTTAGTCCCGCAGGTAGCTGCTGATGCCAGAGCCAGGTTTTCTATTCCAGCCCTTTCAGCGTTATAATTCATTACACCACCTTTAAAAAACATACTCATACTAACCGTTTCCTTCTGGGTAGACTTTAAAATCACCTTTAAACCATTCACATCAAATGAAATGGCTTTCGTTTGCGCGTTAACTATATGAAAAACTAAGATAAAATTGATTAAAAATATGAATCTTTTCATTGAGCGTTAAGTTATTTGGGTGATTTAAAAAATGTTTCTGGCTTCACTCCGGTCATACCTGCTTTATCCATCATCAGGCCGGCGCAATAAGGTTTATCTTTAATATACTTGCGTACATAATCTAATAAATCTTTCCTGGTTACTTTATTTACATTTTCTTCGTAATGGGTATAATAATCAATTGATGCTGAAGCCCACCAAAATGAAAGTAAATGAGCATAATCGGAAGTAACCTCTCTCCTTTCTACCTGTTCAATAGATAATAATCTTTTGGCTCTTTCAATCTGTAGATCAGACAAATAATCATCATTACCCCAAAGTGAGATTTGTTTCAACACTTCCTGGTAACATTCTTTTATTTTTGCCGGGTTAGGACTCACCATCAGGCTAATTGGACCAGTATATTTTTGCGTATAATAATTTACATCTGCCTGCTGGGCCAATCCAGAATTAATAAGCGCCTGTTTCATCTTCGAACCGTTTTGATTAACGATAAAAGAAAAAACATCAGCAGCATAAGTGGCAGGAATATCGTTTCTGGTATCTGGACCATGCCAGCTAAAAAGCATAAACGGAACAGGGCTCTTATTTGATTCTACAAAATAATAGTCGTTTTTTTGAAGTGGTTTAAACTCTGGAACTGGCCATTTTACAAAAGGATCAAAAGGCGATCGTTTCCAGCTTCCAAAAATAGAATTTACGTAGTTAAAAGCTTCATCAGCGTTAACATCGCCCGCAATGACCAAAACAGCATTATTTGGCCAATAGTATTTATTTTTAATCGAATCCATTTTTGATGGAGTAGCTGATAAAATCACCTCGTGGCTACCAATTACATTTTTACGGGAATAATTTGCACCCCACATGTGGCGCGAATTAGCCTCCATCAAAGCAAATATCGGACTCGATTCGTGCCTTGTAAATTCAGCATTTACCACTTCATTTTCCAAAGCCATATCTTCCTTTATAAATTTCGGATAACGGATAGAGGAATTCATTAAATTTAAACCAGGCTTTAAATTAGCCGCAGGAAGTGTAAAAAAATAATTTACCACTTCTTCTCTCGTAGTGGCGTTCGAATTGATATCCAGATCGTTCATTCTCGAATTTAAACGTTCAAAATCAGGATAATCTTTATTTGCCTTAAAGAATAAATGTTCGTAAAGGTGACTTAAGCCATTAAATTCGTTGGTTTCAGTAAATGAACCATTTCTGCAGGCCATTTCGATGGTAACCAACGGTACCGTCCGGTCTACTACAACCAGTACTTCCAAACCATTACCGAGTTTTTTAAAGTGCATGTTCTCCTGGAGCTTTTCCTGAGCAAAAGCAGAACCAAGGCACAAAATATAAGCTAGGGAGCTAAATAATAGAGAGCGCATATTTTAATTAAATTTTGGCACCAAATAAGTGTTAATCTTTCACTTTAACAAATAAAAAAAGCTTTAATTATAAATCGCCTTTATTGAAAGGATGCATGAATAATTATAGTTTATGTTCTTAAATAATTATCTTTGAAATAGATCAATCTTATACGCTAACCATTCAAAATTGCAAGCATACTTCCTCGTTGTTGATACTGAAACTTCAGGCCTGCCTAAAAATTGGACGGCACCTTATTCTAAAGAAAAGAACTGGCCGCATATTGTCCAGATTGCCTGGATTATTTATGATCAATCTTATCAGGAAATTAAGCGGGAGAATCACTACATTAAAAATACCGGTTTCACCATTGATAAGGCTGCATTAAAAATTCATAAAATCACCCCTGAATACCTGAATGAATATGGTGAAAACAAAGAAAATGTGATGTTGAAGTTTTCTGAAGATATAGAAAAATATAAACCTTTGGTTATCGGGCATTTTATTGAGCTCGATTATCACATGGTCAATGTTGAATTGTACCGCATTGGAAAAGAAAATATATTTAAAAACCTGACTTTTTTCTGTACGATGAAGGCAAGCGCCCCCTATATTACCAATACGGTGATCAGTCATTTAAAACTGGATAAATTTTATACCGTTTTATTTAATGAACTACCCGAAAATAGCCACAATGCTTTATCTGATACACTAAACACGGCAAAGATTTTCTTTCACCTTTTAAAAACAGGCAAAATTAGCTTAACTTCAGCCTACCATCAGGAGCATACTTTTAACCTGGAGAAGAAAAAGAAAAAGAATTTTCGTTTAAAAGAATTTTACAGGGACTTTTTAATGGAGGATAAACTAGCTGATCAAATTTATACTGCCCGCATTGGAGACATTACTTTCAAAAAGATAGTGAGCTGCAGTCCTGGCACACCTATTTTTGAAGCGGCAATTAAAATGTCTGAACAGAAAACCAGCTGTCTCTTTATTAAAAGTGATCAGGACGTTTATCTGGGCTTCGTAACCGATATTACGTTAAGAGATAATGTAATTGCCAAACAACTGAACGCAAATTTGCCGATTGATGAAGTGATGGACACCAATATTGTGACCATAACTCCTGATGCTTATGTATATGAGGCAATATTGATGATGTTCAGTAAAAAATCTCGCTATTTATTGGTAAATGACAATGGCAATTATGTTGGTTTCCTCAGCAGAAATCGCCTGTTAAGTGAGCAGGCAGAATCTCCGTTAGTTTTTATCCAATCTGTAAAGTCGGCTGTAAATACCAGCGATTTAAAACTAAAGTGGCAGAAAGTACCTGGTATAGTATCACAGCTATTGACCAGAGGTGTGCATTCGAAAATTGTAAACGAGGTAATTACCACTATTGCCGATACCATTTCCTTTAAAATTATTGAAGAGGTAATTGCCAAATTAGGCCCGCCACCTGCAAAATTTGTATTTATGGTTTTAGGTAGCGAGGGCAGAAAAGAGCTTAGCTTAAAAACCGATCAGGACAATGCCATTATTTACGAAGATACCGGAGAAGAAAATAGAGCAGCTGTACGTTCTTATTTTCTTGACCTGGCTACCCAGGTTTCGGATAAATTAAATTTTGTGGGTTTTGTATACTGTGATGGTGACTACATGGCCACTAACCCAAACTGGACGCATTCACTATCGCACTGGAAGTACAATTATAAAAACTGGATAGAAGAGGCTTTGCCAGAAGCTGCTGTAAAATTTGCTGCATTTTTCGATTGCAGGGCTATTTATGGCGATTTAGCTATTATGGAAAGTCTAAGGTCTTTTGTTGATGAAGAATTACAAAAACCTATTGAAAAATTCTACGTATACCTGGCGAAAAATGCCTTACTCTACGAGCCGCCGCTCACTTATTTTAGAAATATCAGAACGCAAAAAATCCATAAAAAAGAGGTATTTGATATTAAAACAGCCATGACCCCTATTGTAGATCTTGCAAGGGTTTATGCCTTACAGAACAGGATCTTTCAAAAAGAAAATACCGGCGAGCGTTTAAAAGCCTTAAGAGAACTGGGTGTTTTTAGCGAAGAGCAATTTAACGAACTTTCGCAATCGTACTATTACCTGATGGGTTTAAGATTAAAACATCAGGCCAATCTTATTATCAATGATCAGGCTGCCCCTAATAACTTTATTGAAATTGATAGTTTGACTAAAATTGAAAAGGTAACACTGATAGAAATCTTTAAAATTATCCTCAATTTTCAAAGCGGAATCAGGATGAGGTTTACGAATAGTTTGGGGTAGAAACGTTTCACCAGAGATGGGTTAATCGGTTAATTGTCTAAATTGATTAATCGACTCCAAACGTCCCCCAACTACAAATTTAGACGGTCAATAGTCACTTATTCATTGCTACACGGCGTACAATAACCTTAATGTGCCTAACGCCTTAATAAATAAAAAGAAAACGCTTAGCGCTTGGCGGTAAGCGTTTTCAGAACAACTACTAGCTCTATCATAGAATATTCGTTGTTTCGGGCGGACTACAACTAAGTCGGGAACCTGAAGGCTCTTCGAAGCAAAATCTGTCTAATGGCACTTTTGATTTATATCTCTCCATTCCGCGTTACTCCAGTCGAGATGGCGAACAAAATGAAACAAAAAAGGTCCCGATTTGCATCGGAACCTTTTCTAAATATGATTATCGCCTAAGCGAAAATTTCTATTTTACTGCATCAATTACAGCTTTGAAAGCTTCTGGGTGATTCATTGCTAAATCAGCCAATACTTTACGGTTTAAACCGATTTCTTTTGAAGCTAGTTTACCGATCAATTGAGAGTAAGAAATACCATGTTGACGTGCACCAGCGTTGATACGTTGGATCCACAATCCGCGGAATTCTCTTTTCTTAACTTTACGGTCACGGTATGCATATTGCAAACCTTTTTCTACTGTGTTTTTAGCAACAGTATAAACCTTACTTCTTGCTCCCCAATAACCTTTGGCTAAATTAAGGATCTTTTTCTTCTTCTTCTCGAAGCTACTGCGTTTACCGAACGTGGCATGTTGTTGTTGTTTTTTGGTAAGCGGCGTTCCTTTTAACCGGAAACTTAAAGCCTGATACCTGGTGAATTAATAAATTACTTTCCGATACAAAGCATACGTTTAACGTTACCCATATCAGCATCAGATACGATACTTGCTTGACCTAAGGCACGTTTACGTTTAGTACTCATCTTAGTTAAGATGTGACTTTTGTATGCGTTGTTTCTTTTGATTTTACCTGTTCCAGTAAGCGAAAAACGCTTTTTAGCACTGGAATTGGTTTTCATTTTTGGCATAACCTGTTTTTTAATTTATAAACCTATTTTTATTTTTTTGCTACTTTAGGCGCAACTGTCAGGAACATACGTTTACCTTCTAACTTAGGTAATAACTCTACTTTTCCTACATCTTCTAAAGCCTGGGCAAATTTTAATAATAAAATTTCTCCCTGCTCTTTGTAAACAATTGCTCTACCTTTAAAATGCACGTAAGCCCTAACTTTCTCACCGTTCTCTAAAAAGCTTACTGCATGCTTTAATTTAAACTGGAAATCGTGATCATTGGTGTTAGGACCAAAACGGATCTCCTTAATTACAGTTTGTTTCGCATTAGCTTTAATTTCTTTCTGCTTTTTCTTTTGCTCGTAAACAAATTTACTGTAATCAATAATCCTACAAACTGGCGGTACGGCATTTGGAGATATTTCTACCAAATCCAATTCCAGTTCATCAGCAAGTGCCAAAGCTTTTGCCAAAGGATAAATCCCCGGTTCAACATTATCGCCAGCTAAACGCACTTCGGGCGATTTAATATACTGATTAATGTTATGCTCTGCTTCTTTTTTCTTAAAAGGTGGACGTGGTCCCCTGTTAAATCCTGGTCTTCCTAATGCCAAATTTGTACTATTTAATTTAAACTGTTATTTCTTTTCTTAATAAATTGTTGAACTCTTCCAACGTCATTTCACCTAAATCTCCCTCACCATGCTTACGCACAGAAACTTTTCCTTCTGCCATTTCTTTATCACCGATAATGAGCATGTATGGGATCTTTTTAACTTCCGAATCGCGTATTTTGCGACCAATTTTCTCGTCACGGAAGTCAATCAGCCCGCGAATATCGGAATTATTTAGTTCATCTAAAACTTTTTTTGCATATTCTTCATATTTTTCTGAAATAGGAAGAATAATAAATTGTTCCGGACTTAACCATAACGGGAAGTTTCCGGCACAATGTTCGATCAAAACGGCAATAAACCTTTCTAATGAACCAAATGGCGCACGGTGAATCATTACTGGTCTATGCTTTTGGTTATCGCTACCGGTGTATTCCAATTCAAAACGCTCCGGTAAATTATAATCAACCTGGATAGTACCTAATTGCCATTTTCTACCTAAAGCGTCTTTTACCATAAAATCGAGCTTAGGACCATAGAAAGCAGCTTCGCCATATTCTACAACAGTATTTAAGCCCTTTTCTGCAGCTGCTTCGATAATTGCATTTTCAGATAGTCTCCAGTTCTCATCAGAACCAATGTATTTTGCTTTGTTCTCCGGATCTCTTAACGAAACCTGAGCGGTATAGTTATCAAAACCTAATGATTTAAATACATAAAGCACCAAATCAATTACTTTTTTAAACTCTTCTTTCACCTGTTCTGGCATACAGAATAAGTGTGCATCATCTTGAGTAAAGCCACGTACACGGGTTAAACCATGTAATTCGCCACTTTGTTCGTAACGGTAAACGGTACCAAACTCTGCAAAACGAACCGGAAGATCTTTGTAAGAACGCGGTTTTGTCTTGTAAATCTCGCAGTGGTGCGGACAGTTCATCGGTTTTAAGAAGAACTCCTCTCCTTCCTGTGGAGTTTTAATCGGCTGGAACGAATCCTTACCGTATTTCTCCCAATGGCCAGAAGTTACATATAAGTTTTTATGACCAATGTGTGGTGTTACTACTTGCTCGTAACCTGCTTTAGCCTGTGCTTTAGTTAAAAAGTTCACCAAGCGCTCGCGCAAAGCAGTTCCTTTAGGTAACCATAAAGGCAAGCCCATGCCCACTTTTTCTGAGAAAGCAAACAGTTCCAGCTCTTTTCCTAATTTGCGGTGATCGCGTTTTTTTGCTTCCTCAATCATTAAAAGATATTCAGTAAGCTCGCTCGCCTTAGGAAAAGTTACCCCATAAATACGGGTTAACTGTTTTTTAGTTTCATCGCCGCGCCAGTAAGCACCAGCCACATTCATCAGTTTTACTGCTTTTACAAAACCAGTATTAGGAATGTGTGGACCGCGGCATAAATCGGTAAATGAGCCCTGGGTATAAAAAGTAATTTTACCATCCTCAAGGCCGTCAATTAAATCCAATTTATACTCATCGCCTTTTTCGGTGAAGTATTTTACCGCATCAGCTTTGCTTACACTTTCGCGCACAAAAGTTTCCTTTTGTTTAGCCAGTTCGATCATTTTGGTTTCAATGGCTTTGAAATCATCCGAAGAAAATTCACGGTCACCAAAGTCTACATCATAATAAAAACCGGTTTCAATTGCCGGCCCGATACCGAATTTGGTTCCCGGATAAAGTGCCTCTAAAGCCTCAGCCATTAAGTGGGCAGATGAATGCCAAAAAGTCGATTTTCCGGCAGTATCATTCCAGGTTAACAATTTCACTGATGAATCAGATTCGATCGGTCTTGTTGAATCCCAAACCTCGCCATTAACCTCAGCGGCTAATACGTTACGGGCTAAGCCCTCAGAAATTGACAATGCGATTTGATGGGCAGAAATGCCCTTTTCGTACTGACGGACAGAACCGTCAGGTAAAGTAATGTTAATCATCTACAACTATGATTTAATTTTTAAATAAAAATGTTTTAAAGATCACTTACAATGTGATTTTATTTTGTGCAAAGGTACGAATTTTATAACGTTATTGATAGATAAAGTTGAAATTCTACCTGGCTTGCAGCCCCACTTCGTCGAGATATGTTTTCTGTATTGCCAACACACGATCAGGATATGTATTCAGTTTTTCATACTTCAACATCAGCTGATCATGTAATTTTTTCTTTTCGTTAATGGTTTTTGTCTGCAGCATTTGTTTTGCCGTTTTACCATAATCATTTATGGCTGTCAGATAAGCAATTACACCCTCATTAAATTTTTTAGCTGCTTTACTGGGTTTCAGATCTGCCATGTCAGCAAGATCCATTCTCGAATTATTGACCAGGTTTTCTGCTTTGTTTGATAAAGAAATAGAATCCGGGAATCCTTTTATATAAACCTTCGAAGTATCTTTAAAAACACTATCCGTTTCGTCGATCTGCCTCATCTGTCGCAAAAAAACGGAAGTTACTTTTTCATTATAGGCATAATCACTCGTTGATGATGTACAGCTAAGCAGCAGCATTAAAGAAATAGAAAGCAAAGCAGGTTTAAAAAATTTCATATTTTTTTATCGTAATTGTTTGTTTAAATGATTTACTATCGTGATGGTTCGTGTCTCCACCAACTAATCATAACATTAAAGCAAAAATTTGGTTTTCAAATATTTGCGCAATGGAATATCTAAGAATCTCATTACCATATAAGAGAAAACGATTAAAAGCAGTACTGAAACCGGGATAATCATCCAAAGTGAGGATGCTGGTGGCTGAACTTCGTCTACATAGGTTAAAAATATCCATACAAATGGATAGTGAACCATATAAAGCGGGTATGATATTTCGCCTGAGAGATTACAGATCTTTTTAAGCGATGGATTTAATGCTGTGCCAGCTCCCAATGCCACTAAAAATGGAAAGAAAAACAACACAAGTATCGGCTCGGTAATCCAGTTGTATTTATCATTAAAAGGGACCAAAAAGGCCGCAAGTAAAAGCACGATCATGCCTAAAAAATCAAGTTTATTTTTGATTACCCAATTTAAACGGTAAACCAACATACCGGCTGTAAAAGAATACAGCACACGCGCTCCACCGTCCCAGAAATTCTGTCCTCCCCAGCCACCGCCTATGTTGGAAGCGCGCACGGCAACAAAACAAAGGCATACTGCACCTATAACGACCAGGGCAATCAGTGATTTTTTTCCTAACCGGTAAAGCACAAAAATGTAAAGGATATTGGCGATATATTCCCAAAATAATGACCAGGCCGGGGCATTTAAGCAGAATAAATTGGTGTACCGCTCAGGCATTGCCGGATAAGGGATTAAAAAAGCTGAGGATAAAAACAAAAGAAAGGTTTTCCCGAACCCATAGACTTCATAAAGATCGCTGTATGGGTCGATCAGAAAAGTGAGCAGCCCTAAAACTGAACCTATTACAACCAAGGGATGCAGGCGGATCAGCCTCAGTTTAAAAAACTGCGTGATCCCGATATGCGGTGCGCGGTTATCGTAAGCATAAGCAATTACGAAACCCGATAAGCAGAAAAAGAAATCTACAGCCAGGAAGCCATGCGAAAGAAAATTCTTATTATAATTGGTAATCGCGATTTCCATAAAGTGGTAAATGACCACAACAATGGCTGCTACCCCCTTAATCCATCTAAAATTTCGAAATGCTGTTTGCTTGCTAATAAGTTTGTTTTGTTTTCCGCTGTAATCACTTTTGGTTAGGTTATTTAACCCCAATAATAGTTATTCTCCATTTAGATGCAAAAACTAAAGTAAACCTTTTCAGAAATGATACAAAAAAAGCCCTGAATGCTTACACTTTCAAGGCTGATAGAATCATTATGGTGGTAATTTATGTCAAGACATCCGAAGTTTGAGCATAGGTCTATGCTCAAACTTCGGATGTCTGGAAACGAACTGAATTAATTCATTCCAAACGCTCTTCCCTGACCGCCACCTGGTCTGTTCTGTCTAAAACGTTTCATCATGTTCTCCATTTTATTTTTATATTCTTCAGGAGTAATCAATTTCGCTTTTTTAGGAGCGGTTACATCTTTCGAACTTACATTTCTATATTCAATGCTTTTAGCAATCGAACTGTTACCCCTACCTTCAATGGCCAATACCGCACCTTCTGTCCACATATTTGGGTTTGGAGAAAAATCGAAACCTAAATCTTTCGTATACCAGATTTTGGTTTCTTCCACTACATTTTTATCCATATCCAATATCTTGATTGCTCTTGTTGATCTTACAATGGCCTGGTGACAAGTAAAGCCTAAAATCTGCTTAGTAGAATCTGTTTTCACTACTTCTATTTTTGGTGCCGGAGCAGGTTGCGCTTTCGTGGTATCTTTAGTGTTTCCACCCCCATTCTCATCGAACCAATCGGACCAGATGTAGACAAAGTTAATTTACTAGGCATGTAATAAGTGGTATCGTTCAGGTCGAATACCTCGGTAAGCCCTTTATCCGCGAAAGTATAATAGTATTCGCGGTTGCCGCCACCACCACCAAAACGCATCATCATACGACCTATTCCGCCGCCACCGCCACCTGCTCCATTGCTATCTTCGGTTTCTTCAACAGGCATATAACTGGCATTTGTAGCGGTAAATAATAACTCAAAATTGGTTTTGCTTGATGAAGGCATCCTGGCTTTCATCTGGTCGGTTAACTGTATACCGCTGGCTGATGCCATAGCGGCAGGATCGATGGTATTTTCAAACTGTATTGCTCCGGAAGTCTTTTTTTGTGCATTTGCCACACTTGCAATCGACATTACTCCTAATAAAGCGATGAATATTTTTTTCATTTTGTTGATTTTGTTTTGTGGTTTAGATATGAAAGCCTGTAAAAGGTTTAACAAAGGTATTTTAGATTCTAAGTAAAGCATGTTAAATTGTGTTAAAATCAATAGCCGGATTGGCTGAACAGGCTGTTTAAAGGCAGATGTAATTTATTTTTTACAATAGCGCTTGTTTTTAAAAAAGCAATTGCAGTGGTTTTTTAATATGAGCCCTAATAAAAACCGTAAAATGCAAATTAATTTGGGCGTTACCCAAGCTACGCAAGGGTCAGGCTTTTCAGGGCTCCGCTTCGCTCCGGTACCGATAAAATCGGTACTGAACCCTTACAAGCCCTAACGCAGATTTATCGTGATAAACCATTTCCCTCAACATGTGTGCTACCCTTTAGGGGTCGTGGGCTAATATTCTGTACTTTCCAACCAACCATTACAAAGCACATCAGCAATGTGCATGGTTTTAATGGGCAGGTTATTTTTATCGATATAGCCCTGAAGGTGTAAAAGACAGGACAGATCGGTAGAAATGATATAATCGGCTTGTTGTGCCAAAGCATGGTTAACTTTTTGCTCGGCCATAGCTGATGAAATGGCATCAAACTTTACTGCAAAAGTACCTCCGAAACCACAGCACATATCGGTATCTTCCATTTCGATCATTTCTAAACCATGTACTTTAGAAAGCAGCTGGCGCGGTTCATCTTTGATTTTGCATTCGCGTAAAGCACTGCACGAATCGTGGTAAACGGCTTTTCCTTCCAGTTCAGCACCGAAATAATCCTTTTTGGCTATGTTGACCAGGAAATCAGAAAGCTCCCAGATGTTTGATTGCAAACTCCGGCATTTGTTGTGTACAATGGTATTGGTAAAAAGATCATTAAATCCACCTTTCACCATGCCTACACATGATGCAGATGGAGCCACCACATAAGTATTTTCGGTGAAATCGTTCAGAAACTTTGTGCCCACTTCTTTAGCTTCATCCCAATAACCCGCATTGTATGCCGGTTGTCCACAACAAGTTTGCTTCGAATTGTAAGCAACATTACATCCCGATTTTTCCAATAACCTTAAGGTATTAAAAGCAGTTTCGGGGTATAACTGATCTACAAAACAAGGCACAAATAATTCTACTTTCATCATATTCTAAACGACTGCAAACTTACAAATTTGCGGTTTCATTGCGCCCGATTTTTTTCAGGAACGCTAAAAACACCAATCCTACTATAAAAAATGATGCCAAAGCAATAATGGATTGGCGCATATTGTGTGTTAAACCCTCGATAAATGCAAAACTAAACAGACCAATTACGATTGCCAATTTCTCTGTGGCATCGTAGAAACTAAAAAATGAAGCAGTGTCGGTTGTATTTTCCGGAATATGTTTTGAATAAGTAGAACGCGATAAAGATTGTATTCCGCCCATAATTAGGCCGACAATGGCGGCCAAGGCATAAAATTGATATTGATTGGTTATGGAGTATCCATAAATGCAACAGCCTATCCAAATCAATACAACGATCATTAAAACATTAATATTTCCCATTTTTTTGGCTAAAACCGACATTAACCATGCACCCAGAATTGCAACAAGCTGAATAATTAAGATAACAGCAATTAAACTGCCCGATTCCATTTTTAAAACCTTGGCGCCGAAACCGGCAGCAGCAAGCATAATGGTTTGTACCCCCATCGAATAAAAAAGAAGGCAATTAAATAAGTTTTTAAAAACTTCATTTGCCTTAGCTGATTCCACACCTTTACAAATTCACCAAAACTGCTTTTAATAATTCCCTTGTTCAGATAGCCTGCGTTAGGAACATCTTTAGGTAACACTTTAAAAGGAATCTGAGCAAATAAAAACCACCAGATACCAACCAGCAAAAATGATATTTGAGCCGGTAATGATTTATCAGTAATTCCAAACAGTTCGGGTTTTAGTACAAAAACAAAACAGATTAACTGCAATATCACGCTACCAACATAGCCGTATGAAAATCCCTGGGCACTTACTTTATCCTGATTATTGGTTGAAGCAATTATGGGCAAATAAGCATTATTAAACATTACACCGCCCACATAGCCCATTGCAGCCAGAACGAAGCAAATAATTCCAGCTTCTAAAGTTTCCAGTTTGAAGAAAAACAAACCCATACAGGCGAAGGATCCGATATAGGTAAACAATTTCATGAAGAATTTCTTTTTGCCTTTTGCATCTGCATAGGAAGATAGTACCGGCAACAAAACCACCATTAATAAGTAAGCGAAAGCAAGCGCATAATTAGAAAGAACGGTATTTATAAACGTTTTGCCAAAAAAAGTTACTTCGTCACCATGCGCTTTTGTTGTAGTAATTGCAACATAGTAAACAGGAAAAATGGTTGAGGTAATCACTAAATTATAGGCAGAATTTGCCCAGTCGAAGAAAGCCCAGGAGCGTATGGTTTTCTTATTATCTTTTTCTATCATTTGTTTTTCGCTTCTCGGAAGACTACACTAATTAAATAGTTCATTACAAAACTAATATTTATTACTAACTTAAGGGGCATTTTTCTCACCTTTCACCTTTCACCTTTCACCTTTCACCTTTCACCTTTCACCTTTCACCTTTCACCTTTCACATCTCACATCTCACATCTCACATCTCACATCTAAAGATAATATTTCTTCCCATCAGTTTTAATCTTACCAGCATCTAATAATTCTCGAATGGCATCAATTCTTTCTGATTCAGCGCCATTTTTAATGTTGGTAACAAGATCATCAAGACTTAAAGGCTGTTGTTGTAATAAAGAGACAACCTCGAACTCGATTTCCTCTCCCATTTGATTTTGGCTCTCGGCTCTTTTTTCAGCCAGACAAACATCGCATACCCCACATTTTGTAGCATGATGCTCATCAAAATAGTCCAGCAATTGAACACTCCTGCACAAATTAGATGAAGCATAAGCCACCACCGCATTAATCTGTTTATGTAAAATCTCTTTTCTCAGTTCCAAATATTTCACATCCAGATCAAAATGATCCATATCAACCCGTGGCCGAACATATTGCAGTTGTGGTTGATCGGTTTGCTGGATATAGGTAAGCAATTCAATGCTTTGAAGTTTATTGAGTAAAGTAATGATTTCCTTATAAGATAAACCCGTTCTTTTGGCTAAATCGGCTTCATTGATTTTCACAAAACCATCAAAAGCGCCGCCGTGCGAGCGCAGAATAGTTTTGATAATGCCATCGTAAGACTTATTTTCGATCTGAAAACGATAAATATCCTCATGACTGGCGATGAACATTATCCTTGAAGGTAAAAAAACACTTTCAGATAACGTAAGATAACCATCATGCTCTAAAAATTTCAACGCAGAAATGGTTTTTAAAACACTAATATTAAACCGTTTACAGAAATCAGCGATATCAAAAGTAAAGGTTAAACCTTCACCGGCACCAAAGGCCAATTGAAAGTAATTGCCCAGGTAGTGATAGGTTTTTCTGATTTCATCCGGTGAAGGAAAGCTATCTAAATACCGGGATTCTAAGCCAAGGATATCAGATTGATTGGCCAATAGGACCGCATAACTTCTTTTTTCATCGCGTCCTGCCCTGCCTGCTTCCTGGTAATAAGCTTCCAGACTTTCGGGCAGATCTAAATGCACCACAAAACGGACGTCGGCTTTATCGATTCCCATTCCAAAAGCATTGGTAGCCACCATGATACGGGTTTTATTGTTTTTCCACTCTTCCTGTTTCAGGAAACGAACATCTCGTTCCAATCCGGCATGATAAAAATCCGCTTTAATACCATTTCGGTTAATAAAATTGGCTACTTCAGCAGTTTCCCTGCGGTTACGAACGTAAACCAGGCCTGTTCCTTTTACATTCTGGCAAATATCGATCAGTTTTTTGTATTTGTCTTCATTCCCAAAAACCACATAACTTAAATTGTCCCTGGCGAAACTTTTAACATAAACCTGCGGGTCTTTCATTTCCAGTTTCTCGATAATATCCTTCCTTACAAAATCTGTTGCTGTGGCCGTAAGTGCCAGCACCGGAACATTGGGAAGAATTTCTCGGAGTTTGGCAATCTGTTGGTAAGGTGGACGGAAATCGTAACCCCATTGAGAAATACAATGCGCTTCATCTACGGCAATCAGGTTCACATTCATATAGGAAATACGAACCCGCACCAAATCTGACAATAAACGCTCTGGAGATAAATAAAGAAATTTAATTTTTCCGTAAATACAGTTATCCAGCAAGATATCGATTTCCCGTTTCCCCATCCCGGCATAAATGGCAATGGCTTCAATCCCTTTTGATTTCAGGTTTTCTACCTGATCCTTCATCAGCGCAATTAGCGGCGAAACCACTATACAAATCCCATCTTTAACCAAGGCCGGAACCTGAAAACAGATCGATTTTCCCCCACCCGTAGGCAATAGTGCTAAACTGTCGTTTCCTTCCAGAACAGAAGCAATAATATCTTCCTGTAAAGGTCTAAAAGCCTGGTGTCCCCAATATTTTTGTAAAATCTCTATTGCTGTCATAAATCGGCAGTATCAAAACTATACATTTAATCCAAAATCGTCACTTATTATTGTTAGAAATTGAAAAATCATCTTTAGAAAAGATTATTAACTTTGCTAAATAAGAAGGATTAAATGTTAGAAACGCAGTTTGCAGATGTTGTCAGCTTAATTAAAAATGCCCGGGCAGTGGCATTGAAAACTGTTAATTCTACATTAATAAACCTATACTGGAATATTGGTGAGTATATACACAACAGAGTTAAAAACGCCGAATGGGGACAATCAGTAGTAAAGCAACTAGCAGAATTTTTATCAAAGAACGAACCTGATTTAAAAGGTTTTTCGGATAAAAATCTTTGGCGTATGAAACAGTTTTATGAAAGTTATAAAGATTATCCAAAACTCTCACCACTGCTGAGAGAAATTAGCTGGACGCACAATCTGATTATTCTTTCCAGGTTAAAATCAATTGAGGAAAAAGAATTCTATTTAAAACTTTGTCTAAAAGAAAAATACAGTAAGAGAGAGCTTGAAAGACAGATATCCGCTAGTCATTACGAAATATCTATAATGGGAAATACAAAACTCTCACCAGTGGTGAGAGTTTTACAAAACGAGATTAAAACCATATTCAAAGATACTTATGTATTTGAATTTCTAAATCTTTCCGAACCTCACAGCGAAAACGATCTACAGAAAAATTTAGTTTTAGAAATGAGAAATTTTATTCTTGAACTCGGAAAAGACTTTTTATTTATTAGTGAAGAATATAAAATACAGGTCGGGAATAGCGATTTCTATATTGATCTTCTTTTTTACCATCGTGGCTTACAATGTTTAGTTGCATTTGAATTAAAGGTAGATAAATTTAAGCCCGAACATTTAGGTCAGTTAAATTTCTATTTGGAAGCTTTAGATAGAGATGTTAAAAAATCAAATGAAAACCCAAGTATTGGTATTCTCCTCTGCAAAGATAAAGATAACGAAGTGGTAGAATATGCCTTGAGCAGAAGTCTATCTCCCACTTTAGTCGCAGAATACAAAACACAACTACCCGATAAAAAATTACTTCAAAGAAAAATACAAGAATTATTCAAATAACCATCCAATATATAATGAAACACCTTTATTTTTTATCCGCTCTTTCACTATTATTTTTCAGTTCTGCTGCCCAGGAAAAAAGTGGGACGTTGAAAAATACCAGGGCACTACAAAAAATTTCACGCTAAACACAGATGAAGGTACCTGGATGAACCTTGATGTAAGTGCTGATGGACAGGAAATTGTTTTTGATTTACTGGGCGATATCTACGTGATGCCCATTAGCGGTGGAGTAGCTAAACTGATTAGCGGAGGTGTTGCCTGGGACGTACAGCCTCGCTTTAGCCCTAACGGAAAATACATTTCTTATACGAGCGATAAAAGTGGAGGCGATAATATCTGGATCATGAACCGTGATGGTTCGGGCAAAAAACAGGTTACCAAAGAGAGTTTCAGGTTATTGAACAATGCCACCTGGATGCCAAACAGCGAATACATAATTGCCAGAAAGCACTTTACGGCAAGCCGTTCTTTAGGCGCCGGAGAAATGTGGATGTACAGTATAAACGGCGGTGATGGTGTGCAGTTAACTAAACGTAAAAACGACCAACAGGATGCGGGTGAGCCTAACGTTTCGCCGGACGGAAGATATGTTTACTTTAGTGAAGATGTAAGCCCTGGCCCAAATTTCGAATACAGTAAAGATCCTAATGGAAGTATTTATGCCATCCGTCAGCTGGATTTAACAACAGGTAAATTAATTACCTTAATTGATGAGCAGGGAGGTGCTTGTCGTCCGCAGGTTTCTCCAGATGGAAATTTAATTGCTTTTGTGAAACGGGTAAGGTTAAAATCTACTTTATATGTTCAGAATCTTAAAACAGGCGAAGAATGGCCTGTAAATGAGGACTTATCACACGATCAGCAGGAAACCTGGGCGATTTTTGGCGTTTATCCGAATTTCGCCTGGACACCAGACAGCAAAAGCATCGTTTTTTATGCTAAAGGAAAAATCAGGAAAACCGAAATTGGAACACTGATCAACAGCACCATTCCTTTTCAGGCAAATACCATTCAAACTGTACAACAGGCTTTACATTTTGAGCAACAGGTTTTCAGCAATGAATTTTCGGCGAAAATGTTGAGACAACTTACCACCTCACCTGATGGCAAAACAATCGTTTTTAATGCGGCAGGATATCTATACAAACAAGAATTAGCTACCGGAACACCAGAAAGATTAACGAATGGTCTGGATTTCGAATTTGAACCGGCTTTTAGTCCTGACGGAAAATATGTAGTTTATACTACCTGGAGTGATGAATTGCGTGGAGCAATAAAAAGAACTGATCTAAAATCAGGTAAAACCATCACCCTGAGCGATGAAAAAGGCTTTTATTACTCTCCACAATATTCGACTAAAGGTGATAGGATCGTTTTCAGAAAAGGAAGTGGAAATGATGTCTTAGGTTATAATTATGGGCGTGGAACCGGAATTTTCATTATGCCAGCCAATGGAGGTGCAAAAATTTTAATTTCTGACAATGGAATCCGTCCGCAGTTTAACAATACTGATACCCGGATTTATTTTCAAAGTTATGCTGATGGTAAAAAAGCCCTGAAAAGTATCGATTTAAACGGGGCAAACGAAAGAACACATTTTACTTCTCAATATGCTACCCAATTCGTTATTAGTCCTGATAATAAGTGGGTAGCCTTTAACGAATTATTTAACGTTTACATTACACCGATGATCAATATTGGTATGGCGCAGGATGCATCGGGAGGTAATAGTGCTATTCCGGTTACAAAAGTGACTACTGATGGTGGAACCTATATTCAATGGAGTGCCGACAGTAAAAACCTGCATTGGACGTTAGGACCGAAATATTTCACCATTGATGTAAATAGTGCTTTCAATTTTGATGGTACCACGCCTAAAACTGAAGCTTCATCTATCGATATCAATCTGGTTTTAAAATCAGATGTTCCTAAGGGAATTTTGGCTTTAAAAGGTGCCAGAATTATTTCAATGAAAGGTGATGAAGTAATTGAAAATGGAACCATTCTTACCGATGGTAATAAAATTACTGCAATCGGGAAATCGGATGCGGTAACCATCCCTGCCAATGCCAAAGTAATTGAGGTAAATGGCAAAACCATTATGCCGGGCATTGTTGATGTTCATGCGCATTTACGCACCAGTCCGGATGGCATTACGCCACAGAGCGACTGGAGCTATATGGCCAATTTAGCCTTTGGTGTAACCACTTCACATGATCCATCAAGCAATACAGAAATGGTTTTTAGCCAAAGCGAAATGCTTAAGGCAGGTAGAATGGTTGGTCCGAGGGTTTATTCTACCGGCTCTATTTTATACGGTGCTGATGGGGATTTTAAAGTAGTAATTAACAGTTTAGATGATGCTTTGGCCAATTTACGCCGGTTAAAAGCCGTTGGTGCCTTTTCGGTAAAATCGTACAATCAACCACGCAGAGAGCAGCGCCAGCAGATTTTAGAAGCTGCCCGACAGTTAAAAATGGAAGTTGTACCTGAAGGAGGTTCTACTTTTTTCACCAATATGAATATGGTTGCTGATGGCCATACCGGAATTGAGCACAGTATCCCTGTTTTACCGGTTTATAAAGATGTAACCACGCTTTGGAACAATACCGAAGTGGGCTACACCCCTACTTTAATTGTGGCATACGGCGGTCAATGGGGCGAAAACTATTGGTACGATAGAACCAACGTTTGGGAAAACGAAAAATTAATGACTTATACCCCACGGTCCATTATAGATGCGAGGGCAAGACGTAGAACCACATCCGAATACAGTGATTATAACCACATTGATATTGCTAAAGCCACGAAACAGATTGCCGATGGTGGCACAAAGGTTAACCTTGGCGCACACGGACAAATCCAGGGTTTAGGAGCGCATTGGGAACTGTGGATGCTGGTTCAAGGTGGCTTTAGTCCGATGCAGGCCATCAGGGCGGCAACATTAAATGGGGCAAGCTATTTGGGCATGGATAAAGAAATTGGTTCGCTAGAAGTTGGTAAACTGGCAGATATGGTGATTATGGATGCTAACCCATTGGATGACATTAGAAATTCGGAAAAAATCAAATATGTGATGATCAATGGCCGCCTTTATGATAGTGCCACCTTAAACGAAGTAGGTACAAGAGAAAAACTTCGTGGCAAATTGTGGTTCGAGAATATCAGAGGAAATGGTTATATTATTCCAAACGGAGAATCAGAAACCTGGACTTTTACCGTTCCACACTGTGATTAAACCTAACAAGTATTTCAGAAACATTTTTTGACCATATAAGACATATGAGGTACATATAAGCTTCCATGATCTTACATCCCTTATATGGTCAAAAATATAGCATTAATATTTTCTTATTAGTTAATGTTTTGAACGCACAACACCTTAACCATCAATCAGAATATAAATGACTAATAATTAAATACTTACCTCAAAATACCAAAATGAATTGGCTATTAAAAGATTTGAAAAACAGTTAATTTAGAATATACAACATGAAACCAAACAAACTCTATACCTCCGCTTCAGTTATATTCTTAATATTAAGCTTACTGGTTTTCTCTTATAGTGGCTATTACATTTTAGGCATCCAAACAGTAAACCTGTTTTTAGCATTGATTGCAATGGCTTACATCACTTCTTTTATTGCAGTAATGAAAAACCGGAGGGCTGTTATTTCCTGGTTGCTGCTCATCGTAAATTCAATTATACTCATCTGTATTATCTATTTTCTCACGCATTTTAAAATGAAGATGTAATTTCAGCGATGTTTGCACTCGTTTTTAATAGATAATCGTCATCTCGATCGGATAGCTATCGGATGAAGCACAGCGAAATGGAGAGATCCATCAAGAAAGATTTCTCAACTGCGGTCGAAATGATGAACTTTCGTAACATATTATCGCCATTTTAAAGCTCACATTAGCTTATAAAACCAACAAACCGTATTCTCTTAAGGTATTAACAGGCTTAGAATACCAGAAAAGCTCAAAGTTTTCCAATTCTATCTCAAAATCGACCTTAATTTCCTGAAAAGTATATACTTTCTCATTAGAGATAGAAATTTTATTCAAAATGGCAGTTAACCACTCGCCTTCTTTTTTATTGGTTTGAACGGTAAATGTTTCCTTTTTATGATGGAAGGTAAGAGAGGCCATTTCCCAGGTATTTCCTTTTTTCGATTTCGTAAAATAACCGGCCGAGGGCTTTCCCCTATCCACACTACTTTTGCAGTCGGTTTAGTGTTAAAATGATCATCCTCATTTAATGCTCTTTCAATAAAATCAGCAGGAATTTTCGTCCTGGGGATCTTAAAATCGAACCAATCCTGCAGTTCGTAATCAAAACAGATGCCATGCATAAAATTAAAGAGCGATTTCTTTAATCCATAGCTGAATTTATTGTGGTCTATCCCCGTTTTATCGGTATAATTGATATCGTTATTGGCAAAAGTTCCAATTAGTTCCGTTTCTTTAACCACGCCAAATTTTTCGGGGTACATGCCTACCGGACTATGTGCTGTCATAGCGAACTGATGCCAAAAACCCGATTGTAATATGCCTACTTCAAATAATTGACGTACCATTTCTAAGCTATCAACCGTTTCCTGCACCGTTTGCGTAGGATAACCATACATTAAATAAGCATGAACCATAATTCCTGCTTCGGTGAAATTGCGGGTAACTTTAGCCACCTGCTCTACGGTCACTCCTTTGTCGATCAGTTTCAATAAACGATCGGATGCAACTTCCAATCCACCCGAAACAGCAATACAACCGGAAGCTTTGAGCAACAAACATAAATCCTGACTAAAGCTTTTCTCAAAGCGGATATTGGTCCACCAGGTAACCGCTAATTTCCTTCTGATAATTTCCAAAGCCACTTCACGCATCAGCGCTGGTGGTGCCGCTTCATCCACAAAATGGAAACCATTTTGTCCCGTTTTGGCATATAAATCCTCAATGCGGTCTACAATTAATTTAGCAGCAACGGGTTCATACACTTTGATATAATCCAATGAAATATCGCAGAAAGTACATTTACCCCAATAACAACCATGAGCCATGGTGAGTTTGTTCCAGCGTCCATCGCTCCACATGCGGTGCATCGGGTTAACAATTTCAATTACCGAAATATATTTATCCAAAAGCAGACCTGTATAATCGGGTGTGCCTACGTCTGCTTGTTTGTAGTCGTTTCTGAAAGCATCGTTACGGTGAACTACTTTACCATTTTCAAGAAGAAAAGTTCTTTTGTAAAAATGGGCTTCAGCCGGGATGGGGTGCGTAATGTTATGGTACAACAATTCGATTGGCAGCTCGCCATCATCCAATGTAATGTAATCGAAAAATTCAAAAACCCGCACATCTGACAACGACCTTAATTCGGTATTTGGAAAGCCACCACCCATAGAAATTTTGATTTCAGGATGATTAGCTTTTATCCATTGCGCACAGCGGAAAGCGCTGTATAAATTACCCGGAAAAGGAACCGAAATCAAAAATAATTTAGGCCCTACCGTTTTAATTTTCTCTTTTAAAACCGAAATCAGGATCTGATCGATGTAAGTAGGTTCTTTTAATAAAACATTATACAACTCATCAAAAGAGTTCGCACTTCTGCCTAAACGTTCAGCATATCGGCTAAAACCAAAATTTTCGTCGATGCACTCTACAATATAATCGGAGATATCCTCCAGATAAAGTGTGGCCAGATGTTTTGCTTTATCCTGTGTACCCATCGCCCCAAAGGCCCAGTCTAATTCTTCTAAAGCAGCAAAACGTGAAGCCTGAGGCAAAAAATCATCACTACAAATCTGTAAGGCCAGGGTTGGGGTTTTCCCCTGAAGAAAGGCGATTACGGCATCAATGGTTTTTAAATATTCATCCTGTAAAGCAAAAATCCGTTTGGCGTTTTCGCTTTTAGGTTTTTGATTGTCTACCGTAAATAAATCTTGTAATCCTTTCTTAGAAAACAGTTCCAAAATTACTTCAATTCCTAAGTCCGCCTGTGTTGAGCTGATATTTTTGGTATTCAGAAAACCTTTTATATACGCCGTTGCTGGATATGGAGTATTCAGTTGGGTAAATGGCGGTGTAATGGCAAGAATTTCGGTTTTCAAAAGGAATTGTTTTTTCTGCAAAAGTACGGGAATTTTAGAAGTTTAGGGCTGTAATTTTAACACTATTGCACTAACTGAAAATGAACTGCGATTAATCCTCCGTGTTTTCTGTGATTCCGTGGCTGTTAATTGTCTTTGAACTTAATGACAAACTAAAACCCCGATAAACACGTTTTATATTCACATCAACACCTTTTTCTACCTGAATGAAAGTTTTTTGTTTATCCATCCTGATGCTCTGTGTGCAAATCAGCTTTGCGCAAAAAACATTTATATTTCCTAAAATTAAAACACAAGGCACTTCTGTTGAACAATTTACACCAGCCAACTGGATGATTATTGACCAGGTTGAGGGCGACCTGAACAATGATGGTTCAGCCGATTTAGCAGTGGTTTTTGAGTACAACAAACCAATTGATGAAACCCGGGTTTATGGCGATAACAGCAGCGCAATTATAAAGGAAACACAAAAACCGAGGATTTTAGCCATATTTTTCAAAGATAAATCAACAGGTGCTTTAAGTTTATCTACACAGAACAACGATTTTATTTTACGCTCGGAAGAAGGTGGTAAACTGGGCGACCCGCTACAGCAGATTGCGATTAAAGACCAACAACTCTATCTCCGTTTTCAAGGAGGATCAGAGTGGCGCTGGGAATTGGGTTATACCTTTAAATTCGAAAACAAAGATTGGTTTTTAACCAGTGCCATCAATCTTTACTTTAACCAGAACAGCGGCGATATGACAGAAAGGGTGTACGATTTCAAAACGCGTGAATTATTTACCACTGTTGGTAACCTGCACCGAAGAGACATTGCTAATAGGAGAACAAGTGAGGTATTATATTTTTCTCAACTGAGAACATTTAAGACCTTTAAAAAACCCTGGGCATGGGAAATTATGCCAAATGTTTATTTGTAGGTAATGATGTTTGCACCAACTTTGAGATTCGATTTCAGTAATAATAAAATTTGAGGTATAAATTCTTTTAATGTCAGATAAGTATTATCAAATGCATTCAAAACGATTATCGGAAGTGTATATTTTGAAAAATTTTGTTGAAATTGAAGATTTTTATCAAAAGTAATAAATACATCAAATTCATCGGCAATCATTAACTTCAGTAATTCTCCATTCTTAACACCATTCCAGCCCATGTCACGAACAGTATAAATCTCATGACTTTCAAAATGTTCTTTTAATCTTTTGGGAAGATTTTCATCAAGAAGCAATTTCATAGATTTTATCTATATGATCTGATGTTATCAGTTTATTAGCAACCTCTAATACACTAATAACCTGTTTCTTAGAAACACTTGGAAAATCTTCTAAAAATTCATCAATGGTGATTCCCTTTTCGACATGAAAAAATAAGGTTTCAACCGGGACTCTTGTACCTGCAAAAACAGGTAAACCTCCCAAAATATCGGCGTTGGTTGAAATAATATCTTTTAATGATTCCATAGTATATCAAATTTACTAAATTTAATCGTAAATTTTAAAGCGTAAAGTGGTTTTATTGCATCTGAGATTTTTGCAAAAGAACCACTGTTTTAGGTTAAATAAACCTGATAAAGTGGAAAGCGAGGAGCGAGTGAGGGCTTGGAACGATAGCAGGGCTGCAATCCGAAGCACTACAGCCGTTCATTTCCAAAACGATATTGACCACCTTAGTCACCTGAGCGACTTACAAACCTATCGGGTTTTAAAAACCTGATAGGTTTAGGAATCGTCAAATATGCTGCGCAATTACAAAACCACTGGCCCAGGCCCATTGAAAGTTATAACCGCCCAACCAACCGGTTACATCTAAACATTCGCCACCAAAAAACAGGTTCGGTATTTTTTTACATTCCAGCGTTTTAGAAGAAATTTCGTTGGTGTCAATTCCGCCACGCATTACCTCGGCCTTATCGTAACCTTTATCGCCTGCGGGTTTAACTTTAAAATGGTGGATTGTTTGTTCAATTAAATCGATTTCCCCTTTAGTTAATGCAGCAACAGGTTTATTTAAAGGCAAAAACTTGCCCAAGGCATCTGTAAACTTCTTGGTATAAATCCGGTTCAGCAGCGTCGACAGTAAAGTTTTACCATTTGTTTTTCTTTCCTCGTCCAATAATGCTACGATATCCTGATAGGGCAACAGGTTTAAATTAATCGTTTCGCCTCTTCTCCAGAAAGAAGAGATCTGTAAAATAGCGGGACCACTCAATCCCCAATGGGTAAAAAGAATATTTTCTTCGAAAGCGATTTCATCATTGCTGACTTCGCAAAAAACAGAATTTCCCGAAAGCTGTGAAAACCACTCTTCGTCCTTGCCGGTAATGGTTAAGGGAACCAAAGCCGGAGCAGTTTCAATTATTTTTAAACTATTTTTTTGGCAAAACGCAAGGCAAAATCGGTAGCGCCCATTTTTGGAATTGGTAAGCCACCAGCTGCAATTACCAGCTTGGCTGCTGTTAAAACAACAGTTTTACCATTCTTCTCATAACTTACTTTAAAGCCGTCAGGTAATATTTCAATGTCTTTTACATCAGCACTACACCTAACTTCCTGATCAAAATCCTCGCAGATGGAAGTAAAAACCTGTACCACATCTTTGGCGTTTTTATCATCAGGAAATAATTGTCCCAAAGTTTTTTCTTTGCCTGCTATGCCATAAGTTTCAAAAAAACTGATGGTATCATCAACTGTCCACTGGGTAAAGGCAGATTTAACAAAATGAGGATTGGCTGATATAAACTGCTCAGCTGATGCGAATTGGTTGGTATAATTGCAGCGGCCGCCACCAGAAATTAAAATTTTGGCACCAGGTTTTTCGTTTTTTTCGAGCACAATTACTTTTTTACCCAGATAGCCTGCCTGCACCGCACACATCAATCCACAAGCACCTGCACCAATAATTATTGCATCAGCATTCATCAATAAAATTTATTATGGTTACTTTTGTGCAAAAATAGCATTATTTTCAAGCGCATGGCAAAACAGATTAGCGAATTAAAATTAGGTATTTTAGGTGGCGGGCAATTGGGCAGAATGCTCATACAACAGGCAATCAATTATAATGTAAGCACTTTGGTTTTAGATCCTGATCCTGATGCTCCCTGTAAGCATATCTCAAATTATTTCGAAAATGGTTCCATTACCGATTTTGATACCGTTTATAACTTCGGAAAAAAGGCCGATATCATCACCATTGAAATTGAAAAAGTAAATATCGATGCGCTTGAGCAGCTGGAAAAAGAAGGTAAAAAAGTTTTTCCCCAATCGAGGGTAATCCGTTTAATTCAGGATAAAGGCGTACAAAAACAGTTTTTTAAAGAAAATGATATTCCTACCTCCCCTTTCCAGATTGTAAATACAAAGGAAGATATGGAAAATAGTCCTTTTCATTTTCCTTACATTCTGAAATTGAGGAAAGATGGTTATGATGGTAAAGGCGTAATGAAAATCAATAGTGCGTCAGATCTTGACAATGCTTTTGATGCGCCTTGTATTATTGAAAAACTGGTCGATTTTGATAAAGAAGTTGCAGTGATTGTAGCCCGTAATGCCAATGGCGATATGAAAACCTTCCCAATGGTAGAAATGGAATTTAATCCTGAAGCCAACCTGGTAGAATTTTTAATTTCCCCTTCAACTTTTGCCGAAAGTTTGCAGCAAAAGGCAGAAAATATTGCCAAAAACATAGCTTCTGCGATGAATATTACCGGAATTTTAGCGGTTGAGATGTTTGTTTGCAAAGACGGAGAATTATTAGTTAATGAGGTAGCCCCTCGTCCGCACAATAGCGGTCACCAAACAATTGAAGGCAATTATGTTTCTCAATTTGAGCAGCATTTACGCTCAATTTATAACTTACCATTAGGCGATACCAGCAGCATTACCAATGCCATTATGATTAATTTACTTGGCGAAAAAGGTTTTGAAGGTGTAGCCAGATATGAAAATTTAGAAAAAATATTGGCCATTGATGGCGTTTATGTTCACTTATATGGCAAGAAATACACAAAACCTTTTCGCAAAATGGGCCATGTAACCATTGTAGATATTGACAGGGAAAAGGCGATTGAAAAAGCAAGGTTTGTACAAAAAACATTGAAGGTAATCGCTTAAGCCACCTAGCCCCTTGAAGGGGAACCAATATCAAAGTGGAAATACAAAATTATAAAAGAAGTTAAAAAAGAAATAAAATAAATATGAGTCAAGGAAATTCAAATTCGGCCTTAGTAGGAATTATCATGGGTAGCAAATCAGATTTACCTGTGATGCAAGATGCTGCTGATGTATTAAAAGAATTTGGAATAAACTACGAAATTACGGTTGTTTCTGCACACAGAACACCAGAACGCATGTTTAATTATGCTAAAGAAGCACAAGGCCGTGGCCTAAAGGTAATTATTGCAGGTGCCGGCGGTGCTGCTCACCTACCTGGGATGGTGGCTTCTATTACTACTTTACCGGTAATTGGTGTTCCGGTTAAATCATCAAACTCTATTGATGGCTGGGACAGTATTTTATCGATTTTACAAATGCCAAATGGTATTCCCGTTGCTACGGTAGCTTTAAATGCTGCTAAAAATGCAGGTTTACTGGCTACGCAGATCCTGGCTACAGCTGATGAATCTTTAACGGTTAAAATGCAGGCTTATAAAGATGAATTAAGAAGAAAAGTTGAAGAAAGTGCTGACAGTCTTGAGTCCTAAGTCGTGAGTCTTTAGTCTATTCAACTGTAAAAATAAAACGGGCGATGTAATCTATTTACATCGCCCATTTTATTATAATATTACTTTTCTGGAAACTGAAAACTGCCAATTACCAACTGAAAACTAACTAATTCAAACTCGGATCTACCGGAAAATTACTGATATGCGCATATTTCGGGCCTAGATTTACAATTACATCCCGCCAAAGTTTTTCATCATCATTACTAAAAATAAGGTCCGGATTAAAAATATCACTCACCATCCATGCATTTTGATCTATTTCCCGGTCAAGCTGCCCATAATCCCAGCCTGAATAACCCATAAAAAATTTCACTTCATCCTGGCTTACTGCATTAGTATTTAAGAGGATTTTAAGTGTTTCAAAATTTCCACCCCAGTATAAACCATTTCCTATATCTTCACCACTTTGCAATTTATCATAACACCTATGAATAAAATGTAAGGTATCCGCAGCAACAGGTCCACCGAAGTAAATGTAGTTTTTTGCATCCCATAAATCCTGAATAACATCGTTCAGGATCAGGTTTCCTACTTGATTGAGTATGTAGCCTACCGTACCATCATCACCATGTTCGGTTAACAATACCACAGATCTTTTAAAATTAGGATCGGCCATAAAAGGTTCCGAGATGAGTAAGCGGCCGGTTTTTGGTTTTATATTGTTCAGCATGATGATAATGATTTGTTACACCGTAAAAGATGCCTATTTTTGTTGTATGCAAGTTACAAATGAATTTCTACAAAACCTGCGCCAAGATTACAAAAGCGCTTCGCTAGACGAATCTGACGTTGATCAAGATCCGATTGTCCAGTTTCAAAAATGGTTTCAACATGCGGTTGATGCCCAGATATACGAACCAAATGTAATGACTTTGGCTACAGCTGATAAAGCTGGCCGACCAGATGCGCGTATTGTGTTATTAAAAGGGGTTGATGAAGACGGTTTTAGGTTTTTCACCAATTACCTGAGTGCCAAAGGGAAAGAACTTAAACGCAATCCTTACGCTGCTTTGGTATTTTTCTGGCCTGAACTGGAAAGACAGGTGAGAATTGAAGGAACAGTGGAAAAACTGGATAAAGAAACATCTGAAGCCTATTTCAACACCAGACCGATTGCCAGTCAGATTGGAGCAGTAGTTTCACCACAGAGCCAGATTATTCCGGACAGAACATTTTTGGAAGAAAAAGTGGAAGAACTTAAAGCTAAAAGTACCGACAAAGGTGTTGCTAAACCAGCGCATTGGGGCGGTTATATCGTAAAACCGACAAGAATAGAGTTTTGGCAAGGAAGAAGAAGCAGGTTGCACGACAGGATAAACTTCGAACTGATAAAAGGCATCTGGACTAAAACCAGGTTAGCACCATAAGGTTTTTTATAAAAATCAAAAGAGATCAGCTTTACAGCAAGATCTTTATTTCAACTAATCGTTACTCGTAAATTCTCTTTTTCTAATCTCCTAAAGGATGAAACAAATCGCAGTTATAGGATCTGGTACTATGGGAAATGGCATCGCCCATACCTTTGCACAATTCAATTATAAAGTCAACCTGATTGATATCAATCAGCCTGCATTGGACAATGCCATACAAACTATTACCAAAAATTTAGACAGACAGCTTGCAAAAGGAACCTTAACAGAAGATCATAAAGCAGCCACTCTGAATAACATCTCTACCTACACGTCAATAAAAGATGGTGTTCAAAGTTCCGATTTAATTATAGAAGCCGCTACCGAAAACGTAGACTTAAAATTGAAAATTTTTAAGGATTTAGATGAGTATGCGCCTGCACATGCTATTCTTGCTTCCAATACCTCCTCTATTTCCATTACGCAAATTGCTGCTGTAACCGGAAGAGGTGATAAGGTAATCGGAATGCACTTTATGAACCCGGTTCCGGTAATGAAGTTAGTAGAAGTAATAAGAGGTTATGCCACCAGTGATGAAACGACCAGTATCATTATGTCGCTTTCCCAAAGTTTGGAGAAAGTTCCTGTTGAAGTAAATGATTATCCTGGTTTTGTAGCCAACCGCATTTTGATGCCGATGATCAATGAAGCCATTTACACGCTTTATGAAGGCGTAGCTGGTGTGTATGAAATTGATACCGTAATGAAATTAGGAATGGCACACCCTATGGGACCTTTGCAGTTAGCCGATTTTATTGGTCTGGATGTTTGTTTGGCCATACTAAAAGTATTAAACGATGGTTTTGGTAATCCCAAATACGCGCCATGCCCGTTACTGGTAAACATGGTGGCGGCAGGGAAAAAAGGTGCTAAAACTGGTGAAGGCTTTTATAAATATATTTCGGGATCAAAAGACCTCACTGTTTCTGATAAATTCAAAAGATCCTAATTTTTTTAGCATTTAATTTTATATTTGCCGTATGAATGAGAACCTGGACCCTGAAGCAAGCAACCTGACCCCTACCGATCGTGATATTGAAAGGGTTTTAAGGCCACAGGCTTTTGAAGATTTTACGGGGCAGGAAAAAGTGATGGAAAACCTGAAGATTTTTGTTCAGGCGGCGAAACTCCGCGGTGAGGCTTTAGATCATGTTCTTCTGCATGGCCCTCCCGGATTAGGTAAAACCACACTTTCTCATATCATTGCCAATGAAATGGCAACTGGAATAAAAGTAACCTCTGGTCCGGTATTAGATAAACCTGGCGACCTGGCTGGTTTATTAACTGGCCTGGATGAAGGTGATATCCTTTTTATTGATGAGATCCATCGTTTATCTCCTCTTGTGGAAGAATACCTGTATTCTGCAATGGAAGATTTTAAAATTGATATTATGCTTGAAACTGGCCCGAATGCCCGTTCCGTACAGATATCGCTTAATCCTTTTACGTTGGTTGGTGCCACTACGCGTTCTGGGTTGTTAACGGCGCCTTTAAGAGCTCGTTTCGGAATTAATGCCCGTTTGGCTTATTACGATGCTAAGCTACTCACCACAATTGTACTACGCTCTTCTGATATATTAAAAACACCTATAAGTGACGAAGGTGCCTATGAAATTGCCCGCCGTAGTCGTGGTACGCCCCGTATAGCAAATGCTCTTTTACGCAGAACAAGAGATTTTGCGCAGATTAAGGGAAATGGAAATATCGATACCGAAATAGCCCGCTATGCCTTAAATGCACTAAATGTGGATGAACATGGCTTAGATGAGATGGATAACAGGATTCTGGTTACCATTATCGACAAATTTAAGGGCGGTCCGGTAGGTTTAAAAACCATTGCGACGGCTGTTGGAGAAGATGAAGGTACTATTGAAGAGGTTTATGAACCCTTTTTAATCCAGGAAGGCTATATTATGCGTACTTCACGTGGCCGCGAGGTTACCGAAGCGGCTTACAAGCACTTAAAGAAAAATTATCCTGGCCAAACCGGTAAATTGTTTTAATACAAGATTTTTTCTTGCTAAATCGTCATTTCGACTGAAGTGCAACGGAATGGAGAAATCTAGTATCGTAGTGTTTAAAGATCTCTCCACTGAGATTGAACAATAAGATTTAAAGACCCTGAAATAAATTACCTTCGGTGAACTCGCTTAAAGCTCAGTTTACTTCGTAGCTTTCCGTTTCACTACAGGTCAGGGTGACGCATCGCAGGAGGATTTTGATAAATCTCGTGGCTCGTCCTCCTGAACTTGTTTCAGGATCTTCAAAGAAATATATAATCCATCTGAACATTTAAGCCCTTTTGGTGTTCATAAAATAGAAATCAAACATTATGAATATTGAATTACGTAAACTAACGCTCGAAGATTACGCAGATCTTAAAGAATCTATGCTCCAGGCCTACGACAGTATGGGCGGTTCCATCTGGCCAAAATCAAGTATTGCAAAACTTATAAATATTTTTCCCGAGGGGCAGCTCTGTATCGCAGTTGATGATAAGGTTGTAGCCTGTTCCCTTGCCATTATTGTAGAGTACGACGAATATGGAGATCGGCATACCTACAAGTTGATTACTGGTGATTATTCTTTTACAACACACGATCCAAATGGCGACACCCTGTATGGTATCGAAATTTTTGTGCACCCGGAATATCGGGGTTTACGGTTAGGAAGGAGATTATATGAAGCCCGGAAAGAACTCTGTGAAAGCCTTAACCTCAAAAGCATTATTGCCGGCGGAAGAATTCCTGGTTACCATCAATATTCGGAGAAGTTAAGCCCAAGACAATATATAGATAAGGTAAAGGCAAAAGAAATTTACGACCCAACGCTAACTTTTCAGATTTCGAATGATTTTCACGTCAGAAAAGTATTAAAGAATTATTTGCCAGGCGATAAAGAATCGAAAGAATATGCGACATTAATTGAGTGGAATAATATTTATTACCAGGGTATTGATGCCTCTGCCCGTTCGGCAATGACTATCCGTTTAGGTTTAGTGCAGTGGGAAATGCGTTTGTTCCCAAATATGGAAGCTTTTTATGAACAGGTAGAATTTTTTGTTGATGCTTTGAGCGGTTACAAATCAGATTTCGTGATGTTCCCTGAGTTATTTAATACGCCACTGTTGCAACCGTATAATCACTTACCAGAAATTGAGGCTATGCGAAAGCTTGCTGAAAAAACGGAAGAGATTGTACAAAAAATGCATGAATATTCATTAAGCTACAATACAAACATTATTACCGGCAGTATGCCACTTATTGAGGATGGTAAACTTTACAATGCTACTTACCTTTGTCACCGTACGGGTAAAATAGATGAGTATAGAAAAATTCACATCACACCAAATGAGCAAAAATATTACGGCATGATTGGTGGCGATAAAGTGCAGGTTTTCGATACTGATTGCGGTAAGGTGGGCATCTTGATTTGTTATGATGTAGAATTCCCTGAATTAAGCCGTATTTACGCCGAGCAGGGTATGCAAATTTTATTTGTACCATTTTTAACCGATACACAGAACGGTTATACACGCGTACGCCATTGCGCGCAGGCAAGAGCAATAGAAAATGAATGTTACGTGGCCATTGCAGGGTGTGTGGGCAATCTACCTAAGGTAAATAATATGGATATTCAGTTTGCCCAATCAGCAGTCTTTACCCCGTCCGATTTTGCTTTTCCAACCAATGCCATCAAAGCAGAGGCAACACCCAATACCGAAATGGTACTGGTAGTAGATGTTGACTTACATTTATTAGACGAACTACATCATTATGGAACGGTAAAAGTATTAAAAGACAGGCGGAAAGACCTTTACCAAGTTAAACTTTTAAAATAAGTACTATAAAAAATGCCGGTCAAATTAATGTACCGGCATTTCATTTTTGATCTAAAGCTAATTATTTTCTCATCACAAACCAGATAATCAGACCGATAATTACCGCTAGAGGTAATACCCACTTCAAGGCTTGTCCTCCTCCATTTTCATCTTTCTCTGTAACGGCTGGTTTTGCCGGTCCCGGATCTTCTTTATGATTTTCGTAATCTTTTTCAATCGGTTTAGGAGCTTCTCCTGATTCCGTATGTTGTGGATCTATATTTTCCATAGCTAATGCTTTAAAAGCTCTCCCTGTGTAGTGTTACAACAATCAGGAGGAACCATAATTAATTAATTTAGTTTCTGTTTCTAGAACAAGTGATTAATGAAAATGTTTTAAATCCTAAGCCTTATCTTTGCAGATCGGTGTACAACAATTATGCAAAATATAGCCAGCTGATCAAAGATGAAGCCATGCGTTTAGGTTTCATGGCCTGTGGCATTGCTAAAGCTGAATTCCTTGAAGAGGAAGCGCCAAGATTGGAAAATTGGCTCAACCAAAACCGTCATGGCGAAATGAAATACATGGAAAATTATTTTGATAAACGCCTTGATCCCAGATTACTGGTTGATGGCGCTAAATCGGTAATTTCCTTATCGCTAAACTATTATACTGAAGAAAAACAGTCAGACCCCAACGCACCAAAAATTTCCAAGTATGCGTACGGACAAGATTACCATACCGTAATTAAAGAGAAATTAAAAGAACTGACTCATTTTATAGAAGAAAATATTGGAGAAGTTTCTGGAAGGGCATTTGTAGATTCTGCTCCGGTTTTAGACCGCGCCTGGGCAAAAAAATCAGGAATTGGCTGGATTGGTAAAAATTCTAACCTGATTAGTAAAACCGATGGTTCTTTTTTCTTCCTTGCTGAATTGATTGTTGACCTGGAATTGGGTTACGATCATCCTTATCAGGCAGATTACTGTGGAAGCTGCACCCGCTGTTTAGATGCCTGCCCTACTGATGCCATTATTGCACCACAGGTTGTGGATGGAACGAAATGCATCTCCTACCTCACCATTGAGCTCAAAAATGAAATCCCAAATGAGTTTAAAGATAAAATGAGCAACTGGATGTTTGGCTGCGATATCTGTCAGGATGTTTGCCCGTGGAACCGTTTCTCCAAAGCGCACAATGAAGAGGCCTTTAAGCCCGGGAATGGATTACTGGATTTGAACGCAAAAGACCTCACTGAAATTACAGATGATGTTTTTAAAAAGGTTTTTAAAGGATCGGCAGTTAAGCGCACCAAATTTACCGGACTGAAAAGGAATATCGATTTTCTGAAACCTGAAAATTAGTTTGATATTAAAAGTTCTATCTGATCAATCCAAACTGCCTTGCGATCGTAAGTTTTATTAAAATTATCTAGTATAATTTTTTTATCATAAACAGCCATTTTTTCAGTGCGTTTAACTCCATTTATAAAAACAGATACCGGTTTACTTACATCAATCATTTCTGGTGATAGAAAGATGGTCAGCGATTTAACCTGTGAAGTTTCTATATGAAATTCGTTATTGCTAAATGTAGCCCTAACTGCCCCCGATTTTCTTGGAAAGTTAAATGCTTTAAATAATGTATCGGTTGTAATAACTGTATCTTTTGATTGATCATAGTCAACTACTTTAAATATATCGAAATTTATTATTTTGTGCCAATCTGCTGGTTTATTGACCGTATCCAATGCTGTAATCTGGATCCAGTCTGTTTTACCATATTTCACATCATCGCATTCCCAATAAATGGATTTTTGAAATGGATTTCTGGTTCTGCTTTTTAAATCCTTAAATAATAACTGGTAAGCAGGCTCAGATTCATCAAATTGCGGAAACCAGTGAGGCCACCCTTTATATCGGTGATCCTGATAATCTGCCCCCATTTTTTTCATTATTAAATTTAAAGAATCATTTGCGTCTGGTGGGAAGTAGTAATCTTCATCCGTAGACACATTAAAAAACGATCTGTTTAAAATATTGCGCACAAATGTGCCTCCGGTTCTAACCTTTGGCTGCGTATTAAATCCATAAAAGCCGGCAAACGGGCTTTGTTGCTTCATTAAATAAGAAAAAGAACCTGTTGCTCCGTTTGAATGCCCGGCGATGAAAACTTTATCATCATCTACATTGATGGATTTTTTAATTTCCTTTAGCATTGCTGGTACCATAAAGAAACCATCATCAGGTTTCATCCAGTTAAATTTCTTTGAACCTTTTGGATAAACCATTATTACCTCATTTACAGCAGCATATTTGGTATAATATCTGTTCCAGCCATCCATAACCCAGGATGCATTTTGAAAACTCGAAAGGCCATTACCACTTACCGCTCCATGAAGAAAAAATAGTACAGGATAGCTTTTTTTCGGATTATAGTGTGATGGTAAACTAACATAATACGAGGTAATTAAACTATCTGTCACTTTAAATTCGACGGAATAACCAATGTACTTTTTTGCCTGATAGGCATTAAAGGATTTAATCTCCTGATATGCTTGTTTGCCATCCTTAGCTTTAAAATAAGTGTCCTGTTTTAAGGGGCCAGCCTGGAATTCATCCTGCCGATCGTGCAACTTTTTAAAAAAACTGACTTCATCTTTTGAGCTTTCGCCAATACGACCGGCCATCTGCTATCTTTAAAAAGATTTTTATATTCATTTTGAGGATATTCAAACGTTAAATAATCCCATGTAGTTCTTTCATCATTATTTAGCGCCAGGAAATGATTTATATATTCGAATGCACCATTATTATCTTTAAGTTCTGAAGCTAAAACAGATGCTTTATATAGAGACTGGTCGCTTACCTCTTTTGGAAATTGTATAAATGCCTTTTTGTATAAGTTTAGAGATTTCCTGTAATCGACAGTATCCTTTGCATCCCACATCACATTTAATGCACTATCGGTTAACCTGGTATAGGTTTGGGCATTTAGTTTTAAAACAATACTTAAAAATAAAAACAGGATCAGAATTTTCTTCATGGCTATTGATTTAGATCCTCAAATTTAAGAGAGAATTGGATGCCATAATTGTAAAATTGGGACATTTGGCTAACTGCTAAACTTCCAGAAGGTATCCTCTTTACCGATAATCTTTCCATCATTAAAAAACTTGGCTGGAGCAACACCTGTGAGTAATTTGCAGGCTTTAATAAAATGAGATTGATCGGTATAGTTTGCCTGATGAGAAAGATCAGATAGATTCTGATCTCTGTTATTACTTAACTTATTCGACATTAATTCTCTAAAACGCACAATCGACCTGTATTTCTGTGGACTGATATTAAGATATTTATGAAATAGCCGGTTTAAATGTTTTCTGCTGATGCCAAGTTTATTTTCAGCAATCGAGTCAATTGAAATATCATCAACGTTATCGCGAAATAAGTCTAATGCTTTTTCAATGTATAAGTTCTCAACTTTAGCATATCGCTTAATAAGCAGATGATCAACGAAAGTAACAAGTTTTTCAATATTACTTGTTCCGAATAACTGCTTAATTTCTTCCTCCTCAAAAAACGAAAAATTTGCATCGAATGTCAATAATGATGAACCATTTAAAAATTGATTAATTCCAAAGGGGTTAAAAACAATAGCTATTTTACAAACAAATCCAATTTGCGTAACCTTTAATGGCCGTTCTCTGATCGGGGTATAAATCTGAACGGGTTTCGACTCAATATCAAATTCCAAAATGGCATGGTCTGGTTCGTATTTAAAACGATGACTGCTATATAACGAGATGGTATTGTTATAATGAGGGTAGCAAATATACTCGTTTTCTTCATTTTGATCATCGGTGATGTGCAGGTAATAATAACTTACATATTTCCTTATTAGTTCACTTTCTGGCTTAAAGGTTTCGAATATGCGCATTAAACAAGCTCATTAAATATCAATTCACCGTCCCCCGCTTTAATTCACCGAAAAGCTGTTATCACTTTTAATCTTATCAGGCGTGTGTGGGTTCCCCATCACAACTTTAGATAATTTTTTAGTAGTCTTCACTTCAATTTTTACCAGTCGATCACCTTTTTCCCATACGCCAATAGTACTGTGATTTTTTTCTTTGGTACCGTCTTCAAAGGTTAGCGTTAAATCAATAGGCAAAGGCTTAACACTTTTATTTTCAATACTTACTGTATATCCACCTGAAGTTTTATCTACGGCTTTAATGGCCATATCGGTCACACCATCTTCAAAAAACCAGGCTTTCCAAAACCAGTTCAAATTTTTACCACTGCCCTCGTTTATACTGTTAAAGAAATCGTAGGGCATTGGGTGTTTGCCATTCCAGTTTTGGATATAAGTATGCAAAGCCTTAGTAAACAATTCATCTCCCAGATAATCTTTAACGTACAAATATCCTAAACCAGGTTTAGGATAGGAGTTAGTAAAAGAGCCTGATCCTTTTAAATCAGGCGTCAAAGTCATAATTGGTGTATCGTCTTTCCCGCCAGAAGATGAAGCAGTAGGCTGCACACCATATTCATCTACAATGCTAGAATCAATCATTGGTGATATTAGCCACTCACCGATAGTTGCCCAACCTTCATCCATCCAACCATACTTGGTTTCATTTATACCCATATAAAACGGGAACATGGTATGAAAAATTTCATGATCAGTTAGGGTAATGGCATCCGTACGATTATCAACCGGATTATCATTTACCATCATTGGGTATTCCATCTGGTCTAAACCATCAAATATTGTTTCATGGCTATAAGGGAAAGGCCATTTTGGAAAAGTATAACTCATCGCTTCTACCGTTTTACGGGCAAAATCGATCACTTCATAATAATCTTTATGTTTATGGTTAAAAACAGCATCTACACGGGTTCTTCTTTTCGTTTTAGGATCAACCACTAAACTGCTCGATTTCCATAAGTAGTGATCACTCAAAGCAAATACAAAATCGGTTACATGCCTGGCTTCAAATTTAAAAGTATTATAAGCATTAGGCTGCGTTACTTTTTTATCGGCTAAATCTTTATCGGTAATCACATCAATTATAGCATCGTTCTTTTCGGCAGATAACATTCTCGAAACAATATCTTTCTGAAAAACTTCCGAAGGATTTTTCAGGTCTCCTGTGGCCCAGACACCATAACCTCCGGGCACCGTAATTGAAGCATTAAACTGATCAAAGTCGTTGTAAAATTCTTCAGCACCTGTATATGGAAATTTGTTCCAGCCATCTACATCGTCATAAACTGCGATACGCGGAAAAAAGTAAGCCACAAAATGCGAACCTTCATCAACCTGTCCGGTACGCGTATGCGATCCTTTATTTAAAGTATAACTATAATCAATAGAAAAGCTAATGGTTTTGCCTGGTACAACAGCAGGGACATTAACGGTCATATTTGTTCCATCAATTTTAAAATCACTTATTGATTTGCCGTTTGCTGCCATTTTTTCTATAGTCACTCCATCACCAAGATCAGATTCTGCCAATTTTGATTTTCTTGGTGTACCCTTTTTATATAGATTTGGATATAGTTTAAACCAGATTTCCTTCAAAGTATCAGGACTGTTATTGGTATAAGTTACCTGAACCTTACCCTTTAATAACCTGCTGCCAGGATTAAAATCTACATTCAAATTGTATTTAGAAGTATTTTGCCAATAATGCTTACCGGGTTTCCCATTCGCATTTCTGGTTTCCTTTTGATAAGTTTTCTGAAATACGGGTGCTATCGGTAAAGTAGTTTGCGCACTAGCGTAAAAAGCTGCACACAGTAAAAGGCTAAATATTTTTATAGATTTCATTTTTTTAGCTTAGGGCTTAGCGCAATGCGCATAGCGTTTAACAATTATCCAGTCTACTACTTACCAAATTTCATCTTCAATTGTTCCAACATATCCGTATTAATCGGCTGAGCAGGTTTTTCTGGCTTCGGCTGAGGTTTCTGCTGATACTGAGGCTTATTTGCAGGCGTGTTATTTTGAGGTCGTGCTGCCTTGTTCTCATTTTTCTTCGCATTGAACTTTGCCCACTCCTCGTCTAATTTCTTCTTTGTGTACAATGGAAAATCGCCATTTTTCATCCAGGCATAATAGCTAGGTTCTACCGAAAATACTTGAGCAGTAGTTTTACCTTTGTGTTTACCAAAGTTAAAACATACCTCATCGCTATCATTGTAAACCAAACGACCAGCAAAATCTACTGGTTTATTAATATTAGTGAAAATATGCAGTGCATCTACGTCATTTACAACTGGAATGCTTTTTACACCTTGTTTATTCTCAAACTCAGTTTCTTTGTACATTTCCAGCTGCCCAAGTAAAACCTTGTAAGTGGCAATAACATCAGCTTCTGCAGCATGCGCATTAATTAAATCTTCCTGACAATAGAACTTATACGCTGCTTTTAAGGTACGCTGTTCCATTTGGTGGAATATATTCTGTACATCAACAAATTTACGGCTGTTCATGTCAAAATCAACTTCTGCTCTTAAAAATTCTTCTAAAAGCATTGGGATATCAAATTTGTTTGAATTGTATCCAGCCAGATCACTATCTCCGATAAATTCAGCAATTTCTACTGCTAAAGTTTTAAAGGTAGGCTCATTAGCAATGTCTTCATCATAAATACCGTGTATTAACGAAGTTTGCAAAGGAATTGGCATTTCCGGATTTACCCGCCAGGTTTTAATAAGTTCGGAACCATCTGGCATGGCTTTTAAAATCGCTATTTCAACGATCCTGTCAGCTCCAACATTAACTCCAGTAGCTTCTAAATCAAAAAATGCTAGAGGACGCTTTAAATTTAATTTCATTTCTTATGATGTGAGATTAGCGACATTAGATTTGAATCGGAATGTCAAATTCTTTTTTCCAAAAATGCTAAAAAGGTTTCATTAGTTCTGTAAAACAGCTTTATTAATTTATAAATTTAATTGTCAAATTATTTTAGAATGTTACTTTGCAGCGTTAAATTGCGGCAATTTATATACGCTCAAATGAATAAAATATTAGCCATACTATTCCTTCTGTTTTTATCACTAACCACTCATGCTCAAAACTTTAACTTTGGATCAATCACTTATGACGATTACGAATTCGACAGAAAAAATTAGACAGCAATGCGAATGCTGTTGTTTTAAAAGAATTTGGTACCGCATCAATTCAACGCGACGACATTACAGGCAGTTTAGAGTTGATTTTTGAACAGCATGTAAAAATTAAAATCTACAATAAAGAAGGCTTTAAAGAAGCTAATATTGTTATTCCAACCTATAAAGATGAATCCCGCGAAGAGACGATTAGTGATTTAAAAGCTTCTACCTTTAATTATGTAGACAATAATTTTGTTGAAACCATTATGGACAGGCAAGCCATTTTCACCGAAAATCGGTCGAAATACACCAGACTAACCAAGTTTACCCTTCCGAACCTCAAAGAAGGCTCAATAATTGAATATAGTTACAGGTTAAAATCGCCCAACTTATTTAATTTCAGAACATGGGAGTTTCAAGGCGACATTCCAAAGGTGATTAGTGAGTATTTGGTTTATATTCCAGGGATTTACAACTATAACGTTTCTCTACGCGGATTTCAAAAACTGACTGATCAAAAATCAGAATTGAGCAAAGAATGTTTAAGGCTTTCAGGCGTTGCTATCGATTGCTCAAAAATCACCTACGTGATGAAAAATATTCCGGCATTTATTGAGGAAGATAACATGACTGCTCCGAGTAACTTCAAATCGGCCATCTACTTCGAGCTTTCTGATGTTCAGAATTTAAACGGTAGTAAAACGTCCTATACCAAAACGTGGAAAGATATTGATTATGAGCTCTCATCCTATAAAACACTGGGCGACCAGATGAAAAGGAAAGATGTTTTTAAAGACCTCATTCCAGAAATCACAAAAGGAAGTTCAACGGATTTAGACAAAGCAAAAGCCATTTATAATTATATCAAAAAACAGATCAAGTGGAATAATTATTACGGAAAATACGCAGAAGATAATATTAAAAAAGCATTGGAAAACAGATCTGGCAATGTGGCAGATATTAACCTGAGCTTAATTGCAGCACTTTCTGCAGCTGGTTTGGATGCGGAAGCCGTTATACTCTCTACCCGTGATAATGGAACGGTAAACAAGCTTTATCCGGTTATGAGCGATTTTAATTATCTGGTTGCAAAAGTGAATATTGCCGATAAAAGTTATTTGTTGGATGCTACAGAACCACTGTTACCCTTCGGTTTGTTACCACTACGGTGCATTAACGACCAGGGAAGGGTAATCAATTTGAAAAAACCATCTTACTGGATTGATTTAAAGGCCAGCCAGAAAACAACTACCAGTTATATTCTTATGGGAAAAATGACTACCGATGGGAAAATTACCGGCACTTTAACTACCTACACAATGGGTTACGCGGCATATAGCAAACGTAAAGATATTCTTCGATACAATTCTCCGGATGAATATGTCGAGAAACTTGATGAACGTTTAACCAGAATTAAAATACTGGATCATCAAATTTTGAACCTGGATAGTGTAGAAAATTCTTTGATAGAAAAATATGAGGTGGAATTTACCATAAACGATGGTACCAATAGAGATCAGTTTTATTTTAGTCCATTTTTTATCAATACCATTTCAAAAAATCCGTTTAATTTAAACGAACGCACCTATCCTGTTGATTTAGGCGCAGCGTCTGACGAGCGCATCGTCATCAATGTACTTTTACCGGAAAAATACCAATTGCTGGAAAAACCAAAAGATATGGCTATTGCTTTGCCGGATGCTGGTGGAAAGTATTTACTACAGACGGGTTTGGATGAAAACACCATTTCCGTAAGTCAGATTTTACAGTTTAACAATGCTATTTATCAACCAGGAGAATATCTTTTCTTAAAGGAATTTTATAGCAAGATCATCCAGAACCAGAAAACAGAATTTTTATTAAAAAAGGCAAATTAAATGAGATTCTTATTTACCGTATTTTTCTTGCTTTTAATTTCTGCTGTTGGCTTTGCGCAAGACAACTATGATGTCGATTTAATTCCCGCTAACCTGCGCAACCGGGCCAATGCCTGCATCAGAAATGAAGAAACAACCATTGATATGCGCTCGCCTGATAATGTAATGCTCAATGTAAAAAAAGCCATTACGGTATTTAACCAAAATGGAGAGGATGAAGCCCGGCTGGTACTCTATTACGATAAAAACATTTCGATTAAAAGCATAAAGGGAGAAGTTTACAATAGCGTTGGTAAACTTACTAACAAGTTTTCTCAGAACGATTTTGCTGATATGAGCGCTGCCGACGGATTCTCTTTATTTGTTGATAGCCGCGTAAAACACTATCTGCCATCAATAAACCAATATCCTTACACCCTGGTTTACAATTATGAAATTAGAAATAAGCAAAACCTGATTATTCCAGATTGGAGTCCAAAACCAGCAGATGATGTTTCTGTAGAGAAAAGTACCTATACCTTTATTTGTAAGCCAACAGATCAGGTAAGAATAAAAACACAGAATTATAGTGCAACACCAGAAATACTAACTGATGATAAGCAGAAAAAAACAATTTGGAAAGTAAATAATATCCTGGCCGTTAGAACTGAACCCTATAGTCCGGCTCGCGAAACTTATGCCACCAATATCCAGATTGCGCCGCAAGCATTTTATTATTACAACCATAAAGGCAGTTATACCAACTGGAAAGAGCTGGGTAAATGGATTTATGAAGATTTATTAGCAGAACGCAAAGCCTTGCCACCTGCAACCGTTGAAATGGTAAAAGATCTGGTAAAAAACGAAAGAACGGACAAAGATAAAGCGCGTAAAATCTATCAGTATTTACAAGACAAAACAAGATACATCAGCGTACAAATTGGTATTGGGGGTTTTCAGCCCATTGCGGCCGGCGAGGTAGACCGCCTAGGTTATGGCGATTGTAAAGCTTTGGTAAACTACATGCAAAGCCTGTTGAGTGCAGCCGATATAGAATCGCATTACTGTGTGGTAGAAGCTGGTTCTGAAAAAAGAGTATGGATCCGAAATACGCCAGTATGGTGCAGGGTAATCACATTATTCTTTGTATGCCTTTAAAAGGCGATACCACCTGGCTGGAATGTACCAGCCAAAAAATTCCGTTTGGTTTTTTAAGCGATTTTACTGATGATAGACTGGTACTGGCCTGTACTGCCGATGGCGGAAAACTATTGCGTACGCCAAAACTAACAACAGCTGAGAACTTGCAGACACGTAAAGCCGAGTTAACTGTTCAACCAGATGGAAGTATTTCAGGCAAAATGAGTACCGTTTATACTGGCTCCCAGTACGAAAATCAGGAATCAATGATTGGTAAACCTGTAACCGAACAACATAAGTTATTAAAAGAAACTTACAACATTGATAATATCGATTTTGAAACAGTTTCTTTCGCTCAGAAAAAAGATATTAACCCTAAATTAATAGAAGATCTAAAAATCAATATCAGAAATTATGCACCAGTAAATGGGAATAAGATGTTTTTACAGCCCAATGCTTTTAACATAAAACGATCAATCCCAGAAATAAAGAACAGAACGCTACCCGTTTACATTAACCGGGGTTATACTGATGAAGATAAGATTGTATACACCCTGCCTGATAATGTAGACACCAAATTAATTATAGGACAGGATAAAACGTTTAAAAGCGATTTTGGGCAATATGTGTGTAAAATATCTATAGAAGGCAACAAATTAACCTATCACCGAAAATTTGTTTTAAATGATGGAACATTCCCGGCGGAACAGTACTCAGCATTTTCGAAATTTATAAATGATGTAAATTCGGCTGATTATTTAAAACTTGCCCTTAGCTTAAAGAAATAGACCACTTTTTTAATAATTGTAAAAATCTGCGCTTCTTTTCTGCGTAATCTGTGGGAAACAAAGCGCCCTTAGCTTAAAAAAATAATCCCCAAACCGATTCCAATAATCATAATGAGGTACATTAGGATTTCTGTAGAAGCAAATTTCTTGTACTTAGTCCAGAAGGAATAATCATTTTCGTCGTTTGGCATTTTACTACTTTTGCGACAAAAATAGGCAAATATATTTAATTATCGGGCCTGTAAGTGGTAATCTGCCGTGCCATCCCCTTAAATAAAATAATATGGAATGGCCACATGGCATACCAATATACTCTGCCCCATAAACCCTTTGGTCTGAAAGTAGCGATTTGCGATAAAAAAGCTTTTCCATGAAACTCCACCAGCTTCAATTCGAGCCATGCTTCGCCTGGTACTTTCATTTCGGCATATAATAACAATCTTTTACTCTTTTTATCGGCAAGCAGTACACGCCAGAAATCGAGCACATCTCCTGCCTGTAAGTCAGTATTGCTGGTCCTGCCTCTTCTGGTACCTACCCCACCAAACATTTTATCTAAAAAGCCACGCAAATGCCAAAGCCAATCCATAAAATACCAACCTCTACTACCCCCAATGCTCCAGATATTATCAAAAACTTCTTCCGCTTTGCGTTCAAAAGGCATTTTAACTTTATATTGTAAGGTGCCGTTTTGTGGTACCTTAATCTGGTCCATAAAATTCGAATCGAGATAACCTCGATTCAAAGCATCTTTCCAGCTCGAAACAATAGAATTCTGGTCAATCTTTTCGAAGGCAAGATGTAATGATGCTGCATAACTTAAACAATCCCGGGGTACCACTTTCTGAATACTGTTATCCTTACATATCACTTCATTTTTCATGCTATCCACCAAACTCCTTGCAAGCGAATATGGTACAGGTGTAATCATGTTTAGCCATAAAGAAGACAACCGTGGCGTGAGTACAGGTACTGTAACAATCCACCTCTTCAAATCCCGTTCTTTTGCGTAACCTAGAAGCATTTCTCTATAGGTTAATATATCAGGTCCACCGATATCGAAAGTTTGATCATAAGCTTTATCATTATGCAGTACACCGATCAGATAAGCTAAAACATCGCGTATGCCAATTGGCTGACAGCGTGTTTCGACCCATTTTGGGGTGATCATAAAAGGGATTTTCTCGGTTAAATCACGTATAATTTCAAATGAGGCACTTCCAGAGCCAATAATAATGGCTGCCCTTAATATGGTGCAGGCTTTTCCCGATGATTTAAGTTCTTCCTCCACTGCTAACCTCGATCCTAAATGTTTGGATAAATGTTCATCGTTGGCTATGCCCGTTAAATAGATGATCTGCTTACAATTTGTCTTTTTAACCGCTTCTGCAAAATTTTCGGATGAGGCCTTTTCCATATCCGAAAATCCGGTCTGGCTGGATGACATGGAATGCACCAGGTAATAAGCGGCATCGATATCTTCAGGAATCTCGTTTAAGGTTTCAGCTTCTAACAAATCACCTGTAATAATCTTTACCTGATCGCTTAATTCAGATTCGGAAATGAACCGACGCTTATCCCTGACCATACAAATAATTTCATGCTTTTCTTCCAGAAGAAGTGGAAGCAATCTTGTTCCGATATAGCCATTTGCACCAGTTAATAAAATTTTCATAGTCCGGGATTTAAGAGATAACACTAAATAAATGGCTTTGTTAGCATAATTTTCTGAATAAAGAGAGATTCACATACTTAACGGCTATATAATCACCGCTTAAGTCATGAGAGTGTAAAACAACCTGTATTTTTATTCCTACAAAATAAATATGGGCAACATTTAAGTAGAACTACCGTATAAATAACTCATTATCAAACCAAACTGAATGAAGAAATACATCCTGGACATTGCTACGATTTTTTTAGCGGGTATGAGCATTGTCGGAACAAGTTGGAAAGCGATAGATCGACCCCAGATACAACAAGATACGATTAAAAATATAGCGGCAGACAGTCTGTACAATCAATACATCTTAAATATATACCACGAAATTCATTTAGATTCTGCAGGATTAAATGAACAGGTTTTTGAAAAGGCATTAACCGGGTTTTATAATATGAAATATTCTGGTTTATTACATGCTAAACCTATTTTAACAATTGCCGATTTCGATCAGGAAAGTACAAAAAAACGTCTGTACATAATCGATTTAGCCTGTAAAAAGCTAATCTTAAACACCTGGGTAGCGCACGGACAAAATAGTGGTGGCGATAAACCTTCATCTTTCTCGAATAACATCAACTCAAACCAGAGCAGTTTGGGCTTCTATTTAACCGGCGAAATTTATAATGGTAAACATGGTCGTTCGCTCAAGTTGGATGGAATGGATCAAGGTTTTAACAGCAATGCCAGAGAAAGATCAATTGTGGTTCATGGCGCAAGTTATGTAAGCCAGAAAAGTATAGATGAATTGGGTAGACTGGGCAGAAGCCAGGGTTGCCCCGCTGTTCCCGCTAAACTGGCAGATCATGTGATTAATACTATCTCAGACCGAACAGTACTTTTCATCAATAATTCAGAGCAGTTATATTATTCTTCCTTTTTAAACGAAACCCTTGCAGCCAGCGTAGCTTTAAACCAATCACAGTTTTTTGCATCACAAATGGATTAATAATGCTTAATATTTTTGGCGTTTAGGTTTTTGGGCAGGATGTTAATGAAAAGTGATTGGCTGCCTGCAAGCAAATCCCAAACCCAACGGTTGCTGTCTACCTCTTTTTCGCCGCAATCCACCACCTCGGCACGCTTGAGCAGTTTTTTAACGATATTCTGAATCCATCTTATTTGTATAATGCGGTTAAAGTATAAACCCAGGTAATCGCAGTATACATGTACCAGAATTTCTACAATCAGCGAAGCATTAGAAATAGCAAGTTTTTTACCAAAATGCTGTTCATAGTCGGCTTTAATTGTATTGACCAAAAGCTCGAATCGCTCAAGTCTTGCATCTGCTTTTCCTGCCAGATAAGCCCACAGTTCAGCATTACTGTACACACGGATTAATTGAGGCTCTAGTCCAACTTTAATTTTGTTTCCTTTCAGTTCGTAAATTTTATCCATTCATTAAAATAATAGCAGCGTTTAGATGGAGATATTACTGGATTGTTAATCAATTCAATATAAAAATTGCCGATCCAGATAATGGACAAAGTTATCTGATAATTGTTTACCAAAATGAATGTTAAAAGGCATTGTGAGTAATTTTTTTAATCTGTTGCCAATATTTTAATCATCTTTGGGCTTGAAAAGATAAGCCCATTCATGAAGATTGTAATTGCAGAAAAGCCTTCTGTTGGTCGCGAACTTGCTAAAGTTTTTGGAGCAACCACCAGAAAAGATGGATACATTGAAGGTAAAGGATATTCTTTTACCTGGGCATTTGGACACTTATTACAATTAGCTCCTCCTCAGGATTATGGTTTTATTGGCTGGAGGAAGCAGCATTTACCCATGCTTCCACAAAAATTCAAACTTGCTGTCAGAAAAATTAAAACGAAAGATGGTTTTGTAGAAGATCCGGCAGTACGCAAACAATTAGATACGATAAAAAAACTTTTTGATGAGGCCAGCGAAATTATTGTGGCAACGGATGCAGGGCGTGAGGGTGAATTAATTTTCAGGTACATTTATTATTACCTGAAATGCAAAAAACCATTCAAACGCCTTTGGATCTCTTCACAAACAGATGAAGCCATAAAAGATGGATTCAGAAATTTAAAACCCGGAACAGATTACGATACTTTATTTAATTCAGCCCATTGTCGCTCGGAGTCGGATTGGCTGGTGGGCATGAATGCTACTCAGGCACTAAGTATTTCTGCAGGCAATAGAACAGTTCTTTCTTTGGGAAGGGTACAAACACCTACTCTAGCCATGATCTGTGCCCGTTTTTTAGAGATTAAAAATTTCGTTCCTCAAACCTATTACCAGATCAGCATTTTACTTGCTAAAGATGAACAGGTTTTCAAGGCGATATCAACCTCGAACTATAAGGAAAAGGAAGAGGTAGAAAAGTTATTTGCGCTTGTAGAGGATGTGGCCTCTGGCTTTCCAACAGGTGGAAACATTACTGCTGTAGAAGCTAAACCAAGAAAAGAGCCCCCTCCGCTACTGCACGATTTAAGCAGTTTGCAGCAGGAAGCCAACAAGAAAAAAGGATATACTGCGGATCAAACACTTAATATCCTGCAGAACCTGTATGAGAGTAAATTGGTTTCTTATCCCCGTACCGGATCGCGCTATATTGGTGATGATGTTTTTGCCGGCGTTCCGGATCTGATTGCTAAATTCACCGATCATGCTGATTTTGGAAAACAGGCACAGTTTCTGCAAACCATTGCCTTAAATAAACGAAGTGTTAATGCTAAAAAAGTAACCGATCACCATGCTGTTTTACCGACAGGCGAACAGGCTTATGGATTGAGTCCGGATAAACAAGCGGTATACGATATGGTTGTTGGACGTATGATCGAGGCATTTCACCAGGAATGTATCAAGGAGTTAACCAAAATAACCATTCAATCAGGAGTTACTTTTGTGGCCAACGGAACCGTAATCCGATCTGCAGGCTGGCGGGCTGTTTTTAACGACCCTGAAGATGATAAGAAGGATGAAGACAATGCAGCATTACCAAAAGTTGCTGTTGGCGAACAATTGCCTGTCACAGAAAAATCTCTTTTAGAAAAACAAACGAAACCTAAGCCAATGTACAACGAAGCTTCCTTATTAAAAGCGCTCGAAACATGCGGCAAGGAGATTGAAGATGAAGAATTACGCTACGCCATGAAAGATAGTGGTTTAGGTACGCCGGCAACACGTGCATCCATTATCGAAACCTTAATTACCAGAGAATATATTACAAGGGAAAAGCGAAATCTTGTCCCTACCAATAAAGGTTTGGCTGTTTACGAAGTAGTGAAGGATAAACAGATCGCACAGGCTGAACTTACCGGACAATGGGAAAAAAGACTGGAAGAAATCCGCTCAGGTTCATCAGTAAAAGATTTTAAATCCGAAATTACAGAATACACCAAAACCATTACGCACGAACTATTGATTGCAGGGGCAAGTATATCGGGCAAGCTTGAAGAAGAAAAGAAACTGGAAAAGGTTTAACTTACTTACAGGTCTATAAACTCCCAGGCACTGTGGTAGGCATTCAATTGTTCTGCATAGTGAATAAATTCTGCATAAAAATTAGATTTCGATAATGTAGCGCTATCCCCAATCACAACCAGCTTTTTCCTGGCCCTCGTCATGGCCACGTTCATTCGCCTCGTATCTGATAAAAACCCTATACTTCCATCGCTATTACTTCTGGTCAGGCTGATATAAACCACATCACGTTCCTGCCCCTGGAAACTATCTATTGTATTTACCGAAATTTTATTTCGATATGGAATTAAAATTTCATTTTCCTGAACCAGGGCATTTAAAATCTGAACCTGTTGTTTATATGGAGAAACAATAGCAATAGATGGAAAGCTTTCAGTTGAGGTTTGATCCATCAAACCAGCAACCAGATGCGTAAGATGTTTAACCAAAAACGCAGCTTCATCAGGGTTGGTTGTGCTGGTTCCGTCTAATTTTTCGTCGTAACTACAACCTGCCGTATCGATAAACTGGATCGGTTCATCACCGGTAAATAATAAATTATCGGCAACAGACTGATGGGCTTTTAATGCATTTTTGTAAAATACCCTGGACGAATAACCCATAATATCTTTGTTCATCCTGTATTGTTCATTTAACAACACAACCGATTCTGGATGAAGATTTACAGCTTTTTCTAATAAAGTGGTACCTAAACCATTTCTGGCTGCCTCATTTGATTTTATGGTTGGCGAAAGCTGGAAATGATCCCCGGCCAAGATTACTTTCTGCGCCTTTAAAATCGGTATCCAGCAGGCTGGTTCTAAGGCCTGTCCCGCCTCATCAATCACAATCGTATTATATTTTAAATTCCGAACGGTATAATGGTTAGCCCCTACCAGTGTAGCAGTAATAATCTGTGCTTTGGTAAACAGATTATCCATAATATACTGTTCGGTTTTTTCTACTTCTTTTCCAATTTTGTGTGCTTCATCAAACAAGGCCTTGCGTTGGTCGCGTTCTGCTTTGCCAAAACTACGTTTATATTTGTGGGCCATATTTTTATACTCACTGGCCTGTTTTTTTAAAACTTTAATGGTTTTCATCTCCGGATGATCGGCCATTTGATGATCGAGCGTAGCCGCAAGCAATCTTTCCGAAACCCTTGCCGGGTTACCCACACGGATTACTTTTAACCCTTCAGCAGCTAACTTCTCCGTAAGTAAATCAACCGCAGTATTACTTGGTGCCACCACCAGAATTTTTTGATCACTGTGTTTAACCAACGATTTTATAGCATGTACCAGTGTTGTTGTTTTTCCGGTGCCTGGCGGACCATGAACCACAGCCAGATGATCGGCTGCAATAATTTTATTCACGGCTAATTGCTGCGAGTCGTTTAGTGTATTGGGAATGATAAATTTCTCTTCTCCCTGAAATGAAGGTTTTTCTCCTTTCGTTAAAATATGGATCAGTTTATTTTCCGATTCATTCTCTGCCAAATGCGTAGCCTGTTTAAGGGCATTCTGCATTTCATCATAACTATTATTATCAAAAAGTAAATCAACGCCGAGTTTGCCATCTCTGGTCCAGTCTGGCAGTTCATCCACACGCAAGCTGATTTTCATCCTGTTGCCACTTTGATGATTGACAATCCCCTCTACCCGGTCTTCTTTGGCATCGTGATTAGAAAATAATACCACAGCAGCGCCAAAACGGAACTGATGGGAAAAATCCTGATGGGTAGTTCTTTCCAGCTCAATGGTTAAATAATCACCCCGGCCTATTTCTGTATTCCTGATTGCAATAGGGTACCAGGTTAAACCCAGGGCTCTCCTATCAGCAGCCGAAGTATTTTCAGTAAGTTTTAGGTACGATTGTAAATCTTCGTTGCGTTCGGTATCGAGCAGATCCTGGAGTTTTTTGAAATATTCTTTTGGCAAGGTAGATGGCTTAATTGTGGAAATTAGTTAATTGTTGAATTGCTTGATTGTTAATTGATAACTGCCAATTGTAAACTGATTAATTGTTGGATTGTTCAGAAACTGAATATATTTTGTTTTAGAGGTAGTTCAAACGCTTAGCGCCATGCACTTAGCATTATAAAACCAGCTCCTGGTGCAACCTCAATAAAGTCTCTTCCGCATCGTCACAAAATCCGGGGTGTACTTTTGAGCATTGCACTACAGTACTTCTGGTTGCCGTAAGCCACCTAAAACGAGACGCCTGATCGTATTGACCAATGGGGCCAGATCCTTTTGCGGCCGTACTTATTCTTTCAAAAGCACATAAGTTTTCTTTGAGTTCATCTAAATCTATTTCAGTAGAAAAGGCCTTTATTTTTTGCTCATCAAGCGTGAACACACTTTTTAAATACTTTTGCCTGGCACAAAACAAAATAACGCCCACATTAATAAATTCTTCACGTTCTACCCTTGGCATTACACGAATTACAGCGTACTCAAATAAGAATTTCTCTGGCATGCTGTGCTTCTTTTAAAAATATAGTTGAATGAGCTAACCTGGTAGTAAGGAAATGTTTATAGGCATTACGATGCTCCAGTTTGCTTTCAAAATTCGTTTCGCCTTCCAGCCAGTTATCAGGAATTAAATTAATTATCGCTGCTATCTTTTCAGAATTGAGTAGTTTACTAAATTCTTCATTTACACTTTCCAGTTCAGAAGCCCATGGCAACAATACATGGTCTTTTACCAAAAAGAAAGGTTTAATGGCCTGCTCTTCCCAATTTTGCCAGGAATGATGAAAATATAATGCGGCACCATGGTCTATTAACCAAAGTTCTTTATGCCACAGTAGCATATTGGTATTTCTGCAGGTACGGTCCATATTGGTCAAAAAACAATCAAGCCATACAATTTGCGAAGCGAGTTTAGCATCCACAGTAGTTACTGTTGGATCGAACGTTATCGCTCCTGATAAATAATGTAATGCCAAATTTAAGCCTATACTGGCTTTTAACAAATCCTGAATTTCTTCGTCGGGCTCTGTTCTCCCAAAAGCTTCATCCAAATTAGCAAAAACCAACTCCGGTACACGCAAACCTAAATAACGGGCAATTTCGCCACCAATTAGTTCGGCAATTAAAGCCCGCGGACCCTGTCCTGCTCCTCTAAATTTCAGTACATATAAAAAGTTATCATCAGCCTCGGCAATGGCGGGCATCGAGCCACCTTCGCGCAAAGGAGTAACGTATCTGGTTACATTTACCGTTCTAAGTTGTAAATCGTTCATATCTGCAGGTAGAATGGCCACTTATTTTGTTTATGCACAATTCTAAACTTGCAGCAAATTTAGCAGAATTCCAACAATAAATTGGTCAAAGTTTAGTCGTAAAGATCCTGGTAGGAATGCAATCAATCGTTAAATAGAAAGTTATTTATTTGAAGCGCAATGCCAGTAACCATTATTGAGGGTTCAGTCCTGCTGTACATTACAATCCTTTTGGTTAAAACCATTAAGTTAGACAATTCAATGATCATCCAAAAGGGATTTCCATTGCCATCAGGGCTACCGGGCGCTGGTAGTAGTCAAATTAAAATAATCTTGATATTAAATATAAGATTAAACAGATTCCAAATCATTTTAACCATATAACAACACCCAGCCTTATATTTCTAACATGGTTAATATTAAACCTATGCATCTAAGAGTATTAGATTTAGCTACCATCTACAAGTTCCAAATAACGGTTGATTTTTAGTGCAAGCGGGAATTTTAAAACTTATGGCATTAAGATTCCCAATCAAGTTGGGAATGACGATTCATCGAGGATTATTTTCAGTATCGACAGCCACAGGCAGCTTTGTGATCTCAATGCTCCTCACCCTGCGTCATATGTGGTAAACATTATAATCTGTTCTAATCGTGTCCCAAATAAGCAATGCCGGCAGGTGTTATCGCAGACGACCATTGCACCGAATCCCGGTTAATTTTAATCAGGCCTATACTTTCTAATTCTTCATACGCTTCTTCCATCCCGCCCAAAACCGAAGAACTAACCTGTTGATTGATTACCTCAAGTAGAGATATGATTTCTGATCTTTCCATAGAATAAATAATTAACTATATCTTAATTAACATAAATCTAATTAAAATGTTTATTGCTTATTTAAACATTTTCAAGTGTTTAAGGTTGTATTATAATCCGATTTGATTACTATGGAAACACACCTTTATTATCTCTTTATTATGGCTTTGCCTGTAGCTTGCATCGCGTGGACAGTTACCAAAGAAGAAATATTTAGGGAAGCCCGCGAATTCTGTGTAGACCGTTCAAAGAATTGCGATAAGCTGGTTAAACGAAAATTTTTCTATGTTTTTACCTGCGAATATTGCTTTAGTCACTATGTAACTTTAATACTGCTCTTTATTACCAAATTCACTTTAATTTATCCGGATTGCCGTGGCTATATTATTTCTTTTTTTCGATAGTATGGGTTGCAAACGTTTACATGAGCTTATACAACATTATCCGTATTGATTTGAAGAAAGAAAAAATCAAAGTTCAGAAAGAAGAATCAACCCTCAAGAATGATTGAAACCATTTATAACGGGCGCTGTTTTTAACGTATAACCTGATATTATGCCGTCATCAGTAATCAAATACTTTAGTTATGATACAGCTACAGAAACATTAAAAATCATTTTTGTAACCGGTATGGTTTATTTGTATAAGAATGTTCCAGGAAAGATTTACGAGATGTTAAAGGCATCCGGATCAAAAGGGAGATATTTTAACAGTAAAATTAAAGATAAATATAAGTTCCAGAAACTGGAGGAAGAATAATATGCCTGAAGGTCCAACAATCGTGATATTAAAAGATTTAATCAAAGCGCTTCATCTGGGTAAGCCGGAAGTACTGGAAGTAGCAGGCAATGCTAAAAATTTCGATAAAGATAGATTGCTCCATCAAAAGATCCAGGATTTTAAAAGCTGGGGCAAACATTTCCTGATCTGTTTTAACGATTTCACCATCCGTATTCATTTTATGCTGTTTGGCAGTTATTTAATTAACGGGCGCAAAAAAACGCCATTAAAGCTGGGGCTGATCTTTAAAAACAATGAATTAAATTTCTATACCTGCAAAGTTGACCTCTTGGAAGGAAATGTTAAGAAACACTACCATTGGGAAAACGATGTTATGGCTGATGAATGGAGCAGCAGCGCAGCTATTAAAACATTGAAAGAAAAACCCCTGTCTCTGGTTTGCGACATATTGCTAGATCAGCAAATTTTTAGCGGGGTGGGTAACATTATTAAAAATGAGGTCTTATACCGTAACCGCATACATCCCCTGACCAAAATTGAAAATATACCACCTGCAAAATTAAAAGCATTGGTTAACGATACCCGGAATTATAGTTTTGATTTTTTAAACTGGAAAAAGCAAAATACATTCAGTAAACATTGGCAAGTATACAGTCAGAAAGAGTGCCCGCTTAAACACAAAATAGAGAAAAAGGAACTTGGCAAAACACATCGTCAAACTTACTTCTGCGAAAAATGCCAAAAACTATACCGCTAGCTAAAAAATATTTTTTGTATTAAACTTTTCAGCATACAAACATAAAACACTAATTATTAACCATTTAAATTAGAGTAAAACCTTTTATTAAACAACAAACTATAATCTTAAAGTAAAAGAATTATTAAATTATTGGAATTTTCTAAAGTAGTCCTATATTTGTCCTCGAGAGCGTTAATTTAGATACGGGTATATGGCTTAGGCTGTATGCCCGTTTTTTATTTTAGCCGTTGATGCATGTGAAATTACTTCATCTAAACAGATTCTTAACCAAGGTGTATAGGCATCTGGATTAACCGCAATATCATTTGCTAAAGTATCCAAATCCACATATTTAAAGGAGGCTACTTCATCCTGATTTATAACTGGTAATTTATCGCTCATGCCAAAAAAAACATGGTCTATCTCGTGTTCCGTTAAGCCATTTTCAAATATTGCTTTATATGTAAATTTAAACAAAAAGTTTAACTCGCAGGCAATACCCATTTCTTCCATCAATCTCCTGTTAGCCCCCTGGATACTACTTTCTCCAATCCGTGGATGACTGCAGCACGTATTCGTCCATAAGCCACTCGAATGGTATTTGTTCACCGCTCTTTGTTGCAGCAACAATTCACATTTAGAATTAAAAATAAAAACAGAAAAGGCACGATGCAATAAACCTTTTTCATGCGCTTCCATTTTATCCATCTGCCCTTTCGGCACATCTTCCTGATCAACCAGAATAACCTGCTCTTCCATTTAAATTACGTTTAACTTATTACGGATAATCGAATCAAACATCAAACCAACTTTACGGGTGTTCGAAATTCTTATTCGTTCAGTCATTATCTTTTCAGCACTTAAGCGCTTTATCTTAGCAAATAGTTTTTTATAGTAGATATAAGACAAATATACACCATTTCTGGAAGCAACTGGCAATAGCTTAATACCGGTAAGTGCCATGGCAAATTCTGTTTCAATTTCTTCTTCGATTTCCCTTTTCTGATTATCGCAAAATACCGCCAGATTAACATTAGGAAAATAATTCCTGCTAAGTGTTTGATGATCAGCCTTAACATCCCTCAAAAAATTAACCTTCTGAAACGCAGAGCCCAACTTCATGGCATAAGGTTTCAACTGTTCGTAATCTACATCGCTCCTATGGGTAAAAACTTTTAGGCACATCAAGCCTACTACTTCTGCAGAACCTAAAATGTAATCGTTGTAAAGTTCGGGAGTGTATTTTTGTGTAGAAAGATCCATCTCCATACTTCTTAAAAAAGAACAATAAGTTCAAGATCTATCTGGTATTGATTTACAACCTCCTGAAATGAATTTAAGATGGGGTTTAAACTAATGCCCAGGTTAATGGCTTCGAAAGTATCCTCCTTAAATTTAGCTAACAAAAATTTCTTGTCATAATGATGAAAGCTATCTACAATTTCATCTGCTAAACGTACAAAGCCGTAAATAGCGTGTATGGGTTGTCGGAGTTCTTTACCAAGAAAATAAATACCATACGAAAAGCTGGTACTATATAATTTAGTGGTAAGCCGGCTACAATCGGCAGATAGTTGATCAAAAATTTCTTTCATGTAAAATAAGGGATTCTATTGTTTTTTCGAATTCATCAAGCGTTTTAATCCAGTTGATGTGATCGATATGATTTAGTTTACCAATAACCTGACTATTTCCAGCAAGATGGATTTTAGTGGTCGAGCATATTTCGGATAAATGATCTATATATTCTTGTGCTGCAGGTGCTAATCTGGATTTTACCATAAAAAGCAGCACATGGCTAACATTTAAGGTAGAAAATACCCGTTTAATTGAATCCAGCGGGACTTTGCTACCTAAAAAAATAACATGCTGATGCTGCATTCGCAGCATATAACAGGCAAAAAGCAGCCCAATATCATGATCTTCGTCCTCTGGTAAAAAAAGCAGCCAACTTTGGCCTGAATGCTCATTTATAGGAAGATTATCAATATGGGTAAATATTTTCTGACGGATAATATTTGATAAAAAATGTTCGTGTGCAGGACAAATATCGTCTTTTCGCCACATTAAGCCTAAGCGCAACAACAGAGGATATATTATTTTCCTATAGCAGCCAGAAAGCCCCAATTGACCGATGCATTGATCAATTAAATGATTAAAAGAGGGCTCGTCAAAGGCCAGACCATACTTTATAAGTTGAGAAACATAATAATCATCTTGCTTATCATCAGTAGGATGATATAATTGCTGGTCGAGAAGTTCATCAATCTCCTCATCTGAGAGACTGCAGATTTTAGAAATTTTTAAGCCACTTTTATTTAAGGTTACAATGTTTAATAGTTTTACAAGCTGCTGATCATCATATAAACGCGTATTGCCTTGGGATCGCAACGGACTCAATGCATTATAGCGTTGCTCCCAGATCCTGATGGTGTGAGAATGGATGCCCGAAAGCTGTTCAAGATCTGCAATAGAGTAAGTCATTATTTTGTTTAAATATATTTAATAAAACTTAAACAAAAAAAGAAAAAAAGTTTTCACTACATCTACAGCAAATTTATTTTAAAAGAAAACCTCAAGGCGTTGAGTCAATAGTTCAAAACCAAGAATTAAACGCTTTGATTAAATGAGGCTGTATCAAAAACAAGTCTCCCTAAATATTTTATTATATTGAACCCGTCTTATGCTTAGCTTGAAGAAATATTGGAACGAATTAAATGGCATTAAAGCAGGCCCTCAACAGCATGATCATTCTATGTTTTACTCGCGTGGCCTATAATAGTTCCGATCAGGTATAGTATTTAAATTTTAGGTTAAGGATAAATTAGAAGACCAGGAAACTACAGATTAAAATAGCTGTTCTGTCAATAATACACCTCTTTCACCATTACCTGTCTCTATAGTATGTACATTTTTGTAAGAATGGCTGAAGAAATCGTAGCCATGTTCTCTCTGTTTAATAGCTACAGTGCCCAACGGATAATTGAAGTTAGTTTGCATACATTGCAAACTACCATTGGCCAGCAGAAGAAAATCACAATCGTAACCTTGCTCCTGTAGTTCAATAACCTTTTTGGTAATAGATACGTTTAATCTGTTGATGGTTTGGATTCTATTTTTCATGGGGATATTGTTTTAGATAATTAAGAATAATTACTCTGGTTATTAAATATATCTATTAATTATTACGTTTCAAAATACAATATATTATCATACAAGTCATTATATCTTTTTTTTAGTAAATTTCTGCTTTAATTTTTTGTGTTGTTATTCTTGCCAGCGTTTAGCCAAAGCCTGTTGCAAATGCTTAATTTAAAACAACTTTGCTGGTTTAAACCAGTATTCAGCTAATGCTGTTATAAAATTAAATAAGGAATTGTTTTAATATCTTTAAACAAAAATTTTAAATTATACATAATCTCAAAAAAAACCTATTTTTCCTTGCCGAATACATAAAAATTCATTGCAAATGTGTTTTTTTTTCGTTTTACTTGTCGAAATTGTAATTTGCATTAACTAAACCTATAAGAAATGTCAATAAGTTGTATTGCTATTGATGACGATCCTCATTCCCTGGAAAGCTTAATGGCATATATGGAAAAGCTTCCTGATTTAAAGCTTATCCAAGTTTTCACCGAACCGCTCCAGGCACTGACAGAGATATCGGTATCTAACCCTGTAGACATTATTTTCATGGATATCGAAATGCCCTCACTATCCGGAATCGAACTGGCAACATTGTTAAGGCAAAAAACAACATACCTCGTTTTCACCACTGCACACCCAAGGTATGCCATTGATGCCTTCAAGGTAGAGGCGGATGCTTATTTGCTTAAGCCCTACTCTATTTTACATTTAGCCAAAACGATAAATAACCTTTACCCAACCGGAAAAAAAGCCAAACATCCTTTTTCCATTTTAGACGACCATTTCTTTTATATTCCTTTACATGGAGAAAATAGTGACTTGGTAAGAATAGATTTGAATGAGTTAATTGCTGTTGAAGAAATAGGAGATGATATTGAGTTTAAAACTACAAAAAATGCTTTTTTGAGTTCGAAATCTAATTTTACCAAGACCTTGAAAATGCTTAAAGAGCATCCCGCATTTATTCAGGTTACTCCTTCTGTTGTAATTGCAAAACAGCATATCAAAAGTGTACTTAATCATAAAATATTGCTCTCAGCTGAAGTATCCATTAACATTTCAGAATCCTATGCTGAACTTTTCGAAAATTTTATCAAAAACAATCTGCAACAAGAAAAACCCCGCCCTGACGCCATTATATAGTATTTAATCCCGCATTATCAGCATCTTCCATCCATTTTAATGCATAATCAAAACATTACGTCCAAAATTTTGTATTAGGATAATCTATTTATTATTTAATTGATTAATCTGTTTTGAAAAGAGTGCTGATTGTGGATGATGATCCAGATGTATTAGAAGTTTTCCAGGAAGTATTAGAAACTGAGCATTATAAAGTTTATCCACTACTTTCACCACGGTATATTTTTAAAACGATAAAAGATTTTAGACCCGATCTGATTATTCTAGATATCATGTTGAATGGCATGGATGGCCGTGCCGTATTTAAAGAGTTACGGTTAAATCCTGAAACAGCGCATATACCAATTATTATGGCATCGGCCAGATATGATGAAAATTACATCACATCACAAAAATATCACCCCGATGATTATTTAGAAAAACCTTTTAATATAGCAGATTTACTCAGAAAAGTAGATGCTTTAATCGAAAATTAAAAAAATCAGATATGAAATTAAAACTACTAACACCTCTTTTATTGCTGGTTACCCTGGTATCAACCAGGGTAATAGCACAAAACAGACCCGACAAACTCTATTCGATGAGTGGAATTGGATTTGCATTCCCTATGGGTGAAACCTCAGATTATTTTAAGCCAAAATTTTCAACATCATTAGGTTTAAACCTGGGTCTAGGCGATGGCGGCTTGTTCCTTTATCCTAAAGTAAGTTTACATGCTTTTACCTTCAACCAGATTACCCCAGATGCAGGATACACTTATACCTTGCAAAAAGGAAGAGCTACCACTTACTTATTAAATGTAGCATTAGGTTACCGTAAGATTGTAAACAAATGGGCATTTTATGGTTTTGCGGGTGCTGGTGGTGGAATTATACTTACCCCACAGGCAGCCGTTAATACATCAACTTTGCAGGTTACGCAGGATAATAAATCAAATGGATTGGGCATTGCCGAAGGTGGTGCAGGTATTGAATACAATATTGGTGGCGCTAATTTATTTGTGGAGGCGAGTTATATGTACGGTTTTAGTAAAATCCAGAACAGAACTTTTAATACTGTACCTATCTCTGTTGGTATTAAGCCTAATTTAAGCAAATTACTCAGTAAACTTAAATAATATCTGCATACAAAATAAAGGCGCGGTTACGTTAAATACGTAGCCGCTTTTTTTATGCTAAAGAAATAATCAAAATTATTTTTATACTAATTATTTTAGCATAGATTTGTATTTCAAATTATTTTAATGTTATACGCAGTTGTAGATATCGAAACCACTGGCGGTCATGCTTCAGCAAATGGCATTACCGAAGTTGCCATTAATATCCATGATGGCAATCAGATTGTTGAATCTTACACTACCCTGATCAATCCAAAACAACCGATCCCGGATTACATTACGGCTTTAACCGGCATTGATAATGCCATGTTGAAGGATGCGCCAACTTTTCCTGATGTTGCGCTGCAGATCTATCAGTTGCTGAATGACAAGGTTTTTGTGGCGCATAACGTAAATTTCGATTATTCCTTTTTAAAGCATCATTTAGCCGCTGCGGGCTACGATTTACAATGCAGGAAATTATGTACGGTAAGATTAAGCAGGAAATTAATTCCCGGTAAATCTTCTTACAGCCTGGGTAAATTGTGTACGGCCCTCCAGATACCGATACAAAACCGGCACAGGGCTGCAGGCGATGCCGATGCCACCAGCATCCTCTTTAATATGTTATTGGATAATGATCTGGAAGGGATCATTCCAGAAATGTTAAAGAAAACTTCTAAAGAACAGGTTTTACCGCCACATTTAAATAAAGCTTCTATTTTAAGATTGCCCAATCAGCCTGGGGTTTACTATTTCAAAGATAGTAAAGGCAAAATTGTTTACGTGGGTAAGGCCAAAGACCTTAAAAAACGCGTAACCAGTCATTTTACGGGGAACACCCCGAACCGTCAGAGGCAAGACTTTTTGCGTACCATACATCATGTCGACTTCGTGATCTGCGGAACTGAACTGATGGCCTTAATTTTGGAAGCCAATGAAATTAAGCGTCTTTGGCCCGAAAACAACCGGGCCATGAAACGTTATGAGCATAAATATGATTTATACGTTTTTGAAGATCAGAACGGCTACCTGCGTTTAGCCGTTGATAAACATAAAAAGAATAATAATGCCATACAGAGTTTTAACAGTTTATTGGAAGGTTATAACTTTTTAACCCAGTTAATTAATAAATACCAACTTTGTGCTAAGCTCTGTTATCTCCAAAAAACAGCTACAAAATGTTATGCACACGAAAACGGGCAATGTTTTGGTGCCTGCAGCGGAATAGAAACCGTGGCCGTTTACAACAAAAAATTAAATGCAGCTTTAAACGATATCCAAAATCAGCAACCCAGTTTCGCCTTGGTTGACGAAGGCAGAAAAGAGGAAGAATTTAGTTGTTTAGTAGTAGAAAACGGGAAATTTTATGGAATGGGTTATTTTACCGACAAAAATTACCTGGAAGATGGATTGGCGCCGATCAAGAACGATTTATCCACTTATCAATCCAATAGTTATATTTTAAATTTAATTCTGAATTACGCAGAGCAACATCCACAGAAATTGTACAAATTGTAGAAAACTTGATTCAATGCTAATGAGGTATTCTGCAATAATCCTGCTATTGTTACTTTCATCTACTTTATGTTTTGCACAAAATGTAATATTAATTGAAAAGAATATTAGGAAGGAGATATTTCAAAAAACGGAAAATGGTGATACCAGATCTACATATCTAGGAAAAATAACAGATAAAAATCAAAGAAATCTATTTTATGTAGTTAAAGAATTTAGCCGAATAAAGGCTGCCATGGTATACTACGGAAATAGCTGGCTTATATTTTACAGTCCAAATAAAAAATTCAAAGCCCGGTATCATTTCAGTATGCCCAACGAATTGCCTTTTAAACTGAATAACAATACCCTTTATTTTTACGACACAGATGAAAAACCTGTTAAAGTGTCAACTCTTAAAATTAATAGCCAATTGCCGAAGCAAATATTCAATAGTTCTTCGATTTCTTTCATGCAATAAAACCGATGGATAGTTTAACCTTTATAGCTTACTGCCTATCTTTGATGAAGTTATTGAACTGCTACATTTCGAAAAAACTTCATTCCGGGTAAATAAGAAAATCTTTGCTACGCTAAATCTTCAAAAAACAGGCGACATTCAAATTATCGGCAATCGATCAGTCTGTTTTTTGTGATTTTGAACTGAACAGAATACGGCAAGCTATAGGAGCCTGGGGCAAACAAGGCTGGACAATTTTTGACCTAACGGAATTAGCAGATGAAATGCTTATTGATATACTTACACTTTCTTATTGTAATGTAGCGCTTAAAAGGCTGTCCGAAAAGTACAAAGCTTAAGTACAATTCCTAAGATTATGAGCTGAAATGGCTTTAAATGCCTTACATGGTAAGAATTAGCACAATAAATCACTAACCAATAAGCCTATAAACCACAGTTCGATTATTAATATTCCTTTAAAAATCTACTACAGGCATTTTTCTTTCATAGCCGTCACCCTGAATTTATTTCAGGGTCTATTTAGCAGTAAAGATGCTGACGACGTAGTAGCTACAAGACGATTTAAAACACTATTTCTACTTGTAAAATGAATTCAGCATGACGATCGCACTAGTTTCAAGAATTTAAAATTAGTCAATGTGAATAAGTATTAATCGAACTGAGGTTATAAAATTTAAAAACGTAGGCTAATAAAGCATTGTGCTTTATAACGCGCAACATTGCCGCAATACTTTAACCATATAAGGAATAGAAGAAATAAGCTAATCATAATAACCTAAATTGTCTCAAATACCCCTGTAGTTTTTCGCTTTTAGCAAGGTCAACCCCACAATTCGTTACCTATCTTTACTCACAACAAAATATAAAACGTTATGACAAAATCACTCTGGATAAACCTTCCGGTAAAAGACATTAATAAATCGAAAGCATTTTTTACAGCCTTAGGCTTCAACCTTAATCTCCAATATGGCGCACGTGAAGATTCTGCCTGCTTTTTAGTCGGAGAAAGCAATCTAGCCATCATGCTTTTCGAAGAAGCATTGTACGAGAGTTTTGCAGGAACCAGCATTGCCGATAAACGAAATGGCGGAGAAGTATTATTCTCCTTTGATGCAGAAAGTCCGGAAGAAGTAGACATCCTGGCAGAAAAAGTGGTAGCTGCAGGAGGTACACTCTATGGCGAGCCTGGTTACAAAGATGGTTGGATGTATGGCTGTGGTTTTGTTGATCTCGATGGTCAAAGATGGAGTATCCTTTATATGGACATGAGCAAGATGCTTTTAGGGTAGTTTTTTTTAAAAAAAAACTAAAATTTGCCTGAGCGGTTAATATACAAATCACTTTATGAGAAGAGATGTATTCAAATCTAATACTGGTTGTGGTGTCGCATTACGACCTAAAAGCACCTGTACTTCTTCTAAAGTCGATTTTTATAGTGAAGTCAGGTGTTACCACCTGACTTATCATATACTTAAAAGATTTGATGAAGTGTAAGATGGTAACATCTTACACCACAGACAATACTTTAGTTTGATTTATAGGTTGCTTTAAGATTCCCACCTGCGTGGGAATGACGACTATTCTAAAAAGACAATTACTAGTCGTAGTGTCTCGCTACGACCTTACAAACTACCTATATTTCTTCTAGTGCTAATTTTATCGTTGCATAAATATAATCCAAATCTTCATCACTGATTATATACGGTGGAAGGATATAGATAATATTGCCCAATGGCCTTAATATAATTCCCTTGTCTAAGAAGTAGGCATACAATAAATTACGCAGATTACTTAAATAAGAAGTTTCATTTCCTGTTTCCCACTCTATAGCGATAATGGTACCGGTTTGTCTAACCGCTTTAGCTTTAGGATGCGCTTTAATCTCCTGTAAAAACATGGCATGTTTAGCCTCTACCCTTTTAATATTGATCAGTGTTTCTTCCCGCAATAAAATATCTAAACTCGCTAAAGAAGCTACACAAGCAATTGGGTTCGCGGTAAAAGAGTGCCCGTGGTAAAGCGTTTTTAATTTATCATCGCTTAAAAAGGCTTCAAAAATCTCATTCGTACAGGTGGTTACCCCTAATGGCATTGTTCCACCGGTTAAGCCTTTGCTTAAACAAATAATATCAGGCTTATTAGTTAATTTCTCGCAGGCGAAGTAGGTGCCTGTCCGGCCAAACCCCGTCATTACCTCATCAGCAATAATTAAGATACCTGCTTTTTTACAGGCAGCAACCAGTTCATCAAGGTATTTCGCTTCGTACATCAGCATGCCACCCGATCCTAGAATGAGTGGTTCGAAGATAAAACAAGCGGTATCTGTAAGATTTGAAATGTGAGAGGTGAGGTATGAGATATTGCCCTCTTCGGGCAGATCGATAAACTCAACATCGAATAATAAACTATTAAAGGCATCTGTAAAAATACTGCGCCCACTTACTGACATAGCGCCAAAAGTATCGCCGTGATAGGCATTTTTAAAGGCTAAAATCTTCGTTTTTGGTGTGCCCTTATTGTCCCAGTACTGCAGGCACATTTTTAAAGCCACTTCTACCGCTGTTGATCCGTTATCGGTATAAAAAACTTTATCTTGTTTGCCCGGTAAGATAGGCAACAACCTTTCTGCCAACAATACAGCGGGTTCGTGCGTAAAGCCTGCAAAAATTACATGTTCCAGTACATTGAGCTGATCGGCTACTTTTTTTGCGATATGAGGGTGTGAATGGCCATGAATATTCACCCACCAGGATGAAATCGCATCGATATACCTTTTTCCATTTTCATCAAAAACATAGACACCCTCACCCCTCACAATCGGGATGTGCGGTAGCGCATTCTTCATTTGGGTATAGGGGTGCCAGATTACTTTTTTATCACGTTCAGTTAAATTTAATGGGGAGGAAGAAGCTAAGGCTTGAGACTTATCGGATATCATAATTATAATTTAGCTGAATATTGATTTTTTAAAAGCTGAGCTACAGTTTTATCGGTTTTAAAGGTGATATCTTCAATACTTAAATCATCTATTTTCACCCATCTGAAAGCCTGAAGAATTTCACCATCTCCATCAAAATCGTAAATGGTATCTTTAAAGGCCAACTGCAATGGAGCTTTTTCCTTAACGACATAATATACGCTAATTACCTGGCTATCATTAAATGAAGATTTTTCAAAAAAATCTGTAGTATAAAAATGAGATAATACTTCAATTTCCGCATTGCACTCTTCCATAAACTCACGTTTTAATCCATCAATTAAGCCTTCGCCAAATTCTAATCCACCACCCGGAAACTTACTGAAACGAAAACCGTATTCCTCCTCATCACTTACCAAAATCTCATTGTCCTGGTTAATTAACAATCCATAAACCCTTACATTAAAGTAGCTCATTTTCGAAATGCTTTTTATTTTTGATTACTATTTCAGGTGTCCACACAATTTCTTTTTTAAAGGCCTCTGCCCTCACCGGACATTCGCTCATGTGGCAATAATGACAGCATTCGGGCAAACATGGATCTGCATGAATAAAGAGTTCTGCTTTACGAACGCCATTTTTATTGATCAATTCATCAATCTGCGATATTTCGCGGTGAACCTTATTTAAGTCAAAATAATAAGGCAACGTTACGTGGCAATCAATGTGAAATTCAGGACCATATTGCTGAGTACGTAGATTATGTACATCAATCCAGGGATTATGCCTGTTCTTCTGCAACACTTCAACCACCTCTTCAACCAGCGTAAAATCGCTTTCATCCATTAAACCACCTACCGAACCCCGGGTGAGTTTATAACCAGAATAAACAATGTAAAAACCTACTATAAAGGAGAGTAAGCTATCTAGCCAAATAATACTTGTCAACTGAATTAAGATTAATCCAATCACAATCGCTCCACTGGTATAAGTATCCGTTAATAAATGTTTGCCATCAGCTTGCAAGGTAACCGAATGCTCATCTTTGCCAACATTAATCAGGTATTGTCCAACTATTAGGTTAATCAAGCCCGTAATACCAATAATTAGTGTTCCGGTTAACAACTCGCCCACTACATGAGGATAAATAAGGTTGTACGATGATTTGAAAATAATCACCACGCCCGCAATCAAAATCAATATTCCTTCCACAAAGGCAGAGAAAAATTCAACTTTTCCATGTCCATAAGGATGATTTTCATCTCGGGGCTGTGTACTCAGGTAGATGCTGTAAAAAGCAAAACTACCTGCTATTACGTTTACAATACTCTCCGCTGCATCTGTTAATATGGCGTTCGAACCTGTAATAAAATACGCAACAAACTTAGCCAGCATCAACACCACACTCACCACCAAGGAAATTATTATCGCTTTCTTTTTTACCGACACAGGAATATTTTTTTCAAAAATACGCTTATCGAATAAATTAAATGAGAAAAACTATGCCTTTTTTAGTGCAGAATAATATTTGGTTTATATATTTGCGCTCAAAGTAATTAACCATGAGCACCTTATCTAAAAGAATCAACAGTCTATCCGAATCTGCAACCCTTAAAATGACCAAACTTGGCCGCGAATTAGCGTCTAAGGGCATTAACATCATTAGTTTAAGCGTTGGTGAACCCGATTTTAATACACCCGATCACGTCAAAAATGCTGCTAAAAAGGCATTAGATGAAAATTATACACGTTATTCACCTGTACCGGGTTATCCAGATCTGCGCCAGGCGATTGTAAATAAGCTAAAGACAGAAAACAACCTGGACTATGATATTTCGCAGATTGTTGTTTCAACAGGTGCAAAACAATCTTTATCAAATGTTATTTTAACCTTGATCGATCCGGACGATGAAGTCATTATCCCAACACCTTACTGGGTTTCTTATTCAGAAATGGTAACCCTTGCAGAAGGAAAATCTGTTTTTATTGACACGGATATCGAAAGTGATTTCAAAATTACTCCTGCACAATTAGAAGCAGCTATTACACCTAAATCGAAATTATTCATGTTTTCTTCGCCATGTAACCCAACAGGTTCGGTTTACAGTAAAGAAGAATTAGCAGCCCTGGTTGCCGTTTTCGAAAAACATCCAAATATCTATATCTTATCTGATGAGATTTATGAACACATCAACTTTGTTGATAAACATGAATCTATTGCTCAATTCAGCAGCGTTAAGGACCGCGTAATCATTGTTAACGGTTTCTCTAAAGCTTTTGCCATGACAGGCTGGAGATTAGGTTACATTGCAGCAAATAAAGAAATTGCAGCCGCTAACGATAAATTACAGGGACAAACTACTTCAGGAACATGCTCTATTGCACAAAGAGCCGGAATTGTTGCTTACGAGCAAGGTTTAGCAAGTGTTCTAGAAATGAAAGAAGCATTTTTACGCCGTCGAGAACTGGTTTATAATCTGTTAAATGAAATTCCAGGTGTAAAAACGAATCTTCCTGATGGTGCATTTTACTTTTTCCCTGAAATCAGTTCTTTCTTTGGCAAAAAAGATGCTGAAGGAAACGTAATTAAAGATTCGTCAGATCTCGCTTTATACCTGTTAAACGTTGGTCACGTAGCAACCGTTGGTGGTGATTCGTTTGGAAACAATAACTACATCCGTTTATCTTATGCAGCATCTGACGAAAGTTTAGTTGAAGCGTTGAGAAGAATTAAAGAAGCTCTGGGTAAATTAGCCTAGTCTTTTACAATTGGCTGTTTTCAGTTAACAGTCATGTAAGCAGAAATCCCCTCATTAATTAAATTTAACGAGGGGTTTTATATAGTATAATCATCGTCTTACTACATTCCCATCTCCAGGCCGTCATCTCAACCGGAGCACAGCGTAGTGAAGAAATTTTTATCTGGAAATAAAAGAAATCAGACGTTTGATACCACACTAACCTTCCTTCTAGCTGTTGTCTCACCGACTAATAGAATAGTGTTCCTGATTCGGAAATGAAAGCAAGCATTTCATCGGAGGCTTCAGTCCTTCTTTCCGTTAATAGTCCGCACCCGGTGAAAAACCGGCTTTGCGGGCTATCCACTACAATAAGGTTTATGAACCATGGGCATTGCAACTAAAAACGATCTTCAGCCGAATTTCTATAGTATAATCATCATTCTTGACTGCATTGCCACCTCCAGGCCGTCATCTCGACCGGAGCACAGCGTAGTGGAGAGATCTATCTCCAGAAATAAAAGAACTCAGATGCTTGTTACCCTATTAATTTTCCTTCCAGCCATTGCCTCACTGACCACTAGAATAGTGTTCCTGATTCGGAAATGAAAGCAAGCATTTCATCGGAGAGTCCAATCCTTCTTTCCGTTGTAAGTCCTCGCTATACTGCAGGCTTCCACTTCAATAAGGTTTATTCACTACGATAAGGCGAGTAACTGCAAATTGCGAACTAAAAACTGCCAACTAAATTAACTTCTAATTGCCTCTACCGGATCTAGCCTTGATGCTGAATATGCAGGCCAAAAGCCAGAGATAGTGCCAATAATAATTGATATACCGATACCTAAAGCAATATTATTCAAGCCTAATATAATATGGAAGTCTGTCGCTGCTCCAATCCCCAAAGCGAGCAGAAAGACCAGTAATAAACCCAGCAAACCACCTAAAATACATAGCGAGATGGACTCAAAAATAAACTGAAGCAGGATAAAATAGTTTTTCGCGCCCAACGATTTCTGGATACCGATAATATTAGTACGTTCCTTAACCGATACAAACATGATATTGGCGATACTAAAACCACCAACCAAAATCGAAAACCCACCAATTACCCAACCGGCAATATTCACCATTTTAAACATCGAATCTAACTGATTAGAAATAATGGTGGTTTTATTTAACGCAAAATCTTCTTCCTGGCCTGGTTTAATCCTATGGATGGAGCGCATTAAACCTTTCAATTCACTTTCAACTTCTTCCAGGCTCACATTGTCCTTACCACGAACGGTAATTTGTGGACCATAACGTTCACTCTGTATATCTAAAACACCTTTTGCAAAAGCAATGGGAATATTGACGTTTTTATCGAGAGAAGTACCCAACATATCTTCTCCTTCCTTTTTAAAAACACCAATAACCGTTAATCTTCTTCCTAAAATCTGAACCTGTTTACCTACTGCCGCATCTCCATCAAAAAGTCCATCGGCAATATCAGAACCTAAAATACAAACCGGAGATCCGTTTTTACTTTCATTTTCAGTAAAATACCGGCCATCCTGAAGCTCGAAATTCCAGGTTTTATTGAAATCATGCGATGCCGCCCATACCGAAATCCCTTCAACAGAACTGCTTCTGTATTTAATGGTCCTATCGCTGGTCGATATTTCGAAGGTAACGCCCTGAGCATTTTCAATTCGCTCTCTTAGGGCTTCAAAATCGCGTAATGAAGGCTGAGGACGGTTCATATATTTCCACCATGGGTAATTATCCCCAAAACTCCATGGCCATTTTTGAATGTAAATGGTGTTAGAACCCAGCTTATCTACACTGGCCTGCAATTTACCACGAAAGGTATCTACTGCAGAAAATACTGCAATAATGGTAAAAATACCAATTGTTATTGCCAGAAGCGATAACATAGTGCGCAATTTATTCTGGCGTAATGCATCAAATGCAAAACGGAAACTCTCGCCTATTAGCCTAAAGATTATCATAATTAAAGGTTAGATGCATAGCCTCTCAAAAGGTTACAGCTTATCGTCAAAACTAATTAATTTTACGTCTACAATGCATTAATCGCACTGTATTATTTGATTTAAAATGATCAAAACATTATATACACAAATTGCGTTTGATAAAATACGAAAAAGAAAAATTAAATTCGTATTTTTGCACCTCAAAAAATTCATCAAGAATGAAATTATCACAATTCAAATTCAACTTACCTGAATCATTAGTTGCCAACAATCCGGCAGAACAACGCGACGAAGCTCGCCTAATGGTTTTACATAAAGACAGCGGTAAAATTGAACATAAAATTTTCAAAGACGTTTTAGGTTATTTCGATGACAAAGATGTAATGATATTGAACAACACCAAGGTTTTTCCTGCCCGCTTATATGGCAATAAAGAAAAAACCGGTGCAACCATCGAGGTTTTCTTGCTTCGTGAATTAAACAAGGAATTACGTTTATGGGATGTTTTGGTAGATCCGGCACGTAAAATTCGTGTAGGTAATAAATTATACTTTGGCGACGACGATTTATTGGTTGCCGAGGTTGTAGATAATACCACATCACGTGGTCGTACTATCCGTTTCTTATTTGAAGGTACTGACGAAGAATTCAGAAAAAACGTTGAAATTTTAGGTGAAACTCCTCTTCCTAAGTATATTAAACGTAAAGCTACCGCCGAGGATAAAGAACGTTATCAAACCATTTTCGCTAAACACGAGGGTGCAGTAGCCGCTCCAACTGCTGGTTTACACTTCAGTCGTGAACTAATGAAACGCCTTGAGCTTAAAGGTGTAGAATTTGCAGAAGTAACTTTACATGTTGGTTTAGGAACTTTCAGAACGGTTGAGGTTGAAGACTTAACCAAACATAAAATGGATTCGGAGCAATTTATCATCGAGCCAAAAGATGCGAACATTGTAAACAAAGCTTTAGAGCATAAAAGAAAAATCTGTGCGGTAGGAACTACTTCAATGCGTGCTATTGAATCGGCTGTTTCTGCTAACAGAACTTTAAAAGCAGCTAACGACTGGACTAGTAAGTTTATCTTCCCTCCTTACGACTTCAGTATTGCAAACTCCATGATTACCAATTTCCACACCCCGGAATCTACTTTATTGATGATGGTAAGTGCATTTGGCGGATATGAGAATGTGATGAATGCTTACGAAGTTGCAGTAAAAGAAAAATATAAATTTTACAGTTATGGCGATGCCATGCTAATTATATAAGTTTTGCGGTTGGCGTTTGGCGGTTTAGCGCTAAACGCCTTACCCTAAACGCTCAACTATGAAATACTACGCTATAATTGTAGCAGGCGGTTCTGGAAATCGGATGCAAACAGAAACCCCAAAACAATTTCTACTGCTCAAAAACCTTCCGGTTTTAATGCATACGATAAAAGCTTTTGCACAAAGCGATACTCAACCTAAAATTTTATTAGTCCTAAACAAGGATCAACAGAGTTACTGGACCAGATTATGCGAGGAATTTAATTTCCAGATACCGCATCAGGTTATAGACGGCGGAACAGAGCGTTTTTACTCTGTAAAAAATGCCATTTCCGCTATTGAAGAGGAAAGTTATGTTGCCATTCACGACGCTGTCCGTCCGCTCGTCTCCAAATCCCTTATAGACAACTGTTTTAAAGAAGCTGAATTACAAGGGAATGTTATCTCAGCCGTACGATCCAGCGATAGCGTACGCTTGCTTAGAAACGACAAAACAACGGCATTAAATCGTGATGAAATCTTTTGGTACAAACCCCTCAAACTTTTAGCCATAATATTCTTAAAGAAGCATACGACCAGGAGTTCAAATCCCATTTTACTGATGATGCAAGTGTGGTAGAATCTGTCGGGTATGAGATTAATATCATCGAAGGAGAAAGAGGAAATATTAAAATTACCTACCCTATTGATCTCGAGCTAGCAGAGCTCTTATTGAAGAATTAAGAGCTTTAAATTCGATTAGTAATATACAGGTTCTTCTGTGATTTAACACAGCGGAGTCCTGAGTTCATTTCAGGGGCTTAAAATAGCAGGAAAAATGCTGTCTATAATTAGCCATTAGGTCTTTAATACAATATAACTACTAATAAAATAAATCCGGTAACTATCGGATCAGCATGACGATCGCACTGGTAAAAGGAGTAAAAAGTTAATCAAGATCTGATTACAACATAAAAAAGGAGTTCCAAAAATGAAACTCCTTTTTTAATCCATCTATTTCAAAGTGTTCCCTACTTCTAAACGAATGAATGTAGGTGCGATACATTTTTACGCTGCCCTACCAATTACCTTTAATAAGATGGCAATTACTGCGATCACCAATAATACGTGGATTATATTACCAACATCGCCGAAGCCGTGAAATACAAATCCGATCACCCATAGTATCACCAATACTACTGCGACTAAGTACAATAAATTTCCCATAGTGTTAATTTTTTTAAGTAATGTTACATTTTGCATTATTAACACATGGCTTTTAGATTTTGTTTAAAAAATGTAAAGATTTCGCTTATCTTGCTGATTTACATCGTTAAAACAACTTAAACAAAAAAACCTTCCAGTTTTACTGAAAGGTTCTTTTATCTGTTTTAAAATCCTAGTATTCGTCCTCGTTAAAGAAGAAATCTTCTTTAGTTGGGTAGTCAGGCCAAATTTCCTCAATGGTTTCATAAGGTTCGCCATCATCTTCTAGTGCCTGTAAGTTTTCAATTACTTCTACCGGGGCACCAGAGCGGATACCATAATCAATTAATTCGTCTTTAGTTGCAGGCCATGGTGCGTCTTCCAGGTGCGATGCTAATTCTAATGTCCAATACATATCTTCAATTCAATTAAATTCTTATTATTGCGCAAAGTATATTAAAATTTTTGAGCAAAACAAACTTATTTTTCCACTATTATACCCTCGGAATCCAAATGTTTTCCTCCGCGTTAAAATATACGGTCAGTTTTCGTGCCAAAACGAATAAATAATCACTTAAACGATTTAAATAAACTGTTACATGCTCATCTACAAAGCTATTTTCTGCAAGCGCTACTGTCAAACGTTCTGCCCTTCTGCAAACACACCGGGCAATATGGCAGTAAGCAACAACAGTATTTCCGCCAGGTAAAACAAAATGTTTTAAGGCGGGCAGTGTTTCGTTCATTAAATCCATCTCACTTTCCAACAAATTGATGTCAGTTTCGTGCAGGTCAGGAATTTTCATTTTAGACTTTTCCGGATTAGCAGCAAGCGACGCGCCAATGGTAAACAACCTGTCCTGGATTTCTTTTAGCAGATGTTGGTCATGCTGTTCAATATCCTGACACATAATTAAACCGATATACGAATTTAACTCGTCAACAGTGCCATAGGTTTCGATACGTGAATGATATTTAGGTACACGGGTACCACCTATTAGTGAGGTTTGCCCTTTATCGCCGGTTTTAGTGTAGATTTTCATGTCCCCTAGCTCCCTTAAGGGGGAATAATATGGTTAGTCCTAAAAGTCCCCTTTAGGGAATTTAGGGGTTAATTGATTTTCTCCCAATCGCTGCCGTTATCTTTCAAGGCCTGCAAGCGTGGAGATACATTTTTGATATCGGTGTTTAAATAATCATTTTCAATCAAACCATCACGCATGCGTACAATGCGGTGGGCATGTTGCGCAATATCTTCCTCATGCGTAACCAGAATAATGGTATTGCCTTTACTGTGAATTTCTTCAAGCAGGCCCATAATTTCTACTGATGTTTTGGTATCTAGGTTACCGGTAGGCTCATCAGCCAGAATAATAGAAGGATTATTGATTAATGCCCTCGCCACTGCCACACGCTGACGTTGACCACCTGATAGTTCATTGGGTTTATGATCCATACGATTACCTAAACCAACATTTTCTAATGCTTTAGCTGCCCTCGCATCCCTATCCTTTTTGCTTGTTCCGGCATAAATTAAAGGTAAAGCAACATTATCTAAAGATGTTGATCGTGGCAATAAGTTAAAAGTTTGAAAAACGAAACCGATTTCCTGGTTGCGTACTTCTGCCAAGGCATCATCACTCATCTGACTCACATTTGTTCCATTTAAAACATAAGTTCCGCTTGAAGGTGTATCCAGACAGCCTAAAATATTCATTAGGGTTGATTTACCAGAACCAGATGGACCCATCAATGCTACGAATTCGCCTTTATTGATATCTAAAGAAACTGATTTTAAAGCGTGAATCACTTCAGATCCAATAACATATTTACGGCCAATTTCTTTTATAGTGATGAGTGGTTTCTCCATGTTTTTTCTTTTTTAGACAGGCATAGCAGGTAAGATGTTACAAGCAATTTAAAAATTACTGCACAAATGTTAATCTTATGATGCTGAATTAACTCCCATAGCTGTGGGATTAGCTTGAAGATAAAGCATTATTTTTCAATAATTTTTGGGACCATAAAAAATTGGTCGGTATGTTTTGCGGCATTTTTCAGACCATAGGCGGTAGAAATTTCTTGTTTCACTACATCTTCGCGCCAAACATTTACCGATTCGTTCATATAAACCAATGGTTTTACATTTGAGGTATCCAATTCGTTTAACTTTTCCATGAATGATAAAATTTTGTTCATTTCAGGAATCAACGTATCCACCTGCTTTTCATCAATATGAATTCGGGCCAGATCGGCTATTTTATGGATGGTTTTTGCGTCTAAATTCATATCTATATTAACTTACTATCGATCAAACTGTAAACCTTTTCTTTCAATATATCAGAATCAACATCAACCAGGGTTAATGTTTTTATAGGTTTGTGGACGTAAATATCGCAAATTCCTGGCTTACTTCCGTATTTTGCGCCATCATCCCAATTAATTTTCCAAACATTGACAATACTTACAGGCACCAAGGGGATATTTTTATCAATGGCTAAACGAAACGGACCATTTTTAAACTCGCCTAACTTTGGTGGATAATGGTCATCAATTTTGCCCTCCGGAAAAATAATCAGGCTCATCCCTTTTTCAAGGTTTTCGCCAGCTTTTTTAAAGGCTTTAAAAGCTGAAATTTTACTGTCGCGGTTCACAGAAATATCAATTGTTTTAAAGAAAATGCCCAATACAGGATTATTCAATAACTCATCTTTTCCCATAAAATGGAATTTACCATGCCCCATGATGCAAAAAATCATAATATCCAGATTAGAGGTATGGTTGGCGCAATAAATATAAGTTTGTTTAGGATCAAGTTTTTCCTCGTATTGATAACGAAAAAAACGCCTGAAAATAAACTGCATAAAAAACTATTGGCTTTACGGCAAAAGTTTAAAATACTGTAATATTTTTCATTACGTGAAGTAATGTAGTAAAAGGGGTAAAAGAGGGCGAAAAAAAACAGTATCCAGAATAAAAACCAAACCCGGTGTACCTGCCTTAGAAAGTGGATCATAGTTATACCAAAAATATAAAATAGTTTGATATTTCAAACTAAGGATCAAGATTGTGGTGAGGGCCAACAGAAAGAACCAGCTCACAGATCTCTCCACTGCGCTGCGCTACGGTCGAGATGACGATTTAGCTACGGAACTCCGGTCGAGATGACGACCGCTTGATGAAGACTCTAGATTCGATGATGCTAGCAGGTTAAAATGGCTCCATGTTTGCAGAAACATTTGTTTATAAACCTTATTGAAGTGCAAAGCCCACAGCGCAGCGAGGACTTGCAACGGAAAGAAGGACTGAAGCCTCCGATGAAATGCTGACTTTCATTTTCAAATTATAAATACCGTATAGTTGTGCATGAGAGACCAAGCGCTATGAAAAGCATAAGCATAGATCTCTCCACTACGCTGCGCTACGGTCGAGATGACGACTACACTAAAAATTCTTACCATGAAAATTAAGGTGATTTGCGGATTGCTTACATTTTATTTTTAATTTCGTGCCATTATGAAAGAAACAGTGGTGAGCGGCATTCGCTCAACAGGAAAATTACATTTGGGTAATTATTATGGTGCAGTTAAAAACTTCGTGCAAATGCAGAACGAATATAACTGCTACTTTTTTATCGCCGATTTACACTCTTTAACTACACATCCTACTCCAGCCGATTTACACGGAAATATCAAACATGTTTTGGTGGAGTATCTGGCAAGTGGAATTGATCCAGAAAACAGCACCATTTATATACAAAGTGATGTTCCCGAAATTGCGGAGCTATATTTATACCTCAACATGAACGCTTATATGGGTGAATTAGAGCGTAGTACTTCTTTTAAAGATAAAGTACGTGCCAACCCTGATAACGTAAATGCGGGTTTATTAACCTATCCGGTATTGATGGCAGCCGATATTTTAATCCATAAGGCGACCAAAGTACCTGTTGGAAAAGATCAGGAACAACATTTAGAAATGGCCCGTACTTTCGGAAACCGTTTCAACAGATTGTATAGTACAGAATATTTTCCAGAACCTTATGCTTTTAGCTACTCTGATAAACTGGTTAAAGTACCAGGCTTAGATGGAAAAGGTAAAATGGGTAAATCAGAAGGTGAGGCCAATGCGGTATACCTATCTGATGATCCTGAAAACCATTCGTAAAAAAGTAATGAGAGCGGTTAGTGACGGTGGTCCGACAGAAGAGAACCAACCAAAACCTGAACCGATCCAGAACCTTTTCGACTTAATGAAAGTGGTATCGAGCGCAGATACTCATCAGCATTTTGACGACCTGTATAATAAAATGCAGATCCGTTACGGCGATTTCAAGAAACAACTGGCAGAAGATATGATCATTGCTACCGCACCAATGCGCGAGCGCATCCAGGACATTGCCAAAGACGATTCTTACTTAAGGCAAGTGGCTAAACATGGTGCATTAAAGGCTCGTGAAAGTGCACAAAAAACCATAAGAGAGGTACGCAGTTTAATCGGGTTTAAAAGTTTTTAATTAATATTGCGGTAAGCGACAGGCGGTTGGCGTTATAATCGCCTATCGCAAAACGCTCACCGCAAAACGCAAAAAAGATGCACATAGCAATTGTAGGAAATATAGGTGCCGGTAAAACCACTTTAACAGGTTTATTGGCTAAGAATTATGGATGGGAAGCTTTATATGAGGCGGTGGACAACAATCCTTATCTGGAAGATTTTTACAGCGACATGAAACGATGGAGCTTTAATCTTCAGATTTATTTCCTGAACAGCCGTTTTCAGCAAATTACGGATATTGAGGTCAATAAACGCAATGTGATCCAGGATAGAACCATTTACGAGGATGCGCATATTTTTGCAGAGAACCTCCACGATATGGCTTTAATGACTACCCGGGATCATGATAACTACCGTGCTATTTTTGATAATATTACCTCTTTTATCAAACCGCCGGATTTATTGGTTTATTTACGTGCATCGGTACCGACATTGGTTAATAATATCCAGCGCCGTGGCCGTGAATACGAAGCAGGGATCCGTATCGATTACCTTTCTAAACTGAACGAAAAATACGAAGCCTGGATAAAAGGTTATAACCTGGGCAAATTATTAATTTTAGATAAAGACAAGTTGGATTTCACCAATAATCCTGAAGATTTAGGTACGGTGATCCAATCGATTGAGGCAGAGATTAACGGGTTGTTTTAATCCCCAGCCCGTAAAAGGGAGTTGAGTTCATAATAAATGGTTTAATTTTTAATGCGATAAATATGCAAAAAGATTTCGAGCATGAAAATCCAGAAAACTGGAAATGGGATACTTTTTATTTCAATAAAAAAGACTCCAGGTTAATTGTTCCAAAGCGCATAAAATTGCTTGGGTGGACATTTAATTTTGCTCATCCTGTATCTTTTATTATTGTTGTATTGATCTTTATATTTGTTTTTTATCAATTTTATAGCAACAATATATGATCGATAAAAATTTAAAGTCCCCACTTGAAGATTTAAGGACTATAGGTATTATTCCAGCGCGATATGCCTCTACCCGTTTTCCCGGAAAGCCTTTGGTAGATATTGCCGGAAAAACCATGATCCAAAGAGTTTATGAACAAGCATCGAAAGCCAAAAGCTTATCAAAAGTAGTAATTGCCACCGATGATGTACGGATTGCAGATGAAGTGAAAAGGTTTGGTGGAGAATTTATCTTTACTTCATCCGATCACCAAAGCGGAACCGATAGGTGTGCCGAAGTGATTGAGCAATTACCAGGATTTGATATTGTGATCAACATTCAGGGCGATGAACCTTTTATCGAACCTGCACAAATTGAATTATTGACAAGCTGTTTTACTGAAGAAAAAGTACAGTTAGCAACATTAATCAAATCTATTCAAAGTCAGGAAAGTGTATACAATCCCAATAGTCCTAAAGTGGTGATTGATGTAAATGGCCGGGCCATGTATTTTAGCCGGAGTCCAATCCCTTTTATCCGAAACGGAGAACCAGGCGTATGGGCAGAAAAACACCAGTTTTATAAACACATCGGGATTTACGGTTACCGCACCGAATCATTAAAAGCCATTACCAAATTACCACCTTCTTCTTTAGAAATTGCTGAAAGCCTGGAGCAACTACGCTGGATCGAGAATGGATTTTATATCCAAACAAAAGTTACCGACCTTGAAACAGTTGCTATTGATACTCCGGAAGATTTACTAAAATTAAATAATCTATTGGATGCGCTGAAGCACGAGTAAGGTTATGGTTCATTAGTCATTAGTTCATTGGTTGGTTCATGGTTGATATTTTGATGGTTCATGGCCAAGTGCTAATAACTTGAGATTAATCTTCCTCAGACTGCGGACTACCGACTTCGGACTATTTTACCACCAGTTCCATCTGAATATTACATCGCGCATAAGGTGTAGGCTTACCTGCCACTTTTTTAAAACCCAATTTGTGGTAAAGATTTATGGCCGGTTTTAAAATGGTATTGCTTTCTAAATAAATTTTAGATGCACCTAATGACCTTGCTTTTTCAATAATAGCATTTGCCAATAAATAGCCTACATTTTTTCCCTGGGCTTTTGGCGATACGGCCATTTTGGCCAGTTCAAAATCATATTCGCCATCGTTCATTTTAATTAATGCGCAAACGCCTAAAGGCTCACCCTGGTAAAGTGCAACTAATATAAAACCTCCTTTATCTAAAATATAACCCTGCGGATTATCCAAAGCTTTATAATCAGATTCTTCCATGGTAAAATACTCTGAAATCCATTCTACATTCAGCGATCTGAATATTACCTGGTATTTGGGCAGGTAATCTACAATTTCAACCTTTAAACTATCTCTTTCCTTTTTCTTTTCCATTACCCTTCTCAACAAGTTTTTCTGCTCCAATAAAAACTCCCATTCCCCTATTGCTTCCCAAAGGTTATGCTGCGCTTGTGCTGAGATTTCTTCAATAGCGGCATTTACATCAACCAGCTGATCTTTTATTTCTTTTGAAATCTCCACTCCTTTTTTAGAAAGGCTCACTACATTTCTTCGTCCGTCGGTTTTGTCTTTACTTTCTTTAACATAACCTTTTTTCAGCATCTCACTGATGATTTTGCTGACAGATGGATGAGAATGGCCAATATCTTTAGCCAGTTCAGTAATCGTTTTTTCTTTCTCCTGAACCAAAGCATAAAATACAGGAAACCACTTGGGCTGCATATCAATATTATACAATTTATAAATCTGTGCAGCGTCTTCAGTCACCATATCAGTTAACATTCTTAACCTGCTACCTATAGCTACTTTGCCTACTTCTTCAAAAAAATTCATAATAAAATCAGTTACGTAATCAGTTACGCAAATATAAGAACAAAATGATATTATCCAATAACATTTAATGGCTTCGCTAATATTTTCGTATTTTAGTTTATCTATGACAAAGCAAACACTCTTAATTATCGCTATTGTGTATGGTAATGCGATTTTTGCCAGGCAACCGGCTGGATTAATTGTAAAAACCAATGTCTTAAATTTAGTGGCGAAAAGGCCTACCCTATCTGTAGAAAAAACCTTTGCTAATCTTTATGGATTGGAAGCGGCTTATACTTTTGGCGAAATTAAAAACTTCGGTTATCGCGACTATTACCACTATAATGGCTTTTTACTCCGGGCGAAAAAATACCTCAGGCCAATTAAAAATAAAGAAGCTAACGCTTTCTATGGTGCCTATTTTGGAAACCTGAACAAAACAGTGGTGTCGCATGGCACGGTAGACAATACCGGCTTTTTTAGCTGGGGTCATGACAGGGATTTCAAAGCGAATTCTTTACGTTATGGCGGAACATTTGGGGTATCTTTTATTCCTGGAAAACATTTTCTTTTAGAGGGTTTGACAGGCTTGGGTTACGGAGATTATTATCATATTCAAAATAATTTAGAAAATAAGCTTCCTGGTGGTTATTTCGACTTTCAATTGTGGTTATCTATTGGCTATTCTTTCTAAATTTAACGAATATCATAAAATACGCACCTGAACTAAAACATAAAATTTGTAGTTTTGAATATGAGAAATATACCGCTCTTTGTTACCATCTGTTTATTAGCACTTGTTGCCTGTAATTCGAAAGATAAAAAGGAAAGCACTGCCATTGAATTTAAAAATGTGAACCAAAGTCTGGCTAAATCTTTTTCCGATTTAAAACGTTTAGACACTTTTAAAATAGAACTTACCGGCAGAAAACCCGAAGAAATGGTATTGAATTTCACGATCAAAAATGCTGATGGAAAAGAGATTTACAATGCTAAAATTAAGGGAACAGAACTGGTTAACAATACCGACCCAAATGTTGACCTTTCTAAAGAGAAAGACCAGGTTATTTTCTTAAAAACCATTGCTGACGACTTCTTCAGCGATGATAATTTTCTTGAACCAGCAGTAATGCCAGAAGATAAAGCCGATAATTACACCCCCGACAAAGCATTATATGAAGAATTGAAAAAATCAGGTTTAAATGGCTTCAAATACCGTTTAGGAAAAGAGAACAACATTTACATTGCCTGGAGCGAAAAAGAACAGAAGGTGAAAATTTATTATAATTGTTGTTAATCAAAAATATTTAAAAGTTTAGCAATGAAAAAATCTGATTTTATTGCAAATCGCTTAAGAGAGATTTTTTTAAATGGTTATTGGATAGCTAATACCAATTATAGAGATCAGATAGAAAATGTTAATTGGCAAGAGGCTATCCATCAGGTAGAAAATTTAAATACCATTGCGGCCCTAACCTATCATATTAATTATTATCTGCTTGGACTTTTACATGTATTTAATGGTGGACCTTTAGAAATTAAAGACCAGTATAGTTATAATCTTCCTCCGATACATTCAGAAGCAGACTGGAAAAAACTAATCAATGATTTTTTGACAAATGCTTCAGTTTTTGTTATCGCAGTAGAAAAAATGCCAGAAGAAAAATTTGATGAGGTATTTGTAAACGAAAAGTATGGCACTTACCTGCGGAATTTAGAAGCTGTAATTGAACACAGTTATTATCATTTAGGGCAGATTGTACTCATCAAAAAACTGATTTTGGCGGCAGGGGAATAAAATACTATCATTCTGCGTTTTAAGCTTTCCCTCCTCTGTTTCGCCATAAAAAAATATTTTAATATTTATTTTTAAACTAAATAAATAGTTGTACTTTAGAGCATTGAACCAAACACAAATTATTTAACGTTTCTCTACAACATACATGCTCAAGCAACTATTCACGGTTTTTATTTTTCATTATTATTTTTTCCGGCACTGGCACAAAAAGCAAGCATAAAAGGCGTTGTGGTCGATACCGTTGAGAAAAGAAAATTACAAAACAGTTCTATCCTGCTGATATCAAGCAAAGATTCCATTTTAGTTAAAGATACTCGGGCCAGGGCCAATGGCGAATTCGAATTATCGAACCTAAAAAAGGCAATTATACTTTAGTCATCACCTTCCCAAAAATGGCCGATTTCATCAGGGATATCCAATTGTCAGATTCCTCGAAATTTAATCTTGGCCATATTACAATGGACAGTAAGGCCACACTTTTGAATGAGGTGACAATAAAGGCACAAAAACAGCCCATTAGCATGAAAGGCGATACGATAACCTACCAGGCAGATAGTTTTGCGGTAAAACCACATGCCAATTTACAGGATCTGTTAAGGCGATTACCTGGAATTGAGGTAGATAAAGATGGTGCAATAAAAGCAGGAGGAAAAGACGTAAATACGCTTTTGGTTGATGGAGAAGAATTTTTTGGCGACGATCCGCTTCTGGCTCAGAAATACCTAAAGGCGAATGCAGTTAGTGAAGTTCAGGTTTACGACAAAAAAACTAAAGAAGAAGAGTTATCAGGAATAAAAGAGGGTGATGCCAAAGAGAAGGTGATGAATATCAAACTCAAGGAGAATGCCAAAAACGGCTATCTCAGCACTCTGGATGCGAACAGTGACTTAAATCATTTTAAAAACATTGGCGGCATGGCCGGCATCTATAAAAGCAAATTAAAAGCGGCAGTATTTGGATTTAACTCCAATATCAATCAGGATTCGAAGGCAAGTGCCGCCATGAGCAAATTAAAAGGAAATGATTATGATTTAATTGAAGTTGGCGATGATGGCAGTACCGTTATGATTATGTACGGCAACAGAGATGATGATGGTTTTTCGCCAACAAACGGCTTGCCTGATATCACCAGTTATGGTGCACACTTCTCCGATAAATGGAATGAAAATAAAGTAGGCCTGAAACTAAATTATAAAGGCAATAATCGGGATATCATAGATAGAACAACCTATAAAAACCAGTCACTATTGCCTAATGGAACAAATTTCTTTAGTTCCGGCAGCACAAACAGTGAAACTAAAAGTACGGGACAAAGTTTAAAAGGAAGTGTGGATGTTAAGATAGACTCGCTTTCTACATTAAAAATATCATTTGCCACGAGTAAAAACAAAAACAATAATGAGTACACCAGCACAAACGAAACCAAAAACGGTGAAGGTTTTTTTGTAAATAATAGTGATCAAACAAACAACAGCAACGGAGTTGACAATCTGTTTAACGGCAATATCAATTATTCAAAAAAGTTTGCCAAAAAAGGAAGAACGCTGTCTATCGATTTACAACCAGAAACCAAAAACGGCACCAGTCTCGGCAACAGTAAAAGTGTCACCAATTATTATGATGACAATGGTGTATCAAAAGGGCCGCCAATCACTCAGGACTTTCTCAATGATAATTCAGGCAAGGAAACGTCACTTGGCGCAAGAATATCATATACTGAACCTTTGAACAAACAATTCTCCTTGCAAACCGCCTATAGCTTTAAAACGGTAAACTCCAATAGTCATAAACTGGTTTTCGATAAATCATTAAATAATAAACGGATCGATTCGCTAAGTAATAATTTCGATTTTAATAATTTTTCGAATATAGGCAAGGTGGTATTACAATATCGGGCAAAGAAATTTACTTTGTCTGGTGGTGCAGAAGCTACACAAACAACATTCGAGCTGAATGATTTAGACCGAAGCAACAAATTTAACCGAAATTACTTAAACTGGGCACCACAAAGTAATCTTAACTATAAACTCGGAAAAAATACAAGTGTATCCTTAAACTATAACGGAAATACGCGACAGCCTGGCTTAGACCAATTACAACCGATCAGGCAAATAAACAATCCACTTTACGAAATAAAAGGTAATCCAAATTTAAAACCATCGTTCAACAATAATTTTGGCTTTAATTTAAATACCTACCAGCAAAAATCGGAAATGTACGCATACGTGTATGGAGGCTACAGTTTTACTAAAAATGCAGTAGTGAGTACGAGTACTGTAGATGAGGTAAACAAAACCACCAGCAGTTACATCAATCTAAATGGTAATAACAATTTTTACGCCGGCGCAAGTTTTAATAAAAGTTTCAGCAAGATTAATTTTAGTACAGGCTTAAATGCCAGTTATAACCATTCAAACTCGGTTTCTATTTTAAACAATAAACTGAATGAAAATGTAAACAATAGTATCAGTTTACGCCCACGCTTGAGTTACTATAGCGATAAACTTCAAATTCAGTACGATCCATCCTTTACCTTTTCAAACAGCCGCTCATCTATCGGCTCCATAAATAATGGTAAAAACTTTTACCATAACCATGAAATTTCCGGTACCATCGAACTGCCATACAATACCGAATTCAACACCTCAATATCATTATCATACCAACCTGCCAACACTTCGTTCAGCAGGCCGGTAAATGTTGCTATCTGGAATGCCTATTTATCAAAGAAGATGCTTAAAGCTCAGGAACTGGAATTAAAAGTAGCGATTTCAGATATTTTAGCCGAAAGGATCGGTTACAATCGATACGTTGGCGGTAACAATATTAGTGAGAATACCAACAGTTTTATTCCAAGGTATGTACTGATCGGTGTCACCTATAATTTAACCGGAAACTTTGTTGAACAAGACAAAAAATAACGTCAGATGAAACATTTAGGATTAAGCATAATTTTATTTTTTGCAGTTACAATAATCAGGGCACAAACTGTTTTCATCAGAAGTGCAAAAATAACATTTGAAAAAAAGATAAACCAGAAGCAACAAATTGCAGAAAACGATTGGATATCAGACGATGCTAAAGATAAAATGAGCAAGTACAGGACTTCCAGCTGGGATTATAGTTTTAACGATAGTAGCTCCATATATAAGGCTAAACCGAAGGAAACCTTAAACGACAATAATTTCTTTTTTATTGCTGGTGAGAATACCAATGAAATGTATACCGATTTTAGTAAAAAAGCAAGGGTAATCAGAAAACCAGTAAGTGGTGAAGACTTCATTTTAAAAGATACTATCCCCCATCTCCAATGGAAAATTATGCATGATGTGCGCCAAATTGCAGGTTATGAATGCCGTAAAGCGACAACCGTAATAAACGATTCTGTTACAGTGGTGGCCTTTTATACTGATGAAATTTTATTAAAAGGTGGCCCGGAGGGATTTACCGGTTTACCAGGAATGATATTAGGTTTGGCCATACCACGTTACAACACCACCTGGTTTGCCACAAAAGTGGAAGCGAAAAATGTTCCGATCTTAAACATCGTAGCTCCGGCAAAGGGAAAGAGAACCGACACAGAAAAAGATTTCAAAAAAATGGTCGACCTCTATACCCGTTATGATGATAAAAAGAATCCCAGAAAGATAGAAGATATTAAAAAAGAACTTTATACGCTGATACTTTAAACCGGTGTTTTTCCTTAAACCAGTCAATATCAAAGACATAATGCACTTAAAAAATATTCGGGCAAGTATCTAACGAGCGATAATTTTTTTGTACCTTTGTATCCCGTACAAAAACAATTAACCAGACCTAAAAAGCCTGGTTAATTCCACAAATTATCAATCATGACAAAGTATATTTTTGTTACGGGCGGTGTAACTTCCTCTTTAGGTAAGGGCATCATTTCCGCATCTTTAGCTAAACTTTTACAGGCACGTGGCTACCGTGTAACCATTCAAAAATTCGATCCGTACATTAATATCGATCCAGGAACATTAAACCCTTATGAGCATGGAGAGTGCTTTGTAACTGAAGATGGTGCTGAAACCGACCTGGATCTTGGTCATTATGAGCGTTTCCTTAATGTTCCAACTTCGCAGGCAAATAACATTACTACTGGCCGCATTTACCAAAACGTAATTAACAAAGAGCGTAAAGGCGAATATTTAGGTAAAACGGTGCAGGTTGTTCCACATATTACCGACGAGATTAAACGCAACATGCGCATTTTGGGCGAAAGTGGTGAATACGACATTGTGATTACTGAACTTGGAGGAACAGTTGGCGATATTGAATCTCTGCCATTTATCGAAGCTGTTCGTCAGTTTAAGTGGGAAGAAGGTAGTACTAATGCCATTGTTATCCACTTAACCCTGGTTCCTTATTTAGCTGCTGCAGGTGAATTAAAAACTAAACCAACACAACACTCTGTTAAAGCCCTTTTGGAATACGGAATACAGCCAGATATACTGGTTTGTAGAACAGAACACCACATCAGCGCTGATATCAGAAAAAAAATTGCATTATTTTGTAACGTTAACATCAATGCGGTAGTCGAATCGATGGATGCATCTACTATTTATGATGTGCCATTGTTGATGTTAAAAGAGCAACTGGATAAAACTGTTTTATCGAAATTAAAACTGCCTACCAAAAACGATCCGGATATGGAAAGCTGGAAAGATTTTCTGGGCCGTTTAAAAAACCCAACTGCCGAAGTAAAAATTGGCTTGATTGGTAAATATGTAGAATTACCTGATGCTTATAAATCAATTATCGAATCTTTTGTACACGCAGGTTCGAGAAACGAATGTAAAGTCAGGGTAGAATATATCCACTCGGAAGGTATTTTCCCGGATAACGTCAAAGAGAAATTGAGTCATTTACAAGGTGTTTTAGTGGCGCCAGGTTTTGGCAGCCGCGGTATTGAGGGTAAAATTGATGCCATCAAATATGTTCGCGAAAACAACGTTCCTTTCTTCGGAATCTGTTTGGGTATGCAATGTGCAGTTATCGAATTTGGCCGTAATGTTTTAGGTTTGAAAGATGCACACACGACAGAAATTGAAGAAAATTCGCCAAATCCGGTAATTAACATGATGGAAGAGCAGAAAAAAATAACCAATAAAGGTGGAACCATGCGTTTAGGCTCTTATCCTTGCGATATTAAAAAAGGAACAAAGGCTTTTTCTATTTATGGTAAATCTCATATCAACGAGCGTCATCGTCACCGTTATGAATTTAACAATGCTTATTTAAAGCAATATGAAGATGCAGGAATGATTGCGTCAGGTATGAATCCGCAAACCAATTTAGTTGAAATTGTAGAGCTTAAAAATCATCCTTTTTTCGTTGGCGGGCAGTTTCACCCAGAATTAAAATCAACAGTTGCTAATCCTCACCCACTTTTTGTTAAATTTGTCGCCGCTGCGATGGAGTTTGCAAAAAAGAAAACGAATTAAAAGCAGTACAAACATAAATAATGGATAGAAATACCTTTACAGGACTGTTCCTGATTATGATCATTTTGGCAGGATCATTCTACTTTTTGAGGCCGAACGAGGCTGAAATGAAAAAAGCCAAAGAAACAGAGCGTTTAGATTCTTTGAAAAAGCTGGTGTAACACCTGCGCAAAAAGATACCACCAAAACTGCAGCGATTGCTAATCCGGCTGTAGATTCCTTAGCCTTAAAAGGCCCTTTTGGTAGCGCCATAACCGGTACTGAAGCCAATACTGTTTTAGAAAACGAAAATTTATTAATCACTTTAAGTAATAAAGGTGGTAAAATTACATCTGTTGAAGTTAAAGGACAGAAAAACCTTTACGGGTAAACCACTTATTTTATTTGCTGGTAGCGAAAACAAGTTTGGTTTAAGTTTAAATGCAGCTGGTAAGGTAATTAATACCAACGATTTATATTTTACTTCGACAAAAACAGGTAACACGGTTACCATGCGTGCCAATTATGGCGCTAATGCTTACGTAGAATATGTTTACGATTTAAAGGCTTTGAGCAACAAAGTAGCTTTCAATGTTAATGTAGTTGGTTTACAACAAGTAATTGCAGGCAATACGATTGGTTTAAACTGGTCTACTATTTTATTACAACAAGAAAAATCCATCGAAAGTGAGCACCGTTATTCTGCACCATACTACAAATATTTAGATGGTGATGTTAACCACCTAAGTGTTTCTAAAGATGAAAAAGAAGAATTATCAAAAGGTAAAATTCAGTGGTTCTCTTTCAAACAACACTTTTTCTCCGCTTCTTTAATCTCGAAACAAGCTTTCGAAAAAGGAAGTTTAGAAGTTAAAATCCCAACTGCTCCTGGGCAGGTAAAGTTTTATGATGCCAATATGCAATTGCCTTATGTACATACAGCCAACCAGGTTTACGAAATGGAATTCTATTTCGGAACAAACAAATTCTCTACTTTAAAAGCGCAGGGATATGATTTAGAGCAGCAGGTTGATATGGGCTACTGGCCATTGAAATACATTAACCGCTTTATTGTATTGCCTGTATTTAATTTCTTAAACAGCTTTAACTGGAACTACGGCTTGATCATTCTGGTATTAACCATCTTGTTAAAACTTGCTTTATCGCCACTTACCTACAAGTCATACTTATCAATGGCTAAAATGAGGGTATTGAAACCAGAGATGGACGAAATTAAAGCTAAGGTAGGCGAAGATAACCCAACATTGGTTCAACAGGAATATTTAAAATTATATAAGAAAGCTGGCGTAAATCCTTTAGGAGGATGTTTACCAATGGTGCTTCAATTGCCTTTGGTTATGGCTTTCTTCTTCTTCTTCCCTAACTTGTTTGAGTTACGAGGCGAGAGTTTCCTTTGGATGAAAGATTTATCAACTTATGATGAGTTTATCAAATTTGGCGTAAAAATTCCTTTCATTGGCGATCACTTAAGTTTAATGTGTGTATTGATGACCATCTCTACATTGATTATGACTTATTTCAATAACCAGGTTTCAGGTGCTACCGGTCAGATGAAATATATTGGTTACATTATGCCGGTTATTTTCTTAGGTGTATTAAACAGCTACCCTGCCGGATTAAACTATTATTATTTCTTAGCCAACTTAATGACTTTCGGACAGCAGTTCTTAATTCGTAGAATGGTTGACGATGAGAAAATCCATGCGCTAATCCAGCAAAACAAAGCCAGACCAGCTGATGAAAAAAGAAAAAATCTAAATTCCAGCAGCGTTTAGATGACTATATGCGTCAGCAACAACAAGCTAAAAAATAATTTAGCCTTTGATACCACAACCCTCGATTGCTTAAAGCAATCGAGGGTTTTTAGTTTTAAGCAGAGGGCGTGGAGCTAAGAGCACTAAGCGCATGGTGTTAGACGTTAATTCTGGAAAACTTAAACTTCGGTCCTCCGATCCCGGACTTCTTACAAATCCCATCATCCATCTTACATTTTACCTTTCAAATTCCCTTTTTTATTGTAATATTTGGTATACAAGTTTCCTAATAAGCTAAAAAATTCCAATTTTAGAAGATTAAATCTCAACCAACAAATTAATAAATTTAAAAATGCAAAAGAGACTAACTATTATTCTGTTTTTCGTTGTCAGCTTTGCCTACGCACAAAAAAAACCTCTAGATCATTCGGTATATGATACCTGGGAATCAGTAGGCACAAAGCAATTATCAAATAATGGTCAATGGGCTATGTACAATATCTTACAGCAAGAAGGAGATGCACAATTATATCTTACTAATATTAAAACAAATGCAAAGATAAATATCCCAAGAGGGATGAACCCGCAATTTAGCAATGATTCCAAGTTCGCGGCATTTAACATCCGTCCATTAAATAAAGATTTGCGCCAGGCTAAAATTAAAAAGAAAAAGACAGATGAATTGCCAAAAGATTCATTAGGGATCCTCAACCTCACTACCAGTGCTGTTACAAAAGTAGCAAGGGTAAAATCTTTCAAATTCCCTGAAGAAGGCGTTGGTGTAATGGCTTATTTAACTGAAAAGCCAGATACAGCAAAGAAAACAGTAAAGCCGGCTGAGAAAAAAGATGGTGAAACTGATTTTGCTGACGATGAACCTGCTACCAAAGGTAAAACTGAAGAAGGGACTGATTTAGTCGTAAAAAACCTTTTAACAGGCACAGATAAAACCTATAAATTCGTCACCGATTATTATTTTAGTAAAGACGGCAAACAGTTGGTTTTTGCCTGCAGTGGATCTAAAAAGGACAAAACGGCAGCTCAAGGTGTATTCTTACTCAATACAGAAAAAGGCACATTAAAAACCTTGATTAAAGGGAAAGGAAGTTTTAAAAACTTCACTTTTGATGAGGAAAGCGAACATGTTGCTTTTGTGGGTGAGCAAAGTCCGGAGAAACAAGAAATAAAAGATTACAATATTTATTACAACTCTTTAACACTTGATACGGCGCAGATACTGGTAGATTTTGATATGCCGGGCTTACCTGCAAAATGGTCTGTGAATGGCGATGGAAAGATAATTTTCAGTAAAGATGGCAAGAAATTATTTTTTGGCATCTCTCCCATTAAAAAGCCAAAAGATACTACAATCGTAGATTTCGAAGTGGCAAAAGTTGATGTTTGGAACTACAAAGATGATTATCTACAGCCGATGCAGCTTAAAAATGCGGATAGGGACAGCAAAAAAAGCTATTTATCCGTTATTGATGTTTACAGCAGCGATCCTAAAGTAATTCCATTAACAGACCTAAAACTACCGGATGCCAATATCATTGCGGAAGGTGATGCCAATATGGTTTTAGCATCTACAGACTATGGTCGTAGAATCGAATCACAATGGAGTGGTTCTACCACAAAAGATTACTATTTAGTTGACACTAAAAACGGTCACAAAAAGAAAATCATTGATAATTTAAGCGGATATGCTATGGCGTCTCCTGGCGGAAACTATGTTTTATATTTTGATAGAAAAGCAGGTAGCTGGAATACTTATAACATAACCACGGGCAAATTAACCGTACTAACTGCCGGATTAACTGAAAAATTTGTTGATGAAGAAAACGACGTACCCGATTTACCTTCTGCTTATGGTTTAGCCACCTGGACTGAAGGCGATAAGGCTGTATTAATTTACGATAAATATGATATCTGGTCGTTCTCTCCTGATGGAAAAGCGGCACCAAAAAATATTACCGCCGGTTTCGGAAGGGCCAATAACCTTACTTTCCGTTATGAAAGAGTACAACAGGATAACAGGTTTGAACGCAATGCAGACAGCAAATTTGTAAAAACAAATGAAATAGTTTGGTTAGATGGCTTTAACAATTTGACAAAAGAAAACGGTTTTTATCGCACCAAAGTAGGTTCATCTAAAGCGCCTGAACTGGTTGTAATGGCTAAATTTAAATACTCCAACCTGGTAAAAGCTAAAGATGCTGATATTTACATTTACGATAAAGCCAATTATGTAGAATCGCCAAATGTTTATATCACCACCGATTTCAAAACTGAAACCAAATTAAGCAATACCAACCCTCAACAAAAAGACTACAATTGGGGTACTGCTGAATTGGTTAAGTGGACTACGCCAAAGGGTTATAAGGCAGAAGGTATTTTATACAAACCGGAAAATTTCGATCAAAATAAGAAGTATCCGGTGATTGCTTATTTCTACGAAAAACTAACAGATGGCTTATATACTTATCAAGCGCCGGCCCCTACTCCATCCCGCTTAAATATTTCTTACTTCGTAAGTAACGGCTACCTGGTATTTGCGCCAGATATTAGCTACGAAACTGGTCACCCAGGTAAGTCAGCAGTTGAATTCATCAATTCGGGTGTGGAAAGTCTGAAGAAAAATAGTTGGGTAGATGGTAGTAAAATTGGTATTCAGGGCCAAAGCTGGGGTGGCTACCAGGTGGCTTACCTCATTACCCAAAACAATATGTATGCTGCTGCCTGGGCGGGAGCACCTGTAGTTAACATGACCTCTGCTTATGGAGGTATCCGTTGGGAAACCGGTATGAACCGTCAGTTCCAGTACGAGAAAACACAAAGCCGTATTGGTGCAACACTTTGGGAAAAACCAGAATTATATATCGAAAACTCTCCACTATTTATGTTTCCGAAGGTTAATACGCCTGTTGTGGTCATGGCTAATGATGCAGATGGTGCCGTGCCCTGGTATCAGGGTATCGAAATGTTTACCGCTCTGCGCCGTTTAGGTAAACCTGTTTGGATGTTAAACTATAATGGTGAGGCACACAACCTGGTTCAACGCCAGAACCGTAAGGATATTCAAATTCGCGAACAACAATTTTTCGACTATTATTTAAAAGGGGCAAAAGCTCCGGCCTGGATGACAAGCGGAATCCCTGCTACTGAAAAAGGAAAAACCTGGGGTTTTGAATTAACAGAAGATAAACCTTAGTTACTCCGAAGTCAGAAGTCCATGGTTAGGAGTATATATACTGGCCATGGACTTTTTGTTTTGGGTTGATGATTTCATTGCGAATAGCTCTTAGTCAAATATTCTGAATAAGCAATCTATCAACTATTTGATTATTGACCATATACCATTATTTAGTATGCAGAATCCAACTTCGGACTAAAGATTATCGACTCCGGACTTCTCCACTATGAACTTTCGCTTAAAAGCGGTATTTTAACCCCTTCAAATAAAACTAAGCAACCCTAATGGCATTAAGCAGAATTTGGTCGGCATTTATTATTGTGGCTATCGTTGTAGCGAGTATTAAATGTTTCTTTTTCGGACATAGCGATATTTTTAACTGGATGGTAATCGGTAAATCATCCGACCCCTTAAATCCTTTAAAATTAGATGGCATTATTGAAACCTGCTGGATTGCGGTTGATCTTTGTATTAAATTGATCGGAACATTGGCTTTATTTATGGGCTTAATGAGCATTGCCGAAAAAGCAGGTGGCATCCGTTTATTATCCAGGATTATTGGCCCTTTCTTTTCGAAACTTTTTCCCGAAATTCCAAAAGGGCACCCGTCTATGGGACACATGATCATGAATTTCTCTGCCAATTTATTAGGTTTAGATAATGCAGCCACTCCATTTGGTATAAAGGCGATGGAAAGTTTGCAGGAGCTTAATCCAAATAAAGATGTTGCCAGTAATTCGCAGATTATGTTTTTATGCCTGCACGCTGCTGGTTTATGTCTAATTCCTGTTAGTGTAATTGCCATCAGGTCAACTCAAAATGCGCAAGACCCAACTGATATTTTCATCCCATGTTTAATTGTAACTTTTGTTGGCACCATGGCCGCCATGCTCATTGTATCCTTTAAACAAAAGATAAACTTACTTCAACCTGTTATCATTACCTGGGTACTCAGTATTTCTGCTGTTGTAGGCTTACTGGTTTGGTATGTGAGCAAATTAAATGCGGAAAGTATAAAATCATTTTCAGGCTTATTAAGCGGCGGAATAATTTTATTGATCTTTTTATTGATTGTATTGGGCGCGCTCTATAAAAAAATAGATGTTTTTGACGCATTTATCGATGGAGCCAAAGGCGGATTTGAGACTGCACTTAAAATTATCCCATATTTAGTTGGAATTTTAGTGGCCGTAAGCATGTTGAGAACCAGCGGAACCTTTGATGTGATCATGAGCGGGATTAAAAACATGTTTGTATTTTTTGGAGCCGACACCAAATTTGTTGATGCATTACCCACAGCCTTAATCAGGCCTTTAAGTGGTGGTGCTGCCCGGGGAATGATGGTAAGCACCATGATTTCAAGCGGACCAGATTCATTTGCCAGTAAGCTATCCGGTGTTTTTCAGGGTGCTTCTGATACCACTTTTTATGTAGTAGCAGTTTACTTTGGCTCTGTTGGCATTAAAAATACGCGTTACGCTATCGGCTCGATGTTATTGGCTGATTTAGTTGGGGTTTGTACGGCGATTGCACTCAGTTATATGTTTTTTGCGTAAGGTTCGTTCATTAGTCATTGGTTTATTAGGCATTGGTGTATCAAGCTCCTTGTCGTCATTGCGAAATAAATTCTTCATCAGCGAAGCAATCTGTTTTAATAGTCAATACGCACCAAGAGTATTCATTCAGGAAAAAGTTGCAAATCCTTCCATTCGCCTTCTTTTAAAGATTCTTCATTTCATTCAGAATGACAATTCAGGAAAAAGAAGAGAATAAAGAGTAAAGCAGCATAAATCCTATAGGTCAGCTATAAGATTTATGCTTCAGTATTTTTATTACGTAATATTAGCAAGATGGTTGCGGAATAGATATCCTGGTAATGATTTCATCAATAGCATCAGGATCAATTGCTACGTTTTTTGAAGCACACCATTTTTCTGTTTTATTATCCAGCCAGATACAGAAAGAATGGTAGCCATCTAAAACAACGGCATAAGTTTCGTGAAAATCATCTTGAATACGCATGCAAAATCCCTTAAAAATTTTGCCTCTCACATTGAATTGCAGGGTGGAATAATTTTCTAACATGGCTCATTATATTTTTGGTTAATTTACAACAAATTATAAACGAGAATGTTTCGTCAATTTAAAGGAATTAATAATTAATTCTTAAGCTAACAGAAAAGACTTAACCTATGTTTAACATATTGGAATAACCTTTAGCTATTAAACGCTTTTTTGAGGGTAAAAATATTTCGCATTGCAGATTTAATATTGTTCGTCCTCTTTTTACAATCGAGGTTTCTGCAACAACTTCGTCGCCTTCGCTGGCTGTAGCAAAATAATCGATATAATTATTTACAGTAGTATACCGTTCATTTAATCCCATAGTAAAAACTGTTGCACCAATTAAATCATCTATAATGCCTGCTGTTACGCCCCCGTGTAAAATTTGATAAGGATTGGTCATTTCTTTACGGATGGTATACCGGCACACCAGGATACCATGCTCTGCTTTAACTAAAACAGGCGCCAGCCAGTTCATAAAGTTAGAAGGCGAATTGGTAATGACCTTGCCAATTGACTGCCTTAAAAAAGTTAAACGCTGCTCGCTCAAAGAGGCTTCCATAGCTATAAGTATTTAATATAATATGCTTCAGGTAAATATAGATAAAACTAAATGCCAAATATAATATTTCATTTTCGGAGTTACTGGATGCACAAATCTTTGTTCCTAAACCCGTATTGCAGTGGTAGCTGCAGGCTTCACGCCGGCAATACCAACGAAAAGCGGGAACATGCTTATATAGTAGCACGAACCGCTTATTTCCTGATTAAAGGGCATCATTTTATTTGGAGCGCAAGGCCTCTACTGTGAACAACTAATTTCTGCCCGTTTTACGCTTATACGCTTCGCTGCCTCGTGCCTCGTTGCTGCAGGGTAATGCTGCAACCGGAGCTAAATGGCCAAAACAGTATTTCATTTGTTGGGTTGCAGGGTGCACAAACCTTTGTTTCTAAACCTGATTGAGCGGAATAGCCCGGAGCATAGCGAGGACTATAAGCGAAAGCGGGACTGCAAGCCCTAAGAACGATTAAATGCTCATTTTCAAGTAATATGCCTTCAATTAAAAGATTGCTTCCCTGAACGAACCAGACAAGCTATCGTTCAACCTTGCAATACGAAAAAAACAAGAGGCTATATCTTAAATCGCTATTTAACCTAGAATTTGTCACGTTGAGCCTGTCGAAACGCTATTAAGACATCTAAACAATGTACTTCGGCAAGCTCTGTATGACAATTTGATATCATGATACATCCTCATTATTTTCACTCTTAAATTGGAATAATCAATTTAAAACTCAAATTCCTGCCCATATTGTAAATCCCTGACCGGCCATTAGGCGAGCGGTTGTAATATTCGAAATACTTCAATCTGTTTAAATTAGATTGATAAGCGATATTGAAAATATTATCGGCCTGAAGAAAAATATCGCAGATGGTTTTTCCTTTTCTTGTTTTCAGGGCTGACCCTATTCCTCCGTTAATCAAAGTATAACCTGCTGTAAAACTTTCAGTATTATCAAGCGCATAAAATTTATCCTGATCTGCGAAAAAAGCAGCATCGATTTTAATATAAGGTTTATCAAAAATACCAACAGGCTTTTGCGCTGTTGCCTTAATTTCCGTTCTAAATTGTAAAGGCGGAATAAAAGGAAGGTATTTGGCATCGCCGCCGTGCTGATCCAATAGCGCCTGGTTTTGATTCAATCCTACCGTATAAGCCAAACTATTGTTAAAACTTAGCCATTTTAAAGCCTTTGGATGGAGATTCACAGAAATCTCTGCACCATATAACCTGGCTTTTGATTGTTGGTACTGATAAGTCAGGTTTCCGGGAACGATAACCACTGGATTTCCGTTGGCATCGGTTAAGCGAGATTGGTAAATGTAGTTCTGAATGTTGTTATTAAACAGTTCCACACTTATTTCAGCATCTTTTAAGTAAACAATAATGCCAATATCTTCCTGAAGGTTAAATTCTGGGTTAAAGGTCCTGTTGCCCAGATATACAATGTGCGCACCCGGATCTAATCCGTTAGAACCGATTTCTGTAATATTTGGAGCCCTGTAACCTCTCGCAATATTGGCCTTAATCAAAAGCCTTTCGGAAATATTGTAAGTTAAACCTAAACTTCCTGATACGCCATAATAGTTTTTATTAAAAGAAGGGAATTGCAATTTTCCAGTGGCATCGGTCGAACTTACCTGTTTACCAAAACCTGTTTGTGAATCGGTACCAACATAAAAATCACTCCAGTGTATATTTCTTCTGTCTATCCTAATCCCTCCTGAAACATCTACCTTACCCATCGATTTTTTCGCAAAGTAAAAAGCACCAACATCGAAAAGATCATAATCGGGTATAGGAAAATCGGTAGCATCTTTACTCCTGTTTGCCTGATACATACCATTAAGCCCGATGGTACTTTCGATACCTGCAAAATCGGGCAGGTTGTATTTAAGATCATAATTAAAAGTGTTTAACACAACGTAAAGCCCGGCCTGACCTGGTAATGTCGGGTGATTATATTCTCTCCTTACACTTTGCTGTCCGCCAATCATTAAATTTAAATCACTCGTTCCAAATTTAAACTGACTGGTGTTGTAAAACCGGTAATGTTGGATATGTTGATGCAAGGGGTTAATGGAATAGGTCTTTAGATCACTTTCAGGCACAACAGGCCTGTTTTTGATATCATCTCCATCATCCAAAACCTGTCTGGTAAATCTTCGGGACAAAGAATCTCTGCTGCCATCAGGAATTTCCATCAAATTATCGTAATAGGTAATGGCTGTTTTAGTAAAACCCCAGGCCTTATCTACCCTGGCACTGGCAGATAAATTGTATTCTCTAAAAGCTGTTCCATATACCAATCCATCAATTTTATTTTGATAATTATGTGCTGTTTTCCCGGTCGCCCTAAAGTTATATTTCCAATCGTTTTTAATGTAAGCTAGTCCGAGCGACGAACCAATCATCCCATTACTACTTTGGTAATTCGCGGTAAAATCGCCTTTCAATTTTCCATCTTCAAAATTCGGTGTATAAGGAATCATATTAATTACCCCGGCCAATGCATCTGAACCGTAAGTTAAACTGGCAGGTCCTTTTACTACTTCAGCTCTGGTAATGCCATATTCATCCACCTCTATTCCATGCTCGTCGCCCCATTGTTGCCCCTCTTGCCTTAAGCCATCATATAAAGTTAACACACGATTATAACCTAAGCCCCTTATAAAAGGTTTAGAAACATTTGGACCTGTGGTAACCGCCGTAATTCCTGGCACTCCCTTCACAATGGCTTCTATCAAATTGGTATTGACGTTTTGGTCCATCGTTTTTTTAGAAAGCACAGCAATAGGCACAGGACTTTTCCGTAATTGTGTTGCCCGGTTTACGCCGGTAATCACTACATCATTTAAATCGGAAGCTAAACTTAGTAAGTCAGCATTAACAAAAACTGTATCTCCTTTTAATGTTATCCTAATTCTTTTGGACTGATAACCTACACCTGAAAAAACAAGATCGCAATTTCCAAAAGGGATCTCACTTAATTGATAAGTACCTGAATTATTTGATTTTGTAAATCTGTTGGCACCTAAAATTTTAATGGTGATATTTTCTACAGGTTCATTCTGAGAAGTCACTACTCCTTTAACTATAACCTTTTGAGCGATGGCATTTAGCGTTATAAAAAAACAGAAGCAATATAGTAACAGGGATTTCATGAATACAAATGATTTATCTAAATATAATTTTAGACAAATCTAAATTTTAATTTAAATAAATCAAATAAAATATTTAGATAACATTTAACAAAATCAAAATCAACGGATCTTACTAAATAAAAAAGATGGCTCGTGTTGAGCGAGAAGGCTGGTAAAAATATTATTTTCGCAGTTGTAATATTTAGACTCTGGCTATTTAGGTTATCCATAAAGACCTTAGCGTTCGGAAGATTCCATCATCCATCTTATATTTTACATTTTCTCAAAACAGGTATGTACTGATAACCAAGCAGCATTTGTTAGCCACAGATCAACCGAGTGCCATTTTTTTATACCGGACTTCTTTTATTAAGATTTTTTAATCAGCAACTTAGGCACTTATCTAGCTGATTATAAATAACCTAAAAACCAAAGCAATATTGAGCAATGTTTTTTAAAAATATTTTTATCCGTAGCCTTTAAACACATCGTTATTATGATTATCATTGAATACAAAAACGTGAATGAAACTATATACCTGAGGGATTGTTGTACCTAAAGGACGTGTTAAAACAGTACTAATCCTATAAACAGAATATATGTTGGTGATCAATAATTTTGAAGAGTATGAGTCGCATCTAGGTAAAGAACTAGGCATTTCGCAATGGCATACTATAGACCAGGAGCAGATCAATAAATTTGCCGATGCAACCCTGGATCATCAATGGATACACACCGATCCGGAAAAAGCTAAAAATGAAGGACCATTTAAAGCGACAATTGCACATGGGTATTTAACTTTATCCTTAATTCCTTATTTATGGAAGCAAATTGCAGATGTTCGCAATACTAAAATGGAAATTAACTATGGTATTGAACGTTTTAAATTTGGCCAGGCGGTTTTAGTGGATAACGAAGTGCAGTTAAAAGCTAAATTAATTTGTATCAGTAATTTGAGGGGAATCACTAAAGTTACCATTCAGGCTACTCTTGTAATTAAAGACCAACCGAAGCCGGCATACGTAGGTGACGTGGTATTCTTATATCATTTTATATAATATTATCTCATTTAGTTTTCATATTTGAGCAACTTAATGTCGGGCAAATTAATTTTGGCAAGCAACATTTAACCATATAGAAGCATTTGTTTCTGGGTCAAGGCGCTATTGAGTAAGTGACGTTTTAAGGTGTTTTTTACATGTATGGTTTAAAATATAAAATGCCCAGATATCCATCCGGGCATTTATAATCAACTAACCTAAACTTATAAATACTAACCAAATATTTACACCGCAAATCTAAATACCGATTATTAATCTAGTGTTAAATATTTATCACCTGTTATGGTAAAATTGATCTTCAATAATTAACAATACTGATTTTCAGGCTATTTTTCTGGGGCAATCAGTCTTCTTTTGCTAAACTATCACCGTAATGCCTGGCCTGCAAGTTCAAAATCAGCACTTTAAAAATTAATAATGCAAACCATTATTTTACAGCACGGGTTGCCTTATCAAAAGACAGTACCAGGTTTTTCTGATCAACCTGCTTTAAAGGCACTTCATGTACCTTCTTGGCCCGACCGGTAGTAAAATAAACTTCGGCTTTAACAGACTCCCTTTTTCAATCCCATCCTCAAACAAAGCAATCCCAAAAAGGGTACTGTCAACTTTTGATGAGGCTATAACACTCACAGTACCTAAAGCATAGTTGCCATTATTCTTCAGGGTAACAACGCCCTGTTTATAACTGTAACTCACTCCTTTTAATGTTTCCAGGTAGGTTTTATTCTTGCTGGTGATAGGTTGATAAGTTTGCCCGTAACCTGAAAATCCACAGGCTGCCAGCAGTAAAACAAAAATGATTTTTTTCATGATCTTATGGAATAAACAATAGGATAAATATCGTAAAAAAACTTATTACAAATTGGCTAGAAATAAATTTTGACCGTACTAAAAAAGGGTATCGAAAAATTAAAGGTAGCAAGGTATAATCGGCCTGATATTCATAAGCGAACATGATTTTCGCTATCAAAATCATATCGTATCTACCTTATTCACAGCAATTTTAAATAAAAATAATTTCCAATATCAACATCACAAGCACGGCAATTAATGTATTCAAAAAATTGACCATATTATTGCCTATTATCTCTTTGCGCTCTAGTACAGCACCCAGTATAGAATCAGTCAGGTTTCCCACCGTTCCAGCAATAACGATAAAGCAAAAGTTAATATTCCATTCATACCCCAGCGCATAAATAGCAGCAATAATACAACTACCTCCAATACCGATCACCGTTCCTTCCAGACTGATCACACCATCCATCCCGCAACGGTCGGGCTGGAAAGAAATAATATTAAAAAACCGCTTTCCATAAACCATCCCCAGCTCTGATGATAGCGTATCTGCAGTAGCTGAAGCAAAAGCTGCCGCCATTGCGGGAAGCATTAAATAAGTGAAAGAGGGATAAAATAAAATCACTATAGCCGCAAGACCAGCAGCCCCGGCATTAGCCAGCACCTGCAGCACACTGCGTCCATTTTTAGTTTCCGCTATTGTGGCAAAAGACTGCTTCTTATGTTTTTGCCAGGAAGTGGCCACAGAACCCATGATAAAAAACAGGCTCATCATCGCAACACCTGTGTAACCAGCGGCAATATAAATAAGACAGGCCAGCGTGCCGCCTGTAAGCGCAGCCAGAATGGTCAGTTTTTTGGCCAGGATACTATAAGCAATACCAGCAATAATGATGACAGGCAAAAAAATGCTGCTATTTAACATGTCGCAAATATATTTGAATTATATTGATGAATAGGGCATAACATATATTTACCAATGTTATTAGCGCATGAGAAAAATAGAAAACCATAACATTCAATTCTATTACAGACTTAACCCAGACTAATTTAGCAGATGAGCAGCAATCTATACTCCCCATTATTTTCTATTGGTGCCCGATGGATACAAGGTAAACACTGTTTCTCAGGATGATCTACCGCCAGTCTCCACAAATGGCCCAATCCCAGATTTACAGGTATTGCCCCTGGTTTGGCATGGTAATGCAGGTCGAAATAATGCTCCGTCAAAAAACATTCAAACCCCTCCTCCGTACCATCATATAGTTCCTGCAGCTTCTGCCTGATCTCTGGCAACAGCACTTTTTGTTTAGCTTGGTGATTGGCTAAGATTTCACTTACAGCACCATAATAGGTACATAAAAAAGTATCGGTAGCAATCGGCGACCGGTCTACGTGAAAAGAATATACATCTGTTGAAATAAAATCGAATTCTTCATCACGTTCGTAACTTTTAATTAAGTTCAGCGAAGGTGATGCGCCGGCATCGGTTAACAACTGAAAATCGTTTAGGATAACCGCCCTGGCCATACTTCCTTTTTCTGAGAGCTCGAGTGCCTGGAGATCTTCCATGGATACTACTGTCAGATCCGCTTTCAATTCAATTTTGGATACAATTTCCTTAAAATCGCCCAACAGGTCTCTATGCCAGCAAACTGCATTAATATCTCCTTTAAAAGCTGTATCTATAAGATCAGAAAAAGTGGATACAACCGCAACCTGTGAATTATCTGAGAATTTGTTATCCATTTTATAATATAACCATTTGCCCCAAAAATAAGCAATAGCGCAGGCGAAAGTGAGGATGAGATGTTTTTTTAACAATAAAGGCGGTTAGCTTTTTATCGATTTCTTTCAATCGTAGTCGTAAACTAAGCCCAATCCTGTTTCAAGATTGTTTATATTCGCATATAAAATCTAAGCGCAGTCTTTCGACTCAACATCTGGAATTCACTTCCCCATAGCCAGTTGATAGGTAAATGCCGTTTTTTTCTCCTTCAAATCCCATTTCGAAATCTCATCTAACACTGCTTGGGAATGTTTTTTGCTGATATCGTGCAGGGCATTCCCAACTGATTTCCTCAGGTATTCGCTATCATCTGATTTATTTGTACCGATCAGCGTAATGGCAATATGCGGATGATCTTTAAAATAAGGGCGGCCTGTCCAGATACGGAGCCCTTCTGTCACTGCTCTTTTCACATTCGGATTAGGGTCTGAAAGCCATTTTTTAATAATAGGAATACTTTTCTCGTAACCTGCAACTTTGCAATATTGGTCAAAAACTTTTGCAAGCATTTCCTGCACCCGCCAGTTTTGATCATCTGCCACCCGTGTCTTAAGGGTCAGAAGCGCATCCGGATGGGTTGGCGAAAGCTCCCCCAAAATATAGGTAGCCAGCATCCTTACCTGGTAACTGTTGTCGGCAAGAAGCTTTAGAGCAAGGTCAAAATGATGCTCTTCCTGATCTGCTAAAATCTGATCGCCAGCCGCTATTATATGCTTAAAGCCATGTTCAATTTGTTTAATATGATCAATGATTGATGGTAACATCCTGTCTTGTATAGCGTTATTCAATTGTTCTGCTGTTTCAAAGTTTAATCTGTCACATCCGCGATTTTTAATCAGAGATTATGGCATGATCTATTCTACTATAAATATACAATCTCCAATTTATATTGCTTTAAATATTGAAAAGCAATTTATGCAGCTTTGATTTTTACCTGATGCATAATTACCCTCAAAAAGGGCATGTGGTTGTCTATTTTGTTCAGTAATTCTGCTCAGGTATCTCATTAGTACTTAATAAGCGTGCAACGTTTCCTGTGCCATATTTCAAAAACATCCAGGATTCTTTTTTAATTTTTACTTAACTCATTTATTATCAATACTTCTGGCCTACCGAAAATCATTTCAAAAGTTAAATTATTGATGTGTTTCTAACGACTTTGTTTTCCAGTAAACCCATTTTGAGATTAAAACCGTGCAATTCTCAGGTTTTATATAAATTGATTGCTATATCTCTATATCTTTATCCGTCATTATTCCAGACATTATCCTTACCTAGTCCATTATTCTACATGAAACATTTTTTGAAGTTTTTTCTGGCAGTTTCCCTATCACTTTCATGTACCCTTTCCGCTTTCTCTCAAACAGACAGCATTGATATATTTATTCAGCACCAGATGCAAAAACGTAGGATTCCAGGACTACAACTTGCAATTGTGAGAGATGGTAAAATCATCAAAACGGGCTATTATGGAATTGCCAATATTCAGGACTCTATTGCTGTAACAAAAAAACAGTATTTACAATCAACTCCATTACTAAGGCATTTGTGGGCGTTGCTATTCTACAACTTGTGGAAGAAGGAAAATTAAAACTGGATTTGCCGATTTCGACGTACCTGACAGATATTCCTGAAGCTTGGAAAACGGTAAAAGTACATCAACTTTTATCTCATACTTCAGGAATTCCTGATCTTGTAGATGAAGAGGAAGCAGTAATGATTGCTGACAATTTTGAACTTTCATGGAAAAAGGTATTAGCAATGCCCAATGATTTTACTGCAGGTGCAGAATTTAGATATAATCAGACAAATTACTATCTGCTCGGTCTTATTATCAATAAACTCAGCGGCATTTCGTTTCAGGAGTATATTACTAAAAAACAGTTGGAAAGTGTAGGTATGCCGCTTACCATTCAGTCAGGGTTTGGTGCATCTAAAGAACTGGTACCTAATGCAGCCAACCAATACCAATTTGCTAAAGGCAAGCTCAATAATATGTTCTTTTCTTTCCCTATGCCATTACAAACGGCGGCAGGCATGAGCGCTACAGCCAATGAATTGGCAAATTGGGTTATTGCACTGCAGAATATGGTATTGTTAAAGCAGAAATCAAGTTTAGAAGCACTTTGGAAGCCAGATATATTAAATAATGGAAAAACCTCTGGTTTTAGCAGACTTCTTAATGGTTATGCAGCAGGGTGGCCGGTTATAGTAAGAAATGAGCATCCTGCAGTGGCTCCTGTAGGTGGAGGAAGGTCTGCTGTATTTGTTTATCCCAAAGATGATCTTTCCATTATCATATTAACGAATTTATCGGGTGGTACGCCTGATGGATTTATAGATGAACTTGCAGGAGTGTTTATACCGGATATGAAGGCTGCTAATGGTTTCGGAATGTCTCCCTCTGGTAAAGCCTTGAAATTGGCTTTAGATAAGAACGGTTACAAAAATGCTTATGTAACCGTTAGAAAGTTAAAATCAAAAAATAAAGATTTTGTCCTGACAGAAATTGAAGTGAATGATTGGGGATATCAATTTGTATCGCAGAAAAGACTGAAAGATGCCTTGGAATTATTTAAGCTAAATGTATACTTATATCCATCAAGTGCTAATGCTTACGACAGTTTGGGCGAAACCTATGCCGAGCTGGAAATGTATGATTTAGCACTTATAAATTATGAAAAGGCATTAAAACTCAATCCAAAGAACAAAAGTGCCGAAGTAATTATTGCTAAGCTAAAAGAACGGCTAAAAAAATAATCTTAATAAGTAATATACCAGGCGAGGCCTTTAAAATGTAAGATACAAGCAAAATTATATGGATATTTTTTACACTATCCTCCAATGCAAATATGTCTGAAGCCGGCTTGTCGGCGCAAGTACTATTTAATACGCTTATCGCTAAGTGCGGCTACCCATTCTTCTCTGTTACAACGACTGCAAGCCTGCTGATGCGTTAGGTGTAAAACTTCTGCACAGTTTGTGCATGCATAAAGTCTGGGCTCAGCTATTACTTTAGATTTCTTATTATATAGTTTTGGGTAGATGGGCAAGCCTGGTTTTACCTCTTCATCGTCAAAAAAAAGAAAACTTACCTGGCCGTTGGTTTCGAGCAAAGCAGCCCTCACCTGACCAACATGTTCAATGCCCTGTGCACGCATTTCAGCGAAAAATTCATCCTGCGCAAAATTGGCATCCCCTTGTTCATTCATGGTAAACCTGCCATCTTCAACAATATACATAGGTACACCCTCCAGTATATTCTCAATTTTTTGATATTTAGCTGCAAAAAAGGTAATGATCCTATAAATGAGTAAAATCACCAAGAAAACCAATACAGATGGAATGATTGCGGATTCACCACTCAACATGGGGTCGCCTGCAGCACTGCCAAGTGCAATAATAATGGCCACCTCGAAGATACTGAGCTGCCGTACTCCTTTTTTACCGGTAGACCGCAGGAATATCAGTACAAGGGCAAACATAATAACGGTACGGATGCCAATTTCCAACGCAATGGTGATGTCAAGATCGTTTAGGAATATGTTTTTCCAGTTGAAGGAAGTCATAATAATCAATTAAGTTTTAGGTTGGATCTAATCATTTTTATATTGGAGTAATTTCCAAAAAATGATTTTTTTATAATTATCGCATTGAATGTGAAATGTGACGGCCATTAATCTAATGTTAATAATAACTGGATTATTATTCTCTCTTGCTCTTAACATGGAAATGCCAGTAAAGGTTTATGCTTTGTTATTTAAAGTTTTTGAATTTGTAAAAAACATCTGTAAGCAATAGATATTTCTAAACATTTATTTCATTTCTGTCAAAAATGATAGAAGCCCGGCTTTGAAAATTCTGATCAGATGAGGTTTATTTTCTAAACCGATCACAGGTGTGGAGGTTTAATATTATCCGCGAAAAGACTTAGTTATATTTAATCCATTGAATCATTTTTTTTGATTCTCCCGTTTCTGAACCAATTTATGCTGGTTAGCATAAAACCGCCTGATAAATTTTTACTTATGGTGTAATGTAAGGGGTGAACGTCCTGCACAGGAGAAAGCTTGAGCGCGTTAATTTAGATTGAGGGGTTAATTATGGATATAATTAATCCCCTTATTTTAAGTATCATAACTGATATGCCGTAGATAAAAGCCCGGAAAGTTTATATTAGATCAGTTTACTTTTGCCAGCAAGCTTATTCATTCCCGTAAATTGCTGATTATTTCTGAAGCGATCCCCAAAAAAATTAAAATTGTGCAATTTTAAGATGTAGTATCTTTAATGCTTATTGCGCAAGACATTCATTACGAAGGTTTAAATAAAAACCAGTCAAATTTTATTATTTTCCCTAATACTTTTCGAAGAATTATTGTTAATAAAGGTATCGCATAACCAGAATCAATATGCTAAAACGAACTTGAACTCCATGAATACAAAATATCAACTCCGCAGAGCCGAAACCTGGTTCTTGATCAGCTATTTCAGTTTATGGTTATTCATCTACCTGGCTTCACGTTTTATGTTCGAAATGACTGAAATCAAACTACAGTCGGGCCTGCTAAAATGGGTAGCGATAGGCATTTCACCTGTTGCCATATATGCTGCATTAAGAACCGGATTTGCTGAAAAGGCTAAATGGTATGGTTTTTTAGGCTATCTGTTGGGATATAGTGCCCTATTAACTTTTGCCACCCAATATATGGTTATACAAAGCAGCTTGCTTTGGGACTCGACTGTTAAGGAACAGACCCTTGCGACAGTACAGATCATCGAGGTAAGAAAAGTTTTCAAACGCAAACTAGGTTTTGACCATACCGAAGTAACAATTTTACGGAATGGGAAGTTCATGAAAATGGAAGCCAGGCCATACGCTTATTTTTATCTTAAAGATAAGAAGCAACTTGATATCAAAATAGGCTATTCAGAAATGGGAGAATATGTGACCAGCATCAGCAGCAGTACATTTGTAGAAAAAACGGTTGCGCGCTGGCTGCACCTGAAAGACATGGTTTACCGGATGCGCTGGTTCGTTGGCGTAATCATTATCATTGTTGCAGCAAGCTTGATTAAATCCATCTATTTTCCCGATAAACCTGGAGGGGAAAAAAGAAAATAAGTTTCTGGAAACAAATGGGCCTGGTAATGGCCATACTTTTCGCTATTGTACTTTTACTTTATGCGGGACTATGGATCTATGTCAGCTTTTTCGCAACCCGTTAAACGATACTGCAATAGCTCATAAATTAGCGTAATATCCTAAAGTGTTATTTACATATTTGGCACTTCCTGCTTCATCAGCGTTCATCTGTAAATTTAATTTCCATAATCTTTTCCTCAAACTGCTCCGGAGGCACCAATGCTTTTGCTTTCATACGAGCCTTATAGGTATACACCGTATTTACCGTATAATCCAGTATGCGGGCAATGGTTTCCGTATCGGTAACCCCTAAACGGATCAGTGCAAAAATACGGAGCGAGGCGGTGAGCATTTCCCCTTCCTTTAACTCAATCTGTTCATCGGTCCTTAAAAGTGCATTAAAAGAGGAAACAAAGTTCGGAAAAAGGGTCAGAAAAACGCTATCCAGGGTACTAAACAGCTGGGTTTTCTCTTTTTGTATGTGCACATTTCCCAGCACCTGGGTGGCATCCTGATATTTTCCTAATTTAATGTTGTGCTGCGCTTTGCGTTTTACTTTATCGAGCGTTTCGATGTAGGAAGAACAGGTTTTAAAAAACAGGCCAATGAGTTCTTCCTTGATTCGTGATGATTCCCACAATTTGCCATTTACATCTTCAAGTTCTGTATTCTTCTCTGTAATGATCAGATCGTTCTGTTCAATCCGGATCATCTGTTTGCGGAAAAGCACCAACTGGAAAAGCAATACAATGGCCACCAGAATAAACAGCACAATTCCAATCCAAAGCATTTCCTTTTCATGCTGTTTTTCCTCTATCAGCCTGCTTGCAATGAGCGGTAATACCGACTCGATCTGTGCTGCCCTGTTTCTGGTTCCATAAAAAGCGGCATTACCGAGCGCCTCCTGCATACATACATAAGCATCATCATTCCTGTTCATTTTAAACAGTTCCTGCCCCAGCAAAAATATGGCAAAGGTTTCCTTCGTTGCCGACCGGATATCGTTAATTGCCGCAAGCGTAAGCAACATCAATTTATCCTCGCCTGAATAGGCATGACTGATTCTGGTGGCGATGATCGCAATCTGGTGTTCGGATAGATCGTGATTCAACAAATAGCGGTAATAAAATGCTGCATCTGGCTGCTTAGTTTGCCCGGAGCCATGCAAAAAAGCAAGGTTAATGGTTTTTTCAAGTTCACTTGGGTCAATCAAACTCCCCGCCTTTTCAAATTCTTTTCGGGCAGCCTTACGGTAGCCCCTGGCATAATATGCATCATTATTGTAAGCCGCTATTTCATCGAAAAGCATGCCACGTAAATTTAGATAGTCAAAATGTAATTTACCTGGGCCGCCAATGGTATCTATTCCAGCAATTGTTTCAAAAGCCTCCTTATAAAAGCCCGACTTTACCAAAACTGTAGCTAGTCCCATCTGGCTTTGAATGAGGTATTGTTTATCGCTCAGCTGTTTTGAAAGCGCAATTAATTTATTAGCATTTGTAATAGCAGAATCAAAACGAAAAGAACTATACTCATTAAATAATGCAGATAACAATCTGTACCGCTCCAGATACCTGGGTGTGGCAATGGCCGAAAGCTGGTTACGCAGTCTGGCAATCTTTTGTTCTTTTTGCCGGATATAATTGTTTTCTGTTGAAAGTTCCAACCTGAGTACTTTCCATAAACTGTCCACTTTTGAAGTTTGCGCATGAACGGGAAACACATAAAGGAGCGGAATAATAAATGCAAAAATTTTCTTTATCATCAATAATGCTGTTGGCCTGCGGCTCTGTACATAAACATACAATAAATTATTATTTAAGTTAAAATGCTGTTTCCATATCATGTTCCAAAACTAGTAATGTAGTAGCTATCTCCCCTCGAACATTAAAAAAGTCTTGATTTTAAAAACACAAAATATTCATAAAACACTATATTTCAGATATTTATAATTTATCTGATTTTGATTTAAAGAAAAGCGGGCCTTGGATGGAAACGATACCGTTTTTTGATTGCTACTTTTGGCTAAACCAAATAACTATCATTTCAAACTTTATGAGAAACAGATTTTTTATCCTGATGGCTGCAGGGCTTCCGCTCTTCACCACAGCCTGTCAGAAAAGTTCTCAGGGAGATACTATTCTCACCACACAGGGCACGGTGGTGAAGTATTTTCAAAACCCATTGCTCAATGGCGATCATGCCGATCCTTTTGTAGCCCAGAAAAATGGAAACTATTATTTTCTTTCAACTAAAGGTAACCGTGTGGCAATAGCTAAAACAACGGCCATGTCGCAACTCGCTGCTGCTACTGAAACCACAGTTTGGACCCCACCTGAAAATACCGATCATTCTGCCGACCTATGGGCACCCGAGTTACATTTTTTAGCGGGAAAATGGTATATTTATGTTGCTGCAGCACAAAAGGGTGTAGATGATAGTAACCGCATGTTTGTGCTTGAAAATGATAACGCAGATCCTACCCAGGGTACCTGGAATTTCAAAGGTAAAATTGCCGATCCGGCAAATGATCAGTGGGCAATAGATGGTTCTGTGGTTACAGTAAGCAATAAAAACTATTTCGTCTGGTCGGGCTGGGAAAATCCAACAGAGAAATATAAACAATATATCTACCTCGCGCCCATGTTGAACCCCTGGACCATCAGCGGGCCGAGAATCAAGATCTCATCACCAACAAACGACTGGGAAAAATGGGAACCCGCTTTTCTTGGTGCAGGAGTAAACGAAGCACCGGTTATGCTACAACGCGACGCCAACAGCCCCTTATTTATCATTTTCTCGGCCAGCAGATACAGCAGTGACCATTACTGCCTGGCCCAGATCCAGTTGAAAACCGGCAGCGACCCCGCACTTGCAGAAAACTGGATCAACAAAAAACAGGTATTTGTAAAGAGTGATAAAAATGCGGTCTATGGGCCTGGACATAATGGTTTTTTACCAGTAGCCACACCGATAAAAACGGCACGGTGAAAACCGAAAACTGGTTTATCTATCACGCCCGCAACATGCCAAATGATCCCGGACAGGCCAGAACGACAAGAATGCAGCAGCTTTCCTGGAAGGCAGATGGATCACCTGATTTCGGAACCGCCAACAGTACGGGGATAAACCTCCCCTGTCCCATCAACGAACAATAGGCCAATGAATATAACCCCATCTTATACTGTGCCGCTAAAGCGGCAAGATGGGCACTGTTTAGCCTTTTTTATATCACTAACCGGATCAAATCATGTATGATGCCAAAAAAAACTTGATCAACAGAAAGACTGCCATCTATCTGTCAACCTATTTTAAACCACTAATTGAAAAAAAACTATTTAACCAGCTATGAGAAAACTTTTACACTACAATAAAGGAAGAGCTGCTGCCGGAAGCCTTGGTTTCCGTAAGGTGTTCTTCATCATGATGATCTGCTGTTGTTCTGCTGCCCTTGTGCATGCCAACACGGCTAAAAAGAATATGCCTGACATATTTTCTGTTAACTATGCATTGAGAGATATCGAAGTCAGAGGAACCGTAACCGACACCAGCGGGGTCGGCCTGCCCGGCGTAGTGGTTAGCATAAAAGGCCGCACTGGCTATGGTGTAGTTACCGACGTTAATGGTGGCTACCTGATCAAAGTTCCTGAAGATGCAACGCTGGTATATAGCATGGTGGGTTTTATCCGGCAGGAAGTCACCGTCAGTTCACGCGGATTTATTGCGGTTAAGCTGCGCCAGAACCAAGCCATGTTAGAAGATGTGGTGGTAGTAGGTTACGGTACCCAACAGAAAAATAATGTTACCGGTGCACTTACTTCGGTGAGCTCAAAAGAACTGTTGCGCACCCCAACCGCCAGTCTGACCAACAGCCTTGCCGGACGTTTACCCGGTCTTTTAACCATACAGAGCAGTGGCGAGCCCGGGGCCGACGGCTCTGCGCTTTACATCCGTGGGTTTGGTACCTACCAGGGCAAAAGCCCCCTGGTGTTGGTTGATGGGATTGAGAACAGTATTGATGGTATTGATGCGAACGATGTAGAAACGGTGAGCGTTTTAAAAGATGCAGCTGCCACAGCTGTTTACGGTATGAAGGGTGCAAATGGAGTTGTACTGGTTACGACTAAACGGGGAAAAACAGGTAAACCACTTATTTCACTTACCGCACAGACTTCGCAACAACGTCCGTTCAATATGCCAGAATACCTTGACTCATTCGATGCGCTAACCTTGTTTAGGGAAGCCCTGAATAATGACGGATTGAATGCCAACCTTTACACCGATGCCTACCTGAATAAATTCCGCGACCGCAGTAATCCAACCTATCAATACCTATATCCGAATGTGAACTGGACAGAAGAACTGATCAAGCCCTCATCCATGATGAGCCAGGCTAACCTCAATGTTAACGGAGGCTCTTCAACGGCCAGGTATTTTGTATCCATGGCCTATTTAAAACAGGATGGATTGTACAAATACGATGACCTCAATGCCTACAATATCAATGCAGTAATGAATAAATACAACTTCAGAAGCAACATTGATATTGATCTTTTGCCTACACTAAAGTTGGAGCTCAATCTTTCAGACATTGTTCGCGATCGAAACTATCCGACAGAAACGGCAAGCGCATTCTGGTCTGAAATACGCAATACACCAGCTTATCTTTATCCTTTAACAAATCCAAACGGTTCGGTGTCCGGGCAAAAAGATTCACCGGCCAATCCTTACGGCCGTTTAACTCAGTTTGGATATGGACGCTTTTTTGAAAATACCTTAAGCTCAATTATCGGATTTACCCTAAAATTGCCCTTTGTTACCGAAGGACTAAGTTTTAGAACACGCTTTGCTTACGATGCGCAGAACTTCAGAAACATTACCCGACAACGCAATTATTCTACCTACAGGTTTATCACGAACGAAAATGAAACGGACTTGAGCAAAGGCAGGTATGAAGAACTGACCACAGGTGATGGTTTGCTCGGTTTCGCCATCGCTGCCAACGGTAGCCGTAAATCGACCTTTGAAAGTTACCTGAACTATGACCGGACATTTGCGCAGAAAAATGTGGTTTCGGGGATGCTCCGGTATAACCAGTCGCAAAGTTTCCTGGCCACGGCCACGGCTGATGGCGCCATCGCTGCCTTACCCTATAAACAATTAGGAATAGTAGGTAGGGTTAATTATTCATTTGACAGGCGTTATGTGCTGGAATTCGATGCGGGCTATAATGGTTCAGAGAACTTTATGAAGGGGCGTCGCATGGGCTTTTCCCGGCGGCCTCTGCCGGATGGATCATATCTAACGAGCAGTTTATGAAAGATTCTAAAGTGGTAAGCCTATTGAAATTAAGGGGGTCTTATGGTATAGTAGGTGTTGATAACAGTGTTGGCCGCTTTGCCTACCTCAGTACCTGGCAAACCGGTAACGGCAGTGGCTACCGCTTCGGTCTGGCGGCAGATGGAGATGGCTACTCCGGTGCTCAGGAAAGTGCCACCGGGAATTCATTTCTCACCTGGGAACAGTCCAAAAAAACCAATATTGGTGTAGATTTCGAATTATTTAAAGGGCAGATCGCTTTTACCGGGGATGTTTTTACCGAAAGGCGCTCGCAGATCCTGACCACGGCAGCCATCATTCCAAATGTAACGGGTGTTCAAAATTTACCTGCCATCAATGCGGGTATTGTAGACAACAAAGGTTTTGAAGGGGAAATTACCTTCCGCAAACGTTTCGGCAGCCACAACCTGATGTTACGGGGCTCCTATTCTTATGCCACCAACCGGATACAATATGCTGCCGAGCCGATATATGCATTGCCATACCGGGGATTAAAAGGTACGCAGATCAATGAAGCTTACGGCCTCACTGCACTTGGCTTATTTAAAGATGCAGCAGATATTGCTGCAAGCCCTACCCAGCAATTTGGTGCCGTGCGCCCGGGTGATATCAAATACTTTGACCGAAACAATGACGGTGTGATTAATAGTCAGGATGAAGGTTATCTAGGCCAGGTAACCACCCCAAAATCAATTTTGGGTTTAACGGTGTCCTACACTTATCAAAACTTTGACCTGAATGTCCTTTTCCAGGGTGCTGCCGGAGGAAAACTCTGGTTAACCGGTACTTCCGCATGGGCTTTCGCCAGCAACAGCTCTGTGCTGGCCGACTATATGGACGGACGTTGGACCATCCAGAATCCTGACCCAAATGCCAAATGGCCAAGATTATCTTCATCCAACAATGTAAATAACAACCAAAACTCAACCTTCTGGCTTAGATCATCCAATTATGTAAGGCTTAAAAATGTGGAGGTAGGATACACATTGCCCAAAACCTGGATCAAAAAAATCGGACTCACCAATATCAGGGCCTTTGCCACCGGATCAAATATTTTTACCTGGTCTGAAATGAAGATTTTCGATCCGGAGCGAACCAATGGATTTGGAGACTATCCTCAAATGCGCGTAATCAACTTAGGAATAAATGCTTCATTGTAATCCCATGAAAAACATAATCAAGCTGCTTTTGGCAGCACTACTATTCAGTAGCACGTCCTGTAAAAAATACCTGGACGTTGTTCCCTCCGAATATTCGAGCGAAAATGATGTTTATAACAATATCAATCTGACAGAGCAGGCGTTGGCCCGTCTATACAACGCACTACCGAATGAGCTGACCTCACCCTTAACTGCTGCAACAGATGAAACCTACCACCACTGGTTCGATAATGGAGAGGCGGTAGATGCCTACAAATATAACCTTGGCGCATGGAGCACCAATGATAATCCGTATGGTAATTGGTCTGGCAAATACCAGGATATCCGCAGGGCCAATATCTTTATTAAACGCATAGACGCAGTTCCTGTACCGCTGGATCGGGAAAGTTATTATGCGATTTGGAAACCACGTTACAAAGCTGAGGCCCGTTTTCTTCGCGCTCAATTTTACTTTGAACTTTTTAAACGCTATGGAGCGGTTCCATTAATTACCAGCTCAAACGATGTAGACCCCGGGAACCTGGAAGATACCCAGGTAGCACGTAATTCGGTAGATGAGGTCGTAAATTTTATCACTTCAGAATGTGATGAAATTTCAGCTGCATTGCCACTCACTCAGGAAGCGGCACAAACCGGCCGCATTACCCGGGGCGCGGCACTGGCACTAAAAGCACGGACTTTGCTGTATGCAGCTAGCCCGCTATTTAATGGCAATCCCATTTACGCCAGTATAAAAAACAAAGATGGCAAAGTGCTCTTTAACAGTAGTTATGATAAAGAAAAATGGAAAAAGGCCGCAGACGCAGCAAAAGCGGTTATTGATTTGGGCATTTACAAACTGTATGCGCCTTTTCCAGATAATCCGGTACAAAATTATGCGGCACAGTTTTACACGCGCGATTATACCGAAACCATCCTGCAGCGCATCCTCAGTAATTCTACCGATATTGATGGTAATTATCTGCCCAATGGCTCCCCTTTTAAGGGAAATGGAAAACTTACCCCGTTACAGCAGTTTGTGGATGCTTATGAGATGAAAAATGGTTATCCGATTAACCAAACAGGTTCGGGCTACAGTACTACCGGGGTTTGGAGCGGGCAGTTATGGGATGGCCTGAAATTTCAAACGGTAAGTAATATATCCAACATGTACAAAGATCGCGACCCACGGTTTTATGCCAGTATCTTTTTCCAGTACGATGTATGGCGGTTCGACGCCACCAAGCGTCCGGTAAGACTGGCCTGGTATGGCGCCGGCAACGGCATAACAGATGGTTGGGCAACGGGCAAATCGGGTACAAATCCCTGGGGTTATAATGTCCGCAAGTTTTTGTCGCCCGGTTATGATAGAAATGCCAATTCAGGTACCGGCACGCGTAACTTTCCCATTTTCCGCCTGGCAGAAATATACCTGAACTATGCAGAAGCCATGAATGAATATCTTGATGCACCAGACCCCTCTGTTTATCAATACCTTAATCTGGTACGCAGTCGGGTGGCCATGCCCAACCTGCCCATTCTGCCTGCAGACAATACTAAAGGTGGTATGCGCAACCGGATCCAAAATGAACGCCGGGTAGAACTGGCATTTGAAAGCCACCGGTTCTGGGATGTAAGGCGCTGGCTAATTGCCAAAACAGTAGATAATGCCCCAGCATTAGGACTAAACGCCCGTCCTTCAGCAGCTGAACTGAGCAGTACAGGGCTGGATGTATCCAGCGAGGCGGCGGGGGTGGCTGTATTTTACAAAACCGTTACCTTGCAAAACCGTGTCTTTGCAGATAAACACTACCTGATGCCCATACCACAATCAGAAATTGATAAAGATCCAAACCTGGTTCAAAATTATGGCTGGTAAACCGACAAAAACCCGGAAGGGATAGTCGTTCCGGCAGCTCTCCAATGCATGCAGATGGTTCCTAAATCTGCATGCATTGTTTATTGTTACGATCCTCCCCTATATAATATCATGTTATCTATCATACAACATGGTGTTCAGGTCTGAAACGATCTATTTACTTCACTAAAATTTTTATTTGAGGCTGTTGAGTATCAGCACATACAATGATCAAGGTTAAACTTTGTACAAAGCTCAATCAAAGCTATTAATGCCAATTTTTGGAAACAATACCTTATTACCTGCTGGGTTATGATTAAGTTGTCCAATCCAGAAAACAATCTGATCTTTAAAAGATAAGGAATAGTCTTTTTGGGTATACTTTTGATAACCCGAATTTTAATACTTGTCATAACGATTCATTTTTGCATTGCTATTTCAGGACTAAACAATCATCACCGTCCTATTTAAATGCATCAATATTAAATCTGGCCGTTAATTTATTTTAAATTGCATTATTATTCATCTTAATTATTGAATGTTCGAAATTTTAATAAAACATATTCGTGATAAGGTTGATTTGAACCAAACGGATCTGATCTTGCTGAAAACTTTTTTTACGGGTAAAAGGCTCAAACGGAAAGCATTTTTGTTACGCGAAGGGGAAATCTGCAATCATCTCGCATTTGTAAGCAGCGGCATCCTAAAGTCATTTGTAAGCGATGAAAAGGGTCAGGACCGGATCAATCTTTTTGCTTTTGAAGGCTGGTGGATTTCTGATTTCAATAGCTTTATCAACAGGGAAAAAGCCCTGCTGAATATCAGTGCTATCGAAAATGCCGAATTGCTGCTCATCAGTTTTGATGACTATGAAGCATTAACGCTTCAGATTCCATTAATGGATCGCTATTTCAGAATCCTGTATCAAAATAGTCTGGTTACTAAAGATCGCCGGCTAATGATTTCGAATAAGTCTACTGCAATGGAAAAGTATCGCTCGCTGGTACACCATAATCCCGATATGGTTAAAAGAATACCACACACCCTTATTGCTTCCTATTTAGGATTAAGTCCGGAAACGGTTAGCAGGATAAGAAAAAAGCTATTATTTCATGAATAATTTTTCTATAATAAACTCTTGATCCTGGTCAAGTATTTTACCAAAGGTCTCTTCTTACTTTTGTGGTGATAAGAGAAATTTAACAAAAGGCATCAATTATGGAAAATATTGCATTGGTTGTGGGTTCAACCGGAATTACAGGAAGCAATCTTGCTGAGGAATTAATCGCACAAAACTGGACTACTTATGGTTTGGCAAGAAACCCCGGCATCCCTATTAAAGGGTTAAAAACTATTCAGGCTAATCTGCTAAATGAAGAAAGTTTATCTGTTGCACTAAAAGATGTTTGTCCTACTCACGTTTTATTTACCACCTGGATGAGGAAAGATAATGAAACAGAAAACATCATTGTTAACAGCACCATGGTAAGCAATCTGCTCAATGCCTTAGCTCCTAAAAAATCAGTTCGCCACGTGGCATTGGTTACCGGTTTAAAACATTATCTGGGCCCTTTTGAAGCCTATGCGAAAGCAGGAATATGGCCTGAAACACCGGTGAGGGAAGAACATCCCAGGTTAGCCTACCCCAATTTCTATTATGCTCAGGAAGATGCAGTGTATGAAGCGGCAAACAGGGACCATTTCACCTGGAGCATTCACCGGCCGCATACCGTTATAGGCTATGCCATCGGCAACCTGATGAACATGGGCATTACATTAGCTGTTTACGCAAGTATATGCAAAGAAACAGGTGCAAAATTTGTATGGCCAGGTTCAGCAGCCCAGTGGAATGGGATATCAGATGTGACTGATGCTAAAATATTGGCAAAACAGCTTATCTGGGCCTCTACTGCAGAAAATGCTAGAAATCAGGCGTTCAACATCACCAATGGAGATGTTTTTAGATGGAAATGGTTATGGGAAAAAATAGCAGCTTATTTCGGAATTGAAGCAGATGGTTACGACGGTTCCATCAGGCCGCTGGAAAAAGAAATGGCAGATAAAGAGGATATCTGGGGCCGGATGGCCGCTCAATACGGCCTGAAAGAAAGCAATCTTCACCGGTTGACTTCAGCCTGGCATACCGACCTCGATTTAGGAAGGCCGCTGGAAGTGATGACCGATATGTCTAAAAGCAGAAAATACGGTTTTACTGCTTTTGAAAGCACGGAAGATTCTTTTGTCAGCTTATTCCAGAAATTGAAACAGGAAAAGATTATACCTTAAAACCACAGCATACCAGCCTAATAAAGCCTACCGATTGGTATGGCGTTTTATTTTTACAGGATAAAATACCGTACAAAAAATTCAATACAGCGCTTTAGCAAATCTCAGGCCATCATATCGGTGAGCAATGCTGCTATACGCTTATCGCTCATTGCGGCCACCCATTCTTCTTTGGACTAGGATGGTGTAGGCCAGTTTTTCTTTCTGTCCACCGCTTGTTCCGCCTGAACATTCATAAAATTCCTTTTCCGTTCTATCCGAGCGGAAACGTTCGCTGGCGTTGAATTCAAAATAATCAGGTCTTTGAGGCCGAAAAACAAATTAATATGATGAAGATTCAATTTTAATTGCTTCGTTGTTAATTACTTATTTAAAATATAAAAAGTACATTCTAAATAGTTTAAAATATATTTTTACATATTAAATAGAACTTCTATATTTGCAGCTCATTAAAAATGAGCCTCGGTAGCTCAGTTGGATAGAGCAACGGTTTTCTAAACCGTGGGTCAGGGGTTCGAATCCCTTCCGGGGTACAAAAAAAGCTTTCAGTGAAAACTGGAAGCTTTTTCTTTTTCTAGACTTTGTTTAACTTTAACCAACAAATTGCAGTATAATTTTAAGTCTATTTTTTTTTATAGGAAATAACTATAAGTTTAACACCTAAATTAAGCGTCTTCCCCATTCCAGATATCATCATCTGCTTGCCTGATTTCGTCATGACTGGAGGTTATACTCTTTAATTCTTCGTGGTGATAGTTTCTTTCCGGATTTTCGGGCAATCCGCTATCGTGATCCAGCGGTACTTTCCTCAAATGTTCAGGCTTTTTAACCTCTGGTAAATCGTCATGCACAACAGAAGGCGTTAAAATTTTCTTCTTGGGATTATTGCTGTTTTCCATAATTTTAAGAGACTCAAATTTCAAGCCACAAGCAAAGGTGAGTTAAAATTTTGGCAATTGGGGTGTATTTATGGATAATAAGGATCAACGATAAGTGTTTGGCGGTTGGCGAAAAGCGGATACAAGAATGCGCACGAATAAATCAATGTTTATCTGTGCGCATTCTGGAAGACCCTAAAATGAATTCAGGGTGACGGCTGCTTATTTAGTTCCGATACTCTGGGTTAATAATTCCCTGTAACCCCGATTTCTAATCCCCTTAGTTCGGCCAAACCTCTTAACCTGCCGATAGCCGAATAACCCGGATTGGTTTCTTTTGCCAGGTCATCCAGCATCTGGTGACCATGATCCGGACGGAAAGGAATTGATTTATCTCGAAGTGCATTTTCTTCTGTTAATGCTTTCATGATTTCGTACATATTTACATCACCACCTAGATGATCTGCTTCATAAAAACTACCATCTTCATCTTTTTTAACATTACGTAAATGCGCAAAATACACCCGCTCTTTAACCGCATTGAAGATTTCTAATGCATTATTCCCCATACCGGCACCCAGAGAACCCGTACAGAAACAAACCCCGTTAAAAGCCTGGTCTACTCCTTTGATGATGTAATTAAAATCATCCAGTGTACTTGCTATCCTTGGTAAACCCAAAATCGCATAAGGAGGATCGTCCGGATGAATGGTCATTTTAATGCCTTCCTCTGTACAAACCTCAGCAATAGCAGATAAGAAAAATTTCAGATTTTCTTTTAAACCCTGTGTACCAATAGCTTTGTATTCATTAATACTGTTGCGCAAGGTCTCCAGTTCGATTTCTTTCTCGTTGGGGATCCCCATTAATACATTGATCCGAAGATTAACCAAATCCAGTTCTGATAAGGTAGCAAATTTAGCTGCAGCCCGATCTAAAATAGATTTCGAATAATCAGCTGCTGCACCTTCCCTCTTTAAAATATAAAGATCAAAAATAGCCAGATCGATCCAGTTAAAATAAAGCGCTTTCGATCCATCTGTCATTTCCAGGTCCAGTTGCGTACGTGTCCAGTCTAAAACCGGCATAAAATTATAACATACAATCTTAATTCCGCAGGACGACAGGTTACGCAAAGAGGTTTTATAATTCTCAATATACTGCCCGGCATCAGCCCTACGCGTTTTAATCGCCTCGTGTACGGGAACACTTTCTACAACTGACCAGGTTAAACCGGCAGCCTCAATAATGGCTTTTCTTTCCTGAATATCTTCCAATGGCCAAACTTCGCCATGTGCAATATGATGCAACGCAGTCACGATACCTGTAGCGCCTGCCTGCTTAACGTCTTGCAGGCTAACCGGATCGTTTGGCCCATACCAACGCCAGGTTTGTTCTAATTTTTTCATGATATATGATTACACTGATTTATATGATTACACAGATATTTAAACTCCGGAGAATGCAGTAAATCCTCCATCAACTTTAATATTTTCGCCGTTTACAAATTTAGAGGCGTCACTTAGCAAATACACCAATGCACCAATTAACTCTTCAGGAGCACCGAAACGTTTAAATGGTGTTTTATAAATAATGGCCTGCCCTCTTGCAGTTAAGCTACCATCTGCATTGGTCAGTAAAGCCCTGTTCTGGTTGGTGATAAAAAAGCCCGGAACAATTGAGTTGATCCTGATTTTATCCTGATAGCGGTTGGCCAGTTCTACAGCCATCCATTTGGTATAACAATCTATTGAAGTTTTGGCCAGTGAGTAACCCAATACGCGTGTAATGGCCTGATTAGCCGAAACAGATGAAATATTCACGATACTTCCCCCATTTTTTGCGATTTCTTTACCAAAAATCTGCGTAGGCAAAATGGTTCCAAATAAATTGAGGTCAAATGCCTGTTTCAGGGCCGGAATATTAAGATCAAAAATATCACTTCCTGGCTGAATCACAGCTTCCGCCACATTTCCACCTGCTGCATTTACCAGGGCATCTATGCGGCCAAATTCTTTGATAATGGTTTCATTCGCATCAAGCAGGTTCTGCTCATCCAATACATTAGCAATTATATAAATGGCTTTTCCTCCTGCATTTGTTACATCAGTAACCCTTTGTTTTGCAGCCTCTTCATTTCTTCCTATAACAACAATTACAGCACCAGCGGTACATAATCCATTTACAAAAGCCTCACCCAAAACACCCGTAGCACCTGTAACCACTACCACCTTGTTTTTTAACGAAAACAGGCCTTCTATTTCTTTTACCATTTATTTAGTTCTTTTATTTATTCTATACCCTTACAATGGCGTGTGTAAACTACTTGCTGTTGCAGTCTCACATTTATCCATAAATTATATTTTATAATCTGATGATCCGTTAATCAACAGATTATGGTTCTTTATTTATTTATATTTAACCTGCATCTGGTCATAAAAATCTTTTAATACATAAAACGCTTTCTTTTTCTTACCTGTTTCACTGATTAATCCTTTGCGGTTCCAGAAATTCTGATAAATTGGATGTTGTCTTCTTGGCGATCTGAAGTCGGTTAAAATCCATGGCGTCATCCCGCGTAAAGCACCGATTTTGCTCAACATCGTAATCTGGTTTTTATACAATGCCTCCTGGTACTCTTCGCTCCAGCGGGTATTTTCATCAGCATGGAACCCGCCTAGTGCGTCGCCACCAAATTCAGTCACTACCACAGGTTTTTTATATTTGATATCGAAATTGTATTTGGTAATTTCCGATGGATTACCTCCCCAGTACCAGCCGGCATATTCATTAAAACTAACCAGATCAATTTTTTCGCCCAAAGGATCGTTTAAAATGATCGTATTCCCTTCTCGGTGCACCTCTAAAGCAGCAGCCACCAAACGGGTATCATCTAACGTGTGGGCAGTTTCTGCCAGATTACTCATAAAACTTAAACGGGCATCACTAAGCGGGGTTTCATTCCCGATCGACCAAACGATTACACTGACCCTGTTTTTATCGCGTACAATTAAATCAGTCAATTGTTTTTTGGCATTGGCATAGGTTGCCGGGTTGGCCCAGCTAATGGTCCAGTAAACAGGCACTTCGGCCCAAACCAATAGTCCCATTTCATCGGCAAGGCGAATCATCTCCTCGTTATGCGGGTAATGTGCCAGCCGAACGTAGTTACAATTCATGTCTTTTGCCCATTGCAACATCATCCGCATATCCCCTTCTGAGCGTAATCGCCCGGCTAAAAGAGGGTTTTCATCATGAAGTGATATTCCTCTTAAAAAACAGACTTACCATTTAACAGGATGCTATCGCCATCAACCCGAATAGTCCTGAAACCAATTTTATCATTAATATTTTCTTTATCGGTTTTAATATTTACGGCATACAATTTTGGTGTTTCGGGCGACCATAAGCTTAAATTGTTCCAGGTAAACTCATCAGCAATTTTACCTTCGCCATCGGTTTTGTATTTCTTTTCGAGCTTAAGCTCAGGGATAGAAAGTGTGATTTCCTGTCCGGCAGTGGCATCGGCAAGTTTTACCGAAAAACTTAACAGGTTATTATTTCCTTTAACGAGCTGAAGTTTGTAATCACTGATAAAATGCTCAGGAAATTCTGCTAAAAAACATCACGTGTAATGCCTCCATAATTCCACCAATCGGTATTTACAGTGGGAATTTCATCCTGTTTACGGATATTATCAACTTTAAGCACCAGGGAGTTTTCGCCAGCTTTTAAATTATTGGTTACATCGAACTGAAAGGGCGTAAAACCACCTTTGTGTACCCCTAGTTTTTTACCGTTGAGATAAACATGGGCTTCGTAATTTACTGCACCAAAGTAAACGAAATATTTTTTCCCTTTTTCGGGTTTTGCATCAAACTTTTTACGGAGCCAAACATTGCCCTCGTAAAGCTCTAATTTTTCTGATTGCGAATTCCAATCACCTGGAACATTCATTTGAGGCGAATGATCGAAATCATACTCAATCAGCTCTGACTTATCTTTCTGAACTTTATCATCATAAAAGCCCCCGGATCCGGTTTTCGATTGATCGTATGGATCATGACGATAATCATAATAACCATTTTCGTAAGGATCGACAATATAATTCCATTTACCATTAAGACTCTGGATTTTCCGGCCCTGAATATTCTGTATAGCCGTAACCTGACCGTAACTGAATGATGAAAGAAGCGAAAAGCAGATTAAAAATACGCTATAGGTTGTTTTTAGCATAACTTAAGTTTTAATATTATTAATTGATCGTTTCAAAACTAACAATTAATTGCGGACGGTTTCTCTGTCGCTAGCCTAAATTTGAGCAAGATTCTGTTTTTGCTTGGTTTATATTGTGATAACGAATTTAGAAAAGCTTAACAGATTAAGTGGTTTTAAAAAGGCCAAAACGCGATAAAATCTACTGAAAATACATTTCAAACGTTTGAAATAATTGCTTTTTTCTTAATTATGTACTGAGATTGGAAAAGATGACGAACAATACCCCTGTTACACTGAAATTCCTGGCTGAGAAGTTAAAGATGTCAGTTTCAACAGTATCAAAAGCCCTTAACAATTACCCAACCATAAACGCATACACCAGGCAGCGTGTTCAGGAAATGGCACGCGATCTGCATTTTACGCCGAATAAATCAGCTATCAATTTAAAAGAAAAGAGATCGCGCATTATTGGCGTTATTTTACCCAATCTTTTAGATCACTTTTTTACCAGGAGTATTTATGGAATAGAGCAGTTTGCCACACAAAATGGATACAATGTGATTATCAGTCAATCTCACGATGAGCTGGAAAAAGAGATTCAATCTGCAAATATGCTGTTGCGGAGCCGGGTAGATGGCTTAATTGTGGCTATTTCGAAGTATACACAAGATTTTGCACACCTAAACCAGTTCGAAAACATAGGCATTCCGGTAGTATATTATACCCGGAACCCGAGTTTTAACCTCAACTGCCACAAAGTATTGTGCAATACTTTCCAGGGCTGTTACCAGGCTACCAAGTTTCTAATAGACAGGGGGCATCAGAAGATCGCTTATTTGGGTGGCCCCAAAATGATTAATTTCACGCACGATCGCTTTAATGGCTATATCAATGCCTTAAAGGATAAAGAGCTACCTTTTTCATCAGAATTAGTTGCTTATACCGATTTTGATAAGGAAAATACAATCTCGGCAATTAAGAATTTGTTCGTCTATCCGGAAAATAAACCCACTGCACTTGTGGCTTTTAAAGAACCTATCTTATTCGATGCGATCAAATACCTAAAATCCACCAACCACTTGAACACTAACAAATTGGAATGTATAGGATTTGGCAACACTTCTTTCATCAGTTATCTCGATTCACCCCCTATCGCCTCTGTTGAAGAAAACCCCGAATCGGTAGGTGAAAATGCAATTTCTTTATTGATACAATTGATTAACAAAGAAATTGATATTCATAATTACCAAAAAGTAATGGTCGATTGTAAGTTGATGGTGCACGGGTAAATGCGGGTAGTGTATAGCGGCTGGCGTTTTGCGCGCAACTTTATATCCACGCGATCGTCATGCTGAATTTATTTCAGCATCTTTATCTATTAAGACCCTGAAATAAATTCAGGGTGACGACCACTCACACAAAAAAACGGACGAAATATTAATTCAGCGACATCGCACTGCTATTCAATTGATTTCTATGTTTTTCATGATATACAAACGCAGCCACAATCAACAACCCTGCAACACCTTCAAAGGCGACTACAACCTGGGTACCAAAAATATGCGCCAAATAACCCATCAATAAACTTCCGATCGGCAATACCCCCTGGTAAGCCATAATATAATAACTTAAAGTCCTGCCCCGCATGACATCATCGGCGTGGGTTTGCAAATAGGTATTAATAGATGAAGTTTGCGCCATTAAGCCTAAGGCAGCCATACTGGTGCAAATTAAAGCCATAATAAGTGATGGGGATATAGCCAGCGCCACAACAGAAATAGCCAGCAGCACACCCGACATCATAACAATTTTCTGTAGATTCTGACCCGCCTTTAAAGTAGCCATATAAATTGCCCCGAAGAAGGCCCCTAGCCCTGCAGCACTTTCAAACCAGCCAAATGTTGTGGCATTTCCATTAAAAATATCTTTTGCAAAAACAGGCAACAAAGTAGTAAAAGGGATTACCAATAAACTCGATGCGGCCATCATTAATACCATAGAGGCCAAATCCGGAGATGATTTAAGATAATCGTAGCCTTTTTTCAGGTCTATCCAGATATTTTCTGTCGATTTTTGATGCCTGGTGAGTTTCAGTTTCATCATAACCAAACAACCTAATACAGCAATAAAGCTTACGAAATTGATCAGGAAACAGATATCTTCACCCCAGGTACTTAAAATTATTCCTGCCAATGCCGGCCCGATCAACCTTGCCGCATTAAACATTGAAGAATTGAGGGCTATGGCATTGGGCAAATCTTCTTTATCATCAATTAAATTTACCATTAACGATTGTCGGGCGGTAACATCAAAAGCATTTACCAGGCCCTGAACCAGCGCAAGTGCTGCAATCCAGAACATATCGTACACCTTAAACCAGATCATTAAAGCCAGAGCACCAGCCTGAAGCATCAGTATGACCTGGGTAATCACTAAAATCTTATACTTGTTATGCCTGTCAACATAGCTCCCTGCATAAGGCGCCAGTACCAGCGAAGGGATTAAACTTAAAAAAGTAATCAGTCCCAATAAAAATGCCGAACCTGTTAAACGGTAAACCAACCAACTAATGGCAACACGCTGCATCCAAGTACCTATTAATGAAATGGCCTGGCCTGTAAAAAATAACCTGTAATTGTAATGTCTTAACGAACGAAAAATACTCATAATCAAAATAGTAAAGTAACTTTACAAAAGTATAAATTCCTAATTAAACTGCAAAACAAAAAGCACGTCTTTTTATCACGCTATCATCATAATTCACACACCTAATAAAAGCTCTTTAGTTCATCTATAGAAATAAAACCTTATATTTGTAAAGTTTATTTACCAATAATATGCCTACTCAAACACAAGAGATTGCCGCAAAATTAAGAAGCACCGTTACCCGCTTAACCAGGGAGTTACGCAAGCAAAATGTAAGTTCAGACTTTAGTAACGCTGAATTACTGACCATGTCGTTATTGGAACAACATGGCAAAATGCTTTCTACAGAACTGGCAGACATGGAAAGAGTATCCAAACAAGCCATTTCGCAGATCATTAACCGCCTGTTTGATGCTAAATGTGTAGAGCGCTTTCCAAGTGAAGAGGACAAACGAAAGGTTTTTATCGGCTTAACCAAACTTGGCGAAAAACATATTGTTGCAAGTAGAAAAATAAAAGAAGAATGGCTGGTACAAACCATGGAAAAAATCTTTTCTTCTGAAGAAATCAACCTCATCCAGGCTTTTTTACCCTTGCTTTCGCGTTTAGTAGAACACAATGGTGTCAGAGTATAATTTTCTTTTTTGCTTCGCCAAATAAGCCTTATCTTGCAACCTCAAAATGGCTTTATATTTTACATCAATCAATTCAGGCAGTAATGGCAATTGTTACTATATAGGTAATGATAATGAAGCTGTTTTGGTTGATATCGGCCTAACCTGCAAAGAGGTTGAAACCCGGATGAACCGTTTGGGTTTGCCTGTAAGCAAAGTAAAAGCTGTTTTTATCTCGCACGAACATAGCGACCATATTAAAGGGTTAGCTGTTTTTGCTAAAAAATATAAACTCCCGGTCTACATCAGTACAGCTACCTTAAAAAGCAGCCGGCTTCTTTTGGATGCAAACAATACCTTTTCATTAAACCATCAACAACATATTCATATTGGCAACTTAAAGATTACCGCCTTTTCTAAATTTCACGATGCCGCTGATCCTTATAGTTTTACTATTGAATGTAATGAAGTAAGAGTTGGGGTTTTTACAGATATTGGCTCAGTATGCGATCGTTTAATTAGCCATTTCAAAAACTGTCATGCCGCTTTCTTAGAAGCCAATTATGATGCAGCGATGCTAGAGCGTGGTAAATATCCTTATTTTTTGAAAAGAAGGATTACAGGTGGCCATGGCCACCTGAGCAATGCACAGGCACTGGAACTTTTCATTAATCACAAAGCGCCATACATGAGCCATCTCTTACTGAGTCACTTATCAAAAGATAATAATAACGCAGAGTTGGTTGAAAATCTTTTTAAACATGTGGCCGGTGATACTCTTGTAAAAGTAGCTTCGAGACATGAGGAAACAGCGCTTTATTACGTTAGCAATAGGCAAAATATGCCTGAAGTTTACAGCTTCGACCCCAACCTATACCAACCCGAGCAGCTTAACCTGTTTTAACATCTCAGCGTCAAAAATATCCCACCTTTTTCCATCAATTTGGTTACAGTATCGCCGATTTTACGTCATAAATAGTGATTGATCTGCTAACGCAATATTATCAACCAATAAATTTATTTTTTTCAAAAACTTTTTAGCTAAACAGGCGTTTTATTTAAACTTCATAAATAGTTTGTTTGGTTTATTGGGGCTTATGGATTTAAGCCCCTTTCTCTTGCCCAAAATTCTCCAATCTCTCCTATATTGTGTATAAAAAAAGGCAAAATGGCTATACCACTTTACCTTTTAAATAATTTGCAGAAGAAAGAGATTCATCTCCCCTCTTACATGATCCATTTTACATCCTTTTACAGGTTTTTTACGATCGCTTCGTCAGTAGGTTTTGTTTTAGAACGGAAACGGTGTACCAATTCTCCTTTTTCGTTGATTAGAAATTTCTCAAAATTCCATTTAATATCGCCTTGTTCTTCTGTATTGGTCTGAGAAGTTAAATACTTAAACAAAGGACTGATATCATCGCCTTTAACACTGCTTTTTCTGCAAGCAAAAACGAAACATTATACTTCCCGGTACAAAACTCTTTAATTTCTGCATTGGTAGAAAATTCCTGTCCGCCAAAATTACCCGCCGGGAAACCGATTAATACGACCTTTTTACCATATTGTTTCTGAAGTTTTTCTAAATCTTCATACTGTGGTGTAAAACCGCATTTAGATGCTGTGTTAACAATTAGGATTTTTTTGCCTTTAAATTTAGAAAGCTTAATTTCCTTACCATCAATGGTTTTAAAGCTGAAATCGTAAACATTTTTTGGTGGAGATGCCAATAAGTTTAATAGGATTAGAATAGTGCTGATCATCGTTGTTTTTATTTTATATACGAATATAGGTACAAATCGGTTGTCCTGATGTAATGTGGCTGTAAATTATGTAATATCCATAATTAAAACACCTAAGGTATTGCCATTGAGGCAGCTATTTATCATAAATCATTATTTCTTTTGATCGGGAAATGAGCGCGCAGTAGTTCCTCGCAGTTGTAGCCCTGCTATCGCTTATAGTCCTCGCTGCGCTGTGGGCTATTCCGCTCTATCCGGTTTAATTAACAAAGTCTGTTCTTATCGCTTCATACTAGCAAAATGCTATTAAAACCTGAATAGCAGCATCAGCCAAGCCAACTAAACCCGACCGAAGTGAGATGCCGATTTTTCATCGGCAGAAACGGGGCGGGCCCAACCTCAACCTAACAGCATTGTTATTGCTTTTCAAAAAAAAGATTAAAACCCCATTAAAATCGGACTATAAACCAACATATTTATCACTTACTTAATAAAAAAAATGTATTAAATTCTCCTCAGGTTTGGATTTATGCTTTAATTATAGCTTTATTTGCACAAAAACGTATTTCATGGCCAAAAATTTATTAATCGTCGAGTCACCCGCAAAAGCTAAAACTATAGAAGGCTATTTAGGCAAAGATTTCCTTGTGAAATCTAGCTATGGCCACATCCGTGATTTAGTTAAAGGCGATATGGCGATTGATATTAAGAACAATTTTGCCCAAACCTACGAGGTTCCCGCCGACAAGAAAAATGTTGTCGCCGAATTAAAAAAACTAGCTAAAGAGGCCGAAATGGTATGGCTGGCATCCGATGAGGACCGCGAGGGAGAAGCCATCTCCTGGCACTTATTTGAAACTTTAGGCCTGAAAGTAGAGAAAACAAAACGTATTGTATTTCATGAAATTACCAAACCTGCAATTCTAAAAGCAATCGATAGTCCCCGTGGGATTGATTATAATCTGGTAAATGCTCAACAGGCTCGCCGTGTATTGGATCGTTTGGTGGGTTTTGAACTTTCTCCTGTATTATGGAAAAAAATAAAACCATCCCTTTCTGCAGGCCGTGTACAATCCGTGAGCCGTACGTTTAATTGTGGATAGAGAACGCGAAGTTTTAAACTTTAATGCAGCCCCTGCTTATAAAATTACTGCACAGTTTTCTACCGGAAAAGGAAAAGAAATGGTGAAGGCAGAATTGCCACAACGTTTTGAAAGTGAATCGGATGCCGAAAAATTTCTTCAGGATTGTGTAAATGCTAAATTCGATATCACGAGTTTAGAAACCCGTCCGGCAAAGCGCAATCCGGCCGCTCCTTTTACCACTTCTACCCTGCAACAGGAAGCTTCCAGAAAATTAGGTTTTTCGGTTGCGAGAACCATGCAGGTGGCGCAAAGGCTGTACGAAGCGGGTAAGATTACCTACATGAGAACAGACTCTGTAAATTTATCAGAAACCGCATTAAATGCTGCTGCTGCCGAGATTAAATCTGCTTATGGAGATAAATACCACCAACACCGCGTTTATAAAACCAAATCGGCTGGTGCGCAAGAAGCTCACGAAGCCATCCGCCCGACATATTTCGACAGACATACCGTAGATGGAGATATTTCAGAAAAACGTTTATACGATTTGATCTGGAAACGTTCCATTGCTTCGCAAATGAGTGAAGCTTTGTTTGAAAAGACAACCGCACAGATTACCGCTTCAACCAGAAAAGAACATTTAGTGGCAGAAGGTGAAGTATTAAAGTTCGATGGTTTCTTAAAAGTTTACCTGGAATCTACGGATGATGAAGAAAACGAAGAAAAAGAAGGTGGTGCAATTTTACCTCCTTTAAGTAAGGGGCAGGAATTATTTTTAAAAGAAATGCAGGCCACGGAGCGTTATTCGCGCCCGCCAGCCAGATATACAGAAGCCAGTTTGGTTAAAAAACTGGAAGAACTGGGCATTGGCCGCCCGTCTACTTATGCACCAACTATTTCTACCGTACAAAACCGTGGTTATGTGGTTAAAGAAGATAGAGACGGCAAACAACGAAAGTTTACTGCTTTTGTTTTAGCTGGTGGACAGGTAAAAAAAGAAATTAAATCGGAAATTACCGGTGCAGAAAAATCGAAACTTTTCCCTACTGATATAGGTGAAGTAGTGAACGATTTCTTAGTAGAACATTTTAAAGGTATTGTAGATTTTAACTTTACGGCCAAGGTAGAAAAGGAATTTGACGAAATTGCGCAAGGTTTACAAGAGTGGACCAAAATGCTGCATTCTTTTTATAATCCTTTCCATAGCGAAGTTGAAACCACTTTAGAAACTGCCGAACGTGCTACAGGTGAGCGTTTATTGGGATTAGATCCGGCAACTGGTAAAAATGTATATACTAAGGTTGGTAAATTTGGCCCATTGGTTCAGATTGGAGAATTGGATGAAGAGGAAAAACCCCGGTATGCCAGCTTAATGCGCACACAATCTGTTGCAACCATTACTTTAGATGAAGCGCTTGAACTATTTAAACTTCCTTTCCAGCTTCCTGATTTTGAAGGTAAGGAAGTAATGATTGGGGTTGGCCGTTTTGGTCCTTATGTAAAGTGGGGCGAAAGTTTTATTTCTCTTCCTAAAAACGAAGAGCCGCTATCGGTAACTTACGAAAGAGCAGTTGAAATTATCAGAGAGAAAATGGATGCTGATGCGCCGATTGCTTTTTACGAAGGTTTAGGGGTAACAAAAGGAAAAGGCCGTTTTGGTCCGTTTATCAAATGGAACGATCTTTTTATCAATATTCCGGCAAAAGGATATGATTTCGACAATTTAACACAAGAAGATATTAATACCTTAATCGGCAAAAAAGTAGAAAAAGAAGCCAACAGGTACATTAAAACCTGGGATGCTGAAAAAATCTCTATTGAGAATGGCCGTTGGGGACCGTTTATCCGTTTTGGTAAACTGATGCTCAAATTAAGGAATAACGAGGCGACCAAGCAGAAATATACACCAGAAGAACTGGCAGACATTGATTTGGAAACGGTGAAGAAAATGATTGTGGAACAGGTACCTAATGCTTTTGAAACGAAGAAAAAAGCACCTGCAAAGAAAAAAGCAGCGCCGGCAAAAAAGGCTGTAGCGAAGAAGAATTAAATCGAAGATTAAAGATCATCTTGAAATTCATTAATTTACACAGTACGATTAAACAATTTAACAGTTAACCCAATTGAAATCAGATTTACCAGAAAATACAGTTGAAGATATCGCAATGGCCGTTGTATTAATGGGCGAAACACCTGAAGTAAAAAGCTGGACGGTTTATCTCGTCAATTTAAAAAACGAACCCATAACCAATGTTTTAATCAGCTCTAAGGGTTATGGAGAAAAAGACGGTAAGCAGGTAAAAACTTCTGTATTAAGGCACTTTGTTGGTGATATGGAAGCAAATTCTTTTGCTGGCGTAGAAGCCATTGATCCCGAGGTTTTTGGTTTAACCAACGAATACTGGCTGAGCTATTACATCGGCAGTACCATTTACGACAAAAAATTTATTTTCTTACCTGAAAGCATTATCGACTCTAATCTGATTAAAATTCCATTAGTGAACAGACCGGGGGTGATGATAAAATAGTTGGGAGTTTGGAGTGGTGAGTCTGGAGTCTTTTTCTAACGATTTAAAAGTATGAAGAAAAAATTAAATGATAAATTTTTTCTTCTGCATTTAGTCCTCACAACTCCAAACGCTCAACTCCAAACTCAGCTAAGGCACCTTAACCGCTTGTCCGTCTAGTTATTTCCAACCGATGCTGTTCCAAGGATAAATATTAATATCATTACTCCTTATCTGCGATTGATTTCCTGCATATATTATTGTACCTCCTATTCCAGAAGTCAATTTATTCCAAAAATTAATGCCCTTAAAGTAATCGGTGTTTATGGTTTTGCCAGCCTTAATTTCAATAGGATAAAGCGTACCTCCTTCATCAATCAGAACATCAATCTCATTCCCCACATTATCCCTCCAGAAATATAGATTATCGCTTAAACCTAAATTAAATCTTGATTTTAACATTTCAATAATAACCATATTTTCGAAAAGGCTTCCTTTACCTGGGTGAGTATCCAATTGTTGTTCATTTTGTATTCCAAGTAAAGCTGCTGCCAATCCTGTATCATAAAAATATAACTTTGGCATTTTAACTATACGTTTATTAAAGTTCTGATGATGAGGTCGCAGTAGATGTATCACGAAACTACTTTCAAGAACCGCAATCCACGAAGCAATTGTTTTGCTGTCTACCCCAACTTCAATTCCTAAACTGTTCATATTTAGTAACTGCCCGGTCCTACCTGCACATAGTCTTAAAAACCTTTCGAATAATGATAAATTGGTAATATTCTTTATCTGCCTCACATCTTTTTCCAAATAGGTATTTATATAATTTTGGTGCCATTTATTCGGCGGAATGTTTTGATCATAGATAGGTGGATAACCGCCCTTAAGAATAAAACTATTAATATTTTCTTCAAGCAAATTTGCAGATTTTAATTCCGGGATAGAAAGAGGTAGCAGTTTAATGTAAGCTACTCTCCCAGCTAAGCTTTGCACAATACTTTCTTGAAGTAAGAAATTATTAGATCCAGTTATGATGAACTTTCCTTTAGACTTCGATTCATCAAGAATTTGCTGTATATAAGAAAAGAGCTTAGGGGTCCTCTGGGCCTCATCTAAGATAGCTCCATTAGGAAATTGACTTAAAAATCCACGAGGGTCATCTTCGGCGTATAAACGCGTATCCGGATTTTCCAGAGAAACATAGGGTTTATCTGGAAAAACATTTTTTGTTAAGGTAGTTTTTCCAGATTGCCTTGGGCCAATTACGGCTACTGATTTAAATTGATTACTTAAATCAAGAAGTTCTTTTTTAGCAGTTCTTTCTATCATTTTATAAATTTACAATTTCGGAATCCGATTCCGAAATTGTAAAAAAATCATAGAACCTTAATAGCTTGCCTTCCAAGCAACTTCCAGCCTGATTTTTCTTTACTCCAGATTAAAAGAATATATAATTTTACATTTCCTGGAACATTTTTATCATTCGTTTTAGCATTTAAGGTATGCCTAACTAAGGCTGTTTTATTCTGAATAATAACCGATTGATCCGTTAAGTTGATATCTAGAAAATCAGATTCACCAGAAAGAAGCGAATGCATAAACTCTTGTTTAGTTTGCACTTTCCCGCTTGAGTGGCCATAACTCAGGTTATTGAGTAACAATTTGTCCAAACCCAGACTATCAGGATTTATCATTAAGCTGATCAGTTTGCTTACAGAATCATTTACTTCTTTTTCTGCATTTGTTTTTTGCGCAAAACAAAAATGCATAGAAATTAATAAACACGAAAGAATTAAGAGTTTCTTTGTCATATCTGGTTTTATTGAAGTTGATGCTGTAAACATATTCAAAACCCTGCAAATGAACAAACCATTCACTTTAATTTTCAACATTATTTCTTTTAACTTCAATTTTAGTTGATTTTCGGGTGGAACAGTGGAATTTCGGTATATTCGAGTGAATTACGGCATAACAATTGCGGCAACCGCAGCGTTATAATCTCATTTATCTTAACGAATTTCATTTATGGAACAACCATCTACCTACCAATCGTCCTCAAAAAAGAAATTTATTTTTATTGGCTTGCTCGCTATTTCAATAGTTGCAATCGTATTTATTTATTTTAACAGGAAAAAGAAAAATCACGAAGAAAACCAGGCTTATGCGAAATATATCGAAGCTTATACTTCCGGTACCATTTCGAAAAAGAGTTTTATCCGAGTCCACCTGGCTAATGCCGCAACGGGCATGCAGGATCTGGGCAAAGCAGATACCCGCGAACTTTTCGACTTCTCTCCTTCTATCTCTGGAAAAACCTATTGGATAGACCCTCAAACGGTTGAATTCAGACCTGATGAAAGCCTTAAACCAGGTAAAAACTACGAGGCGACCTTTAAACTTTCGGAAGTTTCTGTTACAGAAAAAGGTCTTGAAGACTTCGATTTTGAGTTTAAAGTAATTACCCCGGGGATCATGCTTTCTCAAAACGGATTGGTGTCGCAAAACAACACTTCTCTGGATTACATGAAACTTACAGGTGAAGTAGCTACTGCCGACGTTGAAGAAACAAGTAAAATTGAAAAAACGCTGTCACTGGATTTTGATCAGAAATTAAAAATCAAATGGCAACATGATCCAGCTAAAAACACCTCGAAATTTACCATCGATAGCATTAAAAAGACGGGTAACGACCAAAATTTAAAATTAGAATGGGATGGTGATGCCATTGATGCCGATCAAAAAGGAGAAGTAGAAGTTCGTGTTCCGTCCATAAATAAATTCGAAATCCTTGATATGAAAGCCATTCAGGGCGAAGAAGATTATGCATTGGTACAGTTTTCTGAGCCAATTGGTGTAGGACAGGATTTAACCGGTATGATCACCCTGGGCAACCTAAGCGATATTAGGTACACCATTGATGCCAGTCAGGTTAAAGTGTACGCACCAGAAGAATTAAAAGGCAATTATGCTTTAAGTGTAAATGCAGGGGTCGAAAATATCAACGCCAAAACGCTAACCGCCGGTAAAGTAGCCAATCTTGTTTTTGAAGATAAACTACCATCGGTTACCATTGCAGGCGCAGGCACCATTTTACCCAATTCAGGAAAATTGGTTTTACCTTTTGAAGCGACTAATTTAAAGGCTGTTGATGTAACAGTGATCAAGATTTATGAAAACAACATTCCGCAGTTTTTTCAAACCAATAGTTATAAAGATGGTAACGAATTGCGGAGAGTAGCCAAACCAATTCTGCAAAAAACGGTACGCTTAGATGAAGATAAAGCGCTTAACCTTCATAAAAAGAACCGCTTTACACTCGATCTGGATAAAATGATCCGTACTGAACCTGGTGCGATGTATCGTGTTACTATTGCTTTCAGACAGGAATATAACGCTTACAATTGCAAAGCCGGAGTAGAAAAAGGCGATGGTAATGATGAAGAAAGTGAATATGGGGATTATGAAGGTTATGGTGAAAAGATTGATGAGGATGATGATTTTTGGCAGCGTTATAATAATTATTATCCGCCAAATTACAGATGGGATGATAAAGACAATCCATGTACACCATCATTTTATACCAACCAGCGCTGGGCTAGCAGAAACTTAATTGCCTCAAATATAGGCTTAGTGGCTAAACGCGGTAACGACAATAGCATGCTGATTGTCGCAACAGATTTATTGACAGCAAAACCATTGAGCGGTATAAACCTGGAATTAATGGATTACCAGAAACAGATCATTTTTACGACTAAAACTGATGGTGATGGTTTTGCAAGTTTTGACCTGAAACGCCAGCCATTTTTATTGATCGCTAAAAATGGTTCGGAACGTGGCTACCTTAAATTAGACGATGGCAGCTCACTTCCTTTAAGCCGGTTCGATGTGGGAGGTGATGTAGTTCAAAGTGGATTAAAAGGTTTTATTTATGGAGAACGTGGCGTTTGGAGACCTGGCGACAGTTTATTTGTTTCTTTCGTTCTGGAAGATAAATTAAAAAAACTTCCGGCCAACTACCCGGTAACCATGGAATTCTATAATCCTAAAGGCCAGCTTTATAAAAGATTGATTAATGGCAAGTCTTTAAATGGATTCTACACTTTTAAAACCGCGACAGAAAGTACTGCACCTACAGGTAACTGGATGGCCAAAGTGAAAGCAGGCGGTGCTACTTTTACCAAAACCTTAAAAATTGAAACCGTAATGCCAAACCGCTTGAAAATTGATTTCAACGTTGGCAATAAAACATATTTAAGCGCAGGAACCTCAGCTGCTACCCTATCTGCTAAATGGCTGTTCGGTGCCGTTGCACAAAACTTAAAAGCAAAGGTTGATGTAAACTTAAACACCACCGAAACCAAGTTTAAAGGCTTTGAGGGTTTTAGTTTTGATAATCCTACGGTTAACTTTGAATCGCAGGTTAAAACCATTTTCGAAGGTACATTAAACCAAAACGGTACCGCTCAGATTAACACCAATCTAAATGAGAACAATACTGCTCCTGGTGTATTAAGAGCAAATTTCACCACAAAAGTTTTCGAACCGGGAGGTAACTTCAGCATCGATAATTTCAGTATTCCCTATCACGTATACAACAGCTATTTAGGGATCCGTGCTGAAAAGGGCGATCGTTTAAGTGGTATGTTGGTTACCGGAAAAGAGCATAAAATTGAAATCGTTAATGTAAATACCGATGGAAAATTATTGAGCGGCACCAAAACTGTTACAGTAGAGTTGTATAAAACACAATGGCGCTGGTGGTGGGAACAGGATGATCAGAACACTTACGCCAATTTCACTCAAAACCAGTTCAATAAACTGGTAGAAAGTCATCAGGTAAACCTATTCAACGGAAAAGGAAGCTGGAATTTACGTGTTGATGAACCAGAATGGGGCCGTTATTTAATTTTAGTACGCGATGTAAATGGCGGACATGTTACCGGCAAATCTGTTTACATTGATTGGCCGGGCTGGGCACAACGCGAACAAGGCAGCAACCCAACAGAGGCCTCTATGTTATCTTTCACGGCCAATAAAGAAAAATTCACCGTTGGAGAAGATATTACCCTAACTATTCCAACGGGCAAAAACGGAAGAGCACTGATCTCAATTGAAAATGGAAGCCGGGTATTAAAAACCTTCTGGGTAGATACCAAAGCCGGACAAACGCAATTTAAGTTCAAGGCTGAAAAAGAGATGGCACCTAATGTTTTTGCCAATATTACTTTATTACAACCGCATGCACAAACAGTTAACGATTTACCAATTAGAATGTATGGAGCTATTCCACTTTCTATAGAAGATCCGCAAACCATTTTAAAACCGACCATTAAAATGGCCGATAAAATTAAACCGGAAACCGAAAACGCCATTACTGTAGGTGAGCAGAACGGTAAAGCAATGACCTATACCATTGCACTGGTTGATGAAGGTTTATTGGATTTAACCCGATTTAAAACACCGGATCCACATGGCGCATTTTATGCCCGCGAAGGTTTAGGTGTTAAAACATGGGATTTATTCGACTATGTACTTGGCGCATGGGGTGGAAATTTAGAGCGTATTTTAAGCATCGGTGGTGATGGTAGCATCAACAAAAACCTTAATCCGGCTAAAGCGAACCGCTTTAAAGCAGTAGTTAAATTTATGGGGCCATTTACCATTGGTAAAGGAGAAAGTAAAACACACAAATTTAAATTACCGCAATATATTGGCGCGGTGAGGGCTATGGTAGTTGCCGGACAGGATGCAGCTTATGGTTTTGCAGAAAAATCGGTTCAGGTTAAGAAGCCTTTAATGGTTTTGGCTACCTTGCCAAGGGTAATTGGCCCAGGTGAGAGTTTTACGCTGCCTGTAACCGTTTTCGCTACAGAGAATAACCTTAAGAATGTATCCGTACAGCTTCAGGCCAGTAATTTAATTGTTCAGGGCACTAATAAACAACAGCTTTACTACAAACAAACGGGCGAGCAGATGACTTCTTTCGAGGTAAAAGCACCGAACAATGTAGGTATTGCCAGGGTAAAAGTGATCGCGCAAAGTGGAGCCGAAAAAACGGTTTACGATGTAGAAATGGATATCAGAAATCCAAATCCTTATGTAACCAATGTAGTTTCTGCAACTGTTCAGCCACATACTAAATGGGCTGTAAATTATTTACCGATCGGAATGACAGGTACCAATTCTGGTTCACTGGAGGTATCTTCTATCCCGGCGATTAACCTTGGCAAAAGATTGAGTTACCTCATTCAATATCCCCATGGCTGTGTTGAGCAAACTACGTCAGGCATATTCCCACAGCTATTTCTAGATCGGTTGAGCCCATTGAACGAACAACAGAAAGCCAAAACAGAGAAAAACATCAAAGCTGGAATAAACAGGCTAAAAGGTTTCCAAACTACTGATGGTGGTTTATCTTACTGGCCTGGAGAAGGAACATCTGACGAATGGGGAAGTAATTATGCCGGTCATTTCTTAATTGAGGCACAAAATGCTGGTTATACCTTACCTGTCGGCCTTCTGGATGAGTTATTGCGCTTTCAAAAATCAAAAGCGACAAACTGGGCACCAAACAGTAATAATTTCTATGGTGGCGATCTTTCACAAGCGTACCGTTTATACATGCTGGCATTGGCTAAAAAACCTGAAATGGCTGCCATGAACCGTTTAAAAGCTTTCCAATATTTATCTGTGGCAGCGAAATGGCGTTTGGCAGCAGCTTATAAACTAGCTGGGCAAAATGAGGTGGCCCTGAACATGATCAGAGGACTGGATACATCCATCCAGGCTTATAAGCAACTGGGTGGCACTTATGGGTCTGATGTTCGTGATCAAGCCATGATTTTAGAAACCTTAACCCTACTCGGTCAGAAAGCAAAAGCAGCCAGTTTATTACAACCTTTAGCAGCCAAACTTGGTGAAAACACCTGGTATAGCACACAAACAACCGCTTATAGTTTGCTGGCTATCGCTAAATTCTGCGGTTCAAATCAGTCTGCCAATAAATTGCAGTACCAATATATATTAGATGGAAAAACGGCACCTGTTAATTCAAATCAATATATTAACAGCACACCTGTAACCTTTAAAGGCAATACCGCATCGGTTACTAACAATGGAAATAATGTACTTTTTGTTCGTTTGGTTTTAGAAGGGCAACCAGTTGCTGGTCAGAACAACTTTTTACCCAACCGTCCTGAGGTTTTGGATATGAGTGTGAGCTACAAACGTTTAAACGGAAAAGTTCTAGACCCTACTACTTTAAAACAAGGAACAGATTTCTACGCAGAGGTAACGGTAAAAAATCCTGGCAGGATGGGTTACTACGAACAAATGGCATTAACTCAAATTTTCCCTTCGGGATGGGAAATTATTAATACCCGCGTGAACGATAACCAGAGTATTTTAGCTTCATCTCCTTTTACCTATCAGGACATTAGGGATGATCGCGTTTTCACTTACTTTAATGTTAGAGAGGGCGAAAGCCTGGTTTATAAGGTATTGCTGAACGCATCTTATCTGGGTAAATATTACTTATCGGCTGTTCAATGTGAAGCAATGTATAATAATGATATTTCGGCCACAGAAGCAGGTAAGTGGGTGCAGGTAGTGAAATAGAATATCTTTAAACCTCTCAGGTTTTAAAAACCTGAGAGGTTTAATTTTTCGTGAGATACGAACCTTAGTTATAAAAAAGAAAAGAACCTTAATTCTTAAGCCTCGGTTCGTGTCTCCACGAACCGAAATTTAATAAAACCACAGTTACTCCCTGCTCGCATCTCTATAAACTGAAATCTAATAAAAATGGATAAATTATTTGAAGCCAACAGAAAGAATTACATTGAAATCGGAAAAATTTATTTTTGGACAGCTACCATTAACAAATGGCAGAAATTATTGGAAAAAGATGAGTTTAAGCATATTATTTTAAGTTCATTTGAGTAAACTAAGCAAACTTGATATTTTTGCCTTTGTTATCATGCCTAATCATATACATACTATTTGGTGAACAAACGAACTTAATGGTAAAGAAACAGTCCAAAGTTCATTTTTAAAATATACGGCACACAAGTTCAAAAAATTATTAAGTCCAAATGAGCTTATTCATTTTTATAAAAATTCCATTAATAAAAATTATGAATTTTGGCAGAGAGATTCACCAGCGATACATTTATACTCTCCAGAAATTGCGTATCAAAAGTTAGATTACCTACACAACAATCCGTGTACGGAACCCTGGCAATTAGCAACGAATCCTGAAGATTATTTATATTCGTCTGCCTCGTTTTATGAAAGGATGAAACTGATTATTCGTTTTTAAAGGATTTAAGATTAGAATTTTAAACGTAAAAATGGTTCTTGGAGACACGAACCATGGCAATAAGAACGAGTGTAAAATTAAATATATTTTACCCTCGTTAAAATTACGAGTGTAAATTTTACGCTAAAGCCTCGGTCGTGGAGACACGAACCGAAATTAGACAAATTAACAAATAAATTTCAAACCTATCAGGTTTTCTAAACCTGATAGGTTTCTATAACAACATGAACAAAATCCCAAAAGCATTTCTCATTTCTGATCTCATCTGTTTTGTCTTGCTTTTGGCATTTCTTTTCGCTTTACCCTCCAAACTTTTCAAAACACCTACTTCTTATGTAATTGAGGCCAGCAATGGCAATTTACTGAGTGCTGCAATTGCCAGCGATGGACAGTGGCGCTTCCCGGTGGCCGATAGCGTTCCTGTAAAATTTAAGGATTGCATTATTGCTTTTGAAGATAAACGATTTCATAGCCACTTTGGTGTGGATATTTTAGCCATGAGCAGGGCCATGCGACAGAACTGGCGGGCCAAAAGCGTTGTAAGCGGTGGCAGTACCTTAACCATGCAGGTAATTCGCCTCTCACGAAAACAAGACCGAACGGTTTGGCAAAAATTATTGGAAGTGATTTTAGCATTACGCTTAGAAATAAGATACTCAAAAGAAGAAATTATTGGCCTATATGCTGCTAATGCGCCTTTTGGAAGTAACGTTGTGGGTTTGGAGGCTGCAAGTTGGCGCTATTACGGACGCGATGCTCAAACGCTTTCCTGGGGCGAGATGGCCACCTTAGCCGTTCTTCCAAACAGCCCGTCGTTGGTTCATCCCGGTAAAAACTCGAGCAGGCTGATCAAAAAAGAAACGATTTATTAGATAAGTTAGCCAGGCTAAAATACATCGATCAGGCAACGGCTAATTTAGCTAAGTTAGAGCCTGTTCCGGGCAAGCCCATGCCCCTACCGCAAAATGCGCCACACTTATTAAACCGTTTTAAAGCAGAAAGAGCAAGTTTAAAAATCAATTTTACGAGGATTACGTCCACATTAGATGAAAACATCCAGTTGAAAGTAAACTCGATATTAAAACGCTATAACAACCGCTATAGAGCCAACGACATTAATAATATTTCAGCTTTAGTGCTTGATGCCAGAACTGGTCAGGTGGTGAGTTATGTAGGCAATATTTATCAACCGGAAAATCCTGATCTGCAAAGTCATGTAGATATGATTAAAGCGCCGCGCAGCCCGGGCAGTACCTTAAAACCTTTGCTTTATGCCAGCATGATGAATGATGGATTCATATTGCCTCACACCTTAATTCCAGATATCCCGACTCAAATAGCAGGTTATTCGCCTCAAAATTATGATCTGGGTTATGACGGCGCTATTGCTGCAGATAAAGCGCTGAGCCGTTCGCTAAACATCCCGGCTGTAAAAATGTTGCAGCAGTATAAATACGAACGTTTTTACGATAAATTAAAAAAATTGGGGATCGGAACACTGAACCAGCCGGCAGATCACTATGGTTTGTCGTTAATTTTGGGTGGCAGTGAAGTTACGATGTGGGATTTGGCCAATACTTATATGGGTATGGTACGTACGCTAAACCATTTCAACACCTACAAAGGCCTCTATAATCCTGAAGATTATAAACAGGCAACTTACTTTAATAATAAAACTAAAGAAGAAAAAGACTATCAGCGTAACTCATTTTTAGATCATGGTGCAATATGGGCAACCTTTAATGCCATGGAAGAAGTGATGCGCCCAGGTGATGAAGGTTTATGGGAACAATTTTCCTCGTCGCAAAGAATAGCGTGGAAAACAGGTACCAGTTTTGGTTTCCGCGATGCCTGGGCCGTAGGCTTAACTCCAAATTACGTCGTATGCGTTTGGGTGGGTAATGCAGATGGTGAAGGCAGACCTGGTTTGGTGGGAATAGAAGCAGCCGCGCCGGTGCTCTTTGATATTTTCAGGTTATTACCCAATGGAAAATGGTTCGAAACGCCCACAACAAAACTTAAAAAACTTAAAATTTGCAAAAAAAGCGGTTACAAGGCAGCAGAATATTGTACTGATGTGGTACAAGAACTTGTTCCTGTTTCGGGAGAAAAGACTTCCATTTGTCCATTTCACAAATTGGTCCATTTAGACAGAACCGGCACTTTCAGGGTTACCGACCAATGTGAAAGTATAACCAATATGCAGCACAAAAGCTGGTTTATTTTACCACCTGCCATGGAATATTATTATAAAATAAAAAACAGCGATTATAAATCCCTCCCTCCTTTTAAAGTTGGCTGTGAACTCTCAGGTGGAAATAGTGTAATGGAGATCATTTACCCAAAAAATAATGCGATAGTTTACATTCCTTTAGAACAGGATGGATCAAGAGGTAAAATTGTGATTAATGCAGCACACAGAAATCCAGGTGCTAAAATATATTGGCACATTGATAATGAATACGTAAGCACCACTACTAATTTTCATCAATTGGCCATTAGTCCGCCACCAGGTAAACATACCTTAACCTTAGTTGATGAAAATGGAGAACGCCTGGTACAGGTTTTTACAGTTTTGGATAAGGAGAAGAAAGGTGAAAAGTAGATGAAGGTTGATGTAGTGATTTATATTTTTCTTCTCTCTACAGTCTTGAGTTTTATAAACCTGGTATAGTGAAAATCCTTTTTAATTTGAAATGACCTTAAATATGTTGACATGCTGAAGGTTAATTTATTTCATATAAATCATTATAAATGACAGTATTAATCGACGCATAAAAATCCCTCGAGTTACCGTCATTTCGAGCGGAGTGCTACCTGTACCGATTTTACATCGGTAACGCAGTCGAGAACCACGGAGTGTTTAGCAAAGCTAAATCTAGCTAAATAGATCTCTCCATTTCGCTGCGTTACATCCGATAGCTATCGGATCGAGATGACGACCTTTATATTGGAGCCATGTCAATGGTAGGCACGAAGCATGACAAAGTACAAAACAACTCCCTACACTTCCGTCCGCATTACCACCAACTTGCGCTCAATAGTACCGTAAACAATTAAATATTGCGCAATCATGTAAGTAGCCATAATCAGCGCACCACCTTGCGGAATGGGTTGTGCAAATTTATTAACGGCTAAAACACTATCAGACAGCAAGAAAAACAACGCACCATAAAGAATAAGTTTAAAACTAAAAATATTAACTTTCCCGTAGCGGTTAACTGCCATTAAGGCCATCACACAGATGATAATGGCATACATTAAAACCGGAAACTGCATAGGCCCAAGATGCGGCTGTAAATAGAAAAACAAACCAGAACAGAAAATAGCAAATGCACCCACAGCCCATAAAAAATATGGCGTCTTATGACTTGGATTGGATTTATGATCGAGTGTAAAAGCCCTGATGTAAAAAATATGGCAAACTAAAAAAGCAGCCAATCCGAAGATAAAAAAACTTGTCCCACCGTCCTGCAACATCAATAACAGATCTCCCGCCCAGGCAAAAATTAATCCCGTAAAAACTCTTTTATGGAAACGGCCTTTTAAATTTGTAGTAACATATAGCCACACCAAAAGCACCAACACAATTAAAGGTTTGGAAAAAGTACGCAAACTGGTATTATTGCTATATTCGGCGTAAAGCTGAATGATAAATACCAGAAAAAAATAAATGAAAATAGCTTAGTCTTCATCAGCGTTAGGATTTGCTTTCTGCAAATTAAAAAACCAAATTACGGATATTTAATGAACAGCCACAAAAATTACTTGATCACCTACCGATAATTTAAAAACAATACCTGCAACACCAACCTAAAATACCTGAACCTGATGTGCCATAATTTCTCCTCTAATAAAACGCCACACGTAATTAACGTAAATATTGTAAAACAGTCCAGAAACTAATTCCCCATCCTTTTGCTATAAAAATCACAGAGTCTGATGCTAAATCAATTAAAACCGGATAAATATAGGCTGCTAACTTTGATGATATATTGGATTATATTTTTACAGGTATCTAAATTATTTTAGACGTGTTCTTAATGTAAAATTATTTAAAAACTGAAACTAGAACGGGAGATGTGGTAACAACCTAAGCACCTCCTCATTTAAAGGAGGTAGGCTTTGGCCGAAGCGTTAATACAAAAAATATAATTTATGAATAAATTGTCGAAGGGTGCGCTTCGTTAGTCGGCAGGAATTAATCCTGCCAACCACTTAAGCATAGATATCCTTATTATCTGACCCGAAGATTAAAAATCATTTCAACTTATCATAAAGAATTATACAGATAGGTTTATTTCCTTGATGAATCGGCTTATTTCCTTGATGAAATTTTTGGCCTGTAGTTTTCCATACCATTAAATTTGGGCTTTTACCGACTTTTGTTTTCAATAATGTCCAATTTAAAAAGCTGAAAATTTTGCTTCTATTGACATAAAATCCATAGTTTTGGCTTTTTATCAATCTGTGCCTATGCCTTTAAAACGAAATACATTAATTTTTATACTCTCATTACTAATTGCTGCTTTTACTTGTTTAAGTTTTTTTATTGCACAACATCCCATACTTGGTTTTGACATTAAAACTTCGTTATTTATTCAGCAATACCACGCAGACTGGTTAGATAAATTAATGTTGGCCATCAGCTTTTTTGGCGAACTTCCCTATTCATTACTTTCAGTAGTAATAGTGGCGATCATATTTTATTATCAGAAATATAAACGCGAAGGAATATTTATTTCGACAGTATTATTATCTGGATTAATTATTCTGGGTATAAAAAATGTAATTAACCGTCCCCGCCCTACTGCATTTTACGTACGGCTGGTGGAAGTAAACCGGTTTCAAAGCTATCCGAGCGGGCATGTACTCTCTTATACGCTCTTTTTTGGATTCTTAATTATTTTGATGAATACGTTGAAAGATTTGCCAAAGCTAACCAAAAATATAGTAACTTATCTATCAGCCTTTTTGATGATCACCATTGCCCCGTCCAGAATTTACCTGGGCGCGCATTGGTTTACAGATACTGTTGGTGGTTTTCTGTTAGGCCTGATCTGCCTTTTTCCACTTTGTTACTTTTATTTTAAAAAGAAAAAAGATTAAGCGCATGTTTAAATTTTTACAACAAATATAAATAGCCCACTGCTGTCATCCTGGGAATAACTTATTTCATAAAGATCAATATAAAGGATGCTAAAAAATATCACTTGGCATATAATTCCCCTCTTTTAGAAAGGGTGTCCGCAGAACGGGGTATTTTATTTGTATATGGCCTAGTTGGATGGAAATGCGTAAGCAATAAAATATTGATTAATAACGATTTGCAAAATAACCTTAATGGCAGAGGTTAGAACCTTTTCAAATATGTTAAAAGGTTAATATACAAGAGGGCAAAATGATGGCAATTTTTTAAATCCGTCATTGATAGACTGGTCGAAGCACTTTATTTATGCGTTGAAATGATCTTCGACTACGCTCAGACCGACATACGAAATAAATTTCATTTCATTCTAAACAGGCGCTAACACCTTTCTTGCAGTTTTTCTTTTTTCTGACTCTGCTTAAAGTTTCAATCCGCATCCCTAAATAGCTTGCCAAAAATTTTAGTGGCACCCTAGACTTTATAGCAGGATACCTGATTTTGAACTGTTTATACCTTAATTCTGCTGAAGGGATTAGTGACAAGATAGATCGCTCCTGCGACATATGGTAATGTATAGCCAATAATTTTCTGGCTAAAATATTGGTTTCGGGAAATTTTGCATACAGATCATCAATAAACCGATATGGAAATATAAGCAATTCGGAGTCTTCCAGTGCCTGATACTGTTCCTGGTAAGTTGGTCCAAATGCCCCTGGATTTCGAATACGACCAATCAAGTGATTTTCATCAATTAACCAGGCAGTGATGTCTTTTTCTTCATCCAGTATAAAAGCCCGTACTAAACCCTTAACAATGAAACATAAGCAATCCCCATTAATACTATTAAGGTTTGGCAAAACCTCATTCTTTCGCACAGATATTTTGAAGGTTTCGTTTTTTGCCCGATCAATTATCTCTTTTCTTAATGGCTGCAGTCCATTTAAATAATCAATAAGTGCATCGCATTCATCATGCGCATCAGTCATCATATTTATCTCTGGTGTTAAACTATACATTGCAATTAATTGAATACTAAATTTAAAAAAATGAAAACGAGTGTAATTGCCAAAAAATTACATTGAAGGGAAATTTATTTTCTCCATAATGTTTACGCCCCGTAAACAAACAATTTTCAGTTAAATTTTCGTAATGATAACTGTATTTTAACAGAATCATAAAAAAATCTGATAATTTTGCCGCCATGACGAACGATAAACCCAAAGCTTTTCTTTTCGACTTAAATGGCACCATGATTAACGACATGGCTTTTCATAATCAGGCATGGCATAACATCCTTACAAAGGATTTAGGCGCGAGTATCAGTTTTGATGCGGTCAAAAAACAGATGTACGGTAAAAACCAGGATCTGTTGGAACGTGTTTTTGGTGTAGGTCATTTCTCTCAGGAACAGATTGATCAGATCTCCATTGAAAAAGAACACCGCTATCAGGCTGCATATAAAAAACATTTATCGTTGATAGCCGGTTTAGGCGATTTTTTGGAAAAAGCAAAACAATCAGGCATTCAAATGGCTATTGGTTCGGCTGCAATTCCCTTTAACATTAATTTTGTACTCGATAATTTAAATATCCGTTCTTATTTTAATGCGATAGTAAGCGCAGAAGATGTGATAAACAGCAAACCAGATCCTGAAACATTTACCAAAGGTGCTGAAATTTTAGGTGTTGAATCTAACCAATGTATTGTATTTGAAGATGCACCAAAAGGCGTTGAAGCTGCTCAAAATGCGGGGATGAAGTGTATTGTACTGACCACCATGCACACCAGTGAAGAATTTTCTGCTTACAATAACATTATTGCTTTTATAGAAGACTATACCGGTCCGGTACTACAAGATCTTTTCTAAACAGATACGGCCTGTGTTTCCACAGACCGTATACCATGTTATCATCACAGAGATGTAGGGATTACCAAATGTTATTTGGTAAATTTATAGATTGAACTTGTCTTGTAAACTTGTCCGGGTTTTAATACAGTTGAAGGAAATGCAGGCTGGTTTGGAGAATCCGGAAAATGTTGCGTTTCCATTGCAATTGCAGTTCTGAAATCATCTTTAGCACCAGTTTTAAAAGTATTTTTACTTTGCATAAAGTTTCCACTATAGAACTGTAAACCTGGCTCCTGCGTATAAATATCCATTATTATACCCGACTTATCTCCTCTAACCGTAGCCGCGTGGTACATGCCCATTGCCTTGGTTTTATTAAGTACGTAGTTATGATCATAACCTTTACCGAAGATTAGTTGTTCATTTTTATCGTCTATACGGGCACCTATAGTTGTGGTTTTATTAAAATCGAAAGGTGTTCCGGCTACTTTAACAATTTTTCCGGTCGGGATCAATGTCGAATCTACAGGAGTATATTCATCAGCATAAATTTGCACTTCATGGTTTAAAATGGTACCGCTTCCATCGCCGTTTAAATTAAAAAATGCATGGTTTGTCAGATTTACTACTGTTGTTTTATCTGTTTTGGCTTCATAATCCATTTTCAATTCATTATCATCTGTTAAGGTGTAAGTGACCTTAACATCTAAATTACCAGGAAAATTTTCGTCGCCATCTTTTGATAGATAATGTAGCACCAAAGTATTGGGATTGGGCTGGCTTGCATCCCAAACTACATATTGATAGCCTTTTTTCCTCCATGAAGTGTATTCTGCCCGTTATTGGTAAACAGCGAATAGGTTTTACCTTCAAGCGTAAACTTACCTTTGGCAATACGGTTGCCATATCGGCCAATAGTTGCGCCAAAATAGGGTTCGGTAGATTTTTCGTAATCACCAACACTTTTAAAACCTACCACCACATCAATTAACTTACCATCTTTATTAGGTACTAATAAACTAACCAGGCGCCCGCCGTAATTGGTAAAAATTGCTTCCGCATTGTTGTTATTCTTTAAAGTATACAATGCTGTTAGTTTACCATCAATTTCTTTTTTAAATGAATCGGGAACTAGTTTAACAACTCCAGCAGAGTCGCTTTTCAAACTATCTGTAGAAGAAGTTTTTTTGATTTCAGATTGGCAGGATACAAACCCGATTGCAGCCAGAACGCCGAGGCCAGCTAGTGATTTTAATTTCATAAAATGGAATACTTGGTTTAGATTTTTTATTTTTTTTAAATATAATGATATCACATAATATTGCAAATAAAACGATTTAGAATAAGTAAAAAGCATATCTTATAGAATAATTTACCTAAGACATCAGCAACGATACGATTTGCAGAATTGATAATCACAAAATGTGGAAGTATTAAAATTACCTGATCTTAACTTTTAAGTAAACGAAGGCAGTTTATAATTACTGTTCTACTCCTGAGTCAAATATTTACAGCAACAAGAGTGCTGATTTTGTAATTATCAATTATAAACTGATAATATATTAACCAATGGTCATTAAAATCCGTTGAAACTGATTATTATTGTGGCAATCAAACCACAAATATGAACGAGATTATCTCAACAGATCGTTACGACCAAATGCTATATCGCCGTTGCGGAAACAGTGGCTTAAAATTGCCCGCAATATCTTTGGGTTTATGGCATAATTTCGGATATGTAAATGTTTTTGAAAACAGCAAAAACCTTATCTACGCTGCTTTTAACAATGGAATTACTCACTTTGATTTAGCCAATAATTACGGTCCGCTCCCTGGTTCGGCTGAAGAAGTTTTCGGGAAAATTCTTCATGAAAATTTTAAGGGCTACCGTGACGAAATGATTATTTCAAGCAAAGCGGGATATACCATGTGGGATGGTCCGTACGGTGACTGGGGATCAAAAAAATACCTGGTATCGAGTTTGGATCAAAGCTTAAAACGCATGAAACTGGATTATGTTGATATTTTTTACCACCACCGTCCTGATCCAGAAACTCCGCTTGAAGAAACCATGGCGGCATTAAGCTTAATGGTTCAACAAGGAAAGGCTTTATACGTAGGCATATCAAATTACCAGGCGGAAGATGCTGCAAAAGCCATTAAAATTTTAAAAGATAACGGTACTCCGTGTTTAATCCACCAGCCGAAATATTCTATGTTTGAACGTTGGGTAGAAAATGGTTTACTTGATGTTTTGGAGCAAAATGGTATAGGCTGTATTCCATTTTCGCCATTGGCGCAAGGTTTACTTACCGATAAATATTTACACGGTATCCCTGCCGATTCGCGGGTGGCTACCAGTGGTGTTTTCTTAAATGAGAGCAATATCACCCCGGAGAGAATAGAAGTAATCGGCAAATTAAATGAAGTGGCAAAAGCACGTGGCCAAAAATTGGCACAGATGGCTTTATCATGGATTTTAAAAGATAACCGCATTACAACGGTATTGATAGGTGCCAGTAAACCAGAACAAATTGCTGATTCAATTAAAGCTTTAGATAATATCAAATTCAGTGAAACTGAAATCAAGTTAATTGATGAGATTTTAGGTTAAAAATTCCAAAAATAGCCGTCATCCCGATCCGATAGCTACCGGATGAATCATCACGCAATGGAGAGATCTTTGAACTTTGTTAAAAGATTTCTCCATTGCAGTCGAAATGACGGTCCTGTTTATTTGTACTGGTCAAGACCAATCAAATAACGCCGTTTAAGAGTTAAAAAATCGTCATTCCCGCGAAGGCCTATCGTGTGTACACATCTTTTAAGTATTTTTAGGCGTTTTGCTAACTAACTTTAATAAAGCACGGATTATAACCAAGGACGCTGTCAATCCCAAGAGCCGGGGAAATCAAAAAACAGGTGCACAACAGTAAAAATGGCAGTAATAAACCTGAAACGCAGTGGTTTTGTGTTCATAACCGATAATTTAATTTTTTAAAAAATATAGAACACAAACCCCGCAGGGCTCAATCAGACCAAAGAAAACACACACAATACCTGATTAAACGAAGTGTCACTGTTTTTTTGATGCGCATGAGATTGTGTAAAAGGCTCATTGCTGGATCCGATAGCCATCGGATGACAAAGCACTTTGGGTACTTTGGCGCTCCAAAATGCGCAGCATTCTTGAACACAGCTAAAAACAACATTAACTGTGAAAAACTACCATGCCCCGCGGCATAGAGCGATAGAAGAATGTTATAATTAATTGTGTCCACACGATAGGCGAAGGCGGGAATCTTAAAGCGTATTGCATTAAGATTCCCAATTGAATTGGGAATACAGCATCTTTTCATCGCTCGTTATAAAACCAAATCACATTAAAACCGTTTAAGAAATGAATCCTTTACATTCCTTAATCTATGGCAAGAGCCAACAATTCTATTTACAGCGCATTAGCGGCCAATTTATTAATTGCAGTAACTAAATTCATTGCAGGGGCATTTACCAACAGTTCATCAATGATTGCCGAAGGCATTCACTCTACGGTTGACACCAGCAACCAGCTTTTATTGCTGTATGGCTTAAAAAGAAGTGTAAAACCACCTGATAAGTCACGGCCATTTGGCTACGGTAAAGAGCTGTATTTCTGGTCGTTCATTGTATCCATCATGATTTTTGGTTTAGGTGGTGTAGTATCTATTTCGCAAGGGATTGCGCATATCCGCCATCCTGAAGTTTTGGGAAATCCAACCTGGAATTATGTGGTATTGGGATTATCTTTCTTATTCGAGGGCGCTTCTTTAATCATTGCAATGAAAGAATTTAACAAAACACGTAAAGGTTTGCCCTGGTGGAAAGCCATTATTAAAAGCAAAGATCCCTCTGGCTTTTTAGTATTATTTGAGGATGGCGCAGCCGTTTTAGGATTATTGATTGTTTTTATATTTATGGTGTTAAGCCACAACTTAAACCTTCCGTTTTTAGATGGACTGGCTTCTGTTTTAGTAGGTACACTCTTAATCTTTGTATCTTTTATACTGGCCAGGGAAAGCCGTAGTTTATTAATGGGCGAAGGCTTAACGCCAGAAACACAGCAGAAGATAAAAGAACTGGCAGAAAATGATCAGGATGTAATTACGGTAACGAGCATATTATCCCAATATCAATCGCCAAAGGAAGTATTGCTGGTGCTCATTCTTACATTTAAAGCAGAATTAAACACTACCAATTTAACCAATGCGATTGACAGGCTGAGGGATAAAATAAAATCAGAATATAATGTGATCAAGTTTGTGATTATCCAGCCACAGTCTGTTGATGTAGCGGAAAATGATTTTAGCAAGGATATTTATATAAAATAATCATTGTTTTTTACCGAAAGTCGCTGAGCGAGTAGCAAAACACGTGAAAAGAGTTACAGGTTCTTTTTCACCATTAAGCTGTTAAGATCATTAAGATTTAGAGTCTGAATATTATCGTCCTTCTGAATAAATTCAGAAGGACGATAACAATATGAATTATTATTTCTTCGGACCTCTAACATCCGACTTCGGACTTCCCTACCCTAAATTACCTGCAATACAATTTTTCCTCTTGTATGTCCCTGCTCGCTTTCGGTTTGAGCTTGTCTGGCGCTGGTAAAAGGCAAAACTTTTTCTATGATAGGTTTAACTTTACCAGAATCGATCAAAGTGGCAATTTCAGCCAGTTGATCGGGAATTGATTGTGTAGTAAAACCGATAAGATGAACATTTTTCACTTTCGCTTCTGCCACAAACTCTGGCATTAGGGTGGTGATTACCCTTCCCCCGTCTTTTAATATATTTAACGATTTGAGTTGCGTTTCTCCGCCAATAGTATCTAAAACCAAGTCAACATCACTTAAAGCGGTCTCAAAATCTTCCATTTTATAATCGATTACCTCATCGGCTCCTAAACGCTTCAAAAAATCGATGTTAGCACTTGAGGCTGTGCCAATTACATAAGCTCCTTTCCATTTTGCAAATTGTACGGCGTATGTTCCTACCCCACCGGCTGCTGCGTGAATCAGTACTTTTTGTCCTGCTTTTAACAAACCGTGGTCGAATAATGCTTGCCATGCTGTTAAACCTGCCAGGGGTACCGCAGCAGCTTCAGTATATCCAATACTGGTAGGTTTAATGCTGATGATGTTGGCTTTAACCACAATGTATTCAGCATAAGCACCATTTTTTGTCGGATCGGGCCTACCATACACCTCATCTCCCTTTCTAAAAGCACTTACTTTTTCGCCTAATGCCTCAATTGTGCCAGAAACATCCCAACCCAAAGTTAAAGGTAGCTTTACCGGAAATTTCTCTTTCCTTTGTCCCTCTCTAATTTTCCAGTCTACCGGATTTACACTGGTTGCATGCACTTTAATCAATACTTCATCTGGTGCTGGCTGGGGAACTGGTATTTCATCTATAGATAAAACTTCTGGTCCGCCAAATTCGTGGATTCTAACTGCTTTCATATAGGATATTATTATTTGATGTACACGGTTTTGATATTCACGAACTCATGAATACCGAACATACTTAATTCACGGCCGTAACCGGACTGGTTGATGCCTCCAAAAGGCAAAGCGGGATCTGATTTAACCCCCTCATTTACAAAACAAGATCCTGCTTCAAGTTTATTCCGGGCAATGTCTTCTGCTAATGCTGCATTTTCGGTAAAAACGGCTGCGCCCAGTCCAAAATTGGTATCATTGGCGATGCGGATGGCATCTTCAGTATCGTCTGCGGAGATAATTGCGGCCACCGGACCGAATATTTCTTCATCATAAGCCAATATGCCTTTTTTTACATGGGTTAATATGGTGGGTTGGTAATAGGCATGATCACCTTCCATACCGGGGATTTCGCCACCTAGAACACATTTTGCACCCTGTTCGATACTCTTTAAAACCTGCTGATGCAACTCATCGCGAAGGTCTGCCCTCGCCATTGGTCCTAAATCAGTATCGCTCTGCAATGGATCGCCAGTTTTTTTACTTTCCATTTCGGCTTTAAAAAATTTTGTAAACTGTTCTTCAACTGTTTTTACCACAATGAAACGTTTTGCAGCAATGCAGCTTTGCCCGTTATTAATTAACCTGGCTTCTGCACATATTTTGGCGGTCTTTTTTAAATCAGCATCTTCCAAAATCACATAAGGATCGCTCCCACCAAGTTCCAATACTGTTTTTTTGATCAGTTTCCCTGCTTGTTCGGCTACTTTTTTACCGGCTTCAGTGCTTCCTGTAAGGGTTATGGCTTTGATGTGGGGGTTTTCGATTACTTTTGAAATGGCTTTACTATTGCAGATCAGCGTTTTAAAAACATTTGCAGGAAAGCCGGCATCTTCAATTACTTTTTCTATTTCTATAGCGCAGCCTGTAACGCCTGATGAGTGTTTTAAAACACCGCAATTACCGGCCATTAATGCCGGCGCCAAAAAGCGGAACACTTGCCAAAAGGGAAGTTCCAGGGCATAATAGCCAATACCACACCGATAGGCTGGAAGCTCACGTAACTTTTGGATGCGCTGGTTTTTATGGTTTGATCAGCCAAAAATTCAGCACCATTTTTAGCATAGTATTCACAAACAGAGGCACATTTAACAACTTCAGCAACACCAGCTTTTAGCGGTTTCCCCATTTCTAGCGACATAAGTCCGGCCAACTGATCTTTACGTTCGATTAATAGTTTCGAAACCTGCAGCAATAGTTTCGAGCGGCTTTGATAATCGGTTTCCCTGTAACTTAACCACGCTTGATGTACCTGATCGATTTTCTGACCGATTAACGCTTCAGTATCTTCCTGATAGGTTTTTATAATTTCCCCGTTTACAGGGTTTATAGATGAAATGCTCATTTAACAGTAACAAATAAGCATTTAAGATTGTGTTTTTTATTTGAATATATCAGCTAAGGAACAAGTGGAATATCAAAATGGAAGGTAGAACCTTCGCCATACTTACTTTCTACCCATATTTTCCCGTTATGGAGGTTAATAATCTCTGCGCTGAGGTATAAACCTATCCCAAAACCTGAAATGGTTTTAGTTTGGTGGCTTTCTACACGGTAAAACCGATAAAAGATTTTTTCCAGATCATGGGCCTGAATGCCAATGCCATGATCCGTTACAGAAACATTCATTTCATTCTCTCTGCTTGCAGATTGAATCAAAACGGTACTATTCTGATCAGAATATTTTACCGCATTGCTAATTAAATTTGAAATTACAGAGCCAATTTTATCTTTATCTGCGTAAATTAATTTAGAATCTCCCCCTTTAAAATCAATCTGATTAGTCGGATATACTAAACTTAAATCTTCAACAAGGTCGTGAATTAGTTTATTCAGATCAAAATATGATAGGTTCAATTGAATTTCTCCTGATTCTAAACGCGATACATTTAAAAAAGAGCTGATTAATGTGCTCATTTTCCGGATCTGCTTTTGCACCTTAGCTAAAGTATTTGCGATAAAAGCATCTGTTAAACTTCGACTCTGCATTAACTGTAAGTAAGCACTGATAGAAGTTAATGGCGTTTTCAGCTCATGGCTTACCATACTGATAAAATCATTCTTTTGCTGTTCTTCCTTTATGCCGATTAAAATCTGTTCCTGATCCAGCGCTTCCCGCTGCAGTTCTGTTTCCTTGATCGCTTTTTTTGCCTTCATAATATCAGTAACATCGCTCGCGGTATGAAGAATACAATATGGCATTCCTGAATCGTCCTTAATGGCCCGGTATTCGTAGGTATAATAAGCGGTCTGTAACTTACCATCTCTCATCGTTTCGGCAGGGATAGCATCACCACTATCCGTAATGCCTGTTAGCAATACATTTTTCAGCATATTAATAAAAGGCTGCCCCTTTAACTCAGGTACGGCATCTTCCAGGCGTTTGCCAATAATAGAGCGGTCTTTACCCCAAAAAGAAATCATGGCATCGTTGGCCATTTCGATTACGATTTGTTCTGACGTGTATATGGCTGTTGCATCTTTAGATAGGAAAAGAACCTCTAAAAGTTGATCGTTACTTAAAACCTTTGAATAACTTTCCATATTTACGGTAGACTATGCTGATATCTTGATTAATCGAATTAGACTAAGTATCATACAAGTAGCCTTCACAAATGTTTGGGGTAGTTTGTTAAATTGTTGACTTTTATCACTCAACATTAAATTTATGGCTTATTTTTTGTTTAAGGATCCCTGCGGCCCGGGTATATCCTCCATCCGCTCCATCAACAAAATGAATATGGTCGTCTTCCAGGTCCCTTACATAACAAGACATCACCGATTCGCCACTTACGTAAAAAGCATACAAAATTTCATTATTTTTTTCAAGCTGGTTAAGGACTTGCGCTAATGCCAAACGTTGTTTTGCGGTACCGGTAATTACTGTATTTATCCTGCCATCTATTACCAGTGTATCCGACATTTCGACAAGTTGCTTCAGGTATTTTTTACCACGGTCTGTTCGGAAATAAATATATCCATAGATATTGATGAACCATGACTTAACAAGTTCAAAAAGTTTGATCTTCCCTAAACGGTGTTTCATTTCCTGGCCCAGACTGTTAAAACTTGTCCTGAATATCAGTTTAGAAACCGAAATCGGCTGGCGTTTTTCAGGAGAGCCGTAAATCTGATCGAGGTGATGAATCACCTTGCTGAATACATCCGCCTGTTGCCCGTAATCCTGGGCAATTACGATAAGGGTTACAATTTCTTCACTATTCTCTGGTGGTTCAATTTTATCCCATCGACATTGCATGCCGCTTAAATCAATTTCATCACTGACAGTATCGTGGCCCGATAACAGGTAATCTTCTCCTTTGATCAATTTTTCGGCGTAGGCCAAGCCATCTCCTAAAACAATTGGTATAGAAAATGTTTCAGCGCTAGCAAACTTACACATCTGAAGGTTATGTCCCCTGGCATAAATTTCTGCAACAGGTACAATTCCAACCCTTAAATCGATCTTAAAATTTTCGCTGGTGTTATTCTTATATTTCAGTAACGATTTCATCACGCCGTCTACAATTCGAGGTGGAACGATAAAGGTTGCTCCATCACCCCCAAAGAAAAATGGCACCGTAATATTGGCTTTAAAAGCAGTATTGAGCACTGCAACAATACTCCCTGTTGCAATAAGATTTACATTTTCGTACAAACCTGCATTAACGGCAGCTGTAGAACTTTTAATATCAGTAATGATTACATGCCAATCTGAAGGTATTTGCTTAAACAAATGCTTTTTAACCAATAGCTGGTATAAAGGAATTTTATTAGTTGAAAGATTGGAATAAAAATGATCCTGGTTACTTGGCATAGTTCTGATACAACAGTTCTAATATACGTATTAGGAGATGATATATATTTCAAAAATATTCACAGAATCACTAATCTTATTTAGAACGAATAAAAATAATTTTGCTATTATGCTTATTAAACAGTTCCTTTGCGCCAACTAAGAATTAATCTAAATAAAATGAATAAAAAATTTACTATTCTTTTAAATATTATAGCTCTTTTTCTGTTTTTAGCAGGGAATACAATGGCACAAATCAAAAATGGATCTGTTTCGGGTTCGGTTAAAACAAGCGATGGCAATCCAGCTGTGTATGTAAATGTTGATTTAAAAAACACAGGTAAAAAGACACAAACTGATGAGAAAGGTAACTTTATCATCAAAAATATAACACCTGGTACTTATACGATTAAAACATCTGCTATTGGTGTTTCAGCTCAGGAAAAATCAATTACTGTTATTGCCGGTCAGACTGTAAATGCAGATTTCGCCATAGCAGAATCTTCCTCACAATTAAATGAAGTAGCCATTAACGGTTATAAAACCCCCAATCGAAAGCCAGTTAACCTAGGTAAAATTGCAATTGCTCCTATGGATCTTCCGCAGGCCGTACAAATTATCGGGAACCAGGTAATTACCGATCAACAGGCAAACCGCTTAAGTGATGTATTAAAAAATGTAAATGGCGTTGCTTTTGGCGAAAACCGCGGATCGGTAAGTGGCGAAACATTCTTTGCCCGTGGCTATAGCCTGGGCGCCAACAACGTTTTCAAAAATGGATCACGTGCTACAAGCGGCGGCATGCCCGAAACCAGTACTTTAGAATCGGTTGAGGTTTTAAAAGGAAGTGCAGCCTTACTTTATGGCGGCGTAAGTGGCGGTGCTGTAGTGAATATGGTAACGAAAAAACCTAAATTCGAATATGGTGGAGAAGTTTCGATGCGTGCAGGTAGCTACGATATGTATAAACCAACCGCAGATATTTATGGCCCGATCACTAAAAATTTGGCCTTTCGATTAATCGGTACTTATGAAGATGCGGCCAGCTTTAGAAACAGTGTAACCTCAAACAGGGTTTATGTGAATCCATCTTTGCTCTATAAAATTAGCGAGAAAACAGACATCTTGTTACAAGGTGATTATTTAAAAAGCAACATGACACCAGATTTTGGTATCGGTACGGTGGAGAACCAGATTGCAGACATAGGCCGTAAGGCTTTTGTGAATGCGCCTTGGGCCTACAATAAAACGAATACCGCTACTACACAATTAAACCTTAACCATAAATTTAATGATAACTGGAAGTTGAATATATTGGCCAACCTACAATCTTACAACCGTAATTATTTCAGTGCAGAACGTCCATTTGCAGATACAAAAGCAGCCAATCCGCTTCCATATGGCCTTGCTTTACGTAATGTTACCCGTTCTAAAACAAAAGAATTTACTTACAATGAGCAGGTTAACTTAAATGGTTACTTTAAAACCGGTAACATAACCCATACGTTATTAGTTGGTGCCGATGCAGATCAATCACGCACAACGAGTGGTGGATTTACTTACAATAATAACTTAACTACCTTTAACTATGGTACCGTTAACCTGCTTGATCCATCAACTTATTTCGGATCGGGTATTGAGCCAAACGTAAACACTGTTTCAGAAACTTTTGCACCGTTATATCGTATGGGGACTTTTGTTCAAGATTTGATCTCGGTTACAGACAAATTTAAAGTACTTGCAGGTGTTCGTTATACCTTTCAAAAAACGCCTCGAACGGTTACCACAAACCTGGCCACTGGCATACAAACTTTAAGCGTAAACAGTTTAAACAAATCTAAAGTAGAAAGTGCTTTCACCCCAAAACTTGGTTTAATTTACCAACCATTGAAAACGACATCAGTTTATGCAAGTTATTCGAGCAATTTTGTTCAAAATACAGGAACTGACATTAACTTAGCACCATTAGATCCTTCAACTTTGCAACAATATGAAGCTGGTGTTAAAAATGATTTATTTAAAGGCAGGTTATCAGTTAACCTAACCTGGTATAGAATTGCCAATGACAAATATGCACAACAGGCCCTTATTAATGCTCAGGGTGCACCAAATGGTGATGCAAACATCAAGGAACTTAATGGAAAATCGTTAAGCGATGGTTTAGAGTTAGATATTACAGGTACAATTGTAAAAGGCCTGAATTTTATTGCAGGTTATAGTTATAACTTTATTCGTTATACCGAAACCCGTGATAGAACAGTTTTAAAAATAGCAGCTCCAACACAAACCGATCCTAATGCCACCAAAGATGTTATAGTGGGTGGTGTGATAGAAGGACAAAGATTAGTAGGTTCTACCAAAAACACTGCAAACGGAACTTTATTTTATACTTTTCAGGAAGGAAGTGTTAAAGGCTTAAAGCTTGGTGCATCTGCTTATTATACAGGTTCGCGTAACGGTGGTTACAATGACACCAAGGTACAAACTTATAGCAGGTTAATTCCTTTAACTGCGTTTACCACATTCGATTTATCTGCCGGCTACAACTGGAAAAAGCTTTCATTATTGGCTAAAATTTCGAACATTACGAATGAGTTAAATTACTTTGTACATGAGAACTACAGTGTTAACCCAATTCCTCCACGTCAGTTTATGACTACATTAGCTTATAAATTTTAAGCAAAAGCGCTTATCAACAAAAAGCTCCAGTTTTAGTGATATGGAGCTTTTTGCATTTACATCGTAGGTGCTTGCTCATATATCGTCCATTGCTGTTCCTTGGTTTTCGTTTTCTTTGCCAGGATAATGGCTGAATTTGTAGTTACTTTTTTATCCTCTGGCGTGAGGTAAAGATCGGTTCCTTTGAGTTTTATGAAATAAGTATGTTTTCCGGCAGGCTCGAATTCGTATTGCTGAATATCGCTGCCCAGGGTTAAAGGCTGTTCCTCTAAAATTTGATCATTAGGTTTTGGCTGAAAAGTTTTTCCGGTAAAGAGATTTTTTAACTGATAAGTATTCCCCTCAATAGCAATAAAATTCCAGGTCATGCATTTCCAGTTCTGCGGTTGGTAAGCTACCAGTGGTGTTCCATTTTTACCGCTGGCATCTTTTACGCGCAACAGCATGCCGGTAAGCACATTTTTGATGGCGAAATTACCCTTAATGGCTTGAGCCAAAACAACTTGATTAACAAGCAATAAAAAAAACAATGCTATAAGATATCTTCTCATAACATAAATATAATCAATTTGTTAAACCTGGAAAGAATTAAAGAATAATCAATATGGTACCCGATTTTAGCAGTTTAAAGTAATAATGATATTCACCATGACGGTTTATCTTTTCAATTTCACAAACCTTACCCGATTTACCATATTCATCAGATAAAAAATCACCAATTTTAATGCTATCCAACTGATTTATATTAATTGATGCTCTTTTAATAAGTTTAGCTGTTTTTTCCATAATGATCGCGGTTTAAAACACTTACGCAATCAAAAACACTTTGGTTTTTCAGCATTACAAATTCTTTATAAATAAGTATATAAAATTGTATTTTTAATTAGTGATATACGATTTCATAAACCAGTTGGGCAGAGCACATTTCTTTATAAAACTGTTTAGCCAGCAAGCCAATGTCATTAAGTTAAGGTTTTTAGCCACGGATGTACACAGATAAACATGGATTTTCACATTTGTGTGCATCCTTTTTATCTGTGGTTAAATTATTTCCATCTGTGCCAATGGGCTTACCTTAATCACATTGAGCCACAGGGCACGCTGAATAAAGCACAGCATATACTTAAGGCTTTTCTGTATCTTTCATTACATTTTATCCGATGCCCCCGAATGAAGGTAATGACTGTTCTATAACAATGTGCTATTCAGAAATCCATTAGAAATCAAAACCTAAAAAAATGCCTCCGGTTTATCGGAGGCATGAAATCTTTATTCTGCGTCGTAAATGACAACTTTTTCGAAATAAACCCTGAATTCATCCAGGAAAGCTTTATGCAATGGATGAACCTGGTAAACATCATGCGCAGCCAAATCTTCAAATAATAATAGCAAGCTAAAAGTATAAGTAGTATCTACAACGGCACGCTCAATCGGGGCTGGTACGCCAATATGAAAAGTTTTAACAACTTCAATGTTTTCTAATGTTTGTAAGCCATTGCGAAAGGCAGTTTTTTGCTCGTCAGTGGTATCGGTTTTAAGCCAGAATAAAACGTGGTGTGCTATCATTATTTTAATTTTTTTCAAATATAATCAAAGCGGGAAAAGATCATTCATCTTTATCCAAAAACACTTTTGGCCTTATTTATGGCTTTTTTTAAGTCTATACCTTTACCTAAAACCCCTTTAAACAAGTCTCCTTCAACTTTTAAACGATCTATCGCATTAAAAATATTGAAATCTTTCATCTTCAAACCAGGTTTTACTTCATCCCAATGCAAAGGCATGGAAACGGTTGCCCCCACTTTTGGCCGTAAAGAGTATGGTCCGGCGATGGTTGCCCCTGGCCTGTTCTGCAAAAAGTCGAGATACATTTTTCCTTTTCTTGCAGCTACCATTCGCTCTAATGAAGTATAGTCAGGAATCTGTTTATGTACCAGATTTACAACGATTTTAGCGAACATCTGACTCTGATCGTAATCGTATTTGGCATTTAAAGGAATGTAAATGTGCATGCCTGTTGAGCCTGAAGTTTTGCAGTAACTGGGTACTTCAATTGCATCAAGCACTTTTTTGGTTTCGAGGGCAGCTTCAACCACCTGATCAAAAGAGTGTTTATCCGGATCGAGATCGATGACGCAATAATCAGGATTATCAGGGTGTTGCACACGGCTAAACCAGGGGTTCATTTCAATACAGCCCAAACTGGCCATCCATAATAAAGAAGCCTCATCCGTACCTACCAGGTATTCCTTTTTCTCCCCTTCGCCATTTTCGTACGGAAAAGTTTCTGTCCAATCTGGTGCCTTTCCTTTTACATCTTTCTGGTAAAAACTTGGCCCGTGGATTCCTCCGGGGAAACGGTTAAGCGATTGTGGCCGGTCTTTAAGATAAGGTAAAATATAATCAGCAACCTGGTAATAGTAATTAAACATATCCCTTTTGGTTACTTTATCCTCTGGCCAATACACTTTGCTCAAATTGGTAAATTTAAGTTCGTGGCCTTTAATTTTTCTTACCTGTGTTTCATCTTTAGGGTTTAATAAGGTTTTGGGTTCTTTTCCTTTGGGCGGTTTAATAGCATGGGCATGCTCCTCTTTTTCTTTCACCTTACCAACAACCTTTTGAGTAGGTTTTTCCTCTTCCCGAACCACTTCTTTCGCTTTTTTATCCTCCCTCATCCCCTGAAAGGAAGGGTGACGGAAAACACCATCTTCGGTTACTTCAGTAAAAGCGACTTCGCAAACCAACTGCGGCTTTAACCAGGTGGCTTTTGCCTTCGGTGGATTTGGTCTGAAACGGGATGGTTTATTTACATCGGGAATACTTTCAAAAGGGCTTTTAGCTATTATAATAGGCTTAAACTGCTCCATCATTGTTTTTTGCAGTTTATCGGAAAACCCGGTACCAACTTTACCTACATACTGCAATTTTCCTTTTTCATATAAGCCCAGTAAAAGGGAGCTGAAAGATTTGGAGGTATCAGCGTTTTTGGTAAAACCGGCTATAACAACCTCCTGGCGTTTGTGCACTTTAATTTTCAACCACTCTTTCGATCTTCGGTCGGGAGCGTAGGTGCTATCCATTTTTTAGCGATGATGCCTTCCAACCCCATCCTTTGTGCGGCATCAAAAAATCGACACCACTGGCTTTGAAAACTTTACCTAAACGCACACGGTCATCATCTGTAGGCAAAATATCATTTAAAATGGCCTGGCGCTCATTAAGCGGCATTTCCATCAGGTTTTTGCCCTCATACCAAAGGATATCGAAAACATAAAAAACAAGTTCACCATCTGCCTCACTTCGCCAGTTTTGTAATGAACCGAAATTGGATATGCCTTTATCATTTAACACTAAAATTTCACCATCCAAAACGGCATTGATTTTCCATTCTTTAAGCAGATCGTAAATAGGATAAAACTTTTCGTTAAATGATTTATTGTTCCTCGAAAAGAGCTCCACTTTTCCTTTGTTGATAAAAGCCAAAGCCCGGTATCCATCCCATTTTACTTCGTATTGCCAGTTTGGATCATCGAATGGCTCATCCACCAACGTAGCCAACATGGGTTTTATGTTTTTAGGCATAGCCGATTTTGGCGCTTTTTTCAGGATGGCTTTCACATCAATGCTTTTATCATCCCCTACTGGTTTTGTTTGTTTTTTAACCTTCGGCCCGGGATTTTTTCTTTCGGGCTTTATTTTTTGCTCTTTTCCTTCTTTCCAAACCTTATCTGATGTTTTTTCCATCTTTTCGATAGTTTTTCCGGAAAGAACCGATTTATCTTCCTTGGTTATATCTTTTGTGGAGGCATAATCATCTTTATGTTTAATGAGCAGCCAGCCATTTTCGCCCATTCCATGCGTTTTAACCAGCGCAAATTCGCCCTGAAGTTTTTCTCCGTTCAATTTAATTTTTAACGAACCTTCTTTTAACTGTTTTAAAAGATGCTTTTCCTGTGCTTTTTTGCCGTTTATAGCCTCAATTGGTTCGTAGGTACCTTCATCCCATACAATTACAGTTCCACCACCATATTCGCCTTGCGGAATAATGCCTTCAAAATCTTTATAATCGTAAGGATGGTCTTCTACCATCATGGCCAAACGTTTGGTTTTGGGATCGGTTGACGGACCTTTTGGTACGGCCCAGCTTTTTAAAACGCCTTCCATTTCAAGTCTGAAATCATAGTGCAGGCGTGATGCATCATGCTTTTGGATCACAAAGTGCAACTTGTTCGGATCGCTGCTTTCACCTGATTTGGGCTCTGCCGTTTTTGAGAAATCGCGCTTGGCAACATATTTTTCCAGACTCATAATCAATGTTTATTTTTTTAAAAAATCTTCTACTGCATGGGCAGAAGTACCCACCGTTTGCACAGCTGCTTTTAGCTTATCTTTGCTCACGCCAAATTTATTTGACCAATAATCCAGCTCATAACCCTCGTTAATGTTGATCCTACCGCGATCAGCACCCCCGTTTTTTTGTTTATCATCCATAATAATTTTTGATTAGATTGCTATAAAACAGCCTGATAACAAAAAAGGTTTTAACATCTGTTTTTATAAACGGGTATTAAAACCTTTAAAAAAATAAAATTTTAAAATTTAATCTATTAGCACAGTAACCATTTCCGACTCTGTTTCTTCTGCATAGGCGAACCTGTTTTTAGTGGCGGTATAAACAACCCTTAACCACACCAGAAAATAAGGCAGGCTGATAATAGCCAAAAATAACGGGTGCGATTTCGCAAATACCGGAAATAATAATAGAGGGAAATTACACGTAATTAGAAGTAAAATGGGCAATAATACCTTTTTCATAGCCGCGTTACTTTCTTTCACATACCATACACCTACCCCAACAATAGAAATAATGAATGTACAGTCTTCCGCTCCAGTGCTGAATAATACTGGAAAAATCAATACCGATGACAGGATCATCAATTGGAATCTGCATTTTTTAAAACGCGATATATTTATAAATGGCAACATAAATAATACGGCACCAAGGATCAGGAATAGAAAATTCGGTATTTTCTTTTCACCAAAAAGCTCCCTAAAGAAACCCATAATGGAAATATCGATCCCTCCGCCTAACACGTTGACCATGTTTTTATCTATTAAAGAGTTTTTCCAATCTACATAACAGTGAACCACATAATCAGGAGACGCTAAAAGCATGGGCAATAAGAATAATATTATCGACCACATAATCAACCATAAGGTAAAAGCCGGCTTTTTTTGGCAAAAAAGAAAAAACCAGGCCTACAATACCGTAAAGTTTGATAAAAGTACCAAGTACAATGCAAAGTGCCGACCATATCCCTTTATTTTTATTCACCAGCGTATAACTCAATATCATCAGTGCACCTGCACCAGCATTAAACTGTTGGTTAAGCATAGATTCTATCAAACAGGGAATGGCAATATATCCAATAATTATTTTTTGATCTTCAGTTAATGGCAAAGTTTGTATAGCCTTAAAAAGCAGGAAACAGTTAAACAGGTTCCATAACAATAATCCTATCCAGTTATGGAAGATTGCAAATGGAGCAATTAACATACTAAAAATGGGACCATAATGATTCGCATCATCATGATAAGCCGGATAAACAGCATAGAGCGAATGCTCGTGCAGTAAGTTTCTAAATGTATTCTCGAAAATCAGGTAATTATTGTAACGATGTGTTGCCCACGAATCTATTACAAAAATCAGGGTAATCAGTACCCAAAGAAATAATACAAACCGGTTATCCTGATAATATTTTCGACTTGGATACAGACTTTGATTATTGGCTAGAAAATAATTAAGCATTGTAAAAATTATATTACAATACAATAATAAAAATGTAATTCAACAAAACCTAATGTTTTTGTAAAGAAAATATTACTAATTTCTTCAAATTAGTCTATACTCGCTATTTATATGCTGAAATTAAGCGTTTAGATTGTTTTTAAAGCAAAAAATCATCGCCATTTATGTAATTTTTCATTTGTTCAACAGGTATGTTACTTTATCTGAGAATTTACTGACAAAACTGCAAAACCAAAAGTAATTTATTAGTGTTTCTTAAATATTACTAACCAAAAATTCATAAGATGGAATATCAATTAAATTCGATGAATGCGAGGAAAGAATTTATCGAAATCGCAGACGAACAAGACCGCAATTATTGGGCAGCCCGTTTAGGGGTAACAGGTGAGCAACTAAAATCAGTTGTTAAAGCCATTCAGAGTATGGAATTTTCAATATTGAAAGAATATTTAATGATGGAGAAAATTAAATCCGGAAGTACTTATCAAAGGTTTGCGAATCAATAATGGAGAAGATGGATTACGAGATTAACGAAAACAGAAATTTAGTAAAAACAGATGATCACACAATTACCGATTGTTCACATCTGATAGATTTGGCACCTGTAAAAAATGTTTTTGACGGTAAAGTGAAAGGAACTAATATCAATCATCCCAAAGCCTGTATTAAAATTTTAACAACCTTTTCGAATAAAAATGGTCTGGCAAACTTGCTTTAAATCTTATTTAAGAAAAGATTGGTACAAACTGTTAATAGCGGCGCGACTGAAATCGGGGAAACCATCGGTATAAGTTGCATTTATTCCATTGGTGATGATTACAAATCCAAATTTTTCTTTGGGATTGAAAAACATGGTACTATATAAGCCATAAGCAGAGCCAGTATGTCCTTTAAGTTTAACCCCGGGTATCAGGTGATCTGCAGTTCTGATGGCCAAGCCATATCCTTCATCATCAGTTAAGGCAGTTTGCATTTTTTTAGCGCTATTTTTACTTATAATTTTAACGCCATTCGAGGTGCCGTAATTCATGTGCATGATCATGTATTTAGCTAAATCTTTAGCAGAAATTTTCATCCCTCCTGTTGGCGAAAAAACCGGTGTACTATAACCCATCACATAATTTGCAATTTCGGCTCTCCTTGGAGCATAAGCGGTTGGCGAAGAACTAAAAGATTTTGTATCAGCATGATATTCATACAGGCTTACAAAACGGGTACTATCAAGAGAATCGACACAATAACCAGCATAAAGGCCTAAAGGTTTCAGAACATGGTTTTTCACATAGTTATCAAAACGTTCTCCTGATTTTTTCTCAATGATGGTGCCGATCAGGTTAAAATTGAGATTACAATAATCAAATTTGCTTCCTGGCGGATAATTATTATAACATTTGGCCCAATCGGGGTTTTTATCCGGATTAATTACATCGAGGTTCAAATAGCCCTGCGAATCATTTAAACCGGAGGTATGCGACAAGGCCATTTTTAAGGTAATTTTCTGATCAGGAAATTTTGGATTCCTGATTTTAAAACCTACCAGATCACCGAAATCATCATCTAAATGAATTTTTCCCGCTTCTACCAATTGCATGATTGATGTTGCCGAAAAAGATTTAGAAATCGAAGCGATCCTAAAAATATCCCGGTCGGTTAGAGGCAGTTTTTTCTCTAAATCTTTTAAACCAAACGAATGGGTATAAATAATCTGGCCATCTTTTACTACAGCTACTGAAGCGCCAATAGCACTGTATTTCTCCATAACCTGCTGAAAATCGGCTTCGGCTTTTTCATTTTGGGCATTTGACTGTTGCGTTATCCCAAAAGTAAAAGAAGTACAAGAAGATGCTTAAGGCAAGATATTTTCATGAGTTTATCAGGGCTAAGCACTAAATATAAGTGATGAGACCAAACAAAGTTAATACGTAGTAAAAAATTTACTTCGCGTCGTTTACTTCAAGCCAATGACCGTCCGGATCTTTGAAATAAATCTGTTTTACACCATCAACTCGAAGAGTAATGCCTTTTTCTTTGCCTGCCCAATCTTCAAAACTGATGTTTTTAGCATTCAGTTTCATTACAAAATCGTCAACCGATGGAACACTGAAACATAAATGCCCGTTTTTATCAAAAGTTTCATTTCCTTTTGCCCCCTGGATTAAATGCAACTGTCCGGCTGGCCCTAAGGTAAACCAGGTATGGCGGTTATCTTTAAAAGGTTCAGGAATCATTTTAAGGTTGAAAACACTTTCGTAAAAAATAGTGGCTTTACTCAGATCGCTTACATAAACAGCGATATGATTTAAAACTGCAGGTACATCTTCGGTTTTATTTTGCGCCATGGCTTTTTGAAATAGGATAGAAAATAAAATAATGCTGGTTAGGAAGACTTTTTTCATGCTTAAATATCCTATTTATAAAGGAATATTTTGGAAAAAAGATGAAAAGTTATTTAAAAAAGAAAAATCGTGATCTCGACTGAAGCGCAGCGTAATGGAGAGATCTTCGAACCAAGTTATTGAAATCAAATTTAAAGATTTATCGGCTGCGCTCGAAATGACGGCCCTTCTAAATCTATTATTAATTTAATAACTCCAACCACTCTCATTTGTGCGCACGCGAGAACCAATATTGACTGAATTTTTTGGTTCAGGGCTCTTCGACTACGCTCAGATTGACAGATCGATAGGAATTTTCCGTGTTCTCTGTGCTTCTGTTGCAAAAAAATAAATTATAAAAAAAGAGAACTAATATTGACAGAATACTTGGTTTAAAGCTCTTCGACTACGCTCAGAGTGACAGATCGATAGGAATTTTCCATGTTTTCTGTGCTTCCGTGGCAAAAAAATAAATTATAAAAAAAGAGAACCAATATTAACTGAATACTTTGGTTTAAGGCTCTTCGACTACGCTCAGAGTGACAGATCGATAGGAAATTTTCCGTGTTTCTGCGCTTCCGTAGCAAAAAAATAAATTATAAAAAAAAGAGAACCAATATTGACTGAATACTTTAGTTTAAGGCTCTTCGACTACGCCCAGAGTGACAGATCAATAGGAATTTTCCGTGTTTCTGCGCTTCCGTGGCAAAAAATAAATTTCATAAAAAAGGTCTTAGCGAGGACGCTAAGACCAGTAAAGACGCTAAAACCGGTAAAAAAGAAAAATATTCCTCGCTACGCTCAAAACTTCTCCTTAATTCGCTAAACTTTCAAATTCTTCTTCAGTCAATTCGATTTCTGCGGCTTTTAAGTTTTCTTTTAAATGTTCTACAGATTTTGTCCCAGGGATTAAAAGGATATTTGACGATCTTTTTAATAACCAGGCCAAAGCAATTTGTGCGGTTGTAGCTTTATGTTTTTCGGCAATCACTTTAATCTTATCCGCTAACTTATGCGGACCAGAAGCCAAAGGAAACCAGGGAATAAAAGCCAGACCTTGTTCTGCCGTAAAATCTAAAACACTCTCCCATTGCCTGTTGCTAAGATTATATAAATTTTGAACAGAAACTATCGGAAGAATATCATGCACTTGTTTAATCTGATCGATGGTTACTTCTGATAATCCTACATTTTTTATTTTGCCTTCTTTCACAGCTTCTACGACAGGCGCCAGGGTTTTGGCAACATCCACATTGGGATCGATGCGGTGCAGTTGCCATAAATCTATTGAATCTACTTTTAATCGTTGTAAACTTCCTTCAATATCCTGCCTGATTTTTTCAGGGGCACCTTTAGGCACCCAATTGTCTGGACCTGGTCGATCAAAACCACCTTTAGTTGCAATAAAGAGATCTTTTTGAAAAGGAGATAAGGCATCAGCAATAAGTGATTCATTAAACTTCGGCCCATAAGCCTCTGCAGTATCAATAAAATTAACGCCATTTGCAACTGCTTCGCGCAAAACGGTTATCGCATTTTCGCGGTCTTCTACTTCGCCAAAAACACCCTTGCCGGTTAACTGCATTCCGCCATAACCTAAACGGTTAACTTCTAATTCGCCAAATTTAAATGTTGTTTTTCCCATTGTATTTCAGATATGATGATAAATTCCATGATAAAATAACCGCAGACAAAAGGCATTGTTTGCAAAATGAATTTTATGATAAATAAATGAACAAAGGGTAATTGTAAGGTGGGTGCTCGTTGTAAACTGCTCAGAGATCAAAAAAGAAAAGTTGTTATTGTAATGCATACGCTAATAGCGATTGTTGTAAGATTGCTTCCCCGAAAATCGGGGCTGGCTGTCGGCTGGAAAAGCCTTCTCAGCAACAACGATAACGAGAGGTATTCAACGCCTGTTAGAAAACGAGCGTAGCTATAAAGATTCCTCGCTGCGCTCAGAATGACAAAAAAGAAAAAGGCTGCTCCAAATGGAACAGCCTGATTGGATATAGGGATAATATACTTTAAAGTATTGTAATTATTTAAGGGGACTGTGGTATTCACCTATTTCCATCCACCACCAAGCGCATGATAAATGTCTACCACAGCGTTTAACTGCTGTTTTTTGGTATCGATCAGTTCTAATTTCGATTGTAAAGCATCACGTTGCGTCATCAATACCTCAAAATAATCAGCCCTGGCTGCTTTAAACAATTCGTTCGAAATATCGATCGATTGCGTAAGTGCGTTAACCTGTTTCGATTTCAGATCGTAGCTTTTTTGCAGGTTGCTGATTTTCGATAGCTGATTGGCTACTTCAATATAACCATTTAAAATGGTCTTTTCATAATCAAAAACAGCTTGTAGTTGTTTGGCGTTTGCAGATGAATATTCCGCCTTAATGGCATTTCTATTGATCAGCGGTCCGGCCAAATCTCCTGCCAAAGAGTAGATCAGAGATTCTGGTGTTCTTAATAAATATGAAGGATTAAAAGCCTGATAACCAATTGAAGCAGAAATACCCAATGATGGATAAAACTGTGCCTTAGCCACTTTAACATCTAATTTAGCAGCTTCTAGTTCATACTCTGCCTGTTTAATATCAGGACGGTTGGCCAACAACTGAGCTGGTAAACCCGAGTGTATGGTTGCAGGTACCAGATCGGTAAAGCTAGATTTATCCCTAATGATTGGCTGAGGAAAACGACCTAACAGGAAATTAATTTTATTCTCTGTTTCGGTAATATCTTGCTGAATATCAAATTCCAAACTTTTAGAACTTAACACCTCTGCTTCAAATTTACGTACAGCAAGTTCGTTAACCCTTGTGGCCTGTTTCTGGATCTTCATCAACTCCAATGCATTGCTTTGGAGTTCAATTGTTTTTTTTACCGTTTCCAACTGATTATCAGAGGCTAACAATTCATAATAAGAATTGGCTACTTCGGCAATTAAATTGGTGATTACGAAATTCTTACCTTCTACTGTCGACAGGTAGTGGTTAATTGCTGCTTTTTTCGAATTGCGCAGTTTATGCCAGATATCTGCTTCCCAGTTGGCCTGCAAACCAAAGTGGTAATCAGGCAATACTTCTGGCACCCCTTTGCCTGGAGTAATTTCAGTAGAGGCATCGCCGGCGCCTGAACTCGTATAACGGCCAACTTTATCCAATCCAGCGCCAACTCCATAGGTTACATTTGGCAAAAGTTCTCCTTTTTTTGCCTTGATTTCATTTTTTGCGATTTCGATATCCTGAAGGGTAATATTCAGCTCCTGGTTATTTTTTAGTGCGGTATCAATCAGGTTGATCAGATTAGGATCTGTAAAAAAGTTACGCCATTGAATACCAGCTGTACTTACTGTATCCTGTGAGCCATTAAAGCTCACAGGTACATTTTTATTTTCGGCACGTTGGGCTACTTCCGGTAACTTACAGGCGGTATATGCAGCGCATATTAGCACTAATCCAAGGCCTTTATAAATATTATTTTTAAACATTATTCTCAATTTCTTCAGTTAACGGATGTTCTTCTTCAATTCTGATCAGCTTATGTTTTGCTGCAATTGTTCCGAATATATAATATAACCCAGGGATCACAATTACCCCGAAAATGGTACCGAAAAGCATACCGCCTGCAGCCGCAGATCCGATGGTACGGTTACCGATTTTCCCCGGTCCACTTGCAATCATCAAGGGAATCAAGCCTGCAATAAAGGCAAAAGAGGTCATTAAAATCGGACGGAAACGTACACTTGCGCCTTCCATTGCCGCCTTAAATATCGTTGCGCCCTGTGCATGGCGCTGCGTCGCAAACTCCACAATCAGTACGGCATTTTTACCCAATAAACCGATCAGCATCACCATGGCTACCTGCGCATAAATGTTGTTTTCCAATCCTAATAATTTAAGGAAGAGAAACGCTCCAAAAATACCGGCCGGTAAAGAAAGGATTACCGAAAGTGGTAAAATGAAACTTTCATATTGTGCAGCCAGAACAAGGTACACGAAACCCAAACAGATCAGGAAGATATAAATAGCTTCATTACCTCTTGATACCTCATCTTTAGAAATACCTGCCCAATCGATACCGAATCCCCTTGGCAAGGTTTTCTTGGCTACTTCGGTAATGGCTTTAATGGCCTCACCGGAGCTGTAACCAGGAGCCGATTGTCCGCTGATCTCCGAAGCATTGTACATATTGTGTCTGGTAATTTCCGATAAACCATAAACCTTACGCATTTTGATGAAGGCTGAGAATGGCACCATCTCATCGCGATCGTTTTTAACCGATAGTTTTAAGATATCCTCTGGTAAAGCCCTGTATTGAGGCAATGCCTGTACGATTACTTTATACTGGCGGTCATATTTAATAAAGCTGGTTTCGTAGTTACTACCCACAAAAGTTGACAGGGTGTTCATCGCATTGTCAATACTTACTCCTTTTTGTTGCGCAATGTCGTTGTCAACATCAAGCATGTATTGCGGAAAACTCGCACTGTAGAAAGTAAATACGGATGATAACTCTTTACGTTTATTCAGTTCCCTTACAAAATCGTTGGCAACGGTTTCCATTTTTTTGTAGTCGCCGCTACCCGCTTTATCCAGTAAACGAAGCTCGAAACCACCTGCTGCACCATAACCTGGAACTGCTGGTGGCTGGAAAAACTCGATGGTTGCACCAGGGATAGATTTTGATTTTTCTTCAAGCTCTTCTATGATTTCTGCAGCCGAATGTTTACGCTCGCTCCAATCTTTCAGGTTAATTAAACAGGTACCCGAGTTCGATCCTGTACCTTCCGTAAGAATCTCATATCCGGCCAATGATGAAACTGACTTTACACCATCAATGTCTTCACACATTTTTTGCAGTTTCTCGGCAATCTGGTCGGTACGTTCCAAAGTAGATCCCGGAGGCGTTTGGATAATGGCATACACCATCCCCTGATCCTCGTTAGGAATAAAGCCTGATGGTACACTCCCACTTAATCCCCAAACCCCCAGACAAAAGGCAACCAATATACCAAAGGTTAATATCCTGCGGCTTACCACTTTGCTCAATACCAGTTCATATTTACCAGAAAGTTTGTTAAAACCATTATTAAAACCATCCAGGAAACGGTCGATTATGGTTTTCTTTTTGGTTGAACCATGATTATTCTTCAACATAATGGCACATAATGCAGGCGTAAGCGTTAAAGCTACAATACCAGAAAGGATAATTGCCGTTGCCATGGTAATGGAGAACTGACGATAGAAAATGCCCACCGGACCAGACATAAATGCTACCGGAATAAATACCGACGCCATTAAGAAGGTAATTGCGATAATCGCTCCACCAATCTCTTTCATGGCCTCCTGTGTAGCTTTTAAAACCGATAGATGTCTGTCGTGCTCCATCTTGGCATGCACCGCCTCAATTACTACAATCGCATCATCTACCACTACCCCAATGGCCAATACCAAAGCAAATAGGGTAATTAAGTTGAGTGTGATGCCGAAGAACTGCATAAACACAAATGTTCCGATCAACGATACCGGTACAGCAATGGCTGGGATAAGGGTTGAACGCCAATCGCCAAGGAACAGGAATACCACTAAACCCACCAGGATAAAAGCCTCTACCAGGGTGTGGATAACCTTTTCGATAGATGCATCCAGAAATTTGGAAACGTCGTAACTGATTTCGTAATCTAAACCTTTAGGAAATGATGCCGATTTAATCTCAGCCATTTTAGCTTTCACATCTTTAATAACCTGGCTGGCGTTACTGCCATAAGATTGTTTTAAAACAATCGCGGCAGATGCTTTTCCGTTTAAGGTAGAGTACAAGTTATAGGCAGAAGCACTAAAATCTACATCAGCGATATCTTTTAAACGAAGTAATTCTCCATTGGGAGTTGCCCTTACTACGATGTTTTCATATCCCTCTTTGGTATTAAAACGACCTGAATATTTTAATACATATTCAAAAGCCTGCGAACGTTTACCCGAACTCTCTCCTGTTTTACCGGGAGAGGCTTCTAAACTTTGCTCATCAAGCGATTTCATTACTTCATCAACTGAGATTTTATACGCCTGCATACGGTCTGGTTTTAACCAGATACGCATAGCATAATCCCTGTCGCCCAAAATATCGGCAAAACCCACACCATCAACCCTTTTCAGCTCTGAAAGCAAGTTGATATCTGCATAGTTGTACAGGAAGTTCTGGTTCATTTTAGGGTCTTTACTGTACAAGTTGATGTACATCAACATGTTCGACTCTTCACGGGTGATTTTTACCCCTTCGCGAACCACCAAAGGCGGAAGTTTATTGGTAACAGCGGCTACACGGTTCTGTACGTTAAGCGAGGCCTGATTGGGATCGGTACCCAGGTTAAATACCACCTGGATTGATGCTTCACCATCATTACCGGCATCAGAAGCAATATATTTCATTCCAGGTACACCGTTAAGTGCACGCTCGAGTGGAATAACTACCGATTTAATTAACAGCTCGTTGTTCGCCCCAGGATACTCTGCCGTAATATTTACTTTGGGCGGAGAAATGGAAGGAATTGTGTAACCGGCAGGTAGCTGATGGCCAGCACACCAAGAAACACAATAATAAGCGATATTACGATAGAAAGGACTGGCCTTTGTATGAATTTACTAAACATAAAATAAGTATGGAGGGGTTTAGATTATTCTGTTTTCAATCTCAATTGTTTCATCACGTCCTGAGGCTGTTGGAATTTAAAGGCAATTTTATCATCGTCTTTAACCTTCTGTACACCTTCAAGTAAGATCTTATCTTCTACTGTGATGCCATCGCCAATAATGTATAAATCCGGCAGTTCACCAGCAATGGTGATGGCCCTGGAGTGTACTTTATTGTTTTTATCGATTACAAAAACATAAGTTTTATCCTGAATATCGTAAGTTGCTTTCTGTGGGATAACAATGGCATTTTTTAAAGGAACAACCATCTGAATTTTACCGGTTTCGCCGTTTCTAAGCAAGTTATCCGAGTTATTAAACCTTGCCCTGAAAGCAATATTCCCTGTCTCATTATCAAATTCACTTTCTATCACTTCCACTTTACCCTTAGATTTCAACAACTCGTTATTGGCCAGTAATAGACTTACTTCCTGCTGTCCTTTTGCTTTTGCTGCACTCTGGTAGTTTAAATATTCTGGCTCTGATACATTGAAATAAGCAAAAACCTGACTGTTATCCGAAAGGCTGGTTAACAAAGCGCCTTCATCAACCAAACTACCCAGTTTTAATGGAATTCGGTCGATGGTGCCATCAAACGGTGCCCTGATTTCGGTATTTGACAGGTGGAATTTTGCCAGTGAGGTTTCAGCATTTGCCGATTGAAGTTTGGCTTTGGCCATCGCCAGTTCATTTTTGGAAACAATATTTTTATCCGATAATAATTTGGTGTTTTCCAACTCAATTTCTGCCGATTTAGTTTCAGCCTGTGCTTTTAGCAACTCAGACTGGGCTGCTTTTGGCATAATTTTAAATAACAGCTGACCCGCTTTTACACGCTGGCCTTCATCTACATAAATATTTTGGAGATAGCCCTTTTCCTGGGCCCTAACTTCGATATTCCGGACAGATTTAATCTGCGAAACATATTCCTTGGTAAACGAAGTATCCATTCTTAGCGGCGTGGTTACCGCATAAGTAGCTACTTCTTCTTTTTCTTCTTTCTTCGAGGTACAACCTGTTACGTAAAGCAAAGTACACAAGCCTAAGCACATGAGAACTCTTTTCATTTTTTTCGTTGAGTGGTTTTAATCTGATTTATTTTTATTCTCTAATTAGTTTTCCCTGGCAACCAATTTATAATGAAAAGCTGTCTACGACCGGTTTGCAGACACTTAATTGATTTCAATAAATTATGGTTACGCAATGATTTAATTCGAAGGCGAAATAAATACAGATTTATGAAGTTTAAATGAAGTTGAAATTCATGTTTGCTATCCGAAAATCATGATTTAAAAGATAAAAAGATGATTTACAACCACAAACAGAATATTAAAGATGCTTTTTTGCCAATTTAGAGAATTAATAACCCTTTTTTGATGAAGAAACAATAAATCCACAAAAATGGCTCTTGTTTTTGGATGATCTGAATATTTTAACAATAAGGATAAAACAGGTTTTATGACTGTTTAACTACATGAAATGAATTAATCAATTGGAAAAAACGGGCGGCCCGCCCAGTTTATTAATTGCCGAGCACTCCTTTTAGCTCATCAGCTATCCGGGACTCAGCATCTATCAGTTTGATGTACACGGCATATCTGAAATCGAGTATAAGAATACAGAGCAGTTTACCCTCATGTAATCATTTTTGGATAATCCGTAGCTCTACCTTCGTCATTTAATAAACAGTTGAAATAAAACAACACCAGCCAAAATAAAAGATTAAGCCGTTAAAAATAAAACACTTAGCAATAATTATTATATTTATTTAAAAGATAATTATCCAGCACCGCAGGCAAGCCTTACCTTTGCAAAAAATACCATAATGAACAGTACCCAATCAAAAGCGCTCGAACTAGTTGTAGGCATCATAAAAGATACCATTAGCGATATTAAAATTGAAAACACTTCTGCAAACACTGTTATCCTAAAAGACGGTAATGCCACTATGCAATTATCACAACAGGCAGGTGAAAATGCAGATCAGGAAACCATCGTAATCCTGGACCCGAAAGACATTATTTACAGCGAAGACCTTCTTCCGGAGCTAAATGACCTCACTTCGGTTACGGTAATTATAAACGGTCTGAATATAGAAACACACCTCGTTTTTCAAGCGGTAAGAGATTGTTTTGATCAGATCAGCAACAGTTACGAATTTTTGAAAATATTTGAAAAAGACGTGATCAAAATAAAAAGCGGATTTAAATTCGGAAGCCATGCTTTTGTACTCAATGTACTGAATGAAAAAGATCAGATTTCTATTGGTGCAGAATTTGCAGCGTCATTTGATCCAGCGGTTAGAAAAACAGTTGAAACAGATGTAATCAAAGTACAAAAAGCCATTAATAAAATGGTTAAAGAAGACGGGGCAATTTAATCGTCCCTTTTTAAATAATAAATATTTCGATAGCCCTGTGCCAAAGCATGGGGCTATCGAAACCCTATGATTTATATGTTCATCAGGATAGGCATATTTATCTATCAATAACCGGCGAGGTGGCAGTTAAGTTTTTTAAGGTTATTGAAAAGCGGTAATATGGCTGCTTTTCTACAGAAACATAAATATAGTCCGGAGATTTCTCCACTCCACAGCTGCACCGGTTGGGATGGACACCGGTTGATACCAAAATTACTTATTAAAATAACACTTAATCACGGAGAAAATGTAGATCAGGATTACCCAACCTGCCATCACAAATTTAGGCCAGGCAATAAAATCTGTTCGCCAAAACTCACCCAGATTTCCAAGGTGGTGAAAGCTGTGAATCAGCCTGATATTCTCCACAACATCTGTTGTGCCAATTAAAAAGGCCAGAAATAAATTAAATCTTAGCAATTCATTTAACCAACTTGTTTTTTCTCTTTGCATTTGCGCATTAGACAAGGTCATGATGAGTAATACATAGACCAAAATAAACAGAAAATCGAGGTGTGTATTCTTTTGTGCGAGGTTTAAAAGTGTTTGGTCGCCGTAAAGCGTGTCGCTCCAAAGCGAAATGATTTCCGTTCCTGCATCTTTATTAGCGAGTTCCAGACTAATGATTCCTTTGCCGCTGAATTGCTGAAGTATATTTCCCTGAAAAGACATTATACCACAGATGGTAATAAAAACCAAAATTAATATCTTTTTCATTGCTGGTTTCCTTCCTGTTGTTTTAAAACTTCTACAACTGCAGTTCCATTTTGATTTGGGTTGTTAATGCAATGAATAAAGGCCGCTGCTGTTTTTTTGAAATGTTGGGGTAATGGATGCAATTCATCTGTCCAGCCATCTTTACCAACTGATCCTCTCGAATCGATATGGAATACCCGGTTTTCCCCTAACATTTCAGTAAAAATACGTCCAATATCAATCATCATTTCATTAAACAGGTAAATCATGGCATAAACAATTTTGCGCTGATCTTCAGAATCGTAAATACCCCTGAGCTGTAAGGGCGTTTTTAGCCAGCCGCCATGTCCGAGAAAAGTTCGTGCAAACAGCCGGTACCATTTTAGCGGATTATACCCTGCTATCTTTTTATCGCTTGGAATGGCGTAATCGTAACCTTGTGTAATAATCTGTATGCCCGGAAATTTACCCTTTTCACCTCTTACCTTTACCTCCGGTGAGAATTCCATTTATGATAAAGTAATATTGGAGTTGAAAAAAGGCCAACAAAGCATAAAAATCTTTGGATATGAACTGAATACCCCGCTTAAAATCTTCAGGTTTGTCGGGCGGATTAGCTGCATTTTGATAGAGGTATTTCGCAAATGCACTATTTTCAAATTCATTAGAGTCTCCCTTGTGTGTAACCATGGCTGCAATTCTCCGGTTTCCAACCAGATCGTTGCCTCCCCCGCTAATGATAAATACATCAGGCTGAAGTGTAGAAAGCTGTTCGACATATTTTTTGGCACTAACCATATTCATCAGCCAATCGCCTCCAGAGGCCAGACTATAAACAGCCATATTCTCTTCCATAGAAACCCAGTCGATTACATCACTTAAAAGGATCGGGTAATTGAACCAGGAATCGCCCTCTACCACTATTACCCTGTTTTTAAGTCCGTTATGCTTAGCGCTATGCTTACGAAAATTATTTTTTACCTTTTTTATAAAACGGGTATTACGCTGGCTATTTTTTAATGCGTCTACTTTAGCCATAACAGGCGCTAGTGCTGCTATTTTCCGTACCTGCTCCAGATTAAGGTCGTAGATATGCTGAATAATTTCAGAGAGATCAAACTCATTAATCTCCGGCCGCAACTCAACAAGTTCGCTAACCGTAATTTGATTATTAAGCAATTTGTCGATAAGACATTTCTTTATAGAAGGATCCATGGCTTTTCGATCGTTGTATATCATTTTCTATAGATTAAATATTGCATCTGGAAATTATCTGAAATTTTTCTCCATAAAACTGAGCATGTTCCGGCTCATAAACTTCTCTACAATTTCTGCTCCTGATATCAAATTATCCGGCATCGACATGTTGTAATCGGGATTTGCAACAAAAGCATTTGCGTGGATAAGAAGTCTGTCTTTCAGTAATCCAAAGTCGGCAGAGGTCCATATCCCATCAATAGGATTAACAATACCATCGTTGTCACTCCCTAAACATTGAATGTCCCAGGCGGGAAGCCTGTTAATATCGAGCAACACTGCAATATAACGAATCTGCCTCCAAACAAACAGTGCAGCATGAAGCAAGATTGCCTCGCTCCCGAGGTGCTTTCTAAATAGTGCAATTTCATGACTGCTGGCAATACGTCTTTCATCTAATTGTATCCCAAACAGCCCTTTAGTCTGGCCAATGAGCACAATTTCGCGGTCAGAGAAGTTAATATCCGAACTTAAAAACAAGTTATAAGCATACTCGTCGCCACATATTGCCCCATGGCTCACAATTACCGGTATGTGCTCATTCTTATATTCCTGATCCAAAAGTTCGAAATATTCTTTTCTGGATGCGATACTCATGTGTTTAATATCGATAAGGATCCGCTTTCCGTTTGTTTTGGATAATAATGCCCTGATCATATCCTTACCTAATGCATTTAGGCCTGTTCCAAGCATCACACTTTGATTGGTGATCAGCTTTACTGAAAAATCAGTTAAGCTGGCGGCATGCCCACATAATCCATTATAAAAATGATGGGCAAAAGTGATAAACAACGGGCAGTGCGGCCAGGCCTTTACCTTTGCCAGGTTATCCATTAAGCTTTGTTTTACCAAAGGATCGTCGCTCCCTACATCCTCAAAGCGATTGTAAAGGGCATGCATCCCTTCAAAAGATAATCCAATGTAGACTGTACGCACCTCATCATCTTCACTTTGGGCAATATGCTGAAAATCTATCAGCAATACATATCTAATTTTTTTGGTCCAAAAGTGAAAACTTTTCCATCTAAAGCCTTTAAAAAAGCATATTCATTTTCCAGATCTGCAAAATATCCATTGTGTGGATCCTGAATGTAATGTATACGCTCTTTTCCAATGCCAGTAACAAGGTTTACGCTATCGGTAACTAAATCACCTGGTAAGGCACCTTTCCTGACAAATCCTTTTTCGAAAGGATAAAGTGAGCAAAAAATAAGTCCGACACCTCCCTTTTCAAGTGCCTGAATGCCCGCCTGGGGAAAGCTGGTAATACCTAAAATTTTATTGAGGATCTTTTTTACAAATGGTGGATCACCATAGAAATAAATGCAGTCTTTTATTAAAGGATTGGTGCCAGGTACCCTATCGGGAAAGCTACGCCCATAAGGTTTCATTGAAGGGTGGCAATGTAAATCTGCAACAGCGATATTCATAAGTTGAAAGGTTTTAGATGAAATGCCCCTAAGGCACAGCACAAAATCCACTTGGGGACATACCGAATAATATTAAATCAATTGAAAATATACAGCATTCAACCGAAGATAACAGCTTGCTTTAACCTAAAGCGCTCCAGTTATCGAATACGTAAATATAACGGATCATCTGATAGATTACAATACCCAATATTGGGTATAAAACCTGATCACATATTGAAAATCCAGTAAATACCTAATATCGGGTATTTGTATTCTGTACAAGAATAATTAAATTGCATTACCAATACAAATTGCTGTTATACCTTAAAATTAAGTTCATGCGTTCTGATTACAGGAAGTATGGATTTACCGTATTAACAACTTGATATTTAAGTCGCTCTACCATGAAATACCTAATAGCATTAGCCTTTTTAGCCCTTTTTAATGGTAATACCTATGCTCAAAAAGATTGGGCTTATGCACCATATTTCAGTTTCGGACTCAATGCAAATCTTAACTATGGAAAAAAGCAAACTTTTCCCGGGTAAACCTTTATGGCGGGTTTGCAGTGAGCGCCGTTTACAAAAACAGCTTCATCGCAAACTATGGAGGCAGCATTTCTATATACAGGAAAACTGTTGGCACCAATCTGAATCCCCTGATTGATAATGTTGAAATAGACTTTACCAACGCTATATCTGCCGGATATGGAGGCCATCCGTTAAGTTACAATAAACTGATTCGCACGATGCAGAATTCAGCTTTCTACAACATTAACTTAAACAACAATTATTTCGGCCTGCTCTCTACCAATATTGTATTCAATAACCATCGGCGCAACCAGGTGGTAGGTTCGGTTACGCTTTCAGGGCCGGGACTTAGCTTTAATTATTATAATGATGGTGCTGCACCTGTAAAGTGGTTTGGCATTGGCGATGGTTTTGATCGCTGGTGGACGGGTGGTGGTTCATTCTTCGTACACTCCCGCAAGGGTTTTAACTATGGCGAGTTAAGTTTCGACCAGTTTACCGGTTACCAGCCATTTTTGTTTGAGCTTTCTGAAATCATCGGTATAGATGTTCCTCCGTATGCTCAGTCTGCCGATGATCAGTCGAAAAGAAAAAAGATTCGAACTACAACAGTTCTCAATATCATCTCAGGATTGGACTAAATGAACATTTTAGTGTTGATGCGGGTGTTTTGGGTTCGTTAAGGGTGGGTGAAAACGGAACTATATTTTCTTTTCAGGATCTGATACACGTCATTGGCAAAATGCCTTTGCACCCAAATAACGATGTGAACAGGGTTTTTATTGGAGGATCATTTAATAATGTCAATTATGTTAAAGTTAAATAGCAGTAAACTCATTGTCTTTTTGCTGGTGGCGCTGAGCACTTCCTGCACCATCATAAAACATCCGTTTAACTTTAATAAAGACATTGATAAAGCGTTTTTGCAAAATGTGATCAGCGGAAGTAAATCTATACTGGCCGCTGAAAAGAATGCCATCAGTGCAAGAGTATATAAAGCAGGTTTTCTACAAGGCTGGATGGAACAGAATCATTTTGTAGACTGGGCAGTTCTGAGTAAACAACGCAAAAATGAGTTTACTTCCTATAACCGTGGGGGCAAAAGCGAGTATGATGTTTACCTCATTTTGTTTGATGCAAAAAGTGGAAACAAGAACAGTTTCTTGTTTTTCACGGTTCAGCGGCCATGGTTAGATACTGATACTGCTACAGGCTTTAGCCCTTTTTATTACGGAATTTTAGACAGCCGGGCAGCTGGCCCCTATCTCCTTGCTGATGAAACTTTTAAGATAACAGCTAAATGCAAAGCTTATACGCCTACCAAGAGGAACAGTAACAAAATATATTTTTTACTGGATAAACGATACGGCTCCAACTTTAATTCAGACAGTCTCCGGATTGAAAAGGTAATACTCACGCAAGACAATCAGCTAAGCGGCAACAAGGCATTAGTGATATCGGTTGATGATGTACTGGGCGATAAGGTATCGCTTATTATGAGGTATGAAGACACCATTATTTTGAAACCTTAACATTGTTAACAATGAGAAAATTAAGAAAAAAAGGGCTAAGAAAGATAAACTATTTTTCTTACCTACATTAAGGTGCGTAGAAATTGATGGCGAGTTTTGTGTTTTCGAAAGAAAAGATGGTGGTTGGAGTGAAACAGGAATAACCTATACTACTTGTGAAGAATGCAAAAAGAAAACCGGAACATATCGCTGTTTTTCTACATAATTCTTACCCTTTCAAAACAAACATTATCTTAACATTTACGAAACACAATACTTACATTAAAGGATTATCTTAGCAAACACAAACCAGCTTTCTTTGTTTTATAACCAGATTAGAGCGGCACAACATGGAAAAAGAAATGCAATCTGAAAGGGATATACAATGCGAATTCCTAAATATTTTTAAATTTATATGGGCAGCTTGTGGCATAGTTCCATTAGGTGAAGCGCCGGAAAATCCAGAGACAGAAAATGCAAATCTTCATCAAAGCATGCAATTATAAATATTAACTGTAATTACGTTTAGTAGTTAACTGCATTATAAATTTCAATACTAAGCGTGTTTAGACACGTGCATTTTGTTCATTATTTCTACCAAATAATAAAATTATAGCCCAGTATACTACGATCCTAATTTACTACCATGCAATGCCATAATCTTCTCCATGGTTACTCGATCCACCTTGCAAACTATTGTGTTTCCAATCAAAATAAATGGCATTGATAGGGCCACTGGTACGTTCTGAAAAACTGAGTGTATAACCCATTTTTTTCAATTCAGTACGCACCTCCTCTTTAGTATTGGCATTTAATAAGATCTGACCGGGTTTTGGTTCTCTGTCGCTCGTTTTAGCCCCCCCAGAGAAAGCCAAAGTTGATTGGTATTAAAATTAGCTGCTTCGGTTGCCCTTTGCACATTCATATCAAATTCAGCCATATTTAAAAAGAATTGCAGTAAGTTCTGGTCCTGGGTATCCCCACCCTGAACTGCAGCAGCTATAAGAGGTTTACCATCTTTGAGAAATAGTGAGGGCGATAAGGTTACTCTTGGTCGTTTGCCAGGCGCAACAACATTGAAGGGGTTTAAGGCAGAATCGAGCACAAAACTTTGCATGCGCTGACTCATTCCAATACCTGTATTACCGGCAATACAGGCCGGAAGCCAACCTCCGCTTGGGGTAACTGATACTACCCAACCTGCTTTGTCTGCAGCTTCTATAGATGTTGTTCCCCGCCACAAGCGGTCTTCATAAATTTCTTTTGGCGTATTGTTGCCCAGGTCGTGCTTTGGTGCAAAATTACGTTTGGCTGTATCCGGGTTATAACCCCTGCTTTTTAACAGATTTAAATAAGGGTTTTTCTTTCCCTCATATGGGTAAGGATCGCCAGGGCCTACGTTTGCATCATTTTTATTAAACTGAATAAGTGATGCACGCTGTTTTGCATAATCTTTACTTAAAAGACCTTTTATTGGTTCAGCAGGATTTTGATCTGGATCTCCATAATAAAAATCACGGTCAGCAAACGACAGGTTCATTGCCTGATAAACAGTATGAATATATTTTGAACTATTATAGCCCATTGCTTTCAGATCAAAATTCTCCAGTATATTTAAAGCTTGCAGTAAAACAGGTCCTTGTGTCCACTGTTTTAATTTATACACCTTGATTCCTTTATAATCGGTGCTTAGCGCTTCTTCTTCAACCGGTTTCCATTTAGCAAGGTCATCCATGGTAATTAAACCACCCTGTTCTTTGCTTCCGCGAACAAATTCTTTTGCGATATCTCCTTTATAAAAACGATCATAAGCGGCCATTAATGCCTCTTGTCGGGTGCTTCCTTTCTTTAATGCTGCTTGCTCTGCTTCAACCATTTTGGTTAGGGTGGCCAACAGCTCTTTTTGAACAAAAACCTCCCCTGCTTCTGGCGCCTCCCGTTTCTCACCCAAATGTGGCAACAACACCTTTTTACTGTAAGGCCAGGTTTTAATCAAATCTTTATCCCGTTCCATACTGTTTGCAGCCTGTGCTTCTATGGCATAACCTGCAGCCATCTGCATGGCAGGTGCTAAAACCTGACCCAGGCTCATGCTGCCGTATTTACTCAGCATGTAGATCAAGCCGCCGGGCGTACCTGGTGTGGTGGCGGCCAGAGGACCGTATTCTGGCGGAAAACTATAACCTTTAGCTTTAAAAAAGGCTAGGGTTGCTCCGGTTGGTGCAACGCCCATCGCATTAATGGCGATCACCTTTTTTGTATTCGGATTGTAAATCAGCGCCTGCGTCTCTCCTCCCCAGCTCAAGGTATCCCACATGGTGCAAGTGGCAGCTAACATGGCACATGCCGCATCAACAGCATTTCCCCCTTGCTGAAAGATCATTGCACCCGCTGTTGCTGCCATTGGCTTTCCGGTGATGGCCATCCAGCTGTTACCATAAAGCATCGGCTTTTGCGTTTGCTGTGCGAATAAAGGGTGAAAAGAAAGTGATAATAACAGAACAAGGAATAAATTTTTCATACTTCCAATATAGCTAAAATATGCACTACAACAACCCTGCTCCAGCAGTAAAAGCCTTAATTCAGGGCAATAAAACAATCTTGTTACGAAATTTTAAATCATGTCTTCATTTCTTTTTCCGTGGCTTGGGTTCGGGTAGTTCAGCTACTGTAATGCTGATCAGTTTTTTTAACCAATCGCTATCTTCCAATTGCTCTTCTATTAAAAATTGATTTTTTGCACCTGGATAAGGTGGCGCTTCTACAACGTCAATTATATAAGCTCTTCCCGATAAAGTAGGTTTAACAAACAATTTGTTATCGCACACGAGCGCAAATAACTTATCATCAAAATACAAACCGTATTCACCAAACATTTTCTTAAAGGTAACACGTCCGGAATAACCAATCTGATCGATAACAAAGTCTACGAATTTCTGATCTGATGCCATTTTTAAATTGATTTATTTGATTAAGATCTTTCTCTTTTGATTCTGGTTTGCAATAATACGCTTAATCACTAAATTTGCCGCTCTAAAAGCCAGTTGCCGATCAATCAACTGTTACGCTAAATGTTAAAAAACTAAAATGGAAGAAAACGATTTTGTTTCTATCTGGCTGGAAGAAAACGGAAATCCAGCAATTGAGAAACTAGAACAGCTAAACCTCGAAGTTGCCCTTAAAACTACAGAAATACTTGCAATAAAGGGTTCATCTGAAAAAGACCTTGCGTTTATACTGGATATTAATCCTGATGAAATCAAAAGGTGGTTAACTGGCAGACATGTTTTCAGTATCAAAACTATTAATGAAATTACAGCTGCATTAGCTGAAATTGACATCAGTAACAACGGAAAGCAACAGATAAATTAATATATTAAAACGCAGCAGGGGCTGGTTCACGAACGCAGCCCAAGTATTTAAAATTTCCTTACTTCTCTAATGTAGTTTCGCTAAAGTTAACCGTTTTAAGTTTACTCACATTCTTTTCCTCCAAAGCTTTTCCTGCATAGTCTGGCTTATTTGTACCCCATACTACATTGCTGTTAAGCAGGCTGATGTATCCGGTATTTTCAAAATAAAACCCCGCAATCGCACTTTTAACCAGCCCTTCAACATTGCTTGGCCTGCGGTCATATACTCCTCCTGCTTCTTTTGTTGTTTTATCGAGGTAAACACTCACCTGGTCAAAGTAGATTTCGGAAATTTTATCCGGACTTTCTCCACTAATGTAAACTCCGCTTTCTCCTGTACACCGGATATTACTGAAATAAATATTTTTAACTGCCCCAACCTTGCCCTTGGTTTGGCCCTTCGGCAATCGCCAGCCAGCATCTTTATTGTTGCTGGTTGCTCTTGGATAAGCGGTGATATAAATCGGCTCTGCCTTACCCCACCATACATCCGAAAAAAGTTTTGATTCGATAAACAGGTTAGAAAAAATTACATTATCTACGGTCCCCTCATCACGGTTTTGAATCCCTATACCGCGGTTACTCTTTCTGATATTGCAATTATTGATCAGTACATTGCTAATCCTGTCCATATTTTCAGAACCTATTTTAATGGCGCAAGAGCTGGAGGTCATGGTACAGTTGCTGATCACAATGTTTTCGCAGGCGCCATATTCTTCAAACTCACGCCTGTTTTTTAAGCAGATACAGTCGTCACCCGATTCGATAAAACAATTGGTAATCCGCACGTTTTTACTGTGATCCAGATCAATACCATCACTATTACGGATCTTAATGCTGTTCAGTAATGTTATATTCGATATCGAAACATCATTACAACCTATTAAATGAACGGTCCAGTAGGCAGAATTTTGAAAAGTTACCCCATCTATATTCAGTTTATTACAGCCGGTTAGCGTAAGCAAATGCGGTCGCGGATCTACAATATTAAAAGGTTTTAAAACATACGAGTCGCTAAGCTCCTCCCCCATAAACGAAATTCCATTTCCATCAATCACCCCTGTTCCGCTAATGCTTACCTGTTCAAGCTTTTCTCCGCCTATCCAGATGGTACCCTCGCCTTTATTTTCTCTAAAAGCACTTTGCGTATACAGTTTTTCATCAGGACTGGCCAGGATTTTAGCACCACCCTCTACCCTTAAATCAACAAACGATTTTAAGTTAAATGGACCGGCTAAAAATACATTCCCGGCGGGTACAATTACCTGCCCGCCCCCTGCTGCAGAACAGGCATTAATGGCTTTCTGAATGGCCGCTGCATCGTTGGTTTTGCCATCGCCAACTGCACCATAATTTTTAATATTATATAATTTATTCTGGGCCATCCCACTGAAAGAAATCAGCAGTGCAAAAAAAGTAAAATTCTTATCTTCATTTCTCAATTCGTTATAAATATAAATTGGGTTATTTTAAGTACATACTCACTTACCAAAAAACGGTATAAAGCGCTGCAAGAATACCACAAATAATAACCGAGGCAATGGTAAATGCCGGAGTAACCTTAAACATGCTGCTATCAATCTCCAGTCCCTGCGGGTTATCTTTACTTTTAGGATCCGTTAAGGTTACCAGAACCATTAAAACCATAATAATCACAAATACCCACGACATTCTATTCAAGAAAGGAATCGGTGCAATAGCGCCGCTGCTTAGCGCAGGCAGGAATTTAAAAAAAGCAGATAAAGGGATGGTTAATAAAGAAGCGACAAGCGCAGCACGTGAAGTGGTTTTCTTCCAGAAAAAGCCTAGTAAAAAGATCGCAAAAACACCCGGCGAAATAAAACCAACATATTCCTGAATAAACTGATAAACCTGATCGAAACTCCGCAATGCAGGAGCGATAACGATAGCAATTAAAGATGCGACAACCACAGACCAGCGACCAACTGAAACCAATCGTGTTTCTGATGCTTCGGGTTTGATAAACTTCTTGTAAATATCAAGTGTAAAAATAGTGGCAATGCTATTACATTTTCCGGCAAGTGAGGCTACTATAGCGGCAGTAAGCGCAGCAAAAGCAAGTCCTTTTATTCCTGCGGGTAATAAATTCATGAGAACCGGGTATGCATGATCAGGTTTAACAGTTCCGGCTGCATCAAGCATTTCGGAATGGAAATAACCACGCTGATAAAGCACATAGGCAGCAATACCTGGGATAACAACAATTACCGGAATGAGTAATTTCAAAAATGCGGCAAATATTAATCCGTTACGCCCGGTCTTTAAATCGGCTCCCAATGCCCGCTGAACAATATACTGGTTACAACCCCAATAATTTAAATTATTGATCCACAAACCACCTACCAGTACCGCAATACCAGGCAATTCGCTGTAAAATTTATCTCCTTTAGAAAATATCATATGAAAGTGATCAGATGCTTCGCTGCGCAATAATGGAAGAGAGGCCAAAACGCTGGGTGCATCCAATTTTTCAGCTACAAGTTTAAGCGCCATATAACAGGTAATCAATCCGCCTGCCACTAAAACAAAAACCTGTATCACATCAGTATAACCAATTACCTTCATGCCGCCAAGGGTGATAATAGCAGAAAAAATAGCCAGGAAAATGATGCATATATTAAAAGGAATGCCCGTAATCGTTTCAATAGCAATGGCACCAAGAAAGAAAATGGAAGTTAAGTTTACAAATACATAAACAAGTAACCAAAAAACTGCCATTAATGTACTTACCGTATTATTATAACGGTTAGACAGAAACTGTGGCATGGTGTAAATTTTGTTCTTAATGTAAATGGGCAGAAAGAATATAGCCACAATAATTAATGTAGCGGCAGCCATCCATTCGTAACTGGCAATGGCGAGCCCCATAGCAAAACCCGAACCCGACATGCCAATAAAATGTTCGGCAGAAATATTAGAAGCAATGATAGATGCACCAATTGCCCACCAGGTGAGTGAGCCTTCTGCCAAAAAATAATCCTTCGTATCAGTACGCTTTTTTTCTTGCTTCGATAAACCCAATAGCCGTATACCGAAACAATGATAAAATACATTAAAAAAACAACATAATCGAATACAGACAAGTGATTCATAAGGGTTTTTTACATTTGGTTTTTTTAAAAGTCAGAAAAAATCCCAATGTTGAAGGTTTAATTCGATTATTTAATTACGTAAACGTTTTCGCGTATCAGCTAGCTATAACTTAAATTCAGCCTGTTAACAACCTGTAGATTCGCGTTTGGTCAGCACCGATTTCAATATGATATTCTGTTCATCGTCCAGTTGTTTATTGTTAAGGGTTTTGAAAAGGCATTTTGCCGCTTCACGTCCAATTTCGAAGGCAGGCTGCGAAATTGTGGTAAGCGAGGGGCTTAAGAGCTTTGCCGTACTCAGGTTAGAAAAACTGAGAACTTTAATATCATCCGGAATCTGCAAACCCAATTCCCTGCAAGCGCAATAAGCAGGAATGATGAATTCTTCAATAGAAGAAAAAAGTGCATCGGGTTTATACTTCCCAAGCAATTCCTTGATCTGTTGCAGGTTAAATTCTTCGTCATCATGATATTTAACAATGACTTCATCCGAAGCCATTATCCCATGTAATTTCAGTGCATCGAGATAACCGGCAAACCTTGCTTTACCTGCCGGAAGATTTTCGAGGCCAAATAAATAGGCAATTTTGGTACAGCCGCACTCAATTAAATGTTCAGTGGCCTGGAAAGCAATCTCATAATCATCAGTAGTTACTTTAACCGCATCCAGGTTTTCATATACCCGATCAAAAAATACCAGAGGGATTTTCTTAACCAGATTGGCGTAATATTCACTATTGTATTCACTGCTTGATACGGAAGTAAGAATACCATCTACCCTCCCGTTTAACAAACTATTGGTGAAAGCTTTTTCTGCTTCTATATTTTCATGGGTTTGATAAATGAGCACATGGTAACCATGCTGTCGGGCTATTTCTTCAATTCCCATGATAGATAAGGAGAAAAAATTATTGGCTACGCAGGGTATAACTACTGCAACAGTTTTGGTTTTGTTGCTCCGAAGGTTACTCGCTGCCGGATTTGGTGTATAATTCAGTTCCTTAGCCAAAGTCCACACCCTGTTTTTGGTTTTTAAACTGATTTCATAGCTGTCGTTGAGGGCCTTAGAAACGGTTGCAATAGAAATATTCAATTCCTGAGCCAACCGCTTAATATTAACTGTTTCCGCCATGTCTTTAATTTTGTTTTGTTAGTTTTTTGAAGTTTACCTGGCTTCACCAAGAGCATTGAGATAAGCCAAATCCTCCCTTTTTTCACCAGCAACTTCATCAAAAACAGCTGCTTCCTGGCTATACGGATATAACCAGGTGAAGTTGATGTTCAGAAACAAGTTAGCTGAGTAAGCAGCCGATATCTTTTCCTACCGGAATAAATATCTGGCCGCGAACGAAAATATAAAATAATCGTTACATCACCGTTCATTTTTTTCTTTTGTCTTTTCTCTAACATACGTTCAGTCAAATCAGCCAAAAATCATAACTACTTAAATTTAAACATTTTAAACCATATTTTTTAATCCAAAACAGGATTTTACGTAATCGTTTAAGTAAATAAAGTTGGTGAAACATAAAATTTTAAGCTTTCAAAAACTCAACTTTAACCCAACAACCAACAAAATTTCATACAAATCAATTTCTAGCCTTATGAGAAACCAAAGTGCATCTTCAGAGGACAATCAAAATCCATTGCAAAATCTTGATCAATGGGAAGAGGATATATTAACCCGCTATCCGGATCCTAAAAACATCAATGCTGACAAAAAAGAAGAGCAGTTCAGAAATTACGAAGAAACAGAAAAAGACAGTGTAAAAGAGTTTTACAGGCTTAACCATACCTATCAAACATACGATTTCGTAAAACAGAAAAAAGCAGATTACTTAAAGTTCGACAAGCAAGAGATGCCAATCTGGAGTGCGTTTGATTTTCTGAATAAGCTGGTGGATGATTCTGATCCGGATACCGATTTAGACCAGATGCAACACCTGTTGCAGACGTCTGAGGCCATCAGAAACGACGGCCATCCCGATTGGATGGTATTGGTTGGGTTAATCCACGATATGGGTAAAGTGCTTTGTTTATTCGGAGAGCCACAATGGGCCGTAGTTGGTGATACTTTCCCGGTAGGATGTGCGTATTCAGATAAAATTGTTTATCCGGAATTTTTCAGTCAGAATCCCGATTATAATAATGAAACTTATCAAACCAAATTGGGTGTCTACACTCAAAATTGCGGCCTCGATCATGTAGATATGTCTTGGGGGCATGATGAATATGTATACCACATGATGAAGCCCTACCTGCCAGAACCAGGTTTATATATGCTCCGTTACCATTCCTTTTATTCACAGCACAGGGAAAATGCGTATGAGCACCTGATGAATGAAAAAGACCATGAAATGTTTAAATGGGTTAACCTGTTTAACCCTTACGATTTATATTCTAAAAACCCCAATCAGAAAAGCTGGGAAGAACTGCAGCCTTATTACAAAGCACTGGTGGCTAAATATTTACCGGCTACTATTAAATTTTAATTCTATCTCCAAACATTAATAACCAAATAAACAATTTATGAATCTAATTTTACAAAAATCATGAGATTTAAATGTACACGCTTAAAGTATAGTGGCATATTTATGCTGCTTTTACTTATCAGCCAGGTGTTCAATGTTGCCTACGCGCAAACTGAACGAAAAATTACTGGAAATTTATTAGATAATACAAACCAGCCTGTAATCGGTGCGTCTGTTTCAGTAAAAGGTACCTCGAAAGTAACTTCCACAGGTACAGATGGATCATTCAGCATTTCAGCAAAAACCGGCGACAAAATTCTTTTCAGTTTCCTGGGCTATCAAACTAAAGAACTTACCGTAGGTACAGCATCTACCTATAAAGTCACTATCTTAGAATCTACGGCCGCTCTTAATGATGTGGTTGTAGTGGGTTATGGTAAAAGTTCAAGAAAAGCGTTAACCAGTTCCATATCTACGGTTAAAGGTGATGATTTGAATAAAGGGGCCATTAGTGATATTGGCCAGATGTTACAAGGTAAAGTACCGGGATTAAACATTACCAGAAATGGAGATCCTAGCCAAAATGCAGCAATCATTATGCGTGGTGCATCTACCCTTCGCGATGGTGCACAATCGCCGTTATTTGTAATTGATGGTGTGGTTGGTGCCGACATTTCAATTCTGGCACCAGATGATATTGCTTCGATCGATGTACTAAAAGATGCTGCAGCTGCCGCTATTTATGGTAACAGGGCTGCAAATGGTGTAATTATGGTAACCACCAAAAGAGGTGTAGCAGGTGCAACACAGATTGCTTACAATGGTTACTTTGGTGTAGAAAACGTATCTAACCGGTATGACATGATGAATGCTGATCAGTTAAAGGCATTCCTAGCGAAAAGCAATTCCGCCCTTACACCAGCCAATGATAAAGGTGCTAATACCAATTGGCAAAACGAGGTACAACGCAGTAATGCTTTATCATACAACCACAACGTCTCTTTAAGTGGTGGTACGGAAAAAACTACCTACAATGCCAGTTTAAATTATTTTAAACAAGAAGGAATTATCAAAACCAGCGATTTAGACAGATTTATCGGTCGCATCGGGATTGAACAAAAAGCTTTAAACGATAAGTTGAAGATCGGATTGAACATTAGCAACTCGGTAACCAACGCTAATCTGGTTCCATATCGTAATACCGTGCTATCGCAAATGCTTACTTACCTGCCAACAGCACCGGTAAAAAATCCTGATGGGTCTTATTTCGATAACTTAATCCAGACCAGCTATTATAATCCGGTTTCTATGCTTGAAAACGGTACAGAGAACCTGAAGAATAAAAATATCTTAGGAAATTTAACCGTTAACTTAAAATTACCATTTGGCTTCTCTTACGATGTTTCTGCATCTTACCAGAATAGCCAAAATGTTTATGGTGCATTTTATAATAACATCTATACTTCCAGGTATAACAATGTTCGTAACACGCCAGAACCACCGGCAACACCTAGCTTTGTAACCCTGGTGGGTAAAGATGGCTTGGCGGTTAGAAATGCCTATCAAAACACCAATAAAATTATAGAAACGTATTTAACCTGGAATAAAAAATTTGGTGACCACGACATCAATGCCGTTGTTGGTTATTCTTATCAGCAATCGCTAAATAATGATGGGTTTCAGGCTACCTCTACAAATTTCCCGATTAACCAGGTTAGTTATAATAATTTAAGTTTAGGGAAACCCATACGCGGTAACTGATTTTAGAGTTGATTTTAATCCAAATGTAACTTATCAGGAAATTTTGATGATCTCTGATTTTGCAAGGGTAAATTATAATTATAAAAACAAATATCTTTTACAAGGATCGATTAGAAAAGACGGGTCGAATGTATTTGGTGCTAATGAGAAATGGGGATATTTCCCATCTGTAGGTGCAGCATGGAACATTGATCAGGAAAATTTCTTTAAAAATATAGGCGTAATTAAAACCCTTAAATTGAGAGGTAGTTATGGTATTGCGGGTAACTCGCTTGGTTTTGCCCCATTGACTACTAAACTTATTTACGGGCAGGTAGGACAATTTTATTATAACGGTTCACCGAGAGAAGGTGCCTATGGTGCAATCCAAAATGAAAACCCTGATTTAAGATGGGAGAAAACGGCTACAACCAATATTGGTTTAGATTTTGGACTATTTAATGGCAGATTAACAGGATCGGTAGACGTGTATGATAAAAAAACAACCGATCTGATTTTGACATTTGGCGTTGATCCGAACTTATACCCAGCAGGTTCTTATACGGCAAATGTTGGTAGTCTGAGCAACAAAGGTATTGAGGTGGCTTTAAACGGTACGCCAGTAAGCACGGATAACTTCAGCTGGACTACCGGATTTAACCTGGCGCATAACCAAAATAAAATCATTACCTTATCAGATGATAGCAGATTCAATATCGAGGATCGCCTTACTGTTTCTCCTGATGGTGCCGGACAAAGTGGTGCAACACTTCAAATACTAAAACCAGGGCAGCCAATCGGAACTTTTTTCACCTTTAAGTATGCAGGTAAAGATGCAAATGGTGTTTCACAGTATTATGACGCTGCAGGAAATATAACAAAGACCCCGCTTAACAAAACCGACTATTATATTCTTGGCAATGCGCAACCGAAAGCGCTGTTAGGTTGGTCAAACAATTTAAGATATAAGAATTTTGATTTAAGTGTATTTATGAGAGCGGCGTTAGGCGTTAAAATTATGAACGTTACCCGTGCTGATTTGTTCAGACCGAGCACTGCACAGTTTACCAATATACCGGTAGAGGTTGAAAATGAATCACCAGCTGATTTCAACTCCTATAAATATTCGAGCAGGTTCCTGGAAAATGGTAGTTACCTGCGTTTAGATAATGCTACGCTTGGGTATACTTTCAAAAAAGGTCTTATTCCTGGTGTAAACGCTATCCGTTTGTATACTACAGCGAATAACCTGTTTGTAATAACAGGCTATAAAGGCATCGACCCGGAAATTAACCAGGGCGGTACTGCTCCGGGTGTAGATACCAATAACTTTTACCCTAAAACCAGAACATTTTTATTCGGGTTAAACGTATCATTTAATTAAAAATCACAAAAGATGAAAAATCTTATTAAATACATAGCAGGTACAGCTTTATCGCTAAGCCTGTTCACATCTTGCCATAAACTGGACTTGAAAGTGGAAACACAGCTCACCCCTGAAACATTTCCTCAAACAGACCAACACTTTATACAGCTAACCGGTCAGGTATATGTACAGCTTCGCCAAAACTGGAGTACCGATTATTTCTTTATGCAGTCTTTAAGTACTGATGAAGCCATTATGCCTGCCAGGGGCGGTAACTGGTATGATGGTGGCGTATTTGAAAACCACCATAAGCATACCTGGACTAAAGATAATGGCCATGTAAATAGTGGCTGGGGCTGGCTTTCCGCAACCATAAGTAAAGCAAATCAAAGCTTGTTCTTACTGAAAGATGCGGCTGAATCTCCGGGAAAAACAGCAGCAGTAGCAGAAGTTAGGGCTACCAGAGCCCTGGCATTATTCATGATGATGGATTTATGGGGGAATATTCCTGTTGTAACCACTTTCGGGCAAACAACGCCGCCTGAAACCAAATCGCGCCTTGAAGTTTTCAACTTTATTGAAGCAGAACTTAAGGAAGTATTGCCTAATTTAAGTAGCGCGGTAGGAACAGCGACTTATGGCCGCCCAAATAAGTATACAGCTTATGCTATTCTGGCTAAAATGTACCTGAATGCAGAAGTTTATATTAATACACCAAAATACAATGAAGCAGTAGCCATGTGCGATGCCATTATTGGGGCTTCAGGTTCTCCTTATAGCTTAGAAAGCGATTACAGAAAAATGTTTTTCATAGATAATGGACCTCAGATCAAAGAATTTATTTTTGCGATCCCTTTCGATCCGGGTTTTAGTAATGGTACCATGATTTATTCGCGTTACTCCTTACCTCGTTCTTTACAGAAAAAATACAGCTTAAAATTTACGCCAAGTGCACCAATGAGTACCTTGCCTGAATATTATGCTAATTTCAATGATCCTAATGATAAAAGGAATGCACAATGGATCAAAGGACTACAGACATATTATGATGGCTCACCGGTAACAGTGCCTACCACAAAAAAAGGATATGATCAATTTTATACCGGTTCAGATGGAGCAGATGCCCTTACCTATCAGGTTGATATTACACCAAATGTTACCCTTAGAGATGCATCAAGACCTTTTGATGCCGGAAACGATGAAATTGCCTGGAATATGGGATACAGAAATAATAAATTTTACTGTGACAGTACCTCATCCAGCAGAAACCAGAATAATGATGTACCGGTTTTCAGGTATTCTGATATTTTGTTAATGAAAGCAGAAGCGATATTGAGAGGCGCAACACCAACACAAGGTCAAACTGCTTTATCATTGGTAAATCAGTTACGTGCCGTTCGTACTACTTCACCTGCATGGACCTCAGTTACCTTAGAAGACTTATATAAAGAACGTTGCAGAGAAATGGCCTGGGAATGCTGGCACCGTAACGATATGATACGCTTTGGAAAGTATGAAGGTACATGGGGCTTTAAAACGGATGCGCAAACTTTTCACCGACTCATGCCGATTCCAGCCTCAGCTCTAATTTTAAATCCTAAATTGAAACAAAATCCAGGATACAATTAGAAATATCCAGCAAATTTATAAGAAGAGGTTGTCTCATAAATACAGATGTCATACCGAGCTTGTCGAAGGACTTGCGAAAGTGTCTTTTAAGGCGTTTCGACAAGCTCAACGTGACAAAATTCAAAGATAAATTGATTTATGAAATAGCCTCTTCTTATTTTTTTATCCTAAACTTGCAACAGCTTAAACCTGCCTTTATGATTAAAAAATTACTACTGATTTTCCCCCTTGTTATTTCGGGTTCATTATATGCTCAAACTATAACCAAAAGGCCTTCACAAAATATTACGGCAACAAAGGTGCTGACCAGAGATCCAACTGCCTTAAATTTCATCGCTATGGGCGATTGGGGACGGAACGGTGCCGATCATCAAAAACAGGTAGCCAAACAAATGGGTATTACAGCATCCGAAGTAAAGGCTAATTTTATTATTTCTACCGGCGATAACTTTTATCCCAGTGGCGTAATCAGCGCACAAGATCCTTCTTTTAAATATTCTTTCGAAGATATATATACCGATTTTTCATTACAATGGGACTGGTACCCTGTTCTGGGCAACCACGATTATAAATCAAACCCCGATGCACAGGTAGATTATTCAAAAATCAGCCGCAGGTGGAAAATGCCGGCCCGGTATTATGCGAAGAAATTTCCCATCAATGGAGACCTCGATAACCAGGTACTCATTGCTTTTATTGATACCAACCCGCTTATACCCGAATTTTACAGCAATGCCGAATATGGCCCAAATGTTAAAGGACAAGATACCACCGCACAGAAACGTTGGATAGCTAAAACACTGGCCGATACTGATCCTGCAATTAAGTGGAAAATTGTTGTAGGCCACCACCCTATTTATACAGGCGGCAGCCGCACCGAGTGCATATGATACCAAAGCTGTGCGTAATTCCTTAAAATCAACTTTTGAAAAATATGGCGTAGATGTGTATCTTACCGGTCACGAACACAGTATGCAGTATATTAAACCTGCCGGAAAAACACATTATTTTATTTCTGGTTCAGCTTCTGAAAAAACACCAGTAAAACTCATTACCGATGCCGAAATGGTGGCATCTGAATATGGCTTCATGTTATTCTCGGTTAGCAACAACCAATTACGCGTACAAGCCATTAACGATCAGGGTGAAATTATTTATAACACACTCATTAAAAAATAATCCAAATAAGCGCCATCTGTACCATGGATAAAACAACCAGTACCATATCTTCAACAGCATCCCCTGAAAATAAACCCAGGCGGCTCCTATCGCTGGATGCCTTACGTGGCTTTGATATGTTTTGGATTGTGAGTGGCGAAGGTATTTTTCATGGATTGGCCAATGGCATTAAAGAAGACCATGCACTGATACGGGATCCGTACAACTGGACCATTGCAAGCACCCCAAACCTTTCCCTGTTCGAAAAGATTTTAGTAGGCATCAGCAACCAGCTGCACCATTCGCCCTGGAATGGCTTTACCTTTTACGATCTTATTTTCCCGCTTTTTATCTTTATTTCGGGGGTATCTATGCCTTTTTCTTATCAGAAGTATTTCATGGAAAAAGAGACCGGGCAGGCATCAACAGGTAAAATTTATTATGCCCTGATTAAAAGAACCCTGATTTTAATTTTACTGGGTGCAGTAGTTAACGGCATGCTGCAATGGAAAGGTTATGAGCAGATCCGTTTTGCCAGTGTACTGGGTCGTATCGGCCTGGCCACTTTCTTTGCTGCTTTAATTTATCTGAATACCTCACTTAAAAAACAGGTCATCTGGTTTGTATCTATCCTGGCTGGCTATTACCTCATCATGCGCTTTGTACCCGTTCCAGGCTTTGGCAGTGGTATATTTACGCCAGAGGGCAATCTTTCAGCTTATATAGATCGTTTGTTGCTTCCAGGCAAGCTTCACCGTGTAGTTTACGATCCGGAAGGTTTACTGAGTACTATACCGGCCATTTGCTCGGCCATGCTGGGCATATTTACCGGCAGCTTTATAAAGGATAAAACAGTATGCCCCAATCCAAATAAAAAAGTATTGTATTTAATCATTGCGGGTATTACACTACTGCTAATTGCACTCGCTGGCAGCTTCTTTTTCCCGATCAACAAAACCATGTGGACGAGCACCTTTGTACTTTTTGCAGGCGGCTGGAGCATCATACTTTTTGCACTTTTCTATTATTTTATCGATGTGTGCAGTTATCAAAAATGGTGCATGCCCATGGTATGGATGGGTACCAATTCCATCTTAATTTATATTTTTGCGCACGGTCTGTTCAACTTCGAATCTACTGCTAACTTCCTCTTCGGTGGAATTATCAATACCATCCCTGCCACGTGGCAACAGGCTGGCGTATGGACAGGTGTACTCCTAATACAATTGTTTGGCTTAAAGTTCCTCTTCGATAAAAAGTGGTTCCTAAAAATTTGATATGAAAATAAAAATGCTATTCATAGTACTGCTCGTACTATCGTTCACTAACCTGTGGTCTCAGGAATACCTGGTCTCATCTAATCAACTTATTGCGCGGATTTTACCAAAACAACACCAGACATTCGTTACCAAAAGTATTGCTGCAGTAAACGGTAAAGATGTTTTTGAAATTGAAAGCAGCAACAACAAGATCGTACTTAGTGGCAGCAGCGGTGTTGCCCTGGCTTCGGCTTTTTATTATTACTTAACTGAATATGCCCACTGCCAGATTACCTGGAATGGCACAAATTTAAATTTGCCTGCTACCCTGCCTGCTGTAAAAACGAAATTAAGAAAGGAAACACCCTACGATTACCGTTACTATTTAAACTATTGTACTTTTAATTACAGTATGAGCTGGTGGGATTGGCCGCGCTGGGAAAAAGAGATAGACTGGATGGCACTACATGGTATTAACATGCCTCTCGCCATTACCGGCGAAGAATATACCTGGTACCTTTTATACAAAGAAATGGGCTTTTCGGATGAAGAACTTAAAGGTTTTTTTACCGGTCCTGCTTATTTCTCCTGGTTTTGGATGGGTAATATTGATGGCTGGGCTGGTCCGCTTCCGGTAAGCTGGATGAAAAGTCACTTTGAACTGCAAAAGAAAATTTTAGCACGGCAAAGGTCGCTGGGAATGAAACCGGTACTGCCTGCCTTTACCGGACATGTTCCCGCAGCATTTAAAAATAAATTTCCACAGGCAAAGTTAAAAGCCACCAACTGGACCAATGGCTTTGCCGATACTTATATTCTTGATTCGGAAGACCCGATGTTTGCGCAGATCGGGAAGAAATTCCTGCAAAAACAAACTGAATTATTGGGCACCGATCACCTTTACTCTGCCGATACTTTTAACGAAAATGAGCCACCTTCTTCCGATCCCGGTTTTTTAGGTAAACTAAGCGCAAGGATTTACGACGGTATGGCACAAGCAGATCCGAAAGCCATTTGGGTAATGCAGGGATGGTTATTCTACAGTGATCGAAAATTTTGGAAAGAGCCACAAACAGAGGCCTTATTAAAGGCCGTACCAAACGATAAGATGATTTTACTCGACCTGGCTACCGAAATAGAACCGGTTTGGAAAAGGACACAAGGCTTTTATGGTAAACCATGGATCTGGAATATGCTGCACAATTTTGGTGGCAATACCAACCTTTTTGGGCGGATGGATGTAGTGGCAACTGCGCCGGCCGAGGCACTCAATGATCCACAAAGTGGTAAAATGAAAGGTATTGGATTGAGCATGGAGGGCATAGAACAAAATCCGGTACTTTATGAGTTAATGATGGATAATGCCTGGCAGTCTAAACCCATAGCTTTAAAAACCTGGTTACCCAAATTTGTGCGCAACCGCTACGGAAAAAGTAATGTAAATGCGTTAAAAGGTTGGGAAATATTGCGTAAAACCGTATACAACGTTCCGGCTGATCAATATATCAGAGATGGTGCAGAATCGATTATTCAGGCACGTCCTACTTTCGATTCGTTAACCCGTTGGGCAAAAACCACCTTAAATTACCAGGAAAAAGATTTGCTTCCGGCCTGGGATGAATTTGTAAAAGCCGCACCGCTTTGCAAAACCAGCGATGGTTTTCAATACGATCTGGTTGATATTACCCGACAGGTAATGGCCAATTATGCCTTGCCCGTACAAAGAAACATGGTGGCGGCCTACCGCAAAAAAGACCTGCTTACGTTTAAAAAAGAAAGTAGCAAATTTATCCAGCTGATTGATGATATGGACAGGCTATTGGCCACCAGAAAAGATTTTATGCTTGGGCCATGGGTAAGTGATGCAAGGAAATGGGGAGAAACCCCAGCTGAAAAAGCACTTTACGAAATGAATGCCAAAGACCTGATTACCCTTTGGGGTGATGCGAAAAGCCCCTTGAACGAGTATGCCTGCAGGCAATGGAGCGGCTTGTTAACTGATTTTTATAAACCAAGGTGGCAGCTTTTCTTTGCCCGTGCCGAACAATCACTAAAACAGCAAAGCGATTTTAATACCAGCCAATTTAATGAAGAAGTAAGCAACTGGGAATGGAAATGGGTGAATCAGCGAAAAGACTACCCGACTAAAACTGTTGGAAACCCGGTAAATGTGGCACTGGAAATGTATCAGAAATACCGCAAAACCATCGGGGTAATGCACCAGTAAATCTCGTTAAGGAAATTGAAAAAACAGTATACAATAACAGCATCGTTTTAAAAAAACAGATCAGGTATACATTAAAAATATTATTGACCAGAAAGAGGCCATAAAAGCGCTGCAATGATGAACTTTTCAGATATAAAAATGATTAAAACGTTTACAAAACGAAGTAAAAACCGGGCTAGCCGATTAACATTTTATACCAGTATTTCATTGCTTTTTATCCTTCTTAGCAATAAGGCCTTCGCACAGCAATCTGTAATCAAATATGTGCAGCCATTTTCGGGTACATCCGCGAGTACCACACTAGCCAGCCAGCATATAGAAGACAAAACAGAACGGTTGGCTAATACCATACCAGCCGTTGCGCCACCCTTTAGTATGACCCAGTGGACGCCACAAACTCAGCTTTCGGAAAAGAAATGTCTTGCCCCTTATTATTACAATAACAAGAAATTTTATGGCATTAGGGCTAGTCACTGGATCAGCGGCTCGTGTACGCAAGATTATGGTAGCTTTACCATCATGCCCATTTCTGGCAAGCTGAAAACCAGCCCAACAGATTACGCTGCTGATTATACGCACCATAGTGAAGTAGCAACACCTGCTTATTACAAAACAAATTTACCTGGCTATCACCTCCGTACTGAAGCTACCGCCACTTTGCGTTGTGGCCTGATTAGAGTGACAGCACTAAATGCAGATAGTATTTACCTGTTAATTACCCCAAATAGTGATCAGGGTAAAGGATATATTAAAATTGACCGCCAAAGAGGTGAAATCTCGGGGTATAATCCTGTTCACCGCATTTACCAGGGCTGGGGACAGCCTGCGGGCTTTAGCGGCTATTTTTTCATCCGCATTAAAAAAGGTTTTACAAGAAGTGGTGTATTTAGCGGTGGCCATGTTTCAGCACATCAATCTATCCAAAACCAGACAGATTTAGGTGCCTATGTTGGCTTTAAATTACAAAAAGGAGAAAGCATTAGCATTTACGCCGGTACTTCTTTTACCAGCATAGCTGCAGCAAAACGTAACCTCGAAACCGAGATCAACACCGCTAGCCTCGAAACCGTTGTGGCTAAAACAAGTCGGGCTTGGGAGCAGGCACTTGGCCAGATTAAGGTTAAAGACGCTAATGAAAAAAACAAGCGGATATTCTATACGGCGCTTTACCATGCACAGCAACACCCACGTTTATTTAACGATGCAGATGGTGGATACCCTCAGTTTGCAGGCAATTACCTCAAAAAAACACTGACCAAAGGAAATTATTATGATGATTTTTCGATGTGGGATATTTACCGCGCACAATTACCGCTTATCACATTTTTAAAACCCGATTTAACTAACGATTTTGCAAATTCCTTGGTGTTAAAAGGACAACAAGGTGGTTGGCTACCCATTTTCCCCTGCTGGAATAATTATACCGCAGCCATGATTGGCGACCACGTTACTGCTTTTCTGGCTTCGGCCTATAATAAGGGAATCCGCGGTTATAATGTAAAGGAAGCCTATCGCCTGATGCGGCAAAATGCCTTTCAGATGCCCGATTCTGCCGATTACCTCAACGGCAAAGGCCGCCGTGGCATCAACCGTTACCTGAAATATGGTTATATCCCCATGGAAGACAGCATTCCGGATGCTTACCACAAACGGGAACAGGTGAGCAGAACGCTTGAGTATGCCTACGATGATTATGCTTTGGCTACGGTAGCGAAAGACCTGGGTAAAACTGCGGACTATAAACAACTGATGGAGAGGGCTTCTAATTATAAAAATGTATTCGATCAACAGGTGGGAATGGCCAGGGGTCGCTTTGCAAACGGCACCTGGTATAAGCCCTTTTATCCTGACCACCGTGAACCCTATATTACGGAAGGAACCCCAAGGCAATACACCTTTTACGTACCGCATGATATGCCTGGATTGATTAAATTAATGGGCGGAAGTAAAAATCTCGAAAATGAACTGGATTCCCTTTTCGGCAAAAAGGAATATTGGCACGGTAACGAGCCTGGTCACCAGATCCCCTTTTTGTATAATTACACCACTTCTCCCTGGAAAACCCAACAACAGGTATCGCGTATTTTAGCAGAAGAGTATGATGAGGGGGCTGGCGGTTTAAGTGGTAATGATGATGCCGGACAAATGTCAGCATGGTATGTATTTGCAGCGATGGGTTTTTATCCGGTAGATCCTGTTTCAGGAAACTACCAGTTAACCAGTCCTTTATTTACACAAACGGTAATATCCTTTAACAATGGCAAAAAATTAACCATAACAACCTTCAAAAAGACTAAAAAATCTATTTTCATTTCAAAAATCACTTTAAACGGAAAATCTTTTACCAAAAATCAAATTACACATCAATCGCTGGTTCAGGGCGGAGAATTGATCTTTTATCTTCAGGATCAGCCAGCGATGCCTTAAATCACTATGAACTGATCTAAATTAAGCTTTAAACAAGATCAGGATCATTAGTAGCGCGCTGAGCAAAAGAATAAAAAATATCATCCTTTTGGGGAAGATGCCTTTATCCTCCTCGTCTCCGGTTTTATCTAATGTATTCGAAGCTTTCTTTTTAACCTTCATCGTTTGCACCTGTATAATACATCTGACTATGGTTAAGCCAAAAAGATTAACAGCCGAAAATTTTAATCTTATTCAAAGACAGATTGATGATCGAATTGAGGTTGTTTTGGGCAGGATCTGGTCAGTAAAACAAAAAATTATAAGTTAAATGTTAGCTACCCAAAACCGGATTGAGCAGAAAGCCAAGCGATCACCCTGATCTGGCTATTAGCATTTTGGGCAACTACATTCGATTTGGAATCGGAAATTAAACAGGAATGTTATTTTATTCAATCATCCGGACATTAACTTCTGATTTCACGACGCATGAAAAGATAATAAGAGCCCGCAAAACAAGCAATGCTGCCTGCCAGAAGTCCGCTAAGTTGCGGCCACACAATCATCAGGCTCTCCCGTAGCGGAAGCGGCAAGGGAATGGCTCCGGAAAGCTGCTCCATACTCAATGGCCCGAGACTTCTGATAGATGGCATTAGCATGGTCGTTGCAGCATCGCTGTATAGCTGCCCCGGGGCAATACGCATGATACTCAGAATTAACTCATTGTAGGCCATAGTCTCACTTTGGGTCAGATAAGCTGCATCTGGTAAAAAAGCCCTGATGGCCAGATTAACCACAATCGGATAAAATACCGTAAAAAACAACCAGATGCCCAGCCCAGTTAAGGCTGAGGTGGCGGCGTGGCGAAAAGCAACCGAAAGCATAATAGACAGGCTTAAATAAAAACCGACATAAACCATGGTGAGTAAGGCAAAGGCAAGAATTCTCAGAAACTCCTGAGGCTCAATCCTTACCCCGGTAACAAACAGTCCCCCGCCAATCATCAGCAAGGTGAGGGCAATAAACAGCGTTGCAATAATGAGCATTGCGCTGTAAAATTTAGCCAGCAGGATGTTATCGCGGTATATAGGCTGGGCTAACAATCTTGTCAGCGAACCACTGTTCTGTTCGGAATTAATGGCATCGAAACCCATAGTGATACCAAGCAATGGTGCTAAAAAACTCATCAGGACATGAAAAGGTGGCATAGAACCATCTGTGGCTGTGAGCAGCTTGAGGTAAAAAAACGCATGATCAGGATCGTTGGTATTGGTAAAGGTTGCCCGGATGTTAGACATGGAAATGTACAATGAGGCAAAAAATGTGAGCACTACTAAAGCAAGCAGCAGGATAAAACGCCAGCTACGCACGTGATCTGATACCTCTTTTCTCACCATCACCTTAAAAGGACTGAGCTGGTAAGTTTCTTTTGAATTATTTTTGTTTGTTGCCCAATAATGGCTTTCGCTAAGCGCTTTCATGCTCTGGGGTTAAATTTGTGTTTTTTTCGAAATATTTCTCATAGATCTCATCCAGTCCATATTGTTTTTGGCTTACAGCCTGGATGTCTGCACCTGATTCGATAAGCATGCGAATAAGTTTTGGGGTGATGTCTTCAGTGGTATTAAATTTCAGGCTCACACCGTTAATAGTCAGACTATTAAACTCCGGAAAACTACTGAATTTATCCTTTAGCACCTCAGGATCTACTGGTATTTGAGTCAGATCAATGCTGGTCTCTACACCTGTGTTTCCGAAGAGCTCGCGGGAGAGTGCAGGCAAATCCCCGGTAGCAAGCAACTTTCCATCCACGAATATACCTACCCTGTCGCACACCTGCTGAACGTGGTGAAGGTGGTGCGACGAAAGCAATACAGTTAAGCCTTGTTCCTGCTGCAGAGATTTGATAAGTTCAAGAAACTCCTTCACCCCGCTCGGATCCAATCCCAAAGTAGGCTCGTCCAGGATGATTAGTTCCGGTTTTTTGATAAGCACTTCAGCCAGTCCCAGTCTTTGCTTCATACCCCTGGAATAACTGGAGGCTAGCTTATCTGAAGCTGACTTCAGCCCTACCAATTCCATGAACCGACGGGCATTTTCAATCATATCCTTTTCAGCCAACCCGTTTAGCCTTGCCATATATACCAGGTTTTCAAGACCGGTTAACTGTGGATAAAAGCCAAGATTATCGGGCATATAGCCCACTTTTCGTTTTACTTCAATAGGATCTCGTGTGGCATTATGGCCACAAACAATGGCCGTGCCGCTATCGGGTTCAGTCAGGCCGAGCATCATCAGTATACTGGTAGTCTTACCCGCACCGTTTGGCCCCAGCAACCCGAATATTTCGCCATGAGGAATCTTTAGGCTGAGTTGATCAACGGCAACATGCGAACCGTAGCTTTTGCACAGGTCCTTTAAATCTATGATTGGTTCCATCTTTCTGGTTGAAGATTTTAAGGTTTCTTAAAAAATGGCTACCTACGACCGTACTTACGGATGAGCACATATACTGCTGCAACTGCCAGTGCAATAATGAGTATACCAATCCAGCCGGAAAGTACAGAGGTTTTAACAAAGATTCTAAAGGGGGCCTGAGCATTGGCATTGTTACCGCCCAGGGTAAAGGTGGCACTATAGTCTCCGGCAATTGTTTTATCCGGCACTTTTAGCATCATTTTAACGGTCGCCTTCTTACCACCTTCCAGTCTTTCAATCTGGCTTGGCGAAAAACTTGCTTCCCATCCGGTAGGTAGTTGTGAAGAAATACTCAGCGAGGATAAAGGCAAGGTGCCCGTATTTTGCACCTCAAGCTCAATATCCTGATGAGAACCAGCCGTAAGTTCTTCACTCATCCTTCCGCCAGGCGTACCGATGCTGGCACCATAAGATCCCTTAACCACCGCTTCCAGTTGTAATGGCAGCGTCTGTGAAGAGGATACCGCTTTTACAGGAATAAGGTACTTTCTGGTAGCCGCGTTATTGGATGCGGTAATTTCGATGGCGATCTCCCGCGTTTGGCCGCCTGCTAAATTAACAGAGGTTACCAGGCTACCATCTACGCGGTAGCTAATCTGCCATCCTATGGGCAATTCCGACTTCAGTTCGTAAACTTGTTGGCTGGCTGATCCATTGTGCAGTGAAGTGGAAAAGCGGAACGGTTCATTAACAGCCGATTCGATGTTAATCAGCTTGGCAGAAAACTCAGATGTCCCTTTCGGAGTTTCCTGATTTTGTGCATAAAGTGGCTTGGCCGCCACAAAAAAAATGATTAATAAAAATGTGCGAAATAAGCCTTTCCGCAAGGGTTTGGGTAGTAATTGTAGTGACATAATCTAAACCAAAATGTTAATAATTGCTCTAAAAAATGTTTTCTGATCTTCTTATCTGATGAGGCTTCAAAACAAAAAAAAGTTGTTTTTTTTTCAAAATATTTTAACATTTTTTAACAATTCGTATTGTTGGCTGATGTACATGCCGCATGCTATCTGATACTGTGTAAAAGGTAGCGCCGAAGATACTCCAGGCTACTCGTTAAAAATAGCATTTATGGAAGAAATTAAGGAATTGCCCACTCCTATCGGCACAATAAACTGCTCGCTGAATGAGTTAAAAGAAAATATTGCCATTATTTCCAGGGAATATTCCGCATTGCACACCTCAGGAACGGAAGTATACTTGTATCTGACTGCATCTATATTAAAAAGGATTAGTACAGCAGAAAATTTATCTTTATTGTCGTTACATTCATCACATCTCTGTTAAAAAATTGAATATCTTTATTTACTGCCGCATAGTAACAGGAAAGCTCTGCAACTTTCTTTTAAAAAAATGTTTTCTTTTTTTACAAATGAGGATACGACATTACTCTCCCCAGCCTTCGGAAAACATATAACCAACATTTTTTTCCTCCAGAACACAACGCTATCAAACACTTAACAAACAAACAATAATCAGCTAACCTTAAGAAAACATTGGTTGGCTATTTTACAGGTACGTTTGCTTACAACAAGTAAAAAACAGGTAAATAACAATGTTTCCATAAGACATTAAGCGATGAAACAGCAAGCCAGAACGATACCAGGAAAACTGGTAGATTTTGATTATAACAGGTATAGATTACCCACTTTTGTGATGCAATTTAAGCCCTCCGTATATCAGGATGGTGATTGCTTTTATGCGGTATTATCCTTTGAAGAGGAACACGATGTTTCGGGCCTTGGAACCTCACCTGAAGATGCATTGATAGACTGGAATGATAAAGTGTGCGAAATGCTTGCCTTATCAGGTCCTTTACGTACATCATTAAGTATCAAAAACAAATAAGCTGCCGTAAAAACCAGCCATTCCTACCCTTACCTAAATTTATTCTGATGAACCACAATATATCTACCGACCTGGTATTTGATCAGGACTATCATGAGCAACCGAATTTTCTCCGCAATTGCCATTTTGAAATCAAAAGACCCTATGATTGTTCGATGATCCAGCTCCATCACTTCTATTTATTGTTGAGACAGGGAAATAAAGTTTCGCCTGTTGATCTGCCCTTAAAGATTTTCAATGCAGCGTTTCTTGCATTCTGCTACAATGGAAAAAAACTGGTCGGCATTTCGGCTATTAAAAGGCCATGTCCATCGTACCTGGAAGAAGTGTATACAAAAGCTGGTATTATCGCAGGTATAGACAAACCATTTTTAGAAATCGGTTATTCGTTCACCCGTGAATCAGTTCGTAAAAAGGGAATCAGTAGCACATTAAAACGGATGTTACTCAGAAAAATCAGTGATTATCATGGTATTATATTTTCTACCACAGCAACCCCCAGCAGTCAGCGATTTCTTGTAGCCAATGGTTTCCGGGCAAAAGGGAATCCTTATCAGGGTAACTTCGATAACCATATCATCTACTTTGAACGTACACCCTAATGTTAATTTATGGTGCATTGGCGAATTGAGCAGCCAGGCAGGGGTTCGAAAAAGATATTGTCCGCATCATATATCCGGTTTTGGTTGCTATTATCCGATGCTGCCTGCTGAAATGCTTTAAGAATAAGTAAAAATGGAGAAAGCAAATAAAATACGCTGAACTGCAATGAGCCATTAACGCTAAAATTACTTCATTTCGCTCATTTAAGAGCGGCCAGGCACAGAAGGGTAAAACTGAAAAAATTTCAGCAATGCACTGAAAAATTTTCATAAAAAATGAAAATTTTTCAGGTAAAACCGTTCGCAAACCTGCCTTGAACGCCCTGGCACAGCGCTTGATTAACCAGAGATGTAACCTTTGAAAGAAGGTTAAAGTGTTAAATTAATTGATTTATAGTCCATTTATTATTAAAACATTAAAAGGAGAAAAACTATGACATTGGTTAAATTCAATCCGGAAAAAAGAACAGTTCATTATTGCCAGGCTTTAATGACATCTTTGAATCAGTATTAGGCGATACTTTTTTTAACGACCGTCGCTTAAACAGCGTACCTGCAGTCAACATTTCCGAATCAAATGAAGCTTACCACATCGAACTGGCGGCACCTGGGTTAAAAAAGAAGATTTCAAGGTATCCGTAGAGCGGGATATGTTGAGCATTTCTACCGGGCAGCATACCGAAAACAATAATGAGGGTAAAACCTATAACAGACGGGAATATAGCTACGCTTCATTTACCAGAGCATTTACCCTTCCGGAAAGTGCTGATGTTGATCGTATCGAGGCCGCTTATACAGATGGCATACTCAAACTTAACATTCCAAAAAAGGAAGAAGCTAAAGCAGTCTCCAGACAGATTGAGATACAATAATTTCCCAAGTGCCGCTACATGCGGCACTTTTTATTTGATCATGTACTCCAGTCTATTTAGAAAAAATACAACAGTTTAGCTATGGAAACCCGTTTCACCATCAATATCAGCCTTCAGGGACCAGGTGGAAAGATCACCTATGGCAAATTTTCTCTTGGCAAAGACAAAAAAGAAGCCAGCGAAATTTTCTCCCTGCTAAAAGGCAACGCAGAAGATACTCCAGGCTGTTCATTAAAAATAGAATTTCTGGAAGAAATTATGGAACTGCCCATTCCTATTGGCACCATAAACTGCTCGCTGGATGAGCTAAAAGAAAATATTGCCATTATCTCCAGAGAAATATTCCGTATCGCCCACCTGGAGAATGGAAATATTGATTATTGATATTTCGTGTGATCGATTCTTGTTAAAAAGGGATATTAAGCTTGCCTCCAACTTTTTTGCTTGATCCTGCTGAAACTGATCTATCTGGCACAAAGGAATATCAGCCAGAAATGCCTGGTAAGGCATTTACAACAGGTTCTTCGACAAGCTACCATTCCCAGACTCCAAGGGAATGGTCGTCATCTCGACCGCAGCAACGCGAAGTGGAGAGATCTTTTAACATAGTTCTCCACTACGGTCGAAATGATACTTCGAGATCCACCTGTCCATTCATATTGATTTTTATACAATAAATTATCCCTCAGGATGACAATTCTATATTTATTACACAGCCTTTAGTTTTCCATTTCCTTGCCAAAAGCATCAAATTTTTTGCCAGCTATGTAATATGTGGTTGTTGAAGCTTCTCCATGTACAGAGGCTACGTCATTGTCTCCTCTGTACATTAATGGTACAATCATTCTGCCGGTTACAATATTTAACAATCCGTTTCGCTGTTTACCTTCAGGCCCCTGTGCATCGGTAATTAGCGTAATATCATTGTATACTGGTGATAAACTTGTATTTGCGCAGGCTACTACCAGCTTTCCGGCATTGTTAATCACTCCCCAATAGCCTGCTTTCGACTTTACAAGTGCGTAATTGCCTACAAATTGCTTGATTACCACATATTCAGATAGATCAGCCTTTTTGTTTTTATTCTTATCCATCAGGTATTTGCCCTTGCCATTGCTCACCAGCAGGGCATCGCCAACATAGTTCGTCTCTAGTGCAAAGGTCCCTTCAGGCAGAAAACTTTTTCCTGAGCGGTTATCCAGTAACTTATATTTTTTATTCCCATCATTCGGATTACCCTCCTGTTCAATAAAGATGAAATTACCTTTACTACCGATTGGCTGGGCACTTCCCTGAATAATTGGCTTACCGGCTAGTGTGTATAAACCAAATTCTCCTTCACTGGTTTTCCCATTCTCTCCTGCGGTAATCAGATAATTTCCTGCAATCCATACGTCATAGTAAACCGGTTTCATGATAACGTTGCCATTTTTATCCATCACTCCATTATCATAGACTTTTGCGGGGTCGATATTTCTCTGTTGAAAAAGAACCAGATTTGCATTTAAAGCACGCTTCAGTACATAACCTTTTAGCTTGCTTTGCTCAAATGGAATCATTTTTTTATTCTTCGCATCCAATCTAAAGTATTCGCATTTTTCATCAGCAGTATACTCCTCACAGGTTCCGTAATAAAATGGATTTATAGCATGAAGGATTTTGAAAGAAGGTTTTATTAACCAACTGCCGTCTGCCTGTACAATTCCATAACCGCTTTGTTTTTCACCAATTCCTATAGAAAGACCAGTGGCTATAATATCCTCACTTCTCAGTGTCACCTGATATTCAACCGTTTTAACAGCCGCAGCATAATAAACCACAATCTTGGAAATATCCTGATAAAAGTGATAATTTGACAACTGGGAATTGGTTTCAGCGGCATCTTTTTCAGTGATTGATGAAGGTAAGGTAGCTTTTAGATCTGTAATTAATTCATCCACGTTTTTATATTTCCCTGCGTCGATCTTCTTCGTTGTAGATTTTAGAACTTCATTAAGTTCGTCCAGAAATTTACGTTTAGCAGCTGAAGGAATTGAGTTAGTAGCCGAACTATTATGATCAATCAATCTGCCTTGCGTATCCATTCCTGCTATTGATAGCAGATATCCCTCAGGCCCGTTATAGGTAAAGGTTGCCGAACCGTCGCCCAGCTGTTTAAGTTTTATAGTACCTTCACCAATTTTTTTCTCTGTCTGTTTCTCATCCAATATCACCTTTTCCATCTTAGTGATATAGGTATATTTTACAGTTGCTTTAAGGCTGTCTATTGGCTTTCTCCCCTTAATCATAATATTTTCATGACTGTCTGCCGATCCAATGTTGTCTTTTAAACTGGAATGGTCATGAAAATATAAACCATGCACTATAAATTCACTTCGTAAAACAGTAGATCCGTCTTTTCCTATAGGATCCTGAATAACGGGGGTATAGCCTGGTTTAAGAGATGTTGTGATAACCGAACCTTCAGGGAAGATCTTTTGTGAAAACTCATAGTGCTTAGCCATTTCATTAAGCGCAGGTCCTATGATTTTCTCCGGGCTAATTGTAAATGCAGGTCCGGATATAACGCCTTCAATAGAAGATGGATTACTACTTTTCGCAGGAGTTATCTCCAGCCGTGTATCCATTAATTTAAAAGCCCTTCAATTTGTTCGGAATTACTTTTTAATAACTCATTAATTTCTTCCAGACTCTTGCCTTTGAATGCATTAACCATTTCATTAGCTAAAGAGTCATTGGATTTAGATTTGGTTTCCACCTGTCCTGAACAGGAAAAAAGATAACAACAGAAAAAGCAGGCTACGGCGTAATTTAGTAATTTCATGGCGTGTTTAGTAATAAGCTTCAGGAATAGCGAAATTCATGCCATGTATGGTTCAGTTTTTGTTGCGATGATTCATCACCGGTTCAAAGTAAAACACATGATTTGTACGTATTATTCCCACTACATTGGGTTTGAAAAAATCGCAGACCTGCTTCAGAAAGAATTCCCTAAAGGGATATTATCCATCAGTGGTCCAGGTGAAGATAAAATAGCGCAACTGGTTATAAAAGGCGGGTTATTTAGTCCATCTGTTACGATTAGAGTAAGCTATCGTGAAAGGGCCTTTCCCTCCTACCAGCTTCCGGAAATTGACGACAGTCCGCTAACGGCAAACTTAAAAGGCCTTTACGGATATATTACATCATTACCGGCATCAAATGAACAGTTGAAACATTTGCTGCTGGCTAAAGTCTCTACTATAAATAGCGAGTTTTCTGTAGAACAGGAACCGCAGGACACCAAAGACATAAAACCACTGCTTCAAAAACTAGCAACTGAGTTTGATGCTATTATATTCACACAGCCAGGCACTTTAATCAGCAAGTCTGACGGACAACACTTTTTAGATAATAATTTAGCTCTAATTCTGGATACTTCAGGAAATTCAGAAATTGAGAAACTTAGTGTTAGTATTGAGTCGAAATATTTTGATAAGGAACAATCTCAATTATCTGATGACCAAATCAGAAGAAAAGAAAGAAGTGAAGCATTACTGAAAGTAAGGAGCATCAAAGTTAATTTAAGTTTACCCTGCATTAATGCTGAAAGTGAAACTTTAATCAGAACACCAAAAGAAATTGCGACCAGGTTATGCGTGCTAGCCGTCACTAATTTTGTTGCAAATAATGTAATACCGGCCGATATTGCAATTGCCTATTTGCAGCAATACGATTTATGGGCACAAACCACACCTGCAGAAAAAGAATTCCTGGGTAATCCTACCGAAGCGCGGAAAAATACGGAAAGTTGGAAAAGCGAATGTATTTACACGCTGATGTGGGCCTTAGGTAAGATTGATGAACTTGATTTGCCTGGCCAACTTTGCAATTTAAATGACATCCCTGAACAAGATTATCCTGTTGGTGCGGAAAAAGACCCCAATACTTTTATCAATTCCATCTCTGAAACAAGATCTGCAGCTGAAATTCTGGACGCAAATGACCTTTACTACAGAATCGACTGGGCTTGTGTAGATGCGAGATTGGCAAACGTCCAACTTGAAGAAGCTATTTCCGGCGTAGTATATGAAAGGCATTACGCCCTAAATTGGCTAATCAGGTATGGAGAACAAGATTGGGACGATGTAAGTTGTGATACCTAGCCTATCCCGGTTCGGTTAAAATTCATCCCCCATCATTCAATTACATAACATTGAAAACTCATTTGGTATAGGCGTTCATTATCACATCAGGAAACCATCAGACCCATCAATCACCTGGTGGGTAACCACAACGAAAGCTGGCCTGCACCATGTTGTCGAAGAAAATATTGTCCGATATCCCCTGTAAATTGTCGTATATAACCCTGCAAATTATCTGGTAATAACGTCATCTTTGTTAAGCAAAGTAAAATTCTAAAATAAAAATAATTGTATGTCAGACAACAGCGTTTCATTACACAGAGTTATTAAAGCATCCCCTGAAAAGGTGTACCGTGCTTTTACAGAGCCTACAGCACTTGCATCATGGATGCCGCCTTATGGATTTCTCGGCATCATTCATGATATGGATTTAAAGCCGGGCGGCACGTTTAAAATGTCTTTCCAGAATTTCACCACAGGAAGTACTAATGCGTTTGGTGGCGAATACTTAGAGGTTGTTCCGAATGAACTGTTAAAATACACCGATAAGTTTGAAGATTCAAATTTACCGGGTATCATCGTAAACACCATCTGGTTCAGAAAAACATCCGTAGGTACAGACCTGAACATATTGCAGGAAAACATACCCGCGATGATACCCCTGGAGATGTGTTATCTTGGCTGGCAGGAATCCCTTGAAAAACTCATTAAACTTGTAGAGCCAAACATACCGGATGCTTAGCAAACCGGCAATCATGCTTATGGTTCAGTTTTTGTTACAGGTTCGACTCTTAAAAACGTACCATGAGATGTAAATTTGCCGGTTTGATGATGATGCTGTTAGCTTCAGCATGTAATCCATTTCCAAAGAAGGATAGCCATCCGGAAGTGCCTTTAATTTCTGATTTACTTCAGGATCAGGGTAAGTTTAAGCTGGTTACAGACATGCAAAATTTAAGTGAAATTATCTTTTTAGAAGATGACAGATTTTTTTGAAACCAGACAGAAGTGATGCTCCGTTTAAAATAATGGACGTAAACCAACGAATCATTTTTGAGAAAACTTATGACTGGGACCTGCCTTTTTTTATAGATAAAAAGGGTAATCTTTATTTTAATCGTAAAAAATACTTCTATCCGGATTATCGCAAATCCCAGGATTTCAAAAATGTAGTTTTTACAGACAGTCTGAGTGCAAAGTCGGAAGCGCTTAAAATTGAAAATGACAGTTTAAAACGTTTGGCACTTCATCAATATGAAACAGCACTTTTAAAACGATACGGTTACAAACCTTGTGAATATGTAACGGTACATCAGGAACGATGTAATATTTTTGAAATAAAAGATGGAACCTTATTTGTGCGCAATGACTATCTTTTCAACAGTGAATTTTCGAGAACTGCAAAAAACGTAAAAGAATTTGATGATGATGTTTTAGTTCGATGGAAAAAAGGCAGGCTTCCCTCTCCGGTATACATGTCTTATTATAAATTAGGTGACCTTAAGTTCAAGGCGGAGAACTTGGTTCTGCCACAAGTGATTGCCTTGCACGGCATCAAATATCTTTATTCCCCCGGTTTTGGATTGTACAGGATCATAGAGTAATTGCCCTGCCTTTTGCTAATTCTTTAGCATATTTTATATCAAACTATAAAATAATATAGATACGCAATTCTTCGTGCATTTTGGCTGCAATGATTACCTTGTATTCTTATTTCTCATCGTTCAATCCATTATGAAATTACCAGAACAGCCTCTATGACTAAAAAAATATTTACAATTTTTGTGTTATTTATCGTTTTATGCTCTTTTAGAGCAGGTTTTTTCCATCAAACACTAGGCGATTTAGCCGCAATTGACTTCCCTGATAAACCTCAAACCATTGATACCTTAGGGCAACATGTACATCATTATAGTGATTCATCAGGCTTTTATCTTGCCGGTCTTTCTGATCTTAATAAAAACGGAGCAGGTTTTAGTCACAATGAACTTGACAGCCTTTATTCCGGATTCATTGGAGGAACATTAAAAACATCAAAGGGCGAACTTGTCAGTAAAAAGCCTTACCATCTCGATGGGTTGCAAGGATATGAGATTAAGTATGTAACCAACAATCCTAATTTATCAAATTTACGGTTTAAAAGGATTCTGTTCCTGAACAGTCAAATGCTTTATGTTGACTTCTGGACGGATAAGGATAAAGACGAAGTCTCTAAACCCGCCCGGGAGCGCTTTTTCAATTCCTTAAAGATTACCGCTAATAAGGCGAGCCGACAACAAGGTACTTCCAATATGGGAAATATAGCATTTGGATTAGGATATATTGTTGGCCAAGCGATAGTGTGGGTAGTGCTGGCAGGAGTAATTCTCGTTATTGTTTTCTTTATCATCAATAGAAATAAAAAACGGCCTCTGTAATCGCCTAGCCTTTTCCCATTAAATACTGTTTCCTGATGCGGTATTCAGGCTTTTGCGTAAAAAGATACAAACAGATCAGAAAAACCGACTCTAATGGCTTCATCAGTAAGTATGTTATATTTGATAAGCGTTCATTATTGATTTTTTTTGATAAATTATATCCATACTGGTCTTCAATGCCTGTAAACTTCTTAAACTGTGTTTCATAAAGAGACATGTATGTCAAAAACCTGATGCACGGCAACTGGTTACATTTTCGAAGAGGGGCCCGGGCATAAATGCAAGCCCATAAAAAATAAGTAAAACTATATTTTGGCTTACATCAGCGATTTCGGCACTTAACACAAAAGCATTTTGCGAAGCAAAAAATAGCGTTGCAAGATATAAAAACCCCTATTGCCGGTAGAAGGCAGCGTAAAAGATTTGCTTTCGGGGATAATTTGAAGAAAAGATGGGCCAAATCTCCAATGCCATCAGGCTGTTACCATGTCTCCTTTCTTACCAGAGCCTTAATTCTGCGGTTTGTAAAAAAGGGGCCTTTTGTTATTTAATTTTGATCATGACAACCCTGAAAACCATAATTTTAGTATCTTAGGATAATCAAAAAGGGATGATCACCCAAATCGATCCATCTGATTAAAAATCTCCAAAAAGAATATTCCAATTCCACCTTCACCCCACATCTACCCCACGTTTAAGCCACCTTCCGGCCAGGTCTGCTTCGTATCTGCTTGCACACTACTTCACACTTACTTCGGTTGAGCTGTAGCCTTGGTTTAGATGAGCTAGATCAAAAATTTACCTCGATTTCGATTGGCAGGTTCACAATAGCCAAATAAAAGGTAAAGAGAAAGTTAACCTAAGGTATTGTTGGTGTATAGCTGTGTCGGAGCAGCACGGGGTAAAAGGCAATAAACAGCGGTTCGGGATTTCAGCATAGTGAAATCGTTTTCCAATGAGCGTTGGAGGATTTATGTGATCGTCAGCCGTAAGGACATTACTAATAGGATTAAGCTTAGCCCCCAAAATACCTCAAAGGGAAAGAACAAGGAGCATTCTGCTAAGCTTAGGGAATTTAACCGTAAAATCCAATTATCATTGCTAATGATTTACAGAATTTTAGTTCTATTTTTGCAGCTCTAAATTGCTGATTTATTTAGGAACTCTTTTCTGTAAAAACTATACAGGCTTAATATCAAAAACTTGACGATACAACCTTTAATTGAATATTTTAAAAAGTACCTTCCTCTAAATTCCGATGAAATAATTTTGCTTTCCGAAAGAGTAACGCCAAGGAAAATAAAACGGAGACAGATGATCTTACAGGAGGGCTTTATTTGCAAACATTATACATTTGTTGAGAAAGGCTGCTTTAAAATGTATGGCATTGATGAAAAAGGGACGGAACATAATCTAAGGTTTGCAGCAGAAAATGATTGGGTTGCTGATCTGGGGAGTTTCTATTCGGGAAAACCAAGCAAACTATTCATAGAGGCAATTGAACCTTCTACCATTTTGCAAATTGAGAAGCAAGACTTGCTTTATCTTTTTGTGAATTCACCAAAGTTTGACAGAAACTTTCGGGTGATCGTGGAGGAAAAATTTATTGAACTTCAGACCCGCTTGTTACAAAATTTCAGTTCAAATGCAGAGCAACGATATTTGGATTTTCTTGAACAGTATACCGAGTTATCTTCAAGATTACCCAATGCTCAGATAGCTTCCTATTTGGGCATAACACCTGAATTTCTGAGCAAAATCAGAAAAGATATATCATTAAAATAATAGTTACCCTTAAACTACATTAAGACTATTTATTAAGCTTGTTTATTGGCTGAAGAGACATTTGTAAACCATCTTTGCATTGTATAACAACACAGTTTTACAAGTCAAAAAAATATAAAATGGGAACAACAAAAGAATTCCTCAATCAATTTTTACAATTTATTAATACTGCTGATGAAAATTTGTCTCAACAATTAATAAGTCCAGCTGCGAAATTCTATGTGCCGTTTCAGGCTGATCCGTTGCAAGGGCCTAAAGGTTATCTAACGCTTATAGGAATGATGCGCAGCGGCTTTCCTGATATTCAATGGAGTATTGAAGATATGATCACTGAAAATGACAAAGTAGCCGTTAGATTTACAATGAAGGGAACCCATAAAGGAACTTTCTTTGGCGTACCCGCAACCGGAAAACCGATCGCAGTTAGCGCAATGAATTTTTATCGTTTATCTGACAACCAGATAATTGAAGAAATAGGACAACCTGATTTGCTAGCTTTAATGACTCAAATCGGAGCTATACCACAATAAAACTTTCGTTGCAAAAGTCTAGCGAGATGGTTTTAAATAAAGATCACGAAAAAATTAAAAACTTGAAATCACATGTATAACTAGCACTTGTTCAAGTTCATTAGGATTTAGGGGTATGGTTATTTTAGAAATAATTCTTTATTTTGGTGTTAACACTCAATATCATATCCATGCACATAGAAACACGTAAATTACATTTGATAGAAGAAATGCTCAAAGTAAAGAGTGAAGCTACTTTATCTGCTTTGGAGAAGCTATTAAAGAATAACAATAATAGAACAGTTAAGAAAACGCCAAGCTTAAAAGATTTTTCTGGAATCTGGTCTAAGGACGAGACGGAAGAAATGGAACGTATAATTACAGAATCTTGTGAAACAATCCACGCAGATGACTGGAAGTAATCTATTAGACACTAATGTGGTTATTGAGTTATTTAAAGGCAATCCAACAATTACAGCGTTTCTTGAAACCTTAGGGGAGGAAATAAATATTCCTTTTGCTGTATTAGGAGAACTATATCTGGGTGCTTACAGATAAGCTAACCCAAAGAGCACATTAAACAGATCAACTCAACTCTTTTCTAGAAAGGTGTAATGTTCTTATTGCTGATGAAGAAACAGCAAATCACTATGCCTTAACCAAAACTGCCTTGTTGCAAAAAGGTAAGCCAATACCGGAGAATGACATGTGGATAGCCGCAGTATCAAAGCAATTTGACCTAAAGTTACACACCAAGGACAAGCACCTTAAGGAAATAGACAACCTGAATTTAAAGAGCTGGTAAAGTATTATTAATTATTTATCCCCCCAACTTTTTTGCCTGATCCAAATTATCAAATATTAATATATTTGAAAGATGAGAACTTGATCATCAGGTACAGGTTATTGACTAAATGCACTATTTTTATTTGTATTGTCGCCCCCTATATAATCTATAAGCCATTTATTATCAGTTTTTGTCAATTGAAAAATCATATTAACATTTCTCTTAAAATTTATCCCAACTAATGCCTTATTATATATGACTAAAATTTTAGTGATTTTTAATGTCCCTATATTTTCTAAAATTTCTTCTGGTTCGAACGTGTTGAGTACGATATCCTGGTCTAAACCTTCAATTTTGATCAATTCCCCATCTTTAGGCTTATCCCCAAGAAATTTTTCATAATAGTTGAAATATTCTTTTAATTGCTCAATATATAATTCCGAAATTAAGCCACTATGCCTAAAATTATTATAATAAAGTTCTAAACTATCACGATCAAAATATCTTTTTCTGTCTCCCGTTCCGTCATATCTGGGTACGAAATAGTATTCTCCTAACTTTTCTTCTTTTCCCTCTTTATGCCATTTTAGAAACTTAACTATGGTGCCCTTAATAGCTTTGTCATATACTTGGGAGTAAGATTTGTTACATGTGAACAATAAAAGGACAAATAATATTTGTAGATATCTCATTTTTTTTATTTTTTTATGCTTTTACGAACTTGGGTGACAATATAATCATGCATACCCGGATAATTTCTATAGTCAGTAACAGCTGTTTTCCCTGTGATTTTTCCTGTAGTAGAATTATAATAAAGTCGGTTACTGAAACTTGCACCCGTAGAAGGGTTATTAGTTGCGTTATCTACAAATTGTAAAAATTTTCCTTTTTCGTCAGTCCCCATTCCTACAACAACAACAAAATGATCTGTTGAGTTATCTGGATTTGCTGCTGGGGCACCCGATCTATTGTCAACACCTATTAATACTGGGATTTTTTGTGCCAATGCACTAATTATATAACTCAGCGCCTTTTTTGTTTCAGCTAAGTCAACACCTGTTGATGTTTTATATATTTGAAATGTTTGGCTCCATGGTAAATAACAGTTTGGACCGTTTTTTGAAAGAAGTCGTCGTGAAAACATTTTCATTCCTCGTTATATATAATGATCTGTGAAAAGAATGTCCGAAATTTTTATTTCATACCGGAATAATGGATCATCATCCAGAATTGAAAACTCATCTACCACTTCGTTTAAAATATCTCTACTTAACCAAATTGCTCTAATTGAGTTTACGTTACTGCATCTATATATTTCATCGCAAATTTCTGATTCATTGATGTTAACGTAATGAGGTACTTCATATTCATATCTACTATGAGCTAATTTTGCACTATGTTGATACACCGAAAAATAATTAAAAACACTTAATTGACATATAAATCTTTTTTCTTCACTTATTTGAATAAGAAATCTTATACATCTATCGTGATTAAAAAAATGGGTAAAGTTTTCCATTTTAATATTTGGGAAGCTATTACTCAGGTTACTTGAAAAAATAGTTGAAGCATTTGGGTTCTCCTTCTCAAATTTTTTGATTTGCACATTAATATTTTCAGTAGTAGTTATAGAACCCTGATCATAAAAAAATCTCTTTGAAACTGATTTTTGATTATCTGATAAATTTTTTCTTTTATATTATCCATTTATTGACAATTTGTTCCGGTTACCGATGTATGAGGAGGCGTTTTCCCTGTTAATCTAGCACTTACTCTTGCACCGGGTATCACTGCCCCTAGTTGTATTTGCATTAATTTAGCCACCGATTTACCTAAGGTACCAGATTTTATAAGAATTGTTAGTCCTTTTGTTCCATAGCTTCTTTCAAGTCCTATCATTGTAGTGTTCGCAGCTAATGCAGCTTCTTTTGCAACTATCGCATTAGGAAGATCACCAGGCACTCCAACTGTCAAATCAAAACTCCCAGTAGCATATATGCTTGCTGTTGTGATAAGATCCCAAATGTTTTCCAAGTAACTTTCTGGTAGTACATTAATTGTTAAATCCTTTACCGCTGTTTCTTTCCATCCTCTAGAGTTGTGACTGGGATCTGGTATGACAACAGTTGAAAATAAAAACCCCACCTGAAATTATTTCAAAGCCATAATTTAAAATAAAAATTTACACAACTCTCCATGTCCCTAATAACGCTTATCTGTCATAGTCCATCCGTTACAAATACCTACACCAGAATAAATCCTATTTATTCTTAGGTTATGTTATGCAACGGCCTCCAATTCCAATAAGGTATGGGAATTGGTGAGTGTGCCGAGTTAAATGGATTTAATTGCATCTGCTGTAATCGGAAAGCCCATATCGAAAACACGTTAATGAGTATAATAAACGGCATTCTACAATTGGTTAAAATGGGTGTTCAACACCTTGATCTCTTCTTTAGAACCGATAGCCCAGGCCACCCTTTGCATTCCATCGCTTAGGGTCGCAATTCCGATTAGTGGCCATCTCCGCACGGTTTCTCTACAGTAATCCTTAGATAAACAGGAACAGCACCTTTAAGATAGTTTTTTGGTTTCTTCAGGTAGAAGAGCAGACTGAAATTAGTTTTCATAATCGACTGATTTAAAGTTAACAAAGTTAGCCTTGCAGTCTAATCGTATCAAGTCGTTAAATGATTTAACTTTTTGTAAGTCAATAACTTACGTTGTTTTTAGTGAGTATACCACTTTATAAAACTACTCACCGAATCACTCACTTTTTTTATGCGATTTATTGCATATTTTGGGTTTTCCGGTAAAACAAAAAAAAGCTTGCAATCATTAGATTTACAAGCTTTTACGTAGTTTTGATACTATCTTCTGTGATCCCGCTGGGATTGGCTCAGCCCCGCAAAACCCCGAACCCTGCCCTGAGCCTTTTACAAATTGAACCCAGGCCGGCACTTCTGTTCGAATCCCAGAGGGGATAAAACAAAAAAACCTCACATTTCTGTGAGGTCTCTTGTGATCCCGCTGGGATTCGAACCCAGGACCACTACATTAAAAGTGTAATGCTCTACCAGCTGAGCTACGGAATCATTTTCTCCCTTTCGAGGCTGCGAAGTTAGGAATTAAATTCATTCTTGCAAAAGGTAAATCCAAAATATTTAATAGAAAGTTAACAATAACTAAATAAAATGGAGTTAAATATTTAGGAATCATCATGTTAAATGCGAATAAAAAAAATCATTTTTTTCTCCTTTTCAGTTAGCTGATTCCAAGTTAATAAACCTCTTAAAGAAATATGTATTTAACCTGCCTAAAATCTCTTAGAATCGTTATTACCCTTTTACCTTAAACAACCAAAAAGCGAATTACCAGCAATACATATTACCCTAATTTTATGAATTTGTAGCTGATTAGCAATCGACATTCCCCTTGGTTGTAAGGAGAATAATGATTTTTTTATTTTTATAATTATTTTCACTTTTACATATATACTTCCTTTACCCTAATGAATATTGAAAATATTTATGGTGAAGATAAATGGGCTACGCTTGGTGGTTTCTCGCCAATTATTACAGTCTTTAGGTCTTACCATGCACTTACTCCAGAAATGGAGGAAATTATTAACCGTTACACATTCCCTGTACGTTTTGCTAAAAACAAACATATCGCTTCGCCATTAAAATACAACCGTTACATTTTTCTTATTCTGGAAGGAGCAGTACATGGCTACCTTAAAATGGGAAATAAAAAGATTACCACCTGGATTGCTGCAGAAAACGAATTGGCAGGAACCATCAGGAATTTATGGGAGAATGAAAGCTCTGATGAGTACATTGAAACAATAGATCCGGTATTTGCGATTGCGATTCCGCATGAAATGTCGAAACTGCTTTACGAAAATTTTCCTATCGCAAACTATGTTGGTAGAAAGATGACTGAAATTTATTTTCAGGGAGCATCTGAGAGAGCCTATATCTGCAGGCTTCCTACCGCATTAAAACGCTACCAAAGGTTCCTGATTTCTTACCCACACCTGATTAACCGTGTACCATTAAAGTACGTGGCCTCATTTACGGGCATGAGGCTCGAAACATTGAGCAGAATCAGGAGCATGATTTAACTGAAACCGCAAAGAAGTATCTTTCAAATTGATGCGTAAAACTTTTGCGTAAAAAGATGTATTGCTAAAAAATCAAATTCAACCTATATGTTCATCTGTTAGTGATAAAGCAGCAATAGCCATTATGTTAAGCATATACTAACATAATGGCTATCGTTACAATTAAAATTTTAATTTTCTTAAGTCCTTCAATTATATTGATGAAGCGTTAACTTAAAGGAAATGAAAATATTATTTGCTTTTCAACTCATTTAAAATAGCTTTATCCAAACTGGTTAACGTCTTCTGCGCAGGTTTAAGCAGTTCAAAAACGACAATTTCATTCTTTCCTTTTTTAAGCCATTCTGCTGGCAGATAAATGGTTTGTTGCGGTCCGATACCCCAATATTTACCTAAATTATGTCCGTTAACCCAAACCAGTCCTTTCCCCCATTTGCGCATATCTAAATAAGTATCGGCAACTTTTGTTAAATTAAAGGTAGCTGATTTAAGTGCTGCTGCAGATTGACTACTTACTTTAGATTGCATTTTTTTCGTATCTATTTTATCAAATGGCAATGGATACATTTTCCACGATTTAATTTCTTCTCCATTAAAAGTTACGTTTTTAGTAATCCCTTTATTATTTTTAAGTAAGTAAGGGCCAAAATTAATTCTCCCCATGTTTTCTACCAAGATATCCAATTGCACATGGCCAGCAGGAAGATTAAGCATCAAACTATCCTGGTAAAGTCTTCTGTCTAAAACACCTACAAGTTTTTTATTGATATATACTAATCCGTAATCGCGCAGCTCGTTGATTTTAATAACACCTTTGCGTCCGCCTTTTATTGTACTGCTGTACAATACAAAACCATAGGGCTGGTTAAGGGCTTCGAAGGTTAGTGGTTGTTCATTTAATTTTGGTTTTCCAATCAGGCTAAAAATATCGGTTGATTTGGCAAATGCAATTGCAGGCAATGCCGCTGCTGGCTTAGCGCCGGGTACATCGGGAAGTATCTGGTTTGCAGGCAGATTCTTTTTAATCGCTTCGCGAAAAAGCATAAATTTTGCTGTTGCATTACCTGCTTCATCTAAAGGTGCATCATAATCATAACTACTAATCTGTGGTTCGTAAGCTGTAGAATCATTAAAGTTGGCCCCGTTCATAAAACCTCTGGTTGTACCACCATGAAACATATACATATTAATAGAAATTCCACCTTTAAGTGCTGTATCCAGCTTATTGGCGTATGTTTTTGGATCTACCTCATGGTGTTTTGTACCCCACCAATCGAACCATGCCGGATACCATTCTGGTACAAAATAAGGTCCGGAACCATTGTTATATTTATTAATTAATGTTCTGATCTGAGCTGGATTATCGATACCATTTACGCCTGGAAGCAAGCCCGCCAAATGACCGCCTTCCAGTGCCGGAACCGGATCGCAGGTGGAAAGTACACCATCAAAACCAGCATCTTTAAACAGCTGAGCATTAATTTTCAGGTATTCTTTATCATTTCCATAAGAACCATATTCGTTCTCCACCTGCACCATTAAGATATTGCCACCATGGTTAATTTGCAAAGGTGCTAAACGTTTACCGATCTCCGTAAGGTATTCTTTATATTCTTTTAAATACTGTGTTTCTTTACTCCTAACCTGCAAACCTTTAATATTCTGTAACCAAAATGGATAACCGCCAAATTCCCATTCGGCACATACATACGGACTAGGGCGAAGCAATACCCATAAGCCTTCTTCTTTTGCAATGCGCACAAATTCGGCAATATCATTATTACCAGAAAAATCAAACTGATCTTTCTGAGGCTCGTGCACATTCCAAAACACATAGGTACCAATCGTATTTAAACCCATGGCTTTAGCCATTTTCATTCTGTCGCGCCAGGCTTCTCTAGGTATACGGGGATAATGCATTTCTCCCGAAATGATCTGAAAAGGTTTATTATCGAGCAGAAAAACAGAGTCTGCAAGTTTAAAAGTGTGCTGAACTTGTGCGAATGCACCAAAGCTGGCAAAACAAGTAATTAAAATTACTTTAATCATTACATGTTTTAGGGTAGGTTTCATTTAGGATGTGTTAAATATTAAAAAATCAAAAACATAGTTTTCCCATATCGGTTTATAAAGTGCTTTTCAGCTCAAACAAATAGGATGGGATTAAAAAATGAGGTGTGTTATCATTTCAAATCAATCAGGTTTAATTACTGAGTACAGTGGTAACAGATTTAGCCGGAATACGAACACGTTTGGTATCCTGGTATTGTTTATAGGGTGATAAATTATATTCGGCTGAGGTAACATAAGTTTGAACAAATTTTTGTTTATTCCCCTTTACCTCAATATCCAGATCAAGATCGTTTTCTGTAGGGTTAACTACTACTGTTACGAGCTTTTTATTTTGCAGATAGGATGATACATCAACCTGAGGTACATTTACCCCGGATGTTTTAACCTGAAGGCGTTTACTCCCTGGACTAACAAAACGACTATAATTACCGAGGGCCCATAACATTTTACTATCATAAACCTGCCCATCTGTTTTATTTTTGTCGATATAAACCAAACCATCCTTATAATCGCTGGCTGAGATGCCCAGCCACCACTGCCATGACGTAGCGTTTGATAAAATCAGGTCGTGATGGATTAACCGGGCGATAAATAATGCAGGAGCCATACCAAGGTCGCGCTTTTCTCCTTTCATTAAACTATCGCCTAAAATGCAATATTCAGACATCCAATACCTTAAACCTTTTATCTGAGCTACTGCCGCTCCTGTTTTTTTTCGTACGGTAATAAACTTTTGCTCCGGACTTGTTGTAAAATAGCTATGGCCGGAAATAGATTGATCTATGCCCGGTAGATTGCCGACATAATTGGATGATGAAGGATTAAAGAACTGATATACCTGGTTTCCTTTTACACTATTGCCATTATCGTATAAATAATCGAGCTGGCCAGCCTCTCCTATTTGTATTTTGGTTTTAACCTGATTTTTAACAAAGGCTTCATTAATACCCCTGTAAAGTTGAGCAAGTTCGTTATTGTTATAAGGACAGCCTTCCTGGTTGTGTTCATTCCATTTCCACTGCGGCTCATTAGCAGGGCTAAGGTAATTTAGCGCTATCCCGGTTGTTTTTTTATTCCGTTGATGGTAGTTACAAGATCGGCAGCAAATTCCGGAAGTTTTTCAAAATTCAAATTGCAATTGCCATCTGTAGAATAGGCTTTCCCATTTTTGGTAAACAGGACATGCGGACTGTTTACAAAGCCGATAAACTGTTTCACTCCCCGGGTTTTGGCTGCTTTTAAAAACCAGACTTGCCCTGGCATCGCGTTCCAGTTATAAGTACGATCTGGCTGCAAAAAAGCATATTGACGACGCCATTCGTCGCCAATATCGCTTGCCTTACCTTGGGCGGCACTACCGCCACCAATACTGAAACGCCAGATGTTAAGCCCGATACCAAGGGGCTGCCCCTCTTTTGTGGTTTGGGTACTAAAAAGCAAATCAGCCATCTTATCCTTTTTCTCTGCAGGCCATAATCCGGCAAACTGACAACTCCAGGCATCAGAAGCGCCAAAGCCTTCTATAGTCTGAAATGTGCTGGCAGGATCAATTTCTATTTTCAGAATAGTTTCTTGTGCAAGAGCTGTTCTGCCACAGAAAAATAAGGCCAGGCAGATAAAAAAACTGTTAATATGTTGATATGACTTTACCATGTAAAACTTAATTTCTATTTATTGTAACCAGGGTTTTGCTCCAGTTTACCACCTGAAGCTAAAATTTCGGCTCTTGGTATAGGTAACCAATAGTGTTTGGTTTCAAACTTGCGCCCGTCTAAAGCAACCTTAGGTGTATAAGTAAACCCACTGCCTGTTTTGGTAATAATCATTCCGCCAGCAGGTTTGTTTTCGGTTACATCGGCAATTTTCCATCTTCTTACATCATAAAAGCGATGTTCTTCAAAAGCGAGCTCTACCCTGCGCTCATAACGAACAGCATCACGCATTTGTGTCTGCGTAAGTCCAACAGCCAGTTCAGGCATATTAACACCTGGCCTTGCCCTTACCATATTAATGGCTTGCCTGGCCGACATGGTCGATCCGGCAGGAACGGCGTCAGGTCCGTAAGCTTCGTTAGCCGCTTCAGCATAGTTAAGCAAAATTTCTGCATATCTAAAATAGATCCATGGCTGAAAACCTGCATTACCCCAGGGGTTTTGCAATGGATAGGCATCATTCATAAATTTTTTGAGGTAATATCCGGTTTTGCTGGTATTCCAGTTATCATTTCCATCTTTACTGTCTTTTCCCCCAGGAATAAAAGTTTCTACATTACGCTCGCGATAAGCTGCTCCATTGTATAAAATGGTTGCGGCAAAACGCGGATCACGGCCTTTGTAAGGTTCATTGATGTCGTAACCAGAATTAGGGTCGCTAATGGGTTTCCCGTTGGCCATTTCATATTCATCAACCAGGTTCTGCATTGGTAAATTTCCGCCCCAGCCGCCATAACCGTTTGGTCCGTTGGCAATTTCTAAGTGGGTATGATTGGCATTTTTGGTAAACAACCTTGCAAAAATAACCTCATTGCTTTGGTCAGTTAAAAACAAGTTCGCATATCCACCGGTATATATTCCATATTTATTTAAAGAAATAACTGCCTGCGCTGCTGTAACAGCCGCCTGCCAGGTACCTGCATTATACAACGGACTCGCTGCATATAACAATAAGCGCGATTTGAGCGCTAGTGCCGCACCTTTGGTTGCCCTTCCTACCATCCAGCTTCCGCTATTATCTAAAGGTAAATCTGCTGCAGCCTGGTCAAGCTGTGCAGCGACATAATCTATACATTCTTTAATCGAGGCGCGTTGAAACAATGCCGGATCCTGCAAATTATCAGTTAGGTTGGTTACCTTATCGCCCATTAAAACTACGCGGCCATAGTTGCGAATTAAATCCTGGTAACGGAAAGCCCTTACAAATTTAAGCTCTGCTACCAATTGTTTTTTATGCGCGGCGCTCATTTCAATTTTAGCAAGCACACCAAGCGCATAATTACATTCTCTTATACTTCTGTAACTCCTGCCCCAATATACACCCGCACTTCCTAAATTTTCAGGTTCCAACTGTCCTCTTTGGATTAACCAGGTAGCATCGTCGTTATTATAAACAGATTCATCGGTAAAAGAACTCCACATGCTATACTCGAAACCTCTGCCAAAACCCGGTGCAGAGCCATCCGCTTCTTTGTCCTGCAATCGGGTACCAATGTATCTGTTCGTTATAAAAGCTTCCAATACCGCAGTATCTGTTTCTACAGTGGTGGTTGCAATACGATCTGTTGGTTCTACATTTAAAAAATCTTTCTTACAGCCCACAATACTCATGGAGATAAGAGACAGGCCTAAAAGTGATGTATATATTGATTTGTTATTCATGGTGTTTAGAATTTAATATTAGCGCCTAAATTAATAATGCGTTGCTGTGGATAGAACTGGCCACTACCATTGTTTCCTTCAGGATCGTAATCTTTAACTTTTGAGAATGTTAACAGGTTAAATGCACTCGCATAAAACCTTAAGCCAGATACATTTATTTTTTGAAGAAATGCTGCTTTAACATTGTAGGCAAGCTCTACGTTTTTAAGTCTTAAAAAAGAGGCATCATTTAACCAAAACGTATTGGTAAACTGTCCGCCACTGATGGCATTCGAAGCACGATCGGTTACCCTTGGATAAGTTCCATTCGGATTTGCGGCACTAAACCTGTTATCGGCCCAGCTGCTGTAAAAGTTACCAATGCTTCCTGCTTCAGGCAAAACGTATTGACTTACCTGTCCCTGGCCTGATAAAACAAATGATAAATCGAAATTTTTATAAGAAGCTCCGAAATTTAAACCATAAGTAATTTGAGGGGTATTGCTATATGGCGTTCTGGTTTGATCATCGGCAGTAATTTTGCCATCGTTATTATAATCCAAATACTTCAAATCGCCTACTTTAGCACCACTTACATGGGGGTAAGCATCTAACTCTTGTTGCGTTCTAAATATGCCAATACTATTGTAAAGGAGATCAACATTTAATGGTCTGCCCGTTTTGCGTTGATAATCTAAAGTACCACTGGCTTCATCAATAAAAATTACTTCACTTTTGGCATAGGTTATATTTCCAGAAATATTCCATTTCAGATTCTCGCCATTATGGTTATAGCCTAAAGTAGCCTCAAAGCCATTACTGTTTACTTTCCCAATATTTTCTGAAGGTACTAATGGCGTATAGTTCACACTCTTATCATCGTATGGATTTACGATACCTGAAGAACCTGGTACTGAAGCATTTCTGGTGGTTAAAATATCGGAGCGTTTTTGCTGAAAATAAATGGCTTCGATGCTAAAGTTTTTAAATACTGTAGCGTTAATTCCGATATCGAGTTTTTTTGCTACTTCCCAGGTAATGTTTGGGTTTGCCAATTTAACCAGGTTCACGCCAGGTTGTATGGTTGATGTTGTTGCACCAGGGCTTTGAGCTACGAAGCCATTGCCCACCAATACATAATTATCAAAATACTGGAAACCATTTACATTATCGTTACCCAGCGCACCATACGATGCACGGATTTTTAAGTTATCAATAAACTTAACGCTTTCGTTAAACCATTTTTCTTTTGAGATCACCCAACCTGCAGAAGCGGACGGAAAAACACCATACTGTTTCCCTTTAGGAAAAATGGATGATCCATCAACACGCAACTGGCCTTCAAAAAGATACTTGTCATCATAAGTATAAGCTAAACGGCTGATTATACTCCGGCGGTTATAATTAGAACTATAGCCCGAGTTCAGAAAATCGGTAGCGGCTGTGCCGCCTTGCGAAAGCTCAGGCAGTGATGTAGATAAATAATTAAAGCGTTGCGCATCGAAATATTCTAAATGATTTTCACTTTGTTCGTAACCCACAAAAGCATTAATATCATGCAGGTTAAACTTACGGGCATAGTTCAATTTAATATTTGAAGTAAGCAGCGATTCGTTTTTATGGCTTTCGGTTAAAGTTGCTTTTTGATTGTTACCACCAACGATTACACTTTTGTAGATTTGTGAACCTGTATCGTATTGATACAACAGGTAAGGTTTGTTAAAACTTTTTACTAAAAACATTTGATTTATCTGCCGAGAAAAAGCCATCTACAGAAAGTCCCTCTACCCCTGGTATAATAAATGTAGCCCTTAAGATTCCGTTTAAAACCTGTGTAGGATTTTTATTGGTGCCACCGATATCGGTAACCTGCACCGCAGGGTTTGCGTTTTCTATACCCGTTGTTGGCAAACCATTTGGGTAATATGCCGCTGCAATTGGTTTTGCCCTATAAATGGATCTAAATATATCGCCTGCCCCAACTTGCGGAAACACGCGATTCTCTTGTCTGCCTGATACTGATAAGCCCACTTTAAGGTACTTAGAAACATTGGCATCTATATTCGTACGGAAATTGTATTGATTGTATTTAGTTGCTCCATTTTTGTACAACCCATCCTGAGAAACAGTTCCTAAGGACATGTAATATTTCACATCTTCACTACCACCATTAATAGAAAGGCTATGCTGGCTCTGTAAAGCTGTTTTTTCTAAAGTTTGATCCAGCCAATCGGTGTTAGGGTATAATAACGGATCGGAACCATTACGGAATTTTTCGATCTGATCTGCGGTGTAAGATTGATTAAGACCGCCTGCAGGATTGGAATCGAAACTAATTTCGTTCATAATCTGTGCATAAGTTGCAGCATCGGCCATTTTAGGCAACCTTGTTGGCGAGCTAAAGCCCTGGTTAAAACTATAATTGATAGTTGGTTTACCCGTTTTTCCTTTTTTCGTAGTCACTAAAATTACGCCATTGGCTGCTCTGTTACCGTAAATAGCTGCAGAAGCATCTTTTAATACCGATACACTTTCGATGTCGTTGGGATCTAAGCGTTCAAGTCCGCCAATTTGCCCGGGAATTCCATCTACAACAATTAATACATTATTGCTCCCGGTAGTAGCAAGCCCCTTACTGTAATGGTAGAACCATCAACGCCAGGTTCGCCACTGCGGTTATTTACGATAACTCCCGAAAACCGGCCCGCTAAAGAGTTTGACAGGTTTGGTTGCGGACTCTTTACCAGGTCGGCTCCCTTTACCTGCGATATTGATCCTGTAAGCGTTGCTTTCTTTTGTGTTCCATAACCAACCACTACCAGTTCGTTTAGTGTTTTGGTATCAGAACCAAGCTGAACATTAATGGTCGTTCTATCGCCAACTGTTTGCTCCTGACTGGTGTAGCCTACATAAGAAAAAACAAGTACGTCTGTAGTGGCTGCCACGCTGATACTAAATTTACCTTTTGCATCGGTTTGAACCGCTTTTTCGGTTCCCTTAATTTTAACCGCTACCCCCGGAAATGTAGCTCCGGTTTCGGTTGTTACTGTACCCGTTACCACAATTTCTCTAAGCTGTCTTTTTATCCCTGTTTTAACGGAAACTAAAGATGCCATTGCCGGTAAACTGATGGATACGATCAATAGAAATGCCAGTGTTTTAATTGTAAAGAATTTTGGCAAAAATCCTTTCAGAACTTTTCTTCTCATATTTGTTTGCAAGTTTAATATTTGGTTAGCAGATCAATTTTATAACCTACCCAACAGAACCCTCTATCGGAATCGCGATTATAGCACTGCTTTATGAAAGGCTAAATTAGCGCCAACAAACAACTCCTATAGGGTGCAAACAATCCAAATTAGAGGGGCAAACAGACCGGATTATGCCCTAAATAAGGTTTTAAGACATATTGCAGAAAAACGGGCAAATAAATACAATTTATGATTTACCTTTTTTGCCAGTCGAATTTAATTGGATATGATTGGAAAACGGCTTCCTGAATTTTTTAATATACTGTGATGGATTCATGTTAAACAGTTTATAAAACTGCTCTCTAAAATATTTAGGATCGGTAATGGCTACCATGTAAGAGGTTTCCTGAATGGTTTTATCGGTATTGATAAAAATTTCGGCCGCTTTCCTCAACCTGATGAAACGGATAAAGCCATTGGCAGACTGACCTGAAATGGATTTTATTTTACGGTATAAATTAGATCTCGACATACCCAGGGCGGTTGACAGGGTATCGATATTAAAATCAGGATCGGTAAGGTGTTCTTCTACAATGCGGATACAGTTATCTAAAAATTCTTTGTATTCTGCAGAGATTTTGGTATTGTTTGAGTTGAGCGTAATTTCATTATAAAAATACTTTTGCAGGGCATTTTTACTCTTTAATATACTGGCTACCCTTGCTTTTAAAAAGTCCTTATCAAAAGGTTTACTGATATAGTCGTCGGCGCCACCTTCAATTCCTTTAAGCTTAACCTCCGGAGCAGAAATGGCAGTAAGTAAAATAATTGGAATGTGAGAGATGGAAACATCTTCTTTTATTTTACTGCATAGTTCTATACCCGTTATGCCATCCATCATTACATCGCAGATCACAATATCGGGTAATAGCGCTTTCGTCATCTCATAGCCTTTTTCTCCGGTACTGGCTTCGTAAAGGTGATAATCCATTCTAAAAACCTGTTTAAGGTATTCTCTTATTTCAAGATTATCATCAATAATCAGCATGCTTTTTAGTTCGATGGCCAGCTGGTTATCCACTATCGGTCCTTCAGCAGCTTCTACAACTTTGTTGGCGCTGATCTCATCTTCTATCAATTCTTTAAATAATGAAGAGTCGGTATCTACTAATTCTTCCTGTAATATGATGGCATCTTTAAAATGACTCACTCCTCTTAACAAAGCGATATTAAAGGTAGTACCCTTATTTTCTATACTGGTATAGTTTATGGTGCCTCCGTGCATTTCAATAAAATTTTTAGCGAGGTATAAACCAATTCCAAAACCACCTTTAGCTGATTTGTTTCCGGGATCCTGATAAAATTTCTCATATAATTTTTCTCCTGCCACATCTGTGATACCGCAGCCTGAATCTTCAATACTTATGATTACATTTTCCTTGCTGTTATCTACAATCATCCTAACCTTACCACCTTCCGGCGTAAATTTTATCGCATTAGAAAGGAGATTAAAGAACACAATTTCAATTTTTTCCCGATCGGCGTAAAAAGCAATCACCTCTTCGGTGCAGCTAAATTCGAGTATTACATTTTTTGACCGGGCCTGGTGTATAAAGCAAAGAAATACCTCTTTGCACAAATTCACCAGATTTATCGGTGCCACTTTTAACTTTTCGCCGTAAGTATCTGCTTTCCTAAACAACAACAGCTGGTCTACCAAACTTAAAAGCCGTTTAGCGTTCCTGTACACAATATTTAAATCAGTAGTATCCACATTATTATCATTCTTATACAAAAGCTCCTTAACCGGATTGATAATTAAGGTAAGCGGTGTACGGAACTCATGCGATACGTTGGTAAAAAAGGATAGTTTCTTTTCACTCAGCTCCTTTTCTTTTTCACTTTCTACATGGGCCAGTTTAATCTGAAATTTTAAGTTAGATTGGTGCTCACGATATTTAAGATAGGCATACACAATGCCAAAGAAAGCCAGTCCATAAAAACCAAAAGCCCACCAGGTACGGTACCAGGGTGGCGTAATGATGATCTGGATTGAATTTCCTTTCCTATTCCAAACGCCATCGTTGTTTGATGCCCTTACTCTCAAGATATATTTACCAGGGTTTAAGTTGGTGTAGGTAACCTTATGTTCGCTGCCAGTATAATTCCATTTTTTATCAAAACCTTCGAGAAAATAAGCATACTGGTTTTTCTCTGAAAGTGTATAGTTTAAGGCCACAAAGCCAAAAGAAAGTACACTCTGATCGTAAGGCAGTGTGACACTTTTCGTCATATAAACGGGTAATTTTAAAGGAGAATCTTTGCCAGGGAGAATCAGTTTGTTAAAAACCGAAAAATCAGAAAAGTAAACTGCAGGCGCTTCTTTATTGTATTTAAGTTGTTGTGGATTAAAATAAACGATGCCTTTACTTCCTGCCAGGTAAATTTCTCCTTTCGCATTTTTACAGATGGCAGCATTGGCATAAACACCATCTTTCTCATCGTAATTTTTAACCGTTTTGTTTACAGGATCGAAAAGTGATACACCTTGCTCGGTAGTTACCCACAGCTTGCCATTATTATCTTCTACCAGATCGGTAAAAACATTGCTCGCAAAACCGTTTTGTTTTGAATATATCTCGAAAGTATTTGTTTTAGCTACATATTTATTCAATCCATCGCGGGTACAGATCCAAACATTCTGGTGCGAATCCAGATAAAGGCTAATTACGATGTTATTGCTAATTCCGCCCGTTTTTGAATTATCGATCATGTAATTGCTGAACCTTTTTGTTTTAGGATTAAAACGGCTCAGGCCACTCCCGTATGTCCCTATCCAGATATTTCCCTGCGCATCTTTTAAAAGGCAGTATAAATGGTTATTACTCAGAGAGCCCAAATTTTTAGGATCATTATAGTAATGCGTATAGGCTTTAATTTTATCGTTATAGATTTTTAAGCCTGCATCTGTAGCTAAATAATATTCGCCATCATTTACCTCTATCAGGTCTCTGAAAACATCCTCGTTAAAAAAATTTCCCAATGCAGAACGATGGTGGTGATGTACAAACTTATTCTCCTTTTCGTTATACAGGTCAAATCCGTTCTCGCTCATTACCCATAACTGACCTTTTAAATCAACAGACAGGTTAATAATATCATTACTGGATAAACTGTTTAAGTTACTGGTGTGCGAAAGCCTGGTAACGGAGCGGTTATCTGGATTGTATTTATAAAGGCCCTTGCTGGTACCCAGCCAAAAACTGCCACGATCACTAATTATCGACCTGATTTCTGCCTGTCCGAAAGGAAGTGAAATAAAATTAAATTTATATTGGTTAAAATCAATTTTAGTCAGGCCGTTTTTACCACAGAGCCATATCATTCCGCTTTTATCACGATATAAACCGCCGTTGGCAAAAAATTCGAGCTTATCTATTTTTTCCCATTTATTTAATTTTGTATTTACCCAGAATATTCCGGCGCTGCCACCTACCAGTAATTTTCCGGCTCCTAGACTTAAAACATTAAATACGGAAGAATTACCTGTGCCCACACCTGGATAGGTTGTAAACTTTTCACTTTTAGGATCAAAGCGGAAAAGCTCGCCTTTCCAATAACATCCAATCCATATCATGCCATCATGATCAAGGCAGAGCGTCCAGATATCGTTCGGATTTTTTGATTCGCGATTTCCTTTTGCATGTAATTGGTAAACCGCTTTGTTTTTTGATCGAATTTATTCAGTCCGTTACTCCAGTTGCCCAACCATAAATTGCCAGCGGCATCTTCTGCAATAGCATTAACAGATTTTCCTTTTATAGCATACTGATTTTTTGCATCGGGTTGATAAACCTTAAAAGTTTTTGAATTTTTGTTATAAAGGTTAAATCCATCATCGGTACCAATCCACAATTTGTTGGTTTTATCGATCAGTAAAGACCATACTTTGTTATTGCTTAGCGAAGCCTTATCGTTTTCTTTATGGTAAAAACGTTCAAATTTTTCGGTAACCGGGTCAAACCTGTTTAAGCCATTCATGGTACCCACCCAAAAATGACCATTGCTATCTTCTACCATAGCATTGATATAATTGTTGGTTAAAGAGGTGCTATCGCCGGCAATATTTACATAAACTTTAAAAGAATAACCATCAAACTTACAGAGCCCATTTTCTGTACCTATCCATACAAAACCTCTTTTATCTTTTAAAGCAACGGTAGTATTTTTAGATGGGAGACCATCATTAATGCCATAGGTTTTAAGCACATAATGTTCTGGAATAGAATTTTGTACCTGCGCATTAACGCTGTTAAAAAACAGCCAGAATTGCATAATAAAACCAAATGCTTTTATAAATCTCATCATTAGAAGGGCAAACCGACAGAATAGCTAAAAAAAATCTTTTAGCGGAGGTAAAGATACAATTTGCTAAATTATTGTTACACAAAAACCGGTCAATCCGCAGTTCTGTTTATCTGAAAAGTCTTTCAGCTTTCGCCTTTTCTAACATTAAGCAATTAAGGGCATTAAGATTTTCATTGCTCAGATCATGCGATCGTCGTTCTGAGGGGGTAATTTATGGTATAAAGATCAACATGATTGACAGCAATTAATCTACGCGTAAAAATCTCCCCGGGTTACCGTCGAGAGGAGTCGAGAACCACGGAGTGCTCAGCGAGGCTAAATCTGTTTTGATGGATCTCTCCACTTCGCGCTGCTCCGGTTGAGATGACGACCATTCTATTGGAGTCTGTCAATGGTAACTTATTTCAGGATCTTTCTGGTTAGTTTTTTTGCCACGGAAGCACAGAGTTGCACGGAATTTAGTTTACCTTTTTGCTTTAGTCTTTCAGCTTTTGCCTTTCTTAAAAATCTGAATAGTCTGTTGGGTAAACAAATTTAGTATCGTTTTTAGAAACGTTGTGTTGATACTCTGGCATTGCTGAAAGTTTCTTCCAATATTCATCTGCTGAGAATGCTTTCCAGTGCGCATCTCTATCTGTTTTATTTTCGAAAGTGGTTAAATACATGAGGTTAGGCATACGACTTCCGGCGATTACTTCTCCATAAAATACGGCATTAAAATTTAATCTTTTGAATAAACCGATTTCGTCACCTTTATTAAACATTTGAACTTTATTCTGAAAATATTTCTCAGTAGGTGCCTCATAGCTTCTTAATTCGTACACCCGTTCATTCATCGGCGATTTTAGATTAGGTAGCATAAAGTGAGGTGCGTCTTCAAAAGCTTTTAATACAATTGATTCTAAACGCTCGAAAGGTGCCTCCGTGTAAACCGCATCCAGGTAAGCTTTACCATCAACAGCATATTGTTTATCTTTTGCCAGCTTTTTATCCAGTTCCAAAATTCCATTAAATGATTTTAATGGAATGAATACATAAATCAGTTTCTCGTTAGCGCCAGTCTGATCACTTACAATGGGTTTAAATACACCAATTTTGGCTATTCCACTTCGATGTAATGCAGGCAGATATGCTTTTTGCAAATAATCATCCACCGTTTTTTCCTGAGCATCGGTTTTTAAGTGGTAAATTTTGATCTGATAGAAATCTATCGATGCATGAGCAGCAAATGCGCTGGATAATAACACAAGTAAAAACAGACAGGATATTTTAATTTTTGGCAACATATCAGGAGGTCAATATTTTGAATGGAAAAATACTTAAAGTTTTCGGGTAAAACTGAATATATCTTTTTTAGGCTGACCGTTTTTATCCTTTTCTTCCAGCACAACGCTTAATTTATTTTCAGTAATCAATTGATAGCTTAATCTCACCGACTTATCCTTCATTTCAAAAACAGCAAGTTTTCCCTTTAAGGATACCAGCGGAAAAAGTAGTGGTTTTTCTTTTTCTTCCCAGGCAATGCTTCCGCGGTTAAAATGCCGCATCTTCATCACAGGCAAACCCTCTTCAAGTTCAATCACAACGAATTCGTAAAATAAAGCTTTCCCATCTTTAACACACCTAAAGCTGCTCATCATACTTTCGCCATTTGGCCGGCTCCAAAATTCCTCCAAATCGCCCCATTCACTTTTCTGCACCCAGGTTCCGGACATAAATGCCAAATCTTTTACCGAAGCCTTTTTTATTTGTGCAAAAACCGGAATAGAAAAGAATAAGAAGGCAAAAATCAAAAAGTTATTTTTCATAGCGTAATTTATTACAGCTAAAATAACTAATTCTGTCTAATTATAGAATGAATCAGCGACCAATTTTCAGTTGCCAGTTTGCAATTTACAATTACCAGTTCTGCTTGTAGTTACCAATGGTAGAATTAAAAAGTCGCCGTCATTTCGACTGTAGCGCAGCGAAAATGACGTCCCTTGTATATCTGCCATCAACCCTCCGATGTATTTGAAAAAATTCTAACTTCTACCAATGAACCCCTACTTTGAAATATTCGGATTTGGAGCTTCGGCATTTAGTAAATGTTTCACAAAGAAATCGCGTTTACGTCTGCGTCCGTAAACTCCCCCATCACTATGCCCCATACCCGGAATGCTTAAAATATCGAAATTTTTATTTGCTTTGATCAATGCATCGGCAAGTCGATAGGTCGATTCCGGCGGTACATTTTCATCTGCTTCGCCCACAATTAGAAATAGATTGCCCTGTAATTTACCTGCATTGGTAATGTTAGATTGTTCTCCATAATGCGGCCCTACCGGATAGCCCATCCATTGTTCGTTCCACCACTGTTTATCGATTCGGTTATCATGACAACCACAGGCAGAAACTGCAGCCTTATAAAACTCAGGATGAGATAACAGTGCACCTGTTGAACTTTGCCCACCCGCCGAAGTGCCATAAATCCCTACACGTGAAATATCAGCATTTGGATATTTAACCGCCATGGCTTTCATCCACAATATCCTGTCTGGAAATCCGGAATCGGCTATGTTTTTCCAACATACATCATGAAAAGCTTTAGACCGGTTGGCCGTGCCCATTCCATCAATCTGTACCACAATAAAACCCAGTTCGGCAATACTCTGCATTTCGCTGGCCGGCAGGAAATTTTTAGGCACAAAGCTATCATGCGGACCTGCATAAATATTTTCGATTACAGGATAAGTTTTACCCGGATCCATTTTTGAAGGGAGGCAAACAATGCCCCAGATATCCGTTTTGCCATCTCTTCCTTTAGCTACAAATACTTCAGGCAATTTAACACCTGTGGCTAAATAAGCATCTGTTTTTCCATGTTCTATTTCGTTTAATTTTTTAGTGCTTGCCGTTAACCTTAATTCGCTAACCGGTGGTACATTTACCTGAGAATAGGTATCGATATAATATTTCCGATCGGGAGAAAAGCTGAGGTTATGATTACCTTTTTCTGGTGTGAGGTTTACCAGGCCTTTTCCATCAAACCCGATCCGATAGTAATGGATAAAATAAGGATCTTCGTCAGCATGCATTCCATTTGCCCTGAACCACACCTGGCGTTTTACGATATCTACACTGTCAATATCCCGAACTACATAATTTCCTTTTGTAATTAACTGCTGCTTTCCGGTTAAGGCATTTACCAGATAAAGGTGTTGCCAGCCATCTTGCTCACTCGTCCACAATATTTCATTTGTTTTAGGTAAGTATCTGGTATAAATGCGACTTTCATAAATGAAGGTTTTGGTTTTCTCGTCGATAATATTTTTGGTTTTCCCTGTTAAAACGTCCACTTCAATTACCCTGAAACGCTGATGCCCCCTGTCTACTTTCTCATAAGTATAATACCTGCTGTTATTGCCGCGCCAGTGCAGTTCCGGTGCACCAAAGAAATCGATCGGGTCGGCATCTACTTTAATTGTCGTTTTTGTCGCTATATTAAAAACATAGGGCTGATAAGCCGTAAAATCATCACCAGGCTGTGCATATTCTCTCGATTTTAATTCGCCACGGGTAGTGCCCGAAACAGAACTTAATACATAATATACTTTTTTAATTTCTTTGGGATCGATTTTGTAAGCCACAATATTTTTTCCATCAGGCGACCAGGCAAATTCGCCGTAAGGTTTATCGGCATTACCATCGGTACTCAGCTGGGTTTCAGCCTTGGTTGCCAGATCAATGACAAACAGGTTGCCGCCGCGGATCAGGATTTCACTTTTGCCATCCGGCGATTTTTTAGATTCGCGGTTTCCTTGCCAGCGCGATCTCCTTTGCTGTAAAGGTCTTTTGGCATTGTAACGATAAATATTGGTATCATTGGTATTGGTTAAGCTATAATCATTCAGGTTTAACTGATACCAGTTATTTTGTATTTTTAGTTTTGCCGTATTGCCCTGATCGGCGAAATATAACTCAGCAAGCTGAATTTTTAGTGGATTCTGTTTTTTACCGGTAACCTTTTCGATATTCTGCGCAAGTTTATGATGATCAAATGCGGCCTGGCGTTTACCTGTTGCGGCATCTACATAATAATATTCCCATGTTTTATCAGGAAGATTCTTTTTATACCAAAATGCTGTCCCGTCTTTTTTCCAGAAGGGAATGATATCATTGTTAGTTGGAATATTACGTAAGGTAGTATCCATTTTCAAGGATAATTGATAGGCATCCGCCACTTCAGCAGGATTTGGGGTGTATGGCTGCAACCTGGCTTGCTGTGCCAGCAATTGAGCGGAAACAAAACTTAGTAAGATAAAAACTATTGATTTTTTAACGGTTGCGTAAATGCTCATTACAGATTTTTTGTGGGTAAATATAGTATTGCAGCTTTGCAGGTTTTCTTTAGATTTTGATGAATAACATTAGTATTTTAACCATTCACATCAACCGGATCTTTTGATTTCAAATCCTGGCGGGCTATATTTCCTTTAATCAGGTAATAAACCGGGATACCTATTAATGTGATAATTAATCCAGGCCAGGTAAATTTGGGTTTAAAAATAATCAGTAATATGCAAAAGGCCAGTCCCATTATCATATAGATGATTGGCAGGACAGGGTAACCAAAGGCTTTGTAAGGTCTTTCGGCATCAGGCCGTTTTTTACGAAGGATAAAAATCCCGAAAATAGTGAGCATGTAAAACATCACCACCACAAACGAGATCATATCCAACAGATCGCCATATTTTCCGCTAATGCACCATAAACAGGCAAAAACACACTGGATCCAGAGTCCAAATCCGGGAACCGCATTTTTGTTGAGTGTACCAACTTTTTTAAAGAATAACCCATCTTTGGCCATTGAGTAATACACCCGGGCACCAGCCATAATTAAACCGTTATTACAACCGAAAGTCGAAACCATAATCATTAATGCGATAATGATGGTACCAGCAGTACCAAAAATATGGTTGGCAGCAGAAACCGCCACCCGGTCTTTATCAGCGTAGGCAATATCATGTAATGAAAGTACACCGGTATACATCACATTGGTAAGGATGTAGAGTACAGTTACGATGATGGTTCCTAAGGCTAAACTCAAACCAACATTGCGCGCAGGATTTTTAATTTCGCCGGCAATAAAGGTAACATTGTGCCAGGAATCGCTACTGAATATCGAACCCACCATCGCGGCAGCAATGGCTCCGAAAGCAGCCAAAGTAGTATAAGAACCAATACTGCCATCGGCAGATAAAGGTCCCAAAACCCACATATTTTCCCAGTTTGTTTTCCAGATTCCTTTATCTAAAAAGAAAAGTCCAAAAACAATCAGGCCAAACAAGCTTAACAATTTGGCCACGGTAAAGGTTGTCTGGATTATTTTACCGCCATTTACCCCTCTGTTGTTGATATAGGTTAGTAAAACAATTACCCCAATGGCCAGGAGTTGTGCGGGTGAGATGGTAAAAAAACCTAAATCAATGGCAACTAAATCTTCACTTAATGCAGGTATGAGATAAGCGGTAAACTTGGCAAATGCGACACCTACTGCGGCAATGGTTGCGGTTTGGATTACCGTAAAAAAACTCCAGCCATATAAAAAACTAATCAGCGGATTGTATGCTTCCTTTAAATAAATATATTGTCCTCCTGCTTTAGGAAACATGGCACTTAATTCGCCATAACTTAATGCTGCAGTAAGCGTCATGAAGCCTGTAATCAGCCAAACCACTAACAGCCAGCCAGAGCTGCCTACATTTCGGGTAATATCGGCACTTACAATAAAAATACCCGAGCCGATCATACTTCCGGCTACAAGCATGGTTGCATCCATCAGTTTAAGTGAGGGTTTAAATTGTGTGGTTTCTTTTTCAATCATCTGTTCGGTTGCTTGGTGGTTTTAAGGTTGGTTGAAGTTTATTTATTTAAGCTGATCGTAAAAATGCCATGAAGTTTTGAAATCTCGTGTTAAGGGCTGATTGGTTAAAGTAGCCCTGATCATTTCTACAGGAATTAAATTTTCTTTAATCACTGCATCATGAAAATCCTTAAAGCTCATTTTGCCGCTATCAACCAATTCTTTTTTCAGTGCAAAAAGCTGAAGACCACCGGTAAGGTACGCGACCTGGTATAAAGGACTATAATCGCCTTTGAAAGATCTGCGTACTTCGCCTTCTGCATTGGCACGTTCATGCCCTACACGATCTACCAGGAAATCGACACATTGCTGAGGTGTCCATTTACCCAGGTGAAAGTTCAGCGAAAAAGAATCCTCGCGCAACGGTGCATCCGCCAGAAAAGCATCCCCATTTTTTCTTCAGGCGTTTTGGCAAAACCTTTATCGTAAAGCAAAAGCTCCCAATATAAGGGCCAGCCTTCTACGCTGAAAGGTGTTTTAAAAGGATCGCGATAGCTTTTATAACGGTTATTCATAAAATACTGGTAATGATGGCCTGGTAAGAGTTCGTGCTGAACCGTTCCTCTTGAAAAATAAGGATTATTTCCACGCATACTCATTAACTTATCGTCTTCCTCCATCGAATTTGTCGGATAAGAAATACTGATTTCGCGCCCACCGGTAAAAAATGGATTTACCAACTGGCGTTCTGCCGACATCATGACCATACCCCAGGTTTCTTCTGCAAGTGCCGGGATAGTGATCAGATCGTTGGCCTTTATAAAACTTAAGGCATCATCCTGTAGTTTTACAATCAACTCTGGCTGTTTACCCAAGGGCACATAACTGTTCTTGATTTTCTCCTGAGCTTTTTTCCAGTCATTTCCGAAGCCCATAGCGGCTGACGCTTTTAAAAGTTCTTCATCGCAAAACTTAAATTCTTTTTCCGCAAGCTTGATCAGTTCTTCCGGTGTGTAAGGAATAAGCTCTGCATTTAGCTGTCTGATCAGTTCTTCCCTTCCGATAGGATTTCCTTTAATTTCTGTTTTATTTGATTTTAGGGAAAGAGCAGCATCACCATTATCGTTAAAAAGTTTAGCGTAACTGGTTAAGGCCAGGTCTAATTTTTCGTACGGTTTAGGTACCCACCAGGTAAAACCCGGCTCATAATCCATATAAAACTGGTAAAAGCCTTTTAAACGGTGTTTTAAACCTGAGGTTATCGCTGCTGCCATTTTAAGCTGATCGGGCGTTAATATTCCTTTCTTAAAATTTAGACTCAGGGCATCAACCTGCTTCGAAATTTCATCCATCTCTGCAGCCAGCAAAGCGCCTTCTTTATAAGTACCCCTTCTTCTTAATTTTTCGAGTGCATAAATGGCATCGGCAAAGGTAAAATACTTTGATAGGATGTTATAGTCTGCCTCCTCTTTACCTAAGAGCCATGCAGAAGATTCGATCTGTTTTTTAAGAAGGATATAATCTACCTTGCCATAAATACTAAAGCCTTCAAATTTGGCAGATTTTAACTTGTTTAAGTAATCGTTATTGATATCCTGCAGACGTTTTCTTTGCTCCGGACTTTTAAAAGTAGTCATCGGATAAGAATAAGTACCCCCTGCGGAATAAGGATAGTAGAAATCATTAATGGCATCAACATCTCTTTGGTAACCTACAATCAGCGTACCCATTTCACTGGTTTGTTCGTACAAGCTTTGATTTGGTGTTTGAGCCAGTACAAAAGTGCCAGATAACAGACTAGCGATTAAAAAAATGGCGAAAAAGTTTAATTTGTTTTGCATTTGGTTTGGTTAAAACAGGCAAATAGCGTTTGCCTCCATTTGAAAAAATGGTTCGCTTATTTAATATAAAAAATATCTTTTTGCTTAAGCCCCTATATAGCTCACCCTGCTTACATTATTATAAGTATCGATATATGCCCTTGGCGATTGACCAATAATACTTTTAAACACCCTGTTAAAATTGGTAATGCTGTTAAAGCCAGCCTTATAAGCCACACCTGAGATACAATCGGCTTTTTCTCCTGATATAAGACTTTTACAGGCATCATTAATTCTCACTTCATTTAGAAATGACACAAAAGTATGCCCGGTATGTTTCTTAAAATACCTGCAAAATGCCTGTGGCGTCATAAATGCAGCATTGGCTACATCTTCTAATGAAATCTGATTATTGTAATTTTCGGTAATGAAGTTAATGATTTTACTCAAACGCATACCTTCATTTTCAGTTACGTTAGAAGAATACATATCTGAGCATAAGGATTCTACATCTTCATTTAAATCCTGAAAACTGTTAACCAGTTTCAAAAAGTTAAACAATACATCAACTCCTGATGCCTCATGAACATTTAACATTTTGGTGATCATGTTTTTGGTAGCAGCAGCCGGAACTTTGAAACCATGTTTGTTTTTAGCTAAAAAACCACTTGCCATCTTCATTTCAGGAAGGTTAAACAAAGCCGCTAAAATACCGTTCGGATTAAAGTAAATGGAACATGCTTTGATGGTTTTATTGCTATCAGCAGAGAAATATTCGGGGTTACTTTTAAATAGGTGTGGAAGTTTTGCCCCGATTACAAAAATATCACCCGATCGGAAAGCATGCATATCATTGCCTGCAATTAATGTCCCCTCTCCTTTTTCGATATACGTGATCTGCCATTCATCGTGACGGTGCAGATATTGGTAAAAAAAAGGCGATTCAATATGTTCCGATATCACACTCTTGTCATCGGGAACAAGCATGGTAAATGGTAATACTTTCATGATTCAGTTAGTTAGGTTTGGTTGTTGATTATAAATTGAATGTATGAATATTAACTCAAATAAACCAATAAAACTTAAATAAGGTTAAAATCCTGCTATAATTTGATAATATATGACGGATTTAATGATGAATCCGGTAGCTGGAAAATTACTAGAAATTTAGTTAACCCACTGTAATGCAAGATTTAAAACGATTAATTTAAACAAGTAATGTTTGCTGTTTTTGACTTAGTAGTCTATTCCGGCTTTTTTTGGGAAATTGCTCTAGAATTGATCATTTAATGACGTTAAATAATAGGATAATTAATTATTAGTGTTTTGTTATCATTTTGCATGAAGACGAAACAAAATAGTTAATACGATTTAAAGCGTGTTTTGAACACAAAGAATCCTATAGATTAACAAGCTCGATTGGAATCGGTATAACCTATGGTATTATATATTTTAAATCCACCAGTAAAGGATTGAAAGCCCTTTAGACGGGATTACAAATCCCGAATAACAGGGTTACACATCGAATTTTGGCTTTTCTCTTAAATACTTTATTGTTGATCTATTAATTTTGGTTGTGCTTATTTTTTTAGGAAATCTAATTGCTGAAAAGTGGATAAAAACAAATGAAATAATGTAAGCTAATCATTGATTTGAGAACCAGAAGTAGCAGAGCAATCAGGTTTTTAAAACATTGCCTACGCTATTTTTAGACTAAGTTATCATTGAAAGACTCCGATAGAAAAGTCGTCATCTCGACTGTAGCGCAGCGAAATGGAGAGATCTTTGTACCAGGTTATTGAAAATTTAAAAGATCTCTCCACTACGGTCGAGATGACGGTACCTCTCAACATATCCTACCAACCCTTTTTGAAAAATGGCGTCTGGTAATGACTAAACATACAATACAAATTCCTATTATCGAACTACTTTATATGGCTCCATTTTCAGATCAGTGGCCATGCCTGAAACAATCTGGCTAACCAATAAACCTGTTGCCGGTCCTAAACTTAAACCCATCATACCATGGCCGGTAGCGATGATCAGATTTTCTCTTTTTTCGCTTCTGCCAATGTATGGCAAACCATCAGGTGATGAAGGACGGAAACCGTACCAGATATTTTTTTCTGAAGGAACCGCAGGTTTTAAATCGGGAAAATATGCCGGAACCGATTCTACAATCCCTTTAACTCTTTGCATATTAATACGGGTATTGATCTTATCCAGCTCCATCGTACCGCCGTATCTAATCTGACCGTTCATTGGTGTGATGGCTACCCTGGCTTCACATAACAATGCAGGAATAGTTAAACGCTGCTGAGGTTCAGGCTCCATAAAAGAATAACCTTTACCGGGCATTAAAGATATTTTAACATCGGCCATTTTAGCCACAGCAGGCGACCACGAACCAGTTGCCAGAACATACTGATCGGCTTCCCAGGCGATACCACCTGTAAAAACCTTTGTAATGCGATTACCTGCCGTCTCCATTTTATCAACTTCTTTATTATGCGCTATTTTAACGCCATTGCTTAATAAATACTTAAGCAAAGCATTCATCAACTTTGTTGGATAAAGGTGCGCATCACAACGATAATGTACCGCTCCTAAAACATCTAACTTTAAATCTGGCTGTAAGGCATGGCATTCGTCGGCAGTGAGTACAGCCATATCCAGGCCCAGTTCAATTGCTTTTGCAGCTAAATGTGCTTCTTCTTCTCCCGCTTTTTCTGTTTTATAAAATGCCAGAATACCATTGTTGGTTAATTCGAAATCGAAATCAGACTCTTTTGCCAGGCCTTCATATAGTTTTTTGCTCAGTAACGATAAATCGCGTAATGGCACTGCTGCCTGGCTTACATGCTTTGCCGTGGCATGTTTCATAAATTTCAAACCCCAGTTAATAAGGTTCATATTTAGAGATGGGCGAACATAAAAGGGGCTTTTGCTGTCGAACATCCAACGGATCCCCTGTTTGATCATTCCAGGTGCAGCCAAAGGAACAAAATGACTTGGAACAATCATCCCTGCATTACCAAATGAGCAATTGTCGGTAATATCTCCTTTATCCAAAACCGTTACTTCGTAGCCTCTTTTCTGCAAGTAATATGCTGAAGTTAAACCTACTATTCCACCACCTATAATTAATACTTTCGACATGCTTTTAATTTATACTGCTGATATTCTTTTTAAAAACTCATTAAATCACCTGAAATCCGTATGCATAGGGATCATCTTCAGCATCGATTTTTATAGTATTATAGCCGTAAACCTTCGCCCAACCTTCTACACTCGGTATAATGGCTTTGATCCCATTCAGGTCTACCACCTCTTCTACTCTTCCAATAAACTTGCTGCCTATAAAACTTTCATGGATAAAATCCTCTCCCTGTTTTAGTTTTCCTTTTGCAAACCACTGTGCCAAACGGGCTGAAGTGCCCGTACCGCAAGGCGAGCGATCGATGGCTTTATCACCATAAAAAACTGCGTTCCTGGCAGTTGATGCAGGATCTATTGTTTTTCCTGTCCACAAGATATGGCTACAGCCATTTATCGTAGGGTCTTGTGGATGAACAAAGCTATAAAGCTCATTAATGCGTTTTCTTATGGTCTGGCTCCAGTTAATTAGTTGCGAAGCGGTATAGTTTTCCAGTCCGGGGAAATTTTCCTGCGGATCAACGATTGCGTAAAAATTTCCGCCATAAGCTACATCGAAAGTAAGTGTGCCTAAATCAGGGCATTCTACCTGAAGATTTTCAGCGGCCAGGTAAGATGCCACATTTTTCAGCTTAACAGACTTTACTTTTTTTCCTTCCTGTTTGTATTCAATCAGTACCAATCCGGCTGGCGCTTCCATTCTGATCACCCCTGGTATTTTCGGTTGGATGAGTCCTTCTTCAATAGCAATGGTAATGGTGCCAATAGTACCGTGCCCACACATTGGCAGGCAGCCACTAGTCTCGATAAAAAGTACAGCTACATCATTTGCAGGGTCGTGAGGTGGATAAAGAATACTACCCGACATCATATCATGCCCACGGGGTTCGAACATTAAACCTTTTCTGATCCAATCAAATTCATTCAGAAAATGCTGACGCTTTTCGCTCATGTTTGAGCCAATAAGCTGAGGTCCTCCGCCTGCAACCAATCTAACCGGATTTCCGCAAGTATGTGCATCTACACAAAAAAAGTTTTACTCATGAGATTTCGTTAATTTTTGATTTACCGTTCTGAAAATACCCAATGGATTGCCATCTTTCAATTCATCCGGCAATAATTCCTGTTCCCAATCCTGGTAAGCCAGTGGCCTCACAAAACGATTGATTGCAGTAGAACCAACAGAAGTAAAACGGCTATCGTTAGTAGCCGGAAATGGTCCGCCATGTTGCATGGCAGCACAAACTTCTACACCTGTAGGCACACCATTCAGTATAATTCTTCCGGTTTTATCAGTCAGCTTGTTTATCAAAGTCTGGTAATGCTGAAGTTCCTGTTTTTCGGCCATTAAGGTTACCGTAAGCTGTCCTTCCAAAACTTCAATAGCCTGCTCCAGTTCTGCACGATCCTGAGCAACAACCAATAAAGAGTATGGACCGAAAATTTCCTCACGGAGTTTTGGATTTTTAATAAAATCGGCAGCACTTACCTGAGCAATTTTCGCCTCTGATTGATTTTGAAGCTCCGTATTTTTTACGGTTGACGCCGATAAAAGCGCAACACCACTTTCGTTTACTACTTCAGCAGAAAGTTTACCATAATTGTTGGCAATACCTTCAGTAAGCATGGTTGCCGAAGGAATAGTTGAAATAGCTTCTTTTAAAACGGCTTTAAAATTTTCGAGTGCAGGTGATTGTACCGCTAACAATAAACCTGGGTTAGTACAAAACTGACCGGCGCCTAAGGTAATAGATGCGGCGTATTTTTTAGCCAGTTCTTCTGCCTGATTTTCTATGGCTTGCGGAAGAAAGATTACCGGGTTAATACTTCCCATTTCGGCAAAAACCGGAATAGGTTGTTCGCGCTGCTGAGCAAGATTAATTAAGGCCATTCCGCCTTTAAACGAACCGGTAAAAGTTACCGCTTTAGTTAGCGGATGCTGAACCAGGCCAGCACCAATGGTATAACCATCATCATACAACAAAGAGAAAACACCTTTAGGCATTCCTGTTTTTTCTGCTGCTTTAACAATGGCACCACCTACCAAAGCACTGGTTCCGTAATGTGCGGGATGTGCTTTAACAACCACCGGGCAACCAGAAGCTAATGCTGATGCGGTATCGCCACCTGCAACTGAAAAAGCAAGTGGGAAATTACTTGCACCGAAAACTACTACTGGTCCGATTGGGATTAGCATTCTCCTGATATCAGGTCGCGGTAAAGGCTGTCTTTCAGGTAATGCGGTATCAATAATTGCGTCAACCCAGGAGCCTTCTGCAACCAGATTGGCAAATAACCTTAATTGTCCTGTAGTTCTTCCCAATTCGCCTTGTAAACGGGCTAAAGGTAAACCACTTTCTGCCGAAGCCCTGTTTACCAGTTCCTCGCCAAGATTAGCAATTTCATCGGCAATGGCGTTTAAAAAACTGCTTTAAGATCTTTGTTAAGATTTCTATAGCTTTGGAAAGCCGATGTTGCTGATGTTAAGGCATCATCAACAAGTTTTTCGTTCGCTTTAAAAAACTCACCATCAAGCGTTAATCCCGTTGCAGGATTAACAGCTTTAAGGCTTCTTTCATTAATTTCAATATAAGTGCCGGCTACAATATTTTTCCCGTTCATATTTGGTTTTTAAACTATTTCCCCCAGCTACCTGCAGGTAATTCCGGACGAACAGCTAGTGCATCATTAATAATTTTCAATACTTTCTCTCTTTCTGCTCCACTTAATGGTAAGCGTGGTGCACGAACGGCCTCGGTTCCTAATCCTGTTGCAACTTCTGCTAATTTAATGTATTGAACCAATTTTGCATGAATATCCAACTCAAGCACAGGTAAAAACCAACGGTAGATCGTTAGTGCTTCAGCAATGCGATTTTCTTTAATCAACCTGAAAATAGCAACGGTTTCTCTTGGAAAAGCATCAACCAAACCTGCAACCCATCCGTGTGCACCCATCACAATGCTTTCCATCGCTAACGGATCTACTCCGGTAAAGATTTTGAAACGGTCGCCAAAACGGTTGATTAACCGCGTTACATTTGATACATCCCTTGTTGATTCTTTGATCGCCTGTATGTTATCGTATTTGGTCAAAACCTCGAACATATCTAATGTTACCTCGATTTTATAATCAACAGGATTGTTATAAATCATGATCGGTAAGCTGGTACTTTCAGCAATGGCACCAAAAAAGGCCAGAGTTTCATCCGGAGCAGCGTTATAGCGCATTGGCGGCAATAACATTAAACCCTGTGCACCTAGCGATTCGGCTTTTTTAGCCACTTCGATTGCTTTTTTGTAGTTGACTCAGCAATGTTTAATAAAACCGGTACACGTCCATTTACCACGGTTAAGGTATGCGATAACAGACCAAACTTTTCCTCATCGGTTAATACACTGGCTTCACCAAGCGATCCACCTAAAATTATCCCTTCAGCACCTGCTTCTAATTGCGCTTCGATATTTAAATCGAAAGCCGGAAAATCTAACTCATCATTTGCTGTAAATTTTGTAGTTACAGCAGGGAAAACCCCAGTCCATTTGATACTCATTGTAATGTTATGTTTTTATAATATTTTCAAAAGTTAATCTGGCCTAAAACCCAAAAACCGGATCTAATCGCCAGGCATCATTTAATCAGATTACCGGAGATAAAACTAAATAAACGATATTCAAAGTTAGGAAATTGCCCAACAGCAATATTGTTGGATTTTAACCGATATTAGTCATAAATACGCCACTTCAATCAGACAGATTTGATTGGAAAAAACCAGAAGGAATTGTAAGTGAAATTAGATATCACAAAAAAATGTCCTGCCAAACAAGAATACCTTTAAAATCAGTCAGATAGAGAACCATCCCCTATCCTTTTTGTTTCGCCATGATTTATTTTGTGTTTTTTACCTGCAGGTAGTACATAAATTCAATACCCGATTTTGTGAAAAGTGCATTCTGCCCTTTGGCCAATGTAATTTGCTGCCAGTTTTGCGAAGGAATAATTTTAAGCGTTTTAATTCCTTCTTTTTTCAAACTTAAAGGGAGATTGAAGCCCTTAACACAGTCGCTATACCGGTAAAAAGCTTTACCATCTTTAAGGTAATATTCAAAGACAGGAACCTGTACCGTACGTAAATATTGATCAAAAACCTTTGAAAAATTGTAACCTGCTTTTTTAGAAATATAATTTTCGATCTGTGCAGTAGTTACCGTTTTATGGTAAAAGGTTTGGTTAAGCCCTCGTAATATGGATCTAAAAAGTTCGTCGTTATTTAAACTATGCCTGATGGAATGCAGCATGTTGCCTCCTTTTGGATACATATCGCCACTGCCTTGTGCATTTACACCATAAGGGGGAATAATAGGACTATCATTTTTAATGCCTTTTCTAATCCCAAAATTGTATTCATTTCCAGCCTGGTTACCAAAAATATAATCGACAAAAAGTGTTTCGCTATAGTTCGTAAATCCTTCATGTACCCACATATCGGCCAGATCATTGGTAGTAATGTTGTTGCCAAACCATTCGTGCCCGCTCTCGTGAATAATGATAAAATCCCACTTCAAACCCCAGCCGTTGCCAGACATATCTCTGCCTCTGTAGCCGTACTTGTACCCATTACCATAAGAAACCGCAGATTGATGCTCCATACCCGTATGCGAAGCATCGATTAACTGATAACCATCTTCATAGAAAGGATATGGACCAAACCAATGCTCCATACTTTTCAGCATTTTATGTACCTGATCGGGCATGTAGGTTTTAGCCTTTGGGTAATTGTAATCAAGCACCCAATAATTCACATCAAGGGCACCTTTTTCGCCTGCATATTTCTCCTTAAAATTAACATACTTACCTATGTAAGGGATAATGCAATAATTACTGATCGGATTTTTAACATTGTACTGATAGGTCGTGGTACCATCATGGTTATCCTTTTTAAATACCAGGCGCCCGTTACCTACTGCCACCAATGTATCCGGAACAGTCATGGTTAAAGATGCACCCAGATTAGGCTCGTCGCTTTGATGATCCTTATTTGGATACCAAACCGAAGCACCTAAGCCCTGGCAGGCTACGGTCATCCACGGACGTGAAAGTGAATCGGTAGTAAAAATAAAACCGCCATCCCAGGGAGCTCTTTTGGCCTGATGTACCTTTCCATGGTAAAAGATATGGACATTATTCATTGCCGATAACTTTTGTGCAGGCACATGTACATACCAGACACTGCCAACATGTTCGAATTTCACCTTTGAACCACCATTATATAAAACACTATCAATGATTAATGGCTCCTGCAAATCGATCTGCATACGGGTATTACCATTGTTGTGCTGCACTACTTTGTATACGATTTTATTTGAGCCTGTTATGCTCTTATCATTGTAATCGGGCTTAACTGAAAGTTCGTAACGCTGCACATCCCACCAGTTCCGTTCGGCATTTAAGCTTCCTCTTAAGGTGTCGGCCAAAGTGTAAACCTTTTTGGGGTTTTGTGCAAAAAGCAGGGTACTAAACGTTAAGAAGAGTAGGGTTAAGGAGGTTATTTTTTTCATATCTTTTTGCTGGTTGTTATGTTGCAATAGCGTATTATTATTTGAAAAGCAGTTTCAGTTTTTCATCGGTTAGGGTAGTCCTGCTATCCCTCCTGCTCCGATGAAGAATCGGGAGCATCCGTTCTATCAGGTTTATTTAACCCTGGTCCTGTGCTTCTGCCTACGTATCTAGCCCTGACAGCAGCGGGCATTCCGATCCTTCATCGGAATAAAGCGGATGGCAGGAACATTCTTTAAAAAATCGAATGGACCTTCGCTCCAAAAGCAATAGCAAAATATTAATTTGAAAAGCAAATGCAGCTTTTCATGGGTTACGGTAGTCCTGCTTTCTCTTCTGCTCCGATGAAGAATCGGGAGCATCCGTTCTATCAGGCTTATTTAACCCTGGTTCTGTGCTTCTGCCGACGTATCTAGCCCTGACAGCAGCGGGCATTCCGATCCTTCATCGGAATAAAGCGGATGGCAGGAACATTCTTTAAAAAATCGAATGGACCTGCGCTCCAAAAGCAATAGCAAAATATTAATTTGAAAAGCAAATGCAGCTTTTCATGGGTTACGGTAGTCCTGCTTTCTCTTCTGCTCCGATGAAAAATCGGGAGCATCCGTTCTATCAGGTTTATTTAACCCTGGTCCTGTGCTTCTGCCTACGTATCTAGCCCTGACAGCAGCGGGCATTCCGATCCTTCATCGGAATAAAGCGGATGGCAGGAACATTCTTTAAAAAATCGAATGGACCTGCGCTCCAAAACAAAAAACAACAGTCATTTCAAATAACCAACGTTACTAATAAGCTTCGCTCCTAACCGATTCAATTTCATCCGTAGTTAAGGCCAAATATTTTCCCAGCATCCGGCTTCCGTTTTCGGTAATCAGAAAATCGTCTTCTACCCTGATGCCGCTAAAGTTTCTGAACTGCTCCAATTTATCGTAGTTAATAAATTCGGCAAACTGGTTAGTGGCCTTCCAACGGTCTATTAGCTCCGGGATGATGTAAACACCTGGTTCTACCGTTAATACATAACCCGCTTCAAGCGCTTTGCCCAACCTTAACGATTTCAATCCGAACTGGCTGGTGTTTTTAGTTAGCTCATCTGTATAACCTACATATTGCTCACCTAAATCTTCCATATCGTGTACATCTAAGCCCATCATGTGTCCTGTTCCACATTGAAAGAACATGGCATGCGCACCAGTCTGCACGGCATCGTCTATATTACCTTTCATCAGGCCAATATCTTTTAAACCCTGTGCCAGCATTTTACACGAAGCCAAATGCACATCTAAGTATCTTACCCCCGGTGCCAGCATATTTTTGCCATGCGTGTAAGCATTTAATACGATATCATAAACATCTTTTTGCTCAGCACTAAATTTCTTGCCTACGGGAAAAGTGCGCGTAAGATCGCCAGCATAACCTAAAGCTGTTTCTACACCAGAATCGTTTAAAACCAGTTGTCCTTCCCGGAGCTGATTGCCATGGTAGTGGTTATGCAGAATTTCGCCCCGAACCGTTAAAATAACCGGATAGGCCAGATTACCGCCCGAAGCCAATGCAGCACCATGAATTTTAGCTGCAAGTTCGCGTTCATACATGCCGGGTTTTGCCTGCTGCATGATCATTAAATGAATATCGGCAGATATTGCTGCAGCACGATCCAGCTCTTCAATTTCTTCAACCGATTTAACCGACCGTTGTGCCACTACAGCCTTAATAAAATTAAGTGATGCTTTTTCTTTAAGCTGATCGATTGGCAGGTTAAGCCAGTTGGCCAATTTAATTTTATTCTCAGAACGGTAAGGAGGTAAGAAATGAACCTCACGATCTTTGTCCTGGCATTGTTTAAGATAGGTGTTTAGTTGCACAAAAGGCAGAACTTTGGCTAGACCAGCATCCAAACTTTTTTCTTCCAGTGTTTTCTGCCTGCCCATCCATACAATATCATCAATTCCCATTTCATCACCAAAAGAATTACCTGATCTTCATCCAGATCTATAATAGCGCCCAAAGATGGCTCACTGATCCCAAAATAATACAAAAAGGTACTATCCTGCCTAAAATGATAGGTATTGTCTTTATAATTCATCGGGCTTTCTTCATTACCCAAAAAGAGTAATATTCCCGAATTTATCTTTGATTTTAGTGCTGCTCTTCTTTGGAGGTAAACTTTCTTTTCAAACATATTTTTTATGTGTTAAGCAAATATCCAAAAAAGCCATATTCATTGCATCAGAATTAAAATGAATGGATAAAATATGGTGTATATCTGCAAATTATAAGCTATGGTTATGGCACAAAAATCACAATAAATTTCAGGTTAGCGAAAAAAAGGATAAAATCTGCATACAATAAGGCTGATTAAAAAAAGTTAACATTAACAATTTTTAGCGGATACACAGCACATTTATCAAGTTTCTTTTGTCATCCTGAGGGGGTAACTTATTGTATAAAAATCAATATTATTGACAGCAATTAATCTACGCGTAAAAATTCCCCGAGTTACCGTCATTCGAGCGGAGGGCTACCTGTACCGATTTTACATCAGAACGCAGTCTAGAACCACGGAGTACTCTGCGAAGCAAAATCTGTTTTGATAGAGGCCTGCGCGGGAATGACGACCATCCTATCGGAGTCTGTCAATAGCAGGCTTAATCTATTTCATAAAAAACCGCCTTTCTCAAGCCATCCTCGCTACAAACGAGGACCATCTAAACAATTTTTAAATGGACTACACCACTATTAAATTATATACTTATTTGAACTATAAAATTTTAAATTAATTAATATGAAGTAAATATGTAGTTATAAATGAAACAAAATCAATGGTTTTCGATTTATAAAACACGTCTATCCAAGTTCAATGTTTACTTTAATAATCTGGAATATAAATGATATAGATATATTATATCAACACATAATATTGATAAAGCATATATATGATTGATTATCAGAATTAATTGAAAATACAAAGCCCCGTAATTTTAATCACGGGGCTCAGACAGTAGGTGGATTGATATTATCTTTGAAGAATAATCTCAGTGGTATCAGCTTTTGAAAGTGGGAATTCGTATCCTCCTCTCTTCTCCATACCATTGCCTTTTATGGAATAAACACCAACTCCATTAACTTTTGTCGGTTGCGACAACCTTAACAAGGCAGTAGGTAGGTATTCGTTTGCCTTAGCTAGCTTTAAGCGAATTTCACCATTTACCGTATTATAATCTACTTCATCAATGGTTCCGGCATCAAGACTAATCCAAAGCCCCACAGGCGCAATGTAAACCGACGATTTTGCTGCTGTAGTTAATTTAACATTGATGACGTTCCCCTTTTTCTCCAAATTGCCACCAAAAGATAACCAACCAAATTCGGGATGTTGTAAAATGTAAGATGATGTATTAACCGCATAGCCAAAAAAGCCAGATCCATAATCGCCGGTAATGCCGTCATTTTTTAAGGTTGATGGGTAAGCATGAAATGCCGCAGGTGCAAAACCTTCCTGGGTGATATTGGAGATCGAACCTAATAACCCACCGTAACCGGCACGTAAAAGATAGAAATCGCCTGGATTTTTGCGGTAATCCATTAAAACAGGAATGGCATTAAGCGCTGAACCGTAATGATGGATCATCCGTTCGATACGCGAGAGTTTACCTCCATAAAGAAAATCCCAGTACCGACGGGCATTACCGTTGTAAGCCCAATGCGGTACCACAGGCATATAGGCTAATATGGCATCGAGCGTTACATTTGCTTTATCCTGGTAGCCAAAATAGCTCGACCACACATAAACTTCTTCCTGACCTGTAGAATCCCAAGGCATCTCACTACCAAAGGGATATTGTAATGAACGCCAGTGGTTGGCCCGCTTCTTCATTTCATTTTCTAACCTGGCTGCTTCATCTGTTAGTCCTTCGTTTTTAAGGTCATTTAAGATGAGATAAAATACCGTGCCTTCCATTTGACCAAACTGTGCGTAATAAGGGGCTATGTTAACCATAGCCATACCTGTTTCAGCAGCATCGATAAGGTGTTGTTTCCAACTCTGCTCCTCAATAAGGCCGCTATAATTACGCGCTAACCGGTACATCACCCAATGGGCTGCTGCAACATGCGGGTAGTTATAAGACCGGCCCAGGTTATCAGCTTCTTTTTTGGCCATGCAGACCAGGTTTTAAAATTGATCTTTGCATCATAAGTATCTTTAGGGAGCGAATCCGGTGCATAATAAAACAAACTCTTTTTTACCCCATATTTCTGAGGACCATTTTTAAGTTGTATCCTCCCAAACATTACACTATCAACAAATTGCTTCAGTTTATCAACCTCTTCTTTTTTGGGTTGCACCAACTGCTTCATTATCGCACCTAACCATGAACCCGCACCACCTTCGTCACTCAAACCCGATATCCAGGCACGGTTATCCTGAATTACCTGTTGCTGTTTTTCATTGTCATAAGTAATAACAGAAGGATTTCTATTAAAAACAGGATCGGCCTGGTTAAACCATTGCTTGGTTGTTAAAAAATTACCGTAAGCCGCAATGACATCACTTTCCGCTTCAATTACTTTATAATTAATACTTTGCTCCAATCCATCTTCGTAAGTAATAGATAATCTTGCTCTACCCCAGGTATTCCCCTTAACTGCGTAACTTTTCCAGCCATTTTTGGTTGAGCCTGACGCAACTATTTTTAAGGCATTTTCAGGCTGAACCTGAATAGTTTTAATCTTTTTAGCATAGTTGATAAACAATTTCCCTTCCACATCTTTAGGAAGCACATAACCCGGAACGGATATAGCAACAGGTCTTTTATTTTCGATCAGTTTACTTTCAATATCTTTTGCGGTTCCTGACAGAATAAACTGAAGGGCATAACTACGGCTTTCGCCCGGCTTTAAAAAGATTGAAGTAGGTGTATTCCATTGCTCGGCATTTTTCCATTCGTTTTCAGCATAGGCTTTACTGTACACCATCCATTCGTAAAAGCCTTCAAAAGCAATCCCCCTTGGTGTGCGGTCGTCATTAAGTGGATTATAAGCTTCAAATGGTGTATGCCCCAACGGAGCAACCAGTAAAGAAGGCGCATGCCCGCTTAACCGGGTAACCTGTAAATAACCAGCATCTTTACCGATGTAAGGATCGTAAAATACATTTTTAGCATGAGTTTGCTCCAATGTACGGCCTTCTAAAATATTATCGAAAATCATCGGGATCCCCAATGCACCGATTTCCAGATTTTTATCGGTCTTGTTTTTAAGCTCGAAGCGCAATACCAGCTTTCCGTTCAACATTTCCCAGATCCTTTTTACCTGCAATGGGATATCAGCCGGAAGTGTTGGAGCCAGATCGGCAGCGGCGAGTACATTTTTACCCGGCACTATATTTTTCACAGGGCTTCGTTTCATGGCCGTGCTGTAGCTTTTCCAGGCTTCTTCGCCAATATAACGCAACTTCAGGTTGATATCGCCCAAATGATACAAACCATCTGAACTACGTACTTTTAAACTGTCACTCGGTACAAAATCAAAATCTTTTACCACTTTAGGCTGGAGACCTGCTACAGTTTGTGATGATTTAACAAGCTTTAGGTTAAATGCTCCGGCATTGTAAGTCGAAAATCCATTTTCCAGTCCCAGCGTAGATGGCTTTTTGCCTAAAGCAATCCAAGGTGATTGGGCCAGAACAACCTCAATATTTATAAAAGATAAAATACAGCAAAATATTGCTTCAAAAGCTATTATGGATAAGGTTCTCTTCTTTTTTAGTTCGATAATCATGATGATAAAGGAAATTTAGGAATGTGGTTAAATCAAAATTAAAATTTAAAAGATAAAGCAGGCATCGAAGTTAAAAATAGCGCAAAATCGGTAAAGAATTGGTGTATTTACGAGAAGTTGGGCATGGCAGTAAGTGGACGGCGGGATCGATGGTGAATAGCAGGAATTCATTCCCCATATCAAATTATTAACCACATAAGAGATATAAGAAACATTTAAGCAATTGATCACTAAATAGCATAAGGGTCTTCGACAAGCTCAGATTGACAACGATTATATTGAATACTAGTCCATTTAATTCCCGCAGATTACGCAAAAAAAACGCAGATTATCATACATGAAGGGAAAACCTAATCATTAGCATCAACGATACCCTGAGAGGTCAGCTTTTTAGAAAAACATTGGAGTGGAGATCACATTTACTCACCGCAACGTCATTCCCAACCCGATAGCCATCGGGTTGACTGGGAACCACGTAGTGCTCATGAATGCCTTTAAAACAAGGGAAGCTTATGAATAATCGTCATGCAAGCGCTTTAACATTCCCGCCTGCGCGGGAATGACGATCATATTTAAAATCATTGGTAAAAAATGATTAAACAGGCTGACATTTCACTTTCAACCATTCGGATTCTTCATCAGACAACATGGGCTTAAGCTTCTCAAACACCATTTGATTGTATTGATTTAACCAGGCGATCTGATCTGTTGCTAAAAGTGTTTTATTGATGATAGCGGTATCGATAAAACATAAAGTTAAGGTTTCAAAAGTGAGAAAATCGCCAAATTCACTATTTCCCTTAGGTACACACAAAACCAGATTTTCAATACGTATGCCATATTTCCCCGGACGATAAATACCAGGCTCTATGGAGGTTATCATACCTGGTTTAAAGACTACATCTACATTGGCAGGACTAATATTCTGAGGTCCTTCATGTACATTGAGAAAAAAACCTATACCATGACCTGTACCATGACCAAAATTTATGGAATGTTCCCAAAGCGGTTTTCTACAGATGGAATCGATTTGATAACCTTTGGTACCTTCCGGAAAAATTAATTTAGCACCTTCAATCAGGCCTTTTAATACTAAGGTATAATCATCAGCCTGGCTTGCCGAGCAATTACCAATAGGCATTACCCTTGTAATATCGGTTGTACCATACAAATACTGGCCTCCGGAATCGACAAGAAACAAACCATTACCTAAAATTTCCTGATTGCTTTCTGCTGTTACGCTATAATGTGGCAATGCACCATTTGCATTATAACCAGCTATGGTATTAAAACTCAAACCCACGAAAGAAGCTTGTTCTGCTCTGAAGGAGGCCAATTTCTCTGCTGCAGACCACTCTGTAATTTTTTCCCTGCTCAAATGATCTTCCATCCATTTAAAGAACCTGGTTAAAGCTACCCCATCGTGAAGCATCGCCTTTCGGATATGATTAATTTCAGTATTATTCTTTAAACTCTTTAAATGTGCACTTGGATTAATTCCTGCAATGATTTTGGAACTTTTTGGCAAACATTCGAACAAACCGAAACAGGTACGTTTTGGATCGATAAAAATCTGCATATTTTTTGGCAGACTTTTTAGTGCCTGAGCTACTTCGCCATAAGGATGCAAAGTTACGCCCTGCTCATTTAAAGTAGAAATATCAGTTTGCGACAGCTTCTTTTTATCGATAAAGAGTTTTACCATTGCAGGCGTTATTAAGGCAAAACTTAAAGTTACAGGATTATAATCTACATCTTTTCCTCTTAAATTAAACAGCCAGGCGATGTCATCAAGCGAAGAAATAAAATGATAATTTGCTTTATTTAATTTTAAAGCCGTTCTTACTTCGTTTATTTTAGCCGAAATACTAAGTCCCGCAGCTTCTTCGTTAATTAAAAAAGCATTTTCTACGGGTAGCCCTACCCGATCTGGCCAAATTGCGCTGATAAAATCAATATCAATTATTTCTATTTCATACTGGGCTAAACGATTCTTCATCTCGAGTGCTAATGCCACCGTAATGAGCTCGTGGTTAAAGCCTACTTTTGCGCCACCTGGCAAAATTTCGAGTAACCAATTGATATACTCCGGTGTATGCGGTACTTTCAACTTTACCAATTCGTAACCGGTACCGCTCAATTGTGCTTCAGCCTGTGTAAAATATCGCGAATCAGTCCAAAGACCTGCAAAATCCTGGGTAATGACCAGCGTACCTGCCGATCCTGTAAATCCACAAGCAAAAGGTATGGCCTTATAATGTGCCGGTAAATACTCACTGATGTGTGGATCTGCAGCGGTAATAATATAGGCATCTACTTGCTGAGCAAGCATTAATTGGCGTAAGGCCTCCAGTTTTTCTACAAAGGTCATATTGAGGATTGTTTTATCTGGCCAAATTTAAATATTACATTGACATCTTAAAACAAACAAGATTAATACCATACCGTTGAGATTGTTTTATCCTTAAGCCAGACTTAAGCAAGAGAATTTTAGTACCGGAACGTCACTTACTTTAGAAATTATCTACTATCAGAAGCAGAAATGCGATAAAAAATTAAACATAACGATCAATCGCCGGCGCTTTAATTACTTCATAATAATCAGATCTCTGAAAGCAACGTACTTTAAAAGTAATGGCCGATTCTCTTTGCGCCAGCGCATGAATACCCAGTGTAAAGCGTTGTTTAAAACGTTTGGAACAAGCCTCTTTATGGCAAACTATTTCGTAACAGTCTATATTTTCCACAACTACATCAAGTACATATTTTGACCATTGTTTTTTAATCAGATCTGGCAACCAGCTAAATTGCTGCATATTAATCAAATCGCCCATCCCTTTAATGACCATTGGTGGAATATCTCCTCCAGCAATTTGCTTCCATGATCCTTCAACCTCATCAATAATACCCAGCACTTTGCATCCGGATAATACTAACCAGGGGTCTTCGGTACCGGCCCGGATTAACTGATAAGATACATCGTCTAAAAATTCCTGCTCAAAAAGGTAAGTAAGTTCGATCATAAACTATTTCAATTGTTTATCGGCAGATTATTGAGTCGTATCAGTTTATCAATGGTACCTGCAAAACGTTTCATGGAGATCGGTTTGCCCAGATAACATTCAAAGCTGGAATCTATTTTTCTCACCTCATTTTCAAGGTGGGAAGATGCGTAGATCACAAACCTGGCTTTGGAGCGGAGATGCTGGGATAATTCAGTCCCCTTCATTCCATCCATATCTATATCTAAAAAGAGAAAATCGATTTTATCACCTGCACCAATTGTTTTTAATGCATCAATGGGATTTTTAAAGGTGCTAAAGAGTTTCAAAAAACGGGTGTCTTCAATATAATCATGAAGTACATCAATGGCGTGCTGTTCATCATCGACAATTGCACAGCTATAATACATAGGCAAATTAAGATAGGTTATACCAAACTTAACAATCTTAACCTGAATGTATGCAGAAAGACATAAAAAAGGTAAAATTACGGTAGTTACCGACTTACTAAGTATACGTAATTTTCAACTTATGTCTTATTTCATGTTATAAATTAGCCATGAGTCAATTGATACATGGCTAAATACTTTAAAGTTTAATTTTAACAAAGTATAAACGGTTTCTATCAACCGAATTTGTTAAAGGCAATATTTTTTGTGCAAAGCCACTTGCACCATTATCCACCACACCAAAATCATCATCGTTAGAAATTACGAGGATATTGCCAGGAAGTAAGGCCAAACCTTCTGCTTTATCGTGCGGATAAATGGATGGTAGATCTTTTAACAGGTCTAAAACAACCGCTTTGCTTACCGGGGTAATTCCCGCTGCGCTTAAACCTGCTGCATTGTTCAGTTCTTCCACGGTTTTGCCACCATAAAGTTTTCCTGTTGCACCATTGCCGGAATCAGAAATATCGGTAGCACCACTCAGGTCTATTTTGAAAACTTTTTTAAATGTTGCCGGATTGCTTGCTGCGCCGCCATACAATCCATCACGTTCAATAGTTAAGAAGGTAGTGCTGTTAACGGCAACAATATCGCTCACGCCTGTTAAAGTAGTATTATCCATCAGGTAAGCGTATTGCCTGGTTGCTCCGCTTGCGATATCAAAAGTCAAAATTCTTAAAACCACCGAATTCGCAACCGCAGCTTTAGACGGGTTGTACATTGGCGACTGCATCATGCCTACCAAAGTTTTTCCATCTGGGGTAATGGCCAAACCTTCCATGCCACGGTTTGCTCTTCTATTAGCAAATACAGCCGGAATGGTACGCCCGCCGGTTCCCGTTCCAAATGGGTTAATGCGTTCTATTGTTTTACCAGTTGCATCGAAGTGTGCAATATGTGGACCGTATTCATCGCTGATCCAAAATGATCCGTCAGCTGCTCTTACCAAGCCTTCTGAGTCGATTCCATCGGCACTTGGAGCAATCACCTGTCCATTTAAGTCATAAGCAGTTTCACCAGAAGCCCCCATTCCTGCAGGATTTGGAAGTCCGTTTAATTTATTTCCAGATGCATTTTTAAGTTCGATAGTTTGTTCGAGTACCAATTTCCCATCTTTCAGCCTGAATTTTCCAATTTGTGGATCAAAATCAGGTTTTCCGATGATGATTGAGTTTGCGAGCTGTCCGGCAACGTTCGCCCCCCTGTCGGTCAGCATATAAAAAACATCCGGCGAGTTCGGATCGGCGGCAACTGCTGATCCAAAACCTCCGTTATATACTTTTACACCAGCTGCAGTGGTAAAAAGTACCGATGGATCGGAGACTTCGGCCACGGCCGGGTAAGTAAATTCTGCTGGTGTTTCTTCATGATTCTTTTTACACGATACCATACCGATAGCTAGGGCTACGATTAGGGTGAGTAGTTCTTTCTTCATTTAATTTTTTTGAACAAAGCAAGGATCTGGATGTGAAGGCAATGTTAAGGGAATAACAAGAATAGTTTTAAGGCTTTATCTTGAATAATCAATTTTTTATTTATAAGCAGGGGGCAGAGTGCAAAGGGCTTAAATGCAGCTTTCTTTCTAAAACAAGTCGTCATCTCGACTGGAACGCAGTGGAATGGAGAGATCTGTCTCGATAGATTTTGCTTCGCAGAGCCTTCGGGTTCTCGACTTCATTACACTCCGCTCGAAATGACGGTTCTAGGAAGCCAATCATTTAGTAATTCACATATTTTTCTTCAAAACTCCCATCCTCATACAAATCAACTAAACCGTAACCTGGTGCGGTTTCCCTCCTGTTGCCTTCCCACCATGCACCAGATACCGCTCCATTGCAAAGATAGGTCACATTGTTGTATATAACTTTATCGCGCATGTGCAAATGACCACTTAAACACAGTTTTACATTGGGATGCTGATAAAAAAGGTTAATAATTTTAGCAGTATCGGTATGCATATCTCCTCCCAGCATGGTCCATTTGTTTACAATATTATCTTCTATCATCAATAGTGCAGTAAGGATTGGAATGTGCGACATCACCATGACCGGCATTGTTTTACTGGTGTTTTCCAGTTCGTTTTTAAGCCAATCTAATTGCTCATCGCCCAATTTGCCAATGTACCAGGTATTATCGATATCCAAATGGGTACTATCCAGCACAATAATTTTCCAGCCGTTCTGTACCAGGCTATAGTAAGGTTTAACCAGCTGCAATTTATCCAAGGCGTATTTTTTTCCATAAAAAACATCGCCTTTGCTATCTTCGTTCCACCAGATATCATGGTTCCGCAAACAGTAATGTACAGGAATGCTGCATTCGTTTTTCATGGTTTCCTGTACCAGTTTCCATTGATTATTAATGGTATTCATGTTTTCCTTGTTCATATCAAAAACAATATCTCCACCATTTAAAATCAGATTTACTTTTGGAGATTGCGCCTGTAAGTGGTGCAAACATTTTGCAAATCTTGCTGGTGCATTAAACTGATTTTTCAGATGGACATCGGTAATGTGCGCAACCCTTAAAACGGTCTTTTTTTCAGTGGATAACGAAACTTTTGATAAGGTTGGCAGCAAAAACAGGCCACCGATATTTTTGAGCGCAGATCTTCTTTCCATTATCTGTTATTTGTTGGGTTAAAAGTAGCAACGGTATGTTAAATAACACGAATTAAAAAAGCGGTGTTGTGAATAATGTCATTACGTAAATGTAATTAACCACAACTTATCCCGGTTTTTCCTATCGTGTGGACACAATTAATTATAACATTCTTCTATCGCTCTATGCCGCGGGGCATGGTAGTTTTTCACAGTTAATGTTGTTTTTAGCTGTGTTCAAGAATGCTGCGCATTTTGGAGCGCCAAAGTACCCAAAGCGCTTTGTCAACCGATGGCTATCGGATCCAGCAATGAGCCTTTTACACAATCTCATGCGCATCAAAAAAACAGTGACACTTCGTGTTGTGTTCTATATTTTTTAAAATTAAATTATCGGTTATGAACACAAAACCACTGCGTTTCAGGTTTGTTACTGCCATTTTTACTGTTGTGCACCTGTTTTTTTGATTTCCCCGGCTCTTGGGATTGACAGCGTCCTTGGTTATAATCCGTGCTTTATTAAAGTTAGTTAGCAAAACGCCTAAAAATACTTAAAAGATGTGTCCACACGATAGGCTCTTTCGGGAGACAAAAAGGATGCACACAGATATAGATCCGTGTTTATCTGTGTACATCAGTGGTTAATGATATTGTATTCTGGTATACAGACACCACCATTGGGATTTGGTTTATTCTTTTTTATTTGGACTTCGCTAAACGATAAGCCTTCATGATTTTATGAAAAATCTGGTTATTAGGATAAACACCGGTAAAGTTTTGCGAGCCAGGACCGTAGGCAAACACCGGAACCATAATACCCGTATGATCGTTGGTGCTAAATTCGCCCCTTACCATTCCTTTTTCAGCAGCACCATCTAAAAGTGTTAATCCTCCTGTTTCATGATCGGCAGTTACGATCACCAGTGTTTCACCATCCTGATCAGCAAAGCGAAGCGCTTCGGCAATCGTACGGTCAAAATCGTGTAATTCGGTAACGAGATAAGGCAAATCGTTGGTATGACCACCGTAGTCGATCTGCGCGCCTTCGGCCATAATGAAGAAACCAGCTTTATTTTGCGATAAAATCTCCGCGGTATGTGCTAAGGATTTTTTAAGCATATCGCCACGACCTTTTGTCACCGGCCGGGTAGCCGAATCATCAAGCAAAACCAATTGTTTGCCTTCATGTTGTTTTTCAAAATCAGCTAAACTATTTGTTACCTGAAAACCTTTAGTTTTCAGATCTGCCAAAAGCCTGCTGTTTTTATTCTGCTCGAAAGCTTTGCGGTTAGAACCCACTAAAACTTCGGCCTTGCTGCTTAACAGATCATTCGCAATTGCGCCGTTGTATGAGCGGTCGAGTTGATGGGCGTAAAATACTGCTGGCGTTGCATCGGTCAGATCGCCCGCGGTGATGATACCACTTTTGATACCGAAGATGGATAAAGTATCAACTAAATTGGTTTTATGCTGATCATCAGGTCCCATGCCAATGTAACGGTTATTGGTTTTATAGCCAATTGCCATAGCACTGCCTCCCGCAGCCGAATCGGTGTTTCCGGCATCAGCCGCAGCGGTTTCAGAAAAGCCAATGTAATGGAACTTTGCCATATTCAGATCCCCATGATTGGCAATTAACCCAGCGTGGATTGCAGCCAGTCCCATCCCATCACCAATTAACAAAATGACATGTTTGGGTGCTTTGTCCTGGCCGTCGGTTTTATAAGTTGGTGAATAGGTTGTATATGGTTTTGGATTGGTATAACTCAGTTTATCCTGATGAAGATAAAAATCTTTCAGTTTGGTCGGTTTATCCGTATTGATCCAATCTGCGCCAAGCCTTTCGAGCACAATCCAGGTGTTCGGACTATCCTGCGAAGCCCAGAAGCGGAAAGGTTTGCCCTTACGATGTGCCTGCTCTATCGTGGCTCTCATCTTTGCTTCATCGGTTTTGGTAGGATTGCCCTTTCCATTCCATACGGTGTGATTTTTCAAATCATCACTGATCATCGCCACCCTTGCCAATTGCGCATCGGTATAAGTTGTTGCCGGCCTGCCATCGAAAGATAATTTCTCATCATAATTTTTAAAATCGGCTGGTGCAGGCATATCGCCACTAACCACTACTTTAATCGCATTGGCATTCTTTTTTGCATCGAATACCTCAGCATAACCTTCGAGCTCTTTTAGCAATACAGGTAGTACATGCTTGTAATCTTCTTTTACATCAACCACCAACTGCAGTTTTAAGGCTGCATTGCTATAGGGATGATTTCCTTTTGATTTAAAAACCGGGCTAACGGATCAAGGTATATTTTTTAAGTGTAAAATCCGGTTTAATTTCTGAAGCCTCATGTGCTACATATAATTGCCCTTCCTTTAAAAATACATCCGCCTCAATAGATCCCATTTCGGCATAATATGCCGCTAAAAGGGGAATTTCCTGCTTATAATCGTTATGGCTATGTCCGCGGTTTGCACTCAGTTTTACCTGGGCAGATGCACTTTGCAGCCCCAGCACAAAGGCCAGCGCTGCAAAGTTTATCCCTATTTTTTTTACCATCCTGGATTTTGTTTAATCACGCCCGCACTGTTATCAATTTCTCTTTGTGGCACCGCCCAAACATCGTGTACCTGTGGGTTGAAAGTTCTTGCCGGCCAGATTACAATTCCATCAAAATCGTGTAATGGTTTAGCATAAGTGGATTGCGCATCGCCCCATCTTACTAAATCGCGGTGACGATCTGCCCATTCTCCGGCAAGCTCATTACGACGTTCGCGTTTAAGGTCATCTATAGTCATTCCTGTTTTAGCATTTAAACCTGCACGAAGCCTTATTTTGTTCAGTTCGGTATCTCCCGCTCCTGCACCGTTTAGGTTAATGGCAGCTTCTGCTTTGATCAGCAGAACTTCGGCATAACGCATTAATGGCACATTTAAATCAGTTGTTCCATTATCACCATTAGGGTTAACATGAGTTGGAATTGGGTTGGCATAAGAAAACGGCTCCATGTATTTTTTAAACTGGTAATTGGAAGTTGCTCCCCCATCTTTAGTAAAGCTACGCTCGGCACCAAAGAACATAAATTTATCGCCAGGTTTCAAAATGGTAGCTTCTCTGCGTTGATCGCCGGCTTCATAAGAATCGTAAAGTTCTTTGGTTGGCAGATAATAACCCCATCCATTATAAATACCCCATGCTTTGTTGGTTAGCATTACACCCGGGAGCTTGCTACCCCAGCCTGTTCCGCCACCGCTTGGTGTACAAACTACCGACCATATATATTCTTTAGACCAGTTGTTTGACGCTTTAAAAACATCGGCAAAACCCGTATTAATTAAATCATGCTGACCTGAAGTGATAACCATATCAGCATATTTTGCAGCATTGGCATAATCTTTTTTGAAAAGGTACACCTTAGATAAGTAAGCCCAGGCAGCCGTTTTATGTGCTTTACCATAATCTGCAGGTTTCATTGCCGAAAACAGGGGAAGGTTATCAGCTGCCTTTAAAAGAAGCGAAATAATATAATCGTAGTTCTCGTTTACATTGCTGGCGCGGGGAATAGGCTGAGATGCATCGGTTTCAGGCTTAACAATTGGTACACCCGCTTTATCGTTTCCATAATTTGCAGCCAGCTGAAAATAAACCAAACCGGCATTAAAATAAGCATCGCCAATGATCTGTTTCTTTAAATTTTCATCCATATTGATCTTTGGCACATTGGTAATGATATCATTGGCACGTTTGATGATGGCATAACGCATGCTCCACTGCGTTTCGGTATAACCACCGCCTACGTAAGTACGGTTAAAGTTTTTAATGTTATCAGCCTCTGGCTTGTTACGGCCGGTAACCATATCATCGCTGGCATTGATAAACCAGAACATCCCGCGACCGTAAAAATCTTCAGCATTATAGATTTCGTACATTCCACCTTCGGCTTTCAATGCATCCTCTTTAGTTTTCCAGAAGTTTTGCGCTGATGGAGACCCTTCAGGTATGATATCAAGTTCTTTTGTGCATGAAGAAAAAGCAGCAAGTACTGCAAATGCGATATATTTAAAATTCTTTTTCATTGTTGTTTTTGATTATAGATTTACACTTAAACCAAGGATAAAACTTCGTGCCTGCGGATAACGGCCAACATCTACTCCGTTGTTGTCCATTCCGATTTCCGGATCAAAGCCTGAATATTTAGTAATGGTAAAAAGGTTGTTTGCTGTGGCATAAATTCTTACACCACCTGTTTTTAATTTATTAGCGATCGATTTTGGCAAACTGTAACCCAGGGTTACGTTACGGATACGCAGATAAGAGCCATTTTCCACATAAAAATCAGAAGCTGCAAAATTTCCGTTGGCATCGCTAGTTGAAATAATCGGCACTTTGCCACCTGGATTTTCTGGTGACCAGGCATCTAAAATACCGACCAATTTGTTGTATGAAGGACCACTAGCGCTATAAGTAGTACGTTTTACGGCATTGAATAATTTATTTCCTTGTACGCCCTGTGCAAAAATATTAAAGTCGAAATTTTTATAACTTGCGTTAAAGCTCAACCCATAAGAGAAATCGGGATAAGCGCTACCAGCAAAATAACGGTCTTTACTGTCAATAGATCCATCACCGTTGATATCTACAAATCTAAAATCACCTGCCTTTGCATTTGGCTGAATTTTTTGTCCTTTAGCATTTTTATAGTTATCGGCTTCTGCCTGACTTTGGAAAATACCATCCGTTTTTAATACAAAATAACTATACAGTGGCTGTCCTACCCTATTGGTAAGGGGGGCAACTTCATTCCGGAAATTGGTAGATACAACCTGGTTTTCTATACCAGGAATAAGTTCTTCTATATTGTTGTTTATTTTGGTTAAAGTAGCATTTACGGAATAAGTAAAAGCTGCATTTTTATCACTATTATAATTTAATCCTAACTCAAAACCTTTATCTTTTACTTTACCGGCATTAATGGTCTGAGTACCTAAACCTGCTGTTCCGGGTAATGTTCTCACCAGGATCATTTTATTAATTTCTTTAACAAAATAGTCTGCTGTAAGACTCAATCTGCCTAATACGGCTACATCAACACCAAAGTTTGTTTGTTTAGATTCTGCCCATGCGATATTAGGATTGGCCAAAACCGTTTGAACATAACCATTTTGCAAAGTTGGCGTTTGGCCAAAATAACTTTGTGTTGGACTTAACAATGGGTTCACCGCAGCAGAAGTAAGTGCCGCTAAATTACCGAGAAAACCATAGCTACCCCTTAATTTCAATTCATTTAACCAACTTACATCTTTAAGAAAGTCTTCTTTGCTCATTAGCCATCCAACAGAAGCTGAACCATAATTCCGGGTCCTGTTATTTTTGGTCAGTAATGACGAGCCATCACGGCGACCGATTAACGACACCAGGTATTTTTCGCGATAGTTATAGTTTGCCCGCAGAAACAATGACGAAAGTGCCTGTGCGCTGTAACCGCTGGAAGAAGGCTGTATTACTGTGGCGTTCATCAAGTACCTGTATTGTGGCGATTCATCGTCAAAACCTGATCCTGAAGCAAATAAATTTCTGTATTGTGTTTTTTGAAATGAGTAACCACCTGTAAGATCGAGCTGATGGCTACCAAAGGTACCTTTGTAATTTAACACTTGTTCTGTCAGGAAATCGCTATTATGGTTACTGCTTTCCTGTAAACTATTGCTTAATACGGGTTTTCCTACCTCAGGCCTTTTTGGTGTAAAGCTTTTAAAAGCAGCATCTGTTTTGGTGATGCTTAAGTTAGACCTAAAATTTAAACCTTTGGCTAATTTAATATTGGCATAGGGATTAACGACCAACACATTTACCGGGTTGTTGATATCAATACGCATTAAATCGGCAACAGGGTTAACAATATCGCCATAATCTCCGGCATACGGTCCAGGTAAACCTGCAAAACTACCATCGGCATTGTAAGGTGTGGCATTTGTAGGATAATAAATGGCCGAAAGTAAAGCACCCGTATAATCGCTGCTGGTATTGGCGCCGTTTCCGTTAGTGCTGCTGTACGATAAGTTTTCGCCAATTTTTAACCAATTGGTTACCTCATGTTCGGTATTGATCCTGAAATTATAACGTTTGGTTTTAGTGTTTAACACAATCCCTTCGGCATTGCGGTAATTGAAACTCAAATAATAATTCGATTTTTCAGAGCCACCGTTAATTGCAGCATTATAATCCTGCAATAAGCCATCTCTAAACACTTCATCCATCCAGTTGGTACGTGTAATCTGCCCGTCAGGATATTTTGCGGCATCAAAGGCTGGCAATATGGTAGTACCACCGTTTTTAGCTGCAGTTGCGGCAACCTGTGCACGCTGTTGTGCATTTAATGATTCTAGTTTTTTCCAGGCACTTTGTTGTCCAATTTTAGCATCAAAACTGATCTGCATCTTACCGCTTTTACCTTTTTTGGTCGTAATTAATATTACACCGCCAGAAGCTCTTGCGCCATAAATGGCTGCAGATCCATCTTTTAGCACCGATATCGATTCAATATCGTTAGGGTTAAGCTGTGGAGTACCCGAAAAGATAGATCCGTCGATTACGTAAAGTACATTTTCTCCATTGATACCGCCTGAGCCACGAACATTGATACGAGGCATCGATGTCGGATCGCCACCCTCGTTGGTCACAATTACACCCGGAGTTTTTCCGGCAAGCACCTCACCTACACTATTTAATGATCGCGAAGAAAGTTTATCCATCCCCACAATACTGATTGCTCCGGTTAAGGTTTCTTTTTCTGTGTACCGTAACCTACAACCACTACATCGGCAAGTGTGGAGCGTTCTTCTTTCAAAACCATGTTAATTACCTGGTTTTCGCCAACTTTTGCTTCCATGGTCTGATAACCAATCATCGAGAATGACAGTACGGCATCAGCGGCAACTGCAATGCGATAAGCACCGTTTCCATCGGTAATAGTGCCACTTTGTGTGCCCAATACTTTCACCGAAACACCTGGAAGTGCCAAACCTGTGGTATCTTTTACTACCCCTGTGATTATCCGGTCTGGCTTATTCATTACGGCATTGTTTAAAATCACGTATCCACCTTTTTCTAAAACCTGCAAACCAAGTCTGTCTAAAAGTGATCTTACGGGTTCTGTGTTAAAATCGCCACTTAAAGACATGTTTTTTTGTTGCAGCTGATCTGGATTGTACACAAAACTAAGCCCGGTACGGGATTCAATTTCTTTGATGATCTCGGTCATCTTACGGCCTTTATTGATGGTAATACTAACCGTAGTTTTCTCTAATTTTTGTGCCATACCTGCCGAAGCGAGGATAGAGCTGCAAAAAATGCAGAGGATTGTAAATGTTAAACATGAGTATTTCATGATCTTGTAAAGAGCTGGTGTCCTCTTAGCGGAGGTTGTTTTCATTGCTTAATTTGTTTGATTTTATTTTTGTAAAGCTTTAATTATACTGGCTTTTATTGCCAGAAAGAAAGATTGCGGCGAACGATCTGACCGGTACCGTAGATAATTTCTATATCATATCCTATCTCATCTGTATATATTAAATGTTTTATGATTTTTTAATGCATTGAACCTGAGGTGATGCAGACTGCAGATAATATCCAAAATCTCTTCAGGCGATTGTTTGCTGCTGAAGGATGCAGTAGTTTTAAGTTTACCCAAAGTGATATCGTTCAGCAAAATTTTAATGCTATAAACATATTGGAGTTTAGTGATCACCTGATTGAGGTTTGCACCATCGAAAGCAAATTCGATAAAAGCAGACGCTTTGATTTTACGGATAGCAGCGCGACCCTCATTTTTATCATAAGTTAAAAACTCATCCTTGACCAGCGTAGCCGGGTTACCTTTTTGATTGCTCACCGCCACTTTACCCGTAACTACAGCCACCTCCAGCTGTTTATTTGCCTGATATGATTTAACTTTGAAAGAGGTCCCTAAAACTTTAATGTCTACCCCGGCGCTTGTATGCACTGTAAACGGCCTTTTTTCCTGATGAGCAATATCAAAAAAAGCTTCCCCTTCTTTAAGTGCAATATGGCGGCTGTTTGAAGCAAAGGCTTTAGGATAGCAGAGTTTTGCTGACGGACCTAACAAAACCACCGAACCATCTGACAAAGTAATTCGCTTCTGTTGCTTATTTCCGGTAACTACTGTTACCTGATTTTCAGGCGCTACTTTTGTATTGAGTTTCCAAACGCTTATTCCAATTGTTATGATGAGGAATACGGCGGCAGCAATCCTGATAAAAGATTGTAGTTTGAATACTTTGACGGGTTTTGGCTTCTCTTGCATAGCCACCTGAAGGTGAGCAAACATCTGCGCCCCTATCGCTGCTTTCCGATCGGCGGATAATGCCACATCTTTTGACTGAAGTGTAGCGTACCACTCTTCAACTTTTTTTTGCTCTTGCGGACTTGCCTGCTGATCGAGATATTTCTGCAGCAGTTCCTTTGCCTGTTCTTCTGTCATCTAAATACATGTCAGTTGAAAAGCAGATCGGTACCAACCAAAAATGTTATCTATAGATTAACTTTATGTTAAGCCGATCAATACAGCAATTAACAGGATATAGGAAAGACTTTTTTAAGAAGCTTTAATGCTGCAGAGATCTGGTTCTTTACCGTCTGCACAGAAACGTCGAGTTCAGCAGCAATTTCTTTGATGGATTTTTCCTGTTTTCTGCTCATCGAGAAAACCTGTTGCATTTTCTCTGGTAAAAGCGCAATGGCGGCATCCACCTCCAGGTGAAGCTCTTTTAAAATTAGTTTATCATCCGCAGCAGCAGAATGCTGTTCATCCATCAGGGTCGTAAGCGCAGTTTGGTGCTGTTCTTTAATACTGCCCGACCTGAAATAATTAATCACCTTATATTTTACGGCTCCATGCAGATAAGCACCCAAGCTTCCGGAAAGGTTAATCGTTTTATGGTTTTCCCAAAGCGAAATGAAAATCTCCTGGGTAATATCCTGTGCAAGGGCTTCATCACCCGTTTTTTTTAGCGCAGCATCAAAAACATCTTCCCAATAAAACTGGTAGATTTTTTCCATGGCCAGATGGCTTCCGCACTGTAAAGATGAAAGTAAAGTTTCGCTCAAGGGATGGTGCTTTTTTCACAGCAAAGCTACCAGCTCAATATTCCCTTATTATTAACAAATCTTAAAGTGTACGTGATGATGGAAAATGTAAGATGTAAAATGGAAGGGATTCGGCGCTAATCGGCGATATCTGCAGGAACATTAGCGATTAGCCCCCGCAGATCTAAGAAGATTGAAGCAGATATTTATAACAGAGTCTTAATGTCATTAACTATTTAATGGTCAAAATGAAATAAGTTCTGCGTAATCAGCGATATCGGCAGGAACATGATGCGATTGATTTAACAATATAGTCTTAATTTCATTAACTGCTTAATGTCAAAAAGCAATAGGTTCTGCGCAATCAGCGATATCTGCGGGAGCATGACGCGATTGATATGACTCGCAACTACCCAAAAAACCCTGCAAAAATTTTATTCGAATGCAATTTAGCCTGATGATCATAAATATGCGAGGTGCTCATAATTTCGTTTATGCCATATTTGACAACAAATGCTTCTAAATTTTCTTTAATGGTATTAGCACTACCAATAAAAGAATAATACAACATCTGCTCTACAGCTTCTTTTTCCAACTGACCCCAATATTCATTAATATCATCAACGGCAGGTTTTAGTAATTCTCTTTTGCCTGTTATCACTCCTAAAAACATACGTTTTACAGAGCTTGATAAACGTTCTGCTTCCGCATCAGTATCTGCAGCTACCACATTCACACATGCCATTACATAGGGTTCCTGTAAAAATGCCGAGGGTTTAAAATTATTTTTATAAATGGATATCGCCTGTTCAAAATAGGTTGGGGCAAAATGACTGGCAAAAGCATAAGGAAGTCCTTTTTCTGCGGCTAAGCGCGCGCTATCTGTACTCGAACCTAAAATCCAGATCGGAATATCCAAACCTTCTCCAGGCATAGCCCTTACACTTGCCCGGTTATTACTGGCAGAGAAAAACTGTTGCAGTTTCTCAATATCCCTGGGAAAGCTATGAACAGCATTAAAGTTTTCACCTCGGATGGCCATTGCCGTAACCTGATCGGTTCCGGGTGCCCTGCCCAAGCCCAGATCGATCCGGTTAGGATAAAGCGAAGCCAGCGTGCCGAATTGTTCTGCTACAATTAAGGGAGCGTGATTGGGCAGCATAATACCTCCGGAACCTACTCGAATGCTATTGGTATTACCAGCAATATAACCAATTAGTACCGCCGTTGCTGAACTGGCCACACCAGCCATGTTATGGTGTTCTGCAAACCAGTAACGTGTATAACCTAAAGTTTCAGACTGTTTAGCTAAATCAAGACTGGTTTTAAAGGTATCTGCAGCAGTAAAACCGTCTAAAACGGTTGCAAGATCGAGAACGGAATAAAGTACATTTTTCAATAAGTGATCGGCCATAATTAAAGGAGTAAAATCTGTATTGCAAAAATATCTTTAATAAAACCAACTCACGTTTAAATGAATACAAATGACGTTTAGCCAACATAATCCGTAAGGTACGTTGCAATGCAATGACACAAAACATGAAATGCTTAATAAATGGCTACAACTACATGGGTGTAGGGATATGTATATTCTTGTAACAAAGCAGTTGGGCCCTTGCTCTTAATTTGAATAAATTTCAAACTTATAATAGATTAGCAAATCCGGTAAAGATGAGTATACGTTTATCGGTATTAGCATTATTTTATGGATTGTAGCTATTACCCGCATCTAGTAAACTTAATCGAGAATTTTTCTATTAAATTAGTGAATAAGGAAAAAATTTAAAATTAAAGCGTACAGATAGTATTCTTTTCGTTACGAAAAGGCGTAATTTCGTTATAAGAGAACCAGATTTTTTGAAGATGATTAAGTGCATAGCCATAGACGACCAGTACAGCTCCTTAGCGGGACTACAAAAATATATTGAGGATACTCCAAACATGCGGCTAGTGCAGCAATATACCGATCCAATTACTGCCTTAAGGGAGTTAGCCAATTCAGAAACGGTTGATGTAATTTTTATGGATGTGGAAATGCCCCAAATTTCGGGGCTGGAACTGGCCAAAGCCATCCGCTTCAGAACCAGAAAACTCATCTTCACTACTTCTCACCAGGAGTATGCTTTTGATGCTTTTGAAGCTGCAGGAGATGCTTATTTGCTTAAACCATACAGCTATGCTAAATTTGCTACAACAATTACCAGGCTTTTTGGACATGAAATGACTGGAGGTGCCAACGAGGATTATTTTCTGGTGAAAAATAAGGAAGAAGAGCACCGTGCGGTAATGGTTAAATATGAAGATATTATTGCCTTTGAAAGTTTTCATAATTACATTAAATTACATACTGTAGAAAAAGTAATTATTGCTTACTTAAGCTTAAAAGATGTTCGGGAACAGCTTAGCATCAAAAACGGTTTTATACAATTACACCGTGGTTATATTGTGGCGATTGATAAGATTTTGTATATAGATGGCAATCGGATTACCATGAACAACCAGATTAGCTTTACGGTTGGCGATATTTATTATAACGAATTTAAAAGTTTTATTTCCGAAAGGTTAATCATCAGTAGCCGTAAAAAATAACGGCTACTGATGGAAACATTTAATGGTTTTAAATTAAACCTGAAACTGTAGTAAATGTTGTGGTGGTGGGTTCAGAAATGGTTGTTGGCCTATTGATCTTTCCGCTCTGTTTTTTTTTAAATACAAAAAGTGTTTTTTTTGCTAATTTTTGAGTTTTCATAATTGTTTTTTTTCGAAAACTAGCGGCAATGGCACCCTATAACTTTAGTTGTTACACAAATAGTAAATATGCCTTTATGAATAGGTTGAAATGGCGCAACGGTACGTTGCAAAGATGGTTATACACATATCGTATACACATAATTGCTTGGACAGCATTTATCGTTTGGGAGACTGTGATGGTTATTTACTTCCTTGGCCTGTTAGGTACATTCGGTAACTACGCTATTCATTACACGATTAATATCACCTTATTTTATACCTATGCTTTACTGCTGGAAAAAGCAACGGCATTTCATAACGGAGCAGTATGGAAAGTTCCTCTGGTTGTTATATCAACTATCTTGATTTATTTAGGCATAGTTACAGGTGTTGACATTTTGCTAAATACTTATACCAATATTTTACCCGGGCAACTGCCAAGTCTCAAGATCAGAATAACCAAGGTACTTTACAGGGGTTCTTTTTTCCTTCTTTTTTCTACAGGGTATTATTTCTTAAAGCGGTTTATTAAAGAAAAAACAGAAAAATCCCGTATCGAAAAACAGCGTTTTCAAATGCTTATTGAGAAGGAAAAGATGGATAAGGAACTGGCCATGTCTAAGAATGCTTTCATGAAAGCACAGATTAATCCGCATCTGCTGTTCAATACATTTGAGTTTGTACACCAAAAATTAAGTGCTTACTCTCCGGAAGATGCTAAAGTGATGCTTTATCTTTCTGATATGATGCGCTTTGCAGCCAGCACGCAACATAATGAAGGTTATGTCCGTTTAAGTGATGAAATTTCGCAGTGTGAAAACCTGATCGGCCTGCACCAAATTACCCAGGGTGCAATTTATATTGAGTTTGCCAGCGGACCTGATCTTGATGAAATTAAACTCATTCCGCTTGTTTTGCTTACTATTCTGGAAAATATGTTTAAACATGGAAACCTTAATGATGCAGAAAATAAGGCCACTATTGATGTTTACACTATTGATGGCAAATTGCATATCGAAAGCCGTAATCTACCGAGATCGATAAAAAGCAAGGTAGGCTTTGGCTCAGGCATGGATAATATCAGTAACCGACTCAAATATGCCTACCATCAACATGCAGAAATGACCGCAGGAATTGATGAAGAGGGTTTCTACACTTTAAATATCAGTATTTCCTTAAATGCACTAACCATAGAATCTAAAACTAAAAAAGCTGAACAGCCTATCCTTGTTTAGAAATATCGACCGTCAATTTATGCTTAACTTAGTGAGAGCCATCGCTGCGATTAGTAAAAATGAAAATCTACCCTTAACCTTTGAAACCAGAATGGCAAAAAATGAGTCTACCAAAAATTGATAAGGCTGCGAAAGAATCAAATATGCAATCATTGGTGTTATTATCGAAATAAGTCAAGTTATATCTTCGATAGGAGATAACATCAATCTGTTTTCTTTTCTGAATATACTTCTGCAATCTGAGCAGAAAGATATTTGAAAGCTAGCGGCATTTCGACAGCAGCATTTTTGATGCTCCCTTCAATAAAAATGAAACCTTTATAATTTATTTTGTGCAAAGCTCTTAAATAAGGTTTAAAATCGTCGCCCATAACACCAGGCAATGATCTGTTTTGTTTTTCGGCAACCTCTGAAAATCCAATCAAGTCACCGGCCTCAATAATTTCATCAGGAGATTCTCCTTCACGCATCATGTGGAATATATCGGCGTTGAGCCTGAAATTAGGATGATTAACTTCCCTTACTATCTCTGCTGCTGACTTTAATGAAGTGATGAAGTTAGTTTCGGTGGTTTCGAGGTTCTCTAACAAAATGGTAACTTTATATTTTCCTGCAATTTGCGCCAGCTTTCCAGCCAAAATAACGAAATCAGATTTTGCCTTAACGATATTATATTCTGCGGGAATGCTCCTTGCACCCGAGCTACCCAAAACAATAAACTTAACACCTGCTTGCCCCGCTCTTGAAAGAACAGTTTCGGTATAAGTTAAAACCTTCGCTTCATCTACCTCTGGTCCAGCTATTTTTATGTTCGCCGGAAAAAAAGGTTACAGCTTAATACTTTACATTTTGCTGCTTTAATCTTTTTAAACTGGCATTAAACTGATCATCGGTTAATACAGGTGAAAGCAGCTTCGGAACCGATTCACCGATCATTTTAAAACCAGAAGCATAAGCTAAACTATCCTGTGCCAGACCAGATACAATACCTAAACGCGGATAAACCTGTTTCTCTGAAATAAAACCACAAAAACCGATATAAATCAGGCAAATCAAAAAAAACGGATAGCTGAATTTCGCACCTCTCATATATTTTTCAAATTATTTGGTTAAAAAAATTTAGATCTCAAGATTCCTCCCGCTCCTAATTTATTAATAAATACAGCAGCATTTTGAGAATTCTTGTTTAAAGATAATATAAAATCTAACTATTAAGTTTTGTATTAATAGAATCTGCGATAGAGCAGAAATTAAACAAACAGCAACTCGTAACATTAGAATACAAAAATAAATCCGACCATTGGGCTGTTTTTAAATCCAGTTGGTCGACAATTTAGCTGTGTTGGTATAATATCGATATTTCTGCTGCAACGTTTTAAGGGCATAGGCGTCTTATCTACAAAACAAACACAAAGTATTAATTAAAAATATAAACAACAGCATTATGAAAACCTCAATCAATACCTTAACAAAATCTATATTAGCAGCTATCGTATTAAGTTCTGCTATTTTCTCTACAAGTGCAATGGCTGATGAGAAACAACCAACTAAAGTTTATGCGCCTAAAAACGTAACCCAGGTTAGCGTAAACGGAAACGTAGAAATCACCTTAGTTCAAAGATCGAAAGAAGGCATTAGCTACAATGATGACAATACTGGCAAAGTAAAAGTAACACAAGAAGGATATGCATTAAAAATCAGTTCTGTAGATGATGAAGTCGCCAAAATTACACTTTATGTTAATAATATTTACAGGGTTAAAGCATCCGGTGACGCTGTGGTAAAAACAGAGGGCAAATTGGCTTTGAAATATCTTCAGGTATTTTTAAAAGAAAATGCTGTTGCCGAAATCAATTCTGATACAGAAAGTTTATATACCGTAATCGAAGACAATGCCGATTTAAAATTGAGCGGGGCTACTGAAAAACATACCTTAGTAATGAGTAAAACACCAAAATTAAACCTGGATAGATTTGCTGCACTAACAACAGAAGTGAGTAACCCGGATACAAATGCATTGCAAACTGTCGCATTTGCAAAATAATGAAACCAAAAGAGTAAAAAATCGACAGAAATGTCGCTTTTTTACCAATCGTGGGCTGAGAGGAATCGTCATTCCCAACCCGATAACTTTCGTGTTGATTGAGAATCACAGAGCGCTGATGAATACCTCTGAATAAAAGGACAACTTATGGATAATCCTAATTCAAGCGCTTTAAGATTAGCTTCGCTGAGCACTGCGTGGTTCCTGCCTGCGCGGGAATGACGATTCTGTATATAAAACATTGGTTTTGAAGTATTATCATTTCGATCGTAGTGGAAAAATGATGATACTTCAATTTTTGTGAAGGTTTAAAAATTTCTCGACTTCATTAAACCCAATTCCCATTCTATTTAAAATCAGGCACAGGTAATAAATATCCGCCAAATAAAATATACGACCATAAAAGGGTCCAGAATATATTAAATATTTGTGCGGTAACAAAAGTAAATGCAGGTTTCTCTCCTGAAGTTTTACCAATGATGAAAATTTAGCTTCCATACCGATAGAAATAAATGCGATTGCAAACCAAACCGTGCGTAAACCATTTAAGGTTGGCCCAACACTTTTCGCCGTTGCAGGAGATAAAAGAAAAGAAAATACTAAAGATGCCGCAACAAAACCCAATACAAATTTAGGAAATCGCTCCCACACAATTTTCAATCCCGGGCGCTCTGCTTTAAGGATTACGCCATCTTCCCCTTTAGGTTTTTTATAGGCCCACCATATTGCAATGAAAAATGCAGCTACACCTATAAAAACATTTTGCGAAAACTTGGCGATAACTCCTGCTTTAACGGCTATTGGTCCAACCAAATCGCCTGCAGCGGTTACGGTTGCCGTTGTATCTAAAGTACCGCCCAGCCATGCTCCTCCAATTACTTCAGGTATATGAAAATACTTTACCGCCCAGGGCAAAATTACCATCATCGGGATAGCCATAATTAACACTAAAGTGGTAACATAAGATAATTTACGTTTATCGCCATTAATAGCTCCGGCAGCTACAATTGCTGCAGAAACTCCGCAAATAGATACTGCTGACGCCAATATCACACCAAATTCATCATCAACTTTTAACTTGCGGCTCAACCACATCGAAAAAACCAGACTACGGTAACAACAATAACCGCCTGTATGATACCAGGTAAACCAGCTTTAATCAAATCGGCCGACAAAATAGTTGTTCCCAATATGACTAAACCTGTTTTAATATAAAACTCAGACCGCACCGCTTCTTTTAGCCAATAGGGCAACCTAATCAGATTACCTAACGCGATACCGATAAGCAATGCAAATACCACATATTCCAATCCAAAATAGGATACACTTTTATTGCCTCCGATAATAAAGGAAACAATGGCTAATAAATAGATAAGTGCAAAACCACCAGCAAACCGTGCAACATTACCCCCCGATAAACCTATAGCTATTGAAGCAAAGGCCAGAAAAACAGCCCCCATTTCAACAATCAGCAATAGGTTAGCTCCCGATAATATCTTGCCCAAAAGATCTTCACTATTTGCCCATTTAAATGCAGGTAAACTGATTACAGTACTATTGCTGGTTAAATAAAGCACAGCCGCAATAATAATTGCCCCTAATATAACTGCCCACCAATCTTCGGTGAGCGATTGTAAAAATGTTTTCTTATCAGGGCTTATTCCGGCATCTGTTAAGGCTCCGGTTGTATCGGCTGCGTTGTTTCGATTCGACATAGTATGATGTTAATTTGATTTCAGTTCTAAAAATACTTTTACCGCATTCGGCAGGCTGCAACAAGCGAATATGATCTTATTATAATATAAACCGTTACCCAATATCTAACTAAAGTAGTTATTCAGCAAGATTTTATCCGTAACAAATATTTGACCTTAAATCTTTTGTTGCAAATCGGTGGACCTTTCAGCCTTTCATTTTTTTGCCCGATAATAAACAGGATGTTCGATATCGGGCATTTTTAAATCTGAAATAAAAAACAAATCACTAATAAACAGCAACTTAACAATGGCATCCCTATTGTAAGCCTGGTATAAATTATTTAAATGGACAAACTCATTGAAGAAGAAGTTTCTTCGAAAAGGAAAAAGAAAACTTACCTCATCATTTTTATTATCATCATTATTCTGGCGATGATCATCTGGTCGGTGCGGTTTTATTTTAAGCCATCGCTAACCGGTGCCGATATTACTACAGCCAGGGTAGAGACCGGAATAATCGAAAATACCATTAATGCTACCGGCGAGGTACTACCTGAATTTGAAGAGGTTTTAACAAGTCCGATAAACGCATCCATTAAAAATGTCTTAATGGATGCCGGTAACAAAGTAAATAAAGGTCAATCGATTTTATCACTTGATAAATCGGTGAGTCAAACGGATTATGGCAAACTTCAGTTTCAAATGGAATCAAAAGAAAATGAGATCCGTAAGCTGAAATTAGATCTGGAGAAAAGTTTTTTCGATATCAAATCCAATAACAGCATTAAACAATTACGGATCAGTAATCTTAAAGATGCGGTTTCTTCAGCTAAAAGATTATTAAAAGCCGGCGGCGGAACAAAGGAAGATGTAGAACGCGCTGAACTTGACTTAAAAGTTGCTGAACTGGAAAAACTTCAACTGGAAAATGAGATTAAGAGCAAACAACAGACTATGAAAATCGAAATCAGGGAAGCTGAAATTGCTTTGGCCATCCAGAGGAATGATCTTGATGCGCTAAAACGAAAACTCGATCTGGCCGATGTAATTGCAACAAGGCCCGGCGTAATTACCTGGGTAAACAAAAACATAGGCTCTAGTGTACATGAGGGTGATGCTTTGGTCAAAATTGCCGATTTAAGTGGCTTTAAAGTTGCCGGAAGCATGTCTGATAACCTGCTGGATAAAATCCATAACAATATGGCTGCCATTATCCGCATTGGCAATACACAGTTACGCGGCTCCATTGTAAACATCTCTCCTTCAGTAAGCAACGCTATTGTTTCATTCGACATTCAATTGAACCAAAAAGACAGTAAAGAACTTCGCCCAAACCAAAAAGTTGATGTTTTTCTGGTTACCGCCACCAGAAACGGGGTATTAAGGATTGCCAATGGTCCGGCATTTAATGGCTCCAACCTACAAGAAGTTTTTGTACTTAAAAATGGAATTGCCGAACGCAGAACCGTTAAAACCGGTTTAAGCAATTTCGATTATGTAGAAATTTTAAGCGGACTAAAAGCTGGTGATGAGGTAATTACCTCAGATATGGGCAATTACAAAAACACAAAAAACATAACCATCAGTAATTAAGACTATGCGGGGAAATTTTTACTTATGGGTTTATTGATCATGGTTACTTTAAAAGGTTTTGCATTTCCAAAAACAGACACCTTGCAATTCACCTTACAGCAGGTTGTGGAAATGGCGAAGGCAAATTCTATTGCCGCCAAACAGGCCATCACCGTAAAGGAAACCAAATATTGGGAATGGCGCACATTTAAATCAAATTACCAGCCACAACTCGCTTTGGAAGGGATTTTGCCTGGATATACCAAAACCTACACACAGGTTCAACAGCCCAACGGAAGTATACTTTTTCAACCTGTACATTACGATAACTCCTCACTGACATTAAATTTTAGTCAGAGCATAGCCGCTACCGGAGGAAACATTTATGGGACCACACAGTTACAGCGTTTTGACGATTTCGACAGAAAAAGTGTGCTGTACAACGGAATCCCCTACGGCATTGGTTATACACAACCCTTACTACAGTTTAACAGCCTAAAATGGGACAAAAAAATAGAACCATTAAAATTCAATGAAAGCAAACAGGTTTTTATAGAAACACAGGAAAAAATTGCCATAACGGTTACAGAGTATTTTTTCGATTTGTTACTGGCACAGGTTAACCTGAACATTGCCGATTTAAATTATGGGAATACCAAACGCATTTTAACCATTGCCGGTACAAAATTCGAATTGGGCAAAATCTCTAAAAATGAAATGCTGCAGCTTCAGTTAGAAGTGTTAAATGCGCAGAAAGCAGTGGGTACCGCAAAACGCGATGTAGAAATTGCCACCTTAAACTTGCGGAGTTACATTGGCATTGAAGGCGACGACAGGATTAAACTGCAGATGCCTGCAGTAGTGGCCCAAATGACCGTCATTACAGATAAAGTTCTGGCCGAAGCTTTCGAAAACCGTTCGGATGCTATCGGCTTTATCCGCCGTTTGGCCGAAGCCAAAAGAGATGTAGCAAAAGCAAAAGGCGAAAATGGCTTAACTGCAACCTTGAGGGCTAACCTTGGTTTCTCTAATGCAGCAAACAGCGCGTTCGACATTTACCGCTCTCCAAAAAACCAGCAATCTGTCGAATTAAAGCTTGCTATCCCTGTAATGGATTGGGGAAGGTCAAAATCGCGGACCAAAACTGCTCAGGCCAACGAGCAATTTATCACCTATGCTGTAGAGCAGGATAAACAGACGTTTAAACAACAGATTGTAACGCAGGTAACGCTTTTTAACATGATGAAAGAACAGATTCTGCTTACTGATGAAGCCGAAAAGATTGCTGCTGAAAAATACAAAATTGCCAGCGAGCGGTATGTTCTGGGCAACCTGAGCATTACCGACCTCAGTATCGCCTTTCAGGAAAACGACAGAGCAAAACGCGATTATGTTTCATCCCTGCGCGATTTCTGGGGCGCTTACTACCAGCTCCGTTACCTCTCGCTTTACGATTTCGAAAAAAACAGAAAAATAACCTATTAATAAATCTTAATTACTAATTATACACTATGATTCGCTTACAAAACATTGAAAAAGTTTACCGGACCGATACGGTAGAAACACTTGCCATCAACGGAATCAGCCTGGATATTGCCAAAGGTGAGTTTCTTTCGATCATGGGGCCATCGGGCTGTGGTAAAAGTACGCTCCTGAATATCATGGGTTTACTGGATGAGCCATCAAAAGGAAACATTGAAATCGACGAACAGGATATCAGCCGGTTTTCAGATCAGAAACTGGCAAAATTCAGAAATCAAAAACTGGGTTTTATCTTTCAAAGTTATCACCTGATCAATGACCTTAGGGTACTGGACAATGTAGAATTACCCTTATTGTACCGTACTTCATCAGCCAAAGAACGAAAAGTGCTTGCTACTGCAGCTTTAGAAAAAGTTGGGTTAAGCAACCGCTTAAAACATTTCCCAACGCAGCTTTCGGGCGGTCAGCGGCAGCGTGTGGCCATTGCAAGGGCTATAGTTGGCAACCCACAGATTATTTTAGCCGATGAACCCACCGGAAATCTAGATAGTGCTATGGGGAACGAGATTATGGATATCCTGATCAACCTGAATAAAAATGAAGGCACCACCATTGTTATGGTAACGCATGATGAAAGTATGGCGCATAAAACACACCGCCTGGTGCGTCTGTTTGATGGTTCACAAGTTCAATAATCCGAAGTTATGCTAAAAAACTACTTTAAAATAGCCTTGGCTGTATTGAAACGGAGAAAATTCTTCACCTTCATCAGCCTGTTCGGGATTAGCTTTACGCTCACCATTTTGATGGTAGCCACCGCTTTTATGGATAAAATTTTAAGTCCTGATTACCCAGACTATAAAAGAATCCGCTCTCTTTATGTTTCCACAATGGAATATAAAAACACCAAAGAAGGTTGGATGAACAGAAGCGATGTTTCTTTTTATTTTTTCGAACATTATGTTTCTACCTTAAAAACGGTGCAAAAGATGGCCATTTCTTCCAATGCAAAAGCATCAAATGCTTATGTAAACAATAAAAAACTGGTAATCGAATACAAGTACACCAATGCCGATTACTGGAATGTACTGGAATACCGGTTTTTAGAAGGCAAAGCTTTTCAACAGAGAGAAATAGACAATGCAGAATTGGTTGCGGTAATCTCTGAAGAAACAAAAAAGCTTATTTCGGTGATACAAAAACGGTAATTGGCAAATATATATCAGCCGATAACATTAACTACAGGGTAATTGGAGTGGTAGAAAATGTATCGAAAACGCTTTATAATTTTAGTGGTGATATGTACCTGCCCTATACGATTTCAAAAGATTATAAAAACATTGATTTAATGGGGGGATACAATGCCATATTGCTGGCAAAAAGTGAGGCTGATGTGCCTAAAATGAAAAAGGAATTTGATCAGATGGTTAAAAAATTACCATTACCAAAAGATTTCGACAAAATATATTGTAACGCCGATCCGTTTTTTGCCAATATAACCAGAAGAATCGCAGGTGATGGAACTTCGAATGGCTTAACAAAAGTGGTTTCGATCATTAGTCTTTTTACACTGTTGTTTTTATTGCTGCCCACCATAAACTTAGTCAATATCAATATTACAAGAATTATGGAACGTTCCTCTGAAATTGGGGTACGCAAAGCATTCGGTGCATCTTCTAAAACCTTAGTATACCAGTTTATTGTAGAAAATCTAGTTCTTACTTTTTTAGGTGGCGTGATCGGGATTATTTTATCAGTAATCGTTATTCATTTGATCAATGGTGCAAATCTTATCTCGAACATGCGCCTCAGCATGAATTTTACCGTATTGTTTTACAGCTTAATCGCCTGCATATTTTTTGGTTTATTTTCGGGTGTTTACCCCGCATGGAGAATGTCTAAATTAAATGTTGTAAAAGCCCTTAAAGCACAGTAAACCATTAAAATATATTATTATGTTTAAACATTTATTTAAATTGATATGGAATAAACGGAGACAGAATTTCCTGTTTCTTTCCGAAATACTAGTTTCTTTTCTGGTTATATTTGCGGTTTTTTCATTCCTCACTTACTATTACCAGAATTATAGCAAACCATTAGGATTTGATTATAAAAGAGTTTGGTGTATTACTTACGATAATGGAGCTCTAACCAAAAATAATGATTCGCTAAAAATTTTCTACGATAACCTTCAAAAAGCTTTAAAATCAATGCCTCAGATAGAAGGAATTGCATACTCTGGCGCTAACTACCCATATTCAGATTCTTTTTCGAGTACGGGTTTAACACAAAATGGAAAAAAGTTTAATTATATAGCTAATTATACCGTTGGTATTGATTACAAAAAAGTATGGAATGTACCATTATTGGAAGGCAGATGGTTTTTACCAGAAGATGCAGTTAGCAATAATAAAAATATCGTTATCAATGAAACACTTAAGAAACAGCTTTTTGGTAATGCACAAGCAACTGGGAAATTAATTGGTAATTACGATGAAAAAGAGAAGTTAAAGGTAATTGGAGTGATGCAAGACATTAAAGCAAGTGGTGATTTCTTGCCTGCTGGCAGCGCTATTTTTAACCCAATTGATACTTCTTTTCATAAATACACCCACAATATTTTAATAAAAGTGCGCGAGGGTACAGATGCTACCTTTGAAAGCCAGCTGTATAAGTTTATGGCAAATACAGTAAAAAATGCGGTGGAAATACAACACCTGGATGAAATGCGCGATAAGAGAAATAAGCAAACCATTATCCCAATGGTTATTTTTATCATTATTGCCAGTTTTCTGATTATTAATGTTGCATTGGGTTTATTTGGGGTATTGTGGTACAACATCAATAAAAGGAAGGGAGAAATCGGCTTGCGCCGGGCTATCGGTGCAAGCGGCCGAACTGTTTCTTATCAATTGGTGATGGAAGCGATCATATTGGCTACCATGTCGTTACTGGTTGGTTGTTTCTTTGCAATCCAATTTCCATTACTCAGTGTTTTTAATGTTCCCGCAGGTGTTTACATCATTGCGATGCTTTTATCGGTGGCATTCATTTATTTACTGGTTTTGTTCTGTTCGTTATATCCCGGTAAACAGGCGGCCAGCATCCACCCTGCTATTGCATTGCACGAAGAATAACTTATCTTAACTTCGTATATGATATTAATTGTTGATGACGATATAGCTGTACGTACTTCGCTTTCGCTTCTTTTAAAAAACACAGGAAATGAAATTGTGAGTACAGATAGTCCTGTTCAGGCTTTTGAGGTGGTAAAAACCCAAAAGCCTGAACTTATTATTTTAGATCTGAACTTTTCTATTGGTACTTCGGGCAAAGAAGGTATGGATCTGCTCAAAAAAATCAGGAATTTCGATGCTGCTTTACCTATAATATTGATTACGGGCTGGGCGAGCATCGAACTTGCGGTACAGGGAATGAAACTGGGCGCAAACGATTTTATCAATAAACCATGGAATAATGACTATGTACTACAGTCGGTAGAAACGTTACTACAGTTAAACGGCAAAAAAACACTATCAAGAAGCCGAAAAGAGCTCGATAAAAAGTATAATTTTAAGCAGATTATTGGGGAAGATCCGGGTTTGCTGGCCATTCTCGAAACCATTGGACGTGTAGCATCTACCAATGCCTCAATTTTGATTACAGGTGAAAGTGGAACGGGAAAAGAGCTGATTGCAGAAGCCATCCACGAAAACAGCAACCGCATGAACAAGCCATTTGTAAAAGTAAACCTGGGCGGCATTTCTTCCTCTTTATTTGAGAGTGAAATGTTTGGCCATGTCCGGGGTGCGTTTACCGATGCCCGTTTTGACAGAACCGGCCGTTTTGAAATGGCAAACAAGGGCACTATATTTCTGGATGAAATTGGCGATCTTGAAGCTTCGAGTCAGGTAAAACTATTAAGGGTACTGCAAGACAGAACTTACGAGGTTTTGGGTAGCAGCCGCACTAAAATAGTTGATACCAGGGTAGTTTGCGCCACCAATAAAAACCTGAACGAAATGGTGGCTTCGGGCCTGTTCAGAGAAGATTTATTGTACCGGATCAATTTAATCACCATTCATCTGCCTGCTTTAAGAGAACGTCCATCAGATATTCCATTACTTGTAAATTTCTTCATTAACAACATGAAAGAGATTTATAACCGTCCTGATTTGTCCGTCTCCTCAGCGGCAATGCGCTGGTTGCAACAACTGGCCTTGCCAGGAAATATCAGGCAGTTAAAAAACCTGGTAGAGCGAACAATATTGATCAGCCATAAAAATGAATTGGGAATAGATGAATTTCAATCTCAACTGAATTTATCTCCTTTAAGGAACGAAAAAATAAAATTGCCTGGCGTTGGCACAATGACTTTAGACCAGATGGAAGCTGAGATGGTTAAACAAGCCATGAGTTTCCATAAAAACAGGATTACAAAAGCCGCTGCATCTTTGGGCATTACCCGAAATGCACTTTACCGCCGGTTGGAAAAATATCAAATCCCTTTTAATGAAACTGAAGACTAAATATATCCTCTTTTTAGTGCTGCTCCACCTTATTTGTCTGGTGATGAGCTACTTCATTTTTAAAGAAAATAAGCTTATTTTCTTGCTTGCTGAGCTACTTATTATCATTTCGATATTGATTTCGCTGAGTTTATACAAACAGTTGATTGCGCCCCTTACCTCTTTGAGGCAGGGTGTTTCGGCAATAAAGGATAAAGATTTTAATGTTAAATTTCTATCTACCGGCAAAAAAGAAGTAGATGAACTGGTAGATGTTTACAACCGGATGATCGATGAACTTAGAACTGAACGGACCAAACAACAGGAACAGCACTTTTTTCTCGAAAAACTGATTCAGACCTCTCCTACCGGCATTATTATATTAGATTACGATAAGCAGGTTAAACAGATTAACCCAAAAGCGACTGAAATTTTAACCGACAACCAGTATCTGCTTGAAAAACAAATACATGAAATAAAAACAGGCAGTTCTAAAGTAGTACGCGTTAACGGGCTGCATACCTATAAGATCCAGAAATCAAGATTTATTGACCGGGGTTTTGAGCGTATTTTTATCATGATGGAAGAAGTAACCGCCGAAATTTTTGCGGCAGAGAAAGGTGTGTACAGTAAAGTGATCCGAATGATGGCACACGAAGTAAACAATACCGTTGGACCAGTAAATTCGATCATCAATACCGCGCTATCACAACAAAACCTGTGGCTAAACGAACAGGACTATTCCTTAAAAAATGCATTAAAGATTGCTGCAGACAGGAATCAGAACCTAAATATTTTTATGCGCAACTTTGCGGATCTGGTTAAACTACCAGCGGCAAACAGAAAAAGAATAAACCTGGTTGAGCTGATAAAATCGGTTACCCAACTTATGTATTTTCAGGCAAACGAAAAAAATATCAAAATTGATTTCGAAGGCACCCATGAAAGCTATTTTATCTCGGCCGATGTTGAACAAATGGAACAGGCACTGATCAATATTGTTAAAAATGCAATTGAAGCCATCGAAAATACAGGAAAAATTACATTAACACTAGATCAGTCTAAACAAATGCTCACGATATCAGATACCGGAAAGGGAATCTCTCAACAAGATACCGAACAGCTGTTCAGCCCATTCTTCAGCACTAAAAAAGATGGACAGGGAATTGGACTGACCTTAGTGCGCGAAATTCTTTTAAACCATGGCTTTGATTTCTCGCTAAAAACAATACAACCTAACGAAACACAGTTTTCAATCAAGTTTACATTAGGTTGATTGGTTCGGGATCATCAATTAAATACTTATTTTAAGCCCTATACAGGCAGAGCAGTTTCGCGTTTGGCCTGTGTAATTACTAGTGAACTATTCAGGGTACCTATATTATCTAAACGCCCCAATTTATTGGTTAGAAAATCATTATAAGCGATCATATTTCTGGCAACAACCTTGAGCATAAAATCGAAGCCACCTGTAGTGTGGTAACATTCCAGTACTTCATCCAGTTTATTTACCTCCTGCTGAAATACCATAAAGGTATTAACAGAATGATTGGTAAGCTGAACCTGCAGATAGCAGATCATACAGTTATCGAATTTATTGGGATCAATTAATGCCACAACAGAAGAAATGAATCCTAAACGTTCCAGGCGTTTTACGCGTTCCTGAATCGGAGATTTTGAAAGATGTAGTATAGCGGCAAGTTCTTTATAGGTCAGCCTTGCATCTTTTTGTAATAGTGTTAAAATATCTCTATCTGTTTGGTCAGGGGTGTATAATTCCATTATAGTGGTTAGTCTATTTATTTCTTTTAGGCTTAGTTTTATAATGAATACCCAAATATATGAATACTCTCCTATTAACTCTTATGCATATCACAAAAAAAAGAACAAAATTTCATTAAAAAGTATCATTAAAAATACAAACAAAATTAAATTCCGCCAAAACCTACCCAGCAGGACATTTTCCGTATTTATCAACCGCCTTCGTTTTAATTGTCAATCAGAAGGATATTTGTTTAACAAATGAAGGAACTGCTAGTAGCAGTGCGTTTATTTAGTTTAGTTAATGATAACAAAAGCGCCAGCGCGATGCTGGCGCTTTTGCTTTGTAGTTTATCCAAATATAAACTCGCTCCAAATGTCAACCTGCACCATCATCTTTAAGTGCAACCTATCTTCTATTTCCAATCTCAATACAAGAAGATAAAAAGTTCATCATATCAAAAATCTTCAACTTTTTTTGGAATGTTCAATTTTTAGTACTTACTTTGAAATACAAAGCACTTTACAAAACAGCAAAAAAGCTGTTTTTTTTATTCATATTAACTTTGAAATACAAAGCACTTTAAAAACCAAAAACATGAATCAATTGAATAAATTACGCTCACAGGATTCCCTATACTTTGGCGGATTAATTATGGTAGCCATTTCTGCAATCACTTTTGGATTAACCATCAATATCGAACAGGAAAATAGTACAGGTGTATTTTTTGTTAACTATGCCCTTTCTGCAGTTTATCAAATATGTTTAATTGTACATCTTTTTTCGAATTATAAATGGCATTGGGGGCAAGGAAAATTACACCATACGGTTTTATTACTCATTCTATTATTCATTAGCGCATTTAGTTTAAACCGCGAAATGAATGTATTTGATAGCTCAGTAACATGGTGCTCAATATGGATTATCCTGTCGGTTGTTACGCTAATCCTTGCCTCGAACTTTAAATTGGTCCTTTTACAAAAATTCAGGTATGTTCTCTTCTTTTTTGTTGGATTAGCCCTGATGCTTTTTATTTATTATTCAATATTTCTATTTCCGCTCTATTTCATCAGTTTGATTGGTTTAGTGGCCTTAGGCATTTCAATTCATACTTATGTTCCATTATTTTTAACCATCATTACCATTGCCCTTATCACAAAGGCCATACGCATCGATAGAAAATTGTGGTATCCAACGGCAGCTGGTTGCCTATTACCCCTTATCGTACTAACCTTTTTCTCATTAAAATGGCAACAAACCAGTGAAAAAATAAACTCGATAATCAATAGAAATAGTCTGAATGATTCGAAATTGCCTGCATGGGTTGAAGTGGCCCAGCAACTTGAACCAACTTTTGTTACCGAACGTTTATTGAAAACAGGATTCGTGTATCACGAAGCGGATATAGACCATCTTTTTTTGGTAGGGATGCCTAACAGATCATTTGACGAGAAACAACAACATGATCCATTAGTGGTGATTGCTACACTATTGTTTAAAAAACCTAACCTTGATGAAAAAGAAAGAATCAATATTTTAAAATCATTACATCGGGCAAGGCATCAGGCGCAAGAGCGTTTATGGGCAGGTGACCACCTCGAAACCATAAGTACAATCAATAACATTAGATTATTTCCGGCCTATCGAATGGCTTATACCGAAAAAACAGTAATGATTAAAAACAATGCTAAGTCCTCCTGGAGCAGTCAGGAAGCTATTTACACTTTTAATCTTTCAGAGGGTTCGGTTGTTTCTTCATTATCGTTATGGATAGCGGGAAAAGAAGAAAAATCGAGGTTGACTACAAAAGCTAAAGCAGATTCTGCTTATAATACCATTGTAGGTGTAGAACAACGTGATCCTTCTGTAATTCATTGGCAAGAGGGCAATACCATCACAGTACGGATATTTCCTTGCACGCCTAAAGAAAATCGCAAGTTTAAGATTGGTGTAACCAGCCCGCTGCGGAAAGAAGGAAAGCAGCTGATCTATCAACCAATATTTTTTGAGGGTCCGGTTGCCAGCAATGCTTTAGAAACTACCCAACTCACCTGTTCAGGCAAAATAACGGGATTAAAACTACCCAAATCTTTTAAAGAAATCGATCGGAATGTTTATTTATCTGAAGAAAAACAGCAATTGAATGCAAGTATTTCATGTTTGGCACCTCCATTATCAACAGCAGCATTCTCTTTTGCTGGCAGCAGTTATCAACTCGCCAATTACAATAAAAAATATAACTCATTTAGTCCAGATTGCATATATCTGGACATTAACCGTAGCTGGAGTAAAGCAGAATTCGATTCGGTTTGCATGATGGCGCAAGAAAAACCTGTCTATGTTTTCGATCGTGCGATGATTAAACTTACACCGCAAAACCGCGAAGAGCTGTTTAACAAGCTTTCTGGCTACACTTTTAGCTTGTTTCCAATCCAGGAAATAAGCGCTCCCGAAAAAACATTACTCGTATCGAAGGGAGGTGTACAAACCCCTAACCTAAACGACCTGGGGGATAGCCATTTTAGCAAGGAACTTGTAAATTATTTAAAAGTGCCAAAACAGATCCATTTTTTAACCTGGGATTATTAGAAAGCCCATATCTGAAAGCATTAAAAGAACTTAGGGTATTTAACTATTCGTCTGGAAGTATGGAAGCTCTGGATAAATTAATGGCCAATCATATATTTATACAGAATCAAGAAAATGAGCAAACTGTTGTAATTGAAGATGCAGCTTTAATGATAAAAAAGCAGATAATGTACAGACTCAAAATGCCCCTAATCATTTGTTACGCTTATTTGCCTATAATGATATTATGAAAAAAGTAGGCCCGGATTTTTCTCGAAAAATTACATCAAACCTGATTTAGTTGCAGAGGCAGAGCAAGCTTTCATTGTATCACCCGTATCGAGCTTAATCGTACTCGAAACACAAAAAGATTATGATCGTTTTAATATTGAGGAGAACAAAAACAGTTTAAAAAATGCTTCAATGAAATCATCAGGTGCCGTGCCAGAGCCACACGAGTGGGCACTTTTTGCCCTTTGCTTGAGCTTTATTAGCTATATTTTTTTAAAAGGAAAGATAAAAAGGCTATAGTATGTTAGCTATCAATCTCAAAAAACCAGTCTTTCCCTTTGTGTTTGTGGGAATAAGTTTCGTGTATTTTATTATACTATTATGGTTTCTACCTGGCTTTTTAAACTGGGGTATAAATTTATATACAGGACTCCTGCTTTCTCCATTTATCTGCAACTTTAAAAGCGGTCAATTCTCTTTAAGGTACTTAATTCCTGCTGTTATAACAATTGTTTTTGCTATTTGTATACCGGTGAAGACCTTCTTTTTTATTGCGTTGTTATTTGCGACATTATTATTTATAGAAAATAGCCTGGGCAAGTTAAGCGAAGCTTTTTTGTTTTTACTTTTTCTCCTTTCTCCGGTATTTAAATATCTTATTTCCACTGTCGATTTCCCCATCCGCTTATGGCTTACCACCAAAGTAACAGCGCTTCTTAATGCAATAGGCATGCAAGCTACTGCCGTTGGGAACATTATCGAACTCGAAAAACATAGTTTTGCAGTAGATCCGGCCTGCGCAGGCTTAAATATGCTCGTTATTTCGCTCATCATCTGTTTATTCTTATTGGTATATTACCAAAAACAGACAGATAAGCAGTTACGATTTATACTGGTTGGCGGATTGTTTTTCCTAACTATCGGATTAAACATCTGCAGCAATTTTTTCAGGATCTTGTTATTGGTATTTTTCAAAAGTATGCCTGGTACCATTTCTCATGATGCGATCGGGCTAATCTGCTTGTCTATTTATGTTATTTTGCCGTTAATATTTATATCGAAAGCTATAATCAAACGTTTTTCGACGGTCAAGCAGCTTTCTAATCAAAGCAGCTCAGTAAGTTATAATATCAGGTTTCAGTTATTACATATCACCTTATTGGCTTTGCTTATTTTTATTGCCCGAAATATTATAAAAGCCGATCAATTGACGCCTATTAACAATCAAATTCAATTATCCGGCTTTAAGAAGAAACAATTGGAAACAGGAATATCCAAATTCGAAAATAGCGAAGCCCTGATCTATATCAAGCCTGCGGCATTTTATGTTCCCGGGCACGACCCTAAACTATGTTGGACAGGAAGTGGTTATGATTTTAATAATATTAAAAAAGAAAAAGTAGCCAATACTGAAATTTACACCGCCATCCTCAGCAAAGGAACTGATCTGATTTATGCTGCCTGGTGGTTCGACAATGGCACGGTTAAGAGTATTGATCAGCTATTTTGGAGATGGACTGGAGCAACAGGATCAAAGCTTTTTTATCTGATAAACGTAAATGCGAACAATCGTAAAGACCTTCACCATCAAGTGATGCAATTACTGGCAAATCAACATTATTTAACTGGCAAGCGATGAATGCGGAAGAACAAAAACTAAGGTTACACGTCAAAATATATATCTGTACAATTATTGCTGGATTGGCGATAAGCGGATTAACGGCTTTTCCGTTAGAAACCGAAATAGCTTATTTGGTTAAACACATTGAAACATGCCCAATTAGCCTTAAAAACTGGCTTAGAACAATTTATCAGGCCATTAAAACAACCAATCTGTATTATCCGTTTTTAAGTTATGGCACCGATTGGCTGGCTTTTGCCCATCTCATGTTGGCCGTGCTTTTTATCGGTCCATTAAAAGACCCTGTAAAAAACAAATGGGTGATCGACTTTGGTATGATCTGTTGTATTGCGATTATACCATTGGCTATAATTGCGGGAAATATCCGTCACATCCCGGTATTTTGGCAAATGATCGATTGTTCTTTTGGCATTCTCGGAATTATCCCGTTGATACTATGCCGAATCAACATCAAAAAAATTGAAATATTATAAGCGCATTATGGACTTTGTAGATAAACATTCCATCGTAAGGAAAATATGGGGCAATACGGATGTTATTCTTTTTATTTTTGCCGGTGCCGCAGCAGAGTTTAGCCTGAATAAATCTGTTGATTGGTTATATTTTACCGGTAAACTGCCTAAAAATCCATTGGGAAGACTGTTTTCTACGGTTGGTTATGCGCAGAAAATCGTATTTTCTACTTTAACTGAAGCCCATGCAGCGATAGATCAGATTACGATAATTCATCGGCATGTTGAAGCTGGAAGAGGTGCTAAAATTCCAGATTGGGCCTATCGGGATGTATTATTTATGCTGATTAGCTATTCCATCCGCGCTTTCGAAGTGCTGGAAAGAAAACTCACTTTAAAAGAAAAAGAGGAAATATTTACCACTTTCTATCGAGTTGGGCACCGCATGGAAATAAACGGACTTCCTACTAATTTTGCGGACTGGAAAATGATGCATGAACAACAGTTACAGGAAAATTTAATTTATAGCCGCTTTTCTCATGATCTTTTTGATCAGTACAAAAAACACCTGGGTTTTCTGAGATATTCGTTAATGCGAAAAATACAAGCACTCATCGTTCCGCTTAAAGTGAATGAATTACTTAAACTGGGGGAAGGAAAAACTATTAAACAAGTGATTACTTTATACAAAATAAGCAGGAAACTCAAGTTGAACAAACCTTTAAGAAACCTGATTCTGCCTGCTGCTTACAAGGCACAGATTCTGAAGCTCGAAGCTTTTTAAGCATAATGAAGCTGTATCAAAAGTTAAATTCGATTCGTATTGTCACTTTGAGCTTAGCCTATACTGGGCTTGACGAAGTATCGAAACGCCCTGCCAAGGCCTATTTAATTTAGTCCTTCGACAGGTTATCAATGAGAGAATCCAATAAAATGGTCGTCATTATAAGTAACCATCAGGTCTGTGGCCTGGAAAAAAATAGGAATGATGTCCTATATGCGCTTTCTAACGTATTAGGTTTAAGATTTTATATGCTGCAAAACTCATTGAGCTAAGATGTCTGAGGTGGTCGTAAAAATTAAAGACTACGCAGTTTAATTAACCGCCTTAGACACCTAAAAACATCTGATCCATAAAATAATCCTTTAAGCTTTCACACCATACAAGAACATGTAAACTTGTATGGTCCTCAAACGTCTTATATGGTCAAAAAAATAACACTAAATATCAGTTGTTACTTAAGCGTCATTATAAGGCACGAAGCAACTAATCTCGCTTTTAACCGGAGTTCTTTATTAACGCTATAAAAAACTGTTCGCTGTCGCACATCAACTGTTCGGAAATGAACAGGTCCCGACAAGCCATGAGCAAAAAATATCGCTTACAGAGCGATTAAAGTCACATTTACATTTTGGCACTAGCTTGGTTAACCATGCAATTGAATAATATTGGTGTAAGCTGATTCATATTAGCAGACCACCCTAACATAAAAAATTTAATATTTAATAAACACAACATGAAAACCTCAATTAAAACGCTAATCACTATGGTATTTGCCGTAATAACCTTAATGGTTACCCTTCCAAATGTAAAGGCTGCAGAAAAAAGCACGACATTACTTTATAAAATTCAAAATTTTAGAAGGATTGTGATAAAGGGCAATGTAGAAGTGATGTTGGTTCAGCGGCCAACTGTTGGAGTATCTTATGCAGATGATAACACGGGTAGTGCGAAAGTTACGCAACAGGGAGAGACCCTGCGCATTACCAGCCCCGATACAGAAAAGTGTAAACTTATTATTTATGTAAACGATATCTACCGCATTGAGGCCGATGAAAATGCTGTAGTGAAAACAGAAGCAAAACTTACTACGAAATTTCTCCAGATCATTCTTAAAGGGAATGCCTTTGCCGATATTGATACCAGTAGCGAGGGCTTGTATACGGAAATTCTCGACAAAAGCACATTAAAACTCAAAGGCAATACCAATCGCCATACGCTGGTTATGAGCAAAGCACCAAATTTGACTATTGATCATTTTGGGGCGACCCAAACAGACATTATCCAGGTGGGAACCGGGGAAGAAATTGCTGCGCTTGTTCATTAGCTTATAAAAATAGTAAATCAAAAGGGAAAAGATCCTTAAATGCTTCTTTTCCCTCAATCAATTTGTATTTAGCGGTCGTCATCCTGAACCGGGCCTTAGCGAGCTCGCCGAAGGTAATTTATTTCAGGGCTTTTCTTCAATAAAAGATGCGAACCACGTCTACTTGTAAAACAAGTTCTGCATGACATATTATCCAGTCTTGCAAGTGCTTAAGTGTAAAATTATAGAGCGTGTTAATCGATCTTTTTTTCAACTTTAATGCACTAAGCTAATTTAACCGTATCACGCAACCCGATTTAATTTCATTACAAGTGATTCGCCAATTCTAATTCAATTGCATTCCTGATCAGTAAAGCAGTTTCTTCTAATATTTTTGGCGATGTAGCGGTCTGGTCATCAACTGTTGTGTGAAAATAAGGATTAAAATCGGGGCCAACAAAACCGAAATAAGAAGCGTACCCGTATTTTTTGGCTACACTAAGCTCTCCTAATGCAACATCCTTCAGCTGAGTAATCGATCTGTTATCAAAGGTTTTATGGATTGTATTCTCCATATTTGAGCTATAATAAACTCTTCTTTTAGGATCAGCAGCATCAAGTTTTTTTATTCCGTCTGTTGTTTTTTGATAAGCATTTATGGCAAAACTTGCACCTAAATGCACCCACAGCCTAACATTTTCTGGCTTTGGTGCCCTTTCATCAATAAATACATGGGTTCCCCTATGATCTTCCAGTTCGTGTGATGAATTTGCGATAAAAACAAAGGTATACGGTGGTTTGGTAATGCTTACCCATTCGGCAATGGCATTAAAAATTGCAATTCCAGGTCCACGTTCTCCACCACAGGTAAACCAGCCGCTAATTGGAGTAGAAACAATTATTTCTTTTTTGCCAGATCCAATTTTGGCAATTACATTACGTGCCTGTACGTCTTTTAAACTGCCTTTAATCTGAAGGGAGGCTGTGGTACCGCTGATTAACTGCGCGCTATCTTTTGGCGCAATCTGAACCACAGGGATTTTCCATGATGCACCTGGTTGGGTATTTAAAGCTGCTATTTGGCCTGCATCATTATCCACAATCAAAATTATAGCGCTGGCATGCCGGGCAATCAAATAATTAAACCGATCGATTTTTTCTAAACGGTCAATGTATTGACGGTCTTCTTTTTTCAATCTGATGATGGCAATTTTTCCCGAAACAGACTGTTTGTTCTTATCTGCATCAACTAAAACAGCATTTAAAGAAACATTGGCCTGGGCAACAGGCCAAAGCGGAAACACATTTAATACTTTATCTCTTACTTTTATTGAAGAACTTTCCAAGAAATACTGCTTCACCGGAAAATAAAGGTATTCGGTTTTATACCCTAATTTATCCAGTTTATTTTTTAGCCATGCTGATGTTTTGTTGTCGCCATCTGTCGCAGTTCTATGAATCCCAAAATCAACATATTGCTTCACATCAGCAAACAATTTATTTCCATTAAAAACAGGATTACCGGCTTTATCCTGAGCCCATGTGTTTTTTGCCAAAACAGCGAGCATAAAAATTCTGAGTATTATTTTCATTTTTTTTCGATTTGAGAAATTGTTATAAAACAAAAAGGGGCTGTCTCAGAAATGATTTTGGAGATTTTAGACAGAATAATATTTTGAAAGGTCGTCATTCCCGTGAAAACGGGAATCTTAATACGAGAGAACGGCAACTAAGTACCTATCAAAGCATTAAGATGCCCAGTCAAGCTGAGCATGACGACATCGCCAAATTTAATTCTTTTGCCAGCGCTGAATCTGTTATTTTGAGACAGCCCCGTTGTTTATCGTCTTATTTATATTCAATAGTGATGTTGTTTAACTTTCCGGTAAAGTTAAAGGGTGCTTTGTAACGATCGGTTACAGTCGAATTTCTGTCTGCACCTACATCTATCCCATCTTTATATATTGCAATTCTACCTTCTGCAGCAACAACATTACGCTCGCCTACTTTTTTATCATTGATATAAATAGCCTCAGTACCTGCAGGTGCATTTTTATCTTTACTTTCGTGAGCCGGCGCAGTGAAATTAAATTCGAACTTCAGTTTTGATCTGCCCAGCGAAACCGGAACATTCGATTCCAGATACTTTACGATGCTGCCTGTGTTATGTGCCACTACAAATTTTCCATCTTTGATAAATAAACTTAAGCCTTCAAATTCAGAACCGGTAGCAAATAAAACCCCTTGCGCTCCTGCCGATTTGATATCAACATCTGCAGTAATAGAAAATGCATCGTTCTGGAACTGTGGTCCGCTAAGGGTTAAAAACTGCTCAATACCTGGGTAAAGCACCACCTTTTTATCAAGACCAAACGGGCTGCGGGCCCGCCCGCCGACGCTGTGGCCGAGGGCATTGTCATTTAATGGAAATACATTATACTTAATGGCCTCCTGCTCAAAAAGTGCCTGTAAGTCTTTTACTTTTTCAGGGTATTTTGCGGCTAAGTTAATCCGTTCGTTAAAATCTTCATTCAGGTTATAAAGTTCCCATACATCTTTATTAAAATCACTCCCGGATTTATGAAAAACAGAAGCTTTCCAGCCGTCTTTCACAATAGCCCGCTTTCCAAATAACTCATAGTATTGAATTTTGTGTCTGTTTTCTGCATTAGCATCTTTAAACGAATAAACCAAACTCGTCCCTTCAATCGGTTTCTGTATACTTCCTTTAATAACTTCAGGAACCTTTGCCCCCGTTAACTCATATATGGTTGGTGCAATATCAATTACATGCCCGTATTGACCTCGGATATCACCTTTTTTAAGCTGACCATTTGGATAATACACAATAAGCGGCTGATGTGTACCTCCCTCACTGTTCGGGTCTGCTTTCCATAACCTGAACGGTGTATTGGTTGCCTGCGTCCAGCCTGAAGGTGCATCTTCAAAAGAATGTTCTGTACCTAATTTATCAATATTTTTATATAACGCTGCAACTTGTTTATCTTCATCCAGTGAGCTGATATAACCGTTTAAGCTACCATGCTCCGGGCTGTGACTTGATCCGTTATCACCAATACTTACCAGTATCACCGTGTTATCTGCCTGTCCGATTTCTTTTACATAGTTAACAATGCGGCCAAACTCGTAATCCGCATGCGTTAAGAAACCTGCATAAATTTCCATAAAACGGGCATATACTTTCTTTTGCTCTGGCGATAAGCTATTCCAGGCTTTAACCGTAGGATCGCGATCGGGCAGTACAGCATTGGCGGGTATTACACCCAGTTTTTTCTGACGGGCAAAAACTTCTTCTCTATACCAATCCCAACCTTTATCAAATTTGCCTTTATACAAATCGCTCCATTTTTTATCTACCTGATGCGGAGAATGAATAGCACCGGTTGCAAAATAGAGGAAGAAAGGTTTATCATTTGCAATGGATTTTTGATTTGAAATATAGTTGATTGCTTTATCAGCAAGTAAAGTGGTCAGGTGTTTCCCATTAGGTTCAGGATCAACAACTTTAGTGTCTTCGTAAAGATTTGGATGATACTGATCGGTATGCCCCAGTTGAAATCCATAAAAGTGATCGAATCCCCGACCAACAGCCCATCTATCATACGGGCCAATTGCTGTAATTTCATTAATCGGCGCAACATGATATTTACCTATAGCGAAAGTGCTATAGTTATTTTCGTGCAGTACTTCGGCAATTGTTCCCTTATCGGCTGGCATAATTGCGTCATAACCAGGGAAACCACTCGAGCTGTAATTTAAGGTCCCCATATGTACCGAATGGTGGTTACGGCCAGTGAGCAGTGCAGCACGTGTTGGAGAACAAACCCCTGTAGAGTGGAAATTGGTATAACGTAACCCATTATTGGCCAAACTATCCAACACCGGCGTTTGCATTAAACCTCCAAAAGCACTCGATGTACCATAACCGGCATCATCAATTAAAAATACAATTACATTTGGCGCACCCGCTGGCGCTTTTTTCTTTTCGGGAAAATATTCCTGAGATTCGGCTGCTGTTCTGCCAATTTTGCCTTTAAAACCCTGATCGGATGTTAATGGTTTTGATGTTTGTGCAGATGCTGCTTGAAATATCGATGATATTAAAATAGCTGCTCCCGCAATCTTATAATGTATCCTTTTCATAATACGTATCATTTAAAGTTTATGGTTTTCTAAAAATTTGTTTCTTACCAGCCTGGGTTTTGGGTAAGTTTTGGGTTTCTATCAATTTCACCTTGTGGGATGGCGTATAAATAATGTCGCGCTGCTACATTCGTTTTTCCAACGAGTTTCAGGTTCTTAAGTAAAATCCCTTTCCCTTCAGGACCAACTCCTGTAACTTCGGTTCCCGTCTGGCGGATCAGGTCGAAATACCTGTGGCACTCTCCTACCAGTTCCAGGCGGCGATCCAGATAAACAGAATCCCTGAACTGATCTTTGGTTAATCCTGTTGTTAAATCGGCCAAACCGGCCCTTTTCCTGATTTTGTTGATTGAAGTATAAGCTTTGCCTGTTGGCCCGTTGAGTTCATTTTCAGCTTCAGCGTCTATCAAAATCACTTCCGCAAAACGCAAGATGTTCATATTGGCATCAGAGTTTCCGGTGCTGGCATAATTAGGATCCCAGTTTTTATTGATAAAAGGAACAGAATCGCCAGGCGCATTGATCGTTGCATACTTTTTGCCGTCTGTCGGACTGGTATAATAGGTAACAAATGATACACGCTTTCTTTTATCCTTACTTGAATAAAGTTTGTACAAGCTGAAAAAATTATCGCTTCCAACGGTATAAAAAGCCAACTGATTTCCATAGGATCCTTTTAATCCGGGAACACCGGAGCGGATATCACTTGAGGTAATTAAGTGACCGGTACTGATCGTACTTCCTTTTATCTGTGCGGAAAAGATGTGCTCTTTTCCATTTTTATAGGCTGGGAGAAAAACCTGCGCATAATCATCAAATAATGCATATCCATAAGTACCTGTAATTACAGCTTCAGCATATTTTACCGCATTGGCCCAATCTCTTCTGGTTAAATACACTTTGGATAACAAAGCAACCGCTGCACCCTCGGTAGCGCGACCTGCTTCGCCACTTGAGCCCGCTTTGAACAAAGAGGCAGCGGTTTCCAGATCATTGATAATCTGCAGATAAACCTGTTCTTTCGGTGTTCGTGGCACCTGCAGTTCAGCAATGCTCAACTGTGTCTGGTCTTTTAACAGCAATGGAACATCGCCATAAAGCCTGACTAAATTGAAATAATAAAAGGCCCTCAAAAATTTAGCCTCACCAAGTAAGCGGTTTTTAAGTTTGCCATCCATTTCTATGGCGGGGATTCTTTCCAGGGCAATATTCGCTTTATTAATGCCCTCGTAATGTTCCGTCCAGATTTGTTGAATACGCAAATTTGTAGAAGCATGGGTTAGCTTGGCAAGTGCCCTTACTTCTGCATTTGGAGAGCCAGGACCAGCATCCAGATCATCCGTGAGGAAATCCAATCCTGTATAAAACAACCGGTTATATATCGGCTGTGCGCCTGTACTATTGTCAACCATTGGATAATATATGGCATTAACAGCAGAAATGGCATCTCCAGCTGTTTTGTAAAATTGCTCTGGCGAGATGAATGATTTTGGGTTTTCATCCAGTTTTACGCAGGCTGAAAGACTGGCAACAGCAATTGCCAACAGAAAATATTTTATTTTCATCGTAATAAAAATTAGATTTTGAAAAAATTAAAGTGTAAGGCTAATGCCACCCTGAATTGATTTTGCATTCGGATAAGCTGCCCTATCCATCCCCGTGCTTATCGAGTTCTGCCCATTTGTACTTACCTCCGGATCGTAACCTGTATACTTCGTCCACGTGTAAAGGTTCGAACCTGAAACATACACCCTTATTGCACTTAATTTAAATTTGGAGAGTAAGCGGCCCGGAATGCTATAACCAATAGAGACATTTTTCAGTCTGAGGAAAGAGCCATCCTCCACAAAACGATCAGAAATAGTTACTGCCGGGTTTTCTATGGCTTTGTGCACATCAGTATTCCGGTTGGTTGGTGTCCAGCGGTCGAGCAATGTTGCTACAGCACCGGTATAACCAGTTCCTAACTCCAGGTTGGCGCGCGTCCAGTTGAAGATTTTGTTCCCATAAGAGGCATTAAAGAAAACCGACAGATCGAAATTTTTGTACCTAAAAGTGTTGGTAATACTTGCCAAAAATTTTGGTTGTGAACTGCCCACAATCTTACGGTCGGCATCTTGCGTTATCGCACCATCACCATTTAGGTCTTTGTACTTTTGTAAACCCGTAGCAGGATTTACACCATCAGTTTCGTACATGTAAAATGCACCAACCGATTCGCCAACTTTAATAATCTGCGTTGGTAAAGTGGTGGGACTGGCCGGATCTGTCACAAAGAAATAAGGCGCGCCACCAAGCGTAATAATTTTATTTCTGTTGGCAGAAAATATCAGGTTGGTTGTCCAGTTAAAATCGCCCTGGAAGTTTATGGTTTTCAGCCCTAACTCTACCCCTTTGTTTCTTACCACACCTAAATTTTGAAATGCGCTGGTCAAACTTGAAGAATAAGGCACCGGAACTTCAAGCAATAAATCTGAAGTTCTTTTGTAATACACATCAGTTGTTAACTGGATTCTGCCCGAAAACAGTTCCAGGTCGATACCAAAGTCATATTGGGCTGTTTTTTCCCATGTTAGATCAGGGTTTGCAAAACTGGCAATAGCCAAACCATTAACCAGGGTATTGGCAAAAGTATATTGATAACTTGACAAGCGCGAAAGTGATCGGTATGGATCGATCTCCTGGTTACCGGTTACACCCGCACTAAAACGGAATTTCAACGAATTGATGGCTTTTATACCCTGAAGAAACTCCTCATTTGAGGCATTCCAGGCAATTGCTGCCGAAGGGAAAGTTCCCCATTTATTATTGATACCGAACCTTGATGATCCATCTGCGCGGGCCGTTAAGGTTAAAAGGTATTTATTATCGTAAGCATAATTGATACGGGCAAGGAAAGATTGCAGTGACCACTCTGTTTTTAATGATGTTGGAGTTACCAGTACAGTTCCGGAAGCCAGATTATTGTATTTAAATGCATCGCTAACAAAATTTGAAGCACCGGCGGTAAAAACTTCGGTAACCGATTTCTGTTGTGTATTACCTAAAAGTATATCGAAGCTGTGTTTTCCATTAACTGTTTTTTTGTAGTTAATCGTATTTTCATTTAGCCAGTTTAATGTAGATAAAACGCCTATTGATGCATTTCCACCCGGCAGACTTTCGTAAAGTGTAGATGGCAGATATCTGTTCTGTTTGTTATTGATGATATCTGCGCCTAGTGAAACCCTGGCTGTTAGTCCATCGATAATGGTGTATTCTCCAAAACTGTTGGCCAAGAACCTGGTGGTTTTTGTTTCGTTGGTTTGCAAGCTTAATGTGGCTACCGGATTTGCAACCGTTGCCCCAAAACTACTGTTGGCCGTAAAATTTCCATTAGCATCTTTTACCGGAACAACGGGTACCATAGAAAGAATATTGGCCACAATGCCGCTTGGCGCAACATCAGCATGGGTTACACTTCCGTTCAGATACGCCCCCAATTTGAATTTAGCGTTTACTTCATGATCAACATTTAGCTTTGCCGAATACCGGTCAAAACCTGTATTTAAAATTACCCCTTCTTGTTTGAAGTAATTTCCAGAAAGTAATAAACGTGTTTTTTCATTACCCGACGAAATTGAAAGGCTGTGATTCTGCACGGGCGCTGTTCTGAAAGCCTCACCCTGCCAATCGGTTCCTTCTCCAAGCTGGTCTAACTGCGCCTGTGTATAAAAGGGTGCTTTACCGGCATCGGTAAGGGCGTCGTTTTTTAGCATCCCCCATTCCCTGGCATTCTAAACCTATTTTCTTACTCACTTTTTGTGTACCATAATAACCGCTATAGTTAATGGAAAAACTATTTTTGCTTCCTCTTTTAGTGGTAATCAGAATTACACCATTTGCACCGCGAGAGCCGTAGATTGCAGTTGCAGAAGCATCCTTAAGTATATCTATCGATTCGATATCGGCTGGATTAATTGCAGAAAGCGGATTGATAGCCGGTCCGTTGGTTATACCTGCGTCAACTGATGCATCGCCATTGTAAACCGGGAAACCATCAATTACATAAAGGGGTTCGTTCCCTGCGTTTATAGATGTTCCGCCACGTACCCGGATCGAAACCCCACCGCCAGGCTGTCCGCTGGATTGGGTAACCTGGGCACCAGAAATTGCACCCTGGATAAGCCGGTCTGGCGAGGCTACCGGAACGCCTTTCAGTTCAGTGGGAACAGAAGAAAGAGCGCCTGTAAAATCGCTTTTTTCTGCGTTCCATAACCTACTACCACTACATTGTTCAGTGTATTTACCTGTTCATCAAGTTTTACTTCAAGGGGCGAGCCGTTGGCTACTACCTGCAATGTTTTATAGCCAACAAAACTAATGGTAAGCGTATACGGAAACTTTTGTCCGGTTACGAAACGGAAAACACCGTTATTATCTGTTAGTGCCGTATGGGTAGTACCATTTATGCCCACATTTACGCCTGGTAAAGTTTCACCTGTTCTGGCATCCCTAACCGTTCCGGTTAAGGTTGAATTAATAAGCGGGGTGGTTTGCGCATGTCCAGTTTTTGAAAGTACAAGCAGCAACGATAAAATCAGGAAGCTGAAGGTTATTTTTTTCTTCCGATGAAGGAAACAGAGAATAGCTTCCTAAAGTATTGTGTAAGAAATTTTGAAGTAAGCGTGCGCCGGGCACGTACTTCATAGAAATTTTGCATAATTTTGTTTAGAATTAAGTTACCATTTGAATCAGGGCCAACGCCAATTGAGAACCTGGTTCGAAGATTTATTTAGTTTGGAGGGAGAAATGAAAATTTTTCCCTTTTTTATTTTCTGCAGTTCATTTTCATTTGTTTTTGGTTTATAGTTAAGAATCTGGTTATTTATCTTTTACACATCTGAAGCCAAGGTGTTCCAGACTACTGTCTTCTGATGTTTTCATTCTCCGTGCAACCCGATATCCGGAGCAGTAGCTGGCATTACATAAAAAGGATCCGCCCCTGATCGATCTTTTTATGGCAAAAGTATCATCAGGATCAAAAGATTTAGCCGGACCTTTGGGGTTATCGAAAACTTTGGCACTTGCATAATATCTGCTATCGTAATAATCTGAACACCATTCCCATACATTACCTGCCATATCGTACAGCCCATAGTTATTGGGCTGATAAGATTTTACCGGTGCAGCATAATAGTAGCCATCTTTCTTCGCGTTTTGATTAGGAAATTCTCCTTCCCAGGTGTTTGCCTTCGCTTTACCTATGTTGAGGGCTTCATTACCCCAGGGATAGATTTTATTTTCGAGCCCACCCCTCGCTGCCCACTCCCACTCCGCTTCGGTTGGTAAACGCTTTCCGGCCCATTTACAATAAGCTAATGCATCTTCGAAAGAGATGTGAACTACAGGATAATTATCTTTATTTTTAATATCGCTCTCTGGTCCATGAGGATGTTTCCAATCCGCATTTTTGGTCCATACCCACCATTGAGAATAGTCATTTAAATCGATCTTATTAACACTCGGTTTAAAAACCAGCGAAGCTTTTGCGAGTAAACCAGGGTCAGGTTTAGGGGTGTTGGGGGGAAGCTGTTTTTTGATCACCTCCCAATCGGGAGTTCGCTCAGCAGTAGTTTTATAATGTGTTGCATTGACGAATTTTCTAAACTGGGCATTGGTTACTTCGGTCACATCAATATAAAAACCTTTAACACTTACCCGGTGCTTTGGATATTCATCGGCCTGCGCCTGCTTATCATCCCCGCCCATTAAATAGCTTCCGCCGTTTATCCATATCATTCCAGCGATAGCCTTTTCCCGAATGCGGGGAAAATTTTCTTTGGATGGATTTGATGCTGTAAATTTTATCCCATACCGATTTGGAAGCTTAGATGAACAGCAAGATAAAACAGAATAAGCTACCGGATAAGATTTAACAATGGGATCTGCCTGCTTAAAGTTCAAAAAAAGCATGTCAGAAAAATAACCAAAAAGCTGATTACCAGTTTTCTGAAAAGGATATTCATAAAAAGGGATAATAAGGATATATTAAATAATATTTATGGCGAGCGCTAAGTTGTTACCGGCACATACAACAATCTGAATCTATCTCACAACAAATTTCAGCAAAGCTTAAAACGATGTTTAATTTAACTTTAGGTAATGTAGAATTGTTAATGTAAAGATGGTTCATATCGTTATGTGTAACATTTACACTGCAAATATATAAATATATCTATATTATCTATGGATATAGTAGATTTATTATAAATATTAAATTATCAGCCTGATGCGTTATCGATTTTGCAAAAAGAATGGCATTAAAAAATATAGAATTGCCAATACTGTAAAGTAAATTATTCGTTTAACTCATTTACTCCTAACAAAAAAGCAGTTCTTTTCAGAACTGCTTTGAAAAATTTAGTATTTAAAGCGTGTTAACTCTGCTCAATTTCCTTCAGGCTATTCATTTTTTTATAGGCTAAGAATCCTTTTATATCTTCAAAGTGTTCGCGAACACGTTTATTGCCGAATTCGAATACTTTTTGTACCAATCCATCTAAGAAATCCCTGTCATGCGATACCAAAATTAATGTACCATCAAAATCTTTCAAGGCATCTTTAATAATGTCTTTGGTTTTCATGTCCAAATGGTTGGTTGGCTCATCCAGGATTAATACATTTACAGGCTCTAATAACAGCTTAATCATAGCTAAACGCGTTTTCTCGCCACCAGAAAGTACTTTAACCTTTTTAGTGGTATCATCGCCACTGAACATAAAGGCACCTAAAAGGTCTTTGATTTTTATTGAGCCGTCGCTTAACGGAATTTGATCAATGGTTTCAAATACGGTGAAGTTCTCATCAAGTAAAGCGGCCTGGTTTTGCGCAAAATAGCCAATTTTAGCATTATGCCCTACTTTTAAACCGCCTTCAAAATCTATCTCCCCCATGATGGCTTTAATCATAGTCGATTTACCTTCGCCATTTTTACCAACGAAAGCTACTTTTTCTCCCCGTTCGATCACCATAGATGCTTTTTCAAAAACAACATGATCGCCGTAAGTTTTGGTAAGTTCTTCTACCATTACCGGATACTGACCTGAACGCGGCGATGGCGGAAACTTCAATCTTAATGCCGAGGTATCTACTTCATCAATTTCGATTACTTCGAGCTTCTCGAGCATTTTTACGCGCGATTGCACCTGTAAGGTTTTAGAATAAGTTCCCCTAAAACGATCAATAAACTCCTGGTTATCGGCAATAAAACGCTGTTGTTCTTCATAAGCCTTTAACTGGTGTATACGGCGATCAGCACGCAGTTGAAGATAATGGGTATATTTAGCTTTATAATCATATATCCTGCCCATGGTTACCTCAATGGTGCGATTGGTAATATTATCTACAAAGGTACGGTCGTGTGAGATTACCATTACCGCTTTTGCTGAATTGATCAGGAAATCTTCCAGCCATTGAATACTTTCGATATCCATGTGGTTGGTAGGCTCATCCAGTAAAATCAGATCAGGTTTCTTTAATAAAATTTTGGCTAACTCAATGCGCATACGCCACCCACCTGAAAACTCAGAAGTTTGACGGCTAAAGTCTTTACGCTCAAAACCCAATCCTTTTAATACCTTCTCTACTTCTGCATCATAATTGGTTTCTTCAATCGAATAAAATTTCTCACTCAGTTCTGATACGCGCTCGATAAGCTTCATATAATCATCACTTTCGTAATCGGTACGGATAGTAAGCTGCTCGTTCAGTTCATCAAGCTCTTTTTGCATTTGGTTTACCTCTGCAAAGGCTTTCATGGTTTCCTCAAAAACAGTAACCTGATCTTGAGTAAGCAAATGTTGTGGCAAATACGCTATCACAGCTTCTTTCGGACCTGTTACACTACCGGAAGTAGGTTTAGCTACATCAGCAATTATTTTGAGTATGGTCGACTTGCCTGCACCATTTTTACCCATAAGGGCGATTTTATCGTTCTCGTTTATCGAAAAGGTTACGTCGCTAAAAAGGGTAGTTCCGCCAAATGAAACGGAGATATTATTTACATTGATCACAAAAAGGGAATATTAAATTAGCGGCAAAGATAAAGGAAAGCGGTTAAATTTAATAACCAGTCTGGAAAAACCTAAAACTATCTACTCCATCTCATCAAATAAATCCAATCTATAGTCTGTTCGCAAAAAAAGTGGCATTAAATTGGTCTCTGCAAAAACATTGATTTCGAACTGAACTATATTAAACAAGAAGCTGTATCATAAATATTGAGTTGTCATCTTGAAGGATAGTTTATTTTATAAAAACCAATATAAAAGACAGTAATTAATCTTCATGTAAAAATTCCCTCGTGTTACCGTCATTTCGAGCGGAGTGCAACGCAGTCGAGAAATCTAACTAAATAGATCTCTCCACTTCGCGTTGCTCCGGTCGAGATGACGACCATTCTATTGGAGTCTTTATAATACAGCCTCTATACAACACTTAGCTATACTTAATCAAAATCCAGCCAGAAAAACTAATGATGAAGTTTTTTCGCTCTTAAATATTCAATAAGTTCTTTTGGCCGGTCCGTCTGAATCAGGTTTGCTTTACGGCTAATCAACCAGCCCCAGCTTTCATCCTTTTTGTTTTCTTCAACTGCCAGGTCATCATCATGACCACCGTTCTGTTCTGGCCATAAACTATTGATCCATAAACCGTAATTTGCTCTCAGGCTGGCCATATTTTTTAAAACCGGTAAGGTATCGGTACTGAAGTTGGCCTGGATAATGGTTTTTTGATGGGGTTTATAACTGGCAATAATTTCTGAAGCATCAGCTCTTTTCATATCCACTATTGGCATAATGGTAATGTCTTCCTCAATTTTACCTACCTCCTGTTCTATCTGGGGTAATGGTGTACTTCCTTTTACATTCACGATGGCCTGGCCGATCATTCCCTGTTCGCGCAGTTCCTTAATTACCTGCGGGTAATAATCATATCCCTTATCTACGTCAATAATGATCTTATCTTTCGCAATGGCCAGTATTTCGATAAAGGTTGGCAGATGGTGTTTGGTTGGATGCCCTGAACCTGAGCGTAGGAAAAATGTTTTTATTTCAGCCAGGGTATAATCAGACACGTTACCTTTTCCTGTTGTGGTTCTATCAATGGTTTGATCGTGCATGATCACCAGATGTCCATCCTTTGTTTTCTTCAGATCCAGTTCCATAATGTCTACTCCCATAGCAATACAGTTTTTAAGGGCCTGAATTGAATTTTCAGGCGTATTGCGCCAGTCGCCACGATGGGCAGTAACCAATACCCTTTGGCTTTTAGGGTTAAGTACTTCTTTTAAGCTAGCTTCTGGTACTGATTGTGCAAACCCGCTAAAAGCAATAAATGTTATAACTAAGTGCAGAATAATTTTTTTCATTTCGTTTTTATTTAAATTGGATGGTACTTATGGATTTTGTTTAATTGCAGGATCTGTATCAATCTGGTCTTGCGGAATAGGTTGCAGCAGATCGCGGTCTGTAATTCTGGTGGTTATATTTTGCGAAGCAAACCAGGCGTTCATTACCGAAATGGCAGTACCTGTTCTAAGCAGATCAAACCAACGATGGCCTTCCCCTATCAGTTCCAATCTTCTCTCCAGGGCAATAGCAGCCCTTACCTCGACTACACCTTCCTGTGAGGCATCTGTCAGACCCGCTCTCTTTCTGATCATATTAAGATATGTCTTTGCCACCTCCCAATTTCCCAACTCATTTTCATCTTCAGCCAGCATTAAAAATACATCTGCATAACGCAATACCACAAAATTACTGCCTCCGTCTACCGGCGTTGTTGCTGAAGCCTTCAGTTTAGTAGAGAAAGGAGTTCCGGTACTGATTAGACCAACATAAGCTGTTTTGCGTTTATCTGAAGCACTGTACAACTGGTAGAAACTTTTGGTTGGTAAGTTATGGCCTTTTGCGCCACTGATGGTACCCGATGGGCTGAACTGCTGGTAAGCTGAACTGCCTTCACTATTTCCGTTTATGCCAGATGCAAACTGCACGGCAAAAATAACTTCATTGTTGTTTTTGTTGCTCAACGAAAAAATATCTGCAGGTTCGGCGAGTAACGTATGCTTCCCGGAGGCAACTACATCAGCAAGTACAGCTTTACTCTCTGCAAATTTACCCAAAGTCAGATAGACTTTCCCGATTAAAGATTGAGCAGCTGTTTTAACAGCTTTTCCCTGTGTAGTGGTACTTGCAGGCAATTCTTGTATGGCATTGGTCAGGTCTGAAATGATCTGTGCATATACCAGACCTTTATTTGTCCGTCCCTGCCCAAAAAATTCGTTGGGATTAGTGGTTTCTTTGGTCACTAACGGTACGTCGCCAAATATCCTAACCATATTAAAGTAAAGCAGGGCACGAATAAAGTGCATCTCTCCTTTTCTTGCCTGTTTTACGGCAGCGCTGGCATAAGGGATACCATCAATCCTGTTCAGCACGGTATTGGCACGCTGAATGCCCTGATAGGAATTCTTCCATAAATCTGAAAGCATGCCATTGGAGGCAACGGTGGTAAACTGATCGAGCTGGCCATACATCCCGCTGTCGTTCGCAGGCACCTCATCGAATGTATTATCTGATGGAATTTCTCCGATGGCCGGCAGGTAAAGGCCATATAAGCCGTTTAATTGTAAGGTACCGTAAACCGCGTTCACATACTCTTCAACTTCTGTTTCTGTAGTGAGAAAATTAGTGAGTGATTTAGAGGTAATAGGCTTTTGATCAAGTTCTTTAGTACAGGAAGTTAGCCCTAAAAGACAGAAAATTCCTCCTGTAACAAGTATTTTATTGATTATTTTTTTCATCGGTATATTATGGTTTTTAAGCGGCAAGCTTGATGAGGGTTTCATATAATTAATATGTTGCTTTACATTAAAAGGTTAAATTGAAACCTGCTACAAAAGACCTGGCCACGGGATAGTTGGAATTAGAATAGCCTGAGGTCAATACGTTATCGCTGGTGGCATCAGGATTAAATCCCCGAAAATTAGTTACGGTGAGCAGGTTATTTCCGGTTACATATACACTTGCCCTGGATACTTTTAGTTGAGACAATAATTTTGAAGACAGGTTATAAGTAAGCTGAACATTACGCAAACGGATATAATCAGCCTTTTGGAAGAAAATATTCGAGGCATTGGTATTTAGCCTGTTGGCCGAGTAATTGGTATTGGGTTGCGCCAAAAAACCATTAGGGTTGTTAACAGGATGGTATCTGTTCTCGTAATAATAAGTATCGGCCATCGAGAAACCTTCTCCGGATTCCATATTGACTAATCCATTATCATAAATTTTCCTTCCCCATATTCCGTTGATGGAGAAATTCAGTTCAAAGCTTTTATAAGCCAGACTACTGTTGAAACCATAAGTAATTTTTGGTGCATAGGTACCAAAACCCATCCGGTCATCGGGCGTTATTTTTCCATCGCTGTTTACATCCTGCACAATATAATCGCCCAGCAGGGTTCCGGCAAGGTGCGGACTGTTGTCTATCTGAATTTGGTTTTTGTACACACCGGTTACATTATAACCATAAAGCTCGGCAATTGGGCCACCCACTTTGGTTCTGAATGCGCTATTGGTACCAGTAACAATCTGGTTCTGTCCCGGCCCCAGCTCCAATACCTTATTTTTATTGGTGGCAATATTAGCACCAAAATTCCAGTTTAAGGGACCAAGTTTAATATTTGTACCAGCGAGTTCGAGTTCCAGGCCTTTGTTGCTGGCCCTGCCAACGTTTTGCAATGCGCTATCATAACCCGATTGAGAGGGCACGGGAACCTGCAGTAAAAGATCTGAAGTGACCATTGAATAATAATTGGCAGAAAGGTTCAAGACCTTGAAAAGTCCTAAGTCCATTCCAAAATTATAAGAAGTTTTAGTTTCCCAGGATAGTGTACTGTTTGCCGGGTTAACCGCAGCAAAGCCAGGAAGAAGTGTTGATCCGCTTATATAACTTAGCGGATTTGCAAGGGCATAAGAGCTGTAATTACCAATCTGATTATTTCCGGCTTTGCCGTAAGTAGCCCTAAATTTTAATAAATCAATCCAGTTTACCTTTGGAAAAAAATCTTCTCTGCTCACGATCCATCCCCCGGTTAGCGATGGAAAATTACCCCATTTGGCATCCTCACCAAACCTTGAAGATCCATCTCTCCTGATGGCTGCCGAAAACAGGTATTTGTTTGCATAAGCATACTGTAATCTTGCCAGGTAAGAAAGCTGTGTCCAGATGTACCTTTGCGGAACCACAGAAAATGAAGATGCACCGGCGATGTTGTCAATATTATTATCAGGAATTCCGGTACCTGAAACCAGCGTACTGTTACCAGATTCTTTCTGAAAAGTGGTTCCGGCCAGCACATTGATATCGTGTTTCCCAAAGGTCTTCTCAAAAGTAAGGGTGTTCTCCCAAAGGTAATTGATCACCGAGCCATTTGTTTCGCTCGCTCTGGCTGGTTTGGGCGCTGCGGTACGGTATTCGCCCACATCAGATGGGGTAAAAAAGTCGATAAAATTATTACTGTAATCTCCACCTAAAAGTGATTTAAAGGTAAGCCCTGTAATGGGTTTAAAATTAAGGTAGGCATTACCAAAGGTGCGGAACAGGTTTTTCTTGTATTTCGTTTTTTCCATTATTGCAACAGGATTTTCACCAAGGGCACCATCTTCTGGTGTATTCGCTGTAATCTGCTGGCTTATGGCCAAAGCGCCATCGTTGTTTCTGGCAGGGAAAAAAGGATACATGATCAGAGCGGCACCAATGGCATCGCTGCTCCTGCTCGCATCATTCTGGAAAAAATTCTGACGGTTGTAGCTTGGGTTAATGCTCAAACCCATATCAAATGATTTGGAGAGTTTGGAATCAAACTTAAACGACATGCTGTAACGTTTCAGTCCGGTTTCTATCACGATCCCGTCCTGATCAAAATAATTGCCCGAGAAATAGTATTTAGATCTATCGTTTCCACCTGAGACCGCAACATTATAACTGCTGATGGGTGCCGTTCGAAAAATCTCATCCAGCCAATCGGTATTGGTTAAACCTGGCTGGTTATTTAAATAGGGCTGAACGTAGTTTAACCTTAAATCTCTTTTATTCGCACCCTTCGAAACCCTGGTGGCATAATCATCTGTAATACTTCTGTTTGCTGGGTTTCTCGACACATAACCCCAGTCCCGTGCTTCGGTATTCAGCCGGGCAAACTGATAACCATCTACAAGATCAACTTTATCTGCACGCACCTGCGCACCGGTATAAAAGTCGAAAGAAACGGTATTCTTATCTGAACGGCCATTTTTAGTGGTAATCAGGATTACCCCATTGGCAGCCCTTGAACCATAAATGGCTGCTGATGCCGGATCCTTTAAAATATCAATGGTTTCTATATCCTGTGGATTTACAGTATTGAGCGAACTTCCTTCAGAGAGCGGAAAACCATCTACCACGACCAAAGGACTTACGCCTGCCGTAAGCGTACCGATACCGCGAATCACGATCTGTGGATCGGTGCCTGGCTGCGCCGAAGCATCATTAATTACCACACCAGCTGCTTTACCGGCGAGTTGCTGGGCAAAGTTACTGCCCGCATATTTATTCAGTTCCTCTGATTTCACCTGCGAAATTGCTCCGGTAATCCTGGTTTTCCGCTGGCTGCCATAACCTACCACCACCACATCATTCAAACCTGAAGAACTGGTTTCCATACGGATGAGGATAGAGTTATTGGTACCCGGGTTGATTAGAAAGGCCGGTGATGTTTTCTTTTCGTATCCAACATAATTAAAAGAAAAATCGTACCTGTTTCCTATTTTAACATTGTTAAAAACAAATATTCCTTTTAAATCGGTAACCGTACTTTCTTGTTTTTTAGTTGTCTGATCTACCATCATTACCGATACCCCGGGAAGTGTAGCACCTTTTTCATCAACTACGGTTCCTTTGACGGAAGTATTCTGCTGTGCATAAACAGCGTGGGTAATCATGGTCAGTAGCACAAATGCGGCAAAACATTTGAATTTTCTGATTGTCTTTTTAAGTTTGTTTGTTTGCATGATGTAATTAAAAATTAAGCAATAGCGTCCCTTTATCCCATTTCGGGGACATTCATTTTGGTTTAAAACCAGGGTTTAAAAATTATTTTTGTTTGCTGATGGTGATGCTTTTGGCGGTAAGTTTATAGGTTAACCCGTTCATGTTACAGATAACAGGCAGTATCGTATTTAATTTTTCGGTAACACCAACGCTACCGGTAAAGTATAATTTCTGCAGTTCGGCCTCTTCAATTCCCTCATAAACAAGACCAGTCTCATAACGTTTAGATAAGCTGCTAAACACCTCACTCAAAGGCGTTTCATTAAATAAGAGTGCATCCTTTGTGGCCACGCTTAGTGTTGGTTGCGGCTTAACTGCTTTATCCGGATCTTTAAAATTGATCAGGCTATGCAACTTTAGTCTGGTATTAATGGATAACTGCTCGCCGGGAATTAAATAAACATCGCTCATTTTCATCCTGCTTTCTGAGCCAGCTTTAACAACTACCTTCCCTTCTATCAGCTTTACCGTGAGCCGGTCCTTTTTATTGGTATTGATGGTAAATTCAGTACCCAGTGCAGTTGTGGTAAAACCATTTGCACTTACGATAAAAGGATGATGCTTATCTTTGGCAACTTTGAAAGTAGCCTCACCCTTCATGCTGATATTTCTACTTCTGCTATCAAAAGGTTCATAATAACTCAGTGAACTCTGAGGCTGCAGGGTAACGCGTGAACCATCAGAAAGATTTATAATCATCTCACTTTTGCCAGAATTGTATGGCTGCCTGAGTATTTCTTTTTTATCTGTACATCGTTACCAGTTAATCCTTTCTTCTGCGGGGTATGATTAAGGTTGAAATATAGTGCTGTAACTAAAGTAACAACTAATATTGCCGCTACCATCTTTATCCAATGGTAGAGTGGAAATATTTTTGCACTATGTTTTATCTCCTGCTCATCCATACGGATATGGAGCCTGGCTAAAATATGCTCGAATCGCTTTTCGGTAATTTCTTTATTACCTTTTGACAGCTCCCCGTCATAGCCAGTTTTTAAATCAGATTTTAACCCAGCTGAATCTTTTTTTAAAGATTCCAGGAGTGTATGCTGCTCTTCTAAACTGATCTCGTTAGACCATAATTTATCTATGAGTTGATTTATTTCGTTCATCTGCCTGTAAATACGCGGAAGGAGTCGAAATGGGGGTGACCAAAAATGTTATTAAAACATTAAGTTACCGTTAAGAAAACTACAGATGGACTAACATCACCAGAACCGATACACTGATTATTCCACCAGTTGGATTTCTGGACAGCATATACTCCCTGATGAAGTATTTGGATTGTTTAAGGTAGTCTTTTACCGATTCAGTAGATAATCCCAAAAGCTGTGCTGTTTCTTTTTGCGATTTCCCTTCAAACCTGCATAGCCTGAATACCTTTTGTTTTTGGGGCGAGAGTGCATTTATAGCTTCTTCAAGCATACTAAGTTCTGCCTCGATCAGGTATTGGTCAGGAAATATTTCTTCGGCAACAGTTTGAAAAGGATCATAACTAGCTACATAGCTGATATTTTGTTTTATTTTCTTTCTGAGGTAAGATATTGATCTGTTGTAACTCACTACAAATAACCATGCAGATACCGGTTGTTCGGGATCTAGTTTAGCCTTATTTTCCCAAAGTGCAAAAAATACATCCTGAAGAATATCCTCGGCGATGGAAGCATCCTTGATCAGCTTAAAAATATTGGCATATACAGCCTGATGGTACTCCTTGTAAATCTGATCGAAAACATCCCTATTGTGCAACGGATCGTTTTGAAATTGATGCTTTACCATGAAGAATTAGATTGACCAAAAATATTTTGCACAAAAATACAGTGTCCATGTTAACTATATATTAAGCTTTCTATTACGGAATGCTCAGTAATGCAAGGCCAATCCAACAATATCATTAAGTTAAGAGTTTTTAACCACAGATGAGCACAGATAAACACGGATTTTCATATCTGTGTGCATCCTTCCTATCTGTGGTTAATTATTTTTTTAAAAACACTATACATCTATCTGCTGTTATAAACCGTATATCAAGCCAAATAACAGCGCTATCAAGCAATGATTGAGGAAAAATCAAAAACAACGGACCTTGCAGCGCATATCCATGCCAAGCTGAACCATAGCAGGTTGGCATTGGCCACTCCCCCATTAATTGTTCTTGAAGAACTTTTCGAATGCCTTTTCTACACCTCGATGAGAACCGAAGAGGGCGAGTTGACCAAGGTGGCCGTAACGCTTATCGATCCTGCCAACCCTGATCCCAATCCGCCGCGAAAAATCGTTTCTGAAAGATGGAGCTGCGTGGAATTCGGCCATCACATTCCTCTCGACATCAGGTCTCTGACCAAGCTATCTAAGGCAGCCGACCCGTCTGGAACTTCGCTGGCAGTCTATTATGATCAGGATGAAAAACTCTTTATCTGGGGAATGATCGACCAGGCTATGCACTACCAGAGCTTTCTGAATTATGAATCCGAATCAGGGTCGGAACAACCCGGGCTGTTCCAGGTATTTATAGATGATATTGCCACGCTTAAGGTAATGTTCGATTACGAACTGCTGGCTACCCTAAAACAGAACGTACTGGTTACCCGTTACCTGGATGTATTCACCATTGGACCAGTATCCAAGATCATCAGAAAAAATGCCAGCGCAATCAGGGCCGAGATAAAGGCCTTTTTACTTGCCTCCCATCCGGGTGAAGATTTTGCAGACTGGGAAGGATTTGTAGACAGTATCTGGACCCAAACACTTTCCAGGCTGCTGCTAAAAATTCAAAACTATCATCATGGCGGAGCGGTGTTGATCTCAGAAGATAGTAGTGCCGTCGACATTAAATATGAGCTTAACTATAAAAGGTTGCTTCTTGCCATCATCGCTTACCTGAAGCAGACCATCAACAATTATGTTACGGAGCAAATGATCGACCAGCGGCTGGCTTCGGGCAAACAAACGGTAACCAGATCGCTCTATGAGCAGGAAACAATCGCCCTGCATGCAAAAACAGAAGTGGCAAACGAGATTAAGGGTTCGGTGAGTTTCATCGCCTCCCAGAGCTGCGTAGACGGTGTAGTGCTATTTGGACAGGACATGATAGCACGGGGTTTTGGTGGGGTAATCAGATCGAAAAAGATGCCAGGAAAGATCTATATATCCTCTACTGCCACCGCAACCCCTAAGTCATTGATCGCCATAGATCCGAAACATTTTGGTACCCGGCACCGCTCAATGATCGCTCATTGCTGGTTGCACACCGGCAGCCTGGGTATTGTCATTTCCCAGGATGGGGATATCCGTGTATTTTCCAGAATCGAGGACAGGCTGATCATGTGGGAAAACATCAAAACCCAGCAGTACCAAAAGAGTGGAAAGCTCAAGGCAACCAGAAACTGATTCTAAAGAAAAAACTAAAGCTAAATTTACCACGATTTGAACAATACACCAAACCTTCCCGATACCGAACAGCAAAGATTACAGGCGCTAGATTCTTACCAGATTATGGACAGCCTGCCTGAAGAGGATTTTGATGAACTGACCAAAATGGCTTCTCAGATCTGTGGAACGCCCATTGCGCTGATTACCCTGGTAGACAGCTCGCGCCAGTGGTTTAAAAGTAAGCTGGGCATTGATGTTCAGCAGACCCCCAGAGAACATGCATTCTGCGCATATACCATTACTGATCCATCAGGAATACTAATGGTTAGCAATGCAAGGGAAGATCAGCGATTTGCCGAAAACCCGCTCGTTACGGGTGATCCCAATATTGCGTTCTATGCAGGGATCTCACTGCAAACCTCAGAAGGGATGCAACTTGGTTCGCTGTGCGTGATAGATACTATTCCAAGAACACTGGATGAGCAGCAGCTTTGGTCGCTGAAGGTACTGGGTAAACAGGTAATTGCCCAGATGGAATTAAGAAAGAAACTACTGCTGCTCAGCGAGGCGAACAGGCGTCTTGCTGAGACCAATCAATTTATGCAGCAGTTTGCCACAGCTGCAGCCCACGACATCAAAAACCCATTAACTACCATTTCTATGAGTACGGAGCTTTTGACTCGTCACTTAAACCATAGCGGTGACCATAAAGGGCACAAGCTGGCATTAACCAGCCTAAATAGTGCAAAAACCCTTGCGAAACTGATTAACGACATGCTCGACTATTCCATCAGACCAGAAATTCTGACGGCACAACACGAATCCATTGAACTTGGTAGCTTTCTACGCAGAACGGTATCTATGCTCAGCATTCCAGAAAATGTACAGATCAGCTACCCGGAAGCAAAGATTGAGATCAACACTTCAGCAATCGCGCTCCATCAGATCATGATCAACCTATTAACCAACTCGGTGCGGTATAACGACAAACAGACTTGCCTGATCCAAATAGATTGTGTAATTAAAGACGACCTGGTCAACATTACCGTTTGCGATAACGGGATGGGTATCAGAAAAGAAGAGCTGGAACGTATCTTTCAAAGGAACGTTACCCTAAACACTTCTGACCGCTTCGCCCAAAGCGGAACCGGAATTGGCCTTGCGACGGTAAAACTTTTGGTTGAGAAACTTGGCGGACAAATCAGCGTCCAGTCTACCCCTGGCACAGGCAGCGCCTTTACTTTTACCATCAGCTCAAAAAAACCAGCATTAAGAACAATTCGAAAATCGTTTTGCAATAAAAAAGAGGTAATGAAGGCTCAGTAAAGGTGGCTATATCTTTATAAAAATCTCTTTACTGAACTTAAAAATATTACAACAATTTGAGATTGACGCTTAGAAAATAACTGTATAAAGAATTGAAAGATTAGCCGATTATACACACACGTAAAAGACTACATATCAGTATATTAATAAATTAATGTGGCAGCCTGCCTCTAAGTAGTCCATATACCCAGGTACCAGCAATAGCACTTACAAGCGTAACAGAGATTACCGTTGCACCCGTTCCAATTTGCGCAAAAAGCGGCCCCGGACAGGCTCCTGTAATGGCCCAACCAAAGCCGAATAGCAAGCCGCCAAATATCTGACCTTTATTGAAAGTCTTCGGATGAAATACGATACTTTCTCCGTAAATGGTTTTAATATCGAATTTTTTGATTAACCAAATAGAAGTCATCCCTACCACTATCGCACTGCCTATAATGCCATACATTTGGAATGACTGCAGACGAAACATTTCCTGGATACGGAACCAGCTTACCACTTCTGATTTCACGAAGACAATGCCGAACAGTACGCCTACAACCAGGTATTTAATGTTATGGTACCATTTGTGTGTTAATTGACTTTCGTTTACGCACACCGCATCTAAAGAGCGGGTTTCAAAATCTGTGTTTGTATGTTGTTTCATGATGATTGTTTAGAGGAATAAAATGTGGGGCAAAATTAAATTGGCCATAATGAATCCGCCAATCATAAAACAAATGGTGGCTACTAATGATGGCCATTGTAAATTAGACAAACCCATAATGGCATGCCCGCTGGTACAGCCACCAGCATACCGGGTGCCAAAACCGACTAAAAACCCACCAACTACCATTAGCAAAAAGCCTTTTAACGTGAGTAACGCCGGCCAATTCATAATGTCCTGTGGTATTAGGTTATCGTAATTGGTAATGCCATAACCGGCTAACTCCGCGGCTAACTTTGGGTTAACTTCAACAGGCTTTGGATTGGAGAGAAGTCCTGTTGCGATGGCACCACCCATTAAAATCCCAAATACAAAGAACAAATTCCATGCTTCTTTCTTCCAATCGTATTTAAAAAAAGGGATGTTTGCAGGCAGGCAGGCTGCACAGATGTGTCTCAAAGAAGAGCTGATGCCAAACGACTTGTTGCCGAGGATCAACAGTGCTGGTACGGTTAATCCAATTAGCGGACCGGCTACATACCAAGGCCATGGCTGCTTTAAAAACTCTAATATATTCATATAATCTACTTAATTGCTTCAGTCAATTTTAAGTTATCTATTGTTTCGAACAACGATGAAAAAATTCCATAAATGTATTAAATCATCGCCTGATATTAATCACGAAACAGGTAGTTTAATGGATTTTCTCAGAATAGTTTACATTTTATTGTGATGTTTATTTTGACGCAAAAGAATAATCATCGGAAAGAGCTACTTGCATCGTTTCAGACGGAACAGCTGACAGGTAGTGAAGGCGTAGAAAACCACCAGGCATACCCAGTTACTAATTTTATTATTCAGGTGATTTAACAATAAATTCTAAATTCATTTGATCCTTGGTTAAAATCAAAAACAGACTTAACTATTTGATCACCATCAATTAACATTTGATAACTACCATTGGATGAATATTCAGTCAGCATTTAAATCAAATCACATCCAATGAAAAAAGCCACTTCTTACAAAGCAATTGCATTTCTAATTTCTTTATTTGTTTTTTCAGGTTGCCATAAAGATAACCTGTCCAAAAGCATTACTGTAAAATCTACGACAAAAGATGTACCCAATTATTATTTTAACTGGGAAACCGCTTCAACAATGCCGGTCGCGGGATCATCTCCGATAGTTTCTCTTCCATGGCAGAGCCAATCTGGTAATTACATCGACCCGTCATTGGTCAGTGACTATAAAAGTAATGATGGATGGGAGCTGGTTTATAACACGTTTAATCCTAATGTCATTGCAACAGCTGCAAGTCAACCGGCTGGCGGATTATATTTTGCCCTTTATAACCGCTATCGCGGCATAATAAGGTATTATCTTTATATACCTACAGGACTGTTTGGAAACAGTTCTAGCATCGAACATGGTTTAAGCACTTACTCAGATAATAGCACATCGTCTAAAATGTTGAATTTTGATGGGGTTGACATTGTTGATCCTAATATAAGCACACCATCGTTTGTAAAAACAAATAATCAGGGTGTAGCTGTAGGCGGAGGCTGGTATTCTATGCAGTATGAAATAGGCTATGATCCTGCATTTGCAGATACTACTTATCCGCATTTAGGATTTACGTGGAATTCAAAGACAGTAAACATTTCTCAAATAGCATTGAACGGAACCAATGTAGGTACCTTAAACGGTAATATTACTCAACCCTCAAGCGGCTTTGATTTGGCAGGCACATTGATCAACGGTATTGTCGGAGCGGCAGAAATTTACGGAACCGTTGCAACAGCTGGAGCAGCATCGGGAACATTTTTGTCAGGTTTAGGTGGCGCGGCAGCCGGCGGTTTAGCCGGTAACGTAACGGGCTTTCTAAGCGGTATCTTCGGTGGAAATAGTAACAACTCGCAGGAAGTAGATTTGAAAATGAATTCTACCATATCACTAAACGGAACATTATCAGGAAGCCAGCCATTAGTTCCTAATAGCCTGGTGTTTCCAGGTCAAACTGTTGCAAATACAATAGGTGCTCCGGTTCCATTAATTGGTCATCCGCTTGGCGTATTTAACTTGAGTGCAAGACCAACTGTAAACGTCCACACAACCAGACAATCGGTTTTGGTAAACGAAGGTGGTCAAAATATCCCTTACAACCAATACTCCATACAGTATACTGTTAACTCGTCAATTTTTAATAGATTAGTTCAACAAAACACATCTGTTATTAATTCAAGTGCAACAGGCGCCAGCATTCAGAATTTAACCTATCAGGTGGTGATGATAAACCCAAATACAGGTTATAACTTTAATGCTAATGCTACACATGAAAACATTGGCTCACTTTCCGTTTATACTGGATCGTCAGTTACTTTACAATATTTGGCGGAGCATAGTTTACCCGTTAATAATACGCAGGTCGCCGTAAGGGTTTCCTTTAATGTAGTGCCAAATAATGGCGCTCCATCTTCGCTGATCGTGAAGAGTTTTGTTGCCAACTTGGTCAACAATTAACTAAAAATTATAGATCTTGATTTTTGAGTTTCATGAGTTCAAAAGGCTGTTTTTTTATTTTTGTCATACCTAAAACTAGGATAGACCAGTTTTATTTCAAAATGGAATAATCGATTAAATCCATGACATGCACAATTAAGTTATTCTAGAATCTGGCTAATGAGGCTATCCAAAGGTATTACTGTTGTATTATTAATATCATTTTCTCTTACTTCAAAAGCCCAGCAATTGTTGGGCTTTGAAGCAGGAGTCAGCCGTAACTTTCTAAAAACGAATGACCTCAGTAAAGTTTCAACACGTGTTGATGCCCAAAATGGTTACTATTTTGCGTCAAGAATTCAATTTAGATTAGGTCATATAATAGCTATTGAAACAATGCCAGGCCTTATTGAAAAGAATTACAGCGTTAGTCGAACAGACTCACTTGCGGGCATTTATACACATCATAGCAATAAGTATTTACAGATTCCATTAACCTTGCATGCGGTTATCGGAAAAAGATTGAAGTATTTTTTTGACGCTGGTATCTTTGGTGATTATTGGGTAAACAGCAAAATTGACGGTACCGTGCCGGATATATTCTCAGTAAACAGCGCTAAAAATCAGCATGGTCAGGAATTTAACTTAGTTCCCTACAGTCAGAGCTATAGGTTTGATAAGCAAAAAGATCAACGATTCGATTTTGGTTATGTAGGCGGTTTAGGGCTACAATTCAACTTCTTTCAACAGTTGGATGGGTTTATTGCAGGCAGATATTTTTACGCAATTTCTAACCGGCAAAAAAATAATCCAGCTTATAATATGACCAGTTATAACCAAACCACATCGGTCTCTTTAGGGATTACCTATAATTTAGTCAAAAGAAAATGATAAGGAATCGTATAATCAGGTTGGTTTTAATTTTATCTCTGTTATTTGCCGAGTCAAACTGCAAGAAAGAGATGGATGTCTCAACCCCGAAAAATAATCTTCAAAGTTTTGATGCGATTTTTAAAAGCTATTGGACACAAATGAGTACAAATTATGTTTACTGGGATATTGATACGACCAATTGGGATAATGTGTACAAAAAATATCAGCCCTTATTTTCCAACCTAAAAACAAACAATAATAATGATTTAAATACAGCCTTTAGCTACTTTGAGTCAATCACTCAAGGCTTAACAGATGGTCATTATACCATAAACTTCAATTTAATGGGGCTATCGGGCCGCTATATTTATCCTGCTGCTACCAGAAAAATAGCGGCAAAGCAGTTTCATACACCATACAATTACATTGCAATAGATACGGTTTACTTGGATAAAGGCTTTAAATCAGGTTATTTCATAACCAGCGATAACAAAAGATTGCAGGTAACCAGCGGCTTAATTAATAATCAAATCCTGTACTTTAATTGTAATTTATTTTCGCTGAAAGAAGCTTTTACATCCAAGGAAAAGAACACCGCTGCTGAAACACTATCCTATTTTTTTAATCGTTTGAAGTTAAAAAAATCACTTTTAACGGCTGTTATTGTTGATATTAGGAATAATCCGGGAGGAAACATTGAGGATTTAAATTTCTTTGTTGGTCATTTCATTGACAAACGATTGAATTTCGGCTATACACGATATAAAAATGGCGGAGGAATAAAAAACTATACTCCGTGGATTAGTGCTGCCATTAATCCTGACCAGGATGGCGGATCACTTGCTATGCCAATTATTGTCCTTACCGATCATTTCACGGTCTCATTAGCAGAAGCTGCGGCAATGGCGCTTCGCTGTCTACCCAATGTCAGCATAATTGGGGAACAAACCTGGGGAGCTACCGGACCGATCACAAATTATGGCGTTTACAATGCCGGACCATTCGAAATATACGGTATTTTATCTGTTTATACATCCTCTGCAGCATTTAAATACATAGATGGAAAGATGTATGAAGGCATTGGTTTTCCACCAGACCTTAAGGTTACCACAGATCCTGGTAATTTCGTTAATGGACACGATGATATACTTGATAAGGCGCTTCAAACAGTTAGATAGTTAAGTTAATCTTCATACTTATTTTTTTAGAAGACTCAACCAAAAAAATTGGTAAGCCGGAAATTAGAATTTGTAGAAATTGAGTCAGGATTTCCTTTAATACAACGTGTATAGCCAGCAAAAAAATATTATTTTAAACTTTTTTGCTACCTGTTGGTCTATTTTATATGATGGAAACGCAAGAGACATTCAATTTCACTACAATACCACTGGTTAGCGGCATCTTACTGCTGGTTTTCGGCACCTTCATTTTCCTCTTTGCGCTATGGCGCAGAAACGAACGGAGAAAAGTGACAGGGATCAGCAGATTTACCTGCCCTGACAGGATGGTTAACACCAAAAATACGGAAAAAATCCTCCGGGTTTTGGCTATTTTGCTCCTAATATCCGGATTTATATTGATCACCTCTGAAGCACTGAGGACTGAAAACAAGGCAGTAAATCAGGTAACCACAGGCTAAAGGGTTGACAATCTTAGCTCAACGACTCCCCAGGTCTGGATGTACCTAAAGGCATATTAACGTCATAAAATTACGCATATAGTCATCATTTAACTAGGGGTTTGGATATATGGGCATAAAAAGCTATATTATCATTCATCCTGAAATTAACCGCTCCGGTTAACATCATTTTTTCATTAAAACTTTTCAAATTTGGCATTAAAAAAAGCAGGATTTTACAGGGGGCCACGCTTGCCCTTCAAAAAAAAAGAAGCAGAACACAAGATTAATAATTTTATCACCTCACCGGAGGTACGCTTAACCGGAGATAATATTGAGACCAATATCTATCCGCTGGCTGAAGCACTCAAATTGGCTGAAGAACTGGATTTAGATCTGGTTGAAATTTCCCCGAACGCCACGCCGCCAGTTTGCCGTATCATCGACTACAGCAAATTCCTTTACGAACAGAAAAAAAGCAGAAGGAAATTAAAAGCAAGGCGAAACAGACCATCATCAAGGACATACGTTTCGGGCCTAATACCGATGAGCATGACTTTCAGTTCAAGCTCAAACACGCCGTTTCCTTTTTGGAAAGCGGAGAAAAAGTGCGTGCCTTTGTGCATTTCAAAGGAAGATCGATTGTTTACAAAGACCAGGGAGAAATACTGCTGCTGAAATTTGCGCAAGGCCTCGAAGAGGTAGGCAAAGTAGAGTTATTCCCAAAACTTGAAGGCAAGCGGATGTTTCTGACCTTAGCGCCAAGAGCAGGAAAAAGATAAACCTGGCCGCAATTTAACAGATTAACGTTCTCATCCATTACCTGGTTAATTACTGAAGTTCATAGAACACGATCACTGTTTAAGTGTCGTGGAACACAATAGTTGTCCATGATCAACTTCCAAAATATATCCGTTTAGCTTAACTGCAGACTTTTAGTGGGATAAATCCATACCCTGTTCAGGCACATATTTATCATATTCTATCTGTTTTGCAACTGCTTGCGCCGCTTCTTTACCGCTAAGTTTTGAAACCAGGTGTAAGGCTCCATCGATACCGGCCGATATCCCTGCTGTGGTGATCACCCTGCCATTGTCAACATAACGGACATTGGAAAGCACTTTAGCCTTTGGTACGGCCTTTTGAAGATTTATTATGCTTTTATGAAAAGTGGTAACGGTAAGCTGATCAAGCAGTCCAGCTTTGCCAAGAATAAACGCCCCGGTGCAGACAGAAAAATAGCTTTTGGTTGTGCTATCCCTGGATTTGATCCAGGAAATAACTTCAGGATCATCTGTTGCTATCTCGTCAGAACCGCCAAATACTGCAAAAACATCAGCCTGCGGAGCGTCTTTAATACTGTAATCCGGAGTGATTTTCAAAATCCCCTGTGACAATACAGGAGCTTTCGTTTTTGCGACGGTGATAATTTTGAACCCCGCATAGGAAAACACTTCCATCGGTCCGGCAAAGTCCAGAACCTCTACCCCATCATATAAGTAAAAGCAGACCGTTACTTTTTTTTGATCATTTAAAACCTGTTCGTTTTTCGTTATTAATTTCATCCCACAATGCGCACATATCCCGGGTTGTTGGTAAGTATGCGTGTCACAAGGACAGTTACAAGGAGGACACACATAGGTATTCGCATAGACCTGCGAAAATGCCAGGCAGGGTATAAAAAAGAGCAGGTGTAACAGCTGTTTCATAAATGTATCATTTGAATCCAAAATTAATAGGATACAGCCGATAAATCCGGACAGACATGGTCACGATCCGGCCATTCTATTTATGACTAATTATTAACACTTCGAGCCCTAACCAACTTCCGCATCTGAGACGTACTATTATAACCACATTGACATGCTACCCAGGCTATCTTATGCCCGGTTTTGAGCAGATGTTTGGCCTTTTCCTGTCTCACTGATTGGATATATTGTCCGATGGTTATTCCCGTGGCAATTTTGAACAAACGTGTAAGGTTGCGTGGGCTGATAAAAACCAGTTCAGCCAGTTCGCCAATTGTTATTTTTTGATGTAGATTTTTGATAATAAAATCCTGTACCTGATGGATATGATGATCAATATGCTGCCTGTTTTGCAAATAAACACTGTCTTGTGAGTCCATTCCATCTCTGCGCAGGTAAACCACCATATCTTTTGCTACAGTGTGTGTAAAAGCTGCTCCGTGTTGCTCTTCGACGAGGTAAAGTGCGAGATCAATACCTGTGGCAATTCCGGCGCTGGTAAAGATCCTGTCACTTTGTACAAATAGTTTATTCTCTATTACCTTAATCTGTGGATATTGTTGTTGCAAAGCTTTCGTCCACGCCCAATGTGTGGTGCAATTCTTCCCATTTAAAAGTCCGGTAGCAGCAAGCGCGAAGGCGGCCGTACAAATTGAACAAATTGTTGCACCAGTTGCAGCGGCAGACCGCAGCCAGGGCATCCACAGCTGGTCATCTGCCCTGTTCCATTTTTGAATTTCCATTCCTGCAACGATTACAATATCATTCCTGTTTACTGTTACTGAACTGAGCGGCTCAACATTAGTAAAGCCCAGACCAGAGGAGGCTCCAGGATGCTCATACGGCGAAACGTAATGTAAATCGTAATTTTTTCCGCAGCATCCGGATTCATAAAAAACGGTGACAGCACCAGCCAGATCTAAAAGATGAACATTATTGAATATAAAAAATATAACGCGGTTAGGCTTCATTTTCCAAAGTTAGTATTTTAGTATAAACGTATAATGGGCATTCCATCGATAGCGGCCAATAGGCTCAGTCCAAATGATGCGCTGTACTGTTATGTATCCGAAAGACCTGTTAAAATTATTTGTAAAATACAAGCTCCCGATTTAAGATGCTAACAGGTACTCAGCAATCTCCGTAAATCGCTGCAACATTGATACATAAAAAGAGAAAAAGTGGCGTTAAGACAAAAAACATCGATAGATAAGACGATTTTAAAAAGCACTGTGCAAAAAGAGCGCAAACAAAAAGCATTTCCCGAAGTTATAAGCACTAAAAATCAAAATATGTCAGATAACAAAAAAGTAACCGATATTCAAAAATTCATTGAAAAATTCGAGCCATCAAAATTCAAAATGCTTTCTCGGGGAATTGAAGTACGCGGGATTAAGGACCTGAACAGAAGCATCAGTTTCGCGAAGGAAGTAATTGAAAAATTAAAGCTAAAACTTGTCATATCCCACAGTGCTGAAATGGCGATGTATGGCAGCTTTGAAGTGAACTATTTACAGCATTAAGTAGTTAAAATTCAAATACAGTAAATGGAATTTTACAGAAACAAAAAAATCAGCGCAGCTTATCTTTATCTGCGCAGGCATCCTGATTGCACTTGTGGCGGTATTTTTATACAGTATCGGATTATTCACCGGTAATATCGCCACTAAACTTGCGGGGGTGTCGGCCGCTTTAGGAATCATCCTTTTGATTGTCATCATCAGGATGCTGATCTCCCTAAATCGTTTAGCTCCCCTACTCATACTTAGTAATGAAGGAATATACTCAGAAGTTACCGCAGTGAGTAAAGCCGCAGGTCTGATATCATGGAAAGACATCCTCGACATCTCCATTACGAAAGCCGGATGGGATACCCTGGTGGTACTAAGTATAGGCAAGGCAGCGCATTATATGCCCATCATTCAAAAAAACTATCTGCCATGGTAGTCAGTGGCATACAGGATCCTGCCGGGAACCTGCAGATCTCTCTGACCGCATCAGAACTGGATATGAACGCAAATGAACTTTTGATAGTAATCCAGGACTATCGCAAACACTTAGAGGGAAGCGATAACGACCAACATGACCAATTCAAATAAGGGCTGAAGTAAACCACTCATACAACATCTTCACGACCTGTTGATGTAACTATATCCTACAGATGCCTGCCCGGGATTGCATTAAATAACTTTTGACGACGGAAGCATTTGCCCGAAAAGTTGTAGAGGAAGGAATCGAACCTTCGGCATGCTACCGGCCAGCGCTCTACACGATCATTTCTTTTTGATCGCCGCAAAAGTAGTAAGTCAGCTTACATTTCAAAGTGCAAACCAAAAGTTTAACAGTTTAGTAATATGGGGCTACTCCTGAAGCTTTGCGGATCTGTTCAACTTAAACAAACGGTAAATGGCATAAACACCTGGTATCATGGGTAATATTGCTGTCCACATACCTGGAAAATAATATTTTCCGGTTGTGCCGAGGTAATAATTGCGCATATTGACAATTAGTTTTCCATGAATAGGCGCTGTAAGTGCATCCAATGTTGTTGCGTTTAGTTGTGGCCTGATCAGCGGAAAAATAAAATGGGTAAACTCTGCTACTCCCGGGCCTATAAAAATAAACCAGGCAACAAAACCTGCAATCGGAATTCTGTAATACAAACCAAGGGCAGTAAGGGTGTAAATTGTTGGTCCAATCAGCGCAAAAACCATCAAGAAACTTTTTTCACTCCATGGAATGCCAAAAAGCCTGCTCATTGCGGGAGCAAAACCCGTGAGGTACTCTTCTATGATGTGGATCTGAAGACCAGCAACCGTGAGCAGAAAAAGTGGTAAAATGATTTTTGGTTCGACGGGATTTTTAAGATAAGTGGCACACCAGCATACTAAACCAATCAGTGCAGATCCACCCACAATAATAACAGGCGGCAATCCGATGGAAAGATATCCCACTATTGGTGCAACCAGGGTAAAAATAATCGCGATTACCAGGCTTAACTTTTGCGGTACAGAGAATTGTGTTTTCATCACCTTTAAATTTATATTCAAACCTAGTACATCTGTGACGGTGAAAATTTATCAAATGATAAAAAATTACATTCCAGCCCTGATCCTGCTTAAAGAAACCTGGGTAATGCCCAGGTAACTGGCCAGATCGCGAAGGCTCACCCTCTGTAGGAGGCCTGGATTTTCCTTTACAAAATTTTCGTACCGCGCTGATGCCTGTTCTTCCAATATTTCACCGATCCTGGCCATCATATTAACCGAAGCCATGGCAGCCAGTTTCCCAAAAAAAGTTTCCATGTGGTGAAAACGGGTACGGAGTTTATCCATTTCTGTTCGTGATATCTGCGTAATCACTGTATCTTCCAAAGCCACAACTTCATAAGAAGAGGGTTTCTGCGAGAGGTAACTATCCAAAACGGTAAACATCTCGCCTTCGGCAAAAAAACGCATAACAAAAGTGCGGTCTTTACTTTCAAAGCCTGTTTTAACCAGTCCGCTGTTAATATAATATAGGTACCTGCAGGTGTTTCCCTGCACCAATATAGCCTGTCCTTTTTTAAAACGAAGGATTTCTAATTGCCTGGAAAGCATTGCGGCTGCATCTTCTTCCAAGGCACAAAGATTGTTCACAAAGCCGATAAAATCTCGGCCGGATTGATACTTTTCTATCTCCATATTAACGATTTAGCCTGCAACACATCTTTTTACCTCCGGTATAAATCTATGAGATAAATCACAGATAACCTGGCCTGAATGTTTTGGGATCAATGTAAAACTGTGTTTGACTTTGATCTTCAAAATACCGGTGTGATGTTAATACAACATGAAATAAAGTTCACTCAATGAATTGCTTATGACAGCATTTCTGGTAAGTGCCGAAGTGATATTTTAAGCTCGCTTTAGGAGGCATTTGAAACCGGCCCACCGGTCATCGAGTCAATTTCGCTATAGGGACGAAAGGCGGCAGCAAGTTTGCCTATCTCACGCTCCGGGATCAATCCTGGATCTTTGAACTGTATGTTTATTATATCTGTTGGGATCTCCATCATTCCCTTATCGGTTTTGAGCAGTACATAATCATCAAAAGGCAGTGCAGATCGGAATTCTCCAATCTCAGGTCTAAAAATGGTCAATCTGATCAGCAGCTCGTAGTAAAGAAAAAGAGGAAATTTCATTGATACAAAATTACCTAATGATAAATTTAATGTTAAATTATCATTATAACAAGATAAAAAAGATACTTAACAATGAATTAACCTACCTGTAATTTAACACTAACTAAATATCCCAAATAAAAACAGGTTAAATAGTATCCAATGCTTAATATTCCCTTCTCAAATCATTTATAACTGAACGCGAAATTACCATGAGTATTTAATATTGAGTTAATATGTGTATCGTTTCTGAATTTTAATTTTGACGCGATAATTTTATGGGCGAAAACAATACTGCCGGTTTTAATAATAATAAGAAGAAGTTTGACGAAAAATCTTTCGAAGATCTTTACCGCCGCATGTACCCCACGCTGAAAAAGTACGCCATTTACCTGGTAAAGGATATAGAAGATGCGCAGCTTATTTTAAATGATGTATTCATATCCATCTGGAAAAATGAAACTATCCTTTCTAACGAAAAAGCCTATCTATTCCGTGCCATAAAAAATGCTGCTACAAATTATTATAAAGCGCCAAAAGCAAACCTTCTGCGTATTGATAACGAAGAAGAAGCCCCGGAAATTATCGATCGGAAAGAAACGCCTTCACAGGCTTTCCAAAATAAAGACCGGAACCGTGTACTTTATGCACTGATTGATCAGATGCCGGAAAGGCGACGGCTTATTTTCTATATGTATCGGATTGATGGCTTTAGTTATAAAGAAATTGCAGCTTTACTCGATATATCGGTGAGGACCGTAGAAGACCACCTGGTAAAAGGCTTTCAGTTTCTTCAGCAAAAAGTATTGCAAAACAGCGCTGAATTCAGGTAAAACACGGCGTTAATAATTTATTAACGCAAACTTAACAGGTTTCGACCCGTAGTTGCTCCTGCATTTCTTGTCTCTGTAGATACAAAAGCATGGGAATGGATCAGGAAACCTGGAAATTAGTACTCGAATATTTGGCTGTAAAGGAAGATTTGCCCAGCAGCAAAGCTGAAATTGCATTGCTGGAAAAAAGGCTCAGGGATTGGGTAGGTAAAGATGGTGATCGTGAGGAGCAGTTAGAATTAGAAGAGGTGTTATTGTTATGGCAGGACACGGCGCAACTACCGGATGACGGATTGTGGAAGGAAAGTTTTGCCAGTATCAAAGAACAAATCCATCCGGCTCCGGTCAGAAAATTGAAAAAATTAAAATGGTGGTCAGCGGCAACTGCTGCAGCAATTATTGGAGCACTGATCTTTTTTATTGCTAAAGATAAAAGGCCATTGACTGTTAACCAAAATCAGGTTGTGTGGACAACCAAAACTGCAGCGCCCGGTAAAATCATTAATGTGCTGCTTCCGGATAGTTCCGAGATCTGGTTAAACTCAGGAAGTAGCATCAGCTTTCCGCAAAACCTGAAACGTGCCGGCATCAGAACAGTTAAACTCAATGGCGAGGCTTTTTTTAAAGTAAAAAGAGATCCTGCTCATCCTTTTGTAGTAAAAAGCCAGAATATCCAAACCAGGGTACTTGGAACCAGTTTTAACATCCGGGCATGGAAAAATTACAGGCCAGAAGTAACCGTACTCACCGGAAAGGTAGCAGTTTCGAGAGATTCAGCAGGCACACAATCAGCAGCTGTCCACCTTCTTCCAAATCAAAAAGTAATTTACAATACGAAATTGGCACTCCTGGTACGCGAAGATGTGGAAGATGCCAAAACATCAACTGACTGGCGGATCGGAAAAATGTATTTCAACAAAACGCCGATGGAAGATGTATTCCAGACCATATCACGCAAATATGCCCTTAAGGTAGTTTCAGACAGCTCGTTTGATAACTGTGAACTGACAGCAAAATTTGATAATGTAAGCATAAGAGAGGTGTTGCGCACACTGGAGCTTACATTTGACATCCATTATACCATAAACAAACAGATTATTTATATAAAAGGAGGTAAATGTAACTAAACAACGAGTAAAAGATAGCTGCAGCATGTTGGCGCATGCCGCAGCTAAGAAATTTTAAATTTTATTTTAACCCATCAAGATTAAAACAAACAAAGTTATGAAAAAGTCCGCAGTGACTAGTCAATTAATTTTTAGCGTAATGCGTTTTTTTACCCTTATTTACATCATGCTCTCCACCATGCTCTTTGTAGGGCAGGCATCGCCGGTAAATGCACAACAATTAAACGTTAAAGTAAGTATCAATATTAAAAAGGGAGCATTAACGGAACTTTTCAAAACCATTGAAAAGAAAACCGGCCTGTATTTTGTATACACCAACGAAGATGCCGTAGAGAAACAAAACCTAAGTGGTTTTAAGGCAGAAAATGAGGCTGTAAGCGCTTTGCTCGACCGGATATTACCTACTTTTCAACTCACTTACCTGATCGAGAAAAACCAGATCATTATCAAAAAATCAATACGAATTAAAGGTAAGGTAACTGATGAAAAAGGTGTGCCACTGCCGGGGGTAAACGTAATTGAAAAAGGCAGCAACAATTCTACCAGCACCAACTTAAATGGAGAATTTAACCTGAATGTATTAAACAATCAGGCCCTGCTGGTCTTTAAAATGATCGGTTATCAAAGCAGGGAGATTGCCCTGAAGGGCGAAACTGAACTAAACATCAACCTCTCTCCTGATGAAACGGCGCTCTCTGATGTGGTGGTTACCGCCTTAGGTATTAAACGTGCCGAAAAAGCTCTTGGTTATTCCATTGCCACGGTAAAAGGCAGTGATGTAAACACGGTAAAAGAAGTCAATGTGATCAACTCACTGGCCGGAAAGGTGGCTGGTGTAAATGTAGTAAGCACGGGTGCTGATCCCGGATCAAGTTCATTTATCACCATCCGGGGGCAATCGTCAATCGCTACGGACAACCAGCCTTTATTTGTGGTAGATGGTGTTCCGGTGGCACATTCGCTACGTGCAACATCAGAAGTTGGCCGCTCATCGGTTGATTACGGTAGCCCGATTGCGGATATCAGTCCGGATGATGTAGAAAGTATCACCATATTAAAAGGTGCAAGTGCAGCAGCATTATATGGCAGCAGGGCCGGAAGTGGTGTGGTTTTGATTACCACAAAAAGTGGCTTGGTAAACAAAAAGGGATTAGGGATAAACTTTAACTCAAACGCCATGTACGATCAGGCATGGATGTTCCCACATTTTCAGCACACCTTTGGAGGAGGCGAATATACCGACGATCCGGCATCTTCCACCTCATCTGCCTGGGGGCCGCGGCTCGATGCAGGTACCAAACACCTGCAATGGAACAGTCCTTTGGATGCCAGCGGAAAACCAATTGCCACCGATTGGGTATCGCATCCTAATAATCCACAGGATTTTTATGAAACCGGCTCTACCTACACCAACAACATTTCCATCAGCGGAAAAAATGCGGATGGTAATTATCGCTTATCCTACACCAATCTGGCCAATAAAGGGATTGTACCCAATACCGACCTCAAACGGAATACGCTTAACCTTTCTGCCACCTATGTGCTGCATCCTAAATTAAAGATCAGTACCAATATTGGTTATGTAAACAATAAAAGCGACAACAGACCGTCGGCTTACCGGGAAAGTGTTACGCAGATGCTGTATTCACTTCCACCTAATATGAACATCAACGACCTGAAAAACTACTGGAAACCAGGAAGGGAAAACATCGAGCAGTTTTCAGCAGATGATTCTGATAACCCTTATTTTGTAGCTTATGAGCATACCAATGGCTACGACAGAAACCGGTTAACCGGAAATGTACAGGCTGTTTACGACATCACCAAAAACCTGAGCTTAATGGTACGTACCGGACTTGACATGTACAATGAAGCGCACGAAACCAAACGCCCTTTTAGTTCGAAAAGATTTAAATTCGGTGGATATGGTATAGATAATTCCTTCTTTAAGGAACAAAACACTGATTTTTTACTGAGCTATAAAAAACTGTTAAATCAGGATTGGTCTTTGAGTCTTTCTGCCGGAGGCAATCAAATGGATCAGACCAACAGGTCAACCGCGCAGAAAACAGAGAGCCTGAGTATTCCGGGTGTTTACAACATTGCCAATGCGCAGGCAGGTACTATTGTAAATTCGCAATATAATTCCCGCAAACGCATCAATAGTATTTATGGTCTTGGCCAGGTATCGTTCAGGGATATGGTTTTTCTTGATGTAACGGGCAGAAATGATTGGTCGAGTACACTTCCAGCCGGCAGCAATTCTTACTTTTATCCTTCCGCATCTTTAAGCACAATTGTAACGGATGTGTTCCAGATCAAATCAGACGTGCTTTCGTTCGTTAAACTAAGGGCCAACTGGGCGCAGGTGGGTAGTGATACAGACCCTTATCAATTGTACAATACCATCCCTTTTAACCAGGACTGGGGCGATGTAAAAAGAGCGACCATTGAGTTTAACTTTAAAAACAACTTCCTGAAGCCTGAAATTGCTACTTCATACGAGTTTGGCGGAGACCTGCGCTTTTTCAAAAGCCGTGTGGGCATCGATGTAACCTGGTATAAAACAAACAAAAGGAACCAGATCATTAACATCCCAACCACCATTGCATCAGGTTCATCCAACCGCTTAATTAATGCCGGAAATATCCAGAACAGCGGTTGGGAAATCGGATTAAATGCTGTTCCTTTTGATGGCAGCTTTAAATGGGAAACCAATGTCAATTTCACCAAAAATGAAAATAAAGTTATTGAGTTATCAGAAGGTTTAAAAGAATATTCGATGGGCAGTGCCGACGGGGATAATATTCGTTACCTGATTAAGGAAGGTACAAAAATCGGCGACTTCTATACCCCGAGTTATACCAAAGTAACCAGCGGACCAAATGCGGGAGCAGCCTTGCTGGATAAAACAGGTCATTATATCCGCAACAATTCTGAATACATCAAGGTAGGAAACTACAATCCAGATTTTACTATTGGTTTTAACAATACTTTCAGTTATAAAAACTTCACCTTAAATGTACTTTTAGACTGGCGCAAGGGCGGTAATTTTTATTCTTATGTAGTTAAAAGCCTGATCAATGCCGGTTTGACCGACAACACCCTGACAGGTAGGGATGCAGAAACCGGCGGTTTACCATGGACGGATTCGCAGGGCAGAAAACGGAACGATGGCATGATTATTCCGGGTTATATTGCAGATGCCAACGGAAACATTAGCCCAAATACCGTAATTATTGCAGCATCTGACTTTTATAACAACACTTATAATAAATACTACGAAAGATTAACTTATTCTGCTTCATTCCTGAAAATCAGGGAAGCTTCGTTAACCTATCTGTTTGATAAAAAACTGACCCGCAAACTGCCCATCAGTAACCTATCGTTATCACTTATTGGAAGGAACCTGTATACCTGGACCGCCAATGGATTGGGTTATGACCCGGAAACGACCATGAGTGTTACCGAAGGCTTTAAACTGGGCGTAGGCCACTGGACTTTACCGGGTACACGCTCATTCGGTTTTAAACTAAGTTGTAACTTTTAAACTGTACAAAAATGAAATTCAAATATACAACGCTTCTTTTCTTACTGCTTGCATTGATAACAAGCTGTACTAAAGATTTTGAAGAAATAAATACCAATCCCAATGCACCTGAAACTACAAATACGGAGTTTTTACTATCGGATGTATTGGTTTCCACCGCTTATGCCTACCAGGAAAATGCGGTTAACAGAAGACCGGCTTCGGCAGCGCGCTACCTTACCCTGGTTCGAAATACCGGTTATGATCTGTTAGATTGGGGTCCGGTTGACTGGGATGATATTTATGCGCGCTTAGCGGTGAATAAAACCTTTATGGAAACTGCACAGAAACGTTCGGAGAACCAGTATGTTGCCATCGGTAAAATCATGAAGGCTTTTAACTTTGGCTACCTTACCGATTTATATGGCGATATCCCCTATTCGCAGGCATTAAAATCGAAAGAGGCTAACCTCATCTACCCTGAATACGATCAGCAACAGGCCATTTACCCGGATCTTTTGAAAGAATTAAAGGAAGCGAACGAAATATTGAGGGGTAACAGTCAGGAAATAAATGCTAAGGGCGATGTGATGTTTAAAGGAAAAGCGCTTGGCTGGCGAAAGTTTGCCAACTCGCTGCGCTTAAGGATGTTGCTGCGCATCTCGAAAAACTATACACCTGCCTTTACCGAGATGCAGGAAATTGTTAATGATAAAACAGCATATCCTATCTTCGAAAGCAGTGCAGACAATGCCGAAATGGCCTATTTAGGCAATATTGCGGCTTATAGCTGGCCTGGTGGGCCTTTGGCTATGATCGATTTCGATTACCAGAAAACCAAAGTAAGCAAGGAACTTGTAGACAGGCTGATCCAAAGGACCGACCCAAGACTTGGCGTTTGGGTAGAACCGGTAAAAAGCACCACAGGTTCTACCGTAGATCTGAGCCGGTATGTGGGAGTACCCAATGCCATCGATGCACCATCTGCCTATAACGGTGGCGAAGATCATGTTTCGGTTTTCTCTTCTACGTTTTTCAGAAAAAACGGAGGCGCTTCTAACGCATTGTTAAAAGCCAGCCTGATCACTTATACTGAGCAATGTTTTATTTTAGCAGAAGCCATACAAAAAGGAAAACTTACCGTACCCGGCGAAACGGCAGAATCGCTGTACTATAAAGGCATAAGGGAATCGATGAGCAGTTATGCCGTAACTGCTGCCCAAAGTTATTACGATCAACCGCTGGTAAAATACGATGGTACGCTTGAGCAGTTAATTACCCAAAAATGGCTGGCCATGCTGTTTAAAGGCTCAGAAGGGTGGTTTGATCAGCGCCGTACCGGCTACCCTGCTTTTGTTACTGGTCCGCTCGCTACCGGAAGAGGTATACCAAAACGTTATACGTACCCTGATTCGGAAAGCGCAAAAAACCGCGTTAATTACCAAAAAGCCGTTTCTGTTTTCGGTGCCGATAATCAGTACACCTTAATGTGGTACCTGAAATAAATTAAATTCCATAACGATGACAACCATGAAATTATATATAAAAGCTCTTTTTCTATTTACACTCTCTGTTTTAGCTGTTGAGGTTAACACTTATGCCCAGGATTTTAAACCTGGGCATTTCCCGGACCGCGTGATTTTAACCTGGGCCGCAGACCCTGCCACCAGCCAGACCGTTAACTGGCGGACCGATACTACGATTAAGGCTTCAAAAGCGCAGATCAAGGCCGAAGACTCCAATCCGGCACTCGAACAATCCATCACCAGTTATGATGCAACTTCTACCCTGTTGGGAAGCGGAAATAATTATGAAATAGCGAAATACCACCATGTTACTTTTACCAACCTTAAACCGGAAACGGTTTATGCCTACCGTGTTGGATCGGGAGAGCATTGGAGCGAGTGGTTTCAGTTTACCACCGCTTCGGTTAAAAGTAAGCCGTTTTCTTTTATTTACCTGGGCGATGCACAGAACGACATCCGTTCAAAATGGTCGAGAGTAATCCGTAAGGCATTTTCGCATCAACCAGATGCAAGGTTTATCATCCATGCCGGCGACCTGATCAACCGTTCCAATAACGATCAGGAATGGGGCGAATGGCATTATGGAGGTGGTTTTATCAATGGTATGATTCCCAGCCTCCCCGCTCCCGGAAACCACGAATATGTACGGGATGACAAAAGAAAACTGGTACTTGATCCACATTGGGGCGTACAGTATACATTTGCCGGCAACGGACCAAAGGGATTGGAAGAATCGGTTTATTATGTAGATTACCAGGATATGCGTATCATTTCTCTGGATTCACAAATGATTATATTGGACGAAGCTTCGGCCAAAGCTGAATATGAGTGGCTTGAAAAAGTGTTAAAAGAAAATAAAAAACTTTGGACAGTAATCACCTTTCACCACCCTATTTTCTCGACGGCAAAAAGCAGGGACAATAAGGAATTCAGGGAACGTTTTAAACCCTTGTTTGATAAATATCATATCGATCTGGTGCTACAGGGGCACGACCATACCTATAGCCGTGGGCAAAACCTGCCAAGGGGACTATCTGGAAGGGAAATTAGCGGACCCGTTTACCTGGTTTCGGTTGCAGGCCCTAAAATGTACCAGGTAGATGGTGCAAAATGGATGGATGTATCGTTAGAAAATACGCAGCTTTTCCAGGTGATCCACGTTGATGGGGCAAATCTTAAATTTGAGGCTTATAAAACTTCGGGCGAACTATTTGATGCTTTTTCGTTAAAAAAGCAGACCGGGATCATGCTGCAGCATTTACAGATATGAACCCAGCACTAAAACCTTAAAATATGAGACTTAATGTAAATATACTATTGATAACAATGGTATTGAGCGGTTTCTGCCCCACGGTATTTGCACAGCAGGCGCTACAGCCATTACCTGAAAGCAAAAATGCTTTCATTGTTATTGCCCACAGGGGAAGCCACTTAATCAAGCCTGAAAATACGATTGCCTCTATTGAGGAGGCAATTTCAATAGGGGCCGACTATGTGGAACTGGATCTGCGCACCACGAAAGACGGAAAACTTGTGCTTTTGCATAATGATCAGGTAGACCAGGTGAGCAATGGGAAAGGAAAGATAAAAGACCTTGATCTGGAGGAAGTGAAAAAACTCATCCTTAAAGGCAAAGATGGTAGTTTACACCATATTGCCACTTTCCAAGATGCCTTAAAGACCTGTAAAGACAGAATCAACATTTACCTGGATTTTAAAGCTGCAGATGTAGCGCAAGCTTACAGCGAGATAAAAAAAGCCGGGATGGAAAAAGAAATCCTGGTTTACGTTAACAGCAGTGAACAATATGCTTCCTGGAGAAAAAATGCACTAAAAATGCCTTTGATGTCCACGCTCAGCAGAATGGCTGTAACAAAAGAAGATCTGTTGGAATCGCTTAAGAAAATGCCTTTGGAAGCCATAGACAATATCCCATCAAAAGAACTCTTGCCCATCATCAGGTCTATGGGCATCAGTATTTTTGTTGATGTCCAAAACAGTAGTGAAACGCATGAAGACTGGTCGGCGGCGATGAAAAAAGCATTCAGGGTATGCAAACCGATCATCCGCAGGCACTAATCGAATACCTGGAAAAGAACATGATCAGAAACGGCCTTAAGGAAAATTAGATCTATCCACCAGGCATTATCATCATCACCTCTGTGATATTTTTTTCTAAATAAAGTATCGCTGGGATGAAATTCCAGAAAGCCAAAAAGAAGCTGTCTCATAAATTGTAATTCAATTGAATTTGTCACGTTGAGCCTGTAGAAACGTCTTGTAAGACACTTAAAACAGGTCCTTCGACAAGCTCAGGATGACAATTCTACATTTATGAGACAGCTTTTTTTGTGTTTAAATAAATCCTGTGTGTTATTTGTTCGTTACTAAGCTAGAAATGTTTTGAAATGGCGGAACTGTTCAGCCTAATTCAATCGCTTTTAAAACTATATCCGGTTTACGTCCGAGTTTTCTCCGGACATAAAAAAGCAGCCCTAGGCGATTACGTTAATGAGACGAGGGTTGCCCATGAAGAGCAACCCATTATAATTAATCAACACATTATACGCAAACATCAGATGATGGTGATCAGCTGAAAAATTTGGGAGGGAACAATCACTTATTCTAACCCTTCTTCAGCATTATTCCAGGGAAAAGGCCTCCCAGCCGGCAATAGCAGCCCTGTTACATTTCATTACCGACTGACCATCTTCAGAAGAAATGTATTTGCCATTACCTCCTTTAAGGGAAATTTTCCCGTTTGCGTTTACCACCCAATCAAATTTTTCCCAATCACTAATGGTTGTGCGGTTGCAGGTGATCCCGGTTGCAGCGCCATTTTCAGAAGATACATATTTGTTCATGCTTTTCAGTGCGATTTTTCCCCCACCTGCATCAACAATGGTAAAGGTTTCCCAACCAGAAGCACTCGCGCGATTACATCTCATCGGCGCTTCACCATTTTCGCCCGATACAAACAGGTTATTGGGACCTTTTAATTTAACGGTTTGACCAATGGGAGGCTCAGCCTGTATCTGCAGGCTACCCAGTTCCAGCCAGCCGTTTTTAAAGTCGCCGGTAACTGCGAGCGCAATTCCAGGTTTGTTAGCATTTGTTTTATCAATGATGGCTACCCCCCATTTATAACTACCAGCAGGCAAGTTAATTGCCGGTGTTGTAAAATTATACGTAACAGGATTATCTTTCAGCCACTTGGAAGGGTCACCATTTTCATCAATAAAAAGTTTTTTACCACACCGGCAGTATCCAGAATAGCAAAGGCCACTTTATATTTATAATTCCATTGGGGAATGTTATTGGGGCAGTAACCCCAGCCCATATTTCTCCAGCGATGGCTCAATGTAGCGGTGGCACCGTTAGCCATCGCATTTGGTAATGATACCTCATCGGGATAAAGTCGGTAGCCTCCCTCCGCATTGAAGCGTTTTACCAGAGGAAAACTGGTTTGAAACCAGGAAGTTGTTTCGCCAACCCTAAAATCCATCATGTTTACAGCAGCTTCCGCCGACCTGTCAAATTCGCCTTTTCTTACATCTTCAGGATGCCCTTCGCGATATTGGCCACTTGAGTCAATCCAATATCGGTGTGTACCACTCACAATCCATCCTCCTTCCATAATAATCGGGCGTTTATGTTTCCAGGTTGCCGCAAAATTTTTCTCCCAGCTTTGGTAATAATCGGTCATTCCAAATGCATCGTGCCTCAGGCTATATCCTTGATTTATCGCTTTCACCAATAAGCGGTCACTGTTAGGGTTTGCTGCACCCCAGCTGGTAGGATGGCCTATTAGTCTATGATAATTGATCACCAGCGGCACTTTGGTGAAGGTCCTGTTGTAGAGCGCCATGATCCAGTCCAATACTTCTTCCTTTACGGTTTCTGTTTGTGCGGCCGTTAATACCCCTGGAGCAGCATATACGGTATTATGTGCTTCTCCCCATTTGCCTAATCCATAGGCATCAATAAAAGAGGTGCGAACGGGATCATTAAAGTCTTTGGCGAGCTCTTCAATGAACGTGGTGTAATATTGCCTGAAAACCGGATCCTGTGGAAAGGGTGTTTTCTGTGAAGGCACTGCAGGGTTGGATAACCAATATTGAGCGCCGGCAGTGAACACAAAGGCCGGAGTATTTTCTCCCTGGTCACGTCCATCTACCACAATCCGCAGGGCGATAGGCAAACCCTTGGTTTTAACGCCATTGATTAATTTACCAATCTGCGAGTTAAGGTCTCTCCAGGCATAAACGCCAGGACTGGGATTAAGCGATCTCCAACTGGTGCGGATATAACAGGCAGAGGCATAATCTATCGCCTTTACGTTGGTACCCAATTCAGGGACAAAAAACTGACTGTCCCAATAAGTATCGGTAGCATCACGTTTGCCATACATTACCCACCCGTTTAGTGGATTCCTTAATACCGCCGTACTGTTATATACCGGTTTGACCAGCAAATTATTGGCAATAACAGCCATTTTTTTAGGCCCCTTACTAAAGGTTTCCGAAAAATCTTCTTCCACCTTTTTTGAACAGGAAAGCGAATGCAAGCATAGAAAAGCAAGCAGAGCAGCCTTTCCGGTATGCCCGAAAATGATTTTTTTCATGGTAATAAATATTAAATTTTGGATTAAAAGTTTGCTATATTAATGCTGCATCGATTTTGAAACTTAAGGCAATAGTTTGCTTCTACGCTAAATTGAGTGCGCACCAGTTGTTACCTAACTACGGGATTGACATTAAGAGACATTACCAATTCGGGGAAAGATCGTCGACAAATCTTTGTTCCGAATCAGCATGAAAGGTTAAAAACCGGTGACCAAAGTAAACTGTCTACTTCGGATATGAAAAGCGTTACGCACGTTTTAATCCATCATATATGAATTAACCGACATGTATTAGCCTTCCATTTCACCTTGCGATCCATTTAATGGAATTTAAGATAGTAGCTCATAAGAATATAATTTGGTTGTGATAAAAATACACAAAGAGCGACCCGGGAGGGTTCGTTTTTGTCCGGAAATGGTTCAATTTTGTACACAATGGAAAAATATGTCTTATAAGGGCTTAAATTACGATCATTTTCCAAAAAAGATAACTTTATATAACTGTAAAGGCATCTTCGATGTTTGATTTAATCAAATCAGAAATGTGAGAATATACAGGTGCACCTTAGCCCCCCAAACCTCAACTCGTTAAGTGTTGATTTAACCGCAAAGCGCGCAAAGTTTTAACACAAGTACACAGAAAAATAGGCCGTATCAAAAAGATTTATGCTGGCTCACCGAGCAAATTGTATTTTGATACATCTTTGTTCCCAATTAACTAGAAATCCTAATGCTATTGCAGCGCGCTTTAAGATTAGCTTTACTGAGCACTCCGTGGTTCCCGCCTATGCGAGAATGACGCAGAACGAAATAAAATTCAGGCCTTAATTACCAGATTTCACTTTTAATACAGTCTCACGTACTTTATGTTTCAAAGCTATAACAGGGTTTGTGATTAAGAAAACAAAAAAGGAGGCGCTTTGCAGCATGCCTCCATCAACTAAAACTAACCAACTTTCTTTCTTCACATACGCAATTAGAAAAACAACATAATCAACTGCCTAACAACAACATAAGCCCAAACCTCATGATTTAAAGTGGAGATTGGCAAAACGGATAAAATTTGTCCAGTCATAAATATTGAGGTCGTGTTTTCCTTCCCTGAAATGGTAACCCATAGCCGAATTAATTATCGGGATATTGACACCAGGCATCTCTTTGGGAAGGTTAACTTTCTTACCATAGAGGTCGTAAACAGGCTTAGCATGTACCAATGATAGAAATGAGCCATAAGGGTCTGCCCATCGATCTTCTGTAGCATTGGTTGTATAAACCGGCCTTGGGGCAATCAGACCAATGAGCATGTGCTGGTCAACAGGCAGGCTGTTTACATCATTGCTATATTTCTTGTAATTATTGTTAAACCAATAACCAAACTGCTTATTGATCAGGCTTATGGTTTCTCCGTATTTACGCCTTGCAAGCGATGCACCTGTACTGCCTGAGCAACTGCTGAATACCATAGCAAAACGTTGATCCTGGGCGGCCGCCCACAAGGCTGTTTTACCACCTCGCGAATGCCCTACCAGCGCAACCTTGTTAAAATCAATTTCTTTATCTGTTTTGAAGTAATCCATTACCCTGCTGGCGGCCCAGGCCCAAACGCCAATGGCCTTCATGCCATTATCTTTTGCCAGTTCTGCAGGAAACAGCTGTTTTAATACGCCATTCTGATAGCTATCCTTACGGTCAGGAGCTACATCCGAATGATGAAAAGCAGCAATGGCATAACCGCTATCGATTATCATCTCCGCCGGCCAAAAAGTACTCTTTTCTATTCTCTCCGGATCTGTATTTCTGCTGCTTCGGTTGTTAATCAGTAAAAATACCGGAGCAGGTGTTTTTCGCTTGTTGGGAATAAAGAGTACTACAGGAAAGGATACCGAATGGCCGCCATTCCATGCCGTAATTTTTATTTCTTTTAAGTGGGCCTTTCCTGCCATGGCATCGGCTTTCTCATTGGTAACCACAAATTTTAAACTATCTAAACCACCCGGTGTTTTTCCATAAACATGTTCTTCAAAAAGGGCTAAAAGTTCTGGTCTACGCTTCTTTTCCCATGCAGAGGTATTTTTTACCTTTTCTCCCTTTGCGGTAAGCAGTATATCGGGTAAGGTATAAGCTGGGACGTTACTTTCATCATAATTAACGATTTCTCCCATAAACTTATCTGTTTTCTGCGCATATAAGCAGGTCGAAAGAAAATTTAGCCCAATCAGGCAGATCACTGTTTTTTCATCCTAGAGCTGATGAGCAATCTGCCTTGATGAGCAAAGGATTTTAATCTGTTCATCATCATCAATACCCTGGATTTTGAATAAGTTTATTTGCCTTATTGAGTTCAGTTTGTTGAAAAGGATACCAATAGTTCTTGCTGGTAAAGATTCTGTTTTCAATTACAAAAGGGCTATAGGTGAGTGCAGTACCCACCTTCGTGATTTTCATCCCCCTAACCGCTCCGTTAAAATTACTTTCCCCATCCTTCCAGCGGCGGACATCGAAAAACCGTTGTTCTTCAAAACACAATTCCACCCGGCGTTCATTTTTAATCCGGTCACGCATTTGCGATTGTGTTAACCCGGCCAGTGCAGGCATTCCTGCACGGTTACGTACAGCATTTATGGAAGCATAAACCGCTGCATCCGGACCGCTAAATTCATTCAGGGCTTCTGCATAGATGAGCAAAATTTCTGCATAACGAAACAAGACCCAGGGCCGTCTTACACTTGTGGTACCCGTGATGTTGTAAGTAGCGTTACCACTCAAAAACTTTCGCAGGTAATAACCGGATTTTGTACTGTTTACATTGGAAGGCACATTATCACGCCCGCCTTCATAAGTTTCCACAGCCCGGGTCAGACTGCCTGTTTTAAAATTTGCACCGTTAAAAACAATAAACTGGTTTAAACGCGAATCTCTGTTCGCATACGGATTTTGCGGATCATAGCCTGATGCAGGGTCGGTTATGGGCTTACCATTGGTCATCTCGAAAGCATCAACCAAATTCTGAGTAGGGTTTGTTCTGCCCAATCCGCCTGTGAAGCTAATGGGCGCATTGTTTGCTTCTATTGCATTGGTATTACTTGCCGGTGTGGCGAAGATAACCTCATTGTTGTAAGAAGTTGCAGCAGTGGTGTAATCCCATAAGTTCGGGAATAAGGCCATACTCAATAAGCTGTGTTTATTTAAGTCGATTAAATCCTTTGCGGCATTTGCGGCATTTTGCCAGCGTTGCAGGTCGTTACCCGGGTTATACAAAGGACTTGCGTAAACCAGCAGTGTCTTAGCTTTCAGCGCCATTCCCGCAGCCTTTGTTGCACGTCCGTAATTAGCAGCGTCCCAATCTCTGGTAGAAGCTGCAGGAATCTGATTGATTGCCGAATCGCAATCTTTAACAATTTGTTTTACCACATCATCAACAGCATTGCGGGGAATGTTCAGGTCTTCTACAGGTGAAAAGGACCGGGTGGCCAGGACAATTCCGCCATATCTTTTAAACAATTCATAATGAAATAAACCCCTCAGAAAAAATGCTTCTCCTCTTAATCCGCGAAGATCGCTTGCCGGGAAGATTACAGCCGTGGGCGATCGCTCCAAAAACGTATTCACCACCCATAAGCCATTATAAAGATTGGTATACTGCTCATCAAAAGTCCTTAAACTGCTCCAGTTGCCATTATTAAAGATGTTTACGTTGCTGTTTAAGTTTGAATTTACGGCTTCATCACTTCCGCTGGCCATTAATGCACCTGAGCCGTCAACGTTGTACCTGGCCAGCATATAATTGTAACCGTTGTTTAAATACTCACGCACACGCCTGTCGGTATTCCAGATGGCTTCTTCATTAACGGGACCTTCACTGTAGGAAGGTTCAAAGAATTCATCTTTGCAGGCAGCAAAGCTCATCAGCACAACAGCCAAAACAATTTGCATTACATATATTTTCTTTTTCATCTTCATTTTGAATTAAAATTTAACATTTAAGCCTATTGCAAAGGTTTTTACGTAAGGGTAAGACGAAAAACGACCTGCATTGGGTGTTTCGGGATCAATACCCAGTTCACCGAGTTTAGAAATTGAGAAGATGTTATTGCCACTTACAAAAATCCTTGCGCCTTTAAATCGTAAGCGTTGGTTCAGGCTTTGTGGTGTACTGTATCCAATTTCAGCAGATCTGAGTTTTAAAAAATCTCCTGAATACAACCAAAAGGTAGAGTTGGCTGTGTTGTTTCCATTGTCTGAGATTCCGATACGCGGATATTTTGCCGTAGTCGCTGTGGCTGGAGTCCAGGTATCTAAACTCAGCTGGTTTAACCCGTTTGGACCTGCATATACAATATCAGAGACATCTACGGTTCTGCCACCAACACCTTGAAACTGTGCTCCGAAATCAAACTGTTTATATTTAATATTAAAGCCAAATCCATAAAATATTTTCGGAATATCTGTATAGTCGCTTGAGACTGCATCATTTGCGTCTATTACATTGTCATTGTTAACATCCCTGTATTTAAGATCACCCGGCACAACAAGGCTTGAAAGGGTTTGTTTCGGACTGGCATTAATCTCTGCCTGACTCTGAAAAATACCTTCCGCAATGTAATAATTTCCGCCATTCACATATCGGCCTATTGTAGATTGACTAGGCAATACGTTTTCAGTTCTTTCCAAAATTACATTTTTAGCATAGGTAAAGTTGGCGTTGGTACTGATCAGCACTTCACCAATTTTTTTATTGAAAGTTCCGCTGGCATCAAACCCCTTACTACTTACCTTGCCCGAATTTACCTGCGCGATGGCAATTCCAACTATACCTGGTAGGTTTGCAGGCCCCAGTATATCCGTTCGTTTTTCATCAAAATAATCAAAAGAGAAGGAAAGTGCTCCCTTAAAAAAGTCTGCATCTGTACCTACATTCAGGCGGTCAATTTTTTCCCAGGTGGTTAAGGGATTACCCGCCGGACTTACCAGTCTTGCGGTGGTTGAAGTAGAAAAAGTAGAGCCCAAGAATGGGCCTGCATCTCTGGTAAACAGCGTACGGTATGGCAACCTGACCACATTACCATTTGCATCGTAAGTTGGACCAATATTACCCGAGCGACCATAAGATCCCCGCAATTTAAGATAGCTAAGCACTGAAGCATCCTTCAGAAAATCTTCTCTGGATATTAGCCACCCGGCCGATACTGCCGGAAAAAAGCCAAAACGTCTTCCCGGAGCATAGTTCTCAGACCCGGAGTAACTCCCCGTAAACCCCAGCATATAGCGCTGTCTGAAACTGTAATCTGCTCTCCCCACGAGCATACGGGAACGATAATCCAACCGGTCTACCGCTGCACTTACATATTGCTGGGCACGTATATTGGCTTTTAGCTGATGATCTGTAGCAAAGCTCCTGTTGTAATCTAAGCCAAACCAGAGTTCATTATTTTTGGTATTGGTTTGGAATGCTGCAGTCCGGTAAGCAATAACCGCCGGCGTACGATAAGTTTGTACAGGAGTGACTGTCTGATTGAAAACTGCATAATTTTCGGATAGGCCATCACCATAATTACCATAACCATCGTAAGAAAAGAATAAGTTAGCGGATAGGCCTTTGGTGATAAAATCCAGTTTTTGGTCGGCCATGATACTGGCCAGTAAAATATTAGTTGTGGTTCTGGAGAATCCTGTAGCCTGTAACTGACCAAGGGGATTATTTTGAAAAAGTGAGGTTCCGCCGTAAGATCCATCTGCATTTAAAATAGGAAAGGCATTTGGCGGCAAGTTATACAAGTTACTAAAAACAGTGCTGGTGCCATCTCCAACATCATTGCGTACCTCACTCCTAACCCCTGCCAACAGCGTAAGCGTAAGTGTTTTAGTAACATCATAGTCTAAATTGATACGGAAATTATAACGTTTATAACCATAATTAGAATTGTAATTAGGTGTTTCAGTTTCTTTAAAAAGACCTTGCTGATTAAAGTAACTAACGGAGCTGAAATAACGCACCCTATTACTCCCTCCGCTGAAGGTAAGCGCATACCTTTGTGTAGCTGCCCTTTTGTTTAGAAAGCGATCTAGGTAGTTGTTGTCCGGATAGAGAAAGGGATTAATATGGTTTTTATAACCTTCCAGGGCAGCATCATTATAAGCCGGTGCCTGCCCCACATTGGTTAGCCCTCGATTATACAGGGTAGCAAAATCAAAGGAATTTAAGGGCTTAATAAGGTTGCCGGCAGATTGAAAACCACCCTGGGCATCAAAAGAAATGAGGTTCTCTCCTACTTTACCTCTTTTTGTTGTTACCAGAATTGCGCCATTGCCTCCATTCAGGCCATACCAGTTTAAGCCAGCAGCATCTTTCAATACCGTTACACTTTCAATTTCGCTAATATCCATATCTTCGAAATCACGTTCAATTCCATCAACCAGAAAAGCAGGTGAAGCACCTTGCGCATAAGATGATTTTCCGCGGATTTGATAGGATACGTTTCCCCCGCCAGGCTGATTACCTGTCCACCTGAATAAAAAACCACTCAATCTCCCGGCAAGTAAACCAGACAGGTTGCTGATGGGCACCTTACTGAGCTGGTTGTAGCGAAGCGAACTCTGGGCATAATTTAGTTCTTCTCTGCTGCGTGTACCAAATGGAATTTCTATTAATTTATCTGTTGAGTCTGTCAGGTTAGCATTTTCGCCTGTAACAGTCTCCTGCTTACCGGTAGTTTGTGCTAAGGCTGTACAGGTAAACAGATAGCAGATGATGCCCAGCATAATGCCCGAACATTTAATATATCTTGTCATTTCTTATCTTTTAAATTATGTATAACTGAATAACTACCAGCCTGGATTCTGTTTCAAGGCACCACTGGTCTTATTCATTTCTGCTCTGGGAATCGGGTATAAATACATGTTATTATTGAATACCTTTTTAAATGCGGGTAATTCTACCACATTATAGCTGAAAGATCCATTGGCATTTTTAATCACTTTCATGGCCTTCATTGGCTGAGCAACGATTTCAGGCCCTTTTTTCCAGCGAAGTATATCCCACCAACGCATGTCTTCGAAAGCGAACTCTATGGCACGCTCGTTTCTGATGCGTTCGCGCATTTCAGATTGACTGAGACCAACTGGCAAAACCGGCATTTTAGCCCGCAGGCGAATGGCATTCACCGCATCATAAACTTCAGCAGTTGGCCCTGTTTCTTCATTTAAAGCTTCGGCGTAATTGATCAGTACTTCAGCATATCTGTAGAAAACATAATTGAGCAATGCTGATGCTGTTGAGCCCGAACGTGAAGCTTCCGGCCAGAGCCTTTTCAGGTAGTAACTGGTTTTGGTTATTGACGTGGCGGTACTGATATCAGTTCCATAAGTTATAATACCCTGCGCATTGGGTTCAGATTGCCAGGTTTGCACCGCCCGCCCCTGCCAGGTGGTATTGTTGTAAAGGATGTTCACATAAAACCGCGGATCTCTGTTGAGGTAAGGATTTTGTGGATTGTATCCCGAGGTGGCATCGGTAATCGGTTTACCATTCGCCATTTCATACAGATCAACATGATTCTGAACAGGTGAAAGGTTAGATTGTGCTCCTCCATAACTCGTAGGAATCAAAAAATCGCTGAGGTAAGTACCAATAAATCCACGGCCTCCACGCGGCCAGATCCGGATATATTCGTTAGAGTTTGCTACAGTGAGTACGTTGGCATAATTGGGCTCCAGTGAAAATTTATTCAGGTCTATAATTGCCTTTGATGCGGCTGCAGCCTTTTTCCATTTTGCCAAATCATTGCCAGGGTTATTTAACGGGCTGGCATCGAATAGCAAAGCTCTTGCTTTAAGCGCCATCACTGCAGCCCCCGTAGCCCGGTTAGATTGTGCTGCCGGATTGGGCCAGTCGGCATTGGTTAATGGCAACAGCGTGATGGCCTGTTCCAGGTCACTTAAAATCAGCGCAAAAGTTTCTGCATAACTACTGCGGGGAAGATCTGTAGAGGCCTCGGTAAAATCCTGTGGCTGGGTTAATATCACTACTCCGCCAAAGCGTCTTAAAAGCTCAAAATAAAAATAAGCACGAAGATAAAGTTGTTCACCTTTAATGTAATTAGGATTGTAAAGATCTGTCCATGGTGTTTTATCCATGTTGGCCAGCATCAGGTTCGCATTTCTAATTCCACGATACATCTGGGTGTAAATGCCTGTTACATCTGAGGCCCCGGGATCTAAAAACTGACCACTGTTCATTGCCGCCACTTCTATCTGACCATTGTTGGCAATGGATTCATCTGTAAATTGTGAGGTCATTCCCTTGTACCCACTCAAGCGACCATAATCTGAGATAGAAAAGGTATAGGTAAAGTCACCAAAACGGGAAGCCAGCAGCGGGTCTTTAAAAACTTCTTCAAGATCGCTCTGGATACCCACATCACGTTGTAAAAAATCCTTTTTGCAGGAATAACCAGTAGAGAGAAAAAGTAAAAACAAAAGATATATGAATTTTTTCATGATTGTAACCTTTAATTAGAGTGATAAATTGAGGCCAAAATTGAAAACCTTGGTAGTGGGAATAGTGGCGATGGAAGAAGCGTAGGCATTTCCCGACAAACTATTTTCAGGGTCTATTCCATAGAAATTGGTCCAGGTTTTTAAGTTCTGACCACTAACAAATACGGTAAGACTATTTAACCGGAGTCTTGTTATCCATTTTTTAGGCAAACTGTAACTGAACTGCACATTTCGTAATTTGATATAGGAAGCATCTTGCAGTATAAAGTCGTTGAGACTTTCATTAGGATTTGCATTCAGCCCCGGACGAATTACCGGCCAGCTTGCATTGGTATTGCCAGGCGTCCACCTATTTAACATCGGTGCATAATACTGATTAAGGCCACCGCTTTGAAACACAACATTTGAGCTTACATTCGTTACCGCATTAAACAGTGCCGATAATTGAAATCCTTTATACCCAAACTGCATATTAAAGCTTGCATTGTACTCCGGGATATTAGGATGCCCAATGGCTATTACATCCTGGTTATTGATTATCCCATCGCCGTTTACGTCCTGGTATTTAAAATCGCCCGGTATAGAAGGATAAGCGGTAATTTTATTCATCGGACTGCTGTCTATATCCTTTTGATCTGCATAAAAACCCAGAACATGGTATCCGAAATAGGTACCGATTGGCTTGCCAGATACCCGAAGGTTTTCTGCAAGACCAGGCGCTTCGTCTAGTACTTTGCGCTCATTTCTGGCATAACTCAGATTTCCCGTAAAGGAATAGGTAAAATCTTTAATCTTATCCCGGTAAGTTACCGAGAGCTCATATCCATGGTTGTAATTAATACCATAATTGGTACTTGGCACAGTAGCTCCATAAGTAGCAAAGCTGGTTGCCGAACGGGTAGTTAAAATATCCGAACGTTCATCATCAAAAAGGTCTGCGGTGATGTTCAGCTTATCCTTGAAAAGAGAAAGATCAAGCCCGATATTTCTTTTTAAGGAAACCTCAAAGGTGATAAATGGATTGCCATATTGCAACTGGGTATAAGTCGGAGCACTGAAGTTACTGTTCGGGTTGCCAAACACTACGTTTGATCCGGCCCCAAACCTGTTCTGGTAGTAAAAACGGCTTGTTCCCGGACTCGGAATACCTACCCTTCCAATAGAACCGCGTATTTTGAGCATGCTGATCCAGGTAAATTTTTTCATCCATTCCTCGTTGGCCAGATTGTAACCCAGCGTTGCTGCCGGAAAAAATCCGTAACGGTAACCTTTGGCATAGTTTTCCGAACCATTATAAGTGGCGCTGGCCGTTATAAAGTATTTATTTCCATAGTTATAGGTGGCCTCTGAGATGATTCCCTGATTGGCATAAGGAGCAGCAGCCGCAGCCGAGCCCTGAAGTTCGCGTTGACCGATTAGATTAGCACTCAGGTTATGCTCGCCAAATGACCTACCGTAGGTTAAAAATAACTGGAGATTCGTTTTGGTAAAACCACTTCTTGAATAAGCAGGTGCCCCAAAAAAGTCATTATAGGTACCACCTACAGGTGTTAGTGCCAAAGTCGCTCTATCCAGCTCTAGATAACCTATACTTCCACGTTGCAGCTTTCCGGATAATTGTGTGGCATCATAACCAAATTGAGCCTTAAAACTCAGGCCCTGGGTTAAAAAATCAAGTTTTTGCTTTAAGGTGAAAATCGATTCTGCAATATTATTATCGGTAAAGGCATATCCGCCGTAGGTGAGCAAAGCATAAGGGTTGAAAGCATTTACCCCACCTAGTCCATAATTTACGATGTGGTTATAATTTCCATCCAAAGCAATAATTTTAGGATCATCGGAATTGATATATTCTTTAAAAAACGGTGCTGCCCATGAAGGCATTTTCAACGCCCGGCCCACAAGCCCTTCAATACCGTTACTTACTACCCCCGCAGGGTCATTATATTCGCTCATGCCTGCCGGACTGTAGCGGTGTTCGTTCCGGCCTGCAAGATTAACCTCAAAATTAGTGGTTTTGGTCAGGTCTATGCCAACCCTGGCCCTGAAGTTGTAACGGCTATAGCTCGGGGAGGTAGAATAATCTAATGGTGTTTTAAATTCCTTAAAATTTCCTTCCTCGCGCATGTGGCTGAACGAGGTAAAGTATTTTACTTTTTCACTGCCGCCTGATATGGTCAGGTTTTGCTGGTTTTGCATCCAATGGTCCTTAACCAGTTCATCATACCACATCACATTTGGATAAAGTAGCGGATTGCCGTTTCCGGCTTTAAAGATGGCTAAATCCTGATCGGTAAAGGTTCGCGATTCACCAACGTTTTGCTGGCCTTCGCTTAACAGCACGGCACTCTCATAGGCACCCAGAATTTCCGGACGGGAGGTTGCACTGATGATGCCGAGATTACCTGAAAGTGTTACCCTTGCCGGCCCCTCCACGCCTTTTTTGGTCGTGACCACAAACACACCATTTGCACCTTTCAAACCATATAAGGCGGTAGATGAAGCATCTTTGAGGACGTTGATACTTTCAATTTCATTGGGATCAATATCCCCGAAGGAAGTCCGTTCAACGCCATCAACAATAATAAGCGCTGTAGCTGAGGGAGATACCTGTCCCCGGATATACAAAGCTGCACCATTAATCCCCGGACGTCCGGAGGTTTGCTGCACCACCAGGCCAGGTACGCGACCGGCCAAAGCATTGTTAACATTGGTTACCGGCGCTTTTAATAAATCCTGACCAGAAACGGTACTGATGGCAGCAGTAACGGCTGATCGTCTTTGTGTAGAATAACCGTTTACCACTACTTCACTGAGCGAGCTGCTTGCTGAGGTTAAAGTAACGCTGATTACGCTGGTAGCACCAACCGTTATCTCTTTGCTTTCAAAACCAATGGTTGAAAAAACAAGCACCTGCCCAGGGTTAACATTAATTTTATATTTTCCATCCAGATCGGTTTGAACACCAATAGTGGTTCCCTTTATTCTTATGGTTGCACCGGGAATGGGTTGATTTTTCTCATCCTTAACGGTTCCGGTTATTTCCTGAAACAGCGGTATGGAGCGTTTGGTAAGGGTGCTGCTGGTTATTTTTATGGGCTCGGCCGGAAATGCCTGTGCCTGACACCAGAATGCAACAACCACAGAAAGCCAGCATTTGGACCTTAGGTTTATTTTTTTTATCATCTATCTGATATATGGTTAGAGTTATAGGATTATAAATACTTCCACTTTCGTGCATAACGAATCTCCAGGATACCTTACAGGTGTCCTCGTAAATTCTCTAAAAGGGTTCAGTTTTTATCAGCTGAATTTAGGAAAGGAGATAGGAAAGCAGTACAAAAGCATTTTTATTGAATTTGATGCAGACTTTTAAGCTAAACATGATGCCGGGAAATGATAATTAAACGGAAGGGCCTTATCAATGTACTGGCTCGTAATTCAGATTTTGTGTTTTCCTCGTTTGCAATAGCGGGAATAGTTGGGAAATGGGTTGTCATACTTAGTTAGGTTTATTATTTGGTTAACACAAATCTATATGCTTATCTGCTTCAGAGGGTTCACTTTTGTACGGAAATGGTTTGTTTTTGTACGGATGAGTAATTTCTGCAGTTTATTTTCAAAAAGTTTGAGATTTGCGAACCGAAAATAGCCCAAATGGAATGAGGATGAGCATCGCTAATTATTTTACGGGCTGTTTTTTACTTATGGTATGGGCTGCCACTTTACGAAGATATCGGGCAAATTCGTCGGAGACTGTTTCTGGCTTAAACCGGATATTTTTAACTGAATCATCAAACAGGATGCCATACCAGATTAATCCACCTAAGTATTTCCCTGCATCGTTGGCATGATTAGGATCGAACACCAGCTCTTTTTTACTCCAGAAGTACCCGATGTTGATCGAATGGGTTTGATTTGGTAGATTTGGAGCTGTAGGCTGATTATAATTAAATAAAAGATCGGGTTTGAAGCCATATTTTTTGTGGTTAGCCACGACTTCAAAAGCATCACCCACTGGTAAAATCCGGGCATTGATCCGCTTTGCCAGGAGATGATAAGCCGCACGTGATTTCTGCCACATTTCCTTCTGGCTCATTGCGGGTTTGCCTTCGGCTATACGCCCAAACTTCTTTGCATCGGTACGGTACGCCCAGGTTTGATGGATGACAATACGCGCCTGAGGTTGCAACGCCTTAACATAGGCAATTAGTTTGCCGGCATAGGGATAGTAGCTGGAGGAGTCTGCCGAAAGGAAAGAATACTGCTGGATAGTAACAATATCCCATTTCCCTTGGCTCAACAACATTTTTAATGATTTTCCGCTGTAAGGTTTTCCCTTGGGGTCATCAGGATCGGCTTCTGCTTTTTCTACATAACCCCAATGCTGCTCAAGTGAATGCCCTCCAAGTTCAGCGCGCCCGATAATGAGCGTTTTTCCTCTTTCTTTTGCCAGTTGCGGCAAAAAGGTGGATGCATTTTGGGAAAAGCTATTGCCTATAATAAATAAGCGTAATGTATCCCGCCGGGTTTGAGCAGAAACATTTGCAGCCAGGCAAATCAATAGCAGAAAATGAATGCTGAACCTAACTAAAGCCGGAAACCATAGTTTCATATTAATCTTCATATCAATAATTTTAATGTGCCTGTTTTGGCTTCTTCAGGTATTCGTACAATTGAGTTCCTGCCAGCAAAAATGCGCCCACGCCATAAACCTCGGTACTACTGGCATTTACGGCATCCGGACTTGCACCAATTGGCTGTACATACCCCAGCATACCATCTTCATGAACAGCAGAAGCCAGGGCTTTCCATGATTTTTCTACAACAGGAAGATATTGCTGCTTTTCTAAAAAACCATGATTTAAACCCCAGGCAATAGCATAGCAAAAAAAGCCGGTACCGCTCATCTCCTCAACCGGGAAACTCGCAGGATCTAATAATGAAGCATGCCAGCTACCATCTGACTGCTGTAATCCGGCAACCCTGGATACCATATCTTTATAAAGCTGAACCAGTTTATTTCTATCTGGGTGGTTTTTCGGCATATTCTCCAATACCCTTACCAGACCAGCTAAAACCCATCCATTGCCTCTCGACCAAAATATTTTTTGCCCGTTTTTCTCCCTTTTATTAAAGAAACTCTCATCCCGAAAAAACAGCTTCTCCTCAGGATCATATAAAAATTCGGTTGTCTTCCACCACAATTTAACAGCCGTATTCAGGTACTTTTCGTTTTTGGTAGCGGTACTCAGGTATGCCAGAGAAGGAGGTCCCATGAAAAGCGCATCACACCAGGCCCACTCTCTTTTTTGGATATTGTTTTTCCAGTTCAAAGGTTCGTTATGGGGTTGGCTGATGATACTATCGGCCTGCAAAATAAAAGGTGCAATCATCTTTTTCTTTTTGAACTTACTGTAGAGTTGTGCATAAGTTTGTCCTACGCAATAATCATCTGCATGAAAGCGCAAATGCCCGGTATTCCAGCCTAGCTCATCGCCAATATCAACCAGCGTTTTCAGGTAATGTTCATTGCCCTTCAGGTTACCAAAAGCAAAAATGCCCGTGTAGCAGGCACCATTGGTCCAATCTGCTTTTCGATGATTAAATCCCTTATTCTTCCAGGTATTTAATTGCCAGTCTGCAACCCGCTGCATCGTTTTAAAAATGTTTGTGGTTTCTAAAGTAGAATCCCTTTTTACAGGTGTTTCACCTGAAAAGGCGCTAAGTCCGCTGTAACAGCTAAATACTAAAATCAGAAGCAGTTGTTTTAAATTCATATCTTTCATTTCTTAATTGATTATTTTTGATAAACCCTGATATAATCTACTTCGAACCTTGCCGGGAATGTAGTCTTTGAGGGATCTCCACCCTGTTTACCCCCTATTGCCAAATCGAGCAGCATATAATGCGGTTGTTTAAAAGGATTAATATTGGTGCCATTCTGGTTTACTAACCGGTCTAATGATACCTTATTTAAAAGCTGGTTGTCAACATAAAGCGCAATGCTGTTTTCATCCCAGTCCATTCGCCAGATGTGAAATTGATCTGCCCATGCCCGACCACCCAGGGAATCTATATTTTTCTCTGTGCTAAACCAGGCATCTTTTCTATCCGAACCCATAAAGGCGATATTGGCGAGGAGTTTTTTCCGGTAGTATTCCATGATATCGATTTCACCGGTTGCAGGCCAGGATCCTTTTGTTCCCAGTGTCCACCAGGCTGGCCAAATGCCATCGCGGATATCGATTTTGCCGCGCATTACAAACCTGCCGTAAAGCCAGCTGTGCAATCCTTGTGTTTTGATACTGGCAGAAGTATAATCGGCTTCTCTTCTATTCTTTTTCCAGTCGCTGCTTCCCTCCTTAAAGTTAGGATTTGCCTTTTTCTCTCTTTTGGCCTCAAGGATTAGTTTTCCGTTTTCACACCTTGCATTTTCCCGTTGATACCATTGAGATTCTTCATTGCGTTCAAATCCGAGTTCATAAGTCCAGTTAGCCGGATTGGGTGCGCCATTGCTGTTAAATTCTTCGGCCCATACCAATTTGTATCCATTGGCACAGAGTGCAGGAGGCTTAGGATGTTTTTTTGCTGCGCATTTGCAGATAAACTGATGCAGAAGGCACAGCCAAGCAATAATGGTTTAAATAAATGTTTTTTCATGGTGAATAATTTATTGGTATCCGTTTAAACGTAAAGGCATAAGGGTTGGGAATGTCCAGGCATAATCATGTGTGGTATACATAATGGGACGGTATGGAGCAAGAAAGTCATCAAATTGCGGCGAAGGGTAAATTCCATTCATCGCCTCTAGCAGGTTGGCCGGCCAGAAGCCTGTTATTGTATGGACAGATCCTGTATCCGGATTTTTGAAAAATTTCCACTCTTTAGGGTGTTGATTGTAGTAAAACAAATAATCAAGCGCCTTTTTAAATGATGCACCATCCTTCGAGGCTTCAAAAAGGTTTGCACCCGTGTGGTTATAGATTACCCAGCTGGATGCAGTGAGCGGTGCCAAAGAAAAATAAGTATACCAAATACCCTTTCCCTGGCGCTTTACTTCTTCCACCAGGTGGCCATCTGGAGCAATCTTATCAAAAAGATCCTTTTTAATCAAGTTAATGTTTTGCTGCAGATCTTCATGGTCTTCCAGGTAGGTATCAGCAAGGAGAGAGGCAAAACGGGACCAATCGCCAGAATTATTATTCCGATACCGGATGCTGTTTGCAGCAGCACGAAATACATTTTTAGTCCACCATTTAAACTGCGTTACGTCCCTGGGCTGCCATCTTTTATAGTCCTTGAGCAAATCGGCGCTGATCATTAAGGTGGTACCAGAGTATGACATCACGAGCGAACCATCCAATTGAGAATACTTTTTATTAATGGATGCCCAGGCATTTAGAAAATAAACTGCTTTATCAGCATATTTTGTTTTCCCACTCAGCTGATAAGCCAAGGCGCAACTATAAGCTGAAAAACCATCAACCTGGAGGGCCAGAGAAGTTCTGCGGTGTGTTTCCTTGTCTGAATAGAAGCCCGGAATACTGAAATCTTCAACTGCATGTTGTGTCACTTGCAGCGCTGAATCTGCTTTGATTATCAACGCTTTATAAGCAGACAGATAAGGCTCTTTTTTGGCTTTGATCTGCTTTTTAACAAAATCAATCTGTTGTTGCGGATGCATCCCCTTGAGTTGATGTTGCGCAAAGACTTGCTGCCCCGGCAGTGTACACAAAAGCCCGGTTGTAAATAAAATAAAGAGAAAAATTTTTAAACGATTCATGTGTTTTATTTGGTTAATTACAGGGCTTCAATAATTCAATAGCCCCTTTTATAGATATTATACTAAACCAGCTTATTAGCTGCTAACGGTAAATTATGTGCCCGGTATGCGTTTTTAAATGGTATTACTCTCTGAACTATAGCGTTTCTTATATTCAGATGGACTGGTTTCAAATTGTTTTTTGAAGCAGACACTAAAATATTTGGCGTTGTTAAACCCGGTTTGATAAGCTACTTCTGCTACTGTTAAATCTGCATGTTCAAGCAAGTAGGCACTTCTTTTCAGTCTGATGTTTAGAATAAATTCTTTGATAGACATGCCCACTATATCATTGATCTTTTGGTACAGGATTGTTCTTCCAGTGTTCATATCAGACACAAAATCGTCGACAGAGTAATTCGGATTGGCCATATTCTGCTCAATAAACTTCATGGCCTTAATCAGCAATTCCTCATCCATAGAAGTAATGGTCACATTAGCAGGATCGACTACCAACCGCTTGCTGTACATTTCCCTCATCTCCTGCTGATTTTTCAAGATGGTATCAATCTGCTGAATAAGGTATTCTACTTCAAAAGGTTTATCAATAAAAACCGTTGCGCCATGTTCCAGCGCTTTAGTTTTATTCTGGTGTACATCGCCCATGCCCGAAATCATGACAATAGGAATATGGCTGGTTTTAAAGTTCTGCCGCAAATGGCTGCATACCTCAAATCCATTGGTATTGGGCATCACCAGATCAGTAATGATTAATTGAGGGTAGATTTTTTCAGCCTTAATAATGCCCTCCATGCCATCGCTGGCTAAGTATACATTATACTTTTCAGATAACCTGCGTTCCAGATAGTTTCTTAGGTTAGGATCATCATCAATTAATAAAATGCTGGTAGATTTCCTGACATTCTTTAGTGAATGGCCGGGTTCTTCGGCTTCTAAAAGGATATCGTCAATTTCAGAGATGGTATAATCGTATACGTTCGACTGCATATCGCCGGAGCCTGCTTCTTTTTTAAGCGGGAGCATCATGGTAAAAGAGACTTTATTGGTTTTATTTACCATCCAGATTTTTCCTTCAATGGCATCAACCAGTTCTTTTACAATGGCAAGGCCAAGGCCCGAGCTTTCTTCAAAAGTAGGGCGGTAAGACGATAACCGGTTAAAGGAGGTGAATAATGTTGCAATCTGCTCTTCTGAAAAGCCTATACTGGTATTTAACACCTCTACAGAGATGTATTCCCGTTCAAGGTGATCTGGCTCAATACCTGGCCGCAACTGCTCTTCGGCCGTAGACTGATAAATCCTTACCCCTACATAGCCCTTGTTTGAAGTATATTTTATAGGCATTCGAGAAAAGATTGGTCAAAATCTTTTCAATAACATCATAATCGAAGGCTACAAATAAATGGTCTTCGTGGGAAGTGATATTGGTTTCTATTTCTTTTTTGTTCGCGTAGAGCTCAAAAAGACCGAAAACATCGTGCACAAAACTGATAAAATCACCAACCTGAGGGTTTAGGGTCACTTTCTGACTTTCGATCTCTCTAAAACGTAGCAACTGACTGATCGTACGCTGTATGCGGGCAACATTTTTCTCAATTAATTGCATATAACCTGTTGCATGGTCATTTTTCTGGACAGTTTCTTTTAACTGCTTCAGTGGTTCGAGTACCAGGGTGAGCGGGGTTTTGAGGTCATGGGAAATATTAGTAAAAAAATCTGTTCTCGCCTGGTTTAAATCCCGCATATTCTGTTCTTTCAGCACTTCCAAAGCCAGTCGTTCCTTAAAAACCTTCTTATTGGTATAATACCGCATGATGAAAAACAAAAGCCCCAGTGCAATTAAAGTGTAAATGGAATAGGCCCACCAGGATAAGAAAAACGGTGGATTTACATGAAAATAGAGTCTAGAAATTTCGTTACCCCAGAGTCCGTCATTGTTGGAGGCCTTGATTTCAAAAATGTAATCTCCACCTGGCAAATTAAAAAACTGAACAGCGTGTTGACTGGTATTCGTTTTAAGCCATTTATCACTTAAGCCAACCATGCGATACGAAAATTGATTTTTATCTGCGGATAAATAGCTATTTGACGAAAAACGGATTTCAATATTCGACTGCTTACTGGAAAGTGAAATCCTTCCCTCATTGTGATTGCTTAGCGTAGAAATGTCTGTGACTAATGGAGAATCTTTGGAGGCATTGCTTACCTGCTGGTTGTTGATTAATAAGCTGGTAAAAAACACCCTTGGTTTTTGCAGGTTTTTGTTGAGGTATTGCGGATCAAAAAGTAAAAACCCGTTTGTACCTCCAAACAACATCTCTCCATTTTTGGTTTTATAGGCCGACCGTAAATAAAAAGAACCACAACTGTTTGCTTTATAAAACCTGGCTTTTTCAAACTTTTGAGTTTTCTGATCGAAAAAGTATAATCCTTCATTGGTGCTAAACCAAATATTTCCTGAAACATCGTCTTCAAGAATACCGAAAACAATTTTAGGAAGAAAACCATTGGTACTGTTAAAATTAAGGTAACGTCCGTCTTTTTTTAAAATATTGACACCTCTTCCCGAAGTACCGAGCCAAAGGTCTCCATTTGATGCTTCATAATAGCTGCAAAGGTGATTTACCGAATAAGGGCCATTTTTGATTACATAATGTCGCAGCACTTTAAGCGTTTTTGGATCTGCGATATACAGGCCCTGATGGCTAACCAGTCGAAGATGCTGCTGTTTATCGAACGAAATTGCCTCAATTTCCAGGTCCAGCGCCTGGCCATTAGCGCCGGTAAGTTTAACCATCTCCGTTTCTGCTGCCTGACTTTTCTTCCGGTGGAAAAAGTTTTTATCGGGATCGGTCATCCACCAGGTTCCGTCCGCATCACGTACAAAATCATACACTGTTAAAGGCTGTTTGCTTCCGGGTAAAAGGATGTTAAGGTTACTGAAACGCTTTGTAGCCATTTCATAGGCAGAAATACCCCCGTTGAAAGAAGAAATAAATAAGTTTTTTCGCCCTGGATCAAATTTTAAGCGCTTAACCATGTTAGAATTGATGGAGTTGGCTTCTGCCTTGGTAAAATGGCGAAAAGTATCATCCTTCCTGTTCCAATAGTTGAGCCCACCGCCCTCTGTAGCAATCCAAACATTGCCCAGATCATCTTCCTGAAAACCACTTACTACCGGGTGGTTTAGTCCGCCCGGGCTGGGTGTAAAATATCGGACATAAGCATCGTAAAGTGAACAATAGGCGATTTTACCTCCATAAGTACCAATCCAGGCGCCCTGATCCGGGTCACCATAAATGGTCCATATAGAGTTATTTGGCAGCGAAAACGCATCGTTCAGGTTCATTTTAAGCAGCTTGCTGACGTGGGTTTGCGGATCATAAAGCATCAGCCCCGACTGTGTGGCTACCCACATCATGCCCACCTGGTCAATAAAGATTTTTTTAGCCATAGTGGTCTGGTTACCCGGAGCAGCTATTGGGATATTTTTCTTAATTACACCTTTAGCATCGGTCACGAAAATGCCTCCACGCTGAGTAAGGAAATAGTAATCACCCTGGTAGGCCACAGCATCGTTCACCACAAAGGAGGTTTGACCCAGATTGGTAAAAACCGAAAAGCGTGCTGCCCCGGTATCGAAGCTGTAAAGTAAATTTTCCTGAGAGAGGTAAACATTTCCCTTCAGGCTGATCACATTATTGAAATACTTGCTGGTAGGAAGCTTGATTTTTTTAGAAACCTTTTTTCCCGATCATATATGAACAGGCTTTCGCCAGAGAGCATGTAAAGATTGCCGTCGTCATGGACACAGATCGAACGGATTTTTCCCGGGAGAATCAAATCAAAATTAAACTGGCCGTAATTAAACTTCAATAAACCGTGATTGGTGGCCAAAAATAGTCCACCCTTTTTATCCGTTACCAGAGAACCGTAAGCCCATTTTACCTTGGGATTGCTCTTTGAGGCCAATTCATTCAACTGATAAAAGCTGTTCCCATCATACATAAAAACAGCATCCGGACCAGTATACCAGATTCTCCCCAAACTGTCTTTGGTGATGCTCTGAATACCTCCATAATATGATGTTTCGGGCATCACATGGAACCGATATCTTGAAATATCAATTGCAGCCGCACTTTGCAGCAGAAATGCACAACAACAAAATAGCAAATAAGAGATTTTCCGGATATCCATAAGGTCAAAAGGCAGAAGCAGGTAAAGTCTTGAGTTTTGAAATTACCATTAAAATTTTTTATCTATAAATTTATTTCGATTTCTATTTGATTTTATATCAATCGTGATTGGATTCATTTAAAACCCGCACTATGATCGCCAACGGTTAGCAGGCTGTACAACATTTAAACAGGTCCTAATAAAAGCTCACTACCATTGACAGAATCCACTGGTTCGGTTGTCATCCGATAGCTATAGGATGATCTCGCGCATGCGGGAACCACAAAGTGCTCAGCAAAGCTAATCTTAATGCAAACGTTTTAAGATTATTCATAAGTATTCCCTTATTTCAAAGCTCTTCATGAGTACTCCGTGGAATTCCCAATCAACCCGATAGCTAATCGGGTTGGGAATGACGATTTCCCGAGGGATATTACTTAATTAAACTTTATATGTCATTCATATCAATTTTTATCCAATAAATTATCCCTCAGGATTGACAATTCTATATTTATAATACAGCCACTTTAAACCGCGATTATTGAACAGCTACATCCATAAGTTTCAGCCATCCTGTAGAAGTGATATCACCATTCACGGCAAGTTTTATTCCTGGCTGGTTTTCTTTTGTAGTATCAACAATTGCTACCGCCCAGGTATAACTTCCGGCAGGAACACCTATGTTTGCTTTTAGTTCGTAGGTAGCCGGACTATTTTTCAGCCAGGCAGAAGGTTCGGCTTTGGTATCAATAATTATCTTCTTTACATTTCCATTGCCATCTAAAAGTGCAAAGGCTACTTTATACTTGTAATTCCATTGCGGAATGTTGTTTGGAAAATAGCCCCATCCCATGTTTCTCCACCGGTGTGTAATCATTGCTTCCGCTCCGTTATTCACTTTTTCGGGCAGGTAAACCTGATCCGGGTATAAACGATATCCACCTTCAGAGATGAAACGCTGAGTGAGGTTGAAAGCTTTTGAGAACCAGGATTCGATATCCCCAATGCGGAAATCCATCATGTTCACGCAAGCTTCGGCTGACGAATCAAACTCGCCCTGGCGTACATCTTTCCGGATGCCCCTCCCTGTATTTTCCACTCGGATCAATCCAGTAACGGTGTGTACCGCTGGTAATCCAGCCACCTTCCATAATAATAGGACGTTTAAAGTTCCAGGTTTTTGCAAAATTCTTTTCCCAGCTTTGATAATAATCTGTCATTCCGAATGCATCCTGACGAAGACTATATCCCTTGTTGATTGCCATTTCCAGCAAACGGGTGCTGTTGGCATTAACCGAGCCTCCACTGGCCGGATCCGCAATTAAACGATGATAAGTCATCATCAAAGGCACCTTAGTGAAATACCTGGAATATAAAGATGTAATCCAGTCCATTACTTCGGTTTTATATTTTTCGGTATTGGCCACTGTGGCGGTATTGGGATCTTCATATATCACACCATGCCCCTCACCCCATTTCCCAAGTCCATAACCATCAATAAACGATGTACGCTTCGGATCGTTAAAATCTTCGGCCAGCGCCTGAATAAATTTGGCATAGTATTGCTGAAAAACCGGATCCTGTGGATAGGGGATTTCCGATCCGGAAATTTACTATCTGCCAGATAATACCTGGCACCTGCATCAATCACAAACTGCGGTGTGTTAAGGCCCTGATCCTGCCCGTCGGCCACAAAACGGAAAGCAATGGGCAAACCTTTATCGTTTGCCGCTTTGATCATTTTATAAATTGCGGTGCTTGGATCTCTCCAGGCATAAACGCCGTTGGCCGGGTTAAAAGTGGCCCAACTGGTACGGATGTAGCAAGCGGAAGCATAATCAATCGCTTTTACTTTTTTCCAAGATCCGGCACGTAATATTCTGTGTCCCAGTAGCTGGCTGAACCAGAACCTGAACCATACATCACCCAGCCGTTTAACGGGTTTCTGAACATCGTACTTCTGTTATAATTGGGTTTAACCAATGTACCTTCGGCTTTGGTAATTTCCTCAGATCCGCTTTTTTACATGCAAATACCATGATACATATCAGGGTCATCGCAATTTGCGATAGGATTGATTTATAATTTAATGTTTTCATCTTTTTAAAATCTTAATGTGATTGATAAATGATTCACTGTTTTGATGGAGATCTATCTTTTTTCTGCGAGAATAGTCATATTACGCAGGTCGAGTACCAGCACATTAGTGCCTGACGGGATGGTGTAGTATGAGTTTCGCTGTGCACTTGTTGACCCTCCGGATAGCGTAGCTACTGTTCCCTGCACCAATGTAAGGTCTTGCGCAGTATTAGTGGCTGAAAGCGGGGCACTAAAGGCGTAGGCAAGATTTTTATTGTTATCTGTGCCACCGTAAACAATGAATTTTGTTTTTCCAACCCTTGCTCCCGTGTAAACCAGGATTTGCGGGTCGGCTAAACTCACCCTGCATTCCATTTTTAGTGGTGTACCAAAACTGTTGATCGCGCCGTGCATCCATAAATCGGTAATGGTTGTGGTTTGAGCTACCGATCCGTCGCCTGTCCAGTTTACCACTTTTGGGGTTAAGGCCTGCAGGGGCGAATAGATGGTGGCAGTTGCTTTTTGCATATTTACCACTACCCGGTATAGTCCGGCGGTTTCTATCTTCCATGAAAATGCGGTTTCCCTGGTTTTTATGGCCACCGCACTGCCATCTTGTAAAGCTGTATTTGCATCAGCAGAAGCGATATAGTTGGTTGCACCTTTATAGTCTACCGGAATCTGTAAATCACCAGGCTGAAGGTTCAATAAGTAAGCGTACTGATTCAGGTTTTCGAATGTTTTTGTCATTTCAACCTTGTTTATACCAGGCACAGCACTTCCTGATAAAAAAATCTTGTCTGCATCAAAAACGACAGCTTTAATTGGTGTTACTTTAATTTGTACTGTTCGTACTTCGGGAGCTTCGAAAGTGGCGCCTCCTTCCCATTGGGCAACAACCCTGAATTCCAAAGTAAACGCCTTATTGTTCGGGATTCCCCATTTCTGACTGGCCCAATTCTGCAATTGTTCGGAAGTAAAACTCCTGCTGAAAGTCCCTTCATCCTCATAGTTCATAATCGCTGTAGAAGAGCCAAAATTATTTCCGACTACATCCAGCTTAGTAGTATAAGATACCAGATGGTCATCCGATTGTGGCCGGGCAGGCTTCCAGTTAAATGTGATAATATTTTTGGACAGGTTATTCTCATCAAGTACAATGCTTTCTGCCGAGGGCATAATAGCCAGTTGTTCCTGAACTTTTCCGATATCATTAATACCCTTTTTACAGGCAACCAAACCAATTATCAGTAATACCAAAGGCATTATTTTATATAAATATTTATTTCTTTTCATCCTTAAATGAATATGGAGTGTAATTAATGGTTATGCTATTTTCAAGGTAGTTGCAGGGTCATCATTATTTACCGTAACCAGGATTTTGTGGAAAAGGTGCTTCCCTGTTGGCATCGATAATTGCCTGTGGAACGGGCCAGAGGTTATGAAAATCCATGATTTTATCTTTGATTGCTGCATTATAACGTTTCACCCGGTCAACCAGTTTACCTGTACGAATCAGCGTGAACCGGCGGGTTTCTTCTCCCACCAATTCACGAATACGCTCATCGAGGAGAAAATCTATCGTCATCTGACTGGCAGTGACTACTGAAACACCGGCACGCTTACGGACTTCATTCACGGCATCGGCTGCTCTCGATGGATTGTCCTGCCCCAGGTAGGCTTCTGCCAGTAATAGATAAGTTTCCGCTAGGCGGAATTTCATACGGTCTTTGTAACTGCCTGTTAAACTAAGATTTTCGGCACGGCCGTAGAAAAATTTTGTGATGGCAGGAAACAAAGTTTTTGTTGAGAACCAGGTTTGCTCGGTAATATTTGCTTTTTTACCATATAAAGATGTTTCTCCGGGATTGTTATAATACCAGTTGCGTTTGATGTTATAGTTTGAATTACGAATATCAGCGGTTTCAAATATACCGGGTACGTTGCCTGTTGCATTAGTACCTGTGGTGCCAACCCACCATTTCATTGGGGTTAACTGCGCCAGTCCACGCCCACCCAGCGTGTCAGCCAATACAAATCCGGTAATGGAAGAATAGTTTGGAATCCATGCCCTGCGCGTCCAGTCGTCAGAGTTTGTTCCACCACCAACAGTATTAAATTCAAACTGTAGTACCCAGATGCTTTCTTTATTGGCATTTTTTGTTCTGTTCTGGTTATTTTCCACGAACAAATCACTAAATACATCGCCAGCCTTATCTTTACCGGCTCCGAAACGGGTTTTCATAAGGTTATAATAACCGCTATTAATCACTGCGAGAGCGGCCTGTGCAGCAGGTTCATATTCTTTGTTCAGCAGATACATCTCACTTAGCAAATGATAAGCAGCCCACTTAGTCAGCTTTCCATCTTTCACCTGATCTGGATTTGCCGGAAGATTTTCTGTTGCGAATTTCAGGTCGTCAATAATATGCCCCAGCACTTCAGCCTTTGGTGAGCGGGTAAAATTGAGTTTAAAATCGTATAATATGGTTTCTACATAAGGTACATCACCATACAGGTATATCAGATACCGGTAGGCATAGGCACGGAAGAAACGTGCTTCAGCCTGAAAACGGGCTTTATCAGATGGGTTATCCCAGTTGGTATTTTTTCGGCATAAACCAGCATGAGATTAGCAGAGGAAATCAGGCTGTAAGCCCAGTTCCAGTAAGTCCCTACAAAACGATCGGAAGAAGCAAGCGTAAGATTGGCAAATGGCAATAACGATGCATCACTATTAATCACATCGGCGATATCTGTTCCCGCCTGTAAAGCTTCGTATGGACAGGCACCATTGTGAATGAAAGCACCACCTTCACCATAAGTATTGTATTCAGACCGGGTTAGCGCATACAATCCGGCACTGCCAACTTCAAATCCATAAGTACTGGTATAAGTATTGGTTGGTGCCAGTTCTGATTTTAATTCTTCTACCAAAAACTTTTTACAACCACTTACTGAGAGTAGCATTATAAGTGCCAGGCTTGTTTTTATAATAATTTTCATGTTGTGTAATGGGTTAGAAGTTAACATTTAAGCCGAACATATAAGAGCGGGCAGTGGGGTAAGAGGCCATCCAGGTATTGTCATAATTGAGTACCTGCCTGATGTTGGAGAAGGTATCAAGATTATTCACACTGACGTTCACATCAATTCCACTTACTCCAACTTTTTTAGCCAGTTGTGGTGCTACCCGGTAACCAAGTGTGATGTTTTTCACCTGTACATAGCTAACTTTCTTATAGTAACCATGCCCAAGACTATTGGTATACCCCGGCGAAACAATGGTTGCACCAGGATTTTCAGGGGTCCAGTAATTGGCTTGATGAACATAGTTCGTGATGCCAAATGTCCATGCGCCTATGTTGGCCATGTGATCATCACGCCATACACCGAATACACCGGTAAGCAGGGCAGACATATAAAAATTTTTATAGCTGAAACGGTTGCTGAATGAAGCAGTATACCTTGGCATTTTTGAGCCGATTACTTTCCTGTCGGCGAGTTCTATTTTTCCGTTACCATCCACATCCTCCAGTTTCGCAGCTCCGGCGCCTGCTCCCGGCTGAGGGGCATAGTTCTCTCCCTTTTGCCAGATTCCGATCATATTGTAATCGTAGAAAACTCTCAGGGGCTTACCAATGAACCAGTTGTTACCGATATCATCCAGGCCATCGCCTCTAAGTTCCACAATCTTGTCGCGATCCAAAGAAAACACGGCTGTTGAATTCCATTTAAAGTTTTCCGAATTGATGTTAAGCGAATTCAGCGTAACCTCGAAGCCCTTATTCTGGGTTTGCCCGATATTATCCCAGATGCGGCTGTAACCGTTCATGATAGGCACCGTGCGAATCATTAATAAATCTTTTGTATTGGAGAGATAGGCATCAATTGTTCCGCTCAGGCGATTTTTAAACAATTGAAAATCAAGGCCGACATTGGTTGTATAGGTAGTTTCCCATTTCAAATTAGGATTTCCGACACCATCACCTGCCAGGTAAGCGGTATTAACCGCAGTGCTTCCATCTCCCCAGGTATATTTCACACTTGAATTCAGGCGGTCTAAGGTTCTGTAAGCAGTAATTGCCTGATTACCATTAGCTCCGTAAGAAACCCTTAGTTTTACCAGATCAATCCAGTTTATATTATCTTTCACAAACTTTTCTTCGCTGATGTTCCAGGCCAAAGCTGCTGAAGGAAAAAAGCATATTTTCTGTTTACCGCGAATACGGAAGCTCCATCTGTGCGGCCGGTAAATGTAGCCAGGTATTTGCCTTTATAGGCGTAATTGAGGCGCCCCATGTAGGATAACATGGCTGTTTCTGAAATACCGGAAACGTTTGTAATGTTACGGCTGGCATTACCCATGATGAAGTAACCCGTATCATCGGTAACAAAGCCTTCTCCATTTTGAGTGGTATTTACACTTCTGGTCTGGTTCATACTGAATAAACCTGTAGCATCAATACGGTGATCGCCGAAAGTACGCTCGTACTTAAGGATATTCTCCCAGGTATAATCGTTATACTGATTGTTGCTAACGCTTGCTTTCCCTCCCACTAAACCTGCCTGTTCTCTTCCATCAAAAGTATCGCGGCCATAATAGGTTCCTGTAAATCCGTTACGGTAATTATAACCAAAGTTTGATCTGGCAGTTAAGCCTTTCACCGGCAGTTTGAGATCAGCATAACCGGTAAGGAAAAACTACGGTTAATCCGATCCTGATCTGCATTAACATTACGCATTGGATTTACAATCAGCGAATATTCCATTGGCTCTGCAACGTAATAACCTGCGGCATCTTTATACTTTCCGTACGGGCTTTGTTTAATTGCGTGTTCGATGTTTGGGGTAATTCCTCCATCACTTCTTTGCGTAAACTGTGTGCCAATGCCTACGGTTAACCAGTTATTGAAAGTCTGATCAATGTTGGCCGTAACGTTTAATCTGGAAAGTTTCGAATTATAAACTACCCCCTCCTGACTAAGCGACGATGCAGCCGCCATGTATTTGGTATTTTGCGTACCGCCTGAGATACTCAACTGATGATCCATGGTGATCCCCCTCTGAAAGATGTAATCCTGCCAGTTGCTGGTAATTCCATTCTTGTAATTTTCACGTTCAGTAACGCTTATGATGTTTCCGGCAATTGGATCAAGCTGTTCGCCGGTATAGCCCAATCTTAATCTGCCGATATCCTGTTTAAACCTGATGTATTCATTGGGTCCCATCACATCAATTCGCTGCATGGGTTCTGCAAATCCCAACTGTCCTTTATAATTTACCTGTGCCTTACCCAGTATCCCTCTTTTGGTTTGAATAAGGATAACCCCGTTTGAGCCACGTGAACCATAGATAGCGACCGCTGAAGCGTCCTTTAAAATAGTGAGGTTTTCGATGTTATTCGGGTCGAGGTCTACAAGCGAGCCGCTATATGGAATTCCATCTAAAATGATTAATGGATTGTTGCTGGCGGATAGTGAGTTTTCGCCACGGATCAGTAATGTCTGGTCTTGTCCGGGGGCGGCATTACCTGTAGTGATATTGAAACCAGCTACCTGACCAACCAGACGATCCATTAAGTTCGGGGTAGAAACCATATTGATCTGCTCCTTACCTACCACTGCTAGTCCACCTGTGAGATCCTTTTTTTGGCTGTACCATAACCTACCACTACAACTTCGTCGAGTTGTTTATCTCCAGCCATTTTTACGTCAACTACTCCCGTGGCGTTTACACCCGCTTCCTGGTTACTGAAGCCAACATAGGAAAATACCAAAATGGCAGCAGGGGCAGCCTGCAGGGTATAATTACCATCTTTATCAGTTGAAGTGCCCGTATTGCTGCCTTTAACCCTCACGGAAACCCCAACGAGCACCTCTCCTTTTTCGTCGGTAACTTTTCCTGTAACTTTTTTCTGGTCTTGCGCATAACTAACGTGTATGAATAATAACAGCACCAGCGTTGTAATGTAGCCTTTAAGTTTGATTTGTATTTTTTTAATCATTTAGCGTGATATATGGTTAGTATTTGAATTATTTATTTCCTGTGCACTATAATGGAAAACTTAACAGCGGGTTTTGAGGTTCAGGGGTCTGGTGGCTTACTGTTAAATTTGAGGCGTTTTATGGCTGGTTTTTAAAAGAGGAAACAGCGCGGCATCAAAATCCGGTTTTACCGCGAATCGCATTGGCAATTTTTGAGGTACGCCGGCAAACCCCAGCTTAGCCTTTACCGGAATGTAAGCTAAGGTAAAATTGATGATCTGTACTGTGCTCCTCATATTTGGTTCTTATATCTGGTTAGCACAAAACTAGTTCTAAACCATAGTTTGAAGGGTTCGTTTTTGTACGGAAATGGTTTACTTTTGTACAATGCAGGCCAGAAAAGCATTTTTGTTATTCAACAGCACAGCATACTGTTGCCGGTTAGGCCGCTGAGGAAGAATTATTCCTTCAGCAGCTCAAGTTTTATCTTTTTGTCTTTAACGATGATATAATAATCGCCTTCTTCAACGAATTTCTCACCCCTGGCATTCACAAAGCCCAAATCTCTTTTGGGATCAACCTGGAAACTGAACACTTTTGTTTCACCCTTTCTGATGAATTGTTTCTGGAAAAACTTCAATTCCTTTACCGGACGTGAAATGCTACTCACCGGATCGGATATATACCAGTGAACGGTCTCCATTCCATCGCGGTTTCCGGTATTTTTCACGCCAACCTCTACCCTTAAAGTTTCATTTAATTTAATGCTTAAAGAAGAGGCTTTCAATTCAGCGTAGTCGAAAGTGGTGTAACTCAGCCCATGGCCAAATTCATACAAAGGTTTACTGGTAATGTCCTGATACTTTCCCTGGTTTGGGCGGGCACTTTGACGGTGATTGTAATAAATTGGAATCTGGCCGCTGGAATAAGGGAAAGTGATGGCCAACTTACCAGAGGGATTAGCTTTTCCAGATAATACTTCGGCAATTGCCTTTCCTCCTGTTGTGCCCGGTTGCCACATACTCAGGATGGCATCGCACATGGGTTCTAATCTGCTTAAATCCAAAGGGCGACCACTGGAAATCAGTAAAATAACCGGCTTACCACTTTTTTTCAATTCTGCCACTAACGCTTCCTGAATTGCTGGTAGCGAAATAGAAGATCTGGAAGCATTTTCGCCGCTCCAGTTAGCTTTCTCCCCCAAACAAATTACTACTGCATCTGCATTTTGGGCCAGGCGGTTTGCATCTGCAAAACCTGACTGGTCTGTGCCATCAAAATCGCAGCCCTGCGCATTAGTTACCGTCACTTTATTTCCAAATTCCTGTTTGATGTTATCATAGATTGTGCCGGCATCTTCGGCATTTCCGTGCGCCCTCCAGGAGCCTAACAAATGCCATTTGCTGTTAGACATAGGGCCAATCACGGCAATATTTTTCACCGCTGTTAAGGGTAAAGCATTATGCCCGTTCTTAAGCAACACGATAGATTCTTCGGCCAGACGGGCTGCTATAGCGCGACTTTGAGGCAACAGAAAACGTTGCTTTTCCGGAATTTCAGGGGTATAAGGTTTGTCAAAAAGGCCCAAACGAAATTTGATGCGCAGTACTCTTTTTACCGCATCATCCAGGACTGCCTGTGTTACTTTCCCTTCCTTTACCAATGCGGCAAGATGTTTATCATAACTTTGATTCATCATATCCATCTCTACACCAGCATTAAAAGCTTTCAAGGCAGCCTCTTTCTTGTCTTTAGCAATCCCCTGACTGCGAAGCTGTTCTATGGCTCCCCAATCAGAAACTACAAAACCATCGTGCTTCCACTGCTCTTTTAAAACTGTTCTCAGCAGGTAAGTATTTGCGGTGCCTGGTGTACCACTGATATCATTGAAAGAACTCATTAAGGTTGCAGCTCCGGCCTTTACAGCTGCTTCATAGGGAGGAAGATAAGTATCCCAAAGTGTCTGATCGGAAATTTCTGTATACACATAATCCCGGCCAGCTTCAGATGCACCATAACCCACATAATGTTTCAGGCACGCTGCTACGCTCACCGGACCCGACAGGTCTTTTCCCTGGTAGCCCTTTACAGATGCCACAGCAAATACGCCATTGGTGTAGGGATCTTCACCATATCCTTCTGCAACCCGGCCCCAGCGCCCATCCCGGGCAACATCAATCATGGGAGAGAATGTCCAGTCTACCCCCGACATTCTGGACTCCTGAGCAGCTACGGCTGTAGCTCGCTGCACCAGATCCGGGTTCCAGGAGCAGGCCTGTGCCAGCGATATCGGGTAAATGGTTTTGAAACCATGAATTACATCATAACCAAATATAATCGGAATTCCCAAGCGGCTTTGCTCCATAGCCTTTCGCTGCACCCGGTTGCGCAGTTCCGCATTGCTGCTGAAATAGATCAATGAACCAATTTCAGCCGGAATATCATTTACCGGATCGGCCATGTTATTGGCATTGTCGTTCCTGCCCAAAGTGTACTGATTTAACTGCATCACCTTTTCTTCTAAAGTCATCCTCCCCAGCAGGTCGCTTATCCGCAGTTCAACTGGCTGGCGCGCATCCTGATATAAAAATTTTGTTTTTTTAGTCTGTGCTGATAAAACATTAAATATCAGTACTAAAGCAGTTAAAAGGGTTATCTGTTTGGTCATTTTTTTAATTTTTAACGAAATATGGCTTGCGTACTGAGTTTCATATTTTTCTGCCCGAGATTTTTTAATTCGAATACAACGATCTCATTTTGGCCGGTCTTAAGCACTTCTGAAGGAATCTGAATGGATTGTTGTTTTTCTTCTTCCCAGTAAGCACCAACATAGGTTCCATTCATCCACACCTCCCCCATGCCCCAGCCAGAAATGTCGAGGTAATAAGCTGATGGTTGTGGTATGCTAAATTCAGCTTTAAATAAACAGGGTAAGGCCGATGCTTTTCTCTGCTCAAATACCAGTTTAGAAATCTCAAGGTTTTTAACGGGCAATGGCGTAATCATCCAGTCCTCAATTTCGTTTTCATCAAGGGTGATACTTCCGAACAATCCTTTCGAATTATCCAGAATCTCAGGGCCGTAGGTGATGCGGCCAATATTTTCTACAAAAATCCGGAGTTTATGCTTTCCGGCTCTTGCATTCAACGTAAGCTGTTTATGTTGATCGGCAAGCGTTCCCTGCAATTTATCGTCGAGAAACACTACCGCATAATCGCGGACATTTTCTAAAGTGAGCTTAGGATTTTCCGTAGATATATTAATATCTGTCTGGTATAAAGCATAACCTGTTTCTAGGTTCAACTCATTCATGGGCAACAGGTTTTTAGATTCCTGAGATTTTAAATAAACCTGGTTTATACTGGCTTGCTGCTCAAACCTGATCTCCTGAGCAATGCCTTTACAGGATAGAACTGTAAGAAATAGAATGATGTAAGTTATTTTTTTCATGGTTGATTTTCGAATTACCTAATGATAAATGACTGAATAAACCGCTCATCTATCGTCACTTTAGGATTAAACTGATCGCCCTTCACATAAGTATCAATGCTTTTTAGCAATTGCCGGGTCGCCGGACGTTTATCCATATCTTTTTTAGTATCTACTGCCAGTACCAGAAGCTTACCTTTCCCAACCCGGGCTTCGAAACCTATGCCCAATTTTTCGTTATTGTCGTTGGCATCGATTACCTGAATAAAAGGCCGCAATGCCTGCGGTGCATCTTTCATTTCAATTACCCTGGCATTGTTTAAAATATCCCACCATTGCCAATCGGTATGATTAGCAGTGATAAAATCTGTGAAAACCGGCTCTTCGTTGTGGATAAGGCAACCAATGGTCATTGGTGGCCAGGCGAACATAATGGGGTTCCAGAAGTGGTTGTGAAAAACAGATTTGCGGCCCTGTACCTGTTCAGGCAATGGTGTTAAAACAACCTTCCCTCCTGCAGCGAGTTTTTGTTTCGCCTGCTCATCAAAAACTGTGGTATAAAGCACATCAGCAGTTGTGGTCAAAAGTTTTTCGTTTCGGGGATATACCCAGATGTTCCAGTTGTTTTTAATGGTATCGTTAACTACTACTGAAACTGTTAGTTTTTCTGCTTTTTTGATGTCCCTTAAATCGAATGTAAATTTACCCATAGGAAAAACACCATCATTACCCAGTGTTTGGGTTTTCAAACGCCCCTGTTTTAACCTTTTACCAGATTCATCCTTAAGCAGCCATTCTATCTTTGCATTTTTTAATATAGAAGGGCTAAAGTTATACAGTTCAGCATCTCCCTGAAATACCTCGTCATTAAAGTAAGCGCTTTTGGCATAACGCAGTAATGCGACAGTTGGCCCGCAGAACTCCCGCCATTTCTCCTGACTGATCAAGCCCTTCGAATCCCAGAAAGGATCTAAAATACCTACAGAGGCATATCCTTGCCCGGGAAAGTCGTTAAGAGACAAAAGCTGGAATCCCGCTGATTTTGCCGAACGCAGCAATGCCTCTACTACCGCCTTATACTCCACCACGGTTAAGGCTCCTGAAGCTTTGAAAAAGTCGCTGGCCTGGTCCAGCATCCCGTTTTTTTCCAGTAAGTCACGGAAAATCTCAAAGTTTCTGGGTTCCACCGGACTATTGGCATATTTTTTAATTTCATCAAAATTTGGATAAACGGCACGCTGTCCCGATTCATGAGAGATTACCGCAACGTCTACATCCGATTGCTGACTCACATCCCAGTTGGTGTAAGGCAATCCCTCATAAACTTTAACAGGTCCTTTATTGGTTTGCTGAGACACGTAGAACTGATCTGATTTCACCCGTGTCCGGGCAGTAGAGCCGCAAAAAAGATGTCTGTTATCTTTCAACCTGCCTTTGGCCGTTAACTCTTCAATAAAATCAAAATTGCCGGTAATCTCATTTCCATTGCAGTACAATACAAACGAAGGGTGGTTTCCATACTCTTTTAATATGGCTGTCATCTCTCTCCTAAAGAAATTATATCGTGCTTCATCCGGCTCAGCATCTTTACCCCACATGGGCATTTCTATCTGGAAATAAACACCATATTTATCGGCCATTCGAAATGCCGCATCAGGCGGACACCAGGAGTGAAAGCGCAAGTGGTTCAACCCATATTGTTTCATCAGCTGCATGATCCGCTCCCATTCATCCTCTTTTACCGGCGCATAGCCTGTTTTTGGGAAAACGGCATTTTCTACGTTTCCACGCAAATGGACAGGTTTGTTATTGATCAAAATATGATTTTTCCCTTGTTTTACTTCACGCATGCCAAATGTTGCCTTTTTTCATGTTCAAACCTTGCGCCTTCAGCATCGCTGCTTACTTTGCAACTGAGCGTATAAAGATTGGGATGAAACTCATCCCAAAGTTTGATTTTTTTACCGAGTGATATTTTACCTTCAAAATGGATCAGCGAGTCTTTACCGGTTACTTTCATCACCTTTTCCAGATTATAATCCTTACCGGCAACATTAAATGTAATACTACCCGAAACCAGTTTACCTGTCCTGTTAGCCAGATCCATCTTTACATCAACAGATTGCTCACCGATATTGGGATAGATTTGTAAATCTTCAATATAAACGGGATCAACCGCTATCATTTTCATTTCACCAAGGATTCCATTCCAATTAATTTGTGTAAATTCGGTATGCGCATGGTCCCATTTATGCGTATTATACTGAAACCGGTTATCGATACATACGGTTATGCGATGGGTTTTACCAGGTTTAAGAAAAGCTGTAAGGTTATGATTATGCGGAACACTTACATAGTCGTTTTTACTCACCTCTTTGGCATCCACATAAATGGAACTTAGCCAGCTGGTACGCTCAAAATAAATAAAGATCTGTTTCCCTTTCCATGACTGGGGAATCTCGATATCCCGCTGATACCAGGCTGGTCCGAGATACTCATATTTTCGCGTAAGCCTGTCGATATATTTATAGGGTACCTTGTAACCTATTTGATAATCATCCGTTATTCCGGGTAACCGGATCTCGCCCTGCAGTTCATGGTTGTATCTTGGAGAAAGCGAAGCCCGGCGAAAATCCATCACATCGGTTTGGAAACGCCATTTGCCAGATAAATCTACGGTCTGGGTTTGAGATTTTACAGTTAAAAAGCTTAAAAGAATAAATGCAGTTAATAATGGTTTGTAACAGGGTTTTATCGTATTCATAGAAAGATATAGGGTATTTCAATGGGATTTGGGCTGGATATATCCAACATCATTTGCTGAACTGGGGGTTACAATCTTTTTCTTCAAACGACTGAGCGCCTCCAGATAATAATAGTCTGCATAGGTTAGTGGTGCATCAACTTCCGATTTAAACGGAAATGCCCCTGTGCTGTGCATCAGGATAAAATTTCCGTTTTCGCCCAACTTTGCCGTATACTCATCAGAAGCGAGTGTACGGATTTGCTTTTCTACCACCTCCATGTATTTCTTCCTGGTGTCAGCATTTACAAAATCACTCAATTCGGTCAGTGCTGAGGCCATAATGCAGGCAGCTGAAGCATCTCTTGGCGTATTAGCTTCCTGTGGAGCATTATAATCCCAGTAAGGAATAAAATTTTCGGGCATTTTAGGATGATTGATCAAAAAGCTAGCAATGTGATTGGCCTGATCCAAATAGCGTTTTTCTTTGGTTTCCCGATAGAGATAAGTGTAACCATAGAGTCCCCAAGCCTGGCCGCGGCTCCATGCAGAATCATCAGCATAGCCCTGATGGGTTTGTTTTTTATGCGGAAGACCAGTCCGGCGATCATAAGAAACCAGATGGTAGGAACTGAAATCGGGCCGAAAATGATGCTCCATAGTTTTATCGGCGTGCGAAAGGGCTATTTTTTTCAGTTTTTCGCTGCCCGATTGTTTACTGGCCCATAAAAGCAATTCCAGATTCATGATGTTATCAATGATAACCGGATACTGCCAAACGGTTTTATTATGATCCCATGACCTGATGAGCCCTACTTTAGGATCATAGCGGGTAGCCAGCGATTGCGCTCCCGTAAGCAAAACTTCCTTGTAAGATTCTTGTCCTGTTAAACGCAGACCATTTCCAAAACTGCAATAGAGCATAAACCCCACATCGTGATTATCGGTGGTATATTTTTCGCGTTCTACCCGGTCTGTGTAGAGCCTGGCATATTGCAGCAGCTGAGGATTTTTACTGTGCGCATAAAGATACCAGAGCGAGCCAGGAAAAAATCCGCTACACCACCACCGTGAATCAGATATCGTGTTTTTCCAAGCTTCAAATGAACGGGGCAATACTCCTGCTTCATGTTCATATTTCCTGGCCATTAAAAGACTTTGCTGTTCAGAAAAAGCCAGGGCCTTTTCAACAACTGTTTTTAATGGTTGTGCATTTGCAAGGTTGCACCATAATAACACCGTTAACAACAGGGCTAAAAAATATCTCCTCATAAATTTATTTGATGTTTTTGTAATAATCTGCTATGATGTACCAGGCTTTTTTACGGAATCCCTGATCAGAAACCAGTCCTTTTCTGTTCCAGCCATCCTGATAAGTAGGGTGAAAGCGGAACGGTGACCGAAAATCGAACAATACCCAGGGTGAAATTCCATTGAGATTTGGAATATTTTTAAACATTTCCAGGTTGTGTTTATAAAGCCGGGCCTGATAATCCTCGCTCCATGAGCTCGCTACATCAGCATCACCTGATTTACCGTACAATGCCTCTGCACCAAATTCAGAAATAATCAATGGCTTATCTCTGGCAACCTCCCAAATGGCCTTATCTGGCGTAACTGGCCAGGGATGGTACCAACCCATGTATTTATTAATGGCTACTACATCTATTTCTTTAATAAAAGGATCGTCCATAACAAAGCGTTGTTTATTCCGGTCAAACCGAACCAGATCGAATGCAGCAGTAATTAAACGGGTGCTATCAATATCTTTGGTGCATTTGATCAGGTATTTCAGGAATTCATTACGGGCAACAGATGGCTGCGTTTCATTGGCCATGCCCCAAAAAGAGAGGGCGCACCGGTTTTTATCCCGCATAACCATCTCTCTGATCATATTTCCGGCTTTCTTTTTGGTTTCCTGGTTTTCAAAATCAATTCCCTGCCATATTGGAGTCTCTTCCCACAACAGAAAACCCATTTTTTCGGCTGCGCGTACCGTATATTCATTTTGAGGATAATGTGCCAAACGAATCATATTGCAACCTAAAGCCTTCGCTTCAGATAAAAGCATCATGGCATCTGCTTCAGAGAAGGCTCTGCCTTTGCGTTGTGGAATCTCCTCATGAAAACTAATAGATTTTAGAAAGACCGGCTTGTCGTTAAGGTAAATCTGTGTTCCTTTTACAGCAAGGTTTCTAAAGCCAATCATTTCTTCTACCCTATCTGTCGCAGTAGATATAAACACCTGATAAAGTTTCGGAGATGCCGGAGACCAGCGCTGTATTTTTTACATTGGTGATTGACATTCTCGCAATCCCCTGTTGATCGGTAACCAGTTTTTGTTTTATATTCAATTCCGGGATTTCGACGATTACCGCTACATTATGTTGGTTATCACTGATTTTAACCTGCGCATTAATTTGATCACTGCGATGTTTGTCCAGTTGAATAAAGTAATCCCGGATGAAAACTTTAGGCGTTGAAACCAGCATTATATCGCGTGTGATGCCACCATAATTCCACCAATCGAATGATTTCGCCGGAATGGCATCTGCAGTTCGGGTATTGTTTACCTCCAGGGCTAAAAATTGTCTGATTGCTGCACCAGGTCTGTTATCTCCACCTGAAAAGGCGTAAAACCACCTTCATGTTCAGCAATTTCTTTTCCATTAAGATAAACCTTACAACGATAACTTACCGCAGCAAAGTAAATAAACAAACGCCCCTGATGTTTTTTGGGGGCATCAAAATGTTTTGCATACCAGACAGTGCCTTCATAATATTTCAGTTCGGATAGCTGACTGTTCCAGTCTGAAGGCACATTCAACTTTAAGCCACCATCAAAGGCATATTCATAAAAATCTGTTTTTCCTTCAGGTTTTTTATTGAGGTAGATTTTGTTTTTCCTCCCCTGATCGTACTGGTCTATAATTGCCTCCCATTTCCCGTTAAGGGATTGTGTTTTTCTACCATATACATTAACCAAAGTCTCCTGTGCAGAAAGATTCGACAGAAAGCAACACATCAGTAGGAGGAAATTAAAAATGGTTCTAATTGGTTTCATAAAATTACCACGTTTATTTTTTAAAAATTTTCATCGCGAAACCACCGCCTTGCGCCATGTTAACGGATAATTTCCGATCAGCAGGGATAGCAATTCGCTCCTTTTTGTAGTCTGTAGCGATTTTATTGGCATTCATACCATCCTGATAAATTTCTGCAGCATAATCTCCGGTGCCAAGAAAGCTGAGATCGAGATCAAGTTTGCGCGCTTCCCAATTGGTTAAAGCACCCAGGTACCAGGTGTTTCCTTTCCTGCGGGCAGTAGTGATGTATTGCCCAATCTCACCATTAAGTACAATGGTATGATCCCAAATCGTAGGTATAGCGCTGATAAAATCGGTACATTCCTGCTCCTTCGCATAATTATCAGGGCTATCACAGAGCATATTTAGGGGAGATTCAAAAACCACATATTCTGCCAGCTGCCTGCAACGGGTTCCCTGACTCATGGGTTCATCATTTATTCCCCTATGGCTGCGCCGGGTGGCATTACGCATTGCTCCCTGGGTATAATCTACCGGGCCAGCTATCATCCTGATAAAGGGCATGGTCACATCGTAGGTAACCATATCCATTTCAGACCCGGTCCATTTCATCTGCTCAAGACCATTTACTGCCTCATAGTTGATTACATTTGGAAAAGTTCGGTTTAACCCTGTGGGTTTATAAGTACCGTGAAAATCGACCAGCAGTTTATATTTAGCAGCCGTTTCTGCAGCACGGTAGTGAAAATCAACCATATCCTGATCATCCCGATCCATGAAATCAATCTTAAAGCCTTTTATCCCCAGCTTGGAATAATGCCTGCAAACCTGCTCTAAATCGCGTTCAAAGGCATAGTATCCGGCCCAGAGAATAATATCTACATTTTTGGTTTTCCCGTAAGCAATGAGTTCTTTCAGGTTAATTTCAGGTACAATCTCAAACAAACTCGCCTTGAGGTTCACCGCCCAACCCTCATCCAGAATCACATATTCAATTTTATTTTTGGCAGCAAAATCTATATAAGCCTTATAGGTTTCGGTATTAACCCCCGAAACAAAGTCTACCTTACTCAGGCCCCAGTTATTCCACCATTCCCAGGCAACTTTTCCTGGTTTTATCCACGAAATATCCTTTAACCGGCTGGGTTCGGCTAACTTGTAAACCATATCATTATCAGCCAGGGCTTTATCGCTGGTTGTTACGATGGCCATTCGCCAAGGGAATTTTGCGCCAGCCTTACTTTTAGCGAGATAAGGCTGGCGTGAGGTCACTATTTGTTGCAGCTGGTTATGTCCGCCTTGTTCGGTAGATTTTGGATACGTGGCAAAGTTTGTCTCCAGAACGGTTCCACCGGCAGAATTAAAAAGAAACATACCCGGATAGCTTTGCAAATCAGCTTCTGCCAAACACACTTTCTTTCCCTTATCCAATTCTACTACTAGAGGCGAAAACGCAAGTTTACGGTTATCCATTTTACTCAGATTGCTGTAGGTATAGGTATTTTCAAATGAATTGAAATATTGTCCTTCCAATGCCTTTTCCTTAGTCTTCACATAAGGGATGTAGGCTTTGTAATCTTTTGGAAAATGGAAAGCGGCCAGTTCTTCATTAACGATAAAATCCTTGCTACCAGTAGATACAAAACGGTAAGCCATTCCTTCATTGTAAAGTCGAAAAATCAGTTTAAAATCTTCCCTGAATTCCAGTGTTAATTCTGAGTAGTGATCACTTATATGGTTTCTTTTGTAAAAATGAGCGGGAATATCTTGTTTAACCGTAATGGTTTTAGCTTGTTTTAAGTGAGATTTGATACCGAAGGTTTTCCCATTGCCTAGTTTCATGGCTATTGCACCAGAACTCAGTACCCCTTCTTTATCGTGTTCCAGCTGAAAACAAATACTATCGGCAATGCTTACATCCACCTGCAACCTCCTGTCGGGAGAATTAACACTAACCCTCTTTTGGGCGGTTGCGGGGATGCTAAGGAACGTTAAAAGGAATAAGTATAATATAATTTGTTTCATTGGTTTATCTTAAAATGGTATAGCTGTACATCACGAAATCATTTATAACGGGTAATGTTACCTTCAGGGAACCTTTACGACCAGTGGTCTGGATCATCGCCTTCCCCCGTCCAAGCAGCGGCTTCAGCTGTATCCGGACATTTTCCGGAAACCACGTCTCCAGTATGCCTGCAGCATCCAGAGTGTTTTCCCTGAACACAATCAGATAACCCCTATCTTTTTGAAGAGATTGAAATCCTGTCCAAGATTTGCCCGAAGGCTCCTCACCAATTGGCAAAATGGTTCCCTGATGGAAATCGTGCTGAACCTTTTTGTATTTTGCGATTAGTTTTCCCAGTCCCAATGCTTCTCCAGGAAGCCCTGTTCCTTCGAACCAGGCCAGGGGCTGGGCAGCCATTGTACTGGCAAATAAATATTCAAAAGCATACCTCGAAGGAGCGAAAGGATCATTGCCATACTTGTCGGCATTTCTCCATTTATTTAAAAATTCTATCTGTAACTTCTCTGCCGGAACATATTTAGAAAGTTGCCATAAGTTACGAAGTGTCCAGTAAGGATAGTAGTTTTGCCAGTCGGTGTAACGGTTTTCAAGAAAAATGTTACCGTATTCAGTAAAAAGATGGTACCCGCCCCGGCGACCTGCGGTGGCATCGAGATTGAAAACAGCCTGGTTTTCTGTTTCGCTTAACACTTTACTAAACATTTTACCAATATTAATTTCCGATTGCTTGTTGGGGATGGAGAGTCCATCAATTTTAAATGTCCTGATTCCGTACATCCGGTAGAGTTCAACCATCGCCGAAGCGTCTTTCTCCCAGTCTGCATAGTCTTGCTGAATACTAGGGTTAAACCATAAGCAAATCTCAATGCCCAGCGCCTCGCCCCTCTTTACGATCGGACCGAGTCCGTTAGGATATTTTGCAGTATCAGGTTTCCAATAATTGGCATTGTCCCAAATATTTTTAAAAGATCCTTTTGCTAAAGCAGAATTTGGACTTTTTCCGCGCTGCCATCCATCATCGATCTGAAAATGCGTGATCCCCAGCTTTGCTGCAGCTTCCAGTTCTAAAAGGCTAAACCGTTCATTAACTTTAGCATCCTGGCTCCTATCACCCCAGGTATTCATCATCACCATTTCGTCTCGCTGCGGCTCATTTTTACGGATGGTTTTCTGATAAGCACGTAATGCCTGTAGCTGATCTAACTCCTGTCCGCTATAAACGCCCAACACAACCGTATAGGCTTTGCGCCACTCATCTGCACGGATATCCCTGGCACTTAGCCCCAAACCGTTTACGGCAAAATGGCCAAACTCAGTCGTAAAATCCTGACCGCCATAGGCCAGCTGTACACTGGAAGCTGGCGCTTCCTTTAAGAAAAAAAGCCGGCCTCTTTTTCCTGGTTGTGCGCGAAAAGCAGGTTGCCCCGGTAACTTCTTTTTCGATAGGGGATAAACTTATTCTCCAGTACAAGATTGTTGTTCCAGTCGGTTACGTCAAAAAATTCAACTGCTTTAGCCAGCCAATGGTAACCTTCCAGCTTTAATTGATCTAAAACTGCAGCAGAACCGTTAACCTTCATGTCATCAGCAAATTCAATGTTTTTTTGGTCAGCGGCATTGGCCGGTTGCCCCCTGCTATCCCTTCAACCTGCCCTTTCAGATAGGTTTCGCAAGCGATTGAGGCACTTTGAGCATTAATCCGGTAAATTCGCCTGATATCGAGACTGCCTATAGAAAAAGAAATAATGGTTTCCTGTGCGGAGATCTGGACGGTATTGTCTTTTCTCACTAACACCTCATAATGCCCATTTTTTGCGCCTGTGCCGGCTTGAATGTAAAAATCGGGGTTTCTAAGCTTGTTAAGCCAAACTTGCCTGCCTTTTTTGTCGCTTAGGCTGTAAGTGATAACATCCCCCTGTTCCAAATAAACTTACGCTCTATAAATTGATTGCCTATGGTAAGGGTATCCTTATCCAGGCGGCTGTAGCATCCATCCTGTGCGAGGCAGGGTAAACCGGCCATAGCAAAAGTAAGAAACAGTAAAAAAGCATAAATTGCCCATTTCCACCCGATGTTAATCTTCTCAAAGATTGGCATCGATATAAATGGCGTAGGAGAATTTCCGGAACTTTGCGGAATGCCCCGACTGTCGATCTCATAATAATTTATAGTAGTCATATTTGGAGATTCCAAAACTAGCTACTTGTGCCTAAGCAAGGGTTCGGTTTTGTACGGAAATGGTTCAGTTTTGTACAAATCAGCCATGATGTATCTTGTTACAGCGCTCCTCACCATAAGATAAAATAGATTTGGTAAAGTGTAAGATTTTAAGGCTTTCCTACACAGACTCGAAAAAGATGGCCATGGCAGATGAAAACCAGTTGCTTTTTTGCGAAACTCCCAGATGGAAGAGCAGAAAATCCCCATCATTCCACCTACATTAAAACTCATGCAAACTTTTTATCCTTATCCGGGGTTAACTTTACACATGAGCATCAAAACAAACGACGGGATATTCAGGACAGTAACCTCAATCATCCTTTACACAGCAGGACTGGTTATTCTGCTCTGGTTTTTATTTAAAATCCTTAGCGTAGTACTTCTTGGCATTTTTGCCATTGTTCTGGGGGTGATCATTAATGCACCGGTAAGCCGCCTTGAAAAAAAGGCATGAGGCGCTGGCTGGCCAGTCTGATTGTGTTTTTCGTGATTTTTGGAATTACCGCACTACTCGGCTGGATGGTAGTTCCACACCTGAGTGACCAGCTGGATGTGCTAATCGGAAACCTGCCAAAATATTATGCAAGCGTGTCTGGCTATCTGGATTCGCTGCTCAGCAAATTTCCAGAACTCAGAAAGGAGATCAGTGATGGCGGAACTTCGATTTCCTCAGCAATACCTTCCATCGGCAATACGGTTATGGGCATCGGAAATTTTTCATTTTCTGTTCTGGGTGGCGTTTTCGTTTTTATCGTTTTTATCTGCATGGTCGTATTTTTCGTAGGAAATCCAAAACCTATTATTGAGCTCTATCTTACCGTATTTCCGGTCAGGCAAAGGGAAAAAGCAGAAAACGCGATGAAACATACGTCGGTCATGCTTGTCGGCTGGATGAAATCCAATCTGATTGGTGGCGCAATAGAGGCTGTGCTGGTATATGGTTTCCTTACATTGATGAATGTTCCGGGCGCACTTGTCTGGGCAGCACTGGCCTTCTTTTCTGAGCTTATCCCAAAAATCGGGTTCTATATTATGGCTATCCCCCTACGTTGGTGGCGCTATCGGTAAGTCCTGCAACGGCCCTCTGGTGCCTGGTATTCTTCCTGTTGCTTAACGAGCTGGTTTCTGATTTTCTAATGCCAAAACTCAGGTCTTCAACAATGAATATCCACCCCATGTCATCACTATTCCTGCTGCTGGCTATGGGAACAGCATTCGGCCTTACCGGCGCCTTGCTTGCAACGCCGCTCGCTGCAATCATCAAAGCGTACTATGAAGAGTTTTACCTGCGCCAGTTCCCCGCAGATCCAAAACTTGAAGAACGAACCAATGATATCATCTACCATTAGTTGGTTTGACGCACGTATAATTTAACTGGCCTGGCCCAAATATTGATGAACATCGGACAATGGTTTGCCAGTGCATCTTGCCTAAAACGGGATCAGTTTCTCCATGCCCGTCTGAGAATGCGCCGTAAACGTAAATATGTTACAATCGGCTAAAACCAGCAGCCCTGATACGAACACAGGGACAGGGTATAAGCTTTCTGAATAGCCTGAGAACTTCCATGCCATCTAATTAAATGCTATCCTGATCAAAATACCCATTTACCCAGGCGTTCCTCACCATCACGACCTTTATGAATTTAATTACTTTTCTCCAGTTCCAATATTTTTTGGAACATAGGGTCGTGTTTTAAAAGAAAAGATTTCCCAAATATTTCATCTTTTGTTGTTGTGCGCAGATATAAATCCTGAATCGTGTAGGGAACCGGATATTCTACATGGTTCTGAAAAATATCACCTACTGCTTTGATATCTGTGAGATCGATCTGGGGCTCAACCCTAAAAATAAATTTGCTAAAGGGTAACATCATCATCAATGTACTGGCCTGAAGTCCTCCCAGTAAATCAGGCGTCTCACCGATGCTGACCAGCTGCTCACTGCTATTTGCCAAACTCGATAAGTTGCTGGCAGATGAGTAAATGAACTTATCCTGGAGCACATATATTTTTCCATCAAAATCATAAGTAACGCTATCAGGAACAACGAAATTAAAATCCTGTTTGATATAATACATCTTTTGCGATTTCAATATCGGACCGCCAGGATTGAAAGTATAGATACTGCTTTTAAGTACAGAGTCCCTGTTGATATGATAGTGCGCCTGAATGTAAGGACTAAAATTTCTGGCTACAACTACGTTCTTCTTTAGCGTGTCTTTAACTAATTTACTGAGGAATTTGTTATACGTATTGTCACTTCCCCTCCATTGCCCCTGATATCGATTACTACACCTTTTACTTTATGGCTCCGAAAAACACTCCCCAACCGGCGTTTTATCGTATCGCCCAGTTCTTCCCGCATCGCCGAGATTTTGGCATAAAAGATCCCCTGTTTCTCAAAAAATGGGTAATGACCGTATCGGTCTGGCTAAAATAACCATAATTGTTATGTTTAACTGCAAGATAACTTACGGTATCCTTACTGGAAATGTTAAGCTGGTGCCTGATGTTTTTTTGATCAAGGAAAGTAAGCTTAAGGATTCCGTTTTTATAGATTTCTGCCGGCCAGTAAAAATTTTCATCATAAACCCTGTTCCTTACCCTATCCCATCGCAATGGAGATACAAGCAGAGTGAGTGATTTTACAAAATCATGAATATTTTTGCCGTTACAGCTAAGGAGTTTCATGCTGGCGGGATATTTTTTTCCCTGATAGCTAAAGGGCAGAAGATTATAATATTCTCCCGAAGTATAGATCAGATTGAGCTCAGCTTTAGAATAATAGGCCTCTTTTAAATACCTTGCATACTGATACATGTTTGAGGTTTCACTACTGTCAAAAGATACCAGCTTAGCGGGAATCCAGTATTTTTTAACAATGTCGAGCAAAGTGGAATTTACCTGGCTTGTGTGACCGTCTTGTGCAGCATTCAGTGTTTTTTTAATGATAATGAGATACTGCCCCATCGTGGTTTGAGGAGTAATTTTCTTTCTGAGCTGCTTTGCATGCAAACTGAAGTCGATACCCCTCACCTCTTTGTTATAGTAAACTACCGGACTGATCTGTTTGATGTAGGAAACGAGGGTATCATGCTCTTTAAGCATCTGGTGATAGGATATTCCGGGCAATTCTGATTCATCCCTAATTTGGGCATTGGCAACCAGAAAAGGCGTCAAAAGGAATAAGATAGCTATCGAAAAGAGGTATTTCATTGTATATTTTTTTCACAAAGAAACTAAGACATTGTTTCTTAAAATTGTAAAAATCGTTCACAATTACTTTTTGTTGAAAATCCAGGCCAGGTCATTATGTTCAATGGAAATTTTATCGATGAGCTGGTTTGGAGAATGACCGGAAAATGATCTGAAGTCTTTAATGAAGTGGGCCTGATCATAATATAAATGTGAATGCCCTGCACTCGTTAAGGTTTTCAAAGCACTTCGCTTATCAAGTATTTCATTCAGTATATTTCTAAAGCGCCAGGTCCTGATATAAGATTTTGGATTCAGCCCCACATTATTCTTGAATAACCGGAACAGTGTAGGGTTACTTATTCCAAGTTTTCCGGCCAGGGTTTCAACAGATAGATGATGTTCGCCACCCTTTCCTATCAGGTACAAAGCCTCTTTGAGTTTTTCGGGCTGCCTGTCATTTAGATTTGCCAGCAGTAAGCTTTCAAGTTTATCAGCTCTGATGGAAAAATTTTCTTCTTCAAATATCTGCTCCAGAATAAATTCATTCCTGTTTTTGAATATATCAAATACATGATCTGAGCTTATTAAATCCTCAAAAGATTCACGGGTAAAAACGCTTAATGCCGCCGGATGAAAAAGAATGCATACCTGATCAAGAGAAGTTCTGATCTCAACATTGAAAGGCATCTTATGAAACCCGAACAATCTGCTTTTGAAGTTAACCGTGCCCGGTGTAATTAAGCAATTATTGCAATCTGAATCTTTAATGTAATCGATTTTGTTTTCCCTGTAAATTGCGAGGCAAAGGTTGTTATTTGGAAAAGTAGAATAGTTTAAAATATTTGCATCAGTCTTCTTGAAAAATAAAAAGTATTGAATGTACTTTTTCAATATCTCATTTTTCGGCCTGATTATTACGGATTGCATTCTGCTGTAAAAATAGTTAATTGACTACAGTAAACCAACCCGATCTAAATCTCCTGAGATGATATATCTCATAGAACAATAAAATTTATCCCATAGAATGGTCGTCATCCTAATCCGATAGCTATCGGATGTAGCGAAGCGAAATGGAGATATTTTTGTACCGGGTTATTTTGAAATCTAATTTAAAAGATTTCGCTTCGCAGGGCCTTCGGATTCTCCACTACGGTCGAAACGATACTTCGAGACCATTCACCTCTCTTGTACATCTGTCGTTCATATTGATTTTTATAAAAGAAATTATCCTTTAGCGTGACAGTAAAATGCTATGTAATATTTGCTATAAAAATTTAAACAGGCTCTAAAACATTTCCTGTGTCAATACGTTTATAAACTGATTCCGGAGTGGTTCCCGGGATACATTAGTTTGGTTAGTTGATAAGGGATATCCTCAAGGTAATCCCTTTCTTTTTATCCAGACGATCCTGTTATCAGACAAAAGAATTCTTCGTTTCCAAGCATTTCAAATCCCCGGTCCTTCCTGAAAGCGCTAACAGCAGTATAAAATATCTTTAAAAAACACGATTATTGACCTGATTCCATTCAAATTCTTTAGTCTATCCCCATTTTCAAAACCTCCGGAAGTAGGATATCAGTGCCGATTCAAGAACATAATCTCTTTTTCCAGTGTTTAAAAGGCATAAACATCTTTAATTTAAACTATGAAATTTATAACATCAAAAGCCCAGGATGGCAGCGAAGTAAATATCCACTATCAGGATTTAGGATCTGGAAGACCTGTAGTACTGATCCACGGCTGGCCGCTCGACCACCAGATGTGGGATTATCAGGTAGCTGCTTTAACTGATGCAGGATACCGTTGCATCACTTACGATAGAAGAGGATTCGGTAAATCAGATAAACCATTGGCAGGTTACGATTATGATACTTTGGCAGATGATTTGAAAGCTGTAATTGACGAGCTTGGAATTGAAAACGCTGTGCTTGTTGGCTTCTCTATGGGCGGTGGCGAGGTGGTAAAATACTTCAGCAGACATGGAGGCAAAGGGGTATCAAAAGCTGTGTTGATAAGTTCAATAGCACCATTCATGTTACAGACAGATGATAATCCGGATGGCGTTCCGCAGGAGAAAATCGATGAAATAGCAGCAGGTATACAGGCAGATCGTGCCGGATTTCTTGGTGGGTTCGGGAAACAGTTCTATGGCGTTGGCTTGCTAAACAAACCTGTGAGCAATGAGATTCTGACCAATGACCTGGTGGTAGCGATGCAGGCAACTTTAAAATCGACGCTGGGCTGTGCGAAGGCTTTCTCATCGACTGATTTAAGGGGAGATATTTCGTCAATAAATGTACCTACCCTGGTTATCCACGGCGATGAAGATCAAACTGTGCCAATCAAAGCAACAGGTGAGCAGGCTGCTGCAATGATCCCCGGTTCAAAATACATTGTTTATCAGGGTGAACCGCATGGACTTTTCATCACGTCGAAGGATCAGCTAAATGCTGATTTGATAGCATTTATAGGTAATTAAACAAGCATTATTTCATCCTGTTACTTAAAAGCCGGTAGGATTATCTCATCCTTCCGGCTTAAAAATCAGTAGGAGCAAAATTATAACGTTTCATCTTTAAATGCATCGCAAATTGACCACATTTAAAGCTATAGGCTTATTATACTGCCCGCAATTTCTTCTAAAATAAGTTCGGTATCCGGCCGGAAACGGATAAGCTTTCTAAGGCTCAGCCTTTCTTTATGAACGAAATACTGAGGCTTACCAAAAGGATAATGGTTAGGCTAAGTACAGCGAAAGCCAATAAATCACCCTCCACCTGTTGCCTGGTAAAGAGCAAATAAACCATCACGGGGATGGTAACAATAAACACCGTAAAAATTCCTGCGAGGCCATATATATATAGGATGCCAGACTGATCCGGGTCCGGCCTACGCCACCTTTTTCTATCTCGCCGGAGAAAAAGCAAGCGAGGTTACGCCCCACCCGGAAGAAACACACTAACGAAGTTCCTATTAAGAAAAAGCTTTAACCCATTACCCATGCTGATGTTGGCACCTATGGCCTTAAAGCTGTACCGGTACATAATGGCATGGCAAAGGCAATAAACTATGGTTAATGTAATGCCAAGTACAATTATTAACGTATCAGGTGAACGGAGTATTCCACCAAGCTGATGGAGCTCATACCGCTGATGTAGGAAAAAGAAAATGGCAAAAAGGATAAAGGTAAAGCCAATGATTTCCTTGGCATAGTAAACTCCTGGATTTAAAATACTGATGGCTTAGCTTGATCATAGGTCGATCACCTGCCTATGGCTAAAATAACAAATCAGTTCAATAGTAAGACATTTAAAATTATATAAATAACATACCATATTCTTGTTTTAAAAACCAGAAAATACTACATCAGTTAATCTGCCTTTCAACGGCTGACAGTCGTTCCTTTCGAAAAAGACTTTTATAGGTTTTTTACTGGAAAAACCAGAAGTCATCGCCCCATCTCACCAAAATTAAAGGAACAATAAACTACTGGCTCGTCATTGGTATAACGGGGCCGTTTAAACTAATTGGTCACACATCTCTATAGATCCGAAATTTTCAAGTAAGGAAAAGATCAGTGAAAATTTCAATGTATTTGACTTTGAGTCGTCTGCCAATGATATGAAAACCATCAAATCGTTAGATAAATATAGCGGACTTGTCTATAGTGTAAAAAACCTTTGAAAATCTGACTACAACAATTACCAATTGGGCTACTTTTTACAGCACGGCAATCAGGAATTTTATACCTGAAATTTATTCAGTTCTGGAAACAATTAAAAAAAGGATTATGCAAAAAAGAAAATTAGGAAATAATGGATTGGAAGTTTCCGAGTTGGGCTTTGGTTGTATGGGTTTAAACTTTCTGGACGGCAAAGGCCTTGATCAGAAAGAGGCCATAACACTACTACGCAACGCAGTTGAAAGGGGGATCACATTTTTTGATACCGCCGAGGCTTACGGACCTTACACCAACGAAGAAATTGTTGGCACAGCATTACAGCCTTTTAGAAAAGATGTGGTAATTGCTACAAAATTCGGTTGTAAGGATGCCAGACCAGCGGTAGGTTTAGACAGCAGACCCGAAACGATCAGAGCAGTCACCGAAGCATCTTTAAAAAGATTAAAAACAGATTACATTGATCTGCTTTATCAGCACAGGGTTGACCCTAATGTTCCGATAGAAGATGTTGCAGGAACAGTAAAAGACCTTATACAAGAGGGCAAAGTTAAATATTTCGGTTTATCGGAAGCAAGTGCTAAAACGATTAGAAAAGCACATTCAGTTCAGCCTGTTTCAGCGTTACAAAGCGAATACTCTCTGTTTTGGCGTGAACCGGAAGATGAAATCATACCGACGTTGGCAGCGCTAGGAATCGGTTTCGTTCCCTTCAGTCCTTTAGGTAAAGGCTTCCTTACAGGTATCATCAACAAAAAATTAGAAGATGTCGACCGCAGAAATATCATTCCTCGTTTCAGCGAAGAAAATATAAAGGCCAATCTGGTTTTAGTGGATGCACTTTCTGAGATTGCACAACAAAAAAATATAACAACCGGACAATTAGCATTGACCTGGCTCTTAGCGCAAAAGCCCTGGATCGTACCTATTCCCGGGACTACAAAACTGCATCGTTTAGAAGAAAACATCGGCAGTACAAATATTGTATTAACAACCGACGAAATTACAAAAATTGACACAACAGTAAATGGGATTACCCTTGTGGGTGAGCGCTATCCCGAATTTTTAGAAAAACAAATAGACAAATAAAAACGAACAGCAATGGAAAATATTAAAGGAAAAGTTGTAGCCATTACAGGCGCAAGCAGCGGAATGGGCAAAGCCATCGCCATAGCATTAGCAAAAAACGGTGCCAAGGTTGTTTTGGGTGCAAGGAGAACAGCAGAATTGCAACAAGTTATTGAAGAAATTAAATGCGAAGGTGGCGAGGCCACCTTTTCGCAAATCGATGTGAAGAATAAAGCCGACCTGACGCGGCTGGTCAATACAGCAGTTAAACAATACAGAAAATTGGATGTTATTGTAAATAACGCAGGTATTAGTCAATTAAGCCGCATTGACGAATTGGATATTGAAGGTTGGGAAGAAATGATTGATATTAACCTTAAAGGCGTTTTGTACGGGATGGCGGCCGCAATTCCCATTTTCAAACAACAACAATCTGGTCATATCGTCAATATCATTTCAACTTCAGGAATAAAGATTGTGCCCACGCAGGGCGTTTATGCAGGAACTAAAAATGCCATTCGCACGATTGCAGAGGCGTTTCGTCAAGAGTCTGACGGAAATATGCGCATCACGGGTATTTCACCCGGATTTGTGAAAACAGATTTTGCGAACAACATTAAAAACGCAGAAATGAAAACAGCTATTCAAAAAGGCATGGAACAGATTGCCATCAACCCCCTGGCTATCGCCAATGCTGCAATTTATGCTATAAGCCAACCGGAGGATGTTGAAATTGGCGACATTGTGATTCGTCCATCCAAACAAAATTAATTAAATTCGCTAACGAAAAATGCACCAACAATCTAACATCAATCACATTCAGCGTATATCTCAATTGGTGCGAATCCTGGGATTTCCTGCACCATCGCACCCGTTGATTGCATTGGTTGACTACAATAATGTTTCGATGGAAAAGTTTCCAAAAGGGCAAAAAATAAGTCTTGATTTTTACAAAATATCCTTTAAACCTACCTTCACAGGACAAATAAAATACGGGCAGGGATATTACGATTTTGAAGAAGGCGGACTGGCGTTTTTGAAGCCTAAACAAATCGTTTTTTCACCCGAAGAGACAGAGAGCTATGAAGGGATTGCCTTGTATTTTCATCCGGATTTTATCCGAAATTATCCATTAGGAAAAACAATAAATCAATACGGGTTTTTCTCTTACGATGCTTCAGAGGCCTTATTTGTATCTGCAAAAGAAAAAGAAATCATAGCCAATTTATTTACTACAATAACCAATGAATTAGACAACAATATTGACAGTTTTAGTCAGGATGTTTTGGTGTCGCAAATAGAATTGTTATTGAACTACAGCAATCGTTTTTACAACAGGCAATTTATTACGAGGAAAGCAATCAATCACGACATCATAACTTCTCTGGACGAACTTTTAAACAGCTATTTTGAAGATGAAAATAGTCTGAAAAACGGCTTGCCATCAGTAAAATATATCAGCACGGAAATAAAGCTGTCTCAACGCTATTTGAGTGATATGCTGAGTTCATTGACAGGGCTAAACACACAACAGTACATACAGAACGCAATCATAGAAAAAGCTAAAGAAAAATTATCAACTACAAATCTTTCCGTTTCGGAAATTGCTTATGAGTTGGGCTTTGAACATTCACAATCATTTAGCAAACTCTTCAAAACAAAGACAAATGTTTCCCCTTTGGAGTTCAGGCATTCGTTTAATTAAAAACGGCAGAAAACGGAAGAATAACAGCAAATGCCACAGATATTTCTTTGACAATATCAGAGCGGAAAGTGCATTTATCTTCAAAAATCCATTATATCTACCTGGAATAAGACTAGTCCAAGCGAACAGGATTCACAAAACATGTGATAAAATTCAGGAAATCCAAATGATTGGCCTCTCATTGAGCAAAATAGCAAGCCATAAATTTCAACACCGCAACGGTTCATCACAGACATAATAGAAAAGTTTCAGCGCAAACTGCCTTTCTTGTGGGTAATAAAAAATGGCGGTATAATGAAACCATTTATTACAATAAACGTTATAGATTCATTTTTTGAATATACCACAATACATTAACTTTATAGCTTTAAAATCTACCCCATGTCCATTGCACCCGGTTTTCTTGATGCGCGTACGGTAATTGAAATATTCACTCATACAAAGACTGCGACGGCCCTTCATATTGGTCGGGATGCATATATACAGTTTGCAAACGATGCAATGCTGCGTATATGGGGCAAGGACCGGTCAGTTATAGGCAAATCCCTACAGGAGGCACTTCCAGAGCTTAAGGGACAACCTTTTATTGAGATGTTTGCCAGAGTATGGGATGATGGGCTGACCATTTCCGGTGCAGATACCCCGGCCAAACTGATTGTTGACGGCAGAGAGCAGCTGTTCTATTTCGATTTTGAATATCGGGCCATCCTTGATATAAATGGCAAAACCATTTGTATCCTGCACAGCGCCACAGATGTTACAGACCGTTTTTTTAAACAAATAGCAATTGATGAGGTAAATGAACATGTTGGGTCTCTTAAAAGGGAACAGGACATCAATGAAAAGCTCAATACTCAAAATGAGGACCTTGCTACTGCGATGGAGGAACTTAAGGCAACCAATGAAGAACTCCATGCAACGAAAGAAAGACTGGAGCAACTGAACGGAAAACTTGATGTGCTGGTAAAGGAAAGGACGGAGAAGATTTCTTTTCTAAACCAGGAACTTGAGGCTTCCAATGAGGAGATCAGGGCTTCCAATGAAGAACTTTTAGCCACAAATGAGGAACTTTTCACGATCAACGAAAAGATGGAAATGCTGATCGAAGACCTGGCGGAAGGAGAGCGCAAATTCAGACGGCTCATCCAGCAGGCACCTGTTGCAATCAATGTATTTAAAGGTACTGATCTAATTATTGAGAGTGCCAACGACCGGATGCTGGAAATCTGGAATAAAACAGAAGCAGTCGAGGGAAAAAGATTCGAAGAGGCACTCCCTGAGATTGCAAACCAGCCTTTTCTAAAAATTCTTCATGACGTGCTGGAAACCGGGATACCTTATCATGGCATGGAGAGCAAGGCAATCATTTTCAAATCCGGTGTAGCAGAAGAGCGATATTTTAATTTTACTTACCAGCCAATAGCCGACGAAGATGGCAAAATTGGAAGCATTCTCCAGGTAGTCACCGAAGTTACCGAACAGGTGAATGCCAGACAGGAAATCTCTGAAATGAATACCAGACTGAATATCGCCATGGACGCCGGGTCACTGGGATCTACAGAAGTTGACCTTGATAGCGGGACCATGAAGTATAATCAAGAGTTTAAGCGGATGTTTGGGAAAAAACCAGAAGAAGATTTCGTTTATGGAGATATGTTCGAAGCCATGCTTCCAGAGTACAGGGATAAGATCAGAGAACTGGTCCGTATAGCAAAGGAAAACCACAGCATATACAAAGGAGAGTACCAGATCCGGTGGCCCGACGGATCGCTGCACTGGATCAGCGCACATGGCCGGGCGAGGTACGACAGTCAGGGAAAACCGGTAAAAATGGTCGGAATACTGTCCGAGGTGACAGAGATGAAAGCAGACGAGCAGCGAAAAAACGATTTTATCGGCATGGTTAGCCACGAACTCAAAACACCTCTGACCTCCCTAACCGGTTATGTACAGCTCCTGCAAAGCAAGGCTAAAAAAAGCGGGGACAGTTTTACCTCAACCGCATTGGAAAAAGCCAACAACCAGCTAAAAAAGATGACTGGCATGATCAATAGTTTTCTCAATGTCTCCAGACTGGAATCAGGGAAAATCCATATTGAGAAACAAAACTTCGACCTATCAGATCTGATAAGCGAAATGGGGGCCGAATTCAGGGTGACAACAAATAGCCACAGTATTATATTTCATCAGGCCGGGGCTGTATTTGTAAATGCCGACAGGGATAAAATTGGACATGTGGTAACCAACCTGATCAGTAATGCGGTCAAATATTCTCCTGCCGGAACAGCAATTAGTATCAACTGCAGAATAGAAGACAGTAACGCAGTGGTATCAGTGAGCGATGAGGGACGAGGAATCAGCAAGGAAGATATAGAGAAACTTTTCGAGCGTTACTACCGTGTAAATGATCAGTCACAAACCATCGCAGGTTTCGGGATTGGACTATATCTCTGTTCAGAAATCCTCGAGCGGCACAATGGAAGGATTTGGGTAGATAGCGAACCGGGCAAAGGATCCACCTTTCAATTTAGCCTCCCAATTTAAAATCGATGGATAAGAGATAAACTTTTTATATCCGGGCTGAAGAAAAGTCATCCCTGCTTTATACTCCATGACCACAGCTATTAAATTTCTGCCAGAGCTTTAAATAACCACATAAAGGCCATAAATAATTGCTTTTTATTTTGACAAACCGGAAAAAAAGGAAAGCAATAACAGCCCGGATTTTCATGAATAATCAGGACATCAGCCTGGCAAACCATCTAAAACCCAGATGTAGAATATGCGATAGTGGCATAAAAAGACAGCCAAATAGCACTACTTATAAAACTAAATTCAAATTCCTTCAAACATAAGGGGGTACTTTCACGTTAAAATTACATTAAAAGAAGTTTATAAGAAAGAAAATTTACAGCTAAAGCGTTATTCTAATGGACCACAGGTATGGGTTAATGAGCAGTGAGGAACTACTGGAAATATATAGTTTAACGAAAACAGCCACCTCGGTACACCGCGGGGAAGATGCGGTCATCGAGAGTGCAAACCAGGCCATGTTAAAGATATGGGGAAAGGACAGCAATGTCATCGGCAAATCCTTGCTGGATGCATTGCCTGAGCTTGGCGGTCAGCCCTATCCTGATATGTTCCGTAAGGCATGGCTGGATGGCAAGACCTGCTCCGGGCAGGGATCGCCCGCAGAACTCAAGGTTGACGGAAAAACCAGCACCTACTACTTCGATTTTGAGTACCTACCTATCAAAAACAGTGAAGGTAAAGTAATTGCCGTACTGAACAGCGCGATTGATGTTACCGAAAGGGTTCTGAAAGAACAGGCAATTGAAAAAGCAGAACAAACACTTACCTCCCTCCAGGGTTATAAGGATATCATCTCCGTTTTGGAAGAGACAAGAAAAGAACTTCATGAGCTTAATTCTGAACTTGAAGAGCGCGTAGAGCGCAGAGTTATCGAACTCGCCGAGAGTGAGGAACGTTTCCGGATCATGGCAGAAGGCACCGAGCTACTAATCTCGGTTGGCGATGAGGACAATAACCGTATATATTTTAACAAGCGCTGGGAAAATGTCACCGGAAGAAAGATTGAAGAGCTGCTACGCAATGGCTGGGTTGATCTTATTCATCCGGAAGAAAAGCAGCAGTTTATCAATGCTTACATGGAAAGTTTCAAAAAGCGGGAAGTCTTCAACATGGAGTTCCGCATGCCCGACAGCAAAGGCGAATACCGCTGGTATTTATGCCAGTGCCCTCCAAGGTTCCGATCCGACGGTTCTTTTGCCGGATATATTGCCTCCTGCCTGGATATTACCATGAGAAAGAACGAAGAGATCAGAAAGAACGAATTCATAGGGATGATTAGCCATGAGCTCCGCACCCCGCTAACCTCCCTGAATGGTTTCATCCAGATCATGAAAACACGTCTTGATGCTATGAACCGAGATAATTTCGAACGTGCATTAAACAAATCGCAGATACAGATCAATAAAATGTCGAAAATGATTGCCGGTTTTCTGGATATCTCAAAACTGGAATCAGGGAGTCTTGAACTCCAGCAGGAACCCTTCCAGCTCTCAGAGCTACTTAAAGAAGTTGTGGAAGAGCTCTCCTTTATGCACAGCACACACAAGATCACCTTTCAGTCAACCTGTAGCCTGAGGGTGTTCGCAGACCGCAATAAGATCTCAGCTGTGATATACAACCTGGTCGGAAATGCCATAAAGTATGCGCCTCCTGGCAGCAATATAAAAATCCAATGCAGCAAAGATAAGGCAGGACTGATGGTTAGAGTGAAAGATCAGGGGCCTGGGATAGAAAAGAGCGAGATGGAAAAGATTTTTGGCCGCTATTACCGCTCTAAGGGAAGCCCTACAGTTTCCGGTTTCGGCATAGGACTTTTTCTATGCAGGGAAATCCTTATCAAACATGAAGGCAACATCTGGGTAGAAAGCGAGGAAGGTAATGGTGCGCAATTCTATTTTACACTCCCGGAACATGCTGTATAAGCAAAACTATTTTCATGGCTAAATGTTGTTCAGAAAAAATCCGCTACATGAAACACAAACTGTCCCTATTCATCCTTGTTCTTTTTATTTTTATCATCAGCTGCAAAAAAGATGCTGAAAATGTTCCGGCAAACAACGATCCTGCCGCACTTAAACAAAAAGTTTTGGGTAACTGGATCACCACGAGCGTGATCATCGAGTATTATGATGCGACTGGGAAACTGGTAAATTCTGTAGATCAGTCTGGTACAGGTGAGCAGACCTGGGAGTATTTTGAAAATAACTCTGTGAACAGTTATGATATTAGGGGTACAAGAACCTATACATACAGTTTCTCTAGCAGCAATAATGTCAACTACATCAGCATTACAAATAATCCCACCGAAACCTACAAAGTCACCATAGATAACAATAAAATGACATGGTCGCTTGAAGCGCCATATAAAAATGACCCCGCTTATGCTACTGCAAAGCTGATTTTTTATTTTACCAGGAAATAAATCGTAAGGCTATCCAATGCCTATCACATCCTGTTAATTGAACGTTTCCGGCATTTGCATAATTATTTTCTGCGAGACGCTATAATACATCTTCCGGTTTATCAACTTCAAGAGTCATCTGATTTAGCACTCCTGAGCATTCTTTTTCCTTCTAAATTCATATTGAATGTACCGGAAATTAAGCGCTTTTAAGTTTTATTTTAACCTCACCAATTTAATTTAAATTTTCGGCTACAAGAAAACACTTTTCGGCTACAAGCGTACAGAAACAAAATCTGAACTTTGCTACATTAAATGATATCAAAATGAAAGTATTTGTTACAGGCGCTACAGGTTTCGTAGGAACTGCCGTAGTACAGGAATTATTAGCCAATGGACACCAGGTTTTGGGATTGGCCCGCTCGGAAGAATCAGTAAATAAATTGATTGTAGCCGGCGCAGAAGCGCACCGCGGAGATTTAAACGATTTTGATAGTTTGAAATCAACAGCTATCGCTTCAGATGCAGTAATTCACTTAGGCTTTGTCCACGATTTTACGAGATTCGCGGAAATGTGTCTACTTGATGGAAAAGTGATTGAAACAATAGGCGAAGCATTATTAGGAACAGACAAACCCTTTCTCATCACTTCAGGAACTGCACTTTTTTCAAAAGACGGAATCACAACTGAAAAAGACCTTTCCGCAAACAATCCTCATCCCAGAATTGCAACAGAAAATGCAGCCGATGCCGTAGCCGCAAAAGGTGTGAAAGTTGCCGTTGTAAGACTCTCTCCATCGGTTCATGGAAAAGGAGATTTAATTGGTTTTGTTCCAATCTCAATTAATATTGCAAAAGAAAAAAGAAAAGCTGCTATAATTAATGATGGTAGTAATTTCTGGCCTGCTGTCCACGTACGAGATGCAGCAAAATTGTACCGGTTAGCTTTGGAGAAACCTTTCATCAGTGGAACAAGATATCACGCAGTGGCAGAACAGGGAATTCCGTTTAAAGACATTGCAACATTTATTGCAGAAAAATTGCAGGTTCCGGTTGTTTCCCTGACAAACGATGAAGCAGCAGAACATTTCGGCTGGTTTGCACATTTTGCAAAGCTTAATAATCAGACTTCAAGTGAAGTAACTAAGGCAACATTAGGTTGGAATCCTCAATACCCAACTTTAATGGAAGATTTGCAAAATGACGTTTATTTCTCTGAGACAAAATAGTCTGTATCTATATATTCATTAAATTTGATTAAATATTAAACTGATGTCTGATTCGCCGATAAGAATAAAAACCATCGCTCAATTCCATACTTTGCGTGGTTTACCTAAGCCAAAACATCCGCTCATCAGTGTGATAAATTTTGAAGATATGGCGCCAGCTCCGGAAAGTGGAAAGCAGAGCTTGATGTTTGATTTTTACATGATTTCTGTCAAACGAGATATGAATCATAAATATAGATACGGGCAGCAGGATTACGATTTTGATGAAGGCGTGATGTTCTGCATGGCCCCACATCAGATACTGAGCGTCATACGAGAAGAGAATGGCAAAAATCCGTCCGGATGGATGATGATGATTCATCCGGATTTTCTTTGGAATACACCAATGGCAGGCGCAATCAGGAAATATGAATTCTTTGATTATTCTGTCAATGAAGCCTTATTTTTATCCGAAGATGAAGAAATGAAAATCCAGCAAATTACTGATAATATTAAGCAGGAATATCAAAGCAACATTGATAAATTCAGTCAGAACATTATTATTTCTCAGTTGGAAACGCTTTTAAATTATGCTGAAAGGTTTTATCAGCGACAATTTATTACACGTCACAAAGCGCATCATCAATTTTTAGAACGGCTGGAAATTCTGTTCAAAGATTATTTCGAAGGAAATAATCTCAAAGAAAAAAGGTTTACCGGGTGTTCAGCTTCTTTCAGACAAATTCAATATGTCGCAATATTATATGCGCAGTCTGTTGAAAACTTTAACCGGACAAACCACACAACAATACATCCACGAAAAGCTAATTGAAAAAGCTAAAGAAAAACTCTCAACAACTGAACTTTCAGTGAGTGAAATTGCTTATGAACTGGGCTTTGAGCATTCCCAGTCTTTCAGTAAATTATTTAAAGCTAAAACTGATATTTCGCCTTTGGAATTCAGAAAGTCGTTAAATTAAAATTCTTCGAAAGTTATTCAAAGTCTTCTTAATTTAAGACGGAAAGTTTCTGAATTTTTTCACTAGTATATATTAGACTTCCGGCAACCTATTTGATCAAATACAGCTTTTGATCATTATTGGTAAATAAAGCGTATTGTAGTTTATCATTTGTATAGTACATATACCCGTTGATATGCATTACGGGCTGTACTTTGTTCTTAGAAAGCGTACCAATGTTTTTGCCATCAATTTCTACCATTGAAGCATGCGATTCTTCATCAAGATACATGAACTCCTTCAACTTCAGGGTATCATTTTTAAAAATCACATCGGTAAACAGGTAACCGGGATAAAGCATTTTTGTGAAACCCGGCGCATTCCCTCCCCCTCCTGAAAAGCGAACCTTTTCTAATTTTAACCTCTGAAAATATTTGTACATTATGTTTGGTGTGCTGATGATCTCTTCGTCAGCAGATTTTTTCTTATTTATTCGTTTGAAAAGATTATTCCATGACATTTCCTGCAAATAAGTTGATGAAAAATACTTACGCACGTCTTCAATAGTGTAAAACTGAAAGCATTCATCGCCGATGATGTAGGTGATGACAGCATAGCTGGAAACCGCCTGAGTAGTTTGCAGGCCCTCTCCAACCTTTTTTTGGGGAACAGGACTATCAAAGTTATAATCCACGTAAACAGCTTTGGATTGCTTGGCGATATCGGAAAGTTGTTTACTTTGTTTTTCATCATCCCAATCAAAACCAGAATTTTGTGTAGTAATTCTGATCGGCGTTTTTAAACCATTGAAGCTCCATCTGTAATATTGATGTGCCTGCTTCTCTATAATAAAACCTTTCAGAAACACAATATCTTCAGGTCTGGACATCAGGATTAGCGTATCGGCTACATTCCCGTCAGCGTCGAGCCTAATAAATGAATTTTTCCTTTCACCTGAAAAGCCAGAGACAATAATATTGTACTCTGATGTTAAAAAAATTTCGATGTTCCTTTTGCTTTCCAGTAGCAGGCTCATCTGAGTGTTTCCACTCTTAATGGCTACCAAACTATCAATCGACTTGTACTGTACAAATTTACTTGGTAATTGATCTTCAACTTTTGCAAAACCTTCTTTTGAAATCTGGTAACATAAAAATACAAGCAGTAAAATGATTGGAACGATATAAAGAATTTTCATTTTTTATGGTTTATTTTAATTATATCTCTTAGCTTTTTCCATTAAAATATAGCGAGTCGCGGAAGATATTTTCTGATTATTGCTTTGGTTAATTAACATCCTATCGCCTATGGCTGCATCAGTATCGGCTGGCTCAATACAAAACGACAACACAAAGTTAAAGAAATAGACAAATATCACAAACATGTGATATATTTGTATTGTGGTTCAACAACCGGGTTTAAACTTCATAAGCGTTTTTAAAAAATATTCATTAAAATGATCAGGATTGAAATTTTACCATTAGACGGAATCGAGATTGAAAACATTGGAAAACTTTCATTTGGACAATCTAAACTGGAGATTGAAAAATTATTGGGAAATCCTTCAAAAAGTTCAAATTTAAAACAACTTTTTTATGACCAGTACGATGTCCGTATCGACTTTGACAACGAAGGAAATGCAGAGTTTATAGAATTCCTTTATGGACCGTTTCCGGAAAATACGGAGCTGTCAATTTATGGAATCAACCCATTTGAAATTGGGGCAGATAAACTTATTGAAATCCTTGCCGAAAAAAATAATGGTAAAATAGACGACAGTGAAGCTGAGTATTGTTATGCGTTTTTAAATATTTCAGTGGGAATCTGGCGGCAATTAATAGAAAAAGGCGTTGAGGAAAGCATCGCAGAAATGAAAGCTGACCATAAATATGAGGAAAACAAAGATTGGCTGAACGAAGATTTGAAGAGGGCAAAAAACTTTTGGACAATTGGGATTGGGGTAAAAAGTTATTATGAATAATTAGGTGCGGGTACGCCATTTGTTTAATTTATATTTTTAACCTCAGTAAAATGTATGATGTTATAAAATCCGAGAACAACCTATTAAACCGTTTGCCTAAACGCGCTTCACCGATTAAAAAGTTATTCAAGCTTCCGCTGGTGAGTTCTACCTACCTGAATTTCGTTACAAACCACCTTGGCTGTGAAATTACACCAGATATTGTGCTATTTGGATATGAAGCAGTTTTACAAGAAAATAAAATTGTACAGGAAGCCTATCCCACGATCGGGAATATACTATGGTTGATTGGTAGCACCGGCCAAGGAGACAGTTGGTTTTTGGATCGAGCAACAGGATACTTACTTTTTTTGATCACCAACAGGGCGAATATGAAAAGCTTGATCAGTTCATGAACCTGAACATCAGCTTTATCAATTTTTTAAGCATGGCCTTTTTATATGCTGAACTAGAAGAGATTCTGGATTCAAAAGATCTATCCGGAAATGAAATCAAAGCATTTGAGCATGCCGTGAACGGGATTCATCCAGGCCTATATTCCCAATACCCTTTTGACTATTTTAAATAACTAATCAGGTCCATGAACAATAAATTTTTGACAAAATTCGCTCTAACACTATTAATTATCGTTAACGGTTACTCCGCTTTCGCTCAAACAAAATATCAAAAAGACTTCAATGGCTTTTGGTCTGACATTAATGATAACTATGCATACTTTGAAGAGCAAAACATTGACTGGAAGAAAGTTAAAGAAATCTACGAACCGCAAGCCGGAAAAATTTCAAATGACAATGAATTTATTCAGCTGCTCGAAAATATATTTAATGAACTGTATAACGGACATTCCTCATTAAGCACAAACCTGAAAACATCCAACAGGTTAATTCCATCGGGTTCAGATTTATACATCGAAAAATCGGGAAACAGGTACCTTATAAAAGATTTAAGGAAAGGCTTTGGGGCAGATTTGGCGGGTTTAAAAATAGGAATGGAAGTCACCCTGTTTAACGGAAAACCTATTGATGAACAGCTAAAAAAATTCCTGCCGAAATTCGCCGACCAGTACAATCAAAAAATGTATCAATATGCCATTGATATGCTTTTTGCAGGAACGCATGATTCAAACAGGGAAATTGTTGCAACGGAAAATGGAAAGCCAACAACTTTTCATCCTGTTAGCTATGGGAATAGAAATGAACTTTTTTACAGTAAAGTACTCAATGAAAGTACCGCCTATATCAAAATCAATAATTCCCTGGGAAGCAACAATCTCATCACAGCATTCGATCAGGCGTTCGATAGTCTATTTCAATATAAAAACTTAATTATTGATTTAACGGAAACACCGAGTGGTGGAAATTCAACCGTTGCAAGAGCAATAATGGGAAGATTTACTGATAAACTGCTTCCCTTCCAGGTTCACGAATTTGATGAGAGAGAATACTAGACTAAAAGACATTGGCTAGAATACGTAACACCCCGCAAGAAAATCTATACTGGGAAAATTTATATTTTGGTAGGCCATTGGACAGGAAGTATGGGAGAAGGAATGGCAATTGGTTTTGATGGCATGGAAAGAGCAAAAATTATCGGGACAAAAATGGCAGGTCTGCTGGGTGCAATTTCCAACTTTCGCATGTTGGAAACTAAAATCGGGTTTCAATTCCCAACCGAAAGACTTTACCACATCGACGGGACACCAAGAGAAGATTTTTTGCCGAAAATTTTAACCCAAAATATTGAAGAAACCTTGCAGAAAGCCAAGAAAATAAAATGAACAAGCGAATCAGAATTTATTACCCAAAAAAGTTCAATTGATCCAAAAAATGAAAATTAAAAGATAAAAATGAATAAAAAGCTAATTTTCCTATCCATTATTTCTATTCTGCTGAATGCGTGTTCCATCACAAAAAACTTAAAAAGCACGCAGACCGGTCACGAATGGAAAGCAACTTACGATAACTTTAACGCAACAGAAAAACTAAAATTCAGCGCGCAGAAGGATGCTGTTGTTTATTTAAGTTCCAAAATCAATTCAGATAAGGGAACGCTGGATTTAATATTAAACAATCAAAAGTTAGCTGACCAGCATCAAGTCAATCATTACCGGATAAATCTTGATAAAGGGGCAGCAATCAGTATCTCGGGCAAAAATGCGACAGGTTCATTCAGCCTGAGCTATCCTGTTTATAAGAAAAAAGACATCCGGATCATTTACAAAAAGAACATCGAACTATTAGCACTAAGTTATCTCCTGGCTAATTACGAGGACTTTACAGACTTTTCGAACAAGCCACCTATTTTTAAGGATTTATACGCACTAACTTCAAAAATAGCATTCGAGTTCAAACCCTTTTTAAATTCCAAAAACCTTAACCTGATCAAAACCTATCTGGACAGGGATTTCTATCTGCATTATTCAAATTTCATTCTGAGCCTGGATGATTTTCCAAATGCAAAGGTGACTAGTGTTACCGACATCACCCATTTTAAATCGAAAGAAGATGCAGAAAGGTTTGTAACAGCCTTCAACGATTTTTTTATGGAGGTGAATTTCCAGGATTTTCTGACCAGATATACTCCATACTATAAAAAGATGACCGAAGAGGTTGCCCTGAACCTGCCCAAAGAAAATTTCATTTCAGAAATGGAGAACTACTTTGGTAAGAGTGTCCCCGAGTATATCCTCTACCCTAGTTTAACGCTCCCCTTCAGCTCTGGTTTTGCCGTTGGAGACAAAAATACAATTGGAAATATCTTTGCAAGCTTTAACCAGCCCGGGGAAATAAACGATGTGGCAAAGCTGAACTTAGGTTATAGTAATGCCCTGTCACTCCGAACCATTTGCATCCATGAATTCGGCCATTCATTCGTAAATCCAGCGGTAGACCTGGCAGACCAAAACATTATTCAGGCGAAGGCCTTTCTTTTCGACCCGATAAAAGATAAAATGACCCAGGAAGGTTATAACCAATGGAAAATCTGCCTTTACGAACACGTCAACCGGGCCAATGAAGTGATCATGGCCAGGCACCTGGGTGATGAAGCCAAGGCAAATGATATTTTAAAAGACAATATTGAAAACCGCACATTTATCTATCTTCCCCAGGTCATTGAAAAACTGGAGTTCTGGTACGATAATGAATTTTTAGATAAAACCTATGAGCAAAAAGTGAGTGAAATCATTTCAGAATTGAGATAAAGTAGTTAAATAAAAAATATTCATGTGTACTGAAAATGCTAATCTCAAATAATGCTTACAAATAGGCCAGATCAATAAGTTGCCTGAGTGCCTTTTTGATCGCTTCCTGTCCAGAAGGCTGCTGCAGGTCTATCCCACAGAATGGGTTTTCCTGCATCTTCGTATGCAGGGTTAGGTAATATACCCCGCCCATCAGTATGGCATACATGGCTCTGAAATTTTTGTCACCAGAGGCAAAATGCTTGTCGAAAACCTCGCTCAATACCTGATCGCCAATGTTTTCACGCTTAAGGTCCAGTTCCTTTAATATGGACAACTTTTCGCTGAGCCCCCAGGTAATGATACGCCGCATTTCTTCATTGTTGATCAGGCTGTCGAACTGGCCCTCCAGAACGCTATAGGCAAGGGTTTTTCCAGAATCTGCTTTACTCGCCTCTACAATGCCACCAATATCTTCAGGGTTAATCTTCCAGTAGTCATTGTTTTCAAGATACTTTTTAATCAATCCCTCAATGCCACCAAAATAGTCATAGATTAGCCTCCTGTCCACTTTTGCCTCCTCTGCAACCTTGGAGATACTCAACCCGGAAAAACCATCTTTTTTCAGAATTTTTCCAAGTGCAGTGATCAGGTTCGCTTTTGTGCGCTCCTTGTTTCTAACTGGCCCATCTGTAACTTTTCTTGCCATCCGATTCAACTTTCGTGCAATTTGCGATTTTTTGAGGCATCATCAAAGATTTTGCAAGATAAAGCCCTTTCTGGATCTTTTTTAGGGAACCGCAATTGAGATCATATCGCCAGTTTAAAAAAAATATATCACGAATATATGATATAAAAAATTCTTTTTTATTTTTGACTACAAGCAAAAGGTGCAAAATGGCAATAACGCTCAGGATATCAAAATCGAAAGAAACAATCACCATTTTCCACATATTAGAATGGATATTTACCATCAAATAAATTATATGGAAAAATTTAAGGATCTCCATCTTCTCGAAGGTAGACTTATCGGAAATATCAACCTGATGGAAATTGGTAGGGTTACAGTGGAACTGGATCTGGAGGAAGATGATCCCGGTGTAGCGGATTTTAGTGATCTGATGTTACAGGCAGAAGTATGGATAAGGACTTTCAATGCAGAAATCTTACAGAAACTCCTAACAGCGATAGCCGTTGAACTGACAGATGCGGCATACTCCGGGTCAGACTATAAACCAGTGAGCAGCGACTATGCCAGCCTCGAACAGTCACTTGAACTCAACAAAATATGCTTTTATCAGGACGCTGTGGTCTCACTTATTTTTGAATCCATCACAGAATATCCTGACATGGAAATATATTGTTTGTTGGGAGAATCGTTTTTAATAGATGATCTTACAGTGGAACACAAATGAGTTTTCCTGATTCTAATTATCGCCAGAAAAAAGATTTAAAAAAATACGCCGAAACCACAAATAATTACCTGATTTACAAAACCTTAACCCCATAAATTTATACCGAAGCAGCCTTTAGCAGGTACTGGTAGATTTTATCCTTCTCCAAGTCCCATTCAATTTTTTTGACGGGAATCTTTGCCATTGGCGTCTCCATAAGCGGGTGGTTAAAATCAATGGTAAAAAGCCCCTGTTTTGCTCTGATCGTCTCTATCAAACAGATCTCGTATGGAATATAATCCAGCGACAAAATTTCCGAAAACTTGTTTTTAAGGTCTAGTGCACTATAAATATGGAAATCACAGATTTCGCTCGTAAGCGTTGCCAACAACTCCCTGTCTTCCGAGTCCCAATTGTCAAGCAACCGCCTATACACATTATCTTCAGGTAATATGGAATACAGTTCCGAGTTTATTGTTCCAAACTCGTGCAGATCGTACAAGATGGCCATAAACAAATGATGGGTCTCACGGCTCGGATAATTGCCTCCATCTTCCTCTAAGAGCAACTGAAAATATGCTCTCGAAACTTTGGCCAGATTATCCATTCCCCAGATCAAGGAAATGTCTTTGCGTTTGTGCAGGAAAATGAAGCCATTTTGGATGCCTTCACCAGGCTCTTTGAGGATTACCAGGATATTGCCGCAAAATCGGCCAGGGCGGGCATCTGCTGTTTCACGCGAAAGATCCCTACGCAGTATGCCTTGCGCTTTTATCCCGGTGCCAGGGATGGCCTGGTGGTCGAATACGACAAAACGCTGCTGGAGGAACATTTTGCGCGCAAGATCGGGCTGGGTGACTGTTTTAAAAGGGTAGATTACCGAAAAAACCCGACACTGTTTGAAAGTGCGGCGGGAGTGGATATGCTTTGGGAGGAATCCCGGAACCTGAACGTTTACAAGGGCATGATGGGCATTCTATCCAACGCGAAATTAACAGATGAATTATTTGTCAAGATGTTTACGCGTATTATCAAGAAGTATAGTTATCAAAAGGAATCGAGGATTATTCTCGCGGGCAGAAATATCCCGGATGATTCGGCGGATATTTTGGGCTATGCGGTTAAGATTCCCAGGGAGGCAATTGTAGGAATTCGGGTGCATCGAAACTGTAAAAAAGAAATCAAAGAAAAGCTATTGACGCTGGGCTATCCGGTTAAGGATATGGTGAAATGAAGCCGCGATTTCCAGGTTGGCAGCAGAGAAGCAGACCATAGCTTGCTTTCCTGCTGCCTGTTGGCTTAGTGAACCGTGACCGTTCTGTTCACCGTGCCTGAAACGGGAACATCAATCGAATCCAGCAGTTTGGTTTTTGCACCGCTTATGGAATCTTTTGCGGTGATGTAATAACGGCGCGCCAGGATGTTATATTTTCGGTAGCTTCCCGTGGTGCTGGTTTTATCGTTAAGGATGGCGAACCGTGCTGAATCTACGATTGCCGCGGACCTGTTGGCGTATATACGAAAAGGGTAATTCGGCAGTTGACCTGTGGAGGAACCGAAGGAAAGGGCGAATCCGTTCTGGTATACGGGCCTGACGGTGAGCACGACACCGCGCTGCGCGCCTGCCAGGGTATTGAGCTGAACGGATCCTTTGTAAAAAATATGGTCTTTCAGGAAATTGGCGTACAGTACTGCATCTTTGCTAGCGGTCGAGGGCAGGAAAAAATTGCCCATTGAGTCGGTCAGGGTCTTGGACAGATAAGTCGTGGTATCACTCCCGGCATTGAAAAATATGCTCACTTTGTTCATGGTCGAGGTGACCGGGACGGCCAGGGTATCCCGTATTTCAAGTCTTCCGCTAAGGCCGGACGCATTGAGGTTTTCATATTTGTTGCAGCGGTAGAAAAGCACTGCGAGCAGGAAAAGCATGCAGGTAATCAGGATGTGGTTTTTCATTTGGATAGGCTTAACAGTTTGGCAATTTGGGCGAATAGGGTGATGTCGGTGGAGATCCCGATGTAAAATCCTGGGCGATAGCGTTTTTGGCTGCTACTTTGGATACCGGACGTATAGGTATTGTAGGTGTAGCGGTTCCAAACGGCGCCAAAATTGACCGAAATGCCCGTCCAGGGATCAAGGCCTGCTCCGGTAAAGATGTTGCCAAGGGGATCCGAGAGGTCGAAGCCGACGTCCAGATGTGTTCTCGACCAGAACAGATTTTTGCCATGGCTATCTTTGCCGCCGATGAAGTTGGTGTTGCGGATGTCAATTTTTTTGAGGTAGACTTTCAGACCGGCGAAAAAATGTGTTTTCTTTTCGTTTTCAACGATACCTGGACCGGTATTGGTGGCATTAGCATTCAGGCTGGCGAAATCGTTCACTGTATAGGCGATGCCGGCCATGGGGAATATGCGGTAAAGTTTATTGACGCGGTAGCGGAAGGTGTCGATGGGTATGGAGGATTTGACTATGGCCGTGGCATCGGTGGTGTCGGCTTCCTCTTTTTGGACTCATCGGCAATCCCCAGGGTATATGTGGCCTGCACGGCACCTTCCATTTTTGGGGTTCGGTCGCGCTGGGTGTGGTAGATTTCATTTTTGTTTTGCATTTCCTTGATGTCCAGATTGGGGTTTTCCTGGGCCAGAATGTATTCAATGGCTTTAAGGTAAAGCAGCTTAGGTTTAATCTTGGCCAGTTTTTGATTGAATCTGGTATTCACCTGCAAGAGTTCTTTTTCATCAGCCGTTCCGCCATAGGTGTCTGCCTTAACTTTATCGAGCTGCCTGAGTACACCGGTCAGCAGTTCTGCCATGGGACTCTGGTCGGTTGCTATGGTTGCATATTTTAGCGTAATCACCGCTTTTTCCGTTGCTATCAGGTTGTGGGTTAAGATAAATACACGGTCACTCTCCAGGTATTCGGGATCTTCCTGGGTATTCAGGATTGCGCCCGCATCGCTTGCGTCATGATGGCGCATATAGAGTATCGGGTTTCTGCCGGTCGGGATGCTTGCAAGCAGGGAGAGTTTGTTCAGGGCGGTATTGGTAGTGGCGAAATCCGCAATGAGTTTTTGGTTATTTGCAGTTTGCCCGGAAATTTTTGCATACGCTTTCAGTTGCTTCCCTATTTCCAGTCGGGTTTCCGCGATTTGCTTCACCAGATTCTCTACGGTACCTGCTGCCACTTTGGTATAATCCACAGATTTCAAAAATTTTCTTTGGTAAACACCTCCATTCTCTTCGCTGGAAGCCCCGATGTATCCGGAAGCTCGTATCGCGTGTCCGAAATGAAATCAAATGGGTTTAATTTAGGCATGCCTTCTCCGCCATGCCACAGCCATTTCAGCACCCAGTTTTTGTTTTCGGACAGTAGTGAGATATCTGGAAGCTTGTCGAGCTTTTCCAAAAGCACATCCAGTTGTTGGTTATAGCGCTTTAGCGTATCAATGCTGTTAAGGTAATTTTTTCTCTTTTGTAAAATGGCATTTATGGCGAGGGCTACAGGCTTCGCTTTTTCACTGGCAATTTTCAGGTCTGAAAGGCTTCCTGCATCGGGGGTGTGGAATAAAACCCTGGTCTGTGCGTACCAATTATAGACCGACTTCTTGAACAGCTCGTTTCTGGAAAGCTGCAGGTTTAACAGGTTCTGATTGGGGTATTTTAGTGTCCAGCCTGGCTTATTATATTCGAAAGGAACGTTTGAATGTATCTTTAAATCAAAGGTAAGGCTGATATCTTTTGAATAAAGCTGGTAATGACTAATGGATGTGTCTATCGCCGGAATGTAGGTTAAACTTTGGCTGGCTTTGTCAATGGCATCCATATCGGTCAGCACTTTTTTCAGATCGTCCGGTGTAATCTGGTATACGAGTTTTAACTGCTCCATGATGTCGGGGTCCTTTTGGATGGCAAGGATGCGCGTCTTACAGGCTTTTGCCCGCTCGGAAATCTGTTTTTGAGCGGCAGTTCCTAAATCTTCACCGCTAACCTCAAAGGTCAGCTTGGATCCGGTTTCCAATTTATTGGGGAGGTTGCCGAACACCTGTCCCTTATCATTGAAGTAAATGCTTTGGGCATGGCAGATTCCTGTGAAAAGCGCCAGCATGGAAAATAGGATAGTTAGCAGGTAGTATTTCATGATAGTGTTGCTGGGTTAACGGGTAATGCATGATACCATAAGGCGATTCTGTCAATTTTGGGTATGGCCAAGTGTTGTCCATCCGGATTTTGCTGGCTTTTATTTTTCCACTGGATGGGCATAGCTTTATCCGCTACGGTCTCAATGCGGATGTTGTCAATGGTGGTATATTTATTGGGCGGAAAGTTTTCCGACCTTTCCACCCCGTAGGATTCCAGCACGACCGAGCAGTCCCTGGGCGCAATGAGGTAATTGCAGTGCATATTTACTGTTTTTTTCCCATTCGTTATTGCCAGGTCATAATAAAACTGTTGTTTTTCGGAACGGTAGAGCGAGATGGATGCGCTGATGACATCACCGGGGTTTACGGCGATGTTCTGCTCATCACAATAGGCTTTTTTGTTATGGACCTGGGTACATCCAATCGACCAGTAACCGCCTCCTCCCCCGCAGTTGGTGTGTCCCCATTGCAGCTGGCACTGAACCAGCTCGGTCGCGTTGCTGATGCCGATGAACACAAACAGCAGATGTCCGTCATCCAGGGGTGGTTCGGGAACCAGCCATTGTGCGGTATAAGACTTGATGGCATCATGCGTCGGATTTTTGGTTACTGCCGCCAATATCCAGCCGTAGGGAAAGTCTTCCTGGGCAAGTTGCGGTTCGGTAAGCGAAAAACCCTTATTGAGCAGGCTTATTTCTTCACTCAGCTGATAAGGCGGGTTAAGTATTTCCAGTGCTTTCTCGTAAGCCTCCCTATCGGACTGCGCTTTGAGTCTGTTGGCTGCTTTTGATTTTTTCTGACGGCAGGGCTTTGCACCGGCAAATCCTGTGCCCTGACGGGCGATTTAGGTTTTTTGGCCATTTTGAGAGTTGGTTTAGACTATAGCTAAATTACTCAATATTAAACAAATAACAAATTTATTTTAAAATATTATCACTTATAGGAATACAGCATAACTGCCCCCTGGCGGTAGAGCGCAGTATTTTTGCCAGTCAAAATTAGGCCGGCCATCAGGCTCAGGGCATGAACCGGCATTTACATGATGCGTATCAGGTTCACTTCAGCAGTATCCGCTGATTGTATCGTTAACACAGGATATTGACGGACGGCCAGCAGGTGCTGCCGTTGTAAAACAGTCAGCGGATAAGGGGCTTTATCTGCTAAAATCAATTTGGAAAAAACTAGATTTTGTTGGGATGTCTATCAAAAGAAAAGCAGCACACTCATGCTTCCGAGTTTGGTTTTCAGGATTTTAAGGGCATGATGCAGATGGCTTTTCACGGTCTCCTCGGACAGGCCGAGTGCTTCGGCGATTTGCTGGCGGCTGTATCCGGAGTCGCGGCTCAGCTGGAAGACTTCGCGCATTTTTTTTGGCAGCTGGCTGATTTCTTTTTCGATGAGTGCGGCAAGTTCTTTGTGGCGCAGCAGGTGGTCGGTTTCCTCGGTATTTGGGTTTTGGCTCAAATAATCGTTAAAGGAATCGAGGTACCTGGCCGCTGTTTTGGCCTTGGCGTATTGATTGATGATGTGGTAACGCACGGCACTATACAGGTAGGCGCTGAGGTTGGTCTCGGGGTTCAGGCTTTCCCGGTTGTTCCAGAGGCTTAAGAAGATTTCGTGCAGGATATCCTCGGCGTCCTGGGGATCGGAAAGTCTTTTGGATGCAAATAGAAACAGCAGGTGTTTGTAGCGGTTGTAAAGCAAGGTATAGGCGGCCTCCTCTCCCTGGATGAGGAGGCTAAGGAGCTGCTGGTCTGCACTTTCGTTTGGGCTGTTCATTTGGTTATAGGGGTAAACATAGTGAAAATTGATAAAAGGTGTGAATAAATTTGGGGATTGGTGTTGAGGAAAATCATGGGGCTGGTGAAATGAAATTGGTACCTATGCCCTCTTCTGATGGCTAATCCTGCTCCGGCTTAAAACTAATTGATTTTTAACGCTAAGGAAAATCTTAAATACTTAACTTTAAGTATATTAAGCTTTGCTGTTTATTTTTAAATTAGCTACGATACTGGTTTGATTGTTAAGTCGCTTATTTTTTTCAGTTGATCCGATAAAATTCAGCAGCATACCCTTACCAGCACTTAACCTGCTTTAAGAATAAGATACCGCTAAAAATTTTGTTTTTTTATGGACGCTCCTCAAGACGCTTTAAAGGCACTGCCCTTTAGTACCGATCAATTGCTTAAGGCGGTTGATGAATCCTCACGGCGAAGCCGAAGCATTCTTTTACTGCTCACCTTCACCAGTTTTTTGGTGCTCATGGCTTTGATTAACTCTTTAAAGCCCAGCTTCAACTGGTTTAAATCCAAGATCGAGATTAAAAAAGATGTGGTGAATTATGTTATTCTGCCATCGGAGCTGATGTCGATGAATGAGAAGCAGCTTAGCAACAAAGAGAGCAAACCGGTAGCGAGCTTATCTGAGTTTATGATTCAGAATGAAAAGATTTATTATCCTGGCGCGGGATACTTGTCAAGAAGCGCGCTAAAAAATAAGCTTGACCGTTTATACCCTGTTCTTCGAAATTTCCGATTGCAGAATCCGGCAATGGCACCGGTGATTGCGGAAGACTGGACCGACCGGTATGACAAATACGTGGAAATTGGTAAAGCGCTCAACTACATCAAAGGGCATAATATTTACGAGCGGGAAGCCATCATGAATTCCTTGAGCAAATTTGAGGATGCGCAGATTGAACACATGGAGCTCATCAAGGTACCGATACTGGGTATCACCTTTCATACCAATTACCTTGGATTGTATAGTGGCCTGCTACTGACGATCTTACTGGTGATCTTTTATTTCAGTCTGTTCAGGGAGAAAATCAACCTAAAAATCACCTTCAAACGTGCCTGGACGGATGCAGGCTTTAAGAACCATCACTATTACCTGTATGAGTACGTGGCCATGCTGCAGGTATTGAGCATTCCAAAAAAACTTTTTAAGCAGGACGCCGAGCAGCGCGGATACCATAAAATTTACATGGCCTTTTCCAGGATAGCAAAGTACTTTCCGTTTGCAGTTTATTTCCTGGTGGTGGCCTATGATTTCTCCACGATTCAACTCGGCTTTGAAGATAATGTTTCAATGACGTTTCTGACCATACTTTTCAATGTAACTTTTTTTGTGCTGACGGGACTAATGACGAAAAAAGTTGCAAAGGAGTGGGACCGTCTTGATATTTTATGGAACAACCAAGCCTTTGAGTTTAATATTGAATTTATTTTCGAGGCCATCGGGGTGGAGGAAAAACAGGTACTGACCAAACTGTACCCCGCTAAAATCAGTCCGCTGGACCGGCAGTCGATCAAAAGGCTTTGGTATCAGGTGTTGAGTAAAGACTGGTCGGCTAAGCGTAAACGCAGAATTAGAGACGCGGAGGAAATATTGTCGGAGTTTATCAACCTCTCCCTGGGCAGGCATCTGGAAGCGATTGAAGGTTCTACGGATGAGGCCAAAGTGGAAGCGGCCTGGCGATTCTTTCAAGACTGGTTTAATTTAACGGGAAGAAAGAATGTGAGTTCCAGTTTCTTAAGTTCTTTTGCGGACATGGTGGATGAGATCAGGGCGAATGGTTTGTTGCCGGAACATATGGACTGATAATATACCTGACTGATGAATAAGGAATCATTGCCGGTTGAGCAGATTATCCAAACGCTTAAATTTATTCTGACTGCATAAAATAGTTAGACTGACCGAGTTGCTGGTTAAATTCGACTAGATTTAATCCTTAATCATTTACGATATGAAGCAATACAAGTTCTTCTCGGTGATTACCGGGTTATTTTGTGCCTGTCTGGTTATATCTAATATTCTGGATACCAAGTTTTTCCAGATTGGAAGTACCGCATTTCCTGCAGGCATCATACTTTTTCCAATTGTATATGTATTTGGAGACATTTTTACTGAGGTATACGGATATACACAAAGTCGGAAAGCAATATGGACAGGTTTTTTCTCCCTTTTGCTTTTGATCATTTCCCTGGAGATCACAAGAAGGCTTCCCTCGGCTGACTTCTGGCAGAACCAACAGGCTTACGATGTGATCCTGGGCAGGGTACCAAGAATAGCCATTGCTTCAATTGTTGCATACATCTGCGGCGAGTTTGTCAATTCGCTGACGATAGCCAAATTAAAAGTTAGACAACAGGGAAAATCGATGTCGGTTAGGTTTATCGCCTCTACCCTGGTTGGACAGGCCGTTGATACCTCCGTTTTCATCCTGATTGCTTTTTTGGGAATTATGCCATTAAGTGAGATGCTATCGGTATTTCTTTCCGCATGGCTATTTAAGGTCGGCTGGGAAGTGATTGCTTTACCGATAAGCATTCCATTCGTCAACTGGCTTAAGAAGGTGGAAAATGAAGACCATTTTGACACCAGAACGAACTTTAATCCTTTTAAACTTAGTTAAGTGAGGTTCCGCAATTCAATTCAGACGCTGGATGTCTATAATTTTAAAGAGACATTCTGTGAAGAAAACCAGATTATCTGTCATCACCTGCAGCACACGGTACAGAAATATATAAAATCGCCGATACTCGATGTTGGGGCCGGAATTGGGGATATATCCTTTAAGGCACTTGGAGATAAAAAGGTCATTATGATCGATGTAAACAAAATCAGCCGTCACGATTATCCCTGCCAGCCTGGACATGTCAGAAAACAGTGCGATTTTTTTGATTTCGAAAGTAAAGAGCAGATCAATACGGTTCTGATCAGCCATACCCTGCAGTTTATCGACGATTCCGTTGATTTACTAAATGAAAAAATAAGGGAAATTAATCCGGAAACGGTGATTCAGGTACTCAATACGAATGATGATTTCATGGGTGACCTTATGGAGTGGTGTAATCAGAACACAGAATCCTCAAATCCTGAAATCAAACTTGATGGCTTTCCAAGGAACTACACTTTAATAAAGACTGTTCCATTCACGGCGCTTTTACGCTGCCCTGATTTTATGGAACTCGCCAGGCAGGTATCGTATCTGATGCTCATCGAACTGGATAACGTAGCAAACAAATTAGTGCAGTTTTTGAAAAAATGTTAAACCAGCCTGAATTTACCATCAGCCAGGTTATAGAAATTTATAAAAGAAATGAAAGAAGATAATTTAGCAGCGCTTTTTAGCTTTATCGAAAATGATAAGGTTCGCGAAAAACTTATAGGCTCGGAACACCGTATCCGAAAATCCTTCAATGAACTTTTCAAAGGTTATGCCCTGAATGCCGAAGACGTCCTGAATGATGTTATTCATGTAAAAGATTATAACGGTTTGGTTAAAATGCAGAACATTACCTTTTATTCGATGTGCGAGCATCATTTCGCACCGTTTTTTGGCACTGTCGATATTTATTACCAGCCTGATGAGATTATTACCGGCCTGGGAAAACTGGTCAGATTAGCGAAAGAGGTACATGGGGCAAGACTGCAGATTCAGGAACTGATGACAAGGGATATCTGTCAGGATGTGATGCGCGTGCTGAAAGCTAAAGGTTGTTTTGTGCGTTCGAGTGCTCGCCACCTGTGCATCTGTTCTCGCGGGCCGAAGGATGACCTGGCGGAAACGGTATGTACCTACGGCGAAGGAACTCTTGAAAATTTTATTTGGAATAATCACTTATAATACAGTAAATTAGAGCCATGCGCTCCGACAATCCTCAACCATTTTCTTTTGAATCGATAGACGAATCCCGTATTCTAGTCGGTAATAATGCTGATAAAAGCCAAATCCAGAATTTCATTAAACACTACTTTGAACAAGTGAGTAGAAATGAGCTATTATTCTCCATTGTTGAAAGTACCTCACTGAATGATCTGAAGGAAATCGGGGAAACTTTGATTTATAGTCCTTTCTCTGATTCTGAGGAAATACAGATAATGAAAAATTATCGGCAAACAATAAATGAAATCGTCGAGATATTTGGCTCGAGTGTCGCTGAGCATCCTGCTTGGTATAAATATCGGACGCAATTATTACTTCACTCCAACCCGACTTCCGGATCTAAATCCAGGTCGATGAAATTCGCCGATGATGAAGAGTCATGGTGGACATTCTTTAAAGGCGAAGAAAAGAAACCTTCAAAGCGAGAAAGTTACAAAAGCCAGCCTGACTTTAAAACCTACCTTCACACCTATGCAGAAAAGCTTTACAAAAACCTGAAGCTACATGAATTTCCAAATATTTGCGTTATTGTCAAACCCATGGCATTGAAGCAGTCTGACATGGAGCGATCACCCAAGCCTATTGGAAATCTTTATCTATTGTTTTGTACACGAACGGCCCATCCAAAAGAGTTCTACGAAGATTTTCTGGTTAAGCTGTTTTATGTATGGATAAAGTGCAACTGGGAGATTTTGCTAAGAGAATATAAGTCAGAAATTCTGGCTACAAAGGTTTACTACCCGAGACTTCCTCCTAAAGAAATGGTGATCAACCGGGAGAAAGTTTTCACTAAACTTGGTTATCCTCTTTTGGAGGCTTACGATATGTATTTTAAGTATGCAGAAGAAAAGGAAATTGATATAGCGAAGAAGTATGACGAATTATTTACTGCGCTTTACGAATTCCTTTGTGAAGATGAGCATGCCATATCCAATGGATTGCCGAAAAATATAAGCAATCTCATCAGCCTCAAGCAAAATACAAAAAATGACGTTTACGGAAAATTCGAAGTGTTTAGCAATTTTAGGATGTTTGCTTTGATATGTAATAATATCTTCGGGATGAATTTCGCTAAAATCCACGTTCTTAGTGGCCTTGGAAATCCATCTGACGATTTACTTTATCGTAATTTAGAATGTGAGCTGCCTTCTGCTTATAACTATATGCAAACTGACCATAAACTTTTGGTCGGGAAGAAAAAATTAGCTTCAAAATCGGAATCCTTGCAGAAAAAAATTACTGAAGATGTGCTTAACAGTGTTTCTATTTTCGAAATCAACCAACTTCTTCGGTCTATTGATTTTTTTCCAGCGCAATGTCCCAAACATCTGGAAGGCACCGACACTAAATTAGATCAGCTTAAAGAACGTTTACAAAAAATAATAGATCATGCACTATAGCCAGCTGTAGGTATAGCAAAGGCTACCCCATTTCCTTTATAGCCCATCTGTGCACATTAATGTTAGCTAACTCTTGGCTGACCGTTCCTTCCGAAAACACATTTTCATCCTTTACGGAAAAACTTTTCGTAAAAGCCTGTCTGACTGAAAAATAAATTTCTTAGCAACACTTTTGTATCATACCAATCGCGGAATGGTACCTCCGTAGGCATTGGTGTTGTTTCCAGGCTTTAACGGCTTTGAGGTTTGGAAACAGGATCAGACAAAGCTTTCATTAACTAGAACCTAAACAATGAAAAGATTCCAAAAATTTTTAAACCGATTTAATGATGGTGCGTTATTAAAAGATAGCGTTGAGGGATTAATTGAATATGTAGTAAGTCAGGTAGCTGCATTACAGAACAGAGTTGTTCAACTTTCAAACACTGACGCCGCTGGAGACGTGATTCCGGCTTCACGTGCAGAACTGGATGCACTGAATGACGATCCGAGGAAGTTAAACACGATACCAGCACATGTGCATAAAGGTAATAAAGCGGAAAAAAGAAGATTTGTGTTCTTTGTAACGCTGATTATCCTTTGTGAAAGTGCACTGACGTTTTATGCATTAAGTTTGATGATTGCCAGAGGTGATAACGGTATGGGCTGGGTTGCTTTAAGAATAGCATTGGCTGGCCTTACCACTGCACTAAGCGTTTTGGCAGCGGAGGAATTCTTTAAAATCTATTTTAAGGAAAAAGAAAGCGAGCTATGCGAACAGTATGATATCAGCAACGGTAAGGTGAACAGCAGTATTTACCAACCAGGCCAGGTTAATGATGCGAAAATGCAGCAGCGTAAAAATCTGGAAAACGTGGAGAGAAGAATCTGGTTTATGCTGATGCTACTAGGGAATATGGTGATTGTACTTTTTGCTTTAATCCGCTCAAAAAGCATTGAAACCTCTGCATCAATCGTTCAGACCATTGCGCTGGTAATCCTATCGGCCATCCTGCCGGTTATCGGCGGCTTACTATATTCCAAGGTTAAATTGCTTTCGTTTCTGATCAGGGCTTATGTTGAACAGGGACGGTACCGTGAAAAAGTTAAGGGCTTGCGCAGGAAGTTAAATGAATTTCAACGGACGATTCCTAAAAAATATAATGACGTTTTATTCGAGGAATGTTCGAAGGTTTTTAAGAATATTAAGTTTTTTGAAGCACAGTTAAATGAAATCAACTTAAAAAACAAACTTCCTAAGGCCTCCCGTCACGGTATTGAGTTTATTGCTGACTTTAACCAGTTTTTAAGCCATATCGAGCATCATACCAGGTATTTGGTGATGATGGCCACCGATAATAGTAATAAAAAAGTTCGCAATGAATTTGAAAATACATCAAAACCTGAGGGCTTTTATCAATCCAGAACCACCGATACAGCAATGGCGGATGTAACCGAAGGAGCAGGCAAAGCTGATGTGGAAGATTTAGTGCAGCCGGCTAACCTCCATCCTGATACTGAAGAAGCCAGGGGGCATAAAACTACAGTTGTGAACGGTAAACCTAAAATTAACTTCAACAAAAACTAAGCAATATGAAAAGTATTAACCAATTCACGATCACCATAGCGATGCTAATGGTGATCGCTATGCTAACCCAGTGCAAGAATATTCCGACCAATATTCCGGAATTGTTTCAGGGTGAAAAAGATTATAGAAGAAACATCAATATTCTTTTTGATGTATCCAATTCAATCAGCGAGAAACAGCTTAACAGTTACATCACTGCGGTCGAGATTGCTTTTAAGAACCTTGGCGCCCGCGATAAATTATCAATCGGGGTAATTGATAAAGGTTCTTATTCGGATCCGGCTTCGGTGTTGAGGGTAGATCTGTTAAAGGTTAAAACCTATGACGATTTACCGTTTGGTTACAATAAAAAGGTTATTTCTGCAACTGATACTGCCTGGGCAGGCCCTCCGTTTCACCGCCCGGAGGAGATGATGGAGGCAAATGGAAAGGCCAGGATGGAAAAGCGTCTGGAACATTTCAAGGCCTATGCCCTGCCCCATATTCGCCCGATGCTGTTGCGCATGTTTGCCGAGCGCAAGCCATATGCCGATAGAAGCAATATTCTTTGGGCGATACGCAATGTGCAGTCGGATTTGGAAAAAGATGAAAGCAAACTGCTTTTGGATCATGATCTAAGGCCGCACAACTACCTGATTATCCTTTCCGATATGATCCAGACGGATGATGAGATTTCCTTTAATAAGCCTATGGGTATTCTCAGGGCAGATGCCGAGCAGTTGCTTAAACGTATAGCGGGCGCGAATCAGCTGCCAGCTTTGGGCGGTGCAAATGTCATCTGTCTGGGAAGGGCAACGAGCAGCATCATCAAAACGGAGGAAGGTGTACAGCGTGTAGCTGATTTTTGGACGGAATATTTTGGTTCCAAATACACCAACGGACGTTTGGTTGCCTACGAATCAACAGATAAGTCGGATAAGCTATCCGATTGGTTAAATGAATGGAGTGCTAACAAATAAGATAGGTTATGGAAAGATTTTTAAAATTAATGGCAATTGTTTTTAGGTTTTTGGTAAACAAGGTAGGCTTTGTGCTTCTTGTGGGATATGTCCTGGCAGTTTATCTTGGCGGCGTGCTGAAAGGCGCGCGCGCCTTTGATGTAAATTCGTTCAAAGCGTTCTCAAGTACTGGCGGGCTACAGGATGTACTTTTGGATTTTGTGCTGCTGGCCATGGTTTGCGCATTTATCTACGTGCTTTTAAGCCCCAAAGCATTTCGGAAGATCTTCAGTCCGACGGTGAATATGCTTGGCTTAATATTGCTTGCGATCATATTCTTTTTCACCCACCCGTTGGCGCTGCTGATATTAATTGGAATTGCATTATTGATTTATATCCTGAGCCTGATTTCCGGTTACGGCTATGTTTTTGAGTTAAGCGGAGACAGTGGCCCCTGGAAGGGGCGTTTTATGGAGGAGGGTGAAAATGCACCGCAACGGCCTGCGGGAAAAAGGTGGGGTAATTTTGGGCATTAGCAAACAGGGAAAAAATAATAATCAGGATTTCATTTCATTTAAGGGTGAGGGAAATGTGCTGGTGCTTGCTGCAGCGGGTAAGGGGAAAACCAGTTCCATTATGGCGAATGCTTTGGTGTATAATGGCTCTAGTGTATTTAATGACCCGAAAGGAGAAATCACTTTGAGAAGCGTATTTTCCAGGGCCAACTCGCTGGATCAGGAAATTGCGATCATTGACCCCTTTGGGGAATGTTTGAAGCAGGTTAAGGCGAAACTTGCACGCATTGATCGGCACATCAAAAAACTTTCGGCCACAAATGCTTCAGCTGAGGTGTTGAAAGAACTGGTGCAGGCCCGTAAATTTTATGAGGAGCTTTTGCCATGCATTGATGCCCAGGATGGCAGTATGATTAAGGGCATCAACCCGATGCAGTACATCACCGCGCTTTTCTTGGATGGAAAATATGATGAAATTTATGCGGAGGCCAATATTCTGGCGGAATCGCTGGTGCTGAAAACCGACGGACAATCTGAACACTGGGACGAGCGCAGCCGTATGATTATCCGCAACGCGATATTGTTCGTGACTTTTTCGGAGGCATTTGAAGAGGGGCCGAAAGATCTTGTTACCGTTCGAAACTTTATCCTGAAGACATTTAGTTCGCCTGAATTATTGGATACGATGATGGCGCAGTGTTCAACCTCGATTTATTCGGAATACCTGGAGCAGATCATCAGTGAATTTACCCTGATCGGCGGGGAGGAATTGAATGGCATTTTATCGACAACCTTAAAGCATACCGAATTTCTGGACGATCCTTTTGTTAAGAAATCAGTTTCGAGGACGGATTGCGATTTAAGTAAGTTAAAGCACGAAAAGATGACGGTTTATCTGGTGCTTCCACTGAATAAAACGGCCGCCTATGGCCGGCTTTCGAGATTATGGGTATCTGCTATTCTGCAGAGTCTGACCAAGGATTTATTTGAGCCTGAAGAAAGGGTGTTGGTGGTTCTGGATGAGTGTGCGAGTTTAGGTAAGGTGGATTTGATTGAAAAAGGGGTAAGTTATTTAAGGCAGTTCGGGGTTAACCTTTATCTGGTTTTCCAAGATCTGGCGCAGATCAAAGATATTTATGGCAACCGCTGGGAAACCCTTGCCACGAACTGCAGGTTTAAGCAGTATTTAGGGGTTTCTGATCAGTCGACAGCAGAACTTTTAAGTAAAGAAACCGGGCAAAAAACGCTGATTACCAAGGGCAGCAATGTGTCGGAAAGCAGCAGCCGCGGCGGTGGTACCAATAGCACCAGTAAAAGCCAGGGTTATAGCACCAATGTACAGGCCGAGCCGGTGATGCGGCCTGATGAGCTTAGGCGCTCAACATTTCAATACATCATTCCGGATGAGGGCTTCCCGATCGAAGCCGCCCGCCTGCAGTATTTCAATGACAGCTATTTAAAAGCGCAGCTGCCTTTCAGCTTAGGCGCGGATTATAAGGACATTTAATCAAAAGGCTATGGAATTATTTTCATTAATAAAGGAATATGCCCGTTTGAGGAAGGAGCATGTGAAGTTAAACAAGCAGCAGGCTATCGTAGATAAGCAGTTAAATAATAGTGTTAAGCAGGGCCTTTCTCCCGAACGGATTAAGGAACTGGAGAAACAGAAAGAGCTGAATGCAAAACTGATAAAGAGCCAGTCGGCGAAACTGGAGGCCTCCAAAGCAGCCTGTAAGCGTGAAATGACGCAGGCGGGACTGAAAACAGTGGATGCAGTGCAGGAATTTGCCAGGCAGGGTACTTTTATACATGCGATGCTTACCGGCAGCCCGGATACGGCAAAGGTGATGCAGGAATTTCTGGAGGCAAGGGAGGTGAAAGAGAGTTTTCTTGCGGAGGAACAGAACAATCAATATGTTAAGGGTATAAAAGCGCAGCTGGCTAACCGCAAACCGGGGCTGTCTGGTAGCGGCCGCCCGGTGGAGAAGGATCAAAAAAAGCAGATGCTGGATGAGAAGACGCTTGCGGAGATTAAAAGGAAAGAGGAAGAACGAAGGATGCGGGAACAGCAGCAAAATTTGGGCAGGAAGCGGTAGCTGTACTGGTTTTCGGGGCTGGCCAATCAAAAATACCGCATAGCTACCTTAAGTAAACCTGCAAGTTAAAATTGGTGAAGCGCAGTGATGGATATGGGCTGTAATTCAGAAAAAATGTTTTACAGCCTATTGTTGATATGCTGCAATTTACCTGCAGTTCATTTCGTTAAATTTAAGGTCTGCGTGAGTTCCATCCTCCAGTATTCCTGATCTGCGACCGTAGATTATGTAGCCAACGAAACCAAAAGATACGTTGGGATAAATCTGCGGTTAATAGATAATTAAGACGGGTGGAAAACAAAGTTTATATATCAAGGAAAAAAATGGTCGGAACCATCTTTTGATATTTTTTTTGTACGAATTTCAGTTCGTAACCAAGATGGTCGAAGGTCAAGGAATCAGAAATTTACGATTTGCCGAATGTGCTTCAATAGTAGTATTTTTTTCGAAGCGAACCATTTCCCCAATGATAACCTTGGTGGTAATATTTACACTTTCAGTTTTTTCTACGGGCGTCCAGTTCAGGCGTATACCTTTCGATAACCTACTGCGAGACTGCCCCGTTTGATCAAAAGTTTTCATATAATTCCTTATTGTACTACAATGATACGATTTTAACAAAATTAAATACGTTTTATTTTATTCTCTTTTAGTGGGATATCTTTAGACTCTGAATAGATCGACCCTGGCCTTAAGCTCAGTTAAAATTCGGATTCACTTCAAATGAACGCTGAGTTCGATCAGACAACGTCATTGAGATCTATAGATCATGCGTAAATTTATTTTGGTTTTCAGGCTAACCCTGCTGTATGGATTTAGAGGAAACAATATGATCATGAATTCAGCACATTTAAACCTCGCCTTAACAATACTGAAAATTAGCCAACTACACAACTTTAGATGTCATCTCAGCACATTTTCCAGCTGGAGCGAGTTGCCCACTTTTGGAATAATCCCCGTGCTGGATGGAGAAATCACTCCGGCGGAGCACCGGAAGGTCAAAGAAGAGGTGGGTTCGACAGTTGTAAGCTTGGAGTCTCACTTAAGATCCCTGAACGTACAGAAATCAACACCAAATCAGGTCAAAAACCTTGCTGAGAAAGCGGTAAGGCTACTTTGCGAACTTGATAAACTTTTTGAGATATGTAATATTGAGGCAAAAAGGCTCTTAATTGGCACTTTTTTTCCCAGAAAAGTTGACTTTTTCTGAAGGGAGATGTCGAACCCTGAAAGTCAACAGAGTGGCCGAACTTATTTACCTGAAAAACAAAGAGTTACGAGCAAAAAAAGCGGCCAAAAACCTCTTGAAAAGCCTTTGACCGCTTGGGGGTGGCTGATGGGGCTCGAACCCACGACCCTCGGCACCACAAACCAATACTCTAACCAACTGAGCTACAGCCACCGTGTTTTTTGATGTCACAAAAGTACGACTTTTAACATTCCCTGCAAATATTTTTTTCAATGTTTTTACAACAAATTTTTAATTCCTTAACATTCAATTATTTGAAATTGAAAAAAAATTCAGCAACAGATAAAATAGGCACTTTTTAAACCTAAAAACATAACTTTACTGCGTTTATGATCGAAATTTATACAGACGGAGCAGCTAGTGGAAACCCTGGGCCAGGTGGTTGGGGTACCATTTTAAGGGCAGGACAACACTACAAAGAATTGAGTGGTGGTTTTAGAATGACTACGAATAACCGCATGGAGTTATTGGCTGTAATAAAGGGATTAGAGGCATTAAAAAGTTTGAACCAACAGGTCACCGTTTATTCGGATTCGAAATATGTAGTAGATGCCGTTGAAAAAAATGGGTTTTCGGCTGGGTGAAAAAAGGTTTTAAAGACAAGAAAAACAAAGACCTCTGGTTGAGGTTCCTTGAACTATATAAACTTCACAAAGTAAAATTCATCTGGATTAAAGGCCACAACGATCACCCGGAGAATGAGCGTTGCGACCGTTTAGCTGTTTTTGCTTCACAAGACAAGCAAAATCTGGCTATAGATACTTTTTTTGAAGCAGAAAGAAATAAAACAACTTTGCTTTAATCCAATCCACCGATAACATTTAAACCTTCCAGTTTAGCATCTACATTGTTTTCGATAGAGATCGGTTTTGCCGTATATAGCAACATCATTTCTTCGGCTTTTTCGACCATTTTTTTGATCCGATAAAAATCGGCACCCTTTGATGCAATTCAGTTGGGTTAATATCGAGTATACGTTCAAAACCTGTACTGGCTTTACCTCCTGCCTGTTCAATAATAAAAGCCATCGGGTTACATTCATACAACAACCTTAATTTTCCGTTAGGCGAACGTGAGGTTGTGGGGTAAATATAAATTCCTCCTTTTATTAAATTCCGGTGGATATCGCCAACCATGGAACCAATATAACGCGATGTATAAGGGCGTTTAGTTGCCTCATCCTCTACCTGGCAGTATTTGATATATTTTTTTACGCCATCGGGAAAATGCACATAATTCCCTTCATTTACAGAATATAAATAGCCCGTTTCGGGTATTTTCATTTGAGGATGCGAAAGACAGAATTCACCGATTGATGGATCAAGTGTAAATCCATTTACCCCTTTTCCGGTCGTGTACACCAGCATGGTTGATGAGCCGTAAATAATGTAACCCGCAGCAACCTGTTGTGTACCTTTTTGCAATACATCTTCCAAACTGGCTCTCCCCTCAAGGGATTTCCTTCTGTAAATAGAAAAAATAGTACCAACTGCAACATTCACATCCGTGTTTGAAGAACCATCCAAAGGATCAATGCAAACAATATATTTGGCATTCTGAGAAACCGGCGATTCGATATGAATGATCTCATCTTCCTCTTCAGTTGCCACGATACAGCATTCACCACCACTGGTTAGTGCGGCAATAAACTGCTCATCAGCATAAACATCTAATTTTTTCTGTTCTTCTCCCTGAATATTCGTAGTGCCCATATCGCCAAGAATATCAACCAAACCTGCCTTATTAATTTCGCGGTTTACGATTTTTGCGGCAATGCCAATATCTCTTAGCAGCCTGGAGAGTTCACCTTTGGCATAAGGAAAATCTGCCTGTTTTTCTATAATAAATTGTCCTAGTGTTTTAACGCCACAAACCATACTTAGTGTAAATTTTACATTATCTACCTGATAACTCTATGACCTCTAAGGTATGAATATTTTCATCAGTAATGCAAAATCTAATCAGGGTTCTCACCTTGTGCCAACCATGTTTTCCGGCTGCACCGGGGTTTATATGCAAACATTTAATCTTTTCATCGAACATTACTTTCAAAATATGCGAATGCCCGGTAATGAATAATTTAGGAGGGTTAGTGTATATTTCTGGTTTTACAAAAGATGAATACCTACCCGGGTATCCGCCTATGTGGGTCATCCAAACATCAACCGCTTCGCAGCTAAATCGATTTTGTTCTGGAAAGGCTGATCTAATCGCTCCATCATCGATATTTCCGAACACCCCACGCAAAGGCTTAAAAGCAGCTAAAGGTGCTGCAACATTGGGACCAAAATCTCCCGCATGCCATATTTCATCCACCCCATCAAAGTGCTTAAAAACGGCATCATCTAAAAAACCATGGGTATCAGAAATTAATCCTATTTTTTTCATTTTGTAAAGTTAATATCCGCTGCGTTTTACACCTTTATTTACGGGTAAATTATTTTTGCCCCTTTTTAAAACAGCTATAAAAGAGATGCTTTTTAGCTTAAGCGGCAACAAATCCCAACGAATCATCCTTTTTTTAATTATAGGATATTATCATAGACACAGCTCCAAATCAGGACTGATAATGGGGCTGTCTTCTAATTTTGCCTTACCTGTTTAAATGTCCCGTTAGGTTGTATAAACGAAACGGACGAAGCTTTTGATACCCCCTCTTTTTTCTCGAATTTTAAACTAAAGCCTTTTAAATTTTTAAAATTAAAAGTATCGTTTCCTACTGATATGGTTTCATATTCTGGCTGACCGGGTACTGAAACAAACAAAATTTTGCCTTTTAAATATACCTTAGCCATCCCCTTTTCTCCGTAAGTACCCGTATAACTTTCTAAGTCCGCAGCACTCAACTCAACAGTTCTTGGTTTGTATGTAAAAATGGCAGGTTTCATTCCCCGCTCAAGCGGAATACTGATTCCTTCAATTTTGCCGTCCTGTCCGCTGATAAAATTAAAACGCAGATCACTTTCTGCCGTATCAATCTTCCCTTTTTTATCGATACCGCTGATGCTGAACACATCATAATGATAGTGCCTAAGCAAAAGTTTCTCTTTTCCCATCATAGCAAAAAGCGAATCGTTTTTAAACGATACATTGATCACACCATAAGCAGGGTTATCAAACAGGCCATCGTAATCTTTTAAAGGATGTGAAGGTTTGGTATTTAGAACATGGGGATTTTCAGCTGTTTTTTTTGCTGCCTTTTCTCTTTCTTTCGCCTCTTTTTTTGCTTTAATCGCTCTACCATTCCAGTCGATATTTTTCAGTTCCAATACCCTGTCGGCAATGCTGCTGTAAACAATTTTAGGAACATTAGAAGTATTCTGATTGGTTAGAACCACAATACCTATTTTATCCGTAGGAAAAAAGGACACACTTGCAGAAAAACCATTGATGTTGCCCCCATGCTCTACCATATAATGCCCACGGTACGAACTGATCATCCAGCCAAAGCCATAGGTAGATAGGTAAATATCCTTATCCGCTTCGGGTAAACCAGCCCCCATTACCATCTGAGAGCTTGCAGCCTCTCTTATATAAGAAGTGGGTAAAATCTCTTTTCCTTTAAAAGATCCCCCGTTGATCCACACTTTTAACCAGTGCGTCATATCGTTTACACTGCTATTGATGCTTCCGGCTGGCCCCATTCCGTCAATATTAAAATAATCGATTTTTTCGATTGCGCCTTTATCGTTTATGGTATAAGGTAAAGAAGCATCATGATCCTTTTCAAATTCAAAAATATTGGTGTTTGAACGGTTCATCTCCAGTGGACCAAAAAACTTTTCTTTAATATTCTGCTCCCAGGTTTTTCCGGTCAGTTTCTCGACAATCATACCCTGCGCCAAAAACATAAAGTTATTGTACTGCCATTTCTCACGCACGGCAGCAGTTGGCTCCATGTAACGCACCCTCTGTATGATGCTATCGCGGTTGGAAGTATTAAAAATAAACCAGGATAAATCATAACGCGATAAACCGGTGCGGTGGCACATCATATCGCGCACGGTAATCTGGCTGTTCATATTATCATTATAAAACTTTAACTGCGGCAAATAAGAGGTGGCAATGCCATCATAAGAAAGCTTTCCTTCTTTTTGCTGCAAACCAATGAGTGCGGAGGTAAATGATTTAGTGCTGGAACCTATAGCAAAAAGTGTATTCGGCGTAACTGGTTTTTTGTTTTCGACATCGCGGTAACCAAAACCTTTACTATAAATGACCTGATCGCCTTTTACTACGGCTACCGCAAAACCAGCTACTTGCTGATCCTTCAAGATCCTGTTCAGCAAAGTATCAATCCCGGCTAAAGGATCGCCAGTTTTTTGTTTTTTGGATTGAGCAAGAGAAGATAGTGCCATGAAGCACAGCAAGAATACATTTAGAATACGTTTCATTTTAATTTAGGTGAGATTATGCCTCCTAAATTACAAATGATAATGAGATAAAAAGAATTATATCAGATGAGACATAAAATCGACTCTAATAAGCCAGGAAAAAGTCTTTCAATAAAAGCTTGTATTCTTGGGTATGTTCCTTTAAAGATTGATAAATATTAAAATCACTTTCTTTTAAAAGCGCTTCGCCTCTTTTCAAACAGATAATTTGCCTGAAAGTAGGTTTATTTTCATCAGAATGAATATTGATCCGTTCAGCAAGCGATAAATCATAGTGAGATGCGATCGCAATCGCTTCATTCGCCTGTTTAACCGGTAAAATAAGCCAGATCTGCCCATCATCAGCCAAAAGTGAGTTAGATTTTTCAACTAATAAACTAAAAAATCTTCATTTGCATGCCGGGCGATGCCTTTTCTAAATTCCTCATTCTTTAAATCATTCACAAAAAAAGGCGGATTAGATACGATCAGGTCAAATTTTTCATTCGTATTATATTTTTCAATTGCAACATGGTTAATATTCAGGCGCTCACTGAAAACTGATAACCGGAAGTTTTTGCTCGCAGTTTCAGCAGCCAGTTGATCAATCTCCACTGCCTCTATAAATGCATCAGGAAAACGTTGCGCCAGCATTAAAGCAATTACGCCTGTTCCTGTGCCAATATCCAGGATTCTTTTTGGCGAAGGATGCGAAACTGTTGCACCAAGCAATACGCCATCTGTATTAATCTTCATGGCACAGCCTGTTTGATCGACATCGAACTGTTTAAACTTAAAAATGCTCATCTTAAATTTCGTACAATTCTAAAGGCAAACCATCCGGATCAGCAAAAAAAGTAAACCTTTTATCGGTAAATTCATCAACGCGGATCGGCTCCGTTACAATTCCCTGTTCATTTAATCTAGCAATTTCTTTCTCAATATCCGTTACCTCAAAAGCCAGATGACGCAAGCCTTGTGCTTCTGGCCGTGATGGCCTTGCAGGTGGGTTTTCGAACGAAAAAAGTTCGATCTGATACACACCATTTACCGCCAGATCGAGTTTATACGATTTCCTTTCCGCACGGTAAACCTCGGCCAAAACCGTAAAACCCAATTTATTTACATAAAAATCTTTCGATTTTTCGTAATCAGAACAGATAATGGCAATGTGGTGGATTCGAAGCATAAAAATTAATGATTGAATGGCAAAATGATTGAATGAGTGAATTAACCGGACAAAGTTGCAAAATATCCCCCTCAATTAATCAAATTATCTCCAGGCTTTCATCATTTCGCCTCCTGCCATTCATTCATTCAAAAATCCCTTCATTCCATCATTATATATTTTGACATTCAATCATTCAAAATTCTATCATTCAATCCTAGTATCGCACCTGTTTTTTCATATAAAAAAGCTATTTTTGCAACTTCAAAAAAAAGCATGATTCATTTCTTCCTTAGTCAATCGCAGGCGATTTTTGTTTTACAAACAGACAAAGCGCTTTCTACCACTGATATTACTAAACTCGAATGGTTATTTGGCGGTGCCAAAATTTCGCAGGAAACAGCTCTAAAAGGCTTTTTCGTTGGACCAAGAGCAGCAATGATTACTCCATGGAGTACTAATGCCGTGGAGATCACCCAGAACATGGACATGCAAGGCATCATCAGGATTGAAGAATTTAAGCAGGTTGACGAGAATTTTTCAGATTACGACCCGATGCTTTCTCAAAAATACGACAAACTTGATCAGGAGGTTTATACCATCAACATCAAACCTGAACCGATTTTAGAAATCACCGATATTGCAGCTTACAATAAAAAGGAAGGACTTTCTTTAAGTGATGAAGAAGTTGAGTACTTAAATAAATTGGCAAAAAAATTAGAAAGACCTTTAACCGATTCTGAGGTATTTGGTTTCTCGCAGGTGAATTCAGAGCATTGCCGTCACAAAATCTTTAACGGAAAATTCGTAATTGATGGTGTAGAGCAGCCTACTTCATTGTTTAAGCTCATCCGCAAAACTTCTGAAGAGAACCCGAACGATATTGTTTCAGCATATAAAGATAACGTTGCTTTTATTAAGGGGCCGAAAGTACAGCAGTTTGCACCTAAACGTGCCGATGAGCCTGATTTTTATGCAGTAAGCGATTTCGAATCCGTAATCTCTTTAAAAGCAGAAACACATAATTTCCCCACAACTGTTGAGCCTTTTAATGGTGCTGCAACCGGTTCGGGTGGCGAAATCAGAGACCGTTTGGCTGGTGGGCAGGGTTCTTTACCTTTAGCCGGAACTGCAGTTTACATGACCGCGCTTTCGCGTCTGGAGGATAACCGTCCGTGGGAACAAGGCGTTCAAGAGAGACAATGGTTATATCAAACGCCAATGGATATCCTGATCAAAGCTTCAAACGGTGCTACCGATTTTGGAAATAAATTTGGTCAGCCACTAATTACAGGTTCGGTTTTAACTTTCGAACACGAAGAAGATAACCGCACATTGGGTTTTGATAAAGTGATTATGCTTGCCGGCGGTATTGGTTATGGTAAAGCCAGCCAGGCGCAAAAACTTAAACCACAGGAAGGCGATAATATCGTGATCTTAGGTGGCGAAAATTATAGAATCGGAATGGGTGGTGCAGCAGTTTCATCTGCTGATACGGGTCAGCATGGAAGCGGAATTGAATTAAACGCGATCCAACGGTCAAATCCTGAAATGCAAAAACGTGCGGCCAATGCCGTTCGTGGTATGGTAGAAAGCGATCACAATCCGATCATTTCTATTCACGATCACGGCGCAGGTGGTCACTTAAACTGTTTATCAGAACTGGTTGAAGAAACCGGAGGTTTAATCGACCTTGATAAATTACCAATAGGCGACCCTACCCTTTCAGCAAAAGAAATTATTGGTAACGAATCGCAGGAAAGAATGGGATTGGTGATTGGCAACGAGCATATCGAAACCTTACAAAAAATTGCCGACCGCGAGCGTTCACCAATGTACACCGTAGGTAAAGTTACCGGCAATCACCGTTTCACCTTTAAATCGGCCACTACCGGTTTAAAACCGATGGATTTTGAGTTGGCCGACATGTTTGGCAGCTCGCCCAAAGTTGTAATGGAAGATACCACGGTAGATCGCAAATACAGTGAACTTAATTATAATGCTACCCAATTAAACACTTACTTAGAACAAGTACTTCAATTAGAAGCTGTTGCAGCTAAAGATTGGTTAACCAACAAGGTTGACAGGTGTGTGGGTGGCCGTGTAGCCAAACAACAATGTGCTGGTCCGTTGCAATTACCCTTAAACAATTGCGGCGTAATGGCTTTAGATTTTCAGGGTAAAGAAGGTATTGCCACTTCAGTTGGTCACTCGCCTGTTTCGGCGCTGATTGATCCGGCTGCCGGTAGCCGCAATGCCATTGCCGAATCACTTTCGAATATTGTTTGGGCATCTTTAAAAGATGGTTTAAAAAGTGTTTCACTTTCTGCCAACTGGATGTGGGCCTGTAAAAACGAAGGTGAAGATGCCCGTTTATATGCTGCCGTTGAAGCTTGTTCTGATTTCGCAATTGGTTTAGGAATCAATATCCCAACCGGGAAAGATTCCCTATCAATGAAGCAGAAATATGCAAACGGTGATGTTATTGCTCCCGGAACGGTGATTATTTCGGCTGGTGCCAACTGCGATGATATTACCAAAGTAGTTGAGCCGGTGTTGCAAAAAGATGGCGGTGCCATTTACTACATCAACCTTTCTAACGATAGTTATAAACTGGGAGGTTCATCATTTGCGCAAATTTTAAATAAGGTAGGTACCGAAACTCCGGATGTTAAAGATGCAGATCAGTTTAAAAATGCATTTAACACCTTACAGGAATTAATTAAAGCAGGTCAAATCCAGGCCGGACATGATATTGGCAGCGGTGGTTTAATTACAACCCTGTTGGAAATGTGTTTTGCCGACCGTGATTTAGGTGCTCAGATAGACTTATCGGCTTTAGCAGAGCAGGATAACATTAAATTGCTCTTCGCTGAAAATATTGCCGTTGTTTTCCAGGCCGATGCTGCTGTTGAGGCAACTTTGACCAAAAACGGTGTTACTTTCCAAAAAATTGGTACTGTAAGCACTTCAGCTACCCTTGAGGTTAAAAATGCTGCCGATAGCTTCAGTTTTGATATCGACCACCTGCGTGATGTTTGGTTTAAAACTTCATACTTATTAGACAGCAGACAAACTGGTAATGGCTTAGCTAAAGAGCGTTACAACAATTATAAAAACCACGTTTTAAATTACAGTTTCCCGCTTACTTTCGATGGTAAAAAACCGGTAATAGACGAAACCAAGCCCAGACCAAAAGCAGCCATTATCCGTGAAAAAGGAAGTAACTCTGAGCGCGAACTGGCGAATGCCATGTACTTAGCTGGTTTTGATGTAAAAGATGTACACATGACCGATTTAATTACCGGAAGAGAAACATTAGAAGATATCCAGTTTATTGGCGCAGTAGGCGGTTTCTCTAACTCTGATGTTTTAGGATCTGCAAAAGGTTGGGCAGGTGCATTTTTATATAACGAGAAAGCGAGAATTGCTTTAGAAAAATTCTTTGCCCGTCCGGATACTTTATCAGTAGGCATTTGCAACGGCTGTCAGTTATTTGTTGAGCTGGGCTTAATTAATAAAGACCACGCCGATAAACCTAAAATGTTGCATAACAAAAGTGGCAAACACGAAAGTATTTTTACGTCGTTAACTTTACAGGAAAACAATTCTGTCATGCTATCAAGCCTTGCCGGAAGCACTTTAGGTGTTTGGGTATCACATGGTGAAGGAAGATTCTCGTTACCATACGCAGAAGATCAATATAAAATTGTAGCCAAATACGCTTACGAAACTTATCCGGCCAGCCCAAATGGTTCCGATTACAACACGGCAATGTTGTGCGATGAAACCGGACGCCACCTGGTGATGATGCCGCACATTGAGCGTTCATTGTTCCAATGGCACTGGGCAAATTACCCGCAAGGCAGAAAAGACGAAGTTTCTCCTTGGATGGAAGCCTTTGTAAATGCCCGTAAGTGGATTGAGAACAAAGGGTAATACCTGGACGGAAGATGTAAAATGGATGATAGAATTAAAAACCATCATCCATTTTTTGTTAAATACACTCGTCATCTCGAGCGGAGTGCCTTATAGTGCCGTCATCTCGACTGAAGCGCAGCGAAATGGAGAGATCTATAATAGATTTCTTTATTTCGCTACCGATGAAACCTGTGAAACAAGCATACCATGTATAAATAATAACAGATGCTTAAACCGGCAAGCTTCATCCAATAGCTATCGTATCGAAATGACGTTTTTTTTGTATTATTCTAAATGATTTATTTTATCATGAAATGAGCGTTCCGCCTTTCATAGCTGCTGTACACCCGCCATCGCTTATAGTCCTCGTCCGCTGCACTTCACCGCGGGCTAACTGCTCTGTCGGGTTTATTGAACAAAAGCCTGTTCTTCGGCATAAGACTTTCTGCCCCCAGGTTAAACCTTTAATAGCACCACCAGCCTTGCCACCTAAACCCGACCGAAGTGGAAAACCCACAGCCCGAGGTACGAGGGTGAGGATTTGAAACAAAGGGCGGGACTGCAATTACAAAAAGGCACTGTCCCTGCCTTCCAAAAAAAGCAACAATAAAACCACGAGAACAAAAAACCGGCCGGGCACCGCCCAAACCGCTTCAATTTACCAACATCCACGATCCGTGTCCTCACAGACTGCGTTACCGATGTAAAATCGGTACAGGTAGCACTACGCTCGAAATGACGCAACTATTTAAATCAGATTACATAAAAAACGGCCTGGGCACCGCGCCCAAACCGTTCAATTACCTAACCCTACATCTCCCTAAAAACCAAGAGCGTTAATTAGAAATCCCACCATCATCCATTTCCCTTCCTACATCTTAGATCCTCTTCTAATTAGAAATCTGGAAATTAATGGCCATATTATACCTTACACGCACCGGAACCCCTTTATTTTTTCCCGGTTTCCATAACGGCGATTTTTTGATCACTTTCATCGCTTCCTCATCACAACCAAAACCGATTCCCTTAATTACGGACACATCCGTGATGGAACCATCTTTTTCTACCACAAAACTCACAAATACTTTTCCTGCTGCGCCTTCTTCCTGAGCCCTTGATGGATACCTTAGATTGCGTTCCATATATTTAGACCAAGCCTTGGCACCACCAGTAAATTCAGGGTATTCATCAACACCATTCAAACCAACAACTTCATTTGAACTCTCTCCTGTACCTTCTTTAGCTGTTCCTGTTCCATCACCATTACCTTTTGCCTCTGGAATAACCAAATTTGGAGCTACAATCCCCTCTTGTGTTCTATCACTGATCACAGCATTCTCGATTTCCTTAATCGTTGGTGGATCTGGAAGATTTACTTTATTTACGACAACTATATTATTAGATAAGGCTACCGTTTTAACCTTTACCGGATCAGCCTTTTTTGGCTCAGGCTTTTCCTCTGGTTTAGGCAGATCCTGTTTCATTTGATGAATCACATTATCCAATTTTACTTCTGTTGGAGGTATTTCTACAATAATTTCTTTCGGAAAGAGCTTCGCATAAACTAAAGGCGAGAAACACAATAACACAAATAAACTACCTGATACAAATAGTGCCCTGGTCATAATCTTCGAAGATTTAGACCTTAAATCGTAAGCACCATAATTTTTGTTGCGGTTTGCAAATACAAGATCGAGCCACTCGGTTTTGTATACGTTAATAGAAGAGTTGAACATAGCTTTTATTTTTATACCATGATGCAGCAAAATCATCAATTCCACAAAACATTCGAAAAATCTCTTTTCTTTACAAAAAATGAAATTTCTCACCCGAAAAACATTTTTTTATTTCATTTTCAATAAAATTGATATAATTTTCACGATTATTTAACAGGAATTAATAAAATATACTATTTTTGACAAAAAACATAACGAATTAATGAAAAGCTTAAGAACCATCGCATTAAAAGAGGCTCAAAACAGAATTTCACCAGAAGTTAAAGCACCAGCGGCAAAAATTTCTGACTTTTTTGGCGCTAATGTATTTGATAAGAAAAAAATGAGAGATTTCTTATCTAAGGACGTATATGAAAAATTAATATCATCTATCAACCAGGGTGAGTTAATTAATTCAGACGATGCCAACCAAATTGCAACCGCTATGAAAGCGTGGGCAATGAGTGCCGGCGCAACGCATTATACGCACTGGTTCCAGCCGTTAACAGGTACAACTGCTGAAAAACATGATTCATTTTTTGAGCCAAGTGGCGATGGAGCTATCGAGAAATTTGCAGGAAGCGCTTTAGTTCAACAAGAGCCAGATGCTTCTAGTTTCCCTAACGGTGGTATCCGTAATACTTTCGAAGCCCGTGGTTATACTGCATGGGATCCATCATCTCCAGCATTCATTATGGAAAGTAAAGCAGGTAAAACCCTTTGTATCCCTACTGTTTTCGTATCTTACACAGGGGAAGCGTTAGATTATAAAGCACCTTTATTAAAAGCATTAGCGGCATTAGATAAAGCTGCTGTTGATGTTTGCCAGTATTTCGATAAAAGCATCACTAAAGTAAATGCATCGTTAGGTATTGAGCAAGAATATTTCCTGGTTGATGAGTCGTTATTCAACGCCCGTCCGGATTTATTGTTAACAGGCCGTGCTTTATTCGGACACATGTCTGCTAAAGGTCAGCAGTTAGAAGATCACTATTTCGGTTCTATCCCTGAGCGTGTATTCAGCTACATGGTAGATTTCGAAAACGAAGCTTTAAAATTAGGTATTCCTTTAAAAACCCGTCACAATGAGGTTGCACCGTCTCAATTTGAGTGTGCGCCAATTTACGAAGAAATCAACTTAGCAATTGATCACAATCAATTGTTGATGGATTTGATGGAAAAAGTTGCCCGTCGTCACCACTTCCGTGTTTTATTACACGAAAAACCTTATGCAGGTATCAACGGATCAGGTAAACACAACAACTGGTCGTTAATTACCGATACCGGCAAAAACTTATTGGCTCCAGGTAAAACGCCAAAAAATAACTTAATGTTCCTTGCTTTCTTTGTAAACACAATCAAAGCAGTTAGCGAGCATGCCGATTTATTACGTGCAAGTATTGCATCAGTAAGCAACGATCACCGTTTAGGTGCTAACGAAGCGCCACCCGCAATTATCTCTATCTTCTTAGGCTCACAATTGAACGATGTATTAGACGAGATTGAGCACTCACGTATCAGCAAAAAAATCAAAGAAGATAACGCACTTTGGTTAGGTATCCCTAAAATCCCTCAGATTTTATTAGATAATACCGACCGTAACCGTACCTCTCCTTTCGCATTTACAGGTAACAAATTTGAGCTTAGAGCTGTTGGATCTTCAGCAAACTCTTCTGCTCCAATGACGATCTTAAACGCAATTATGGCCGAGCAATTGGTTAAATTTAAAGTTGAAGTGGATAAACTGATCAAAAAAGGTGATAAAAAAGACATCGCCTTATTAACCGTGATCAAAAAATACATCAAAGAATCTAAAAACATCCGTTTCGAAGGAAATGGTTACAGCCAGGAGTGGGAAGATGAAGCTGCAGCACGCGGTTTATCAAACATCAAAACTACACCAAAAGCTTTAGATGCTTATTTAACGGAGAAATCTGCTGAATTATTTGCTACAACAGGTATTTACAGTGCACGTGAGATTCATGCCCGTCATGAAATCATGTTAGAAAACTTCTACAAAAAATTACAGATCGAAGCACGTGTAATGGGCGAAGTAGCTAACACTGCTATTATTCCTGCTGCAATTGCTTACCAAAACTCTCTAATTGCAAATGTACAAGGATTAAAAGCAATCGGTGTAGACAGCAAAGTTTCTATTGATATCGTTAAAAAATTAACTGAGCATTTAGAAATTGTGAAAACCAATATCGATGCGATGTTAGAAGAACGTAAAGTAACCAACAAAATCGAAGATACCCGCGAAAAAGCGATTGCCTACGATGAGAAAGTTAAATCTTACTTCGATATCATCCGTTACCATGCTGATAAATTAGAGCAAATTGTTGACGATAGCGTTTGGCCTTTACCAAAATTCAGAGAATTATTATTTATGAAATAGTTTTTAAGCCGTAAGGTTTAAGGTATAGGGCGTAAGGTTTAACTTTACGCCCTTTTTCGTTAGTTATAGTTACTCATTGGTTCGTTGTTTTTCTTTGCAAATAAACTGTCAATAAAAACTGTAAACTAGTTAATCGATTAATTATTGAAATTGGTTATCGTTATCCCCCACCGTAACGTCCTCCTGAACTTGGTTCAGGATCTAATCGAAAAGTGATTTACGTTCGCAAAGGCTTTTCTTGGAAAGCAATACCAGTGCTCATTGGTTAATCCAGCCCTGCTTTCCTTCCTGCTGTAAATTTTTCACTGCCTTTTTAATTCATCGTTTACAGCATCCATGCAATCAGGTTTATTTCAGATAAGCCTGTGCACAATGTTATATGTTAAAGGATAAATCTCAAAGAGATGTCACCTTGAGCGTAGTCGAAGGGCATTTATTTGCCATTTATCAACCACAAGAAGTCTTCAACTACGCTCAGACTGACAACCGCGGCGCTTAACTTAATGATGTTGGACCCGTAGAAGAAAAAAATCCGCCACAAAGAACCTATCTCTTGTACTTAAGCCCGATTGTACGGATGCCGTTTTAATCGACAGTTTTTTAATCCCCGAAATTTAAAACGGCAGGAGGAAAAGCGGGGCTGCAGGCTCCTATGAAAAACGACCTTTCACTTCCAAAAAAATGAGCAAAACACTTTTTTAGGCACCTTGAAAATAAAGCAATCATCCTACTTCAGACTATTCACTTTACATTTTAGCTTCTATGTTTTTACCTTCCACCTTAAAAAACTATCTTTGCGGCAACATGAGTGATAACAGGTACAATCAACGCGGCGTTTCTGCCTCAAAAGAAGATGTGCACAATGCCATCAAAAACATCGACAAAGGAATTTTCCCTAAAGCATTCTGCAAAATTATCCCGGATATTTTAGGTGGAGATGAGGAATATTGCAACATTATGCACGCCGATGGTGCCGGCACCAAATCTTCTTTAGCTTATGTTTACTGGAAAGAAACCGGCGATATTTCGGTATGGAAAGGTATTGCGCAAGATGCCATTATCATGAATATCGACGATTTAATCTGCGTGGGTGCTACCGATAACATTTTATTATCCTCAACCATTGGACGAAATAAAAATCTCATTCCAGGCGAAGTAATTGCTGCCGTAATTAACGGAACTGAAGAAATTTTAGCCGATTTACGCGAGCAGGGCATCTCTATCTACTCAACAGGTGGCGAAACTGCAGATGTTGGCGATTTGGTAAGAACCATTATCGTCGATTCTACGGTAACTTGTCGCTTAAAGCGCGAAGACATCATCAGCAACGATAATATTAAACCTGGCGACGTAATTGTGGCATTAGCCTCATATGGACAAGCGACCTACGAAACCGAATATAATGGTGGAATGGGATCGAACGGATTAACCTCTGCCCGTCACGATGTTTTTGAAAAATCAATAGCCAATAATTACCCTGAAAGTTTTGATCCGGCCGTTCCTTTTGACCTGGTTTTCTCCGGGCAAAAACAACTGGCTGAAGAAATAGAAATCGAAGGTTTCGGCAAAACCACTATTGGTAAATTAGTGTTATCACCTACCCGTACTTATGCACCTGTAATTAAAAAAGATTTTAGAAAGCTACCGCGGCCAGATTAATGGTATTGTACACTGTAGTGGTGGTGCGCAAACCAAAGTATTACATTTCATTAATGATGATATCCATGTCATCAAGAATAACTTATTCCCTATCCCACCGCTATTTAAATTGATCCAGGAACAATCGGGCACGGATTGGAAGGAAATGTACAAGGTATTTAATATGGGTCACCGTATGGAGCTGTATGTCCCTCAGGAGATTGCAGATCACATTATCGAAATTTCTGAAAGCTTTAACATCGATGCGCAGATCATCGGTCGCGTAGAAAAAGGCGATCAGAAACAGGTAACCATCGAAAGCGAAAAAGGAACTTTCGTTTATAATTAAGAAATAAAATCACAATGTAAAAAGGCTGCTGAAATTAAGTTTTCAGCAGCCTTTTTTATTTACACGAATCGCCATTCATTAAATAAAACTTTTGGTATTATTAAAAGCCCAAATTGTATGATCGGAGCTTTTATTAGAAATTAAGTTTAATTAAAAATTGTTGAAACTATTTGAGCCTTATACATTTGATAAATTACACTTTAGATTTCTCTTAAGTTCATATTTATAACTTATAGCCTACGCCATTTTTTAATCTGATAGGAAGAAATAAAGTGGAAAACATAATTACCATAGTCAAGTCTATACTCATCTCTGGATTCACCTAAATATACTTCATTAGCTCCAGCTGGAGCAATTACAGTCCTACTTTCATTTATCTCCGTGGTGCGACCAATTTCTTCATGAGTATAAATATATTTTAATTCAATTGGCTTTTGAAGAACTACTTTAGTTGTATAACTTGCATCACTGAAAAATTCTGCTTTATTAATATAGATGTGACGCGCATCATCAATATTACTATAAGAGTTAACATCATCATAAACTACCGAAATTCTAGCATAAACTGAGGGTGAATATAAATAGTTCACCCCATCAATATCCCCCTGAGATATATAAGAATTATACCCCCAAGTAGTTCCATTTTTTCTAGTCATTTGTGGTGACGTATTTGAACCTACTCTTGCTTCTGGCACACTTGAAGGATATAACATCACCGAATTATAATCAAATGTTCCTATTTGAAATCCAGATCTACCTAGCACATCATAAGTTTTGTATTGATCTTTCCAATCATTATTGATATTGGAAAAATCGATATTTATATATTGATCGCGGTCAGTTCTGGTTTGTTCGTGCATTAGCCCCACGGCATGTCCAATTTCATGGATGACCGTAGATTTATCTGCACCTGTGGATAATCTAATGAGCTGCTGCCCACCTACCATACCTAATTGAGAATCGCCGCCCCCATGGGTGGAGCTCCTTGAAAATTAACATAATTAGCCTGGTTTGTTCTTTGTAGAAAACGTATTGGCGTGCTGGCCTCCCAATCGCTCATCGCATTTAAGATATCTGAACTATGCTGGCATCATTAATCACATAATAAATGATGCCACCAGGCCATAACTTTTGAAATTCAGCGGTAAAAGTACTCCTGTGTGTAGTTTCTTTGCCACTGCCTACTTTATTATACTCCAAATAGGCAATTTGGTCTTTTGACAAAACAACATCACCGCCAACAACATATTCTCCTCTGCTATTAATGGCCACTGTTACCTGGCCTCCATTTTTTAAATGATAGGTAATGGTTTTCCCCGGAGCCTCCTGTTGTTCTTCCTTAATTGAAGCTTTCTTTTTACAAGCACTCGAAAAATAATAAGCACTACAATAGCATAATAGATTTTTTTCATGTTTAGATGTTCAAAAAATTAATTCATATTGATTGATTTAAATAGATAAAACAATAATGACTTATTAAAAAGGCACAGAAGTTTAGGCTTGTAGAGTTTAATTAGCACTGGCGTGGCAAACTAATTCAAGCAGAACAGGATTATTCTAATTGGCGAAAGGAATATTTTCGTAGAGAGCATGTGTTTCATAATAGCTTTTTTGTTTTCCGTATTAAAAATACACATCAACAATTAGCAATTATTATTTTTACATGAAGTAGTTATTTTATTACGCAAAATACTTCAATGGATAGACAATCAGCTAGTTTTAAAATGGTAGTAAACAACAAAGCCCCGATCGAATGATCAGGGCTTCTAATGCTGTATTCCGTATTAATTAAAGTTATAACGAATACCAACTTGTCCTTGCCATCTTGATAGAAATGAAGATGGTGCATACGGAACACCACCAGTTGGTGCTCTGAATGTAAAACCACCGCCACTAGTTGTTACGTAATTGATAAGTGAGTATGCAGTATTATTGATAAAATAAGATCTGCCCCAATCTTTATTAATCAGATTACCAACATTAATAATATCAACAGAAAGCTGTAATGAATTTTTAGTGCCTTTAAATACAATACCTAGGTCTTGCATAATGCGAACATCAAACTGATGTTCCCATGGCATTCTCGCAACATTACGCTCAGAATATTGACCTCTAATTTTACTTAAATAAGGATCGTTACTAATATAATTATCCAAAGCAGCCCATTGTTCAGCTACCGATTGAGCAGGTAAAGAACCTGAAGCAGCTAAAGGAATTAATTTAATGTCACTTAAGGTACGAGGTACAAAAATCAAATCATTACTTGGGTTCCCTGATGAAATTGAATTATCTCCGTTCAGATCTCCATTATAGATATATGAGAATGGGGTCCCAGATTTACCTACGTAGAATAATGAAAAAGTAGTTGCTGAAGCTTTATTTTTACCATATTTAATTGAGTAATTTAAAGCTCCAACTATTCTATGACGAAGATCATAGTTAGAATAAGCTAAAGGCGGGTTTTGCGGATCTCTAGAAATTAACACACCTCCGAACCCAGAACTTGCTGTGCTACTAAAACCTGAGTTAATATCTTCTGATTTCCCGTAGGTATAGGCAATCGAAGCATATAATCCTAGGTCAAATGATTTTTGCAACTGAGCAGTTACATTATAAGCTGAACCGCTTCTCGTATTCTGTAACAAATAAACTTCAGTAAACTTAGCTCCGTTTACTCGACCGGCCGTTGTATTTACAAAAAGTGGACGGGTATCTGCACCACCTGACAAAGCGGGATTAATCGATGCTACAGAAGGTTTAATATTTAAATTTTTATATGAAATATTGTTAACTGTAGAAGAATATAATCCTTCGATAGTTGCCTGAACTCCACCAGGTAATTTAAAATCAACAGCTAAATTGGCTCTAAAAACCTGAGGTAACTTGAAATTATTATCAATTAAACTAATTTGCGAAGTTGTACCAGCAACACCACCAGCAGCCGATTGATTATTTACATCTGGAATAAAGGTTCCTGTACCAATTGGTGCGCTAACAGAACTAGTTAACATACCGTTTCCTGAGAATTGATTAGATATCCATACAAATGGAGCACGACTTGTTAATAATCCACCTCCACCTCTCAATTGAACCGAACGATCTCCTGTTAAATCCCAGTTAAAGCTCAAACGAGGAGAAACAAGTATTTGACCACTTGGAACCTGATCAGTTTTGTAGTTAGGAAAAGTAGCAACGACATCAGGGTTAGCTAATGGAGTATCAAAAATTAATGGCACATCTACTCTTAAACCAGCGATTAATTTAAAACCTTTAAAAGCATCTATTTCATCTTGAAAGTAAAATCCTAACTGTGCAGCGCTAAATCTAGCTGCAGGTCTTGGATCTCCTGGAATTTTTGAAGTACTTGTAGCTGCAGAAGGCTTAGTATTGGACTCAAAGTCCGCTAAGTTATTCCATGCATAACTTCCGGCTAAATTATTCACAAATAAGTTTCTAATTTTATAAAACTCATTGTGTGTACCAATTGTGAAAGTATGTTTGTTTGCGAAAATTTTAAAATTATCAGTAAATTCGAAAATATCCTGGTCTAATTCATTCGCTGTTGAAGATGCTTCTGAACCTAATGTAGCAGACTGACTGCCAGTACCTAAACCATTAATTCTGATTTGAGGGAATAAATCGCCAACAGTAGCTCTTGTATCTCTAATTCTAGAGTAACCAACAATTAAATTATTCGATAAAGTACTTGAAATAGCACTTCTTAACTCTAATACTGAATTATTTTGTTGATCATTAAAGCGATATAGATTACTTGCGAATCGGAAAGATGTTGCACTTCTAGAAATGTTATCATCATAAGCTTTAATATAGTTATGACGCAAGGTTAATTGGTTTTTTGAATTGATATTCCAATCTATACGAGCAAATAATTTATCATTTCTAGTTTCTGCATCAAATGCATCAATACCACCAGCATCGTACCCGTAGCGATCTTTAGCAACTTTAGCAATTCTTAAAAGCTCAGCTGTAGAAACTGCACCAACATCGCCTGAGTTAAAAGTTGTAGGTTGAACAATACTTTGTCTTTCAGCACTAACAAAGAAGAATAACTTATCTTTAATAATTGGGCCACCTACTCTTGCACCGTAAGTAAAATTATGGAAAGGTAATGCTTTGGCATTTGTACCATCAACACTTTTACCAATTGTGTTTTGATTTCTTCCGAAAAAATAAGCTGAACCTTCTACAGTATTTGATCCTGATCGGGTTACAGCGTTAACACCACCACCAATTGCATTACTGTTCGTAACGTCAAATGGAGCTAAAACAATCTGAAGTTCTTGAATCGCATCCAAAGAAATCGGTTGTGTATTTGCCTGACCACCTGGCGCACCTGTACTTCCTAAACCAAAAGCATCATTATTTACGGCTCCATCAATAGTTAAGCCATTAAAACGATTGTTAATACCACCAAATGAATTACCATTAGCTTGCGGTGTTAAACGTGTAAAATCTTGTAATGAACGTGATAGAGATGGTAGGCTTTGAATTTGATCCTTACTAACATTGGTAGAAGCACCTACTTTCTTACTGCTAAATACGGCATCTCTTTTTCCAGCAACCACAACTTCTTGTAGTTGTTTGCCATTTTCACTTAAAACAAGATTTAATAAGTAAGGCTCACCTAACTTTAACATTGCTCCAGTTACTTTTTCAGGTTGATAGCCAACAAAACTGATTTCGAAAATATAAGGACCGCCTACACGCATGTTATTAATTACAAAACGGCCATCATTATTTGTTGACACAGAATATACTGTACCAGTTGGCGTATGTGTTGCTTTAACACTCGCTCCAGGTAAGGCGCCTTTGGCATCCTTAATTGTTCCTGTCATTGATGATGAGGTTACCTGTGCATTCGCACCAATGGTAACACTTACAAATGCAACAATAACCAGTACTAATCTTAAAAGTAAAGATTTCTTCATACTTTGTTTTTTAAATGTTTTTTGTTGTTGAATAATCTAATTAATGATATTAAGCTGCAAATGTCCTAATTAAATTTAACACATTTTAACATCTAATGTTAAATTATTATTAAGTCAGGCAAAACTTTTCAACATTTAACACATATTGAGCAGATTATAACTTTCAGTTTATCAATACTTTGATCATATAAATAGATTATTTATAACAAAACCTTAGGCTAGTTATAATTTACGCATAAAAGACGATGTAATGTTGGTATTTTTCCAATAACGCCTGTAAACAATAACTTTTTATGTAAAAACACGATAAATTAAACCTATCGTTAAATATTTACTTTTTATCGGCAAAAGCACAAACACTAATCAACAGGCAACCATAAATTTGAGGCAACAATATTCAATCATTGTAATTTTTAACAGTTATCTCAATATTCACCGAAGCCAATTGACATTTTTTTTAGTTTTGAGCGATTGTTGCAGGATGAAGATCTTATAAATTTTGTAATCTGGATGTAGACAACCCGTATTAAGGGATAATTGAGCAGATTACAGGTATAAAACAATTAAAAACAAATCTCTTTAAAATAGATTAAAAAACAGATGAATTACGACGTTATTGTTTTAGGCAGCGGCCCAGGTGGTTACGTAGCTGCAATCAGAGCTTCTCAATTGGGACTAAAAGTTGCAATTGTTGAGCGTGAATCATTAGGTGGTATTTGTTTAAACTGGGGCTGTATCCCTACTAAAGCACTTTTAAAAAGCGCTCAGGTTTTCGAATATATTAATCATGCTGCTGATTACGGAATTACTACTGCTGGTGCAACTGCAGATTTTGCTGCTGTGGTAAAACGCAGCCGTGGCGTTGCTGATGGCATGAGCAAAGGTGTTCAATTTTTAATGAAAAAAATAAAATTGACGTCATTATGGGCACTGGTAAAGTAAAACCAGGAAACAAATTAGAAGTTAAAGGTGCGGATGGTTCTCAACAGGAACTAAGTGCTAAAAAATATCATCATTGCTACAGGTGCCCGTTCAAGGGAACTACCTAACCTGAAACAGGATGGCAAAAAAATTATCGGCTACCGCCAGGCCATGGTACTTCCTGAATTACCAAAAAGCATGGTAGTAGTAGGTTCTGGAGCTATTGGTGTAGAGTTTGCTTATTTCTATGCGACCATGGGTACCAAAGTAACCATTGTAGAATTTATGGATAACGTTGTTCCGGTGGAAGACGAAGATGTATCTAAACAATTGTTACGCAGCCTGAAAAAAGTGGGTATCGATGTAATGACCTCAGCAAGTGTTGAATCGGTTGATACCAGCGGTGCAGGTTGTAAAGTTTCTGTTAAAACTGCTTCGGGTATGCAGACTATCGAGGCAGATATCGTGCTTTCGGCAGCAGGTATTGTAGCTAACATCGAAAACATTGGTTTAGAAGAGACAGGGATCAAAACAGAGAAAGGCAAAATTGTTACTGACGAATTTTATAATACTTCAGTTAAAAGTTATTATGCCATTGGCGACGTAGTAGGCGGACAAGCTTTAGCGCATGTTGCTTCTGCAGAAGGCATTATCTGCGTAGAGAAAATCGCTGGTCAGCATGTTGAGCCGTTAGATTATAACAACATCCCGGGCTGTACTTATTGCACACCAGAAATTGCTTCAGTAGGTTATACCGAAAAAGCAGCAAAAGCAGCTGGCTACGAATTAAAAATCGGTAAATTCCCATTCTCAGCATCAGGTAAAGCCAGTGCTGCCGGTGCTAAAGATGGTTTCGTAAAACTAATTTTCGATGCTAAATACGGAGAATTATTAGGTGCACACATGATCGGTGCCAACGTTACCGAAATGATCGCCGAAATTGTAGTTGCCCGTAAATTGGAAACTACTGGTCATGAAATGATTAAATCTGTTCACCCTCACCCAACCATGAGCGAAGCCATTATGGAAGCTGCCGCTGATGCCTACGGAGAAGTGATCCACCTATAAGGCAGAAGGTTTAAAGGTGGAAGGCTTAAGGCCAACACCACAAATAAAACCAATATTATTACAGAAACTCTTTAGTTAATCCTAAAGGGTTTTCTTATTTTTAGCCAATTCCAATCTTGATATTTAATAATAGCTTCTTGATACTCGATACTAAATACTTGATACTGGACTACTCGATACTAAAAAAATGAAACTCCACACCATAAACACAGGCTTATTTAAATTAGATGGCGGCGCAATGTTTGGCGTTGTACCCAAGGCCATCTGGCAAAAAACCAATCCTGCCGATAGCAATAACCTTTGCACCTGGGCCATGCGCTGTTTATTGATAGAAGAAGGCAACCAGTTAATTTTAGTAGATACTGGGATTGGAAATAAACAGGATGAAAAATTTTTCAGTCATTATTATCTGCATGGTGATGATTCTATGGAAAAATCGCTCTCCAAATTGGGTTTTAGCACTGCAGATATTACTGATGTTTTCCTGACACACCTGCACTTTGATCATGTGGGCGGAGCTATTATAAGAGAAGACGAAAAACTTTCACCAGCTTTTAAAAACGCTACATACTGGAGCAACGAAAAACACTGGCAGTGGGCAGTAGAGCCAAATGCAAGGGAAAAAGCTTCTTTCTTAAAAGAAAACATTCTGCCAATCCAGGAAAGCGGGCAGCTTAAATTTGTGCCGGAAAAAGAAAATATCGAATGGCAAAAAAATATCAATATCAGTTTTGCTTACGGCCATACCGATGCAATGATGCTGCCCAAAATCAGCTACAAAGGCAGAACCATTGTGTATATGGCTGATCTTTTACCTTCGGTAGGTCACCTGCCCCTGCCCTATGTTATGGCTTATGATATGTTCCCTCTAAAAACGTTAACCGAAAAGCAGACCTTTTTAGAAGAAGCCGTTAATAACAACTATATATTGTACTTAGAGCACGATCCCATTAACGAATGCTGTACCCTCCAACGCACAGAAAAGGGAATCCGCGTGGCAGAAACCTTTAAGCTAAGCGACGTATAAATGATCAGACCAGCAACGCCTTCAGATGCTACAGTTGTAGTGCCATTGATTATCCGGGCCATGGACAAACTGGCTCAGAAACTAACCAATGTTGAAGATGAAAATATAATCAATCAGATATTCAGCTACTTCTTTATTCAACAGGGCAATCAATACAGTTATGAAAATACACTGGTCTATGAAGAAGAAGGTAAAGTCTTGGGATCACTGAATGCTTATGATGGAGGAAAACTGCCCGAACTCCGCAAACCATTTCTTCATTATGTAGCCGCACACTACCATGCAAATGACGTCAACCAAGGCACAGAAACCGAAAATGGAGAGTTTTACCTGGATAGCATCAGCGTCAATCCAGAAGCCCAGAGAAAAGGAATTGGAAAACAGCTGATTAAAGCAGGTATAGACTGGGCTAAACAACTTGGCCATCATAATGTTGGCCTGTTGGTAGAACAAAATAATCCAAACGCATTAAGGCTTTACGAAAAAATGGATTTCGTTATCCAGAACGAGAAACAGTTTATGGGAGGATTATACCATCACATGGTTTTTAAAATAAAATAATTAGCTTCTGGGCATCATCTCTGTGCCGCTAAACGCCTAACCCAAACCGCTTCTAAATTTATTTTGGTTTTTATTTGTATTTAATCTAAATAATACCAATTTTTGTAACCGATGGAAAAAGCGTGTATAGATATTAACCAACTGGTTAACGTATTCTCAAATACTCATGGTTCAATTTATCAGTCAGATAAGTTAAACTGCTTTTATGTAGATTTTGGCGGTAAATTTGCACGTTTCAATTGCCTGTCTCTTCAGAAATTAAAAGCTGTTGTAGAACAGATTGATATTGAAGCACTCCTTTTAAATACCCACAAAGCCGATTTCGAACTGGTTACCTTTAATGGTTGCGAACACATCTATTTATTAAGTGCATTGGAAATTATTGCCTTAAAAGATCTGTTGCATGGTACTTTCACCATGTTCAAACTCAACCACATCATCAGCGACTGCCTCTATAGATTAGTTTACTAGTTCATTAGTCATTTGTCCATTGGTAACTGAAAATTGCCGACTATTCTTTGGGTTAGTTGTTTAAACTGGTTAACTGCAGATATTCAACAGCCAGTTTAAAACCGTTAACTCAAAATTTCCTGCTTACCTCACTGTCATTCAATAATTGCTTATTGAATATTGTTCATTGGTTGTCCATTCTGTGCGCAGAAGCCCCATCATAAATTGGAATTCAATTGAATTTGTCACGTTGAGCCTGGCCTGTACTGAGCTTGACGAAGTATCGAAAAGCCTTGTGAAACATTTAAAAAAATCCTTTCAAAAAGCTATCATTGACAGATTCCAAAAAACTCGTCATCTCGACCGAAGCAGTGCGAAGTGGAGAGATCTATTAAAACAGATTTTGCTTCGCAGAGCCTTCGGGTTCTAGACTGCGTTACCGATGTAAAATCGGTACAGGCAGCACTCCGCTCGAAAGGACGAAAAATCGAGTTTTTTTTAAACACAGATTAATTACTGTCATTTATGTTGATTTTTACACAATAAACTACCTCTCAGGATGACGATCACCAAGTAGATTTCGATATATTACCATTCTCTGATCCTAAATTATTCACATGATTTAATTCATTGGAAACTACTAACTGAAAATTGCCAACTGAAAACTGATCTTTATCCTTCTGATCCTCAACCACTATCCGTCTCGCGTTATCCTTCCATTTTCCATCATTCGTCTTACCTCTTACATGATCCATCCCACCTTATTTAAACTGATTACAAATAACTAATTATCAGCAATTTAGACTAATTTCATATTGCAAATAAATCACACAATCTGGTTAATTTGATGTTACATTTGTATTATTAGTTAAGCAAAGAAAATTATGAAAGACTTAATGCGCATTAAATGTTTAATATCACAGGATATTGAAACATTATTAAATCAGCAGATCAAAAAAGAAGCACACTCTTCATCACTATATTTATCCATGTCATCCTGGTGTGACCAAAATGGATTTGATTTTTCAGCAGATTATTTTTTAAAGCAATCTGAAGAAGAAAGAGTACACCAATTGAAATTATTCAAATATGTTTTGGATATGGGTGGAAACGCAATATCTCCGGAAGTTTCTGGCATCAAAACCGAATTTGCCGGATTTAGAGAAGTTTTCGAAGATGCTTTAGAAGCAGAGATTGCCATTACCCAGAGTTTTAAAAACCTGGCGGCCAAATGCCATAAAGAACAGGATTTTGTAACCATGGAATTTTTGAACTGGTTCTTGAAAGAACAACGCGAAGAAGAGTATAAAGCACGCAGAGCATTAGAATTATTCGAAGTGATTGGTGAAGAAGGTACCGGAAGATGGGAAATCGATAAACATGTGAATAAAATCACCTATTCTGAAGAATAACAACAACAAAACATTATATTGAAAGCTATCCAAATCGGGTAGCTTTTTTTTGTATAAAAAAATTTGACGAAGTACCAGTACTAGAGCATTAAGATCTCCACATGCGCGAGGATCTTAATCCTTAACTCAATATCTGTTTAATCTGCGTTTCTTATCTTCTTAAATCTGCGGGAAAAACCTAAATGCAAATTCATTTGTTTCCCGCTGAGGACGCAAAAAAGGCCCGTAGAACTAGAGGGATTGTATAAGTTATAAAAGGAAAAGCATATAGCATTAAGATTCCCGCATAAGCGAGGATGAGGACATTTCTTAGCCCTTAACTCAATACCTGTTCAATCTGCGTTTCTTATCTTCTTAAATCTGCGGGAAAAACCTTAAATGCAAATTCATTTGTTTCCCGCTGATGACGCGGAAAAGGCCCGCAGATTTAAAGGGAATTTATAAGTTATAAAGGGAATTGTAAAGCATACCGCATTAAGATTCCCGCATAAGCGAGGATGACGACATTTCTTAGCCCTTAACTCAATATCTGTTTAATCTGCGTTTCTTATCTTCTTAAATCTGCGGGAAAAACCTAAATGCAAATTCATTTGTTTCCCGCTGAGGACGCAAAAAAGGCCCGCAGAACTAGAGGGATTGTATAAGTTATAAAAGGGAAAAGCATATCGCATTAAGATTTCCGCATAAGCGAGGATGACGACATTTCTTAGCCCTTGACTCAATATCAGTTTAATCTGCGTTTCTTATCTTCTTAAATCTGCGGGAAAAACCTTAAATGCAAATTCATTTGTTTCCCGCTAATCGCGCAGAAAAGGCCCGCAGAACTAGAGGGATTGTATAAGTTATAAAAGGAAAAGCATATCGCATTAAGATTCCCGCATAAGCGAGGATGATGACATTTCTTAATCCTTAACTCAATACCTGTTTAATCTGCGTTTCTTATCTTCTTAAATCTGCGGAAAAAACCTTAAATTACAAAATTCATTTGTTTCCCGCTAATCGCGCAGAAAAGGACCGCAGATCTAAAAGGATTTTATAAGTTATAAAAGGAAAAGCATATCACATTAGGATCCCCGCATGCGTGGAGATGACAAAACTACTACTCTGCACCAAGCTTTATCCTATAGTTAACCAATTGAAATAAATATAAAAAAGAAAAGCTCCAGTTATCTGGAGCTTTCTTGGTTTAGGTTGTTTGGTTTATGTTGATTATGAATAAGTCTTTAAGTTTTTATAAAAAAAGCGCCGTTGCCAGCGCTTTTTTTAAACCAAATATATAATAATAATTAACGAGCATTACAAAAGTACAAACTTTATCCATACCAGCAAGTATTTTTATAAAAAAATTTAATTTTTTTATAAAAAATTAGATAAAACACTAATATTAAGACAATAAAAATCAAATCAACAGACATAATTAACTACAAAAACAAATATTTACCCTTAAAAGCTATTTATTTAGTCAAAAAATTATAATTTAAGGAAATATTTAAGCGAAATGATAGAAGATTTTATAAAAAATTATTTTAATCATCCCAAAACTTACGATGAAATGTTTCTAAATGGTGATAATTACAGAAATCACTATGCAAATTTCATCAGCAATTTCTCTAAAGAGTCTCTCGAAAATCTAAACAAAAAGGAAGAACTCGCTAAAAAGCTATTTATGAGTCAAGGTATTACCTTTACGGTATATGATAGCGGTGAAGGCATCGAAAAAATCTTTCCTTTTGATATCATCCCGAGAATTATTACTTCCATCGAGTGGTCTTTCATAGAAAAAGGAATAAAACAAAGGCTAAAAGCGCTAAATCTTTTTCCTTAAAGACATTTACAGCAATCAATTTATCTTAAAAGATCAAATTGTACCCATAAATGTAATTTATTCTTGTCCGCACTTTTTAAGGGAGATGCACAATGTAAATGTATTGCACGATATTTACATCCATATCGCCGGAATAGACCTGATCAGAGATCACGATGGCACGTTCTACGTACTGGAAGACAATCTCCGAACCCCATCAGGTGTTAGTTATATGCTCGAAAACAGGGAAATTACCAAAAGGCTGTTCCCCGACCTGACTCCGCAGTGCGGCGTAAGGAGCGTAACCGAATATCCTGCCATATTATATAAAAATTTAATGAGTCTCTCTCCCAGAGCAGTTTCGAACCCAACAATTGTACTGCTGAGTCCGGGCATGTATAATTCTGCCTATTACGAACATACTACCCTGGCCCGCTTAATGGGGGTAGAATTGGTAGAAGGGCGTGATCTGGTAGTTAAAAATCAAAAGGTATTTATGAAAACCACCACCGGCCTGCAGCAGGTTGATGTAATTTACCGGAGGGTGGATGATGATTATCTCGATCCTTTAGTATTTAATCCAAACAGCGTACTGGGCGTAGCAGGCCTGATGGGTGCTTACCGTAAAGGTAATGTAGCTATTATTAATGCAGTAGGCAATGGCGTAGCCGACGATAAAGCCGTTTACACCTATGTACCAGATATGATCAGGTATTACCTGAATGAGGAACCTATATTAAAGAATGTACCCACCTATCAGCTCAGCAATAAAGATGAGCTTGATTATGTTTTTGCAAACATTAATACCATGGTAATCAAAAAAACCAACGGAAGTGGGGGTTACGGCATGTTAATGGGGCATGCGGCCAGCGAAAAGGAAACCGATGAATACAAAATTGAGGTACTGAAAGATCCGCGCAACTTTATTGCCCAACCCACCATCAGCCTGTCTTCCGCGCCGTGTTTTATTAATGGGAAACTGGCTCCGCGCAGAATAGACCTCCGCCCCTTCGCCTTAAATGGACCAGATGGTATTTCGATTGTTCCGGGAGGCTTAACCAGGGTAGCCTTAAAAGAGGGTTCACTTGTGGTAAACAGTTCGCAGGGCGGTGGCAGTAAAGATACATGGGTTTTAACTTCTTAGAATACAGAATATGTTAAGTAGAGTGGCATCAAGCCTATATTGGTTAAGCAGGTATGTTGAGCGCAGCGACGGCATGCTGCGTATGTTAAAAATAAATTACGCTTCCTCACAAGATACCATACAGGAATTCACCTGGAAACCCGTAATCAGGATTTTTTCATCTGATGACGAAAATGAACTATTGAATATCCAGCATGATAGTCGCGCCGTGATCGAATACCTCCTGTTAAACCGCGATAACCAGAATTCGATTTTAAACATCGTTACCCTTGCGCGTGAGAATGCAAGGAGCGTACAGGAACATATCCCCAAAGACTTATGGCAATGTTTAAACGAATATTACCATGCGGTTAAAGACGAGAAATTATTGTGGTACGTACAAAAAGATGATCCGGTAACAGCCCTGGATGTTTTGATTAAACAGGTAATGTTATATCATGGCACAGCCGACAGCGTAATGGAACGTGGTGAAAGCAGAAGTTTCATGAAAATCGGCAAACATTTGGAAAGAAGCATCCAATCTATCGATATCCTGGACATTAAATTCAGTTCGATCAGCAACAATCCTGACCTGCTGACTGATATCGCCTATTGGAAACATTTATTACTATCATTGGGTGGCTATGAATTATACCTGAAAACCTATCGCCAGGGATTTGATGCAAAAAACATTATCGAATTGGTAATGCTTAATAACGATTTTCCGCGTTCGGCATTATATGCGATGAACAATATTGAAAGATATTTTAACCGGTTAAAGAGCGAAAGTAATATCGAACACTACAATAACCTGTCTTTTAAAATAGGACGCTTAAAAAGTATGATTACCTATAGCTCAGTTAACACCATGAACGAAGAGCAATTACACCATTACCTTACAGAAATCAGGGCCGAACTCTTCGGCATCGGAAACCTGCTAAATGAATATTATTTCGCAAATTCATAAACAGTTTTTTAACCATAGATAGACACAATTAACATAGATATGATTTTCCTTTACTGATTTCTCATCTGTGTTTATCCTTTTTATCTGTGGTAAAACATAACAATAAACATTATGCCAATTTTCAAAATCAAACATATTACCAATTATAAGTACGAATTACCTGTTCGGGATAGTGCGAATCAGATTATTCTATTTCCAATTAAAGATGATTTTCAGAAAGTGGTTAAACACGACCTGAATATCTCTGGAAGCCCGGAGATTGAAATTTTTATTGATTATTACGGCAATGAAGTGGGCACTTTTACCCAAAACGAACCGCACACCCAACTTAAAATCTTTTCGAAGGTAAGTGTAGAAACTTTTCCGAAGCCTTTGCCACAGGATGATATGTTTAGCAGCGAGCAGTGGAACAGCTTAAGCGCCCTAAAATTTGAAGTACCCTTTATCGATTATTTACGGCAGGAAAGTTTTGACGGGATAACTCAATTAAAGGAAACAGCCCTGAGCATTAAAGGTCGTGATGATACCCCTTACCAAACCGCTATAAAATACTGCGCGGATGTTTTCAACAATTTCGAATACATTAAAGGTGTAACGGCAGTTGATACCACCATTGAGGAGATTCTAAAACTAAAAGCGGGCGTTTGTCAGGATTTCGCACATGTATTAACCGCCATGCTGCGTTTAACGGGCATCCCGGCACGTTATGTAAGCGGTTATATCTGCCCTAACAGAGACGGCATGCGGGGCGAAGGCGCAACCCATGCCTGGGCGGAGGCTTACCTGCCCGAATATGGCTGGCTAGGTTTAGACCCGACCAATAATTGCATTGTAAACGAAAACCATGTCCGCCTGGCGGTAGGCCGGAATTTTACCGACTGCTCACCCGTAAAAGGGGTTTATAAAGGCGGCTTCGAACACATCATGGAAGTTAATGTATCTGTAGGTTATAATGATGAAGATTTTAACGATCAGGAAACTTACTTCCAGCCAAAAGAGGTGAATTACAGCAAACCCACAGGATCAATAATTACCGGGAGAACCAAAAACAGCTATCAGGAGTACATGGAAGCCATGCAGCAGCAACAACAGCAACAACAACAACAGTAGGCAGTTTATAGTTTTATATCATCAGCCATAAAAAGCAGTAGAAATCTATTCTAAATTTCTACTGCTTAAAATTTCATCAATCTTTTCATTTTCAATAATCCACATCCCTATCCGTTCATCGGTAATTCCATTCATAAGATTATAGGTAAATGTAGGTTTGTTGTGCTCCATTTTGGTAGATAGATATTTAAACATAATACTTTCATTCTCCTTTAATATTTCGGCAACCTCAATAATATGAGTTGAAATCATGAAATAACAGTCTTTTATTGCAGAAAATGATTTAATCACAGATAAAGATCCGTCAAATGCATCTTTAACATTCGTACCCCTAAACAGCTCATCAAAAATTACAAAAATATTTTTAGAAACTTTAATCTTCTCTGCAACATTCTTTACCCTTAAAACTTCATTGTAAAAATGGCTAAACCCTTCATTTAAATTATCAGGCAAGTTTATGGTCGACACCAATCCTTGCCAAATTCCTGTCTCCATATAGGTTGCAGGAACAGGAAAACCTAAATGAGCCAGATAAACAGAAATCCCAACAGATTTTAAAAAAGTAGATTTCCCAGCCATATTACTTCCCGTTAGGAAACAGACGTTCTTACCAATTTCAAATTCAATATCATTAGCAACCGGATGATTTAAAAAAGGATGAAAAACACCTTTAATACGCAGATGGGACTCTTTTGCATTTACATCTGGCAAGGATAAATTGTATTTCCTGGCTGTCTTAACAACAGCATAATAGGCATCAATTTGGTAAACTAAATCTAAAAACCGCTTGATTGTCATTAGCTCAGATCCCCTAAACATAAAATCCAGCTCTTCTAATTCGAATAAGTTAATCTTTTTCTCAAACCGCTCAACAATAGCTTTAATTAATTTTTGCTTAAATAAAATTCCAGCAACCTCATTAAATTCTTTAACCAGCGCAGGCTTAACCTCTTGATCTAGTGTCGCAAAGACTTCAGTAAGCTTCTTAAGCAAAGAGATAATTTCCTTTATGCCTTTTTCTTTTAAATAATATGCCTGATTTGGATAAAAGAAATAATTGATAGACTTAGTTAATGCCGAAATCTTTGAATAGAATTTGATTTTACCATTCTGCTCCAGATAACTTTCAATAAAGTCTATGTTCGTATGGTCAAAGTTTAAATCTTCGTTATAATTGGATAGATATTTGATTAAACCTTGTCTTTCCGTAATGATCTTAATATCTGTGGAAGGCAATCTGAAAATTTCAGATAATTTATCATTGCCTTTAATTGTAGAAGTAAGTTTGAACAGAGAAAAAATACTTTTATTTAAGCCATGAACCTCAAATATGTTTAAATCAGTTAGGGTTTGTTTATCTATATCAAACTTATTCATGAGGCGCTGTAGATGGATATGTTAAAATTGTCTTTAGCTGTAAATCTTTTCAAGATAAGAATTTACGATAAGACTTGGCAATTAACAGTTCGCAATTTTCAGTTGGCAGCGGATTCATGCTAAAAAACTGAAAACTGTATACTGAAAACTGCTAACTGATACATTTTTTTTCTAAATTTGCGCCTTTTACAAATAACAATATGATTAAGAGACAGCAAATTAAAGATTTATTAAAGTCGACAGCATTTGACACAGAAGTAAGGGTTATGGGATGGGTTAGAACTTTCCGTAATAATCAGTTTATTGCCTTAAATGACGGATCTTGCATGGGCAATATCCAGGTTGTGATCGATTTTAATAATTTACCTGATGAGCTGTTAAAAAGAATAACAACTGGCGCGGCCATTTCTGCAACAGGTAAATTGATCGAATCACTTGGTAAAGGTCAATCTGTCGAAATCAAGGCAACAACGGTAGAAATTTTGGGCGATAGCGATCCTGAAAAGTTTCCATTACAACCAAAGAAACACAGTTTAGAGTTTTTACGCGAAATTGCACACCTGCGTTTCCGTACCAATACTTTTAACGCGGTTTTTAAGGTGCGTCATGCCTTGGCCTTTGCCATCCACCAATTCTACAACGATCGTGGTTTTGTGTACATGCATACCCCTGTAATTACCGCAAGTGATGCGGAAGGTGCAGGCGAAATGTTTAAAGTAACCACTTTGGATTTCGATAATACACCACGAACGGAAGACGGTAAGGTAGATTTCTCGCAGGATTTCTTTGCCCGTGCAACCAACTTAACTGTATCCGGACAATTGGAAGGTGAACTGGCAGCAATGGCTTTCGGACAGATTTATACTTTCGGCCCTACTTTCAGGGCAGAAAATTCGAATACAACACGTCACCTGGCAGAATTCTGGATGATTGAACCCGAAGTTGCTTTTGCAGATTTAGAAGACAACATGCAGCTTGCAGAAGATATGATGAAGTATGTCATAAAATATGCTTTAGATAACTGCAAAGATGAATTAGAATTCTTAAATACCCGTTTAGCTGAAGAGGATAAACAAAAACCGCAGAACGAACGCAGCGAATTTAGCCTTTTAGAAAAACTGGATTTCTGTTTAGCCAACGAATTTGAACGTTTAACGTATACCGAGGCAATCAGGATTTTAAAGTCTTCTAAACCGAACCAGAAGAAACAGTTTAAATACCTGATTGATGAATGGGGTGCTGATTTACAAAGTGAGCATGAACGTTACCTGGTGGAAAAACACTTTAAAAAACCGGTCATCTTAACCGATTATCCTGCTGATATTAAATCGTTCTACATGCGCCAGAACGAACCAGATGCGGAAGGCAGACAAACTGTTGCAGCCATGGATATCTTATTCCCGGGTATTGGAGAAATGATTGGCGGATCGCAACGTGAAGAACGTTTGGATCGTTTAACGAAACGTATGGAAGATTTAAATATCCCGCAAGATGAGCTTTGGTGGTATTTAGATACCCGCCGTTTTGGCTCGGCACCGCACTCAGGTTTTGGTTTAGGTTTTGAGCGTTTAGTATTGTTCGTAACCGGAATGACCAACATTCGTGACGTAATCGCTTTCCCGAGATTTCCGAAAAACGCAGAGTTTTAGGAAGGTTTAGGGTTTAGGGTTTAGGGTTTAGGGTTTAGGGAAAACAAATAGCCTATTATCAAAGAAGTCAAGTTTAAAAACTTGACTTCTTTTTTTACACTAACGGGAAAACCCCAGAAGTTATCTCCTATTAATTATATATTCTAAAAATCGGTGTCATCTCGACTGAAGTGCAACGAAATGGAGAGATCTTTGGACCATATTAAAAGATCTCTCCACTACGGTCGAGATGACGATTCATTCGCGATCATATTGTTGCAAATTGGTGGTTTCCGTTCCGATTGAATATTTGCTGATTAATCCGTTAATACCTCTTCATTACTTGCCACTTAAACCTGATTGACGCGGAAAGCCCGCAGCGTTGGACTGCAGCAAAAAGCAGGACTGAACAAACCCAAATACTACTGCACCTGCTTTTCCAAAAATAGCCAAAAACCAAGGCGATACGGAAAAGACTTACGAAGTTCTGCCAACGCTAGCGTCCTTTGCCCTTTGAAACTTCGTAAGTTATCCCTGGCTGTTATCGTCCATCATCATGCATGCTATCACCATACGGATTGGCGTGTGCGTAATCTACCGCCGAAACTTTATAATCTGTTGGGGCAAAACTGGCCGAAGTACTCAATGCCATTCCCAGTTCGTAACGGGTTGGATAAGGCGTTTGTAACAAACTACCTGCAGGAATATAGGGAAAAGTCTCCAGATAACTCTGCATTACACTTGGGCTTACGCGCCTGTTGATATAGGCCCTGCTTAACTGATGTGTTTCTCTTAAACCCGCTGCACCTAATAATTCTACCGCACTGGCTACGGTTAGGTTATGGAAGTTTTTAACGCGAACCGTTTTATCTTCCACTACCAGGCCTTTCATTAAACTCTGATCTTGCGTGGCCACTCCTGTCGGGCAGGTATTGCTGTTACATTCTAAAGCCTGAATACAACCCAAAGCGAACATCATTCCGCGGGCAGCATTACACATATCGGCACCAAGGGCTATATTTTTAACCAGATCGAAACCTGTTGCCACTTTACCTGAAGCAATTATTTTAATGTGTTTTTTCAGATCAAAACCATTTAAAACATCATACACAAATGCCACACCTTCGCGCAAGGGCATACCTACCGAATTCGAAAACTCCTGCGGCGCAGCACCTGTTCCACCCTCACCACCATCAACAGTGATAAAGTCAGGGTAAATTCCGGTTTCTACCATGGCTTTGCAAATGGCATAAAATTCGCTTTTACGACCGATGCACAGTTTAAAGCCTACGGGTTTACCACCTGATAAATCACGGAGTTTTTTAACAAACTCCAATAAACCGATAGGTGTATTAAAAGCCGAGTGAGCCGGCGGAGACAAGACATCTTTGCCTTCGGGCACCAAACGGATCCTGGCAACCTCTGGCGTTACCTTTTTGGCTGGCAGCATACCACCATGCCCTGGTTTAGCGCCTTGCGAAAGTTTAATTTCGATCATTTTTACCTGATCCGTTCGTGCCCTTTCGGCATAGGCATCATAGTTGAAAGTTCCATCAGCATTACGGCAGCCAAAATACCCTGTCCCAATCTGCCAGATTAAATCGCCACCTGGCTGACGGTGATAATCGCTGATGCCACCCTCACCTGTGTTGTGGGCAAAGTTGCCCATTTTAGCACCACCATTTAAGGCTAAAATGGCATTCTGACTTAAGGAACCAAAACTCATGGCCGAGATGTTATAGATACTGGCAGAGTAAGGTTTTTTACAATCTGGCCCACCAACGGTAACACGCGGATCTAAATTCAGCTCATGGTGTGAAATCGCAGCAATACTGTGGCTTAACCATTCGTAGCCATTATCGTAAACATTTAACTGCGTTCCGAAGGGAATGGTATCGTTGTCTTTTTTAGCTCGTTGATAAATTAATGAACGGTTTAGCCTGTTATAAGGCGTACCATTGGTATCGCTTTCTACGAAATATTGATATACTTTCGGCCTCAATTCTTCCATAAAATACCTTAAACGCCCGAAAACAGGATAATTCCTTACGATACTGTGTTTAGGCTGGTATAAATCGTAAATACCAAGAATTACAAAAGGACCGGTGAAGATGAATGTCCACCATAAAAAAGGATGGTACAAACCCAGCATAATGGTTAGGGCAATTAAAAATGCGGCAATCGCAACGAAAGCTTTTCTCATAATAATAGATTAGCGTATGTTTTGTTAGTACAAAGATTAGGATTATTAAACAACTGACACCATTAAATTGTTATTTTTACGCTATGCTTATTAAGATTTATCCGGAAAACCCCAACGAAAGAGCCATTGAACAGGTTGTTGAAGTGCTGAAAAAAGGTGGCTTGATCATCTACCCAACTGATACCATTTACGGTTTGGGCTGCGATATTACCAATCCTAAAGCTATCGAAAAAATTTGCCGTTTACGTGGCATCAAGCCCGAGAAAGCCAACTTCTCTTTTATCTGTCATGATTTAAAGCACATTTCTGATTACATTAAGCCGATTGACAATACCACTTTCAGGGTATTAAAAAAAGCGCTGCCTGGTCCTTTTACCTTTATTTTTAATGCGAATAACAACGTACCCAAATTATTAAGTTCGAATAAAAAAACGGTCGGTATCCGTGTACCCGACAACAACATTGCACGCTGTATTGTCAAAGAACTCGGCAATCCTATCTTATCAACTTCCATAAAAGATGATGATGATGTAATCGAATATTCTACCGATCCGGAATTGATCCACGAAAAATATGAAGACCTGGTAGACCTGGTAATAGATGGCGGTTATGGCGATAATGAAGCCTCTACTGTAATTGATTGTACCACCGGCGAGTTTGAAGTCATCCGTGAGGGTAAAGGAAATATTGAAGAGTATTTATAATATCTTACTTATAAAAATTGCGTGAATAAGCTGGAAACCTGTTTGATCAGGGATATATTAGATTGCTTTTTTAGAAGTGAATTTCAGGTTCTTTGTGGCGGTCTCCTGCCCTGCTTTGCTCTTCAAGTCCTCCCTGCCATGTAGACACAATTCCATTCTTCTTGCGTCATTCCCGTGAAAATGGGAATCTTAAAGCTTCACGCACAACGAATTAACCTTTCTTTTTGCATTAAGATTGCCAGTCAAGCTGGCAATGACGGTCAATGCTAAGGATATTGCAAAAGATATGTCAACAGTAGGTTTTCACATCGAGATTTTGGGCTTTCCGTTTCAATCGCACTAGAGATTTTTAGTCCCTAATCTGCTAAAAGATTTTCCCAAAAGCACGTCAACGTCTGCATAATCATAAAATTATTCCTCATTACATTTATTTTTCCACAATCACCTAAATTAACATTAAGTTAATCTGATTATAAGGCTTTTGCCTATACATTTGCTATAAATAAAACTTATTCTATGAAAAGATTTTTACTTCTCATTTTATTTTTTCTGGTTTTCGGGGATTATTTATCTGCCCAGGTTTCATTATCGGCAATAAATACCGCTAAAGCAGAAAATTTTGACGGCATAACCGCAACAGGAACTTCGACAGTTGCCGGATGGAGTGCCGTTAAAGCGAGCGGCACAAACGCCGCAGCCGTTGGTTCGGCCTTAACGTTAACGGTTTACACCGCTTCGTCAAATAGTGGAGCCGCTTACAATGCAGGAACAGCAGGAGCTGCCGACCGTTCGTTAGGAAGCCTTGCCTCTGGCGCGTTAGTACCGAGATTTGGGGCCGGATTTCAGAATAACACCGGTGCCACCGTAACCTCAATCGATTTATCGGGGGTCATGGAACAGTGGCGAACTGGCTCAACGGCTACGGTTAACGAAAAACTAAATTTCGAATATAGCTTCAATGCCACCAGTATTGCCGACGCATCGGCCACCTGGCTCCCGCTTACCGGCATGGACCTTAACGAAAAGTTAACAACAACAACCACGGCAGCCGGCATTGATGGTAACTTACCAGCAAACCAAACCCCTGTTTCTGGAAGCATCAACGCAATTACCTGGGCAAATGGTGCTACACTTTATATCCGCTGGACAGATACAGACGATTTAGGAAGCGATGGCATTTACACTATTGACGATTTTAGCATCACGCCAAAGGGCAATACTACAACTACGCCGGTTTTATCAGCCTCAAATACAACGTTTCTTTTTGGCGATCAAAACATCAATTCAAATTCTACAGCACAAAGTTATACATTAGGAGGAGCCAATTTGACGGCTGCTGTTTTAATAAATTCGACAGCACCTTTCTTTGTATCTAAAGATAATATTGCTTTCAGCAATTCCATCAGTTATACCACAGCCGAAGTGGCTGCATCTCCATTTGTTTATGTACGTTTCAGTCCAACTTCAGGCGGCAATGCCATTGGCAATATTACCAATACCAGCACTGGTGCCAGCCCGGTTAATGTTGCGGTAAGCGGAAATGGACTATCAACAATTTTAACAGTAGACCAAACGGCTTTCGATTTTGGTTCTCAAAATACAGGCACCAATTCTACGGCACAAACCTTTAGTTTAAATGCCAAGGGCTTAACCGATGTGGTAAATATTACCACTACAGCACCTTTTTATCTATCAAAAGATAATATTACTTATAGCGCTTCGCTAGTTTATACTGTCGCTGAGCTTGCCACAAGCAAAACGGTCTCTGCGCGTTTTAGCCCTACAACACCATCCGCAGCATCTGGCAATATTAGTATTTCGAGCACTGGTGCAAGCACACAGAACATTACTACGGCAGGTATGGGCACAACTCCACCCGCAGCGCCAACCCACGTTGTAATATCTGAAATTTATGGTGGCGGCGGAAACACCGGCGCAATCTTCAAAAATGATTTTATCGAATTATATAACCCAGGTAACACCACGGTTGATTTAGCCGGCTGGAGTGTACAGTATTTAAATGCTACCGGAACAGGCACCTGGGCAAAAACAGATTTAACGGGTAGCATACCTGCAAAAAGTTTCTACTTGATCCAGGAAGCTATTGGAGCAGGTGGAACGGTTAATTTGCCTACACCAGATGCAACCGGAACTTTAACCTTATCCGGTACAACCGGAAAAGTAATTTTAAGCAATTCAAATGTGCTTTTAACTGGTGCCAATCCATCAACCACTGCGGTAGTTGATAAGGTAGGCTTTGGCCCAACAGCCACCGGTTTCGAAACCGCACCTACTTCCGTAATCTCCAATACAACTTCAATTGAACGTAAAGCAAGTGCAACTTCAACAGCGGCAACCTTAGCCGTTGGCGGTACCGAAGAGTTTAATGGAAATGGTTACGATACCGACAACAACAGTACCGATTTTGTAGTTACGGCCCCAAACCCGCAAAACACTTCGACAAAAGAACCAACAGGTGCCAATCACGTGGTCATTTCTGAAGTTTATGGCGGTGGTGGCAACAGCGGCGCTACCTATAAAAACGACTTTATCGAATTGTATAATCCAACCCTTAGCGCTGTTGATTTAACAGGCTGGAGCGTGCAGTATGCAAGTGCTACCGGTACGGGCAGCTGGGCAGCAACCACCTTATCGGGTTCTATCGCCTCAAAAGGTTTTTACCTGATCCAACTTTCAGCGGGTACAGGTGGTACATTAGATTTACCAACACCTGATAAGATTGGTACACTCACCTTATCGGGTACAACAGGAAAAGTATTGCTAAGCAATTTAGCTACCCCTCAAACAGGTGCCAATCCGGTTAATGCAAATATTATTGATAAAGTTGGTTATGGAACAGCAAATGGCTACGAAGGTACTGCCCCTGCACCTGCCACAACCAACACCACATCAATTGAAAGAAAAGCAAATGCAACATCAAATGCCACCACCATGGGCATTGGTGGTACAGAAGAATTTGCAGGTAATGGATATGATAGCGATGAAAATTCGTCAGATTTTGTACCAAGGACACCAAATCCGCAAAACAGCTCGGTAACTGAACCCACTTCAACAACTGGCCCCTATTTAGTTGTTACGCCAAAAACCCTGGCTTTCAGTAACCAGGCAATAAATACCACATCAGCTTCAAAAAGCTATGTACTCTCGGCCGGAAACTTAACCAATGCCACTACTTTAACAACAACTGCACCTTATTCTATTTCTAAAGATAACGTTACTTTTTCTACTACATTAAGTTATAGTGTAGCAGATTTAGCCGCCAATCAAACGGTGTATGTAAAATTTAGCCCAACAACTGTGGGCAATTCAACAGGTGCAGTTTTACACACCAGTGCAGGTGCAACCTCGGTTCCACTTTCATTAACAGGAGCGGCGGTAGATCCTAACCAAACGGCTTTCAATTTTGAAAACTGTACAACAGTAGGCAGTTCTGCCTTGTCTGATGGTTTTTACCAATACAGCGTAACAGGTCCGCAAACCTGGGGCTGTACTACTACCTTCGGACATGACGCGACCGACCCTACAGGTGTTACGAGCGCAGGAAATGCCCTCCAGATTAATGGTTATTCTGGCGGTAATATTTTAAATGAGGACTGGTTGATTTCTCCGGCCTTAAATATTTCTTCATTTAATTATGCTATTTTATCTTTCTGGACAAGATCTGCTTTCGCGGGTGATAAATTACAACTTAAAATTTCTACAAACTATACCGGTTCGGGTAATCCTGCACTGGCTACATGGACCAGTTTAGATGGTAAATTCCCTGAAACGGGTAGCGATAAATGGACCAAATCAGACAATATAGATTTATCAGCCTACAAAGCAACGCCAATTTATATCGCTATTGTATATAACTCGACCACTTCATCAGCCAGCCGCTGGACAGTTGATGATTTTGCGGTAACCAATTCGAGCACACCTCCAGCGGTTGACATTACTACTTCGCCATCAAGCCTTAGTTTTGGTTTTCAGGCGGTTAATACCACTTCTGCTGCAAATAGCTTTGGTTTTTCTGCAGGCAACTTAACAGGCGATGTCACCTTAACTGCTCCTGCTAATTTCACCTTATCAAAAACAAGTACCGGAGCCTATAGCAGTACCATCACTTATCCAAAAGCCGAGATCAACAATACTTCGCCAACAGTTTATGCTAAATTTTCGCCAACGGTAGTGAATACCAGTTATACCGGCAATGTAAGCATTACTACTACCGGTTCGGCAAATAAAACCGTAGCCTTAACCGGAAATACCTTTGATATTGCCAACACATTAGAAGTAGTGAACTGGAACATTGAATGGTTTGGCAGCCCAGCTCAGGATCCATCGAACGATGTATTACAGGCGGCTAACGTTAAAACCATAGTGAACAATCTAAATGCAGATATTTATGGTTTTGCAGAGGTGGTAGATACCACTTTGTTCAGAAATACCGTTTTACCGGCAGGATATAATGTTTTATTCAGCGAATTTGGATCCTATGCTGATGATAAAGCTGATGCAGACTATCCGTTGGCACAAAAACTGGCTTTTATGTATCGCACCGATCTGATTAAGCCAATTTCGACTTTAGGCATTTTAAGAGATACCTATAACCCTGCTGTACCTGCAACCAGTGCCGATGGTACCCCTTACAAAAACTGGTCATCGGGCCGTTTTCCTTATATGATGCAGGCACAGGTGAAAATCAACAATAAATTGGATACCGTTTATTTTGTTGAAATTCATGCGAAAGCAAACACAGGACCAACAGCCGATCAGATTGATGCCTATAACCGTAGAAAAGGCGGAAATAAACAATTGAAAGACTGGCTTGATGCTAACCTTGCTGGCAAAAAAGTTATTATTCTTGGCGATTTTAACGATGTACTGGATGCCGATAAAACCATTGCACCAATGCCTGCAGGTACCGGCACTTCATATTCCGATTTCACCCAGGATACAGCTAATTATTTCCCGGTTACGCTACCTTTAAGTTTAGCAGGAAAACAATCTACAGCCGGATTTAATACCGTAATTGATAACGTGATCATCACAAAAAACCTTAACCTCAACTACATTCCGGCCTCTGCCGAGGTTTTAGATGCCGTTAAAAACCTCGTGACCAATTACAGTTCTACCACAACAGATCACTATCCGATTAAAACGAGATATTTATTCGGCAATGCTGCACCCACCATCGATGCGGTGGAAAACCAGGCAGTTTGTTATTCCTCAACCAACCAAAACATTGCTTTAACCGGAATTTCTGCTGGTCCTGAAACTGCACAAAATACTACACTTTCGGTTACTGCTGATCATGCTGACCTGTTTGATCTATTAACCGTAACACCAAATGGTACAGATAAAGGTACCATCACTTACCATCTAAAAAACAATGTAAGTGGTGTAGCCAATATTACCGTAACTGTAATGGATAATGGCGGAACAGATTTTGGAGGGGTAGACAAAACCATTAAAACTTTCAAATTAACGGTTACTTCAACCGCTACAGCAAGTATTGCTGGCGCATCAGCAGTTTGCTTAAACGGAGCCGCCCAAACCATCACCTTTACCGGTGCAAACGGAACCGCACCTTATACTTTTACCTATAACATTAACGGCGGAACAAGTAAAACTGTAACGACAACCGCTACAAGTGCATCGGTAACGGTTTCGGCACCCACTAATGCAGCCGGTACTTTTGCCTATAATTTAGTCAATGTTAAAGATGCAAATTGCGGTCAGGCGCAAACCGGAACCGCTACTGTAACAGTCTACGCCTTACCTGTGATTTCCATCAGCAGCAATAAGGGTGTAACCATCTCTAAAGGCGATGCCATTATATTAACTGCAACCGGTGGTGTACAATACAGCTGGACAGGTGCTGAAATCACCAACGGACAAAATATGGCATCGGCAACCATCAGACCAAAACAAAGCGGCACCTATAAAGTAACTGTAACCAATGCCAGTGGTTGTGTAAGCGATCAGACGATTTTAATAACCGTAACCGAAGATTATAAGTTAGAAGCCAGTACAGTAATTACCCCTAATGGTGATGGGTATAACGATAAATTTATCGTAAAAAACATCGATTATTATCCAAACAATACCTTAAGAATATTTGATAAGGCGGGGCGGGTTTTATATACCAGGCAAACTTATACCAATGACTGGGATGGAACAATAAACGGTAGCCCGCTAAACGAAGGCACCTATTATTACATCATCGATTTAGGTAAGGGCATCGGTACATTTAAAGGTTATATCAATATCATTAGAGACTAATTACAGACATGAAAGCAATTACCAAAAACATAAAGCAAATGCGTCGCGTAACGTTTCTATTTGCTGCAGGCACATTATTTTTAGGATCTGTAAAAGCACAGATCCTTCCGCTCAATGCACAATATTTCCAGAACCGTTACCTCGTAAACCCATCTATGGCGGGTATTAACGAAGGGTTTAACATTAACGGCAGTTTCCGCAAACAATGGTCAAATATTCCGGGTGCACCCATTACCCAGAGCGTAACTTTAGATCAGCAGGTAAACAAAGTGGGTTGGGGCGTAAACATCTATAACGAGAAATCGGGTGGCATCCAGCGCACCAAAGCCGTTGGAACCTTTGCCTATCACCTTCCGTTAAACAATGACGACCAGAAGTTAAACTTCGGAATCTCTTTTGGCGCAAGTCAGGATAAACTGGATTTAAACAGTGTAAGAAACAGCGATATTAACGACCCATCCATCGCCCGTTTTAACGATCGGGGTTATTACCTGGATGGCGATTTCGGGATCTCTTATACCTCGAAAGGATTAACCGTTGAGGGTGCCGTGCCAAATATGCGTTCAGTTTTCAGAAAAGATGATTTAAATTTTGCCGATAAACCCACCTTTTATTCTGCCTTGAGTTATAAGTTCTTGCTGGGATCGGGTATTAACGGAATCAGCCTGGAGCCTAAAGGTGTTTTCAGGGGCATTAAAAACTTCGATAACCTATGGGATGCGGGTTTGAATGCCAATTTTGCCAACGATAAATTGTACGTAATGGCCATGTACCACAATACGCAAAATGCTACGGTTGGTTTTGGCATGAATTACAAATCGACCTTATATTTTATGGCTTATTACAATACCGCGACCTCAGCCATCAGCGGTTACACCGATGGCGATTTCGAAGTCAATATCAGAGTAAATATTGGTAAAAAGCCTTAATAACCCTTGTCCATCATGCTGAATTATTTCAGTTTTAATAATGGTCGTCATCCTCGCGCATGCGGGGATCTTAATGCAACAATATATTTCACATTGGGATCAGCGTCTTATAGATTCTGAAACAAGTTCAGCATGACGAAAAAACGAAAAGCCACAGATTTAAAAAATCTGTGGCTTTTTTATTAGTCTTAGTGCCTTACCCCTATCCGCCTATCTGTACCTTTCCTACTGAAAGGGAAAGGACTTAAAAAATTATCGCACCCTGTAATATGCTCCATGCGACCTGTACCCTGCTATCCGTCCTAGCATATTTCCGCCGGAAAAAGCACGAAAATCTTTGCAACTCCCCTCACAACCCCACAGCCCAAGGCAGGATCAAGCGGGAGCGGTGGAGTAAGCAAGGATAAGAGCTTGGATACTGCCGCTATCAAGATTTCGTAGCTTTTTACAAGAAAAGATGCAAGCCTTGGGTTTTTGTTTCTTTTGGGCCAAGCCAACCTGCGAAGCAAGCTTGAAGGCCTATAAAAATATATACACAACTGAAAAAAGAAAGAGCCTCTGGGCAGCTGCGGACCTGTACCGATTTTTCATCGGTAGCCGAGGCAAGCCCGAGCACGAGACAAAGAATAGCCAGTGCTTTAAGGTTCCCGCATGCGCGGGAATGACGACCGTATTAGATAACTTCCAATAGAACCTAAATCCATACCATTAAAATAATAGATTTCCTTACAAAAACTTCCCCTTTCCCCCTTCATTTTTCCTATTTTTACCCCTATGGCTAAACTCATCAATCTAGAAGTATTTCAGCGTTTCTTTCGCTCCGGACAAGTAGGTGGTTTTTTATTATTGATCTGCGTGGCCATTTCCTTACTTATAGCCAATACTGCTTCAAAAGAAAGTTTCGAAATCTTTTTAGCCACAAAAATCGGCTTTGGCACCATTAGCTACAGCATTTTAGCGTGGATAAACGATGCCTTAATGGCTATATTCTTCCTCTTAGTCGGACTCGAAATCAAACGCGAACTGGTAGAAGGCGAACTCTCTTCCATGAAAAGTGCAGCACTGCCTGTAATTGCAGCACTGGGCGGCATGCTTTTTCCCGCTTTAATTTATTCGGTATTTAATAAAGGTACAGAAACCGCCGGAGGCTGGGGTATCCCCATGGCCACCGACATTGCCTTTGCCCTCGCCATTATCGCCATGTTAGGTAAAAGCGTACCCACCAGTTTAAAAATATTCCTGGCTGCGCTGGCCATTGTGGATGATTTAGGTGCCATTCTCGTGATCGCAATCTTTTATACCAACCAGATTCATTTCGTATACCTGGCTATGGCAGGAGGTATCCTCGTTATTTTAAGCTTAATGAACTATTTCGGCGTAAAGAAACTTGTATTCTATCTCATCCCCGGAATATTTCTCTGGTATTTCATTCACCACTCGGGCATACATGCCACCATTGCAGGTGTATTACTGGCTTTCACCATCCCCACCAACGAAACAGACATCGAATCGCCATTGGAAAAACTGGAGCATTTTTTAACCATCCCCGTAAATTACCTCATTATGCCGGTTTTCGCACTGGCGAATACCAATATCGCTTTCCAAAAAGAAATGCTTACGGGACTGGTTTCTCCTCTGGGCCTCGGCATTATCGTAGGTTTATTTGTAGGAAAAACTATAGGTGTAACCTTTTTCAGCTGGCTTGCCGTGAAACTGAAATGGGCCGATTTACCCACCGGGGCAGGCTGGAAACACATCTTAGGTTTGGGCATGCTCGCCGGAATTGGTTTTACCATGTCGATTTTTATTGCCCTGCTCTCTTTTAGCGAAGTGCTCCATGTTTCGGAAGCGAAGTTTGCGATTTTAACGGCTTCAATCCTATCGGGTGTAGTGGGTTTCATGTTTTTGAAATCCGTGAAAGCTAAGGCGTAACCTACAAATTGTATTTTTTGAAACAATGGCGTAAAGGCATCCAACTTGAACAGATCATATTTTAACTTCTTCCAATATGCATACCTTTATTAATACTGTTAATTTTAGTTAAAAAATTTCACATGTTATTCGATTTTCCTACTTTATAAAAGTTTCGGATTTAAATTAAAATATGTTCAGATTATTTTGTCTCACATTCTTTTTGCTTTTAACGAAGTATAGTTTTTCGCAGCCCGTTTCCTATAATAAAGGTGGAACAAAAGCAATACTTTTAAGGATCAAAATTTTACCATTTTAAGCATTTCCCTGGACGACAGTCGTGATGAATGGCTACATGCATTAGCCGCGCTAAAAATGTCCTGAACGCAGCTGGTTGACTTGAAAACCTGGAATGGAGAACTTGCTACATATTACGGAATACTGGCAATTCCAGGTTCTTTATTGATTGATCCCAAGGGAAACATCGTTGCGAAAGATTTAAGAGGTATAGAGTTAACTAAAAAGCTCACTGAATTAATAAGTGGTCACTACCAAGCGAACCACAGCTTAGATATACATTAAGTATGCGCTCAGTATAAACGCGGTTGGATCATTGATTTTTGAAACAGCTTCCTATACTAAAAACGTATCACATTGAAAAAATCAGTGATCACAAATATACGTACAGATTATTTGAACCCAGTTGCAGCGGGTTTCCTGTCGTGGTATTAGGTGATAATGACGGCTGTGATCGTTCGTAGTAATGAGGCGAAAGCGTGTGGTCATTGATGTAATTATTCTTTAATTAACAGATTCAAGTAAGTAAAAATCTTTCCACTATGCTCTGCTTCGTGATAGTTAGCGGCTTGTAGTGCCTCGATATGATTTTTCACTTGAAATCCGATGGGTAACTCAAAAGACTCATAGTTCACAAATAAACCGGATCCCAAGTCGGATTCAAGGTGGTTAACGGTATCAATCAATAAACGTTTCACCTCATTAACACTCGGATTAATTTTCCAGGAACGTGGAGAAGATCCAATTTTAAAGGATTCCATGAATTCTTTTGAGATATACATCGGTAATCCACTACGCATATACATGTGCCGCTGTTGAGAAGTGATACAATGACCAATTTGCCAGATTATATTACTGTTAAAACCTGCTGGAATTTTAAATAATATTTCATCATCACTCGTTTCAATTAACTGCAATAGCCTGGTCCTGCTGGCTCTTAAAATTTCACATTCAAAATGTACATTAATCATTTATTTGGTTTATTCTTAAGGGATAGAAGCATCCGTAATGTGCTCTAAATTAACTTTTTCAACATTAATTTCAAACTTCATCTCACCAGAATTTTCAGTTACCCAAACCTGTAGCCAGAAACTATGGAGGCATCGACCATGGAGCGTGCATAATCACGTTACATCGGCAGCCTATCTGGAAAATCCGTAAGGCTTGACGATACAATCCCTTAGGGTGTAGAGCACCGATCTGTGTAGCTAAATGTTATAAACATGTTTGATATCAGCAAATTGGCTTGGTCATAGCGATACGGAATTGATATTTCTGTTTCTCAGGACACGGTGGTTAAGCAAGGGACCGCAATATCCAATATAACACATAATTTACGCTGAATTACTTGTTATAAATAAACGTTATAGATACATTTAATAATTATTTCTAACCAAAATGAAAAAATTATTTTACTTGTTTATCCTGATCAGTTTATCACCTGCTTTGCATGCGCAAAGCGGACGATTGGTTTTGGATTTTGATCAAAACTGGACCTTTAACCTGGGCGACGTACCAAACGGCCAAAATGTTGATTTTAATGATGCCGGCTGGCGAAAATTAAATTTACCTCATGACTGGAGCATAGAGGGAGAATTTAAAAAAGAAAACCCCGCTACTGTGGAAGGCGGCGCTTTACCAGGCGGTATAGGCTGGTACCGTAAAAGCTTTACCGTTCCGCAAACTGATAAAGACAAATTAATCTATATTGCTTTTGACGGTGTTTATCAAAAAAGCGATGTGTGGATAAACGGCCATCATTTAGGTTACAGACCAAACGGTTATATCAGTTTCAGATATGAACTTACGCCATATTTAAATTATGGCGGTAAAAATGTGATCGCTGTAAAGGCTGATAATTCTTTACAGCCAAATTCCCGCTGGTATTCCGGTTCGGGCATTTACCGCAATGTTTGGCTAATAAGTACCAACAAAATTGCCGTTAACTACTGGGGTACTTTTGTAACCACACCAAAGGTAAGCGCCAGCCATGCCGATGTTAACCTGAGCGTTAGCATAAAAAACGCGGCAGGCAATACTAAACTTGCTACTGTTGTCAGCAGCATTTATGCCAATGGTAAAGTAGTAGCAAGCAAAACCCTTAACGGCGTTAATTTAAAGGATACGGTTACTACTGTAAGCCAAAATTTCGGTGTTAATAACCCGGTATTATGGTCGGTTAACAAACCGTTCCTGTATAAAGTACAAACTAAAATATTGGTGAATAATGTAGTGGTTGATCAGTATGAAACACCGCTTGGTATCCGTTATTTCAATTTTGATATAGATAAAGGTTTCAGCCTGAACGGTGTTTACATGAAAATAAATGGCGTTTGCCAACACCATGATTTGGGCGCGCTGGGCACTGCATTTAATGTGCATGCGCTGGAAAGGCAGTTTAAAATATTAAAGGAAATGGGCGTTAATGCGATACGCACCTCCCACAACCCACCCGCACCAGCGTTTTTAGACCTTGCAGACCGCATGGGCCTGATTATTATGGACGAAGCATTTGACGTATGGCAGATTCATAAGAGGCCTCAGTTCGATTCTCATCTTTTCTTTAATGAATGGCACAAACGCGACCTGACCGATCAGATACTGCGCGACAGGAATCACCCATCGGTGATGATATGGAGTATTGGAAATGAAATACCCGAGCAAAGAGATACCAGTGCGACACGTATAGCCCGTGAGCTTGCCGGTATCATCCACAAACTGGATACCACAAGGCCAATCACTACCGGCAATAATGAACCCGGCCCTGGCAATAAAATTGTTGAATCAGGCGCTGTTGACTTGTTAGGCTACAATTACCATAACGATAAACTGGCCACTTTCCAGAAGGACTACCCCGGCAAAAAATTCATTGGTACCGAAACTGCTTCGGCGCTGGAAAGCCGCGGTGTTTATAATACTTCGCCCGATACCATTAAACGATGGCCGGGAGGCGGGGTAGTTAATGGTAAAAAGGTAAGATGGACCATGAATGCCGATAATACCGTTAACGCTTATGATAATATTTCGGCACCCTGGGGTCATACCCACGAGGAAACCTGGAAAATATATAAAAAATATGCTTTTCTGTCCGGCCAGTTCATCTGGACCGGGTTCGATTATATAGGCGAACCATGGCCTTACCAATGGCCATCCCGCAGTTCATACTTCGGGATAGTAGATCTGGCGGGATTCCCTAAGGATGTTTATTATATGTACCAGGGTGAATGGACCAATAAAACAGTGCTCCACTTATTACCACACTGGAACTGGGAAGCTGGTAAAGTAGTTGATGTTTGGGCCTATTACAGTAATGCCGATGAAGTTGAACTGTTTTTGAACGGCAAATCATTAGGTACAAAATCAAAACAGGGCGACGATCTGCACATTGCCTGGAAAGTAAACTATGAGCCGGGTACCTTAAAAGCCATATCGCGCAAAAATGGCAAAGTGGTGTTAACTACCGAAGTTAAAACTGCAGGTCCACCTGCCAGGATAGAATTAAGTGCAGACAGGAGCATCATACGTTCAAACGATCATGATCTTTCTTTTATCACGGTTAAAATTGTAGATAAGAATGGCATAATGGTCCCGAATGCTGATAATGATGTCAAATTCAAATTATCAGGAGCGGATAGCTTCCTGGCAGGTGTTGATAATGGAAGCCAAACCAGCCACGAATCGTTCAAAGCCGATCATCGTAAAGCATTCAATGGCTTGGCCCTGGCAATTATTGGTGCTAAAAATAAACCAGGTAAAGTAATCATAACAGCAACAGCAGATGGCTTAACTTCTGCATCATTGCCAATTACTATCAAATAAACCAATTGGTAATCGGCCCCCAGAAAAACAAAAAACCGTCACCGAATTTCTTCGTTTGACGGTTTTTTTCAGTGGGCCCACCTGGGCTCGAACCAGGGACCAAAAGATTATGAGTCTTCTACTCTAACCAGCTGAGCTATAGGCCCGGAAAAAAGGTATTCCTTTTTTGCGAGTGCAATGTTACAAATTTGAATTGAAATTAGGAAAATGTTTTAACCATTTTTTATAAAAAGAAAGAATATAAACTCATTTTCAAGCGCTTAATTTTAATTTTCATTTTATTGAGCCTCGTTTCCGATTAAAAAATGTTGATAAAACGCCTGCTTACCTGCCCTCAAATCAATTTTGAATAGGTTAATTTTGTAATTGATATGAATACGCCCGACCCGGACAACCAACTTCTTCTGGATTTTTTAGCCACCACCAATCAGCCTGTTTTTTTAACCGGTAAAGCTGGAACCGGTAAAACTACCCTGCTACGCAAGATTAGGGATACCACAAAAAAGAATTTTGCCATTGTTGCACCTACCGCTGTTGCGGCAATAAATGCTGGTGGCGTAACGCTCCACTCCTTTTTTCAAATTCCTTTCGGCCCCCTGGTTCCGGTTGTTGATGAAAACGCTGAAAGTAATTTTAAATATTCAGACGAAAAAACAAGACTCTTACGCTGCCTTGATTTATTGATCATTGATGAGATTAGTATGGTTAGGGTTGATCTGATTGACTTTGTAGACCGTACTTTAAAGCGTGTTAAAGGCTCTAACCGTCCTTTTGGTGGCGTTCAGGTGTTAATGATCGGTGATCTGTACCAACTCTCTCCTATTTTTCACGATGCCTGGCATATCCTGGGTAGTTATTATTCCAGCCCCTACTTTTTCGATAGCCTGATTTTCAGGTCTACGCCAATGCTTACGTTCACCTTAGATAAAGTTTACCGTCAATCAGACCCCACATTTCTCGATATTTTGAACGGGATGCGGGAAAACAGTCTCGATGCCGGCCTTCTTGCCAAATTGAATGAACGTTACGATCCATCTTTAGATCAGGAATGGAAAGATGATTACATCACGCTCACCACACACAACCAACTGGTTAATGAAATTAACCAGGGCTGTTTAGAAAAATTGCCCGGAGAAATTTTCGAATTCAATGCGGAGGTAAGTGGTGATTTCCCTAAAGATGCCTATCCTACCGATGAAAAACTTCAGCTAAAGCTGGGTGCACAGGTCATCTTTATTAAAAATGATTCTTCCGGTAAAAAGCTATTCTACAACGGAAAAGCCGCAAAAATTACCGCAATCAGTCAAGATTCGATAAAAGTAACTTTCACTAACGGTGGCAGGGAAATCGAAGTAGAAAAAGAAATCTGGCAAAATGTTAAATATAGCCTGAGTGACGAAGAAAATAAAATCGACGAAACCAGTACCGGATCCTTCTCGCAATATCCATTTAAACTGGCCTGGGCCATTACCGTGCACAAAAGCCAGGGATTAACCTTCGATCAGGCAATAGTTGATGTGAGCACCGCATTTACCCATGGACAGGCTTACGTAGCACTGAGCCGTTGCAGAAGCCTGGAAGGGCTTATCCTAAAATCGCCTGTGGTTAACGAAAATATCATTACCGACGCCAAAGTGATCAGTTTCACAAAAGCGGCTCACCAGGATAAACCTACCGCTGATTTGCTGGCACGTTATACGCAGCAATATGCGTGGGGATTGATCCGTGAGCTTCTGGATTTTTCGCTGATTGCCAAAGATTGGGAAAAACTCGGGCGCTCCAAACTGATCGATAAAGATGAGAAAAATGCTTTTTTATCTATTTACGAACAGGGAAACCAGATCTTTCAACATGAGATCTTTAAAGTAGCCAGAAATTTCATTACAAAGGAGTTCTCGAAAATAAGTACCAATGAAAATCCTGCAAATGAAAGTGCTTTTATGGAACGTTTGCAGAAAGCGTCAGATTATTTCATTCCAAAACTGGAACAGCTCATTGCCTTAACGGCAAAAATTGTGGCCATCAACTTTTATAATGATACACACTCTGACAAACTCCTTACTGTTTTAAACGACTGTAAAGATGCACTCCAGATCAAGCTGGATTTATTTAAGATTTCATGGAACCCCTTTTCGATCAAAGATTATATCAATACCTTGCATGCCGCTGGCAATAAACAACCAGAGAAAAACCGATTAAATCCAGCATTAAGCCAAAAGAGATTTCCAATCCTCAGGTTTATAAAAACCTGGTTGAATGGCGCAAAACAATAGCCCGGCAACGTGGCACTCAGGATTATGCTGTACTGTCTGATTTAGCATTACTTTCTATTGCCGAAAAAATGCCCAGAACCACCGACCAACTGGCGGCGCTTAAAAGCGTAGGTATTGGCAATGCCAAAGAACTCGGCCAGCAGATTACCCGCATTGTAAATGCGCATTTGGGTACTAGTGAGTTATTTTAAATAACCTAAGTATTTATTGCCTTTAAAATAAAGAAAATATTGACAAGAAGATAAACGGTTAAAAGAGATAAGGAGAAAAACCGATCAAACCTTTCGGCTTTTTTCTCCTCTCCTCTTTTGATCAATTTTAAAGAAAAGGCTGTTAAGATGATAACGATCAGAATAAATACTAGGGTAATTCCGTGCAAAGTATCTACCAGGGTAAAAGTAGTCGATTCAGGGAGCGAACCATCAATAATGTATTTATTACCAATTACAGCAAAAAGAGAGCCTACACTTAGCCCAAAGCGCGAGTCGATGCTGTCTGCGTGGATATAAAAGCACATATATGCAATAAAAAAAGCAACATACATGCCTAAAAACATTTTCCAGAACAGGCCAAAAGCATCTCTGCTAATCCCTATCCTCACCTTATAACTACTATATTCTGTTCTTGGCACTTTTATGCCTGGATCGCCAAAAGCCGTTTCATAAATTTTATTGGCTGTAGAAGTTTTTAAACTGTCGATATTCCACCCGCGTAGGGTAAACCGGGGATCAAACTGCTTACCTAAAGTATCAGGAACAAATACCAGGGCTGCCGAATCAAATTGTGAATTTTCTACAGAAAGCCTCAGCAATTGATGGTCGAATGGAAAATTATTGATCGACCAGGAATCTTTCATTACACACTGCAACTTCATTAGCATATATACTTCATTACCACTGCTATCTATAGTTGAAAATGATTTGCTGACCGTTTTGGCCTGTGGTATCTCCAGGTTATCAGCAAAATTAAATTCCTTGTTTTTATACTTTAGCCAAAGCCAGAAATTAATGGTATATTCTTTATCTTTAAAATCAATATCATGGATGCTCGTAACATAAATCCCTGTCTTTACGGTATCGGGTATATTTTTTGAGCTAAAGAAACAGTGTTGATACAAAAAAGCTGGAAAATCAAGCCCAGTAAAAAGGGTATAGTAGTTTTCAACTGTGATTAATTTAAAGCGTGAATGTTTTTTTAAATATAGCGAATAAGGTTTTATATACAAGGGATATTTTAACCTTAAAAAGCTTTCAGGCCTCGCTTTTTTTAATACTTTCGCAACCCCATTTTAGCCGACAACCACAGCATAGCAAACCATGAGTAAGTTTTTATACGGAATCGATTTTGGAACAACCAATTCGGCACTTTCTATTTATGATGAAGAAAAGAAAGAAATTGTAGACACGATTTCTATCCCTTCATTGATTTATTTTACAGAAGTAAAAAGTCTTGTGGATGGCGAAAGTCATATCGTTGGCGAAAAAGCAATAGATGCTTATTTAAGCGATGGTATGAAAGGCCGCTTTATCAAATCTATCAAACAAATCCTCTCGAGAACTACTTTTACCGAAACCCGTATTCATAATAAAAGATATACAGCTTCAGATCTGGTAACCTTAATTCTTAAAGACTTAAAAATGAAGGCTGATCAGATTATTGGTGAAGAATGTCACAAGGCCATAATAGGCCGCCCGGTTTTCTTTGATGATGATAATACAATGAAAGATACACTGGCACAAACCAGGTTAAAAAAGGCAGCAGAAAGTGCTGGTTTTACCGATGTCCGATTTCAGTTTGAACCTATTGGAGCTGCGTTTGCCTACGAAAAAAACATTACTAAGAAAGAGCGTGTTTTAGTAGCCGATCTGGGTGGAGGAACAACAGATTTCACTTACCTTATTCTCGATCCAGATAAGGTTGGCAGTAAAGACCGTAAAAATGATATGATTGCTTCTGGTGGAATTTATATTGGTGGCGATAGTCTTGATTCTGCATTTATGTGGGATAGAGGCACACCGTATTTTGGAAAAAACACCATGTACGAGGCCACACCCGGCAAGGTTTTAAATGTTCCCAAGTCGCTTTTTGCAAATATCTGCACCTGGGATAAAATGAACTTTTTTAACGGCTTAAAAATTCAGAAAGAGATAGAGGAATATTATTATTACTCTGGAAACGATCCGAAATTCAAAAACCTGATTACCTTGATCGAAAATAACCTGGGTTATTCTTTGTTCAGATCAATAGAGAAAACAAAAATTGAACTTTCTGACCAACTCGTTTCTACTTTCCACTATAACAATATGGAAATTGAGATTGATGAAAATATTTCGCTCGAACAGTATAATTCCATCATCGAAAAAGACATCAACAAAATCGATACTTACCTGGATCAGTTTATGGAAACATACAAAATCAACCCGGGAGATATAGACTGTTTGTTTTTAACAGGAGGAACATCAATGGTTTCGGCAGTCCAAAACTTGTTTAAAACTAAATTCCCGCATATTCCGCTAAACTCTGGCGATAATTTTAAAAGTGTAGCCAAAGGACTGGCTTATAGTGGTTATTTGTTTGAAAATTAATGAGCAGATTGTCATTCCATGCTGTAGCAAAGAATCTGTAACATAGCTCCTGTCAAATACCAACGATCTGGAATGCGTACCCTGTACTAAATAACAAGTAGTGCTCCCGTCTTTCGCTTTTATGCTTCGCTGCCTCGTACCTCGTTGCTGCAAGGTAACACACCAGCCGGGGCTAATGGACAATGCAGCATTTAATTTTTAGGGTATGCAAGGTACAGAACCTTTGTTCATAAACCCGATTGCAATGTAAAGCCCACAGCGCAGCGAGGACTTGAAACAAAAAGCGGGACTGCAAAACGCCAGGAACCACAGCACCTACATTTCCTGTCATCTGCAATATTATCTATTACTATTCGACACCCATACTTAAAATTTGGAGCGCTCAGCCTGCAATAAATAACACGTGTGTTCCCGTCTTTCGCTTTTACGCTTCTCTTCCTCGTATCCCCTTACTGAAGGGTACACCTGCACGCCAGTTGGGTAACACTTCAATTGCGAATAAACTATAAATACCAGATTACATTTTTATTTTAGTCATGAAAAACTAAGGCAGACGCATAACTGTAAATGCTAAAATACAATTAGGTAGCATTTTTAGGAATATTTTTTCTTGTTTAGGTTAAGATTTAATACTTTAGCGGAGGTAAAATTGGTGCGGCTGATAAAATAGATGCAGTAAGCAAAGCTTTACGCGTTAGGCGCAAAAACAATTAATGTGGTGAGGTCTGGAATACCTGTCTTCTAGAAGAGATGAAATCAAGCTGATGAAATTTCTTTGGCAGACGCACCAATTTTTCATTGAATTTAGGCCAGGCGGCTGAATCTTAATACAGACATGCCCTTGTGACGTCTAAAACTCTTATTAAAATTAGTAGTTTGTTCAAAGCCCAATAGTTCAGCTATTTCATCAATTGTATAATCGCTATTGAGCAATAATTCTTCCGCTTCGCGCATAATGCGATCTTTTATAAGCACTGTCAGGCTTTTTCCAAGCACCCGATCTAAAAATCTATTTAGTTTACCAGCACTCATCCCCATACCTTCTGCGTAAAATTGAATGGATCTTTCTTGCCTGTAAAATTGTTCTAAAATTGCCCTGAATCTCAATACCTGCTGTAAATCATCTAAAGTTAAGGCAGCCAGATAGCCATCTAAACCAGCTGTATAACCCAGAAATAAAGATAAGTACTGGGCTAAAAAGGGCATATCTTTTTTATCATTGATTTCTCTTTTTAGCTGATCGAGTAAACTATAAGTTTTAGTCGATTTGTGTGAATCAAGATCTCTGAAAGATAAATTTAAAAAGAGATTCTTAGCCTTCGGATCTAAGTGCTGAAGTAAAAACTCTGCGTACAATAAACTACTAAAACTCAACCAATAACCTGAAGTAATTTCGCCATCAAGCCTAACGAGGCCTTCTTCAGGAATAAAAAATCCTGCCTTTTAACAAAGTGTAATCGCCAGAATTCATGCATAAAAAGCCATTTCCATCGCGTACAATCAACATGCGCATGGGGTAGATTGCCTGCAACGCACGTTCTCTTCGAAAAAAACCTTTGATAGGCTCTAGCTGTATCATAAAAATTTAAGGATAAACAATTTGTAAGATCAAATTCATCTGATTTGCTTACAAGCTGCTAAAATAAATTATTATAATGATAAATGCTTTCTGTAATACAGATTAAAGAATTGAATCGTTAAATCAGCATCATTCTTTTGCTTACATAATTAAATGATAATAGGATAAAAAGATATTCGAGAATACTGATCTATGCAGATAGCACAATTACCTTAGTGGCCTCAATACCATTTGACGTAAATTCAATATCAAACTGAACAATATTATTGGATTTTATTGGATCGACTACACCATGAGCAAAAACACTTAGCTCTCTTCCGCCATTTGATGGTGTAATACTGCCAACGCCTTCTTTTTGATTATAAAATTTTACTGTACCTAATCTCATCGGAATATTAAATCAATTTCACATTAACCGCACTAGGACCTTTTTTACCTTGAGCAACCTCAAATGCCACCCGATCATTCTGATTTATTTTATCAGTTAAGCCTGTAGCGTGAACAAAAATTTCTTCTCCGTTTTCTGTTATAATGAAACCAAAACCTTTAGATTCATTATAAAATTTTACTGTTCCTTGCATTTTTATTTAGATTTTACTCAATAAACATACAAAAAACAAAAAAAGTTTAGCGATTAATTAAATTTCTATAACAGATCAATAGACCAAGCAATGGTTAGCACTAATAATCAAGAGTTGAATTTAAAAACCGATACAACAAGCAATGTCTTACCGGTATCGAAGACCCGATTGGCATACAACAGGTTGTTGGTTTACGTTTATAAGTGCATAGTCCAACTATCCTAAATAATAAAAGGATTAATAGAATACCAGACAATAAATCCAGTCTTCACTTGAATGCTCAATTATAGCTAATCATCAAAATAAACCTTCATGGAAAGAAGTTTCTCATTGAAAAAGTATTTAAAAATTGAACTAACCCTTTTTTTCGCTAAAAATTACAAAGAAAACGCTAAAACCACCTAAAAGGGAAACTATCCCAAGAATCAAATTTACTTTATCGCCCATTTTGGTAAGTTACAGATTAAAATGACAATGACAATAAACTGACAAAAAAATAGCATTAAAAACAACTTATGGTTGTACGATTTTAAACATGAACCTAACCATACAGATTTTGAGGAATAATATTTTGATGATATGACCTGATTTTTAGTATGATGGCTAATTTTAAGCAAGCATTGTAATAGCCATCATTTCATGATTTTACCAATCGATAACGAATATATATTCCGCTATTTTTCGCATAAATTTTGATACAATACTTAAGGCTATAAAAGTATATCCTATATTTATTAAAAATCATTCAACCAAATAAATGAAAACAACCTTTACCCTTCTGTTATCTGCCATTGCATTTGTATTTATATCGGCAACAACATTGAACAAAAACGTGTACGAAAGCAAAACTTTCGATTTTTTTCCAAAACATAAAATAGACACACCAGACCAGGACCGCTTTGTGAAGGTTACCCTTGCACAAGGAGAATTTACAGAACCTACTGAAATGACGATACTTCCAAACCTGGATATTTTAGTTGCCCAACGCAGGGGTGAGGTATTGATTTATAAAAATCAGACTAAAAAAATTAAAGAAGCGGGTAAACTAGATGTTTATTTTAAAACCAGCACCCCTAATGTAAATGCAGAAGAAGGTTTATTGGGTATGGCCGCAGATCCAAAATTTGCTGTAAATAAATACATCTATCTTTTTTACAGTCCATTTGATAAATCTGTCAACCGGTTATCCAGATTTAAATTGGTTAACGATCAGATTGTAAAAGAATCGGAAAAAATTGTGCTGGAATTCTATTCTCAGCGCGAAATATGCTGTCACACCGGAGGATCTATTGCTTTTGGATCAGATAACCTGCTATATGTATCAACAGGTGATAACTCTACCCCATTTGATGCTCCAAAACAGCAATATGTAAACAAAGGCTATGCCCCGCTCGACAATAGAAAGGGATTTGAACAATACGACTCCAGGAGATCCGCTGGTAATACGAACGATTTGAGGGGAAAAATACTTAGAATCAAGGTAAATGAAGATGGGACTTACAGTATCCCGGACGGTAACCTTTTCCCTAAAGACAATCCGAAAACCAAACCTGAAATTTATATAATGGGTAACAGAAACCCTTACCGCATTTCTGTAGATCAAAAAACCAACTTCTTATACTGGGGCGAGGTTGGACCTGATGCACCGGACGATGACGATTTGAGAGGTCCCAGAGGTTATGACGAAGTAAATCAGGCCCGTAAAGCAGGTAATTTTGGCTGGCCCTTATTTATTGGCAATAATTATCCTTATAAAGCTTACGATTATACCAATGGCGCAAATGGAAATGCATTTGATCCGGCAAAACCGATCAATAATTCGCCAAACAACACCGGTTTAGAGCAACTGCCGCCGGCACAACCTGCTTATATCTGGTATCCTTACGGAGAATCGAAAGAATTCCCACAGGTTGGTGCAGGTGGCCGAACAGCAATGGCCGGTCCGGTGTACTATGCCTCAGCAAATTCACCTTACCCAGCTTATTATAACGGGAAGCTGATTATTTATGAATGGGTACGTGGTTGGGTTAAAGCGGTAACCATGAATGCACAAGGTGATTATGTAAGCATGGAGCCCTTTATGTCTAATGTTTCTTTAGCAGCACCTATTGACATGGAATTGGGTCCCGATGGAAAATTGTATATCCTGGAGTACGGTAAAGGCTGGTTCACCAAAAACCCTGATGCTGCAATTACCAGAATAGACTACATGAAAGGTAACCGCCCACCCTTGGTTGAAAGCCTGAACATTGCGAAAACGAGTGGTTTATTGCCTTATAAAATGACGGCAACAGTTACCGCTAAAGATCCTGATGGAGATCCTTTAACCTATATATGGAACCTGGGAAAAGGCATTACCAAAACCACCACCAGGCCAACGCTACAGTATACTTTCGCTAAAGCAGGCGAATATCCGGTAAGTGTCACCGTAATAGACAATAATAAAGCTTCGGCAAAAAGCCAGGTGATACCGGTATATGCAGGGAACGAACACCCAACTGTAACTATAGACTTAGCTGGAAACAAGAGCTTTTACTTTCCCAATAAACCAGTTGATTATAAAGTTTTAGTAAGCGATAAAGGTGCTAAAGTGAACAATAACCGCATATATATTTCAAATACTTATACAGAAGGAACCGATTTGGCTGGCGCACAATTGGGTCATCAGCAGGCAGCACAAACCATCATTGGTAAAGCACTGATGTTGAAATCTGATTGTAGCACCTGCCATAAAGAATCGGCAGTTTCTATTGGGCCGGCTTTTGATAAAATTGCAGCAAAATATAAAAACGACCCTAAAGCGGTTGATTACCTGGCTTCAAAGGTGATTGGCGGTAGCCATGGCGTGTGGGGAGAAGTACCAATGCCTGCACACACCGCGATGAAAGAAGCTGAAGTTAAAAAAATTACGGAGTGGATTATGACTTTAGGTAATAAAGAAGCGGTTAAAGCATCACTTCCAACTGCAGGCAAAATCATTCCAACAGCTGCTACTGATAAGAAGAAATCAGTTTTAACACTAAAGGCAACTTATACAGACGCAGGAGGTACAGCATTAAAAAAACGTTAACCACAACAAAAGTGATCAACCTGAGAAGTAATGTAATTAATGCAGACGACATTAACGATTTTGGAGGCTTTGAGCGTAAAGATATTTATGGCGGGGAGAAACTCATTCTCACCAGTGATAACGGCTGGATAGCCGTTAAAAATGTTGATTTAACCGGTATTTCTGGATTTGAATTTTCTTTCCTGAACCTTGATTCTGGATCGGATGGCGAAATCGAAATCAGATTGGACGATAGTAAAGGCATTATGATCGGGAAATCTACTTTTAGAAAAAAGTGTGCCTGTCAATATGATTTCGGACGGAAAAAATCATGATATTTATTTCGTATTTAAAGCGATAAAAACAGTCGATAAAAAGAAGCGGACTATTATCCAATCGATTACGGTAGCGCCTAAATAGGTCTATAAATAAAATTATTTTTATGTTGCGTCATTCCCGTGAAGGTGGGAATCTTAGTGCAAATAGAAAATACCACTAAGCATTAAGATCCCCAATCATTTAGGAATGACGCATCTACAAAGTATTACTCGCCAATTAAGCACTGCGGGTTTTTTATTGTAAAAATTGATGATTTAATACCTTTCATTAATCCAGCAATAATATCTTTGCAGCAAATTCAGAAGATTTACATGCAAAACATTAAAAACATTATTTTTGATTACGGAAACGTAATATTTGATATAGATTTCAGAATTGCTCAGGCTTCTTTTCAAAAACTGGGTATTACAGATATCGAAAATTTCTTTGCACACAAAGCGCACAACCAGCTATTTGATGACTTTGAAACTGGTGCCATTTCTCCGGCCGAATTTAGGAAGGGAATTAGAAATGCCGCGGGCAAACCTGAATTAACCGACCAGCAGATTGATGAGGCATGGAATAGCCTGTTAATTGGAACGATACAAGAAAACCACGATTTACTGCTTGAAGTAAAAGAAAAATACCGTACTTTTTTGTTAAGCAACAATAACGAAATCCATTACGATTGGATTATCAATTACCTGAAGACAACATTCGAGATTAATAATTACGATGCTTATTTTGAGAAAGCTTATTTCTCGCAACAGATGAAACTGCGCAAACCCAATACCAATATTTTTGAGCAGGTATTAAAAGAAAACAACTTAGATCCGGCAGAGACCTTATTTATAGACGATAGCCCACAACATATAGAAGGTGCTAAAAAAGTGGGCTTAAATGCATTATTAATGACCGAAAAACCGGCACAGCTGGGTGCCTTTTTAAAAGCAAACGGGATTTTGTAAATTAGGATATGTCAGAAAAAAGTTCAAGTCGCTAAAAGAGTTCTACCCTTTTACTTGTCAGAACATAAGAATACCACATCGCGTATCCTGCATTTTATTGGTACTGGTTTGGTTTGCCTGGCTTTTTTACTGGCTTTCTTTTTCACAACTGGCATTTCTTTTTGGCGATACCGGTATTGGGATATGGTTTTGCATGGGTGGGGCATTTCTTTTTCGAGAAAAACAAACCTGCTACTTTTCAATATCCAGGCTATAGTTTAGTGAGCGATTTTATCCTGTTCTACGATTTGTTATCAGGCAGACAATCTTTTGTAGTGAAGAAATAGTTTTCAGCAGTTTAAAAAACGACCTTTCCATCTAAACTCGATTGAAGCAGCATCCTTTTTGGCTTTCACCCTGAGCGAAGTCGAAGGGCAGCCAAAAAGATACAGCGCAAAGCGAGGCTGCATGCCCCGAAGAACTACTGCACACTCATTTCCAAAAAACAAGCTGATTTTCACAAGCGGTCGTCACCCTGAATTTATTTCAGGGTCTTAAACGTTAAGATATTGCTATCTCAAGTATACTTCGGGCTTATTTCCGAAAAAGAAGGCTTATTGACTACAATCGTTTTATATAAAGAAGTAATTTTTGCAAGGCATAATAAAAAATTAGCCTTGCAAACTAAACTCGATTGAAGCGGCATCCTTTTTGGCTGTCACCCTGAGCGAAGTCGAAGGGTAGCCAAAAAGATACAGCGCAAAGCGAGGCTGCATGTTCCGAAGGACTACTGTATGTTCATTTCCAATAACAATAAAAAAACTATAAGACATGAAAGATGCTGAAATAAATCCGACATGACGATACGAAATGAAAAATCGTCATCTCGACTGAAGCGCAGTGAAATGGAGAGATCTGCCAGACATAGATTTCTCGACTTAGTTGCACTCCGTTTGAAATGACGACTCTGTTAACTGAAAACCACCAACTGTGAACTGAAAACTGAACTACAGTTTTCTTCTTTTTAATTCTCTTTCAATCAAACCAAGTTCACGGCCAGTTTGTCCGGCCACTGAAGTATTTTCCTGTGCTCTTCTGAATAAATAAGGCATTACTGCTTTAATCGGTCCATAAGGAACATATTTTGCTACATTATAGTTCGAATCTGCAAGGTTAAAACTTAAGTTATCACTCATTCCTAATAACTGGGCAAAATATACATGAGGATGATTGTGTGTTATATTTTTTTCCTCTAAAAGATAGGTTAATAAGCGGCTGCTATCTTCATTATGCGTTCCGGCAACAATGGCGATCTCCTCAATATGATCAATACAATAACGTAAAGATTCGTTATAATCGCGGTCAGATGCTTCTTTATCAGGCTGAATTGGCGAAGGATATCCCATTTCCAAAGCGCGTTTACGCTCCTTTTCCATGTAGGCACCACGTACCATTTTTACGCCTAAAATAAAACCATCTGCTTTGGCTATTAAGTGGTCGGCTTTCATATCGGCTAATTTATCATGACGATACATTTGGTAAGTATTGTACACAATAATCCGCTCGCGGTTAAATTTACGCATCATATCCAGCGCCAACTCATCAATGGTATTCTGAATCCAGGTTTCTTCAGCGTCAATCATGATTGGCACAGCTTTATCGAAAGCCGTTTTACAGATCATTTCGCAACGCAGTTTTACTTTTTCATATTCTGTCTGTTCTGCCGCAGTTAAAGTTTCTTTGGCATCCAGTTTCTGTAATAGCGCAAAACGGCCGATACCTGTTATTTTGAAAACCGTAATCGGAATTTTGGTATCGCCATCGGCACGCACGATCGTGCGGATAATTTCGGCACAGGTTTCGTCAAAAACCTGTTCTTCTTCTTCTCCTTCTACCGAATAATCTAAAATGGTACCTACCCCGCCTTTATCCAATTGCTCAATAGCTTTATTACATTCTGCAATGGTTTCACCACCGCAAAACTGTTGAAAAATGGTTGCTTTGATAGCGCCCTGAATCGGCAAACCAATATTTAAAAAGAAATTTGTAATGGCCGGACCAACTTTGGTCAGGAAATTATTGCCAATCATTTTAAAAAGCCAGTATGCTTTTTTAAGCTCATGGTTAGATTTTTGACGGAAAGCAATTTCCGTATTGTCGAAATTTGGTTGTTTTTGGTTGGATAAATCCATTTTTTACTATATGATAAGTCAGATTGGTGCAAAATTATAAAAAGCATTGGTTGTTAAAACTAAAAACCTCTAAATAATCGTATTTTTGCATAAAATGATACAATTCAAATTAGAAGGCGAATTTATTCCGTTAATCCAACTGCTAAAAGCAAGCGGATTAGTTGGCAGTGGTGGTGACGCCCAAACTGTTGTTGAGGATGGTTTAGTAAAAACTAACGGCGAGGTCGAATTCCGCAAACGCTACAAGGTTAGAGTTGGCGATATTATTACTTTTGGGGAAAATAAAATAGAAATTATTTAATGGAACCACTCACCAGCGCAGGACACACCCTTTATTTCGAAAGTGATTTAGCCGCTTTAAAAGTACTTTTAGAAAGCAACAAATACAGCAAAATTTTTGTACTTGCTGATGAACATACCAGTGAAATATGCTTACCCCTTTTTCAGTCAATTTTAGATTTTTCTGAATTTGACCTCATTGAAACTTCGGCAGGTGAAGAAAATAAAAACATTGATTTCTGTATCGGCATTTGGAAAACCTTACTGGATTTTGAAGCCGACCGCAAAAGTTTAATGATCAATCTGGGCGGTGGCGTAATTACAGATATGGGTGGCTTTATTGCCTCAACCTACAAACGCGGAATCGATTTCATTAATATCCCTACAACCCTCCTTTCGCAGGTTGATGCTTCGGTAGGTGGTAAAACCGGGATTGATATTGACAATGTAAAAAATATGGTTGGTACCTTTACCCTGCCGCAAATGGTTTTTATTGAAACTGCTTTTTTAAAAACACTGCCAGAGCGCCAACTTTTATCGGGTTTTGCCGAAATGATTAAACACGGTTTAATTTACGATAAGCCTTACTACGAGAAATTAAAGGCAAGCAGCTATTTAACGCCGACTGCAGCGGACATTTACCGCTCGGTTGAAATTAAAAATGAAGTGGTAACCATCGATCCCCATGAGAAAAACCTGCGTAAGATTTTAAACTTTGGTCATACCATTGGTCATGCTATAGAAGGTTACTCTTTGGCAAACGACGAAAATCCGTTAACACATGGCGAGGCCATTGCCATTGGTTTTGTGTGCGAGGCAGCGCTTTCCATTAATAACAGTACGCTGAGTACGGAAGAACTGGAAGATATCAGTAAATATATCTTATCATTATACCCTAAATACCGCATCAAAAAAGAAAGCCACAATACACTTTTAGATTTAATGAAAAGTGATAAAAAAACGAAGATGGAAACATCCTATTCTCACTTTTAGAAAGCATAGGTAAATGCACGTTTAACTGCCGTGTAAGTACAGCCGATATTTTAAGCAGTTTAGATTACTATAATAGTTTATAAAATGAAGTATACCGGAAGTGACATTTCTGTTATCGGGCTATTTGGCTTTGTAATCGTTTTAACCTTAGTTGAAATGTATTTCAGCTATCAGCACGACAGAAAATTATATACCAAACGCGATACCTGGACGAACATCTACCTGATGACGGCAGCCGTTGTAATTAATTTAGGCACCAAAACAGGTACCTTTTTTCTACTGGAATATTGTTACCAATTCCGCTTATTCCAGATCTCAAATGTTTGGGTGTATTGGCTTGTTTTGATTTTAGCTCAGGATTTTCTGTATTGGTTTTTGCATACCGTTGGTCATTATGTACGCTTTTTCTGGGCAATGCATGTTACACATCACTCATCTGAACACTTTAACTTAACCACGGGTTTCCGTTCAACTGTTTTTGAGCCATTGTACAGGGTTTTCTTTTATCTTCCGCTAGCATTCATGGGCTTTACTGCGGTTGATATTCTTTTTGCCTACCTGGTTACCCAGATTTATGGAAATTTGGTTCACACCCAATACAACATCAAATTCCCTAAATGGTACGAATACATCTTCGTTACGCCATCGCACCACCGGGTACACCACGCCAGCAATGTGCGTTATTTAGATAAAAACATGGGTATGGTATTAATCCTATGGGACAGGTGGTTTGGCACTTTCCAGGAAGAATTGCCTGAAGATGTAGTGAAATACGGCTTAACCACACAACCAAAGGATACCGGCCCTGTAAATATTATTTTCCATGAGTTTATTGCTTTAACAGCCGACGTTAAAAAGGCACCAACATTCGTGGATAAAGTGAAATACATTTTCAATCCACCGGGATGGAGCCATGACGGAAGCACTAAAATTGCTAAAATTATGCAACAGGAATTACGTGACGAGGAAAAGAGAAAATACGAAGAACTGCAACAGCAAAAAGTAAAAGGCCTTAACGATCGGGGAGAGTTAAGTTCTACAGGATAAAAAATTAAGCTAAAGGTCTGTGTATCCACACGGACCTTTTTCGTGATATGCTTTAGCTATTGTTTTTTAACCACAGATGCACACAGATAAACGCAGATAACATTTTTCGAACAGATGTTTCATCGCCTGTATGTACTGGTTACGCTTCTATTGATAGTACTCAATTAGTAAAGTCGTCATTCCCGCACAAACCTATCGTGTGGACACATCTTTTAAGTATTTTTAGGCGTTTTGCTAACTAACTTTAATAAAGCACGGATTATAACCAAGGACGCTGTCAATCCCAAGAGCCGGGGAAATCAAAAAAACAGGTGCAGAACAGTAAAAATGGCAGTAACAAACCTGAAACGCAGTGGTTTTGTGTTCATAACCTATGATCTAATTTAAAAAAATATTGAACACAAACCCCGCAGGGCTCAATCAGACCAAAGAAAACACAAACAATACCTGATTAAACGAAGTGCCGCTGTTTTTTTGATGCGCGTGAGATTGCGCAAAAGGCTTATTGCTGGATCCGATAGCCATCGGATGACAAAGCGCTTTGGGTACTTTAGCGCTCCAAAGTGCCATGCCCAGCGGCATAGAGCGATAGAAGAATGTTATAATTAATTGTGTCCACACGATAGGCACAAACGGGAATCTTAATGCTATGCACACAATTCAAAAATCAGTACGCTTTCTTTATGTTTGTCGTTAATTTAGCATATTGCAGTAAATTACATCATCATGAAAAAGCTAGTGCTCTTCTTTATGTCTATTCTTCTGCTAACGTTCGCTATAAACGCACAAGAAGTTCAAAAAATAAGATATTTCGATGTAAACGATAAAGAAATCAGCAAATCTATCTTTGAAGAAAAACGAATTACAAACGCTGTTTTGGATATTCCTGGTGATTCATCCAATCATCATAAACTAATCAACAGAGAAGAACAAGGTAAAATAAATGATAAGATAAAACTCATTTCATTTTTAGAAAATGCTTCACATAAAAAGATCGACTCTTTACAACAAATTGTAATTATTTATCACCCGGGATCTGACCCTTGCAATTCTACAGGCAATATTGATTTTACTATTTCGACCTATAAAGAGATTGAAAAAGGCGTTATCAAAATCGCCAAGGCTAAAACATTTTATATCTATAAAGATATTAAGGGCCTCGAAAGATATAAAAATGCAATTCCATGGATTAAGGATTCGGAGCAAATTGTAGAAAAGCTATTTTTCAAATACCACTATCCATGCAGTAGTTTTACCGTTATTTCAAAAAACGGTAACTACTCAAGTTATTTTGGTGAATTTTATAAGGATCTTGTTCTTGAAACCTCAAAAAAGCTCAAGAAATGATTTAAATATACAATTCAACAAGAAACCATCTGTCTGTTATTATAACATCCTAACCATATAAAAATCCGTTTTTAAGCCATTTCAAGAAACAAAAAAAACTATCAAAAAAACAGCCCATTTTTAACAAAATTTAATTCTATTAAAAATATTTTCAATTTCCTATTGACAAATTAAATTTTGTTACTACATTTGGCTCAACAAAAAAAGAAATGCAAATTACAAACACATATTACTTTGGTTACTTTTACTATTTTAGTAAGAGCCGGGGCTAATATGCAAAAAGATATATAACAATATTAAAATGTATAAAAAAGTCCCGGCAAACAGCCGGGACTTTTTTGTTTTAACGCAAAAATGGAAACGAAAAAACGTGTAGCAATTCAGGGTATTAAAGCATCTTTTCACGAAGAAGCCGCCTACAAATTCTTTGGTAAAGACATTGAAACTGTTGAGTGTAATTCTTTTAAGGAAACCTGCGACAAGCTGGAGAAAAGCGATGCCGACTTTGTGGTAATGGCTATCGAAAACTCTATCGCCGGCAGTTTATTGCCAAACTATACGCTGATCAGAGATTTTGGTTTTTCGGTTGTGGGCGAAGTTTACTTACCTATTCAGTTGCACTTAATGGCACTACCGGGCGTAAAGTTTGAGGATATTAAAGTGGTTACTTCACACCCTATCGCCATTCGCCAGTGTATTGATTTCTTTTACGATTACCCACACATTAAAATTGTAGAGAGCAACGATACCGCTGCCTGCGCAAAACGGATCCAGGAAGAGCAATTAACAGATACCATGGCCATTGCAAACAGCTTAGCTGCTGAACTTTACGGATTAAACATTTTGGAACGCCGGGTAGAATCGAACAAGAAAAATTACACCCGTTTTCTGATCCTTAAAAAAGACAAAACAGACGAAGGAAAAAAATAAACAAAGCATCAATCTGTTTTCAGGTTGGACACAAGGCAGGCTCATTGGCAACTGTGTTAAATATTTTCGCAGAACAAGAGGTAAGCTTAACAAAAATACAATCTATGCCTGTTTTAGGTAAAAGAAACGAGTATTACTTTTACGTTGATTTAGAATGGCCAAGTACCGAAAAGTATGATAAGGCCATTAGAAAGGCATTAAAATATACATCAAACTTTAATATCCTGGGAGAGTACCAGAAGAATGATAAAGTGTAAAAAGTCAGGAATCCTAAGTCAGGAGTCCAAAGACAAATAGAGGAACATTCAAACTTGTAATAATAAAATAATTAAAATATAACTTCAGACTTCCGACTAGGGACTCTGGACTTTAAACAAACCCGTCATCATGAAACTTAATTTAAACATTCAGCCTTTAAACACCTGGTTAAACGTAAACAACGAACCATTAATCATTTCTGGTCCTTGTAGTGCAGAAACTGAAGAACAATTATTAACTACAGCACATTTATTGGCTGCTACCGGTAAAGTATCGGTATTGAGAGCTGGTATCTGGAAACCCCGTACCCGCCCGGGAGAATTCGAAGGTATCGGAAGCATTGGTTTAGAGTGGTTAAAACGTGCTAAAGCAGAAACAGGCTTACCAACGGCTGTTGAAGTTGCCAATGCAAAACACGTTGAAGAGGCTTTAGCAGCTGGTGTAGATATCCTTTGGATTGGTGCACGTTCTACGGTAAATCCTTTCACTGTTCAGGAAATTGCTGATGCTTTAAAAGGCCATGATGTTCCGGTGCTAATCAAAAATCCGGTTAACCCAGATTTACAGTTATGGATCGGTGCAATTGAGCGTATCAATGGCGCAGGAATTACTAAAATCGGGGCTATTCACCGCGGTTTCTCATCATTCGAGAAAAGTTCTTTCCGCAATGAACCGATGTGGGAACTTGCAATCCAGTTAAAAACACTTTGTCCTGAATTACCGATCATTAACGATCCAAGTCACATTTGTGGTAACCGTGAACTGATCCCTTACATTTCTCAAAAAGCATTGGATTTAGATATGCAGGGTTTAATGATCGAATCGCACGTAGATCCTTCTGTTGCCTGGACAGATGCTAAACAGCAAGTTACACCAGCTGCTTTAGCTGAATTGGTAGATCGTTTAACGGTACGTGAACCGGAAGCACCAAACGAAGCTTTCGCTGATAAATTGGCTGATCTACGTAAATCAATCGATAAAATTGATGATATCTTATTACAGAAATTAGGTGAACGGATGGCTATTGTAGAGAAAATCGGTGAGTTTAAACGTGATAATCAGGTAACTATTTTACAGGTTAACCGTTGGGATGCCATCATTAAAAAAGGTCACGCTTTTGCAAAAGCTTTAAAATTAGACTTAAACTTTACCGAGAAATTCTTAGAATTAATGCACGGTGAATCAATCCGTAAGCAAACTGAGATTATGAATGCTGGTAAAGCTGAAAAAGGCATTGCTGCAGAGCAACATACTGAGGTTAAAGCATAATAAGGTAGAGGGTTTGAAGGTTTAAGGTGGAGGGTAAAGTCTAAATCTTAAAAACAAAGATCTTTAAAAAGGTAAAGGTTTAAGGCAGAGGTTGAAACCCAACCTTAAAAAGATATCCTCTCTATATAACATTATTGATGTGGTGTCAGGTGTTTCCATCTGACACTTACATTTAAGAATAAAAACAGAATAAAATGTCGAAAAACGCCTTAGTTTCTTTTAAAGGAACCAGGAATATCAATACGGAAATCCAATTAACAGGCTCGAAAAGCGAATGCAATAGAGCCCTGATTATTAGCGCATTAAGCAAAAAACTGGTTAAAGTTGAAAACCTTTCTAATGCTGCCGATACGGTAACCTTAAATGGGATACTAAACAAGTTGGGAGTTGAGACTAGTGAGTTGGGAGCAGACTCCAAACTGAAAACTGCGAACTCCGAACTGGTTGACGTTGGCCCTGCAGGTACTGCTATGCGTTTCTTATCGGCCTATCTTTCGGCAAAAAATGGTAATTTTTTACTTACGGGAACAGAACGGATGAAGCAGCGTCCCATTGGTATATTGGCAGAGGCTTTAAAAACCATCGGTGCTGATATTTCTTATGCAGAGGCTGAAGGTTTTCCGCCATTGAATATTGTTGGTCCATTGGATCAAAAAACTGCCCAGGTAAAGATTAAAGGCGATATCAGCAGTCAATATATTTCGGCTTTGCTGATGATTGCTCCTATCCTACCTCAGGGTTTAACTTTAGAAATTGAAGGTGAACTTACTTCTAAACCGTATGTAGATATGACTTTAGATATGTTGGCTGAAGTTGGTATTGAACATAACTGGAACGGAAATTCAATTTCCATTAAACCACAGACTTTTAAACCAGGCACTTTGGTTGTAGAACCCGACTGGAGTGCGGCATCATACTGGTACAGCATTGCAGCTCTGGCAGATGAAGCTGAAATTAGTTTACCTGCTTTAAAAGAAAAAAGTTTGCAGGGCGATAGCCAGATCAAGAATATCATGAAGATTTTTGGCATTGCTACCAGTAAAACCGATAAAGGAATCGCCATTAGCAATTTAGGCCTTACTTTAGATACCAAAGAAGTTTTGGACTTAAAAACCTGCCCGGATTTAGCACAAACTATCGTAGTTATTGCAGCAGCTTTGGGTAAGAATATGTCTTTTACAGGCTTAGAAACACTAAAAATAAAAGAAACAGACCGTATTGCGGCCCTTCAGAATGAATTAGCCAAAATAGGCGTTACTTTTACAGAAGATAATCTGGTTTATACTTTAAATACGGATAACCTTCATTTTCCTGATCAAGTTACTTTTGCAACTTACGAGGACCACCGTATGGCAATGGCTTTTGCACCACTTGCACTGTTGATTAACGAAGTTGAAATTGAAGAAATGCAGGTAGTAGAAAAATCTTATCCTTATTATTGGGAAGATTTGAAAAAAGCGGGATTTGAGGTGAGAGAGATTTGAGCACTCAGATCTGAGATGTGAGACACGAAATGTGAGTGAATGCATCAGGATTAAGATACAAAATAAATTAAGACAACTAAATAACACCTACGAGGTTTTAGGGTTTGAGTGATAAATCTCAAATCTAACATCCTAAATAGTTTAAACTAAAACACTGAAGTTCAGATATGGTAAACCGGGTATTTCTCAAATCTCATATCTAGCTTCTCACCTCTAAATAATATGGCAGGCAACTCATTCGGACAACTTTTTCGCATCACTACTTTTGGCGAATCTCATGGCGTAGCCATTGGGGTAATTATTGATGGCTGTCCGGCGCAATTGGATATTGATATGGATTTCATCCAATCAGAACTCGACAAACGTAAACCGGGTCAATCCAAAATCACCACGCAAAGAAAAGAAAGCGATACCGTTCAGATTTTATCGGGTGTATTTGAAGGAAAAAGTACCGGGACACCAATTACCTTGCTTATCCCAAACGAAGATCAGCGTTCAAAAGATTATGGCCATAATGTTGATGTTTACCGTCCCAGCCATGCCGATTATGTTTACGATGCGAAATACGGTATCCGCGATCACCGAGGTGGCGGACGCTCTTCTGCCCGCGAAACAGCAGCCCGTGTTGCAGCCGGAGCAATTGCAAAACTGTTTTTAAAGCAACAGGGTATTGAAATTTTTGCCCATGTAACCTCTGTAGGCGCTATTGATGCACCAAATTTAGAAAGCAATGATTTATCGTTGCTTTTAAACGTCAGAGAAGATAATATTGTGCGCTGTGCTGATCCGGCAACAGCACACGAAATGATTGAGTTTATCGATTCGGTTAGAAAAGATGGCGATACCGTAGGCGGCAAAATCGGCTGCGTAATAAAAGGTTGTCCGGCTGGTTTAGGCGAGCCTGTTTTTGACAAACTACATGCTGATTTAGGTAAAGCCATGCTCAGCATTAACGCCGTTCATGGTTTCGAATATGGTTCTGGCTTTGCCGGAAGTGAATTAAGAGGATCGCAACACAACGATATCCCTCAGCCAAAAGCTGCTGATTCTAAAGTTTTTAAAACCACAACTAATTATGCCGGTGGCATTCTGGGTGGCATTTCTAATGGGATGGATATTACCTTTAAAGTGGCATTCAAACCTGTAGCAACCATTATGCATAACCAACAAACCATAAATGCAGCTGGCGAAGCTTCGGAAATTAAAGGCAAAGGCCGACATGATCCCTGTGTGGTACCCAGAGCAGTAGTAATTGTTGAGGCTATGGCTGCACTGGTTTTAGCCGATCAGTTTTTAAGAAACAAAGCAATTGTGATTTAATTTTCGCAAATGAGAACCATCACCTTTTTATTACTATTGGTCAGCATGAATAGCTTTGCACAAAGTTATGCTGAGCAGATTGCAAAACACCGTGAAACCTATAAATTGGATTTCATTAAAGATGAACGGTCACCGCTCAAGAAAGACGACCTGCAAAACCTTCACTTTTATAATGCTGACAGTACGTATAAAATTTTGGCTGATGTAGAAATACTGAAGAATGAAAAAGTTTTCAAAATGCCTACTTTCAATGGTTCAAGCAGCGATTACTATAAATATGCACACGTAAACTTTGTTTTGGCTAACAAGAAAATTCAAATGACTTTATATAAAAGCATTTCTTTGTCAAACAACCCAATTTATAAAGATCATCTATTTTTGCCTTTTACTGATGAAACCAACAATAAGGAAACTTATGGTGGTGGCAGGTACATCGATCTGGATGCAAAAGAAATCGTAGATAATTACATTGAAATCGATTTTAATAAAGCCTACAACCCTTACTGTGCCTATAGTAATGGATACCGCTGCCCTGTACCACCGGAAGAAAACGACCTGCAATTGGGCGTAAAAGCTGGCGAGAAATTATACACTGGAGAAAAGAAACACCAAAAATAAAAGTTAATATCACATTTATCTATAAACTAATCTCTGGATCATACAAAATCCACATTTTAACTTAAGGCTAAGTAAAAAATACCTTTTCTCTAAATAAATCAATAGGTAAGCAGTTTTTTTTATCTTTTCACCAAAATTTAAATCATTTCAGTAATAAACTGATTATAATCCCTTTAAAAATTAGCTAAAACACTTAAAGCCGGTTTAAAAATTAAATAAAATTTATTTCCTATGTCAGTCTGAGCGTAGTCGAAGACCATTTCAACGCATAATAAAGCAATCGACTACGCTAACATAGACAGAATCCATTAACATGTCGTCATTCCCGCAAAGGCAGGAATCTTAAAGCGCTTGCATGACGATTATTCATAAGTTTCCCTTGTTTCAAAGGCATTCATGAGCACTCCGTGGTTCCCAATCGAGTTGCGAATGACGATCTCTCGCAGCCAACCATTTTGCCAAAAAGATCTGTCTTTTATATTGATTTTATGAAATAACTATCCCTCAGTGTGACAGCAAAAAGCCATTTATATTTGTTATAAAAATTTAAACAGGCTCCTAATTTATACGCCAGCTATTGCTCCATTAAAAGAGTGAAGGGTATTTAGTTGGATTTGCATCATGCATCATCTGGTAAATGGTTTCTATAACATCATCAACGGATGGTTTACTGAAATAATCACCGTCTGATCCAAATGGTGGACGATGCGCTTTAGCCGATAATGTTTTTGGCTGGCCATCTAAATGGAAATAACCTTTTTGTTCTTCCAGAACCTTTTGCAGGATATATGCAGATGCACCTCCCGGAACATCCTCATCTACTATAAGTAATTTATTGGTTTTAGCAAGCGAGTTTACACAAACCTGTGTAGTATCGAAAGGCAAGAGCGTTTGCGGATCTATAATTTCTACAGAAATACCCAATAAGCTCAATTCTTCTGCTGCCTCCTGAACAATTCTTAATGAAGAACCGTAAGATATTACGGTAATATCAGTTCCTTCTTCCAAAACCTCCGCTTTGCCTAATGGAACAGTAAAATCGCCGACATTACCTGGTAGCTTTTCTTTAAGTCTGTAACCGTTTAAACATTCAATTACTATTGCAGGTTCGTCAGCCCTGAAAAGGGTGTTGTACATGCCGGCAGCTTGCGTCATATTTCTTGGTACGCATAAATGCATCCCTCTTAAAGCACCTAAAATCATGCTGATTGGAGAGCCCGAATGCCAGATCCCTTCCAACCGATGGCCGCGTGTCCGCACAATAACCGGTGCTTTTTGAATTCCTTTGGTACGGTAGGAAAGCGAAGCCAAATCGTCGCTAAGTACATTTAATGCAAAAATTAAATAATCAAGGTATTGTATTTCGGCTATCGGTTTTAAACCCCTCATGGCCAGACCAATACCCTGCCCCATAATGGTCATTTCTCTAATTCCGGTATCGGTAATCCTTAATTCACCATATTTGGCCTGTAATCCTGCAAAACCTTGATTTACATCACCAATATTTCCCAGATCTTCTCCAAAAGCAACTAAACGAGGATCGCGGGCAAAGTTTTCATTAAAACAGGCATTGAGCACCTCCCTACCGTCAACCATTTTCGATTGCTCATCATATACAGCATTAACCACTGCAATCATATCCGGACTTTCTTTGCCGTCAGTATGCAGTTTAGAATTGTATCGGTCGTGGTTAAACTTAGACTGCTGCTTGTACCAGGCTAAAAGTTCATTACGTTCGCGAGAGCTAAAACTGGCCGATAAGCGTATGGCTTTGCGTACAGCAGTAAAAACCTCCCGACGTTGTGCATCGGCAGTTGAGGCCAGATTTGCGGCAATTTTAGCCAGTTCGGGTTGATGTTTAGCTAAACCGCCGATTAAATCAATAACTTGCTTTTGTTCTGGTTTAATATTATCCAAAAACTCGTTCCAGGCTTCCTTTTGTGCATTACGCACAAAAACCTTGGCATTCTTCTCAACCTCTGCAATTTCCTCTTCTGTTGCTACCGCCGAATCGAGCATCCACGCACGCATTTTCTGAATACAATCGTATTCTGTTTCCCAAGATAACCGGTCTTTTGATTTGTACCTTTCGTGCGAACCAGAGGTAGAATGCCCCTGAGGCTGAGTAAGTTCGGTAACGTGAATTAAAACAGGTACATGTTCGTCTCTGCAAACATTTATCGCTTTTTCATATACCTCGCATAAAGCCGGATAATCCCAGCCTTTTACCTTATAAATTTCATAACCTGGTTGATCAGCATTACGCTGAAAACCTTTTAAAACCTCAGAAATATCTTCTTTGGTCGTTTGATATTTTGCCGGAACTGAAATACCATAGGCATCATCCCAAATAGAAACGGCCATCGGTATCTGTAAAACACCTGCAGCATTAATGGCTTCAAAAAATACACCCTCCGAAGTTGATGCATTACCGATAGTACCAAAAGCAACCTCATTTCCGTCTACAGAAAAGTGTTTTAAGTAATCGAGTTCTTTATTTTGTCTAAATAATTTAGAAGCATAAGCTAAACCAACCAAGCGGGCCATCTGGCCACCGGTTGGTGAAATATCTGATGAGCAGTTTTTAATCTGTGTTAAATCGTTCCAGCTACCATCTTCATTAACAGATTTTGTTGCAAAATGACAGTTCATTTGTCTACCGCCTGAAAATGGATCAGCGCCCTCGGTTGGATTGGCGTAAAGCTGTGCAAAAAATTCTTTAATGGTAGAAATACCTGTTGCAAAGGCGAAAGTTTGATCGCGGTAATAACCTGAGCGCCAATCTCCGTTTTTAAAAGCCTTTGCCATAGCCAACTGCGGCACCTCTTTACCATCGCCAAAAATACCAAATTTAGCCTTCCCTGTTAATACTTCTCTGCGGCCTAAAATGCTGGCCTGCCTACTTTCAAAGGCTATTTTATAGTCATTTATAACGATAGATTTAAAATCGTTAAAACTGAGTTCAGAAGCATCAATAGCGTTGGTCATCAATTTTTCATTCGGCATAGTAATCAAAGATTGGTTGCGGCAAATATATACAAAATTAAAAGTTTGCCTTTATCCTCTATTGTAAAATTATATATCGATTTGTAAAATATATTTGGAATAGTTTTTGTTTTAGTAGGAAAACATTAAATTTGTTATAGAATTTTAAAAAATAAATTACAGCCACATAACATGAAAAAGATCTTAGTATTATTCGCTTTTGTTTTAGGTTTAGGTGTTGCAGTAAATGCACAAACCAAGCCTGCAGAGTTTAAATTCGAATCGGAAACTCACGATTTCGGTAAAATTGTTTTAAACAAACCAGTAACTTACGATTTCAAATACACGAACATTGGCGAAGCGCCTTTAATTATTACCAAAGCTGAAGCTAGTTGCGGATGTACAGTCCCTAAATACACTTCTACTCCATTAAAAAAGGGTGAAACAGGTGTAATTTCGGTAACATTTAACGCTGCTGCTGGTCCTTCTACTTTTTCGAAAGCCGTAACCATTACTTCAAATGCTAAAACACCAATTAAAGTGCTTTATATCAAAGGTGAAACGGTTGCCGCATCTTCAAAATAATTTTTAAACGATAATATTTAAAAAGTCCCGATTTTCATCGGGACTTTTTTATTTTTGTGCCATGCCAAAAATTTCACAAAAAGGTGTGCAGATGCCTGCATCGCCAATCAGAAAGTTAACCCCATTTGCAGATCAAGCTAAAAAAGATGGTAAAAAAGTTTTCCATTTAAATATTGGTCAGCCAGACATAGAAACACCAGAAGGAATGTTAAACGCCATTAAAAACATTGATTTTAATGTTTGGGCTTATACGCCATCTGAAGGTACACTTGCATATCGTTTAAAACTGACAGAATACTATAATAAACTCGGCTACAATATTACGCCAGAAAATATACTGGTAACTGTTGGTGGCTCTGAAGCCATCACCATTGCCATGCAAACCTGCGTAAACGAGGGTGATGAAATTATCATTCCAGAACCTTTTTATGCCAATTACAATGGCTTTGCCTGTATGAGCAATGTAGTCGTAAAACCAATCCTTTCTTACATTGAAAATGGTTTTGCATTACCACCGATTGCTGAATTCGAAAAATTGATTACTGAAAAAACCAAAGCGATTATTATCTGCAATCCTAATAATCCTACTGGTTATTTATATTCAAGAGCAGAATTAGAAGCTTTAAAAACACTTTGTGTTAAATACGATCTGTTTTTATTCTCTGATGAAGCTTATCGCGAATTCTGTTATGATGGACGGGAATTTATCTCCCCCATGCATTTAGACGGTTTAGATGAAAATGTGGTTATTATGGATACGGTTTCTAAACGTTACAGCGCTTGTGGTGCTCGTTTAGGCTGTTTAATTACTAAAAATAAAGAGGTTATTTCTTCAGGATTAAAATTTGCGCAGGCAAGATTAAGCCCGGGCATGGTTGAACAAATTGCCGGTGCAGCAGCTGTTGATACGCCGGATAGTTATTTTGAAAAAGTAAATACCGAGTATACTTTACGCCGTAATACTTTGGTTGGTCGGTTAAATAATATCGAAGGCGTTTTCTGTCCTAATCCGGGCGGAGCGTTTTACGTAGTAGCAAAATTCCCTATTGATGATGCTGATAAATTCTGTCAATGGATTTTAGAGGATTTTAGCCATAATAACCAAACAGTAATGATGGCCCCTGCAACTGGTTTCTACTCTACCCCAGGTTCTGGTAAAAACGAGGTTCGTATGGCATACGTATTAAATACCGATGATTTAAATGCAGCTATGGACTGTTTGGAAGTAGCATTGAAGCAATACCCCGGAAGAGTAGGTTAATTGTATATAAATTATTTAAACCGGTTAATTGTTGAGCGCTAGTTCAATTTAAACAATTAACCGGTTAAATAGTTAAGAAAGTATAAGCAGAATTAAAAGACTCTATTTCAACTATTCATTCACTCCTGTTGCATGGGAGTTAATCTGATAACGGCTCTATTTTAGTAAAACAATAAGCGGGCTGCATTGGTTTTGAAATCATGACAGCATTTAACATTGAAATAGACCATAATGATCAGGTAATCACCTTAACCATTATCCCAAAAGCTGATTATTTTAAGATTGTTTATTCAGGAGGTATTTTAGGAGCAATAAAAAAACAGGAATCTGACTGGATCTTACTCAAAGCAGAAGAGATTGATCCTGGAGAACGCGCACATGCATTGACCGGAAACAGTCACCTTTCCCTCGGTGTGGCCGAGATCAACCAGATCTCTGGCGCAATCGAAAACTACCTACTATAGTTAGAATAACATAAGGTAAAATGTACTCAAAAAATTAGTTAGTAACACCTATTTTCTACTATTCCATTCTTTATTTAACTAAATGCTCTGTTGAAAAGCACTGGCATTTTAGCACAAATTCACTTTGCCTTACTCCTTTCATCAACCTTACGGCCAAGAACAACATTTTCCTATATAAATAATATTTGTCTTCATGTTAATAATCATCGACATCCAGACTGATCTAAATAAAGCTTCGCATAATTAACCCCTGCTATATAATTTTCTGTATGATGCATAAAAGCATCCCATTGCTCACCATTAAATATCCTTGAATAGTCCATCCTGCCTTCTTAAATCAAATGACATCCTAATACCAGCAAAAAAAATTGCTAAAATTAAGTTTCACCACGTTAGCGGTCCGTTTTACCACGTTAATACCAAAAAAGGAAAATAAAAGCTTAGAATTAAGCAAAGCGGCTACCAGATAAATGATGTACGAACTTATCAGCTTCAGGGAAACGATATTAGATGCCATTAAAGTTGGCGCTGCATATCAATGGTCCGGTAAGGAACTGCAAAATGAAATTTTAAAAGGAAAGTAAACGAATAATCAGTTCCATTCAGCATAATGTTACGCAAATGGCGCCTGATAGATCAAAAGCCTATATAAGACAACATCAAAGAGGGTTGATACAATTAATGGATGAGTTAGCAGCCATGATAGGTGAGGATAACCTTAACGCTTGTCAAAAAAACAAAAATGAAGAAATTAGTAGCATAGTAAATCTACTCAACCAAATGGTTTTAGATCTTCAGCAATATTTACCCTATTATTTTGACTATGGTTGCCCTGTTTCCTTATCCACCCAGAAACAACTGTTATTAAATATTGCAGAAAATTCCAGCCAGGTCCTGAAAAACCTTGAAGAACGGGATGCCGATAATGAAACCATCGCCGTTTTTAAGCTTATCTTCGAAAACCTTAATAGCGGTCCGGGGCGTTTCACTTTCGAACAGGTTACATATCTACGTGATTTTTTTGAGTCGCTTAAAATAGCATTGAATAAATTTGCACCACCTTTGGATATTCCTGAGATTATCCTACTGCTCGTCTCCTTAAACTTTAATCACCCATCTTTTTATCATTCCTGCTGCAGCCATTTTAATCGTGAACTTCAAAAATGCGAAAGCATTAGCGATCAATATAGATTAATTCATTTCTTTAAAAAACTCATTGGGCAGGTTTTTAAAACCATAAGTATACCATATAATAGAAATCTGCCCAATATTGACGAATCATTACTAAGATATATTAAAAGTGAAATCAGCTACCTCAAATCAATAGATACCCTAGCTGAAGACCTGAGTGATGGTGGTATTTTAGACAGCAATTTTAAAGTAACCTTCACTGTAAAGCAGCTTGCTATATTTATCCGCCTTCAAGTTGAGGCGGGAATCATCACCACCCATAGCCCCAAAGCATTGCATCAATATGTTACGAAACACTATAGTACTGCAGAAAAAGATATCATCTCAGAAAAAAGCTTTAAAAATGCATACTACGGAAATGTTGGAAACGATGTTCAAAAAGTGATCAAAAAAATCAGCACCATGTTGGGCATTGCAGAAGACAAATATTAACCAAGAAGATTTAACAAATCCTTCCTGCGTAAAAAATCAACAAATTCAAAATACCAATGCTCTGAATAGTCATCCAGTTCAGGTAATTCTTTTTGGTTGGCTCCAATAATATCCAGAATTGTAAAAAAACCCATTAGTTTACTTCTAAGCTTAAAATTCTCAGAAAGTGGAAGTTCCGCAATTGGCAGATTAAGGAGAAAGTGATTTGATTGGGAAAAGCTATCCATAAAAAGCGTGGGTTAACCCGATATCCGCTTTAGAGGCACCGCAAAATGCCCAGACACAAGATAAACAGGCACCCACGCATAGCGTAGGCAACCATCTATTTTTTCCTGTGTCTTTTGAAGTTTTGCGGTTTTCTAAAACAGTAAAATAGCTGTCGCTACAATATCAATATGTAATTAATTTTTATTTCATGGCTCAAATATAACAGATCTGAGCCTTTTTATTCCTTTAAAACAAAAAAATAAAGGGGTTGCCGGAGGTTGCTCGATCAGCAACTTGACAAACTTGAAAATATGCATTTCTTTACCCTTAAAAACAGGTTATGGAAAAAGAACAATACCTCTCCAAATTATCGTCCTATCAAAAACTTTCGGTAGGCCTCAGCGCATATCTTAATTATGCGGTGTACCAAACTAATTTTAGTAAAATGGAAAAAATTTCACTTGACAGCATGGAGCCAGGCAGTTTTTGTTACCTGGCCAAAGGCAGTGGAAGATTATTTATTTATGATATTGAAAACGAGCAACAAATTACTATCCTTTTCTTCCAGGCCCAGGATATGTTACCTGATCTTAAATCTATCTCTAAGTATGTGCAAGGTCAGCTTTTCATGCAATTTCCAGAAGATACCGAACTGCTTAGCATCCCCAATAAACACACCGATAACATACATAAACTATTCCGCGAATCCGCCACTTTAATTACCGAAATAAACGCAGAAATACTTGCAAAAATAATCATCATATCTACGGCGCTAAAAATCCACGATGCAGACCAGCGACTTGATAAACTAATTGAATCTTTCCCAACAGTTTTTAGCCAAATTGCAGTAAAAGATGTTGCATCATACCTGGGAATTCATAGCAGTACGCTGAGTGCGATGAGGAATAAAAACAAAAAACATATACAATAATTCAAGTTGCTCCTTACTAAATAATACCATTATAACCCACTTAGCTGTCATATTTTTTCTAAAAGTTACCGTTTTTTCCCATCTGGATGTGAGGCGATTTAGAAGGCAATAATCCAATTTCGGAATAGCAAAGAAAGTTGGATATGAAAACAAAGGTACCACAGGTTATTTCAGCAGCATTTATTTTGCTCTGGGTATATACAGCAGGAAGCAAGTTGGCCGACTTCCAGTCTTACAAACAGGAAATGAATCTACAGGTTTTCAGTCCAGATTTTACAGCTGTACTATTAAACGCAATACCATTGATTGAAATACTATCTGCAATACTGTTATTGATCAAAAAAACCAATCAGTTGGGCTTAGTCTTATCGCTCTTACTCATGCTCGCTTTTACGGGATATATTGTGCTCATTATTTCAGGGTATTTCCCCAAAACACCATGCAGTTGTGGTGGAGTAATTAAAGCAATGGGCTGGAAAGCTCACCTCATTTTCAATATTTTTTTTCTTAGCGCTGCAATTCTCTCACTATTTATTAAACTAAAGCTGGAGGTACGCGACAAAGATTAAGGTTAAACAATGGATCTGGCCAGGCCAAAAATAAGAACCACAAGCTGTATTGATGGCCAAGAAAAAACAAACAGCCGGGCTAGCTGCTTAAGCCCTATTTGATAAGCAGAATATCAAACTAAAAAAAACATGTTAAAAAAATCAATTTAGGCTTTGCAGCCCTCGTTTTGGGGTTCGGCCTTAATCGCTACACAAAGTGCTTTTACAACTAAAGCAACTACTTTCTGGGCCTACCAACCTAATGCAAGCAATAATTTAAGGGATTACACCAAGTATATCCATACCTCAACACCTTCAGCCCAGTGCACAGAAGATAATGAGCCATTACCTTGTGTTATTGAAGTTCCGGAAACAGTTACCTCCCAAACAGATCTTCAAGATTTTTTTGTGGGAAAAACCAATAGCGATATACTTGCATTATCAGCAGAGCGCACACCAGAACAATAGTCTTAAAATTAGTGGGGAAATTTTCCCCACTAATTTTATCTCGGATTTTGCTGAATACCACTTATTGAGATAATATCCTGAGGAATTTCCAGGGCATATCTTTTATCATTTGGATTTAGTTCATAGTTAATTCCATTTGCAGTTCTTCTCAACGTAATATTTGCTCCCTCAAGATTAAACCGCTTTAAATCAGACCACCTCAAGCCCCTCATAACAAGCTCCTTCCTACGCTCTTTTAAAATCACACCTAAAATATCCAATGAATTTACCGTATAAGGAATGTAAGTACCACTTTTGAAACGTTTTATCAATAGGGTATTCAGATCATCTACCGCATTTTGGAGATTTCCTAAACGGGCATTACATTCAGCCCGGATGAGGTATTGCTCATCAATTGTAACACCGGGAAATACACCCTGTCCTGCCCTGTAACTCCCTCTCCAGCCGAAGGTTCCGTTATTGTTATTTTTAAAATAAAGAACTTTCCTCAAATCGTTATCTGCATATTGGGTAATCAAATCTGCAACAATCTTTGCTCTTGAATTATTCAGAATCTGCGGAATAGCAGCAGCAGATTCATAAATAACCTCGGCATTGAACCTGGTAAAAGGAAATGCAGGCGTATTACTAATCAGGTTATAATCCAATAAAACAGCTTTAACCTTAATACATGAATCTGCATATAAAGCTGCTTTTCTGTAATCTCTCATACTGAGGTAAACACGGGCAAGAAAGCCAAACGAAGCCTGCCTACCTGGACGGAGCGCATGTACTGATAATTTTGGCAGCAAGCGATTAGCTTCAAGAAGATCATAAAGAACATAACTGTAGCCTTTGGCCACAGATGACCTGACCGAAGCTTTGTTAAAATCGGTCGATTCCCTTATCACAGGCCCTAAATCGTTATCCGCAGTATTACTATCATACCCAACAGACCACAGTTGCAAGATATTGTAGTAAGCACGCGCACGATTAAAATATGCCTGCCCTTTTATATTGTCGTATTGGGCAGCGTTTGAAGAAATCCGCTCAATTTTCTCAAGATTCTCCAGAACCGTATTGGCGGTATAAATTAACGTGTACAGGTATTCCCAGTCATTGGGAAAATTTACACTTGTAAATAAATTATCCTTCTCCCAAGTATAAAGCCTCCTATTTTGCTCAGATGATAAACTGTTCAGGTCTGCATCAGTAACAAAATAGTCATCAGCACTAACCTCAGCCGCACCCGGATCTACAGCATTGTTCAAATTTTCGTTGTTCAGTAAAGCCTGCAGATCGTCCAGTCGCTCAGGCACCGCCAGCTTCATATCAGATTTTTCATCCAAAAACTTTTTACAGCTAAGTATTGACATGGCCAGCACAATAGCTACTAGATATAATATTTTCATATAATTTATTTTAAAATTAAAGGCTTGTCCTTACGCCAATTGAAACTGTTTTAGGAGGAATTAGACCATTTAAACCAATTTCGTAATCAGGATCCAGGCCCTGTTTATTGGCTGCCCAAATCAAGCCTAAATTTGAAACTGTAGCATAAACAGTTAAACTTCTGAATACCTTTGACCTGATATTTGGGCTGTACCCCATATTGATATACTGTAACCGGATATGGTCGCCTTTTGAGATCAGTACCTCTGACCCCCTGTAAAAATTATCTCTGGCACTAACTGTGGGGTATATTTGGGAAGGTACGTCCGTGTTGAGTTCATCTCCTGGTTGTTTCCAGCGCGATCCATAATCTGCATGGCCCTGCCCCGTAGTATTCAGGTTAGCGTACTGAATTGAATTTCTTCTAAAAAAATAATCAAGCTTAAAACTAAACTGAATATTAAGTTCGAGGTTACCATATTTAAAAGCGTTCCCCAGACCACCAAATATCCTGGGCACAGCAGAACCATAATAAACCAGGTCAGAAAGCTGTGTACCCTGCCCTGTAATCAGATTATAATCCTTACTGGTATTGCCATTAAGGTAACCGATGGGATCGCCGTTAGCAGGATCTAAGCCGCCCCACCTGTAACCATATATCGAGTAAACCGGACTTCCAATTATGCCCGAAACTGAAGGTCCACCTGCAAGGCCCAAAAAATTGCTCCCCTGGTAATTTGACAATAAATATTTATCGATCTTATCCTTATAACCGCTTATATTAAAACTGCTTTTCCAGATTAACCTGCCCGGGGTATTTATCGAATTAAGCTGGATCTCCCAACCGTTTCCGCTCATCTCCGCCACGTTTTTAACAATTGATTGTCCTACACCACCAGAATAATCTAAACTTGCAATACCAAATAAATCTTTTCCTTTTTTATGGAAATACTCCAGAGAACCCGACAAGCGGTCTTTCAATATCGAGAAATCGACGCCCAGATTTGTCATTGCGGAAGTTTCCCACTTTAAAGAGGGATTTGAATAGGTACTGAATCTGGCAAATGGCAGTCCTGTATTGGTAGAATTTCCCACGTAGACGATAGTAGAAACCGAAGCCATAGTAGGATCAATATTACCGGTAAGTCCATAAGTTGCCCTGATCTTTAGCGAACTAAACAGGTCTTTATTAAAAAAACCTCATTCGATACATCCCATAATATCCCTGCAGACCAAAGTAAATTCCATTTATCATTTGTATTGACGCCAAAAAGGTTTGAAGCATCCCTTCTGCCACTCAGCGTAAAGGTATACCTGGATTTATAGGAGTAAGAAAGACTTGAAAAAACCGAAACAAATCTTGTATTAGTAGCCACTATCCCGTTCCTGTCTGGTATAACCGAATTATTTCCAGTGGTAAGCGAAGGATATGCGCTTGTATAATCAACTACGGCGGCAGAAATAATATCATCTCTAAAACCATACAACCTGGAAGATAGCCCATTGACCGACGATTGCCTTGTTTCGGCCCCGACAAATCCTGCTATAACATGCGCTGTTGTATTTAAGCTATAATTAAGCTGCCCTCTTACATTATGTACCTGCAAAGAATTAAATGAATTATCCAGTATTCCCCCTTTGGTATTTTATAGGTTACGATATTGTTTGCATACTGGGCAAAATCGTTAACCAGGTTCCGTGCAAAATAACTTTGTCCATCGCTAAGAACCGTATTTTTCCGCTCCTGGTTTTCATATTGGTATTTTAAAGTTAAAGAAAAGCCATAGGGCAGCTTTTGCTGCAAAGATGCATCAAGAATCAGATCCCCGATTTTAGTCTGGTTGTTAACATGCTGATAGTCTGTCAACGGATAATACTTCCAATCGTCTAAAAGTCCGCCGGCCAATCCATTCAGATATGACGCACGCCTATCCTTTGGAAGAGCAATTGCATTGCCGTTTGCATCTGCAAACTCCGCATAGGGGTATAGATTTCCTGAAACAGAACTGATACTACCATAATCTGGCTTTCCAGTGCGTGCATTGCTATTGGTATAATAAAATCCTGTGCTAATTTCCATACTTTTATATGGCCGGTAACTCATGCTCATTTTTGAATTTAACTTTCTAAAAACAGCATCAGTTACTGATCTGTTGTCATCGATGGTAACTGAAGAATACCATTTGAATAATTCCTGCCCACCGGATATATTTATAGAAGCCTGGTTGTTCAATCCTGCTGAATAAAAATACTGTTGATACTGATCCCTTACATCCAGCAATTTTAGCCGTTCAATTTCTGTTTGAGCTGCCAAACCCGATACCGTTCCGTTTTCTTTTTCAACAACAATTCTACTATAGGGCTTAAGGCTGGCTGTTGCGAATTATTGATCTGAGATTGATAAAAACCTTTTGAAAAAAGAAAGATTTCATTGTCAATATAATCTGCCGAAGTAATTTGCTTTAATCTGGAAAGGTCAGGACTTTGAGAAAAACTGGTATTGATATTCGCATCGATCTTTACTTTCGAGTTGAACCTTCCATTTTTTGACGTGATGACCACAACCCCGTTCCCCGCCCTTGCGCCCCATATACTTGAAGCCGATGCATCTTTCAAAATCGTGATGTTTTCTACATCATTCGGATTTATATTACTGATATCGCCCTCATAAGGAAAATTATCCAGGATAATCAGTGGGGCCTTAGGGCCTTGAATTGAGCTCAGTCCCCTTATCATAAGCCTTCCCCCGCCGTTGGTAGATCTGTCTACGATCAGTCCGGAGGAAATGGCCTCCAACCTCGAAACAATGTTGGAGCCTACCTGTTGAGCCAATAGCTTATTATCCAGCGTGGTAAAAGATCCCGTTGAGCGCTCTTTTGGCAAAGTCTGGTAACCTGTATGCACCTGTACTTCATCAAGAAGTTTTACCACAGGTGTCAAATAAATTTTTAAACCGACTTTTAAAGGTAAACTCACCTTAACTAATACTTTTTCAAAGCCTATATGACCTATTTCTATTGTATATTCTCCAGTGTACCCAGGCACTAAAATTTTACCCTCGCCATCACTCAACAGCATTTTATTAATTGTTGTAAATTTCAGCACTACCCCTTCCAACGGCGTTTTTGTTTCAGCATTGAAAACCTGTATCGCCAACTTATCCTGACCAACGGCCCTAAGTGAAAGGAGTAACACAGTTATAAATAGAATGTATCTCATGTTAGTTTAGATTATCTGTTTTACTAATTACCAACATTTCCAGCTCCTGATGATCAGCCACCAGCGATAACCCATACGGTTGCAGCAGTGCATTCAGACCCTCCAGATCCCTTACGTCTGAAAGCTCCATATCTACATTAAACAACAGACCAGTATCGTTTAATACAGGATTTTTTATAAAGGCGCAGTCCTGAATATCATTTACCAGGTTGGCTATCGGTTGGTTGATAAATCTTGAACCTTTATGAAAGCCCAAACTAGCCGGTTTGCCACCCCCGGTCTTTAGCTCACGTTTAGCTTTCCCCGAAGCGTACCGTAATTGATATACCTGCGTATTAATCACTTTTACCGCTGCCGAGTAGCCGGAATTTTCGTTCAGATACTTCATAGTCTGTTTTTTTAATGAGCCTGATTTCGCTGTCGGTGCCCAGAAATCAACAGTCCATAGGTCTTCAGTTTTTAACGATGGGTTATTGAAGCCCGCTACATCAGGAAAGTCAAGCTTTATCCGCTGATCAGAAAACCACCTAAACTCTGCTCTGGCCAGCACACTGTAAATCCACCTTAGTGGATGGTTAAATATGATCAATCCGGTATTTGATCCATTAGAACGGACCATGGAATTCGAAATCCCCGGTATTTCACCCTTAATTAACAGGTTAAAGGATTGCATCCCCTTAGGGTTCTCATCCATCATTAAAACCGTGTTGGGATAAATGTAATGGAGCGGCGTTAAACTTAACGTTTCAGACAAAGCCGCCCTGATGTTTTCCGCTGTTAGTGCATCACCCTCCGTGGTATTTCTCACCCTGCCCTGTTTATCAATCCACACCAGGTGCGGGATTTTGTTATGCAGAAACAAACCACTTAACTCCTTACCGTCAACAATGGAATTAAATGCCTTGCCTATGGGGTTTCTTTCAGAAGAATAAAAAGCCGAAACCAGTTTTTCGCCCTCCGGCGTTACGCTTACGATATTAAGCTCTCCCCGAACAACCTGGCAAGCCTTTCCTGTTCCGGCATTCCCTTAATACACGGAATACAAAAGGTTGCCCAAAAATCTATAATCAACAGTTTGCCCTTAAACTTCGACAGGTCTCCCGGCACCACCTTGCCCCCTACCATAAATTTTCGGGGCATTGTCCAGAAGGTATTAGGCACCCTATCGCCCACATGCAAAGCCTTAATAGTCTCCTGAGCAAATAAAAAAAGAGAAAAAACAAGCAGTAAGCCCGTTAAAATAATTTGTTTCATAAATTTTGGTTTATATCAGCAGCAGTTAGCACCTTGAAAGCTTTAGCCGGCATCAAAACCGGACTAAAGCCTGCCGTACCTGCTTTGCGGAGCAGGCGGAACCGGCGTTGGTTACCTTAAACTGTTTAATTTTTTGGCATAAACCTGCCACACCAAAAAATAGCTGATGGTTAGTATTGGTTAAGTTGAAATATAAATAAGAAAACCTGCCAGCTCGTCTACGATTAAGGGAACCTATTTTCTTAAAAGCAGGGCCGACAATTTTATATGGACTTGAGGCTTTGCAGCCTATAACGTTTCAGGAAGAAACCGCTTACTTTGGCCCAAAAATCTATTATTACGAGCTCCCCCTTATCATTAGAGAGGGCATATTCACGTGGTACACCCGGTTTAAGTAATACATGTTTAAAATTCCAAAAAGTCTTCGGCAATTGATCTCCAACGGCTACAGGCGTAATTTTCGGCAGCGCCTGCTGTGCAAATCCACTACATGCAAATAGCTGAATGAGCAATAAAATTGTACAAATATTTTCTATCATTTTTAGTTTGGTTAGTTTGTATGGTCCGTTTATTCTGCCGGCATAGCCGCCCGGAAAGAATCTTCCGGGACAGTCCAGCCTGCTGCTCGCCCCTTTTTGCGGCAGGAGCTTTTGTAGCGGAAAAATATTTACCGTTCTGAAAGTTAATCAGATCGCATGGCCATACAGGTTAATAAGGTAAAGTGTTGATCATAAAGTAATCCGAAAACAGAGTGCTGTCACTACTACAGGTATCGGTTTCTTTCACGGTTTGCTTAACTGCATTGTGATGTTTTCCAATTCCTGCCTTAGTATATGCTTTTTCTTTACAATGCTCACGCTTGCCATTCGTTAGCATAACCAATGGCGCATACAACAATGCACAGCAAAAGAAAAAAAGCGGCAAGTAAGAATTGTTGAATTTCATAATTTGATTTGCGTAATTAGTTAAATTGAATCGTAAAACTTTAGGTCATTGAAAGTTTGTTATGAAAGAAAAGAGCATGTAAAAGGCGAAAAATTTAGACATAACAATCCCATTGCAGCATAAGCCACTTATTTTTTATAAAGAATTCTGCAAAAACTTAAGTTTTATTAGAATATCAAATAATCTCTTCAAAGAGGAATAAGGCAGGCCTTCATCATTAAAAACCTAAATCATTATTAACCTTTAAGGTTAGCCTGCCTTATCAAAAGAGTTATTCTGGATTTTTGGGTTTTAAGGCATAAAGCCGATCAAAAGGACAACTTAACAGAGACTGGTAAAGAAATACTTGAAAATGGCGAACAATTAAAATAATATATTGGGGCATACTCACCTCAGTAAGTACCAACCAGTTAATCCAACCTATTTTTTGCTTGCTCATGACCGTATGTTATGAGTCTTGATGGAGAGAAAAAAGTGGGCTTCTCAAACCATAACCTCATAATGTTTCTCACGCCTTACGTTGAAATGGAATTACAGCAGAAGCCCACTCTTATTTTGGAAAGCTAAAGATAGCAATTCCGCTATAAGAAATGGGATAAAATCTGCTGTCCTGCTCCAACGGCGTGAGATTTGAGGTTGCAAGACTCTTAATTTTACCTTTTATTAGTTTTTATTTTTTTCGTTACGTAAATGTAAATAAAAAAAATACAAATGTCAAGTAATTACATGACGTTTTTAAATAAAATATAAAAGACATTGCTAATTATATTTTTATTAGCAATGAAATGATTAGTGAGAAAGAAAAAATAATTCTGAAAAGATTCGGTCAGCATTTAAAATCTTTAAAAGAGAAACAGGAACTTTCTTATCGTGAATTTTACAAGAGAAGTGGAGTTAATACAGGAGATATTATTAAATATGAAAATGGAGAAACCAGCCCAAGTTTTATTACTATAATGAGATTGGCTATAGGTTTAAAAATCCATCCAACAGCACTTCTTGATTTTAATTTTGGAATAGACTTTAACGCTGGGTTAGAATAGCATAATATTCCGTGATATCATGAAATATTTGTGAATTATAGGCAATTGAAAGGCGATCGTTATGCTGATTCGATAAATACCGTATTTATTTTGTAAGTAGAGATTAGTATTTCAATAGTCTTAAAAAAACATGTTTATTCCGAAAAAAACACTTTACACACAAATTTTCAGGCATAGTTACCATAAACCTATTTTCAATACCCAGCTACTACGCTCGTGTTAATGGCGCTATCTAGTTCCGTATATTTTTTCTGAACTGACGATATAACACCGTAGTGATACATGGATAAAGTATAGAAAAGATCAAAATTTTTGTCATGACTTTTCCGCTAAAGTCATAAGCGTCTACCCATAAACTAATAATAAGCGCCGCGAGCAGTAAGATAGGCAGTCCGGAAAAGCTAAGCCACGAAAGAAGAGAACTATTCCTTATCTTACTGATGAAGTTCAAAAAAACTGCAAAAGAGCAAATCACAACTGCGGCAAGGTAAAGTAATGAAAGCCCTATATTTAAAATGATGTCTAAAATATACAGGATATTTGCCAACAGGCCTTCACCAGCAGCACTTATATTCATAATGGTAATTCTGTAGGCAACATATAAAACGAAACCTATTAGTAAATCTATCATCCAGTATTTTAAAATAATTTTGTTCATTGTTAATGTTAACCAGTTTTTGGAGTTAGTCAATTATAAGCTTTATAAAAAAACGTCTGGTCTAAAAAATACGGTATCAATCAAATGTTACCAGTTTATCCCCAGAAAGATCATACTCATAAATCCGCCCATCCTCTTCTCCAACGTAAAGCCATTGAACAACATTACTGCCATTTGGTCCTGCCGGCGCAATGCCAATTACTTTATAATTGCGACCATTCCTTTCCCTTGACTCAATGGAATAAGTTAACTCCTCCCGATTTTTTATGGTAGCCTGCAATAATGGATTCTTTGTTTGAGTGAGATAATACTCAGTCAATAAATATACTTTGTCCAGATAAGACGAAGTGAATTCCTCATCAGTAGACCACGTATATCTTAATTTTTTGCCGTATGTATTTCTGAATGCAGTTACCGGACCGTCACCTGTTTTTTTGATGGAAATTATTAACTGTGCCGGCATTTCAGCATCATTATCTCCAGGTATGGTAACCGTACTATTCTTCCAGGTAACTTGTATGTGGTCTCCCCGATTTAGGTTTCTGGTGGAGTCGGTTTCATTGATAAAACTAGATGTACTACCATCCTTTTTTGCCAACAGTTGAAAATAATCACCGTCATCAAGATATTGCACAAAAGTCATTAGATCAACATGCTCAAGCTTATTATTTTGTTTTTGTTTGGCAACAGCTTTTCCTGAAGCAGGACCTGGCTTATCCAGCTTCTGTTTCTCAGCTGTTTTTGAATGGCAGGCCAACAGACCGCATAACGCCATAATGATGATTGCATTTATCAGTTTATTCATTCGGTTAACTTATTATCTCATCTTTCATATTTAAACTATTCTGAAGCCTGATATATTATATCAAAGGGAAAACCATAGTTGTACCTGGCAACCATTACCATATATATCATTCTACTTCTATAGTTCCCTTTGCCCGTCTTGCTCCCTTAAAACACTTTGCATTCAAATACACCAATATTAATCAAAAAAAACAATCAATTGCTGCAAATGCACTGATTAGCTGGCATTTTTTAATTTTTCTCTCCGCAGAAAAAATAATTTCATTTTTTAAGTATGATTAGTCCTATTAACCCTAATTACCAAACTGCTTTTTAACTACCTGATAATCTTTAAATTTTAAGATAAAAATCATAGAAAACAAAATAGTTATTCCTCATTATTTCAGTGCAAAAAGCTCCTTAACCTATCTTTAAAGCAAAAAAAATAAAATTATTTTTGATAGTGATATTTATATTTCTATATTTGCAACCCCAAAGGAATACAACAGCTGTATTTAATTTGCGAAAGTAGCTCAGTTGGTAGAGCACGACCTTGCCAAGGTCGGGGTCGCGAGTTCGAATCTCGTCTTTCGCTCCAAATGCCTTCCTAACCGAAGGCATTTATTTTAAAGTTAACATACCGAAGGATTTCGGAACAGGCTAATGCTCGGGTGGTGGAACTGGTAGACACGCAGGACTTAAAATCCTGTGCTTTCAAAGGCGTGCGGGTTCGATTCCCGCCCCGAGTACGGATGGGATTTATTTATCCCATATCTAAAAAGGGTTGCTCCATAAAAGAGCAACCCTTTTCTTTGAATTTCAATTGCTTATGCTTGTAAAGTTGCCAAGCAAAAAAAATTTGGAGTTGAGACGTTTGTGTAATTTTGCACGACATTATTGTTTTGGACAGCTCAATACTATCATTAATACTTCCTGAAGGTTTAACCGGTTACTTTGAACTTGCTAAGTTCTAACTTTCTGAGGGCTCTTATCATATTGATCTTTTTGAAAAAATATTAATCCAGAAGAGTATTGCGGCCAGAATTTAATTTCAAAAGGTTTTTTCGATGAAATTACCGTTCGTTACTTTATGGGTAATCTTTCTATAATCCCACTTATTTAGCAGTACTTCTTGCTACCTGGCCTGCAGGTCTGCCATGCTTGGGGGATAGCGTTCTCCCTGAAGGCTGATGTTGTCCAAAGCTTTATGGATATTGGCTAAATCATCATCGTTTAAAAATAGGTTTGCACCACCTATATTTTCTTCTAAGCGGGTCACTTTTGTCGTCCCCGGAATTGGAGCAATCCACGGCTTCTGCGCCAGTAGCCATGCCAATGCTATCTGCGCCGGCGTAGCGTTATGTTCGACCGCAATCTTAGTTAGAAGGTCAACAATGGTTTGATTCGCTCCGCGGTTTTCTTTAGAATAACGGGGAAATAGGTTCCTGGCATCGGTCTTGTCGAATTCAGTGTCTGCATTTATCTTACCCGTTAAAAACCCTTTGCCTAACGGGCTAAACGGAACAAAGCCAATGCCCAATTCTTCAAGCAATGGAATGATTTCTTTTTCGGGTTCGCGCCAAAACATGGAGTATTCACTTTGCAAGGCTGCCAAAGGTTGTACGGCATGCGCGTTGCGTATACTTGGCACGCTGGCTTCACTCATGCCAAAGTGTTTTACTTTTCCTTCGGCGATCAAATCTTTTACGGTTCCGGCAACGTCTTCAACAGGCACATCCGGATCTACGCGGTGTTGATAAAACAAGTCGATATAATCGGTTTGCAGATTTCGGAGTGAATTTTCTGCCACCTGCCTGATACGTTCCGGGCGACTATTCACCCCATCTGTAACCTTGCCGTTTTTAAAGCCAAACTTGGTCGCGATGATTACTTTATCACGAACATGGCGCAGTGCTTTTCCTACCAACTCTTCATTAGTGCCTTGGCCATATACCTCTGCAGTATCAAAGAAGGTAACACCCGATTCATAAGCTTTTTGTAGAAGTACAATGGCATCGTTTTCATTGATCGCCGGTCCATAACCAACGCTTAATCCCATGCAGCCGAAACCAAGTTCGGACACGGCTAACCCTGAGGCTCCTAATTGTCGTGTTTTCATTTTGTATGTTTTCTAGTGCAAAATTATGAAGGAATGAGAAGCTGCTTTGTACACAGATTACAGGTTTTTGTACCAATAATACCGATTGGGCAAACCAGTATCAAAAGAGCTACCCGAAACTTGTAATTTTGTAGCGATAAAAGAATTAGGTATGGAAGATATTGTAAAAATTAGCACTATCGCACAATACAATACCATGAGGGGTGTAACTACCAAACATCCGTTGATTACGGTGATCGACCTCTCGAAAGCGCAACCGATGCCAGCAAAAACATTCAACTATGGTTTGTATGCTGTGGGTTTGAAAGAAACGGACTATGGTCAATTGCGCTATGGAAAACGGGACTATGACTACCAGGAAGGGAGCCTGATATTTATAGCACCCGGACAGGTTATAGGTGTACAACCTGGCGTAGAAGTATTTGCCACGAAAGGTTGGGCATTGCTGTTTCATCCCGATCTGATAAAGGGCACCCCGTTAGGCAAACGCATTCAGGATTATTCTTTCTTTTCGTATGATGTAAACGAAGCGCTTCATCTGTCAGATAAAGAAAAGAGTATTGTGATTGATTGCTTTTCAAAAATCGAGTATGAACTCGATCAAAATATAGACAAGCACACTAAAGGGCTGATCGCGTCCAACATCGAGTTGCTCCTCAATTACTGCGTACGTTTTTACGACAGACAGTTTATTACGCGCAATATTGCAAATAAAGGAATCCTGGAAAGGTTTGAATACTTATTGAAAAACTACTTTTTATCTGACAAACCGCAGAACGAAGGCCTTCCTTCGGTAGCTTATTGCGCCGAAGTCCTGCATCTATCTCCCAACTATTTTGGTGATCTGGTGAAAAAAGAAACCGGCATATCTGCCTTGGAATACATTCAATCAAAAGTGATAGATGTTGCGAAAGAGCGGTTGTTCGACAGAAATAAATCTGCAAGTGAAATCGCCTACGAACTGGGTTTTAAATACCCGCAACATTTTACCCGCTTATTTAAACAAAAAGCAGGCGTCACACCAAATGATTACCGGACAAAGAATTAAATGAACGCATTTAAATTTTGTCTTTGTGGATTTTAATTACCGTCCCGGCCAATCAATATCAGTTGTTACTGATCAACAATGAAATTGAATGCCTATGAAATCAATATGATCTTCTCATTACTTATGTTCCTAACTACCAGGCTTTGGAGCAACGACTGGATGTTCCTCTGATTTGACGCGGTTATAAACAGTTCCATCATCTACGTCTTTTAAGCGACTTACACGATTGTTTTTATCATATATAATTTTCAAATACATTACTTTGCGATCCCTCTCTTTAAATATGACGATACCATTTACAATTTCTACATCATAATAATCAACCTTTGTAATCAATTTTGGAATTTTCTGTTCTGAATTTTCCAGGCCCGTTTTCGACCTTCTAAAGGTAACATCCTGTTGGCTGTAATAACCGTTTACCTCTGTTTTTTCATAGGTAAGCTTTATTACTTTTTTAAAAACGGTACCCGTTTTAAGTGTGGTATCTGCATTTATTTCCCATTTAAACAAAATAGGGAATGAATATGGCTGCAGGGTGAATGGTTTTTCCGAAAATTCTATTAAGCTTTCCTTTGGCGGCGGCGGCGGTTCGGCTCTAGCCTTTTTCTTTTGGCTGAAGCTATTGTAATGCAAGAATATTAAAGCTGTAAACAAGAATAAATATTTCATAGGCTATTTTACGCTATTGGTTAAGTAAGCGCAAATGTCGGTGAATTAAAATAAATTTTCATCTATCCATACAAAGAGATCTATTAAGCAACTAGTAGGCTGGACATTATAATTCTAAAATATTCAATTTATAAAGGATGTAAAAAAGCAGCACCTCCCCATAAAAACATGTCCGGTCCGTATATGCCCGTTTGTATGGCGTGCAGTCAAAATGCCGACGTTCAAAAAGCTTAGCGAAACCGGAATAAATTCAATCTTACCTTAAGCGCTCAAACATTTGTGCCTCATCATTGTTGCAATTATTTAAAATTACAATAATGGCAACAAAATACAGGAATACGCTTTTGTTAGCGACATTAGCGATCATAGCGGCAGTCTATGCAAGCTGTAAGGTTTCAATTCCTAAGGGAGCATCAGCAGTTAAGCCATTTAAAAAGGATAAATACCTGGGCACCTGGTACGAAATTGCCAGAATGGATTTCAAGTTCGAAAAAAACCTGAAGAACGTAACCGCTACCTATTCAAAAAATGATGAAGGGTCTATTAAGGTCGACAATAAGGGTTATGACACGGTAAAAAACAAATGGAAGCAAAGCATTGGAAAGGCCAAATTTGTGAAGGGCAATGACGAAGCGAGGTTAAAAGTCTCATTTTTCGGTCCTTTCTATGCCGGGTACAATGTAATTGAGATCGACAATGATTACCAGTACGCCCTGATAGCCGGAAATAACCTGGAATATCTTTGGATACTTTCCCGGACAAAGTACATTCCAGACGCAGTAAAGGCAGATTACTTAAGAAAAGCAAATGATCTCGGGTATCAAACCAAGGACCTGGTTTGGACAGTGCAAGATAAGGAATACAGCAAATAAGCCCTGATAATGTAATAATTTAGGTGCTTACGTAACCGAATGCTTTAAATTTTCGAAAAACATTTGCGGCACAACCCAGTAAACCTGCTTTGTTACCCAATTTTGCCGGAACAACCAAAGCATTGGCTGATGCCACCGGAACGGCTAAGGTTTTGATTCTGCGTTCTATTTCTCTGGTATAAAAGGCACCAGCTTCACTTATTCCGCCCCCAATCACAATTTTTTCTGGACTGAAAATGTTGATAAAACTGGTAATACCTGTTGCCAGGTAATCGAAATGCTGCTCCATGGCTTTAATAGCATACTCTTCACCAGCCAGGTACTTTTCTATAATATAACGCCCATCAACTTCATCTTTTTCGGGTATGCCCGGATGAATAAACTTATAGTGTTTTAATAATGCAGTTACTGAAGCATAAGCTTCCAAACATCCTTTTAGGCCACACACACAGGCCAAGCCATTGTGCTGTACAATAATATGGCCCAATTCTGTCCCCCTGCTTCTGAATCCGCCATACAGTTTATTGTCAATCATAACGGCTCCGCCAATTCCTGTACCAACAGTAAGAAAAACCACATCACTACAATCTTTAGCAGCACCATAGCACATTTCACCCAGCCCCATCAAATTGGTATCGTTATCCATAACAATATTATAACGGGTTACATCCTGCAGGATTTCGCCAAGGGCCAGTTGTTTAAAGCCCGGTAGATTGTCGGCACCGGCAATAATTCTATTATTGTATATCGTACCCGGAAATCCTACTCCCACACCTAAAATAGGATGTTTCACTTTTGCTGCACAGGTTTGGATCGCCTCCACAATAAGTGCGATAATTGCACCCTGAGTTTTTGCTTTTTTTAGCGGAATCAGCGTGGAATACAAAATTTCGCCTTGCTGGTTTACTATACCGCATTTGAGCGAAGAGCCACCAACATCAATCCCAATAGCATAAGATTGTTCAAGATTGGTGTGGTTTAAAGATATCATTTGTTTGAGTTTTTTGTTTAGTTGTTTTATGCTCTTACTGCATTGGCTGCTCTTTTGATTAGCATTTATAACTTTCTGTTATCAATCAGCAGCCTGTTCTTGCTTTTTAATCCAGGCTAAAAATAAAATGTAGGCTTGGTTTTAGGTTTCCGCTTAAAATATTTTAATATCGATTAATGCTTACCTCGTTATCATCCCAAAAACGCAATTTCATTTCAAATATACTAAGCAAGTAATAAAAAAATAAGATTCAAAATATGGCTATAAGAAAAGTGTTTTTCTTCAAATGCCATTAATTTCATAATGACAAACAAATGTCTAATATTCAAGCATTAACCCAATGAAAAAAGCCTTTAATGTAATCGGACCGTAGACGAAATTCTCATTACCGGTTTAGAAATAAAAAAGGCTTTCTTTAATGGTAAAGAAAGCCTTTCTCAAGCAAATTAAACTAATTTAGCTTAAAATAATCTGGTAATTCACATTTACTCTTTTCGGATAATTGCTTTCTTCTTTATTTAAGGAAACAAATGCAGCATTGCCATGAACTTCATTTTTCAATGCATGTTCGTAATGCGATTGAATAGTTTGCTGATAATCGTGCTGAAGGCTTTTTGTAGTTTCGGCTAAAAGATTTCTATCATTCAGGTTTTCTGGCAATAATGTGATATCACAGTTTCCGTCACTGATTTCTTTGACTAAGTATTTCATTTTTGTTAAATGTTCGGTTTCCTGCTTTAAAAATAAGATTTCGAGAACGCTCAAAAATATGGTAAGTCTTTATTTTGTATGTAATCTAAAAGTTAATTTTTTACTTAAAATGATGTATTATTTTCATGCAAGCGACATTATTATAGCTACATCATTTGATTTCACTGCGATTGGAATAACTAAGAATCTGCTAATTATTTTTTTGACTGGATTACAGGTCTGACTAAAACTGACCGTTGTATTTTCGTCAAAATAGATCGAAACCTTTTAGCCCCGCCCTTGTTAATCAATCAGAAGTTATTTATTTACAATAGGTTAATACAATCACAATAACTTGAAGGAGAACGAGAAAATGAAAAAAATATTAGTGGTTGATGATAATCAGGAAATACTAGAGGTTATAGAATTAATTTTAAGACTGGAAGGCTATCAGGTAAATGGATTAATGGATGCAAGTTATTTTAAGCAGCGGATTAGAGAATTTAAACCCGATTTAATTTTACTGGATGTGATGCTAGGTGCCCTGGATGGACGGGATCTTTGTAATCTGCTCAAATCAGACCAGTTAATGCTGCACATTCCGGTAATTATGATTTCGGCCAGCCATAACTTAAGCGATATGCAAGGCATCATTTGTTATCCTAACGATTTCATCGCCAAACCATTCGATATCGACAACCTCATCAATAAAGTAAGCGCACAACTTGCTGCATAAACAATGTTAGGGCTTTGCGTTAAAATAGTTACTTAAGAATACACTCTGAAACTTAATCGCGTTGGCCCAATAATCCCAGTTATGTACACCAGGCCTCGTGGTAAAATCGTGGGGAATATTGTTGTAAGAGAGTTCATCATGCAAACGTACATTCATTTTATAGAAAAAATCTTCAGTACCACATTCAATGGCAATTGCCAGCGATCCGGGTTTAATGCGGTAGATCATATCAATCACACTGTTCTGTTTCCAGCGCTCCGGAAATTCATCCTCTGTACCCAATCTTTTGGAGATATTCCATCCGTTCGGGAAAGGTTTAATATCTACACCACCACTCATACTCCCTACGGCTCCATATACATCCTGGTGTTTAATAGCCAGGTAAAGCGCACCATGTCCACCCATACTTAAACCCGTAATGCCCCTGCCCTTTTTTTCGGCAATGGTTTTATAATGTTCGTCAACATAACTCACCAATTCTTTAGCTACATAGGTTTCGTATTTCCATTCGGGGTCTACCGGACTATCGAAATACCAACTGGTTACATTCCCATCAGGGCATACCACTATAAATTGATATTGATCGGCCAGGTTTTTAATCCCCGGTACTTTTTTAACCCATTCTGCATAGTTCCCCCTGCGCCATGGAGCAGATAAACGACCGGAAATTTTTTTCCGGTTTTATAGCTATCGGGCTTAATTACCACAGCTTTAATAGTTTTGTTCATAGATTTGCTATAGGTTAAGGCAGTATCTACCTCTGCAGCACTTAAAACATGGCTAAACAAAAACAAACAGGCAGTTATCAAAAAGCTATTTTTCATGGGTAATTTTTATCATGATTATAATGTGGTGCTAAATTTATAAAATAACTGGCTATTGTTTGCCATTTCTGCGAGTTGAAACTCAAAAAAGGATCATGCCCTGCTTACCTATTCCTTAGACGGCTAAGAACTTTAAAACAATTTTAGTACCTTTTAGGTTGTTGAACGGTTAACTTATCTAAAAAATGCTTAAAACCTACCCATTTTACATCAAAGCGCCTGTAATTCTTTTAGGATTAGTAATTACGGTATTTATTATGAGTGTGCTGAGAGATATTCTTGTGCCGCTTGCGTTCGCAGCCCTAATTGCCATTTTACTAAATCCGCTTACCAACCGTTTCGAAAGAAAAATGCCCAAAATACTCAGCATTATTCTTTCTATGCTCATTGGTTTGCTGGTGGTGGCGGCCGTACTTTATTTTTTGTCTTCACAGGTTGCCCACTTTTTTGATGACCTGGATAGCATTAAACAGAAATTATCGCAGTTGCTTGAGCAGATCAGAAGCTGGTTACAAGGAACCTTTGGCATCTCTACACAAAAGCAGATGCAGATGGTTAACGATGCCGCTAATGGCAGTAAAGCCTTGATCGGCCAGACGCTAAGTGGTTTGATGGGGGTTTTAAGTGTCGTTTTCCTGATTCCGGTTTATACTTTTTTAATCTTATTATATAAAACGCTGATCTTAAACTTCATTTACGAAGTATTTTCAGAAGAAAATAAACAAAAAGTTGCAGAAATTCTGGGCGAAACGAAAGCGGCCATCCAAAGCTATATTATAGGTTTATTGATCGAAACTTCTATTGTTGCCGTAATGAACTCTGCCGCCTTATTAATCCTTGGTGTACAAAATGCCATTTTAATTGGTGTTATCGGCGCTATATTAAACCTGCTCCCATATATTGGCGGTATTATAGCCATTGCTTTACCAGTATTAATGGCCACCCTAACCAAGGATGGTTTTACTACCCAACTCTTAATTATAGGTGCTTATGCGCTGATCCAGTTTATTGATAATAATATCCTTGTACCACGCATTGTTTCGAGCAAGGTACAGATCAATGCCCTTATTTCTATTGTAATTGTGTTAATGGGCGCCGCTCTTTGGGGCATACCTGGCATGTTCCTTTCTATTCCTTTTATTGCTGTATTGAAAATTATATTTGACCGGATAGATGGACTTAAACCATGGGGTAAACTGCTCGGCGATAATATCCCCACAGAACACATGGGGCAGGTGAAAAGGTTTAGGAGGAAGAAAAAAATGGCAACCAGCTAATATAATATCTTTCTATTTTTTGGAAATGAGTGTTTAGTAGTACTTCGGTAACTGTAGCCCCCTTATTCGCTAATTCCGATGAAAAATAGGAACCGCTGCTACCGGGTTTATTAAACAAAGGTTGCTATATAAACGGATAATTCACTAAAAAAATATCTCACTCGTGCTTAAACACGCAACCCATAATCTTACTACAGGCTGCGCCACCTAGCCCCGATTGAAGTGGGCGCGAAGCAAACGGGAAGCGGGAAGAAACAATAATAGCTGTAACAAATTGCGCTCCATATAAAGAAAAACTTGCCACATAGTAATAAATTATTTTTTTGAAAACGATCGTTCAGCGGCTTTTCGGGAACAGCAGACCCGTTATCCGCTTTATCCCGATAGAAAAACCTGTGAAACAAGCAAGCACACCAAAACATAATATAAACCAGTGCTTAAATCGGGATGCCCGCTACTACCGGGTTTATTGAACAATGGTTGCTGAACAAACTCTAAACTTTCACTCATGCTTAAACACCCAGCCTATAATCTTATTACAGGCTGCGCCACCTAGCCCCGATTGAAGTGGCCGCGAAGCAAAACGGAAAGCGGGGAGAAACAATAATAGCTGTACCAAATTGCGCTCCATATAAAGAAAAACTTGCCACATATTAATAATTATTTTTTTGAAAACGATCGTTCAGCGGCTTTTCGGGAACAGCAGACCCGTTATTCGCTAATTCCGATGAAAAATCGGAACCGCTGCTACCAGGTTTATTAAACAATGGTTGCTGCATAAACAGATAATTCACTAAAAAAATATCTCACTCGTGCTTAAACACGCAACCCATAATCTTATTACAGGCTGCGCAACCTAGCCCCGATTGAAGTGGGCGCGAAGCAAAACGGAAAGCGGGGAGAAACAATAATAGCTTTACCAAATTGCGCTCCAAATAAAGAAAAACTTGCCACATATAATAATTATTTTTTTTGAAAACGATCGTTCAGCGGCTTTTCGGGAACAGCAGCCCCGTTATTCGCTAATTCCGATGAAAAATCGGAACCGCTGCTACCAGGTTTATTAAACAATGGTTGCTGAGAAAACTCTAAACTTTCACTCGTGCTTAAACATCCAGCCTATAATATTATTACAGGCTGCGCCACCTAGCCCCGATTGAAGTGAGCGCGAAGCAAAACGGAAAGCGGGGAGAAACAATAATAGCTTTACCAAATTGCGCTCCATATAAAGAAAAACTTGCCACATAGTAATAAATTATTTTTTTGAAAACGATCGTTTAGCGGCTTTTCGGGAACAGCAGACCCGTTATCCGCTTTATCCCGATAGAAAAACCTGTGAAACAAGCAAGCACCACCAAAACATAATATAAACCAGTGCTTAAATCGGGATGCCCGCTACTCTCGGGTTTATTGAACAATGGTGCTGAACAAAATCTAAACTTTCACTCATCCTTAAACACCAGCCTATAATCTTATTACAGGCTGCGCCACCCAGACCCGATTGAAGTGAGCGCGAAGCAAAACGAAAAGCGGGAAGAAGCAATAATAGCTGTACCAAATTTGCTCTCCCATTTACGATTAAAAACTTTAAAAAAACCGCCCACGCAAACGGACTCTAATTAATCGAGAAAAATTACTTCTTTTTCAAAAAAGCCAAAACACTGCTGGCATGCTCATCTCCTTTTAGCATTCCTTTAAATTTAAATGCCACTTTCCCATCCAGATTAACCAAAAAAGTTTCTCTTCCGGTTAAAAACATCACATCTTTAACGCCAAACATTTTCAGGACTTTATTATCCGGGTCGCTCAACAGGGTAAAAGGCAGATTATGGTGTTTCTTAAAATCGGCATGGTTTTGCACAGTGCCAGAATTTATGCCAATAATCATCGCGTCGGTTGATTTAAACTCCTCATAATTATCCCTGAATGCACAAGCCTCTTTGGTACAAACACTACTTTCATCTTTTGGATAAAAATAGATCACTAGTTTTTTCTTTCCGATGTAGTTGCTCACTTTAAAATCTTTTCCGCTATCATCTTTAAGGGTAAAATTGGGGATTTTGCTCCCAACTTCAAGCGGTGGATTTTTACCTTTAGGTTTCGATTCCTGCGCAGGAGTTCTTATTCCGATCAGGCCTAAAACAACTACCATAATTGCTGCTATATTTATTTTCATCATTTTTATTTAAGGATTTATTCCTACTTACGTTTAATCTTCCCAAACGGATCAAAAATTATCTTTACCCATCTAAGCTACACTATTAAATCAATTGTAAATTTTACTACTTTTGGTTTATTCTAATTAACATGAAACGGATCTCTTTTCTTTGCCTGCTATTAACAGCACTAATTTCTAAAAGTTTTGCCCAAAACAAGCTTCAATCTGCCTCATTCATTACTTTTAACGGTTATAGTAACAACTTTGCCGAAAAACTCGGAAAAAGCGAAGCTCCAACGGTCGCCTTTTTAGGTGGATCAATTACCAATATGGAGGGCTGGCGGGCTTTGGTATGCAACTACCTGACTAAAACCTACCCACAAACCAAATTTAAGTTCATTAATGCGGGCATCCCATCACTAGGCAGTTTGCCTCATGCTTTCCGCCTGCAGCGCGATGTGCTCGACAGCGGCAAAATAGATTTATTATTCGTAGAATCAGCCGTTAATGATCACGTAAATAAAACCGCAGAACAAACACAACGCCGCGCTTTAGAAGGTATCATTAGACATACTTTAAACAAAAACCCGAAAACCAATATCGTATTAATGGCTTTTGCCGATGAAGATAAAAACAATGATTTCGACAATGGGAAAATCCCGGTTGAGGTAAAAGTACACAGCGATTTAGCCGAATATTATCATTTGCCTTTCATTAATCTGGCTTTAGAAGTAGATAAACGTATTGCCAATAAAGAATTTACCTGGGCTACCGATTTTAAAGACCTCCATCCGGCGCCTTTTGGCCAGCAGCTTTATTTTAATACGATTAAAACCTTCCTGCAAGAAAACCAGAAAAATACCAACAGAAAACAAAGCGTTGGTCTGCCTAAAATCATCGACAAATTTGCCTATACCAAAGGTCAATACGTAAATATTAATAAGGCAGAAAACCTAAATACTTTTAGCATCAACAAAAACTGGAAACCAGGTGATGGTTTAGAAGCCAGACCGGGTTTTATAAACATACCTGTACTGGAAAGCAGTACGCGAAACAGCGGTTTCGATTTAATTTTTAAAGGTAATGCGGTAGGTATCGCTATTTTATCAGGACCTGATGCAGGTATGCTCCATTACCGCATTGATGGTGGTGAAGAGAAAACAATCGATCTGTACACCCAATGGAGCGCAAGTCTGCATTTACCCTGGTATTTATTATTGGGCGACCAATTGGGCGGTGGAGAACACAAACTGAGCGTACGCACCAGCGAATATCACCATCCAAAATCTACAGGATATACCTGTCGTATAGCTTATTTCCTAGTAAATGGTAATTAACTATTAGCCTTGATTTGCAATCCAGATCGATCAAGCCTTGCATCGTCCCCGCTTGTAAAGGGGATATATGAGAATCGCGATTGTATCGCCTCTTAACTCCTTGTCTTAGATTACATATACAGATTTTTCCAATCATAGTTAAAATGATGAGTATTTTTAATTTCGAAACTAAAAAAACGTTTTAGTAAAATCAATTCTTAACAAACAATATCAATTTCCATTTGCTTATATAAACAAAAACAACACATGAAAAACATCAAATTAATTATTCCTGCACTTTTGGTTTTATTTTCGGCCTGTAGCGAAGCTACAAGAAACACCGCTACCACTAAAAACGAAAGCACCAATCAAATTACTGCCAACAAAACTGATTCGCTCGAGGTCAAACTAAAGATAAATGGCAATGTAACCAGTGGCGAGCCATTGTTGTTGAGATTTGTGGTGCATAACAATACCGACAGCACAAAAAAATTCTGCATCTGGCATACTCCCTTCGAACCTTTAATGAGCAGTTATTTAAGCATTACCAACGAAAAAGGAGAAGAAGCCCCATACAAAGGTGCAATGGCCAAAAGGATTATGCCACCTCCAGCCTCTAGTTATACAAATGTAAATCCAGGTGATAGCCTGGTTGCAAATGCCGATTTGCTTAAAGCTTACGACCTAAAAAAAGGGGCGAGTTATAAAGCCGTTTATACAGGTGGAAACATGAGCGGCCTGGCATCCAGAGATACCGTTACTTTTATTTATACTGATTTACACTAGCGAAAACACCATTTATTTTATAAACAACTAAAAAGTGGTGGTATTTCACCCCACTTTTGTCGCATTTACACTTTTGGGGCTGTAAAAGTTCATATAACTTTACCATACAATTTAAAAGAGCTAAGAAAATGGAAAACATTACAGTAGAAACAACAGTAAATGCACCAGTAGAAAAAGTTTGGGAATTTTGGAACAATCCTGATCACATTACAAAATGGAGTTTTGCTTCTCCCGATTGGCATACCCCCTATTCGGAAAACGATTTAAAAGTTGGCGGCAAATTTAAAAGTACCATGGCTGCAAAAGATGGCAGCATGAGTTTCGATTTTGGCGGAACCTACACCACCATTGATACCAACAAAAAAATTGAATACAGTTTAGAAGACGGTAGAAAAGTAAGCATCATTTTCGAGCCCTTAAGCGAGCAGACCAAGGTGATTGAAACTTTTGATCCGGAATCGACCAACCCTATCGAGATGCAGCGTGGCGGATGGCAGACTATTCTGGATAACTTTAAGAACTATACTGAAGCGGGATAGTACTTTCAATAAATGCCGTCATCTCGACCGGAACGCAGTGGAGTTGGAGAGATCTACTCCGAGACAGATTTTGCTTCGCAGAGCCTTTGGGTTCTCGGCTTCGTTGCGCTCCGCTCGAAATGACGACCTACTAATAAATGCTCCTTATAATGACATATTCTCTCATGTGAAGTAGCCTGGCTTTGTAATCCTTTTGTCTTACTTGCATACGTACATCAAAAATTATCAATAAAAATTAGTTAAAAGGGTGTTTTCATTGTTCATTAAGTAACATTTCGATTATTATTTGATTCGCATAATTTTTGATTTGAACGGAATACTTTGATATTGCCGCCATAATTTACATTTGCCGTGTAAATTATACACTATGCCACGCATATCTTTATTTTATTATTCACTATTATTATTTATTAGTTTATCTATTGGCGCAAATGCTCAAACACTAAGTCTAAAACAGGCTGTTAATACTGCATTAACCAATTACGGTACGATAAAGGCCAAATACAACTATGCAGATGCCTCAAAATCTTACATTCAACAGGCGAAAAGGGAGTATCTGCCAAACTTTAGTTTAAGTGCCCAACAGGATTATGGAACCATTAATGGCCAAAACGGCCCGCAGTATGGTTTGGGCGGTTTGGGAGCGGCTTCTTCTGGTCCGGCCTTAGAGAGGCAAAACTGGAACGCTGCATTTGGCGGATTGTATTTAGCCAACGTAAACTGGGATTTCTTCACCTTCGGAAGAATCAGAGACCGGATAAAAGTGGCCAATGCGACTTACCAAAGGGATAAAAATGATTTAGAACAGGAAAAATTCCAACAAGAAATCCGCGTTTCGGGCGCATATTTAAATTTATTGGCTGCACAGCGCTTAACCAGGTCGCAACAGAAAAATCTCTATCGTGCGATTACTTTTCAAAATACAGCCATCATCAGGGCTAAAAACGGATTAATTGCAGGAGTAGATTCTTCCTTTGCAAAAGCAGAAGTTTCAAATGCAAAAATTGCCTTAACCAAAGCAAAAGACCTGGAGCAGGAACAAGCCAATCGTTTAGGCCTTTTAATGGGTTTAACGGCTACCTCATACGATTTGGATACCGCTTTCATTACGCGCATACCGGGTAATCTCCTTGAAGATACAGTGGTTAAAAGTTCGCATCCCCTTTTAAAATTTTACCAAAACAGGGTAGATGTAAGCGATCAACAGGTTAATTATTTCAAAAAACTTTATTATCCAACCTTTACTTTCTTCGGTGTAATGCAGGGACGGGGATCGGGATTTAGCCCAGGTTATGCCTTAGATCAAAGCGCTTATTCTACCAGTTATGCAGATGGTATCAATCCTACGCGTGGAAACTATTTGATTGGAATAGGAATGACCTGGAATTTATCTACCTTATTAAAAAACCATCCGCAAGTACGTGCACAAGAATACATTAGCCAGGGTTTAAAGGAAGAATACAACTTGGTCGATCAGCAATTAAGGGCGCAACTGGCACTTGCCGAAACCAAATTGAACAACGCCCTAGCCAATTATAGGGAAGCACCTATTCAGGTAAAAGCAGCTTCTGATGCTTATTTACAAAAAAACACCCTCTACAAGAACGGCTTGACCACCTTGGTTGATCTTACCCAGGCACTTTTCACTTTAAACAGAGCCGAAACGGATCGGGATATTGCCTTTACCAATGTTTGGCAGGCTTTATTGTTAAAGTCGGCTGCTTTGGGCAATTACGATATATTTATCAACGAATTTTAATCTGGCTATATCAATGAATTTAATACGTTTCGCACTCCGCAAACCCATATCCATCTTAGTTTTAGTAGCCGGACTTTTCTTTTTCGGTATAGGGGCCATCAACCAGATCAAGGTTGATATCCTACCGCAGATGAACCTTCCGGTAATTTATATTGCCCATCCTTTTGGCGGTTATACTCCCGACCAGATGGAGGCTTATTTTGGTAAACAATACGTTAACATCCTGCTTTTTGCAAATGGTATCAAAAGTATCGAAACTAAAAACACACAGGGTTTAATGTTGATGAAACTGACTTATTATGAGGGTACCAACATGGCGCAGGCCGCAGCAGAACTCAGTGCGCTTTCTACCAGGGCGCAGGCTATTTTCCCGCCAGGTTCGCAGCCTCCCTTCGTGATCCGTTTTGATGCTTCTTCGCTTCCTGTTGGACAATTGGTATTGAGCAGTCCAATCCGCACCAACAACGAACTACAGGATTTAGCCAATACTTATGTTCGCCCAAGTTTTTCGGCTATCCCGGGTTTGCTCTCTCCTGCTCCTTTTGGTGGTAGCCCCAGAACGATAGAAATTAATGTAAATCCATCTTTACTCCGTTCGCACAATTTAACGGTAGATCAGGTGGTAGAAGCCATTAGGTTAAATAACCAGACGGCACCTTCAGGAAACGTAAGGATCGGCGATAAAAACTACCTTACCCCAACCAATTACACGATTAAAAAAGTGAAGGATTTTGAAAATATTCCTTTATTTAAAGGCAGTGTAGAAAATTTACAGCTCCGCGATGTGGCTACGGTTAAAGATGGAGCCGATTTGGTTGCAGGTTATGCTTTAATCAACGGTAAACGCTCAGTGTATTTAAGTATCGCCAAATCAGGAGATGCCTCTACCTGGGATGTGGTGAAAAATTTAAAGAAAAACCTGCCCAATATCCAAAGTTCATTACCGGAAGATGTTAAACTTTCCTACGAGTTCGATCAATCCGTTTATGTAATCAATGCGGTAAAAAGTTTGATCAGTGAGGGTGCAATTGGTGCGATACTGACCGGATTAATGGTTTTACTTTTCCTTGGCGATAAACGCGCCGCCCTGATTGTAATCCTCACCATTCCAACTTCGATTATTGCAGGCGTTTTGTTCCTGAAATTATTCGGACAAACAATTAACATCATGACTTTGAGCGGATTGGCTCTGGCGATCGGTATTTTGGTAGATGAATCGACGGTAACGATAGAAAATATCCACCAGCATTTCGACATGGGCAAACCCAAGGCCCTGGCGATCTGGGATGCCTGTAAGGAAATCGCTTTCCCTAAATTGCTGATTCTGTTCTGTATTCTTGCCGTGTTTGCCCCTGCTTTTACCATGACTGGTATTCCGGGAGCATTATTTTTACCATTGGCTCTGGCAATCGGCTTTTCAATGGTGGTATCCTTCTTATTATCTCAAACTTTTGTGCCGATTATGGCCAACTGGCTGATGGTTGCGCATCCTAAAAAAGGAGCTGAACACCATCCGGAAATTACACAGGATGAGGCAGATTTTACAGCAACAGGCATTACACTCGAATCGGAAAAAGATACCCTCAACCAAAAAAAGGTGCTGGTTGAACGTGAAGATTTTAGTGGTGACGGTAAAATTGGTTTCTTCGATAAATTCCGTAACCGCTTTATGCGTTTCCTTGATCGCATATTACCTTATCGAAAATCTGTCGTTTTGGTTTATTTAGTAGTAATTATCGGTTTAGCGGCCTTGTTATTGGCTAATATTGGCCGCGATGTTTTACCAAGGGTAAACTCAAGTCAGTTTCAGTTGCGTTTACGTGCACCCGATGGAACGCGTTTAGAACGTACCGAAGAAAAGGCAAATGTTGTTTTGGCAGAACTGAAAAAAATGGTTGGCGAAGAGCATGTAGGTATTTCTTCTGTTTATGTTGGTCAGCACCCGGCACAGTTTTCGGTAAATCCCATCTACCAGTTTATGGCTGGTCCGCATGAAGCTGTTTTCCAGGTAAGTTTAAAAGATTTTGAAGAAGATATGGACGATTTTAAGGATCAGTTGAGGGAAAAAATCAAAAAACTCCTGCCTGATGTTAAACTTTCTTTCGAGCCTATTGAATTAACAGATAAAGTATTGAGCCAGGGCTCCCCTACTCCTGTTGAGATCCGTATTGCCGGGAAAAACAAAAAACTGAATGAGCAGTATGCCAATAAAATATTGGCAGAATTAAAGGAAATCCCTTACATGAGGGATGTTCAGCTAGCGCAACCGATTAAATATCCATCATTAAATATTGATATCGACAGAACCCGCGCAGCACAGATCGGAGTAGATATGGCTGATATTTCGCGCTCATTGATTGTCTCAACTTCATCATCACGTTATACCGATAAAAACATCTGGTTAGATGAAAAAGCAGCTTTACCCTATAGTGTACAGGTTCAGGTACCACTTAATCAAATGACCAGTAAAGATGATATCGGAGAAATTCCTTTATTAAAAAATTCGGCACGGCCTGTACTGAGCGATGTGGCAAAAATCACTCCAGATACTACTGCTGGTGAAAACGATAACATTGGAGCCATGCCTTTCCTATCGGTAACCGCAAATCTTTACCATACCGATTTGGGAACTGCATCAAAAGATATGCAAAAGGCGATTAAAAACCTGGGCGAACTGCCAAGAGGCTTAAATGTTACCGCAATCGGATTGAGCAAAGTATTGGGCGACACTTTAGATAGTTTACAATCTGGCTTGTTTGTGGCCATTGTGGTTATTTTCTTAATGCTGGCCGCCAACTTCCAGTCTTTTAAAGTTCCATTGGTTATTTTAGCTACTGTTCCGGCAGTTATTTTAGGTTCACTATTATTATTAACCATTACCGGATCAACCTTGAATCTGCAATCGTATATGGGAATCATCATGTCGGTCGGCGTATCTATCGCCAATGCCGTGTTACTCATTACCAATGCAGAGCAATTAAGAAAACACAATGGCAATGCGCTCGAATCGGCACGTGAAGCTGCTGCATTACGTTTACGTCCAATTATTATGACGAGTATTGCGATGATTGCAGGTATGTTGCCAATGGCCATCGGTCACGGCGAAGGTGGCGGGGCTGTTTCGCCACTTGGCAGGGCAGTAATTGGAGGTTTATTGGCTTCCACATTCGCTGTATTGATCATATTGCCATTGGTATTTGCATGGGTTCAGGGAAAGCAGACAACCAATTCTATGTCGCTTGACCCGGAAGATACAGACAGCATCCATTACATTAAAGGTTTAGAAGAAAAAGAATAAAATCATCATCACAAATGAATACGAAGATATTTTCAACAGGATTATTAAATACAGGATTTTTAATGCTTACGGCTATATACGGCTGTGGGCATACAGAATCAAAAGCTCCGGCAAAAAAGAAAAAGAAGCAGCCATAGCAACCTTCGATCTTAAAAAAGAAAAATTATCCACTCAGCTCAATCTACCAGGCGAACTAATTGCCTTTCAACAAGTTGACTTATATGCCAAAGTAAGTAGTTTTGTGAAGTCATTAAAAGTTGATATTGGATCGGAAGTGAGCAAAGGCCAGTTATTGATGACTTTGGAAGCACCGGAAATGACTTCGCAACTGGCTGCAACACAATCAAGGATTAAAGCACAGGAAGCCATTTATACTGCTAGCAAAGCCAATTACAACCGTTTATACGAAACCAGTAAAACCCCTGGTACTATTTCTACCAACGACCTGGACCAGGCCATGGCCAAAAAGAACTCCGATCTGGCACAACTCGAAGCCGCAAAAGCAGCTTATAAAGAGGTAGGCTCGGTTCAGGATTATTTAACCATCCGGGCACCTTTCAGTGGAATTATCTCAGCCAGAAATGTGAATTTAGGTGCTTATGTTGGTCCGACAGGTAAGGGCTCTGATCTGCCTTTGTTTACTTTGCAGGATCAGAAAAACCTGCGTTTGGCGGTTTCCATTCCAGAGGTTTATACCGGCTATTTAAAAGCTGGCGATGAAGTGAGTTTCACTGTAAAATCTTTACCCGACCAAACTTTTAAAGCAAAAGTGAAACGTTTATCCGGTGCTTTAGATGTCCGTTTACGTTCAGAGCGTGTGGAGATGGATGTTCCAAATGCTTCAAAGGTTTTATTACCTGGTATGGTAGCTGAGCTGAATATTCCGCTTCCAGCCAATGCCAGTACGTTTATCATCTCTAAAAAGGCATTATTAGATACCAGCGAAGGCTTGTTTGTATTAAAAGTAACTGATAACAAAGCGGTTAAAGTCGCTGTAAAGAAAGGTAGGGAAACTGACGATAAAGTTGAAGTTTTTGGCCATTTAACAGAAGGTGACAAATTAGTTGCAGAACCTACCGAGGAAATGCATGAAGGAATGGTGATTAAACCATAACTTTACGTGACTAAGGATTAATTATGTTATCAAAAAACCAGGAGCTTTCTACGCTTCAAAAAAAGGAAACTTTAGAGGATTTTTATAATAGGCTGAAAATTACACGTCCAGAGATTCCTACGCCAAGCTTGGGGATGATTAACGATATTGGGCACTTTAATGTTTTTAACAGAAGTGTGGTTTGCACCAACATCCCCTCTGCTTTTAGCCGCAGGGATTTTTATAAAATTTCGTTGATTATTGGCAATGGGATTTTGCATTATGCGGATGCTGACATAGAAATTAAAGGTCGGGCATTGCTGTTTACCAATCCGAATATTCCATATTCCTGGGAAAGTACCTCGCCAAAACCTGCAGGCTTTTTCTGCCTTTTTACCGAAAATTTTATACATAACCGCAACGAAACCCTTCGCGATTCTTTATTGTGGCGCATAAACGATAGTCCGGTAATTCATATTGATAATGAACAGGAAGTAACGTTAAGGGATATTTTCTGTAAAATGATGAAAGAAATGGATGGCGACTACATCCATAAATACGATCTGTTAAGGAATTATGTGCAACTGATCGTTCACGAAGCATTAAAGGTAAAACCACAGGATATTTTATTTAAACAGAACAATGCATCGGCACGTTTAACCGCGTTGTTTCTCGAACTGTTGGAAAGGCAGTTTCCTATTGGTTCTACCGAGCATATTTTAGAATTAAAAACGGCCCACGATTTTGCTTTCCGCTTGCTGGTGCATGTAAATCATTTAAACCATGCGGTAAAGGAAGTAACGGGAAAAACCACTTCAGAACACATTTCGAGAAGAATAGCAACTGAAGCAGTAGCTTTATTGAAACACACCGAGTGGAATATCGCACAGATTGCTTACTGTCTGGGTTTTGAATACCCGGCAAACTTTAATATATTTTTTAAACGCCAGATGCAGTGTACGCCAAAGGGGTTTAGGGCTAATTGATTAATCGTCATTTAGACGCAATCTGGTCTTAGCGAGACGCTAAGACCCTATAAAAATAATCGCATGTCGTAGCGAGATGCTACAACTAGAATAATCTAAGCTACTTTATTCCACCACCGCGACATTATCACTTCTATCACCATCTAACACATATCCGTAAGGATCAATTGCCACTGTTTTTGGTTTATGATTCACTATAATCGAAAGCCTGGTCTTATTCTGCATGAGGTGATACTTTTGAAAATAAACCGGCTTAGTATTTGCATTCCAATCACTTTCCAACTGATCAAAACAGGCTAAATCTATTTCCAGATCAGGCTTTTGTTTCGCACCATCGCTTACTCTTTCAGCTGCAATTTCTAGTTCAACTTTATATTTTCCGTTATTCAGGGCATTGCAACGAAGCAATTTGATCCCCAGATGGTAAGTCACCACCTTGTTAAAACAATCTTTTATAAAATTCTTTTGTTCAGCTGAAGCCTGATCTAAAAATGCATTAACCAGATCAGTTGCTTTAGCTTTTAGTTTCGGGCTTTTATGATCGGTAATGAGCTGGCGGCTTAGTACCGCATTAAACTTTTCCTCCCCTAATAACTCTTTCACCGCATACATCATCAATCCACCTTTCTGGTAATGCACGTAAGACTGATCTAAAGTTTTGGCCAGCGGCAATTCCTTTTCGCTGTTGTTCCGGTTCAAAAAATAGAGGTTATTATCATAAGCGAGATACTTCCTTAAGTACATTTTTCCAAATCTTTTTTCGATCAGCACATTTTCGGTGTATTTGGCCAGCGATTCCGTTAGCATGGCATAACCCGCACCATCAACCGGTGCCAATATATTCGCCCACCATTGATGTGCCGTTTCGTGTGCGGCAATAGCATAACTCTGATTGATGCTATTACTTTGACTATAATTTCCTAAAAAATTAATGCCTTCTGCACTAAAAACTAATCCAGGGTAAGCGGTAGCAGCACCTTTGTATTGTGGAATTTCGGCAATGGTGAGTTGTTTAAGCGGATAACTGGCGAAATTTTTATTACCATAATCCAAAGCATCCTGAACACCCTCAAAAATACTCTTCAGGTTATATTCCTGTCCAGGCTGATGATAAATACGCAGATTTATGCCTTTATATCTCTCATTTTCGATTGCATATTTCGCACTGCTCAAGGCAAACATGAAATTTATGGGCTGAACCGTTTTGTATGTAAAATATCTTTTATTGCCCGATACCCATTCCTCCTGTAATTCGCCAACGGTAACCACTTTCTGGTCTGTTTCCGTAGAAATGGTGGTTTCTAAATCAATCAGTTCGTATGTATGTCCATAATCTGGTTTAGTGGCAATTTCGGCCAAACCTGCTTTTTTCCGTTCTTGTTTATCATCGCTTTCAAAATTATAGCCATAGCCCAATTGAGGGACAAATTTTTCCAGTTCGATATAAGTTCCATTTTTAACGATTGAATTTTCACTATCAAACGCGGTAAACCCAGACCGGATAACTTTAATGGAAAAATCCATTTTCAGCTCTTCGTTCGGTTTTAAGGGAGTTTTCAGCGTAATAAACTGCTGGTTATAGTGCTCATCCATTTCGCTTTTTTCACTTCCTGTTACCTCAACTGAAAATGAGTTTACCGCTGGGTTAACAGAAATCCATATTTTAGAAATGGGTAAAGTTGTTTCATTTTTTAGCTGATAAGTGCCTTTAACAGTATATTTACTTTCACCTGGATATACATCGACATTTGTTTTAACCGATTTTATTACCGGTTGTGGCAAAGCTGCCAGTGATTTATATTTCTTTTCGTAGGCCAGGCTCCATGCTAATTTCGCTTCTTTGTTTTGATACTTTCCGACAATATTGCTTTGATAAAAAATAAACGTGCCGCAGGAAATCCAGGTCAACAATGCAAAAACAGTAATCCATTTATACTGCTTCACGCTTCTTCCAATTAACTTAAATCGTTCAATAACCTTTACTTCGACATTGCACTGCCACATTCCAATGGTTAAAACTGCAATAATTGCTGCAAAGGCAGTCCAATATAACATATACCAGTTAAAAGATGTAGCATAATATCCAAAACCATTAAAATAAGAGTGAAGAAGATCTGGAACGGTTGCAAAGCGGAAGAGATAATGCGATAGCCCAAACCTTTCCGCATAAGAGATCAGAAAAACTATAACCATACTTAATACCATACCAAGGTATTTGTTTGTACTCAGATTCTGAGTAAATAAAATCAACACCACGAAAAGCAACATCGGGAAGGCGCTGTAATAGTATAAAGTTAGATACAAAGGCAATTCGATGTGGAAATAACCGTGGCTAACCTGTAAAACAATACCGATAACAATATTTAACGTAACGAGGATAAAAACCAACGTAAACAAGCTGAAACTTTTCGCCATCCATAACACGGAATTCCGAACAGGGGTACTGTAAATTAACCCATGGATATTAACCGATTTTTCCCTGCTGATGGTTTCTGCAGCATAAAATAAGATCAGGATCAATCCAAATTTCATCGAACGCATTTCTTCGATAATAATACCGGTTGCTGGATAACTATGGATACCGTAAACCCCACTGAACAATTGATCTTTTAATTCTACACCATACAAAAACACCCAGAGTAAAAGCATTACCATAATTGGGATATTTTTAAATAAGAAGATCGCCTCTAATCTGAATTGTGTTTTAAATGTGCTGAAAACATAACGTAAACCATTAGGAAAAACCTTTAAAGTGTGATAAGGAATCAGTTCTATTTCTTCTTGTTTAAGTACCTTTAATTTTAATTGTATCTGTTGCTGTACACGAAAATTAAATAAGTGGTAAGTCACCAACATAATTAAAGCAGTGATACCCAACCACAATAACCTGTTGAACAAAAAAACACCTTCTACTGGAAACAATTGTTGGTTGCGTTGAAAATCCGTCCAGGTTCTGGTTTCTCCAAAAAACGAGGCCAGCGCAAAAGGATCTAACAATAAAGGCAAAATATCCGGACTACTTGCTTTCATTGTGGAAGCGGCCAGCAAAGGAGAATTTCCAAAAATCGAAGCCAGCATGTATAAGATGTAAATCAATACGCCTACTACGTAAATTGCCCTGATGCTTTTGGTTAATATAGCGGTACAAAACAATGCTCCCACCGCAAACAGTACATTAGGAAAAGCAAAAACCAATAGTGGCTGCAAAAAATAGTTGATGCGAAAAGCGCCCAAACGATCCGCATCGACGAAAAAGGAGCCAATAAAAATCCCCAGGACTACGAATATATACAGACTAAAGACAGCGAAGAGCAATCCTAAAAACCTGATGCCAAAATAGTTGAATTTATTAACCGATGTAGTAAAAATAACAGCTTCCATCCTGAACACCGCATCTCTCAATACCACATTCGCGCTGAATATAGTCCCCGAAAAGATGGAAAAAAGTGAAAGTAGTGCGATAATATTGGTAATAACATAGGGCGAGTTTTTATGAACTTCTTCCCCACCAAAGCCCCCCTGTACCACACAGAAATACCCCAGAACAAAAAATAAAAGCGCTGCTACTTTGAAAGAAATTTGTCCGAATTGGTATTTCAGTTCAAACTTTAGTAAATCCAGTATCATAGCTTTACCTCCTTATGTTGATTGGCCGGACCAAATAATGAAGAAAAATAAACCTCTTCCAAACTGGGGTACACCGATTCGAAACCCGCCGCCGGAAGTTGTTCTGCAAGTACAAATACATGTAATTTACCCGAAATAATTTTGGTAGAGATTACATTAAATGCCGACGAATAGGAAATTAAATCCACCTTATCGATTACCTTCCGCCAGATTTTACCATTCAAATTTTGGGATAATTCAGCCGGTTTGCCCTGTAAAATCAGTTTACCAACGGCCATCACGGCCATCTCGGAGCAAAGGTCGTTCACATCTTCTACAATATGGGTGGATAGGATTACTACCCTGTCTTCTCCTATCTCACTCAACAAATCATGAAAGCGATTTCGCTCCTGTGGATCGAGGCCAGCAGTGGGCTCGTCTACAATGATGAGTTGTGGATTACCTAATAAAGCCTGCGCAATGCCAAAACGCTGTCGCATACCGCCAGAAAAGGTGCTGACTGATCTTTTCCTTACTTCAAATAAATTTGTTTGTTGCAAGAGTGAAAGCACCTGCTCTTTTCTCTCGTTCTTATTTTGCAGACCTTTTAAAACCGCCAGGTGGTTTAAGAGATCAAAAGCTGAAACTTTAGGATAAACACCAAAGTCCTGTGGTAAATAACCCAACTTCTTCCGCATTTCCTGAGGATTTTGCAGTACATCATTTCCATCAAAATGGATCTGTCCCGCATCCGGCAGTTGCAAAGTAGCGAGTGTGCGCATCAATGATGATTTACCCGCGCCATTTGGTCCCAATAAGCCAAACATGCCGTTGGCAATGTTCAAATTAACATCATTCAGGGCCTTTACCCCGTTTTGATAAGATTTAGTAAGTTGCTGTATTTTAAGCCGTACCATTTTATTTTAAATAAGATGGAGGCAAATTATAGCGATTAAACCGATCTGTTAAATTTAAGTGATGAACGAAGCTAAAATGATGATAAAAAGAAAAAAATAACCTGATATTCCTTTCATCATGAAAAATGGACCTTTCATCATTTAAATTTTTCGTGGACTTCGAACTTTTATAACTTTAAAAGTTGTTTAAAAAGATTAGTCACGATGATATTGTCAGGCTGAGCAGAGTCGAAGCCCCACACAATTAAATCAATTAAAAAAGATTGTCTTTCGGCTCCGCTATCAATGACAGACTCCAAAAAAGGTCGTCATGTCGACCGGAGCAACGCGAAGTGGAGAGATCTATCAAAACAGATTTTGCTTCGCAGAGCCTTCGGGTTCTCGACTGCGTTACCGATGTAAAATCGGTACAGGTAGCACTCCGCTCAAAATGACGATAAATTGGGGGATTTTTATGCGTAGATTAATTGCTATCATTCATATTGATTTTTATACAGTAAATTATCCCTCAGGATGACATCTTTTAAATAATATTATCCTATTTAACAAAATGCCCAGTACAAAAAAATTCAACTATAATTATAAGTACCAAGACTTTTTCATATTTCTTGGCCTTTTGTTGTGGATAGCTATATTTAATACTTACAACTTAACCAGCAAAATTTGGCTTAACTATGCCAGCTGCATTTTGGCTTTGGGTTTTTGTTTGCTCCCTGTACTTGTTTTTTCTTTTCTTAAAGTCAGACTAAAAAACATACTCACTCGAAATCGATACATTGCCCACTGGTGTACTTGCTTCTTCATCCTGCTTCCGCTTTTTACTGACGTTGCATTTTACCTGCAAATTGCGAAGCTTGACCATACTGTTTTTATTTCAACAGCTTTGGCAGCAATAACCCTCGAAATAATGTTGATTGCCAATCAATATTACCAGAAAAAGGTGCAGCATATTAAATGGATCAAGAAAATCGGCCTGGAGAATGCGGTACTTATTACCATTATATTATTGGCCGCGACTATTTCGGTGATGGCGGTGTCGAGCCTGGAGAATCCGATTTATCAAAGAAAAGGCTTCCGCCTGGTGGGTTTTGAGTTTGATATTAAAATGCTGTTGCACAATTTCGGAACTTTCCTGGCTTTCTTTTCGCAATTTCTGATCATGTACTTGTGTGGATACCTCCTTTTCTTCATCAACAGCCGATTTTTGGTTTCTAAAATCTTAAAAGAAAAAGGATTGTTGATGTATCTCTTAACACTTTCCGCTATCATTGCCCTGCTTTATCCCTTATTGGCACAAATATTAATTTCACTCCCCATTAATACAGTATTTGGCCGGAGCATATTTGTAGCCAATCCTTTTGAGCTTGAAAATGCTTTTGGGGCCTTTGCCATTATGCTAATCAGTTTGCCTGTGGTTTTGGCTTTGCAATGGGGAAAGCAGAACAATAAAATTTTAGCACTGGAAAAAGAAAAATCACAAAATGAACTCGATTTATTAAAACAACAGCTCAATCCGCATTTCTTTTTTAATACCCTTAATAACCTTTATGCATTAAGCTTGCAGAAATCGGATAAAACACCAGAGAGTATATTGCAATTATCAGAACTGATGCGTTATACGATATACAAAGGGCAGGAAAAAACAGTTAAACTTTCACAGGAGCTGGATTATATCGAAGATTACATCCAATTACAACAGATCCGTTTACGGAAAACATTGCATTTTGAGTTTGATAAACAAGTCGGAAATGATCAGATCGATATTGCCCCGCTCCTGCTCATCGTTTTTATTGAAAATGCCTTTAAACATGGCATAGAACCTGCAGAAGATGCCGCTACGCTAAAGCTTTCATTAATTACGACCGATAATTTACTCAGTTTTACCTGCGAAAACTCTGTCGATTCTGAAGGAATACGAGAAAGCAAAGGAATTGGTATAGATAACCTTAAAAAAGGCTCGAATTGCTCTACCCGAACCGTTACACATTGCATATTACCACAATTGGTAATATCTTTAAGGCAGAACTTAAACTCCAGCTAACATGAGCTTACGTTGCTTAATTGTAGATGACGAACCGCTTGCCCATGGCGTAATCACCGAATATGCAAAAGATATTCCCTTTATTACCATTGCCGGACATTGTTACCGCGCTACAGAAGCGTTGGATTTTTTGAACAAACAACAGGTGGATCTAATTTTTCTGGATATCAGGATGCCAAAGTTAAATGGCATGGATTTTTTAAGGACCTTACAACAAAAACCCCTCGTTATTATTACTTCTGCTTACGAAGAATATGCCTTAGAGAGTTTCGATCTTGCCGTTTGCGATTACCTTTTAAAACCCTTCAGACTCGATCGTTTTCTTAAAGCCGTGAACCGTGCCCTTGAACTTTTCCAACTCAAAAAACAAAATTTAGAGATTGCCGATACAGAAAAAACAATTCCCAAAAACGAAGCTCAGATTTCACTCAAAGTAGATAAAAAGCATATCCTGATTAAAACGGAAGAAATACAGTTTTTAGAAAGCCTTGGAAATTATGTAAAGGTTTGGAAAGACCATAATTTTTTGCTTACCCCAAGAACCCTGGCTAGTTTCGAAGAACAGCTGCCATCCGGTTTTATCCGCATTCATAAATCTTTTCTCCTGAACAAAAGACATGTCGATTATCTTGAGGGCAATACCATTGTGCTTAAAAATGGTCAGGAGGTGCCCATTGGTAAAAATTTTAAGAGTATTATCAAACAGCTCCTCAACATTGAAGATTAGCCGTTAACCAATCTTTAACCAACCCGTAATGCTCATCCGCTGTTTATTGGTGAGGAGTACTTCATGTGCCAGATCAGAACTTTTAAAGAAAACACTTTTACCGCTGTTAGGCGCTATATTCTGTTCTTCATCAGTATGATAAATGCGCAACTCTCCGCCATCTTCTGTTTTCCAACCGGCATTTAAATACATAATCATAGAATATTGTCTGCTTCCATTGTTTTGGAACTGATCGATATGTTTTTTATAAAAAGCACCCGGTTCGTATAGCGTATAATGAAATTCGTAACCGGTGATTCCTGTATAACAGGTACAATTCAGATAAGCCACAAATCCGTCAATCAGATCGAAAAAATCATTTTCATATTGATTATCATGCTTTCTATCCAGCCAGCAGATCACATCGCTCCTGATCAGTTTATCCTGATTAACAATCACATCATTCCCCACCCCTGCATTTAAAAGCTTTTTATTTTCAAACAGGGTAATCAGGTTTTCTCTCAGGTGATCGGATAGAGAGACGCTTAAAAATCCGTCTGCAATGCCAACTTTATCTTCAATAAAACTATCGATCAGGCAATCAAATATTTTTTCCAACAGATTGGTTTAATCTTAAAACAACTTGCCTAAGGTTGGTAAGGTAATCTTATTTAACGGTTAAGATGTCGTTTTGAAAATTTATATTTGAAATCCCAACACCATTCACATGCAGAATTTCTTCCCCGCCCAGTACTCCACCTTGTCAGCTATTGCTTTAAAAACTCATTTAATTGAAGCTTATCAATTAGATCCATCAACAACCTGTCGCTTATTAATCAGGAATGTAAGCGACACTTATATTCTCGAAAATGACAGCCAGAAATACATTTTCAAGATTTACCGCGATGCACACCGAAAAAGGAAAGAAATTGAGGGCGAGGTAGAATTGCTTAACATTTTAAAAGCAAATGGAAATTCGGTTTCTTACCCCATAGCTAATGTGGAAGGAAAGCAGATCCAACAGTTTAATGCCATTGAAGGTTTAAGAAATGGCATATTGTTTTCTTACGCCGAAGGGAAAGTAATTTTAGACCTTGAGGATGAGCAGCTTATCCAGTTGGGATATGATATGGCCAAATTGCACCAAACTGCCTCATCAATAAAACTGAATCATCCCAGACCAATATTCAACTTCGAAACCACCTTAATTGAGCCTTTGCGAGATTTAAAACCACATTTTACTGAAATGCAGGAGGAATTTGAATACCTGACCAACATTGCCGACAAAGTAGCTAAAAAGTTTGAAGAATTTGATACTTCAACGTTCAGTTATGGCTATTGTCATTACGATTTCCTTCCTAAAAACTTCCACTTTGATGAAAAGGGAAAAATTACTTTTTTCGATTTCGATTTTGCTGGTGAAGGTTACCTGATTAATGATTTAATGACCTTTTTGAATCATTATTTCTTCCACCAGCTCAATAACCTGATTACTAAAGCACAGGCTGAAAAAGATTTTGGCACTTTTTTAAAGGCTTATCAGGAAGTAAGACCATTAACCGATGAGGAAGTAAAGGCCATTCCTTATCTGGGGATCACCTTCCATATTTTCTTCCTCAAATTCTTTTACGATAATTATGATGATTGGTCGAACGTTTTTTTAACGCCACGATATACCAAACACCGGGTTGGATTGATTAAAAAATGGGTAGAATTGTATTGTAACTTTTAGGCAAGGCGTAGCTAAATCTCATCCGTCTTTTTTATCTTGTAAGATAATTCAAAATCAATAAGATGGATCAGAAAATAATCAACCTGTACGATGAGTACACCCATAGTCAGATCGCTAGAAAAGATTTTATGAAAAAGCTGGCTGTACTGGCTGGCAGCACGGCATTAGCCATGACCATTTTGCCCATGCTCGAAAATAATTATGCGGCAGCGGCCGATTTTAGCAGTAATGATATTGAGGTTGAAAACATTACCTACCCGGGCGTTGATGGCGAAATAAAAGCGGTGCTGGCAAAACCTAAAGGCAAAAAGAATTTGGGCAGTATATTGGTTATCCATGAAAACAGAGGTTTAAATCCACATATTATTGATGTAACCAAACGTGTAGCTGCCGAAGGTTTTATTGCAATGGGTGTTGATGCACTTTCTCCTCTGGGTGGAACACCTGCCGACGAAGATAAAGGACGTGAACTGATCGGCAAGTTGGATCCTGAGAAAAACCTGCAGAATTATTTAAAAGGATTGGATTATTTGCGTAACCGTAAAGATGGGAATGGCAAAGTAGGCTGCGTTGGTTTTTGTTGGGGCGGTGGTATGGCGAATAAACTGGCCGTTAACGATCCGAAGTTACAGGCAGCTGTTGCTTATTATGGTGCGCAGCCAGATGCTTCCGATGTACCTAAAATTAAAGCCAGCGTAATGCTGCATTATGGTGGTTTAGATGAGCGGATTAACGCTGGTATTCCAGCTTATGAACAGGCTTTAAAAGACAATAAGATTGATTACAAAATTTACATTTACGATGGGGTAAACCACGCGTTCAACAACAATACCTCTCCTACCCGGTACAACGAAGCTGCCTCAAAACTGGCCTGGAGCAGAACCATTGATCTGTTTAAGCAGAAATTGGCAGTGTTAACGAGGTAATTTTTCATTGCAGAAAAAGAAGTTAAGTTTTAAAAACTTGACTTCTTTAGTACCTTAATGCTTATTGCAGGACCAACCATTCATAGCCCCGATTGAACGAAAAGCCCGGATCCCGATTTTTCATCGGGAGAGGACTTGAAGTAAAAGCGGGACAGTATTTTACCAAGAATCACAGGTTTTGCGCTTCAAAAAACAAGTAGGTTATTCTGATTTTTTATCTCTTGAATTAGTATGATAGACCTTGAAATGAATTCAGGGTGACGATCACGCTGGTAGTAGAGGAAACCTCCCAATCAACCCTAAAATAAGTCCGTATTTAACATGGTTTTCAAAATATTCGATTGCACATCAAAATTATTGAGGTGATTCAGGAAATTGATATCTGATATTTTATGATAACTATCTTCCAGTAAATCAATTACCTCGTGCGGGATGGCAGTTTTTAACACCGCTGCATTACTTTTCAGCTTATCGTTTTTGTATTGAAGCTCCTGCATAATCCTCTGCTTTTCGGAAAGATTGGTCGAAGTATCCAGATCCTTCAAAACCGCTAAATCGCAGAACAAAAACAGGTTTCTACCTGGAAAAAACAGATAATAATGATCGGTTTCCAAAAATTTATAAACCTCAATTACCTGCTCACCAGATTTTAGGCCAATATAAAATTCTGTCCGGAAATCATATTTACACAGTTTCCCCATCAATTTCTTCTCAATAGTGGCGTGCACATTGGTATATACCTGTTTATCCTGAAAATTAATCAGTTGTGCAAACTGATCAGTGGTAAGATCGAAATAAAAATCGTTGGCGTATTTAGAACTGAAAACGTTGATGTTTTTAGAAAAAGGAAAATCAGTACTCAGATCAGACAGCACACTGAACAGTTTACGAAGCGACAGGTTCACTTTTAGCGATTGCTTCTGTCTATCCTGCTGGAAACTTTTCTGATCAACCAGCGTTCCCGCCATACGGTCTATCAGTTCTTCATTGAGGTCGATCTCATCGTAAATGAGCGACACATTTTTCTCATTGCTCTTTTTAATCTTTCTGAGCAGTTCGATCACGCTATCGGTAAACTGAAGATGAAAAAGATCGAGCTTTTCGATCTCCAGTTCTTCATTATTGGCAAAAAGCTGATGAATAACCTGGCTCCGTAAGTAAATTTTATAAATCACTTCATCATCAAAAAACACAGAGAGCAACTGTAAACGGTTGATCTCTGCGCTTGATTTTTTGATAATATTTAAACGGTATTCATCCATAGATTAATTTAATTCACCCTCGTAACGTTCTTTTTCAACTCTGCTTCCAGAGTTTTAAGTTCGCCATCTAACACACGTCTGCTTTGTGCACCAGCATCATGAATCTGTTTCACCTCGTTAAGCGTTTCAATCAATGATGATGTGGTGCGTTTTAGGGTTTCCAAAGATACCACAGTTTTTTCATTTTCTTTAGCTACATCAATACTGTTCTGTTTCAACATTTCCGCGTTTTTCTGCAAAATGGTATTGGTCGTATCTGAAATTTTCTTTTGCATCTCTACATTGGCTTTTTGCCTTTGTAAAGCAACCGCAATGGTCAACTGGTTTTTCCAAACCGGAATCGTTGTAGAAACTATCGATTGTGCCTTTTCTGCAATTGAAGTATTGTTGTTCTGTACTACACGGATCTGTGCTAAAGATTGTAACATAATGAAACGTACAATCTTCATATCTGCCAGTCTCTTATCTAAACGGCTGACGAAATCCCTTAAATCGGCAATTTCATAATCCTGGTAATCGGCAGGCCTGCCTTCCATTTCGGCCAGTTTGATATTCAGTTCGTTGTATTTCAGTTGACCAGCAATAATCAGTTCTTCCATCTGGTGGATATAACCAACATTGCTATCGAACATGGTTTGCAGCGAACTGTTGTCTTTAATTGAGTTTAACCTTCCAGCTTTAATTTTGTTGGTGATTTTATCGATATTATTCACCACCACATCATACTTCTGAAAAAGTTTCTTCACATCAACCACTAAACTCTTTAAAAACGGGATTTTAGAGATAAAACTCTTAAAACCACTCTGTTCCAATTCAGAAACATCGATGTAATTAAGTTCGGTTAGCAGTTCGTTAATTAAACCACCAACTTCGCCACTATTGTAGGTACGTACAGACGATAAAAACTCGTTACTGTATTTCTCCATTGAGTTTTGGGCATCGCTTCCGTAATTCAGGATAGAATTTACGTCTGATGGTTCGAGCGATTTTCCAATTTCCTGGTATTTAGCTGTTTCCTCGTTCGTTATTTTTTCGAGGTCAACATTGCCGTCCTTATCCAGCTTAACCGGTGTAAGAACCTGGGGAAGATTTGGGTTGTTTTCCATAGTTGATTATATGATCGGCTTTGCAGCTTATAAATAATTTTGGGTTACAGTTTTTACGGTATCTTCCAGTTTCCTGTCTTTGGTTGGTTCGCCAATCGCATTAAATTTCCATTCGCCGTTTTTCTTATAGAAAACACCCATTACCATTGATACGTGACCTGCAAAATTAGATCCGTTGGCAATATCATACTTAGCAAAAACCTCATTTACGCGTTTAGTGGTTCCTTCATAAATGCGAATCGAAGCAAAAGGAATCGTACCAAAATCGTGACCTCTAAAACTGTTCAATACAAAGGCAACATAGTTTACATTAGCATCCAATTGTGAAAAATCAAGTGTGATGATCTCGTTATCTAAACCATCATCACCACCCATATCACCGGTTAAATCGTCACCACTATGTTTTACAGACCCATTTTTAGATTTAAGGTTACCGAAATAAACTACCTCTAAAAGTTGCTTGTTTTCATTGTATAATGCGCAGCTTCCATCTAAATCTACTGCTTCTTTTGATGATCCGAAGCCGAATAAGCCTTTCTTTTCAATTGCACCCCAGTTAATGCCTACACAAACATTCTGAAGTTTGCTGCCATTGCTTTTTTCAAGACTGATGCGCTGTCCTTTTTGAAGATTGATTGCCATAATATTATTGATATTTGTTTAAATAATCTTGTAAACCACCTTTCATACCTACGCCAACGGCCTCAAATTTCCATTTGCCTTCGCGTTTGTAAATCCTTCCGAATTCTACAGCTGTTTCAATAGAGAAATCTTCTTCTAATTCATATTTCAAGACCACCTCATTGGTTACCGCATCAAAAATACGGATGAAAGAATTTCTCACCTGACCAAAATTCTGTCTTCTGTTTTCAGCATCATGAATGGTTACCACGATACAGATTTCATTTACTTTAGCATCAGCTTTGGTTAAATCAATTTTGATCTGCTCATCGTCGCCATCGCCATCGCCGGTTAAATTATCGCCGGTATGTTCGACTGCCCCATCTGGAGAAACCAAATTATTATAGAATACAAAGTTTTCGTCAGAAATTAGTTTTTTCTGATCGTTTAATATAAAAATCGAAGCATCTAAATCGAATGCAGAACCTGTTGAAGAGCTGTTGGTATCCCAACCTAAACCTATTGTAAATTTAGGCGCATCGATATTTTCTCTCTGCCCCTTTTGCAAATTAATAGCCATATTTAAATTAATTTATAATTGTTGTTTTTGATATAGTCTTTTATAAGATGTAAGTTTTTCGAATACGCTTCTATCGTATGATAATTGTTACCCAACGAAAGATCGTAAAGCTGATTGATAAAGTCAGTACTCCTGCGTTCTAAAAAGATGGTAAAACTGCTCGAAGTAGTATTTAAAATGTATTTCACAATACGGGTATTGAAACAAAAATTTCCGCCATCGATAATTTCTTCCAGGTCAAAAATAGATTTGATCTGATGGTAATTCAGGAAGTTTTCTACGTTGGGATGGATATTCTTATTAACGAGTTCGGCAAAATAAAGCATGTGCATTTCGTTCTTTAAGCCATATTCTTTTGCCATTTTTAAGATCATGCGCTCATGGCTTCCGGTAATCCTGATATCATCCAGAAACAAAAGTATTTTACCCACCAGAAAATCCTTATCAATATGAAACGAATCGTTACCGATCAGCGAAAGTCTTTCTGCAGCACTTAGTTCGCCATAATCTTCTTTATAGGTAATGGTTCTATGCACTTTGGTTTCCTGTACCGCTAAACCACCATTTTCGACCAGCCAGCGGTTAAGCTGGCAAACGAAATAGTTTTTCATGGCAAAAGTTGCCGTAGGGATAAAGCTGTAAGGACTGGAAATGACCACAATCTGACCGGTAATTAGATTATCGGCCAGGTAGTACCTGATAAAACCGTCGGCCAGGTCTTTCCCGAACGATCTGGCTACCAGATCGTCACCAAACTTAAAGCGACTATAATCGTCGGCACTAAAGCCAAAATCGACTGTATTGTCTATTTTATGAAGTGAAAAATTATACGGTATCATAGAGTAGGTTTGAGATAGATAAATTGTTGGAATTGATCAGCATACTATTGATCCCCATTGCTTCTGCCCCCCGAACATCGGCATGGGGGTTATCTCCAACGTGGATGACATCTGTTAACAATAATTCGGGGTGTTTTGTTCTGTCGATGCGATCTAACATCAACTGAAAAAAACCTCTACTGGGTTTCGACATGCGCACTTCGTCAGAATAAAGCTGAAAATCGATAAACTGACCAATACCCAAATGTTCGATTACTTTTTTTAAGGTTTTACCTTTAATAAAGCCAGTATTACTTAATATATTGGTAGAGCTTTTGCCCGACTCTTTAATCTTGGCCAGTACATCTAAACAATCACCACAATAAAGGTTTGGCATATTGTTAAATACGATCTGCTCCATATCATGATCAAGCACTTTGAGGTCTACATCACTAAAGTCGAAATCGTAATCATTGATCATACTAATGATCATCAAATACATTTCTTCAGCATCAACATTTTTTCCGGCTTTTTCATTAATGGCGTTTACCATTAAATCTACCTGACGGAAAGTAATGGCAATTTCGTCAATGCTTTTATGCTTACCATTAAAATTTCTAAAAAAATACTGAACCCGTTCCAGCTTGTAAGTTGGATTAGATTTAATCAACGTTAACCAAAGATCGAATGAGTAATGTTTGTAAAAAGCCATTGCACCCTGTTTAATAAATCCTGATATTACAAAATAGATTGTATAATTGGAAGCGGTTGATTGTAAGATTTATGACAGATAACCCTCAAAAATCAAGATTTATCTAATACTTCTTCGGCTTCTTCCGAAATAACAATATCGCTTTTGTGTTTTTTTGGATAGTTGAACAAAAGAGAGGTTAATACAGGTATAATGAAAATGGCTACCGTAAAAACAGACACGAAAAGATCCGTTTTTTCCCCTTCAATGGCATGAGAAATTGGCGACTCGGGATAAAAATGCGTAAATAATGAAGAGGTAAGTTTAATACCCAAAACACCAATTACGATAAAGGCCACCGTTTCTAAAAAGGTGAATTTTTCCATCAGTTTTACAAAAGCCTGCGCGACAAAACGCATGGCCAAAATTCCGATAAAAACGCCGATATAGATTAACCAGATATGATCGGTAAAAGCCACTGCCGCAAAAACATTATCAATAGAGAAGGCTAAATCCATTACTTCTACCAAAGCAACTGTAGCCCAAAAAGTACCCACTAAGCCAACAGTCGATTTATAAATCCAGCTTTTACTTTTATCTACTTCCTCTTCTTCCTCATTCTTTTTACTGTTCTTTTTTCTAAAATAATCGAAAGCCAGATACAACAAATATAAACCACCAAGCGGTTTTAACCACCAGATTTTAACTAGCCATGCTGCAAGAAATAAACAAATACCCCTGAAAACATAAGCACCGATAATACCATATTTTAAAGCTTTTTCTCTTTGCGATTTTGGCAGATCCATTACCATGGTTGCCAAAACCGCAGCATTATCAACCGAGAGCAAACTCTCAATCACAATCAGGTTTAAAATAATTAATAATCCGGCCTGTATATCATCACCTAAAATCGTGTGCAAAAAATCCATTGAGCGAGTGTGTGTATGTTTTAAATTAAAGTTTTAGTTTTCCTAACAAAGAAACAAATTTATATGATTGTTTTACTGTTAGAATGACAATTGTTAGAATTGTTACGTATTTGACTCCAAATATTAATCAGCATTCAATTGATAAATCGCTCCCTTGTCTCCTGCAAGTACAACAACTCTACCTTTTTTTGCTTTTTGAACCGCATTAAAGCTTTTATCAGAAATGTGCTTCCAATTTTGGCCACCATCAGTTGAAATATCTGTACCTGATGTTCCTGTAGCAACTAATGTTTTCGCAGTGATATAAGCCACGGCCGAACGAAAGCCCCAAACAGGTATATTTGGTTTTTGCCAGTTTTTGCCACCATCATGGGTTAAAAGTACATTATTCGAATTTTCTTTATCTTTTAAGTAGTTACCGCCAACAGTTATACCTGTTTTCTCATTCAAAAAATCTATAGAAAAAGGACCTGTACTGTTTTCGCACTGTAAAATGGGACATTTAAATACCTGCCAGGTTTGGCCGTAATCGGGTGAGAAATAAATATTGGATACTGTTCCACCGGTTGCAATCCAGGTTTTGCCACCTGCTAATGTTTTTATGGTTGTGCCACTGGCAGCAAAACTGGCTTCGCCTTTGGTTAAATTGGTTTTCAGATTTGAAGAGATATCCTGCCAGGTTTTACCTGCATCGGTGGTTTTAAGCAATTGTAATTTATCATTAATCGGGTCGCCGAAGGTGATGCCGCTGTTTTTATCCCAGAAACTAACGCCATCTAAAAATATAGCCGAATCTGCATTTTTATAATTTTCTGTCCAGGTTTCACCCCCATCTGTAGTTTTTAAGATATAAGCGGGTGAGGCGATCCCAACAATAACGGCCTGTTTGTCATCAAAAGCTTCGATATCCCTGAAATCGATTTTTTCATAACCTTTGGGTTTTACCCAGGTCCAGGTTTTGCCGCCATCAATGGTTTTACCGATTGAACCGTTACTACCGCTTACCCAGGTAACCTGATCGGATACTACGCTTAAACCACGCAAACTGGTTTTAGCACTTTCATTTAAAGGTTTAATAGAATACGACTGCGCGGCGCAAAAAAAGGTGCCAATAAAAGGCACCATAAAATTTTCTTCATCTGTTGTTATTTAACCCGTCTAAAAGTTTCTGATCTTCCCAAAAGTGAAATACCTACATATCCGCGGATATTTAATACATCAGCACTTTTTAAAGTCATGTTGCAACTATAGGTTTTACCGCTTTTTGGATCGTAAATTGTTCCATCGGTCCATTTCCCATCATCATATTTAAAATCTTTCAGTATTTCCAGATTTAACAAAGCACGTTTCTGTAGCTTTTCATCAGGGTTTTTAACATCTAATTTAGGTTTTCCGTTAATGTTAGGCTCTTTTATCCAGGCCAGTTTTCCATAAAACTTTTCGCCTTTTTTATAAATTTCAATCTGTCCTTCTCCTGATGGATTAAGCCATTTGCCAACAATAGCATCTTTGTTCTGTGCAAAGGCAGAAAATGATACCGCTATAAAGAGCAGCATTAAAAATGGTAGCTTTCTCATATTTTTTATTTCTAGTTAGTTTTTAAAGATAATGAATTACACCTTATATCGAAACACTAAATAAAGGGAAAAAGTATGAGAAAGTTTTATAAATGGTAAAATTTACTTTGAAAGGATTGGCAGGTACTTAGCACGATAAGCATAAAAAAGGAATAAATTAAATATAAGCATCACACCAACCATAGGTAAATCTTTCGGACCTAAAAATGCATGATACAGGAAAATATTGAGTGTAACCGGAAAAATTACCAGTGCAGCCAAAGGTGCTGTACGGTTAATAAGCAAAAGTATCCCACCTATCAACTCTGTAACTTTAATTAAGGGCATTAAATAAACAGATGCCATTACACCCGACATAAATGTGTTTTGAGCAGCCGACATTACTGGTGCCTCCTTAGGCATTAAATGAAGGAAAAAACTTACAGAAGCAAAAAGATACATGGCGGCTAGAAGCACGCGTACAACAATTACTGCAATTTTCATAGTGGTTAAGTTTTAGTTTGTATTTTAAAAATAATAAAATTGATTGATTAGTTCAATTGGCCGTTGGTTAATTGATAATAAACGCAGAACTTTAAAACGCCTGTTTGGTTAATAGTTAGATAGTCCATGGTGGATAGCCACATAACTTATAATAATTACTAATACCTTAATATCCTTAACTTCTTAATATTCTAATTATTTATAGTTGATAGTTCATGGTAGATCAATCATTGGTAATTGATCATTATTCTATTGGCAATTTTGGACTAAGACTCATGACTACGGACTTTGAACTTCCCACCTACTTATAATCATAATTCACCATCCATTGGATGCCGAATTTATCGGTAGCCATACCAAAAAGTGCATTCCAGAATGTTTTTTCTAAGGCCATGGTTACGGTACCACCTGCAGATAGGCTATCAAATAAGTGTTTAGCCTCGTCTTCACTATTCGCGTCAACCGATAGTGAAATACCTGTCCCGAATGTTGCTGGCGGCATCGGATGAGTAATATCGGTTCCCATTAAAATATTACCGCCAATGGGTAAAGCGATGTGCATCAGTTTTTCCTGATCGCCCACGGCCATACCATCGCAGCCAGGAGAATCTTTATAGCGTTGCACGACCAAAAATTCGCCACCAAAAACTGATTTGTAAAAATTGAATGCTTCTTCGGTGTTCCCGTTAAAATTTAAATACGTGTTAAGTGTTGCCATTGTTTTGTTGTTTTATCCCTTTCGGGTTGGTTTAATTGTTTGTTTATTGAGGTATTTAAAGTGCGGTTTGTCACCCTGAGCGGAGTCGAAGGGTATTCAAGACTGTCTCGAAGGGTATTTTATGACTGTCATTCTGAGCGCAGCGAAGAATCTTTTCCTTATTTAACGATCTCCTTGCAACTTTATTCAAGATTCTTCATTGTATTCAGCATGACAAATTCAGTTAATGTTCTATTTTCGTCAACTTAATATCCATCCAGGGCTCCCAGCTGTTACCATTAAACTGTTCCCATAACCCTTCGATGGTATTGCCCTTAAAATTCCCTTTAAATCTTTCAGTATCTGCAAATATTAAAATGATATCGTCATAAATTTTAAGTGTAGAGATGGCAATTTTCCCTGCATTATCGAAAGATTGCGACCTGAAAACATCCTCCATATCATCATAATGAATAATTTCTAAAGATTGTATCTTTTTCTTATTAAACGTTACATCTATTTTGTGCATTAAAAAGAAACCACCCTCAATCCATTCGTAAGTATCGGTTCCGGTAATTACCTCTCCCGATTGGGTTAACCCTTCTGTTTTCCATTTACCAATGTATGGATTGAGTAAATCAAGCCTGTTGTTTCTCATAAATTTAGTTAAAATCAATTGGGATTTAAGCCACTGTAAATATTTTTTAATTGGTGGATGTGTCGCCGGGTATGATAGATCACAAAATAAACAGCTTCCAAACGGGTAAGAAAACCATAACCGGGCAGCTCATAAGAACTACAGGTTTTAGTTAAATCCAGGTTTCCCGCCGCTTCTGATATCCCCATCCTGATCTGCTTTAAATTATCCAATAATTCCGCCGGGTTATAGTTCCTGTCTTCAGGGTAAATTTCTTTAGGCGAATCGTACTTCACATCGAAATTCAAAAAATCTTTTTTAATGGCCCCTACCATTAAATCAGCTGGTTTATCTGTCTCGGTAACAGGACCATTAATAACCTGTAGAAAGCCCGAATTCGACAAAACCAGGTGTTCAGCCAATTGCCCTGCGGTCCAGCTGCCTTCAAAAGGCACCTTATTCACCAATGCGGCATCAAATTTTGAGAAAGCGTTTTCCAATGCCAATAAGGTTTCATTCGCTTCATTAATTACTTTTTCCATAACTTACATATAATTCATTCCTGGATAACCCAATAACCTACGCCACAGGGCAATTTGTCCGATACAGTTCGCATCCCGGTAAGTGCTGAAACTGATCATTTCGAAAAGGGTAATTTCCATCCCGGGTATATTGAGTTTTTCTTCCAGTTTTTCATCGGTAGCCTGGGTTAAGGCCTCCTGAAGTTTTGGAGAAATGTTTTTCCAATCTTTTATAAAATCGGCAAGCGCTGGATAAATTACATCATCAATAATGCCCTTGTTATTGGCAAAAAGTTCGTCGGTGATGAATGGAAGATCAACATCGAATGATTTAGCCAGAAAATACCGCCCCTGCACCATACTTCCGGTAATCCATGCAATGTGGTTGGCTTTGGTATCCAATCTTTTTGCGCATCTTTTTGGTCTATCCCATCTAAAGCCCTCAATAAAAAATCTGTTTGCATTTCGTACAATACAATTATACCGTACATTCTGCCACTGGTTGGTTTACTTTTCATATTATTTTATCAGGTGGTTAGTATAAGAATAAAGTTATGGCTTAATATCGATGCCTACCCTTGCCGTAAAAGTCAATCTTAAGGGGCATTTCAGACAATTTTTATATATTTACGATACCTAAATTTTTAACCAAATGATACAAGTAGGTGTTTTAATGCCCCAAAACTTCAGATTATTAAGCGTAGCAGCTATTTTAGATGTATTTGATACTGTAAATAGTTTCTATACAAAAGATAAACTTGAAAAGCCTTTTAATATCAGTTTAATTACCCTGGATAATAAAGATTATAACTTTAGCGAACATCCCTGTATCCCTTTGCAAAAAGCAAACGATGTTGATCTTATTTTGATCCCATCTTTTGCCACCAACGATATTAAGGAATGTATTTCAGCCAATAAAAGTTATATCCCATGGTTGAACAAACTGCATGACGCAGGGGCAGAAATCGCAACTTTTTGTACTGGTGCATTTTTACTGGCTGCGTCGGGATTATTGGATGGCAAAGCGGCAACCACACACGTTGATGCCTGCTCAGTTTTTTCTACGGCTTTTCCAAGAGTGCATTTAAAGGCCGATAAAACAGTAACGCAGGATGGCAAACTATTTACCAGCGGAGGTGCAACCTCTACCTTTCATTTACTGTTACACCTTTTACAAATCCATTGCGGTAAAGATATGGCGGTGAAAGTTGCAAAAATTTTCGCTATAGATATGGACCGTGTAAACCAATTATACTTTAGCACTTTTCAGCCAATCCGTCACCACAATGACGATATTGTTGCTTCTGCGCAAGAAAAAATTGAAAGCAATTATCAGGATGTGGCTACTATTGAAGAAATGATCAAAGATATTCCATCAAGCAGGAGAAATATTGTGCGCCGCTTTAAACAGGTAATCGGCATTACCCCTATCGAGTACCTGCAGCAAACACGTATAGAAGCAGCTAAAAAACTTTTAGAGCAAACTGCGCAGCAAATGACAGAAGTAATTTATAATTCAGGTTACAACGATCCAAAAGCATTTAGAAAAGTGTTTAGAAAATCAGTTGGGATGACGCCGACCCAATACCGCGATAAATTTCAGTCTAAGTAAATATCGATTGAGATAGACAGAAGAGTAACCAACACCACAATTAAAAACTAAATAAATAGTTTTCAACATTGAAAACCAACTATGTTAATAATTAATCTAAAATAAATTGCAATATCCTCTTGTATTTAAGATAACTTAACTTTATAATTACACTAACCAAATATCTATATATATGAGCACATTTCTTTTAATCACGGCAGTATTTTATATTATCTCTTTTGGATCAATGTTGTACTGTTATTTCTCCGCTGAGCAGATTCCCAGCGATGACGAAAAATTTTAATCAGTTCTTTTCCCGTCATCAAAATTAACCTCTCTTTTCAAGTCAAAACATTAAATTTTCATAGCAAAACCATGTTGTTATAACTTGGCCTGCGCTAAACCTTGTATTAAATGATTTTTTTTCATATTGTTTATCCACTAATTAATTAGGGAGCAATTGCTATGCGCCATAAAACCGCGGAGATATAAAAAATAGCGTTGACAAGCCAAAAACAGGCTATCTTTTAAATTTATGTTTGGAACCGGGTGTATCAGACATTATGGACGTTGTTCATCTTTTCGCCCTTTTTTCCGGTTTAGGATTGGAGCTATTGCTCATAAATATTCAGTTGGAATACAAACGATAAACCTATAATCTACCATTAATAATGGTAATTATTGTTTAGAAAAAGCCTGCTGATATTTCAATGGAGTTTTACCCGTTATTTCCCTAAAGTATTTGTGGAAACTGGTAAAATTGTAAAATCCACAATCGTAGCAAATTTCTTTCACAGTTAGATCATTTTCGATCAATAATTTACAGGCTTGCCCTACTCTAATTTCATTCAGAAATTGTGTATATGTTTTTCTACTTTTGGTTTTAAAGAATTTACAGAATGAATTTGGGCTTATTTTGGCTACAGCAGCAATTTCCTTGAGTTCTATTTTATTCTTGTAATTGCTAATGGTATAGTTATAAATAGATTGGATTCTATCTTTTTCGTTCTCCAAAAAGTTTGGTTTAAAACCCAGAGAAACCAATGTGCCTTTTTCTTCGCAATTGGCTATTTCTGTTAATACCTCAAGTATTTTTATAATTCGCATCGTACCTGTTGCCTCAATAATCTGCGGCATTAAACCGGCAATTTTTTCTTTCGAAATTCCTTGTAACTGAATTCCCTGTGTTGATTGAAGTAAAACTTTTTTAAGCTCCTGATTTTCGGGAAGATGGAGAAAATCTCTACCCAAAAAATCTTCCTTAAAATGAATCACATAAACATCAACCGGTTCACAGGCTTTTTCATCAAAAAATTCAGGGTCGAAACGCCAGTAATGAGGTAAATTGCTCCCTAGCAAAACCACATCGCCATCTTTAAAATTTTTAATGCTATCGCCAATAAACTGCGTACCTCTGCCTTTTTTAACGTAGATTAATTCTAATGCAGAATGGTAATGCCAACGGTTGTTGATATCGGGCAAAACATCTCTTCGGGCGCTAAAAGAATCTACTGAATTGGTAGATACATTAAGTAAATGCGGTTTCATAAAATCTTAAAAAAATCAATCTAATATGCAAAATTATTTTGCAATGTAAAAAATTGAGCCAATATCATTTAATAATTAGATCATAAAGTTAAATTTTTATTAGCATTTAAGGGTTTAATTTGTAAAGCGACAAGTAACCAAAAACATTTTATGAAGCTGGATTATTTGCCATCTATTTCAGATGATAATACCAGCATTAAAATACCCAGGTATGGCTACTGGGCTATCTGGTCATCTAAAACAGCCGATATCGAACAAACATTGGTAATTGCTGCTTATTATGCCAGAAGTTTAACTATTTTTATTTTAGCAGAAGCTGCTTAAACCATTTATAACCAAATAAACATGAGCCACACTCCATCAACGAACTTTCAGGTATCCGATACACCAACAAATGGTAAGGGATATTTATTTCCGTTAATTTTAGTCACCAGCCTCTTTTTCTTCTGGGGCTTTGTCCACAATCTTGATCCTGTATTAATTCCGCATTTACGCAAAGCTTTTCAGCTAAACGTTTTCGAATCTACCCTGGTTGACTCTTCGGTTTTTATTGCTTATTTCTTATTGGCTCTACCCGCAGGCTACATTATGCGCAAGTATGGGTATAAAAGCGGTATTATATTAGGCCTTGTTTTGTTCGCCATCGGCTGTTTATTATTTATACCTGCAGCCAATACTGCACAGTATATATTTTTCTTAGGTGCACTTTTTATCATTGCCTGTGGTTTAACCTTTCTGGAAACAGCGGCAAATCCTTATGTTACCGTACTAGGACCACCGGAAACAGCTACACAGCGTTTAAATTTTTCACAGTCTTTTAATGGTTTAGCCGCATTTTTAGCGCCAATACTTGGTGGTAAACTTATTTTTACCGAAGTAAAATATACCGATGTTCAATTAGCGAAGATGTTGCCTTTAGAAAAACAGGCTTATATGCTCGAAGAGGCCTCGACCGTAAAAGCACCTTATCTAATTTTGGGTATTCTGATTATTGTAGTTGCTATTTTATTTATTTTCACCAAACTGCCTGATATTAAGGAAGAAGAAAATGCCAATGAGAAAAGCAGTTTTGGGCATGTGTTGAGCCATAGCCATTTGCGCTGGGCAATTATCGGGCAGTTTTTTTACGTAGGTGCACAGGTTTGCGTATTGAGTTTATTTATCAGTTTCGTCACCTCATCAGCAAATATCAGCCAGGATCAGGCATCATGGTATTCAGGCGCTGCAGGTTTAGCTTTTATGGTTGGCCGGTTCGCTGGAACTTTTTTATGAGATACGTAGCTGCTCATAAACTATTGATGCTGTATGCATTAATCAGTGCTGTACTTACCCTTGTATCTATTTTTGCAAGTGGAATGGTTACCATTTATGCGTTAATCGGTGTCGCCTTTTTTATGTCGATCATGTTCCCAACCATATTCTCGCTGGGTATAGCAGGTTTGGGTAAAGACACAAAACTAGGGTCGTCATTAATTGTAATGTCTATTGTTGGGGGTGCATTTTTACCTCCAGTGTTAGGCCTGATATCAGATGCTACTCACAATATCCAATATGGGTACCTGGTTCCTTTTTTATGCTTTTTAGTGGTCTTCTACTTTGGCTGGAAAGGATGGAAACCCAATCATATCGAAAAAGAATTAAGTTTAGAAGTATAAATTGACAATGAAAAAATTAGTCATCCAGATTAATAAAGCCGATAACGTTTTAGTTGCGTTACAGGATTTACCAGCAGGCACTCCAATACTGCACGAGGGAAATACTTACGCTACTGTTGATGAAATCCCAGCCAAGCATAAATTTTTTATGCAGGATATGAAAACCGGTGAAGAAGTAATGATGTATGGCGTTTTGGTTGGAAAGGTACAGTTTGAGGTGAAAGCGGGCATGCGGATGAGTATTGATAATACAAAACATGCCGCAGAGCCATTTGCTTATCGCAATGTTAATTTCAAATGGGAAGCACCTGATGTGAGTAAATATGCCAACCGCAGTTTTAATGGCTACCACCGCAAAAATGGTGCAGTAGGTACCGCAAACTATTGGTTGTTTATCCCAACTGTATTTTGCGAAAACAGAAATCTGGATATTATTAAAGAGTCGCTTTATAGTGAATTGGGTTATGCTGTAGATGATAAATATAAATCTTATACCCACAAATTGGTTCAGGCCTTTGAACAAGGAGAAGACATAAACAACATTAGTTTTGAGCCTAAAGTAGATCAGACCAGCCGTACTTTTAAAAACGTAGATGGAATTAAATTCCTGACTCATAATGGCGGCTGTGGCGGAACACGACAGGATTCGGATACGTTAAGCAAATTATTGGCGGCTTATGCCCATCACCCCAACGTGGCCGGTGTAACCGTTTTAAGTTTGGGCTGCCAGCATTTGCAGGTAGAAGATTTTAAACGCGACCTGTTTGCACTCGATCCTGATTTTGATAAACCACTTTTAATTTTCGAACAGCAAAAGACACAAAGCGAAGAACAACTGATCCAAAATGCAATCCGAAATACTTTTGAAGGATTGATGTTCATTAATAAACAAAGTCGTGCAGCAGCTCCGTTGAGCAAAATGTGTGTGGGTGTGAAATGTGGTGGTAGCGATGGCTTTAGTGGCATTTCAGCAAACCCTGCGGTGGGTTACTGTGCCGATTTATTGGTAGCATTGGGGGCAAAGGTTTTATTGGCTGAGTTCCCGGAACTTTGTGGCGTGGAGCAGGAAATGATCGATAGATCTGTTGATCAGTCAACTGCTGAAAAGTTTATCCGCTTAATGACAGAGTATGATGATCTGGCGCATAAAGTTGGTTCCGGATTTTACATGAATCCTTCGCCAGGTAACATTAAAGATGGTTTAATTACTGATGCTATAAAATCAGCAGGCGCTGCGCGTAAAGCCGGCTCCTCTCCTGTTGTAGATGTTTTAGATTATACCGAACCGGCCACTAAACCCGGCTTAAGTTTGGTATGTACACCAGGAAATGATGTTGAAGCGACTACAGGTAAAGCCGCCGCCGGAGCAACCTTAATTTTATTCACCACAGGTTTAGGCACACCAACAGGAAATCCGGTTTGTCCAACCATTAAAGTAGCCACCAATTCAATCCTGGCTAAACGCATGAGTGATATTATCGATATTGATACCGGACCAGTAATCAATGGCGAAAAAACCATTAACGAAATGGGCGAAGATATATTGGAATACTGTATTAAAGTAGCTAGTGGCGAAGAAACACCAAAGGCGGTACAGCTTAACCAGGATGATTTTATCCCCTGGAAAAGAGGGGTAAGCCTATAGAGGGTGGATGACGTAAGATGGAAGATGTGATATGGAGAGTTTCCGAATAAAAACCGTCATTTCGACTAGAGTGAAACGGAATGGAGAAATCTACACAGACAATGTCCCTCTCTATTCCCTGGACGCCTGGCACTTTGCTTAAATAAAAATAAAAACATAACCGAATATGAATTTAAATTTAGACGGAAAAATAATACTGGTGAGTGGCGGTGCAAAAGGCATTGGTGCGGCAATTGTTAAGGCATTGGCTATTGAAAATGCTTTCCCCATTATTATTGGCCGTAGTGAAAACGATAATGTAAAAATGCTTCAGGAAATAACAGATTTAGGTCTAAAAGCTGATTATTTTACAGCAGAGCTCACTGTTCCTGATCACTGCAAAAACATTATTGATGCGATACTGAATAAGTATGGCAGAATTGATGGCTTAGTAAACAATGCTGGTGTTAACGATGGCGTAGGCCTCGAAAGTGGCACTTATGAAGGCTTTATAGAATCGCTACATAAAAACGTGGTGCATTATTATCTTTTGGCAAAATATGCGCTGCCTGCACTAAAAGAAAACAAAGGATCAATTTTAAATATTGGCAGCAAAACTGCAGAAACCGGACAAGGTGGAACATCTGGTTATGCAGCATCAAACGGTGCCAGAAATGCTTTAACCCGCGAGTGGGCGGTAGAATTATTGCCATACAGCATCCGTGTAAATGCCATCATCGTAGCCGAAGCCTGGACACCTTTATATGAGAAATGGATCAATACTTTTGAGAACCGTGATGAAAAACTGAAAAGCATTAACGATAAAATTCCATTCGAAAGCCGGATGACTACTGTGGATGAAATCGCCAATACCGCTGTATTTTTGTTATCAGATAAATCGAGCCATACCACCGGCCAGTTGATCCATGTTGATGGTGGTTACGTACACCTGGATAGGGCTTTGTTGTAATAAGTCTCTCTCCTTTCTGTCATTCTGAACGCAGTGAAGAATCTTTCTCATTATCGACCTGTTTTGGGTTCTGTTTTCTATCGCTTGCAGATTCTTCGTTGCACTCAGAATGACAACAACTTAAATGGTCTGTACGGACACAGACCATGGCGTTACTTTTTCTTCCTTTCCTCCAAATAAGCATGCCATAGCAGCATTACAGCAATGGTGCGGTAAGGCTTAAACTGATCTGCCACTACCAATACTTCTTCTTTACCTACGCTAGTCGCCAAACCTTTTATTTTCTTTAATGAATTTACCGCAGCCAAATCGCCTATTGGAAAAACATCTGTATGGTGCAGCATAAAAATCAGGTAAATATCTACCGTCCAATCTCCGATGCCTTTAATGGTTTTGAGCTGATTTCTGACAGCAAGATCATCCATAGTTTCCATTTCACTCAGCGATAAAACTCCACTGACCAGGCTTTCAGCCAAATGCCGGACATAAACTGTTTTTTGCCGACTGAAATAGCAGTCCCTTAATTCCTGACCAGTAAGCAATAACAATCGCCCCGGTGTAACCCCTCCTATTTTTTCTTTCAGTTTATTCAGCGTAGCCAATGCCGAAGCCAAAGACACCTGTTGTTCCAGAATAATGTGCACCAATGATTCGAAGGTATTTGGCCTCGACCAAAAGGGCGGATAGCCATACCGATCTAAAATTTTCTGTAAATCTGTATCCCTGCCACCCACAAAATCGCATAGCTGATGAAAATTGGTCTGATCAAATGTTTCGAACATGAAACTGTTTTTATTCAAATATAATAAGCTTGATTGACAAATCTTACTGGTTTCGGCTGGTGAAAATTTAGATTTAACAGAAAGGCAATCCATTTTAATCTCGTTTTAAGATGAGATGGTTATTTTTGTAGGATGCTAAAGATTGGAATAGCTGAAGACGACCCTAAAATTGCCGAATTGTTAAAGTTGGCACTCGAAGAAAAAGATTATCAGGTACTTACCGTTGCCAATGGAATTGATGCACTGGATCTTTTCCTGAGCGAAAACCTTAATCTCCTGATTATTGATGTAATGATGCCCGGCCTCAATGGTATCCAGCTTTGTAAACACCTTAGGGAAAATATGGTGCAAACACCAATTCTCATGCTTACTGCCATGGGTACCATTGATGATAAAGTTACCGGTTTAGAAGCCGGTGCTGATGATTATCTCGTAAAACCTTTTCACCTGAAAGAACTTTTGGCCAGAGTGGCAGCACTTTTGCGCAGGCAGCCGCCTATTGAAACCAAAACAGACCATAAACTATATTTCGAAGACCTTGTACTTAATACCGATAGCAAAGAAGTAAGCCGCGGCGGTAAAACAATTGAATTAAGCGCCAAAGAATTTATCCTGCTCGAACTTTTTATGCGCAACCCAAACCGTTTACTTTCAAGGCAATTTATAGCAGAGCAAGCTTGGGACATCAGCTTCGAAACCGGAACCAATGTAATTGATGTATATATCAATTTCCTGAGAAAAAAGATCGAAAAGGATTTCGAACGGAAACTTATCCATACCAAGATCAATATGGGCTATATCATGAAATAAATGAAAATAAAGGACCGCATAGCACTGTATTTCACGCTGATCAGCACTTCAATGCTCTTCGTGGTGCTCTGTACCATATATTTTACTTTTATGAAATTTTTAGAGGCCGATTTCTTCGAACGCCTAACCGACCGTACTATGGTTACTGCTAAACTGTACCTCGAAGCTGATGAAATCAGTCGGGATGCGTTAAACACTGTACGCCATAAATACCTTCAAAAGTTAAATAGCGAAGTAATTCGCGTTTACGATAAAAAGAACAAGGCCACTTTCATCGGCGATACCGCACAATACTGGACCCCAGCCACTATCGACCAGGTACGCCAGAAAGGCCGCTTAAAATATACCGATGGTCAGCGGCAGGTTGTAGGTATTTATTATAAAGATAATCAGGGCGATTTTGTAATCCTTGCTTCGGCCAATGACCAGGGCTCACACAACAGACTCGACAGATTGTTGAAGATCATGATTTTTATCTTCATCCTTATTTCGCTTATCGTATTGCTGTTAAGCAGGTGGATTGCTCAGAAAATGCTGAAGCCTCTGCAAAAATTCATGCTCGAAGTAAAACAGACCAGCTCGCAAAACATGGAGTTCAGGGTAGAGGAAAATCACAATAAAGATGAAATTAACCTTATTGCCCAAAGTTTTAACCACTTGATGGAAGAGCTTGAGCAAGCTTTTATTTTGCAAAAAACCTTTATAGCCAATGCCTCGCACGAACTTCGGACACCCGTAACGCGTATCATGATGACCGCCGAACTCGCCCTATCTAAAGAAAGGGACCTGGCGGCTTATCAAAAAGTGATTGCTTCGATGCTCGAGGATGCCGAAAAAATGGAACGTATCATTACCGGATTAGTGGCCCTGGCAAAAATGGACCTCGACCTGATCAATTCGCAGCTTGTTCCAATCAGACTGAATGATTTACTTTTCAAAATCCAAAACGAATGGAAATCGCAGAAAAACCTCGATGTCAAAATCATTTATCAAGCCCCAATTGAGACACAACCTGAAATATTAGCGAATGCCATTTTATTACAGATTGCCTTGGATAATATCATTTCAAATGCCTTTAAATTTTCCAATAATCAGGAGGTAAATATTCTTATAGAAACCGGTGAAAATGATTTCCTCATCCACATTACCGATAGTGGATCAGGTATTTCAACCGATGAACAAGAGAATATTTTTAAACCTTTTACACCCGGGCAAAAGAACAGGGCCATTATGGCGAAGGCATGGGACTTTACATGGCCCAGAAAATCATTGATCTGCTTAAAGGCGAGATAACCATTAATAACCCAGAACCAGGCGGCTGCACTTTTACAGTGAGGTTGGCAAAACTTTAGCGATTAATTACATTCATTTCGCTAACGCTCGTTTCTAACAAGCGTTGAATAGCATATCGTTTACAACGATAAAATCGTGCAACTATTTATGCGCTCGTTTGGAAACGAGCGCAAACATGATTTCCCTAGAGTCGTCATCTCGACTGGAACGTAGTGGAATGGAGAGATCTATCTTGATAGATTTTGCTTCGCAGAGCCTTCTCGTTCTCGACTTGCGTTACACTCCGCTCGAAATGACGTGTACTTGAGAAAGTGGTCAACCCCAACTTTAATCCCCTTTTAATTCGCATTTAATCCCCCTTTAATTCGGCAAGGATAGTTTTGCTGCATGATAAGAATAGGTACGCTGCTCATTTTCTTTTTGGTTTTAACGGCCAGGGCAACTTTCGCACAAAGCGATATGTTAAGCTTAAACCTGAGCCAGGCCGAAAGCCTCTTTTTAAAAAACAATTTCGACCTCCTGGCCAGTAATTACGATGTTGATAAGGCAAAAGCAGAAATCATCACGGCCAAACTGTTCGAGAACCCCACACTTGAATACGAAAATCTTTTTTACAACCACGAAACCAAAAAGTTCCTGCAAACTTCTTATGCTCACGGACAATATGCCGGATCAATTTCGCAGTTATTTAAACTGGCAGGCAAGCGTAATAAAAATATCAAACTGGCCCAAACCGGGGTTAAGCGAGCCGAATATGAATATTTCGATCTGATGCGAACATTAAAATTCGAACTGGTCAACACTTTTTATAAAACCTATTTCTCCGCACAATCGGTTAAAGTGTATCAGGAACAAATCAGCTCTACCGATCAGTTGTTGAAAGCTTACGATCTCCAGTTAAAAATGGGCAATGTTGCCGCAAAGGATATGATCAGGATTAAATCACTCTTAATCAACCTCAAAGCTGAACAAGCTGGCTTATTGAACGAATTAGAAGACAATTATAAAGATTTAAAATTGCTCTGCGGGCTTAACGCAGCGACTTCTATAGATTTAGTTTTGGATCAAACAGATCTCAAATCCCCTTCACTGGATAAGATTCCTTATCATTCATTGCTTGATTCAGCCAGGGCCAATCGCGCCGACCTTAAACTAGCCAAAACCGACCTGCTTTACAACGAACGCAATTTAAAACTTCAAAAAGCAATGGCCATCCCTGATATAGAAGTTGGCCTTAGCTACGACTTAAAAGGGAATTATCCCGAAAAATATACCGGTTTAGGCATCAAAATCCCCATTCCGCTTTTCTCCAGAAACCAGGGTGAAATTAAAAAAGCACAGATCGGGTTAGCTGCAGCAGATGTAACTATTAGAAAACAGGAAACCCTGCTTGAAAATGAAGTATTTAATACTTACAAAACTGCTTTGCGTAACGAAAAATTGTATTCAGAAATCGATCCTGCATTCACAAACGATTTTAATACGCTCATTTCTGCCCTCATCAAAAACTTCAAGGCAAGAAATATTAGTCTGATTGAATTTTTGGATCTCTATGATGCCTATAAGGAAAATACGCTTCAACTCAATAAGCTCCAGTTCGAAAGAATGAGCACACGGGCTGAACTCAATTATGTAACTGGTTCTAATATTTTTTAAATCAATCTCATGCAAAATCTCTATAAAAACACTGTACTCATTATCGCAATCAGTTTATTCTTTGCCTGTAACGAGCATAAAACAGCCGCTCCAAGCAATAAATTCGCCATCACCGATTCCCTGATCAATCGCTTGCTAATTGATACGGTGCAGCAGGCCAATAGTAAAACCGAGTTAATATTTTCGGCTAAAATTGCCGCAAATGAGGAGCGTAGATCAGAACTTTTCCCTATGGTAAGTGGAACGGTAAACCGCGTTGGCGTACGCTTAGGCGATCAGGTTTCGAGCGGGCAAATACTGGCAACCCTCACCAGTTCAGAAATGGCAGGCTTTGACAAGGAAGTGATTGCCGCCAACGCAGAACTTAAAAATGCAGAACGATCAGTAAAACAGGCCGAACAGCTTTTCGAGAGTGGTTTATCATCTGCAAAAGAACTGGAAGAAGCAAAAAATGACTATCAGATCAAAAAAGCAGAAGCAAAAAGAGCCAGTTCGGTATTAAAACTTAATGGAGGCAGCAGTACGGGATTATATGCAATCAAATCTCCGATCAGTGGTTTTGTGATCGAAAAAAATGTCACCCAGAATATGCAGTTAAGAGGCGATAACGACAAAAGCCTTTTCACCATTGCCGATCTCTCTAACGTTTGGGCCATGATCAATATTTACGAATCGGATATTTCGCGTGTTAAAGCTGGCGATGAAGTCAGTTTATCTACCTTATCCTATCCCGATAAAGTTTTTAAAGGAAAAATAGAGAAATTATATAATCAGGTAGATCAGGATAGCAAAGTAATGAATGCGAGGGTCGTGATCCCAAATCCTGGATTTTTATTAAAACCAGGTATGCTCGGAACGGTTAAAGTTTCGGCAAATTCGGCTATCGATCTCCCGGTATTAAACTCAAGGGCAGTAATTTTCGATGAAAATAAAAATTATGTACTCGTTCTGAACCAAGACCATAAAGTGAGGATCCAGGAGATCAAAATCGGGCGCAAAACGGCAGATAAAACTTACATCAGCAAAGGCGTACAGGCCGGCGACCACATTATTGCCTCTAAACAGGTTTTCTTGTTCGAAAGCCTGAAAACACAATAATTTTTACCCCTAGATTTAAAAATGAATAAATTCATAAAAAGCATTATCGGCTTTGCACTGAAGAATAAATATTTCATCTTTTTTGCCACTTTTATCTTAATCCTGGCTGGTTATTTAAGCTTCAGGCATACCACTATCGATGCCTTCCCCGATGTAACCAATACCAATATCACCATCATTACCCAATGGCCCGGCCGAAGCGCTGAAGAAGTGGAAAAGTTTGTGAGCAGGCCACTGGAAATTGCCATGAACCCTACCGAAAAAAGGACAAGCATCCGTTCTTCTTCCCTATTCGGCTTATCCATTGTAAAAGTAAGTTTCGAAGATGATGTAGATTATGCGGAGGCACGTGTACAGGTAAACAATCATCTTGACGAGGCCGACTTGCCTGAAGGCATCCAGCCAGAGAGTACAGCCACCTTACGGACCAACGGGAGAAATTTTTCGTTATACTTTAACCAGCGATAAAAAATCCGTCCGTGAGTTAAAAACCCTGCAGGATTGGGTCATCCAGCGCGAGCTTTTATCCGTTTCAGGCATTGCCGATGTGGTAAGTTTTGGTGGAGAAGTGAAAACCTATCAAATCACGGTGGATCCGCAAAAGGCCATCCAGTATGGTGTTAGTGCAACCGAACTTTTTGAGGCGGTATCAAAAAGCAACATCAACGTAGGTGGCGATGTCATTGTGCAGAGCGGTCAGGCTTATGTGGTACGTGGTATTGGTGTACTGAACAACATCGATGAAATCAGGAATGTAGTGGTCGATAATATCAATGGCACGCCCGTTTATGTTAAAACCATTGCGGATGTGGCTGAATCGGCCTTGCCACGCTTAGGTCAGGTTGGCCGCGATAAGGATCCGGACGTCGTAGAAGGCATTATCGTGATGAGAAAAGGCGGTAATCCCAGCGAGGTAATTGCGAGATTGAAAGATAAGATCAATACCATAAACAGCACTATTTTGCCTGATGATGTAAAAATCAAGCCCTTTTATGATCGCGAATACCTCGTGAATTACTCCGTACATACCGTAATGGGTAATATGCTCGAGGGAATTTTGTTTGTAACCCTGATCGTTTTCCTTTTTATGGCCGATTGGCGCACTACTTTAATCGTTTCGATCATTATACCGTTAGCCTTACTTTTTGCTTTTATCTGTCTCAAATTAAAGGGTATGCCGGCCAATCTGCTATCCATGGGAGCAATCGACTTTGGGATCATTATAGACGGTGCTGTGGTCATGGTTGAAGGGATTTTCGTCGTATTAGATGCAAAAGCAAAAAAACTGGGCATGGAAAAGTTTAACAAAATGAGCAAACTCGGTTTTATTAAAAAGGCCTGCCTCGAAAAACGGAAAAGGCATTTTATTTGCCAAACTGATCATTATTACCGGCCTGCTCCCCATTTTCACCTTTGAGAAAGTGGAAGGTAAAATGTTTTCTCCCCTGGCCTGGACTTTAAGTTTTGCCTTATTGGGTGCTTTGATCTTAACCTTTACGCTCGTACCCGCCATGGCCAGCGTACTCTTAAAAAAAGAGGTTAAAGAGAAACACAACATTTTTTTAGAATGGATTACCAAAGCAACACTTAAATTTTATGATGTATGTTTCAAAAAAAAGAAACTCGTTTTTAGTATTTTCATTATTGTACTCCTGTTGGGCGCTTTCAGCTTTAAATTTTTGGGTACCGAGTTCCTGCCCAGTTTAGATGAAGGCTCTATTTATGTGCGTGCTACCGGCCCTCTAAGTATTTCTTTAGATGAAACCAAAAAGCTTTCGAACGAGATGAGGAAGATCTTTTTAAGTTTCGAAGAGGTTAAACAGGTGATGTCGCAAACCGGCAGGCCAAATGACGGAACGGATGCTACAGGCTTTTACAACATGGAGTTTCATGTGGACATTTACCCGCGGAAAGAATGGAAACGAAAACAGACCAAAGAACAGCTGATCGAGCGCATGCAGGAAAAACTAAAGAGTTTTCCCGGCATCAGTCTTAATTTTTCGCAACCTATTTCAGATAATGTGGAAGAAGCCGTTTCAGGTGTAAAAGGTTCGATCGTTGTAAAACTATTTGGCGAAAACTTTGAATACATTGAACAGGAGGAAGAAAAAATAGAAAATATTTTAAAAACGGTTAATGGCATTGAAGATCTGGGGATTTTACGAAATCTTGGACAGCCAGAACTGCAAATTAACCTCGACCAGAAAAAAATGGCGCTTTATGGGGTAAGCACTGCAGATGCCAATGCGGTAATCGAAATGGCCATTGGTGGAAAGGCCGCTACGCAGATTTATGAAGGAGAGCGGAAATTCGATCTCATTATCCGTTATCCCGAAGATTTCAGGAATGATGAAAGCTCGATCAGTAAATTACGCGTGCCTACCTTATCAGGTTCAAATGTACAATTGGGCGAAATATCGGGCATCCGAAAAATTACCGGGCCAAGTATGATTTACCGCGATAAACACAAACGTTACGGGGCTATCAAATTCTCGATCCGCGGCAGAGATATGGGCAGCGTAATTGCAGAAGCACAACAAAAGGTAAATGTAAAAATCAAATTGCCACAGGGTTATCAGCTCGAGTGGGCCGGTGATTTCGAAAACCAGCAAAGGGCCATCGCTAGGTTATCGCAGGCTGTTCCGGTAAGTTTATTGCTGATATTTTTTATCCTCTTTGTGCTTTTCGGTAATTTTAGGGATGCATTATTGGTACTCAACAATGTTCCTTTCGCCATGATCGGTGGCATTTTGGCCCTGTTGGCCGCAGGTGTAAACTTTAATATTTCTGCAGGAATAGGGTTTATCGCATTATTCGGTATCTGTGTGCAAAACGGTGTGATTCTGATTACACGTTTCAAAACCAACATTACCGAATTGAAACACCACGCCACCTGGACTTTTACCGATGCCATGCGCGATGGGATTGCCAGCAGGTTCAGGCCTGTACTAATGACCGCCTTAATGGCCGCCATCGGTTTAATGCCCGCAGCACTTTCTACCGGAATCGGTTCCGAAGCATCCAAACCATTGGCCATTGTGGTTATTGGTGGGTTAATTACGAATACCTTATTTAACCTTTTTGTGTATCCGATCGTATTTTATTGGTCGTACAGGAGAAAAGTACATAAAATGATGGGAGATGTTAAAATGTAAAATGGATGATGGAATCTCAGGCAATCTGTAATTTTTGAGTAATGATAATTTGTCCCGAATTTTGGGAAGTAACCTTTGCAGCAAGAATCACTAGTGTGAAAGATTACTTCGGATTCTAAGGATCTCCATTTTCAAAAACTGCCCGTATTGCTTTGGTTTCATATAATATAGGTAGAAAAAATTCCCTTTCAATAGTTACATTTATTTTAAAATAATTTAAACAACCAAAAAGCAAGAACCAAAAAAACATTTATGCCTGTGTGTTTGTCTTTTACAAAAGTTTGAAGTATTAAGATCTAAATCTCTTTTAGACATTTGAATTCACAATATACCATTTACCTTATTATCGGAATCACGTTTCTCTGCATCGTGGTATTGGGCATGGTTATTCGTTACCGGAATAAAAAATTTCAGCAGAAAGTTAATAATTTCCCCAATGTACTACCCGAAGCCTATGGCCTTGGTCAGAAAATGTTTCCAGTCCACCTAAAATGTGCTGATTTAAAACAAGCTTATTTTATAGTTGGTCTTGTTTTCAACCTGATTAATATTTTAATGCTGGTTATGCTGATTGGAGAACTTGATCCTTACGATTCACTCCCCTATCCCAAAATTGTAGATGCCATCCTAACCAAAGAAATTATCCTGCCCATAGCAATAGCCGTTGGTATACTTTTTATCTACAACGCGTATCACCGCATTAACATTACATGGGAAAATGGTCCTGTTGTTGCTGATAACCTCATCAATGTGAAGCACTACCACATCAAGAAAAATGCCTTGCTGTTAAATGTGATCTACCTGCAAACTGATCAAAAACTTTGGATACTGGTGCCGGGAACATCACAGGATTTTAAAAAGTTTAAAGATTTTAAACAGCTTAGCCGGGAGCAACAGGAAAACGAAAAATACGTACAACAACTTCAGGAAAATTTAATCCATTATGGTGCGCAAGAAAAAAAGTTCCCTTTTTTTACCGGTTATTTTAAATTTTCCTTTTTTATGCTGATGCTGAGTTTTATACTCATTTTGGTTGTTTTAAAATCAAGCTAACCTACTCTTTCTTTCTCATTTTGGCTACAAAAGCCCTCAATTAGACTACAATATAACATCGAACCATTCTCACCTTTGGGTTATCAATTTATTTAAGTCGAAAAATTATGGAACATCAAAAAGAAAATCAGGATAGTGCTACCGCTCCAACTAATAAAGTTTGGTTTATTACAGGTTCATCCCGTGGCTTTGGACGCGTATGGGCAACAGCTGCACTAGAACGTGGCGATAAAGTGGCTGCAACAGCAAGAAACCTTTCGGGTATAGCCGATCTTCAGGAAAGGTACAAAGAAAATGTATTGACATTAGAACTGGATGTAACCAATTATGACCAGGTAGAAAAAGCTGTTCAACAGGCGCATAAACATTTTGGAAGATTGGATATTGTTTTGAACAATGCCGGGTATTCGCTTGTGGGTACTGTTGAAGAGGCTACCATTGATCAGGTTAAGGCCATGTACGATACGAACGTTTTCGGGGCCGTGGCCGTTATCCAGGCTGCTTTGCCCGTTTTACGCAAGCAGGGTTACGGGCATATTTTAGGTACTTCGAGCAACCTTGGCCATGTGGTGCTGCCTGTTATCGGTTACTATTGCTCGTCGAAATGGGCCTTCGAAGCCATTTACGAAAGCCTGGCAGCAGAGGTTAAAGCTTTTGGTATTAAAGTAACCATCATAGAACCAGGCGCTTATGCCACAGAATTTGGAAGTCAGGAATCATTAAAATTTGCAGAAGGCTTGGAGGTATATACCGACTTTAAAGCAAAGTTTTTTGAAGGGTTACAGCAATTGGAAAGGGGAAACCCCACTGCAACACCGCAAGCTATTTTTAGAATTGTTGATGCTGAAAATCCACCGCTCCGCTTCTTCTTAGGCAGTCATAACCTACCATGGGTACGCACTGCTTATGCAGAGCGCTTATCAACCTGGGAAGAATGGGAAGCCGTATCAAATGCTGCACAAGGTTAATTAAACGTACAATCAACTATATCACCGATAAACAACAGCTTATCGGTTATATTTGTATACATCAATATGAAAAAGGTAGACAATAGCCCTTACAAATTCAGTTCGTTAACAGAAGCACACCGGATGTTGGGCCTGACACAGCCTAAACACCCTCTGATCAGCTTGATCAACAATGAAGATCATCCGGTTGAAATGAACGGACAGCCCAATTCGCATATCCTGAATTTTTATAAAATCTCGTACAAACCTAAATTAGGTGGCAGGCTAAAATATGGTCAAAGTTATTACGATTTTGATGAGGGTGGTCTGTTATTTGCTGCGCCGAACCAGATTATTGGTCATGAGGAGGATTTAAGCTTAAGTGTCTGTTCACTATACACTTTGTTAATTCATCCCGATTTTCTTTTGTCATACCCCATCGCCAAAAAAATCAAAAGTTATGGTTTCTTTTCGTATTCAGCCAATGAGACCCTGCACTTATCAGTAAAGGAAAAAAATACCATCATTACCATTTTTAAAAGTATTGAAGAAGAACTGAACAGCAGGATCGACGATTTTAGTCAGGATGTAATTATTACGCAGATTGAACTGTTGCTAAATTACAGCAACCGCTTTTACAAACGCCAGTTTATTACACGCAAAGTATTAAACAGCGACCTGTTGCAAAAGCTGGAAGAATTGTTGGAAGACTATTTTAAGGATAAACTGCCCATGTTTAAAGGTTTGCCAACAGTTCAATACCTTTCCGACCACTTAAATGTTTCGCCAAGTTATTTAAGCGATCTGCTCCGCTCACTCACCGGACAGAATGCACAGCAGCACATCCACCAGAAACTGATCGAAAAAGCAAAAGAAAAATTATCTGGCACCAGGCTGTCGGTAAGTGAAGTCGCTTACGAACTCGGCTTTGAACATCCGCAATCTTTTAATAAATTATTCAAGGCCAAAACACAGGTTTCGCCACTGGCATTTAGAAAATTATTCAGCTAAGTAGCGTTTTTGTTGGTTGCACCGTATAAGCTGTAAATTAAAGCTTTATGAAAAAGATAGTATTGGTTCTCTTCTCTCTTGCGTGCATTATTTCTGTATCCTGCAAAAAAAACAACAACGGCAGCAATAACGATGGCCCGGGCGAGGTTTACGGCAAATGGAAACTAACTGAGGTGATGCAGGACCCTGGTAATGGAAGTATCGGAAAATACCAAAAAGTATCCGGCCAGCCTAAATACCTCACTTTAGAAAAATCAGGCAAATTTGAGGGTGATGCTATTCCGGAATTGTTGACCTACAAAATTTTGGATAGTGTACAAATGGAAGTAACCAATAAAAATTATAACAAAACACTTATTTACGGCTATAAAGTTTCAGCAAAGTCGCTCCAAATTAACCCACCTTGTTTTGAAGGTTGCGGTTACAGGTTTGTAAGGGAATAATAATGATCTTATAGGTATGATTCTTAAAAAGATTAATTTATTTGAACCTAAACTAAACAAGATTCGTCTTAAATGCGATCGTCCTGCTGATTCGATAGCCATCGGATCAGCAGGACGATCATTCTTTTTAAACCGTTAAACTATCCCAAATCACCTGATAAACATCCGGTGCTTTTAAGGTTTTATCAATCGCTTTTGAAGTAACCAGAACAGGTTTAAACTTTTCAGCTCCATTAATACCGCCATGCGATCCTTTTACCAAAGTAGCATCGAGTGGAATTACATCCATCACATAACGGAAGCCGGCTTTTTTCTTAAGAGTTTGTATCCTGCCCTCAATTTAGAGGTCATAAACATTTCTACAGGGTCATAACCCGGTTTTTTGTGGATATCAACAACCCTTGCATAATCGGGTGCTTTAGCATCATCCAACCAGAAATAATAGGTAAACCAGCTGTTTTCTTTAGCCACCAATACCAGATCGCCAGAACGTTCGTGGTTAATGTGGTGTTTTTTCTGTTCTTCTTTATCCAAAACCAATTCAATACCAGCTGCATTTTTCAACAAAGCCTTTACCTGTTCGGTTACACTTTTATCGTTGATATAAACATGTGCTACCTGATGATCGGCCACTACAAAAGCTTTCGAAGCCCCCGGGTCTAACAGTTCCAAACCCCGTTCTTCGCGGATCTGGATCAATCCATTTTCCCTGAATAAGCGGTTTAAGTGGATCGGGTGATTTACGGGTGCTATACCATATTCAGAAAGCAAAATAATGCGTGCGCCCCTTTCTTCATAAAAACGCACCAACTCTGATACCACCTGATCAATTTCCTGCAATTCGTTGCTGATTTTGTTCAGATCAGGTCCGAATTTTTGCAAACAATAATCCAGATGGGGAAGATAAATCAGTGTAAGTGTAGGATTATGGAGTTTTTCGGTTTCCATTGCTGCATCGGCAATCCACCTGGTTGATTTAATGTTGGCTCCCGGCCCCCAGAACTGAAACAAAGGAAACTGCCCCAGTTTAGCCTGTAAATGGTCGCGCAACTCGGCAGGTTGCGAATAACAATCGGGTAATTTACGGCCATCGGCAAGGTAATTTGGGCGCGGCGTTACTGAAAAATCGGCCGTTGAATACATATTGTACCACCAGAACATATTGGCACAGGTAAAATCAGGATCTTCTTTTTTAGCCTGATCCCATATTTTTTCAGCGTTTACCAGTTTGTTAGACTGTTTCCAGAATTTAATTTCAGCATCCGCATGATCATACCAGCCATTACCCACAATGCCATTTTCTGAAGGATATTTACCCGTCAGATAACTCGATTGCACTGCCGTCGTAACTGCAGGCAATAATGGCTCTATAGTTGTTAAATGGTTCTCAGCTATATATTTCTGAATAAAAGGCGTATGTGCTCCAATTACAGAAGCAGATAAGGCTACGATATCGATAACGACGGTTTTGTGCATATTCTTACTCATAATAAATTTTTAACCCAGGCCAGTTCTCTGACGATGGAATCATTCAATGGCGCTTTTAAAGCCGTTGGCAAAACTTCCCAGGTATAGGTTTCTACTTCTAAATGAGCAGTAAAAGGATTATTTTTTTGCAGGTTAAGTACCTCTATAATATCAGATTGTGTAGATTGGATCAAGCCCATATTTTCAACAAAAATAGGGACATGAAAGTGCGCGCGCCACTCCTCTGCTGCTGGATTTTCGCCCGCTGCAAGTGCATCTTTAAGGTCAGGATAGCGAATTAAATTACCATCATCTTTTCTGGCGATTACCTGATGAAGATAAGTAGGCTCATCAAAACGGCTCAGTTGATCTAACACCGCAGTTCTTTCTGAAACAGATGCCGGCAATTTAGCCTTTAATGCTGCACTAATCTGTATTTTTCCAATCTTAATGCCTTTATCCTGCAATTCTTTGATAATAGCAGTATGCGGCTCATAACCGATTGCGAAATGGCAAACATCATAACACAAACGGATGTGGTTTCTGATCAGGCTTTCATCGCTCCCGGCAGGTAAAAGCACATTTTCGTACCAATCGATAAATTCCGGACCGGATTCAAGAAAACCATCAGGTTCAGGTTCAATATCCAAATGGATCACCTTGCCGCTTTGACTTTGTATATGATATAAACCCTTGGCCACCTTTATAATATTTGCAGTTGCACTGGCTGTGGCATCTTTTCTGGCTTCAGTAGTTATAAACCAGGGTTTATAACTCAATGGCGATGTTGAAATGCCACCATCCATATCAGCAGGAAGTAATTGTGAAAGGATTTCGGCCAAACGGAGTGTATATTCAACACGATCTCCCGTAGTCCAATCGGGTGCATGAACCTGATCTTTAACCCTGGTATGGTGAAAACCGCCGTATGGAAATCCGTTCATGGTAAAAACATACCCACCTTCCTGTATAAGCCATTGTTTAAATGTTTCCAGTTGATTTTCTTCCAGCAATTCAATGCTGGCCAGATTGGAAAGGCGCAAACCGATACCCATCGGCGCATCCGGCGATAATTGTGCTTTCAAAATTGGAAAACCAGCCTTCAACATGGCAAAATGCGCCATCCAGTTTTCGCCTGCATAAATATTGGTGCAGAAGGTTAAATGTCCGGAAGTTAATTTCATAGCTTAATGTTGAATAATAACAGCTTGTTTATTTAATATTTCTGCAGCTTGTTTTAAAACTTCAGTATCAATTTCGTGAACTTCCTCTCCACTACCCAGGCTGGTAAGCAAAGTAATGGTTAACTCGCCGCCGAGATGTTCGCGGAATTCTTCCAGTCCTTTCAAAATTGGACTATTGCCTTCTGTAACCTCTAACAAGGGGTGCGTTAATTCGAAACCAAGTTGCCGGATCAGGGTGATTACCCTTTGCGCATCTTCGGCACTTATCCTGCCCGATAAATTGGAATATACGGTATCTAAGGCAATGCCCATGGCAACCGCCTCACCGTGTCTCACTTCGAAATTGGTCAGGTATTCCAGCTTATGTGCACTCCAATGGCCAAAATCCAGTGGGCGGGCAGAACCATTTTCAAAAGGATCGGCACTCCTGATATGTTCTATATGGAGTTTTGCGCATTTCCATATCTGGTAGTTCATGGCTGTGGTATCCCGGTTTGCAAGGGCAATGGCATTCGCTTCGAGCCACTCAAAAAATTCAGCATCTTTTATCAGCGCCACTTTAATCGCTTCGGCAATGCCTGAACGCCAATCGCGATCGGATAAAGTGCTTAAAAAACTTCATCATTAAAAACAGCAACAGGTGGCGAAAAAGTGCCTAAAAAGTTTTTTATGGAAATAATTAATCCCGTTTTTAACGCCAACGCCCGAATCGTTTTGCGAAAGCACAGTACTTGGAATCCTGATGTGTTTAATACCCCTGTGTGCAACCGTAGCTGCGTAACCCACCATATCGAGTACGGCCCCGCCACCAATTGCAGCAACAAATGAATGCCTGTCGATGCCATAAATATTGATCGCTTCCAATACCTGATCAAAATATTTCGTATCGTTTTTTACCTGTTCTCCTCCGGGATAACCAGGATATCCTGAACTAACTGCGTTTGAGAATATTTGTTAAAATATGCCTTAATCTGCGTATTAAGATGCTGATGTGCATTGGCTACACCCTCATCAATTACAAATAAAATTTTCTTTACTGCAACAGCCGGATTCAGGTTAACCAGAAAACTGTTCAATAATTCGTTTTCAGGCAAAAAAAGCGATGAAGTAAAAAAAACATTATAGTTATATTGTACAGTAAAGGATTGATGTAAATGTTCCATATCAATTGGTAATGTGTGTTTGAGGTTTAAGTAACCGCGAATAATTTAGAGAGCCATATAGATAAAGGCAGTAAAGCTGCAATGATAAAAGCCAAAATCAAGGCATCGAAAGTTACGGCCCAGGCGGCATCCATCAAAATAAGTGAAATTACGCCGGCTTTTACTGCCCCTCCGATATTTTTACCAACAGGCTCTTTTATGGCTTTTAAAAGTGGCCTGAAAATCATAAAGGTAAAAGGAACCAGGAATAGCAGCGACCACAAGAACCTATCGTTTACAAAAGCAAAACAAGCAATTGCACAGATAACTATTGCATACAGGAAGGCGGCCAGATACAAGTTTTTAGTGTAACCCCCGTGAACTTCGCCACGGCTGGTCATGGTGATGGAGAAAATATAAATAACTGGAATAATAGCCAGATAGTGATGATTATAAAGCATTTCTGGTACAATACTCAAACCCAACAACAGGTTAAACCCGCGGCATAAGCCCATATTCAACGGTCCGAAAAAAGAATGGTGTTTGCCAAATTTATTATAAAGCAAAGCAAAAACAGCCACCAGGAGCGCCAATAATCCGGAAGTTAAACTATTTAAAGCAGCCAAAGCAATTCCGGCAAAAAGCAATACACTTCCTAATATGGTTGCATGCTGTAAACTGATTATCCCACTCGGAATGGCCCGTTCCGGACGTTCTATTTTATCCAGATCGGCATCAAAAACATCGTTAAAAACGATTCCTCCACCATATAAGCAGGCTGTTGATGCGGCCAAAAATGCGATAGACAACCACGGAATGGAAAATCCATTGCTTAAAACTTCAGAAATAGCAATCCCTGCCAAAATATCGGCTACTGAAGTAACAATATTAGCAGGGCGCATCATGCGCAGATAGGTAATTATTTTTTTCAATATGCTAACTAATAATGATAGATGATTTATCTGTTCTGGGTTGTTGTCCGCCACGTAAGATGGTATTTCCTTCAAATTTCTCGGTAAGGTCTATCTGTGCGTTAAAATCGGCTTCATCCAGCTGTCCGCTCTGCGCAAAGGCTGTAATTGCATTGCGGTAAGTAACCAGCTCAATATCCTGATCGCTTAAACCACGCATTTTCATTAGCGCCGCAGTTTTTGGTACCGCTAATGGATCGCTGATGCCCCAATCGGCAGCAGAATTTACCATAATACGTTCTGCGCCATATTGTTTTACAATTTCTACCATCCGCTCGTTACCCATTTTGGTAAAAGGATAAATGGTAAAAGCAGCCCAAAAGCCTCTATCTAACACCTCTTTTACCGTCTCCTCATTATTGTGATCGATAATGATGTGATAAGGATCAAGGCCATGCTCCAAAGCAATGTCCATACTGCGCTGGGTACCTTTTTTCTTATCGCGGTGTGGCGTATGCACCTGTACGGGCATGCCGGCTTCTTTAGCAAGTTCCAGCTGCAGCCGGTAATATTTTTCTTCCGCAGCAGTCTGATCGTCGAAACCAATTTCGCCGATACCAACAACACCTTCTTTATAAACAAACAGCGGCAGTATTTCCATTACCTGTTCAGCCAGGCTTTCATTGTTGGCCTCTCTTGAATTAAGGCCAATGGTGCAATAATGTTTAATGCCAAACTGAGAAGAACGGAAGCGCTCCCACCCGATCAGGCTACTGTAATAATCTCTAAAACTATCCAATCCGGTACGTGGCTGCCCTAACCAAAATGCGGGTTCTATCAAAGCAACAATTCCTGCATCGGCCATTGCCTGGTAATCGTCTGTTGTTCTCGAAGTCATGTGAACATGTGGATCGAAGAACTTCATTCCCTTTACCGTACTGATATCAAAAGCTTCGGGCGCTCCCATCATTGCTTTATCTCTTTGTATTGAACTGCTACAACACATATCTTTATCTTAAATTTTTATGGGTTAAATGAATTCCAGTTTAAGCTTCCATCGGCCAGAGCCAATTTCAGTTCAGGAAAAGTACTAATATAATCTTTTGCCGGCTGGTAACCGGACTCCGAAATGGCTAGTGCAATGGCTCTTTGTTCAATCTGGTTGTAATGCTGCAAACCGGTTTTAAGGGTTTCAAAAATTTCGGCATTGGTAAATTTACCAACCAGGCGCCACAGCTGTGGGTGTACCTCCCTGCCGGCAGCCCAGCGTTCTTTTGCATAATCTACCAGTGTTAAAGCAAGCTGAAGATTGGCTCGTTGATCTAAACCCACAATAAGGCTGATATTTTTCTCCGTAAAAAAAGCTTTTAGCACCAGTTGGTTCCAGGCAGCTTCATCCAGGTGAGCTGCAGGATATGGATTATTTTCCATAATGGCTTCGAGCACAGAACCAATATTGCTCCTGATTCCTTCTGCACAACGTTTTTCCCAGATTTCGGGGTGGGACAAAAATGGGAGTGCCGAATACAAAGCAACAGCTTCATTCACCTCTGCTGACAGAAATAAACGGTTGATAGTTGAAAAGAACAGTTCTTTATCTCCCTGATCAAAACCTGCCAGTAACCACACTCGGGCAAGTCTGTCAATCGTCCAGTTACGGATGTAGCTAAAGCCTGCCGCTTGGAGTGCTTCTTGCTGATCATCGGTAATTGCAATTGGTAATTTGCCTGTTTTACGTGGCAGCATCACAAATACTTTAGCTAACTGTGCCGGTTGATCTGTAGCTAGTATAAAATCTTCCAGCCATTTTTCTGCGACTAAATTGATATTGTTCTTTACAATAGCCCCTATTATTTCCTTTACTGCCCTGATATGATCATCTCTCATAATAAAATTATCTAATGGCACTTATGCGGTAATACCTGCAGAAACAAAATAGTTGATCAATAGTGCGCCTGCAATAATTAACAGACCAAAGAATTCCCGCGTTTGCTCAATGTAAGGTTTTGTGGCTTGCATGCTCTGCACGAGGCTTTCGCGTCTGTATTTGGTAATCCAATCGCGCACGCCATCTTTTGCAAAGAACAGGATTGTAGCATAAATTAAGTAAAAGGCGGTTAAAAACAGATAAACAAAAGGATAAAATTTACCTGCTGCAGCTAATCCGCAGCATATTGCGGCACTTAAATAGATAGATACCCATAAAAAAGCATCGTTATCATTAAGGTTCACATAAGCAAAACCCAAAAATGAGATACAAAAAATAATGTTGAGAATAATTAAAAGCATTTTAAGTTATTTGGTTTTAAGATAAGCTAAATCGATTTCTCGATTCTTTTCATTGAAAAACAAAGTTATTTAAACTGAATGCTTTTTTTGCTTAAAATATGTAAATTATATACTGCTATAAAAGTTTTTTTGATTAACTTTTTAATCTCCAAAAACGAGTTTTAGAATATTGCCAAGCACAGGATTGTGATCGTCGGCCCGCCAATTAATTAATAAATCGGTTTTAAAGGGCAGCGGGATAAACCGTAAGCCCGGACTTTGATGGTGCATATAAGAATCGGGTAAAATGGCTATTCCCAATCCTTTCCGTACAAGCGCAATAATCGTAGATCCAAATTCAGAATGCAGAAACACATCAGGAACAAAATCGTAAGATTTGAAAAGCGCCTGAATGATCTCGCTATAGCTACTGCCCTCATCCTTAGTGGGTAGAATAAACTTTTGCGCTTTAAGGCTTTCTGTAGATAAATCCTCAAATTTTGTAAAGGAATGTTCTAATGGCACCACCAAAGCCAGGTGATCGGAATATATTTTTTTTGATTTAATCCCCTGCTCACTGGTAATATCTCTGGTAATGGCCAAATCAATCTTATATTTTTTAAAAAATCGAGTTGATTTTCGTATAAAACCTGCACCAACTTAATTTGAAGCTGAGGAAATGCCTGCGTTATCTTAGCCAAAATATCGGGCATGATAGAAGCCGATATGGAATCCGGGTGCGCAATGGTAATGGTTCCGCGTTCACCAAGATGCAGTTGTTTGGCAAACTGGTGAATATATTCGAGTTCACTTAACTCTACTTCCCATTTTTCTTTTAAGAATTTACCCGCTGGCGTGAGCTTCACATTACGTTTGTTACGTTCGAAAAGCTGCAAACCCAGTTCATTTTCGAGCGACTGAATCTGGCGGGTGAGTGCCGACTGTGTAATACTTACCTTTTCTGCCGTTTTCCAATAATGAAGTTGTTCTGCCAGGGCCAAAAAATACTTGATTCGTTGAAGATCCATTAATGCAAAATAGGCATTAATAAATGATAAAATAGCATTTTATTACATTTAAAGAGTTCTTACATTCGTGCCATGGAGCAGATCATCATTGAAAGGGTAACACCAGCTGATATTAAAAAATTACAGGAGATTGGGAGGACAACATTTTCTGAAGCTTTTGCAGCAGTAAATAGTGAGGAAAACATGAAAGATTACCTCGAAAAGGGGTTTTCGGACGAAAAACTGAAAGGAGAACTGACTAATCAGGATTCTCAGTTCTATTTCGCGCTGCTTGATGGGGAAATTGTTGGCTATTTAAAGATCAACATTGGGCAAGCGCAAACCGAAAAACTAAATCCTGATGCGCTAGAAATTGAGCGGATTTACCTTTTGAAAACATTTTATGGTCAAAAAGTTGGTCAGTTACTTTATCAAAAAGCCATTGATATTGCGATTGAAATGCAAGCCAGTTATGTATGGCTAGGGGTATGGGAAGAAAATTACAGGGCTTTACGATTTTACGAAAAAAATGGCTTTACGCCTTTCAGCAAACATAAGTTTTGGCTTGGTGATGACGAACAAACAGACCTGTTGATGAAAAAAGAATTGGCTGACACGAACCAACTAAAAGCATCTTAATGGAAAAAAGAACTCTTTTTCTGATTTTACTGATCCTGGGTACCGCATTCTGGGGAATTTCCTTTTCTGTCACCAAACTTGCTATCGGGCAGTACCAGCCTGTTCTGTTTTTGTTCTACCGCTTTTTACTTGCCACGATGGTGTTATCGGTTATTTTTTGGAAACATGTAAAAAAGCTCGATGCCACCACTATAAAAAGAGGTGCCGGTTTGGCTATTCCGCTGGTACTGGGTATTTACCTGCAAACACTGGGCATTACACATACTTCAGCATCGCAATGTTCATTTGTAGCAGGTATAACGGTGGTAATGATTCCGGTGATTAAACTTTTTATTTACCGGAAACCTGCAGCACTAAAAATATGGATTGCCTCATGCACAGCGCTAACTGGTCTTTTTGTGATATCGGTTACTGATAAATTGAGCATCGGAACCGGCGACTTATATACCATTACCGGTGCTTTTTGTTTCGCCATATATTTAATCCAGATCGAAAAGGAATCGATGACGGGTGATATTATTCCTACCATTGTGCCCATGTTTGCCACCTGCACCTTATTAACTTTTGTATTAACGTTTATTCAGGGAAACCCTACCTGGATTCCTCAGCAAGAAACATTTTGGATTGGTATTATTTTTTGCGCACTATTTTCAACGGCCTACATGTATACCATATCGAATATTTCTCAAAAGTACATTAGTGCAGAAAGGGTGTCTATCATTTATCTTTTCGAACCTATTTTCGGAGCAATTGCGGCACATTTTATTTTAGGTGAAGCAATTACATCGAGGCTATTGATTGGTGGTGGAATGATATTTTTAGCCACACTGATCTCCGAACTTAAGTGGAGAAGGCCAGGTCAAATGGCAATATCAAGCCTATCGAAGTGGAAAAAGAATTAAGCCTGTTTTTGATGCCCGGTAAATGATCAATATATTAGTGAGATGGAAGCTATTGTACTGAACAGATCGCAGGCACGGAAAATCATTATCCATGCAGCAGGACTCTCAAAAAAAGCACAGTTTGGAACTGGTATTGAGGCAGTTTACAGTGTAATTGACCATTTGGGTTACGTACAGTTAGATACCAACTATGTGGTAGAACGTGCCCACCATCATACCATGTTTGCCCGTGTACCCGATTATCAAACAGAATGGCTTGCAGAACTTGGTGAACAGGGTGATATTTTTGAATACTTCACCTCTGACGCCGGATTTCTGCCCATGCACGATTTTCGCTTTTCATTACCAGTTAAAAAGGCATTTGAAATACGAGGCACTTCCCTTACGAAACAAGAATCGGATTTAATGAACCAGATTTTAGATCAGGTTGAACGTGAAGGAGCAGTAATGGTCGGCGATTTTGAGAACGATCGTACAGAGGCCAGTTCGGGTTGGTGGGATTGGCGGCCGGCAAAGATTGCGCTGGAAAGACTTTATCTGGAAGGCAAGTTAATGATCAGCCGCAATAGCGCTTTCCAAAAATTTACCACCTGCCTTTGGATGTAGTGCCCCATGATACCGATCAAACCATACCAACAGATCAAGATTATGCACGTTATGTGATCAAACGCACCCTCAGTGCCCTGGGAATTTCTTCTGTAAAAGAAATGGCCTGGCGCTCCCGCCGTGTAAAAGGTAACCTGGTAAAAAAGAACTGGAAAGGATGCTTCAGTCGGGAGAAGTTAAATCGGTAATTGTAGATGGAGTGAAAGGGCCATTATATATGCTTTCGGGCACCGATATTAATATTGATATTGCAGATGAGGTTTTCATTCTTTCACCTTTCGATACCTTGAATGTATTTCGCGCCCGTTTAAAAGATTTTTTCGACTTTGATTATCAGATTGAATGTTTTGTACCGGCTCCAAAACGAAAATTTGGTTATTTCTCACTCCCGATTCTGTCTGGAGAGAGATTTATTGCCAGAATGGACGCTAAAGCAGACCGCAAACAGAAAACACTAATCATCCATAATATCCATTTTGAGCCGGTTGAAATTGATAAAAAAACTATTGATACGTTTATCCAAAATTTAAAGGAGTTTATCCTGTTCAATAAATGCCGGGATGTGATCTTTAAAAAATCAAATAATAATGATTTGCTGAGATCAATCAGCAAAGAATTTTCTGATCATTAAAGGCGCCAATATAATTTTCTATTATAACTTATTGTATTTACAAACCAGAATAAATTAAATGTCGATTATAGTAATTCACCAGGAATATAAGTGATATCCTTTATTCCTGGTGAATTAGACTAATATAAAATTGGTAAACAGGGCAAACATTTTGGATTTTTACCACTTAATGATGTGGTCTTATTTAAATTTAAGATTTAAAGAAACGATATTGGAGACCAAACTTGTTGAACGTGAATAGTGACCATACCTCAACTCGAGCATATTTAACCGCTGCCAGCCAAAAACACCCTTGGGCGGAGCAAAACGGATACCTGCGCCATAAAAATCACTGGTGAGTGTAGATAGGTCATAATCGCTGGTAAAATATTGTTCTGATGGCGAATGCTGGCCATAAGGTGCAAAGTATTTGGTTCCAACCTGGTTATTATACCGATAGAATGGGCTTATAGAAAAGAAGGAATTGATCTTAACCGGTATTTCAAGCTCTGCGGTATGTGCTCTAATGCCCCAGTTATCCATATAATAACGGTAAAAAGTGCGGATCACAAAACGGTCGTCCAAAAAGTAATTCATCCGCAGCCCAATAGGAAGTTTGTAACGCTTATCGGGTAAAGTTTCCGAGCGTAGCGAGCCATCCGTAAAATAATCACGCTGGTATTTTGTAGCAAGCAAGCCTTTCTGATAGGAAGGTTCTAAAATCAGCGAAGCCTGAAATTTCTGGTTGATCACCTGGGCCAGGGAGAAAGATGCGCTAAAGGAATTTCGTGGTGCAGTATCATACTGCTCTCCGCCCCTTCCGGTGTTTCCCGTTCGCAGTTCAATCGGCAGGATGACCGTCCACTGATCTAAAAATGCCTGCAACTTAAAGTCAAACTGTGTATTTTTGTCTTTTGATAAACGGGTTAAATTGAAGGCTGCTCCCATTGATTGGTAATCGAATTCTGTTGAATAAGATCCTGTGAAACCAAAGGAATTCCCGGTTTCTTCATTAGAATGTGTCCAGTTTAAAGAAGGATAAATACGGGTATCAGCAGAAGAGGCTGAAGAAATGGTACTTGGATCGATCTTATCAGAAGAAGCGGAAGTATAATGATCTACCCCAAGCTCGAACAGAAAAGTATTTTTTCTGCCCCTTTTATTGAATTTAGACATCTGCAGGTCGATAGTGTTGGCAAAATCGCTCAGTTTTTCTGTGCCTATCCCCCTGTAACGGCAGAATTATTTCCATTTTGGTGGTAATATGCCGAAACCAGGTTAATCTCATCGATTTTGAGTTTACGCGACTGGTATTTACTGCTGTCTACTTTTGCAGGCTCAGGCCTGGTTTGGGCATAAGTGCTCAATATACCGAAGTACATAAAAAGCACATGAAGATATATTTTTTTCATTTTTTGATCCTTAAACTAGTTACAGCCACAACCACCACCGCTCTTGCCGCCATTGGCTCCCGATGCGCCTTCACGGTACAGCTGAAAACTTTGTTCAAATTTCTGGGCCTTTCGGGCCGACAGGATCATGTCGGCATCGTTAAGTTTACTTTTCTGATAAGGCTTTACGCTGCTACAGGCACTAAGCAAACTGCCCAGCGAAATTGCGGTAACCATCGAAAGGAAAAATGTTCTTGAAATTTTCATATTTATATCACATTAATATTGTTTGAGGTATATACCCGATCATTATCGTCGATCACAATACAGGCCACTTGTTTAATCTGGTTAATCAGCTCCAGCCCAATTTTTACGCCCATTACAACAACCGGGGTAGCCAGGGCATCAGCAAGCTCGGCACTTGGACAGATAATACTTACACTTTTTACGCCGCTTACCGGTAGCCCGGTTTTGGGATCTATGGTATGAGAATAGCGTTTGCCATTAATCGTCACAAATTTTTCGTAACTGCCTGAAGTGGCAATCGCCATATCGCTGATCTTTAGCGCAGAAAATGGCCTGTCGGTCTGTTCGGGGTCTGCAATACCTACGGTCCATGGGCGTCCATTGGCTTGGGTTCCCCAGGTAATCAGATCTCCTGCCGCATTCACAATTCCGCTTTTTATGCCGAGTTTTTGCAGCACCAACTTTGCTTTATCGGCTGCATAGCCTTTCCCAATTCCGCCAAAACCGATGCGCATGCCTTTATTTTTCAAAAACACAGTCGATTTTTCCTTATTCAGAATCACATTTCGGTAATCGATGAGTCCAACAGATGCCAGGGCGGTTGCTTCATCGGGCAAGCTGGTCATATTGGGATCAAAGTTCCAGAGTTTTTTATCTATCGATCCGTAGGTGATATCAAAAGCCCCGTCGGTAATTTCTGATATCCTGACAGACCGCTCAATAAGACTGATCACTTCCTCATCAACCTTTACCGGACTTAAACCGGCATGCCCGTTTATCAGGCTGGTTTGGCTGAGATCACTAAAAGTGGTGAGCAGGTATTCTATCCTTCGCACTTCATCTATTGCGGCATCTATGGCCACATTGCCTTCCTGCTCGTTCTCAGCAATCACAGTAAACTCAAACCGGTTTCCCATGAGTTTTAGTATCCGGTTTACAGAAACAGGTTTAGCCATTTTGAGCTTATTTTTTTAGTTTATCAATTTCAGAAACAAAAGCCTGCGGACTTTCATCAGGAAATCCATCCCAGCTTTTGAGCACCTTTCCATTTTCATCAACCAAGACAGTAAAAGGAAACTTACCATCTTTGTTATATACTTCTGCTAATGATTCGTTGAGTTTAATTTGTTCTTTTGGAAGCTGGTTTTTCTTCTGCCTTGGAAAATCTGCCCTTACCAATAAAAGATTGGCAGCGGCATATTGTTCAAAGCTTTCGGATTCTAAAATCTCTTTGCGCAGGCGGATGCAGGGACCGCACCAGTCTGAACCTGAAAAATTAATCAGGATTTGCTTATGTGTAATCTTTGCCTGTTTTTGCGCTTCAGTAAAGTTCCCCATCCACGATAAAGGAATAGCAAATAGCCCCAATAGGGCAACAAAAAGTAGTTTCATAATTTTTAAGAATAAACTTTTAAGGTTGTACCCGTAAGCTGGGTATTATAAACGGTTAAGATCGTGAAGCCGGACCATTGGTTACGGCCCCATTTTCAGAAAAGGTTGCGCCATGGTTGGGGCAGTAAAAACGGCTGTTTGCCGATTGATAAGTGAGGGTATAACTTTCATGGGTACAAGATCGCTGCACGGCAATATAGGCCCCCGCCTTTGTTTTGGCCACGATAACCCCATTTGATACTAATGACCCACCGTCGCTTAGCAGTGCTGCATTGGCAGCCAGGCTTAAATCGAGCGTAAAGTTTACGCCAGTGGGCTCGCTGGTATCTGCAGAACTGCTGCCATCAGTCTTTTTGCAACCGATACAGTTGATCAGGGCGAAAGTCGCGGCGCTCATCCCAATGCTGTTAAGAAAATCTTTCCTGTCCATATTCTTTTTATAGTTAAAATGAGCAATGCAATAAAATATTCAGTCAATATCCTGATGGATGGCCCTTCGTGATCGACGGGGATGAACTGAATAAAATCGTGTAAAAATTCTATCTATAAAAAGCTTTTAGGGTTCCGTTGGCTTTGGCTATCCTTTCATCGGGAATGGGGATAAAACCGATTGCTTGTAACAAAACTACAGACAAAGTCTGAAGACATTCTGAAGTTTTGAATCAAAATCTGTTAAATATTTGTTAATGGTTAAAGTTTAAAAACGGAGAAGAAAACTATGCAATCAGGCTTCCAGTTGGAAATGCTGCTCGAATAGCGATAAAGTCCGCTTCTTTATCTTTCGGCCTAACATTTTTTGTTGTCATTTTTTTTGGCAATATGCTATCTTACTTTCAAAATACACAGATTGTACCGAAGAACGATCTCAATCCCAAGTGGCAGGAGAATCAAAAAAACAGAATTAGGAAAGAACATATCGCACTACCAAACCTAAAACGCAGTGGTTTACCATTTACAATTACCTCTTTTGCATCCAGATCTATCCTGATTTCATTAAATTCAATATGACGTTCTCCCTGTGCACTTTTGCGGCGAACAACAGCCAATATTCTGGCATTGAGTTATGAAAGATGAAACGGCTTCGTCAGGTAATCATCTGCACCTAGACTCAAACCTTCTATCTTTTGGTCTATGGAATTTCTCGCAGATATAATGATCACCCCTTCGGTCCTGTTTATGCGTTTAAGGTAGTTCAGTAGCTGAAGTCCCTCTCCGTCTGGCAGCGTAAGATCGAGCAAAATGCAGTCGTATTCGTATGCCCCAAGTCTTTCCAATGCCTGAATATAGGTTGAGGCCATACTGCACAAATTACCTTCCGACAGGAGATATTGTGCTATACTGCGCTGCAAACCAGGTTCGTCTTCGATAATGAGAATCTTCAATACGCAAATATGTCATAAGATACTGAAGACATCTTGAAGTTTGATGCAAAAACAAAATGACAGCTGCTAACAACCTTGATACATGGCCTGATACGGTTTTTTCACAGTTGATTCGAAATTCTGTGTCCAAAATAACTTGAAAGAAAAGTAAATTACCGCTTGCAAAAATTATGCATGTCCGTCCTGAATTAAAATCAGCTAAAACTTCTAAATTAGCTTTATGGACACAAGTCAGTTATCCCGCCTCAGATTTGCTATCGAAAACTTTGTAATCCTTAGTGACGAAGACTGGTCGCTGTTAATCCCGCACATCAGTTACCTCAGCTTAAAAAAAAAGGAAAAGTGGATTTTGGAAGGAGAAAAGGAAAAGCATATAGGTTTTATCCTTGAAGGAAACATGAGACATTACTACATTTCGGACGGTGAAGAGCGGACAACCTATTTTTATTTTGAGAACGCACTGGTAAGCGCTTATTTTAGTGCCTTGAGTGCATCACCATCGAAGCTGACTATAGAGGCCTTAACCAGATGCGAGTTATTATCCTTTCCATATCAGGTACTTGCGTCTCTTTTCGAGCAGTCGCATGCCTGGGAGCGCTTTGGCAGAAAACTCGCCGAATATATTGCATTAGGACTGGAAGACCGAATGGTAAAGCTATTGGTCTTATCTCCGGAGCAACGTTACGCTGAGCTGTTAAAATCGGAGAAAAATAAAATTATCGAACGAATACCACAGCATTTAATTGCCAATTACCTTGGCGTAAGCCCGGTTAGCCTGAGTCGTATCAGGCGAAGAGTAAGCAGCAAAAAATAAGCCCTTAAAATTTTATTATCTTTTGTTAACGTCCCGATAAGCCCGGACTGATGACATTTGTCTTATCAAAAAATAAATAACATGAAAAAACTGATCAGGGCAGAAGCCATCGTACCATTTTTGATTTCCTTACTACTCATCACCGCATTACCAGTTAACATTTCCTGGTGGATGTGGTTTCCGATCTTCCTGTTGCCAGATCTGAGTATGTTGGGCTATCTGATTAATAACAAAGCTGGTGCAATCTCCTATAATATCTTTCACCATCAGCTATTGGCAGTCGTTATTGCAGGATTAGGTTATATTTTCCACCAACCTTATATCGAACTAGCAGGATTGGTACTACTCGGACATAGCAGTCTTGACCGATTGTTGGGATATGGATTAAAGCTTGAAAACGGCTTCAACTATACCCATTTGGGTCATATTGGCAAATCTGAAAACAACCAGAATTAAAAATCTACGAACAGATCCATTACTGATCATTCGCTAAAGCTCATGGGCCGTTTTAAGTCTGTTGACTGTAGATACCCATCAGAGGAACTTGATTCAGAGTTGAAGTCAAAAATGTCGCGGAACTGATAACAGTTACTTACCAGCAGCAATGTTATAGAATTTCCGGCCAATTAAATTAATATGGTACCATCTGTTCTTTTTTTCTTTTAACACCTGGATTTTATTAATTTCTTATAAAAAAATCTCTAAACCTGTTTATATCATTTATATCAGGATAGTTTTCTCATTGAATATCGGATTGCCTGATAATATTATTCCTACACTATTGGTTTCACCCATTATTGTGTAACATATAGACCTTTTTAAAAGTCTTATAATAAAACTGTATTTTATGAAAATCAGCAATCATATATTATCATTTATAACATGTGTAATCCTCATTTTTTCATTCCGGGCGCCATCGGTGGCACAAACCCTTCCTTCTAAAAAGACTCCCACCACAAAACCTTTCTCATTTCCGCTACAGATGGAAATGCATGTACTTTCTGATCCGACTTCTTTTCCAAGCGGACAAAAATCTTTTCTGATATACGAGTTATACTTAACCAATTTCAGTACATCAGCAATAAGTTTGCGTGGTATTGAATTAAGAGATACAAATAACGAAAACAGCAGCCCCATTGTATCTTTTGATACGCTACAACTGCATAACATGATCAAAATTTTAGGTGTAAATGGCTCAAAGGATAATCTTACTACTATTGGAGGTGGTCAGAGCGCCATCGTATTTATTGAAGCAAAATTAAACAATCCCCTTTCTTTTCCCGACAAAATAACACATCGGGTAATCACAGAGAATGACTCTCTGGACGGGGCAGTAATTTTTACCCATAAAAGGAAACTTCAGATACTTAAGCCACCCGTAAAAGGTACCGATTGGATCGCAGCCGATGGTCCTGGCAACAGCGTTGATAATCATCATCGGAGAGGCGTTATTATCCTTAACGGGCGGGCGGTTAATTCAAGAAGATTTGCAATCGACTGGAAAAAGGTTAAGGATAGCCTGTCTTTTTCCGGCAATCCGCGTGATGTACATTCCTATTTTTGTTACGGCGAGCAGGTTTTTGCGGTTGCTGACGGAAAAATAATCGCTGCAAATGACGGCTTACCTGATAATATTCCGGGTCACGGAAAAGAATTCCATCCTGCTGTGCCACTAACTTTCGGGAAACTTGCCGGTAACAACATAGTGATTGAGCTGGGTAATGGTCAATATGCGCATTATATGCATCTGCAGCCGGGCAGTGTACGCGTCAAAGCAGGAGATCATGTCCGGAAAGGAGAAATACTAGCCAAAATTGGCAATTCCGGAGATGCGCGTGAGCCACATCTGCATTTCGAGGTTACAACTTCCCCTATGCTACTTAAAGGAGAAGGATTACCTTATTTAATTGATCATTACCGCCTGGGGTTTCAACAAGGTTTTACTGAAGTTCATCACAACGAACTACCTAAAGAGAAAGAAATTGTTGCTTTCAGGGAATAAAACTTAAGAAGATAATATAGCCTTTGCAGGAAGAATGAATGCTATAGGATAAAATGCTGTCAGTTCTCCAGAAAATACAACAGTTGTTGTTTTCCATTTCACATCGGCTTTGATAAGATGCACCATTCGTTTCCGTAATTCGTAGGTCCATTAGAACAAAATACCCGGAAAAAGCCTTAAACCATAATCTGCTGAAAATAAAAAAAAGGCTGCTTTTTAACGAGCAACCCTTTAAAAAACCGACCATGAATCTGACCGGTGAGGCATTAAAATAGAAAAAAATCGCAAGTATATATTTACAACAAATAAATCAAGCTAGGGGAATAAAATTTGTAAAAGTAAATACCAGCATCAGGTCAAATTCAACTATGAGCGCAAATGGATGTGAAAACATCATTCGGAATTGCCGGAACAGCCACCCCGAATGATGTTAATGACACAGCCTGATCAGCCGGAAATCATCAATTATTATTAATATTTGTAACCATTGGTACAATCCGAAAGTTCGCCATGAAGAGTTGAAATTGCGGCAATGCTTTCGAAGGGAAATTTTGATAATAATTTACAAAGGCCACGCCCGAATTTACACTTGCGTTATCCGTGATATAGCTTTGCAAAGTACCTAAAGGAAGATCCTCCGGAGGTAGCCTTGAAATAACTTAAAGGTATGGTAACGGTTTGCCATTGGTTATTAAAATTATAAGAAGCGGTTGATAAACCAGCCCACCAGCTAAAATTGTTGCAAGTATAAGAGTTAGCGCCCCCATTGGAAATATTCATCCTGTAGGAGATTACACCCGAAGTCCAGGGTTGATTCATGTACAATTCAAACTGGATACCCAGGTTGTTCATCTGCGTTGTGGCCACTATCTGATTTGCCGAATTATCAATCACCTTTTGCAAGGCCTTAACCATCTGGAAACGTAAAAACCCTGTATTGTTCTTGTCATCGTTGCCTGTGCCAACCGCTATATCTTTAGCCGCTGCCGGAATAGCAATAACATTTTGCGGATTATTGGCCAGTTTGGTAGCCGCCGCAACATTAGCGCCTGATATTGTGGTATAACCAGTTCCTCCTGTTTGAGGTACCTGTGCATCGGTTGTTGTTTCCATAAACATCCCTTCCCTGTAATACATGTACGGAGGAGTAGAGTATACAGTTCCATCAATTGTCAGGCTAATTGCGCCGCTTTTATTCATATCGACATTGGCAGGCACAGTAAAAGCGATGGTGGTATCGGTTTTCGCAGCTATTGAAACGGCCAGACTGCCCGGCATCTCCACCTTAGTGGTATTCTTGAGATTTTTTCCACTTACAATCACCATATCCCCGGGAAACGGCATAGTAGCCGAAACGCCATTGATAGCAGGAATACGATTTATATCCCGGAATACAAAATGATTATAAACTGCTTCACCATTTTTCGTAACGATACGGATGGTGTTCCGTACAGTAGTATCGGCAATATCGCCGCCGGTTGGAAGGACAGCTGGTATAGAGAATATAATGTTGTTATCGGTAACATTTGCCGCCGAGAAAGATGTAGCAACGCCATTGCAATAGATTGCGCGCAGCCCCGAAAAACCATGCCCTTGCAAACGCACCCACGCGCCTAGATTAGAAATGTTGATCTGCACAGTAGGATTCGGGTACTGATTAGTCCATACTCCGTCAATCTTTATATCAGCTGTGTTTTGTTTTTTACAGGATGACAGCGCAATACAGGAAAGCAATATGATGCCCATCCCCCAAATAAAATATTTTATATCGATAGCTCTTTTCATAATTATAAAGTTTAAAATTTGTAAGGAACAGGTGCGTCGTTCAAATTGGGGTCACTATTAATTTCAGCGGCCGGATAAGGTAAGGCCCAGATGTTCGACTTGGACCCAATAGCATGTACATAAGAGCCCGCAGGAACGTTATGCACCACCTGCTGTGAAATATAACCAGCCTGAACCCGTGGAGAGTTATCCCAGCCTGCTGTATTAGGAAACTTTGGCGGGTCATAGGTGTACGAATAAGAAGCGTAGTTTGTAAAACTGGTTGTTGGGTCACTGTTTTTCAATTTGTTGTTTAAAAAGTTAAGTGTCCAGTCCATATCGTAAAACGAGCGCCTTACAAGATCAGGCCAGTAGGTCATTTCATAAAACAGCTCTTTACGGCGTTCTAATAATAAATCATTTCGTGTAACTAACGTATAAGGCTGATAGCCTGTTGGATTGAGGTAAAAAGCACGTTTTCTAACCTTATTGAAATTTTCCAGCGCTGTTGCATCTGATGTTTGTGTTGCAGTCCCCATAATGGCTTCAGCATACATCAGGTAAACTTCCGACATCCGTAAAGCGGGTGATACCAAACCGCTGTTTCCTGCTACTGCTGCACCATCGGTATCTTTGTTGCTTCCTACAACAAATTTTTTGATATTACATTTGGTTTTGGAATTAGATGGCACTGTAAAACTGCCTGCTGCCAGCTGTGTACCCAGGTAGGCATAGTTTTGCCCTGGTATAAAAACGTTACCGCGCAATCGCGACTGCGCGCCGTCCTGAACCAGCAACCGGAGCAGGTCATAAGAAATAAATACATTGCTTCCGCCGGTAAGGTTACCGGTCACATCACCGTTAAAAGAAAGATTATTTAATACATTTCCCAAGCCGTAATCTGCAGCGCCAGGTAAAAATTGATAGCCAAAAAGCACTTCTGCATTGTTATTTGTTTGTACTTTCCATATATCTTCATAATTATCAAGCATTTTATAAGATGACAGATTAATTACGTCCAGACAAGACTGCTTCGCCAAATCAAAATATTTCTGTGCCATTTCCGTATTGCTGCTTACGCCATTTCGCTTTAAATATTCGCTTGAAAACCGATCTCCCATAGCATAATCCGCACCGGTAAGCAGTACTCTGGCAAGCATAGCCTCTGCACTGTATTTGGTTACCCGTCCTTTGCTATCTGTAGCGGGCAGGGTTTGAGCGGCAATCGTCAGATCGTTAATGGCATATTGCAGCACATCTTCAAATGAATTAGGAGGCAGCAACGTATTCAGTACATATTTTCTTGGATCATCGATAATTGGCACATCATGCCATAACATAGCCAGATACCAATAAGAATAGCCCCTGATGAAGCGGGCTTCTCCCTCACAACCTTTGGCCCGTGTTGCGTCTACACCGTTGGTTATACTCAATGGTACATAATCATTTATAATGTAGTCTGCTTGAGTTACCGCTACATATAACGATCCCCAGGTTTGAAATAATTCGTTAAAGTTAGAATTTTCGGCAAATAAAGCTAAAGCAGAAATTGTGCCCGTAACCCCATCAACATAAACATTATTTGCCCGCCCCTCTGTAATGGTTCGCGCATAATCATTAAATTTATTCCATGGCGTTGCATACAGGAAAGCCGTGGTTGCCCGAAGATCTTCAATTGTTTTAAAAGAGTTGCTTACCTGCTTTTGTGTATCAGAATGCACTTCCAGGTATTTTTTACATCCGGAAAAAAGGTAAGCCCCAGTGTACATAGAAGTGTAATAAGTATATTTTTATTTTTCATGATAATAAGGGTTAAAAGTTCATATCCAAACCAAATGTGTAAAAACGGGATGAGGGTATTCTACCGCCATCTACACCATAAGTGAGCATATTTTGACCGTTAAGTGAACCCACTTCCGGGTCATACCCACTATATTTACTGAATGTGAAGACATTTTGCAGGTTAGTATAAACACGTACGCTTTTAATAAAGAACTTTTCCAAAAGCTTGGTAGGGAACTTGTAGCCTAGTGAAACGTTTTGAAGTCGTAAATAAGAAGCATCTTCTACATAACTATCGCTAAAAATGCTATTATTCGTGTTTTGAACAGACATTCTGCCTAAACTGGGGTTTGCTCCCGGCAACACGTAAACATTCCAGATATTGGTATTTGCCGAATTACCGTCTTTGTAACCTAATCTGGCATAGTTGGTTACAATTTCACTAACATTGGAAAGACTTCTGGGATCGTCAGTCCGGCTTCTAATGATATTGAATACCTTGCCACCAACAGATCCGTTAAAGAAAAAGCTGAAATCAAAATTCTTATAAGAAAAGCTGTTGGTAAGGCCAAAAGTAAAATTCGGAAATGGGCTACCCACATTGGTAATATCTCTCTCATTAACAATACCATCATGGTTAACATCCGCAAACAGCAAATCTCCTATGTAAGTTGATGTAATCAGCGTTGGATCGTTGTTATTGATTATGGTACCGGTTTTATATTTAAAAGTTGGGGTAATTACTGTGCTTGTACCATTGCCATTATCTTTCAAAAAGTCAGCGGCGGAGTTAATACGCCCGATCATTTGATAAGCATAAAACTGGCTTACCGCACTTCCTGCACTTGTAGAGGTGATGATATTTTTTCCGTTCGACGTATCGTACATTGGAATGCTCGCTGTAGCAGTATTCATGCGGGTAACCAGGTTCCGGTTATAGGTAAAGATGGCCGTAGTTTTCCAGCTGAAGTTATCCCTGGTAATATTCCTTGTATTTACAGTAAATTCGAAACCCTTATTTTGAAGGGCGCCTATATTATACCAGGGTGCTTGCGCAGAGCCGGGAATGTCAGATGTACCGGTAAAGGCAGGCAGACTTAACCGAAGAAGCAAGTCGTCGGTCTTTTTAATGTATGAATCAAATACCAGTTCAACCCGGTTATTTAATATCGTCAGGTCCATACCTGCATTCCAGGATTTTGTAGTTTCCCAGGTTAGATTGGGATTTGAGATATTTGCGGTTTGTAAACCGGTACCCTGACTATTAGTACGTATATTGGACAGGTTACTGTCATAGGCAAAGGCGGCTACATTTGAGTTACCCACAATACCGTAGCTAAGCCTTAATTTGGCGTTGCTGATGGTTCCCTTAAGCGACTTGAAAAAGGCTCTTCAGAGAGACGCCATGCTATTGCTGCCGATGGAAAAGCGCCCCACTGCTGACCTGGAGCAAAATTTGACGAGCCATCCCAACGCATCGTTCCGGTAAACAAATACCTATCTTTGTAATTGTAAGTAGCACGACCAAAAAATGACATCAGCCTGGAGTTATATCCGCTTCCATTGTTTGTGGCGTAATTAGCATCTCCTGCGTCTAATCCTGTAAGTTCGTTAGAGCCATACTGACGGCTCCCGGTCAGGTAATCGCCTCTCCTGCTGATCATCTCCTGCCCAAGCATTAAACTTGTACGATGATTTGCACCAAAGGATTTATCTATGTTCAGGATATTCTTCCATCCCAGGTAAAAGTTATACGTTTTATCGTGTTTGTTTTCTGTATTGGCCTTGATTGACGCGCCGAACTGGTAGGCCGGCAAAAACTGCAGGAAATTATCTGTGTTGGCATCAACATTCACCTCGGTTCTGAAATTGATTCCCTTTGCCGGAAGCAATTGCAAATACAAATTACCACGGGTATCAAAACGCTCCCTGGTCCGGGTATTTAACATCGCTAACGCAACCGGATTTGAAAAACCAAGGGTATTGGCATCAAGGTCTGAAGTTGGACCGGCAAATGAACCATCGGCATTACGAATCGGAACTGCCGGACTTTGAAACAGCGCATTACCTACTGCTCCGAATGTGGAGATCGCTGTGCTTTGCTTATCCTGAGTAACATTGACCGTAGCGCCTATTTTGGCCCAGGGCTGAATTTCGTTATCCATATTTACACGAAAAACAAACCTTTTATAATTAGCACCCAGCACAATGGCATCCTGGTTCAAATAACCTCCTGAAACGCTATAGGTAGATGCCTTATTACCACCGCGGACAGACAAATCGTAAGATTGCATAGGTGCAGTCTTAAACAATTCTTTCTGCCAGTTAGTGCCTTCGCCAAGATACTCCGGAAAACTAAAGTCTGCTCTCCGGCCATAACCAAGCACATCCGAAAAATCATTGTGGTGTTGCGCGTATTCGCTGAGGTTCATCATATTGATAAGCTTCGGCAGCTTTTCAAGCCCATACCTCGCATTAAAACTTAGAACAGGGCTGGCGTTCTTTCCCTTTTTCATGGTGATCAACACGACTCCATTAGCCCCTTGAGATCCATATATAGCAGTGGCCGAAGCATCTTTTAAAACTTCAACACTTGCGATATCATTCGAGTTGATGCTGGCCAAGGGGTTAACATCGTTGTTTCCTGTTCGCCCGCTGATGATCACCCCATCAATCACATAGATGGGCTCGTTGGTGCTGTTAATGGAATTAACCCCACGAATCTGGACAGAACTTCCGCCACCGGGTACACCGGAATTCATCGTGCTTTGCAGTCCCGCTATCCGCCCTTGTAAGGCCTGATCCAATGTAGTGACCACTGAGTTAGCAAACACGTCCGACCCGATAGAGGATACAGCGCCGGTCAAATCGCTTTTGCGCATCGTGGAATACCCCACCTGTACCACTACTTCGTCCAGGTTCTTTACGTCCGCCTTTAACTGCACATCAATTACCTTTTTATTATTTACGGTTATTAATTGTGCAACAAAGCCTAAAGAAGAAAATTTTAAGATAGCCCCTGGCGGAACCGATATTTTATACACACCATCCTGATTGGTAGTAGCACCTTTTGTAGTGCTTAACTGCGATACTGAAACTCCGGGTAATGCCCCCCGGCTTTATCTGTCACACGGCCTGAAACCGTAATTTCTTGCGCTGCTACAGACAAAGAGAATAGCAGGATAACGATAAAAATGGGGATTTTAGTAAAAATTTTAGTCATTCTCATTATTAATTGGTTTTAAATCAACTACCAGGTTGTTCATACGCCATCCAAATCCAGACTATAAATTTTGGGCTAATATCAACTACATACTTGGCAGACGAACTATTTGGTTATTTAGAGAGCAAGAAAGCAAATACCGACGGTCGCATTTTTTCTTGTCTTTTACTGCCTCAAAAGTAGAAACACACATCCGTCTAAGCTTCGACAATTGAATAATATTACAAGACAAATGTTCAACAAATGAACATATACCGCCTCTCAAGCTATGATTATAAACGATTTTTTATTTAAAATTTGCTTTTCTCCACTTTGACAAAGTTGATTTGGTGACAATTCAAAAACCAGTTAACGGAGATATTGGGTTAACATCTCTTTAATTAGGCCAACTGCAAGGAAGAATGCCATTGAAAAGTTATTAACCTGAGTTCGGTTAATGTTTATTCATACTGACTGATTTTAAGCCGTTAAGTTAGCGCGATTGCCTTAAGGCTTTATCAAAAAGATTTAAGCTGGCTCCGCTAAACAATTATATTTTGATACATCGTCATCCCCAATTTAATTGAGAATTCTAATGCGATTGCAAAGCAATTTAAGATTAGCGTCGCTGAACACCGCGTGGTCCATCTGCGCGAGAATGACCCAGAGCAAAATTAAATTCCGGCCTCAACTGCTAGATTTTACTTTTGATACGGCCTCATGTTTCCTGCTATTAAGCTCCAGAAATAAATTACCTTGATGAGCCCGCATTAGGGCTTGGTTTACTTCGTAGCTTTCAGCTGCGCTACAGGTCTCGGGATGACGGCTATGAACGAAAATATCTGTAGTAGCCTTTTAGAGGAATATTAATAACAGAATTGAGGTTCATATCATTTCCAAGCGAATATGTTTTTGAAAAGTTACTAGGCCAATCTTTTCGTTTTAGTACTTGTTACTACCGATCTTTTTGAAGGAAAAACAAAGTGATTTGTTCAGTAAATCTTGAATAGATAGTCAGGATTTGAGAAGACCATTTTTTTGAACTTAATCATTTGATCTGGATCATAATATTCCCTACATTCCAATTATCCGACAGGATAATGATTATAATTTCGTTAACGCTTTCAAAACTAAGGCCAGAATATCCATCCTGGCCATTGATCTAATCATTAACTATACTAATCTTAATATTACCTGAATTACTGAATCGTTTTTTTATCCAATTTTTGATGATCAACAATGCATCCTCAGAAAAACCAGTTTTAATTTTTGAAATTTCGGCATTATCACACGTTACACAGGCTAAAAACAAATGATTTAAACCAGGCAACTTCATTGTGGTTACTTTCTTATTTCCTCCCGTTAAAGAATAATTTTTCCAGTTAGACAAATTCTCATCCGCGGCTACCATCAAATCCTTATCGCCGTTTAAAGCCAGAATAGGCACTTTAATTTTAGCTATGGTTCTTTTGGCATCATACTGAATAAAATAGCGGTACCAGGGCCCTGTTGAGTTGTTAATAAAACTATATACCGGGAATCGGAAATGATCGAACTGTATATTTAAAGTTTTGAAATAAATATCATCCTTTAACTTCCAACGTTTGTAAGCGTCATTTAACTTCACTTCCATACTATCAGAATTCGCATATCTTAATGCAGTTTCAAACATGATGCGATTGATATCATTCGAACGTTTTTTATCATAGTCGGGCAAGGCCGAGTGGGCAACCAGGTCTTCGTTCTGTTTGATCTGGGCATCAAACCCGCCCATGGCCAATCCGGCCAGACTGATGAGAAACTTTACCTCTTTGCTCCTCACAGCTGCCAGCGATATTACCGCTCCACCTTCACTATGCCCCATTAAACCAATCTTCGCACGATTAATATCCGTTCTGGTGTGCAGATAGGCAATGGCAGCTAATGCATCGTCGGCAAAATCTTTTGTAGTTGCAGTTTCATAGGTGCCGTTAGTTTTGCCTGTTCCGCGGTCGTCGGTTCTAAGAACTGCAATGCCATTTTTATTAAGATAGCTGGCAATTTCCAGAAAAATTTTATGCCCCGCCATGGTACCGTCCCGATCCTGCTTTCCGGTTCCAGAAACAATCACAACTGTAGGGAAAGATTTTTTTCCTTCAGGTTTACTAAATGTGCCTCCGAAAGTAATTTTTCCATCTGTACTTTTAAATGTTACGCTGTCGCAAACAATTTTTGTTGTTTGCGCAAACGAAACCATATTACAAAGCAGGGCAAAGCCAAAAATTAGTTTGCTTATCATTTGATTGCTTTTGTGCTATCTACCATCATTGAAATCTCATCAGCCAGTTGCGTTGCGCTTCCATTGAAGCCAGTTGACTGAAATCTAATAATACCATTTTGATCAATAACAAGCTTCTGTGGAATACCTGAGATTTTAAATGCTTTACAATATCTGTCAAAAACCTCGCCGGTAGCTTTACCATCTGCTGCCATATTATCGAACAATACATTGAAAGGGTAATTATTTGACTTAATATAATCAGAAACTTCCTTTTTATAGCTGTCGCCCCTTTCTTCAGTATCTACAAAATAGAAAACCACATTAGGGTCTTTGGCATATCTATCAATGGCAAGCTTCATTCCCGGAAAAGACGCTTTGCAGGGAATACACCAGGTTGCCCAGAAATCCATCACCACGGTTTTACCTTTTAAATCACTTAATTTCACAATTTTTCCTTTCAAATCCTGCATGGCGAAATCTACCATGGGCGCCTCAATTTTATGCCTTAATATTTCAGCCTGCATTTTTTTGCTTCCAGTAGAGTTTTTAAGACCTTCAAGATAAGTGTCAAATCCCAATTCACTACCTTTGGCTTTTATATATGAAGACTTCAACAAAGCAATCATTTCTGTACTCGCCTGATTTTCATAAATGCTTCTTTCCAATAACACAGCGAGCCTTTTATTTTCTTTTAAATGATTTAGTGTTATGGAAAGTTCATTATTAAATGCGGCGCTCTTATAGCCTAAAATGGGTTGTGCAATACCGGCATACTTTAAAGCAACCGGGTATTTTTCTGCACGATTTAAAAGATGAATGTGATCAGTAGAAATTTGCGTTGCCAATGCGTTATTGACCATTCCGACCCATTCTTTATTAGATAAATAACCATATTCTTCTGGCTTATCTGATCTGATAAACTCCAGTCTCTTCACTAGCTTTTCCGAAATTTGAAGTAAGGTTTTTTCATCTACTTCCTTTCTTTTCAATGGAATATCTACAATTTTATAGTAGAGAAAGTTAACCATTCCAAAAGAAAGTCCATTTAAATATTTATCCAGGTCAGCATAATTTTTTTCAACGTAGCTACTAAAAATAATAATGTTTTGTTTAATGACATCGTAATTAATCCGATTCTCTTCATTAAATGTTTTATTTGTTCCGGTCTCTGGAAAATCAGCTAAAAACTTTTTAAACCCAGCCAGCATTACATTCATATCGTTGCCTCTGGGTATGGCTTTAAAAGCTGCTAATCTTGCTAAACTGCCGTTGGGGAATTTCTGCATCAGTGCTTTATCAACCGAATCGGCTGTTGTTTTATCCTGAAGTATTCCCGACAAAATCTTTCTGGCATTTAGTAAATCGCTCTCTGTTGCTTCAGCTCGTTTCAGATAAGCTAAAACCCGTTGTAACCTGGGAAATGCATCATCTTTAAAGGTTGCTTTAGCAGCGAGCGCGTATGGATAAACCAAAACTGATTTCGATTCTTGATTATATGAAATTTCCTGGTTTAACCAATGGTAGGTCGCCGAGTCAGAAATGCCTTTAAATTTTATATAATTTGGTATATCCATTCCATATTTTGGCGATCGCGACAATCCCCAGCCAGCGTATGCTCCTTTCGCCATCAAACCTTTCCTTTTCTTATCATGCATCATCAGAAAATATCCCTGATCGCGATTGTTATCTACAAGCGTATCCGACTTAAATTTAAAGGCCAGCAAACCACAATCTTTTGGAACGATTATGGAAACACTCCAATTATTTTCAAAGCCGGTCAACGTAATATCTTTGGCGTACCATTTATAATCCTGATAACTATACATTACTGCCGAAACAGCTTTACGACCTTTTAACAAGGTTTTACTTGCATCATATTCAACTTTAATCGTGTCGCCATTGTTCACAATTTCAGGAACTGATCTAAAATTAGGTTTTGTTTGGGCTGAGGTGGTATTAAAAAAAGGAAGACCACACTTAGCACAACAAGGGATTTTATTTGTTTTTTCATCTGCGTTTGATCTACTGCCAGGCTTTCACCCGGCAGTAATTTATTATGGTGTGTTGTGTTTATGGATTTTTCTCCAATTCAGGATTTAAATTGGTCAGGTATTCGGCTATCGGAAAGACATAACGATTGCTGTTTGGTGCCAAAGTATAGGTAGTACCATTTACTGTGCGGGTATAAGTTTTTTGGAAAGCAGTTTCACTTTTTAAACGGCGCATATCCCACCAGCGTAACATACGGCAGAAAAACTCGCGTCTGCGTTCATCAATCACTTTGTTCAAAGCATCAGCCGCAGATGTTGCGGTAAGTAAAACATAATCAGCCGGCTTAAAACGCTTAACCCTTAAGTTATTCACCCAAAGCATAGCATTGGTGGCGTCGTTATTTCTTGCATAGTATTCCGCTTTGATCAACATCATTTCAGGCACATTGGGTCCAACATTCCGAACCTCCCCAATCCTGGCTTCTCTATAGCCATAGCGGCCTGTATAAGTTGATGATATAGTTGATGCAGGAACGGTAAATAAAGCATATCGTTGATCTGTTGTGCCTAATACCGCTAACAGATCATCACTTAATCTTAAAGCTGTTGGCGAAAAGCTAAAGGGATTACCAAAAGCTGTTTTAGATAATAAAATCTCCGGATCAACAATGCGGCGGGGGTAATTGGCACTGCTCACACTGGTTAATGCGCCTAAATCGTTCAAAGTATTGCGTAACGACAAAGCTAAATCCGCATAACGATTTGCGTTTGAATAATCGTTCATATACAAATAACAACGGGCCAACTCACCATAAGCACTTACTTTTGATGGCAGGGTATTATATGACTGAGCCGTTGGCAGTGCAGGAATAGCACTGGTTAAGTCGTCGATAATTTGGTTATAAACCGCCTGGACGGAAGCGCGGTTTAAACTTTGGCTAACCGTTTGTGTAAGGATTAGTGGCACACCTAAATCTGTTGCTGCTGTTGCGCTATTATAGGGTTTGGCATAGGTATTAACTAATGCCAGATAGGCATCGGCACGATGTACTTTCGCCTCGGCTGTCATTTCCGCTTTTTCTGCATCAGTCCCTGTTGCCGCGGGTAACTCCGAAATAATGGTATTGCAATATAAAATGTTATTGTACATTCGGTTCCAGTTATCGTCTTGCTCATATAATGTACCCAACGTGTAAATAACAGGTTTCCAGGTGTAAGAATTAATATAAAAAGCATAGAATAAACTTCCAGAAAGGGAGTTGATTTGGGCTGCATCAACAATATTGATGTCATCAGATGCAAGATCAGCCAGGTTTGGATTAGATTCAAAATTACTCGTTCCATTTAGCAGGTAGCGATAATTGATTGCCTGATTTGGAACTAGGCTTCCTTGAGTCTTAATATCGACATATTTTTTGCATCCGGTGATGAGCGTGACGCCAATAAAAACAATAAATAGCTTATATAATGGTTTCATTTTGGTTTCGGTTAGAAGTTAACATTAAGTGAAAAATTATAAGAAACTGTTGCAGGTAAACCCAATGATGAGGAGCTTAATCCGCTGGTAAAATCAGGATCTATTCCTTCCTTATTAGCCGTCCACAATAAGCCTATATTACGAGCTGAAAATGCAAAATTTGCCCCCTTAACCATTTTGGATATACGCTCAACAGGTATCTTGTAAGATAGTGAAAGCTCACGTAAACGAATATAATCTCCTTTTAAAACATTAATATCTGATTGCTGGTAGCGCGTTAAACTAACTGTTGCAAAGGTACCCGCAACACCAGGAACCGAAGTAAATTGCTCATCCCCGGCTTTTTGCCATCGTTTGGCAACATCCTCACTTAAATCATACACTACGCCCGCTCGTGATGAAGGGTATGAACTGATTGTAGGCTTTAAGAACACATTTCCGAATTGATAGGTTGCAACAGCCATTAAAGTGAAATCTTTGTAACGGATAGATTGTGTATAACTACCAAAATGGGGTGCTGTTGATCTACCGGCATAAGTCAGGGCATCAATTGAGTTTAAGTTTACATTTGGTGCAATTTTATTTCCGTTTTGATCGTAAATTAAAGTCATACCCGTTGCATCTAATCCTGCATTACGATAAACTAAAAGCTTATCTGTTGGGTAACCTGCAATTAATGTACTGTAAGCTGGATTTGAATAAAATGACGATGTAGGTATAAATCGGGTATCCTTCACATCATTGGTATTGTAGGCGTAGGTCAACCTTCCGTTAATATCCCAATTTTTAGCCGTATAAAAAACACCTCCAAGAGATAAGTCAACCCCTCTTCCGTTTAATTCACTGGTATTACGTATTAAATTGATTACACCATAAGTTCCGCTGATTGGAAAATTGTAAAACAAGTCAGTACCATGCTTGCGGTAAACCTCAACCGATCCGTTAATTCTGTTTTGTAGAAAACCGAAATCCAAGCCTAAATTAGTAACATAAGTTTTTTCCCAGCGCAATTCAGGGTTTGCCGGAGCGATGATACTTGAAATACTTAAACCAGTAGTATTATCAACCCCACCCAAAGCAATATTTGTAAATGGATAAATAGAAGTCGAAATATTACCATTCACCCCATAAGTTGCCCTCAGACTGAAGTTAGAAATCCATTTCACATCCCTCAAAAATGATTCCCTTGCAGCATCCCATTTTCCTCCAAACGAATAGAGCGGAGTTGCTCTGAATTTACGATCAACTCCAAAGTTATTGTAATCATCATATCTTACACTTGCAGAAACCGTATACTTAGATTTATAAGTGTATGCCCCGTTACTATAATAAGATAAGTATCTTCGGGTTTTATCCTGCTGACTTGGATTGCCCCCCAAATTATTCGTAAAACCGAAAATATTTGTATACGGTGTAAAGAAATTTACCGGACGCGAAATACCGGTTCCCATATTATAGCCATACAGCGTAGACAAACTTTCACCCTGCTGTGTTTGTCTGATTTCTGAACCAGCAATTGCATTGATCTGATGATCAGCACCTAATGTTGTATCGTAATTTAATTGCCCCCTAAGTGTGTAATTATTCGTAGTTCCATTGCCTGTATTGTAAATCCCGCTTCCACCAGATAAACCCAAGCTATTAATCGCTTTGCCAGATGTAGGTATTGGAGTAAATCCATTTAAAAAATCGCGATAGTAATAGGTATTATCGTTATAAAAATTTCTACTTGTGGTAAAGCTACGCTCGGTATTAAAAAAGGCATTGGCTGAAAGGCCCTTAACAATAGGTACATTGAGATTGAAGTTTGCAGAATAGTTATTGTCTCTCTGACTATTATCAGCATTATCAATTTCATCCAGCGCATTGTAACCCCAATTTAGAAAGCCACTTGGGTATAGGGTGTTCAGCCAACCCGTATAATATTTTTTTGAGTAAGAAACACGGTTGCCGTTACTATCAACAATTTGATTGTACGGCATAAATGTTGCCAGGCTTGGATTAAAAAGACTGCTTAAGCTAACGCCGTTATTTTTATAATTTAAAAAGGATCCTTTTAGATTTGTAGTTAAGGTGGCAGTTTTAAATAACTTAAATGTATTGTTTAAAGTAACCGTAAGGCGGTCGCCGCTATTGCCTGTTGCATAAGGATTTTCCTTTGAATAAGATGCCGAATAGAAATAGCTGGAGAAATTATTACCACCACTTATTGAAAAGTTATAGTTTTGAGATGTTGCAGGTTTTAACAAATATTGTTCAATCTGATCCCTGCTATCTCTTGTAGCATATTGTTCAATCATACTATTATATGCTGCCTGCGTAATTGTGCCTGCCCTGAGTTTGAAGGTCAAATCGCTTACATCAGCTACGTTTGTACTGTAAGCAGTTGTACTAAGTGGCGCAACAATTACATTTTTAGCCACTAATTCCTGCTCATAAGCAATGGCCTGGGCCGCATTCATTGTTCTTAAATAGCCCAAATTTGGATGATTTGAAACTGATGCATTTAGTGAGAAACTGATTACCGGCGTTTGCCCGATTTTACCAGTTTTTGTAGTAATAACCATCACACCGTTAGCGGCTCTTGTTCCCCAAATAGAGGCCGCAGCTGCATCTTTTAAGAAAGTTACAGAAGCTACATCATTAGGATTAATCGCAGAAATATCATTTTCGGTAATTGCACCATCAACAACAATTAATGGCAACGATTCTGTTTCAGATGATATGGTGCTCTTTCCCCTTACAAAAAAGCTGTAATCTGTAGCACCCCGGGTACGCGAGCCTCCATTTATCGACTTGCGTGTGTTACCATATAGAAAACTATTATCACCAGCGTTGATGTTAATTTTAACCCCAGGCACCATTGATTCCATACGGTATAATAAATTCGGAACCGGAACTTTTTCCAATTGTACGGCCGTAATCAATTCCGCTGAACCCGTACTTCTTTCTTTTGATATCCTTTGTAAACCTGTAGAAATTACATTGACGTCGCTCAGTTGATTACCTGTAGATACTTTCAAAACAATGTTTAGGTTACTTTGCGAACCCGCAATGGGGTAACTGTAATTTTCATAGCCGATATAAGAAAAGCCAAGCATTGTACTTCCAGGCGGAACCCGCATACTGAACCTCCCGCTTGCATCGGTAGCGATTACCGCATTAGATGTGTTGCCTTTAATGGATGCGCCTGGTAATGCATTACCAGTTTCATCTACAACTTTTCCGGAAATGTAGATATCGTTATTTTCTGGTACTGATTGCCCGGCAGGAACTTTTTCGGAGTAAAAAGACGTTCATCACGGGTAACAATGGTATAATTTCCATCACTCACGTATAAAAACAATAAATTATTTGGGTATAACACCTGTTTCAGTGCTTCATCTAAATTTTTCGCCTTTACACTTTCAGCAGATGTGGTTTTTCCCTGAACAATATCATGTTCGTAAGCAAACTTGGTGTTATACTTCTTAGAAATGGTATTTAATGCAGCTTCTAATGTTATTCTATTCCCCGTTTGCTGTGCCTTTAAAGGCAGTACAAAAGCAATAATCAATAGCATAGAGATACAACCGAATAATCGGGTAAATCTTTTTTTCATTTTGTATTGGTTTGGTTGGTTGTTGATTTTAATTACACAGTTATCATCTGTTCTTCAGGTAGATTGTTTTTCCTTCTTTTTGTATGTCTACATTTAAAATGTTTTTAAGGGTAAAGAGTAAACTTTCTTCGCTTTTTATAGATATGGCGCCATCTATTTTTTTATTTCCGAGTGCAGGGCTGTCAAGAATTACCTTATAGCCATACAAGTCTTCAAATTCTCTTAAAATTTCGCTTACGGTAGTTTGATTCAGGATAATTTTTCCGCTTAACCAGGCGGTTTGATTAGTTGAACCAACAGCATTTTTAACGCGATTTCCATTCGGATTAAAATCGATAAAATCACCAGGATGCATAATATATCTTTGGCCTGTCTTATTCGAACTCACCTGAATTTTACCTTTTACTAAGGCTATGGTCGTCGTGTTATGTCGATCTTTCAGGTTAAATTCGGTGCCCAGAACCTGAACTTTTGCTCCATCGGTTATCGCCACAAACAACTCTCCTTTTTTAATCTGATCCGGATTTATATTAATGTGCTTTACCTTGAAATAAGCTTCGCCCTTTAAACGTACTTCTCTGCGCGCTTTCCATTTAAAGGCACGGGCGTAGCTTAACACCGAATTTGCATTGAGTTGAATTTCTGAACCGTCTGGCAAATGCACCAGGCGGTTCTCAGCGAAATTAGATTTCACTGTAACCGTAGAAAGGAAAAACCAGGAAACAAAAGCAACAACAAATAAACTTGCCGCAATACCCGATGTGACTATTAAACGGATTGTTTTGCTCCGTTTCGCTTTTTGGATGGTATCAATTGAAATGTTAATGTCTGCCAATAACTGATCCCGAAAATTACTTGTTGCAATTTTAGGTTGATCGCTTAAAATAAGCTGGAGCTGTAATTTTGCCGCTTTAAAAGATGCTAAATTTTCAGGGATGTTAGCTTGCCAGTTATCCCAAAAAGAAACATCAACAGAATTATTGTGTTTAACGTAACGCAGAAAATCTGCATCATCTAGAAAATTTTCGACATTAAATGAATTGTATCTTTTGTTCGGCATAATAATGAATGATTTAACGACCATTCAATTATACAAACAGGAAAGAATTAAAAATTACCCCACAGAAATAACATTATTTTAATCTTTTTTTAACGACACAATAAAACGCTATCTTTTCGCAACCAGTAAAATTGCTAAAAGCATCGCCTTGTCTACGTTCATTATTTCCCTTAACGCTTCTAAAGCCCTCGCACTCAGCTTGTAGGTTCCTTTTTTACTTAAATCCATTATTTTAGAGATTTCATCGTAATCCATTTCTTCAAAATACTTCAAATAAATAATTTCTTTTTGTCTTGAAGTAAGTTTATTCATCGCTTCGCTAAGCTGAAGTACCTTCTGATTTTGCTCTTCTTTTTTAATGTACTCCGATTCAACAGTAAATCTTAAGTCAAAAACATCGTTCTCCTGAATATCAACCTTTTGAAACCTATTTTCTTGATTTTTATAATTGATAATACTATTCCGCAAGGCAGATATTAAATAATATTTGATGTTATCAGTGGGTTTAAGTGTTTTGTGATTCACCCAGATTTTCACAAAAAGATTATGCAAACAATCTCGTACCGCATCTTCATCCTGAAGCATACGCATACCATACTGATAAAGTGGAGATAAGAATCTTTCGTAAATTTTATTTAACGCAAGCCTGTCCCCATTTAGCAAGTTCTGCCAGAGATCAAAATCATTAGTTTCTTTTTTCAAAAAATTTGGTACGGATTTCCAAAGTAATAGAAAATTAAGCTAATTTAATTAAGTTTTTTTATAAAAAAGCTTATTTTTTTACCCAGTTATATTTCATTTGATTTAACAAAACAGATTGTAAAAATCTGAATAAAAACAAACATTATTAAAATTATACCCACTTGGGGATTTCAGGGATAATAAAAACCGGATTTCAATCCAAAGTGTGCACCCTGCTTTAGTACATTTTGATTAGAAATGGGTGACCACTTTTCAGATAATCCCCAATGATCTGACTCATCCTGATTTTACTTGACGTTGACTTTGATTTTGATTAAACCGCAAAAAATACTAAATTCCGCCTATATTAACCTTTCAAAAATGAACGCTCACGAACCTCCTTACAAGATATGCGGAAAAGTATATTCAAAAATCCAGCTTTTAAAACTTGCCGGCGTGCAGGGAATCCATCCAAAGCTCGACAGATCGAGCCGAATCACCTTGGATATTGACCGATTGAGTATCGGTGAGGAAGAAGAAGCAGCCCTTCTGACAATAACAAGCGTATTGATAGTTACCCTGCAGGTATACATCTTTCCAAAGCTGGGAATTGTAAAAAACGACTTTATTGTCTTAAAGAGCCCAGGATCGAAGCTGGCTTTTCCGTGGGTCAACAGGCAGGTTTCCTATACCCGAAAATATAGGTACAATGGTATCGAGTGCTGGGCAAAAAGAGAAGACGAATATCATTTTAAGGTAGACAGCGGTATTATCAAGTGTCCGATCATCGGATACATGATTTGGATGAAATTTGGCTACCTGATGAAGCCTGGAGCCCAACCCGCGCTCCGTGAGCTGCTCCTGGGCGAGGGCAAAAATGCCGATCTCAGCATTCTTGAGCTAATAAAAGATGATTTTGGTTTCTGGAAAGAAAAAGGCTACGGATGGCCGGGATATTTTGATCTGGCACCGGGATCGGACAGCGCAAAGATCCTAAAAAAGTACTATCTTGAAAGGAAAAACTAGAGCGCTATCTCGGTCATTTCTTCTTTAAGCTTGTTATAGTATTCCATGCGTTCCTTTTCCGGTAGTTGGTTGAAGCTATCAATGAATTGCCTTTCTGTCTTGGAGATAAAATCACCCTCAGAATAGCCGTTTCCTAAGAATCGGCTCAAAACCGAATATTCAAAGATGGTTTTTCTCTTTCCCCCAAGTTCGGAGTGATAAGTTGTACTTGCCATAGCTGGGATTTTTGTTTCATTGGGATTTTCAAAAGCGTTCCAGTCGCTTTTTTCGACCTTGCCGCCACTGAGTAGAGAATTGGAAAAGACCACCCGTGGCAAGGCCATGGAAATGGCCGAGAGATCCTCGAAGAATTCCCTGATAATCTTTTCAACCGAAACCATCTCAAAGCCTCTAAGCTTGCTCGGCCTTTCTCCGTTAAGTACATTGCTCACAAGATCACCGGAAATATGAACCGGGGAGACATTGATTATCCGATCATGGGTAATAATTTCGCTGCTTACCACAAAGCCGTTGCCTGTCTTGGCATTGACCAAATAGTCTGCTCTTAATGTTACTGGACGAATATGTAAGGATATTTATTAATTGATTTTAAATGAATATTAGTGTCTGCTTGCATTCGTTCTTTGATGTATTCAAAATGAGCCTCTATCATTCCTCTTTCTCCATAGAACTTCCGCATCAGCACATCCATCGACAGGTATTTCCTGACGGTACTTCTATGCATTCCTAGGGATTTTGCAATTGCGTTATTAGATAATCCTTTAGCATGTAGTTTCTTCATCTCATCAAATCGTTGTTTGACAACACCGCCTGTAGCGGCCAACTTCTTCCTTGCAGGAAAATCTTTTAGAACCCCCAGCGGTTCTTCAACTGTTTTAGGGGCTACTGCTCTACTAAGTCTGGTGTATTCGCGTACCATTATCCTTTTAACGGCTTCACCAAGGTTCTTAAGTAGATGCCAACGGTCAGTGATCTGTATAGCCTGCCCCCCCTTTGTGGCTTACCTGCATATATTTACCGTAACGGTCCCGTGTAATTATCTCTATCGTAGGTTGCCCTTGCAACCAACTTGTCAATGTTTTTTCCTCCCGGTCTGGCAGCAGATCGATTACTTTCCCGGTATCCAGGTTTACCAGATGCTGCCATATCTATCGCGCTTTTTATATGCCCAGTCATCTACCCCTACAGCTTTAAGCTGCCCTAAAGGTGGCAGAGGAGTTTTATGGATCAGCCTTAGTAAAGTAGAATCACTTACGGGCATGGATAATGTATTGCAAATGCGCTCAGCGGTGCCTGCCACCCATTTCCAGGGCAATAGTTAATAATTTCTCACCCAATCTTTTTTGTCCGTCGCTTACAGGGTTCGAAATGGTCATCAAAACGTTCTGTGAATATCTTTCTTTCACATTCAGCTTTAAGGCATCAGTATTTTCTGGATCGCAGCTATATATTGCATGATTTCCCAAATGTTGGCAGGTCACGAAACTTTCTTAAATAATAGTTGTGAAGCTTCGTTGAAGGGCTTAGGCAATCTGGACAATGGCAGATTCTTTGCCTACTCTGCACATAAATATTAACAAAGTCGGCCTGGTTATCTACTGAAACTACTTTAAAAGAATCAATTGGTGAGAAAATCAGTTTGGTAAGATTCCTCAATGAATAACAACCAGATTTATCATGAAAAACCACCAAAATTGGGGAAGAACCAGTTTCAGTGAAATATGCAATATTCATTCAATTATATCAGCTAAATTAATTCCGACTATATCGAAAATATTATGCCAAACAGAAAACTTAATGACTTCCATTCAAGACAAAATCTATATTAAAGGCCTGCCATTTCATAGTAACCAAGTAAGATTACAAATATTTTATAATTTTAATATTTAACAAAATATAAATATTGTCAGATAAATAAAACAGTGCTATAACTAATAGCTTCAGAGGCTTATTTAGAGATTAGGTGAAATTTAAAATATATTAAATGATAAATTATTTTATGGATAATCATATTTATTACATCTTTGTAAAAGTAATTAGCAGCTCTTATTCTAAATTAACTTATGAGGAAAAAACGCACTCTGTTCGGGCATTACATATCAGCTCTGATATTATTTATAATAACATCAGTTATTGTACATTCGTGTAAAAAGGACAACAGATTCAATTCGAAAGAATTACCCGTAACTGCAGTATTGAAGCAATGGTTCGAAACGAATAAAATAAGCTACAGCCGTTTTGATGGAATGGAGCCCCTATGGGAGACAATGTATGTCAACAGCCAGGACGAAGATAAGACAGTTTACGAACTCCAACTTTCCAACCCAAAAAACATCTATCAGAAGATAGAAGGTAGTGAAAAAGACCAGATGAGAAGTGATAAAAACTTCCGTCTGCTGATCTTTAAGAAAAACGGCAGCACAGAGGTTGCTTATGGCTGTTACATGTCCATAATAGGGAATGCTCCAGAAAAAGAGAACTTAAGTAATATACATTATAAACAGGCAGGTAGTTTTAGCGGTAAGATCGTCTTTTTTGAAATGAACGGTACCCTGGCAAACGGCTGGGAATACAGTAAAGGATCTGCCACACAAAGAATAAGCGGTATAGAGCCAGGGTTCAGTAAGGATATCAAACTGATGTCACTGCCCGGTTTCAGGACAACTATACCGGATATAAATAATCATAAAGTAATGGTACCGCCCCCATTGGCCTGTCCAATATATTCACCTGTCTATGGCAGTACGTGCGTAGGTGTTGACGGCTATATGGAATGTACCCCCTATATCGCCTATTACGTCTGTGCAGATCCCGATAACCCTGTAGTTGGAGAATATGATGGATACGGTGCCACACATGGAGGGGGGTATGCCGGAGGAGGAGGTTCTACCAATTATTTAGCTCCAAGGATCATAGTGGATCCTCAGACAAGGACTTGTATTGCGACCATTGTAAACAATATAGTTTCGCAGGCAAAGCTCACCGGAGCGATGACTGCAGTGATCGGTGCGGCCAACTACGGCGACCCGAACAAAACACAGTCGGCTATCAGTTTCCTCGCCGGACTGAATACCCAGGATATTCGTATCAAAGAGGATGAAATACCGGATAAGGAAATAACCGATGCATCAGGTCAGGTTTTTACTACCAGAACCAATGGTAGTACATCACCCAGTAGATTGGAAATTACACTTAATACATTGATGCTAAATGAGGCTACAGATCTTGCGGTAGCGGCTACAACCATCCATGAACTAATGCATGCTTATCTCACCTACGGAATAAGTAGGGTGACAGATGAAGAGCAGAAGATTATTTTTCAGGATCTTAACCAACTCATATACGATAGAGATGGATCTGCTATAACCGATCTTGACAGACTGGAGCCTGCACAACACACTCAGATGGCAACAACATATGTTACATCAATGGCGAAATTATTGGAGGATTTTGCTAAAATCAAAGGTATCACCGAATCCCCTGACAAATCTATAACACTTAATCAATATTGTCAGGATCTATTCTGGGGCAATTTACAAAAGACAACCAAGGTGAAATACCAGAGACCCGCAAGATCGGAAAGTAACGCCGCAAGGGAATATAAGAATAAAAGTAACTCAACCAATAAAAAGAACTGCTAATGAAACATTTTTTTTAATTCTATTTCTGTTCACGGCTACCCTGGCAAGCGGGCAATCCCTGGTTTCTGCGAAAGATAAAGAAATCTATCAGCTGGTATTAAAGAAATATTATTCAGATAACTTATATCCTAAATATATAACAATTTCAAAATCATTATTGCTATCACTTAAAAAAAATTCGGCTAAAAGAGAAGAGTCAGATTCTATTTTTAGAGAATCTAAATGGGATTTTTTATCTCAGATTGATACTTCGGTTTTCAGGCATAATGTTTTGCACCTTAAATCTAATAGTGTATTTTCAAGGACAGAATATAGTAAGGCTAGCTGGCAGCATGGCTCAATACTTTCACCTGTTATTTATTCCCCAGATTCCAGTTTTGCATTGGTGGTTTTTATAAATCTGACGCGCCAATCGAAAAAAGACCAAGGGGAACTGACTAATGAAGTGTATTTCTTTTTTGAGAAAAAAGATAGCAAGTGGATTATTTCAAAAACCGTGCTCACCGCAATATATTAATTCTTTGACAGAGAGACTATTTTGGCCAGACGATCTTTTGGTATATGAATAAGATTAAGCAGAGTTGATGAAATCTTTGGATAGGGGTAAATTAAGGAAAAGGAAAAAAACGTCACTGCTTGTGTATTTCATTGAAAGTGGTTCTTCCGCAATTTTGGTGGTCAATTCGGTGCTGATACCAGACTTTTTCTGAGTAAATCGAAGCTTACCCTTCCATAGCAAAAATAAAAATTAATAGATTAAATCTTATCTCATTGCAATCAGTAGTTAAGCTAAACTATTTCCTTGATTTTAATATTATTTCTCCACCCGCTAAATTTTCTGAACTTACCTTAATTTTAATATTACCCGCTTTATTTGTGGTCCTAATCACCACTAAGGCCCGGCCTTTCCAGGCTTTGCGGGAATTGCCTGTATACGGATCTGTATCTTTTAGGTTTGCATTATCTACACCCACAATTGTTCCGGGGCCTTCAATTGCAAAGTGCAACCTATTCTCTGCATTGGGTTGAAACAAACCTTTGCTATCAGTAAGTTCGACAGTTACAAAAGCAAGATCCTGCCCATTAGCCGTAATTATATTTCGATCTGAAAATACTTTTATAGCGCTGGTTTTCCCGGCAGTTCTTAAAATTCTGGTCTCTACCTCTTTACCACCCTGTACACCGGCAACACTTAATTCTCCCGTGGCGTAAGGCAGCGTAAAAATTGCTTTAAACTCCTGTTGTTCTGTTGTTTCTTTCTCACCGATCAGTTTTTTATTGAGATACAACCTCACTTTAGGATATTTGGAGTATACCTCAACCTGTATATTCTTCCCCTCGTAACCTGGCCAGGTCCAGCTTTCCCATGTTGGCCATACAGACCAATCCGTTTCTTTAATTTCCAGAGGCGCTGGATTTGGCTCCTTAACCGCTACGTAAAGTTTTTCGGTATCGTTATATAACATACTTCGGTAATGGGAAATAGGTTTACGGTGTCCAAGTAAATCAATATCACCACAATAAGCACCATGCCAGGGAAATAATTCTGCAGACGAATGAAAATTTGCAGGTTCGCCAGAATAATACCACCTGCCAATGCCAGATTCGCCTAAGTAATCAAGCGCAGTCCACACAAAATCTCCAAGAATATAACTGTTGTAATTAACCAGTTTCCAGTTTGCAAAAGCATCTCTTGGATAGGATTCTGTTTGAACAATAATCCTGGATGGTACTCTTTTATGATCATCTATCGCTCTGTGCAATTGATAATTATAGCCAGCTATATCATGTTCGGCCATTAAAGGATCAAAAATCTCCCAATCTTTATCCCAGGTGGTCATGGCTGAAGTAACCGGACGTGTAGGATCTAGTTGACGTACCTTACCGGCCAGCATTTTTGCGGTTTGTACGGCCTGCGCTTCTTTTCGCTCAATAATTTCATTTCCGATGCTCCAGATGATAATCGACGGATGGTTTCTGTCTCTTAGTACCATGGCCTCTACATCTTTTTCCCACCATTTGTCGAAATACATGGCATAATCATACTTGTTTTTGGATGTTTTCCAGCCATCAAAAGCCTCATCAATCACCAGCATTCCTAAACGGTCGCATGCGGCCAAAAATGCTTCTGATGGCAGGTTATGGGATGTTCTTATCGCATTAAAACCGGCTGCCTTCAACAGTTCTACCCGTCGCTCTTCTGCCCGGTCAAATGCAGCTGCCCCTAAACAGCCATTATCATGATGTACACAACCTCCATTTAATTTTATGGTTTTACCATTAAGCTGGAAACCATTTGTAGTAGAAAATTTGATATCGCGAATTCCAAAATTCTCGCTATTTGAATCAATTATTTTCCGATCAGAAAATATTTCTGTTTTAGCCTGATATAAATGTGGTTGCTCTACCGACCATAATTTAGGTTTAGTTACAGCTATTTCTTGAATAAGTTCTTGTTGGCTATGAGGCGCTAATTTAACGGAAACCTGATGAGCAGCAGCTTCTCTGCTATCTGATCCAACAATACGGGTACGAATAACAACGGTCTTCATTACCGAAGCATTATTATTTACCTTTGTTTTTACCTGAACCAATGCCTGAGCAGGAGAAACTTGTGAGGTAATAATGCCTACACCATAATCTGGAACATGAATGGGATTTGTAATCTTGATCCAGACATGCCTGTAAATACCAGAACCACTATACCACCTGCTATTTTTCTGTTTAGCATTATCTACACGGACAGCAATCACGTTTTCCTGACCAAAATGAAGATAAGGCGTAAGATCGTATGTAAATGCAGAATATCCATAAGGATATACCCCTAGAGACTTGCCGTTAATAAAAACCTCCGAATTCATATACACACCTTCAAAATTAATGGAGACCAATTTACCTTTCCAGTTAGTGGGTACATCAAATGTTTTACGGTACCAGGCAATTCCGGAAGGAAAAAAACCACCATCTCCCCCATAGGATTTTTAGGATCGATCTTACCTTCAATACTCCAATCGTGTGGAAGATCTAACGTTCTCCAATCCTGATCATTAAAATCTTTTGCAATGGCTTTGGGAGCGTCACCCAATTTAAATTTCCAGTCAAAATCAAAAAGCTGCTTACGCTCCTGGGCCTTCATATTTAATGAAATGCCAAATAAAAATAAAGTATTAAGAAACAGTAGTTTGGTTAGCCTGGGCATAGCTGATTTAAGGTTTGGTTTAACCAAAAATAAGAAATAAACGTCATAACGACAATTATTTTATTCGTGAAGTATGTTGCTTAAATGGGATGAAATCTATCCTATTAGTAATCCTGCTCCGTACAACTTTAATTTTTCAATAATTTAACTGACAGTTTGCAGCAACTGGGATTTCATTTAATAATTAAGATTTTTCTTTCCAGCCCACTAGCTTCGAAGGAAAACGGCGAAGCCTTCATGAATGCAGCTGAAAGTTATAAACAACAAATGAATAAATTTTCAGCCGTTGTTTTTGTTTTTTATGTGTCTTTATGTTTTTAATGGCATTCAGCTAGCTTCGCTGGTCTTTTTAACACCAAAAGAAAGATCCCTTCGGCGGCGGCGGACCTGTACCGATTTTTCATCGGTAGCCGAGGCAAGACAGCGCCGCAGGACAAGAAAAAACGATTCTACGTCACTCATATTGATTTTATAAATAAATTCCCCCTCAGGATAACAATTCTCTATTTATGAGGCAGCCTATTTTTTGTTTAGAATTTAAATACGATCATGCTAAGCTTAACACCACTACCGGTACCATCCTTTATTTTCGACCTCCTCAACATGCTAATTGGTTATGCCCAGTTCGGGAAAAAGGAACAAAATGCTTTCAGGAAAACTCCCATTCACTGATTTTACTTTACCTTTAAGCTCTGGATAAAAATCTCCGGTGTAATAAATGATCTCGGCATCGCCAACAGCTTTTAGTTTACCTTTAAGCTCTGGATAAAAGTCTCCTGTATAATAAGTAATATTCGTATCGCCAACAGCCTTAAGTTTACCTTTAATTTCTGGATAGAAGTCTCCGGTGTAATAGGTCACCCCAGTTTTACCTACTGATTTTAGCTTTCCCTTAAGCTCAGGATAAAAATCTCCGGTGTAGTAAATCAAATCTATTGTACCTATTGATTTTATCCTACCTTTAATTTCCAGGTAAAAGTCTCCGGTGTAATAGGTAATATTAGTTTTCCCAAAAGATTTTACATTACCTTTAATTTCCGGATAAAAATCTCCTGTGTAATAGGTGATATCAGTATTGCCAATAGATTTTATCTTACCTTTAATTTCCGGGTAAAAATCTCCGGTGTAATAGGTGACATCAGTATTACCAATAGGCCCTATTCTTCCATTAAGTATAGAAAAGATCCTGTTATAGTACTCCTTTTCATTTCGATCTCCCGAAAATTGTGCATTTGCCGGCACTAGCCAGCTGGTGAGTAGTAAGCACATCATACCCCCTACGAAGGGCATCAGAAAATACCCCTTCTTTAATTGTAAATGTTTCATCTGTGTATTGTTTTTGTGTGTAATCAATAATAAGTATTACTAACGGGAAAAGCAAAAAAAGGAATCGACCGGATGATGAATTAAATTGAGATTTTCAATATTAAAAGTCTGGTCATCTCCTGTGGTAATTGATCTGGCCAAGGTGATAGGCAAGCGTTCTTAAAGAAGTTACCAGGCTAACGTAAAAAAAGCCGCCTCAACAAATATGAGACGGCCTAATCCTAATTTATATAAAATGTATTATTTAGCGATGTCTTACAACACGGAGCTGTTCGTGAATTTTACCTTATAAGGCCATTGGTCATCATTGGCTTCGTTTTCATCCCATGGATGTGGTGCATAGGTAGTCGGCGCTCCGGTTACTACATACCATAATTTTACAGTACCAGCCGGCACAGTAAAGCTACTCGTTGCGTTGTTGGTCCACATGCCGCTATACCTGCGTTCTCCTGTATTTAAAAGTGCAACATATCCATGGCGCCAACCTGCTCTTGCCGGATTTGCCACCTGATTATACCCGGGCGCATTAACCATACCGGTAAACACGGTTGATACAACCGTACCTGCGGCAGGAACAGTTAAAGGGATAACATTGTAACCAGTAGTGCCCGGAGCACGATTATATGCTACCTGGTAGCTTCCGTCAGTCAGCCTTGTATAGTTCCACGTTTGAGCACCATGGTAATCGGTACCGTAAGTCCGGAGTGAAGGAATATCCCAGGTCACAAATCTTACGGCCTGATCGTAGATTTCTCCATTAAAAGTAGCCACATTAATACCATTAAGCCTCATATATGCCTGGATTGGATCTTCCGGTTGGCGAGACTCACGCCATAATTTTCCGACAAAATCGCGCCCTCTTTTAAATTCCCAATAGTAGAGAATAAAGTAACTGGCATAACGATACCATTCATGGTGAACATGTCGGTGGTAATTATCCTTGTAAACGGTGAAATCGTATGCGGTAAAAACCGTCGAAGGATAGCTCTGGAATCCCTGGAAATTAGCCGTTTGTTCCCAAAATCCGTTACCGCCATTACCGCCAAACCCATAGCGGAAACCGCCAACACCCTGGTCAGCAAAAACCTGATATTGGAAACAATGTCCAATCTCATGACCGATGACATGACCAACCGGCTGCATGGTAGCCGGGCTAACCCAAAGGGCACCAATTACGTTATCATAGCCAGAACCAGTAGCCAGCCATTCCGTTTGATAATTGATAAAGATCATCATCTTGTATCTATTCAGCTTAGATGTAGCCAAATTAGCAAAACCTAATTGAGTTACATTTAATTGAAAAAAGCCTTCCGCTTTGCTCAGCAGGTCGGTAATGTTCACCCGATATGCTGCTGGTACAGCGGTCGAATTTGGATCGTTACTGCCATAGGGTTTAGCCCAGAAAACAATAAAGTGATCGGAAGAGCGGGATCTTGACCAACTCCATGTGCTGGCCGAATTATTAAAATCATTCGAACTGAGTTCCTGCGGAATATAGACTTCGGGAGCAGCAGCAGCTGCAACCGCTGCTATTCTGGCCTGATTTTGCGGCTTAGTTAGCGGGGTGGGCTGAATGGAGTTAAATTCCTCTTTACAGCCTGATAACAATACAATGATCAGGAATAATAAAATTTGTTTTTTCATTTTGGTTTTTGGTTGATTAGGTTTATAGATTGATGAAATTTCATCACACAGCGTACTCATCTTTAGAGGGGTGATTCCCTCAGAAGATCAGCAGGCTTTTCGTGAAAAATATTTTTATGATGGGTTAATACTTAAAATAAAAGATTTTACAATACACCTCCACATTCAGAATAAATTGGTAAGGCATGGGCCCACTTTAATCCGGGGTTTATTACAGTGTTGTATAAAAAATATGTAATATTTAAATATACACCACAAAAGGCATCCATTCTGATCGGATATTAGCAAAAAGCGGCAAAATATTAATATATTGTTAGTTAATCATCCAAATTGTGGCACTTTACAAGCCATCAGGCCGTTTCTCGTTTTTATATGAACCGATTCACATGCTAAACAATTAAGTCAGTCAGGCCGTTTTTAGCCTATGTTTACTTCGAATACTACATTAAATCTTCTTTAACATGCTGATGAATATCACGCAATTGTTTCCGAAACGATTCAGTAGCATCTATATCATATAATTCCGGGTCGGGATAAAGGGTTACTTCCAGGTTTTGAGGCAAGAAAGTAATGCAAGAGTTGAAAATTATAAATGCTTCCGCATTCACAGCGTGAAGCCGTTTTCGGGTTTCCAACTCTATTCTGTGAGCTAACGCTAACTTATACATGATGCTGATTATTAACTGTCTATTTTCTTAAAAGCAATGATTTACCATACTCATAATTCATACGTGCGATGTGCAATACAGAAATCTCCTGTGGACATTCTACCTCGCATGCTTCGGTGTTGGAACAGTGACCGAAGCCTTCCGAATCCATCTGGTTAACCATATCAACTACCCGGCCTGCTGATTCCGGTTTGCCTTGGGGCAAAAGTACCAATTGGGAAATCTTGGCTGAAGTAAACAGCGCTGCACTCGAATTTTTACAGGTTGCCACACATGCACCGCAACCTATGCAGGCAGCTGCATCGAATGCTGCCTCCGCAATTCCATGTGCAACCGGAATGCTGTTTGATTCCGGGGCCTGACCGGTGGAGGCAGAAATATATCCACCCGCCTGGATAATGTGATCAAAGGCGGAACGGTCAATTTTCAGGTCCCTCAATACAGGAAAAGATGCTGCTCTGAAAGGCTCTATATAAACGGTCTGTCCATCTTTAAAACTTCTCATGTGCAACTGACAGGTAGTTGTTCCTTTCAGCGGCCCATGTGCACGGCCGTTGATCATCATGCCACAGGCGCCACAGATACCTTCCCTGCAGTCATGGTCAAATTCAATAACCCGTTCTCCTTTTTGGATTAAACTTTCGTTTAACAGATCCAGCATTTCCAGAAAGGACATGTCCCGGGAGATATTATCAACTTCGTAAGCAACCATATCTCCCTTAGCCAACCTGTGCTCCTGACGCCAGATTTTCAAATGTAATTTCATAACAGACATTTTAACAATTAACTATTTATAACTTCTAACGGTAAGCTTTACGGTTTCAAAAATGAGGGGTTCTTTATGCAATTCCTGTTTCACGCCCTCCCCTTTCCATTCCCAGGCAGAAACGTAACAAAAATCCTCATCGTTGCGCACAGCTTCCCCATCGGCAGTCTGATATTCCTCCCTGAAATGGGCTCCGCATGATTCTTCCCTTTGAAGGGCGTCATAACACATTAGTTCGCCCAGTTCCAGAAAATCGGAAACACGACCTGCTTTTTCCAACTCTGAATTCACCCGATCATCTCCTGTGATTTTCAGTTCGTGATCGAAGGATTTTTTGAGTGCCCGAAGATCTAGAATAGCCTCTTCCAAACTCTGCCTGGTCCGGGATAGCCCGCATTTATCGTAAAGCAGCTTACCAAGTGTTTTGTGAAAGTGATCGGCGGAAAGATGTCCTTTGAGGTTTAAAAACCTGGAAAGCTGTTCTCTAACCAACTGTTCAGCTGCTGCAAATGCCTGATGATCGGTTGTAATTATTTCAGACTTAAGTTCTCCCGAAAGGTAATTTGGAATGGTGTATGGGGCAATAAAATAGCCATCAACGCAGGACTGAAGCAAAGAATTGGCACCCAGCCTGTTAGCACCATGATCGGAAAAATTGGCCTCACCCAGGGCAAATAGTCCGGGAATAGTGGTCATAAGATCATAATCTACCCAGAGCCCGCCCATAGTGAAGTGTGCAGCGGGCGAAATCAGCATAGGTTCTTTATAGGCATCTACCCCGTTGATCTTATCGTACATCCTGAAAAGATTGCCGTATTTTTCCTCAATCTTATCTCTGCCCTGTTCCTTTATTGCTTTTGAAAAATCAAGGCAAACGGCATTTTTCATTGGCCCAACGCCACAACCGGCATCAATGCGCTCTTTCGCCGCCCTGGAGGAAATATCCCTTGGTGAAAGGTTACCAAAAGCTGGATAACGGCGTTCGAGATAATAATCACGTTCGTCTTCCGGAATATCGTTCAGTACCCGATCATCACCAGCCTTTTTTGGTACCCAGATTCTGCCATCGTTCCGTAGCGATTCTGACATCAGCGTCAACTTAGACTGGGTTTCTCCAATCTGGGGCAAACAGGTTGGATGAAACTGGATCCAGCTCACTCCCGACATATAAGCACCCTTTTTATGGGCCCTCCAGATGGCAGAACTGTTGCAGCCCATCGCCAGTGTAGAAAGATAATATACCTTTCCGTAGCCACCCGTAGCTAAAACTACCGCGTGGGCAGCATGGCGTTCGATCTCCCCGGTTCCGAGGTTGCGGGCAATAATTCCTCTGGCTTTTCCATCGATGAGAACAAGGTCAAGCATTTCATGGCGGGTATACGTTTTCACTTTCCCCTCAGCTACCTGCCTCATCAGGGCCTGATAGGCCCCAATCATGAGTTGTTGCCCCGTCTGCCCGCGCGCATAAAAAGTTCGTGAAACCTGTACGCCTCCAAAAGACCTGTTGCCCAGGTAACCGCCGTACTCCCTGGCGAAAGGCACACCCTGTGCTACAGCCTGATCGATCAGGGCAAGTGAACATTCAGCGAGGCGGTAAACATTGGCTTCCCGCGAGCGGAAATCACCACCTTTAATCGTATCATAGAACATACGGTAGACGCTGTCGCCATCATTTTTATAATTCTTCGCCGCATTTACCCCGCCCTGTGCAGCAACAGAATGTGCTCTTCGGGCCGAATCCTGGAAGCAAAAAGATTTTACATTGTAGCCCTGCTCGGCAAGCGTAGCTGCGCAGGAGGAACCCGCAAGCCCCGTTCCAACAACAATGATGTCGAGTTTTTTGCGGTTTGCAGGATTGATCAGTTTAGAACTGTCTTTATAATTTTTCCATTTATCAGCCAGATTGCCTGCAGGAATTTTAGAATCCATCATCAGAAATTGAAATTAAAATAAATGTAAATTGGAATCTGCATGAAGCCAAAAGTGATTGCGAGCGTATATATCCAGCCGAAAACGCGAACTGCTTTTGCATATTTAGGATGATAAAGCCCCACGGTACGAGTGGCACTAAAGAAACCGTGCAACAAATGAAAGCCGAGCGCCAGAAAGGAGATTTCATAGATCAGTACATACCATCCTTGCTGAAACGAACTGACCACAATGGCATATAAATCCTTATTCCCTTTTGCATCCAATGGCAGGTTGCCAAACTTGTATATATACCAATAGTCCTTAAAATGGATGATCAGAAAAACGAGAATTATGGTGCCAAGTACGCCCATATTCCGGCTGTTCCATGAACTTACCTTACTCCGCTTATCATAAACATATTTTGTACCGTTAGCCTTGATGTTTTTTCTCGTGATGACCAGCGCATAAACAGCGTGTCCGATCAGGGAAAGATAAAGTACATAAGATATAAATTTAATCAGGATGTTCCCGGATAACAGGTGTGAATACCAGTTGAACTGTTCTCTGGCCTGCGATTCGGGCAATAACAGCTGTAGGTTTCCCAGCAGATGGATCACCAGAAAGAAGCACAGGAAAAGTCCTGTTGTGGCCATGATCAGTTTGTATATTAAAGTCGTTTGTTTCATATCTTTTATAAAATAATTTTGCTCCGAACCATCGCTACCAAAGACCTATAACCTTCCACCATACCCCGCCAACCAGAAACCAGACCAACAAAAACAGCACACTCATAAAAAAGCCCTGTTTCCACCAGTCCTTAAGATCGACATAGGTACTTCCAAAAAATATCGGTGCAGGACCATGGCCATAATGTGTCAGCGAACCCATCAACGATGCACAGGCGCCTAAAAATATAGCCAGCATAGTTCCAGGTACACCCACGGCAATTCCAACGGCAAGAAATACCGAGTACATAGCCGCTACCTGTGCGGTAGCGCTGGCAAACATATAGTGACAGTAAGAGTATACCAGTATGATGACCGGAAAAGCCAGTTGCCAGCTCAAATGTGCCATTTGCCCGCCCACCAGGTGGCCGAACCAGCCGATGAAGCCAAGTGAATTCAGAAATGAGCCCATCATTACCAGGGAAGAAAACCAGACAATGGTATCCCATGCGCCTTTTTCAGATTTGACATCTTCCCAGGTGAGTACCCCGCACAACAGCAGAATACAGAGACCAATCAACGCACCGGTTGTGGCATCTATTGCAAACAGGTTTCCAAATATCCAGAGCACCAGAAGAATAATAAAGGTTGCGACCATTAACCATTCCTTTATCGTAATTGGCCCCATCTCCTTTAGCTGTTTGGCTGCTATGGCCGGCGCTTCTTTGGTTTCCTTAAGTTCTGGTGGAAATACTTTATAAAGAAAAAGCGGAACCAAAAGGAAACAGACCAATCCGGGAACCAGTGCTGCAATTGTCCAGCTTCCCCAGGTGATGGTGACACCGAGATCTTTTGCAAACTTTTGCGCCATCGGGTTACTGGCAGTAGCAGTCAGAAACATAACCGAGGTAATCATATTTGCATTGTAACTGCTTAAAGTTAAAAATGCACCGATCTTGCGATGTGTTTCAGGTTTTTCTGGTACTGAGCCCATATTTACCGCAATAGATTTCATGATCGGAAAAATCACACCTCCTGCTCTTGCGGTATTACTGGGAATGGCCGGAGCCAATATCAGATCGGCCGTGTTCAGACCATAAGCCAACCCTAATGGACTTTTACCAAAAATCCTGATAAAACTATAGGCGATCCTGGTACCAAGGCCCGTCTTGATAAAACCTCTTGCAATAAAAAAAGCAAGACCAATTAACCAGATGGTGGAATTACCAAAACCGCTTAATGCATTCTGAATGGATTTAACCGGATCGCCCGGCGCCAATACCTGGGTTCCTGCACAAAGGGTAATGCAGATTATGGCCATTGTACCCATGGATGCGGCCTTGGAAATGATGCCCACAATGGTGGCGACAAAAATAGCCAGCAAATGCCAGGCGTTGGGCTTAACCCCATCGGGCACAGGAATAAACCAGATGGCCACGCCAACCACAAGGGTAATAATAAGCGATTTAAAATTGATCTCTTTCATAATATTTTCTTTAAAAGCGTATCTGTAACTGAACATAGCCAAGGCTGTGGTTGTAAGTTGTACTCAAGGGCACTTCTTTTTTAAACTTGTCTATAGCTAGCCCAAGCTGAAGGGCCGCATAAAAGTCATCGGCAAAAATCAGTGACACATTTGGAATGAGGGTCTGGCGGGGATTGCTGGCCAGTTTGTAATTTTCATCAAAATATTCGTACCTGCAGGAAAATTCCACCGCCCGCAATCTTCTGCTTTCATGGTTGTAACGGAGCGTTGGAAAAAAATAAAACCCCTGCATCTGGTATTCATCCAGATCAGGGCGGGCAATCTGTTTGTCGGCATTGTAGGCCATAAAGTTTGCTCCTTCCTTATATTCAGCCATTAAAAGCAGGTCGAATTTTTTCGAAAGCGGGATCTTGGCGGTAGCATCGGCTCCATAAGCTTTGCCAATACCACTGGAAGCTAAACTTCCCGAGCCTGCGTTAATGCCAATGGTAAAGTCTTTCAGCAAATCAGCTTCCAGCCTGCCATATAAGTTCTTGGTGTTATTGTCATCGGCGGGCTGGTTTTTATTGTTTCCATTGTAAACCCCGGCAAAATACCTGAGTTTTCCTCCAGGAATCACGTTACCCAATACAGAAAGTCCGGTTTGAAAACTCTGCCAGCCGTTTTTTCCGAAAGCATAATATTGGTTGGAAAAGTCAAGTGTTCGGATAATATCTACTGCCATGGCATCTTCGATTCCGAAAAAAGGGCGGAACTGCCCTGCCTGAATGTGGAAATATTCATTAAGAGAATATTTGATGTAAGCATTTTCCAACACCTTGTTGGTCGGATCGCTATTAAACTCAGCCAGATTGGCCAGTATATTGGCCGAAAAATGATCATTAATATCGCCCTTAACCATTACCCTCGCCCGCTTGATCATAAAGGTATTAGATATTGCCTTAGACATTGCGGGATCATAGTTTTTGCCGTTAATGTCTACGTTTTTATCTATAGAAAACAAATAACGCGTTTGCAACACACCCGCAAAGCTGAGTTTACGTTTGTATGCAGAATAATTTTTCAGGGTGTCACTTAACCGGGTTTGGTCTTTTTGCTGTGCGGAAGCGAAAAGCATACTGCAGGCGAGTAACAGGATGATATAAAATTGTTTCATGATTACTGTTTTGAGATTTTTATCAATGCGCTTACGGTTAGCTAATTGCGCCAATCATATCTTCCGGCCTTACCCATTCATCAAATTGTTCGCTGGTGACTAACCCAAGACTGATTGCGGCTTCCTTCAGTGACTTGTTTTCCTTTAATGCGGACTTTGCAATTTTTGCAGCATTGTCATATCCGATATGCGGATTCAAAGCTGTTACAAGCATGAGAGAGGTTTCCAGGTGTTTTTTAATGCCGTCATAATTCGGGCTGATGCCCATTGCACAGTTTTCATTAAATGAACAGCAGGCATCGCCGATAAGCCGTGCAGACTGCAGAAAATTTGCGGCCATTACTGGCTTAAATACATTGAGCTGAAACTGTCCGTTGGATCCCGCAACGGTGATGGCTACATCATTGCCCATTACCTGTGCCGCAACCATCGTTACTGCCTCATTCTGCGTAGGGTTTACCTTACCGGGCATAATAGAGGAGCCGGGTTCATTTTCAGGGAGATGCAACTCGCCGATACCACACCTTGGTCCGGAGGCCAGCATCCGAATGTTATTGGCAATATGCATCAGCGATACTGCGATCTGCTTCAATGCGCCATGACTTTCTACCAGGGCATCATGAGCAGATAAAGCCTCAAATTTATTATCTGCCGTGCGGAAGGGGAAACCGGTAAATTTTGATATATATGCGGCAACGGCAACATCATACCCACCCGGCGTATTCATGCCGGTACCTACTGCGGTGCCCCCAAGTGCGATTTCGGAAAGGTGGTCCAAGGTATGGTTAAGCGCCTTAAGCCCATGATCAAGCTGGGAAACATAACCGGAGATTTCCTGGCCTAGTGTCAGGGGTGTCGCATCCATCAGGTGGGTACGGCCAATTTTCACGACATCTTTGAACTCCTCAGATTTAACATGAAGTGTATCCCTTAACTTTTCAATGCCAGGTATGGTCACATCGACCAGTATTTTATAGGCAGCAATGTGCATTGCCGTTGGGAAAGTATCGTTAGAAGACTGGGATTTATTTACATCATCATTTGGGTGAACAAATAGCTCGCCTTTGCCCATTTCGTTTCCCTGCAATACATGGATTCGGTTGGAGATTACCTCATTGGCATTCATATTGGACTGAGTTCCGGAACCAGTTTGCCAGATCACAAGCGGAAATTCTCCGTAAAGCTTACCATCAGTAATCTCATCGCACACCTTTGCAATCAGATCTCGTTTTTCAGTTGAAAGTACATTTAAATCTTTATTGGCGTATGCCGCAGCTTTTTTCAGATAACCAAAAGCTTCAATAATCTCTTCGGGCATAGATGCTTCCGGACCAATCTTAAAATTATTTCGTGAACGTTCGGTCTGGGCTCCCCAGTAGCGGTTCAGAAGAACCTGAACATCGCCCATACTGTCATGCGCTGTTCTTAATGCTGGAATTTGATTTATTACTGGTTGGGTAGGCATATTGCTTGATTTAAGATATGCTGTAAAAGTGACCAGGATAATATGAGCCTGCCATGATGGCAGTCACGGGGAAAAAGTGATGTGAATCAACGAAATAGCAGAAGAAATATAGCTATCACTAAATCTTCCCGATTCACCATCTCCATTCCAGAGGACATCACGTACATAAAACATTACTAAACGGGTTATAATTAGATAATTGCCATACGAGCCGACTGTTTTTGCCGCAACCTGTTTACAATAAATTCCATAAAAAACAGCTTACCTAAAGAGGCTGAGCTAAATGACCAGGTACCGAAGTAAAGATGATGTTCATCATCCCCTTAGATAATTATCAGTACCTTGCCCTTTATGTGACGTAGGTGCGCCCATCTTGCAGGACGAAAAGAATTGCAATGCACCTGTTTGCCAAAGGGTATTATTTTATCTGTATTCACTTATCTTTCCCCAATAATCATCAAAATGAGCAAGAAAATACTGATTATTGAAGATCATAATGCGATTCGCGAAAGTATAGCAGAGATACTTAAGATGGCAAATTACACCGTTTTTGAGGCCAAAAATGGTAAGACAGGGGTCGATATGGCCCTTAGTGAACTCCCGGATATTATTTTGTGTGACATTATGATGCCTGAACTGGATGGATACGGGGTGCTTTATATACTGAACAAACATGCCGAAACTTTGGGAATCCCTTTTATTTTTCTCACCGCCAAGGCTGAACACACGGATCTGCGAAAGGGAATGGAACTGGGCGCAGATGATTATCTTATCAAACCCTTTGATGACATGGAACTCCTGAATGCAATTGATATTAGAATAAGAAAAAAGGAAGCGCAGGATAAGGTGCTCCATACCGTTTCTGACGAGTTCAGGATATTGGTAGCTCATACCGATGGACTCTCGGAATTTCACAAATTAATCGAAGGCAAAACAAAAAGGCGATTCAAAAAAGGACAGGTAATTTATTATGAGGGAGATTTTGGAAAAGGTCTTTATCTGGTACATAGCGGAAAGGTAAAGACAATAAAACTCGCGCAAGACGGACGGGAGCTGATGACAGGGATGCATGTTTCAGGCTCTTACATTGGGATAAATGCCATTTTGAGCGGTACGGCTTATACCGATACCTCAACTGCTGTAGAAGATAGCGAGATCTGCTTCATCCCCTTAGATCAGATGGAACTTTTACTCCTTCAATACCCGAAAGTGGCCAGGGAATTTATCAACCTCCTATCGAGTGATAACCAGGAAAAAGAGGAGCAGCTACTCCAGCTGGCTTATCAATCGGTACGTAAAAAAATGGCTGGTGCCATCTTAAGATTATATCACCAGAATATACCAGAGCAAAACTCGTTTATCATTTCCAGGGAAGACCTTGCCGCTATGGCCTGTATGGCCACAGAAACAGTCAGCAGAACCCTCTCTGATTTTAAGGAAGAGAAACTAATCGATCGGATTGGAGCAAATATAACCGTACTAAATCCTGAAGGGTTATTGAAAATGAAAAATTAAAACCTAATGGAAAAAGTTGTAAGGATAAATCATTTGGGCAGTAACATTAGGTTGAGGCGTGTGCTGTGAACTCAAATCCGCATCTGCAATATAAAAGATTTTACCTCGTACCTGACAATCCACAGATACGCTACCTGTAAAAAATTATTGTAGTCAAAAGAGCTATGTTCAGGTGCAAGAATAAGTTATTTGATGTTTGTGCCCATCGCCCATCTGATCGATTGAATGCGGTCAGGCATTACGACGATAGCTGCTTGGATTTTGGCCACAATGTTTCTTAAAAAATTTACTGAATACGAACTGGTCACTGAAGTTCAATGATTCAGCGATATGTGCGATCGGCAACCCTGACTCATTTAATAATACCTTTGCCTCAACAACGAGCATTTCATCGATCAGTTCTCCCGCAGTTTTACCCGTAAGCCCCCGTGTAGCAGTGGTCAGGTATTTTGGGGTGATATTTAGCATGTCAGCATAAGCCTGTACACTTCTTTCCTCTTTAAATTTCTTCATAACAAGTTTAAGGAATTGATGAACCACATATTCCTTCCGGCTGCCAGGTACCACGTATGGCTCGGCCTCTGATTGATATAATGCACCAACCTCGAAAATAAGCGCCGAAAAAAGGTGCCGCAAGATATCCTCCGCATAAAACCTGTTTGCTCGCGTATCCTTCATCTTTAGCGCCAGTACGGAGAGTTGAGCCTTGAACAAGTCGACCTGGTCTTCGCTGAGCCTGGACACCGGGCTAATGATACCGGTCAGGTAATCATAAGCCTCTGCGGTCTTCGACGGGATGGCTGAGTTTAATAAGTAGTCATTTGAGAATAGTAGATTGGTCGCTTTACAATCTGGGGTAACCGTACCAAAGTGACGGATGGTATTGGTCGTAAACAATACAAGATCATTTTTTCTCAGTGTGTATTCCAGCAGATTGATCTTTACATTCACCTCTCCATCAGTGATCAGGTGAATCGAATTATGATCGGCACGATATGGCGAGATAAAAGGATGTATCCATTTCCTGCGAATCGGTATCAAAAACGTACAGGCCCTTAAATTTGGTATTGATATCCAGCCGGGACTTTAGAAAATCAACCGTCAGTTCCTCAATACGTTTTTTCTTATTTTTCATTATACCGATAAAACTATAACCCAGGCGTTTTTCCTGTTTGTTGCAGGTTGACATAAGATAACAATATTTATCATATCATCTAAAATACTACATCAATATGGCAAGGAAATCTGAACATATTTCGGCCGTATCTGGCCATGTTTCTAAGCATTCACAGTCCCTAGATTTGTATTGTAAACAAAAGCCATTTAGTCAAAAATAACAATTAAAATTATGACACAGCAAATCAATTACAGCAATGAACTTTCCGGAAAGATCGCCCTTGTAACAGGTGGAACCAAAGGTGCCGGCAAAGCAATTGCAGAACGTTTAAAGGCCGCTGGCGCCACAGTGATCATTACGGCGAGGAACAAAGCCGAACAACCAGATCCGGAACTTAATTTTGTTTCTGCTGACCTGAGCAGACCAGAAGATGCGCAAAAAATAATCAGCGAGGTACTGTCAACCTATGGCAGGCTGGATATCCTGGTAAACAACCTTGGCAGTTCAACAACACCAGCCGGTGGGTTTTCAGCATTGAGTAATGAAGATTGGATATCGACCCTGCAAGCTAATCTACTTGCGCCAGTCAGACTTGACAAGGGATTTTTACCACAGATGATCGATCGTAAAGATGGTGTTATCATTCACATCGCTTCCATCCAGGGCAAATTGCCCCTATACGATTCTACATTGCCCTATGCAGCTTCAAAAGCAGCACTGATCAATTACAGTAAAAGTTTATCAAATGAGGTTACGCCAAAAGGTGTACGTGTGCTAACCGTTTCGCCGGGATGGATAAATACTACAGCATCGGAAGCCTGGCTGGGTGAGATTGCCAGAAATTCCAATAGCACCATAGAGCAGGCTCAGCAAAGTGTTATGGATGCATTGGGAGGAATACCTTTCGGCAGGCCGGCCCAACCAGAGGAAGTGGCCGAATTGGTCGGCTTTCTGGTCTCGCCAAGAGCCAATTACCTAACAGGAACAAACTTCGTCATCGATGGCGGAACGGTACCGACTATTTAACCACTTAATCATATCATCATGGAATTACCACAAGTAGTATCGCGTTTCATAGAAACGCAGCACAATTACGATAGCAAGGCTTTCGCGGATTGTTTTACCGAATCTGCCATCGTTCATGACGAGGGAAAAACCCATAATGGCAGACAAGAAATTCATCAATGGATTCAGCATTCAATGGATGCGTACAAATCTGAGCTGGAACCACTCAACTATGAGCAGACCAGCTCAAGCGGTGTACTGACAGCAAATGTTTCGGGCACCTTTCCGGGAAGTCCGGTAAAGCTGAATTTCAAATTTGGCTTTAAGGACAACCTTATCGATTCCCTAAATGTGACCGAATAATATTTTGGGCATAGATATAGCACGATGACACACAACATCAGAAAACCGCCTATCTTAGATAAGGCGGTTTTCTTCCACTATGCTATTACCGGGTAATGTTGTAATGATTAACTATCCAAATTATTTTTAACAAAATATGAAAGGGGCAGACTTTTGGCTGATTTAGAGCCTGTTTAAATTTCTATAACAAATATAAATAGCCTTTTGCTGTCACACTAAGGGATAACTTATTGTATAAAATCAATATAAATGACAGATTTTTAGCGAATTACAGGCTGCGAGGAATCGTCATCCCCAACCTGATTGGGAACCACGGAGTGCTCATGAATGCCTTTGAAACGAGGTAAACTCATGAATAATCGTAATGCAAGTGCTTTAAGATTAGCTTCGCTGAGCACTGCGTGGTTCCCGCCTGCGCCTATCGTGTGGACACATCTTTTTTGAGTTAGTTTAGGCGTTTTGCTAACCAACTTTAATAAAGCACGGATTTTAACTAAGGACGCTGTCAATCCCAAGAGCCGGGGAAATCAAAAAAACAGGTGCACTACAGTAAAAATAGCAATAACAAACCTGAAACGCAGTGGTTTTGTGTTCATAACCGATGATTTAATTTTAAAAAAAATATTGAACACAAAACGAAGTGTCCCTGTTTTTTTGATACGTGTGAGATTGCGCAAAGGCTCATTGCTGGATTGACAAAGCGCTTTGGGTACTTTGGCGCTCCAAAGTACCATGCCCCGCGGCATATAGCGATAGAAGATGTTATAATTAATTGTGTCTACACTATAGGCCTGCGCGGGAATGAAGGCCGTGCTAATGGATTCTGTCAATTGTAGCGTAGTCGATTGTTTTATTAATGCGTTGAAATAGTCATCGACTACGCTCAGACTGACATACGAATTAAATTTTATTTAATTTTAAACAGGCTCTTAGATATTTAAATAAAGGTTTAACACTACTATTGAGTATATTAATCTGTATCAAGCGAAATACTATAGTCTCCGCAATATCTTCTGGTCAAAAGCGTTCAAACAATCTGCTAATCCTCCCCTTAATTGCAACAGCCCTTAGATTATGCTATCCTCATTTTCTCACGGTTTCTACTTTAACGCAACATCCATTTTTGTCAAAAATTTATCAACCGCCTCTTTTATGTCAATTCCAGACCTCTCGGCCAACACAATTAACCACCAAATATTTTCAGCAAGTTTATGTTCCAGTTCTGTCTCAGAACCGGCTTTGGGCCAGCGCTGCTGCTGCGACATAATGTTGCGTCCAACCAGTCCGGCATCAGTAAGGTAGGCCAAAGCATCTTCTTCCACTGTCCACTCACTTCCGTGATGCAGCAGCTCTAGCTCATGGTACTTTTTTCTTATTTCCAGCGATCTGTGGATAATCTCGTCAAAATTTTCTTTACTCATTAACATATCATTTAGTGAATTAAATTGGCGCTAACAAAAGAGATTTTACCGTTTTCAAATTTGAATTCAAATGTTCCTCCAATTTTACCTTCCGGAAAATCACCAGAAAATTGAACTTCCAAATATGCATTTTGTTGATCTATTATCTTGAGCGCTACCTGATCTGTATGGGTATTGTACCCTATAAAGTAGTCATCAAAATATTGCTGAATTCCTTTATGCCCTTTAAACTTTCTACCTACCGATGGATCGTCTAAAATAGCAGCAGGTAAATAAAAACTTAAATATTTTTCTGTGTCGAATGTGTTACTGGCTGCAATCCATTCCGTGATAAAAGTTTGTATGTCCATTTTTTCTTTTTTACCATATCACTATGGTTGTTTACTCTTTCAATCTAATTCAGCAAACTCTTTTTATAATCTGACGGAGAAAAGGAGGTCTTATTTTTAAATAACTTATTGAATGACTGCGGGTGCTCAAAGCCTAAATGATAGGCGATCTCGGCAATGCTAAGTTCATTTTTCGCAAGATATTCCTTTGCTTTTTCTACCACCTTTTCGTGTATGAATTGCTGGGTATTTAATCCGACAAGATTTCGCAACAGATCGCTCAAATATCTTGGCGTTACATTTAGATTTTCAGCCAAAGTGTTCACATCAGGAAGCCCTTTAATTAAAGAACGTTCTCCTCTAAAATAGTCATCCAATTGCTGTTCCAATCCGGCAAGAAGGTCGTTGCTCACAGTCTTCCTGGTGAGAAACTGCCGGTCATAAAATCGATTGGCATAATTGAGCAGCAACTCGATTTGCGAAATGATCACATCCTGGCTGAATTTATCAATACGCTCATTCAGCTCATCCTGTATAAACCTGTAAATGCTCAGGATGGTTGCTTTTTCTTTTCCGAAAGATATAGTGCCTCTGCGGCAGAATAACTAAAAAAACCATATTGTTTAATCCCAGAATTTAGCGGATAGGATCTTAAGAAATCCGGGTGGATATGGAGCGTCATCCCGCTGTAGTCCGCTTCCTCATCCTGCATTTTCAAAAGCTGTCCGGGGGCGATGAATGACATTCCGCCTTCTTCAAAATCGTAGTATCCCTGACCATATTTCAGTTTCCCTGAAAAACTCGTCTTGAAAGATATCTTGTAAAAATTCAGGATGATGCCATGCTCAAAATCCATTGGATCAAACTTTGCATCTCCATAATTCATAACGCTGATCAGCGGATGGGACGGAGCCGCCTGCCCCATCGCCTTATGCAACTGGGAAAGCGAATCGAATAGGACCGGATGTTTTCTCATTGTACAAATTTAGTTAATTCATCAGCAGCCACTCCCATGTCAATCCATTATAGAATGGCTATATCTATTAAAATACGAACTGGGAACGGAGTTTTTCGAATTGTCCTTCCGGAGTTAATTCAAGGCGCTCTTGATATAAACCTTTAGCATCATTGCCGGCAATATATCTCAGCTGTTCTTTATTGTCTGTAGCTGCATCATAAATGATTTTGGCTACGTCTTCTGCTTTTGTGTAACTGGCAATCTGCTCTTCGCTATAACCTTCACTAACCTGAGCCACCAATTGAGCATAAGCTTCGTGCATTCCAGCCTGTAGAGATCTTCCTGCAAAGTTAGTTTGCATTCCACCTGGGGCCACTACTTTCACCGATATTCCAAATTGTGCCAATTCATAAGCCAAACCTTCTGAAAAACCATCAACAGCAAATTTGGTAGCATTATAAATAGAACAGGTTGGATATCCCAGCAGGCCAAATGTACTGGTAATATTGATGAACGTTCCACTCTTTCTTTCTCTAAAATACGAGATGAATGCTCTTGTAATATTGATCACGCCAAATAAATTCGTCTGTACCTGAGTCTGGATTTGCTCATCTGTAAAGGCTTCCAGCGGACCAATCAACCCATAACCGGCGTTATTTAATACTATATCAACAGCATGCGACTTCAAAACTTCTGATATCGTATTCTTGATTTTTTCCGAATCAGTAACATCCAATTGAACTATGGTTACATTTGGAAGTTCCTTCAATTCATTTTCTTTTTCGGGATCGCGCATTGTTGCGATTACATGCCAGCCATTTGCATGAAATAATTTGGCTGTTGATTTGCCCAGCCCGGATGAGGTTCCGGTAATGAAAATTGTCTTTTGCATAATTCTTTGTTTTAGATTGAACTATACAAAAGTGGGCATTGCATAAACACTGAAATTAGTCTAAAACGAATTATGGTAAGTCAAAATGACGTTTTAGATTTAAAGCTGTAACGGGTGTTCAAACTAATCTGCCATTCCCACTTTACCAAACTGAAAATTAAGCCAAATTACAAAGTCTATAAGTACATATTTCCCCTTTAAATCTGATAATTTAATCAAATTTCTTACGGGTTTTGCTGCCCGAAATCAGGTGCATTTCGTCCAATTTCTGTAGATCTTACAAACAACAGTCCGGCACTAAAACCTTTGCTTAACAATATTGTTGTATCTTCATATCGGTTCAGCACACATTAATTTTTTACGAACTGCAACAATATGCTCGCAGCCCAAATGAATAAACGCGCTCATGGCGAAAGAATTAAAGCGATCAAGTTTCCTCAATGCGGCAGTACTGCCAAAACTGAAATCAAGCCCGACGTTTACCCTAACATAAACCGCCAAACGGAGTATTACCTGGACGATGATGACATCACTGTAAATTATAACCATAACTACAGCTACGCCAACGCGAATCCTGCTTTGGGTGCTCAAAAAACGAAGCTTATCATTACCATAGCCGCAATTGTGTTTGTTATCCTAATAATTTCTATTTTGGCTGGTCTGTTATCCAAATCCGCTCCGATAGTCAACAATTCCCTGCCTGGCGGAAATGCAGAGCCGAAAAAGAATATTTAGCACAAAGCCTGGTCGCTTCCGGATACAATGGTTCGCAAATAAATCTGATCTTAAAGCTACAATCATGAAATTATCAATCATAAATAAATTACAGCAATCTAAAGTGAAGATCGCATTGGGCTTACTCATCCTGTGTTCATCTTTAACAACACAGGCTCAAAACGGCACTTATGAAAAAAAGCCGCAAATGGGGCTTATGGAATCATTTCCTTTCAAAAAAATGGCGATAAGGTAATAGCAGAAATTTTTAGCTGGTGGAATACCAAGTCGGCACAGATGGGTAGCTATAGTGGTAAAGGAACATTACAGCAGAACAGGGTTGTTTTACACAGTGAGGAGAACGATCCAGGCTGTGTTGTTACGCTAAATCTTGTTCAGGGCAAAATTAAGGCTTCGTTTAATAACTGCAATACCGATCACCTTACTACAGACTTTGATGGCTTCTACAATAAAATTACCAATGCCGTAGCTGGCGAATACATTGTAAAAGTACCTAAGGCCTATTTTTATCGAAAACCAGATGCAGGAAGCAAACTTAAAACCTACGTATTAAAAGGTGATAAAGTTAGGTTAGATATCGATAGAATTGGCGCCAGCACACAAAATTGGCTATATGTTTATTTTGAGGGTAAGGGCGGCAAAGAAACAGCCGGGTATATCCCTATTTCCAACCTTAGCCTAACGGACTGACGTGATACAATGACATTTGAAGTCAAATATATCCCCGGAGCATTAAACAAATTTTGCGGGTTAGAATGATATTTGAATGAATTGGAAACAAAAAAAGAATCAATGTTAGAGTCTATTTAAATTTTATAACAAATATAAATGGCTTTTTGCTCTCACATAGAGGGTAATTATTTCATAAAATCAATATAAAAGATAAATCTTTTTGGCAAAATGGTTGGCTGCGTGAGATCGTCATTCCCAACTCGATTGGGAACCACGGAATGCTCATGAATGCCTTTGAAACGGGGTAAACTCATGAATAATCGTAATGCAAGCGCTTTAAGATTCCCGCCTGCGCGGGAATGACGACAGTGCTAATGGATTCTGTCTATAGTACCAGAGTCGATTGCTTTTTTAATGCTTTGAAATGGTCTTCGACTACGCTACCATTGACGTTATTTTACAAGTCGTTATTAATCAATAATTTAATTACTTTAGTATTTCCACCCAGCTAGGCCATAGCACGATATCCCCGTTCTATTTAAATCCGGCCTAACAAATTTTTCGGGCTCCACTGACAAAGCCAACCTACCAGCTTCGAAAGAAAAATTTTCAGCCGGCAGTTTTTGTTTCTTTTTGATGCCAAAAGAAAGAGCCCTTCGGCGGCGGCGAGCCGAGGCAAGACCGCGCCGTAGGACAAGAAAAAGACAATTATACCTCACTCGTATTGATTTTAAACAATTAATTAACCCTCAGACTGACATACGAAATATTTTTTTTTAATTTTTAAACAGGCTCTTAAATTTGGAAAAAAATTAGATTTAATTACAATTAACGCACCTTACAATCCACCCTCTTTGATAAAACGGTTACATTTTCCCTAATTATCAGTTGTAATTCTCTTTTTATGGTTTGTACCCCATTGCGCCAGGGCAGTGATGATATCCTTTAAAGATTCACTATATTCAGTGGGCAGGTACTCCACTATAACCGGAAACTGATCGGCCAGCACTTTCCTTTCCACCAGTTGATTTATTTCTAATTTTTTTAATTCTACCGACAGCATTTTTGCAGAAATTCCTTTTACCGTTCGTTGCAGTTCATTAAATCTGGTATTGCCACCTAAAACCCCGATCATCACCCTGATGGTCCACCTACCGCCAAGAACATAAAGGGCATCCTCAGTTGCCGAGATACGGTTTGTACACTGCACTGGTGTGTATTCTAATTTACTTGTTGCCATCGTTTCTATTTAATTTAACTAACCAAAAGGTTACTACTCACCTTTGGTATACTACTATATTTTGGTTAGCTAATATACATAGCTTTGTAACATAAAATAATAGAGAAATGAACAAATTAAAAATTACCTGTTACGCTACCACTGCAATTATTTCAGCAATGATGCTATTTATTGCTTTTGAAACCCTTACGAAGCCCGAAGTCAAAATATCAATGACACATTTAGGTTTCCCCGATTATTTCAGGATTGAATTGGGAATTGCAAAAATTATAGGTGCAGTTTTAATCTGGTTGCCTGTCCGCTTGTTGAGGGAAGCCGCATACATCGGTTTCGCTATTATGTTTGCCTCAGCTTCCCTAGCACATGCGGCAGTAGGCGATCCGCTTGGCAAAGTGATAACAGGATTGGTTTTCCTGGCGATCCTGATTGTGTCGTATGTGTGTGATGCAAAACTTCAAAAAACAAACAGAGATTAATAACAATTTAAAAAATAAATTTATGATTTTAGTTACAGGAGCAACAGGCCAGTTTGGTTCTAAAGCAGTTGAACATTTGTTAAAGAATGGAATTGAACCTTCAGCAATTGCTGTTTTGGTAAGAGACAGCAACAAAGCAAAGGAGCTGGAAAAAGGAATAGCGATTAGGGAAGGTGATTATACCGACCACATTTCGATGGTAAAGGCTTTTACAGGTGTAGATAAATTATTGTTGGTATCAAGTAACAATAGAGAAGCGATTGAAAACCGGACACAGCATCACAAAAACGCAATAAATGCGGCCAAAGAAGCCGGTGTAAAGCATATTGTGTACACTTCTTTTGTGAGAAAACCAGGATTTGAGGATTCAGCGATTGCTGATTTTCAAAACGCCCACCTCGAGACTGAAAAACACCTGACCGGGAGCGGTCTGGATTATACTATACTTCAAAATGGTATCTATGCAGAAATGATATTGGCTTTTTCTGGTGATAAGGTTGCCGAAACTAAAAGCATTTTGTTTCCGGCAGGCGAAGGAAAAGCGAGTTGGGTTCTTCGTGAAGAATTAGCAGAATCTGCTGCTCATGTTTTAATCACCGAAGGCCATAAAAATAAAATCTATACTTTGACTAATTCCGAAGCTGTAGGTTTTGAATTCATTGCACAGCATATATCTGAAATACTAGGCGAAGAAATTGAATACAAATCGCCGGGCATCAATGAATTTAATGCTATGCTGCAAAAGGCAAATGTCCTGAAAATGTACATTAATATGTTAACCATGTGGGGTACTGCATTGAAACAGCAGGCAATGGATCAGGAAGATGATACTTTAGCCGGTTTTTGAAAAGGGAACCAACTTCTGTACGCCAATACCTGGAAAATTATTTTAGAAAATAGCAGATGAACCTTTTGACGTCGTCACTGGTATTTATTGAATTCATTTAAATAAAATCCCCTTGCAGCCACATTTTAAACCCTCATTATTAACCTATTATGGCTCCATGTCAATTTGCTACACAGTGTGTAGAATTTGTCTTGCTCTGGGTAGGTAAGATAAAACTGTCTGAAATTATATAAATTAGAATAGGAAAAACCTTTCCCCAAATTCAGTTGTCAAAGCTTTGGAAAGTTCAACTTCTAAGGGAATACATAGAGCCTGTTAAAATCACTTAGTTTAGTAAATTACAGCAACAAAAGAGGATAACCGAAGCTACTTGGAACGCTGATGAGAAACCAATTAAATAATGAAGATTTTTCTTTGTGATTTGAGATATTGTTTCTAAATTGCTTATGCGAAATAATAATAAACAGAATTTTCAACTTAGACAGAGAAGCAATTAAGTAAGCAAATCAATTTTTAACAATATTCCTGGGTGAGCGGTTTGGCACCGTATCTAAATTTTCTCTGAAAAGAGTTTATTGTTGTTTCGCAGCACCCAGGATCTTTTTAACAATGTTATGCGAAACAACAATTGTAAAAACCAAAACACACAGCTCCCTGCTCAGGTTGCAGCTGAATCAGCCAACACTAATGTATTACCTGCCATTTGTGCGGTAAAGGCTACCTTACATCATATTGATGGCCATGTTTCTGAAATCATGATGACTTTGCCACGTTACGCCGGATGGGCAGAATTTTTAGAGGATGGGCAAAATTCCATTCGGGAATATGTGTATCAGCTCACCCGGCATTGGATTCGAATTACCCATTTCTTTATAGAAACCGGAACCATCACCACCAATGGAACAATAGCCTCTTGCTTTTTACCACGCCGCTTCGATATACCACTGGGCAAATTTTATAAACCAATGGAACCGGGCTCCTGGGTAACGGCCAGCCAACACCCGCACCATCCAAAATATAACCAGAAAGGTTCGAGCAAAAATTTATCAGCATTGATGGCTATTGCAACCAGTAGAAATGATGTTGTTTATCATCAAATAGAACCGAATGCAATGCTTTGCGGTATTCCATTCGAAAGTAAATCAGCTTACTTTGAAAAAGGCGATATTCCTATCGGGCATTTTCAAAAGAATGGAATCGAATACATGGTTATTTACAGTTATGTTGCTGATGGGAAAGGAAGTTTTGAGTGAGGTAAAATGGAATTGGTAATTTAAATTTAAGCCCTTGCGGAATGTGAGGGCTTATTATAGATTATAGACTAAAAGGGCCTACCGATGTGATAGGTCAAATTTGGATAAGCCTCATCAAGGTGTCGGATGTTGGTTGATAATTTCTTATCATACAATATAGCAAAAAAGCTATAAGTTAAAAAAGCCACTTGGGTGGCTTTGAATGAAAAAAAACATCAAATATTTTTTGTTAGCAAATAGACTTAAAAATATTATAACCGCATTTATCTGGAGGTTGATTTACCATCGCGATTGAACAATTGATCGATAAACCAAACATCGATTTCGGGTATAGGTTTTTGGAAATGAATGTGGTCGCCATCTAAAATTGATAAGCTGAAAATGTCCTATTACTCTGCCTCAAGGCGTGAAAATTAAAGTTACGATTTGTAAATTAAATCATTATTTTTAGGAAATCTAATAAAAAGCTCATGACAAAGAAAACTGAAATCCAGCCGAATGAGGCTACAGAAGATGTAATTATTGAAGATTGTTTTATAATAACCCCTATTGGTGCAGCTGGTTCAGATACTTTTGTAAAAGCAATGGGACTAATTGATGCTGTTATCGAGCCAGTTTTAGCAGAAAACAAGATGAAAGCTTTGCCTGCAAATAGGATGGATGATTTAGGGTCAATAAATAAGCAATTAATTAAAAGAATAGTAGAAGATAGGCTCGTGATAGCCAATTTAACAGGCTTAAATCCTAATGTTATGTATGAGCTGGCTATTAGGCATGCCGCCAGAAAACCAGTTATAATTATGGCTGAACAAGGTACCAGACTACCGTTTGATATTACTGATCAAAGGACAATTTTTTATTCCGATACCCTTTCTGGAGTTGAGCAGGCAAAATCTGAATTAAGAAATAAAATAGTTTTTGCCTTGGCAGATGAGAACCCAGACAATCCGATTTATTCGTATCTGGAAAGCGCTAAATTATTTCGTGACATAAAGGATGATGATCCTATCAGAGTAATTTTAGAGAAATTAGACAAATTAGATAATTCGGCAAATGGTTCTTCTAGTAGTTCATCAGGGGTTATTAGGTCAACAATGTCTAGTACTCCCTTAAATAGCTCCAGTAAAGTTAAGGTTGTTAAAATCCAAGGAGACGTTGATGAGGAAGATGAAGGTCTCCGGAATATGGTGTGGAACGCAGTTTATCGAACACTTAAGAAATATGATCCGTCACTAACTTCAATTGGTCACCCCGCGCCTCATACATTTGAAGCCACCGTTACGGTTGAAAACTCGTTATTTAATTCATTATTTAAAGAATTCGATGAGATTGGACATCTAACTGCTATTCGGTGGATAGAAAGATCTATATAAATTTTCCAGTTTGCGAAAAAGATACAGCTCATAATAAAGGCCATCAATTAATTCATGGCCTTTATCCTTAAAATTAACCATTTATTGAATTTCCTTTAATATTTACTACAGATCAAACATTTTTTGTTAATATATCATTAAATGAGGAATGACTTTAATAAACTATTCTTATATATTAAAGTGCTAAAGGTGCCTTTGTGTATGGCAACAACTCTTCCCGGACTTTTTCCACGCTTCCATAATATTATGGACATGATCAATAGATTCTGTGTCTGCTGACAATTTTAGAGAACTTGCGTTTACATTTTGCCCTGAAATTTTCGAAAATCCCATTTCTACTTCATATAAAACATTATTACTTTGATTTAATAGCGATTCAATCGAATGAGGGAAATATTGTTCAAAATATGCATAAACTGTAGCTTTCATCATGGATCTTCTGATGGGTGCAGGTGGATGTTTATAGTTAGCCAGGTCGGTAAAACTCCATTCGATGCTTCCGAATATACTAAAAAAACATTCGACTGAGAACAACATAAGTCCAATAGTCTCCATATTATCAAAAAATGGGATATAGGCAAGAGGGATGTATTCTGGGTACTTGAAAAACACTTCTACTTCCATAAGCAACAGATTAATAGCAATAGAGTCAGCATCCATCTCAAGAGCTTGCATCGTGATATTGCCGCTAGATAGATTATTAGATTCAAATGCCTCCATCATGGATTCTTCCTCTCTTTTAGACTGTAGCCAAGCTAAATGTCCATTCTTAACGTGTGTGTATTCATGCATTAACAACATTTTCAAAGTAGTCTGTATTAAAAATTGTGCTAAATCCCTCCTTAGAGGACAATTTGGTAATTTAGGTTCGGCGGGGAAACATATTGAATATAGATATCCGCAGGGATAAGATCTATATCTAATATTTCTGTTGTTGGATTTTCTAATGCAGGATTACCGTATTTTACAAGAACATCGGGATGTGCGAGAAGTCTATTAAAAAGATCTGTTATGCAATTTATTGCCCCGCTGTTTATGCCGATAAAATATTTGCCGTCTTTTGTGATCCTGGCTTTTGCATCTACAGTATTGTTGTTTATGATTCCGAAATTACATTCTGGATATTCTAAATTATGTCTTCTTACCCAATCAATGATTTTTGGACCTTGATCATTAAGTACATATGCAGTTAAGTTATCATCTGGCGGTATCAAAATACCGCCTATGCTTTCAAATACTTTGTTAAATTCTTTTTGTTCGTCAGTAAGATTTATTGGATCCATAGTGTTAGTTAATGATTATACCGATCTTTGCATCTTTAAGGCCATGTTCTTATTAATTTACATGAGCAAAGTTGTGATTAAATTTAACACGAAAGTAAGCCATAAGCAAATAGTATTCACAAACTCTTTATTGCTTATGACCCCTTTCCTAGCGCAAGTCTTAGCGGTTGGGGAGCTGTTGGGGCTGACTTGTGCTTTCCAAAACTTAATAAAAATTGAAACCCGATACTTTGTACCAGGCGCACCGATCATACAGCAAAAGCTGAGAAAACAGTAAGTATAAATTTGCCGAACCAGTTTATAACAGTTAATTAATTTGGGCTGGTTAACAAAGGCTTCCCCTATCAATTTAGCCAAAGAAATCAGGTAAAGAAATCAAAACCAATCATCTAACGTGGTGAAACAGGTAGTTACCGTGGCGAAACGAGCATTAAACACCAGCATTCTAGCCAATTGCAATTACCCTGCTCTTTGTTAATATTAACTTAACACAACAAACATCTTTTCTCCATACCTTCGCGGCGCATTGAAAAATGATCTATGTTAACGCGAACAACCAGACATTAAAATCAAAGCATGAAATTAAAAAACATCCTTACCTATTCAGGATTTATTGGCATCCTGATCCTATCCTCCTGTTCAAAAAAAACAAGCATCGGAGATGAAACACCAACCACACCACCACCAAAAGCGCCAACGGCTTATGCCATAACGGAGACTTTCGAATTCGGCAGCAAAGGCGCTTATGCGTTAGACAGTGTTCAGCTACTAACCGGCAAATGGACATTGAGCGATGCGCTGCTGGGCAATCTTGCAGCTGATGCCAGGGACGGCGCGAAGTCTGTCCGGTTAAGAACAGGTTACCTGTCTATGAACTTTGATATCGCAGGCACTCAAATGATTTACGTTTCCCATGCCAAATATGGAACAGACGCCAGTTCAACCTGGCAGCTTCTGGCTTCTACCGATGGTGGTAAAACCTTCACGCAGTTAGGTACGGATATTACAGAAACCAGCACCACACTGGTGACCGATTCCTTTAAGGTTAATACAACAGGTAAAATACGCTTTCAGATCAAAAAAGCCGGTACAACCAGGATCAACATCGACGATATCATCTTTAAAGGTACAGGTGATCCGGGCATTACCGTAGGTGGAGCGGATACAGATCCTGTGGATAACGGCGGCTCCACAGCAACCCCCGGAAGAGGCACACCGGATGCAGGTGCGGATGCACCACCGGCCGGAGGTGATAATTCCAACCTACTTTTTGGTAACCCATCAGGCGCTACGGCCAACCTGGTTTCAGCAGAAAATTACCTGATCGATCAAAAATATTACACCGAGAGTTACAGCATGACCCGCGGGACACCAAATTGGGTAAGCTGGCACCTGGATCCGAACAACTTTACTGGTGCAGCAAGCAGAAAAGACGATTTCGCTTCATTTACAGGCCTGCCGGCAAATTGGTACCAGGTACAGAGCAACAGCTATTCAGGCTCCGGTTTTGACAGGGGGCATAACTGTCCAAGCGGTGACCGTACAAGCTCAAATACTGCCAATTCAGCAACTTTCCTGATGACCAACATGATCCCTCAGGCGCCGAACAACAACCAGAAAACATGGGAATCTTTTGAAAGCTATCTCCGCGCCCAGGCATTGAACGGATACGAGGTTTATGTGATCATGGGAAGTTATGGCACAGGCGGCATTGGTTCGGCAAGCGCGTCGGTAGTGAACACCATCAACAATGGCAAAGTTACCGTTCCGGCAAACGTATGGAAAGTGGCTGTACTGCTAAAAACGGGAGACAATGATATCAGCCGCGTGAGTAGTTCTACACGGGTTATTGCCATCAACACACCCAACATCAACAGCACAAATCCAAGCTGGAAGAACTATATTGTGTCTGTCCGCGATATAGAAAGTGCAACGGGTTATAATTTACTTTCAAATTTACCGCAGAACATACAGGACGTGGTGGAGAAAGTGAAAGATCCTGGCAACTAAAACCAATTATTAACTTAAGGATAAGCTATTACCCCTACAGAGGCGAAATTTGCATCCCATAAACAAGCCGTATCAAAAAAATTGATACGGCTTTTCTGTTTAATCCAGAAAGCACTATTAATCAAATCACCAGATCGCTTTCCTGGCTCAAGTCTTAGTGGTTGAAAAGCTGTTGTGGCTGACTTGTGCTTTCAAAACTTAATAACCTGAGTTCGATTAATGTTTAAAAATTAATGTACTTTATTAGGACGAATTGGCTAGCCGTTTCGTTATGCTGATCCGATAGCTATCGGATTTATTTTATTAGCAGTTTTTATTGTTTAAAGGCCTAATAGCTAATCGTGGTCAGCATCTTTCCTGTTAAACCGCCTTGCTATAAAGACCCTGAAACAAGTTCAGGGTGACGACCGTTCATGTAAGGCGCCAAATAACCCAAATGAAAGCACATTATTAATCGAACTCAGGTTAATAAATTAATCATTTTTACTAAAGCGCAAATTAATAGGAAATAAAAAAACCGGAGTCAGGATTTAAAAAACCTAAACTCCGGTGAAGTACCCCTAAGCAGGAATAATTGAAAATTTAATCGCTTTTTATTGCTTATTGGGTCTGTAATTAAGGATTAGACCGCTAATCTTTTTTGGCTGGCTGACCAATCACTTCTGTAAGTTTTTGCTCAAGCCCTGTTCCAACCAAGGTTTTACCAATAATTTTGCCATTAGGATCTATCAGGAAATTTTGTGGTATGGCACGCACACCATATAGTTTAGCTGCTGTATTATCAAAACTCTGCAAATCTGAAAGTTGCAGCCAAGGCAGGCCATCTTTTTTTATAGCAGCCAGCCAAAGGTCTTTAGCGTTTGCTTTATCCAGTGAAACACCTACTATCGTAAAGTTCTGGTCTTTAAATTTATTATAAATTTTTACAAGGTTTGGATTCTCCGCTCTGCAGGGTCCACACCAGGATGCCCAAAAATCTAATAAAATATACTTTTCTTTTAAAGATGAAAGTTTAAACAGTTTACCTTCAGTATCAGCCATTTCAAAATCAGGCGCCTTTTGACCAATTGCTGTAGCTTTCATCTGTTCCAGGGCTTTAGCAAAACTTTTACCGTCAGCACTATTCTTTATCTTATCAGAAAAGCCATCAAATAAAGGTTTAACTTCAGCATATTCTGAATCATAAGCAATTTTTGACATTAGATCCAAAGCAAGTTCAGAGTTGGGATGGCTTTTTACAAATTTTATATACCCATCATTTGTTAATTTACTATACCTCTTCTTAAATGCTTCCAGTTTTTCCTCAAAATTGGAAGTGTTCTGAGCGTTCATTTTCCCTTCCATGAAACTTTTATCTTCGGGAGACATTTTGGAAAACTCAGCATCTACAATTTCATTAAATTCAGTATAATCGTCGTTAGAAGGCGTACCGGTCACTTTAAGGCCATCGAAAGTAGTACCTTTTATAGTAACTGTGATATTACCTGGCTCTATAAATACGACTCCCCGTTCGGGGCTTTTTTCTTTCCAACAGCTTTTGAATCAAAAATGAGTTCAGCATAAGCAGGTGAAGACGGGGCTGTTCCGCTAAATTTAAAAGCTCCGTTTTTTAGTGTTACTGAATCTTTTATGTCTTTACCATCTATAGTATATTCTAAGTAAGCTTTTACCGGCGCATTAAACTCGCCATATTTCCCTGTGATCGTAAAAGTGTTTTTCCCGCCCTGTGCAAAAGCACTCAATTGAATTATTGATAAAGCGATGATCATTAATTTTTTCATGTTGTATTTTATAATCTGGAATATTAAATTACGTTAATGGCAAATTCGACTTCATCCGGAGGAAGACACATTTTATCATTACACACCATAAATTTTACTTTTCCTTTTACGGTTGCTTTTTTGCCATTTAGCTTTACTTTTTGCTGAAAGATTACTGAATTTTCGAAAAACCCGACTTCCATCATAAACGTTGGCTCCAAACGTACTATTGCCTGAGGTTCCTTTGTATAACCAGACAGAACATAGGAATTTGATTTTTCGAAGGTAAACTTTGTAGGTTGCGGACCACCTTTTTCCACATATTGTGAATATAAGTGCCAGCCTTTTTCTAAGGTTGCTTTTACAAATACAATAGCTTCAGTTTTACTTGTTTTCTTTGCCGCATAACTCCACTTGATTGGGTGATAGATTTGACCGAATCCTTTTAGCGTAAAAAATGCGCAGATAAACAGGAGCATGAGAATCTTTTTCATATTGATAGTTTATATATTAATTATTAATGGCGGCATGCTTTTTAGTGATCTCTACCATTGCTTTGAGTTCATAATATTCGCGGTCTGTCGAACCCGCGTAGCCAATTCCCTCCATTCTTATCATTCCCTGAGGGTCAATTACAAATTTATGAGGCGTTCCTTTAGCACCAATGGCTTTATAAAATATCATATCCGGATCTCTTAATACATCCAATGTCAGCTTAGATTTATCTACATATAATTGCTGGGTTTCCTTATCTTCCGCTATTCCTGCTACGAACAACTGAAAGGGTTCATTTTTATAGTCTGCAACCACTCGTTCGAAAGCGGGAAAACAGGCTTTACATGGCGTACATGTGGTGCTCCAAAAATCAACTACCAGAATTTTTCCTTTGTAATCAGACACTTTAAATTCCTGACCGTTTAACTTGGTGATGGCAACGGTTGGTGCTGGTTTGCCAACTGGATCCCACTTGCTCTCAAGCGCCTTATAATAGTGCTGATAAGCTTCATCTTGTAATGCAGCGATATACTTAATTGCATTTTCCTCGCCATTCTTCCTGGAATAAACTGTTTTAAGCGTAGCTAAAAGTTTTGGATTAGATTCTGCCGCTTTAACGGCAGCTGTAAGTGTATCAATCGCCTTTTGCGTTTGGCCGTTTGCATCTAAAATGAGTGCATAACGACTGATGAAATTTGGCTTTGAGTCCTTGAAATAATTCATGTTCCTCATCGTCGTGTCTTTCAGCGCTTCCTGAATTTTAGTTAATGCAGAGCCCTTGTTGCCTTTTAGGCAGTCTACTGTAGCTGATATTTCCAATAAGATTTCGTGTGAACGTTTAATATCATCCTTAATAATGCCGCTATCAAATTTTTTAAGATAATCTTTTGAAATCACATCGATCCATTCCAGGTGTTTTTTGTCATCCAGCCACTTTTCCAGAATGTTGGTCAGTTCCATTTGCGAAAGCGGATCCTTAACAGATTTATCATATTCTTTGAACTTGTTTAAGTTTTCCTCGTGAAGCCAGTTGATCGCTATTGCGCCGCGAATCCGATCATAAATCTTTTTATTTTTCTCCGTTTCAGGAATCTTTTTAATTAAGTCCTTATAAAATTTTTCCTGATCCTGCACTTTACCCAGGAGTGTGAATTCCTCGTACTTTTCAGCCAAAGGATTAGGCTGTTGTGCTTTAGCTCCGAAACTGATAATAAGCATCATGCCTAAAGCCATAAAGTAGTTTACTAATTTGTTGATTTTCATAACTGATATTTTATTTATGATATATTAGTGGGTAACAATAGACTACCCAAATAGAATGATTATTGGTTGTCTACTAACCCCTGATTCTGGTTAACCATCAATTCCCCAAATTTCAGCGCATAACGTTTTGGCGTTAAAGTATAGGTTTTCATGATGTCACCATTAGCATCCAGTAGGTAATGGTTCGGATTAATATGATCCTTGTAAATCGGATCAACAGAAAGACGACGCATATCTAACCACCGCAAACCTGAAAGCGCAAATTCTCTGATGCGTTCATCCAGAATAAATCTCACCATTGCCTGTTGATTTATTGCTACGCCTGAGGGTACCGCGACAGCCGAAGCAGGTACTCTCTTAGACCTTAATGCTTCTACATCTGCCTTCGCACCGGTCAAATCATTTGCTCTTGCCCTAATTTCGGCACGCATCAGATACATATCCGGTAGCGATGGCCCGACTTCCAGAAAGAAATTGGGGAACCTGCGAACTTTCTTAGGGTAGACATAAGTTCCAAATAATTCGGTGTCAGAATAAAGCTGTATGCGCTTGTCGTTGCTTCCGTAAAGCGCTGCAACCTGGGGTGTGTAAACCGGGCAATCGGCAAAATCTAAACCCCATACACTTGCCTGCACATTATAAATAGCCTGGCTGTTGTTTGCTGCAAGGGGAAAGCCGTTCAATATCCCCAGAAAACTAAGCGGGAACCATGTGTCGGCAGCATTTTCATCTAAAACAATATTATAATCATAAAGCGCCAATGGAATTGTTGCTTTGGATACCTCTGCAAAAGCGCCATCAATATGTGTTTTAGCAGAAGAAAAATCCTGCATGTTCATATACACCCTTGTTAAATAGAATTCGGCAGCTAGCTTAGAGAGCCGCCGGCGATGGAACAACGGTTCCAGATCTGGCAGCGCTTCAGTCAGATCTTTTATCACGTTAGTATAACATTCGCTTACAGTTGAGCGTATAAAGGATGTGCGCGTAACATCAGCAGTAGTGATGATCGGTATACCCAGATCAGTTGACGCTGAAGCAGGATTATATGGCAAAGAAAATTCATTCAAAAAGGCTAAGTTGCAAACCGCTCTGCCAACTTTGGCTTCAGCCAGTAACTGCTTCTTCTGTTGCGCTGTTCCCTGTGTTGATAACATGACCTCGTTGATGATTTTGTTAAAAAGATAAAGCCTTGGGATATAACCTGAAGGCGCGGTAATTTCCTGAGGAAGTTCGTTTTGCTCGTAAACCCTGTCCTCATATCTGAATAAGCGTTGAACCCTTAAAGGCGCACCGCCGATATAATCGTTTTGCAAAGCAACATCGTCTCCAAGGTATACTTCAGCGGAAATTGTGTTTTGCAAAGACAAACCATTCAATATCTGCTCGTAATCATTCGTAGTTGTTGCTATTAGTGATCCTTTAGGCTGTATTTCCAAAAATCTTTTTTACAGGAACCGGCTAAAAGCATTGTGCAGGCAACCAATGTGATTAATAAATATTTTGTTCTTAATTTCATAACTCGTGATGTTTTTAAAGTGTTATGTGAGCACCTAATGTTATTGTTCCTTGTCCGGTGCGGAGGTTTCTGATAGCACCTGTGTTACCGGCAGTAAGCGTTGCTCCTCTGTTACCTAAGGATTGGAATTCAGGATCAATGTCTAAATCATTGGCTTTCCATAACATTAAGTTAGAAACCTGTGCCCTGAAAGTTATAGCCTGTGCACGCAGTTTTTTGATTAGCCCACCTCTAACATCATAGGCTAACGTAATATCGCGAACCTTGGCAAAAGAAGCATTAAACACGTTGCTATTTGCATAAGTGTAATAGTTGGTATTTCTATTACCACTAACTGCGCTGGTTCCAGCATACCGAGGGATATTAGTCTTGTTCTCGTCGCCAGCTACTTTCCAACGATCGGCGAACTCACGATGCATATCATTTTGGTAAGGCACACCCGACCAAAATGTATTTACGTCGCGAAACATTACGTTACCGCCATTATAAATAATGTTGACGCCTAAGGTGACATTTTTATAGCGCAAGTAGTTAGAAAAACCACCGCTGTACACAGGTTGTGAGCTTCCCATGTACTGCACATCCCGGGCAGTAGTTGCGGTTGGATTTGACGAAATTGTTCTGTTAGCAAGTTTAACCTGTGGATCTCCGGAAGCGTTTAAACCGGCATAGTCATAGGCAAAAACAGTAAATGCAGGATACCCATCCAGAAATCTGGCATTGATCATGCCAGGGCCTGTGGTAATAGGAGATGGATTGGCAAGCTGTGTGATTTTGTTTTTATTGTAACCTAAATTGAATGAACTGCTCCAGGTAAAATTACGACTGCTGACGTTAAGCGAGTTAAGCGAAACATCCAAACCTTTATTTTCCAAATCTCCAAAATTCCCTACAACAGATGCATAGCCGGTAAGCGGTGCGGTTGCCAGGTTGCCAATCAGATCATTTGTTTTCCTGATATACCCATCTATTGAACCGGATAATACACCATTCAGGATTTCGAAATCCAGGCCCAAATTGTAGTTTTTGGTAAGTTCCCAGGTAAGTTTTTTGTTTGCCGGCGCATTAATAATCAAGCTAACGCCGGTTGGATAATTAACATTTGCATCAGCACGTAAAATGTCCCATGATGCTGCAGTACCGGGTGTTGGTGCATTACCGGTGACACCATAAGTAAGCCTGACATCTAAACGGCTTAACCAATTTACTGGTTTCATAAATTCCTCTCCTCCAAGCGCCCATTTGCCACCAACACTCCAGACAGGTCTGTTTTGTGCTGACTGATCAAAACCAAACAAATTGCTCCTGTCAATACGGAAACTGCTGTTCAGCGTGTACTTAAGGTTGTAGGTATAACCTAAATTGGCAAAATAAGAAGAGGTTCTGCTAATTACACCTTCTCCGCCAGTTACATCATTTGGTAATATTCCATTTGTTCCAGGCACTGTTCCGGTAATGCCGGCACCTAATAATTGGTAATTAACAGGTCTTGCTACCTGTAGCTGATCATCCCATCCCCTGTAGATACTTGTTGTTGAAAGTGGCGAAATGCTGGTCGCTTCCTGTCCTGCCATAACGGTCAACTGATGCTTATCAAGCCAGGTGTGATCATACAAAAACTGATTTCTGATCGTCCAGCTTTTGAGCAGTTGGTCAATAGCAGTTAATCTCCCGCCGAAAGCCGGAATATTATAAATCGGTGTACTGTTCACCGTTGGCGCCTGGGTAAACCTCATCACCTCCTCTCTTACTGTATAACTGTTCTGATCAAGTTCTACGCGGTTTTTAAAGGAGTTTATATGATATCCAAAGGTTCCTTCATATCGGAGGCCTTTTAATAGCGCTAATGTAACCCCACCAACAATCCTGGTGGATAAAGCATTGCCTTTAGTGTAGCCTCGATCTATTTCCTGTAATGGAGAGTAATCCAGGTTGATCCGGCTTCTTGCCTGATAATCTTTACGTAAATCATCGCTATAATTGCCCATATGATTGACGATTAACGGATTTCCTGCGGGATCAGCAAATAACTGATAAGGTACCAGATCTAAACTTGGAACAGCTATATTATTACTGGCAGTAACCCGGTTTGTCAGATCTGTGATCAGGTAAACCTGGAGACGTTTGTTAAACTTAAAATCCTGACGCAGGTTGATCTTATATTGGTCATTTTTTTCGCCAGGAATATTACTAACCATTCCAATATAATTGGCAGAGCCATAAAAAGAATGGACTTTGCCACCTCCTGATATAGATAGGGTATGGTTAGTGGTTGCTGCCTGCCTGTAGAAATATTGTTTAAGCTGATCGCGGTTATCGATTCCAGCCAGGCTATCCAACTTTGCATTAGCCTGGTCCTGAGTTATTAAGCCCCTATTTGCATCATACTGGTACTGCAAATGCGGTGTTAGCGGGGCAATTATTTGGGTCGCATTATAAGCATTGCTACCTACATACTGAGGAAATAACTCCTTTGTTGTAGCAATAAACTGGCTGCTGTTCATCTTTTGAATGTAGTCCAGATCAGGTATGCCCTGAAAATTATGATAGCCGTCATAGTCAATTTTTAACTTTTCGTCGGCAGTGCCTTTTTTTGTGGTAATCACAATTACACCATTAGCTGCTTTGGCGCCCCATATCGATGAGGAAGTCGCATCTTTAAGTACGGTGATATCTGCAACATCCTGCATGTTGATGTTTTGGATAGCATTATCCGGTACCTGTACACCGTCCAAAACCACCAGTGGGCCCCTGTTCGAATTAATTGATGACAAACCACGTATCAAAAAAGGATTGTTGCCCGCATCCGGAGCGTTATTTACTGTTAATCCCGGAACCAATCCGTCCAAACGTTGTAATACATTCGTACTGCCTGATCTGTTGTTCATCACACTCAGGCTCGGCTTTGAAAAAGAGCCTGCACTTCTTTCTTTCGATAGCGTTTGATAACCGGTCGAGTAGGTAACATTAACGCCTTCAAGTTCGTTGGCAGCAAATTCAAGCTGAATGGTACCCATGTCTGGTGCAGCATTTAGCTCTTTTGTTGCATACCCTACATAAGAGATGTTCAGCACGGCCTCACTCGGTATACCCGTTAAGTGAAACGAACCGTCAATACCTGTCTGGGTGTAAACTGTGCTGTTTTTAACTTTAATAGTGGCACTCCGCAGTGGTTGTTTGAGGAAGTTTACAACAATACCTTTTACATCCATTACGGCTACAACAGGCTTTACAATTATTTCATTGCGCTTAGGAAAGATTAGAATCGCTTTACTTTCCTTGTCAATACTGTATGTAAGATTTTTTGGCGCAAGTACCTGTTGAAGTACCGTTTCTAATGGCGTATTTTTGAAAGCCACATTGACCGTTTTGTTTTGTTCACCGGTAACAGACCAAACAGAGCTATAGCCTGTTTGAGATCGGATTTCCCTGAACACTTTTATCAGGGAGACGTTTTTTTGATTAAGTGTGATGTTTTGTGCTAAACTGGAGGCACTTACTTGTAACAACGACAAGAACAGTAGAAAAAAGTTAGCTTCATAAGCTTAAGAACTTTAGGGGCGCAGCGTAGAAGCTGCATAAAATCTATCGTAGAAATTTTATACATTTACATTCTTTTAAATCGTGAATTGTCTGGTAAGAAAGTTCATTTCCGATCTGATCGGAAAGATTTAAGAGTTTGAAAAGGGGTGTTCCAGCACTCCTTTTCCTCTTTTTAATGGCGGAGGTATTTAGTTATCTTTCATGTTTTTTAGTGGGTGGTTAATAGTTAATTTGGTTGGTTAATATTATCTTATCATTTAAAACGGACAACTTTAATCGATCTTCCGTCTAATTTAAACTTTACCTTTTTTGTCATTTCCAGAATGCGCAAAACTTTGCTGATGTTGCTGTCGCGGGTAATTGTGGCCAAAACCGGTATGGTTTTTATCGCTTCATCCTGGTATTCAACGCTTACATCATACCATAGCGAAATTTTCTGCATGGCGCTTTCCAGCGATTCGTCGAACATAAAATAGCCTTCTTTCCAGGCAATCATCTGATCTGCGTCTATATCAAGAACTGATAATTTTTTATTGCCAAATAATGCCTGCTGACCCGGGTTTATTTTTTCACCTGGCCATTTGCCTCAACTTCGATGGCCCCCTCCAACAAAGTGGCGGCTACATGGCCGCCGCCAGTCTGGCTGTTAACATTGAAATGAGTACCCAAATCGCGAACGATACCAGCGAAAGTTTTGACTGTAAATGGTGCTTCTGACCTGTGTTTCACTTCAAAATAGGCTTCGCCATAAAGTAACTCTACATCGCGTTTGTTATTCGCAAAATTTTCGGGAAATCTAATCGCACTTGAAGTATTGAGCCAGATTTTTGTGCCATCACTCAGATTTAACTGATAAACGCCTCCTTTTGGCGTCCGAAGCGTATCATAGGCAATCCTGGCATCATTTCTTATACTTTTGGAGTAAGTTAGTGATCCCTTAGCATCTTGTTGAATGACCAGGTCTGTATTGGGGATGTTGATTTCCCGGATGCCATTGCCAAGCAATACTTTTTTCCATTTGCCATGGTAAGTTCAGCCTTGTTGCCTCCTGGTTTGATATCAGAATCGGCAATCTGATCAATATTATTGGATTTTCCCGAACTCAGTAACAGATAGGTGCCGGCAAAAACGCAGATCAGAACAGATGCTGCTATAGCGATATACCTCATGGAATACCTTTTGGGCTTAACTAAAATAGCATTCAGAATTTGCTGTGCATCTTCTTCAGGAACTTCCTGGTCAGACTCATATTCTAACCATATACCGTTTAAAAGTTCATCCAACTGCTGTGGGTCTAACCCATTCAGTAGCCTGAACAACTCATCCTGCTCCTGTTTATCACATTTGCGCTGTAAATATTTAGCCAGTAAAGTGCGTATTCTATCTTCCAATATAACTTAAATTAAAATCACGGCAATTTTAGCGTGTTTTTAGTTGTAAGACGACGGAATGAATAAAATGTGCAAAAGAAATTTATTTTTTTTGCTATTTCTCACTTAGAGCTAAGAAATAAAATAAATAAGTGCAAAAAAATACTCGCTTTTAAAGTATTAAGGGCATTTCTGAAATGGCTTCGGATAGTTGCTACAGAAAGATTGAGCTTTTTTGCAATTTCGGAATATTCCACACCTTCTATATGGCGTAATTCATAGACCATGCGTTGCTGTTTTGGAAGTTTTTTTAAAGCACGTTCATATTTCAATTGAATTTCCGTAGCTTTCATATCCTCAAACGGATCAATGGACATGTGCTCATCAGAAAGCAAACAAAGACCTGAAAGGGCTATTGATTCACGCGAAACCCGCTTCAACTGATCAAGAGCGGCATTTTTGGCCATGCGGTAAACCAGGGCATTAAAGTTTTCTACTTCGTGGCTGCGATGACGCATATTCCATATCTTTAAAAATACATCCTGCAGAATATCTTTTGCAACCTCGCTGGAGCCTGTTATTCCAAAAATAAAACCGTAGAGTTTATTTTTATAACTGTAAAAAAGAGCAGTAAAGGCTTCCTCGTCATCTAATTGAAGACGACTAAGTAATTCCTGCTCTTTCTCACGTGTTAACTTTGACATCCCCAATGTATGTATAGTATTACCCCGGAATTACGGTTAAAATTAAACCTAACTACCAGGCCGAAATGACTGTTTAAAAACGCAGTTAATTTATTAATAATATCTTAATCTTTATTAAATATATAAAATTTTGAAGAGAAATAATAACAAATAAACCATCATAGAATTATAAATCATCGATAAACCGAAATGGTGAATTTATCAATCGCGTTACCAAGCTAAGGGTCTCAGGATGTAAAAGTGTTCAGTATACCAGTAATGTGATATGGACTGAATTCATACATCGCGATATACCAGTGGCCTTGAAACAAAGCTCTGTAATTAAAGGTGATGGACTTGCTTTCGACTCGTTCAGCGTTTTACGGGGACGCGAAATTCTTTTACAGAGGGTGGAAGACACTTTTTATCATTACATGCCATAAATTCTACATTACATTTGATTACAACATCTTTAGCCAATAGCATCACCTTTTGCTGAAATATAACGGAATTTTCAAAATAGCTTATAACTTCGGGGTAGCCTTTAACGATATCGCTTAATAAGTTTAGCTACCAGCTCAGTATATTGCTTTAAGTTTTTAATATAAATTATACTTTTCATTTTTTTGATATGTAATTCGATTAATCGAGACTGTTTGTAGTCAAGGTCATTTATAGTGAAAAATAGTTCCCAATCTTCTGCCTTAGATGTGAAACTATCCGTAAAAATTTATCCTTATGCGATTTTAATCGCTGTAGCAAATCCAGACAACTACCGGTTTAAAAACGATTTAATTTTTCAGGAAAAAGGATATAAACTGATGCCATAAACAAACAAAAAAGCTTCGGTGCTACCGAAGCTTTTAAAGTACCCAAGAGGAGATCCGATAGCTATCTGTTCGAACTCCCACACCCGTACGGGCGCCAGCCCCTCAAGCTGGTGCGTCTACCACCCCGATTGCTATCGGGGTCGCCACGATTATCTGTACAGCATAATCAGCTTGGTCTGAATATCTTCGTATTTTTTTAGGTTTTCTATGTAAGTTCTACTTTTCATTTTTTTAATATGCAGTTTAATCTGTCTGGCTTGCTGGTATGCCAAATCATTGATATGAAGAAAAAGTTCCCAGTTAGTAGCTTTGCTCGTAAAACTAGCAGAATAAACACCTTGTAAATGCTCATCTAGTCGTTGGGATAAATCCAGGCAACTACCAGTATAATAACGGTTCAATTTTTTGGAGAAAAGAATATAAACTGATGCCATATAACAAGAAAGAGTTTGGTAAAAACCAAACTCTTTGTACCCAAGAGGAGATTCGAACTCCCACACCCATACGGGCGCCAGCCCCTCAAGCTGGTGCGTCTACCAATTTCGCCACCTGGGTATTTACTACTTAATCATTCCCGAAAGCGTCTATCATCCCGATACCTATCGGGATCGCCCACCTGGGTATTTACTACTCAATCATTCCCGAAAGCGTCTATCATCCCGATACCTATCGGGACCGCCCACCTGGGTTTGAAGTTTGCAAATATATAAATTAACCATAGCGATTTGCAACATTCATCAAATATTTTTTGAACCGAAATTCCGGATAGCTATCTTAACATGGTCAACCAGATACAGTAACACAACTTCCTATGGTAAACTTATTTCAGTATTGGACACCGACATAACAGCGTAACTGTTTTGACGGACTTTCGACGCCCTTAAGCCGGAGTTTCGTCGGACTTATGACAATTGTACCCGAATAAAAGCCGGCGTAAATCAGAAGCAATAACAACTTATTTGTTTATTAATCAGCAATTTACTATATTGTATAATATAAACTAATGCCATCATGGGAAAAATAGAAAACGGAATTAACGGCGGCTTCACCGGAACGGTGGGCGCCGTTACGGGTTATTACCTGAACGGGAAATGGGTGATCAGGAGCAAACGCAGAAAATCCATCAAAAACAAAACTGGTAGTGCTGATCAAAAGGCCTGCAGATCCCGTTTTACAATAATGCAGACCTTCTTAAGTCCTATTGTTGCTTTTATCAGGATTGGTTTTAACCTGGAGTCGAAAAAACGCATGATGACCGCCCATAATGTGGCGAAATCCTATAACATGCTGAATGCCCAGAATGCCGCCGGCGAAATTGACTATGCCGCTGTGCGTTTAAGCTATGGAAACCTCAGCGGTGCGGAGGGGTTAAGCTGGAACATGACGATGCAGGTGTACATTTCAGCTGGACGGATAATGCTGACGGCGATTACACCAGGCAACATGACCAGGTGATGTTAATGGTTTATGATGTGGACAACAAAACGGCCATCTATGAAACAAGTGGCGCCAGGCGGTCAAAAGAAAGGGAAAGCCTGGAAATTCCTTCCTTTTATAAAGGAAATACATTTCACACCTGGATGGCTTTCATTGCAGACGACAGAATGGGGATATCTGCGAGTACGTATTGTGGCAGTTTTATTTTTTGATAGAGGCGAATTAACTGTCATATTTTATGATTTTAACATTCAAAAGATAAACCATCATAGGCTAGCCTGATGTTAGATGGCAAATCTTTTTCTACCGCTGCATGTAAGCCTAAATTATGGCTGATATGCGTTAAATAAGTAATTTCGGCGCCTACCCTTTCTGCAAAGGCAATGGCTTCGCCCAAAGTAAAATGCGAAATATGCGGTTCTTTCTGCAAAGCATTGAGCACCAGTATTTTTGTACCCTTTATTTTTTCAAAACTTTGCTCCGATATGGTTTTGGCATCGGTAATGTAGGTAAAGTCGCCAATCCGGTAGCCTGTAATCGGCAATAAATGGTGCATTACCGCAAATGGAATGATGGTAGTTTCGCCAATTTTAAAATCTTCTCCATTGGTAACGGTATGCAGGTTAATCTGCGGCAAACCATGGTATTTGGTTTCGGCAAAGATGTAATAGAATTCTCTTTTTAACGAAGTTTGTACCCTTTCGGTAGCATACACATCAATAACTTTGTGCAATAAATAATTAAAGGGACGGATATCATCCAGACCGGCAATATGGTCTTTATGTTCGTGGGTAAATAAAACCGCATCGAGGTCTTTTACCTTGGCGCGCAAAAGCTGGTAACGAAAATCAGGACCACTATCTACCACAATGGTTTTATCAGCCGTTTCCACTAATATAGAAGTCCTTAAACGGTTATCTCTTTTATCAGTAGATCTACAGACCTCACAAGTACAAGCTATTACAGGAACGCCTTGTGATGTGCCGGTACCTAAAAAAGTAACTTTCATCTGCTTAAACTTTCCTTTCTAAATAAGTAATCCTTGCGTTGTATCTTCATTAAAATAATTCGGTTTGTTGTAAAGATTGATAAAACTGCCGTTGTTTCTCGTCTAAAAGGTTTTCGTCGGCATTGGTCTGTTTTACCAGGGTAATCAATGCGGCAATTTTTCCTTCCAGGTTGGAGAACTTATTGACTACAACAACCTTATTGTGTTCGAGCAGGCACGAACCGGTTTTAAAGTTCCCTTTCTCATAACGTACCTTATAACCCATAGCAAAAAGCAGGGCTTCTAATTTCTCTAAAGTATGGTTTGTTAGTGGCAATGACATTGGAAACAAACTTAGATAAATCTGCGCAGCATTCATAAATACCGCAGTAAAAAAAATGTAGCGCAATGTTCATTTTCCCGCTCTTTGCCGCGGAGGCATGGTACTTTGGGGCGCCAAAGTACCCAAAGCGCATTGTCAATCCAGCAATGAGCCTCTTGCACAATCCTATGCTCATCAAAAAAACAGCGACACTTCGTTTTGTGTTCAATATTTTTTTAAAAAAATCAAATTATCGGTTATGAACACAAAACCACTGCGTTTCAGGTTTGTTAGTGCCATTTTTACTGTTGTGCACCTGTTTTTTTGATTTCACCGGCTCTTGGGATTGACGGCGTTCTTCGGTAAAACCTGTGTGCTATTAAAGCAAGCTAGCATGACGCCTAAACTATTCTCAAAAAGATGTGACTACACGCATAACTTCATCAGGATGCCTTCTCATGATTTAATGAACATTAGATAGGTGCTCACCTCTAAGTAGCTATTAATCCTTGTAACAAAAAAGTTCAGCTGTTTCCAACTGAACCTTTTTACGGGGAGAACAATCTTAATTAATCCGGTTAAAAAGCCCTTTTACATTACCAGAGCCACCGCTTCCTGTGGTCGTGATGTGGCCGGCGTTTCCATTTCCATCGTAACCGCTTCCTTTGTTGTTATTGGCTTTGCAATTGGTAACGGTATGGGGCACATTTTGTCCGGCACTACCCAGTTTGAAACCATTTCCATCACCATTGGTACCATAACCATTATTGGTGGCCGTACAATTATTGATGACAACAGTATAAGGTTGTCCGTATAAATCCCATCCGTCATCAGAATTGTGGTAGGCATTGCACGAATTAAAACTATTACCTGCACCAGCAGATAATTTACAGGCATAACCATCTGCATTTTCACCACCGTTGGCCACGTCGTAATTATCATAAGAGGTAGAATTATTGATGCTGTTGTGGTGACCGCCGTTATAAATCTGAAGTCCGGAGTCCTTATTTCCATGAGTAGTTACCTTATTCACATAATTGTAGCCACCTGTCTGGAAAACAATGCCGCAGTCGGGTGCGTTTCTGATGGTCATATTGGTAATATTCCAGTAACTTCCATTTACTTTTACACCCCAGTTGGCACCAGAAATACCGGAACAGTCCAATATACCACCCGTAAAATTAATTTTGGAGCTGGATGTACCACTTTTAAGTAACTGAAGGGTACTGGTGAGGTAAATGGTACCGCTTACCGTGATCACATCTCCCGGTTGGGCATTTGATATGGCAGCTTTTAAAGCCGCTTCGTTGCTCACTGTAGTGCTTACCGCCGCAACTGTTAGCCCTAGTTTGTTGGGTTGAACAATGGATTGACCACCTGCAACATCAGCTACTGTTGTTTTGTCTTTCTTGCATCCGAACAATGCAATAGCCATCCCGAGTACGAGAATACCTGATTTTTTTCATGTTTGTAGAATTATATTTGGTTAATACTAAGCATGAAATTAATCATTAAAATACAACAATGTATGATAAATCATATATATCTATGCAATCGTTCCCGTAACTAAAAACGAAATAAAATTACAAAATCAAGATCTTGCTTTTACGCATTAATGTAAATCATAAAAGATAAACGTATAGGCATATAAAAGAAAAAGCGACTTAACCAGGGATATCTCCTGATTAAATCGCTTTTTTATAGATAGCGCTAAAACCTTGCGCTGCCTGCCAAATCTGTTATCTCAAATCTACCACTTCAACACCAGGATATTTTTTGGCATCGAAAGCAAAAGTAGTTTCTGGTATGTTTACGTTAGGCGAAAAAGTTTTCACATTGTAGGTGTATTTGTTTCCGTTTTTATCAAACAACACCACATTTGCAATTTGTTTAGCGGCTTTATCGATACTTAAACGTACTTTAAAAATCGATTTTTTAGCATCAACCGGTGTTAAATCGATCATTTGATAAGTTTTAGCACCCGCTTTTTCTTCGCCAGTATAAACGTATTTAAATCCTTTTTCGTAAACTGTAAAAATCTTAGCCGGATTAATGGCATCCCCGCTATTATCTACATTGCTTACCTGTACTTCTTTGTCTTTTTTCAGATAAGTCCACTGGCTTTTACCATCGCTAAACAATTCCTGGTTAGTCATGGCTACTTTATACTTGTTAGAATTGGCTTTAACATACAAGGTACCTTGCTGGGTTTCTTTTACTTTAGCTTTTGGATTATCCAAAGTAAAGGTAAAATCTGTTTTAACTACGTTATACGATTTGTATTTTTTACTCACTTCAGCTAAAATGGCTTTAGCTTTCGCATCAGTTTGAGCATAAGTTGAAGTTGTAAAAGCAACTACAACCATTAATGCTGAAATTAATTTCTTCATCTTTTCTTTTTTAAGTTTTTCTTTGAAACGTTAGAGTAGATTATTGTTAAATGGTTTAATCTAATCCTTGTTATCCATACCATTCAAGAATTGTTCCAAAGAATACTCATCAGGGTATAAAACTTCTCTTGCTTTACTTCCTTCAAATGGGCCAACAATTCCGGCAGCCTCTAATTGATCAATAATCCTTCCGGCCCTGTTATAACCCAATTTAAGTTTACGCTGAATTAACGAGGTTGAGCCCTGCTGATGCATTACAATCAGCCTTGCCGCATCTTCAAAGAACTTATCGCGCTCATTAGGATCAAAATCAGCTTTACTTCCTTCTCCTGCCTCATCAATGTATTCTGGCAGTTGATAGGCATCAGCATAACCGCGCTGGTTACCGATATACTCAGAAATGCGGTCTACCTCAGGTGTATCAACGAAAGCACACTGTAGCCTGATTAAGTCGCTACCGGTAGATAAGAGCATATCACCACGGCCAATTAACTGATCGGCACCACCACTATCTAAAATGGTTCTCGAATCGATTTTCGATAAAACCCTGAATGCTAACCTGGCCGGGAAGTTGGCTTTAATGGTTCCTGTAATAATATTTACTGATGGACGCTGAGTAGCCAGCACCAAATGGATTCCGATTGCCCTCGCCAATTGTGCCAAACGGGCAATTGGTGCTTCCACCTCTTTACCTGCGGTCATCATTAAATCGGCAAACTCATCTACCACTAAAACAATGAAAGGCAAAAAGCGGTGACCGTTATTCGGATTGAGCTTGCGTTTAACAAACTTATCGTTGTATTCTTTTAAATTCCTAACCTGTGCATCTTTCAATAAATCATAACGCTGATCCATTTCGATACAAAGTGAGTTTAGCGTATTGACTACTTTTTTGGTATCGGTAATAATGGCATCAGCCTCTCCAGGTAGTTTTGCTAAAAAGTGTCTTTCAATTCTATTAAATAAGGTTAACTCTACTTTTTTAGGATCGACCAGTACGAATTTAAGTTGTGCGGGGTGTTTCTTAAAAAGCAGCGAAACCAAAATGGCGTTAATACCCACCGATTTACCCTGACCGGTTGCTCCTGCTACCAACAAGTGCGGCATTTTAGCCAGGTCGGCAATATATACCTCATTGCTAATAGTCTTACCTAAGGCAATAGGCAAATCCATAGTGGTTTGACTCCATTTTTCGGTATTTAAAATACTGCGCATAGGTACCATTTCCGGGTGTTGATTTGGCACCTCGATACCGATAGTACCTTTACCAGGCATTGGCGCTATGATACGGATCCCCAGGGCAGCCAACGAAAGTGCAATGTCATCCTCCAGGTTTTTAATTTTCGAAATCCTGACCCCCGGGGCCGGAATAATTTCGTAAAGGGTAACCGTTGGGCCAATGGTTGCCTTAATCTTATCAATTTCAATATTGTAATGATTAAGCGTTTCCACAATTTTATTTTTGTTGGCTTCGAGTTCTTCAGCATTTACCGAAATTTTATTCGTACCATAATTTTCTAACAAATCAATGGTTGGATATTTATAACCGGATAAATCTAGTTTTTCGTCATAATTGCCAAATTGCTCAACCAGGTCATCCGATTTTTTCTTCTTCGGTTTTTTCGATGGTAAAAGCAGGTTCCTTTTCCACTTCAATTGGTGGTTCTACCACTAGAGGCAATGATGTAGCCGCAGCAGTAGCCAATGGCAAATTAGCAGCCAATGGAGATAATACTACAGGTGCTACAGTTTCTTCCTCTTCTTTTTCCTCGAAACGGTTTGGCTGTAATACTACGTTCTGTTGTTTACGTTCGTTATTTACAGATTTATCGCGCACCGGAAATTCAATAGGCGCAGACGGCTCTTCAAAAGTTTTGTTTTTTACCGCCTGCTCCCTGATATCGTTTACATAATCTGGTGTTTCATTATCAAGGTAAACTTCTTTTGCCTTACGTTCCGGAAATTTAAAATCGATATTATATGCAATGATTAAAATGGTTAACCCGGCAAAAGCAATTAATCCGGCAACACCGGCCGCGCCAATTTGGGCACTCAATAATTTATTGCTCCAATAGCCAAATTCACCTTCCAGGTAGTGTGGTGATTCTGACCAGAAACCATGTGCAAAACCTAAGGTTAATGAGATAAACAGTAAAAAGAAAAAGCTGTATCCTAATGTTTTAGAGATGGAAAGGATTTTAACTTTAAATAACAGACGGTAACCGATAATGAAAAAGGCCAGAACAAACAGGAAAGAGGCAATACCGAACCATTCGTAAATGAACTGATGTGACAATAATGCGCCAAACTTACCCAGCCAATTTTGAACAACAGGCGTGGTAACACCAGCAGTTTTTAATTCTTCGGCTGTTTTAAAAAGATTGCCCCAACCACCATTGGCATCGATTACATAACTCTGGTCATCCTGCCAGGTAAATAGGTATGAAGTAAAGGCAATTAAAAAATATAACGATAAGATCACAAAAAACAGTCCTGCAATTTTAACTGCACGGCCATCTGCCAGATCGAAGCTTGGCAAAAAATCTCTTTTTCTTTCGGTTGCCTGCCTGATGATGATCTGCCGGGTGCACTTTCTGCACCTTTATCTCTGAATGTATTGGTTTTAAACTGGTTACCCCTTACCGACATTTTCTATCCTAAATAATTTAATATTGAACAAACTTAGATAAAACTGCGCAGCATTAACGAAAGCCTGACAAAAAAAATAATTACAAACTGTAACCATTACTGTTATATGCTTTCTGCCATGCCTCCTCTTTTAAAACAACGCATTAAACCCAGGTAAATATATCCTTATACCTTATTTTTTAATCTGCCTTAAATTAAATAAAAATATTCATCAGGCATTAAACCTTAAACAGAAATTATTGTCTATTATTTTAACAACACATAAGTTGTAACGTTTTTATCAAATGAAGCGGATTTTGTTTTAGGTTTTATCCCGTTTTACCTGGAGAGGTTAAACGGGATTTTTTTGTCAATCCTGAGCCTGTCGAAGGACCTTGTCAACTTATTTATTCAATATTATTTGTAAAGCAGGCTTCGGTGCTTTTCGGTTACGGTAGTCCTGCTATCCCTTCAAGTCCTCGCTATACTCCGGGCTTTCCGTTCTATCAGGTTTATTTAACCTGGGCCTGTAGTGCTTAAACTATGTCATTCTGAAAGCAGTGAAAAATCTTTTCTTAAATATTAATATAATATTACCGCCCCAGATTTAACAGATTGCTGAAAACTACTAGTCACTTCAGTGTCTTCTTCCATTAATACCGCGTTAGGGATTGTAAGGGTTCAGTACCGATCCTTCATCGGTACCGGAGCGCAGCGCAGCCCTGCAAAGCCCGCCCCTTGCGTAGCTTGGGGAACGCCCAAATCAATTGGCAGCTTTCAGCTGGCAAGTTTCGTCCGCTGGTTCTTTTTGGAAACATAATAGTTTTTTAACCGCCGAAGCCTTGGTAGATTGCCTCACACTATATATATTTAAGCATTAAAGTTTACAATTCCTTAATTTTCGTTAATTTAAAGCGATTTTTGAAACAATATGATGGGTATAACGCAACTCGAAGAGCAAATTGAGGCTGGAAATTTACAATCAGTAAAAGAAATTTTGGTTGAAAATCCAAAATTGGCAAATATTAATACTTCTCATCACATTTCGCCATTGTTATTGGCTTGTTATTACAAAAAACAAGAAATAGCAGATTTGATTGCTGAGTTTGTAGATCATTTAACCCTGTTTGAGGCCTGTGCCGTTGGCAAATTCGACGCGTCTACGCTACTGATTTTTCAAAACCCTGCCAGTATCAATGAATTTTCTGAAGATGGCTTTACACCGCTTGGTTTAGCCTGCTATTTCGGACATGAGGAATTGGCCCGTTTTCTGGTTTTAAAAGGCGCAGAAGTGAACCTGGCATCAAAAAATGGCTTCAATGTATTTCCAATCCATTCGGCAGTTGCAGCTAATAATTTTAATATCACTAAAATGCTCTTAGATGCGGGCGCATACCCTAATGTTTGTCAGAAAGCAGGCTTAGCTCCCTTACACACTGCTGCTCAACTCGGAAATATTGAATTGATTATTTTACTGTTAGAACACGGAGCGGAAGTTTCTTTACGCATGGAAGGCGGAAAACTCCCGGCAGATTTGGCCGCAGAAAAAGGCTTTAATGAAATTGCCGAAATTTTAAGAGATGATGACTAGTTCAGTTTTCAATTCTCAATTTCCAGTTAATTTAACTGTCAACTGAATACTGCCAACTAGCACTTAGATACTATTAACTTAAAACTGCCAACCGGATACGGTCAATTGAAAACCGGATACTGTTAACTGTCAACTGCAAATTGGACACTGCCAACTGAAAACTGCCTACTGAAATCATTCCCAGATCCTCAGCCGCATTCTTTTCATGTATGTTCTGATATCGAGCACAACAGCAGCTAAAAAATAAAATAATATAGGAAAACCCACCGCCAAAAACGATGAGTAAATAAAAAACAGTCTCACTTTAGCTGTACTCATATTCAGCTTATTGGCTAAATAGGTAGACACTCCAAAACTCTGCTGTTCAAAATAAGTGATAATTCTCTGGAACATTTTAAGCTTATTTTAAAAATCTTAATCGCACTGCACAAAATAAAAACTATCCAAAACCGAAACCATTATATGATTTCAGAATCTAATTTAGGAAATTTAATTGGTTAAATTTTAATGGCAAACGAAAACGCATTTATTCCAAAATTAATTTTTCGAAATCCTGCCTATCTTCATGTTTTATAAAAAGCGTTTGTTGTTCTTCCAATCCTGAAAACTTTTTAATCAATTCTGCCTTAAATTGATGGATATCGACATCTCTGTTTAAAATAACAGTTAAGGCATCGGCATTACCCCTAACCTCAGTAATCTGATTAGGATATAGTTCTTTTAGCTCGTGTGGAAATTCCATAATGTGGAAACAGATTATAGTGTATAAAGTTTTACCGGAAAGCAGAAAAGCTTAGGCCTGTTTTAAAATTTTAATTCCAATACCACAAGACAGGCATTTTTTCTCATCGCAATATTGCTTTTTTAACTGCAAAATTCCCTGAGAGGCAAATGCATTCTCCATCTTCACGCCTGCTTCAGTAAACTTATTGGTAATTGCATTTTGCTCAGCAGGCAAACTTTCTAACAGTTTTACGGCTCTACTGATAAAATATTGTGCTGCTATATGTTTTCCATAAGCAAATAAAAACAAGGCGACGGTATTTAAGAGGATATTATCTACTGATGTTTTTCCGATCTGTATATTTACGGTGGAAGCTATCTTTTTAAAATGATAATGTGTTTTCCAGTAATCGTTTACGGGCAGGTTTTCAAATAAGCTACGCAGTTCAGCCACATTCTTTATTTCCATAATTTTAGAAAAAAGATGATTGGCTTTGGTTATTAATGCTGCAAATTGTGCCAAACGAATGGTTGGGAAATTTTGAGGACGCATGCGCATAAACTTCCAAAGGGAAACATTAATGGGTGTAATGTTATATTTCTTTTGGAGAAACTGAAATTCTGCTTTTAACTTCCACGGGTATTCTTCTTCAAAATGATCATTTAAAAAGCCTGCAGCACCAAAAACCAATGCCTCTATCTGGTGTGGATTGTTTTTATGCCTGGCATAAATATGCTGTGGAACAGCCTTGGCAAATAACTCAAAAGGTAGGGCGTTTATTTTGAAACCAAAATTACGTGCCATAAAGCGGTAGAAAGTCTCATCCCAATTCCCGTTTAATTTATTCAAGGTTTCTGTAACTGCATTTGTTTTCTGCTCAAAACGCTCAACCAGCGTTCTTGATAAAAAAGAATCTACGATTAACTCATCTACCCTCCCTATCTGGGAAATGCAAGGAAAATCAGTTAAGGTGAGGAACAGGTTTTCGTACTTGCTGATCAGATCCTTTGAAATCCGGCTCTTCAGTTCTAAAACCGGCAATATGGTTCCATCCATCCTGGTTATTTCAGCATCATGCTGGTAAACAACATGCAAGATTACATTTTCATACGCAGGATTAACATGGTGGTTGTGTTTTAACCAGTCAGATGATTTTAAATGAATTTCTACATTTCCTGCCCAGAGGGTTTCTCCTATCTTAATCTTGGCATGGTTAAAATCCGGACCTGCATTTCGGTTAAGCAATCCTGTATTGATGATTTCCAGATTTTCACCATCACAGGTTTGCAGTTCGTTATAATCAAACGACCTGAATTGCCATACATAATGAAGAAAATCTTCTGGAAAATTCATCCTTGAAGATAATGAATTATTCTTAAGAGTTGTATAACCTTTATTTTCTTTTTATATATTCAACCACAGATGGACACAGATAAGCACAGATATTTTTAGAGATCATAGCCGTTAAGCATTCTTTTTATTTCAATTCTAGGTTTACCAAAATTGATAATTAAACCACAGCGCCTATTGCAAGCGATTAAATAGTTCATCAATTGAGCCTGATGGATATCTGTTATATCTTTGACCGTTTTTAACTCAACAATCACTTCATTCTCAACAAACAAATCAACAAAGTAATCTCCAACAACCTGTTCGTCATAAAAAACCTGAAGGGCTTGTTGTTTTGTTACACCGAGTCCAGCTTTTCTTATCTCAATGAATAATGCATTCTCATACACTTTCTCTAAAAAACCACTTCCTAATGTATTTGAAACTATAAATGCAGCTCCAATTACTTTTTCAGTGATTTCATTTAGGTTATTCATGAAACTAATTTATTAAAAATATTTCAACTCAGATTATTTGGAACTAAAATCTGTGTTTATCCTTTTCATCTGTGGTTAAATTAGCTCTGCTTTAATCAAAATCTGCTCCATTTCCTGTTGCAGTTTTAAAGCCTCTGCTCTGGCTTTTTCGGCAAAGTCTTCTCCCTGGCTGGCATAGATAATCCCCCTTGATGAATTGATCAATAATCCGCATTGCGAATTTAACCCATATTTACACACTTCGCTTAAATCTCCGCCCTGCGCACCAACCCCAGGTACTAAAAGAAAGTGATCTGGTGCCAGTTTACGTACATCGCCAAATGCCGCACCGCGTGTAGCCCCAACTACATACATCATCTGCTCATCTGTTGCCCAGGTTTGTGAGGTTTTAATCACTTTTTCGAACAGTCTTTCTGCTCCAATTTCCTGCAATTGAAAATCGGCATGCCCCGCATTTGAGGTTAAAGCCAATAGAATTACCCATTTTTCTTTAAATGTTAAAAACGGCGTTACCGAATCGCTGCCCATATAAGGTGCAACGGTAACCGAATCGAAACTCATTTCAGACGATGCAGCGTTAAAAAAGTTTCGGCATACATGGCAGAAGTATTTCCAATGTCGCCACGTTTAGCATCAGCAATAGAAAAAATATCTTGTGGCATATATTTCCAGGTTTCAATTAAGGTTTCCCAGCCTTTTTTGCCATAACACTCATAAAAAGCAGTGTTGGGTTTATAAGCCACACACAAATCTTTTGTGGCATCAATAATTTGTTTATTGAATTCCAGAATCGGATTTTCGTATTTCAACAGATGTTGTGGTATCTTATCCAATGAAGAATCTAATCCGACACATAGAAATGAACGTTTTTTTTGTATCTGCTCGAAAAGTTGCTCTTTGGTCATATATGGGCTTATTTGCTGCAAATATGAAGATTTTTAAGTTTTCTGAGCGACAAAATAATGTGCACATCAATTATTTTTATAAACATTTTAAACTTTTGCTTGCAGATTACGTTTCAAATACATACAATTGCACCATAATTTCTCAACCGTTTATCTGAATATCCCAGAAAAATTTATCAAGACTTGTTTTTTGTTACCATTTTTTAAAAGCAAATATTGCTTTTTATTCAGCTTGTAAACAATTATGAAACAATTTGAGCATTATCCCTAATGAACTCATTTAATGTTTTATAGCCTTAAGAACTTATGCACAATGAAAAGCCGGGCTTACGCTAACACAAATATTTTTTAAGCCTGTGCAAATTTATAACAGAAAACATCCGTTATAAACAAATGAAAAATTTCTTGAAACATATATATTTAGAATGTTTAGTAAAACAGAATTAAATGATAAGCTCACAACAGAATTACGTGAGCTAGCAAAAAGCTATGGCATTGAAGGTGCCGACTCCTAAGAAAAATCGACCTTGTTGAAGTACTTTTACACCAGCAAGAAATTATAAATGCCGCTAAAGCTGGTGCAGATCCTTATAGCGAAACCGAACCTGTTGCAGCTACTCCTGCGCCTAAAACCAAAGCCGCAAAAGCACCAAAAGTTGCTGCCGCAGCTGCAGCCGCCGCTTCTACAGTGGTAGCCGATAAGCCAGCAGCGACTACTGCCGACAAGCCTGTTAAAAAAGAGCAAGGCTAACAAAAGATGAGCCTGCGGCGCCGGTTGCAAGAAGAAGAGATGCTGTAACATTATTTGACGAGCCTCAGCACCAACAACAACCGGAAAGACAGCCAGACAGAATTATTGAAGCCGAAGAAAGTGTAAAACCAATCTCTGCTTTAATAGAAGAAAGTGCAGAAGTGCTTCCGGTGGCTCCAAAACAAAAACAAGAACCTAAAGAAAAACAGGAAAAACCGCAGCGTGACGAAAATCGCCAGCAAAAACAACCAGGCGGTGGCAATCACCACAAAAACGAAAACAGTTATTCTAACCTGGATTTCGATAATGTAATTACAAATGAGGGTGTTTTGGAAATTATGCCTGATGGTTATGGTTTCTTGCGCTCTGCAGATTACAACTACTTAACTTCTCCTGATGATATTTATGTATCTCAGTCTCAAATCAAACTTTTTGGATTAAAAACAGGTGATACGGTAAAAGGTAGCATCCGTCCGCCAAAAGAAGGCGAAAAATATTTCCCGTTGGTTCGCGTAGAAACCATTAACGGCAGAATCCCTGCTGAAGTTCGCGACCGTGTTCCTTTTGATTATTTAACACCACTTTTCCCAACTGAAAAATTAAATTTATTTACGGATAACAGCAACTACTCTACCCGTATTATGGATTTATTTACGCCAATTGGTAAAGGGCAGCGTGGTTTAATTGTAGCACAACCTAAAACGGGTAAAACCAATTTATTAAAAGAAGTGGCCAATGCGATTGCCAAAAACCACCCTGAAGTTTATTTAATTATCTTATTAATTGATGAGCGACCGGAAGAGGTTACCGATATGGCACGTAGTGTAAGGGCTGAGGTAATTGCCTCAACTTTTGATGAGCCGGCTGAGCGTCACGTTAAAATTGCCAACATTGTTTTAGAGAAATCGAAACGTTTGGTAGAAAGCGGACATGATGTGGTAATCCTTTTAGATTCGATTACCCGTTTGGCGAGAGCATACAATACCACTGCACCTGCATCTGGTAAAATATTATCGGGTGGTGTTGATGCCAACGCCTTACACAAACCGAAACGTTTCTTTGGTGCTGCACGTAATATAGAGAATGGTGGTTCACTAACTATTCTGGCTACTGCACTAACCGATACAGGTTCTAAAATGGACGAGGTGATCTTCGAAGAATTTAAGGGAACAGGTAACATGGAGTTACAATTAGACCGTAAATTATCTAACAAACGTATCTTCCCTGCAATTGATATTACCGCTTCAAGTACCCGCAGAGATGATTTATTGTTAGATAGGGATATTTTGCAACGTGTTTGGATTCTACGTAACCACCTTGCTGATATGAACAGCCAGGAAGCAATGGAATTTGTTCAATCTCAAATAAAAGGAACAAAAAGTAACGAAGAGTTCTTAATTTCGATGAACAGCTAAATAAGGTTAAGGGTTGGAAGGTTGAGGGTATGAGGGTTTGCCTACTACCTTCCAGCCTTCCAGCCTTCCAGCCTTCAAACCCTATGAAAAAGCATCTCCCTAATGCGATTACCTGTGCAAACCTTTTTTCTGGTTGTATCGGAATCGTTTTTGCATTTAAAGGCAATTTAGAAACCGCAGCTTATTTCGTTATTTTATCCGGAATATTCGATTTTTTTGATGGTATGGTTGCCCGTTTATTAAATGTAAAATCGGCAATTGGTAAAGATCTTGATTCTTTGGCAGATATGGTAAGTTTTGGGTTTTTACCCGGGGTAATCATGTTTCACCTGTTAAAGGCAAGTGATTATTCATCTGAATACCTTCCCTATCTTGGTTTTATTATTACTGTTTTTTCGGCACTTAGACTGGCAAAATTCAATAATGATACGAGGCAAACAGAAGATTTTATTGGCTTAAATACGCCTATGAATACTTTGTTTATCTGCTCTTTACCTTTTATTGCGCACGATTATCCACAGATGATTTCCTCCAGTATTTTACTGATCGCCATTACGGCAATAACCAGCTTCTTACTGGTGAGCGAAATAAAAATATTCTCTTTAAAATTCAGTAATCTAAGCTGGAAGAAAAACAAAATCAAATTTATTTTCCTCATCCTATCGGCAGTATTAATTGCCTTTCTAAAATTCGCGGCAATACCTTTTGTTTTGGTACTGTATATTGCTTTATCGGTATTGCATTTTAGGGGTGCTACGGCTAATCACAAAATATAACTAAGTTTTTCCCGCAGATTAAGAAGATTAAAATCGCAGATCAATGCGCATTAGATTGATCCTTTAAAAACGGTGTTCCTTCTCTGCAAAAATTAAAAGTTAATGCGCTACAGTTTTTTAACCTCAAGGGGATCGTCAATATTGCGACTTATGGACAAAATTGTTTCTCCCAGCACAGGATGTATCACCTCTGGTGCAATCTCAGCCAATGGCTCCATTACAAATTTTCTATCCTGCATATGAGGGTGAGGTACCTGAAGTTTATCCGGAATATTAATAATTTCATTTCCAAAAAGGATCAGATCGATATCTATTAAGCGCTCTCCCCATTTATCTTTCCTCACCCTGCCCAATTCCTGTTCAATACTTAATGCCAGATCTAAAACTTCCAAAGCACTTAAATTGGTTTGCAAAGCTACTGCCTGGTTTAAAAATGCCGGCTGGTCAGTTTTGCCCCATGCTGCCGTTTCGTAAAGAGATGAGATGGCTATCACTTTACCAATTTTATCGTTCAATAGTTCGATGGCTTTTTTCAAATTTGCCTCCCTGTTACCTAAATTTCCACCCAGTAACAAATAAGCCGTACTGTACTCTAAAGCTTGATTAAGCATCATGTATTTTTATATCTTTACAGCACAAAATTAAAACATTTAAATGAGAGAATTCTTTAAGTATTTATTTGCCTCTATGTTGGGCTTTTTCTTATCGATAGTAATTGTATTTATTATCTGCTTCGTAGTTGTAGTGGGTTTAATATCTTCAATTGATAGCGACAAAACAGTTGTTGTGTCCAACAATTCGGTATTATTTCTAAATTTAGATCAGGCCATTACCGAGCGTACACCTAAAAATCCATTCGGAAACCTGCCAATTGTTGGAGGTGAGGAAAAAGAAGCCATAGGCTTAAACGACTTCTTAAAAGCGCTGCAAAAAGCCAAAACAGATGATAATATTAAGTGCATTTACCTCAATGTGAGCAGCCCCAATGCGGGTTTTGCTACGTTACGTGAGGTAAGGAATGCGCTGATCGATTTTAAAAAATCGCATAAAAAAATTATCGCGTATAGCGAAGTGTATACTCAGGGAGCTTATTATTTGGCTTCTGTTGCTGATAAAGTATATTTAAATCCCGAAGGTGCATTAGAATTTAAAGGATTTAGCTCAGAATTAACTTTCTTTAAAGGAACATTAGAAAAAGTTGGTGTAGAAATGCAGGTTATACGTGTAGGAAATTACAAAAGTGCAGTCGAGCCATTTATCCTGGATAAAATGAGCGATTATAACCGTAAACAGGTTACTGCTTATGTTAGTGGTTTATACAATACTTTCTTAACCGATATTGCGCAAAGCAGAAATATCCAAAAAGATAGCCTTAATAACATTGCCGATAACTACAAGGTGCAGCAGCCACAAGATGCGGTAAACTTTAAAATGATCGATGCTTTAAAGTACAAAGATCAGATTTTAGAAGAGTTGAAAGGCTTATCAGGAAGAACCAGGGGCGAAAATATCCGCTCTGTTTCCATTAACGATTACGCCAAGAACAATACTGATACGGGGGAAGGAAAAGATAAAGTTGCCGTAATTTACGCCAACGGAGAAATTAGCGGAGGCGAAGGATCTGATAACCAGATCGGTTCAGAACGCATTTCCAGAGCAATTAGAAAAGCGCGTTTAGATGACGATATCAAAGCGGTTGTGCTCCGTGTAAACTCACCAGGAGGTAGTGCATTGGCTTCGGATGTAATTTGGAGAGAAATAGTGTTGACCAAAAAAGAAAAGCCGGTTATTGCATCCTTTGGCGATGTGGCTGCATCAGGCGGTTATTATATTGGTTGTGCTGCCGATAGTATTTTTGTACAACCGAATACGATTACGGGGTCTATCGGTGTTTTTGGTATTATCCCGAATTTCCAGAACTTAATGACCAACAAACTGGGCATTACATTTGATGGCGTTAAAACGGGTAAATATGCAGATATTATGGCTACGAACCGCCCTATGACGGAAGGTGAAAGGTTTATTATCCAAAATGAATTAAATAGAATTTACAGCGGTTTTGTGAGCCGTGTGGCCGATGGCAGAAAGAAAAGCAAAGCCTATATCGATAGTATTGGCGGTGGCCACGTTTGGATCGGAACAGATGCTGTTCAAATTGGCTTAGCCGACAGAATCGGAGGTTTTAAGGATGCCATTAAGGCTGCTGCTAAAAAAGCTAAATTAAAGAACTATAAGGTTGTAGAATATCCGGATGTAATTGATCCATGGAAATCGTTAATGGATGAAGGTACAGACAGGATTAAGACCTATTATACCAAACAAGAACTTGGTGATAATTATATGCTTTATCAGCAAATGAAAAAGGTAATCGCAAGCTCTGGAATTCAGGCCCGCATGCCATTTGAAGCAGTAATTAAATAGGGAATGATGTAAGATGGAAAGTGGATGATGGAAGGATAGAAATTCATATAAGAGGGTTGATAGTTAATGGTCGTGGGGGTTATCTCCATAAGCAATTAACCATGAACCATCAAACCATGAGCTAAAAGCCCATTGTCCATTTTCCATCCTACCTCTTACATCTCCCCCTAGTTAATCGACTTCCACTCGGGGTGCAAAGTAAGATAAGTAGCGTTAACCGGAGTATTTACCGGATGAACCGTTATGGAAACACTTTTCCCTTTTAAAAATTCAAAGCCAATCCCCTCTTTTTTCGCATCGTAAACGGTAATGGTATCTTTATCTTCATTCAAATAGGCAGAAAGTTTTTCAATAGCTGGAAATTTATTTTTTGCTTCTTCCATCGTAGTGCCCGTTGCCAAACCATCCTGTGTTTTAAACTTATCCGAGGTAATCCTGATCTGTTTTACATCTTTTACAAGCATACTGGTATCCCGATAAGAAGAATATACCGCAATTTCGTTGGGATGCTTTCCTGTCGAATCATCACTGTACCAAATCCCCCAGGCTTTTCCCATTGCGGCATCGCCGGCATCAGGTTTCCCAAGTTTTTCACCTACCTGTTCCATATTTTCTCCTAAGGAAATTTCGCCAATGGATTTACCGGCTACAATCAGGAACCGTCCATCCATAGCTTGAGTTGTGGCCGATTTTAGGTTACTTACCGAATCCGTTTTCTGTTGATCATTTTTATTGGCAGATTGGCATGCTGCCAGACTTATGCTTAATCCCCAAAGGACAGTTTTTATAGATTTCATGAGTGTAAAACAACGCTTTAATAAAATTGTGTTTTAATTTGTCCGCCCTTAAGGATTTGAGGCATTATTTCCTAATTTTACCCCCTATGGAAAATAAGACCATCGCCCGCACTTTACGCCTCTTATCGCAGCTTATGGAACTGCATGAAGAAAATCCTTTCAAGATTAAATCAGTTGCAAACGCCTATTTTAAAGTAGATAAACTGCCTTTTGCGTTAAAAGGCAAACCTTTGGATGAACTGGATAAAATTGACGGTATTGGCAAAGGACTGGCTTCTAAAATCATAGAACTTCTCCAAACAGGAGAATTAAAAGAACTTAACGAAATTCTGGAGAAAACGCCCGAAGGCGTTGTGGAAATGCTGGCCATCAAAGGCATAGGGCCAAAAAAGATTTTCATTATCTGGCGTACGCTGGGGATAGAGAGCATTGGTGAACTATATTACGCCTGTAACGAAAACCGCCTGATTGAAGCCAAGGGTTTCGGTTTAAAAACGCAGGAAGAAATTAAAAATGCCATTGAGTTTAAACTGGCTGCAAATGGCAGGTTTTTATATGCACAGGTAGAAGGTTTTGCCAAAACTTTGTTTACGCAACTTTCTGTTTGGACTGCCAATATTGATGACAATGCACTTTTGGGCTTCGCTGGTCAGTACCGCAGGGCATGCGAAATTATTGATGAGCTGGAAATCGTAATCGGTACAGAAAATATCGAAAACATTAAACAAAGCTTACCTGCTTTCGACCCGCTTTCGCTTATCGAAGCTGAAAACTTGTTTATCTGCACTACTGAGGCAGGTTTTAGGATAAAACTACACGTTGTTGAAAAATCAGCTTTTTATTTACAGTGGTTTATATTAACCGGAAATACCGAACATGTTGAAAAAGTGTTGGCTTTAGCTGGCGATGGACCTTTCGCAAATGAAGAAGAAACTTACAGCAAGGCGGGATTAGCTTTTATCGAACCTGAACTACGCGAAGATTTTGATGAAATTGAACTGGCCAAAACAAACAAACTCCCAACGCTGATTCAATACGAAGATTTAAAAGGCAGCTTGCACAATCATTCGACCTGGAGCGATGGTGTACACACTTTAGAGCAGATGGCCGTATATTGCAAAGAGAACTTAAATCTTCAATATTTAGGAATCTGCGACCACTCTAAAACCGCAGTTTATGCAAAAGGATTAAACGAACAACGCGTTTTTGGCCAGCACCAGGAAATAGACGAGCTCAATAAAAAACTCGCTCCCTTTAAAATCTTCAAAGGTATTGAGAGCGATATTTTAAGCGATGGCTCATTAGATTATTCAGATGATATTCTAAAAACATTCGATTTTGTAGTCGCTTCTGTGCACAGCAATTTACGTATGGACGAAGCCAAGGCAACTGCACGTTTGCTAAAAGCTATTGAAAACCCATATACCACCATTTTAGGACATCCAACTGGTCGTTTATTGTTAAGCAGAGCCGGATACCCGATAGATTATAAAAAGATTATTGATGCCTGCTCCGCCAACAAAGTGGTAATTGAAATCAATGCCAACCCTTTACGTTTGGATTTGGATTGGCGCTGGCACCGCTATGCTTTAGAGAAAGGTGTTCTATTATCTGTAAACCCAGATGCACACCGTACCGAAGGTTTCCACGACATGCATTACGGTATTTTAGTGGCCCGCAAAGGTGGCTTAAGTGCCAATAAATGTTTAAATGCTTTTTCTTTAGAAGAGATAACGGCGTACTTTAATAGTAAAAAGCCAAATTAACCACAGATGAAAAGGATGAACACAGATAAGCTTAAATCTGTATTCATCTATGACAATCTGTGGTAAAAAAACATAACTTTGTCCCCATGATAAGTGAAATCGCCAACCGCATATTTAATCAGGTCATTACAGACTACCACGAGTTTGATGATATTGACCATCCGGTTGAAAACCCTTACGATGCAGAAAGTTTAGAGCATCTTTTTTATCTGAAAAACTGGATTGATACTGCCCAGTGGCACATGGAAGATGTGGTGCGCAATCCACAGATTGATCCTGTTGAAGGTTTGAGCTGGAAAAGACGTATCGATGCACAAAACCAGGTGCGTACCGATATGGTAGAGTTTATTGATGGCTATTTCTTAAATCTTTATCAGGGAATTGCTGCTTTGCCAGAGGCAAAAATCAATACAGAAAGTCCGGCATGGGCAATAGACAGGCTTTCTATCCTGGCTTTGAAAATTTACCACATGCGTGAAGAGGCCGAACGAGAAACCGCCTCACCTGAACACCGTGAACAGTGCCAAACTAAACTCAATGTATTGTTATCGCAGCGCGATGATCTTTCAACCAGCATTGATGAATTACTGGCTGACATTGAAGCTGGTAAGAAATACATGAAAGTGTACAAACAGATGAAAATGTATAACGACCCGAGTTTAAACCCGGTTTTGTATAAGAAAGGTTAAAGACTAAAGCGAAAAGTAAAGAATAATCACGCTTAAAGACAAGAAGAACACAAAGAAAAACTTGGTGCTTTTGTGTCTTTGTGGTAAAAAACATGACATATACTCAAAAAATCATCGTTTTACGTTTTTCGGCCATGGGTGATGTGGCCATGGTAGCCTCTGTTTTACAAGAATTTTCGGAGCAGAACCCGGCAGCCGAGCTCATTATGGTAAGCCGGCCTGCTTTTAAACCATTTTTCGATCATATCCCCCATCTCATCTTCCATCCTATCCAACCAAAAACCATTCATAAAGGGATAGATGGACTATATAAACTTTATCAGGAACTCCGCAGCTACAAACCAGATGCTATAGCTGATTTACATGATAATTTAAGGAGCAGGGCGATTTCTACCTTTTTTCGTTTAACCGGAACAAAAATTAAACGGATTAATAAAGGAAGGGCTGAGAAAAAGGCATTAACCCGTACTAACAATAAGATTTTTAAACCGCTCAGAAAAACTGTAGAGCGCTATGCTGATGTTTTCCGCGAATTGGGCTTTAATGTTAAGCTAAGTCATAAAATAAATAAATCTCAGCAGGAAATTCCAGCAAATGCACAAAATTTATTTGCTAATAAAGCCACAAAAAAAATAGGCATCTCTCCTTTTGCTCAGCATGTTTATAAAGTATATGCTTTAGAAAAAATGGAAGAGGTAATTTCATCCTTAAATAAAGTAGGACACGAAATTTTCATTTTTGGAGGTGGAAAAGCAGAACAGGATATCGCAGAAGATTGGGCGAAAAAATATGTGAATACCCATAATTTAATCGGCAATTTTAACTTAATGGAAGAACTTGCCATCATCTCGAATTTGGATATCATGTTAAGCATGGATTCTTCAGGCATGCATATCGCATCACTTGTTGGTGTACCTGTGGTATCAGTTTGGGGGCCAACACATCCTTACGCCGGCTTTTTAGGTTATGGGCAATCAGAAAGTGATTGTATTCAGATCGACCATCCTTCGAGGCCAAATTCTATTTATGGAAACAAACCCTGCCTTTGCGGTGTTGAAAATTGTATAGACTTAATTAAGCCTGAAACAATTGCAGATAAAATTAAAGAGAAACTAAATGGCTAAGCAACTACTTCTGGTCCGCCATGGCAAATCGGATTGGGGAAATTTAGATTTAAAAGATTTCGATCGGCCGTTAAATAAACGCGGCAAGGAAAACGCGCCAGAAATGGCTGAAAGATTGATTAACCGCGGTTTTAAAATCGATCAGATCGTGAGCAGTCCGGCTAAAAGAGCCAAATCTACCGCCAAATATTTTGCAGAAGCCTACAATATAGACCATATTCAATTTGAAGAATCTATTTATGAGGCCAATACTTCAGCTTTGCTTAAAGTGCTTAATGGCTTGGATGATGATGCTGCAAGTGTAGTAATGTTTGGTCATAACCCTGGTTTTACCGATTTTGCGAACGAGTTATGCGACGCCGACATTTACAACATTCCAACTGCAGGCATGGTATTAATTTCTTTTCCTTTTGATTCGTGGCAGATGGTGAGCAAAGGGACTGGTGAATTGGTCTTTTTTGATTACCCAAAGAATAGTGATGAAGTTTAGATTTATTTACCATTAAGGAGTTAAGAGTATTAAGGCAAGTAGTCAGTTAATTAATTGCCCCGGAAACACGGATTTACACGGAAATTATTGGGAGTTTGCATTAACTCAGTAGCTTTAGCCAAATGCATAAATACTTAAAATGACTTTAGCTCATTGGCGCTAGAAAAGGTTTTTCGCGACAGGCACAATCCACAGTTAAATAAACCCGATGGGAACGAATGCCGATTTTTCTTCGGCAGCAGGGACAGCGGGACTGAAGAAGCCAAGAACTACTGAACGAACATTTCCAAAAAAAATCGCCGCACTTAAATTATCAGAATTTAGATAAGCATACTACAAATTAAATAATCGTTAAATAGTCCTCGTTGCAAAGAGGATTAGTGAGAGACGCATTTGTAATGCAAATTAAGTGCATAGAAGCGATAGAATCGCTATTCTCTTGCAGCCTCGTTACAAACGAGGACGATAGATGATCACCCCACTTAAATTATCACAACTTAGATAAGCATATCACAAATCAAATAATTTTATTAACTTTGACTATATAAAACGAAAATCTGGCAATAGACATTTCGGTGAATTCATAACCTAAACTCCTCTGGTTATTTCATAATTCGTATCGCCAGAAAATTTACCCATTAATTTATCTGAACATGAGTTTTGACTATAATACTACGCGTAGCCATTTAATTTTATCGGAATATGGCCGTAACGTACAAAATATGGTGAAGTATATTTGCGAATTACCCACCATTGAAGAACGTAATAAATATGCCCAGGCGGTAATTGACCTGATGGGTTTTTTGCAACCACATTTACGTGATGTTGCCGATTTTAAGCATAAACTTTGGGATCACCTGCACATTATTTCTGGCTACCAGATTGATGTAGATAGCCCGTATCCAAAGCCATTAATCGAAAATGCTTACATTAAACCAGCGCCCCTGGCCTATCCTCAACAAAGAATTACCTACAAACACTATGGTAAAACCGTTGAAAATCTGATCGAAAAAGCCATGCGTGAAGAAAATGCTGAAATTAAGAAGGCAATGGTGCAGAGCATCGCAAATTTCATGAAAATGGCTTATGTAACCTGGAATAAAGATAACGTGAGCGATGATACCATTATTAAAGATCTGAAATACCTTTCTGGCGGATTGTTATCACTTGATGAAGGTGTTAACCTGGCCAAGGTAGAATTTAGAGCGCAAAACCCTCGCCAAAGCAATAACAATAACCGGGGCAGAAGCAATAATAACAACAACGGTAAAAACCGTCAGAACAATAACAACAACAATAACAACCGTCAACGCAACAATAACAATAAACCTAAATATTAAAGGAAAGGTAAAAGGCAGAAGGTAAAAAGGAGGAAGGTTAAATGTCTACCCAATCTTAATACTTGATACTTAATACTTGATACTAATTACGACAAGATATATGAACGCATTTGAGATAACAGGCGGAATTAAATTAAAAGGCGAAATCACTCCTCAAGGCGCCAAAAACGAAGCTTTACAGATTTTATCTGCAGTATTGCTGACCGAACAAAAAGTAACCATCAGCAATATCCCTGATATCAAAGATGTAAATAAACTGATTGAGTTATTGGGCGATTTGGGCGTTATTGTTGAACGCATTAATAAAGACACCTATACCTTCGAAGCCAAAAACATCGATTTAAATTTCTTCGAATCTGATACTTTTAAAGCTAAAGGCGGTGGTTTACGTGGTTCGATTATGATTGTAGGACCATTGTTGGCCCGTTTTGGTAAAGCTGCAATTCCTAAACCCGGTGGCGATAAAATCGGTCGCAGAAGATTGGATACCCACTTTATCGGTTTCGAAAAACTGGGTGCAAAATTCGTTTACGATAGCAAAAAGGCTTTCTTTAACGTTGATGCCACCAATTTACAAGGTGCTTATATTCTATTAGATGAAGCATCCGTAACCGGAACAGCAAATATTGTAATGGCCGCTGTTTTGGCTAAAGGTACCACTACCATTTACAATGCAGCCTGCGAACCATATTTACAACAACTTTGTAAGATGCTTAACCGCATGGGTGCCAAAATTTCAGGCATTGGATCTAACCTGCTTACCATTGAAGGCGTTAAAGTATTGGGTGGAACAGAACACAGAATGCTGCCTGATATGATCGAAATTGGCTCTTTCATCGGTATGGCCGCGATGACAGAATCGGAAATTACCATTAAAGATGTTTGTTACGATGAGCTTGGCGTAATACCGGAGGTTTTCAAAAAACTAGGTATCAAGCTAGAGCGTCGTGGCGACGATATTTATGTACCATCGCAAAAACACTATGAAATCGACACCTTTATTGACGGTTCGATTTTAACCATTGCCGATTCGCCATGGCCAGGTTTTACACCTGATTTATTGAGCATTGTTCTGGTTGTGGCTACACAGGCAAAAGGAAACGTACTCATTCACCAGAAAATGTTCGAGAGCCGCTTATTCTTCGTGGATAAACTGATTGATATGGGCGCACAAATTATCCTTTGCGATCCGCATCGTGCGACCGTTAATGGTATTGATAAGAAATATAAACTTCGCGGCATTAGCATGACTTCTCCTGACATCAGGGCCGGAGTTTCATTATTAATTGCAGCTTTATCTGCTGAAGGTAAATCAACCATTTATAACATCGAACAGATTGAGCGTGGTTATCAGGATATCGACACCCGTTTACGTGCCTTAGGTGCACAGATTAAGCGTGTAAATGCTGATGCGCCTGATCACTAAGGTAGAAGGTTTGAAGGTGGAGGGTTTAAGGTAAAACCCAAAGCGAAAATAACATAAAGAAAAACGTCCGGGAGTAATTACCGGACGTTTTTTTATGGTTTTTCGTCATCTCGACTGAAGCGCAGCGAAATGGAGAAATCTTTAAAACTATATTTCGCGAATAGATTTCTCTACTACGCTCGAAATGACGATCTATTTACTTCATTTCATATTTACACCCTTACCCTGAAATCGCATTAATAATATCGTACTGAGTGATAATCTCGATCTTTCCAGATTCATCTTCCACTAAAACTGCTGAGTTTTCTTTATTAATCAACGAAGAAATTTTATCAATCGACGTATTCAAATCCACAAACGGGAAAGTAGCCGTCATGATTTCTGAAATCGGAGCTGATTTTAAGCCTGGATTTTCAAGCAAGGCAGATAAAATATCACTTTCGGCAATTTTACCCACAATCATTCCTTGCTGAGTTACCGGAATTTGAGAAATATTCATCGATTTAATGGTATTAATAGCCTCGAGTACTGATTTCTGAGCATCAAGTGTTACAATCTCTGTATTTTCTTTTTTAGCCAGAATAGATTTAGCAGTTAATTTTTCGTCCTGTAAAAATCCGCGTTCGCGTAACCAATCTTCATTGTACATTTTACCCATGTAACGGCTGCCGTGGTCGTGAAAAATAACGACAACCACATCTTCCGGCTTCAGTTTATCTTTTAACTGAATTAATCCACCAATAGCAGCGCCGGCAGAGTTACCCACGAAAATCCCCTCTTTACGCGCGATATCGCGCGTCATTAAAGCCGCATCTTTATCGGTAACCTTTTCGAATAAATCGATCACATCAAAATTTACGTTTGCCGGAAGAAAATCTTCACCGATACCCTCTGTGATGTAAGGATAAATCTCATCCTTATCAAAAATGCCGGTCTCCCTTATATTTTTTGAAAACAGAGCCATACGTATCAATTCCCCAGATTTTAATATCCGGGTTCTTTTCTTTCAGATATTTCCCCGTTCCGGAAATGGTTCCACCTGTACCTACACCAACTACTAAGTGTGTAATTTTACCTTCTGTTTGTGCCCATATCTCAGGACCAGTTTGCTCATAATGCGCCTGTGAATTGGCTAAATTATCATACTGATTGGGTTTCCATGAATTTGGAACCTCGCGTTCTAAACGAGAAGAAACAGAATAATATGAACGGGGATCTTCCGGTTCAACGTTTGTGGGACAAACGATTACCTCGGCACCAAAAGCACGTAAAGCATCAACCTTTTCTTTTGATTGTTTATCAGTTGTGGTAAAAATACATTTATAACCTTTAATAATAGCGGCCATAGCCAGGCCCATACCTGTATTTCCGGATGTTCCTTCAATAATTGTTCCGCCTGGTTTTAGTTTCCCGCTTTTCTCGGCATCCTCAATCATTTTAACCGCCATACGGTCTTTAATCGAGTTGCCTGGATTAGTCGTCTCTATTTTGGCAAGGATTGTCCCCGGAACACCTTTTGTTATCGTATTCAATTTTACCAGCGGCGTATTGCCAATGGTTTCTAAAATATTATTGTACCACATATTACAAAATTAAGCAAAGGCATTAAGTATTTTATAAACTATATTTTATTTGAAACAAAATTTCGAAAATTAAAATTTAAAAGAATTTAATTCCATAATCTATAATTATGATAGGTATTATAGATTGATTATTAGGCAAAACGCAATGTGAAAGTAGGTTCATTTCGACTGTAGTGAAACAGAATGTAGAAATCTAATATCTAGTCCTCATTACACCAACTTGTAAATTTTTCCTGGTAATGAAACAATAACACCCTGCATCTCTAAGGTAAGGATTACAATTGCCAGTTTACTTTGCTGAATATTCAATTGCGTGCAAAGTTCATCTATAGAAAGCTGGCCATTTTTTAATGCGCTAATAACCCGCTCCTCATTAGGCGTAAGGCTCAGCTGTAAGGTGGTTTGTTGAACATTATGCTTCACCTTTACCTCATCATCCCAACCCAGGTAATAAATCAAGTCATTAGCATTGGTGATTAATCCAGCTCTATTGGTCTTAATCAGGAAATTACATCCTTCTGAAAAACGTCATTTGTTCTACCTGGAAAAGCATATACATCCTTATTGTAGGAATTTGCGATTTCTGCGGTAATTAAGGCCCCGCCTTTTATTGACGCTTCAACAACCACGGTAACATCTGCAATGCCGGCAATAATCCGGTTTCTTTGTGGAAAATTAGGCCGGTCGGGATTGGTCAGGATTGGGAACTCGGTGAGCAGGCCTCCATTCAGAACCATTTTCTGAGCAACTGTTTTATGAATTTTTGGATACATCCGGTCTAAACCATGACCAAGTACCCCAACAGTAGGAATATGATTTGCCAGGCATTCTTTATGGGTGGTTACATCAATGCCGTAAGCCAGGCCACTAACGATTAAAACATGATATGGCGCCAAAACTTCACACAACTCTTTACAGAGATTTTTCCCGTAAACTGTTGCATTACGGGTTCCAACAACGCTGATGATACGCTGCTGGTTAAAATCAACTGTCCCTTTTGCATAAAGCAGGATGGGCGAATCGATACAATTCTTTAACCTTTTAGGATATCTCTCGTCTGAAAAAAACAATACTTCTATCCCATGTTTTTCAATAAAATCCAATTCTTGCCTGGCCCTGATCAAGGCATCGGTACCACGAATGGCTTCAATTGTTTTTTCTCCAATGCCCGGAATCTGCAAGAGCTGTTTTTTATTTGCCGAAAATATTTGCTCAGCACTTCCGCAATAGGCAAGAAGGTTTTTGGCCGTTACCGGACCGATAGATTTAATAAAAGTTAAGGCAATTTTATGTAGCGTGCTCATAATCTGATAAGGTTAAATAAATTCGGGATGATTTATTTCCTTAAAGCAAGCTTAAAAATCAATGTCTATTAAACTTTTTAACGGAATATGAATATTGTTTTTTAGCTGTATATATTTCTCTGTTACTGCCCAAACTGTTGTATCAACACGTTTCGGACCGATGGTTGTATTAAAAGTAATGACGGCTTTTGATTTAAATTCATTACCTAACCTTTGCGCTTCATCAAGTTTGGTTTGCAGTTCATGGGAGTGATCTTCCTTAGCATTGATGATATTTAAATAACTAATATGTTCCTTTTCTACAATTTCTATTGGCATGAGTCTCTTTAACGATTAATGTTAAACAAGCTTATCAATTTTTTATAAAAAAAGCAATACTTATTTACTCAAATATTGCAGTAACAATATAAAAAGGGCCAGATTTGAGATACAAAACTGGCCCTTTCAGAAAATTATTTAAACTTCAGCTTTCTGGTTTCAACCATTCCTTTAAAATCATGGTCCATTTTGCCAGACAAATCTTCAACACGGGTTTTAGATAGTGGTGATGTACTGCTAATGGTATTGTCTTTCAGTAAAGCAGAGAAATTTCCATTGGCAGAATAATATAAAGCCTGTGCCAATAGTTTTTCTGTAGGATCTCCAAAATCTTTGGTTACATCATCAAAAATATCTTTATCAACAGCCATTCCATCAAAGTAACCACCTTGATTTAATTGATTTTTGGTTTCAAACTGTGGAATATACAAGTCGTTTTTATCTATGCGGATGGAGAAAAAACCAACTGGTTTGCCATAAGTTTTCTTGCCGATCAATTTAACATCGATTACAGGTTTCAAATTGTTAATCAACAACTCACTGGCAGATGCTGTTCCACCTGTTACAATAAAGTAAACTCTTGTTAAGCCATTAAGCGAACCACGTTTAGCAAAAACCTCCTGGTTTCCGGCTGCAACTGTAGGTTTATAAGAATAATCAAAATAAGAATACATCCGTGTTACCCCATCATTACCTTTAGCATAAAACTTTTGGTTCTGAAGAATTGTGGCTTGATCATCCTGCATAGTTTGTGTCCAGTAAGTAGTATACATTACTTTACCATTTTGTGTAGAAGGTGCAATCAGGTTGGCAAAGGCCTCTGATGTTTGTACCGATCCACCACCATTATACCTTAAATCTACAATCAGCTCGGTAATACCATCCGTAGTGAATTGACTGAAAGCCTTATCTAACAAGGTTGCAGAATTTGTTGTAAAGGTGTTAAAAACAATATACCCCACTTTTTTAGCGCCAATAGTATATGTCTTACTAAATAATATTGGGTTAACATTATATTCAGCCTTAGTTACCGTTACATCCTGAGTGGTCTGATCAGGTTTTAAAACAGTTAAGGCAACAGTAGTGTTAGATCCAAAAATCGCATTCACTACATAATTAATACTGGCATCACTAGTATTTATGGTTGAATTACCATTAATTTTTATAATCTGATACCCTCTTTTTAGTCCCTGACCGGCAGCAGGTGATGCAGCATACACATATTTAATCCTCAAATCGTTATCTCCTGCAAAAAACACCGAAAATCCAAAATCACCATTCACGCCCCCCAACTGACCAGCAACAGAGCCATCATCTATAAAAGAATATTTAGGAGAGGTTGAACGCTCTACATATTCGTATGGTTTGTTTGTTTGCGGATTAATTGCAATCTGAGTCATTGCATACAACAATTTCTCGTTGGATGAAAAAGCTCTTGGATTGAATTTATCGTAAGTAGGCAAACTCTTATTCCAATAATAGGTTTGCTTGGCGTAAAGAAAGATAGAGTCTTTAGTGAGTAGTGTCCGATCGCTGGTTGGTGTTTGCAACAGGTTGGATTCAACATCTGTATTGGCGTCAGGATTATTATTCGATTTTTTACACGACACGGTAAATCCAACCACAATAAGCAAAGCATATAAAAATGCATTTTGCGAAATAAATTTTCTAAGCATATTTACTTGTAAATTTCTAGTGACACAATATACGGCAAATTAATTAGTTTAGATTGTTGCTCATCAAATTTATTTGCACCAACAACTAACGCTTGGTTAGGCGATAAATTATTGCTGTTTAGTATGTTCTGAAAAATTTCTGCTTTAGATTGACCAAGTTCATTAACAAAATATACGGTAAGATATTGCTCCAGCCCATTCCACTCTGTTTGCTTAATTTTATTAAGTTGTTGTTCCGGATTACCAGCCGTTACAATAAAGATCTGTTTACGGTTTACAACCAACTCCTGCATAAACTCAAGCATATTTTTAAAGAGCAGCAACTTAAGTGGCAAACGGGCATTTAAATGCAGGAGATCGAAATTGTATTTATATTTTTCATCAATCCCAAATTGTTTAGCTGTTTTTTCGAAAAGCACATCCGTTCCGTTATTTTCATATTCAGCCTGCATAAAATTGATGATGGGCTGCGCATTTTTTTGTTCCGTATATTCTATAAACTGTGCAAAAAGGTAATAAACCTGTAATAAATAGTCTTTTTCAGGAAAAAGTACATTATCTAACTCAAAAATGACAGCTTGTTTGTCTGTAACATATTGATATACATCCATATTAAATTGTAAAAAGTTTTAGGTCATTAGTATGGTTATAGCTAAAAACGCCATTCAGGTTTGAAGATCCATTTTTAGGAACAAAATGCTCTTCGGTTGAAAAAATCCGTTCGCCATGAACAAACACGGCAAAATTTTGACGAGTAACCTTTTCTGTAGTCAAATAGTCAGCAATTACATCAGCATCGGGCAAAAGCACCTGGATTCCATACTCACCAAAAAGCACTGCAGATTTAGCCAGAGGCACAACTTCATACTCGTGCAGAGGAATGATACAATCTATGGCTTCTGTGATGCAAAAATTTAATAGCATATGAGCAATACTATCTTTATTGAGCAGCCCCAGCGATGAAAAGGCATAGTTTTCAGTAACTATCGCCGGCACATCACCATAATCGGCCAACAGCACAAAATGGCTGGGGAATGCTTTCATCAGCTTCAAAGCTTTGGCATTGTTCCCTCCTGTTATCAGTATTTTCAAGGTATAATGATTGAATGAGTAAATTAGTAATTAATGAGTGATTAAGTGAGTGAATTAGAGAATGATCATAACCTTAGACAATTAAACCGTCTTTCATGCTCACTACACGGTCGCTGGTTTTTGCAAGGTGTTCGTTGTGCGTAACAATTACAAATGTTTGCTGGAAATTATCGCGCAAAGTCACAAACAGCTGGTGTAATCCTGCTGCATTTTCGGAGTCCAAATTCCCTGAAGGCTCATCTGCCAATATAATCGAAGGATTATTGATCAGTGCTCTGGCAATGGCCACCCTTTGTTGTTCACCCCCAGACAGCTGATTGGGCTTATGCTGCCCCCTATCTTTAAGCCCAAACAGATCTAGTAGCTCAAGCGCCCTATTTTCAGCCTGTTTTTTATTGGTTTTGGCAATAAATGCAGGAATGCAGATATTTTCAATGGCACTAAATTCTGGCAACAAATGATGAAACTGAAATACAAAACCGATGTTCTGATTTCGGAAAATACTCAACAAATCGCCATTCAATTTATTTATAACTGTACCTTTTAATTCTACAAATCCTTCATCAGGTTTATCTAATGTTCCTAAAATATGTAATAAAGTACTTTTACCTGCACCAGATGGTCCAATAATACTTACAATCTCCCCTTTTTGTACTTCAAAATTTACCCCTTTTAAAATTTGTAGATTTCCGTACGATTTTCTTATTCCAGTGGCTTTTAGCATGGTTCAAATTTAGTAAAATGGTTTGTTAGTTCAATAGTTCATTGGCCAATGGTTATTGGTTCATAGTTGATGGTTTATTAGTTCATGATTAATGGTGCAATAGTTTTGTTGTTTCTTGATTCATAAATAATCACCTAATAGTTGATTAGCTTAAACCGTCAATACCCACCATTTATAGAACATTGATTATCATATAATTACAAACGAATGTATCGCTTAAATATTCAGACTATTAACCATGAACTTTTTGGCCATTAACCAACTACCAACCTCACATTAACCAATAAAAAATAAAAAAGATTTGCAATTATCATTTTCTTATTTAACTTTGAAAAACAAAGCACTTTTAAAATGAATAGTCCGGAAGAACAATTGAATACCCTAAAAGATATCAGACAGATGATGGACAGGTCATCAAGATTTATTTCTTTGAGCGGATTATCTGGTGTTTTTGCAGGCGTGATTGCTTTAATCGGGGCTTATTTTGCAAAACGATGAAATTAACAAATTCATTAATAAACGGGGTTATGGCTATGGTATAGATGGAGAAATGGACCTGGAGTTTAACCTGATAAAACTGGGCATCTTTGTTTTAGTGATTGCCTTAGCCGGCGGCCTTCTATTTACCTACAGGAAAAGTCAGAAAAACAATCTTCCCATCTGGGACAAGACCTCTAAATCACTTTTAATTAACTTATTTATTCCATTGGTTGCAGGAGGTTTATTCATTATTGCTTTATTGATTAACCATCCTAACACCTATACCATTATTGCCCCGAGTTGTTTAATTTTTTATGGTTTAGCACTTATTAATGCCAGTAAATATACTTATAGCGACATTCGCTACCTGGGACTTTGCGAGGTAATACTTGGATTGATATGTATGTTTTACGTGGGTTACGGGTTAATTTTTTGGGCTTTTGGCTTTGGGATACTACACATTGTTTATGGTCTTTTAATGTATTTTAAATATGAGAGAGGTCAGTAAGGATGAAAAACCCGATAGCAGATTTAAATAAAATATTCGATAGCCGGATCAGGTTAGGCGTGATGTCTGTCCTGGTGGTAAACAACGAAATTGGTTTTAACGACCTGAAACAAATGCTTGAGCTGACTGATGGTAACCTGGCCTCCCACCTGAATACTTTGGAACAGGCTGATTTTATTAAAGTACACAAAGGTTTTATTGGCCGCAAAACCAGCACCACCTACTCCATTACCGCATTGGGCAAACAAGCTTTTAAGGCACATTTAGATGCACTTGAAAAAATGATTAAAAAGCTATAACTATTTTTTTTGACCATACACTTTGAAATACAAAGCACTTTTAAAGAATGAAATCACTAGAATTTTTAATTATTAAAATTGGAAAGAAAACCACACTGGTTTCTTTTATTGGGGGAACTGCCCTATTTATTAGCTTTTGTATTTTCAGGACCCAATTTCTGATTTCTTTTGGCATGATATACATTTCTATTGCCATTTTGATTAATCTATTTGTAATGCTTGCCCTGATTATTTCATGTTTCCTCTACACATCAAACAGGACATCCTCCATATCGACCATATTACTTCAACTTATTAATATTCCTATTGCCATTATGTACTTTTTAATTATAACCACAATCACATTGTAAAATGAAAAATAAATCCAACCTCTTGCTGCTATCTGTCCTACTAGGCGGCCTGTTATTTACTTTTCTCTTTTGGAAAGAACGCTTAGCTGTTAATTTACTCATCTATAGCATCTATCTTTTGATTATTACTTTTATCAACCCAGACGTAGTAAAAAGCACCAAATTTAAAATTTATGGCTTAGCACATTTACTGGCCGCAGTGCTGGTGGTAATCAACAACTCCGATTTATCAGTAGCAACTTATTACATCAGTCTTTTACTGTTTATTGGTTTTAGTCATAATCAACAGATCAGAACAATTTTCACTGCTTTTCTTGCAGCAATTTTACAGATGGTAACCGTTCCTTTCAATGCAATTCAAAATTTAAGTAAAATCAGCATCGGTAATTTTAAACTGAAGCCTGTTTTCACCTTAATCAAATACATTTTTATCCCGGTAATCATTGTAACCATTTTTGCCTGCTTATATGCCGCAGCCAGCAATGTTTTTGCTCATTATGCAGAGGCGCTGCTCACCAGCATTGGTAATTTCTTCGAAAATATGCTTCATTTCTTTTTCAAGGATTTAAGTATCGGACGCATTATGCACTTCATTTTTGGCCTGATTTTAACCAGTGGTTTATTGCTGGCATTTTTTAATAAAAGCCTCGAAAAAGCTGAACTGAAATGTAAAGAGCAATTGGTACGGATCAGAAGAAGCTTAGCTCAGAAAACAATATGGTACAATATTGTACAAACGTTTACCGGCAACCTGTTAACGCGAAAAATGGCACTAAAAACGGAATACATCGTAGGCATTATTTCTTTCGCCGCACTTAACCTGTTGTTGCTAATGTTAAATGCTATTGATATTACTACACTTTGGTTTGGCTATGAACCTTCAGGCAATTTTTCGGGAGAATTACACCAGGGCACAAATTCATTAATCTTCAGCATTGTAATGGCCATGGCAATAATTCTCTATTATTTTAGGGGGAACTTAAACTTTTACCACAAAAGCAGAACATTAAGGTTATTAGCCTATACCTGGATGGTTCAGAATTTTATCCTGATCATATCAGTATTTATCCGTGATGGCTATTATATCGAATTTCATGGCTTAACGCATAAACGGATAGGGGTATTGGTATTTGCCACCCTTTGTATCATTGGCCTGGCAACGGTTTATTTTAAAGTAGCCAAACAGAAAACCATATTCTATCTTTTCAAGGTAAATGGAAATATCTGGTTTGCGCTGTTGTTGACTTTTACCTTTATTAACTGGGATGTTTTAATTGTGAAGTATAACCTAAACCATGTTGATGTCGTTTCTATCGACCCTTACTATTTAACCTCCTTATCAGAAAAAACACTTCCATTTTTGGATAAAAACCGTTCAAAAATCCATCCTTCAACTAATAACGATTCGGAAGTTGCCAAAGCAGGTCAACCAGAAGAAGTACTGATGAGAAAATTAGACCAAAGGATTGGTTACTTTAAAGCGCGTTACGAAAAATCGAGCTGGTTATCCTGGAATTTACAGGACTGGAATACGGCAGAATATTTTGGTTTGAACAAATAAAAACAAAATGGATAGAAGATATAAAATAATGGCCATGGCTTCGGCATTAATGGCATTATCGTGGTTCGTTTTGAACCGTACTATTCACCAAATTTTCAGCCTACAACCGACGAAGAATAAAAATTAATCAGCAATATCATGAAAATACATATCTCAGCATATTGGACGAATCATTTCTCAAATAACACCAAAATTAATAGGATAGATTGGACACTAAAACCGGAAATTTTGGATTCAGAAAAACAAAATATTCTAAAGTCGCTGCAGGCCTGGCAGCTTGGTGAAACGTCAGAAGGCAAACATTTGATCAACGCTTCAAAAAATATGCGAAAACTATAAATGATGAAGAATACCTGGAGGCTGTTAAACTTTTCATTAAAGAAGAGCAAAAACATGGCAACAACTTAGGTAAATACCTCGATTTAATTGGAGAACAGAGAATTACGAAAGATTGGGGCGATACCTTATTCAGGAAAATAAGGTATTTCAACACCAACATGGAGCTTTGGACAATCGCTGTAATTACCGTAGAAAGCGCCGCACAAATATTTTACCAGGCACTTAAAGATGCCTCAAACTGCACATTGCTCAAACAGATCTGTACCGATATCCTGATTGATGAGGCGGCTCACATTACTTTTCAAAGAGAACGCCTCTACATTATTTTCAGCCAAAAAAATGCCGTTTCAAAGTGGATTGCTTACCATGCCTATTCTTGCTTCTTCCTCTGTACAAGTTTAGTGGTTTGGCTGGCACATAAAACATTATTTAAAGCAGGTAAGCTTAACTTTTATCGCTATTTCAACAAGATGAAATATAAATTAGGTAAGGTTGCGGGTAAATCTGTCCTTTATAAAAAAGAAGAGCAACTGACACTTTCATTTAAAGGATTAAATCAAAATCTATTGTAATTAACCTCTCGCCTTTGCTGAACTTTTGTTGGATTTAGTTTTCCCGGTGCAATTTCGCACCGGGAAGCAAAGGTTTAATTATTAACGATTTAAATCAGATATTACAATTATAAAAATCATGAAAAATCAAGAAACACTTAGCTCAGGCAAACTAAGAATGATCATCTTTTTAAGCGTAACGGCATGCATATTGGCCATTCCACTAGTTGCTATGCAATTTACAAATGAAGTGAATTGGACGCTATCCGATTTTGTAACCGCAGGAATTTTATTGCTCAGCACGTGTTTGGCTATAGAACTGGTGATCAGAAACTTAAAAACCGGCAAGTTAAGAACAATAGTTCTCATTGTCATTTTGATCGCGTTATTCCTCATCTGGGCAGAATTGGCGGTTGGTATCTTCGGAACGCCGTTTGCAGGAAACTAAGATTGTGATGTAACTATCGTTTTATCATTCTGCTATGTTATGTGCCTTGGGAGGCAAAATTCACAACAACTTTATTTTTGTTTAAATTACACTCACCAAAATTAACGACAATGAAAAAAGTAATCACAACAACATTATTAGGTCTAATCATACTTGCTTCAGCCTGTACCGAAGACAGTAAAACTATCTCTACAGATGTAACCACTAACACACAAATAAAGAGTCAGCCGAAAGTCCAATATGGCTCTCCAATCATTATCCATAAAACAGATATCCTTCTATACCCACTAAAATTAAATGATAATGATGACAATGAAAGCTATAAAAGGGAAGTGAGTACAAATCATTGGAACCTCATCTTTTACAACATTATTTCAGGTAAAAGTGAATTGCTAACAAACGCAAAAATGATTATTAATTCTTTCAGCATTGGCCATTCAGAAAATCCCAACAATCGACAAACAACGTTATCCGACCAATTTATCTATTATGACATTACCGATTCGGATAATGATGGAGATAAAAAATTAACACCTAAAGATCCAAAAAAACTTTATCTCTCTAACCTGCAGGGAAAGTCTTTTACCAGAATATCTCCAAACAATTATGACCTGAGCAGCTGGAAAATAGATGACAAACATGATTTAATATTAATGGATCTAATCAAAGATTCGAATGGTGATAAAGAATTTAACGACAAAGATGAAGTTGAATATTTTGTTTACAACTTGAAAACCGGAGTTTTAAAAGCTGTTTTTGACCAAAAAATTAAAGATGAAATTAAAAATTTGGCTAAAAAAGTGTTGTAGAACACCTAGAAACCATGCTTTGATTTTAAAAATTTAATATAATAAAGGATGTTCAAACAAAATAACCATCGTCCTTACTTCAGGCTTTTTCCCGATTAACATAAAACGTTCATTTTCTTAAAAAATCGGCAATTGCTATTTGTTTAAAGGGTTTGAAATTGTAGCTTTGGGCAAATTTTGTAGCAAATGAACCCGATACTATTAAAATAATTATTTCAATAGTAATAGGCTCCATCTGACAGATAAAGACAAAAATATAAACAGATGAATATTCACGAATACCAGGGTAAACAGATATTAAAAAGTTTCGGTGTTAACGTTCAAGAAGGAATTGTTGCCGATACTCCTGAGCAAGCTGTTGAGGCTGCTAAACAACTGAAAGTAGATTACAATTCTGACTGGGTTGTAATTAAAGCGCAAATCCACGCTGGTGGTCGCGGTAAAGGTGGTGGTGTAAAATTAGCCAAAAACCTTGATGAAGTTAAACAACGTGCAACCGACATTATCGGCATGCAGTTGATTACTCCTCAAACCGGTCCTGAAGGTAAAAAAGTGAACAAAATTTTAGTGGCTCAGGATGTTTATTATCCAGGTGCTTCTGAAACCAAAGAATTCTACATTTCTGTATTGTTAGATCGTGCAAAAGGTCGCAATATCATCATGTACAGCACCGAAGGTGGTATGGATATCGAAGAAGTTGCAGAGCATACGCCACACTTAATTTTTAAAGAAGAAATTGATCCTAAAGTTGGTTTACAAGGTTTCCAGGCACGTAAAATTGCTTTCAACTTAGGTGTTAGCGGTAACGCTTTCAAAGAAATGGTAAAATTCGTTACTGCTTTATACAAAGCTTACGAAGCAACCGATTCTTCAATGTTCGAAATTAACCCGGTATTAAAAACTTCTGATGATAAAGTAATTGCTGTTGATGCTAAAGTGAATTTAGATGAAAACGCATTATTCCGTCACCCTGATTATGCAGCAATGCGCGACGTTACGGAAGAAGATCCAATGGAAGTTGAAGCAAGTGCCTCGAACCTAAACTTCGTTAACCTTGATGGTAACGTAGGTTGTATGGTTAACGGTGCTGGTTTAGCAATGGCTACCATGGATATCATCAAACTGGCTGGTGGTGAGCCTGCTAACTTTTTAGATGTTGGTGGAACTGCAAATGCGCAAACGGTTAAAGCGGCTTTCAACATTATTTTGAAAGACCCTAACGTTAAAGCAATTTTGATCAATATTTTCGGCGGTATCGTTCGTTGCGACCGTGTTGCTCAAGGTGTAATCGATGCTTATAAAGAAATCGGTAATATCCCTGTGCCAATTATCTGCCGTTTACAAGGTACAAATGCTGAAGAAGCTAAAAAATTAATCGATGAGTCTGGCTTACAGGTTTATTCAGCAATCGCTTTAAAAGAAGCTGCTGATTTAGTAACTAAAGTATTGGCTGAACAAGCGTAATAAGCTTAAAGCATTATCATATCGTATAAACCTTTCAGTGAAAACTGGAAGGTTTTTTTATTCCCCTCTTTTAGAGGGGTGTCCGCAGGATGGAGTGTTCTTTAAACTATCATGACCAGAAACCCCCGGTAGATCTAAATCTAATAGCAATTTGACCTAAATGTACTAAGATGCCTTAGGTGGTCAATTTTTCTGGAAATTTAAGGTTCAGTGTTAATGGCAGACGATAGTCCTGCTATCCCTTCAAGTCCTCACTCATGCTTCGCTCCGGGCTTTCCGTTCTATCAGGTTTATTTAACTTGGGTTCGTCGTACTTCGCCAAAAAAAATCATCGCTAAACTTAAGAAGTCCTTTCCAGGCTTCAGCCTTTTTAGACTTCGTAAGTTACTCTCCCCGAAACTCCAAAATATCGCCCGGCTGGCACTCTAAAACTGCACAGATAGACTCCAAAGTCTCCAAACGGATCGCCTTCGCCTTACCGGTTTTTAATATCGATAAATTAGACATCGTAATCCCTACCCGCTCACTCAATTCGGTAAGCGACATTTTGCGACGGGCAAGCATTACATCTAAGTTGATTATTATTGGCATTGTAAGATCCGTAAAATTAGGAATGTTTAAGCTGAAACCTACTCATATCGTCAAATCATTTTCTTCCTGAAGTTTACTTACTTGTATTAAAAGTTGAAAAACTGCATTTCCTAATATCAAAAGGCCCAATAAAGTTAAATTTGAGAAACATCCTCTGTCATAATAGGTAAATGTATTATGAGTAATCCCCTTAACATAAAACCTTAAAAAGATGGCAAAAGCAAACTGACAGCTTATGTACAATAATATACCCGAAGCAATGTAGTTATAGATATTTTTCTGAGTTATCTCCCCTAACAAATTTTGGCTTTTATTAGAAATAACCAAAAGAAATATTCCAGATAGCAAATAAAAAAAAGCAGTTGCACCAGAATCTTTAAAAATTTCATTTTCTAAAATAATAGCCTGTTCAAACGTAGGCTTAATCTCAATGCATCCGAAATTGAAGTTCTTAAATTTCATGCTGTTTATCACTGAATCTTTTTCGACTGAAACACGGTCCTCTACGGCCACAAACAATTTACCCTGCTTATAATCTCGAAACGCAAAAATAAAATGAAAGACAAATGAGATCAGAACAGATGTGACCAACACAAATCCTGAAATTTTAATTAATCTAGATATTTTCCACATATTATATGGTTAAATCATTTTCTTGTTTTAGCTTTCTAGAATAAGAAAGCAGTTCATAAATGATGGTGAGTATAGCTATCAATGAGAGCATACTAAAATTAATGGATTCCTGATGAAAACTTGGAATACCAAATTGATTATTGGTTAACTGCAATACGTATTTATCAATTAATAGTACCACAGCACCTTTTAAAACCATGAACAAAATACCTCCTGCACATACAAATTGCCATAATGTACTTTCAGTTAACTTTTCAATAGAATTTGGCCAGGTGTATGCAATAATTAAGATCGTAACTCCAAGAATTAAATAAAATACAATACCAGCGCCAATATTGCTAACAGCATTATCTGACAAAAGGATAGCCTGCACAAAAGTGGGTTTAAATTGATAGGTACCCACATACTTATTTGTAAATTTTGCTCCACCAATAATCTTGGCTTCCGGCTTCACATTTTTCTCTACTACATTAAAAGATATCGCTCCATCTTTATAATCACTGTACGCTGAAAATAAATGGCTAATAATAGATACTAATGCAATAAAAACGAGGCTAAAACCTGCATATCTAAAAACTTTTAAAATTTTATTCATCGCTATATCGTTAAATCATTTTCTCGTTTAAGTTTTTTCGTATATCGAATAAGACCATAAATAGCATTAAAAATGACAGTACCAAGAACGGCAAAACCCAGATAAGCCCGCAAATTATCATCATGCTTAAATTGCCCCATGGTTAAGGAATCAACATATTCATTAAGAAGTATTCTGATCAAAAAATAGAGTGCAAAGAAGAGTCCTGCTGCTACCCATACAATTTTGACGATGTTCTTTTCCGTTAAACTTTCTAAAGTAATTACCTTATTTTTAATTTTTTTAAGCACTATAAGGTATGAAATCAGGTAAAAAAACATGGCGGCGCCTCCGTCATTGAACATACCATCCTCAAGTATTATAGCCTGGATTATTGTGGGTTTAATTTCCAGCTCACCAATTTGTTTATTTTTGAATTTTAAACCATTAAAATTTTCGACCTGAACTTCTGCAGTTTTCTTTACATGGAAACTGAGCGACTGGTTATTATAATCTATAAAAGCATATACAAAATGTACCGTTGCTGTAATTATACAAAGTGCAATTAAGGTAATAGCAGAATTCCTGATGGTCAAAGTAAGCGTATTCATTGATAATTCTTAAAATAATTTCTCTTTTGATTTTAATTTTTTTGCCTGAAAAAACTACCAGGACATTATGGCTTTTGTTATCTGCACTAAATAACTGAATTTAATGAAACGTCATATTTATTTAATTATTTACAGGGCAAACATAAAAATTTAATTATTATAAATCAAAATATATTTATTGATTTACAATAAATAATAATCGAAAAGCAGCTACAAGCCTTGGTATAGGTGAAAATATGTCAAAAACTTTCTTGGAATGATTTTTGTTGTAAGTAAAAGTATAAAAAACATGTGCAAACAGTAACATTTTCAGCATTTTATCCTTTCGGATTGCCATACAATTTCGTAACTTTGCACACTTCAATAATTAAAGAGCACACAAAACGTATAAATGAGACAACTCAAGATAACGCAATCCATAACCAACCGTGAAAGTCAGTCGTTAGATAAATACCTACACGAAATTGGTAAAGTAGATTTAATAACAGCAGAAGAGGAAGTAATTTTAGCAAGGAAGATTCGTGAGGGCGATCAGGCTGCATTAGAGCGCTTAACTAAAACCAACTTACGTTTCGTTGTGTCTGTTGCAAAACAATATCAAAATCAGGGTTTAACTTTAGGAGACTTGATTAATGAGGGGAACTTAGGTTTAATTAAAGCGGCAAAACGTTTTGATGAAACCAAAGGTTTCAAGTTCATTTCTTATGCAGTTTGGTGGATCCGTCAATCTATTTTACAGGCAATTGCCGAGCAAAGCCGTATTGTGCGTTTGCCTTTAAACCAGGTTGGTTCCTTAAGTAAAATCAGTAAAGCTTTTTCTAAGCTAGAGCAGGAATACGAGCGTGAGCCTTCTCCGGAAGAATTAGCAGATATTTTAGAGACAACTGTAGATAAAATCTCAGATACTTTAAGCAACTCTGGCCGTCACGTATCCATGGATGCTCCTTTCGTTCAAGGTGAAGAAAACACATTATTGGATGTATTGGAAAACCATGAACCAAATACGGATAGTTCATTGATCAACGAATCATTGTCAGAAGAGATTAAACGTTCTTTATCTACTCTAACTGAAAGAGAAAGAGAAATTATTGTTTTATTCTTCGGCTTAGGTTCTAACCACCCACTTTCGTTAGAGGAGATTGGTGAGAAATTTAATTTAACACGCGAGCGCGTTCGTCAGATTAAAGATAAAGCATTACAACGCTTACGTCATACTTCAAGAAGCAAAATCTTAAAATCTTATTTAGGATAAGAGATTAGATGTATATCAATATTAAAAGATCGGCTAAGGCTGGTCTTTTTTTGTTTATTACATTTCTCCGATACGGTAGAAATGACGATTACACGCTAGCTATCTTTTTTATTTACAGACAACTAAATTTATCGTTATGATTTTATATCTTTAAATCATGTCGATTGGTTTACTCAAAAAATCCTTAACTATATACAAGCCCATTTTTTTATGGAATGTATTGGTTAGCTTACTCACATCGGTATTTTTCATTTTAAATGGTTTTAAGGAGCCAGGGATTTACACCTTTGCGCTATTTATCAAATTTATCGGCTGGTTATTTTCTATAGCCATATACTTCATGTTTTATCAATCTACTGCATATTATTTCAAAAATCAGGGAATAGGATTTAGAAAAATTATGATAAACCTGGTTTTATATGATTTAATAGTTTTTGTCGGAATTTTAATTTTATCATCAATATGCAGGAACTTTCTATCGACAGTGTTAACCAATCTTTTGCAGACCGCGAAGTATTAAGCAGTGTTTACCTAAACTGTAAAACTGGCGAAGTAGTTGGTTTATTGGGCAGGAATGGATCAGGTAAATCAACCTTATTAAAAATCATTTTTGGAAGCGTAAAAGCGAACTTCAAGTACCTTAATATAAATAATAAAGTATATAAAAAAGGTTACCTATCTAAGAACCTGTCCTATTTGCCTCAAGATAATTTCATCCCAGGCAAGATCACTGTTTTGCAGGCCATCGATACCTTTTGCAAAAAACAGCGTGCTGAATTACAACAATTCGAATTTGTAAAAAAATATTTAAACACTAAATTCTATAACCTATCTGGTGGAGAACGCAGGTTTATCGAATGTTTATTAATAATTTACAGCGACGCGCAATATATACTTCTTGATGAGCCATTCTCGCAATTATCACCTTTATGGATAGAAGAGTTAAAAAAGCATATTAATAAATCAAAAGCAGATAAAGGCTTTATTATTACTGATCATTACTACAAGTCTATTTTAGATGTTTCTGACCGCATTGTACTGCTGCATAACAGATGCAACTATACCATCCATAATCAAGATGACCTGGTGACCTATGGTTACCTCCCAGGCTCTACAGCTTAAATTTAAAGACTACGTCATGCTGATCTGATGGTTATCGGATTTATTTCAGCATCTATTTTTCTTTTAACAACTCAGATTAAAAGATCCTGAAACAAGTTCAGGATGACGATCGCCCGAACCTAATGCGTGATACTGATCCGATGGTTATCGGACTTATTTCAGCATCTATTCTTCTTTTAACAACTCAGATTAAAAGATCCTGAAACAAGTTCAGGATAACGATCGCCCGAACCTAATGCGTGATACTGATCTGATGGCTATCGGATTTATTCAGCATCTATCTTTTTCCAACAACCCAAATTAAAAGATCTGAAACAAGTTCAGGATGACGACCGCCCTAACCCAATGCGTGATGCTGAACCGATGGATATCGGATTTGTCCAGCATCTATCTTTTCTTTCAACAGCTTAAATTAAAAGATCCTGAAACAAGTTCAGGACAACGATTTTATCATCCTAAAACAACAAGTGTTTAACTGTTAATCCATTATTGATTAACTGTTTTAAAGAATCAATGCCAATACGCAAATGTGTTTCTACATATTTTTCGGTAACAGTGCTATCGCTCTCTGCCGTTTTAACCCCTTCAGGGATCATCGGTTGATCGGAGACCAAAAGTAATGCGCCAGCTGGGATTTTATTGGCAAAGGCCGTGGTGAAAATTGTCGCTGTTTCCATATCTACCGCCATTGCCCTCAAAGTTTTCAAGTATTTTTTGAACTCTTTGTCGTGTTCCCAAACCCTACGGTTGGTGGTGTAACAGGTTCCGGTCCAGTAATCCCTACCATGATCGCGAATGGTGGTAGAAATCGCTTTCTGCAAGGCGAAGGCAGGCAATGCAGGTACTTCTGCCGGCAGGTAATCATTTGAGGTACCTTCTCCCCTAATGGCCGCAATTGGCAGGATTAAATCACCTAATTGGTTTTTCTTTTTTAAACCGCCACATTTACCCAAAAACAAAACTGCTTTAGGCTTAATCGCCGTTAATAAATCCATCATGGTGGCTGCCAGTGGACTTCCCATACCAAAGTTGATAATCGTAATACCATTAGCGGTAACGCTCTGCATAGGTTTATCTAAACCCATAATCGGCGCATTATCGTTCCATTCCGAAAACATGCTTACATATTTACTGAAATTGGTTAACAGGATGTAATCACCAAATTGATCTAAAGGGCGGCCGGTATAACGCGGTAGCCAGTTTTTAACAATTTCATCTTTGGATTTTAATCCAGATTTAACGGGACTTTCTACTTCTTTTACTTTTTTAGATTTTTCTACTATTTCTTGGGCTTTTTTTATGTCTTTTTCTTCGTTCATAACAATTAGTTTAGCGCTATGCGCCATGCGCTAAGCGTATTACAAAAAATCCCCCCCGAATTACGGGAAGGATTTGATTTTTTAAGCGGCCTGCAACTTTTTAAAATCGGCCTTTTCAAATTTCTCTATCGCGTAATCGAGATTGATGTGCAACTCCTTGACATCCGTCTGCGTTGGTGTATCAAACATCGCATCCAACATAATCGCTTCACAGATTGATCTTAAACCACGTGCACCAAGTTTGTATTCCATTGCTTTATCTACAATAAAATTTAAAACATCCTCATCAAAAACAAGCTTCACGTCTTCGTAAGCAAAAAGCTTAACATACTGCTTGATCAATGAATTTTTAGGTGCGGTTAAAATGTTTCTTAAAGATTCTTTATCTAATGGATTTAAGTGAGAAAGAACTGGTATACGGCCAATTAATTCTGGAATTAACCCGAATGATTTCAGATCCTGAGGTGTAATATATTTATAAAGATTTTTAAGATCCAATACAGTCTCATCTTTCTTTACTTTATATCCTACAGCCTGGGTACGTAAACGGTTGGCAATTTTGCGTTCGATACCATCAAAAGCTCCACCGCAAATAAATAAGATGTTATTTGTATTTACCGGGATCATTTTCTGATCGGGATGCTTACGTCCGCCCTGGGGTGGAACGTTAACAACCGTACCTTCTAAAATCTTCAATAAGGCCTGTTGAACACCTTCACCTGATACATCACGGGTAATAGATGGATTATCGCTTTTACGTGCCACTTTATCTACCTCATCGATATATACAATACCACGTTCTGCAGCCGTTACATCATAATCTGCAGCCTGAAGCAAACGTGTTAAGATACTCTCCACATCTTCACCTACATAACCTGCTTCTGTTAAAACAGTTGCATCGCAAATACAGAAAGGCACGTGCAGAATTTTCGCAATGGTTTTAGCCAAAAGCGTTTTACCCGTTCCGGTTTCGCCCACCAACATGATATTCGATTTTTCAATCTCAATCTCGTCTTTATCAATTTTTTGATTTAAGCGCTTGTAGTGATTGTAAACGGCAACAGAAAGCACCTTTTTAGCATCATCCTGACCAATTACATATTGATCAAGGTGTTGTTTAATTTCAAGAGGCTTTAATAAGTTTATCGCCTCCTGAATATTTTTTGTCCCTTTGGTTCCTAATTCCTGCGCAAGCAACTGATTGGCCTGGGTAACACATTTATCACAGATAAATGCATCCATGCCTTCAATCAGCATTAAAGTTTCATGCTTGCCAGAATGGCAGAATGAGCAACGGGATTCTTTATTTTGTTTCGCCATCTTTCTTTGCGTTTCTCGATAATACTTCATCAACCATACCAAAACCTTTTGCCTCATCGGCAGTCATCCAGTAATCGCGATCTGAAGCTTTCTCTACCCAATCATAAGTTTGACCAGAGTGCTCTGAAATAATATCGTATAATTCTTTTTTAATTTCAACATTTCTCTCAGGTTGATCTCCATATCAGATGCCACACCTTGTGCACCTCCTGATGGCTGGTGGATCATTACTCTTGAGTGAGGCAATGCAGCACGTTTTCCTTTTGCGCCTGCCACTAATAAAACGGCACCCATTGATGCTGCCATACCGGTACAAATTGTAGCTACATCAGGCTGGATATACTGCATGGTATCGTAAATACCTAAACCTGCATAAACCGAACCACCTGGCGAGTTAATATAGATCTGAATGTCTCTATCGGCATCTGCAGATTGTAAAAACAACAACTGTGCCTGGATAATGTTGGCATTCTGATCGTAAATGGCATCACCTAAAAAGATAATACGGTCCATCATTAATCTTGAGAAAACATCCATCTGTGCTACATTCAACTGGCGTTCTTCAATAATGTATGGCGTCATGCTCTTAGGATTCAAATTAGCCTGAGCAATAAATTTATCTACGTGTAAACCGCCAATTCCCTGATGTTTAACGGCAAATTTCCTGAATTCTTGTGAATCTATGTTCATGAGTTATGAGTTTTTAGCAGAGGGCATAGAGTTTTGAGCTCCTGTTCCCCATCGTTTCGTGAATAATAAAAAACCAAAATATAAATAATATTTTAATTATGTTGGTTTAGACAAAGAGTATACCACATCGAAATCTATGACAATATAGCACTCCGTTACTTCAAACTTTTAGAAAAGCTGGAAATCATTCTCGCTAAAATATCTAAATCTTCCAATAAATCTGCCAAATCCTTGTCAGAAACTAGTAATCTTAAATTTAACACCAAAAGAATATTCGCATTTTCGAAAATAGACCGATGTGCATAGTTTAAAAAACGTTTGAAATCGGCAGCGGAATTGGAACCAGACCCTTCTGCTATATTATTAGATACGCTAAGAGCAGCTCCTCGAAGCTGCTCTGCGAATCTAAACTTTTTTATTTCTTCTAATTTTTCAGAAATATCAATTAATTTATTGCCTACTATAATAGCTCTCTGCCAAATTAGCAAGTCTTGAAATCTAAATTTTGCCATATAGCAAAATAAGATTTTATATATAATATTTAAAGCTCCTGGCGCTATGCCCTATGCTTTTTTCTCCACGAGCGCCACAAACTTATCGTAATCAATATCTTTTTGCTCTAAAGTGACAACAGATTTGATTTGTTCGAAAGTTTTTAATGCTTTTACCTCTTCGAAAACACGGTTTGCATTTTCTTTTTCCTGTAAAAACTGAACAGCATATTGAGCCAGTTGATCTTCAGGAAGCGGGCTTGGGCTGTACATCCTGAACTGCGCATCTAATTTAGCTTTAGCCGCCTGAACTACATCCTCATATTTAATTTCAATGCTGTTATCTTTAATGATTTTATTTTCGATTAAAGTCCATTTAAGGTTTTTAGCGAAATCATCATAACCTTCAGCTAATTCTTCGTCAGTTAATTTTTCGTTTGTAGCTTTCAACCAACGACGTAAAAATTCATCAGGCAATTCAAAAGTGTGTTTAGCTAAAAGTGCTTCATAAATATCGTTTGATAATTTACGTTCAGCATCCTGTTTAAACATACCTTCTACTTCTTCGGTAATTTTAGCTTTGAAACCAGCTTCGTCGGTTACTGTACCCTCACCAAATAATTTATCAAAAAACTCCTGGTTTAAGTCAGATTCTTCTAAACGGTTAACGTTTTTAACGTGAAGTTTGAAGTTTGCCTTTAAAGCAGCTGCTTCTTCTTCTGAAATATTTAAAGCTTTTGCAATTACGGCAGCATCTTCAAATGCTTTCTGGATGTCGATGGTTACTTCGTCATCTTTCTTTAAACCAATTAGTGATTTAAGAATCTTTTTATCTTTAATTTGATCTAAACGAACACTTGCAGTACTGGTAATACCACCTTCAACAGCAGTACCATCTTCAGTTACCTGGTTTAATTCGGCGTAAAGTACATCATCATCAGCCGAAACCTCTGGATTAGTCATTTTACCATAACTACGGCGGATATTTTTGATACGGCTTTCTAAAGTTTCCTGATCCGCTTTAATTACGTATTCAGTAAATTTATCTTTAGATGAAAGATTTACATCAAAAGCCGGCGCTAAACCTAACTCATAATCAAATTCGAAATCATCTGTATTGTCCCATTTAAATTCGCGTTCATCGTCCATTTTAGGAAGCGGTTGACCTAAAATTTCTATTTTTTGCTCAGCGATATAGTTAGATAAGGTATCGTTTAACAAGTTGTTAACCTCTTCTACCAGGATACTTTTGCCATACATTTTTTAATGTGGGCAGCAGGAACCATTCCTTTACGGAAACCAGGTAATTGTGCTTTTTTAGCTTGATCTTTAATGGCTTTCTCTACTTTTCCAGTGTAATCAGCAGGTGCGATCTTGATTTTTACAACAGCATTTAAGTTGCCGGTTTTTTCCTGTGTAATATTCATTTTTCTGAGATATATTAAGATGTGCTTTAGATCGGAGAATTGAGATATGAGATAAACCATATATCGACACAACCGAAACAGTACATCAATTTTTATTAATCAATGTTTTTTAAAAACAAAACCGTTCCGATGTTTAAATCGGAACGGCCTTTATCTTGTTGTGCGGAAGAAGGGACTCGAACCCCACGCCGTGAAGCGCCAGATCCTAAGTCTGGTGCGGCTACCAATTACGCCACTTCCGCAGTTAGGATGTTGTAAGGACTGCAAAGATAGAAACAAGATTGAATAATCAAAAGGCATTAAAGATATTTTGTTGATTATTTTAATCAAAAAGGGCTAACTAATTAGTTTTTAAGGAGAAAAAAATTATTCAATAGATTTACTAAACACTTTCGCGATGGTCTGTGGAGACACAGACCATGGGGACTTGTAATTTAAAGCAGGGCTATTGCTGAAATAAAATATTGGTATTGTTTAAAGTCTTTATTCTTTTTGGAAAGCAGGTTTAGTGGCAGTTAGGATAGTGTAGCCCTGCTCTCCGTTCTTTCCGATGAAAAATCGGAACCACTTTGATCAGGTCTAGTTGGCAAGGGTAGGTGAAGTATTAATGTTTAAAACACCTAATACCCCTACCAAACGAAAAACGCAAATTGGCGAATTGGCTTTCCGATGGGACGTGTGGGATTTTTTCTATTTTTTTACAGCGTGTAAAAAAGTCAACCTGTTACAAATTGATGGATATCTAACAAATACACCATCTGTGGTTAAAAATAGCTCGGGTAATAATGATTACAAAAATTGATGGGCTGTGCCGTAAAAAAACCGCTCTGATTTTTAAATCGGAACGGTTGATCTTATCGTGCGGAAGAAGGGACTCGAACCCCACGCCGTGAAGCGCCAGATCCTAAGTCTGGTGCGGCTACCAATTACGCCACTTCCGCAGTTAGGATACTTTAAGGATTGCAAAGATAGAAACTAAATCGAAAAATCAAATTTTTATGAATTATAAAAATTTGATTAGTGATGGTTTGTGAGACACATACTATGGAGTGAACTCACTCGTTATCCGTCTTACATTTCCATCTGACCTAAAATTTTACCAGTGTTACATCAACCAGCTCAGGTCCGCCATCAATCGGATAGCCTTTAACTTTTCTTCCTTTTATGGTCACTTTTCTATCTAAATAAGTATCAAGATTGATAGAGCCACTTTTTATAGCGTAAGTTTTATTGTCGGCTTTTAACAGGTGTGTGCCATATTGAAAGGTTGTCATTCCTAGTTTTTGGATAGTTCCGCTTGCGGTAACAGAACTGGTATGGTTTGCATCTTTCAAAGGGCTACAGCCCGAAATCACAGCAACAAACAGAGATAATATTAAGATTTTTTTCATGGTGGTGTAAACGGGGTAATTTTATTTTATGCTACAATTTACAAAAATTAAAACGGTATGATTAATAAACTTGTTTTTGGAATTCGAAAAAATACTGAACGGCTTTAACCAACCTGCTTCCATACCAACTGAACATTTCGCCATCAACCAGCATAATTTTAGCACCGGGTATGGCCGCCTGTATTTCTTCGATATGTTTTTCTCCAAAAGGATAAGGCTCTGATGAAAGTAAAATCAGTTCACAATTTGTCGTTTTCAATTTTTCCAACGTTACTGTAGGATAACGCTCCTCTTTAATCACATTCGTCATACCGTTAATCAGCAGAACATCATCAATAAATGTATTTTTTCCTGCGGCCATATATGGCTTTCGCCAGATAAGGTAAGCCACTTTTTTATCGATATGATGTTGTAATGCGAGTGTTTTCAGATCGTTAAATCCGGCAGAAATCAGGTGGTTCAGGTAACTGGCTTCAGGTTCACGATCTACCAGCGCCCCTATTGCGGCAATGGTTTTCGTGGCATCATCAAGGGTAAAAATATCGCTCATCCAAACAGGAAAATATTCTGCAAGTTCTTCTATATCACCCTGAGTATTTTCTTCTTTGTTGCCGATAATCAGATCTGGTTTTAAATCTTTAATTAAATCGATATTAAGCTTTTTCGTCCCTCCTACTTTGGTTCGCGTTGCAAACTTTTCTATCGGATGGATGCAAAACTTGGTTAATCCGATAATTTCCTGATCAAGCCCCAGATCAAACAGCAGCTCTGTTTGGGAAGGAACAACAGAAATAATCCGTTTGGGTGGAAAATTAATTTTAATTTCTCTTCCGAGCTGATCGGTAAAGTTTTTTTGCATTTATTTTTATTTGTGAAACACAAATTTAATGAAAACATCCTGTCAAATGCTTTTTCACCCATTTTCTTCTATGCCACTGATGATTCCCAGCTGAAAAGCATGAATGGCCAGCCCAATTGAATTTTTAACCTGCATTTTTTCCAATAATTTAGCCCGGTATCCTTCAACTGTCCTGACACTAAGATAAAGCTGGTCGGCAATTTTTTTGTTAGTAAATTCCTTGCAGATAAGCTTAATGATTTCGATTTCACGTTCAGAAAAATTAGCATCACTGGGCCTGTTATCCTTTTTTGCCCTGCTTTTGGCAATCACGGTAGCCAATTTGGCAGAGGTGGTTTTGCAATAAAAATTATTGCCTGTTGCTACTGCAGTAATGGCATCGTAAATATCATTTTTATCGGCATTTTTAAGCAGGTATCCTCTTGCGCCTGCTTCTAACATTTCTACAATCAGATCTTCTTCATCAAACATGGAAAGTGCAATAATACCCAGATCCGGATTAAGTTTAACCATTTGTTTTACAGCCTCAATGCCATCCATAACCGGCATTTTGATATCGGTTATTACGACATGGGGTTTCAGATTTATGGCCAGTTTTACCAATTGCTCACCGTTACCGGCAGCTCCTACGAGTTCTATGTTATCTTTATTGCTGAGCACCATGGCCAGTCCTTCCCTGAAAACCACATGATCATCGGCAATAATAATTCTGATTTTTTCTTCATTCATCATTTTTTATCAGCTTTAACCGGAATTTCAAAAGTGTAGGTTACTCCTTTCCCATTATTTGGTGAAGGTATTCTAACCGTACCTTTCATTACCTCTATACGACTTTGCAGGTTGAGCAGACCAAGTCCGGAATTCTGCTTTATAATTTCCTGAAAATCAAAACCGATACCATCGTCGGTTGTCTGCAAACGTAGTACCTCATCATTTTCTTCCAAAACAATCATCAGTAGATTTGCTTTTGCATGTTTGATGGTATTGTGCAAAATTTCCTGTACAATGCGGTACACGTTCAGTTCTATATCGGCTGTTAAACGTTTATTGAGGTGATGTTTAAACACAATCTTAAGGGCTCCGTTCTGTTGCACACGGTTAATAAAATCCTGAATGGCCCATACCAGCCCCTTTCTTTCCAACATATAGGGCATTAAATTGGTCGAAATTTCGCGCATCCGTTGAATAATGGTATCAATATGCTTTCCTGATGAGCGGATCAAATGTTGCATTTCATCAGTATCTGCATCCAGATGGGCGATCTGGAATTTAACAGTAGAGAGCAATGGTCCTATTTCATCATGCAGATCAGATGCAATCCTCCGCCTTTCGTTTTCCAGTGTTTTGATTTCTGCCAATATCCTGTCTTTTGATAACCGCCGGCTTTTTCGGTGCTGCATAATCATGGATACAATAAAATAAAGCATAATGAATCCAATAATTGCAGCAGCAATTAATACGGCATTATAAAATTCTTTTTCTTCGGTATCCATAACACGGCTAAAGCAAAAACCAGATTGGCAAAAACATTGATAACCCGCTTAATATCAAATACATTTTCCTTAAAGATAATACTAGAACTCGAATTAAAATAAATGATTTCGATAAAAATATTAAAGGTAAAAAATACGATCAGGGCTACGCAGATCAAAAATCTCGAGTCTTTTAGGATATTCCCATCAACCAGGGTGATCAATTTATTTAAGCAGGTGATAGACAGCATTACCAATATAAACGAGTACACGATACGGAAAAAGCCACTGTTATCCGACAGCTGGTGGAGGATAAAATAATCTACTCCCCAAACAATCAAAAGGATGATGGCTAATCCCTGCAATATCTTTGATTTTTTGCTAACGATAAACCAGTTGCCAAATTGCCACAGCAGCAATAAAGCAGACAAAAGCAGGTAAATATTAATTATTAAGCAAGGATTAATGTGCTTCACAATCAAAACAAATACGGTAATTTCAGTAAGGCAATCTAAAAAACAATAAAACAGAAAAGGCTTAAAGGTAGTGCCAATATTGTTCCACCTGAACAGACCTATTACACAGGCCAGCAGAATAGACTGGGATAATATAAAATTCTGGACTTGCTGCATTTACTTATATGGATACAACTGGCCAGGGTGGTACACGCTGAGAATCATCTAAACTATAGGTATCCAAATTATCTTCATTGCCGTGATGGGTATTGGCAGATAAGACCATTAATTTAAGTTCCTTCTTACCAGGTCCGGAAACCGGGCCTACAATATCATTCCCAAAACCATCAACGGCTCTTAACACCAGTACAACCTGCGAATGATCGTTGAGTCCAAAATGTATCCTGAGCCCTTCGCAACCCCTCCTACTTAACAACTTTGAAACGCTTTTGATGTTAAAGGTTTCTGAAAATGGCAAAATGGCTACCCTTCTGTCTTCTTCCTCCAAATTTTTAGGAATAAGTGCGGTGCGGTTTTTATGAAAATTCTCAATGTACCGGTTTGCCGTTTCGAGCGGGATAAAATGTGTGCGGCTCCGGAGGTCTTCGGCCACAAATTCTTTTGCATAACGCTTTCTTTCCATTTTTTATTTGATTTAAGGTGCTGATTTCATGCTAAGTTAACAGGCAGGGCGAGTTGAGGCAATAGGTATAAATACTATTTATTACAGGTAATTATACCTCATCCTTCGCATAATAACACATTGAATAATATCAAAAGAGCCATTATAATTTTGATTTCAATTCTAGAAAATTTATTCACCAATTAATTTTAAATCAAAATGAAAACATTAATTCAGTTCAGTTTATGGTATGGCCTTATTGTTGGCGCGCAAGTTTCGAAAGCACAGGTCAGCATTAAAGAGAATGGGATCTCCATTGCTCCGGGAACAAAAATATCAGCCCGGGATAAGGAGGCAGTAAACAATATTTTAAAACATTACGATGCATCGCTTTACCAGATCAGAAGCTACGATGCAGGCGGAAAAATGATCAGTAAAAAAGGCAATCTGGCCAGAATCCAAATTACGGATAAAATATCATCCGACCTGGTTAACGGAAAAGCGAACATGGTTGCGGCCGACATGACCGTACAGGCTATACTCGACAATACTACCGATCCTACCAGAGTTATCAAGGATATCAATTCGATGCCAGTTACGGAAAAAACCAGGCAACGTTTAATCTCTCAATTGAAAGCTGTGCTCTCCAAGTATCAATAATGGTCATTTTTCCTAAACAATAAGCAGCAGCTTTACCAGAATCAACAGGTATAAATACGGTTAAGAAAAGTAGTTGCACGCAATTAAATGCGTAATAATACACTAAAAGCCGGAACAGTTACCTCCATAACTTTGGTATCTGATTCTAGAACAATCTAATAAACAATTTAATTTTTCACCTAAATCTTAATCAAAATGAAAACTTCTTCAAAAATTATCGCATTATTCGCATTCATCTTTTGCGCACAGCTTTCACAAGCTCAGGTAGCCATTGAAAAAAATGGAATTTCTATTGCTCCGGGTACAAAAATCTCTTCCAGAGATAAAAGAGCCATGAACAACATTTTAAAACAGTATGATTCATCATTGTACAATGTAAAAAGTTATGGTTCACGCGGAACGGTTCTTGCCTCTACCGGTAAGCTCACCAACATTCAAACATCAGGAAAATTAACCGCCGCAGTAATTTCTGGCAGGGCCGGTAAAGCCAGTATGGTAGCAGCCGATTGTACTTTACAGATTTCTGTTTGTCATGGTGATAATGGTTCTGTTGCAACACAGGGAAGTGTGGCTACAAAAACCAATCAAGCAGGTGCTATAAATCAGAGATTAATTGCCCAACTCAGCACCGTACTTTCGAAGTACCAGTAAGTTATTCAGTTTCTGGCTTATTTGATTCTAGATAATGATAAGCCAGAAACTTCTTCAATTTTCAGCTTTTAATCATAAAACCGCCATGAAAACACCTGTAAAAATTATTCTGGTCGCTGGAATGCTGATACATTACCTGCTGCTTTCTTTTGTCAATATAGACACTACGCTTGATTGCATTGTGAATAATAAGGGTATTTTATTGGTTGAAATGGAACAATCTACCTATCAACCAATCAAAAAGAAACTCGATTTTGTATTGGGAAAAACGGATTACAAATTTAACGATTACCTTAATTACTACCTCGCCTATACCGGCACAGAAACAGGGTACGGTTTTTTTGCTCCAAATGTACCAACGAGTTACAAACTCGTTTTTGAATACACGCTTAAAAACAAACAGAAAATAACCATGATACCGCAGATAAACAGCCATGAACTTGGACTTAGGCTTTGCAATTATTATGAAACCATTGGCAAAACTGATGTGGAACTCCTGAGAAATTCGCTGATTAGGTTTATGATGCAAGAGCAGATGAAGGGGCTGGAAAATGTGGTTTCTGCCAAAGCTATTTTCGGGCTGGTACTTACCCCTTCATTACGCAATTACACCCAATCAAAAAATACTGTTTATCAATTTATGTATGCTTATGAATATCATATCGAAAACAAATAAGATTTTAGATCATTTCTTATTTAAACCTATACAAACCAATGTCTTTGCTTTTTTCAGGATAGCTGTTAGCATACATTGCATTATTTTTATACTGAGTATTTATGCTGAAATGCATCAGTTTTTCGGGTTATCGGGTTTTTCGAACCGTGAGGTTACTGAAACTTTTATCTGGTTGAAATTTATTCCACGGCTGAGTTGGTTTAACGATATTTTGGGCGGTTTGTTTAGTTCTGATAACCAAATGCTTCATTTCATTTTATTGATCCACCTGCTTTTTATCATCACGATGTTGTTTGGCCTCTTCACCAGGCTTTCTGCCCTTATCACTTTATTTATCCACCTCTGTATCATACAATCGAATACGTTCTTTTTATATGGAATGGACTATTTTACTACCATTTCCCTGTTCTTCTGCACCTTTATGCCGGTTACTGATTTTTCTTTGGACGAATTTCTGCTCAAGCTTAAAACTGCCTCTCCGGAGTTCAGAAGATTCTGCTTACGTTTTATACAGATCCAGATGTGTTTTATTTATTTTTTTGGCGGCTTTCATAAAGCCATCGGCATAAACTGGTGGAATGGCGAAAGCATGTGGAAAGCTTTAACCCGTCCGCCATTTAATAATTTTGACTTTTCATTTATGGCACAATACCCAAAAATATTTATGTTGATGGGCTGGGCTACAGTAGTGCACGAAATCCTTTATCCTTTTATGGCCTTTACCGGGTTTTTCAGAAAATACTGGATACTGGCCATTATCACCATGCATCTCTGTATTGGTATTTTTATGGGGCTTTACCTATTTGCATCGATCATGATCATTTTAAACATTACTGCATTTTTAAGCAAGGAACTTGATGCAGTCTCGAGCAGCTCAAAGCTATTCACGGCAAGCGTATTCCATAAAGTAAAGCAACTGCATTATCCACACTTTAAATTCGCATTGCGGATATTTAAACATATCAAAAATTGATTAGCACGGTTTATCAGGTAAATAACTGTGGTAATATTTACCTGATAAACCAATTTTATACCAATTTAACTGACCTGTACATCTTCTTTTACAAGGCCATCAGCAATGTGTAATATCCGGCTACCATACTGCGCATTTTTTTCTGAATGGGTAACCTGGATAATGGTAATGCCATCTTCTTCATTGAGCTTTTTAAAAAGGCCCATAATTTCTTCGGCCTGTGCAGATTGCAGATTTCCTGTTGGCTCATCGGCCAAAATAATAGAAGGTTGTGCAGCTAGTGCCCGGGCAATACCCACCAATTGTTGCTGACCTCCTGATAATTGGTTCGGGAATAAATCTTTTTGGCTACGATATTAAAGCGGTCTAAAAGATCTGCAATCCTACTGGCTCGTTCAGAACTACCAATTTTTTTGTACAATAAAGGAGCTTCAATGTTTTCGTACACCGTCATCTCATCAATTAAATGGTAAGCCTGAAATACAAAACCGATGTGATTGCGGTAAAGTTCAATGCGTTTGCGTTCGTTAAGCGAGGTTACATTTTCTCCCAAAAATTCGTAAGTACCGTAGGTCGGTTCTTCGAGCATGCCAATAATGTTGAGCAAGGTAGATTTTCCGGCTCCTGATGGTCCCATAATGGAAACAAATTCTCCTTGTTTAATGGTTGTGGTTACCAAACGGAGTACATAATTTTTAACGCCTTTGTTTGCGTAGTATTTTTCGATGTTGGTTAATTGTATCATATTTTTAAGGTTGAGGGTCGAAAGGTTAAGGGTTGGAAGGTTTGGGCGCTTTAGCCTTCAACCTTAAAACCCTCGGCCTTCCCGCCTTTATTCGTATTTTAAAGCATCAACTGCATTTGTTTTTGCGGCGCGATAGGTTTGCCAGGTAATTGTTAAAATTGAAATTAACAGTGTAAGTGTTGCTGTTGCCATAAACACCCACAAATTTAAGCTTGTTCTGAGTTCGAAATGCATTAACCAGTTATTCATAATATAATAGGCAACTGGCAGTGCAATTACGACTGCAATAAATATTAATTTCAAAAAACTTGAAGAAAGCAAAGTCATCAACTCCGTAATTGAAGCGCCTAAGATTTTTCGGATACTTACTTCCTTGATTCTTTGTGCAGTACTAAAAGATGAAAGGCCGAACAAACCTAAACAAGATATGAAAACGGCCAAACATCCAAATAGATTTGCCAAGGTGCCCAAAATCTTTTCATTTTTAAGTTTAATTTCGTTTAAACCATCAATAAATTTGATTTCGACAGGAAAATTTGGGTTTACTTCTTTTAACAACTTATTAATAATACTGATGCTTTCACTTAAGCTTTTGTCGGGATTTAAGCGCATGGTAATTACATCACTGATATCTGCATAAGCAATAACCATAGGTGCGGCAACTTTACTTGGGTCGCCCCAGACAATATTATCAAAAACCCCTACCACATTCCTTTTTATTCCCTGGTATACAATGCTGGTACCAACCGGACTTTTCAGGTGCATTACTTCAATCGCTTTTTTGCTCAAAAGTATTGCCGCTGTATCTGAAGCAAATTTCCGATCAAAATCCCTCCCGGCCAACAACCTGACGTTTACCGTTTTAGTAAAATCATAAGTGGTGTAGATCTGATCAAAATCGATCATTTTATCACTTTCGGACATCCCAACCCAGCCCAGACCTCTTATACTGCTGTTTTTGTTAGAAATACTGCCAGATGATTGTGTTACGCCTACAACAGCGCCACTGGAGAGTAATCTTGTTTTTAACAGGTTGAATTTTTCATAAAGCAATCCTTCGTGAGCTACTTCCAGCAGTCCATTTGATCTGTAACCTAAAGGTATGTTTTTAATAAACTGGATTTGTTTATAAATGGTTATGGTTGCTGCAATCAATATTACCGAAAAGCCAAATTGTATGACAACCAAAACCTGCCTGAAAGTTAAGGCATATCCTTTTTTAAAATTTAAGGATTTTTTGAGTGATTGTATCACGTTAAAACCAGAAAGGTAAAATGAAGGATAGCTCCCTGCTATGAAGCCGGTTATAACCAAAACACTAAGCATCAATATCCAGTTGGTTGGATTGAGGTAATCAAACACAATTTCAATCCCTAATAACCGGTTAAACATTGGCAAACTGAATTCGAGTAGCATAATGCTTAATAATATGCTTATCAGGGTTAAAATAAATGATTCCAGCATAAACTGAAAAACAAGATCTGTCCTGGATGCACCCATTGTTTTTTTAACGCCAATTTCTTTTGCCCTGCCTTGTGTGCTGGCGGTTGCCAAATTCATAAAATTAATACAGGCAATAAATAGAATGCCTATCGACAAACCAACAAACAGTTGCACCTGCCTAATATTGCCCCCAGTGCTTTTACCATTTAAAAATGCTCCGTATAAGTGTAATTTTGTTAAAGGATAAATAAATACATCTTCTTTAGCTGCAGAAAAGTGTTTGCCTACAAAACCTTTTAATTTTACATTAAAGGCTTCTATATCTATATTTTCATTTAATTTTACTAAGGTGTAATAATCATGACTACCCCAATTTGGCTTTTTTGGCCACTGGTTTAAATTTTCATATAAGGTAAATGTAGTTAAGGACTCGAAACCATAGGTAACATTGGCAGGAAGGTCTTTTATTACCGCTGTAACTTTTATATCAACCTGATTTTCGAATCTTACTTTTCGATTAAGCACATCTGTTGTACCGAATATCCTTTTTGCTGCTGTTTCAGTTAAAACGATAGAATTAGGATCATTTAATGCCTTTGTAGGATTTCCACTGATAAAATGATAATCAAATAATTTTAAAAAATCCGGATCAACGTACCTGCTATCTAATTTTAAACTTTCTTCTCCATTGGCCACCAATCTTTTATAAACATCAGTAATCCTGGCGCCATATAATACATCAGGAAATTCTTCTTTAAGCGCAGCCAACATCACATTCTGCGATTGGTTTATTGTTCTGATCACCTCTCCTTTCTGATCATTTAAATTGATCATGACCTGATAGATATGAGGTGAGTTTTTAAACTGTTTATCATAGCCCCACTCATAACCGGCATATAATAACAGTAATAAGCAAGAGGTTAAGCCAATAGCCAAGCCACCAATGTTTATAGCTGCATAAACTTTGTTTTTAAATAAGTTTCGCAGTGCGATTTTGAGGTTGAGTTTGAACATTTTTTAGTATCAAGTATTTAGTATCAGGTATCAAGACATAAGTTTTAACCTTTGGTCTTTTAGCTTTCGGCTTTATTCATATTTAAGTGCATCAATAGTATTTGCATTCGCGGCTTTATAAGATCGAAAGCTTACTGTTATTAACGTTATTGCCATTGATATTACCATAGCCAAAGCGAACGGCCAGATGCTGATGTCAATCCGATAGGCAAAACCTGAAAGCCATTTATTCACAAAAACATAGGCTAATGGCCATGCCACTACATTTGCAATAAACACCATCAATAAAAACGAGCCGTTCAGCATTTTAACCAGCTGTAAGGTAGATGCACCCAAAACTTTCCGGATGGCTACTTCCCTGGTGCGTTGCATGGCTACAAATGAAATCAGGCCGAACAAACCTATAAACGAGATGAAAATAATTACGCTGGCAAACACCTTAAATAATACCCCCATGATGTGTTCACTTTCATAATAGCCCTTTATCCGGTCATCAACAAAATCTGCATGATAAATATTATTCGGGAATGTACTGTTCCATAAGGTTTCTACCTGGTTCATGGAAGATACGAGCTGTTTGCCCTCTAACTTTATTGCAGCTTGCCAATATTGATTTTTATCGGCAGAAATAGCCAGACCGGATATTTTCTCTTTTAATGATTTATCATTGTAGTCCTTTACCACTCCTACAATCGGGATATTAATACCCGTGGCATTGATCATTTTACCAAGGGCATTTTCGGGCTTTGTTATGCCTACTTTTTTCAAAAATGTTTCGTTAACCACATAACCATTGGCCGTATCGCTCTTCATAAAAACTTTGCCGGCAATAATCTTTAAATCGAAAAGTTTAAAATAATTTTCATCGACCTTACAGGTCCTTACCTCGAAATCTTTATTTTTAACTCCATTAAAAGTAAAATTGGTCGAATTTATATCCTGGGATAAGGGGGGCGACTGGCAATAGCTCAACAATTGTACACCAGGTATTTTTAAAATCCTTTCTTTAAAAACACTCCGTTTCTCCTTACTCACCTGATCTCCTGGCATCCCCACCATTACCACTGTGGATGAATTAAAACCCAACGGTTTCTGCTGCAGGTAGTCCATTTGATTTACAATTACAATGGTACCGATAATGAGTATAACAGTAATTGCAAACTGCACCACCACCAAAATTTTACGCAGGCTTAAACCGTTGTTGTTAAGGGTAACTTTATTTTTTATAGCCAACGCCGGATTAAAACCTGATATGACCATAGCCGGATAAAAGCCGGCCATAAAGCCAACAAATACAACCAGTAAAATCATAAACACAAAAATAACCGGGTGCCCGAACAAACTAAAGCTGATCTGATTTTTAAATAGGTTCTGCATAGCGGGTATAGCCAACTCACTGATGATACAGGCAATTAAAAGTGCAATTAAGACCAGTACAATGGTTTCGGTTAAAAACTGTACAATAAGTTGCCTGCGCTTGCCCCCCATTACTTTACGCACGCCAACTTCTTTTGACCTGTTAACAGCCTGTGCCGTATTTAAATTGATAAAGTTGATACATGCAGTACAGATCAAAAACAATCCGATAATAACAAGGCCGAAAATCTGGCTCCTGGCAATTGTTGCATTTGCAAAATTATCGTAACGTTGATCAAAATGAATCTCTTTTAACGGCTGAAGCCTGTTTACCTGGTTCCCTTCAATCTTTTTGTCTGCATAATATTTCTTATTGAATTTGGCCATAGCCCAATCTAAGTCAGATTTGTTCAGTCCTTCTTTAAGCAACACATAACTACTTAAACTCGAATTGATACAATCCCAACAGTCGCGGTTACCGTAATAATTGTATAAATTTTGGTAAGCGATCACTATTTTTAAAGGAAAGCTGCTGTTCTGCGGCATATCCTGAAATACCCCAGTAACGCTTAGCTGTGTTTTGGTACCCATGGTAATACTTTTACCAATGGCATTTTGTATGCTGCCAAAATACTTAACGGCCATCGCCTCGGATAGGGCAACGTTATTAGGGGCTTTTAAAGCTTCTGCCGGTTTGCCGTACTTCCAGTTGATATGAATTACATCAAAAAAATCGGGTTCAGCAAAATACACGTTTTCCTGACTTTTTAAAATTTCCCTGCCTGTATTATCCTTAATATGTATAATATCATCTAATTTGGCAATTGCACCTATCTTTTCTACTCCAGCGATCTCATTTCTGGCTGCTGCTGTAAAAGGTATGGGTACTCCTGCAGAAAAATCATCGAAAGCATTGTACTTCCAATCCGTAACTACCCTATAAATCCGATCTGCATTTTTATAACCTTCATCAAAACTGAGCTGAAAACGGATAAAAATAAAGATCAAAATACAGCTTGCCATCCCGATTGACAGTCCAAGAATATTGATAAAAGTATAACCTTTGTTTTTCCAGAGGTTTCGCCAGGCGATTTTGAGGTTAAGTTTGAACATTTTTGTAGTATCAAGTATTTAGTATCAAGTATTAGTATCAGGTATCAAGACACCAGCAAGTTACCTCAGTCTTTGATCTTTAAGTTTTCAGCTATTATTCGTATTTCAACGCATCAACAGGATTAGCTTTAACAGCTTTTTTCGCCTGAATGCTTACGGTTATTACAGCTAATAAAATGGTAATTGTTGCACTGCTAACAAAGGGTAGCACAGGTAAATCAATTCGGTAGGCAAAAGTTTCGAGCCATTTTTTAGTAAGGATATAAGCTACCGGCCAGGAAATTACGTTAGCGACGAGGACCATGATAAAAAATGAACTATTAATTAATTTGAAGATTTGAATATCACTTGCACCCAAAATTTTGCGCACTGCAATCTCTTTGATGCGTCCATTGGTGATGTATTTTGCAAAGGCAAACAAACCTAAAATAGCAATGAAGATGGTGAGCAATGCCGCTGCGAAAAACACGGATTGTAACTGTTCCTGTTTTTTGAAAAGTTTGCCGTAAAGTTCATCTAAAAATTCATATCGAAAGTCCTCGCCGTCCTGAGGATTTATTTGAGGCCATTGTGCTTTCAAAGCAGCCAAAGCATCAGCCATTTTATTTTCCTCAATTTTCACCATAATTTGCGTTTTTGAATTTCCGCAAGGATTTTTAATTGCATAAATAGTAGGCTGAACGGCACTTTCAAATCCTTGTGCTTTAAAATCTTTTGCTACCCCTACAATCTTATAATCTATATTACAGCCTCTTATTGTTTGTCCGACTGGATTTTTAATTCCATATTTCGCAACAGCACTTTCATTTATCACAACAGAATTCGCAGTATCGGTACTGAATGACCTTGAGAAAAACCGTCCCTCTTTTAATTTAATATCAAGTGTTTCAAAGTAATCAAAATCCACATCGACAAAATCAATGCTTTTCTGCACACCATTTACGGTATAGCCGTTACCTCCATTTTCGCTCCCATCAGGAACACCAGTAGCTACAGTTACTGATTTTACTCCCTGGATTTTTAAGATTTTATCTCTAACCGGAGCAAATTTTTCAGGTTTATTGAAAAGACTTATGTTTTTAATGTAAACAACCTGATTTGCTGTAAAACCCAGATCCTGAGTCCGCATATATTTCAATTGTGCGTTGATGATGAACAAACCGATTATAAAAATCACCGCAATGCTAAACTGAAAAATCAACAGGCCATTTCGCAGCCATGAGCTTTGTTTACTTGTAGAAAAATTACCTTTTAGTACTAAAGCAGGTTTGAAACCTGATAAAACCAAAGCTGGATAAGTGCCCGCAACAAATGTAATCAGGCATAAAATTAAGGGTAATTGCCAGAATAAGTTATTTTCAATATTCCAGATGGATAAATTAACCTGAAAAAGGTTGTTGAAATATGGCAGGGCTAATTCTGCTATTGTTAAGGCAAGAATTGTAGCAACAAAACATTGAATAAATATTTCGGTAAGAAATTGTGTGGTAAGCTGGAAACGATAAGCACCCATTACTTTTTTACGCCAACTTCTTTAGCCCTTTTTGTGGCCTGAGCAATGCTTAGATTGGTGAAATTGATACAGGCAATAACCAAGATCAGAATTCCAAGTACAGAAAGGGCGATTAGTATTTTATAAGGCGCATCATTACCGGCCTTTGGCCTGAGGTGCAAGTTTGCAAGCGGGTCTAAAAATGTGGAAACACCCTTTATTTCTTCTATTGTTTTTTGGTCAGTTTCGCCTTTTAATAATTCTTTTCGGTATAAGTCTGTAATTTTTTGTTCCAGGTTTGCAACGTCAGTTCCGGGTTTTACCTGAATATAGGTCGTGTAATTGTTATATCCATAATTCTCTCCCTGTCCAATTTCGTTACCGATTGAAATCCCGTCGAAAGTAATATTTGAATGCAAATTATTTGTAATTGAACCATTGATTTTACTGGTAATGCCCGAATTGCTTGCTCCCATTCCTACCATTTCAGGCTTGTTATCTGTTTTATTTGGAAAAAGCACTTTCATGCTTTCCTCACTCAGGTAAGAAAGTCTGTCAGCTTCACCTGCGGGTTTTTCTAAGCCTCCTGTAGGTTTCAAATCAAGAATTTTGGCGGCATTGTAATCAGCCTGCATAAAGTTTTTGGCAAATAATGTGTTCTTGCCATTCTTTATGGTAAATTCAAAAAAACCACGTTTGGTAATTCCCGCATTTTCTACCTCCGGGAAATTCTGTTTAATTGCTTTTGCAAATGGTGGCGAAGTGTAGTTTGTTTTAAAATCAGGATAAATCCGTCCAACTACATAAATATTGTTGTAGTTTGGATTGATTTTATCAAAGCTGGTTTCGTAAGTAAAATAAAGCACAACTAAAATAAAAGCAGCCAAAGCAGTGGCTAAACCACCAACATTAATTGAAGTAATACCTCTATTTCTCCAAAGGTTTCGCAATGCGATTTTTAAGTTTAATTTGAACATATTTTAGTATCAAGTATTTAGTATCGGGTATCAAGACTCTAGGTATTTAGTATCGGGTATCAAGACTCTAGCAATTTGCTTTAGTCTTTTATCTTTCAGCTTTTATTCATATTTAAGTGCATCAACAGCATTTGCTTTGGCCACTTTAAAGGTTTGCAGGCTCACTGTTAAAATGGCAATAATTACCGAGGTTAAAAGCGCAAGCAAAAAGGCCATGGATTAATCGTAATCTTATAATCATATTTTTCCAGCCATTTGGCAACAAGAATATAGGCTACCGGGATAGCGATCACATTGGATATGATTACCAGTTTCATAAAATCTTTGTTTAAAAGGACCAGGATATCAGAAAGATTGGCGCCTAATACTTTACGGATACTGATTTCTTTACTGCGCTGCTCGGCAGTGTATAACGCTAAACCCAATAAACCCAAGCAGGAAATAAAAATGGCAAATCCTCCAAAAATATTGGAAAGTACACTGAGTAACCTTTCACTCCGGAGTTTTTCGGCCATGCCCTGACTAACCATTTTCACTTCAATTGGATAAGCAGGATTTAAATGTTGACTTATCGATTTTATCGCTTCGATTGAATTAGAAAGCGATTGCTTAGGATTGAGCTTAATCAGCAAAACCCGGCTCGTTTTAACATTGTAATAATAAACTGTAGGCTGTATTTTAGAAGCAAGCGATTCGCTGGAATAATCTTGAACAACGCCCACCACTTTAAGTGGCGGGTTATTGCCCCAATGGATAACTGTACCGACAGGATTTTTTAACCCCATTATTTTAACAGCACTTTGATTGAGGAGCAGAGATGTAGAGGTATCTGCTGAAAATTTAGACTCAAAATCTCTCCCTGCAAGAATCTTTACACCAGTTGTTTTGGCAAAATCAAAACCTGTACTTCTATAGTTGATAATAGAGACATCATTTTTAGGCTTGCCGGGCCATTGAATATCGCTGGTAATAGAACCGCTACTGGTAAAAGAGTTGGCATATTCAGTCGCGGAAACAATGGCTCCTTCTCTTTCCAGTTCGTTTTTAAAGGTTTTGAGTTTTTCGGGTTTTGTCCATTCCCCTTCCAGGTCGATCTGTGCCAATGCCGTCTCATCAAAACCCAAAGGTTTATTTTTAAGGTGCTGGATCTGGCTGTAAATTACAATAGCCGAAATAATCATACAGATAGAAAGACTAAACTGTACCACCACCAAGGTTTTGCGGATGGATAATGAACCTGTTGAGCCTTTAAATCCCTTAAGTACTTTTACCGGAATAAAAGAGGAGAGGTAAAATGCAGGATAACTGCCGGCAAGCAGACCGGTAATCAAAACCATAGCAAGTAAGACCGCCCAAAAGCCGGTTGCGCCATAATTGATTTTGATTGAAATATCGAGCAGGTTGTTAAAGTAAGGCAGTGAAACCTCGAGTAGCGTAAAAGCAATTAACATGGCTAAAAACGACAACAGTAATGATTCTACCATAAATTGCCCCATAATGGTGTTGCGCGTAGATCCTAAAGCTTTCCGCACCCCTACTTCTCTCGCCCGTTTTTCAGATTTAGCGGTAGAAAGGTTCATATAATTGATGCAGGCGATAAACAGTACGCAGATAGCCAGAAAAACAAATAACCTTAACTGGTCAATTTTACCACCGACTACTTTTCCGTTATCAAAATCATCATACAGGTGAAGTTTGCTTAAAGGAAAAAGAAAAGGTTCATAAGTCATCTCTTTTAAATCAGGTTCTTTATCTACAATAAAATGTTTTAGAGCCGCATTTGTTGCCTCCAGGGAAGCATTATTCTTAAGCTGAAATAAGGTTAGACAGGTAATGGCGCCCCAACTATTTTCTTTTTCAGAAGGATTTTCCTGTTCAAAAAAAGCCCATGGCTGCAACACATCGTATTGCATACTCTGGTTTTTGGGAAGGTCTTCTATAACAGCAGTCACTTTTAAACTGATCCTGTTATCATATTTAATGCTTTGTCCGATCGGGTTCTCCACGCCAAATAGTTTTTTGGAAGTAGATTGACTAATCAATACATTATTCGGTTCGCTTAAAGCCGTATTTGGATCTCCATAGATGAATTTGTGATCAAGGATCTTTAAAAAATCCGGATCAACATTCATCCCTGAAAGTTTAAAATTGTGCAGATTATGGCTGAACAGCTTCTCCCCGTTATTCATCGACATGCGCGCTGCACTTTTAATGCCCGGCAGTTCTGAAGCGCCAGCTTTGGCTAGTTTATTCGGAACCGCCATGGTAGTAGCTAGTTTGCCGTTAAACTTTAGATTTAATGCAGCAATATATACCTTATCGGCATTTTTATACTGTTTATCGAAGCTCCATTCGTAATAAACGTACAATAGCAACATCAAGCAACAGGCCATGCCAATTGCCAATCCACCAACATTGATTAAAGTAAAGCCTTTGTTCTTCCAAAGGTTACGCAAGGCTATTTTAAAGTTGAGTCTAAACATATTTTTGAGGTTTAGCGTAAAGCGTTTGGGGGTTAGCGGTAAATCCACGCTGATCGCCAGACGCTAAGCGCATGGTTTATTCGTATTTAAGTGCATCAACAGGGTTTGCATGAGCTGTTTTATAAGCTTGGAAACTTACCGTAATCAATGCCATTAGTAAAGTACCAAACCCGGCTATCGGCATAATCCACCATGATATTTCGGTGTGAAATTCGAATTTCATCAACCATTTATTCATTAAATAATAACTCAAAGGAATAGCGATAACGATCGCAACTACAATCATTTTTACAAAAGAAAATGACAGTAATTGCATTAAATGAAGTAAAGATGCACCTAGCACCTTACGTACCCCAAATTCTTTTGTTCTTTGCTCGGCGCTATAGGCTACCAAACCAAATAATCCCAAACAGGAAACAAAGATCGCAAGTCCACCGAAAAGGTTAGACAGGATGCCCAAAGTTTTTTCGGCATTGTATTTTTCAGCGTACACGTTATTTAAAAAATTAATCTCCAGTGGATAGGCTGGATTTAAAGCCTTTGTAATTCTGCTGATGGTTTCAACATTACTTTGAAGACTATTATCTTCATTTAGACGCATCGTGATGTTTCCCGTTTGTTTCTTATCAAAAAACACCACCATCGGGTTATTCGATTTATAAGGCGAATCCCAAACATAATCGTCGAAAACACCTATGATGTTAAATTTGTCACCAAAAATGGTAATTGTTTTGCCTACCGGATTTTTATAGTCAAAAATTTTAACTGCAGAAGCACTTACCATCACAGCGCTTGTATCTGAAGCGAAGTTTTCTGAAAAATCTCTCCCTTTAGTTAATTTGATGCCATTGGTTTTGATAAAATCGTAAGTGGTAATTACCTGGTTAAACATTTGATTGTTTGTCGCTTTCAACATTCCTTCCCATTCGATACCTGCAAAATTCCGACCATGATGCGATAAGCTAACTGATGACTGGAACATGGAGGTAACCGCCCCAGATTTTAGCAGCTCAGTACGCAGCAGTTCATATTTTGTTTTCAGTTCCCCATCCTGTGGCATTTCTGCCAAAGCGTTCATATCAAAGCCTACCGGCCTGTTTTTAATATATTGGATCTGTTTGTAGATAACCAAAGTAGAAATAATGAGGATAATAGCGAAGCAAAATTGCCCCACCACCAATACCTGCCTTAAACTCACTGAAAAGAAACTTTTCGATTTAATTTTTCTTTTTAAGGTTTGTATGGGGTTAAAAGACGAAAGGTAAAATGCAGGGTAACTACCTGCAATTAATCCTGTAGTTAAAACAATCCCAAGAATGCCCATCCAACTGGTGCTGTTAAAATAAGATATATTCAATTTTCTATTCAACAGGTTGTTAAAGGTGGGCAAAAAAATCTCGAGGATAGTAATAGAAAAAATTACCGCAATAAAAGTTAGCATCATCGATTCGGTTAAAAACTGTACAATTAGCGAACTGCGGTTGGCGCCAATAGTCTTTTTTATGCCTACTTCTTTTGCACGTTTTTCTGATTTGGCTGTAGCCATGTTCATAAAATTAATGCAGGCAATTAAAAGAATTCCGAAAGCGAGTCCAACAAACAGATAAATTTGTTCTATTGCTCCACCAATGCTTTTGCCATCTTCGAACTTGCCATATAGATGTAACCTGGCCAATGGGAACAATACCTGCGATTGCTGATTATTTATATTATTTTTTTCTCTATCTGATTGATTTTTTGGTTAACCAAATCTAAGTTTGCGCCATTTTTTAACATCACCAGTGTCACAAAACTAAAATTGCTCCAGTTTAAATCTTTAGCGCCTTGATCAATTGTTTCATAAAAAGCCCAGGGCATTAAATAATCAAATTTGTTTGAGCTGTTGTCGGCCTGGTCTTTAATTACTCCGGTAATATTCAAATCGAATTGATCTTTAAAACGCACCGATTTATTCAGCACATCAGCTGTTCCAAACAATACTTTAGCTGTAGATTCAGTTAAAATAACAGAATGTGGATTACTTAACGCTGTACTGGCATTGCCATAAATAAATTCGTAATCGTACATTTTTAAGATATCAGGTTCGGCGAATTTAGATTGACGCTTAAAGGCGTTCTGTCCGTTGGCAATTAAATTTTTACTTCCGTAGTCCATTCTCGCCATATACTTCAGTTCAGGCAAACTTTGTTTAATTACCGGACCGAAAGCAGTAGTTGAGCCTTCAAAAGTTACTGAAATTTTACCGTTATCACCCGGAATATTGGTCATTGTGGTATAAACATAGGCTGAGTTTTTAGCGTGTTTATCAAAATTCCATTCGTAGGTAACGTATAGCAGCAAAGTTAAACAAGCCGCCAAACCGATAGCCAGGCCTATCACATTGATGAAAGAGCTTACCTTGTTTCGCCAAAGGTTACGCAGTGCAATTTTTAAGTTAAGTTTAAACATATTTTTGAGGGTTGGCGTAAAGTGTTTGGCGGTTAGCGGTAAATCCACGCTGATCGCCAAAAACTAAGCGCATAACTTATTCATATTTTAGTGCATCTATCGGGTTTGCTTTCGCCACTTTAACCGATTGCACACTTACGGTAAGTATTGCTATAATCACCGATAGGCTTATGGCCACAATAAATGGTAGTGTAGAAACCGAAATGCGGTATTCGTAGCCCGAAAGCCATTTATTGATAATAATATAAGCCAACGGAAATGCGATCAGGTTTGCAATGGCAACCAGTTTTATAAAATCTTTGTTTAAAAGTGTAAGGATATTTGCTGTGCTTGCGCCTAAAACTTTACGGATGCTGATTTCTTTCTTACGTTGTTCTGCCATGAAAAGAGCTAGTCCCAATAAGCCTAAGCAAGAAATGAAAATGGCAAAACCACCGAACCAGTTGGAGAGTGTGCCCAAAAGTTTTTCGTTCTGAAATTTTTCTTCAAAAGAATCGCTGACAAATTTCCTGTCTATGGGATAATCTGGGTTTATAGCTTTTACAAGCGCATCGATTTGTGCCAGCGAAGTGCTGATGTTTTGTGTCTCGTTTAGCCGAATTAAAATTACTCCTCCTTCATCTTTATAAATTCGATTAAAAATCATTGGGGCAACTTTTTGATACGGAGATTCTGCAACAAAATCTTTCATCACACCAATAATCGTAGATTTGGATTCACCATAATCAATTATTGTACCCACCGGATTTTTAAGTCCCATTATTTTAACAGCAGCTTCATTTATCAAAACCTTGTTAGAATCACCTGGAAATTCAGCACTAAATTCTCTTCCTGCTATCATTTTTGTACCAGTAGTGGCTATAAAATCGTATCCTATCCCTCTTTGGTTAAACAATACTTTTTCATTAGGATTTTTGCCATTCCAATTAATAGCAGATGTATTGTTCCCACCTTCATCAATATTCATACTGAGTAACGAAACATTTTGGGCGGCACCTGATTTGATTAGCTGCGTTTTTAATAAGTCGATTTTTTTGAACTCGTTAAATTACCCATAGCTGCCATTTGTATCAGGTTACCTTGATTATAACCTATTGGTTTATTTTTAATGTAATTTAATTGCTGATAGATAACGACAGTGCAAACAATTAAACTTGCTGCAAATACAAATTGGGATACTACCAGTACTTTTCTTATTGAGATAGCTGAGCCAGCTCTAAAACTGAAGCCCTTAAGCACTTTTACAGGTTCAAAAGACGATAGGTAAAATGCAGGATAACTACCCGCCAGTAATCCGGTAAATAAAATTAATCCAATTAATACAGCCCAGTACCTCCAGTCATTGTATTGAATAATCAGATTAATATTTAACAAGTTGTTAAAGTAAGGCAGACTAATTTCAACCAGAGTAAAGGCAACAACAGTTCCAATTAAAGCGAGTAAAGTACTTTCGAGGATAAACTGAGCTATTAATGATTTTCTACTGGATCCAATCGCTTTGCGAACGCCGACTTCTTTTGCTCTTTTCTCAGATCGGGCGGTAGAAAGATTCATAAAGTTTACACAAGCAATGAGGAGAATACAAATAGCCAGCATAAAGAAAATCTTCAGCTGTCCTATTTTTCCACCTACATTTACACCATTTTCAAATTCATCGTACAAGTGCCATTTCGATAAAGGATGTAAAAACAATTCGTTAGTATTCGATTTATTATCATGGGTTTTATAAATATTTTTAACCTCGGCATTTACCTTATCCAATAAATGACTATTTTGAAGTTGAACGAGGGTTAAACAGAAATTACTCCCCCATCCTTGTTTCGTTACCCATTCATTCAATTTTTCATTTAATTTCCAAGGCATTATATAATCGAATCTGATGCTGCTATTCGCAGGTAAATCAGCAATTACTGCTTCCACTTTTAATCCGTCTTTATTATCCAGCTTTACAATTTTACCTACAGGATTTTCGTTTGCAAATAATTTTCTGGATAATGATTGAGTTAAAATAACGCTGTTAATATCTTTAAGTGGTGATGCAGCATTACCACTTAAAAATTTATAATCCAATATTTTAAGGAAAGAGGGATCGGCAAACAATCCTCTGTTTTTGATCTTTATATCTTTATAGCTGATTAACTGCTCAAATGGGTAAGTAGATCTGGCTGCGTTTACAATACCTGCATATTTTTCTTTAAGCTCTGGCGCCAGTAAGCCAGGGGTCCAGGCCCAGCTGTGCACTTTACTATTGGCTTTCATATTGGTATGGGCAATATAGGTTGTGCTGTAATTCTTAAATTGCTTGTCAAATCCAAACTCGTAGGATATATATAATAATAGAAGCATACAACTGGCTAACCCTAAAGCCAAGCCACCAATATTTATTAAGGAAAATCCCTTGTTTCTCCAAAGGTTCCGCAAAGCGATTTTTAAGTTTAATCTGAACATTTTTTTGGTTTAGTGTAGAGCATTTAGCGTTCGGCGGTTTAAACGCTTTACGCCAGACGCTATACGCATGTCTTATTCATATTTTAATGCATCTACCGGGTTTGCTTTCGCTACTTTAACCGATTGCACACTTACGGTAAGTATTGCTATAATCACTGATAGACTTATGGCCACAATAAATGGCAAAGCAGAAACCGAAATGCGGTATTCGTAGCCCGAAAGCCATTTATTGATAATAATATAAGCTAACGGAAATGCGATCAGGTTTGCAATGGCAACCAGTTTGATAAAATCTTTGTTCAATAACGTGAGAATATTTGCCGTGCTTGCGCCTAAAACTTTACGGATGCTGATTTCTTTTTTGCGTTGCTCGGCCATGAAAAGCGCTAATCCCAACAAGCCTAAGCAAGAAATGAAAATGGCAAAACCACCGAACCAGTTGGAGAGTGTACCCAAAAGTTTTTCATTTTTGAACTTTTCTTCAAAAGATTCATCAACAAACTTTCTGTCGACAGGAAAATTAGGTTCAATGCGTTTAACTAAGTTATCTATATCAGAAAGTGATGAACTAATATTTTTTGTGGTGTTTAATCTAACCAGAATCATTTCTAATCCATCTTTACTACCAGCATAGAAAATCATTGGTGCTACTTTCTGATACGCCGATTCTACTACAAAATCTTTTACCACTCCAACTATAGTATTATCAGTTGTACCCCATTTAACTATTTTTCCAACAGGATCTTTAAACCCCATCATTTTTACTGCAGCTTCATTAAGCAACACACTATTTGTATCATTAGGGAATTGGGCAGAAAATTCTCTACCGGCTATCAATTCCGTTCCAATGGTTTTAATAAAATCAGTTCCTATAGCCCTAAAATTAAACAGGGCATTTTCTTTTGGATTTTTACCTTGCCAGTTAATATCTGATGTATTATTTCCTCCCTCACTAATGTCCATGCTAAACGTAGAGACACTTGCTGCAGCTCCGGATTTTAGTAACTGTTCTTTAAGCAATGCTGCTTTTTTGGGGTCTTTTAAATTTCCTTGTACAGCTATCTGTATAAGGTTTCCTTTATCGTATCCGATTGGCTTATTTTTAATATAGCTTAATTGTTGATAAATGACTATGGTGCAAATAATCAGGCATACAGCAAAAACAAACTGAGAAACAACCAATATTTTACGGATCGAAACAGATGAGCCCGATTTTACACTAAACCCTTTAATTACTTTTACCGGTTCAAAAGATGATAGATAAATTGCGGGGTAGCTGCCAGCCAATAATCCCGTAAAAGCAATTAACACCAAAAGCCCAAACCAAAACTTCCAGTTCTGGTATTCTATAACCAGATTTATACGTAATAAATTGTTAAAATAAGGTAAGCTTATTTCAGCAAGTACAAATGCAAGTATGGTACCTACCAACGTAAGCAACACCGACTCGAGCATAAACTGGCCAATTAATGATTTTCTGGATGAGCCGATCGCTTTGCGCACACCTACTTCCTTTGCTCTTTTCTCTGAACGTGCAGTTGACAGGTTCATAAAATTTACGCAGGCGATCAATAAGATACAAAATGCCAGCATTAAGAATATTTTTAACTGATCTATCTTCCCGCCTATCGATTTACCATTTTCAAATTCCCCATACAAATGCCATTTAGCTAAAGGATGCAACAGTGCCTCATTGGTTACATCTTTATCATTTTGTTGATAAATATATTTTATGGCGGCATTGGCTTCAGCTAATTGGTCCGGGTTCTGTAATTGTACCAGGGTTAAACAAATGTTATTTCCAAAAGGAGAATTTTTCACCCAGGGTTCTCTTTTTTCGTACAAAGCCCATGACATTAAATAATCAAATTTGACACTGCTGTTTGCCGGGACATCTTCAATTACCGCTTCTACTCTTAAAAGATCTTTATTATTTAGCTTTAGCATTTTATTTACAGGATCTTCTTTGCCAAATAATTTTTCTGCCAGTGTTTTAGTCAAAATAACAGTATTGAGTCCTTCTAAAGGGTGTTTAGGTTGGCCACTTATAAATTTATAGTCAAGAATTTTCAGAAAATCGGCACCTACAAAAACACCCTTAGCCTTTAGCTTCGTGGCATCATGTTCAAGTAATAGTGGATGAGGATAACTTGATTGCGCAGCATAAACAACTCCAGGTATTTTCTCTTTCGCTTGCTCAGCCATTTTTCCTGGTGTCCAGGCCCAACTAAAAGTTTTACCATTTGCAATCGAGTTATTAAAAACAACATAAGTTTTATCATAATCTGTAAATTGTTTATCGTAACCATATTCATAAGCTACATACAACAACAAAACCATGCAGCTGGCCAGGCCAATGGTCAATCCACCCAGATTAATCAGGGTAAATCCTTTATTCCTCCAGAGGTTGCGTAATGCAATTTTTAGGTTGAGTTTAAACATATTTGTGAGGTTTAGCGTAAAGCGTTTGGCGGTTAGCGATAAATCCACGCTGATCGCCAAACGCTACACGTATTAGTTATTCGTATTTCAAAGCATCAATCGGGTTAGCCTTGGCCACTTTAACAGATTGCAAACTGACTGTTAAAACTGCAATTACAACGGAAATCAGGATAGCCAGCAGAAAGGGTAAAAATGAGATGGAAACACGGTACTCAAAAGCCGAAAGCCATTTATTGATAATAATATAGGCTAAAGGAAATGCAATCATATTTGCAATGGCCACCAACTTTATAAAATCTTTATTCAGCAACACGAGGATATTACCAGTGCTGGCACCTAAAACCTTACGGATACTGATTTCTTTTTTGCGTTGCTCTGCCATAAAAAGCGCCAGACCTAATAATCCTAAGCAAGAAATGAAAATTGCGAAACCGCCAAACCAGTTTGAAAGTGAGCCTAAGAGTTTTTCATTTTTAAATTTCACTTCAAAAGATTCATTCACAAATTTGCGGTTAACAGGATAATTAGGTTCCATCTGTTTTACCAAATCATCAATTTTAGCCAGCGATGAACTGATGTTTTGATTTGGATTTAAACGCGCAATGATAACCCTCGCATCGTACTTTCCATTTGCCCTAAAAATCATTGGGGCCACTCTTTGGTAAACACTTTCTACCACAAAATCTTTTACAACACCAACTATAGTTAGCTTTTTATCACCCCAGAAAGTAATTACTTTGCCTATCGGATTTTTTAATTGCATCATTCGCACAGCCGCCTCATTTAATAATACGCTAGCGGTATCGTTAGGAAATTTCGCAGAAAACTCCCTGCCACTAATCATTTTAGTGCCAATAGTTTCAACAAAATCATATCCTATTGCCCTATGGTTAAAAGAAATTTTCTCATTCGGATCTTTACCTTCCCATTCTACACCCGTTGTATTATCTCCTCCTTCAGTAAAATCTGTACTAAAAGAAGTAACATGAGTTGTTGCACCAGCTGCTATTAGTTGTGTTTTAAGTAATTCCAACTTAGCTGCATCGTTCATTTTGCCAACTACTGCTATCTGAATTAAATTGGATTGATCATAACCAATAGGCTTGTTTTTAACATAATTAAGTTGCTGATAAATTACTGCTGTGCAGATAATTAAACTTGCAGCAAAAACGAATTGGCCAACCACTAATACTTTCCTCACCGAAGTGGATGAATCTGATTTAAGGGTGAAACCTTTTAACACTTTTATCGGCTCGAAAGAAGATAAATAGAGCGCCGGATAACTACCCGCAATTAATCCGGTTAAAATCATTAGCCCCACTAGTGTTAACCAAAACAGACCGTTATGATAATCAATTGTTAATTTGATATCCAATAAGCTATTAAAATATGGCAAACTAACCTCGATTAAGATAAAAGCTATAACTGTGGCGATAAATGTGATGAGCAGGGATTCTAGAAAAAACTGACTAATTAACGATTTACGTGTTGATCCGATTGCTTTACGAACGCCAACTTCTTTTGCCCTGCGCTCTGAGCGTGCTGTAGATAAATTCATAAAATTTACACAGGCAATCAGCAAGATGCAAAAGGCCAGCAATAAGAATATTTTAAGCTGATCTATTTTTCCACCTACCGATTTACCGTTTGCAAACTCATCGTACAAATGCCATTTGTTTAAAGGATGTAATAAAGCTAATGATGTATTATCTTTTTGATTTCGCTTGTAAATACCATGCATCAAATCATTTGCAGTAGTGAAAAAGTTATTATCTTTTAACTGAACAAGTGTTAAACACATGTTGTTGCCCCAATTGCCTTCCTTCACCCAGGTTTCACGTTTTTCGAACAATGCCCAGGGCATTATGCACTCAAAAGTTAAGCTACTATTTGCAGGAGCATCTTCTATTACAGCTTCTACTTTTAATACTTCCTCGTTTTCAAGCTTTACAGTCTTATTAATAGGATCTTCATTTCCAAATAATTTAGTTGCAAAAGATTTGGTGAGGATGATGGTATTTACATCTTTTAAAACCTGCGCTGAATTACCTTCAAGAAATTTATAGTCCAATATTTTAATAAAATTTTGGTCGGCAAATATGGCACTGCTATTTATCTTGTTATCGCCAACGGTAATGAGTTGTTTTCTCGGATAAGTAGTGTGAGAGGCATATTTAACGCCAGGGATTTTTTCCTGCACCTCTTTGGCCATCACATTTGGTGTCCACGCCCAGCTAAAAGTTTTACCACTTGCCTCCATGTTTTGATAAACTACATAAGTTTTATCATGATTGGAGAACTGTTTATCATAACTCCACTCATAAGCAACATATAGTAATAAAACCATGCAACTGGCCAGGCCAATGGCCAATCCACCAATGTTGATTAGTGAGAAACCCTTGTTTTTCCAAAGGTTACGTAAAGCTATTTTAAGGTTTAATTTGAACATATTATTGAGGTTGAGGGTTGGAAGGTTAAAAGGTTGAAGGTTCTAGCGCATTAGCCCTATAGTTTAAAACTTTCACCTTACCAGCGCCGATCCAAAATCTCCCCATCCGGGGAAGATTGTTGGCGGCTATTATTAACTAAACTAAAATCTTCTTTGAGGTTGAAGGTAGGAAGGTGGAGGATTAAAGGTTGACATATTCGACCTTCTACCTTAAAACCTTCAGCCTTTTCTCCTTATATCAGCTCTTCGTTTCTGCTTTTATTGATCTTCTCCGATATTACATGCCCATCTTTCAGGTTAATAATCCGGTTGGAGAAACTGGCATCGTGACTAGAGTGGGTAACCATTACAATGGTAGTACCGGTTTCATTCAGTTCGCAAAGCAACTCCATTACTTCGTTACCATGCGAGCTATCCAGGTTTCCGGTAGGCTCATCGGCTAAAACGAGTTTAGGTTTGGTAACCAAGGCCCTGGCTACTGCTACCCGCTGCTGCTGTCCACCCGATAATTGTTGAGGAAAGTGCCCGCTACGGTTTACAATGTTCATTCTTTCGATGATTTCATTTACCAGTTTTTTACGTTCGCCAGCTGCAATTTTATTGTAGATCAATGGTAGTTCGATGTTTTCAAAAACAGTTAATTCATCGATCAAATTAAAATTCTGGAAAACGAATCCCATATTTCTTTTACGGAAATTTGAACGTTCCCTATCATTAAGTGTTAAAAGCTCTGTATCGATAAATTTGTAGCTTCCACTTTCAGGCTTATCCAATAAACCCATTACATTTAACAAGGTAGATTTTCCGCAGCCTGAAGGGCCCATAATGGAAACAAATTCTCCTGCTGCCACATGAAGGTTGATTCCATTAAGTGCAGTGGTTTCTACCTCTTCTGTTTTGTAAACTTTTTTCCAGATTTTCTATTTTAATCATCGTATCAAGTGTTGTTCTAGTATCAGGTATTTAGTATCAAGTATTTAGTTTCAGGTATTTAGTTTCAGGTATCAAGACTTGTACAAGTAATGAGTATGAAGTATCAAGACCGGAGTATATTATCAGTTAACTTTATTCTCTATTTTAAAAATCGCAAATTGGTTATGGATCATTGGTAATTACTTATTGGTCATTGATTTATTAGTTATTGTCTGTCGCTAACCGCCAAACGCCATCCGCTTTACTTATTAATCTCCACCTGATCGTATTGGTTAAACTGATCGTAAGATGAAGTAATTACTTCGTCGCCTTTTTGCAAACCGTCCAATATTTCGTAGTAGAGGTAATTTTTTCTGCCAATTTTTACATTTTTCTTAAGTGCCTTGCCATTATTTACCACAAAGACCCAAGAGCCACCAGTACTTTGAAAAAACTGTCCCTGTGCCAAAAGCAACGATTTGCTGTTATCCGATAAGGTCAATTTGGTCTGTAACGATAAACCACGGCGTAAACCTTCAGGTGCAGCGCCTTTAAAAACCATTTCTACCTGAAATTGACCCGCAGTAACCTCCGGAATTACTTTGCTCACCGTTAAGTTATAGGTTTTGCCGTTAAATTCGCAATTGGCTGTTTGTCCCTCTTTAACCCTGTTGATGTAATATTCATCAACTCCTGCCTGAAGCTTATAACCCTGTAAAACATCAATTTTACCAATCATTTCGTTAGAATTATATGATTTACCAATTACCGGATCGTACGATGATAGTTTACCAGATACCGGGGCTTTGATGGTCATATTTTCAATATTTTTTCGGATCATTTCTAAGCTTTCGTTCATCTGCCCCATCGATTGATCGATTTGTGCCAGCTGCATTTTTCTACTCTGGTTTTCCTGTTTAACTGCCTGACGCACAATTTTCAGTTTGCCCTGGTAATATTCAAAATCCTGACTTGATTTGTTAAATTCCTGTAGCGTAATTACTTTTTTGGCAAAAAGTGAACTGTCTAATCTATATTGACGTGTTGCTGTTCTCAAGCTATTTTCTACATCCAAAACATCCTGGTTTAATACCCTTTGATTTTGCTCCAGATCCAATCTCGATTTGCGCAACTGATTAATCTGTTCTGTAGCAGCAGTTTGACTAGAGGTATAACTCAACATCGCATTTGAATTGGAGATTCTTAACAATGGCGTTCCTTTAACAACTGAAGCCCCGTTTTCGGTAAAAATTTCGGCTACCGTACCACCTTCTGATGAACTTACAATTACCGAAGTTAATGGAACTACACTGGCATTTAATAGCACCACATCTTCAAAATCGCCATATTCTACTTTACTGATGGTTAATTTATCGGCATCGGCACTGTAAACTTTTTTGAGGGACAAAGTATAGCCATAAATTACAACTGCTACAAATGCAATTGCTCCACCTATAATTAACAGGCTTTTAGTGCTAAATCTTTTTTCTCTATTTTCTTATCCATGTGTTCGGTTGTACTGTTCAATTTCCCTTATGCCAAGCCTGTGCCAAAAGCTAAAAATACATTTAAAACACTAATAATCAGAAAGTTAAAAGTTTTTATTATTTTTACATGTTCATTATCGGACAGTTGATGTGCGGGAGCGGACAGTTTTATTACTTTAGCGCATCAAATTTAAATTTATGTTAGACGCCACAGTTTTAATTATCGATGACGACGACGATATCCTGCTCAGTGCCCGTTTGTTCTTAAAACAGCAGGTTAAGCAGATAATTACCTGTAAATCTCCCAAAGAAATCAATGTTTTACTAAGTAAAAATGAAGTAGATATCATCCTGCTTGATATGAACTATCAAAAAGGTGCAAGTGATGGTCGTGAGGGATTATATTGGCTTGAACACATTTTATCGATCGACAAAGATTATGTAGTCATTTTAATGACAGCCTTTGGAAATGTTGAACTTGCGGTTAAAGCAATTAAAAAAGGAGCCACCGACTTTATTTTAAAGCCCTGGGAAAATGAAAAACTTTTCGCCACCATTTCTGCGGCTTCAAAACTACGCGAATCGACCAGAAAAGTTAAAAAACTCGAGAAAATACATTCTTCCCTACAAAAAGATCTTACCCGTGGTTTTGAGAATATCGTTGGTCAGGCTGATGGTATAAAACACTTACAGGCCACTTTGGTTAAAGTTGCACCTACAGATGCCAATGTATTAATTCTAGGAGAAAATGGTACCGGAAAACAGGTTTTTGCTTATGAAATACATGGAAACTCGCAGCGCAAAAACCAGGTTTTTATGCATGTTGATTTAGGTTCGTTGAACGAAAACTTATTCGAAAGTGAGCTTTTTGGTTATGCAAAAGGTGCTTTTACAGATGCAAAAGAGGATAAACCCGGACGTTTCGAACTGGCAGATGGAGGAACGATTTTTTTAGATGAGATTGGAAATTTAACGCTACCACTTCAGGCCAAATTATTAAGCGTTTTACAGAACCGTACGGTTACCCGTTTGGGCGAAAGCAAAGAACGTAAAGTAAATGTGCGCTTAATCAGTGCGACCAATATGCCCTTAAACGAAATGGTAGCAAAAAACACGTTTCGGCAGGATTTACTTTTTCGTATCAATACTGTTGAACTCCTATTACCACCACTACGCAAACGCGGAACCGACATTTTATTGCTGGCGAATCATTTTATGCAGGTTTTCAGTTCAAAATATCACAAAGAAATTCGTAAATTAAGTCATAAAGCAGAAGATGTGCTTTTAAATTATAAATGGCCCGGCAATGTGCGCGAATTGCAGCATGTTTTAGAACGTGCGGTGATTATGAGCGACGGAAACGAAATTTTGGAAGATGATTTACAGTTGAGTCCGCAGCGTTTTGCACAGAACAATTCAATGCCAGACGAAATGGCGCTCGAGGATATGGAAAAAATGATGGTGCAAAAAGCCATAGACAAACATAAAGGAAACATATCAAAAGCCGCTGCCGAACTGGGTTTAACCCGTGCAGCACTTTATAGAAGAATTGAGAAATTTGGAATCTGAGAAAGGTCGAAGGCAGGAAGGTTGAAGGCGGAAGATTAAATTCCAGCTTAAACCTTAGTCCCTATACCTTATAACCCTCTACCTTCAACCTTAAAACATGTTCTACCAACGCTTTACCTTCCGTTTAATATTCCGCCTGCTGATCATCAATCTGCTGGGCTACCTCCTGTTTTTACCTCATCAAAAATACTCAGCTCTGGTTCACTATTATTGGTGTTGCATTGATTTTTTTGGGTACTATTGTTTCGCTTTACTATTACATCAATCAGATCCGGTCGGATATTAACCGTTTCATTTTGGCAGTAAAAACCCGCGATCATACTTTAAATTTCAAAAACAAGGTAACTAAAGGCAGTTTTCCTGAATTATATGAATCGTTTAGTGATATTTTACAGGTGCATAAACAGATTAGGTTAGAACAGGAAGCCATGTTTCAGCTGATCAAAACCATTTTAGAACAGGTTCCGGTTGGTGTAATCGTGGTGAACAATACAAAGGAGAAGAAAGATGAGGAAATTGCGTTTTTCAACCAGGCTGCGTCAAACCTTTTGGGTGTACCCGCTTACAAGTACTGGCATCGGTTAAAACAACATCTTCCGGCATTTGGAACAGAAATAGAACAGATCTTAACGGGCGGAAAGCGGTTTCTGGAGTTAAAAATCCAGGATAAACTGATTCAGTTATCGACAGAGGTAATTCCCTTAAACCTTTACGGAAAAAACTATACCATCATCAGTTTCCAGAACATTAAAGATGAAATTGAGCAAAAAGAAACTGAAGCGTGGAACAGATTAATCGGTGTTATTTCGCATGAAATTTTAAATTCCATCACCCCTATCAGCTCATTATCGGATACGATCAATAAAATGGTAACCGATAAAAAGGACTTGACTGAGGATGAAATGGACGACCTTAAAACAGCGCTACAGACCATCCAAAGGCGTTCCTCAGGTTTATTGGATTTCGTAAAAGATTACCGCTTAATTGCCGAACTGCCTACTCCAAACCTCGAATCGCACACCATTGGTGAAATATTAAAGCACATTAAAGTTTTAATGCAGCCATTTGCAAAAGTTAAAAATGTGGTGCTGGATGTAGAACAAACTTCTTCAAAAATCACCGTTCAGCTGGATCTGAAATTAGTAGAGCAAGTATTGATCAACCTGATTACCAACAGCATTTATGCGGTCGAAAATAAGGAAATGCCCTATATTAATGTAAATTACCGTTTAGAAAATACTAAACTGTATATCGATGTTACCGATAACGGAAAAGGAATTGATGCGGGAGATTTAGAGAAAATTTTCGTTCCGTTTTACACCACCAGGAAAAATGGATCGGGCATTGGATTAACAATCAGTCGCAACATTATGAAGATGCACAGAGGCAGTATTGAAGTAATTTCTACTCCTGAAAGTGGTACCACTTTTTCATTGGTATTTAACTACGTTTAATCATTTGAATGTTTTTTTGACCTAAAATTTCAAACAAAACCAATTTGATATGCTTTTAAAGATATAGATACATCAAATACAAGCATGAAGACAGTTATAATATCGAACAGACTACCCGTTAAAATCATCGAAGAGAACGACGAATACACGTTTATTCCCAGCGAGGGCGGTCTTGCTACCGGCCTTGGCGACGTGTACAAATCAGGCAATTCCATCTGGATAGGATGGCCAGGAATAGAGGTTCCAGAAGAACGTCAGGAAGAAGTTACACAAAAACTCGCTGCATTAAACCTCTATCCGGTTTTCCTCACCCAAAACGAAATCAATTTATATTACGAAGGCTTTTCAAATGAAGTATTGTGGCCAGTATTTCATTATCTGGTTACATACGCACATTACGAACAAAGTTATTGGGATTGTTACCGATCTGTTAATGAGAAATTTGCAAAAAGTGCCATGCAGGTATTGGGCAGAAGAGATAAAATCTGGATTCAAGACTACCAATTGCTCCTTCTACCGGGTATTTTAAGAGAAAAACTCCCTAATGCTACCATCGGTTTTTTTCAACATATCCCCTTTCCTTCTTACGAAATATTCAGGTTAATCCCCTGGCGGGAAGAACTTTTAAATGGACTTATAGGCGCTGATTTAATCGGTTTCCATACTTTTGATGACGTACGCCATTTCATCAGCACGGCAACACGCCTACTCCCCGTAAATTCATCATCAAACGTACTTAATAGTAACGAAAGACAGATTGTGGTAGAAGCTTTCCCTATGGGAATTGATTATGATAAATTTTCAGACTTAACTGCTACCGAAAAGGTAAAAAAAGAAATTGATTATTTCAGGACCGGAAAAGAAGAGATGAAAGTAATCCTTTCTATCGACCGCCTGGATTATAGCAAAGGTATTTTGGAAAGGTTAAAGGCTTTAGAACTTTTGCTTCAGGTCCATCCGGAGTATATAGGAAAAATAGAACTTTTTATGATTGTCGTACCCTCTCGCGATACGGTACCACAATATAGTGAGCTAAGGGATCAGATTGATCAGTTTGTAGGTAATTTAAATGCGCGTTACCGCTCTATTAACTGGATTCCTGTAAATTATTTTTACCGTTCTTTCCCTATTGAGGTGTTATCGGCACTTTATGCCTCAGCCGACATCTGTTTGGTTACACCTATGCGTGATGGCATGAACCTGGTTAGCAAGGAATACATTGCCAGCAGGAATAATAATGATGGCGTGCTCATATTAAGCGAAATGGCCGGTGCTTCTAAAGAATTAACCGATGCCGTAATAGTTAATCCGAACAACCTTGGCGACATTATGGAAGCCATTGTAACTGCATTAAAAATGCCCTTGGATGAGCAACAGCAACGTATGACAGCCATGCGGGCAATTGTAGAAAAATTCAATGTGAAACATTGGGTAAACAATTTTATTTTAAGATTAAACGAAGTGAAAGATTCTCAAAAATCGTTACTAACGAAACATGCGGTAAATACCATTAATGAAGTAATTGCTGCAAAATATGCCAAAACAACCGATCGGGTACTGTTTTTGGATTATGATGGTACCCTGGTAGATTTTACCGGAAATATTGATGATGCCTCTCCAGATGATGAACTTTATGATTTAATAGAAAACCTGACCATTGATAACGCCAATAAAGTGGTAATTATCAGCGGAAGAAGACATGAAACTTTAGAACAGTGGTTTGGACATTTAAAGGTAGACCTGATTGCAGAGCATGGAGCCTGGCAAAAATCGTACGGAGATAAATGGAACAGCCTGCCACTACTCACCGATCAATGGAAACAGGAAATAAAAACCTTGTTAGATACTTATACCGACCGCACTCCAGGATCGTTTATTGAAGAAAAAAGCTACTCCTTAGTTTGGCACTACCGAAAAGCAGAAGAAGGATTAGGCGATTTAAGGGCCAATGAAATTATCAGCCACATGAAGATACTTGCTGCAGATAAAGGCTTACAATTGATGCCGGGCAATAAGGTAATTGAGTTTAAAAACATGGAGGTTAACAAAGGCAAAGCGGCCTTAAATTGGCTTTACGATAAGAAACCAGATTTTATTTTGGCGCTTGGCGATGACCATACTGATGAAGATATTTTTAGGGTATTGCCAGATAATGCTTTTACCATCAAAGTTGGCAATAACATTTCGGAAGCAAAGTACTACCTAAATGATTTTAGAGAGGTAAGAAAGCTGCTTTGGAGTTTGGTGAAGGAAGAGTTTGTAGGACGGGATTAATAGCTTTGACAACCTTAATATGCCTTGTGCGTGTCAAAGTTGTCAAAGCTTTTTTTACGAAATAAATAATCATTTCTACCAAAGTGCAACGTAGTCGGGAAATCTATATGGAGAAATCTTTCCAGATAGATCTCTCCATTCCACTGCGTTCCAGTCGGGATGACGACTTTTTTATCGGAAAAGCAAGGCCTGTGTTTCCACAGCGCTTTTAATCTACGATCTTACAAAAATATCGGTCTATCCAGTTTAATCGCAATACGGTAAGCCGCATTCATTAAACCCACATGGCTATAAGCTTGGGGAAATTTCCCCACTGGCTCCCTGTTTTAGCATCAACATCTTCGCTAAATAAGAGCAGATGGTTGCAATACTTAATAATGTTTTCAAATTCTTTTATTGCTTCATCGGTACGTCCAACGCAAGCTAAAGCCTCTACATACCAAAAAGCACAGATTAAAAATGTGGTTTTTGGTTTGCCGAAATCATCAGCATGCAGGTAGCGGTAAAAAAGACCATCTTCTGTTTTCAATTCTTTTTCCAGAGCAATTAAATGATCCTTTGCCCGATCAGAAGCCGGATCCAGATAATTCATCATGATCAATTGTAAAGTACTCGCATCTAGATGCGGACTTCCAACGGCATTGGTATAAACTTTTCTTTCCGGATCATAACAAGCTTCAATGTGTGCCTCAGCTTTGTCGATTAAAATCTTTGCCCGCTTTTCAAAATCTTCATTACCAATAGTTTTAGCCATTTTTAAAGCCGCCTGCGCTCCTGCCCATTGAAATAAGTTACTGTAACAATGTACATTGGCAATATTCCTGAATTCCCAAATTCCGGCATCCTTTTCGTCAATAGTGCGTTCAATTTTAGAAAGTACACTTTCGATCCACTTTACCGAATCGCTGCGTTCAGAAAAAACAAAACGGTGATCGGTATAAAGCGGCAACATTGAAATTAAAACCTGTCCATAAATATCATTTTGAATATGTTCGTAAGCCTGGTTTCCTATCCTTATGGGTTGCTCGCCTTTGTAGCCTTTTAAATGACTTAGCGTATGTTCGGTAATTTGCCTTTCTCCTGCAATACCGTATAAAGGTTGGTAGCGTGTATCTTCCGCGTGAGAAATATCAGAAAGGTAATTAAAATACTTCTCCATTTCTTCAAAATGACCGATATGGTTGAGTGAAGTTAATACATAATGTGAATCTCTTAACCAGCAATAGCGGTAATCCCAATTTCGCGTGCTGCCCGGCGATTCTGGTAAACTGGTGGTACTGGCGGCAATAATTGCCCCAGTATCTTCGTATTGGTGAATTTTTAAAACCAAGGCCGAGCGGATGACAAAAGGTTGATAAAAACCAGCAATAGAGGAATGTTTAATCCATAAGCGCCAATAAGAAATAGTTTCACGAAGAAAATTTTCGGCCGTACTCACTACGGGTGCTTCAAGGTTTTGTCCATAAGTCATCACAAGGTATTTTGCCTCATTTAGTACAAATGCCTTTTCATCTATAATATAGGTAAGCGACACATTGGTGCTTAAACGGATATTTTCATCACAGCCCAGATAATCGATATGGTTACTCCCCCGGCTCGATTTCATTTTACCTTTTCCGTAGTCACAAACCGGCTCGCATTTAATGGTAATCCGTGGATTACCCTCCAGAGGTTCGATCTTTCTGATCAACATTAGTGGTTTAAAATAGCGATCGTACAGGCGAAAACGTGGCGCAAAATCGGTAATGCGGTATTTTCCATCTTCAGCTGTGATTTCTGTTCGTAAAACATTGGTATTTTCGATGTAATATTGGTTAGAGGTAAATTCACCTTGTGGTAAAATAGAAAACTCCCCTCCTTTTTTCTCGTCCAATAAACTCCCAAAAACAAACGGACTATCGAAACGTGGCCAGCAGAGCCATGAGATATCAGTATTTTTATTTACGTGTGCAATGAAAGCGCAATTTCCTATAATTCCTGTTTGATAAAGGTGCTGTTCGGCCATAGACTATATTTTTTGTTTATTTACTAACAAGCTGATGGGGAAAATGTTGGGTAGAAAACAAAAAAGACCTCGCAGGCTTTGAAAACCTGCGAGGTCTGGAAAGAAAATTGAGTTTGCTTTTTGGAAATGTAGGGTTCTGTGTTAATGTCGGCCAATAGTCCTGCTATCGCTTCAAGTCCTCACTCGTACCTCGTTCCGGGCTTTCCGCTTTATCAGGTTTATTAACAAAGGTTCTGCCCAAGTTCATCAAAGAATAAATCTATTTGTAAACGGTTTCTCTCTTGCGTTAGGGGTTGTAAGGGTTCAGTGCCGATTAAGCATCTGTTTTTTTATTTAATTACGGTATACTTGCTTGTTTCACAGGTCTTCATCGGTACCGAAGCGAAGCGCAGCCCTGCAAAGCCCGCCCCTTGCGCAGCTTGGGAACGCCCAAATCAGTTCACAATTTTCAGCTTGCAGTTAATCCTAATCTCTCCTTTTAACCACTTCAGAATGACAATCAGGGTAACAAAAAAACCAGTCACAAAAAATCGCGACTGGCTTCTAGTTAATGAATTATAATTATCTTAAATTACCGTACCACTAGGTACAACAGCGCCTTTCTTGATCACAACAATGCCATCTTTAACAGCATAAAGTTCAAAATCCCCGTCTTCTAAATGGTCGCCACCATTAATCTTAACATCATTTCCAATGCGACAGTTTTTATCAATAATAGCGTTATTAATATGACAGCGATCTCCGATACCGATTAATGAATTACCTTTATTAGTTTCTTCCTGAATTTCTTCAAGCGTTTGGTACCGATCGCTGCCCATAATATAGGCATTGGTAACTATCGTATCCTTTCCAATTCTCGACCTGATCCCTAAAACGGCATGCTCCACTCTGCTGGCCTGAATAATGCAGCCTTCTGCGATAATGGTTTTATCTAAAGTAGTTCCAGAAATTTTTGATGGTGGTAACATCCTTGCTCTGGTAAAAATAGCATGGTTACTATCAAACATATTAAATTTAGGTATTTCATCTGTCAAGCCTAAATTGGCCTCAAAAAAGATGAAATATTTCCAATATCAGTCCAATAACCTTCGTACTGATAGCTTAAAACCCTGCTTTGAGAAATCGCTCTTGGCAAAATCTCTTTACCAAAATCTTTTTCCTCTTCATTCTCATTTAATATATTAATCAGGTACTCGCGATTGAAGACATAAATCCCCATCGAAGCTAAGAAATTACGACCCTCGTCCTGCATTTCTTTTCCAGTGTCCGAAACCCAGTCCTCTAAACCCGTTTTAGGCTTTTCAATAAAAGAGGTAATCATGTTTTCATCGTCGGCCTTTAAAATACCAAAATCTGTCGCATCTTTTGCCGTTACCGGAATAGTAGCAATGGTAACTTCAGCATTGGCTTCGATGTGTTTTTCAATCATACTTTTAAAGTCCATCTGGTACAATTGATCTCCGGATAAAATTAAAATATAATCGAATTCGTGTGAAACAATATGATGCATGCACTGACGAACGGCATCTGCTGTACCCTGGAACCAACCTGAGTTTTGTACAGTTTGTTCAGCTGCCAAAATATCAACAAAGGCCGTACTAAAATGGCTAAAGTGATAGGTGTTTTTAATGTGTTTGTTTAGCGATGCTGAATTAAACTGGGTTAACACAAACATTCTGTGAATACCAGAATTCAGGCAATTTGAAATCGGAATATCTACCAATCGGTATTTACCAGCAATTGGAACTGCCGGTTTAGAACGTGTTTGTGTTAGTGGCGATAATCTAGAGCCCTGGCCACCGCCAAGGATAACGCCTAAAACTTTGTCAGTCATGTTTAAGCTTATTTTAATATTTGGTATAATTCTATATAATTTAATGCTGCGTTATCCCACGAATGGTCTATCTTCATCATCGTTTTTCTAACTGCTTTAAAAGCTTTTTTATTGTGATATAATTCAACAGCACGGTTAATAGCATGAGTAACATCCCAAATACTTGTTTGATCGTGGCAAATCCCAAAACCGTTGTTGCCAATATCAATTACTGTATCTTTCAATCCTCCAATCCGGCGTACAATAGGCACAGTTCCATATCTTAATGCATAGAGCTGATTTAAACCACAAGGCTCTACTCTTGATGGCATAATCAGAAAATCTGCTCCGGCATACATCTCATGAGAAACCTGCTCATTATACCCAATATATGCATTATATTTACCAGTAAAAATGTCTTTCAATTGATTTAACCGGCCTTCCACCCAGTTCTCACCTGATCCCAAAACCAGAATATTTATATTATCTGCATGCTGTTGTAAAGCCGTATAAAAAATATCGGGTAATAAATCAGCACCTTTTTCATCAACCAACCTGCCAATAAAAGTAAATAGTGGTTTAGAGGGGTCTAATTGAAAAACATCACAGAGTGCTGTTTTGTTTGCCAGTTTACCAGTTTCAACCGTTTTTAAATTATAACCTTTGCTCAGCATCGGGTCAGTTTCAGGATTCCAAACCTCGCTATCAATTCCATTTAAGATGCCTACCGATTTCCAACGTTCTTGCCTTAACAAACTTTCTAAGCCACGGGCATTGCTCATCATCTCATCCAGGTAACTTGGCGATACTGTGGTTACTTTCCATGCACATTTAATGGCCGACGCTAAAGGGTTAATGGCATCGTCCCAGCCCAGTAAACCACCCTTCCATAAATCGAATGCTGGTAAATAATAAAGTTTTTCCCATCCAAACTGTCCCTGATATTGCGCATTATGAATGGTTAAAACCGTCGGCACCCCACTAATTGGCTTATACTTTACACAATTTGAAACCATAAAGGGAATTAAACCGGTATGGTGATCGTGACAATGAATTACATCCGGGCGGTGCTCCCATTGTACAATCCAATCCAACGTGGCAATCTGGAAAGCCACAAATCTTTCTGTATCGTCGTTATAACCATATATATTTGGGCGGTCGGTTAAACCCTGTATATGAACAATGTATAAATCGAAACCTAGTTTATTGGTTTTTTCTTTTAAAATACGGTACTGAAAGTGATTATTGCCATAGTTTGCCCAGGCATCGTAAGTTACTTCGAACTCGCTTTCGCGGATAAATTTGGTATCATAAGCAGGTACAACTACTTTGGCTATATGGCCAAGTTTATTCTGATATTTTGGTAAAGCCCCTACCACATCGGCCAAACCGCCAACTTTTGCAACAGGGTAACACTCGGCGCTTATATGTATAATTTCCATCAACTATTTGGTGTAGATAACCCAAGTAAGTTACTAATTGTTTTGAGCTTTGCAAATAATGTAAATTATATTTTTAGTTGATTATTAAAGGAAAAATCGTCATCTCAACTGGAGGAAATCGGAATGGGGAGATCCAATTCATATAAATTTACTTAAGTTTTTTTTATAGAAAGTGAATGTCCGGTTCTTCGTGGCGGTATGTAGCCCTGCTTTCCGTTGCAGGTCCTCTCCCGATGGAAAATCGGAATCCGGGCTTTGCACTGCAATCAGGCTTATAAACAGAGTTGGTTCCTGTCAAAAGTAGGAAACATAAATTTCAGCGATGATCATCTTAAATCTACGGGAACAAAGCAGCTAATGATGCCCCGCTGATTGAACAGATATACGGAGATTTTTTTACTAACAATATCGTCATGCTGAATTTATTTCAGCATCTTTCATGCTTTTTGCAGATATATACAGACGGTCTCTTATTTGAAAGTGAGAGGTCTCGTTCTTCGTGGCAGTTAGCAGCCCTGCTTTACACTACAAGTCCTCGCTATGCTGTGGGCTTTACGTTTCAATCAGGCTTATAAACAAAGTTGGTTTCTGCAAAATGCAAAAACATAAATTTATTCTGCGGTAATCATCTTAAATCTGCGGGAACAAACGATTAATGGTATTGCGCACATATACGCAAAGAAACAACATCTTTCCTGCTAGGTAGACCCTGAAACAAGTCAGGGTAATTCCCCACATGATATTAATCTACGGGGCATAAAAAAACGAAAAAACCGCTTAAATCCATAAGCGGTTTTCAACAACAAAACAAATATATTTTTTTGGTTAAAAATATCTAGTACTCTTCGGCGATGATTTCGTAAAAATCGCGGATTGGCTGAAATTGAGGGTGTAATGAAACCACATCTCCAAAAACCAATAGCGCAGGCGCATCAATTTTTTATCCTCAACAATCTCCGCAATAGTATCTACAATACCTATTGCTATTTTTTCCTGTGGGGTAGATCCATTCTGGATTACCGCTACAGGCAACAGGTTTTTATTTTCTGCCTGGAAAATTGCTGCAATTTCTTTTACTTTTTCAATTCCGTTCAAAACAACAATTGTAGCTTTCGTTTTTGCAGCGATATATAAATCCTCTGATATTTCGCCTCTGCTATTTGTTCCGGTTACTGCCCAGAAACTTTCACTCAGGTCTTTATAAATCATCGGGATCTTCTGCAAACTTGGTGCACCAGTTGCGCTCGAAATGCCCGGAATAATCTCAGTTGGAATACTGTACGATTCTGCGGCATCAATTTCTTCATATCCTTTTGCAAAGAAAAACGGATCGCCACTTTTTAAACGTACCACATGACCATAGTTTAAAGCATAATCAATAATCAGCTTGTTCACTGCATCCTGTGAAAAAGATTCATCATCAGAACGTTTGCCTACGTAAACTTTCGGAATACCATCTGACGCATGACACAATAAGGCTTCGTTCACATTTGCATCATACAAAACAACATCAGCTGTTTTTAATGCCTTAACACCTTTTAAACTAAATAAGTCCGGGTCGCCAGGACCAGCACCTATTAAAGTAATTTTTGGTTCAATGTTCTTTTTTTCTACCTTATTCAAAATCATAACAGAAAGTTTATGCTCGTTATACGTTTGTTAATAATACAAATATATAAAGTCTATGGGAATTGTAGTAATTTATTTCAAAATAATTTCATTGCCTCACTTATAGCATATTATTAGTGGAAAAAATCTCAATTAAAGCGTCATCATCTCGACTGGAACGCAGTGAAATGGAGAGATCTATTAGATAGATTTAGCTTCGCTGAGCACTCCATGGTTCTCGACCGCTTTGCACTCCGCTGGAAATGACAAAATTTTGGTAATTCGCTATGGAAATCTCGACTTTAAAGATCCTTCACTACGTTCAGGATGACAAATTAGATTTTATTTACAATTCACTTCTGCAAAAGTAAATTTACCGGCTTCGTAATTAATAGGTTTGCCTTTAACGAAGTATGACCTGCCCAGCGTAGTTTCAATCTGCGCAAAACCCATAATGAGTTTACCATCTTTCTTTAAAAATGCCAATGGATTGGTAAAAGCTTTGGTGGAATCTTTACCGGTATTAAAGCGATAATCAACCAATAAGGTATCACCATTAAACTTGCCGTCGATTTTACCATTATTTTCAGGTTTATCAGCATATTTTACCAATAAGGATCCTGTCACTTTACCAGATGCCATCGTTTTCACAATCATGGCCGCGCTGTCTTTTTCGAAGAAAGCCGCATAACAGGTTTGATTGATCACGGAATCCTTTTTGCAGTATCAGTCTTCTTTTCTGATTGGTTACAAGCAAAAACATAAGGAACAGTAGCAAATACGAGGTATATAAGATTTTTTTTCATGTGGTTTGGATTAGGGCTTCAGTTTTGTAATGTAATAAGGAGATGAAAAATTTTAACCTTTTCCATAATCTAAATATACAAAAAACTTTGCAACGAAAATGGGATACCGTCTGGCACCCCACTGAAATTGCTTTCACTTTAGAACAATCTAAAGCTTTCATTATTATATTTGGTTGTGGTTCTATATTAGGATTTTCAGGATTGTATGATTTTAGGATTAATGAGTTAAATACAAATCTGATTATTTTCCATCCTCCATTTTCCATACTCAAAGATCCTTCTACTACGGTCAGGATGACAAACCGCTTTAGATTTTCCGTGTCACCAAGCCTCGTGGCCAACTCTTAATACACTTGCTAATTGATCATTGAAAATTGGTTATTCCCTCATCATCCATCTTACATTATTCCATTTTACATTTTACTCCACTGCCGCCCTGAACATCAATGCACCAATAGTTAAATTAGTACGTGTATCAACCAAAATGGCAGAACCATTTGCGCGGTTATCGTCGTATAAATCAAAAGCTAAAGCATCTGCGGTTTTCACAATCACACGGCCAATATCGTTTAATTTAAATTCATCTGCAGCATGTTTCTCTAATGTATTGATGTCTACCTTATGCAAAATTTCGCTGATTTTACATTTAGTGATTTTGCTGTTGTGCTGAATGTTGTACATAATCGAAGTATCTAGCGCACGGGTATCCATCCAGCAAAGATCAGCCTCAATCAGTTTTGTTTCCTGTGGCAAAGCCGATGAATTTACAATGGTATCGCCACGGCTGATATCCACATCATCTTTTAAATGGATAATAACCGACTGACCAGCATGTGCAGCATCAAGTGCCTCATCAAAAAATTCTATTTTCTCTACAATAGAGCTGGCTCCTGAAGGAAGAACAGTAACTTTATCATTTAAATTAAAGGTTCCGCTCAATACACGCCCGGCATAACCACGGTAATCATGCAGTTCTTCTGTTTGCGGACGAACCACCCATTGTACGGGCATACGCGCCAATTGCGATTTATCTAAATTATCGGTATCTACTTTCTCTAAGAAATGTAACAGACTTTCTCCTTCGTACCAATCCATGTTGCCGGAATTTTGTACGATGTTATCACCTTTTAATGCACTTACCGGAATATAGGTTACATCGGCAAGCTTTAATTGCTGAGCAAGGATTTTATATTTCTCAATGATTGAACTGTAAACCGTTTCGTTATAGCCAACCATATCCATTTTGTTGATACAAACCACTACATGTTTAATGCCTAATAAGGAAACAATATAGGAGTGGCGGATGGTCTGTTCTACCACGCCGTTGCGGGCATCGATTAAAATAATAGCCAAATTAGCAGTAGACGCGCCTGTAACCATATTTCTGGTATACTGAATGTGTCCCGGGGTATCAGCTATAATGAATTTACGTTTCTCTGTCTGAAAGTATTTGTAAGCTACATCAATGGTGATGCCCTGCTCGCGCTCTGCCCTTAAACCATCGGTAAGAATGGCTAAATCTATTGACCCATCGTCATTTTTGCGGTTCGAACTCTGTAAAGCTTCTAACTGATCAGCCAAAATAGAATCTGTATCATATAACAAACGGCCAATTAAGGTACTTTTACCATCATCTACGCTGCCTGCTGTGAAAAATTTTAATATGTTCATTTTTTTAGATATGAGATAATAGATATGAGATATTAGACAGATGCAAGATTTTCAAATCTCACATCACAATGCTCAAATCGCTCTTAAAAATTTTATTATGTTTATTTTTGATTTGAGATAATAGATTTGAGATGTTAGACGGTCGCAAGGTTCTCAAATCTCACATCTCAAACCTCTCTTAAAAATACCCTCCCTTTTTTCTATCTTCCATTGCGGCTTCCGAAACTTTATCGTCCATACGGGCGCCACGTTCTGAAATTTTAGAGGCACTGATTTCTGAAATAATATCATCGATCAAAGTGGCATCCGATTCTACCGCGGCAGTGCAGGACATATCGCCTACCGTACGAAAACGAACCTGTTTGCGCTCAACAATGTCTTCATCATCCATATTTAAAAATGGAGAAGCAGCCATCAATTGTCCATTACGCGTAATGCAATCACGTTCGTGCGAGAAATAAATACTTGGCAAATCGATTTTCTCTCTACGGATATAGTTCCAAACATCTAATTCTGTCCAGTTACTGATCGGGAATACGCGGATATTTTCACCTTTATGGATTTTACCGTTATAAATGTTCCAAAGTTCAGGACGCTGGCGTTTTGGATCCCACTGACCGAATTCGTCACGGACAGAGAAAATACGTTCCTTTGCTCTTGCTTTTTCTTCATCCCTACGGGCACCACCAATACAGGCATCAAACTGGTATTTTGCAATGGTATCAAGCAAGGTTACGGTTTGCAAAGCATTTCTACTGGCATTTTTACCGGTCTGCTCTACTACTTTACCCTGATCGATAGATTCCTGCACCGAACCGATAATTAATTTTTCGCCAATTCTTGCTACCATCTGGTCACGGTAAGTGATGGTTTCTTCGAAATTATGGCCGGTATCTATATGTACCAAAGGAAAAGGAAATTTCCCCGGACGAAAAGCTTTTTCTGCCAAACGAACTAAAGTAATTGAATCCTTTCCACCCGAAAATAATAGGGCCGGTTTTTCAAACTGACCTGCTACTTCACGCAAAATGTGAATAGCCTCGGCCTCTAGTTCATCTAAATAATCAAAATTATATGTACTCATTATCAAATGTTGAATGATTGAATGTTGAATGATTGAATGTTAAATCGCTCAATTACTCAACTTGTTATATTTGTTGTTGTTGTTATTGTTGTTTAAAATGTTTGGAAGGTTTGAATGTTGGGATATTCCAACGTTCCATTAGTAAGGAATATAAACCTTCTATCTTTTAGCCTTATACCTTAAGTAGCGTGTAAGCCACATTCTTTTTGCTCTGGTCTTCCCACCACCATCTTCCGGCTCTAAAATCTTCGCCTGGCTGTACTGCTCTTGTACATGGGGCGCATCCTATACTCGGAAAACCTTTATCGTGCAGCGTATTGTAAACAATGTTGTTTTCTTTAATGTATGCTTTCACATCCTCTAAAGTCCAATCGAATATTGGGTGGAATTTAACCAACTGGTTGCCTTCGTCCCATTCTAAATCGTGCATATCCTCACGGTTGGCACTCTGATCAGCTCTGATGCCTGTTATCCAGATTTCATTCCCTTTTAATGCTCTTTTTAATGGTTCAATTTTACGGATGTAACAGCATTCTTTTCTATTTTCTACCGATTCGTAAAAGCTGCTCGGGCCTTTGGTATTCACCATATCCTGCAACAGCTCATTTTGCGGATAGTAGGCATGAATCGGCTTGTTATAAATTTTTAAGGTACGGTTCCAAACGTAATAAGTTTCTGGAAACAAGCGTCCGGTTTCTAAGGTAAAAACCTTAATCGGTATATTATTGGCAAAGATCAAATGTGTAATCGCCTGGTCTTCCCAACCAAAACTGGTTGAAAATATAATACGGCCGGCATATTGATCTGCCAAAAATTTCAGTTTATCAATTGTATTCAAACCTACCAGTGCTGCTTTTATATCTTCTAGGTTCTCCATCACTAAATTAATTTTAAAATAAACATAATCACACTCCGCAAACTCACAATCATTACAATAATCCCCACAGCAACCATAATGGTTTTTGCAGAAATTTTGTTCGATACTTTTGCGGCAATTGGCGATGCGATTGCACTACCAATAATTAAGCCTAAAACAGCTTCCCAGTGTTTGCCGCCCAACATGGTGAAAAAGGTAAGCGAACTTAAAGTGGCAATAAAAAAACGGCTGATTTTTACCGTACCCAATGAGAACAAAGGGTGACGGCCGCCCGCAATTAAACTCGATAAAACGATCGATCCCCATCCACCGCCAAAAGCCGCATCGATAAAGCCACCAAAAAAACCCAATAGTCCAATTTTTTTGATTTTTTGATCTGCTTTTTTACGCTTGATATTAAACGCTTTCATTAAAATAACTCCCCCTAGAAACAAGGTGTAAACCGCCACAATGGGTTTAACATAAGCACTATAATGTTCTAATGAGGAAAGGATATAGGCACCTAAAACTGCACCGATTATGGCAGGAAGAATTAAAATTTTGAATAGTTTCCAATTCACATTCCCCATCCTGTAATGCATCCACCCTGCAATCCCATTACTCATTACCTCAGAAATATGGATGGCCATACTTGCGGATGCAGGCGGTAAACCCATAGCTAGTGAAAAGGAAGCTGTTGTTACCCCATAAGACATTCCGATTGCCCCATCAATTAAGGCGAATAAAAATCCAGCACCTAAAAACCAATAAAACAATGGATCGATGTTGATCAAAAACGTCTGAAATTCGGGTTCGGTATTCCAAAGCGAAAGTCCGATTGCGCCTATCAATAAAACTGATGCCACCCAGATCAACCATTTAATATTCCGCTCTGCGAAGCTTTTTTAGGATTGATCAAGCTTTGGGTAACCTTATTGAGTTTTTTAACTTTTGCCGAAAAATCGCCGTTTAAAGTTTGGCGCAAAGCGCTCATATTCTGTAGGGTTTCATCCAGTTCTGCGGGTAAACCCTCATTTAAAATCTGCTTTAAACGTTTGGCAATGGTTGGCGATTTACCGTTTGTAGAAATGGCAATCTTTAAATCGCCTTTTTGAACGATTGATCCTAAGTAAAAATCGCATAGTTCTGGCTTATCTGCCACGTTGATCAGCAGACCACGCTCGTGCGTTACCTTTCTGATCTCTTCATTTAAAATATGGTTATTGGTTGCCGCAAAAACGATATCAATATCGTTTAAATCGTCGATATCAAAACTTTTCTGCTTAACTTTTATGAGCGGGTAATTTGCGACAAGTGCATAAACCTCCGGCGATACCGTTTCTGCCACAATAGTAATGGTAGCACTATGGCTGTTATTTACAATCGCCGTTAACTTCTCCAGCCCAATATTGCCTGCTCCAATTAATAATGTACGCAGCTTGTTCAGCTTCACAAAAACTGGAAAGAGCTGGTTACCTTTTTCTTCTTCCGAAAAAGGTATTGCATTATCAGGTTGGTTAGGCAATACTTGCATATTGTTTAATTAATTTCTTAAATGATGGATGTAATGATACAACTTCTCCAAAAATTAATAAAGCTGGTGCTTTAATATTTTCTTGCTGAACCAAACTTTCTATGGTTTCAACTACTCCAACAACCAATCTTTCATCCTCTGCCGATCCGTTCTGCACCACAGCAGTTGGTAAATTATGTTTGCCTGCCGCTTTAAAAATCTCTACAATTTTAGGTAATTTTTTAAGTCCCATCAGTACCAATACCGTAGCTTTTGATTGTGCTGCCTGGTAAATATCTGCTGAAACTTCTCCGGATGTGGTTGTACCGGTGATTACCCAAAAGCTTTCGCTCATGCCACGGTGCGTAACCGGAATCTGCTGCAAACCTGGTACACCGATAGAACTCGAAATACCCGGAATAACACTTACCGGAATGCTGTAAGATGCGGCATAATCCAGTTCCTCATATCCCCTGCCAAAAACAAACGGATCGCCGCCCTTTAAACGTACCACATGTCCGTAATTTAAAGCATAATCAATCATCAGTTTATTGATGGTATCCTGCGGATAAGAATGTTCACCTGAACGTTTTCCTACATAAACTTTAATGGCGGCTGCCGGAGCATGCTCCAATAAAGCTTCGTTGGTTAAAGCATCGTACAATACCACATCAGCAGTTTGCAAAGCCTTCACCCCTTTTAAGGTTAATAAATCCGGATCTCCAGGACCTGCACCTAAAAGGGTAATTTTTGATTCTATATTTAATTTCTGATCGCTCATCTTTGTATTTTAATTTTGAATGATTGAAGTTTGAATGAGAGAATATTTTATCAGCGAGTGTTTGTAATCATTCATTAATGCTATCACTCAATTATTAACTCCTTCTATTTCGCTAATACCGCTCTTTTTTCCTTAATCTGATTTAAAAATTGACTGGCTTCATCGAAATATTTTTGGGCAAATTCTGCCGTTGGTTCGTTTTTATTGATCTGTAAAACCAGGTCTGAGAAATTGGTCGGTAAGTTAAATTCGCCGGTTTCTACATAGTGGTTATCAAATTCGCGGATCACGCCAACCTGGGTACTGCTGTTTACGCCTTTATCCAACAATAAAGACTTTGCTGCACTTACAAAAGTGCTATAGGTATGATAAATGGCGTCGGCATAAGCACCCTTATCTAAGTTTTGCTTTGCCCAACCAAATTTTTCGTCGGCCTCTAATAATAAAGTAGCCACTAAATCAATCACCACACCGGCACATTCTCCAACACCAATGGCCGTTACAAATTCTTCAACATGTCCCCAGTCTACAAATTCTTCTGTCTGCAGGTTGGTTAAATCAGCCAAAGGTTTTAACAGCTGATAAAAATGATCTTTCCCTTTTCTATCATAATATTGGTGGAAATTTTCATCTTCCAAATTATTGGCTTTTAAAATCATTTAAAATGAAATGTAAAACACTTGTTGCTCTTTTAGAAGGTACTTTAATTACTCGTTCTGCCACCCGGCCAACGCCGTTACCAACAGTACCGCCACCTAACATCACCTGAACTGCCGGTACCACTTTTCCTTCAGCTTTTACCGAGCTTCCGTGGAAACCGATTTCGGCCAAGCCGTGCTGACCGCAAGAATTCATACAACCACTGATTTTGATCTTGATGTTTTTCTCGTAGATAAACTCAGGGAAATCGGTATAAATCACCTCTTCCAAAACTTCAGCTAATGTCATTGAGTTCGAAATACCCAGGTTACAGGTATCTGTACCCGGACATGTGGTAATATCGGCCAAACTATCAAAGCCCGCTGTTGTAAAACCAATTTTATTTAAAGCCGCATATAATGAAGGTAGTGCTTCCTTACGTACAAACTTCAATAATAGTCCCTGGTTTTGGGTAATCCTGATTTCATCAGCAACATATAACCTGATGGCATCAACAAAAGCCCTTGCCTTATCTGTTTTGATATCGCCCACTTGAACTTTCACATACACACCATAAAATCCGGCCTGTTTCTGCTCTATTACATTGGTAGCTAACCAGTGTTTGTAATGGGCTTCGTTTAATATTTCTACTGACGGGTATTCCTGCTCTAGAGGCAAAGTTGGCTGAGGTACCGTATTAATATCTATTTTAAAAGTTTTTACTTTATTGGCAATACGCTCTTCGGCAACCAGACGCAATACCTCTTCTAAACCTAATTTCTGAACCAGGTATTTTAAACGTGCTTTATTACGGTTACTGCGTTCGCCATAACGGTCGAACACGCGAAGAACAGATTCGGTAAAAGGAATCAGTTGGTCTTCAGGCAAAAATTCGTGAACGGCATTCGCCAAAAATGGCTGTGCACCTAAACCACCAGCAAATAATACTTTAAATCCACGTTCGCCATTTTCGTTAATCTTCGGAATAAAACCTAAATCATGAATATAACTGAAAGCGGTATCCCTATCGCTGGAAGAAAAAGAAATTTTAATCTTACGGCCCATTTCCTGACAGATTGGGTTACGCAAAAAGTACGCAAATACCGCTTGAGCATAAGGCGAAACATCAAAAGGCTCTTCCGCATCGATGCCCGAATTTGGAGATGCGGTTACATTACGCACCGTGTTTCCGCAGGCTTCGCGCAAAGTAATATCATCCTGCTCCAGTTTGGCCCAAAGCTCGGGGGTTCTATCTAAACTCACATAATGGATCTGAATATCCTGACGCGTGGTTAAGTGCAGATTGCCACTTCCGTACTCATCAGCAATATCGGCAATACGTAATAACTGCTTAAAAGTTACCTTACCAAACGGCAGTTTAATACGCACCATCTGCACGCCAGGCTGCCTTTGTCCGTAAACACCGCGGGCCAAACGAAGGCTCCTAAACTTTTCGTCGTGGATGGTTCCATCTCTAAAAGCTTTAATCTTATTCTCTAAATCGATGATGTCCTGCTCGACGATCGGATTTTCGAGTTCTGTTCTGAAACTTTGCATATATGTTGTTAGCTTTATTCAAAAAATGCCTCCCTGTTACCGAGAAGCATTCCATATTTTACACATAAAATTATCTGTAGGCTCCTGTTAATGCGTTTTACAACAACAGCACATCATTTGCTTAGCGGTTAACTGGTTAGGTATAAAATTGAAGTTCATACGCCAAATATATAAAGTATATAGGAATAGTCGTAATTTATTGTGAAAAAAATTACATTAAAGAAATGTCATTTCGACTAAAACGCAGTCCCGAAGTTAATCAGGTGAGAAATCTGGGTATTAAATTCTTAAATAAGAGTAACTGAAAACTGCAAATTGATAACTGCCAACTGATTTGGGCGTTCCCCAAGCTACGCAAGGGTCGGGCTTTTGCAGGGCTGCGCTTCGCTACGGTACCGATGAAGGATCGGTACTGAACCCTTACAATCCCTAACGCAAATTATCGCAAAAAGTAGCCAGACTTCAGAAGTTGCCTGCACTCTACTCCTTTGAAACTTCGGAAGTTTTTGCTGATTAAACCTGATATAGCGGATAGCCCACAGCGAGGAACAAGCGAGGACTTGCAGCGGTAGCAGGACTATCGTAACCGAAACGTACAGAACCCTGCTTTCCAAAATAATCGACCACCTAAGTCACACTAGAACAGCTAAGTGGTAAACTTAATATCTTGAAATAGTCCTCGTTTGTAACAAACGAGGGCAATAACGAGGCTTTGCAGGGCTCCGGTGCCGATGAAGGATCGGTACTAAACCCTTACAATCCCCAACGCAGAATTATCGCAAAAAGTGACCAGACTTCAGAAGTTGCCTACACTCCACTCCTTTAAAACTTCGGAAGTATTTGCCGATTAAACCTGATATAGCGGAAAGCCCACAGCGAGGCACGAGCGAGGACTTGCAGCGGTAGCAGGACTATCGTAACCGAAACGTACAGAACCCTGCTTTCCAAAAACATTATTCATTTAAGACCTCGCAAGTTTGATTATAACAACAAAGACCCTGAAATAAATTTACTTCGTAGCTTTCCGCTACGCTACGGTCAGGGTGACGGATCGTTAGCAGAAAGTTTTAAAAAATTATAAATTAACGATACCGATCTTCAGGTTATCCTCGCGGCCGATTACATCGGCAATGCTGGTTTCGGTTAAAACCTTAAGCGTAGCATCCCTTACATCGATAAAGGCACTTCTAATTCCGCAGGTTTTCTCATCTACACACTCATCACATTTGTGGTAAAAGTTTAAACTTGCACATGGAACCATCGCAATTGGTCCGTCGGTTACACGCATTACATGTACCAATAAAATCTCTTCGGGTTTTTTATTCAGGCTATAACCGCCTCCGGCACCTTTTTTACTGTACAAGAAACCTGCATTACGAAGATCGAGCAGAATTTGTTCTAAGAATTTTTTCGGGATATGCTCCTCCTCTGCAATTTTCGAAATCTGCATAGGTGGTTTATCTAAATTTTTACCCAGCGCAACAAGCGCTTTAATGGCATATTTTGTTTTTTTGGATAGCATATTTGTACAAAGCTAATAAAAGAAAGTAAATTATAAAATATGCAACGGAAAGTTGATTTTAATTCATCATACTATCATATTCATAAATATAATGCATAATAACAGAAATTCCTTTAATCAAACAAACGTAAAAATAACCGCCAGCCGTAACAGTAGGTAATTATGGGCGTTTAAATTCTATTTTTACCCGCTATTCTGATTTACAGATTTTTAATAATGAAAAGAAAACTCAATCTATTGCCGCTCATCATAGTTGCAATTATATTCTTTGCCCTAAATGCATACGTATTATCTGGCTTGGGCACCATCAATCAATCCGGTTTACTCAGTCCGATTTTTTGGGTGTTTATTATCGGCTTAACTTTTGCCTTATTTTTCGGCATTCAGCACATGCGGATTCAGGGCATCAATAAGTTTTTCCAAATCGTCAGTCACGCTTTTCTGATTGTTTTTGCTTCAGAAATTGTTTTCGCTTTTTTTCTGTTGCTTGGCGATGTTTACCGCTTATTAATCGGCTTATCCACCAATTTTGAACCTGGCGGATTTCATGTTGCCGGCCGCAGCAGCTATTGGGTAGATTTTGCCTTTGTGATGTTCTGCTTAACCATTGCCCTGTTTGCTTACGGCATTACCCAGGGGAAATATGCCTATCGTGTAATTAAACACACTTTGTATTTTGATGATCTGCCTGAAAGTTTTGATGGTTTTACGCTGACCCAAATTTCGGATATACATGCGGGAAGTTTTACCAACCCAAAAGCCGTTCAAAAAGGCATCGATATGATCAATGCCCAAAAAAGCGACCTGTTTGTTTTTACGGGCGATCTGGTTAATAATGCCTCATCAGAAATTGTGCCTTATATCGGTCATTTTTCGCAGATTAAAGCGCCTTTCGGACAGTTTTCTGTTTTAGGGAACCACGATTATGGAGATTATATCAAATGGCCAAGTGAAACTGATAAGATCAAGAACTTAAACTTATTAAAAGCTTACCATAAAGAACTGGGCTTTAAACTTTTGCTGGATGAACATGTAGAACTGCACAAAAACGGAGAGAAGATTATTTTAGCCGGAATAGAAAACTGGGGCATCGGTTTTGGGGAGCGAGGCGATCTGAATAAAGCCCTTCAAAATACAGGTAAAGATGATTTTAAAATTCTTTTATCACACGATCCTTCTCATTGGGATGCACAAGTAAAAAATTATCCCTCTAAAATCCAGCTTTCTTTAGCCGGACATACACATGGTATGCAATTCGGTATAGAAGCTTTTGGTATTAAATGGAGCCCGGTAAAATACCGTTATAAACATTGGGCAGGCATTAAAACCGAAAATGGGCGGTACTTGAATGTAAACAGAGGTTTTGGTTTTCTGGGTTTTTCGGGCCGGATTGGTATCTGGCCTGAAATTACGGTGATTGAGTTGAAAAGGAAGTAAAAAAAGGTCGTCATTTCTAGCGAAGTGCAACGAAGCCGAGAAATCTGCCTAGATAGATCTCTCCATTCCGCTGCGCTCCAGTCGAGATGACGACCGAAAAAAATCGAATCTAGTAATTAAGCGTATAAGTTAAATTATACGTACGGCCGCGGCCTGCATAGTAAAACGTTTCTGGTTTGGCTAATGCCGAATACAGATACTGTGAACGTTGGCTCCAAATCGTCTGATAGTTTTTGTTCAACAGGTTTTGTACACCTACTGATAAACTTCCGGTAAATATTTTAACCGATCCCAATAAATCAACAGTCGTATAACCTTTTAATTCCCTACCGGTTCCAATATCATCTTTTGAATCGAACGAATGAAAAATTTGTGCCTTTAAACCAAATACTTTACCATTATAACCTAAGTAGCCTGCCAATTTTGACGGACTTGAAACAGTTATATCCTGTAAAGCCCAGGTACCATCGGTATTCTGTTTCTGTGTTTTAATGTATAAACCGTTTGCACCTACTTCAAAACCATTTTTCAGGCTTAAAGATAATGAACCTTCCAAACCAATATTTCTTACTTTTTCGTCAAAAACTTCAATATTGAATGTGCTGTTGGTTTTTACATTTTTATCAGATAAAGCATAAAAACCAGCTACCTGTGCATTAAATACACCTGTGCGGTAACGGTAACCTGCTTCGTACTGTTCTGTTTTAATACCTGTTAAAGGAGAACTTCCAACATTAATGGAGTTGCCTAAATTATAGTTGGTACCTACCAAGGTATAAGTACCCTGTCCGTAATATTTAGCCGGATCTGCGAGGTTAAAACCCTGGGAGAAATTAACCCATGCCTGTTGAGCTGTGTTAATTTTAAATACTAAACCACCATTTAATAAGTTTACATCGTAATGGTTTTCACCACCAGCAATGGCCGCAGCCGTTCTGCCAACACCATAAGCCAAAGGTACAGAAGCAGTGGTACCTACAAAATCGCCAACTTTAACAAACATACGTTGCTGACGCACACCTCCCGACAGGCTTAAGAAGTCGGTCACTTTAACCTGCGCCTGTAAAAAACCAGATAAACCATTTACCCTAAAGTTTGGGTAACGTGCAATAGTGGCTATAGTAGTATTATTTAAACCACCAGATGCAAAGGCTTTTGCTCTATCGAACAAAGCTTGCTGCGCGTTAAAATTCTCGTTATCTGCATCAATACCGTAAGTAAGATTAAGTCTGTTCCAGTCTTTGTTCAATACCAGTTTTAAAGCACTATAATTAGTATTTTGGATGGATGAACCACTGTAAAGTCGCTGTGGTATAGCTGTCTGCCCCGGGAATGGGTGAAAGCTGAACTGCTCACTTCTGGCAGCTGCCTGTACATACAAGGTTTGTCCGCCTAAAATTTCGCTTGCCTGATAATTCGCATTGATATTGGCTCTACTTGTTTTTGGGTCAACATCTGATGAATAGCCACTTCTCATCTCTAAGAGCGCTGGGTTGGATAATAATCCACCATAATTTGCACCCAGGAAAAGGTCTTTATCACCACGGTAACCCGAATTGTAATATTGGGCATTCACGGATATTTTTTGGTAATCGGTCAATTTAAATTCGGTGCTTCCGAAAAAATCGAACGATTGGTTATATTGTAAATCAGTTTGGGTAATGTCAGTAAAAATCTGCTTTCCATCTGCGCCATAAGCTGCATTGTTTTTTTGAAAAGCCATACCGATGCGCCCGTTCCAATCTTTATTACCGCCAGAAATAGCCTGTGCTACGCGTATATCATGATCGCTTTTTTCCTTTAATCCACTGCGCACACCAACCTGAGTAGTAAAACTTGGCTGACTGTCCTGACCTTTTTTAGTGATGATGTTGATGATCCCTCCTGTTGCACCACCGCCATAAACGGCGCTTGCACCAGATAAAACTTCAATTCTTTCGATATTAAACGGATCGATTGATTCGAACTGACGGCTAACACCACGCGTACTGTTTAAAGATACCCCATCGATCATCACCAATGCATCTCTGCCACGTTGGTTCTGTCCGTAATTGGTACGCCCTTCCGGACCGGCATCCAAACTCGGGATCAATTGTGCCAATGTTTGTTTTAAAGGAATGCCTGCCCTCGCCTGCTCCTGGATTTTTGCACCATCAACTACCCAAACGGTACCTGGTATCTCGCTGATTTTAGTCGGTTTCCGTGATGATACCACTACCACCTCCTGCATATTCGAGGTCGGACTCAGGTTAATAGTTAAATTAACCGTTTGATCTTTGGCCAGATTCACTTTTTGTGAAACAGTAGTATAACCCACATAACTTACCTGTAATTGGTAGGCACCTTCGGATAGCTTTAGTTCGAAGCTGCCATCTGCTTTGGTGGTTGCCGAAGTATTTTTACCATCAACTTTAATATTTGCTCCGGCAAGCGGAGCTGTTTCGCCTATTACCTTTCCGGCTACGGTTTGTGCTTTACCTGTAAGGATAAATCCACAGATAAAGATTGCAATTAAGTATAGATTCTTCATTAATGATTATTTTTTTTGCGCAAAGCAATCATTTATTTAGATCAAATCCAAATAAAATTATTAAAATTTTTATTTGTTCAGGAACTAAAACGGTTAAGTAATACTTAACAAAGTACTTACTAACAATATGTTAAAAATAATTTAAAATATTATTTTTAATCAATCTAAATAAACACATAACTTAGCAACCAGAATTATCGATATATATCGTTCGAGTTTAAATATCTCAGCTAACCAGATGATGAATAAAAAATACAGGCATTAATGTGCCTGTATTTTATTGCCTTTACCAATAAACTTTTTGAAAAACTGAAAAAAAATGTTTACATCAAACCTCGAAAAACATGAACTTATTGATTTCCTCACGGAAAGTCCGACGAAGGAAATCTTTCACCATGAAAATGAAGCAGAATACCTGCATGCAATGGGAAAAGTTACCCAGGCGGTAAAAAAATTTCTCAACAACAATCAACAACCTTTCAGTGGCGTATCGCCGTCGAAATTAAGACCGCTGTTTGATTCGATTGAATTTGAAAAAACACACGACAACTACGATGCTTTACTTAAAGAAGTTGAACAACTTTATACCAGCCATGCGGTTGCCTTTCACCACCCTGCTTATATTGCACATTTAAACTGTCCGATTGTAATTCCCGCCGTAGCTGCTGAAGTGATGATTTCGGCCATCAATTCGTCAATCGATACCTGGGACCAAAGTGCCGGCGGTACCTTAATTGAACAAAAACTGATCGAATGGACCTGCGATCAGATCGGTTTCAGCAAAAAAGCAGATGGCATATTTACCAGTGGCGGCACCCAAAGCAATTTAATGGGCATTTTACTGGCCCGCGATCACTATTCCATTACCGCATTAAACCACAATATTAAAGTTGATGGATTACCCCGGGAAGCTTCCCGTTTCAGAATATTTGTTTCTGAAAAAGCGCATTTTAGTATCCAAAAAATGCTTCACTATTGGGTTTGGGCGAAAAATCGGTAATCAAAATCAAAACCGACCGCAGTTTCAGGATGAATACCATTTTACTGGAAGATGCCATTAAGCGGGAAATTGCTCAGGGCAATATTCCTATTGCCATTGTAGGAACGGCAGGCACCACCGACTTCGGAAATATTGATCCGCTTAAAGAACTTGCATCTATAAGTCTAAAATACAATACCTGGTTCCATATCGATGCGGCTTATGGCTGTGGATTATTGTTAACAGATAAATATAGAGGCTTACTTAATGGTATCGAACTCGCACATTCGGTTACAGTTGATTATCATAAATCGTTCTTCCAGCCGGTAAGCAGCAGCGGTTTTCTGGTATGCGATAAAAACTTTTTCAACCTGATTACGCACCATGCTGATTACTTAAACCCAAAAGACCATGATGAGGATGGTTTACCGAACCAGGTGAACAAATCGATACAGACTACCCGCAGATTTGATGCCTTAAAACTTTGGTTTACACTCAGAATGATGGGCAGAAACAAACTGGGTGGCTATTTTGATACGATTATCGAAACCGCAGCCAAAATTGCCGGACTGTTACATTCAGATAGCGATTTCGAGCTGATGAACGAATCGGACATCAGTGCATTGGTGTTCCGTTACCGCCCAAAAAACTTGCGCTTAGATGTTTGCGCCATGAATCAATATATCAAAAAAGCAATGTTCAATCAAGGAAAAGCTTTAGTTGCCGGTACCAAGATTAACCAGCAGTTCTACCTCAAATTTACCCTACTTAACCCGCTAACTACCATCAGCGATATTGAAAACATTATTAAAATCATTAAAAAACATGGAAACGAATACGTTAGACTCAATCAAGCTTCAGCAGATTTCAGAAGAAACTAATTTCAATGCGCTTCTAAACAGTTATTGTAGAGAATTTACCAACTGGAGCCGTTATACAGGTATCCCTAAATATGACGAATCTTTAGCCAATTACCTGGTTACAACAAGCGATCGTTTGCACATCAGGTTTGACTTTACAGCCATTGGTTTCGAAGTATACGCACCTTTAAAATTTTATGCCGATAGTGGCCGCCACGTATTTAATTTCCCTGTAATTGAAAGGAACGTTGATACAGATGCCATTAATCCAATCACTATTTACAGGTTTATGGAAATGGCCATCCAATTTAGTGCTCAGGAGTTCACTGCTGTTGATGCCGGTCTGGTAAAACAACGTTTGGCCAATAGCATAGACAACCTTGAAGCATTTTTATCGTTTTTTAAAAAAAATGGAAAACCTGTAAATTTTGCAAAAATGAACTTTATTGAGGCTGAGCAATCTTTAATTTTAGGTCATAATGCCCATCCCCTACCCAAAGGGAGATCTGGTTTTAACACTAAAGATGAACTTTTTAAATATTCACCGGAAACACAGGGAAAGTTTCAGCTGGCGTATTTTTTAATCGCAGCAGATAACATTAGTGAGAAAAATGCAGAAGGTTTCGATATGACGGATCTTTTCAGAATGGAATTGCTAGAGAGCAATCATGCAGAAATCATTAGTTTGCTCGATCAATATCCGGATTATAAAGTGGTACCCATGCACCCCTGGGAGGCCCAACACCTGCTTGCCCTTCCTACTGTAAAAGCGATGCAGCAAGAAAACCTGCTATTCTTTTTGGGGCACTTCGGAGAATTGTACACACCAACATCTTCCGTAAGAACGGTTTACAATGCATCGAGTGATTGGATGCTAAAATTTTCGCTACATGTAAAAATAACCAACTCGGAAAGGGTTAACCTCGTCAGGGAACTTCACCGGGGTTACGATGTAAGCAAATTGTTAAAAACAGCATACGGTAAGGCAGCCAAAGCAGAATTCCCTGAAATTGAATTTATTACCGACCCGGCATTTATTACCGTAAATTATCAGGGCGAAACGATTGATGGATTTAACATCAGTATCAGACATAATCCTTTCAAAGGGGAAGATGCTGGCAAAAATGTAAGTTTATTGGCGGCGCTTTGTCAGGATGGTTTATTGGGCCAAAAACCAAGGATTGTCCATGTAATCGAGGAGGCATCCATCAGTAAAAATAAAGCACTTGCCCATACTGCCGTAAACTGGTTTAAACAATACCTCCACCTTTGTGTAGCTCCGGTTGTGGGCCTTTATAATAATTTTGGGATGGCTTTTGAGTTCCACCAACAAAATGTGATGGTAGAACTGGATAAAGATTATTATCCTGCCAAACTTTATTTCAGGGATAACCAGGGTTATTTCTTTAGTGACGCTAAAGCTGAGGAACTAAAAGCAGTTTATCCAGGTATAGCAGCAGAAAGCGGTTCGATTGTACCGAACGAATACATTATCCCTAAATTGACCTATTACCTACTCATCAACAACATTTTAGGTGTAGTAAATGCCATTGCGAGTAATGGTTTAGCTGATGAAAAAACGTTGATTGATCTGGTTTACCTTGAATTTAAACAATTCGAAAACAGTGATACCACTGGACTGGTCGATTATATCATCAACCGCCGCAGCTGGGAAGTAAAAGGTAATTTATTAACCAATCTTTGCAACATTGATGAAGCCAGTGCGCCCATTGATAATCCGGCCATTTACCGTGAGTTTCCAAATCCGCTGTCTAAATATTTTTTCTCCGAAAACCTAATCAAACCTAAAACCAATGAGGTATTGTACAGCAGGTTTTTCCCTAAGGATAATGTAACGATCAATATCCGTCCGTTTAATATCGACCGAGATCTGGAAATGGTTCATGATTGGTTTAACCAGGAACATGCCAAACCAATCTGGAAAATGGATGGCCCTATTAAAGGCCTGGAATTATTTTACAGAACTCTATTGCCGAATGATGCCTCTCACAGTTTTATCGGCGAAATCAATGGCGAACCTACTTTTACCATAGAGCCTTACTGGCCAATGCGTGATGGTGTGGGGGCTTGCTACGAAGCGTTAACTACCGATTATGGAGCACATTTATTGATTGCCCCTACCGATAAGGACAAGAAATTCAGTTTTGAAACCGGCCAGGCCTTGATGGATTTCATTTTCGAACAGCCAGAAGTAGGCAAATGTATCGGTGAAGCCGCAGTGGAAAGCCGTGCGATGCACATTTTTGTAACCAGATTGGGTTTCAAATTAGAGAAAGTAATCCAAATGCCTTATAAAATGGCCAATTTAACTTTCTGCTACCGCGATTGGTACTGGGATAAATTTCCTGAAGCCAAAGCTTATGCCATGATGAAAACAGCTCAATTTGAAACGGAGGAAATATAATGCAGGAACAGAAAATATATGACATTGTTGGGATTGGAATTGGTCCTTTCAATTTAGGTTTGGCCGCTTTATGTGCCCCAATCAACAGTTTATCTACTTTGTTTTTAGATCAGGCGAACGAATTTAACTGGCATCCTGGCATGATGTTGAGCGATGCTACTTTACAAGTCCCTTTTATGGCCGATCTGGTTACCATGGCCGATCCGACCAGTCCATACAGTTTTTTAAACTACTTAAAGCAAACCGATCGCCTTTATAAATTCTACATCAGGGAAGACTTTTTGTGTTGCGCAAAGAATATAATGCCTATTGTAAATGGGCCATTATGCACCTGCAAAACTGCCAGTTCGGGCAAAAAGTGACCACCATAAATTATGTTGATGGAATTTATCAGATCGAAAAGTTAGATCAGGTAAATGGTACTACTGAAACCATTTTGGCTAAAAAAATCGTACTCGGAACGGGCACAGCACCTAAAGTACCGGATTTTGTTAATCCTACTATTCATCAACATGCAATACATTCTTCAGAGTATTTAAAGTTTAAACAGACCTTATTGGAGCAAAAAACCGTAACGATTATCGGCTCAGGACAAAGTGCCGCCGAAATTTTCTACGATCTTTTGCCTGAAACTGAGAATGGTTTAAATCTGAAGTGGTTTACCCGTCCAGACCGATTTTTCCCCATGGAATATTCGAAATTAACTTTAGAGCTGACCTCTCCAGAATATGTAGATCATTTTTACAATTTAAGCGATGCAAAACGTAAACAACTTTTAAGCAAACAGAATTCGTTGTTTAAAGGCATCAATTTCGAACTGATTAACCAGATTTTCGATAAACTTTACGAATTGAGTGTTGACGGCGAAAAAATCAATGCCGAACTCATGCCGAATTGCCAGTTGAATAACCTAAGCTTAAATAATGATGGCAGCTATCAGCTTGATTTTTATCACACCGAAAGCGAAAAAGATTTTACGGTTGATACAGATGCTGTGGTATTGGCTACAGGATACAAATATAACGAACCGGGCTTTTTATCAGCCATTATTGACCGCATTGCACGCAATGCAGACGGACTTTTTCAGGTACATCGTAATTATGCCATTGATGTAAACGGTAACGAAATCTTTGTTCAAAATGCCGAATTACACACGCATGGATTTGTAACACCAGATCTGGGTATGGGGGCATATCGCAATGCATCTATTGTCAACGCCATTTTAGGTTTCGAAATCTATCCGGTAGAAAAACGGATTGCTTTCCAGCAGTTTAGCGTAAATGGCGAGCGAGAGGTTACGAAACAGTCTCAGGGTTTCATCCGGGACTGTCACGTTGAACCTGTCGAAACGCCTTAAACATTAGGTTGGTCCTTCGACAAGCTCAGGATGACAAATCTATATTTATAACATTCCTCAATAATAAAAAATTAATACTATGAGTTACAACAATTTCAATCATATAAAACCTTTAAAAAAAGAAGTTTGGGACAAGGTAAACCTAAACTATATTGCAAAATCAATCGTGGAACTGATGCACGAAAAATTGGCAGAACCAACTCTTGTAAATACTAATGAGCAGGGCATTTTGAATTTCCATTTAGCTACCGATACTGAGACTATTTATTATACTTTCTCGGGCCAGCAGCGTGCTTTGGATTACCTGCACATCGATAAACAGAGCATTAAAAAGTTTGTGAACGGCGAGCGTGTAGCGGTAAATAATGCGCCGGCCTTTTATACCGAATTACAGCAAACTTTTGGCATTAAACCCTTTACACTCGCTCATTTCATTGAAGAAACGTTAAATACTTTATATGCTGATGCTTATATCCACGAAAAAGGCCGGTTAACCGCTGATGAACTGGCCAATGCTGATTACCAAAGCATCGAACACCAGATGGACGGTCACCCATGGGCTACTATAAACAAAGGGCGTATCGGTTTTAACCACAGCGATCAGGGCAAATATGCACCAGAAGCGGCGCAGAAAACACAATTGGCCTGGCTGGCCGTCCACAAATCAAGGGCACAGTTTAAAAGCATCGAAAGCATTTCTCCGTTTTCTTTTTACAATGAGGAGCTTTGCCTGAAACAAGTCCACGATTTTAACCAGGTCTTGATCCGGCAGGAATTAAATCCTGAAGATTATTTCTTTGTCCCCGTTCATGAATGGCAGTGGAACAATAAAATTGTATTACAATTGGCGCATGACATTGCCCATCAGCTGATTATTCCGGTTGGCATTGGAAACGACGAATACATGTGCCAAAACAGCATCCGTACCTTCTTTAATGTAAGTGAGCCTAAAAAACATTATGTAAAAACGGCTATTTCGATCTTAAACACCTCCATTTTCAGGGGATTATCACCTAAAAACTGGCCATTGCGCCAAAAGTTACCCAATGGGCAAAAGATATGCTACAGGGTGATGAATACCTGAAACAAACACGCGTTGTCCTTTTAGGTGAAGTGGCAACCGTAGCTTATACGCACCCCAATACAGTGAAATACCGGAATCACCGTATCAATACCAGGAGTTTTTAGGTGCCATTTGGCGCGAAAGTGCAGAAAACTACTTGTTAGAAGGGGAAAACATCATGACGATGGCCAGTTTACTTTATGTAGATGACAATGGTAAAAGCATGGTACAGGCCCTGATCGAAAAATCGGGATTAGATGCTTCAACCTGGCTAAATGCTTATTTATCGGCTTATTTGAAACCGGTATTAAGAATTTTCTATAAACATGCCTTTTTCTTTAGTCCTCATGGTGAAAACACGATTCTGGTGATGAAGAATGGTGTTCCCGATCGGATTATCATTAAAGATTTTGTAGAAGAAATTGTATTAACTGAAGAATCGAAAGCGAAATTACCTAATGACCTTGTTGATGTTTTGAGGGAAATTAACGACGAATTGGCGCCTTTATTTATCCTTTCGGGCATATTCGACGCCGTTTTCAGGTATCTGGGCAATATTTTCCACAGTTATGTTGGAATGGATGAAAAACAGTTCTGGCGTCAGGTTGCTGATGTAATTTTAGAATTTCAACAGGAAAACAAGGAATTAGCCTCAAAATTTGAAAAATTTGACCTTTTTGTGCCTGAATTTATCAGGGTTTGCATTAATAGGGTAAGGTTGTTGACGCATGGTTACAGCGAAAGCACCGATGTTCCGGTTCCGGAATTGATTGGCACTTTGGTTAATCCTGCGGCAGAGGCTTTGAAAGAAGATGTTTTGGTATAATGTGAAGTCAGATGTTACCATCTGACTTTGAGTAAATCCAGACGATTTTATAAAAATAAAATAAATCCTCTCCGTGGTAAATGGCAACATCTGCCACCATTACAAAAGATCGTCATTGCGAGAAGGCTTTTTCAGCCGACGAAGCAATCTTACAAATATCGCTACTAGCGACCGCATTAAGATTGCTTCGTCGTTCCTCCTCGCAATGACGGTCTAACTTTTTTTAAACTATAAAAATAGTTTATATTAATAAAAACATTATCTTGCCTTAAATTACTCCCGGCATGAAAACATTATTATTTATCTTTTTATCGACACTATTATTCGAAACGCCAACCATTGAAAAAGACCGTGATCGTTGGAAACCTTATTACACGGATGCATCTCCTGCAAAAACAGCCGATCAATGGTTTCTACCCTTTGATGTGGTTAACCGAAAAAAGTAAATAACATCAGGATCATCAGCATTTTTGGCGATCACCGCAACAGTTACGTTAAAGGCCATATCCATACGGCCATTGATATCAATCCTACCCAACCCAAAACCAAACTCGTTGGCGTTTATGCCATGGCGAACGGAATAGTTTGCTCTGTACATTTGGGTGAAAATCAACGTACTGTGGTGGTTAAGCATAAACTCCCTAACGGCCAAACGATGTTTACCTCCTACAAACACCTGAAAGAAGTTTATGTAAGCAATGGTCAGCAAGTGGATCAAAACACGAAACTAGCCAGGTTATTTACACCGCAGGAAAGTAAAAAGTATGGTGGCGATTACCACCATCTTCATTTGGAAATCAGGAAAAAATTTGATGATTATGGCTGTGCAAGCTGGTTAACTTTTAATAATACGCAACTGAATGAACGGTTTTATAATCCTCAGGTATTTATAAAGGAACACATCAAATAGCTGTAAATTAAAAACACGGCCTTTACCGAATGTATTGAGGAACTTGTATAGATAGTCCCTAAAATTAGCTACTATCTATACGCTTTAACCAAAAATAATAAGAATTTTTATTTCAAAATACGGTCCAACACCGCTCCTGATGCGGCTTCAGAGAAATCGATTCCGGAATAATCGGGATTATAACCACCAATGTACGGAACGGCCATGATATAGATTCTATTATTCGCCTGCCCAGCCTCATCAACTACCTGGAAATGATCGTTGATGGTAATACCAGGAACAGTTAAAAGGTAATCATCACCTTTTTTGGTCACTAAATCATTATGCTTCATTTTTTCCTTTCCGATGGCAGCAGACTTGAATTTTAATCTTGCCGGACTTATGGTCTTATCTGTAATTAAGCTTTTAAAAGGAAAATCATCAAAAGAAAGATGCGGTTGGCCGATGCAATCAATAAAGGTATCGAAATGGACAGTAACCTTTTTACCATCCACCTTGTAATGGTAATCTGCACCTCCGGTTTTTAAGGGTTCTACTTTGGCATCATCGCCAACAGCTACAATACTTAATACACCAGCATCATGCAGGGCCAACAATTCCCTGCACGAACTTTGGGGTACAAATGCAATTACAATGGAAATGAGTGGCATTAATACTTTTTGCAAACGTTCCATATCCTCTGCGGAAAGGTATTTTGCCGGGTAGTTCATCGCAAAACTTAAAATAGCAAGTGCCTCTTTCCAATAGATTGATTTCCTCTTCTCGATCGATTTTTCTGCCTCTTCATATTCCTTTTTGAAAAGATCAAATGGTTCCATTTTTTCGCGGTAGTCCATCATTGCGGTAACGAACTCCTCTAGATTCATGTTTTTGATCTTTTTATAAAAAACAGGATCTTTTTCAATGAACATCTCTTTAAAATTCTTTTCAAATACAAAATCTAAGGGTAAAAAACCTCCATTTTGAGCTATACTCTCATGAATTTCTGCCTTGCTTAACGTTTCATCTTTACCAAGGTGCGAATCTTCTAAATGAAACCTGATGGCAGGCAATAAACCACTTCGGGAGTGCATAACCATTTTAAAACCTTTATTCGCTAACTGGTAAGAATAGGTACCATCTTCATTGTCGGCAAACTTTCCATTCTGTCGTGCCAGGGTTCTTAATGCATCAATGGCAGTTAAAGAAGAGCCCATAATGCCAACGGTGTGGTTTAGTTCTAACGCAATTTTTTTGGGCGGGTATGGCGAATCGAAATAATGAGGGATTTTACCTTCATATTTTTTGGCCAGTTATGACCAGTACAAATGATTACCTGGTCGAAAAGGGCTTTATCTTGTCCTTTAACACTTACCTCAACCTGATTATCGGCAGGTAAATCGGTAATATCCTCCACTACACAATTTAAATGCACATTGGTCTTAATCCCTTTATTTTCAGCAACATTTTTTAATAACTTAAACTGAGCGGAAAGATATTCGCCAAAAAACAATCTGGGTAATACCTTATACTCATTAAATTTATCGGCATCAATATCGAATTTTTTTAAAATCTCTTTTGGCGCAATTTTCACCCACTCTTCAATGGAGTTATATATAATTGGAATTTCATTGTCAGACACATTAGTAATGTGTTCTACATTTGCCCCTTCAGCACTATAAGGCATGCCCGCCCCTAAATAATCTTTACGTTCGAATATCTCTATTTCGAAGTTGGGAGCTTTAGATTCAACTAATCTTTTATACATGAACAGACCACTCGGGCCGCCACCAATGATGGCAATTTTTTTTTGCTGTTTTCGTATCCATTTATAATTCATACAATCTTAAAAAAGGAAAATTGTTTTGTTTGTTTGTTAATAAAGTAGAAAATCGGAAGAAGTACGATGATGATGGAAAATGTAAGAGGGATGATGGAATTGATTGCTACGGAGGCACGAAACGAGGGAATAGTCTTTCATGGTTGCCATCCTGAGGGATAATTTATTGGATAAAATCAATATAATGACAGTTTTTTTTGCGAATCGTGGACGGTGAGAGATCGTCATCCGCAACTCGATTGGGAACCACGGAGTGCTCATGAATGCCTTTGAAACAAGGGAAACTTATGAATAATCGTAATGCAAGCGCTTTAAGATTCCCGCCTGCGCGAGAATGACGACCATTCTATTGGAGTCTGTCTTCAACTCTTTGCCCTCTGTGCTATTCTTTGTGATCTCGGTGGTTAAAAAAACAAAGAAAATCTCAAAACTCCAAGAACCTATTTTGATTAATGCTGTTAACAGATGAGTGAGTTTTTTATTAATGATTGAATTTTGAATGCTGGAATGTATCAATGACCAATTGAACCAATGACCAATGAACTAATATACTTATGAACGATTTAAAACTATATATGATTTTACTGGGCTCGAAAGCCCCAAAAAGAAACGTAGAGCAGCATGACTATTTCTTCGGCATCGCCCATTCGCTAAAAGATCTCGTGCCCGAAATTAAGGCATTTTGGCCGGGAACAGGTACAAGCCTGCATATTGATGGCTGGCGCGAAGTAACCAAAGTTGATGATTACGGAATCAGTATTAAATTAAGGGATGAGCATACGTCGCCATCGCTACATAAATTGTTCTTTATCAACCTTGGGGGCTATTTATCCAACAAATTATATGAACAGCACCATATTGTATTATCGGTTCATGATGAAAGGGCCAAAGCTATACAGGATGCCAAGAAAACGGTATTTTTTAAAACCAATTCGATAAAAGGTGCCAATTCTCATATCGACGAAAAATATGGCATCGATGTAGATGATATTTATAAAATTGAGGATATTTTAAGTGAAGAGGCCAAACAGAAATACCACATCGAAATAAAACCATCTTCAGGATTAGCTGAAGATGAGATTCATTTGGGCTATTTTAAGTTGGATAAACTTTAAGCGATTATTTTTTAACGAGGCTTTTTAACCAAACCACCAGATCGTAGGCAGCTTTATCGTTTTCGAAGCCCATCTCTTTTGGCAAACGGCCATTTACATATTCATCGTACAACCAGGGGTCGGCAATGGCAATTACATTTCCTTTACCAAATCTGGTATCGGCAATAACCGTTGCACCAGCTGCATTTTTCAAAACCGGTTTTGCACCATTTTTGGTGTCGATAGCGCATACATCTTTCATGAATATTTTTTTTGCCGTTTTAAACACCGGATTATTTTTGATCACGATACCGCCATCTTCAAAATGTGCATCATCAATTACATGGTTCTGCATTTCGTTGGTAAAATGCATACCGAATACATTAGCCAGTTTATTAAAATGCGGTAATTCTACATTTGCGCTGTCGTTGGCAAACATCACCAATACCCCGCCCTGCTTTACCCAGGCAGAAATTGCAGCAATGTGCTCAGCTTCTATGTAATTCGGTTTAGGATTTTCTTTCGGACGATCGGGATCGACAATTAAGTAAACATCACTTCCTTTTAAATTAGCTATTGTTGGTGCTGTTTCAAGCGAATCCAGTTTAAATCCTTCTTTTTTAAATACATCACCAAAAATGGAAAAACCACTCATTGCCTGTTCATTCCACAGGTAATGAAAACGAACTTCTTTACCTTGTTTATTTTTTCGGGTTTCGCGGTTAAAGAAATAATCTAAAGTAACGGTTTGTGCGCTTGCCAGAATAGACGAACAGATTAAAACAGAAAGTATGCAAGCTTTAAAAAGCATTTTCATAAACATATCGGGTGTAATTGGTTAATCACCCAAAAGTATGAAATTTAACTATAATGAAATTGTTATAATCACCCCACAAAGACATCATCAAAGATAAAACTTACGCTACATCAAGCTAAATTGATTGGCCAGAATAAAAAATACCGCCATGGTTGAAATCAATATAACAGCATTATAGCCAATGCATATAATCCTGCTCGGTATCATTTTTTCTCTTATTTACCTTCAGTCGCTTTTTGTACAAAGCCACTAAAAAGAACGCAACTATCAGGAAGGTGGTGCCTATCTGCGCTATATTTTCTAAGTCGAGATCGAACATATCGTTTATTTTATAGGTTTAAACCATTAATTTATTCTTACTTGTTCACCTTTCGCCAATATGGCTTCCGAGCTACTTGCCATAAATCCTTTCGGAATCTTCGGCGCTATCCATGTAGATTTGGGTGGCAAAAACTCGTCCTTTTCTGCAACTGCCATAAATGCATCGGCTGTCATTGGAAAAAGCGAAAAGCCAATCGAATTTTCATCACGGTCCAGCTCAGTAAGAAATTGAGTCCATTCGCAATCCGGAAAGCAGATCAGCCTTTCATCTTCCTTCGGTTTATGGATACCCAGCACAGCCGAAAGGATTTGATCTTGTAAAATCACTGTATCAGGTATTGCTGACAATGCAACAGAAGCGTTATTTAAATCCAGCTGATACCATTCACCTTTAAAATAAAAGCCCAACCTATTTTTCTGATCAGGCTTATAAGCCTTGTTATTGGGAATTTTTGAGATATAATAATACTGTTTCAATTTCTCCATCAATAAGGAATAAGAAATATCTATACCTGAAACCATTCTATGAAAGGCACCTATAGAAATTACATCGGCAGAAACGAGTAGTGAACTGATCTGCTGAGGCCTGCTTTCCTGTAGTGAATACGCTGCTTCTAAACGGTGATGGCCATCGGCAAGGTAAACTGCGTTAAGCTTCATAAATTCTTCAACAAATTTTTCAATCACCTCTTCTTCCAATACCTGGTAAAGAAAATGGTCCATTTGTGACCATTCATTCACTAAAGGCTTACGCGTACGCACTACAAAATCAATAAGCGCATCTAAGGTTTTATCTTTTTTGTGGACCAGTAAGATCGGCGATTTTTGTATTGCCTTACTTTTCCGTTCTATTTTAAGCGATTCTACTTTCGATGATACCGTTTCTTCGTGCCTTTTAATTGCATCTACTGGTGTTTGAGAGAGATCGATATCCGCCCAAATTCCCCTCATTATACCAGATTCGCTACGGAACGCATAAACATAAATAGCAGGCCGATTATCTAAAGGACATCCAAACAGGTTGAGCAGGTCTTCAAAAGAAAGTTCCTCATTTTTATGCGCTTTACCGTTTACCTGATCAGAAATCATCAGCTCAAATATTTCTTTGCCCGGCTGTAATGCCTTTAATGGTGAGATTTTTATCATCGTTTAACGGATTATTCTAGTTCAAGAACTGTTTTATCGCTGTATATTTTTTCAAAACTGACCATGGCGTTTACCAGCACCTCAACACTTGATAATGGAAGTGCATTGTAAAGCGAAGCCCTGAATCCGCCAACTGTTCTATAACCTTTTATACCCACAATTCCCTGGTTTGCTGCATATTTTAAGAATCCGGTCTCTACCTCTTTATTAACAGCTAAGAAAGTAACATTCATTCGGGAGCGATGCTCAACATCTGCCGTACCATAGAATAGCGGATTCCGGTCTATTTCGGCATATAATAATTCTGCCTTTGCTATATTTTTTTGCTCTATTCCACTTACGCCGCCCTGATCTTTAAGCCACAATAAATTAAGCATGGCTACATAAATAGAAAAAACCGGTGGTGTATTGTACATGCTCATATTATCGCGGAATATCCGGTAATCCATCATTGAGGGAATTTCTTTTTTGCCTGGTTAAGAAATTCGTTTTTAGCAATAACCAGCGTCATTCCAGCGGGGCCCATATTCTTTTGGGCACCTGCGTAAATAAGATCAAAATCAGCTACATTAATTTTCCTCGAAAAAATATCTGATGACATATCGCATATCAATGGTGCACCTCCGGTCGAAAAATCAAAGATTTCTGTCCCCTCAATCGTGTTATTCGAAGTATAGTGCAGGTATGCAGCTTGCTTATCATTATTAAACTCTGCTGGAATATATGCATAATCTTTATCCTTAGAAGAGGCTACAACCTCCACTTCACCAAATAAACTGGCCTCTTTAATGGCTTTCTGTGCAAAATACCCGGTATCAAGATAAGCAGCTTTTTTTCTGCGTCTAAAAAATTCATCGGAACCATAGCAAATTGTGTACTGGCCCCGCCCTGTAAAAAAAGTACGGAGTAGTGATCAGGAACAGACAATAACTCGCGAACCAAAAGCTGGGTTTTAAGTACCACATCTTCAAATTCCGGCGACCGATGAGAGATTTCCAGAATAGATAAACCTATCCCTCGCCAATTAATTACGGCCTGCGCAGCTTGTTCCATTACAGATGACGGCAATATACAAGGACCGGCACCGAAGTTGTGTTTTTTATGCATGAGAAAATAATATTTGGTTAGATTAATTACAGCATAAAGATCAGTAGTTAAGCATATTATACCGCAACAAGCTGTTTTTTGGTAAAAATTATTTTTTACTAAACCCTTAACATCCTAAAATTTGGTTTAGCCTATCAGGAAAATAAGATAACAGAATATAATTTTTATTGACACCCTGAAATCCCCCTCATTATTGTAATTTATACACTAAGTGTATTTTTAAAAAAACACAATAAATTAAATAAATACATCTTATTTTAACTATTTTTAAGCTTCACAAAAGTTAACAAAATAGAAACGATTATACACTAAGTATTTACATGCAACCTCAAAAAGTTGATCAGACTGATATCGAAATCCTAAATCTTTTACAACGTGACGGATTATTAACTTACAAAGAAGTTTCAGGCAAGCTTAGGAAAAGCATGACCCATATTGTAGAACGTATAAAAAAACTGCGGGCAAATGGCTACATTAAATCAACAGTTGCCATTGTAGATATTGATAAACTGAGATCGCATTTTATTGCTTTTCCACATATTCAACTTACCATGCATTCGGAAGATATTGTAAAAGCATTCAAGACTGAAATGGAGAAATACCCGGAAGTGATGGAATGTTACCACCTTACCGGTCACTTTGATTTCATGCTCAAAGTGGCCATGCCCGATATGGTTTCTTATAACAATTTCCTCAGAGACAATATAGGCGCACTGGCTTATGTAGGAAATATCCAGAGCTTTTTAGTACTGAATCAATCAAAGGCCGAAACGGCTTATGCGTTGTAGCTTGGCTAATAAGCAGTAAGCGTGATGGCAGATGTTAGCATTTGCTGCTTCCCGGGCTTAATGAATGCGCTAAACCTGTCAGATGATAACAGCTGACAGCAACAAAAAACAGCGAACTTGGAATCCAACACTGTTTCTGAATTGTCATCCTGAAGGATAATTTATTGTATAAAAATCAATATGATTGACGTTTTTTCCTTCGCACAATTCTTGCCTCGGCTCGCCGCCTCCGAAGGGCTCTTACTTTTTGGCATCAAAAAGTAACAAAAAATGCCGGATGAAAATTTATTCATTTGTTGTTTATAACTTTTAGCTGCATTCATGAGGGCTTCGCCGTTTTCTTTTGAAGCCAGTGTTATGGCTGGAACAGTGCAGTCCGAAAAATTTATTAGGCCGGTTTTAAGTAGAACGGTGATACTGTGCTATGGCCTAGCTATACGGAAATGCATGATACCACAATCCATTCATTAATAAGTAATTACAAAATAACGTCAATGGTAGTGCAACGAAGGATCTTTTATTGTAATGACTACCTTTTAAAAGATTCTTCACTGCGTTCAGAACGACAACAGGGATGTATTCTTTATGGAAAGGATGCGCATGGATATTATGGGCTATTCAAACTTTGGAAATTCAACCGCTAACTATTAATCCCCATGGCGTACAGGATAATATTCACCCCAAACCTGGTGTTATCCTCTGCCAAAAAACGTTTGTTCCTGAAATCGTAATCCCATTCGCAGCCATAATCTTTATTGCTGTAGAGTACCCCTATCCTATTATTAATGGTAATGGCTTTCAGGTAATCGTGCACCAGATCATCGCCCCAGCCATTTAGTTCAAAAGAAGTTGTTGGCGGGCCTTTCTCAAACCTGAAGAAAGCATTGTAGATACCATGGTTATTTGGGATTTTCTTTAAAGCCTGAGGGCCAAAAAGATTACTCATTTGTGTTTCGAACGAGCGGGCAAACAAACCATCAATATCGTGGTTACAATCATCCACAAAAACGAAGCCTCCGTTGTGCACATAAGTTTTAAAATTTACAGCTTCCTGCTGGCTAAACTGTACCAGTTTATGTCCGCTTAAATAACAGAAAGGATATTTAAATAAGTCCCGACTGCTCAATTCTACAATTTTCTCTTCTCCGTCTAAAGGAATGGTGGTATACTCCAGCAGAGAATTTAAGAGATTAGAAGGCATACGTTGATCCGTATCCCAGTCGCCCGAATTATATTTTAACCTCGCAAATGTAAATTTAGCTCTTCGCACAGCCTAAAATTACCTTCATTTTTTATTATTCGAGTTTTTTATCCAAATTATCTTGTAAATTTTTTGATATTCTTTTCCGGGAATTAAAACTATCTACCAATATGCACTATATTGAAGCACCATATCATTATACTAAAAAATCAACCGTTTTGGAGCGTTCAGAAAGCCACTTAAAAATATTGATCGATAAGATCTCCCTGTTAAAAAGCGAAATACAGAAGGTAATTGTTGGTCAGGATGTAATTATTGAAGAAATGCTGATTGCATTAATGGCCGGCGGACATTGTTTACTGGAAGGTGTACCGGGTTTGGCAAAAACTTTAATGGTAAGGACAATGTCGCAGGCTTTAGATCTTTCTTTCAGAAGGATTCAGTTCACGCCTGATTTAATGCCTACCGATATTGTGGGCACTGAAATACTGGAAGAAGACCATGTAACGGGAAAACGTTTTTTTAAATTTAATAAAGGACCTTTATTCGCCAACATTATTCTGGCAGATGAAGTAAACCGGACTCCGCCTAAAACACAATCGGCATTATTGGAGGCTATGCAAGAGTTTGAAGTAACCTACGGCGGACAAACCTATCCTTTAGACCGTCCGTTTTTTATTCTCGCTACCCAAAACCCGATTGAACAGGCCGGAACCTATCCCCTGCCCGAAGCACAGTTAGACCGTTTTCTGTTATACATCAAAATCGGTTATCCTACCGCAGCCGAGGAAACACAGATTTTAAGCAGTACCACAGGCAGCAAAAAAGCAGTGATCAACCCGATTATCGGTGCAGAAGAAATCAAAGAACTTCAGGCCATTACCCGCGAAGTAAGCATCAACGATGATTTAATTACTTATGTAAGCGAAATCATCCGCGCCACCCGACCTGATACCACCACTGTAAATTTTGTAAAAGAATGGGTGCGTTGGGGCGCTGGCCCGCGGGCAGGACAAGCCTTAATATTAACAGCAAAAGCAAGAGCTTTATTTAAAGGCAGGTATGCTGTAATTATGGAAGATTTACAAGCCATGGCTTATCCTGTACTTCGCCACAGGGTATTGATGAATTTTAAGGCAGAAGCTGAAAATGTTTCATCCGACAAAGTTACCGATGAACTGATCAAAGCCATTTCGAAACCAAAAGCCAATATTTAATGAGTAAACTGCTCGATCCTAAAATATTGATGGCCATTAAAGACCTTTCATTATCGGCTAAAATGACGGTCGATGGTTTTATGAACGGCATTAATAAAAGTACCGTAAAAGGACCGGGATTGGAGTTTAGCCAATATAGAAGTTATCAGCCCGGTGACGATCTGCGCTCGCTCGACTGGAAAATGTTTGCCCGCTCCGACCGTTATTATATCCGGGAATCGGAAGTAGAAACCAATATTGCCGTGCGCATTTTAATTGATGCCAGTGCTTCGATGAACCATAGCGATGGCGATTTTACCAAAATTGATTATGCAAGGTACCTCAGTGCCTCTTTAGCTTACCTTGCCAATTTGCAGGGTGATGCGATTGGCTTGTATGTACTGAAAAACTCGGGCATTTTCTCCATGACCCCCAAGCAGGATTACCAGCATTTGGCCCGGTTGTTTTACCAATTGGAGCAGATTCATCCCGATGGAACATTTACCAAACCCATTCATTATAAAGAATTGTTTGCCGGAGCCCAAAAACGCGAATTGCTGATTTTCATTACCGATCTTTACCAAAAAGACGATGAAATCATTAAATTATTAGATATGTTGAATACTTTAAGGCACGAAATCGTGGTTTTCCATCTGTTATCAAGAAATGAACTGAACCTGGATTTTAAAGGTTATACGGCTTTCGAAGACCTGGAAACAGGAGAAACCATTCAGATTGATCAAACCAAAGCAAGAACCAACTATCAAAACAAACTTAATGCTTACCTGGAAGAAGCCAGGATAAAACTGCTGGATAGAAGGATTTTTTACCGGACAATTATAACCGACGAACCTTTAGACCAGGCATTAAGGGATTTTTAAAACAAAGAAGTAAACTCAAAATTTAACATTGCATTTTTTATATTCCATAGGTTTATTTGCGCTTGCTGGTATCATTGTGCCGCTCATTATACACCTGTGGAATGTTAAACAAGGTAAAATCCTTAAAATCGGCAGCATTGCTTTGCTGGGCGAAAGTTCTAGCGCCAGTTCGAAAAGCTTCAAAATTAACGACTGGCTTTTATTTGTGCTGCGCTGTTTACTTTTGGTACTGCTGGCATTCGTTTTGGCGCATCCTTATCTTAAAAAAATAGTATCTGCACGTAGTAAGAACGGATGGATTTTAGTAGAGAAAAACAATTTTCCCCGGGTTTTTAAAACGCATCAAAAAACAGTCGATTCATTATTAAAAAAGGTTATGAAATCCACGATTTTAATGTAGGTTTTAAACCATTAAACTTAAAAGATACTGTTCTTGATGAAACAAAACAGGTTAATACCTTAAGTTATACCGCATTATTTAGTGCAGCCAATCAATTTGTTCCACCGGGAGCTAAAGTTTATTTTTTTGCCGACCACTACTTAAACCGTTTTGGGAATGAACTGCCTGCTGTAAATTATAAACTGAACAGGGTTCCTTTAAAGCAAAGCGATACATTAAGCAATTGGATTGCCACTTATGCAGGGAAAAAGTATGAAGCGAAATCCAACCCTTCCAATACAACCTACCAAGCCTTGAATTCGTCAGATGAAGAACCGATAAGAGTAGCTATACATGAAAATTCGGGCACTACAGACCGTAAATATTTAATTGCAGCCTTAAAAGCCATTGAAAGTTTCACTAAGCGAAAAATTATCATCAATGCAGCTGCAGGAAAAAGCATCCATTGGTTTTTGGTTATCGGATAATCCGGTTTCAACAGATTTCAGATCATCAATTGCACCAGATGGAACATTATTTCGATACGAAAAAGGTAAATTGGTGGCTTCAGCATCCTTTATTAACCTGGAAGGCCGTCAGATTAAACTGAGCAAAAGAATTGAGTTAGATCAGCAGGCAGAAAAAATATGGACCGATGGTTTTGGAAACGCGATTTTAACAAAGAACAAGACCAATAATTTAAACATTTTTCATTTTTACAGCCGCTTCAACCCGCAATGGAATGATTTGGTTTGGGATGGATTATTTGTGAAGGCACTAATGCCAATTGTTATCCAGGACAAAAAATCGAATGATTTTGGCTTTGAAGACCATCCTGCTGATCAGCGTTTGGTATCACAAAATGGATTAATTGAGCAAAATAAAACAGAGATTGAAGCTAAAACGATCAAAAACGAACCTTTGGAAAACCTATTTTGGGTAGCAGCATTTCTGATTTTTACAGGTGAACGTATTTTATCATTCAGAAAAAAACCAAACGATGTTAAAAACTGAAGGACAAAATTGGATACGTAACCTGAAAACAAGGTGGATCAGTTTTTACCTGACCGGCACCCTTGCCATTGCGTTAGGCATTGCTTTACTTTTATCGGTTACAGGTTTTTATCTGCTGCATTTACCTGCCTGGATTTTTGCTGTTATTTTCACTATTGTTGCCGCCATTTTATTATCCAGCAAACCGGTTTGGAGAACTACTGACTTTGATGTTTCGAGGTTTCTTAATAACCGTTATCCCGAGCTGGAAGAAAGTGCCGATTTACTACTTCAGAACGAAACAGAATTATCCATGCTGCAACAGCTGCAGCGCAACAAAATAGAAAACATCATTCCAAATTTGGCGCAGCCGAAAGAACCCGTTAAAAGGTTATATTTTGGTTTAGGGATACTCGTTGTGGCATTGATCATCAGCTTTGGGATTACAAAAATTCCTCAAATCAGCAAAACAGATTCCATTACGGAGGAAACTCAAAAGCCGGTTCCTGCGATAAAAGAAAATATACCTGCAGAGATTTCCACTTTTAGCGCCACCATCATTCCGCCGGCCTATACCAGAAAAGCAGAACGAAAACAAAAGCAATTTAGCATTGCTGCCGAAACAGGCGCTACAGTGAATTGGAAAATTGAGACGAACATTGGCATTAAAAAGTTAAAACTTATTTTTAGCGATAATGAAATTGCGCCCTTAAAAAGCTTTAAATGCAGGGCATACGCAATGGACTTATAGCAAGATCATCAACAAACCTGGCTTCTACCAGCTGGATCTTGATGGCAAAAAATCAGATCTCTACCAGATTGAAATGATTCCCGATCTGCCGGTTGCGATTAAAATCACGCATCCCAAACAGCACACCACCATCGATATCGGTCAGCCGCAAAGGATTAACCTAAACGTATCACTTACAGATGACTATGGCATTAACGATGCTTTTATCTCCGCAACCATGGCCAGTGGAAAAGGGAAGGCGTAAGTTTTACCGAGAAAAAACTCTCTTTTAACACCAATTTCGACAACAATAAAAGCATTGCACTTAGCAAACTGATTGATTTAAAAAGCCTTGGCATGAAACCGGGTAATGAGCTTTATTTTTTCATCAAAGCGATGGATAACCATGGTCAATCGAGCCGTTCAGATGTTTACTTTGTTTCGATCGTAGATACTACTGAGCTAATGAGTTTGGCAGGCATGACCAATGGCGTTAACCTCGTTCCCGAATATTTCAGGAGCGAAAGACAGATCATTATTGATACCGAAAAATTATTAAAAGAACAATTAACATTGCCTGCTGCAACTTTTAAAACCAGAAGTAACGACCTGGGTATTGATCAAAAGTTATTAAGGTTGCGTTACGGGCAGTTTTTAGGTGAAGAGAACGAAACTGAAATCGGCGGTGATCAAGACGACCATGATGAACTTACTGAACACAAAGCTGAAGGTGAAAAATTTGGTGATGTAAGTACAATTATGGACAAATATGCCCATAAACATGATATCGCTGAAGATGCCACTTTTTTCGAACCCGAAATGAAAGTGCAATTAAAAGCCGTTTTAACCGAAATGTGGAATGCTGAGTTGCGTTTACGGACTTACAAACCACAGGAAGCATTACCTTACGAATATAAAGCATTGAGATTGCTCAAAGACCTGCAACAGAAATCGCGGGCCTATGTAGCTAAAACCACAGTTAAAGTTTCAGCTTTAAAACCGGAGAAACGTTTAAGTGGTGAGCTGGATAAAATTACACAACCCGTGCAGAAAATGACTTTCGAGCAAAAAGAAAAACGAATAGCTTATTTAAAAACGGTACTTGCCTTATTAGAAAATAGAAAAACCGGTAAAAATTTTAATGAGCAAGATCGGTTTTTGCTTGGCGAAACAGAAAAATACATGATCGGTGCTGCTGCAGATCATCCCTCAACCTATTTAAATGCCCTAATAAGTTTAAGGAGGTTAGGCGCAGCAAATAAACCAATGCTTAAAGATATCGATGTGGTGCAGCAGGCCATACAGAAAATGATCAATGTCGAACTGGCCAAACCGCAAACACGAAGTGCTGGCCCAGCTTCGGCATTGTACCAGGACTATTTTAATAACCTAAATAAAGCAGGCAGATAGATATGGAATTTAAATACATCGCTATACTGGCTGGTTTATTATTAATGGCCTTTTTACTTTACAAAGAGGTGCGCAGGGCAAACCGGGCCAGATTAATATGGCGAATTTTAGCGAATATCGTTGCCATGGGCTGTTTTGTACTGTTAATTGTACCGATCAGATATGAAACACACCTAAAACAAAATCCTGATGAAATTATATTACTCACCGACGGCACAAACCCCGATTCTGTTGCAAAACTAAAAGGGAAAAAATATGCACTTCCATCGGTAAATTTAAAAGATGAGAAAGCTAACATCCTTTCCGACCTTTCCTATTTCTTAAAATCAAATCCCAATATCCGGAAACTGAACATTTATGGTTATGGTTTAAGTAAGTTCGAACTGGAAAATCTAAAAGGTTATCAGGTTAATTTCCACCCCTCAGTAAGCCCAAATGGTATTGTAGCGGCCAACTGGTCAGCAAAATTAAAAACAAGCGATGTCCTGGATGTTCAGGGAAACTATCAAAATACCAGTAATCAATCAGTTAAACTCGTACTCAAAGGTTTAGGTCAAGTGGTAGATTCTACGACTGTTGAAGCGGAATCGAATAAATCCTTTTCACTTAAAACCCATCCAAAACAACTAGGCAAAGCTGTTTACGAAATAATTGCTTTACAAAAAAACGATACCCTGGCCAAAGAACCTGTGCCGGTACAGGTTGATGATCAGACACCTATGAAAGTACTGATTTTAGCCTCTTTTCCCGATTTTGAATATAAATTCTTAAAAAACTGGCTGTATGAAAATCAATATCCGCTCGCTTTCAGAAGTCAGATCAGTAAAAATAAATATGCCTCCGATTTCCTGAACCTGGATAGCATGAATCTAAACCAGATCAGTACTTCAGCTTTAAAAAAATTTGACATCCTTATTATTGACGAAGAAGAATTGGCCGCCTTAAGTCCCGGCGAAAGGTCTTCGATAAATGTTGCCGTTAATAATGGAATAGGCTTATTGATCAGGGTAACAGGCTCAAAAGCTTTAACAACGCTTAGTGGTAAATCCAATCGGTTTGAAATTCCTCCTTTAAAAGGAAAGACACTTAATTTAACCCTTTCAGAGGATCATTTCAAGTTTAGTCCATTGCAGATCGAACAAGGATTATTTTTAAAGACAAACCAAAATGAGCAGCCGGTTATTGCTGATGTAAGCGGAAAAACGTTGGTAACTAGCACCATCAACGGTTATGGCAAAATATTAGTCTCTGCACTTTCTTCCACATACAACTGGATACTTTCAGGAGAAAAAACAGATTATGCCGCCTATTGGTCTAAACTTTTGGCCAATGCAGCAAGAAAAAGAAATGATATCCAATCGGTTAACATCATCCCCCAATTCCCTGTTGTGAATCAAAAAACGAGGATTATTACAGATTTATCAGCAGCGGGCAAATTACCAATCTTGAAGGTCGATGACGTTCAACTTAGCCCGAGACAAAATATGGAACTTCCTTTCCAATGGGATGCGCTTTATTGGCCCCAAAAGTCGGGCTGGACTAACCTACAGGTAAATCAAACGATCGAGCCGATCTATATTTATCGAAAAAACGACTGGCAAGCGCTGAAATACCAGCAAACTTTAAACGATACGCATCAGTTTATCCAGAATTTAAGCCAGATCGACACTAAAACACAGTTAGCGGATATTGTATTAACAGAAGAAGTATCAATCTGGTGGTTCTTTGCCGCATTCTTATTCGCTGCTGCCTTCCTATGGTATGAAGCGAGGATTTTGGCTTTTTAAAATCGATTCGTCATCTCGACTGAAGCAAAGCGAAATGGAGAGATCTAACAATAAAACCTCTTAAAACAGATTCTCAATTCCACTACTGATGAAAAACCAGCAGCTTCAGCCGAAATGACGAAGTCAGGTGTGTTAGAAATCACACTAACATTTGTTTCTAATGAAAGTACTTTTGGACTTATATGTAACTTAAATGCCTTATGTGGTTAAATTATCCTTCGACTTCGTTTAGGATGAAAAATAAAGCGAATGGAGAACAGCTTAATAAATAATCTATCATTAAAAGATTCTTCACTACGTTCAGAATGACAAAAAAGAATACACGCAAAAAATCTGTGTTCATCTGTGGCTAAAAAAACCTCAATAGAAAAAACAACTCTTTTTTCAGCTTTGAAACTAAAATGTTATAATAAACTTGGCCTTTTTAGCCCCAAAATTGGCTATATTGAGAACGTAAACTAACTAAACTGAACCAATTGAAAAGAAAAGATTTCCTCTACTTATCCGGAATGGGTATGGGTGCCTTACTCCTTCCCGACCTTTCTGCATTCGGAACTCCAATAGATCCTTTACAGGCTTTAGACGGAGTAGATGTAAAAATTAAAAAGGAACTGGCCGACGTCGCCCTTAATGCGGCAAAATCGAAAGGTGCAACTTATGCTGATATCCGCATCGGGCGTTATTTAAACCAATTCGTGGCCACCCGCGAAAAACGTGTTCAAGGTGTTGCCAATACCGAATCGTATGGTGTAGGTATCCGTGTTTTGGCCAATGGCTGCTGGGGCTTCGCTGCCACAAACAATGTAACCAAAGATGCCATTGCCAAAGCAGCCGAACAAGCAGTTGCTGTGGCAAAAGCCAATGCGAAGATCCAGGGAGAGCCTGTTCAGCTCGCTCCTCAAAAAGGTTATGGCGAGGTAAGCTGGAAAACACCGATCGAAATCAATGCCTTTGAAGTTCCGGTAAAAGAGAAAGTAAACCTGCTTTTAAATGTGAATGATATAGCGATGCAGAACGGGGCCAACTTTGTAAACTCCGTTATTTTCGCCGTTAATGAGCAAAAATATTTTGCTTCTACTGATGGTTCTTATATCGATCAGGATGTTCACCGCATTTATCCTACTTTTAATGTCACCAAGGTCGACCGCGAATCGGGTAAATTTAAAACCCGTAATGCCCTGAGCGCACCAAGCGGAAAGGGTTACGAGTACATGCATGCCCGTCCGGAAGATAAAGTTACCGGCATTGTAACCCGTTATAAAGACCGCTATGACATGCTCGAAGATGTGAAGGAGGCTGCCCGTGTAGCCAACGAAAAAGTAAAGGCAAAATCGGTTGAACCTGGTAAATATGATTTAGTATTAGATCCTTCGCATCTTTGGTTAACCATCCACGAATCTGTTGGTCACCCAACCGAGCTCGACCGTGTTTTAGGTTATGAGGCCAATTATGCAGGTACCAGTTTCCTTACTTTAGACAAATGGGAATCAAAAAATTCAAATTCGGAAGTGATAAAGTAAACATTGTGGCCGATAAAACCCAGGTTGGTTCTTTAGGCGCTGTGGGTTATGATGATGAAGGCGTAAAATGCAAAAAATGGGATCTGATCAAAGACGGGATTCTGGTAAGTTATCAGGCCATCCGCGATCAGGCACACATTATCGGCTTAACAGAATCGAACGGTTGCTGCTACTCGCAGGGCTGGGATGATGTACAGTTCCAGCGTATGCCGAATGTTTCACTTCAACCTGGCAAAGAAAAACTAAGTGTTGATGACATGATCAAAAATGTAGAAAAAGGCATTTACATCATCGGCGATGGCAGTTTTTCTATCGACCAACAACGCTATAATTTCCAGTTCGGCGGACAGATTTTCTACGAAATTAAAGAAGGTAAAATCGTTGGTATGCTTAACGATGTGGCTTACCAGGCCAATACACAAGAATTCTGGAACTCCTGCAACGCCATCTGCGATCAAAGCGATTACCGCTTAGGTGGCTCGTTTAATGATGGAAAAGGTCAGCCTTCTCAAAGCAGTGCCGTTTCTCATGGCAGTTCTACTGCGCGGTTTAATGGAGTTAATGTTATCAATACAGCAAGAAAAATATAATTATGGCCATATTAAGTAAGGAAGAAGCCCAGGCGATATTAAAAAAAGTAATCGGTTTTTCTAAAGCCGATCACTGCGAAGTGAGTTTAAACGGTTCTGACGGCGGAAATATCCGTTATGCACGTAATGCCGTTTCTACCGCAGGACAGATCAGTACCATGAGTTTAGGGGTAAGCTCAACTTTTGGTAAAAAAACAGGTGCTGCTACTATCAACGAATTTGATGACGTCTCTTTGCAAAAAGTGGTAAAAAGAGCAGAAGAACTGGCTATGCTGGCACCAGAAAACCCCGAGTTTATGCCTCCATTGGGTCCACAGACTTTTGCAGAATCGAATACATACAATGCTAAAACTGCCGCCATGACTCCCGATACCAGGGCCGAAATGGTAGGAAAAAGTTTAAGTGTATCAAAGACAGCTGGTTTAGATGCGGCTGGTTTCCTGGAAAACTCAACCCGTTTTAACGCGATCATGAACTCCAAAGGTTTATTTGCCTACAATAAAGGTACTGATGTTTCTTTTTCGGTAACCGTTAGAAACAAGCAAGGAACAGGATCGGGTTATGTTGAACAAGGTTTTAATGACCTCGATAAAATGGATACGCTGGCACTTAGCAAAATTGCAGCAAGCAAAGCCAATGGTTCTGCAGGTGCAAAAGCCATTGAACCCGGAAAATATACTGTCATTTTAGAACCGCTTGCAGCCAGCGATATCATTGGTAATATGTTCAGGGGTTTTGATGCCAGAAGTGCCGACGAAGGCCGGAGCTTTATGAGCAAAAAAGGAGGTGGTACACGTTTAGGGGAGCAATTGTTCTCAGAAAACGTAAATATCTATTCTGATCCCATGAATACAGAAATCCCGTCTTCAACTTTTACCAGCGAAGGTTTACCCGTAAAAAGAACGCAATGGGTAGAAAAAGGGGTAGTTAAAAACCTTTCTTATTCAAGATATTGGGCTGCACAGAAAAATGTTCAACCGCTTCCTTTTAGCCGCAGCATGATCATCGAAGGCGGAACACAATCGTTGGAAGATCTGATCAAAAGTACCGAAAAAGGCATATTGGTTACCCGTTTCTGGTACATCCGTTCGGTAGATCCACAAACCTTATTACTGACCGGATTAACACGTGACGGCACTTTCTACATTGAAAACGGCGAAATTAAATTCCCGATCAAGAATTTCAGGTTTAATGAGAGTCCGGTAATTATGTTGAACAATGTAGAAGCGCTGGGTAAACCCGTAAGAACAGGCAGCGGATTGATCCCACCGATGAAAATCCGAGATTTTACATTTACTTCACTATCGGATGCGATTTAACATATTTGTCATTTTAAGATACAATTTCAGGCGGTTCGTCATTCCCAACTTGATTGGGAATCGTAATGCAAGCGCTTTAAGATTCCCGCCTGCGCGAGAATGACGACCTTTTTAGGAATGTCACCTTGAGCGAAGTCGAAGGGCTGAAAACAACTTATAAAAACATTTAAAATTGAGAAGAAGAGATTTCCTATACATGACAGGTGTTGGCCTCGGTGCCAGCATGGTGCCCAATATGCCTGCCTTTGGCAAAATCTCTGTTGAAGAATCTTTAACCCCTGTTGATCTTGCTCTAAAGAAAAAAATGGCCGATATTGCCCTTAACGCCGCAAAAAGCAAAGGTGCAACTTATGCCGATGTGCGTATAGGCCGGTACCTGAACCAGGTTGTAGCAACCAGGGAAACACGGGTAGAAAACATCTCCAATTCCGAATCTTACGGTTTGGGTGTACGCGTAATTGCCAACGGGAGCTGGGGCTTTGCTGCCACCAATAATATGGATGATGCCAGTATTGCCAAAGCCGCAGAGGCTGCCGTAGCCATTGCTAAAGGAAATGCCAAATTGATGGAAGAACCTGTTCAGCTGGCTCCGCAAAAGGGTTTTGGAGAGGTAAGCTGGAAAACACCGATCGAAATCAATGCCTTTGAGGTACCCATTGCCGACAAAGTTGACCTGCTTTTAAAGGTAAATAGTGAGGCCATGAAGGGCGGTGCAAAATACATCAGTTCCAATTTGTTTATGATCAATGAGCAGAAATATTTTGCATCAACCGATGGCTCTTATATCAATCAGGATATCCACAGGATATGGCCAACCTTTACCCTAACCAAAACGGATGCGGCCAGTGGTAAGTTCGAAACCAGAAATGCCTTAAGTGCACCAATGGGTATGGGCTTTGAATACCTGAAACCAAAAGACGAAGAAAAAATTAAAGGTGGTCCGGTTACGATGTACAAAAAGCGCTACGATATTCTGGAAGATGTCAGTGAAGCCGCGGTACATGTTGATGAAAAACTAAAAGCCAAACCTGCTGCCCCCGGTAAATACGACCTGGTTTTAGATCCTTCACACCTGTTTTTAACCATACATGAATCGGTTGGTCATCCTACAGAACTCGACCGTGTTTTGGGTTATGAAGCCAATTATGCAGGAACCAGTTTCTTAACGCTGGATAAATGGGAAAGCAAAAAATTCAATTTCGGGAGTAAAGAAGTAAACATTATTGCAGATAAACTGGAAACAGGTTCTTTAGGTGCCGTAGGTTATGATGATGAAGGCGTAAAATGTGGCCAATGGGATATCATTAAAGACGGGATTTTGGTGAATTATCAGACCATCCGCGATCAGGCACATATCTTAGGTTTAGCAGCATCGCAGGGTTGCTGTTATGCAGATAGCTGGGACAGTATTCAGTTCCAAAGGATGCCAAATGTTTCATTAGCGCCCGGGAATGCGGCTTTGAGCGCAGCAGATATGGTTAAAAATGTAGAAAAAGGCATTTATATGTTTGGCCGTAACTCTTATTCTATCGATCAACAGCGTTATAATTTTCAGTTCAGCGCACAGTTGGCCTATGAAATTAAGGATGGCAAAATTGTAGGCATATTTAAAGATGCTGCCTATCAAGCCAATACACAAGAATTCTGGAACTCCTGTGTGCAACGCTGCGGTAAAAACGACTACAGGTTGGGCGGGACATTTTCGGATGGAAAAGGTCAACCAGGACAAGCAAGTGCGGTTTCACACGGAAGTGCCACTACCCGTTTTAACGGAGTTAATGTGATTAATACGGGAAGGAAATTGGGGTAATTAAAATTGCCGGTACTAGTTACCGGCAATTTTATTATAAGATAGTTTGAGAAGAAAAATAGCATAATCTACATCTTCAGTATGATGAACATAAAAGCTTATCCATCCCGATTTTTTAAATACATGATGTTGTTCTACCCTTCCATCGAGCATTAATTCTGCTTTAATTTTCTGCGTAAAAAGAATGTCCAATAGGCCATTACTATGAATGTGCGCAAATTCTCGCTGGTTATGGTTAAACTGTGAACCGCCAAATTTATGCAGACTTAGAGAAGTATTTTTCCATTTTAAAACTTCGTTTTCTATTTCGTCAATCTGGTCCAGCCTTTCGGGTTTTGTGATCAACATCCATATTTTCAATAAGCTATCAAATACCAGTGCGAGTAATGGTATTGATTTAAGAAAGTCCAATCTCTTCACCACAAATGAAAACATGCCTAATTCTTTTCGCTAAGTTCTTTAATATGATGCATAACGCGTAAATGTACATTTCTGGTAATACTTTCTGCCCATAAATCGTAATACCAAATTGGAAATACCTTTAAGCTATACCAGCTGTTCCCAACAAGAGTGGTAGTTCCATCATCATTATCTTTCAATAAAAACTGACCTCTTTCAATATCAATATGTCCCATAATTTCAGGATCTTTAGGCTGCCCGACAATATCAAATGTTAAATCCTTGTTGACATCAAAAGTTACAATCTTTTCATCAAAAACATATCCATTGCTAAAAATACATTTTCTTCCTGCACCTTTTTTATAAGCGGTAACAGTAGTTTGCATGGGGCTAGGCATTCCCGCTTTGAAAAGCCAATAGGTATCTGCCTGTTTGATTTTCTCAAACGCAACAACATTCTTCCAAATTTTTTCTGGTGCTGCTTTGACAATCATTTCATCACTTACCATGTTTCTATAATGATGATCAGAAATGGAATCAACGGTAAAAATCACGAGTAATATGGAAACGATACTTACATTTAAAGTTTGGTTGTTTTTCCTGAACATTGTTTTACCAATAAATGCCCCAGTGATTACAAAAGCAAAAATGAGCGGCGAAACAATAATTAAACAAATTGTTCCCTCCCCCAAAAAATGTAGCTTAAAAGAATAGCAAGGAGACCATTTAAAATTGAATACCAGATGAGCAATTTACTTTTCAGATTCAGATTTCTCCAAAACCAGGTGCTGATTACCCCCATCAAAAGCGGTAAAATAACAAATTCTGAAAACACTAAAATACCATCTTTTTCACTATGAAGCCAATTATTTAACCAGATAATGATTAAGACGATTACATTTGAGATAATGATTCCTTGAAGTAATTTTGATTGGAGAAAGGTTTTCATATTATTTATGTTTGATCAAAAGTAAAATATATTTTTAAACTTTCAAAAATTATTGAAAATAAAATCATTAAGTTTAATAACAAAGGGGCATTCTATCCAGACATGCCACTTTTTCTAACCAAATATAAACCTGTTAAGAACCAGGAGTTTCTTTATCCACCTTTTTCTATCAGTCGGTGTCTCACCGACCGATTTTTTTATATGATATTAATTGTGCGTAATTATTGTAGCTGTAATACCAGGCGCTCCCCCTACTGTACCGTTAATATAAACCGTATAAATTTTCCCGGCTTCGAAAGTAGCGGCATTTAAAGCAGTGTTTGTTAAAGGAATAACTGCCTTAGTTGTATTATCTTTAATAACTAGACTTAGGTTTGTACCCGCTTCTACTTCCTTAAAGGGTCCGAGGGTTTTCCACGTTAAACCTTCAATAACAGCAGGCGCTTTTCCAGAGGTATAAGGAATGATGGTTTGGTTACCAAAATTGCCATAAGCCACACCAGTAAATATTTCCGTACCTGAGGCATAAGTAAGATCAACTTTTGGTACATCAGGTGAAAAATTGGCAAACCTGACTTTGGCTTTACCTGTTGCAGGAAGCGTAAGATCATCATAAACGAGGATCAAACTATCAATATTTCCAGGATTTAAGGTACTGGTTAATCTTTTCTTCACCGAGAACAAACTGTGGGCAAAATCTGCAATAGGTCCATTCGGACCAGCAAACGAGGCGGAATTGGTTTCTTGCACAAAATTTGCACTGCCGCCGAAAATATAGGAAGCCTTGTACGAAGCTTCCGTTCCTTCGGTGAGGTTGAATTGTACCTTTCCGAACTGGGTATCGAGATAACCAGAAGCCGTATTCCGTTGAAGTGCGGTTGCGGTAACTTTTCGGGTAAAATCCCAGAAATTAACCGCTACGGTTGATTGCCGCGCATTGATAAACTTCACCTTAGCACTTAAAGCGGGTCGATCACCTGCATTTACATCGAGGTAATCCGTTTTTTTGCAGGAAGTAAACAAAGTAGTGGTCAGTGCAAAAAATAATATTTGAAATTTATAAATTCTCATCTGTTTCATTTTATTTAAAAGTGGCCGAAAGCCTGATAAATGGTTGTAAACCTGTGCTCGTACCTGATTGTGCAGCACTTGGTGAATTGGTTCTGGTAATGTTGCTTCCAGGTGCAGGAATAGAATAATCGCCAAGCACATTGAACAGATTATTTACACCAACCGTTGCCTGCAAAACAGGGGTAATCCTGTATCCTGCTGAGATATCGGTAATCCAGATCGGACTATAGGTCTGATAATAATAATCTGGTTTAGGAAAGTTTGCATTCAACTGGCTTACTGCCGATACTGAACCAAAATATACACTGCGCAATAAAAAATTAAACTTGTTGATATTGTAGGTTCCCTGAAGGGTTATTTTGGTTTTTGGAATGCTCCGCGTTACCCGAACCTCTTCGCTTTCATCAAAAATAATATAGCGATAAGCTTCTAGTCCTTTAGGTGTATTCACTTTAGTCAAAGTTGTTTTTTGCAGGTTTGCACCAGCCAGAAAAGCTACATTACCTCCATTGGGAAGCAAAAAGCGGTAACTTCCAGTAAATTCGATTCCCCTGGTTCTTGTGCTGAAAGAATTATAAAAGAACTTGGCCTGTACGGTACCGGTTTGCACAAATAATGCCCTTACATCAGCCGGGAGGTTAGCATCTGTTGCAGAAAAGCGTCCGGTATTCCCTACCCGATCTTTGATATCCACCCGATAGGCATCAATGGTGATTTCAACATTCTGGATAGGTTGAGAAGTGATCCCAGCAGAGTAGCCTTTCGATTTTTCAGGCTGAAGTGATGGAATACCTAAAGCTTTGGTAGCAGGGTTTACATTATTCGCCGTAACCTGATCTATGGCCACGCCATTCTGAAAGGTTGTAGACGTTTCGGTATAATAAAACTGTGCAAGATCTGGTGCTCTGAAACCCGTGTTGAAACCACCACGAATAGCTAACCATTTAGCAAAACCATATCGGGTTGCTGCCTTATAAGTAGTTACGCTACCAAAATCAGAATAATTTTCTACCCTTACCGCACCCGATAAGAGCCATTTATCGGTTACATTCAATTCGAGATCTGCATAAGCTGCCGAAATGGAACGTTTTACATTTACTTCGTTGGAAGGCCTGAAACCTGCATGGATCTGGGAACCTGGAGAAAGTCCGTTTAAAGGTGTACTTCCGGCAGCAACAAAATATGGAATTCCGCCTGTAGTGTAACCAATAGCATAAATGGTACTTAAATCGGCTTTTGAATAAGAACCTTCATCTCCGGCAATAATCTGATAGGTTTCTACACGGTACTGCCCGCCAAAAGCAACGTTTAATCCGTTAAGCACTTTATCGAATTTTCTGGAGAAGTCTAAACTTCCGCTATTCTGTGAAGCGTTATAACTGCCTGCATTAAAAGTCCGCGGTGTTTTTTGACCTAAACTGGCATTAAGTGTGTTGCTGATAATATTGTCAAAAGCATTTCTACCATACACATTCGAAACATCAAAATTCCATCCGCTTACCTTTCCTTTTACGCCTACGGCAAAAGATTGGTCGGTAATGATATTGTCCATTGCTGGCAAAAATCCATCCGGGTACACAAAAGTATTATTCCGTTCTGTCCATCCTGGTAGGCGGTAAACAGCCGTAAACTGAGAATTGCGGTGACTGATACCGCCAAATGAGTACACTTCAAAACCATCTTTCAACGGAATGGCTGCATTAAATGATAACAAACCATCTTTTGACTTATTTGTTGAGCCACGCTGATCAAAAAAGTGGCGATCAATGCCCCGGCTGGCAATAATAGCATCATCAATTTCTTTGGTATAAATCTGATCGAAACCCCTCGTGTTGGCTCCCCCACCATAAGCCGGGCCAATGTATATGCCATCAGAATAATTTCCAGATGGAAGCGATACCGCCTGTGTAGCATATTCACCGGTAATATTAAGAAAGCCTTTTGCGCCCAACTTAAGACCAACATTGGCATTTGTTCTGGTGGTTAATCCGTCACCCCTCCGGCGGATACTTTCAATCGTACTTGCGGTAATTTCACCCGGATTGCTTTTTAATACTACATTAATTACACCTGCAATGGCATCTGATCCATATTGTGCCGCCGCACCATCTCTTAAAATCTCAATATGGTCTATTGCACCTACCGGAATGGCATTCAGATCGTATCCGGTAGCACCATTTCCCAAACCACCCCAACTGATGTTCGAACTTTTATGTCTTCTCTTTCCATTTACCAAAACCAACACCTGATCTACCCCCAAACCTTTCAGCTGTACAGTAGAGGTAGCTGATGCCGCATCGCCACCACCAGAAACAGATGAGTGGAAAGATGGCGATACATACTGAAGCAATTGCGTTACACTGGCCTGTGGAGAGTTTTGTTGAAGTGTTTTTAAATCAATCACATCAACAGGAACAGGTGAATTCAGTTTTGTCCGGTTGGCATTCCGTGAGCCAACAATCTGCAGTTCACTCAAGGTATTGTCAGCCAGTTCGAGCGAAACGTTCAATTTCGGAAATGATCCAATTTCGATGGTAGCGGTTTTATAACCGATATAAGAAACCTCGATAAATCGTCCGTTCTTGGTAGAAATCTTAAATGCACCGTCTTTATCGGTAACGGTAGAACCATCCAATCCCTTAATCTTTACTGACACACCGGGCAATGGCGATTTGTCTTCTGCAGAAACAACCACCCCCGTGATAATTTTTTGCTGGGCAGATAATTTTGAATAAACTGTAGTTAACAGCAATATTAAAAGTAGTTTTATCTTCATTTTATTTATTTTGGAATAGACATGCCAATGGCCACCCACCTTATTTTGAGTGGAAAAAATGTGTTAAAAATTAAGTTTTAAAGGTTTTTGATTGGGCTATGCCTATTTAATCATTTTTGTTTGTGAAATCTATCATCGGTTAGCGACAGTAAAAAGGCTTCAATATCGTTTATTTCGGTTTCGCTCAATCCCAATGGTTTACTTAGGGAAAGGTCTCTGTTTTTGCCGTTTTTAATTACCGCATCGGGGTTATTGTAATATTGGATCACTTCTTTTAACGTCTTAAACATCCCGTTGTGCATGTATGGGGCCGTTAGGCCAACATTTCTTAAACCAGGAATTTTAAAATGACCTCTATGCTCAGGGTTGTGCGTTACCTCAAATCTACCCTGATCTTTTAGCTCTAATTCGTTAAATAAGCCAATTCCTTTAAAACGGTCGGCGGTAAAATCTTCGCCAGAATGGCAATTGTTACAGTTGGCCTTTCCGATAAACAACATCCTGCCTCGCTTTGCATTTTCGGATATGGCTTTATCATCACCATTAATATACCGATCGTAAGGGCTGTTTGCGGTTTCTAATGTTCTTTCGAAAGAAGCAATAGCCAGTAGCAAATTCTTTTGTGTAGGCGGCGAATTAAAAATCTTCTGGAATAAGGCTGCATAATCCTTGTCTTTTTGCAAGCGATCAATGGCATCGGCAATGGGCAGGTTCATTTCTACCGGATTGATGATGGGCTGCAAGGCCTGATCTTCCAATGAAGTAGCTCTGCCATCCCAAAAGAGGCTTGGCCTGCCAGAAAGATTGGTTACTGATGGCGAATTACGCGTTCCTTTCGTTCCCCCTACGCCTAAACTTACTGCGCTAGTATCTGCAAAAGCAAACTCTGGTTTATGGCAGGAGGCGCAACTAATGCTTTTGTCTTTAGAAAGAATCGGATCAAAAAACAGTTTTTCACCTAAACGTTCCTTGCTGTTAATTACAGTGGGATCGTCTGCACCAAATCCGGCCATCACTATCACTAATGTGATAAGACTTAGGGGAATTATGAGTTTGCTTCTTTTCATTGGTTTATTGGGTAATATCGAATCGTCATGCTAAAGAGTGTCGCCATCTTGACCGGAGCATCGCGGAGTGGAGATCTATTTCAAATAATATTGACTGTCATTCTGAACGCAGTGAAGAATCCCTAGCCGATGAAACACGGAACCTAACGAAACACAGAAATCAATACATGTTCGATAAAAGATTCTTCGTTGCACTCAGAATGACAACCAGATTTAGCCAGCGGAAGGGAGAATAAACTTCCTCCCTTTCTCCGCTAACCTTAACAAGAGAGATTTTAATTATTCGCTACAAGCTGTACATTCAGCTCAAAATCATCGTAAATAGCTTTATCGCCCAGGTTTTCGAAAAAACTCTTAGACCTGAATTTGATATCATACCTGGTTCTATCGACCGTAATTTTTGCATTGGCAATTACTTTATTACCATCTTGTTTAACTGTTGCCGGAAAACTGATTTCATTCGTAATGCCTTTAATAGTGAGCTTTCCTTTAACATCATAAGTTCCTGCACCCGTACTTTGCACCGATGTGATGTTGAAAGTGGCTTTACCAAATTTTTCTACCGCAAAAAAATCGTCGCTTTTTAAGTGTCCCAATAGCTTTGCATTGGTTTCTTTATCGGTAAGATCGGTAACTGCAATGGTTTTGGTATCGAGTTCGAAACTACCGCCTTTTAGTACTTTATTATCTAAAGCCAGCGATCCGGAAGTTACATTGATGGTGCCTGAATGTTCTCCAGTTACCTTTTTAGCTAGCCAGGTGAGTTTGCTTTGTTCAGGGCTTACTTTATAGTTTACCAGTTTCGTTGATATGACTTCGGTAGCTACCTTTAGTTTAGGCTTAGGTCCGTTTAAAGCTGTGAAAGATGAAGCTACAACTGTGGTAGCAATAAGTGCAATCGTTTTATACTGTAACATGATATATATGGTATTTAATTTAGGTGGTTTAGCTATTTTCCATTGGATTGTGCCTCAAAATAGGCTGCTGAGGGTACTGGTTCTGCAATTAATTCATCCAGAACTTTATTGAATTTTTCTCGTAATCATCGTAATATTTACCTGTAACGGTTCCGGTATAACCCGTATATATTTCGCGTACTTCTCCTTTTCTATCGATAATAATGGTGGTTGGATAAGCGATGAATTTGTTCAATGCCGGAAGTTTATCTGCAACCAATCTTTTATCGGCCAATCCGCCGAATAGGATATCGTATTTAATGTTGTACTTATCGCGAAGTTTACCAAGTGTATATTTCCCATATTCAAGATCATCTTTTTGCTCGAAACCAATAGCAATGGCTTCTACACCTCTTTTACTGTTCTTATTGAACCAGGGTGAAAGGAATACAGTTTGATCAGTACAGTTTGGGCACCAGGTACCCACCAATTCTACAATCACAACCTTGCCTTTATATTTATCATCAGTTAATGAGACAGGCTTCCCATTCAGATCAGGAAAAGTAAAAGCAAGTTTTTTAACGCCTTCCTTTAAATGTGTTAGTTTATAAGGATCTGGCAATTCTGCCTGACTGTCTTTTACACCGGTAAACTTTAAGTTATCGTAAATGCCCTGGCTAATTTCGCCTGAAAGTGTGCCGTCTTCATTAATGGTGCCCCTATAAATTTTAGGACTTGGTCCGCTAAAACCAGAAAGTACAAACTGATTTCCCTGTACGGTACCTTCCAGCTCACGGCTATCGCCAGTTACCTGCATAATTACACCAGTAAGTTTATTTCCTTCTTGTTTTAATATGGCAACTTTGTTTGGAACGGCTTCTTTGGAAAAACCCTTAAACTCCCATTTACCAGTTAAGTTGGCAACAGGCGCAACATCTTTTCCCGGCTCAACAAAACGATAAGATTTACCTTGCTCTGCAGTAAAGGGCAAAGCATTGCCCTGCAAACCCGGCACCAGGCTTCTATATTCACCAGATATCCGGCCATCGCTTTCTATTTTGGCCACCAAAGCTGCATCGTAAGTATTCATTTTGATAAAGAGTGAATCCTGCCCCAAATATTTGATGTGGAAATCGTCTCTCCGTGTGCCGTTTAGCAGTGTAAAGGTGGCATGCGCTGCATCTTTACCTTTCAGTTCGAAATTAAAAGGCACTTCTGTTTCGGCAACTTTAAAAACACCACGCCAAATTCCTTCTTTTATAAATTTTTTGGTCGTTTTTGGCTCTTCATTTACCTTATCTACAGCAAAGGCTGTTGTAGAAATGAGCGATACCAGAACCAGCGCCTGCATTTTAGCCATGTAGTTTTTCATATTATAAAGTTTTAAGTGTAGGTTAAAATATGGGATGCAATACGATGCAGCCCCATATTTAGTTTAGTTGGTTTGGTTTATTTACTTTTTAGTGTTTCTGCTGAAGCCAGTTTTTCGGGTACAGGTTCTGCGATCAGCTCGTCGAGCACTTTATTGAATTTGGTTTCGTAATCGTTAAAATATTTTCCAGTTACCGTTCCGGTGTAACCAGTATAAATTTCCCTTACATTGCCTTTTCTATCGATAATGATGGTTGTTGGAAAAGCAATGAATTTATTTAGCGCAGGTAGTTTTTCGGCCACTACTCTTTTATCGGCAATGCCACCAAACAGGATATCGTAAGTGATGCCATATTTCTCTTTCAGTTTGCCTAAAGTGTATTTGGCATATTCAAGATCATCTTTTTGCTCGAAACCAATTGCAATGGCTTCTACCCCGCGTTTTTGGTTCTTTTTAAACCATGGCGAAAGAAAAACAGTTTGATCGGTGCAGTTAGGACACCAGGTACCGATCGTCTCAATAATTACGACCTTACCTTTATATTTATCGTCGGTTAAGGAAACATTTTTTCCTGTTAAATCTGGAAAGGTAAAATCAAGTTTTTTATAACCTTCTTTAAGAAAAGTAAGTTTGTAAGGATCAGGAAGCTCGGCATTTTCGTTGCGCTGGCCATCAAATTTCAGGTTTTTATATATCCCAAAGCCCTGCTCTCCGGTAATGCTATTATCGTCATTTATTTTTCCTTTCACAATAAAAGGACTTGGTCCGGTAAAACCAGATAATTCAAATTCATCGCCCTGTACGGTGCCTTCCAGTTCCCTGGTATCGCCATTTTTTCCATGCTCTGCCACAAAAGGAAGTGAATTACCCCTGAAACCAGGTACCAGGCTGCGGTATTCACCTGATAATGTTCCATCGGTTTCTATTTTTGCCACCAAAGCAGCATCGTAAGTATTCATTTTTACATAGATGGAATCGTCACCACGCCTCTCTACATGGAAATCATCACGTCTGGAACCATTAATTAAGGTTAAGATACCCGTTTGAGGGCTTTTACCTTTCAATTCGAAATTAAAGGGCACTTTTGATTCGCTTACACTAAACTCACCCCTCCAAATCCCTTCTTTTGGGAATGGTTTTGCCACCCTGGCAGATGCAATACCTCCCAATAACAGGACTGAGGTGGTTAAGCATGCAATTCTTGAGGAAATTTTCATTTTCATAATCATCATTATTAGTTAAACACTATCGTTTTAGAGTTTTTAATAACAAGGCATAATTTTTCCCACAGAAAACCATATAGCATGGATACAGGCTGTTTAAGCAACTGTTATGCTTTTAATGAAATCCCTAACAGGAAACGTGAGTTTACTTGTTATTGGTTAATTTATAATCTATTGCTAGATCAGTTTGAGCACTTTTTCCTATGGAAAGTTGCTAGAAGTTCAACGAGTACTGACTCTCCCTTCTTCTGTATAAATCAACTAATTAATGGTGGTGAATTAATTAGAGTAATAACCTAAACTAGTGGTGGTGATTAGTTAGGCGGTTCCTGATACCCCGGCAACTTATTGACTGAAATACATGACCACCATAATATTCTATCAAAAGGCCCCGGGGTACCAGGATTTTTAAATAAGAATATCTGAATGAAAACCTTTATCAGGTGATCTGTATCTTAGCTTATATTAGCGGCAACAGCAGTTATATTGATCTGAATAATTGATCAGAAAATATGGCTGAGGTTGTCTGCGGAGTTTCATATTGAACGTAAATTTGCTAGTGAACTATTATATTTTTTTGTAAAAGTATAAACTTTGATTAATTTAAACAATTATTCCTATAGATTTTATAGACTTTATCTGTAAATAATTGATTTACAGATATATAATTTGCAATCATTAATTTAGGCAGGGCGTTTGTTATTCTGAATGCAGTGAAGAACCCGGAGGCTCTGCGAAGCAAATCTTTAATTATTAAGAATACTAAAGTCAACTGTAAGATCCGTCGTTGCACTCAGGATGACAAATTGCGAGCGATTGTGTTTTATCGTCAACCTGTCCCATCTTCCATTTTTTACCACAGAGATCATAAAGAGAAAAACACGAAGAGCATGGAGCCTTTTCATTCCATCATTCATTTTACATTTTCCACCCTTTACCATAAAGGGCACTAAGGGAAGGCGCAAAGCTGCTATCATTCTGAACGCAGTGAAGAACCCAGAAGGCTCTGCGAAGCAAATCTTTAATTATTAAGAATACTAAAGTCAACTGTAAGATCCGTCGTTGCACTCAGGATGACAAATTGCGAGCGATTGTGTTTTATTGTCAACCTGTCCCATCTTCCATTTTTTACCACAGAGGTCATAAAGAGAAAAACACGAAGAGCATGGAGCCTTTTCATTCCATCATTCATTTTACATTTTCCACCCTTTACGATAAAGGGCACTAAGGGAAGGCGCAAAGCTGCTGTCATTCTGAACGCAGTGAAGAACCCAGAGGCTCTGCGAAGCAAATCTTTTATTTTAAAAAAAGTTAACAGCTAAAAGATCCTTAGTTGCACTCAGGATGACAAATTGAGAATGCGATCGTCATCCTGATCTGATAGTTATAGGATTTTTTCAGGATCTATCTACAATTTATTTCACACACATAAACAACTAAAAATCAACAAATTAAACGATTAAAAAGGTTTTAATAATTACAAAAGCCAAATTAAACTACTATTTCTATAGAATTTATAGTAATTAATTTATACTTTTGTTGAATCTTATTCAAAATTGAATCTAAAGCTGTTTGAAAAGATCATATAGTCATGTGGCTGAGTGGTTAGGTAAAGGTCTGCAAAACCTAGTACGGCGGTTCGATTCCGTCCATGACGTCTAATACTACTTATCAAGAAAGACGTAGGGAATGGCCCTTTGATGTCTTAGCAACCTGTTGATTAACAAGGTGCTAATTCCTTTTGCAATGGCAGAGAAGATGAGTTTGAAAGCAGCCCCCTTTACTGTTTTCGGCGAATGATCAATGGCTATTCCTTCTAAAATTGGTAACCTAAAACTAATAATATGTCAGTTTATTTTGATTACCCATCCATCAGGGATTTTTTCGAGATCCACGGAAACACTTCCTGCGAAAAATTAGATGATTATGAACATTGTAATGCTGAATCAGACCGGCTTTATGATGAACAACTAAAGGAAAGTGAAGAAGAAGCTCTAATAGAAAATCAACATAAAACAGACACCTGAGCTAAAGCAAAAGCTCTTTCATATATAAAAACCTAAAATGCATTCAATACCACCTACATTTTCAATACCGACTAAAAGCTTACTTTTTATCGTTTTAACATTTTTTCTTTTTGCAACACAAAGCCAGGCACAATCAAAAGACCCCTCCCCCATTAGTTTTCCTACGCCGAAAAATATAGATCACATGCTGGTTTACCTGCAACGCGATCCGAATACGAATACACTTATTTATGCGCTAAACCTGAAAGAAAATGGAACGCTTAAGACTGATAATCCCATTGAAGTATATTGGATCCGTTATGGAGAGAAAGGACAAAAGAAAGATCTTGGTTATATCCAGCGAAAATTTGCTTATGGCATTGATACCAAAAAACTGGCAACAGATAAATATGAATTCCGGTTTGTATCGCACAAAAAACTGCCTTTTTATTTACAGCGCTCCAGCGATAAAAGCTATCATGTTACGGTAATGATAAACAACCACCTGATCAGGGTTACAAGATTGTTTATCAGAATACAGGGCGGAAGTTTCTGGCTCCCAAACGTAAAATATGCAGAAGTTGAAGGGATTGATGAAGCATCGGGTAAACCGATTGTGGAACGGATAAATGTGAAATAAGCCTTTGACTCCGCTATCAATGACAGATTTAAAAAATCGCCGTCATTTCGACTGAAGCGCAGCGAAATGGAGAAATCTATGCTATTGGAAAATAGATTTCTCCGCTACGGTCGAAATGACGACTTTAAGATGAAGCATTGCTGCATGTTCGCCCGCAATGAAAATCTATTGCGAAAGCAAAACGACCTTACTATTTCGGCTCTTTTTTATTGTCTACCGCCGTACTAAATGTTTTATTAAACTCGCCTTTTATCCATTGTACTTTTCCAATGTCACGCATATCAGGTGCAATAATATAATTCCCGGTTTCACTATCAACGATAACCACCATACTCCCCGCATTTACTTCGGTGCGGTACCTTCCTCCGGTCTGATCCTGTGCATTTTTAAAGCTGATGACTGTGAACATTAAGCCAGCGCCCAAAAATCCCAACAAAAGGGATTTTGTGTCTAATGTGATTTTCATATTCTTAAGATTTATTTGTGTGTAAAATCAAGGTAAGAAATTTGAAGCTTACATTTTCATTCTATCAGAAATATTGCAATATGGGTAAGGTTAAAATTGAAACATCAGATATACCAATGCTGCTGCTATCAGTATACTAATCAATAGTTTGATCAAAATACTTTTATGCGAACTTGATTTATTTATTGAATGATCAGAAATGATATTTTTAATGTCCGTATCTCTGCTTCGCTGTGCAGTATTGCTACCTACTTTGTACTGCATCAGCTTTTCGACATAATCTTTGCTTTCGGCCAAACCTGCGCCTGTAGCATCTTTATAATGTTTAATGGCACTTAACTTATTGCCCTGACTTAAAATAACCCATATCTCCGCATTCAGATCTGCCGGATTGGTTACAGGTTGCTGTACTCCTTCTTCCAGAGCGTCTACATAATCTTTGGCTTCTTTTAAACCGCAGCCACTGTGATCTTTAACTACCTTAACAGCCGCTACCTTTTGGTTGCGTGAGATAAACAACAGCGCTTGTTGCTTTGCTTCGGGGCTAACATTAATCATAACTTTAAGCTAGCAAAATATGAACCAATTATGGAAATGCCTTGCTATATAAAGATTACCACTCAAAAATTATTTTTATAGGCAGATGAAAACTGATCAGTGCTTTGAAATGATGGCGAAAACGATTCCAAGTATAAGGGTGAATAAGTTATACGATACCGGAACAAGGATACTTCTTAAAATCAAGGCTGTTTTGCTATAGTTAAAAGCTGAAAAAAACTGGTAATAAAACCAGATGCTATAAAAAAGCCCTAAAAACAAAACCACGCCATAAAGAAAAACAATCAATTTGCTATCGGTGTAAAAAATGGTAACCACCGAAATAAGCAGGCCCATAACCAGTTCTACAATAACACGGTTTGAATTTAGCACCAGGTGTTCGGAATAATTAAGCTTCGCTTTCCTGAACCATAAAAAAGATAATAAGGAATAAAATGGAATGGCTACGATCAATATCAGCTTTGGGTGTTCGGAGATAAATTTTTCAGTACTACTCATGGCGGCCTTGCCTCCCTGCGGCATCAGATCAGATATATTACCGTGGGTGAACGGTGCAATAAGACTTGATGCCGTCAAGATAAGCAGGATGAGCGTAACAAAACTAAAATACGGAACCCTTTTGCCCTGGATAAACTCTCGCACACTATGGCCAGGGCGAGTAAATAGCGCTTTAAGGGTAAATAAAATACCTTTATCAACATGCCATATACCATGAACAAAATCGTGGGCCAGGAAATGTTTGATGGAATAACGGTGCGTAGAAGATTTTTGCCCACAGTTAGGGCAGAAATTCTGCGTTACCGGAGCGGTACAATTCAGGCAATCGGATGACATTGAACTTTTTATTTTGAATTGCGGTTTTTAATTTCAGTCTTAATCTGGCCAAGGCTAATAAACGCTGGTAACAAAGCCAGCATACAGGATATGGGAATAGCTGCCAGAACTTTCGGCGTTTTAGTTGTAATAACAAGATAAATTAAAATAAGAAATGCGGCAAGCATTACCAAACCAAGCCCGATTAATGCACCCTTTATGCTCTGTTTTTTCTTGTATAATTCTTCGTTAGATAATTCGGTAAGTGGAATTACTTTCTTCATATTGTTGATTGTCTGGTTAATGGTCTGTGGCCACAATGTTGAGATACATAATATGGCCGAACAAATATACAATATATCACCAATCGGTGATAAAAATATTTAAAATTGATTGTGTAATTTTCCCCGGCGATATTTTGCATCAAAATGGAACAGAAAAAAGAAGTTAAACCGTTAAGGAATAAAGAAAAAAGCAAACAGAAGTTCTTAGATGCAGTAGAGAAAATACTCCATACAAAAGGCTTTTCAGGACTGAAGGTTAACGATATTGCACGTACGGCAGGCTTGGATAAAAAATTGATCTATAACTATTTTGGAGGAAAAGACGAACTCATTGATGAATATATCCGTTCACAGGATTTCTGGAGCAACGTAAAAGATGAGTCAGGGAGGCCTTGTTGTGAGCGATGGCGGGAAAACATTCGCAAAAGCAATGCTTCTCTCTCAATTTGATTACGTTTTCAAAAATAAGGATTTACAGAAAATCCTGCTTTGGGGACTAGTAGAGAACCGCAAATCATTAAAAAAACTCGCAAACGACCGTGAAGAAAATGGTGCACGCTTATTTGAAAGTATCACAGATCCACATTTCAAGGAAAATGCCAAAAGATACAGGGCCATTATTGCATTGCTGATTTCGGGGATTTACTACCTGGACATTTACGCCACAACAAACGACTGCACTTTCTGTGGATTGGACCTAAAAACCACAGAAGGAAGATCGGAAATTGAAGATGCCCTGAGTTTTCTGATTGATAAGACTTATGAATAATCGAATTTTAATCGACTGCATTTTCCAATATAAACTTATTCTACTCTTTACTCTAAACAGTTTCCATTAGCCCGCAATAAATAATTATCATTGTCTTTTCCGCAGAACTTTATTGTTGAAGGTCTTTCCGGGGCACTTCAATCATTCCTTTTTTCATCTTATCAACGATCAGGATCTGATCGTTGGCCATAAATATTGTCATTAGCATCTACAGCCAAACCCAAATCGCCTCATTCAACAAAACATTTAATGTTTGAGAAAGTACCGTTAATAGCTACATCCATTTTAAACAATGTTTTATATCATTTTCAGTTATAACTTATTTCCAATTTTAGTAGATAATCCATCTCTTATGGTGAGCTTAATTTTTCCTTTTTCATCAGTAGCAAAAATCAATATCATGTTAGAATCCAAGGCAAAAAATCTGTTATTGGTTTCTGCAAATATTCTTATGGGGGTAAGTATTGCTTCCGGTTAAATACAACTTACTGCCCGAAATCTGTACAGAGGTATCCGATATATCATATTTTCCCACATACTGCTGAAGAATTTCTTTTGGCACTGTAATTTCCAGTTTAGGCTTTGGTAGTGTGTAAGGTTTATCGTTAAGTATTGCGATAATTTTAGAAGCTATCGATTCAATAGTGGTGCTGGTTTGGTTGTTTAGCATAATAATACAGATATCATCCCCTGGTATCCTGCCAAAATAACTGGTAGCCCCATCCAGATTGCCGGAATGATATCCAATCCTTTTGCCGTAAAGTGAGTCGATAAACCAACCAAAACCATAATCCCCTTTTATTGAGGTATAACTTTGCGCAAGGCTTTGGGCAGAAATTATCTTATTGTTCTTTAGTCCTGCATAGAATTTATGCAGGTCATCCACACAGCTGTATAATCCACCAGAAGCATAAGTCCAACTGTAATCCCAGGTCTTTACAGTAACAAAACGGCTGGGAGAAAGGTAATCATAGCCAATGGTCTTATTCCTGCTTTTTAATGAAGCAAAATCATAGCCACTATTTTTCATCTTCAAAGGATCAAAAATCAGGCGTTTTACCGCTTCTTCGTAAGACATGCGGGTTATTTTTTCTATGATCATGCCGAGGAAGATCATATCCGGAATTACTGTAAGAAAATACTGTACCTGGTGCAAAATCAAGTGGCTGGCTGGAAAAATAAGAAATTAATTCTTCCTGACTCGTTTTCATACCAGCGAAAATTTTCCCGCGCAGGACCGAGTCTCTAAGCACCTCGCGGATTCCTGACGTATGGTTGAGTAAATTTGCAACAGTGATACCTGAATCGGGATGGATTCCTGGGAAATAAATACTTATCGGTGTATCGGGAGAAAGTTTTTTTCTTCAATCAGTTTCAGTATTAACACTGCAGTAAAGCTCTTGGTTAATGAGGCGAGCTGGAATATTTCCTTCCCAGCACATTTACTGTTTGCTTCTACATCACGAAAACCATAAGCACCCCTGAAAACGATTTTTCCCGCTTTGGTAATCAAAACATTTCCATTGAACTTATTTAGGCTTACATAGGTCCTGATTAAACTATCGATACTTTTATTATAGGGCTGCGCATAAACGCATACCGAAATGAAAGAAAGTAAAACAGCAACAGAGATAATTTTCATAAAAAATACCTATTGTTAATAAGTATGGTTTTTATACATGGTGATAATCTGTAAGTCTTAATCACTATTTCTGAGTGTATATGAGGTGCTGGTAAAAATAATTAAATTATTAAGATTTCAAAATGACGCAGGCTACAGGAAATATCTTTTCAAAAGGGAAACTTGAACAAATTTTCCGGGTAACGTGAGTAGTATCGTGTAAAAAGCTTAAAGATAGCAGTTATCACAGCGTTTTACGAAACTCAAAGTTGGTTTGTAGAGAAAATTTATTTTTTCGCTACGATTTTTATATCGAATTCAATGGAATCAGAAATCGTTTGATTAGCCAAAATATCATAGAACTTTGCAGATTTATAACGGACATCCCATTTAGATCGATCAATGATGAGCTTGCCATTCGCTTTGACAATTTCGTTATTAACTTCCATTTTAACCGGAAAAGCAACCGGATGTGTGATACCTTTAATGGTTAGTTTTCCGGTAACGTTTTTATTTGCATCATTTATTGACACAACTTTAGTAATTGCACTTGTAGAAAACGGGAATTTTTCAACGTCAAAAAAATCTGGATTTTTTAAATGCTTAATAAGGTTATTATCATGCGCATGCCTCTCATCTTCAATTGTATTCATGTCTACTTCAACCGTACCGCCCAAAAGTTGACTGTTTTCGATCATCAATTCTCCTTTTGATATATGAACGTAACCTTTATGAGGATTAACACCTTTTAACGAAGATCCTTTCCACGTTACAACACTTTCTTTCTCATCTATTATAATGTATTTTTCATTCCCAATATGTAAGGATAAGGCGCTTGCCGGTGCATTACTTTTGTTTTCATTTTTTACACCTCCACAGCAACTGAAGAACAAAGAAGTAATAATTAAAATGAAGTATTTAATTGATAGTTTGCTGTTCATGATTAGAAGTTCTTTTGATTGATAATTGTTATTAAATTAGCCTATGCAATTATTGTTGCCCGGCTGCGCTCTTAAAGTCTTTAATGATTTTTCCATCATAACGATATACTCCATTTAAAGAGCCAAACCAGATATGTCCATCCTTTGCTTCCAAAATCCCACAAAGCATTTTATTTATTGAAATGATTTTAGTAATGCCGGGCTTTTCCCTGTACAATGACTTTTGATCATATCGGAGAAATTCCCAAGCGCCAACACCATTTGGGTTTGAGCTACCTGTAGTCCAGATATTTCCATTTCTATCTTTATTATTGCTGAAACACCTCTCTGCGCTACCTTAATAAAGTTACTGCCATCATAGCGCCAAAGGCCATTTGAAACAAACACAGTATCACCCTTTTTATCATTGATTATTGATGCACCAAACCAAATATTGCCTTTTCTATCTTCTGTTATGCCCCAAACGTTGTTAAACGCTTTGCCATCTTTGTTTTTTAAAACAGTAAATGTTTTTCCATCATAAAAACAGGCCTCACCCCTCGTACCAAACCATAATTTCCCGGTTTTGTCTTCAACAATGGTATTAATTGAGTTATTGGAGAGTCCATCTCTGGTAGTAAAATTCCGAAAAGATTCCCCATCATAACGACTTACTCCACCTCCAGTACCAAACCAGATAATACCAGTTTTATCTTCACAAATAGACATAACAGCATTATTGGCAAGGCCCTCCTTTACGGTAAAATGCTGAAAGGTTTTCCCATTATACCGATAAACACCTGAATCGGTAGAAGAAAACCAAAGGATTCCTCGTCGATCCTCGAGTACATCCCAGAATCTACGCGGACCTATTTTGCTGGTAAGATTGGTAAACCACTTGCCATCGTATTGGAGAACCCCACCTCTTGATGCAGCAATCAAAACGGTACCATTCCTGCCTTTTTTTATATTGCGAACCATTGTGCTGGGTCCATAAGAAGTTATGGTGTCTTTGATAGTGTAATCAATATTATCTTTATGTAATTTAATTTGCTTTGGTCTGCAGGAAATGTGACAAATTAGCATTAGGAACAAAGGATATAAGTACCTGCATTTCGGAATCTTTTTATCTTCCATAATTGTATCAAGTTTGGTTCAGCAAAATTACTTTGATATTTTTCGGCTTTAGACATCTGGATTGTAAATAAAAATGTAAACTTTGTAAATAAAAACCTGACACTATGCTTGATAGCCGAAATCGCTTCTCCGGGAATGGTAAATACCTATTGGGATTCATGTTAGTTTTGTTTAGCTCAGTCATCTGTGCAGCTTTCAGTATAAACGGCAGTGAGGACTTTGATTTCGAAAAAGAGAAGTTTTGCTTCGCCGGATCGGGCATGAACTACTTTTACTGTCAGGCGACAGTACATCAAGGGTGCTCCCGATAAAAAAGATTGCTGAAAATGAGTATCAGATCAGATTTGAGAAGGAGTTTACTTTCGACCCCATCTTCCTGGTGAATACCACTAAACGTTTATTGGCTAAAGACCCGCTGGTGAATGATTATGTCGTTAAAGTTTTGAACGCTAGCGACGGTAGCGTAGCCTATGGGTACGCGATATCCAAAAATAAAAAAGATGAAATTATAGCATGCGTAGGAAGAAAACAGCCAAGAGCACATTACATGATCAACATTAAATTGAAACCGGCAGGCATAAATACCGTAAAGAATGGATATCTTCTGGGCAGCCTGCCATTTTTAGCGTTTGTTGGTTTTATTTTCTTCAGATCTGTTAAGCCAGGAAGAGCTTTACCCAATGATGATCAGCATAAAGACATGATTACATTGGGTTCAGTTCTGTTTGATACGAAAAATCGTAAGCTCAACATCAATGAAAAGGTGATAGAGCTAACCGGAACTGAAACCCGATTACTACTCATCTTCGCGCGGTCTCCTAATGAAACCGTAGAGAGAAGCCGGCTGCAAAAAGAAATATGGGAAGACGAAGGTGTTATTGTAGGGCGTAGTCTGGATATGTTTATATCAAAACTTAGAAAAAAACTGGAGCTTGATCCAACTATCAACATTGTTGTTATACGGTCTAGAGGTTATAGGCTTGAAATTAATGCTTAAACAGTCCTCCTGCTCCGAATTGAGCTTATTGAATTCGATTTGGCACTTGTAAGAATGCCCTTATAAATTTAGTAATGAGGTCATAAAATCCTGCACTTTAAATCTATTTTAGTCCCTTTTTTCGGGTAATATTAATTGTCGTTATTCGTCAAAACTGATCAATGCTTTGATCAGAGATTCATTTTCGTGGAGCAACTGATTAAACTTTTCTTTTACCTCTGTAAAAGGAACACTGTGCGTAATAAAATCCATAGGCTTAATCAATCCTTTTCTGATACAATCAATTACATAAGCAAAATCATGCGGCAGGGCATTTCTACTGCTCATCAGTACAGCTTCACGCTTATGAAACTCAGGATGTACAACCTCAATTGTACCTTTTTGAAGGCCTATCATAATAAATTTACCGGTATGAGCCAAAAATTTAAAGGCATTGTTAATGGCGTTTAAGTTTCCGGTACAATCAATTACCACCTTCGCCATTTCTCCACTGGTAATTTTGGATAGCTGCTCTAAAGCATCTGTTTTTAATGGATTTATGGTGTTCGTAATGCCAAAAAGCTCACTGCAAAAAGATAACCTGTTATCATTTACATCAATAACAATAACTTCCGCTCCACTTATTTTAGCAAAAGCGATAGTGCCCAAACCAATTGGCCCGGCGCCGAGTATAACCACATGATCTCCTTTATTCAACTGTGCCAGACTAACGCCATGTGCACCAATAGCCAAGGGTTCTACCAATGCCAGTTCATCTACAGTTAATCCTTCCCCACTAACAATTGCAGATGCAGGAACCGTGATATACTCCTGCATGGCACCATCAATATGAACGCCGAAGACTTTTATGCTTACACAACAATTTGTTCTGCCCCTCCGGCAAGCAATGCAGGTTCCACAATAAAAATATGGGCTGATGGTAACCAGATCTCCAGTGTTAAAGTTTGCTCCTGCCCCAGCCTCTACCACTTCAGCAGCAATTTCGTGGCCGAGGATTCTTGGGTATTCGAAAAATGGTTGTGTTCCTTCAAATGCGTGATAATCGGTACCGCAAATCCCCAGTCTTCTCATCTTGAGCAATACCATACCATCTTCAACCAATGGCATTTCTTTATTAATATAACTAAATTCTCCTGGTGTATTACAAATTAATGCTTTCATCGTTATTTTAAAAATTCAATCAATCCCTGCGTTTTCATTTCCTGCCAAAACCCGGCAGGAATTTCTTTTTGGGCCAGTGCAGCATTAATAGCCACTTTCTCTGGCCGTGTGGTATTTAAGGCGATACTTTTTACTCCTGGAAAACCCGCAGAAAAACTGAAACAGGCCTCGGCAGGAAGTACCTCAAACTTTTTACAAACCTCGTAAAATTTATCCCTCCAATCCAAAAGTGATTTTCCCGTTAAACTATCCGCTTCAACCGGCTGGTAATTATAAAAATCCCCACCCGTTAAAAAGCCGCCGTTAAATATGGCCGAGTTAATTACTTTAATATTTTTTTGGTTAAGCTCATTTATAAATGCAATCAGATCAGGAGGGTGCGATTTTATGGTCAAACTATTGGCAATCATTACCCAGTCGAGCTTAACGTCTGCCACTATTGCCCGGATGATTTTCCAATCTTTTGCACCAACCCCAATGGAAGAAACTAAACCAGCAGTTTTTAGTTCAGCCAATGCCATGTAGGCATCAATGATTTGCTGGTAACGTTCTTTATAATCTTCCTCACTATGGCTTGCAAAAAGATATTCATCAGGGTCATGTACCGATACCATCTGCGCCTGGTAATTGCCCAGCAGCTCATTACCTTGTTCAAAACACTTTAATATCCCATCATAACTGATCATCTGCACCGCATCATGTTCAATATCCTTCCAGATACCTGCCTCGAATGTGGGCTCGGGCGTTAAAAGCGGTATTCTGTACCAGCCCAGTTTATTACTGATTACTACCTGCTGAGGATCCACCTTTAAATCTGCCAAACAATTCCCCAGCGATTCTAATGCGAGGCCTGCGCCATATTTTCCTGCAGAATCAAAAAATGCAACCGGTTTTGATGAGGCTACGCATGCTTTTACCACTTCCAGTTTAACGCCATAATCTACCGCCTGATAGAGATTCCCCAAACTACTGGTTCCAAAAATAACCGGAGGCAGGCTTTGGGCCGGTCCTTGCTGTTTATTATCGCTAACCATTTAACCGGAATATGTTTTTCATTAATACCCACTTTTCTCCTGGTTTTGCAAAGGGCAGCGCTTGCTGATATTTCCACATCAGCGTTTCCCATTCCTCTACCTTAGGATTGGAAGCATCCATAAGTGCCTTCTTTTCGAAACTGAAATCGTCTTCTGTTTCCATCACCATAAACAAGCGGTTAGAAATACGGTAGATTTCCATATCCAATATGCCCGAATCGATTATGCTACGTTTAATTTCAGGCCACCCATTAACATGGTAAGCTTCATACTCTGCAATAAGTTTTTCATCATCAACAAGATCGAGAGCCAAACAGTATCTATTCATTTTTAATTATAAAATTTCATTAGGTTGATTAATGATGTCTTTTCTGGTAATTTTTTGCCCCATTAAGCCAAAAAGCATAATAATAACAAAACAAACCAACGGCACATAATATCCATTTTGAATATTGCCCGTTCCATCACTCAAATATCCAAAAAAACGTGGAAGTATTGCACCACCCACAATTGACATAATAATTAAACTACTTCCCAGTTCCGTATCCTCTTTAAGATCTTTAATGCCCAGAGAGAAAATAGTAGGAAACATGACCGACATAAAAAAGCAGATGCCAATAACAGCATACACCGTTGTCATACCAGAAGCCATTATAGCAACAAAGCAGAGCAGTGCGCTGATAAAGGCATAGGTAACCAGTAAATATTGGCCCTTAAAAAAACGCATCAGGAATGTGGTAAAAAAGCGTCCTATCAGAAACGCGAAACCACATACACCTAAGTAATAAGTTGCTTCTTTATCGGTAATACCTGCCGATTTGGTTGCATAAAGAATAAACAAGCTAAATACAGATACCTGGGCACCAACATAAAAAAACTGTGCAGCTATTGCCCACGATAAATGTTTATGTTTAAAAACTTGCCAAAAACTTTGTTTAGCACGGCCTTCATTATTTGTTCTGATATCAGGTAATTTGATAAAATAAAATACAGCTGCCAGTATGACCAATAGGGTTCCCAACACAAAATATGGTGCCTGTACAGAGGTTGCTTCTGATGCCAGTACCATTTTTCTGGTAGCCAGATCCATTTTCCCAAGCGAGCTATCTGATACACCCTCCACCAGGATCAGTTTGCCTCCAATGATAGGTGCAAGCGAAGCCGCAAGCCCATTAAAAGACTGGGCAAGATTTAGCCTGAAAGTAGAGGTTTCTGGTTTCCCTACCAATGTAATATAAGGGTTCGCCGCTGTTTCCAGAATCGTGAGGCCACATGCAATGATAAACAGCGCAGCCAGGAAGAAATTGTAAGACTGTGCCTGTGCTGCAGGTAAAAACAAATAACACCCTACTGAAAATATCAGCAGGCCAGTTATAATTCCGCTTTTATAGCCGTATCTCTTCATAATGATACCTGCTGGCAACGCCATTACGAAATAAGCGATAAAAACAGCCGAATCTACAAGCGTGGCTTGTACAGTAGTGAGTGTAAATGACCGTTTTAAATGCGGAATCAATATCGGGTCGAGATTATGGGCAAATCCCCATAAAAAAAACAGTGAGGTAATCAATATTACCGCCAGTGTGGAGCGCTTGGTTTCCATCAAAGAAGATTAAGTATTTTTTATTTTTTAAATTCTATTTTAAAGCCTGTTACCGCCCAGGCAGGATAATTTTTAGGCTTTTGGATCACCAGCGAACCATCTGTTTGTGTCCATTCCAGTTTTTCTTTACTGCCCAAAAGGCTAACCGAGCTGATGGCTTTATCCAGATATTTAGAATTTTTCCCCAATAATTCCATTTTTATATTTGTTTTGGGAACAGCTAGGCAGAATGCAAAAAGGTTGCCCCCCTTTGTTGTATAACGGATGTCAGTAGCCTCATATTCACGGGTATCTGTTAATCCGCCGAAATCGCCTTTTTTCTGGTTCGATTTAATTGTAGATGGTCCTTCTCCGTATACTTTCCAGGGCCTTGTCGCATAAATTCCTTCTCCATAAGTCTTTGTCCATTCACCTATTTCCGTTACTATTTTGATTACATCGGGTTCTAAATCTCCTTCGGGTGTCTGTACAACATTAATCAACAGATTTCCATTTTTACTAACCACATCAATCAAAAGCTGGGCAATTCCATTTGCACTCTTGTAGCGTTGTCCGGTTCTGTAATACCAATCACCAATTGATGTATCGGTCTGCCACGGAAAAGGGCTTATCGAATCCAGCACACCACGTTCCACATCCTGTGCCCATTTACCTCCGGAAGCTTCCTTAGGCGTGTAAACGGCTTCAAGTTTACCTTTATTTTTAGCCATATCCTGATTGTAATAATGCGCAACCATTTTACGCCCATATTCGTCAAAAGGAACTTTGCTATCAGAATAAAGTAGATCGGGATGATAATTATCAATCAGTTCGGTTACATATATCAACCATTTTTTATGCCATCCCGGATTATTGGTCAGCCATTCTTTTATATCGCTCGAATCAGCAGGCAAATGGTACAGATCTGAATACTGCGGGTCATGTCCATCATACGGAACACCGGCAAACGAACCGGTTTTATCTGCTCCATGGCTAGGCTGGAACCAATTGAAACTTGCAGCCAGGTGTTCAGAAACCCCAAAACGAAGGCCTTCTTTTTTTGCTGCTTTTTGCCAAAGACCAACTACATCTTTATGAGGCCCCATATTTACCGAATTCCACTTATGTATCTTTGAATTCCATAAAAAGAACATATCATGGTGCGAACCCATACTTACAAAATATTTGGCACCCGCTTTTTTATACAGGGCCATTAATTGTTCAGGATTCCATTTTTCTGCCTTCCAAAGCGGAATAATGTCTTTATAACCAAATTTGGATGGTGTTCCATAATGCTCTACATGATATTTATTCTGATCGTTGCCTTGCAAATACATGCCTCTTGCATACCAATCGCCCTGACGGGGAACTGCCTGAGGGCCCCAGTGCGACCAGATACCAAATTTGGCATCACGGAACCATTCGGGATATTTGTATTGCTTTAAGGATTCATCTGTAGAATTGAATTTACCCTGCTCAAGATTAGTTTTCTTTTGCTGAGCCTGTGCACTTAGCAACATTGAAATTGCAATAATGCTTATGGATATTCTTTTTTTCATTTGTGTAATAAAGGTTTAATATTTGGTTACTACGGTCAAAAATAAACATGTTATCCGATCTATTTTTAGATAAATTAGACTTTTTATTGTAAAAATCCGACATTTAGAAATGATTAAAAGAGTACTCCAAAATACCTTTTCGCTGCTCAATGTAGATTATGTGAAATTAACGGAAAAATGGAATTACCTGAATGTGATCAGTCCTTATTTCCGGATTTATTATATAGACGATGGAAACGGTGAGGTATCTGACCCGGGGGGATCTTTAAAACTAGAACCCGGATACCTATACATTATACCCAGTTTCACACCTTGTAACCTACATTGCAACGGATATTTGAGCCAGTATTTCGTGCAGTTTTTTGAAGAATCTGTAGACGGGACTTCTCTATTTGCGCGAAGCCGTAATGTTTCAAAGATTAAGGCAACACAAATGGACATCGATCTATTTAAGCGACTACTCGAAATAAATCCTGGCCGTGGCATTAACCGGTCTGATGACCCAAAAATTTACGAGAAAAATATTTTCTATAAAGAATACCAGGAATTGAACAATATGCAGGGCTTAGCCAGTTACCTTGAAACCCAGGGTATACTACTTCAATTGATGGGACGTTTGCTCCAACCACAGTTACATCGGAAACATGAGGACCGACATGCGCCGGCCAAAATAGTGGAAACAGTTGGTTATATCCTTGTAAATTTGCAGCAGGAACTATCCGTAACCAGTCTGGCCTCACGTGTTAATCAGCACCCTGATTATTTCTCCCGTTTATTCAAAACTTTTACAGGCCAGCGCCCCGTTACCTACATTCTTGAAAAACGGATTGAGCGGGCACAGTATTTATTAGCCACCAGCAGGCTTGCCTATTCGGATATTGCGACACAAACCGGATTTGATAATCTTTCCTACTTTTCAAAATCCTTTAAAAAAATTACCGGCATGTCTCCCAGTGCCTATAAAAAACAGGTTTATACTGTTGGTTTCACTTTATAATTATAATTTGAGTGATTAAGGCTTCATTGGCTTCCCATTCATTACGCCAAACTAGTTTGCGCTAATGGTAAAGAAAAATTAAAGGTTGCACCTTTACCGGGCTCACTTTCAACCCAAATCTGACCGCCATGGCGTTCAATAATATCTTTCGATATAAAAAGCCCCAGTCCTAATCCTGATGAACCGTCTTTATTATCTTTGGCCTGGTAAAACTGGCTGAATATATGACGCTGGTTTTCTTCGCTAATACCGGGGCCAAAATCCTTAATCGAAGTAAGTACTATTTTATCTAAATGTTGAACTTTCAATTCAATTGTTTTTTCATGAGGTGCATATTTAACTGCATTATTCAATAAATTTGTAAGTACCTGTTCAAGGCGCATGCGGTCAGTGTTAACAAAGCTTTCTTCCGGCATTTCAATAGTTAAAATATGCGCTGGATGGGCTTGTAAAAAAGATTCTTTCATTTCCTGAATAAGTATGGCCAGGTTAAGGTATTCCATATTCAGTTGTAGTTTTCCGGCCTGGATCTTGGAAACATCAAAAAGATCACTAACCAGAACAATCATTTTTTCCAGTTGCCTGATCGCCTTTTCAAGGAGATTTTTTGCGATACCTTCACCTGTGTTTCGATTGGCCAGCTGCAAATAACCAAAAAGAGAGGTCATTGGTGTTTTTAATTCATGGGAAGCCATTGCAATGAATTCGTCTTTTTTAGCACTTAGTTCCTGTACCTCTTTAAAAAGCATCGAATTTTCTATAGCAATGGCCGATTGGGAGGCTACTGTAAGGACAAGGTCCTCATGCTCTTCTTTAAAAATTGCCTTTTCCTGATGACCGAAAAACAGCCCGCCTATCACGTCACCTGATTTGGTTTTAACCGGAACCGCCAGATAACTGATCACAGGTAAATGTCCGGAAGGTTTTCCAAAAAATGGCGCATTTTTGCCATAGCGGGGATCCTGGGTGATGTCGTCTGAGCGAAGTACTCCTTCTCCGCTGAAAGTAGGATGAAATAAATCGGTATTACGTGGCATCGGGAAGTTAGCGAAAGCTTCCCCGGAACACCTGATAGGGTGTACAACCGGTAAGATTCTCCTTCCTGGTTAACCTGATTATAAAAAAATGCCCCAAACGCTGCTCCGGTTAGCTTTGTAGTAGAATCAGTTACCTGCTGTAATATTTGCTGAAGGTCTAGCGATTCGTTAATGCTTCTGCCCACTACATTCAATAGTTCCAGGCGTTCAATATGTTTGGCAATTAATTTTTCAGACTCCTTTTGGGAAGTAATATTACGGGCCACCTTAGATGCGCCAATAACAGCCCCATCGCTATTTTTAATAGGCGATACGGTTAGTGAAATATTTAGTAAGCGCCCATCTTTAGTTTTTCTGATGGTCTGTATGTGGCCTACCTTTTCGCCACGTCGAATGCTTGAAATTATATTTTCTTCTTCGCTCAAACGATCAGCAGGGAGAAGTATGGTGATGGGTTGGCCAACGGCCTCGTCTTCGGCATAGCCAAAAATATGCTCCGCTCCTTTATTCCAGGTCGTTATAATTCCATCAAGCGTCTTACTGATAATGGCGTCTTCGGAACTTTCTATAATAGCAGCAAGCATGGATTGTTTTTCTTCTGCCTGGTCTTCGAAGGAAACATCATGGGCAATTTGAGACATTCCAATAATTTGTCCGTTTTCATCTTTGATCGGCGAAATGGATAAGGTAACGGGTATTTCTATCCTTGAGCGGGTAAGACATACTGTTCTGTACTGGTTGATACGCTTACCGTTTAAAGCCTCCTGCATCAGCTTTTCTTTCTCTGAATATTTGTCATCCGGACTCAATATAAAAACAGATTGGCCCAGTATCTCTTGTGCAGTATAGCCGAACATACGTTCTGCAGCAGGGCTCCAATTGGTTATCCTGAATTCAAGGTCATGACAATATATGGCATCCTGAATGCCTTCAAAAATAGATTGCAGTGTGAAGATGTCAGGCAGATGAGCTGATTTTATCATAATTATTGTGGATTAGATCCATCGAAAAGACCAATCAAATTTATTGAAGATATTTTAACAACCATTCATCCTAAATGTTTTTTTCCGTGTTCAAGTATCTTGAACAAAGAGACAAGCATGTTATTGTCCTTCGCCAATGATTCAAAAGGGTTCGAAATCTACATTACCGGAACTATGCATCATCAATTATTTTGTTTTTTCTTAAACTCACTTGGACTCATTCCGTATTTTCCTTTAAACAAGGTAGAAAAGTATGTTGGTGATGAAATACCTATTTTGAAGGCGATTTCAGAAATGGAATAATCTTCATTCATCAGCAGGTAACTGGCCTTTTTCAATCTGCGGTTTAAAATATAGTCCGTAATACTGCAATCAAGTAATGCTTTAACCTTTCTATATAGCTGAATACGGGAAATGCCAATCATTTTGGCAATGTCCTCTACATTTAGTGTTTCATTTCCCAGGTGGAGCTCTACAATGCCTGCAAAATCATTAAGGAACTTTTTATCAAGCGTGCTGAGCGTTGATTTTTTCTCTACGCCAGCGCTGATATCGCTGATATAATGTTCCTTTAATAACATACGGTTGGTAAGCAGGTTTCGAACATTTGCCTGAAGGAAGTCAAAATGAAAAGGTTTGGTCATATAGAGATCGGCCATACTATTTATTCCCTCTATCTGCTGTTCAGGGCTAGCCTGTGCGGTTAGCAGAATCAGCGGAATATGGGAAGTTCGAAGATCTGTTTTTATTTTCTTTGCAATTTCTTTGCCTGACATACCGGGGATAATTACATCAGAAACGATGATATCAGGAATTTTTTCGAAAGCTTCATGAAGTCCCTGGTTACCAGTCGTAGCCGTGAATACCTCGTAATTCGCTGAAAATTTTTCATGAAGATAATTTAACAGGTCGGGATTATCCTCAATAATCAGGACGGAATATTCTTTGATATATTCACCAATCGGATCAAACTGTTTATCCTCCGCAGGTAACTCTTCTGTAATATAAACTTTTACCTGTTCAGTTAATGAAACAACTCTGTCTTCTGCGCTTACAGGGGAAAGCTTTGAATCTATCAGCTCACCATAGGGCATGGTAACAGTGAAAGTACTTCCCTGCCATTTTCTGCTCTGCACTTCAATAGTGCCACCATGCAAATGCACCAGTTCACGAGTAAGGGAAAGACCAAGACCAGATCCCCTCGATTCGCTGGTATTGGATTGATAAAACTGATCCCAAACCTGCTGCAATTCCTCTTGATTCATCCCACTGCCATTGTCGGCAACTGAAATGATAAAATTATTATCCTTAGTGGTCAAATCCACAATAATTCGTCCATGAGCCGGGGTAAACTTCAATGCATTGCTCAATAGGTTGAGTACGATCTTTTCAAGAATACTTACGTCAAAATTGGCCACGATATCATGTTGTGGAAAGGAAAATTTCAAAGCGATATCTTTTTTCAGGGCGCCGTATCTGAAGCTTTCTATTATTTCATTCAGGAAAGACTGAACATTGTTCCTGGTTGATTGCACATGGAATTTCTGATGTTCTATCTTTCTGTAATCAATAAGTTCGTTGATCAGCTTCAGTAACCGATACGCATTCTTTTGAATCATCGTTAATTCCCGCTTTTCCCCGCTTTGGATTTTATCGCTTTTCAATAAATCTTCCAATGGTGATAAAATCAAGGTTAGCGGGGTTCTGAACTCATGGGATATATTGGTAAAAAAATTAAGCTTGGCCTCGGTCGCTGCTTCAATCTTGTCCGAGGCATCGATTAGCTTATTTCGCTGATCCAGTATCTGGACATTTTTCTGCTCAAGGCTTTTATTAATTTTCCGGTTCTCCAATAAGGAAAAAAATGCCAGTCCTCCAAATATCACGGCCAATACCAGTGTGATCACAATAAAATTGAGCACCAGCTTTTGATTATCGTAGATCCGAAGCTGATCGGACAACATCGTTTGCTGGCGTTCAATATCTCTTTGCTGACTGGATACCTTTGCCCATTGAAGTTTCATCAGCTGAACTGAAGAACTATCGATAACTAAGCTCTGCAGGATATTTTCTTTTGAGAAAGGTTCTTTATTTAAAACTTTGAATGCAATACTAATGGCTTCTTTGCCACCTGTGGGATATAACACACTGGCTGATATTTTTCCCTCACTGATCAGCTGTAGTCCACCGCCCGAACCAGGAAGCGCATCTACTCCTATTACCTTGATGTGTTTTGAGGCATTGTGGCGCCGAAGAAAATCTTCAGCACTTGCGGCCATAACATCATTGTGTGCAAAAACAGCGTCAGATTGTAGTATCGTTTCTTTATTCTTTTCCAGTTCCAGAATGGTGCTGCGGGCAACCCAATTACCATAAAACTGAGCAGCTAGTTTTATTCCCCGTGATTTACTTAATTCATCGGAAAAACCTTTATCGCGCTCCATCGCCGGAGAAGATCCCGGTAAACCTAATATTTCGACCACTTTGCCAGTTCCTTTCAGTAGCTTAGTGATGTATTGGCCAGCCATTTTGCCGACCTGATAGTTCTCGGCACCTACATACGCAGTGTATTGAGATGAAGAAGTTTTCCGGTCAAGAACAATTACCGGAATTCCTTTATTATATACTTTTTCGACAATATCCGTCAATGGAGATGCTTCGTTTGGAGAGATAATTAAAAGATCAATATGATTATCAACCAATTCTTCTACCTGCTCAATCTGTTTCTTGCTGCTGTTGTTCGCATCCCTGTAAATGAAGTTGGTTCCTGAACGAAGGGAAAGTTCCATTTTCATTTCTTCGAGCATTGTTTTCCTCCACAAATCAGATCCCACACATTGAGAAAAACCGATAATGAACTTTTTTTCTTCCTTCTTTTCCGAACAGGAGCTAAAGAAAAGCAGTGTAACGGCCAGACTCAAAAGCCAAATATTGAAAGCTTGAACAGTAGCTGGTTTGAGGAATATTTGATTATTCATTTAATAAAGCTATAGATTACTTTTCGATATTGGAAATAAGCAACAAATCCTTACCTAGCACCATGTAACCAAATTTAACATCTCATGTTACAATATTTAAAGTTGCATAAAGCAGAAAGGGAAATAAAAACATAAAACACTAATAAACAACACTTTAAATTAATTTAATTTTTTAATGCTTTTGATAGAATTTTAATAGTGTCACAGAATGATTTGGTCTAATTTGCGATCGTTAACCAATAATAAACCCTTATGAAAAAACACTCTGTCCTGGCATGGTCCATGGTTGTGGCCTTAGGCGGCTTTCTCTTTGGATTTGATACAGCCGTTATTTCAGGAGCTGAAAAATCCATTCAACAGTTCTGGAACCTCTCTGCATTTGCGCATGGGCTTACGATATCCATTGCACTTATCGGTACGGTAATCGGCTCGCTGGTAGGATCCCGTCCATCTGATTATTTCGGAAGAAAAAACACACTTTATTTCGTGGCTGCTGCATACTTACTCTCCTCGCTCGGTACCGCTATGGCAGATAACTGGTATATCTTTTTAGCATTCCGTTTCTTAGGCGGCCTGGGCGTGGGTATATCTTCTGTAACTGCACCAATTTATATTTCAGAGGTATCTCCGGCACATAGAAGAGGCCGGCTTGTAGGGCTTTTCCAGTTCAATGTTGTACTGGGTATATTAATATCTTATCTTTCAAACTATCTGCTAAGCCAGGGAGGTGAGGCATCATGGAGATGGATGCTTGGTGTTCAGGCATTTCCTTCCATAATATTCCTGGTTTTAATCTACTTTATTCCTGAAAGCCCAAGATGGCTTATACTCAAACGTGGCGCCTACGATAAAGCATTGGAAATCCTGCGCATCATCAATCCACTAAACTGCAATGAAGAGCTTGCCGCTATCCGGAAGTCAGGTCAGGATATGCAGCAAAACAAATCTTCTGACGGACTTTTTTCAGGCAAGTACAAGACACCTGTTATCCTGGCCATACTGTTTGCTTTTTTCAACCAGGTATCCGGAATAAACGCCATCATTTATTATGCACCAAGAATTTTTGAGATGGCAGGGCTTGGAGCACATTCTTCGCTTTTATCTACTGTCGGTATCGGAATGGTCAATTTTATCTTTACGCTACTGGCCATCAATATCATCGATAAAGTTGGTCGGAGAACCTTGATGTTTATCGGTTCCATAGGCCTCATCATATCCCTTGGCCTCGTTGCATTTGCTTTTCTGGGCGGTTCCTCCAGTGGTTTCGAAATCCCGATTTATGTTATGCTCTTCATTGCCTTCTTTGCTTTTTCGCAGGGTGCGGTTATCTGGGTATTCATTTCCGAGATCTTCCCAAATCAGGTCAGGGCAAAAGGACAAACACTCGGCAGTTCTACACACTGGGTAATGGCAGCGCTGATTGCGTTCTGCTTTCCCTACCTGGCAGAATCATTTGGAGGTGCAAATATATTTTTCTTTTTCTCTGCAATGATGGTCCTGCAATTGGTATTCGTTTGGAAAATGATGCCGGAAACTAAAGGAAAATCACTGGAGCAGATCGGAGAAAATGTTGTTTTGATGCATTAAACGATATGAATAATATGATAAATAAGCCAAACTATAATTTTACTCCAGCCACATGTTTTGGAGAAATTCTGTGGGACGTATTGCCAGACGGACCACAGCCCGGAGGAGCACCTTTAAATGTTGCTTATCACCTCAATAAGCTGGGCATGGACTCAAGCCTGATCACCCGGATTGGGAACGATGAAAATGGCCAAAAACTCGTTGAATTGATGGAAAACTGGGGAATAAATACAGGGCTTCTACAAGTTGATGAGCAATTTGAAACCAGCCAGGTTCTGGCCAAAATGAACAATGGAAATGAAGTAAGTTATGAAATTGTATTTCCGGTGGCCTGGGATTTTATTGATCAAAGTCAGCAACTCATCAAACATATAAAACCGTCAACATACTTTATTTTTGGAAGTTTAGCGTCCAGAAACGAAACCTCCAGGAATACCCTTTATCATCTTTTGGATAATGATGCCATTAAAGTGTTCGATATCAATCTCCGTCCGCCCTTTATCAATCAGGCTCAATTAGGTCATTTATTATCGAAGGCAGACATCGTCAAGTTTAATGAGGCGGAGTTGGGTATTGTGCAAATCATGTTTGGCGGTTCTTTGGAAGGGGAAGCTGATAAAGTACGGTTTATACAAGACCGTTTCAAAATACCCGAAGTTATTGTAACCAAGGGTGAGTTTGGTGCTTCATACTATAATTTAGACAAAACCTACAATGTTTGGGGAAATGAGATAAAGGTAAAGGATACAATTGGCAGTGGCGATTCCTTTTTGGCGGCATTTATTGCGGCCCATAGTCGTCAGGATCAACCCTTACAAATCCTTAAAAAAGCAATTGCTATGGGTGCATTTATCGCTACCAAGAAGGGCGGATGCCCTGAATACAAATTTGAGGAATACCAGGCTTTCTTTAACGAATTATTTACTACAAAACCTGCCAGTAACAGTACGCACACTGCTGCCTAGAGGATAAAAAACAAACAAACTACATAACCGGCAAATGCTGATTATGTAAAAAAACTAACCATTATAAACCAATATTTTATGAGAAGAGTAATACTATGCTGTGTTCTTGTGCTTTGCTTTATGGCGAGTACATACGCACAAATCCGAAACATTACCGGGACGGTTACCGATAAATCCTCAAAACCTGTTCCGGGAGCTTCTGTCTATAATGTGGAAACTGGTAAATCCACACAAACAGACGAAAAGGGGAAATTTTTAATCCAGGCTGCCGGGGGGCAAACCCTCCGGTTTATTTACATGGGCGCTCAGACGGTCAGTTCCAAGGTTGGAAGTACATCGGTAGTAGATGCACAACTGGAAGTTTCCGCCACCAATCTGAACGATGTGGTGGTAACCGGCTACCAGACAGAAAGGAAAAAAGACCTGACAGGTGATGTGGCCATTGTGGATGTAGATGAACTTAAAAAGCAATCTGTAGCCAACCCAATGAAAGCATTGCAGGGCCAGGTAGCAGGTGTTTATATCACAGGAAACGGATCGCCCAGCGCTCCGGCAACCATCCGAATCAGAGGTATTGGAACTTTAAATGACAATGATCCCCTGTATATTATAGATGGCGTACCGACCAAGTCAGGCATGCATGAGCTCAATCAGGCAGATATTGAATCGATGCAGATTCTTAAAGATGCTTCATCTGCCAGTATTTATGGCGCCAGGGCAGCAAACGGAGTGATCGTTATTACCACCAAAAAGGGGAAAACAGGTAAAACTCAGTTAAGTGGAAACGCTTACTCATCGCTTTCTACCTATGTAAATAAGTTGGAGATGCTGGATGCAGAAGGTTATGGTAAAATTTTGTGGCAGGCCTATGTCAACAAAAACCTCGACCCTAATTCGAACGGATTGCGTTATCAATTCGATTGGAAAGTTGACCCAAATACCAATCAGCCCGTATTAAATAAGGTACTTTTACCCGAATTTCTAAACGCTACACAAACCCTTCGCACTTCAAATACAGATTGGTTTAAAGAAATATCCCAGCCTGGTATCATTCAGAATTATGATGCGCAGGTTTCAAGCGGAACTGAAAACGGACACTATTTACTTTCCCTTGGCTACTTTGACAACAAAGGCATTGTAAGAACGACCGGATTCAACCGTATTTCAGCAAGAATAAATTCAGACTATAAGTTATTCAATGGTGCATTGACCATAGGTCAGAACCTGAGCGTGACCAAAACAAAAGAAGTTGCTGCCGACATTATTAATTCTGCGCTGCAGGCATTGCCGATCATACCGGTGCATACCGTAGATGGCATAGGCTGGGGCGGTCCTGTTGACGGGATGAACGATCGCCAGAACCCTGTTCGGGTGCTGGAAGACAATCAACAGAATGGCTATGACTTCATGAGGTTGTTTGGTAATTTCTTTGCAGATGTTAAAATTGCAAAGGGCTTGGTATTCAAATCCAATTTCGGGATTGATTACGGTGACTATACAAGCAGGAACTGGCAAAAAAAATACCAGAGTGGTTACCTGGTTAATGATGTGAACAAAGTAATCAATACCCAGACACACAATGTGAAAACCACCTGGACCAATACCCTGAACTACAGCCTGGAGTCAGGCAATCACCGCCTTAATGCCTTTGCAGGAACAGAACACTACGTAGAGAACTCCAATACTTTTATGGCCTCGAGGGAGGGATTCGTTTTAGAAGATCCTGATTACCTTTATTTAGATGCTGGTACGGGCATAAAAGACAACAGCGGCAGTGGTGCAAAAAACGTGCTCTTGTCTTATATAGGTAGAGCGAATTATTCTTACATGGATCGTTACCTTGTATCTGCAACCATCAGAAGAGACGGTTCTTCCAGGTTTGGAGCAAATAATAAATATGGCTGGTTCCCTGCATTCTCAGGTGCATGGAGGATCAGTGAAGAATCTTTCGTAAAGAATAATGCTTCCTTTGTAGACGATTTGAAACTTCATGCAGGATGGGGAAAAACCGGTAACCAGGAGATTAATAATAACGCAATTTATAATATTTACCTGTCCAATTACAATATCACTTCTTATGATATGAATGGAAACAAAAGCGGTGTACTTCCTTCAGGGTTTTATCTGTCTCAGAATGCCAATCCAAACCTGCGTTGGGAAGCAACAGAAATGAGCAATGTCGCCCTTGACTTTTCGCTCTGGAAACAAAAATTGTATGGCAGCGTTGGCTATTACCTTAAAAAGACTACTGGCATCTTATTGCTTCCTCCATATATTGGTGTGCTTGGAGAAGGCGGTAATACCTATGTAAACGGTGCATCAATGGAAAACCGTGGATTTGAACTATCCCTGGGCCACAAAAGCCGCTTAACGGATGATTTAAGTATCGATGTGAATGGAAATTTCGATATGGTTAGAAATAAGGTTACCCATCTGCCTGCGGCAGTAGTAAACGCATACGGCGGTGATGGCAAAGGACAGAATATCCTGGGCAGATCTATTGGATCTTTCTTTGGTTATGTTGCCGATGGTCTTTTCAGGACTCAGGCTGAGGTAGATAATTCTGCTGCGCAACCCAACAAAGGACTTGGAAGAATCCGTTACGCGGATTTAAACCATGACGGTGTTATCGATATAAATGACCGTACCTGGATTGGAAATCCGGTGCCAAAATATACTTATGGCTTTAATGCAAACATCAACTATAAAAATTTTGATTTCTCTTTTCTCTTACAGGGGATAGGCGATGTAGCCGTACGAAATGATGCCAAATCTTATACGGATTTCTGGGGTGCCATCGAATCTTCTTCAAATAAAGGCGCAAGGTTATTAAACGCATGGTCACCTTCCAATCCGAACTCTGATATTCCTGCAGTAGCGTTAACAGATGATAATAACGAGGCCCGTCTTTCAACCTATTTTATTGAAAACGGCTCTTATCTTAAGTTGAGAAACGCCCAGATCGGCTATACATTTAACAAACAGCTGATCAGCAAGTTAAAAATGCAGAATCTTCGTGTATATATAGGAGGAGACAATTTAGCCATTTTAATGAAGTCGAAATCCTTCACCGGTCTGGATCCGGAAACTCCAGGATTTGGCTACCCTAACCCACTGGTTGTTACAGCCGGAATTAATGTAAGATTTTAATAATTGAAGCTTTTATTATGAAAAAATATATAATCACCCTTGCTGCCTCGCTAATATTGGCCACAGGCTGCAAAAAAGCACTTGAAGTTGGACCTAAAGGTTCGCTAAACGAAAGCCAGGTTGCCACTCCGGCACAGGCCGAAGGTTTTGTAACCGCAGCCTACTCACAACTAGGAAACGATGAAATTAACAGGGCATTCAGTATGTACCAGTATGGAAACATCCGCGCTGATGATGCCTATAAAGGTGGTGGTGGCATCAATGATGGAGATGTTTTCCATAACATGGAGACTTTTATTGCCTCCCGACCTGACCAATGGAATTATGACGGCATCTGGTTTAATATCTATGTAGGCATCAGGCGGGCAAATGAAGGCATCAGGGTACTGAGCAAGTTTAGCGAAGCCGAATACCCAATGGTTAAAACCCGTTTAGCCGAGCTCCGTTTCTTACGCGGATACTGGTACCTGATGGTAGAAAATTTGTTCAAAAACATCCCATATATTGATGATACAGTACCTTCAGATGACTACAAATTAGTGAAGAACAATGCATTGAGCAGGGATCAGATTTTAGAGAAGATCGCTGGTGACTTCCAGGCTGCTGCTGAGGCACTACCGGCAACACAGCCACAAATCGGAAGAGCCAACAAATTTGCTGCTTACGCTTTTTTGGCTAAAACACGTTTGTTCCAGGCTTACACGCAGAATGCAACACACGCAGTTACGGGAATCGACCAGAACCGTTTACAACAGGTTATTGATGCATCCGACCAGGTACTAGCTTCATCCTATAAGTTACAGTCAGATTTTGCAAATAATTTCACATCCGGAACATTCGAGAATGGCATTGAAGCAATTATGTCCGTTCAGTTTTCCAGTAATGATGGCGCAGGAAGAGGCCGTGTAAATTTCGGTGATATGCTTACAGTACCACAGGGTATCGGATGCTGCGATTTCCAAAAACCGTCACAAACCCTGATGAATGCTTTCAGAACAACTACTACCGGGATACCGCTATTCGATACTTTCAACCAACAAAATGTTGATTTTGCTACAAACACAGTTGATCCAAGGGTAGACCATACCATATCCCGTCCTGGTGCTCCATGGAAATACGATCCGACAAGAGTAGTTACAGCAAGTTGGAGCAGGAATATTCCTTTGTACGGAACTTATAATTCCATGAAAGAAAACGTATCACCTGATTGCGACTGTTTTATAAATCTTGCTCCATTTTTTGGAAATACAAAAGCCAGAATCATGATCAGGTTAGCTGATGTAATGTTATTTAAAGCAGAAGCGCTGATTGAACTGGGCAGGCAGACTGAGGCTTTACCGATTATAAATGCCATAAGAGACCGGGCATCTAAAAGTACAGCAAAACTGGTAATGGCCAACGGACAGCCCACCTCCAGATACAACGTACAGCAATATGTTCCGGGTACAAACATCGTCTGGGATCAGGCAAATGCCAGAAAAGCTTTGCGATTTGAACGCCGTTTAGAAATGGCACTGGAAGGAGAACGGTTTTTTGATCTCATCCGATGGGGCGTAGCTGACCAGGTTATCAACTCCTTTTTTGATTCGGAAAAAGGCTTCAGAAGTATCTTTACGAGTGCGAGATTTACAAAAGGAAGGGACGAATATCTACCAATTCCTCAAAACCAAATATTCTTTAGTGAAAACAACTATGTTCAAAATCCAGGTTACTAACCTTTAAATTACAGATAATGAAATTAAAGCAAATATTGAAAGCATTTTTAGCTTTTGCTGTAGTCTTAACATTTATAGGCTGCAAAAAGGATAAGAACAATGATTTTAAACTTGACAGCCAGGTACAACTGGTCTCTTATTCAATTAACGGTATTGCTGCAACCATCGACCAAAAAACAGGTGCGATAAGCGTTAGTGTTCCTTTTGGCACGGATATTTCAAATCTGATGCCTAAGGTGGAAATGCCAGATGGCGCAACAAGTTCCATGAATTTTGATAAGCCCATTAATTTTACTGGTGCCGTAGATTTCAGGGTAGTGAATGGAAATCTTTTCAAAGATTATTCCACAACGGTAAAAATTATTCCTCCGCTCAAAAGCGTCTCTGTAGGCAGCTTAAAGGCATCGATAAATCACGATAACCGTACCGCAACGTTAATCCTTCCCGACGGAACAGATTTAGCCGGAATTAAACCAACCATAGAAGCAGAAGCAGATATTGTGGTTAGTCCGCTGAGTGGCACAGCACAGAATTTCAATCAACCGGTAACCTACACTTTCACCAAGGGCAATTTTACAACAAGTTACCAGGTCACCTTTATCAGCAATTCTGTGAGTGAGTATGCATTTTTAGGTACAGCAAGTTCAAGATCTACAATAACTAATCCGGATGAAAAAGCAGCAAGTGACTGGTTTTTTGCCACCTACCCTACTGCAGACTATATTTCATTTGGTGCACTGGAAACCGGAAAACGTCTGTCTAACTATAAAGTAATCTGGTGGCATTACGATTCTGCACAAGATCTCCCTGCTCAGGCAACCAGTGCGGCCAGTTTGAATGCACTGAAAGCCTACCGTAATGCAGGTGGAAGTTTGCTATTAACATCTTTCGCCGGCAGGTACGTTGAAGCATTAGGCATAGTGCCGGCAGGTAAGGGGCCAAATAATGTTTTTGGCGACTTTCTACCAAACGGCTTCATCGAAAATGGCAGCGATTGGGGTATCTCTTTTAAAGGTAAGGAATCTCATCCCCTCTTTCAGGGTTTAGAGACTTATGAAACCGGAAAGGCGAATCTTTTGCAAAAAGGAACATTCAGGCTAAACCATACAGCCTGGTGGTTTCTTCCAGATTGGGGAGGCTACATGAACGGTGCAGGATGGCGTCAGCAAACAGGTGGCATAAACCTGGCATCTGAAGCATGGGACGATAACCTTGACGGCCGCGTTGGCATTGCTGAATGGCCACAGGCAAATGGCCCCGGAAATGTAGTGATTATCACTTTTGGTGCTTATGACTGGTATTCTGAACCTCAAAATGGTGCCTCAACCAGCAACAGGTTTATTACCAACATTCGCAGACTCACTAAAAATGCGATCGACTATCTAAAAAAATAAATTCACAATCAAATAATGACATGATATGGCATTGAAAAGAATATTATTAGCAGGAATGGCGATTTCGCTTTTCCTGTCTTGCACCAAAGAAAAAACATACGCCCCGGCCGAGCCTTTTAGTGAAGAGAAATTTAACATTTTCCCGAAACCACAAATAAGCCCGAATTCCACTACAGGCCAGTCAACAGGTTGGGTTGGCGATGTGATGCCCAGCTATGTGAACGGGCAGTTTGAACTGTTTTTTCTCCACGACGACCCGGATCAGGTGAAGCAAAGCAGCGCTGGTCAGCATGCCATCCACAAGCTGAGTTCTAAAAACCTGCTAGATTTCAGCTATGATGGCGAGATGATTCCTTACGGCAATAAATCTACACAAGATAACCTCATTGGCACAGGCTCTATGGTAAAAGCTGGAAACACCAATTACTTTTACTATACAGGTTTTAATGCAAACAACAGCTGGTTACAAAATACCAACAGCGCATTGGTTTCAGCCAATACCCGCGAAGCAATTATGTATGCTACCAGCAGCACAACTACAGGCTGGACAAAGAAGCCTGGTTTTGCGCTAAAAGCGCCAGACGGTTATGCAACAACAGACTTTAGAGATCCTTATGTATTCTACAATACCGAGTTTTCTGCCTACTGGATGATGGTGAGTGCTCAGAAAGATGGAAAAGGTGTAATTCTGGTTTACACCAGCACCGATCCGGCAAGTGATAACTGGCAATTAAGAGGCCCTCTTTCTGTTGAAGGTGATTACCTGATGCTCGAATGTGCAGACGTTTTCAAAATTGATGACAAGTATTTTATGCTTTTTGCAGAAGATTGGAGCACAAGCCCGGGAACGCATTACAGAGTTGCATCGTCTTCAGCGGGACCATGGTTCAAACCAGCAGACGGAATGGATATGTTTGACGGGCATCAGTTTTATGCTGGTAAAACAGCAAGTAATGGTACTGAACGTTATGCCTTCGGCTGGGCACACCGCCGCAATCCGGAAAATGACAATGGTGTTCGCACCTGGGGAGGAAACCTCATCAGCCAGCAAATTACTAAGCTAGGCAACGATAAGCTTGCGGTGAAAGCCCCAAATAGCGTAAAAAGTTATTTTAGTAAAGATGCAGATGCTACCGTGAGCGCTCAGAGCGGCTCCGTTAGCGGATCGGCTGGTAGCTATACCCTAACCAGCACCTCTTCATCTTCAGGCTACCGGTTTGCAGCGCTTAACGGAACAACTATGGTTAAAGGAAAACTAGCTTTAAGCAATCTTAACGGAACAGCCTCCTTAAACTTTAATGCAAAAACTGATCTTAGCGGATCCTACCAGATCAGGTTCGAACCGGCATCAAAACGTATTGCCGCCTATAATAATGGCCAGGAAGTTACCCGTGTTCCGTTTGTTTTCGAACAGGGGAAAACATACGACTTTAGTATTATCGTGGATGGATCGATTATCGTCCTCTATCTTAATGACCAGGTTGCTTTAACAAATAGAAGCTATAGTGCAAAAGGAATGCCATGGTCGCTAACTGCTAATGGTTTAGAACTAAAAGTTACTAATTTGAAAATATCAACCCACTAACAATCAAGATGATGAGCAATAGATCTAGTTATGGTTTTGATTTGCGGTATGTACTAGGACTGTTTTTATTGTTGAGCGGCACTGTAAAAGGCCAGGAAATCGATAGAAAAGCACAGGAATACCGACCTATGTATCATTTCAGTCCTGCAAAAGGATGGATGGGCGACCCGGATGGACTTGTTCATTATAATAATACTTACCACCTTTTTTGGTGGGGCCATGCGGTTTCGAAGGATCTGGTTCATTGGCAGGAAATGCCAAGACCTATGAAAGAAGGAATGGGATTTTCTTACTTCAGCGGGTCGGTGGTCGTAGATAAAATGAACACTAGCGGTTTTGGAAAGAATAGTATGATCGCTTTCTATACCAAACACCTTCCCGGTGATTCACTTCCTGAAACACAGGCTATTTCCATCAGTAATAATGAGGGGCAAAGTTTTGACTATTACCAGGGGAATCCGATTTTGGATATCAATAAAGTGTTTTTCAGGGATCCGCAGGTTTTCTGGTATGAGCAGGATAAAAGCTGGAAAATGGTCGTTTCCAGGCCTGATGTCCAGCAGATTCATATCTATCAGTCATCAGATCTCAAAAACTGGGCATTTTGCAGCAGCTTTGAAGGCTTGGGTGCAAAAAACTCATTCTGGGAATGTCCTGACCTTTTCGAGCTTCCGATTGAAGGAAGCAATAAGAAGAAATGGATGCTAATCGTTGGAAGAGGTCCGAATCGGGTACAGTATTTTGTGGGCAATTTTAACGGAAAGGCTTTTGTAACAGATAAAAAACTCGCAGATTACCTTAGTTTTGGACAAGGTATTAAGGGGGCTGTTTTTGAAGATTTCGAAGGCAAAAACCCAAAATGGCCGAAGTTTCCGGAAGGGCATGAAAACAAAGTATCTGGTATGACTGATTATTTAGGTAAGCATTACCTCAGTACTGCAAATGTTTCTACAGCAGTTGTAAGGTCAAAATCCCAGACTTTCACCATAAGCACTAAAGCCATTAATTTTTTGCTGATGGGCGGAAATCACCAGGATAGTACTTGTATAAATCTTTTGGTAGATGGCAAGGTAGTGAGGACAGCTCATGGTGATAATACCAGGGTTTTTAAATGGAACGGATGGGATGTACGCCCCTGGATAGGTAAAAAAGCACAGCTGGAGCTTGTAGATTTGAATAGAGATACAACTAACGGATTCATTGCTATTGATCATATCCTGTTTTCTGATCAGTTAAGCAATCAACACCTTGAACACGCTTTGTGGCTGGATGACGGACCGGATTATTATGCCACCAGAACCTGGCGGGACTACGACAACAAAAATGGCCTGACCGACACCGTTCATGCCATTGGCTGGATGGGGAACTGGGACTATGCACGCAAGGCGCCATCCAAATGGGGAAAGGGGTTTCAATCTATTCCCAGGGTGATGACTTTGAGAGAGACACCATACGGATGGAGGGTTTTTCAGCAGCCGATACCGCAGCTCGCCCAACTTCGCGACAGCGGTATTCGTCAACAGTTACAGCTAAAAGGTGTTCAATCTATAAAAAACTTTAAGCCCGACGTAAATTCTTATGAACTTGATGCCACATTTACCCCCGGAACCGCTAAGGCATTTGGATTGAACCTGTTCGTTGGTGAAGGCAGAAAATTAGAACTCAGGTATGATCCGCAGCTTGGTGAACTTACTTTAGACCGTCGCAACTGTACCAACTTCGTTACCGATACAGCTTTTACAAAATCGTTTGCAAAAAAGTATGCTGTACCCTTAGCTTTGGATAAAGGCAGCCTTCGTTTACATATCTTTATCGATCGTTCCTCGATTGAAATATTCGCAAATGGTGGAGAAAAAGTATTAAGTGCTACAACATTTGCTGCTGACACTCAAACCGGTCTGGAAACTTTTTCTGAGGGTGGAAACACAAAATTAAATATCCAGGCATGGAAACTCAAAAGTATATGGTAAGCGCTAATAATTTTGAACCTATTTTAAACTTACAGAAATGTCAATAAAAAGAAATTTATACCTTGGTTTACTCATTGCATCTTTTTTTATGGATGCACGTCGACGAGGATGGTACAACAAAAAAGTACAGATATGGAACCCTATCGCCCGAAATACCACTTTACACCCAAAGCGCATTGGATGAACGATCCAAATGGAATGGTTTATCTGAATGAAAAATACCATTTATTTTTTCAGTATAATCCCGATTCTACCGTTTGGGGCCCTATGCACTGGGCGCATGCAATAAGCAAGGATATGATTCACTGGGAAGAGCAGCCGATAGCGCTATATCCGGATAGCCTGGGCACAATATTCTCTGGAAGTGCAGTAATAGATAAGGATAATACGGCGGGATTTGGTAAAAATGCCATGGTCGCAATCTTTACTCATCACAACAAGAAAATTGAAGATCAGAAGACGGGACTTCACCAATATCAAAGCCTGGCTTACAGTACTGATGAGGGTAAAACCTGGACAAAGTACGCTGGAAATCCTGTTCTCCCCAATCCGGGGATCTGGGATTTCAGAGATCCCAAAGTAATGTGGCATGCGGCTACCGGAAAATGGATTATGACCTTAGCCACTAAAGACCGGATTACATTTTATTCCTCTCCTGATTTAAAGAAATGGGCCAAGGAAAGCGAATTTGGCGAAAAGCTGGGTGCCCATGGTGGTGTTTGGGAATGTCCTGACTTATTCCCGCTCGAACTTAATGGTAAAACACATTGGGTACTCCTGGTCAGCATCAATCCGGGCGGACCAAATGGTGGTTCAGCCACGCAGTATTTTACAGGTGATTTTGATGGAAAATTTTTTAAACCAGCTTCTGAAAAGCAAAAATGGATGGACTATGGTACTGACAATTATGCGGGTGTTACTTTTTCCAATACCGGAACAAGAAAAGTGCTGATGGGATGGATGAACAACTGGAACTATGCCAACGTGGTACCAACGAAGGCCTGGCGTGGCGCTACTACCCTACCCCGCGATTTAACACTTAAAAAAGTTGGTGAAGAGATTTATCTTACTTCAACTCCTGTTACTGAATTGTCGAAATTAGAAAAGGTTGTATTTGAACGCAAAGGATTGACTGGAATTAATTCGTTAGATCTTTCAATAGGTTTAATAGAAGGAAAAGGCACCAGGGTTGAGATGCAGGTTAATAGTCCGGGCGACTTCAGCCTTGAACTTGGAGATGGGAAAAACCAGCGGCTTATTATCGGTTTCGAACAGAACAAAGGCTATTTTATTGACCGCAGTAATGCAGGTAATGGTGCATTTGAGAAAAATTTCGCTAAAAAGCATTTCTCACCAAGGATTTCAAATGCAGATTATAAAAAAATAATCGTTTTTATTGACGCCGCATCTGTAGAACTGTTTGCAGATGATGGACTTACTGCAATGACTGAAGTATTTTTTCCAATCCAGAAAAACACTCTACTGGAAATAAAAAGTCTGCAGAAAATTGATGTTCCAATGGTAAAAGTATCTACAATTGAACACGCTAATTAAAAGCTTTATCATAATTATTAATTTTTATTAAGATCTGTCATATTGAGCCTGTCGAAATACTTTTAAGAACCTTTTTACGAGTCCTTCGACAGGCTACCATTGACAGATTTAAAAAATCGCCGTCATTTCGACTGAAGCGCAGCGAAGTGGAGAAATCTTTGAACTATGTTAAAAGATTTCTCCACTGCGGTCGAAATGACGATATTTTCAAGACTAATCACCTTCATTATCCATCTGTACATTCATATTGATTTTTATGATATAAATTAAGCCTCAGGATTGACATTTCAAATTATGATTTAGCTGATGAACGGAGTTTACGCCAGAACTTTTAAATAGATAGCTATCATAAATAAATGCTTACTCAGCCAAGACTTAAACAGGTCCCTGCTATTATCGACTTATTTCAAATTCTCACCGTCCTTGAAATGCAGTCTTCTAAAGACAAAACCGGATAGAATTGTCAAAATGCCTACTACCAGAAAAGTGTACCTGAACGCATAATGGATGTCATCATGTATCAGTTTTACATCTCCCCTGAATGCCTTCAGCACAATCAGCCCAAAGGCAACACCAAATCCAATAGCCAGCTGCTGATTCACTGAAATCAATGAATTGCCACTGCTGGTATGATATTCACGCAAATCTGCAATCGAAATGGTGTTCATCGCGGTGAACTGTATAGAGTTGAAAAATCCCAGTATGGCAATAATGGGTACATAATAATAGATGGACGCTCCAGTTGCAGGTATAGCCATAAAGCAGATCAAAACGCCAATGATAAAGGTGTTCGCCATCAATGTGGTTCTGTAACCAAATTTATTCAGAATTTTTATCACCATAGATTTAGCAAGAATTGCCGTTAGCGCCATTGGAGCCACTATCCAGCCAGAGATTACAGCAGACTGGCCATAGGCTATCTGAATCATCATTGGCAATAATAGCGGTATCGAACTGATGCCCAGCCGTGTTGCCAGATTCCCAAGTATCCCGACCCTGAACGTTCTGACCTTAAACAGGTTCATGGGGAAAATAGGGTTATTATCAGTCGTAGCATGCCGGTAATAGAAATACAACATCACGATACCAAATAACAGAATGGTAAGGGCAGGTGTAATATAAAGTGCATTTCCAAATAATTCAAGGGAGATGGAAAGCAACAATGAAGCTGCGGCAAAAATGAGAAAGCCCCTTAAATCGAAATCAATTACTGGCGAACGATAGTCTGGCATATACCGTAAGCTCAGAAAAATGCCCGCCAGTCCCATGGGGATGTTGATCAGAAATATCCAGTGCCAGGAGAGATAATCTACCATGTAACCCCCAACCAGGGGGCCCAGTACCGGCCCGATGAGGGCGGGGATGATAGCGAAATTTATAGCCTTCAATAAATCCTTTTTGGAAAGGTCTTCACCAAAGCCAGTTTCCCAACCGGAGTCATCAGACTTCCACCTACCCCTTGTATCATTCTGGAAATGACCAATTGTGTCAGACTGCCGGAGAGTGAGCAAAAAAGAGATCCCACACTAAAGAGTGCAAGGGCAAAAATAAATATCTTTTTGGTACCGAATTTATCTGAGAGAAAACCACTAACCGGCATAAAAACAGCCAGGGTGAGTACATAACCAATGATTGCGTTTTGCATGTTGAGCGGAGATTCATTCAAATCTTTCGCAATGGCCGGAAGAGAAGTATTCAGGACTGTTGAATCAAGCATCTGCATAAAAATTGCAGTAGCCAATATCATAGGCAAGACCTTTTTGGTTGTTTCTATTTCTTTGACAGATAAATTCTGAATCATAGTTCAATTTTATACGGTTATTCCGGCTAAGCCATCTTTCCTGCTTAATTTAGTCCTGATGTGATTAAGCTTCACTATAACCTTTACGGTAAAATAAAGACAAAAATATCCGCCAGGGAACTAACATTAATGAAAATGACAGTTAAGGGATAAATCGCAAAAAGATGTCATCCTGAAGGTTAATTTATTATAAAAATAAATATTAGTGACCTATATTAATATAAATCGTCCTTTCGACCGCAGTAGAGAACCCGAAGGCGCTGCTAAGCAAAATCCTTTAATATAGTTCAAAGATCTCTCCACTCCGCGTTGCTCCGGTCGGGATGACGATTTTTCTATTTGGAATTTGCAATGGTCGTGCAGTTTAAGGGTATTTATTTGCGATTTATCAATCCCAAGAAGTCTTCTATTATGCTCAGAATGACGACCGCGGTGCTTCATTGCATTTGCCTTATGAGGGCACGCGGTACCATTTTTTTATCCAGGCATTTAGGCTCTGTTCAGACAAAAATAAAACTTGCTCCCGCGCTCTTGCTGGCTTTCAATCCGGATCTCCCCGCCATTCGCCTTCACATACTCCTTAACCAACATCAATCCAAGACCTGTACCTTTTTCGCCATTTGTGCCATAACTCGATTCAAGTCCCCCATCCTTAAAATCCAAAAGCTGTTTTTCAGACATCCCTACCCCATTGTCCTCCACAGAAAATAACAGCAATCCCGCATCCAAATCTTTCACATTTATTGTAATATGACTGGCCGGGTAACTAAATTTAATCGCATTACTCAAGAGATTGCGAATGATGAAGTCAAAATGATCAGCATCTGCAGAAACAGCTATTTCATCAGAAACATTATTTACAACAACGATTTCCTTTTCAGTAAATAGATGACTTAAAAACTCCAGGTTTTTCTTAATAATTTTGTTCGCCTCAAAACTACACGTATTTACCTTAATTCCCTGAAGCTGCGCTTGTCCCCACTGTAAGAGAGCGGAAAGAATTTCAAGCGCCAAATCACTTTTCTTCTTCATCCCTGAAATACGATGTAATATTTTAGGGTCCAGATCCTTTTTTCTAATATACTCAGCATCGTACTGATTCCACCAATAGGATTTCTAAGATCGTGACCAATAATAGAAAATAGCTTATCCTTAATCCGGTTAGAAATATAAAGCTTACGATTGAGTTTGCGCATCAGGTAAAAATGATATCCTATGAAGATCAGCACCAGAAAAATCACAATCAGCATAACCCCACCTGCATTCCTTTCGAGCGTTCTTTTCTTATTTTCAAGCAGCAGACGTTCATTCTCAATTTTAAAAGTTTGAATGGATAAATTACTGCGCGCAATTTCGTTCTGACTAATTTTATTTATCTGGATCAAGGTATCAAGCAAACCGTGATGGGCTTTCAAGGCCATTAAAGCCTCTTCAAAACGATTTTGTTGCCTGTAAATTTCGGTAAGTGTTTGATAAATCTCTGCCGCCAGGGCTTTATTACCTAGTTGGCGGGCAATACCCAATGCTTTATTCAAATGAATAATACTTTGCTCTGAATTTTTATTCCTGAATAAATCTGCAAGTGCCATCAGGGAACGCGCCTGCTCTTCAGGCTTTCCCGAAGCAATGGATTTGGACAAGGCAAGTTTATGGTAGCCAATTGCTTTATCCTCATTGCCCAGCTTTTCGTGTAAACGCCCTGTAGCCCGGAGCAAACTTAAATGATGCTTGGCATGAGAAGACTCCTCCCCGCTCTTATCAATTCCTTCCTTAAAGACCTGCAAAGCCCGCTCATCACTATCCAACAGGATATAGGTATTGCCTAAATGTTCAAGAAGAGATAAGTAGGAAGTATCTACTGATGCCTTTTTATTGAGTGTTTTAGCCTTCAAATAATAAGTAAGTGCCAGATGAGGGCGCCCGGCAAGTTGATAAATGAACCCTAAATTTTTATAACATAAAAAAATACCATTCTGATATTTCATTCCCTGGTAAATTGATAAACCTGCATGGATGTCTTTAAGCGCTGATGCATACAGTTTCTCCTTACCCTGATAAATACCCAGATTCAGGTAAGCACCTGCTAGTTCCAGTTTGTAACCATTTCCCAGTGTTTTGTAAAGTGCAAGCGCCTGTTTGGCATAAGCTGTAGCCTGGACTAACGAATTATAGACAACGTTTATGGAAGCTAACTGAGCACTTGCTCTCGCTTCTCCCAAAATATAACCAGAATTTTTAGAAATAACAAAAGCCCTGGAAACAAAACTGAACGCGATCGAAGGAGCAGACTGTTCATACTTTCTGCCGTTTTTGAGCAATTCAGCAACCTTTACCGTATCTGCAGGTGAGATATCAGGTTTTTTTCACGCTTAGCGGCAAAGCTGAAAAAAGAGCCAAAAAAGAAAAATAGAAATAAACAACCGGCTCTCATATCTGGAAAATAAATGTAAGTCTTATCCAGCCGTTAATCTACATCTTTTTCCATTCAATTAAAAAAATAAGAAGAATCTCCCCCAAATCCAGGCAATGGAAATAAATCTGCCAGAGGGATCGTCATTATAAGAAGGCTATTTCGGCCGAAAGCCTGCGCCGATTTATGGGGTAGCAATCTTTATAGCAAGCGTCACCAGCATAATAGATTGCTCCGTCGTTCCCCCTTATAATGATGACCTTTTTTGGAGTGTGCCAGTGGCAGCGTGGTACAGTATATATTTTTTTTGTCTGAGCTGCAATTAAAGAGGAAATGACTCCAGAAACGCATAGTTGAGGTCACAACCCATTCAGAATTTGTTTTCCCAACACAATAAGTGCTGCTATCCCCTCACCTGAAAGCTAAATTCTTTTGCTTTTTTTCTGTTGTACCAGATTAAAAAACCAGTTAATGGTAAAGATGCAGAAATCATTGAGCCCAGAAAAGCAAGTATTTTACCGGGTAAACCCAGAACATTTCCAGTATGGATATCATAGTTCATCGCACTGAATTTCTCTCCAATACGATCGTCTTCAAATCTGCTGGTCTCTAACAATTGTCCGGAAAGCACATCATAACGGTTCGTAACCGTTTTAAAAGTTTGATCATAGCTGGCAAGCACCGTTACTATTGATATCCGCTTAGCCGGAAAATAAAAATGGTAGGATTTAGCTGTAGGATATTTTTTTTATCTCCTTAAAAATAAGGTCTAAACCTGTACTTTTAGATTTTTCAGGCAAAGCATGCACCATGGCTACTTTTGTCTTGTCTGAACTTTCACTCAGATTTAGTATCTGCTGCATTCCCCCTATCCAGTATCGGAAATGCCCACATTATTCCGGTTAGGGCAATGACCAAACCCAGGCTCATCATGTAGAAACCAAGAATATTGTGGAAATCATAGTTTTTACGTTTTAAACCAGTATTCATTTTCCACTTAAACCAAAACCAGACCCGCCTAGCACATAGGGTACTATTAGATAACCGGAATCATCACCGGCTCCAATTTGCCATTTCGAAATATTTAGTTATTATTGAATACGGATATTGTTTACCTTTAAACTACTCGTATTCTAAAACCATCATCAAAGAATAAAAGCCAATCGAATTAAGCGTGGGTGTAAATGAAATGTACAATTACGGTGAACTTGTTGATGAAGAATTGCTTCTTTTATTAAAGCAACGCGATAAACTGGCATTTACTGAGATTTACCAGCGAAACTGGCACCTACTTTATCTACATGCTTTTAAAATTTTGGGAAACGAGGATGAAGCAAAAGATTTGGTTCAGGACACCTTTTTCTCTATCTGGGAAAAAGCAGGTCAGTTAGAAATCAAAACAAATTTAAAAGGCTATCTTTTTATCGCTGTGCGGAACAGAATTTTTAGTCTAATACGCAAGAAAAAGGCGAATCCCGATTTTGTTGACATTCTCCTGGCGGAACTCAATCAATTGGATAATGCAACGGTCGAACACATCGACGAACGGGAATTAATCCGGTTGATTGATCTGGAAATTGAACAACTGCCCAAAAAGATGAAAGAAGTATTTAACCTGAGCAGGAAGGAATTTCTTACCAATAAAGAGATTGCCATGAAGTTGAATATGAGTGAAGAAGCCGTTAAAAAGCAAATTCACAGGTCAATTAAGATTTTAAAAGTGAAGCTTGGAAATTATGCCGGAATCTCTATGGCATTGATTTCAGTAATTCATCACCGGATTTAAAAGCGACGAATTCTGTGGTGTTAATTTCCTGTTAAATAATCTTTATTATAAATGTCCCCCTGGATTAAATATTTGCGTCTTGTAATTAGAACCAGACTATGGAAGATTCCAAACAAGACCTAAACCATTTAATTGATAAGTATCTTTCGGAAGAAGCTACTTACGAGGAAAGAAATTTGCTTGAGCAGTCCTATATGAAAGCTTCGGCAAGAATGTCAGAAAAAGATGTTTCTGATTCCCATGCTGCGCGTATCCATGGAATTGGCAAGAAGAGTTGGGAAGACCTGATGGAACAAATCGACAGGGCAGGCGCAAAACACGCCAATCTTTGGCCGCGTATTCTTACTGTTGCAGCCTCTGTTGTTATTGTATTTTTAGCAGTTTACTTTTTTAAACGTAATCAGCGAACCGATATGACCGATACCCGATCGGTTGCGCATGATGTCGCTCCCGGTACTGTTGGGGCAACACTAACTTTGGCCAACGGCAAGAAAATCCAACTGGCGGGCGCTGCCAGCGGCGAGCTTGCACAAGAGGCAGGCGTTACCATTACCAAATCTTCAAACGGTAGCCTCCTGTATGAAATCAAAAACGGGACTTCTTCTTCCGGAACAAAAAACACATTATCTACCGCTAACGGAGAAACCTACCAGGTTCGTTTACCAGACGGCTCCATGGTTTATTTAAATGCCGCCTCAAGTTTAACCTACGCCACCTCCTTGGTTGAAAATGGACGCCGTGTGGTTATCCTTCGTGGTGAAGGTTATTTTGAAGTTTACAAGGACAAAAAGCATCCATTTATCGTAAAAACAGAAAAACAGGAAGTAGAAGTTCTGGGAACCCATTTTAACATCAACAGCTATGGCGATGAACCTGCGGTAGCAACAACTTTGATTCAGGGATCGGTAAAAGTGAGGACTGGAAAAGTGGAACAAATGCTGAAACCGGGGGAACAATCTGTAAACGATGGGAAGACCATCAAAGTTAGCCAGGTTGATGTGGACAGCAGCATCGATTGGAAAAATGGCGATTTCAATCTTGATGGCGTGGAATTTAAAATAGCCATGCGTAAAATCGCCAGGTGGTATAACGTGGAGGTTATTTATGATGAAGCCATTTCAGATAACATCCGCTCTGGCGGCTGGGTTTCAAGGAAAAATTCGTTATCTGCGGTATTAAAATCCATTGAAGCTTCGGGTCAGGTACATTTCAGGATAAAAGGAAAGAAAATCTATATCACTAAATAACGCTATCATAAAAATAAAAAATCAACCAACTGTTAACCAAGCGGTAAGAACGATATAGAAAGAATGTTCAACCGTTTTCAAACCCAAACAAACATGAAACTATTTTTACGACGGCAAAATTAAAGGAATAAGCAAACCAGAAGTATAGCTACTCCTGGTCTGTGTTTGGCAAATTTATTAAGAAATCAACTCCTAACAGCAGCATGCCGATAGTTTTCGACGACGGAAAGCACACTGCTACAACCAAACTAAACGTAAATGTATCAAATTTCTACTAAAAAATTTGGTATACCTAAAAGGCTATACCATAAAATCCTGTTAACTATGCGCTTAACCACCGTTATATTAATAGCAAGCCTCATGCAGGTCAGCGCCGCGACATTTGGCCAGCGCATTACACTAAATAAAACCAATGCACCGCTTTCTGCCGTTCTTAAGGAGATCAGAAAGCAGAGCGGATTTGACTTTTATTATGACTTCAATAAACTTTCCCAAAATCAAAAGGTCAATGTCAGTCTAACTAACGAAAGTTTAGACAATGCCCTGTCAGCAGTGCTTAGAGGATTAGATGTGGAGTATTCCATTGAGGGGAAGATCATCACACTAAAAGAAAAGAAACGGACATCTGTTATAGATGGCCTTTCCACTTATTTCTCCAGTATTACCGTTACCGGATCAGTGGTAGACGAAAAAGGAATTCCAGTTTCTGGTGTTACGATATCCGCAGGATTTCCACGTAATCAGGGTGATATTCATAGTATTGACAACCCGATGCTTGCTTTTAAAGATCTAACCGTTGCAGCTTTGACTGATACCGAAGGAGAATTTACAATAAAACGCATAGATGAAAATGCTTACCTTATTTTCTCCTATGTGGGGTATAAACCTAAATACGTCAAAGCCGCAGAAAATATGGGCGTGATACGACTGGAAGTTGAGTCTAAAAGCCTGACTGAAGTTAATGTTACCGTAAATACCGGTTATCAAACCATTTCAAAAGAGCGTAGTGCCGGCTCATTTGCGAAACCCAACATGGCCACAGTAAGTGCCCGTACCGGTAGTATGAATATCCTGCAACGCCTGGATGGATTAGTACCGGGTTTAACCGTAAACAATTCACCCGGAGCCCGTCAAAGCCCGTTTTTAATTCGTGGTTTATCAACTATTGGTATTCCGGGCAATGCTAACCAGACCAATGATGCCTATGTTGGCACCAATAGAAACCCTTTATTCGTAGTAGATGGTATTCCGTTGAATGACGTATCGACCATCAATCCGCAGGATGTGGCCGATGTTACGGTATTAAAAGATGCAACCGCTGCTTCCATCTGGGGCGCCAGGGCATCCAACGGGGTCATCGTCATTACCACTAAAAAAGGCGTTAAAGGCGATCGTATAAGGATCACTTACGATGCCTTCATCAACATCCAGGGCAAGCCTGATCTGAATTATTTGCCTACCTTAAATAGCAGGCAGTTTATCGATGCAGCTACTCAATATTTTGATCCGGTACTAAATCCATGGGAATCAGTAACGGCGTATGCGCCTATGGCTACCGGTGTTGCCCCGCATGAAGTGATTTTATATAATAAATATCGTGGACTGATCTCTGCAGGCCAGGCTGCCGCAAGCCTTGATAGCCTCGCTAATATCGATAATCGCCAGCAGATTAAGGATCTTTGGTACCGAAATGCTTCCCTGATGAACCATACGGTTACCTTATCCGGCGGCAGTACCAATTATGCCTTCTATGGCTCTGCTGCTTATACCAACACCACAAGCAACCGGCCGGGCGAAAAAGACAATACTTATAAAATAAACGTGCGCCAGGAATTCTCGCTAGGCAAACGTGTTCAGCTAAGTTTAATTACCGATTTAAACAACAACATCAGCAGCGCCATGCGGACTATTGATGTCAATAATAAATTTTATCCCTATCAATTGTTTCAGGATGCTGCAGGCAAAAATATTTCCATGCCTTACATGCAATTGCTTAGCGAAGATGTGAGGACTGATTTTCAAAACAGGAGCCGCATCAACCTGGATTACAATCCGCTTGATGAATTTAATTATGGCTCAACCAAAAACAATAACTTCTTCAGCCGTAACATTTTGGGCCTGAATGTAAACCTGGTTAAAGGTTTAAAATTTGAGGGTACCTACAGCTATAATAAAGGCAGTAGCAAATCTGAAATTTATGATGATGCAAGAAGTTATAAAGTCAGGAGTGAACTTGCCCAGTTTACAGTTGCACCAACCATAGACGATACACCAATTTATTATTTGCCAAGCACAGGCGGTATTTATTCGGTAGGCAATACCAGTCAGCAGGATTGGACCATCAGGAACCAGTTGAATTACAGCAACAGCTGGAATGAAAATATGCACCAGCTAAACGTATTAATTGGACAGGAGGCTCAGGAGCAGTTGAGTGCTACAAACGGTAGTAAGGTGAGGGGTTATGATGATAAACTGCTTACTTCTGTTCCGGTCGACTATGCAACCCTTTCCAGGAGCGGCATCTCCGGAACGGTGATGCCCAACGATTATTTTGGTAGTCTTTTGACTAGTGATTATTTTACCCAGGGAGAATTCCGAAGCAGGTTTTCTTCCTATTATTCAAACGTAGCCTACACCTATAACCAGAAATATTCGATCAACGGAAGCCTGCGTATGGATAAGAGTAACCTGTTTGGCCTGGATAAATCGGCACAGAATAAACCGGTTTGGAGTGTGGGTGGTAAATGGCTGGTTACAGGTGAAAAATTCATATCGGCAGTAACCTGGTTAAATTCTTTAGCCCTCAGGGCAACGTATGGGTTAACCGGGAATGCACCCTCTCCTGGCACAGCTTCTTCTTATGATATTCTGCAGGGTTATGAAAATTCCTGGTTACCAGGCGGAACCGGATTGGTTATTTCTACAGCTTCCAATCCAAAACTAACCTGGGAAAGTACCAGAACAATCAACCTCGGGCTGGATTTTGCGCTTTTAAACAATCGAATCAGTGGTTCATTAGATGCCTATCAAAAGAAAACCTCCAATCTACTGGGCAATCTGCCTACCAATACATTTACCGGTTACCCGAATATTATCGGCAACCTGGGCGATTTACAGAATAAAGGCATAGAGCTGAGCATCAACAGCTCAAACCTCAGGGGGCGTTTAAGCTGGTCTACTTCATTAAATATTGCCTACAATAAAAATACCATTACCAGTTTAAACCAACAATACCCTACTACCTCTGCGTATGATAGAATAGGCCAGAATTATGTAGCTGGTTATCCTGCATTTGCAATTTTTGCTTATGAATATGCTGGCCTGGATAACATGGGTGATCCTCAGATCAGGCTGGCTGATGGAACAGTAACTAAGGCGCCTTACGTGGGGAAGCCAGAAGATGTAAAATTTATGGGCACTTACCAACCGGTTTGGAACGGTGGCTTATCTAACGTATTCACTTATGGCGGCTTAAGTTTAAGTGCAAACATCGTATACAGTTTGGGCCATGTGATGCGAAAAGATGTAACCGAATCCTTTTCGGGAAGAATTACGCATGTAAATGAAGCAGGAACAGGGTTTGGGTTTAAAACCGGTAACCTGCTGGCAGACTTTGCCGATCGCTGGATAAATCCCGGGGATGAAAAGTTTACCAACGTCCCATCGTATGATGCCAATTCATCTGATGCTCAAAGTCGCAGAGACGTTACTTATTACAGCCGTGCAGACATTAACGTGGTGAGTGCATCTTACATTAAAATGCGTGACATTACGCTTTCTTACAGCCTGCCTTCCTTATGGATTAAAAAGCTGAAAGCCGATCAGGTTACTTTGCGAGCCCAGGTTTCTAACGTGATGTTATGGAAAGCAAATAAAGATGGTATTGATCCTGAATTCCAGGAAGCCAGTTTAGCCTTCAGGAATCTGCGGATTAATCAGGGCTCCGTATCATTTGGTTTGAACGTAAAATTCTAATAAACATGAAACAGATATCTAAAAATATAAAAACCGCGGTTGTGTTTGCCTTGCTTTCGACCGTTTTTTTCTCCTGTAAAAAGTCCTTTCTGGAAGTGACTCCGAAAGGCAAGCTGATTGCGCAAAAAGTGTCAGATTATAATTTGCTGCTCAATAACCTGGACCTGGTGAATCAAATCTCCTCAAATGCGCAGATCACTTTGGGCGATGAAATGGCTGCAATTGAACCTTATTACAGTGGAAAGGATTTAAGAACTCAGCGCTTGTTCCGCTGGGACGATGTAGTTTATGAACCTAATGAAGATGCCGGCGAACTTTCTGCCCCATTGAAAAATATTTATACCTACAACAAAATTATTACCGAATTGCCCAATGCCACAGATGGAACCGAACTACAAAAATCGTCTATCAAGGCTGAAGCCATGGCGGGTAGAGCGTGGACCTATTTCCTATTGATTAATTATTTCGGCAAACCCTATAATGCCACGACATCTTCCAGCGATCCGGGTTTCCCGATTGTAACCGCACCCGATGTAACGCAAACAAAATTTACAAGGGCAAGCGTAAAAGAAGTGTATGATTTTATTATTAACGACCTGGTTAGTGCTATTCCTAACCTGCCTCAGAAAGTAAGCTCCCGCATCCGGATGTCGAGACCTGCTGCTGAAGGAATTTTAGGTAAGGTATATGTGTATATGGGCAAATTTTCAGATGCCATACCCCATTTAAATGCATCGATACAAGGTTTGGCCAATGCATCCATACCGGTGGGACTTTATGATTATAATGTAACCTTTGCGCCGGGCGGACAATTTACCCCAATTGATGACTTCGGGGTTCCATATCCAAACCTGGATGGAATTCAGGAAAATATATATGGAAAACAATGTTATAACGACGGACCTTTTGGAAATGCACTTGTACTCGATAAAAAGACGGTTGATTTGTATCAATCTTCAGATTTAAGGCTGAATTTTTATTCGTCAAATGCCGTCTTCGGTCCTGAATACCCTCAGGGCTTTCTCAGAAGAACCAGCCCTGGCACCATTCAATTTGGGGTGGTTATTCCGGATTTGTATCTTCTGAGTGCAGAATGTAAGGCACGTACCAACGATTTATCTGGCGCGAAAACGGATTTGGAATACCTGCGTATCAGAAGATTGCCCTCAGATAGCTATGAAGTACCAGCTTCTGTTGCCAATCAGCAGCTGCCCTTGTTGAAATATATCCTTGATGAGCGCATCAGAGAATTTTCGGCCATGGGTTACCGATGGTTCGACATGAGAAGGCTTTCAGTAGATCCACTCTTTAGTTCAAATGTCTATACCCACACATTATACTCGGCAACAGGTACAGTTAGTAAGACATTTACCTTAAAGCCAAATCGTTTTACACTCCGGTTTCCTCAAAAAGTAATCAATGAGAATCCGGGTATGGAAAACAACCCTTAAATGGACATCACAATTTTTTTCTAAATAATTCAAAAAACATGTTAAAAATACTAGTTACTGCAGTAATTGGCCTGGCCGCCTTTTCTGTAAACGCGCAAACCGGCTTTTCCATTAAAGGAAAAATTCCAGCTAAGTATGATGGTCAGAAAGTGATGCTGGAATATCGGACTACCAGACAGGAAGTGAGAGATTCGGCCATTGTCAGGAATGGTTCTTTCTCATTTAAAGGCAAAGTGAATGCTGTTGTAAAAGCATACCTCAATTTAAAACCGACCGAAAAAAATAAAGAAACGGCAGATAACGATGACTTCTATGCCAGAAATTATCAGACATTCTTTTTAGAAAACACGAACATCAGCATTGTAGGTACGCAAATAGGTAACGCCACAATTAAGGGCGGACCCGCGCAATCGGATTACCTGATTTTAAAATCCCGGTTAAAATCGCTGGAAGCAAAGCAGATGGTTTTGAATGAGCAAGTGATGCGTAGTTTCAGAAACAAAAAGAATGAGAGTAGTGAAGACGCTCCGAATGAATTTGCGCCCCAACTACAGCTCTTATATAGCGAAATTGGTAAGATACAAAATGCTTTTATCCAGCATCATCCCGACTCTTATGTAAGCCTTGATTTGATTAATGAAAGGAATGACGGCGCGGTTGAACTGGCAAAGCTAAAACGTGATTTGAAACTTTTGAGCCCCAGAATGAAAAACACGGCCATGGGCAAGAATTTGCAGGTTAAATTGGCCATGGCCGAAAAAACAGGCATTGGGCAGCAGGCACTGGATTTTACCCAGAACAATACCGAAGGAAAGCCCGTAACCTTATCTTCATTAAGAGGGAAATATGTTTTAGTCGATTTTTGGGCCAGCTGGTGCGCACCTTGCCGGGAAGAAAACCCAACAGTAGTAAAGGCTTATAAAAAATTTAAAGACAAGAATTTTGAGATTATTTCCATTTCCCTGGATGATAAAAAAGAGCCATGGCTAAAAGCAATTGAAGCAGATGGCTTACCCTGGATTCAGTTGAGTGATTTAAAAGGCTGGAAAAATTCCGTGGCCAGGTTGTATGGGATAACCTCAGTTCCCCAAAACCTTCTTTTAGACCCGAATGGAAAGATTGTAGCAAAAAACCTTAGAGGTGAAGAACTACAAATGGAACTGGATAAAATCTTTAATTAAAGAAAACTGATGCTTAAGAAATGTCAATTAGTGGTCTTCGTTACGCTGCTGTTTACGCAAACAGCTTTAGTGGCACAACCAAACCATCAATGGAAAACTGCTGCTTCCGGTAGTTATACCTACAAATATGTAACTGATGATCCCACAAAATCCCGCTTTTACACCCTTAAGAATGGGCTCACTGTGGTCTTGTCACAAAATGCGCAGCATCCGGTGATCGAATTCAGGTTGGCTGTAAGGGCGGGGAGCAATACCGACCCGAAAAATACGACCGGTTTGGCACATTATCTTGAACATTTACTTTTTAAGGGTACCGATAAATTCGGTACCCTAAATTATGCAAAAGAAAAACCGCTTCTTGATGAAATTGAGAAGTTATTTGAACAGTACAGGCGAACGGTAGACCCGGTAAAACGGAAGGCGATGTATGCGAAAATTGACAAGATCTCAAATGAGGCTTCCAACTACGCAATTGCCAATGAATACGACCGGATGATGAAATCAATCGGTGGCAAAACCACCAATGCACATACGCTTTATGAGGGAACAGATTATAACGAAGACTTTCCCTCCAATGCCGTAGATCAGTTCCTGGCTTTACAGGCAGAACGGTTCCGAAGCCCGGTATTCCGTCTTTTTCATACCGAACTCGAGGCCGTTTATGAAGAAAAAAATAGCCTTTTGGACGATGATAATATAAAGACTGATGAAAAAGTTTTAGCTGCGTTGTTTCCTACCCACAATTATGGACAGCAAACCGTAATCGGTACCATAGCGCATTTGAAAAACCCATCATTAGTGGCCATCAGGGCATATTATAACAAGTATTATGTCCCGAATAACATGGTCCTTGCCTTTGCCGGCGATTTCAATCCGGATGAAATGATCAGGAAAGTTGATCGTGCTTTTTCCTATATGAAGGCAAAACCACTGCAGCTATATAACCCGGCGCCTGAAAAGCCATTGACTAAAGTTCAACAGATCGTTGTTTATGGTCCGAATAAGGAAAATGTTAAGATATCTTACAGAGGCTATGCTCAAAATACAAGGGAAAGCATGTTGCTTAAACTCATTTCCAGTATTATGTCAAACGACAAAGCTGGTCTTACGGACGTAAATTTGAACCAGCAGCAAAAGGTGCAAAGTTCGGGTGCAAATTATTATCAGATGAAAGATTATGGCGTGTTCAGTTTGTATGCAAGCCCTAAACAAGGTCAAAGCCTGGAAGAGGCTCAAAAATTATTGCTGGAGCAGATTGAGCAACTTAAACAAGGTAATTTCGACGAAAGTCTGATCAAAGCAATTGTTGCCAATAACAAGCTGAATTCGCTTTATGAATTTGACGATAACGGCATGCGTGTGAATACAATTGTTAAGGAGTTCGTTTTAAACCGTTGCGAAAACTGGGATGAAACCTTAAACATGCCGGAGGCGATGGGTAAAATTACCAAAAAGGAAATCGTAGAATTTGCCAACAAATTCTTCAATGACAATTACGTAGTCGCCTATAAACGCCAGGGTGAAGATAAAGAAACCATCAAAGTTGAAAAGCCAGAAATCACGCCAATCAATACGAATCCTTCGGCAGTATCTGCATTTGCGAAAAAGCTTTATGCGATGCCCCTAAAACCAATCGCGCCCAGATTTTTAGATTATAAAAAAGATTTGAATTTATCTAAGGTAGGAATAGCTGATGTGGTTACGGTTCAAAATACAGAGAATGGCCTGTTTAGCTTGTCTTACAAATTTGATGTGGGCAGCTGGAACCTGAAGCTTCTGCCTTATGCTGCACAGTACCTTAATTTTTTAAATACGGATAGGTATACCTCAGAAGAGATAAAGCGGCAGTTTTATCAAATTGCCTGCGATTATAATTTTTCTGTAGAAAATGAAGGCGCCTCCATTTCCATTAGCGGTTTACAAGAGAATTTTGATAAAGCCGTAAACCTGGTAGAACATATTTTTGCAAATTGTAAATCTAATGATCAGGCGTTGGCTGAACTTAAAAATGGCATTATCAAGGAGCGGGAGAACAGCAAATTAAGGAAAGAAGATATCTTAAGGGGCATCAGCATTTATGCGCAGTATGGTCCGGACAATCCATTTAACAATAACCTGGGCAATGAGGAAATACAAAACATTTCATCAGCAGAACTGCTCTCGATATTGCATAACTTTTATAAATACAAGCATACCATCACCTATTACGGACCAAAGCCGCTGGCCGATTTTACAAATAATATTAGAGAACTTCATCATTTGCCCAATCAGTTCCTGGCAGATCCTCCGGCTAAAAAATTTACGTATACCACAGCAGCTAAAAATCAGGTTTATTTTGCGCCGTACGACATGGTACAGGCAGAGGTATGTTGGGTGCGCAATAATGGCGGGCCTTACGATCCTGGCCAGGCCGCAAAGATCAATTTATTCAACAGTTATTTCGGCCAGGGTATGAGTTCGGTCGTGTTCCAAACCATCAGGGGTTCTAAGGCTTTGGCCTATTCAACCGGTGCACTATATTCATCGCCTAAGAAAAAAGCTAAAGAATATACCATGTTTGCCTACCTCACCTGCCAGGCCGATAAAATGGGTTATGCCATTAATAGTATGAACGAATTGCTGAACAATTTGCCGAAAGAAGATCACGCTTTTGAACTTGCCAAAGCCAACGCGTTAAATGAAATAGCAACTGAGCGCATTAATAAAGAGGAGATCATCAGGGCATACTTTAGAGATCAGCAATTGGGTATCGACCATGATTCGAGGATCGACCAATACGAGGGTTTAAAAGTTTTAAACTTCTCAGCCATTAAAGCATTCCATGAGCAAAAAATTGCAGATAAGCCATACTACTACTGCATCGTTGCTTCGGAGAAGAATGTAAAAACGGAAGCGCTGCAAAAAGCTGGTCCGGTAATGAAATTAAGTCTGAAACAGATTTTTGGCTATTAAAATTCAAAAAAATAATCACGCCCATGAAATTCAAATTACTGTTGTTGGCGAGCCTGCAAACGGCATTTTTAAGCTTAATGGCCCAAAACATGTATCAATGGAAAACGGCCACTTCCGGCGGTTATACGTATAAGTATGTAAGCAATGATCCGACCCAGTCACGTTTTTATACCTTAAAGAATGGCCTCACCGTGGTGTTGTCGCAAAATACCAAAGCGCCGGTTGTTGAATTCAGACTTGCCGTAAGGGCAGGCAGCAATACAGATCCTAATAATGCTACCGGCCTGGCGCATTACCTGGAACACCTGCTCTTTAAAGGTACCGATAAGTTTGGAACGCTGAATTACGCAAAGGAAAAACCATTGCTCGATAGCATAGAGATATTATATGAACAGTATCGTCATACAACAGACCCGCTAAAACGCAAAGCAATTTATACGAAAATCGACCAGGTCTCCGGCGAAGCTTCCAATTATTCCATTGCTGGTGAGTACGGAAAAATGATGAAATCCATTGGTGGGAAATCCAGCAATGCACACACCTGGAACGAGGAAACCGTTTATGATGAGGATTTTGCGTCCAATGCCATCGATCAGTTCCTGGCTTTGCAGGCGGAACGTTTCCGCAATCCGGTATTCCGCCTTTTTCATACTGAACTGGAGGCTGTATATGAAGAAAAGAATAGAGGACTGGACGATGATGACAGAAAGATTGAAGAGCAAACCGCTGCAAAATTATTTCCTACACATAATTTATGGGCAGCAAACGACTATCGGCACCATAGCACATTTAAAAAATCCATCATTGGTAGAAATCAGGAAATATTACAATAAGTATTATGTTCCTAACAATATGCTATTGGTTTTTGCCGGTGATTTTGTTTCCGATGAACTCATCAAGGAAATAGACCGTTCATTCGCCTACATGCAACCGAAACCATTGGAACTGTACAATCCTGCAGCCGAAAAACCAATAACAAAAATTGAACAGGTGGATGTATATGGTCCGAGTGCTGAATGGGTAAAAATCTCCTACCGCGGAGCTGCCCAGGCTACAGGCGAAAGTAGAATCCTATCCCTTATTTCCAGTATTCTGTTTAACGGAAAAGCTGGCCTGGGAGACATCAACCTGAATCAGCAACAAAAAGTTCAGTATGCTGATGGTGGCTACCAACAGATGAAAGACTATGGGGTTTTTGGTTTATCTGCCCGGCCTAAAAAGGGCCAGACATTAGACCAGGCCAAAACGTTGTTGCTGGATCAAATTAATTTGCTCAAAAATGGCGATTTTGATGAAAGCCTAATCCGGGCCACGGTAGCCAATAAAAAGCTGGATTTGTTGAAAGAATCAAGCCAGAATCGCTTCCGGGTTAATGCCATTATGCGCGAGTTCATCCTGAGCAGGGGCGTTAATTGGGACAATACTTTGGGTAGCCTGGATGCCATGGCCCATATCACCAAAAAGCAGGTTACAGATTTTGCAAAACAATTTTTTCGCAATAATTATATAGTAACCTATAAGCACCAGGGCGCAGATAAGAGTATAATAAAGGTGGAGAAACCACAGATAACGCCTGTAAAAACAAATGCACTGGCTTCTTCAGACTTTGCTAAAACACTGCTAACCCTACCTATTAAACCCATCCTGCCCGAATTTCTGGATTACAAAAAAGACCTTAATTTTGGCAAAGACGGTATAGCGGATGTAGTTACTGTACAAAATAAAGACAACAGCCTTTTTAGTTTAACCTATAAATTTGAGATTGGCAGCTGGAATTTACCCCTGTTGAGTTATGCAGCACAATACCTTTCATACCTGGGTACAGATAAATATAGTGCAGAAGAGATTAAACGGCAATTTTATACCATTGCCTGCAATTATAGCTTTACTATCGGGGCCGAAAATGCCAGCATTAAAATCAGCGGCCTGCAGGAAAATTTTGGTCGGGCTGTAAGTTTGGTTGAAGAAATCTTTGCGGGCTGTAAAGCCGATGAGCAGGCCTTAACTGAACTAAAAAATGGCATCTTACAGGATAGGGACAATAACAAGTCTGATAAGGATTATATACAGGCAGGGCTCAACAGCTATGCCCAATATGGACCGAAAAATCCATTTAATACCATACTGGGTAGCAATGAAATCCGAAACATCAGCTCAGCGCAATTGCTATCCCTGTTGCACAATTTCAGTAATTACAAACACACCATTACCTATTTCGGTCCGGAGACGATGGCTGGGCTTACGCCCGGTTTAGGTAAACTTCACCATTTGCCAAAAACGTTTCTTACCGAACCTATCGCCAAAAAATACATGCCTATTCCAACCGATACGAATGAGGTTTACTTTGTCGATTACGATATGGTACAAGCTGAAGTTTCCTGGTTTCGCAACAGTGAAAATTACGATCCGAAATTGCAGCCAAAAATAGAGTTGTTCAACAGTTATTTCGGTGGGGGAATAGAGTCAGTAGTGCCCCAGTCTATCCGGGAATCTAAAGGCCTGGCCTATTCTACCGAGGCATTTTACCTTTCCGCCAACCAAAAAGACAGGTTGAATGTTATGACTGCCTATGTGGGAAGCCAGGCAGATAAAATGAACGAGGCTGTTAAAAGTATGAACGAGTTGCTGGCCAATCTGCCCGAGGTAAATAAATCTTTCGAAGTTTCTAAAAACAATACATTGAATGGGCTGGAAACCAACAGGATTACAGGTGAACGCATTATATCCGCCTATTTTGCTGATCAAAAGCGAGGACTGGACCATGATTCCAGGATCGACTTATATGAAGGTGTTAAACACCTGAACTTTGCAGATATCAAAGCTTTTCATAAAGACCATGTAGCTGGAAAACCTTATAAGTACTGTATTATTGCTTAAGAGAAAAATATAAAAACGGATGATTTGCGGCAATTTGGCAAGGTGATTAAATTAAGTCTGGAGCAGGTTTTTGGCTATTAGCCGCCTTCCTGACGATGAGAATTCGCCGTCAGGATGTAATTTTTTCCCTGGCATAGGCTACACTTATCATTGACTTTAGGATCACTCGAAACTTGTGATCCTAAAGTCCGAATGGGCAGCAAAGATATTTTCATAAAGCCCATCCGAGTTATAATACAAATTTCCCGATAAATCGACTTAGATTACGATCTTCACCAGATGAATTGGGTACCGGTTGTTACCCCGGTTTTATAATTTTATCCGATAATGCAATTAGTTCATTCTGTGTACCTTGATCTGCTTCGTTGGATAATAAAACGATACCTGTATTCAAATCAGGGTAAAATACAATATAACTACTAAAACCTAAACTGCCACCTGTATGGGAAACGCTCCGTGCACCGTTTTCTGTTTTTCTGACTTTCCAGTTAAGTGCGGTAGCACCCTCTTCAATTTTTCCAAAAGTTGGCTGGTGACTTAATTTTGCAACAGCATTTGTTTCATTTAACTGAAATCTCATATACCTTAACATGTCCGAACTCGAAGATGCTATACTTGCTGCAACCTGCAAATCCTCCCAATCAATAACCGGCATCACACGTCCCTTATCATCGTAACCTTTTGCCATTTTTTTGGCAGTTTTCCAGCCGTTAAAAGGAATGTGTTTTTCATTTTGAGCGGTTCGGCGAAATATGTTTTCAATAGATTTTCATAAGTGTCTTTGTAAACGATTTCCATAATATAACCGAGCAACTGAGCGGCGGTGTTACAGTGCCGTGCAATGCTTCCGGGTTGAACGTGTAGTTTTACATCGTGTAAATCTTTATAAAAATCCTGCCTGCTATATTTTGTGTGAACTGAATCTAAAATATAAGGGATGGCGTCAGGAGCTGCCTTTCCAAAAATATCTTTATCCGGCATCCAATTTGGTAATCCGGAAGTGAGATTAACCAGGTTAAGTAAAGTGATAGGTGTTCCGTTATAATTCAAATTAGGATAATCTTCCTTCAGGTATTTACGTATATCATCGTTAAGCTTTACCTTTTTATCAAGAACTGCTTTTGCAAGCAAAGTAGCCCCAAATGTTTTTGTAATGGATGCAAGTTCGTAAACGGTATTGCCCGTTGGTAATTCTGATTTTTCCTTCTGGGTTGAGCCATAATTATAGAGGTATGATTGTCCATTTTTAATAATTCCTATTGAAATGCCAACCCTGGAGTTATTTTTCATAAACGCAGAAACTGATTGTTCCACCAATGTATCCAATGGCGTTTTTAATTTATTGTCGGTGGGTCGTTTTATTTGATCTGTTTGCGCAAAGCAGAGCGATATATGCATTAAAGAAATTAAAAACAGGACCACTTTTTTCATATTTAATTGTGAGTTTGTAATAAGACACTAAAAATAATGGACACGTTGCATCCAGAAAATTATTTACAGCACTTTAATTTATAAGGCCTAACAGTATCTGGATAAATAGATTCAATGGAAATACTTTGAACATTGTTCTAAATGTAACGAAGTGAAAAAAGACTTAAAAAGCCTTAAATGGGCTCCAACAATCAACCAAACAATTCAATTTCTTATAGCCCTAAACGCCATGTTATGAGGCAAAATGTACTTTCTGATTTAAAGAAATTTGTGAAGCAATATTTTCACTTCTTCGTCCGAACAATCAAGTGGCTGGTCGCAATGGTCGAAAAATTCAAATAACACACTAATTACCAATTATTTATACGTGTTAAGTTTTAACTAATTCAATTAAATCTTAATCGTCCCTTGCAGTTCATGTACAACCAGATTGAGTACCTGTTTAATTTTTTCCAGCAAATATTCCGCCCGTTCCGATTCCCCATACACTACAGAAAATTTTTCTAATTCATTAAGTTCTTCCTTTATGCATACTATTCCCATATTGTCTATTGAAGGTTTAATCCGGTGTATAATTTGTGAGATTTTAAGAAAATCATGATTCGCATAGGCTTCATTCAATTCTTTTAATGAAACGGGAGTTTGATTTATAAAAAACCTAACCATTTTATCAGTGAATTCTTTTTACCCCTACCTATGTTTTCAATCTTCGATAAATTATATAACGGGCTTTTAATTTCATTTATATTTTTTTCGGCTATGGTGCTGGCTTTGTTCAGCCATCTGGAAACAATTTCTAGTAGTTGTACCTCTTCAAACGGTTTTGACAAATAATCATTCATCCCCACATCAAAGCATTTTTGATTATCTCCTTTAAATGCAAATGCTGTTAGTGCAATAATGGGCATTGAGTTTAATGTTTCCCTGATTTGCCTGGTGGCTTCCAGGCCATCTATACCTGGCATCTGTACATCCATCAGAATCAAATCAAAATCTTTTTGACTTACCAGTTGAATGGCTTCCTGTCCATCACAAGCCTCTGTAACAACAGCACCAAAATTGCTTAATATTGCGGAGGCCAAAAGTCTGTTTATTTCATTGTCATCGGTTATCAAAATATTTTTCCCGTCCAGCAGTCTTGTATCTACTTCCTTATCTGCTTTGTCTGGCAAATCACCTGCATTTCCTTTTGGCATCTTTAAAATAAAAGATACAACCGTACCCTGGCCCTTTTTGCTGATTACCTTTATTTCTCCGTTCATTAACTCAATGAGTTGTTTGCAGATACTCATGCCAAGCCCGGTTCCACCATAATTCCTCGTAATAGAGTTGTCTTCCTGCGAAAATTTATCGAATAAATTCGCTATAAAATTCTTTTCCATTCCAACTCCTGTATCCATTACACTGGCCTCAATAAGTTGCGCTGTTTCAAAATCCTGTAAAACCCTGCAGGAAACATCAACTCTTCCTTTAGGCGTAAATTTTATTGCATTGCTAACTAAATTGAGCATAATCTGCGACAGGCGATAAGGGTCCCCTATCAGCACCTCCGAAAGCTTTTGATCACAAAAAGAATTGGTGAACTCTAAACCCTTTTCTTCTGCCCTATGCCGCATAACTTCCATTACATGGCTAACAACCTGTTTAGGATCAAAGCCAATTTTCTCAAGGCTTAATTTGCCTGATTCAATTTTACTCAGATCTAAAATATCATTGATAATAACCAGCAGATTATCAGCTGAAGAACGAATTGTATTGAGGAAGAAGCGCTGGTTCTGATCTAAGGTTGTTTTATTAAGTTGACCGGCCATGCCGGAAATGGCATTCATTGGAGTCCGGATTTCATGACTCATATTTGCCAGAAAAGCTTCTTTTGCTTCAGTAGATGCTTCAGCAGCCTCTTTTGCTTTAATCAGATCATACTCTAGTTTCTTTTGGTTGGTAATGTCCAGGTGTATCCCAACAGAGCCTACATGTTCTCCTTTATCATTAAGCCTGGGTGCTCCACTGATTAGCCACCACCTTAGTTCCCCTTCTTTGTTTCGAATATTCACTTCGTAGGCGTCTGATATTCCCTTTTCCCGAAGGCTATTTTTCGATTCTATCAGGTTTTTACTCTCTCCGAGATTTAATACTTCGGTTACTTTAGCACCTATTAGTTCTCCCTCATTAAAGCCAGCCATTTTACAGAAGCTTTGATTTACGAACTGGATATAATCATCATTATCCACTTCAACCAGTCCTAAGTTCATATTTGTAATAATGCTTCTGTATTTCTCTTCTTTATTGCTCAAAGCCTGTTCAGAAAGTTTACGGTCAGTAATGTCCGAATGGGTACCAATAATTCTTTCGGGCAAACCTTCAGGGTCCTGTTCACCAGCATGCCACGGTCCAATACCCATATATAATCTCCGTTTTTGTGCAATATCCGGTACTCTCTTTGATGCGAATTGATTTCTCCGGCAAAATAGGCTTCATCAGTTTTCAGAATCATGGGAAGATCTTCAGGATGTATCCGGCTCATCCACTCGTTGGGGTCGTTCGGAAATTCCTCTTCCTGATAACCCAACATCCTTTTATATTGCTTCGAGAAAAATGCTTTTTTGGTTTGAAAATTATACTCCCAAACACCATCACCAGCGCCCTCCAAAGCGAACTGCCATAATTCCTGACTGGCCTTTAAAGCTTCCTCATTTTTCTTGCGGTCAGAAATATCGCGAATAAAGGAACAAAAGAAATTGTTATTACCCTGTTTTACCGGTATGATAGATAGTTCGATCTGAAATTCTTCGCCTTTTTTGTTAACCGCCGGTAACTCTAACATTTTATTAAGTACAGGACCAGTTCCTGTCAGGTAGTAGTTGTCCATCCCCGTTTCGTGTCCTTTTTTGTGATACCGGGGGATAATGTTATCCGTCAATCGCTTACCTAAAACCTCACCTTCCTGCCAGCCGAATATTTTTTCTGCCTGCGGATTCCAGAAAGTGATTAACCCCTGATCATCTATGGTGATAATAGCATCTAAGGCTGAATTCATGATCAGGCGATTTTTTAATTCGCTTTGCTCAAGGGCCTCCTGGGCTTTTTTACTTTCTGTAACATCAGTATAACTCCAAAGATGCCCCTTGTACACCCCATCAAGAACAATTGGTATATACGCCCTGTTAAGTATCCGTTCATCATTTAAAATCACATTTTCACTTACATAAAGCCTTTTCTCCAGGATATTTTGAATGTCATTTATAAACTGCTCCGGATTTTTAAACAGCCCCGCAGATTGCTCGGCACTTTGACTGCAATCCACTCCAACTAACTCTTCAGGCGGTTGGGGTATTTTAAAAATAGTACAGAACAATTGATTTGTGAAAACAATTTTTCTATTTTCATCTTCCAGCAATATTCCACTCTGCGAGTTGTTAACCAATGAAGTAAATACCTGTTCTGCACTCTTTCTCTGGATGATCTGTTCATTTAAATACTCTGCAATTGAGAGTAAATCGTCTGAATTTTTATCCTGGTGTATACCACCAATTTCTCCCAGGGCACTCTTTAACTTATCAATCGATTTTTTCTTTACTTCTATTTCATGACTAAGTTTTTTATTTATTTCAATATATTCCTCTTCGCTGATGGAAAAAGCTCTCTCTACCAATAACTTATCTCTTTGTAAGGCTTCGTAAGAATCGTCAATCACACTTAAGAACTTTTTAACAGACGGATTTTCCGCAATTTCTGCAGTTAAATACTTACTGATTTGCCGGTTGAGTAGTTTATGGTAATTCATAAAATGAAGTGATTGTCATGGTTTGATTGTGTAGCTGACAGGTTGCACTACTATTAAAAGGAGAAATTTCGCCATACGAATAGAAACCAGCAATCATAGTACCTTCGGGAAGAGCATCCGCAACAGCTTCAACTTCTTCTTCCGTTCTTGGCCCAAGAATCAGTTTTCTTCCTACACAGCTAATGAGTAGTGCAAAATCAGGTTTTCGATTATTCTTTAAACTATTTTCAGCGGCTTTAGAAGAGGCATCAATTAATTTATCAAAATTCGCCTTCATCAACCGCACCTTTGAGTTTTCAGGAATGTCGCCTGCGAAAGTCATCGTTTTCTGCTCTTCATCAATTGATAAAATTGTACGCACTATGGGTTCTGATTGACCTTGTATGGTGAGCGCCAATGGAAACAGCAGCGCCGAAGCCGGCAAATTATCAACATCAGGCCCCAAATATTTCTTGTATAAATCCAATGCGCTCTGTTCATTAATTTCATATAAAACATTTCCCTGAGATTTTGTTACCGTCCTTTCCAAGCCAAACATATCCCAGCCGCCTTGAGAGCCGTGGGTAACCAATAGTTTATGTCCATAAAAGCCGATTGCGACAATATTCCCTTCAGCGGGATTTCGGTTCAGGCCAACTAAGGTAGACCTGAAGTTAGCATCATCACCAGCCAGGCCGCCCGTAACCAATATATTCCCAGCAGCCTGATTTAAGCCTTTTGTAAGCTCACTTCCGTTTACAAGACTTCCATCAGAAAAGACCATAATATAACTTAAATCTGGTTTTGGAAGATGGTTAATTAACCCAACCGCGGCATCATAGCTATTTTTATATGCACTAATGTTAACTGTTGAAGTTTTAATTGTTGTCGATTCGAAATTGAATGCGATAGCAATAAGAGAATTATCCGATACTGTTTCCTGATAAATCTCTCCGGCAGTGCTGCAGAGTGCAATATCTGCGTTTTTGAACAGGGCTTGCAGTTGGCCAAAAGCATCTGTCTGAGGAAATATATTTTTTCCGCCAAAGCACAGCACCAGGCTAAACTCGTCATTTTTTAATTCCTCTTTACCGCTCTGAGCCAGCCATTGGTTGTTATTATATCTGAAGAGTTTTGCATTCATGATTTTAATTTATAAAAAATTGTTTCTTCAAATTGAATACCATGCGCAAACAACTACAACAAAACGATGATAATCAAAATTTTACGAAATTCAGGTTAATTTTAGCTTCTAAATGTCAGATGCTGTTTCCGGAAAATGGAAATCACGATTCAACTTCACCATCTTTCACTCATGTTCTAAAGGATACTTTTCCAAAATCCAGGAAACTTTAACAACGTCGTTGTTATTATTTCAGACGATACCGGATAATACCACAAGTATCAGCCTTTAATGTTTCGACTCCATTTTAAAACAATCACGCTGTTTTGCTGATTTAAAAATAACATTATCACCCTTTATTTCCTGATTTCGCAAATAACTGCTGAAATTTCTTGTCTATATTGATTGCGACTACAGGTATATCTGGTTTAACTTCCGTTATTTTTGAAATAATTGATCACCGGGGTAATCTCGTAAACCCGGGATCAATGAAAATTAGATCTGCTTTTGATAGCGCTTGTTTAAACAATCTTGTATAGCGAGAAACCAGCTGATTAATATTACAGGTTTAAACTTAAATGATAATCTAACATTTGGGCCGTATCAGGGATCATCTTCTGCAATGAAAATGGAATACGTCTGAAATATCTGTTTCATAAGAGAGTATTAGGCATCAATTTAGGTAACATAAATTTATCATTTTTTTTATAAAACAGAGAAAATTCCATGTCCCGGAATTTTCAAAAACCCTATATTTTTTATAAAATACTTATTTACAGTAAATTAACTGTTTACCATTATTCACCCTTTTCCAATTCATTTTGAAATCAAAATCATAAAACAATACGTTATTATCGTCCCTTTTTACAGAAAAGAAAGCGCTTTCTTTTTCAAGAATGTAAAACTTTACTGCATCAAATACTGATGTCATATTATGTTTCGTAAACGACGGCAGTAGTGGTAAAAAACTTGTGTTTTAAAGGAACATTGCATTATTCGCAATTTTTTCCGTTTTTTTTGCCTAAAAGTGGTATTGTTATTAATATCGTTTATTTCATTCGTTGCAAAAAATCAACAATCAAGCCGGCTACTTTTTCAGGTTGCTCCTGGGCTATCCAATGACCTGCACCTTCAATGATGTGAAAACTTTCCATTTTTGTGCAAGCCTGGTTTTGCATTTGCTCCAATGCGCCAACAGGACGAAATCTCGCCCAATCTGCGATCCCTGCTATAAAACAAGAAGGCACATCTATATTATGTCCTGAAAAAGTTCGAGGTCAGACTTGTTCAATCCGGCAGTAGTGCAACGGTACCAATTCAATCCGCCCTGGAAACCGGTACGCTTAAACTCCCGGGTATAAACGTCAATCTCATTATCCGGGAGCCATTTACAGGCAGATATTTCTTGTGGAGACGGCATATAAGGCGCAACTTGTTCCGGCATTGTTTTATCAAGATCTAAAACATAATAAATAGGCTGTTTAGCCAGTTCTTCCGCCCTGCCTGAAGTAAGTGGAGAAAGTCCTTTATTTTGACTCCAGTCGGCACTCTTTACATGAAAGTAAGCCCGCTGAAAATCGTGCAGCCCCTGCTTGCAGTTCAGCATATCATCATTGGCATTGCGTGTTGAAAAGTAGGTAATGCTGTCTTTGCGTGGTTGTGGTAATGTTGTAAGGGGATCTTTTACAGTACCTGCTGGTTGCAGGGCCGGTGCAGGTTGTGATGCAACGTTGAAAGGTAAAGCTGGTACTCCGCCGAACGGACAACTTAAAATAACAATTGACCTGAAAAAGTCTGGCCTGACGAGTGCGCAATAGGCCGCTACTGTGGCACCCACGTCATGGCCTACGATACTGTAAACAGAATCATGTCCCATAGCCATTACCAAACCCATGGCATCGCGGGAAAGCTCATGTGTTCTGAAAGAAGCAAAATTTCCATCATAATTGCCGTCCCATCCTGTTGTGCGGCCATAGCCACGCATATCCGGTGCAATTACATGGTAACCAGCAGCAGCCATTGGCAACATTACTTTTCGCCAGCTATAAGCAAGTTCAGGAAATCCGTGCAGCAGCAGCACAGCAGGGCGTTTTGTCGTCTCAAATCCGGCTTCCAGTACATGCACTGTCAGGCCATTTATTCCGGGCACATAGCGTTCACGTATGCCTGCGGGTAATTCTAAGTCATTTAACTGATCTTTTGTTTTCATAGGATTTTTTGTTTCTTCTGTAAATAGCGCTAAAGGGCGGATCAAAACTGCTCCCAAAGCAGTTAGCGTTGTGTTTTTTATGAAATTTCTGCGTTCCATAAAACAAAATTGATCATTATTTAAAGGCTGATCATTAGCTTAATTATGCGTTTTCTTGACTTAATTATGCCTGGACCGATAAGCAAGGGGAGTTTCTTTTGTAAAAGTTTTAAAAAAACGATTGAAAGAAGCCGGGTCAGAAAAATCTAAACGATAAGCAATTTCGGCTACTGAATTTCCCGTATAGAGCAGCAATGATTTAGCCTCCTGTAATATCATTTCTTTTATTACTTCCGAAGCAGTTTTTCCTGTGTTTTCTTTTACTATTCTGTTTAAATGATTGGGACTAACACCTAACATTTGCGCATAGTCATTGACTTGCTTTTTATTAAGATAATATTGGGTAACAAGTTTCTTGAAACGGTTAATTAATTTAGAACTGTCCCGAAGGAAGGATTTAGTGTTACCTATATTCTGTCGTTCATAACTTCTTTTAGCCTCCAGCAGTAACAGATACACATACATTTTGATCGCTTTATCGCGCCCGGACTTTTTATACTGTAATTCTGTATTTATTTTCATCACCAGCACAAGTATATTTTCCATTTCTTCACTTTCAATTTGAAATACAGGTACACCGGAAATATCATAGAAAGGGAACTCATCTGCAATTTTGATTGACGGAATGATATCATTTAAAAATTCAGGAATAAAGAACATATAGTATCCAAATGCATCTTCAGAAACATTACTCGTTGAAAAAGTCTGGTTGGGGAATGTAAATGTCAAGGTCCCGGGCCGATGGGTATATTCGTCAAGGCCTACCTGCATATTCAACGAACCGTTAACAGTAATGCCGATCCTGTAAAAAATAGATTTTAAGGGCCCTTTTGATGAAACCATTCCATCACTGGAATAAATTTCAAACCCTTCAATTCTTTCAGCATCATCAGGTATATTATTTCCGAAATGTGCGCCTGGATTACTATGCCTGTGGATATGCCTGAAGTTTTCCAGTTTATATTTGGGAATATCTGTTAAACCATTCTTCATTACTGATAAGTGAGTATTTAAGGCATTTGATACCTAAAACCGAACACCTAAATATAAGGTTAAATTCTTCAAAAACGTATTTCCATTTTTTTGTACAATACTGATGATAAATTTTGGGATTAATTCCAGCCGCTAAAATTCCGCTATATGATCTGCACCTTAAACAAAGGCTAAACGTATACTTGCCTGGTAATTTTAGCACAATTTTATTGAACCGCTATATAAATGCTCCCCTAACTTTTGTTAAAGGGAGCATTTTAATATTCAGTCGAAGCGCCATTTTCTCATTACCCAATAAGCCAGGCCAACTGTTATTACCAGCCCTATGAAAACTACCACCCAACGCGGCTTTTTGCTTTTATCAATGTGCTGCGCCTTCGTTTTGAGCTGTGTGCTTTCCAGGTTATGCTTTTGGTACTGAAGCTGATGCCCGGTTTGCACTTGCTGATGAAGGATCTGCTTTCTATCCGCTTTTCCTCGCACCACAACTTTTGCAGGGTACCCGGCCTGGCCAAAAACCCTAATTCCGGTAAATAATGAAGAACCTCGTTAACTCGAAGTTTTTTTCTTTGAGTGCGGTGGAGGCCTTTACAACGTTTGGATTTTCTGCACGGCAGGAAATGCGCCAACCCGCCCGGAAATCTATCAACAGCTATCTACCTTTAATAATGAAAGCCTAATGGTTTTCCATTGATATCCTTTCTGTGTAAAACCGGTTATTTTGGAGCCGGTTTGACATCTTTTCCCGATTTGAGGAGTCCATAAGAAATTATTGAATATCCGGCCTTAAACGTACATCAAAATCTAACATTCAATTTGTAGTTTTACGACCACAATACTTAATTATAAGTATTTTAATATTTTGTAGTATTAAGCATTTTAAAATATTCTTAAAATTTGTAAATTTACCTTATTAGTAACGTTTTCAACACAGTTTATGTTTCGGTCAGGATCCGGATCGCAGACAACTGACTTTTATGCCAGTTATCAGAGCAAAAGCTTTAGTTGATATCGTGCTGTGTCAATTGTTCAAAAATTTCAATCTATCAATTCCATTAAACTTATGGGAAACCCATCTCTTGATGCTTATCAGCAGGTATTTGGCCTTGCATGCATCGCTAACCGGGCGGGCGGTTACAACGGCACCGGTAGTGAGTTACAGCTGCAACTGCAGTATGACTTATCTTTTTATTTAAATAATGTTCCCCCTGTTAAAGTGATGGGGCAAACAGCCCCTTCAGTCGCCGATTCATCGGTTACCCCGATACTGGGTGACTGGAACCTGGTATGGGGCCCGGCACTCATCGAAGAGACTGATCAGAAAGAAAAGCCAACCGGAGTTGCCGATAATGCGCTGTTTGTCGCGCAGTGCGACGCTGTAGCTTACCCGGGCGGCCCGACTTTACCAACTTACGTTGTAGCTGTGGCAGCAACTAATCCCGCCTCACTTTATGATTGGGAAACCGAAGATTTTTCGGTGGCAGAAGTAGTGAACTGGACAAATTACAACCCTGTTCTTTTCAAGCCATCGGCTTATAACGGAACCGACCCCTATATCTCTAATGGAACTGCAACCGGTATCAAAATCTTGCTTTCACTCACCAGTCCCCCTACAGCCGCATCACCAGGCACCACACTCGAAGAGTTTATTGCCAGTTTACAACCCGGGCCGCAGAGCGCGATCGTATTCTGCGGACATAGCCTGGCGGGTGCGCTCTCACCAACGCTGGCCCTCTATTTAAAACAACATAACCAACTGGATGCCTTTGGAGTGTCATTAGTTTATCCCACAGCAGGGCCTACACCCGGAGAAAGCGCATTTGCCAATCTATTTAACAATACATTTCCCCCGCTTCCGGAAGGGTGGACAGCACAGAGCGGCGATTACAAGAGCTGGAATACGATGCACTGGAATACACTCGATGTTGTGCCGCATGCCTGGCACCAAACCGACCTGCAGCAAATTGCACAGATCTACGGGCAATCGCCTAATTTACTGACCAGAAGTACGTTGAATACCCTTCAGCGACTGGTGCTTAAAAGAGCTGCAACATCAGGCGCAAACTATACCAGGATACAGAACCAATCGTTGCCAGGCACACTTCAGCATGCAGATCAATCTTCACCTACCATTAACACGCCGCCAAAAACAATGAAAGATTATATTACTCAACTCTTCCTTCAGCATGTTAGTCTGTATTCAGGTATCCCTGCACAGCCGGGCAGCCCGGCCGTACAGGGACTTATTCTGCCACAACCACTGCCTCAGCCGGTGTACCCCCCAGGTAAAGCGTTACTTCCCGGGGTCAAAAAAGTTACAAGTCTGGAGTTAATCATCAGGATTATGGAGCAGATCCTGGCCTGGATTGCATCTTATGCTACTTCGCTAGATGGCACACTACCAAAAGAAAACTCAAAAAACAGTTCCAATAAAAGCAAAATAGATTAAAAAACAGATAACTCTTCCTGGCAATGATAAAAACAGATCATCACCATCCGCATGCGTGCACCTGCGGCTGCAAAAACCCAATAGTCGAAATCTTAAAGCATAAGCTTTTCAGTAAGGAACATATTGAAAAGCTGACCGCTCATCTGTCAAAAAGCAAGCCGCCTGCAGCAACGCCGGAAGCGATTCTCTATTCCGGAGGAACGATCAGGCCCATGGCTAACGGAGATGCCGGCGTTGTGGAGTCAATCGGTATGGCTCAGGGCTTTATAGTAGCATGCGGTTCTTATGCGCAGGTAAAGGCTGCTATGGATGCCAAATACAAAGATGCTTACCAAAGTATCGTGCTGGATAAGGCCCAAACCCTGATCCCTGGAATGTTTGAACCGCATGTTCATACCGTATTTTCGGGCATGATGGCCTCATGGATAGACATAAGCCCCTTTGAAGGACAGGACTTGCGGAAAGTATATACTAAAAAGTGGATAGCAGATACCCTGTCTGCCGCTCACGAAGCCTCCTCCGATGTGGTATTACTGGCCACAGGACTCGACCCAGCGCTTATTCAGCCCCAAAGCGGAAAAACTTTTCGGAGATTGACAACGTGTTCCTGGATAACGTGAGCAAAGATACACCGATACTTATCATGAGCGCATCAGGCCATACGCTATATGCCAATTCTGCGGCCCTTCGCGCCATCTACAATGCCCAGAAAGGGCAGCCTGCAATGCACGACTATACCAGTGCTGATGATTATATCGCCAAAACGCATGGATGGTTGGAGGAGGAGCCCATGATGATGCCTGCGATAAATACCTATCAGGATGCAATAGCACATAAATCGCTTGATATTGTCTCCAATATGGATGCATTTTTCCATCAGGCCAGTGCAAGAGGGGTAACCTCGATGTACGATGCACTGATTAACCAGATGTATGTGCCTTATCTTGAAGACTACCTGGAGGCCAGACGGCTACCTGTACGCCTGGGCGGGGCCCTATACTGCGAAACACTGAAGGCTGCGCAGGCTTTACCACCTTACCGGCAGCCCGATTATTATCTGGATCTTTACCTGGGCCATGTAAAAATTGTATCCGATGGATCTAATCAGGGACTAACCGGATATCAGTCCGAACCTTATTCGGTAATACTTGAAAAGGATCACGCATGTGGTATATTCAACTTTTCAGATCCGGTGGCTTATCAACAGGTGGTTGATGAGGTAATACTGGAAAAAGGCTGGCCCATTATGATCCATGCAAATGGAAATCTGGCTATAACAGATACCATCTCAGCCTTCCGCAGCGCATTAGAAAAATATAAGGGGCCTGAACTGCGCAACCGGATTGAGCACTGTTCGCTGCTGGAGCAAAGTGGCATCAATGAAATGGAAGCATTGAATATTTCGCCCAGTTTTTTGATTGGGCCACGTGGGGTATTGGGGCGATGTATTTGAAAAAGTTATATTCGAAGGACAGCATTTGCCAGCGCACAATGCTCCTAAGGTATTTTCCCTGGACCGCTGTAAATCGGCAGCTGAAAAGCTGCGCATCTCCCTTCATAGCGACCACACCGTTACCCCGCTTGGTCCTTTAAGGATGATGGAACAAGCTATTACACGAGTGATGGAAGCGAGCGAAAATGCATGGCCGTTAAATGTGCTCAATACCGAAGAACAGCTTACCAATGAACAGGCACTGAAAGCAGTAACTTATGATGCTGCCTGGCAGTGTTATGCCGATAGCTGGGCAGGAAGTCTTGAGGCAGGAAAATTTGCCGATTTTGTAATCCTCGAAAAGGACCCTGTAACTATGCCCCGAAAAGATTGCAGCATGAACATGCGGAATATTAAAGTGCTGGAAACCTGGCTGGGCGGGGTAAAGGTTTATGCCGGCAATTGAGCATAAACTCCGCACGTTTTAGCATGCCCCTGCAGGCTTACGATAGACCTGCAGGGTTACGAAAAACCGGAATTTAAGGTTTTTAACCCCAGATGCACATAATCAATGTCCAGCTTATTTTTGGCAGTAACTAAGACTTTGATTTGATGATTATCTTTGAAAAAATCTTGTTTTTATATAACTTATCCCAAATTTAGAAAGTGAACACCTACAATCACGCTATAAATAAACTTTTCCCTGATGATGGCGAACAGTGGGTTGAAACAATGAGGAGATATCAAGTTTTTAACGATAAACCGGTAGCGAACCAGCTTCTCTGTCCTAAACAACACTGCAATGGATTAAACCATTTTGATCCGTATAGGTCCCTTGATCCTGTCAATGTCAACAGGTTTCCCTTTTGGGTGATGACAACCCTGCCCTGTTTATGCAGATCAATAGCCACATCGCGCACCGCTTTCATTTGGTTTCGCCATTCTTGCGGAAATAACAGGCGGGCGATTTCGGATGGGCAGGTGCTCTTACCGGGCCCGCGTTCTGTAGCGAGGGATAAAATGGTGTTTTGGATATCAGCCTGCTTTGTTTGATGAGATATGGGTATTTTCATTTTAGCATCTATAAGTGCAATAGGATATATTATGACATTTTGATTCCTTTTTATCCGCGAATGGCACTATCTCAAGTGATGCAATAAACCGCGCTTGCCATTTTAATCCTTTTCGCAATGCTGTCTCAGCTGTTTAGGCCCCTGGGGCCATATATACGCCGTAGTCTGCTTTTTCCACCCGAGGGTCTTGTAGAAACGATCGGCTCCAGGGGCAGCACTAAGGTTAACAAAATGATAATTTTCCAACTGGCTGTTCAGCGCCATAACCAGGTATCTGCCCAGTCCCTGGCCCTGATAGGCTGGGTCTACCACTACATCTGCCAGCATGGCATAATACCTTCCATCACCTATAACCCTGCCGAAAGCGATGATCATTTCCCCCTCATAGATAAAAAGCGTGGAGGTGCTCATTTTGAAAGCTTTTTCTATCTCTCCGGCTAAGCGGTGTTTCCAGTTAATCTCCTGAAAAAGTTGGAGTACACGTTGCCAATTGATGCTGGTTAAATCCGGATTTACCTGATAATTGTATGCAGGATGTTTTTCTGGTAATGTCATTTTTAGGTGCGGAATACTGTGGAAGGATAAAATGAACTCTTATGATTGCGTCTAAATAACGGGCTGTAAAAGTAATGGTAAAATTTATGGATTAAGGGCATTAACTAACGGCATAACGCAACTATGGGATAACGCTTTGGAACGGCCGCTGTGCGGTCATCACGTGATAAAGCAACCATTATCCCGGCAATAAATGTAGCCAGCATCAGGCAGATCAACAGCCACTCAAAAGCATCTAATTTTCTCATCACTATTAATAACCGTCCTTAGCGGGCTAAAGTTTTTAAAAACAGCTTATGCTGATCAGATTGAAGAAATACCAAAGCGGGATCATTCTCTCGAGATGATCAGCTTTCGAAGTTCAAGCCCCGCATTACGCAGGGCCGTTCTAAATGCCTCATCGTTTTCGAAACCAATTTCATTCAAAGTAAGCCGCTCGTAACATACTTCAAAAGTATCGACCTCAAAAGGCCATGGTGTAACAATAAGCTGTTGCCCCTGCTGAAAAAACCGGACAGATTTGCCGCTTGGACCTTTACTAATTTCAAGAAGGCGTTCCTCAGGCGGAATCTGGTCCTGGCAGATGAGCAGTGAAAAAGCATCACAGAATTCGAGTAAAGCATAAGCGCGGTCTACCTCGCCGGTGCTGCTCTGCGCTTCCCTGATCCATTTCTTTTCAAGCTTTTTAAGCTCCGTAAGGTAAGGCCTGGCCGAAGCTTCATCACCATGGGTAAAAGAAATATGCCTTGAAAAAAGCAGCGCAATGAAACGGCTCTTACTGATGGCATTATCCATCATTTCCCTGCAGGCCGATTCATCAAAACCTGTCATTTTGAAATCGAGGGGTCCGCCCCTATCTGATAACAGCGGCCCACGGACAAATTCGTTAAAAACATCGTCGTGCCCGGTGGTAGCGGTGAGGGTTTCTACCCAGCGCTGTGGCTGATCGGAGATTTTCCATCTGGCACAGATCTGCCCGGCCAAAAGGCCATGAGCCCTTTGGGTGATGATTTCCCATCCGCTGTTGCAATAATTAACAATCAAGATCTTTCCTCCCTGTAAACTTAAGGCCTGTCCTTTTCAGATCAGGCTTTTCGATAGCTGTTTCCATCAATCCCTGCTTTAGATTAAACTGCTGCGCGCATTGCTGCCCGCCTAGACATTATTTTCTCGATCAGGCTGTGCAAACGGCTCCGGTAGTCGCTGCCCAACCACTTGATATAGTTTTTGGTTACCGAGCCCAGGCATTTGCCGTATTGTTTTATCCTCCAGTCGATTTCTTTATCGAGTTCCTGTACCAATTCAAATGCATTGCTCACCGTATCAGCATTGTCAGTGCACATCATTGCATGTTGCCTGATGGAATCGAGGAGTACGGTCCTTGCTTTTTCCCCTTTCTCCATTGCTGTTTGATAGGCCGCGAGTACATCGAATGATATCCCCGTGCTGTTGGGGAACCTGTTCCTCATTTCGGCAGGCATCTGGTGGAGATCATCACTGGCCTTTGCCAGGATCTGGTGATAGATTTCGGGGTTTTCAAATACATGCTGCCAGTTTACCGGTGCATCCCATTCTCCAAACCTTTCTACATTATTGCCAAGGTCTATAATATTAAAAGTTTTTTTACCGGGCAAACGCCTGGCTCCCCTGCCGATCATCTGGTGATAAAGCGTAAGTGAGGTGGTGGCACGGTTCAGGATAACCGACTGCACAGACGGTTCATCAAAACCAGTAGTTAATATGGATACTGATGTTAATATCGCTCCCTTTGTTTTTTTAAACCATTTTAATATTTCAACCCGTTCTGCATTTTCTGTCTGGTTATCCAGGTGGCGTATGGGGTAACCGGCCTGCTGAAAAACTTCCAGTACCTTCCTTGAGGTAAATATACCGTTATTGAAAATCAATGTCTTTTTCCCGAGCGCATGTTCCCTGTAAGCATGAATCAGAAGATCGAGCATTACTTTGGAGGAATATAACTCATCGGAGCTGCTCACCGTAAAATCGCCGTGAATGCCCCTGTTGAGCGTGTTGAGTTCTACCTCATAGCCAAAACTTTTTGGCTTTGCCAAAAAGCCCTGTTCGATCAGTGAATTTATCTGCTCTCCAAGCACCAGTTCACTGTAAAAGCTTTTCATAGGCAATGCTGCATCTGCCGAAAAAGGGGTGGCCGTTACCCCGATTATCCTGGCACCCGGAAATTTTTTAAGCAGTTTATGGAATGAATTGTGATGGGCCTCATCTACAATCACAAGGCCTACCTCTCCGGTATCAATCAGACCATCATCGATCCTGTGTTTAAGGGTTTCGACCATGGCTACATAACAATAATAATAATCTTTTTTGGCTATCCTTTTAACTTTGCTGTCTACTACTTTATTAAAAACGCCTGTATTTTTCAGTGCCAGCGAAGTCTGTTTGCATAACTCCTGCCGGTGGGTCAGCACGATTACTTTCTTTCCGTATTGCTTTATAAAACGATCGGCAATTTCAGAAAAGATAACTGTTTTACCACCACCTGTAGGTAACTGGTAGAGCAAGCGCAGCTGATCAGCCCCGGTCTGCATTTTTTCAAACAGGGTTTCGATTGCATACTGCTGATAGGGATATAATTTTTTTGCTGGTCCATGCGCAGCCGTGGGAGATAAAATCTGCATGGTGTTACAACCACTGAAACTGGCTGAAAGTTTTAAGACAGGAAGGGATCATAAAAATCTTTATTTATAAACAGCATTGCCGGATAAGGGATAAACCCTGTAACCTGCAAAGGGAGTGAGACCGAAATGTTCGCGCTTCATTGTAAGAGGGTAAATTAGGCAGGCCATTAAACCACGGCATTAACGTGGTGAAATAACCAGAGCACCAAAATAAATACAACCAAATAAAATCTTAACCCAAGTGTAAGGAAACAGATTCGGTACTTTACCAGAAGAAAAAGATACGGTTGATGGCCCGACCTGCAGCGGCAGACAAATAAATCCAATAACCCCTATTACATTAACCTAACCTAAAACAGATACCAGCAGCGGTACCAATAGAACAGCCGGACTTAAATCAGCTTACCTAATTTTCGACAACTTTACTGAAATATATAAATTCGGAACATTAGTTTTTATATGGCCTAGCCCAAGGTAAAGCGCATCGTGTTACTTAAAAATGTCCGTTGAGGGTTTCTGGTAAGATCAGCCATATTTAATCCAAATGCATCGCACCTGGATTAAACCATTACTTATTTTATTGGCCCCAGTTTACCTGGATATTGTTTTGTTGGGCGTAGGCTTTACCTTTTTCCATTAAGGCATTAAAGTTTTGCTCAAAACGGGCGCCATATTTCTGGTCGATGTTTTTAATAATTTCGTCTTTGGCACTTTGGCTGCCTTTACTATCGCACAATTTAGCGTAAGCAAGATATTCGTTTTTATAAACAGGGATAACGAGCTCATATAATTGCTGGGAGAGCGCTTTAATTTCTTTTTCTTCTTCTCCTGAAGCTGAAAGTTTTTTCACTTTTTCGAGCGATTGTTCGAGGTATAGTATTTTGTTATTGAGGCTAACTGCAGCTTCGTCACCTTTCTTTTTACTGGATGGAATATCGGGATACTCTTTCGTTTCATCGTTAATATGGCGGGCCAGATCTGCGCTCGCAAAATCGTTGATCATATTGGTGTTAAGGATGGCGATGTCGAAGAAACGTTGAGGGGTTTCTGAGCAGGCAGAGAAAAAAAGAGTAATGAGGACTAAAATAGTGAGTCTTGATTTTTGGGATAGTGCTTGTAAATTGTTCATGATCTAAATGGGGTTTCCTTATTAATTTAAGCTTTGCTTGGAGCAAAGATTGAGCCGTTTTTGAGTTTGGAGTGGGTTAGCCGTCTTTAGCCGATTTGATACAATTAACAGATTAAACAATCCAGAGTCCTAATTCGATTAAACAATTCCAGTTAACCATATTAAACAATCCTATTCTTTAAACTAAACACCTCTCCCTGATGAATCCCCGCTAACTGCTGCACTGCCATTTTGCTCCGTTGACCGGTTTGGCAATAACAACCTTGCGTGCATGTCCGACTATCTGTTGGCGCAGAATCCCGAAAAGATAGTCGTTAAATTTGAGCACATGGGATAATTGGTCATTCAGTAGGATGGGTTTTTATTTCCAAAATAGGCGGTTGTATAACCAGCTACCTATTTAAACTTTCAGCGCCAACATTATTTAAATATAATGAATATTTGCTGCAGGCAAATGTGCAAATGAATACAAATTACTAAATAATATGATAACTATTCAATGAAACAGCTTTACGAAACAATTGATCCAGTCAACTGGAACTTTACGGTGCTACATGTTCATGCGAAAGGTGTTAAAAAAATCTTTTCGAGCGAAATTTGCTTAACGGTTCGCGGAACAAAAAGCCGTTGATTGCCGTTGATGAAATCAGCTTTGAACAGGAAATCTCACCATCACCCGAGTTTAATTAATCTTTTTTTGATAACCCAAAGGTGTTGTACCTGTGAGGCTCTTAAAGGTTCTATGAAAACTAGTGAAAGATATGAAACCGCTCTCATAACAGATTTCCTTCACGCTCAGCCTGCCTTCAGTAAGAAGCTGGCATGCCTGCCCAATCCGGACTTCGTTTAAGAATTGTATGTAAGTTTTTCCGCTGGCTTTTTTAAAAAGCCTGCAAAAAGATTTAGGTCTCAAATTTGCAAAACCGGCGATTTTCCCTATGTCGATTTTTCTTTTATGATTTCTCATCGTATAATCATATATAGATTCTAATCTATTTATACTGGCCTGCGGTAAATGTGGCTGAAAGCCCATTGTGGTAAGCTTTCTAGCTTCTTTACAGGCCGAAATTTCAGAAAGACAATCTATTAGAAGAGAAATCCGCTTAGAACCTGATGAACTTACCAACTGAGAAATTAATAATCCTAAATTTGCTTTTTGCTTTCCCAGAACCTGAAGTCCATGCTTGCAAAATTCGAGCATTCTTCTAATTTCCTGGAATTCTGGTAGCCCCAGTAAAACATCGCCCCAAAAATTCTCATTGAAGTGGACAACATATATTTCAACAGCAGCACCACTATCGCTATCTAAGTATTTTTTTGAAAACTGCCAATAATGTGGCAAATTACTCCCCAGCAAAACGACATCGCCGTCTCTAAATTGTTTTACGCTGTCACCAACAAACTGTGTGCCATTGCCTCGTTTGAAATAAACCAATTCCAGCTCATTATGACAATGCCAATGGCTATTAACATTGGGCTGGGTATCTAATCTGGCACTAAATGAATGGAATAAACCATTTGACAAATTTAAAACCTTTGGCTTCATTAACTACAAACGTTTAAAATTATAACTGTAATAAATGGTGGTTAATGAGCAGGTCAGATAAAGTTAAACTTAAGCCTGTAAAGTACATTATCTTATTCGAGGTCTATTGAATGGATAACTATCCCATATTCTTTAAAAAACGCCATCCCCTTAGGAATGACGCTCATTAAACTAACCTCATTTCTGTCCTGCACAATAAATTGAATAAATATCGATATTACTCCACTTGCCGAGTATCTCAACAGAACGCTTTGAACCACGGAATCGATTAATAGCCCGGATTCTGGGTCAGGTTTTTATTAAGATCCCTTTCTGATTGAGGAATTGGCCAGAGTTCATTCTTACCGATTACAAAACTGCGCTTTTTAAAGATATAGTACCCATTTGAGTTTACAGGATAATCTTTATAGTTAGCTGGATCATTGGTAAGTTTCATACCGGTAAACTGTTGATTGTTTTCTGAACCTATAATTCCCCATCTTAAACAATCAAAATATCTGATGCCTTCAAAGGCAAATTCTACCCTTCGTTCTCTTCGGATAATGGTTCTAAGTGCAGTTGGATCTGTTGTGGTAACGGGTGGCATCAATACCGCTGCCCTACCTCTCACTTTATTGATCGTTGCATCTAATAGAGACTGATCTACTCCCCTCCCGACTCTAATTTTGCCTCTAAATAACCCAATAATACTTCTGCGTATCTGATTAAGGGAAAATTGTTTCCGGTATTGTTAGTCGTGGCTACTGCCGGATCATCTTCTAAGAATTTATAGATTACATATCCGCTCCAAACTCCAGGATACTGATTCAATCGATCAGGAAGTGTTGTACCGGGCTTTGCCGAATAAACTTTACCACGGAAACTTGTGCGGTCAGAGATCATGATATTGAAATCCATTCTTGGGTCACGGTTGTTGTAAGGATTATTTTTATCAAACAAAGGCGATTCTGCTATCGTTTTTCCATCCTTACACTCATAGGCTTCGACCAATTCATTAAATGGGGAATACTGATGCCATCCTCCCCAGGTTTCAGGAGTAAGATATTGTAATAGGGCGTGGTTATAAGTATCTCTGATGTACTGCATCGACATGATGATCTCACGACTGGTTTCCCCGCATTTAAGAAAAGTTCACGATATCTTGGATCAATTGAATAGTAATTAAAATCGATAATGGTTTTGTAGGTAGTGGCCGCATCTGCCCACTTTTTCTGAGCAAGCTGTAAACGACCCAGAATTGCCAGTGCCGAAGCAGAGGTCATGTGGCCAAGACGGTCTGCACTTACCGAAACAGGAAGTGCTGCCGCTGCTGCCTTAAGCTCACTTTCACAAAATGCCCATACCTCTGCTTTAGGTGTGCGGGATACAGAATTTGCTTCATCTACCGTCAACAGTTTTTGTACAAGTGGCACATCCCCGAAATACAAGGCCAGATTAAAGTAATTGTATGCCCTAATCGTTTTTACCTCACCTATCATTACTGCTTTTTGCGCAGCATCCATTGTAACAGCACCAATATTAGCTAAAAAATTGTTGCACCGGGTAATTTGTGAATAAGCCTGAGAATAATAGGATCCTACAAAGCTATAAGTAGAATTTAGCGTGCCATTGGTAAAATTATCAGGAATTGACTCCTTCTCCGATCCATTACCGGCCATCAGATCAAGGTTAACCATTGATGTTGCGGCCCAGAAATTGTAGCCGGTAAAACCTGCCCCACTGTCATAAACCCCATTCAAAGCAAGTGTTGCATCACCAGCTGTTTTCCAGAAAGTGGCATCCGAGATTGATGATAGCGGCTGGGTATCTAAAAGGTCTTTTTTACATCCTGCAATCATAGTCAGAAAGGTACATCCAACCACAACTGTTAATTTATATATATAATTTTTCATTTTGTTTTATTTAATGATCCTAACTACATCAGATTACAATTTCACATTTATACCAAAGGTATAGATGGCAGAAAGCGGATAGAAGCTTGGATTGTCTCCAGACCCCTGACCATTTTCCGGATCCCATCCTTTATAAAAATCGTTTAATGTGAAAAGATTTTGCCCCCCACAAAGACCCTAACTTTGTCTAAACTGATTTTTTTGGTCAGATTAGCAGGTATGGTATAGCCAATCTGCGCATTTTTCAATCTCAGGAAAGTCCCTGATCTGTTCCAATAGGAGTTTGTTTGTACATTGGCACTTCCCTGGCTCAAATTGGTAATACGTGGATAAGTGGCATTACGGTCGGGATTTTGCGTTGTCCAGGCATTTTCATATTGCCATTGCTGGACATTGCCACCGTTATATAAGGCATAAGCCTGATATGAACCCATCTGTACCGTGTATCCTCCAAGTCCAGAAAATAATACAGCTAGATCGAAGCCTTTATATGCTGCAGTTAAATTTAAACCGTAGGAAGTTTTTGGATTGGTATTACCCAGAATGGCCCTGTCATAGGTAGCATCAACCTTTCCATCGGGAACACCATTTGGTCCGCTAATGTCCTTAAATCTGATGTTACCCGGGGCACCACCGCTTGGCTGTGATGGATAACTGGCCACATCTGCAGCATCAACAAAAAGACCATCGGCTACAAATCCATAAATTGGGTTTAACGGCTGACCTACAAAGAAATTGGGGATAACACTCTGAATGTCACCGGCTATTTTGATTACTTTCTGATTGTTATAAGAAAAATTTGGTGATACCCCTATGTTTACCTGACCGATTTTTGTATTATAAGTTAAACTTAACTCAATACCCCTATTCTGAATGGAACCAGCATTTTGTATTGGCGGCGTCAGGCCTAATGTTGAGGATACCGGCACCAGATAAAGAATATCTTTCGCTGTCCTGTCGTAAATATCTACAGTACCGCTTAGGTGATTTTTAAACAATGTAAAATCAAGACCGAGATTGGTTGTAGTTGTTGTCTCCCATTTGATATCGGTATTTACAGCCGAAGTAACAGCAGCACCTGGTGCAATCACTCCTCCAAAAGTATATTTTGGCTCGGTGCTAAAGGTATATTGGTACGGATAATTTAATATATTACCATTTCTATCCGAAATATTCGCATTACCCAGAGAGCCATAAGATGCGCGGATTTTCAACTCATTAATCCAGCCGATATTATCCTTTATAAAAGATTCTTCTGAAAGTCTCCAACCAGCGGAAACGGCTGGAAAAACACCAAATCTATTGTCAGGTGCGAACCTGGAAGAACCGTCGTAGCGCACATTGGCTTCAAAAAGATATTTGCCTCCAAAATCGTAATTTAAACGGGCAAAATAAGACCTGAATGCATACTCATTTGCGTTACCTGATGTTTGCTGATTGGTTGTTGCGCCTGCATCAATCTGATACAGCAGATTGTTAGGAAATTTATCCCGAAACGCCCTTGAATAATTATCGCGGTGTGCTTCTTGCTGATAACCACCTAAAATAGATAAATTATGTTTACCAAAGCTTTTAGCATACTTTAATAGTAAATTTAGGGTTACTTCATTTCCATCTCTATTTTCGATGTTCAAGCTATTTGGCCCCACATAGGTATTACGGTCTATATTGATGTCAGCGACATAGGTTGTATTAACGCTGGTATAATAATGATATCCGGCAGTTCCGCTTAGGTTTAAACCTGGTATAATGTCCCAGGATAGTGTAGAATTTCCATAAAAGTTTTTAGCACGCAAATTGTTAAAACCTTCACTGGCCAGCCATGCTTCCGGGGCATAGAAATCCTGACGGCCATAAGTGCCATCTGATTTCAGTCCTGCAATGGTATTGGGCTCACGCACCGAAAATCCAATAATACCACCTATTCCTGCCGAATTGGACTGAGGTTGTGTCTGAAACTGAGAAAAACCGAGTATACTGGTTTTAAGATTCAGGTTTTCTTTTATACGGGTATCAATATTGGCCTGGATATCGTATCTTTCGTTATTGGTCTCTGCCGTTAATCCATTATGGTCACGATAGCTACCTGAAAGGTAATAAACGTTGTTACCTTCACCTCCAGATACATTAACATTGTGGTATTGCTGAAAACCTGAACCCGTATTTAATAAATTTTTCAAATGGAATACATTTGGAAAATTATCCGGATCTGTGCCGCTTTTATATTTGGCTACCACATCGGCACTTGCACCGGTTAGTTCTGCATAAGTCCAGGAATCAACAAATTGAGGCAAACTCGTTATTTTTTCCCAACCAAAATAGTTGTTATAACCAATTACTGTTTTCCCTTTTTGACCACGTTTAGTCGTTATCAATACTACGCCATTTGCCGCCCTGTTACCATAAATCGCAGCTGAGGCTGCATCTTTTAGTACCGTCATGCTGGCAATATTATCTGGCGCTACATCATCCAACGAACCTGCAATCCCATCAATCAATATTAAGGGGTTGCTGCCTGCATTGAATGTTCCTACTCCCCTGATAATTACCCTCGCACCATCACTGCCCGGGCGGCCGCCATTTTGTTGTACCTGTACACCAGGTGATAAACCTGAAAGCGCCTGGGAGGCCTGTGTAATTGGTCGGTTATCAAGGTCCTTTGAAGAAACAGTACTTACCGATCCGGTCAGGTTGACTTTCTTTTGGGTACCGTAGCCTACTATAACAACCTCATCAAGCTTTTTGTTATCATCAACAAGCTGAACATTAATTTGTGTCTGCTCTCCAATAACAACTTCTTTCGAAGCGAAACCGATGAAACTAAAGACCAGCGTACCTTTACGATCAGGAATGCTCAGAGAATAATTACCCTCGGTATCTGTCTGGGTAGCTTTTCCGGATTCTTTATGTTTTACCACAACTCCTGGGATTGCTTTTCCATTTACATCGGTAACTTTACCATTTATATTAATTTCACTTTTTTAGATCCCGGAAGGGAAATAACCCCTTCATTTGTATTGATGTAAGCATTTACATCTTTTGAAAGACTTAAACCTGTATTGGCAACCACTTTAGCAAAAGGGGCCGTAGAAAGTATTGAACTGATGGTCAATATTGTTAACAATATGCGCCAAGATTTTAGCGCTTTTGGAATTATTTCCATATTTGGTTAGTTTGTTTATTTATTAAATTTTAGGCAAAACATACTTAATAACCTGTTTATTCAGGTTTAATAAAACTGTCGGCCATTATAAAAAGCTAGTCAAGCGTTTAGTTAGGTTCATTTTTTTCTCATAGGCATGTGATTATTTTGTGTTGGATACATAAACAGAAGTTTTTATATATTCAGATTCAGGGACAAAAGAAACCAGTTGATAAATAATTACAGACGTCCATTACGGTACTTTAAATACTTGGTTATACATTCTTTAACAGAAAAAAGAATATAATCCAAATATAAAACGTAACAAAGAGGCAGGGTTTATTATAATCAGACATCTTTTTATATTTTTCCGACTTTTCGTATTCAATATCAGGTCATGACTTATCGTTAAATACCAGCAGTTACGTACTTGGGGAATATTTCGTTCTGCACGATTTCATGCAAATTAATTGAGTGCTAATAAAATAACATGTGTATATATCGGTTAATCCGGGATTGACTACACCCGAGATCTTTAGTTCATCACACGGTGTATATAAAGCGATATTTTCTGTTAGATTTTTATATCAGTTTCTACTACCTTCATTATGAAATCCAACATCATTGCCTGATTCTTCAAAGTTATAAATCATTTTTCCTTTTATCGATTACCAGATTAATGTTAATGATTTTGCCACAGGGATTGGTGTATTTTGAAATGGATAAGGTTTTGCTTTTAATGTTAAGCGTAAATCTATACTGGCTAAAAGCTGAAACATAACATATCACCATTATCGGGCCGGGAAATAGTTTCTCATATTGAATATTTATAAGGCTACCTTTATAAATGTTTTTAAAATTTTTAGCATTTTTAATAAACCTATCTAAATTCTCATTCCTCACAACCGTTATCGCAAAATAAAACCACTTTGCCAACTGCAGCAATTATGCCTTTTGAGAAGAAAAAAACGTCTCGAACATCAAAACAGATACAAATGTGCACATACCATTCTTTTAACATGAAATTACCAATATACCCTCCTGATTTACAAACACTTACATACAAACATACATTATTCAAGCTGGTAACGCTGAATTGGTGAGTTGTTTGATAATGATGATTGCACCAAGGCTACACCAATCATAAGAAATCCAAGCCATGTAGAATGGCTTGGATTTATATTAACTTATATTATTGGATGCGGCATGATATTACCCGCACTTAAATCCTAATCTAATTAGTCTCTGTACAATCTCACTTTACTGAATCTTACACTGCTCTCATGTTTTACCACCATAGTCGAAACAAATCCCACCGTTATTTCCTGGGTTTGCGTCAGTGTGAAAGAAATGACAAAATCTTTTCCATTTTGCGAATTATCCAAAAATTTGAAACTTCCCAGTGCTTGTGAAATATTGGCGACATCGGGTAGTGTTTGCCCCAGGTTTACAACGGCATAAGTAGCCTCCAATGGATTGGCAATTTCAGACACAGTCACAACATAACGGTATTTTCCTGATGGAAGTGTAGTGGTTTGATAGATTTTGCCATTTGTAATCTGTGGAGTATACCAATACTCAAATGCAATAAAGCCACCCCCATTATACGAATCCCATCCGCCCAAGGTGCCGTTAGACATATTTCTTGCGGCAGCATTCGTGGTCCAGTCTGCAAGTAAACCCCACCTTCCATCTCTTTGACTCTGGAGGAATGGCGCCCCCGGATTTTTCAAAAAGAATTCTGTTATTTTCCGGGATGTAGAAACACTGTAAAATGTATCGATAGCCAAGGAGTCAGGCAAAAAAAGTGTCCGGTATTGAAGATCTGTACCTGGATTTTGATCAGTAAGGACGGTTTGCGTGGCATCTTTAGCTACCCGTTTAGTCGTTACCTTGCCGTTTACATTAGTATAAGTAACATCCACTCCTACCGAACCAGCATCTGAAGCCCGCCAGTTCAGGAATGTTGTTCCGCTTGACGGCTGATAAACAACACTTTCTAAAATACGGTTCAACAGTGATTTCTCAAAGACCTCTCCATAAGTGGCCCCTTGTTTCAAAGCTGCAACCGATTTATTTCCGCTTTTATCATAAGTAAAAACTTCAAACGAGTAGTTGCCTTCTGGAAGTGGGGAAACCATTGCTTTTATTGTATCTATCCCTTTCCCTCTGGTAATGGATACATCCTGATGATTTGCCTTATTATTCCAGAATATGGAGGCTTTTACAATATTTGGATCGGAAATGAGCAGGAACCTCACCAATGCCCGGTTGCGCCCTGACTGAACCCTTAAGGAATCGGCTTTACCCGGATAAACAATCAATTTTCCATCGGTAAACTTTTTATATTCATCCATTTTGCTGCAAGAAGCCATTAGTATGGCAATCGCAATGAAGGAGTAAGCAATAATAATAATATGTTTCATATCGTTATAATATTTAATAAAGATCATTTGTCGTTTCCATAAAAAGTCATTTCTGAAACGTGTGCGGCCTGTCCCCCCGGTCCTGCCCATGTTTCCAATACCCTGATGCGGATATATCTTACGGGAGCGGCATTCAAAGGAACATTGTTTTCCTCACCACGTGCAGCAGCCTCAACGTCCTCATTGGAATTGGAGCCAAGTGGTTGGGCAGAAGGTTTAACGGAGACACATGATGCCAGTCTGGTCCAATTGGTATAACTGCCATCACTTGCCGGATTATTAGATCCCCATATTTCATATCGCTTGGGATTTCCATGGTTATAAATCCATACCCCTTGTCTTTGCCAAAGCGTAAAACGACTGATTTTTGCAGTCACGCCAAGATCAAATGTTACATGAAGGGGCATGCCAACATCAGTTGTATGCCACATATTGCCCTCGGCGGATATTACTTTATCCCATAAATTGTTAATGGGTAAACCCCAACCTACAGGTGCATCAGTTGGCAGAGTAAGTACTTTAAATTTACTTTTATCCAATTCTTTTTCAAAAATCGGCGTTAGGGTAGCCTTCGCCGTATCGGTGCGGTTGTCCCACCTGTCTCTGATGTAAACACCGAAAATTGTTTCTTTAGAAGGAAATCCCCTGGACGAAAAAATGCCGCTTTTAGATTTGGTATAGATCGTTTCTTTGGTTGCAAAATTGCCCAAAGAATCTTTATAGGTTACCACAACTGCAATATTGGCCTCCGTAGGATTGGCAAAGCTTATATTGATCCCTCCGAAATCGGTAACCAAAGCCAGGCTTCTCCTAATCGCAAAAATGGGTGGTTCCAGTGCTTTTACTTTTATAGTTACAGGTGCGGACTTATTTTCAGATTTATCAATGGCATACAAATTAAGATTGTAGGATGCGGTATCAGCAAAACCATCAACAGTTAACGAGTTGGTATATGAAGATGCTTTTACACTGATCACTTTACCGTATTTATTTGTGTATTCAGCCATCACGTACATCAGATCCGCATCAGAGGGAAGGTTATATGAAACCTTGACCGCTCCGGCCATGCGTTCTGAAACCGGATTTGAAATCGGCTGTGGTGCTACTGAATCTTTTTCCAAAGGTGCCAGGATATCTTCTTTGCAGCCAAGTATTGTTACGCAGAACAGCGCAAGCAGTACAAACCATTTATTTTTTTCATAATATTAAACTTTTATTTAATTAATTACCATCCTGGGTTTTGAACAAGATTTGGATTAACAATTGTATTGTACTCTTTAATCGGCCACAGATAATCACGGGGTGCAACAAATTTTTGATTGAAAAGCAATTTTGGTCTGTAATAACCAGTAGCATCAGTTTGTTCAATGTCCCAGCCATAAACCGGGGCATTTAATGTTGCTGAAGCTTCTTTCCAACGTCTTAAATCCCAGAACCTGCTGCCTTCGAATGCCATTTCAATTCCACGTTCCTGATGAATAATCTGTCTCAGGCCCGCCTGATCTTTATATTTACCTGGATTAATAGAATAAGTATCCCAGGAAACCTGAACGGTTTGCAGACCAGCTCTTTCTCTAACCAGGTTAAGGTATTGATAAACCGATTCTGAAGGGCCGTTTGCTTCATTCAACGCTTCAGCATACAGCAGATACAGATCGGCTAAACGCATCAAAGGCCATGGATATTCTTCCTGAGTATAACTCTGACCATCCTGTATCACAAACTTCCAGTTAACCAGCTTTTTGGTAAAGTAACCTGTAATGGAGTAGCCAAATGCGGCACGCCTTGATTGCCCCTGACCTGATTTTGCCTGCACCGGCCAGGTTTTATTCTGCATATACCACACAGAGCCGTCGAAGCCCAAATCTGCATAAAAGCGGGGCTCTCTATCGAAGTGTAATGCGGCAGTGGTATAGCCATTCTGTAAGTAATCCTGGTCTGAGGAAGAAGCGGTCTTTAGATTGTACCTGTTAGAAAAGTCCCAACTTTTATCTTCGTTGATTGGCACTCCATTTCTGGTATAAAATAATTCAGCTATGCGTATTGTTGGTGCCAGTTGCCCCAATAAACTCTCATTGCCAGATCTTGCGACATCAAGCCTGGGTATAGACTGAAGTTGTATTCCTGAGCCTATACCATTTGTAAAACCCCAGATCAATTCCTGGTTCCATGGCTCGCAGACACTATTTCTAACGTCCATCTCCAATTTGAGCCTATCAGATATATTGGTTACAGCGGAATTAAATTTATATAAACGGATTCCTGCCCTATCGCAAAGGTCAATAGCTTGTTTACAGGCATCTGCAGCTTTTTTCCATTTCTCAACGCTATAAATGCTATTTACCAAAGCTGTTCCGTCTGCATTCTTTAATCCGTTATAATCTGAATTTCCGTTAAACTGTGGACTTGCAGCCAATGCCAGCACCCTTGCTTTGATGGATATCGCAATCGGACGGGTAATGTGTCCCAGTTCAGAAGAGCGGTTTTGAATGGTAATGGGCAATTTGGTTGCAGCAGTATCCATTAAATTTGCGATATAGTCGACTACTTTATCTACCGGCTCACGCTTTACCCTTACCTCTTCGGTCGTTGCCGTAATGGGTAGATTTTTATCAATGATCGGAATCGGCCCATACATCCTTAACAGGTAAAAATGATAGTAAGCTTTCAAAAACTGAACCTCGCCTGTCCATATTGTTTTTTGTGACGGATCCAGATCAGGCACTTTATCTACATTGTCGAGAAAAATATTGCAGTCTCGCAAAGCTTTGTATATGGCTTTACCATCCTGCTCCCCATCCCAATAATTGAGCAAAGGGGATGTAAGCGACTGATTTCCCCTCACAATCTGCTGAGGGTAAGATGGAAGCCGACTTAAAGACGTAATTGGCCAATATGTCCAAAATTCATCACTGGCCAGCATTGCCGGATTTTGCGAGATATTGCTTTCCTGGGGCAGGTAAGAGTAACAGGTAAACAGATACTTTTCTGCTTCATTCCGATTGGTAAATGCATTTTCTATTGTTGCGATATTATCCGGAACAATATCCAGGTAATCTTTTTTGCAGGAGGTTATAAGCGCTAAGATAACTGCTGCTAAAAATATGCTTGTCTTTTTCATAATTAAAATCCTATTTGTATACCCACATTGTAAACTCTCTGTACCGGGTAACCTAAACCGTTGCCCCCCATTTCAATATCCCATAACTTAAATCCGCTAAAGCTCAGCAAATTAGTCCCGCTCAGGTAAAACCGTGCATTGCTTAATTTAACCCTATTGATTATTTTCTTAGGAATGGAATAACCCACTTCAGCAGATTTCAACCGTAAAAATGAACCATTGCGCATAAACCAGGTGTTGGTCTGCACATTATTATTGTTCTGACTGTCGCTCAAACGAGGCCAAAGTGCATAGAGGTTCTGGTTGTCTTCAGACCAATGATCGTCGGCATAAGCCTTGATCAATGCATTTTGTGTACCGCCCAATGATTCCCCTGGGTAATTATAAGGCACAAATGGAGCTGTGGCTCTGGTATCGATCCAGAATGATGAACGGGCAGACCCCTGGAAAAAAACCGATAGATCAAAGTTTTTATATCCTGTAGAGAAACCAAATCCATAAATGATCTCCGGAACAGTAGGTAGGCCAACAGGCACTCTGTCAAGGTCTGTAATCTGGCCATCACCGTTTACATCCCTGTACTTGATATCGCCCGCAGCGTATTCTCCAAAGGTTTGTTTTGGAGAATTGGCCACATCATACTGATCAATAAATAACCGCTCTGCAATTAAGCCATAAGTCTGGTTAAGCGATTGCCCGATCCGGGAAAGATAGCTCTCTTTGTATTGAGGCTCCTCAAATTGTAAAAACTCACTGTGTGCATAGGTAAAGTTTCCGTGCAGACGGAGCCATAAAGAAGAATTAAAGTTTTTGCTATAATCGGCAGAAACATCCACCCCATTTGCTTTTGCCTTACCAGTATTTGCTTTGATGGAAGCAGCAAGCCCCATAGTACTGGGAATAGCAGCACGCTCCATCAGAATGTTATCTCTGGTTTCGGAGAAAAGATCAACCTGTAAATTGAAATCGTTAAATAAGGTTAACTCAGTGCCAAAATTGAATTTCTTTGCTCTTTCCCATGTGATAAAAGCATTATCATAACGGTTGACGGTTATGCCTGGTCTGAAATAGCCAAACTGCTCGCCAAAACTAGCCCCTTTACCTCCATCAGATAAATTAACTTCCGAGAGATAAAAGAAACGGTCTTCCGGCGATCCGATAGCATCATTTCCAACTATTCCATAGGTTGCTTTCAATCTTAATTTACTGATAACAGTACTTATCGGTTTCCAGAAATTTTCATTGGATACCTGCCATCCAAGCCCTAGCGCTGGAAAAACCCATATCTTTCGGTTTTGAAAAAACGCTCAGATCCATTATATCCAAAGCTTAGTTCAGCCAGGTAACGGTTGTCATAACCGTAGGTAAAACGTCCGGATACTCCCTGATTGCGGTAAGGCAAAGATTTTTGTAAGGTGCCACTGTTTGCAAAAAGCTGTTGTCTTCTTTGGTAAACCAGCAAAGCAGTTATATCATTAACTTTTGAAATCTGCTTTACGTAATTCACTGCAGCCTCCATATAGGTCGTAGTATTGATATCTTTCGCACCCTCACTATAATTCAGGTACTCAGTTGCCGTCCCCTCGTTCAACAGCGTCAAACCGTATGTATCCCGCAAACTATTGTATCCGCTAGCTGTATAATAAAACGGGTTGTAGTTTCGGCTGACATCAAAATAAGAATAACGTGATGTATTGAACATCCCCCTTGCCGAAAGGCCCTGAGTGATAAATGCAAGATCCTGTTTCACCTCAAACTGTGCATTCATCAGCGATCTTGAGTAGTCTCGGTAACCTTTAACCAGGTCTGCATAGGGATTGATCAGCAGCCCGTTACCGGAATTACCAAACAGGATATGATTTGTTTTAGGCATTTGATTTGCCGGATAATAAGCCGGAAATAAAACAGGATTACTTCTCATAATTTTCGTATACAACCCGCTTCCGCCATCTATCGGCCCTGTATAATCGTCAAAACTTCCTGCCAAACGGACAATGACCTCGGTAGTTTTGGTCATGTTGATATTGATGTTCGATCGTAACTGATAAGATTTGAGACTGATATTACTGTTAAAGTTATTACGCTCATCAACTTTAAGGAGACCATTGTCATTATTGTAGGTTCCTGCTATATAATAACGAGCGATTTTGCCACCACCATTGGTGCTAAAATTCATACGCTGATTATTGGTTCTGTCCTTCAACAACATTTTCCGCCAGTCATTTGCAGGGTATATATTGGGATTAGCACCCAATGCGGTCTGATCGATTTTGTTTTGAGCGTATGGTAGTATGCCCAATGGATTACGGGTAATAACCGCTTCGTTCGCCAGTTTCATATAGGTAACAGGATCTGCAAAATCCAGGTTTCTGGTATTTTCCGATGTTGAATTTTCAAACCGGACCTGTATTTTTGCTTTTCCTTCCTCACCTGTCTTGGTAACAATCAGGATTACACCATTTGCTCCTCTCGCTCCATAAAGCGAAGTGGCTGTAGCATCTTTCATGATGGAAAAACTGGCTATATCATCTGGTTGCATTCTGGCCAGATCTGTAGAGGTAACCTCAATTCCATCTATTAATATCAGCGGATCTTTTTTATACCCAAAAGTGGTCACGCCCCTGATAAAGAAAGATGCATTGTCCTGTCCAGGCTCTCCACTTCGCTGATATGCGATCACACCTGCCAGTTTACCTGCTAAGGCAGTGGTCAGGTTGCTGGATGGAACCTTTAGGTCTTTTGGGTTAATGGTGGTAATTGCACTGATCATGCTTGATTTCTTTTGCGTACCAAATGCAACTACGGCTACCTCATCCAGATCATTCAGCGACTCCAGTACTACATTGATACTGCTTTCCCCTTTTATTTCTATTTCTTTGGTCTTATAACCGACCATACTAAAGACCAGGGTACCATTGGCAGGGACCTTAAGGCTATATTTTCCGTCGTTATCTACCTGTACACCGATTTTGGCGAACTTTAGCGTAACCGTCGCACCTGGCAGTGCCCCCTGGGCATCTCTAACGGTTCCTTTAACCACAATTTCATCCCGAAAAGGATGAATACGGGATAAGGGGCTGTAAACTGTCGCCTTAGAGAAGGAACTCTGTGGTATGCAAAATCCTAAAATTAGAAAAGGGATGTAACACAGATTGATTCCTGCTCTGTTCTTTGAATCTAAAAAAGAGTCTGTCCGTCGCTTCATAGCAACATACTTAAGTAAAGTATTCACATTCATTTAGTTTATTATTTGGTTAATTGGTTAGTTACAATAGTTGGAATACTCCAATAGCATCATCATGATGGCCCACTATTAGGAATATTCAGTTAAGCTATAATACTCCTTTCTTAAGGTCTAATGAGTAATGGACAACACGGAATAAGCCTAATCTCCATATTGATCTTTTAGTCATTATCAACTCTTTTTTTGATACATCAGGTACCGTACAGTTTTTTTCGAATCTGAACGGACTGAAACATATCTCTTCCATCTGTAAGCAGCAATTTCCTGTACCAAACATTCAGTGAATTATGATCTGTTTTCATTTTTAGCCTTTAATTATGAAAATAAAGTCAAGGCAATTCCATTACCCAGAGATTGTACAGGGCTGAAATAAGGAAAAGCAAACAGTTGTAATGGGCTACTTCAGGTAGCAGATAGAGCTAGTATAGTTTTCTCATAATTTTGTTTTCGTTAGTATTTTTATACCCATCAAGCTATAACTTGATGTATATCATATTAAGCAATATTGCCATGGGTATTCAAAAAATTTTATTTTACCGGAAATACTGTTTCCCTTAAATATCTGGTTATACATACTTTAAAAGTCGACTAAAGAATGTAACCAAATATAAAATCAAAACCGATGACATGATTTATTATAAACAGACTTCTTTTTATACTTTTCCGACTTTTCAATATAAATCATCTTTATTTTGACATCATGCTTTACAGAACATTATGTGCCTTTATCCCAAGATATTAATCAATAAAATTCATTATCTTATTTTTGGGCTCTGTAAGCCCCCGGCGTTAAGCCGGTAAGTTTCTTAAAAACCCTGGAGAAATAATGGACATTTTCAAATCCAGTCAGTTCGGCAATTTCCTCCTGCTGCTTTTTAGTAGTAATAATAAGATACTGGGCCCGTTCTATTCTTTTTTGCAGGATATAGTTTACCGGGCTTTGACCTGTGTAACGGTGAAAGAGCCTTGAAAAATAATCTGTATTTAAATTTGCCCTATCAGCCAGATGACTTACTTTAAGTGGTTCCCGCAGATTAATCTGTATATAACCGATAGTATCCATTACTACTGAAGGTTTGACAACAATTTTGTCTTTATGAAATATTTCCGGTTTTAAGAATCTGGAGATCAGCTGTAAAAGAATTCCCTGTGTTTCGTATTGTACAGCAATATTCTGAAGATTATTCAATTCGGTGTATTCTTTGTAATAAATATCTTTTTCATACACCATTGGATCATTGGACCGGTTGATGCCCCTCCCTGGATTAATAGAGATCAGTCTCTTAAAATTGGCGATATCATTAGCATTTGCCTCAACCTGCAAACTTTCCATGCAATTGGAAAACAACGATATCCCATCTGCAGAATCTTCAAAAAACTGAACGAAATACTGGCTTAAAAAACATTCACAATAGAGGTTGCAAAGTGTAAAGCTGGGAATGAGGTAGAGATAACCAGGGCTTAAATTAATTGACCCGTTTGGACCTGATATCATACCTTCACCTTCATCAATATAGTACAACCTATAATAAGGGCTGATTACATTTTTAAAGTTCCATTTGCTTCCAAGCTTCACATAATCGACGTTCAGCAACTGGAAAGAATGCCTGATGAGCCGTTTATTCATTGTCATATTGCCTTTAATCTGTTATTGATAATTTGATAAGCGGTCTTGTAATGACATGCCTTTCCTTGTGTTTGTCTCCGGAGTACCTTTATCAGAAAGGATAATCAGACCATTGTTTACCAAGCGGGAATATCAGAATCAAACAGACCGCAAAATCCAAATGACCAGCATTTATAATTAATTACTAAAGTCAGCCAATTTCAAACCATGAATGGGGGGTAACAGGTAAAATTGGAGGGGCAAAAGGGGTTATTGATCCTTTGGCGTGCTGAAAGAAAGGCAATATGCACACTATTTGATCAGCCTTATCATTTTATACAAAAGGATAAAATCCAGAGAAAGCTACAATAAGTAAACCTACACTATGGTTTCCTGTGCTTGAGATCCTGATTAACCTAAAGGTTTTTTGAAAAGATTTTTCTGTATTTTTTAATGTATTCCGAAGGATTCATCATAAATACTTTTTTAAATTGTTCCCTAAAATATTTAATATCGTTCATTCCAACTATGTACATGGTTTGCCTAATAGTATTATCGGTGGTAATAAAAATTTCAGCAGCCTTTCGCAAACGGATGAAACGGATGAAGCTACTGGATGAATGCCCGGAGATGGATTTGATCCTCTTGAAAAGATTCTCCCTGGACATTCCTAATTCTTCTGCTAATATTTTGATATTAAAATCAGGATCGTCAATATGTTTTTCGACAATATTTATACAGTTCTTTAAAAAGTATTTGTACTCCACAGATATCTTTAGGCTGTTCGGGTTCAGCGTAATTTCACTATAAAAATATTTTTGCAGGCTGTTCTTGCTTTTGAGGATACCGGCAATCCTGGCCATCAACAGATCCTTATCAAACGGTTTACTGATGAAGTCATCGGCGCCACTTTCGATTCCCTTTAATTTAACCTCTTCTGAAGTACTTGCTGTGAGCAGCACTATGGGGATGTGGCGAATAGATTCGTCTTCTTTTACTACCTGGCAAAGTTCAATTCCTCCTATCCCACCCATCATCACATCACTGATTACTACATCAGGCAGGAGCTCACGAATAATAGATAAACCGCTCTCGCCATTCCAAGCTTGCAGAATGTGATATTGTTTAGCAAAAATTTCGCGAAGATAATGGGCAATTTCTTCATTATCATCAATGATAAGAATGGTTTTTCTCTCTTCTGAAACCGAGTCGATGAGTTGCAATTCTTTGCTGTCAGTAGCGGTAATTCCCAAATCATGCTGATCAATTTCATTTAAAAACCCGGGACTTTGCTCAGGATCAGTATCAATTGAAGAATTGATATTTGCATCACCTTTTAAGATCTGAATATGGAATGTTGTCCCCGAATGCCCATCACTCAGGCAGTTTATCTTTCCGCCATGCAACTCTACAAAGTTTTTAACCAAATAAAGTCCGATTCCAAAACCACCTCCAAAAGATCGGTTTTTAGCATGTTCCTGATAGAATCTATTGAAAATCTTATCCTGTGACTCTGCGCTGATGCCACATCCTGAATCTTTAACTTCAATACTGACATCTGCATCATTTTCCTTTATACCAAGGGCTATTCTTCCCCCTCAGGTGTGAACTTAAATGCGTTTGAAAGCAGATTAAAAATAACAATTTCAAGTTTTTCCCTATCAGCATAGATCTGAATGACCTCCGATGAGGTATGGAAACCATAATTGATATTATTTGATTTTGCCTGATGGTCAAAACAAAGGAAAACCTCTTTAACCAGATCAACAATATTAAGCTTTGATATTTTCAATATATCCCCTTGAGCATCTGCCTTGCTATAGCGCAACAATTGATCTACGAGGCTTAATAACCGCTTAGCATTCCGGTAAACGATATTCATACTACGTGTATCTAAGTATCGGCTATCTTGATGGAGAAGGTCCTTCACCGGATTAATGATCAAGGTGAGCGGTGTTCTGAATTCATGTGAAATGTTGGTAAAAAAGGCAGATCTCTTTTCATTGAGTTCCTTCTCCTTTTCACTTTCCATTTGGGCAATTTTTATCTCATATTTTAGTTTTTCCTGTTTTCGCCGATAAGAAATATAAAGAAAGGTGACCAACAGGGTTAATGAAGCATACAGCAGATAAGCCCACCAGGTGAAGTACCATGGTGATCTGATCCTGATGATCAAAGTAGTTGCCTCCCTGTTCCATATCCGGTCACTATTTGAGGCCTTTACCTCAAAGCGATAGGTCCCCGGATTTAAATTGGTATAAGTCGCCTTACGCTGCGTGCCAACCTCATTCCATTTTTTATCAAAGCCAACCAATCGGTAAGCATATTCAATTTTTGAGGGATCGGCATAGTTAAGGGCAACAAAGTCAACAGAGAAAACACTCTGATCATGCTCAAGTACGATTTCTTTTGCGGCATTGATATTTTCTTTTAAAGGGCCTGTGGTACTAGGTAAAACAGATTTATTAAACAACATAAAATCTGTAATGTATACTTTAAGGCCATTCTGATTTAACTTAACTTGTCTTGGGTCAAAAGACATATAACCTTTGCTTCCGGCGATCATGATAGAGGATCCATCACGCTCCAGGATCGAATTAACTAAAAACCCATCCGCCTCGTCAAAATTTCTTACCTGATTAGTGAATGGAGCTAAACTTGATATTCCGTTTTCGGTAATCAACCACATCGTACCCTCATTATCTTCGGTGATATCCTTGAAAATATTGCTGGAGAAACCGTCTTTTTGAGAATAAATATACAACCGTCGACTGCTGGAATCATATTTATTTAATCCGTCTGGTGTACATATCCAGATATTTTTTTCGAGTCTGTAAAGATTTCGTTGATTACATTGCTGCTCAATCCGTTTTGGGTTGTGATAGCCTGGAATTTCCCAACCTTTCTGTCAAAAATATTTATGCCCCCTCCATAAGTACCGATCCAAATCTTTCCATCAGGGGCCATAGACAAGTTATAGGTATGATTATTGTTTATCGACAAATGATTTTTGGGCTGGTTATAAAAATGCTGATATTGGTTTTTCTTACGGTCATAGATCTTGATACCTGCATCTGTTGCTAAAACATAGACTCCTTTATCAACTTCCAGAATATCCCTGAAAACATCCTCATTAAATAGGGTTCCGATAGAAGAATGATGATAATGGTGAGTGAACCGGTCTGTACGCTCCTCATAACTATCGAAACCATTTTCTGTTAATATCCATAGCATCCCCTCGCTGTCGAGATAAAGTTTACTGATATTATTGCTGTTTAAACTACTATTTGCCTGGTTTTTTGTAAATATTCTTGATCTTCCAGATTTCTTATCAAGTCTAAAAAGACCGCTATCGGTTCCAAACCAGATGACTGATTTGTTGATGAGCATGCTGTTCATTGTTTTACCTTTATAGGGTAAAGGTTTAAGGGCAAATTTATAGCGCTGATGATCTATCTTGTAAAGTCCATTGCGTGCATTAATCCATAAAATGCTATCCCGATCTTTATATATGTCGCCAGAGATGTAATTTTGAATGCCAGCAATCTTGCTCCATTGGTTCAGTGACATATTATAAAAATAAAAACCATTGCCTACTCCAATGACAAGAGACTCCTTATCTGCAGCAATGATGCTAAGAATGGAGTTGTTATTGTTTCCAGGATGCTCGATTTTAGAGAATTTTCCACTTTTTGGATTGAAGTTGAAAAGTCCGTTCCAGTATGTCCCTACCCAGATACTTCCATTTGGTGCGTAACACAATGACCAGATATCGTTAGGGTTTTTTTTCGCTGCTGTATGATCCTGAGGGAAGTTGGTAAACAGCTTCCTTTTTTTCAAACCTATTCAATCCCCCACTCCAATTGCCCAACCACAGGTTATCTCTATCATCTTCAATAATGGCGTTTACGGATTTGCCAACCATCGCGCTCTTTTTAGAGGAATCTGGCCTATATATCTGAAATTCATTAGTATTAGGCAAATACTGATTAAATCCATCATCCGTTCCGATCCAAACCACTCCTTTTCTATCACATAAAACGGACCACACTTTATTGTTACTTAGGGAACCAGGCTTAATGTCATTGTGGACAAATCTTTGAAAAGTTTCGGAAAGCGGATCGAACAAATTGAGTCCTTCCATTGTGCCCACCCATATCCTCCCTTGATGATCCTCACATAATGCATTGATATAATTATTTGATATCGAACTGCGATCACCGGTTTTGCTGGAAAAAACTTTAAAATTGAAGCCATCAAAACGGCAGAGGCCATTCTGGGTTCCAACCCATATAAATCCCCTCCTATCCTTGATTGTAGCTGTAGTGCCCTTTGACGGGAGTCCGGTAGCTATCGTATAATTTTTGACAGCTCCCCATCTTTTGCTTGTGGCAAGATCATTTGCCGACTGAGCAACAACCCATTGGAAATTAACTGTTATCAAACAAAATGAAAAAAACATTCTGAAGACAATCATCATATGGAATACTTGGTTAGGGAGATAAACTTAATACACTAATGTCAATACAATATTAGCCAACAAAATTAATCCATTTGTAATTCCTTAATAATTTTGTTTTAGACTCTAGCGAATACAGATTGACAATAATGCGGCCAAGCGCATTATGTTCCTGCCATTTTTTTAAAATGATTTCTGATTAGCTTAGCTTTCTTAATAAAAATCAGCTCAGTTATCCATAGAATGGTATTTATCATTGAATGGAGCAGAACTCAGCAGCCAGGAAAACGGGCTTAGCAATCAATACGCTGGCAGGCTTCTGATTGGCAGATATTACATAGAAACTTGTTACAAATATAAATTATGGCTTCTGGGTGGTTTCAATTGTTTGCTCAATAAATTATATTGTACTATTTTCGGCACTATCCAGCTCAAATATTTTTTCCATTAAAACCCACTTTTCTCCTTCACCTGCAAAGGGCAGAGGTTGTTGAAACTTCCACATCAATTCTTCCCAAAGCTGAACTTTTTCATTGTTTTGATCCATTTGTTGCTTGCGGGAAAAAGTAAAATCATCAGTCGTCTCCATCAACATAAAGAGTCGGTTTGAAATCCTAAAGATTTCCATTTTTAAAATTCCAGCATCAATAATACTATCTGTTATTTCTGGCCAGCTCTGCTTATGGTATGCTTCATACTCAGCAATAAGTTTAGCATCATCTATAAGATCAAGTGCAAGTGCATATTTTTTCATAGTTCAAAGCGTGTTAAAGGATATTTTCTAACAAAATGAATACTAAATGAGCCTGAAGGATTTCATTTTAACATTCTAATTTATTGTAATTGTTGTACCATCTTAAAATGAGAGATATAAAATGTGAAAAGATTGGTTTAAAACCTAAAAAACAGATAAAAATAAGCCTGCAATTTCACCTTTATAACCACCAATTGTACTGCTAATAGGAGCCATATTAAACAATTCTTAACGGATTTGCATAAGAAGCTGCAGGTGCTGCATCAGGAAAGTACACTCTAAGGCCCTCTGCATTTCTTTCAAACTTCAGCTCCTGCCCTGTTGCTACCAATTGTACACTATTTATTTTTCCAGGATAATATGAACTGTCTGCTTGCAGGCTGGTGATAAGAACCGATCCATTTGTTGGCCATGCCATTACTGTAGCAAAAATTGTTTTACCTTTTGCAGTAAAGCGTATGTCTTCCTGACTGAAAGGTTTGCCTTTACCCTCGTTAAATCCTTGTGCGCTTAATGCTGCAGCTTGCTTTTGCGCAGGCCCCTCTCCAAATATTTTCCATGGCCTGGTGCCGTAGATGCTATCTCCATTGGCATTCATCCAGACGCCGATTTCCTCAACGATTTGACGCTCCAACTCATCAATTGAACCATCACCACGAACAGGAATATTCAACATGAGGTTGCCATTCTTGCTCACCACATCAACCAATGTATGGATAATTGTCTTAGGCGTTTTATAAGCATTTCTATTGTAAATACCTCTATCATAATGCCAGTCACCTATGCAGGTATCAGTTTGCCAGGGGAGTGGTTCAATGCTATTGCTCTGCCCACGTTCAATATCCCATACCATGGCTTTACGCTGCTCTTCAGTAAGTATTTTACCCGTAATTACTGCGGTCAGTTTACCTTTATCTTTAATACTTTTATTATACATGTGTGCGGCAATTTTCAAACCTGCATCGCTAATGGGCCACATTGGAAATTGTGAATCATCAAAATAAATCATGTCTGGATTATATTTATTGATCAAATCAATTGTCCGGTTAAAAAATTTGTCGATATATGTCTTTGTAGGGGGTGTTACACCATTACCCCAATGCCATTGTTTATGGATCATCCCATCATCTTCGCTGTTTTTACTTAGCTCATGATTTTGGGCGTAAAGTTCCTGTGGATCAAGTCCATCCCACCATTTGCCCTTACCATCCTTTTTGGTTAATTTTCCGTCATAGGGTATACCAGCCAATGGCCCGGTTTTATCAGATCGCTGAGCGGTTTCAAACCAGCTCCAGCTATGCGCCGCATGAACACTTACTGCAAATGGAAGACCATGTTTTTTTGCCGCGGCTGCCCATCCACCAATGATATCTTTTTTAGGGCCCTGTTTTACCGAGTTCCAGTTTTTCTGGTATTTGCTATCGTAAAGATCTAAATTATCGTGATGATTGGCGAGCGCCATAAAATATTTGGCACCTACGCTTTTATATAAAGAAACCAATGCTTCCGGATCCCACTTTTCTGCCTTCCAAATATTGATAACGTCTTTAAAACCAAATTTAGAGGGATGTCCATATTTTTCAACATGGTATTTGTATTTCCAGTTTCCCTCCATGTACATGTCCCTTGCATACCAGTCACCTGCTTCCGGCTGACATTGCGGGCCCCAATGTGCCCACATTCCAAATTTTGCATCTCTAAACCAATCAGGGGTCTGATATTTCGCGAGCGATTCCCAGGTAGGAGAAAAAGGTCCAGCTAAAATTTTCTCCACAAACTGTTTTGCAGCTTCATTCTCACTTGAGAATGCAGAAAGTTTATTGGAAAGGAATAAAACTGGTAAACCAAGGGCAAGGCTTTGAATAAGTTTTCTACGGTTCATATACGTTGGTTAGCATGATCTAATAAAAACAAATTTATCAGTAGAGACATGTAGATCTTTATAATGAAAAGACTTTTTTTTATACTAATCCGACTTTAATAGTATTATTATAACATTTTCAAAAAATCATAACCGGGAAACTTTAAACGAAAAAACCTGACATTTTGAGGATTAGAAGTTTTAGACACAACCTGGAAAAATCAATTCATTTTACCCGCCAAACAATAATAGAAAGACACCTAATAATTTACAACAAATTTGTTTCTGTTGGAAAGGGCCCAATCTTTATTTGTTTATCCACCCAGACTTTTCATTTAGATAGCTACACCTGGCTAAACATGCCTATTGTGTTATTTTTGATCATCAAATACTGCAGGCTGCACCAATTAAGGCAGCAGATTCGCCTTGTGAGGAAATATATACCGGAGCTGAAACAGATCGAATGTCCAGGTAGTAAAGAAGCTGAGGCAAAAAGAGTGTCCAGGCATTTGAGATGTTCCCACCTAACACGATGCAGTCAAAATTCTCTTTTTTATAAATCTGGCTCAGAAAAATTCCAAAATTCATACTGAACTCGTCAAATAACTGCAGCAAGGCACCTCCGGTCTCTGCTGCTTCGATCAAATGTTTTACGTTAGGCGTATCCAGTCCTGAATATACTGCATATTTAGCAGTGAACCATCTGGATGAAAAGAAATTTTCACAGATACCTCCCATAAAAGGATATTGCCAATAATCGGCATCGGTTGCTTTGCCGCCTACACTTTTGGCAGAACCAAAGCCAGTACCTAATGTAAATCCCATAACTTTGTTGTATGCAGAGGCCTTTCCGTGTGTGAGTTCTCCTTGTAAAAAACATCCCGCGTCGTTGATGAAATGTATTTCAATGATGATTTGGCCCAATTCAGCAAGCATTAGCTCCCGGATATCCATGCCATAAAGCGCATCATACTTATCCATACCTTTCATGTAAGCGATGCCCTTTTCATAATCAAACGGGCCGGGCATGGCAATTGCAACCCGTCCTGAATGTGCAGCACTGTTTAAACTTTTGGCGATGACCTTGCACCAGCTTTGTATAATATGTGACGGACTTGCTTTCGAATCAACTTTTGCCCGATTGGTAGATCCAGGAATTAAAATACCGGACTTTACATCGACCAAAGCGGCAGTGATGTGAGAACCGCCGATATCGGCTCCAAGAATGATATGTTCATGCATTGTATTTAATTATTTGATGTTCAACAATCCGAGCCGCCCGTAAAGTTCTGCGATACAGGCTTCATCAAGCAGCCATTTTGGCTTTTCTTTACTTTCTTTATCTGTGGCCCATTTTGCGGTTAAGAACCCATATTGATCTTTAGAAAGTTTCCAGGCGCGGTCTAGTTCTGAAGCTATTGCATTGAGATAGGTTGGATTATGGTCTACCTTATATAATGCCTCATATCCCCTGAATAAAACCGTAACAAACCAGGGAAGATCAATCCTGAATCGGAATTCCCCATTTTCCCGGGTTGAAAAAAACCGAAAGCGTTTTTTGCGACGAGCCGGGCCTCAGAGAGATAAGTGCGATTGCCTGTAAAACGATACAAGAGTACGGCCCCCTCTAGCATAGCACCAGTATTGTAAGTATAGTAGGTAGCATTCTGAGCACCGTCCATCTTAATATCATTGTAATAAATGCCACCGGGATTTCTAAGCCTGGAATGCATCCAATGGTAAAATCGTTTTCCCCACCTTAAATAAACCTTTTCGTGAGTCGCCTGATAGAGCTTTAGCGCCGCCAGGGTGGCCATCCCATTACTGCAGGCTGGTTTCTGATCCTTGTGGCCTTCGAGCCAATAGACACCGCCCTGCAGATGCTCGTCCCAACCGCTTTCGATGAACCGGAATACTTCTTTGGCTTTTCTGATGTAAAGCATATCCTTTGTATTAAAGTAAGCTTCAAGGTAATCGATGCACACCAATGCATTATCATCATAGTACCGATCTGCCTTTTCTAGTGCTACCGGGTATGCCTGATAACCTGATGGGTTACGCAAGGTATCTCTATAGGCCAAAACGCCTGTCGTCAGTGAATCCAGATACTGCGTATATTTTGTCCTTAAATCGGGATATTTAACCAGCACATTGGCGGCAGAGAACATCCCGGAAAAAGGCCACAAAAAGCTAACTTTTTTCTTGTACCTGAGATCCCTGAAAATAATCGAGATTAACCTTTGTATCTGATGGATAATGTTCACTAAAAAGCCCTGGAAAACCATCCACGCGATAGTGCGTCCAAATTTTGGTAAACATCTCCCCGGCCCGGGCTTTATATATATTTTTTAAGATGGGAGTTTGAGCATAAGCCCTGCCACAGAAAAGCAATAGCAGGATGTAGATAATTTTTCTCATATATTTTAGAATCTACCCCGATTTACTGAACTGATGGAGGCGGCACTTTTACACCCCAGTTTTTATTAGGCTTATTTCCCATCTTCAGGATAAGCGTTCCGCCCTGCATCAGTAGATCGCGATACAGCCAAGCCTGATTAAGTACCTTTCCGTTCCAGGAAGCTGATTGCACAAAAACATTTTCATTTGAATTGTTTTCGGCTTTTATGGTCAGCAATTTTCCGTTGCCCAGTGTAATGACCGATTGGTCAAAAACAGGACTTCCAAGCTGGATCGTTGGCCTAAAATCCGTCAATCCTTTTACATCAAAGAGTCCAAGCGATGACATGACATACCAGGAACCCAGTTGGCCCTGATCTTCGTCCTGGCCATAGCCATAACCATGTATGCTCTCGGTTCCGTAAAACTCATCACATATCGCTCTCGTCCATTTTTGAGTAAGCCAAGGTGCTGAAGAATAATTAAATAGCCAGCTGATGTGCAAGTTTGGTTGATTACCATGATTGTAAAGAGACTGTATGCCTGCGAATGCATCTATGGTTTTGCCTCCGCCAAAAGCATTTTTTCTGGAGGTTTCGAAAATTTCATTTAACCTAACATTAAAGGTTTTTTCTCCGATCTCACTAATTAGGGATTTAGGATTCTGCGGCACATAAAAGGTATATTGTGTGGCATTTCCTTCCTGAAAGCCACGCCAGGCTTCTAAAGGGTCAAACTTGCTGATAAATGTACCATCCTCTTTTTTAGGGTGCACAAGCTTTAGCCCGCTGTCGAATATGTTTTTCCAACCGTCTGACAGTTGGATCATTTTCTGATAATCAGTTGTTTTGCCCAATCTTTTGGCAAATTGTGCTGCCGCAAATGCACTGTAACTGTATTCAAGTGTATGCGATCCTGAAAAATGAGATCCTGTAGAATCAGTTTTGTCGGCATCTAAAAAAGGCACATATCCCTTTGTGATAAAACTTTTGGTGTCCATTTTGCCAGAACCTACAAGACGATTTTGATAACCGAGTTCATTTCCCATTACGGCTTCATAGGCTAAATTCAAATCATAATCACGAATGCCTGCCTGATAAGCCCCTGAGATGGCTAAACCCACGAAATTGGTGCCCACGCCGGAAACGAAATTGCTATTGGCTATTCCATCACCAAACCAGCCACGTTCTTTATAAATTTCCAGCTGGGTGTGCACAAAATCACTATAATGGGTAGGATAAGAAAGTGCCCATAGTTGGGTAAGGTTCCAGAAACCACCCCATATCGCATCAGTATTCATAAAATTGTAGCTGAATTTCCCCTTTGCATCTTTAGGCAACTGACCTATGGTCCCATCGTGTCTTGGAAAATTACCATTCACATCGCTGGCGATTCCCTTCCCAAAAGTGCGTGATAAAGGCCAGTGTAAAATTTTGTTTTAGCGGCAACATTGTTGGTTGATACCTTGAGTTTACCCAGCGCAGTACTCCATTCGTCTTGAGCAGCCGCTTTTGCAGTAGCAAAACCCAGGTGTCCGGCTTCAGTTTTAAGGTTGAGCTTTGCATTAGCAATGGAGGTATAAGAAAGGCCAACCTTAATTTCGATGCTTTCCTTTTCTACAGTTTTATAGCCTAAATATAAGCCTGCACCAATTCCTTTTGATGATTTTTGATTCGCTATCGAGGCTTCTCTAGCCAGGGCCCCCACTGTCACTGGCTTTTTATTAAGCTCCCCAAAAAAGTACATCGCTACGCGTCCGCCCTCATCATAGGTTTTAACATATTTCGGATAAGTGATCACATAGCCCTGAAAATGGGTATCATCAATCATTTCTACCGATGCATCTGTTACCGGTCCGCTTTCGCCCTGGATATTTCCTATGGATAGCATAATCCTGGAACTGTCTGATTTCGGGAAGGTATATCTATGAAAGCCAACCCGCTTTGTAGCAGTAAGTTCTGCTTTAATTTTAAAATCGTCCAAAATTACTGAATAGTATCCGGGCTCTGCAATTTCATTTTTTCTTGAAAAACTTGAGCGGTAACCGCTTCCGGGCTTTTCGAGTGCTCCGGGAACAGTTTTGAGTACACCCGCAGTTGGCATAAAGCTGATCCCACCAACCTGCCACTCATGAAAATGCACAAAGCCTTCTATAGACGTATGTCGTGTATCATAGCCAACGGCCTCCCAGCCTTGCAGGTTTCCATAACTGCCATTTGTAGATGGTGCAAGTTTTGCCATTCCATAAGGTACGGCAGCCGGGGTGTAAAAAAACCACCTGCTGTGTGCGGTGCCGATGTTAGGATTCACAAATTTCAGCACATCTTGTGCGTAGGAAACAGCATTAAAAAAAGTAAAACGAGGAGAACGGATATAGATTTGTGACCTGTTTTCATAAAATTGAGGATCTGTTGTTAAAATTTTGATAACATTGCTTGTAGTCTTTGCATCCAGGCCTGATCAACGGTTTCCATTTCTGCAGAACGGTTCTGACCATCGAAGCCGGCAAAGAAATAATAACCCAATGTAGTTGAATTTCGATTGGCAATATTCAGTCGGTTGATATTTTCTTTGGCGTATACCAGCCATGATTCATTTTTGTCAGCCTCATAAAGCCGGATCATGGCTTGTGAACCCCAGGCACACCATGCCGGATTGATCCTGGTTTCTGCGGTATTAAAAACATAACCCTTATATAGTGCATTCCAGAGTGTATTATTCATGGCTTTTCCCAAATTTTGAGCTTTGGTTAGATAAGAAGGGTCGTTGAAAGCCTTACTGTAAATCAGGAAAGCTTCTACCATTATGGCATTATCGTAGGTAAACTTTTCGTTGTGTTTTAAGCCTTCACCTGCTCCATCTATTTTCCAGATGTAAAGGCCGGTATTCGGATCGAACATCTTTGCACTCAACCAGGCATCAACCTGCCTTGCCCAGTCTCTGTAGATGGATTCTCCGGTCAAACCATACAGTTTAGAAAACAATTGCAGCGTTAATCCATTGGTTTGCGTTGGTTTTTCAGGTTTCTGCGTGTTCCAGTAAAAGCCTCCACCGTAAACGTTATCCCAGAGGCCACTGTTAATCAGCCAGTCGGCACAGGCTTTAGCTTTTGCCAGGTAGGCCTGTTTATCAGCACCCGTTGTTACTTCATAAGCTTCCAGGTACACCATTCCGCTTAAGGCATTATCATCTACATATTTGTCGCCGCCTGCCCCGCTACCGTCAAGGTTCACAGAGGCGAAATACCCACCTCGCAGGTCTTTCTTATCCCACATGTTATCCATGAATTTGAATGTATTGTTCATGTACACCAAATAACTACTTTCTCCTGCAGCAACCATTGCGGCATCGGCATAAATCTGGCTTACGTTATACCACTCAAAGCAATTCGAAGATTTGGATGTGGTGTTGGCCCGGTATCCATAGCTAGCGGTAAGTAGGTTATTCATCGTAAAATTATGGGTGTCCTTTGCTAGCTGAAGGTAATTAACCGGTGCGCCCGGAACTCCCGGGGGCACTACAGGCGGTGGAGGAACTGGTGCTGGCGCGGGTTCTTTTTTACATGAAACTGCAAAGAAGAAGGCGAGCATAAATACGGTATATCTGAGTATTGCTTTCATAAAACAGGTTTAAAAACCACCGGTAACTCACCGGTGGCAGCGCTTAATTTATTGGGTAATGATAGTATGTGTATAAGGACCAGCTGCACCCAGGCTAACGGTTGCCTTAACACTTTTGTTATCGGCAGAAGGATCGAACTTGTAGGTATTGTTCCATTGATCATTAGATACAGTATTCAGATAAAAATAGGATGCTGCCTGACCTGCCGGGCTTACATTGTTTACATTGCTGCTGCCCATATATTTTATACCTGCAGAGGTATGAAGCGCAAATTTGTAGCGCTCATCTCTGCCCCATGAAAACTGATAAAAAACAACTGGTATTACGCCAGATTGCCATGTGCCGTTAGCAGTGTAGTTTAACTGTCCAATTTCGCTGGCATACGCAGACATGTAAAGCCCTAAGCTCTGAATTTCGCTAACCTCTACAACACTTGCTACATTAAAATCGTATTTTAGGTAATAGACTTTCGTATTGCCGGTAACGGTAATAGTTGAAGCGCCTTCTTTTAGCAAATTGCCTTCAGCGTAAAATTTTCTTCCTGCTGCAACTGGTTTGTTTGTAAGCTGATAAGTTCCGGCTTTTAAGAAAGTATACAGCTCATATACACCGTCTTCAAGCTTTTTAAACCTGATTGCTTTGCTTACATCATCACCATTCTCTGTTGCCGAACCTGTTAGGTAAAGGTCGGTTGGCACCTCAGCGAATCCTGCCGGGCGTTCGAGTTGAAGTGTTCTGGTTTCCTGATTGGTTTTCTTGTTGCTGGCTTTTGAAGCGATTACCGTCCAGTTGACTTTGCCGGTAGAAGAGGAGTTAATACCACATAATGCAGCAATTTTGGTTAAGTCTTTGTGCGATATGGTAACCTGGGGTTGTATGCCTCCACCATCAGAAAGCACTTTGAAAACCGGGTTGGAGAAATTTCCACCCTCCTTGTCAAAGACCACCTCGTAAAGTATAAGTCCTCCATCTTCGGGACTTGCCACAGTCCACTTGAATTGCTGTGAGGCAGATGCGTTAGACGGGGTGAGTTTTATGTTCGCCATATTTGCCGGCAGGCTTAATGCTGCAGTTGTGCTAATGTTTTCGTTGAGTGATTTCTCATCCTTTTTACAGGAGATTGCAGCGGTACATACAACGATTACCATGGCGAATAATGTTTTGAGATTTTTCATATTCTAATAAGGGTTAGTAACCAGGGTTTTGTGTTAAATTTTTGTTCAGGCTTACCTCGCTTGACGGAATTGCCCATAAGTAATCCCTTTGCGGATTGAACTTGCGTTGTTGTGTTCTGATGTAGCCACCATCTACGTTTTGGTCAGTTGCAAATTTTGCACCGTGGGCAAAGCCATTCATGGTAACTTCCGCCACTCTCCAGCGTCTGATGTCATCAGTTCTTAAACCTTCCATTGCAAGCTCAGCCCTACGTTCACGACGAATAACAGCGGTTAAATCTCCGGATGGAAAACTTAAGGCTGCTGCATCGGTAAAACCAGCTCTCGACCGGAGCGCACCAATTGTTTTTGCCCATACGGTGGCATCCATCTGCCCTAAAGCGTTTTTCGCTTCTGCATAAGTGAGCAATACCTCCGCATAACGGAAAAGGTGCAAATTATTTCCGGATACAAAACTTGATAAAGCAATTGGATCGAAGTATTTTCGCCAATAATAACCTGTAGCAGAAGCACTTTGCGAACCTGGCGAATATTCATCCAAGCCCGGCTGAACGGGGTCTGAACCTGGCCTGATGTAAATCGTTTTGGTGCTATTGTTTGGATTTACCCATGTATACCGATCGTAAACCACTGTTGCGGTGAGCCTTGGATCGCGGTTTACATAAGGGTTACTTTCCACATACCCTGAACCTGCTTCTTTGATTCCTTTTCCGTTGAGCATGATGTAGTCATCTATCAGCTCCTGTGTCGGAGCCATCGCACTCACCCTTCCGCCAACTGTTCTTGGAGCGAAATCCCAGAAATTCTGCCAGGTCCTGACTGTTGGAACATATTGAAGGGATAGTATACTTTCGCTATTGGTTTTGTTGGTTGCAGGGTCGCTAAATAAAGCACTGTAATTTGGGGTTAATGAATAGGTGCCGTAGGTTGCCTGATTGTTAATTAATTTTTCGCAAACCGCCACTACTTCAGCCATTTTGTTTCCCTGGTAAAGCAATGTTCTCATCTCCAGGGCAAGTGCCGCAGCTTTTGTAATCCTACCGTTTTCACTGGCCGGGAGCTGATCTTTACTTGGAAGATTGGGTATAGCAGCTTCAAGCTGAGCAATAATGTAGTCGCTTACCGCCGTCTTTGAGGTACGCGGAATCACCTGAGCCTCCTCTGGTGTAAGATCATGATCCGGAAGGGGCACATCGCCATACCATTTACTCAGGTTAAACAATGCAAAAGCCCTCATAAACTGGTTTTCAGCTTTCATCCTGGCAATCGTAGCCGCTGGGAGGGTTTTGTTTTGGTCTACATTTTCTAAAAATATGTTGACTGATTTTATGGTTTTATAATAACTTGCCCAGTCTCCGGCAAACTTTGCGGTAAGGGAAGTTGCATTTCCGCTTGCAATGAGGTTGAGGTCGCCTGAAGGAGAGTAAGCATTATCAGAGAGTGCCTCGGGCTCAAAGTACAATGAGCTGTTGTAAAGCAAGCTGTAATTATTGTTAAGGGCACTGCTTACGTTTACATCAACGGTCCAGAATGTTAAATCCGAAAACCGGTCCGTTGGCGCAATATCGAGCTTTTTACACCCTGCAAAAGCAAAAAGACTGAAAGCAATGATGAGGTTTTTATTTAAAAATTTCATATAAGTAATTCTAGCCGTGAATATTAAAAGGTGATGTCCAGACCTGCTCCGTAAAAAATCGGTAACGGATACTGACGGGCACTGTTCGAGGCGGAACCGGTACTCAGGTTATTCCCGAATTCTGAAGTTTCCGGATCGATAAATTTAAGTTTTGAAAGCGTAAACAAATTCTGCCCGATAAGGGAAACTCTCAGGCGCTGAATACCTGCTTTTTGAGTGAGTGCCTGTGGCAAGGTATAGCCGATGTTTACATTCTTCAAGCGTGCATAAGCAGCATCATATTTGTAAAGGTCAGACCCCGTTCTCCAGTTATTCGTATTCGATGGCGATCCGATGTTGGCAAAAATCGGGTAACGTGCATCAGGATTTCCCGGGCTCCAGTAATCGGTCATGTGTTCATATACTGTAGCACCATAACCGTAATGGAAAGGCTCAACAAGCTCTCCGCGAAGGAAAGTTTCGCGTTTCCCCACACCTTGAATGAACAGCTGAAGATCAAAGCCTTTTACAGCCAGCCGGTAAGTAAATCCAAAAGTATATCTCGGGAAGGGGTTGCCCAATACAGTTTTATCTTTTGCATCAATTACGCCATCGTTGTTCAGATCCTTAAATTTTACATCTCCGGGCACAACTGCGTTTCCGGCAATTTTCGGAGAGTTGTTGATGTCTGCCTGATTTTGAAAAAATCCATTGGTTTGATATCCGTAATACTGCGTAATTGGTTCGCCAACACGTCTGAGCAATTGGAATACATCCTGATTAATGATCTGTTCGGTTGCTCCTCCTGATAATTTAAGCAGCTTGTTCTGGTTATCGGCAACGTTAAGGCTAAAACTTTGAGTTACATTTTTTCCACGCAGGTTATAAGTAACAGACGCTTCCCAGCCTTTGCTCCTCACTTTTGCCACGTTAAAATCAGGCGTTGCTGCACCAAAGATTGCTGGAATATCCTGCCTTGGCTGAAGAATATCTCTGGTTACTTTATTGAAGTAATCAAAAGTAGCTGTTAATGAATTGTCAAAAAACCCTGCTTCTAAACCGATATTTAAAGTAGCTGCTTTTTCCCAGGTCAAATCCCGGTTAGATAACAATGTACCCGCCCCACCTACCGGAATGTTATTGAAGCCGTATGCACTTGCATAGTTAAAATAGGTGGTTTGATACTGGAAGTTACCCACATTCTGATTTCCTAAAACACCATAAGAGGCACGAAGTTTCAGATTGCTTACCGTACGCTTCAGGGATTCCATAAAAGACTCCTGAGAGATCAGCCAACCTGCACTCACCGATGGAAAGAAACTGCCGCGGTTGCCCCTGGCAAACTTTGAGGAAGCATCGTAACGTGCTGTTGCTTCGAGTAAATAACGGTCTTTAAAGGAATAATTTAGCCTGCCAAATAAAGACTGCAAACTATTGGAATTAATGGCTAAGCTGTTATTGGAATTGATGGGATCGACGATAGTTCCTGTTGTTGGTGTACCCAGCAATTGATCTGTTAATGTTTTTTGAAGCTGAAAGCCTCGTTGTGAATAATTTTCGCTCGAAGCCCCCAACTGAACCTTAAAATCGTGTGCTAAAATCTTTTTCCCGTATTCGAGATAAACTTTGGTATTGAACAGCTGCGATTTGCTATTGGCATCCAAAACCGAGCGGTCATCTCCATAAACACCTGAAGGAAGATAGTTTACCTGGGTACGGCGGAAAAATGTGCCATTGTTTTGCAGTGTTCCACCGAATTCGCCAGTTAGTTTTAAGTCTTTCGTAATGTTAAACTGGCCATTAAATGATCCGAAGATCTCATCATTATCTGCCTGGTTAAATCCGCCTTTTTCCAATACGCCGTATTCATTGTACTGTGAAGCAAAAGGATTGGTCAGGTAGTTCCCATTTTCGTCTTGCCAGTTGAAATTATGAGGAACCCTGTTTGCATCGGCGAAAATATTGTTGTCGCCAACGCTGTTGGTTTTATTTCTGGTTTTGGTGTAAAGCAAAATGAAATTCGTTCTTAATTTTCCGATAACATTGGTCTGGTTTAATCTCAAATTGTATTTCTGATATCCAAATTTTGATCCCTCACCCCCGTTGCCAATAAAATTACTTTGCTGATCCTGGAAACCTGCCGAAACGTAGAAAGCACTTTTTCTCCACCACCGGCAATGTTTACATTGTGCGACTGTTGTGGCGCGGTGCGCAAAAGGTGTTCTATATCCCAGGTACCATCTCCCTGATCTTTTAATTGCTGAATCTGATCCGGAGAATAAGCCGGGCTTAAACCTGAATTGACCAAAGATTCGTTTTTATAATAGGCGTTTTGCCAGGCCGGAACTTTATGAACCAGCACATTGGCATCCTGAATACCATAACTTCCATTATAAGAAACTGTAGTTTTTTGATTAAGCTTACCCGCTTTCGTTGTAATCAATATTACTCCGTTTGCTGCTCTTGAACCGTAAATTGCAGCAGAACCTGCATCTTTTAGTACGGAAACGCTGGCAATATCATTTGGATTAATTGTATTTAAATTCCCTCCGACAATGCCATCCACAACCACCAGAGGCGTATTGTCTCCCAGGGTTCCTACTCCTCTGATGTTCACTGTAACATCACTTCCCGGATTGAGGTTGGTTTGCTGAATGATCAGGTTTGGCGCTTCGCCCTGCAATGCCTGGTAAGCATTCAGTACAGGCTTATTTTCGATATTCTTTGCATCAATAGTACTCACTGAACCGGTTATAGATACCCGTTTTTGTGTACCATACCCCACAACCACCACATCATTCAATTCGTTTCCAGATGAAGGAAGCAGCTTTACATTAATTGTTTTTCGTGAGCCAATGGCGATCTCCTGCCCTGCATAACCAATATAGGAAAAAGAGAGGCTTCCCGATACCAGATTATCAGGAACTGAGATGCTGTAGTTACCGTTGGCATCTGTAACAGTGCCAACCGATGTGCCTTTGATTTGTACGCTCACCCCAGGAAGGCCGATACCCTTCTCGTCTGATACTTTTCCGCCTACAGTAATGTTTTTAAAACCCTGCTCCGATGGCCTCAAAGCAAAGGGTTTGGCGGAGAGGTAACCGGGCATAAAAGGCATCAGTACCGCTACCAGCAAGGCTAGCTGACTGCGGGAGAGTCGCTTAAGTTTTGTTGATTGGTAAATTTTGAGTCTCATAACATTTTGGTTGATTAGGATGCTTTTTGGCATCTGAAATATATGGTTAGGTTCTTTTAGTGTTAATTTATTTGGCGATACGGTGACTTCGCTGCCAGTGTTCATCAATTTCTTCAAGCGAGCGTCCTTTGGTTTCCGGGATCAGCTTCCAGGTGAGGAGCAGTGCCGGAGAACAACAGATGGCAAAAATCCAGAAGGTCCAGGACGATCCGAGTCCCTGAAGCATTACAGGTGTAAGCTGACCAACAAAGAAATTACCGATCCAAAGGGTAAGCGTAGCCAGAGACATGGCTTTGCCCCGGATGCCGTTAGGAAAAATCTCTCCGATAACAACCCAACATACCGGCCCGAAAGAGAAAGCAAAACAAGCAATGAAAGCGAGTATAAAAATGAGGATCCACGGCCCTGAGATTATGCCAAACTGAAAAAGCATGCCAATAATAATCAGCGAGATTACCGCCCCCCTACACCAACATAGAGCAGGGGTTTACGCCCCCATTTATCAACCGTAAAAATGGCCACAAACGTGAATATCACATTTACTATACCGATAGTTACCTGCCCACCCAGGGCATTATTCAGCGTAAAGCCTGCTTGTTCTAATATTCTTGGACCATAATAAATTACGGCATTAATGCCACAAACCTGAGAGAGAAATGGAAGCAAAAGGCCGATCCAAAGTGCCTTACGGTATACCGGGTTAAAAAGTATTTTTAATGAACCCTCTTCACCAGAAATTTTCTGACTGGAAAAAGTCTCGAGTTCTTTCCTTGCAGCTGCTTCTCCATCAATTTTGATGAGTATCCGCTCTGCTAAATCTTTGCGCCCCCTAGTGAGCAGCCATCTTGGCGATTCCGGGACAACGAAGAGTGCCAAAAGAAAAATAAGTGCAGGAAGAGCGCCCAGACCAAGCATGGCACGCCATACTTCTGCAGACAATATTTTCTGTGACTCTGCACTCGAATGCGCTTCGCCGGTGTGATTTGCCAGGTATGCATTCGTAAAATAGGCCACAACAATCCCGATGGTTAGGGCAAGCTGGTAGAGCGAAACCATGGTTCCTCTCAGTCTTGAAGGCGCAAACTCTGAAATATAAAGTGGTGATACCATTGAGGCCACACCGATTCCGATACCGCCAATCAGCCTGAAGGTAATCAAAGAAGAGAAAGATCCTGCATACATGCAGCCCAAAGCAGAAGTTAGAAAAAGAAATGCCGAAAGGATAAGGACGATTTTCCTTCCAAATCTATCGCTAAGTTTGCCTGAAATAGCCACCCCAATGATGCAGCCCAGAAGGGCACAACTCACAAACCATCCTTCACTAACTGCATCAAGGCCAAAGTCTTTTGTAACCAGGCTAATTGTACCGGATATTACGGCAGTATCAAAACCGAACAAAAAGCCTCCCAGGGCAGCAACCAGGCATACCAGGTATAAGTAGGAACGATTTTTTTTGAGATCGATATGTTTTTCTTGTATCGTCATGGTGAGTTATTTTAAAAAGGCTTTAATTACTTTTGCCTGCCGGTCCGAGTTATTCACAATACTATAGCTTCCGGCTGCTGCAGGGATTACAAAAGTTTCAGCATATTGAAAATTCATGGTCGAACCATCGGCAGTGGTTACACTAACCGAATCGCCTTCAACAAGCATCAGCACATGGCAAACATTTTCTGTTTCAACTTCAACGAATGAATCGAAGTCTAGGCGGTGCACATCGTAAAAATGCTCTTTGTGGGTAGGTAGGTGAAGACATGTGCAGCCATCCTTTTCAAAAAGAATACTTGGTTTAGAAATCAATTCCTGTTGTACCTTACTTCCTTTTCGGGAAAAATCGAGATTTTTAAAAGCATGTTCAATGTTAATTGGGCGTGGTTTGCCATTTAGGTCTAGTCTCAACCAATCATACATCTTAAAAGTGAAAATATATGGTGTTGCACTAATTTCAAGCACCAAATTTTGTGCACCTGCACTGTGAATGGTGCCATTCGGAATCAGAAATAAATCGTGCTTTTTTGCTTTATGGCACTGTACGTATTGCTCAATTTCTACCGCTACACCATTTAGGTTACTATCTTCAAGCACCTGTTTGAAAGCAAGCGGATTGATATCTTCCTGAAAGCCCAGGTACACGCCCGCATCATCATTACAATCCAGAATATAGTAGGTTTCATCTTGAGTGATATTTTCTCCGAACTGTTCTTTGATGTATTCAAGACCTGGATGGCATTGTATCGAAAGATTGCCACCATCAAACGTGTCGAGAAAATCAAATCTTATCGGAAATTCATTTCCAAACCGTTCAAAGTGTTTACCCAATACATTTCCTGCCTGTGCAAACATGAGCAGATCAAAAGAAACCTCTAAAAGCAGCCCATCACTTTCGAATACCAATCCGTTTTCCGGAACGATAAGTTCAAAAGACCATGCATAATTAATCTCATTCTGATCGAGTTGCGGCATGCGTTGTTTCATCCACTGCCCTCCCCAGGCACCCGGGGCAAACCATGGCCTTGCACGAAATACGGATGCAGACATTTTCTTAAGCCCATCCCGAACAGCATCACCGTAGCCCCAGTTGATGTCTTCATCCCACTGCGCATCAACAAAAACGTCTACATTTTTTGCCAGTTGCTCTTTGTGGGCATTGAGTACAACCCAGTCTACAAAATAAAAACGCTTATACATTTCGGTCTGCTCCTGCGGACCAGACTTACCCAGATTGCAGATTGCACCGGCACTCATTCGATGCTGTAATTCATTTTTGGGCAAATCCACATAAATTAGGGAGGCATCCCACTCACTTAATGAAGCGCCGCAACCTATAATCAGGTTTACATCGCAATCTTCATTAACTTCTGAAGCCTTTAAAGCTTCGAGATCAAAAAAATCACCTAAGTTTAGTGTGGTCTTTTTTCCCCAAACGGCATCCTTCTCGCCAAGAAACTCTTCAACCATTTCATCGATCAAGTCTTCGTCTTTTAGAAAAGAAGCTGTATCTATGATGTTAACTTGCAGCCCTCTGGAAACAAGTTCTTTCTTAAGCGAGCTGATCAAAAGATTCCAGTACACCCCCACATAACCATCAATAATGACAGTTTTTTGTAAGGTAATGTGATGAGCAAGAGTCGCGTAACCATTGAAAATTTGTTTTTCCCCCAGCGCAAAGTATGGGTAGATATCGTAACCCTGCGGTTTGCTGATTTCTTTCCTAAATGCCGGCATAATTTCCTGCTCGGTCTTTCGCATCGGTTCTTCTATTGACATATCGATATGAGGATTCTGATAAATTATATTTTGAATTTGGTTCATGTTCATACAATGTTCTTACATCAGCAGATTTTATAGATACAAAAAGAAATCTTTCTGTTCCGGTAAAGAGGCTCCTATTTTAATTATAGGCACACCATTATATCGAAAATTGATACAAAAGGTATCTAGAAAAAGTATCCGGCTCAACATCATGCATTTTTTTTGAAATCAACTAATTATCTGGTTAGATTATACATTCTATAGTATGTACATACAAATGTATTATTAAATTAATTACTTCCAAATTTTTATTTTAATTATTTTTTGCGGTGTATGCTTTTGATTCGAATTAAATAGTGCAATGATCACAGAAAACAACAGAATGTATGTACATGATGTAAATGAGACGAAATTTTTATATTATTGTATCGAGTATGAAACTAACAATAGACCATAAAAGTCAGGTGCCATTACATGTACAGGCGGAAGCATTGTTAAGGAAATTAATTGAAAACCCCGAATATGTTGGTGGCAAACTGCTTCCCAACGAAGTAGAGTTATCAAAAGAATTAGGCATATCACGCACTACTTTACGCCAGTCGATAAATAAACTGGTTTACGACGGCTTGCTTATACGCAAAAAAGGGGTCGGCACTAAGGTGGCCGAATCAAAATCGCTGAGTTCAAAATCGAAGAACTGGATGAGTTTTTCTCAGGAAATGAGTGCCAGGGGAATTCCGATCCGAAATTTCGAATTACATGTAAGCTGGGTATATCCCGATAAAAGACTGGCAAGTTTTTTCCAGATCAAGGAAGACAAAAAAGTTTTAAAATTGGTTAGGCTAAGGGGCCGCCCTGAGGGTCCGTTCGTATATTTTGAATCATACTTCCATCCAGGTGTGGGTCTAACTGGCGAAGAGGATTACAAAGCTCCCCTTTATGAAATGCTGGAAAAGGAACATTCGGTCGTTGCGATGATCTCCAAAGAGGAAATCAGTGCCTTGCTCGCGGATGAATTCATCGCAGCCAAACTGGAGGCGAATGTAGGCTCGCCTATCTTATTCAGGAAGCGTTTTGTGTATGATATTGACGAAAAACCAATCGAATACAACCTCGGATTTTATAAGGCAGATAGCTTCATCTATACGGTTGAAAGCAGAAGAGATTAGCTATAATTGAACGCTGTGCTTTGTTAAACGGAGATTTCGGAAACCCTCACCAAGTGATTGGGCAGCGAATTGACCATTCTTAAGCAAAAGCGATAGAACATTAAAAATAAAATTAAAACATAAAATGACCGGCATAAGATGCAAGAAAAACCATCCAATGCCCGTCGGTATCTTTATTCACCCTTCTGCTTTCTTTCAAGCAGAACAGCGATTTCAACATCAAGTTTTTTCTGAAGGATCTCACCTTCAAACCCAATGGTCCTGAACTGCATTTTTCCCTGCTGATCTAAAACAGCGATAGTAGGAATTACCGTAAAGCCTACTTTTTCTCCTATATTTTTATCGTTGTTGAAATAAATCGGAAACTGATATTGCGGGTTCTGTTTTGCCCATTTTTTAGCATCTTCGAGGGTATTGTTGGAACCACTGTTGACCACCATAAACATGATCTCCTTATTGTTGCGGTATTTTTCGAAAACCTTATGGAAATAAGGCATTTCCTGCATACAGGGAACACACCAGGTTGCCCAGAAATCAAGGATTACAATCTTTCCCTTCATCATTTCTGCGGTAACCGGCCGCCCTTCGAGGTCCACCAGGCCCGATAATTCCGGTCCGGGCTTATTCATCATCGATAATGTGGTTTTAGCAGTTAGCCGGGCGATTTCCAAAGCTTCCAGCTCCGCTACCTTTGACCGGAAACTGGCTTCGGACTGGTTATATCTTAAAAAATTGATTTTTGCGCTTTTCAGTACCGTTGAATCTGTCGGATTTTTAATCAGCAGCTTCCAGAGGATATTAAAAGCCTTCTGATTTTCATTTAACCTTACAGATACCTGGGCACTGTTAATCAACCCCTCTCTTCCATCCGAAAGTTTTACTGCCCGGTCTGCCAGCAGTCTTGCTGAATCGATTTGGTGCAGCTCAAAATAATTGAGTGCTTTGATAGAAAGCAGCGCAGACCTTGCCTCTGCTATGGCCTGTTTTCTTGTGGTATCCGGTACATAGGAAGGAATATAACCGAACTCAGGGAAATAACGGATAATCCCTACCGGCCAGGTACCGGAAATTTGCAACGATCTGTCTGCATAAGCAATAGCCGCTGATGGGGCGATTTTATTTTCGGTCAGCCTGGCTGCAATATCCTTAAGTGCCTGAGGTGTGTAAGGGCTAACTTTTATGTTCAGCTTGGAAGCATGAAACAATGCCCTGGTAGAATCCTTGACCGATGCATAATAATCAAATAGCATTTTATGAATACCTTCAGACCCTTCTTCACCAGGCTTATCGCTTTTCTTTAACATCGCTTCCAGCTTTGCAATTTTGGTGGCAGTATCCTGCTCTTTAGCGATAACTGCGGCGCGGAAGTCTTTGGAGATATCTGCATCCGGGAAGCGCTGCATAATTACTTTGCGCACCGAATCGAGCCTGCTCTTTTCGCCGATCATCAGATAGCCCATCGTAACCAGGTTCACATTTCCCGGCAGCGTAGGATTTTCTTCAAATTTCGCTGCAATGATTTTCCTGGCCTGCTCCCTTAACCGCAGTTTTTCTTGAGGGCTTTTTGCCATAATCATCATGGTGTTGAGCTGTGCTACCTTAGCCTCATAATGATCAGGATTATTTTTTAGTTCTTCGCCGAGCAGAATCAGCTTTTTAGCCTGAAGATCAGGAGATTTTGGCATTTGGGCAGAAAGGCTATAAGATTCGTGCAAAAAGCTGCTTTTTACTCTCCTTTCCCCATCAAAAACACGCAAAACATAGTGTTGATCGGCAGCAGGTTGCTGTATCTGCTCTCCGCTCTGGAGATAAAAAGCCGCAAAGGTTGCAAACCTGCCGGCTACAAAAGATGCTGTCCATATTTTGCCCTTTTTTACCATTGGCATTTTCCAAGGCAGGTCGTAAAAAGTAGAATAGGTGAAAACGATCGTTACGGAGGGTGCGTCAGGTGTTATTTTAGCATAGGTAGCTGTAGGGTCGTAACTGATGGTAACGGTATCTCCTCTCTTTATTTTTTCGGGCTTAATGGTTACGCTTTGCCCACGCACCTGCACAATGGCAAGCACGAGGAGCATATAACTGAATACTATTTTTTTCATAGGAATTAATTAATTGTAACCTGGATTCTGAACCATATTGGGATTGGTACGCATGGCCTCTACCGGAATAGGAAAAAGTACTGCGGTAGGTTTCCAGAATGGCTTGCTCAGTGGCAGAATATCATCTGCGCGGGATTTTAAAGGATCCCCCGACACACTTTTCCACCGTTTAAGATCGAACCAGCGGTGTCCCCATTCCGAAAACAGCTCTACCCTTCTTTCCTGTTCAACCTGCGCCATGGCAACTGCCTGGCTTGCTGCAACAGCCAGAGGCGTTAGTCCGGCACGGGCGCGAAGTACATTAAGGTCATCTTTGGCCTCAGAAAATCTGCCCAGTCCTACCCTGGCCTCCGCGCGGATCAGGTAAGCTTCGGCAAAACGGAGTATCATTGAATATTCGCTTACCGCAGCACCTGCTGCTCCAACCCTCACCTTATATTTAAAAGGATAATAATGCGTTACAATAGGGGTTGTAGTAGTGCTGTAGCTACCAACCCAATTGCTGAACCGCTTATCTCCCGCTTCGAAACCTGTCTCCAGGCCGTATATTCCTTTGGTAAGCCTGTAAAATGGTGAGGCTGTTGGAATAAGGGTATTCCCTTCCCAGGTGTTTCTTCCGCCAAGCGTATTCACAACCTGAAGCTGCCAAACAGCTTCGTTTGAGTTTTTCAAAAAAGTCTTGGTCATGCTTGCGGCATCATTTAGATCAGCATTTTTTAAAATCGAGTACTGTGTTGTATTCGCGATTACCTCATTGGCTTCAGACTCTGCCAAAGCGTTGTTCCCGGTATATAGATAGGCTCTCGATAGCAAAAGTGTAGCTGCTGTTTTATTTGGGCGTGTACGCTCGCCGGCTCCAGGGTAAGCGGCTACCAATAAACTTTTGGCATCTTTTAAATCCCGGATAATCGCAGCATAAACCTCAGCCTTAGGACTTCTGGCTTTATTGCTATTGTTCAATACATCAGTATTAAGGATGAGCGGTACATCACCAAAGAAATTTACCAGATAGAAATGGCAGAAGGCACGCATAAACTTAGCCTCACCCAATAACTGGTTCTTAACTGCTGGTGTAAGTGTATTAGAAGCCGAAACGCCTTCTATAACGGCATTAGATCGGTAAATAAAATTATAGGGCGAAGACCACATAATCCCCACATAGGTATTTCCGGAGGTTAGGGCATTGTTCTTGAATTCGTCAAAATTGGCCAGTACAGAAGCATACACGAACTCATCAGCGGCCATAGCACAAGTAAAGCTGGTGAGTACATTAGCAAACTGGTAATTAGAAGCATTCATATCGCTGTAAATACCCACCATTGCGGCAGTTGCAGTAGCATCGGTGGTAAAAACGGTTCCAGTAGCCAACTGATCTTTTGGATCTTCGATTTCTACATATTTTTTGCATGACAGACCTGCGCTGATCAAGGCAAAGGACAATATATAATAGATAATTTTCATCGGAATTAATTTTAAGTTAAAATGATACCTGTAAACCTGCGGTGTAAACACTTATTGGAGGCATTGAATATCCTTTTGTTTCAGGGTCAAAGCCATCGTATGAAGTGATCGTAAAGAGGTTCTGTCCCAGAACATACATGGTGATATTGTTGAATTTCCAGCTTTTAAGCAAATCTTTGAAGTTGTATTTCAAAGAAACATTCTTCAGTCTGATAAATGAAGCATCGCCCCAAACCGCATTCGACAGCCGGTAATTATTCTGGTATGCAGTATAGATCAGTTTACCGACAGTTGCACTTGCTCCCGGTATCATCGACGGAATGCCCGGCATTGTCCATCTTTCAAGCGCACTGATGTCCTTATTTCTAAGTGCAGAACCATTGGAATAACTCAGATAACCATAGTTTAACAGTGGCCCCTCCTGCTTTACAAATTGAAAAAAGAAATCAAGACTGAAGTTTTTGTAGGTAAAACTGTTCTGGATACCTCCATAGAATTTAGGCATCGTATTTCCTATCACGATAAGATCTGCCGGATCGGTGATGGCTTTATCTCCGTTAAGATCCCTGAATTCGGGAACACCAGTTTGTGGATTTATTCCCAGAAAATCGAAACCCATCACGATCGATAAGGGCTGGCCGATAACGTACTTAGCTGCATTCGCCGAGTTTTTCAGGTCAGGGTATTTCAGTAATTTGGTTTTGGCCAGGCTAAGGTTAAAGGAAGTGTTCCATGAAAAATCTTTCTTTTTGATATTGATCGAACTCAGCTCAAATTCCCAGCCTTTATTTTCTACCTGGGCCGGTAAATTGGCCTGGTAGCTGGTAAATCCAGACTGCGAGGAAAGTGTGCTCCCGATCAACTGATTGTCTGAGCGGTTGCGGTAGAAATTTGTAGTAAGTAGCAACCTTTCATTAAAAAAACCAAGGTCTAAACCTGCTTCCAGCTTCCTGTTCACTTCCCAGCTGTAATCAGGGTTCGGGAAACGGCTAGGTGATATTCCCCCAATTCCGCCGTATGGATAAGAGGTTGGTGTCCAGCTGTCCAGGAACTGATAATCACCGATCTGGTCATTCCCTACCGTACCAAAACTTCCCCTTAATTTACCAAAACTCAGGAAGGGAAGATTTTCTTTTATAAAATTCTCATTGCTAAACAGCCAGGCTGCACCTACAGCGCCAAAATTTCCGAAACGGTTATTCGGACCAAACTTAGAAGACCCATCCCTGCGGAAGGTACCGTTTACGATATATTTTTCATCCCAGTTATAGGTAAGCCTTCCAAAAACTGATGTATAGCGGTACTTGGTATAACTGTAACTTCTTGGCGTGATCAGTGTAGCTGCCTTAATGTTATCCAATTGCAGATCGCTGATATAACCGCTTCCGGTCACACCTTGTCCTTCTCTCAGGCTGTGCTGCCAGGTGCCACCCACTAAAGCAGCTAAACTGCCCTTGCCCAGTCTAACATTATAATTTAGCTGGGGTTCTACGATGTACGAATTTAAGTTACTGGTTCCATAGTTTGCGCTGCTCCCCGTGTAGCTGACCGGGTTGAAGCCCAATTTTGGAAGCGTTTGGGTCTGTTTCATATCCATCTTGTTAAAACCGGCACTTACTTTGGCGGTAAGGCCCGTCAAAAACTGATAGCTTAAAGTGGTATTCCCAAAAATATTGTTAGTATTGCTCACATTTGTACGTTCAAAATAAGCCATGGGGTTCTGCTCATTTCCGATCCAGTAATAATTCCCTTGCGCATCGTAGATCGGGAAATTTGGTGCAAGGTTAAAAAAGCTGGTTACATCACTTTGTAAGGTGTTATTTTCATCGAGTGTATATTTTAAAGAACTGGTGAACTGAAATTTTTGATCAACCGAGCTATGGTTAAGCGACATATTCAATGCTCCTCTTTTAAAACCTAAATCACCGGGTAAAACTATTTTCTCGTCCCGGTAGGTCCCGCTGATCAGGTATTTAGTCTGCTCTGTACCGCCACTGAGACCCAACTGAAGTTCAGAAAGATTGGCTGAATTACCGATCAGCAGATCCTGCCAGTTCTGATCAAGATTCTGGTCCCATAATAACAGATCCGGCGCCTGTGCATCTGTCGGGGTAACCGCGTCATTTGCATAGGCCTCGCGCCTCATGGCCAGGTATTCTGAACCATTAAGCATCTTTACGCGTTTACTTACCGTAGAAATTCCGGTGTATACATTCGCCGTAAACGCTGGTTTTCCTGATTTTCCTTTTTTAGTGGTAATCAAAATCACGCCGTTTGCTCCCCTGGATCCATATATTGCCGTTGCATCTGCATCTTTTAAGATATCAATCTGCTCTATATCGGCGGGATTGATACTGGCTAGCGGACTTTGGTTCCCATTTGCCCCGGAAAACTGGCTCAGACTTTCTGATATAAAGGGTATACCATCAACAATATATAGAGGTGCGGTACCTGCGGTAATCGAATTTTGGCCCCTCAGGCGTACATTGTAAGCTGACCCCGGATAACCAGTTACCGAAGAAATATCAAGGCCAGCAACTCTGCCCTGCAAGGCCGCAATCGGATCTCCTACAGGCTGGTTGGCAATCTGTTTTGCGCCTACCGTGGTTACAGAACCGGTATTGGTTCTTCTGGTAGTGGTTCCATACCCGATTACCACAACGGCATCTAATGTTCCGCTTTGCGGCTCCAGGAATATATTCATTGGTTTAGCACTCTGCACAGGTCTCTCGATAGTAGAATAACCTATGTAACTAAAGATCAGGATATCATCTGCCGAGGCCTGGATCTTAAACGCGCCGTTGCCATCTGTTATGGCGGCAATGGTTTTGCCTTTCACCTTAACAGAAACACCAGGCATTTCATTACCCTTTTCATCTTTTACTACACCATTAATTTCTTCCCTGTAATTATTGACCGGTGTAAGGGGAACCGGAGCCTTAAAAATAATAATGCTATTATTGAGCAGCTTATAGTTTAATCCGCTGCCCTGTAAAAGCGCATCAAGGATTTGTTTTACGCTACGCTGCCTGGCCTCAAGTTGTGGTACTTTTACACCTGAGATGACCTCTTTTTTATAAGCAAAACGAAAATCGGTCTGCTGTTCGATTTTTGCAAAAGCCTCCTGTAAATTTCCTTTCGAAAAGCCTAAAGATACAGTTACTTCCTGCAGGCCCTGGGCAGAACTGTTAACAGCATATAGGCTACTGACGGCAAATAATGAGATAACCAATAAGATCGCATTTACTTTCATGAAAAATCTTAATTTTTGGATAATAGTGTAGTGATAAGTCAATAGGGATTGACTTGCATAAAGTGTATTTTTATAATACATTGCAATGGTTTTAGGTTGTTCGATATATAATTTAAAACTATTGTAAGCCCCGGTGGCCGCCGGGGTTTACTTAATTCCGCTCCTATATCATGTTGGTGATACTTTTTTCTTCATCAAATTTTATGTTTTTGTTGGTTTATAAATTTTCACACCCTTCACCGTCAATCAGAAGTTGGTTCCCTTTGCGTTCAAAAGAAGCTCCGGTAATCGCGCTAAGCACTTCTGTAACCTGACTGATATCATTCCTGTTTAAAAAAGCAGCGGTAAAGCGGCACTTCTTTACTTTATCGCTTTTAAATAAAACTTCTATGCCGTAACGCTTTGCAATCAGCTCCGAAGCCTGCAAAAGTGTAATATCATCCATAATCAGATCCTGCGACTTCCAGGCGGTAGCAGTTTCGGTATTTACAGTCTGCTTGCTTTGATATTCCTGGCCGATTTTCCAGCTCAATTGCTGGTTTGAAGTTAATACGGCCAAAGTTTTATCTGCACGCTGAACCAAAACCCTACCCCTGGTAACCGTTACAGTTACCGCTTTCTGATGATCATAGGCAGAAATATTAAACGCGGTCCCCAGAACAGTTGTCGTGATTTTGCCCGTATGAATGATAAAAGGATGTGCTGCATCGTGAGCCACATCGAAAAAAGCTTCCCCATATAAGGTTACCTCTCTTTTTTGCTTTCCTTTAAAATCCTGGTCATACACCAAACGGCTATCGTTGTTCAATTGCACAGAGGTTCCATCTGGTAACTTAATCCATTTATGCCCCCCTGTCTTTTCAGCAGGTTTATCTGTCTTGTTTTTTGCAACGATAATAGGCTTATTTACCGGTTTAAGTAAAAAATATGCGATTGCCGATATCAATAGCACAGATGCAGCATAGCCAATCCAATGCAATGGCTTTTTTACCGTTTTTAAAGTTGCATGTTTTTTTATTTTTTGAAAAAGTGCCTGCTGATCAGCCAGCTCAGTTTCTTCCTTTCCGGCTTCAAATTCATACTGAAATTCCGTCAAAGCCTCTGCCCACTCTTCCTGATAGTTATCATTCTTCATCATCAAGAGCACCTGATCATTTTCCTGCTGTGATGTCAGGTTCCGTATGTACTTTAAAAAAAGTTGCTTTATCGATTGTTCCAAAATAGTGCTGCGTTTTATATCATAACACATAAAGCGTATGGAACATTTACCCGGGAAGAAAATATTTTTTATTTTTCCCGTATCTGTTAGTAGGGGAAAACACATTGAAATTTAAACTGGACTAAAAAAATAACGACAAAAGCGCCCCGTGCCTGACGAGGTATCTTTTGATCGAGCGGATGGCTTTAACCATTTGGCTGTTGATGGTTGCATCTTTTAAACCAAGTTCTTCAGCTGCCTGCTTATAGCTATAGCCAGATCCATGGCAAAGCTCGTAGATTTTTCTGCGCTGCGGGGGCAACAGCTGAACAGCACGGGAAACAAATTCCTTTGTCTGCCTATACTGGGCGAAAGCGAGTCCGTCATCACCCTGATCCAGAGCATATCTAGCTATCTCTTCAGTAATTATTGTTTCTTTAGCAGCTTTTCGAATCACATTCAAAGATAAATTTCTGGCTATGGTAAACAGATAAGACTGAAGGGGTAAGTTGGGTTCCAATTTAGGAGCGGTTTCCCATAATTTCACAAATACTTCCTGAACGATGTCTTCTGCGAGCGCAGGGGATTTTAAAATCTTCAGTGCAAATGTGTAAATCCTTTTTACATGCAGTTCATAAAGAAGAGAAAAAGCAGTTTGGCTGCCATTTTTCAACTTTAGCACCAGTTCCGCCTCTGAATCTTTGACAACATTCATAGTCTACAAAAATAGTAGATTTCATTAATAAACATAATATTTTGAATGCTGATTTCCAAATTTGGAAATTCCACTTTAAATCCGTGGCATTTTAATTAAGGTCATACTAAGATCTAAGGCACGTGATCAGATCCTCAAAGCTAAAACTATTTAATAAGACACTAAAACGAAATTCTTTATAATTTCTGCAAGCGCCAGGTATTTTTTCTACCTCAATAATTTGCAATCAGGTTTTAGAACATATTTATTTTCAAACTCTTCCTTTAATTCTCCGGGTGGAAATAAAAATTTTTAAACTGCCTGTGTCCCTATTTTGTGAGAAAAAGTTAGTTTTCTTGCATTGCCAAGCCAATAGCAGCTGCCTTCCTGCAATTATTTAAAATGCCTGCAACACAGTGATAGGTTAAAGCGTGATAAACAACCTGTTAAGATCGAAGCGTTCATGCCGGAAGATGAGCCCAATGCAGGAGAAGACAATTAACCTTTTCCTTTTACCAAAAATATGCTGCTATCCGGAATAGACAAAACCTAAGTTCTTATTTTACTCCCATTTGCTGGCAGAAAACTCAATAAAACAGCAGATTAACTCCTGAGGGGAGAAACGATGTAGATAACCTGGGGACAACAATTCCCCAGGGTTATCAGTAGTGTGCGCCTACCGGCTGTATGAGAGTAGCCGGTGCAATACCAAATACGGCACACAAAAACGTTATTTTTCCAGAAGGGCGAAAGTGCACCATAAATATGGAGATTGCCCATGCGAATCGCCTACACTCCTTGGACGGTCATAATAATACTGTTTATCATTTTTCTTGTTTGTCCCGACACACACTTCTGCGACATCGCCTTTTTCGTTAATATAAGGTACCAATGCCAACCAGGCTTTACGGGCAACCGGTGCATATTCATGCTGATCCAGCCATCCCTGTTTCACCCCGCTGATCAGCGCGTACGTAAACATGGCTGATCCGGATGTCTCGGCCCAACAATCAGGCTCATCGATTAACTGGTTCCACATGCCGCTGGGCCGCTGAAAATCCTTCAAACTTTTCATCATCGTTTCATAACCCTTAAGGATACGCGGTCGATCCTTGTTATCTTTGGGCAGCAGGCGCAACAGTTCCGTCATGCCCGCAGCCATCCAGCCATTACCACGCCCCCAGTAAAACGGTACATCTGGCGCATGGTAGAACAGGCCGTTCGGCCTTTGCAGTTCATCAAGGTAAAGCACCATTTCACTTGCAGCACGTTCTATATATTTCGGGTTTCCGGTTGCTTTATAGGCCTGCGCCTGCACAATGGTGATCATATACATATCATCAATCCATAAACGGGTTTGCCACGAAAATCCTTTATTGGCCCATTCTTTTTGCTTTTTATCAGCATTTTGCGGAACGTCCCATTGGGTATCTGCATAGGGAATACCCAGGTCAAAATAATGCTTGTTTTTAGTAATCTGATAAAGTTCAAGGGGCAGGCTGCCAAACATATTCAAATCAACATGGTTCATGATCGGCAAGAGCTGTTTTTCCTGCGAAGTGAGTTTCTCAAACCTTTCTTCCAAAAGCGATAAGAGCTTTTTATCTTTTGTTAATTTAGCATACCGAAGCGCTCCTGTCCAATTAAAGGTTTCAGGATAGCTGATCCATTTGCCGGCATGGAGCATGTGTTTTCTATCGAGAATGCGATAAGCTAAACGTTTTCCAACTTCCTTTGGACCAAATCCTTCCGGAAAATCTTTAAGCATATTTTTCTGGGCAAACAGAAACTGACAGGGAATTAAGAATAAAAATAAGGCAATTAATTTTCTACACATATTGATTTATAATTTGGTTAAAGTTCTTTCACAGGAACAATTTTTTCTTTAAAAAATAATCAGATACCACATTTAGTGTGGCCTGATGCTGCAGACTATTGGCTACCGAGAATTCCGTAGCCCGCAAGATCAATCAGAACTTCTACTTTTTCTAGCACTTTACCGATCATATTCCCGTATTATTCTCCTTAATGGCATTTTTCTGAAATGAGCTTGCAATGATTAATAGCCAGGATTCTGTTCCAATCTTGCACCATTGTTACGCTCAATTTCGGAAGCAGGAATGGGCCACAGGTTGTAAGTAGTTAACACATCGTTGTAATAGGGATTACATTTTTTTACACGATCGTAAACCAGGCCGAGCCTCATCAGGGTAATCCGTCTTTTTTCTTCCGACCCCAACTCTCGCATCCGCTCGTCTAAAATGTAATCAATGTTTACATTGGCCGGCAGCACTGGAGATGCATTAGACCTGCTGCGTACCACATTAATATCGGCTGCAGCTTTATCGGGCTGCATTAAACCCAAATAGGCTTCGGCCCTTAGCAAATAAGTTTCTGCCAACCGAAACATATACTGATCAGCATAAGTTCCGCCTGCACTTGCTTTAAGCAGCAGCTGCGATTTATCCTGGAACATGCCATCAGGATGGTCGCCTGGAGTAGTTACTTTTGATTGAAAAGCATAGAAATCTCTTCTTGGCACGGTTATACCCGCCGGTGGATTGATGGTAGATATGGTTTGACCGAAGCGTGGATGTGCAGGATTGGTTACTTTAAATTCGCGTACAAAATTAAAGGGTGCATTTCTAAGGTCGTTATTAAAATCACTCTGCCAGATGACGTCCGAAAAATATTTGGTGGGTATTGCCCAACCGATTCCCCTGCCACCGGTATAATCGCTTATAGGGTATAAAAACGGTTGAACACTGCTGCCAGCAAGCCTGAAAGTGAGAAATTGTGGTGCAAAATGCCTTTCCATCTGATAAGAACCACCAATACCTGTAGAAACGGCGCCACCGCCCGGTACATCTGTTTCGAACTGGATTACCCACAGAGCTTCCCTGTTGGTACCGTTTTTTCTGTTCTGGTTACCTCTTTGAAAAAGATCCCAATATACATTTTTGGTAACATCTGTTGATTTCACCCCAAACCTGGTGGTCATCAGGCCAACATTGGGGTTACTGATTACAGTAGAGGCAGCATCTGCCGCATTTTGAAACTGCCCCGCCGCCAGGTAAACTTCCGATAAAAGATGGTAGGCAGCCAGGTTATTTACTTCTCCATCCTGAACCATGTTAATGGCCGGAAGATTCGTTGCTGCAAATTTCAGGTCGCTGATGGCCTGCTGAAGCACAGCTATTTTGGTCGCCCTTGTATAATCTGTTTTAGGATTAACAGCCTCTGTGATATTCAGGGGTACACCACCATATAAATAGGCCAGTGTACGGTAGGCCAGGCCTCTGAAAAATTTCGCCCTGGCTTCCATTAATATCTTTTCGGGAGGAGTTAGTGACGAGCCCGGAATACGATCGATAATGGTGTTCGATTCTGCTACTATTTTGTATAATGAAGTCCAGTGAATTAACGGAATTTCTGTACTTAAGGGAGAATATGCAGCAACCATATTGGTATGCCTTGTAGTGGCTGGCTGACCATCAAAAACCAGATCGCAGCCAAACACATAATCGAAAGGACGTTGTTCTCCACTGTTATAAAATTCGCTTCTTACCCGGTTATATTGGTTATTCAAGGCCGCTTCGTAATCCTTTGCGGTGGTATAAGCATTATCTGTGATTAAGAAATCAAGTGGTTTTTCGTTCAGAAAATCCTTTTTACAGGAGATAAACGAAATGGCAATAGCCACTATAATGAAGGTAATTTTTTTCATCGGTTTAATTTAAAATGTAACATTTAAGCCCACAGCATATCCTTTAAATACAGGTCTTCCATCATTAGTGAGGCCCTGATTGGTCTCCGGGTCCCAGCCTTCCCAATTGGTCCAGGTGGCCAGGTTACGTCCGCTTACAAACACATTCAGGTTCTGAAGGTTCATCTTTTCGATCAGTTTTCCGCTGAATTTATAAGAGAGCGATACATCCTGCAAACGCACGAAACTGCGGTTCTGGAAAAGTGGCGGATTTAACGTAGCTGATACAAATGACCGCGGATATTTACCATTTGGATTATCCGGGGACCAAAAATCTATCCCACTCAGGTAATTATTCCTGACAGAGTTATCATCTCTGATGAGCCTTGGCGTATTTCCGGCGAGATAAGATTTATCTCCTCCCTGGACAGCATTTAAGAAGATGCTCAAAGTAAAGTTCTTATACTGAAAGTTGTTTAACAGGCTCAACCGGTATGCAGGTGCAGATGATCCCAAAATGGCCCTGTCACTGGCATTGATTACTCCATCGCCATTCTGATCGACAATGCGGTATGTGCCCGGCGAATAGCCTGTGGGTATCTTTTCACCGATCTGGTAAATCCCGTTCACCTGATAGTCATAAATTACCGCAGTCGGCTGCCCGATAAAAAGTCCGCTTTGTGGGAGGTCGTCTTCTACACCATCGCCATTAAGATCTCCCAAAAGCTTAACTATTTTATTGTTATTATGGGAAAAACTGAATGTAGAATTCCATTGAAAGCCACCACTATTGATGTTTTTTGAATTTAAAGAAAGTTCGATCCCCTTGTTATTCAGCTGTCCGATATTGGTTAGGATATTATTAAAACCTGTTATTACCGGAATATTGACAGAATAAAGCAGGTCGGTAGTTTTCGTATTGTAATACTCCACTACGCCTGATAGCCTGTTTTTCAGTATACTAAATTCGAGACCGAGGTTAGCACCGGTGGTACGTTCCCATCTTAAGTCAGGATTAGGCAATGAATTAACCTGCTGCCCCAGTTGGGTTGAACCGCCATCGCCAAAAACATACGAAGCCCCTAAACCAACAGCGGCCAGTGATGAGTAACGGGAAGTTTGGTTCCCGGCCACACCATATCCTACCCTCAGTTTTAGGTTATCAACCCAGTTAACCTTAAAAAATGATTCTTTAGAAATATCCCAACCAGCTGATACCGAAGGAAAAATACCATATTTATTGTTTTCTGCAAAACCAGAAAACCCATCTCTCCTAATGGTACCGGTGAACAGGTACTTACTGTCGAAATTATAATTTAAGCGGAACATCTGGTAATTCAGAGTCTCTTTCCATGCATTGGATATCGCAAAGCGGTTAGTGCCCTGTTGCAGGTTGTTATAACCAAGCGTTAATCTCGAGAAACCTGTTGAGTAAGCCCGGGTATAGCTATTATCTCGCTCTATGGCGCCATAAAGTAAAGTTCCGGTAAAGCTGTGCTTGCCTATAACTTTATTATAGGTTAAAAGGTTATCAAACGTATAATCGTAATAAGTGGTATTTTCTTTTGAAGCCTGCCCGGTAAGGTTAGCATCATACATATTAGAAATGTTTTTAAAATCGAGACGGTAATTGTTACCGAAACTTATTTTATAGCTCAAGCCTTTAACAGGCAGCTGTAAATTACCGTAAACATTGGCAAAGAAATAGTTGTGACGGTCGTAATCATCAGCCTGATAGTTTAACAGCGGATTGGTTACATTCGTATTAAATGGATTGATTTTCAGGTTTCCATTATTATCCCAGGGAAGGATTAACGGAGACATTAAATTGATATCAACGAAATTTGGCTCTACCCCGTCCTCATTCACAAAAGTCCCGAACGATTGCAGGCCAATGGTAAGCCAATCTGTAGCTTTCGTTTCGATGTTTGCCCTGATGGTTTTTCTTTTAAAAACATCATTTTTGATAAATCCTGAGTTTCTGGTTAAGCTGCCGGATAACAGGTAATTGATCTTATCGGTTCCGCCCGAAACGCTAAGCTGGTTATCTGTAATTGCTCCGGTTTTAGTCGCTTCATCATACCAGCTAAAATCATTTGGCAGCAGTTTTCCCTGCGCATCTTTCATCGATGCATCAACTTTGCTCACCAGATCGAATGCCGGATTTGGTTGTGTAAAATCAGTCGCTAAAAAAGCCTGATCATAGTATAAATATTTAATATGATCCAAATATTCATCTCTGGCCATTGGTTTTAAATCGATATTTGGTTTTTGAGTAGCATACTGAGAAGAAAAAGAGATTCTGGTTCTACCAATGGCACCTTTTCTACTGGTAATGAGAATAACACCATTTGCCGCCTGCGCCCCATACACGGCCGTAGCACTTGCATCTTTCAGCACATCTATCGAGGCAATATCATCCGGATTAATTGAAGTTAACGAGCCATTGTATTGCACTCCATCCAAAATAATCAGTACGTTTTGGTTCCCACCCAGCGTATTTTGCCCCCTGATACTAATTCCTGGCGTTGCGCCGGCGCGGTTAACTTGCCCCACATTTAAACCCGGAACCGTTCCCTGTAAAAGATTGGCCACGTTGGTGGTGGGTGAATTTCTAAAATCATCGAGATTTGCCCTCACCACAGAACCTGTTACATCGGCTTTTTTCTGTGTTCCGTAGCCTACCACCACCACCTCATCGAGATTGGCCTGGGAAGATTTTAAAATTACATTAACGTTTTTTAGATTGCCTACCGCTACTTCCTGTACATCGTAACCGATATAAGAAAACAAAAGAACCGTTTGCTCATTAGGTACACTAATTTTGTACACACCATTTTCGTCGGTTACAGCAGTGGTGGTACCATTTTTAACCTTAACCGAAACCCCGGGTATAGGAGATTTTGTTTTTTCATCCGTTACTTTACCGGTTATGCTAATGTCAGCCTGGTTAATGCTTGTAAATCGAGGTTTTTTATTCATCACCATAGTTGCATTACCATTATTGCCGGCGCGCGCTGTTATGGAAATGACCAATATCACGACCTGCAAAAAAGTTAAGGTTATAATTCTTTTGAGTAGAATTCTATATTTCATATTTGGTTAAATTATTGGATGCGCGAAACCTTATCGTAAATCGGCATGATTGGCTAAGCAGAATTTGCAAAGCGGTAATGCAGGATTTTATATTTGGTTTCCTGGTATCAAAGTAAAAAAATGCGGTTTACAAATACTGTTCATTCCTTTGTCGTTTTATCTCAAATTGAAATGAATGGCTTAACACGTTAAGCAATTGTAAACGGCTGCAATCCCATCATTCGCCTACAGGCACGGGAATATTAAGCCCTGTTGCAACGGCAATTCCAAAATTAGGCGAGCCATCCGCATTCCAGCTCAGCTTTTGCATCCTCGGCGTTCTCGATCCATTGGCGGTATTGGCTACGCTACGGGCATGGTAAATAAACCAGTTTTCGCTATGGAATACTCCATTCGCATCGGTATAACTACTGGTAAAAAACCCATTGTGGCCGGGGCCATACACCCCATTGGCATCACTTTTAACAAACACCTGCTTTTTATTGATCCAGTCGCCGGGCACCATGGGGTCACCACCGTCTTTTAACTGTATCTGAGCCAAACAATAATTATCGCTGCTATAGCGACTGGCAGAATAAATAATAAAGACCGGACTGCTGGCATCTTTTCTGAGCATAATCGGTCCTTCGTTAACACCCGCCCCCAGAGAGCCGCTTGGTTCATATTTTTCCCAACTGTTGGTGGGTGATGATATTTTTACCCTGTCGCTGCTTATTGTCCATGGGTTAGACATTTGAGCGATGTAGATGTACTGTTTGTATTTGGTAGCCACGTTCTCCCATCCAGACCAGATAAAATAGTTTGTGGTGCCTATGGTCAATACCGACCCATCAATGGCCCATTGATCGCTGGGATCGCTGATTTTCCCTTTAAACGTCCATGTACCGGTGGTAGGATCTGCATTCGGGTTTTCAAGCACAAACATGCGGTGGGTTACATCGCCCCCATCATTTGCGGCAAAGTAAAGGTACCATTTACCAGAAAGGAAATGTAATTCGGGCGCCCAGATATTAGAAGAATAAGCAGCACCTGCAGGCGGTGTCCATACCACTGTTTCTATTGCTGTAGAAAGCAGAGACATCGATTTCGTTTTTCTCAGCCCGATATTACTCCCGCGGGTATACATAAAATAATAATAGCCATCTTTTTGCGCAACATAGGGATCGGCCCTGCTGGCATTAATAAGGGGATTCTGGAAATTGGTATCATAAAAATTAAACATCCCCTGCGTACCTGTTAGCGTAGTTTTCTGCCTGATTTTAGCGCCAGGGCTACTGCTTTCAGGGTCAACGGACATTTTCATCCCGGTAGCCTTGTTGGTAAGGGTGTATACATTGTTGCTGCCCGTATAATCGATAGCCCATTGTTGCGCGTCGCTGCCATCATCGGTACCCTGTTGCAAAATATCACCCGATGTAGCTGATGGCGATTTAAGGCATTTATTGCTGGTAATATTGATCAGTTTATAGTATGTGGCATCGGTTTTTATTAGCTTCCATTTTTGGCCATTGTTAGGGAACCACGACCATTGCTGTATAGTTGCATTTTCTGCAGTGGAGTTACCTGTAACTTCCACCACCGGACCATTGGGTAAAGACGAAATCCCCCGGATCCGGTATATTGCACCATCTATCAAGGTGCCTAAGGGAGGCGCTGCAGCAATTACATTTAAAGCGGCCAGTTTTCCAATCTTATCTACCTCGATACTTTCGGTTGATGGTGCCTTTTGACAGGAACCTGTTAAAACTACCAAAGCAGTTGCCAGATAAATCAATAATTTGTTTCTCATATAAAAATACTAAAACTGCAAAGGCGTGGTAAGGCCGATAGAAGAATTTGCAGCAGGGTTATTAATTTGGTTAACTTCAGATCAAAGTAAAGGAATGATGTTTGTAAAATTTGTTCATCTTTTTGTCGATATGTCTCAAACCACTACTTCAAAATCACACAAAACATTGATAATCAGCAATTAAAAAACCATCATTTTATAACCCGACTAAAAGGTACCAAAACATAGATTACACAACAATGCGATTTATATATATTTGATATGAACTTGAATATGCGTTTTGTATTATTTTTTCTGTTACTGAGCCATTTTTTTGCAGTTTATACCTGCGAAGGGCAATCCCATTATTTTAAGCAGTACCAAGCCGATGATGGTTTGGCACATAATTCGGTAAATACGGTTATACAGGATAAAAAAGGCATGATCTGGGTGGGCACCCGGGGCGGTTTAAACCGTTTCGATGGTTATACTTTTAAAACCTTTAAAGACGAAAAAAGCAGGTTCGGCAACATCGGTAATAACATTATTGTTAGCCTTGCCGAAGATAAAAAGGGCATGTTGTGGGTGGGTACAGGTCGCGGTATTTTTAAATATGACCCCGTTAAAGAGGTATTTACGCCCCTAGGCCCCAACCTCAAAAAATACATCAATTCTATTCTGGTAGATCATGAAAACAACCTGTTCTTTTTAGCGAACAGGGCGCTTTTTAAATACGTACAACGAGACAATAAGGTAATAGACCTAAAAATTAGTGCGGCTTGTATTGCCATTGATGAGCACAGGAATATTTTAATAGGGAATGATGATGGAGAGCTCGTTACCTACAACCCAGAGGAGGGATCTAAAACAAGTGTAAAAATAATCGGTAAAAATGTCCCTGCAAACCTACGGTCGATCAGTAAAATATTTCCAACGGGAAACGATAATATACTGGTGGGATGCTTTAAACGGGGTTTGAAAAGTTACAATACCAAAACTGGTCTGATCAAACCACTGATCCTTAAAAACAGCGACAATACGGATATTTATGTACGAGACATTACTGCGGGCGAAAACCATGAGTATTGGATTGCCACAGAATCTGGTATTTATATTTACAATTTGGCCACCAATGCCAAAATCAACTTGCGTAAACGGCCTGGCGATCCTTATTCGATTCCAGATAATGCCGTTTATACGGTTTGTAAGGATAATGAAGGCGGCATGTGGGCCGGCACTTATTTTGGCGGACTGAGTTATTTCTCTAAAAATAATGCCCGGTTCGAAAAATATTATCCGCTAATAGGCACCAACTCCATTTCTGGAAATGCGGTAAGAGAAATCTGTCCTGATAATAAAGGCAATTTATGGATCGGTACCGAAGATGCTGGTGTAAATAAATTCAACCCTAAAACCGGGCTTTTCACCAATTATACAGCCAATGGCAAAGCCGGGAATGTATCCTACCCCAATATTCATGGGTTGCTTGCATTGGACAATCAACTACTGGTAGGGCCATTTCTGCATGGTCTGGAAATTATGGATATCAACAAAGGTAAAGTGGTAGACCGTTTTAAAACCATTGGCGAAGAATATGAAGAGACCAGCGACTTTGTGCTTTCTATCCACCTTGCCAAAGACAGTACCATTTATGTGGGATCGGGCTATAATATGGGATCGGGTCTGTTTGTTTTTAATCAAAAGAAAAGAACGTTTAAACGGATTAAAGAAATTCCCGTCAACTCGTATGTTTATGATATCTGGGAAGATAGGTTCGGTAATATCTGGACAGGCAGCGTTTCACGCGGGGCATTTTATTACCACCCAAAAACCGGAAGACATGGCAACATCACCTTTGGCGACAAACTCAACAACAAGAGTGTCCATGAGTTTCCGGTATGTGGTATTATGGAAGACAGTGACAATGCGATGTGGTTTACCACTGAAGGCGGTGGCCTGATCAGGTTAAGTCCGGACAGGAAAGTACTAAAAAAATTTACGACCGAAAACGGATTGCCCACCAATATCCTCTTCCGTGCGCTGGAGGACAATTCAAAACATTTATGGATAAGCTCGCTTAAAGGTTTGATTTGTTTTGACATGCAGACCGAAAAGTTTAAAATCTATACCAAATCAAATGGATTGATTACCGATCAGTTTAACTTCAGTTCGGCCTATAAAGCACCAAACGGCAGAATGTATTTTGGATCGGTAAGGGGAATGATTTCTTTTGATCCAAAAGATTTTGAGCGGAAAGATAAAGCACCGCCCACCTTTATCACCGGTTTCCAGATCAACAATAAGGAAGTTCTTCCCAATACAGAAAACAGTTCGCTGATCAAATCCATTTCCTATACCGATACCATTGTACTTGCTCATAATCAGAATAATTTCAGTATCGAATTTGCGGCGCTCAATTATTCTTCTCCTGAAGTAACCAGGTACGAATATGTGATGAAAGGTGTAGATCAGGCTACCACCTATCTTAACAATAATAGAAAAGCCTATTTTACGGACTTATCGCCCGGTAATTACACTTTTCTGGTGAGGGCAAAAAGCAATGTAGAAAGCTGGAGTGGTAAAGAGCGAAGGCTATTTATTAAAATCCTTCCACCTTTTTGGAAAAGTATTACAGCTTACGTCTGTTACCTCTTGATGATTACGATAGTATTATTTCTCGCTATCCGCTATTATCACCGTTATAATGAGCGCAAAAATCTCAATAAGCTTCAGTTGTTCGAACACGAAAAGGAAAAAGAAATTTACCAGGCTAAAATTGAATTTTTTACCAATATCGCCCACGAGATACAGACTCCGCTGACGCTCATTTTAGGACCTGTTGAAATGATGCTGGAAGACGCAGAAGAACAGCCGCTTAAAAGCAGTCTACTAATGGTCGAAAAAAATGCGAACCGCCTGGCCAAACTGACCAATCAGCTGCTCGATTTCCGCAAGACCGAAATGCACCAGTTCGGCTTAAATTTTGTAAATACCAATATCAACAACCTTTTAAAAGAACAGGTGAATGCCTTTGAACAGGAAGCCCTAAAAAGTAACATCTTACTTGATCTTGAGCTGCCCGGGACGCATATCATTGCATTTGCCGATCGGGAAGCATTGATCAAGATCTTCAACAATTTAATTTCCAATGCCATAAAATACGGAACAAGCAAGGTAACTGTGCGCCTCGGCAGTGCTGAAGAAACGGAAGGCCGGTTTATCATTACTTTCACCAATGATGGAAAAGGAATCCCCCAGCAGTACCGTTCGCAAATTTTCGAACCATTTTTCAGGCTATATGGCAAAGATAAACCAGGTACAGGCATCGGGCTTTCGCTGGCAAAATCGTTAGCTGAACTGCATAATGGCTCATTGAGCTTACTGGAGGGAAGTGTGGATAAAGTAATTTTTGAGTTGATTTTACCAATACACCAAAAATTTGAATTCAAACTGAGTAGTTGGAAAAAGATAAAATAAAATATGATGGAGAGCATTTTAGTTATTGACGACAATGAAGATATCCTGGAGTTTTTAACGCAGGTATTCGGAAACACCTATAAATTGCATTTGGCAATTAATGGTGAAGTTGCCCAGGAAATTTTAGACAATGAAATCGTAGACCTGATTATTTCGGATATTATGATGCCCGGCATTGATGGTTTTGAGCTTTGCAGGCTCATCAAATCGAACGTAGAATATTGCCACATCCCCATTATCTTATTAACATCCAAAAACACTTACAAGGCACACATTGAAGGCCTGGAAGTGGGTGCAGATCTGTACATTAAAAAACCATTTTCCCCACAGTTATTACGTGTTCAGGTGACTAACCTGCTTCAGAACCGCTTAAAAATAAAGGCCCATTTTGCAAGTTCGCCATTCGAGGATGTACGCGTGGTGGCCAATTCTAAAATTGAAGAAGCTTTTTTAAAAAGGCTGGATGAATATGTCCGTAAAAACATTCAGGACCCTTACCTGGATATCGACCAGCTGGCCGAGCACATGCACATGAGCCGACCTACCCTTTACCGCAAGATAAAAGCCATTTCTGCCCTATCGCCGAAAGAACTTATTGACGTGACACGACTTAAAAAAGCAACCAGGCTGATTGCCCAAAATGAGTTTACTTTTTTGAGATTGCAAAAATGGTGGGTTACAGCTCACAGAGCCTTTTTAATAAAAATTTCTTGAGGTATTTTAAAGTGTCGCCGCAGGAATACATGAATTCGCTGAGTAAGGAAACCGGCGGCTTAAATCAGGTAGCGGAGTGACCACAAAACATAAAGCTTTATGCGAAAGATCTTTGAGGGCACAGACCTTGGCACTCAGGTGAGTTTACTTGACTCAGGTGGTCATAAACCAAAAATACTTTCTTAAGCAAAAGTTTTGAGGACACAAACTTTTGTACACCATCTCACCCAATTTAAGAAATAAAAGAACATATAAGCTATATGCCCCTTAGTACCTTATGTGTGAAAAATAAAACCTGGTCTGTGTTCCCACAGACCAGGCACTTTGTTGTTTGAGGCTGTTAATATTTAAATACTTTTCCTTCTACCATTACTTCCTGGCGGGTGGCATCAAAGGTTGCTTTTCCACCGGTTCGCACTGCAGCATTGGTCATAATGTTTGCAATAGAATGCTGATAACCCGCTTCTACAGGGGCATTAGGCTCTTTTCTACTGCGGATACATTCCAGCCAGTTGCGCATATGGTTAGAGCTTAATACATCGGCTCCCGTATTGGCCGATGCCGCCGCGGCCGACGGCGCTGCAAGTTTAATTTCGGGCAAAAGATTCGGTTTCATTTTCATGGCCGCTGCTGCCCTCTCAGTTAACCCGCCATGTGGTGATATGGTGTTGGTAATCAGGTTCAGTTCCCCGCCGTTCGAATAATAAATCTCCGCAGGCTTTTCATCTCCATTGTGCATTCTGGAGGTAAAGACTACCTGAAAACCTTTCGTAAGGTCGTCAAATGGCCCATAATCAAAAACAGCAGTGGTGGTATCCCAGTTCCGGCGACCATCTTTCCATTGATAAATACCACCATTTGCGGTTACGCTTCTGGGGTGTGATAAACCGGTAAACCAATGCACGGTATCAATCTGGTGGCTCATCCATTGCCCGGGCATACCCGAAGAATAGGGCCAGAAAAGACGGTACTCCAGATAAATCCTCGGATCAAAGGCTTCATACGGGCGGTTCAGCAAAAAACGTTTCCAATCGGTATCTTCTTGTTTCAGTCTGGTGACCAGATCAGGACGGCGCCAGCGGCCCGGCTGGTTTACATTCCAGCTTAACTCCACCATGGTAATATCGCCAAATTTACCCTCTTTAATGAAATCGGCAGCTGCTTTATAATTCTGTCCACTGCGGCGCTGTGAGCCGATCTGCAGAATCTGTTTAGAAGACCTTACCGCTTTTAAAGCAGCACGGGCATCTTCCATGGTTTCGGCGAAAGGTTTTTCGCAATATACATCCTTTTTATTTTTAACCGCTTCGATGGCGTGAGATGCATGTGCAAAATCGGGCGTACTGATGATTACCGCATCAAGATCTTTCAGGGCATAAAGTTCATCATTGTTTTTACAGGAGGTAATGCCATGGCCAATTTTGTTTTTAATATGTTCAGCACCTAAAGTACGGCGGTAATTCCAAAGGTCGGAAAGTGCAACAACATCAAAATTCAGTTCTTTATTGTGGTTCAAAAAGCATGGGAAAAGTGTATCCTTAAAACGGTCTGAAAAGCCCACTATGCCAACCCTTACCCGATCGTTGGCACCAATAATATTCGCATAACTTTTTGCCGACATTCCAAAACTGCCTACATAGGTGCCAGCCGCAGCAATTGCCGCCTTTTTTATAAAGTCTCTTCTCGATTCTTCCATCGTGCCAGTTATTTAAGTGTTTTTATTTTAAGGTTCCGGTACGAAACATTGTTACCATGATCCTGTATCAGAATATGTCCTTTTTTAGCCTCCCCGAAGTTTTTCCATGTTTTATATTTACTTCCGGCTACTAATTTTCTGAAATCATCCGATCCACGCTCATATTCTACTACCTTTACGCCGTTCAACCAGTGCTCTACGTGATTGTTGGGATAAACACGCACTTCGCCACTGTTCCATTCGCCAATTGGTTTAATTACCGAAGCGGGTTTGTTGGATGGAATGAGATCGTACAAAGAGGCCAGTTTGCGGTTACCGTTTTTGCCCAGTTTAGCATCCGGATGCTTTTCATCATCCAATACCTGAAACTCGAGACCAATGCCCGATAGGTTGGTTTTTCTTCTTCGGTTACAAAGTATTTTATGCCGCTGTTGGCACCTGGACTAAGTTTAAAATCGAACTTTAAAATAAAGGCCGAAAATTCATCCCGGGTTACAATATCGCCACCAGAGCCCTGCTCCTGTCCGTTTGAGGCCAGTACCGTTAGCACCCCATCTTTCATTTCCCAGCCTTTGGCAGGAAACTGCTCTTTGAATATCGCGCGCCATCCAGTGGCATCCTTACCATTCCATAGCATCTTAAATCCGTCTTTTTTCTCGATTTTGCTAAGTGTATTTTGAGCATAAGTTAGGTTTACGGCAAAAATGCTCAATAATAGCATATAAAATAACCTGTAGTTTTTCATTGAATTTAATTTATAGTAATTGTTATGTGTTTAAAAAATGTAGTTTTCAGGTGGTACCAGGTGTTTAAGCCGGATAGAGGGAATCTGGTTTCATAAATATCTCCAACATTTGCATTTGATGTGCTTAACAAGTTTATAATTGGTTGATATGCCAAAGTAAGCCAATGAACCTTGTAAAATATGTTCAATTTATTGTTGATTTGTCTCATTTTACCTGCTCAAAAAGCAGAAAAGACGCAGAATCTCCTATCTGAAAAACAGTTACCAAAAAATATAATAAGATCTAAAAACGTAAAAACAACACACTAAAAATCAACAAATTACAACAGACAAAACCAACAGAATAGAAGCTAAAAAGGAACAGATTGAGCCGTTGTAAGCAGTCATAAACGATGCATTTAAGCCTGGCCATCCGGCATCAACAGCCCTTCCTCTCTGTATATAATTGTTTATTTTCGGACAAATAACCAGACGGCAAAAAGACAATTTACACCTTGAAATACATGATTAATTTTCGATTATCTACTTTTTTTAACCAATTTTTAAATGGCGTTCAGCTTATAAAAAATCAAAAAAAGTCAGTCGCACAAAAGCCTCTGACAGCACCAAAACAACCCATAGCAATTTGCTTATTTGCATTGCTGATCAGCTTGTGCCTCTATTCCTGTGGGTTAAAAAAACGCAGTCTGTAAATTCAAATACAGAGGATATTGCCCCTTTATTGGTAAACCCAGCCCTACCGGGCGATAATCCGGATCCTTCTATCATCAGGGTTGGAAAGGTTTATTATGCCACTTCTACCACAAACGAATGGGCTCCTTATTTCACCATTTATAAATCAACAGACCTTAAAAACTGGAAGCTGATCAATCATGTTTTCCCGGATGGATTTAAGGATATGAAAAACCAGTGGGGCGAGAATAACTTTTGGGCATCGGAACTGGTTTACGATCAAAAGCAAAACCGGATTTATGCTTATTATACAGCCCATAACCGGGCGACAAAAGGTAATCCTGGTTTACAGTGCGGTACGGCCTGGATTGATGCTGATAAAATTGAAAATGGTAAATTTACCGACAATGGCCCGGTAATTATCGAAGATGAATGTGGTGCCATAGATGCATTTGAGTTACAGCAAAATGGTAAAATTTATGCGTTCTGGAAAAACGACGGCAATGGCTGTGGCAAAGAAAGCTGGATCTGGAAACAGGAAATTAACGACAGCCGTACGAAATTGCTCGGGCAAAAAAGCAAGGTATTTACCAATAGTCAGCCATGGGAAACGGGACTTGTAGAAGGGGCCTGTTTCTTTACTTTGGGAGAATATGTCTACAGTCTCTATTCAGTTGGTGGTTGCTGCGATGCCAAGTGCAATTATAAAACCGGAATTGCGAGGACGAAAGACCTGAATAGTGGCGTATGGGAAAAATATAGCAACAATCCGATTATGGTGAGCAATGATAAATGGAACTGCCCGGGCCATGGCACGGTGGTAAAAACTGCGGAGGACAGAATGTTTATGCTTTACCATGCTTTTAACAAAAAATACGATGTTTTTGTAGGTCGTGAAGGCATTATAGAGGAGTTGATGGTTGGCGCTGATGGCTGGCCTGTATTGCATAATGCAACCCTTCCCAACCGGCCAAAAGCCGATCTTAATTTCACCGATAATTTTGAGCAGGATCAAAAACTGGATCTTGCCTGGCAGTGGCCATCTAAATCGCAAAGACCGCCGATGTTTTTTGATAAAGGCTTAAAATTGGCCGCATCTGACGAAAACCATGCGCTTGGCACCTTTTTAGGTCAGTACATTAAATCCGTAAACTTTAGCATTAGTGCAGAAGTAAATCCTGGCCCAGCTAAAACAGGCATTTGTTTGGGAGGAGCGATTTTTAAAAGTAAGTGGCCTGGCGAGCTTGGCGGCATAGGGATTACGGCTTCGAAAAATGGTTTAACTGTTTTTGATAATTTTGAAGACACATACAGGGTTCATAAAACATCAACAGAAAGTTTGACCGCTCCAGTGCAATTGAAAATGCTGATTAGCGACGATGGCAAACAGATCGAATTTTTCTATAAAAAACAGGGAACAGAATGGCTTAGTTTTTATCGTACAGATTTTCTAGCAGCTAAATACGTGCCTTGGGGAATGGGATATAGGGCAGGCGTTGTGGTAAAGGGAAATCCATCGGAAACAGGAAATTTTAGTAGTTTTAAGTTGATGAATAATTAATTTTTATATAGTTATCATATTATTTTTATGATGGTCGGTGGGAAGACGACAATCAGGTTACCTTATTAAGGTATCGATTGGAGTAAAAAGCCTGATGTCGAACTTTTAACGATGGTCGATGAGACACCGACCATCAGAGGGAGTAATTCATTTACCACTGAATCTGTTGATCTTCATCCGGTATCAGCGTGTTCATATCGCGCTGCATGGATAAAGTACCTTCAACTTTATATTTCAGTCTTTGTCCGGGTACGGTGGTATAATCTTCAAACTCGTATGACAGGTAAAGGGTAGTGTAAACATGTTTTAAATAAGGAAGTTTTGGATCCATAGCCTCATCCCTGGTGTAATAAGATTGTGTTGTTCCCACCTTAAATTTATTATTACCTGCATTATCGCTCCAGATTTCCAGTTTCTTCTTCTGAAGGTCGATTTTCTCGTCGGTAAATTTTATAAATACTTTATAGTTCTTGCGGTCCAGGTAATCGATATCCCTTATCCCCGCATAAAGAAAAATGGTTTTATCATCCACCACAAAAGTTCTGTGGGTATTTAAAGTCAAAGGTTCGGTATCCCCTTCTAAAAATATCTTGTAAAGGGTACCGCCGTATTCGCCAGAGTAATCGTTAAAAGGAGTAATGCGCAGCATCGTCCGGCGGAAATATTTGTTTGGATTCGCCTGGTAATCATAAGACGGATCGCTTAAAATCTGCAAGGGCAAGACCCACTTATCTGCCTGGTCGAGGTCGCCGAGGGAAAAATCAACCGGTATGGTAACCATGCTCACACCGGCAGGAGCCTCTATACTTGGGGGCATCGTATAATATTTTTTATCCAGCTGCCTGAAATACAGTTCCTGCCTGTGCCCATATTGTTCCTGGTTTAATTTTGCCAGGGTATCAGGATCTAAACCGATGTGGATGGTGCGGTTTTTAACATTGGGGGTAGAACCGCTGATGATAACCGGCAGGTTAAACCGTAATTTCCCCTGGGCATTATAACGGATGTAACACCAGGTTACGCCCTGCGCTGTCGGGTTTGATTTAAATGATGCCATCTGGACAAACTGTTCTTTTTTCCATTCATCATTACAGGATACAAAGCATATTGCTGTTGTGACTATTAAAAATAGTAGATATATATTTTTTTCATTGTTGTAAATGTTAATCTTATTCAGGATTTGTCCAGCCAGGGTTTTGGGTGAGGTATTTATTGCGTTTTAATTCATCATAATGTATGGGCCAGAACCACATTTTAAGGGTAAAAATGGAAGGCAAAGAAGGTGTTTCTACCACGGTATGGAAAAGATCGGCCTGTGCTTTGGTGGCATAGGCATTATATCCATAAACCGGAGCCGATTCTTCTGACGGCGCATCCGTCCAACGGCGCAGATCGAAATAACGCTGTCCTTCTGCAAAAAGCTCAATCTGCCGTTCTCTTTTTAATTTAATGCGGAACCTGTTCGGATCAGCATATACATCACCCGCATAATCAGCCAGCCCGGCACGGATGCGGATGGGCTGAATTCCCCTTTTCATCTCTGAAATATTGCGTGATATGGCATGCGTCCTGCTCCCGTCCCACGAAGGAATATTGTAAGAACCATTTAATTCGTTTAAGGCCTCTGCGTAAATGAGCAATACTTCAGCATAGCGAATGGCAGGATCTACTTTTTGTTTCATCCTGGTTTGATCGTAAGCGGTAACGGCTACATTGCTAATATCATCCGGGTGGACATATTTTTTGATACCTACACCCGTACGAGGCCAGTAAGAGGTATTTTTATAGCCATTAGGGTCGCCCCGGTAATAAAATATCTGCACATTACTCTTTTCATCCTTTACAGTTTCAGCATTCAATAAATTCCAGGTAGAGCCATTGTAAGAAACCGAAGCATAAAAACGGGGTTCGCGGCGTGCGAACTGTTTATTTACCCCTAAACCCATGGGTCCCAATTCCGGATAACTGGCCAATTCTTCTTGTTTTACATAACCTGTTGCCCGCGGTGCCGAATTGAAACGGCCTTCGTAACCCTGCCTCCCCGCATACATGCTGTTCATGCCGGGTGCATCGCTACCGTTGTTCATGTAATAGGCGTCTACCTGCTTCTGCGTCATACCGTGCGAGTTATAACCTTTACCTTCCAGCCGGGGCAGCTGATGCAATACCAGCACATTAATCCCTTCCCCACCCTGGTTTTGACCATGGGTAAAAATCAGTTCCGGATTTTGGTAAGCCGGTACCGTACCGTTGAACAAAGCACGGTAAGATTCGAAAGGATCAATATCGCTCCAGCCAGAAGGCCAGGCACTGTTAGAAAAATTACTGTCGAAAGGTGGTGTTACCGTGGCCGGATAAGCGGCATCGCCCGTTGCTTTTTTATAGGCCACATACAAGCGATACTGCCCTAAATCTATTACATCTTTTGCAGCAGCAGCTGCCCTCGCCCATTTCGATTCATCATAGGTGCGGGAAAGCAAGGGCTTTCCATCTTTGGTTACCATGGCTGCAGCAACTTCTGCGGGCGCTTTTCCATTAGCCAGCGGACTTGCGGCATATAACAATATCCTTGCCCTCAGCGCCAAAGCCGCACCCCGGGTTGGTCTTGCAACTTGTTGTATACCTTGTTGGATAGATAAGCCTTTGGCCGCCTCAGCAAGCTCATTAGCAAGGTAAACGGCACATTCTTCATAGGAATTACGCGGCTGGGCAATGTCATCATATTCTTTGGTATAATCTATACCTTCGTTGGGTACAATGGGCACAGGACCATAGGTACGCAACAATATCCAATAAAAATAAGCCCTTAAAAAGCGGGCCTGCCCTTTTAAATCGGCAATTTCTTTTGCAGTAAATCTGGTATTGATATCAATGTTATTGATGAAAACAGAAGCCTGCCTGATACCCTTGTAAGCAGTATTCCAGATTTCTTTGCTCTCACCGTTCAGACCATTTTCGGTGTATTGTCCGTTTTTCCATCTTTTGTATCCGTCACTTTCGTCACCATAATACATATCATCCGCAAAATTAAAGGGTACCGATTTTTTGCTACTTACCTCCTGCATATAATTACTGCCCAAAAAAGAGTAGGCTTGTGCCAGCCACCTGTTTGCATAATCGGGATTGGTAAATACCTCTTCTGTGGTTAACCTTTCATCAAAAAGATAATCGGAATCGAGAAATTTCTTACACCCATTGATGATTATAACTGTGCCTAGAATACCTAAAACCACCACTGTTTTTTTCAAATTCTTCATTGCTTATAAATTAACTGATACGCCTATTGATAATGTTTTGCTAAGCGGGTATACTTTCCCTGTTGAGCTTCCTAACTCCGGATCCCAAAGCTTAAACTTACTGAAAGTAAGCAGGTTAGTACCGATTAAAAAGAAACGGACATTGTTTAAATGTGCCCTGTTTACCAGGCTTTTGGGTAAAGAATAACCGATATCCAAAGTTTTTAAACGCAGATAAGAACCATCCCTGAGCCAAAAGGTTGATGCCCTGTAGTTATTATCATTCGGGCCATAGGTTAAACGTGGATAATCCGCATTGGGATCTTCATTAACACCCAAAGTCCAGCGATTGCTGTTAGCAATATCAGTTAAGATATTCCCCCAGTTCTGTCCTAAACTGAACATGTAAACTGAAGAGCCGTTTATAAAATATGTCGATTTGCCTACACCCTGAAAATGCACATTGATATCAAGGCCCTTCCAGCTTGCGGACATCCCAAAGCCATAAGTAAAATTGGGTCGGGTTGTTGCCCCAATAGCCACAATGTCGTTATCATCAATAACCCCATCTCCGTTAATATCTTTGTATTTGATATCGCCCGGCATCACTGTGCCAAAACTTTGCCTCGGACTGTTACGGATATCATCATAATCTTTAAACAGGCCCAAATCAATCAGCCCCCTGGCTTGGTCTACCCGGTGCCCTTCCTGCAGTTTATAGCTATAAATGGTATTTTCTTCATCCCGTTCAATAATTTCGTTCTTGCTATAAGTGGCATTGCCCCGCAGGGTAAAATCGACTTTATTGATTTGCTGCTTAAAGGTAAAACTACCGTCAAAGCCATGTGCTTTTACCTCACCCACATTGGCTGATGGATTGTTCTCGAGGCCTACAAATCCGGGTAGAAAATTCCGGCTCATGTAAATGCCGTCCCGCCTTTCCTTGAAGTAATCTACCGAACCGCTGATCTTATCGTGGAATAAAGAGTAATCGATCCCCAAATCCTGCTTGGTGGCCACTTCCCAGGTTACATTTGGCGACGCTACCGAAGAGTAACGGATCCCCGTCCAGGGGTTTGAAGAATCGAAATCCCCGAAATTATAACCGCCTGCCGCCGTCTGTTCTAAACTGTAGAGGTAAGGGAACCTGATATTGCCTAAATTATCGTTACCGGTTTTCCCATACGAATAGCGGACTTTAAACATATCTACCCATCCCAGTTTCTTCACAAGCGGTTCTTCGCCCACATTCCATGCGCCCGAAATGGCCGGAAAAAACCCAAAGCGGTAATCTTTATGGAAATTTTCTGAACCGGTGTAGCCGAAATTAAAATCAAGATAGTAGCGCGAGTTCCAGTTATAATTAACACGTCCAGCCAATCCCTGGTTGCGTCGGGCAATTCCGTTTTTAAGATCGGTACCAATATTCTGGGTAAAAACTTTGGAAGCCTGGCTGTATTTGATCACCGCACCGAAATTATGTGCAGCGATACTGCGGTTATAATGGGTTTCCCATTCGAAAAACTCATTTTTATTACCATCCGAACCGGATGACTGCGTCATTTTTTGTTCTTCTTTAATGCGCTTAAATATCAGTTCACCTGCGGTATTGCGGTATCGGTTAGCACTCCACAATTCTGGAAATTTGTAACGTTTAATGTAATTGTTGTTGTAGGTGTCGTATCCGAAACGTCCTACAAAGCGGAGTCCCGGGGTAATGAAATCGAGGCCCTGATTCAGGTTCAAGGTGGTTTGGATATTGTTGCTCCAGCTTTCGTTATAACCCGTCATAGTGCCCTGCACCCATGGATTAAAACGGTCCATATCATTATCCGGATTATTGTCTCCATCATCACTTGCAGGGATTTTTCCGTCCGAGTACCTTAATGGCGAGGTAATGGCATTGTAGCCCATCAGGGCGGTCCAGATGGCATCACTGCCTACCCCAGGATCATTTTGTTTACGCAAGGAGCCCGATACCCCAACGGTTAACAGGGTAGATTTCGTAATATCCATATCCACGCTTAAACGATAGGTATATTTATTGAAACTGGCATTGGTATTATAATCTTTTAAGGCATCATCAACCTTATACATCCCCTGTTGGTTCTGGTAACTGCCTGATAAATAATAGCGGGCCGTTTTTCCACCTCCGCTCAGGTTGAGCATACTGCGTTGGCTTTTTGCCGCATCGCGTAGCACTACATCCATCCAATCTACATTGGGGAACAAATCCGGATCAAGCCCCAGACGCAGTACTTCAAGCTCGGGACGGGAGAAAAGTGGCTCCTGATTGCGGACAATTTTTGCCTCATTGGCCATGGAGGCATAGGTATAACCATCTACAAACTGCGGCAGTTTGGTAAGTGTGTTGTAAAACCCTTCCACCTTGGCGTTAATATTTACCTTTCCTTCTTTACCCCTTTTGGTTTTGATCAGGATTACTCCGTTGGCACCTCTGCTGCCGTACATAGCGGTTGCAGAAGCATCCTTTAGTAAGGAAAAGGATTCTATATCTTCCACATTGATTTCGTTCATGTCCCGTTCGAAACCATCAATCAGCACCAAGGCCGCATTACTGGCACCAAAAGTAGAAATACTGCGCACCCAGAATTCTGAAATACTACCGGGCCGTCCCGAAGTTTGCATGGCCTGTATACCCGGTACTACCCCGGCAAGGGCATCGGCAATGGAGGTGGATGGATTGGATTTAAGCTGATCCACATTTACCGTCGTAATTGCACCAGTAATGGCTATCTTTTTTCGGCTCCGGTGGCGGTGACCACCACCTCATTAAGTACGCTGGCATCCGATTCTTTTAAGGTAACATTAACTACGCGCTGTTCTTTTACCAAAACTTCTTTCTTTTCGTAACCCACATAAGAAAATACGAGGGTTTGGTAGGCGGGCATTTTTATACTGTATTTACCTTCTCCATCTGTGATGGCCCCCAAACCTGGCAGATTGCTCACCGATATACTCACCCCTGGTATGGGTAGATTTTTCTCGTCAGTTACCGTCCCTTTAACAGTCACCTCCTGTGCCCGGATAGTAAAGGAAATTCCAAGCACCATGAGGCAGGTAAGTAAAATAAATCTCATCATTATATTTTGCGTGTTTATAAATTATTCTTCTTTAGCTATTTTGCGGATAAGCCAGTTGCCAGTATCGCCGACGTAAAAACACTTCCTGGTTTCATCATAGGTAATGGCCTGTGGACTATTAAAACGGGCTTCGGTACGTAAATCACCATCGGCATAACCGCTTGTACCATTATTGCCACGCCCGGCAAAGGTACTTACCCTTCCTTGCGGTGTTAAGGTGCGGATGGCATGGTTGGCCTTATCGCAGAAATAGAAATCGTACTGGTCTCCTCCCGCAGCTTCATAGTCAGGATTTTTAACAAAAACGCCTTGTACAGGGCTATTTAACCTGGCATTGGTACCAATACCATCGGCATAACCCGCATTACCCGCAGCACCGCAAATGGTATAAGGTGTTTTGAAGGTTTTTGTAGCACGATCATAATCGGTACGCATAATAAAATGCTTTTCATATTCAATCAGATAGGCGTAATCGCCCGAGGGGTGCATCACCATATAAACGGCTACGGCACTATAAGGGTTAGAAAATACCAGTTTATCCTCCCTGGTATTAAAATCGTACCTTCGGATATCGCCTGCCCGATACCTGGAATAATATAGTTCCCCGTTTTGCGGGTGCACCATAGTGCCGTTTACCCCACGGGCATAAACTTCAATTGCTTTCTTTTGCAGAAAATTGGATTCACGGGTAAATATGTAATTGCCGTTTTTGGTATCGCTGGAGTGGTTGTGCGAAACAATCATGTCCTGGTTGCCATCAATTCTCCAATTGATGATGGATACCCTGTCCAGGTCTGTTCTGAAATAACTTACATATTTTTTTCGAAATCGATCAAACGGCAACTGTTAATATCTGCTGAAAAATAGAGGTGATTTGGATTTTTTGGATCGAGTGTAAGCCAGGTGACTCCTTTAAAGGCGCCACAATCATTAAACGGCCCCTCTTTTTCTTCAAAATTGGAAGCCACCTGATAATATTTACCTAAAAATGTAGAAACGAGCAGTTTTCGTGTATAAGAAAAGGCTTCTTTTGAGATTGCCTTTGCAAGTTGCTGGTTGTTGCCGTCAACTATGGTTATTTTGATATTGCCATCGTAAGCTTCCTCCGGAATAATACAATAAAGGCTATTGTTTTTGACCCCGATAATTTTGGCTGGTTTTCCACCAATGGTTACTTTTATTTTAGAGATATCATTCCCGAAATTATCGCCATAAATAATCAGGTTATTGCCTACACCGCCCTGTCTGGGGTAAAAATCAGTGATCATCACTTCTTTAGAGGGATCGTAACCATCCTCTTGCTGCAATTTTTCCTGTTTACACTGTGTTAAAGAAAGTGCAATCAGCGCAAGCAATATCCAATGGATCTGCCAGCGCAAGGTTTTAACATCGTTGTTTGTTTTCATATACACATACGTTTTTTCCGGTTCTGGCCCGGATTACATGATTTTAACTGTTACCCACTGGTTGTACGTTATAAACCAATGGTATTCTTTAGAACCCGGGGATTTTTAACAGGCTGTTATGGTACTACAGGAAGCAAGCAAAAACACTCCCAAATTTTGGACAAAGGAATTCCCTTTCGGCCTTATAAACGTAATGCCGGTTGCAGGTATCGGCCAAACCAACCCTTATTGCGTAAAAATGATTGCTAACTTTAAGCTGGATACCCAAAAACACTAAAACGTTTTTACGGTAAAACAATATTTAATGGAATACAAAAACATTAAATGCCAACCACATCGCTGTAAAAAGCTACAGCTATGTTGCGCCGACTCAGCGATGATTTCAGAAAATTGTTTGTAAACCGTAAATGACACCGGTTTTATTCCTTGCGCATTAGTGTAGTTCTGATACGGCCGGTAGTACAAGAAATATATTCGGAACAGATGAGTAATTATTGAGCATCATATAAATTTAGTTTTAATTTCCCTGGTTAGTTGATTTTTGATACGGCACTGATGATCAGCTGTCTGAAATAAATATCTGTTTTCTCATAATAAAATTTGACACTGCAAAAAGCATGGTGTTGCCTGTTGAAGAAATTGCAGTAAGGTTTGTTATTTGGTTAATTGAAGTCAAAGTAAAGAAATAGTGATTTTATTATCTGTTCAATATTTTGTCGATTCGTCTCAACTTTGATATCGTTCTGATCATAACACACTGCTTTTGACATAGACTTAGCAATAGGTAAACAACACTTCAGATAATCTTTTTCCTATATGCGGTGAGAGATATGGTTCATGGCAGAAAAACTCTACACTTCTATCGTACTAATACATTTTTGCTGAGATGCCCAACAAGAGGGGCAAAGATAATCTGGTATAGGGTGAGATATGTTTGGAACAGCTTTTATTGACCCAACGATAACATGCTGAAGGTCAAACAAAAAGGGTTGCTTTTTAAAGAGCAACCCTTCAAGGTTTTGGGCTTGGGCCCAGTTGTACCCGGAGCCGGAGTCGAACCGGCACGGTTTCCCACAGGTGTTTGAGACCAGCGCGTCTACCAATTCCGCCATCCGGGCATTCGTATTGGACGGGGTTGCAAATGTAGATAACGAAAGCCTAAATCACAAAATTATTTTCAATTAATTTTAACTCATTGAGAAACAATTATTTTGGCCTTTCGTCTTTTAATTTCCGATCAACCACAAAGGGCATAAATGGTAAAAGTGATGCTAAAAAAATCAAAACAGTTTTACCAAACTTCCATTTTTGCTCTTGCCAGGCCAAAATTAAGGTAGCAGCATATAATACAAATAACAGGCCATGTGCCCATCCGGTATACTTTACATACAAAGGTAATCCGGCGAAGTATTTTAGTGGCATGGCTACAAATAGTAAAAGCAGGTACGATATTCCTTCTGCTACGGCTACTTTACGGAAAATAGAAAGGGAGCTATTCATTGATCTGATTGTTTTCTCCTAAAGTAGAGCAAAGCTTTTGCCTGACAAAAACTAAAAAATGATTTTACAATCGGGTGTTCATATTTTTTGCCACGGAAGAATGCGGTGCAAGATCCTGAAATAAATCCGATAGCTATCGATTCAGGATGACGATCGAAATGGAATGTTATACTTTGGTGCAGAGAACCTATTCCATACATTTTCCATCTCCTATTATTTATTATTGCTTGGACAAACGCTCTCTTAGTCTGCTAATGTATTTTTGCCTGTAAAAAATGTCTTTAATCAAAGGTAATGTTAGATCAGATTCTGATGGGTTTTCATCAAATTTTTTAACCAGTTCGCTTAATTCATCATTCAATTGTTTTTCAATCAAATTCACATCATTATTTACTTGAAGTAATTTTTCGGTATCTGGCTCAAACTCCAAGTCCATTAAAGCCTCATTTACATCCATCATTTCCATTAGAAAGGATTGTGGCAGTTGATAACCTTCGTCTGTTTCTACTATCCCTTTTAATTCGAGCACATATTTTAAGCGTTTTTTAGCGTTGCTCAATGTCTGGTAGGCTTTATTATTCAATGTCGACAGATCGAGTACTTCCTGCTGTTTCTCTTCACTTTCATTGGCATAAAAATCGGGGTGAAACTGTTTGCTTAAAGCATAAAACTTTGTTTTTACCGCATTTTGATCTGGATTAAACTGAATCGGTAAATCGTAAAATTCGAAATAATTGATATCTGGTTTCGCTTCGCTCATGTTGTGTATTAAATTAAAAAGCCGCAGATGTACAGATTGACTGGTCAAATCTGCGCATCTGCGGCAATGATATAAATTTGGTTTTACTTACCGAAAGATTTTAGAATATCATTACCAAAAGCAAACACCATTAAACAGATCAGGATTACAAAACCCACAATCTGTGCCTTCTCAAGTACTTTCTCGCTAACAGGCTTACGTTGTACCATCTCTATTAAGAGAAACACTACATGGCCTCCGTCTAAGCCTGGAATAGGTAATAAATTCATAAATGCCAGGGCCATCGAAATCAATCCGGTTAAAGTCCAGAATTTAACCCAGTCGAAAGTACTGCCATAAACTTTTGCAATACCAATCGGACTGCTAATATTACGCGCACTTAATTTACCTGTAATCATTTTACCAATACCTTTTGCATTATCTACAAAAGTACTCCAGGCCATGGTTGCCCCAACTGGTAACGACTCAATAAAACCAAAATCTACATGTGCAGTTTCAGGCATCTTTAAGTTAGGAATAATTCCAATTGTTCCATCTTTACTTACTTTAAGATCGAATGTTACTTCTTTTCCCTTGCGCAATGCCTTAATGGTAACGGGTTTTAACTTATTTGTAGAAACCTCTTCTTTAAACTGATCAAAAAAAGTGATCTGTTTTCCATTAACAGATAAAATACTATCGCCTGGTTTAATACCGGCAGCATAAGCAGGATACAATGGTTTCTCGAACTTTCTGCCAAATAACTTATCAAAAAATGATGGCTTATCCACTTTTTCATCAGGTGCGCTTACCTTATCTACACGCTCCATAGTGTATCTTGGTGAGATAAAATTCTCTTTATCGTTTTTCGATATTTTATTTAGAATGGTATCTGGAACAGAGATGTAAAGGGTTTTATTCTCCCTTAAAATGGTTAATTGTGCCCCATCAAACAGTACTTTGCTCGAAATCGCATCTTCAAAACGGATTAATTTATTGCCATTGATAGCTAAAATTTTATCTCCATTTCTCAAACCGATTTCTTTACCAATAGCACCTACAGAAATACCATCGTTTAGTTTACTGTTAACGGTATAATTTTGTCCGATGTTGAAGGTTAACATCCAGAAGATAAAAATACCTACAATTACGTTTACGATAATACCACCAAGCATTACAATTAAACGTTGCCAGGCTGGTTTAGAACGGAATTCCCAAGGTTGAGCAGGTTGAGCCATTTGCTCAGTATCCATACTCTCATCAATCATTCCGGCAATTTTTACATAACCGCCAAGTGGCAACCACCCCACCCCATATTCAACATCACCTTTTTTGAAACTAAAAAGTTTGAAACCCCAGGCATCAAAAAATAAATAAAATTTTTCTACTTTAATACCAAATGCTCTGGCTGCCAGGAAATGCCCTAATTCGTGTAATATTACCAATAAAGACAATCCGAGCAGCAGCTGCCCCGCCATAATCAATCCGTTCATATTCGCTTATAAAATTTTATGTTAGATGTTACAATATACTTTTTGTTACTAATTCGCCGGCTAAGATACGGCTATGTTTGTCAGTTTCTAAATAATCACTCAATTGTGGTTTTTCAATAAAACCAATTTCTTCCATACACTGTTCTATAACCTCGCTCATCTGCAGGAAACCGATTTTATCTTTCAAAAATGCTTCCACAACAATTTCATTTGCCGCATTTAAAATACAAGGCATATTCCCCCTTTTCGTAAAGAAGTAAATGCCAGATCCAAATTCCTAAAGGTTTCCATATCTGCTTTCAAGAAGCTAAAGTTTGGATATTCCAAGAAGTTAAAACGTTTAAAATTGTTTTTTAGCCTGTCGGGATAATTTAAAGCATACTGAATGGGCAATTTCATGTCAGGAACCCCCATTTGTGCTTTCATTGAACCATCGTTAAACTGAACAATGGAATGGATGATAGATTGAGGATGAACGATAACATCAATCTGGTCTACATCGAGGCTAAACAGCCATTTTGCCTCAATTACTTCTAAACCTTTATTCATTAAGGAAGCAGAATCAATGGTGATTTTTGCACCCATCACCCAGTTAGGATGTTTTAAGGCCTCCTCTTTTTTTACTGTAGAAAGAAAATCTTTTGTTTTGCCCAAAAATGGCCCGCCGGAAGCCGTGAGGTAAATTTTCTCGATCCGATTTTGCTCTTCCCCTACCAAACACTGGAATATGGCCGAATGCTCTGAATCAACCGGTAAAATTTTAACCTGGTGTTCAGTTGCCAATTGTGTAATCAGTTCGCCTGCAACCACCAAAGTTTCCTTATTGGCTAAAGCGATGTTTTTCCCTGCTTTTATCGCTGCAACAGTTGGTTTTAAACCAACCGATCCCATTAATGCAGTAAGCACTACATCGCTATCAGCATAAGCAGCTACTTCTGATAAGGCCGCTTCTCCGGCCAAAATTTTTATATCAAGGCCAAACAAAGCATCTTTAACTTCGCTGTATTTGCTTTCATCACAGATTACAACAATTGCCGGTTTAAATTCCTTTGCCTGTTGAATGAGTAATGCTGAATTCTTCAGTGCAGATAATACGGCAACTTTAAAAACCGTAGGATGATCCCTAACCACTTCAAGTGCTTGTGTACCTATGCTCCCTGTAGAACCTAATATGGTTATTCTTTTTACAGATTGCTGTATTGTTATATTGTTCAATTGTTTTCTTTCTCTCGTATTAAAAATTTAACTGTTTTAATAGCATTCGATTAAATTTTCAATTTTTCGTTTGTAAATTTTATCAGTTGATGAATTTCTTTCGGCAAAGTTTCCAAAGTTGCAAAAATCTTTGAATACGTTTCCTCATTTACCAACTTTCGAACTCTTGCTTTTTCGTTCCAGTCTAAACATTCCTTAACCGAACCAAATCTATAATAATAAAACTTGATCTTATCTTTCTTATGATAACGACCAAAGCCTTCAGCAATATTAGCTGAAATAGAATCAACAGCATCAACAAACTGTTGCCCGATGGTATACTTTGCAAAGCTATCCCAACCAGATACCAAATCCCATACAAAATTGCTAAGATGAAACGATTTTGTATATGCCGTTATATGATTCAATTGTAAATAATTCTTTTCCATGTGCTGAACCGTTAATTACTAACAACAATTTAGCAATTTTCATCTGCACAATGTTAAACAATCCAACAATATTCTACCGCCATGTTTAAGGCGCCAGTACAACAATTCAACAATGTAGCAATTAAACAATATATTTCTCCAACCCATCTGCCAATTTCCTATCATTACTCAACCGCGGAACCTTATTCTGTCCGCCTAACTTCCCTTCACTTTTCATATAGTTTACAAAGGCATCTTTTTGCAAAGTACGTATAATCAATGGCTGAAGGATGTTTCCCTCAATCAGGTCAAAATAATAAATATTTTTCTTTTGCAAAGCTTCATCAACCTTTTTACTAAAAGCAGCCAGATCTTTTGGCGCTGATGAAAACTCCACAAACCACTCATGGTAAGGCAATTGATCAGCTGCCGGATTAACCTGCGGTGCCACTGTAAATTCTGTAATTTCTACCTGCTCTTCATTTGCTACCGTTAAAATCGCTTGTTCTACCTCTTCTCCTATTACATGTTCACCAAAGGCAGAAATAAAATGTTTAATCCGCCCGGTAACTACAATTTTATATGGATTTTTCGAAACAAATTTCACGGTATCGCCAATACTGTAACCCCATAAGCCTGCATTGGTATTTAAAATCAATGCATAGTTGATATCAAGCTCAACCTCGCCAAGTGATAACCGTGTTGGATGATCATTGTAATATTGATCAGCGGGGACAAATTCGTAAAAAATTCCCGCATCAGCCAATAATAGTAAGCCTTTATCTTTTTGCGAATCCTGATAGGCAATAAACCCTTCTGAAGCCGGATAGGTTTCAATGGCATCAATTTTTTCCCGATGCTCTGTTCAATTTTTGCGCGATAAGGTTCGAAATTTACCCCTCCATAAATAAACAGGCTAAAATTCCTGAAAATTTCAGCGATTTTCTTTCTTCCTGATTTCTCTGAAAGTTTATCGAAATACATTTGTACCCAGGGTGGAATACCAGAAATCAAGGTCATGTTTTCATTGATCGTCTCCTCCACAATGGCATCCACTTTCTGCTCCCAATCTTCGATGATATTGGTTTCGTAAGAAGGTAGGCGGTTTTTTTGCAAATAAGCTGGCACGTGGTGGGCTACAATCCCTGATAAGCGCCCCACATTGATCCCATTTTTCACACTTAAAACCGGACTTCCTTGCAGAAAGATCATCTTTCCATTAACGAAACCGGCCTTACCTGTTTCATTAATATAAGTTAAAATGGCATTCCGTGCAGCTTTAATGTGCTCAGGCATCGACTCTTTAGAAAGCGGGATGTATTTTACGCCCGAAGTGGTGCCTGATGTTTTGGCGAAATAAAGCGGTTTTCCTTTCCAAAGCACATCAGCTTCGCCTGCCACCACACGATCTACATAAGGTTTTAAACCTTCATAATCCTTAACAGGAACATGCTTTTTAAAATCTGTATAGTTTTTGATCTCAGAGAAATGATGGTCTTTACCAAAAACAGTATGTTTAGCTTCATCAACAAGCTTTTTCAGCATGTTATTTTGAGCATTTACGGCATTATGCTTCCATTTGTTGATTTGCCAAACTGCAAATGCCGCAAAGGGTTTACTTAACGCTGCTTTAAGCCCCCAACCCCCTGAAGGGGACTTTTCCCTTCTACCGTTCTTTTCTTTTTCCATAAATTTTAATCTGATTTTTAACTCCGCTTCAGGGCTGGGGTTAGACTATATTATGTAAAATATCCGGATGCTTGTCGCCTTTATATTCGCTCGAAATTTTACGGTATGCAACCGTTAAAGCTACACTGGAAAGCGGAACGATAATAAATGAACTTAAAATATTGACAATGAAAGCGATTAAGGGCCATTGCAGATAGTTTAACAACAGATAAATTAAATATCCTCCACCTAAAACAACCAATAACAATAAGATCTTGGTGAAATTTCCTTTAGTTGTAGCCAAGCTTAACTTTATAGAATCGAATGGTGTTGCACCTTTATCAATAATAAAAAATGGGAAGAAAGAAATTCTTAACCAGGTAATGAAAATAGCAATAATACCCACTGATATGGCTACATTTTTAACGATCGAGACATTGATCCCAGTATAAATAAAAGGAAAGGCAACTAAGATCACTACCAGGTAAACACCTAAAATGCAGCCTACGAAATATAGCGTAGCAACCAAAAACCTGATGATCTGCTGCCTGGTTGGTAGGGTATCCACAATTTTAACATCACTTTCTTCATCGTCCATTAAATGGAAAATATACTTAAACAGTGAAAGATTAATGGTAAAATAGAGTAAAACGAAAATAATCACCATGATAATGCTTAAAGCCTTGCTAACGTCTTTAATAAAAAAGGCCATCAAACTTGATGCGCTAGCGGTGATAAACATTAAAAAACATAATGTAGCAATCGAGAAATAATGTTTCTTAGTTATGCCCCATGCTTTTTGCATTACATCGTTAACGGCGAACGTACTTTCTTTTAGATAATTGATCATTGTTGTTTGAATACCACACGTTTAAATAAATCCTGTATAAATCCTAAACCATAAGCGGTTAATTGGATAAATGAAGATATAATGCTCAAAAATGCAACTTTTAAAGATTTATTTACTGACCAGGAGTGAAAAAATATCAACATAAAGTAAATCAATAAGAAGAAGTTACAAACATACGCCAATGGCGGATAGATAAAGTTACATAAAATCGTGAAACCAAATCCTAAAGTAAATAAGGCAGGAAAAAAGTGAACCGGCTTTAATTCTTTCGGGAAATGTTTATAAATATTGATTCTTGCCCTACCGAAAAAGTGTAATTGTTTATAAAACTGGCTGAAACTCGTTCTGCGTTTATGGTAAACCTTTGCATCTGGGATCAAGCCGATTTTGAAACCATTTTCATGGATACGGATGCTATATTCAATATCCTCTCCCAAACGGGTTAAAATAAAGCCCCCTACCTTTTCCCAGGCCTGACGGGAAACGCCCATATTAAAACTACGTGGATGAAACTGCCCTACATGTTGCTTATTACCACGAATACCACCGGTGGTGAATGGCGATGTCATGGCGTAACTGATTGCTTTTTGTACCGGTGTAAAACTATCGTGCGCAGCATCCGGACCTCCATAGGCATCCAAATGATGTTCATAAAGGTAATTTCTAACAATTTCTAGATAATCGGCCGGAACCAGGATATCAGAATCAAAAATAATAAAATAATCGCCTGTAGCCTTTTCGAAACCAAAATTACGGGCAAAACCCTGTCCGGCATTCTCCTTGAAATAATATTTAATATCCAGTTTATCGGCATAAGAATCCACAATTGCCTTTGCATCGTTTTTCGAACCATCTTCAATAACCAAAACTTCAAACTGTAAATAAGTCTGTTTAGTTAAGGTATGTAAAAGCTCGTCAATTTCCTGAGGACGATTGTAAAGGGGATTATGATGGAGAAAAACATGTCTTGAAGCTGAAAGCTGAAAGACTAAAGATAAAAGCGCTTTAAGCTTTAAGCTTTAGTCTCCGAACTTATTTAAGTTCTTTTTCTATTAAATATTGATTTCTTTCTGGTGCGTTTCGAGTAACCAATTCGGCTACAAAACCAGTTAAAAACATTTGAGATCCAACAATTATTGCAACCAAGGCAATATAAAATAAAGGTTGATCGGTAATTTCTCTTTTATAAGGAATTTCTGCTGCTATATGATAAAGCTTCACTCCTATCATCCAAAGAGCCATAAATGTTCCTAGTAAGAAACTCAACACGCCTAATGAACCAAAAAAGTGCATCGGGCGTTTGCCGAATTTACCCACAAAGAAAATAGAAAGTAAATCTAAAAAGCCATTGATAAACCTGCTGAAACCAAATTTTGTCGTGCCATATTTACGTGCACGATGCTCTACCACCTGCTCGGCTATTTTACTAAATCCAGCCCATTTAGCAATTACCGGGATATAACGGTGCATTTCGCCATAAACTTCAATTGTCTTAATAACATCGCTCCGGTAAGCTTTCAGGCCACAGTTAAAATCGTTCAGTTCTATACCGCTCATTTTGCGGGTAGCTGCGTTAAAGAGTTTAGTAGGTATCGTTTTTGTAATCGGATCGTAACGTTTCTTTTTCCAGCCTGATATAATATCGAGTTTTTCTTCTTTAATTCGACGGTATAATTCAGGAATTTCATCCGGACTATCCTGTAAATCGGCATCCATCGTAATCACAACATTGCCTTTCGTGGCTTCGAAACCAACGTTTAACGCCGCAGATTTACCATAGTTACGTCTAAATTTAATGCCTTTTATAGCAGGGTTTTGAGATCTTAATTCTTCAATCACCTCCCACGATCTGTCAGTACTACCATCATCAACCAAAATAATTTCATAGCTGAAATTATTGTCGATCATCACTTTATCAATCCAGGCCGTTAATTCTGGCAAAGATTCATCTTCATTAAATAAGGGTACTACAACTGATATATCCATTTTTTAAGCATAAACCCCACAGGTTTTAAAAACCGGCGAGGTTTGTTTAAATTAAAACGTGCAAATTTCATCAAATTAAATGATAAAACCTGCACGTTCTAAATTTTTGATCTTATATTATAATTTTATGTCTTTGGCTCTTACTTTCACAATTTTTCCTTGATTTGAAAAAATTAAAACACCATCGCTCTTAGCTTTGTAAGCAACCAGTTTTTTGAAAGCTAAGCTGAGACCTAAATGTATCTTTTCTCTTAATTCGACATTATCCTTATTTTCCTTTTGGCAAGAAGTTAAATTTTGACCAAGTATTTTGTTCAAAGATAGTTATTTCATTTTTTAAATTGCCTTCGGCAATAAATTGTAAATCGCTATACTCCCAATATCGTCATTTCGAGCGGAGTGCAACGAAGTCGAGAAATCTAATTCAATGGATCTCTCCATTCCGCTACGCTTCAGTCGAGATGACGACTTTTCTTTCTGAATCAGTCTAAGATAAGCGGGATATAATGTATTCGAGATCGAGAAAAACAAACAAACGTGCAACCTTACCAAACTAAATGATAAAACCTGCACGTTCAAAATTTTATAAAAGAAATTAAACTTCTTGAGGAAACGAGTCGAATCTTACAGGTTCCTTTTTCTTTAAAATCGCTGAAAGGATTAGAGACAGAACGCCATATAATGCAAGTGAAACTCCAAAACTGGTAAATATATTTTTGAAAGTCGGCTCAAGTTTCTCCTGCATATTGCCAGCTTTAGCGATAGCTTCGTCAATTTGTTCGCTAGCCATTCCAAATTTCTCCATCATCGCCCTTTGTGCTGTTTCGATGGCAGCTGCAGCCTTCGCCGGAAGATCAGGATCAATAATTTTCATCAATACTACATTGTAAAGTGTCGCAGTAAATGCAAGGATTAATGAAACAATTAAAAAAGCTTTAAAAGCTTCTCCAAATGTCCAAAAACCACCAATTTCTTTACGAATGTTAATCCCTACCGCTACCAACAAGGCAATAAATAAAACAAATATTGCTATCTGCGCCACAAAGCTAGTGTAAATTAATACAGGATCAATAAAGTATAGGGTTAATGATAAAATGATTGAAACCGCAGCCAGCATTAATCCATTTTTTAAAGCCAGTTTGGAAATAAGAGCACTCTTGTCCATTTTTTTAAATTTTAGTTAATTATTAATTGTTGTAATTAATACATAAGTAGCAGAATCGAACGATTTGTTACTGCTAAATTGAATTATTTCTTTCGTGGTTTCTGCACTTCCTTCAACATCAAGGAAAAAAGCCATAAACGGCACAAACAATTCCTGCATTTCTTCGCTGATATTTAATTTTTCAGCCGTTTTACATATCTCTTCTACACTGCTCTCTGCCAATTGCTGGTTGCTGATCAGTTCCTCGTAAATCTCAAATTCATCCTGAAACTCATCATCTTCTACCAATAAAAATTCTTTTAAGAAATCTCCCAATTCAGGATCGAGGTCTTCATCTTTACATTCTTTAATGTAAAGCAACAAGTTTAACAGTTCAGTCCCCCTATCGATGGTTTCCTCTTCAATATTTGCCCATTCTTCACTTTCCAAATAATCGTCTTCCAATTTCTGCACATCACTGCTAAAGAAATTCACCATCAATAAATCGAAAAATACTTCACGTAATTCTTCAAATTTCGGATGAGAATCGAAAACCGCATCAAAAGCCTCTGCTTTATCTAAAAAGTTAACATCAAGTTCAAAAGCAGCCATTAATTCCGTTTCAAAACCTTCTACATTAATAGCCGAAACCTCAGCATACTTGTTAATGGCTGCACTCAGTGCTTTTTTTACTCTATTATCCATAGGATTAAGATTTTTAAGATTGCAGGTACAGGATCATTTGCTTTAAACAGCAAGTTTATTACTTCCTGTTTATGTATTTTAATCCATCAGCCTGTTTTATTGTATAATACTATTTTCGAATTCTATTTTTTTTGTTTGGCGCAAAAACCTTCCACATTCTACCTTTTAATTATGCTCTGGCAAGAAAACCTTATACCTTCCGCCCTTTAGCTTTCTACCTCAGAGAGTATTGATTATTATTATAAACCAAATTAACCTTACCAGTAAGTTCGGTACCCAGCAATGGGCTATTTGCCGATTTTGAATGGTTGCTTGCCGAATTATACAACCACTTTTCTGCGGTGTTAAAAACCGTAAAGTTGGCTTTGGCACCTTCTTCAATTACCGGAAGAGTTAAATTTAACAATTTACGTGGATTAATGGCCAATTTCTCTACGATTAAAGCAATATCCAGTCCTGCCTTTAATAATAACGACAGTACGGTTTGCAAAGCAATAATTCCATAATGGGCAATTTCGAACTCTACATTTTTAAATTCGATTTCCTCTGGACGGTGCTGGGAAGTAATGGCATCAATGGTTCCATCTTTTAAACCAGCAATTAATGCTTTAACATCAGCTTTTCCACGTAATGGTGGCTTAACCTTATAATTACTATCAAAATCGCTTAAAAGTTCCTCTGTAAATACCAGGTGATGAGCAGTTACATCGCATGAAACCTGAACACCATCCTTCTTTGCCTTACGGATCAAAGCCACAGCCCCTGCTGTTGAAATATTGCTGATGTGGATTTTGGTTTCGTTGTAAGAAGCCAGGAAGATATCGCGTGCGATATGCATTTCTTCTGCCAATGCCGGCAAACCTTTCATACCCAAAAGCACAGAATTTTTGCTCTCGTTAATCTGCGATTTACCTGCGATCGATTTATTTTCGGGATAAACCATTAACAGCGCATTAAAACCATTGGCATATTGTAAAGCACGGCTCATAAAACCATCATCCTGCAAAGCTTTATCTCCATCAGAGAAGGCAACTGCACCGGCTTGTTGCATATCAAACAATTCGGCAAGTTCTTTTGCTTCACGGTTCTGACTAATGGCCCCTACCGGCAAAACATCAACCAGGTTATTTTTCGCCCTGTTAATAATGTATTCTACCTGAGATTTTGACTGCACCACCGGATTGGTTTGTGGCAAAAGAGCCAGACCTGTAAATCCGCCTGCCTTTGCCGTTTCGGTAAGCGTTTGGATATCTTCCTTGGTTTCGAAACCCGGATCGCCGGCTACGCAGTTTAAATCGAAAAAACCAGGCGTTAAGAAAGCGCCCTGGGCATCAAAAATAGCTTCGTTTTTATCGGCAGTTAATTTACCTATGTTTTTAATTGTACCATCTTCAACCCGAACATCGCATTGTTGGTTGTTAAATTTACTCTGCGGATCGGCAATGGTTACATTTTTAACCAGGAGATTCATATTATTCTTTTTGTGTTGTTAAAAAATCGGATGAGCAAAATTTCTGCTGCAATAAAAATCAGCGACAAAATTAGACAAAGTTTCCATAATGTTTGTCCGATTTTATTGTCGCCAGCAATTAATTTAACGGCATCTTTATCCGTGTCGAATATTTTCAGGTTGCTTTTATCTGCCAATTGCTCTAGTTCTGCTTTGCTTAAATAATGCATGTCAGATTCTGTTCTCCCACTATTGAAACTATAAACAGCGAGTAAAGAATCGGCAAGATTTAAGTTGTAAAAACCTGCATTTTTAATCTGGTCGGCAATATAAATCAATGTTTTTCCATCTGCCTGGCGGATTTCAGGAATGGCTTCGAAATGGTCGGCGGTAATTTTTAAAGTCTGGTTTTTACCTAAAGTAATCTTTTTACTGGCCAGCGCATTATCATTGCCCAGATTGTAATACAATGGAGTTTCATTTCCGCCGCTCAGTGCCAACCGGTAAAGTAATGGAACAAAAACCGGATGACGGGCCAAATTACCATCATTTGTATTTAAACCGGAAGCAGATAAATACACCTGGCCATTACCTACACCATATTTAGAGAAAAAGATTTCCTGCCAGGCAAAGACATGATTTCTTCTTTATTGGAGCTATTTTTTTCTATAAAGGAATAATAACGAGAAACTGAGGGAAGATCTAAATTTTTAGGGATTTCCTCAAAAACAGTTTTAAAAATCGGATTTTGAAGGTCAATTTGGTCGACTTTTGTAGCGGTGATATTGAGCGACTGAACTGTTGGAAGCGATAATGCACTTAAAAATGAGTTGTATACCTGGATATCGGCATCGAGATCAGGAAAAAGCACTACTGTGCCACCTGCACTAAGATATGTTTTAAGTTGTTGCGCCAATCCGGTTGAAGGGCTTTTCAATCCATTTAATACAATCAAGCCATAATTAGCGAAATTACTATAATTTACATTGCTTTCGGCATTTTCAGCAAGCTTGTAGTAGCTATCGGCAGCAAAGAGCGCTTTGATATAATTCCCTGCATTAGCGCCGTTAATACTTAAAACCGGAAAACTTTCATCCACTTTAAAACTGAAAGATAACGTATCATCAAAGGTTACCGGAAAATCTTTAATGGTAACCATCCCTTTTTGCCAGCCTGCTGCCAGTCCGGAAAAATTTAAGGTATCCTTAACTGTTTTTCCTCCTGGAATGGTTACAGCGCCTAATCCTTTTTGCTTGTTGTTGATACTGAGTTTTAATGGGACATTTTTGGCTTCTTCTCCGGAATAATTCTTTAATTGTACCACTAAACGCTCATTTGCGCCAGGCTGATGATTTGGCGAAAGTACCCAAACGCTATCAACCGCTACATTAGGTAGGGTATTGGCGTTGAGTTTCAAAAATGAATATTGAATATCGGCCCTTGTTTCGAGTTTATTGGTAGCGGAGATATTTTTTTGAAAATCAGAAATCAAGAAGCTATACCTGTTTCCTGCACCGGTTAAAACATTGGCCTGTCTGTTCAAAATCTGTTGGAGATTACGGTTTGCAGCCGAGATTTTTACATCATCCAATGCTTTCAAAAATGCCTCTTCGTTTAATAATCGCTGGTGCTTCCCTTCGAAATCGTTTGTTAAAAGCTGAAAACGGTCGTTAATACCGAAACCTTTTACCAATTCTTTTGCCCTACGCTTGGCTTCATCGAGCAGACTACCATCTTTATTAATGGCTTCCATACTGTAAGAATTATCGATATAAATGCTTACAACATTATTTAAAGCAGTAGTTTTTTGGTCGTGCGCCGGAATGTAGGGTTGAGCAAATGCCAAGACCAAAAAAATAATCGCTAAGATTCGAGAAAAGAGAATGAGCAGGTTTTTAAGCTTTTCCTTTGATGAATTTTGTTGTTCTACTTCTTTTAAAAGCTGAACATTAGAGAAATAGATTTTTTTAAATTTTCTGAAATTGAATAAATGAATGATAACCGGAATGGCAACCGATATGAGTGCAAAAAGAAAGCCCGGATAAAGGAAATTCATTAAAAACCAAAGATAGAAAAATTATGGAATTGGGGATAATATTCCTTATTTATTATTATCAATGTTACTTTTTAATAACAGGTTTTACATTATCCCAAAATTTATATAATGATTCATTATCGATCAACATTTGATACAATCTTTCGCTCGGAGTTTTTGATAGCCACAGTTTAAGTTGTAGTTCTTTAATTTCGTCTGAAGTATCTTTCATTTCTTTAAAAAAGATTAAATGTTGCAAGCTTAAGTTCTTTAACCCATTTATTAATGTATTCCCAATCTAAAGTATCTAATTCAGCAAGATGTTTTATATCTTGAATTTGGATAGCAGATTGCAGAACTTGAATCCAGATTAATTTAGATATCAATAAATCCTCAACCGTAACCAAATATACTGATTTCCCTAGGTATTCCATCTCAACCCTTCTATTAAATTCTTCTTGTCTGAAATTCTCGTTTTTTAAAATCACAAAATCAGCCTTATATCCTGATTCATGATCAATTATATTAAATAAACTTTGTTGTTTAACTGCATTACCGAATTAATATTACAATAATAGCCATCCTTAAAATTTGCGACAAAACCATCGATATCCTCCTGTTGAAGATGAATAATAAAATCAAAATCGCGCGTAGCTCTTGGCACTATATATACTCCCATCGCAATACTTCCTGAAAGCATGTAAAAATTAATCAATAACTAAACCCCGGAAATTCGATATTTACAATTTTCCAACTGCCATTATATAACGCGAAATACAGCTTAAAAGGTCCGCTTACAATTTTGGATTGTTTTTGAAGAACATCCCGATAACCGGCAACACCTTCAACAAAGCCCATCCCTTTGCCACCATCAAACAATTCGAAGTTGACATCAATAATATCGTAACGCCCGCCAACATACTCATCAGATTGTCCGAAAACACCTTTTAACCTCCCAATAATGACATCTTTGCCGATAATTTTATTACCTGGAAGCATAAAAAAATCATTTAATTCGTCGGTAATCGCCTTCGATTGTTTAAACCATGCAATTATAAATCTGATGGCACTATTTACAATATCGGCTTGATGGTTAAATGTGGAATTGTTCTGCATGGTATCTTACATTAAATGAGGTGTGTCATAAATAAATCTAAATCTGTCACATTGAGCCTGTCGAAATGCTTAAGTATGTCCTTCAACAGGCTCAGGATGACAATTCCATATTAATGATACCACTTCAAAAACTTGGCGAAGTTAACTATTCTTTAGCCTTTCTCTAATGTCGGCAAGAGAATAATCGATCAATAAGCTTCCATCCCTGAAAACTTCCTTCAATTCGCCTTGTGCTTCTTCTTCCCAGCTGCATTGATCTTTGAGTTCATATTCTCCACTCGCATTTTTAAAAATCTGCAATAAACCTTTAGCCGATTTTTTGGTTCCATCGTCGGTAATGGGATCTTTAAATATCTCACGGCCAACGCCATCTACCTCGCCATAAGTGGCTTTCATGGCAAAACCAAAAGTATCTCGTGTATTGTATTGATAGGTGAAAGACCCAATACCAAAAACCACGTTGGTTGAGGCAAAGCCTTTCGCTTTTAAACGTTCGCAGATTTGTACAGCCCTTTCGGTAGTGATGCTATCGCCATAAATGGCACCAATTTGCGGAACCAGCTCTTTAAATCCTTTATCGTTGGTTTTTCCACCGAAAACATCCCAAAGCAGTTCGATCACACCTTTTTTCTCATTTTCGTTTTTGCCATTAGGATTTCCACAGATAATATCAACCGGATCTCCAGAATCTGGCCTGATTACTACTTTTCCCTCCCTGGCGATGATATCATCTTTTAAAACAGGCAGGTATTCAGTCAATACTTTCCATAAATCCCAGGTATCGGAAACAATGGATACAATTCCTTTTGGATAAACTTCGAGAATCAACCTTTTAAATGTTTCGAGTTCTCCGGTATTGGTTCCCATACACATTACCGAATGTTCTGTAGCGGCTACGGAGCCACCGATCAGCTCTTTATCTGAATCTGCGTTATAATATTCTTCTAAAAAATCGATGGCTGGAATGGTATCAGTTCCGGTGAAACTCAATAAATGTCCAGCTGCCGAAGTTACTGCAGCTTCTATCCCACCCATACCGCGCATAGAGAAATCATGTCCTTGCCAGTCTACAAATTCTGGTACCGATGAGGTTTCTGCTGCATAATGATCCAGAATGGTGCGGTATTGTTTTGCAATAGTAGCCGAATTACATGGTAACCAAACTACTGCAGAAAGCAATGTTTCGAAATAATTGGTCAGCCAGAAAAACTCGGGTTTGGTATTGTACATGGTGAACATCGGCACGCGCAAAGGAACTTCAGCCCCTTCAGGAAGCGATTTAAAAACCATAGGGATATAACCCAGATCGTGCAAATCGGCAATGTGCTGTGTTCCTACCAGATTTTCGCCCAGGTAATTATTGATCCTGCGTGCATATTTCTTTAAAATTTCTTCTTTTGGTTGTTTAAAGAAATTCTGGTTAAAATCTTCAATAATGTATTTTTTGATAAAATACTGTAAGCCAAAAAGTACCACGCGATTTACGTTTTCTAACCTGCTTTTTCTAGGCGTCCAGTTAGAATAAACTAATGTGGTATTTTCAGGGTATTGCCTGCGGTGGTCAACTTTATAACCGTCTGTTAATAATAATGGATTCATGGTTTTGATGTATTTAACTTTTATTGATTTCTTCCTTTTTCTTGGGGATAGAGGCTTTTTAAGGTATCGCTCTGCCAAAATGCTTTGGTTTCGATATCCAAACAGGTTAATTTTCCGGTAAATGCAGCACCGGTATCGATATTCCAAACATTGCAGCCCTGCATGGGCACATTAACATTGTAATAGAGCGTTGGCGTATGGCCGATGTAGATTTCGTGATAGAGCAATAAACGTTTCGGATAAATTTCCGAATCTTTTTTAATCCGATTATCCATGGTCAGGGCCATTTCCCAAAGCGTTCTGTCCCAGGAATAATTGGAAGAGTAACGTTCTTTTTCAGGCCCATGCATGGAAGAAAAACCGGCATGGATAAAGAGATTGTTCTGCCCGTCCACATAATAATCGCGCATCCGTTCAAAAAAGTTCAGATGTTCCCGTCTGGTCGCACCAGATAAATCTTGATAACTCTCCATGGTTAATTTACCGCCGTGGACAAACCAAACATCATCTATAATACCTTTATCAAGCCAATCTATGCACCAGGCATCGTGATTACCTTTGATAAAAATGCATTGATGGCTTTCTTCCAACAACATCAGGTAATCAATCACCTGGGCCGACTCACTCCATCCGTCAACGTAATCACCAAGAAAAATGAGCTTATCTTCGGTTGATACTTCTGCACGCTCGAATAGCTGGATCAGGCCTTTTAATCCGCCGTGTATATCGCCAATTACTAATGTTCTGCCCATGTTAAAATTCTATATATTCAGCAGGCACAACATCTGTAAGCCACACGTTGTTGGCCGATAAGTAAAATTTATATCCTTCCCTGTGCATCGCCCCGCTGTTAACGATTAGGATAACCGGTTTTCCTCTCCTGCCACCCACTTTATTAGCGGTTTCTTTATCGGCGCTTAAGTGCACATGCTGTCTGCTCAATTTTTGCAGTCCCTGCGCTTTAATATCTGGCAGGAACTTTTCAACCGTACCATGATACAGGTATTCCAAAGGTTCGGTTTCATTTAAGTTTAATTCAACAGCAATGGAGTGCCCCTGGTTTGCCCTGATCCTGGTTTTATCTTCGTTAAAGGAAAATCTTTTTTTGTCGTTATTTTCAACAACGTATTGAAGTAGCTCTAAATCTAATGTTAGATTATAAAGGTCGAATTTGGCAATCAGCTCGTTCACATCTGCCCAACCATTTTCATCAAGCTTTAGCTTTATGGTTTCCGGCGAATGCCTCAAAATATAGCTCAGCAATTTGCTTATGCCTTTTGTTATTTTAGTGTCCATGAGCGTATTCATTTTTGATTTTCAATTTTTTGTTCAGTGCTTCATCTTTAAACACGAAAGGTTTTTCTGCAGGTACAGTTAAATTTTCCAGTTGTCTGTTTTGAACAAATTCATATTGTTCTTTTACAAACTGACTGATATCTTCAATTAACAAAATATCATCTTTTGCAAAAGACCTGATAAAATTATCCTTTAATCCGATCTGTATGGCTCTTCTTTCCTGTTTTACACCATAAGCGTCGTGGTCCGGATCCCATTGCAACCTGATATTTGAATTTTCCAGTTCATTTCTCCATTCGTCGTGAGAAATACCTTCTGTTTGATCGAAAGAAGTATAAACCGCATGTTGAAGATACTTATGAAAGGCTGTAATTTTGAGGTAGATCGCCAGCGTAACTTCCTGACCTTCTTTAGTTCCCCAACCACTTCGGTACATCATCCATAAAAAGTTAGGTTTTATCCAGGTCATCCTATTTAAACTGAACTCACCTCCGAAAAATTGATTTTTGACTGCAAACTCACCGATTTCTTTTCGATAAGCCTGATAAACTATTATTCTCTCATCGTCATACTGGGCCATGATATGGCATCCTGATTTTGGCCATTCTAATAGTTGTTCATTATATTTTTTTACTATTATTTTCATTTTGTAATACTGTTAATCACTCATATCACTAGTTAATGCGATTGAGTTTTTCTTCACATAGAGCATGTAATTTTCATCATCGAAACAAACAAAGATTACCTTTTCTATTTTTTCTTTTCCAGCGAAATTATTTACCGTTGTAATGGCAATATCTGCTGCCTTATCTTTAGGGAAATGATAAATCCCGGTACTGATATTTGGGAAAGCAATAATTTTAACCTCATTTTCAACCGCTAAGGCTAAACTGTTACGGTAGCAATCTGCAAGCAAAGCCTTATTTTTTTCACTTTCTCCGTTCCAAACCGGCCCAACCGTATGGATCACATATTTTGCAGGTAAGTTGCCTGCCGTAGTGATTACTGCATTTCCCGTCTTGCATTTTCCTTGTTTATTCCTGATGGCTACACAAGCCTCTAAAATTGCTTTACCACCTGTTCTGTGAATGGCACCATCAACTCCACCGCCACCTAATAAGGAACTGTTTGCTCCATTAACAATGGCATCGGCTTTAATTGTTGTTATATCGGCTTTGATTAGTTCCAAAATCATTTTTTGATGATTTTTATTTATAAACTGTTCCAACACAAATTTTCTTAAAAACATTCTCATTTCGAGCGTAGTGCAACGCAGTCAAGAACCACCATGTGCTCAGCGAAGCTAAATCTATCTAAATAGATCTCTCCATTCCGCTGCGCTTCAGTCGAGATGACGGTCGATTAAAAACATTTCATCATTAATTTTTATTAGTTGATATCTTATCCCTAACTTCCATCAATGCGAACCCTAATAGGTTTAACCCCTTCCAATGCTTTGGTATTTTTGCATCTACATGATCTTCTGCCAAACAGATCCCCCAAATTCCATCAACCGGACTGGCCTCTACCAGTATTTTACTTTTGGTTTGCAAAAGGAACGATTTCAATGCCTCATTTTGAGAAAACTTAAGCAAATTTCCCTGTTTTACTATATCATATTTATGAGCATCCCACTTTGCACCATCAAAGTTTTTAATCTGTCGCCCTAGGTCTTTTACATCATTCGGCGAATTTTTTGTTAATATTTTTTCAAAAATTTCCTGATCACTAAACAACAGCGCTTTTTGTGCCATCATGTAATGCTCTGCTGTTTGATAGGTGATATCATTTTCAACAAATGGAGATGACCACCACTGGCTCATGCAGGTTTTAATAATAGATCCATCTTTACTTCTCTGATGCCCCCAGAACAATAAAAAGTCAACTTCTTTTTCATCTACCGTTTTGAGTAACCAATTTATATCATACATCATAACCAATTGTTCTTAAAATCAATTTCTATTTACTTTCTACCAACTTTTTAAGCTTTGCAATTACAGCAGCGCTAAGCTCATCGAAAGTATCGTACTGGTCAATGCTTTTTCTTTTACAAACAATATCAATATTGCCTTTTCTCCAAAATCCTTCCTCACAACAAACCATTAACTTACCAGAATCAGCAAATAACCCCAGTTCCATCATTGAAATGGGTGACTTAGAATTACTTTCCAAGAACAACAAGATCACATCTGCGTTCTCCATCGTATCCAGTTCCCAGTTAACCTGCTCGCTAAACTGCACGTTGTCGATCGACTGCGTCCAGCTTTGATCCCAGGATTTTCTTCGTGGATTGAAAACGACTACACCATCTAAAGTTTCTTCTTTATTTGCCTGATCGATAATTTTTTGTTGCCAATCGATCGAATTTCCCATATCAATGGTTCCGGCCAAAAACACCGAAACATCGGATGGAGTAATAATCTGTGGAGGAAGTATCGTTCTCATATTATTTTATAAAATGTCCATTAATTTTATCTGCGTTACGCCGGCATGATCAACTTCTTTAATGGAATCGGTAGTAAAAATCTGTTCGAAATATTTGCCTAATTCATCAAAGCCTTTGCTAAATATGCCATGGCTAATCGCTAAATAAAGTTTCCCTGCATTTTTAGCCTTTAATGCCTCGGCCAGACCGATAAATGTACCACCACCATCACAGATATCATCTACGATTAAACAATCGGCATCACCCAGATCATCGCTGTATACTTTAAACCCTGAAAGTTTCCCTGTTTTTACATCACGGCTTTTTGAGCACTCTACCACTTCAGCACCTCCTAAAAACTCAGAAACTTTATAAATTTTCTTTAAAGCCCCACCATCAGGAGAAATGAGTTTTACATCGTTTCCAATTTTCTCGATAACCTGTTTTATAAATTCGTGATTAGAAATGGCAACACAGTTATTGAGCAATGCCGGGGTTACTTCGCTATGTGGATCGAAAATGGTTACACTTTCCAAAGTCATTGCATTGATGATATCGGCATAAATTTTTACAGATAAAGGTTCGCCTGGAATCATCACCCTATCCTGCCTTGCTGCTGGAAAATATGGAATAAAAAGATTAATTTCCTTCACACCCATTCTTTTCAAAGCATCAACGGTAATGCAGATCATGCCTAAATCATTAAAAGAATTTATTCGGTGTGTAATGGTAACCGGAAGACTGACATCAAAATGATTTGAAATTTTAATGTGTGGTTCGCCCCCTGCGAATAAGAAAGATTTGTATTCGATTAAGTTATTTTCGCCTAGCGGAGTAAAACTTGGATTTAGATTCAACATATATTTGCGTATTATTTACACAAATATAAAAATGATTTTTAAAATGCAAAGAATAATTTGCGTTTATTTTACGCAAACCTAATATCAAACTGGAAATTTTCCTTTAAAAGCTGATTGTATTTAGCTTTGTCAAAGGTAAAAAGTTTGCCTGGCCGCCCGCTGGAGCCTATTTTAATAACTTTATCAGTTTCTGTAACAATTCCAAAACTTAATATCTTTTTTCTGAAATTTCTTCTATCAATATCCCTTTCCAAAATGGAACAGTATAAATTTTCGAGATCGGAGAAGAGGAATTCCTGATCCAAAAGGTCAAATCCGATGGGCTGATAAGTGAGTTTGCTTTTTAACCGCAGACGTGCAAAGTTAACCATTTCATTATGGTCGTACCCTAATCGTGGAATTTCATTAATAGGAAACCATTTGGCATCTTTTGCATCGGTATCGGCTTTTAACACAAAATTTTTCGGATTTACCAATGCAAAATAGGCTACAGAAATTACCCTGAAACGTTCATCGCGTTTAATATCATCGCCAAAAGTACTCAACTGTTCGAGGTAATTTACAGTTATCCCGGCCTCTTCCTTAAGCTCACGCTCTACTGCGGTTATTAAAGGTTCATCATCCAAAATAAAACCACCGGGCAACACCCAACGATCGGCCAGTTTACCAAAGCGCTGCTGAACAGCCAATACATAAAGCGTCCCTTTTTCGTAGCCAAAAACAATGGCATCGACAGCGATTTTGATATTTTGATCGATCATTCCTTAATTTGTGTAAAAACAACACAAAGTTAACTCTTTTAACAAGAAAGACCGAATGCTACTGATTAATTTTTTACCTAAACTTCTTCATCGCAGCCCAAAGTTTCTCATCCATGCCATACACATCTGGTCGATATTCAATCTTATCATTTTGCGACCAGGCTGTAATGTATGTGATAATTAATGGAACGGCTTTTTTCGGTCCGAACCACGCTGGTTTTAACTGAAAAGTTTTCGTAGTATCTGCCTTTTGGGCCATGCGTTTTTTATACCATTTTACATGCGTACTATCTATTGGTGGTAAATCAACTTCCGCTCTTAACTTGTCATAAGTGTAAGAATCTTTTACCAGAAGTTCGGCAAATTCAAGCGGTTTTTCAATCCGCACACAACCATGACTAATGGCCCGATTGGTTAGGTTAAATCCGTTCTTGTTATTGGTATCGTGCAGGTAAATACTCGAGCTATTATCGAAGATAAATTTGAACTTTCCTAAGGCATTTCCGCCACCCGATCCCTGTTTAAATTTGAATGGTAATTTATCCCTTGAATACTTGTTCCAATTGATGGTATCAGGCTCACCAATTAGCTTATCTTTATAGTAAACTTTAATGTTACTGTTCGACAAATAAAAGGGGTCTTTTCTTGCCATCCAATAGATTTCACTTTGGGCAATACTTACCGGAATATTCCAGATGGGATTGGCCTGAATGGAATTGATTTTACTGAACAATAAAGGTGTTTCATGATTCTTCGGTTTATCATCTAAATTACCCGATTTTGCAAAGGCCTTAAGCTTCTCTTCGTAACCATTTTCGCGCTTGCCACCAACACAAACTTTCATCGTAATTACGGTATCTGTTTTATCAAGCCAGGTCAATCTAAAATCAGGAATATTTACCTGCACATAATTGTCTCCAGTCTCTGGCATTTTCCAACGGAAACGTTCCATATTCAATAATAAAATCCGCTTCTCACTTTCAGAATCTGTATTCAAATAGGCGCGCTGTAAAGCTTTATATTGAACCGACTTTGGCTGAACAGCTCTTAAAGTATCCAACATGTTTTTACTGTTCAAAAGATTAAGCATTCCAACGCTGTCCGGACGCCTCACTTTTATGTAATACCGTGAGAAAATAGAACGGGGATTTATCACGCCATATTTCAGGTAGTTGTTATAATTCAGATAAGCATTTGCCGATAACAGTTCTAGTTTGGCAATTACCGGATAACTTTCCTCCACTTTTTTAAATTTATTGGTAGTTAATTCGTCCAACAGGGCTTTAATTTCGTCTCCTTTAAAAATCTTGGGATTAAAGCCATGCACCTTGCTTTGATCTAAATAACTCACTAATGAATCCAGTTCTCCATTAATATAGAATTGCGTAACCAATTTAGGCTGAGCATTATTATTGGCATAAAATGCTTTTATAGTTTTAGGGTTAACAAATTTACTTGAAAGACTGTCTATTGTTTTCACAAAAACACTATCATAAGCTACAGTATCAAAATCTTTATAAATTTTATTTTTGAAATGCTCAGACAGTACTTTGCCGATCTCTGGTGGGCTTTTAAACCATCCACAGGCTGAAACAAATAAAATAAAGGGTAGTATTAGAAAGCGAAACTTTTTCAAACTTGTAAAATTTTAATATAAATAATGGTTATTGGGAACAAAAACAGCATAATGACAAATTAAGTGCCATTATTTTTTGTTTTCCCATTTCAAACACTATATTTGCCAGCGCTTATCAGCTAAAGCATTGATACTGGCAGAAATAATTTATGAATTTAACTTTGAACCATCACTTACATTTACACCATCGCCGAGAGGCGATATGATATGTTTGTTTTGTACTTCAAAACTTTTTTCCGTAAAATAATTTCTTGTTCACTCTATATTCAATACTTTGAAAACACTTAAAATTGCTATCCAAAAGTCGGGTAGATTAAACGAAAAATCTGTAGAAATACTTAAAAACTGTGGTTTATCTTTCGAAAACTACAAAAGTTCACTTATCTCAACCGTTACCAATTTCCCTTTAGAAATTCTTTTCCTTCGTGACGATGATATTCCGGAATACGTGCAGGATGGCATTGCCGACTTAGGTATTGTTGGTGAAAATGTAATCGTAGAAACCAAAGCCGAAGTAGACTATCTACAAAAATTAGGTTTCGGAAAATGCACTTTAAAAATTGCTGTTCAGGCCACCAGTAATATCCAAAAACTGGAAGAGTTAAACGGTAAAGCAATTGCTACTTCTTACCCTGTAATCCTCGAAAGATTCTTACAGGAAAAAGGCATCAAGTCGGATATCAGAACCATCTCAGGGTCCGTAGAAATTGGTCCGGGTTTAGGTTTAAGTGATGCCATTTTTGATATCGTTTCAACTGGTGGAACATTAAAAAGCAATGGCCTGAAACCTTTCGCGGATGTGATGCAATCTGAAGCAGTTTTAATCGGAAACAAATCGATAGCCGACAATCCCGAAGTTGCAGAATTGCTTCAACGCATCCGCTCTGTGCTCAGCGCAAAATCGAACAAATACGTGGTGCTAAATGTATCAAAAGATAACCTTCAAAAAGTAGTCGATTTACTTCCGGGTGTTAAAAGTCCGACGGTAGTTCCACTCTTCGAACCGAACTGGGTAGCCGTTCATTCTGTAATTGCCGAGGAAGATTTCTGGGATAAAATAAACAGTTTAAAAGCAGCAGGTGCTGAAGGCATTTTGGTAATGCCCATCGAGAAAATAATCAAGTAAAATCGTTTAAACCCACATTAACTATTAGTTAATTTTAAATTATAAAACATTGAAAATCTACAATTATACAGATTTATCTAAATCAAAAATTGAAGAACTTTGTTCAAGGCAGATTGAAGACGATAAATTGGTTGAAGAACGGGTAATTGACATCATCAGCACGGTGAAAAAAGATGGCGACCAGGCACTTTTCAACTTCGCAAAAGCGTTTGATAAAGTTGATTTGCAGAAGCTGTTTCTAGATGTTGAAGAATTGCAAGCAATTGCATCTACCATTCCGGCTGAAGCAAAAAAAGCCATTGATACAGCTTACCAGAACATCAAAACTTTTCACCAGTCGCAGTTAAAAACTGAAGATAAAATAGAAACGATGCCAGGCGTTGTATGCTGGCGCGAGTTTAGAGCAATTGAAAAAGTAGGACTTTATATCCCCGGTGGAACGGCTGTTTTACCGAGTACTTTTTTAATGCTCGCAACCCCTGCAATCATTGCAGGCTGTAAAGAAATTGTGGTATGCTCTCCCCGCAAAGTGATGGAAAAACCAATTGTTATCTGGCTTATTGTGCGGTGCTATTGGGTATCGAAAAAGTATTCCTGATCGGAGGTGCACAAGCAGTAGCTGCTATGGCTTTCGGAACGGAAAGTGTACCACAGGTGTATAAGATCTTTGGCCCCGGCAACCGCTATGTAACAACGGCAAAAACGATGGTTCAAAATAAAGTAGCTATTGATATGCCTGCCGGACCATCGGAAGTATTGGTTATTGCTGATGAGACTGCCAATCCGTCATTTGTTGCTGCTGACCTACTTGCACAGGCAGAACATGGAGCTGATAGTCAGGCTATTTTACTGTCTAATTCTAGTCATATCATCGCTGAAACATTAAAAGAAGTTGAAAAACAGATGATTATTCTTCCACGGAAAAATATTGCAGCCAAAGCAATCGCCAATTCTTATGCGGTTTTAGCAGAAAATCTGGAGCAAGCGATGCAATTCTCTAACGAATATGCACCTGAGCACCTAATATTGGCTACAGAGCAGTTTCAGAGCCTTATTCCTTTGATTATCAATGCAGGATCGGTGTTTTTGGGTAACTTTACGCCAGAAAGTGTCGGCGACTATGCCTCGGGAACCAACCATACTTTACCAACCAGCGGCTTTGCAAAAGCTTATTCAGGCGTATCTACGGATGCTTTCCTTAAAAAGATCACTTTTCAGCAATTATCACGTGAAGGCTTAGATAATATTGGTAAAACGGTTGAGATCCTTGCAGAAGCAGAAGGCCTGGGAGCACATAAAAATGCAATTACAATTAGATTAAAAACTGTGGAAGGAATAAGATAGAAGATTAAGGCAACATGCCAATCCCTTTTACCTTTTACCTTTTACCTTTTACCTTAAAAAATGGACATTAACGATTTAGTAAGAGAAAATATAAAAAACCTTCGCCCCTACTCTACTGCCAGGGACGAATTTAAAGGCCAGGCATCTGTTTTTTTAGATGCGAACGAGAACAGTTATGGTTCGCCATTACCGGCAAATTACAACCGCTACCCAGATCCCTTGCAACTGGATTTGAAAGATGCAATTAGTAAAATAAAAGGTGTGCCAATTGAAAATACTTTTTAGGAAATGGTAGCGATGAAGCGATAGATTTATTATTCCGCGCTTTCTGTAATCCCGGAAAAGACAACGTAATTGTACTGCCTCCAACTTACGGAATGTACGAAGTATCGGCTAATATAAACGATGTAGAAATACGCAAAGTAAGCCTGCTTACCAACTTTCAGTTGGACATGGAAAAGATCGCCGAAACGATCGATAAAAACACCAAATTAATTTTCATTTGTTCACCAAATAATCCAACCGGAAATTCGATAAACCGTGAAGATATTGAAACCATTTTAGCCAACTTTAACGGCATCGTTGTAGTAGACGAAGCGTATATAAATTACGCCCGTCAGAAGACCTTTATACAGGAGTTAACCGAGTACGGAAACCTCGTTGTTTTGCAAACTTTTTCGAAGGCCTGGGGACTTGCCGCTTTACGTTTGGGCATGGCTTTTTCTTCAACAAAAGTGATCGATGTTTTGAACAAAATTAAGCCACCTTACAACATCAATCAGGCTACTCAGGATTTAGCTTTCGAAGCCTTAAAAAATATTGCCCAGGTGAACGATTGGATTAAAGAATCTGTTGCAGAAAGACAGCGTTTATCAATCGCATTAAACAGTATAAATACAGTAACAAAAGTATATCCATCTGATGCAAATTTTATACTCGTAGAAGTTACCAACGCCTTGAAGATTTATGATACTTTGGTAGATGAGGGCATCATTGTACGCGACCGTTCTAAAGTAACTTTATGCGAAGGTTGTTTAAGGATTACTGTTGGCACGAAAGAAGAAAACGACAAACTATTAACTGTTTTAGAAAAATTTTAAAATGAAGAAAGTACTATTTATCGACCGCGATGGAACCTTAAATATTGAGCCTGATGATGAACAGGTAGATAGTTTTGCAAAGCTTAAATTTTATCCGCGATCGTTATATTATTTATCGAAAATTGCAGCCGAGCTGGATTACGAACTGGTGATGGTAACCAACCAGGATGGACTGGGAACATTGTCAAATCCTGAAGAAAATTTCTGGCCAATCCATAATTTCATGTTGGATACTTTTGAAGGAGAAGGCGTTCATTTTAGCGAGATTGTAATAGATAGAACTTTTGCAAAAGACAATGCCCCTACCCGTAAACCCGGCACGGCTTTATTAACAAAATATTTCAGCGAAGATTACGATCTGAAAAATTCTTTTGTGATCGGCGATCGTTTAAATGATGTGGTTTTAGCCAAAAATCTTGGTGCCAAAGCCATTTTCTTACGTCAGAATGATGCATTGGGCTCTACAGAGGCATTGGATAAACATGAAACGCTTTTAGATATTATTATTTTAGAAACGAAAAAATGGGAAGATATCTATAACTTGCTCAAAGCGGGAAGCAGAAAAATTCACCATGAGCGCAAAACGAACGAAACCGATATTACCATTAACCTTGATCTGGACGGAACAGGAAAAGCCAAAATCGAAACCGGATTGAACTTTTTCGATCACATGCTTGATCAGATTGCCAGACATGGAAGTGTAGATTTAGAGGTGATTGCAAAAGGTGACTTGCACATCGATGAGCACCACACCATAGAAGACACCGGAATTGCATTAGGTGAAGCTTTTGCCAAAGGTTTAGGCAATAAACTAGGCATCGAAAGGTACGGTTTTTGCTTACCAATGGACGATTGCCTGGCACAGGTTGCCATTGATTTTGGTGGAAGAAACTGGATTGTCTGGGATGCGGAGTTTAAACGCGAAAAAGTGGGCGATATGCCTACAGAAATGTTTTACCACTTTTTTAAATCTTTCAGTGATGCCGCAAAATGCAATTTGAACATAAAAGCTGAGGGCGATAACGAACATCATAAAATTGAGGCTATTTTTAAAGCTTTCGCCAAAGCCATTAAAATGGCAATCAAGCGCGATGCAGAGAAAATGGTATTGCCAAGCACAAAGGGAGTGTTGTAAGAAAGGTGGAAGGATGAAAGGCTTAAGGCGGAGGGTTTTAAAGCTAACCCGCTGTTAAATAAACCCGATAGCAGTGGAAAGCTCCCGATTCTTCATCGGGACTTGAAACGAATAGCGGGAATACAGTACCCATGAAAAACTGACATTCATTTTCAAACCTATAAAAGAGAAATCTGAACTATTAAACTATGGTTGGAATTATAAATTACGGAGCAGGCAACATTTTCTCCCTTACCGCAGCACTAGACCGCTTAAATGTGACCTACGGCATGGTAAATACAGAAGATGACCTCGAAAAATATAGCCACATCATTATCCCTGGTGTTGGCCATGCGGGGGCCGCCATGGAAAAACTAAAAGGCACCGGCCTTGTTGAAGCCATTAAAAAACTGACCAAACCCGTGCTTGGCATCTGTGTGGGTATGCAGCTCATTACCGGGTATTCGGAAGAGGGCGATGCGACTCTTTTAGATATCGTTCCTGTGAAAACCAAAAAATTCGATAAGTCGCTGAATATCAAAATACCACACATGGGCTGGAATGCGGTGAGCACAAAAAACAATCCGCTATTTACTGGTGTTGAAGATAATACACAATTTTACTTTGTGCATTCGTACTTTATTGAATATAACCCTACTTTTGACATCGCATCTGCTGACTATGGTTTAAAGTTTTCGGCAGCGATACAAAAAGACAATTTTTACGGCGTTCAGTTCCACCCCGAGAAATCGGGAAAAGCCGGCGAATTAGTATTAAAAAATTTTTCAAACTTAAGCTTATAAAATGTACATAATACCTGCTATTGATATTTTGGATGGAAAAGTAGTCCGTCTGCGTGAAGGCGATTACAACCAAAAAACAGAGTACGATGTTTCTATTGCCGAAATGATAGAAAAATACCGCTCAAATGGTACAGATTTTATCCATATTATTGATTTAAATGGAGCAAAAGGCGATTTTAGTAACCAAAAATCACTTTTCGAGATCATTAAAAAAACCGAGATGAAAGTGCAGTACGGCGGTGGGATCAGAACCATTGAGCAGGTAACTAACCTGCTTGATGCCGGCATCCACCGTGTAATTGTAGGTACGCAGGCCATTACCAATCCTGATTTTTTACCTCAACTAAGTGAAGCTTTTGCTAAAAAAGACGATTATGCAAACCGCATTGTCATCGCAATCGACGTTTTGGATGAAGTAATTAAATATTCCGGCTGGATGGAAAGCTCGCCGATTAAACTGATGGATTATGTGGATAAATGCCTTTCACTTGGTTTTTTCCGTTTCTTATGCACCGATATCAGTAAGGATGGAAAATTAGGTGGTGCAGCTGTTGAGTTGTACAAAAAACTGCTCGAACACTCTCCAATGATTAAATTAATTGCTTCTGGCGGAGTGAGTTCGATGGAAGATATTTACGAATTGGCCAAATACCCAATCAGAAGTGTAGTAGTCGGAAAAGCAATTTACGAAGACCGGATAACTATTGAAGAGATTAAGGATTGGAATTTGAAGGCTTTGAGTTCGATTTAATTCCATAAATATTTATGTCATCCTGAAGAATGAAGGATCTGCACCCGATGAAAAAGATACTTCGTTCCTCAGCATGACAACCAAATAAAATATGCTTTCAAAAAGAATAATTCCTTGTTTAGACGTTAAAGATGGCCGCACGGTAAAAGGTGTAAACTTTGTTGATTTACGCGATGCAGGTGACCCTGTCGAACTGGCGGCCCAATACGCACAACAAGGTGCCGACGAGTTAGTTTTCCTGGATATCACGGCCACACATGAACGTCGTAAAACGATGATCGAAATGGTTAAATCGGTTGCCAGGCAATTAAATATTCCTTTTACCATTGGTGGTGGAATAACAGAAATTGCAGATGCTGATGCCCTTTTAAATGCAGGTGCAGATAAAATAAGTATTAATTCTGCAGCCGTACGTAACCCTAAACTGATTGAAGACCTTGCCAAAACCTTCGGGGTACAATTTGTGGTTTTAGCAGTCGATACTAGACATGTAAACGACAAAAACATGGTCCACTTAAATGGCGGCAGATTAATTACCGAGCTGGAAACCGAAAACTGGATCAAACAGGCGGAAGATTTAGGTGCAGGAGAAATTTTGTTAACTTCTATGGATCACGATGGCACCAAAGCGGGTTTCGATTGTGGATTGTTAGGCAAAATAAACCAAATGATCAATATCCCGATTATTGCATCGGGTGGAGCAGGTAGCATGGAACATTTTACAGAGGTTTTCCAAAAAGCCAATGTTGATGCCGCACTTGCAGCCTCGGTATTTCATTATGGCGAAATTCTGATCCCTGATTTAAAACAAGAATTAAAAAGGAATCACATTCCGGTAAGAATATAAATAAGTCCGGAGCCGGCAGTCCAGAGTCATGGGTCTGTCTTTCCGAAATAAAAAAATAAAATGACAATCAATACCAGTTCCCTTGATTGGGAGAAAACAGGGGGTTTAATTCCCGTAATTATTCAGGATTATAAAACTTTAGAGGTTTTGATGCTGGGCTATATGAATGCTGAAGCACTGGAGAAAACGCAGGCAGAAGGCAAAGTAACTTTCTTTTCGCGTTCTAAAAACCGCCTTTGGACAAAAGGTGAAACCAGCAATAACTTTTTGTTTGTTAAAGAACTTTTTGTTGATTGTGATAATGACACCATTCTGATCAAGGCTGATGCCGTTGGCCCAACCTGCCATACCGGAAGCCGCAACTGTTTTAAAACAGATTTCAATCAGAATTTCATTTTCGAACTCGAAAACATCATTAATGATCGATATGAAAATCCGGTTGAGGGTTCTTACATCAACAAAATGCGCAACAAAGGTTTAAATAAAATTGCGCAAAAAGTTGGCGAAGAAGGTGTAGAAACTGTAATTGCTGCGCTTGCTGAAACAGAAGAAGAACTTATTGGAGAAGCATCAGATCTTGTTTTTCACTTATTATTTTTATTGAAAGAAAAAGGTTTATCTATCCAGGATATTGCTAAAAATTTAGAGAAAAGACATAAATAAGGTTTGAGGTAAAAGGCGTAAGGTTTAAGGTTCCAGATGCCTAACCTTATACCCTAAACCTTAAACCCTAAACCTCAAGAAATGCTCAAACATCTACACACCTTACCCGGACATCAAAACCCTGTTTACGCTTTAGCCAACCCTGACGAAGATGGCATATTTTTTAGCGCTGGAAATGATAAGGGCGTAGTAGAATGGTCACTACTTAACATGGCTTTTGTGAAGGTTAAAATGCCGGTACAAAGCTCTGTTTATTGCCTTCATTACTACAATGAGCAATTGTTTGTTGGAGAACGGAGCGGTGCTTTTAGTGTTTACGACCTAAAAGAACAAAAGGTAATTTTAAGGATTAATGCGCATACTAAACCTATTTTCGATATACAAACGGTAAAAAGTAAAAATGAGCTTTTAACCACAGGTGAGGATGGCACTGTTGCGGTTTGGTCTTTAAATGATTTTAAGGAAATTTACCGTTTCCAGGTAGCTTACGATACCGTGAGGGCCATTGCAATTGCACCAAATGAAAATGAATTGGCTTTCGGCTGTAAAGATCACCTGATCAGGATTTATAACCTTGCCGATTATAGTTTAAAACAATCCCTCGAAGGTCATTCATTACCTGTAACATCTCTGGCTTATCATCCTACAGGCAAATACCTGATTTCGGGAAGCAGGGATGCCCAGCTAAAAATATGGAATCTGCCAAATTATGAACTGAGGGAAACGGTTCCTGCACATATGTTTACTGTTTACGATATTGCCTTTCATCCTACCCTTCCGTATTTTGCTACAAGCAGTCAGGATAAAAGCATTAAACTCTGGGATGCAGAAAATTTTAAACTTTATAAAATATTAAGTCTGGAGAAAGCAGGTATTGGCCATAGCCATTCCATCAATAAAATTATCTGGAGCCGTGATGGCAAATATCTGATTTCTACAGGAGATGACAGGCAGGTAATAGTTTGGGAGATGGAGTAGATTTAACCTAGCCATTTAGCAATTGACTTATTCGCTCTAAAAATGTAGGTTGCTTAATAATGGCCAACCCTCCTAAAACATAACTATCCATCTTCATTTTTATAAAAACCACTTTATCTTTCTCTAGCTTTACCTTTACATGTTTAATTTCATATCCAATATATCTTAGATCCAGAAAAATATTATTCTTAAATTCCTTTCTGTTCAGCCTAAACTCGAATTTTCCATTTCGATCTGTAACTGTTCTAATTTTCGAGCCTTTAATCATTATAGCTGCACCTATAATTGGGAGTTTATTATCTCCATCTATAACTTTTCCTTGTACCGTAACAAATCCATCTTCACAAGATCTTTCTAAAATAACTTCTTTTAAAGATTTTTTATTGTCCGTCTGAAAGGTTGGATATGATAATGAAATATTTGCATTAGCCAATTTCGGAAAGCTCAAAAAAGCTATTAAAGATGCTGTAATTAAGCTTGGTTTAAATCTACTGAATGTATAGCTCTCTTTCACATTGATTAAACGGTCAAGCTGCTCTGGTTTAAATCTCCCACAGCTACTCTCCTGATTTTCATTAAACCAGTGTTTCAGCGCTTCATCTGTGAAGTGAGTAAAGTCTGTTACAGCTTTTTGGCAGGAACCGCAAAATTTACCATTTACATTGGGTTGCATGCTCTCCCATTCTTCATGGCAAGGTTTGGCAATCTGGATTTTAAATTTAGATGGCATAAAAAATGTATCTTTTATATAGGATACATTTTTGGCTACTATTCCACAAAACGTTTAATAATTCTCAATTTATGCGAATATTTCCCCAATTCTTTACTAAAAATCCCCTGATCATCAATCGGATCAATTTTTACCTTTGCTGAGGAATGGATAATTTCATTTGAGCTCAGCATGATACCAACGTGAGTGATTCTGCCTTCATCATTATCAAAAAAAGCTACATCACCTGCCTTACACTCCGCCAAAAAGCCTACCAGTTCGCCCTGCTCTGCTTGTTGCGAGGCATCGCGGTTTAATTTAATGCCCAACATTTTAAATACGGTTTGCGTAAAACCTGAGCAATCCAGACCAAATAAATGTCTGCCACCCCATAGATATGGGATATTCTGAAAAAATTTAGCTGTTTCGGTAACCCGATCGGTAAAATTTACAGCACGATTATCGTATGCTTCGAAATTCAGCTTAAATTTTTCTTCTCCGACATAACAATATCCATCTTTTAAAAAAGGAAGATTACTTGCCGGACTTAAATGATAAGAACTACCATCAGTTGCAGTTAATACATTATTGAAACTTAATGGAGCCAATAATTTACAATCATGCATTTCTATAAATTGATCCCGACTGATTGATGCTAACTGCCTGAAATCCATCCAGCCTTTATAACCATCGTAACCATTCTGGATCAGCCACCAACGCTCTTCCTTTTGAATAATTTCTACATGATCGCCGAATAAAAGATGCGAAACAATTTCTGCTTTATCTGATGCATCTGCTCTTAAAGGCGCTACAGCAACCCTACAAATACCGTATTGATTTTCCATTTAAACTTGCCCGTTAAACTATTGTAAAACTAATAAAATACATCCATTGCCTAACATTTTACCTTGAAATTTGTTATTTTTACAATGATCACCTTTTAAATATGCTCGCCATGAATTTTAAAAAAATATTAATTGCCGTTGATAACAGTACCTGCTCAGAAAAAGCAGCAAAAGCCGGTTACGACATGGCTGAAAAATTTGGCTCAGAAGTAGCGTTAGTCAACATTATCGAGCCCGTTCCAGCTAATGTAAATCCCGATTTAACGCTTGCACCAGTGTTTTTAGAAACTTATGATAACAGCGAAGAAAACAGCCATATTCTATTGAAAGAAATGGAAACAAAATATGGTAAGGGCATTACAACAACTTATTTAAGCATAGTAGATACCGCAGCGCACGGCATTATCCAACAATCAGACGAATGGGGATCTGATTTAATTGTAATTGGCACTTATGGTCGTACAGGCTTGTACCACTTTTTAATGGGAAGCGTTGCTGAGCATGTAGCGAGAAAATCTGCTTGCCCTGTTTTGATTATCCCTAATAAATTTGAAATAGATTAGTTCATTGGTTCAATATTGTCTCGAAGTATTGTCATTTAGACCGCATCGGAGAGATGTGCCCGGATAGATTTCTCCATTCCGCTGAGCTACAGTCGAAATGACGAAACTTAGGATGAGATATAGATTTATTTGTGTTTGAAAACTGGTTAATTGGTAATTGAAAACTGTCAGCTGAAATCCTTTTTAAACAAAAAAGTCTCACTTTAAGCGAGACTTTCCTTATAATATTTTTTTTGAAGCTTATCCTTCCTGGTGTAACCAGGCTTTCTTAGCCAATAATTCTTCTTCCGTTTCGCGGATATCTTCGTCATCTACACAACAATCAACCGGGCAAACTGCCGCACACTGAGGCTCGTCATGAAAGCCTTTACATTCTGTACACTTATCGGACACAATGTAATATACTTCATCCGAAACTGCTTCCTGAGCAGCATCTGCTTCAATTTGTTGATTACCAAAATCAATGATACCATTTAAGTTTGTACCATCAGAAAAACGCCATGCAGTACCGGCATCGTAAATTGCGTTATTTGGACATTCCGGTTCGCAAGCCCCACAATTTATACACTCATCTGTTATTTTAATCGCCATGTTTTCGTCTAATTCTTTTGCTTAGTTTACCTTTGCGCTTGCAAATATAATATATAATCACTTAATAATAATTCTAAATATGTCAGCATTAACTCAAGAAAAAGTAATTAGCGCCTTTAACAAACTAGGCATATTGCTTACAAACCCTACTGACATACTAGGAAATACAATTTATAACGCCGAAAATGCCAATGCATGGTTCACCTTAGAAAACGTAAAAAAATCTGTTTTATCTTTTGCTGAGATGTTAAACGAGGCAGATTTAACCATTTGGTTTAAATCAATAGGCTTTAGCCAATCGCCTAAAAAGGTGGGACTGATCCTGGCAGGCAACATTCCGATGGTGGGTTTACATGATGTTTTATGTGTATTGGCTACCGGAAATATTGCATTAATCAAACTTTCTTCAGCTGATGAAAAATTGATTAAAGCTGTGCTTGCCGAATTGATTAAAATAGAGCCTGCATTTGAGGCCAGAATTGAATATGTAGAGCGTTTGAAAGATTTTGAAGCGGTTATTGCCACAGGGAGCAACAATTCATCCCGTTATTTTGATTTCTATTTCAGTAAAGTACCCAATATTATCAGGAAAAACAGAAATAGTGTAGCAGTTTTAAATGGTACCGAAAGTTTTGAAGATATACAGCATTTAGGTGCCGATATATTTGATTATTTTGGATTGGGCTGTAGAAATGTATCTAAAATCTATTTCCCTAAAGATTACGACATTGCAAATTTTTACGAAGGGATTGAAAGTTTCCAGCCCATTATCAACCATTTTAAATACAATAACAACTACGATTATAATAAATCTATCTATCTGGTTAATGCCGCTAAACACTTCGACAATGGCTTTTTGTTATTAAAAGAAGATGAAAGCTTAACTTCTCCCTTAGCTGTACTTTTTTATGAAGAGTATGATAACCTACAAGAAGTAGAAGATAAACTAAGGGAAAATGCAGAGAAAATTCAGTGTATCATCACCAAATCGCCGTTAAACGTTAACACTTTTGATTTTGGCCAAAGCCAGCATCCAAAACTTTGGGATTATGCCGATAACGTGAATACAGTTGAGTTCTTAAACCACCTAAATTAGAATTTCTCAACTTTAGTCTTTCAGCTTTCTCCTTTGGTGTTTCAGCTTAAATAGCTACTTTTGGACACAATGTATATCGTTAAAGTTAAAGGCATAGCCAAAATTCCGGATTACGTACAGTTAAGAGATGATAAGTTTACGCTCTTGGCTTACTTTAGGGTGGATAGACCTGACAAATCGCTGGAAAAACTCGGACTTGGTGACAAGCAGGATTACATTATGGAAATGGTTAAAGGTTTGCCTTTCGGGCAGATTGCAAAATTGGAAATATAATATGGCAGGCAACTCAGTAATTCATTTAAGCAATGTTGATGTTTTTCAACAAAAACATCTAGTCCTCTCAAACGTAAATTTACACATCGAAAAAGACGAATTTGTGTTCCTGATCGGTCAAACAGGTTCAGGTAAGAGTAGCTTGCTTAAAATATTATATGGCGACTTACATATTGGCAATGGCGAAGGTAATATTGCTGGTTTCGACCTTAAAAACCTGAAAGAAAGCCAGGTGCCATTTTTACGCCGTAAGTTAGGCGTTGTTTTTCAGGATTTCCAACTGCTTACCGATAGAACTATTGAAAAAAACCTCGAATTTGTACTCAAAGCAACAGGTTGGAAAGATGAAAAACTAATTAACGAACGCATTAAAGATGTTTTAGATAAAGTTGGTTTGCGGTCTAAAATTAAAAAAATGCCACACGAAATTTCTGGTGGTGAGCAGCAACGTATTGTTATTGCAAGAGCTTTGTTAAATGACCCGGAAATTATTCTTGCTGATGAGCCTACCGGAAATTTAGACCCGGAAACATCTGAAGAAATTGTAACCCTGTTAAAGCAAATCAGCCAGGCCGGAACTGCCGTTTTAATGGCTACGCATGATTACCACATCATCCGTACTTTCCCTTCCCGCATTATCAAATGTGAAAGCGGGGTGGTACATGAAGATGCACAAATCGTATAAAAAATTCTGACATCCGTCAGCTAATCAGCCAATCTGTTCAGATAAATACAAATAAATCTGACAGCTTGGCTGATTTCTGTTTATGGCAAAATAGTTGAGATTAACACAAAAAAATTCAGCCCAGTATTATGTTTAATAAGAAGAAAAAATAACGATAAAGAAGAAAATATAATGAATCCTGAAAACACATCAGAAAATACTGCTGAGAATGTAGAGAATACTGATGCTCCTGCTGCTGAAACTGAGCAGGCACCTGAATTATCTGCAGAAGAAAAATTGCAAGCAGAGGTTCAACAACTTAACGACAAATATTTACGTTTATACGCTGAGTTCGATAATTATAAACGTCGTACGCAAAAAGAACGTGTAGAACTATTGCAAACTGCAGGTAAAGATGTAATTGTTTCACTTTTACCTGTTTTAGATGATTTTGACCGCGCATTAAAAGCAATGGAAACTGCTACTGAGGTAGCTCCGGTTAAAGAAGGTATATTATTGGTAAGCACAAAACTGAAAAATACCTTAGCACAAAAAGGGTTGAAAGATGTAGAAAGCATTAGCCAACCTTTCAATACCGATTTCCACGAAGCAATTACCAATATCCCTGCTCCTAGTGATGACCTTAAAGGGAAAGTGATCGATGAGGTGGAAAAAGGTTATACCTTAAATGATAATGTAATCCGCTTTGCTAAAGTTGTAGTTGGAGCGTAAGAAATAATTATTGAATGATTGAATTTTGAATGATTGAATTGATATTCTTTCATTCCATCGCGCAATCATTCGATCATTTTATAAAGAAAGATGAGTAAAAGAGATTATTACGACGTATTAGGCGTAACCAGGGGCGCAACTGCTGATGAGATAAAGAAAGCTTATCGCAAGATGGCGATTAAATATCATCCGGATAAAAACCCGGGAGATAAAGCAGCTGAAGATAAATTTAAGGAAGCTGCCGAAGCTTACGAAGTTTTAAGCAGTGCCGATAAAAAACAACGTTATGATCAATACGGTCATGCGGGTGTTGGAGGCGCGAGTGGCGGCGGTTATGGCGGTGGCGGAATGAACATGGACGATATTTTCAGCAATTTCGGAGATGTATTTGGAGGTCAAAATCCTTTCGAAAGTTTTTTTGGTGGTGGCGGTGGCGGCCAGCAACGTGGAGGCAGGCGTGTAGCCAAAGGCACTAACCTACGTATAAAGGTTAAATTAACATTGGAAGAAATTGCACATGGTGCAGAAAAGAAAATCAAGGTTAATAAATTAATTGTTTGTAAAACCTGCGATGGCTCTGGTGCAAAAGATAAATCATCGGTAAGTACCTGTGGCACCTGCGGTGGTAGCGGCCAGGTGCGTAGAGTAACCAATACTATTTTGGGTCAGATGCAAACGGCATCAACCTGTCCTACCTGTAACGGTAGCGGTCAGCAAATTACCTCAAAATGTACAGTTTGTCATGGAGACGGTGTTGTACGTGGTGAAGAAACCATTACCATCAATATCCCCGCAGGTGTAAGTGAAGGCATGCAATTAAGCATGAGTGGAAAAGGAAATGCAGCACCTAATGGCGGCATCCCTGGCGATTTAATTATTTTAATTGAAGAAACACCTCACGAAACGCTAAAACGTGAAGGCAATAACATTGTTTACGATTTACATTTAAGCTTTGTTGATGCTGCTTTAGGGATGAGCATCGAAGTACCAACAATTGATGGTAAAGCAAAAATAAAAATTGAACCAGGTACCCAAAGTGGAAAATTATTGCGTTTAAAAGGTAAAGGTTTGCCTGAAGTGAATTCTTATCACAGAGGCGATGAGATTATCCACATCAACATCTGGACACCAAAAGCTTTAAGTAGCGACGAACGTAATGCTTTGGAGAAATTACGTGAATCGCCGAACTTTAAGCCTCAACCGGGTAAAAATGATAAGAGTTTCTTCGAAAGGATGAAAGAATACTTTGAGTAATTAATTAAATATCAATTGGAAAACCGATGTCGCAAGCATCGGTTTTTTTGTTTTACAGCAAATCGTCAGGCTGATCCGGTTTTATGAAGCCAGATGTTACCATCTGACTATTACAACCATACCAGTAAATTTTGATAATTAATTTTTCGCCGTATCAGATGGTAACATCTGACACTATGGGTATTCATTTGTAACCTTAAATTCTTGCATTTGCATAAAATATTGACCACCTAAGTCACCTGAGGTCAACTAAGCATAAATTATTTTGTGAAGTCAGATGTTACCATCTGACTATAAAAACCAGATAAGTAAAATAAATATTTGATTTTTCGCATTATTAGATGGTAACATTGGACATCACGGGCATCTGGGCATAAATTGCTAATTTTTCGGGTTACCATATCGATAAAATAAGCATTAATTATAAAATATGGACGAACTCAGTACTGCTTTCAGAAAAAATCCCATTGTATCGGTAATATTTGCATTGTATTTAATTGGATGGATTTCACCAATCTTAATGGAGATTTTATTTTCGCCCGCAAAAAATGAAACGTTATTAAAGAATCATCATTCGCTATTTACCAGATTTTTAATAGGCTCAATGCTTTATTTATTAACTATGGTGGTATTAGGCTTTCTAAATAAAAAAGGAAACATTTATTTAAAAATATCAGGTTACATTGGAATCTCATTGATTATTTTCGCCGCCATTTATAACTGATAATAAACCTTTCTATTTATATCCTGTTTTCTATAGATGAAATGGAGAATTGGTTGTTCAGGCTTCTATTACCGCGAATGGAAAGAGGTTTTCTACCCAAAAGGTTTGGCACAAAAAGATTGGTTCAGGTATTATTGCGAACATTTTAATACAATAGAGATCAATTCTACTTTCTATAAAATGCCAACTCAAAAATCGTTCGATAAATGGTACAATGAAAGTCCGGATGATTTTTTATTTACGATTAAGGCACCGCGACTGATTACACATTATAGACAGTTGAATGAATGCGAACAACTTATCAACGATTTTTACGTGGCTATTCAAACCGGACTAAAGGAGAAATTGGGTTGTGTACTTTTTCAGTTTCCACCGAAATTCGATTATAATACTGAGCGGTTAAATCTATTGATCGAAAATTTAAGACCAGATTTAAAAAACGTGGTAGAGTTTCGACACATCAGTTGGTTTGACGAAGAAATTTACAAAAAATTAGGCAAAAACAATATCACTTTCAGCGGACAAAGCTATCCATCTGCCCTACCCGATAATGTAATTCAAAATACAGCACCTGTTTATTACCGTTTTCACGGGAAGCCTGTATTGTATAAATCCGAATATGACATAAATACAATTACAGACTTCAAAAATCAGATTAAAGACGGTGTTAATGAAGTTTTTGTTTATTTTAATAATACCTGGGGCATTGGGGCATTACATAATGCGAAACAATTGCAGGGTTTAGTGAAATAGGATTGGAAAATCAATGACAGTGGTATATTTTAATATTAGTTGGGCTATACGCTGTAGCTCTGATTAAAAAAATCTGAGGCTGCCGCTGCTATCCCGTTTATTAACAGTGGCTGGTACTACTATTTTGGATAGCAGAACCATATTGGTGCAGTAAGATGTTACCATCTGACTGCTCGGAGCATCTTAACAAAATGTCAGATGGTAACATCAGACACCATGGGGATTTTCCTGGCCGTTCGCTATTTTGCCAAAAGCTACTAACGTGAAAAAATAAACCTGATAGCAATGATATTTCGCTGAACTAACTTTAATTTATCACCAACATTAACGAAATTTAATGGATAGCAGGACTACAGCTCCCGAAGAAATACTGCTTCTGCTTTCCAAAAAAGAAAGTAACACCAAATATTTCGGCCTTTTGAAAAGCAGTTGCAGTGGTGTTTGTTAATGTTAGTCGGGCTATACGCTATAGCTCAGATTGAAAAAATCTGAGGCTGCTGCTACTATCCTGTTTATTAACAGTAGCTGGCACTACTATTTATGGAAAAACCCTAAGCATCTTGCATTTTTGCCGAAGTACTACAGACCTGAAAAAATAAACCTGATAACAATGATATTTCGGTGAACTAGCTTTAATTTAGCACCAACATTAACGAAATTTAACGGATAGCAGGACTGCAACCCCGAAGAAATACCGCTTCTGCTTTCCAAAAAAATATAAAATAAAAATATGCGCGTTGCCATTATCGATCTTGGAACAAATACTTTCCACTTACTTATTGCTGAAAAAGCAGGTAAAGAATTGGAAATTCTCTACAAAACCAATGTTCCCGTTAAATTGGGTGAAGGAAGAATTAACGATAACATTATTATTCCGGCAGCATTTGAAAGAGGGATAAATTGTCTTAAAGATTTTAGTGAAATTATTGCTGATTACCAGGTTGATAAAATCAGGGCTACGGCGACATCTGCCATTAGGAGTTCAGAAAACGGGAAAGATTTCATTGATGTGGTGAAGGAAAGAACTGGAATAAGCATTGAAACGATTAGCGGTGATGAAGAAGCTGAATTAATTTACCAGGGTGTAAAACTCAGTGGAGCCATAACTGGTCTTTCGCTGATTATGGATATTGGCGGCGGTAGCGTAGAATTTATTCTTTGCGATACTGAAAAACTAATCTGGAAAAGAAGTTATAACATCGGTGCAGCACGTTTAATGCAGCAGTTTTTTAAATCAGACCCCATAAATGATGGTGACAAAAATGCCATTTTATTTCATATTCAAGATCAATTGTCCGACCTATTCGAAATCTGCGAAAAATACCAGCCTAAGGTGCTGATCGGATCGGCTGGTGCATTTGAAACCTTTGCAGAGCTCACGATCAGAAAAAACAACCTGAAAACAGATATAACTACCATCAAAACTTTCGAATTTAACTTTGAATACTATATCGAAATTGCAGGTAAATTATTGAATTCTACCCACCAAGAGAGATCAGCAATGCCTGGAATAATCCCATTAAGGGTTGATATGATTGTAATTGCGGTTTTAATTGCGAACTATGTTTTAGGCAGATGTAAAATAAATCGCTTAACGCTTTCCACTTACGATTTGAAAATGGGTGTATTGGCCAGTCTGATATAAAAAATGATCCATCATGAGCAGATGGATCACCGAGAGTTTAGCGTATATTAATTTAGGACTATTTCCTTTTTGGCGCAATTAGTACTCTACCCATAATCATGGGTTCAGCTTTTTTGAGCTTGAGGTTATTTTGTTTTTCTTTAGAAAAATCGAGTGTTAAAAAGGCTGAATAACGGATGCTTTCAACCATCAGCTGGTTTTTACTGAAATCAAACTTATTATCCAAAAGAATTTCATAGCGACCGTTTTTATCAGTCAAAGTGGCATATTTGGTATCGAGAATCGATAACCTTATCCCAGCAAGTGGCTTATTATCGGCCCCGACAACATAACCATATACTTTTTTGGGTACAACTGGCTTTTTATTATCCGTTTTGTTATTTATGCTTCTGGTTATTTCAACAGGTTCTTTTAAATTTTCTGCCCTGGCATCCATCACAAAAATGCTCATGCCTATAGCCAGCACACCAAGGTACTTCATCCAGTTTCTATTGTTTGTTGGAACAATAGCCAAATGATAATTGAGCTGGTTTAATTGGCTTTGACTCATGCGACCGCATACAGAAGAACCTGCATTTGCCAATACATTGATGATTTCGGCATTGGTGTAACCCGAAAAATCGATTACATTTTTACTACAGGCTGTACAGAAACTAAAACCTGCACCTTTTTCCATTTCATCCCAGTTTTGTGTACAGGGTTCTGTTATAGTAACTTCGTTAATTCTCGTTTTCATTGTAGTTATTTTTAGCATGATGACAGGAAATCATAAAATCCATAAGGATAAAAGGTATTTATTTACTTTTTTCTCCTGCGGCCAATTTATTTGCAAGATAATTTGGTAATGTTTTAACTGCCAGATTTAACTTTTTGTCGTTTAAAGCTTGAATATGTTTGTCATTTAAATTGTAATTATAATTTAAAAACAAATAGTAAATTAAAATCCGGTTATAATCATCCAATTTAGGATCAACCACCATGCTCAACATTTTTTCTTCAATCAAAGTCCTATCCTTTGTTTCAGCTAATGCCCTGCCTAAACGGCCAATATTACCGTAATAATGATTGTTACTTGTATTTTCTGCCCTTAAACTGATTCCTAATAATAACTCCAAAACGTTTATATCTAAAACTTCTAATTCTTTGATGTAAGTTTTCCTTCCAGATTGCGCATAACTACCGTCACTCATCCGATCGAATCTATCGTTCATGATATCAAGATGGGCGCGTAGAAAAACTTCCCAGTTTGCAGTTTCGGCTGATAATTTCGCAATATTCATTGCATGTATCCTAGGACTATCATCCATACTGCACCCGCCGACTACGATTCTGTTGCGTTTTAATTCAAGGGCTGTTTTCTTTGTATAATATAATCCTACAAGCTCTTCAAAATCATCGTTTCCTCCACCTTTTTCTATTACTTCTTTCACTGCTTCTTTAAATAATGAAATAAAGTATGAGTCCTTTTTATACAAACTATCAATTTTTATTCCTCTAATTGTTCTCCATTCACTCATTTTCTTATAAAAAACCTCATCATTTTCACTTCTATCATAGGTTGGTCTTAATGTTTTTTGAGCGATATAATTTTCTACTTCCTCTATTTTTTTATTATTATCAATAGAAAATCTTACACCAGTTTTTACTGCTTTTTGATAAAATATCTGTGTAGCTGTATCGATCATGCACTCTGAGTACTGAAGCAGTTTGGCATAGTTTAATGGCAATACATTTTCTTTAAAATTACCGGTAAAAAAGAATGCGCTGATAGATGCTTCATTGTATTGTGTAGCAGATTGATGGTTTAAAACCCACGAATATTTGGATGGCTTCTCGTAATTGGCAAAATTATCCCGGAACGTAATATTATAATTGTATTTATTGTTTAACTCTACGCTATTAAAGGCTAAAACGTCAGCATTATTGTAGTCTTTATATTTAAATTTTACGATCAGCAGATCTTTATTAACCGTAGCTGCAGGATATTTTCTGATAAAATCATCAAATGAGATGTTTTTTTCAATATCGTTTTTGGCCTCCTTTGCCCTGGTACCGGAAAGAAAAATGTAATTGCCTTTTACCTGCGCCTTAGCTCTGTAAACTTTATCGAGATCGCAGGTTTTAAACTTAAGATTTAAGGAGTCGACAATAAATTTTAACTGTTTTATAGTATGATCTGAATAGATCAGTTCATTGTTTTTGGGGCTAAATTCGTTTTGGGCGGAGCAGCTGACCGAAAAAACCGAAAAAAGAAAAATAAAGATTTGTTTCATAATGACTACGTTTTAGGTTAAGCATTTGAAACAGATGATGAGATATGGCCTTATTTTCCATACATCATCCCATAAATTAAATAAATTTTAACAGCTCGTTATGGAGCTTTTCTGTTGGCAAGCCCATTACGTTTGTATAAGAGCCTTCGATGCGTTCTACTACCACAATACCCCACCAATCTTGCACGCCGTAACTACCGGCCTTATCGAATGGTTTGTAATTATCGATATAGAAATCAATTTCATCTGCTGTAACAGCCCTACAGTAGACAACAGTACGATCATAAAATGAATGCATTTGATCTCCCTTAACAAGGGTTACACCTGTAAAAACCTCATGTTTACTGCCCGAGAGTTTTTTCAACATTTCTTGTGCATGTGCCCTATCTTCTGGTTTACCTAAAATCTCCCCGTTTAAGGCAACAATAGTATCCGCTGTAATCACTATTTCGCCATCAGCAGTAAAAGCCCTGGCCTTCTGTTCCGAAATGTAAATGGCAATTTCTGCTGGATTTAAATCCGAAGGATAACTTTCATCAACATCTTTTAGTTCAACTTTAAAATCTAAGCCCATAAGCGTTAAAAGTTCTTGTCTTCGAGGCGATTTAGAGGCTAAAATGATAGGAGGAGAATTTACAGGCATATTTAATTTTTTGCTAAAATAATAAAAGCGGCATAAAGCCGCTTTTATTATTTGATATTTAATAAGATTAGTTGTTTCCACCACCTTGTCTACGTTTTTCCATTTCAGCCCGTTGCTCCTTTTGCCAGGCTTCGTAAGCTTTTTCTGATCGTCAGTTAATACCGCAGTAACTTTTGCGTCATTATCAGCACGCATTTTTTGCATTTTCTCTCTCATCGCATCTCTATCCCCGCCACCTTGCATTTCTTCACGCATTTTTTTCATGGTTTCAGCCTGCTCGGTAAAAACAGTAGTTAACTTTGTTTTCTGATCATCAGATAACTTTAATTTTTCGTCAAGCAATTTTACCCTTTCTTCAGGTTTCATCATCATTCTGCCTTGTCCGCCACCCTGTTGCGCGTTAGCGAAACCAGCTATACCTAGCATTAATCCGCAAATCATCATTAATTTTTTCATGTTGTTCTTTTGTTGTTTTTGGTCCAAATTGAATTTATTGGAGTGTAAAAGAAAATGAAAGTTTAAAGACGCTATGTAACTAAGCTGTTGCAAAATAAGTATGTATCAATCTTTCAACAACAATACCGGCACATGGGATTTAATAGTTAACCTTTGAGATACACTTTCGTGCAGCAAACTTTCAAAAAAACTATACTTCTTTGGAAGTGCGATAATTAACTGAGCTTCTTCGCTTTTGGCAAATTTTACGATTCCTTTAATAGTATCGGGATGATCAGCATAATGATATGCCGGCGAAAAGTCTTTAAGCATTTCGTGTAAAAAATGTTCTTCCTGCGAATCGATCGTATGACCGGAATTGATGTTGAGCACCAAAAGTTCGAGGGCATGTTTGCTCAGGATATTTTTTAAGGCGTGCATCGGGATTACTTCCTTAACCTTTTTAAAATCGCAGGCTAAAATGGCTTTACGGATCGATTGATAATCTGCCTTAGGCGGAACAACCAAAACCGGAACCGGACTTGATTTAGAAATTTTAATCGCATTAGAACCAATATCGCTTTCATCTTTCGCTTTTTTACCGTTACTTCCGATAATAATGAGTTCGATCTCTTCCCTATTTACCCAATCGATGATTGATCTTAATAAGGTTTCCCTTGTTAAAAAAACCTCTATTTCGGCCTTAGGATTAATCTCCAGCATTTTTGATTTCAGTTTTTCGAGTGCTTCGAGCCTTATCGTAATTTCGTCGGCGATATGTTCATCGGTAGTAATGATCATATCGGGCGTAGGAAGAATGCTCTCGTATTCAGAAACGTAATAAGCATTAAGCAGGATGATTTTCGCATTTTCCATTGCAAAACTCAACCTGGCAGCATATTTGGCAGCATGATCTGCTGTTTTAGAAAAATCTACAGGTACAAGGTATGTGCTCATGATATTAAAATTAACGTTTTTTACATTGATAAATTAATCAATCGATTGATTAATTTATCAATGTAAATTTCGGATATAATCTTATTGTATGCAAATTTTAGAGTTGAAGATTTATAACGGGAGCGTCATTCTGGTATGGAGTATGTAGCCAAGATCCTTCGACTACGCTCAGGATGACAATCGCGGGTAAGCAAATGACCAATATTCAATTTGAAATGACTATTGCAATTCCACAGGTGGAGAAATCCACTACTAAATTATTTCTTAGAAATACTTGTAAAGAGCTCCTTCACCTACGCTCGGGATGATAATCGCGGTAAGCAAATGACCAATGTTCAATTTGCAATGACCAGGTGGGGAAATCCACGATTAAATTCTTAAAAATACTTGTAAAGATCCTTCGACTACGATCAGGATGGCAAGTGCGGAAGGGTAATGAATAATGTTCAACTAGCAATTACCAATGAACTAATGACAAGTGAACCAATAAACTTATTTCCCCGAATCGGCAGCATTTGGATTTTCATCATGCCATCTGCCCTGAACTTTCATTACTTTTTCGATAATATCGCGGACAGCGGTTTTGCCTCCATTGTAAGGAGAAATGAATGTAGCTATCGCTTTTATTTCTTCTACGGCATCAGCCGGGCAGGTTGGAAGCCCTACGAGTTTCATTACTTTTAAATCAGGGATATCGTCGCCCATATAAAGCACTTCTCCTGCTGTAATATCCTTATTTTGAATATATTGATTGAAAATAGCCACCTTATCTCCTGTTCCTAAGAAAACATCAGTTACACCAAGGTTGAAGAAACGTTTGCCCATGGCAATACCATCTCCACCAGATATAATGCAAATATTATAACCTCTTTTAACAGCCAATTGCATCGCATAGCCATCTTTAATGTTAAAAGTGCGCAACGACTGACCATTATCAGTAACCTGAACTGATCCATCGGTAAGCACCCCATCTACATCGAAAATGAAAGTGGTGATCTCTTTTAATTTCTGTAAAAACATTCGTGCGTTTGGCGTTTAGGATTAAGCGCTCGGTGCTGACTCTGGACCAAGGACACCGAACTCAAAACTAATTATTGATTATCTCTCCATTCGTAAACCCAGGCAGATTGAATTTGCTCTAAATGGCCTTCACTACTTTCTTCACGGGTTCCTTTAAAGTTGGGCAATGATAAAACCCAATCTAAAAGTTCGGTAAAACGGACACGGTAGATTTTGGCTTCTGTAAAATCATCACCAAATTTCTCATATAAAGACATTGCTATATCTTCGTAATCATTCCAATAAAAAGGTAAAGCAAATTTATCGTTGTTCATGTTTTGTTATAGGTTAATTGTTTGAATTGGTTAATCGACTCCCAACTAAGGACTCTAGACTCCGAACTAATTAGTGTCCCATAAAGTCAGACTGATCTGGAATGGTCACTTCAATATCTCCATTAATTACCACACATTGGCAACCCAGGCGGGAAGTAATTTTCGGACGTACAGCCCTATCAATAAAGTCTTCTTCTTTATCAGAAATCTCTTCGATATTATCCATGCCCTTTGTTACGTACACATGGCAGGTACTGCAACCACAAACACCACCACAGTTGTGTTGTAATTCGATTCCATTATCCAGGCAAACATCTAAGACAGATTCGCCAGCTGCTATTGGTAATTCAATAGATTCGTGATCTGCTTCTTCAAAGTTTATTTTTAGTTTAAAAATGCTCATAATTATTTTGCAAAAGTAATAAGCAAAAGCCGAAATTATGCTATTTAAGCATTAATTTTATGCTATTGCTCAATGTTTGATAAATGTTCTGCAATTCCGGCATATTGTGTAATATGCTCAAATGCTTATTTAAAGTGTTTTCATCGGCTCTTATCGCTGGCCCGGTTTGGACATTTTCAGGTAAATTATGCATTACCTTATCGGCCGTTTCAGCAATTAATGGCCTGATGATTTCAAAATCCAAATCGTTTTGCCTGAGAATCTGATTGGCTAAAGCATATAAATGATTTGGAAAATTACAGGCGAATACTGCAGCAAGATGCAATACTTTTCTCTTCTCCCCGTCCAGCTCATAAACCTGAGTGCTGATTTTGGCTGCAAGTCCTTTTAAAATAGCCAACTGATCTACATCACTTGCTTCGATACAGAGCGGGATATTTTCAAATGAAACTTCTCCATCTTTTGAAAAAGTTTGTAATGGATAAAAAACACCAGCGTTAGTAACTTGTGATGATAAAATATGAATATCTGTAGTCCCAGAGGTATGTACCACTAAGCCCTTCACATTTTTCAATGATTTAGCAACGCTTTCAATCGCATCATCTTTTACAGAGATGATATATAAATCAGCATTTTCGTCAATTTCAGTAAGTTCGTTTACTCCTTCAGCTTCAATCGTACCCGCCAATAATTTTGCATGATTTAAATTTGGGCTGTACACCTGTACCACATCTTCACCTGTAGCTTTTAGTACTTTTGCTAAGTGTGTGGCAACGTTTCCCGAACCCAATAAAACGATCTTCATGATTTATGCGGTTTTGGCCTCTTTTCTCCTTCTGAAAATTGAAAGTAAAAAACCAATAACCATTACAATGGTACCAGCCCAATATAAATTGATGAAAGGAAATTCTATCGCTTTGAAAACAACCCAATCTTTAGCCTGTTGTGGTTTCTCAAAAATTTGAAGTTCTACTTTTTTCTCATCCGGCAATACTCTGGAGAAACGGAATTTCAAATCCAATTCATCTATTTTACGTGCAAAATCGAAAGTATTATTTCCTTTGATTAAGAAAATCGGCTCTGTGTTATAAACTTTTCCGGCAGCATTTACCTCTAGTGGCAAACCCACAGCATAATCGCCTTGCGCAAGTGCTAAATCTTTGGCAGTGGGTTTTCTATCTAAATCTTTCACCGTAACCACACCACTTGAGGTATGAATGGTATCGCCTACCGAAACCTTAACAATACGTGGTGCCTTATAATTTTCATCATCAGAATGTCCTTCGTGATCATCGTGCGAGGATTGCTTAATTGCTGCACTGGTAATATGCGTATATACATCATACGTAAGGTAATGTTTGGTATCAGGGGAAGCGATTAAACCCATTTTCTCATTATCCTGAGTATGAGGATGTAAATTAAAATCTTCTTTAACCTTCCCGTCTTTATCTACAACTTTAAAGTTAAGTGTGTAAAAAGTATTCGGGGCCTGAGTAGTGTCACTTACATAAGTTACGGTGTACTTGCCCATTTGTTTAGGCTCGTTTTTGTACAACATAATGTTTTCGCCAGGTTTCTCTGTTTTTTCAAAATCTTTAACAGGAATAAATTTATTGGCATTAATGGAAAGTGGCTTATTCGTAGCCGCCGATATTAATGCGCCTAAAACAAGTAGCGCAAAACCAATGTGTGCAATTGCTGATCCGGCCAGTTTAGCCTTGCCACCGAAAGCCTGATATAATACCGCAGCGTTAGAAAGTACCGCAAACAAGCAACTGAAAGTAATCAGTATGTACATGGTATTGGTATAAATCTCCGCAACATATACCAAACCAGCTGTTAATACTGTCGAAAAAATAATTGCCGATACCAGACTGCTATAAAATTTACGTGGATCAGTCCTTTTATATTTTAAATATTGGGAGAAACCAGAAATCAAGGTAATCAGTACCGCAAAAGGCGCCTGCCATTGATTGTAATATTTTACCGCATCAATTGGAGGCGTAAAGTTTGTTCCAAAGGCTTTGTTAAATACAGGAACCGATGTGGAAAATATGACCTGGATACAAGCAATGGTTACCACTAAAGCGCCAATAAACATCCAGAATTCGCGCGAATAGGTTTCTTCATCTTTGGTGGTGATTGGCAATTCTTTCCATCTTATTACAATCAGTACAATTGCTAAAACAGCAAACACCACATTGTATAAAATCAAGTGTCCAAACATGCCCATATCGGTGAATGAGTGTACAGATGTATCGCCCAAAATGCCACTACGGGTTAAGAATGATGCATAAAGCACCAATAAGAAACTTAAGAATACTAAAGCGATTGCGGTAAAATAAGCATGACCTGTGTTTTTATAGGCAATCATGACGTGTACCGCCCCGATTAGGGTTAACCATGGAATTAAAGAAGCGTTTTCAACCGGATCCCATGCCCAGAAACCCCCAAAGTTTAATGCTTCGTAAGCCCAGAAAGAACCCATAATAATACCGGTACCCAGAACCATTACCGCAAAAAGCGTCCATGGCATAGCTGGTTTAATCCATTCTTTATATCTTTTTTGCCATAAAGCCGCAATACCATAAGCAAAAGGAACCACCATACTAGCGAAACCTAAAAATAAAGTTGGTGGGTGGATCACCATCCAATAGTTTTGTAACAATGGATTTAATCCTTTTCCATCGGTTATGAACTTAAGGTAATTTTTGTAATTTTCCGGATTTGCAAAAACAACAGGTGCCTGTGCTTTTAAATCCATCGCATCTCTTAAAAGTATAAAAGGTGAACTTCCGATGCGCTCTCCAAAAATCTCAACGCCTAAAAGCATTGAGGTTAAAAATACCTGAGAAAAGGCTATTACTGTCATTACAGGGCTTTCCCATGATTTTACTTTCCAAATCAACAATGTGCCCAGAAATGATTGCCAGAAAGCCCAAAGCCAAAAACTACCTTCCTGTCCTTCCCAGAAAGAAGATATAATATAGTATACAGGAAGTTGTTTTGAAGAGTGAGATTGAACGTAATAGTATTCAAAATAGTGACCAAGAACCAGGTAGAACAAAATTGCTCCAATGCTTATAATGCTGGCAAAATTAACCAGATATCCAATCCGGCCTAAGTTTCTCCAGGATTTTTCTTCTAAATTTTTATCGCGACTGGCAAAAAAATACGATATAGTTGATAGTAATGATGCACTAAATGCCAGAACAATAAAAAACTGTCCGATTTTACCTGGTAACAGGTGCTCGCCTACAAATTGAATATCCATTAAATAAATTAGTTATATTTTTTCCCGCCGTCTTTACTTACTTCTTCGACTTTGCCGTCCTTATTGACCTCTACCATATTATCGTTATACTTAGAAGGACATTTCATTAAAATTTTTGATGCGTAGAATTTGTCCTTATCCATTTTACCAATAAGCACTAATTTTTCTGATTTTTCGAAATCCTGCGGTTTGGTACCAGCATAAATTACCTCTCTCACTTCTCCCTTTTCATCTTTCATGTGGAATGAAAAATGGTTCGCATCTTTTACGGCGTCGTAGTAAGTGCCCATTGATTTTACCCAATAGCCCATAACATGTTCTTCTTTCTCAGAAAGAGCTGCCTGTTTGAAATTAGAGTAGGTGTCAGTATTTGCGTTTAAGCTAAATAAAATTCCTACGGAAATTGCGATGGTAATCAGTCCAATGATTGCACTTTTCTTCATGGTTATACTTGTTGTAAAAGCTGGCAACAAAGATAGAAAAATAGGCTTAGCCAGCATTCTTTTACATTTTTCTTGTCTTTATATTGACAATCATCTGATTTTTCAAACGAAATATTTTTTCAGCAGCCCATATTTATAACTGATCTTAATGAATATCTTAAAACGTTTAAAAGTTTGGACTGAATTTATTAAGTTTGGACACTCAGATAGTCATTCCTTTTTGCATTCCACAGTAAAATATAAACCGGATTAATATGAATTTGAAACAGTTTTATAAGTTTTTGTTATTTATCGTATTGATACCCATTTTAAGCTCCTGCTTTGAGGTAATTGAAGAAATTTCGATGAAAAACGATGGTACTGGTGATGTTGTGCTCACCATAAACCTGAGTCAGAGTAAAACAAAGGTAGCTTCTGTAATGCTGTTGGATAGCGTACAAGGTTATAAAGTTCCCAGTAAACAGAAAATTCAGCAGGAATTAAATGAAGCAGTAGCTTATTTGAGAAAGTCGGAAGGAATATCGAATGTAAAAAGCACGAGTGATTTTAACAATTACATCGCAACCATCAGCTTCTCTTTTAAAGATGTTTCGAATATCAATAGCATCACCAAAAACATTCTTGCTCAGCAAAAAATTAAGGCGACCAATACCTCATCCTATACCTTTAACAAAGCTACTAAAACCTTTAGCCGAAAATATCAGGCAATCGGTACCGCTAAAACGGAATTCAATAAATTAAAAGCAAAAGATAAGGCAGTTTTTAATGGCGCAACCTATACAAGTATTTATCGTTTCGAATCTCCTGTAACAAGTAGCACCAACCCGGCATCAAATGTATCGAAATCAAAAAAAGCAGTAATGCTAAAAAGCAATATCATGGATTTAATTAACGGAAAAATTAACGTATCTAATACTATCCAACTATCTAAATAAAATCACCCTTGTCTTTTGTCGCATGGACAAGACACGAGGCTTATCTCTAAAAAATCTATCTAAATGAAAAAATTCTAGTTGCCATCTCCCTCTTTTTATCATTCAATTTGGCTCAGGCGCAAGATCTGGTCAAAAAATCCCTTCAAATGCTTTCACAGTAGCCACCATTAAAGGCGATAATGTTTTTAAACTCATGTTTGTAAAAGATTTTAACGAATCTTTTGTAGGCAAGAAATTATTGACGGAAACCTCTAAATCTCTGGATAAAAAATTCACAAGTATCGAAGATTTCGGCATCAACCTGGAGAAAAACATGTATTACTTTAACCAGTTAAGCGATAGCATTACCTACAACTGTTTTTTAATCCCTATAAAGGATGCTAAGAGATTTGAAAGTTTAATTGAAAACAAAGAGAAAAAATTTACCCAACAGGGCGATATCCGTACGATGGTTTTACCAGATAGCACGAGCATCATCAAATGGAACAACAACATGCTTTATTTTGTAACAGGAAGCATCAAGGGTTCATTTTTTGCAGATTCGGTTAAATCTGCCCGTTATGGGATAAAAGATATCAGGTTTCAGAATAATTATGATGATGTAGCCATTGCAGATAGTAGTGTTGTAGTTACAGATTCTACCTACACAACTACGGCCGAACCTATGGTAGAGGTAGTTGAAGCCCCGGTTATTGAAAAAGCAAAAGTTCAGAAAAAACCGACGGTAAAAAAGAATACTAAAAAAACTGTTGCTGCGAAAAAAACCGGCAAAAAGAAAAAACACCAAAAAATCTAAAAAAATCACTAAAATCAATACAGATTTTGATCAGTCAGAAGAACTCGCAATTGACACGGCAAGCGGCATGACTCCAGTTCATGGCATTGTTGATGAACAATACGACACCTATCAGCAGGAACGTGCAGAACAAGATGCCAAGAAAAAAGACTGGCTTTTACCTGGATGACCGTTCAGGCTGATCAGATTTTTAATGGCACTTATGAATCTATTGAGACGAATAAATCTTATACCACAAGTTTGGATAACAAAGCCATTGCAGAGCTTTGGGTATCGAGCTTACAGGATGTCTACAATTCAATTGCGCCTGAATTTGGCACTTATGGTAAAGCAGGCTTAATGAAAGGTTATGGCAGTTTAAATGCTAAACTTTTTATGGATAACAAAAGTTTCCGTATTTCTACCGGTTTAGAAATGGCCCAGGAACAGGCTGACGCTTATAAAAAAATCATGAACAGGAAATTGAACAAAAAGTTCCTGAATTATGTAAACAGCGAGAAAGCACTTGGTTTTATGAGCTATTCTATTGATACTAAAGCTTATTTAGAAGAATTTCCGAAGTTAATGAAACAAACTTACGGTTCTTTTTTAGGCGGTAAAATGGACGAAGAGGTTGAATTGGGAACTGATCTGTTTTCTCTTTTATTGGATGAAGAAGCGGTAAGCAAGGTAATTAAAGGTGATGCACTATTCGTAATCAATGGATTAAAAACCAAAGAAGTTACTTATACCACTTATGAGTATGACGATGATTACAAACAAAAAGAGGTAACAAAAACCAAAAATGAAACCTTACCTGATTTTCTTTTCATGTTTTCATCTGAAGACACCAGATTGATCGAAAAATTGATCAAATATGGTATCCATAAAAACATGGTAACAGTTGAGAACAATATTTATAAAATCCAGGAGAAGAAAAGCCCTATCGATATTTACTTTATGATTAAAGACAGAATTGTATTTTTTGGCAATTCGTTAAGCGAGATGCAAAGCATCAGTAATAATCAATACAATAACAAAATCAGCAAACTGCACAAAGACCTGTTGAGCAAAAATAATTTCAGCTTTTTGTTTAATGCTAAAAACCTGGTAGGCAAAGTGCCTGATTCGGAGATTGGCGGTGAAGAAACCGCTAAGAAATTTAACAGTACTTTAGAAAAAATGGGCAATGTATATATGAAATCGAATCCGATTAAGGGCAGATTGGTTTCAGCAGACATTAGCGCCGAAATTCCGAATGGGCATGAAAATGCTTTAAAATATTTGTTCTCGCTTATTGAGAATGCAGCTAAGTAGTTTAGTTGGCAATTATCAGTTGGTAGTTTACAGTTAACCGGTTTAAACAGTTTAACCAATACTAACAATTAGCTTTCAGTTTCAAGCTGGCAGTTTGCAATAACCAATGAACGAATGACAAATGAACCAATGAACCATTCTCTATGAAGAAATTTTTAAAAAATAACAGCAGCGATAGTCATATTGCTGCTTGTTTTTTATTTTGGCTTTTTTAAATACAGGCAAATCCAGGCCAACAAAATATTAATTCCTCTTACTACCGAGACTTTGTTTAAAATAAATGTAGATGAACTATACAAAACCATTGCGGTTAGTTATATTAAACATCCCGGTCAATATTCCGGAGGAGACAAAAAAGGCATAAAAGAAAAGATAGCTGATTTAAATACAGGTTTAACAATACCCGCAAACATTTACATATACACTTTAAAAGGAAAAGCTGAAAATACTTTTTTCACGCGTTTAGAAATAGCCGATAGTTTGGCATTTAACCGTTTTATGCTGAAAAAGCTTGCATTAATAAAAAAGGAAGCTCATTTTTCCAGTCCGCAGACTCAACATTTTCCCTGCTGTTTAACAAAACTACTGTAAGCTTAGCATTTACTACGAAAAAGGAGCTGGTAAAAAACATACTGGAAGAAATACAGGATCAGAAAAACATGATTAAAATTAACGATAGCAAGTTTGAACATATAGCCAACCTTTCCGATCACCTATCTTTTCAAAATGCAGAAAATTTGAGTAAGATTAATTTTACGGATGGAAAAATTGATTTTAGCAGTGAATTGGTGAATAGATGGATAGAACCTGCTGCCGAACCCAAGCATCGGATTCTAAATCCCGAAAGTACAATGAGTATGTGGTTAAACGGAAAAATTAAATCGGATTTAATTAAAAAAAATCATACGGTAAGTCCTTCTCTATTTTCAAAAGATAGTTTTTTCAGGTTTTACAAAGATTATGCGGATTTTGAATGGACAAAAACGATTACGCAGGTAGATACCATTGTGGGTTATGAATACAATGATGACTTTGAGCAGGTAGAGAAAAAAATACTTCAGGATCGAAAGATTCCTTCGATTGCTATAAATCTAAGTGTCGACGATAAAGCAGTGAGTGATTATCTCAAATCGCTAGGTGCATTGGATCAATCTACCGGAAAGATTAGCAGTTTGATGATTCCATTGTACCAGGTTTACTTTAAAGGCAATAACGGTAATGTTTTATTAAGTACAGTTCAAGGTGCTAAACCTGATTTAAAAAGAGCATCATCAGATGATTTCTTTTATTTTAAAGTAGATTTTAAAAAGTTGATTAAACAAACATCAATACCCTTAATTGCAGATAAACTGGGTACTTTTAATCAATTAGAAATTAAGGCAAAAAGCATAGGAAAGGACAAAATTAAACTTGAATCGGAACTTTTATTTTTAAACGGGGATGCTAATGCCCTCATCCAACTTTTAAATACGTTTAAAAATGGCTTCAACAGCTCGTTAAATTTTAATATTGATATTCCGGCAAACAAGTAGAGTATTTCCCGCAGATTCAAGGTAATTTACGCAGAGTATTGTGATCTTTTATGTTATTCTTATAAATCATACAAGTCGTTTGATTGTATACGATTGACAGATTTCAATAGAGTGGTCGTCTTTCCCGAGCAGGCGGGAATCTTAAAGCACTTGCATTACGATTCCCAATCAAGTTGGGAATGACGCCCCTCATAAGCTAACATTTGCAAGATTAAGATGGCTTCGCAGTAACGAAATTAGGCAACAAAAAAAACCTTACAGTTTTTAGAACTGTAAGGTTTTTTTATTTACCGTTGAGGGAAAGCCTTAAACCTTCTGCCTTCCTACCCCAGGCCTTATTACGGCCAAACGCCTAAGTTCATATAAGAAACCGCAATTTTATCGATTGAATTTACAAAAGCAGCAGTTCTTAAGGTTTGCGTACCTGGTTTGTTCATTCTGGTTTCACGAATTTCGTGGTAAGAATGAATCATGGTATCTTCTAAACCAGAGTTTACCAATTCCATTTCAGATGCGCCTTTAACAATCATTAAACGGTGCTCCGGAAGAATCGTTTTACCAGTTAAGTTCTCTAAAGTATTGATCAGATTGGCATTTGAGTTAGCGGCATAACGGTTTTCCATACGGCCAAAGGCCACGTGCGATAGGTTTTTCAACCACTCGAAATAAGAAACCGTAACACCCCCTGCATTACAATACATATCAGGAATGATAATACCGCCCATTTCGGTAAAAATAGCTTCAGCTTCTGGAGTGGTTGGTCCGTTTGCACCTTCAGCAATAATTTTGGCTTTAATATTACGGATGTTAAGTTCAGTAAACTGGTTTTCTAAAGCTGCCGGAACAATGATATCGCAATCTTGCTCTAAACCTTCCATCGAATTTTTAAAGCTGGTAGCACCAGGGAAACCTAAAATTGAACCTGTATTTTTACGGTGTGCAAAAACCTCGTCAACGTTTAATCCATTAGGGTTATAAATGGCACCTTCAAACTCACAAAGACCAACAATTGTAGCACCAAATTCTGCTAAGAATTTAGCCGAGTGGTAGCCCACGTTACCTAAACCTTGTACAATTACTCTTTTATCGCCTAAACCAGCCTTAAAACCAATTTTTGCCATATCTTCTGCAACTTCCACACATTCGCGAACGGCATAAGCCACACCACGGCCGGTAGCTTCTTTACGACCACGAATACCATGTAAAGCAATTGGTTTACCAGTTACACAGCCTAAAGCGTCTAACTGACCAGGGTTCATAGTCATATAAGTATCGGCAATCCAGCTCATTTCGCGTTCGCCAGATCCATAATCTGGAGCAGGAACATCAATACCAGGGCCAATAAAGTTTTTCTTAATTAATTCTGTAGTATAGCGGCGGGTGATGGTTTCCAATTCGGCAACACTGTATTGTTTAGTGTTAATTTTAATACCACCTTTTGCACCACCAAATGGAACGTTAACAATGGCACATTTGTAAGTCATTAAGGCAGCAAGTGCCATAACCTCATCTTCGTTTACCATTTCACTGTAACGAATCCCTCCTTTAGTAGGGCTCATGTGGTGAGAGTGTTCTACGCGCCAGGCATCAATTACTTCAAAACCGTTTCCACGGCGAATTGGGAACTGGAAACGATATACACTATTACATGTTTTAATCTGGTTCAATAAACCTTCCGGATGATTGGTGAATTGAGCCGCACTGTCAAAGTTTTTACAAACATCTGCAAAGAACTTGTTCTCGTCTGCTAGATTAGCCATTATTTATTTTTTATATTGAATAAGTTTTCGGTGCAAAATTGCCTAAAAAAACTGCACATATCCAAATGCAAAAATACTTAGTGTATAGCTAACACCACCCTATTCAGGCTTTGAAACAGGTTTTATACCGTTTATGCAAAACTGTTCAAAAACAATATTTAAACCGGTTTAAACAGGGATATATTGACTCCTCAACCTGATTAAAACGACTATTTTCATAGGTTTTATGATTGCTTATTCTGATGAAAAAAATTATAAAAAAAATATCCACAAGGCCATTTTATTACGATACTAATTAATCGACAAACAAAAACACGACAATAATTACGAATATCATAAATTCTGCATCAGAAATAAGACATAAAAAAAGGAGATCAATATCGTTTTGATCTCCTTTTAAAATTAATCCGGACTATCGTAATTACGACGCGTTTTATTTATTGATGTGGTTTTCTTTTTCAATTTTCTTCAATCTCTTATCAATAGAGAAAAGATAGGCAAGCAGTCCTACCAGAATAATTACGATACATATCACCACAACATATATCTTTCCATTGCTGCGAAGGCCATCAGCCATTTCTACGCCATTATCTTGTGCAAATAACTGCATGGTGGCCATCATTAATATCAGGGAGAAAAATATCTTCTTCATTTTAGTTATGTTGTTGTTTGTTTTCGTTTGTTGTTGATTGATTTTCAATAGTAACGAAGCTATTATGAACACCTTTTACTTCGTCATGAGTAGGTGTGTTCATAATGGTTTCAATATTGCGAATTCTGAAACGGATGGTATATACCCAATAGCCGATTAATATCCAGCCTAAACATGCCGGATAAAATACCATGCGCATGCGGCTGTCTAAATCGTAACTGTTAAAACCAGGATTGCCGCCGTTGCCAGGGTGTAATGAATCTTTTAAACGGGGTAGTACAAAAAGCAACACCACCATCATTGGAAAGGCAAAAATATTGTAAATGGCCGAAATCTTCGCTCTTTTCTGTTCTTCGTCTATCGCATTGCGGAGAATGAGATACGCAAAGTATAATAAAACAGAAATAGCGGCAAAATTTTGTTTGGGATCAAAACTCCAAAATTCTCCCCAGCAGTATTTAGCCCAGATTGCACCAGTAACCAAACCTAAAAGGCCAAAAATAATTCCAGCATTTACACTCTCCACAGCCTTCATATCGTCGATTTCACTTTTACTACTCAACGATTTTACACTATAAAAAACTGAGATCGAAAAAAGTACAATCATCGAAAACCACATGGGTACGTGGAAATACAGATTTCTTATTGTTTCATTTAAAATAGGTAAACGAGGTACGTGAAGTAATAATCCTGCAATTGCAGTATAAATTACCAGAATTGAACCTAAAATTTTCCACCAAGTTTTATTCATACATATATAATTTTGAATGATTGAGTTTTGGAATGAGAGAAATATTCTTTTTTATAGTTTAGAAATCATCAAGTATTTATACTTGCAAATTTCTCATTCTATAATTCAATCAGTCTCTCATTCAATCATTTTTTTAATCCCTCCAAAGGTAAGGAAATAACAATAAAGAGGTTGCCACCATCAGCACATTCACCACCAGCAACATCGCAATTTCGTCATAACTATTCTCCCATGGCAGGCCATCAACTGCATTTTTAGCCAGTTTGATCAAAAGGATCAATACGGGAATAATGATCGGAAAACTTAATATCGCCATTAACATACCACCATTACCAGCCTTACTCGCAATGGCCGAAACCATGGTAAACACGGTAGAGAAACTCATGCTGCCCAATACCACTGCCACGTAATACAATAGCATATCGGGCGGTGTAAAGGAATCAAAAACCAAAGTATAAAAGCCCAATGCTATGGTGGTAAGCACCAGCATCAAAAGGGTATTATAAACTGTTTTAGAAATCAAAACCGCAGCCGGGCTTGCCAGAATGTAACTGTAAAGTTGTTGCCCCTTTGTTTCCTGTAAAAAACTCTTTGAAACACCATTGATGGAGGCAAAAAGCATAATTATCCAGAACAGTGCGTTCCAGGTTAATTTATCGCCAAGGCTTACAAACGACAGATAACAGGTAAAAATAGTAGAAACCACATAAAGCAACACACCGTTAATGGTATATTTGGAGCGCCACTCTAACAATACTTCCTTGTGAATTAAATATTTAACCTCTTTGGCCAATTGCATAACCGCAAAGATACTTTTATTGATAAATATTGCATGCTTAAATTGTTGTATTGTTGTAATTTTGTTTGGCAAATAATTTAGTCACAGGAACGCAGAGAAAGATTTAACCACAGATAAAAAGGATAAACACAGATGGTATTTTATAGCAGTATAACCGGGATTACAGGCATTTTAAATTAGTTGGCCACCTAGACACAGAGAAAGACCATTAACCACGGATAATGATAAAGACAGATGCTATTCTTTCGAAGTAGCATAAACGAGGTTAAAGGCATTTAAAATTTAATTGGCCATGGAGGCACAAAAAAGACTAAGAAAACCCAATACGCACAAAAATCTGTGTTCATCTGTGTAGATCTGTGGTAAAATAGAAATATGAACTACGCATCAGTTATAGAAACGCCTATTGGCAGATTACGCATCCTGGCTGATGAGGATTTTGTGCATGCCGTTACTTTTGAAGAAAAGGATATTGCTGATCTGACAGCAAACGAACTCACCATAAAAGTTGCCAATCAATTAAAAGAATATTTTAATGGAAATCTTCAGGATTTCGATTTCCCGATGAAACAGAAAGGAACCGGTTTTCAACAGGAAGTATGGCAGAATTTATTGACCATACCTTTTGGCGAAACTACTTCTTACGCTAAATTTTCGGCGCATAAACCATTAGCTATCCGTGCAATCGCTTCTGCAAATGGCAAAAACAATATTGCCATTGTAGTACCATGTCACAGGGTAATTGGCAGCAACGGCAAACTGGTTGGCTATGCAGGAGGACTGTGGCGTAAACAGTGGCTGCTACAACATGAACGTGAAGTTGCCCAAAAAGGACAAACTGAATTAAAATTTTAAACCATATTTTCCACAGATGAGTACAGATCAAGCCGGAACACCAAATAATTATCTAAAAGCAATTCGTTTAATTAATATTGAAGAAAACAAATGTGCATTTGAAATTGGAAAAATCCCTATTCGTCAGCATATTAATGCCAATTATTTTTTTGCCCAAACTGATGTATCAACTTTAGAAAAAATTCCCCACCCTGCGCCTAGGAGGCAATATGTGATTACACTGAAAGGTAAACTCCGTTTTACAGTAAGCAATGGTGATACTTTTATCATCGAACCAGGTATTGTACTGATTGCCAACGATACAGCTGGCGAAGGGCACACCTGGGAAATAGTGGGTGGCAATGAATGGGAAAGAATCTATATTCCATTAGAGGATAATACCAACGATTATTTTATGGCGGATTAAGATCTTCAAAACCAGGATCAGGTCAATTGCGTAAATCATATCAAAACTGATGATATGATGAAAACGGTCTGCTCCCTCCTTCTTGTTCTCTTTACCTATTTGCCGATGGAAAAAAATGTTCCGGTGACTAAGCTAGACCTAAAAAATATTCGGGAACGTGGTATTCTTTATATTCTATTCCGACGATTTTTGACAAGGGCAGTCGAGAAACCACTACTAAATATACCTTAAATAAGGATGGCTATTACAATGTTCTCACCACCTATAAAAAACCAGGCGGTGATAAAGTTTATTCCAGAAGTTCTAAAATGTTTCCATCAGAAGATGGCGATAAAGGGGAGTTACAAGCACAATTTATCTGGCCGATAAAAGTAGATTACTGGATTATCGAACTTGCAGACGATTATTCTTATGTAGTGGTGGGGCATCCCGATCATAAATTTTTGTTCATCATGAGCCGTTATCAGACAATGCCTAAGAAAACCCATGATGAAATTGTAGCCAGATGTAAGGCAAAGGGATATGAGGTAGCTAAATTAACCTCGCAGCAGCATTCAAGTGGCAGTTAACAGTTCGCAATTGGCAGTTTGCAGTTAACTGATTTAAACAATTAACTTGATTAAAATTAACAAATCCTATACGGCTCCAAATTTCTCTATCAGTTTATCTTTCTGTATCCTTGCTACCTGTAACTGTTTGTTATTTTCCAATGTCAGCAAACAATCATTCTTGTTAAAAAATTTCACTTTGTTTAAATTGATGATATACTGCCGGTGTATCCTGAAGAAATTTCTGTCCTCCAATATTTCCTGAACATCTTTTAGCGTTTTTGAAATAATCACCTTCTCGCCATTCAGTAAGACCAGAATAGAGTAATTGCTACTGGCTTCAACATACAGAATATCGTCGAGGTTAATAAAAACAATACCTGAAAGCGAACTTACGGCAATTTTATTTACGCGTTCCATATTCATTTGCCGATGAAAATGATTGAGTTGTTTATCAGAAAAATTATTTTTAATTACAGCCCTGTTAACGGCTTCAACCAGATCTTTTATATCAACAGGCTTAACCAGATAATCTAAGGCGCTAAACCTAAAGGCCTTGATGGCAAACTCATTATAAGCTGTGGTAAAGACCACTTTGAAGCTGATCGGCATTAATTTCTCCAAAAGCTGAAAGCCATTTAATTCTGGCATCTCAATATCCAAAAAAACCAAATCCGGATTTAAGCTTTCTATCTCCTGTAATGCTTTAATTGGGCTGTTAAACGAATAAATGGCTCCAACTTGCCCGCAATGTTTTTTTAACTGTATACGCAGTAAACTTATACTATCTTCTTCATCATCTATAATTACAATATTGAGCGCTTTCATATTTTAGATTTATTTTGATTGATGATATATTAGGTTGTTTTTAAATTAAATGGATACTGATTAAAACCCTGGTCCCTTTGGCTTCGTTATTTGCGCCATAAAGATCCTCGATATGGATCTGTGTATTGGTATTAAATTCCCTATTAAAATTAGCAATACGCTCGCCGGTTATCAATGTTCCATACGATTTTTCTTTCTCGGCAGCCTTACTATTCAGCTCCGATGCTTTTACCCTCCCTATTCCATCGTCCTCAATGATTACGAGTAAAATCTGCTGTGTAAAATCCTGAGAAATTTTAATCAGGATTTCACCACCAACATTTTTATGCATCAGGCCATGCCAAATGGCATTTTCGATATAGGGCTGCACCAACATCGGTGGTATTTCTATAAAATCGGCGTCAACATGATCATCAATGTCAAAAATATATTTCAGTTTACCTTTAAAACGCATGGTTTCCATTTCTAGGTACAACTTTATAGTTTTGATTTCTTCTGCTAATACGATTTTATCTTTCCTCGAGTGCGAAAGGGATAAGCGCATTAACTGAGAGAATTTACTCAGATAATCAGATGCTAATACACTGTTATTCTGTTCGATATATAAATTTATTGAATTTAAACAGTTAAAAATAAAGTGTGGATTCATTTGCAACCTTAAAATCTTATGTTCGTTCTCTGCATTTTTAATTTTTAAGTCAATTCGTTCCAGCTCGTCAAGGCGGTCTCTGTATGCCAACGCTGTTAAAAACAAAACGGCATCTATTGCAAAAGCCAGTGTTACTAAATCTACGTAATTGTTAATAGCGTAGTACCAACTTGGCAAATGGTTATAGATATCCAGCCATTTAGGCGCCAAAACAAATAATAACGAAAATGATATGGCGGCCAAGCCTGTAAATGCAAACCGCAAATAGCCTTTGTTTGGTTTTGGCCGGGCATAATAACTGAGCAAAACGGTAAGGATAAAAAATGGCAAAGAATTATAAATCCAAAATATTTTTGTAATCGGGCTAAGTTCGGGCCGTAAATAATGTACAATCATTACTACAATCATTAAAACCCATTGGCATAAACAAAATTTTAAAAATAAGTTAAGGTATCTGTTGTTTTTAACCTGTAAAAATTCGCCCAAAAAAAGAATATAAAAAAAAGTTTGGGGAATAAAAGAGAGTAGAAATATAAAATCATTATTTATCGGTAGCCAATTCACTTCTAAAAGAATGGCATCTACCTGTAACGAATACCTAAAAAACATACATAATGATGCTAACGCATAATACAGATACGCTCTATCTCTCCGCTGAAGAAAATATTTTAAACAACAATAAATAAAAACGGCGAAATAAAAACCTGCAACCCACAATTTAACATGTCTAAAACTTAACGGAAACAAAACCAGTTCTCTGTTCTTTTCCCTGTAGGCGGTATCATAGGTTTCTATTTGCGGATATTGTGGAACAATGTTGTATAGGTATTTTTGAATGAGCACATAAAAATATTGTGTTTCTTTTTGTTTTAAGGTCAAATGTATCCGCCAATAATCAGTAGCTATCGAGAGATTTGAAATTTTAGCACCAAAACCCGTTTGCCCAACCAGTACCAATCGATTTCCTACACGCTCATACAATTGAGTTTGTTGCATTTTACTGTCTAATTTCAACAGTAAGCTGGTATCCCTATCAAAAGTACTGCGAATACTAAAATTGATCCAACATTGTAAAACCGTATCTGGAAACTCTTTTTGTGCTGCTATGTTACTGTCCAAAAAGTGCCAATCTAGTTCCTGGAGTTGGGCATAAGTTTTATTGTTTTTTTCGATAGCGTATAATATGCCTGGTTTAAAAGACTAACGTTTTTGCTTTGCTGAGTGATATTTATCGGCTTAATATTCTCTTGCGCAACCGCATTAAGACTGTTGCCCATCAAGACAAAGTCTAAAAGCATTAAACATTTAAAAAATTTGCTTTTTATAACCATTCCAGTGAAACCAAAAAAGGTGTTACTAAAGATAATTAGAAAAGGAGCAAAAAAGCTTAAAAATGCGTGAGATGCGGGTTTACCAATGCGAAGTATGTTGTTTTTTGTTTAGCGTAGCTCAAAATGCCCAAAATTTCGTTCAGGTTTCCGCTTTATTTTTCACTACACAGCCTATTACCTACAGCTCATAGCAAAAAGAAGATACTTCACTCAATTGCCAACCCCAAAGAAAAATGGAAACTTAAATTTGATATGTAAATTAAAACTTACTAAAAATTCATGGTTTAGAATGACTGAAGAGAGATTATGGATAACAACAAAAGTATAAATCAAACGAAAAACGATATGAAGAAAATATTAACATTATTAATATCCATGTTGTGTTACTCTGCTGGGTATTGCCAAGATGGAACATTCAGTTATATCGGTTTAGCAAACAACAATGCCGAAATAAAAACAATTGCAGATACCACGCATAAAACCTTGTTTATAGCAGGAAATAAAGTGTATAGCATAGGTGGCGACTGCATTTGCCGATTATTAGACGGCGATGGAAACGACAGGGACGATGATGGAGACAATAGCAGCCGTTTGAATGATGGTAATACTGGTAACAGAAAAAGTGGTGGAGAAATTGCTGACCGCAGTACGAAGGGAAAAAGAAGCAAAAGGGATAAAAACGGGGATAAAAACAATAGAGATAAAGATGGGGATGAAAACGATAGAGATACCGATGGCGACATTAATAATCGTAATGCAGATGGTAGCACAATGGAGGGTACCAGGTGCAGTTGTTCTAAAAGAGGAAGAATTTTATTGTATACCAGAGAAAAAATAAAAAGCACTAATGCGAAGATATATTATCAGGGTAAATATTTTTCAAACAAACATTTTAAAATTATACAATTATGAAAAAACTAATATTTTCTATGTGTACTGCGGTGATGGGCCTCACAATTATAAGTTCTTGTGGCACATCCTTAAAAATACCAATTAACAGGGGTAAAATAGATGGAGATTTTACCATACAATTTACCGAAAAAAATGCGGTTGTAAAGCCTAATCAATTTTTCACGCTGGCCGAATTAAATATTGAGCCAAACAAAGGTCAGATTTCAAAAACTACAATCAATTCCACCAATATAAAAACAGCATTAAAAATATTTAAAAAGCAAAAAATTAAAAACTATGCCATTACCATCACCAAGCCGGGCTATGCAAAACCCTATTATGGTAAAATAGCTTTTTTTAATACCAATAAAATAAATGAAGCCGATGCCGTAGCCAGGTATTACGAAATCGATATTGCGAATAGTTATTTTGCAAGTGCAACCCGTGGCCGGATGGCAATTATTTATGAGTATTCAGATTTGCGCATCGGCATAGCTACAACATCTAAAATACCAACATGGATCGTATTAATAAGCGACGAGCCATTTTAAAAATAATACAATAATAAACGGACGCGCCGAACACCGCATTACAAAGTAGGCGAAAAAACAAATCGACCAAATGAACATACAAGAATTAACATTTGATAATCTCAATGAAGCATTGCCAAAAGAGGTAATGACTTTAATTAACGATACTGCTATTATAAACAGCATCTTTCCAGTAAATATTGGAGAAATCTTTAATGGACAGATTTTAAAAGCGAACGAAATTATTTTTCAACCTAACGCTACTTTGACTTTCACAAACATTAATGTGCCCTTTTGGATAATATATTGTGACAAACTTAAATTAAAAGACAATAATTTCCCGATTAGGATCGAACTTGATCAAACCATTGAAGGGACAAAGGGGAAAGATGGACTTGGGGGAATCAATGGTGCAAATGGTGTGGGTGAAATCGACAGACAAGGCCAACCAGGTTCTGTAGGCCAAAGCGGTCTTACAGGTGAACAAGGTGATAGCCTAAATAATCCAAATCTATATATTATAACAAAGGAAATGGTTTGTATTGATACCCTACAAAATATTGAAGATTCTAGAATAGTTTTAGATTTTGACGGAGTAAACGGAGGCGACGGCGGAAATGGAGGAAGTGGAGGGAATGGCGGAAATGGTTCAAATGGTAAAGAAGGTGCGGATAGCTTATTTGATTGTAAAGAAGGTGCCGGCAATGGTGGTGCTGGTGCAAATTCTGGACAAGGTGGCAAAGGTGGTCAAGGTGGCAATGGCAGCAATGGTTCTTCTATTTACTTCATATCTGTTGAGACCTATACAGAGGTTTTAGTTAACACTACAAAATTTTATATAAGGGGAGGAAATGGTGGAATAGGCGGAAATGGTGGCAAAGCTGGAAAACCCGGATATGGAGGCAGGGGGAGGCAAAAATGGGTGGTGTGGCCGAGGAGTTGATGCTGACGATGGTAACTACCCAGAGCCGAGAACATTAGGCAATGGATTAGATGGTCAAGATGGAGAAAAGGGGCAAGTTTTTAAAGTAATCGTTAAAAATTTCTAAACGTGCGGTTACTATAAAGATTTTATTACTTATTCATCTCCAAATATCACTTCTAAACGCTGGCGGCCAATAAAATCACGGCTACCAGCTATTCTCTAAACTATTCTATTAAATGAGCTAAGGTTTTACCTCTAATTGTGATTTCTTAACACTAAAAAGCATAAATATAACACCTACTAAAAGTACAATCCAGCCCCATTGGAAATGAACAACTTTACCGATAACTTTATTGGCGAAGCCATATTTAGTATAATTATTTGCAGTAAAATAAACAGCAACTACCGCTAAAACATACCAGATAGCCATTACAAAACTCATAAACCTAAAGGCTCCTACTTTTCTGATGAACAGAAACAATACGGAAATGACGATAATGGCATAAGTGATCAAAAACAAACGGGCGTCAGATTGGTACAGATTCCAATTGCCTTTAATCGGAACTTTTAATATTGGACAAAAACCTGCAATAATGCATAACAAAATGCCTAACCAAGCCCTGAATTTATTTAATACTAACATACTTTTTGGTTAATCGGTTAACTGTATAAATTGGTTAATTGTTTTTAATAGTTTATAGCTAATTTGCCTGGCATTTTTTAATGACTAATGACTAATGACTAATGACTAATGACTAATGACTAATGACTAATGACTAATGACTAATGACTAATGACTAATGACTAATGACTAAACTACTGCCCTTCAATAATACCCATCTTATCTGCAAAGTGGGCACAGTAATCGCGTAAATCTTCAACAATTAAAGTTTCGTTTGTGGCTTTTAAAAAGCTATCGCCCATGGTTTGTAGAGTCTCGTAGAAAAAACGTTTCATCTCATCAACAGGCATATCTTTTGTCCAAAGATCTATCTTTAAGGTATTTTTATAATTGTGATCCCAAACTGATAAAAACATCGCCTTCGCAGGCACTTTATCAGCGTTTCCAGAATCTGTGCTTTCCCAAAGTATGTTATCCGGGTTATTGCCTTCATCTAACTCAACGGTTATTTTTATTTCTGCTTTTTTCATTTTCTTAATTTGATTTCACCGATTAGTGGATAACACCGATAAATTGATTTCACTGATTAAAGATTATCGGTTTATTTTTTTACGGATGCAAAGATGATTAATTAATTTGATTCCACAGATGAGTAGATTACACTGACTAACATTGTTGGGATATTTTTACGGTTTAATTACGCTACTACCTTTTGTAAGATTAACATTAACACGGCCGCAATAACAATAAAAATCAATTCAACAATCCAAATTCTTTTAATATCCTTTAGGGTAAAGCGGAAAATCATATCTGTAATAAATGTTACCACAATTAAACAGCCCAATATAAGGAGATAAAAACCATCCAGGTTTACATGTCGTGGTGCTGCACTTTTCTCCGAAACAAGATTTACAACCACCAGGCCAAGTCCTGCTGCGCTTACAATATTTAAAGGTGTAATCCTAAGGTTCATCTGTGTTTATTTATTTGTTTTCAATTGTCAGATGGAGCCTTTGACAATTGAAATAATTATTTAGAAAATTAATAATTATTTTAATTGTGTCGGGTTCATTACTTTTTCTTATCGAATTTTTTTCCTTTTTTAAAACTCTTTAGCTGTTTACCAGCCTTTGCTTTGGCTTTCTCCCTCACCTTTTTTCTATTGCCGCAGCATGTTTTTTCTCGTGAAAAGCCCCTTTAAAATCAGGATCTTCCTTACGTTTCTGCATATCGATTTCTTTTGCAATGTGCTGACGTTCCTCGTAAGGGGTTTCATCAATGAATACACCTTCCGGAATTTCTGCCACAGGAATATATTGGCGAATCAATTTTTCGATCTTGCGGATATAATATTTTTCGGCATCAGTAGCAAAGGTAATTGCATCACCTTTGGCAAAAGCCCTGCCTGTACGGCCAATACGGTGTACATAATCTTCAATAATAATCGGCACATCGAAATTGATCACATGGCTCACATCACTCACATCAATACCCCTACTCGCCACATCTGTAGCCACCAGCACCCTGATATTACCTTCTTTAAAACTATTTATAGAGTTAATCCTGGTGTTCTGTCCTTTATTGGCATGGATTACACGAACATTTTCAGCACCATACCTACGTTCAATAAAACTGAAAATATTATCGGCAACCGTTTTGGTTTTACAGAAAATAATCAGACGATTAAAAGTCTCATCATTTTTCAGTAAATGCTGCAATAGGTTAATTTTCGTTTTGAAATTCGGAACGTAATATAAAGTCTGCGTTACGTTTGCAGCAGGAGTTGCTTGCGCAGATGCCTCAATTACAAGCGGATTATTAAGGAAATCGCCGGCAATTTTCTGAACTAAGTCGCTCATTGTTGCTGAAAACAACAAATTCTGACGTTTACGTGGAACGACCTCCAGAATCCGGTGAATAGAGCCGATAAAGCCCATGTCCATCATCTTATCGGCTTCATCTAATACCAGAAACTTTAGGCTCTGGGTATTAATATCGCCAGCTAAATATAAGTCTAAGAATCTTCCTGGCGTAGCAATCAGGATATCAATGCCTTTTGCAATCTGCTCTTTCTGTGTTTTCGGACCAATTCCACCAAAAATAACTAAAGAACGTAAATCAGTATAGGTAGAAAATAACTTTACCTGCTCTGCAATCTGCATAGCCAGTTCGCGCGTTGGAGATAAAATCAGTGCCCTTGGATGATCGCCCTGAGCATATTTCAACTGCATTAAAATCGGCAAAACAAAAGCCGCGGTTTTTCCTGTACCAGTTTCGGCAATACCAAAAATATCCTGCCCGGATAATACTGGGGCGATTGCTTTTTCCTGTATCGGCGTGGCAACGGTGTAACCTGCATCGGCAACTGCATTTAAAATTTGCCTGTTTAACTTAAATTCTTCGAACGATTTTGCCATAGCGCACAAAGATAGTGATTAAGGTTGAGGGTTTGAAGGTATAAGGCAGAAGGTTTCAGTCCGATGTGGAATCCAAACTTCTTTTTTCAACATCAGGAGTAAAGCAATTTCAGTAATTCTTCGGTTGTGGCAGTCCTGCTATCCGTTTTATCCCGATGAAAATCGGGATGCCCACTACTATCAGGTTTATTTAACCCAAAACAGTACGTTAAATTCAGTTCTGTACCTTTCATACGTCGAAATAGACCATTGAAATTCTCAAATCTCATATCTAACTTCTCAAATCTATTTTTACCTTTGAAACCATGAATACTTACCTGATAAAAGCCGCGACAATTGTAAATGAAGGACAAAAAATTGTTGCTGATGTATTGATAAAAGATGGATTAATTGCCAAAATCGGCCAAAATCTATCAGCACCTGATGCGCAGGAAATTAATGCAGAAGGACAATACCTTTTACCAGGGATGATTGACGATCAGGTTCATTTCCGCGAGCCTGGATTAACCCATAAGGCCGATATTTTTACCGAAAGTATGGCTGCTGTAGCCGGAGGAATTACCTCTTTCATGGAAATGCCCAATACCGTACCTAATACCTTAACACAGGATTTATTGGCCGATAAATACGAAATTGCTGCCCAAACCTCATTGGCCAATTATTCATTTTACATGGGTGCCAGTAACGACAATATTGAAGAGGTTTTAAAAACCGATCCTAAGAATGTTTGCGGCATTAAGGTTTTCATGGGTTCATCGACTGGTAATATGCTGGTAGATAACGAGAAAACTTTAGAAAAAATCTTTAGCAAAGCACCAATATTGGTAGCTACACATTGCGAAGATGAAGCAACCATCCGCCATAACCTGGCCGAATTTAAAGCAAAATATGGCGATGACCTCACGATTGAAATGCATCCACTGATCCGCAGTGCAGAAGCTTGCTATAAATCTTCATCACTAGCTGTAGAACTGGCAAAAACTTACCAAACACGTTTGCATATCCTGCACATTTCTACAGCAAAAGAAATAGCCTTATTTGATAATATCACCCCGTTAAAGGATAAAAAAATTACGGCAGAAGCTTGTGTACATCACCTTTGGTTTAACGATAAAGATTACGCTTCAAAAGGAAATTTCATTAAATGGAATCCTGCTGTAAAAACAGAAGACGATCAAAAAGGCGTGCTTAAAGGCGTTCTTGAAGATTATATTGATGTGATTGCAACAGATCACGCCCCACATACATTGGAAGAAAAGCAGCAGCCTTACGCTCAAGCTCCATCTGGCGGCCCGTTGGTACAGCATGCCTTACCGACATTATTAGAAATGCATTTACAGGGTAAAATTTCTTTAGAAAAAATTGTCGAAAAAACGGCTCATAATCTGGCGATTTGTTTTGACATCGAGAAACGTGGTTTCATCCGCGAAGGCTACTGGGCAGATTTAGTGCTGGTAGACCTGAAAGATTCCTGGAAAGTAACCAAGCTTAACAATTTCTACAAATGCGGCTGGAGTCCTTTTGATGGAGATACCTTCCAGGCAAGTATTACCCACACTTTCGTATCAGGAAATTTAGCTTATCAAAATGGCAAATTTACGACTGATCAGATCGGAAAACGTTTGACATTTGTGAGATAGATTTGTTATATTTGTTTAGCTTAAGAAATTAGCAATGACAGATTTACAGTTATTTTCAGAGATTTCAGCCCTCCCTTCAAACATGAAGAAGGAGGTCTCTGATTTTGTTGCTCAGTTGAAAGAAAAAGCGAAGAATAGAAATATAATTTCTGACAACAAAGTTGAAGAGCCTGCTGTAAAATATGGCACAAAATTTTCAGATCTTTTATTAAATGGCCCGGTATTTTCTGAAACACAAATTCAAAAAATCGATGACGCAAGAAAATCAATAAATGAATGGCGGACCAAATAATAATGGTTGATACCTCAATTTTATATTTAGTTCCTTAACAACGTTTTTTGAGGTTATGGTTTCCTGGGAATTGAGAAAAGATGGTTTCGAAAGAAAAGTAAACCAACAACAATTGTTAAGACCGATATTTATATTTGTTATCCTGATGATAGTCGTTATTTTTAGCTGGTAATATAAAATGCGAAAAAATAAATCTATCTATTCAAAATTCATTGCAGTTTTAATCATTGCTTTGCTGATCTACCTTTTTGGCTTCTTCCCTACCCTTGTCCAAAAATATTATTCAACAGGTTTTTATCCTTACATTTCTTCAGCCTTGAGGTTTGTATCTTCTTTGTTTCCTTTTGCTATTGGAGATATGATATATGTTTTACTTATTGGCTTTGTACTTTATAAAATCGTTAGATTTTACAAAAGGAGGGAATCACTAAAAAAGCAGGATAGAATTGTTATTCCTTTACAGATTTTAAACTTTTTCTTAATTCTCTATATCATTTTCAAAATCGTATGGGGTTTAAATTATAGCCGACCAAGCATTAGCGAAGAGTTAGGGATTGGCAACGAAAAATATAATGTTAAAGAATTAGTTGTTCTGGGCAATTATTTCGTTGATAAAACCAATGCCTTAAAATTGAAACAAAATAAAGTGCCCGCTTACACGGTTAATGAGCTCGAATCTAAACCTGCAGCTGCTTACTCATTTATGGAGAAAAAACTCAGTATTCAGATATTCCAATCCTTGTTTAAAATCGGTTTTAAATTCATGGATCATCAGTAAAATTGGAATCGAGGGTTATTACGCACCGCTTTCTGGCGAAGCCAATATGAACATGAATTTGCCAGATTTCGTAAAACCTTATGTGAGCTGCCACGAAATCGGGCACCAATTAGGCATTGCTTACGAAGATGAAGCTAATCTTATGGGATACCTGACCGCAAATAACAGTCCTGACGTGAATTACCTATATTCTGCCAATTACGAAATGTTACGGTATATTTTATTCGAAATCAGGATGAAATCACCAGAAGATTATAAAACACTTCGTGCAAAACTCCTACCACAGGTGCTGGCCGATTTTAAAACCGAAAAAGAATTCTGGCGCAAATACAATGGCGATATGTTCGGTTATATGGATGCCGCTTTCGATCGCTTTTTAAAACTCAACAACCAGAAAAAAGGTATCGATAGCTATCAGGATATAGTTATTTGGCTGTGGAATATACATAAGTCGGAGGTCGGAAAGATCGAAGTCAGAAGACAGTAAGTAAAATTTATGCGCTAAAAACTTCAGACTTTCGGACATCTGACTTCGGACTAACCATGTATCGCTTCTTTAGTTCCGAAACTTTGAATCAACTCCCCTTCAAAATCCAGCCATTCCTTCCAGCGTTTATCTACATCTACATCGGTACTGTATTTACGGGCAAAGTTTAAAAATGTCGTGTAATGTCCTGCTTCTGAAACCATAAGTTCATGGTAAAACCTGGCGAGTTCCTGATCTTTTATATTTAACGAAAGTACCCTGAACCGTTCACAACTTCTGGCTTCAATCATTGCCGCAAACAATAACCTGTCAATAAAAGCCATATTCCGGCTTCCGTCTTTTTTACTGAATTTCACCAAACGACCAACATAATCATCTTTCCGTTCGCGGCTTAAGGTGTAACCCCGTTTTTTAATAATTTCAATTACCATCTGGAAATGCTGCATTTCTTCAATGGCAATGGCGGTTAGTTCATCTACCAGATCCTGATGTTCAGAATTTTGAGTGATCAGGGTAATGGCATTGGTAGCCGCTTTTTGTTCGCACCAGGCATGGTCAGATAAGATTTCTTCTAAATTCGATTCCGCAATATTCGCCCAACGTGGGTCTGTCAACAATTTTAATCCTAACATCTGGTGGTGTAATTGAGCTGCAAAATTAAGAATATTTAAGATACGTTTATATATCCCGCAGATTTAGTAGATAATTGCAAATCTAGATTTTAATCCGCGAAAATCACATTTATCTGCGGGAGCAAAAAAAGAGCTTATTTTGTAGAAAATGAGTAGAAGCGTAAAAAAATTATTGATTATTGGATTAGTCTGGCCCGAACCCACTTCTTCGGCAGCGGGAACACGGATGATTCAACTGATCGATTTATTTTTGAACAAAGATTACGAAATCACTTTTGCCTCCGCTGCATCAAAAAGTGATTTCAGTTATGATTTCACACAAACTCCTGTTATTGAGCAGCAAATAAAGCTGAATGATGAAAGCTTTAATTCATTTTTAAAAACACTAAACCCTGAAATTGTCATGTTCGACCGTTTTATGGTAGAAGAACAATATGGCTGGAGGGTTCAACAGGAATGCCCCAATGCATTAAGGATTCTAGATACTGAAGATTTACATTGCCTGCGAAGTGCCCGCCAGCAAAGCGATAAAAAGCAAACCGAAATCGATTTGTTTTCTGATACTGCAAAGCGCGAAATTGCTTCAATTTTACGTTGCGATTTATCTTTAATCATTTCAGAAGTGGAGATGGATATCCTGAAAAATCAATTCAAAATTGATCCTTCACTGATTTATTATTTACCATTTCTTGAAGAAGAAATCAATCAGCAGGTGGTTGAAAAATGGATTCCCTTTGAAGACCGGACAGATTTTGTTTTCATTGGCAATTTCCTTCATGAGCCCAACTGGAATACCGTTCAGGTTTTAAAAACCAGGATCTGGCCTCTGCTCAGAAAAAGGCTCCCAAGCACAAATTTGAATATATTCGGATCTTATGCCTCGCAAAAAGTGCTGCAACTAGATAATAAAAACGAAAAATTCTTAATTAAAGGAAGAGCTGTAAATGCAAAGGAAACCATTGCTAAACATCGAATATTACTTGCCCCTATTCAATTTGGCGCAGGTGTAAAAGGTAAATTTATTGATGCCATGCGGGTTGGCACGCCGTCGGTAACTACATCTGTTGGTGCAGAAGCCATGAAAGGTGATTTAGATTGGAATGGCGGTATCGAAGATGATCTGGAGCTTTTTATCGAGGAAGCTGTAAAACTTTATCAAGATAAAAATGCCTGGCAAAATGCACAGCAGAACGGTGTACAAATCATTAACCAAAGATATTCAGCAAAATATTTTGCTGATCAGTTCATTAAAGAAATCGAAAGATTAGCTTCAGATCTAACTACACACCGACAAAATAACTTTTTCGGACAGATATTAAATCACCACACGGTACTGAGTACAAAATACATGAGCTTGTGGATTGAAGAAAAAAACAAGAAATAGTCTATTTGGATATCTTATATCTTACCGACCACTCATCTTCCCAACTCACAAAAGCCTCCAATTATTTTATTTTCCTTTTGTAACATTTCAGAAATATATTAGATTTGCGCATTATTTAAAATAAGTCTAAATAAAAACCAAACAAATTTCAATGTCTAATCTTTATAAGAAACTGTTATTTCTGATTGTTTTTACGGGTATTTATGCCCTTGCCTCGGCTCAGCAAGTGGTGACCATTAATGGCAAAGTAACCGATGAATCCGGTGAAGTGATCCCTGGAGTTAATGTATATGCTGACCATGGAAATGAAAAAACAATCACCGATCAAAAGGGAAATTTTAATTTATCTGTGAGCAAAACCATATCGATAATTAAATTCAGCTATGTTGGTTACATCACTACCAGCAGAAATATTAATCTGAATCGTGATAAAATCACTTTGAATGTGAGCTTATCTCCAACAAAATCAGATTTACAACAGGTTGAAATAACCGGCAGGAAAGAAAAAACCTATAAAAATACAGCCACATTTATTGGAAGTAAATCAGAAATTTTATTAAAAGATTTACCACAATCGGTTTCTTATGCAAGTAAAGAACTAATTGCAGATCAGGGTGCTGTACGGGTTGGTGAAGTGGTCAAAAACTTCAGTGGTGTAAATCAGTTCACATTTTATGATGACATCACGATCCGTGGTTTCAGAATTAATGGCGGTAGCAATACCCAGTTAATTAATGGCATGCGTACCAGCACTGGTTTCTGGAAACAGCCTCTGGCCAATTACCTGGAGCGTGTTGAAGTATTGAAAGGCCCCTCATCAGCACTTTATGGCAATGCGAGTCCCGGCGGTGTGATTAACCGCGTAACCAAAAAACCCTTGGCAGAAACGCGTAAATCACTGAGCCTTTCAATGGGAAGTTACAACACTTTCCGTGCTCTTGCCGATGTAACAGGACCTGCAAACAAAGATAGTACATTACTTTATCGCTTAAACTTTGGTTACGAGGATGCAAATTCATTCCGCGATTTACAATTTGATAAAAATGTGGTTATTGCGCCATCACTCACGTTCTTACCTTCGAAAAACACCAGTTTAAACTTCGACCTGGTTTACAATGATTCTAAAAGCCGTTTAGATCGTGGTCAATCCGTTTTTGGGAATGGGAACCTGTATTCTACGCCACAATCAACTTCACTAAATACTGGAAACGATCGGCTGAATGAGAAAACTTATAATGTTGCGCTTTCCTTAAATCACCGTTTTAGTGATAACCTGAATTTTACAGCTTCTTACATGAAGACAGGATACAGTGAAGATTTGTATGAACATAGAAGTGCCAACGCCTATGCTTTAGATGCTACCGGAAAACCTGTGGATAATCTAATTGCCATGCAAATTTTTAACCGTATCCGAAAAAGGTATATTGATAACTTCTCCGGCTTTATTAATTATAAAATAAAAACCGGAAAAATTGAGCAAACCATTGTAGCCGGATATGATTTTGCCAGTGAAAAACTTCCGGTTGGCGCTTCCCAACTAACGGCCAACAACTATCGCAATGCAGCAAATACCGGCGCTATAAGCTTTGTGAAGTCAGACTATGATAAGGATCCTACCAATTATATCAAGCGGTTCCTTGTGGTAAATAATTTGCTGGTACCGAATGTACCATCGTTCAACCTGAATGATGTAATGGGATCACAACGCATGCAGGATGATAGTAAAAACTTTTTTACCCAGGCTGCCTATGATCCAACATACTATTTTCTACATGCCGGTTATGTACAGGATAATATCAAATTTGGTAAATTACAAGCCTTAGTGGGTTTACGATATGAATATTATACGGATTTTGCAAACTATCTTAAACCGACTGAAGCGAAAGCATATTCTAAAGCATTACTACCGAGATTTGGTTTAGTTTACTCAGCCACACAAAACATTAACCTTTACGGAACTTACGTAATGGGTTATACGCCACAAACTGCTTCGGCCATTTCCAACCCAAATGCCGGCGGACCATTTGATCCTCTAAAAAGCAATATGATTGAATTTGGTGCAAAAACGAGTTGGATGGATGATCACTTAACGGCCTCTGCAGCCATTTACCAGATTAAACAAACCAACGTGCTTTATCCAGCAAATGTTGCCGGCCAACCAGATCTTTTACGTTCCGTAGGCGAAGAACGTTCAAGAGGGATTGAATTCGATGTTATTGGCCGCATTATTCCTCAATTGAGCATATTGGCTTCTTATTCTTATAATCAGGCAATGATTACAGATAGTCCTGTTGCATCAGAAATTGGTATACAGAAACCAAATGCACCTCATCATACCGCCAACATCTGGGCAAAATATAACTTTAGTGATGGTATTTTGAAAGGATTAGGGATTGGTGCAGGTTCAAATTATGTAGATTCCAGAATTTTATCTTTGAATTTTAATCAAACGATTCCAGGCTATACTTTATTCAATGCTGCACTTTATTATAATGTTGGTAAGGTACAAGTACAGTTTAACATGAATAATATTACGAATAAAGCGCATTGGGTTGGCGGGTACGATTACTTAAGACTTTTCCCGGGTACGCCTTCAAATTATTTATTTACGCTGGGTTATACTTTCAATTAAAATCTTGAAAAAATTTAAAAAAATAGCTGCTTTAATACACCTGTGGCTTGGCCTGATTAGTGGTGTTATCATTACTATTGTAGCCTTTACGGGCTGTATATACGTTTTCGAAGAGGAGTTGTTCAATTTTTTCCATCAGGGTATTGTTTATACAAAGGCAGTTGGCAAACCATTGCCTTTGTATATTTTAGAAGAAAAAGCGCAGAAGGCACTTCCTGCTGATGAAAATTTTAATCGAGTAGAAGTAAAATCAGATCAATACGCCTATGTATTTTCAGCTTCTAAAGCCAATAAAAAAGCTAAATCAATTTTTTATCTTGGTCAGGTAGCATATAATAAAGATGTGTATATCGATCAGTTTAGCGGAAAGGTTCTCGGTGTTATTGATCTTAAACATGAATTTTTCAGTATAGTCAGACTGATTCATCAATACCTGTTATTTAAGAAACCTATTGGAAGTCTTATCGTAGGCTCTTCTGTCCTCCTGTTCTTAGTGATCATTATTACAGGCTTTATCATCTGGCTCCCCAAAAAGCTAAAAAACATCAGACAACGCTTAACAGTAAAATGGAATGCAAGGTTTAAACGACTTAACTGGGATTTGCACAGTACGTTTGGTTTTTATGTGATTCCATTTGCACTGGTAATCGTTATCACAGGCCTGGTGTGGTCATTTAAATGGTGGGAACTGGGCATTTATAAATCATTGGGCACAGCTAAAAAGCCGAAGCTGTTAAGAGAATACGTACAATCTCCGGCTGAACATAAAACCAGATTAGCCAGTAATCTGGCCTTAAATACGCTGATCAGATTAAATAAAGGGAATTACAAAGCGATCCTGCTAAATTATCCTGAAGAAAAAAAGCAAGTATGATGGCTACCGTTCAGATCATTCATTCGGGAGATGCCTGGCGGGGATTAAGTTATTTCTACTTCAATCCAAATACGGGTTTGCTTACGGATCAAATGTTACATCAGAATAAGCCATTGGGTGTAAAATGGCGTAATTCAAATCTTGATATGCATGATGGTGGCCTATTTGGCTGGCCTACTAAGATACTGGCATTTATGGCTTCATTAATTATTGCAACCTTGCCCACTACCGGATTTTTGATCTGGTGGGGGAAAAAGAAAAAAAGGCTGTATCATAAATAGTAATTCATTTTGGATTTGTCACGTTGAGCCTGTCGAAATGCCCTGTAAGACATTTAAAACAAGTCTTTTGGCAAGCTACCATTAACGTTATTTTGCAATTATTATTAATCAGCATTTTAACTGCTTTCGCATTTCCATCCAACTAGGCCATAGTAAGGTATCCCCGTTCTACTTAAATCCGGACTAACAAATTTTTCGGGCTGCACTGTCTAAGCCAACCTGCTAGCTTCGAAAGAAAAATTTTCAGCCGGCAGTTTTTGTTTCTTTTTGATGCCAAAAGAAAGAGCCCTTCGGCGGTGGCGAGCCGAGGCAAGACCGCGCCGTAGGACAAAAAAAGAGAATTACACCTCACTCTTATTGATTTTAAACAATTAATTATTCTTCAGGATGACAATTCTATATTTACAACACAGCCTCTTTAAGCATCGATATTCAGCCCCTTTTAAAAGTTAAAAGCCAATTTAGTAAAGAGTTTCCGGCCATTAAAACCCATTTGAACGGCATCCCATGCACCACCTGTTTCACCATCGTAGGCAGAAAGTTTTGCGCCTTGTACGTAACCATAATCAGGGTGAATATTAAAAACGTTATCTGCACCAAAAAACACCGTCACTTTTTTCGAGATTTTGTAAGAGCCATAAATATCGGTAACCATTTTGCCTGAATAATTAAACTGTTCTAAAACCGTTTTGCCTGGATCATTATCCAGTTCTACCAATGGTGGATAAGTGTTTGCATAACCATAACCTAAAATCGAAATTTTGCCATAGTATAGAAAATGCGTTCCAACCATCCAATTACCAAACCCATAATCTAAGTTTAAGCCCAGTTTTACAGGAGGAGCAGATGCTTTAATATACGCTTGCTCCCTGTCACTAAAAAATGCCTGCTGATTTTCATAAGAACCATTTAAAGCATTAGGAATGTTAATGTTATCAATATTTAAGTGGTTTAAGTTTCCGGTAAATAAAACCCTGATGCTCTTATTATCGAATCGTTTGTTATAATCTACCACTAAATCCAAACCATAATTTGTGGTGTTAACTGCATTTGCAAAAAACTGTGCCTGCGCAACATTTAATTGATTCAAAATTGGTTTTAAAGCGGGGATACTTTCATCAAATTGACCAGATAATACCACCCTATCTTTTATATTAATGCGATAACCATCCAGGGTTACCGTAATTTCAGAAATCGGTTTCCACGAAAAGCCTAAACTTGCATTAACAGATTTTTCTTGTTTCAGGTCAGGAATTCCGGCTGCTTTTGTAATTGGACTGTAGTTCGGCGCGATTTTAACTTCGAAAACATTACCTCCCTGCACGTTTGTAAACGTATTACTGAAATTAATTTGTTGTAGTGATGGTGCACGAAAACCTGTACTTATCGATCCGCGAACATTAAAATTGTTTGTTAATTTATAACGGGTCGCAAATTTGTAATTACTGGTGAAGCCAAAATCATTGTAATTTTCTGCCCTAACAGCAACACCTATAAGCCACTTATCGGTAGCATCCAATTCTGCATCAACATAAGCAGCAACATTAGACCGGCCCGCGTTAACCTCATCTCCTGGCTGATAACCCGGAAAACCTTGAGAACCTGTAGCTTTATCTGGGTTATAGTTTGAATATGAATCTTTTTCTCCTGCGTAAATTTTATAGTTTTCATATCTATGCTCTAAGCCAAAAGCCAAATTCAAACCCGATGCAACAGTTGGAATTGCTTTACTCAAATTAAAGTTGACTGTATTTTGCAAAAATGAAAAACCCCCATCATCAAAATGAGTTTTACTGGCACCAAGAGAAGCATTAAATGTTTGATCTCCATAAAAATGGAAATTGTTACGTCCCAGTGTATTACTTAAATCCCAGTTCCAGTCTTTACCCCAGATACCTTTTACACCTGCTGCAAAAGATAAATCCTGGATTTTAGTCTGAATAATCGGGTCAAAATAAGTTTCTCCATCAACAGTGGTTTGTAAAATTGGATTTCCTGCAACCCCGTCAGGAAAACGTTCAGGCCGCTCTGATAAATTTCTGGTATACGCATAAGCATCCGAAGCTTTTACATTACCCCCACCGAATGAATAAATGACTGTTTTTGTGTTTGCAATTGGCAGTTCCATATTATACATTAAGCCGCCAGAAGTTACCGATCCATCACCAGTAGATCTCCTCACCGTATTAATAGGCAAACCATCTTTGGTACTTAAATCTGTATTCAGATTTTGCCTGAATGTTTTTCCATTGGCAAAAAAGTTTCCGGAGAAATTTATAAAACCATTATGCTTACCCAGTGCAACACCATAATTGGCTCCTAAAGAAAATGCATTCCCATCAATTGCGCCACTGTGGCGATACTGTCCCAGCTCTTTAGCATAATGGGTGTTGTTTCTTGGATCATAATAACCTGAATATCCGGTATTAACACTTAAAACACCAACATCCTTTTTCAATATTAAGTTAATTACTCCTGCAATTGCATCCGATCCATATTGTGCCGATGCACCATCGCGTAAAATCTCAACACGATCTATCGAAGATTCTGGAATCGCATTTAAATCTGTCCCTGAATTCCCTCTTCCCCTGGTTCCGAATACTGCAACAAAGGCTGTTTGGTGACGACGTTTGCCATTTACCAAAACCAATGTCTGATCTGGCCCCAAACCTCTAAGTGTAGCCAAATCTATTTGATCTGCACCATCCGATCCGCTTTGTTTGTTAAAATTAAAAGACGGTGAAGCAGCATTTAAAATCGAAGTTAAATCCATTTTTGCAGTAGGCATGTTCACCTGATTAATTTTAATCACATCAACGGGAACAGGTGTAAGAATAGAAGAGCGGCCTTTACCACGGGTTCCAACCACAACAAAATCGCCTAGATTTTGTGCACTTTCCGATAAAATAATTGTTAAAGGTCCGGTTGTTGTTACTACTTCTCTGGTTTCATATCCAATAGCACTTACAACTAAGGCTCCTTTATCAGAAACTGAAATCTGAAAATCTCCGTTCTGATCGGTAACAGTACCCTTTCCTGTACCTTTCTCTTTAACAGAGGCGGCTATAATTCCTTCTCCTTTCAATGTTGTAACCTTACCTTTTATAATATTTTGCGCAAAAGAGGTTAATGGGAGCAAATAAAGCCCAAACAATACATAAAATAGCTGTTTTTTCATATTAATTTAGATAAATGTATAGGCAATATAAATATTATGGCTACAATTTTTACAAAAAAACACCATAAACAAAAAAAACACATTAAAATTTACATAAAACAACGCCAAATAAGCAAAAAAAGCAGATTTGAGAGAAAAAAATCAAATATTTTATTACAAATTTCAAAATTTAAAAAATATTCATCGTTATTATTTTGTTTTTAGAAATAAACTATACGCTATTTTTAGTCATATTTCTTTAGGTTTATATTTTCTTGCTAACAAATGAATGACATAACCTTTATTTAAAAAGCATATTTTTGCTCCTATGGCAAAAATATCAATTAACCTTGCTACAGGTTCGTTTCAGAAGGAAGAAATTATAGTTGGAATAGATTTAGGCACAACCAATAGCTTGGTGGCGTTTATCAATCCAGATAAAAATCCGCAGGTAATTAACGATGCTGGCAAAGGAATATTGGTACCATCAGTGGTCTATTTTAATGGCCAAAATGAAGCGGTTGTAGGTAACGAGGCGAAAGAATACTTAACTACCGATCCTTCTAACACGATTTTCTCTGTTAAAAGACTTCTTGGCCGATCTTATAAAGACGTAGCCGAACATGCAGCTATTTTTTCTTACAAAATTATCGACGACGATACCGATGCTTTGGTGAAAATCCAGGCCGGAAACCGCTTTTATACACCAATCGAATTGTCCGCAGAAATTTTAAAAGAACTTAAAGCTAGAGCAGAACATGCTTTAAAAACGCCTGTTAACAGAGCGGTAATTACTGTTCCGGCATACTTTAACGATAGTCAGCGCCAAGCCACCCGTGATGCAGGAAAATTAGCGGGTTTAGATGTAATGCGCATTGTAAACGAGCCTACTGCTGCAAGTTTAGCTTACGGAATCGGTTTAGATCCTACGCAACAGAAAACCATTGCAGTTTACGATTTAGGTGGAGGAACATTCGATGTTTCCATTTTGCAAATCCAAAACGGCATTTTCGAAGTTTTGGCAACCAACGGCAATACCTATTTAGGCGGTGATGATTTCGACCGTGCCATTTTAAATTACTGGCTGGAGAAAAACAACCTTGATGTAAATGTGGTTGCTCAGGATAATATTTTGATGCAAACCTTACGCTTACAGGCCGAAGCTGCTAAAAAAGCGTTATCAACCCAAAATTTATATAACGAACAGGTTGGCGAAATCTGGTGCACTTTAGATAAACAAACTTTTGAGCAATTGATTTCTGCAAAAGTGGAAGAAACCATCACAGCCTGCAAAAATGCATTGAAGGATGCTGATTTAACGGCAAGTGATATCGATGAAGTAATTCTTGTGGGGGGTCTACCCGTACCCCTTTTGTAAAACAGGCGGTAGAAAATTTCTTTGGCAAAAAACCGCAGGATAATATCAATCCTGATGAAGTAGTGGCACTTGGAGCAGCCATCCAGGCTGATGTTTTGGCCGGAAACCGTTCTGATATTTTATTGTTGGATGTAACCCCACTTTCTTTGGGAATCGAAACTATGGGTGGTTTAATGGATGTTATTATTGCCCGCAACAGCAAAGTACCCACTAAAGCCGGCCGCCAATACACCACTTCTATTGACGGACAGGTAAATATGAAAATATCTGTTTACCAGGGTGAGCGCGATTTAGTTAAGGAAAACAGGAAACTTGCCGAATTCGATTTAAAAGGAATCCCTGCAATGCCTGCTGGTTTGCCAAAGGTTGATATCAACTTTTTACTCAATGCCGATGGAATTTTAACCGTTCAGGCGATAGAATTGCGTTCTGGTGTTAAACAGGAAATTGAAATTACTCCGAGTTATGGTTTGAGTGATGATACGGTAGAAAAAATGTTGATCGACAGCATTACCCACGCCAAAAGTGACGTTGAGCAACGCATGCTAATTGAAGCGAGAAGCGAAGGAGAACAATTGGTTTACACAGCCGAAGGTTTTATTAAAAAACATGCAGAACATTTAAGCGAGACCGAAATTGCAGAAACCGTGGCCCATATCGAAGCGTTAAAAACAGCTTTAGCCTCACAGGAAAAAGATACCATTTTAAAGAAAGCAGATGAACTGAATGAATTTACCCGCCCATTTGCTGAGCGTGTAATGGACGCTGCGATTTCTACGGCAATGAGAGGCAAGAAGATAGAGTAATTTCAGTTGGAAATCAGCAGTTTTCAGTTAACAATTGCCGATTTTAACTTAGTTGATTCATCCTGAACTTGCTTTTATGGATACGTCATTCTGAACTCGTTTCAGAATCTTTCCAGATTATAAGCTGATACGACCTTATGTTCCTTATACGTTTTAAATCTGCTTAATATCTTCATTCCAATTTTTTTGGAAAGCGAAGACAATGCTAATCGTTTCCGAAAGCCCCGCTTACCGCTTTACTTCGTTGCACTTCGTGTTCGCTATAATCGGGTTTAACTCACTAGGGCCAGCGTAAAAAACTCAGATTGCAGGGTTCACGACTGAATGTTTAATATTCTCTTTTTCTTACCATACATCAAAAACCGATAAACCCTAAGGTATTAACTTTGTTAAAATTATTTTAACACTATGGAATTAGGTATCGGAATGTTTGGCGATCTGCAGATCAATGCAAAGGGAGAAATCCAGCCCGCCCAGCAAAGACTTCAGGAAATTATAGCAGAAATAAAACTAATGGACGAAGTTGGTTTAGATTTCTATGGTATTGGCGAACACCATCGCCCTGATTATGCCGTATCGAGCCCAGAAATTATACTGGCCGCTGCTGCCACAGTAACCAAAAACATTAAATTAAGCAGTGCAGTTTCGGTTTTAAGTTCATCTGATCCTGTTAAACTGTATCAAAATTTTGCAACGATAGATTTAATTTCGAACGGAAGAGCAGAGTTAATGGCTGGTCGCGGAAGTTTTATCGAATCGTTTCCCTTGTTTGGTTATAACCTACAAGATTACGACGAACTTTATGAAGAAAAGCTTGAATTACTCCTTAAAATAAATAAGGAAACCAAAATTAGCTGGAAAGGTAAATTCAGACCAGAACTGAATAATCAGGAAGTTTTGCCAAGGGCGGTAAACAACAATTTAAAAATTTGGGTAGCCGTTGGTGGAACCCCAGAATCAGTAGAACGCGCTGGTAGATTAGGTTTACCTGTCATGTTTGCTATTATCGGGGGGCAGCCTATACAATTTAAACCACTTTTTGATTATTACAAAAAAGTGTACCAAGCCTATGGCCATGATATGAACAAGTTCGAAGTGGGCGTTCACATGCATTCCTTATTTGGCGAAAACAGTAACGAAGTTGCAGATTACTATTACCCGCTGTATTCAGCTCAGATGAACAGGATTGGTAAATCACGCGGTTGGGCACCTTATCAACGTAACCAGTTCGACACTGGCAGAAGCAATAGCGGGGCCTTAATTATTGGCGATGTAAACGAATCGGTAGATAAAATTCTGGCAATGGAAGAAACTTTTGGCTTAACCCGTTTCTCTGCCCACATGGATGTTGGCGGACCATCTCATTCCGCAATGATGAAATCGATAGAGTTGCTCGGAAGCAAAATTGCGCCTAAAGTACGCAAAGCTTTAAATAAATAAGTAACGTTTTTGTTTTACAAAAAAATCAGTAAAAAGAATTTTTGCTGTAAAAATCGGCAAATTAATTTAATGGCATACAATTCCCCCAACCTCATTAAGTTAAGTTTTTTAACCACAGATCTACACAGATAAACACGGTTTTTTATATCTGTGTGTATCCTTTTTATCTGTGGTTAAACTATTTTTACCTGTACCAATAGCTTAACTTAATGACATTGCCCCAACCCCTCTTTGCAAATAAGGAGGGGAGCTGATTTATTTTGCAAAACATAGCCAAAGGGCTCAAACTACAAACCTCGATAGTGAGAACTGATCTTACCTCAGCAGTTCCTGCTCCCCTCCTATTTTAGGAGGAGCGAGAGATGGGGAGAGCATTTCTCAGCTCATTCGCAAAATTTTCTGTACCCAATAGAAATACATTCCTATATTTAGTAAACTAAAAAATACGTACTACAAAATATAGAATGGATAATTCCGAAAAATTAAATCTGTTATTGATTAAGCTGGAAAACCTCTTGCTCAGGCAACAAAGCTTTGAAGCCGAAATTCAGGCTTTAAGAAACGAGGTTAAGGCGCTGCAATCGCCAGGTTCAGTGCCTATACCTCCAGCAGTAAATCTTGAACCAACAATTGCACCTCCCCCGAGAAATACGCCTCCGAGCTTTGCCACACAACGTTCAGCATCACCTCAATCTATTCCTGCACCTATTCCATCTCCTGTAAACCAAGCAAAACCTAATTTCGCCGATAGATTTAACCGCGAAAACATGGTTAAATCTGATTTCGAGAAGTTTGTAGGAGAAAACCTGATCAGCAAAATTGGTATCCTGATTTTAATTATCGGTGTGGCAATCGGTGCTAAATATGCCATTGATCATGATATGATTAGTCCGCTTACAAGAATTGTATTAGGTTATTCCGTTGGTACCGGTTTAATGGCTTTTGCCATTAAGCTTAAAGCCAAATATGAGAATTTTTCAGCCGTGTTGGTTAGCGGTGCAATTGCTATTATGTATTTTATCACCTATGCAGCTTACGATTTCTATGCGCTAATTCCGCAGGCACTGGCCTTTGCCTTAATGGTTGTATTCACCTCATTTACGGTTGTTGCAGCAATTAAGTATAATAAACAGGTTATCGCCCATATTGGTTTAGTTGGCGCTTATGCTGTCCCTTTTTTATTGAGCGATGGTTCGGGCAAAGTAGGTGTTTTATTTACCTATATGGCCATTATCAACATCGGCATCCTGGTACTTAGTTTCAAAAAATACTGGAAACCCCTATTTTATGCATCTTTTGGTTTAACATGGATCATCTTTTCGGCCTGGCGTTTAGATTTAAGCAATACAGACAATTACTTTGGCCTAGCAATATTATTTTCAACGCTATTTTTCCTCACTTTCTACATTACCAACTTAGCGTACAAAGTGAGCAAAAAAGAAGTTTTTGGCTTTAGCGATGTGGTGATTTTACTTTTAAATTCATTTGTATACTACGGAATAGGTTACCTAATATTATCAGATAACAAAAACAGCGCTGAATTGCTAGGCTTGTTTACATTGGCAAATGCTGTGATCCATTTTTTGGTATGCCTGATTATTTACAAGAAAAACCTGGCAGATAAAAATCTGTTTTATCTTATACTGGCAATGGTGATTACTTTTATTACCATGGCTGTTCCTGTTCAGTTAGATGGCGGTTGGGTTACCATTTTCTGGGTGGTAGAGGCCGCGGTACTGTTCTACTTAGCGAGGGTGAAAAAGATAGTTATTTATGAAAAATTATCCTTCCCATTAATATTTCTTGCCTTTTTTAGTTTGCTGGAAGATTGGATAACTTATTATGATATCTATAACGGAAATGCAACTGTAATCACGCCAATCCTTAATGTAGGTTTTTTAACTGCATGCATATTTATTGCCTGTTTTTTCTGGATGTTTCGCATTAGTAAAAAGAAATTGAAGAGCCTGTACAATGGATCTGGATGAGACAGATACTTAGTTATTCCATTCCCGCTATTCTGGTTTTTGTGATCTATATGACCTTTAGGATTGAGATCTCTAAAAACTTTAACAACCTTTTTGAACTGAACAAGATTACCCTCAATCCAAAAACAAAGTTTTATGACTCAAGCAGTGAATACAACTATAACTACCTGATTTTAAAAACAGCATGGCTTTATATTTATACCTTGTTTTTTGCCTCAGCATTAAGTTATCTGAACATTAAAAAACTAAAAAATAGCGAACTTGCTATGGCTAACCTTCTTATTAACCTCATGGTTATCGTAGCGTTTCTAACCTTCGGGCTTTATAACTTAAGCGAGCTTAGAGATGCCTATTTACTTCCTGAAAGTAAATATTTCAGTATTGGCTCATTTAATATTGGCATCAGGTATATAGCAATCGCTTTTTTTGCTTTACTGATTGTACAATGCCACAAACTGCAACGTTCGGGCTTATTGAAAAAAGATTTGAAAATGATGTTCGATTTTTTGCTTTATGTTTCCCTGTTGTGGATCATCAGCAGCGAATTGATCAACATTTTAGAATTATCACATTCAGAAGGAAGTTATAAACTCGGATTGAGCATTCTTTGGGGCATATTCTCATTATTCTTAATTAGCATGGGCCTGGCCAAAAACAAAAAACACTTACGCATTGGGGCGATGGTTTTATTTGGAATAACCTTGATCAAGCTTTTCTTTTACGATATCTATTCTTTAAGCACAATCTCTAAAACCATAGTTTTTGTGTCGTTAGGGGTATTATTACTTATCATTTCTTTCCTTTACAATAAATACAAACATTTAATTATAGATGATGCTAAAGTTGAAAATTAACCTATTTACCTTGCTTTTACTTTGTGCCAGCATTACAAATGCACAAACTAATACTTATAAATTTAAGCGGCGTATAATGGGTGTTAATTCTGTTTGGCATAAAATTGCATTGCCAGATGATTTATATAAAAATGCAAATGCAGGTTTCGATGATTTAAGGATTTTTGGCTTCAACGGAAAAGATACCATAGAGATTCCTTACCTGTTAAAACAACGTGTAGATAAAGTAACTTCAAATGATATTACATTTAAACAGATTAACCAAAGTGCCAGTCCAAATGGTTACTATTATACTTTTCAATCGCTGGGAATAAACTTAATTAATCAGATTAAGTTGGCTTTTAAACAAGAAAACTTCGATTGGAAAGTTACCCTCGAAGGAAGTAATGATAACAAAGAATGGTTTTCCATCTTATCAGACTACCGAATTTTATCAATCAAAAATAGCGATACAGAATACCAGTTTACCAAACTGAATTTTCCTGATTCGAAATATCAATATTTTAGGATTGCGTTAAAAAGCCCCATACAGCCTGATTTGTTGGAAGCAAAAATTTCGAAAACAGATACCATAAAAGGAACCTATAAAGAGGTTAGGTACAAATCTTTCGACCTTAAAAATGATGTATCCAAAAAAGAAACCGTGGTTGATGTAACCTTGGCCGATCCTATTCCTCTATCCTATCTAAAGTTGAATGCACAAAGCGATTTCGATTTTTACCGTCCAATCAAAATAGAATATGCAACAGACAGTTTTAAAACCGACAAAGGCATTCAGTACAATTATGTGAATCTTTATGAGGGCATAATAAGTTCTTTAGAAGAAGCGGCATTCAATTTTGAAAATACCGTTACATCCAGGTTAAAAATTACTATCCAAAACAACGACAATAAACCATTACGATTAAATGGCTTACAGTTAAAAGGAAATATTTACGAAATTATTGCCCGGTTTGATCAGCCAAAAAATGAATATGCCCTCTATTATGGCAATGAAAAGGTAACTGCTCCGGTTTATGAAATTGAAAAATTTGAAAATAAAATTCCGGTTAATTTAACCAGCGTAAACATTGGAGCGGAACAGCAAAACCCGGCTTACACCATAAAAACAGAAAAACCACTATTCGAAAATAAAGCCTGGCTTTGGGTGCTAATGGTAGTGATTATTGTGTTATTGGGCTGGTTTTCATTTAAAATGTTAAAGAATTAAGATTTATTATTAAGATGAGTTTGTTAAAAAATTTATTTGGGAAAAAAGAAGATAAAATAAAATCGAATGAAGATTTCTGGATCTGGTTCCGGAAAAATGAAAAGGATTTCTTCAATGTTGTTAAAACAAGTGGGGATTTTGAAAAAGACTTCTTCGATAAGCTTTCGCCCAAATTGGCCGAATTGAAAGATGGTTATTTCTTTTTAACAGGAATGATCAATAACAATACCGCTGAACTGGTTCTTACGGCCGATGGGAACATTAAAAATATCGTTTTTGTAGAAGAGCTTGTTGCCGCCGCACCAAATATTGACGGTTGGACCATTACTGCATTAAAATCACCCTTAGCTATAGAAAATGTAAACATAAGTATGGGTAATTACGAGTTTAATAGAGAAAATTTAAATTTTTATTATACCGTACATCCAAATTTGCCAGATGAAATAGATCTAACCATTGTCCATGACGATTTAAACCAACAGAATGCCAACGTAATCACAAACGGGGTATATATTTTTCTTGATAATTACCTGGGGGAGCTGAACTTCGCAACTACCATAGATCGGTTAAATATAGTTGGAAAAGAACAGCACGAAAAAGAGCTTATCCCGATAGAAAAATTAAAAGATTTTCTGATCTGGCGTGAAAAGGAATTTATAGAAAAGTACGATGGCATAATTCACAGTACTGAAAATGACAGCTATAATATGCTGGAAGCGGAATTAGAAAATGGCAATCCATTAATTGCTGTTGTAAATACCGGTTTGTTATCCTGGGAGGATAAAGCGTCGCACCCATGGATTTTAAATGTTGAAATTAGATTTTCTCCGGACGGGAATGGATTACCCAATAAAGATGAATACGATCAGCTAAATAAGCTGGAAGATGAAATTTTAATGCTATTAAAAGATACTGATGGATATTTGAACATCGGCAGAGAGACCGCAAATGGCACAAGAGAGATCTTCTTCGCTTGTAAAGAATTCAGGAAACCCTCGAAAATAATGCCCCAATTCATCAAAAAATATGCCGGCAGTTTTCAGATATCTTACGAAATTTACAGAGATAAATATTGGCAATCATTTAATAGATTTATGGGCAACTAAACAAACCATGAAGAACATTTTCCAACCCTCGGCATTTAATCGATTACATTAATTAAACCCAACAACTTGACGAAGCCTATTCCGGCGATAGAGAATCACGTTCATTTAGTCCATTAGCAAAAACGGAGTGAAACAACATGTCCTATAAACACCTGAATCTTCATTTAGTATAATTTGGGGCTTAATTCCAGGCAAATAATAGCAAATTATTGTCCAGATCGCCCCCTTAAATCGTCACTTTTAAACCTTACGCAGACTAAAAATCCTACCTAACTTGTGGTAACAAAAAAACTTATACAAAATGACAAAACCACTTGTAACATGCCTTTGGTTTGACGGACAAGCCGAAGCAGCAGCAAAATACTACTGCACCGTTTTTAAAGATTCCAAAATTACTCAGATTACCCCTATGGTAGTTACTTTTGAATTAAATGGAAATAAATTTATGGGCCTTAATGGCGGGCCACAATTTAAATTCGATGAAGCTATTTCACTTATGGTTAACTGTGACAGTCAGAATGAAATAGATTATTACTGGGATACTTTTATAAATGATGGAGGCACAGAGAGTGTTTGCGGATGGCTAAAGGATAAATTCGGACTTTCATGGCAAATTGTTCCATCAATCATTGGTACGCTAATGGCTGAACCCGAAAGAGCAAAAAGAGTAATGGATGTGGTTATGCAGATGAAAAAGCTGGACATGAAAAAAATGGAAAACGCATAATTTTTGCTTCTAACCTGGGGAGTACAAAGAAAATTACTTATCTTAGGTTATATGAAAAGATTAACGATTTTAACCGCGTTAATCATCCCTATACTTTTTTGTACCTCCTGGGGGTTCTTTGCACATCAAAGGATAAACAATCTTGCTGTTTTTACTTTGCCTCCTGACATGATCGGTTTCTATAAAAAGAACATCAAATACATTACCGAACATGCTGTTGATCCAGATAAACGGAGATATGCTGATACGCTAGAAGCACCACGGCATTACCTTGATGTGGAAAATTATGAAAAAAATATTGATAGCATTCCTGAAAAATGGGATGATGCCCTGGCCAGATATGGATTAAAAAAGCTGAACACCGATGGTATTATCCCCTGGCAAATACAGCGTAGCTATTTTGGTTTAGTTAAAGCATTTAAAATGCATGATTCGGTAAAAATATTAAAATATTCTGCAGATCTGGGCCATTACATTGGCGATGCACACGTTCCTTTACACACCACTGCCAACCATAACGGGCAACTCACCAATCAAGTTGGTATCCACGCTTTTTGGGAAAGCCGTTTACCTGAATTGTTTTCAACTCAGTACAATTTTGTTGTAGGCCAGGCAGATTATATTGAAAACCCATTGCAGGAAATCTGGAAAGTACTTAAACATACCTATAGTTTGGTTGATACTGTTCTAAGTTGTGAAGCAGCATTAAATGCATCATTTCCTTCCAGGCAAAAGTATAGCTTTTCAGAACGGAACAATACCGTGCTCAAACAATACTCCAGAGAATATTCAAAAGCCTATCACGATAAGATGAACAATATGGTCGAAAAACAGATGCGCGCTGCCATATTAACCATAGGTTCTTTTTGGTATTCAGCCTGGGTAGATGCCGGACAGCCGGTGCTCAAAAACCTGGTTAAAACAGAAATATCGCCTGATGAACAAAAAGAGGAAAAAGAAACCGAAAAGAAATACCAAAATGGTATACTTATCGGCCGGGAACTTTAGTTATGATTTGGGATCCTCTCCTTCAATAATTTTTTCAACCTTTTTAGGCTCCATGCGGCTCCTGATGGCAGCCCAAATGGCAGGAACAAAAGTAACTACGGCAATAAAGATGATGACAAGTTCGAAGTTATTTTTGATTACCGGAATCTGTCCTAACAGGTAACCACCAATTAATAGGGCGAAAATCCAGGTTACACCACCAATAATATTATAGTAGGTAAAACGGCCAAAAGGCATTTTCGCTATACCGGCAACAAAAGGCGCAATTGTTCGGAAAATCGGCAAGAACCGGCTCAACATAATGGCTTTACCACCATGTTTTTCGAAAAATTCATGCGATTGGTGATAATATTTAAGTTTTAAGATTTTATTTTTCTCTTTAAATACCCCGGCGCCCAAAACACTTCCCAGTTTATAGTTAACTGTATTCCCCAAAATCGCAGCTACAATTAATATAAGGAGCATAATCCAGATATTTAAACCAGTTTCATGTTCGCCTGCAATTAATGCACCCATCGCAAAAAGCAATGAATCGCCGGGAAGGAACGGTGTAACCACAAAACCTGTTTCCGCAAAAATGATCAGGAATAAAATAAGGTAGGTCCATGTACGATATTCATTAACAATTTCGGCTAAATGAACATCAATGTGAAGAATAAAATCTAAAAGCTGCTGTAGTAATTCCAATTTATCTGATTTTGGGCAAAAGTATAAATAGTAAAGAGATTAATGCTTAAAATAGTAATAAATAATTAGTTGGATGAGATGATCCGGTTTTTAAGCTCACCTTTTTTATCTCCGTCAAGTAATATCAGGTAAACTCGTCCATTATTAATGGTGAGAGAATCTAAACGTGTGACAACGGGTGGTGGATTTGTTGCTGTAGGGATAGATAATTTAAATGCATATTTCATGATCTTATTAACTTTTACTTTAAAAGTCTTAGTCTCACCATAACCGAGTGAAGATTCAATCGGTTTAGCTGTATTTGTACTATCTGTAATTACAACGTTAGATCCAAGTGTGTAACCCAGGTTTATAAAAGTTAACTTAGCAGAATCCAGATCTGGTTTTACATCATCCGTATAAACTTTCAATTTTGCAGGATCGCCGGTTTTTTCTTTGTAATAAAAAACAGAATAATTTTGACCAATTTTAAATGTCTGATTCGTCAATGAAGTAGCATCTACACCAGTGCCTATATTTTTGGTAGTGATGTTAAAAACAGAATCGCCGGGTATAACAACATAACTTGTATTTGTATTATAAGCTACCGAAGTTCCAATCTGTATCCCATTTAAATAAAAATTTTGAGTTGTATCGGTGGAAGCCGCTTGAAAAAAACGGATTTTCGCATCTCCTTTAATGAAATTATTGTTTTTGATACAAGAGCTGATTAAAAAAGCGCATGCAAAAAGAAGGAATATTTTGGAAAACAATACTGTATTTTTCATATAAAATTGCCAATGCTAATAAAACGTAAAGATAGCAGAAAGCATATTAAACTTTGAAATTAATTATCGGTAATGATATGTGAAGTTAATGTTGCAGCGGTAGTACCACTAAACCAGACCGTATAAATTTTACCTCCTGACAAGTTTGTGCTTTCAATCGTTTTAATACTACCTGAACCTACCACTGAATATCTTAAATTTACACCAGTATCTACCGTAAAATAATTCGAGGCTTCTTTAAAAGCCAATCCGTTAACGAATTGTGTACCTCCCTCCACCATAACGTTTATACCTGTCGCAAAACTGGGCGTAAGGTTAATCAGTTTAATTTTTGCTTTGGCTGATTCTGTATTACTCAGATTATCTTCATAATTAACAATTTCCAGTTCGCCCTTTTTATTGGTAACCAAAAAAGTAGTGTATGTGATAGATGGGGTAAAGTTTAATGAAGTATCTGTACCCGTATTATTTGTTCCGGTGTAAGAAACGCTTCTATTACCTGAAGGTATTTTTACATATTCGCTCGTTTCTCCAAATGCTAACGCCGAAGTGGTTAGTTTCTCCTTATCTAAATAAAAATCCTGATGATCCTCGGCCAGTGAAGCATTAACCATTTTTAACCTGGCCTCGCCATTAACTACTTCACCAGGATTATTTTTTTTACAGGATGACAAGCCTATACTGCATAAGGCAATGAGCAAAAGCAGGAGTTTCGAGAGGTTGTTATAGATTTTCATTAGTTTGTGTTGGTTGATTAAAAACAAAAATGGCTCGGTCAAAAACCAAGCCATTTTTCCATTAAACTAATGAATTAGTTTTTTTTAATAACTATTGTTTAGCATCACAGGCATCACCAACATTAAGACGTCTTCATTTTCGTCATTGGTTTGCGGAATTAAAAGTCCGGCTCTATTTGGTGTGGAAAGTTCTAAAGTAACTTCATCACCACTTAAATTACTTAACATTTCGATCAAAAAGCGTGCATTGAAGCCAATTTCGAGGTCTTCACCATCATATTGACAACTTAAACGTTCATGTGCTTCGTTAGCAAAATCCAAATCTTCAGAAGAGATATTTAATTCACTTCCACTAATTTTCAATCTTACCTGATGCGTCGTTTTATTGGCAAAAATTACAACCCTGCGAAGGGTATTTAAAAACAAACTTCTATCGATAATTAGCTTGTTTGGATTATTGGTTGGAATTACTGCTTCATAATCAGGATAGCGCTCGTCTATTAAACGACACACTAAGTTGATATTTTCGAACTTAAAGAAAGCGCTTGTTGCATTATAATCTACTGATACATTAATATCTGTTGAAGGTAAAGCAGCTTTTAAAAGTGTTAAGGCCTTTTTAGGAAGAATAAATGAGGTTGCTTTATCTGCTTTGCTATCCATACGGCGATATCTCACCAATTTATGTGCATCAGTAGCTACAAAGGTGATGTGCTGAGGAGATAACTGACAGAATACACCTGTCATAGCCGGGCGCAACTCATCATTACTTACCGCAAAAATAGTTTTTGTTATGGCTTCGGTTAAAACTGATGCTGGTAAATTTACAGAAGACGCGTTTTCTACTACAGGAATCTTCGGAAAATCATCACCATTTTCACCACTCAATTTATATTTACCATCACCGGCGCTGATCTCGATCGCAAAAGTACTATCATCGATATTGAAAGCGATCGGTTGATCTGGTAACGTTTTAAGCGTATCTAATAAAATTTTAGATGGAACAGCCACTTTGCCTTCTTCCTTTGACTCTACAGCCAAAGCAGTTGTCATGCTGGTTTGCAGATCGGTAGCAGAGATAGTTAAGTTTCCATCTTTAATTTCGAAGAGAAAATTTTCTAATATAGGCAAAACCGTACTGCTGCTTGATGCACCATTTACGGTTTGTAAGTGTTTTAATAGAGTTGATGTGGATACAATAAATCTCATGATGTTATTTAGTCTTCTTCAAAAATATAAAAATTATTTAGCGTACTTGTATTTGCGGTAATAATGTTGAAAAATTGCAAAGAATATTAACAATAACAAGGGCGCCACAACATTTATAAATTGCCACTTTGTTTTTTCGAGCTTAATTTTCGCCTTATCCAACAATCTAATTTTTACTTCTTTATTCCTTAGAGCAATTAAGTTATCGTTATCTGTAAAATAATCGACAATGTTGAGTAATAAAGCCTTATTGCCAAAAGTACGCTGCGAATAACGATCGAAACCTAATGGAAAGGGCGTTCCGTTTTGCGCTGATACCTGGTTTTTAAAAATATCACCATCTCCTATTACGATCATTTTAGAAGCTTTGCTGGTGCTTTCTAAGGTATAAGGCTGCGTAATGGTAGCTGGTAAGGGGCGCCCGGCAAAAACCGATGGGAAATGACCTTCTAAGATCAAACCAACATGTTGCGGTTTACTCTGGAAAGATCGTGGATCTAACTGTTCGCCTACCATTTGCAAGTTAAACAATTTCGGCACATTAAATACTTTGTTATAAGGCGAGGTATTCAAAATGTAAGATTTCTTCACACCTTTAACTCCAATAGTATCTACCGTGCTTGGAAATTCAGATTTTACACCATCCAGCTTTTTCACTACACTTCCAGCCGTATCAGGTAATAAGATAGGATAATAAATCCAGGGCACCAGCTGCATCTGGTTCTGTCCGCCTACAACCCCTGTTGAAACCGGAATTTCGGCACTGTTCGCCGGATCAGCAATAATATTATAATTGATCCTTGCGCCATACATAAAAAGCATATCATCCAGGTTCAGATTACTATTAACAGCCATCTGTCCACTTTTCCCACCTAAACTATCCAATTCGGCATTTACCTGGTCGATACTCCAGATTACCCTCCCGCCATTCATTACAAAATAGTTGATTTTGTATTTTTCAGCTTCTGTAAATGGTTTCCTGGGCTTGGCAATAATCAGCATTTTCAATTTATCAAGCCCTGCCTTATCAATACTATTTAAATCAATTCGGCCAACCAGATAACTATTTGATAAGGTGTGAATCGCATCAGCCAGTTGCAAATCAGAGAGTTCGCCATTTGATTCAGAGAAACCAATCCGCGGATTATCACCCGAAAGTACCTTCTTTAAACTTGAAGTAAAAATGTACTCCAGATTTTCAATAGCGCGGTTTATATTGTCTTCGTAATTCCCACGGATATCTAAATTCTGAAAAAGTTTAATGGGGAATTCCTTACCCTCACTTTCCATCATGGCCATCGGAAATACGAGTTTCTGCGTTAACCCACTTTCTGTTTTAATACTTAAATTGGTTGCTTCTATTCCTCTTTCGTACAAATTATTGATTACTGTATCCTGATCGGCCTGATTAAGCCCGGCTATGGGGTCGACAAAAACTACTTTAACTTCCGTTTTAGCATAAGCTTTATAATCAGATAAAATATCCGATACCGCAGCTTGCAGACGTTTAAATGCAGGTGGTAACTCACCAGCTAAAAACACAGTAATAATTACCGGTTTTTCATTTTTCTGCAGTAAGCCTTTTGTTTTCTCACTCAGTGTAAAACGTTTATCGGCAGTAAAATCAAAACGATAGAAAACGTACTGACCTAAAATATTTATAATAACCAGTGTAGTTATTAAGACGATCAAATTAATCCATTTATTCTTCAGCTTCATTATCGTTTACCTCCTATGATTAATTTGGTGAACAATAAAAAAAGTACCGAAAAGGAGATAAAGTAAATCAGATCTCTGGTGTCTAAAACGCCACGGCTTATGGAAGTATAATGTTGATTAATGCCTAAGTTGCGAACGATATTCTCCATACTTTGAAATGCAGCAATCTGACTGCTATAATCGAAGCCTAAAAAAGCAAATGCACATAAGGCCGCGCTGATGACAAATGCAATAACCTGATTTTTAGTTAATGCAGAAGAGAAAATACCAATTGATGTGAAGGCAGCACCCAATAAAAACAAACCGATATAGGAGCCAATAACCGATCCTGAATCGATATTTCCTTCAGGAAAACCCAATTTTGAGATGCTATAATAATAGACTAAGGTTGGGATTAAGGCAAATAATACCAAAACCAGGCTCGCTAAATATTTTGCCGCAATAATCTGCCAGATTTGGATGGGCCGGGTAATTAAAAGTTCGAAAGTCCCCTCTCTCCTTTCCTCGGCAAAAGAGCGCATGGTAATGGCGGGAATGAGAAACATAAAAAGATAAGGAACCAAACTGAAAAAACCGTCAAGTTCGGCATAACCATAATCAAGCACTGAAGTATCAGGAAAAAACCAAAGTAAGAGGCCAGAAACCAATAGAAAAATGCCAATGGTTATATAGGCAACCATCGAACTCAAGAAACTGAATAACTCGCGTTTAAAAACTGCGTACATCTGCTAATAAAACGCCGAAGTTAACCATTTATTCCTGCAAATTTAAAAGGAATTGATTAAATGAATGCATTATCAAATCAGCAATATTTAAATTTAAAAAGAGGCAGTATCATAAATTTCGAATTATCATCCTGAGCCTGTCGAAGGACTTAGTTAAATCACTTTATGTGTTTCGACAGGCTCAACATGACAAAATCTGAGGAGAAAGTGTCTTTATGATACAACCTCTTCTTGATGTCTCGGTTTGGTTTAGAAAGAAAAACCTATACCAACGGTGAAAACCTTGTTTTTAAAGGTAATCTCATCAGAGAGATCTGTATCCGCTATATTGCTTAGTCCTAATCCGTAACCAGCATGAATATTAAAGCCATTGTTTAATTGGTAACCTGCCAGAAAATTTAAGCCAAAATCGGTACGTTTAAATTCAGATTCATTTTCACCAAATTTAATGTCCTCTTTCATTGATCCATATTTGCCATTTGCACTCAATGCATAAGCAAAATAAGGGCCGGCGCCAACAAATATTTTACCAGAACCATTCAATTTAAAATTAGCCAATACATTTACCGGCAATTCGAGGTAATTAAAGTTTAAGGTAACTTTCTCTGTGCTTCCAAAATCGCTATCTTCAAAAGCAAAGCTGTTACTATTAAATTTTGTTCCTTTGCTGATAAAGGTTAAGCCGGGTTGGATTGAGATTACATCCGATACCGCAAATTCTGCTGTACCGCCAACGTAAAATGAGGTTTTGGCATCAAAACTTACTGAAGTACTGCCTGATGAGATGGTCATGTTTGGAAAAGCCACACCTGCTTTTACGCCAAAAGTTACCGGTTTTTCTGTTTGAGCTGAAGCTGCAAAGCCTAAGCCCGCAACTGTTAATAAAGATAATACTAACCTTTTCATAATTTTGAGAGTTGTTATAAGAATTGTTTTTTATTTTCCGTGCTTTTGCTTGTTTTGGCAAAAACGCTACAATGATAATAAACTAATTTAATAGTTTATTATTTTTTTTCATATCGTTGCAATGATGCAGTTTAGAAACAACAGAGCCCTAACTACTATAAAAAAAACTGATTAACTGAATAAAAAATCAAACAATTTATCATCATGATTGCTTTACAACCCAAATAAATAGGCAAATCTAATTCCCACAAATCCTTTACTATCGGATTTGTTTAAGCCGGCAATATTGTTTTTACCTGTCCATGCTTCGTAGCGGATCCCTAAATCGAGTCTATTTCCTCCTGAAAGTTTGAATTGATTGCCAATACCAGGCGACCAAATAAATAAGGTTTTTTGTTCCTTATTTAAGGGTAAAGCGGCTCCCAATTGACCTTCAGCATAAAAGCTTTCGCTCAATTGGTATTTCAGTCCGGCTTTTGCAGGAATATAGGTTAAATCGTGCACACTGAAAAGTTGGTTCCGTCTGCCAAAAAAATTCATAAAACCTGCATTTAAAGTTATGGCAAAATTTTCTGCAACAGGAAGATCAGCTTTTACTGATGCACCCAGGCCAATTCCTGAAAGGTTAGAAAAATTGCCTGATGGCAGACCAATTTCCGCCGCAATACCAATGTTAGCGTTATTTTGAGCTTTTAAAAGTGACGGACTTGAAAATAAAAAAGCTATAAGTATTATTTTTATGCTACGCATGAAATTTAAGCGGTTAATTTTCTGAAAATATCTTCTAATGATTGTTGTTGGTGCACTTTTTTAAGTCCCTCGAGTGAATCGCTTGCTACAATTTTACCTTTGTTAATAATGATGATGTCATCACAAATGGCTTCAACTTCTTGCATAATGTGGGTAGAAATAACAACCGTTTTAGCTTTGCCCAATGTTTTGATCAGTTGCCTGATGTCGACCAGTTGATTGGGGTCTAAACCAGAAGTAGGCTCATCTAAAATTAAAACCGCTGGATTATGAATGATTGCCTGGGCCAACCCCACTCTTTGGCGATACCCTTTAGATAACATCCCAATTTTTTTATGCTGTTCTGGTGTTAAGCCCACCATTTTAATCACTTCGTCAATCCTTGCAGGTAAATTGATAAGTTTATACGTTTGACCAACAAAGTTTAAAAATTCCTTTACATACATATCAGTATAAAGCGGCGTATTTTCAGGAAGGTAGCCAATATGCTTTTTAGCTTCAATGGCATCAGAAAGAATGCTTTTACCAAAAATTTCAGCCTCACCAGAAGTAGGCGATAAGTAACCGGTAAGCATACGCATGGTGGTAGATTTACCGGCGCCATTAGGACCCAGAAAACCCAAAATACGCCCTGGTTTAGCCTCAAAACTGATGGAATCAACCGCTTTTTGCTTATCGTAATGTTTAGAAAGATTTTTAACTGAAATACTCATTTTTTATTTTTTACCACAGATTTGCACAGATAAACACAGCTTTCATAATTGGTTAAACCGATTTGTGCTCATCTTTTCCATCTGTGGTTAATTAATATGCGGTGAACTTATTTTTTTATTGTACCTAAATTTATCCAACTCTTCTGATGCCTGTTGTAAATTATCCCCAGACAAAATATCTGCACCGTTGTTAACCAAATGATAATAAACATTTTTTGCCGGACTGGCAATGGCACTTTTATCAATATTGCCAATTGTGCCTAAAATAGTGGTAATACCATTATTATGTAAGTATTCATATAATTCTTTATCTGGAGCAGAAACACCAACAAAAGCTACAATCCGGTTATTGGGAATACCAATATTATTTAAGCGTTTCAATTCGGCTTTCTTTTGAACAGATGCAGAAATCATTAAATCAGGTGCCAAATGATGCACTTCTTTTGCCTGATCTGCAGTATAGGTGATGATAATTGAATTACTTTCTACTTTATATTGCCTTACTTTTTCAATTACTTTTGCATAAGAAACACCTTTTTTCAAATCGATGGTTAACAAAACTTTTCCCTTGCTCCAGCTCAGTACGCTATCCAAAGTGGGGATTTTAAATTTTGTTTCCTTGCCTTCCTCATCTTTCAGGTTAAAAGCTTTCAACTCTTCGGAGGTATAATTGCCAATTGGACCTTTCCCTGTAGATGTGCGATCGAGTTGATCATCGTGCATAATCACCATGACGGAATCTTTACTATAAGCAATATCAAATTCGATTATTACCGGATTATAGGTAGTGGCATTATCGAATGTTTCGATACAGTTTTCAGGGAAACCAGGCATTGGGCCTCCTCGATGGGCACTAATTAATGGAAAACGGTTTTCTGGCGACCATTTTAAGAATTGATATAACTCCGCAGGTGTATTAAATTTAATATAGTGATGTTTTTTTTCTTCTGGTTTACATGAGGTAAAAACTGCAACAATAACCAAAAATAGTAAATGATGGAATTTCATGTTTCAAAAGTAGGAAAAAATGGAAGATGGAAGAGGTGAAACGGAATGTTAAATGTTAATCAATTTATATAATTCAAACTCGTTTAGAACATTAATCATGCTACGTTTTCGCCACCTAAGCTGATTGCAGTGAGCACAAGTGTGACGAAGTAAAGCGGAAAGCAGGAACGCTGGAACCAATAAGCAAACTATTGCTTTCTTAATATTTTGAACCATATAAGAAATTTAAGAGTATATAAATTCACTAGTCAAGGTGCCTTTCACCCTGTCTAACCACCCGAGCCACCTAAGGACACTTGAGTTAAACACCAACATTCTCAAATTTATAGTCCGTTTTAGCTTCATCAAAAACCTTCAGCCTTATACCTTTAAACCCTCCGCCTTTTTATTATCTTTGCTGCATTATGGCTCAAAAGAATAACGACGAACAATTTAAAAATGTAATATCACACGCTAAAGAATACGGTTTTGTATTCCAGAGCAGCGAAATATATGATGGCTTAAGTGCTGTTTACGATTATGGCCAATTGGGTGCCGAGTTAAAAAACAACATTAAAACGTACTGGTGGAAAGCCATGGTACAGATGCACGAAAACATTGTAGGGATTGATTCTGCAATTTTTATGCATCCTAAGGTTTGGAAAGCTAGCGGACACGTGGATGGTTTTAACGACCCGATGATTGACAACAAAGATTCGAAAAAACGTTACCGCGCCGATCAGTTATTGGAAAATAAAATTGATGAATTATATTCGGAATTAGCCAATTTCAGCGCAGAAAACAAAGCCAGATTTGAGGAGTTCCAGCAAGAAATATTGGGTTTAAGTGATGAAGGACAAGCCGCCTGGATTCCGAGTTTTAAAGATGAGGCGACCATTTTAGACAATGCAAAATATCCATTTGTTAATGAAGCAAGCTGGAGATTTGTAAAAAAGGGTTTAGCGCTTGAAGTAGAAATGAACCTTGCACTTAAATCTGAAAACTTAGCACAGCTAAAAGATTTAATTGTTGATTATAAGATAATCTGCCCGATTTCTAAAACTTCAAACTGGACAGATGTACGCCAGTTTAACCTGATGTTCAGCACACAGTTCGGAGCCATGGCTGAAGGCAGTGATGAAGTATATCTTCGCCCGGAAACAGCCCAGGGAATTTTTGTAAACTTCCTGAACGTTCAAAAATCAGGAAGGATGAAAATTCCTTTCGGTATTGCGCAAATTGGTAAAGCTTTCAGAAATGAGGTAATTGCCCGTCAGTTTATTATGCGTATGCGCGAGTTTGAGCAAATGGAAATGCAATTTTTCGTTCGCCCGGGTGAAGACAAAAAGTGGTTTGAGTATTGGAAAGAAGCACGTTTAAAATGGCATAAAGCTTTAGGTACCAATCCTGAAAAATACCGTTACCACGACCACGTGAAACTGGCGCATTATGCCAATGCAGCAACTGATATTGAGTTCGAATTCCCCTTCGGGTTTAAAGAGGTTGAAGGAATCCACAGTCGCACCGATTTCGATTTAAAGCAGCACCAGGAGTTTTCTGGCAAGAAAATGCAGTATTTTGATAACGATTTAAATGAAGAAGGTAAACCTTATGGCAATTACATCCCTTATGTAATCGAAACCTCGATCGGTTTAGACCGCATGTTCCTGTTAACGATGATAAATGCTTTTGAAGAGCAGGATTTAAGCACCGAAGATAAACAGGATAGCCGTACTTTATTGCGTTTACACCCTGCTTTAGCCCCATATAAAGTAGCCATTTTCCCATTGACCAAAAAAGATGGCTTGCCGGAAAAAGCACGCGAAATTATGGATGAACTGAAATTCGATTTCAACTGTATTTACGAAGAGAAAGATGCGATTGGTAAACGTTACCGCCGTCAGGATGCAGTAGGTACGCCTTTCTGTATTACGGTTGACCACCAAAGTTTAGAGGATAATACGGTTACGATTCGCCACCGCGACAGCATGGAGCAGGAACGTGTAGCCATTGCCGATTTAGCTGGTATTATTGGTAAGGCTACTAGCTGGAAGGCATTGCTGGCATAAAAAGTGTCATTATTATGATATTTCAGATATGATTCAAAATCGTTGAAATAGCGATTAAAAATTATAAAACACTCATTTATCGATGATCGCAACGAAGTCGAGATAACGACCTTATTATTTAGTCACAGGATTTATCCCCTGTGACTTTTTTGTATAATTAAAATGAATTTAGCCGAACATTATAACAAACTTTACAGGGATTCGATTGCTAAAATAGCTAATGGAAACTACGAAATAGATCGTTTAATCGATTCTGACGCTGATAATCGTTTTGGCATTACTTTGGTCATCAGACCTGATGCCGCAACGAATCATAGTATTCAGGAGTTTTTGGCTGAAGTAAAAACCATTGAGCCTGATCAGTATTATTATCAAAATGCAGATATCCATATTACTTTAATGTCGGTCATTTCCTGTTATGATGGCTTTGATTTAAAGGATATCAATGTTCAGGATTATATTAACTTTATTAAAAAAGTTTTAGCCAGGCATCAAAGTTTCAAAATTCAGTTTAAAGGAATTACGGCTTCTCCATCGTGTATACTCATTCAAGGTTTTTTAACCGATACCTTAAACGAAATCAGAGATGATCTCCGCAAAACCTTTAAAAATTCAGATCTGCAACAAAGCATCGACGAACGGTATACTATTCAAACGGCCCATTCCACTGTAATTCGTTTCAGATCGGAATTAAAAAATCAAGCTGCCTTTATTGATCTGATCGAAAAATACAGGAATTTCGATTTCGGTACTTTCGAAGTGAAGCAATTAGAACTGGTTTATAATGATTGGTACCAGCGGGAAAGATTTGTTAAAAAGCTGCATACCTTTTCATTAGCGATTGACTAAATTCTTTATCTTTGCATAAATTTATTACCCATAACAAATTAGCGCTCATGAAAGTACCTTTTAAATTATCCATATTGGCATTGCTGTGCCTCCTCATTACCTCATCGTGTAAAAAAGAAATTGATTATCGTCCTGAATGGGATTCATCATCTATGAGCGGAAAAGTTGATGGAGTTTTATTGCAATGTACATTTGCAACAGCCCAAACTTATGCGATCGGAGGAAAAACAACTGTCCAGATTTTGGGGAACAAAGTAACCAGTGGTTTTAGTTTAGTGATAAGTGATTTTAAAGGGGTGGGTACATATACTTTATCCGAAAGTAATGTAGCTACCTATCTTCCAAATAATCTAGGGTCCAAAGAGGCTTATCTCAGTGCCTCCAATGGTACAATTAAGATTACAAGTTATTTAGCTGATCAATACATTAAAGGCACTTTCGAATTTAAAGGACAAAACTATGTAACTTTAGCCACAAAAACCATTAGTGATGGGCAATTTAACATTAGTTTAGTGCCAGCAAAAATCCCTGAATCAAATAATAATACAAACAATTTAAATGCAAAGGTAGATGGTACTGCAATTGGCTTTACTGGCGAAGCGGCATCTATAAATTCTCCTTTAGGCAAATTATTAACCATTACAACAGTAAATGGCGATAAACGCCTGATTATTTCGATAGCCGGATACAACGGCGCAGGAACTTACGATATAGCAAAGGACGGAACCGGTGTTTATATGAAAGACCAAAGTCAAACCGGTTCATTTTATGCCGATGCGGGTACTTTGGTTATTACAAGCGAAACCGGAAATAAGTTGAAAGGAACATTTTTCTTCAGTGGTGGCAACCAGAATACTACCATAAACACCTCAGTAAATATTACAGACGGAACTTTTGATTTACCTTTTAGTAAATTGTAGAAGCATTTTTGAAGAATACAAATATAAAGCCATTGATTTAGCGATCAACGGCTTTTGTTTTGATGGAATTTTTAGCCGGTAATCATTCAGTCACAAAAAACAAATGCCCATTAGGTAATTTCATAATCAATGGCTTGAATGGTATATTTGTTTAGCGATCAAAATCATTTATATGAAAATTCCACAGAAGTTTTTTGCCCGTCGACATGAAATTGCGGCAGATTATTTAAAAGAATTAGATAAACACCTTGACGACATCGTATCCGGCCGTGCGACAGAAATGTTTGAAGTAAGAGATTTCGCCGGTTTAATCCATGTACATCCCACGCATTTAAGCAATACCATTAAAGCCGCTACCGGACACTCGCCATGTTTCTTTTTCGAAGAGCGTTTAATGGAAATCTCCAAAACAATGTTACAGAATGTAAGCATGCCTATTGCCGAAATTGCCAGAATATTAACTTACGATCCATCTAACTTTACCAAGTTTTTTAAGCACTTTGCTGGCCAAACACCAAAACAGTATAGAGAGGCTTATTTTGAGTCTTTAGCTACAAATAAGGAAATTGTCACCATATAAAACTTAAACATTCACCATTTTTACTTAAGCTGTCACCATTTTTACAGCCGATTTCCATCTAATTTTGTTTAACAAATAAATAGAAAATGGAAACACAAAATAAAATTGCCCTGGTAACCGGTGGTAGCCGCGGACTGGGAAAAAACGCGGCCTTAAAAATCGCTGCAAAAGGAATGGGTGTAATTGTTACCTATCAATCTAAAAAAGAGGAAGCAGAAGATACAGTAAACGAAATAAAAGCTTTAGGTGTACCCGCAGCGGCAATACAGTTAAATGTTGGCGATTCTAAAACTTTTGATGCCTTTTTTACTGCAGTTAAAAGCGTACTAAAATCTGTTTTTAATGCCGAAAAATTCGATTTCCTGATCAATAATGCCGGGATTGGGATCCACGCTTCATTTGCTGATACTACTGAGGAACAATTTGATGCCCTGGTAAACATCCATTATAAAGGAGCTTTCTTTTTAACCCAAAAAGCCTTGCCTTTATTAAACGACGGTAGCGGAATCATTAATGTATCATCCGGACTGGCTCGCTTTGCAACTCCAGGTTATGCGGCCTATGCTTCGATGAAAGGCGCCATGGAAACCTTAACAAAATACCAGGCAAAAGAATTGGGTGCAAGAGGAATCAGATCGAACATTATTGCTCCAGGTGCTATAGAAACCGATTTTGGCGGTGGTGTGGTGCGCGATAATGATCAACTAAACGCTGGAATAGCGGCTAATACTGCTTTAGGTCGCGTAGGTTTACCAGATGATATTGGCGGAGTGGTGGCATTCTTATGCACCGAAGATGCAAGATGGATTAATGCACAACGCATTGAAGCTTCTGGCGGTATGTTTTTATAAACTCTTCGCAATTTTAACCACCAAGACACGAGGGCACAAAGATTGATTTCTTTGTGTTCTTTGTGCTCCGATGGTTATTTTTTGACGGTAGTTAGTCAACGTTAACCGTTAAACGCCACGCGCTAAACACGATCTAAATTCCCAACCAGAAAATAATCTGCATCAAATGGCGTTATCCATGAAAACCACCAGATGCCTAAACTACTTCTACCCACCCTTTTATTCTTCATTTTTGTTACCGATGCAAATGCCCAAAAATGGACAGATGCGGAGTTCCGCAGGGCCAATACTGCAGCAAATGCTTCTTATTTAACCAACGAAGAGAAAAATGTAGTCATGTATATGAACCTGATCCGTATTGATGGCGAAAAATTTTATTATACCTTTTTAGAAGATTACATTAACAACTACAACACTAAAGTAAGGCAATACAGAAACTACAATGAACTTCGGATTACCCGCAACAATAGCTATTATACTTCTTTACTAAAGCATTTAAGAGGCATAAAAAACCTACAGGTGTTTTATCCTGATGATAAACTGACTTCTTTAAGCCGTAGCCATGCCCAGGACCTGAACAGAAATAACCTCGATACACACGAAAGCAGCAACGGCGATAAATTTTCTAAACGTTTATCAAAATATTTCCCCAATAAAGCAATGAGTGAAAATATCGACTTTGGTTATTCGAACAGTTTGGATATTGTCTGCCATTTATTGTTAGATTGTGGCGTGCCTTCGCTTGGTCACCGGTTTAATTTGCTCGATCAAAAGTACAAACTGAATACTGTTGGCGTGAGCATCCAGCCACACCCATCCTACACCTGGTGTGCGGTAATCGATTTTGTAGCACAACCGGCCTATTACACCAATAATCAATAAAAGGCTTAAATGATCTAATTACGGCGGCAATAAAAATTTAATTGTAAATTGCGCGCAAAAATAACAACGAACAATTTTAAGTAATGCGTAACGCCATTTTAGCCGTCATAGATTTTTTTATCCTCCATTTAAAAAAATTATTTCCATACATAATTTCCGGTACATGGCCACTGGTGGCAGCACTTTATTATTGGGAATTTTAAGTTATTATTTTGCTTACTTTTTCATTTTTAAAACTGAGGAGGTAAACTTTGGAGTAATCGTGCTGCAAAGAGAAACGGCCTCGTTATTGGTAGATTATACCGTTGCCATCCCAACCAGTTTTTTACTTAACAAATACGTCATATTTACGCACAGCGAGCTAAAAGGCCGGGTACAACTTTTTAGGTTTATGAACCTGCAGTTTATCAATATCCTGGCTAATTACGTGTTATTGAAGTTTTTACTGGAACTTTTACGCGATTACCCAACACTATCGATGCTTTCGCGGATTGTGGTTTCGGTTTTAATGGCATTATTTAGCTATCTGTATCAACACTACTTTACATTCAGCGTAAAGAAAATTGGAGATAAAAAAGGGAAGCAGGATTAATCAACCACAGCAATTATTTGCCACGGAGGTATAGAAAGCACGGAATTAATGGTGTCGAAAAATAAGGCTTAAGGTTTATAAGCACAAGCTTTCGTATCTAAACGGGATGGAAGCGGCATCCTTTTGCTGTCGGCCTGAGCGGAGTCGAAGGGTAGCAAAAGATATAGCGAACAGCCCGGCCAGAGCCTCCCGATGAAATGCTACAGCACCTTTCCTAATTATTAACCTCATACTATCAAATCATTTTTTTGGAAAGCAGTGACATAAGCCTTTGGGTTTATTCAGTCACGCCTTTGCTCCAAGTCCTCACTCGTACCTCGCTCCGGGCTTTACGCGCCAGTCGGGTTTAGGTGGCCAAAGCAGTGCTTATATTTTCTTTTTTTTAGAAAACTGTAGAAAAAATCAGGTTCATCAGCACAAACCGTTGTACATAAACGGGATGGAAGCGGCATCCTTTTGCTGTCGGCCTGAGCGGAGCCGAAGGGCAGCAAAGGATATAGCGGACAGCCCGACCGGAGCCTCCCGACAAAATGCTACAGCACCTTTCCTAATTATAATCTTGATTCTTTTGAAAAGCAGTGATACAAGCCTTTGGGTTTCTTCAGTCCCGCCTTTGCTTCAAGTCCTCACTCGTACCTCGCTCCGGGCTTTACGCACCAGTCGGGTTTAGGTGGCCAAACAGTGCTTATATTTTCGTTTTTTTTTAGAAAACTGTAGAAAAAACCAGGTTCATCAGCAAAAACCGTTGTACATAAACGGGATGGAAGCGGCATCCTTTTGCTGTCGGCCTGAGCGGAGTCGAAGGGCAGCAAAAGATATAGCGGACAGCCCGACCGGAGCCTCCCGACAAAATGCTACAGCACCTTTCCTAATTATTAACCTCATACTATCAAATCATTTTTTTGGAAAGCAGTGACACAAGCCTTTGGGTTTATTCAGTCCCGCCTTTGCTCCAAGTCCTCACTCGTGCCTCGCTCCGGGCGTTACGCACCAGTCGGGTTTAGGTGGCCAAACAGTGCTTATATTTTCGTTTTTTTAGAAAAATGTAGAAAAAACCAGGTTCATCAGCAAAAACCGTTGTACATAAACGGGATGGAAGCGGCATCCTTTTGCTGTCGGCCTGAGCGGAGCCGAAAGGCAGCAAAAGACATAGCGAACAGCCCGACCGGAGCCCCCCGATAAAATGCTACAGCATCTTTCCAAATTATTAATCCATTATTTTAACCACCCGAAACCTTTATTACGTTAACCTGTTAATTTATGCCGCCGCTTTCTTGATAAGATAAAAACAACATCCTAACTTAGCTGCCGACCAACTTATTTCATAAATAACCATGAGCCATTTTAATGATTTTAATAATGCGCAGGTAGCAAAATTGCCCAATCATTTAAAACAATTTATTGTTGACCAGAACTACGAAAAATACACCCCAATCGATCAAGCGGTATGGCGTTATGTAATGCGCCAGAATTACAGTTACCTTAAAAATGTAGCATATTACCCTTACATAAAAGGCTTACAGCGGGCAGGTTTAAGTATCGAATACATTCCTGATTTGCAAACCATGAATGATAACCTTGGTAAAATTGGGTGGGGAGCGGTAACTGTTGATGGCTTTATTCCACCAGCAGCTTTCATGGAATATCAGGCCTATCGGGTGCTGGTAATTGCTGCAGATATCCGCCAGATTAATCACATCGAATATACACCAGCACCAGATATTATACACGAAAGTGCCGGCCATGCACCTATCATTGCCGATACCGATTACAATAATTATTTAAGCTATTTTGGTTCGATTGGTGCGAAAGCCATGTTTTCGGCGAAAGATTTTGAACTTTACGAAGCCATCAGGAAGTTATCGATTTTGAAAGAAGCTGTAAATGCCGATGAATTTGCGATTGCCGGGGCAGAAAAAGAATTGCGCTACATTAGTGAAAATATGGGCGAACCCTCTGAAATGGCATTACTTGGTCGCTTACACTGGTGGACAGTTGAATATGGTTTGATTGGTACTTTAGAAAACCCAAAAATTTACGGTGCAGGTCTGCTTTCTTCCATCGGTGAAAGCGCTACCTGCATGCAAAGAGACGTCGTAAAACTTTGGTATAACATCGATACAATTAATTACGCTTATGATATTACTAAACCGCAGCCACAGCTCTTTGTAACCGAAACTTTCCAAAACCTGATTGATGTGCTGGAAGAATTTGCCAATACCATGGCTTTTAGAAAAGGTGGATCGGAAAGCATTATGAAAGCCATTGCCTGTAAAAATGTAGCTACTGCAGTTTACAGTTCGGGTTTACAGGTGAGCGGTGTATTTACCGATATAGGCATTAACGCTAATGACGAAGTAACTTTTATTAAAACCACAGGGCCATCTGCATTGGCCTTTAGTGGTAAACAATTGGCTGGCCACGGGAAGGATTACCATGCAGATGGCTTTTCGTCGCCGGTTGGCCGTTTAAAAGGAGCAGAAAAACCATTTGAGGATTATAGTCCATCAGAATTACAATCTTTAAACATCATCAAAGGAGAGAAAACTGAACTTACGTTTGAAAGCGGAATTAAAGTTGTAGGAATAGTTAAAGATATTATTACCGAAAAAAGTAAGTTGATTTTAATTGCCTTTAACGATTGTACGGTTACCGAAAATAACGGAAACATGCTGTTTAAACCCGAGTGGGGCATTTATGATATGGCTATAGGCGAAACCATCGTTTCAGTTTTTAATGGAGCTGCCGATAAAGATGCTTACGAGGAGATTACGTTAATTAGCAAGGAGAAAACGTATAAAATTACCTATGATGATAAAACATTAAAACTGCACGGTTTATACCAAACAGTTAGAGCGATCAGGGAAAATGGTGAAAACCTGGATCAGCTTGGCGAAATTTTCTTACAACTAAAAACAAACCACCGTCAGGATTGGCTTTGTGCCTTAGAAATTCTCGAAATTATTTACCATAAAAAGATTTACCATCAGCTGGAAAAGGAAATTCAGGTTTATCTTGAAATTAAAGCAGGCAAAGAATTAGATCATACCAAACTGATTAATGACGGCTTACATGTGATTAAGAATCCGGTAAGTCAGCTCCTTGTGGAAGATTGATTAATCGCTTTAATTTCATTAACTTTACGTTATGACAACCATCACAGTACAAGTAGATAACGAACAAAATGCTGCGCTTCTTGAAAAGATGCTGAAGGCATTATCTTTTGTAGAAGATGTTGATATCAAAACCCATCAGCCTAATATGGTTGAGGAGCCTAGGGGATCTTATCAGAAATTAAAAAAAGCAATTGACAATACCGAAGGCAATTTAATGTTTAAGGATATTAAAGATCCATCTAAATGGCAAAGTGATTTAAGAGATGAATGGGAACGTAATATTTGATACGAACATAGTTATCTATTTATCTAAAAAACTTTTAGCTCCCGAAAAAGTATTTGCAGAAAACATCATTTATTCTATTTCCATGATATCAAAAATGGAATTACCTGGATATGGATTTAAAGACAGATTGGAAGAAAAATACATCAGCGAGCTAATTGGTTCTTTAAACGTTATACCTTTAAATGATGCTATAGTAAATATGACTATAGCTATCAGAAAAACTAACAAAATCAAACTGCCAGATGCTATTATTTATGCTACAGCGCAAGTAATGAATGGGAAACTCTTAACAAATAATACTGCTGATTTTGAAAAAATAAATAGTACTGTAATATTTGTTAACCCGCTAAATTCATAAAAGCGTTTAATTCTCATATCTTCAACCTTTTAACTTTACAACAATTTTTAATTCCTTTTAATGAATATTATAATTACAGGTGCCAGCAGCGGAATCGGTTTCGAAACCGCTTTAGAGCTTAGCTTACATAAAGAAAACAAGATTGTTGCTATTGCCCGCTCAGCAGATAAATTGCGAAAACTCTTGGAAATTGCTAAAGGCATTAATCCCGACTGTACACTTTTACCTGTAGAGTTTGATATAGTAAATGATGATTATGCGGCCCTGATTCCTTTTTAAAAGAACGTTTGGGTACAATTGATATCCTGATCAACAATGCAGGCGCTTTAATTAATAAACCTTTTTTAGAAACCACCGAGGTTGATTTAGGCGAAATGTTACAAAGCAACGTGATCTCACATTTCAGGATGATTCAGCATATTTTGCCTTTAATGCAAAGCGGAAGCCACATTGTAAACATTGGTAGCATGGGTGGTTTTCAAGGGAGTGTTAAATTCCCGGGGCTTTCTGCCTATTCGGCAAGTAAAGCTGCCTTGCACACGTTAACAGAATGTTTGGCTTTTGAATTGGCTGAGACAGGAATTAAAATTAATTGCCTTGCGCTAGGATCTGCACAGACAGAGATGCTGGAAGCAGCTTTCCCTGGTTACCAAAGCCCGGTGATGGCTTTTGAAATGGGAAAATATGTTGCTGATTTTGCAAAAACCGGACATAAATTTTTTAATGGAAAAATTTTACCGGTAGCAGTTACTACACCATAATGTGATAATTTTTAGTAATTTGCAGCATCGAAAAACTAAAAAAATCTATGGAAACAAATTCTCCCTTTAAAACAGTCGACAGTGGAAAAAATGCTGCTGTTGTTAGTTACATCTTTTTAATCGGTTGGCTGGTATCGTACTTTGCTATGTACAAAGACAATAAAACAGCGCTGTCCAGCTATCATTTAAGACAGTCTTTATTGCTTCATTTGGCCATCATTGTACTTAATGTAGCGGTAACGATACTGATTATGATTGTGCCAACTGCTATATTTGGTTATTTAAGTTATGCAGTTTACATTGCCTACATTATTTTGATCATCCTGGGTGCTATAAGTGCGAATAATGGTGAGCAAAAACCACTTCCGTTAATCGGCGACAAAGCGCAAACCATGTTCCCAAGTATATAATCGAAGCCAAATATTTTAATTCGAGTCCGGGTAAGTTAACCCGGACTTTTTTGTTTTAACTCATTTTCAACATTTTAATCGACTTTAGATATTTTTTATATCTTTGGCTCCAACATATGAAGAAAATAATAATCCCGATTTTGTTTTTCATTTTGTCTGCCACGGCAGGAAAAGCCCAAACAATCTTACCCGCTCAATACCAGGACCTGGTAAAGAAATTAGTTGCCAGCCTTCCAAAAAATGCAACAGTTACGGAAAACAACTCTTCCACAAACTCCACAACCCTTATCGATTTTGCCAAAAGTATGTTAGGAATCCCCTATCGTTATGCTACAAGTAACCCGAAAGTTGGTTTTGATTGCTCTGGTTTTGTAAGTTATGTGTTTAGCAATTTTGGCTTTAAAGTTCCACGTTCTTCAAGAGAATTTAGCTATGCGGGTAAAGAAACCAGTTTGGAAAATGCAAAAGTTGGCGACGTACTGATTTTCACAGGCAGTAATTCAAGAATAAGAAGAATCGGTCATGTTGGAATTGTTTATTCTATTGATGAAAACGGGATCAAATTTATTCATGCCTCTTCGGGTAAAGCGCACCAGGTAACCATTACCGATCTTGATGGTCATTATAAGGCCCGCTTCATGAAAATTGTGAGTATTCTTTAATTATTTTTTATATTTCCACATTCTCGTTTTGCCTTCTGCAAGCCATTCTAAAGTGGTTTCCAATCTTTTTATTCTGGTTGCTTCCGTTTTAGCTTCCTCAAGCCACAATACATAATCTTTTTTATTGGATGGACTAAAATTCTGGAATGTCGCTAAAGCTTCAGGGTATTCTTGTAAAGCTTCCATAAAATATTCAGGTATAACCAGTTCTTTCTTCTCAGTAGCTTTTGGTTTTGGTGGTAGTTTTATATTATCCTCATTTAATTGAATGGCTCGCTGAATATAGGCAATCAGGATCTCATCAGATGGCAGGTCATCAAAAGATTTTATTTTACCCAATAAGCCCATGGCTTCAGAATGTTCTTTAAAGATGCCATACTCATCCTGCATTAACGAGCCTTTCCAAAAACCAAAGGCACAATGATGCTTGAAAGACGCCATGTGACAAACCGTACCTTTATAATCGAAGAACGGCATCCCCCATTTAATTTTCTCTTCAATCCGTGCATCCGCCTTATGCACCAGACTCCTTAAATGATCCAAAATCGGAATGGCAAACGCTGCCGAATTAATAATGTACTGGTCTACCTGAACAATTGTGTGCATAACTAAGAGATTACAATAATAAATTTAAAGCAAAACAACCTTTAAAGCAAGGTCTACATCTCCATTATTCAGAAATTTCTTCGCAAGTTCATGCAACTCCCTTTCGCGGTTGGTACTGTCGCCAATTGTGGCATCGAGTACTTCTTTAACTTCGGGATTTGTGTTGATCAGATCAATTTCCTCATCAGTGGGTATTTGCTCAACATTGCCGAGCATGCCTAAATCGTTTCCTGTTAATACTTTCGAAAAGCGGACTGATTGTGGTAAACGATCAACCCCGATACCCAATTTAGCTAAAGGTTTTGCCACTTTAAACAAATTATCCTTTGTAACCCTGCAATACCAGTCGCCACCCAAACGGGCTACCAGATCAATTTTATGCTGGTCGATCCTACCGTTTTCATCTAAAATTTCTTCTTTGATGTGGATTACTTTTATTTCAGCCAGAATCAGGTTTCCTGCGCCATGCTTATCACCCAACGAAATTACTTCATTTACCACACATTCAAATTGCACTGGCGCCTCGGCAACTCTTGGCGGCCAAACCAGATCAGATTTCAGCATGGTAAAACCAGCTTTCTCAAACTCATTTATGCCTTTTGCATACTCGGTACTGGCCAGGCTCATCTGCTGCACCATATCGTAGTTTACAATATTGATCACGCATTCTTTAACCTGTAGTACATTTTCCAGGCTATGTTTAGTGGTATTATCGCGTACCCTCCTCGATGGGGAAAAAATACAGATGGGTGGATTTGTACTAAACATATTAAAGAAACTGAAGGGGCTTAAATTTATATTTCCTTCGGCATCAATAGTTGAGGCAAAACAGATCGGTCGCGGAGCGATAGCGTACTGCAGGTAGTTTTGTAGTTCTACAGGGGTTAAATCGGAGGTATTTAAGGTCAGCAAGGTTTTATTGAGTTAGATTTTAAAATTATTCTTTTTTAGAAAGCAAATGCAGTGGTTATTGGGAAACAGCAGTCCCGCTATACGTTATTATTCCCGATGAAAAATCGGAAGATAGCCGCTGTTGCCGGGTTTACATAGCAAGGTTGACCTAAGTAATATAAACCTGACAATAGCGAACACGAAGTAAGGGCTAGTTCAGCCCTTGCGAAGTAAAGCGGATGGCAAGGCTTCACCAAGCTAAATGCTCAGAACCTTGCTTTCCTTAAACCTCAGAAATTAATTTTTCTTTAAGGCTAAAATCGAAAAATCCGTGTCAGCCTTCGTAATCGTATTGGTCAAAGCACCAAGCCCTGTTATTTCCATCTCCACAACATCACCTGGCTGTAACCATTGTACTTTATAATTTGGATCGTTAAGTAAACCAGTACCATTTAATTCTAAGAAACAACCCGTACCCACCGTTCCTGAACCAATTACATCACCAGGAAGAATATCGACACCATAAGCGCAACGTTCTATAATTTCGGCAAAAGTCCAGTCCATATCAGCAGCATTTCCTTTTGAAACTTCGATGCCGTTTACTCTGCAGGTCATCTTAAGATCGTAAGCATTACCTACATGCCCTTCTTTAGGAGCAACCTTGTACTGCAATAATTCATCAGGCGTTACCAGCCATGGGCCAATTACGGTAGAAAAATCTTTTCCTTTTGCAGGGCCTAAATTCAACAACATCTCTTCCATCTGCAAAGTACGGGCGCTCATATCGTTCATTACCATATAACCTGCAATGTATTCATCAGCCTCAGCGGCTTTAATATTTTTTCCTTTTTTACCGATAACAATAGCAAGCTCCAATTCGAAATCCAGTTTATCAAAATGATCTGGCATGCATTCTATATCTCCTGTACCCTGAATAGCGTTGTGATTGGTGAAATAAAAGATTGGATACTCATCAAATTGAGGAATCATATCTACCTTTCTGTTTCTACGTGCCGCAGCAACATGCTGCCTGAAAGCGTAACCATCACGACAACTGGCAGGATGTGGAACAGGCGCCAAAATCTCATAAAAAATTTCTTCTTTAGCCTCCAGGCTTCCTTCTTTAATCTGATCATCAATGCGTTTTGCCCTTTCCATTAACACCTCTCCTCCCTGCAAAAATTCGTTCATGTTGTCAGGAATAAGCTTATCGCAGCTATTTAAATTATAGATATGCCCACTTACAAACACACCAAGATGCTCTCTGTCTTCGGTTTTATAGGATACTAGTTTCATATATGATTTGGTTAAATACGCGGTAAAGCTAAGCAATTAGGTTATTCAAAATAAAACTTAAGCCGTATTATTTTAACACGGTATATTGTTGAAGGGTTGGTTTTATTACCCGAAAATCTTTTGGCTGAAGTACTTTGAAACGTTTTCAATTGGAAATACCCCCCAATCATCCACCCGATATTCCCAATGGTACACCTGTAGCAGTAGGCACCCCGCTTCTCCCAATTTATCGATAGGCTAAAAAAATTAAACCTGTAAAAATATTTTTCATTGGGATGATTGCATATTAAGTATTTAAAATTTTAACTTTTGAATAAAATACTTACCTTAGTAGTATTAAAACCATGATCTTAAAAGCATTACATATTAATCTGGTAAACGACGCTATTGCAGCCCGTCGCTATAAGATGCTATCCAAGCTGATCATGGCTCAGTATTCACTGTAATTTTATTCACCCTTCTTTTTAATTGAAACGCGTAGCCGTTTTAATTGTTAATTCATTAGGATTTTTCTTTTCTAACCATAACATCATATAATTATGCCTATTTATCATAAATTGGGGCAGATTCCAGCTAAACGTCACACGGTTTTTCGTAAACCTGATGGAAATCTTTATGCCGAAGAATTGGTATCAACCGAAGGTTTTTCCAGTTTATATTCGTTGGTTTATCATTGTCATCCGCCAACCATGGTAAAACATTTGGGAGAACCTTATAGTGTTGAGCCAAAAATCGCACGTGAAAAACACCTGAAGCACACCAGTTTAATCGGTTTCAATATTGAACCTGAAGATGATTTTCTAGAAAGCAGAAAAGCTGTTTTGGTAAATAGCGATCTGCATATCGTTCTGGCTGCGCCTAGGAAAACAATGACCGACTATTTCTACAAAAATAGTCAGGCCGATGAGATGATCTTCGTACATGAAGGTTCTGGAAAGCTGAAAACAGGATTCGGAGAAATTAAGTTTGCTTACGGCGATTACCTGATCATTCCAAGGGGAACCATCTATCAAATGGAATTTGATACCGAACAAAACAGGTTGTTTATTGTAGAAAGTTTTAGTCCGCTAAGACCGCCAAAAAGATATTTAAATCAGTTTGGGCAGTTGATGGAACATTCTCCTTACTGCGAACGCGATTTGAGGCTACCAGAAAACCTGCAAACACACGATGAATACGGCGATTTTAAAGTACTCATTAAAAAACAGGGCTTAATTTATCCATACACTTATGGTACGCATCCTTTTGATTATGTTGGCTGGGACGGTTATCATTATCCCTATGCTTTCTCTATCCACGATTTTGAGCCGATAACAGGACGCCTGCACCAACCGCCTCCGGTTCATCAAACTTTCGAAGGACACAATTTTGTGGTTTGTTCTTTTGTTCCCCGCAAATACGATTACCATCCTGATTCGATCCCTGCGCCTTATAATCACAGTAATGTGGATAGTGATGAAGTGCTTTATTATGTAGATGGTGATTTTATGAGCCGCAAGAGTGTGGTTAAAGGTCAGATTACCTTACACCCAGGCGGTATTCCACATGGGCCACATCCGGGTACTGTAGAAAAATCAATCGGGAAAGAAAAAACAGATGAGCTGGCAGTAATGATCGATCCTTTTAAGCCTTTAATGCTTACACAGGATGCTTTGGATATAGAGGATGAGAATTATCACAAAAGCTGGCAGATTAATGTAGAATAAAATTAGTAGGAAGTCGGGAGATCAAGGTCCGAAGATAACTTGCAGACGAAATAGATGGCTAGCAGTTATCCAACATTTAAACTTTACAACCTTAAAACATTTAAAAACAACATATCACATCCGACTTCGGACCTCCCACCTCGGACTTAAATAAAAACAAATGGAAACACAAACATTCGCAGAAAAAATATCAAAAGCACCAGATTTTTTGCCTATTAACGGAACAGATTATATCGAATTTTATGTAGGCAACGCAAAACAAGCGGCTCATTACTACAAAACGGCATTTGGGTTTCAAAGCCTGGCTTATGCCGGACCGGAAACTGGCGTACGCGATCGTTCGTCGTATGTATTGCAACAGGGTAAAATCAGGCTGATCCTGACCACAGCATTAAAATCTGATCATCCGATATCAGAGCATGTAAAAAAACATGGCGACGGCGTAAAAGTATTGGCGCTTTGGGTGGATGATGCTTATAGTGCCTTTGAAGAAACCACAAAACGTGGCGCCAGGCCATACATGGAGCCTAAAACCTTAACTGATGAACATGGCGAAGTTAAAATGAGCGGTATTTACACTTATGGCGAAACGGTGCACATGTTTATAGAACGTAAAAACTATACCGGAACTTTTATGCCAGGTTACCGGGTATGGGAAAGCGATTATCAACCAGCTGATGCGGGCCTTTTATATATTGATCATTGTGTGGGTAATGTGGGCTGGAACCGCATGAACGAAGCCGTACAATGGTATGAGGATGTAATGGGATTCGTAAATATTCTATCTTTTGATGATAAGCAAATCAATACCGAATATTCAGCTTTGATGAGTAAAGTGATGAGTAATGGTAACGGTTATTCGAAATTCCCGATTAACGAGCCTGCCGAAGGCAAAAAGAAATCGCAAATTGAAGAGTATCTGGAATATTATGAGGGTGAAGGCGTTCAGCATATTGCCGTAGCAACAAAAGATATTGTTAAAACCGTTAAAGAATTAAAATCACGTGGCGTTGAATTTTTAAGTGCTCCACCAGAAGCTTATTATGATATGATGCCTCAGCGTGTGGGCAAAATTGATGAAGAAATAGCCTTATTGGAAAGCCTGGGCATTTTAGTCGATTGCGATGAAGAAGGATATTTATTGCAGATTTTCACCAAACCTGTTGAAGACCGCCCTACCCTTTTCTTCGAGATTATTCAGCGTAAAGGTGCGCAGAGTTTTGGTGCGGGTAACTTCAAAGCACTATTCGAATCGTTGGAACGTGAGCAGGAATTGAGAGGTAATTTATAGTAATTCCGTCATCTCGAGCGGAGTGCAGCGTAGTCGAGAGATCTGTTTTAGATAGATCTCTCCATTCCGCTTCGCTTCAGTCGAGATGACGTTTTTTATTTAGCTCGTCATTCCCGCGCAGGCATATCGTGTGGACACAATTAATTACGATATTTTCTTCCGCTCTATGCCGCGGTGGCATGGTACTTTGGAGCGCCAAAGTACCCAAAGCGCTTCGTCAATCCAGCAATGAGCCTTTTGCACAATCCCATACGCATCAAAAAAACAGTGGCACTTCGTTTTGTGTTCAATCTCTTTTTAAAAAATTAAATCCATCGTCATGAACACAAAACCACTGCGTTTCAGGTTTGTTAGTGCAAGTTTATCCGGACTGCTACTGTTTTTTTGATTTCCCCTGCTCCTGGGATTGACAGCGTCCTTGGCTAAAATTCGTTCTTTATTAAAGTTGGTTAGCAAAATGCCCAAACCATTCTTAAAAAAGATGTGTCCACACGATAGGCGCAGGCGGGAATCTTAATGCTTATGAAACATTAACATGCATTAAGATTCCCAATCAAGTTGGGAATGATGAAACTTTTCTCAACTACAATACTTCTCCCAAATGTTTATAATTCGATTTTATCGTATCCAGAACTTCACTCATTTTACCACCCAGCATTAATTTTGCCATCGATTCTGTCATACCTTTTATTTGTGCCCATTCTATTTTTGGTGGCATTGCCAAGGCATTGGGATTGGTCATGATATTTAACAACACAGGTCCTTCCTCGTTTAACGCATGACTAATCGCAGTTTCCACCTCTTCAGGCCTGGCTACAGTTATTCCTTTAAAGCCCATGGCCTGTGCAACCAACGCAAAATCAGGGTTAATCATATCGGTTTCATTATCGGGTAAGCCATCCACTTCCATTTCCAACTTTACCATTCCCAGGGCCCTGTTGTTAAAAACAATCAATTTTATCGGCAGGTTATACTGTTTAATGGTTGCCAGATCACCCAAAAGCATTGATAAGCCGCCATCACCACAAAGCGCAATTACCTGCTGCTGTGGATGCGCCAAGGCTGCACCAATGGCCATCGGCATAGCATTGGCCATAGAACCATGATTAAAAGATCCAAGCATTTTACGTTTACCTGTTCCATCGATAAAACGTGCTCCCCAAACACAGCACATCCCGGTATCTACCGTAAAAATAGCATCATCGGCTGCTAAACGATTTATGGTTTCAGCTACAAATTCAGGTTGGATTTTATTTTCCTCACCCTGATCTTTAACATAAACCTGTTGCTGTTCTTTCACTTTCTGATAAAACTCTAATTGAGATTTTAAGAAGCTATCATCTTTCTTTTCGGAGAGAAGTGGTAATAATGCTTTAATCGAATCGCCGATGTTTCCACATAAACCTATGGTAAGTTTAGCCCTCCTGCCCAAACGCTCAGGTTTTTCATCAATTTGCACAATTTTGTTCTTTACAGGCATGAAATTTACATAAGGAAAATCAGTTCCCAGTAGAAGCACTACATCGGCCTCGTGCATGGCGTGATAGCCAGATGGCTGTCCTAAAAGTCCTGTCATACCCACTTCATAAGGATTATTGTATTGTATCCCCATTTTCCCTCTGAATGAAAACCCTACCGGCGCTTTTAATTTACCTGCTAATTCTACCACTTCATCATGTGCATCGGCAGCGCCTATCCCACAATAAAGCATAATTTTCTTTTCACCATTCAGTAAAGTTGACAGTTCATTTAATTCCAGATCTGATGGCCGGACCACCGGTTTATTGTTGAACAATTGCATAGATGTTACGCTCTCCACTGCATCCATTTGCGCTACATCACCAGGCAAACCGAATACGGCAACACCTTTTTTATGAATGGCATGCTGAACAGCTGTTTGAAACATTCTTGGTACCTGCTCCGCAGTGGTAGCTACCTGGTTATAATAACTACAATCATCAAATAATTTTATGGTATTCGTTTCCTGAAAAAAGTCCATTCCAAATTCCCCTGTTGGTATGGTGGAGGCTATGGCAATTACGGGAACATGTGATCGATGTGCATCGTAAAGGCCGTTAATCAAATGCACGTGGCCCGGACCACAGCTACCCGCACAACAGGCAATCCCGTCAAGTTCGGCTTCGGCTGCTGCTGCAAATGCACCAGCCTCTTCATTACGTACGTGGATCCACTTTATTTTGCCATTTCTTCTTACAGCATCGTTAAAATAATTTAAACTGTCTCCGGTAACGGCATAAACTCTTTTTACACCAACCTCAACCAGCATTTCAACCAGTTGTTCTGCAACATTTTTACCCATGAAAGTATTTTTTAATGATGGATTTTATATAGCTACTAAATAGAAGAAGCTGGTATATTGTTTTAGCCTAGAAGCAGAAAAGAACCAATCTGACCTTACAAAGACTTTATACCAACAATTTGTAACATAAGTAAAGTTTATAATAGCTGCATGAAGTTTCTTCACTAAAACTTCATAAATGAAGTGCACCTTTGAAATAACAAAACACGAAGCGATTTCAATTTTGTTAAATTCTAAAAACTCATAATTAGTTTTTTAGTTTTCCGGTTACCCTTATCTGATACCTCATGTATTGCAAAATACATGAGGTTTTTTTTATAAATTAGCCAATAACCTCAGTTCGAATTAGTGAAATATTTTAAAGGTTTCCTATAGATATTTTTAATAATATTCATCACCCTGACCTGTAGTATAGCGGAAGAGACATTAAACCGAGCCCTAAGCGAGCTCACCGCAGGTAATTTATTTCAGGGTCTATCTAGCAGAAAAGATCCCGAAACCCGAAACGGTATCAACAATAAATATAATGATGGCTAAATGTTTAGCCACGAATATAAAAAAGAGAAATCAAGTTTTTAAAACTTGACTTCTCTAAAATCACTCCGTACTTTCCTTAAGCATTTGATACAAATCAGCAGCTCCGCCATCAAATTTGGTTCCGTTTACATAAAATGATGGTGTTCCATTTACGCCACTGCGCATACCGCTGTCAAAATTGTCTTCTATAATAGTTTTGATCTTTTCTGAAGCACTATCTTTCTGAAACTGTTCTAAATCCAACCCAATGGTTTCGGCCAGTTCGTCGAACAGCTCGCCATTTAAACGATACTGGTTTTCGTAAAGTGCATCGTGCATATCCCAAAATTTGCCTTGCAATGCCGCTGCTTCAGCCGCAATGGCTGCCGGAAAAGCATATTCGTGCGCATTGGCCAAAGGAAAATGGCGGAAAACAAATCTGATCTGATGACCAAAAGTTTCTTCAATTTCTTTCATGATGGGATAAGCATCTCCACAGTATGGACACTGATAATCGCCAAACTCCACAATGGTAATACTTGCCGAATCATTACCTTGAATATGATCCTGATCGTTTACTTCGGGTTTTAATGTGCTCATCGCTTTTATTTTTTGCTTAATTCTTCCAATGCATCCAAAATCCCATCAGCACCAGGGTTAACGGCTACAGGTGATAAATAACTCCAGGCAATTTTTCCGTCTTTATCAATCACAAACAGTGCCCGTTTACTTTCGCCAACTTCATCATCATATACACCATAAGCTTTAGAGACCGCACCTTTTGGTTCAAAATCAGCCAGTAACGGGAAATGTAGTTTTCTGTTTTCTTCAAAAGCAAGGTGGCACCAAACACTGTCTACAGAGACACCAAAAATCTGTGCATCATACTTGTTAAAATATTTTAGCATTTCGTTATAAAGTGCCATTTGGTCGCTGCAAACCGGACTCCAATCCGCAGGATAAAAAGCCAGGATAACATTTTTGCCTTTAAAATCTTTAAGTTTTATTTTCTGATCAGGAGTAGCATTCAATTCGAAATCTGGTGCTGTAGCGCCTTTTTCTAACATATTATCGAGTTTAAATTAAATCGTTTATTAATTAACAGTGTACCCGTACTGTTGTTTTTGTTTTGAAACAAAAGCTTAGCCTAATTTTTGCCTTTTAATTAAATATGACTGGAGAACAGGATAAAATCCTTCATTCATATCGGCATCAATTAAGTCGATTTTATATTGGGCACATTTTAAAGCAATCTGCTGGCGGTAACCGGAAACAGCTGCAGTATAATTTTCCTTTACCTGATTGGTATGTACTTTAATAGTTTCGCCGGTTTCCATATCAATAAACTGATATGGGCGGTTTTCAAAATTAAAATCTACCTCTTTTATTTTATCAACCACATTAAAAACCACTACTTCATGTTTGTTAAATTTCAAGTGCTGTAAAGCATCAAAAAACTGATCGGTTTTATCGGCATTGGTCTGCGTATTGAAGAGATCACTGAAGACAATTACCAATGAGCGTTTGTGGATTAGTTCTGCCACCTGGTGCAGTGCCTCGCTTAAATTAGTCTGTGCATTTACCTTTGGTTTCTGCAGCAGTTCTTCCAGTTGGGTAAATAAATATTTCTGATGCACCGTAGTCGATTTTGCCGGAGAATTTAACAATATCTCATCGGTAAATAGACTTAATCCGAAAGCATCGCGCTGTTTTTTTAGCAGGTACATTAAAGATGCCACAGCCTGTATCGAGAAAATCAGTTTGTTATTTTTCGGCTCCGGGAAATACATCGATGAGGAAACATCGATTACAAACTGGCAACGTAGGTTGGTTTCTTCTTCGAAACGTTTGCTGTAAAGTTTATCGGTTTTAGCATATAATTTCCAGTCGATATTTTTAACGTTATCGCCATTATTGTATTGGCGGTGCTCTGCAAACTCAACGGAAAAGCCATGAAACGGACTTTTATGCAAGCCCGTAATAAAACCTTCTACCACTTGCCGGGCCAGCAATTCTAAATTACCATAGCTTGTTTCATTCTCGTAGTTTACAACCTGCATATCGTAAAGCTAGTAAAAGATTTATTAAAAAAATGAAAAACTGGCCAACACTTCCAAAGTTTCAAACGCAACACAGTAGCCAACTGAAAACTTAAAATTTAAAACTGTAAACTGATTAGGGCGTTCCCCAAGCTACGCAAGGGGCAGGCTTTGCAGGGCTGCGCTTCGCTCCGGTACCGATGAAAGATCGGTACTGGACCCTTACAATCCCTAACGCAAAACCTACCGCTTTAAAATGATAAAAAAGACCTCGCAGGTTTATGAAACCTGCGAGGTCTAAAACCTATTTTTCATTTAAAATATCCATAATTTGCTCAAGCCCAGCTTTTATTTCAACGTATGATAATACTAAAGTATTGGGCTTTACTATAGTTTTAATCACCTTATCTCCAAACAAATAATAACGGGTTTCTATGCTACTTTTAATTTTAAACCCTTTTAAAGAAATCGGCTTATTGTAAAATACTTCTTTCTTATATAAAAAGAACAAACCACTGTTGTTGAAATAATAATCAGATTCGGCCTTTCCGGTTTCGCCATAAAAAACACAATGTATCTTTTTAAGTGCGCCTTTACTATAATAGCCAGTTACCTCACCACCTTCCGCCGACATTCCGAAAGCATCTCTTTTTTTCTTTTTATAAAACTTCAGTTTTTTGTTGATCGAGGCAAAATCAGATTTGATTTTCTTTATTATAGCCACGCTATCTATAGCATCATTAACTGGATTGTTATCAACTGCAAAAGTATTATTGCTGCTGCAAATAACAACAATTAACAATATTAGAAGTCTCTTCATGCTATTTTCCATTTTTTAAATCTTTAATACTTTTCCCAAAAGTCATCTGAAAGTGTGGATAATCTTTAAACCCCTTCCAATTCCCTCCCCATTCAAATCCGAGTTGTTCTCCAAATTGAACGACTTCTCTTGGCAAAATACTCCAAATTGCCTGCCCTTCTTTCACAATTACCACATCCATAGCTAAAGCATAATTATGATAACTTGAACCACCCTTTGCCTTGGTAACAATATTACCTGGAGTTGTTCTCCCCTGATTATATAACGCATTTTGTTCAGCAATCGTTCTTAAAGCTTGTACAATCCTCAATTGTATCCCAAGCTCCTCTTCAACTGTATTGATAAATTCTCTTGCAGGATTTTGCAATCTTCTATCTAAAGTTAAAATTCTTTTATTTGTTGTATCATCCCAAGTTGGCCTTAAATGTCTGGGTAATCCATTTTCAACAATTAATAGCAAAGAGTTTGTCTTTTTGTTAAACTTTATCACTCTTCTTCTATCCCAAATTATTCCCGAATCGAGATGATAATAATCTATATCCACCCCACCTTTTGCAAATTTTTTTCTACTACATAATTTTTATGAATAGTATCAATAATTAACGTTATTGAAGAGCTGGAGTATGAACATGAGTTAAAACTCTGAAATGATTTAAAAGGATCATAAAAAGTAAATAAAATACCTGCATTCCTTTTTTCCTTTAAAGAATATTCCATAATTATCTTATTAATGTTTTGACAACTAATTATTAAATCACAATAAAATAATAGGGAATAATAATTTTACAGCAATTAAAATGCCATAATATCCAAACCTTGTAAATTTTAAAAACCTGCAGGGTTTGGACAGAACTTATAAAATAATACCCCGCAAGTTAAACCTGCGGGGTATTATCGGAAAATATTTTCAATTTATTTTCGATTCCTTGCTTGGTGGCTCACCAAACAGTTTTATCAAATATTATTTCTTCGCAATCCTATACAAATGTCCGTTATCAGTTACCGAATAAAGTGCTCCGTCTTTACCTTCTGCCATATCGCGGAAACGCTCACCCTTACCTTCCAGCAAGCGCTCTTCGCCAACAATTTTATTGTCCTTAATTACCAAACGAATAATGTGCGAACCGCCCAAACCGCCTACAAATAAATTGCCTTTCCACTCGGCTATGCTGTTACTGTTGTAAAACGCAATACAACCAGGTGAAATACTTGGATTCCAGTAATAAACCGGTTGTTCCATTCCTTCTTTTTGCTGAATACCATCTCCAACCTTTTTACCGCTGTATTCTGTTCCGTAGGTAATGATTGGCCAGCCATAATTTTTACCCGGCTTAATGATATTTACTTCATCACCACCTTTTGGTCCAAACTCTGCCTCCCATAAATCGCCTGTTGACGGATTAATGGCTAAACCATCCGGGTTACGGAGTCCATAAGCATAAATTTCAGGTCGGGCATCCGCTTGACCAGCAAATGGACCATTTGCAACCGCTTTTCCCTCTGGGGTAAGGTGCAAAATTTTACCTAATGAAGAATTTAAATATTGTGCCTGTATCCTGATATCGTTACCTGAACGTTCGCCTGTACTTACAAATAAGTTTCCGTTTTTATCAAAAACAATTCTAGATCCATACTGAAGTTTACCCGTATAAGCAGGTGTAGCACGGTAAATAATGGTCTGGTTTTCTATCGAAGTTTCGTTTGCAGCCAGTTTACCCTTAGCAATGGCCAATAAAACGCCTTTATCCTGTGGCTCCGAATAAGCCCAATAAATCATTCTGTTTTTTGCAAAGTTGGGATCTAAGGTTACATCCAGTAAACCACCCTGACCGGATGGATCAACCTTTGGTAAACCGGTAATTTTTTTACTTAGTTTTCCATCAGGGGTAAGGATCACCATGGTGCCCTGCTTTTGTGTGATCAGAAAACCACCATTGGGAAGTACTGAAATTGCCCATGGATTTTCTAATTTTTCATTGATGACCGTAATATCCAGAGGGGTTTTGGTTTTTATGCCTGCAATTCTGGTCTGCCCGGCAAAGGCAGGTTTATAATCAGCTGAAGGTTCATTGGTCTCAACAGGGTTTTGAGCCGAAACACAGGCAATATTTGCACAGTTTAGTGCAAAACCTGCCACTAAAATCCCTAAAGTTTTATTGTTAAATAAGTGAATAGACATGATTGTTAGTTTTTTATTAAAGAAACAAAATTATGTTTGCAATAAAAAACCCAAATCCATCAAATGAACCTGGGTTTTAAATATGTTACAAGCCTTTAGGCTTTGATCTTTTTGCTTTAAGCTTAAACTAAGCCAATTGCTTGTTCAATTTTTCTGCTAATACTGATTTAGGAACAGCACCAACTTGTTTGTCTACCACCTGGCCATCTTTAAAGTATAATAAAGCAGGGATGTTACGGATACCAAACTGCATCGAGATTTGAGGATTGTTATCAACGTTTACTTTTCCAACTACCGCTTTACCATCATACTCTTTTGCGATTTCTTCTACAACTGGACCAACCATGCGACAAGGGCCACACCATTCTGCCCAAAAATCTACTAATACGGGTTTATCTGATTTTAATACAAGCTCCTCGAAGTTTGCATCTGTGATTTCTAATGCCATAATTATTTTTTTTATGTTCAAATATATGTATTCAATTGTAATGCCATAACATCTGTAATGTCAATTTGACATTATTTTGAGGTATAGGGTATAAAGGTAAAGGGTTGAAGGTTTTAGATGCTTAAGCCTTTCGCCTTAAACCTTCCCGCCTTCCGCCTTAATTAAGCTTGTAATTTACAACATTCATTCCCATCAATTGTTCTAAGAACTTATTGTTGGGGTTTATTTTTAAATTTTTAGAAGGTAAATCGAGCATAATCTGCTTTTCGCTATCAAAAACAGCGAAGTTAAGTTGACAGTTCTGCTGTTCGGAGTTTGCCTTATTGTCTGCTAATATCGCCTCAATTTCTCGCATTAATTGATCGTTAACCCGCTCAATAGGCACCTGAATAGTTAAACTCTTCGCTAATTTATCCCGTAGTTCAGACATCAGGTTGATTGAGGTAATTTTAAACTCCCAATCGCCTGCTTTTCCAAAACGTTCACCTACCCTTCCTCTGATCTGCAGGAAATATCCTTCGGTTAAAAACGATTTAAATTTTAGAAAATCTTCACCAAACAAGGCCATTTCGCTGGCGTCTTCATAATCTTCGAAAACAAAAGTTCCGAATGGTTTACCGGTTTTGGTAATGCGTTGCGATGCCGCTACCACTAAGCCACCTACGCAAAGCTCGCGGTTTTTAAGTTTTTCGAACTCTGCCAGAACCTCTTCATTACTATCGCCCATGCGTACCTTGTTAATAATACTGAGTTGCCTCACACCATGGGTGCAGAATTTATCGAGTTCGAGTTTATAGTTATCCAGTGGATGACCGGAAAGGAAAATCCCGATGGCATCTTTTTCATACTTCAGTCTGTCCATTAAAGCCCACTCCGGAGAAACAGGCAAACTAGGTTCTAAAATCAGATCGGCTTTTGATCCACCGAACAATGAAGCCTGAGAAGTGCTTTCGTTATTTTGGAAGTCGTTGGCATATTTAATAATCTTTTCAATGCCATTCATTTTATCATTCGGCCCGATATAGAAATATTGTGCCCTGTGTCCGCCAAATGCATCGAAAGCCCCGCTGTATACAAAACTCTCATAAGCCTTTTTATTTACAATGCGGGTATTAGAGCGCTTAGCAAAATCGTAAACACTATTATAAGGCCCATTTGCCAGTCTTTCTTCTATAATACTTTCTACCGCCTTTTCGCCCACACCTTTTACTGCCGACATTCCAAAACGGACTTCACCTTTGGCATTTACTGAAAATTTAAGATCAGATTCGTTAACATCAGGCCCTAATACGGTAACACTCATCTGGCGACATTCTTCCATAAAGAAAGCCACCTGTTTAATATCACTCATGTTATTCGAAAGTACCGCGGCCATATATTCGGCAGGGTAATGCGCCTTTAAATATGCTGTTTGATAAGCAATCCAGGCATAACAGGTAGAGTGCGATTTGTTGAAAGCGTAGGATGCAAAAGCTTCCCAATCTTTCCATATTTTTTCTAAAGTTGCAGCATCATGACCTTTTTCGGCCGCCTGCTTCACAAATTTAGGTTTCATTTTATCCAGAACATCTTTCTGTTTCTTACCCATCGCCTTACGCAGTACATCGGCCTCACCTTTGGTAAATCCGGCCAGTTTCTGCGATAAAAGCATTACCTGTTCCTGGTAAACGGTAATACCATAAGTTTCTTTCAGGTATTCTTCGCAGGCATCTAAATCATATTTGATTTCTTCCTCACCATTTTTACGACGCACGAAACTTGGGATATACTCCATCGGTCCAGGGCGGTATAAGGCGTTCATGGCAATTAAATCGTCAAAAACCGTTGGCTTAAGTTCTTTCATGTACTTCTGCATACCCGGACTCTCGTACTGGAAGATACCGATGGTTTCACCACGCTGGAAAAGTTCGTAAGTCATTACATCATCAATCGGGAAATTATCCGGATTAAGGTCGATGCCATGTCGTTTCTTTACCAGTTTTACAGTATCCTTAATCAGGGTTAAGGTTTTTAACCCCAGGAAGTCCATTTTTAATAAACCTGCGCTTTCTACAACGGAGTTATCAAACTGGGTAACGTATAAATCAGAATCTTTGGCTACGGATACGGGAACGAAATTGGTAATATCACTCGGTGTAATAATTACCCCACAGGCGTGAATACCTGTATTCCTCAATGATCCTTCTAAAATCTGTGCCTGTTGTATGGTTTCGGCACTTAAATCTTTTAAACTGCCTAAGTTTTTTAACTCTACTACACGTTCGTATTCATCGGGGCGCAAAGCATCTTTTAAACTCTTTTCATCGAGGGTAAAGAGTTTGGCCAGCTTCATGTTCGGGATCAGCTTGGCAATTTTATCGGCCTCGAAAAGTGGCAGATCCAATACACGGGCCGTATCCCGGATAGAAGATTTTGCCGCCATGGTTCCGTAGGTAATAATCTGCGCCACCTGGCTGGAACCGTATTTATTGATTACGTATTCCATTACGCGGCCCCGGCCCTCGTCATCAAAATCGATATCGATATCGGGCATGGATACACGATCGGGATTTAAGAAACGCTCAAAAAGGAGATCGTACTTAATCGGATCGATATTCGTAATCCACAGGCAGTAGGCAACCACCGAACCGGCAGCAGAACCACGCCCAGGACCTACTGAAACGTCTCTTCGCCGGGCTTCGGCAATAAAATCCTGTACGATCAGGAAATAACCCGGATAACCTGTTTTCTCAATGGTTTGTAATTCAAAGTCTAAACGTTCAGTAACCTCGGGGGTTAACGTACCATAACGTTTTTTAGCTCCTTCGTAAGTAAGGTGACGTAAAAACTTATTCTCTCCGCGTTTTCCACCGTCGGCTTCATCCTCGGCAACCAAAAATTCTTCAGGAATATCGAATTTCGGTAAGAGTACCTCGCGGGCAAGTTTGTAAATTTCAATTTTATCAAGAATTTCCTGAATATTCAGGATTGCCTCGGGCAGGTCGGCAAAAAGCGTCTTCATTTCATCGCCCGATTTGAAGTAGTACTCCTGGTTTGGCAATCCATAACGGTAACCGCGACCGCGACCGATCGGCGTAGCCTGTTTTTCACCGTCTTTTACACAAAGTAAAATATCGTGCGCGTTGGCATCCTTTTTATTAATGTAATAGGTGTTATTGGTGGCTACCAGTTTAACCGCATGTTTATTGGCCAGGGCAATTAAAGTTTCGTTTACACGGTCTTCATCTTCCTGGTTGTGGCGCATTACCTCTACGTAAAAATCATCACCAAACTGAGCTTTCCACCAAAGTAAAGCCTCTTCTGCCTGATTTTCGCCGAGGTTCAATATTTTATTCGAAATCTCTCCTGAAAGGTTTCCAGAAAGGACAATAATATCTTCTTTGTACTGTTCAATTACCTGTCTATCGATACGTGGGACGTAATAAAAACCTTTGGTATAGGCTATAGACGACATTTTAGCTAAATTATGATAGCCTTTTTTGTTCTTCGCCAACAGTACCATCTGGTAACCGTTGTCTTTTGCCGTGCGGTCTAAATGGTTATTACAAACAAAAAATTCTACCCCAACAATAGGCGTCATTACCACTTCAGTTGGGCGCTCGCCCGCTTCAATAGCAGCTGCGTTTTTAGCTTCGGCAGCTTTATTATGGTTTAAAACATGGTTAACAAAGTGGAAAGCCCCCATCATATTCGCATGATCGGTCATCGCTACCGCAGGCATTTTTTGTGCAGCTGCCGCTTTTACCAGATCGGGAATACTGATGGTACTCTGCAATACCGAAAACTGGGTGTGGTTATGCAAATGTACAAAAGTTGCTGCAGCAAGCTCTTGTTTATTACCTGCTAACGTTTGTTTAGAAATTCCGCTGCCCTCTGTTTTTTGCTGGCGTTTGCGGATTTCATCAGATGCGGCTTTTAGGTTGATGTGTTTTAAACCAACTCCTTCAATAGTACCAGGATTTACTTCCCTGAAGCGTGGGAAATATTCAACATCAACAAGCAGTTCTTCTTTTTTGAAAACCTCTCTTTTTACCAGCTCCAGGAAACAACGCGTGGTTGCCTCCACATCGGCAGTAGCATTGTGGGCTTCGTTAAAAGGAACGCCAAATAAGTAAGAATGCAATTCTGTTAAGGTTGGCAGTTTAAATTTACCACCCCTACCTCCAGGCAATTGTAAAAGCTGTGCGGTAACTTCAGTACAGGTATCCAAAACAGGCATTTCGGCCAGGCGGTTGGCTACACCAAAACGGTAAAATTCGCAGCCCATAATGTTTACATCGAAGCCAACATTCTGGCCCACAACAAATTTGGCTTTGTTTAAAACTTCGTTAAACTTAGCCAGCATTTCGTCAAAACCAATCCCCTGCTCGGCAGCAAGTTCGGTCGAAATACCGTGGATCCGTTCTGCATCATACGGAATGTTAAATCCCTCTGGTTTAACCAGATAATCCTGATGCTCAACCAATCTCCCCATCTCATCGTGCAATTGCCAGGCAATTTGTATACAACGCGGCCAGTTATCCGTATCGGTAATAGGTGCATTGTAATTGCGGGGCAAACCCGTGGTTTCAGTATCAAAAATTAAGTACATATTGTGCGGCAAAGAATTAACCGTTGTAGAATAATAACGGTTCTTCAAAAATAGGGAATTTGAGGGTTGATGCTGTCATCGTTTTATCAACAAAATGTGGTATAAAAGAAAAAATATATTTCGTTATTGCAATGCAAAAGTATGTACACAGAACTTAAAATAGTCTACGTTTGCAAACGAGGATCAGGCAACAAACCTCGCAGGTTTTAAAAACCCTGAGAAGTCTGGATGTTAAAAACAAATGACTTTTGTTTAATAAACCCGATAGCAGCGTAAAACCCGCAGGTGAGGAACGAGCCAAGGCTTTGAAGCGGATAGCGGAACTTTCATAACCTAAAAGCACCGAACCCGTCTCTTCTAAATAATATTAACCACCCAAGTCACCTGAGTGCATCTAAGTGCGCGGTTAATTAATCTAGTATTTAACGTCACCAATGGGGAAGATATGCTAACAGCTTGTTAAATTAAGTTAACCTTGCTTAACAAGAAAGATATCAATCAAAAAACTATTATTTTAGGAGTATACTATAAGTCAAAATTGCCAACATACGCCATGAAATTCATTTTACTTTCTATCTTCATCTTTGGAACCATCTCAATGGCATCTGCACAAAAGCAGATTAATATAGAATTAAAAAAGCAACTCGATTCTATTTTACAACTTGATCAAGGCATTAGAGAATTTGGAGATACCGAAACCTCTGAAAAAAGAAAAGACACTATTGCAGCATTATTTAATTATTCGAAAGAGGTACTTAAAAAAAGTCAATGGATGATAATGAAGGAAATGGATTCCATTCATCTTAAAAAAGTTGAAGCCATTGTTGCAAAGTATGGTTATCCAGGAAAAACACTTGTTGGCGAGCCAGCAAATACAGCAGTATTTTATGTAATACAGCATAATCCTGATATTATTTCAAAATATTACCCATTAATTGAAAAAGCGGGGAAAAGCGGAGAACTGCCTTTTAAATATGCCGCAATGATGTTAGACAGAAAATTGAGCAGCGAAGGGAAGGAACAGATTTATGGCACACAAGTTTATTCTCTGCAGATTGTTAACTCAAAAACAGGTAAAAAGGAGTTTTTCCAATATGTTATCCCTATCAAAGACGCTAAAAACGTAAACCAAAGACGTAAGAAAGCAGGTTTCGATACAACAGTTGAAGAGAACACCAGGCGATTTGGTTTTGTTTATAAAGCATATACGCCGGACGAGATCAAGAAAATCACAAAACCATCTAATTAAAGATGGGCCTTTTCAAAGTATTAGTACCGAACTCATCATCATTTTGACCTTTTTTATCCTCTTATTTTTTGGAAATGAGTGGTTCGGTTTTTCATGGCGGTATCCAGCCCCGCTTTCCGTTTTATTCCGATGAAGGATCGGAATGTTCACTACAATCGGGTTTATTTACAACAGATAGTAGCACAGTCGGCGCCACCTAAACCCGACCGTAGCGAGATGCCGATTTTTTCAATCGGCAGAAGCGGGGGCGGGACTGCAAAAACCCAAACGTTACTGTATCTGCTTTCCATGCCGAATTGATAAATCTTTTTAAAATAATGATGAGATTCTTCGCTGTGTTCAGAATGACAAGAGCTGTAAACTGAAAACCGCCAACTGAAAACTGTTTAAAAGTGCTCCTGACTCACCAACTCACTCACCTCGTATCCTTTCTGCCTGCACCTTTCTATAATATGCACCAATAAATCGGCTTCCATTTCAGGTTTACGGGCCATAATAAAGAGGTATTTTTCATCGGGATGCCCAACCACTACATAACTATAATCATCAGCCAGCTCTATAATCCAGTAACCGATTTTAAAAGGCCATAAAAACTGGGCTTTCATATCGCCATCAGCTTTTTCCTCGTCAAAAAACAGTTTCGAGGTGATCGATTTTTCTTCGGGTTTTCCATCTTTATGGTAGGTGGTGTACACATCAAAATGGTCGTCGTCCGCCAAAGTATAAGTCTCGGTGGTTTGTTTCCAATGTTTATCCATTAAGGTCGGGATAGAATATAATGAATACCATTTACCCTCAAAGGCTTTATAATCGATATTAGAAATGGGCTTGTTTTCCATAATTTGTTAGAACAAAAAAAACGCTGTTTAATACTTACTAAGTAAACCCTGATTAAATTATAAAGTTTTGAAAAGCATTTTTAAACCTTATATTTATTTCTACCTTCGATAGATATTTAACGATTGCAAACCACTAAAAATATAAATATATGAAAGTAACGGTTGTTGGCGCAGGCGCAGTTGGTGCCACTTGTGCAGATAATATTGCCCGCAAAGAATTAGCGAACGAACTTGTTTTATTGGATATTAAAGAAGGTTTTGCCGAAGGTAAAGCAATCGACATAATGCAAACTGCAACTCTTTTGGGCTTCGACACTAAAATTACAGGAGTAACTGCCGATTACAGCAAAACCGTTGGTTCTGATGTAGTGGTGATTACTTCGGGTTTGCCACGTAAACCGGGAATGACCCGCGAAGAACTGATCGGCATTAATGCAGGTATTGTGAAAGGCGTTGCCGAAAATATTTTAAAATTCTCTCCAGAGGCGATCTTTATCGTGATCAGTAATCCGATGGATACCATGACTTATCTCGCCTTAAAATCGTTAGGTTTACCTAAACACCGCATTATCGGTATGGGTGGAACCTTGGATAGTTCACGTTTCAAATTTTACTTATCGCAGGCTTTAAACTGCAACCCGAACGATTTACAGGGTTTTGTAATCGGTGGTCACGGTGATACAACCATGATTCCGCTAACCCGTTTAGCTACTTACCAAAGTTTACCGGTAAGCAATTTATTGGATAAAGTTACGCTTGATAAAGTTGCTGCTGATACCATGGTTGGTGGTGCTACTTTAACAGGTTTAATCGGAACTTCGGCATGGTATGCACCTGGAGCAGCCGGAGCAGCACTGGTTGAAGCCATTTTACGTGATGAGAAAAAACTATTTACCTGCTGTGTCTCGCTTGAAGGAGAATACGGACAGGAAGATATCTGCCTAGGCGTACCTGTAATTATCGGCCGCAACGGATGGGAAAAAATTATCGATTTCAAATTGACAGAAGATGAGCAGGCCGCATTTAACAAAAGTGCCGATGCAGTAAGAAATATGAACAGTGTACTGGCAGAAATGAAGCTGGTTTAAAATTATTGAATCGTCATTTCGAGCGGAGTGCAACGAAGCCGGGAAATCTAACTACAGAAATCCGTCTAGATAGATCTTTCCATTCTACTGCGTTTCAGTCGAGATGACGATTCTATCTTAAACCCCTTCATTTTAAACAATTTAAACATTGAATATCAAAGGTGTAGATAACATACCGGCTGATACACACAACATCAGCACCTACCATAAAATACCCATTTTGGATGGTCTGGAATTGCTAAATGCTAAAAAACACACCATCGATTTCCCTTTTCACACACATAACAACTTTAATATTACACTAATTTTAAATCAGACTTTTTGTACGAAACTTAACGATAAATTTTTACAGGCACCAATTGGTACATTGTCGATCACCAATCCGCACGAAGTACATGCAACTCCCTGCGATAATAAACTGGGCAATTCTTTCTTCACTTTCTACGTTTCGCCCGATGTACTCAAGAGCTTAAACAAAGGCCATAATGTTTTTTTTGAGGATAAGATCATCTACGATCACGACCTTTTCAACACTTTCTATTATTTATCCATGCATTTTAACAATCCAGAGGTTAACCTCGAAAAGGAACTCCTTCGTGTTTTAGAAAAACTGGTTGCGCGTTATGCGATAAGCTTGCATTTTGAATATAAAAAAACAGCGCTGTTTCAAAGTTTCATCAGCGAAAACCTGATGGAGAAGTTTTCTTTAACGGATACGGCTAAGCATTTTGGATTGGATAAATATAAATTCCTGCGTTTATTTAAACACGAAACGGGTTTAACGCCCAACAATTACATCCTTTTACAGCGGATAGAAAAATGTAAAAAACTCATCACCAAAGAAACAGATTTGATGGATGTTGCCTTCGAAACGGGCTTTTATGATGTGGCACACCTATCACGGCACTTCAAACGCTTTACTGGTGTAACACCTTCCGAGTATAAAAGGGCTTAAACCAGCAATTGCAATATCGTACAACAGCTTCAGGCATTTAAGCTTTACTTTTGCTATCACAATCAAACACAAATGAAAAAAGATAGCATCGCCATCCTTGTATTTTTAGTTTTTGGTCTTTCCGCAAATGCGCAGATTGGCAAAAACCTGATTCCCCTTAAGGTAGACAAAGTAACAGCCGATTTAACTTTAAAACAGGGCGAAGAAACCACATTTAGCTTCCTGCTGAAGAAAGATTTTTATTATTCGATAATTGTTGAACAAAAAGGGATTGATGTTACCATCCGCTTAAAAAATCATAATGGAAAAACCATACAGGATGTAGATTCGCCAAATGGCAGGTTCGGCAGCGAAAAAATCGTTTTCTCACCCGATAGCACGGCTAATTTCACCCTCTCGGTTAAACCCTTAGCTGATACAACTAATGCAAAGGAAGGCAATTATTCGGTTTTGGTTCAAAGTCCGCCCAAAAACTTAAAACAGTTAAGTTACAAAGGCCTCGAGCAAGATTTTAATATCCTGAAAAACGCTTTTATAGAAACACATGTTGGCCTGTGGTACAATACCTATACCCAATTCGACAGTCTCTGCAAGGTGCAAAAAAGCAAGATAAGGGATAAAATGACCGCTTTGGATTTTTACCAGCTTGTCGCTCCTGTGGTTACCTATACCAAAGAAGGCCACAGCGCAATCCAGCCTTCTGAGGAAACGAATAATTACATCAGGCAAAACGGCAGGTATTTCCCTTTTTTAGTAAAGATTGTAGATAAAAAGGTTTATATCCTGAATGATCTGGATAATTATAAAGCCAAAGGAATGCTGATTTCCAAAATCAACAGAAATAGTATTGAAAGCATCATGCAACAGTTTCTAAACATAGAACCAGCCGATGGTTACAATACCACAAGCAAATACCACTGGATAGAAACAGCCTTCTCCAAATATTACCTCCGTTTTTTCGAACAACAGCCCAATGCATTTAATCTCGAACTGATCAACCCCAAAACCAGCGAAAAGATTATCTATAACCAGGTACCGGCATTGAGTTTTAAACAATATGGAAAATTTGTATCAAAAGAAACAAAATCTATCCCCAATTACAGCTATAAAGAGCCTGCCACATTAAAGATCGATACACTGAATAGCGCAGCAATGCTAACGGTAAATACATTTTCGACCAGTAATTACAAAAACGGGAGAAAGGGTTTTAAGGAATTTCTGGCGAAGGGTTTCCAAAACATTGCAGATCACAAAATACAGCATCTTGTTGTCGATATCAGGAAAAACGAAGGTGGTGCACAAGGCATGGAAGATCACCTGATGTCATACCTGATCGATAAAGAATATCCTAAATATAAATATGCAGAAATTCCATCCTTTACCTATTCGTTTCTCGATTATACCGAATATCACGATAAAAATTCGCGGGATGATTTCGAGAAAGAGTTGAGGGGCGAATTTTACCGTAGCAATGATGGACGCTATCTGGACATACCTGGAAAATATAAAAGTGATACTCCACAGGTAAATCATTTTAAAGGGGATGTATACATCCTTATCGGTGGTTTATCTTTTTCGGGTGGTTCGGAGTTTGCTGCATTGGCGAAAAACTACACTAAAGCACATTTTATAGGTGAAGAAACAGGTGGTGGCTATTACGGTAACACCAGTGGCTATTTTATCCATTATACTTTGCCCACCTCCAAATTAACGGGCCGTATTCCGCTCATTAAGTTTGTTGTTGAAGAAAAGCAAAATGGGATCCCCTTCGGTCATGGTGTAATGCCAGATTACGAAGTTCAGCCCAAAATTGAAGAATATTTAAACGGTTACGACACTGAAATGGAATTTGTTAAAAAACTCATCAAAAACAAATAACCAACTTCTGACATGGTTTTCGGGTAATTAGTCTATTTTAGGGAGATAAACATTTGCTATGAAAGCCATCTCTATCCCTTTAAAACTGATCAACCTACAGGATGACGGCTTCCACCTTTTAATGGAAGTTATTCTTTTTAAGGAAAAACACCTTGCTGTTGTGGATACCGGTGCATCGCGGAGCGTGTTCGATAAATCATTAATCGAACAACACTTATCCGAAACGCTTCAGGTATCAGATGAGATTAATGCGGCTACACTTTTTACTACTACAACCACCATCCAGGCCACTATACCCGAAGTGAAAATCGGCACCTTAAAAATCAAAGCCTACGAAACTGTTGCTTTCGACCTGCAATCGGTTAGCGACACCTACCAACAGTTCGGCCACCCGCCCATTATGGGCATTATTGGTGGCGATATTTTAATGCAGTACAAAGCGATTATCGATTATAATAAACTTCAATTGCGGCTTTACAGGTAAAAAATCCCATTTTGTGACGCTAATCATTTCTGAAGTGTCACTTTAACTGATATTTGCAATCCATGAAAAAGTTAATTGGAATTTTCTGCATTATTTTCTGGGCAGGACTTCTCGCCGGAATTAGTTTTTTGGAAGCTCCATTAAAATTCCAGGCTCCAGGGATCACAGTTACACTTGGTTTAGGCATCGGTCAATTGGTTTTCCAGGCACTTAATAAAATTGAGATCGTATTGCTGGTAGTCATTTTAGCTTGCTCACTACCAGCCCCTTTAAACAACATAAAGAGCATTTTACTTTTCCTGGTTACCATTCTTTTAATGGTGGATACATTTTGGTTATTGCCTTTACTTGATGAAAGGGCCAAGATGGTTTTAACAGGCCATGCTCCGGCCAAAAGCTACCATCATATTGTGTACATCATTATTGATATGGTGAAGTTTCTATCCCTGGTTATTGTCGGTTTTTTAAATTTAAAATCATTGCACAATGAAAAAAGACATACATAACAGGGAAGATATCATCCTCCTGGTCAATACCTTTTATGGGATGGTACAGGAGAATAATAAAATAGGGCCGATATTTACCGAGGTTGCAAAAGTAGACTGGTCACACCACCTTCCAAAAATGTATGATTTCTGGGAAAGTATCCTTTTTGGCAAAGCCATTTATAAAGGCAACCCGATGCTGGTTCATTTCGCATTGAATAATAAAAGCCCCCTGCAAACAGCAGAATTTGAAACCTGGAAGACCATATTCTTCCATACGGTCGACGATCTTTTTGAGGGCGAAAATGCAGAACTGATCAAACAAAAATCTCAATCTATTGCTGATTTAATGCATTTTAAAATCAATTCTCCCCAGTCGAAAATCAAAATCGTGTAAGAAAATTTTGTTTTGATTTACCCTGGTTTCTTCATAAATTTAAGTAACCAAACTTAAATCAATTATGAAATTCCTGCAAATCTTACTTAGCATTATTGTCGTTTTGGCAATAATCATTATTGGGGGTAGTTTTTTTCTACCAAAAAGTTACACTGTTAATCGGACAATAACAATTCTTGCTCCAGACAGTGTTATTTATAAAAACATTGCCGATTATAATGAATTCTACAAGTGGAATGCCTGGTCAAAAATGGATCCACAAGCTAAGATAACAATTACGGGAATTGCAGCTCAGCCTGGTCACCTTTATCAATGGAATGGAGAAAAAAACGGCACCGGACAAATGCTAATTAACAAGGTAGAGGCAAATAAGATGGTTGATATGGAATTAAAGTTTATCAAGCCTATGGAAAGCACTGCAGATACCCGTTTCGACATAGAAAAAGCCGGAAACGGAAATAAAGTAACCTGGACAATGAGCGGAGAAAGCAAGGGAATAATCAATAAATGGTTTGGCTTATTTATGGATAAAATGATCGGAAAAGATTTTGAAGATGGGTTAAAATCCCTGAAAGAAAAGTCAGAGAAAGGGGTTAATTAAAAGTCATTCTGAGGAATAATTTATTTCATAAAAGCCATGATAGCGGCAATCAATCTATATGCAAAAATGCGCTCAAGTTACCGTCATTTCGAGCGGAGTGCAACGAAGTCGAGAAATCCTAACCGATCTTTCCATTACGCTTCGCTGTGTCGAGCTGAAGTCGGCTAGAGAAAAGCTTCGCGTCCTCTCTGCCTTTCCTCTGTTACCTCTGTGGTTAAAAACATTAATAGCCTCTCTCTTCGGGAGGCTTTCTGCTTCAATTTGCAATAATTCAAACAATTGTGTCGGCTTTGCGTTAAAAAACATTAAAAATCGACTAACTACCTATTAAGATTTTGTAATTCCCTATTTTTTAGATTACTTGCCAGCAAATGAATTTATTACTAGTAGAAGATGAACCGAGCGTTGTATCTGTAATTTCGAGAGGTTTAACTGATGAGGGATTTACCGTGAGTATTTCTCCAGATGGTTTAATCGGGAAACAGATGGCTTTAGAAAATCAGTTCGATCTGATTATTCTCGATATCATGCTACCTGGAATAAATGGATTGGAACTTTGCAAAATCATTAAAGAACGAAAACCAAATACGCCCATTATTATGCTTACGGCTTTGGGTACTACCGAAAATGTAGTAAACGGACTTGATAATGGTGCAGATGATTACTTAATAAAGCCTTTTAAATTTGCTGAGCTTTTTGCGCGGATCAGAATGCTATTGAGGCGATATCATGGCTCGGCTTCACAAGATCACATTATTTCTGTAGGAGACCTCCAGATTAATTTAAGTGCAAAAACGGTAAAACGAAACCAACAGGAAATTGTACTTACCGCAACAGAATACCGGTTACTCGAATACATGGCCAAAAACAAATCTAAAATTTTATCCAGAATAGACATCTTAGAAAACGTTTGGGATATCGATTTTAACCTTGGCACTAATGTGGTTGATGTTTATGTTAATTATCTTCGCAAAAAAATAGATAAAAATGCCGATCAAAAGCTTATCCATACTGCCGTAGGCTTAGGTTATATATTAAGAGAAAAATAAATGGAGATAGCAAAAAAAATCACTTTACTCTTTGCCATTTTATCGGCAATTATTATATCCCTATTAAGTGGTTTTGTTTGGTATTTCTCTAACGACTTCGCCTTTGAAGATTTTTATAAACGCCTGGAGGCCAGAGTTAACATTGCCGCTCAGATTAAACTATACGAAGATGACAACAATAAGGTTTATGCGAAAATGCGGAATAGATACCTGGAGCGTTTGCCATCTGAAAAAGAGTATATCATTGAAGCAGGCAAACCAACCAATAAGGTAGACCGCGAATTACCTGCAAGTTTTTATAATCGGATACAAGCCGGTTATGTAGCCCGATACCGCACCGAAAATCACTTCTATGCCGGTAAATTCTTTAAAAATTCGAATGGAGGATATATCGTTATTGTTTCTGCAAATGATCCTGTTGGTTTCCGCGAGTTAAAAGACCTGCAAAGAATTTTAATTATTGGCTTTTTTCTTTCTGTAATACTATCATTTGTAGTGGGATGGAAATTTTCCAATTACATGTTAATGCCACTTCGAAACATCATTAAAAGTGTAAAAAAATAAAGGCCGAAAATTTACACTTAAGGTTGGATGTTAAAAAAGGAAATGATGAAATGTCGCAGTTGGCCCAAACCTTCAATAATATGCTCAACCGTTTGGAAACCGCTTTCGAAACGCAGAATAATTTTATCAGTAATGCCTCACACGAGCTGAGAACACCTTTAACCATCATTAGTGGAGAGGTAGAACTGGCCATGAAAACCATAGAAGATAAGGCTAAACAGGAAAAAGCATTATCGAAAATTAAAGATGAGGCAGAAAGGCTGGAACATATCTTAACCAGTTTATTAGGCCTGGCACAATCGGGTTTCAACGGGAAAAACCAGCCCTGGGAAGAAGTAAGAATGGACGAACTGTTATGGGAAATTAAAGATTCGGTAAACCAGGTACATCCTAACAGTAAAATAGAGATCGATTTCAGCAAACTTCCCGACGACGAGGAACTGCTTTCGCTCAGGGTAAATAAGAACCTGATGAAACTGGCCATCAGTAATATTGTAAGCAACGCCTGCAAATATTCTAATGAGAATCTGGTGAGCATTAGTATAGAAAGTAATGCTAATATGCTTTCTATTGCTGTAACCGATAGAGGTATTGGTATTCCACAAACCGATATTCAGCACATATTTGAACCTTTCTACCGGGCATCGAACACTTCTGATTTTAAAGGTTATGGCGTTGGTTTACCACTTTCACTTAATATCATCCGTTTGCACAGAGGCAGTATCGCCATTAAATCACAAGTAGGAATTGGTTCAGAAATAAAGGTTTTATTACCGACGAAAAGTTAGTTCATTTTAATGGTTCATTAGTTCATTGGCCATTTGTAAACTAGTTCATGGTTGATAGCTTAGTTTTCAATTGCCATTGCTTATTGGATGGTCATTACTTTACCCTTTCACCCTACATTCTTTGATCATTAAGAAATTAAGAACATTAAGGTTTTTTTGTTCTCTCAGACTTAAATAATTTATCAATCGAGCAATCAACAATTAAAGATCACTTGCAACTCTATCACACAAATGAACTATTGAAAAGTGAACCAATAAACTGGTAACTCCAAAAAGGAGTACGTTCTAATCTCATTCTAATCTTACTCTTATTTCGCTATAATAACATCACACTAAACTTGTATAAATAATATTTCAATTCATTTAAACAAGATATAGCGATGAAAACAGTATTAGTTCCGACCGACTTTAAATTAGATAGCATTAAAATTATTGATGCGCTGGTTCAACATCAAAAAAATGAAAGTTTGAATATCATTTTTGTACACGCCTTTAAATTATCAGATTCGATCACTGATATGTTAATGTTGAGTCGCCGCAGCCGCGATTATGAAAATGTGAGCGACGAATTTTATCAGCAGATGAATCAAGCCAAAACAAAGTATCCTACTCAGATCAATACAATCGGGATCGAATATTTTTACGGAAGTACAGTAGCAGCTTTCAAAAACTTTATCGAAGCTTTTGATATAGAATGCATTGCCTATTTAAAAGAATACAATTTTACGCCAATCAACAAATATAGCATCGATCCTAAAATATTAACGGAACGTGCAGGCTGCACAGTAATTCAATTAAACGCATTGACAGTTCATGCCAGCGAAAACTTAATTGACACAAAAATACACGAAACGCAGTTGCAAGAAGCAAATTCTTAATTATCACCTTCAAACTTTATATTATGCTATTACGAAATAATATTCCGCTCACTTATATATTCGGAAAGATCAAAAAAGAACTCCTGTTTGTTATTGGTTACTCTATAGGTATTGTGGTATTGTATGAGAACTTTCACGTTACCCGCATTTCCATTCCTGTTGCTGTACCAGCTTTACTGGGAACAATCATTTCGCTTCTATTGGCATTTCGGTCTAACCAGGCATACGATAGATGGTGGGAGGCAAGGATTCTTTGGGGCGCCATAGTTAACGATTCGAGAACGCTTTCCCGCCAGATATTGTCTTTCGTTGAAAATCCTTATGGATTGGATGAAATTGAGGAATTTAAGGCCCGTTTTATTAAAAGACAGATTGCCTGGTGTTATGCTTTAAGTCAATCGCTCAGGGGGTTTAATGCACGGAAAGGCCTTGAAGAATACCTTAATGCAGATGAAATCGCTTTTATCAAAAAACGTAAAAATGTAACCGCCACCATATTGGAGTTACACGCCATGGATTTAAAAAGGGCATTACAGGAAGGCTGGATCAATAAATACCAGCAGATAGAAATAGACAAAACGATAACAGGTTTATGTAACCACATGGGTGGATCCGAAAGAATTAAAAACACCGTTTTCCCCGTTACGTATAGCAAATATATCAATATGTCTATCCATTTATTCATCGTATTGTTGCCTTTCGGATTGATCGAATACTTTGGTTACATGGAAGTTCCTTTAGTCGTTGCTATTGCAGCATTCTTTTTATTGGTGGAAAAAATGGCCGTTCATCTTCAGGATCCCTTCGAGAATAAACCTACGGATACCCCAACTACAACCATCTGCAGAACTATTGAACGCGATCTTTGCCAGATGTTAGACGATAATAAAATATATGAGGACAAACCTCAAACAGAACTGGCTCCGGTTGGCTCATATTACATTTTGTAATTACCGCAAAGCCTAAAAATAAATCTCATTGTTGAGATGGTTAGTTAATACCATTAGCTTTCTTTTTGGATAAAAAGAATCGATGGTTCATAGTGTATAAATAAAATAAAAGCCATTCATTTTTTTTGAATGGCTTTGTTTATTAAGCGATTAATAGTTTGTAGCGCAAACATTATAGGATGATTTAGTGTCTCGAGATAATTAATATAACACAAAAAAGCCCTCTTCAACTTAAGTCGAAGAGGGTTCGTATATTAATTCCCGTTTAGGAGATTTAGGGGTTAAGCATCAATCTTCGCATATTTTGCATTACGCTCAATAAACTCCCTGCGTGGAGCAACTTCATCGCCCATTAACATAGAGAAAGTATGATCGCACTCTGCAGCACTTTCGATAGTAGCTTGTAATAAAGTACGTGTTGCAGGATTTAAAGTAGTTTCCCACAATTGTTCTGCGTTCATCTCACCTAAACCTTTATAACGCTGAATATGTACACTATCTTCTTTACCTGCACCTTTTAAACGCTGTACAGCCGCATCGCGCTGAACGTCATTCCAGCAATATTCAAATTCTTTACCTTTTTTGACCTGATAAAGTGGTGGCGAAGCAATATAAACATAACCTGCTTCGATTAACGCTCTCATGTAACGGTAAAAGAAAGTTAAGATCAAAGTGGTAATGTGTGAACCATCGATATCCGCATCCGTCATGATTACAATCTTGTGGTAACGCAGTTTAGTTAAGTTTAATGCTTTATTATCCTCTGGTGTACCAATGCTTACCCCAATGGCTGTAAACATGTTTTTGATCTCGTCATTTTCGTAAATTTTGTGCTCCATCGCTTTCTCTACGTTCAGGATTTTACCTTTTAAAGGCAAAATGGCCTGAATGTTCCGATCGCGACCTTGTTTAGCGGTACCACCCGCCGAGTCACCCTCTACCAGATAAATCTCGCATCTTTCGGGATCACTGTCAGAACAATCTGCAAGCTTACCCGGTAAACCCGAACCACCCATTACACTCTTACGCTGCACCATTTCACGGGCTTTACGGGCCGCAGCACGCGCTGTAGCCGCTAAGATTACCTTATTGATAATCATTTTAGCCTCTTTCGGGTTTTCTTCCAGATAATTACCCAACGCCTCTCCCACTGCAACATCAACAGATCCCATTACCTCACTGTTACCCAGTTTGGTTTTGGTTTGTCCTTCAAATTGCGGTTCCTGTACTTTTACCGAAACTACTGCGGTTAATCCTTCCCTGAAGTCATCACCGGTAATTTCCATTTTTACGTTCTTTAATAAACCTTCCTTATCGGCATAGTTTTTTAAAGTACGGGTTAAACCCCTGCGGAAACCGGCAATGTGTGTACCGCCCTCGTGGGTATTGATGTTGTTTACATAAGAGTGCACATTTTCAGAATAACTATCATTATACTGGAAAGCCAGCTCAACCGGAACACCATTTTTAATACCTTCAATATAAATCGGCTCGGCCAGAATAGAAGTACGGGTATCATCTAAAAAGGCTACAAACTCTTTTAAACCACCTTCTGAATGAAAAGTTTCCGAAAAATAAGAACCGTCATCCAGTTTCTCACGCTCATCAGTTAACGTTAATTTAATCCCCTTATTTAAGAAAGATAACTCGCGCAAACGGCCAGCTAAAGTATCGTATTTGTATTCGGTAGTTTGGGTGAAAATCGTTTCATCCGGAGTGAATGTTACAATCGTACCACGTTTATCGGTAGTTCCAACTTCTTTAACATCATACTGCGGAACGCCAATTTTATATTCCTGCATCCAGATCTTGCCTTCGCGGTGCACTTCTGCTTTTAAATCGGTAGATAATGCGTTAACGCAACTTACCCCCACCCCGTGCAAACCACCCGAAACCTTATAAGTATCTTTATCAAATTTACCACCGGCGTGTAAAACTGTCATTACGATTTCAAGCGCCGATTTGTTTTCTTTTTTATTGATCCCGGTCGGAATACCACGACCATTATCTTCAACCCTGATAGAGTTACCCTCTAAAATGCGAACGTCGATGGTATCTGCATGACCGGCCAAAGCCTCATCAATAGAGTTATCCACAACCTCGTAAACCAAATGGTGTAAACCTTTAACACCAGTATCACCTATATACATTGAAGGGCGCTTACGCACCGCTTCTAAACCTTCTAAAACCTGTATATTATCTGCCGAATAATTTGACTTTAAATCCTGTTCTTCGCTCATATTTTAATTAAAAACAATAAGTATCAAAAATACGGAAATTTTGGCATTTAAACTAATATGTGGATAAGTTTTGAGCTGTTAAGAGATTACTGTTAAAGCGATTAAAACTGGTTTAAATCAGGTTTTGGAAAGCAAAACCTGCATTCCAACCTATGTCTCCTCCCACTTTTAATTATAAGTCCCGCAGAAGAAGCACGAGATTTTCATTTCAATTGGGTTTGGTGGGCAAATGGTACAGGATATTAACGAATTAACCATCAAACGTCCCTAAAAACGTTGTCATTAAGTTAAGGGTTTTAACCACAGATGTACACAGATAAACACAGATTTTTATATCTGTCTGAATCCTTTTTATCTGTGGTTAAATATGTTACCTGCGCAGATGAATTAACTTAATGACAAGCCACAGCGGATATTTTTTTAAAAAAACTAATACTTGCCTGCCGTCCCGTTAGGGACGGTTCATAGGTAGCTAATTGTTTAATTGGCGTTTTCGTTCCGTAGGAACGTTTGGTGTTTTAAAATTTGCTATTGCCTCCCTGCAGCCCCAAATAGTAGTACCTGCCATGCCACCTAAACCCGATGGAAGCGGGCATGAAATAAAGCGGACAGCGGGGCAAACAGCCGTTTGAAACACAGGCTTTGCTTTTCAAATAACCTCTATCAGATTGAGTGGCAAGCGTTCAGTAAATTAAATGATTTACGTACTGCGCTAAATGCAAAAGTACCCTTGTAGCGCAATAGCCGTTTCTTTAAATTGCATATCAAAACTAATTTATATAAGTTTGCTAAAATTTATTAAACAAGAATGGAAAGAAGAACCTTTAAAACCTTTGGTTTACTTGCAACAGCAACTTTGATAACTGCTTTCTCTGCATGCCAGAACAAAGACACTAAAACTACTGAAACTAAAAAAACAGAGGGTACTACTGCAGCGGTTTCTCCAACTGAGAAAATTGTGTATGTAAACTCCGACTCGTTACTTACAAAATATGAATACTTCAAAGATCTTAAAGTGAAATTTGAAGGCAAGAGCAAAAATGCACAGGCAGACATGCAGGCTAAAGGTCAGGCTTTCCAAAGAGAGGTAGCACAATACCAACAATCGGCACAAACTTTATCTGCTGATCAACGTAAAAGCACTGAAGAGCGTTTAGCACGTAAGCAACAGGAATTGCAAACTTATCAACAAAATGCCGGTGGTGCTTTACAGAATGAGCAAGCTGCTGAAAACGAAAAATTGTATGATAAAGTTGCAGAATATTTAAAAGGTTACGCTAAAGGAAAGGGTTATAAAATGGTTTTAACTTATTCAAAAGGTAACAGCGCTATTTTATTTGCTGATGAAAGTTTAGATGTTACTTCGGAAGTAATTAAAGGCTTAAACGCAGAATACAGCAAAAAATAAGTTAAAAAGATATTTAAACCAGAATGCCCCGCATAAATCGGGGCATTTTTTTTGTGCTGTTATTTTAGAATTTTAACGACAGTGGAACTAATCAGGATATAAAATGGAGAATCAACATCAGGAATATATGCAGATGGCAATAGACCTATCTGTACAGAATGTAAGCGAAAGTATTGGCGGGCCTTTTGGCGCTGTGGTGGTGAAAGATGGCAAGTTGATTGCTAAATCGGCCAATAAGGTAACTTCAACCAACGATCCTACGGCACATGCCGAGGTTTCGGCCATTCGGTTAGCTTGTACCGAATTGAATACATTCGATTTAAGTGGCTGTGTAATTTATACCAGTTGCGAACCTTGCCCTATGTGTTTGGGTGCTATTTATTGGGCAAAAATTGATACCATTTATTATGCAAATACCAAGGCAGATGCCGAAAACATTGGTTTTAGTGATAAGTTTATTTATGAAGAATTAGATAAACCGATGGAAAAAAGAAGCCTTCCGGTAATCCAACTGATGCGGGATGAAGCTTTGTCGGCTTTTAAGCTATGGGAAACTTCTGCAATGCGGGTAGATTATTAAACGAAAAAAGGTGCCGATAATTCAGCACCTTTTGTTGTTAAATTGAGGCGTTTATTTACCCGATTCTTTAGAAGCCAGTAATCCGACCATGGCATCTATTTCTTTCACCACACCATCATCAGAGCCTGAGAAACCAACGGCTTTAAACCTGATATTACCATCACCATCTATCACAAATTTGGTAGGGATTCCATCAACCCTATAGGCACTTACCACATCAAATTTTGAGGGGTCTTTTGCGTTTTTAGTATCATAAAGCACGTTAAAATTATATTTCTTTTCGGCAATAAAATCGGTAACCACTTTTTCCCTGTTTTCTTCATTTTGCCAGGTGTTTACAAACAAGAATACTACATTGGGATTACCTGAATATTTCACCATGGCTTTTTGCATCCCCGGAAAAGAAGCTACACAAGGGCCGCACCAGGTTGCCCAATAATCTAAAATTACAATCTTCCCTTTTAAACTGGCTAAGCTTACCTTTTCCCCTTTAAGATTGGTTAAAGAAAACGCAGGCGCAGGGATACTGATCATTTTTTTGGTCCACTCCGCTCTTTCTTTTTCCAGTGCTGCTTTTTCTAAGTTGGCAATATAGGTTTCGTAAGTTCCTTCTTTCTTTAGTGAAGTGTAAAGCGTTTTGAAAATTGTTTTCAAAGAGTCAGTAGCTTTCCCTTCTTTTATGATCTTTTCGGCTTCAGCATAGGCTTTATCTTTATTACCCGTTAAATTTAAATACATGATGTACCGTTCGTTTCCACTAGCATCATTATAAGCCTTAGCTTTTTCCTGATAAGCCAATGCTTCCTTGTTATTACCCTGATGATGCAGTAATAGTGCATAAGTATCGGCATACATGGCATAAGCCCGATCAAGCGATTTTATGTACTCATCTTTTGAAGAAAAATAAACTGGTACTTCACTATTTTTAGCCTCTTCTATTAAATCGAGCGATTTTTTAGAGAGTTGTGTTGCTAGTTCCAGGTTTTCTTTTTTCTCAGCCAACGGCCAGGCAAAAGAATTATACAAATTAGCCTTGGTTTGTTTATTAGTTACTTTACCAGCATAAAGTTCAAATTTATCGGCATTTTTTGCCTGTATACTTGCGTTTGCCAAAATGCCATAAATTGAATTTAACTTATCGGCATCTGCTTTTTTGCTAGCATCGAATTTGAATTTGGCAATCATGCCTGCTGCTTTTTTCTCCTGTGTTTCAAAATCTTTTGTACCGTATAGCGCATTCATATCGTCTCCCCAGGCATAATTTCCTGTCGGATATTTTTTCAAAAGAATTATTTTTACCGAGTCTGCCTGAGCTTTTTTCTTTAACAATGAATACAGTCCAATAACAGTGCTTAAATCTTCTTCTTTAGGTTCTTTTAATTTAGATAAGGCCAAAATATTCTCGTTGATGAGCTTTGTTCCCTTATCTTTATCTGCTTTATACTCAAGCGAAAGATATTGTTGCAGGTTTTTCTTTTTCAGCGCTGGCTTTAAGGCGAATGCCTGATTATATAAAGTAACTGCTTTTTCTGGATCGATGGTAAGCCCAAGATAATAATTTCCGGCCAATCCGTATAAAAAGGCTTCATTAAGATAAGCTTCAGCAGGTACTTTTCCACCTTTGGTAAATTCAATAACATAACCAGCAGGCGTTTCATCTTTCTGATCGCCAACCGAAAAAGCAAGTCCAACCAAGGTAACGCTATCCGGGGTTGAAATTTCTCCTTTATAAATCGCCCCTTCTTTTACCAGTTCAATTTTGGTGTTTTTTGGATTGGATTTCGAAAAAAAGTATAACTGGTACATTTTACATCGGTCAGGTTTTCCAGATTGGTTCCTTTTGGATCGTAGGTAAATTTAACGGTACTTCCTGCCGCAGGTTGGTCAGCAGAAAACTTTACCCCTTGAGCATTAGCAGCTCCCGCAGCCAACAGCAGTAAACAGAACAATTTTAAGGTTTTCATAATGAAAGAATTAAGTTTTAATTAGGTAAACTAAATATATAGTTTATTTATCTTTTTTCATAGTTAATTTGTGTTAAAATTTAAGGAATAATTATTGTAGGATAATGAACATGACCTACGAACATAAGATAAATAGTGAACTGGATTTCTGGAAATTTAAAATCTTACAAAAACCTTCACTTTTGAGTAAGGTGACGGATAAAGTGCAGAAAAAAATAAATAGCTATATTCCCGACAAGGTCCATAATGCCATTACGACAGCAATTAAACAAATGGTTAAGGCCGCTCTTTTTGGCTCTACATTTACCACTGCGAGGCCCATCACAGATTTAACATTAATGCACCGCGAAGCATCGGCGAAGCAAAAAATTGATAGCTACAAAAAAACGGGTGCTGCAGAAGGTGGAATTACGGGTGCTGGCGGTTTTTTAATGAGCCTGGCAGATTTCCCTTTACTGCTGGGCATAAAAATGAAGATGCTTTTTGATATTGCCGCGGTTTACGGCTATGATGTGAAAGATTACCGCGAGCGTTTATACATTTTACACATTTTTCAACTGGCCTTTTCGAGCAAGGAAGAAAGTCAGAATGTGTTTTTTAAAATGCAGGATTGGGATGATAAAGCCCATCAGTTACCCACCAATATCGATGAATTTGACTGGCTCACTTTCCAACAACAATACCGCGATTACATCGATTTGGCAAAACTTGCCCAAATGTTACCTTTTGTTGGTGCAGCGGTAGGAGCTGTTGCCAACTATAAACTGATCGAAAAATTGGGTAAAACTGCCATGATGAGTTATAGAATGAGGTATTTCAGTTTACAGTACGCAGTTATCAGTTCGCAAGAAACTGAAAACCGTAAATTGAAAACTGAGAACTAACTACTCTTCTTCGAACATCCCGCCTATCAGGTCATCCGTTTCACGTCTGTCTTTCTTAGTTGGGCGTCCTGTACCCCTATCGCGTTTTAAGCTTGGTGCATGAAACATTGATTTAAAAGCATGGGTTTCTTCAACAGGCGTTAGATCTTTATATTTAGTTAAGGCCGTTGGCGAATCAGTTCTGTTGTATGAAAGCTCGACTACCTCAATGATTTTCTTCTCGATTCCTTTCGATACCTGATAAACATCACCAACTTTTACGATGGCCGAAGGTTTAATATTCTGCCCTTTCAACTTCACCCTTCCAGCTTTACAGGCATCAGTAGCAAGGCTCCGGGTTTTAAACAACCTGATGGCCCATAAATATTTATCTATCCTAAGTTTTTCTGTCTCCGTCATAAAGGTTCAAAAGTAAATAATTGTTAAATTGTTTTATTGCTTAATTGTTAAATCATTCTAATCATTTTAAACCCGTTAAGGCTGGCAATCTGAACAATCGAACAATTCAACAATCTTTTGCACTCACCTAACTACAAAACAATTTAAACAATTAACCCTTTAATAAACAAAAATTGATTTATTTTGCGTAAAATTTAAAAACATCATGTATTCAGATTTAAAGAAATTAATTGAAGCCGCTTGGGAAGACAGAACCCTTTTACAATATAGCAACTACTGCGAAGCCATCGAAACCGTAATTCAGGGTTTAGATAAAGGCGAAATCCGTGTTGCTGAACCAGTTTTAAACTCCTGGGGCATTAATGAATGGGTAAAAAAGGCGGTAATTTTATATTTCCCGATCCGTGAGATGAAGGAAATTAAAAGCGGTCCGTTTGTTTACCATGATAAAATGGAATTAAAAACTGATTATAAAGCAACTGGTGTACGTGTTGTGCCTATGGCAAGCGCACGTTACGGTTCGTTTTTAGCAAAAGGTGTAATCATGATGCCATCTTATGTAAACATTGGTGCTTATGTTGATGAAGGTACCATGGTTGATACCTGGGCTACTGTAGGTTCATGCGCACAGATTGGTAAACGCGTTCACTTAAGTGGTGGTGTGGGTATTGGTGGTGTTTTAGAGCCGGTACAAGCTGCTCCGGTAATTATCGAAGATGATGCCTTTTTAGGTTCAAGAGCAATTGTTGTAGAAGGTGTTAAAGTAGAAAGAGAAGCGGTACTCGGTGCCAATGTGGTATTAACGGCATCGACTAAAATTATCGATGTAACCGGCCCAACTCCGGTAGAATATAAGGGTGTTGTTCCTGCACGTTCAGTAGTAATTCCTGGTAGTTACACTAAGAAATTCCCGGCCGGCGAATTTCAGGTGCCTTGCGCTTTAATTATCGGAAAACGTAAAGAAAGTACAGATAAGAAAACTTCGCTTAACGATGCGTTGAGAGAAAATAATGTAGCAGTATAACCCCAAACCCCTAAAGGGGCTTTTAGCAGACCAAAAATGCTTAGCTCGAATAAAACATTTACGCATACTACTCCCCCTTTAGGGGGATGGGGGAAGTATGCGTATAGGATACGATGGCAAACGTGCGGCCAACAATTTAACCGGATTGGGCAATTACAGCCGGTCTTTAATTGAACATATAGCAGACCAGTATCCTGAACACGAGTATCTCGTTTATACTCCAAAAGTAAAAGCGGCCAAACAGATTGGTTCATTTTTTGAAAAAGATAACATCAAACTTAAACTCCCTAAAAACGGCTCTTTTTTATGGAGAACCTTAAATATCCTAAAAGATTTAAATCAGGACGGCTGCCAGATTTTTCATGGCCTGAGTCACGAAATCCCATTAGCCATACAGCATACCAGGATTAAATCGATTGTTACCATACACGATCTGATTTTTCTGCGTTTTCCTCAATACTATAAATTTATTGACCGGGAATTATACGGATGGAAAAGCAAATCGGCCTGTAAACGTGCCAATAAAATTATCGCCATCAGCGAAAAAACAAAAGAAGACATTATTGATTTATACGGGATCAGTCCTGAAAAAATTGAAGTGATTTACCAAAGCTGTGATGATAGTTTTAAAACAGCTTTTACCACAGCAACCTTAAGCCGTATCAAGGCAACCTATAAACTCCCTGCAAAATACATCCTGAACGTTGGCACCATCGAGGAGCGCAAAAACCTCAAATTGGCTGTACAGGCTTTAAAAGAGGTTAGTGAGGAATATAAACTCGTAGTAATAGGCAAACAAACGGCTTATTTTAAAACCGTAGAAAAAGAAATCGAAAAGCTTGGATTAAAGAACAGGATCGTATTTCTAAAAAATATTCCATTTGCCGATCTGCCCGGCATTTACCAGATGGCCAGTGTTTTCGTTTATCCTTCATTTTACGAAGGTTTTGGCATCCCCATTATAGAGGCTTTATATTCAGGTGTTCCGGTGGTTGCGGCAACAGGTTCATGCCTGGAAGAAGCTGGCGGACCATATAGCTTATACGTTTCGCCAAACGATGCCGAAGGACTCGCAAAAGCAATTAACCAAATTCTGGAAAGTCCTCAGCTGCAAAAAAAGATGAAGGAAAAAGGATTGGAATTTGTTCAAAAATTCAACAGCAATTTGGTTACGCAGCAATTAATGAATTGCTACTTATCTCTTTAATAATCCTTAAATTACGTTCATAATAGCTTAACGCATAATGAATGTGTAACTTATTTAGATCGATTTTCAGAAATTTAGTTTTAATATTTGAAAAGCAAGGTTAGTGCTGCTGTTAAATGTTAGTCCTGCCAATGCTGCAAGTCCTCATCCGATGAAGGATCTGATTCCGGGCTTTCCGCGAATGTCAGGTTTAAATTTGGACAGCCTGTAGTAGTAATTAAAAAATACAAGCTAAAAAGCAACAAAAGAAAAAGGGCCTGAACTTATTTAAAAATTCAACAGCCCTCTTGTTAGCTTAATTTAACATTTACACCTTATTTAGCCGCAGTAACTGTTGGTGGGTATTGTGCCAATATTTCTTTTACACCGGTGTATAAACGTTGTTCTCTTTTATTAAAGTTATCGAGGTTAAAACCTGATCCCTGTCCGTGCCAGAATAAAATCTTTTTAGCCGGATCAAGAAAATCGATGATAATGGTACCATCAATATATTGATTCACATAGGTTCCGCCTCCGCCCCAGAAAGGATTTCCCCAGCCTCCACGCCAGCCCCAACCCCAGCCACCATAATAACCCGGGCCATACACGTCAGTTTTTTCCCGGGCAACCACCACCAAATTAACCAATAAATCCGGACGATCTGATTTTGTAAATCCTTTTGCATTCATTTCAGATTCAACCGCAGCCATTAATCTGCGCTTGTCCAAATTGTTAAGCTTAACCCTTGCAATGCCCTTATCGTAAAAATTGTAAGTTTTGTAACCGCTTAAATCAACATTTTTATCATAATCTGATGCGGTGCGGAGTGTTGTACATCCTGCTAATGCCAATACAACTGTAAAAAGCATTAATAATTTTTGTGCTGTTCTCATTTTGTGCGCTGTTGTATAAATAACCTGACATAAATATAACGATATTGTAAACCAAATGGCAAATCATTTAACATTTTTTACAATCAGATTGTTATCTGTAAAACGATTTCTATTTGATTATGTTTTGATGTTATATCACTCAGACTAAATATTTTACAATTGGATTAAATGGATAAATCAATAAATTGGCGGGTATTCCGATAAGATCTGTTTTACTGCCAGTTTTATTCTTTCCTCCCTGTTTTCATAATCATCAAAATTAAAGCCCGATCCTACCCCGTGCCACATAATTGCTTTGGTTTCGGGATTCAAAAAATCAATGATAATGGTACCCGTTTGATATTGTTTGCTGCTGTTGAGCGGTCCGAATTGCGAATCTCTCCATTGGTACGAAGATGAAACTGCATCCCATTGATAACCGCCTCCACTATAACCCCAATCTGCCCTCGCATTAATGCTGCTCAAAATCACTACATTAACCAAAAAATCTGGTTGGCCAGCTTTAGTAAAGCCCTTTTTAGCCAGGGCAGTTTCAAGGGCATCTAACATCCTGGGCTTGTCGAGGTTGTTTAATTCTAAATGTTCAATTCCTTTTTCGAAGTAAGCAAAGGATTTTAACTTAGAAAAATCGATCTTTTTGTCGTAATCTGATGCCGTAAGCACGGCAATACAACTGGTAAATGCCATTACAATAGTAAACAGCATACCCCATTTAAGTGTGTGTTTCATTTTATGTTTTATTTAATAACCTATCACTAAAATACAGGTTTATTGGATTAAAACATATTGGCTGCAGTAAATAAATGATAAATAATAAGTTACAATCGTAGAAATCAATATAGCTCTTTTATCGGGGCAACTATATTCTTAATATTTGTTGAACCTGTTAATGTATAAGTAAGAACATTATTATCTTTTTCCAAATCCCTTTTATTAGCTTTCCATTTCGAAATAAATATGCTGTGACTAATTTTTTCATCGTTAGCGTAAGCATTGGGTACTTTTAATTCTGCTGGAAATTGATCTACATATTCAATATTTTCTAAGGTATAACTGTAAATATTTTCATTATCGGATACTTGAAATATAATTCCAGGCAAGCCCCCAAATTTCCAAGGACCAACTTTAGTTAAATTGTCTTTTTTAAACCAGGCAATATATCTGCGACCTCTAAAATCGGTTTCAGCCTTTGTACAGATTTCATTATTGATCTTTTTCTTTTCATTTGATATTTCCCAGTTAAAATTATTTAGCGTATCAAAAACCAAAAACATACTCTTTAGCCAGATATTTTCAGCATAAATAAGCCCGGTACCATCGTTTGATTTCAGGATAAATGGCATACGTTCTAGATCACCAACTATTATCTTTTTACTATTCATTTCGTCATCAGCATAAGAAGAATCGTTCTTTAAGCTTTTATTTACAACTGGCATTTCTAAAGACTTCCCGTTGCAAAAGTATTGCTCCAATTTTACATCACTAATTCTTCCGTTTAAGTTTTCGATATTCCTATAATGAAAAATGATCTTTTTTTGGGCAATAACCGCTTTAGACAGGCAAAAGAAAATTGTGATAACTATTATTTTTTTCATATTAATTTCGAGTTTGTTTAAAAATATGAAGTTGGGAGGTTAAAAACCGTAGATTAACATTATTTAACTTCCGCTTTATAAATTAACTTTGCAAAATGCTAAGAGACGAGATTAACAAAGCTTTTGAAGTATTAAAATCGGGTGGGGTAATCCTCTATCCTACCGACACCATTTGGGGAATAGGCTGCGATGCTACCAATCCTGAAGCCGTGGATAAAGTGCTTAAAATAAAAAACCGTCCGGCCGAAAAGAGCTTAATCGTTTTACTCGATGTAGACAGCAAACTGCAAAGTTATGTTGCAGAAATACCTGACGTGGCTTACGATCTGATCGAATATGCAGAAAACCCACTGACCATCATTTTTTCGGATGCCAAAAACCTGGCCCAAAATGTAATCAATGCTGATGGTAGTGTAGGCATCAGGATTGTTAAACATGATTTTTGCACACCATTAATCCAACGTTTTCGAAAACCTATCGTATCAACCTCTGCAAATCTAAGCGGACAACCTTCACCAAAATTCTTTGATGATATTGATCCGGCTATTCTTGATGCAGTTGATTACGTGGTAGACTTTGAGCAGGAAAATCGAAGCAGTAGAAAACCATCGACCATTATGAAACTTTCTCCTGGTGGACAATTTGAATTTATTCGGAAGTAATTTTATTACTTTTGTAATTCTTATTGTCATCCTGAGGCATGAAGGATCTGTTTCATAGCTCGCAGACGCTTTCCATCTCGGCGTGACAAAATAACTAACTTGATGCAACAACACCTACAAAATCCAATATTTAAAACTTTATCCTTAATTGCCGATAAAAGCAGAACCGAAGCTTATGTCATCGGGGGATTTGTTCGCGATTTATTTTTAGATCGCCCTTCAAAAGATATTGATGTAGTTGTGGTGGGTAGTGGAATCGAATATGCAGAAGCTGTAGGCCGAAAATTAGGTACCAAAGTGGCTGTATTTAAGAACTTTGGTACGGCAAACATCAAATATCAGGATTTAGAGGTCGAATTTGTAGGAGCGAGAAAAGAGTCATACCGATCGGATTCGCGTAAACCCATTGTTGAAGACGGCACTTTAGAAGACGATCAGCTCCGCAGGGATTTTACCATCAATGCATTGGCAATTAATTTAAATGCTGCGCATTTTGGCGAACTTTTAGATCCTTTTGATGGGGTTAAAGATTTAGAAAATAAACTGATCCGTACCCCGCTCGATCCGGAAATTACTTTTTCGGATGATCCATTGCGCATGATGCGGGCCATCCGCTTTGCTTCACAACTTAATTTCGATATCGATCCGGCAGCGCTTAATGCCATTAAAACACAGAAGCAGCGCATCAGCATTGTTTCCAGGGAGCGGATTACTGATGAGATGAATAAAATCATCTTATCTAAAAAACCGTCTATAGGTTTTAAACATCTTTTTAATACCGGATTATTGCATATCATTTTTCCTCAAATGGCACAGCTTTATGGCGTGGAAATTATTAAGGGAAAAGGCCATAAAGACAACTTCTACCACACTTTAGAGGTATTGGATAACATCTGTGCAGATACCGATGATTTATGGTTACGCTGGGCAGCTATTTTGCATGATATTGCCAAACCAGCAACCAAACGTTTTGAAGAAGGCCATGGTTGGACATTTCACGGTCATGAAGACCGTGGCGCCCGCATGGTTCCCAAAATTTTTGCACAACTAAAACTTCCTTTAAATGAAAAGATGAAGTATGTGCAAAAACTGGTGCAGCTTCATTTACGCCCGATTGTTCTGGCACAGGAAACCGTTACTGATTCTGCCGTAAGGCGATTACTTTTTGATGCCGGAGAAGAAATTGAAAGCTTAATGTTACTCTGCAATGCCGATGTCACAACGAAAAACGAATACAAAAAAACAAAATATAGAAATAACTTTGAACTGGTAAAACAAAAGCTAAAGGACGTAGAGGAACGCGATAAAATCAGAAACTGGCAACCTCCAATTTCTGGTAACGATATTATGGAAACTTTTGGTCTTAATGCAGGCAAAGAAGTCGGCATAATTAAAAATGCCATCCGTGAGGCGATATTGGAAGGTGAGATCACAAATGATTACCAGGAAGCGTTTAATTTTATGCTCAATCAGGCAAAACAAATGGGATTAAATCCTGTTAATAAATAATTTAATTGCCGTAACAATATGAATATGGTGTCTTTTATGGCACATCATGTTTGTGGTAATTATAAATTAACTTTATTTTTACGATTCCAAAATACAATAATGGCTATTTATAAATTTAGAATTACTTTCGAAGATTTTGATGATGTTGTGAGAGAGATCGACATTAAATCAAACCAAACATTTGAAGACCTCCATAAGGCTATTCACAGATCTACAGGTTATAATGCCGAAAAATCTTCCTCTTTTTACGTAAGCACTGATAATTGGTTAAAAGGTGATGAAATTGCTTATTTACCTAGCGAGCGTAAAAAAGACCGTGTTGTTTTAATGGAGAATTCTAAACTGAGTGGTTTTATTGAAGATCCGCATCAAAAGTTTTACTACATCTATAATTTCGATCGCCCTTATGATTTCCATGTAGAATTGGTAAAAATTATTCTTGACGCGGACCCAAATATCGAATACCCATTTTTAGCTAAAAGCACTGGCGAAGCACCAAAAATAATGGAACAGAATAGTCCACAAGCTGTTGACCCCAGAGGTGCTGCTGCGGCTGCCAGCGAATTTGATTTCTTAAATGAAATGAATTTTGTACCTGAAGACACCGACGAATTAGAAGCCATGGGCGAAATGGGCATTAATGAAGAAGAGAGAGATGAAGATGAGGAAAATGAAGAAGACGAATTTGGAGATGAATTTTCTGATAGCGATAACTTCGAAGATGATAGCCATAAAGACGACTATTAATTAGCAACAAAATAATACTACAAAAGGCTGCCAAATATTTAAATTTGGCAGCCTTTATTTTATACAAACCCCATGCCTCAACCAAAAACCTTGATATCCATTGTTGGTCCTACTGCAATTGGCAAAACAGCTTTGGCTATTCAACTGGCTCAGCATTTTGGCACAGAAATTATTTCTGCAGATTCACGCCAGTTTTTTAAGGAAATGGCCATCGGCACAGCAAAGCCCAACGCTATGGAATTAGCAGCGGCAAAACATCATTTTATCGATTCACATTCGGTTTCACAACTATTTAGTACAGGCGATTTTGAAATAGAAAGTCTAAATACCCTCGATCAAATTTTCAAAAACCACGCTCTGGCTATTATGGTCGGGGGTTCAGGATTATATGTAAACGCATTATTAAATGGCTTGGATGAAATGCCAGATATCGATTTATCGATCAGGGAAAGGCTGAATAAACAGTTTGAAGAAGAAGGTTTAGCAGTTATACAAAATCAACTGGCCCAATTAGACCCAGAATATTTTGCAAAAGTAGATCAACAAAATCCACAAAGAATGATCAGGGGTCTGGAGGTATTTTTATCAACAGGTCAAAAACTTTCTTCAATGCTTTCAGCTACAAAAAAGGAAAGGCCATTTAATATCATCAAAATTGGTTTAAATACCGATCGGGCTGTTCTCTATGATAGAATTAACAGAAGGGTTGACCAAATGATTGCCGATGGTTTAGTAGATGAAGTAAAATCGTTAATACCCTTTAAAAAATACAATGCCTTAAACACAGTAGGTTACAGTGAACTTTTCGATTACCTGGAAGGAAAATCATCTCTTGAAGATGCTGTTTCGGCAATTAAACAAAATACACGTCGCTTTGCCAAACGCCAGCTCACCTGGTTTAGAAGAGATGAAGAGATCAATTGGTTTGAACCTATTGAAAAAGAAAAGGTAATCAATCTTATCCATGATAGGCTAAAATGAAAAAGGTCCTAACAGCGTTAGAACCTTTTAAAATATAAAATCTTTTTGGGTTAATTCGGGAATTTCACCCCTCTGTATTGCGTAATATCAATGTTTGGTACAGTAGAACCGTATTTAGCATTAATGGCATCGATAAATACATTGGCAATTACCGCATTTCCACGTGGCGTTAAGTGAATGCCATCTAAAGAGAATGCGCCACCAGTAATAAATGAAGCGTTGATACCGACACCCTGAACATTAATACCGGTTTTAACCTGATTAAAATAAGCATAAGTATCTGCAATGGCTAAACCTTTGCTTGTAGCTAAAGATTTAATGCTGCTATTGTAGCTATTCACATAATCCTTCACTTTAATCACTTCATCCTTATCCAATACCCACTTATTTTCAATCGGATTTAAAGGGTGCAAACCATAAGGAATGCCAGAACTATTTGGTTTTCCAAATATACCTTCTGATTGAAACGGCAAACGGATTAAATCTTCAGCAGTTGCAGGCCTTACCGTACCTACTCCAGTTTGGATATAAATAGCTGCTGCCGCTGGATTAATTGCCTTAGCGGCATTTAATAAAGCCGCCACCGTTACCGTATTAAAATAAGGAACAGCAGTTACATCAGGAATAGTACCTACAATACCTTTTTGGCCACCAGCAGTTAACGCATTTAAAAAATTAGCATACAAAGAAGAGAAGGTAACCTTATCAGTTAAAGTGGTTGTTGGATCAGTAGACACAGTTACCGCTCCATTTAAAGCATAACCTAGTACATCATTATTTCCAAGCCACAATGAAAAGAAAGTATGGTTTTTGGTTTGAATATATTGAAAATAACTTGTAGTACCTACCTGGGCATCGGTTAATAAACGTTCAAAAAATGGATTTGCTGCACTAAATGCTGGTGCAAAAGCCAAATCAACACGCATGCCCGGAATACCTAGGTTTTGAATTTCGCCACTATATTTTTCTAAATGCTTAGCTGCATCTCTTATAGCAAGTTTATCAATCACAGGAGTTAAAGTTGGCGTACCATTAACCAGTGCTGTTAAAGAAATATAACCTGAGCCATTTGAATGCTCTTCGGTAAAAAATGGAGAAGTAAAAGCTCCGCCCCCTACTGAAGACATCTTTGCTGCAATTAAATTCGGGTATGCGACTTTCTGGCCTTCTAAATATAAGCCTCCATCTGCATAACCTGAAGTTAATGAATTACCCACAGCAATGTATTTGCTGAAATTCGCTTGTCCTGCCGATGTACCCGCCGGTGTTTCTATTTCTGGTTTGCAGGCTGAGGTAAAAAGAATAGCAGCAGCTACGAAACTATTTAATATATATTTTTTCATTTGTAAGTTCTCCTACCATTTATAAGTTAACGAAATACCTGGTGCATAAACCAAAGTTTTAAAGGTACCATCCAGGCCCGTTTCGATGTTCTTCTGTTTACGCGATTTAACATCTTCAAAGAAGAAAGAGGCATTCACTTCGAAATGACTGGTTGGTGTATAACCTAAACCTGCACTTAAGATGTAACGATCAGCATCTGGTGCTTCTGGTGTTACATAACCGTCCTGAACTGGAGAAAAAGCATAACCAACCCCTGCCCTTAATGCAAGTTTTTCTGAGGCCTGGTGGTTAATACCCAATTTAAACGAAGAACCATCACGATAATTTCGTGCTGATTTTGTATCAGCTAAGGCCGAAGTATTTGTTGCATAATCAAAAGCCAGTTCTTTGTAAATGTGCCATTGTACCCAACTTGCATCAAATGCCAAAACTGTACTTTTCGATAAAGGGATACCTACACCTAAACTGGTTGTTGCTGGTAAAGGCAGTTCGGCATTGAATGTATTGCCAGCAGGAAAAGATCCTGTTAACGATTGCGGAACTGTAAAATCTGCAGTACCACCATCCAATTTGGTGATTACTTTCGATTTATGAACGAGGGCAAAAGATATATTGCTTAAGGTTTTAATATATAAACCAGCATTCCATCCGTAACCTTTACCAGTACCATCTAATGTAACATGGCCAGAGCGCCCGTCGGGATAGTTTACCGGTAGTGCTCTTTGAAGATTTACATCTCCATGATTATATACAAAACCAGCACCTATACCAATACGATCCGTAATTTTAATACTTAGAGTAGGCTGAAAATAGATGGCTTTTAAATTTAATGAGGTTAACGCATATTTACCAGACCAGTCATTTCCCCAGTCAACTAAACCACCAAATGGGGTATAAACCCCCAGGCCTAGCTTCCACTTATTTGACTTTGGTCCCCAGACTGCATAAAATTCGAAAGGAGGAGCAATTTTATTCTTTACATCTTCTGTAACATTCGAACCGCTCTGTTTAAAAGCTGATTTAAATAATAGTGGGTTTACACCTGCGGAAACTGAGTTTTTCTCTAAGAAAGTTACTGCACCGGGATTGTAAAATACAGAAGCCTCATCTAAAGCCAATGCAGAACCTGCACCTGCCATACCAATTTGTTTCTGACCTTGTAAATTAACCTGGAAACCCTGCCCCAAAACCCAAAGTGGAGCAGAAAGTAATGCGCTCAATAAAATTTTTTTCATTTATAAATGGTTATACACAAATATATACTATGCTAACATAGCAAACAAATATTTGTTTGTAAGAATTTTATGCGTTTTAGGCTTGAGCAGTCGGCCCACCAAACCCCATAGGAAAAGGTGGTTCTTCCTGGGTTTTAATCCGGCCGTTTACGGCTTCGAATTTTTGAATATTATCTTCTAAAGCTGATAATAAACGTTTTGCGTGTTCTGGCGTTAAAATAATCCTCGATTTTACCTTTGCTTTTGGTATTCCGGGCATTACACGAATAAAATCCAATACAAATTCAGTATTTGAATGGGTAATAATAGCCAGGTTAGAAAAAATTCCCTCAGCAATTTCTTCAGATAACTCTATATTTAATTGGTTCTCGTTTTGTTGTTCTTCCATAATAGTTCAAAAATAAAAAAATCCGCTGCTTAATGGCGGAATTTAAGATATAATGTTTGAAATAAAATCTATAAACTGAATCGTTAATTCAATTAACAATCTGGATCTCCCGGTATTTTGACAAGTTTTACCCTACTTACTGATTTGGAGTACTCTTTTTCAAGTACTCTACGTGCAAAGCATCTGTTGGTAGCTTATAGCTAGTTTATGAACGCTGCCTGAATTTAATGCTATGAATGGATGGTGAATACACTATACAAGATTTGGTATAATGTGATATTGATAAGGATGATCTTAATCAATGGCAACAAAAATCAAGAAATTGTCTTTATGATACAGTTTTCTAATAATTTAATAATGAATTTTAAATCAGATTACTATTTATTAATAAACATTAATATAAAACCAACAGTAACTGCAATTTGGCCAATCCAAAAAATAAACATCCATTTTATAATATCAGCTTTAGCATTAGCCAATGCTTCCTTTGTATTAGCTATGTCTTCCTTTGTAGCCAAGATTTCTTTTTTATTATCTAATTCAGTTCTTACTTCTTCTTTTACAAAAGAAACCAACTGCTCTGCTTCTCGTTCGCCTAGCTAGCTTTTAGGATCTGAAAAAGTTGAATTTCTGTAACACTCATGTGTTTATTTTTTACTAAAGTTACAAAATCTATTCCAAACAAAAAACTCCCCCAATATTGAGGGAGTTTTAAACAAATATCAAAAATATTAAGCTTCTACTTCTTCTTGTTTCGAAGCTAATAATTTATCGTATTCTTCCTGAGAACCAACGATGATTCTTTCGTAACCACGTACACCAGTACCTGAAGGGATTAAGTGACCAACGATCACGTTTTCTTTCAAGCCTAACATATTATCGCGTTTACCTGCAATTGCTGCCTCATTTAATACTTTCGTAGTTTCCTGGAACGAAGCCGCAGAAATGAACGATTTAGTACCTAATGATGCACGTGTAATACCTTGTAAGATAGAACTTGCAGTTGCTGGTCTTGCATCTCTAACCGTAATCTGTTTTAAATCTTTACGTTTCAATTGAGAATTTTCGTCTCTTAATCTACGTAATGAAACAATCTGACCTGGTTTGAAATCTGTAGAATCACCTGCGTCTTCAACAACTTTCTTGTCGTACATTGCATCGTTCTCATCGGCAAAATCCCAACGGTCAACAGCATTGTTTTCTAAGAAAATAGTATCACCTGGATCTTCAATGTGAACTTTCTGCATCATCTGGTGAACAATTACCTCGAAGTGCTTATCGTTAATTTTCACACCTTGTAAACGGTAAACCTCTTGAATACCATTTACTAAGTATTCTTGAACCGCTGCAGGGCCTTTAATTGATAAGATATCGGCAGGAGAGATTGAACCATCTGATAAAGGCATACCTGCTTTTACAAAGTCGTTATCCTGAACAAGGATGTGTTTCGACAATGGAACCAGGTATTTTTTAACTTCACCATCTTTCGATTCGATAGTGATTTCACGGTTACCACGTTTAACGCCACCTAAAGTTACCACACCATCAATCTCAGTTACTACAGCTGGGTTAGATGGGTTACGTGCTTCAAATAATTCCGTTACACGAGGTAAACCACCTGTAATATCCCGGGTTTTACCAGTTGCACGAGGAATCTTAGCGATAATCTGTCCAGTTTGGATTGTTTCACCTTCATCAACTGAAACGTGGGCACCTACCGGAATGTTATAACCTTTAATGAATTCACCTTTCTTATCAACGATCTGAACTGAAGGGTTTTTCGTTTTATCACGGGTATCGATAATTACTTTTTCACGGTGACCAGTTTGCTCATCTGATTCTTCACGGAAGGTTACACCTTCAATAATGGCATCAAACTGTGCTTTACCGGCAAATTCTGACAGAATAACCGCGTTGTATGGATCCCATGAACAGATTTTATCACCTTTAGAAAGTTTATCACCTTCTTTTACGAACAAGAATGCACCGTAAGGAATGTTGTTGGTTACAATGATACGTCCGGTTCCAGGTTCAACGATTTTGAACTCACCTGAACGACCTAATACCACCTGAACTGTTCCTTCTTCTGTTTGTGTATCAACAGTACGGATATTTTCGAATTCGATTACACCATCAAACTTAGCTACGATGTTAGATTCTGCAGCAATGTTTGATGCAGTACCACCCACGTGGAAAGTACGAAGTGTTAACTGTGTACCCGGCTCACCGATAGACTGTGCTGCAATTACACCAACTGCCTCACCTCTCTGAACACGTTTACCAGACGCTAAGTTACGTCCATAACATAATGCACAAACACCACGTTTAGATTCGCAAGTTAATACTGAACGGATCTCGATACCCTCTAGTGGAGATTCTTCGATCAATTTAGCAACATCTTCGTTAATATCTTCGCCAGCACCTACCAATAAAGTGTTATCCAATGGATTGTACACATCATGTAGTGAAGTACGGCCTAAAATCCTGTCGTATAATGGCTCAACGATATCTTCCTGATCTTTTAAAGCGGTCGTATACATACCTCTTAAAGTACCACAATCGTTATCGTTAACAATCATATCCTGCGCCACATCATGTAAACGACGGGTTAAGTAACCCGCATCAGCCGTTTTTAACGCCGTATCCGCCAAACCTTTACGTGCACCGTGAGTAGAGATAAAGTACTCTAATACAGATAAACCTTCTTTAAAGTTTGATAAGATCGGGTTTTCGATAATATCACCACCTGAACCTGATTTCTGAGGTTTCGCCATCAAACCACGCATTCCGCAAAGCTGACGAATCTGCTCTTTAGATCCACGTGCACCTGAATCAAGCATCATGTAAACCGAGTTAAAACCTTGGTTATCTGACGATAACTGAGTCATAACGAATGTAGTTAACCTGTTGTTGATACGGGTCCAGATATCGATAATCTGGTTGTAACGCTCGTTGTTGGTAATGAAACCCATGTTATAGTTGTTTCTTACCTCTTCAACCTCAGCTGCTGCCTGTTCTAATAAAGTATGTTTTTCTACCGGAATGTTTACGTCTTGTAAGTTGAACGATAAACCTCCCTGGAATGCCATTTTGAAACCTAATTCTTTGATATCATCTAAGAATTGAGAAGCACGCGCCATACCAGTCATTTTCACTACTTCACCAATAATATCTCTTAAAGATTTTTTGGTTAATAGTTCATTGATATAACCAACTTCTTCAGGAACCATCTGGTTGAACAATACTCTACCTACAGTAGTTTCAGTTAATTTATTAACGATAGAACCGTCGGCTTGTTTAACATTTACCCTTACTTTGATAAATGCGTGCAAGTCTAATTCTTTCTCGTTATAAGCAATAATAACTTCTTCCGGAGAATAGAAATTCGAATCCTGTCCTTTTACAACTCTGGTTTCATCTGTTCTACGGCCTTTAGTAATATAATAAAGACCCAAAACCATATCCTGAGAAGGTACAGTAATTGGTGTACCGTTTGCAGGGTTTAAGATATTGTGTGCGGCTAACATTAATACCTGGGCTTCCAAAATTGCTGCGTTACCTAACGGTAAGTGGACAGCCATCTGGTCACCATCAAAATCGGCGTTGAATGCAGTACAAACTAATGGGTGTAACTGGATTGCTTTTCCTTCAATTAATTTTGGCTGGAAAGCCTGAATACCTAGTCTGTGTAGTGTTGGTGCACGGTTTAATAATACCGGGTGACCTTTTAATACATTTTCTAAGATATCCCAAACTAACGGATCTTTTCTATCAACGATTTTCTTAGCAGACTTAACTGTTTTTACTACACCACGCTCAATCATCTTACGAATAATGAACGGTTTGTAAAGCTCAGCAGCCATATCTTTAGGAATACCGCATTCGTGTAATTTAAGGCTAGGCCCTACAACAATTACCGAACGGGCTGAATAATCCACACGTTTACCCAATAAATTCTGACGGAAACGGCCTTGTTTACCTTTCAGGATATCTGAAAGTGATTTCAAAGCACGGTTACCTTCAGTTTTTACCGCGTTAACTTTACGTGAGTTATCGAATAACGAATCTACAGCTTCCTGCAACATACGTTTCTCGTTACGTAAAATTACCTCTGGTGCTTTAATCTCGATCAAACGTTTTAAACGGTTGTTACGGATAATTACACGACGGTATAAATCATTTAAATCGGAAGTGGCGAAACGACCACCTTCTAATGGCACTAACGGACGTAATTCTGGTGGAATAACCGGAACGATTTTAACAATCATCCACTCAGGGCGATTCTCGATACGCGTATTAGCTCCACGGAAAGCTTCAACAACCTGAAGACGTTTTAAAGCCTCATTTTTACGTTGCTGAGAAGTTTCGTTAGCTGCCTGGTGACGTAAATCATAAGATAAAGTATCTAAATCAATACGTTTTAATAAATCTTCTAATGCTTCAGCACCCATTTTGGCGATGAATTTATTAGGATCTTTATCGTCTAAGTATTGGTTTTCTTTAGGTAATTTATCTAAGATATCTAAATATTCTTCTTCCGTTAAGAAGTCCATATAGTTGATACCTTCTTCAGCCATTAAACCTGACTGAATAACTACGTAACGCTCGTAATAGATAATTAAATCTAATTTTTTAGTAGGTAAACCTAATAAATAACCGATTTTGTTTGGTAAAGAGCGGAAGTACCAGATGTGTGCAACAGGAACCACTAAAGCAATGTGTCCCATACGCTCACGACGTACTTTTTTCTCCGTTACTTCAACACCACAACGATCGCAAACAATACCTTTATAACGGATACGTTTGTATTTACCGCAATGACATTCGTAATCTTTTACCGGACCAAAAATACGCTCACAGAACAAACCATCACGCTCAGGTTTGTAAGTACGGTAGTTAATGGTTTCTGGTTTCAACACCTCACCGCTTGAACGTTCCAGAATAATTTCCGGAGACGATAAGCTAATCGTGATTGATGTGAAATTGCTTTTTAATTTATTATCCTTTTTGTAAGACATATCTCTTGTATAAGGTTAAAGGCGGAGGGTGGAAAGGTGGAAGGTCTGGGCATTTAAACCCTCAACCTTCTGCCTTTTTACCCTCTACCTTAGTTAATCTAACGTAATATCTAAACCTAATCCGCGTAACTCATGTACCAATACGTTGAACGATTCTGGTACACCTGGCGTTGGTAGGTTTTCACCTTTAACAATGGCTTCGTAAGTTTTCGCTCTTCCGATTACATCATCCGATTTAACGGTTAAGATCTCCTGAAGAATATTAGCTGCACCAAATGCCTCTAATGCCCAAACCTCCATCTCACCAAAACGCTGACCACCGAACTGGGCTTTACCACCCAATGGTTGTTGTGTAATTAATGAATATGGTCCGATTGAACGGGCGTGCATCTTATCATCAACCATGTGACCTAATTTCAACATGTAGATAATACCTACAGTTGTAGTCTGATCGAAACGCTCACCTGTTAAACCATTGTATAAGTAGGTTTTTCCTGAAGCAGGAACTCCTGCTTTAGCGATCCATTCTTCTACCTCATCATGCGTAGCACCATCAAAAATCGGAGTTGCAAATTTAACACCTAATTCTTTACCGGCCCATGCCAATACGGTTTCGTAGATCTGACCAAGGTTCATACGTGAAGGTACACCCAGTGGGTTCAACACGATATCAACCGGACTACCATCAGCTAAGAAAGGCATATCTTCATCACGTACAATACGCGCTACAATACCTTTGTTACCGTGGCGACCCGCCATTTTATCACCTACTTTTAATTTACGTTTTTTAGCTACATAAACTTTTGCCATCTGTACGATTCCTGAAGGAAGCTCATCACCTACACTGATCGCGAATTTATCACGTTTGTAAGCACCAAGTTCCTCGTTAACACGGATACCGTAGTTGTGAAGCAACATTTTAATCATCTCGTTTTTATCATCATCAGTAGTCCATTTGTTAGGACTAATGTGATTATAATCAAGCTCAGCTAAAATTTTCTGAGTAAATTTAGCGCCTTTAGCAACTAATAATTCTTTGTAAATGTTAAATACACCCTGAGATGTTTTTCCATTTACGATAGTGAATAATTTGTCAACTAATTCTGCTTTTAATTTCTCAGTGATATTGTTATATCCTTTGTCTAATTTCTCAATTGCTGATTTTTCCTCAGCTTTTGTAGTTTTCTTAGCACGGCTGAATAATTTAGTATCAATTACCACACCCTGGATAGAAGGAGGAGTTTTTAAAGACGCATCTTTAACATCACCTGCTTTATCACCAAAAATTGCACGTAGTAATTTCTCTTCCGGTGAAGGATCAGATTCTCCTTTTGGCGTAATCTTACCAATTAAAATATCACCTTCTTTTACATCAGCACCAATACGGATAATACCATTTTCATCAAGGTCTTTAGTAGCCTCTTCAGAAACGTTCGGGATATCTGGTGTTAATTCCTCTTCTCCACGCTTAGTATCACGTACTTCTAATTCAAACTCTTCAATATGCAATGAAGTGAAAACGTCATCACGAACAATACGCTCGTTAATTACAATCGCATCCTCAAAGTTGAAACCTTGCCAAGGCATGAATGCCACTTTCAAGTTTCTACCTAGTGCCAATTCACCATTTTCAGTCGCATAACCTTCGCAAAGCACTTGTCCTTTAGTTACTTTCTGACCTTTCTTAACGATTGGTTTTAAGTTGATACAAGTATTCTGGTTGGTTTTTTGAATTTAATTAAACGGTAAGTTTTGCTATCACCTTCAAACGAAACTAAACGATCATCTTCGTTACGCTCATATTTAATGGTGATTTCGTTAGCATCAACATACTCTACAACACCGTCACCTTCTGCGTTGATCAAAGTTCTTGAGTCACGTGCCACGCGACCTTCTAAACCTGTTCCTACAATTGGTGCTTCAGGACGTAACAATGGTACGGCCTGACGTTGCATGTTCGATCCCATCAAAGCCCTGTTCGCATCATCATGTTCCAGGAACGGAATTAACGAAGCAGCGATTGAAGTAATCTGGTTAGGCGCAACGTCCATTAAGTCTAATTTCTCAGGCTCAATAATCGGGAAGTCACCCTCATAACGCGCTTTAACACGCGGTGTGGTAAAGTTACCTTTATCATCATACTCTGCATTGGCCTGAGCGATGGTTTTACCATCTTCATCTTCAGCAGATAAATAAATAACGTCTGAATCTACAACTACTTTACCATCTTCAACACGTTTGTATGGTGTTTCAATGAAACCTAAATTATTGATTTTTGCATGCACACAAAGTGATGAAATCAAACCAATATTTGGTCCCTCCGGAGTTTCAATAGTACATAAACGACCATAGTGTGTATAGTGAACGTCACGTACCTCGAAACCGGCACGCTCACGTGATAAACCACCTGGACCTAAAGCCGATAAACGGCGTTTGTGCGTGATCTCTGCTAATGGATTCGTTTGATCCATGAACTGAGATAACTGGTTAGTACCAAAGAAAGAGTTGATTACCGATGATAACGTACGGGCATTAATCAAATCAGTTGGTGTAAACACCTCGTTATCACGAATGTTCATACGCTCACGGATTGTTCTGGCCATACGGGCTAAACCAACACCAAATTGTGCGTACAATTGCTCACCCACCGTACGTACACGACGGTTAGACAAGTGATCGATATCATCCACCTCTTCTTTTGAGTTGATCAGTTTGATCAGGTATTTCACAATTGCAATAATATCTGCTTTTGTTAATACTTTAACCTCATCAGGGGTATTCATTTTTAATTTACGGTTGATACGGTAACGACCAACATCTCCTAAATCGTAACGTTTATCTGAGAAGAATAAACGATCAATGATACCACGGGCTGTTTCCTCATCAGGTGGTTCTGCGTTACGCAAAGCACGATAGATGTTTTCTACAGCTTCTTTTTCTGAGTTTGATGTATCTTTCTGTAATGTATTATATATAATGGTATAATCAGCCTGACTTGCGCCATCTTCTTTTGACAAGATGATGCTTTTTACGCCAGCTTCGATAACCATATCAATGTGTTCGTCTTCTAAAACGGTTTCTCTTTCAAGAATCACTTCATTACGGTCGATAGAAACTACCTCACCAGTATCTTCATCAACAAAATCTTCAACCCATTTTTTTAATACCCTTGCAGCCAGTTTACGACCGATGTATTTCTTTAAACCAGATTTACTAACTTTTACTTCGTCAGCAAGATCGAAAAGTTCCAAGATATCTTTATCAGAATCGTAACCGATAGCACGTAATAAAGTGGTAACCGGGAATTTTTTCTTACGATCGATATAAGCATACATCACGTTATTAACGTCTGTAGCGAACTCGATCCATGAACCTTTGAAAGGAATTACACGGGCAGAATACAATTTGGTTCCGTTAGTGTGACGGCTTTGGCCGAAGAACACTCCTGGAGAACGGTGTAATTGCGAAACGATAACACGTTCTGCACCGTTAATAACAAACGTACCTTTTGGTGTCATATACGGGATAGTACCTAAGTACACATCCTGAATAATGGTTTCAAAATCTTCATGTTCTACATCATTACAAGAAAGCTTCAGCTTTGCTTTTAATGGAACATTGTAGGTTAATCCACGCTCAATACACTCGTGTATATCGTAACGTGGCGGATCAACAAAATAATCAAGAAACTCTAATACGAAGATATTTCTTGAATCTGTTATTGGAAAGTTTTCAGCAAACACTTTGAACAAACCTTCGCTTGAGCGATCGTCTGATGTGGTATCTATCTGGAAAAATTCTCTGAATGATTGCAATTGCACATCCAGAAAATCCGGATAGTCTATAATGTGCTTACTAGTTGCAAAATTTACTCTTTGTTCGACTGTCTTTGCCAATGGACTAAAAGATTTTAGTTTAAGAATAAACTATTTGTTTGGTTTCGTTCTAACCATGCTCATTAACCAAACAAAATGAGATGTTTATAAACAGGTAAAGACACCGACATTTTCAGTCGGTGTCTGATACATTTTTAGCTTAGCTAAGTTAAGTGATTACTTAATCTCAACTACTGCTCCAGCTTCTTCTAATTGTTTTTTAAGAGCTTCTGCTTCGTCTTTAGCAACACCAGCTTTTAATTCTTTTGGTGCTCCGTCTACTAAGTCTTTAGCTTCTTTCAAACCTAAACCAGTTAAGTCTTTAACAAGTTTTACAACTGCTAATTTCTGACCACCAGCTTCTTTTAAGATTACATCAAAAGATGTTTTTTCTGCAGCAGCAGCAGGTGCATCACCACCAGCAGCAGGACCAGCAACTACAGCAGCAGCTGCAGGCTCAATACCATACTCATCTTTTAAGATTTGAGCTAATTCATTAACTTCTTTTACTGTTAAGTTTACTAATTGCTCAGCAAACGCTTTTAAATCTGCCATTTTATTAAGATTTTAAAAATTTACGTGTGTAATAATTTTGTTTAATTTGCGAACTTAAGGTGTTCGTTAACCTTCTCTTTCCTGAAGAGTTTTAACAATTCCTGCAATTTTGTTACCGCCTGATTGAAGCGCAGATAGCACATTTTTAGCTGGTGACTGTAATAATCCAATGATATCGCCAATAAGCTCTTCTCTTGATTTTAAGCTTACTAAGTTATTCAATTGGTCATCGCCAACGTATACTGATGAATCTATAAATGCTGCTTTAAGCACAGGCTTATCAGAAGTTTTTCTCAAAGCTTTAATCAACTTAGCCGGAGCATTTGCTGTTTTTGAGAATAATAATGATGATGAACCTTTAAGCGCTTCGTATATCTCAGAAGCATCGCCATCTAAACCTTCAATCGCTTTGCGAATTAAAGAGTTCTTAGCAACCTTCATTACGATATCACCTTCGAAACATTTGCGGCGGATGTTATTGATCTGCTCTACAGAAAGGCTAGAGGTATCAGCAATGTAAAAATTGCCAAACTCTTGCATTTGTCCTTGTAGTTCTAAAACTACTTCGTTTTTTCTTCTCTGTTCATGATTAGATCCCCGCTACTGATTTTGTTTCAATTGCAATCCCAGGACTCATTGTAGAAGACACGTGAATGCTCTTAAAATAAGTTCCTTTTGCAGCAGATGGTTTTAATTTAGAAATTACCTGAATGATTTCAAGTGCATTCTCATAAATTTTATCTGCTGGGAATGATACTTTTCCTATCGAGGCGTGTATGATACCCGTTTTGTCTACTTTAAAATCAATTTTACCTGCTTTAACCTCTGTTACAGCTTTACCAACTTCGTTGGTTACTGTGCCAGATTTTGGGTTAGGCATTAAGTTCCTTGGACCTAAAACACGGCCCAATTTACCTACCTTAGCCATACAAGCTGGTGTAGTGATAATAATGTCTACATCGGTCCAACCACCTTCAATTTTAGCAACATACTCGTCTAAACCTACGAAGTCTGCGCCAGCTGCTTTTGCTTCTTCTTCCTTGTCAGGAGTTACTAAAGCTAAAACACGTACAGTTTTACCTGTTCCGTGTGGTAAAGTAGCAATACCACGTACCATTTGATTGGCTTTACGCGGATCTACTCCTAAAGATACATCAATATCAACTGAAGCATCGAATTTAGTAGTAGTGATTTCTTTTACCAAAGCAGCAGCATCCTTCAAAGTATAAGCTTTACCAGCTTCTATTTTAGCATGTGCCTTTTTTTGATTTTTAGTTAATTTCGCCACTGTTGTAAACTGTTTTTTAATTAATTGTTCCAGGGTGCGTCACCAGAAACGGTGATTCCCATACTGCGTGCTGTTCCAGCAACCATACTCATTGCTGATTCGATTGTAAATGCATTTAAATCAGGCATTTTATCCTCAGCAATAACTTTAATCTGGTCCCAGGTCACCGACCCAACTTTCTTACGGTTAGGCTCAGCAGAACCACTCTGTAATTTAGTAGCATCTTTTAACTGGATAGCTACCGGAGGGGTTTTGATGATGAAATCGAATGACTTATCAGCATAAACAGTAATTACAACTGGCAATACTTTACCTGCTTTATCTTGGGTACGAGCGTTGTACTGTTTGCAAAACTCCATGATGTTCACCCCTTTAGCACCTAATGCAGGTCCTACTGGTGGCGATGGATTTGCCGCTCCGCCTTTGATCTGTAATTTGATCATTGCACTGACTTCTTTTGCCATTTTGTGTTTTTTGTTTATTTAAAACTCAATGTTAAATATTGGAAGCATGTAACATTTAATTCCTTATAGCTCCTATAAAGCTTAAAGGACTGCAAAGATATGGATAATCTTACATTACTGCAATAGATAAGAAGAAATATATTATTTCTCTTTGAAATAACTATTAAACAAATCACTCAACTCTAAAATAGCTTTCCTTCCTTTTCTGCCCGGACATTTTTCATTATAATAATCTGGTGCATAAAAAAACAGTTCCTTAATGTTATCTTTAGTGATAAGATGTAAATAAATTTGACCGCCGTCGGAGATAGCGTAACCGGGTTGTTTTAAATCACACCCTTCTCCGTCAATTTTATCATCACTAACGCTCCACATTTTTAATTTTGCGGATTTTGTCCAGAATTGTTTCAAACTATCTAAATTTAAATATTTTGGTTGAAAAAAAACATTTATATCAACGGGTATAAAATATATTAAATTTGCATTCTTCTTTAAAAAAGCCTCTCTAAATGCTCTTGGAATTTCTTTCAATTTAGGACCAAGTTTCGTGTTGCTTTTATAGGTATAGGTCGATATTGTATCACCAACTTTACTTAGAATTTGATATTCTATATGATATTGATTAGCAGATGAAATTATATAGGTACTATCTGCATGTTTTTGAAAAAATTTATGCATTGGGGTAATCCCTAAGTAGTTTTGAGCTTGGACATTTAAATAAGAAAAACAAAAAACAAATAAATAAACTATAAATCTCATATTAACTATTTTTTAGGGCAAAAGGGCGTGCTGTTATCTGCGTATCCTGAATGGTGGGCATTTTCTAAACCTTTCATTGTAGAAAAATCTATTGTTTGATTTGTCCCCCCAATCTTAAATGAATCATTTTTATAACTATCCTGCCATAGGGAAGTACCTGGAACCCCTCACTAAGCCTATTCTTAACTCTTCAGGACATTATTAAGTCCTGATAGTATTAATAGATGCAATAAGCTAAATTGTCTTTTCACTTATTCCTAAGATTTCAAATCCTTTGTTTCTTTTTACTCTCAATAGAAAGTCGTGACCAGTTGATCTAAAAATTATCTCAACATATATTAATTCATCTTTCGATTTCAATTGTACAACTTCCGCTAAAGGCAAAGGCTTATAAATATCCATTTTACTTAAAATATCCTTCACCAGTGTACCTTCCGGTAGTACAACGCACTCTTTTCCATTAACCATTATTTTAACATCCTTATTAAATCCTTTAAGTCTAATAAGTGTTTTAAAATATAATACAGTGGTAGCTTTAGAACTAATACCGAATCTCTATTATCGAGGATCTTAGTTTCATTTCTATTGCATGATAAATAAAAAACAGTGTCATTAGCCAAAGACAAATATTTAATATGATTATTCTTCTCATTTCTTATAAAGTCTAATCCTATAATTATATGGTGCAACACCATCATTTTCTATTATTAAACCAAAAGCAGATTCTTCAAAACATCTCCATTCTGTACAATTTTAACAATTGAATAGTAGAAAATCCTCTGTAATACTTCCTGTATACATACAAATTATAATATTATTATAAAATTAATTAGAGATTATCACATGCGACACTTATGCACCAAAGAGGGGTTTATAAACATCAGCGTTTCTATTTTATCATTCATATTTGAAATAGGTTTTAAAGAAATTCTCAATTTTTATAATTGCCTGCCTACCTTTTCTACCTGGACATATTTCCTTTTCATAATATTGAGGAGCATAAAAACTCAACTCTTTAATACTTTTTTTGTTATTAGCGTTAACTTTGTACTTGAAGCATCACGGATTTGCCTTTGTAAACTACCCTGATCAATAGGACAGCCAGCACCATCTACTTGATCATCGTTGATATTCCATGGTTTTAGCATAATAAGTTCTTGCCAGAATTTCCTAAGGCTATCAGCAGATAAATATTTGGCGGTAAAGTAAGAATTTATATCTACAGGAACCTGAGTATTTTGATATAGCCTATATCTCAAATTATGTGGAACCACAATTCTCTGATCAAAACTGGAAACAATTTTGTAAGTGTAAGCATTAATAGTATCTCCTTTTTTGCTTAACATGAAATACTCAGGATTAATTTCCCAGTTACTTTCATAGTTCATAATGATTGTACTATCCGCGTTAGCTTTTAAGTATTTATATATTGGCGTAGTATTATGTTTTTTCTGAGCAGAAATCATTGAACTCTGAAGCGTCAACATTAGAACAAATATTATTTGGTATTTCATCGGATTAGAAATTACTATTTACACTTTAGGCTTTGGGTTAACGGACTAGTACCTTCTTGTCCACGCTCAGCAGCGAGGGTATATGGCGTTCCGGAAGGTGCATGTTTTGCCGCCTGGGTGCCGGTTAACCCAATCCATCCGATCTTCTTAAAATAATCAGGATCAGCAGGATAACCTATCCCTTCAGCATCAGCATATTTTTTCACCATTTCTCCAATTGAAGTCGCGAAACTATTCGCCATCTGTTCATGTTGAATAGTTCCAAGCTGATCATTTAAGGGCATTCCGCTTTTGTCAAATAAAAGGTTATAACTAGCTACAAAATTAGCATCGTACCCAGTTTTTCCCTCGTTCATTAAACGGAGGTTCCAGTCGAAATAAGCATGTACATATTCGTGCATCATTGTAGCTGCAACAGCCAAATCCGTCATCTTATTTAGATGATCTGAATTAAACTTTATTTGAGTAAGAAGTCCCTGATTAGGGTCCGGATTTATTATCCAAACAGTTTCAGCCAAATGACTACTTGTTAGTTTACCCTCGGTAATTATTCCATTAAAATTAGAGCCCGTACTCAAATTCAATTTATTCAATACATTAGCAATTAAGCCTGCGCTTATACTGCTATTTTTCATACCCAATGCTTCTAATGCTGCTTTTATATCTTTTAAACATTGCCGGGCATTAGGATCTACATCAACTTTCTTTGAACTTGTAGTACCACCTCCTCCATACCCCCCATGCGTACCGGCATATCCTTCATTATCGCCATAATCCCCATCACAACTTCCTGGTAAATGAGCAAAACCAGATATATAAGGCGAGCACACCTCATATCCCTCTGCCCCCACACAAGATTGCCCCCATATTGGTATCTCTACTCCATCAGCACAGGGTGATTTTACTGCAACTAATTTATCTTTTAAGCTTAGGTTTAATTCTTTTGCATCCGCGCGTTGCAGCTTTATATTTAATAAAGATTGATTTAATAAATTTAGTTTGCCTGTACTTTTTGCAATTTGCCCGTTGGCGTAAAGCGAACCATTGCTAAAACTACCATCAGTATTAAAATAATACACTTTACCGTTTAAGTTGCCTACATTTTTATAATGTAAGCTTTCTGGTTTGTTCAGTTGTGCATTATTTACAATAGCCATATAACAACCGGCAACGATTGTATTTTTATCTGTGTTTTTAATTAAAACCAATCTGATGTTACTTTTTGATAAACCCAATCTGGGCTCATTGGCATCATTGGGACTATCTCCAATAAAAATTCTATTTGGATTATTTAAGCCTACCTCAATAATGGTCTGGTTATCCTGAGTAGTAGTATAAATATCATCCCAGTTGGGGGCCATTGTGGTAAAAGGATTGGTATCTACCCTTTTTAAATTGAACTGTACCCATGCTTTCGCACTTTTTAAATCAGTATCGTTTAAGCTTACCTGATTAACACCATCCTTTTTACATCCCTGTATCAAGAGAAATGAAATGCATAATAATGAGAGTGAAATCTTAAATAGATTTCCGTTAAATAGATTCTTTTCCACTGTTATTGATATTAATAATTACCATAAAAAGAATATTTTATAGTAAAATAATTTAAAGCCAATATACCAATAAATCTAAAACTACAAACAAATAATACAAAAGGTATCTAAAAAATAAAGGCATAAAAAAAAAACCGAATTGATCGGGCCTTTCAAATATTTTAAATAATTTTCTTACTCTTTTTCTACTTGCATGCAGTTAAGCTCAAGTGGTGTTTTAAGACCAAAGATTTTAACCATTACTTTCAATTTTTTCTCCTCTTCGTTTACCTCCTCGATAATACCTGAGAAACCATTGAAAGGTCAGTCCATTACTTTGATACCTTTCAGGGTTAATTGATATGCCTGATAAAGCCAAAAACAATTGGTTGGTGCAAAACAATAGGCTTAGACGAGTTTATTATTGGATATAGTTTTTCAACTTGTCTGAGCAAACCAAAACCATAGTCCAACATTCCATCCTCACTGTTATAGTGGTACAAGGTTAAAACAACTATTCTATTTGCATATTCCTTAAAAGGGATGGTTATGGATTTGAACAACTTTACTTTTCGGTCGTCTAACATAAAAATGTCACGAACCACAGAATCGATTTTATCAGAAAAGTAAAGCGTATCTATTAAGCCCTTATCATTAAATGAAATACCCATGCTATAAATATAGGCTTGATTTTTTTGGGCATCAAAAAGTCTATCGGATGTGCTTTTAAACAAATAATGTTCTATTACCTTCTCGAATGATGGCTTTTTCTCTTGAGCCTGGCAGATGGAAAAGCTAAGACTTAAAAGTATGAGTATATTTCTTCGCATATTGATTTTGATTAAGGTGTGCAATACGTTCCTAATTTATTTGATACAGTCTTAGATTTGCGACGATTGTTAATATCTACAATTTGAGTACGTTGATTGGCAGTTAGGTTAGAAGTATAAAGCGTCATGTTTGTAAGCCTCCCCAATTGTTGTAAACGGATTGGTATCTACCCTTTTTAAATTCAACTGTACCCAGATTTTCGCACTTTTAAATTGGTATCGTTTAAGCTTACCTGATTAACATCATCCTTTTTACCCCCTGTATCAAGAGAAATGAAATGCATAATAATGAGAGTGAAATCTTAAATAGATTTTCGTTAAATAGATTCTTTTCCATTGTTATTTACATTAATAGTTACCATAAAAAGAATATTTTATAGTAAAATAATTTAAGCCAATATACCACAAATCCAAAGCTACAAACAAATAATACAAAAATGTCTCTAAAAAATAAAGGCATAAAAAAACCCCGAATTGATCGGGGCTTTCAAATATTTTAAATAATTTTTTACTCTTTTTCTACCTGCATGTAGTTAAGCTCAAGCGGTGTTTTACGCCCAAAGATTTTAACCATAACTTTTAGTTTCTTCTTCTCTTCGTTTACCTCTTCGATAATACCTGAGAAACCGTTGAAAGGTCCGTCCATCACTTTGATGCCTTCGCCAACATAATAAGGCACATTCATGGTTTCGCCCTGTTCGCTCATCTCATCAACCACACCTAAAATACGGTTCACTTCTGCCTGGCGCATTGGGATAGGGTTACCGGCTTTATCGCCTAAAAAACCTATAACACTGTTAATGCCCTTAATAATATGTTCTAATTCTCCATCTAATGTAGCTTCGATTAAAACATAACCAGGATAAAAATTACGCTCTTTGGCAATTTTTTTACCATCTTTCATTTGGTAATATTTTTCCATTGGTATTAAAACCTGAGGAACCAAATGAGAGAAACCTAAACGGCTGATCTCAGCATCAATGTACTGTTTTACTTTCTTTTCTTTACCGCTAACAGCCCTTACAACGTACCACTTTAGATCGCTCATTAGTAAATATTAATTAGAAAGTGATTTATAAAAAGTATCTAACACAAATGTCGATCCCTTATCCATTGCAAAAATAACCAATGCAATAATTAAAGAAGCCACTAATACAAGAATTGCCGAACTTTGCAGTTCGCCCCAAGTAGGCCATGTAACCTTATTGGTCATTTCATCGTACGATTCTTTTATAAACTCAACTACTTTAGCCATATTTAATTTATTGAATGACTGAATGAGTAAATGAGTGAATGATAATATCCGAAAGTAAACTTTCAAATTCAATCCTTCACTCATTCAATTACTCAACCATTGTTTTGAGCACGGGAACAAGGATTCGAACCCTGATCAAAGGTTTTGGAGACCTCTATTCTACCGTTGAACTATTCCCGTATTTAGAAAGCAAAATGCTTAAGTGAATTCAAGCACTTTGCTTTCCGTTATTTACCTAAGCCCCCTAAGGGGTTGGGGTTTTATTTTAAAATTTCAGTTACCTGACCGGCACCTACTGTTCTACCACCTTCACGGATAGCGAAACGTAGACCTTTTTCCATTGCAATAGCGTTGATCAACTTTACAGTGATTGTAACGTTATCACCTGGCATTACCATCTCAGTACCTTCAGCTAGTGAAATCTCACCAGTAACGTCTGTAGTACGGAAATAGAATTGAGGACGGTATTTGTTGAAGAATGGAGTGTGACGACCACCTTCAGCTTTTGATAATACATAGATCTCAGCTTTGAAATCAGTGTGAGGAGTTACTGAACCTGGTTTACAGATTACCATACCACGACGGATATCAGTTTTCTCAATACCACGTAACAATAAACCTACGTTATCACCAGCTTCACCGTAATCTAAGATTTTACGGAACATCTCAACACCAGTTACTGTAGATTTTAAGTTCTCAGCACCCATACCTAAGATCTCAACCGGATCTCCAGAGTTGATTACACCACGCTCAATACGACCAGTTGCTACAGTACCACGACCAGTGATCGAGAATACATCTTCAACAGGCATTAAGAATGGAAGATCAGTTAAACGTGGAGGAATTGGAATGTAGCTATCAACAGCATCCATTAATTCCATAATTTTACCAACCCATTTAGGATCGCCGTTTAATCCACCTAATGCAGAACCTTGGATTACAGGAATATCATCACCTGGGAATTCGTAGAATGATAATAATTCACGAACTTCCATTTCTACTAATTCTAATAATTCAGGATCATCAACCATATCCACTTTATTCATGAATACAACTAATGAAGGCACACCAACCTGACGAGCTAATAAGATGTGCTCACGAGTTTGTGGCATTGGACCATCAGTAGCAGCAACAACGATAATTGCACCGTCCATCTGAGCAGCACCAGTAACCATGTTTTTCACGTAATCCGCGTGACCTGGACAGTCAACGTGTGCATAGTGACGGTTAGCTGTTGAATACTCAACGTGAGCTGTATTGATTGTAATACCTCTTTCTTTTTCCTCTGGAGCAGAGTCAATTGAATCGAATGAACGTGCCTCAGTTAAACCAGCATCAGCCAAAACTTTTGTAATAGCTGCTGTTAAAGTTGTTTTACCGTGATCGACGTGACCGATTGTACCGATGTTTAAGTGCGGTTTACTGCGGTCAAATTTTTCTTTTGCCATTTTATTTATAACTAATTAGTAGGTTAACTTTTTATTATTTTTTATTTATTGTTATTTCAACACAAAAAACCTTGTCTACTCTGCTTATTAAACAGATTTAACAAAGCTTTATTATACCTGAGCCAACTATGGGAATTGAACCCACGACCTCTTCCTTACCAAGGAAGTGCTCTACCGCTGAGCTAAGTCGGCTTTTTAGTTTCCAGTTCCAGCTTTTAGTTTTAACTATATTAAAACTGTTACCAACAACTGCCCACTTTCTAATTTTTATTGGAGCGGAAGACGAGGTTCGAACTCGCGACCTATAGCTTGGAAGGCTATCGCTCTACCAACTGAGCTACTTCCGCTTTTAAAAACCAGTGATTGATTGAATGAAAGAATGAGAGAATTACTCTATCATTAAAACATTTGGCCATTCATTTAAAGTGTGGGGAGAGAAGGATTCGAACCTTCGAAATCTTGCGATAACAGAGTTACAGTCTGTCCCATTTGGCCGCTCTGGAATCTCCCCATTTTTTACTTTAAAATGCTAACACTTTAAAATAAAAAGAGCCTCCTATCGGAATCGAACCAATGACCTACTGATTACAAGTCAGTTGCTCTACCAGCTGAGCTAAGGAGGCTTTAAATTTTCTGCAATGATACGAAAAATCTTCATTTTTCATACTATTAACGTGTTTTTTAAAACTTTTATCTTTTTAAAGAACAACCCTTTTCTTCCTGATCTAACACCGTTTCCGAAAGGGAATGCAAATATACACACTTATATTTCAGTTCAAAATAAATTTGAAAAAAATAATGAAGTTATTTTTAGTTAGTGCTCATCATACACCTGAAGGAGCTTAATAATCAATCTCTTAAAATCGAATATTTTTTTTATGTTTATTGTCCTAATAAACATGATTACCACCTCTAATCACAATAATGAACAGAAAATAACAAATGCATGAATCTCAATAAAAGTTAAAATTTATATCTCGAGGTCTATTTTTTCACGGAGAATTGCTTAGAAAATTAAAATTGGTTTATAGAAATTGTACGAATAGCTTCCGATTTCTTTAAATTATTTGAAGAAACTAATATAAAAAAAGTCGTCATCTCGACTGAAGCGCAGCGAAACGGAGAGATCTAAATAAAAAGTATTCTAAAGATAGATCTCCCGGCTACGTTACACTCCGCCCGAGATGACGCCGCCGAAGGGAATTATCTTTCAATTTTCATCGATTGACGGTAACCTGGGAAGTTATCACCAAAACAAAAAGGCGGTACATTTAACTGTACCGCCCCTTTGCATTATATTTTTGTGCTTTACTAATAATCAGCGGCTTCGCTCTCACTTAAAATTGCTTTATGCTCACTTAATTTTGCACGTGTTTTATCTTTATGTTTTGTAATCTGCTTTCTTAACGATTCGATTGCCAGATCTGTGGCTTCTTCAAATGATTTACATTGTTCTTTAGCGAAGAGGGTACCTCCTGGTACAATCAGTTTTATCTCACTAATTTTATTAGCCTCGTCCTCTACGTTCTCTAACTTTAAATACACTTCTCCGCTAATGATCTGGTCAAAAAACTGATCAAGCTTGTTTGCTTTCTTCTGTATAAAATCTAACAACTTACTGTCTGCACTGAAGTGGATTGATTGAACTCCGATTTTCATTTTTCCTCCTTTTTTTACGCCTTTGGATGGGCTTGTTTATAAATTGTTTTTAATCTTTCGATCGAATTGTGGGTGTAAACCTGGGTTGCTGCTAAACTGGCATGGCCCAAAAGTTCTTTAATCGCATTTAAATCTGCTCCTGCATTTAACAGGCTAGTGGCATAACTATGCCGCAACACGTGGGGACTTTTCTTTTCATTGGTTGATACATGGTTTAGGTATGAGGTAACAATACGGTATATTAATTTCGGATATGCCGCTGCACCTGTATTGGTAACGATTAATATAAGCAAATTGTTATTAAAGTTTTGCAACTTTTTTAGGTCAATGTAGGTATTTATCTGATTGATAAGCTGTTTATTCACAGGAATAATTCTTTCCTTACTCCTTTTACCCAGCACCCTTATCGTTCCTGAATAAATATCAATATCAGTCTCTTTTAATTGCAACAGTTCAGCTAAACGGATACCCGTTCCAAAAAGCAGTTCAATAACCAAATGATCGCGAACAGAAGGAAAACTTTCATCGAAATATTGCTGCGAATCCAGTAAATGATCCATTTTCTGTGCATCTATAAATACAGGCAGCCTTTTAGGTATTTTTGGCGCTTTGATTAAAACAGCAGGATTTTGATCAATCGCTCCGGTTCTATGTAAAAATTTATAAAAGCTTCGTATAGCAGATATTTTTCTGTTAATGGTATTTTCCGAATTTTCCGTTTCCATTAGCTCAACCAGGTAATTGCGCAGGTGAGCATGTTTAACTTCAGGGAAATCCAGTTCTAATGCCTTAGTAAATACTTCAAACTGATCTAAATCTACCTGATAAGAGGTAATGGTATGTGGAGAATAGCGCTTCTCGTGAGTTAAATAGGTGATAAAACTTTTTAGCAACATTCAATATCTTTTTGCGGGGCATTGATATGAAGTTACAAATAGTTTTGATATAAAGAAATCATTAACTAATCGTTTATTGAAATGTTTTTGATTTCCTTTTAAAAAAGAAAAGTCCTCCCAATTTAACATCGGAAGGACTTTACTGTATTTATATCTTAAACAACTATGCAGTTGTATCCTGATTCATATTCTGAATGTAAACAGCATGTTTAATTTCAGTACGGCGGGCAACGGATTTTTTCTCGTATGCCTGGCGACTACGTAGTTCTCTCAATACACCAGTTTTTTCAAACTTTTTCTTGAAACGTTTAAGGGCTTTATCTAATGATTCGCCGTCTTTAATGTTGATAATGATCATAACGCTGAAATACCTCCTCTCGTGGTTTTTAAATTTTCCCGTGTTATCGGGGCTGCAAATGTAAGCAAAATATTGAAAACGAGAAAGATTTATAAAAAGAAATTTTATTTAAATCATTAGTTGAACTTATGTGTTGTTTAGCTACATTTATATATATAATCATATATGACAACAGGCAAAAAAGTAGGTTCAATTATCGCAGTTATAGTTGTTATCACATTAATCGCAATTTGTTACTACCGTTATTTCTTTGTTTTTGGTGAAGGTGTTAAAGCTGGGGAGTTAAACTATGTAGTAAAAAAAGGCTATATATTTAAAACATACGAGGGCAAATTAATTCAAAGCGGAATAAAATCCCGGCAAACAGGAACGCTGCAGAACAACGAATTCGAATTTTCTATCGCTAACCAGGAAATTGCTGAAAAAATGATGGCCAACAGTGGTAAGTTTTTCGAATTACACTACAAAGAATATAAACATTCCCTACCATGGCGGGGATTTAGCGTTTATGTGGTCGACAGCATTTTAACTTCGAAAGATATACCGCAATAAGCTCAGAGCGAAAAATCCATAGATTAAAGCTCTGAGAAGATAGTTTTAGGCACCAAACCTATTTGCTTTGGTCTTTAGTCTTTAAGCTTTTAACCTTTTTTAGGTACCTTCGCTCCTGCTTTTTTGGCTTCGGATAATCCGATAGCAATTGCCTGCTTTTTGGAAATCACTTTTTTACCTGATCCGCTCTTAAGCTTACCTGCTTTCATTTCGTGCATGGTTTTTTCTACTTTCTCACCAGCTTTTTCTGAATACTTTGCCATATTTTTAGTTCATTAGTTAGTATCTCTAATCGATTAATTGTTTAAATCCGTTAATTGACGCCAAACGCCAAACTCCCCACTCCAAACCCAACTAGTATTTAGTATTTAGTATTTAGTATTTAGTATTTAGTAAAAACACCGGCAACTGAAAGTTGGTTTTCAAAATTTTAAAACAAAAAAAATCCGGAAGTGGTTAAATCATCCGGATTACTCATAATATATTTGGTTTGTTGTATATAAGGTTGAAGGCGTAAGGCTTAGGGTATAAGGTTCAACAAATATAGCCCTAAACCTTCTACCTTAAAACCTTCTACCTTGATAATATTTCTCTGGCAATAACTATCTTTTGTATTTCAGAAGTGCCCTCGCCTATTGTACACAACTTACTATCGCGATAAAATTTCTCAACCGGAAAGTCTTTGGTATAACCATAACCCCCAAATATTTGAACCGCTTCGGTTGCTACTCTTACCGAGACCTCTGAGGCAAAATATTTCGCCATGGCCGATTCTTTTGTCATAGGCAAATGCCTGTTCTTTAAATCTGCTGCCTGGCGGATCAACAATTCGGCTGCTTCAATCTCTGTAGCCATGTCAGCCAGTTTAAAACTAATGGCCTGAAAGCTGGAGATGGGCTGACCAAACTGCTGCCGCTGTTTTGAATAAGCTACCGCTGCATCAAAAGCACCTTTCGCAATACCTAAAGCCAGTGCCGCAATAGAAATCCTTCCGCCATCTAACACTTTCATCGCCTGTTTAAAACCTTCGCCAACATTACCCAATAAATTAGCTTTCGGTACGCGGCAATTATCAAAAATCATTTCTGTGGTTTCTGATGCCCGCATACCTAGTTTATTTTCTTTTTTCCCAGCAGTAAAACCAGGTGTACCGCGTTCTACTACAATGGCCGAAATCCCTTTCGAGCTCCCCTGCTCCCCTGTTCTTACCATCACAACCGCAATATCTCCGCTTTTGCCATGGGTAATCCAGTTTTTTGCGCCGTTTATAATGTAATCTTCACCATCTTCAACGGCAGTAGTCATCATCCTTAAGGCATCCGAACCTGTGTTTGCTTCGGTTAAACCCCAGGCACCAATCCATTCGGCAGTAGCCAGCTTCGGCAACCATTTTTGCTTCTGCTCTTCGGTTGCAAAGGCCAAAATATGACCAGTACATAAAGAGTTGTGTGCGGCTAATGATAAGCCGATTGAACCGCAAACCCGGGCTACTTCCACAATCACATCAACATATTCCTGGTAGCCCAATCCAGAGCCTCCATACTCTTCGGGAACCAAAACGCCCATTAAGCCTGATTCTCCAAGTTGTTTAAACAATTCGACCGGAAAATGCTGTGCCTCATCCCATTCCATTATATTTGGACGAATATTTTTCTCTGCAAAATCGCGGACCATAGCCTTTACACTTTGCTGAGTTTCTGTTTCTGAAAAATCGAAGCTTACGCTCATTAAATTTATATTTTAAGTTAGTTCGGGGGCAATTATAATCAATTATTTCATAGTTAGTTACCATTAAATATTCGTGCAATTACAGAATGAAATGGTATTCGGTTCAATTAGTTTATCGGTTAATTTTAAACCTTGAAATTAACGAAGAAAGTTTTTTTTATTTTTCCTACAACTATAGCCGAATAAGTTAGTTATATGGAGTTTTTGACGAATATAGATGAAATTGAAGGAATGATAACAGATGTATACATTCTCTTTTTCGCAACATATTTGTTGAAAATGGATTCGTTTTAAACCTTACAAGCAATTAACTCCTATAACTAACCTGGAAAAGGAAATGTATATTTTTTAACCGGGTTATCTTTTTTGGAAATCAGGTACAGAAGTATTTGGCACTATTCAGCCCTGCTCTCCACTTTACTTCGTTGCATTCCGTGTTCGTTCCGATCAGGTTTAGGTGGCACGGGCCGACACTATGATTTCGGGTTTAAATGTACTGTTCTTCCATAATTAAACCTGATTGGAACGAACATAAATCCCGGTTTAAGCACTTGTTTTTACTTTTATTGTGTGCTTACTTGTTTCACAGGTTTTTAATCGGGTGAGTAATTGTAAAGCAGGGCTTTCGAAACCGATTAGCACAATCATTGCTTTCCAAATCGCATTTAAAATTTAAGCTTTTAAGAGCATGTTTAAAATAAAATTTATTTCATATGTCAGTCTGAGCGTAGTCGAAGACCATTTCAACGCATTAATAAAGCAATCGACTACGCGCGGCTAAATGGAGAAATCTTTGAACTACGTTAAAAGATTTTGCTTTGCAGAGCCTTCGGGTTCTCCACTGCGGTCGAAATGACGCTCCTTGTATATCTGTTATCAGCTCTCCGATGTATTTGAAAAATTCTCACCTCTACCATTGACAGACTCCAAAAAAGGTCGTCATTGCGAGTAACCATCAGGTCTGTGGCCTGAAAAATAGGAATGAAGTCCTATATACGGCTTCTAACGTATTAGGTTTAAGATTTTGCATCCTGCAAAACTCATTGAGCTAAGATGTCTAAGGTGGTCGTAAAAATTAAAGACTACGCAGTTTAATTAACCACCTTAGACACCTAAGAACATCTAATTCATTAAATAATCCTTTAGGCTTTCAAACCATATAAGAACATGTAAGCTTATATGGTCCTTAGATGTCTTATATGGTCAAAAAACAACACTAAATATCAGTTGTTTAAATAAAGGTCATTATAAGGATGAACGACAAAGCAATCTATCATGCTTGTGTCCTTGCTATAAAGATTGCTTCCCCGAAAATCGAGGCAGGCTGTCGGCTGAAAAAGCCTTCCCGAAATGACGATCCTTTGGGAAGATTTATTTCCATTAAATTTTACTGGCATTTATATTGAATTTATACACTAAATTATCCCTCAGCGTGACAGCAAAAGGCCATTTATTTTTGTTATAAAAATTTAAACAGGCGCTAAGTTTCTAAAAAGAAATATAAGGGGTAATTTTATCTATAACCTGCTGGTTTAAAATGATGATCTTTTTTAAATCGGATGGGTTAGCATAATTACCATGCTGCTTACGGTATTGAATAATGGCATTGATCTGTTTGAAAGAAAGGTATGGATTGCGCTTTAAATCGTTAAAAGTTGCTGTATTTATATTTATTGTTTTTAATGGAGTATTGCTGATTTCAATCTGATCTTTAATTTCGGCATACTTACCGGAATCTAAACCATAAACTTCAAGAAGTTGTTCTTTTTTGTAAAAGCCGCCTAAACGTTCACGGTATTTAATAATTCTAAGGGCAAAAGTTCCGCCAATACCTTTAATACCATCCAATTGTGTCGAGTCTGCTTTGTTGATATCAACAATCACAACAGCTTTTTTAGCATATTCCTTTTTTCAAAAGATACATAATTCCTTGAGGCATTGATGGGCTGATCAGGTATGTTAACATAAGGCAATATCTTTTTATACATTTCTGGCGAAATGGTATACATTTTCTGAAGATCTTCGGCTTTGTAAAACTTACCGCCCTTAGTGGTATAATTTATAATTGATTGCGCTTGTTTTGCCGACAGACCTAAAGTTTGCCAACCTTCTGCATCTAAACTGTTAGGATTGAACTTAAAAAGTTTAACTGTTTTCCGAGGGCTAGAATCTTCAATCCGATCGCGAATAGTATTGGCATATGCCTGATCTGTTATGGTTATCTTCTGAATTTGTGCTAAAAGATTTGGATCATCGTTCGAAATTGGCTGGTAGTAGCCATATATAATTGGAATAACCCTGATTACAACAATAATAGAGACGAGAAACAACAATCCGTTGAATTCACTTTTGCTGACACCAAAATTTTTGTTGAACCAAATTCTCATTGATGCGATATGACATGTGGATTATAAATATAAATCTTATTTTTGGGATTGCAAAACAGAATAGGTTTTGCCTATCAACAATCTAAGAATTTATATGAAGATCATAACTACATCTGAGTTTGCGAAAGCAACAAAGATAGATAAGCTAGGTGTACCAGGTTTGGCAGGTTTGATGATGGAGATCATGAAACTGAACGACATTAACGACGTATTTGCTCAAAATCAACATTTTAAAGGCTTAGAATTTGTAGACAAGATATTAGAAACCATTGGCGTTTCTATAGAATTTGATGATGATGATTTAAATTGTATTCCTAAAACAGGCCCTTTTATCGCAATCGCAAATCACCCTTATGGTGGTGTAGAAGGTTTGGCTTTAGTTAAACTATTGTGTACGGTTAGGCCCGATGCAAAGGTAATGGTAAATTTCATTTTGAAAAAAATACCAAACCTTGATGAATTTTTTGTTGCTGTAAATCCTTTCGAAAATGTGCAGCATTCTTCAAGTATCAGTGGATTAAAAACTACTTTTGATTTACTTAGAAATGGAACGCCAATTGGTATTTTCCCTGCAGGAGAAGTTTCTACCTTTAAATTAGATGCTCAGCAGGTAACCGACAGGATGTGGCATCCTGTTGTTGGAAAACTGATTGCCAAAGCAAAAGTACCTGTTGTACCTATTTATTTTCATGGTAATAACGGTGTTTTCTTTAACATTTTGAGTTTCATACACCCTACCCTGCGTACAGCAAAACTACCTTCGGAGTTTTTAAATAAACATGGGCGCACCATTAAGGTACGGATTGGTAAACCAATAGCCGTATCTGAAATTTCGCACATGAACAGCAGCAATAAACTGATGGACTTTTTAAGAGCCCGTACGTATGCGCTTGGTATTGGTTTAGACACAGAGAAAAAACTCTTTAACCCGTTAAACTTATTTAAAATTAAAAAGAAACCTGCTGAGGTAATTGAAGAAACTTCGAGGCTCTTAATTAAAAATGAGGTAGCGCTTCTGGAAGATTTCAGGGTTTGGACGGAGAAAAATTACGAGGTATATATTGTTCCGACTTTAAAAATCCCGAATATTTTAAGGGAAATTGGCCGTTTACGAGAAATTACTTTCCGTGAAGTAGGTGAAGGTACCAACAAAAAAATCGATCTCGACAACTACGATATCTACTATAACCATTTATTTATATGGGATAAAGATTTAGAAAATATTGTAGGTGCTTACCGGATAGGTAAAGGTGATGAAATTTTAGAGAGCATGGGCCGCCGTGGTTTCTACCTTTCTGAACTTTTTAAAATGAAAGATCAGTTTTACCCCATGTTGAAGCAGGGTATCGAGTTGGGCAGATCGTGGATCAGGAAAGAATACCAGGGTAAGCCGCTACCACTGTTCCTGCTTTGGAAAGGAATTCTAAAATACCTGATCGATAACCCACAGTACCGTTATATGTTCGGTCCGGTAAGTATCAGCAACAATTTCTCAAAATTCAGTAAGGCCCTAATTGTAGATTATATTACCAAAAACCATTTCGATTATGAGATGGCTAAATATGTTAAACCCCGGAACAAATTCAAAGCCGATTTATTGCCTATTTCTACCGATACCCTGGTTGATAGCAGCGAGTCTTTTAAAGATTTAGACAGTATTATCGGAGACATTGAAAACTCGCATATCAAGATCCCGGTATTGCTAAGACAATATATGAACCTGAATGCAAAAATTATATCATTTAATATCGATCCTAAATTTTCTGATTGTTTAGATGGCTTCTTAGTGGTAGATACACATAATATTCCACCTGAAATGCTCGAAAAACTCGGCAAAAATCTATAAATTAATTCAATAAAAAAACCCAGACATCCATCTGGGTTTTTTATTATCAACTAACCTAAACTTTATAAATACTAACCAAATATTTATGCCACAAAAGTAGGTTTACCTTGTTAAATTGGTGTTAATGAAATATTATTTATAAAATTTCATTCCTTACAATTTCTTAATCGATTAATACGCAGTTGTTCATATTATTCCATTATCTTTAGGTACTCTGTATGAGCTATGATAAACATTCTTCTTTGTGAGAACCGAATGTTTCCCACCCTTATATTTAACTCAATAAAAAATCATTTATCAAATTGCTTCCCTAATGGAATCAATTTTGAACTTTCATTATGACAGTCATTTCTAAAGAGAATTTTTCAAAGGCAACAGGCATTTGTAATATTCCAATTCCTGGTCTTGCTTCCTTCTTAATGAAGTTCTTAAAGATTAACGACTTCAACGGAATTATTAGAGATGCCAATACCTTAGAAGGAGAAAAATTTGCCAATCATATCCTGGAGGTTCTGGGGGTTACTATTCAGATCAGTGATGAGGATTTAGCCCATATTCCAAAAGAAGGCGCATTCATTGCGATTGCAAACCATCCCTACGGCGCCATAGAATCATTGGCATTATTAAGCATACTTGCCAATCACCGACCTGATACGATGTTCATGGGGAATTTTCTGTTAAAGAAAATCCCAAATCTGGAGAAATGTATTATCGCGGTAAATCCTTTCGAAAAAGTTCAGGATTCATCAAGTATTAGCGGATTAAAAACAACTTTAAAAGTTTTAAAAGCTGGTAGTCCGGTTGCTATTTTTCCGGCAGGCGAAGTTTCTTCTTATAAATTCAGAAAAAATCAGATTACAGACCGTGAATGGCATCCCGTGGTTGGAAAAATCATCTCCAAGGCCAATGTACCGATACTACCGGTGTATTTTCATGGCAATAACGGCATCTTTTTTAGCCTGCTGAAGTTTATACATCCTTCATTACAAACAGCAAAGCTGATTTCAGAGTTATTCAACAAAAATGGTCATCGGTTAAAAATCAGTATTGGCAAACCCATCCATTTGAAAGAAATAGACTGTAAAGATTGTAATACCTCACTTTTAAACCATTTAAGAAAGGGACTTTATGCCCTAAAAAAGTAACCTGGTCCGAATTCATAAAAACCCAATGTTAATTTCCCGTTAAACGCTATCTCATTATTCACATAAAGAAATTGTTGCTTTTGTGTTAATAATAAGTAAATTTAATGTAACCAAATATAAAGCGGTTTGAAAAGAGGGATTTACAAATATGTTTTGAGTACCATTATGTTCTTTTGCCTGATGATGAATACCGTCATCTCGAAGGGACAGCACTATTCTTTCGATTTTTATGATGGAACTTTTAACTTTAGTGTAGATTCTTCAGTCGTTTTTCCTATACCTAAAACAGCTACTACATCAGCTGTTTCAAACTTTTACAGCCGCATCTCATCTGGTCAGTATGCGCCCCTTATTTCCTCTTTAGAAAAATACCAGAAAAAATATCATTTAAACGACTGGATTTATTATCAACTGATCCGTAAGACGGCCGAACAGATTAGTCCGAAAGCAGATAATTATTTTGGCTATACTTTATACAAATGGTTTTTACTGAGTAAATGCGGTTACGATGCAAGGTTAGCCGTAGGTAATGATCAGGTTATATTTTATGTAAGAAATGAAGAGGATATCAGCGATATTCCGTTTTTTATGGTTGACAATAAAAAGTTTATGTGCCTTAATTACCATGATTATGGTAAACTGTTTAAACAGGCCAATGCTTACAAGCCCGTTAAAATTTCAATTCCGGAGGGTAAAAATCCGTTCTCTTATAAGGTTACCAGAATGCCCGATTTTAAACCAGAAAGTTACCAGGAGAAGGATATCGAATTTAGTTACCGTCAAAAAATTCATCATTTTAAGTTAAAAGTTAATGAAGATGTACAAACCATTTTTAAAAATTATCCAGTAGTGGATTTTGAGAGTTATTTTAATATTCCTTTAAGCCGGGAAACATACAGCTCTCTTATTCCCACCTTAAAAGAAAACCTAAAAGGCATGGATCAGAAAAAAGGTGTTGATTACCTGATGAGATTTACCCGTTATGGTTTTTTATATGAAGATGACGATGAAAACTTTGGTAAGGAAAAACGTTTTTCGCCTGAACAAACATTATTAAGTACCTACAGCGATTGCGATGACCGGGCTGCATTATTTTTCTATCTGGTAAAGGAAATATATAACCTGCCGATGATTGCCTTGTTATACCCTAAACATTTAACTATTGCCGTACAGTTTGAAAAACCAGTTGGCGAACCCGTTACTTATAAAGGCAGAAAATATTCGTATTGTGAACCTACACCTCAGTCACAAAACTTAAAAATCGGGCAACTTTCTTCAAATTTTAAGAACAGTAAATATGAAGTGGTTTATGCCTACGAGCCTATAAAACGCTAAAGATTTAGCACCTATTTAAATTTTTATAGCAAATATTACTCAGCATTTTGCTGTCACGCTGAGCGTAATGGATTGCTTTTATCAATGTGTTGAAAATGGTCCTCGACTACGCTCAGACTGACATACGAGATAATTTTATTCAATTTTTAAACAGGCGATAAGTATTCAGCACCTTAATTAAAAGTTAATTTAATGTTAATGAAATGTTATCTTATCAACAACAGATTGATTCATGAGCTATTTAAGGTAATTTAGACCTTTATATTTGAGTTAAATCTAAAACCTTGTCTATGTCTGCTGTTATCTATACTGTTATAAAAGAATTTTTGTTGAGGTAAACGGCCACGCCATAAAGGCTAGAATTATGTCGCCTATTAACGACGACAAAATTTTCGTTTTCAAAATCAGTTCATTTTACAAAAGCAAAACTGATGCTGACGCCTATGAACCGGCATCTACATTTACTTCTTACGCAAATGCTGAGCGGCATTTACTACAATACCTCGAAGGGTTTCAGAATACACTGGATCTGGGTGGCGAAATCGCGCCGGGAAATACTTTTAGCTATTTTCTTTATCGTCTTTCTCCGGGGGAAGTTCTGATTGGATTACCTCCTCCTCAAACGCTTCCTCATCCTTTTGGTTTCTTTTAATCAGGTAAGCAATTAAAATAACCACTAACACTGCAACGCCGATTACTATTGAGTAATTCATATTCGTTCGATTAAATGCTAACCTCTTAGATTTAACACAAGTTAGGAGAAATATTTTATATGTTAAGCAGCAAACTATCTGTTAACACAATGATAATACTAATTTAACTTTCCGATTCTCTATCTTTGGGAAAACCCATAAGTTTTAAATGAAAAAGAATAAATCTAAGTCGAAAAATCATTCGACAGGCAAAAAATTACGTAAAGAATTAGAGTCGAAATTAGCCCTTGTATTTAACGAACTTGTTATCCAATACGGCAAAGCCAAAAAAGCCGATAAAGTAATCGAAAAATTTGCAAAGCAATTGACTAAAAAAGTTACTTTCCATACTCAGGATGATTCTATAACGCCATATATCAAAGAAGAGCAGGTTACTCCTGCAACTCCGAAGGCTAAAACAGCTAAACCTATTGCAGAAAAGAAAGCAGTAAAAAAAGAGCCGATAGCGGAGTAAATTAAAATTTAGTTAACCGCATACGGTCATAAATCACCTTTTAGTGCATAACCAGTTTTAAATAAAAAAGCAGGATAATTTTCTAATGGAAATACCCTGCTTTTTATGTTCTATTTCTACTACTATCTAATTAAAAGTAACGGTTTGCCTTGCCCATTCTCCCTGACATTCTAAACCAACCAAACGACACTCTAGATAATAAGTTCCAGGAGTACCGTACGACCATTCCTGCTGTGGAAAATCACTAAAACTGCTTACCGGCAATACAACATTTAAACTTTGATCTAACATTCTCCATTCATAATAACCACCATTGTACGTGGCGCCTGCTGTACTAGTCACCGTTGCACCTGCCGAATTGGAAGATGGCCCGTTAATCACATTTTTAAAGGTACTTACAAATGGAGTGGTTACCGGCGGGTATAAATACTGAGCGGCAATTACATCATACGATGAAAAATCAGTCCAGGTTCTTGAAGTACCAAGTCTGCCAGAGTTCATTACTGAATTTGGATCTGCCGACGCAGCGCCTGTTGAGGGCGTGCCAGGTATAGCATTAACGCCTACATACCTACCGTAAGCATCGTAGTTACCTTCTCCATTGTAATCTGTATGACGCAAGCCCAAACAATGGCCAATTTCGTGTATCAACATAAACACATCCTGGGCATGGCTTCTTGGTATACCATTGTCGGCACCTGTACTGGTAACATTATTGGTAACATGATTTACCCAAATATTAGCTCCGGGCTGTCCTGCATCGGTTGGGAAATCTGCTTGTCCAAATGCACCTGTCCCCAGATTTACTTTTCTAATGGTAATATTAGGGGTAACAGGACTTGTGTAAGGTGGATAAAATTGATTATAAGAATGGATTAAATTGATGCGGCAGTTACCTATCGCATTCCAGGCAGTTATCGCTTCCCGAATTGCATAAAACCACCTGGTATCGAAATCTTCCTGGGTGATAATAACATTTGTGAGGTTTCCCTGAATTAACTGATTGGTATTACCCTGCGCTATTTTACCACTTGCATTTGTTGCTTTTTCAGTATTTTTATCTGTGGATAGCGATTTCTTCGAGATCAGGATATCCCCTTCCACCACGTAGTAATCGCCAGATTCTTTAATACCATCTGTTTGAAAGCCCATTTCTTTGATTTTTGCAAGTGCAGTAGCGTCAACTTGTGCTTTGCTTTCGGTCGCGATAACAGAGGGTTCAGATTTTTTACATGAATAGATGCTTAAGGTTAGCAGCAAAGCTGCCAAGCCCATTTTCCTGGAGAATGAGCTTAAAGTAGATGTTTTTTTCATAGTTAGGTTTTCCTATCCAAATTAACCATCTTACTGTTAAGCTATAATAAATAAATTATTAAGTTATTGCTAATAAAAAATACAAATATTTAAACATAAAAACACAAAAAGAAATGATAAAACATACATAAAATAAAAATAGAATATAAGTGTATTTTAATATGATATTACGGATTGTTGTGCCATTATTTTTTAGTTGGGCAGACAAAATGTCGTTTACGTTCTCTACCTATTCTTTACCCTTTGTTTACCTTTTCTCTACACCAGGTTAACCCCTTGTTAACCCTTTGCTTACCTTTTCTCTACCTATTTATTACTTAAAGGGTAAAGGATTGGTAAACAGACGGTACAGGAGAAGTAGTTTTGGGGATAATCTGGTAACCACAAAAGGTAATTATCTCTTCTGAAGCCATTAATTAGGGTAATGGCCAGGGCTAATCAAATAATTATTTGGAATACTTTCGTCCAATAGACATTCGACAGCACTCATTCACCCCTGCTGGGATAAGTCAATCTAATTCCTATGGATGTGGCGACTGTATCTATGTAATAGTTCCCGTCCAATATTAGGCTTGTTTGTTTGGCAATATCACCTTAACTAAATCCGACTTATATACGGTTTTTGTTAGTAAGCCCCCATATTTGCAGCCGACTTCCCTGAGATTCGCAGTCACCCACGACACCTTTTTCTCTATCTAACACTTCCAACTATTAAGCGTGTTCGAGTGTTCGAGCCTTCAAGCCGATAGTTGATTGCCATTCCCAGCGCACAAAAAAAGGGTGTCCATCATCATGATGAACACCCTTTTAATACCTGTTGGTACAGGAAGTGTAATGATTATAGATTAGCTAACAAATCTACACCATCAACAGTTGCCCATTTGCCTTTTGTTAAAGAAGCACCAGTTGCAGTTGTAGAGGTTGTCCAGTTTGTACCAAAACTAGCAGCAGATACAGTAAATCCTGCTGCACCAGTAATGAACAAAGTTGGAGTATTAGTTACTTTAACATTTGTTAATTTGATTTTACCTGTCAATACCTGGTCGTCGTAGGTTAGTAAATCTTTAATCTGAACAGCACCACCTGCAAATGCTGTAGGAGTTGTTTGACTATTGTATCCATCAATTATGATATTGCTGTAATCGCCATTACCTTCTGCTTTAAACTGAAAAGCATCTAATTGGATTTCGCTCTGTGCTTCGGTTGTTGTACCAGCAGCTCTTTTTAAAGTTATGTTTGTAATTTTTGGCCAGAACTCGTTGTTTACTCCTTTTGATTCTACTTCCATACCGTAATTCCCAACACCCGTTTGATAAGCAAACCAGTTGGTATTGTCTTGGCCTCTCCATCCGTCTTGCCAATCGAATGAATCATCAGCATTGCCATAAGAGATTAAGTTTTTAGCGCTTACAGTACCACCGTAAAATTCGAAACCATCATCATTTCCTTTATAAGAAACCAGATTCTCTAGAACCGTTCCACTACCTACTGAATAGAAAGAGAAACCGTTTTGTTCTTTTGAGTTCGTAGTAATTACACGACCTGCGTATTCTACTCTTACATATTTTAATGAACCGCCATTGTGTGTTGCATTAGTTCCACCATACGACAAAGTTAAACCATCTTCTGAAGTAGCTGTTTGCGGCGCTGGTTTTGTTGCAGAATTTACGATTGGCGCATCACCATACATAATGATACCGTTCCAAGAGCCACCAATTTTTGATTTCTCTGTTAATACGATCGGATTATCAGCAGTTCCATTGGCAATTAGCTTACCACCATTTAATACAACTAAACCATCATCACCATCAGTTTTATCTGCAGTAAAAGTAGAACCTGCTTCGATAGTTAAGGTAACACCTGATTGAATTTTAACAATACCTTTTAACGTATAATTACCAAAAGCTAGTGTTCTGTTAGTTGTAATATCACCAGTGATTTCACCTACCACCGGAACTTTTGTAGGTACTTCCTCATCATCATCTTTTGAACAGCCCGTAAAAATTGTAGCTGACACAGCAATTGCATAAAGTAATTTTTTCATTTTAACTCTTTTTTAATTTTCCTTTGTAAATTTAGTTTTCCTATGTTTTCAATACATTAACTCAGTTTTAACATTGCGTAAACCGAAGATTAATAAATGTAATCTTAGATTAAAATGTATACCCCAGACCTAATGACACGCCAACACCTCTTTTATAATCTTTAACCGTTAAGTCATTCTCATATATCTTTACTGTACTTTTCTCCCCCAAATCAATCTTGTAAGTTGGGTTTAAAATATTCTCTACGCCAAACTTCACATCCCATTTATTTGAGATTTTGTTGTTCCAAATAAAATCGAGTTTACCAAATGGTTTTTCGTAATAGTTATCTAATCCATTTGTACCTACAGCATAAATACGTTCACCATAAATATTGTAAGCCAATGTCATGGTACTTTTCCATTTTTTGCTAAAATCAGTTTCGTGTTTTATGTCAGCATTGATTAACCATGGCGAAGCCCCTTGAAGCCTGCGGGTATTATCGTTGCCGATCGCAGCAGTTTCTGCACTATTTTTCACCTTATCTATGGTTGTTTGGGTGTACATCAACGAGGTATTGAAACCTACAGAGAAATTAGACAGCGATTCGCTGAGCCTAGAAAGTTGTAATAAAAATTCCAATTCAGCACCGTATAATATTGCTTTTTTAGAGTTATCATAGGTAATGGCCAATCCACCGCTACCTGCTGATTGTAGAAATAGACGCTCGATTGGGTTTTTTAAATATTTAGCAAAACCTGTTATGGCAAACATTTCGGTACTGGAAGGGAAAAATTCGTATTTCAGATCAGCATTGTAGTTTTGACTGTTAACTACATTTGGGTTACCGTTTTCAATTGTGGCATCGGGATTCACAAACTCTAAAGGGAAAGCTTCCATAATAACCGGCTTGGTTAACGTTTTTGAAAGCGACAGTCTTAAGTTTGTTTTCTCGGAGACCGAATATTTAAAGTTTACAGCTGGCAAAAGATCCGTATTATTTTTTGTTACCTTTTGAAAAGGGGCATCAAAATCTCCCGGATTCCTGAACCTAGTAATCCTTTGTGACTGTTCAATCCTTAAACCACCATTTAAATTTAGTTTTTCATTAATTTTAAGAGATAAATCAGCGTAACCGGCATTTACACTTTCCTGCATTTTAGCAATATAGGTTGCACCCGAACCTTCGTTATAAGTAAAACCACCATTAGCAATTTGTTCTGAAAGTGTAGCGTCAGGTTTATTTGTGTTTAAAGTGGCGTTATTAGATAATAGATTTTGTGAAACCAAGAATCTAAAATTAGATTCGATTTTATTAAAAGATCCGTTATAACCAACTGATAATTTATGCGCCTTTGCTCCATTGTCGTCTTCTCCAAATTTCCAATTATATTCTAATAAACCAGAGCCGAAAAAATCACCGTTAAAATCCATATACTGTCTGGTAATACTATTCCCCGTGTAACTGATCGATGTGGTATTCTCATCGAGCATTGCTCCTTTAAACGACTTCCTGTCTGGTAGTTGGTAATCTGTTTTTGAATAAGAAACCCCAGCCCTTACGCTATGTGTATCATCTGCAGTTATTTTATAATTTGCAAATAACTGACCAGTAAAGAAATCGGTTTTTTGCAATTGATTTAGGCGGATAAACGAGTTAGTGGCAGTAGCCTGGCTATTCGTATAACCCAATTGATCCTGTATCATGGCTTCAGTTCCCTTTAAATAAAATGCATTTAAATTCAGGTTTAACCTATTTGAACCATAATTAATAGCACCCAATAAAGATGAATTGGTAGAAAACCTATACTTGGTGGTGTATAAATTATTGTCATAAATACCTTGTGCTGTATTGAAAAAACGATCGACTCCCTCTCTAACCTGAAAGTTATTATCTGTATTTACAGAGACCAGATACTGGAAATATCGGTTATTTTCAAACCTGATTTTCTGCGTGTGTAATATGCCTATGTTTGTATTTAGTGGTGCATTGCCCTCCTCAACGTCAAATCCCGAACCGAACTGTGAATTGGCTTCGCTTGCCGACATCGTATATGCTGAAGGTGCCTTTCGAAAAACCTTAGGTAGTTTACGGTCACTTCCTGTAAAACCGAAGTAATCACCAATTGAAGTCTCACCCTCAGGCCTTAAGAATTTCTTAAAGCTGCTGTTTGAAAGAAAGCTGGTCCCGATATTAATTTTAGTTATTGCTTTTTCGCCCTTAGCGGTTACAATATTGAATGTTCCACCGGCAAAATCGCCGTATAAACCTGCGTTGAATGTTTTGTAGGTTTCTAAAACACTTACAATGTCTGTCGGGAAAAGATCTAACGGGATAATTTTTTTGAAGGGATTGTTAGAAGGTACAGCCAAACCATTTATTAAGAGATTATTATACCTGTCTTCTAAACCCCTTACAAATAACCCCCTGCCGTCTACTTTAGTAATACCAGTAATTTTTGTTAATCCTTCTTCAACATCACTTACTCCTTTTCTGGATAATTCCTGGATTCCGATACCTTGTTTAATCTCAATAGCATTTTTTTGCAATGATAGTAAAGCGGTTTCGCTTTCTTTACCAGCTACACCTTTTACTTGTACATCAGCTAATTTCTGAGAATTCGATTCATCAAGCGCCAGGTTTAAGGTTGTTATACCTCCACCATTTACTTCTACAGCGGGTACTTCTTTTGTAGCATAACCTACGTAAGATGCTTCTACTATAAATTTACCATCCTGTAATGCAGCGATAATATATTTACCATCAGCACCTGTAGAAGTACCTTTAGTTGTTCCTTTAATTTTAACCGTTACCCCAATTAAGGTTTCTCCCGTTTTTTTATCGGTAACTGTTCCGGAAATTTTTCCAGTTTGTGCATACGAAAGTATGCTCATCGTCAAAGCGAACACAGTAAGTGCCGCTCTTTTAAAAGAGTTTAGTAATTCCAATTTGCCTTTATTTGATAAGGGCAAAATTATTACCACAGTGTTAACTTCAGGTTAGATGTTAATTAAGGTTTGTTTACCTTAAGGTTAATTCTGAGTTAACAACATTTCAATCCTAATATCTAATCCCCGTTTTCCTGCAAATGAAGTGCAATAACCAGATCGGTCCAATTAACAGGAACTTAACATCATCCAGAAATGATGGTTTCTTTCCTTCAATTTTATGACCAATAAACTGACCAACCCAGGCCGCAACAAATATTGCGGCATAAATGGCATAAGCTGTTCCACTTCCTAAGCCTACCGCCTGCTCAATTTTTACGATGATGTAACTCATTAACCCCACCACCCAGATCATCATGAAAAACAATACGGGTGATAAAGTGAAATAATAATACAAGCTAAAGGCCAAAAGGAACGAAGCCCAGTTAAAGAACCCATTATAACTGCCCAGAAAACCGAGATGCGGAAAAGGAATCTGCCAGATTAAACCCAATAAACTGAATACGATCAACGGCACACAAATCCAGTGTACCAGTTTGTTAGTCGGGTTTTGGTGACTTTCGGCGTACTTATCAAAAAGCACATCTACAGGTCTCTTTGGTTCAATTTGAATGGTTTGCTTGCTCATTATGTAAAAATAAAAAAAGCGATGGATATTCCATCGCTTACTATATTGTTTAATCTTAGAGACCTTATAGGTTTGGTCTCTTAATCATTATTTAGCAAATGCTACAGAACGGGTTTCCCTGATTACGGTAACCTTAATCTGCCCCGGATAAGTCATTTCGGTTTGAATACGTGTCGAAATATCAGCAGCTAAAAGTTCTGCCTGCGCATCAGTAATGCGTTCGCTTTCTACAATTACACGTAATTCTCTACCAGCCTGAATGGCGAAAGTTTTTTCCACACCTGGGTAAGATAAAGCGAGTTCTTCTAAATCTTTAAGGCGTTTAATATAACTTTCTACCACCTCACGACGTGCACCCGGGCGAGCGCCAGAGATCGCATCACAAGCCTGTACTATTGGAGAGATCATCGAAGTCATCTCAATTTCATCGTGGTGGGCACCAATGGCATTACAAATTTCAGGGTGTTCTTTATATTTTTCGGCCAGTTGCATACCTAAAATTGCATGTGGCAATTCCGGATTATCATCAGGCACTTTACCTATATCGTGTAATAGACCTGCACGTTTAGCCATTTTAGCATTTAAGCCTAATTCTGCAGCCATTGTTGCACAGAAATTAGCTACCTCACGAGAGTGATGTAACAAGTTTTGTCCGTAAGATGAACGGTAACGCATACGGCCAACCATACGGATCAATTCAGGGTGTAAACCGTGAATACCTAAATCGATCACGGTACGTTCACCAATCTCTACAATTTCGTCTTCGATCTGTTTTTTGGTCTTCGCTACAATTTCTTCAATACGTGCCGGGTGGATACGACCATCTGTTACCAAACGGTGTAAAGCCAGGCGGGCTATTTCTCTTCTTACCGGGTCGAAACCTGATAAAATAATGGCTTCCGGTGTGTCATCCACAATAATCTCAATACCGGTTGCAGCTTCTAAAGCACGGATATTTCTACCTTCTCTACCAATAACGCGTCCTTTAATCTCGTCGCTTTCGATATGGAATATAGACACAGAATTTTCAATAGCAGCCTCTGTAGCGGTACGTTGAATGGTTTGGATAACCACTTTTTTAGCTTCTTTGCTCGCTGTTAATTTGGCTTCATCAACAATATCCTTCACCTGCATCATGGCCTGGGTACGGGCTTCTTGTTTCAGGTTTTCTACCAATTGTTCTTTCGCTTCTTCCGCAGAAAGACCAGCGATGGTTTCTAATTGTTTAAGGTGCTGATTTTTTAATACTTCTACTTCTTCTTGTCTCTTTACAGCAAGATCGGTTTGTTTTTCAAGATTAGCTTTTTGCTTATCCAGTTCCTGTTCTTTTTTATTGAAGTTTTCCATGCGCTGGTTCACCGATTGCTCTTTCTGCTTCATGGTGTTTTCGCGTTGGTTAATGTTATTGTTTTTGGCATTCACTTCTTGCTCATGCTCCGCTTTCATTTGCAAAAACTTTTCTTTTGCTTCTAAAAGTTTATTCTTTTTTAAGATTTCTGCATTGTTTTCTGCATCTTTTAAAATCTTTTTCACTTTATTTTGTGCGGCAACTTCCTGCTGTTTAAGCAAGTTACGCAGGAGGAATCTTCCTACCACTACTCCGATAGCTATACCCGCTATTACGGCAAATACGTATCCTAATATTTCAACTATTTCCATTTTGTTTTTTATGTAAAAAAAAACCGCAACTAATTTTTAAAGTCTCATACATTTTAAACCTCAACTAAGCATAATTAGGGTTTAAGCCATTTTCAGGTGCCATAGCAGATGAAATACGCCCTCTTAACCCTATAGATATTGAAGTGTTAAGTTTTATAAAATTTGAAACTCAAAAACTAGCCGCGGCTATGTTTTTATGCTAAATATTGGCACCGTCCCTGATCCGATAACTATTGGATTTATTTCAGGATCTTATTAACAGACGCTGAAACAAGTTCAGCGTGACGAATTGCCGAAAGAACGAACCTTATTTTGAAAAGAAATTATTGAGTAAAACATCCAATTCTTCAACTTTATCGGCAACAGCAGTATCCTGGTTTTGTACTTTGTTTTCTGTTCTCAATACAGCTGTTGCATAGTGCAACACAGCCATAGAAAGAAGATCCTGCTTATCTCTAACCGCATAATTATCCTGATAATCTTTTATGCGCTCATTGATCATTTTTGCTGCCCGTCTCACAATTTCTTCCTCTTCCATATTTACCTTTAGTGGATAAATGCGGTCGGAAATGGTTATTTTAATCGAGATTTCTCCCATTTGTTTAGCTTAGTTTCTGATTTCTTTGCATCATTATTTTTTTAATAATGCAATACTCTTATCAATCTCCCGCACAAAATCGTTAATTTTTTGTTTAATGTCAAGCGATTTTTCACTTGTCCCCTCTATACTTTTAGCCAATTTTGTAACCCTTAATTTTTCATCAAGTTCTACATTTTTGCTCTTCGCCGTATCGAGTGCTACTTTTAACGATTGATTTTCAAGCTTTAATAAATCATTTTCTTCCTGTAGCGCATTACATAACTCAATTACCTGAGCTGTTTTTTGTAATACTTTATCTAACTGATCTGCAACAGAAGCCATGAATTTATTTCTAAAAATACGAATTTATATTTTATTTCCTAATTTCTGCACCAGCTTGTGCTGTTAAATTCGCGATTAGTTTCTGCATGGTATGCTCAATCTGCTTATCGGTTAGGGTTTGTTCCTCATCCTGCAAAATAAAATTTAAGGCATACGATTTTTTCCCCTCTGGTAATTTATCACCAACATATACATCGAATACACCAACTTCCTTGATCAGCTTTTTATCGGTTTTAAATGCAATACCTTTTAAGGTATCGAAGGTTACATTTTGATCAATCAACAATGAAAGATCGCGACGAACCTGCGGGTATTTAGAAACATCTCTGTGTACGATTTTATTTTTCCTTACAATATCTAATAAGGTTGCCCAATCGAAATCAGCATAAAATACCTCAGCATTTACATCAGCCACTTTGCGGTCGGCTTTTGAAGCCGCACCGAAACTTACCAGGGTTTTATCTCCACGGAAATATTTGATTCCGTAAGCAAAGTTTTCATCGTTTAAATCGTCAGACTGATAGCTTGTAATACCCAAACGTGATACAATGGCATCCACTGCTGATTTTAAATTATAGAAAGTAGCCGGTTTAGCATTGTGGTTCCATTGCTCGCTTTGTTTAGCTCCCGAAATCAACAATAACAACCTTGGGCGCTCTACATACTGCTCATTGATTAAATGATATGTTTTACCGAATTCGTAAAACTTCACATCCGCATTTTTACGGTTCTGGTTGTAAGCTACACTTTCTAAAGCAGGCATCAATAAATTCTGACGCATTACATTTAGATCGCTGCTTAAGGGATTTAAAATAAATACCGCTTCATCTAAATTTTTGGAATAAGCTGATTTAGTCAACGAATTACACATAATTTCAGCATAGCCATTTGAAGTGAGCATATCTGCAATTACATTATGCGTATTTTCTTTTTCGGGCTTAATGCTATAAGAAAGCGATGCATTTACCTTTGAAGGGATTTCGATATTATCATAACCGTAAATACGTAATACCTCTTCTGTAATGTCGCACTCGCGTGTTACATCCACCTTAAACGATGGTACTCTTAAAGCTAAAGTATCATCAGAAGTATTGGTTGCCGAAATACCCAAAGCGGTAATAATGTGTTTGATTTCGGCTGAAGGGATATTTGCACCGATTAATTTATTGATATTGGTATAACTTACTTCAAATTCGAACGGTTTGATAGGACTTGGATAAATGTCAGAAATTGAGGATGAAATTTCACCACCTGCTAATTCTTTAATCAATAAAGCCGCGTATTTTAAGGCAGTAACTGTAATCTCCGGATCGGTACCCCGCTCGTAACGGAAAGAGGCATCAGTTTTTAAACCATGTCTTTTCGATGTTTTACGAACAGAAACGGAATTGAAGTAAGCACTTTCTAAAAAGATATTTTTAGTATTGGCATCCACACCTGATGATTTCCCTCCAAAAACACCTGCAATACACATTGGAGTTTCGGCATTGCAGATCATTAAATCATCAGCACTTAGTTTACGTTCAACATCATCAAGGGTTACAAAAGGGGTACCTTCAGCAACTTTTTTCACAATTACTTTTCCGCCACTAATTTTATCAGCATCGAAAGCATGTAACGGCTGACCTAAACCATGAAGCACATAATTGGTAATATCAACCACATTGTTGATCGGGCGTAAACCAATTACCTTTAATTTATCTTTTAACCAGTCTGGCGATTCTTGTACGGTAACACCCGAAATGGTTAAACTGCTATAACGCGGGCAGGCAGCCAAATCTTCTACCTCTACCGGAATCACAAGATTCTCGTTATCGGTTTTGAAAGCAGAAAGATCAGGCATTTCATATTCACTTCTGAAATAAGCCGCTAAATCTCTCGCCACACCCAAATGTGAAGCCGCATCGGCACGGTTTGGTGTTAATCCGATTTCGAAAACAAAATCATCATCCATTTTGAAATGATCTTTTGCACGGATACCTATTTCGGTATCTTCGGCAAGGATCATAATCCCATCATGCGATTTACCCAAACCAATTTCATCTTCGGCACAGATCATTCCCTGAGAAAGTTCTCCCCTGATTTTTGATTCTTTGATTTTAAAAGGTTCTCCTTCTAAAGGATATACCGTTGTACCTACTGTGGCTACTACTACTTTTTGCCCGGCGCCTACATTTGGAGCACCGCATACAATCTGCAGGTTTTCCTTACCGCCAACATTAACCGTAGTAATGCGCAAACGATCAGCATTGGGATGCTGAACACAGGTTAATACTTCGCCGATAACCAAACCCTCTAAACCGCCCACAACAGGCTGCACTTTTTCTACACTTTCTACTTCTAAACCAACGTTGGTAAGGATTAACGAAAGTTCCTGAGGTGTTTTATCAATTTGTACGAATTGTTTTAACCAGTTATATGATATTTTCATTTTGGAGTATCAAGTTTGAGTATCAGGTATCAAGACAAATCTCAACTGATACTCTATTTCTATAAAACGCAAAGATATTATTTAAAGGTCAAAGGAGAAAGCTAAATTATTGAGATTTGAGATTCCAGCCATGAGATTTGAGACTTAGGAACGCTAAAACCCTGGTTCAAACACACAATATAAATGACTAATGACCAATATTCAGATTGGATAGAATGACTGCACATGCACCGGCACCTATTACCACCATGATCACTGAAGCAATAACCAATTTAAGACCTGATTTAACGGGTTGATTTTTAGCTGCTTTTACAACGATCTGAATGATGCCAATTACAAATAACAATACGACAATTACCCAATATACAATAAAAATTCCCATGATTTATTTTGAAATTAACTATTAGCGAGCAATACGGCACAAGCGCCAAAACCGATTACCACCATAATTACCGAAATAATAAGCAATTTCAAGCCGGGCTTTACAGGTTCGTTCCTGGATGATTTAATAATAATCTGAATAATCCCAACTACAAAAAGTACGATTGCAGTAAGACAATAGATCACAAATAAGGCAAATAAACCACCCATATTAGTTCATATTTAATTTTTCCCTAATCAGATCTATTTTATTGTCGCGGTAAAAGATATTCATGGTTTCGAAAGGAACCATTTTATATTTATCGCTCACAATGTGCACACATGATTTTTTAACTGCACGCACATCAAAGTCCAGCGGGTCCATAAAATTCATGATAATGATCCGAAATAAATTATCATAACTTAAACTATCTGATTTTACCCTGGGCAGGCAACACATCAATTCGCCAAAGGTATCTTCGGCACAATCTACAGAAACACCTGTGCTAAACAAGTTGAGCATGTGCTCTTTCAATTTTTCATCGTGTTCGAATACGATGGTATTTTTTGAATTGTTGAGCAAATCTTCGGGATTGATCAAATGTGTCATCGGGATCACCTCATCACCAATTTTTAAAGCATAAGCCATACATAATGCATCAGGGTTACATGGCACAGGAATTAAATCCTGTGGGGTAAAGGTTGGATATTGCTCATAAATTTTTCTTCGTACCTCAGTTAAGGTGATTCTTCCCTGCTGATCGTTATAGTCATCATTTCTTCCGGCAACCTGAGTAGGTTGGAAAGTAACGCCGCGAACACATTTCTGCTTTAATGCATAGTCCAAAATATCGCCAATTTCATGATCATTCAACCCGTTTTGCAAAGTTACTACCAAAGTAGTAGATACATTAAACTCATTTAAATGATCGATCGCTTTTCTTCGCACTTCGGTAAGGTCTTCGCCCCTTAGCTTTGTTAATACTTCGGGACTGAAACTATCAAACTGCAGGTAGATTTCAAAATCAGGCATATAACTTGCCAGTTTTTCCACAAAATTAATATCCTTGGCAATCCTGATCCCGTTGGTATTCACCATCAGGTGTTTAATGGGTTTGGTTTTTGCGAGATCTAAAATCTTAAAAAAATCAGGGTGAACTGTTGGCTCCCCACCCGAAAGCTGAACCACATCAGGCTCGCCCTCGTTGGCCACTACAACATCCATCATGCGCTCTACTTCTTCCAGCGTACGGTGCCTGCCATAATTTGGCGACGACATGGCGTAGCAAGTCGGACAGGCCAGGTTGCAACGATCAGTAACCTCTATTACGGTTAAACACGAATGTTGTTCATGATCAGTACACAAGCCACAATCGTAAGGACAACCGTAATGCACTTTGGTATTAAACTTAAGCGGCATTTCCGATTGTTTATTATAATTCCGGATCTGCTTGTAGTATTCAACATCATCAGCAATCATCACTTTACTATCACCATGCGTTCTGCAGTTTTTCAACATAAACACTTTAGCATCCTGAAAAACAATTTTCGCATCGCAAAGCTGTAAACATTCCGGACAAAGGCTCTTGGTATAATCGTAGTATATATAATCTCTGGTATTGGCCATAATGTTTACTTTTTAGCAGCTATCTTTTTAGAAATCCTGATGATGAATCTATAATAATAAATAAAAATAAACAATGCAGACCAATGAATGCTGCTTAAATTTAAAAATAATGGTTGGTATGGCTTAATAAATTCGATTAAAAAGCGGAAAAAGAAATACAATACCATAAATAGTTTAAAGCGGTCGCCATTGATCAGTTCTTTATGCTTTAAGCGGTTAAAAAGAAAAATCAAAAGCACGAGGTAAACTATTTCGTAAAGCATAATGGGGTGCCGGGGTATACCATCGCCCAAATCCATCCCTGTAAAAAGATGGGTACGAATACCATAGGTTGGCTCATCAATTCCCATAGAAAAGCAGCCGATGCGTCCGATAATCAGCGCCACTAAAATGGGGATTACGTAAATATCCCCAGAGGCAACCTTCACACCAATTATCTTTTTTATTAATTCTACGCCAAACAACCCTCCAAGCAGGCCACCAACGATAGTTTTACTTTGATATAAAATTGAAAACGTCAGGTGATTGATTACTTCAGGAGTTTCGAGTACTGCTACAACCCGCGAGCCTATCAGCGCGCCTAACATCGCTCCCAACATAATCCACAGCCTGTTTTCGTCAGAAATCTGATCTACAATGCCTTTTTTATAATAGTAATAAAGCCTGACACCAATTATAAATGCGAGCGTTTCGAAAATATAATGATAATGGTATTGGGTACCAGAAAATTCGAACTGAAATGGAAAGACTGACAGGGCTTTTAGTAGCATTTATTGAAAGAAAAGTCTACAAAAAACTGGCAGGTGATCAGAATAATACCTTTTGTCTTTACTATCTGTTAAAACGGCAAACTTTTGCACCTTAAAACCTTTGTTTACAAAAATGTAATCAATCCGGTCTTTCAGGTCGCTATCGAAATGAAAACCATTAAAAGTACCTGCAGGGCCATAAGGTGGTTCTACCGAAACCTCTTTAGCATCGGTCAGAAAAGATTTAATGGTTGCAATGGCTTCTGTTTCAGGCGTTACATTTAAATCGCCGGTAAAAATAACAGGTAATGCTGGTGCAATCTGCTGTATTTTCTGTTTCAACAATTTGGCCGATTCAATCCTCGCCTGAACCCCAATATGATCATAATGGGTATTAAAAACGATAAATTCTTTTTCGTTCAGTTTATCGTACAGTTTAACCCAGCTACACACGCGGTTTAAAGCGGCATCCCATCCTTTTGAAGGCACATCGGGTGTTTGCGACAGCCAAAACGTTCCGCCATCTTTTTTCATAAAGCGATCTTTGTCGAAATAAACAGCCGAAAATTCTCCTTTTCTTTTTCCATCATCTCGACCAACACCTACCACATCGAAATTGGAATTTTCGAGCAATGCATCAAATTGTTCAGGCAAAGCTTCCTGAACGCAAAGAATATCGGCATCATGAAATTTCACTAAAGCTTTTACATTATCTTTTCGGTTTGGCCAGGCGTTAACACCATCTGATGCTACATTTAAGCGGATGTTATACGTGACGATATTAATTGGAACAGCTTTTTTTGAGCGAAAGCCATAATCGTTAATAAAAGGAAAACAGGGATGATTTTTAAAGTATTCATAAACATAATTACACTATTAATTAATTCCGGTTAGCAAGTAACGCCTAATTTTAAGCCGCTATTATAATAATTTAACGTTAATTGTACTTTAACAACCTGATATCTTTTAAATTAAATCTTCATCTCTATAACTATAGTAGCGGTTATTGGCAAAAATCAGGTGATCAACCACATACAAACCAAGCAAATTGCCTGAGGCAACCATATTCTTTGTCAGTTTATCGTCGCTCTCGCTGGGCTTTATATTCCCTGAAGGATGGTTATGCGCCAATACAATATTTGCGGCATTGTTTTCTAAAGCTGTTTTAAAAATAATTTTCGGATCGGCTACTGTACCTGCCTGCCCACCTTTACTGATCAAAAATTTACCGATTACCCGGTTAGACCTGTTTAGCAGCAATATCCAGAACTCTTCGTGATTGAGATTGGCAAAGGTTTGATGTAAATATTTATAAACATCATTAGAAGTAGTTACATGCGTAATCACCTCCTCTGTGGTTTCCTTTCGCCTCAAACCCAACTCTAGAGCGGCAATAATAGTTAATGCTTTGGCTTCTCCAATACCTTTAAACCTGGAAAGATCCAGAATAGAAGCTTTTCCCAGTTTTGTTAAATTGTGATCGTAAAAAGACAAAATCCTTTTACTTAAATCTACAGCGGTTTCATTTTTACTTCCAGAGCCAATTAAAATAGCAATCAGTTCGGCATCTGTTAAATGTCTTCGGCCGTGTAATAAAAGTTTTTCACGTGGGCGATCTTCTTCAGCCCATAACTTTATCCCTACTTTCTGTTCGTAATTTTTCATTTTTTTAGAAAAAAAGCATCCTAACTTTTGATTAGGATGCCTTAATATCGTAAAAAAATTGGCTTATTTTTAAACCATTAACGAATTTCGTTAATTTTGATTTGTTATTTGCCGCTTTGTTTTTGTGGATAATATTCTTTTTAGCTAAACGATCTAACATAGAGATTACTTTAGGCAATAAATCAGATGCAGATTTTTTATCTTCTGCAGCACGTAATCTTTTAATAAAGGTACGTGTAGTTTTTGCCTGATATCTGTTACGTAAACGTTTTGTTGCGTTTGCTCTAATTCTTTTTAATGAAGATTTATGATTTGCCATTTCTATTTAGCCTTTTATTTTTCTTATTCGTTTCCTATAATTCGGGTTGCAAATATAGGATTAATGTTTTTAAATTACAAAACACTTTCAACTTTTTTTCATTAAAATTGAACCCTATTTCCGAAGGACAAAAATACATTAAAATTATTCATTATAAATACTTTAACTTAATTCAATAAAATTTCCTTTGGATTAAGAAAACAGGCTTAAAAATACTATTTTTGGACCAAACGATTTTTGAGTGAAAAAACGAATAGCCATCTTTGCATCAGGTTCTGGCTCCAATGCCCAAAAACTGATGGAGCATTTTAAACGGAGTAATGAAATAGAAATATCTTTGGTATTAACCAACAATGCCGACGCTTATGTATTACAGAGAGCTGATAATTTCGAAATCCCCACTCATATTTTCGACAAAAACGAATTCTATAAAACCGATGAAGTTGTGGATCTTCTCAAAAATCTTGAAATCGATTTTATTGTGCTGGCAGGCTTTCTTTGGCTGATCCCTAAAAACCTGATCCATGCTTACCCCGGCAGAATTGTGAATATCCATCCTGCAATCCTTCCTAAATTTGGAGGTAAGGGTATGTACGGAGATCATGTACACCACGCCGTTATGGCCGCAGGCGAAACCGAAGGTGGAATCACCATCCACTATGTGAATGAAAACTATGACGAAGGCGAATACATTTACCAGGCCCGCTACAGAATAGATAAGAGCGATAACCTTGAAATGGTAAAATTTAAAGGTCAGCAGCTGGAACACCAGCATTATCCTCGTGTGGTGGAAACCATTGTTAAAAAGATCAGTAAATAAATGATTCGACACAGGTTAATAAGGCTATTAAAATAAATTTAGCATAGCCAACCTGACTGGCCACTATACATTATTATATATAGTGGAATAAAATTTAATATTGATCGGTAAATCTCATTAAAAAACAATCCTGTTTTACTACCTTTGCGGCTCAAAATTTTCAGTCGAATGAGTCAATCCATTAAAATCAAAAACGCTTTAATCTCAGTATATTATAAAGATGGTTTGGAGCCATTGGTAAAATTGTTAGCCTCGCAAGGTGTGCAGTTATTTTCTACCGGTGGAACAGAACAATTCATCAAAGATTTAAATCTTCCGGTTACGGCGGTTGAAGATTTAACCGGTTATCCATCTATTTTAGGCGGACGTGTTAAAACTTTACACCCAAAAGTATTTGGCGGAATTTTAAACCGCAGAGCTTTAGCTGGCGACCAGGAGCAGATTGCTGAATATGAGATCCCTGAAATTGATTTGGTTATTGTTGACTTATATCCATTTGAAGAAACTGTAAAAGCAGGCGGAACACCAGAAGAAATTATTGAAAAAATAGACATTGGTGGTATTTCCTTAATCCGTGCCGCTGCTAAAAACTTCAACGATGTGGTGATTATCGCATCAAAAAATGACTATCCTACTTTAGAAGCCCAATTGGCAGAACAAAATGGCGAAACTACCTTAGCTCAGCGTAAAACATTTGCTAAAAAAGCATTCCATACTTCTTCTCATTACGATACTGCAATTTTTAATTATTTCAATACTGAAGAGCCGCTTGATGTTTTTAAACAAAGTGTAACTGAAGCTAAAACTTTACGTTATGGCGAAAACCCTCATCAAAGTGGTGTATTTTATGGTGATTTAGACGCCATGTTTACCAAACTTAATGGTAAAGAGCTTTCGTACAACAACCTGGTTGATGTGGATGCAGCAGTTGCTTTGATCGACGAATTTGAAGATCCAACTTTTGCGATCTTAAAACATACAAATGCCTGTGGTATTGCCTCACGCCCGACCGTTAAACAAGCCTGGATTGATGCTTTAGCCTGCGACCCGGTTTCTGCTTTCGGTGGAGTATTGATCACCAATGTGGAAGTTGACCTGGAAACAGCAGAGGAAATCAACAACTTGTTTTTTGAGGTGTTGATAGCTCCTTCTTACCAGCCAGAAGCAGTCGAGCTGTTCAGCAAAAAGAAAAACCGCGTAATTTTACAACGCAACGAGGTTGAATTGAGCAAGAAACAATTTAAAACCTTATTAAATGGTGTAATTGAGCAGGATAAAGATTTAATTATCGAAGGTCCGGAGCAAATGACCACTGTTACCGATAAAGCACCAACAGCACAAGAGTTGAAAGATCTTTTCTTTGCTAACAAAATTGTAAAACACACAAAATCGAATACCATTGTTTTGGTTAAAGATGATGTGTTGATTGCAAGCGGTGTTGGCCAAACTTCACGTGTTGATGCCTTAAGACAAGCGATTGAAAAAGCGGCTTCATTCGGTTTCAGCGTTAAAGGTGCTGCAATGGCTTCTGATGCTTTCTTTCCTTTCCCGGATTGTGTTGAAATTGCTGCCGAGGCCGGAATTACTGCTGTTTTGCAACCAGGCGGATCGATTAAAGATGCCGATTCTGTTGCAAAAGCAAACGAAAAAGGTATTGCCATGGTAACCACCGGGGTAAGACACTTTAAACATTAGAAAGGTAGAAGGTTGAGGGTTTAAAGGCGAAAGGTTTTTGTGCATTATCTTATATCAAAAACAGTTCAAACCCAATTATTATAGGTTTTGATTTTTTAAACATTTTAATTGCCTTAAAAACAATTTAATAACTGAAGAAAATAAAACTTAAAACAATAAAAAAGCTATTTTTACATTAGGAATAGTATAGATTTGACAAAATAAAGAAAACATACCTTACATGGGATTATTTAACTGGTTTACGCAAGAAGTTGCCATCGATTTAGGTACTGCGAACACCCTGATTATACATAACGACAAAGTAGTTGTAGATGAGCCATCTATCGTTGCTTTCGATCGTACCACAAACAAAGTCATTGCTATAGGTCGTCAGGCAATGCAAATGGAGGGTAAAACCCACGATAATATTAAAACCGTTCGTCCACTAAAGGATGGAGTAATTGCCGATTTCAATGCTGCTGAAGCGATGATTAAAGGGATGATCCGTATGCTTAACGGCGGTAAAGGCTGGATGTTTCCTTCTTTACGTATGGTAATCTGTATCCCATCTGGTATTACTGAAGTAGAAAAACGTGCGGTGCGCGACTCTGCAGAGATTGCAGGAGCAAAAGAAGTATATCTGATCCATGAGCCAATGGCTGCTGCGGTAGGTATCGGGATTGATGTGGAAGAGCCAATGGGTAACATGATTATCGATATAGGTGGTGGTACCACTGAAATTGCGGTTATCGCTTTATCTGGTATTGTTTGCGATCAATCGATCCGTGTTGCGGGAGATAACTTTGACTCTGACATTGTAAACTACATCCGCCGTCAACACAACATCATGATTGGCGACCGTACTGCTGAAAAAATTAAAATTGAGGTTGGTGCAGCTTTACCAGAGTTACAGGATGCTCCTGCCGATTTTGCGGTTCAAGGTCGCGATTTAATGACGGGTGTCCCAAAACAGATCACCGTTTCTTATACCGAAATTGCACACTGCTTAGATAAATCGATCTCTAAAATTGAAGAAGCAATTTTAAAAGCTTTAGAGATTACCCCTCCGGAACTTTCGGCAGATATTTACCAAACTGGTATTTATTTAACCGGTGGTGGTGCATTATTAAGAGGATTAGACAAACGTGTAGCAGCTAAAACTAAATTACCTGTTCACGTTGCAGAAGATCCGCTTCGTGCAGTAGTACGCGGAACCGGAATCGCCCTTAAAAATATTGGCGGATATAAATTCTTAATGCAATAACCTGGATTTGAGATGTGAGATATGAGATTTGAGACTAATTATCCAAACTCATATCTCACATCTGATATCTCATATCTCATGAGCAATGCGTAACCTTTGGATTTTCATCAGCAGATACAACGCATTTTTCCTGTTTATCATTTTTTTATCATTGGGCTCTACCTAACGGTGAAGAACAATTCCTATCAGCGTAGCGTAACCTTAAACTCTACCAATGAGGTGGTGGGCACTGCTTACGAAAGGTTGAATGTTTTTAAACGCTATTTAAACCTGGGGATGGTAAACGATAGCCTTGCAGCAGAAAATGCCAAGCTTAAAAGTCAGCTGTTAAGTTTAACTACTGTTGATACTGCTAAAGATGTTAAGGTTGTTGATACCATTACCAATCAGGATTACACCTATCTTGCCGCTAAAGTGATTAAAAACTCTATTACTTTGCGCAATAACATCATGACGATCAATAAAGGGAGCGTTGACGGCATTAAAGCCGGAATGGCCGTTATTGCACCGCAAAAAGGCGTGGTTGGCTTTATCCGCGATGTTTCTGAGCACCTCGCAACCATCCAATCACTATTGCATAAAGACACCAAAATAAGTGTGACTTTGAAAAAGAATAACGCTTTAGGCTCTTTGGTTTGGGGCGATGGCAATTTCGACATTAAAAAGGCATTTATCAAGGAAGTACCCAACCACATTAAAATGTATGTGGGCGATACGGTAGTGACTTCGGGTTTTGCATCTTTTCCGAAAGGGATTCTGGTCGGCAGGATCAGCAAGCCAAATGTGGCTACCAATGATAATTTCTTATCGGCAGAATTAAATTTATTTACAGATTTTAGCACATTGCAATATGTATATGTGGTTAAATATAAAAAGGCTGAAGAGCAAAAAGCTTTAGAAGGCATCGCGAAACCGAATGAATAGTAGAATCATAATTGTAAATGTGATCAGGTGGTTTTTGCTACTTTTTGTGCAGATATTCCTGCTCAAGAATATGGGCTTTTATGATCTTTCTACACCGTTTATCTATGTACTGTTTTTACTTCTGCTTCCTTTTGGCATTCCGAATATCGTATTGTATTTACTGGCCTTTATAACAGGATTAACCCTCGATGCTTTTTACGATACCATGGGCGTACATGCTACGGCATGTGTGGTATTAGCTTTTGTAAGGATTTCTTTTATTTCAATCAGTTTAAACCGCGACGCAATTGACGACCCAGAACCTTCATTAAGTTATATGGGTTTTCAATGGTTTTCACTTTATACTTTTCTCTGCGTGATTACACACCATCTGGTGCTGTTCTTTTTAGAAACTTTTAAGCTAACCGAAATTGGTTATACCTTAATGAGATGCGGTTTAAGTTGTATCTTTACGCTACTTATTATTTTATTGGTAGAGTTTATATTCTATAGAAGAACACCACGTTAATGGATCAGTTATTTAACCGGAAATATATCGTTCAAGGATTATTTATTGTAATCGCCCTGATTTTATTGGGAAAGTTATTTTATATCCAGATTATTAGCGATAAAGCCTTCAGCTCTGCCGAAAGTAACGTGTTGCGTAAAATTTATAAATTCCCTGCCCGTGGTGCCATCCTCGACCGCAACATGAAGGTAATTGTACAGAACGAACCCGTTTACGATTTAATGGTTACTCCAAACGAAGTTAAACCATTCGATACCCTTGGATTAGCCAATGCTTTAGAAATTACTGTTGAGGATGTACGTAAAAAACTGAAAAAAGCAAGGGCACAGTCTTCTTATCAGTCTACATTTTTCGAAAGACAGATTTCTGTACAGAGTTACGCACGTCTACAGGAAATTATGTACCGTTTTCCGGGCTTCAGAACGCAGGATAGGACGATCAGGCATTATCCTGATAGTATAGCCGGACAGCTTTTCGGTTATGTTAAGGAAGTAAGTCCCGATGATATTGAAAAATCGGATGGTTATTATAAACCAGGCGATTTTATTGGAAAAAGTGGCCTCGAGCGATCTTATGAAGATTTTTTAAGGGGTGAAAAGGGAGTGATCAATACATTATACGATGCTAAAAACATTGCCCAGGGCAGTTATGCCAACGGAAAATATGATGTAAATGCCGTATCAGGAGATCGTTTAATTTCTTCTTTAGACATCAGGATCCAACGCCTTGGCGAAGAATTGATGAAAAATAAAGTAGGTGCAATTGTTGCCATCGAACCTTCAACCGGTGAAATCCTGGCTTTTGTAAGCAGCCCTGGCTACGACCCTAATCAATTGGTAGGTAAAGACTGGGGCAAAAACTACATGAGTTTGATTGCAAATCCTTATCGTCCGCAGATTGTAAGGCCTATTGCAGGACAATATTCACCCGGATCATCATTTAAACCTGTGGATGCTTTGGTAGCACTTCAGGATGGCGCAATTGATCCAAATACGACCTTTTTCTGTCCAGGTTATTACATGGCCGGAAATCATAAAGTAAAATGCGAGCACGTAGATGGTACCATCAATATGCAACGCGGTATTGCCCGTTCCTGCAATACCTATTTCTGCCATGTTTTTCAGAACATCATTACTAAAAACGGCATGAAAAACCAACGCCAGACTTATACCAATTGGCATGAGCAAATTGCGAAATGGGGTTTTGGCCAGAAATTGGGCATCGATATGCCTTTTGAGAAAAAGGGAATATTTTACCAGGCTGAGCATTACGATAAAATTTATGGGAAACGCTGGGGTTACACTACTGTAATTTCGCAGGCCATTGGTCAGGGTGAGATTACCTCTACCCCATTACAAATGGCAAACGTTATGGCGGCAATTGCCAACCGTGGTTATTATTTAAAGCCCCACTTAATCAAAGGCATCGGAGATAAAAATGTAGTTAAAAAAGAATATGTGGTTAAAAACTATGTGGGTATAGATGAGAAATACTTCCCTATTGTAATTGATGGAATGCGGGATGCAGTAAACAGTCCCTGGGGAACAGCAAAAGAATCTCAGATACCCAATATCGTAATGTGCGGAAAAACCGGAACCGTACAAAACCCACATGGCAAAAACCACTCGGTTTTTATCGGTTTTGCACCAATGGACAAGCCTAAAATTGCCATTGCAGTGATTGTAGAAAATGGTGGCTTTGGAGGTTCGTATGCTGCACCAATATCGAGTTTTATGGTTGAAAAATACTTAACTGACAGCATTAAGCCACGTTCGAATGGTTATACTGTTAAAGCGTTCTCCGAAACCAATCTTTTACCCGCATTAATCGATAAGACAAAAAAAGTTAAACTGACAAAATTAGACAGTTTAAAACTAAGAAAGACAGATTCGCTTAAAAGGGTTAAAGACAGTTTAAAAATAAAACCGGCAATACTAAAACAAACCGCTGCCACTAAGCCGAGAGTAAATCAACCTATTGTAACCCTTAAACCTGTAACCAATAAGTAATGATCCAACAACAGGGAAACCGTTTCTTTTTTAATGTAGATTGGATTACCGTTTTAATCTACATTGCTTTATGTGCAGTTGGTTTTATAAATGTTTATGCATCTATTTACAATCCCGATAAAGCTGCAGGTTTCGATTTTGCAAGCAGTTATGGCAAACAGTTAATATATGTGATTACCGGTCTGATATTGGGTTTATCGATTTTATTGTTCGACGGAAGGTTGTTTAACGTATTTGCGCCCTTTATTTACGGCGCTACCCTCTTTTTACTCGTTGTGGTATTGTTTGTAGGACGAAATGTAGGTGGAAACCAGGCCTGGATCCCCATTGGTTCCTTTAGGTTGCAACCCTCAGAGTTTGCCAAATTCGGTACTGCCTTGCTGCTCGCGAGATATGTAAGCACATTTAATCCCAAATTCAGAGATTTTAAATCAATTGTAATAGCCGGATTGATTGTACTGGCACCTCTTTTATTGATCATGCTGCAACCCGATACGGGCTCTGCACTGGTTTTCCTCGCTTTTATGTTCCCTTTATACCGGGAGGGCTTATCAGGTTATTTCCTGTTAATTTTCCTTGGGATGATTGTACTGTTTGTGGCCGATTTCCTGGTACCAACTTACATTCTGGTTCTTATCCTCACCACTATTGGCGGACTTTTCATCTACAATAACAGGCGAAAACAGAAAATCATTATTTCTACCGTATTGGTAACCATTATCGCCATTGCTTATTTATTTGTGGTTAAAATTGCCTACGAAAAAGTTTTGGCGCCGCATCAGCGTAGCCGTATCGAGCTGATGTTAGGTCTTAAAGCCGATAATAAGGGCGCAGGTTATAATGTAATCCAATCGCAGATTGCCATTGGTTCAGGACAGGCAACCGGTCGTGGTTTTTTACAGGGTACGCAAACTAAATACGGTTATGTACCCGCGCAAAGTACCGACTTTATCTTCTCTACCATTGGCGAGGAATGGGGCTTTGTGGGCTGTTCAGTTGTAATCGGCTTATATATGTTTTTATTATTGAGATTGATTAACCTGGCAGAAAGGCAGCGGTCTACCTTCTCGAGGGTTTACGGCTACAGTGTGGCTTGCATCCTCTTTTTCCATGTATTCATCAATATCGGAATGACCATTGGTATTATTCCGGTAATCGGGATTCCGCTACCCTTTATTAGTTACGGCGGTTCATCATTATGGAGTTTTACGATTTTGCTGTTTATCTTTTTAAAGCTTGATTCTAACCGGATGGGATTTATTTAGTCCTAAGTCTGAAGTCTTTAGTCTGGAGTCGATACCTCGAAGTATAGAATGTCATCGTGAGGTGATTTTAAGATCTTTACCTCAGATGATCAAAACAGGAGATATTGGTTGTTTTTTGGAAAGCACAACCTGCATTAAAATTATTGCCCGCTCCCGCTAAACGCTTTACTTCGTGTTCGCTTTTATGGGGTTTAGGTCGTCAATTCTGTGCTTCTATCCTGGATTAATAAACCCGACAAAATGAAAATACTTTTTGAAGCAGTTATATTCATATTGTGCAGCAGCCTTAGCAAAAAGATTGAAATGATGGCGGGGCTACAGCACCCGTGAAACACTTAACCTTCATTTCCTGATGAAAAAACCAAAATTGTTTTTTATCGCCATTTAGAGCCTGTTTAAAATTAAATGAATTTAATTTCGTATTTGCTGTTTATCTTTATAAAACTCGATTCTAACCGGATGGGATTTATTTAGTCCTGAGTCTGAAGTCTCTAGTCCGGAGTCGATATTTCGCGTAATTAAGAAAGATACGTCATTTTGGGCGGAGTGCAAGTCGATCGAGAAATCTCACTTGTATAGATCTCTCCATTTCGCTACGCTTCAGTCGAGATGACGACCGAATTAGTAAGATAACGAGCACAATATTACGCTATCCACCAAACGCCATCCGCCCTACTTACTAAACCTTCTATTAAGCAATTCATAAAACTGATCAACAGTGGCCTGTTTATTGGCCCAGTTATTTTTCGCTGCATAATTATGCTGAAGGTAGCTATCTGCGGCTTCGAAGCTACTCATCTTATTAATAATATCAATTACTTCCGAATAGGCGAGATTATATCCATTAAAGAGATCTTTAATGAAGAGTAACTTCTCATTTAAATTAATCGCCTGTTTTAAATCAGCAATCGGAGCTTTAACAGGTTCATTATTCTGGCTGTTTGTTTTAGCCAGTAAGTCGTTTAAACTTGGGGCTGGTTTAGCAGCTGTTGGCTGTGGAGTTGGTTTTACAGGAACAGCTTCCGGGGTAAATAACGGACGCTCCTGCTCAACGGGCGGCGAAATAACAGGATCATCCAGTTTAACATCCTTCAGTGCCTCAATAGGCTGATGAGCAGCTACCGGCATAGGTTCTTCTATTTTAGTATCCACAACAGGTGTTTCATCCGCAATTATTTCAGGCGCTTCTTCTTCGTGCGGAATTAAAAAAGGTTCAGGACCAATTTCATCTTCTTCAGCTGGCAGAGACTCTTCCTGAAAAGCTAAAGCATCTTCCTTCTCGTGAATTATTTTTTTACGTGCTAAAATCTCTGCTTCTTCTTTGCTTAAAGGGCGATCGAAAATTTCTTCAACAGATCCGATAGCTATCGGTTTTGCTTCATAATCAAACTGATCACTTTCGTCATGTGTACCCAGTACAAACTCAAAAGTATGGTCGTCCTGGTCGGGTTTAAAGAAATCTTTATTCAAAATCGACGCAGCTTTTTCTTCTTCAATCGTTTCATCGTCCAGTACCTCCTGTTCAGGCTTTACATCCACCCGTTCTTCTTCTTCCTGGGCTGTTACTACTTCTTCCAGTTCCTGCGGATCGAAACACTCATCATCCGCTATATAACTTTTTTCAGCTTCTGGCAGTATAATGGTGTTCTGTTCGGCCAACAAGGTATGGTTTCCAACTTCAGTTGATTTATTTTCTGTTGTGGCATTTAATTTTTTGACGATATTAACATGATCAGAAAGGAAATTGGCATTAGCGAGAAAAGCTCGAGCTCCAAATCATTCAATTGTTGAGGATTTTGAGCTAAAAACTGGTACTGCTCATTTAATTCTGTTAAAATGCTGCCGATCTTTCTGAAAATATCTTGTTGGTTCATCATAAAATTAAAACGAATTTTTAGTCGGTTTATGTTGGTACTATGTGTTCAAAAATAACACATAATTTTCATATTTAATTCATTCCTTTGGAATCCAAAAGGAGTATATTTAAATACCTGCAATAAAATACTTAACTGCTAAAACAGGTCAATATATAACAGAAACGTAACAAATATGTTTATTGTTTGCCTGTGATCAGCTTTACCTATAATTTTTGAGGAGAATAATTATATTTGGGTTATGGGGATAATAGAAATAGTTCTTGCTTTATTGATCATATCAGTTTTATATGCTTTGGGCAGGTATGGACGAGATACGTGGTTTGGTTTTGGCGGATCGATACTATTGGGCATATTTACCACTCCACTTATTGCTTTTATTGTTATTTCATTTTTCTTTAAAAAGCATTAATAAAACCAGAAATTAAATTATCAGAATTTATCTCACACTAAATACATTTCTTTTATCTGAAAATAAAAAGATTTTACCCCAATTATGTTAGTAAGTGTATACCCAGGAACAACAGATAATTCTCATATTTGTTCAGTTTAAAATTAAAGAATAGACCTAGGGGAATAAAAAAACAGGCATGTTATTTAGCGAACAAAATTTTAGGAGAAGAGGCGAATTTTCGGGAAGTATAGAAGTAGTATGTGGTTCTATGTTTTCTGGTAAAACGGAAGAATTGATCAGAAGGCTAAAGAGAGCACAGATTGCTAAACTGAATGTCGAAATTTTTAAACCCCGTACCGATACCCGCTACCATGAAACCGCTGTGGTTTCGCACGATTTAAATTCAATAAACTCTACCCCTGTTGATAGTGCGTCAGCCATTTTATTACTGGGCACCAATACACAGGTGGTGGGTATAGATGAGGCTCAGTTTTTTGACAATGAACTACCTGATGTTTGCAACAAACTAGCCCATAGGGGAATACGCGTTATTGTTGCCGGCCTGGATATGGATTTTACAGGTAAACCTTTTGGTCCTATGCCAGCCTTAATGGCCATTGCCGAGCATGTTACCAAGGTAAATGCAGTTTGTGTTTGTTGTGGTAACCCCGCCCTATACAGTTACCGTACAGTTGCCGATGAAACTACAGTTTTATTGGGCGAAAAGGAAAGTTATGAGCCACGTTGCAGGGCTTGTTACAATCTGGACAAAGGATAACCATAATTGATTAATCTGTATCTTTAAACCGGATTCAATATCGATATGGATAAACGAGCTCAACTTGAAGCATTTAGAAACGGCATTACCCAATTTGTAACGTTTTACGATGCGGAATGGGAAATCTTTATTCAATACCTTAGTTTTTCTATCCTAAGCAAAAAGAACATTTTGCAGTTGAAGGAAAAGTGTGCGACTACATCTGCTTTATTACCTGTGGTGCCGTTCGTTACTACCATATTAAAGACGGGCAGGAAATTACCTGATACTTTAGCTTTGAAAATGAGTTAATGAGTGCCTATAAAAGTTTCCTGAGACGTACACCTAATGCCAATTACATTCAGGCTCTTGAAGAAACAGAATTGGTGATGATCTCACAACACAATCTCCAACAAATGTTAAAGCACCCTCTTCTGGCATTGAAAATGGAGCGGTTTGGCCGTCTGATTGCTGAATATTACATCTGCTGTTACGAGGACCGTGTTGCTGCATTTATTACCCAGAGCCCCGAGGAACGTTATATTGCACTGGAGAAAATTGCAAGAGATGTTTTCCAGCGCGTTCCACAACACTTTATTGCCAACTTTTTAGGTGTTACGCCTGTCTCACTTTCCCGGATCCGTAAAAGAACACTTTTGCACTAAAAGAGTTGACAATTTTCCAGCAAACAGGCTATTAAAGTCGTCAATTCTGGAATAATCTAAAATCCTTATCTTTTGTTAACGTTTTGATGGTTCCATGCCGCATAACTTTGAACTAATCAAAGAATGATGATATGCATACTATACTTGGCGCCGGCGGACCAACAGCAAACGCACTAACCAGAGAATTAACCAATGCTAACGAAACCATTAGGCTGATTAGCAGAAAACCAATAGCTACAAGCAACCCATATATAAGCTGGGTTAAGGCCGATTTATTAAATGAAACTGAACTTTTCGCTGCTGCCGAAGGTTCGAAAGTAATCTACCTGTGTGCCGGTTTGGTTTACGACATCAAAATATGGCAACAACAATGGCCGGTTATTATTCAAAATGTAATTAACTTAACTAAACGTACTGGTGCGAGGTTAATTTTTTTCGATAATGTTTATATGTATGGCCTCGTAAATGGCCCAATGATAGAAACAACACCTTACCATCCGTGTAGTTTAAAAGGAGAAGTAAGGGCAAAGATAGCCGAACAATTAATGAATGAATCCAAAGCGGGTAAAATAAACGTAACCATTGCGCGTGCGGCAGATTTTTACGGAGCAGATTCCATGAACAGCTTTTTTGATATGATGGTACTTAATAAGTTTGCCAAAAAGAACAAAGCGCAATGGATAGGAAATCCAAATACGCTACACAGTTTTACATACATTGAAGATGCGGGGAAAGCTTTATTCCTGTTAGGACAAACACCCGATTCTGGCAACCAGATATGGCACCTGCCAACTGCAGCCCCTTTAAAAGGGAAAGCTTTTATAGCAATGGCTGCAAAGATTTATGAAACCAAACCTCAATATCTGATCATTAATAAACTGATGTTACGTTTAGCAGGGTTATTTAAAAAGGTAGTTGCAGGTACTATAGAAATGTACTATCAGTACGATCATGATTATCACTTCGATTCTACCAAATTCGAAAAGGCATTCAACTTCAAACCTACTTCTTATAATGACGGCATATTAAAACTTTCCAGAACCATGTACAAAAAGCAGAATTGACACGAATCAGGGCAAATTATAAAGCCAACTATTTATCTTTAGGGCAAATGATTCAATATAATACGACACATAAAAACAGCATTAAAACCATATCGATTTTGGGTTGTGGCTGGTTTGGTCTGGCATTTGCCCGAAAACTGATTCAATTGTCTTACCAGGTTAAAGGCTCTACCACAACTCCTGAAAAGTTATCAAAACTTTCAGAAGAAGGCATTCAGCCGTTTCTGGTCAATTTAACGGCTGCTCAGATCTCAGCAGATCAGGATTTTTTTGATGCAGATGTATTGTTTATCTGCATTCCACCAAGACGTAATTCGACTGAACTTCCTGATTATCCTCAAAAGGTCAACTCAATTTTAGCAGCTGCAAAAGATAAATCAAAACACGTGGTGTTGATCAGTTCGACCAGTGTTTATGCGGATGAAAACAAAACAGTAAATGAAAACAGCGAGCCAAATCCCGATACGGATTCGGGAAAGGTCGTTCTGGCCGCCGAAATACTATTTAAGGAACTATTTCCGGAAAACTACACAGTGATCCGCTTTGCAGGCTTAATTGGTCCTGACCGTAACCCTGGCAGATTCTTTGCCGGAAAAAGTAATGTACCAAATGGTTTAGCGCCGGTGAACCTGATTCATCAAACAGATGCGGTAGGCGTTGCGGTAAACCTTTTGGAAAAACAGGCATTCGGCAGAACGTATAATGCCTGCTCGCCAAGCCATCCTGCAAAAATGGAATTTTACACTAATGCGGCTAAATCTACGGGCCTTACTGAACCCAATTTTATTGCAGAAAAGAAGGATTGGAAAATTGTAGAAAGTTTGAATGTACCTGAATTTTTGGGTTATGCGTTTGAGGTGGGGATTTAAATGTTCGCCTCAACTGAGAGTCGAAGCGTCATTCCCAACTTGATTGGGAATCGTAATACAATGGCTTTAAGATTCCCACCTACGTGGGAATGACGACCGATTTTTAAATCCAGGCGGATCTATTTGTTTACAACACGGGGAATTTAGCTCAACAACCCTAATAACTCTTTCTTAGTCAAGTTTTTAAACAAACTACCTTCTGTCTGGATCAGATCTTTGACCAGATCTTTTTTGGTCGCCTGAAGTTTCATAATTTTTTCTTCAATCGTGTCAGGACAGATTAGCCGTACAGCCATCACATTTTTATGCTGCCCGATCCGGTAAGCGCGGTCAATTGCCTGGTTCTCCACTGCGGGGTTCCACCATGGGTCCACCAGGTAAACATAATCAGCTTCGGTTAAATTCAATCCGGTACCCCCGGCTTTTAAACTGATCAGAAAAACCGGAATATCGGCATTCTCCTGAAATGAGGCAACCGCTTCAGCTCTTTTGCGTGTTTGTCCGGTGAGGTATTCATACCTGATTCCCTTGCTTTCCAATTGCTTTTTAATCAGATCGAGCATGGTAACAAATTGAGAAAAAACAAGAATTTTATGTTTTCCGGCCTTGCTTTCAATCTGCTCCATCAACACATCAATTTTTGAAGAAGCCTGCAGATAAGATTTTCCATCAGCGAGTAAGGCAGCCGAATTGCAGATCTGCCTTAAGGTGGTAATACTTTTCAGTACATGCATCGAACTTTTAGGCAGCTCATCCTCCTGTTTACCCAAAATAAAATCCTGAATTTCCTTTTTGTTCGCTTCGTATACTTCGCGCTGTTCAGCTCCCATTTCACAATACAATATTATTTCTGTTTTATCGGGAAGTTCTTTCGCTACCTGTTCCTTGGTTCTGCGGAGAATAAACGGCCTTATCTTCTTCTGGAGTTCTTCTGCCCTTCTACTGTCTTTAAACTGATCAATTGGGGTTGAATATAAATCGGCAAACTGCTGTTTACTGCCAAACAAACCCGGACAGGCAAATGATAGCTGACCATATAAATCAAAGGTATTATTCTCAATCGGCGTTCCCGTCATGGTTACTTTATTTCGCGACTGCAGCATCCGGACTGCTTTATAACGTTGCGATTCCGGATTTTTAATCAGTTGCGATTCATCTAAAAAGATATAGTTAAAGCGATAATCTTTCAGGAAACGGATATCAGAAAGTAATGTCCCGTAAGAGGTTAAAATGATTTCGTAATCATCGAAAGTATCAGTTGTTTTGGTCCTTTCGCCAGCATAAATGGTTTTTACTTTTATGGATGGTGCAAACTTCTCTACTTCAGCCTTCCAGTTAAATATTAACGAAGCCGGAACCACCACCAGATTTGTATTATGCTTTACTTTTTCGCGCTGTGATAAAATGAAAGCCAAAACCTGAATGGTTTTACCCAATCCCATATCATCGGCTAAACAACAACCAAAATTAAAATCATCTAAAAAGTTGAGCCAGTTTAAGCCATCTTTCTGGTAATGGCGTAAAGTTGCGGTTAAACCTTTTGGCACCGCTACCTCTTGAATCGATTCGGTACCTTCAAATTTCTGTCTGTACAGTTTTAATTCGTTTTTTACATCACCATCCAGCAAAGCATCTTCATAAAGCTCGTTTATAGAAGCAAACTTAATTTTAGGCGTAAGAATGGCATCTTCGGTTACTTCGCCAGCACTAAAATAAGCTGCAAATTTTTCGATCCACTCATCTGGCAGTATGCCCTGGGTTCCATCATCAAGCATTACAAACTTACTTTTGTTCCTGATCGATTTATGGAGATGTTTTAACGCAACCTGTTGTTTACCAAACTTTACCTTTACTTTGGTTTCAAACCAATCCGTCCCACTCAATACCTCGATATTGATTTTTGCCTGAAATTCGCTCAATTTGTTGTTTTTGAGCTGGTTGAATCCTAAAATATGAATTCCTTTATTTCGCCATACTTCAAAAGCATCAAGGAACCAGGCTTCTTCCAGAAACCTTTTGCGGTGCAGATAAAAAGAATCGTTGGTTTCCTGATCATAGAAATAAGGGTGCTGTTTCAAAACGTTCCCGATAAACTGCAGTTCGGCATCTTCATCACGATGCAAGGTAAAGAGATTACCCAGTTTATCCTGCGCCTGGATTTTCTTTTAGACAGCACAGGAATTTCCAGGTTTCCATAACGCATTACCGGTGTAAGAAGAATGTAATCTTCAGATTCTGACAGGTAGATTAACTGTTCGTTTTCAAGATCGAAACCCTTTTCTTCGATCTGGCTTTTTGTGGCAGGTTTTAAATAAGAATAATCAACATGGATACTTCCTTCTAAAGGCACCAGAATAACTTTTTGAAATTCCGGATATTTGGTTTTGTGCAGAATTAACTTGTTGCTCTGCTTTTTGAAAAAACCAATTACGCGTAGAAAATCCAGCCTGCCAATTAGATAGAGTTGATTGTTAAGTTTAACAAAATACTGGTGTACCAATACCAGGTTATCCAGTTCGCATGATTTCCCTTCGATGATCAGCCGCCCTGTAATTTCATAATAATCATCACGCTGGTTTACCGAAAGATGTAAATCTACTTCCAGTAAATGTGCATTAACTGCGATAATGGTGGAGGCTTGAATAGCCACAGACTGCTTACTATCCTGCAGGTAAAAAGGAATCTGTTGAGGATTTTTCACGATCGCTTTTAAGGCTTCAATTTCCACCTCGCTTTGATCATTATTGTAATTCTGCTGAAAAGTGGTAATACCGCTATAAAACTTTACCTCATCGTTATCATTTGTTTTAAAGAGCAAATCAGCCGGATTAATTCCTTTTAAAGGATTTTTAACCTTTCCATTCTTAGTAGTTTGGGCTTCAAATAATTCTACCGTTAAATTGTTGTAATAGCGATGTTGCCCAAAAACCAGGATCATTTTACCCGGGTTGTTTTTGACAGGCGCTTTTATTTTAGGTTTACTTGCCGGCAGTAAAAGTTCCTGTAAATTTTGCTGTGTTTCTTTGTTAAATGGCTGGAGGGCATCCATTTTTGGCCGGATGGTTACCTGGTCATTCTCGTAGCGGAGATTAAACAGAAGATCGAGATTATCCTCTTTCTCCAATCCATAATCGATTGCAATTTTGGCCAGCTTTTTGTTTCCGCTGGTTACTGTCGAAAAAATGAGCAGATCCTGACGCTGAAGGATGTTGTATAAAACCCTCGCCTGATGTTCACATAGTTTATATTTTGGTGTACTGCACCGGCAAGAAAGTTTTACCGAGTTTGGGTACTGCTGAACCTGAACAATTGGAAAAGGTAATCCGGAGGCTTCATCGCTAAAAGCTGCAAAATCGATTTCAATCTGCTCTGGAACAAGCTGATAAAAGCCTTTAACATCAGTATGAATCAATCCGTTTAAATGTTTGAGGATAACAATCTGGCTCAGATTTTTCAGGTTAAAATCCTTTAAGATATAATCGTAAGGATTTTGTTCTGATACTGGATGCGCGGTTACCTGATCACTCATTTAAACTAAATAAGATAATATTGCTTTTTATAAACTCACGTTTAAGTTCAAATGTCCCCAAGTCCAACTTTAATAATCCTCATTAAAGTCGAAAGTCTAATATCACTTGCATTATTTTCAATTCTTGAAATGTAGGTTTTTGTAGTACCACATTTTTCTGCAAGCTGCTCTTGCGTCAATCCCTTTTCTTTCCGAAGTTCCTGAAGCATGGCTCCTAGCTTAAAACTCTCAAACTCTTGTTCGTAGATTTCTCTTTCTTCAGTCCCACGTTTGCCGTATTCGCTGTCCAAATGATCAGCAAATAATGTCAATTTATTTTTTGTCTTTTCCATCGAAATATTTCTTTTTAAGTTTCTCAGCCAGTTCAATTTCATTTTTAGGTGTTTTTTGAGTTTTCTTTTGAAAACCATTTACCAGGATGATCAGTTTTCCCTTATCGAAGAAACTAAATACCCGAAAAATATCTGAACCAACTTCGACCCTAATTTCAAAAAGTCCTGTTGAACCTGTGATGTGCTTAAAATATTTTTCAGGAACTTTTTCAAGTGTAGCGATTAATTGTAAAGTCCAATTGAATTTCTTCTTTACGTTGGGCTTAAGCTACCCATAAAAATCCAAAATACTCTTCAAAGTAAAAAATGTCCCTGATAAATTCCTCGTTCATTAACCAGATTTAGGTCAACTCAAAGTTAGCTAATTAGATAACAAATTCAAAATATTTAGCTACATTAAAGAATGCGTTTACTGAGTAAACCTATTAACTAAATCTAGTGCGTAGCAAGTTGAGAATAACCTAACTTAAAGCGATTTACGCAGGTTCAAATAAAAAGGCACGGCTACCTTTTCAGTTTTTCCGTTAAGGATAAATTCAGCAGCTTGAGCGCCCAGTTCGCTAAAATCAGTTGAAATGGTGGTAATCCCATCCAAAATAATTCTTTTTAAAGGCGTTTCGTTATAAGAAATTACGCCAACATCCTTCCCGATTTTAAGTTTCTGGGCAATTAAGCGTTCAATCAGTGTTACCAGGTCATCTTCCATCAGGTTAATGTATACCTCCCCAGGATTAATTTCCTCGTCTTTAATGTTGTGGATTACCTTATGATCAAAAGCATATTGCTGGCAGAACCTGTAAAAGCCTGTGAGTATTTCGTGCGGGAAATAACTGTTTTTTGGAAAGATAATTTTCAAGGTTCGATAATGCGAAAGGCGGTCTAATGCCTGTTCTAAAGCTGCGTAAATATCCTGTGCAAAGTTTTCGTAGGCCGCAGCATAATCGCCGGTTACCCCAGGTAAAAGTTTATCAAGTATAACCAGTTGTTCTTTTGGGATGGTATTGATAATTTCGTGCGCATTTTCACCTCCTTCTAAAAAATGTGGAATAATTACAAAGTGCGAATAATCGCCGCGTTTGGCCACAATCATTTTTTTAAACAGGGCGAAATCGTTGTTGTAGATATAAAAATCAATCGCAGCACGTTCTCCTAAGGTTTTTGTGAAGGAATCGTAAATGATCTTTTTGTGTGTACTGAGTTTATTAAAAAGCAAACAAACCTTCAGTTTCCGTGAAAAATCGGTATTGATAATAAAATAACCCTTGCCAGGCACAGAATCAACCACCCCTAATTTCCGGAGATTACGGTAACCTTTTTCGGCGGTATCTCTCGACATCTCCAGACTAAAACTCAACTCATTTATCGAAGGCAACAAACTATTTTTCAGAAGTTTACCACTTTCAATAGCCGCCAAAATAGCATTCGTTAACTGCTTGTATTTTGGCGTCGATGAATACTCGTCGACGTTAAGATACGGGATTAAATCTTCTGGTTTCAAATTGACTATATTGATGTAGGAAATTCTAATATACGGAAATCCCTAAAAATCTATGGTGCGTTGTATGGCAGAATAGTATTTTAACTGGATCATATCTGTTGGTGCAGGATTTTCGTTCCAGGCGTCATTTATTGCCAACGCCGTACCAATTGCCGTAGCTTGCGAAACTGAGGAAGCATAAACCTCTATATCTGGAATAGAAATAGCCAACAGATGCATATAAATTGCATTTTTACCGAAACCACCATCTACAAAAATCCTTTTCACACCTGCATTTAAAATTAACTTTAACGAATAAATCTGTTGTTTAATCAGGTCAAAAATCAATTGATGATAGGCTTCCTCCGCGGTTTGGAAGAGGCTCAGATCACGCGCTTGAAATGCAGAACTTGCCGAAAAACCTTGTTGTTCCTGTTGGTTTTCAGGGATTTTATTAGCCAGTTTCAAAATCATGGAGGGGTTAAACTTCAAATGTTTAAATAGATAGGCCGCGCGATTGAAATGTTCGGCGATCCGTTTAAGCTGTACCTCATGCTCATAACCTGCAAAAACACGCGAAGCCTTAACCGCCTTCCCTTTAAAGTGCATGTAACACAGACAATCCTGTTTAAGTTCTTCGGCTGTTAAAGCTTCCTGGTTAAAAGGATTTAAACTGATACACCAGGTTCCGGTTGAAATGAGCACAAATGGTGTGTTAAAATTAGCCAGGTAAGGAATCAGCGCTGCGGAGCTATCGTGAAGACCTACTCCAACCTGAATACTTTTACCTTCAAAATTGATTTTCAGGCTGGAATCGCCCGGAGTAAAGGTTCCAAACTTATCGTCGAGCTTTTCTGCCGATACCCAGTTATGGTACTGGTTTTTATTGAAATCCCAGAGTTGGGTATGACAACCAATGCTGGTAATATCTGCCACAGCCTTACCCGTAATCAGATAGCTTAAATATTGAGGCAGATGTAACGCCCACTTTACTTTTTTAAATATTTCGGGCTTTTCATTTTTCATGCGGTACACTTGCATCCCTGAATTTAAGCTGCCTAAAATTGGTGAGGCCGTTTCTAATGAAATCTTCTCCTCGCCACCGTACTTTGCATAAAAGGCATTTTTAAGCGCTTCAGGATACTCTTTTAAATAGTTATAAAGTGGTGTCAGGGGATCGCCGTTTTTATCAAGATAAACAAAACTAGCCCCATAAGTAGAAAAGTTTATGGCCTTAACATCGAACTCTTTTAACTGCAAAACCTGATGCAGGGAATCGTAAACGGATAAACGCAGGCTTTCGAGATTTTCGCACGGTTCGCCGTCCTCATCAACAGTTTCTACAAAACGTGCTGACCGCTCGTAAACAATACTATAGCTTTCGTCGATCAAGAACAGTTTTTTATTTGTTTTCCCAACATCAAATATGGCGATTACAGGTTTAGTCATTTTATTCTCTACTTACAAACCTGTGGCAACAGTATTTCCGCGGTGATTAACTAATTGATTTCTAACTTCTAAACCACGGTAAAGTACAATCGGTGATAAAGCTGCTCCAGCTCTTAATCTGGCTTCGGCTACTAAAGCCCTTAAATCGCTACGGAAAGTATGCTGCAAAATTTCCTGTGCTTTGGCTACGTCGTTGTTGTTCTGCGCTTCGTTTAATGCTTTTCTATCAACTAATAAGGCTTGTGCATAGGCAATCATAATGGCTTCCACTGACTGTAATAAATCCTCTAAAGGATCTTTCACATTGTGAGAAGCATCGATCATCCATCCTAAATCTTTTGTATGGTTCATGCCTTTTGCATCCATACCTTCTACCAGTTCGTTAAAGATCAGGAACAATTGATAAGGTTTAATACTTCCGGCAGTTAAATCATCATCGCCGTATTTAGAATCGTTGAAGTGGAAACCACCCAATTTCCCTTCCATTAACAATAAAGCCACAATTTGCTCAATGTTAGCATTTGGCAAATGATGACCTAAATCCACCAAGGTATAGGCTTTTTTACCCAGTTTACTGGCGTATAACAGTGATTGACCCCAATCGCCAACTGTTGTTGAATAAAAGTTAGGCTCGAAGGCTTTATACTCCACAAACATTTTCCAATCTTCCGGCAAGGCTGAATAGATTTCCTGAAGGCTTTCTAAAGTATTTTCGAATGCTTTACGAAAATTAAGCTGACCAGGAAAACAAGAACCATCGGCAAGCCAAACAGTTAGCGCATCAGATCCCAATGCAATACCGTGTTTAATTACCTCAATATTATGTTCAATTGCCTGTTTGCGGATGTCTTTATTCACATTTTGAAGCGAACCGAATTTATAGCTATGTGCTGATCCTCTCTGATCCTGAAAGGTATTGGAGTTCATGGCATCGAACTTTAAACCATAGCCAGATGCTAAGGATTTTAACGCTTCTGCATTTTGAGGGATATCCCACGGAATGTGTAGCGAAATGGCGCCACTTGCACCATTAAGGGCATGAAGTAAGCCTACATCTTCAATTTTTTCTTCAATGTTACGTGGCTCACCACCGGTAATGGCAAAACGGCCAAAACGTGTTCCACCAGTACCCAATGCCCAGCTTGGAATGGCAATTTGAAAATCGACCAATTTTTGGATTACGCTTTCGAGATCAGCGTGTGACCAATCTTCTTTCAAAAAAGCAAGTTTGCGTTGATGTGAAGTTAAAAGGGAGTCGTTATGTTTTTCTATTTGGTTCTGATCGATATTCATGAGGATATTTGGTTTTTATTGCTAATCGTTGTGGCGATACAATCGCCGTTCTCGCTCATCCTCGTTTCAAACGAGGACGATTATAAAAAAATTAAAATCTTTTCGGTCTATGCTTTGCACAGATCGGTTAAAAACTGAAAAAACTGAATTTTCAATTTTGTCTTATCGCCGTGTTCTGTGTCTCCAAAGACAACTATTTTTAGCCACAGATTTACACAGATACACACAGATTTGTATCCGTGTGTATCCTTTTTATCTGTGGTTAAATTTATTTAATACGTTCTACTCTTATTACCGTGCTATCTCCCCCGACAGACCACTAATTTGTTTATCCGTTTCGTTCTGTGGGGACACAGGCCGAGAATATATGCTTGTATTATCTTACAAATGCCATGGCTACTCCGCCATCAACATTTAAAACATTCCCGGTTGATTTGTGCAACAAGCCTCCCACAAAGGCGAAACAGGCATTGGCAATATCATCTGGTAATATAATCTGGTTTAACAAAGTACGTTTTGCGTAATAAGCGGGCAACTCTGCAACAGTAATGCCATAAGCTTTTGCAACGGCCTTCGGCCCAACCGCCAGCCCAGATATTGCTATCGCTGATTACAGCATCAGGGTTAACCACATTTACACGGATATTATCTGCTCCGAGTTCAGCAGCATTTAATCTGCTCAAATGTAACTGTGCAGCTTTCGCACTGCCATAACCGGCATTATTTGGTCCGCTTACCAAAGCATTCTTACTTACAATATTAATGATATCTCCACCAATATCCTGCTTTTGCATCGTATTTGTTGCAGCCTGGGTAATAAAAAACTGGCCTTTTACCAAAACATCATATAACAAGTCCCAATCCTTTTCGGTATGGTCGGCAATGGTTTTAGAGATTGATAAACCTGCGTTGTTTACCACGATATCTACACCGCCAAAAGCCAGCGCTGCCGAATCAAAAGCGGCTTTAATATCTGCTTCACTGGTCACATTCAAAATTGCGGTACTATAAGAATCTTTACCATAAAGGCTCGCAAATTCTTTACCTGCTTCTTCCAAACGCTCAGCATTCATATCATTTAAGATCACCACACCACCTTCGGCAACAAACTTTTTAGCAATCGCCTTACCAATTCCACCGGCACTGCCTGTAATCAGGGCAATTTTACCTGTTAAAGGTTTTGGTTTTGGCATACGCTGTAATTTTGCCTCTTCCAACAACCAATATTCGATATTAAAAGCTTCCTGATGTGGTAATGAAGTATATTCAGAAACCGCTTCGGCGCCTTTCATTACATTAATAGCATTGATGTAGAATTCTGCAGCAACCCTCGCTGTTTGTTTATCTTTAGAGAAAGTAAACATACCGATGCCAGGGTACAAAATCACCACAGGGTTGGTATTGCGGATTGCGGGACTGTTTGGATGTTTACAAGCTTCATAATAAGCCGTGTACATCTCCCTATAAGCTTCGAAAGCAGGTTTTAATTGTTCTTTTAGTGCTTTAACATCTGATAAATCGGCATCGCTTGCTAATGATAAAACAAGCGGACTGATTTTAGTTCTTAAAAAATGATCGGGACAACTGGTTCCCATTGGCGCAAGGCGATCGAGATCGTTAGAATTGATAAATTCCAATACACGACTGTCATCAGTAAAATGACCGATCATCTGTTGTTTGGAAGAGCACAAACCACGTAAAACAGGCGCTAAAGCAGCCGCTTGTTTTTTACGCTGATCTGCTGCTGCACTTTCAATCTTTTGTCCACCAAAAACCGGACCTTTTTTACCATAATTTTGGCTCAGGTAGTCAGAGCAGATTTCGATTACTTCTAAAGTATTCAGGTAACTTTCGTAAGCGGTATCTCCCCAGGTAAATAAACCATGTGAGCCTAACATGATGCCCCGAATGCCCGGATTTTCATCTAAACACTGTTTTAGTTGTAGTCCCAGTTCGAAACCCGGTTTTTTCCATTCCACCCAGCCAATGGTTCCTCCGAATAATTCTTCCGTAATTTTTTTACCGTCTTTAGCCGCAGCGATGGCAATGGCCGCATCAGGGTGCAAGTGATCGATATGCGCAAATGGCAGGAAACCATGCAAAGGCGTATCAATTGAGGGTGCTTTAGAGCTTAAATCGAAAATACAGTGATTAAACAGTTCAACCATTTCATCCTCATGTTCTACTCCCCGATAAATATTTTTCAGACTTCGCAAACGATCAACATATAATGCTGCAAGACCACTTTTCTTTAAAGTACCTAAATCGCCACCTGAACCTTTTACCCACATTACTTCGGTTTTCAGACCGGTAAGCGGATCTTTTTCCAATACTTTACACGAGGTATTTCCCCCACCATAATTGGTTAAGCGTAAATCAGCCCCCAATAAATTAGAGCGATAAATTAAGAGGGCAACTTCATCTCCAGCCAGTTTTGCGGCTTCCTCTTCATCCCATAGATAGCTTACGTGCTTATAACTTTTCGTATTGATTGACATTCTTATATTCTATTTAAATTTTTATTTATTAACCTTTTATTGAATTACCATAACCAACAATGAGTACCGAAACAATGATGGTTAAAATACCCGCCAAAACAGTAAACAAGGTCTTTTTGGATACCCCTTTCCATTCTTTCAACACGAGTCCCCATACGTTGGCGATCAAAATGATAAAAGCCATGTGCAAGATCCACGAACTGGCACCGTTACCCATTTTGCTCTCGCCCATTCCATAGAAAAAGAACTGTAAAAACCAGGTGGTACCTGCCAGTGCAGAAAAAATATAGTTTTTTAACAGCGGCGTTTTTGAATTTGTATAGTCGCCAAATGTTTTGTTTCGGGCATTCAGCACCATACACCATATAAAATTGGTGGTTAAACCTCCCCAAAGTACAATTACATAAGTAACATTATTCTGAAACAAAAAATTACCGGTTTCAGCAGGATTTGCTGCTTTCCAGATGGTGTTTGCAGCCTCGGCCATTGGTTTTCCGGCTTCAATACCGAAATTGAAACAGGCACTTAAAACACCTGAAACAATGCCTACGAATAAACCAAGACCGAATTTATATTCGGTTTTCACCTCCATGCCATGCGGATCGGTAATACCAGATTTCATTTCCTTTTCTTTCATCATACCTGCTTTACCGCAGATAATAATTCCAACCACACACACCAAAAGCCCCAGTAATACCATACGTCCCCAATCGGTATGCAAAAACATAGTAAAAGTATCTTTACCTGCCTGCGGGAAAAAATCGAAGTAAATGGATGGAAGGATTGAACCTAGAACCATACAAAGACCTAAAATGATACTACTTCCTAATGATACACCCAGATAACGAACGCCTAGACCATAGGTTAAGCCTCCAATGCCCCAAAGCACGCCAAAAAAATAGGTCAACCATAAAATACTACCATTGGTACTGGTGATAATTGTTGTAAAATTAGGGATGGTTAAAAATGCAGCAAGTGGCGGAACGATTAGCCAGGAGAAGATTCCCCCAACGATCCAGTAACTTTCCCAGGCCCAGCCTTTAACTTTTTTGTACGGAATATAAAAACTTCCGGAGGCGAAACCACCGAAGAAATGAAAAATTACACCTAAAATTGCTTGCATGCTCTAATTTAATATTTGGTTGCCCTAAAATAGAATTTGCAGTAACTTTAACTGTTATGCACTGTTATGGATGAGAAATAATATGGTGGATGGAAGATGTATAATGGATGATGGAATTAGATAAGTCAGGAGAGGGGTTGGATATTTGCGCGAAAAAAGTCGTCATCTTGAGCGGAGAGTAACATAGTCGAGAGATCTATCAAGACAGATCTCTCCATTTCACTGCGTTCCAGTTGAGATGACGGTTTTTATAAGGAAATCCTCCTCACAATATCTTCAATAACATCAGCAGATTTCAGGATTTTATAATGCCCCACATCTTCAAAAGATTTTGAACTGATGGCAGGATTTTTATCTAAAAAGTCTTTCAGAAATGGGAAAGGTGAAATATGATCGGCGGGATCATAAGCCAGAAAATGATCTAAATCCGGACTTAACTGATAAAGTTCAGTCAGGTTAAAGTGGCCAGCAGAAACGGGGAACTCTTTTGCAAAATTCGCGAAAAATATATCCTGATCTTTTGCTCCGATGCTTACTGAATCAAGGCTCTGTTCGAAGTTTTCTTTGAGCCGGATTAATGGAGCAATGCTGATGAGCAGATCGGGAGTTACTCCTAATTCTTGCAACGCAATTACATTAGCCATTCCGCCTAGCGAATGTCCAATTAATATATCTGGCTGTACGTAGTTTAATGCAATAGACTTTACCGAATCGGCATATAACATCAGGTTAGAAAATTCGGAGATTGAACTTCCGTTACCAGGCGCATCAAAAGCAATAATCTCCAGGTCTTCTATTTTCTGGAGTTCAATAATCAGCTCATAAAAATCTAAAGCTTTTGAGGCCCATCCATGCGTAAGCAACACTTTTCTTTTTCCATTTCCCCAGCTAAAACAGTTAAAGGTTACGTTGGCATTGGTAAAATAGGTATCAAAAACCTGAAGGCTAAATTGTTTTGAAGTGGCAATAAGCTGTTCCTGATGCAGGCGCAATGGCATTTTTGGGGAGTAAAAAATAAACTCACGCATTAAAGCTGCATCAGGATTTGCCTGCGTTAATTTCAGCTCGTTTGCAATTTGTTTTAGTCTTTTCAATTCGAGCTTATTTACGGGTTAAACCAAATGCGATTTTAAATCTGCAGGAGAATAATTGATCGATTTTAAAGTTTTATCGTCAGATTTCCTGAACACCAAAAACAATCCGTCAATTTCTTTATAATAAGATTCAGTTTGATCCTTGTCTAAATAAAACTGAATCGTTTGTTCAGCTTCTTCTACTGTTTTACAGGCTTTACTCATGTTAGAGCGGTGAACCTCATCAAATAAAGTTTTAAATTTTCCACCTAGACCAAACTCGTGAATGGCTCCGGCCAACACATACTGCAGATCGCAAAGGGCATCGGCCACTTCTACCAGATCATCATTTTCTACTGCTTCCTGTAATTCTTTTAATTCTTCAGCCAAAAGCGAAATACGCAGATTAGCTCTCTGTTTTGATGGAATAACCGGATTTTCAAGTATAGGATGTTTAAAGGTAGTGTGAAATTCCGCTACCTGGTTTAGCGAATTGGTTTCTTGCATGGTAATGTTTGATTTAATCTTTACGCAGCAAACTTAAAAAAATCAGGAGAAATATTGGGGAGAATTTATGCACACACTGTAAGGTTAATCGGTTAATTGTTGAAAATGGTTAATTGTAAGTAGAATTGCTAACTGGATTGTTTAATTCTTGCATTGCTAAATTGTTAACTGCAAATTGCCAACTGAAAACTGTTGAGAATGGTTATTAGTTAATTATCGAACTGGTTAAATGCCCCCATGGTAATTACAAAATTGTTATCTTCAAATGGCTAACTGACAACTGCTGAGAATGGTTAATCCGTTAATTGTTGAAACTGGTTAATTGAAAGATGAACCCCAACAATTGAACAATCTAACAATATTTAATTCTTCCTCAATTAACCATTCTTTTTACCCTCCCTCACCACTTTAAAAATTCTTCTTTATAGGTTTCGCCAATGGGAATAGCCTGATCGTTGATATAAACGGTATTCCCATCTATCATCTTGATTTTTTCGATAGAGATAATATACGATTTATGGATACGGTAAAAAGGTGGCTGAGGTAGTTCGATTTCCAGCTCACGCAATGCCTGATAGGTTACAATCCTTTGGGTAGCAGTATACACTGAAACATAATTTTTCAACCCCTCTATGTACAGGATATCTTCGTAATTAACCTTGATAAATTTGTTTTTGGTATCACCCTTGATGAAAATAAAATCGTTTCCTTGTGCGGTTTGTTGTATAACAACTTCCTGCCGAACAGGCGCTACTGGCATTAAAATCTGTCGCGCTTTCGTAGCTGCTTTATAAAAACGCTCATAGGAGATCGGTTTAAGCAAATAATCTACCACATCAAGATCAAAGCCTTCTAAAGCGTATTCAGAATAGGCCGTGGTTAAGATTACTTTACATTTACCTCCACAGATCTTCAAGAACTGGATCCCGGTTAATTCAGGCATCTGTATATCCAAAAAAACAAGGTCTACCTTACCTTCCTGCACCAGATTAAGGGCTTCAAAAGCATTTGTAGTGGTCCCAACCAATTCTAAAAAAGGGGTTTTATTGATAAAAACAGCAATAATATCTGAAGCATAAGATTCATCATCAACAGCAAGGCAACGGATCATAGTGGAATTAGGGGGTTAGGGGTTAGTATATGGCATTTAGCGTAAATATTGTCAACATGTTTTTTAACTGTTCAAATTATCGATCAGAGATTTAAGATCAAAGTACTTTTATAGGTATTGCCGTTGTTAGAAATCAATAACTCATGTTTTTCGGGATAGATCAAATCTAACCTACGGTGAATATTTACCATACCTACACCGCTTGAGTGGTCCTTTTGTGCGTGACTGATCTTATTGCTTACTTCGAAACTTAATCGTTTGTTCTGCACTTTCAGCTTAATACGCACGGGCTGGGCTTCATCATTTACCACACCATGTTTAAAAGCATTTTCAACAAAAGGGATTAATATAAGCGAAGCTATTTTTTGATCAGCAATTCCGTCTGTTATAAAATCGACATAAAACTTTGGTTCAAAACGCATTTTAAAAAGCGCTACATAACTCTCTAAATACTCCACTTCCTTGCTTAAACTTACTTTACCATCCGGACTATCGTTCAATGTATAACGCATCAGATCTGATAAACGCAAAATGGCATTGGCCAGTTGATCGGAAACAGGAATAGCCAGGGAATAAACATAATTCAAGGTATTGTACAGAAAGTGCGGATTGATCTGCGATTTCAAAAATGAAAGTTCCGCTTTAACCACTTCTTCCTTCAGTTTTCGGTTAACCTGTTCTGACTTGAAGCTCTGTTCGATACCATAAACTGCAGCCGGTGTAACAATAAAACCAATGCTCCAATAAATATTATCCGAAATGTAATCCCAGGCAGCTATACCATCGTTATAGTTGTGAAAACCAAGCCATTTTAAATAAAGTACTTCTTCTATTAAATACCTAAGTGCAATAAATACCCCAATGGTAAACAAAATCCCTCCGATTAACTGAGGTACTTTATTTTTTTTCAAAAATCTTGGATATACCCATAAGTAACAGATGTAGAACTCTATCAATTGAATAAAATTCATAGAGATACTTAAAGCAGCCTTGCTAAAAGTTGTACCATCAATTAAATAGCCACCATAAAAATAGCCCAATACAAGTAACCAGCAAAGTATGTGAATGGAAATGATTTTTATTGTTTTCATGGCCTAAAACTATACAAAGCTTTTTTAACCGCCTATTTTCTTATTCCAAACATGCAAATAATTATCCTAACCTGTACAATTTAAGTATGAACACCTTTTATTGTATAAAAATGGATTGGGATAATATTTTAAAGGGTTGGGATTATATAATTTTTAGCCTGCCGCAAGCTCTTCATCTTTGAATCGTCAATATTAAACAAACATAAAATGAACCGCTTACTTAAAACCATCCTTATTTTCTTCTTCCTTTTTAGCATTAAAACCGTTTTTGCCCAAAATATCAAAATATCAGGAACAGTTACCAATAAAAACAATCAAGCACTTGATTATGCTTCTGTAGCCCTGATCCACCTACCAGATTCTGCTTCGGTGGCATTACAGGCCTCTAACCAACAGGGTTTGTATGAATTTAGTAACGTAAAATCTGGCAGGTATTTAATTAAAGCCTTAATGATGGGTTATGGAAAAAACCAATCCGCACCATTTGAAGTGAAAGATATAGCTGTTAAGGTTCCATCAATTACACTGGCAGAGCACACTCAAAATCTGAAAGATGTAAACATTATATCAAAAATGCCCGTAATTAATCAAAAAGCAGACCGGGTAATTGTAAACGTAGAACAGATGAATACCGCAGGTGATAATGCATTAGAAGTAATCAGTAGGTCGCCAGGTGTAAAACTGGATAAGGATGATAACATTGTACTGAAAGGAAAAAAGGAATCAATGTGATGATTGATGGTAAAATGAGTTACATGACGGGTTTGGAATTAACCACTTATTTAAAATCGCTACCCGGATCTGTATTAAGTAAAATAGAGTTGATTTCCAATCCACCTTCTTCTTTTGATGCGGCAGGCACGGCAGGGATCATCAACATCAAACTCAAAAGAAATAAAATGCAGGGATTTAACGGAAACATGAATATGGGTGGTGGTTACGGTCGTTATGAAAAAGTTTATGCAGGCACCAACCTGAATTACAATATCGGTAAAGTGAGTACTTATCTGCGTTTAGACGCCGGACACTATAACTCATACAACAGGTTAACTTTAAACAGAACCATAGAGGAAGAACAATATAACCAGCTTAACTTTTGGCACCCGGTTACGAATAGCTTAAATTATTCAACAGGTGCAGATTATTTTATTGATGATAAAAATACCCTGGGCATTATGGTAAAAGGTTATACCGCTCCGGAAGAAACCAAGGTAAATAGTAATTCTATAAACTACAATGCTGCAGGGGCAAAAATAGGTGGCACAAGTATGTTTAACCCTCAAAGCAATACAGAGAAAAACCACGCCATTAATTTAAATTACCGTTTAAAAACCGATACATTGGGAGGCGAGCTGGGATTTGATGCCGATTATGTGCATTACGATAACAGCCGAAACGAAACTTTCACCAACAATTACCTTGATGCAAACGACCAGCTCATTGGCAATCCAATCGATCTGCGTAATAATGGTATGGGCAAGGTATCCATTTATTCTATCAAAGCTGATTATACCCTGAATTTTAACAAAATCCTAAAAATGGAAACCGGCTGGAAAAGTAGTTGGGTAAAATCGCTGAGCGATGTGCGTTTCGATTCGCTGAAAACCGCTGGCTGGATCACCGATCCAGGAAGGACAAATCTATTTTTATACAATGAAAACATTAATGCAGGTTATCTTTCATTAGATCAAAGCTTTAAAAATTTACAGATCAAAGCGGGTTTACGTGCGGAGCAGACTTTGGGCAATGGCAGTTCATCGGGAACGAATACGCTGATCGACAGAAAATACTGGAAGCTTTTTCCAACACTCTTTATTTCCTTAAAACTCGATTCGAACAACCTGATTACGGCTGCCTACCGCAAAAGTATTAATCGCCCATCGTACAGCAGTTTAAATCCCTTTACTTTTTATAGCGACCCTTACACCGCCTTGCAGGGGAACCCGTTTTTACAGCCCTCTTACGCCAATAGCTTTGAATTTAACTACTCATTTAAAAATTTCAGGATATTAACGTTGAGTTATTCGGTTAACAATGGCTCGATATGGGAAGTAGTTTATCAAAATGATGCGACCAAAGAAAGTATCTCCCGACCAGAAAACTTTAACCGTACCACCAACTTTTACATGGCAACCGGAAGTCCTTTTGATGTAACCAAATGGTGGAACAACAGTACTGAAGTTTCGGCTGGATTTAACCGCACCGAATCAGCTGTACAGGGCAATGGTTATGATGCTTTCTCCTGGAACTGGTCTATAATGTCAGATAACACCATCACCTTACCTAAAAACTATAGCTTATCGGCTTATGCTTTTTACGATTCCCCTTCTGTTTCCGGCCTTTTCCGAAGTTTAGGCAGTTACCAGCTCAATATCGGTGCTAAAAAATTATTCTGGAACAAAAATGCCACATTAGCCTTAAAAGTAAACGACGTTTTTAATACGAGTAAATTTAGGGCCAACCTGGAGTACAATAATATTAAAACCTATTGGCAGAACGAATGGGAAAGCCGCAGGATAAACTTAAGTTTCACCTATAAATTCGGGAACATGAAAATCAAAACTGCGCGTAAAAGACAAACCGGAACAAGCGATGAAGAAAACAGGGTTGGCAAAAATTAAAAAATGAGGGCAAGATAAAATCGGTTAACTAAGCTGGATTTCTACAGTTAGCCGATTAATCCGTTTCAACAATTAAACGAGCTATAAAACCAATAGCATCCAAATATTACAGGCATAATGACCAGAATTGCCCAGCGGACCTGCGAGTTTTTTAAATCCAGCCTTTTCGTAAATGGTAATGGCTTTGGCAAGTTCCGGAAAAGACTCCAGGTAAATTTCATTATAACCAAATTGCTGAGCAGATGCTATACTTTTTTCCATTAGCATTTTACCGATACCTTTACCGCGCGAAGCTGGCAGAGCATAAAATTTAACGAGTTCAACACAACCCTCTGGCAAGCCAGCTGTTGGATAAATACCACAGCCACCAATAATAACTCCATCCTCTTCGGCTAACCAATAAGCAGATTTAGGATGTTCGAAAAGAGTTGACAAATCGTCGGTTGTAGGATCGGTATAAACAGTACCAGGCTTGTCTACTTTAAATTCTTTTAAAACCGATCTGATCATGGAAGCAGTAGCAATATTATCTGTTGGAGTGATCTTTCTAAGGGTAATGGCCATATTACTATAATTTGTTGCAAAGTTAAAAAATGAGTAACTGCTTTTTAATAAAAGCAAACAAAATGCTATTGAATTTTATTTATAAAATATTAAAACAGATTATACCATGGAAAACGAAGAAAATAAAACAGGAGCACTTAAAGGCAACAGTCATCCAAAACCAACAGATGATGTACAGCTGGAAATAGAAACCGTAACGCCTTCAACAGAAAAGGAAACCGATAAACCAGGTGAGCCTGCATTAAAAACGGAGGAAGTTAAGGATGGGAAAAATTGAATGATCAGGATGAAGCAGCAGATATTACGGAGAAACCTTCCGAAGAAAACAAAACTGATACCGACGATAAACGTGATGATATCGAAACCGCTACACCAGGCCCCTGAGTTAATTTTGGTTAACTCACATTGCAGCTGAAATAGTTTTAGTATTTTGGCGTTATGAATAATATGAAAGAAAAAATATTGCTTTTCCTGTTTACCATAAGCATTTTTGGTTGCGGAATAAACAGGCAGGCACAGCAGATAAAAGCCCTGGAAGACTGCACCTATAAAATTACAAGTGTACAACAGGTATCGATTGCAGGTACAGATGTTAAAACGTTAATGGATCAGCAGCGCTTTAGTTTAAACAGCTTGCCTGGGGTTGCATTGGGTTTATTAAGAAAAGACATTCCTTTAAAAGCCAATCTAAATTTAGAAATAACCAATCCATCAAGCAATTTAGCTGCGATAAACCAGTTCGAATATAAAATACTGGTCAACAATACCGATTTGGCACAAGGTATTGTTAATCAAAATGTAAGCATTGCGCAAGGCCAAACAGTTACTGTTCCGGTACAGTTGGTGAGCAATATTTATGGATTAATATCTAATGGCAATGTATTTAACGATATCATCAAGGCAGCTCAAAAAGGATCATCTTCAAAAGATGAAAAACTAGGTTTATTAACCATTAAAATAAAGCCAACCTTTATGTTGGGCAATACACCTGTTAAATATCCGGGTTACATTACCATTAACAAAGATATCAGCAGTAAAATATTATTGTAAAATACCGCCACAAATAAAAAATGCCCGCTTAACTAAATATGTTAAGCGGGCATTTTCGTTATAAGCTTTTATTAAAATTTCTTATCCGGTGTCATCACCATCCCCTTAAATCCTTTTGGATCCAACTTTTCATCTAATGCCCTTAGTTCTGCTACTGATAGCTTTGATGGCATTGCTGTCGTGGTTGTACTTAAGCTAGCTGTTTTTGCAGCTGTAGTTACAAAATTCCCATTCTTAGCATATAACAAAGCATAAGACAATAATGTCTCTGTTTCATCTCCCCATGCCTTACTTAAATCCTCTGCTGATTCTTTATCAACCGTTAGGCCAGAATAATAGCCACCAACGCCAAGTTTGTTCTTGGTTTCAAATTCCGGAATATACATATCTACCTTATCTATTCTGATCGGAAAGAAGCCTACAGGTTTACCATAAGTTGTTCTACCAATTAATTTTACATCCATAACTGGTTTTAAACTGTTAATGGTTAACTCACTTGCCGAGGCTGTTGATCCGGTTACTATAAAATAAACCCTGTTTAAAGATAATGAGCCGGACTTTGCAAATTTCTCTATATTGTCAGCAGCTGTAGGCAAATAATTTAAATCAGCATAAGTGGCGTACTTTCCGTTTACACCTGAGGTAAAGGTCTGTAATTTCCCCTCATCATCTAACAGTGGCTGGTGTGCCAAAACAGAGGCTTTGCGCTGGGCAGTAGTGATCGACTGTAAATAGTTATTGTAATAAGAAGTAAACATCGTATTACCGGTTTCGCCTGCCGGGGCTACCAAATTAATGATGTCAGTAGCTGTTGAAACATAGCCTCCACCATTATAGCGTAAATCAATAACCAATTCGCTTACTCCCTGGGTAGCAAAATTAGCAAAAACTGCATTTATGGCTGAAGAGGCATTATTAGTAAAACTATTAAATACCATATACCCCACTTTCTTTGTTCCAACCGTATAAACATTGGTAAACAATATCGGATTGACAGTATACAAACCACTGGATATAACCGCTGTTTTAGGGTTTCCGCCAATATCAGTAAAAGCCAAAGTCACCGTTGCATTGGTTCCAAAAATAGCATTATTTAAAAAACTAACTGCACCAGGATAGGTCAGGTCTGTTCTTCCATTCACACCGGTTATCCTGCAGCCACGTGTTAAACCCTGTAATGCAGCCGGCGAGTTTGGATAAACATATTTTACCCTCAAATCGGTCGTGCTGTTATAATTATACTGAACGGAAAAACCATAATCATTGGCTGATCCGTTTACATCTGCCTTAAGTACTCCTGTTTTACCTGTTGTAGCTGCCGTATAGTCGAAAAACGAATATTTAGGTTCACTGGAAGTGCTTACATATTCGTATGGTTTTCCTGTTGCCGGATCTAAAGAATATTGTGTCATGGCATATAGTTCAGCTTCATTTGAACTAAATCCACGCGGGTTAAACACGGCATAAGTGGGTAGCGAAGTATTCCAATAATAAAGTTCTTTCCCATATAAAAAGATAGAATCTTTAGTCAATTCATCCCGCGTTCCGGAAGGCGTGGTAACAACTGGTGGGGTTACAGGCTCATCAGGCGCAGAACTGCTCTTTTTGCAGCCACTAATGGCACCGAAGCTTAAAAAACCTAGTGTTACCAGGTAAAAGAATTTCTTATTTCTCATGGAAATTATAGTAATATTATCTCTATATACGTATCAGGCAATAGTTAGGTTGTTCAGAAATAAACTTTTACCAACAACTCAATTTAATTCAAAATATTATGCGCTCGCGCCTGTATATTAATGAACTACGTAAATCTACTTATTAAATTACTTTTCACTGAGATATTTAGCAAATTTTAACAAGGTAAACTAAACCGGTGTTTTTACCATAGTCCTTATCCCCCGTAAATTGTCGCCTTTGCCCCGGTTCATTCAACAAAATTCTGGGCAAATTTGTTGTATAACTTATCTGATTAAAAACCATGGAAAAGATCGAATTTAAAACCACAATTAACGCCTCAGCAGAAAAAGTTTGGAATGCGCTGTTTGGCGTAGAAACATACCCCAAATGGACAGCTGTTTTTATGGAAGGATCGCGTGTGGAAACCGATTGGAGAAAAGGAAGCAAGGCCCTGTTTCACGATGGGAAGGGAGATGGAATGCTTGCTATTATTGAAGAAAACATACCCAATCAATACATGTCTATCAAACATATTGGTGAAATAAAGGATGGGAAGGAAACCCTTCATAATTGGGGCGAATCTTTCGAAAATTATACGTTAACCGAAAAAGACGGTAAAACGGAAATTATAATCGACATGGAAATTATCAAAGAATGGCTTGACTATTTCGAAAAGACCTGGCCAAAAGCACTGGATAAGGTTAAGGAGATAGCCGAGAAATAAAATGATCATGCAGAAACATAAAAGCGAATGAGCCTCTTGTAAAACGGAGGCTTTTTTGTGATTTCTTCAAACGGCTATGGGCCTTTTAACTGGCTAATTGGTCACCATAAAAAATTTTTGCCTTATTAATCATGATCTGGTTCTCTTTCCAGCTCACGGAGAAAGCGTAGCCCAACCCCAGCCTTAAATGCAAGATCTTCCTGAGATAACTAGCTTTCCCCCGATGCATGTAACATTTATACCTGAAAGGGTGTAAAAGCACATTAAAATCAATAAAATTTACCCGAAAGGGTATAAAAAATTAATCAAAATTAGAAATACTTATAAACCAAAAAAGCCTCTCATTTCTGAAAGGCTTTTGGAAGTGGTGCCACCTGGATTCGAACCAGGGACACAAGGATTTTCAGTCCTTTGCTCTACCGACTGAGCTATGGCACCCCCTTTTGGGATTGCAAATGTAGTATTCTTTTTCTCAAATCCAAAAAAGGATTTAAAATTTATTCAAAAAGAATGAAGACCTGTTTAACCAAATGCATTCATTTTTCTGACTATCAATAAGATGCTATTAAAAAAATATTTATCCATTCTGCCAGTTTTTTCAGCATATATTCAAAATAGACAATATAAATCTTCCAGGCACTAATCTTTGATGATAGAAGGTTTGAGATTGATACCTAATTTTCTCAGTATCCATAGAAATAATAGAACACCTGTGAGGACAGCTAATACGATCAATATCACCTCTCCAAATCCCTTTGAAAATCCTGTCTCCACTTCAATCAATTCTGTGCGTTTAACTTTTAACAGGCCACCCGTATCAACAAGTTTGCGAATGTCATCTGTACGGATTTGAGGAGCAAATAAAGCGGCTACTGCATGCTGATCAGTAATGCGATAAATGGTTTGTGGGATTAGTTGAGAATCGCCAAGCTCGTCAAAGTAATAATAAGCATTTCCATTTTTCCATACTGAGCCATAACTGCCTCCAACCATACCTATTTTCTGCCAGTTTCCTGTTGTAGGCTCATCTAATCTATAAATATGTGTTGACTCGGATTTAAGCCCCGGATTTTTATTTCCACCCCAAATCTGACTGGCCTCAGTGTATAAAATTTGATGACCATCTGAAAAAATAAGTGGTGCAATTTCTCTGAAATTGCCACCATCAAATGGGTTATCTTTGAACCTTAAAACTTTCCTTTTCTTCTTATCAAAATAAAAGATTCCATGCTTACTTAAAAATAAAGCATGATAGACATGTGCCCCATTTAGAGACAATATGTTATAAGGACTATATTGCTTATCAAAAGGCAGGTCATTGACGTAGACCATACCTTGCTTAGGATCTAAGAGATAATTTTCCTGATTTTGACCATCAATAACAATGGCTTGCAGGTTCGGGTGATCCTGAAGTGGCAACAGGGCATTTTTATAGTATACAGATTGTCCATCCGCCAGATAGTTTTGACTTTCACGGATATCGCCATCATTATATAACTCAGAGATCTGCCTCAGGCTCGCACCATGGGCCTGCGGAAGAATTTTACCCTGATAGTAACACAAGGTTCCATTAGTTACCACCTCAGTTTTAAGAATAACTCGATAAGGAACTGGCCCGGCTTCAAGTTTAGCGAGCGGGTAAATATAGGTCTGTGGCTTATCCCCTACTCCAAGACCATATAAACTCTGTTGGCTCAACCAGGAGAAAATTGATAAGTCTTCATTTTCTACACTCATTGAAGAACAGTAGCAGGTTTGCTTACCATCGGTGAAATAATTATTACCAATTGCTTTGGCTGTAGCTGGATTGAAATCTTTTACAACAAGGTTACCACAGTAAGCGTTATTTTTATCTATCCCAAACTGGCGGTTTTGGTAGCTATTGTCAACTAGCCTGAAGCTGTTGGCATCAGCCTCCTTAATCATATAGTTTCCATTACTTGGCACAGCCGCATATACCTGGTTTTGATAACGGACAAATATCCCACCTATTTGCTGTCCTTTATTATCAATAGTATTAGTATCCGCATCCCTTCCTGGCAAGAGAAAAGACACAGTAAACGTTATTAAAATCAGGAAAGCAATGACTGCAGTTATCCTGATAAGCTTGATGATATTTTTGTTCATTTTTTGTTTTAGGTTATTTGTTAACGTATGCCACCTACTACCGAATCCCAGGAACTATATAGTAGTTCTCCCTGTAATATGGTCATGCCATGCGACAGCGAAAATGCAGAAATTAGGCTATGACACGTAAATGAAAGTCGCGTAGAATGACTTGATCCAAAATACCTCTTCACTCCATCCGGTGAGCATGAAGTGCTTGCGTTGGCTGGTTCCGTTCGTCCAAAAATAAATGATTACAATCATTCATCGTTTTAATACGGATAAGATCAATTTGATCTGCAAAATCTGGTGGTAGTAATGGTTTAGGTAGTTCGATCTCCATGGCTTGGTGCTAAAACTACTAAGTTAAAAATTTAAACTCAGCCCTCCCGCTTTTTACGAATGATCCTTAATAGCTAAAGTTATGAAACCAAAAAAGCCTTTCATTTCTGAAAGGCTTTTGGAAGTGGTGCCACCTGGATTCGAACCAGGGACACAAGGATTTTCAGTCCTTTGCTCTACCGACTGAGCTATGGCACCATCCGTTTGGGATTGCAAATGTAGTGTTCTTTTTTCAAAAGCAAAACTTTTTTTCGATTATTTCATTGGCGCTCTGATTATCAATTAATTAATTTTTCACAATTCTTAAAGCAGGCCATAATTATTGCTTAGAATGAATACAAACAAACAATTTTATCATTTTTTTTATGCATGCATAGTATTTTTTTGAGATTAATATCCTAATTTAGCGTAAAACAATCTAATATTGCATGGTGGCACAGATCCTTTTTCTAGTACTTACACTTGCAGCAATTGCGCTGTTTACAGTTAACCTGCGTAAAATAATTCGCAATATCCGCTTAGGCAAAGCAGTAGATCGAAAAGATCAACCGCAAAAAAGGTTAATGACCATGTTACGGGTAGCCTTTGGTCAATCCAAAATGGTTGTCCGCCCTATTCCTGCATTTCTCCACTTTTTTGTTTACATCGGTTTTGTGATCATTAATATCGAAGTACTCGAAATTATGATCGATGGATTATTCGGCACTCACCGTATTTTTAATGGTTTGGGTGGGCTTTATAACTTTCTGATCGGTTCTTTCGAAATCCTGGCCTTTACGGTTTGGGTTTCCTGTGCTATTTTTCTTATTCGCAGGAATGTACTAAAACTTAAACGCTTTAGTGGCGTCGAGATGAAAAGCTGGCCAAAATCTGATGCGAACTATATTCTCATCACAGAGATTTTATTAATGAGTGCTTTCCTGCTCATGAATGCTGCTGATGCAAAACTCCAGCTTTTAGGTGCAAAACACTATGTAAATGCAGGTGCTTTTCCGGTAAGTCAGTATTTAATGAACATTCTTCCTTCAACAGCGCATGCATTGGTTATTATTGAGCGCAGCTGCTGGTGGTTCCACATTATCGGGATTCTGGCTTTCTTAAATTATCTGCCTTATTCGAAACATTTCCATATTCTTTTCGCCTTTCCAAACACGTACTTTTCAAATCTGGAGCCTAAAGGTGAATTCACTAATATGGCCTCAGTTACCAATGAGGTAAAAGCAATGCTCGATCCTTCTTTTGTTCCGGCAGAAACCGAACCTGGTAAATTTGGAGCAAAAGATGTAACCGACTTAAGCTGGGTAAACCTGATGAATGCCTATACCTGTACCGAATGCGGAAGATGCACTTCGGTATGCCCGGCAAATATTACAGGTAAACTTTTATCGCCAAGGAAAATTATGATGGATACCCGCGACCGTATTACCGAAGTGGGTCAGAACATTGATAAACATGGTGCAGAACATCAGGATGGAAAATCATTATTAGACGATTATATCAGCAGAGAAGAGATCTGGGCCTGTACCAGTTGTAACGCCTGTGTAGAGGCCTGTCCGGTAAACATCGATCCATTACAGATTATTATGGAGCTCCGCCGTTTTGCGGTAATGGAAGAATCGCAGGCACCAGGAAGCATTAATGCAATGCTGGGAAATATCGAGAACAACCAGGCACCCTGGAAATACTCGCCAGCCGATCGTTTTAACTGGGCACAAGAAAGTTAGCAATTGACAGTCTTCCGTTAACAGTTTTAAGTTGACATTGAATTAAATAGAATTACATCAGGTCTCGATACCTGGTATTCGATACTAGAAAATAGACACTAGATAATAGACAAATGGAATTTAAAGTCCCTACGATGGCCGAGTTAATGGCCGCAGGTGAAGAACCAGAAATATTATTTTGGGTGGGTTGTGCCGGAAGTTACGATGAAAGGGCACAGAAAATCACCCGCGACATCTGCAAGATCTTACATCATGTAGGTATAAAATATGCGGTATTGGGGACCGAAGAAAGCTGCACCGGAGATCCGGCTAAAAGAGCTGGGAACGAGTTCCTTTTCCAGATGCAGGCCATGACCAATATCGAAGTTTTGAATGCTTATAACATTAAAAAAATCGTAACCGGCTGTCCGCATTGCTTCAACACCATTAAAAATGAATATCCTGGCCTGGGCGGCACTTACGAGGTGATCCACCATACACAACTTATCCAAGACTTAATTAACGAGGGTAAGTTAAAAGCTGAAGGTGGAGAAAGCTTTAAAGGCAAAAAAATCACTTATCACGATCCTTGTTATTTGGGCCGTGGAAACGGAATTTACGAAGCGCCAAGAAAAGCATTAGAAGTTTTAGATGCGCAATTGGTAGAAATGAAACGCTGCAAAAGCAATGGTTTATGCTGCGGTGCCGGTGGTGCACAAATGTTTAAAGAACCCGAAAAAGGAAATAAAGACATCAATGTTGAACGTATTGACGAAGCACTTGAAACCAATCCACAATTTATTGCAGCGGGCTGTCCATTCTGTATGACAATGCTGAGCGATGGTATTAAATTAAAAGATAAAGAACAGGAAGTTAAGGTATTGGATATTGCAGAAATTACGGCAAGGGCAAACGGCTTGTAACGATCGTTTTAGATTCACTTAATAAAAAGCGGTATCATATAAGCGTTAATCTCTATTCGATCTGTCTCACGTGGAGCCTCCCGAAACGCGTAAATCTGTAATTAAACAGATCCTTCGAAAAGCTATCAATCATGGACTCCAATAGAAAGATTGTCAACTCGAATGAAGCGTAGCGAAATGGAGAAATCTTTTAATATAGTTCAAAGATTTCTCCACTGCGGTCGAAATGACGCCCCTTGTATATCTGTCATCAACCCTCCGATGTATTTGAAAAATTCTAACCTCTATTAATGGCAAAATTTCAATAGAAAGATCGTCATCTCGACCGGAGCAGCGCTAAGTGGAGAGATCTATCCAGGCCGATTTCGCTTCGCAGAGCCTTCGGGTTCTAGACTGCGTTACCGATGTAAAATCGGCACAGGTTGCACTCCGCTCGAAATGACGAAAGCTTAAGGGAGGAGCTATCTCCTTGAACTTCTTGATTTTTATACCATAGATCACCCCTCAGGATGACAAATTAATATTAATGATACAGCCTTTATTATAGTATTGACGACCTAAATCTCCTATACCGCATCAGACAAAGAAGTAAAAGTAAAATCCCTTATTCTTAATGGCGGCAATAGATAGTTGGCTTCTGATTCGGCACTGACTGTTCTTTCGGCTATTCCAATCTCATCCAGGTTATTCAGCATGATAACCGGACTTTCATTGAAACGAAAATTTTTGACCGGGAATTTGATTTCTCCGTTTTCGATGTAAAAAGTACCATCCCTGGTCAACCCGGTTAGCAATAAGGTTTGTGGATCTACCGTACGGATATACCATAAACGCGTAACCAATATACCTTTTTCTGTCCCCTTAATCAGTTCTTCCAATGTCTTGGTTCCACCTTGCATAATGGCACCGCCAGGAGTTGGTATTGCCTTAATTCCGGTTTTCTTTGCCCAATATCTCGAACTGTATAAATTTTTCACTACTCCTTTTTCTATCCAGTTTATCTTCTCCTGAGGCCTTCCATCTCCAGACCATGTTGAAGTTGGAAGCTCAGGATTCCATGGATCGGAATAAATATTTACCCGTTCATCTACCAGCTGTTCCCCTAATTTGGTCTTTCCTCCGGTTTTACTCATGAAGCTTCTTCCTTCATCCGCTTGTCTGGCGTCCAGCGAGAAGAATAAGTTTTCTAACATTACTGCTACGGCGGTTGGCTCTAAAATAACAGTATATTTACCCGGCTCTATCGCTTTTGCAGTTACTGACGACATTGCTTTTTTTGCTGCTATAGCTGTATCGGCCTTTGCATTAAGCTTGCTAAAATCGTTGTATCCTCTGGTGGCATAACCTGAGCCCTTGCCATCATCAGTTCTTACCGTAATGTTAAAAGCAACATCGGTTGAAGTATTATAAGCAAATAACCCCTTACTATTCATCAATGCAGCGCAACCCACGCTGTTCGACAAAAATCCTGCGGCATTCAGTTTATTATCCATAGCCTGTTTTAAACTGGCCTGTACTGCATCAGCTCTATCTTTTGGCGTAACAGCTGCTGTAGCAGGAGAAAATGTGGGTGAATCGGGACCATATTCCTGAGGCCCTAGAAAAGGCATAAATTCAGGATTTTCCGGGGCAAGCTGCGCAAGTTCTTCTGCTCTGCGCACTACTTTTTCCAGCGAGGCATCATCAAATTCATTTATAGTGGCCGTACCCAGTTTTTTCCCGAAGGCTGAACTCACCACCAAACTGTTAGCACTAATTCCACCACTGGTAGAAACTGCGTTTCTGGCATACCTTAGGTTCCCGCTATCTGAGCAGTTTAGATTGACTTCACATTGTTCTGCTTTAGAGTAAGAAAGTACCTTAGTTAAAAGTGCCTTTGCTTCTGCTTTTGTTAAGATTGGCATAATTTCTATCAGATTTTTCTAGCGGTGTTGATCACATTAACTTTATTAAAACGTGCGGTTGCCGATCCGTGAGATACAGCACTTACCTGACCAGGCTGGCCTTTACCATCAAAGAACGAGCCTCCTAAACGGTAATCGCTCTGATCGCAAATGGCCACACACGAATTCCAGAACTCCTGGGTATTTGCCTGATAAGCCACATCTTTTAGCATACCAACTATTTTCCCGGCTTTAATTTCGTAATACAGCTGACCACCGAACTGGAAATTATAACGTTGCTGATCGATAGAAAAAGATCCGTCGCCTACAATGTAAATGCCTTTTTCTACATTTTTGATCTGATCTGCTATACTCAATTTGGCCTTACCCGGTTGCAAAGAAATATTTGCCATGCGCTGAAACTGAACACTGCTCCAGTTATCGGCATAACAACATCCTTGCGATGCATTTAAACCTACTATATGTGCCTGATCTCTGATGGCCTGATAATTTACCAATATGCCATCTTTAATTACATCCCATTTTCCGCATTTCACACCTTCATCGTCATAACCAACAGCCCCTAACGATCCAACTTCGGTTTTATCGGCAGTAATATTAACTTCCTTACTACCGTAATTAAATTTTTTAGATTCCCATTTGTCTAAGGTTAGGAAACTTGTTCCCGCATAATTGGCTTCATAGCCCAATACACGGTCGAGCTCGGTCGGGTGTCCACACGATTCATGAATCGTTAACCATAAATGTGAAGGATCTAATACCAGATCATACTTGCCTGGCTCTACCGATTTTGCCTTCATCTTTTCGCCTACCTGTCTGGCCGCCTGTGTAGCATCTTCAAGCATATCGTACCTGCCTTTGTAAAGCGTACCAGAAGCTGTTTGTATTTTATCCTCTGGCCTGGCATTTAGATATTCGTAGCCTTTACCTGTCGGGGCACTCAATGCATTTCTGGTTTCGAACTTACCGGTTACCTTATCTATTTTAGTGATATAGAAAGTTGGCCAGATGCGGTGAATATCCTGATCGATATAAGAACCATCAGTTGAAGCGAAATATTTTTGTTCATTTACCGCAAATAATACGGAGTTAATATAATCTGCACCACCCTTCATCGCCGCATCATTCACCGCCAACAATAAATCTACCTTTTCTTTTACGGGTACTTCAAAAGTATTTTTCTCAATCGGCGCTTTCCAGCTTACTTCGCCATATCCTTTTTGTGGGGCTAGCTTTACAGGTTCTCTTAACAAACGGGCATTTTCTTTGGCAATAGTTACCGCCAGTTCAGCTGCTTTGGCGATGCTATCCTTATCCAATTTATCGGTTGCTGCAAATCCCCAGCTTCCATTCGAAATTACCCTGATACCGATGCCATACGATTCGGTATTTACAATATTCTCTACTTTATCCTCACGTGTAACAACATATTGGTTAAGGTATCTGCCTACACGCACATCAGTATAAGTTGCACCTTTTGATCTTGCCGCATTCAAAGCCACATCCGACATGATTTTTTTAGCTGCAGGATCAATATATTCTAAGGCCTGCTCGGGGAAATCTCTTTCCCAAAAACCGGAATGGCAGGAAGCATAGCCGCAGCAGCCCCCACACCAGTTAAATAAATAAAGTTTCTACGTTTCAAGATGAGATGGTTTAAATATGTCTGAATATAAGTTTTTTAACTTATTTCCCGAAATTTCTATTTCGATTTTAACAGATGAGTAAATGTAAAATAATGCTAAGAAATGTTTTTATACCAGCATTAGTAAATATGATATGCTGGTTAAGCCAACTGTACACCAATGAAATTACAATGTTATAATTTCCTTATTTTTAGGAAAGCAATTGTAGTATTCTATAGGCCAATTTCTTCCTGCTCTACCTGCTGCCATGAAAAATGGGCATTCTTTCGATCAGGTTTAGCTAGGGTATTTTTCTGCTCCTATGTTGGTTTTCCGTGCCACAGGACAGGTTTATAGCCCTGATCGAAGCGGCATCCCCGATTTTTTCATCGGGATAAAGCGGAGAGCAGGACTAACTTAAAAAAAGCGAATGACAATGCGCTCCAAAAAAAATCGCTTATATTTTACTTCATATCATATACTAATGGCGCAACCTGCATCATGATTAACATTAAGATTTGATGGTTTCTTATGCCAGGAAAGCAATTGTAGTATTCCATAGCTCAATTTCTTCCTGCTCTACCTGCTGCCATGAAAAATGGCATTCGTTCGATCAGGTTTAGCTAGAGTAGTTTTCTGCTCCTATGTCGGTTTTCCGTGCCAAAGGCTCAGGTTTATAGCCCTGATCGAAGCGGTATCCCCGATTTTTCATCTTACCATGTGGACACATCTTTTTAAGAATAGTTTAGGCATTTTGCTAAGCAACTTTAATCAAGCATGGATTTTAACCAAGTACGCTGTCAATCCCAAGAGCCAGGGAAATCAAAAAAACAGTTGCATTTCAGGTAAATTGGCACTAACAAACCTGAAACGCAGTGGTTTTGTGTTCATAGACGATGATTTAAATTTTAAAAAAATATTGAACACAAAACGAAGTGCCACTATTTTTTTGATGCGTATAGGATTGTGCAAAAGGCTCATTGCTGGATTGACGAAGCGCTTTGGGTACTTTGGCGCTCCAAAGTACCATGCCACCGCGGCATAGAGCGGCTGAAAAATATTATAATTAATTGTATCCACACGGTAGGATTTTTCATCGGGATAAAGCGGAGAGCAGGACTAACTTAAAAAAAGCGAATGACAATGCGCTCCAAAGACACCAACTCTTTTCTATTTCATATCATATAACTCGTGCAACCTTCATCATAATTAACATTAAGATCTGATGGTTTCTTATGCTAGGAAAGCAATTGTAGTATTCTATAGGTCAATTTCTTCCTGCTCTACCTGCTGCCATGAAAAATGGCATTCGTTCGATCAGGTTTAGATGGGGTAGTTTTCTGCTCCTATGTCGGTTTCCGTGCCACAGGCCAGGTTTATAGCCCTGATCGAAGCGGCATCCCCGATTTTTTCATCGGGATAAAGCGGAGAGCAGGACTAACTTAAAAAAAGCGAATGACAATGCGCTCCAAAAAAATCGCTTATATTTTACTTCATATCATATACTAATGGCGCAACCTGCATCATGATTAACATTAAGATCTGATGGTTTCTTACGCCAGGAAAGCAATTGGAGTATTCCATAGGTCAATTTCCCTAACTATAGCTTCTGAGAAATTGAAACTTCCGCATTAATTTTATTCAGGTTATCACGGATAAGATTTAAATCTTCGGCCTCCATATTTTTTAATGGAATAACCAGCTGTATGGCCATCGAATCTACATCGCCTCCCCTGTCTTTATAAGTCTGTACAATTACGTCATCACCTTTGGTATGGATATATAATTTACCTGAAGTAGTTGTACCATAATAGTCCATATCTTTAAATTTCGATAACTTAAATGCGAAATACTCCGTTTTACCGTTATTAAAATACCGCTTGTAACGGCAAAAACCATTGTTGGTAACATTTAGCTCATAACGTTTTACCTGATCGCTTTCCTGGCTACTGTCATAATGATCAGTAAGCGTTTTATGAAGATAAAGGGCATATTGCTCCATGGATTCGGGGTCTGAAAAAGCACATAAAAACATACAAAAAGCCGAAACAAGGGATATTTTCAAGCAGAGTGTAAACTTTTTCATCGGGTTAGCGTTTTAATCATACCAATTTAATTAAAATCATAAATTTGTATATGAGTTTTTCTCCACAATCAAGAGTTTGGATATACCAAAGCGATCGCAAATTTACTTCTACGGAAGAAACTGAGATCTTAAACAAATTGGCAGCTTTTACTAACCAGTGGAAAGCACATGGAAATGAATTGCTTGCAAAAGCAGAAGTACGTTATGGCTTTTTTATTATCCTAACAGTAGATGAAAGTCAGGCTGGTGTTACCGGTTGCTCCATTGATAGCTCTGTTCGTCTAATTAAAGAAATTGAACAGGAGTATCATGTAGACCTTTTTAACCGTTTCAACATTGCCTATAAAGTAAATGGAGAAGTTGTGGTAAACAGCAAGGAAGATTTTGAAACTTTGGTAAATATAAAGCAGGTAACACCAGAAACTATTGTATTTAACAATATGGTTCAAAACCTGGCTGAACTTGAATCTAAGTGGGAAGTTCCTTTTCAAAACAGCTGGCATTCTACCGTTTTTGCACATTTACTTTAAGCCTGTGTTCATCGTAGATCTTAAATACATTGTTCCGCTAACCGAGTTAGATGCACATATGGAAGCCCACGTGCAATATTTAAAGAAATACTATAAAAAAAACATTTTCGTGGCTTCGGGCAGAAAGGTGCCCCGAACCGGTGGAATTATTCTGGCCCTGGCTAAAGATGAGGCTGAATTGAAAAAAATCCTGATGGAAGATCCCTTTTATAAACACCGTTTGGCCGATTTCACGATTACACATTTCCTAACCTCACAGCACCACCCTGATCTGGAATCTCTTTTAGGCTAACTGGTTCAGAAGACCTGTTGCTATTGCAGCTATTTTTTACTGTCAGCCAAACAATTAGCTAACAAAAAACATTATATTGGTTAAATCAAATAATGTGTATGAAGCGCTGGCTAAAAATCTCTTTAAAAATTGTATCGGTTTTAGTTGTACTGATTATATTAACCTGGCTGGCAGGTGCGTTTTACATTAGCCGCAATAAGAAAGAAGTGCTGGCTTCTATCCTTTCGCAACTGAATAAAAATTTAAATGGACAGATTACTGCCACTAGTATGGAGCCAACGCTTCTGAAAAGCTTTCCGGGAGTTTCGGTATCACTAAACGGTGTTCTACTGAGAGATAGTTTATGGAACCAACATAAACACGATCTTTTAAAAGCACAGGATATAGACGTCTCTTTAAATGTGCTCTCACTTATTGTAGGCAATATCAATATTAAACAAATTGCGATTAATAATGCTTCCATTTATATCTATACCGATTCTACAGGCTATAGCAACACCAGTATTTTTAAAAGTAAATCAAAAACCGATAAAAAATCGTCATCAAAATCCTCCGCACTAGAAGTTAAAAAGATTGATTTTAATAAGGTGAGTTTAATATTGGACAATAAAAAAAGGTTCAAGTTATTCAATTTTGATATTGATCAGATCCAGGGCAGAATGAAATATCCTGATAGCGGCTGGACAGGTAAAATCAAGTTAATGACTAAGGTAAACAGTTTCGCCTTTAATACGCGTAAAGGCAGCTTTCTAAAAGATAAAACCTTAGAAGGAACCTTAAACGCACATTACAACCGGGATCTCGACGCAGTAATACTAAATCCCGAAATATTAAACATTGGTGGCCATCCTTTCAAAATAGGTGCTAAAATAGAATTAGATAAATCTGCTTTTGCCATTAGCATTGCTGTTGATGATATTTTGTTCAGAGATGTTGCCCTGCTCTTATCACCTAACATTTCTTCAAAACTTTTAAAATTTGGCATTGAAAAACCGATCAATATCCGGGGAAATATCGTTGATGACGGGTCAGGAAAATACGGAGATCCCTTAATTAAGGTCGGCATAACAGTAAGAGATAATGTGGTTTCTATTCCGGCAGGCAAATTAACAGCATGTAATTTTGATGGCTCCTTTACTAATCGTGATACCGTTGGCGGCATTATTGGCGACGAAAACTCGTCCATTAAGTTCCACAGGCTCACGGCAAAATATTTTAATGCGCCGCTTAAAATCGACACCTTCACGGTAAATAATTTAGCTCGCCCGATTGCCACCGGATTAGTCACCTCACAATTTCCCCTAACCAACTTAAACAATTCGTTAGGTACAAACGATTTTGAATTTAAAAACGGTACAGCGAACTTAAGGTTATATTGCAAAGCCGATATTGATAATTTCAGGTTCACAAAACCGGTTGTTTCGGGTAAAATACAGATTGCCGATGCAGACATCCTTTATATCCCCAGGAAGTTGCACCTGGTAAAAAGTGCTTTAAACATCAATTTTAACCAGAATGATTTATCGATACAGAACGGGCATTTCCAATTGGGCAAAAGCGAGCTCAATGTAAGCTGTAGCATCGCCAATTTTGCCAACCTGTATTATACGGCTCCCGAAAAAATATTGGTGAACTTAAAAATGTCGAGCCCTCAACTCTACCTAAAAGAGTTCTTACCCTTCTTAGGGCCGAGAACAGCGAAGAAAAAATCGAGTGGAAACAAACAAGTGGTTTCGAAAGAGCTGAGCAATGTATTGGAACTTTCGAAAATGAATATCCGTTTAACGGTTGATAAAGCCATTTACGATAATTTTCTGGCCAAAAACCTTGATGCTGATATTTCATTGCGCGGAGGCGGCATTTTTTTCAATAAAATCAGTGTGGCTCATGCTGGCGGACAATTATCGCTTGATGGGAATATTATGCAGGAGGCCGCCTCTAACAGTTTTAAAATCAATTCGAAAATTAGCCATGTAAGTGTTAAAGATTTCTTCTACTCTTTCGATAATTTTGGACAGAATACCATTACCAACAAAAATTTAAAAGGTTATTTGTCGTCGTTGGTTAACATTTCTGGCAGGATATCACATACAGGAAAAATTCTTCCACGATCGATAAATGGTAAAGTGGTGTTCAATCTGAACAATGCCGCACTGGTTAATTTCAATCCGATGGTTAAGGTTGGAAAATTTGCTTTTGCCAACAGGAACCTATCAAACGTAGAAATCAAAAACCTTGATGGAACCCTTAACATCCATGGTGATAAGGTAGAAATCAGTCCAATGCAGATAAACTCCAGCGCTTTAAACTTTAACGTAAAAGGCACTTACGCTTTAGGAAGTGGTACAAATGTAGAGATGGACATTCCACTGAGAAATCCAAAAGGAGATGAAAACTTAACCAAATCAGAAAAAAGAGAAGCCCGTATGCGTGGAATCGTATTGCACTTAAAAGCTATTGATGACGAAAAAGGCGGAATAAAGATCAGGTGGAATAAGGATCATGATTAATAGAAGAAAAATGTAAGATGGATGATGGAATTTAAATTACCCTCATCCATCTTACATCGACCATTTTACATTAAAAATCCAGCGGCCCTAATCTGTTCATATTTCTTAAAATCAGGTATTGACGGTGCCTGATGTATGGGGTTGCATTTTTGGGTGTCCACCTTCTGGGGTTTGGAAAACAGGAAGCAATTAAAGCGGCTTGTTTCTTAGTTAATTTTGTACAGGATTTACCATAATACTCCTGGGCAGCAGCCTCGGCACCATAAATTCCATCACCCATTTCGATTACGTTCAGGTAAACTTCTAATATTCTTTCTTTGTTCCAAAACAGCTCTATAAGTAAAGTAAAATAAGCTTCAAAACCTTTTCTTATCCACGATCGGCCAGGCCACAGGAAAACATTTTTAGCTGTTTGTTGCGAAATGGTACTCCCGCCCTTCACCCTTTTTCCTTTGGCATTACTGGCAAAAGCTTTCTCAATAGCTTTCATATCAAAACCGATATGTGTTAAAAAGAGCTGATCTTCAGCAGATACAGCGGCCCTTTTCATATTATCAGAGATATCATCAAACTTAACCCATTTTTTTCCGTTTTAAAAGGTTTCCCATCCGCTTTACGCTCAATGTTCCGTAGTACCATTAAAAGGGTAATAGGTGGATTAATAAAACGCAGCGCGATTACCCAAAACACAGAAACCAACAAAAAATATAAAAATACTTTCGTAGCCATATTGGTAATCTTCTTCAGAAGAGGGTATTTTGCCTTACTTTTGGTTCTGCTTGTCTGCGTTTTCGCCATGACGCAAAGGTAATTAAAGGGACGGAAGATGGGAAATGCAGAGGCCTGGAATAACGTGAAAAGTTTTTGCCATCAAAATAACAAAACCAAAATGCAAAATTCTTGTGGTAAACCTTTATTGTACATTAAAATCAGTTTGTTTATGTATTTTGGGATTCATATTTTAAACAGAATGCAAACAAAATTAACTAAATGAAAAAGCTAGGCTATCTCTTTCTTGCTGTTACACTATGGGGCTGCAGTATAACCAAAAACGTCAATAACAGTTCTGAAAAGTGGATGACACTTTTTAACGGGAAAGACATTAAGGACTGGAATGTTAAAATCCATCACCACGATTACAATGTAAATGTCGGAAATACTTTTAGAGTCGAAAATGGAGTTATTCAGGTGCGATATGACCAATATGGCGATTTCAATGATCAGTTCGGTCATCTTTACTATAAAACACCATTTTCTTATTATCACTTAAAACTAAAGTATCGCTTTGTTGGCGAACTGCAAAAAGGGGCACCCAGTTATACCCTGCGGAATAGCGGTGTGATGTTCCATTCTCAGGACCCGAAAACGATGCCTAAGGAACAAGACTGGCCAATTTCCATTGAGATGCAGTTTTTAGGCGGCTTGAGTGATGGCCGTCCACGCCCAACAGGAAATATGTGTTCTCCTGGTACAGATATTTTTTATCACGGCAACTTATATGATGGGCATTGCCTGGACTCCAAATCAAAAACTTACGATGGTGACCAATGGGTATCTGCCGAATTGATTGTTCTCGGCGATTCGCTTGTAACGCATATTATAAACGGCGATACCGTTTTACAATATAGCAAACCACAGATTGGTGGCGGGGTAGCTAACCGTTACGACCCGAAAATTAAAATTGACGGAAAAGCCCTTACTCAGGGTTTTATTGCCTTACAAAGTGAAGGACAGCCGGTAGATTTTAAAGATATTCAGATTATGGAGCTTCCTCACTACAATAAGAAAAAATCTAATTAAACATTTTTCGATATCATACGTTACAACAACATGAAAGTTGCATTAATTACAGGCGGAAGCAAAGGAATTGGTTTCGGCATTGCCGAATCACTTTTAAAAGAAGGCTATAAAGTAGCCATTACCAGCAGGACAATGGCCAGCGCAAACCAGGCCGCATCTCATCTGGTAGCATACGGTGACGTATTGGCCATTGAAGCAGATGTTGTGGATTTTAAATCTCAGCAGGATGCTGTAAATCTGATACTCGAAAAATGGGGACAATTGGATGTACTGATTGCCAATGCAGGTGTTGGTCATTTTGCACCGGTTGATGAATTGGATATAGATTTATGGAAAGAAACCATTGACACCAATTTAACAGGTGTTTTTTACAGCATTAAAGCCTCGGTAGAGGAGATTAAAAAACAAAGGGACATATCTTCACCATTTCCAGTTTGGCAGGCACGAATTTTTTCGCCGGAGGATCGGCTTATAATGCCAGTAAATTTGGCTTGACCGGTTTTACTCAATCGATTATGCTCGATTTAAGAAAATATGGCGTAAAGGTAAGTACCATTATGCCAGGATCGGTAGCGAGCCATTTTAACGATCATCAGCCGAATGCTGAAGATGATGCCTGGAAAATCCAGCCAGAGGATATGGGCAAATTGATTGTTGATTTATTAGCCATGCCAGCAAGAACACTACCAAGCAAAGTGGAAATCAGACCAACAACACCAAAAGGATAGTAAGAGTGGAAGATGTGAGATGGATGATGGAAGATGTAGTTAATTCTACGACATGAATAAATTATTCTTATTTTTTACTGCGGGAAGCATTAATTGTTTCCCGTAGACTTTGCTAATTTAACGTCATTTTAGTCTGTTTTATACTAGTAATTATTATTTACAATATAAATTGCCCTGACTTTGTTACAAAAAATGCAATTATTTGGGTTGACTTTGTTACAAAATCAATAAAATAGAGTTTAAACAATCTATTAAGGAAAATTTAAATCAATTGAAAAATCAATACAGAAAATTGTTCACTCAATCGTCTCCATCATCTCTCTTACCTTATCCGTTTTCCATAAAAAAAGTCCCGATGAAAATCGGGACTTTTTTATTGATTCTTTAAAGGATGCTTATTCAGCGATTACTTCGAAAGGAACCTGAACTTTAACTTCTTTGTGTAAGTTTAAGTTAGCTACATATTCGCCAACAAATTTAGGTTCAGTTTCGAAAGTGATACGACGACGGTCAACATCAAAGCCTTGAGCTTTTAATGCTTCAGCAATCTGGATGGTGTTAACCGCTCCAAAGATTTTTCCGCTTTCGCCAGCTTTAGCACCGATTGAAAGTTTAACATCAGTTAAACGCTCAGCAACACCTTCAGCATCTTTCTTAATTTTATCTTGTTTAAAAGCAGCTTGCTTTAAATTTTCAGCTAAAACTTTTTTAGCAGAAGATGTAGCTAGTGCTCCAAATCCTTGAGGGATTAAATAGTTACGGCCATAACCTGGCTTTACTGTAACTACATCATCTTTCTCACCAAGGCCTTTAATATCTTGTTTTAAAATAATTTCCATATCTCTAGCCTCCTATTTTAATTGATCAGCAACGAAAGGTAACAAACCGATATGACGGGCACGTTTAACGGCCTGAGCCACTTTACGTTGGAATTTTAACGAAGTACCGGTTAAACGGCGTGGTAATAATTTACCCTGATCGTTAATAAATTTCAACAAGAAGTTTGCATCCTTGTAATCGATGTATTTAATTCCGTTTTTCTTGAAACGGCAATATTTTTTACGGTTATCCTCTACTTTAGGGGCTGTTACGTATTGTATTTGTTCTCTTGCCATTACGCTGCAACCTCCTTAGTTTTTTTGTTAAAAGCACCACTACGCTTTTTCTCATTGTAAGCAACAGCGTGTTTGTCTAAACGGATAGTTAAGAAACGTAACACACGCTCATCGCGTTTTAATTGAAGCTCTAATTTTGCGATCAAATCACCTGAAGCTTTGTATTCAGTTAAGTTGAAGAATCCGTTTGATTTTTTCTCAATTGGATACGCTAATTTTCTCAAACCCCAATTATCTTCCTGGATAATTTCGGCTCCGTTATCAGTTAGAACTGCTTTGAATTTAGCTAATGCTTCTTTCGCAGCCTCTTCAGATAACAACGGGGTTAGAACGATAACAGTTTCGTACTGATTCATTGTTATAAATTATGTTTTTAATTTTTTTAATCCCGAGGTATATTACGGGGATGCAAAAGTAACAATATATTTCTTAAAATCAAATGATTAATGAGAATTTATGAGACATAATGTAATAAGGTAAATGGAAGATGGAATATGGAAGATGGAGAATGGGAACAATGCGCACTACATCATCCATCTCAAATCGTCCGTCTTACGTATAAAAAAGGGAGACTATCTATCCGACAATCTCCCCCATCAATTAGCTGTAAAATTTTTAATATGTTTCTATCGTTTTAACAAAACTCTCTTCTTTGAACTTCACTACAAAAGTTAATTCTTTAGAATCTGTTTTACCAATATTGAATTTCTTTACCAATTGCGATTTATCTTTGAATGCCTCACTATAAACCAAATCATTGTATTCGTTATACACTTTAACTTCCACCGGACTATTCTCCAGGTTTTCAAGATTAAGCGTAATTACCTGATCTTTTTTAGTATAAACAGGTTTAAATATGTTAGAAACTTTCGGCTCAGAAACAAGGGCCTCGCCGTTTTTAATGACCACATTATATTTTGCAACTTTTACATCCGACTCTACTTTAAGCGTATATTTTCCATCAGGAAGTTCATTCAGATCATAAATTTTGCTGGAAGAGGCTGAAGCATGGATGTTTTCTTCAAATAAAACTTCATCGTATGCATCAATGAGCGACAAATTAACGTTTTCTGCTTTATCTACAGAGAAACGGATAAATTTTTCCTTTTCACCTTTTACTTTTAAAGTAAAATCATCATCGTTAGCGTGTACACCCGTAGCAGTAAAAAATAACGCTGCTATTAAACCGATTTTTAAGAACTTTTTCATAACCAATATTTTTAAATAATTAATAACTATATGATACCACTAAGGTACGGACACATCTGAAAGATAGTTGATTGCATATTTGCCAATATCTATGCTATATTACCTTCAACTAACTGTTATTTTAACAGAATATATAATAAAGCATATTTTTTATGTATTTTAGAACTATAATTCAGCAAAACATGAAACCAAGTTTTGAAGTTGTTGAGCCCTCTTTTGGAAGTTCATTTTATTATTCAAAATATGTAGAGAACGCCAATAATATGGCGCACCTTTGGCATTACCACCCTGAAATTGAAATGGTATTTGTTAACGGCGGGGCCGGCAAAAGGCAGATCGGCAGCCACGTGTCCTATTACACCGAAGGTGACCTGATTCTCATTGGCAGCAATCTTCCCCATTGTGGCTTTACCGATACCAATACCGGAAACAAAAACGAAACTGTTATCCAGATGAAACCCAATTTTTTGGGCAGCATTTTTTTAGGCCTGCAGGAAATAAAAGGGATACAAGAATTGTTCGACAAAGCAAAGGCCGGAATTGCCTTCGGTAGTGAAACCATGCGTATTGTTGGCGACAGAATAGAAATGATGGACGACCAGCAGCCCTTTGAAAGGCTTTTAACTTTATTGAGCGTACTAAAGGAACTTGAACATGCGAAAGATTATAAAATCTTAAATGCCGATGGTTTTTCGATGGAAATGCAGGTACAGGATAATGACCGCATCAATATGATCTTCAACTATGTGAAAGACCATTTTCAGGAACAGATCAGTTTGCAGTATGTTGCAGAAATGTCGAGCATGACTGTCCCTTCTTTTTGCCGTTATTTCAAAAAAATCACCAAGAAAACATTTACGCATTTCGTAAACGAATATCGTGTAGTACACGCGTCAAAGCTTTTAGCCGAAAAACCAACCAGCATTGCCAATATTTCTTATGAAAGTGGGTTTAACAATTTTAGCCATTTCAATAAATTATTTAAGGAGTTTACGGGCAAAAGCGCTTCAGAATATAGAAATGAATTGAAATCGGTGATTAAATAACTTACATTGCTTATTTAACAGAATTTAACAGGCAATAACCCGTTTTTAGTTATCATTGTTTTTCAATCTAAAACAATGAAAACCAGTTCTCTACACCAAAAAATCGCTCTGGCCTTTTTTCTGTCGATAGTTACAGTTGGCCTGCATGCTCAAAAAACAATAACCAATCCCGTTGTTGGTTTTAACAGCGCCTCATCAACGCTGAAAATCACAAAAATAGTAACATCAGATACCGCTACTGTGTTATGGTTCACCACCACCCATCCTGCGGGTCAATGGATCAGGATACCTAAGAACACTTATCTTCAAGACAATACCGGTATCGCCAAATACTACATCAGGAAAACAATAGGCATTCCATTAGATAAGCAGTACTATATGCCGCCAAGTGGTAGCGTATCTTATCAGCTTATTTTTCCAAAAATTAATACAAAAGCCACAAGTATTGATTATGGAGAAGAGGATGATAATGGCTGGAAAATCTATGATATTGCACTGGAAGAAAATAAAAACTTACTTCCAAACTCTATTTATACGAGCTGGTATAACAAAAACAATAGTAATCTTGAAGTTGCTTTTTTTAATAAAGAAATAGTTTACAAAAATAAAATTTGGTCGTATAAAAATATCGTTAAAAAAACCAACAGCGCTAATACCACTATATTTATTACCAACGGGAAAGAAACCAAACAGCTTTCAATTAGCGGGTTAAAAAACAACACGATCAAACTTACCATAGATAATAAAACAGTTCAGTTAAGTAAAAACCAGGCAGATTGTAAACGAATTCTTAACAAGGAAAACTATCAGCTTCCCATCTTCAAAAACGACAGTGCTACTTTTAGTGGTTATATTAAAAACTACAGTCCTAAATTGGCTACTAAAACCCTGATGTTGTACATAGACAATATTATATCGGGGGGACAGGAAAACCAGATCATAGCAATTCAGAAAAACGGTTATTTTTCAACCAAGGTAGGGATTTATCACCCCGAAAGGATTTTCCTGAGGTCGGATATATGCAATGAAAACGACATCTACCTGGAGCCTGGCAAAGAACTTTTTGTTGTCATTGGTGATGAAAATACCAGATATACAGGTGAGCTGGCACAATTAAATGAGGATCTTTCTCTTTTAAATAAATTTGATTTATTTGACTATGAAGACATCCAAAAAAGAATAGTTGATATGAAGCCAAACGACTATAAAACTTATTTACTGAACCTTCAAAAAACAGAACTTTCCAGGTTAGACTCCATCCACCAGCTAGGAACCCTTTCAGAGAAAGCCTATCAAGTTAAAAGGTTAGATATTGTATGCGGTTATGCCAACCATATTATTGAGTATAACTGGAATTATGAATCTGCAAACAAGGAGACTAAAAAAAGGCTGAAAAATATCCAAGCGATTACTATAATTTTTTAGACCAAAAAATCATCAATGATGAACTTTCAGTAATCAGTGGAAATTATAACACCTTTATTAACAGATTTAAATTCTTACCGGGAGTAAGACCTGAAAGATATAGCTATACTCATAATTATGCTGATATGTTACATGCGCTTAAAGCCAGTAATATCACACTTACTGATTTAGACAAATCTTTCGAAAAATTGATATCATCAGATGGACTTTCATTAAAAATAGATAGTGCTGATAAACCCATACAAGATGCATGGTTGCAAGATCATGATGATTTTATCAAAATCTTTAACGAAAAAAATTTCTCAAATTATTATATCAAATTAGTCGATTCGGCATTTAATATTAACCAAGGGATTTTAGTTGATATTATGAACGCACAAGATATTTTAAGACCAATTGTTAGTGAACTCTCTCCAATCAGCCAGAACAATTTGCCTTATGCCCTATCAGATATTAAGAATCAGTTTGTAAAAGATTATATTAAACTCAGAAACAACGATTCCGAAAAACAGATCATCGCCAATAAAAAAAACGGGGGATATTTTGTAAACCAAACACCAAAAGTAGAAGCGGATAAAATTTTAGATAACATTATCAGCAAACATGCAGGCAAGGTTATTTTAGTTGATTTTTGGGCAACATGGTGTGGTCCCTGTCTTAACGGAATTGCAGAAATCAGGCCATTGAAAGAAGAAATGAAAGATAGCAATGTTATATTCGTTTACATTACTGATGAAAGCTCACCTTTAGCTACTTACCAGAACTTAGTACCCACTATAAAAGGACAGCACTATAGGTTAAAAAGTGATGAATGGCGTTATTTAGCTGACAAATTTAAAATTACAGGCATTCCGCATCAGGTGCTGATTAATAAAGAAGGCAAAGTGGTAAACCCGGCTTTGGGATTTATGGATAACAGACAAATTAAAAAACTTTTAGAAGAACACTTGTAACAGAGATTTAAGAAAGTAAACATGAACAAATTTATCTTGCTTGTAATAGCAAATATGATCAGTATATCTCTTTACGCCCAATACGTTGACCTTAATTTGATTAACTGTAAAATAAACGACAACGAGCAAAAGAAAATAGAAAAACTAATTGCTTATGAGCGCATGTTCTGCAACGAAATTTTTGAGACAAGAGAAAACATTACTGCCCCGGTAAAAATAAACCTCTATGGAAAAAATAAAGATTACAGGTTAGCGCAAAAAACATATAACGCACCAATAAATAGTGCCGGATTTTATATTGCCGCAATTAATGAAGCCTTTGTATACAAGAGCAGCGATTTCATTTCGGTAGCACTCCATGAGGCCAGTCATAGTATTTTTCAGTTCAATTTTAAAAATTCTCCCAAATGGTTAAACGAAGGATTAGCAGAATTTTTTGAAACACTGGATTTTGACAGCGAGGGGAATTTATATGCTTACCCGCAAAGTGGCAGAATTAAGAGCATAAAAGCGGGAATAGATTCGAAAGACAGCGAAAGGTTAAAAAATTTCTTTAAAATATATAGCGGTTCGTTTTACCGGCATGATGTAGATGACAACTACAATACGGCTTACAGTGTGATCTACTTTTTTATAAAATCGAAAAGAACAGACCTGCTTAAAAATATAATAAAACTAAACACTCAAGGCTACGATACCGAAAAATCAATTGAACTAACTTTTGGCAGTTTTGACAAGTTTGAAGAAAGATATAAACAGTTTTACAACCTGCATCATTAATACATCAATATTGCTTCACTTTTATACGGTAGTTACCTTTATAATATTCTTTCATTTTAACCACCTCTTTTGATTTCTCGGCTAACCAGAAAATGGCATAACTGTCTTTGCTGTAATTAATTTTAAGCAGCCAGCAATTAGCTGTTATATCTGCATTCAATTTCAAATTATCTTTGCCAACCACTTCATAACGATGATAGGTTGCTGATTTTTCGTTTGGATCAAAAAAGGAAATATCAAACTGCTGGCCAACTTTTTTAATTGGCAATAATGGGTAAGTTTCTAAATCCTGCTCCCACGAAATGATCGGAATATCCAATTTAACCGGACCTTTTTTGATTGCATCATTATTTTTTACGGTATCGGACGGCTGCATCAAGCCATTTTTATAATCGTAGGCAAAAATACCTCTGCGTTTATAACTGGCATAATGATAAATTGGAGACATCGTTTTTCGGTCACAAATGTTTGTTATTGTGGCGAAAAGTGAATCGTTATGGAACCATTTCCAAGCAAATTCTACAATTTCATTTTTATCTCTTTTTTTAAAAGCAGTTGTTCTTTCCCATATATCTCCAATAGTCCGTTTCGTTTCAAGAGAATCAGTCATATAAACCAGATAGCTGTTTTTCCCCTCTTTCAGATTGCTCATCACCAATTTATGATTTTGTGCATTTATGGTATCAACCTGTGCCATCGAAGTGCCCGTAAAAGACAACAATATCGCGCTAATAAAAATTAAAATCCTCATTTATAAAGTTTTACGATTAGATTAATTTTATCATTAAATGTTACGCAATCTTTTACAAATCATTTCAGTATTTCAACTTTTCCACATTCCAACTTTTCAATCTTACAACACCTAAATTTTTCCTATTTTCGTGCCGATGGAAAATTTTATCGTTTCTGCCCGTAAATACCGCCCAGCCACCTTCGAAACCGTTGTTGGCCAGCAGCATATTACCGGTACGTTAAAAAACGCCATCAAAAACAACCAGCTTGCGCAGGCATTTTTATTCTGCGGCCCGCGTGGGGTGGGTAAAACTACCTGTGCTCGTATCCTTGCCAAAACCATTAACTGTACCAACCCTACAGCCGATATGGAAGCTTGTGGTCAATGCGACAATTGTCTTTCCTTCCAGAACGGACATTCTTTTAATGTGCACGAGTTAGATGCGGCCTCGAACAACTCTGTTGACGATATCCGTAGTTTAATTGAACAGGTTCGAATACCACCGCAAGCCGGAAAGTATAAGATTTATATTATTGATGAGGTTCACATGTTGTCGCAGAGTGCATTTAATGCCTTTCTGAAAACATTGGAAGAGCCACCTTCTTATGCCATTTTTATCCTGGCCACTACCGAGAAACATAAAATCCTGCCGACCATTTTATCACGTTGTCAGATTTTTGATTTCAACCGTATCCAGGTAGAGGATATTGCCAGTCACCTGTCAACCATTGCCCGGCGCGAAAATATTGCTTTCGAAAGTGATGGTTTGCATATTATTGCGCAAAAAGCTGATGGTGGTTTGCGTGATGCGCTTTCGATGTTCGATCAGATTGCCAGTTATGCCAATAAAAACATCACTTATAAAGCGGTAATCGACAACCTTAACATTTTAGATTACGACTATTTTTTCAAGCTTACTTCCTATTTAACCGCAGCAGAAGTTAGTCAGACACTGCTCCTCTTCGACGAAATTTTAAACAATGGTTTCGACGGCAATAATTTTATCAATGGTTTAGCTACTCACTTCCGGAACCTATTAGTAGGTAAAGATGCTGCTACCATTAAATTGTTGGAGGTGAGTGAGAACATCAAACAAAAGTATCTCGATCAGTGCAGGCAAACAGAATTATCGTTCTTGTTAACAGCCCTGAATTTAGCTAATACCTGCGATTTAAACTATAAAAACTCTAAAAATCAGCGTTTACAGGTAGAGCTGGCACTGATTAAAATGTGCCACATCAGGTCAGTCGTCAATCTAGCACAACAGCCTTTAAGCCCTAATAACACAGCAACTGACGCAGATCAGGATAAAAAAAACTAATGTCGTAGCTGAGCCAGCTGAAAGCCCAAAGCCTAAAGTTGAGGTTGAAAATACCGATCAAGCTGCAGCACCTGTTGTTAATACTCCTGTTTCGCCTAGCCTACCAGTAGCAGAAAAGCCAAAAGAAAGTCCGCGGGTTGGTCCTCCACCATCTGCAACTTCTATCAGCATCAATATTCAGAAAGCAAACGCAATCAGTACACTCATCCCTTCATTGAATGATTTAGAACGTGTAGCCCAGGGAGATGATGATAAGGGGCCAAAGAAAGTTACCGGCGATGCCAGAGAACCTTTCAGTTACGACCGCTTACTGGAAGTATGGAATGCCTTTACCCAAAAGATGAAGGCCACCGATCGGATTAATCTTTTTACCATCTTAAACAACTTTGCCCCGACACTTTTAAATCCTGAACTGATCGAGATTTCGGTAGAGAGTAAAACGCAGGAACATCTTGTACAACAAGAATCTGTTGAACTTTTAAATTTTTTACGGAATGAACTTAGAAACTTTGGTGTTGAGGTTACTTATAAGTTAATGGAACGTAAAATAGAAAACAGGCTTTACGGCAACCGCGAGAAGTACGATTACCTGGTAAACAAAAATCCAAAATTAGATGACCTGCGGAGAAGGTTTAATTTAGATATTAATCCTTAGTCACTTTCCAGCTCGCAGCTTTCCACTAAACTATAGTTAAAAACTGCCAACTGGAAACTGCTGATTAGTCTTTCGGCGCATCATTAATCGGATAACCTTCTTCATCCAGATCATCACGGTTATCTTCTGGTGTACGGGCAAGGATTTCATCCTCCGGACTAAGTTTTACACTTTCACCGTTGTCTACATGCATACCTAGTTCTTCTAAGTTATCTTCAGCAATTTCTTCATTCCTGGCATATTCATCACCAACATAAGGGTTTGCCTCATCATAGGTAGAATCATCATCCTTTGCACCTGCAGCCACCGTTTCATATCCCATCGGATGATCGTATTCGCTGTCCGTTCCTTTTACATCCAGCTCATAACTTTGCTTATTTTCATCGTAAGCCAGGTTCTCTTTATTGATTTCGCTATTTTCTGTAGTGCTGTGTATTTTATCCTGCGATCCTTTATTTTCGTTAATTGCCATGGTATAGGTCTCCTTTAATTTATATGGATATAACAAAGCGGTGTAGATAAGGTTTTTCTTTAGCTAAAGAATTTTGTTATTATTTGGGCGTCCCCCAAGCTGCGCAAGGGTCGGGCTATACACTCCAAGTCCTTGCCATTCGTTCCTAATGGCTGTGGACTTTCCGTTACTATCCCTCACGCTGGCAAAGCGCCGGTAATCATCGAATTGTAAGCTATAGATTAAATATGACATGTAGATTGTTATAACTTAATTGGGTTTCCGTTTCGGTCTGTGGGGACACAGACCGATAGATACATCTACGCAAATAGTATCGCTGGCCAATCCACCTAAACCCGATCAAGCGGGATGCTCCCGATCCTTCATCGGGAGCAGAAGCGGGAGCGGGACTGTTGTAACCCAAAAGCTTCTGCATCTGCTTTCCAAATGTATAAGAATCTTCAAATCCTGGCAAAATGAATAAAAGTTGAGAATTATACATCATAAAAAAAGCGTCCCGATTTTCACATCAGGACGCTAAATATTTCAACATTTGCTAACTCCTATGCCAGAAGCATATTAAAGTTGACAACTCAGCTTATAAACTAGCCAAAGAGGTATTTAATGTTTCACTTGGGCGCATCGCTTTGCTTGCCAATTCATCGTTAGGGTTGTAGTAACCACCAATGTTTTGAGGTTTTCCTTGCGAACCGATCAACTCCTCGTTAATTTTGGCTTCATTTTCTAACAAAGTTTTAGCCAATGGTGCAAATCTGGCTTTCAGATCAGCATCTTTGCTCTGAGCCGCTAATGCCTCAGCCCAATATAAAGCTAAATAGAAGTGAGAACCACGGTTATCGATTGTTCCTAATTTTCTACCCGGTGATTTATCAGTTGCCAAAAACTTAGCATTTGCTTCATCCAAAGCATCAGCCAATACCTGTGCTTTTGCATTGTTTTGAGTTTGAGCTAAATGCTCTAAGGAAGCTTGAAGCGCTAAAAACTCACCAAGCGAATCCCAGCGTAAATAACCTTCTTCGATAAACTGCTCAATATGTTTTGGAGCAGAACCACCAGCACCGGTTTCGAATAAACCACCACCGTTCATTAACGGAACAATAGAAAGCATTTTCGCTGAAGTTCCTAACTCTAAAATCGGGAATAAATCGGTTAAATAATCGCGCAGTACGTTACCGGTAACCGAAATGGTATCTAAACCTTTACGAATCCGCTCTAAAGTAAACTTAGTCGCTTCTATTGGAGCTAAAATACGGATATCTAAACCTGTAGTATCGTGATCTTTTAAATAAGTATTTACTTTAGTAATGATTTCTCTATCATGTGCTCTTTTTTCATCTAACCAGAAAACCGCAGGGGTTTCTGATAAACGCGCCCTGTTTACCGCTAATTTTACCCAATCCTGAATTGGTGCATCTTTAGTTTGGCACATGCGGAAGATATCGCCTTTTTCTACTTTCTGATCAAAAATACTTTTCCATCAGCATCGGTCACGCGAATTATTCCCGAACCTGTAGCCTGGAAAGTTTTATCGTGTGAACCGTATTCTTCAGCTTTTTGAGCCATTAAACCAACATTCGGTACCGAACCAATGGTGGTTACATCAAAAGCACCATGTGCTTTACAGTCATCAATGGTTGCAGTGTAAACACCAGCATAAGAACGGTCTGGAATTAAAGCGATTGTATCTTGAGGTTTACCCTCTTTATTCCACATCTGGCCTGATGTACGGATCATTGCCGGCATAGAAGCATCAACAATCACATCAGATGGTACGTGTAGATTGGTAATCCCTTTATCAGAGTTTACCATGGCTAAAGCTGGTCCGTTTTCAATGGCTTGTTCCAAAGCGGCTTCAACTTCTGCTTGTTTAGGGTTGCCTGCAATTTTTGCATAAACATCACCTAAACCATTGCGGGTATCAATATTTAGTTCCTTAAAAAGGTCTGCATATTTGGTAAAAACAGCTGCGAAATAAACTTCAACAATGGCACCGAAAATAATTGGATCGGAAACCTTCATCATCGTTGCTTTTAAGTGCGCTGATAATAAAACGCCTTCAGCTTTAGCTTCAGCAATTTCTTTGGCCACAAAAGTTTTCAATGCCGATAAACTCAATGCAGAACTATCAATCACCTCTCCTGCTTTTAGTGGCGATAAACCTTTTAATTCGGTCACAGTACCATCCGCAGCTACAAATTCTATTTTAAACTGGCTTGCCTCAGCAACAGTTGTAGATTTCTCCGAGCCATAAAAATCGCCTTCAGTCATGCTGATCACTTTGGTTTTTGAATCTGCTGACCATTTACCCATGGAGTGCGGGTTTTGTTTAGCGTAGTTTTTAACGGCTTTAGGTGCCCTACGGTCAGAGTTACCTTCACGTAAAACCGGGTTTACAGCCGAACCTAAAACTTTTGCATATTTAGCTTTAATTGCCTTTTCTTCGTCGCTCTGTGCATTATCAGGGTAATTTGGAATAGCAAAGCCCTGCGCCTGAAGCTCAGTAATTGCGCCTATCAATTGTGGGATAGAAGCAGAAATATTTGGTAATTTGATAATGTTTGCTTCCGGGGTGGTAGCCAAAGTACCAAGCTCTCCTAGCGCATCACCAATTTTTTGATCGTCTTTTAAATACTCCGGAAAGTTGGCCAAAATTCTTCCTGCTAAAGAAATATCTCTGGTTTCTACATCAATACCTGCTGATGCGGTAAAAGCTTGTACGATAGGTAAAAGTGAGTAGGTTGCCAACATTGGCGCCTCATCGGTTTTGGTGTAGATAATTTTTGATGTATTTGACATATTATATTGATTTTGCTTATTTATTTAATGATCCGATCAGTTTATGGCTTTGTAGACCGATCTTTTTAAAATCGCCTAAAGATAAAATAATCGAATGAATTAAGGAACATCGCAATGTTATTTCTGGTTTGGATGAACCATTCATTTATTAAAAACCGATAATCTTCATCATAGTGAAATAATAATACAACATACTATTGTTTTTAGGAAGCGCAGGGTCATTTACTATATTTAAAATTAGTCCTGCTCTGCGCTTTATCCCGATGGAAAAAATCGGGATGCCCGCTCCGATCAGGGCTATGAACTCAGGCTTGTGGCACATGACAACCTGCATAGTACAGAAAATGGCTAAACTAAACCTGATCGAACGAATGCCATTTTTCATGACAGCAGGTAGAGCAGGAAGTAATTAACCTATGAAATACTACAATTGCTTTCCTAAAATTCCTAAAAATAAAAACCCATCTAATAATAAATATTAAGATAGTGGAGCGCATTGTCATTCGCTTTTTTTAAATTAGTCCTGCTCTGCGCTTTATCCCGATGAAATATCGGGGATGCCGCTCCGATCAGGGCTATGAACTCAGGCCTGTGGCACGGACAACCTGCATAGCAGCAGAAAAATGACCAAGTTAAACCTGATCGAACGAATGCCATTTTTCATGGCAGCAGGTAGAGCAGGAAGTAATTAACCTATAGAACACTTCAATTGCTTTCCAAAAAATAAGCGACTAACAAGACATTCTTTATCATTCTGATTCACTGCAACATTCCCGATAGTTTTAGATTACGCAAATTCTTTGGCTAAACTTTTGTAGTAGGAAGCATATATATCTATTTTAAAAATTTTAATTGAAATGACCGAAACTACCTTAGATCAACAGTTAAATGCCCGAAAATTTGACGAAGCCAAAAGCTTGATGCAAAACGGCGAAAAACTCTCCAAAAACCTACAGGATCATCAGAAATCATCAATTTTCGACAACCTCATCAAAGAAAAACAGTATGAAATCCTAAACATGATGATAAAGGATAAAACCATCGAAACCGATATTTATGAATTCGACAATTTTGACAAAAGTATTTTTCATAGTATCATCTACAACCTGGGCAACGAAGATGAAGACATTGCTTTCTTCAACGAATTTATTGGCCACTTCGATAACCTGAACGACGAAGTAAATGCAAAAACCTTATTGGGTTACCTCTTCGAAAATGGTGTAAGTCTAGGCGTAATCAAAGCCTGTATCGACGCAGGCTGCACCATCAATTTTAAAAACAATGCGGAAGAAAATTATATTCATCAGGTGGTAAAAAGCAATTTTCGCCGTTACAACTTAAACGATGAACAAACTACTGATCTGCTTAAGGGTTATATCGATATCCTCATTAACGAAGGTATCGACATTAATGAAGGCAATATAGTACAGGAAACACCTTTAATTACTGCGATAAAATTTAACAAGAAAAGTCTAATTTCACATCTGCTCGAAAACGGTGCAGATCCAAATCAAGCAGACCGCGATGGAAATTCGGCCTTCTTTTATGCAGTGGCACATTCGCAAAGCGAAAACATATACGATACAATGCGCAATTTTGCCACACCAGAATTTGATCAGGTTAGCAAAAAAGGAGAAACATTGTTATTTGAATACGTACGCATGATGTCGAACAGTGAAAGCAGCATCAACTTTCTTAAAAAATTGCTTGGCGATGGGGCCGATTTATACCAAAACAGTACCTGGTACAATGCTGATAAAACTCCATTGGACGTAATTGCAGAAAAACAGGCCAATATTTTGGAAGCAGTGTTAGAAAGCGGACAGGTAGATATCAACAGAACTGATGATCAGGGAAATACTTTGCTACATAAAGTTTGTGCTTACAATGTCAATTATGAAGCCGAAAAAGCAAAAGAAACCTATCGTAAAGTGAAACTCCTGATCGAAAACGGAGCAGATACGACGTTGAGTAACGATAAGGATCAAACGGCTTTAATGCTGGCCTCCGACGATAACCTGAAAATAAAAACTGTTGAACTGCTCATGAAACAATCTTAAAATATGTCGATGTCATTTATAATTGCCTGCGAAAGTGGCAAACGGAAAATAGCCGAACTTTTATTGGCCAATAATGAGGTAGAAGTGGGTTATACAGATGAAAAAGGCCGAACTGCATTGCATTATGCCGCCCATCATGGATATTTAGACCTGGTAAAAATTTTAATCGAGCGTGGCGCAGATTTAGATTATGAGGACCATGACGGCGAAACACCTTTTTATTTTGCCTGCCTGCAAAAACAGAAACAAACGGCACTATATCTGTTAGATAAAGGTGCAAGGGTTGACATTAAAGACCTTAAAGGTAATAGTCTACTGCATTTAACTGCCCAAAACGGCCAGATTGAAGTTTTAGAAAAATTGCTTGATAAAGGCCTGGGTGTGGACGTTGAAAATAACGAAGCAGAAACGCCCCTGCTTTTCGCATCTGCCTGGAGAAATAAAGAAGTAGTTCAGAAACTACTGGAATTTGGCGCCAATATCAATACCACCAATAAAAATGGCGATTCACCACTGATTTTTGCAGTTAAATCTAAAAATACACCAATGGTTGAATTGATCCTTGATAAAGGTGCCAACATTAACCATGTTAACCATGGAGGCGAATCGGCACTATTGCTTGCCTGTTACGATGCCAACCGGATGCTCACCAAAATCCTGGTAGAAAAGGGTGCAGATGTATTTGTATCTTCAAAAAATGGTTTGTCGCCAATCTGGTATGCCTGCGCCAATAACCAGAAAGAGATTGTCGATTTATTTTTGGAAAATGGTGTGGATGTAAATTATGCCAAACCACTTTCAGGTAATGATGATTCAATGTATTCGTATCTTGAGTGGGTAGAAACCGCCAATAACATTTCCATTTCGGCAAGTTTCTCTTTCGATAACAATTACAATTACGGCGGCGAAAGCATGTTGCATGTTGCAGCCAAAAGTGGCCATTTAAGCATGTTGAAATTATTACTGGAAAAAGGCGCCAATGTGAATATTCAGGATGAAAGCGGCAACACAGCTTTACATTATGCCGCTGCAAACGGTAAAAAAGATGTAGTTAAGTTTTTACTCGAAAAGTCTGCCGATCCGTCCATTGTGAATGTGAAAGAGCAAAAGGCAATTGATTATTCCAATATTAAAGGCTTTAATGAAATTACTGAACTCTTGTTGAAATACGGTCCCGCGGCTAATTCTAATGTACAGGCTACCAGTACAGCATCAACAGGTCATACTGCCGAAGCTCCAAAAATGATATGGCTGCAAAAAAACAGGCTTTATTAGATTTAAAAGAGCTACTGGATGCCGGGATTTTATCGCAGGAAGAATTCGATGCGGAGAAAGCGAAGATTTTAAAAGTTTGAGTTGAAACTCCAATGTAGCTGATTAGCTTTAAGGTACTTCAATGCTGTGTTTCAATTTATTTCATAAAGTAACATAGATAACGGCTGGATTTTAGAGAATTGCTATACTGCTGGGAGTCGTCATTCCCAACACGATTGGGAACCACGAAGTGCTCATGAATGCCTTTGAAACAAGGGAAACTTGTGAATAATCTTAATGCAATAAGCTTTAAAGTCCGCCTGCGCGAGAATGACGAATAAGCTAATGGAATCTCAATGGCAGGGAGTGCAATATGGTCGGGAGATCTATAGTAGCAGATTTCTCTATTTCGCTGCGCTTCAGCCAAAAGGACGAAATTTCTACTGAAAAATATTGACTAATAAATTTTTAGTTCTAAATTTATTAGTCAATATTAATGCTCACACAAATGAAATGTATCCCTAAACTCAAAATCCAGTTATCTACTTCTCTCTTTCTTTCCCTTTTTTCTATGCCTGCTCTCCCAAATTGTATGTAGACGAAAACAAACGTTATCAGGCGGGTACATTAACCGAGGCACAGATCGATTCGCTGCATACTTTCTTATAACAAAACGACAGGCTTGCTTTAAAAGACACCGTCATTATTAAATATGATTTCAATAAAGACAACTGTTGGAAATACCTTAGCTACCAGAACGCAGAATTCCTGAATAATGTAAGATGGGCCTTTCAAAAAAACATTCAGGAAAAAGCCGAGGCCCGACCAAAAGTTGCCATTTATCAATACCGCGAGGTAGGCGAAAGCTTTAGTCAGATTAATCAAAAGGATTGGAAATAGAAACTGATCCGGGATTTTTAAAAAAGCTACTATTTAACGAGGCAACCACCTGCGGTACTTCAGCCATTGTGCTTCCTGATGGGAAATTCTTATTGGTAAAATCCGATCCACAATTCTCTGCACTGTTACTAAGTGCTAAAGACATCGAGAAAAAATTACAGGAAAATTTGGTGAAATAAAGGCCAGAAAATCCAGGTCTAAATTAAAAACAATTTAACAAAATTTAACTAAAAAATTAGGTGTAATACTGTAATTTAGTTCTAACTAATCGCCTTCAAATTTAACGCCGGAAAATTTATGATCAAATTTCTTTACTCCACTCCTCCAAGCTAAAATTATATCATCTTTTGATGAACTGATTTTTATAAACAATCAAGAACTTAATTTAAAGGAATATAAAAGTACTTCCCTGTTATCATTATAGCATTAAATCAGGGGAAATAATATGCGCTCTCCAGGAAGGTGCTCTCGGGTGCTTTCCTTTTATTATTTAAGCCTTGCAGCAATTATGCCAGCGCTAAAAACTTCTCTACGTTTTCGATGTTATATTTTTTAAGGATAAATTCTTAATCAAAAAACCGGTTAACATGAAAAATAAGATTTTTTACGCATCAATGCTTTCTACCGCCGTCCTTTTTGGATGTCAATCTGATTCCAATTCACAAAAACAGGGAGAAGATACCACCATAACAACTAAAAACGGGACAGTAAATTTGCCCGCTCCGGATACCAATGCCGCTAAAAATAAATTCAGTAAGGTAATTGGCTGGCCAGACGGAAAAACACCTGTTGCACCAGAAGGCTTTACGGTAACCAAATTTGCAGCCAACATTAAAAGTCCGCGCAATACGTATATAGCACCCAATGGTGATGTATTGGTAGCACTTTCCAATTCAGAAAGAAGTACAGTAGAAGCAGTCGCCAATGCGGTAACAGGTAAGGCAAAATCAGAAGTACCAGGAAAAAGTGCCAATGCCATTCTACTGTATCGCGATGAGAATAAAGATGGTAAACCCGAAATGGTTACCACCTTTTTAAATGGCCTGAACCAACCTTTCGGTATGCTGATTATTGGCAATTCATTTTATGTAGCCAATACCGATGGTTTGTGGCAATATCCTTACAAAACCGGCGACACCAAAATTACTGCAACAGGTAAAAAGATCCTGAGCCTTCCGGCAGGTGGATACAATAACCACTGGACAAGAAACCTGATTACCAATGCCGATAAAAGTAAGATTTATATCACTGTTGGATCGGGTAGTAATGTTGGCGAAAACGGAATGGAAAATGAGGTAAGAAGAGCCAATATCTTAGAAATTAATCCAGATGGAACCGGCGAAAAGATTTATGCCAGTGGTTTGCGAAATCCAGTGGGAATAGATTGGGCACCATCTACAAATATGCTTTGGACAGCTGTTAACGAGCGGGATGGATTAGGCGACGATCTGGTTCCAGATTACATTACGAGTGTTAAACAAGGCGCTTTTTATGGTTGGCCGTACTCCTATTATGGCCAGAATGAAGATCCTCGCCTAAAAGGCCAAAACCCCGAAATGGTAAAAAAGCCATCGCTCCGGATGTTCCTGTTGGTGCGCATACGGCTTCTTTGGGCCTCGCATTTTATAAAGCAACAAAATATCCTCAAAAATACCACGGAGGTGCATTTATTGGTCAGCATGGCTCATGGAACCGGTCTGCAATTTCTGGGTATAAAGTAGCTTTTGTGCCTTTTAAAGATGGCAAACCAACTGGAAAACCTGAAGATTTTTTAACTGGTTTTATCGCAGATGCAGATAAGGCAGAGGTATATGGACGCCCGGTAGGCGTTACTTTAACACCCGATGGTGCTTTACTGATTGCAGACGATGTTAGCGGTATAATCTGGAAAGTAGCTGTAAAATAATTTATAATTAGCCACAGATTAGCAGAATATGCAGTAAATTTATCTGCCTGTTTGTGGCTAAACTACTAATCTCTTTTCACTTGAAATCGAATTTTACTTTACTTTTTACCTTATTTTTTTACCAGCTTAGCGCAGACTCTTAAACCAGATTCGACCAAAAAACTCGAAGAAGTTACCGTAAAAGGTTACTATAATCACCAAACCTTACTAAGATCGGTATCGGCTGTAAGCGTGGTAGATAGTAGCTTAATAAAAAACCAATCCAACAGTTCATTTGTGAGCGTGTTAAATACTGTGCCCGGGGTACGGATGGAAGAACGTTCGCCTGGCAGCTATCGTTTATCGCTCCGTGGCAGTTTACTCCGGTCTCCTTTTGGCATACGAAATATTAAAATTTACATCGATGATTTCCCCTTAACTGATGCAGGTGGAAATACCTACCTAAACGCTTTAGATGTTTCTGCGGTAGGTATGATGGAAATTTATAAGGGGCCGGAAGCCAGTATTTTTGGTGCAAATACAGGTGGTGCTATCTTAATCAATCCTCCTGCAATAAACCGCAATGAAATTGATATTTCAGCTAATGGCGGTTCCTACGGCCTCTTCCATCAAACGGCATCAATCACACAGCAATATAAAAAGTATAGTTTCAGTTTTAACGAAGGATACGAGAGAAGTGATGGGTATCGACAAAACAGTGCAATGGGTAGAAAATATTTTCAAACTTTGCAGCAATGGAATTATAGCAATGCCGGTAATTTAAAGGCTTTTGCTTTTTATAGCGATTTAAAATACGAAACACCAGGTGGTTTAACAGCTGCACAATTAGATCAAGATCCTAAGCTGGCCCGCCCCGCGACAGCAACATTACCCGGCGCCATTTCACAGCAAGCTGCCATTTATAATAAAACCATTTTCGGGGGAATAGCTAACTCCTACCAGATCAGCCGGCGGTTTAAACACGTTATTGCTTTATTCACCTCTTATACCGATTTCAAGAACCCTTTTATTACCAATTACGAACAGCGCTATGAAAGTACATTCGGATTAAGAACATTTTTAGAATATGCGCAGACAAAAGAAGATTTCAAATTTAACGCTCAGATCGGGTTAGAAAGTTCAGCCACAAAAAGCCAGATTAAAAATTTCGATAATAATGGTGGTGAAGCGACTAAAATGCAGGCCTCAGACCGCTTAAAAGCCAGTCAGGATTTTGCTTATTTCATGCTAAATTTCGATATCAGCAATAAATTCCTGATCGAACTTGCTTCGAGTTTAAATTTCTACAGGTACAATTATGGGAGTTATTTCCCAATTGTTATTGCCTCAAAACAAAGAAAATTCGATGCCCGGTTTATGCCAAAGGCAGCAGTATCTTATCTCATCACTTCTGATTTTTCGGCCAGGGCTTCAATCAGTAAAGGTTATTCGCCACCAACGATTGCAGAAGTAAGGTCATCTGATAACAATATCAATAACAACCTGCAGGCAGAACTCGGTTGGAATTATGAATTAGGGCTGCGTTATAAAACCAAAAATAAACGTTTTTATGCCACAGGAAACTTATTCACTTACCGTTTGAAGGATGCTATAGTTAGAAGGTTAAATCAAAACGATGCCGAGTATTTTATCAACGCCGGGGGAACCAAACAACAGGGAATTGAACTGGAAACTACCCTTTGGATCATCAGAAATGATGACTCCTTTTTAACAGGTTTACAATGGAGAAGTAATTATACTTTTAGCCATTTTAGATTTGAAAATTTTGTAAACGGCACCATTACTTTTAGCGGCAACAAACTTACCGGAGTTCCGGAAAGCATTTTAGTTAATAGTTTGGAGTTTAATTTTCCGAAAGCATTTTACCTTTTTGTGCAACACAATTATACCGCTTCAATCCCTTTAAACGATAACAATACCGTTTTTGCAAAAAGATATCATTTGGTTGAAAGCAAATTAGGCATCAGAAATTTAAGCGTCAACAAAATTCATTTAGATCTATTTGCGGGGGTAAATAACCTGCTCAACATGAAATACAGTTTAGGCAATGACTTAAACGCAACCAATGGAAGGTATTTTAACCCAGCCCCAGGAATTAATTTTTATACCGGCCTCTCTATTCAATTGTAATCTTTAAATCGCATCATATAAATTGAACATCTATATGATGCGATTATGCTATAAACTAAAAGGCTTCTTGTTTTTCTCTTTCCCTGATGGTCACATCGCTCACTACTATCTCTATGGCATAGCGCTTTTTACCGTCTGTACCATCATAAACATTTGTTTGTAACCTGCCTTCTACAGTTAAGCCTGTACCCTTTTTAACCTGAGCTTCGGCAAGCTCGGCTTTTGCATTCCAGAAAGTTAAATTAAACCATTGTACTCTTTTTACTTCCTCACCCCCAGAATTTCTATAGGTTTCGTTTATGGCCAGGTTAACCTTTGCCAATTTTTGAGTTCCAAAAGTTTTAATCTCTGCATCTGCTCCTGCAAATCCGCTCAATACTACTTTGTTAATTGCACTTTCCATGATCTTTAAATTTTAAGTTTCTAAATGTTTAACGAACAGTCATCACCTCGATAACCGACAGGACAAAATTGCAAACAGCATCAAAAATTAGTCGGATTGTAAACATTTATAGTCGTTTATAAACGTTTATACACGGATAATATACTTCTGAACCTTCAATATGATGTTTTTATTTTTTTATTCCACCATTTTATTTTATAAATTAGAACATCATCCCATAATAAAAAAAGAAATTATTATGGAACGTTTATGTTTAGACTGCGGAACCCTGATTAGAGGAAGGGCCGATAAAAAATACTGCGATGATTCTTGCCGCAGCAATTACAACAATCGTTTAAAGATTGAAGATAACCTCGTGATTAAAAGGGTAAATAACATACTAAAAAAGAATCGTGCTATCCTGGCTGCGCTTAATCCAAATGGTAAAACAAAGGTTACCAGTAAAAAGCTGGTTTCAGCAGGCTTTAATTTTGAATATCACACCTATAGTTATGAAACCCACAATGGGAACACCTATATTTTTTGCTACGAATACGGTTACTTAATTCTAAATGATGATAGCTATCTGCTGGTAAAAAAAGAAGAAAGCTTAGGTTAGCCTCATTAAAATGCTTCGGTTTGCCGCTATTTAAACACCTAAAATTTGCGGAAGCCAGGCGCGTGATTTTTTTATTCAAGAGGAGATGATTAGTTTTATCAACTATGATAAACTATAATGATAAGCTTTTTAAACCCGTAAATCATACAGAAAACGGCGAAACATCAAATGAAACCGTTTTTAAATATAAACAATCAGGAAATATCCTAACTGCTGAATATGAGGGTGGAAAGATTATTTCTGGGCATTTGATTGGCTTAGTGGATGAAAATGGCAACATCGAAATGTGCTATCACCATGTAAATAAGCAAGGTGAATTAATGACCGGAATCTGCAATTCAAAGCCAGAACAATTAGCCAATGTCAAAATCAGACTCCATGAAACCTGGCAGTAGACATCGAGAGATCAATCGAAAGGACAATCTATCATTGAAGAGCAATAAGCATAATTACAAATAGACCTCTTTACAATTGTTATGCTTATCAAAGAAAATCTCACAAACCGGTTATCATCTATATTACTAACCGCATCCGATTTAGTTTACAGCCCGCTTGATTATCAAATAAACAATCTGCAAATTGAAAATGAAAGTCAGGAATATGTAGCTTGTACTTTTGAGTTAAACAGGCTAAAAATTAAACACCGCCTTTCTAAAATCACCCCAACCAAGACAGGGCAATTTGTAACTATATGGAAGCGGGATGAAGCCGGAATTACGACTCCGTTTACAGATCAGGATGAATTTGACCTATTGATTATATCTGCTAATGATGCCGGCCAATCAGGCCAGTTCATTTTTCCAAAAGCCATATTGGCAAAATATAAAATTATCACGGCAAATGGAATAGAAGGTAAAAGAGGGATTAGGGTTTATCCACCCTGGGATATAGTAACAAATAAACAGGCAGAGAAAACCCAACAGTGGCAAACGCCTTATTTTCTTCATATTGACATCAATGGAAATACCGATCTTACAAGGGCGAAGAAATTAATTGACAACGGAATTAAATAAACGGGATTTTAAAATCCGGTTAAACTTAGCAAGTTTCGGGTAGTTTAGCGTTTCTTTCCAAACTATTTTTGGATATTAAATTATTCAAGACCATGAAAGCACAAGGAGAAATCAATTTTAACCGGATAGCCGAAGCCATAAGCTATATCAAGGCGAATTTCAAAACACAGCCTGGTTTAGAACAAATTGCAGAAAAAGTAAACCTAAGCCCTTTTCATTTCCAAAGATTATTTAGCGAGTGGGCAGGCACTACTCCTAAACGTTTTTTGCAATACATTAGCATTGGTTATGCTAAAGAAATGCTGAAAGAAAACCAAAGTTTATTCGACACTGCATTAGAAACCGGCTTATCGGGAACCAGCAGACTGCACGATCTTTTTGTAAATATTGAAGGTATGACACCTGGCGAATACAAAAATCGCGGCGAAAACCTTTGTATCAATTATAGTTTTGCAGAAAGTCCATTTGGTAATGTTATTGTAGCCAGCACCTCAAAAGGAATCTGCCATATCGCTTTTTTCGACGATGAAAATACTGCTTTTGCAAATCTGCAATGCCAGTTTCCAGCGGCTCAATACCAGCAGATATTGGATAAAGAACAGCAAAATGCTTTATACATTTTCAGTCACGATTGGAGCAAACTGCACCAGATTAAACTGCATTTAAAAGGGACGAATTTCCAGTTAAAAGTTTGGGAAGCGCTGTTAAAAATCCCTATGGGCAAATTAGCCACTTATGGAAACATTGCAAAACAACTACAAAACCCCAACGCATCCAGAGCGGTAGGTACAGCCATTGGCGATAATCCGGTAGCCTTCCTCATTCCCTGCCACCGGGTAATACAATCAAGCGGTGCTTTGGGCGGCTACCATTGGGGAGTAAACCGAAAAACAGCCATGATTGGTTGGGAAGCAGCAAAAACCAATGTTTAGTTCCGCATGATCAAACATATTGATATTTCAACTGAAGAATTAAAAAAGCATTTTAAAAACAAAGATATTTGCTTCGGCGGAAATGCCCGGTTGAAAATTTACGGACTACTTAAATGTAAGTCGGGAAAGCGGATGAAGAAAGAAAACCGTGTATTTTTCCGTTCTGTAGATGAAGTGCTTCAACATGGCTACCGCCCTTGCGGGCATTGCTTAAAAACGGCATATAAAAAATGGATTTATTCAACACCACAATAGCTATTAACCAAAATCTGCTTCCTCATGGCGGAACAGTAAATTATTATGGCAAATTATTCCCGATACCAGAAGCTGATCATTATTTCGATGCATTGATGAATACGATTGAGTGGAAAAATGATGAAGCTTTTATTATGGGCAAACACATTATTACCAAAAGAAAAGTAGCCTGGTATGGAGATGAATCCTATGCGTACACCTATTCTAATAAATCCAAAACAGCTTTACCATGGACAAAAGAACTTCTTGAACTCAAAAGAATTTCGGAAGAACAAACAGGCCAAACTTATAACTCTTGTCTGCTCAATTTATATCATAACGGAGATGAAGGCATGGCTTACCACAGTGATGATGAAAAAGCTTTGGCAAAAGATTCTGCCATTGCATCTTTAAGTTTTGGCGCCGAAAGGAGATTTCTTTTCAAACACAAGCAGAGCAAAGAAACGGTTACTTTATTTTTAGAGCATGGCAGTTTGCTGGTGATGAAAGATGAAACGCAAACGAATTGGCTTCATCGCCTTCCCCCTACTAAAAAAGTAAATCAGCCAAGGGTAAACCTCACCTTTAGAACAATGGTGGTTTAATCCTGACTGATTAAAAAGTACTTTAATTTGCTTTGGTTTCTGCCACTACGAACCAAAGCATTTTTTTTTAATGCTTAAACTCCTTAATATCTACAATGCGGTCGTCGTCGGCATTTTTCTTTAAGAAAGAGGTTCCGTGCTCATTTGGTACCCACGTGTAGTCTCTTTGGATATTTGCTACCAAGGTTTCAGGCTGACTGGTTAATGATGCAGGCAGAGGTAGATTAAAAGTTTCTCCTGTTTTGGTATTTACCTGGTATAAAGCATTTGCCGTCAAAAATGCCAATGTAGTTTTATCGCTGGAATACATAAAGAATTTCCCCTGGATACGCTCATCTTCATTTTGACGCTTAATCGGGTAAACCCTTGAGTTGATCGTTGTGATAAAGAAATCGTTGTTCACCAACAGATTGCTCCTCGTTAACTCCTCTAATCCATTTGTATATTTTTTATCTTCAGCACCTTTTGATGACTTGTTTAAGCTCACCACATCTGCTTTTCCTCCATTTACATAAATAATATAAAAAGGATCCATTTTCTCTTTTTCATTTGCACTCTGCACCAATACGGCTGTTTTTTGCGTATTGATGAAAGAAGCAACCTTAAATTTCTTTGTTTCAGCATTTGGCGCATCATCAATCGTAATGACAGTATCCTTATATTTAATGGCAAAGCGATCGGCAGCGGCTAGTTTTCCTGAATCGGTTTTTACAATGGTTAATATATCTTTTGTTGATTTTGGAAATACATTAAAATCATCAGTCGTCGCAAATGCGCGTGCTTTAAAAGTTTTTTCAGAATTGCCTCCGCAGCCAGATAAAACAACGGAAAGTAAGAGTGCATAAAGCGTAATTTTCATGGGTTTAGCTATTTATTTTTTTGCTAATTTATAACCTTTATTGCTTTTCTGTTATTAAAGTCACCAGAAAATTACCGCTTTTGGTTAAAAATTTGATTTATGGGATATTAGAAGAGTTTTAACCGCGAGGCAGACAATAGCTCTCGATGCAATCTTTCATTTTTACCATAGAGATCACAAGGAAAAGGCACAGCATTGGAATTCCATCATCCGTTTTACATTATCCATCTTTCATTTTTATCTTTTACGTAAATTTGCAGGAGCAATAACCCAATAGTCTCCCGCTGATTTCGCAGATCACCGCAGAACCCATTCCATCATTCGCCTTACATTTCCCATCTTCCATTTTTTACCTTTTACGTAAATCGGCAGGAGCAATAACCCAATAGTCTCCCGCTGATTTCGCAGATCACCGCAGACCCCATTCCATCATCCATATTACATGCTCTAACGTCTGCGCAAATCTTCTTAAATCTGCGGGAACAAAAATCAAAAGGTTTCCACAGATCACCGCAGAACTCATTCCATCATTCGCCTTACATTTCTCATCTTCCATTCTTCCTCCTTACCTAACCTCTCCAATTTTACCCTCCACACTTAAAACTAAATTTCCTATTTTTGATTAAACGATCATCCAATGCCGGGCTCAACAAACTTTCTCACTAGAAATAAAAGTATAATCTTATATGGGGTGTTCCTCGCGGCATTACTTTTTTTATTGAAGTGGTTAGAGCTTCGTTTTCTTATCATTAACCATGCCTTCGAAATTTATGCAGGTTCAATCGCTATAATTTTTACTGCTTTAGGTATTTGGCTGGCCTTAAAATTAACCAGCCCCAAAACCATACTGATCGAAAAACAGGTTTTTATTGAGCAGCCTGAAAATTTCATTCTTAACAAAACAGCATTGGCCAGGTTAAACATCAGCAAAAGAGAACTGGAAGTTTTACAATTGATGTCGGAAGGTTTGAGCAACCAGGAAATGGCAGAGCGGTTATTTGTTTCATTGAATACCATTAAAACACATAATGCCAGGCTTTTCGAAAAACTGGAAGTAAAACGCCGGATACAGGCCATAGAAACCGCTAAAAAACTTAACCTCATCGCTTGATCGCATTGGTACTTTAGTATTAAATAAGCTGATTTCAGAAAAATCACCCTAAAGTATGAAGCTAAAAAAGATTAATCAGAGCAATTTTGTGGTGTAAACCAATAAAAAAATCAGACATGAAAAAGAACGTAATTGTATTCGGATTAATTGCCGGCTTAATCGTATCGGTATTAATGATAATTTCAATATCAAGATGTTATAACGACCCGAACCTTGAACACAGCATGCTTGTTGGCTATGCTTCGATGGTATTGGCTTTCTCTTTTATTTTTGTAGGAATTAAAAATTACCGTGATAAGTACAACGATGGATTGATTACCTTTGGTAAAGCCTTAAAAATCGGGCTATTAATCAGTTTGATTGCTTCAAGTATATACGTTGTGGTATGGCTGATCGATTTTTATATATTTATTCCTGATTTTATGGATAGGTATATTGCTCAGGCATTAAGAGAAGCCAAAGAAAGTGGTGCATCTGCAACAGAACTTGCTAACAAAGCTAAGGAGTTGGCTTCAGGTCAGGAGTTATATAAAAACCCCATAATGGTGGTATTGTTTACCTATATGGAAATTTTACCAGTAGGTATTTTGATATCATTCGTTGCCGCACTGATCTTAAAAAGAAAACCAGGCATACCAATAGTTGAAAAAGCAGTTTAAGTACAAGTTTGTTAACCATAAAAAACACGACGATGACGCACAGTTCGCAGAGTTGAATGTAAGTTAATTCCATCATCCGTATTAAATTTATATTCTCTACCGTCTCCACAAATCTCCTTAAATATGCGGGAACAAAAACTGGTGGTTTCTGCTGATTCCGCATTGCTATGCAGAATCCATTCCATGATATATATTTATACTAATTTTGATCAAAAGACTATAGAAATGAAGATTTTTGCCGAAACCGAACGCTTAATTTTACGCGAACTAATGCCTACCGATGCTGAGGGTATGTTTGTAATGGACAGTGACCCCGATGTTCATCTTTATCTTGGCAACAGGCCTGTAAAATCAATTGAACAAAGTATCGCAGAGATCGAATTTATCAGAAAACAATATACCGAAAATGGTATAGGGAGATGGGCTGTTGTCGAAAAAGCAACAGGTAATTTCGTAGGTTGGTCTGGCTTAAAACTCATCAAAGAAGCTACAAATAACCATATTAATTATTACGATTTGGGCTATCGGTTTAGTAAACAGTTTTGGGGAAAGGGTTATGCTACAGAAACTGCAATTGCCGCACGCGACTATGGTTTTAATGAACTCAAATTGAATGAGATTATTGGTATTGCAGATATCAATAACCTGGGATCTATCCATGTTCTGGAAAAAGCAGGTTTAAAACGGATCTCTATTTTCGATTACAATAGTATAAAACACCATTGGATGAAGATTGAAAAATAAGCACGATTTTAATCAAAAGACAATTTTATCTTTTTATGGTTTAGTTTTTGATGTTAAAAAGGAAAATCACATAAAACTTTTGTTATGAAACACCTTATTTACTGTGGAATGTTGATCTTATTATTGAGTTCTTGTAAAGAAAAATTAAATCTGGCAAGTTTTACCAATACCAAATGGGAATTAACGGAGCTGCCAGGATTAACTTTACCCTCAACAGCAAAAGCAACACTAAACTTTGCTGACAGTCTTAAAATCAGCGGAAAATCATTCTGTAACAGTTATGGCGGACAGGGAGAAATTGCTGATCATAAAATAACCGTTAAAAATGTTTTTAGCACAAAAATGTTCTGTCAGGAAACAGATGCTGCCGAACGCGCATACTTACACGCCCTTAATCAGGTTAATAGTGCTAAAATGACTGATAATAAACTATATCTGTTAAATGGCGATAAAACCTTGATGGTTTTCAGCAAAACTAACTAGAATCTTTACATGTATAAAAAGGCTGAACAAAGTATTTTTTACTATTTTCGGCCTTTTGAGTTAACGCAGAAGTAATGCCATCGATAATACCAGATCTGAAGTTTTTTTTCTCGACCATAAGAAAAGCATTTAATTTATTTCAACAGAATGATCCCTTACGTTTGGCCGGTGCTACCGCTTTTTCACCAATTTCGCTTTACCTCCAATATTAATTATCCTGATCAGACTTTTTGGTATGTTTACTGATAGAAGGCTATTGGCTACACACCTGTTCGAACGATTGGCCAGTATTCTTGATAATGAAAGTATTACACAAATAAGAACTACATTAAGAAACATCCGGGGGATTGATCAAGCCTGGTATGTTACGCTGTTCAGTTTTATATTTTTCCTTTTTGTAGCTACCACGCTATTCAATGTGATTAAAAACTCTTTAGAACAGATCTGGAATATAGGCCAGAAAGATAAAAAAGGTATCATCAACACCCTTAAATCAAGAGCTATATCTGTTACCATTATTTTATTGGCCGGGATATTATTCTTTATAGGTTTGCTTGCAGATAGTATGCAGGCCTATATTGGTGCATTTCTAAAAAACGGAGCCCCTTCTTTTGGATTGGTCTTAACTTCAATAATCAATCAATTGGTTTTTGTAATCATTGTAACCACCTGGTTTACTATACTTTTCAGGTATTTAACCAATGGTCGTCCTACCTGGCGGGCAGCAATTTCAGGAGGCTTACTCACCGGATGCTTATTTACTGCCGGAAAATATATCTTACGGATTTTATTGCCACTGAGTAACATCAGCAACATCTATGGATCAGCTGGATCGATTATCGTAATTATGCTTTTTGTATTCTACTCTTCATTGATATTCTATTTCGGCGCTTCATTTATTAAAGCATTGAGCGTGGGAAGGGCCACCCCCATTATACCCAAAAATGGGTCTTTCGCTTATGAACTAACCGAAGTTGAACCGGAAAATTAAGACTAAATGCAGCCTTTTAATTGGTAAACTTAATTTATACCGCGAGGTTTTTGATCAGTTTATCAAGCAGGGCTTTCAATTGGATAATTTCTTCAAGGTTTATACCCAGATGATCGCCAAGCTGAGCCCGTAAAGCTGGTGCTTTTTCTTTCAATGCCAATCCTTTTTCTGTAAGCGATATCACGATGCTTCTTTCATCTTTTAATGACCTCACGCGTTCCACAAGTCCGGTTTCCTGCATACGTTTAAGCAAAGGGGTTAAGGTATTCGATTGCAGCATCAATTTCTGTGAAAGCAGGCTTAGGCTAACTGAATCGTTTTCCCATAACACCATTAATACCAGATATTGGGGATAGGTTATGCCCAGGGTATCAAGCACAGGCTGATAACACTTGGTTACTAACCTCGAAGCAGCATAAAGTGGAAAACACAATTGATTTTCCAGTTTTAAAGACTCATCTATTTCCATCACTCTGTTTTTCTTTAACAATAATCAACATTAAAATATACAAAAAAGTAAATCATTTTCTCCGAATTTGCTGTTGAATACAAAAGATCGGTTGTTGTTAATTAGATGGAGCAGGGAAATCTTTAAGCTATTTTAAAGATTTCTCCACTACTATCGAAATGACGCCCCATCTCCATCTGTCATCCCCCCTACTTAATTCAATAATTAAATTACTTCCAATTTAACATCGATGTTTCCACGGGTTGCATTTGAATATGGACATATTGTATGCGCTTTCTCTACCAATTGCTGAGCCTGTGCGGCTTCAATGCCTGGGATATGCACCTGTAACGAAACGCCTAACTTAAAGCCTCCTTTTTCATCTGGATGCAGCGAAACATTTGCTTTAACGGTAGAAGGCTCTTCGGACTTCACCTTATCCTGATGCATAATTAAGTTTAGTGCGCTATCAAAGCAAGCTGCATAACCTGCTGCAAAAAGCTGTTCAGGATTGGTGTAGCCCTCACCGGTACCACCCAATTCCTTTGGCATTCTCACTTCAAGTTCTAAAACACCATTTTCACTTGTTATTTTTCCATTACGTCCGCCAGTTACTGTGGCGCTTGTTTCATACAACGTTTTCATATTCTATTTTTATTTGTATCGCAAACGATTGTATCGTTTACGATACAAATTTAATCAACTATTTTACAAAAGCAAATTTTTATTTTTAGCAGTTCAGGTATGGCCTTTTCCATACAGTTGGAAATAATACAAAATGCATAAAAAAAGGTGTCCATTTTTTAATGAACACCTTTCGGTTTTTATTAATTTCTATTACAGAATCCTATAACCTAAGCCAACGGTAAATAAGTTTAACTTAGTACCAGGATAGCCTGATTTATTGATTTTTGATAAGCCCAGTTCGTAACGTGCATCAAAGCTTAGTTTTTTAAGGTCTAAACCTGCACCAAACTGCCATGCCAAGGCCTGATTTTTAAAATCGGCCCTGAAAACGTTCCCTGCAGCCTGACCAAAACTTTGGTTTTCATCTAATATCAATGAGAACATTGGTCCCGTGTTTAAACGGAGTCCGACTCCGGCGGCACCAAATTTTGTACCCACCAATAGTGGCACATCAAGACTTGTAAAACGCACTCTATTTACCTCTCCCGTTGCATCACTTACTAAATCCGCTTTTTTCCCTGATACATAAAGCTCTGGTTGAAAATAAACTCCAGCGGCACCTACTCTAGCCCAAAGGCCTCCGTAAAAACCTGTGCGGTTATTGCTGTTAAAAGTGTTTTCACTGTCAAATTTCGAAAAATTTGCACCAGCTTTAATGCCCAGCTGGAAAGACGGTAGTACCTGTGCGCTGGCGAATAAGCCAACAAGCAAAAAGGCAACGGTTAAAGATAAAAATTTCATATGCGATTAAATTTAGCTGGTGGCATTGTTAATGGCTTCTTGTTCTTTTAAAGCATCAACATTGTTTTTATCACCAAAGTTTTGTGTTTTACCCGCAAAGTAATCTAAAATTCCTGATATAGTATCTAAGTTATCAGCTAAATTTTGATGAATATCTGGTAAATCTTTTTCAAGGCGGCTATCGCCCAATTCGATGTTATCTACTTCAATTTTACCAATTTTTTGAATAAGTGCCTGCTGAGAGTTTTGCAAATCTTCCAATTCACGCACGATCTTTTCCATCAATTCAAACTTCTTTAAAGTATTCATAGATTCTTATTTTTAGTTAAACTATTCCTTATAAACCCCTTAGCCAGTATTTTGTTTTATTTCTCAATCTTTTAATAAACAGATTTGGAATTATCTAAAACAACTAATAAATTAGTTAAAATTATCTTTTATGAACTTTTATGAAAAATTTCCTTACACTATTGTTCTTATTTAATTTAAATTTAGCCGGTTACGCACAAAATGCAAGCGCTGTAGATAAGGAAAAACTTTTCGACTTCTATCAGACCCAGCGTTATGCCGATGCTGCTCAATATTTAAAAAGCATTTATGGAGAAGAAGTAAACGATTTTAAAACCCTTAGCCAGATTGGCTATTGTTTTTTAATGGCTGGCAATAATGTAGAAGCCGAAAAATTTTACAGCAAAGCCTATACACTGCAGCCACAAAACCTCCCTATTCTCTTTAGTTTGGGCAGCATCAATAACAAAAGGGGGAATACCGAAAAGGCCAAAAAGTATTATGGGGAAATTGTGCAGATAGACCGTAATAATTTTAATGTTTACAAACTGTTAGCCAATCTTTATCCATTGCCAACAGATTCAATGAAACTCGTTTACCTGTTAAAGGCTAATCAGATTAATCCCTTGGAGGGTCATGTTGCTGCGGATCTGGCTGAGGTTCATGCTGCATATCAGCAATACGAAAAGGCTTATGATGTACTTGACATTGCCATTAAGGGAGATAGTGACAACCTGGTGCTGCAAAGAGCAAAACTCCCGATAACCAATCAGCTTAAAAAATATGCAGAGGTAATTTCCTCCGGAGAAAAATTATTGAAGGATGGTGCCGATGCTGGAGTAATAAAAGATGTAGCAAAAGCTTATTATTACACCAAAAAATATCAGAAAGCGATTGATCTTTTTAAATTGTTAGGAGTTGCAGCCATGCAGAATGAGGCTACTTTATATTATACCTCACTCAGTTACCGGGCATTAAAAAATTATCCACAGGCGGCTCTTTATACTAAGAAAACCATAGATGAAGCCATTTCGCCAAATACCTCTAATTATTACTCGCTATTAGGACTGGTTTACGAAGAAAACAACCAGTTAACATTGGCTAACGCCGCCTACAAGAAAGGACTGCAGTTTAAAGCAATGCCTACCCTGTATTACCGTTTAGCAGTATTTTACGATACCAGATTAAAACAAGGGAAAAATGCACTTAAATATTATAACCTTTACTTAAAAAGCAAGCCCAGCTTGACTGATGATAAAGAAGAAATCAAATTTTCAAGAGATAGGATTGCACAACTGAACCTGACGGATTAAACCAGATCTTCGAAAACAGGTTTTACATTATCCCAAAATTCATCCAGGGCAATTATTCTAGGTTTAAAAAAGGAAATTAACGTCGGCCAGTGCTGTTGATTAAAAATACTTACTCCGGTTATGCTGATGGAAATCTGAGATACCGTTTTTCCGAAATCATCAGTTGCATCTTTAATCCAGTCCCACTTTTCGTTTACAGTATTGCTAAACAGGAGTTTAAATTCTTCAAACTGCTCGAAGATGAGGTGCCTGATTTCAGCATCAGGATGCGACAGTTGAATGCTGATAAATGCCTTCTTACCATCAACATCCATTTTAAAGAAGATGTTCTTCACTCCAGTTTTGTAGTTCGTCCAGTTTACGGTTGAACCACTTGCTGAAGGGACAGGTTTCATATATTGCCCAAAACTGATCCAAAATTGTTGCCGCAAACGGGCTGCTTCTTCTTTACTATACATTATTTTTTTAGCATCTAATAGAGGCTTATCATTATTAAACTAAAATCGTCATTCCCGCGCAGGCGGGAATCTTACTACTCACCGCATTACGATTCCCAATCAAGTTGGGAATGACGACCATTCGCCTACTTTTAGCAAAGCTGCAATTATAAGCGATTAATATTTGTATTCAAAATGATAGTTACCTGATCCTATTTCTTCTTTTTTATCTGCTTTTGGCAATACAACTGTAGCACTTGCATTGGCTGGCACGGTTACATCCAGCTTAAAAATGCCATCTGCAATAGCCCATGATGATTTAACCGTACCGTAAACCGTTTCCAGTTCTGCTGAAGCATTGGTTAATTTCCCACCTGGTCTGGGTGCAATTAAAATGTTTTTGTAACCTGCTTGCGCTGATACGGGATTAATACCGCCAATATTTTTATACATCCAATCGCCAATGGCACCATAAGCGTAGTGGTTAAAAGAATTCATATCTGCTGTTTGAAAAGATCCATCCTGTTTAATGCCATCCCAGCGCTCCCAAATGGTGGTTGCCCCCATCTTAACCGGATACAGCCATGAAGGATAACTTTCCTGCAATAACAGGTCATAAGCAACATCTTCGTGTCCAAAACGGCTCAATACATGACAAAGATATGGTGTACCCAAAAAACCTGTAGTCAGGTGGTTTCCATAATCCCTTACATTATCTACCAGTCTTTGCGCAGCCTTCGCACGTAAGTTTTCAGGCAGCATATCAAACTGTAAAGCCAGTACGTAAGCCGTTTGGGTATTAGAGACCAATTTGCCGCTTGGCGTCATATTTTCTTTGATGTAAGCTGTTTTAATCTGTTCCAAAAGCGCATTGTACTTCTTTACGTCGTCTGTTTTACCCAATACCTTTGCGGCATTTATCAGCAACTGGGTTGAGTGTGCGTAAAATGTTTGGGCAATCATATACTTATCTGTCACTGCGGCACGTCCATCGTTGTCATCATTGGGCCGGTAAAACAGCCAATCGCCAAAGTGGAAACCCGTATTCCAAAGGTTATTTTTTGCCACTGATGAAATATAATCAACCCACTTTTTCATACTTTCATACTGCGTTTCCAAAATGCCTTTGTCTCCATAGGATACATACATGTCCCATGGCACAATGGTAGCCACATCGGCCCAACCTGCAGAACCTGCATCATTTTGGTTCAGCACATTTGGTATTACAAATGGAACACTACCATTCGGAAGCTGATCTGCAGAAACATCTTTTAGCCATTTGGTAAAAAAGCCCGATACATCCATATTATATGCCGCAGTTAGGGCGAATGCCTGGGCATCCCCTGTCCAGCCTAAACGTTCATCTCTTTGTGGACAATCTGTTGGCACATCAACAAAATTCCCTTTCTGTCCCCAGCTAATATTATGCTGCAATTGATTTAGTAAAGGATTAGAGGTGCTGAATTTACCACTGGTTTTCATGTCCGAATAAACAGCTACTGCGGTCAGGTTTTCCAACTTCAGTTCACCCGGGTATCCGTCTATTTTGACGTACCTAAAGCCCTGAAAAGAAAAATGTGGTTCGAATACCTGTTCGGTTCTGCCATTTAAAATATAATTGTTCTGTTGCCTGGCTGACCGGAGGTTAGTGGTATAAAAATTGCCTTCTTTGGTTAGTACTTCAGCATGGCTAATGGTAATTTTGTTACCTGCTGCACCTTTAGCTTTTAACATTACCCAGCCCACTAAGTTCTGCCCGAAATCAACCACGGTTTCACCTTTTGGGGTTCTAAATATTTTTAAGGCTTTAAACGTTTCGTGTTTGGTTACCTGCGGTCCGCTCATCCCAACCAGTTTTTCCGACCCCTTGGTCAGCTCCTGTACAGGTTTCCAGCCAGCGTCTTTAAATCCAATATTGTTCCAGCCACTGCGTTCTAACCGGGCATCGTAGGTTTCTCCATCGTAAATATTGGAAGCCAGTATCGGCCCATAACCTGTTTTCCAGCTATTATCCGTTACGATGGTTTCTTTGCTTCCGTCGGTATATTCAACTTCCAGTTGCATTAACAATGCCCTGGTATCGCCATAAAATTGTTTTTGATTACTAAATCCGATACGCCCTTTATACCAGCCATCGCCTAGTGAAACGCCAATTACGTTGGCACCTTTTTTTAGCGATTGCTTAACATCATAAACCTGGTATTGAATATGATCTTTATAACTTGTCCAGCCTGGTGCAAAATAAGCATCACTAACGCGCCCGCCATTGATACTGGCTTCATACAAGCCCTTAGCGGTAATGTAAGCCATTGCAGATTTTACTTCTTTTTTAAGGTTAAATTCTTTTCTGAACAAAGGGCTGGCCAGGGAAGTATCCTTTCCTGATACCGAAATCCACTTTGCGCTCCAGTCTTCAGGTTTTAAACCTGTTTGAAAAAACTGAACGGGCGACCATGCAGATGCATTTCCATGATTATCTTTTACCCTAACCTGCCAGTAATATTTAGTTTTTGATGATAATTGAGGACCATCATAAGCAATCAATACCGATTGATCGTTATTTACCCTAGTCTTCCACAAAACTTTATCAATTTTTGCAGTAGTTCCCAGTCTAATTTCATAATTACTTTGTTTGGTGTTTTTGATGACAGAGACAATTTTCCAACTAAATCTGGGTTTCGGATTATCAATACTAAAAGGATTTACTAAATGCTCAACAGTTAAATCTTTTAAAGAGATTTTCTGTGCTGAGGCATTAGTTGTAAATAAAAATAGTAAAGCAATGGCAAACATTGCGCTTAACTTGCAGGAGATTCTGTTCATAAATGGTTAGCGTTAAATTTTTTAGTTTTAACACTACTATATTCAGCAATATAATTCAACCAACCATCCTGTACTGTCATGAAAAATTAAGCGTTAAAGTAACGCCTGTTACCACACCCAGCTACAAAAACAGATATTTAACTAAAAAGGGAGATAGAATTACCTATTCATTAGTCGGGCTACATATTTCCCGATTATATCGAATTCTAAATTTACGGTATCACCAACTTCAACTTCCTGTAAATTGGTATGTTCAAAAGTATAAGGGATGATAAATACCGAAAACTCGTCGTCTGCAGAATTTACGACAGTTAAGCTGATACCGTTTACACAGGCAGAACCCTTTTCTACAGTTACATTTCCGGCACTGGCATCATATTTAAAGCGATATTCCCAGCTGCCATCCAGTTCTTCGCGTTTAATGCAAACTGCCGTCTGGTCTACGTGGCCCTGTACTATATGTCCATCTAAACGGGCATTCATCTGCATGCAGCGCTCAAGGTTAACTTTACTACCCACTTTTAAACCATTGAGATTGGTTTTGTTTAGCGTTTCATCTATAGCGGTAACGGTATGTGTTCCATCATTCAGCGCCACCACCGTCAAACATACGCCGTTATGGGCTACACTCTGATCAATTTTCAACTCATGGCTGATTGCAGAAGAGATGGTAAAGTGAATATTGGTATGGTCGTTTTTAATGGCAGTAACCTCGCCAAGTGTTTCTATAATTCCTGTGAACATTTTGTGTTTCTCTTTTTTCTACACGTCATTCCCGCGCAGGCGGGAACCTTAATGCTATATACAAACTCGACTATGGCATCAAGATTCCCAATCAAGTTGGGAATGACGATCCCTGCAATGAATAATTTATTTTAATACTTCAATCTGTTCTTTCTCCAATCAGAGCTATTTTTAACAAAGCTATCACTCAACTTCCCCTCTTTCTTTTCAAACAGTTTTGCAGCAATAACCGCAGCAATTAAGGCTTCCGTTTCATCCTGTACCTTTAAACTTTCTGGCTTAAAGTAGTTACCTACAAAATGTGTGTCGAAATCACCTGTTTTAAAAGCCTCATGTTGCATGACAAATTTACCAAAACCCAAAGTAGTTTCTATCCCAGTAATATCATATTCTTCAATTGCCCTGACCATACGCTCAATAGCCTCCTCCCTATCTTTACCGTAAGTGATCAGTTTAGCGATCATCGGATCATAATAAATCGGGATTTCCATACCCTGCTCAAAGCCATCATCAACCCTTACGCCGTTTCCTTTAGGGGTATTGTAGGTGTGTAAAGTACCAATATCAGGCAGGAAATTATTGGCCGGATCTTCGGCATAAACCCTAAGTTCGATGGCGTGTCCACTGATTTTTAAATCTTCCTGAGTAAAGCTCAATTTTTCGCCAGAAGCAATTTTTAGCTGTTCTTTCACCAGGTCTATGCCGGTGATAAGTTCGGTTACGGGATGCTCTACCTGCAAGCGGGTATTCATTTCCAGGAAAAAGAAATCGAGATGCTCATCTAAAATAAACTCTACCGTACCAGCACCCGTATAATTAACCGAACGGGCTACATCTACCGCACATTTACCCATCCGTTGTCTGATTTCTTCAGTTAAAACAGATGAGGGGGCTTCTTCTACCACTTTCTGGTGACGGCGCTGCACAGAACATTCCCGTTCAAAAAGATGCACGATATTGCCATGCGTATCACCCAAAACCTGTATTTCGATATGCCTTGGCGAAGTAACATATCGTTCAATAAAAACGGCCCCATCTCCAAATGCCGAAGTAGCTTCACTTACGGCAAGCTGCATCTGTTCTTCAAAATCTTCAGCCCGCTCTACAATACGCATCCCTTTACCTCCGCCACCTGCAGCTGCTTTGATTAATATCGGGAAACCAACTTCGATTGCACGTTGTTTTGCCTCGTTTACATCCTGAATGGCTTCTTCCGTTCCAGGAACCATAGGAATGTTATATTGTAGTGCTGCTGCCTTTGCAGATAATTTGTTACCCATGGTTTCCATCGCTTGTGGTGAAGGACCAACCAGAATGAGTCCGGCATCGGCAACCATTTGTGCAAAATTTGCATTTTCTGATAAAAACCCATATCCCGGATGGATGGCTTCAGCACCCATTAGTTTACAGGCATCGATAATTTTCTCACCGACCAAATAACTCTGATTAGAGGGAGCCGGACCAATACAAACTGCCTCATCGGCGTAACGCACATGCAGTGCATTCCGGTCTGCTTCAGAAAAAACAGCAACGGTTTTAATCCCCATTTCCTTTGCTGAGCGCATGATACGCAAAGCAATTTCGCCACGGTTAGCGATTAAGAGTTTGGAGATGGGAGTTAGGGGTTTGGAGTTATTGGGCATGTTGGTTAGACTTTATGTATATGCAGATCGTAAATGAACTACCTGACTATTGACCATGAACTATAAAACTATTTGATTTCGGACTCCCGACTTCGGACCTCCGGCTAATACAAATGTAATATTATTTCGATTGCCTGATCGATCATTTCAGCACTCAGATCCAAATGTGTTACCAAACGAATGGTGCTGGCACTGGTGGTATTGCAATGCAAGCCTTTTTCTTTCAAATTATGCACAATTTTCTCTGCCGAACCTTTTTCTACTTCGAAAATAACGATGTTAGTTTCAACCGGCATTACCGATTTTACATACTTTGCCCTCGCCAGTGCATCGGCTAAAACCTGTGCATGGGCATGATCATCCTTTAAACGTGTTACATGGTTATCAAGCCCATAAATACCAGCAGCGGCTAAGAACCCGGCCTGTCGCATGCCTCCACCAAAAGCTTTCCTGATTTTACGCGCTTTGCGGATCATCTGTTTACTGCCTAATAATACCGAACCAACGGGTGCGCCGAGTCCTTTAGATAAACAAACTGAAATGCCATCAAAATATTTACCATATTCTCCTGCCTTATCGCCTGTGGCTGTTAGTGCATTAAAAATACGTGCACCATCTAAATGCAGTTTTAATCCTTTTATATTACAAAGGTGATGAATAGGCGCAATCTGTGATAAGGTATAACAGCTCCCGCCACCTTTATTTACTGTATTTTCCAAAACAACCAAGCTGGTGTTGGGATAGTGGATATTATCTTCGTTAATTTCAGGTTCGATTAGCTCTGGAGTCAAAATTCCACGTTCGCCATGCAACAGCCTTACCGATGCGCCGGAATGGAAAGCAATGCCCCCAATTTCATAACGATAAACATGTGCCGTCTGATCGCAGATTACCTCGTCCATGGGCTGGGTAAAACACTTGATCGCAATCTGGTTGGTCATCGTTCCGGATGGGCAGAACAATCCCGCTTCCATATTAAAGGTCGAGGCCAATTTTGTCTCTAATGCATGCACCGTTTCATCTTCGCCAAAAACATCATCGCCAACTTTTGCATTCATCATCGCATCCAACATTCCCGCAGTTGGTCTGGTTACCGTATCACTCCTGAAATCTAAAAATCTGTTGTTCATTTCGCTATTTTGTTGTAAAATATTGTTGACAATAAAAAAATACCATTGCCCTTTCTGGTATAATTTTAAGGTTTTTCGGCCATTAAATGCCCTATATAGTGTATTTTTTACACACTTAATTTTCGACAACAACAAATTGTTAAAAAATTATTAAAAAAAGGATACAAAATATAAGACTTTTTATACTTTTATCGTGCTAAAACCAAAAATAAATAAAATGATAGTAATTGCAGACGGCGGATCTACCAAAACAAATTGGTGTTTGATTAACGAGGCCGGCAGAAAAATTTACTTTAACACCGAAGGTTACAATCCATATTTTTCAAAAGGAGAGTACATTGTAAAGTCTTTGAATGAGACTCTTCCAGACCACTTGGAAAGAGAGAAATTGACAGCAGTTTATTACTACGGTGCCGGCTGTTCTACACCTGCAAATGTTAAGATTGTGGCTGATGCCATGCAAGAGATCTTCATTAATGCAAAAATCTTTGTAGGCCATGATTTACTTGCTTCATCCAGAGCGCTCCTTGGAAACGAACCAGGATTTGCTGCTATTTTAGGCACAGGAACAAACTCATGCCTGTATGATGGATCTGAAATTACCATGAACATCGATTCATTGGGTTATTTCCTGGGTGATGAAGGTAGCGGTTCGTATATTGGTAAACGTATTTTAAGCGATTACATGAAAGGTTACATGCCAAAAGGACTACGCGAAGCTTTTTACGATAATTATGCTTTAACCAACGAAGATATTTTCGATAACATTTACAATAAGCCATTGCCAAACCGTTTCTGCGCAAGCTTTAGTAAATTCTTATACGATTTTAAAGATAATTACGAAGATTATGCTTTTGCTACCATCGATTATGCTTTTACTGCATTTTTCGAAGCTTTGGTCATTCACTATCCCAACTACAAAGACCACAAATTGAACTGTGTAGGTTCAGTAGGTTATAGTTTCCGTGATATTTTAAGTATTGTAGCCGACCGTTACGAAATGGGGGTGGGTAAAATTATCCGCTCACCTATAGATGACCTGGTACATTATCACCTGGAGTTAGCGCCTAAGGCTTAGTCTTCAGTCCTAAGTCTGGAGTCTTTAGTCCGGAGTCGTATATAATAAACAAGCAAAAAAACCCGGTTTGAAATTTCAAACCGGGTTTTTTTATTTATAAAAAGCCATATTGCTTTTGGTCTTTAGTTCCAGCTCAACGCCAAACTCCCTCCGCTCAACGCTAGAACGAAATCTCCTTTGCCAAAAAGTTTCGCGTATTTACGTTTATCAAAGCGGTACAAAGTAGCTGCACGGTACGATACACCTTTTTGTTTTTCGTCGAGTTCTTTTAATACCCCGAAACTTACAATTTTCTTTCTAAAGTTGCGTTTATCCAGTTTTTTACCCAAAACCAACTCATACACATGTTGCAATTGTGTTAAGGTAAATTTCTCCGGCAGGAGTTCGAAAGCAATAGGCTGGTGTTTAATCCGGCGTTTTATTTTTTCTAATCCTTTATCATAAATTTTCTGGTGATCAAAAGCCAGTTTGGGCAGATCCGTAATCGGTAACCAATTGGCCCGCTTGGCATAGGTACTGATCGGGCGGAGTTCTTTATCTCCCCCAAACGGATTAAAGCATAGTATGCCAAAGTAATTACCCTACCTTGCGGGTGCCTGTGCGGATCGCCAAAAGCGTAATACTGCTCCATGTAAATACCGCGCAAACCGGTAAGTTCGTATAAAATCCGGGAGGCTGATTGATCTAAACTTTCATCAGGGCCAACAATGTTACCAGGCAATGCCCACCAATCTTTAAATGGTTCTTCATTCCTTTCAATTAGCAGGATTTTTAATTCCTTACCATCAAATCCAAACAAAACGCAATCTATCGAGAATACAGAATCTAAATGAGGTAAAATTTGTTCCAAAGTAAAATTTAGTTATTTTAAGCAGATAAAGGTATGACTTTCAATATTAAGTAAAAAAATAAAATAAATTACTTAGTGTAAAAAATACACACTATATTCGTATTATAAAGATGGAACCAAATATAAAAAATATAGCTGTACTAACTTCCGGAGGCGATGCCCCTGGAATGAATGCAGCAATCAGAGCTGTTGTTCGTACCGGAATTTACCATGGCATTAACATGTTTGGTGTAATGCAAGGTTACCAGGGTTTAATAACCGACAACATAAAACCAATGGACGCCCGTTCTGTAAGTAATATTTTACACTTGGGCGGTACCATATTAAAAACGGCACGCTGTTTAGAATTTAAGACAGACGAAGGTCAGCAGATTGCCTACAATAACTTAAAGAAAAACGACATCGATGGATTAGTGGTAATCGGTGGCGACGGAACATTCACCGGAGCTAAACGTTTTTCGGAAACTTTTGGTGTTAAGGTTATCGGTATACCCGGAACTATTGATAACGATTTAGTTGGATCTGATTTTACTTTAGGTTACGATACAGCTATTAACACTGTAATCGAAGCGATTGATAAAATCAGGGATACGGCAGATGCGCACGACCGGTTATTCTTTATAGAAGTAATGGGGCGCGATTCTGGCTGTATTGCCTTAAGAAGTTCGGATTGCCTGCGGTGCAGAAGCGGTATTGCTACCAGAAAAGGAAACCAGTGTTAATGAATTGATTGATAAACTGGCCTTAGGCGCAGCAACCAAAAAATCATCAAGTATCGTTATCGTGGCCGAAGGCCATAAACAAGGTGGTGCTTACGATATTGCCAAAAAAGTAAAGGAAACTTTTGATCATTACGACACCAAAGTAACCATTCTTGGCCACCTCCAAAGAGGCGGTAGTCCAAGCAGTTTTGACAGAATTTTGGGCAGTCGTTTAGGTTTTGCCGCAGTAAATGCGTTAATTGCAGGCGAAACGGAGCAAATGGTAGGTTTAAAAGGAAATGAAATAAGATTAACCAGCATAAGAGAGGCTTTAACGGCTCATTCTTTTAAACTCGAACCCGATTTAATGGAAATGACAGAGGTACTTTCAATATAATATGGTAGCAGTTGTTTATAGCGGATCGAAAACAGCGTTTTGGAAAATAACACAAAATGGACAGGTAGTAGCACATTGTAATACTACCGGCTTAAATCCCTGCTTTGTTGATCCAAAAACAATTTTACAGATATTAAACAAAAAAGTTGTATTGGTTAATAATGCAGAAAATATTAAAAAGATTTATTTTTTTGCTGCCGGCGCATCATCATCAGATAGAAAAGTGGAATTAGCCAAAACCCTGGCGTCATTTTTCAAATACAGCAAAATTGTAGTCGAAAATGATTTATTCGGGGCAGCTAAAGCCGCTTGTTACGATCAGCCCGGTATAGTTGGCATGCTGGGCAGCGGGGCACATTGTGCCTATTTCGACGGAAAAAAACCACTGAATAATAACTTCGGATTAGGTTATATTCTTGGGGACGAAGGCTCTTCAAATTATTTTGGGAAAATACTCCTGAAAGAATATTTAAGCCAAAAAATGCCAAAGGATATCGAGGCCAAATTTATATTAACACACAATCTGGACCGCCCTCAAATATTAGAACGTATTTACAATAAGCCACAGGCGAATATTTTTCTAACTTCGTTTTTCGATTTCATTACCCAGAACAGCAAACATGAATATATCCGTAAACTGATTGATGATGGATTCGAAAAATATTTCGAAACCTATATCCTGCCTACATCACAGAAACATAAACATAGTGACCTGCATATTGTAGGCAAAGTGGCCGCCGAACTGGAAGACCGCTTAAGGTTTGTGGCCGGTAAATACGATTTAAAAATTAAAAGCATCATTAAAGAACCAATACAAAATTTATTAAAACATTACACTAATTAACAAAACAATGAGCAAAATTGGAATAAACGGCTTTGGCCGTATTGGCAGACTGGTTTTCAGAGCCGCATTAAAAAGAGGATTAGATATTGTAGCGATTAACGATTTGATCGAGCCTGATTATATGGCTTACATGCTAAAATATGATACTACACATGGCAAATTTGATGGCACTATTGAAGTTGTTGATGGTAATTTAGTTGTTAATGGCAAAACAATCCGCGTAACTGCAGAAAGAAATCCAGCTGATTTAAAATGGGATGCTGTAGGTGTTGAAGTAGTAATCGAATCAACAGGTTTATTCTTAACCCGTGCTGATGCAGAGAAACACATCGCTGCTGGTGCCAAAAAAGTAGTTTTCTCAGCTCCTGCTAAAGATAGCGACATCCCTACTTATGTAATGGGTGTTAACCACCATAAATTAACTGCAGATCAAACTATTGTTTCTAATGCATCTTGTACTACAAACTGTTTAGCACCAATTGCTAAAGTTTTAAACGATAACTTCGGTATTGTAGAAGGTTTAATGAGCACAATTCACGCAGTAACTGCAACTCAAAAACAGTTGATGGTCCTTCGGCTAAAGACTGGAGAGGTGGCCGCGGTGGTTTTTCTAACATCATTCCTTCTTCTACTGGTGCTGCTAAAGCTGTAGGTATGGTTTTACCTGAATTAAAAGGTAAATTAACAGGTATGTCTTTCCGTGTTCCTGTTGCTGACGTGTCAGTAGTAGATTTAACTGCACGTTTAGAAAAACCAGCTACTTATGAGCAAATTAAAGCTGCTATGAAAGCAGCTTCTGAAGGCGAATTGAAAGGCGTGTTGGCTTATACTGAGGATGAAGTTGTTTCTTCTGACTTCATCGGTGATGACCACGCTTCTATTTTTGATGCCAAAGCTGGTATTTCATTAAATGATAATTTCGTTAAAGTGGTATCCTGGTATGATAACGAATGGGGATATTCTTCTGCACTAGCTAAATTTGTAGAATATTACGCAAGTTTGTAACGGAAAAATGCTTTAAGCGATATTTTAAATCATATAAAGGGCAACATTATTCAATTAATGTTGCCTTTTTGTTTTAAATATGATTTTCACCTGTAAAACCACTTTTTAAAATCACATAAAAAATAATTTTATTAAATTCTTACATTAAAAATTCATTTAGAAAGCATAAAAACCAGAATAATTTAAAAAAAATCATGCTAAATTAATTTTTAACCAACAACCAACCAATATTTGACTAAATAATACCATAAATTGGTAATATTTAACAATTTGTTAACATATTTTAACCCTATATTTGCAATACCATCATTTTAAATCCCAAAAGCTCATGAAAAAAGGACAAGAAATAAAAAATGACAAAAAAAATACTTAAAATTTTCTTAGTGTATTTTTTACACTATCATTTTTTTTACTATATTTGTAGAGTAATAAACGGAACGATGTTTGTTAACAATAAAAAAAGATAAATCACCTTCTGGATAGACCCCGGTTTAGAAAGAAAGTTAAAGACAAAGCCTGGCTCATAACAGGTTTATATTTGGTTAGAAAAAAGAGATACGTCTGGATGGAGTATCTCTTTTCTTTTATATGGGATTTTTATTAATTTAAAAAGTAAAGTAATACAGAACCACAACTGCAATGCAGTAAATTAAGAACACAGATTCCTTTCAACCCAACTGTGGATTTTTACGATTAGATTCACTATTCTGAAACATTCCCCATCAGAATAAGCTAAATTCCGGAATAAAACTTCTTTACTTTATATTTGTTAGAAATCATGATCATCGTGAATTTTAAAACAGTCCTCATTCATGAGTAAGTTTAGCAAGCCCTCAAATACCACACCTGAATATGAATCACAGCGTCTTAATAAGCTTAAGCGTTATGACATTATTGATACACCGCCCGAACTTCTTTTCGATCTGATCGCCGAGATAGCGAAGATCACCTTTAAAGCAGCAGGATCATTTGTTTCATTTATCGACGAAACTCAGGTATATCTTAAAGCCAATACCAGCCCGATACAGGTTTCAATAATCAGTAAAGAAGATAGCTTATGCGCCATTGCTTCAAAATCGGCAGACATCACCCTGATCGAGAATACCGAAACTTGTATAGAAGTAAAAGATAACACCTACGTTAAAATAAATAACGGAATCCGATTTTATGCAGCCGCACCAATTACCACTATGGAAGGTTTTGTAATTGGAACGGTTAGCGTAATGGACGATAAACCCAGGTATGATATTAAACAAGACCAGCTAAGCGTATTGAAATGGTTAGCCCGGATTACCCTCGAGAAACTGGAATCGCGACTAATTAACCGTATTTCTGTACGCGCTTACGATGACCGTTTGCATCGCCTGGCCCACGACATGAAAAACCCAGCTACTTCTTTGATTGCTTATGGGCAACTATTGGACAAAAATTTGCTTTCCCAGGAAAAACTTGCATCATTAGGCAACAAAATTGAGCACACTGGTCGCAAAATTGAGCTAACAATGAATAATCTGCTAAACGAGGCCAAAAACGAGAATGCCGCTATTGACCTCGAATTTAAAACCGTTAAAGTAATGGATTTACTACAGGCAGTGGCCACAACTTTTGATTTTACCTTAAAACAAAAGCAACAAACGCTCAAAATAAATTGCCAAACAGATGGTTATATCCAGGTAGATCAGGAACGCATCAATGATGTTTTCAATAACCTGCTCAGCAATGCGATTAAATATTCGCACATGTGTGCAACCATAGAGATAATTTGTATCGCAGAGGACAGCAATATTGTATTTGAATTTAAAGACTATGGTTTAGGCATGACCACCGACGATATCGCCAAATTGTTTACCAAGTTCGCCAAACTATCGTCAGTACCAACTGCAAAAGAACGCTCTAATGGCATTGGACTTTATATTGTTAAAACACTCGTGCAACTGCATGGTGGCAAGGTTTGGGCAAATAGCGCAGGTAAAGATTTAGGTAGCTCTTTTTTATTTCGTTACCCAAATTAGAAAGCATGCCGATAACCGACTAGCATAAATTAATTCCAAAATTATTTCATCACTTATTTCAAAATACCTTGAAATAAATCTACTTCGCGGGCAACAAAAGTATTATCGATACCGACTATTTAATTGACGATCATTGCAAAACCTTCCTTTCTCCGAAGGATGGTCTTTAATGTACCACATTCTATAAGACAGAAAAAGATCACCAGAGATAAGCCATTGGAACAAAGTAACTGATTATAAAAAACCAAAAGAAAACCAACTGCAAACTTTGGTCATAACAATCATATCCAAACCCAGAACAAAAAAAGGATGTAGCCACTGGCTACATCCCCTATCTAAATTAACGCTCTCAACTTATGAAGTTGGTATAAGGCTCTCACCCCTTATGCCTACAATATTACGGCACAAAGATTAAGATTTGATGAAGATTTTAAGTTATTGCAAAAAAAATTATTAGTCGCCTCCACAGCCACCGCAGCTACCGCAAGAACTTCCACAGGATGAACCACAAGAACTGGCTCCGCCGCCGTCTCCCCCTCTACTCCTTTCGTAATTTATCAATGGAGCAAGGGTTGCGGTTAACACAGCTGATCCATATAAAAAGTAACTCCATCGCCAATCCTGTTCATCTTTTATTACAGGCAAAATTGCAGATTTATACAAATCAGGGATCGTACGTATACAAAACTGCTTATCAAGCCCATAAAGACGTTTAATCATAAAAATTATCAAAAATCCTGTCAGAAGTACGATCTGAAAAACGGGCTTTTCCCTAATAATACCTGTTGCCAGGCGAATGAGTGGAAACATGATAAGTGTTGCAAAAACTGTAAAATTTATGTAAAACAGTCGCGCAAATTGTTTCGATTGGCTGAAATGCCATTTAAACATGTCCATACTTTTGGCGGTATTTCTAAAAATTGCACTTGTCTGCAATTGCTTTAACAGTTCGGGATAGGAGATTTCTCCTCTATCTTTTAACACCGAAACAACCTGGAGCTGCTCTCCGGAGAGGTTATCTACATCCTTTAAAATATAAATACGGTGATGAGCATTTACATTTAGTACACCTGCATGAATAAGTTCGCCTATAGCCCCGTTTATTACCTCGACAAGCTTCTGTCTTTCAAGGTAAACCAGTTCAAATGGTTTAAGGTGGTAAACGAACGATTGCCGATCAAAATCACGGGCAATCTGTTTAAATCTGTTTTTGGTATATAAACTGAGTATTACATAGACGGGAAGCGCCAACCCGAGAAAACCCAAAATAAAATAAGGGTTATCAATATGGATATAAACAGGTTTAAGCAAATAATAAAAAGGAACAATTAGCAGGATAAAAACAAGTACAATGTATAAGACAAAAAAACCAGTCTTAAGTTTGGCCGGTTCAATCTTTAAGCTGGCCAACATGGTGTCATATTCCCAAATCGCTTTGGGTTGTGCTCCAAAATGTTCCAGGTAAATGCGCTTCGTCCGTTCTTTTGCCTGCCTAAACTGATCTGCCTGCTCTTTTTGATGTGTAGAGGGCACATGCTGGATCTGCTTGCCAACCAACGCACAAAAATTCTGATAAGATTGTGTAAAGATAAGGTGCTGATGCCAAACCGTATCAACAATGTTGGAAGGCGAAACCATTACATCAGAAATGGCAGCCAGATACATAAATTTCTTATATTCTAATATAGCTTTTTCGGTAAAGTCTTTTGTCCATTGGTTTTCACTAGCCAACCTGATCGAAAAGCTATATTCGCCCGGTGGATGATCGAAATCAAATTGCTGTATACTTTTCCAGAGCGTTTCATTCATATCTCGATGCCACTACTTTTCAGCCCCCATCCATTTCTCTAACTTTTTCCAAGGAATGCTAAGCGCCATAATTAATAATCCAAGTATTACTTCCATACATAAATATACTACTAATCAGACACATTAACAATATCTAACCAAGGCTTAACTGTTATATAAACAAAGGCAGGCTGATAACAATAAACCTTCCTTAAAAGAGGGGCATACTAGTGTAATCTGATCAGGTGGTAATCTTCTTATTCCCATCTTTGACAAACCTATCTCCAAACCTGATACCACAAAAAAAGCATAACATTATTATCAATAGATGATAATGTGTATTTATTCTTCACGATTAAAGACCCACACATTTTTATTTCCTGGATAAATCCGGAAGTTATATGACATAACCAGCTGAAATTATTTAATACATCGTTTACCAAAATACCTTTCAGGATTCAGGCATACACCAATAGAGATAGACTTTAAATCCTTAAGAATAGTAATTAAGAATGAAATACAAAAATAAGCTAAATTAATGAGCCCATTATGCTGTTTCCAAGCTTTGAAATGTAGATTTCTTAATGTTTTGAATCGCAAACTGATTTATCCAGGTAAAAATTCTGAATTTAGTCTCATCAAATTGTGGGAAAGAATGCCATGCTTCACAGAATGTTTCCTCTAAGATTAATTTAGCTTTTTCTTCATCGCCTACACGCCGAATAATATTACCATAAATTGCTGCCGAATACCTCTTGTAGAGGGACTTAAATGCATCACGATCATCCGCTATTGCTGTAGTAAAAAAGAGCTTATCGCCGGATAAACCAGATCCCTGACCAACACTTATTTGGAAGGGTAACTTTTTTACATAAAGATTGCCTGAATGATTTGACATTATTGTTTAACAGACTGAATATTTGTTTGTTTATACATTGGTCAAAAATCAAACAACCGAATGGAGTATAAGCAACATAACGTGACAAATAAAACACGAAAATTTCCGGCGAAGCACTTTACAATATTTATTTTGTTAATTTTTTACAGAAAAAGTGAATAGCAAAATAGTATATGTTCAAAGAAATTTAGGCTAGCAGATAAAAAGCTAAAACCAGAAATTTGGCTTAGAGATGTCTGATTATCAGAAGTAACACTTTGGTCTTCTGCTTTTTGCGGTTTGCAAGTAATAACCGATAGAAATTTCGTGTGAGCCATAATCATAGCTACCCAATTTATTTAAACTGTAGTCGTAACCATAGCCAATCCGGAGGTTTTCGCGGACAAAAAATTCGGTTACGAGTCCGATGGCACTTCTTGCCCTTAAATCGTTTTGCAGTGCTGGCTTAGGATAAAGTTTTACAGAGGTTCTATACGCTACACCTAACCAAAGCTTTTCCTTGATCATTAAAAAAGCATTGAGATCTAATGAAGTTGGCCCATTCAAATCATCTTTAATCAAAAAAGTAGGCTTGAACTTAAAATCATTATCCATTGGAAATAACATACCGGCAGTTAAATAAAAATGCGGCTTGGAAGTAATACTAAGAAGATTATTATCTCTGAAAACCGGAAGATACTGCGCAAGCAAGTTATTGGCAGAGAAACCGATAAAGAATTTCTCGTTCGAGTAATGTACCCCTGCCCTAACATCGGGCACAGTCCTACTTTCATATCCGGTCGGAATCCTGTTATCGCCAGTTTCGGTCGGATCTAGTAAACTTCCATTCAGTCCCATCTGCATTACACCAATTCCAAGACCAAATGCAAGTACGTTGGTTTCAGTACGGTTCAATTTAATACGATAAGCAAAATTTCCGGATAGGTTTAACGAGTTTTGTGCACCAATTTTATCTTTAGATACCAATAAACCCAAACCCATACTTTCTTCTTTAACTGCTTCATCTACCGATATGGAAAGCGTTTGGGGAGCACCCTGAATACCCGTCCATTGGGCCCGGACGAAAGCCTGCATATAGAGTTCTTCCTTGTAGCCTGCATAAGCCGGATTGATATACAAACCATTAAACATATATTGTCCAAACTGTGCATTCTGCTGGGCAAACAGACAGAGGCAGAATAAATTAAACAATGTCGTTAAAACTATCTTTTTCATATCCTCACATTTTAACTTTCATTTATCTCATTACGGTTACATAACCTTTAAATTCCTGCCATTGAGCACTTGCCGTTTTCACCTTAATCACATAGAAATAAGTTCCATCTACCAGACCACTCGCTGTCCAGTCATTTAAATAGCCTTTCTTTTCATAAACTGTACTTCCCCAGCGGTTAATAATGGTAAGCTGATTTTCGCTGTAAAGGTCCAACCGCTCAATAAAAAAGGTTTCATTCTTTCCATCACCATTTGGAGTAAACACATTTGGGATTTTAAGCCCAGTAATTTCCTTAGTATCCACAGAAATGTTATTTGATGGATCGGGATCTGGCTCATCAATGGAAACAGTGGCACTATTAACCACATTACCAGGTTTCATCGACCTTACGTTAATGATCAGTTCAACAAAACTACCGTAAGCAAGTGATGGTATAGTCCATGAAACTGTTTTGGTTTGATCATTATAACTTGTAGTACCAACAACCGCAGGATCAACACTTACAAAGGTTAGATTTTCCGGAAGATCGTCTTTCACCTTTAAATTGGTAGCCGTGCCCAGACCATTGTTACGAACCAATAAATTGTATTTAAATGTCTCTGTATTTATTACCTGCCTGCTTTCTGACCTTTTAACAATGGAAACATCTGCTGAGATCTGTGACTCCACAATCACTTCCATCTCTTCAGAAGGATCGGAACTACAGCCACCTAAACTAAAAGTAATCACCGTATATTTTCCGGCAGCATTTACCACATAATCTTGCAAGGTAGCACCCAGAATGGCCTCTCCATTTTTGAACCATTGATACGATGTAGCACCTGTACCGTTAGCCCGAAGTTTAACGGCAACGCCTGGTTTAATGTTCAGCGTGTTCGGATTAGAAGATTGCGCAAAGCATGCCACTGCATCAAGCAGCAGCACGCTGAACGCAATTATCCCAAATCTGTTAAACATCACAATGATTAAACCTGCTCAACAGTAATACCTATGGCGCTACAGAGATAGTTGCTTTACCTGGTTTAGCAGTAACCGTTATGGCTTTACTTGCAGTTGCAGTACAACTTGCTGCATTCACGATCTGAACAGCACCAGTAGCATAACTTCCAACAGCAGCAAAAGCGTAATCACCTGGAGCCACGCCAGCTTTAAGTGTAAAAGTATCTCCTGAACCAGATGCTGTACCCAAAGTTGAAATATCAGTTACCGCAGTGCCACCTAGTGTTGCTGACCAGACATAAGTCATAGTTACCCCAGCTGGTAATGTTATTGAAGCATCCTTACTCGCCGTAATTACAGTAGCCGCTGTTTGATCGGTACAATAAGTACTTCCCGGAGCTGCAACAGCGATAACAGGAGTAGGTAATTTTTCTATAACCGTATTATCAGAGGCATCACTAGGACAAAGATTTGCATCAGCCGGTATTACCACAACTGAATAAGTATGGTTTCCAACAGCTAATCCTGCAGCGATCTGGTAAAAAGCATTTGATCCATTATATACTACCGGAGCTTCCGCAGTTCCGTCGACGGTCCATACAATTTTATCACCATTTGCAGGCGTATACCCGTTAAAAGTTGGAGTCAATTTCACTGTACTGGTTCCGCACAGGTATGCATTTGGCGTTTGCGCAAAGGCACCCAGTGGCAATAAGAACATTAAGAATACAAAGATTCTTAGATTACGTTTTTTAGTTTTTGTTGTCATGATTTTAATTTGTTTGAGTGAATAATTTATTTTGTTTTTAGTTAATAGATACTATTGGTTTGTGTGGCACAAGCTTTACCCTAAAACTAAAAGGGATAGCCCGTACGCAGCCGTTTGCATTTTTAATAGTCAAGACTCCCTGGTAAACTGCTACAGGAGTTGTTGAGGGTATAGTAATGGTGATTTCATTTGCTGGTAAAGCCTGATTTAGCACAGCGGGGAGTAAATTCCCTGTCCAGGAAATACTATAGGTTATTGGGTTAAAAACAGGATTGCTGTAAGTAATTTTGGTTGTGGTTAATCCTTCACAAATACTCGCATCTGGCCCCAATATTAAATTGGGCTGTGGATTTACGGTTAAAGGGAAATCTACTTTTTTACCACAATAAGTAGCATCATCAGCAACTGTATAATTAATAACGGTATTACCGGCAGCCATTGCGGTAACTTTACCTGTTGCATCTATTGTTGCAATGGCAGCATCACTCGTGCTCCATGTTCCGTTTGGATAAATATTTGTAAATGTTGCACTTGTACCTGCACAGATGGTAGCTGCGCCGTTTATTGTAGGTACAGGAGCATACTGTTTTACTTTAACTTCTACGGCCAGAGCACCGCCAGCATTTTTACATCCTGTTGCCGTGTTAACTGCTTCAACATAATAAATAGTAGTAGCCATTAAGGCAGGAGTAGTATAAGTGGTGCCAACATTAAATGGGGTTCCGCCAGATGATGATGAATACCAGTTATAGGTAAAACCTGCATCAGGCGCAGTAACCGAGAGCACTGTTGAAGAGCCGCTGCAGATTATTACTCCGGGTACTGTAAGCGTAGGTAAGGGATTAACCTTAAGTTTCACCCTCAACATTTCAGAAACCGCGGTAACACAATACGTCCTGCTCGCCTGAACATAATAATTGTAATCACCTGCTGCGAGCGTATTTGGGGGAGTGAAGGTTAAACCGGTATACAAAAAATTACCGCCTGTTTCGGCATCGTACCATTTGTATTCGGTGCAGGCCTGCGCATTCTGAACAGAAAAAATTGCAGTCTGTCCCTGGCAAACTATTTTTTCATCAGTAGTTGAGGGATTAACCAATGTACGTGGTTTTGCCAGTTTACGTTTAATGTCGTAAATCCTTAAACGACTAAATGCACCAGTAAGTCCGCCCATTGTGATCTCCAAACGATCGTATACATCGGTTACCAAAAACGTTAAGATATATTTACTTGTTGATCCGGGTAGTAATTTAAGGTTCAAAAACGTGCTTGTGTTTTTAAATGCTGGTCCGGCCGCTACTTCATTCAAATAAGGTTGTATGGTAAAACCTGTTAAAAGGCTCAGATCTAATAGTCCGCCACCTGGATTATCGAGTATGATACTAACTGAATCGGCAGGTTGCGAAGGTTTATTAAAAATAGATGTAAGATATACCTGATTGAGCACGGAAGTGCCCACATCAATCAGTGCGAAGCTATTTGGATCTGTATCAATGGCATTAAAGGGATTGGTAACCGTACCAGTTAGGTTTGCAATACCACCTAAAGGAGTTGGCTTTACACCTGAGAGCACATCAATCGCCTCGTCGCAATTGATTGATCCTGTACTAGGCTCCATAATATAAGCATGGAAAACTTTTACTGATAAAGCTGTAGATAATACCGCACCCACAATCTTGATATATATGCCGTTAAAAGCCTGTGTAGGTGTTACCCTAATCTCCATCTCTCCTCCCCCGCCAATTACCCCGGCAATATTCGCAGAAGTATAAATCGGACTCTTCGTTGCATCAAAACCAGCCTCATTCCCAGTACCAAATACGGGTTTATTTATTGCAACAGCATTTAGATTAGTAAAACTTCCAATTTCAAAACTGCTCAAAAGTCCAAGAAGTTCCTTTGGTAAGGCCAGTTTAACTGTTACAGGAGTATTTGCAGCAATTGTACGTTTACCAGCGTTGGTACCATCAGTAGTAAATTCCAGAAATTGTGTAGCTGAACCTGTAAGCCCAACGAGGCCAATAGGAACTGATAATGTTGATGCATCTTTAACCTGTCCGTTTACAGCATTCGGCGCATTAGCGATACTGCCATATAAACTCCCCACTCCTAAAACACTCAATCCATCAAGATATGCCCCCTGAAAATTTGCGTATGTACGTGATGTATTTTCACACTGTGCATATAAATACGCAGGTATAAAAAATAACACAAATATCAAGAAAAATTGACCAGAGCGCCTTTTCAATGTAAGTTTGGGATAATGTAAAATTTAGTTTGTTTGTTTACTAGTAATACAAAAGTATTGCGAACTAACGTTACATTATCCGTTCACTTTATTCATTAAAGTCTTTCAATCAAGACATGAACACCTGTTTTATTACTACTCATCAACCAGACTAAATCACCTGGAGGTAATTGGTACCTACTTCAGGATGAAAATTTCGGCCCAGCTATTAAACCTTCGCACCCTGCCGATTACTCAATGTTATTACTTGCGATAGTTGTAAGATTGCTTGGTCCACTGATAAGGCCTCCTTATCATGACGTTTATGTAAAAAACTGATATTTAGCGTTATTTTTTTGACCATATAAGACATTTAAGAACCATATAAGCTTATATGTCCTATAGTAGGAAAGCCTAAAGGATTATTTAATGAATTAGATGTTCTTAGGTGTCTAAAGTGGTTAATTAAACTGCCTAGTCTTTAATTTTTACGACCACCATAGATATCTTAGCTCAATGAGTTTTGCAGGATGCAAAATCTTAAACCCAATATGTTAGAAAGCATATATAGGACGTTATTCCTATTTTTTAGGCCACATACCTCATGTTTATTCGCAATGAAGATCTTTTTTAGATTGGCCGAACGCTTGCATCACTTCCGGATTAATTATATGATTTGTTAGAATGTTGGTTTATCCATGCAAAACTTACTGATACCTGCCAGAACAGGTACAAATTGTGGTTAAGGGCGTGAACCTTAATCTAAATCCGATAATATTCGGCCCATTCTAAAGAAGAAGTATTAACGCCAAAAAAAATTAAACATTAATTATCAACACTTTATATTAAAATTTCAAACAGCTATTGTTAGCATAAATATTATTCAAAAAATAATATTTGCAGGATACAATGGTTATTGTATCTTTGCACCCTCTCTGGAAGCTTCCACTCCAGAGTTTAAGAAAGCTTTCCAGCAATGGGAAGCTTTTCTTATTTAAATTGATAGACGGTTTCCCCGCGAATCATCAGATACTGCATGCATCGTCATCTCTTTTTGTACTAAACCTGGGTAACGTTCACTATTTGCGTTTCGATAAGTTGTGATCATAGTTAAGAAAAACGCTCAATTTGCTCCTGCCAGATTTATCAATCTTTTTTAGCAGCATTTTTCTTCAGTCCTTTCAACAACCTGTTGCATAAACATTTAATTTAAAGAAAAAAATGTGACCCAAAATTTAGTTTTGGTGCAATACAAAAACCCATATCACACCAAACTATGTTTTTATATGTGGTTTTGGCGCGATATAGGAACCAATAATATTCTACTTGCTTTTAAAAATTGTTACGGCCAAAGGTGGCAAATCAACAATTATTGAATACTCCTGTTCATTATATTCTTCCAGAGCGGGAACAATATCACCTCTGTTGTTTATGCCGCCGCCATAATAAACAATATCATCGGTATTAAAAATCTCTTTCCATTTGGTTTTAAACGGCACCCCAATTCTATAATTCTCCCGAACCACCGGAGTTAAGTTTATGGCAATAACCAAAGTGTCTTTAGCCTTTGGTCCTTTTCGCATATACACAAATACAGATTCGTTTGCATTATCGGCATCAATCCATTGAAAGCCTTCATAACTAAAATTGAAATGATACAATGCTGGTTCCTTGCGATACAGAAAATTTAAAGCTTTAACGGTTTCCTGCATACCTTTATGCGGCGCATATTGCAATAAATGCCAATCCAATGATTGTGTAAAGTTCCACTCATTGGTTTCGCCAAATTCATTGCCCATAAACAGCAGTTTTGCTCCCGGATGAGTAAACATGTAACCATAAAGTGCTCTTAGGTTGGCGAATTTCTGCCAATCGTCGCCAGGCATTTTATAAAGCATTGGCGATTTACCATGCACTACTTCATCATGAGAGAAAGGTAACATAAAGTTTTCGGTAAAAGCATAAGTCATGCTGAAACTCAACTGATGGTGGTGGTGTTTCCGGCCGATAGTTTCAACTTTAAAATACTTTAACGTGTCATTCATCCAGCCCATCATCCATTTCATACCAAAGCCTAGTCCTCCGTCGTGTACCGGATGAGTTACACCAGGATAAGTACTGCTTTCCTCAGCAATAGTTTGTACACCATCAAAATTTCCATAAACGGCGACATTCAGGTCCTGCAAAAACTGTATGGCTCCGAGGTTTTCACTTCCTCCATATTCGTTTGTTGCGGCATCTCCATCTTCTCTGGAGAAGTTGAAATACAACATTGATGCCACTGCATCTACCCTCAATCCGTCGGCATGATATTGATCCAACCAAAACAAAGCATTACTGATGAGGAAGGAACGCACCTCATTTCTGTCGTAATTGAATATATATGATTTCCAATCGGGATGAAAGCCTTTCCGCATATCGGCGTGTTCGTACAAGTGTGTTCCGTCGAACTCATATAAACCATGCCTGTCACCGGGAAAATGAGAAGGGACCCAATCTAATATCACCGCAATATCTGCTTTATGGAGTTCATCAATCAGATACATTAAATTCTGCGGAGAACCATAGCGTGAACTTGCCCCAAAATAACCTGTTATCTGATAACCCCAGCTCGGAAAATATGGAAACTCCATTACAGGCATCAGTTCTACGTGCGTAAAACCCATTTCCTTAACATAAGGCACTAACCTGCCAGCCACTTCCTTCGCGGTTAAAACACGTTCCGGATTATCCGGATCACGCTCCCACGAACCCAAATGTATTTCATATACCGAGATGGGTTGATCCAAAGCATTTATTTTTGCTCTTTTTTTAAGCCAGGCTTTATCTTTCCAGGTGTAATCAGTATCCCAAACAATGCAGGCTGTTTGTGGAGGATGTTCCCATCTTCTGGCATATGGATCGCCTTTTAAATGTTCCGACTCATCAAAGCCTTTGACAAAATACTTATAAACTTCGCCCTTTGCAATGCCAGGGATGAAACCTTCCCAAATACCCGATTTATCCCACCTTACACTCAGCGGATGAGAATTGTTGTCCCAATTATTAAAATCACCCACTACACTTACACGAATGGCATTTGGGGCCCAAACTGAAAAATAAGTTCCGGCCGTCCCGTCAACGGTAATTAAGTGTGAGCCCATTTTCTCGTAAAGCCTAAAATGCTTTCCTACAAGAAAAAGATCTATATCGTAATCGGTAAATAAACTGTGGATCCAAACGGATTTCTGTTTATCAATTTCTGGTTCGAATACTTTTTTTACTGGAACTTTTTTTGGTGCTGGCATAGGTATTTTGGTTATTAAATGAAACCCCAAATACTAAACAGCATTTGGGGCTCATTGTTACAGACTTAAGATCTGTATTTCTAAAAAGTTCTTATTGCATTTAAAATGTAGAATATTCTGATCGTCGGTATAAAAATCTTTTACCTCTTTATTATCGATAATGATCTTTTTAACCTGGAATTTTACCCCCATAATATTGCAAACATAAAATTCGTAATTAGGTGTATATAAACCTTCGCTGCGTTGGTTTATCCTGATAGCCTGGTTATCTCCTTTTACGGTAAATTTCTTTTCCAGGTAAATATCCTGTTCGTAGGCAAATGTATCGCCATGATCTTCATACATGTATGAGTTCACTTCGTAATCGCTATGATAAATATTCAGGATTACCTCGGTGATCGATTTTTCATCTACATATTGCATTACCGGATATTCTGGCAAAACCGTACCAGCACGCACAAACATCGGCATACTGTCTATCTTGGCATCAACGGTATATTCGTTACCGCCATCAAGAATTTCATTGGTCCAGAAGTTGTACCAGGTGCCTTTTGGAAGATAAACTTTTCTGGAAATTGCACCTTGTTCTAAAACCGGGCAGATTAATAGTTTATCACCATAGCAAAATTCATCCTGGCGAAAACTGTTGCTGATATTTTCCTGTTCAAGCATGACCAGCGGCCTTAAGATAGGAAAACCATAACGGTGATGCTCCCAAAATACCGAATACAGATATGGCATTAAACGGTATCTTAATTCGATAAACTTACGGTTAATATCTTCGAAAAACTGGCCAAAGCTCCAGGGTTCCCGTTCAGCAGTGTCGCCGGCAGAGTGTGCCCGCATGAAAGGAGAAAATGTACCCAGCTGGATCCAACGGGTAAATAATTCGCCATCCGGCTCTCCGCTAAATCCACCAATATCTGTTCCACAGAAAGGCACGCCGGAAACCGATAAACGCTGACACTGAATATTTCCAATCTTTAAATGCTCCCAGGTTGCAATATTATCGCCTGTCCAGACACTTGCATAACGTTGCATGCCTGAATAACCAGCTCTTGTAATGGTAAAGGGGCGTTTATTGCGCATCAATTTCTTTAAACCCTCGTAGGTAGAACGTACCATCTGCATGCCATAAACGTTATGTGCCTTACGGTGTGAGCCGCGGTAACCATCATAATTATGACGAACATCGTTAGGAAAAGTTCCTGAGCCAAACACAGCTGGTTCATTCATATCGTTCCAGAAGCCTGCCACGCCCATATCAACCAACTCTTTGTATAAATTACCCCACCAGCTCCTTACTTTTGGATTGGTAAAATCGGGAAACTGACAACGGCCCGGCCAAACATGTCCCTCCATATAATAATCATCGCTGCGGCGGCAGAAAAATCTTTTCTCTTTACCTTCTTTAAAAACCCAGTAATCATCATCTACCTTAATTCCCGGATCGATCATGACCACCGTTTTAAAGCCATCATCAGAAAGTTCTTTAATCATTCTCCGTGGATCTGGAAAATACTTTTTATTCCAGGTAAAACAGCGGTAGCCATCCATGTAATCGATATCCAGATAAATGGCGTCGCAAGGAATTTTACGCTCCCTGAACTGCCTGGCTATTTCTTTAACTTTTGTTTCAGGATAATAACTCCAACGACACTGCTGATAACCCAAAGTCCATTTTGGAGGCATCGGGTGTGTGCCGGTTAAAGTTGCATAACGTTTAACCACGTCCATAATATGTGGCCCGTGGATATAATAGTATTGCAGTTCTCCTCCATCAGCCCAGAAACTCGTTTTATTTACATCTTCCGAACCGAAATCGAAATACGATTTAAAGGTATTATCGAAAAAAATACCGTAGGCAGCCTGATTATGCAGACCGATATAAAAAGGTATAGTTCGGTAAAGCGGGTCCTGGTTCCAACCGAAAGAATAAGCATCGGTATTCCAGTTTTCGAACCGCCTGCCACGCAGGTTAAAATTGCCAGATTTATCACCCAGACCGAAGAAATTCTCTTCAGGGTGACATTTTTTGGTTGCGTAGATATAATAACCACCAAAATCTACATTTTCTTCCCAGTGCATAGAGTTGGCTTCATCAACCATCATCACATTGGTAATATTATCGTGAAACGAAATGTGGAAATTTGCCTTTTCTATTTTACAGGTTACTGCATGGGTAGAAACAGTATAATGATCATCATGCTCCTGCATCTTAAAAACAGAAACTTTCTGGTCTACTTCAGGTACTGCGTAAGAAAAATCATCAAGAAAAACGCCGTGTGGTGCCAGGCGTACCCTGATGATGTCATCGCTTACCACCCGAATTTCTACTCTTGCATCTCCATCAGAAAAATAAAAACGGTTACCTTCTTTCTTTACTTTTTTAACTTCTCCGAGGTATTGTTTAACGATTGGTTTAACCGATATATCAACCGGATTGTTTAAATGCTGTATTTCCTGCTCCTTTTCGATCAGGTCATTTGTTTCATTCGGTTTGTCGTTTTGCGCTTCCATCCTTATTTATTCAAATTTTAAATTCATAACTCTTAAACCGGGATGTGCTTAAGAAAGTACTATAATACAAATATTTTATAAAAGGGATGTAGCTTTTTTTGAAAAGATGGTTTTAATAGTGTAAGTTTTACACTAAGCTAAGGCATTTAATAAGGAAATGGCTGAGCTGAATGATCTAATTATTATAGCCATAGCATTCAAAAATGTAAATTTATAGCAAGATAAACGAAGTATGATCGTTTATTCTGTTTTAATTTGACAGTTAAAGTAGCATTTTAGTAAATCAATTTATAAACATAAAATTATAAACATTTTTGTTTATTTTTGAATATGGAAAAATTGATCGCAAAGTTTAAAGGTATCCATCCTGGCCTTATACTTGAAAGGGAACTCAAAAAAAGGGGATTAAAAAGGGTCCGCTAGCACTTTCCTTAAATGAATATCCTCAAACCTTAAACGATATTACAAAAGGCAAAAGAGGAGTAACAGCTTCACTTTCCATTAAGTTAGATCAAATTTTGGGTTTGGAAGAAGGTACAATGCTGATACTTCAGGCTTACTATGAGATACAGAAAGAAAAAGATAAACTGAATGCATCCGATAAACCCAATTTATCAATACTCAGAAAAATTCTCTTTTGGGATACAGACTTTGATAAAATAAACTGGAAAAACCAATATAAATCTGTCATTCAAAGAGTATGGGAGCGTGGAAATCGTGATGAAAAAAATGAGCTAATCCGATATTACGGACAAGATTTAGTGAACAAAGTAGCTGTTAATACTACTGACCGAACCGTTCGAGATAATTAAAGATCAAATTATGTATTGGAATACCGTAAATGAAATCTTAAAAAACAGCTTGCTTGAACTTATGCAGGCAAAGGAGCTATCTGAGTTTAGGTTGGTTGGCGGAACAGCACTTAGTCTTTATCTCGGTCATCGTTTATCAGTAGATATCGATCTTTTTACTGATGTAACATATGGATCAATCGACTTTGACCGAATTGAGAAGTTACTCACAGATAAGTTTGCCTTCGTTCAAGGTGATTTTGGTCAATTTGCAGGCTTAGGAAAGTCATACTTGATTGGTACTAATAAAGAAAATATAGTTAAACTAGACCTCTTTTACAGCATGGACCCATTTTTTGAAGATTTTGCGGATCATGATGGCGTTCGCATGGCAACCATACCTGAAATCATTGCAATGAAGATTGATATTATACAAAGAGGAGGCAGAAAGAAAGATTTTTGGGACTTGCATGAATTGCTAGATAATTATAGCATAAATGATATGATTGAACTTCATAAAAAACGTTTTGAATGGACTCACGATGAAGATATGATCAGAAGAAACTTTACAAATTTTTTCACTGCAGACAATGACTTTGATCCAATATGTTTAAAAGGAAAAGTTTGGGAGTTCATTAAAGAAGATCTGATCGAGGCGATTGACAGCAACAATGATAAACGAGCCTTTTAAACGGCACAAAAAAGCCCTCTATACTTTTTAGCATAGAAGGCCTTTAAAAGCTCAATTAACTAGTTATGGATTAAAACTAATGGCCACGTAGTAGATTGCTCCTGCCGATGGGTTACCGTAAGAAGTGAAATAATATTTATTCAATACGTTCGAGCCGCCCAGTTTAATTACCGATTGTACTGAAGGGATTCTTAAACTCACCTGTGCATCAAGCGAGCTGTATGCAGGCACCTGACCTGAGGCAAAAGAAGAATTCCAGTAGAACTGATCCTGCCAGCGATAAGAAACATTGAAACCAAAGTTTTTAATGATCTCTTTATTACCTAAACCAAGGTTATAACGGATTTTTGGCGTATTGAAATCGTTTATGTAGTTTTCAGGAAGATCGCCAATCTGGTTATAGGAAACGTTACCGCTAATGGCATATTTACCCACCAGGTAATCCAGGCCTAAGGCAGCACCATAGGAGGTTACTTTACCTGCCGCATTTACGGGAACACCGAATTTCACAAAACTGCCGTTTACATTCTGGTATACATCAACAGCGGTGATAAAATCTTTGTAAATGTTGTAATAACCATAAGCGTCAATCAATAAATTAGGAAGGATCAGACCTTTGTAACCTAATTCGTAAGACTGAACACTTTCCGGACGAACACCTTTTGAATCAAAAGTATATTGTTGTAAAAGTGCCTGATTAGGTGCTCCTGTTGCTGCTGAAGCTAAAAACGCACGGTAACTTACATCTGTAAAAGGTTTATTGCTATCAAGATGGTATTTATTGAACATGATTTCAGGTAAACCACCGATCAGTCTTTGAGATCCGCCACCTACCGAAAGATCGATGTACTGATTCTGGGTAGTTGGATTACGGTAACCGGTTTGATAAGAAACCCTGATGTTATTGTTTTTGGCAACGGTGAATACACCAGTTATCCTAGGGGTAAACCTGCCTTCAAAATTCTGGCTTTTATCATAACGGCCGGCAAAAGTAAATTTAACTTTATCGTTAAAGAGTTTTTTACCGATTTGTGCAAAAGCGCCGTATTCTTTAATATCGATAGATTCGTTTAAATCGTTAAAAATAGTACCTGCCGAATTTAAATCATATAAACGATAAGATGCACCTACCTGAAACTCCACTACCTTATTAAAAAGGTTGGTGAAGTTGTACATGCCTTCATAATGGTAAAGATTCGATTTATCATCGAATTTTGCTCCGTAAACACTTTTAGAAGGGTCAGCCGAGTTTATATTAGTTGCACTAATGGTCGTGTTTAAAATTTTATCTTTTGCTACCTCATACTGCGCACTACCTGGCACAAAACGTCCCTGATCTGCAACACTCCGTGCAAAAGCCTGTGCCTGTGCATCTGTTTGTCCTGCAGCCCTTGCACCTACATAATTACCGATATACTGCGGAAACCAGGTAGTTGATGGTTTAGAAACCTCATTGATGTAACTTCCCAAAATAGAAGAGATATAAGAATCACCTGAACGTTCCTGGGTGGTATAGGCTTTTAAGAAAAAGTCTTCACCTTTTAGCTCCAACTTGTACTGGCCGATATTAAAATTACGCAGTGAATAACGGTCAGAACCGGTGTAAACAGAAGTTCCCGTACCCCAATTGGCCTGACCCACTACCTGAACTGTATTACTGATGTTGTAATATAAAGCACCTGATGCTTTTAAGGATTTGGTGTCATAATCAACCAGGTTTTCTTCATTGTAACCTGTTCTCGATATATTTTGATCAGGAATTAAACCTGCTTTTAAACCAACATAAAAAGGCAGATAATTTTGTACGGTAGAACGTAAAGCCGCTGGTAAGGTGGCTAAGAAACCTGCCTGTTGGGCTGCATTTGGAATGGCTGCTCCAAAAGCACCATCCAAAGTTGATTTTATATTAGGAATTAAACCACCGGTAGCGGCATTGATCCCAGCTATAGTTCCGTTTTGAACGCTTAGTGCAACATTACGCATATTCTGGCTCACTTCATCACCATACACATTGATACCATCATAGTTGGGATCGCTACTTCTGTCACCCGATTTCGCGGTTCTTGCAACCCTATCGAAGTTTGAATAGTTATTACCGAACCAATCTTTGGCCTGTAAAAACGAGAATGCTGCTTTTACCCCAAATTTATTGTTCCACGATTTTGCCATGCGTACATCCAGTTGTTTAAAAGGCTGCACTTTACTGTCGCCATCGTTCACATGATTCATACCAGTTTTAAACTGAAAACTCGCGCCAGGATATTTGAACGGATCTTTTGAAGTCATTAACAAAGTACCATTAATACCACCCGCACCATAAAGCGCTGAGGAAGCACCTGGCAATAACTCTACATTATCTACATCGAGTTCGGTAATGCCCACAATATTACCTACTGAGAAATTCAGGCCAGGTGCCTGGTTATCCATTCCATCAATATATTGGTTAAAACGCGTGTTTCCGTTAGAGTTGAATCCACGGGTGTTTATTGATTTAAAAGTTAAACTCTGCGTACTGCTTTCTACGCCTTTCATATTGTTCAAAGCATCGTAAAACGATGGCGCAGCGATTTCCCTGATGGTAGCTGCACTCATCCGCTCGATGGAAACAGGAGATTCTAAAATACGCTCTGGTGTACGCGAAGCAGAAACAACTACATCACCTCCCAGTACAACCGCTGTTTCCAGTTCCAGGTTAATACCTGAAGTACTTCCGGTAATCTGCTGTTCTACTGTACCATATCCTACATAAGATGCGACTAATGTAAAGGGCACTTTTGCTGTTGTACTAAAGCTGAAACTTCCATTGGCTGTTGATGCTGTACCGCCGGATTGGCCTTTGATGGTTAAACTAACCCCTGCCAGTCCTTCTTTAGATTGCTTATCCTTTACGGTTCCGCTTACCGTAATACTCTGTGCCTGTGCTGCCATATTACCAGCAAACACAAATATTAACACATAGAAGATCTGTGTAAAAATTCTGCTCATACGCGATTTAATTTGGTTATTTGTATTATTAGTTATATAAACATAAATTCTTTTTTGAATTAAACAAATTATGTAAGCATAATAATTCCAATTCAATTATAATTTTGATTGATATACAGTTTGTTGTATTTTGCATTAAACATAAACCGTCATTTTGCCCTATCTTAGCAAAAGACTTGTTAGCTAGCCATTATGAATAAAATTAAAGCCATTTTCTGCATCGTCATTCCGATAGCATTAGCTTTTTTATTTAATACCAAATTAGGCAATACGCCTCCATTGCTAAAATTTCTAAATCCTTTTATGGGTTTCTGGCAAAATGCAGAGAACAATCATTTTATGTTTAACCATAAAGCGAAGATTAAAGGTGCAATAGATAAAATCGAAATCGTTTTTGACGACCGCATGATCCCGCATATTTTTGCGCAGAATGATCACGATCTGTATCTGGCACAAGGTTACGTAACCGCCATGCACCGCCTTTGGCAAATGGATTTCCAGACCCGTTTTGCCGCTGGAAGAATTAGTGAAGTTGTGGGCGACAAAGCGATAGAGGTAGACCGGTACCAACGCAGAATGGGCATGGTTTACGGCGCAGAAAACTCATTAAAAGGCATGATGGCTGATCCCAAAGCAAAAGAAATGATTTTAGCTTACACTGAAGGGATCAATGCCTACATCAAAACACTTTCTAAAGCCAATTACCCTTTAGAATATAAAATACTCGATTTTAAACCTGAAAACTGGACACCTGTAAAATGTGCTTTACTTTTAAAACAGATGTCGGCAGTGTTGGCCATGGGTTCAGATGAATTTTACATGACCAATATCCTGAAAAAATTCGGTCCGGAGGTGACCAAAAATCTTTTCCCGGATTACCCTTTCCGCGAAGACCCGATTATACCTGTGGGCACAAAATGGGATTTCTCTCCATTAACAATACCTAAAACACCAGAAAGCTTCACTCAGGCTCAAACCGGTGAGGTTAAAACAACTGAAAAAGTAGAAGGTATCGGTAGTAATAACTGGGCACTATCTGGCGCTAAAACCGCCTCAGGATATCCGATCTTAGCAAATGACCCCCATTTAGATTTAACACTTCCGTCTATCTGGTACCAGATTCAGTTACATGCGCCGGGTGTAAATACCTATGGTGTTTCTTTACCTGGTGCCCCTGAGGTAATTATTGGTTTTAACCAGAAAATAGCCTGGGGTGTAACCAATGTTGCTGCTGATGTGCTCGATTTTTATCAGATCAAATTTAAGGATTCGACCCATAATGAATATTGGTACAATAATAAATGGAAAGCCACAACAAAGAGATTGGAAACGATTAAAATCCGTGGTGGAAAAGATGAAATAGATACCGTTTACTACACCCATCATGGGCCGGTAGTCTATTTCCAGAAACCGAAATATGGCAGGGCAGACAATGTGCCTGTTGGCGATGCCTTAAGGTGGATAGCACATGATGAATCGAATGAACTCATGACTTTTTATTACCTCAACCGTGGTAAAAACTATAATGACTATCGCAAGGCGTTAACTTTTTACACCGCACCTGCGCAGAACTTCGTCTTTGCCAGTGTGGATAATGATATTGCCATTACGCCAAACGGAAAATTCCCTTTAAAATGGAAAGATCAGGGCAAATTTATACTGGATGGAACAGACCCGGCTTACGATTGGCAGGGATGGATCCCAAATGCACAGAATCCAACGGTTAAAAATCCACCACGCGGTTTTGTGAGTTCGGCCAACCAGTCTTCCACCGATACTACTTATCCATATTACATTAATTGGGAATTTGCTCCGTACGAGCGGGGCAAGCGCATCAACGACCGTTTATCGGCGATGAACAAAGCCACTTTAGACAGTATCCGCCTGATGCAGACCGACAACTATAGCATTATGGCGCAAAACCTGGTTCCTGCATTATTACCTTTATTGAACAATGAACAGTTAAATGCTACACAAAAAGAAGCATTGGCTTACCTGAAAAAATGGAACAAACGTTATGATGCAGATGAAATTGCAGCCAGCGTATTCGAAATATGGACAAAACGCTTATCGTATGATATCTGGGCAGATGAATTTGAAGTGAAAGGCATTCCGATGCGTTATCCCTCAAGAGACCGTACGGTAGAAATGATCTTGAAAGAACCCAATGCAACCTGGTATGATAATATCAATACCAGCAAAAAGAAACATTATCTGACCTGGTTAATGAAGCTTTTAAATATAGCTGTGATAGTCTGGAAAGGCGCTTCGGACCAATAAATAAAGACTGGAACTGGGCAAATGTAAAACAGACCAATGTACCGCACCTGGCCAAAATACCTGGATTCGGTTCGAAGGTTTTACAGATTGGTGGTGCCAAAACCACTATTAATGCTTTGAGCGAAACCAATGGGCCTTCGTGGCGGATGGTAATTGAACTGGGTAAAACGCCAAAAGGGCACGGCGTTTATCCGGGCGGTCAATCAGGCAATCCCGGAAGCAAATTTTATGATAATATGATCGATACCTGGGCAAATGGCAAATTGTACGATCTATTTTATATGCAAAGTCCTGATGATCAATCGGGTACAGTTATTTCTCGTTTAAAAATTTCTAAATAGGCTAAAATGGTTTTCATTGTTATATTAATAATCTGTTTCCTTTTACAAATGATTGCCCCCTGGTGGATCATTATTGTGATTTCTTTTGCCACCTGTGGCATTATTGGCAAAACTGGAAAAATAGCCTTTTGGCAATCTTTTCTTGCCATCTTCTTGCTTTGGATAGGGTATGCTTTATTTAAAAGCTTGCCTAACGATAATGTACTCGCTGGCCGTGTAGCGATCATGACAGGTATAAAACTGTGGTGGGCATTGTTATTGGTTACCGGCCTATTAAGTGGTTTAGTGGCCGGAATTAGCGGTTATTGTGGCTATCAGTTCCGAATGGCTATGCTGGCTAAAAAAACTGACGAGAAAATAGCATAATGCTTTGTACTTTTGCGTTGTGAATTTAACCGCTAACGATATATTTTCTGTAAAAGATAAAGATACATTTAACGCCATTGCCTTAAATATTTTTAAGTTACAGGCCCAAAATTGCAATGTTTACCGTGAATATATCTTTCACCTGGGTGTTGATGCTGATGCGGTAACCGAAATAGCAAAAATCCCTTTTTTGCCCATCAGCTTTTTTAAAAGCCATTCTATTCTGAGCAATAATGACCCCGTAGAGATTACTTTCAGCAGTTCTGGCACTACGGGCATGGTACAGAGCAGCCATCATGTAACTAACGTTAAATTGTATGAGCAGAGCTATTTGCAGGCTTTTGCACAATTTTACGGAGACATTACCGAATATTGCTTTTTGGCCCTGCTTCCTTCCTACCAACAGCGAGCTGGATCATCGCTAATCTACATGGTTAACGATCTAATCGAAAAAAGCAGGCATCCACAAAGTGGTTACTTTTTAAACAACCATGATGAATTGCTGAAAACCCTTCTAGATCTTAAATCAAAAAAACAGAAAACCGTTTTAATCGGTGTTACCTATGCCCTGCTTGATTTCATTGAAAATTTCGATATCGATTTTCCTGAACTCATTGTGATGGAAACCGGAGGAATGAAAGGGAAACGTAGAGAAATGGTGCGCGAGGAGCTTCATGAACAGTTAACTAAAGGATTTGGCGTAAAAGCTATTCATAGCGAATATGGAATGACCGAGCTACTATCTCAAGCCTATTCTTTGGGTGAAGGTATCTTCAATTGTCCTGGCTGGATGCAGGTTTTGATTCGTGATACCAACGATCCTTTAAGTTTGATAGCAAATGGCAGGACTGGCGGCATCAATGTAATTGACCTGGCCAATCTCAATTCGTGTTCGTTTATAGCCACACAGGATCTGGGCAGGATTAATCCTGATCAAAGTTTTGAAGTACTGGGCCGGTTTGATAATGCGGATATCAGGGGATGTAACCTTTTAGTACAATAATTCTTAATTTACCTTATCTGAGCAGCCGGCGCATAAACCGGTAGCAATCAGATTAAGGTGATCTACTTTAAACCCTGCCGGAACTTTTAATGCCGGAATTTTAACAGTATCCAAACAGTAAATTTTATGGCAGTTATTGCAGTTAAAATGCACATGTTCATCATGATGCTCATGCGCACTGCAACCATCCGAACAAATGGCATAATTGGCGGTTCCCTGTTGATCTAAAACTTTATGGATAATGCCCTTCTCTTCAAAAGCCTGCAAAACGCGGTACAAAGTAACACGGTCTGCATCCTTGCCCATTACCTGTTCTAAATAAGGCTGTGAAGTTGCAGAATCTCTCCCACTCAAAATTTCCAGCACCTGCAAACGTGGCGCGGTCCTTTTTAAACCGTTTTTAACCAAAAGTTTTTCGAAACGCTCTGTTTTGTTTTCCATAGCAATACAAAAATAAGCAATTAATTAATGAGTTTTGCATTTTTGATGGTGATTGGCGGGGCATAACTCGCATCCTTCTGCTCCAGTTTCAAAATCCCTTTCAGATGGATAGGTTTTTGGCTGTAAACTGTAGCACTTTCCATTTCAATCATAATCATTACCGGAACACCATTTTGTCCGCAAAAAAAACATTGGTTTATGGGCAAAGTTGCCAATAAGAACTTCTGCTGTTTCTGTCCGCTTTTTATCGGGATGAGGTAGCCAGTGAGATCAAATTCCCTATTTTCAAAACGCCTGATCGATTCTGTAAAAAGAGGCAAGAGCTCATTCTTTTCGGTTAATTCAAACTTCACCGATCCGATTACATCCCAGTTTAAAGACCGCAGCTGATCGTTTGGGTTATGTTTTTGTGTCTGCGCTAAAGCAGCACTTCCCCATAGCAAAAGGAGCAGAACATATAACTTTTTCATCGTTTTACCGCATCTAAAAGAAAAAGGCAGACCGGCTATCGCCAGAATTGTTGATTATAAATTTCCCCCGAAGGATAATGGGCTCTTCGGTCCAGTTAATGAGTTTCAGAGTCTTCACTTCTATCATCGAAGGAATATCGCCCGTACCGCAATATGGGCACGAGGCAACAGGTACCATAGAAAACATAAACTCGCTGAAGCTATTGCCAACTTTTGTGGGAATAATATAGCCAGGAAGTTCAATTACCTTATTATTGATGGCCTTTAACTCGGGTGGAAAAACAGCCTGCCAAACCAAAGGCTTTACCTGTTTATCATATTTTAAACCGATCAGGCTCCAGGTGGCAGTTCGCATCTCGGTATGAACAGCTACCTGGGCAGATGCAGTAATGGAGATTAAAACCAAAAGTATCGGAATATATTTTTTCATGATCCCATAAGACTATAGCTGTTTTGCATTTAAAAGAAAAAATTCACTCCTATCATCGCCAGAATCGTTAATGATGAAGATGCCCCTGAGTTTGACGGGTTTTTCTGTAATGAGTATAGCTTTTAACATCTTTACCTGTACCATTGATGGAATATCGCCTGAGCCACAATAAGGACAGGAGGCAATGGGCACGATAGAGAACATAAATTCGCTAAATTTCGATCCCACTTTTATTGGGATGATGTAACCAGGCAGTTCTATAACCTTATTATTTAATGCCTTTAATGCCGGAGGAAAAACGCTTCCCCACTTCTTTGGAGCAATTTCGGTGTCATACCTTAAACCGAGCAGATTCCAGGTAGGCGTGCGCATGTCGGTATGTACCTTAACCTGTGCCGCTACTACGTGGATAACTAAACAAGAAACAACCAATAAAATCAATTTCTTCATTTTATAAATCTTCAGATTTACCTGTCTTTGGTTAAGGTTTGAGTAATATCAACTTTGTAAATCTGCATAGCAGGAATAAGCGAAGCCAAAGTACCTATAACCAGCCCGATGCAGATTAAATAGATCTCTTGCGGAACTGCAGTAAGTCCCGTTAATTTTGCCTGCGAGGATTCCTGGTAGCTGCCGATTAACTCCAGGGCAGTATGCCCGATTATTAGTCCCAAACAGGCACCGATAAACGTAACTAAAACCCCTTCAAACATAACCAGGAAAAATAGTTTCGATTTTGATGCGCCCAGGCAACGCATAATAGCCAGATCGTATTTCCGCTCTTTCATCGCGTTGTAGAGGCTGATAAAAATACTCAGGGCTGCAATTCCCATAATAAATATGGCAAACCATTGCAGGGTATCTATTCCAACACCGATGAGCGAAAACAGCCTTGCACTTTCCATCGCCGGAGATGCAGCCTGCATGTTTGTACTCTGGTTAACCATCCTCGGAAAAAGGATAACCGACATTGGTGATTTATACTGAATCAGTAAAGCTGTAATCTGCTTATCATTAATTTCTTTGGCTTCTTCTGCCGCCGAGTGGCTATGGCCCTCAGCATGCTTCTCTTCGTGCATTTTGTAGACACTCCCAATATTGGTAAGAATCAGATTATCGGTTATATTCCCCTCTGATTTCAAAATCCCCTTTACCAGGTAAGCATGTTGTTTATGAACATCTCCGTTACCGGTTAAACCATGTGCACCGAAAAAAGTATCGCCAATCTTCAGTCCTGATGTTATGGCAACAGTGCTACCAATGGTTACTTCCAAATCTTTATGCCAAAAACTGCCCTTTTGGATAGATAAACCATAAAGCTTGGAGAAAGTACTATCAGTACCAACGATCCGGTAACCATTATAATTATCGCCCAACGCCAATGGAACGGCCCTTTTAACCATTGGGTTGCGCATCAATTTGCAGGCATCTTTGGCCGGGATATTTCCCGTTGGGTAATCGATATGGTAAATGCTGCTTAATATTAGCTGTAAAGGACTTCCTTTTGCCCCCACAACCAGGTCTATATCCTTCGCATTTTTTTCCAGTTTATTGTTAATCTGTGTGGAAGCTAAAAAGAGAATAGACAGGATGCCCACACCAAAGGCAACTAAAATGATATTCAAAATTGTTGTAAGCTTATTTCTGACGAGGTTCTTGCTACTGATTTTAAAGATATTCATTAGAGTAGATACGTTTTAGTAATGTAGTCCTGAACCCTCCCGTCGTGCGTAGCAATAATCAGTGCAGCACCATTATCTTTGGCCTGGCTAGTCAGCATCTGAATTACCTGATTGGCATTTTTATCATCTAAGCTAGAGGTAGGTTCATCTGCAATCAACAAATCGGGCCTGTTTACCAATGCACGTGCTACTGAAACCCTTTGCAACTGCCCCTGACTTAATTCATCAGGATAATTTTTAGCCAGCCCGGCTATATCCAAATCTGCTAAAAGCGAAAGGTTTCGTTCATAATCTATTGGCAAACCCGCCATTACCGCAGCAAGCTCTAAGTTATCGAGCACGTCAAGAGATCGGATAAGGTGTGGCCTTTGAAAAATGATGCCGATGTGCTGCCCCCTGAACCTGTCCCGCCCTCTTGCAGACAAAGTATACAAATCAGTTCCGTTAATTAAAACTTCCCCTTGGGCTGGCTTTAAAAGACCTGAAATAATATTTAGAAGGGTACTCTTGCCACTGCCGGATGCACCTAACAAAAGCCATTGTTCCATATCGGCAATTTCCCATGAAGGAAATTTCAATCTTCTCCCCTTTTCATAAACGTGTGCTAAAGAACTGATCTTAATCATGGTGTACCGCCTTCTGCACTTTTTTGAGGTTTAGATTTTTGATGGCATAACGCCTGTAAAGTTCTATCCCATCGTTTGTACTATGTTTACAGGCAGGGTTTAACATAATCATAAACAGCAATGCAGGAATAAATAAGATCTTATGGTTCGTTGACATAATTAATTGACTATTGATGACCCAATGGACAGGATTTAAGCATTTTTAAATTGATATAATGAGCCGCAGCAATGGTGAAGCCACCAATAGGAATTAAGATTGGTTCTAATGGTTCAATGCCTGAAAAATGCCCCAATGCAATGCAGGCAAATCCCGCAATGAGTACCAGAATTGGCATCATACGGCGGTGCTGTTTGCGATATGCCGAACTTAAACTCCAGATGCCAATAATCAACGAAACTGCAATCATCGTGATTTCAACCGCTTCATTGGCCAGGAAACCCATTCCCCATATAGGTAAAACAGTAATTATAAATGGCAATACTGCGCAATGTATGGCACAAAGCGTTGAAGCCGTAATGCCTATGCGGTCGAGGTTAATTTTGTAGCTCCGCTGTTTCATTAAAATAAATTTAGTGCACAAATATAAAAGCAATTTGGTTGCATTTAAAACAACCAAATTAATATTTGCAACATAATTGCATTAAAATGATAAAGGAATTACCAGTAACCGTATTAAGCGGTTGCGGCCAGGCCGCTCAATACGATGTTAAGAAAATAGATGAGATTTAAGAGTAGCCGTTATCTTAGTGGTGAATATTATTTTGCTTCAATTCTAAAATAGTCAAAGTCAACATATCCTCCGGCATTTTCACTTGCGTAATTAAACAGTCCAAAACGGTATCCTATAAAATGGGGAAGCGTATATGACATTTGCAGCGGCCCACCAATAGGTTTCCAGGTTTTACCATCAAAGCTGTAAAAAAAATAACCTTTATCTGTCCGGTTCTCAAAATCACATCTTGCTTTGAGATAAATGGTTTGCTGTCCAGCCGGAACATCTTCACCATTTATAGTACCATTTTGGGCACTTACCGCTACCACCGTTTTCTTTGATCCTGTTTGTTTTACGCCAACCCAACCAAATTTGCGCTGCAGCAGCATCAATCCTGCCTGGTCTCCAGCCTTCATGCCGGAAACATCAATTGAAGTGGTTCCGGTTGATACCGGCCCAATGGTACGCTGGGTTAGTGTATTACGGGCCAGAAGAATATTAGTATCCACTCTTGAAGTGGTAATCCGTAAAAATCCAGGGCGTTTAGTTAGCGACCAGAGTGCATCGTCTGGATTGTGATTCCATTGCCATACCAGTGGAAGCGCGGGGTCTCCCTTTTTGCGGGTAAATTCATCTGATGCTACAATGCCTGGGATTAAACCTTTGTTAACCGGAAGTTCCAGTGTTTCCGGAACTTTACCGTTAATGCCAAGTACCGGCCACCCATCTTCCCAGCTAACCGAAACTAAATACGGAATGCGGCCAACGGATCCAAAATCTCTAAAAAGATAAGAAAACCATTTCCCCTCTGGGGTATTAATTAAACCACCTTGTGCAACACCCTGATCTTTAAGCGCTACCCTACCTTCATACGGTCCTGTAAGTTTGTCGGAACGGTGTACAACAACCGTACGCATCCCATTTCGCGGCCAGGTGATGTTGAAAAGATAATACTTACCCTTAATTTTAAACAGTTGGGAACCCTCAGCTGGTAATCCGGCACCCGTACCTGCCGGAAGACTTGCGTTTTCGATGATCGTTAAAGGTTCCGTATTGGGTTTTATTCCAGATAAATCTTCCTTTAACTCCACCAAGGTAATTTTTCCAGTCCCATATACCATATAGGGTTTTCCATCTTCCTCAAAAAACAGGGAATGGTCGTGCAATGAAGGTTTAAATGATGATGCGAGCTTCCATGGGCCTTTTTCGATATCTTTTGTACTGTAGATATACGTTTTGCCTGTAGTACCGGAAAAAGTGCTCACATAATAAATGCCTTTATAAAAACGAAGACTACTTGCCCAGGATCCCCGTCCATAATCCCACTTTCCATTAGATAAAGTTAATTCATCAGTATTTCCTAGAATATCATAAGCATAATTTACAATTTTCCAGTTTACCAAATCGGTTGATTTCATGATCGGCACACCTGGATTCATGTGCATTGTGGTGCTGCTCATGTAATACACTTTTCCTACTCTGATCATCGAAAGATCGGGAACATCAGCAAAAATGATCGGATTGGTAGCTTTTTGGGCATTAACACCAACTGTAATTAACACAAAAAAGAGCGATAATGTAAATAATTTAAGATTCTTCATACAGGTTAGTCAGCTTTTCAATTTGCACTGCGTTTATATTCGGTTTTCAAAGCTATTCACAAATATACAGATCAATGAACGGCTTTGTTCAAATCTATGTGACGAATGTTTTTAATTGAATCAATCCCGTTACAGAAAACAATCAAACTAACCAAAAGTAGTAGTAAATTACCAAGAAACCGTTTTCTTTAAAGGTAGTAACTCTATTAACATAGTTCAAAGATTTCTCCATTTCGCCGCGCTTCAGTCGAAATGCCAGTGATTTTAAATCTGTCATTGACAACATAATGGATTGCTTTTCTTAATGCGTTGAAATGGTTTTCGACTACGTTCAGACTGACATACGAATTAATTTAATTTTAAACAGGCTCATACCTCCATGAACCATTTATTTAAAGAAAGTCCATGATGTTTGTTTTTAGATTAGAAAATGTAATTAAATAGATTTTTAAATCTTCTCGCGTTTATCTTTTCGTTTTGCATTAATATATTCAGAGGGAAGCATATTAAACTGATTTTTAAAAAGCTTAGAAAAATAGCTTGGTGTACCAAAACCTGTCATGTATGCAATTTGTGCAACATTATAATCACTTTTCTCCAGCAACTCCACTGCCCTTTCCAGTTTTACAGATCTAATGTATTCGATTGGCGTTAGACCGGTAATTTCAAGTAGTTTATGATAAAGAGACCCCCTGCTCATCCCCACATGCCTGCTTAGTTCTTCTACTGAAAGTTCCGGGTTGTTGAGTTTTTCATCAATGTATTGAACAATTTTATTCAACAATTTAACTTCGCCAGACTCAATTTCGATTTCTTTAGCCTGTACCTGCACTTGTTTAGAATACGCATTTTTAACGGAACGATTAAAGGACAATAAGTTGTCAATCTTTGCGTGAAGAATGTCAAAATTAAAAGGCTTGGTCAGGTAATCGTTAGCTCCGGATTTTAAACCTTTAATCTGGTCTTCTTCTCCACTAATTGCGGTAAGCAGAATAACCGGGATATGACTTGTTCTCTTGTCTGCCTTTATTTTCTGGCTAAGCTCAATACCATTCATTTCGGGCATGCTGATGTCGGTAACAACTAATTTTGGGTGTCCGGAAAGTGTTTTTTGCCAACCCTCCTTTCCGTTTGCCGCCTCTATGATATGATAAAAAGGCTGTAAGCTATCTTTCAGGTGAAATCTAAATTCTTCATTATCTTCTACCAGCAGGATCGTAGCCATCTTGCTCTCGGCAGGTACCATTTCTACAGCAGTTTCACCTGTTTCTTCGTTCGTTAAACTGTATTCTGCATCGTCAATTTGCTGATTATTATCTTCATTTATCATATCAACCGGCAGCGAAACCAGAAACGTAGTTCCTTTTCCAGGTTCGCTTTCCACGGTAATCTGCCCACCGTGCAGTTCTACAAACTCCTTTACAATTGATAACCCTATTCCACTTCCCTGATTTAAAATCTCGGTTACATTGTTATCCATAAAAAAACGATCGAACACCCTATCTTTACTTTGATGTGCAATCCCTATCCCAGTATCTGAAACCTCAATACAAAATAAAGGTTTAGTCTCATGGACTGCGGCTCTGATGAACATGTTAAGAGATACTTCACCACCTTCTTTTGTAAATTTAAATGCATTGGAAAGGAGGTTAAATATAATTCTTTCCATTTTATCCTGATCAAAATGTGTTTTCAGACTTTTGATATCGCTGTTAATATGAAGTGAAATTTTCTTGCGCTCTGAAAGATCCTGAAATGCTTCTGCGGCTTCCCTGATAAAAGTAATGAGATCGGCCTCATTCAGGTTTAATTTCAGTTCCTGTTCTTCCATTTTTCTAAAATCGAGCAGTTGATTTACCAGATTTAACAGTCTTCGTGCATTTCTACGTATCATCTTTACCTGGCCGGCTACAGAAGATTCCTGTTTAACAGCAAGCAACTTATCAGCAGGTGCTAAAATCAACGAGATTGGTGTTCTAAACTCATGACTTAGATTGGTAAGAAATTTAATCTTTTGTATATCTAACGCATGGGCACGTTCGGCATCCCTTCGCTGTTGTAATATCCTTTGTTCAGCATTGATCTGGGCCTGTTCAATGGCAAGTTGCTGTTTGATGCGCTGAATTCCCCTTCGCCGGATGGCAAATAGGATTGTACCAGTTAAAACTACGTAAAAAATATAAGCGTAAGTGGTTCTCCATAAGGGTGGCTGTATATGAACAGAAATTGAAGTGATTTTGTTACTCCAAACGCCGTCGTTATTACTTGCCCTTACCTGAAAAATATAATCTCCAGGATCTAAATTCGTATAATATGCTGTCTTCTCTTTGCCAACCTCGTTCCAATCATCATCCAGACCAACCAGGCGATAGGAATAATGGTTTTGCTGGGGCGCTGTGTAATTAAGCGCTACATAACTAATTGAGAAATTTTGTCCATAACTCAGTTTAATTTCTTTTGCGAAGCCAATTTGTTCCTGAATGGGTGATTTTTCGCCAGGGAGCACAACGGTATTAGAGACCTTTAGTTCGGTAAGCAGCACATTAGGAACCACAGTGTTGGTGGGCAATTCGAGCGGATTAAAGTAGTTGAAACCGTCTTGCCCGCCAAAATAAAACTCTCCATCTGAAGTGCTTATTCCAGAACCCAATATAAAAGGACTGTCTTGTACCCCATTGGGACGCCCGAAGTTTTTTATTTTTTTGTTTCAGGATTAAGACAACTGATGCCATTATCGGTACTGAGCCAAATCAATCCGTCTTTACCCTCCAGTATTTTGTAAACAATAGCGTTAGACAATCCGTTTGTTTCGTTAAAATTGGTAAATTTTCCAGTACGGCGGTTGAAAAGATCAAGCCCGGCACCATCAGTTCCGGCCCATATATTCCCTTTACTATCGCATAACAAGCTTAATACCACATCGTTGGAAAGTCCGCTATTTGCTTTTCGATATACTTTATATTTCCCATTACTACGCTGAAATACAGCTATTCCCGTTCCGCTGGATGATAGCCACATATCGCCATAAGGATCTTCTACAATTGCCCGTATAAAGCCATTGCTGGGGAGCAGCATAGGTGGCAGGGATTGTGTGCCAGATTTCGTAAATGAATTCGTTTTATAATCAAATACATTAACACCGGTTCCGTTTGTACCAATCCATATTAAACCCTTGCTATCTTCCTTTATAGCGAAAATTTCATTCTGGCTAAGATCGGTTGCCGATGGGCCGGCCAGGTATTGTTTGTAGGTTTTAGTTTTGGAATTATAGGCAAATAAGCCATGTTGGTACGTCCCCACCCAAAGCATACCCCTCGAATCAAGCATTAAAGTAAGTATCGCCAATGGATTTCGGGAAAAATCAATTTTGCTCTTCATGTCAATATGCTCGAAAACGCCCTGATCACGATCGAAAAAGTGTAATCCTCCTCCATCCGTGCCTACAAATATTTTTCGTTTTGAGAATTCGGCAAAGGAGGTAACAATGGGTGATGAAAGTCCTTTGGGATCAAACGGGCTGCTATGCTTTAGGTTAAACAATGCTAAATTTGGATCGAACTTACTAACGCCACCCTGATAGGTACCCAGCCAGATAATGCCATTATCAGCCATACAGATGCTCCTAACCGACTTATGGCTAAGACCAAAGGATTCACGTTTGTTGGGACGAATATTAGAGAAAGCCTCGGTGGCGGTATCAAAAATTGTTACCCCGTCCTCGGTCCCTAACCACAATTTACCTTCCTTTTCTAAGCTGGCGGCATAAATAATGTCGTCTGAAAATAGCTTATTATCCGATTGCAAAAAAGATTTGAAATGCTTTTCATCATCCAGCAACATATTGAGGCCATTGTTGGTGCCAAAAAATATCCGTCCCTTTTCATCCTTTACAATAGTTTTGATGAAATTATCAGTTAGGCTTGAAGGGTCATTGGGATGATGGATAAATTTCTCAGTGCCACCGCTGGTTAAGTTAAGTGCCAAAAGCCCAACATTGGTGCCAATCCATAGCTTGTTGTCGTTAGCCTGAAGAAAAGAAATTACGCTAGAACCATTGCCCATCAGGGCATTTATTCCCACGTTTTTTACCTTAAGCGTTTTTGGATTGATCACCCGGTACCCACCAAAGGTACCCACCCATATATTTCCGCTTTTATCTTCGTAGAGTGTTAATACATTGAAGGGGTGTTACGATTCGGGATACCCTCACCTACAAATGATTTAAATGTATTTTGCTTAGCATCGTAATAAGCTAAGCCAGCTCCGTTTGTACCTACCCAAAGTCTTCCCCTCCGGTCTTCTAAAAGAGCTGAGATATTGTTAGACGGAATGCTTGTACTATCACCGCTTTTAGTGGTATAAACGGTAAAATTGGTACCATCGAACTTATTCAATCCATCGCTGGTACCAAACCACACCAGACCATTATGATCCTGAAGTATAGTATTTACAGTATTTGAAGAAAGACCATTTTTAGTATTAAGGGTAATGAAGTTGGGATTATTTTGTCCCCTTACAATAGTGTAGCTTAATAACAACATCATTAGGAATGACATTGCGCCGATACTCGATACTTGTTTTAACATCATAACAATAGATTCAAGCTTTAGCGATCTGGATTGTGATTGTATTTGTGCAGGCCCGCTTAACTGAGGTTGGTACACAATAGTTTGTATTTGGTTTGCGCTTAAATATAGATAACAGCTCTGTCTTAAACTATTTTATTCAAGTCTAGAACTGGAACAGCAGGCTTACTAACAAACCTTTTAAGGTTTGTTAGTAAGCCTGCTGCTGAACTAAAGTAGTAAAGAGCAAAGCATAAAGCGGAAGATAAGTGTTTATGATCATACTTATGAAATATGACAATATATAATTTCCGGCAAAATATGGGTGCTTACCAATCCCTCGTTTGGTTTTATTACAGCAATGCATCATTAAGGTATTAATATTTGGTTATCCTTTTAAGAAGGTATACTCAATATCTGAGTAATTCCTAACCGAATATATCACTTAATTTCGAAAAAAACAATCGATTGCATTGCTACATCGAATTTTTATAATCAGGGGTATCGGGAGACAAGGGGAAATGAGGTGATCATTTATGGTAACAGGAGCGATAGCATAAATTAAAAACAGATCCTGGCAAAGCTTATTAGTAGTTTTCTAATAAAAAAGCCAGAAACAACGTTAACCGAAGTCTCTGGCTTTAAGAGCGTATTTTTTTATTTATTCTTTAAGCCTTCGGCTGTGCCAACATAGGCTGGTTTTCGCACAAAACCTTCTGTCCACAAGCCTATTGGCTCCCCTGCTCTCCAACTTGAGGTGGCCGGGCTATCCTGAGGGGCCCATATCGTAATTCCATATCGCTGAGCGGCCGGAATAAGTTCAAAGTATTTCTTGATTACATATTTGTACATCTCTGATTGAGCGGCATATTGCTCGGCTGTTGCCTGTGCAGTTTTTACATTTCCTGTAAAACCCATATCCAATTCTGATATTTTGATCAGTTTGCCGGTTGCGGCCAATAATTTGAACATTTCCTCTATCTTGGCTTTATCAGAAGTAGCTACAATATGCATTTGCGTACCAATACCATCTATTTTTGCGCCCTTGTCTTCTAAATACTTTACGTATTCAATTAATCCTTTGCATTTATCGATGCTATATTCCAGGTTATAATCATTAATAAAATGGATATCATTTGCATTGCCGTACTGCCTGGCCAATTGAAATGCCTTTAGCGCATAATCCTTACCCAGGTAATCTTGCCAAAAGAATTCATCAGCTGCAATGGTAGTTCTGCCCGCAGCAGTTTTAAGCTCAGTTGGCTTTGCATCATCCATTGGCTCGTTTACCACATCCCAGGCTTTAATATAATCTTTTGAAGCAGTAACCATACCTTTAATCCAGGTCTCTAGTGCAGTAGTTAAAATGGCCTTTTTCTGCTCGGCAGTTTTTTCTACAATGGTAGTGCCACCAAGCGGATTGTATTTTTTAAGCGTGATATTATCGAAATAAAAATTTGTTGCTGTTTTACCCAGATTAAAAGCCACAGAACCACTTGTTGCAATTTCTGCGGTAACTGTAATTTCTTTGGTATAGGTTGTCCAGGTTGGTGTTGAAGAAATTGCACCAAAAAAATCATAAAATTTATAGGCGCCAGGCGTAGTATGAGCCTGTGTAGGATACGATGCCGCTACATCAGAACGTACATTCATTTTAAGTTCATACTTCTCTCCTACTGCTACCGCCGGAAACTTAAGAAATAATTGCGCATCATAATCATTGGTTCGTACCGCCGAGTTACTAATTTTCAAAGCCCGCCCTGTACCGTTAAAGCCTTCGCCAGCTGCAGTGAAAGAGGCAACAGCATTGGTGTTGGATTGATAAACCGAAGCGTTGTCTGTTTCAAAATCCGCTCCAATTACCAAGTCCCAGGTAGGACCACTACTTGAAGCGGTTACCACCGGAGCAATCAGTCCTTTTAAATATGTTGCATTTTGATTGGCATGCCAGGCCAGTGTATGCCCAAAAACTGTAATACCGGCTTTAGATGCTGTTTCCAGCAGGTTTTTCACATTAGTTAAGGCCAGGCTTCCATCAGCCTGTACAACGGCACCATGCTTCATTTCATAACCTAGTGTAATTTCATCAAAATTGCTGTTGATGAGCCTGTAAATTACGCCCTTGGAGAGATAAGGTTGCAGACTTGCTCCGGCACCAAATTTAAATTTAGGATTTGCTGCCCTATCAATATAGGTTTTTAATGGCTGATAGGCATCAATCATCTCTTGGGCCGCGAAACTGGTGGGTTTAGCCACCTGATAATCCAGTGCCTCGTATTTGTGACAGGAAGCAAGCAACATTGCCACTGCCAGACCAAATGCTATTTTGTATAATCGTTTCATTTTCTCAATTGTTTGATTAAATATTAATTATTTGACCGGTGTAAATGTTTCGGCCTTCACGCCACGGTCGCGCATTACCAAGGTATCTAAGCTATTCACCGTTCTATCATTCAAATCGATCTGATAGTTCAGATAAAGGGCATCGCGATCCTGGTTGCCCCAGCTGTTTTTCTCACCCCGTTTAACAAATTTTCCGGTGCCACTCGCTGTAAAACTGGCATCACCAGCTGTAATTGCACAGTTGCCCGTATTATCGAAAGTTAACAATAAGGTCCGGCTGATGCTGGTTCCCCCTGTTACTTTAAATGTAACAGGAAACTCGGCCTGGGTTAGTGAACGTGTGTTTAACTTATTGATTTCATCATTCTCCACATATTTCATGTGGCGAACGGTCGATTGATTGAGTGAGGTATTGCCATTTTTCCCGGTAATCACATCCTTTCCTCTGCGGAGATAAAAACCCTGCCATGTATTGATATACTTTACAGCATACAATGTATATTTTTTTCGGGCAAGATCGTTTTATTCTGATCAACACTGGTCATTGTTAAAGGGATCACATAAGTGGTATTAACAGCCAATGGGTCTGCGAAAAAAGCATCGGTTAGCTGAACATCTACACCACCTACCAAACTTCCTTTCGGGATAACAATTTTGTTAGCCGCAAGTGTATAATAGTTAGCTGGCATAGGCCTTACAATACCGCTGTAGGGCGATGGAAAGGATAATCCCTGAGTTAGCGCATTATCCACACTGATACCAATCGTAATATCTTCTTTATTTGAGTAAACTCCGCCGACTGTACCCATAATCTGAAATCTATGCTGGTTATCCAATGAAGTATCAAAAATATCTTCGCCCATGGTGATGGTCCGAATAGGTCCCTGGTACGCAAAATATACCGTTTGTACATCGTTATCTGGAAATGCCCATTCTTCGTTTTTGCAGGCGCTAAGTGCTAAGACAAGCGCAAGTAAAATATATATTTTATTTTTCATGATGTTATTTTTTATAGCGATTGAATATTACCACCCTGTGTTCTGTTGTAAAGCATTATACTTTAGCGTTTCACTATAAGGAATTGGTCCAAATCTCATATACTCCTGATAGTTTCTTGCCTCCACATTGATTTCCTGATAGTTACCCTGTGAGATACTTACTCCTTTCACCGGTTCAGTTAATGTTGCATTCCATCTGCGAAGATCCCAGAAACGGAATCCTTCAAAAGCCAACTCTAACCTACGTTCATTCCTAATCAATGTTCGCATGGCATCTTTATCTGTTTTAATCGATTCGAGGTAAGCATCACCGTTTGCAGTTCCAACACCAGCCCTGGCGCGAATAGCTTTAATAATATCATAAGCAGAATAAGGATTGCCACCATTTGCTGTAGGGCCCCATGCCTCATTTGCTGCCTCTGCATAGATGAGGAATATTTCCGTATAGCGGATATGTGGCCTGTAGTGTTTCTGATTATTTACGGTTGGTGTACGGCTAACATCCTGCCTCAACAACTTTTTCATGTAGTAGCCAGTTCGTGTAGAAACTTCCTTTCTATTCAGTCCATCATCATTGGTTGCCACATCTGTAGTGGTATTAATTACCTTGTTTGTTGGCCCGATCGTATTTCCATTGTACACTATAAATTTTGCTAAACGCGGATCTCTACCTGTAAATGGAGTGGCAGGATTATATCCGCTCTGCGGCGTATTGGCAATTGGATAACCATTTTGCATCGGGAAAGCATTAACCAGATTTTGAGTTGGGTTTATACGGCCCTGTCCGGACAAGGTTGGTGGGTAGTTAGCTGCTTCTAAATCACTGTTTGACCCAACATTTGTGCGCCAAAGCACTTCTCTGGGACTAGCGCCGGAAGCCAATGCATCAATTTCTGACTTGTTATCATACCAGGTAACACCGTTAGGATCTAAGTTAGCTAACCAGTTATTAAGTGTAAGTACCTGTGCTGCGTAACCGGCCGCATCGGCCCATGTGGTAGAGTTTCCTGTACTGAAAGCCGGACTTGCAGCCATTAGTGCTACCCTGGCCCGAATGGCTTTAGAAATACGACCAGTCATTCGCTGATTAAAGAACTTACCGAAAACCCGGTTATAGGTTTCTACATTAATTCCGGCATATTTTGCCGGGATCTGACCGGTGCTATTGATATCGGCATAATCTAAGGGAAGCAATTGTTCGGCCTTATCCAAATCACTGTAAATCTGTTTAATACAGGCATCAAATGTAGCCCTTGGCTGGTTAAAATTAGAAGTCGGTGTTTCGGGTTCGAGGACAATAGGAAAACCATATAAATTACCCCCTACTTTTCCGGCATGTGCCTGTAGCATATACGACATTAAGTAGGCCCTTAAAGCATAGGCTTCACCTTTTTGCCTGTCGTTAAACATTTTACTCAACACCGGGTCTTTAGAATCCCATAGCACCTTGTCTGTCTCTGCCAAAAATAAGTTGATATACTGGATACCAGCTCTGGCATTGGTCCATTGATCTAATGGATTAACTGCAGCCGACCACTGCCCGGTGGCAATTTTCCTAAAATTATTATTGATATCATTACTTACCGCGTCATCTGTAGCTACATCGTTAAAGGACCAGCCATTTGATGGAAGCCTTGTGTAACCATTTAGCAATAACCCATGTGCAAGTGCGGGTTCAGTATAGATGTTATCAAAATCTCCATTATTTTGTGGAGCGGGGTCGGTAAACTTTTTACAGCCCGAGAGCATCACAACGACAACTACAAATCGTATTAATATTCTGTTCATCTTTTCTAATCTAATATTCAATTAAAACATTGCCTTTACGCCCAGGTTATATAACCTTGTTTGTGGGGCACCTCCTAAATTCAGCTCCAGTATCTCTCTTTCTTTTGCTATTGTTAAAAGATTAAATCCTGCCACATACAGCCCCAGTTCTTTTAATACTTTACTTTTGAACAATTTATCGGATACTGTATAGGAGATTTGAACTTTAGATAAATCAAACCGATCTGTGCTGTATAACCAGAAATCAGACGCTCTGAAATTATTATCTCCATTTAAAGTGGTAAGTCGCGGAAAGGTTGCCGTATTTTTTGTTTGAGGTGTCCATCTGTCGCGCACAACTGCCGAATACTTATCGCTTCCGTTAACCCAAAAATAGTTATCGCTTTTCATGGCGCTTGCACCGAAGCGGCCTGTACCCAAAACAAACAAGGTAAGGTTTTTCCACTTAGCAGTTAAATTTAATCCTGCTGTAAAAGGAGCACCGAACCATCCACCGCGTCCAAGATATACCTGATCCTTATCATCGATAATTTTATCCCCATTCTGATCGATGTACTTGATATCACCAGGAGCCAATGCCGAACCAAATGCAGGTTTTGCGCTGTTAATTCCATCTGCTGCTGCCACTTCGCTGGCATCCATGTAAAAACCATTGCTTTTTAATCCCCAGATCGCGTCGAGTGGTTTTCCGGCACGGTACTGATAACTGTTTTCGTAAGTTAACATATCAGCACGTTTAGTTGCTTTGGTCGTATAATACGTTCCTGAAACTCCCAATATCCAGTCGACAGCACCAATGCGCTTATTGAAATTTAAGTAAAAATCCAAACCGGTACGCTGATCGCTATTATAATTACTGTAAGGAACAAAAGAAGAACTAGGAAATGCGGTAGTGAAATAATTTGGATAAAGAACATTAATCTGACCGATAATTCCGGTGATGTTATTTCTGAAAACATTTGCTCCGAAATTAAGCTGATTTTTGAACATTCCACCTTTTATCCCGATGCTGATTTCTTTTCTTTTAGCGAAAGTTAAGTCCATGTTGGAACCACGGCGCGAATCTGTAGACTGTGTGCCTGTACCGTCGTTCCAGCCATACCAGTTACCGCCTGTGGCTGTATAAATACTTTCATAAGCAAAATACTCATCAAAATCGAGATCAGTATTTAAAACACCTGCTGATGCGGTTAGCGTTAAGTCGTTAATGAATGAAACTTTTTTCAAAAACGGCTCTTCGCTAAGGTGCCATCCGATAGAAGCTGCAGGAGAAAGTGCAGTCCTGTTTCCTGGCGGCATTTTTGGCGAGCGTACAACAGCTCCGGTAATTTCGGCAAAATATTTACGGCTGAAATCATAATTTAACTGCAACCCTAAATTAGAATTTGTTATTGGCTGATAGATTTCAGATTGAGATTGACGATATGCCGCAGCCAGCAATACTGCTGAGATATGATGGTTATTACGGAATGTAGTATTGTAATTAAATTGGCCAGATAACGAAATAGTTTGTCTGTAATAACTATCTGCAATGTTCTGAACTCCGGTTTTAGTATCTTCTCCCCAACGTGTTAAACTTCCGATTAGGGTTGTACCAGAGTAGGTTGTCCAATTGGGCTGGTAAGTTGCATATCCGTTTCGATAACCCTGATTGTAGCTGTTCAGATAATCAACCCCCATAGTGGTACTAAAAGTAAGTCCATTCAAAATTCCTTTCAAATCAGCATCAATACCAGTGGTAAACTGAAACTGGCGTTGTACAAATTTATTGTTACCGCCTGCATAAATGGCCGCAAAGGGATTGGTTTGATCTAATTGCGTACCACCAAGAATGTATTGCCCATCAATAATTGTGGCATTTTTGATCATCGCTTTGCTCACCTCATCACTCTGTTCCAATAAATTAATTGGGATTAATGGAGTAAATAAATGAGGCCGCAGTGTTGCAGCGTTAGCCCAGTAATTCGTATTTACTCCGCCACTGCTGGAAAACACAGCGCTTGCATCTACACGGGCTTTTAGTGCTCTGGTGAGCTGCATATCAACATTTCCGCGGATGTTAAAGCGTTCTGATGTATTATTTTCTTTTGCTTCGCCGAAATTAAGCAGCGAACCTGTAGATACGAACCCAACATTAGTGTAATAACGGGCACGGTCGTTCCCTCCAGAAATTTCTGCCACGCCATCATAACGTGAAAAACTGTTTTTGAGGTATTCTGATGAGTAGTAATCTACACTTGGATAACGATATGGGTTAACACCAGAGTGATTATAAATAGTTTCCGGAGTATAAGCCGCCGCCAAACCATCATTTGATAAAGCCTCATTGTACAAGGTCATGTACTCAGAAGAGCCCAGGTATTGAGCAAATCTTTTTGGCGTATTTATTCCGATATTGGAACGAACATTTATTTTTTGCTTAGTTGGTGTACCTCTCTTTGTGGTGATCAAGATTACCCCTTTTGCACCGCGGCTGCCATATAGGGCAACGGCCGAGGCACTCTTGAGAAAAGTGATCTCCTCAATTTCATTTGGTGTAACACTATTCACATCTCTCGGAACTCCATCAACCAATATAAACGAGGTATTCATACCCCAAAGGTTGTTGCCATTAAAGCCAGGAGCAAAAGCTTCTATCCCGTCCAAACCATAGGTTATAAAGTTTTTCTCAAATAGCTGTGCCAGGTTAACACTTGAAACGCCGGCAGGAAGATTACTTTCGGCGGCGTTTTTAAAGCCCACGTTTATCAGTCTATCCTCTTTAGTTAAAGTAACTTGCTTTAGGTTGGCTAATGCGGTTACCAGTGAGGTCTTGTAGCCTTTGGCACTTACCGAAAATGTGCTGTTCTCATTTACGGATAAAGAGAATTCACCTGCCTGGTTTGCTATAGTGAGCACGTCGTTTCCTTCAACAGTTATGGATGCCCCTTTTACCGGATTTCCATTAATATCACGAACAACAGCTTTTATAGGTATCTTAACGGCGTCCTGACCTTTGATTACACCGACAAACAGTGTAAAAAAGACACACAGCGCCAATGCATTTCTTAAAAATTTCATCATTCTTGTCTTTAATTATTTATGATCATGAACTACCTTACCATCCGGGGTTTTGCGCAAACTCCTTATACATATTTACATCTGCTCGCTTAAGTGGCAGCCAATAATGCTTTTCACTAAATGGGCGTTGTAATATTAACCGCTCGCGATAGTTTACAACCTTGTTTAATTTGGTATCGGTTGTGGTATTTAAAGGAGCAGCACGATCAAATTCTGCGGCTGTTTTTAAAGTATATGGTACTTCGGCAAGCAAATGCCAGCGACGAAGGTCATTAAACCGATGTCCTTCAAAGGCAAGTTCAACAGCTCGTTCGCGTCTTACTTCTTTCATAAATTCTGCTGTTGATGCTAAGAACTGTGTGGCAACGTGACCAACACCGGCACGATCCCGAATTACGTTGATGGCATCTACGGCAGTTTTGCTAAATCCCTCTGCGGTTGCGCCTGGGGAGTCGTACCCTGCAGCAACCGATTCTGCATACATCAGGTATATATCGGCCAAACGCATATATGAAACCTTAATGTTCAGATTCTGTCCATAATTCCAGCCCTGATCAAAGTTATTGGCAGTTCTGGGCACAAATTTGAACATCATATATCCGGTACGGCTACCAGAACGTTCATCTCTGTAACTGCCGTTTGTATACAGGTTTGCATATCGGTGTGGTTCCATATTTGCGGCCAAAGTTCCCTGTACCACTTTAACCCCATCGTATATAATGTCATTATAAAACCTGGGATCCCGATCACGCCAGGGAAATTGCGGATCATATCCAGAGCCACTGGGATCAGCCTGGGCAGAATTCGAAATGGGCAAGCCATTCTTCATTCCATAATAATTAACATAATTTGCGGTAGGCGCAAATACCAGTGCATCGGCACCTACAATTGCTGGTGTATACTGTTTTGCCGTACCATAGGTTGAACCATGTGCGCCCCAATATGGCCCTGTAAATATGACTTCAGTACCTCCCGGGATTAAGAAATTTTGACCGGTTGTGTAAAAATTGGTACTGTATTGTGCAAAAGGCAATAATTTATGAGGAGCAACTCCGCTTTCTGTTAGTTTCAATAACTCGGCAAATGCAGCAGCCGCTTTTTTACTCAGTTCTGCATTGTAGGTTTTGCTACCAGTAGATTCTAAGTTCATTAATGGACTAGCAGCCCACAGGTAGTTTTTACCTAAATAACCTAGCGCCATGATTTTATTAATGCGCAACTGGTTTTTACCCAGGGTTTGGATCCCGGCTGTTGTATTATCCCAATTGATTGGCAAAAGATCGGCGGCTGCTCTTAAATCCAGCGCGGCCTTTGCTGCACATTCCTGATACTTTAGCCTCGGCAATCTCAATTCTTCATCGGCTGGCAATACCTTGTCAATATAAGGAAGCCCTCCAAAATATTGCATGAGCTGGAAATGGAACCAGCCTCTAAAAAACAGCAGTTGACCCCTGATCAGATTACGTTCTTCATCAGTTGCATTTACCATAAGGTTCAGGTTCTCAAGACCTAAATTTGCTTTACGAATGCCATACCAGGCTAATGGATAGAGGCCCTTGGTAAAACGATCGTTATTTGTATTGGCGTTGGCATTATCTAAAAATCCTGCACCCCATCCGTCAAACTCACGCTGCCATCCCCAGAAATCACCATTATCAATTTTATTAACAAAGTGGAAATTTTGAACTGTAGACTGGATTTCATCTTCACCCCAGTTGAAACTGTTGGTCCAATAACGATTGGTAAAATCTGGAATACAGTTATAGAGCTCTTCGGTAAAACCCTGAAAACTACGAAAGTCTTTAAAGGCAGATTCTGCCGTCACAGTTGCTTCGGGATCCCTGTCTAAATATTTTTTACAAGATACCATGCCGGTTCCCGCCCAAATCATTCCTATTAATAATAGGCGTTTTATATATTTTTTCATAACGATCATGTTTAAAAGATGAAATTAGCACCCAGATTATACCGCTTTACAGTTGGGTATGCACCTTGCGATGCCCAGCCCTGCCCGCCCGCACTTTGGTAATTTGCTTCACGGTCATCAGGCATCTTAGTCCACACGTATAAATTGTTCCCGTTTAGGAATACACGTATACTTGATATTCCGGCTTTTTTAACCCAGTCCTGTCTAAACGTATAAGCAATCTCAGCATTTTTTAAACGCAGATAAGAAGCATCATAGAAGTACCTGTCTGCCGTGTAAAAACCCGCAGGTGTTGTTTCCCAACGTGGCATCGGGCCATCAGGGTTTGTATTGTCTTTTGACCAATAACTTCCTTCATCATAGGCAACCGTATTTTTTCCAGAAAATGTTCCGAATACAACCTGGCGGGTAACATTGTTCACTCCGTAAAACTGAGCAAATGCACTAAATCCTTTCCATTCAAAACCTATAGTGGCATTGTAGGTGTTTTCAGGAGCACCGGAGTAACCATAAGGAATGTTATCATTTGCATCAATTACCCCATCCGCATTGTAATCTACCAGATGATAGTTTCCCGGTATTTTCAATTGGTCATTGGCATTGTGCATAGTACTTCCATAGAGCTGATCCCAGGTATTGTAATAACCAGCGCTTACATAAGAATAAGCCTGTCCAATCTGTTTATCAATAGGCTTAGCGTATAACGGTAACAATCCGGCAACATCAGCATAGGTAACTTTGTTCCTGGCATGTGTATAATTAATGTTGCTCCATAATGTAAGGTTATTGTTGATTTTCTTGTTAAAACGCAGATCTATTTCAAATCCTCTTGATTTCACTTTCCCAACGTTAAACGTAGGTGGAGTGGCACCATAGTAACTTGGAACAGCACGATTGCTGGTAAGGATATCGCTCCTGTCGTCCTGGAAGAAATCTACGCTTCCAGAGATCATGTTTCCAAAAATCCGAAATCAAGTGCAATATTCTTTTTTACAACCTTTTCCCAACGTACGTTTGGATTACCTACCGAAGTTTCCCTATACCAGTTGTAAGGACTATTCTCTGCAGCTTCACCAGTAGTACCCAGTGGTGTAGTGCCTCCAAATGCCCAGTTTGTCAGGAAGGCAAACCTGGGAGAACCACCATCATCACCAATTCCACCATACGATCCACGTAATTTCAATGAATTGATGAATTTGATCGGTTTCATAAATTTTTCTTCAGAGATCATCCATCCAAGTCCTCCGGAAGAAAAGAAATCAAAACGATAGGCAGGTGCAAATCGCTCAGAACCGTTATAAGCTCCGTTATATTCGAAACTGTATTTACCTGCATAATTATAAGTGGTACGGAAAACCCAGTCTTCACGGTAAGAAGGAATAATACTTCCGGTAGCCGTATTATCTCTGCTCCAAAGCCCCATAGCCGTTACATTATGATTTTGAGCAATGGTTCGGGCATAATTGATTTGCATTTGGGAAAACATCCGGCGGTAAGTTGCGCCATCGTTAACATCACCTGCACGGCTTGCCCATCTTACACTTTCTCTCCATTCAAGCTCCGTTGCCGCATCCTTAGTTTGTGAATAACTTACTACTCCTGTTTCAGGATCAATGTATTTACTCAGTGTTCCGTTATTACGGTCATCGATTCCGCGGCCAGCTTCGATAAATGTATTATCGATAGATAATGTTCCTTTCAGGCTCAGTCCTTTAACAAGAGAATTTAAGCTTTGATCTAAGGTAAAATCTGTTGTAATACGTGAAGTTGTGGTGGTCTGCATACCACTGGTAGATAAAATTCGTACAGAGTTTAAACTTTGTTGTTCATTAGGTTTATAATACCCCCATGTACCATCAGAATAAACAGGAAGATAGAGATTTGGCGCTGCAGAGTAAGCAGCAGTCCAGGTATTGTAAGGGTTAACATCAATCCATGGACGCTCAGATACGCCTCGTGAACCTGAGATATTTGTTCTGAAGACCGTTGATGGCGTTATTTGAAAATCTAAGTTACTTCTTACATTCAATCTTTTGAAACTGTAGCCACCGCTATAGCCACGATCGTTACTAAACCTTCTAAACAAATCTCCTTCGTCAAGGTAATCAACAGAAGAAAAATACTTTACGAATGGTGTTCCACCGCTGATGTTAAGATTGGCATTATAAGACATTGCATTATCCCTGAACAGGGTATTTACCCAATCTACATTGGGGTAACGCTCGGCTTCTTCAAGATTGGCTGGCGAGCGGTATTTTTGCATCACAGCTTCGGGAAGATAGGAACTCCAGGCCCCCGGAGCGAGTGCCAGTTCATATTCGATTGTTCGGTTACGTGCCTGGAACATATCATAAGAATCGAGCTTACCAGGCAGTTTAGATGCAGACTTAACTACTGTATTAGCAGCTGCCCTGATTTCTGCCTTCCCATCGCGCCCTCTTTTAGTTGTGATTAAGATTACTCCGTTTGCTCCTTTTACCCCAAATACCGCAGTTGCTGATGCATCTTTAAGTACTGAAACAGAAGCCACAGAGCTGATATCTATATTATTGATCGATCGCTCAACTCCATCAACTAAAATAAGCGGACTGGCATTGTTCCAGGTGCTGCGCCCGCGAATAAGAATCTGAGGATCTTCATCTCCAGGCATTCCGGTGCTGGCAGTAGTAATCACACCTGGCAAATTTCCAGTTAATGCGGCACCTAAACTAGATACACCACCTGTTCTTTCCAACACTTCGCTGGTTGTTTGAGAAATCGCACCAACTACACTTTGTTTCTTCTGAACGCCGTATCCCACAATCACTACATCACCCAATTGATCGGAATTAGATTTCATTGTTACGTTTACGGTGTTTTTGCCGGCAACACTCACCTCCTGCGTCTTCATACCTATATATGCAATGATAAGTATCTGCCTGTCGGCGGGTATCTCTATGGCAAATTCGCCATTCGTACCGGTTTGTACTTTAGAATTAGTGCCTTTTACAGTAATAGTGGCTCCTATTAGCAGCTGCTTTTGTTCATCAGCTACCGTCCCGGTTATCCTTCGTCGTTGTTGGGCTACAGCTGGATTAACGAACAGAGCGGAAGTAATCAGTGTTAAATACATCACGAGTAATAACTGCTTTGCCCCCTTATATCCGGAGCGCGCACCATTACCCATATTGGTTATTTTTTCCATTATTTAAAATCATTTAAAGAGAAATAGAATTGGATAATTGTATGTCAGGCCTAATCAATTAGGGTCATCAAAACAGATTTTTCAACTGTTTCAGGAAGCGAAGAGTGGATTAATCCCTCTTTGTAGTAGTAGTAGTTTTTGGTCATAAATTTTGGTTTATTTTGGTTAGAGTTGTATTCGATACCGTTGAACGAATTCATCTGTATCGGTATGAGATCGATTTAGATTTAACCGGGTGCTTCCATGAGCATTTGTTCAGTTTGGTTCATATTTATTTGGTTAGCTCCTTACAATAAAAAACCAATTTTAGCTTTCCTGATTTTGAACAATCTGCCTTTGGCATCTCATTGAGATTTGAGATCAGCGTTAAGGCTCTTAGGGTAAGTGTTTGGTCTTACTTACTTCAGCATCATGTTCGAACGGAAAGGTAATGGTTCTACCTGTATTGAATATTCGAAGCTAAGAAAACTACCATTTTAAGGATACCACAATTGTTTAAATTTATACCCAGTTTGTTTAAGTAGCGCTAAAAGTGCCTTTTTACTTCAAAAAAGCATAAAAGTCATAACAACGACTCCAAAATTATTCGATCATTTCATTGACCTGCCCTGATATAATCTTACATTTTAGGCAAGCGCTGGTATGCACAGCGGCAAATGTACAGGTGTAAAGATTGGTTTAATTTACTGAAAGTAAGAGCCTGTTTAAATTTTTACAACAAATATAAATGACCATTTGCTATTACACTGAGAGATAATTTATGGTATAAAAATCAATATGAACTGACAGATGGATAAAGAAGGTGAATGATCTTAATGGACAGTCATTTCGACCGCAGTAGAGAACCCGAACGCTCTGAGAAGCAAAATCTTTTAAATTTGATTTCAATAAATAGTACAAAGATCTATCCACTTCGTGTTGCTCCGGTCGAGATGACGACCATTCTATTGGAGTCTGTTAATAGTAGCGTAGTCGATTGTTTTATTAATGCGTTGAAATAGTCTCCGACTACGCTCAGACTGACATACGAAATAAATTCTATTTAATTTTAAACAGGTTCCAATAATTAAGAATGATAAATAAGAAATTACCATTCTTAATCCAGGCAGGCGCGTATTACGGCAAGAATATCTCATGATGTAAAGGCACCATCAAGATAACTAAAAAATTTAATACACAAATACAAAAGCAATTTAGTTGCATTTAAAATAATCAATACTATATTTGCAATATAATTGCATTAACATGATGAAAAAATTACCGGTAACCGTATTAAGCGGTTTCCTGGGCAGTGGCAAAACCACTTTGCTAAACGCTATTTTAAAAAATAAACAAGATTTAAAAGTTGCCGTAATTGTGAACGATATGAGTGAGGTCAACATCGATGCCTCACTGGTTAAAAACCAAAACACCCTATCCAAAACGGAAGAACGACTGGTAGAGATGAGCAATGGATGCATTTGCTGTACCTTGCGTGAAGACCTGATGATTGAAGTGGAAAAACTGGCAAAAGAAAACCGATTCGATTACCTGCTGATCGAAAGCACAGGGATATCTGAACCCATCCCGGTTGCACAAACATTTTCTTTTATTGATGAAGCTTCTGGTATCGATCTGAGCAGATTTAGCCGGTTAGATACAATGGTAACCGTTGTAGATGCTTATAACTTTTATAAGGACTTTGGCTCGGCAGATAAACTTGCCGACCGTAATATGGTTGATAACGTAGCGGATAAACGCACTATCGTAAATCTACTTACCGACCAGATCGAATTTGCCAATGTGATTTTATTAAACAAAACAGATCTGGTAAGTGATATCGATCTTAATGTACTTAAGGCGTTAATTGCAAAACTTAACCCTACAGCTAAAATTTATCAGACACTTTTTGGAGAAATAAATCCAGCCTTAATCTTAAATACCGGTTTATTCGATTTTGAATCCGCATCAGATGGTGCCGGATGGAAAAAGAGCTGGTAGAAATCCATCAACCCGAAACTGAAGAATATGGAATTAGTTCAACCGTATTCCGCTCCAAAAAACCTTTTCACCCTGAAAGATTATGGCATTACATCAATAAAGAATTTCCACAGAACATTATCCGTTCGAAAGGTATTTTCTATTTAGCTGCCATGCCCGAAAAGGCTATTAATTTCTCGCAAGCCGGTGGTTCTTTACGCATCGATCTGGCAGGTGTTTGGTGGGCAAGTATGCAAGAGCATGAACGTGAGCAATACCAGGACTACCAGGAAAACAGAGCTGAAATTGATGCAGATTGGGACAATGATTATGGGGACCGTAAAAACGAGCTTGTTTTTATTGGGCAGGAAATGAACAATGATGAGTTAAAAAAATCGCTTGAATATTGCCTCTTAACTGAAACAGAAGTGGAAATTTACAAAACAAAAAACCACTTTAAGAATCCTTTTGAACGTGTCTTACTTTAAAAAATAGTCTATGATATGAAAAAAATGGCAGTTTTAACCGCAAGAAAGATGAAAAGGATCGCTTGCCAGACCAGGAGTAGATCCAGAAACACAAATCTAACGAAGATCTTATCATTTTTTAAAAAAGAGTCTTTTTAGAAGAAGTAAATCATGTCAATTGATCTCAAATTTATTAGAACACTGTTAATCAATTTACTTCTGGTCGGGTAACTGCATTAAAGATTTGGTGAATTTTATTTTTTAGATCAATAGCTCTTTGTATGTTCAAGACAACAAAACAAAGTACAAAAGGCAAAATGAAGTAGTGCGCAACAAAAGACAATCCAACGAGCATTAAAATGCCTAGCATGATACCAAATATGGATACCGAAAATTGAAATTTTAAACTTTGTTTTTCGCTAGCCCCGATAATTTCGAAACTTCCATTATTTACCCTATCCCAATCGGATTGTTTGGTAATATATGGACCGCCATGCCATCTTTCTCCGAACAAGATTTTTTCTCCGTTCGGTCAACAACTTCATAATCCAGTTTTCTTAATTCCTGGATGATACGTTTTATTAGAATTTCTTCCGGGATTTCAACTTCCCGTTCAATTTTAAATTCGAGCCCAATGAATAGATCTCTTATCTTTAATTTCATTGGGCTTGAAAATGTTATTCTGCAATTAAAAGGAAGTAATTTCTTCTTCCTTTTTGTACTACGATAAACTTATCGTTTATTAAATGATCTGTATTGAATATTTGGGCCATTTCAGCTACCTTTTCTTTGTTTACAGAAACTCCGCCTCCCTGAATGGTTTTCTTAGCCTCTCCCTTTGATGGAAAAATGGTCGATTTTTCTGCCAGTAAAGTTGCAGCATCAATTCCAATATTTAGTTCTGATTTCGAAATGTTAAACTGAGGAATACCTTCGAACATCTCTGATACTTGCTTTTCTGTTAGGCTTTTCAAGAATTCAAGTGTACCGTTTCCAAATAAAAACTCAGATGTTTTAATGGCAGCTTCCAAAGCTTCTACTGAGTGGGTTTTTATGGTGATATCTTCAGCTAAAGCTTTTTGAAGGATACGCAAATGCGGTGCGGCATCATGTTCCTTTTCCAAAGCCTCAATTTCTTCTTTATTTTTAAGCGTAAAAATACGGATCCATTTTTTCACATCATCATCTGATGCATTTAACCAAAACTGGTAGAATTTATATGGAGAAGTTTTTTCCGGATCCAGCCAAACTGCACCACTTTCGGTTTTGCCGAATTTGGTTCCGTCTGCCTTTTTAATCAGCTGTGTAGTAATGGCATAAGCTGTACCAGCGTCTTTCCTTCTGATCAGTTCGGTGCCGGTAACAATATTGCCCCATTGATCAGATCCGCCCATCTGCACCAAACAGTTTTCATTTTTCCATAAATGATAGAAATCGTAACCCTGAATCAACTGGTAACAGAACTCAGTAAAAGACAGACCAGAATCACCTTCCAAACGTCTTTTAACACTATCCTTTGCCATCATGTAGTTCACAGTAATGTGTTTACCAACATCCCTGATAAAGGTAAAAAGATTCATATCCTTAAACCAATCGGCATTATTAACCATTACTGCACCGTTCCCGCCTTCCTCAAATTTTAAGAATTTAGCCAATTGCTTTTTCATTCCTTTCAGGTTGTGCTCAATCATTTCAGGTGTCTGAAGGTTACGTTCATCAGATTTTCCTGACGGATCGCCCACCATACCCGTAGCTCCGCCAACCAAAGCAAACGGCTTGTGACCAGCATTTTGAAAATGAATCAGGGTCATGATCTGCGTTAAGTGACCAACGTGCAACGAATCTGCAGTAGGGTCGAAACCGATATAACCGGAAGTCATACCCTCGTTTAACTTTTCCTCCGTATTCGGCATAATATCATGCAGCATGCCACGCCATCTTAACTCTTCAACAAAATTCGTCATTGTACAAACACTTTAATAATGTGCGTGCAAAGATAAAATTTTAGCTTAGTTTAAAGCAAATTAGTTGGTTTTGTAAATGAGTTATCATAATTGAACTCGGCCTTTACAACCATACCAGAAAACATTACCTTGCAAGATGAACTTTTTATCCCATTATTATTTCGACCGGACAAATAATGATGCCCATGTGGTAATGGGAACGGTTTTGCCAGATCTGATTAAAAATGCAGCAAAAGAGGCGAATTTATACCCCCAGAAGAATGAATTCCTGTTTAAAGGAAACCCAGATGAAGAAAATCTGTTGCTTGGCTGGAAAAGACATTTAGCCGTCGACCTGCTTTTTCATTCCTCTAATTTTTTCCTGGAGAAAACCACCGAACTTAAACAACTCATTAAGCCGGTTGTAGAAAATACCGCTGTGCGTCCTTCTTTTCTTGCCCACATCGGCCTGGAACTTTTGTTAGATCATTTATTGGTGGAGGATAACTTAATCCAGGTAAACCATTTTTATGACAAGCTGAGTTCGGTAAAAAAAGAATCGTTAAGTGATTTCCTTGAACACTGTAACCTTAAAAACCCTGAGGTATTTTTTAATTTTTTGGAAAAGTTTATCAGCAGCAAGTATCTGCTGAGTTATCAAAAACTCGAAAATATCAGCTATGCGCTGAACAGAATCTGCATGCGTTTATGGCCCGAAACATTGAACGAAAATCAACTTCAGTCACTTACTTTTGAACTTGGGATTTATAAAACCGTCCTAGAAAAAGATTACATGCATATTTTTGAGGAGATTGAGGGGAAGTTGGCTTAAATATTTTAGCGAAAATAGTTAGGCCTTTGCATCCCTTAACATTTTATAAAGCGATTGAAGCCCATTTTTTATCCATTTCTTTTTTAAAGCTTCGGGAGAGAAATATTCTACCTGGTTATCTTCAATGGCACATAGCATGATTGGAATAATAGTCCCATCGTAAAATTCTAACCTCTTAAAACTAGCCATTTGACTATCTATATGAACTAGATTCATATTATAAACTCCCTTTATTGTTTCAGGAGAAACGGCATGTCCACCTTCTGAAACCCTTTGCTGAACTCTTGCCTTACAATGCTCGATTGTATTCAGGCATAAATAATTAATTTGAATATGATAACCGGAATCCTCAAATAAATTTAAATAAGTCCAGTAGTATGGATCAGACAGAGGAGTTTCCAGCACAAAATGTTGTTGCCCAACGATTGCACTTTTCATTTCACTAACCAGTTTCGCCTCCATCATTGCTGTGGCTTTTTTTAATCTATCTGTTTTAGGAATTCCTTCTTCTATAAGTTGGGTTTCGAACTGAACGCGAACTTCATCTCTGTTAAAAGACCATATTCCTTCAAATTCTACAGGAAGCATACTTTGAATATAGGTAGATTTACCTGCTCCATTTGGACCCGAAATAACCAAGAGTGTTGGATTAGAATAATCCATAGTCAATACGAACCAGATCTGCTTCTTTTACTGCCAAAGTCTTCAATACTTTAACATTAATTTTTTTCCGGCTGAAGAAACTTCCTGAATCTCTATGCGACCATCATTATATTCTTTATAAACCTGACCTTTCGGAAGCTTATTAGAGAGGATAAGAAAAGGCAGATTACGACTGAAGTTCTTTGCACGCAGATTACGTAAAACATCAAGATATTTCTCTTGCTTAGTTTCTGTTTCTAGATTAGTCAACTCCATAATTGCAATACTTTAATCTAATGTAAAAATACAAATTCAATGCCACAATTCAAAAGGAGAAATCTTTAAAAAGGCCAAACGCGTTATACAAACAGTAGTTAATAATCATTAAAATCGATAGCTTTCTTTGATAGATTTTAATAGTTCAAATCGCTAAATTAACCAGAGTATTATGTATATTTATTTCAACTCATTTTAAAAACCGATTCATCCTTTTTTTATATTTGTAGATGCCTTTAACTGCAATAAAAGAAGAAATGGATGCCCTGGTGGCCGAATTAAACCAGCACAATTATAACTATTATGTGCTGGCTATGCCCACCATTGGAGATTATGAGTTTGATAAAAAATTAAAACACCTCGCCGGGCTAGAAAAAGCAAATCCTGATTTTGCCGATCCGAATTCGCCTACACAGCGTGTTGGTGGCGATATTACCAAAAACTTTATTACCGTAAACCATAAATACCCCATGCTATCATTGGGGAATACATATAACGAGCAAGATCTCCGTGATTTTGACGAACGCATCCGTAAAGCCATCGGCGATAATTTCCAATATGTTTGTGAGTTAAAATTTGATGGCCTTTCTATCAGTCTTACTTACGAAAATGGCAAGCTTTTACGTGCGGTTACCCGTGGTGATGGCACCAAAGGCGACGATGTAACCAATAATATAAAAACCATCCATACCATTCCACACCAGATCAAATCGACCGTTGCCCCTGACCATTTCGAAATCCGTGGGGAGATTTTTATGCACAAAGCGGCATTTTTACGCTTAAATGCTGCTCGTGAAGAACTTGGTGAGATCCCTTATGCAAATCCCAGAAATTTTGCTTCGGGCACCATAAAAATGCAGGATAGCAAGGAAGTTGCAAAACGGCCTTTGGATGGTTTTATTTATTTCCTGTACACCGATAAAAACGAATTCAAAACTCATTGGGAAAGTTTAAATGCTGTAAAAGATTGGGGTTTCCATGTTTGTGAACATAACCGACTGGTTTCTGATATCGATGCAGTTCTGGAATTTATCCACCATTGGGAAAACGAACGTTTTAAATTAAGTTACGATATTGATGGTATTGTGATTAAGGTAAACAGTTATGCACAACAACAGGAATTGGGGTTTACGTCTAAATCACCACGCTGGGCCATTTCATATAAATACAAAGCAGCAGAGGTTGAAACTGTTTTAGAAAAAGTAACCTATCAGGTAGGCAGAACCGGTGCAGTTACGCCGGTTGCCAACTTAAAACCTGTTTTATTGGCCGGTACTACGGTTAAACGTGCTACATTGCACAATGCGAACGAAATAGATCGTTTAGATTTACATGAAGGTGATACCGTTTATGTAGAAAAAGGTGGTGAGATTATTCCAAAAATTATCATAGTAAATTTAGATAAGCGATTGCCCGGCGCTACAAAGGTTCAATATTTACACAATTGTCCCGAATGTGGAACAGAATTGATCAGGAGAGAAGGAGAAGCAGTGCACTACTGTCCTAATGATGAAGGTTGTCCGCCGCAGATTGTTGGAAAAATTCAGCACTTTATCTCGCGCAAGGCCATGAATATTGATGGACTCGGCGATGAAACCATCGAAACCTTTTACAAACATGGGCTTGTAAATCATATTAGTGATTTATATACTTTGTATCAAAAATCGGATCAGCTCAAAAACTTAGACCGTTTTGGAGAACGTTCGATAGAAAACATGCTTACCGGAATCGAAAAATCGAAGGAAATGCCTTTCGAAAAAGTGCTTTTCGGCCTGGGCATCCGTTATGTAGGCGAAACAGTAGCAAGAAAAACTGCCGCTGGTGTAAAAAATATCGACAATCTTGCTAAGGCTACCGTAGAGGAATTAATCGCCATTGATGAGATCGGACAGCGCATTGCGGAGAGTATTGTTGAGTATTTTGGAAAATCTGAGCATTTAAAGCAGGTAGAATTATTAAAATTAGCAGGATTACAGTTTGAAATTGAAGAAAAGGTAATTACGCTGGATAGTGATAGACTTATTGGAAAAACATTCGTAATTTCGGGCGTTTTTGAAAACTTTAGCCGCGATGAGCTCAAAGATATGATTGAGGCCAATGGAGGAAAGATGCTGAGCAGCATTTCGGGCAAATTGAATTACCTCGTAGCAGGCGATAATATGGGTCCATCGAAACTGGAAAAGGCAAATAAACTAAACGTTCCGATCATCAGCGATGCTGAGCTTTTGGAAATGATAAAATGAGAGAATGACGGAATTGGTGAATGATAGCATGTAAAAGCATTTGGTCAATCTCTCATTCAAAATTCAATAATTATAAATTAAAATGAACAAATTTCAGGGTACTGGTGTAGCGTTGGTTACACCTTTCAACACAGATGGATCAGTTGACTATGATGGTTTAAAAAACCTGATTAATCATTTGGTAGAAGGAGGGATCGATTACCTCGTTTCTTTAGGTACAACCGGCGAAACTGCTACAATGACCAAGGACGAGAAGAAGAAAGTGTGGGCCTATACTGCTGAAATTAACAACAATAGATTACCATTGGTTGCCGGCATAGGTGGCAATAACACTTTAGCTGTAGCTGAAGACATTAAATCTTTCGATGCTTCCGGTTATAGTGCAATTTTATCTGTTAGTCCTTATTACAACAAACCTACTCAGGAAGGAATTTATCAACACTATAAATATTTAGCTGAAATTTCTCCTTTAGATTTGATTTTATACAACGTACCAGGTCGTACAGGAAGCAATATGAGTCCGGAAACAACTTGCAGGCTGGCTCATGATTTTAAAAATATTATTGCTACTAAAGAAGCATCAGGAAGCTTCGATCAGTTTAACCAGATTATGAGAGATAAGCCTGCAGATTTTCTTTTAATCTCCGGAGATGATCCGGTTACTTTGCCAATGATCGCTTTGGGTGCTGCAGGCATTATCTCGGTAATCGGAAACGCTGTACCTAAGCAATTTTCTGACATGGTAAAACTTTGTTTAGCCGGCGATTACAAGGCCGCTTTGCCTGCTCATTTAGGCTTAATAGAATTTACTCGCCTGGCATTTGCAGAAGGTAATCCGGCAGGCATAAAAGCTGCATTAAAACATTTAGGTGTTTGCGGCGATACCGTAAGGTTGCCATTGGTTAAAGCATCTGCATTTTTAGAAAAATCAATAATTGCAGAAATAGAAAAGCTAAGCGAAGTTGCTTAAATTCGCTTACAAGAATATTTTCAGGAACAGATTGTTTGATTTTGCTGAAAAGTAAATGAAAACAATCTGTTTTTTTGTGCAAATAAAAAATTACTCAAATAAATTAACCGCCTTCTATTTATCGCCCTGTCATTTAAACATCCGGCTTGCGCCACTATTATCATAAAATGCCTTGTAATCTTTAACGTTAAGCATATCCGCCACGGCCTGTTTTTTATCTGCAGCCTGGTTATAATAAGCTTTGCAGATCTGGTAACCTACCCAATACCCCAGATCAGCAGGTTTGTCGGCAGTTTCCTGATCAGAGTTGGCTATCCAGTTTTTGGCCCTGTTCAGATACATTTCTTTTTCAAAATCGCTCCAAATCTGTTTTTCCTTACCCCTGGCCCAAACATGCAGTCGTTCGTTAGCCGTTTTACCAGAGATCAGTTCGCCCAGGAAATCGGCCATGCCTTCAGCTAAGACAGCACGTAATAAGGTTGTATCGCCAGCCATGCCGCCCTGATTAAAATGGATCAGCTCGTGCGCAATAAGATGCGGCAAATCAACCAGGTTGTTGAAATTGTTGCGTTGCCATAAGTTTAGTTCGTTGGTAGGGATATCGGGTGTACGCACACCTTGATCTAGACCTATGAGCAAGCCATTATCTGAAGAGGTACCACCTGAAGAGAAATCACCGATAACAAAATAAACATCAGGAAACGAAGCTTTGGCATATAGTGCTTTAAGCTTTACAAAGCTGCTTATCATCTGTGGCTTCTGTTGCTCTACAGCATAAGTATTTTTGCGGATGGCGGCATAAAAATTAGGGCGCTTATCATGCCCCATAACAAAGTATTTCAGGTCAAATACCTTGTAAGTAAAATAATCCTGTAAACCGGGCGTTCCGGGTTGGATGTAATATTTGCGGTAAATGTTTAAACGGTTGGCCGTATCTTTCTGAGCACGGTCATAAGCATCCCAGAAATTGCGTACGTCGGTAGTAATTAACCGTGCTTTTGTCGGATCGTTAGTGCTTTTAATACGTGGATGCAAACCTGCAATGAGTTTCTGCCAGTCGGCGCGTTGGTGCAACGAGTTAAGATCGGTATCCTTACTGATATGCGCCACATTATCGTTCCCAAGTTGAATGGATTGTTTCAGCAATAGCATTGCGCTATCGGCCTTGCCATATAGGGCAAAACAACAGGCAGCATTATAAAAGGCCCCTTGTTTTGCACGGGAAAATTCACTGGCCTCTCCAGAAAGCAGGTAATAATGCGCTGCCTGATCATAAATTTTAACAGCATATAAACTGTCGGCTATTTTAGCATAACGAAACTGAGCATGTGCAGCTACATGAGAAAAAAACAACAGGAGACCTAAAAAAACGTGCTTAAACATGCACTAAATTTAGCTAATTCAGATAATAAAATTAGACATGTGCGCTTATTTTATTTAAAATATTTACACTTGGTAACAATTTAAAGAAACCTTTTGCTCCAGGTCATTTTAAAAAATTCAGAAATTCCCAAAAGCAGAAATGGTCTTCGACTACGCTCAGACTGACATACGAAATAACTTCTATTTTATTTTAAACACGTTCTTAGTCTTAAAATATTAGGCGATCAATTTATTTCTTCTTTCCATCAGGAGATTATCCTGCCAAACACCTTTTGCTTTACCTATTTTTTCCCGATAGCCTACCACCCTGAATCCAGCTTTTTCATAAATTTTTAATGAGGCTGAATTCTGAAGGAAAATTCCTGCCTGAAGCATCCAGATTCCTTTTTTTCACTTTCGATAATCAGGGCATTTAATAGAGCAGAGCCTATCCCCTGGCCTTTGTAGCCCTGTTTAACATAAACTTCAATTTCTCCAACACCACCAACGTCATAATTGGCGATTACCGGCAAAAGTGCACACCACCCAACAATTTCCTTACCCTGTAAACTCACAAATCTGCAGGTCTTGAGGTGTGATGAATCCCAGTCCTTCCATGAAATATCCGGGGTTCTAAAACTTGCGGTACCTGTATCGATTCCTTCCTGATAAATGTCATTTATCTCACTCCAATCTGCAGCGCGCATCATCCTTATCATAGTTTAATCAATTGCGGCTCAAAGCCAGTAAAAGCTATATATTAAATTGTCAATTAAACTAATTTAGCCAACCAGGCCTCATTTGTCGAAGAGAACAGGATCAAGTTTGTCCTGTATTATAAATCAATACAAAAGCCCGGCTAAAAGTAACCTCAAGCAGCATATCAGTAACAAAAACGTTAAGCTAAAGTATTTCTTCTCCAATATTTCTTGAATACTCAAGAGGGCTCATTCCCACTAATTTTTTAAAAGAATTATAGAAGGCACTCCTGGATGAAAAACCTGCACTATAAGCCAATGCCTCCAGCGTGAAATTTTGCATAATCTCTGGATTACGGATACTATCCTTTATCCAGTTTACCCTATACTGATTAATATAATCAATAAAACTTTTATTGAAATAACTGTTTAACACAACAGAAAGCTTATGACTGCCTATACCGACCTTTTGAGCGAGAGAATGGAGCCTGATATTCTTTTGCCTGAATAGCTGATGATCGTTAACATAACGCTCCAGTTTTTGCCCAAATTCAGCAAGATCAACATTGCCTTCTTTGGGTTTAGAAGAATTTTTCCTGATGGACAATAGTGTTGAAGTTTTAACATTTAACAATGAAGCTACCAGATCTAAGGGCAGTCGGTTTAAATAACCCGGATTGGTTTTTGCAAAATACAGGTATCTTTCCTTTGCGTTTCCAACACGGATAATATGTGACCTTTGTTGAGCAGCTTTATAATATTTCTCTAAAACAACTCTAAAGATATAATTGAGCCCGAAATGGTATGTAAAAAGACGATTGAGTTCATTATTGTGGATGGCCAGCAAATCTGTATCTTCAACAGCGATTACGTATTCCTGAGAATGATCAGATCCATGAAGCCCCGATATAGAACTTACAAAATCATTTTCAATTGAAATATAGGTAGTTATTTTTTGTTTATTATGCGTGGTGCATCCCATTAAAGCGCCTCTAACAATAAAGTATATGTATTCGCATACCTCGTTCTCATTGAAGAGTATCTGATCCTTTTTAATCCTGAGCCTTAAAAGATGTTTCTCAAATTCTTCTTTCAATTTTTGATCTACTGTATGTACGCTACTGAGCACATTCAATATATAACCTACATCCTTACTTTCTGCCTTGTTGTATTGCAAATGTTTTGACACCGTATCCTGCTAATAATATTATCACTTCAAACCAAATCATTCGCGCACTTCAGTATTCTACTTACTTTGCCTTACACAAAGCTTGCGACACATCGTAAAATCAAAACTTCCGCAAATGTCTATATCTGAAAGACTACCTGGAGCAAATAATAAATAATAAGAAAACTTACGCATTGAATGTTAATTTGTCTTATATATTTTACAGCAAAGATAATATTTACTGACGAATAAGAAAATATAGGTTACAAAAAAGCCCCAGAAAATTCTGAGGCTCTTCACTATAATATTTTATTTGTTTAAGCTTTATTTTTGGTTTCCTGAACTTCTAAACGAATGGCCTGAGCTAAGTTTTTCAAATCTTGCATGCCTTTACGTATACGGGTTCCAGCTGCGCTGTTACCTTTGTTATAAAATTTGTCTGCATCAGCTTCTAAAGCTGCCACTAAACTTTTTACTTCTTCGAATTTTTTCATTTTTAATTGCTCCTATGGTTCTTTAAGGTTTTTGGTTTTAATTATCTAATTTAAAAGGTTTAACGAAATAAAAAAATTTTTAGAATAATAAAAAACAGCCTTCTAAAACGTTTTTTTCCACATGAATGGATTTATAAACATATTATGCAACAAGAAACCTGATTAACTAACTGAAATACAGATTTTTAAAAAATAAAATTACACAAAAAAGCCCTTTAAACATATTTAAAGGGCTTTATAAAATTTTCATTGATCTTAAACGGTAGCGAAAAGATTTTCTTTATAATATCCATTTTCCAATTTTTCAGCAACTTCGCTAAAAGCATCCAGCGTACGTTGTACATCTTCAAGCGTGTGAACAGCTGTAGGAATTAAACGAAGTTCGATCATGCCCTTTGGAATTACCGGATAAACTACAATTGAGCAGAAGATGCTATAATTCTCGCGTAAATCGTAAGTAATTGCTGTGGCATCAGAAAGTTCACCTTTTAAGAAAACCGGAGTAACTACTGAATCGGTAACACCTAAATCGAATCCGCGCTCACGTAATCCTTTTTGAAGGGTCATTGCGATTTCCCAAAGTTTATCTTTTAACTCAGGCTTGCTTTTTAGCAATTCTAAGCGCTTTAATAAACCAATTACCATTGGCATAGGTAATGCTTTAGCAAAAGTCTGAGAACGCATATTATACCTCAAGAAATTGGTAATTTGTTCTGTTGAAGCAACGAACGCACCAATACCTGCCATTGATTTGGCAAAGGTCCCAAAGTAAACATCAATTCCTTCAATACAGTCTTGTGCTTCATGCGTACCGGCACCGGTTTTACCCATGGTACCGAAACCATGTGCATCATCAACCAGGATACGGAAATTGAAATCTTTTTTAAGATCAACGATTTCCCTTAATTTCCCCTGAGCGCCGCTCATTCCGAAAACACCTTCTGTAATTAGAAGAATACCGCCGCCAGTTTCTTCAACAAGTTTAGTTGCACGTTCTAACTGCTTACGGGCACTCTCAATATCATTATGTTTGTAGACAAAACGTTTACCCATGTGCAAACGTAATCCATCTACAATACAGGCGTGTGATTCTGCATCATATACCACCACATCATTCCTATCAACCAAGGTATCGATAATAGACACCATGCCCTGGTAGCCATAGTTTAATAAAAATGCATCAGGTTTGCCTACAAATTCTGCAAGCTCTTGCTCCAGCTGTTCGTGATAGTTCGAGTTACCGCTCATCATGCGGGCTCCCATAGGATAAGCCATGCCGAATTTTGCAGCAGCTTCTTCATCTGCCTTTCTAACTTCCGGGTGATTGGCTAAGCCTAAGTAGTTGTTTAAACTCCAAACCAAATGCTCTTTTCCACGAAATTGCATGTGAGGTGCAATTTCTCCCTCTAATTTTGGAAATGAGAAATACCCATGAGACCATTTCTGGTGTTGGCCAAGTGGCCCCATGTGCTTTGCTATCTTATCAAATATATCCAATGTATTATGTATTTTTTATAATGAAATTTTGCGAATTTACGCTTTATTCGGCTTAAAATCAACCTAATGATCTTTCAGGCTCCAATTAAGCTTTTTAGTGATCCAATTTTATGCCAAAAAAGCCCCGATTTTACAACGGGGCTCTATAATTATATTTGGTTTGTTTTAATCAACGTTATCGTGCAGAAAAGAATTATTAGGTCTGATTTCAGTACCACCGTCCTGGTCGTTACTTAAAGTAAACCTGCTTACCTGCGATTCAGAAGAATGCTGAACTTGTTGCAACTGCATTTGCTTGCGTTTGTATGCAGGTTCGTTTTCCAATTCCTGTAAACCATTGGTTGTACGCAATTTCATGCTCAGATCTTTCAAGCGTAAAATACGCTCTTTAGATTTTTTCAATTGTTCTTCCATTGATTCGTCACTTTTGTCGTCGTCTAATCCAACAACCGGCATTTCGATTTCTGGCTCAGGTTGTGGCATAGGTGCTGACTGAGCTACTGGTGTTTCGAATACAAAGTTGGTTTCTGCCAATTTAACTTCAAACTCGAATCCGGTTTCTTTGACTTCTTCTACCTGAGGCTCTTCTTCAATTAAAGTATGACGAACCACATTACTTTCTGGTTCCTGAACTTTTTGAGGTTCCGGTTTATTGAACATACCACCAAAAAGATCTGCTTGTGAAACTTCTTCCTTCGTTTTTAAAACAGGCTCATAAGATGGCGTTGTTTTGGGCTGAATAAAAGAGTTTACTGGTTCAACAGGGCGAACCAGCGGCGCTTCTTCTGGTGTTAAAAGTGATATTTTCTTTTTATTTTTTTCTTCATGCACACGTTCTTCTGAGGTTTGGAAGCCTGTTGCAATAATGGTTACAGAAAGTTTATCGCTTAAAGATTCCTCGGTACAGTTACCCCAAATTAAGTCTGCTGATAAACCAGCTTTCTCCTGAATATAGTCCGTAATAATAGAAACCTCATCCATGGTTACCTCACGCAAACCAGAGCTGATATTCAATAAGATATAACGGGCACCTTCAATTTCATTATCTTTTAACAACGGAGAAGCCAAAGCACCTTCAACCGCCTGTAATGCACGGTCTTCGCCCTCAGCGGCAAAACTACCCATAATGGCTACGCCACTATCTTTCATTACAGTACGCACATCCTTAAAATCCACGTTGATATAACCGGGAACTGTAATGATTTCTGCAATACCTTTTGCAGCGGTGGTTAAAATATCGTCGGCCTGACCAAAGGCAGAACCCAAAGTTAAGTTTCCGAAGATTTCGCGCAGGCGATCGTTAGAGATCACAAGGTAAGAATCTACGTACTTTTTCAACTCTTCCATTCCCTCATCAGCCTGCAGTTTACGTCTTTTTCCTTCGAAAGAAAATGGTGTAGTAATGATGGCCACAGTTAAAATGTCAAGCTCTTTAGCTGCTTTCGCAATGATTGGAGAAGCCCCTGTTCCGGTACCACCACCCATTCCTGCTGTAATAAAAAGCATTTTGGTTGTACTACCTAACATGGCTTTAATATCATCTATATTTTCTATAGCTGAGTTTTTACCAACCTCAGGAATAGAGCCAGCTCCCATTCCTTCGGTTAAGCTAGCGCCTAATTGTACCTTGTTAGGTATAGGGCTAGATTCCAATGCCTGGGCATCTGTATTACAAATAATAAAATCTACACCAGTAATACCAGACAGGTACATATGGTTCACTGCGTTGCCGCCACCGCCCCCAACACCAATTACCTTGATGATTGAAGACTTATCTTTTAACATTTCGAACTGCATATCTTTATGAATCAGTTGTTTAAAAATTTTTAAATTCTGTTCATTACTCAATGTAATATTAACATTTTTTCAACAGACGTTTTCCACAACTGTTAATAATGTGGAAAACTCATCTTTTGTGGAAAAATAATTAACTTTTCAAGTAATCCTCATCACTTACATTCATGTCGTCCTGAATGAAAGTTCTTGTTTTTGCCAGTAATTTATCAAACAAACCCGGTCCGCGTTTCTCTTTTTCTTTTGCTGTTTTTGGTTTTTCTACAAAAACACCAGGCTGTTTCATTTCTTCAATTAACTCTTCTGCTTTTTGGATTCCTTTGATCAGTAAACCTACACTGGTTGCATACATTGGGCTTTTCAGATCGTCGTAAATGGCTTTAGGCATATCTTCATACTTAGATAAATGCTCATTCGGATAACCAATACGGCAATCTAAACCGGTTACATATTCAACCGCCTGAGATAAGTGTTTTAATAATGCTCCGCCACCGGTAATTACAATACCACCGATAAGTTTTTTCTCATATCCGGAAGATTTGATCTCGTAATATACGTGCTCAATAATCTCTTCCATACGTGCCTGAATGACGTAGGCCAGGTTTTTAACCGAAATTTCTTTTGGTTCGCGGCCGCGTAATCCGGGAACACAAATAATTTCGTTTTCTTTATTCTCCTCAGCCAATGCCGAACCAAAGCGTGTTTTTAACAATTCAGCCTGATTGCGCATTACTGAGCAACCCTCTCTGATATCTTCAGTAACACTATTGCCGCCAAAAGGGATAACTGCAGTATGACGGATAATACCTTCATGGAAAATGGCTATATCTGTAGTACCACCACCAATATCAACCAATGCAATACCAGCTTCTTTTTCTTCCTCGCTCAACACCGATTCAGAAGAAGCCAACGGCTCAAGAATCAAATCCTGAGTTTGAAGTCCTGCATTGTTGACACATTTGATAATGTTTTTGACGGCTGTAACCTGACCAGAGATGATATGGAAGTTAGCTTCAAGGCGAACCCCTGCCATACCAATTGGATCTTTGATTCCAGGCTCGTTATCGATAGTAAATTCCTGCGGCAAAACATGGATGATCTCCTCACCCGGTGGCATTACCAGTTTAAACATATCATCGATCAACTTATCGATGTCTTTTTTACCGATTTCGTTATTTAATTCTCTTCTTGTTAAAATTCCTCTGTGCTGTAAGCTCTTAATGTGCTGACCAGCAATACCCACATTTACCACCTGTATTTCTACATTGGATTGTCCGCTTGCTACTTCAACTGCTTGAGCAATGCCCTGTACGGTTTTTTGAATGTTAGAAACCACTCCACGTGTCACACCCGCCGATTCTGCCTTGCCTATTCCTAAGATTTCTATCTTACCGTGCTGTGTTCTACGACCAACGATAACACAAATTTTTGTAGTACCGATATCCAATCCTACTACAATGGGCGACTGACTGGTAAATTTTGCCTTGTCCATATTCGTTAATTTTGCTGAGTTTTATACTGTTTTTCTAGGGCTCTGATTTCTTTTTCTCTTGCTTCTTTTTCTTTTTTCAACTGAGCCTCAGATTTTGCCGTCTTTGGCTGCGTTGCTCCGGTTTGCTTCGGTTTCTCTTTTTTATCCGCTGGTTTTGTTTCCTTTGGTTTAACAGCCGCTACAACTACCGGCTTTTTTACTTCTGTTTTTACTGGTTCAACCTTTCTAGGCGTTACCTTTTTTATTTCTGTTTTCTTTGGCTCTTCTTTCCTGGCTTCCACCTTTTTAGGTTCAGGCTTTTTAGGCGCTACCTCTTCTGGCTGATCGGCTTCAGATCGATCGTCCATTACCGTGCTGATGGTATTTCTGATCAGTGAATCGGTTACGTTCCGCTGTATCCTCAAACTATCTGCCGCCGAAATTGTTTTCGCTTTTTTTCCTAATGCTGTCGAATCTCTTTTTTCGCAAACAATCTGGTTGGTATATTTAATGTTGATCGTTTTATAAGTATCCCATCCTACCTGCGGCATTGCTTTTTTATAAAACAACAACAGGTTTTTCATTTTCTTTTCAAGAGAATCAGCATTACCTAAAATAATCCGCTGATTACCTACTCTCGGGATCAGTTCGATATCGTTTTTCTGATCAACCACAATCTGTTCGATCTGAGAATCCCAAAGCGTATCTTTTTTAATGTACTGTGCAGTTTTATATAAATCTCTCGCCAATTGTGTATGCAGGGTATCGATTCTACTGCCAAAAACCTCGGTAATATGTCCCGTTGCCACCAGCACATTGGCAGTGAAATTTGATGAAATAGGCATTTTCAATCCATCATTATCAATGTAAAAATCCTGTCCATTCTCGTTAAATATGCGAAGGATAGGCTGACGCTGTTTTACTTCGATGTGCAGCACCCCATCCATATCTATATACACTTTAGCAAAACCGATATAAGGGTTAGACTGCAGTTTTTTCTCAATTTTATGAATATTGATATTTTCGAGGTTACGCCCTAAAAGCACACCTTGATCTTCTTTTAAAATAGCATCGATCTCTTCGCGCTCAATAAAATTATCTGCTCCAGGAATCAGGATTTTAATATCTGTACATTTAACAGTTTGCTTTTTCACATTGATAAAACTCAAAAGCACAACCACCCCTGCCAGACTGATCAGCCAGGCAAAGCCAGTAAAAATTGCACTCCAGTTTATCCGTTTAAGCATTGTTCAATATATTTTTTAAGGGTTCTATAATGGTATCGATATCGCCCGCTCCTACTGTTAAAATTAATTCCGGTTTTGTGTCCTTAACATGCTGAACCACAAAATCTTTTCCACATACTCTTTTATCTGCCAAAGTGATTTTATCCAATAAAAACTGTGCGTTAATGCCTTCAAGGGGCAATTCTCTTGCCGGATAAATTTCCAACAGCAGCAGTTCGTCAGCGGTGCTTAAAACTTTTGCAAATTCATCTGCAAAATCCCTCGTACGGGTAAACAGGTGCGGTTGAAAAATTACTGTTAGTTTTTTATCGGGATACAATTGTCTCACCGCATCAAAACAGGCTTTCAGTTCTTCAGGGTGATGTGCATAGTCATCAATATAAATCTGAGTCCCACTGTTTACAATATATTCGAAACGGCGTTTCACCCCTTTAAAGTTTGCAACAGCCTGTTTCACCTTTTCCACATCAATACCCAATTGCAAAGCAATGGCAATGGCAACGGTTGTATTTTCTACATTATGTTTACCGGGAATCATCAAGCTGATATCTTTTATGCGTTGCGTGGTATCTGCATAATCGAAAACAAATTTCGAGCCTTCTACCCTTAAATTTTCTGCTTTTGCCGTAGCAGTTGGACTTGCAGCATAACTGATGCTATTTTCCAAAGGCAATCCTTCATGTGCATAAAGTGTACCTTCGGCCTTCAGCTGCCCGGCAAATAACCTGAAAGATTCTTCGAGTTGACTTTTATCTCCGTAGATGTCCAAATGATCAGCATCCATCGAGGTCACCACGGCTACATCAGGATGCAATGTCAGGAAAGAACGGTCATATTCATCGGCTTCTACTACCACCACATTGTTATCGCCAAAAAGTACATTGCTGTTGTAATTACTGGTTATACCACCCAAAAATGCCGTACAATCGTAACCGGTATCCTTTAGAATATGCGCTACAATAGACGATGTGGTGGTTTTACCATGTGTACCCGCAACCGCAATACAGAACATGCCCTTGCTGATGATACCCAAAACCTCTGAACGCTTTTTAAGTGCAAAACCTTTATCAATAAAATGGTTTAAAATTTTCGAATCTTTCGGAATTGCGGGTGTATAAACTACAAGGGTGTCATCCTGATTATCCAAAAATTCCCCAGGCAATGAAGTGGTTTCATCAAGATAGGTAATCAAAATTCCTTCCTGTTCCAAAGTTTCGGTCAGCTTGGTACATGTTTTATCGTAACCACAAACCACCTGTCCGCGTTTAGCAAAATAACGGGCAAGCGCACTCATGCCGATACCACCGATACCTACAAAGAAAACCCTATTTATTTTACTTAGTTCCATTTTTTTAGATTTGAGATGGGAGATTTGAGACACTATACAAATAGTCTAATCTCAAATTACACATCTAGTTTCTCATATCTCTATTAATCAATTTCAACACTTCATTCGCAATAATTTCATCTGCCTTTGGCAATGCCATCTTAGCCAGGTTTTGAGCCAGCGTTTCACACTGTTCTTTATTTGTTAGCAATGTCAGTGCTTCCTTAACCAGGGTATCTTCCGCGGAGCGATCGTTAATTAATATTGCTGCTCCATTTTTAACCAGGGCCATGGCATTTTTAGTTTGATGATCTTCTGCTACATTTGGCGAAGGCACCAAAATCACCGGCTTTTTAATCAAACAAAGCTCTGCTATGGTTCCTGCTCCAGCACGGCTGATGATCACATCTGCAGCGGCATAAGCCAGATCCATTTTATTTAAAAACTCTAGGATACGCACATTGGGATGATAGGCTAAACCCAATCTTTCTATAATCCCTTTGTAGTAATACTTACCTGTTTGCCAGATTACCTGCACATCTTGTGCAATAATCTCGGGTAAATGTTTTTCAATTGCTTTATTCAGTGTTCCTGCACCTAAACTTCCACCGGTTACCATAATGGTTCTTTTCAATGGATCGAGTTTTAATAGTTCGGCTCCTGCATGGTGTTTACCTTTAATATCAACCACTTCCTGGCGAACCGGATTTCCTGTTTTCAAAATCCTGTCAGCTGGAAAAAACTGATCCATGTCATCAAAGGCGACACAGATTTTCGAAGCCTTTTTGCCTAACCACTTATTGGTTATTCCTGCATAAGAATTCTGTTCCTGGATGAGGTAAGGAATTCTCTTCAAAGAAGCTGCGTACAATAACGGTCCTGAAGCATAACCACCAACGCCTACTACAGCATCTGGTTTAAAATCATTGATAATCTGCATGGCTTTACGCACACTACCGATTACTTTGAGCGGGAGTGCCAGATTTTTAATAATCGAGCCGCGTTGCATCCCGCTAATGTTTAATCCTATAATTTTATATCCGGCTGCAGGAACTTTTTCCATTTCCATTCGACCTATTGCACCCACAAATAAGATTTCACAGGCTGGCACCAAGCGTTTTAGCGCATTGGCTATGGCTACGGCGGGAAAAATGTGCCCGCCGGTGCCACCACCTGATATGATAATTTTTGGGGAATTATTCATTTTAAACTGTTTTTAATGTTAACCATTTCACCACAAAAGACACAATAGTGAACAAAAGTTGTTTTTTATTTATTGTAAGTATCGCCCATCAATGGAACAATAGTTAATATTCTATTATTCAGGTAATAGTCTGAATAAATCGTTTACGTATGTTTTGTCCTTCACTATATAAATTAACTGTATTGAAATTATAAATTATTCTTTGTGGAGAACCTAATAGCTTCATATAAGTAATGATTTGAGCTTCATGAATAGGCATTAATCTATCCACAGATTTTAATTCAACGGTTAATATATTTTCAATAAATAAATCACACCTCAAATTTGCATCTATAGCCATTCCTTTATAATTCACTGGCACAAGCATTTCAGTCATAAAAGAAATCCCTCGTAACACTAGCTCATGTTTCATGCATTTATGATACGCACTTTCTAACAATCCAGCCCCAAGAGACTTATGCACTTCAATAGCAGCCCCATTGACCTGATAAGTTAAATCCGTTAGGTATGCTTTACTAGGTTTCATTTTAGCTATTGTGTTCTTTTGTTTCTTTGTGGTTATTTTTATTTATCCAAATGATGGAATCTCTCCAACAATTATTTTATTATTTATTTTTTCATCTTTCGGTGTCAGTTTTGCGTTTTCTTCCACATCGCGGCTTACGCTCAAAATAATTCCGAAGGCCACACTGGTAAAAATCATTGATGTACCACCCATACTCACCAATGGAAGTGGAACCCCTGTTACCGGGCCTAAACCTACCGCTACGGCCATGTTAGCAAAAGCCTGGATGGTGAGACTAAAACTTAGTCCTGCAGCCAGTAAAGCCCCGAATGCCTTGGGCGCCCGGGTTACGATCTTGATACACCGGTATAAAAGCACCAGGTATAGTATCATGATTACAATTCCTCCCACCGTTCCCCATTCTTCAATAATAATGGCGAAAATAAAATCGGAATACGGGTGTGGCAGGAAATTGCGTTGTGTACTATTACCTGGTCCTTTACCAAAAACACCACCAGTAGCCAAGGCAATTTTTGCCTGATCTGCCTGGAAAGTTTTGTCTGAATGCTGCATTTCGGGATGCATAAACGTATTGATACGCGACATGTATGTTTTTCTCCTTGGACCCAAAAAGAAAACGAACAACAGCAGCACAAAGCCGCCCGCACAAACAATCGCAATCTGTTTAATACTGATCCTACCGATAATCAACAGCAATATACTTACACCGAACAGCATTAATGCTGTGGACAAGTTGGCCAGTGCGATTAAAACAAACACCACACAAACCGAACCCATAATTGGTATAAATGATTCTTTTACGTTTTTAATATTTTCCTGCTTTTTGGTTAGCATACGTGCCAAAAAGGTAATCAATGCCAGCTTGGCCAAATCGGAAGTTTGAAAGGTTAATCCGATTACCGGTATTTTAACCCACCTCGAAGCATCGTTTAAGTTGGTACCGAATATTAATGTATAAAACAGCAAAGGAATGGTTACAATCATCAGCACCTTCGAAATACCAGCGTAATAGCGGTAATCGAGCAGGTGAGCGATATAAATCATCCCAATACCCATCAACACAAAAATTAAGTGTTTAGTAAGCAAAAGCTTTTCTACAGCTTCCCCTTTTTTATACGCCAAAGTACCTGTTGCACTATACACAGCCATTACTGATATAAGCGAAAGCAGGATGATGATCAACCAGATCCACCTGTCTCCTTTTGTTTTATTAAGCAATGCCTGAAACATATTTAAGCCTCCTATTATAATTCTCTAACTGCCGCTTTAAACTGGTTACCGCGGTCTTCATAATTTTTAAATAAATCAAAACTTGCACATGCAGGCGATAACAATACTGCATCGCCACGTTTAGCCAGGTGGAAAGCAATCTGCGCAGCTTCTTCAGCCGAAAAAGTATTTACGATTATGTCTACATCATCCTCAAAAGCATCGTGAATACGTCTATTATCTTTACCTAAACAAACAATGGCTTTTACCTTACTTTTAACCAAATCCTTAAGCATGTTATAATCATTACCTTTATCCACACCACCCATAATCAGCACCACATCACTGGTCATACTTTCTAAAGCGTACCAGGTGGAGTTCACATTTGTGGCTTTACTATCGTTGATAAAATCGATCCCCGAAATTTTGGCCACATGTTCTAACCTGTGCTCAATATTCTTGAAATTACCCATGCTTTCGCGGATGGTTTCATTTCTTAATTCTAAAACTTTAGACACAATGCCTGAGGCCATAGAATTATAAATGTTGTGCTTGCCCTGTAAGGCTAAATCTGAAATAGACATGGTTAGTTGGTTATTAGGTTCTGTAAGGATATGTATCGTATTTTCTTCTAAGTAAGCACCAGTTTCAACCTTTTTAACAATTGAAAATGGATAGGTTTTCGCCAAAGGTTTTGTTAGAGCGATTGCTTTTAAACTTTCTTCGTCATCAGCGCAATAGATAAAAACATCATCTGCCGTTTGGTTTTGGACAATGCGCATTTTGGATCCGGCATAATTTTCCAGTTTATAATCGTAGCGATCTAAATGATCTGGTGTGATGTTCAGTAAAACTGCGATATCGGCTTTAAACTTGAACATATCATCGAGCATAAAACTTGAGATTTCCAGCACATAATATTCATAATCTTCTGTAGCTACCTGCGCAGCAAAACTCTGTCCGATATTACCGGCCAAGCCTACATTTAACCCGGCATTTTTTAAGATGTGATAAGTTAACAGGCTCGTAGTTGATTTACCATTTGAACCGGTAATGCAGATTGTTTTTGCATCGGTATATCTTCCGGCGAACTCGATTTCTGAAATCACCGGAATACCTTGAGCGACAAGTTTTTTAATAATTGGCGCTGTCGGCGGAATACCCGGACTTTTAATTACTTCCGTAGCATTTAAAATCAATTCTTCAGTATGCTTTTCAGATTCGAATGGTATGCCAAGCTTTTCCAATGCGGCTTTGTATTTATCGGCGATTACCCCATAATCGGAAACAAAAACACCGAAGCCTTTTGCCTGTGCCAATTTTGCGGCGCCAACACCACTTTCACCAGCACCTAAAATAACTACACGACCATGCCCTGCCATTGCTGACGTAGTATTGCCTGATGTAGTATTATTTGTGCTCATTTTTATTTTAGTATCAAGTGGTGAGTATCAAGTATCAAGACATTAATACCATCACATTTTAATTTTTTAATTTATTTATTATTCTCTCTTTTACTTTTCAGCTTTAGTCTTTCGGCATTAAACCGCTAAGCCCTAAACCTTCTAACCCTCTACCTTAACTTCAATGTTACAATAGTCATAATCGCAAGCATGATTCCGATAATCCAGAAGCGGGTTACAATTTTGGCCTCGTGATAACCTTTCTTTTGATAATGGTGGTGTAGCGGCGACATCAGGAAAATCCTCCGTCCTTCGCCAAATTTCTTTTTGGTATACTTAAAATAAGATACCTGCATAATTACCGACACCAGTTCTATCAGGAAGATTCCACATAAAATCGGGATCAACAGTTCTTTACGGATCATTAAGGCGAATGCGGCTATAATACCTCCAATGGCCAAACTTCCGGTATCACCCATAAAAATCTGGGCAGGGTAAGAGTTGTACCAAAGAAAACCTACGCATGCTCCAACAAAGGCTCCGGCAAAAATCATCAGCTCTGCTGAGTTTGGGATATACATGATGTTCAGGTAATCGGCCATGATTGTATTACCAGATACATAAGCCAAAATACCCAGGGTGATCCCAATTACCGCTGAGGTTCCGGTAGCCAGCCCATCAATACCATCGGTAATATTGGCCCCATTTGAAACTGCCGTAATAATAAACACCGTAAAGATGAGGAATATGATAAATGCATATTTCTGATAATCGCCACCTAAAAACTTCAATACCTTGGCATAATCGAACTCATTGTTCTTATAAAAGGGCATATTGGTTTTGGTCGATTTTACATCTTGCGTATAATAAAAAGTTTCGCCTTTCTGACGCAATACCATTGGAACCGTAGAAGTGCTTTTAACATTATCCTGAACGGTTTCCCTCACCACAATATTTGGATGAAAATACATCGTAATGCCTACTATCAGTCCGAGTCCTACTTGGCCAACCACTTTAAAACGGCCAGCTAAACCTTCTTTATTTTTTTGAAAACCTTGATGTAATCGTCTAAAAATCCAATTGCACCCATCCAGATCGTGGTGATAATCATTAAAATCACATAGATATTGGAAATATTTGCAAATAATAAGGTAGGGATCAAAATACCCAGCAGGATAATGATACCACCCATGGTAGGCGTACCCTGTTTTTGCATCTGGCCTTCTAAACCTAAATTTCTTACCGTTTCTCCAACCTGTTTTTTATGCAGGTAATCAATCAACCTACGTCCGTAAACGGTGGTAATGATCAATGATAAAATTATAGAAATAGAAGCACGGAAAGTGATGTACTGAAACAACCTTAACCCAGGTATATCATAATGCTTATGCAGGTATTCGAATAATAAATATAACATTAGCTGATTGGTTTTAATTGTTCAAGTAAAATTTCTTTATCATCAAAATGGTTCCTTACACCATTAATTTCCTGATATTTTTCATGTCCTTTACCCGCAACAAGAATAATATCTCCCGGTTGTGCCAAATGACAGGCTGTTTTTATGGCTTCTCTTCTATCTAAAATGGATAAGGTTTTACGCTGATTGGTTGGCGAAACCCCAGTTTCCATATCGTTAATTATAGCTTGTGCATCTTCTGTACGTGGATTATCAGAAGTTAAGATCACCTTGTCACTCCAATCGCAGGCCACCTGAGCCATAATCGGACGTTTGGTTTTGTCACGATCTCCACCGCAACCGATTACAGTAATTACCTGTTCAGTTCCTTTGCGGATATTGGCAATGGTACTCAACACATTCTGAACAGCATCAGGCGTATGCGCGTAATCCACAATACCAATAATTTTATCGGCGGAAGTGATATAATCAAATCTCCCTTCAGCACCTGATAAACGGCTCAATAAGGTCAACACTTTTAATTTATCCTGTTCCAGCAAAATTGCAGTCCCGTAAACAGCCAGTAGGTTATACGCATTAAAAGAGCCTACCAGTTTGAAGTAAACGTCTTCATTATCGATATCTAAATGCAAGCCACTAAACTGATTTTCAATTATTTTTGCTTTGAAATCGGCCAGTTGTTTAAGGGCATAAGTCTTTTTATGTGCTTTGGTATTCTGCAGCATCACCGTACCGTTTTTATCGTCGATATTGGTTAATGCAAATGCCGATTTAGGTAGCATATCAAAAAATGCCTTTTTAGCTTTCAGATAAGCATCAAAAGTTTTATGAAAATCTAAATGATCATGTGTTAAATTCGAAAACACCCCGCCCGAGAAAGTCAAGCCTTCGATCCGGTGTTGTGATACTGCATGCGAACTCACTTCCATAAAGCAAAAATCGCAGCCCGCATTTACCATATCCCTTAAAAGTTGGTTTAAGGCAATAGGATTCGGTGTAGTGTGCGTAGCAGTTACTACAGTATCGTTGATATAATTCTCTACTGTTGATAAAAGCCCGGTTTTATAACCCAGATCTTTAAATAATTTAAAAAGAAGGGTAGCAATGGTAGTTTTTCCGTTTGTTCCTGTAATACCGATCAATTTTAAATCTGCTGACGGATTTCCAAAATAATTACCGGCAATGATCCCTAAAGCAACCGATGTGTTTTCCACCTTAATATAGGTAACCGTAAAATCATTGATTTCTGGCAAATTTTCACAGATAATTACAGCTGCGCCTTGTTGAATGGTTTGCTCAATAAATTGGTGCCCATCAGCCAAAGTACCTACTATTGCAAAAAAGATATCATCTTTACCTACTTTACGCGAATCGAAATTCAGTGCACTGATTTCCCTATCGGTTTTACCAACCAATTCTTTAATCGTTACGCCATAAAGTAAATCTTGTAATTGCATTTTTTATTCTTTTAGTATCAGGTATTTAGTATCGAGTAGCAAGACCTTAAACCTTTCTACCCTCAACCTTCTACCTTTGTTTAGTATCGAGTAGCAAGGCCTTAAACCTTTCTACCCTCAACCTTCTACCTTTGTTTAGTATCGAGTAGCAAGGCCTTAAATCCTATACCTTCTACCCTAACCTTAATTCAACTCAATTTGTACACCTAATCCCTTGCCCACTTTTGTACCAGCAGCTATAGACTGACTGATCACTTTGCCCGATCCAAAAACTTTTGTTTTTAAACCAGCGTTACCTAAAAGGTACAATGCATCTTTCAGTCCCATTCCTGCCACGTTAGGCATTACGCCTTTACGCTCGCTATTTTCCTGAAAAATTGTTCCTGCACTGGTATCTATAATATTGTAATACTCAGATTTTGAAGCAAAAAGCGGCTTAAATCCGAATGCTTTATATACTTTCTGAGTCGCTTTACTTTGCCCTGCTTTAGTAGGTGGTGTTCCGGTATTCCCCACCAAACGTGTAGGCACATCGTTATACATTTGCATGTCGCTGGCGTAAATACGGTCAGCTATCTCCCTGAACACCGGACCCGAAACCGTAGCACCATAATAGGCCCCTTTTGGATCGTTGATTACTACGATCAAAGAATACTTCGGTTTATCTGCAGGAAAATACCCCACAAAAGAAGCCTGATATTGTTTATTAGCTTTATATCCCTTATTCGCATCAGCCACCTGGGCAGTACCTGTTTTACCTGCAATCGGATATAATGGATTGTAAACAACCTGCTTTCCACTGCCTTCAGTCACTACCCCTTCTAGCATTTTTTTAATTTTGCTAAGGGTAACATCCGAACAGATTTTATCATTGATCACCCTTGCTTTAAACTGTTCGATCGGATTGCCCAATCTTCTGATCTCTTTTACAAAAATTGGTGCCACCATTTTTCCGTTATTGGCTACCGCATTATACATGATAAGCATCTTTAACGGTGTTAGCTGCATTTCATAACCATAAGCCATTTGAGGAAGGGTCATGTTTTTGTTCCAGCTTTTGTTTGTTTTAGGATTTTTAACCACAGGCATTGCTTCGCCAGGGATCTGTAAATCCATTTTTTGATTCAGATGCCAATCATATAAGTGATTGGTAAATTTTATCGGATCGTTGCCATAATGCATATTGATCAGCTTTGCAATTGCAGCATTGGAAGACGTTTCAAAGGCTTTTTTGCGGTAACCGTTTCAATTTTCGGGTGCGAATCTGTGATCAGTTTTCCGGGGATCTGATAGTAACCTGTCCCGATCATCGTATTGGTATCTATTAGCTTATCTTCCAACAAAGCCATATAAGAGGCTAGTTTGAAAGTCGATCCCGGATCCTGGTTACCCGCAATAGCATAATTAAACTTCTCTTTATACACCCCTTCTTCTACTTTAGAAAAATTGGCTACCGCACGGATTTCGCCCGTGGCCACTTCCATCAATATCACAGTACCATGATCGGCCTGCGATTTAATCAGCTGTTTTTCTAAAGCACTTTGTGCCAGATCCTGCATGTTTACATCAATGGTCGAGATAATATCAGCACCATCTTTTGGCGCTACTTCAGCCTCTTCGTTCACCGGGATGTAAACACCGCCCGCAATACGCTGCATTAATCTTTTTCCCGTTTCACCATTGATATATTCTTTATACGCGCCCTCTAAGCCTACACCATTAGCCACATTTTCGTTTTTATAACCAATGGTACGGGCAGCTAAAGCCTGAAAAGGAAGAATACGTTTATTTTGCTGTACAGCAATTAAGCCACCACTGAACTTACCAATATTATAAAGCGGAAAAGTTCTGATGGTTTTAAGATCGGCATAACCTACTTTACGGTGAATCAATAAATAACGAGCACTATCCTGGCGACCTTTGCGCAGGTACCGGGCATATTCTTTGGCGGTTTTATCCTGAAAAAGCTGCGCTAATTTATAACCTAAGGAATCTACCTTTTCATTAAATACTTTATCATCAGCTATGCCGCCTGCAAACATATCCATACGCAGCTCGTATTCCGGTATCGAAGTCGCGAGCAAACTACCATCGTTAGAATAAATATTTCCACGGGTAGCCTCCACATTTACATATCTAGTAGAGAGGCTGTCTGCCATAGCCCTCCATTTTTTCCCTGCACATACTGCACCTGACCGAGGCGTAAAAACACCGCGAAAGCAAAAAGCACAATTAAGCCAAATGCCAGATATACACGAAGCAAGATGTTTGCTCTAATATTCATCGCTTTTAACAATTATTTTTTTTGGTGGTTCAATCAGTTCTTTTATACCAAGGGTATCTACCTTTTTAGCAACCTCCGTCAGTTTACTCTTGAACATCAGGTCGGCCTTAAGGGATTTATACTCCCATCTTAATTCTTTTACTTCTTTATTTAATTTATCAATACGGCGCACATTGTTTACCGCAAAATGGCTATTGGCGATATAAATCATCCCTAAAAGAGCCAGAAAGCATAAATAAGGCAAAGCATCAGTTGCCGCCTCTTTACTTACCAAGCCATCATTAAAAAGCTTGCTGATAAATGAATTGCTATCCATTTTTTCTTCAGCAGTTTTTGGCCTTTTGGGCGCAGCTTTTAGCTCTGGTTCGGGCCCTACCTCTTCCTCTTCTATCTCCTCCCTAAACCTGTTCATATCTTCTCTGCAATTCTAAGTTTCGCACTGCGGGCCCTATTGTTTTGAGCAATCTCCTCTTCTGTGGCAATGATCGCTTTCCTTGTAATTACATTAAATGGCTTTTGCTGATTTCCGAAAAAATCTTTTTCTACCTCACCCTGAAATTTGCCTTTCGCCATAAAGTTTTTAACCGGCCTGTCTTCTAAAGAATGATAAGACATCACTACTAAATGACCACCCGGCTTCAACACATCGGCAGCCTGCATTAAAAAATCTTCAAGCACCTGAATTTCCGCATTCACCTCTATTCGCAATGCCTGAAACACCTGCGCCAGATATTTATTCTCTTTTCCTTTGGGGATATAACCAGCAATGGCTGATTTCAAACTATCGATATCGGTAAAGGGCTGCTCTAAACGTGAAGTCACAATAGCACGTGCTAAAGATTTCGCATTTTTAACTTCTCCATAAATTCCAAATATCTTATGCAGTTTATCTTCCGTATAGGTATTCAATATTTCAGCAGCCGTTAAATCGCGGTGCTGATCCATACGCATATCCAGATCTGCATTATGACGGATCGAAAAACCACGTTGCGGCACATCAAACTGATGAGAGGAAACACCAAGATCTGCCAGAATACCATCAACCTGCTTAAAACCTTTTAAACGGAGGTTATTTTTCAGAAAACCGAAATTCTGGTCGATAAAAATAAAACGATCATCAGCAGGAACATTTGCCTGAGCATTAGGATCCTGATCAAAAGCAATTAATCTTCCTTTTGACCCAAGATGCTTCAAAATCTCTTTCGAATGACCACCGCCACCAAAGGTTACGTCAACATAAACTCCATCAGGCTTAATATTCAAGCCATCAATACACGGCTGCAGCATTACAGGCACATGATAATTATTCTCCATCAGCCACTCCTTTCTTTCCACCCATTACCTGCTCAGCAAGGTTTGCAAAATTCTCCGGCACATCATCAAAAATATCTTCGTAAGATTTTTTATCCCAAACCTCGATACGATCTAACTGACAAGCCAGCACAAGATCACTTCCAATACCTGCATAATCAACCAGCGATTTTGGCAAAAGCACACGACCCGCCGCATCAAGCGAAAGTTCAGTTGCACCCCTGGTAAAGGACCTGATAAATTCTCTGTTGTTTTTTTCGTAAATATTCAGTTTGCTTAAATCAGTAACGATAGCATCCCAGACTTTCTTTGGATAAATCACCAGGTTTTTCTCAAAACCACGGTTAATGATCAGCCCTTCTTTCTCAGATTCAGGCAATTGTTTCTTAAGCGCAGCAGGCACCATAAGGCGTCCCTTTGCGTCAAGTTTACAATCGAATTCTCCTAAAAGTTGGGTCATAGTGGTATCTACACTTTTTATCTAGTGTAAAAGTAAATAGTTCTACCACTTTTTACCACTTTTTACCACAAAAAAGTTTTCCACATCTTTTTTGTTACAATAATGGTCAGCCAATATAGTTAGAATAAGCCTAATTGCGCTATTACAAAAGCATTAATAACTGATAATAAGCAGGTTAAAAATATATTATCCGAAAGTGTCACGTTCACCCAATTTTCATCATAAAATTTAAATAGCGTTAAAAATGAGTGCCTTAATACCTTATATCATGGTATAATATACCTCAATTATCGCTTCCTAAAGACTAAGACTAAATGCCAATAAGAATAGCCATCCTAAAAAATAAACCAGCCGAAAAAATAAGCCGTCGTTTGAGCTACCTCTTCATATTTATCTCACCCATAAATATCTTATTTAGACTTATTAAATATAATTTGTACAATAACAATTAAAATGATTTCTTTGTGGATATAAACGGATTAACTATTATATAAGCGTAACTACGCTCAAAATGAAATCAGAACAGAATTCTAAAAAATTAAGCTGGGCAAAACATCAAAAAAGGTGGTTTGGTAAATGGCATCTTTATACAGGCATTATTGCCGGGGCAATTGTAGCCTTTGTAGGCGTTACAGGGAGCATTCTTGTTTTTCAGGACGAGATTGACCGGGCCTTGAATCCAGATCTGTTTGAGGTGATTGCGCAAAAGCAAAAGATGCCGGTGGAAGAAATTGTGCCACTCATAAAAAAGAATTACCCCAGGCTAAAAGTAGATTACCTGATGCTAAATAACTTCAAAAACCCCAATGAAGCTTATAGCGTGATGAATTTAAAAAGTAATGAGGAAACTTTTATTAATCCCTATACCGGAAAAACAGGTGGTAAAAGAATACATACCAGTTCTTTCATCCACGTGGTTACCGAACTGCACCGAACGCTGCTGATTCCTGTTGCAGGGCGTTACATTTGCGGCCTTGCCTCGCTCTGCCTTTTAATCCTGACGATCTCGGGTCTGCGATTATGGATCCCTAAAAAATGGAAACAATTAAAATCGGTACTTACGGTAAGGTTTAGCGGATCATTTAAGCGACAAAATTACGATTGGCATAACTCGCTAGGTTTTTATTCCTCTCCCATTGTGGCGATATTGAGCCTTACCGGTTTTTCTATTACTTTTTCTACGCTTGTTATTCCGCTGTTATTTGCGCTTAGCGGAAAATCGCCGCAGGGCGTAGCTCAATTATTAGGCGCTAAATCGTCCTGGCATGCGCAGGCCACTCCACTCCCGCTCGAAGCCATTACAGCAGCTGCCAAACAAAACATGCCTGATGCCTATATTGGCGGCATTGCTTTTCCGGCCGATAAAACCGGTACTTACCGTTTAGATATGCTAAGCGGAAACCTACCTAAAGCTGGAAAAAGAGAAATGATTATTGTTGACCAATATACGGGCAAGGTACTGCTGAACAGCCGCAAGGATTTCCCTAATGTTGGTAATGCTTATCTCAGCTGGTTAACACCTATCCATTATGGCAGTTTCGGCGGCCGGCCAACACAGGTTATTGCGCTTATTGCCGGCTTAATGCCTTTGGCGCTTTTTATTACCGGATTTATCATCTGGTGGCCACGTTATCAAAAACAAAAGAAGGGTAAAAAACAAAAAACAAATGAAGCAGCTTTAAATAAAGCTTTAGAAATCCCTAAAGTTGAAAAAGAACCAAAGCCTGCAAAAATCGGGACACCACTGCCAAAATTGGGCAGCTATTTCCTGATCCAGTTTAAATCGGGTTTAAAATATGCTATGATTATCCTGCTGATCAGTTTTATTATGGGAGGACTCTATGGCCTTCCGTCAGGAATAATCATCCAGCCGGCCATTTTCGTTGTGGCGTTTAGCTGCATAATGGTCTGTTTAAATTTCATCTGTGCTTTGCTATCTGAAGTATTCAATATCCTGTTTTTACTCCCATTTAAAAAAGGCAGCCATAAGGTAACACGGTATTTTGCATTATCAACGGCATTTTTGATTTGTTATTTAGCTGTTTATATGTTACTGCTGAATACCGGATTAGAAGTTTTTTAGGCGGGCCGGCTTTATTATAAAATAAGTTTCTCTAAACGCTGCCTCTTTCGATTCATTTAGTTCCGAGATGTAAAATTAGCCGGAATTCGCCGAAAGTACGGATTACGGGTAATTACTACATCTCAAATCACAGGTGATAATATTTTTACCTGATTTAAACAAAAAAGGCCTTACAATGACATTTGCAAGGCCTTTTTATTGATTTTTGTCGTTTATCCATTAATGGCTTTTACCCCCGGCAATTCTTTACCTTCCATATATTCGAGTAAAGCACCACCACCGGTAGAAACATAACTTACCTCATCTTCCATACCAAATTTTGCAATCGCTGCAGCCGAATCGCCACCACCGATTAAGGAGAAAGCACCGTTATCTTTAGTAGCCGCCACAACTGCTTCTGCTACAGCTTTAGTACCTACCTGGAAGCTTTCCATCTCGAAAACGCCCATCGGACCATTCCATAATAAAGTTTTAGAGTTTTTGATTACCTCCTGGAATAACTCAACCGATTTCGGACCGATATCCAATCCCATCCAGTCTGCAGGAATTTGCCCCGAGGTTACATCTTTTTTATTGGCATCATTTGCAAATTTATCTGCAATTACCGTATCCACAGGTAAAATCAGGTTTACACCTTTTGCTTTTGCCTTTTCGATCAGTTCTAAAGAAAGTTCTTGTTTATCAGCTTCTAATAATGAAGTACCGATTTCTCCACCTTGTGCTTTAGCAAAAGTATAAGCCATACCACCACCAATAATCAGGTTATCTACCTTATCTAATAATTTTTCAATCAAAAGAATTTTATCAGATACTTTAGCACCACCCATAATTGCTGTGAAAGGTCTTTCCGCGTGGTTCAGAATTTTCTCTGCATTTTCTACTTCCGACGCCATTAAATAACCAAAGTATTTTGCATCCGGGAAAAACCGGGCAATAATTGAAGTTGAGGCATGTGCGCGGTGAGCAGTACCAAATGCATCGTTTACATAAACATCGCCTAATTTTGATAATTTCTCTGCAAAGGCTACATCACCTTTTTCTTCTTCTTTATAAAAACGAAGGTTTTCTAATAATAAAACTTCACCTGATTTTAAATCAGCGGCCTGTTTTACTGCACTTTCGCCAATACAATCGTCAGCAAACTTAACTTCGACACCAACAAGAGCAGATAAATCAGTTAAGATGTGTTTTAAAGAATATTTATCTGTAGGGCCATCTTTTGGGCGCCCTAAGTGCGACATTAAAATAACCGCGCCGCCATCTTTTAAAATTTTGCTGATGGTTGGTAATGCAGCCCTGATTCTTTTATCGTCGGTAATTTTAAATTCATCATCCAAAGGCACGTTAAAATCTACCCTGATTAATGCTTTTTTATCTTTAAAGTCAAACTGGTCAATGGTGTTCATGTTTAATTATTTTTGATTTAAGTTTAATTTCATTTCGTAATGGAAACCGATACCTGGGATATCGAATTCCGGCGATTCGGTTGTAAAACCGATTTTTTTATAAAAAGCTGCTGCTGTTGAGCGGGCGTTACACCACAAATAATCGGTATTGTATTCTTTCAGGTAATCGATGGCAAAAGTAACGAGTGCAGCACCATAACCTTTTCCGCTGGCATCGGGATGTGTAGCCATGCCACGGAGCTGATAGCCCTCTCCTTCTTCGGGAAAAAAATCGTTACGCATAAATGTGGCTATAGATTTTATTTCACCATCTTTTAAAAACCCCAGGTGAAAAGTATCGTAAGCCAGGTCGCCTTCAAAAACGCATGCTTCAAATGGCTTGCCATTGCGTAAAACAAGGCTTCTTAAAGGTAGAACTTCTTCCGGAAGAATAAATTTGACCATATATTTATCATTAGCTTATATCTGGAGACATTGCTATAGGATGCATTGCAAACGTTTGCAAAGTTAATAAAGCAATTGAAACCCGATAATATAAATGGTTATAAAGTGCTAACATTTTGGATATAGAACCAACCTGATCAAACAGTTATTATCTATAATAAAGGTAAAATGTACATATTAGCAAACAGACCTCCAATTTACTTGTTGATAATTATAACATTATGAATTTAAAGCAGGTAAAGTGAAAGAAGAAAACATCAAAACAGCAGCAAGAATTTTACTCGGCGCAGGTTTAATTACTGCCGGAATCGGACATTTAACCTTTGCCCGCAAACCTTTCCAGGCGCAGGTACCAGATTGGGTGCCTTTGAAAAAAGACGATACCGTTGTTTATTCTGGTTTTGTTGAAATTGCATTGGGTACCGCATTAGTGCTTACTCCGAAAAAACACGAACCTTTAATCGGGAAAATTGCAGCCGGCCTATTTGTCAGTGTTTTTCCGGGAAATATTTCACAGTATACCCATAAACGCAGTGCCTTTGGACTTAATACTGATGGTAAACGTTTTTTACGTCTGTTTTTTCAACCGGTATTGGTTTATTGGGCATTAAAATCTACGCAAAAGACTAAAATCAGCCTTTAGAAAGCGTTTCGATTTTCCTGACCACATCGATTAAACGGCTGCTGTAGCCATATTCGTTATCGTACCAACCCACTACTTTAACAAGGTCGCCAACGATTGAGGTTAGCAGCGAATCGAATATGCACGAATGTGGATTATTAATAATATCGATTGAAACAATCGGATCTTCGGTGTACTCAATAAGACCTTTCAATTCATTTTCGGCAGCATACTTGAAAGCTGAATTGATTTCTTCAATGGTCGTTTTCTTCTTTAACAGACAGGTAAAATCAGTTAAGGATCCGTTTAAAACCGGAACCCTGATACCTGCACCTCCCAGACGGCCATCCAATTCGGGAAAAATATGAGTAATGGCTTTTGCTGCACCAGTTGTAGTTGGGATGATGGAGGATGATGCTGCCCTTGCCCTACGCAGATCTTTGTGGTTTGCATCATGCAAATTCTGATCGCCCGTCATGGAATGGATAGTGGTAATATAACCTTCTTCAACGCCCCAGTTATCGTTCAAAATCTTAATCATGGGAGCAATATTATTAGTTGTACAACTCGCATTTGATAGTACAGCACTCGTTAAATCAACATGATCGTCATTTACCCCTAATACTACCATAGGAATATCATCGGCTGCCGGAGCGGAAATTAATACTTGTTTTGCGCCTGATGCAATATGTTTTTCAGCTGATGATTTTGTGAGATTTCTGCCCGTACAATCAATAACCAAATCAACATGCAATGCAGACCAGGGTAGCTTATCAGCTGCTGCAATGGCAAAAACCGGAATCGAAAGGACATCAATCACAAGTGCGTCAGGCTCTGCCGAAACGTTCCCTGCAAAAACACCATGAACACTATCATACTTAAACAAATGTGCCATTGTTTTAGCATCTGCCAGATCGTTAATGGCCACCACGTCAAAGCCTTCAGCCAGTGCCAAGCGTAAAAATGTTCTTCCTATTCTACCAAAACCATTTATTGCCAGCCTCATGTTATAAAAATTAGAGCGCAAAATTAGTATTTATTTGCTATAATAGAACATAATAGATTAAGGATGACGGAAGATGGAGATGCGATGATGAAAGTATAATTAGATGCTTTAAATGCAGGTTTCTGTAACCGTTTGCAGATGTAGATCCCATCCCGGTAACAAAATAAACCTTGTGTTGCAACTGGTAATGTCGGTACTGATTTTTTTGATCCTGTTATTTTCCGAAAACCTAATGATCAAAGGACAATTATTTCAATGAAAAACATTATAATTGCCTTTAAAGTACAACAAAATGAATGTCATCCTTGCTTCTACTTCGACCCTCTTCGGCGGCAATTACCTCGAATACCTGAAAGATGAGCTTATTAAGCTGTTTGCCGGAATAGATGAAATTGTATTTATCCCTTTCGCAAGACCTGGAGGTATTTCTCATGATGAATATACGGGCAAAGTACGCGATTTTTTTCTCAGCTAAATATCAGTGTTAAAGGTCTGCATGAATTTAATGATCCCATTCGCGCCATCTATGCAGCCAAAGGTTTTTTTACTGGTGGCGGAAATACCTTTCTTCTGGTAAAAACACTCCATGAGCTGGGATTGATGAAGCATCTCAGCGAAAACATCAAACTGGGCAAACCTTATTTGGGCTGTAGTGCCGGAAGCAATATCGGCGGCTTGAATATGAAAACCACCAATGACATGCCTATCGTGTACCCAGGCTCTTTTGAATGTATGGGCTTGGTTCCTTTTAACCTTAATCCTCATTATCTTGACCCAAATCCGGAGTTAAAACATAATGGAGAGACAAGGGAAACGAGGATTATGGAATTTCTAACACAGAACGACATCAAAGTAATAGGCTTACGTGAAGGCAATTGGATCAGGATATCAGCTAATAAAATCACTACAGAGGGCAGTGAAAACACCAGGATCTTTGAACCAGGCAAAGCCCCATACGAATGCCCACCGGGTAGTTCCCTCTTATAATTAATTTATTGAAGAACGGTATAACGGCAGCAAAACTAAAAACTCAAATAGCTACAAGTTATGATAAATTTAGCATCATAAACTTGCAGCTATTGTTCTTCTTATTTATTAAACGGATAGTTTATAAAGTCATCATCTGTTAATTATGATGCTAAAGCGCTGGCCTTTTTTCTCGAACGCAGATAGATCACCAATCCGCCAAAAGCCACAATTAATATTACTGGAATGATCAGTGTAGCACGCAGAATTTCAGGACCAGCCAGATTTTTGGCACTGGCAAGCACCTGCGCAAATTCAGAATTTTCAGGAGCTTTTAAATACGCATCATAAGAGGCGCCAGCGGGTAAATGTTTAACGATCAGGTTATCGTAAAAACTCCCCATAAACATGGTATAAATAGAAACGGCAAACATTCCGGCACCTCCCATTAGGTTTAAGCCAAGAGCTCCTGATTTAGGAACATTTTCAGCGACAAAACCGATCATCGTTGGCCAGAAATAACAAACACCTATACCGAAAACAATTGCAGCGAAGAAAACTGAATTTCCGGTAAAAGTGCTCAGCATGTAAAGTCCGGCTGCAGCAAATATTGCAGATAAGAGCAAGACGCCCTGAGGAGCAAGACGGTGTACTACAGGTTCGGCAAAACCCCGGCCAATTACCATGATCCCAGTTGTAAGGGTCAGCAACAAAATGGCATTATCTGTTACATTTTTCAGCAGTAAGCCTATCCATTGCCCTGTAAACAACTCGGTGATGGCTGTACCGAACATGCAAATGAACATAAAGATAAACAATGGAGAAAGTACTGCTTTGTACATATCTGAACTGGAATAACCGGATGATACCCTCTCGGTAACTGGGAAATCTAATTTTGAAAACAGGTATCCATAAATTAAAGTAGGAATAATCATCATGGCAACCTGCACCTTCCAGCCCAATCCAAGGTGAACAAACAGGGTAACCAGCAATGTACCAATTACAATACCTCCGGGAAACCATAAGTGAAAATGATTTAATTTGGTTGTTTTATTCCCAGGGTACAGAGAGGCAACTAATGGATTACAGGCGGCCTCTACAGTACCGTTGGCAATGCCAATCAGCAGGGTAGATAAAAACAGGCTCCAATAGCCCTGCGCAAAAACGGTAAGGATAATGCCGGCCAGGTGAAAGATAAAGGCCATGACCAGCAAACGTTTCATACCGATGATATCCACTACAAATCCTCCAACTACAATGGCCAGTGGAAACCCCCAGAAAGCAGCAGCCGTAATGGTGCCTAATTGGGCGGTACTTAATTGAAAATCGACCCCAAGCTGGTTCATTATACCAGCGCGGATGCCGAAGGAAAGGGAGGTGACTAGTAATGCAAGACAACTTGCCCAGAATAGTTTTGTGGTTTGAATGTTAAGCATGTGCTCAGATTTAGGTTATAATTGGTTTTAATTTGGCATAAAAAGATTTTTTAAAATAAAGCAGGCTAGTTGTTCTTTAACAGGAATCCAGGTACGTAGTTTATTTAGGTTTCCGGCTACAATCTTCAGGCAGGAAATATGCCTGGATTTAAACCAGCCTTCTAATTTAATGAGTTGGCGCTCCTCCATTTTTCTGGAATATTTGGTTTTTATTACACGCGACAAGCGCAATGTGATGATTAGATTATGATCATTAATCGCTATAATAATAAACAATTGAATCGATTAATGCAATGGATGATGGTAAACTTTGTTCTTTTACTGGTGAGATCTGATCGAATATCCGATTGATTAATACGGAATGTAGTATGGAAACGATAAATTTGATTTTCTCCGTTTCATTCTATAAATTGAGGCGGAATCTTATCCAAACTCCATTTAACAATATGAAAAGATATCTTTTTATTATCCTTTTAGCAATCTCTTTTTCTGTAAATGCACAGTCTAATATTGTAAATTATAAATACATCATAGTCCCCGAGAAATTCAATTTTCTCAAGCAGGTAAACCAATATGGCTTAAATACCCTTATCAAGGCTTTTTTTGAGGAAAAAGGCTTTACGGTCTACTTTGACAATGCCGAAATACCGGAAGAAATTGCAACCGACAGATGCAAGGCTTTAGTAGTAGAACTGCAGGAAAAAAACAGCATGTTTGTTACCAATCTTACCCTTTTACTTAAAGATTGTAAGGGTGCTGTAGTAATAAAGAGCAAGGAAGGAAAAAGCAGAGAGAAAGAATATGAAACTTCTTATAATTTGGCCCTGAAAGATGCTTTTACATCTTTTAATGATCTTAAATATGTAGCGGGTAGCCCTACTGTGGCGACCAGCACAGTGCCAGCCAATACAAACACGGAGATCAAAACGGCGCCTTTACCTGCTGATCAGCCTATGGCTACCAAAATAGAACAACAGGGTGCACTGTTATATGCACAACCCACAAGCAATGGCTACCAACTGATAGATGCAACACCTAAAATTGTAATGACCTTACTAAAAACCTCGGTTGAGGATTGTTATATTTCGAACAACGGGAGCGCAAATGGCATAGTTTTAAAAAAGAATGGAAGTTGGTTTTTCGAGTACTATAAAAATAATGCGCTTATTTCTGAAAAATTATCGATTAAATTTTAATTATTACTGCAATTGAATAACAGGATCGCTTTTACTAACGCATTGAAATGGTCTTCGACTAGGCTCAGACTGACATAACGAATTAATTTAATTTTTAGACAGAACCTTAGAGCGATGCAATCTATTCATCGCTCTTTTTTTGTTCATACTGTGCTTAGCCATAAGCTGTAGCGTATTTTTTTGGCAAAAGCATTAAATTTTACCAGAGTAGTTGCAAATAGGCCAAACAGGGACGTACTTTTCTGCTGTTGATTTTTTTGATAAACTGATCCTTTCTGTTAGATTTGATAAATCGTTTTAGCTTTTAAACTGGCAACTCATCATCAGCTAAATATCGTTTAAAAGATATTGAATTTGCCGTATCTAATCGAAATCCCTGACATGAAAAAATATACATATCCTTTATTGAGCACAATATTTTTGTTAACGGCCGGTATCAATTTTGCACATGCACAAACCCAAAAACAACCCATAGACTATGTTAACCCATACATTGGCAACATTAGCCACTTACTTGTGCCCACTTACCCTACTGTTCATTTACCTAACAGCTTATTGCGGGTTTATCCGGAGCGTGATAATTTTACCAGTAATACGATAGATGGCTTGCCTGTTGTGATTACCAGCCACCGGGGCAGCTCGGCCTTTAATTTGAGTCCTTTTCAGGGCGATCTCAAAAACGCAGGCAATATAATTTCTTATGGTTACGACAATGAAGTGATCAAACCTTATTATTACGAGGTTGACCTTGATGATTATGGGATAAATGTACAATTTGCGCCATCGCACCAATCAGGGATCTATGCGCTCAACTTTTCGCAGACAAATGTTCCGCCTTATCTGATCTTAAACACCAGAAACGGCGCGCTGAAGGTGAGCCGCAATGTGGTAAGTGGTTTTCAGAAACTAGACAATAACACCAAGGTTTACCTCTACTTCGAAACTGATTTAATACCTGTTGAATCGGGCAGGCACAAGGAGACTAAAATTGAATCCGGTGAACAATCTGTTTCCGGACATGATGCTTATCTTATTTTAAAGTTTCCCGCGCAAACCAGACAAATTAAGGCACGTTACGGCATCTCATTTATCAGTGAAGAACAGGCAAAGCAGAATCTTCGTCGCGAAATTAAGGACTATAACCTAAACCAGGTGGCGCAGACAGGAAAAAACATCTGGAATGCCACGCTTGGAAAAATCGTAGTAACAGGCACAGATGAAACAGCCAAAACCATATTTTACACTTCCCTCTACCGAACCTATGAAAGGATGATCAGCCTATCTGAAGATGGAAATTATTTTAGCGCCTTCGACGGAAAAGTGCACAATGATCATGGCGTACCATTTTTTACTGACGACTGGATTTGGGATACCTACCGGGCAACACATCCACTCCGTGTGATTATTGAGCCCAAAATGGAAGGCAATATGATTAATTCTTATTTGCGAATGGCGCAACAGATGAACAACCACTGGATGCCAACTTTTCCGGAGGTAACTGGTGATAGCCGGAGGATGAACAGCAACCATGGTGTGGCTACTATAATTGATGCTTATAACAAGGGCTTGAGGAGTTTTGATCTTGATGAAGCTTATCAGTATTGTAAAGCAGCCATTACCGAAAAAACCCTGGCGCCATGGTCGTCAAAAAAAGCAGGTGTTTTAGATCAGTTTTTTAAAGATAAGGGCTATTTTCCTGCTTTACCTGAAGGCGAAAAAGAAACCGCAGCAGAAGTTCATGGTTTTGAAAAACGCCAACCTATAGCGGTAACCCTGGGCACGGTTTATGATGAATGGTGCCTCGGCAATATTGCTCAACAATTGGGTAAAACCGATGAGGCAAAATACTTTTTAGATAAAAGTACCAGCTACCATACAGTGTTTAATCCGGAAACCAGATTTTTTCATCCGAAGGATGCAGAAGGTAAATTTATTAAACCGCTGGATTACCGCTTTTCAGGCGGACTTGGTGCCAGAGAAACTTACGATGAAAATAATGGCTGGCTTTACCGCTGGGATGTACTGCACAACCTGGGCGATTTGGTAAATATGATTGGCGGCAAACAGGCCTTTGTTGATGAACTGGAGAAAATGTATAATACCCCGCTTGGGAAAAGCAGGTTTGATTTTTATTCGCAGTTGCCCGATCATACAGGTAATGTTGGGCAGTTCTCTATGGGTAATGAGCCTGCTATGCATATTCCTTATTTGTACAATTATGCCGGACAACCCTGGCGTACGCAGAAAAGGGTACGGAGTTTATTAAGCCAGTGGTTCCGTAACGATTTGATGGGTATTCCAGGCGATGAAGATGGCGGTGGCCTTACTTCTTTTGTGGTATTTTCGCAGATGGGCTTTTACCCGATAACCCCGGGCTTGCCTATGTATGTAATTGGCAGTCCCACTTTTGCCAACGTAAAACTGGATTTGGGAAATGGCAAAAAGTTTGAGCTGAACTGTATAAACTATTCTCCTGAAAATAAATACATTCAATCGGCTAAACTGAACGGGCAGGTATGGAACAAATCGTGGTTTGCTCACGAGGATTTAATGCGAGGGGGCAAATTGGAGCTGGTAATGGGCAAACGTCCGAATAAACGCTGGGCAGCGGATGAAGCTTCAATTCCACCTTCATTTAAAATGCCTGCCAAATAAAAGGATTGGAGATCGCGGGGAGAGCAGATCATTTTCTGTTATTATCTCCCCCTGCTACCCAATATCATTTACTATTGGATGAGTTGAATGGTAAATGATTTATGCCTGTCATGATAAAAAACACTTTACCAATTCTTCCCATTCCTGATCTAATGATAATTGTGGTCTTTTTTCGCCAGCTTTAGCATACCAATAATTGGCATTCCATATATCGCCTTCTTTGCGGTGCAGGTAGGCGTGGATGCGGGCTGAGGCAACATCGCCTAAATGGTCGACCTGGTTATGGGCCGTATGCCAATCTCCCTTTGCATCGTACCAGAGTGCCAGCAGCTGAACCGACATATTGCGATCTGGCTCATTCTTTTCTAATGAAATCTTAAATTCAGCTATATTCTTCATTAACTTCTGATTCTATTTTAACGATTATACAAAATAATCGTAAAACGGTATGATAGCCACCTGATAAAAATTATTTTAATTTATATCCTGTAGCTTTTCACATCCCGTAACACCAACATAAAACACTAAATATCAATAATTTACCACTTTAAAATATTTATTCAAGCTGCCCAATCTTTTTAACCCGGTGCACTAGCATAAAAACCATCTCCCGAAAAACTTGTTGTAAAAATGGGCATCGTTAATTAATGCCCTTTTAAAAAAGCAATTATGAATTCAGGAACTATCGTATACAGCAATTTAGAAGAGCTCTCAAATAGTATTTATCAATTAACAGATGGCGAGGCTGACATTAAAGGCTGGCCTGTAAGAAATGAAGTCGGCGATTCGGTTGGAAAAGTGCGCGATCTCTTATTTGATCCCGAGCAAAAAGCAATTCGGTACGTTATTGTGGAACTTGCCGATATGGGCGAAGATTTGGAGGAAAAAGCTGTGCTGATCCCAATCGGCCTCGTAAATTTAGGCGAAGGTAAAAAGAAGTTATTTTGCCCAACGTTCATCATGACCAGTTCAGGGCAATGCCGAGATATATTATTGGTGAAGTTACGCCTGAATTGGAGAACCAAATCCGCAATATAATTGGAAGTCCGGCGGCACTGCGGATGGAAGATGAAATTGTAGAGATTGACCGTGCAAATTTTTATCGTCACCATCATTTTGATAAGAACTTTCCGGAGCACAATCCCCGCAGTCAGGGTTCTGACCCATTAATTTAATGGATACCTCAATTTATTAGATGCTGTATCATAAATTGTAATCCAATTGAATTTGTCATGTTGAGCCTGTTGAAACACTTTCTAAGATATCTAAAACAGGGTCCTTCGACAAGTTCAAGGATGGCAGTTCTATAGTTACAATACAGCCTTAGCATAGTTTATCAAAAGAAAAACGGGAGCTTTCCATCAGGAAGTTCCCATTTTATTTTTAAGCTGATTCACTAACCTCCTGGTGTTAAAATAAAGGCTACAAAAAATTGGATTATCCAACTGGAGCCAAAAGCGATCTAAAAATCTTTCAAAAAAAATATTGTTTACCCGATTTTTATAGCTGTTCGTCGATTGTTTACCTGTGTTGGTATAATACCCTGATTGATGCTGCAACGTTTCTGTATTACCTGCGTCTTATCTTTAAAACAGAAACAAAATATAATTAAAATATAAACAACAGCATTATGAAAACCTCTATCAAAACCCTAACAAAATCAGTATTAGCAGGTATCGTTTTAACTTCTGCTATTTTCTCAACAAGTGTAATGGCAGGCGAGAAACAGCCAGTCAAAATGTCGGCACCTAAAAACATCAGCCAGGTTATTGTAAGCGGAAATGTGGAGATTACCTTGGTACAAGGACAAAAAGAAAGTGTGAGCTATAATGACGATAATACCGGTAGCGTAAAAGTAATCCAGTATGGACATGCATTAAAAATCACTTCAACTGATAGGAATATAGCTAAGATTACCGTTTATGTAAAAGATATCTATAGAATACAGGCTTCTGAAAATGCGGTGGTAAAAACGGCTGGCAGATTGGATTCAAAATATCTTCAATTATTCTTAAAAGGAGATGCTGTTGCCGAGATAGATTCAGATACAGAAAGTTTATATACCGTAATTGAAGGTCGTGCAGATTTAAAATTGAGCGGAGCTACTGCAGAACATATCTTAGTAATGGGAAGCACACCAAAATTGAATCTGGACAGATTTGCAGCTATGAAAACACAAATGAGTTTACCAGTAGCCAAAACAACACAAACTGCTTCATTAGCAAAATAGTTCTATTATTCATTGCTTTAAAGGAGCTGTATCATTGGCGGGATGATGCAGCTTTTTTTGCAAATAAAAGGAAACTTGTGGCATAAATAACACCTTCAAATGTCGCGCATGCACCCTAGATTTATGATTTCCGAATGATAATTTTGAACTACAACTACTAAAAAAACTTTGTATATGAATTCGAAACAAAAAATCTGGGCTAACTTTAGCGTAAAAGACGCAAAGCGAACCCATCAATTTTATTCAGACCTGGGCTTTACTGCAAATGGACAATTTAAAGGTACCACACTGGCGAGTTTTCTTTTTGGTGAAGACGGCTTTGTGATTCATTTTTTTGAGCAAGGATCACAAATAGACGAGTTTTTAAAACCGGGGGCAAATGATAATAATGAAATTATTTTTACGATTTCGGCAGAAACAGAACAAGAAGTTAACGAATTTGCTAATAAAGTAGAAAAGGCCGGCGGCAATATCATTAAGCAGGTTGAGCGGGATGAATCCAATTATTACGGTTTTGCCTTTACCGATCCTGACGGGCATAAATTCAATGTGTTGTTAATGGACAATATGAAAACTGATTAAGAAACCTCTATCATTAAAAAAGTATTTCTTTGAGGTGATTCCCTAAATTTGATAAAACACTTACGGGGCCACCTCATTTTTTTGATACTTTCCTTTTAATTTCAGTAAATTGGATCAATTAAATATTTGCCCTTCGCGATAATCATGCGCTATACTCTCCAGCTTACCTGCTTTGAAATGAAGGGTTACTGTTGAAGATCCGCTGATGCTCGCACTTACAAAGTCTGAAAAGCCAAACTGCCATTCGTCGTGATTATTCATATCCGGATCGTACGGTTTGTTTAATGGTTTATCAGAAAGTACAAATCCGTAAGCTGCATAGGCTGGTAACTGATGGATTTTGATCAGCTTTGCTGTTAAACCTGAAACCGGATCATCAACTTTTATCGCGGTATCATCAGCCGCATTTTCAGGCCATTTATTTACTGGTGTGGTGAGACCGCCGCCTGTAGCAATCTGCTGCACTTTATCTCCGCTAAAAAGCAGCACTACACGATCTAAGGTTCCGGCATTGTTATAAATAGTGAGCGCATAATAATAAGGAAGGAGATGACCCAGGCTTTCTGGCGAACTATAAGGCTTGTGGCCAAAAATTGCCACATGCTGAAAGTCGAGGGTTGGGCCTGCCTTTTGGAGCTGGGTGTATACCTCAGCATGCGAGCTGCCTATCTTTATTCCCCATTTTTCTCCCTTTGTTATGGTTTCAGAATAATTTCCCTGTTTTTCCTTTTTACATCCAGCGATACAAAATAATGCGAGCAAAATTGGTAAGATTTTTTTCATTAAGGCTTAGTGTTAATTTAAGGTATAAACGTGGATATAGCGTTACATGCTACAAACTGAGGTAAATAAATTTAAAAAAGCTCACTTAATAAGATTTGCGAATTCATTTTGATTTATTTAACTTCAATTACTTAAAGCCCAGGCATGAAACGTATTTTATTTCTGTTATTTATCTTAATCAATGTATCAGCTTGCAAGAAAGACACCGATAACACCACAAGTGAAAGCTTGAGTGGCAAATGGTCGACCGGAGGGTATGACCTCGAGCTTTACAACTCTTCGGGAATCAAAGTTAGCCATATCATAGCTGATGCCGTAAAATCTTACTGGACATTTGATGATAAACAGGTAAAAGTTTCTACTGATATTAATACATCAGTAAAGTTTTCAGACTATATTTTGAGGCGAAATGCAGATAATCGTATCCTCACTTTCAGCAATCCTAATTTTTGCTGTACAGACCACTTGGAGCATTGTAGCTCAAACTGATCAGTACATGCGGATTAGCTCGGAGGTAACAGATAAACAATCGCTTATTTATGGAACCAACCAAACTGCTGCAAGGGGCGTGATGAATATCTACCTCACAAAGGAATAAATCTGATTATCTCCAGTCAAATTAAACAAACAGCAGTATTTGGTTGATTACTCAGAGAAAACCGTTGCCAGATTCTGTTCTTTTCATTTTTATCAGCTGCTTTTTTTTATAAAACCCTATCGTTCATACCAAAACTCGAAACCTTTTTGGTATTCACAAGGGTATTTCCAAAATTAAGGAGACTGATGGTCTTTCTTACTATCTTTTACACTGCTCTGTAGACAAGCTGTACTCCAGTGTGCGCATATCGCTATTAATATGCTGAATTGAAATTATTTAATTTTTACTAAACAACAGTATAAATTTTCATCAAATTCTCTCTAGCATTAATGCTATCGCATTTTTCAAGGTTCAGTGCAAATGAAATAGCCAAAACCACCGGCCGTAAAATCAATTCTAATCCTTATTTTTGGCAACCTATATCCTTAATAAAGGATATTTCCCAATACTTCTTTAAATCCAATGATAACAATAAATAATTTCCCTATACTGTTCCGAAATCTGATACCCCTGCTTTTTACCTTTCTTATTATGAGTAATGCATTTGCACAAAAAGATAGGTTACCTGGTAAGGGGCAGGATGTATCTATTCTTTCCGATTCTGCAATATTGACGAAGGGCGATTATCTTGCTCACCTGGAAAAAGTATTTGAAACCGTTAATAAAGTTCCGGTAACCGTTGGTTCATTTAAGAAACTCAAGCCTATAGCGGCACACTTAACACAGGATGAAGCCGCGCTGGCATTGCTAAAAAGCCGCTTAACACAGCGTGACCGGTCTCCAAATCTGCAAAACCTGCAGATGGACCAAACCTTATTGGCAGAATTACAAAGCAATAACAAAGATTGTTTATCAGACCTTGATGAATATGAAAAGGAATTAAGGGCTTTAAAAACCGAAATTCTTAACCTGCGTAAGGATACTGTACTGATTAAAGTGTTTACAGTACCTGCTATACAGGTTATGTTTAAAAGTGAATTTGCAGAGCTAAAGAAGAAACGTATAGTGATGGATAGCCTGCTGAAAACAACTACCTTATCAATCAATAATCTACAGGCCAGAACCTCTTCTAACCTCATTAATATAAAAGAGTTAATGTATCTTACCGATAGCCAGCTTGATGCGGTGAGCATTAAAGCTTTTGGTAAAGAGCGCCGTTATTTATGGGAATCGGTAAATAAACCGGCCAATAAAAGCATGGGCTTCCGTAGGTTTATTCAGGGAGAGCAAGAAATATCCGGCTATTATTTTGTATACACCAGAAGCAGCCGGTTGTTATTACTTTTTACCTGTACCATATTTTTCTTGTGGGTATTCTTCAACTTTAGAAGCGTAAAAAAGCTGGGCCGTTTAGAAACCCTTGATGGTTTTTCGCTGATTAGTCCGCAGCCTTATTTAATCACCTTCATCATGCTCTTTGCACTGGCGCCTATTTTCGATCTGAGGGCGCCCGCACTCTACATAGAAACCGTAGAGATTATTCTCGCTATCCTGCTCACGATATATTTCCGCAAAAAGTTAAACCCAAAGTTATTTTACTATTGGTGCATATTTGTGATACTGCTTCTTGCACCGGTTTTCTTACGTCTTTTAGGTATGCCACCCAGATATCAGCGCTGGCTCCTGCTGTTCCTCACTACCAGTTCAGTTGCCTATGGGGTTATGGTATGGAAAATACTAGATGAAAAAACCAAAAGATACAAAATGATTCTGACCACGGGTTTTATTTATGTTGGCTTTGCCATTATTGCCACGTTTTGTAATCTATTTGGTCGCTTTACCCTCACGCAGATCTTTTATTCAACCGGGGTAAGCTCACTTTTAAATGCCATATCGCTAACCATCCTGGCTAAAGTATTGGTAGAAGCCTTTTTACTACAGATGAAAAGCAGCAGGATACGTAAGGGATTTCCGGAATATTTTGATTGGCAACCTGTAATTGCGGGGCTTAAAAGGCTTACAGGTATTGGTGCTACCCTAATCTGGTTTGTAATTTTTACCACCAACCTGAATATTTTTAACGGACTATACGAATCGATAATGGAAATCCTCACTGAAAAAAGAACTATAGGCAGTTTCTCTTTTACCTTTGGGGGCATTGTATTGTTTTTGGGTATTATCTGGATTGCCAATTTTTTGCAGAAATACATTGCTTATTTCTTTGGCGATACGGGCGATGATAGTTTTGAGGATAATAAAGGGGAGCGTTCTAAATTACTGGTAACCCGTTTGTTGTTATTGATTGGAGGCTTTTTAATCGCTATTGCAGCTTCCGGGCTACCAATAGATAAAATAACGGTTATCCTGGGTGCGTTGGGCGTTGGAATTGGATTGGGCTTACAGAATATTGTAAGCAATTTTGTATCGGGGATTATCCTTATTTTTGATAAAACCATCCGAATAGGCGACATTGTAGAACTGAGCAATAAAAAAGGAAGGGTAAAGGAAATCGGTGTACGCTCCAGCACCCTGCTTAGCGATGAAGGCGCTGAAATTATTATCCCCAACGGTTCTATTCTTTCTAACAACATCATCAACTGGACGCTAAGCAATAACCAGATGCGGGTAGATATTTCTTTATCGATTGCAAAACCCTTTAATTCTACTGAAGTGGTAAGCCTGATCAGAGAAATTATTGGAGAGAACAGTAATGTTTTTATCAGCAAAGAGCCCATTATTATGATCAGCCCGGTAAGTAAGCTGAATAGCAGTATCAATATCTATTTCTGGTGTAAGGATATTTCAAAGGCTGATCTGACCAAAAGTATGATCAATGCGCAGATTTTTGAAGCTTTCGAACAAAAAGGAATTGAAATTTTATAATAATAGATTACATGAACAATTTTTTCCTTTCCGAATTATATATCTACCCTATTAAATCATTAGGCGGTATCAGTCTTGAAAAAGCCCAATTGGAAGAAAAAGGCCTGCAGTACGACAGGAGATGGATGCTTGTTGACGAGGAAGGCATGTTTATCACACAAAGGAAATATTTTGAACTGGCCCTGCTAGCGGTGAATATCAATGACAACAGGCTGATCATATCACATAAAATAAACAGCAACCAAACCATATCTTTTGATCTGCAGGAAGATAACGGTATACAAATTCCGGTTGTGATCTGGAATGATACCACTGTTGGTATTGAAGTAAATACCGAGGTAAGCAGCTGGTTTTCTGATTTCCTGAAATTTAAAGTAAAACTGGTAAAAATGCCAGTGGCAGAAAAAGAATGGTAGACCCAAGATATGCATCGAATAATGAAGTAGTAAGTTTTGCTGATGGTTATCCTTGTCTGCTGATTGGTCAGTCTTCTTTAGATGGATTGAATGAAAAGCTTCAAAGCTCCATCAAGATGGACCGTTTCCGCCCTAATTTTGTATTTACTGGCGGCACACCACATATTGAAGACCGTTTTAATACTTTTTATATTGGCGAAACCTTATTTTCTGCTGTGAAACCCTGTTCCAGATGTGTACTCATTACCATTGATCAGCAAACAGGCGAAAAAGGACAGGAGCCGCTGAGAACTTTGGCCGGCTACCGCACCATTAATAAAAAAATCCTGTTCGGGCAAAATTTGTTGCACCAGTCTTCAGGAATTATTAGTGTTGGCGATGAACTAAAGATTGTTGATTGGAGGATCGAAGATCAATAAGATTCCCGATTACGCTTAATGTTTTATCCTTAACGCTTTAAAGAAATAAAACAATCTAAGGTTACAAACTTTTTAGTGAACCATGCGTTTACTAGCTGCGCTCTCCATCATTACAGGGGCAAAATAATTTAACGTATACTTAATTATTGTTCTATGACAAAAAAATCATCATTGCAGTTCTCGCAGTCTTTATTATTTTATCCGGCGTAACCTTTTGGATTTTCAACACTTTCGATCAAACCACCAACGAAGCAAATACACGTACAGAAGCTGATTTTACCACGAAAAAATTTGTGGTGAAAGAACTTTGGGTAATGGAAAAAAAACAGAACGACCGCGTTTTGATTTCCTATCTGTTTATTAAACCCGAAAAAGAAGAAATTAGCCTCCGCTTACCATGGCAGGGCAATACTGATGATGAAAAAGCATTGGCTGAGAAAATTAAGCAAGGAGATACGGTAGAGGTAAAAGTATTAAAATCGCAACTTTCAGCGGCACGTGAGGGTGGTGTAGGCAAAGCTATATCCCGTTTTATAATGGGCGACAAACGAGAAGTAACCATTTTTAAACTGACTTTAAAAAATGAACTTTTGGTCGAAAAAGACATCCACGATTGGGACGATGCCAAAATCACACTGTTGGGGAGATTAAGCGATAATCCGTGGATACTGCTTATACCGTTCTTTATCCTGATGTACATTATTGGTGTTGTTAAAAGAAAAAGGGCAAAGCAACAGCGCTTATAAGTTATGGCAAAGTATTATCATATCGATAAACAATCCATTACGGTTAAGCCATTTGCATTTTTAATTCCTGTTGGCCTATCAGTTGTTGCGCTGTTGCTGGCAATGCCCTTAACTATAATCCTAATTATGGTTAAAAGGTAATATTGGGGACATCGAGACTCAATATTTTGCAGGCTACTTTATTATGCTACCACTGATCCTGGCATGTATCCCATTTTTTACCTATGGTAAAAGAAAAGTGATTTTCGATGCTTTTAACCAAGCTGTTTATCTTAAAACCATTTATAGCAAAAAGCAGTTGATGAGCTTTGATCAGGTGGCCTCAATTGATCCACAAGTCCGTTTCGGACTGGCTTATTACCTCAAAAGTAAAGATGACCGCTTTGGTAAGGGTTACCGTATTTCCCCATCATTCAGCAATGAAGGCGATAAGGATAAAAAGCATTACGATAGCCTGATACTAAGCGCCATAAAAAACATGATCAGTTCAAAAGCTGTAAAACAGGTAATTGTGCAACCTAATCCGATTGATTTGGGCATATTGACTTATTACATTGCTGATCATAATAATTTTCGTTTAAAGCATGGTGGCAGTGTAAAATATTTGCCTGCGCTTATATTTTTCGGCTTTTTTGCCTGTTATTTTTGGTATAACCTCTTTACCAAAATGCAACTAACTGACAGCGACCGGCAACTGTCTGTTATTGTGTTAATTCCTATTATGCTCTTCGTGCTCACCATCACCAAAAGAATTGTTTTCGATGTAGATACGCAAAAGATTAAGGTATACCGGATTGGATTATTGTTTAAAAGCTATACTTTCGATAAGTTCGCAGGATTCAGTACTGTACGCAAAACTTATAACGGGCTTTATAACGGTACTGATGTGCGCTTAAAGTTTAAAAAACATCAGGCACTTCCGAACTCACTTTAGCCGACTTTGGCAAGACCAATCCGATAGAAAATTTTATTGCTGAAACTGAATATATATTAGATAGAATGAAAAACCATGAAAGAAGTGTTAATTGAACCGGCGGGCAAAAAACAGTACGAAAAACTGATTACATTGTGGGAAAGTTCTGTTAGGGCAACACATCATTTTCTCTCTGAAAGTGATATTATTACCTACCGCTCGTTGATTTTAACTGAATATTTTGATCAGGTACAACTGTACGGTATTAAAGTTGAAGAAGAGATCATGGGTTTTATAGGTTTAAATGGTAAATTTATCCAGATGCTTTTTATCCATCCCGATGCCAGGGGAAAGGACTCGGCAAAACGCTGATTGATTTTGCCAAAAAGGCACATGGTGCCAACACGGTTGATGTAAATGAGCAGAATGACCAGGCGGTAGGTTTTTATGAAAAACTTGGTTTTGTAACCATCGAACGAAGTGAGCGGGATGGTGCAGGAAAACCTTTTCCTATACTTTCGATGGCTTTACAGATGTAAAATTCAATAATCGCTAACAAGCAGCTTTTATCTAAATTATGCTCGAAAATATCACAGGAAAACTGTTAATGGCCATAGCAATAGGTGCTGCATTTGGATTATTTTACACCCAACTGCTCAACATGCATGGATTTACCAAAATCAAATATAAACATGTAGCGCTTAGCATTGGGGCAGTTATTTTTCTACTGGGGCTATACAGCTTTGAGGCCGCAGGTATTGCCTGTTTTATCATCGGTATCGGAATTTTTGTGCTTGCCATTGCGCTTATAGCAAGGGGTACCGCCGATTCGCTTAAATCACTATCTGCTAAATTCTCATCAGGTAACAAACAGCAGACTACCGAAGTCCAGCAACTAAACAAACCCGGTTTAAGTAATTATGCTGGCTTCATATTTCACCTTGTGGTTATTATACTTATCTCGTTATCGATATTTACCTATTCGAACGATACCTTACTTAATCAGGAAAAAATGGAGCGGCTGATCAATGATGCCATTTTTCAATTTATGAGTACGATTATGCTTTATACTTTTAGGCATGTTCAATCCCTTTGTACCTCCATCTGCTAAATTATTGGGAATCGCTAACCATGTTGACAGCGTTAAATACCCTAAATTATACCTGCTACTTTCAGGCGAAAAATTCTGGATAGTTTTTAAAACCCTGATCTGCCTCGGAATCATTGCTTATTTTGGATCCAAAGGATATTTCAACCTGTTGAAATGGGATAATGCCACGCCCTATATGAACGTTTACGTGCTGCTTATCGGCTTTTTCATTATGGTCAATCTGGCACAGATGATCCGCAACCCCGAATATTTCTTTCAGGCAAACCTATTCAGGATCACAATGTTACTACGCTCGGCCTTTATCAGTATATTTTTGAGCGCAATACTGGTTTTCTCTACGCTGTTTATTTCTTCTATTTTAGGAGTTGACATCAATAGATTGAAAGTGAGTTCGGAGACGATCATTCTCCTCGGATTTAATATTATAATGTGTTATAATGAGTTTAGGCTGGCGAGGGCATAGTTTTGCTGGAATAATTTATCTCCTCATAATCAATAAGAGATCATTTGTTTATTTTTAAATCGGGGATTTCATTTTTCATCGGATTCTTCATTCTCGCTTATTTTGCTTCTTGTACGCTTCATCAGATAACGATCGGATCTATGTGGGGCAGCCTATACGAAGATTATGGGCTGGCATTTAAAGCATGAAGGAGGGTTTAGGGTTTTGTGCAACAACGCTTGTTCAATAAACCCGGTAGTAGCGGGCATCCCGATTATTTCTATCGGGATAAAAGCGAATAACGGGGCCGCTGTTCCCGAAGTACTACTAAACACTCATTTCTAAAAAGAATAGAAAGGATTTTAAATTAGCTTGTCGCCAGCTTTTACAGCAATCAATACTTTAATCCAAAAGAGGAAAAATCAGCATATTGATTAACACTTCCATTAAAATGAAGACCAATACGCGGGCATCTATCCCATTGTGGTAAAAAGTTAACTGTAATTTTTTCCTTGGCCGGCATATTTTTCCATTCCTGGTTTCCCTGCTTAAAAAACACCATTAAGCTTAAATCTTCTGCGGTTTTCATTTTAAGCTCAACCGGAACTTTTGTTGATACTTGTAGCTTTGAAAGCACTGTTATGGCTTTATTTTCAACTTTCCAAAATTCTATTTCATTCCCGGATATGCCAATGCCTATAGCCGAGCCTGCATCGCCATAATACACTAAACCTTTTAAAGCGTTATTGGTATTTGTTACGGCAGTAGTTGCTTCAAAAATCCCGGATACGGGCCTTAGGGTTAATGCAATACCTGAAAGGTTATCTTTATTGATACGCCCAGATAAATGAAGCTGACCGTTTTGCTGCAGAATTTTGGGAGTTGAATTTCTAAAATCCCACTGCCATCTTTTATTGATTTCAGGCCTGGTGAAGTTCAATTTCAAATCCCGGTTAAGGGTTGGTCCGGATTGTTCTTTTAAAACCGGCCATCCACCTTTCGCTGGCCAGCTCAATTGGGCCAACATGCCCTGTCTGCCCGAGAAAACATTGGTCTTTTTGTTGTAGGCATGGTAGAGGTAATAATCTTTTCCATCTGTGGCTTTTACAAACGTGCCGTGCCCTGAACATTTCCAGTATTCATTTTCCATTAACAGGGGGTTGGCAGCATAAAGCTCGTAAGGTCCGGCAAAAGATTTTGATCTGGCCACCCTTACATTATAATCGCATTGCGTTCCACAGCAGTTTCCGGCAGAATAAAAAAGATAATAATAGCCATCTTTTTTTAGAATACTCTGTCCTTCTAAGCCTATCTTTTGATTGTCTTTAAGCAAAGTGAAAGGCTTTCCCTTAACTGTAAGTCCGTTTCTGGCTAGCTTATAGGCTAAAATTTCAATTGGTCGTTTGTCCAAACCATAAGCTTTAAAAGTAATGTAACGCGTATTACCCTCAAGGTAAACAAAAGCATCAATTGCTTCTTTTCCATAATCAATAATAATACCCTGATCAACAAAACCTCTATCTGGATATTTCGAGGTGGCCACCCCAATGCAAGAAACATTGTCTTTTTTTCTTCTCGCGGTGTAATAAATGAAATAGGTTTTATCATGATAATCAAACTCAGGCGCCCAGAAAGAACCCGAAGTCCATGCTGGTGCCTTGGCAAAAACATAACCTGTCTGTTTCCAGTTCAGCAGATCTTTTGAACTATAGATAGGAAAATGAGGTGCCCACTCCGAAGAGGTGCCCACAGCATAATATTGATTATTGGCCCGGATAATAGATGGATCGGCAAAGTCTCCGGCAATTACAGACTCTATTATAGTTTGTGCCGATAAAATATTCGTAATCAAGAGCAGTTTAGCGATTACCGCCAAGGCAGCATACCACGAAAGGTTTATTTTTTTCTCATCAATATCATTAATAAATCTATTCAAAAAAATCGTCATTCAGAGTGGTAATTTATTGTATAAAAATCAATATGAGTGACAGCTTTTTTACTCAGAATTTTAGACTGCAAGAGATCGTCATTTGCAACCCGATAGCCTAGCTATCGGGTCGATTGGGACCACGGAGTGCTCATGAATGCCTCTGAGTAAAAAGGAAAACTGATAAATAATCGTAATGCAAGCGCTTTAAGATTCCCGCATGCGCGAGAATGACGACCACAGTAGTGGATGCTGTCAATAGAGCGAAGAGCAGCACAGTTGATATGACGATTTTATAGCATTTTATTTCTGCACCGGTACGTTAATCTGATATAATTTATCGTGCAGGGATTTCATCTGTGCTTCCGAGAATTTGATGTCTTTCCTATCGTAGGTCATTAATCCGTTGGTTTCTACCTCCACATCAGTAGTCTGGGTGTAAACTCCGGCCGAAAGTCCTAGCGGGATCAATTGCTCCAAACGTTTGGCAAACTCTGCGTATTTGTTAAATAAATCAGTCTTATTTTTGAAACTTTGATAACCCCAGTTATTTTTCTGTTGCCACACATGCCCGTCGATAGGAAGACCAAGACCTCCAAACTCACCTAACACCAACGCATATTCTTTTCCAAAATAATCAGGACTTGGCATTGCAGGATGTGGGTAGTTATGCAGATCGATAATGTCGCCTATTGGATGGAAATTACCCCCACTGGCCGTATTTACCAATCTGGTAGGATCTTTCTCCTTGGTCCATTTGGCAATTTCTACGGTTTTAAACTGCCCCCAGGCTTCATTAAAAGGTGTCCACACTACGATAGAAGGCACATTATAAAGTGCATCAATAATGGCGTTCCATTCTTTTTTGTAATAACCTTCTGATTCAGCAGTCCTATTTTGATCCGAGCCATGGTCTAAAATACCCGGACGGTTTTCCCAGCCATTACCCAGATCGCCGCTCGGCATATCCTGCCAAACCAGCATTCCGGCTTTATCGCAATAATAGTACCAACGGGCTGGTTCTACCTTAATGTGTTTCCTAATCATATTGAAGCCCATTTCTTTGGTTTTATCCACATCGAATTTCAAAGCAGCATCGGTCGGTGCGGTGTAAAGACCGTCCGGCCACCATCCCTGATCAAGCGGACCGTACTGAAAAACAAATTCGTTGTTCAATAACATTCGCTGTATGCCATTCTTGTCTTTCCCGATCGAGCTTTTACGCATGGCGAAATAGCTTTTCACCTCATCAACTTTTTTGTTTTTAGCCAGTAGCTCTACTTTTAAATCGTATAAAAACGGGCTCTTGGGACTCCATAACTTTGGATTAGCAATTTTTAAGGTAATTGCGGCATTGCCATCACCGGTTTGTTCGGCAACCTTTGTTGTGCCATCCCAGGCCGAAACTTTTACCTGATCGCCTGAAGCAGCCCCGTTAAAACTGGTGTAACAGCCAATGATTGATGATCAATGTCAGGGGTTATTTTAATGTGATCGATATGTGATTTGTTTACCGCTTCGATCCATACCGTTTGCCAGATACCGGTTACCGGAGTGTACCATATGCCTTCAGGTCTTTTAACCTGTTTGCCCCTCGGTTGAGGTCCTTCATCTGTCGGATCCCAAACTTCTACAGTTAAGGTTTGGCTACCACTTTTATTTAAAAATGGCGTAATATTAAAACTAAAAGGATCAAAACCACCTTCATGTTTCCCCACCTCTTTGCCGTTAAGGCTTACAGTTGTTCTCCAGTCAACAGCACCGAAATGAAGTAAAATTTCTTTGCCTTTCATATTCGAAGGAACCGTAAATGTGGTTTTGTACCATAACAAACTGTCTTTCCCGACAGTTTTACCCACCCCCGAAAGTGCTGATTCTACCGCAAATGGAACAAGTATTTTACCCTGATTAATGGCCGGACGCTGCGATTTTTCAGAAATGGCATAATCCCAAAGGCCGTTCAGGTTTTTCCAGTTACCAGCGCGCTCAAGCTGAGGGCGGGGATATTCTGGTAATACTTTCTTAGGGTTAACATCCTGTGCCCATGGCGAAGATATTTTTCCTTTCACCATCGACCACGATTTGTCTTGCTGCTGTGCGGACAGGGAAAGCGAAAGCCCCATCAGCGATAAGAAAATAGATACTTTTTTATTCATTGGTTTAAAATTTGAGTGTTGAGGTTGGGTAATGTTGCTAATTTGAGCAGAGAATAGTTTCCTGAGGGTTTACTTGTTTCGTAAAAATCAATATAAATCACATTTTTTGAATTGATAGGCTGCGAGGAGTTGTCATTCCCAACCCGATTGGGAATCTTAATGCAATAAGCTTTAAGATTCCCGCCTACGCGAGAATGACGAACCCTTTAGTGAAACCTGTCAATGGCAGCCTGTAGAAGGACTTTTTTTCAACTAAGGGTCTTCGACTCCGCTCAGACTGATAATAATTTTTATAAAGTTCTTCTTCTGATCACCCTACTGATAATATTTATTTGTTATTGAGTTTTTTGATCAGGTTAACTTCGTCCTGGCGGTAAGGCGTACCATCAGGCTGAAAAATTTCGTGGAACCATTCGATCGGCTCAGATCCATCGGCAAGTGGAGTATCCCAGGCATATTTGGTATTGGTTTTACCTGCGGCAAAACCCCAGTTGATAGCGCCAACATTCTCGTTTTTAAGCATTGGGAGAATATTGGAAAAACGGCTGTTGCGTGATCGCGCCATATATTCGGTGCAGATCAATGGTCTGCCATTGGCCTTTAGGAGGTCGATGGTACGTTGGTGCCACTCTGGTGACTCATAATTATGGTAGGTTACGATATCCGAATTAGCAAGTTGTATGGCGTTCAGTTTTTCAAATCCCCAGCTCCACAACCCAATAGAAATAGGCTGATCGGGATTAACTGCGCGTGCCCAGCTGATGGTTTTGTTTAACAAAGGAATAGTTGCTTCCAACTTTCCACTGTTTCCGGGTTCGTTATATAAATCCCAAAGTAAAATTCTTTTGTCGTGTGCAAAATGGCTAAGCACATCTTTTACATATTTTTCCAGCTCGGGGAAGTTAGCTTCTTCTTTAAAAGCCGGATCGCCGGGATCCTGTAACCAGCCCGAATTGTGGATACCTGTTTTTGGTTCAGGTTGTTTGCCAATGGCCGAAGTTTTGTTCCAGCAATCATCAAAGAACACAAATATTGGCTTAATGCCATGTTTTTGGGTAATGATTAAAAACTGATCTATGCGTTTTTTGAAACCTGTCGGATCCTGGCTCCAGGCTTTACTGTATAAAAACACACGAAGCGTATTAAAGCCGATACCTTCTGCCCAGCCCAGCTCTTTGTCGATCAGATCGGGAGAAAAAGTATCTGCCTGCCACATCTCCAACTGGTTGATGGCATTAGATGGAATGTAATTTGCACCAGTTAGCCATTTATGCTCGCTATACCAGGCATTGGCTTTCTCCACCGACCATACTTTTGCAGGTTCGGCGCTTTTTTTGTTTTTTGGGCAAAGCCCGTGCTGATGCTTAGGCTCATTACAGCAAGGACAACATAGTTTTTTAGGTTCATATCGGTTATATCTGATTAGTTATTATGGTGGTTTGATGGTGAGGTTAAACTTTCGCCCGGTTTTACCGGAGTTCCAAAATTTGGTGTACCATCAGCATTCCAGGTAAATTTTTGTGCCCTTGGAGAACGGAAGCCACCACAGCCCTGCCCTGGTTTATCGTTTGCATGGTAAAGGATCCAGTCTTCTTTCCCGTCAGGAGATTTAAAAAACGAATTGTGCCCCGGAGCGTAAACGCCATCTTTTGGTGATTGTTGAAAAACGGGCTGATTGGCTTTCGTCCAGGATTTTGGGTCGAGCAGATTGCTTTTTCCTGAAGCTGACAGCATGCCCAGTGCATAAAAATCAGTCCAGCAGCCGCTGGCTGAATAGACGATAAAAATTTTACTGTCATGTACCAGAAACTGTGGCCCCTCGTTTACATCAACGTGGGCACCACCGCCCAGGTCGCCTATTTTTTCCCAGTCAAATTTTGGGGTAGAAATTTTTACGCGGTTCCCATCAACCGTCCATGGATTTTTAAGTTTGGCGATAAAAATTTCCTGCTTACCGTTCTGGTCTCCTTCCCATCCGGACCAGATCATGTATAACTGGCCTTTAAAATCGATTACATCGCCATCTATGGCCCATTTATTGGTAGGATCGGCAATCTTGCCTTTAAATACCCACTCCCCCTTCATCGGATCGATGGAAGCGTTTTCCAATACGTACATGCGGTGGTTTTCATTTTTGCCATCATCTGCAGCAAAATAAGCATACCATTTTCCCCTCAAAAACATCACTTCAGGTGCCCATATTTCTTTACTGTACACCGTGCCGGCAGGTGCTTTCCAGATGGTTTTCCGCTCGGCATTTTTAAGGCCATCAAGGGTTTTGGTTTTCCAAAGGTCTACGCGGTTACCAGTGGTATGGGTATAATAGTAATAACCATCTTTATAATAGCTATAAGGATCGGCACCGGATGGCAACAGGGGATTGGTAAATGTTTGTGCATTTAACCCTTCCATTACCAACAGGCACAGTACGAACAGTAATTTTATTTTCAATTTATTCA